>NZ_JACVFB010000003.1 GCF_014529945.1 Chitinophaga varians
ATTGATAAGAATAATAAGAAAGCAAAGGATTGATAAGAATAATAAGAAAGCAAAGGAGCGGAGATCAAATTTGATCTCCGCTCCTTTGCTTTCTCTGCTCGCTTATATCATCTTTGCGTCTTTGCTGCTTTGCGCCTTTGCGTGATCAGGAAACCTTCGGTATCCAGCTTACAATTCTACCAAAGCCGGTGTAAGACTCCTTCAGCTGTAGTGGCCCGTTTACAGGAGGCACGGTATACTTCTCCCAGGAACCCCCGGTTTCAGCGGGACCGGAAAGCTGGTAAAACCCTACTACCAGTCCATCTGCCGCGCCGGTGAGCAAGGTAATTTCTGACCCCGGCCTGTCCAGCATCAGTTTGGCTGTTTTCAGCGAAACATCATACTCATACAGCTTACCGCCTGCACTGTAGAAAATGTAGCCGTTGACCGGGTCCACGGCAAACCTGGTAGCTTTATCAATATCGGGAACATTCATTTCATCGTAGCTGCTTTGCTGCAGGATGGAGGTGGTTACATTGATACGGGCCAGGAACACTTTTCCGGTGGGCCGGTCTTTCAGCAACGCGAATACCATCCCGCCGTTGTAGTTGTTCCAGGTCATATACAGCAGGTCTTTTGCAGCATCCTGGTAGTTAAAGATCGTTCCCGGCGGCATCAGCGTGCACTCTGAATTCGGGGGCGTATAGCGTACAAAGCGGTGATTCGTTTCATCATACAACAAGATGGGTATCATGTACTGGATATGGGAAGCGATGTGCCGTGATACCTTAAAGGTCTCTTTGCTCTCGGTGAGGTAATTGACAGGGAGGTTGTATCTCACCTGATACACCTGGTTGTACACGTACAAATCACCGTTGACAAAACAGAGGGCGCTGTTCATAAAACCCGACATCAATCGCTGGGCAACAAGGTTTTCCGGCACTTTCGACTGAAACTCATAAGATATGCTGTTGGTGGGTTTCCACCCCAGGGTGTTGTTATCGATTTTATGTGTTCCCGCTGTGGTGGAGATATAATAGCCGGTTGTCACCATCGCCACTTCCACCGGCGCCCCATCATGGGGTACGGTAGAATTCAGCATACGCAACACGTCGGTATACATCGTATATTTCTTAGGGTACTCCGACAGCATGTCCAGCCGCGCTTTACCATTCACCTCACTCAGGATCAGCATGCCTTTGGAGATCGCTATGGACACGGTCAGGTTAGAGAGGTATTTAAAAGTAACACCGGTAGCCTTGTCTGTTACCCGGTAATACACGGTATAGTCTCTGGAAGGCGCCAGCGTAATACTCACGTCCAGGTCATGGGTGGTGGCCAGATCGGTACGTGCGCCCAGGGGCAGGTTGCCGATTTTTTCTATCACGAACCATTCGTAGCTGTATTTGCTGGTATCACCGCTCGCATCTTTTGTAAACGCCAGTACAGGTTTGATCTGCAAACGGGTGCCCTGTAACACCGAATAGCTGCTGTCGATACCACTGATTTTTACCGCATTGAGCTCGTGGTAGTCGTAATTGCCCTTGTCTTTGTAACATCCTGCCAGGGCGATGATAGACAGGATACCCAGAATATATTTATACATATCGTAATCACAAAAGGTTAGTTAATATAAAACCGATCATCCCCCGGTAATGGACGTGCCCATCGTCATCACGCTACCGTCATCATCCAGGATGATATTGCCGGCCTTGGCCTGTTCGTCCAGATAACGCTGGGTTACTTTTCCGAGGTAGTAGGTATCTGCAATTATCGATTCATTGGCCAGTTTGGCCGGGTCATATCCGGTCAATGCGCAGACCAGCAGGAACTTCTTACGACTGAATTTCCCAAATACGGCAAAATACCAGAGGTCGGGCTGTGACAACACGTCCGTCATGCGTATCCGCAGCGTGGTGGTACTGAGATAAGTATTGTTACCAATGGCTACGCGGGTCATGTTGGTGGTGAAGTGATGGTTGGGTTTCAGTTGCAGCACCAGGGAAACGGTATCGGTGAGCATGTCGGGGGTACGGACCAGGCGCAGGCGAATGGTGTCCACTACACGGTTGGCGCGCATTACAAACGAGTCGGGCAGCGCGTCGTAGTGTTTTCCCGGCACGGCGGTCGATTGGTCCGTGCTCACTTTAAAAGTGCGGTCATAGGCTACAGGCGCACCCATGGTTTTGACCGCTATTTTCAACACCGAGTCTTTCGTTCCCTGTGGCGCGAAGATAAAAAGCACCTTCAGGCTGTCCGTCTGACGTGACGCAGCGTCCATCACGACGCTGTTTTCAAAATAAATATCATTGGTGCCCGACCAGGTGGGCAGCGCATCCTTTTGACAGGCAAAGAGGACAGATAACATGACCGCCCCTATTATACCGTGAATTGTTTTCATTGACAAAGTACTTTTAGTTGGTCCGCTGATTGGTTTCTGATAACGGCAACGGCAATACGTAGTTAGGTGCTATATCCGCTGCGGAAGCTGCACCGTTGATCACTTTTGGCGTCATCATTCTTTTATAGTAGAAAAACAGTTGTCCTTCTCCAAAGAACTCCTTCTTGTATTCCTTCCCTATTTCCGTGGTGATATTGGCCGTAGCCGCGAGGTTTACCAGCCCGCGCGCAAAGCGGACGGTGTTCAGGTACTGCAACGCCGCAGTGGCGTCTGTGGTGCATTCTGCCGCGATGTAATACATCTCCGACATACGCACCAGCGGCTGCAGGAAGCGAAATAGTTTCCTGGTATCCTGCACATCTTCATATTTTACGAAGGTGCGATAGGTTTTTCCGCCAACAGAAGGCAGTATCCAGGACGACTTATAACGGTAATCTCCTTCCAGTCCTTCATATACCGCTGTGAGCTTGGATTGTACCGGCGCCAGAATGGCGGCAGGCTGCAGCGGAGCAGCGAAGTAATCACGCTGGTTGTTATACAGATTGGGATTATACAGGGCGAAGAATATCTCCGTGGAACAAATCCTGTCGGGATTGACAGGTTCCGAGTTGATGTCGGTGGGTTTCACCCAGGGGAACCATTTGGTGGCATTGGTGATCACATCCTGCGCAGCAGCCAGCGCGGCAGGTTTATTCCCGGTATACAGCAGCACACGCGCCTGCAATGCTTTGGCAGCAAAGTAATTGAAACGGATATTTCTCCTGCGGAACCAGTCGCGCCCATCACTTTTAAAATCCTGTATCCCTTCTGTAGTCACCGGATCGGCAGCAAGATATTGTTGTGCAGCGGTCAACTCACTCAATACTGTGTCCGCCACAGCCGCAGCAGACCGTATCGGCTGCGGTGCGGCTGTAGTGGTTTTATGATAAGGGATAGCATTTTTGTCTTTACCGGTGGCATATACAGGCCCGAACAGGCGCAATAAATCAAAGTGCATCATCGCTCTTAATCCCATACACTCGCCCCTGATCAGGTCTTCCTTCTCTTTGGACAAAATGCCCTTGTGTTTGTCCAATGCCTCCAGGAGTTTGTTGATATTCAGTATTTGTTTGTAGGCCGATGTCCAGATACCATCAAAGCGGGCCATTACATCAGACTGGCCATAGGCATAGGTAGCGAAGCTGGTGAAATTATGATCACCGCTTACATTGTAGCGTTGTGCCAGCACTTCCACCGTTGTCAGGGTGAGATTAGCGCCGTACAGGTTATTATCGGCGAGCGCCAGGTAAATTCCATTGAGCGCATTGTTAAATCCGGCCTCTGTGGAATAGAGGTCGTCCTCTGTAAACTTATCCTCCGGCTTCAGGTCCAGGTATTTATTGCAGGACGCCAGCGCCAGGGAAACCATTATCAGCAGGTAGTATATCTTTTTCATGTGATCGTGTTTGAAGCATTAGAAAGAAGCGCTTACGCTGAAAGCTATCGTATTGGTAAAAGGATATTCTGTTCCCCTCTCTGCCCGTACGGTAGACCATCTGAAGATATCGTTGAGATAAGCATTGAGGCGGAGACTTTGCATACCTGCTTTCTTTAACCAGGGCTGGGTAAGCATTTCATAACCCATATTGATGGATTCACCCACCATGGTGTTTTCTCTTTGTACAAAACGGGAAGACATTTCCGTTTTCGAAGTCATAGAGATGCCTTTAAACGCGGTCACGTCTCCCGGACTTTTCCAGCGGTCGTACAACGCTCTTTTATCCTGGTTATATGCCAGGGCGCCCCGGCTGATGTTTTCTACTTTGTTGTAAAGCGCTGTGTTGAACAGGTCTGCGCCCCAGCGGTAGCGCAGGTTGATACCGAGGCTGAAAGGCCCATACGTCAGGTTGCTGCTGACAACGCCTTCCATGCGGGGTCTGGAATTACCTACCACGGCGATATCATCCGTATTATAGTCGAAAGTGGTTTCGCCGTTCTTTCTCACGAGCACTTCCCGGCCGGTGGCAGGATCGATCCCCAGAGAAGGTACCGCCCAGATATCATCGGGACTGCGGCCATCCCGGAAACGCGCCAGGGATTTGGCATCCTGCTGTTGTTTGTTGAGGCCGTCCAGCTGATTATTAAAGCCTTCATATCTGCTGCGCACCATACTACCGGTATAGCCCACACGCCAGATGATGCGTTGTTTGGGTTTATAGATCACCGCATAGTTAGCCAGTGCTTCCACCCCTCTGGTCATCATATAACCCAGGTTGGCGGGGAATCCGCTCAAACCGGTAGAAGTGGGCAGTGTGAGGATCACAATTAAGGGATCTGTTTTTTTGTTGTAGGCGTTAAACGTCAGGTTGAAACGATTATCAAACAGGGTAACATCCGTGCCTATATTGGTATTCAGGGTATTCTGCCATTTCAGGTCAGGATTACCTACGGCCAGCAAAGCGGCGCCCTGTCCGAAGGGATTGATATTTTGATAGTACTGATACAGGTCGGCGGAAGAGAAACTGCTGAAGTTCTGGTTACCGGTGCTGCCGATGTCTGCCCGCAACTTGAGGCGGTTAACCCAGGTGAGCCCACGGAAGAAACTTTCCTGGTGCAGGTTCCAGCCGATACCGGCTGACCAGAACGGGGAGAATTTCCTGTTACTGCCGAAAGCGGTGGAGCCATCTATCCTGTAGGTGAGATCGAGCATATAACGGCTGTCATACATGTAGTTGACACTGGCGAGCGCATTCACTCTCCGGTATTTATCGATAGTGACGCCCGGGCGACTGTTGGTCTGATAGGAGAACGCAAACGCGGGGTTGCCATTGCTGCTTTCAGGAAAACCCTGTGCTGCCGTCATATACCCTCTGGTAGCGGATTCCTGGGCTTCTGCACGAAGATTGCCGGTAATGGAGTGTTCTTTCAGTACGCGGGCATAAGTCAGCATAACGTTAGCCTGATAACTGAAAACGTCTGTTCTCGTATTCTTATACGTGCCCTTTTCGTAGATGCTGTTGTTATCAAAGGTACTGTTGAGCGGTGAGACAAAATTCTCCCGGGTGGTAGTCTCTTTGCTTAATTGCAGACCACCCTGCAGGCGCAGATAGCTATTGAATGACCAGATCATTTGCAGGTTATCCTGAACGCCCATGTTCTTAGTGACATCGAAGCTATTGAGCGTGGCGTTGTACAGCGGATTCACCACGTTGATGGTTTTGTTCAGGGAATCGCCTTCCGGTTTATCCAGGTATTTGGCGAGGCTGCCATCGGGGAGTCTTTTCGGGAAATAGGGACTGGCGCCGGCGAAGTTGGAAAAAGAACCATAGGGCGATTCATGCGCCGTATAGCCGGACACGTTCAGTTTGTTGCTGATGTTAAATCTGCCCCGGCGATAGGTCAGGTCTACCGTACTGCCCCAGGCGTCTCTGCCGGAGCCTTTCATGGCGCCATTGATTTTTTTGTAGTTCAGCCCTACGCCATAACGCAGCTGCTCATCGCCCCCGCCTGCATACACAGAGTGGCCCTGGGTAAAGCCGATTTGTACCGGTTCATTGAGCCAGTAGCTATTTACGCCTTGTTCCACGAGGGCGCGGTGTGCGCTGTAGATACTGTCCAGGTATACCTGTCTCTGCGCCTGGTCCGACTCGCGTTTGGTATATCTGCCGGCGAGCTTTTCAAACGCCAGTTTCTCGCGGGCATCCATGAGGTTGTAGCTGCGCAGGTCTGGTATTTCCACGCGAAAATCGCCGCTGTAGTATACCTGTAGTTCTCCCTGTTTGGGTTTGCGGGTTTCTACCACCACTACCCCGTTGGCCGCACGGGCGCCATACATGGCGGTAGAGGCAGCGTCTTTCAGAATAGTGATAGATTCCACGCGGTTCATATCCAGGTCGATGATGTTACGTAGTTGTGTTTCAAAACCATCGAGGATAAACAGCGGCAGGTTGGGGTCTTGCCCAAACTGGTCTTTCACCTGGGAAGTAGAGAGACTGGTTTTACCGCGTACTTCCACATTAGGCATCGCGTTGGGATTGGCGCCCAGGGAGTTGTTTTCCACAATCACAAAAGAGGGGTCCAGTGTTTTAAGGCTCTGTACCACGTTCTGGTTGCCGATCGCTTTCAGTTCCGCGCCGGTGAAGGTAGCCACGGCGCCGGTAAAACTCTCGCGGTTACGTGTAACCATACCGGTTACCACTACTTCTTTAGAAGCTGCATTTCGCTTCAGCGACACTTTCATGTCCCTTTTTTTACCGACAGGCATGGTCAGCGGTTCCATGCCCACATAGGAGATGCGGAGAATCGATCCGTCGGTAACGGGAAAAGTAAAAAAACCTTTTTCGTTGGTATAGGTGCCGCGATTGGTGCCTGCTTCCTGTATGGTAGCGTGAGAGAGCGGCTGGCCTTCTTCGTCGGTGATGGTGCCGGTGAGCGGCGGTGTTTGTGTTGCCTGTACGGGCGTTTGTTCCAATGTGGGACGATAACGCAGCACCAGGGTGCCGTTGGTGATGTTGTAATAAACGCGTTGTCCTTTGAAGGCCGCTTCCAGTACCTTATCCAGTGGCTCATTGCGTACTTGTAAAGTTACCGGGGGCAGTTGCATCATTTCCTCCTGATTATAGAGGAAGCGTAGTTTAGTTTGCCTGTTAAGCTGCCGGAGAAATTCCGGTACGGCCATGTTATTGGCTTTCAGCGTGACTTTGGGCTGCGTCTGGGCGCTTACCGCAACAGACCATAATACACAGAAAAGTAAGAGCAATAATGGTTGATATCTTTTCCGGGACATGGCTTCGCCATGCATGTAATTTTTTTTCATTACATTTAGGTTGATTGAATTATAATATGATGATCCGGGCCCTGTGTCTTACAGGGCTTGCTCACTAAACGAACATGCTACAACGTGTTCGTTTTTTTATTTGTGTTTTACCATGATGGTACGTTTTGGTTGATCTATTACAAAGTGAATATCTGCCATTTGTTCTAACAAAGTCAGCACCTGTGCAACGGAGGGGGATTTTTCGAGGTTCCCGCCGAGCCGCTGTTGCTGTATAGCTGTATTTTCGAAGTGGATGGTATAATCGTATTCGCGGCCCAGTCGGGTCATGATATCGCCCAGGCTTTCGTTGTCAAATATCAGGAGGCCTTCTTTCCAGGCGGTAAACTGCTCAGCGTCCACGTGGGCAACGGTCATATTTCCCTGCCCGTACACCGCCTGCTGGCCGGGAGAGAGCTCTTTGGCGAGTGCGCCTGCGTCTACCTTTACTTTACCGGAAACAAGGGTGGTCAGTGTTTTATTCGTATAAGCGTTGATGTTAAATTCCGTGCCCAATACTGTTACCTGTACGTCGCCCACCTTTACAAGAAAGGGTTTGGCGGCCATGGGTGTTGTTTCAAAGCAGGCCTCTCCTTCCAGTTCCACTTCACGCCTGTCGCCGGAGAATGCCACCGGGAAACGTAGCTTCGAATCGGCGTTGAGCCATACCCGTGTGCCATCGGCGAGTACTACTTTATAGGTGTGGCCGCGGGGTACCACGAGGGTGTTAAACACCGGTGTGTTGCTGGTTTGGGCAGACTGATACGAGACGCCGGTTTTACCGGCGGTAATGCGGGTACCATCAGCTTCTTTCAGTTGTGTTGCCGTATCCAGTATGATCGTAGTGCCGCTGCCGGTAATCAGTTGGATCTGCTGATTGTTTCCGGCAGCATGCGCCACTACGCTGGTGGTTGGTTGTTGACGCGGTGGTTTCAACAGGAATACCGCTCCTCCTGCAATCAATCCGGTAACAACCGCCGCAGCGGCTACCCGGAACCAATTAATGGAATATCTTTTTCTGTGTGTATGTTCAATCCTGGCGGCTACTTCCTGCCAGGCTGTTGTTGTGTCCAGTGAGGCTATCTCCTGCCAGCCCTCGGCGGCGTCCCTGATCTGGAAATATGCGGCTTCGTCCGGTGAAAGTGGTCCTTCCTCCCGGGGCTGTTCCAGTTTGGCTGCAAGCTTCTCCCACTCCGGGGATGGTTGATTTTCTGTCATAGCTTCTAATGATTAGACAGTGAAGGATTAAAAAAGGGTAGGTACTACAGGAAGATTTTTTTCAAAAAAATGAAAACACCGATCCACAGCGGCATGAAGGCTTCATTCCGCAAAAAAACATACGCTGCCTTGATATGAAATTTAACCGTGTTGATGGAGATATTCAGTTCACGGGCTATCTCTGCATACTTTTTATTCTCAGCAGCGCTCATCAGGAAAACACGGCGACGCTGCTCCGGCATACAGTCGATGGCATGCGACAGGCGCTGGTAAAACTGCTCCCTGTCCCCATGGTCGGCATCCGGATGTTCCGGCGACATGGCGGCAAAATGCTGCTGATGTTTATCCTGTACTTCCTGCCGGGCAATGTGGTTAAGGCTCCTGTTCTTTACTGCGCGCGCAGCATAGGTTTCGAATGGTCCTCTTAACTGTATGGTATGTTGTGTTTCCCAGAACTTTACAAAGAATTCCTGCACAATGTCCTTGGCAACATCTTTATCTTTTACCACACTATATGCCAGCAGGGCTAATGATTTGAAATGTTCCTTAAACAACAATTCAAATTGCTCCAACGAAAAGGGAGTCTCCTGCATACGTTGTCAAATGGTTGGCCCAACAATTCTTATTAAACAATATGGGTAAAAAAACATGGATATATCTCACGAGCGCGGGCCAAGATAATCAATCCATAATTTTTTACCCACACTATTTTTATCGTACCTGCCAGATGACTTCATGTGCTTCCGTCAGCGAGGGCACTTCCAGTTTGCTGATCAGTCTCTCCATCGCGGCTGCCGGCACCACGTGTTCGCGCCTGCCGTTTTGTTGCAGTAGCCGGGATGCCGGCACTTCCACGTATACGATGGTCACCGCAGCATGATAAGTAAAGAACAAACTACTGAGCTGTTCCCGCATTTGTCGGGTGATGTTGGTAGCATTCCAAACGAAGGAACGGCCTTTACGCAGGTATTCCCTCGCCTGCTCTTTGGCCGCCTGTATCACTGTCCCGTTGCCGCTTTTGTCGGTGGGCGCTATTTTCATGGCTCTTCTGATATCATCCAGGGAGATGACCGGCCATTCTTTATAATGCTGTTGCACGTAGGTGTCTTTGCCTGCGCCGGGAAGGCCGCTCATCATGACCACCTGTGTCTGCGGCTGTTCGTAAGGCACATAGTCCGGCGACACATCTTCCTTCAACAGGTAGTTCATTCTTGCCGCTGCGTTGGCAAAAGCCCGGGGCACGCCCCAGCACTGATTATCCCGGCATAGTTCCTCGAAGCAGTCGAGCCGGTAAAGCAAGTCGGCCTGGTCATCGCAGATACGCCCCAGCGCATCCGCGCGGGCCAGCATGGCCAGCAGGCGGGTGTTCACCTCCAGGCTGGCCATGATAACGGCTTTCTGCGGGTCTTTCTTGTCGAACACCCACAACGGCAGGCCATGATAACGCACCAGTTTAGCGATCGTCTCCCGGATGTGGAAAGGGGCCGGAACCTCACGGTATAATATCTGCCGGGCGCGCATCTCCCCTTTGCGCGCATGTCCGGCAGAGGTGATCCTGCCATCTGGCTCGTGCACGGTAGTGGAGTATTTCTCCACATCATGCAGCAATGCCGCAGCCCACATGATTTCCTGCTCCTGCGGCGACAGCTCGCTGTAAGCGGGTAATTGCCGCAGTTGCTGCAGCACCATTTGCGTATGTACGGCCACGTTACCTTCCGCATGGTGACGGGCATCCTGTGGTACGGAAGCCATCACCCGCACCCACTCAAACTGCTGTTCGAGCGCGGCCCAGTCTTTATTATCTGTAATCTGCCACATAGTTACCTCCTTCGTAGTTAAGCCTGGCCCGGCGCCAGTGGCGGGTCCAATGCTGATCGGTTTTCACATGCCCTTTGCGGACATACTTAAACACGTTGTGTGAAAATTCGCTGACCGGATAACCGGCCGCGTTGCGGGACACGATACCTTCCATGACGGTAGGCTCGCCCGTAAATGCATCATGAGGATCAAAGGCACCGCGACCGCTAATCAGCGACAGCGTGTCCCGCTCAAAGTCCTGCCGTACAGCCGGCGGCGTTAGAGTGCCTACTACGGGCACCACCGGCAAATCCAGCATGGCGGCATAGAAGCAGGTCTCCTCCCAGCTCAGCCAACGGTCATGTTCCCGGACGCCAAACACATAAAAGTGATGGTCCAGGTTTTTATATTCAATAGAATGTACTGCGTACAGGTTCTCCAGAAAAATCTCCAGGTCACCCAGCTCATTTTTAATACTTTGCCAATAACGGCGGATGCTTTCCGTCCACGGTGAAGTAGTGGGCGCCGCGTGAGAGCGTGCAAACACGCCGTGACGGGAAAGACAGTTGTTCTCTCCATCCAGCTTTTCCGTGTGTATCAACTGCGGTATGTTTGCCAGCCAGTCCCAGTAATCGTACTGGATACGGTCATCGCTGGTGGTTCCCGGTGAGAACGGATAATGATAAGTACGGCCATATTTTTGGGAAATCGCCATATAAATGAAATTACGAATTACGGATTACGAATTACGAATGGAGGCTGTTAATCAACAGGTATCCCTATGCTCCTGTATACCAGGAGTTTCCTTGTAATTGGTAACGTATTCAGGTTAAACAAAAAAATTCACAGGCCGGTTCCGGAGCGGAACGGCGAAGAAAAGACGGTTAATATGCCTGTGAAATTACATGGCGCAAGGTTTTATCTGTTTTTACAAATGAGCCGCAAAGATAATGAACTTTTCGATTTCTGTTTCCGTCCATCCTCTTCCTCCTGTTGTATATGCCATAATTCTTTATATTAGGTGTCGACAATCAACAAAAATCTTCACCATCATGAGAAAAATACTTCTTTGCGCCTCGGCAGCTGCAGCCATGGTTGCCTGCAACAACGGCAACAGCTCCCAGGGCGGTGGTCAGGCAGACAGTGTGCTAAACAAAGCATTTCAGGCCTACCAGGAACGTTTTATCGACCAGCTTTGGAAAGAAAACCCTGATTGGGCCACCAGCGTAGGTTATCATAAATATGACTCCGTACTGATTGTACCCGACAGCGCGGCGGCACAATCCAGCCTCGCATTTGCCCAACAGCACCTGGATTCCCTCAAAAGTTATGAGTTAAGTAAACTCTCCGATGCCAACCAGACAGACTATCACATGATAGAAAACTATCTGAAGTCTTCACAATGGGGCATTAAAGAACTGAAAAACAACGAATGGGACCCTTCTTACTTTAACGTAAGCAACACCTTCGCTTTTATTCTCAACGAAAACTACGCACCGCTGGAATCCAGGCTGCGCAGCTTCTCCGCCAGACTGGGCAACGTGCCGGCTTATTATGAAGCGGCCAAAAAACAAATCAAAGATCCGGTACCGGAGCTCACCTCACTGGGAGCAGACCAGAACAACGGCGGCGTATCCGTCTTTGAAAAAGACTTCGTGGACTCCCTGCAAAAGACCAGCATCAGCGCTGATGAGAAGAAAGTGATGATAGCCCGCGCGCAGACAGCCGTGAAAGCCATCAAAGACTACGCAACGTGGCTGAAAGCCCTGAAACCGGAGCATCCGCGTAGCTTCCGGCTGGGTGAACCGTTATACGACCAGAAATTCAACTATAATGTCCAGTCCTCTTTCACCGCTTCACAGATTTACGATTCTGCCATAACCCGTAAAGCATATGTACATGGTGAGATGGCTAAAATCAGCCGGCAACTGTGGCCCAAATATTTCGGCAGCCAGCCTGTGCCAACCGATTCGCTGGAACTGATCAGCCGCATGATCGATACCCTGTCTGTAAAACACGTGAAACCGGAAGAATTCCAGGCGACCATCGAGAAACAACTGCCGGAGCTGATTGCTTTCATCAAAGAGAAAGACCTGCTGTATGTCGATCCTTCCAAACCGCTGGTAGTACGTAAAGAACCTGCCTACATGGCGGGTGTGGCCGGTGCTTCCATCAGCGCCCCTGGCCCGTACGATAAAGGCGGCAATACCTACTACAACGTAGGCAGCCTTGAAGGATGGCCTAAAGACAAAGCAGAAAGTTATCTGCGTGAATACAACCACTACATCCTGCAAATACTGGATATCCACGAAGGTATTCCGGGCCACTATACCCAACTGGTATACTCCAACCAGTCACCCAGCCTTATCAAATCCCTGATGGGCAACGGCGCCATGATAGAAGGCTGGGCGGTATACTCCGAGCAGATGATGCTGGAAAACGGCTACGGCAACAATGAGCCTGAAATGTGGCTGATGTGGTACAAATGGAACCTGCGTGCCATGTGTAATACCATCCTCGATTACAGCGTACACGTGAAAAACATGAGCCGCGAAGATGCTATTCACCTGCTGACAAAAGAAGCCTTCCAGCAACAGGCCGAAGCAGAAGGGAAATGGAGAAGGGTCAGCGTGACCAGCGTACAGCTCACCAGCTACTTCACCGGCTATAAAGAAATCCTCGACCTGCGGGAAGCTTATAAAAAGAAGATGGGCAAAGATTACAGCCTGAAAGCTTTTAACGAGAAATTCCTGAGCTATGGCAGCGCACCTGTGAAATATATCCGACAGCTGATGCTGAAACAATAAACATTTAGATATTTAGGTATTTTATCATTTAAAAAAATGCAGCGGAGATCATCTTCGCTGCATTTTTTTAAATGATAAAATATCTAAATAACCAAATGATCAGGTGTCGCACGTTACCTCGTCCCACGGCTGATTGCGGTAGTTGATCAGCCAGTTGAGCGCGTAATGCCTTTCATATACCACGCCCGGATGTACCGGTGCTTCTTCACTTTTCAGGCGGGCATCTACGCATGACCAATGGGCACGGTAATAAAGGTCATTGGCATCGAGGATGGCCGCTGTGGGGCGCAGTGCAGCCGCTTTTTCGAAGAAGAAGGTCAGATCGCCGGACAGTCCGCGGAAAGGAAATACTTCTTCCGGTACCAGGTCCAGATTACAGAGATCAGTCATATATCCCAGTTCCGGCACCAGGTCGAGGGCCCACAGCAGTACCCAGATGCTTTCACATTTCCAGGTGGCTTTGGTTTTTTGTTCTTCCGTAGGATTGTCCAGGAAGCTCTTTTCTTCCGGGGAAGTGTGTTCCCACAGTTGATTTTTTTGCAGATAGCCGATCACGTCTTTTCCCTGCAAATGGCCGAAGGCCACGCCATTGATAGCAGTAAGGACTGCTACCCTTTTAGCTACTTCTTCGCGGGAGCGGAGCACGACGGTATTTTCATCGACGATAGCCGGCAGCATGGCGCTGGAGCGGACACCCATAGACTGCAGCTGTTGCAGGCTGCGGGCTTTCCTTTCCAGTGCTTCCGCTGAGGGAGGCGTTGGGTTGTCGAAATATTTGGCTTCAATATTTACATTGAGATTGGTAGCGGTGGAATGACCGTTTACGTCCAGCAGGAGTGCGCCTGTTTTATCCCAGAAGCCCTGTACGTCTGTATTGAAGATCACATTGCCTTCGGAGAAAAAGAAGGCGTCCAGTTCGTAGGCCAGTTCCATCACGGCGGAGCGGAGATCTCCGTTGAAGGAGGGTTCAGCCTTGATGGCGATCTCTGTATTGATGGTAGGAATTTTTGCCAGCAGCCGTTGTTTCAGCTCCTGATTATCGGCATCGATTTGCTGTACAAATGCGTGCATACCGTGCAAATTAACGATGATGGGCTCATCACTGTGTTCCAGGGTGTAGCCCGGCACCGACCGTTGCCGGTAAGTGATTGTAATGGTATTGCCTTTTCTTAAACGTCTCTTTTTCGAAACTACGGTAATACTCTCCCAGTTGTCTTCCTGTCCGTTTACTTTCAGGGCCGATGCATCGAAATGCGCACGCATGCGCGTCAACACCTTTCCCATATCTACCTCATGCGTGTAGAGGGTACAATTTTCCATGCTAATTTTTTCGAGGGGCCAAAGGTAGCCCAAACCTGTAAAAAATCAACCTTTGGAATTTTCATTTTTTTCCGTAGTCAGGAATAATTATTGCCTTCGTATGATAAAAAAGGAGCATAACTATGGTCAACAAACGCGTTTATTACCGGTGTGCATTATGGCTGACAGCTGCGGCCCTGCTGGCCGCCAGCTGTGTTCCCCCGAGGAGGCAGCAGCCGCCGCATCCGCCACGGCCGCGGTTGTCATCGGCTTTATTGATGGCTTTTGTTCCGTTGTTGCAACAAGTGGATAATCCTGTTGAGTTTCACGGGATCATTGATATAAGGGGATAAATCAAACAACTCAACTTTCCGGAACTGGACCGGATGACTTTCACTTTGCAGGGAAATAGAGCCTTCTGTGAGCAGTTTACCATCCTGTTTCACAGCAGGATCGGCATGTGATACGTTGCCGGCGCCAATCTGTGGTTTGTTGTAAACGAGCACAGTATCTCCTTCCACAATATGTTTGATCGCGGAATCACGCAGCACCAGTGCTTCCACACGCACCCACTGGTTGCCATGATACGTTTTGGAAGTAGAGCCGATGCAGTGATCGGTGATCAGTTTGCCATTCATCACCACATTGGTGCCGGGCGTGCAGAGGTTGGCCGTGCTTCTGGGATCTTTACCGTTACCACCCAGCAGTTGCTCTTCCAGCGAGATGGGGAAGTCCTGATTTTTCGTCATGGTAGCTGCCGGCTGACCATGCAGCATGATACCGCTGTTGCGGAAAGCCCATCCTGGTCCGCCTTTCACCTGATCGCCGGTGAAGCGGTATTCTGCTACCACCAGGTAGGCAGAGAAACTCTTTTTATAGAAGATGTGCCCGTATCTTTCCTTAAACTCATCGTATTTGTCGTAGGCAACGGTGAGGTAGCCGTCCTTTACGCGGAAAGTATTGCCGAAATTATCATTGAGATCGTAACCGGTTATTTTGACGTCCCAGTCTTTCAAATCCTTGCCGTTGAAGAGTTTCAGCCATCTGTTGGGGGCTATTTCCTTTTGAGCATAACTGTGGAGGCCGGAGAGCAGCAATAACGTGGTCAGTAGCTTTTTCATATGTTCAGTTGTTTGGCCGGTCAAGATAATCTATCGGCCAGAGAAATACAAACATGGCATATAATTGGCGTCGGGCCTTCTTATCAACAATACTTTTATATGAAGCCTTTACTTTTACTTTTTTGGGTGATGACCGCCGGGTTGACCCCTTCCCTCTTTGCGCAGGACAGCGTACGTAGCTGGCAACCCGTGTTGCAGGCGCAGTTACAGGCGCTGGAGAAAATACAGCCTGCACAATGGGCGCCGCATACGGATACCCTGGCACAACTGGCCAATGCCCATCCGCAGGAGTGGCTGCTGCAATACTACGCCGGCTGGGCTTACACACAGTTGTCTTTTAAAGCAGAGAAGAAAATAGCAGAGCAATACTGCGAGAAAGCGGCGCCGTTCGTGAAAAGAGCGCTCGGGCTGCAGCCAGGTCATACCGAAACGCTGACATTGATGGGCTATTGGTTGTCGGCCCGCATCAATGCGGTGCCTTCCCGTGGTGCTTCACTGGGCGCGGAAAGCCGGCAATACGCCGAAAAAGCCATCGATGCAGACCCGTCTAATCCGCGGGCATCGCTGGTTAAGGCGTTGAACATCTATTACACGCCGGCGATCTTCGGGGGTGGTAAAAAGAGAGCACGGCCCACCGTGGTGGAAACGGGTGAGAAATTTGCGCGGTTCATTCCTGCCGATGCGCTGGCACCGAACTGGGGTAAAAATATTTATGACGTCTTGAATGCCTCTTATCAATAAGCTGCCATACAGTCGCATGGAAGTGTGTAATTATTTACGCACCGTCCCTATCATGCCACAGGCATTTAAATTAAATTTTAATATTTAGTCATTTAGATATTAGTATGTTAATTGCTTTTGATAAAACTCGCAGGGTTTTCGCTGCTTCACCCCAAACTGTATCTAATGACAAATCCATCAAATGGTCATGTACCTCCTAAGGCGGGACCGCTCTACGAAAGTTCAAATATCATCAATGTTACCCCGGAAGGCAGGATAGTATCCATTTTCACAGGTGCGTGGCTGTTAGGCAGTGCCATCAGCAAAGTCGACAAGAAGCCTGTTGGCAGTTTACTGAAGCTGCTGGCAGCAGGCTACCTATTGTACCGTGGCATTTCCGGCAATGATCTGGTCAACGGATTGCTGGGCAGAAGAAAACCCGATAAACACATCGCTTCCATCAATATCCGCACATCGATGAAAATAGACAACCCCAAAGAGGAGGTTTATTATTTCTGGCGGCAATTGAGCAATCTGCCGGTATTTATGAGACATCTGAAATCAGTGGAGGAAGTAGATCCGCTGCATTCTCACTGGGTGGTAAAAGGCCCCGGTGGCATTGGCACGCTGGAATGGGATGCTGAAATCGTGAAAGAGATACCTGGTGAAATGCTGGGCTGGCGCTCTTTACCGGGATCGTCTGTAGCTACGGCCGGTCGTGTTACCTTCCAGGAAACCCTGAATGGCGGCACCGAAGTGGATGTGATGATCTCCTATCGTCCACCCGCCGGCTATATGGGCAGTGGTCTTGCCTGGTTGTTGAATCCTGCTTTTGAAAATATGATCGACCGGGATATCAAACGTTTCAAGAATTATATGGAAACCGGGGAAATCATCGGTTAATTTATGTATTGGGCTATTTTGTTATTTAGCTATTTAAAAATGCAGCGAAGATCAACTTTTGTTATTTTTAAAACATAGGTCTTCGCTGCATTTTTAAATAGCTAAATAACAAAATAGCCCAATAACCAAATTTTATGAAAGTGCTTCTCTTTTAAAGCGGTTGTATTTTCCCTGTGCTTTGTTGATCAGCCTTAAAACGCGTTCGCGTGTATCGTCCTGCAGGCCGTCAATTTCTTTTTCAAACACTTCTTTGAGATCGGAGAGATCTTCACCGCCACGATTTACCATACCATTTATTTTGTTACGCCAGTCATCCGCAGTATGCCTGATTTTTCTACGGGTATTATCGCCACTTTCCGGGGCTGTTAACATACCAATAATGATCCCGGTGGTTAACCCTGCAATTGCTCCTGCTAAAAATTTGGTAGTAGACATAATGTGTAGATTTTATGTGGTTTAACAAAAAAAGCGCGTGCGTGGTTTAAACCTGCACAGTGAAGCAAGATTTTCAAATATCAGGCCATAACGGCCACCACAAATGTTAAGATACCGTAAAAGAAAAATACGTGGAATTTACAAGGCTAAACGTGGGAGGCTTCGATACCTGCCGGAACAATACCAGTATTGACATTGTTCCGGAGGTGGATTGACAAGCGTGTTAGATAATGGTGGAATTCATAAAGTCAAACGGAGCAGTAAAATAGGCAGTTTTTTCAATTTTTCAATACTTTTTGAAAGAGATGAAAAAATAAATTTTCTTAAAAAGTCAAATCCTTCCCGATAACCGTGTACCAGGAAGGATTTGCACTATTTTGTCTGTATGATTCAGGATTCCAGTAGTTGGCTGATCAACCTTTCAAAGTCGGCTTTGAACTGTTCATAATGTTCTCCTATGCCCGGTCCGGAGAAGCCGGTATGCACTTCTTTCACATTTCCTTTTTTATCAATGAAAATGGTGGTCGGAAAACCTTTGATCGCTGTCAGCTGAGGCAGGCTCTTCGTTCCTTTTTCCGGGTCTGCCGGTGTAACACCGGTGATCAGTACAGGATACTGCACATCAAAGCGGGTCAGGAAACCGGTGAGTGCCTTTTTAGATTTATCGAAGTCTGGCGTACGTTCGTAAGACAGTCCGATCACTTCTACTCCGCGGTCTTTATTCTTTTTGTACCACTCGCTGAGGAAACCGGTTTCGTCCATACAGTTAGGGCACCAGGAGCCCATGAGGGTAATAACTACCACTTTGTTTTTGAAGCGATCGTCATTAATACTGACCTTATTACCATTCATATCCGGGAAGGTAAAGTCGAGCTTTGACTGTCCCGGCTTCATGGTCGCGATGGTGCGTTCGTCGGGTAATTTGGCGGTATCATTTTTTATGGCCGCCCAGTTTTCCACATGATCGCCGATGCCGGCAAAGAAACGACCGTTGATGATACTATCTTTTTTCACTACCGCTTTGAAGAGATAGGCATGAGAGCCGTCGAACGTAGAGAGGCGGAGGGTATCACCGTCCATGCTACCGTCGAGGAAGCGATAGTCGCCCGTAGTGGTGAGGAAAGTACCATATACCAGATCGCCCATCTGTTTAAATTCACCGATGGCGTTGCTGGTTTTATTGTCTTTGTCCACGAAGGTGGTCACCCAGCGGCCGGTGACCTGTTGCGCAGGTGCGGCGCCTTTAGGGAAACGCTCTGCGGTATTGGGTTTGGCCGTAAAGGGCACCGATACGTCTTTGTCAGCCAGATGGCGTGTCCATTGTCCTTCGAGGCTGCCGTTATCCGCGAAACGGGCTTTAAAATCAGAATCGAAGAAAGGCATTTTGATGAAGACAGAATCGCCGGCGACTTTCACGTCGTCTACCAGCAGTTTGTCTGTGGCGTTGAGCACATAGAGTACTTTTTTGCCGGCGGTGTCTTTTACCTGGAAGTTAAAGACGATATCTGCGCCATCGGGGCGGTGCAGGCTGGCCTGCCAGGTGCCCGGCGTCAGTTCTTTTTTTGCCTGGCCTGTGTTGCAGGCGGTCATGCCGATACCTGCGAGGCAGTAGATCCAAAGTTGTTTCATAAGTTACTTGTTGTAGTTCCTTTCTCCAAACAGCAGGCTACCGATGCGTACCATGGTGCTGCCCTCCTCCAGCGCGATGGTATAGTCTGCGCTCATGCCGATGGATAGTTCCCTGAAATAATCCTGTGTGTTAAAAAAAGTGGTTTTAACAGACCCGAATAACTGGTGGAGCTGGTGGAACTCTTGGCGGACCTGTGTTTCATTATCGGTGTTGGTGGCCATGCCCATCAAGCCGGCGATACGGACGTGTGCAAAATCCTGCTGGTGGCTGTTCCACGCGGTGAGCAGTTGCTGTAACTCCTGCTCGTCCATGCCGAATTTTGTTTCTTCCGCTGCAATGTGTACCTGTAAAAGGCAGTTGATCACCCGTTGGTTTTTGGCTGCCTGTTTATTGATTTCCTGCAACAGTTTGAGACTGTCTACCGCATGGACGGTATGCACAAAAGGAGCCAGGTATTTGACCTTATTGGACTGGAGGTGTCCGATAAAATGCCATTCGATATCGGCCGGTAAAACGGCCTGTTTCTCTACGAGCTCCTGTACGTAGTTTTCGCCGAAGATGCGCTGTCCTGTTGCGTAGTATGCCTCGATGTCTTCCACCGGCTTGGTTTTGGACACCGCTACCAGTTTGGCATGATAAGGCTTCAGTTGGGACAGTACGTCATGATAAGCATTGATGTTGATAGCCATCCGGCAAAAATAAACAATGCTGGTGTAAAATAAAGCGCCCCGGGGTTTAGGCCCGGGGCAGCTGTGGAATATTTGGTGATGATTACGCCAGTATCGAGCGGCTGATCACGATACGCTGCACTTCGGAGGTGCCTTCGTAGATCTGGGTGATCTTTGCGTCGCGCATGAGGCGTTCAACGTGGTACTCTTTCACGTAGCCGTAGCCGCCGTGTACCTGCACTGCTTCCGTAGTTACCCACATGGCAGTTTCAGAGGAGAACACTTTAGCCATAGACCCGCTGAGGGTATAATCGAGGTGCTGGTCTTTTTCCCATGCCGCTTTCAGGCACAGCAGCCGTGACGCCTCGATTTTGGTGGCCATATCCGCCAGTTTGAACTGGATGGCCTGATGTTGGGATATTTCTTTTCCGAATGCTTTTCTCTCTTTGGAATATTTTACGGCCAGTTCATAGGCGCCGCTGGCGATGCCCAGCGCCTGGGACGCGATGCCGATACGGCCGCCACCCAGCGTTTTCATGGCGAATTTGAAGCCGAAGCCGTCTTCCCCGATCCGGTTTTCTTTTGGCACTATCACGTCCTGGAACATGATGCTGTGGGTATCGGAACCACGGATGCCCAGTTTATTTTCTTTGGCCCCAACAGTCACGCCCGGGCTGTTTTTTTCCACGATCAGTGCGTTGATACCTTTGCTGCCTTTTTCCGGATGGGTTTGGGCCATTACCAGGTATACGCTGGCGGAGTTACCGTTGGTGATCCAGTTTTTGGTACCGTTGAGCAGGTAGTGATCTCCTTTATCTTCTGCGGTAGTACGCTGGGAGGTGGCGTCAGAACCGGCTTCCGGCTCGCTCAGCAGGAAGGCGCCGATAATCTCGCCTTTAGCCAGCGGTACGAGGTATTTTTGTTTCTGTTCTTCTGTACCGTAGGTTTCCAGTCCCCAGCAAACCAGTGAATTATTTACACTCATCACCACAGAGGCGGAAGCATCTACTTTGGATATTTCTTCCATCGCCAGCACGTAGGAGATGGTATCCAGGCCTGCGCCGCCATATTTAGGGCTTACCATCATGCCCAGAAAACCCAGTTCGCCCAGTTTCTTGATCTGTTCGGCCGGGAATTTCTGGTGCTCATCGCGCTCAATCACTCCCGGTAAAAGTTCCGTTTGGGCGAAATCACGCGCAGCCTTTTGAATCATAAGATGCTCTTCCGTAAGTTGAAAGTCCATGGTTTTAGTTGTGTTTTAAAATAATATTGATAAAATCCAAATTATTTATAAATCAGGACGTAAAAAAATGCCATCCGGAAAATTCAACGTTGTCAACCATATCGCAATAATTATTGAATAAAATACCAGGATAACGCAACTGTATTGGATTTGGTTCATACAAAATATGTCCTTTTTTTACCATTCCCCGATAGGCTGCTTTGGGCGTTCTCCCAAAATCCTGTAGCTTGCCGGTAATGAAAACTTTATGAAGAACATTAAAATAATAGAAGTCAAGTCGGAAATAGGGGCAGGTACCCGGGGCGCGAGCCTGGGGGTGGACGCGATCAAGATAGCGGCACTGGACTTCATGAGCAACTTTTTTGTACACTTTCCCACCGAAGCAATTGAAACGGAAAACAAACTCCTGTTTGAGCCCATTGAATCCCCCTATGCCAAAAGGATCAAGGGTACTGTGAATATGTACGAACGTATCAGCAAAAGTGTCTGTGAAACGGTGAAAGCCAACTGGTTCCCGGTATTGCTTTCCGGTGATCACAGCACCGCCGGCGCCACCATCGCCGGCCTGAAAATGGCTCATCCCAAATCCAAGCTGGGCGTGATCTGGATAGATGCCCATGCCGACCTGCACACGCCTTACACCACCCCTTCCGGCAATATGCACGGGATGCCGCTGGCCACCGCCATTGCGGAAGACAATCTGGACTGCAAGGTGCATGACCTGGATGAACCTACCACTGGTATGTGGAACGCCCTGAAAAATATTGGTAAAATCGCACCCAAGGTATTACCGGAAGATATTGTGTTCATCTCCCTGAGAGATTATGAAAAGGAAGAAGACTACCTGATCAAGCAGTACGGCATGAAGGTAATCACCACCAATGAAGTACGCCGTAAAGGGCCGGAAAACATTTCCCGCTCCGTGTTCCGTTATCTGAGCGACTGCGACTATATCTATGTGTCTTTTGATGTAGACAGCCTGGACGCCTCCATTTCCAAAGGTACCGGTACCCCGGTGAGCAATGGTTTAAGAGAGCGTGAGGCGGAAGACCTGATTGCCAAGTTTATGCAGCACCGTAAAATCTGCTGTTTTGAGATCACGGAGGTAAACCCGACACTGGACCGGGAGAACCTGATGGCCGAGATCGCGTTCAACATCCTGCAACGCAGTGTGAACGTACTGATGATGAACTAATCAGCGTATTTTAAACCAGGCGACGAGCCATCCGGTCACTTCACTGTAGCTGCGGATACCTTTCTTCTGTTTATTGGCCTTCAGATATTGGTCGTATAAGACCGTGGAATAGTCATCCACTTTGCCTGTATACTTTTCGTAGAAAGTAATGATGCTTTTATAGTCCGCTTTCACGCCGGGCAGCGCCCGGTGCCAGATATCCTTTGCCAGTGTGGTGTCTCTGATGGCCAGCTGGCGCACGCTGTAGAGGAGCATGTCAAAATTGGCCGCATAACGGAAATGGCTATCCTGAATACTGGTAGCAGCGAGGTATCCTACGAAATTGGCTTCTTCTTCCGGCGCATATCCCAGCTGATGGGCTATTTCATGACAAGTGATGATAGGCTGTATCACCGGGGGCACGGTCGTATTTACCTGTGCCTCCAGGGTAAAGGGATTGAGGTATCCTGTCACACCGGGATAATTGAGCCATTCCCCGAAGAGTGCTTTTTTAACGCAGGGCGCCTTATAGCGGAAAGCGGGCCAGCGTTCCGCAGCAGCCTGATAGGCCGTAGCGGCTTTGTCGAACAGCGGCGTGCTTTTATCGGGCAGGGTAACGCCGACGGTATCGCCCAGGCGTTGTTTTTCGGCGTTGGTAAGCCGCAGCAGCGTATCTGACAACTGGTAGAGCTGTTGCGTATTGTAGTCGCCGGTAATAATGCCGGTATCGCGCAGCAGCGTGTTCCGTTCGTAGTTGAATCCCCAGAGGATGAGGAAAGCGAGGTATAGTTTCAGGATAAAATGAATACCGCGCAGGGTGATCCAGCCCGCTTCTCCCCATTGCAGGCGGATCAGTTTATAACATAGTTTTAACAAATAAAACAGGGAAGTTACAATCCAGGCTGTATATATTACGTCCCCAACACTGAATGGTACTATACCTGTTAACTGTCTAAACACCATACTGACACTGCTGTACCACCTATGGAAGTAAGCATCGCTGAAGCGGTTACTCCAGGCGAAGCATCCCTTTAACAACAGTATACCCGCAAGTGTTAATACAATACGGACGATCTTCTTTTTAATTTTGGCTTTTGTTTCCATATAAGCGGCGAAACATGATCGATGAAATTCTACAAAAACAACTGAGCGCGGCATTATCCGAACAGCTGAAAGTGAAAATACATATTAATGACGCAAAAAGCGTACATGGTGGCGATATTAACCAAACATTTCGTATAGGCACCAACGAGGGATATTTTTTCCTGAAGTTAAATGATGCCCGGCGTTATCCGGATATGTTTGCTGCCGAGTATGCGGGGCTGGAGGCATTGCATGCCGCCCATGCGTTGACAGTACCGCAGCCGCTGGCTTACGGCCAGAGCAACGGGCAGGCCTATCTGCTGATGGAGCTGATGCTGAAAGGCAATGCCGTACAGGATTTCTGGGAACATTTTGCGCAATCGCTGGCGCAGCAGCATAAGAAAACGCAGCCGCATTTTGGATATCCGGCGCCGAACTATATTGGTACATTAAGGCAATACAATACGCCTTACAGCAGCTGGCCGGTATTTTATGCCTTTAACCGGTTGATGCCGCTGATCAGAATGGCTTACGACCGGCACCTTATCGATCAGGGCATGGTGCAGCAGGCGGAGCGGCTTTGCCGGCAGTTGCCGCAGCTGTTTCCCACCGAGGCGCCGGCATTGTTGCATGGTGATTTATGGTCGGGGAATTTTATGGTAGGTCCGGATGGCCGGGCTTGTGTATTTGATCCGGCCGTGTATTACGGTCACCGCGAGATGGATTTGGCGATGGCGCGTTTGTTTGGGGGTTTTGACACCCGCTTTTATTATGCCTATCAGGCAGCCTGGCCGCTGTCGCCGGGATGGCAACAGCGGATTGGTGTTTGTCAGTTATATCCTTTGCTGGTACATCTGTTATTATTTGGCGGCAATTATCAAAGCAGTATACGGGAAATATTGCAGGCCTATTGATGTGGATGGGAGGCTGCGTCCACGAATTCCCGCATACGGGCATATTCTTCATCCACTACCGGATAGTACTTATCCACGTCGGCCACGATTTCATCGAAAAGGCGGGTGGTGCCTTCCGGTTGTTGTGGCTCTCCGGTGCGGAGGTTATTTTCCAGTTCCTGCATTTTGGCGCTGATCCAGGTCAGTCCTACCATGGCGAAGTTGGGTTTCAGTTTGTGCACCTGGAACTTCACCCGCTCCCAGTCGCCTGTGTCCACGATATCTTTTAGTTTTTTGATTTCGTCCCGGATGGTCCGGATAAATATTTCAAACAAGTCGGCCGCATAGGAAATATTGTTCTCATAGAGCGCTGTGAGATACTTAACGTCCAATTCCGGGTGGAACTCAAATCCGCTGATGTTCTGCACTTCTTCTTCCATTATTAATTCTGTTTCTTCTTCGTTGAGATATTTGTTAAAGATCTGTAGTAGCTGGTCCGGCGTATACGGTTTAATAAGGATATCAGTGATTCCTGCTGCCCTGACGGTGGAGGCAGTATTTTCCATGGCTACGGCCGTAGTGGCGATAATGGGTGTAGCCACATTAAATTGGTTTTCATCTGTCCTGATCTTTTGGGCCAGTTCCAGTCCATTCATGCCGGGGATGCGGATATCCATGAGGATAAGGTCATATTGCCGGGCGTTGAGAAACCATGTGGCATCGGGTCCATTGGTGGCCAGCTGGTAATTGATTTTATATTTTTCCAGGAGGCTCATCATGTAGCGCAGGTTCATCTGATTGTCTTCCACTACCAGTACACGGGCTTCCTCAAAGGTACGTTGTTTCAGCTTTTTCCGTGGTTTATTACCGGATGCCGAGATCGGTTTTCTGCTATCCATGAAGGGGAGATCGAAGACAAAGCAGGTGTTGTATCCCGGGTAATCTTCCACGCTGATGGTGCCTCCGAGCAGTTCCACGAGTTGTTTTACGATAGCGAGGCCAAGGCCGGTGCCCCCGTATTTTTCGCGGATATCCCCTTCCGCCTGTTTGTAATTGTGGAAGATCAGCTCCAGTTTATCTTTACGGATGCCGATACCGGTATCACATACGCGGAAGCGGACCCAGATGGTATTATCGAGCCAGCTTTCCTGGGTGGCTTTAATGGCTATTTCTCCTTCGCTGGTAAACTTCTCCGCATTACCTAACAAATTGAGCAATATTTGGTTCAGCAATACATCGTCGCCGATCAGCCAGGTGTTGAGGTTGGCGTCCAGTTCGGCGGTGATGGAGACGGGCCTGCGGCCCAGTTTCAGTTCAAATGTCTGGCGGAGGGACTGGATCAGTTCCCGGGGGTTGAATTCCCGTTGGTTGACCTGTAGCTCACCTGCTTCTATGCGGGAAATATCGAGTATATCGCTGACGATGCCCAGCAGTATGCCGGAGGAGTGTTTGAGGATGTTGACGTATTCCTTTTGTTGCGCGTCCAGGCTGGTTTCTTCGAGGAGGTGGGCCATGCCGATGATCGCGTTGAGGGGAGTGCGTATTTCGTGGCTCATGCTGGCCAGGAAGTCTTTCTGAGCGAGGCGGGCTTCATCTGCCAGGCGGCGGGCATTTTCCAGGTCGCGCTGGAGGCGTTTTTGCCCGGTGATGTCCATGTGGATGCCGGCGCCGCCGGTGATGTTACCGTTGCGGTCGTACACGTTGGCCGAGCTGGCGAGCACCCATCTGCGGGAGCCGTCTTTCAGCACAATTTCCATATCATAGAGCAGGGGGATATTCTCCGAGAGGCGTTTACGGCGGAGGGCGCGGGCGAAGGACCGGTTTTCTTCCGGTACGAACACGTCGGTGATGTTTTTACCCAGCAGTTCCGCTTCCGTGTAACCGGAGAGGCGGCAGAAGCTTTCATACACCCGGGTGATGTTGCCGTCCAGGTCGGTTTCACACATGGCCGCGTTGAGGTTATTGAGCATCACGCGGAATTTGTGCTCATTATGTTTGATTTCCTCCTGGAACTGGTATTTGCGGGTGATGTTGATGACCTGCCATACGCTGCCCTGGAAGGCGGGGCCGTTGAACAGGGGCGTATAGGCTACTTCCACGGTAGTTCCATTCTCCAGTACCAGTTCCCAGCCGAAAAGCGACTTTTTTTCGTTCCGGATGGCATTCATTTTCGTAGAGAAAGCTTCCGGGTTGGCGACGAAAGGTGTTACCAGCCTGATGAGGTCGTCGAAAGGCAGATTTTCCGGGATGGGATATGGCAGGCGCTGCAGCAAAACGTCGTTTGTCCAGCGGCAATGGAAATGTTCATCTGTCACGAGGATACCGGCGCTGGTGTGGCTGAGCCAAGCGTGGATAGGCAGCGAGCAGATGTCCGGGGTGTCACGGGGCGGTGTAGGCGCCGTGTCAGTGGCCGGGATTTTCCTTGCATTCTTTCCTTTGGATGTCATTGGTTATGATGGCCAGGGGACTTCAGGTTTTCAATTTCACGGTTGTATTGCAAAAAACAGGTATGAGATGAAGGCAGAAATACTTACCTTTGCGGCTCACTCCCGTTGTTAAGCAACAGCAATATGGATGATATTCTGATATATAAATATATATAATCTGGATATCGATAGTGAACAAATTTAGGAAATTTTTGCAATTGCAAATATTTAATTACCTTTGCATCCCTCTAAAAGTGAGGACATTGATATGAAACCACTCCGCGAATTTGATATAGCCTTTGTTGGATTAAAACCAGGGGTGCATTCATTTCAGTATGAGATCGGAGAAAGTTTCTTTGAGCATTTTGAAGGAGAAAGGGACTTCAGTGATTGTAAGGCGACGGTGAATTTGTCGCTGGACAAGAAGATTAATTTCTTTTTACTGAAGTTTGAGATCGGCGGTACGGTAACTGTTACCTGTGACCGTTGTGGGCAGCCTTACGAGCTGCAGCTCTGGGATGAGTTCAACCAGATTGTGAAAATGGTGGACAATCCCGAAGAAATGGCCAGCGAGGACGCAGATCCGGATGTAGCGTATATTTCCAAAACCGAAAGTCATCTGAACGTGGCGGAATGGGTATACGAGTTTATCCTGCTGAGCATTCCGATGCAACGTATCCATCCTGATACTGCTGATGGCAAAAGCGGATGTGATCCCAAGGTAATAGAAATGCTGGAACGTATGAACCAGCAGGCTAAAGAGAACGATAACCCAATCTGGAAAGGGTTGGATAAATTTAAGGACAATTAAAAATTAAATAAAATGCCAAATCCTAAACGCAGACATTCTCAGCAGAGATCAGCAAAGAGAAGAACGCATTATAAGGCGGTAGCGGATACATTAAGCACAGACAGCGCAACCGGTGAAGTGCACCTGAGACATCGTGCTCATTGGGTAGAAAACAAACTGTACTACAAAGGAAAAGTAGTGTTGGAAAAACAGAGCGCCGCTAAATAATTTATTTTACTATTTTTACCCGAGCTAACAAGACAAACTTGAGTTACATGAGAATCGGGCTTGATATGATGGGTGGCGATTTTGCCCCCGCAGCAGCAGTAAAAGGAGTAAAATTATTTTTAGACACCGTTGCATCTGATGCGCATCTGGTGCTGATTGGGGACGAGTCACAACTGGTCCCTTTATTAGCGGAAGCGCAGGTGGACCAATCAAAATATTCAGTTGTTCATTCATCCCAGGTCATTGGGATGAATGAACACCCTACCAAGGCACTGAAAGAGAAGCCACAATCCTCCATCTCTATTGGCTTTCATTTACTGAAAAATGAGAAGATAGATGCTTTCATCAGCGCAGGTAACACCGGCGCCATGATGGTAGGCACCTTTTATTCCATTAAAGCCATTGATGGTGTGCAACGCCCAACTATTTCTACCCTGGTCCCCCGTGAAAACGGTACACAAGGACTAATGCTGGATGTAGGTATCAACGCTGACTGTAAAGCTGAAAACCTGGTGCAATTTGCCATCCTTGGCTCCCTGTATTCCAAACACATCCTGAAGGTGGATAACCCGAAGGTGGGTCTGCTGAATATCGGCGAAGAAGAAGGCAAAGGCAACCTACTGGCTCAGGCCACCTATCCGCTGTTAAAAGAAAACAAACTAATCAATTTCATCGGTAATATCGAAGGCAGAGATGTTTTAACCGAAAAAGCCGATGTCATTGTATGTGAAGGTTTTACCGGCAACATTATCTTAAAAATGGCCGAATCCATCTACGACATCGCGTCCAGACGCAATATCAACGATGAATACCTGAACAAATTAGACTCAGAATCTTATGGCGGCACTCCCGTACTGGGCGTTTCAAAACCGGTTATCATCGGTCACGGTATCTCCCAGAACGTTGCCTTCAAAAATATGATCCTGCTGGCACAACAAATGATTGAAAGTAAACTGCTGGAAAAGATCCAAGAGAGCTTCCACAGCAACAACTAAGAGAAATAAGATATTGAAAAAGGGCAAACCGGATGGTTTGCCCTTTTTTTATTCCCGTCATTTTTGTCCCCAGGGCTAAAGCCCTGGGCTACGATGTTGTTCAAGTTCATAAGGGGGAATGGAGCATAATGGATGGGAAAGATGCTATCTGTAGCATATAGGCCGGAACTGTAACGGATGGAAGGTGACCGGAACTACAGATGGGAGAAAGACTTTGCTGCTAATATAGTGACCGGAACTGTAACGGATGGAAGAAAGACTTTGCTGCTAAATATAGTGACCGGAACTGTAACGGATGGGAGAAAGACTTTACTGCTAAATAGTGACCGGAACTGTAACAGATGGAAGAAAAACTTTACTGTTACCAGGATGAATGAAACAATGATGGTCAGGAAAAAGTTTTGCCCACCATTTACAAACTGTATCCCCCTTAAGAATTTGAATAACATCGTAGCCCCGGGCTTCAGCCCGGGGACGCGAATGATGGACGATTCCGCCCGAAAATATTGGAATGATCGATTATTGTCCGTCGTACAGCGGCAGTTTTACGTAGAAGGTAGTACCCTCATTGAGCTTGGTTTCAAACCAGATCTCCCCTCTTGTTTGTTCTGCAATGTTTTTACACATAGCAAGCCCTAACCCGGTGCCGGACGATTTGGTGGTGAAATTAGGCACAAAGATTTTAGACTGTACCTCGGGGGAAATCCCTCCCCCATTGTCTGCCACGCTTACAATCACGTAATGGTCGACCGTTTCCTGCAGCCGCACACGGATACGGCCTTCGGTATCTTCCGGAATAGCCTGGATAGCGTTGAGCAACAGATTGGTAAACAGCCGGTTCATCTGTGTTTTATCTGCAAATACGAAGAGCGGTCGTCCTGGTTCTATATATTCGATATTACAGTCTTCCTGTGTCTGATACAGCCCTGTCAGGGAGGACAATACTTCATTCAACTGCACCACTTCATTATTCGGCTCCCCAATACGGGCAAAAGCAGAGAAATCAGATGCGATATTAGACAGGTGTTCTATCTGCTCCACCAGCGTGCGGGCCACATTGGTAGACAGTTCTTTCACATTAGGCGAATCGCCGGCGATAGCGCGTTGCAGGTACTGTATGCTCAGCTTCATCGGTGTCAGCGGGTTCTTGATCTCGTGGGCCACCTGCCGCGCCATTTCTCTCCAGGCCCCTTCCCGCTCGCTCTTGGCCAGCCGGGCAGCGCTGACTTCCAGCTTGCGTACCATCTTATTGTATTCCTTTACCAGTGCACCGATTTCATCATCTTTCTCCCATTCAATTTCATCGTTGCGCTGCCCCAGGTTCACGTGCCGCAGCTTCTCCGTTACCAGTGAGAACGACCGTGTAATGGAGTTGGTGATTAACAGCGCCACCATCCCTGCAATGAGGAAGATAAAAGCGTTGAAATTGATCAAAGCCACCAGGAAGTTGGAGATCTGCTGGTTACGCTCCGTCTGCGTAGCGAAATAAGGCACATTGAGATAAGCCATGACATCACCGTTGCGATTGCGGAGTGGCATATAACCCGACAGGAACGGCATGGTGCCGATCTTTTCTGTCTGAATAAACTGGATATGCTGCAGGCGGGATATCTCATAGTAAGCCATAGGCTCCATTTTACCGGAGATAAGCCCTTTTTCCGTCATCAGTGGCTGGGTGGTAAGGCGCAGGTTACCGTCTGCATCATACACGTTGATATCGAGCGCGCGTTCATTGGCAATATTGCCCAAAGCGGCCGTCAGCTTCTCTTTAAACACAGGGTCGTACATGTTGTCGATCTCGTCCATGTCACGCTGATTGAGGAACACGGTCTCCACATCGGTGGCCACCTCTCCCATCGTTTTGCTGAGCTTTTCCCGGTTCTGCACTTCCGATCGCCAGATAAAGAACATGGTGGTGGTAATACCAAGTATGACGAAAGAGAAGACCACCACAAAAATGATGGTGCCGTGTACTTTTTTGCGGATACTGATATTGATCAATGCCCGGATGTTGCTAAGGCGCATCCTGGCCTTAATCAACAGATCGAACACTTTGTATATCACGATAATCAACAGGAACAGGCAGAACATGTAAGCAAAGAGCGTGATAAACTCAACGAACGTACGACTTTGTTTCACCACAAACACCACCTTCTCGGGAGAAGCCCGATAGATCATTTCGGAATGCCGGTCCACATCCTTGATAGTAAGTTCTCCGGGCGGCACATCACCGGGATACAGCCGGATAGGGAACGGATAATCACTGTAATGGCTTACCAGTACCCCTTTATCGTAGATCGCATAGGAGTAGTTGGCCTGCGATTCCCGGCTGCGGTCGTAGAGGTCGCCCTCCACCAGCAACTCCGGATACAGCCGTTCCTGGCTGAATATTTTGGGTTTGAGCACATATACCAGCCAGCCCGTTCCTGTATTGTCTACCGGGTTATGGAATTCTTTTTTACCGATATAGTTATAGTCGTTGAAACTGGGCTCGTAATAATAGAGGTCATTGCCACTGACGTCTGAAGGAGATACTTCTGACTCAAAGAACATGCGGCGGTTGAACGAGATGAGGCTGGTCGTATCGCCCGGATAGATAGGCTGACCGTTTTCATCATACGGATAAAACGTTACGTCGAAGCGGCTCAGGTATCCCTGAAAATAATTTTGCTGCAGCACTTCTTCCATGCGGGCTTTGGACTGTTTACTTCCCTTGTCCATAAAGAAGTACTGCATGTATTCATCGTGTTCAATTTTTTTGCCCAGATCGTTGAGCAGCATCTCCAGGTAAGGATCTTTCTGTTTGGAGAGGTCTGCAGCCAGCTTTTCACGGGCAGACAGCTCTTTCTGGTCGTTGTAATATACCAGGGCGCCGGAAGTGGTGACGGTGAGCAGGAAGAGCCAGAAGAGGAAAGGCACGGTGGCCACACTGCTTTCAAAACGATCGGCCAGGAAGTCGAGCAGCACAATATACAGCAGCAACCAGATGACCATGGCCACCGAGAAAGGCAGTTCCGGGTTGTGGATACGGAACAGCAGCCAGATAATGCCTACTGCTGCCAGCCACACGTATTTGGCGCGGTACTGGAAATTGGTGAGCTCATTGAGCAGATAATTGATGATCTGGGAGAAAAACAGGAAGCTGAAGGAGATAAACCCCAGCACCACAAATCCGATCAGGCTGTATTCCGTGAGGCTGAACGGGTTGGTGACATCGAATGAAATATGGGAGTCTATCACGAGGCTCTGGATCAGGTCAGCGAGGAACTGCTCCACCATGTATAGCAGGAGGCTGGCCACGATGATGACGATGCTTTGCAGCCAGCGTTTGCGGATAACAGGAAGGTTGATCGTTTTAACGTGTTCACGGAAAAACAGGATCATCCAGAAAGCCAGCAGCACGTTGAGCAGCAGGTCACCAAGGGAGTAGAATATTTCATCTTTCGCATAGATGACCGGATTGAATACGTTCAGTGCCCGGAAATTGAACGGGAAAGCATACACGTAGCTCAATACGCGGAGGCTGAAGACCACGAGGAAAAGGAACAGGAACCCATAGAGCGGGTTAGTATTTTTGGCCAGCAGCGTAGCGAACAGGTTAAAGAAAATGAGCACGCAGATACATCCCAGCACCCGCAGGATCACGCTGAGGGTATTGGGTGGCTGTGCGCGGATGCTTTTATTATAGTCCAGGAAAAAGAGGGTTTGATCGTTCCCGTTTTTTACCGGAAGGATGGTATGGTCTGGCAGGATGAGACTGGGGAGGTCCATATGGATGGCGTACTCTGGTCCCAGTTCTGATTTGTTATAAAAATGGCTGATGAGAAAGCTGTTTCTGATCGCATATTCCATGCGTACCGGAATGGCAGCCACGACAAAATGCTGATGATTGCCGGGTGTTTTCACCTGCCGGGTAATGATTTCGTAGTACCCGTTTTTCAGTTTCATGAACTGTGCGCCGGGTTGGAGCACATCCGGCATATCTTCCGGCTGTACCTGGCTGGTACTCCAGAAAGTAAGCCAGGTGCCCTGCGCGCTGGAGTCGTAGGCAAACACGAAATAGTCGCGTTTACCGATCCGTTCCAGTGTTTTATCATCATAGGAACGCTGAAAGAGGCTGTTGACCACCGAAGTGTCTTTCAGTAGTTTATCGAATGATTGTTCCCGCTGGTGCAGGCTTTTCTCGAGGCTCCTTTTCACGCCCTGCGGGGAAGAATAATAAGCCCAATAGTTGCTGAACAGGAAGGCGAAGGTGAACAGCCATGCTGCAACGATCAGAAGGTATCCGTGCCGGAGGAAAAAGAGACGTATTTCTTTTATATCAATCAAAAGAATTTAACTATTTAGAGATGTTGTTATTTAGTTTTTTGATTTACGAATTTTGGTATTTTGGTATTTTGATATTTATGGGTCCTTTATCCGGAGACACCCACCAATAACTAAATACCAAAATTTCTACATGCCTAACTCTTTGGCTTTATTCCAGAGTGTGTCCATTTCCGTTAGGTTCATATCGTTGAGGCGGCGGCCCTGTTCGAGCGCCAGCGCTTCCATATGCTGGAAGCGGCGCTGGAATTTTTTGTTGGTACGTTCCAATGCATTTTCCGCGTCGATATTGAGGAAGCGGGAGTAGTTGACCAGAGAGAACATGACATCTCCGAATTCCGCTTCGATAGCGTCCTGGTCGCCGGTGTTCACTACTTCTTCCAGTTCATTTACTTCTTCTTTTACTTTATCCCATACCTGGCTGGTGTTATCCCATTCGAAGCCGGTTTGTTTGGCTTTTTCCTGCAGGCGCATGGCTTTTACGAGGGCGGGGAGGGAAACGGGCACGCCGCTGAGGACAGATTTTTTGCCTTCTTTCAGCTTGATTTTTTCCCAGTTCAGTTTCACTTCTTCTTCGTCCTGTACTTTTACATCGCCGTAGATATGGGGGTGTCTGGTGATGAGTTTATCGCATACACCGTTAATGACGTCGTTGATATCGAATTGTTGTTTTTCGGAACCGATTTTTGCGTAGAAGACGATATGCAGGAGGATATCTCCCAGTTCTTCTTTGATGGACTTCCAGTCTTCCTCCGTGATGGCGTCCGCCAGCTCGTAAGTTTCCTCAATGGTCAGTTGCCGCAGTGTCTGGATGGTCTGTTTGCGGTCCCAGGGGCATTTCTCCCTTAAATCGTCCATTATCTGTAACAATCTGTCGAATGTAGCTGTCTTTTCCATAGCCGTAAAAATACAGAGAGATTTTGTCATTTTGGCATTTTGAAGCTGGCAGGTAATGGGGGTAAAATTGCTTTCTGATTAAAAGGCTTTTTAATTACATTTGCGAGCTGTAAAAAATTCAGCGATTTTAGTATTTGGCGACCGGGCAAATATCCGTTTAAACGAAGGTATCAGGGGCTGGTCGTCAACATAAAAAAATCCCAAAAAGTATTGATATGAATGCGAAACACATTACGCTTATTTCATCCGAACTGGGCATTTCCGCCAAACAGGCAGAGAACACCATGGTGTTATTGTCCGAGGGGTCTACAGTACCCTTTATCAGCCGTTACCGCAAGGAGATGACGGGCAGTCTGGATGAAGTGCAGATAGGTAAGATAGAAGACCTGCAAAAGCGTTACAAAGAAGTGGACGACCGTCGTGAGTTTATCATCAAAACCATTACGGAGCAGGAGAAAATGACCCCTGAGCTGCTGGAGAAACTGGAGAGCACCTGGGTGCTGGCAGAGCTGGAGGACATTTACCTTCCTTACAAGCCTAAACGCAAGACCCGCGCCACCGTGGCCATTGAGAAAGGGCTCGAGCCGCTGGCCAAACTGCTGTTTGAAGCGCAGGATGGCGATACCGGCGCTGCGGAGACATTCATCAATGAGCAGGTAGCCTCTTCAGAAGAAGCCCTGAAAGGCGCCCGCGACATCATCGCTGAATGGATCAATGAGAACGCCGAATGCCGTGACAAGCTGCGTAAGCTCTTTACCCATACCGGTAAAATGACTTCCAAAGTAGCCGAAGGCAAAGAGGAAGAAGGCAACAAATACAAAGACTATTTCGACTTTTCGGAAGACCTGCGCGAAGTGCCGTCCCACCGGGTACTGGCCATTCTGCGTGCCGAGTCTGAAGGTATATTGTTCAGCACCATCGCGCCCCAGGAAGAAGAGGCCATGGAGCTGATCAACAAACAATTTGTGACTGGTAAGGGCGCCGCTTCCGAGCAGGTGGCCAAAGCCGGCGCCGATGCTTACAAACGCCTGCTGCGTCCATCCCTGGAAAATGAATTCAGGGCGGTAGCTAAAGACAAGGCAGATACAGAAGCAATCGACGTATTTGCAGAGAACCTGCGTCAGCTGCTGCTCGCTGCGCCACTCGGCCCTAAAGCCGTGATCGCCATCGACCCGGGTTACCGTACCGGTTGTAAGACCGTAGCGCTGGACAATCAGGGCAATATGCTGGACCATGACGTGATTTTCCCCCTGGAAAAAAACTATAAAAGAGATGATGCCGAAGCCCTGCTGAAAAAATGGGTGAACCGGTACGATACCGCTGCGATTGCTGTAGGTAACGGTACCGCCGGCCGCGAAACGGAAGAATTCGTTAAAAAAATCGACTTCGGTAAAAAGATCAACGTGTTTATGGTCAACGAAAGCGGCGCCTCCGTGTATTCCGCTTCCGAAGTAGCCCGTGAAGAGTTCCCCGACCAGGACGTGACCGTGCGTGGCGCCGTATCCATCGGCCGCAGGCTGATAGATCCGCTGGCAGAACTGGTAAAGATCGACCCTAAATCCATTGGCGTAGGTCAATATCAACACGATGTGAACCAGTCGTCCCTGAAACAGAGCCTCGACCGTGTGGTAGTAAGCTGCGTGAACAACGTGGGCGTAAACCTCAACACCGCTTCCAAACACCTGCTGGCCTACGTTTCCGGCCTGGGTCCTTCCCTCGCTGAAAACATCGTGAAATACCGCAAGGAAAACGGCGCTTTCAGCAATCGTACGCAGCTGAAGAAAGTACACCGTCTGGGCGACAAAGCCTTTGAACAGTGTGCCGGCTTCCTCCGTATCGAAAATGGCGATAACCCACTGGACAACTCCGCCGTACACCCTGAACGCTACGCCCTCGTCAAAGAAATCGCCGAGAAACAGCACTGTAGCATTGAAGACCTGATCGGTCAGGAAGACCTGCGTAAAAAAATCAACCCGAAAGACTTCGTGCGGGAAGACGCCGGTATGCTCACCATTGAGGATATCCTGAAAGAGCTGGCCAAACCCAGCCGCGACCCGCGTGATGAAATCGCCATCTTTGAATACGCAGAAGGCATCCACAAAATCGAAGACCTGAAAGTAGGCATGGTACTGCCTGGCGTTGTTACCAACATCACTGCTTTCGGCGCGTTTGTGGACATCGGCGTAAAACAGGACGGTCTGGTGCATATCTCCCATATGTCCAATAAATTCATCAGCAACCCCAATGAAGCGGTGAAACTGAACCAGAAGGTACAGGTGACCGTTCTCGAAGTGGACATCGCCCGTAAACGTATCTCCCTGTCTATGAAAGACCAGGAGAAAGCCCAGGGCGGCGGCCCACGCAAAGAACGCCGTGATGATCGTCGTGACGCCCACCGCGAGGAGCGCAAAGGGAAACCTGCTAAAGAAGCGCCTTTGAATGATTTTCAGGCGAAGCTGGCAGCGTTGAAGAATAAATTTGATAAATAGTTCACGCAAAGACGCTGGTTCACGCAAAGGCGCAAAGCAGCAAAGCGCGCAAAGAATTATTTTTTTAGTATTATAAGAAAGCAAAGGAGCGAAGATCAAAAGGTGATCTTCGCTCCTTTGCTTTCTTATAATGTTTATATTTTTCTTTGCGCGCTTTGCTGCTTTGCGCCTTTGCGTGCACTACCGGTTGAGCCACTGTCTGAATTTCTTCGGGTAGAGGGTATCATTTCTCTCCGCGAAGATCATCACGTTTTTATGGAAGGAGTAAGCCGCGTAGACGATATCCCGGTCCATATCGACGGCGATGGCTGCTTCGTAGGGACCAGCTTCATCCGGCATACGGCCCTGATTAAAAAGGGTATTTTCGTCTACTTCGATGGGTGGACATACCTTAAAGCGTTCTACGAAGGTTTTGCGATTTTTGCCCAACAGGTGGTTGAGGCGGGATTTCAACGGTTCCTGTTCCAATAGTGCCACTTCTTCCGCGAACTGTCCGTTATACTGCTCAAATTTCTTCCAGGAGGCGATTCTGTCGGTTTGAATAGTATCGCCGTTGGCGATCATGGTATCTGTGGGGGGTGCAGTGGTGTCATCTGCCAGCATAACGGCCCTGATTTCCTGGGCAGGGCCATTACAGGCCACTGTGCAGCAGTTGATCAGGAGCATCGCTACAGGTAACAACTTAATGGTCATGGTTAAATTTTTAATCATCAATACAAACGGGTTGCCAAAAGCCGGCAGGTACCACTACCCTGCGGCCGCTAGTACGGGTTTAATCTGCTATATCAGGTTAACAATTCAAATAACAAAAAAGTTTAATAATTTTTCAATCTGTGTTGTGTAGCCTGTTATTTATTGTCCTTTAAAATCGGGGGTCCTTTTCTCCATAAATGCCTGCATCCCTTCTTTCTGGTCGGCGGAAGCGAAGAGCAGGTAGAAGTTTTTCCTTTCGAAGTGCAGGCCTTCATCGAGGGTGGTGTCAAATGCTTTGAGTACGGCCTCTTTCGCCATTTTTACCGCCAAAGGGGCCATAGCCGCCACTTCGTCAGCCAGTTTGATCGCTTCCTGCAGGAATAGTTCCACCGGCACCACGCGGTTGATCAGGCCAGCCTGCTGCGCTTCCTGTGCCGTGATAAAACGGCCGGTGAGCACCATCTCCATGGCGAGGGCCTTGCCTACTGCGCGGGTGAGCCGCTGTGTACCGCCGGCGCCGGGCATTACGCCCAGTTTAATTTCCGGTTGACCGAAACGGGCCGTCTCACTGGCTACTATCATATCGCAGAGCATCATCAGCTCGCAGCCGCCGCCCAGGGCGAAGCCGCTTACCGCCGCGATGATGGGCTTTTTGGTCCTTTTGATAGTATCCCAGGTGCTGAACTGGTCTGTATTAAACATATCGATAGCTGACTTTTCCGCCATCTGTTTGATATCAGCGCCCGCCGCGAAAGCTTTTTCATTGCCACTGAGGACGATAGCGCGTACCTGATCGTCCGCATCGAGAAGTTTCAGGGCATCGCGCAGTTCCCCCATCAGTTGAAGGTTCAGGGCATTCAGTTCTTTAGGTCTGTTGAGCTGGATGTGGGCCACATAAGGCGCCACTTGTTGGTGTATGATGATGAATTCCGGTTGCATCACTCAATTTAAAGAAAAAAGATAATATTTTATCTTTTCCTGTTGACATCAATAGACGGCCAGCACGCCCAATATTGTGAATACAAAAATTATCACTGCGATGGTGAAATATCCGCAGCATAGCAACATCGCTTTCACTGCCGATTTCCACCACGGCTGCTGGTAGGCATTTTTCAGTGCCAGCACCAGATAAAGAAATGCGCCCCAATAGGCCAGGTCCAGTGGCAGATCATCATGGACAAAATAACGTATTAACAGTCCCACAAAGAGGATGATAAACAGGAAAGAATGGATATGAATGGTGAAGATGGCATGATCGGTATATACCAGGTGCCGTTTGCGGTGGCTCCATTTCACCAGTAGCGCAAACAGGGGCATGAGGACGAACATGATCTTAGGCAGATTATGGACAAACATATCCTTCACCACTTGCTTACCGCTTTGTTTGTTTTCTCTCATTTTCGCGAGGCGGCGTTCTATCCCGGCTTCCAGACCGGTGTACCGTTTATCGGCAGGCAAGGACGCCTGAACGGAATCATATTCCGCCACACTTTTATAATCCGAACCTATATCACCCATCTCCACATCCGCCAGATCTGTTTGAATGCCCGGTTTGGCATTATGCCCTCTCTGGCTGTTGGCCAGGGTCAGGAAAAAAAGAAAAAAGACAAACGATATGAAGATATACAGCCTGATAGGATTCACATAACGCACCCTTCTGCCGGTCCAGTATTCTTTAGTAAGAAAGCCAGGACGTATGGTCAGGTATTTGAGCGATGTCAGCAACCTGGAGTCGTAATGAACGATATCCGCTACCACATGCCCAACGAGGTGACCGAAGCTTTCGTGTTGGACAGTGTTTTCCTGTCCGCAGTGAGGGCAATAACGTTCCGGCACTTCCGTATTGCAGTTGAGACAGTTTTTCTCAGAGCGTAAGTGTTGTGATTTCACGCGATATAGATAGTTGTATGATGAAATTTTAATCTATCCTGTCAGACTAACAATATTGCCAGGAACAGCATGATGAATACCGTCAACGCCACGACAAAATATCCGCAATAGAGCAGGGCCGCTTTCACCAGCGCCTTCCAAAATGCCTGTTGGTAGGCGTTTTTCAGCGCCAATATCAGATAGAGGAATATGCCCCAGTAGGTCAGGTTCAGCGGCGTTTCACTGTGGAGGAATAAACGTAGTCCCAGTGCCACAAAAAGAATGATAAACAGAAAAGCGTGAAAATGAATGGTGAAGATGGCGTGGTCGGTGTATACCAGTCCTCGTTTGCGATGGCTCCATTTTACCATTAGCGCGAACAACGGCATCAGAATGAACATTATTTTGGGCAGGTCATGGACAAACGTCTCCTTAAACACCTCCTGGGGGCCTTTTCTACCTTCCCCCATGCGTAGCAGGTTGCGTACTATGCGGTTTTCCAGGCCGGAGTTACGTTTATCTACCGGCAGGGATGCCTGTATAGAGTCGTATTCTGCCACGCTGCGATATTCCATGCCGCCGTCTCCGATTTGCACATCCCTGAGGCCTGATTTAATGACCGCCTTTTTTCCGTGGTCTTTCTGGCTGTTGGCCAGTGCCATAAAGAAGAAGAACACGAACGATATGAAAATATATAGTTTGATCGGATTCACATATCGCATCCTTTTGCCGGCCCAGTATTCTCTGGTCAGGAAGCCGGGGCGAAAGGTCAGGTATTTGAGTGTTGTCAGGAACTGGGAGTCGTAATGGAGGATGTCTGCCATCACATGGCCCACGAGATGGCCGAAGCTTTCGTGTTGGACAGTATTTTCCTGTCCGCAGTGAGGGCAATAACGTTCCGGCACCTCCGTATTGCAGTTGAGACAGTTTTTCTCAGAGCGTAAGTGTTGTGATTTCACGCGATGTAGCTTGTTGTTTGTGATCAGATGCGGGTCGTTCAGGATGTCATCAGACTGACAGCACTGCGAAAATGAATACCATGAACACCATTGCAGCAATAAACATATAACCGGTGAAAAGCAGTACTCCTTTGAGCAATGATTTCCGGAAAGACTGCTGATAGGCATTTCTCAACGCCAGTACCAGGTAGAGGAAGCCTCCCCAATACGCCAGGTTCAATGGCAGCTCATCATGAACGAAATACCGGAGTACCAGTCCCACAAAAAGGATGATAAACAGAAAGGAGTGGATATGAATGGTGAAAATGGCATGGTCCGTATATAGCAGTCCGCGTTTGCGATGGCTCCATTTTACCATTAACGCAAACAATGGCATCAGGAGGAACATGATTTTGGGCAGATTGTGGGTGAACATTTCGATGATTACGTCATCTGCTGTTTGGCCATCTTCTTTTAAGCCTGCGATACGGCGCTGCCAGCGGTATTCGATGCCAGTGAGCCTTTTATCCGGAGGAAGGGCAGCCTGCAACGAGTCAAATTCCTCGGTGCTGCTATAATTGGTGTCCATCGCGCTCAGGTTTACCACTTTATCATCTTGCTCTTTATCCTCTTTCTGGTGGGCAGTATTTTCCTTGTGCGCTGTTTTTTTCCTGTCGGTATGCTCAGCGGGCGAATGGGTGAGGATCGCTAAGAAGAGGAAAAATACGAAGGAGATAAAAATATACAGTTGGATGGGGTTTACGTAACGTTTCCTTCTGCCGGCCCAGTATTCTTTCGTGAGAAAGGCGGGGCGGATGACCAGGTATTTGAGGGTCGTCAGGAATTTGGAGTCGTAATGGACGATGTCTGCCACTACGTGACCAGCCAGGTGACCAAAACTCTCATGTTGTACCGTATTTTCCTGTCCGCAGTGTGTGCAAAAACGATCCGGCACCTCTGTACCGCAGTTGAGGCAAATTTTCTCTGACCGTAAAGGTTGTGTTTTCACGCGATTTAGATGGTTGTAATATGAAATCAGTCGCCAAGATAAATAATAATCGGCAGGTAGTTTATGCGGTTAAAAAATTTTAATATGAAAATTGCGTTTTACATTTGTCATAATTGTCACCATTAAAAAATCTGTGATCATACCTACATGAAGAAGACGATCCTATTGGCATTGGGAATGCTGACCATGGGCAGCAAAGCATATACACAGTTTTATTTTCAGGACATCTATAATACACAGCAGACGGTGGCTACCATGGCTTTGCTGAAAGCGAATAAAGTGCAGCTCCAGCGGGTGATGACGGTGGACGCCAATATGGAAATAGACCGGGATTTCCGTTGTGAGCGCAGCCTGAGTCCGACCTATCACCAGATGAAGTCGCAGACACAGTCTACCGCCACCGGCTATTCCGCTCTTACCTCCTCTTTCTCTGCCAAGGGGCAGTTGACCAAGACGGTGGACAGCTCTGCCGCCAGTATCACCACCACGTTATACCGCTACGACGCCCAGGGCAAACTGCAGTTTGTCAGCAGCAGCTCCGTGGCGCGGGAGAGCAAGATACGGTTCGATGAGAGCCGCAGCTACAGCTACGACAGCGCCGGGCACCTGCAGCAGATGGTCCAGAAAAAGAGCAACAGCACCGATTCCGCCCTGGTGACCTTTAAAACCGACAGTGCCGGCCACGTAACAGAAGAACTAGAACAACGCAAAGGGACACCCGCCAAACGCACGTTTTACAATTACGACAAAAGCGGGCAGTTGACCGACGTATACCGCTATCAGCCTGCGAAGAAACGTATGCTGCCCGACTATATCTTTGAATACAATACACAGGGACAGATCACGAAGATGACTACCGTCAATGCACAAACGTCGTCTTACACCATCTGGGAATACGAGTACCAGGGTAACGGGCTCCCTTCCAAAGAAACCTGCTATGGCAAAGGGAAAGAGCTGCTGGGCATGGTAAAATACAGCTATGAGCTGAACCCTTAGTTGCAGTTAAATTTTCTGGAATGCATAAATTCTTTTGGCTCAACGCTAAAAAAATTTTGCAGCTTCAAAAAGATTACTATCTTTGCAGTCCCAACGAAAAAAGCCAGTGCTAAAACGTTGAAAAAGTTCTTATATTAGACAATCTGCGGAAGTAGCTCATTTGGTAGAGCACGACCTTGCCAAGGTCGGGGTGGCCGGTTCGAGCCCGGTCTTCCGCTCCAGGTTTTACACCTTGATACCCTGGTGGTGGAATTGGTAGACACGCGGGACTTAAAATCCCGTTCGCAGCAATGCGAGTGTGGGTTCAACTCCCATCTGGGGTACATCATCAGAACTGGCGTTCTGAAAGTTGCTAAAAGGCATCGCGGAAGCGGTGCCTTTTTTGTTTTGTGATAGAATTGCTGAGTAACGCCGTGCCAGATCATAATTCCTGAGCGCTTAAACAGATCAGACACCCCGGAGTATAATTTGTATCAATAAGTCTTTACATCAGCCCCAGTTTCTTCATAGCCTTTATTCCATCTATGCTGGCAGGATTAAGTTCCAGCGATTTCTTATACATGCTTATGGCATCTTCCCGATACCCGGCTTCCAACAACGCCTCTCCGTAACTGTCGTAAGTATTGAAATCAGCCGGCTGCAGGAACGTATTGAGCTTAAATGTTTCCAATGCCCATTGCAAATGCTTCCGGGCCTTAGACCCGTAAAGGAAATCATATCCCAGGAAGTTTAGTTCTTTTGTATTAAAGTAATAGTTTGTGCTGTCCGCCATACAAAGATGTAATATACAGGCTGCATGATCTGTCCCCTGCTCCATCAATGCCCTGGCATATTCGCGGACGGCAGACTTCTTTAAGAACAGAGGAATTGCAGGTTTTCCATTCAGCATATACAAACAGGAGGTCACATTATCTCCCAGGGCGCTGTTGCCGTTTGTGTAAGCCACAATCGCCTGTTTACTGCTTAGGTTATGGTAGTAGAAAGTGGCCAGTCCAAATTTGAATCCTCCATGTCCTACTCCTTTTCCGTAACCTGGCATTCTAAATATTTCCCAGCCCAGTCCATATTGTCCAACACCATCTCCTAACATCGTATCCATATGCGCTTCATATTCTTTTCCATTATTTAGTTTAACCGGGGTAATAGCTTCTTCCACACTGGAAAGCGATATCAATTTCCCGATAAAAAAAGCGTTATCGAATTTCAGCATATCATCCATTGTAGTGATTACATTGGAAGACCCCATACTTCCGCTGTTGTTATACTCTGTATATCGGTAACGAGCTACTTTGTTGGCCTCCAGCCAGGCCGTATCATAGAAGGTTGGTTTCAACTGTTGTTTTACCACCAAGGTATCATAAGCACGATTAATACCAGTGATATAAGTATTTTTCATACCCGCCGGTTTTAAAATATACTTCTCCACGTATGCAGGAAAATCTAGTCCGGAAACCTTTTCCACTATCAAAGCCAGCAGATTGAATCCAGTATTACAATACCTGAACTCATCTCCCGGTTTAAAATACAGCCCTTTTGTCCACTGCTTTAACAAAGGCAATACATCAGCATTTGTGATGACCGTATCAGGATATTGCTTCACCAATTCGTCAAATAGCTCTAGGTTGGGTAACCCTGAAGTATGTGTTAACAGGTGACGTAAGGTAACGCCGGGAAATGGGAAGCCGGGAAGATACCTGCTGACTTCATCTTCCAACTTTAGCTTTCCTTTGTCTTTTAACTGAAGAATGGCAGTAGAAGTAAATATTTTAGAAATAGACGCAAGGTTAAAACGCGACTGTTCCGTATTCTTCTGTTGCGCGGCATAATTCGCATATCCACCTGAAAAAGCATATACCTTATGCCCGTTTTCCGCCAATGCAATACCACCATCGTAAAGCTGATGCGCCGAAAGGGTATCAAAATAGTTTTTAAACGCGAAATCCCTGTCCTGAGCTGGAGCACTGACAGATAACAGGCAAATTATTCCGATAATCATTGATCTCATCATGTATGCATTTAGAAGACAAGACAATGATATCATTTCCTGTTAACGGACCTTCTCCGATGGGATGAACAGGGCGAATTTGTGATGAAAGATGCGTTTTGAGGTTTCGTTATGTTATCAGGTTGTAGCTTTTACGGCACGTTATATAAAAGACATTGGGCTGATTGCTGTAAACAGGTACTAAAATAAGTGATATAGACTCCAGAACGAAAATTTATCTGCCAGTGGATCTATACAATGGATACAGGTGTTTACTTTTTTACCCATCCGACGTCAGTAAGACGAACTGAAGACAAATCAACTTGTTGTTGTAGAAGCATGTTGTTTATACCTTCTTTTAGATGTCGCAAGTTTTTTACATCGTGCTGTTGTACCAGTCCCTGATAAGTTGTCATTGCCAACATAGCAACCAATACCATATTTTCGCTGACTTCCTGCTTTTCCCGATCGCTCATGCCATTCAAAAATGTGCCACGAGACAGGCCTGGGGCCAGTTGATTATAGCCAGCAATGATTTGTTTATCGGACGCGGCTTTTTCATTTATAATCTGCCACATTACCGTGTAATATGTTACCGTAACATCGACAACGTTATTTATAGATAATCCCAAATTGGTTAATCGTTGACTTGCGTCCCTCTGTAAGGCTCCTCCGTTAACAATTTTTGCAATATCATTTTTCTTATCAGGGCTTGCTTTTGCTATCCGGGTGATAAACATGGCATTTACTTTTTGGGTAACTGCCGGATCTGGTATAAATTTTCCGCTGGTGATTTTTACAGGTACTGAAGAAATTTTCGCCGGAGGCAAAGCAGCAAATATATTCACCTGCTTTCCCGGAGATGTGTTTTTACTATGTGTTCTGGATGCCAGTTCTTCATTAACAATATCTTCTCGCAAAATATTTCCTACAGCCACGTTGCTTGTTTGGACTGCTCCCTGGTATGCCGACAGATAAATATCTTGTGCTGACAAAACCAGTGAAATACAGCATCCAGTTACAATCAATAAACACCTGAAAATAGGAAGGTTTTTCATATTAAATTTATTTTGTGATTAACAAAGTGAAGTTAATTCAATTTAGAAAGATTCTGTTAAACATATTTGATAACATAATTATATTTATCGCATATGTATACTTTTGTCGCAGCTGTGTTACAAGGCAGTGAAATGTTCATAAATGAATCAACAAAGCAATACTCTTGTGTATATATATAATCAGTAAATGATTTATGATAATGCCGGTTGAAATTTACTGAACCTGGCGCTAAAGAAATGTGGTAGTTCAGTTAATCGACTAATATTCTTTATTTTTAAGATAAAACCATAAACTGATGAAACCTCAATTAGTTCTGTTGTTTTGCTTAACCGCCTTGTTACTGAATTCCTGTAGCAAGAAAGACACCCCAGCCCGAACAGAGAAAGTGTTGTTTCAGTCTGATTTCCGGAATTCCGGTCAGCGATGGTGGACAGGCAGCTCTCCATCAGATTCATTAGACGCCGGAGTGCAAAATGGCTACTATGTTATTTCTAATCGTAGCCGGGTAAAACCATATTGGATTACCACTGACTCTATTTTTGCTGGCGTACAGGGCAATATGTCCGTCGAGATTAGTACCGAGATCATAAGTGGGGGAACCAGCAATTTGGCCGGGTTAGCCTGGGCAGATAATGGAACAACCGGTTCCTGCTTCGCTGTTGTTCCCGGCAAAAGGTATTTTGTTGCATGGAAAGACAATCCTGGTGCTGCTGTTACCCTCTATAAGGATTATACCGTCAACGATGCTGTTAGCCAAAAGGTAAATGTTTTGAAGCTCTCAAAACAGGACGGTACCCTGCATTTCGTCATCAATGGAGTAGAAGTATTTAATATGTCTTCAGCGGGGCAGCAATTCGACAGATCTGGCTTCGTGGTTGGTCCTAATACTGTAATGCATGTTTACTACTATAAGGCTATGCAATTACCATAACCCAATGTACAATGTAAAGTTGTCAATGGTAACACCAATGGAAGCATTAAATATCGGCAATGGTAATCAGGATGCCGTATATTTCAGAAGATGAGGTGATTTTTCCGAAGCACCTCTCCCATCTGAGATAGACCATCGATCAATAGAGAATAGCACTGACGCTGGCTGCCCATTTTTGTTTTGACCACTTGACCCCAAAACAATTTTCTGCCATTCGGCGAAGGTATTGTCTTCGTCTTTAAACGCTATGGCAGATCAGCCGGACTTTCGTAATTTCATCAACATGAAACATCCATTTCAGTGTATCGACTGGAGCGCTATTGCTCCCTCAACCCATCTCGGCACTACCGGCGAAGCCTTATGGCAAACGCTTCAGCTGCCCGGTCTGCGCCTGCGCATTGTGACCTACTCTCCCGGCTACCTCGCCGACCATTGGTGCCAAAAGGGACATATTGTTCATTGCCTGGAAGGCAGCTTCATCAGCGAGTTGGATAACGGAGAGCAGTTTGAACTGCAGCAGGGCATGACTTACGTCGTTTCCGATGATCTGAGCAGTCACCGGTCCAGTACGGAATCGGGGGTCAAACTATTGATTGTGGACGGGGATTTTTTGAAGTAGCCTATAAAATAAATAGAATGGCCAAGGCAACGCTGCCTTGGCCATTCTATTGTTATGCTTTAGTAGCATTTAAGCTAGCAATAATAGCCCTAAAACTTTCCAAACCGGCTTCCAGATTCTCGATTATATCCTCCGCCAATTCATCCGGGTCTGGCAAATTATCCAAGTCGGCCAATGACTTATCTTTCAACCAGGTAATATCCAGACTCGTTTTATCTCTTGCAATAATTTGTTCATAAGAAAACTTCCTCCATCTGCCCTCCGGATTTGCGTCACTATATGTTTCCGTTCGTTTGTGTCGGTTCTCCGGATTATAGCACACGATAAAATCCCTGAGATCTTCCAGTTTAAGAGGATTCTTCTTTAATGTGTGATGGACATTTGTTCTATAATCATATACCCAAATCTCTTTTGTCCATGGGTCTTTGCTCGCAGGCTTGCCATCAAAAAACAATACGTTGGCTTTTACACCATTGGCATAAAAGATCCCCGTTGGCAAACGCAGTATTGTATGCAAGTCGGTTGTCTCCAATAACCTCTTTCTAACCGTTTCTCCGGCTCCTCCTTCAAACAATACGTTATCGGGGAGCACAACCGCCGCCATGCCAGTAGTTTTCAGCATAGATTTAATATGCTGTACAAAATTCAGCTGCTTGTTACTGGTAGTCACCCAGAAGTCCTGGCGATTGTAGGTAAGATCTTCCTTTTCCTGCTCTCCCTCTTCATTGGTAAATGTCATGCTGCTTTTCTTCCCGAAAGGAGGATTGGCCAGTACATAGTCATAGCGGGTTTCAGAAGCTGAGATCAATGAATCATTGGGAGAGATCATCACCTGCTCACTATCAATATCACCAATATTGTGAAGGAACATATTCATCAACGCCAGACGCCTGGTGCTTGCCACTATTTCGTTACCGAAGAAGGTATTGTATTTCAGGAACTGCTTTTGAGCTTTGTCCAATGACAGGTTATCCGTCATCCAATCATACGCAGCCAGGAAGAAGCCACCCGTACCACAAGCCGGATCAGCAATCGTTTTCATCGGTTCCGGACGTAAACATTCTACCATGGCTTTAATCAGCGGCCTTGGTGTAAAGTACTGTCCCGCCCCACTTTTGGTATCCTCTGCATTCTTTTCCAGTAACCCTTCGTAAATATCACCTTTATCTTTCACCCCCATTAATACCCACTGCTCTGCATTTATCAACGCAATAAGTTTGTAGAGCTTAGCCGGATCTGTAATTTTATTTTGGCTTTTGGTGAATATCTGCCCAAGGATACCTTTCTCTTTTGCCAACTCACGTAACAGATGATTATAATGCACCTCCAGCGCATCACCTGTTTTATTGGTTAAAGTCTGCCAGTTATAAGCCGCAGGAATAGGCATTTTCCGGTTGTGCGGCGGATGGGTATATTCATCTGCCATTTTCAGGAACAATAGGTAGGTTAATTGCTCCAGATAGTCACCATACCCCACACCGTCATCCCGCAGTGTATTGCAAAAAGCCCAAACTTTACTAACAATACTGGAAGTATTGACAGCCCTGCTTTCCGTTATTATTTTATCTTCTTTTATAGTTGCTGTTTTCTTCGCCATGACTTCTCGTTAGATTAATTTTCCTTCGAATGCTTTTTTGAGAATGGATTGTTTGAGTGCTTCTGCCTGTTGCAAGCTTTGATTTATCATTTCTTCTAACTTATCAGTTAAGCTAAGACGACTTTCGATTTCTTGCACAATTTTTTGTTGTTCAACGATTGGTGGCACGGGTACCTCTAGCATTCCAATTCTATTTAAAGCTAGTTTGCCAAGAGTTGCTGAAAGAATTTTACTCTTAATATTGGATTGACATACTGCTGAGTTAATCCAATAAGCCAGATATTTATTATTAACATTTATTAAATCAATGATTTTCGCGGCATTTTCTGTCAATATTGAGTTCCCAATATTATCGGGAATAATTCCAGCATCGCCAATGCAAGCGCCGACAATAGTAATGTAAACCTCTCCTCCAGTTACTTTATACCTAGTTAATGCTTTGTAAGTTTCTTCATTAATATAAGTTGGCTTATTTGTAACGGTTCCGTATTTCAAATTGCCAGCCATAATATAAACATAGTCAGTAGGCTCTTCCGAATATTGATGTTTGGGCGGTAGTCTTTTTCCTCCTTTTATTTTTGCGACTTCATCAATGGACTTCCATGTCCAACCCTCTGGCAATTCACCTTCCTTTACAATCTCATTTGTCAATCTCCCTTCAAATGCCCACTTCAATACACTTTGCCTATATGTTTTTAATTGTTGCTGGGCAGTACGTAGACTTTCTACGCCTTTATCTACCTCACTGAAGAGTTCTTCAATTTTGGAAACGATGGCTTGTTGAGTAGATATAGAAGGGCATGGGAAATTAATGTTTAAATAATCGTTAAACCTCAAATTCCTAAGATTATTACTCCCGTTTTGATATTTTGTTATATCCGCAGAATGATAAAAATACCTTAGAAAGAAGTTAAGAAATTTAGAATCAACATCGGATTTCGGCCTCAATAGTCTCAAAAAATTTGTCGATATCTTTGGAATTTGAGCTTCAAAATTCAAAACCGACTGATCTATCAAAATACTTCTACCAACAGGCTGCTCTGGTCCCCCACCCGATATTTCAACTAAAATATCACCACTGACTAGCTTCCTCTTCTCGATATTTGCTTTTTTAATCTTCCTCAATGATGCTGTCTTCCCCTTTTCTGTTTCCCAGTTTTTAATTTCAGTGGCTCTAATACAATATGCGAAAGAGTAGCCAGGGTCGTCATAGTCCGGATCTTTACCCCAATCCCCACCTATAACATAGTCTAATGCCTCCTCTAATTTTATCAGTTTCCAATCAGTCATCAATTAAAATATTTTTATAATCAGTTGTATTCGTAAATAATTTTCTCATTAGAACAAAGTTTATTAGAACTTTAAAAAACATATAACACGGCGTACTTCAGTTTCACAATTCCTACGCCGCTAACACCTCATTCAACTCCTCAATAATCTCCTCTGTCTTCTCTCCGAACAACTTCCACATTTTCCCCAGTCCTCCATTCCTATTAAACGGATCCAGTTCAAAATCCTCTTTATCCAGGTGGAAGCTGGATGCTACATAATCCTTGATCATACGTAGCCATTGCATTTGTTCTTCGGTGAATTTGGTGGTAGTACCTGCCTGTTTTTTAAACACCCAGGTCTGAAAATTTTTGTCTACCACTTTATCGTAACCGGTGAGAGTGGTATCAATACCGCTTACTTTACGGATAAGGCTTACCAATGCCATCAACTCATTTTTTGGATCACCATTGGTTTGTTTCAATTGTTCGAAGGCTCGCCAGACGTTTAAAGGTGCCAACAACGGCTGTTCCGTTTTCAGCTTCTCACTAAGATCCCTGATCATGGAATAGGTCAGCTCCCGCCGACGGAATGGTTGGTCATAAAAGATCTCAAGAGCCGTGATTTCCCCTTTGTTAGCTTCTATCCATGCGGTGAAGTTACCAATGGTTAATTCGGCTGCAGCGTCCATGTCTTTCACCCAACCAATCTTCGTGATTTCATCGAGATTAATATGGTCAATAATCTGATCATATTTCTTTCGAACATCTACAATATAATTCCGGAGATCCGGGTTATTAAAAATGGCTACAGCCTGTTCAATGAGCTGGTCTTTGGCTTGCTTAATGGCGGCCTCAATCTTCACTGGTGCTTCACCTTCCATTTGTTCCTTTGTGCGCTCTTCAATATCGAAGTTCACATCGGGATCACAGGCGCTCAACAAATGGCGCACAACCTGACTAATGGACTGTCCGTTTGCCTGCGCTGCGAAGGTAGCTTTTTCTTTATCATTAATCTGCTTTTCCAGCCTTAGCAGCCGATTGGCCAGTGTAGAGAGAATATCCTCGCTAGTGTTACCCATGGCAACATTTTGCAATACATCTTTCAGACTCATACCAGGAGACCGCTCCAGTGGCCGGCTATCTGTTTTCTGAGATAGCTCCACTCCGATGGCATCGATGATGACAAAATGATCCTTGGTAAACTTCGCAGAGGGAGTGCCAGTTGCCCGTAACTGTTCCAGGGAGCAGGTGCGCGTTCCCCGACCTTTCATCTGTTCGTAGTAACTGCGACTCTTAACATCCCGCATAAATACCAGTACCTCCAAAGGCCGAATATCTGTACCGGTGGCAATCATATCTACCGTCACCGCAATTCTTGGGTAATAGTCATTGCGGAATTGGGAAAGCACTTCTTTGGGATCATCCTCACTTCTGTAGGTTATCTTCTTACAGAATTTATTACTCTCACCAAACTCCTCCCGTACTATTTCAATGATATCTTCAGCATGAGAATCTGTCTTAGCAAATATCAACGTTTTCGGCACTTCAAAATTACCATCCTTATCCCTCCTATCGGGGAACATAGCTGGCAGATTATCCTTTATCGCGCAGATAATAGTCCGGATAGTGCTGGGGTTCACAATGTCTTTATCCAACTGCTTACCACTGTATTCAATGTCTTCATCGACCGCTTCCCAGAATTTTTTCCGGGTCAGCCGTTCCCGTTTATCCACGCTCTCCCCTAACTGGATTTTACTTCCCTGGTTAGTAATTTTAGTTTGTACGGTAAAAACATTGTAGGGAACCAATACACCATCAATAACGGCCTTCTCGTAACCGTAGTCGCTGACCAGATTCTGCTTGAAATATCCGAAAGTCCTGTTGTCCGGCGTGGCAGTCAATCCGACCTGGAATACATCGAAATAGTCCAACACCTGCTTCCAAAGGTTGTATATGCTCCGATGGCACTCGTCTATGATAATAAAATCAAAAAATTCAGGAGGGACCTTTTCGTTATAGACTACAGGTAATGGATCCTTAGATTGGACCCTTTCGTTAGGATTCTGCTCCTCTACACTTTCATCCAATTCAACACCCTTCAAAATAGAGTACATCCGCTGGATGGTGCTAATATATACCTGATTATCGCTGGGGATAAAGCTATTTTTCAATCTGGTAACCCCATACAGCTCTGTAAATTTCCGGTTATCATCGTTGGGCACATAGGCCATAAATTCTTGTTCCGCCTGTTCACCGAGGTTTTTGGTGTCCACAAGAAAAAGCACCCGTTTAGCTTTTGCATACTTCAACAGTCTATAAACAGCTGTAATAGCAGTAAAAGTCTTGCCGGAACCCGTGGCCATTTGAATCAGCGCTTTAGGGCGTGCATCTTTGAACGATTTTTCCAGGTTAACGATGGCTGTGATTTGGCAATCCCTTAGGCCATCATGTGGTAACGGAGGCAAATCATGCATCCGCGTCCTAAGGGATTTATCGTCCCGTAGCCACTCCGCGAATGTTTCAGGTCTGTGGAAACTGAATACCTCTCTTGATCGTGGCTTTTTATCTCTATAGTCGGTAAACTTAGTGATGTCCCCCGTACTTTCGTATACAAACGGCAGCGGATCATTCTGGCAATACTTGAGTTTCGCCCTGGCATACCCTTCGCTTTGTTCTTCGTGAATTGACATATGAACACCTTCTTCCGCTCTTTTAGCTTCGACGATGCCTACCGGCTTTTTATTGACGAACAGTACATAGTCGGCGGGACCTACGTCAGTTTGATACTCACGAATAGCAACTCCAATACCTTCGCTAAGATTAATTCGGGATTTATCCTGAATAATCCATCCACTCTCCATTAATTCATTATCAATTTGTTGCCGGGCTTTTTGCTCAGGGTTCAGGTTCAAGGTGGAATAAGATTTATTTACAAAATAAAATTTTCAACAGACAACAATCTCTATCTATTTGAGATGGGCTAAATTTCTTATTTTCTAGCTACAATACCACTACCCAGAATAAGGAAACATCCTTTTAGAGCAAAATTTACGACTTTTTTGTCGCAAAAGACCTTTAAAATGGTAAAATTGAGGCAATCCAGCGGAAAATGGCGCCACACGGATATAGTTATCAAGTATGGCACCAATCCCTGTTTGGGTAAAACAATCAGTTAAGTCACTTCTTCAACACCTCCTCCGCCTCCACCACCTTTTAATTCGCGTCTGTATCTATAAAATGAGCGCCGGGATTGTTAAAAATTCCAGTATTTTTATCAATAAAACAGAAGCCTTCTATATACTTTTTCAAAATCTCATTAGATGGCCTGTAAAACTGTATTTCCATGTCAAACCCTATGCTATTTTCCCCTTCTTTTTAAGCACTACCAACCCGATCAGGGAAAGCGCCGATAAGCCCACCAAAAAGATGGCTACGTTTTTCAGGGAATTACCCCTGATGAATACCGGTTCATTTCCCCTGTCAATAAACCTCACATTGGAGTTAATAATATCTTCCTGCGGAGATATCAGGTTATCAACATATACTGTGATTTCGTCACCTATACGGAGACTGTCAATTTTCTCCAGCACGGGAGCAAAGTCTCCTTTGTCTTTCCCGATAAAAATCTCAAACACATCGAGATAATTATCCACCCGGATATAACGGCATTTTCCGCTATTTCTGGCAGGAGGATAATTGTTAAACGTCTTCTCCAGATAGTTGATGTTGCCGGTAATCTTTTGAAGATCGGCCTTATTCAACCCGGCCCTGAAATACGAAAAAAAGCCTAAAATAATCAGGCCAACAAACGAAAGTACACTCTTCAGGAAAATGCGCTGAGGCGCTTTGGTGATCTTCTCCACAATAAATTAAATGTTTCTTAAGGATTGGCGGAGTTCCAGGAATTTCTCCTTGGGCATCATGCCGTTAATGGCAATAGTGCCGTCATCTTCAACACGCACCTCTACTTTATTTTTGATGGTGTGCAGCTTATCTTCGAGATGTTTATACCGCTCCGTCTGGAAAAAAATACGCTGGTTGGTGGAGCCCACCCATGGGCGTTCAAAACTGGTCAGTGCTTTTACGTACGGACCATCCACAAAAATATCGCAGAGTGCTATGATGGCGACTTTATGCGGGCAACCGCTTTCCAGGATGGCTTCTTTCGTATAGCCGCTGAAAAGCATCAGCGACAATCCCAATGCCTTCACTTCCCGCAGGAACGGCAGCAGTGCTGCCGCCTGGTCCATGGGTTCCCCGCCCAAAACGGTAAGGCCTTCGATCTCCGGCGTTGCGGAGAGTATCTGCAACAAGGCTGATGGGTCTGTAATCTTTCCTTTGTTACGGTCCCAGGTATGTGGAACCATACAGTCCTCACATCTGATTGAGCAGCCTTGTACCCACAGGCAGGCCCTGAGCCCTGGCCCTTCTGCCGCTGTTACCGGAATAAATGCGTTGATGTATAGTGGTTCCATTCACTTAAAATTCTATAACCCTGCCTTTGCCTGGCCCTATCTCTTTTCCTTTATCATCTCTGGGCGCCGGCGCTTCTCTTCTTTCAGGTTGAAGATTCATGCCATTCACGGTAAAAGAGGTAGTCAACATCAGGTTGCTCATCAACGCCGGTGTGAACCCCATCCTTTGTTCCAAATCAAAAACATCCGCGAAATAGCCGTTCCTGCGCCGCTCGTCGATGATGGCCTTTGCCAGTATCAGGTTGATACCGGGCAATTGTATCAGGTCCTTCTCCCCCGCGGTATTGATGTTCACGTCAGGCACTATCGTTTCGTCCGGAATGAAAACGGTGACATTGGCCCTGTTGTTATGATCTTCTGCCGTCACAAATGCATTCAATCCCAATACGATGCTCATGCCCAGACTGCCCATATATCCCAATGCAAACAGTAGATTACAAACATATAGCGCGCCGCCATTCACATGTTCCAGCATCGCCAGCGAACCGGCGGTAGCCACGCCCAGCACAATGGAATAAATTCCCAGCCGCTTCTTTTTCTGCGTAAAAGCAAACACCACACACACCAATGCGTTCAGCAAAGGAATGACACCCAAAACCAGTCCCAGTAAAAAGCCTCCCAGCCGTTTTCCAAACATGTATTTTTATTTTTAGGGCGATTAATATTCAATTACTCTTCCTCCTCCCCTTTTCGGAGCATCGAAATCCACGTTTCCCCTTATCCTGTCGACCTGCTCAGAAGAGAGCTCCATACGTCTTTTCAGGTCGTTGATGTCTGTGAAGTTACCGTTGGTATTTCTCTCCGAAATAATGGTCTTTGCCAATATCCGGTTGATACCGCGCAACTGCATCAGCTCCTCTTCTTCCGCGGTGTTTACTTTGACTACAACAGACGATATAGGCTCCTGCTGCGGCAACGGTGGCGGCGTTCGCGGAGGCGTTCGCGGAGGCAGTGGTGGTGGCTGAAATGCAGGCGGAGACACGATCGGCTCCTCCCTTTCTGGCTCCGGCTCCGGCGCCGGCTGCCGGTTGAAAGAACGGCTAACCGTTTCATCATCCACGCCGGCGCGACGGACATTCGTCGCCTCTTCACCCGGCGTGAGAAATAAATTAGCGCCGCTGCTGATACATCCCACACAGGCGATGACATAACCGATTAATACCAGCCCGCTCATGGCGGCATACATCGCCCCATGTTCGGCGGTAAGATATTCTTCGGTGAAATTGTTGATATGCCTGGTAGCCTGTTGATCGGCAGCCAGCTTCTCTGTATCGAACGTCAGATCGTACTTGTCATTTTCCGTTCCGGCCTTTACTTTATCCAGATAATCCCTGTAGAGGTATTGGCTGAGCTGATGAAATGCCGCCTGAGGTTTTGCGGACAACTTACCCTGCTGCGCGTTTTCCAGCAGGGGCTTGTTTTTCTCATCTTCCTGTACCAGTTGATGGGCTGTATTTCTTAAAACCTGTTGCAGCGCAGTTTCCATCCCCACAGAATCTATCAGCATATCACGTTTCACGGACACCATCTGTAGATTCTTCCGGAAAGCCTCCGGGAATGCGGCTTTAATAGGTTTCTCTTTTCTGCCATATATGTTTATCACCACGGCCAACACCAGGGTGATACCAGCTATCACACCATAAATAGTCGTCCACTGCTTCTTTTTCAGTTTATATGAAAAAATCGTGGCGCCGAAGGTGTTAACAAGCGGGATAATGCCGACAACGATGCCCAGCAATATGCCCCACAGTCGTTTTAAAGACATACTAGAGATTATTTGAAAGATGTGAGCGGTCGTCTGTTTTAATTTCTTGCTCGTAGTACTCGGAAGTCAGTGTTTCGTTGATGATCTTCCCTTCGATGAGCTGTTCGATCAACTTTGTGTAATCTTTGCAGGACGGCCCTTTTACGCCATTAATCTCCGCAGTCACATTCCCGTCCTTATCGATGGAGATGATCAATTTGCGTTCCGTAGACATCAGCCATTCAAATTAAATGTTAATACGATAGACTGATTTTTCTGAACAGCTTCCTGTTCCAGCACCAGTCCTTTTTCTGCTGCCTTCGCTTTTATGGTATTGTAGATGTAGTCCTGCACCATGCCTTTGTATTCCGCTTCTATGTCGCTTATCAGCGCCGCAACATCGCCGGCTTCCTGGGAATAGAAATAATTCACTTCATAAAAGCCGGACCCGCTCATCTGGAATACAAGCTGGCAATCATTTATCACGGTTTCGAAGAGGTTGCCTTTACCATTTATTTTCGCCTGGTACAACTTGGTCAAAGTATTTCTGATCAGCCCCTCGCTTTTCATATTTGTTGGAAAAGTGAAAGCGCTCTGTTTCTCGGCCGACCGGTTCCAGTTAGCTTCTCCCAATACAATGATGGGTCTTATATCATATCTTACGCTCATGGAGACAAATTTTAGAATTCTATGCTGCGGCCACCTCGTGAAGCCTCTTCTTCCGGCTTTTTAGGATCGTTGGTCACAGACGGATTACCGGGTATTTTATGACTAACAGACGTGGCAGATACCGCGCGGACGTTTGCCCATTCCCTGATGGCGCGGATCTTCTCAGACTGCGTCACCACCAGCGGAACGGTATTTTCAATAGCTGTGATAAAATCATCCATCGTAATAGGCCTGTTCTCCGAAAATGCCTCAAACAATCCACTGATCACGACCTGTTCAATTTCTGCGCCGGTAAATCCTTCTGTTCGCTCTACCAACGGATCAATAAAACTGTCGTCCAGTTTCAGGTTACCTATTACCTCCGGGTGTGTCAGTCGCTTTTTCAGGTGGATATCTATAATGATCTTTCTTTCCGCTCTGGTAGGAAGGTCTACAAAAAATATTTCATCAAAACGGCCTTTGCGCATCAGCTCTGGTGGCAGGAAATCGATGTTGTTGGCCGTGGCCACCACAAATACAAACTTTTCCTTCTCCTGCATCCAGGTGAGGAATGTGCCGAACAAGCGGGTAGCGGTGCCGCTGTCGCCAGAGGAGCCTACACCTGAAAATGCTTTCTCAATTTCATCTATCCACAACACACAGGGAGCCATCGACTCCGCTGTTTGAATCACGGTACGCATATTACGTTCGCTGCTGCCGACAAGACCGCTGAATACCGCGCCCATATCCAGCCGCAGCAGCGGCACATTCCAGGAAGTGCTGACCGTTTTCGCCGTTAAACTTTTACCGCAACCAGGTAAACCGGTGATCAGCACGCCACGGGGAGCAGGGATATTATATTTGCGGGCCTGTTCGGACCAGCTGTCAGCGCGCTTTTCCAACCACTTTTTCAGATTTTCCAATCCGCCGATGTCTTCCATCTTTAGCTTAGGCATGCTGAATTCCAGCAGGCCGTTGCGGTGGATGATCTGTTTCTTTTCTTCCGCGATGGTGCTGATATCATGAACGTCCAGCACCCCATCATTCACCATCGACAGGGCAAAGGCATTTTCCGCTTCGTTAAGGGTAAGTCCGCAGGCGGCTTCGCATAAACGGGCCACAGCATTGTTCGCATTCAGATCGAAGCGCAGGCGTTGGTTCTGCCTGTTCTGCTCCACCAGGTTGAGTAATACCTGTTGGATTTCATCCGCCGTTGGCAGGGCAAATTCTTTGATCAGTATCTCTTTTTGCAGGGCATCCGGAATAAATTTATCATGACCGGTAATGATCACCGTTTTCAGCCAGTCGCCTTCTTTAATACGCCACACCAGGTCTTTTAACTTGCGGATGATGTTCTGCTCACAATTAGGGTTGGCCAGTTGCGCGTACATGTCTTTCAGGATAAGCACGCCGTCTTCTTCCAGTTCATCCGCAAACTCCAATGCCCGCATGGGCGTTTTCACATCCCCTTTCTCTATCCTGTTATTTTTGACATAACCATCCACCACGGTCCATTCCCATACCGCTCTGGGTTTACTAAACAGGGTCGTATCTTGTAGCATTCCTTTTACGGTGTCAACAAATCGCTTTTCTTCCCAGGTAACAACGTAGATGATAGGGAAACGCGCTTTAATCAGGGCCGCAAGTTCTTTCGTAAAATCAGTAGCAGGCATATCGGTTTAATTATTTACTCCGGACAATCCACGGGCAGGGATATAGTCATTACTGTTACAGCATCGAAAATATCCGGGTAAATATATATTATTTTCCCTCAATTTAAATACCGGAAGAGCTTACACCAATGCTGTAGCGGAGTTTCATCGTTTATGCATGCCAGTGATACCGGTTGTGGATATATGGTCTTCAAAAATTATTTTACCGAACGTTTGGTAATATAAATATTTCGCCTACCTTTGTTCCATGAGACCACAGAAAATAGATGATGCCCGGCTGATAGCAGGATTGATGTCGGTGTTACAATCGAAAGGATTTGAAGGTGCCAGTCTTAACGACCTCGCCCAGGCCTCTGGCTTGCAAAAGGCAAGTCTCTACCACCGGTTTCCCGGCGGAAAGAATGAAATTGCCATGATGGTGCTCCGTTTCGTCTATGAATGGATCAAGGATAACCTGTACCTGGTGCTGACAGAGAAAGACGTGGCGCCAGCCACCAAACTGCAGCGGGCCATACAACATATCCGTCAACTGTACCATAATGGAGATAAAAGCTGTATCCTCAATGCCCTCTCCCTCGATTCAGGGTTGGTGGTGTTGGGCGATGAGATCGGCAAAGCGATGCAACTGTGGATAGACGCCTTCACCGCCCTGGGCGTTGAAGAGGGCTTTACTACGGCGCAGGCCAAAGCGAAAGCCAGGCAGTCACTGATCCTCGTGCAGGGAAGCCTCGTACTGGCCAGAGGACTGGGCGATCCTTCCCATTTCCATAAAGCCCTCACCGATCTGAAACTGCTTTTCGCCAACGAGTAAAATTTTTTTCTTTATCATTTTACCGAACGTTCGGTAATAAATATACATCATCCTAAAAATAAAAATCAAGTAACATGAACACTGTAAGACACCATACCACCACCGTTAATGGCATCGAGATCTTCTACAGAGAAGCTGGTCAGAAAGGTAAACCCGCCCTGGTATTATTACATGGCTACCCAACCTCTTCTCATATGTACCGCAACCTGATGCAACGCCTGGCCGACGACTACTACCTGATCGCGCCCGACTATCCTGGCTTCGGCAGAAGCGCCCAGCCGCACATGACCGACTTCGACTACTCTTTCGACAGTTTTGCCGCTATCGTACAGGGCTTGCTGGAACAACTGGGCCTGGACCGTTACAGCCTATACCTTATGGACTACGGCGCACCGGTAGGATACCGCATCGCCACGGCACATCCTGAAAAAATCGAGACCCTGATCGTGCAGAACGGCTGCGCCTACGACGAAGGACTGGAGCAGTTCTGGGACCCTATCAAGGAATACTGGAAAGACAAAAACAATAAAGTAGCCGAACGCACCCTGGAAGGATTTCACAGCATCGACGGACTGAAATGGCAATATACCCACGGTGTCGCTGACACCGCGCTCGTAAGCCCGGATAACTGGGAACACGACCTCCGTCACCTGTCACGCCCCGGCAACGACAGGATACAGCTCCAGCTCTTCCACGACTATCAGCATAACGTGACGTTGTACCCTCAATGGCAGGAATACTTCCGCACCTACAATCCTGACATGCTGATCGTATACGGCAAAAACGATTATATATTCCCGGTAGCCGGCGCCGAAGCGTACAAAAAAGACGTAAAGAACCTGGAATACCACTTGTTCGATGCCGGTCACTTCGCACTGGAAACACACGGTGAAGAAATTGCTGCTACCATCAAAAACTTTCTCCGTCTAAAAGTTTCTCCCAAACCATTGACCACCGCCTGATTGACGGCTCACTATCCGGGAGTAAGGCTTCATGGCCACTCCCGGTCCCCACTAAAAATTACCCTCACATGAAACGCCCATTATTCTTTTTAATCCTGATTTTTATGATCAATACTGTCAGCACCGCCGCAAAAGAGACATTCCCCGTTTACCACAGGACCATCCACGTGGACGGTATCAATATCTTCTACCGCGAAGCCGGCGATCCCACCAAACCTACGCTCCTGCTGCTGCATGGATTTCCCTCTTCTTCACACAATTTCAGAACGCTCATCCCGCTGCTGAAAGATGATTTTCACCTACTGGCGCCCGACTACCCCGGCTTCGGATTCAGCGATATGCCACCCATGTCCGAATTCGATTACACTTTTGACAACTACTCCCGTTACATCGAAAAATTCCTTTCCCTGAAAGGCGTGACGAAATGCAGCATGTATTTGTTCGACTATGGCGCGCCGGTAGGCATGAGGATCATCCAGCGCAACCCCGCTATCCTGGAGCACCTCGTCGTACAAAATGGAAACATCTACGCGGAAGGCCTGAGTGATATACTCAAGAACTACCGGAAAAATATTGATGAAAACACGGAAGCGTCCCGCGCACTGGTATACAAGGCGTTTGAGCTGGAATACACTACATTCGAATACCTCCACGGTGTAAGTGATCCCACAAAAGTATCTCCGGAAAGTTATCAACTCGATCAACTGCTGATGGACAGGCCCGGTAACAAAGAGATCCAGTACAAACTGAAATACGACTACCGGTTCAACATCGCGGAGTACCCTCAATGGCAACAAACCCTTCGGCAGCTTGCTCCCCGCGTGCTGATCGTTTGGGGAGAAAATGACCCTGTATTCCTCAAACCCGGCGCCCTGGCCTTTAAGAAAGATATCCCGGCTACTGAAATGTACTTCTATCCTACCGGCCACTTTGCCCTGGAAGAGTATGTGGTGGAGATAGCGGAGCGGATAAACGTATTTTTAAAAGCAGGCAAATAATGCTGGTCAACACAGAAAAGGCTGCCTTAAAAAGCAGCCTTTTCTGTGTTTCGTTATGTGGCAATCACTATTGTTCGTTAAGATGGACCCGGTAACCTGCTTTTTCAATCGCTGTAAAAACAGTAGCCTGTAAATCGTCAGCAGCCAGTGTTACGGTTACGGTACCAGGACCGATATGTTGAATCCCGGCTCCTTCCACTGCTTCAATCGCTTTTGTAACGGTTGCCTGGCAGTGCGCACTTTTCATCGTTGGAACGTTGAATATTTGATTTTTCATGGTAGTAATTTTTATTTGTTTTTGATACCACAAATTTCAAAAAAGCTACCTGAACAGTTGTTACAAGATTATGCGGATGTTTTACAAGATTTTGTTTTTCATACATCTCTCCATCCCGGTATAAGAGCTGTTTCGTATTCTAAGGCTGTCATTACTGGTTTTATTAATAAAGTACTCAAAAATTCCTGCATGACCAAACACTAATTACGCGATGGCACACATTCTGCCCAGTACATGTTCAGTAGGGATACAAACAGAACTAGCTGGCATTTCATTGACAAAAACAATAGTCCGGGTTATCTGGATAATTTCCTTATCTAAATAACCAACGGACTATTACAACCTACCACACTATCACCTGACTCCTACCCCTGCGGCGCCTTCTTAATCGCCACAGCGGCGATCACCGCTCCCACAAAACTCACGATTGCTGCCGCCATAAACGCTGTCTGGAAGCCACCGTTCAATGCTTCCACATCTGTGAGTCCACCTGTTTTAAGGATACCGGTTTTCGCAGAAGAGATGGCTACAATAACGGCCAGGCCTAATGCAGAACCTATCTGATAACTGGTATTGACCAGCCCTGACGCCAGTCCGGATTCTTCCGGCCGCGCTCCTGAAATGGACGCCACTGTTCCCGGGATATAAGCCAGCGACATGCCGATGGCGCCTAACAGGGAAGCCGGCAGTACATGCGTCATAAAGCTACCGTTGACAGGGGCGATGCTGAATAATAACAGAGACACCGTCAGCGCCAGCAAACCAGCTACAAGATTAGGTTTGATGCCAAACCTGCCCATCAGTTTTCCGGTGATGATGACCATAAACAGCATAATGGTAATGGTCATCGGTAATAATGCCAGGCCACTGTTGAAGGCCGGAAAATGCAATATCTGTTGCAGGTACAGGTTCAGGAAAAACCACAATGGAATCCAGGCCGCGGCCATCAGTGCCATCACCAGATTGCCCGCAGAGAGATTGAACGCTTTAAAAATCGACAATGGCATTAAGGGCTCTCTCCTGTTTTTCTGCAAGGCCACAAAAGCGATTAACAACACCACTGATAATAACAGCAGTCCCCATGTCTGCAGGGATTGCCAGCCGGCGCTTTCTGCCGCCACGATGGCGTATACCATCAGCACAAATGCAGCGGTGGCCAGCATGGCGCCTCCCAGGTCAATACTCCCTTTACGGTGTTTTCCTTTCAACAACAGCGAAGGACTCAGCGCCAGCACCACCAGCCCGATGGGGATGTTAATCAGGAACACCCAATGCCACGAAAGCCACTGGGTAATGGCGCCGCCGAGGAATACGCCCGCCGATCCGCCGGCGGCGGCGGAGGCGCCCCAAAAACCGAGCGCTTTGTTCAGCTCTTTGGGATCTGTGAATTTGGTGAGTACCAGGGTGAGCGCCGACGGGGCTATCAGGGCAGAACCTAATCCCTGCAAGGCCCTGCCTATATTCAACGAGGCTTCGGACCAGGCCACGCCCGCCAGCAATGACGCGGCGGAGAGAATAACGAAACCCCACATAAATATTTTACGGGCGCCGAACAGATCGGAGAGTCTTCCGCCCAGCAGCAGAAAACCGCCGAAGAAAATGACATATGCATTGAAGATCCATTGCAGACCCGACTGTGAATAACCAAGGTCGCTTTTAATGGCCGGCAATGCCACGCCGATGATGGAAGTATCCATGATCACCATGAATTCCGCCATACAGAGCACGAAAAGGGCAGCCCATCGTTTGCGGTAAGGTGCCGCGTGTATCGGCACAACAACTGTTTCTGAAATCATATCGTTAATGTTTTTGTAAGATGATTATTGAAGTTGCAGCAGTCCCTGCGCACGCTGAAGCCGGACGTGGACTACCTTCTGAAGATAGATGGCCTGCAGGTGATTAAGCTTTGCCTGCGTCAGCGCCAGTTCAGCATCCGTCAGTTCCAGCCGGGTGCTCAGACCGTTGCGGTAGCGGTCGTCCATCATGGTGTAGCTGATCTCTGCCAGTTCAACGGTCCTTTGCTGTATGCGCAGCTGCTCGTTGCTTTCTTTCCATTGCGACAGCAGCGAGGCCAGTTCTGATCTGACCGATTGCGCCAGGTCTTCCTGCCCGATGGTCTCCTGTTTCCGGCGGATTTCAGCCTGACTGATTTTCGCTTTTATACGGTTGCCATTGAATATGGGCATCGCAATCTGTACGCCCACGAAAGAAGTAGGCGGCCATACATATTGACCAAACTTGTAGTTGTCGGCCTGTGCCTGTAGCTGATACTGACCTACGGCGGTTATCTGCGGCAGTCTTTCAGCTTTGGCGATAGCGATCTCCAGTCCGCTCTTTTCGGTAGACAGCTTTTGTACTGCCATATCATGGCGCCGCTGCACAGCGGTCGTCATAGCGTCAGCCAGCTCATAAGCGTCTGTAGCAAAGGCTTCCGGGGCGAGGGTGTCAGACAATTCGATGGCGGTGGTGTCATCCATGCCCATCAGTCTTTTGAGTTGTATGCCTGCCACCTCGAGGTTATTATGAAGATAGGAGATCGATGACCGCAGATTTTCCACCGCGATGAAAGCCCGGAGGGTGTCCTGTTTCAGGCTGCGGCCCTGTGCAAACAGGGAACGGGTGTCTTTCAGCGCTTTTTCGTTGCGGACGAGGCTCTGCTGGTGGAGCGCTATCTGCGACTGCATCAACAGCATATCAAAATAGGCGACGGATATTTCGGTACCGAGGTTCGCTTTCAGGTCGGCAGTTTTCTCGCGCTGGATTCTTTCGTCATATACGGCGGCTTTCGTCTGACGCCGTGCGGTTTCGTTGAGCAGCGGCTGGCTGGCGGCCACCACGCCATTGAAGGCGTTCTTGCCGCCTACGGCCACGTCCTGTACCGGCTTCGAGGTACCGGCAAAGGAGCCTGGCAGAAAGATGACCTGCCGGTCGAAATAGCGCAGGTAGCCGCCATTGGCTGCCACATTGGGTAAAAGCCGGCTTTTTGTTTCTCTGGTCACCTCTCTCTGGTGCGTTTCTTCCAACGTCTGTATCTGCAACTGCCTGTTGCCGGTGGCGGCCATCGACAGCGCTTCGGCGAGGCTTATTTTTTTGGCTGTCTGCGCGCTGCCGTGAAGGGCAACGAGCAGCAGCGGTATCATGAGATTACTTGGTTTCATTACTTTATTTTTTTATGATCAACCCGCAGGTGCTGTTTCCACTGCGGATAAAACCTCGTCGGGCTCTTCTTCTACCACCTTACGGCGCTTGTTGCCGGACAGGTAGGAATACACAGCAGGGATGATGAACAGGGTGAGGATACCGGCGAAAATTAATCCGCCGGCAATGACGATGCCGAGCGACTGACGGCTGTTGTTCGTCATCGCGATCGGCAGGGCGCCGAATATCATGGCCAGAGAGGTCATCAGGATGGGCCGGAAACGCTGCTCTGCGGCCTGAATAGCGGCATCGAATTTTGAAAGTCCGCTATCTTTCAGGTGATTGGCAAATTCCACGATCAGAATGCCATTCTTGGTGATCAGTCCCACCAGCGTGATAATACCGATCTGGCTGAACACATTCAGGCTTTGGCTGAACCAATCGAGGCTTAACAGCGCGCCCATTACCGCTGCTGGTACGGTCAGCATAATAATCAGCGGATCACGGAGACTTTCAAACTGAGCGGCAAGGATCATGTAAATGAGCAGCAGCGCCAGGATCAACGTAAAGGCAATGTTACCCTGGCTCTCTTCATAGTCTCTCGACTGCCCCGCGAGGGAGGTTTTGAAATTAGCGCCCAGCACTTCCTGCTGAATACGTTTCATCTCATCAATCCCTTCTGCAAGGCTTATCCCCGGCGCTAATCCGGCAGATACTGTAGCAGAAGTATATTGATCATAACGATAGATAGAAGCGGGACTGATGCTTTCTTTGATCGTTACCAGGTTGTCCAGCGAAATCATTTCACCGCCTGCGGAGCGCACGTAGATCGTTTTGAGATCACTGATTTTATTTCTGTTTTCCCGCTCCAGCTGGCCGATGACTTCATATTGACGATCGTTGCGCAGGAAGTAACCATAACGTTGACCCGACAACGAAAGCTGAAGCGCCCGCGCCACTTCCTGTATGGAAACGCCCATCAGCGCCGCTTTCTGGCGGTCGATGCTGATTTGCAGCTCAGGTTTATTAATTTTCAGGTCGGCATCTACGAACATCAGTTTGCTGCTTTGCCGCGCTGCCTGCAGGAACTTGTTCAAGGCAGCGGAAACTGTATCCAGCGTAGGGCCCTGCAATACAAACTGCAGCGGCATACCGCCACCGTAGCGTGTTCCGATGGTAGGCGGCAGATAAGGGAACAGCAGCATTCCTCTGAAGTTGCCGGATGCGGCCGCATACTGGTTATACAGTTGCTGCACCGTCACCTTCCGCTCTTTGGGTTCTTTCAGGTAGATGCTCTGCACGGCAAAACTGGTCGGCGCCGGTGCAGGGATAAACGACACCGCCACCATAGAATAGGTCTGGTACAGCCCTTCCGTAGAATCATTCACGTACCGGCCTACTTCAGTCATATGTTTTTTCATATAATCGAAGGACACGCCTTCCGGCGCAATCGCGATCAGGCTCATATTAGAGCGGTCTTCCACGGGCGCCAGCTCAGACGGCAGTTTCCTGCCCACGGCCCAGATCACGACACCGCCACCTAACAGAAATACCCACGCCATCCAGCGCACCTTCATAAAACGTTTCAACATATGTGCGTAACCGTTATTCAGGCGCACAAAGAAAGGCTCGGTTTTTCGTTGGAACCAGTTAGGCCTTTCCTGTTTCTTCAACAGGTAAGCACTCAGCATAGGCGACAACGTTAGTGCCACAAACGCCGATACCAGCACTGATCCGGACACCACAATGGCGAACTCTTTGAACAGCTGTCCGCTGATACCACCCATGAACACAATGGGCAGGAATACGGCGGCCAGCGTAATAGTGGTGGAGATAACCGCAAAGTAGATTTCTTTGGAACCTTTGAATGCCGCCTGTACCGGTGTCATGCCCTCTTCTACTTTTTTGTAGATGTTTTCCAACACCACAATCGCATCGTCCACCACCAGGCCGATAGCCAATACCAGTCCCAGCAACGTCAGTACGTTAATGGAAAAGCCTGCGATGTACATAATGAAAAACGCAGAGAGGATAGATACGGGAATAGCCAGCACGGGGATGATGGTAGAACGCCAGTCTCTCAGAAACAGGAAGATGATGAGCACCACCAGTCCGAAGGCAATGAAAAGCGTTTCTTCCACTTCTTTGATGGACTCTCTCACCGGCTTGGTGAAATCGAAACCGACGATCAGCCGGTAATCTTTGGGGATCTCCTTGCGGAGTTGTTCGAGGCGGCGGTAGAATTCATCCACCACTTCGATAGCGTTGGCGCCGCGTTGTATCTGAATGGCGATTCCTATGCCTACGCGGTTGGCATTGCCTGTTTCATTGATGATGGCGGTGCGTTCGTTGTGTTCTCCCAGTTCCGCAAAACCGATATCTTTCAGGCGGACCACCGAGGTGCCCGACTGTTTGATGATCATTTCGTTGAATTCCGCGGCGGTGGTGAGTCTTCCCATGGTGCGGACACTCAGCTCCGTGGTGCTGCCTTCAATTTTTCCGGAAGGGAGGTCCATGTTTTCCCGGAGCAGCGCCATACGGATGTCTTCCGGCGTGAGGCGGTAAGCTGCCAGTTTCACGGGGTCGAACCGCAACCGCATCGCGTATTTGTGTTCGCCCACCACGGCCACGCGGTTGATGCCTGGTATGGACTGCATCCGATCTTTGATGACGGTAGCCGCCAGGTGGCTGACTTCTTTGATGTCTTTGGTGTCACTTTCCACTTCGAGGAAAGCCACGAGGTTGTCTGCGGAACTGGCTTTCTCCACGATAGGCGGATCTACGTCGGCGGGCAGCTGGTTGCGGGATTTCGCTACCTTGTCACGCACGTCGTTCAGCGCATCTTCCAGGTCCACATCGCGGTTAAATTCCACAGAAATGACGCTGGCCTGCTCTCTGGATTCAGAGGAGATGGTGCGCACGCCGCCGGCTTCCGCCAGCGACTCTTCTATTGGCCGCGTGATCTTAGAGGCGATGACATCAGGGCTGGCGCCGGGATAGAAGGTGACCACAGAGATGACCGGCGCTTCCGTCAGCGGAAACTCCCGGATGCCCAGGTTCTTCCATCCTACCAGTCCCATGATGATGATCAGGACGGAGAATACACCTCCCAGAACCGGCTTTTTTATGCTTATTGTTGGTAAGTTCATGATAGATAGTTTGAAGTCTTATTTTGAGGCCACTGCCTGTACCGGTGCGCCATCACCCAGCCGCAGGATATTGGAGACGATGACGCTGTCGCCGTCCTGCAGCCCGGAAGTGATGACGGCATGTGTTTCCGTTCGGCTGCCGATCACCACCGGCGACATCCTGGCCGTTCCGCCTTTTTTGACGAAAACAGCGTAGCCGTTGCCGCCTGGAATCAGTGCTTCTGTGGGGATGGTAATGCCTTTGGCGTCAGCACCGGCCGTAGAGAAGAAGATCCTGGCAGACAGGCCGCCTTTCAGTTTTCCGCCAGGGTTGGCCGCCACGGCCTGCACCAGCATACTTCTGTTGTCTGCGTCCACACCGGGCTCTGTTGCCTTGATGACAGCGGTATATTCCTCGCTGGAAACGCCTGTGGTGAAATGGACGGTGCCACCTGTCTGAATCAGTGGCAGGTATTTTTCCGGCACCGCAAAATTGATTTTGATCTGGTTCAGGTCCTGCAGGCTTACCAGCTCTACATTAGGCGCTACATAAGCGCCGGCCACTACTTTAGTGATACCTATCCTACCAGCAAAAGGTGCATGGATAGCCGTTTTCGCCAGCTCGGCCTGCAGCAGTTCTTTTTGAGCCTTCAGTACATGTAGCCTGGTGGCCACTTCATCGTACTCCTGCTGTTTTACCGCTTCTGTTTTCAGCAGCTCAGCGAATCGTTTTTCGTTTATCCCTGCCAGTTCGAGTTCTGCGGAAAGCTGCTTCAGTCGCGCCTGCAGCTCGGCATCATTGAGCTTGTATAAAAGTTGTCCTTCGGCAACATGGGCGCCGTCCTGAAAGCCCACATGCAGCACACGCTGTGGTACTTCGCTTCTGATAGTCACCTCCCGGAAAGGCAGTGTGGTACCGGATATGCTTTCAAGCTGGTGGAGGGCTTCCTCCCTGGCCAGTATTATATCAACGGGAAGTGCCGGTGATGGCGCTGCTGTCACAGTGGCTCCCTTCGGAGCAGACTTGCCGTTGCTGCACGAAGCCAGGAAGCTCGCGGAAACAGCCAGTGACAACAGGATCGGACAAATGGGAATTCGCAACATAACATGGTGATTAATGTGAATGCTTATTGTTTTTTTATTCACCACAAATGTAGAACCGGCCATAGCCCTGTCTATTATACTATAGGCGTAAAGGTTTGTAAGATTATATACCGGGGCCGACCTAAAATAAAAAACCCAGGGGGTGAAACCCTGGGCTAAGATGTTATTCAATTTCTTTCAGGCTAAAAGCCGGAACCGGTGAGGAGGCTCATGATTTTCCCGGGCTTGACGTTATAATTTATCGAGCGCCGTTCGCTTTCCACGCCGATGCTGTTTATACGCACTCGGGGCCAGCCCGGCCACCTTTTTGAACTGGTTGCTTAAATAGGCCACGCTGGAATAATTAAGACGGTCGGCGATCTCACTTAAAGTAAGTTCATCGTAGTCCAGCAGTTCCTTGGCCCGCTCTATCTTCTGGGCGATGTAATACTTCTGAATAGTATTACCGGTGATCTCTGAAAAAATACCGGAGAGGTAACTGTATGCGCAATTTAAATCTGTACTGAGGATAGCGGAAAGGTTACTGTTGACCTCTTTTTCCTGATGATGCACAAGGTCTATAATAATATGTTTTATTCTCTCTACTATCTTTGTTTTTTCATCATCAATCACTTCAAACCCCAATGACATCAGCGTATGGGTCACCTGTTTTTTTTGTGCAGTAGTAATATGGTGCTTAAAGGTCAATTCCCCCAGCGTCACCTGCTGAAGGCCGATATTCAGTTTTTCAACATGTTGTGCTACCACCATGACGCAGCGGTTGCATACCATGTTTTTTATGCTGACTTTTTCCATAGGATGATTATTTTAAGGCAGGGGCTCTTCTTCCTGTGAAAGAGCGATTTTGGTTTTACGGATTTCTTTGAAATAGGATGTATTCAGCCCTGTTGTAGCTTTAAACTGTCGTGATAAATGCGCAGCGCTGCTAAATCCCAGTTTATACGCCATGTCGGCGAGGGTTTCATCGGTATATACCAGCAGCTCCTTCGTTTTCTCTATTCGGTATTCCATGATGTATTTCTCCAGTGTAACATCTTCCGATTCAGAAAAAATCGCGGCAGCCGTGTCATAGTCTTTGTTGAGCGAATGAATGACCACATCGGAGAAACGGAAGTGGTCCGGGAAATCATAATTGCCTGAATACACCTGCTCCACCAGCATTTTTATGTCACGCACCAGTTTTGTTTTCCTGTCTTCCAGGAGCGTGAAACCCAGTGCGGCCAGCCTTTTACTGAGCATCACCATATCGGGGGCAGACAGGGCAGACACCGTAGTCACCTCTCCAAGGTTGATGTTGACCACCGGAATGTCCAGGTCCCGGAACACATCTTTGATAGTAAGGATACATCTGTCGCAAACCATCCCTTTGATAAAAACCTTGTAGTTGCTTAGCATAAGCCCCAATTATTTGAGTTTATGCAAAATTGTCATAAGCCACCGGGATATTGTTATACAATTTTTAAAAACATTTATATTATTGTTGGTATGACATAAAAGGAAACGGGTTACAGTTGCTGTAACCCGTTTCCTTTTATGGATAAAATATGACTACTTCTGTTTACCCCATGCATCGAATTTTTTGTCTTGCATGGTGTATATTCTGGATGCGCCCTCGCCATCCGTATCGTTGTGAGCAGAAGGGGCGAACGGTACTACTACAGCGCCGGAAGTGTTGATCAGCGCTACTTCCTCTACATCATTATTCATACGGACCACCTGCGAAAGGCCAAGGTTGAAGTCTGTAGCTGACTTGTATTCAAACGGAATGCCTACCTTACCCTGTGGATTCAGGAAGCCATACTTACCATCTGCGTTCGTCACCATAGCCAGACCATCGCTAAAAGGCCTCATATTGTAGTAACCTTTCAGGTTGATCACCTTACCACCCTGAGGATTGATAAAGAAGCTGTTGCCCTGTTTGTCAGTCACCAGCAACAAGCCATTGGTGAAAACGCCGGAGGTAACGTAAGGGCCGGCTACCGCTTTGCCGGTACGGTCGTAAATAGTGGTCACACCGGCCAGTGGTCCATCTTCTTCCGATTTATTAGCGAATATCAGTTTGGTGGCAGGATCAACGGTGATGTCCACAAATTCCATGGGCAGCAGCATTTGGCCAGCGGAGGTCATCACGCCAAATATCCTGTCTTCTATTCTGTTGGGAGAAGCTTTCACCAGGTCCTCTGACAGGGACTCCACATGTTCTTTAATGGGCACCAGCTGTTTGGCAGCGGTATCCAGGCGATAATACTGAAACACAGGGGCCTTGCCGTTGGCAAAGAACCAGGGCGTGATCTGATGCAGGTTTTCATACTTGTAAGGGACCGCTATTTTGCCGGTAGCGGCGTCTATAAATCCGAATTTACCGCTGGCGCCCTCTCCTACCATCATCAAACCGGTATGGTTAGGTTCCAGGTTACGTAAGACGATGGTTTTCTTTCCTTCTTTAGTCCCATCCTGGATATGTATTTTGATCTTCGCCACATTTCCTTTGAAGTAGGCATCCACGTAACCTTCGTCCACATCGTCGAAAGGTGTTTCGGACGGCATTTTGTCCAGGATGTCTTTCTGCAGGGCCGCCATGTCTTTATAGGCGCCTTTCTCCAGGTTTTTCAACAGTCCTTCCACTATTTTTTTATAGTCTTTCAGCAGCACCTGGATGTTTTCGCCACCTTCCGGTGCTCTGGTATAACTGGTCCGGTCCAGCTGCTTACCATCCTTATTAAATGCTTCCATTTCGAGGTAACCTTTGTAGGCTTCCTTCTTCAGGGACACCCGGACAAAGTTGTCCTGGATACGCACCAATTTAACGGCAGTACCTTTAAAGTCGGCCTTATCATGCTGATTATCCAACTGAATAACGGCCGTTTTCACCGGATAACTGTACGTTGCCTCTGTCAGGACACTATCGATTGTTTTCAGGGAACTTAACCGGTGAGACTCACTCAGGTCGAGCTTCTCTGATTGTTTGCTTCCGTCGTGGAAGTATATTTCTTTGGTAACAAAAACGGGCGTTTCCGCGGAGCCTCTACGCAGGGAAGGTCCGTCCGGTTCCAGCTGGCTGTAGCCGTTGCCATACTTCTGGTTGAAACCCACATCGCTGAGGGCCAACTGATAGGCCTCCTCCATCTGCGCCGGATCTGCAATAGAAAAAGGGGTGCCCTCTCTTTCATCTTCCGGCTTAAAATGTTGCGGCTTATCCTCGTCTTTGAAATTTCCCATGAATCGGATGAAAGCGCCTACTTTTTCATTTTCGTCTTCCAATTGTGCTTTCGCTTCGTCCAGACTTTTGCCGTCTAATTGTTTTACAAAGTCTACTACAAACTGGGATGGCTTGTGGCTTTTACATGCCTGCGAAGCAAGCATCACTGCTACGCATGTACTAAATCGAATGGCGGTTTTCCTCATTGATCGTTATTAATATTTAAAACATGGGGGAATTGGATATAACAAACCCTTACGGGCGAAAAATAGTTAAAAAATGCTAACTATCAAAAAAGCAACGACTTATGCCGGCCGGATTATATACCGGAATGCGCTAACTTTATGCCGTCGCCGGTATCATTATCATCAGTGTTTTTATGAAGGACCATGCTTTATCCATTCTTCGCCACCGCACCCATCAACCTGCTGCCAGGGCACAGATAACCCTGCAACAAAATATGTTCACCTTTCTGCTGGAGGGAGAGAAAACAGTTCATTTTGCCGGCACACAGGTGACCGTAAAGCCGCACCAGTTTATCATGTTAGCTGCGGGCAACTGTCTGATGAGTGAAAAGCTGGCCTCCAAAGAAGCGGCCTATCACGCCATTCTCCTGCTCTTTGAGGGTAAACTGCTGTCCGATTTTTTTGACCGTCACCCTTCGTTGTCGGGCCAGTCTACCCAAACGTCTGCCGAACCGTTTGTGCTGTTTGAGAAAGATGAGTTCCTCGTAAGTTTCATTCACTCGCTGGATTGTATGCTCCGGAGCGGGCAGGCTATCCACCCCGATCTGCGAAAAGTAAAACTGGAAGAATTGTTCCTGTATCTGGCCATACACAGCCCGGAACAAATGCAACGGATGCGGAATATGCATACCGAAGCGGGCGAAGACCTGATGATCCGCCAGGCGGTCACTTCCCATATGGACCACAGCATCACGGTAGAAGAGCTGGCCTTTCTCTGTAATATGAGCCTGTCTTCTTTCAAGCGTAAGTTTGCCCGGATGTATGGCAACAGCCCCAACAGATGGCTACTGGAGAAAAGAATGGAGCGGGCCGCCACCATGCTGCGGCAGGACAACCGCAAGGCCAGTGAAATTTACTATGAGCTGGGTTACGAAAATCTTTCCAGCTTTATTCAATCCTTCAAACAGATTTACGGTATCACCCCCAAACAGTATCAACTGTCAAATTGAACGTTTAGCCATACTTTCTGACCGGTTGCCTATCGTTTGCAGCCTCGCATGGGCGCTACCTTTGAGCCATCATTCAAATAAAAAGAAAAGAATATGGCAACGTCTTTCACTTTAAAGAGCAACGAATTAGGCGGACAACTGGGCCCTCAACATTATGCTAACGGTATGGGCTATACGGGCAATAACCAGTCGCCACAACTCTATTGGGAGCATGCGCCCGCCGCTACACAAAGCTTCGCGGTCACCATCTATGATCTGGATGCGCCTACCGGCAGCGGTTTCTGGCACTGGGTGGTTTTCAATATCCCCTCAGACATTCATGAGTTGGCTGCAGGCGCCGGTACGCCGGAGAAAAACCTGCTTCCGGCAGGAGCGATACAAAGTAATACAGATGCAGGTATGCCCGGTTACATCGGCGTGGCTCCCAATGACGGCCCGGCTCACCGTTATCTGATCACCGTACACGCCCTCCGTGAAAAACTGGAACTGCACAAAGAGGCCACACCGGCGTTGGTAGGCTTTAATCTCCACTTTGTTACACTGGCCAGGGCTTCAATGGTGGTGTACGGCCAAAAACATTAAAAGCATGTCCCGGTATGATGACGGTACCGGGACTATTGTACTTCAACATCATACGCCATGCATTCAACATACATCTGCGAAGATCTTGAGCAGGAGCTGTGTAGCCTCAGCAGACACTATGAGGCACAAGGCTTCCATCATCATTTTTACCTGGAGAATGGTTCACTGGTTTGCAGTAAATATGATCTGGTATTAACAGACCCCTACATCAGTGTATATGAAAACCGCTACTATCCTAAAAGAGAGGGTATTCCTCACGGCTTTTGTGTATTTGCCATCACTGTCAGTAAAGCGCCCTGCGTGTTGAAAGGATTGTTTTTGTTGCCGCAGGGACTGTTGACACAACAGCAGATATCCCGGGAGATAGTGTGCCAGTTGAGGCTACAGCAAGTGTGTCCGGAGATATTTAAAGCAGCAGAAAGCGCTGTGAAATAAAAGCCGGATCGTAATGACCCGGCCATTATTTATACGGCAACATACTCTTCAAGGACACTCATCAGGTCCTCCGCGACAGCGTTCGCATCCCTGCTTTCAATCCTGAACTTCGGAATGAAATACACCAGTTCATTGTCTTTAAACAGGGCGATAGCGGGTGAAGAAGGTGGAATGTCTGCGATGTAACTGCGAAAACGCGCAGTAGCTTCCAGGTCCTGACCCGCAAACACCGTCACGACCCGGTCCGGCTTCTTAATACTGCTATCTTCCATGATTTTCCGGATGGCGGGGCGGGCCATACCGGCGGCGCAGCCGCAGACACTATTGATGATCACCAGTGTTGTTCCGGACTCGGACATCACTTTGTCTACGTCTGCAGCAGTAAGCAGTTCTTTTACGCCTACGTCAAGAAGCTCATCTTTAAATGGTTTAATCATTAACGGGGAGTAGGGCATAACAATCTGTTTTGAGGTTTAAAAAAAGGGTAATCATATCACGTCTTATAACATCAAAATCACCAAAATGTTATCGGTAGATACCGCTTTACAGAGGTCTCTTTTTTTCTGACGCAGATTTCAGAATGTCGGAAACGCCCCGAAAAAGTTCGCAAACGACCACCCTGCCAATAAGCTTATCGACATATCTTTGAGATCCATAGCAACACACTTCATAAAAAACCTTTCATCATTAAACCCGTCAGTTATGAAAACGAAAAAAATCTGGGCTAATTTCGGCGTTCAGAATTTAGAGCGCACCACTGCTTTTTATAAACAACTAGGCTTCAAACACAACGGCGCTTCGGAGCAGCTGACCAGTTTCTTCGTCGGCGATGATAGTTTTATCATCCACTTTTTTCTGAAGGACGTGCTCGAACCGGCCATGAAGGGGCCCCTCATGGCTACCAGTACCGGCAATGAAATTATATTCACCCTTGCTGCCGATACGAACGAAGAAGTGGACAGCTGGGCAAAAGAGATACAGCAAGCCGGAGGGACCATCGTTTCCCAACCGGAAGCGTTTGGAAACGATTATTACGGTTTCGTGTTTACCGATCCTGACGGCCATAAATTCAACGTATTTCGTATGTAGTATGTCGTTACAACACCTGGGGAACTTCCTCCTGGCTTAACTTCCATCCGCCGGCACGTTGTTGTATGTCCCATAGTCTGGCGTACAGCCCTTTATTTTCCAACAGCATAGCATGGTTTCCGCTTTCGTGTATGCGCCCGTCTTTCAGCACCAGTATCTGATCGGCCCGAACGATCGTGCTGAGCTTGTGAGCGATAACGATCACTGTTTTTTCTTTTACCAGCTGCTGGATAGCCTGCTGTATCTGCACCTCATTTTCCGGGTCCAGTGAGGCCGTCGCTTCATCCAGCAATACGATCGGCGCGTTTTTCAGCAGCGCCCGTGCTATGCTGATTCGCTGTTTCTGTCCGCCGGAGAGGCGATTGCCATTCTCTCCAACCCTGCTGTTGATGCCGTCAGGCATCTCCCAGGCAAACTCCATCACGAGGGCACGGTCTGCTGCGTCGATCACCTGTTCATAGGTGGCCTGCGGATTACCGTAGCGAATGTTGTTGTAGATGGTATCGTCAAAAAGGTACACCTCCTGAAACACTTCACTGATCAGGCTGTACACCGTGGCCGGCTCCATGTCCCGTACATCGGCGCCACCGATTTTCACACTGCCGCTATCGGCATCCCAGAAGCGGGCGATCAGGGAGGTAACCGTAGTCTTCCCCGAACCGGATGGCCCCACAAGGGCTGTCAGTGTTTTCTCCGGAATATGAAATGATACGTCCTGCAATACCGGCTGCCCAGGCAGGTAAGAGAAATTTACCCGTTCAAAGCAGATATGGTGACCAGCAGGGTGCCATGCCCGTCCGCCTTGCTGCACCGGCGTTTCCAACACTTCAATGATGCGGCCCATACTAATGTTCATATAACGCAGCAACGTATAGTCCACCAGCACAATTTTGATCGGTTCATATAATCGGTACCCCATAATAAGGAAAGCCACCAGTGCGGGAATAGACAAACTACCGCCGGCAAAAAAATGGGCCCCTGCCAATATCATCACCAAAAAACAGGCTTCCAGCACCGCAGCCGCGAGCAGCATAAAAGGCCCCGGAATGCCTTCCGTACGGATACTGGCGCGACGAAAATCATCCAACGCCTGTTGTAAGGTGCTGAAGCGGTCACCCGTCATGCCGTAGGATTTGATATGCCGGATACCCGTTACATACTCCAGGAACCGCGCGCCTGTAGCGTTACGGGCTTCGATATGTTTCACGCCCGGCCGCTGCATCAGCCAGGTGGCCACCTGCGTCAACAGCCATACCAGCGGCAATGCCAGCCACAGCACCAGCGCCAACCGCCAGTCTGTGATAAAGAGAAAAACAGATACGATGACAAAAGCGAAACAGGCCGCCGCCAAACCTCCCACGGTATGCCCGAAAATCAATTCGAAATTGGCCACGTCCTGCAGTACCACCGAAGCCAGATCTCCCGGGTCCCGCTGTTTGAAAGCACCCATGGAGATTTTTTGCAGCTGCTGTCCCAGCTTCACCCGTAAAACGGTGGAGAGCGTATAGGTCATTTTATTGGAGACGACAAACGTCTTCACGGAAACAAATAGTTGTATCAGTAACAGCCCCGTCATGATAGCGACGTAGCTCCACAAGCGCTGCTGATGAGGATTAGGTGAAAACAGCTCCTGAATAATGAGCAACAGGAAACCTGTTGGCACCGCCACAAACATGCTGTGCAAACATTCCAGCAGGATGCTTTTCCTCACCAATGCCGGCGCCGCTTTGAAAATATAGCGTAGGTTTTGGATCATACCATGAATATTAAATAACAAAAGATTTCGCACGGGTGTGCGCGTCCCACATGCGCTGATAGGGGGCACAGTCCCGCAATAATTCTTCGTGTCTGCCGCGGCCCGTTATCTGCCCCTTGTCCATCACAATAATCTGATCACTATTCGTAATGGTGCTCAGCCGATGCGCGATCACCACCACGGTCTTGTTCCGTATCAGTTTACCAAAGGCCTGTTGTATCAGGTATTCGTTCTCCGGATCACTGAATGCAGTGGCTTCGTCCAACACGATGATGGGCGCGTCTTTCAGAATAGCCCTCGCCAGCTGGACGCGCTGTTGCTCCCCACCGCTCAAATGCACGCCGCCGGCGCCCCACAGCGTTTGGTAACCCAGCGGTAGTGATATAATAAAATCGTGGCATTGTGCCGCTTTAGCGGCGGCTATCACTTCTGCCTCGGTCTTGTCCATCCCCATCCTGATATTATCATAGAGCGTTTGCCGGAACATAAAATTATCCTGGAACACAAAAGACACCAGCTGCATCAGCTCCGATGTTGCTACCTGCTTTATATCTGTATCTCCGATGTAAATCGTTCCCTGTTGCACATCCCAGAAGCGCGGTATCAACTGCGCGATAGTGGACTTGCCCGAGCCCGAAGGTCCCACCAGGGCGGTGACGGTGCCCTGCGGCACCGTGAAACTCACATTCCGCAATACTTCCCGTGTATCATCATACCCAAACGAAACCTGTTTAAACCGGAGATCATAGCCGTTGCGCAACGTTTCGTTCCCTGCTGTTTGTTGCTCTTCGCTGAACAACACTTCATCCAGCCGCTTTACACCGTGACTGATAACGGATATCTGCGAACCCAGGCTGGACAAAGAAAACAACGGACGTATATATCCCACGCCCAGCAGCAGGAACATAAACAGTACCGACAGCTGCAGCCCATGAGAGAAGTAGAGGTACAGGCCCAGCGCCAGCACCGGCAGCGTAGCGTTGCTTACAAAACTGATGAATACCCCGAATGGCGGCGATGATTGCCGCACCCATTTTATCACCATGTCATAAAAGCCATCTACCCGGCTGTTGTAACGCTCGAAGCTGTCCGCATCATGACCGAAAATGCGGATGACCGGCATGGCCCGCACGAATTCCACAATGCCGGTGTTCATATCTTCGATAGATTGATGATAGGCCTTCATCAGCGCCATACGACTTTTATTGAACATCACCGGGATGATCACCGCCAGCAATACAACGGGAATACAGCTCACCAGTGCCAGCTGCCAGTTGACCGTAAACAGATACCCGAGTGTGAGTACCGGCAGCGCGATCCCTTTCACCAGATCAGGGATGCTGTGCGCCACAAAATTTTCGATGCGCTCAATATCGTCCGCCATGATTTTTTTCAGCACGCCGGAGTTGTTATTATTGATATACCCCAGCGGTAACCTCGCCAGTTTGGCCGCCATCTGCATACGCAGCTCATACAGGATATTGAAAGCCGCCGTATGCGACGCCATGCCGGAAGCATACAGGAAAGCGCTGGCAGCCAGCATAGCCGCCACGCCCCAGATGACATACCGCTGTACCAGCGCAATATCCACCGGAGGGGCGGTAATCGCTTTGAGGATGTAGTAGACCAGCGCATAAGGGATGAGGGATAACACCGCATACAGTACCGCCAGCAGCGCCGACAGCGACAGCATATTTTTCCTGCTGCCGGCTATTTCCAGCAGTCGTGCGACGCCTGATTTAGAGGTTTGTTTCATAGTTCCTGGTTTTCTTTATGACGTTCGGGAGCGGATTGCTCTTCAGATGTTCCGGCCCTCCAGTAAGCGAAAGCGTACAGCTCTTCTTTTGTCCAGTGATGCTCCTGGCGGAAGTATTGCCGCAGCGCTTTTACGGTGGAAAATTCCGCCGCCACGTAGGCGAATTTTGACACGCCCGGCTGCGGCAGGTGTTGCCTCCGCGCAGTACAAGCCAATAAGCTACCGGCTTCAGGATTATCGTTATATAGCCAGTCGATGCTGACACCGGAAGGCGTATGGATCACCTGTTCATCTGCCTCGTCGTGTACTTCAATAATAGCGCGGCCTTTTGCCGTGGCCGGCAGGGTCTCCAGGATATTGCTCAGCACCGGGATAGCGGTAGCGTCGCCAATCAGGAAGTACCAGTTGGCCGCTGGTACCAGCTCCGTTGCCCTGTCATGCATAGCCACGCCTAATACATCGCCGGGCTGGCACCGCAGGGCCCATGCGGAAGCCGGGCCGTTGTCGCCGTGTACCACAAAATCGATGTACATCTCTCTATTGACGGCATCATAACCGCGGTGGGTATAGGTACGGACCACGGGGCGCACGTCCCCGGGCTGATGGACCCATTGCTTTTTTTCGTAGTCAAAATCCGGGAAATAGATTTTGTCGACCCCCGCAGGGGGGATAAAAATCTTGTTGTTGGCGCCGGGCGTGGTGTTGGCAAAAAGTGCCACTTCATCGCCGGTAAGCGTTATCCTGATATAGTGAGGGGTAATCGTTGTTTTCCTTTTGACTGTCAGTTCGGCTTGTATCGTCTTTTTGCTCATGGTGTACTGATTTACAGTTGATTGATGTCCGCCCGGAAAATTTTCCGGATCGGAGCGAATGCATTCGCAAAGTTTGATGAAATTGCTTTCATGTTTTTTATACAATAGGGAGTTGTTTTGATACAATACGGATTATTATCTGCTCACCGCCTTATAAACATGTTGTATGGGAATGAATTTTCGCAGCGCATCGGGCACATGGCTGGAACTGGTTGAAATGCCCGGTTTGTTCGATATCAATCAAACGCTGGTCAGGGAAAGGATAGACAAGTTCAGTTTATCTTTCGGAGATGTTGAATTCCGGCATATTGTATTGCCGGAGATCTATATCGTTTATGGCGACATGTGTATCCGTGACCGTTGGGTGCAGATGGAAGCGCCGGATTACCGGGATATTGTGGAACTGCATTTTATATTGACCGGCAAAGGGGTGATCACCAATCATATTGCCAATTCATCCATTGTACTGGCGCCTAACAGGCAGAATATATTTTACACCCCCCGGTTCTCCGGTAGAGCAGAGTGCGACCCCAATATTCCCTTTCGCTTTTTTGAAATACATTTTACCAAAGATAAATTCCTGCACCTGGTACAGGACTGCGGACCGGCACTACAGACCTTTTGTGATCATATCATTGCCGGCAGGGACATGCAGCTTTCGGAGCATGGCCTTCCTTCGAGTTCAGCCACCATGCAATGTATCAACGATATCCTGAACTGCCCCTACCAGGGAGGGCTCAAACTGCTCTTCCTGCAGGCTAAATGTATGGAGCTGTTGGTACTGGAGGCGCAGGCCTACGATCTGCATCTGAAAAACAATCAAAAGAGCGCCTTAAAATCAGATTACGACCGGGACAGGATACACTTTGTGAAAGACTACCTGATCGCCAACGCAGTTGCCCCGCCCAGTCTGAGTGAGCTGGCCAAACTCTCCGGACTCAATGAATTCAAGCTCAAGAAAGGTTTCAGGGAGGTATTCAATGATAGTATTATTAACTATGTGAATGAATATAAACTCGTGCAGGCCAAAGAGCAGCTGTTGTCCAACGTGCCTATCAAGCATGTAGCAGAAGAGCTTGGTTATTCTTCTATACAATATTTCAGTAAGATGTTTAAGAAGAAGTTTGGCGTATCCCCTGGTCTCTTTACCCGGGACGCGCTGGATTAATTTCCTGATTGCGTAAATTATTTTTCCTGATCCGATATAAACCGGCGGCCGGTAGTTCCCAATTTTGTAAAAAATTTAAAAGTATGGAACGCCGCTATGGCATTGTAATATCGAAGATCGTCACACTGGGATTACTGTTATTATTTGTATTGAACGCATCCGCCAGCGACCCGGAGACGGAGAAAACGGGTGGCATCCGCGGCAAAGTACTCACCTCCGACGCACGCCCCGCCGAAGCAGTAATGATTGTGCTGGCAGAGCCTAACATCACCACCACTACACAAACAGACGGCTCTTTTGTGTTCCGTCATATTGCGCCGGGCAAATATCACCTGCTGATATCCGTGGCCGGCTACAGCACAACTACCCGGGAAGTGACCGTAGAACAAGGCAAAACGGCTACTGTTTCCTTTACCTTAGAGGCCTCCAGCAAAGCGTTGCAGGAAGTGGTCGTTACCGGCAACCATCACAAGCTCTCTCGCAGCAGCACCTACGACGTCGCTAAAATACCGCTTAAAAATATAGAGAATCCGCAGGTGTATACGACTATTACGAAGGACCTGTTACAACAACAGCAGGTATTTTCTGTAGACGACGCCATGCAAAACGCTACCGGTGTTACCAAGATGTGGGACGCCACCGGCCGCGGCGGCGATGGCGGCGGTTACTACAACATGCGTGGTTTTGTAGTACAGAGCCAGCTGCGCAACGGTATAGCCGGCAACGTTACCTCCCGCATTGATGCGTCTAACCTGGAAAGGATCGAAGTCATCAAAGGACCGTCTGCCACCCTGTTTGGCAGCACCCTCACCAGCTACGGCGGGTTGATCAACCGTGTCACCAAAAAGCCATATGACCATTTCGGTGGCGAAGTAGGTTTTGCAGCCGGCAGCTTCGGCTTCAACCGCTTCAGCGCTGATATCAACACGCCCCTCGATAAAAACCGGGATGTGCTGATGCGGGTAAACGCTGCCTATAACTATGAAGGTTCCTTCCAGGACTACGGCTTCAGCAGAAACGTGGCCATAGCCCCCAGCCTCAGCTACCGCGTGAACGACCGTCTCTCCTTCCACTTCGATGCAGAATACATGGCAGGCCAGAACACGGGCCTCAGCGCCTTCTTCTTCTCCTACGGGCAGCCCATCGCTAAACTGGGCACCAACCGGGCGGATGAACTGAACATCGACTACAAACGCGCCTACGCCACGAATGACCTGTATCAGACTTCCCGCAATACCAATTTGTTCGGGCAGATGACCTACCGCCTGTCATCACAATGGAGCATGCAAACGAACGTTACCACCACCAGCAGCTACTCCAACGGACCTTCGCCCTACTTCTATCTGCTCACCGATGCAGAAGTAAAGAACGATCCCAACGCAGTGGGCAACGGTTACATCTCCCGCAATGATCAGTTCACCAACAACAGCCATGACAACGTGTTGGAGATACAACACAATTTCAATGGCGACTTTAACATCGGCAGTCTGAGGAACCGTTTCGTGGGCGGGATCGACTTCTTCCATCACCATTCCAATCAGTTCTTCGGTGGGAATACTTATGATACCATCTACGCCAAAGGCAATATTCCTACCTATCGTGATTTCAACCGCAGGAACCTCGATAAAGTATATGATACCAAAGGGTTGGCCTTTACCTTCCCTTCGCATTATATCTCCAATACTTACAGCGCCTATGTTTCCGATGTGCTGAACATCACCGATAACCTGTTGGTACAGGCTGGTTTACGGATAGACTACTTCGACAACAAAGGAAATTACAGCGACGTCAGTGGTAAATACGAGAACGGCTACACGCAAACAGCGTTGTCTCCCAAATTCGGTATCGTGTACCAGCCTATCAAAGACAAGGTATCTCTCTTTGCCAACTATCAGAACGGATTCACCAACAAACCGACCACCAATCCTTCCGGCAAACCTTTCAAACCGGAGCAGGCCAATCAGATGGAAGGCGGCGTGAAAGTATCGCTGCTTCAGGACATGATCACCGGTACCATCAGTTATTATGATATCCGGGTGAAAGATATTATCCGTCCCGGCAATGTTCCTAATGTGTCTATCCAGGATGGAACGCAATACAGTAAAGGTGTGGAAGTGGAAGTCATTGCGCATCCTGCACGTGGCCTGGACATAGTGGCTGGTTATGCCTATAACGACTCCAAATACGAAAAGACCGAGAAAAATCTGGAAGGGCTACGTCCTGCTACCGCCGGTTCCCCTACCGTGGCGAACCTGTGGGTAAGCTACCGCATCCAGCAGGGCGCGGTAAAAGGACTGGGCTTTGGCGCAGGGGGCAACTATGCCAGCGATAACAAAGTGGTGAACGACAAGGCGCTGGGTTATTTTTACCTGCCGGCCTATACGCTCCTCAATGGCAGCATCTTCTATGAAAATGACCGTTTCCGCTTTGGTTTCAAATTAAATAACATCACCAATAAAGCATACTGGATCGGTTATTCTACCGTCAATCCGCAGAAGACCAGGAACTTCAGCGGCAGCATCGCTTTCAAATTCTGATACCAGCCATTTAACCTGTATTTGCCTTCAGCCACCTGCTCCGGTGGTTGAAGGCAAATTTATTTTCAGGCAAAGGATAAGGAGTGCCCCGGGTGAACGTGTGCCGCCTTCACCTGGGGGAAATGTTGCTTCAGCCAGTCGATCATAAAAACAGACCCCGGCTCTTCGCTGGCGATGTGCCCTAACAGTACCAACGAGAGGTTATCTCCTTTGGCGCGGGCATCGCGCACGTATTCCGCCGTTTCCCATTCAGAGATCTCACCACAACAGACCACGTCCGGTTTGTATTTCCCGATTGCTTCTATCTGTGTTTTACCACCATAAGCGCCCGGCAGCACGAGTATTTTCTGACAGCGCTGTTGCAGGTCGCCCACATAACGCATGCTGCTCACCCCCAGCTTCTTTTTAAAGAAGGCAATCAGACTGCTCAGGGATTGCGGGGCAGAGAGATTATACACCGGTTCCCCTTTCACCGCATATGGCTGCCAGCCGAAAGTATCTTCCAATCCTTTGCTGACGCCGTCGGGGTGGATGGAATGGATATAATCATGATTGCGCCATACCGCGATCCCGTGTTTGTCCAACAGGGCCTTTTTATATTGGTAGACATCATCTTGCTGCAGCCAGCTGACATCATCGAGGTGATTATAAAAGGTAGGTTCGTGGGCGATGATGAAATTGGCTTTCCCATCGATGGCCTTTCTGATGACCTCAATCGTCGCGAACATGGTAGTGACGATGCCGGTGACCTTTGTATCGCGGGAACCGGCTTTGAGCGTATCTACCGTGCCCGGGATAGCGCCGGAAGGGATTTGGGCTATAAACGCATCGATGATCTGTCCTACGGTGGGGGTTTCCTCCGTAAAAGCCCAGCCTTTCAGCGGGCTACCAGCCAGTACCGCCGATCCTGCAAGGACAGCGCCGGATGAAAGAAACATTCTCCGGCTGATTCCAGTTGATTTCATAAGTCTGTTGTTTGGACTTAAAATAGCCAAAAAATGCCGCCCAACAAAGCTTCCGGGGGCAGAAGATGGTCGTCACAAGATAAAAAGGGGGCAGATAAATTTTTCCTGCGGGATTATTCTTTTTTACTAACTTAATCCCCGATTAGTTCTCCGAAAGCCTGGAAGCACCGAAAAAATCACCAAAATCGCAGTGGACCTTTTTGAGTTTTTAATTGATCCTTAATATTCCGGTAATAAATAGTTCTGATTTTTGTACCTCATATCGTCATGAGTCAATTAGGAGTGGAATGTATATCTAAAATAAAAGATGGGGATGCTGCCGCGTTTCAGGAGCTGTTCTATGCCTACAAGGACGCTCTTTTCGGATACGCCTGCAAGTTATGCCGCGCGCCGGAAATGGCCGAAGAGGCAGTACAGGAGGTATTCATGAAAGTATGGATCAACCGGCAACAGCTCGACCCTTCCCTTTCTATTAAAGCCTATCTGTATACGGCCGTCAGGCACTGCGTTTTCAACATTCTGAAAAAAGCCGCGCTGGATGAGGACCTCCGTCAATCCGTGTTCCGCCACCAGCCTGTTGCCGTGAATACCACAGAAGATGCCGTTAATGCCGCAGACCTTCAGCGGGCGAAAAGCCGGGTATTGGACATGCTGCCTCCGCAACGTAAACTTATATTCTGCCTCAGCCGTATCGAAGGCCTCTCCCATGAAGAAATAGCCCTCCGTCTGGGTATCTCCAAAAATACTGTCAAAGACCAGATTGTAAAAGCCAGCCGTTTCCTGCGCCAGCAGATAGAACATTTGGTCATTTTGCTATTTTTCTATTTTTTTATTTGATGTACAGAATTTGAGATTTTCTGATGTTGGAATTTGTTTTTGACCTCGTTGTTATCAGGGACACCCCCAATATCAAATCAAAAAATTCCAAGATCCATAAATCCAATATTCAAATGAAGAAATAAAAAAAATAAAAAAATTTCTCCCCTGGATCGTCCTTTCCTTTTTTTCAATTGTATCATATAATAAAGCATACCGATGTACCCGGACCCGGCATATATAAGAGCGTTGTTTATTAAGCATGCGAATGGTTCTATTACTCCGAGAGAAACAGCCGAGCTGATCGCGTTTCTACAGCAGGAGGGTAATGAAGACCTGATGCCGCTGCCCGATGAGATCGAAGATATACCGGCTCCCCACATGGATGTAGCGGCCACCACACGCGTGTTTCAGCAGCTTTCCGCTATCACTACGCCTGTGACACAGCCTGCACGCCGCCGCACTTTATTGCGCAGGGTCATTACCGTTAGTGCCGCCGCAGCGGCCGTGGCGGCAGCCATTGTATTGCTGTACCATCCCGCCCGGCAAAAGCCGGTACTGACAGCCGTATCCACCGGCTACGGCAGTATGAAAAAAGTAATGCTGCCCGATGGCACCGCCGTTACCCTGAATGCCAACTCCACGCTGCAATACGACAGTGCTGGCTGGCAGCCAGGCTCCCGCGAAGTATGGATAAACGGTCAGGCCTTCTTTGATGTGGCCCCCGATGCGGCCGGAAAATTTATGGTGCATGCGGGCGACCAACTCACGGTACAGGTGCTGGGTACCCGCTTTAACGTGGCTGCCCGTACGAAAGGCGTACAGGTGGTGCTCAACAGCGGTAAAGTAAAAGTAGGGCTGCCGGATAACAGCCACGGACACACGCTGGTACTGCAACCGGGAGAAATGGCCTGCTATAATGCCGGCGACGGCCAACTGTCGCGGCTCCAGGCCGACACGCTGCAACTAACTTCCTGGAAAGACAATCAGAAAGTATTCCGGGACGCCACACTGGCTGACATAGCCGACTTTATTGAAGAACAATTTGGCGCAGAGGTTACCTTCGCTGCACCACAACTGTCGCAGTTACGATTTACCGGCACCACGCCCGCCAACGATCTGGACGTGCTGCTGCATATTCTTACCAAATCACTTGATATCAGGATCGATAAACACAACAACCAGGTAATGATGATGCTGGCCAGGTGATCATTACCACCTAAACGAACCCGGGATTTTTATTAAAACGCATTGTTATGCAACGAAAACTACTTATACATCATAAGGTAGTAGGGATCTTATTGTGCCTGATGCCCGCTGTGCCATTCACCACACAAGCGCAGAACATCATGGCAAAAGGAACCGTCAGACAACACGCACGTGAAAGCTATCTGTTGTCGGAGGTATTCCCTGTACTGGAAAACACACATAAAGTCAACTTCAGCTACAACAGCGCCCTCCTCGCGGGTAAGTCCGTGAGCGCACAGACATTCAGAAAAATGGAACAGGCTGATCCCGCGACCGAACTGCCTGCCTTGCTGCGTCCTTATGGCCTCACCTGTGAGCCGATACAGGGCAACTACTATGCGGTGAAAGCGCTGCCCGGTATCGGTCACGCCCAAACGCAGATAACGGTTAAAGGTGCGGTGACCGATGCCAAAGATAACAGCCCGTTGCCTGGCGTCATCATCTCCGTAAAAGGAAAAACAAAAGGGGCCAACTCCGGCGAAACAGGCCACTATACGCTGCCCGGCGTGGAAGAAGGCGATGTGCTGCGTTTTTCGCTCGTAGGATACAAGTCACAGGAAATACCGGTGAACGGCCGCACACAGATAGACGTAGCGCTGCAACAGGATGTAGCCGGACTGAGTGAAGTAGTGGTGACCGCCCTCGGTATCCAGAAAGAAAAGAAATCGCTGGGCTATGCGGTACAAACCGTGAAAGGCGACAACATGACCAAAGCCAGGGAACCCAATCTCATCGGCTCTCTCACCGGTCGTGTAGCCGGCCTCGTGATCCGCAACTCCACCGATATGTTCCGCGACGCTACCATCCAGCTGCGTGGACAGAAGCCCCTGATCGTGATAGACGGTATCCCCGATCAGACAGCCGACATGTGGAAAGTAAATCCCGATGACGTGGAAAGCATCAACGTGCTCAAAGGCACTTCCGCTTCTGCCCTATATGGCTCCATCGGTCAGTTCGGCGCCCTGATGATCACCACCAAAAGAGGCAAAGGGAAAGACCTGTCGGTGGACGTCAACTCCTCTACCATGTTCCAGCCTTCTTTCATCCGCATCCCCGACGTACAAACCACCTACGGCAACGGCGCTAAAGGCAAATACGCCTACGTGGACGGCTCCGGCGGCGGCACAGAAGGCTCCGGCTGGATATGGGGCCCCAAGCTGGACCAGAAAGATCCTACCACGCCGAGCGGCTACTGGGAAACACCACAATATAACAGCCCGGTAGATCCGGCCACCGGTAAACTGGTACCGCTGCCGTTTGTGTCCCGCGGAAAAAGCAACGTACGCAACTTCTTCCGGACCGGCGTGATCTCCACCAACAGCCTCAGTATCACCAAATCCAGCGACAAAGGCAATTTCAGGGCCTCTGCTTCGCACATCTATCAGCTGGGCGTGGTTCCCAATACACAACTCAATAACAGCTCTTTCAGCATCGCCGGTAACTATAACCTTACCGACAGGCTGAACGTAGATGCCCGTATCACCTACAACCGGCAATACTCCGACAACTATCCTACTATCGGCTATGGCCCTACGAACTACCTGTACAACCTCGTATTATGGACCGGCTCCGATGTGGATATCCGCGACCTGCGCAACTACTGGGAGCCAGGAAAAGAAAAACTGCAACAGCGCAATTATAACACCTCCTGGTACAACAACCCCTATTTCCAGGCGTATGAACTGCTGACGGGCTATTATAAGAATAACACCTTCGGCTCCATGACGCTGGATTATAAGATCAACCGGGATTTCAGCGTGAAACTGCGGTCGGGCATCAATGCCTTCGGACTGAATGAAGACACCAAAGAGCCTGCCAGCTACATCGGCTACAGCAGCAAATCCAGAGGTAATTATGTGGCCCGTTCCGAAAACTACTTCGACATTGTGACCGACCTGATTGGCCGCTACGAACATGCTTTCAGCAAAAACTTTTCCGTACACGCCGAAGTAGGCAGTTCCAACTACTACCGCAACGACAAGTATCAGCGGAGCACGACGGACGGTCTCACCATTCCCGGTTTTTATAACCTCTCCAACTCCGCCAATCCCATTCTGGGCACCAACTTCATCGAAGAAAGAAGGACCAGCAGCCTCTATGGTTTTGTGGACATGGAATTTATGGGCGCTTTTTATCTGTCACTTACCGGTCGTAACGACAAGATTTCCACGCTGCCGATCAACAACAACTCCTTCTTCTACCCTTCCGTATCCGGATCGGTGGTATTGTCGGAGCTGATGAAGATGCCGAAATGGTTATCTTATCTGAAAGCCAGAGGCTCCTGGTCGCAGGTATCCAGCGGCGTACTGGCCACGGTGAACAATGACTACACCTACTCCCACCTGTCTACTTACGACAAGGGTATTAAGTGGAACGGCATCCCTTCGCTGAACTTCAGCGATATCCTGCGCAATCCCAACATCCATCCGCAGACCACCGGGGCCTGGGAAGCCGGCGTGGAAACCAAACTCTTCGACAATCGTATAGGCCTGGATGTTACCTACTACCGTGCCCGCGACTATAACAACATCGTGAAACTGCCGGTAGCCATCAGCAGTGGTTATGGTTCTTACCTGGTGAACGGCAACGAATTCCTCCGCACCGGCTGGGAATTCATGCTCACCGGCACGCCTGTACGCAATACCGATTTCCGTTGGGACGTAATGGTGAACTTCAGCAAATACAAAAGGGTATTACAGGAGATCTATGGCGGCGCTACCGAACTGAATAAAATCAGGGTGGGCGAACGGATGGACAGAATATTTGATTATGTGTACGAACGAGACCCTTCCGGCAACATTGTATACGAAAGCAACGGTTTCCCGAAAAGTGACCCTTACCAACGCTACATCGGCAATTCCGATCCTGACTGGACCTATGGCATGGAAAACACATTCCGCTACAAACAGTTCACCCTGCGTTTCCTCGTAGACGGCCGTATCGGTGGCATGATGTACTCTATGACCAACGCCAAAATGTGGTGGGGTGGTACCCATCCCGGTACTGTCAATCCTTTCAGGGATGACGCCAACGCCGGCAAAAACACCTACGTAGGTCCCGGCGTGATCGTTACTTCCGGAGACATCCAGTACGACGCAGATGGTAACATCACCTCCGACACCCGTAAGTTCGCGCCCAATACCAAAGCGGTGAACTACATCGACTATATGATCAACACCAGCAACAACGCCAACACCAACAATAACTACTATTCCCAGACCTTCCTGAAGCTGCGCGAAGTGAACTTCACCTGGCAGCTGCCCGGAAAGTGGATGAGCAGGACATTTATCAAAGACGCCTCTTTGTCGCTCGTTGGCCGTAACCTGTTGCTGTTCTCCAAATTACCCAACGTTGATCCGGATACCGGGAAAGATGAGTTACAGACGCCATCCTCCCGCAGCATGGGTTTCAACCTGAATTTAAAGTTCTAATCACTGCATCATGCGTACATCATCAATTATCATATTTTGTTTGCTGGCAACGGCTTTCAGCAGTTGCAAGAAGTTTGAGTACTTCCAGACAGACCCGAACAAACCCACCCAGGCCACACCAGAACTGCTGTTGACCAACATTGAAACCACCGCCTTCAATGACATCAGCACCTCGGCCGCCTTTGCCTCCCGCTACCTGGTCAATACCGACGGGATAGATTCCTACCAGTATTACAACTGGCAACGGTCCGGCTTTGGCGAGTTTGGCAGCCTCCGTCAGGTAGTGAAGATGGAAGAAGAAGCTACCCGCATCAACCAGCCCGTTTATCTGGCGCTGGGCAAGTTCTTCCGCGCCTGGTTTTTTATGAAACTGACACTGGCCTTCGGCGATATCCCTTACAGTGAAGCGCTGAAAGGGTCTTCAGAGATGTTTACCCCCGTGTATGACCGTCAGGAAGACATCTTCCTCAACATCCTCAATGACCTCAAAGCTGCCGGCGATCAACTGGCCGCAGCAGACGGGGAGATCCGGGGCGATGTTATTTACGGTGGGAAAAAAGAACAATGGAAGCGCCTGATCAACAGTTTCTCCCTGCGGGTATTAATGAGCCTGTCGCAGAAAGAGGGCAACGTCAAGCTGAAAGTAAAGGAACGTTTTGCCGAAATTGTGAACAATCCGTCCAAATATCCGCTGCTGGGCAGCAGCGCTGACAACGGACAGCTGGTGTTTGCCGATTTGCAGGACAACCGTTATCCGTATTATAACAACAACAGTATGCAAACAGCCTTCTATCTGGAAGAGAATTTTGTGGACCTGTTGAAACAGTACCAGGATCCCCGGTTATTCCGTTTTGCGCAGAAAGCCACCAAATATGCCGGACTGCCGGACAATGATTTCAACGCCTACGGCGGAGCCAAAGGCAGCGCCACCATCGACGAAAACAACAGCCGCGTCGTGAACGGTGAAGTATCCAAAATAGCCAAACGTTACTACAACGACCCTGTTAATGAGCCCAGCGTAGTACTGGGATATGCAGAGCTTCAGTTTGTGCTGGCCGAAGCCGTGGTGCGTGGCTGGATCAGCGGCAATGCCGCCGATTATTATAAAAAAGGAATACAGGCATCCATGGAATTTTGTAAAATAGCACCGGCAGATATCACGGCGTATCTTGCACAGCCATCTGTGCAACTGGTACCCGGAAAAGAGCTGGAAGGTATCTTTAATCAGAAATATATCGGTTTCTTTATGAATTCCGGCTGGCAGGTGTTCTATGAACAACGTCGTACAGGACTGCCGGTATTCGATGTTTCCGGCAACGGGGTGCTGAACAATAAAAAAGTACCCAAACGCTGGATGTATCCTGAACCAGAGCTGAACCTCAACAGACAGCACGTGAGCGATGCCATCACCCGGCAATATCCGCAGGGCGACAACATCAACGGCGTCATGTGGCTGCTCGTAAAAGAATAAAAATGTGATCCATGTTAAAAGCATTTATCTTTTCCATCGTTACTTTCTCCTGCACCACCCTGATGGTACAGGCACAGAAAAAGAAAGCCCTGTTTATTATTGTAGATGGTATCCCGGCGGACGTTATCGAAAAACAGCCAACGCCGCATCTGCGTGAGATCGCCAAAGTGGGCGGTTACACCCGCGCCTATGTAGGCGGAGAGAAAGACGGTTACTCCCAGACACCCACCATCTCGGCAGTAGGCTATAACAGCCTGCTTACCGGTACCTGGGTCAACAAACACAATGTGTGGGATAATGATATCGCCGCACAGAACTACAGCTACGGCAGTATTTTCCGCTTTTTCAGGCAGGCATACCCGCAAAAGAAAACGGCTGTCTTCTCCTCCTGGCTCGATAACCGCACCAAACTGGTGGGCGACGGCCTGCCACAAACCGGTAACCTGAAAATTGACTACCATGTAGACGGCCTGGAGAAAGATACCGCCCGCTTCCCGCATGATAAAGACAGCTGGTACATGCACCTGATCGATGAAGCCGTGGTAGACAGCGCCGCCGATTACATCCGTAAACAAGCGCCGGACCTCACATGGGTATACCTCGAATACACCGACGACATGGGGCACCGTTATGGCGACAGTGAAAAGTTCTATGCCGCCGTCAACATGATGGATGATCAGATTGGCCGCATCTGGAACGCACTCGAATACCGCCGCAAAAACTTCGGCGAAGAGTGGCAGCTGTTCATCACCACAGACCATGGTCGCACCGCCAGCAACGGGAAAGGCCACGGTGGCCAGTCGGACCGCGAGCGCACCACCTGGATGTTCACCAATGCCAAAGGCCTGAACGACTACTTCAAGACCGGTCAACCCGGTATTGTGGACATCCTGCCTACAATGGCCCGCTTCCTGCAGATTAATATTCCCCAGCCGGACGCCCGCGAACTCGATGGCGCGCCCCTGACAGGCAAAGTATCGCTGACACAGCCAGGCGCCACACTGGACAATGGCTCGCTGCATCTGACCTGGAAAGCCCGCGAGAAGAAAGGCAACGTGAAAGTATGGGTGACCACCACCAACCATTTCAAAACCGGTGGCCAGGACACCTATAAATTGCTCGGCGAAGTACCGCTACAGCAGGAACATGCCACCATCAGTGTGAAAGACATGCCCTCCGGATTTTATAAAGTCGTGATGGAAGGACCGGATAATACGGTCAACCGATGGGTAGGAAAACTGTGATCCATATTTTCAGCAACGGGCGCCATGATAGGCGCCCGTTGTTTTTTTGCGCCTTCCTGTTTCGCATAAGCATTGGTTTGATTCCCATAATTTTCCCGTCTCCCCAGGTGCTAATTTTGTGATGCAAACCTTACAGGAAACCATGCAACAACCTATCAATTCCCCCTTCAACGCAGAAAGCACTGCCACGGAAGTCGCCTCCGGACATCATTTAAACGGGAAAACAGCGGTCGTTACCGGCGGCAACTCCGGCATCGGACTGGAAATAGCCAGGGTATTCGCCGAAGCGGGAGCGCAGGTGATCGTCGGTGCGAGAGATGCCGGTAAAGCCGCAGCGGTACTGCAACAGCTTCCAAATGTTTCCTTTATCCCGTTGGATTTATCTGATCCTGATAGCGTAGACAACTTTGCAGCGCAGTTGCTGGCAGAACATAACAAACTCGATTATCTGTTCAACAATGCAGGATTGTTCAATGTACCATCTTTTCAAACAGACAAGCGGGGGTATGAACTACAGTTTGGGGTCAATCACCTGGGCCACTTTCAGTTGACCGGCAGACTATGGCCGGCGTTGAAACAAGCTGGCAGGGCCAGGGTGATCAACACCGCTTCTATCGGGCATCGGCATATGGCGTTGCAACCCGATGATATCAACTTTGAAAAGCAACCTTTTGATACGAGAAAAGCTTATGGACAATCCAAAACGGCCAATGTGCTGTTTACCGTGGAGCTGGACCGTATCGGGCAGCAATATGGCATCAGGGCTTATGCGGTACACCCCGGGGCGGTCCAAACGGATGTGTTCCGGTATATGAGTCCGGACGAATACCGTACCTGGGCGCAGCCCATCAAAACGTTTAAGACACCGCAACAAGGCGCCGCTACGCTCGTCTGGTGTGGGCTTAGTTCTCAACTGGCCGATATCGGTGGGGTATATTGCGAAAACTGCAACATCTCCGAACGTGTGCCCGCCGACGTTACCGTACCATACGGCGTCCGACCGTATGCGCTTGATCCCGTACAGGCGACTGTCCTGTGGCAACTGAGCCAGCGCGTCACAGGTGTCAGATTTTCGTAACTTAGGTACATGAAGTCAGTCGAACAGATCGAACAGTTTTTCACCAGAAGGAACCAGCCGTACTCCAACCTACAGGAGTATTATGCATTTTATGTGGGAGATGATCACCCGGACCTTCCTTCTCCTTTTATCCGGCGTAACTATTACAAAATCACCCTGATACTGGAAGGTGAGATCGGAATTACCTATGCTGATCGAAGCATTACGGTAAAGGACAAAGCCATTATTTTCAGTAACCCGATGATCCCTTACTCCTGGGAGCGCCGGTCTGACAAGCTGCGTTACTACTTCTGTTTGTTTACCGATTCGTTTGTATATAATCTGGCAGCATCTCCTGTCTTCAACGTCCGTGGCGATCATGTGCTGCCTCCGGATGAAACGATTGCGGAGAAATTAACATTCATCTTTCAGATGATGATCAAAGAGCAGGAAGGAGACTATCAACAAAAGAACGAGGTGATCAGGAACTATATCCAGTTGCTGTATCATGAAGCGATGAAGATAACGCCTCCCACTACCTGGCAACCGCAAAACTCCGCCCACAGGATCACCACGCTGTTCCTGGAATTGCTGGCCAAACAATGCGCCATTACCACCGTACATGAGCAGGTACAACTGAAAACGGCGGCAGCTTTTGCCACACAACTGTCCATACACGTGAACTACCTGAACAGAGCAGTGAAGACGGTTACCGGCAAAACCACTACGCAGGTCATCGCCGACCACCTCCTGAAGGAAGCCCAAACCCTACTACGCGTTACCAGTTGGAGTATTGGTGAGATCGCGTACTGCCTTGGCTTTGGACATCCTTCCAACTTCACCGTCTTCTTTCGTAAAATGAGCGGACAAAGTCCCCATGATTTCCGGGGAACCCATCAATAGGTTATTCAAACCTGCTCTGGTCCGGATAAGGTGCGCCCTTTCCCGTTTGACACAACTTTTTCAGGCTTCTTAAAAACATGGCCCAGTCATAGGTGCAAACAGCATAGGTAGGTGAATAGTCTTTCCATCCATCGTGATGAAAGAACAACGTAGTACCGTCCTTATGCGGTTCCAGGTCGAAGGTAATGGTGGTCCCGACCCATTCATCTACCGCCTTCCGGCACTCCCACTTCACTTGTTTGGAAGGCTGCAGCGCAGTCACTTTCATCTCTTTAAAATAGTCTCCGAAAGCAAAACGGGCAATGCTGCCGATCTCAGGTTTTGCAATGGTGTCCGGTGTCCACCATCCGGCCAGTCCTGTTTGTGTGGAAAGGGCCTTGTAAACTTCTTCCGGAGCAACTTTAATCACTAATCTGTGCCAAATATTGACCATGATGATGGTTTTTTGTTGAATAACAAATTTAACTGCTTGTTGTTGCTTACGGGAGGCACAAAAGAGACATTCTTGCGGGGCGATTGGGACATACAACAAAGGCCCGGGAAATCCCGGGCCTTTCGTAGGCAGGCTACTATTGCATCATCAAAAATCACTGATTGGCCAGCGTTACCATGGCGGATACTTCCGCAACGGCCGCGTCATCTCCTCCGCTAAATCCGGTGAAGCGGAAACGGATATTGCCTTTCCCGTCAATCACGAACTTCGTGGGGATGCCCTGCACCTTATAGCTGTCCACCACTTTGTTGATACCGGTAGCGGAATCTTTCAGGTCCATCAGCACCTGAAAAGGATAACCATTGCCGGTGATAAACTTTTTAGCACTGGCGGTGGCGTTCTCTTCTTTCTCCCACGTGTGTACGAACAGGAACTTCACGTTTGGATCATTTTTGTATTTCTCCATCGCTTTTTTCATCGCAGGGAAGGAAGCTTTGCAGGGACCGCACCAGGTGGCCCAGAAGTCGAGCACCACGGTCTTTCCTTTGTAGTCAGACAGTGACACGGTATTACCATCTGCATCTTTCAGTGTGAATCCGGGCGCCGGTTCTTTGATGATCTGTTTGGCAAATTCTTCCTTCATCTTATCATCGAGGCCACCTTTCAGGGAATCGATGTATTGCTCCAGCCGATTGTCGCCGCGCACTTTGGCGTAAGCTTCCGCCAGTATCCCTCTGTTGTCCGCATTCAGTCGGCCTTGTGCAGCTACCTCGCTGAGACGTGCGAAAGCCTGCTGGTACTCGCCTTTGGCAAGCAGCACTTTGGCGTACATTTCATTCACCTGCGGGCGCACCGGTGTTTCTGCTTGTTCGGCGCGTTTCAGGTACACCAATGCAGTATCATACTCTTTGTCATTGAACAACAGCAGCGCATAGGAGCTGAGATAACCAGGATAGCCCATGGCCGCAAATGCTGCACCTTCCTCGTTTTTACGGGTAGTCCTGAATTCATAGGCATCTTCAATGGCTTTTTTATACAGCATTTTTCCTTCAGCGGTATGACCATGTTTGAGAATCCGCTCTGCGGTACCGACCCACCCCTGTCCTTTCCAGAAGGGCGATACAATGAGGTCGGCATATTCCAGCGCTTTAGGCAGATTGTCGGCCTGCGCATAGGCAGTACCAACGCTGCTGGTGGCGTAGTCATAGATGATCGCGTCCTTGTTCTGTTTATCCCGCGGGAACTTTTTGAGCCATGCTTTATAAAGTGCTTCTTTCTTCACCGGGTCGGTTTCATGATAGATGACCTGCACCGCGTTGTTACGGGCAGCAAAGCCAGTGGGAAAATGTTCAGCAGCTACCTGTTGAATGGAATCACCGACGTTATTTTTCTTCAGCTGGTAGAAGAAACGGGCGGCGGTGAGCCAGTCGGCTTCTTTTTTGCTTTTGGTCAATGCATACATTTTGTTTGACAGCAGTGCTTTCTCTGCATCGTCGCCTTTGGCAAGGCGGCTATAGTAGCGCGTCAGCGAGTCGGGGCTTATCTGCGCCTGACCGCTTGACTGGCCGGCGGCCAGCAGGCAGCCACCGAGCACGATTGGGAATACTTTCTTCATATAACAGGGTTGGTTTTATGTTAATTGTTATATCCTGGATTTTGCGTCAGTGCAGGGTTGGCCACGCGTTGCGCATCCGGTATGGGGTACAACACATCGGTACTGGTCCACGTAGCAGGCCTCATGCCGCCAATCACCTCATCAGCGCGGGTTTTACCGCCACCGGAAATGGCGGGTGTACGCTTCAGGTCAAACCAGCGATGCCCCCATTCGCCAAACAGTTCTGCCTTTCTTTCTTTTTCTATAGCGAGTAACAGATTGGCCGGTGTGATGCTGTTGTCCAGGCCAGGGAGACCAGCTTTGTCCCTAATGGTGTTTACATCCTCCATAGCGCCGGTGAGATTGCCCAGCTGCGCCCGTGCTTCTGCGCGGATCAGGTATTGTTCCGCCAGTCGCAGCATCACGTTAAACTCGTTGCCCATAGTAGCGCCGGTGGCCAGTACCCTCATTTTGTATTTGGTGATCACTTTATAATTCTGTCCGCCGATGTCTGTAGCGGCCACCCAGCTGGTTTTGCGCTTGTCTCCCGACTCCAGGGAATTATACAGTGTATCCGTCAGCGTTACAGCCGGAATGCTGCCTGGCGCAGCGGCATAGCTGCCACCGTTGGCATCACGGTTGGTAGTATACGTGGAAATACCGGTCAATGTGGCCAGCTGCCAGATCACTTCATTGCTGGTATTGCCGAAAGTGGTATTCAGGTCTTTATTCAGGCTATATATCCCGGAGTTGATCACCGCATTGGCCGCGGCTTCTGCTTTGGCCCAGTCTTTCTGGTACAGATAGGCCCGCGCCAGCAGCGCGTTGGCCGTCTGCCGGTTGATCCTTGTTCGCAGCGTAGCCGGATAAGCATCGGTGAGCAATCCCTGCGCTTCTGTCAGATCGGTGATGATCTGCGCCCATACCTGCGAAGCGGCCGTCCGTGGTAAGGTAGCATTGCTCAACGGATCATCTTTCAGCGGCATGGGCACGTCGCCGAACATGTTCACGAGATAGCCATATATAAAAGCTCTCCACACTTTCGTTTCTCCCAACAACTGATTTTTGACGGCAGGAGAAAGTGTTGTGCTGCGGCCGATCCCTTCCATCATGGCATTGGCCTGCGCTATCGTGGTATAACTGTAACCCCACAACGTAGTATTGGCAAGCCCGTTAGTTACCGCAATGTTGTTGGTTTTAAACTCATCGTACGACGGACTGGAAACATTGTTCTGCAACTCGTTGGCAGAAAGGCCCGGCAGTTCAGCTAAGGGAAACAACAAATCCCGTATCGCAGAAGTGTTATAAATACCCAGCACGGCACTGGTAGCCGTAGCTTCAGCAGCAAAGGCCTGGTCAAGTCCTACCTGGGTGGTAGGCGGACCAATTTCCACCAGCTTTCGGCAGGAAGACAAAACACTGCCCGCCAGTAGTAGCGACAACATCACTTTTTTATGAATAGTAGAAGACAACATAACAATCAGATTTTAGAATGAACAGTTAACACCAAACACAATAGTTCTCAACGGCGGCATGGCGATCATACCGGTACCCAGGCCCGGAGGGCCGCCGGGAACGCTGGTCTCCGGATCGTACAGGTATTTGTTTTTCATCCAGGTGAAGAGATTCTGTCCTTCTGCATATACTTTCAGGTTGGCGATGTTCGCTTTCTTCAGCCACATCTTAGGGAAAGAATAACTGAGGGAAGCAGAGCGTAACTTCAGATAGCTCGCATCTCCCCATAAAGCAGTAGCGCTGCCATATTGCGTATAGCCGAGATAGACAGGCGTGCCGGGTGTAGTGCTGGCAGCAGGATAAGCAGCGATATCGCCGGGCTGCCGCCATCTGTCGAGCACGGAAGTGTTCTGATTGCTTCTGCTGCTGCCTATCGGCGTACTGATGTTGTTGGTACTGCCCTTACGGTGGTGGAACTGTAAAAAGAAACTAACGTCCCAGTTTTTATAGGAGATGGTATTATTGATGCCGCCGAAATAAGGGTTGCCCGGAGGAATGACCTGGCGGTCATTATTAAAATCGATCGAACCATCGTTGTTCAGATCTGCATATTGCGGGACGCCCGTTTTAGGATCATAGCCGGTATAGAGATACTTTCTGACAACATCTATCGGTTGACCGATCAAATAACTACTGGCATAAAAAGATTTTTCAATACCGGGGAAGTCCACCAGTTTATTACGGTAAAAGGTCACGTTGAAAGCTGTTGTCCATCCGAAATTCGAAGCTTTCAGATTGAGGGTAGTCAGTTCCAGCTCCACGCCGCTGTTCTGTACCAGCGCAGGCATATTCACGGTGTAGCTGTTATAGCCTGACTGCGTAGGCAGTGCGGCAGACAGCAACTGATCGGTGGACCGGTTCCGGTAATAATCTCCGGAGAATTTAATCCTGTCTTGCAGGAAACCCAGCTCCAGCCCAAACTCCAGCTTACGGGTTGTTTCCCATTTGATGCCCGGATTAGGCAGCGTGCCGCGGGCCAGGGCAGCGTTGCCCTGATAAGTGCCTGCGGACGATAACAGTGGCAAATAAATATAGTTAGAGATCTGATCGTTACCGGTGGTACCGAAGCTGGCGCGCAGCTTACCGAAATTCAGCCAGGGCAGGTTGTCCTGCGCAAAGGGTTCTTCGGAGAACAGCCATGCGGCGCCTACCGCGCCAAAATTGCCCATGGCATAGTCGGGCCCGAAGCGGGAAGAAGCATCGCGGCGGAAAGTGACGTTCAACAGATACTTCCTTTGATAATCGTAGTTAATACGGCCAAACAAGGAGGCAAAACGATAATCGAAATAAGAACTGGAATTCAACACCATGGTGCCTGCGCCAACCAGAGAGCCCAGCAGCCCTTCGCTGCTGTAGTTACGGCCATCGATGCTTTGGCCGGTAGAGAGGCTACGCTGATAAGTACCGCCCACCATCAGATTGAGCCGTCCCTGCTTTCCTTCCATCGTATAGTCGAGCGTCGGTTCAGCGATATAGTTCTGTGATCGTGTATTCGCAAACGTAGCGGACGACTGGGGATTATTAAGCGGGTTCTGTGTAGATGCCGGCAGTGGATTCACCTGGTCCAGCGTAGTATTCGTATAGCCGAGGCTCAGCTTAAAATTCAGGTCTTTGATGATGGAATAACGCAGGCTGGCGTTCGTCATCAGATTACCGGTATTGCTGGTATAACGGCGTTGCATCAACGCCACCGGATTGCTGAAACCACTGGACCACAACAGTTTACCGGCATTGTCATACAAAGGCATGTTGGGGGGCAGGTTGTACATCGAAATAAGGTCTGACCCTGGCAGTACGGTTTTATCATTGGAATAGTTAGCTGTAATAGCAGCATAGAATTTGTCATTAGCTGAGCGATGGTCCACAGACAGGCGGCCGGTGAAACGCTGGCTGTTGAAGTCGCCGGGATATACCGTTGTTTCTTTGTGATAGCCGCCGCTGAAGAGGAAGTGTGTTTTTCCTTCTCCACCGGAAACGGACGCCTGTGCGTCGGTGGAGCGCGCCGTGCCACCGGCGAGGAAACGCTGCCAGTCGGTATATGCGTGCTGGTCCCATACCGTCAGCTCCGGCGCATTCACGGAGTTGGGTGTAACGCCGTCGTTTTTGAACGCTTCTCTTCTCAGATCGAGGTATTGCTGCGTATTCATCATGGGAATAAAATGGCCGATTTTCCCAGATCCCGTGTATACGTTTACGTTAGCTTTTGTTTTTCCTGACTTCCCTTTTTTAGTGGTGATGAGGATAACGCCGTTGGCGCCTCTGGCGCCGTAGATGGCCGTAGCGTCCGCATCTTTGAGGATGTCCATCCTTTCAATATCATCGGGGTTGATCATACTGAAAGGGCTGATACCACCGTTAGCGCCGGTGGTCCCGAGGGAGTTGAGGTTGTCAGACGGGGGATAAGAACCGTTGAAGTTGGTATAGGGTACGCCATCAATGACGTACAACGGCAAGGTGCCGGAGCTCATGGAGCCCTGGCCGCGGATCTGCACTACGGCAGCGCTGCCCGGCAGACCGTTCTGCTGCGTGATCTGCACACCGGGAATACGGCCCGGCAACGCTGCCAGCGGGTTAGACACCGGCTGGCTCTCCATGTCTTTGGCAGTGATACTGCTGACAGCGCCGGTATTCATTCGCCGGGTGGTGGTACCATAACCGATCACCACTGCTTCATCGAGGGATTTCAGCTGTTCACTTAATACGACGTTGAGCGTAGTACGACCGTTGACCGCAATCTGTTGTGCTTCATAAGAGAGATAAGACACCACCAGCACTGCGTTCACAGGCACCCGGTTGATGACATAGTCGCCGTTGTCGTTGGTCATGGCGCCGAAAGGCGTACCCGGTACTACCACAGATACAGCCGGAAGCGGGTTTCCTTTCACATCCGTGACCCTGCCACGGATAGTAATCCCCCCTTCCGCTGCTCCGGACTCGTTGGCTGGCGCGCTCTTCAGGCGAATGGCAATAAATTTGCCCGACAGCGAATACGTGAATGGTTGGTTATTGAAAAGCATTTTCAGCACGTCATTCAACTCCTGATTTTCTACGGCGATACTGACAGGAGCTGCCTGACTGAGCTGGTTTTTTCCATAGATAAAGCTGTATCCTGTTTGTTTTTCGATTTCCCGGAATGCTTTTTCCAGCGGACCGGATTTCATGTTGATGGTCACTTTCTGTGCAAACAGCGTTGTCGTCATCAGCAGACAGGCAGCCAGCAGGCATCCCCTGTAATAATTAGCTCCCGAAAGGCATAGCGTTTTGATTAGCTTTCTGACAAGCATATCGTTTGGTTGATTTTTGGTAAACAATAAAATACACTCCCACCCTGTAAGATGGCCGGTCTTACAGGACAGTACAAAAGGACTGGTGTATGATCTACTTTATTACGGTTACTTTCCGTCCTTCAATTTTGAAATGCACGAGATTGGTCATCTCCAGCAGGTTCAGTAGTCGGGATACCGGAACATCCCTCGGAATTTTAGCAACAAAAGCATCTTTGACATCTGCCTGATAGACGACGTCTATATCATAATATCGTTGTAGTTCTGACATGATGGCGGTGATATCAGCACCATTAAAATAAAACAGTCCGTTCTTCCAGGCAGTGGCCTGTTCCATGTCTGCGCCGGCAGTCACCTGCATCGCGCCTTTTGTATTCACCGCCAGCTGCTCTCCCGGATGCAGCAGCTGCGAGGCATTGCCGCTATTCACTTTCACCGCGCCGCTGAGCAGGGTCACCTGCATATTGCTGCCATCACGGAAAGCACGCACATTAAAGGTGGTCCCCAATACATCGATCGTAGCGTTATTGGTAGTGGAGGTGACGATGAAAGGCTGGTGACTGTTCCGGGCCACTTCAAAATAAGCCTGTCCGGATACAAACACCTCTCTTTTGCCGCCATGAAAAGCAGTGGGATAGGTCAGTACAGCACCGGCGTCCATCCATACTTTGGTACCGTCCGCCATGATCACGGCGAGTGGTTTGCTGCCTGCTGGCAGCTGTAAGGTGTTAAGGCTGCCGTTCGTGTCCGTACCAGCGTAGACAATCTGGCCGTTGGCATTTTTGGATACCTGTACCTGTCCCTGTACCGCGAGCGTGCCATTACCGGCGCTGTCCAGCTGTATCTGCTGACCGTTGCCGAGTGTGAGCACGGCATGATTTCCGACGGGCGCCGGAACGTCATTGCGGAAGCGGACTGCCTGCGGCTGCAGGCGTGGCGGTGGCTGCGTTTGTAAAAAATAATACCCGCTGCCCAACAACAGCGCTACAACAGCTGCTGCGGCCCATCTGTACCGGTACACTATTTTACCGGAACGCCGACGGCGCAGCACAGGCTGCAACCGCTGACGGATCACTTCCTCCAGCTGCTGTTTGTTGCCCAATACCTGCTCATCCCAGTCACCCTGCTGCTGAAAAGCGCTGAACAACCGGTTGTATTGCATCATCTCCGCATCGGTGGCCGTACCGGAGGCAACTTTTTCCGCTAATAATATGGCTTCCTCTTTTCTCATATGTAGCCTATCCTATACATAGGCACTTGCAAAAACACACACCCTTAAAAACAACTCAATTTTTTTTTGAGACGGGCAAAATTAATGACAGGTCACGATGGGAAGTAGTAACAAGGCGAGCAGGTGAGGGTCCACGGCTGCCCGGATGCGCTTCAGCGCGATGGTCTTTTGCGCTTCGACAGTTTTGATGGAAATATTCAATAAATCAGCTATCTGTTGATTCGTCAGTTGGCCATCACGGCTCAGGAGAAAAATCTCCCGGCATTTTTCAGGCAGGTTGTTCACCACCTGTGTGATGATTGTTTTCAGATCATCCAACTCCAGAAAGTCCTGCGGGCCGGGCGTTTCCGGCAGCGACAGGCCAGACAGCTCCGTATAAAACTCATCCCGGATCTTACCGGAACGGATATAGTTGGCTACTTTAAACCGAACGGCACTCCGCAGATAGGAAGGAACGGCCTGTATATCCAGCTGCTCCCGCTTCTCCCACAGCCAGGCGAAAATATCCTGAACGATGTCCATACAGGCGTTCTGGTCACGCAGCAGGTAAAAAGCGGCCTGATACATACCCGACCAATGGCGGGAGTACAGCAGATCAAAGGCTGCCACCTCTCCCCTCTTCAGCAGGCTTATCAGCTCAAGGTCACTATAGGCATCACTCCTTATCAAATTATTTCTTTTTCGGGCACTAAAATAAAAAAAGAGCGCTAATTATCCACGTGCCGTCAACAATGGGCAGGACGACGGCTTAAATTTTGTCACCAGTTCCACCAAAGCTATTGCTATGTTTGAGCATCTGGATATCATGATCAATGGCCGGCGTATGCAGGTAGTGGCGGCCGGAAAAAAATCGACCAACGCTATTTTGTTTCTGCACGGCTATCCACAATCATGGTCTGCATTTGAAGCAGTGATGCAACTGCTGTCGGCAGACTACTATGTGTTGGCAGTGGACCTCCCGGGTATTGGCGATTCAGCAGACATCGGCAACTATTCCAAAAAGGCGATTGCTGCCCACATAGCCGCCGTTATCACCTCACTGGGACTTTCCCGCGTGGTTGTGGCCGGACATGACATAGGCGGTATGATCACCTTCTCCCTGCTTCGCCATTTTCCACACCTGCTTTCTGCTGCTGTGATCATGAGTACTGCTGTTCCCGGCGTCATGCCCTGGGAAGAAGTCAAACGAAATCCCTATATCTGGCACTTTGCTTTCTTCGCCGTGCCTCATTTGCCCGAAGCGATGATAGCTGGTCATGAATCGCCTTTGTGCCACTATTTCTATGATACGCTGGCTTACAACAAGGCGGCCATTACGCCTGAAAAAAGGCAACAGTACGTGGACCTGTATAGGAAAGCGTCCGCGCTGAACACAAGCCTCGGCTGGTACCGGGCATTTTCGGAAGACGAAAAAGAGCTGGCGCCCGTTCATCCCGTAGCGGTTCCGGTATTGTACCTCCGCGGCCATAAAGAACCTGGCGAATTTTCCTCCTATATAGAAGGTCTTCGAAAAAGCGGTTGTCAGGAGGTGACAGGAGCCATCATCGATGACAGCGGGCATTTTACACCTGAAGAAAATCCCGCGGGCGTAGCCCACGCCATTCATCTGTTTTTAACAGACAGGCAGATCATTTAACGGATATCATGCGGGTCCAGCCCTCTGCCTGTCGGAGGGTTCAATACCTGTCCATCAATGCCGTAGCGGGCCCCGTGGCAGGGGCAGTCCCACGATTTTTCTGCCTGGTTCCAATGAACTTCACAACCCAGATGCGTGCAAACAGGATCTACAGCGTGCAACGCTCCTTGTTCATCTTTGTACAGCGCTATCTTCGACCCATCGTAATTAACCACTTTACCCTCTCCCGGCGCCAGCCCTGCGAGCTGCTCCAGCTTTTCTGCCGGTAGCAGCCGACCGACCAACTGTTTCACCACATCGGCATTATGTGGCACAAAAGTGCTGAATCCCGCTACCGGCTTGATCCGGCTGGGATCAAACAATTTGATGTATTCACTGTGAAGCCCTAACAACAAGCGCTTTAGCAGTAACCCCGCTGCTGTGCCCAATACCATCCCGTTGCCGCCAAATCCGGTGGCAACGTATATTTCACCCACTTGTCCCGGTAACCGGCCGATATAAGGTAAACCATCTGCCGGTTCATAATATTGCGATGACCATCGGTAACGGATATCTGCTATCTGAAATGATTCCCGGAGATGGGCTTCCAGCTTACGGAAGCAGGTCTCCGTATTTCCCTGATGCCCCGTCTGGTGATCTTCTCCTCCGGCTATCAGATACGGCTGGCCATCCATCACCTGTGTCCGGTAGTAGTGAAAAGGATGCTGCATATCATAACTCAGGTCTTCCGGATAATTGTTATCCGCCAGCGTGGCGGCGATCACATAGCTGCGGTAAGGCACACAGCGCAGGTGCAGCAGGTTCACCCCCGGCGGGATATGCGTAGCATATACGAACTGCCGGCAATGAAATGACCCCTGCGTGGTGATCACCAAAATAGGGTCATTATCCTGCACCGCCGTTACCCGGCATTGCTGCAAAATAGTGCCACCAATATGCTCAAAGGCAGTAGCCAGCCGTTGTATATACGGCAGGGGACTGAATTTCGCCTGGCCGCCCACTTTGATGGCTTTCTTATAGGCAATCGGCACCGGTATCTTAGCCGCACCTGACACATCCAGTCCCGTCATTAATGTAGCCTCCGCTATGTCTTTCAACGCCGCCACTTCCCGCTCCGTTTGGGCAAACATATACGCATCTGCGTATTCAAATCCACACCGGATATCAAACCGGTCAATATGATGTTGAATTAATTGAATAGCCTCTGCCGAAGCTTCCTTCACCAGCCTGGCCTCATTCTTCCCGAAATTGCGCTGTATGGTATCATAAGGCACATCCAGCAGCGTATTGAGATGCGCCGTGGTGCCACCCGACGTACCATACCCCAGATTAACGGCTTCCACCAGCAGGCAGGTCTTACCGGCATCCTGCAACAGAAAGGCGGTAGTAATGCCGGTAATGCCTCCACCGGCTATAATAACATCATATGTTTTTTCCGGATCAGCCTTGTTGATGGTGTTATAACCACCGGCATAATCCTGCCAGAGGCTGATGGTGTGTGCATCACGTTGTATCATGACCTTGCTGTTTTTTTTAAATAAGACTAAATTTTATGCCATGGAAGCGTCATGATTACGGCTTCATCAGGTCGGGGTATATTCTCAAATACACTTCTCCTGCCAACGGATGGGAGCCGTACAAACGGTGCAAAGCTTGCTCATTAAAAAACACGCTGCCCTGGGCGCCTACAGCCAAGCGTGTATGCGCTACCCGTAGCAGGTCGTAGCTAACGCCGGCAGTCAATGCATGGACCGTAAACAACTTATCCGCGCCATACTGTACGGGATCAAGGTTCAGTTCTTCTGTTGATTTTTGTACCCATTCATACCGGGTATAAACCGCTACCCGCCGCATATTCAGCGCCCCTTCCAGCAGCACCGCGTTTTCTCCCGGGTGACCTTCGATTTTATTCAATCCCCAGAGGCCGGTTATATTCAGGTGATTATTTTGTTGCAGCGGCTGACTGAAAATAGCAGATGCCGTAGTACGATTAATATCTTCCTCCGGATGCAGGAGTTCCGGACTTTTCACCCGCCCATGAGACACCTGCAATGCCCAGTTACGGGAAGGGTTATACGAAATCCTCCGCTCCAGGAGTCAAATCTCATCTTATCAAAATTGTACCTGTTTTCATCCGGCTCTCTTCCGGTAAACACGCTGCCTTCCAGCTTAAAGTCGTATAGCCGGACACCCAGCGTGGCCACACCGAAAGTGATGTGCGTACCGTCGTTCCAGTGGTGACTGACAGGGGCATCCGGGTTGGTCATGGCCGACGGCCGGTGCATAAAGGCCACCGAGCCTAATGCCGGCTCTCCCGGATAACCAAAACTGGCATATACATCAGCATACTTTGACAATGCATAGGAGTACCCAACAGACAATCCGGAGAAAAGATCGTGCGGATGCTGCCGGTCTACCAACGGCTGACCTTTCCAGCTCTCGCCCGACTGGAACAACAGCGGATACCCCGCTCCACCTTCGGTGAGCCGGTCAAAGGAAATCATCACTTCATAGTGGAATAGTCCCTTTTTGCCCACTCTTCGCTGCGCCATCAGCATGAACCAGTTGGGCGCATCGAATTGATCGCCGCCTCTTGCCCCCTTATGACCGATATCCTGATACGTATAACGTAGAAAGACATTACCGTGTACCATATACATCCATTTGCGGGAGTGGAACATATAACCATACATGGGAGAGACATCCGGCAGCCAGGACGAGCCGGAGCCGTTCCGGTTCATGGGCAGGTTCAGTGAAAAGGCGTGGCTCATGGGCATCTGCATATGCTCCATCCCGCCCTTTTTTCCGGTACTGTCTTTCATCTGACCCATATTATGATGTTCGTGCTGGGCGATAAGGGGCAGGTTGAAACAGCAAACGCAGGCTATCAACAAGAGGGGGATTTTCATAACAGGCGTTTTGACCTGTTACACAATAACAATGCCTTCCCGGCGGCCGTTACGGCCTCAGGCAGATAAAGACAGACAATATGCTGTCGGCTGTTATGAGTTTATTGTTAGATGATTCCGGTAAGCCGCCCGCATGGTACTATCGGTAATGTTTTTGTTCACCGGCAGTTTCTGAGCAGCCATTTCATCGTAGATACGTTTAGCCCCCGCCGTTAGTTTCTGTTGCCGGAGGTAATTATCAAAGGCCGTCTGCGCCAGCTCCGGAGAACCGAAGCAACAAAGGAAGTCTATAGGCAGGTTCTGATGGCGGGTATCAAAATGTTCATTAAAAGCGACACCGTTGGCAACCATATCCTGCACAACCTGATCAGTATCTTCAAACTTATCGAACAACGGCAGCGCATAAGTGATGATCAGTTCACATAACTTAGGAATAACGTTTTCCTGATTACTGACGGCCATATTCCAGTCCTGGTTTTTATTCTTCAGTGGTGTCAGGTTTTCCAGGCGGGTGGCGAAGATCGTTCCGGTAGCATCTTTATCCTGATGCTGCTGCACCTGCCACTTCTTTAATTCTCCCGAAGCGATGCTCAGATAAGGCCAGAGGGTAATACCGCCGTTCCAGTTTTTAACACTCGATTGAAAATGTATATCGAAATATATTTTTTTATTGCGGGTAGTTTTTCTCAGTGTCTGTGCTTTTTGCATGGGTTTAAAACCATATACAGACAATTGCTCCGCGATCTTCGCACAGGCGGTTAAAAATATCTCTCTGGTGTTTGTTTCCATTGTTATCAATGATTGCTAACATTATAATGGGTAGTCGCATTTCCACGGGTACGTAAATAATGCCGGGTCCACATTCAATTCGCCCAGTTTCAAAAACAACGCTTGCTCGCTATCTACATAATATCTTTTGCGATGAGTAATATCGTCGGGGCTAAAATAGTCCCCCAGCTTATCTTCACTCACTTCAAAATCATAAATAGAATATTTATGCGCAGGTATATTTCTTTGAACCGGGTTTTCTACATAATGATAAATCGCCATCCATCTTCTATTCCCGGTTGTTGACGCTGAAAGTTCAAGTGCAATAAAATCACCATTCTTAAATCTGTTGTATATCGGCAAACTAAATTGCTTCATAGCATTTAATGTTTAAAATTCATTCCATTGCCAAACCCGCTTTCAACATGCACCTCCGAATGATATACCAGCATCGGATGCTATAAAAATACAGTAAAATCAACAGAAAAAAGCTATATTGATCATATGCTTATCTATACCACACTGCTCGACCAGACCTATCAGGAGGCCATCGCTTTGGAAACGGTAACAGATGTCTTCAGCCGGCTTCGCCAAAAAGATCTCCAGGAAACCAATGGCGGATATTTCGAGTACCTGATGGATGAAGGTGCTGCGATCGTGCTGTTCTTTATTATGCGGACCCCTGATGAAATTTCTTTCCGGTATGACTACAATGCTCCTGATACCCGCCGTGGCACCGCATGGTACAGCGTTACGGATATGCATGACCGTACCACCACCGACGCCGGTGATGAACAATATGTACCGACCCATTCTTTTGTGAGCATGACCACGGCCCTGGCGATTATTACGCAGTTCTTCCGGCGCCCGGAAGAAAAACCGGCTGCCGTCAACTGGCAGGACGCCGAGTTTTTCGACTGGCCCGGTTAACAACTTGCAGATTTTTTTTGCAACAACGTTTCATTTTCAAAATACATATCCTATATTTGCCCTATGCACCCAACACCATTTCATATCACCCGCAGACTAACAGCCTTCTTCCTGATGGCCCTGCTGGTGTTTGTGCAGATGGTAAAACTGCTTCACCACCACCCGGCTACCGCCCAGGGCTATACGACGCATCATCACGGACTGAACGACCAACAGCTGCAGACATCGCATGCGTGCGACATCTGTGACTTTCAGCTGGCCAAAGATGCCACCGTTCCGGATTTTATTTCTTCTCCTCCACTACTATCCATTCCATACATTACCTTCTCTTTCATTACAGCAAACGGGCACCCTGGCGCACAACAAGTGCAGGCCAACAGAGGGCCTCCGGCCGCGTGATCTTTTTCTCAAAGACACTTTCCATTTCTGTTTCATTGTACCCGTATTGCTGTAACTTATGCTGCAAGCTATTGCGTTAACCAAAACATTTGGCCGGCATACCGCGCTGCATGCGCTGGACCTGTCTGTCGCCAAAGGTGAAATTTTCTGCCTGCTGGGGCCTAACGGCGCCGGCAAAACCACTACCATCAGTTGTTTTCTGGGCTTCCTCGCTCCCACGTCCGGAGAAGCGTTGGTGAATGGAATATCGGTGTTTAGCCGGCCACAGGAAGCACGAAGGCATCTCGCTTATATACCCGAGACCGTTACCTTGTATCCGTATTTGAGTGGTCTGGAGAACCTCACCTTTTTCCATTCGCTCACCGGTGAACAACTTCCCAAACCCATCGCCATCGGGCTATTGCTGGAGGCTGGTTTGCAGGAATCCGCCATTCACCGGCCGGTACAGCGTTATTCCAAAGGTATGCGGCAGAAAGTAGGCATCGCGATAGCCACCGCTAAAAAAGCTGGCGCTCTGTTGCTGGACGAGCCCACCTCCGGGCTGGACCCCAGTGCCAGCAATGAATTCTCCGCATTGCTGCGCCGCTTCAGCCAGGAAGGCCGCGCCGTACTGATGGCCACCCATGATATTTACCGCGCCAAAGAAGTCGCCACCCGCATCGGTATCATGCGGGACGGGCACCTGATGACCATCATGGACGCTGCGGCCATAGACCACTACACGCTGGAAAACAGCTACATGGAATACATGGAAACATCCACCTGGTAACAAACATCCTGTTATGTTCAGTATAATTGCCATCAAAGAATGGCACATGGTGTGGCGTAATTACACCGTGGCCATTACCCTGTTGTCTGCACTGGTGCTGTCCGGCATCGCGGCAGCCGGCTCCCGCCTGCTGTACCGGCAGGAGCAGCAACAACGGGAAGCGGCCAACCGGCAGTTCCGCCAGCAGTGGGAACTATTGCGCGCTGATGATCCACACAGCGCAGCCCACTTCGGTACTTATATCTTCAAACCGCTCACACCACTGAGCCGGTTCGACAGTGGACTAGAACCCTTCACCGGCAACGCCATGCGGATTGAAGCCCATGTGCAGCACACCATGGCCACCCCTCCCCTGACCCCTGCTGATGTTTATCTCCGCTTTGGTGCACTCACCCCCGCAACAGTACTACAACTGTTCTTTCCTCTGTTACTTTTCTTCCTGTGTTTCAACAGTTATACCCAGGAGAAAACCAGTGGCACGCTGCGCTTACAGTTGATACAGGGCGCCACTCTCCGCAGCATCCTACGCGGTAAGGCCCTGCTGTACCTGGTTATCATGGCGGCCATGCTATTACTGTCTATGTTACTGTATTTCCCGATGATGACCACTTCCGGTGCGTTACCCCACATCTTACTATTGGTGGTTAGTTATGGCAGTTATGCCGGCATCTTCGTCATGCTCGGTCTATGGCTCTCTACCGTGGCCCGCCACGCCGGGCAGTCGTTACTACTGCTATGCGGCATCTGGTTGTGCTGGCACATCCTGCTGCCCCGGCTGGCGGCAGCTACGGGAGAAGCGCTTTATCCATTACCATCCCAACCAGCTATACAGGAAAAAATCGATCAGGCCATCAAAACAGGCATCGATGGCAACGATCCCCGAGATGCCCGTACCGCCCGCCTGGAACAGGCCGTGTTGCAGCAGTATAAGGTTAGCTCTCCTGAGCAGCTGCCGGTGAACTTTGACGCGATCAGGCTGCAGGCCGATGAAGACTATGCCCAACGGGTATACGAAAAATATGGTGCTAAGATCGACAGCCTGGTACGCTTGCAAAACAATGTGCAACATTATCTGGTACTGGCTGATCCCTATCTCGCCATCCGCAGTATTTCCATGGCGCTATGCGGCACCGACTATGCGCATCAGTATCATTTTAATCAGGCGGCAGTGCAGTACCGCAACATGTTCATCCGCCGCCTGAACAACGCCATGGCTTATGGTGGAGAGCAGGGCCGCAGCCTCTATCGGCAGATGCCCGCTTTTCATTATGAGCCGCCTGCCACCGCGCAGGTGCTCCGTGGACAGTGGTTGCCCGCGCTGTCTTTGCTGTTATGGCTGATCATCAGTATCTCACTTTTAAACCGTTCTGCCAAACATGCATCGATTCAATAAATACCTGTCCGTGGCGCATCAGGAATGGCGCTTGCTATGCCGTACCAGGCTACTGCCGGTCGTTGCCGCCATCCTGCTGCCCGCGGCATTGATAGCGTTGTATTATGGTCATACGGTGTCGGCCAAACGACAGGTGACGGTGGATAGTCTGCGACAGCACTATCAACAACAGCTCACCACCCTGCGCGCCCAACTACAGGCAGACACCAGCACGCCACAGGGCAAAGCGGCTTACATAGCCGCCACCTGGCCTATCGTGGCCGATCACCGGCTGCATGCCGTTGTGTGGTACCCGCCATCGCCGGGAGCTGCATTGTCCATCGGCATGAGCGATCTGGCAAAATACTATTACCCCATTGCGGTGAAGAGCAGCTACGCGCCTACCGAAGAAAAAATCAGCAATCCGCTGCAACTGGCCACCGGCAATTTTGATGCGGCCTTCCTGCTGATTTACCTGATGCCGTTACTCGCCATTTGCATCAGTTGCCAGCTGTTATCACAGGAAAAAGAACAAGGCACCTTATCATTGCTTCTGGTACAACATGGCGCACTCACAGGCCTACTCCTGTTAAGGTTATTGATAAGGTACCTCCTTCTGCTGTCGGGGATGGTAATAATAGTCACGGTGGGCATGGCCCTGTCTGCCCCGAAACAGGGTTTCCCCTGGATGGAATGGGCTGCCTGGGTGGGTGTAACTGCCGTCTGGCTCTCTTTCTGGATGGGCCTCATCTGGTTTGTGATTGCCTGGAACCTGCATACCACTACCAATCTGATATCACTTTTCAGCCTTTGGTTGTTGCTGTTGATTGTATTACCCGCCGGTTATAGGTTGATGTCTGCCCGGCCACGGACAGATGATACCGCAGCTAATGCCGCGGTGCAGCGAGCGCTGGAATGGGACACCTGGGACCTTCCCAAACGACAGCTGCTGGACAGCTTCTATCAGCGTTATCCACACTACCGCAATGCGCAGGCCTACGATACAGGCATGACCAGCTCCCGTCACGCGATGGCTTACTATTCCCTGGTAGACCAGCGCATGCAACGTATCGTTGATGCACAGGAAGCACACCAACATACCGGCCAACAAATGCTCAACATCTCATTGAGATATAACCCGGCAGTATACACGCAGTTACTGCTCAACAGTATCTCCCGCACGGATATAGCCGACTATGATCATTTCCGGGAAGAGGCCCGCCGCTTCCGGGACCAGTGGAAACAATTCTTTTACCAGCGACATTTTCATGACCAGCTGCTAACGGATGCAGCCTACCAGTCGTTGCCGGTTTATCATCCATCCTACGACCCTGAAAGTCCTGCCCGCTGGCGTAGCGGCATCCTGTACCTGCTGGCGCTGACCGCCGCCGGGCTGGGCGCCGGGACACTGGTGCTGAAAAGAAAACTGACTGATCTCCATAAAATATGAACATGCATAAAACATTACCTGTGTTAATAGGTCTTAGTACCATCTCCCTGTACAGCTATGGCCAGCATCATACCGACAGCCTGCGCAAACAACGATTGCGGGAAGTCATCGTATTGGACAAGAAGAAAACCATGAAAGCAGACAGCATGTCGTCTACCTTACGACTGGAAGGCCGGCTGCTGGAGACACCACAAAACATCACCTCCGTGACCAGTGAACTGGTCCGCGAACAGGGCGGGCTGGAGATAAAAGACATCGCCCGCAACGCCAGCGGTGTAAAGATGGGGTACAACAGCTCCGTCTTCGATGCCTCCACCACGGTGATGGTCAGGGGCTTTGGCGCCATCACTTATGTCAACGGTATGCCGCAGCGTAGCACCATGGGCGCGCTCATAGACGATGCCGCCATGATAGATCGGGTGGACTTCATCAAAGGTCCCGCCGGTTTTCTGCTCTCTTCCGGCGAACCCGGCGGCAGTATCAATATCACCACCAAAACGCCCGGCCCACAGCGCATCCGGCAGATAGAAGCCGCCGGCGGCAGTTTCGGCTTCCTGCGTGTAGCCGCCGACGTAGGCGGGGCTGTACAGCCCAAAGGATTTTCCTATCGTATCAACGCCGCCTATCAGCAACAACAAAGTTTTCAGGATTTCATCAAAACGCGGAAATACATCGCGTCGCCGGTGATACAATACAACTTCAGTCCCGGTACCTGGCTGCTGGCAGAGTACAACCTCATACGCATGACCGCCGACGGCGGCAGCAGCGTCACACAAACCGGTACCGAGGCAGATGTACTGCAACACCGCATCGGCAACAACTACGCCGGCGATCCGAATCTGCCGCAGTCTTACACCATGTCCCAAAGCGTGCGACTGATGTTCTCCCATCGTTTCAACAGCCGATGGAAAATGACGATCCAGTCGAAGTATACCGCTACGCCCAGCGCCGCATGGTCGTTGCTCTCCGACAACTACTCCCCGGTTAATTTCGACAGTACGAATATCACCAGGCGCATGTCGCAATATAGCTATGTCAACGGGCGGGTAGCGGCAGCACAGGCGTATATCAACGGTACTTTCCACACGGGCCGCTCCGTCAGCCATCAATTGGTGGCAGGCATCGACTACAATTACAGCAAAGACGATTTCTCCGTGGCCTATGGGCAATACAAATTTGTATTCGACCGGAACCAGCCACAGTATGGCTTACCGAAAGACAGCGTGCAGGCATTAGGCAAACCGAGACTGATTGTCCGGGAAAACAACTGGTGGTCTGCTTTTGTCTACAATACCACCCGGGTGCACCAAAACTGGCTCTTCAACTATGGCGGTCGTTTTACATTCAATATGCCCGTCACCACCAACGCGAAGACGCCCCTTCGAAATGAAACCGCTTTCTCTCCCCGGCTGGGTATCACCCGCCTGTTGGGTGAAAACACCAGCGTGTATGCCGTATACGATCAGTCGTTTATTCCGCAGGCTGGCGCCGACTTTGCCGGGAACAACTTCAAACCCTTGCGGGGCAACAGCTTCGAGGTAGGCGCCAAGCGCGAATGGTTCCAGCGTAAACTGATCACCACACTGGCAGGTTATCATATCATCAAAAACAACCTGTTGGTATCCGATCTGCAACATCCCGGTTTCAGCCGGCAGATAGGGCAGGCTACCAGCACCGGTGTGGAAGCAGACATCATCGGACGGCTGTCCGACCGCTTCACCGTATCTGCCAACTACGCCTATACGTATGCTATTACCAGTAAAGACAGCCGCCCGGAAAATGAAGGTACCCGGCTGGCCTTTACGCCGGAACAGATGATCAACACCTGGGTGCAGTATGCTATCCCGGTGACCGCACAGGCACGGCTGAGCATCAGCGCCGGACAGAGCACCGTCACCCGCACCGCCACCTATACGCCGGACGTATACCTGAAAGGCTATACGAAACTGGACGCAGGCGTTGCCTGGGATGCCGGTCGTTGGTACATACGCGTGATAGCGGACAATCTCACCAATAAAAGATATTTCTCCAGTGGCGACATTCTCATCGGCTCTATTCATGAAGGTGTTAAAAGCTACTACTATATAGAAGGAGCACCGCTTTCATTCAAAGCCTTTGCGGGCATCAGACTGTAGTCTTCAAAACTATTGCGCAATAAGGGGATAAGCCGAAACCCCATAATAGTAGGCATTAACTATCAAAAACACTATTTTATGAAAGAACAATCCATCCATCTCCAGCTGAGCATCGACGATCTGAAAATTGACAGCTTCGTTACCAGCCTCGACAACGAAATGAACATGCGCCTCGCCGGCGGACTGGCAGGCCAAAGCCATCCCACGCATACCCTGCAGACAGATGATGAGCACCACCTGTGCACCACCATCATCTGCTAAGGTTATACGAACGGAAAAGTAAAAGGCTGGCCAAAAAGTAGGAAGCTACTTTTGGTCAGCCTTCTTTTTTCGCCCCAAACAGCACAATATTTGCATACTCTTTACCAATAACTGCAAGATAATTTAGAGCTTTGTAAACAAATTGTCAGAAAACAATCCAATGCAGCCTGAGTAGGGATTTAAGCCCTAATTTACTAGACAATTTCGAAACCGTTACACAACGAATGAAAGCATGAGCTAGTTGAAGAAAAATGAACACTGAAAAAACGTTGTTATTCTATCCTTGATTTGTTAGTCGCGGGCCGCGTGTAGTTAGCTTCTAAATTTTTTTATGTCAACCAAAATTTAAATTGATTTAACCATTCTTCTCACTAACGCTGATAATGTATTGTTCCAATGATTTTTTCCTGCCGGAATTAAGTTGACGCTTTTTTCTGAAAGGAAAGGAGATCTGTCTGATTCTAATGCACTGGATTTAACCGTTGAATAATGAAAAACAGGTGATGCATACGTCATGCATAACATCTTCCCATCAACCAAAAATCAATAACATGTCTACACTCCTCTTCCGGGACCACATTCGTGGCAGCTAAGCCGTATCTGCACGGCATGCAGATGTAATTTTTTATGAACGATAGTTTACTATCCGCCGCCCTGTCACCACAGGGCATGGCCGGTTATTGCCTGTTAAGTTCATAAAATCTTCCAACTGACCAGCCTGTTTGTATACAGGCAAAAGGCGCTGCTATAGCAGGGCCAGGCCGTGCAATGCCTATTATCAACCATCATCATCCAAAAAAACAGTACAATGATTAAGCAATTTTTACATGCTTTAAGTTTATTGTGTCTTGCACTATCCGTGCAGGCGCAGGACCTGAAGGTAACGGGTATCGTCAGGGACGAAACCGGTTCACCGCTTCCGGGTGTTACCATTATTGAGAAGGGACTTTCGTCCAATGGCACCACCGCCGCCAGCAATGGCATCTTCACCATCACCTTAAAAGGCTCATCGAAAACATTGCTGTTCTCCTTTGTCGGCTATCTGTCACGTGAAATAAACGTGAATGGAAAGAACAATGTGAATATCACGATGTCGGCTGATTCAAAATCGCTCAAAGACGTAGTGGTGATCGGCTACCAGGAAGTGTCCCGTAAGAAGAATACCGCCGCGATCTCCAGCGTAAAAGGAGATGTGATCAAAGACATCCCGGCCCCCAGCTTTGACATGCTGCTACAAGGCCGTGTAGCCGGTGTGAACGTCCAGAATTTCTCCGGTGAGCCGGGAGTACGCAATAGCTTCGTGGTAAGGGGCAACACGTCCGTGCTCAGAGGCTACGATGCGGCCAGGGCCGTCAGTTCGCCCCTCTTCGTGATCGACGGTATCCCCACCACCACCGACGATATCAGCCAGATAACATACGGACAAGGCACCAATACCAACCTGCTGGCGGGTTTAAACCCGAACGACATTGAATCCATCGATGTATTGAAAGACGCTTCCGCCGCCGCCATCTATGGTTCCAGGGGCTCTAACGGGGTGATTATCATCAAAACAAGAAAAGCACATGCCGGAAAAGCGCAGTTCAATTTCAGCACCTACCATGGTATGTCAGAACAACGTAAGCTCACCGAACTGGTAACCGGGGCTGAAGAACGCAGAATGAAACTGGATGTGCTCAACCAGTACAACCAATGGGAAGACAATTACAAATTGCCCCAGATGCTGACCGACAGCCTCAACCCTACCTTCAATAATAACACCGACTGGCAAGGGCTTTTCTATCAGCGGGGCATGATCCACAATTATGACATGTCTATTTCCGGCGGCACAGACCAGGTGAACTACCGCGTGAGCCTCGGCCACTATAACGAAGAAGGCATCCTGAAAAATACCGGCTTCAAAAGATACAGCATGATCTCCAACGTAAGTATACAGATCACGCCGAAGCTCAGTAACCGCACCATTTTCCGGCTGTACAGAACAGACCGGCCGCGCTCCGTCAATGAGCGTACCGGTGGTAACTTCTCTTTTAACAGTGACGCGCTGCCCGCCTCGTTTTACAGGCTTACCCCTTCCGGTGAAGACTTTCTGGTAGGCAACGGCCGCAAGATGGACAAGAACATTAACAACAGCCTGCAGCTGAGCACCGTGTTCAACTATGTGGTCCTTCCCTCACTGATGTTCAATACCACTGTTTCCTACGAGGCGTCCAATTCCAACCGTGACTACTATTCACCCAGCGTGGTGAGGGACAACGGCTTCGGCTTCGCTTCTTCCTTCGCAGATAAATCCGAGCACCTGACCATCTTTAACACCCTCGAATACACGAAAAAACTAGGCCAGCATACCGTGAACCTGATCGGCGGACAGAATATGGAATACAACGCTTACCGTAATACGTATGCCGATGCCGACTTCATTGCCAGCGACTATGTTAACACCGTAAACACCGCCAACAAGAACTTCAGCACCGCCAGTTCCGCCTTCCAGGAATATGGCCTTCAAAGCCTGTTTGCCAGGGTGAACTACGACTTCAAGTCAAGATACCTGCTGTCTGCCGTTTTTAATGCCGATGCCTCTTCCAAGTTCGGCAAAAACAACCGCTGGGGTTATTTCCCCTCCGTGTCAGCCGGCTGGATCATCAGTGACGAGCCTTTCATGAAAGGCAGCGACAACTGGCTCAGTTACCTGAAAATCCGAGGTAGCTACGGCATCACCGGAAGTCAGCCACAGGAAAATTACCTGGGCTATAACACCTACACGGTAAATGCCGCCAAATTCGGCGATAAGAACAACTCCCCCGCTACCACCTATAACGGTGGCTCCGTGATCATCCCCAACTACACCAGCGGGATTGCGCAACAAAACCTCTCGTGGGAACAATCCATACAAAGCAATATCGGGCTGGAGGCCACTTTCTTTAAAGACCGTATACGCCTCACCGTAGACGCCTATTCCCGCGGTACCAGCAGGGGCTTCTTCGACTACCGGCTGCCAATATATAGCGGGTATGACCTGGCCAAGACGAATGCCATCGGTATCCGCAATGCCGGCGTGGAGCTCATGATCAACAGCAAAAACCTGTCGGAAAAAAGCGCCGTACAATGGTTCACCGACTTCAATATTTCCTATAACCAGAATGTGATCACCAGTTTGCCTAACGGCGGCAGAAGCCTGATCGTGTCCTATAACGGTGGCGCCTATGGCTTCGACTATCTGCTGGATGTAGGTAAACCTGTCAACCAGATGTTCGTATTCGAAAACAGAGGCGTTTACTCCAAAGACTCCGACGTGCCTTTCGACTACCTCACCGGTCAGCCGCTGAAAAATGTAGTGGGCGTAGCTTACAAAGCCGGCGACCCCATCATCGTGGACCAGGTAGGCAACTTCAATATCAAAGAACCGATGGACCAGATCGTAGGCGGTGATCCCAATCCGAAATATACCGGTGGTATTAACAACACCATTTCCTACAAAGGATTCTCCTTTTCTTTCTTTCTCACGTTCACCCTGGGACGCCAGATATTGAACTCCTATATGATCCGTCGCTACGTCAACCTGTTCGACGGCAGCGGTGATGACGGTGAAACCAAACTGGCCAAAGGCGCCCTCTTCGATCTGAGCAAAGTCAACTACTGGAAGAAGCCGGGAGACGTTGCTGACATCCCCTCACTCTCCCTGCGTTCGGCTGATCGTGACTATCACTACGCATGGCTGGACGGCTCCACGATGTATATCCAGAATGGGTCGTACTGCCGCCTGAAAAACATCAGCGTTAACTATTCCTTTAATCCGCGCGTACTGAAAACACTGCGTCTTAACCGGCTGCGGGTGTACGGCATCATGGATAATGTGTTCACCCTACAGCGGTCCACTATCCCGGATGCAGAAGCCGTGAATGCCTATGGTATTTATGACGGCGACGGGTATCCTATCCCCACAAAATTCACACTGGGAATTGATCTGGGCTTTTAACGTTTAAAATAAATAGATATGAAACGAATCCATATAATTACCTGCCTGTTGTGTATGACCAGCATACTGGTGATATCCTGTAAAAAAGTGCTGGAGCTAAATCCACGGGAAACGCCATCCAGCGGTGTTTACTGGCAGAATGAAAACGATGCGCTCGCCGGCCTGCTGGGCGGTTATTCCCTCCTCCGCGACGCACTGACCAACGAAAACCGCTATTACGTATACGGTGATGTACCCTGTAACACGTTCCTGATCACCTATGGCAGCGACTATGCCATACACCAGTTGCGCGACGGCTCCTTTGACGGCTCCTATTACGGTTACCTGGAGAACCTGCAGGACTGGACACCATTCTACAAAGCCATCGCTCAGGCTAACCTGCTGATCAGGAAAATACCTACCATCCCCACTGACGCATTTAAAGTGCAGGACCGGAAAAACTATTTTCTCGGCGAGGCCTACTATCTCCGTGCGTTCAACTATTTCTTCATTTCAAAGGTGTGGGGAGACGTACCACTTGTTACCGATGCCGTGGAAGATGTGTCTGAAGCTAAAAACTATGGCCGCGAGGCACAACAGAAAGTACTCGCACAAGCTATTGCCGATCTGGAACAGGCCAAGAAACTGCTGCCGGTAACGACCGAGAACACCGGCGACCGTGGCGTCAGGGCCAGTCTCGCTACTGCATTGGCACTGGAAGCTCATATCTATGCCTGGATGGGCAACTATGCCAAATGTGAAGAGAACACCCGCGAGATCGTGAACAATCCCGGCAAATTTAACCTCACGTTCATCACTGACTCCGCCACCTATGTGAAGATGACCCTCGGGCATTCTACCGAAAGCATCTTCGAAATCAATATCAACTACAATCAAAACGAAGGCTCCAAAAAAGGTATCGGTGAAAGAACGCTGTACGACCCCTTCCTGGCCACCCGCAAGCCGGTTAATACCGACGACGTGCCCTGGCTGGTGAATATGGAAACGATCGATAAAATCTATGATCGCTTCAGCGACGATACGACCGATCTGCGTTTCAAAGTGTGGTATTATGCATTGGATGGCAGATGGCCCATGCTCAGGAAGTATTCCAGCGTTATCTATAAAGACGGTGATATCAAACGGGACCCCTGGTTCTCCAACAACATCCTGATCTCCCGTCTGTCAGATATCATCCTGCTCCGCGCAGAAGCGCTCTCCAAACTTGGTGATGAGCCTGGTGCACGTTTACTGGTAGACAAGATCCGCCAACGTGCCGGTGTAACACCTACCGATCCCTCCCTTACCGGGGACGACCTCTTCACTTTTATTGTATACGAGAGAGTGAGAGAATTATATGCCGAAGGACAGACTTACTGGGACCTCTGTCGCACCAAAAAGCTGGGAGATTTTAACGACAAGCTTTCCGGCTCATTCACTCCGGGCAATGCCAATTACGGCAGAACATATTGGCCCATCAACCGGGATATCTTCAAAGACAATCCTTTGATGAAACAAACACCTTACTGGAACGGAAGACTGTAACCATCTAAAAAAAAGATCATGAAAAAGATCATTCACTATACCCTCTTTTGCTGTGTTATGCTGGTGGCATTCCAGTCCTGCAAAAAGGATTATATCACCGGCGGAAACCTGCATTCCGCCAAATTCAACGGGAGCACGTATGAATATCTTCATACCAACCACCTGTTTGATACGCTCGTCCTTCTGATCGATAAGACAGGATTAAAAGACGAAGTAAACGCCAACAACACCACTTTCTTCGCACCGACCAATTATTGCATCTACAATTATGTAAAGAACGTGGTACAGACCAGACTGCAATTACAGACCGGCGATGAAAACCTGGTGTTCAACTTTGACCAGCTGGATTTCCCCAGCCTGAAAGACTCCCTGCGGGCCTATATCTTCCCGGGAAATATTATCCGTGACTCACTGAGTAAGTACGGCACGCTATATACGGCTAAAGACGGAGAGCAGCGTCTCGTCACCCTGGAAGAAGATCCCAGCAACACCTACGTAAATGCCGGCTTCACCGAGCGCCCGAAGTATATCTATATCACTAAAATCTTCGGTACCCGGGACCCGGCAGATCCCGACTCGCTGGCCGCCTTGCCGGAATCACAGCGGGATGTAAAAGACATCATCCAGTCGTCCGGTATTATCACCAACAACGGGGTGGTACACGTCATCGGCAACTCACATAATTTCACTTTTGCCAAGCAACCTAAATAAGTCAGACTATGAAACTACTCCATCACATATACGAAAAAGGGCTGCTGGCACTGCTGATCATCGCAGCCTTTATATCCTGCAAAAAAGTTGTCCCTGGTTATATCAGTGACCAGATCAGGTACGTGGACGATACCTTCCGCGTGCCCAAAGGCACGTACTTTACAGCAGACGCCCGCTCCTTCCAGGGCGATGGCACCAGCTATCCGCTGAGCGTAAAGCTGGTGGATATCCGCGAGCTCGCCACCGGTAAATCGATCAAGGCTTTTACTGATTCACAGGAAATACTGGTATTCACGAAACTGTTCGATCCCAACAGGGACACTACCGTGGAACAATTGAATGCGATCCGTACCAAACAGCGCGTGCCGCCGTTGCAGATCGTGGAAAAATCAGGGCAGCTGATCGTCAACAACGGGTCCATCAATATTCCCAATGGTAATTATACTTTCGATATCAGCGTATCCAATGAAAGAGGTACCAAGATATTCAAGAACATATCCGTACTGCAATTGTACCTGCTGGAGTTCCAGGACATCAGCAAGGGCTGCGCCTGGTTCAAGAATAACACTACCACCAGCGGCGATATCGGTTCACCCGACGTCAGTTATAAAAAGCTGTCCATAGATGGATTCCGGGTGATACTGAAAGTCACGGACAAAAACGGCAAGCCGTTCAACCCGAAAGCGGGAGAGCTGATCAAACGCGGCGACAGGCCGCTGTTTGAAAGCTATTCCCGTTTCCATCCGGTACAGTACACCGACACGACCATGATCTGTGATTTTGAGGTTACCCCTTTCCCGCTGAAGGAAGTACCGGGATATGGTTATCTGATGTATTACAGGATACCCAGCGACTTTGTGCAAATAGATCCGGGTGTGGCCCCAACAAACGACCCCGTCTATAGCGTGAATCCCCGGTTTTCGTTCAGGCTATTGGTCCCGGGCACCTATGAAGTGACCGTCAAAATACCGAAAGTCACCAGAAAAAGCGTCTGATAGTTAAAAAAAAGTGATCGCCCTGAAAGTAACTTTACTATTGGGGCGGTCACTTCAACTAACCGGTTGAATAAAACCCTGTCGCTGCATGGAAAGTGTTTGTGTCACCAATGCCGCCACCGCCTGTTCTCTGTCGGCCACATTAAAGCAGCGGACCAATATCTCTTCCAGCGTATATCCGCCCTGTAGATGATCAAAGATGGTGGCTGTCAGTTTTCCGGCCGGAAAGGCCGCCACACCGTATTCATCCGCCTGCAGCAGATAGTAGTACTCCCCTGCCTCACCAGGTGCTTCAGGATCGTTCCATGGCCATTGGGTGCAACATAACCGTACCTGTTCCACAACAGTCCATTGCATCTGTAGCAACATCTCCGGTGCTGGTTGCTGTAGCGCCCCGAACATTTCTTTTCTTTTGGTATAGTATAATAGCCCCCTGTGTTCTTTCCACAGGGAAGTGCGTTGCTGCTCAAAAGTAAAGCAGTCCATCACCTGTGCGTGGCGTTCTTCCGGCAACGCATGTATCGCCTGCAACAGTATTTCTTCCAGCGTAGCGATGTTATGCACATCAGGTAATGTCCATCCGGTTTTGTTCAACTGATGGAAAGTGCCCCCATAGTATTTAGAAAACAGCTGTTGCTTGAGTGCCCCGGCGGCATATAAAGGCGCCGTATGCCGGTCTGCACCGATAACAGGATGCAGCACCCCATCTTCCCGGAAGGGCATCAACACGGAAACCAGCATATACCCCACACCGGACAGGCCGGAGAATAGTCCGGGGTCCTGCATCATCGTAGGCACATAACTGTTATAGGTAGCGTGGCGATGGTAGTAACGAATGGCCCGCAATGCCATCGCCATTGCCGTTTCCCGCAGGACCGGCCGTTGCAGTATTTCCGCTGCCTGCAACAATAGCGACACCATACCGCCGTAACCGCTGCATAGGGTGAAGTCGCCCCGTTGCGATAGCTGCGCATCTTCCATAGTGCGTAGCAGGGCGTCTTCTACGTGCTGCAACCATGCCGGCTGCGGTATTTGTTTGTATGCCGCCAAACGGGCGATGCCTATCCCTGCCGCGCCATGCGCCCAGGTATTGGTGTCAGCAGCATCTTTCCGGAAACGCCGGATATCCCAGTGAAAGAAGTCGTCGCGTTCCAGGCAGGTATTAGTCAGGCGCAGGTCCAGCCAATTGCGGGCCGTGGCATCGTAGTACTGCATCTCATATTCCAGTGCCTGGTCGGCCAGGAATTGCAGCCCTTCGTCCCTAAAGTAAGCTGCCACTTGCATCAGCGCATAGGCGATGCCGGAAGCGCCGTGGGAAAAGCCTGTCAGACAGTCATAACTCATCTTCACATGTCCCCACCTCAGTCCATTCGGGGCTACGCGCGCCTGTTGTATCAGGATATCCGTCAGGGAGCGGACCAGTGGCAGCAAACTCCCTTCCTGCGTATGTGCGTGCAGGTAAGTAAGCACAAACATATTGCCGGCATGGCCGCTCAGCCAGTCGTCCTGTAACACGCCGTGCAGTATGCCATCCCTGAAATGTGCTGTCAGCTCCAGCGCCCGGTCCAGATAGCGCCGATGCCCCGTGGCTTCGTACATTTTGATGCAGGTATATAACAATCCCGTGGCACCGGTGCAAAACGTATAGTATTGCTGCTGTAACACTTTGGGATGATACAACAGTGTATCCGCTGCCGTGATACAGGTTTCCAGATAGGCTTGCTCCCGGTAATATTCGTATAGTCGCAGGTAAAACAGGATAACACCGGCGCTGCCGTTGAACAAATCTGTTTTTTCCGCTATTGTTGCCGGCTGAAGCGCAGGCAGTACCGCCTGCGCAATACGGCGCAATTCCGTGTCTATGATTTTTTTATCCGGTGATTCCATAGATATGTTCCAGGCATTTACGGGTGAAATACATGATATAAGCTTCATCGGGATTGGAAACGCCGAGGCGGTTGTGCCCCATGTGCAGGAAGCTGCCTGCCACGGTCGCTAGTTGACTGTCCCCAAATCCCAGCTGCCGGTACTGTGCAAAAACATGGCTGTTACCTTCCACAAAGCGCTGTAGCACAGGCGGAGCGCTTCCCTGTACTATCCGCTGCCACAGGTCTACAGCGATGTGCGTTAAAGCTGGCGCGTAGGTGATATACTTTTCGTGCATCCGTTGCAGGTAATAGGTCTCCTGCTGCTGCCGGTCCTGATCCGGGAGATACAGCCGCGGCAGCCATCCCTGTATAAAACGGTGACAGATATCCAGTGTCAGCGCAGGCGTTAGCTGCAATGACTGCAATAGCGCCAGATTCAGCCGGATGGCCTGCATCAGCGCGCCGGGCGGATTGAGTTCCTGTAACACACAGACCGAAGAAAGGTAAAACTGACGCTCCGCCAGCGGCATCGTTTGTGCATTGCCGTAACGACTGATCTCTGGTACATAAGGGATGTACTGCCAGCTATCGTTGGGCAGCAGCTGCTGCGATGGCCAGGCATCATCCTGCCGACAGGAAGGATGCGTCTCAAAATAAGTCTGCGCAGCATCTTCGAGCAGTTGTTTTACATCGGCCTGCCGGTCATTCTCTACGTATAGCCGCAGGCGTATGTGGGGGCCTTTTTCCCAATAACGAATAAAGAAATAAGGGCAGCCTGCCCGCTGCACCACCGGGCTGACCAGCAGTTGCAGCAGCCGGTCGTGATCTCCGGCATGGAAGAAGTGTACAGACAACCAGGTACTTTGCATCGGTTAATATTTATACCAGTGAAGCATATGTTCCGTTACCGTATCCGTTTGAGAAGCATCCGGGAGCACTTCTTCCAGGTAAAGATATTCGCCCGCCCGGCTGATCATCTTCCTGAAAACGGATACCAACAGCGGTTGCACAAAACTGATATACTGTGGTTTATAATCATCCCGGTGCAACTGACCCTTCGCAGCCGCAGCGGGTATATAGGGTGACTTCAGGAAGACGAATACTTGTTGCGGTAGTTGTTGCGCCAGCAGCCAGCGTTGTAAGCGGAGAAAATAATCCGCTTCTGTTTCGGTATTTACCGGAGCAGGGATGGAGTCCAAACGAATCAGCCAGCTCTGTCTTCTTAATACCAGGCGCCCTTCAAAGACGATGCGTGGCAGGCGTTGTACCGGTCCACTCGCGCCGGACACGGAAGCATAATGCCGATCTACCGCGGCAATAAAATTCCGGAGCGGCACTCGTGGCTCCGGATTAAAATGTGCCAGCAGCCGGTAAAAATGTGACCGGTTGTAAAACGATTCCAGGCATAAGTCGTAGGCATATACCGGCTTTCCGCTGATTGTATGCTTTAGTTCCAGCCGGTCAGACACCCGCTCATATTGCACCACAATATCCTTCAGGGATACACGCTTTTCCGGGGGATAGTTATTGCTGCCACCAGGTATCGTGATTTCATGGTCCAGCAGCGGCGGATGTATATTAGCATTAAAAACCGATCCATCATTTAGTTCCATCATCAGATGTTCGGGATACAGGGCTGTATTCCATGCTTTGAAAGTCGCCGTGACAACAGGTTCGAACAGATGCAGGAAGCGGCCGGCCACCTTGCCCATGCCCGGCAGCAACGCATTAACGACGCCCATCAGCGGAGCATGGTCCTTCAGCTGGCATAGCTGTACGAACATGCCGCGGGCAACAGGCGCAACTCTTTCCACCGGTAGCCCCGTAATATCCACTATCCCATCGTTGATAGTAAGCTGTATATTTTCCGGTATATCCATCACCGTTGGCCTGGCGGTATCCGGTTGTTGTTTTTTTATGTGGAGATAATAAGCCTGATAAAAATCTGTCACCGGCAGCTGTTGTGCCGGGTCATATTGCCGGAGGAAAAAATCACGCAGGCGGTTTTTCTCTTCCTGCAACGGGTCGAAAGGCGCGAGTAACGTGCATAAGCGCTCCGCCTTTTCTGCCAGTGCCTGCACTTCGTTTGGCAGGACAGCTATTTCCGGTGCGCTGGCATCTTCATAAAAAATATCGGACGACTGAAAAAGTCGCGGCGCAAAATGATGGACTTCAAAAGCGGTAGCGGACGCAGGTGTTGCAGTTATATCCGGCAGCAAGGCTTCCTCTTTCAATTGGTCCAGCACCGTATTGAGCATAGCCGCAGAAGCGTCCAGCAGTTGCGTGCGTGTAGCCGCATCCGTGGCAGCATAAGCCCGTCGGCTGGTTTGCAGCGACTGTAGCAGCTCCCGCAGCGCCGCCACCGCCGCAGGCTGTTGTGGACTATCCGCCAGAAAACTGATCAGCGCATGGTCCCATTCAGGGTCAATGCCGGAGCAACCGATGCCCAGCTCCAGCAGGCCGCTGGCAGCGAGTTTTAACAGAAACGTTTTAATTTGTTCTCGCGCCGTACCTGGCATCTCTGCGGCAAGCGTGTCAATAAGAACAGCCAGCCGGCATGGTTCCTTCAGCCGGTGAAACAGCCACAACGCCACACTGCGGGCAGGCAGACTTTGAAATGCCTCCACGTTAAAGTAGTTCACCAGAAAATGTAGCTGTGTATCATCGATCATGGTGGTATCATTCAACCTCACCTCCATGATTTCATTCAGCACCGGATGATGCACCAGCAGGCTGCGGAGGTAGGTAAACAAGCTGTTATTGAGGCGGATGTTGCTGCTAACACCAGACCGCGGTGGCTTTATCGGCGGAGGCTGTAGCGCGCTGATGCCCGTATAGGTAAACGTACTAAAAGGGGATGTTTTAGCCGCCATTCGGGTGATATAACGGAGCAGGCTATACTCATTTTTCAGTTCCTTCGCCCTGAAAGCCGCGGGATCGGCTGCAGCGAAAGAACGTAGCTGCGCATACAACACCGGGCTGGAGAGCAAAATGCCTTTCTTCAGCGCTTCTTCACCGGACCAGGCCTGCAACTGCCGCCGATGCTGCTGTAGCTGCGCCAGATAGTGCGCCTGCCAGGCTTCCTGCTCCTGTTGTCGTTGTTGCAGCAATTGCCGGTAATGCTGCATAGGTGCTTCCAGGCCTTCCGGCATGTCCTCCGGAGGGTTACGCCCGTTGTACACCGCACGTTTCCATCGCAGCAGCAGTTGCCGGGCATGATCATCAGCAGCCGCCTGTATAGCTGCATACAAGCGCTCGCAAAGCTGGTCCTGTTGTTGGCGGAAATCCTGTTCCCATCTGGCGATGGCAGCGAGGCGTGTGTCCATGGCTGTTATCTCTATGGCTTTTAATGAGGTGAACGTCATCGCAGCATAGCGCACCAGCGCGTAGGGAAAAACTTTCAGTGTCATGCGTATTTATTTTCCCAGCTCCAGCTGGTTTTTCACTAATTGATAGTAAGCGCCGCGGCTGGCCGACAGTCCGGCGTGTGTGCCGCTTTCCACGATGGCGCCTTTGTCCATCACCAGTATCTGATCGGCATGTTTAACGGTGCTCAGGCGATGGGCCACCACCACCACGGTTTTTCCGGCGAAGAACTGTTCCAGGTTTCGAAGGATGGCGCGTTCATTGTGCGCATCGAGGGAATTGGTAGCTTCGTCCAGGAATACGATGGAGGGATTGCGGTAGATGAGGCGTGCCAGCAGGAGACGTTGTATCTGTCCTTCACTGAGGCCGTAGCCATCTTTCCCGATCCGTGTTTCGTAGCCGAAAGGCAGCGAGGCAAAAAAGTCGTGTATGCAGGCCATGCGGCACGCTTCGTATAGCCGTCCGTAGTCTTTCTCCGTATCTCCGGCGAAGATGTTGCCGGCAATCGTGTCGCGGAACACATGTCCGTCCTGCGTCACTACGCCACAATGCCGGCGCCAGGAGCGGGCCGAGACGTCCTGCAACGATGTATCCCCCAGTAGTATCGCACCTTCCTGCGGCGGATAAAATTTCAGGAGCAATTTCAGCAGCGTGGTTTTACCGCTGCCGCTCATCCCTACGATGGCGGTCACTTTGCCGGCAGGTACCAGCAGGCTGATGTTACGCAGCACCCACGGAGAATGGCGGTGGCCATAACGGAAAGAGAGGTTGTGCAGGCGTATGTCCTTTCCTGTTATACCGCCGGCAGGAAGCTGCTTTAACTGCGGCGTATCTTCTTCCGCCTCGTGATGCACTTCCGCCATGCGGCGGAGGCTGAAGCGGGTGTTCTGCATAGCCCGGATAAAATCGGTGAGCTGCGATACAGGAGCGCTCAACTGGCCACAGGTATATGTCACCGCCAGCATGGCGCCCAGCGTTAGTTGATTGTTGACGACCAGCACGGCCGCAAAGCAGGTCACCAGTACGTTACGGGTTTCGTTGATGAACAGCGACACGCCCTGCACCAGCTGGTCCAGCCGCAGGCTCTCCAGCTTTACGGCAATGGCCTGCTCCTGAATATCTTCCCACTGCGCTGTTTTCTTTGCCTCGCTGCCGGTGAGTTTTATCTCCTGCATGGCGCCAAACATCTCCAGCAGCATATCCTGGTTGGCGGCTAAGATGCCGAAACGTTTCTGGTCCAGCCGCCCCCGTCTTTCCCGGAAGACGTGGTTCCACAAAATACCTGCTGCGCCACCCAGCATGAATAGCGCGAATACCTGCCAGTGATAATATAGCAGCATGCCTCCCAGCACCAGGACCGTTACCACCGACAACGCGAAGCCCACCAGCGATACCGTCAGGAAATCCTCCACCCGTTGGTTGTCCGTCACCCGTTGCATATTATCGCCCGCCTGCCGGTTATCGAAAAACGAGAGCGGCAGGCGCAGGAGCTTATGCAGGAAGTCTTTCAGCATAGCGGTGCTCACGCGGGCGCCTATCCGCAGCAGCAACCGCGCGCGGACAAATTCCGCCAGCATGCGGCCCAGAAACAGCGCCAGCTGGCCGGTGCAGATCAGCAGTATTAAAGAGAGCTGCCGGTGGCGGATCCCTTTGTCCACGATCGCCTGCGTGAGCAGTGGTGTGAGCAGGGCAAAAACGCTGGCCAGCAATAGTGTCAGCACTACCGGTGATAAATGCTTAAGATGCGCGCGTAGATAGGGCCAGAGCGCGCGTAAAGGTGCCTGGTTTTCTTCCACCGGCGGAGCAGCATAAAATGCCGGCGTTGGTTCCAGGAAGAGGGCGCGGCCGTAGCCGGAGTGCGCGTCCAATTGCCAGGCCGCCATGAATTCCGGCAGGGAATACCTGCTTTGTTTCCCCAACGCCGGATCGGCGATGTATATCACGGTATCCGTGATACGATACAGCACCACGAAATGTTCTTTATTCCAGTGCAAAATACAGGGCAACGGCGCTTTTTTAGCCAGCACCGTAAAAGGCAGTTCCGCCGGCAATGTTTTAAACCCCAGCTGTTCTGCCGCAGCCATCATGTCCGCAAAAGTGACGCCCTGCCGGGATATGCGGCAGGCGTGGCGGAGATCCTGCAACGGATATACGCGGCCGTGATAGGCCGCTATCATCTTCAGACAGGTAGGGCCACAGTCCATGGCGTCCGACTGCCGGTAAAAAGGGAAGACTTTTTTTCGAAACACTTTTGAAACATTGTTGCAAATTTAAAGATAGAAAATAATTGCAACAATGTTTCAAAAACTAAATAAATAAAAAAAGCCGGTTGTGGAGTACAACCGGCGGTGTTCAATAAAAGATAGGGTTTTCAGGTAGAAAATTATTTTTTCGGGTATAGCTTGTAAAACGTCACCCCATTATAGTAGTCGCCTTTATACTGATAGTAGTAAATAGCCCCTTGCCTGTCTACACCGGCAAAACGCAGGGAACTGTTGAAAGCTATATATTTAGCTTTCCCCGTTTCCTGGTTCTGCTCAGGGGGAAACTTGGTGAGGCCTGCTTCCATGCCGGCGTAACAATACATGGATTTCTCCGCCAGGTTGACAGAAACCAGGGAATTATTAAACTGCGTCAACATATTATTATCGGGCAACAGCATATAGTTGCCATTGTTGATATCCCCAATACCAAAGAATACTTCCTTTTCGGAGTAATTGGTGGCCTTCACCGTATCATAGGATTTGAAAAGGTAGTTCATCCAATGGTCGGTGGAGGTACTCACCAGCTCTTGTTCCTGCAGGTCCAGCAATCCAAGGCTATAACTGAAATCCGCTTTATCACAGAACAACGCGCTCGTACCATCCGTGGAAGGGAAATAACACGTGGTCAGGAAGGCACTGTAACCAGGCGCGCCCGGGGCGGCACTTTCCTGCTGGGACACCACCGACCGTACCTGCAATGACGCATTCAGTGAACAGAGATTATTAATGACCTCAGCAGAATATCCGGTCATATCATAATTGTTATTGAGAATATAATTCTCATACCAGGTGTTGTTTCCAGATTCAGGAATCTCCGGTCTGTAAATGTTAATAAAAAACAGCTGTCCTGACGGCGTAGTTTTGAGATGTCCGGCCACCAGTTTCAACGAAGAAACACTTCCCTGGAAATTAGAGATCAGCTCCTTCTGGCTACCTTTCTTCCTTACCAATGTTCTATTGAGCGTGGAAATGGCGCCGGAAGCAATATCCATTTTGATAAAACGGCAGATATAATTATTAGTGGTGTCAGGCGTATCTTCTTTTACCGCCGCAGAGAAATAGAGCGTCTCCTCATCAAAAGACACGGCGGAGGAATTGATTTGTGCTATTTCAAAAGATTCGTTGCCCGATGTCAGCTTTTGTTTGTTCTTTATGATCGTTGTCACCACGCCATCCGCCAATTTGTACAGACCATCTTTATTATTGAAATAGACATGCCCAGCCCCGCTCACGCTCGGATCATTTACCATCAGGTTAAAAAACGGCCGGTAGCCGCTCAGATCTGCCGGCAAATAGCTCCCTACCTTATCCACCCATAAAGTGGTATCTGTTCTGCTAAGTCCCGGCGACAGCTGACGGATAGATACCACTGGTCCTTCATAGGTAAAGCCATTCGCTGTAACGGTAACCGGAATCCTGTTGCCGAGGCCCATCTCCTTTGTCACCACAAATCGCACCATATCCAGTTTTTTTGTGACGGAGTCTGTCCTGTCCCAGGGCGTGCTGATACGCCAGGGTGTAGTCCCTCTTTCCACGGGCACTATCTCTACATTACCGACGCGGATAACGGAACCAGGCTTTCCCGGAAAAAAGTTACCCAGCAACATTACCGTATCTCCTGTCACCATATTCAACGGGTAGTTATACCTGGTAGCATCCCGCCATTGAAGATTGACCTCGCTGGTGACCAACCAGGGCCGTTCCTGCACGTTTGTAATATTCTGATCTACTTTTCTACAGGCTGTGGACACCAACAGCAAACAGGTGATCATTATACTCCAATACGAGTATTTATTATTGATATGAAAAAGGTTCAACATCGTTCATTCGTTTTATGCTGTCAACGCAGTTCATTAATAGTTTTTACAGGCGACCGCCTTCAGGGTAGCGGGCATACCTACATTTTGCCCTGTAACAGGATCGACATAGGTGTGCGCATTTTCATATCCACGCAGCAGGACCGTATAGGAATGCCCTGCTTCGGTATACAATGTGGCAGACGCCACAGGATTTTCCTTATCGGCTGTATGATAGAATTTAATACGCATGGTGTCCAGTGGTTTGGCCGCAAAGGACTTAAAATCCTGTATATCGCCATATTTTGTTTCAGCAGCAAACTCCGTAGGCACATTACCGTTAATCGTAAAAAAAACAGGGGCGCCATCAGGACAGAAGTTCATCATTCGCAGCCTCACCTTGTTGTCTTCCCATTGCAGATGGTCCGGCACCGCCCAGGTGGAGAACACGCCGTCTTTATCTGCGTAAAAAACCGTCACCGGCAGTCCGTAGGCAGTCGTTACCTCGCTATTAATTAATGTACGGCGACTGCTGTCTGTGAGCAACAACGTATGTTTGCCGGGCGCCATGCGCATATATACCTGCCACTGCACCAGCTGTTTATTGTTGTACGATAATGGGTGAGGATACTGATACGGGTTCTCATCCGCAAAAAAAGGATGTTTACTGATGGCGTCTACCGGAACATAATTAGTGTCTTTGCTGTCAACAAGCACAAAAACTCTATTGCCACCGATCAGCAACTTCGCTTCACCCACCAGTTTCTCCGAGGCATTGTAAAAACTGATTTGCGCATCTGCTGTATCCGGAACAGTCACTTCTTTGCTGCATGCCGCTACTATCATGCATCCCATCACAGCTGCCAACCAGGTGCTTTTATTGATTGTTTTCATAAAATATCTTTTGTAGGTAAAAATCTGTTATCAAAATGCGTAGGATAAGGATAGAATGAAATACCGTCCGGGATTATAACTGTTAAAAATGTTATCGCCCCGGTATACTAACTGGCCATATTGGTTTAAGACCTGCTCTTCCTTATTGTACCGCTGATCACGTCCATAATCTTCCACAATACGCACCGGCTCAGCCAACAGATTTTGTATGCTGAATTTCGCCTGTAACGATTTTACGATACGTTGGGTAACCGACAAGTCGAGTAAATGACGGGGAACCTCCAACAGGTCAGGACGGATGCGTTTCGCGTAGTCTTCAAACTTAGGGCTGATGAATACGCTTTTACTATAGATGCGGGGCCCACTTACGTTATATACCAATCCAATTTTAGTTCCCCATCCCGGATTCTCGTAAAACATACCTGCATTCAGCACATAGGGGGATTGTCCTTGTAACGGGGTACCGGATACGGTAGCGCTGTCCCAGTAAATTTCATTCTGGACCCTTTCTATCGTGGTACTTTTAACCAATGCTCCATTCAGCATAACGGAGAGGTTGCGGAACAACGCGCCCGGTATAAAGCCAAGGCTCTTTTTCACTTCCAGTTCCAGACCGTAAATCTCAGCTGAGACGGCATTTCCAAAAGTGATCGTGGTATTATAATAACTATCATTATACCGGGCGGTATTCACATCCTTACGGAATCTTTCAATCGGGTCTTGCAGGTGTTTATAAAACACACCCAGGTTAAACACCTCATTATGAGCCCTGCTATTGGGATAGAATTCAAAACGGAGATCATAGTTATCGATAGTGGCCGTAACGGTCTTGGGATTTCCCCAGATGAACTCATTGGACTGGTAGTCAAAGTCGTTGTAAGGCGTAATTTCCCTGAATTCCGGGCGATTCAGGGTACGTCCATAACCGGCGCGCACTACAAACAACGAATCAGGGCGGAAGGAGACATTGAAAGAAGGCAGTACCATCGTTTTACGCTTATCCACCGGTATGGACGCAATCACACCTGAGTATTGTATGGCTCCGGACAAATGCTGGCGGTCATATTCCACGCGTACCCCTGCATTCAGCGTTAATTTATCCCCCCATGTTTTTCCATCGGCCATAACGTAGAAGGCATTATTCTGCTCACTGGCGGTATAGGCATCCACCGGGGTGGTCAGATCATATATTTTCAGGCCGGTGTTATCATCCCGGAAGTTGGCGGTATTCCACAACTTCGGCAAGTCCTGCTGACGATAGGACTGGATGTTCCAGTCGTTATGGCCCCAATCGTTAAGCCAGCCCATCTCCGGATCATTGGTAGGCTGCCCGAACATATCGCCGGACGACAGTCCGCCGCGGTTCACCCAGAACACGCGCCTTCCCACCTGCCTTAATTTATACAGCTGAAAAGTACCTGCTTTGAGCGTGAACTTAGGATGTAGCTGCCAGGTGTAATCCACGGACGCATTGTATACATTCTCCTGGTTGCGGATAAACAGTCGGGCCATCATACCACCGAAACCGGTTATGGGAGAAGTAAAGCCGTAATCCTCTCCTTCCACGGAAGTATTACGATGGTAGAAATGCATGATACGCAGGTCTGGCACGTCCTGCCTGTCAAATGTATAACTCAGGTTCCAGTTCACTTCATGTTTCCCTCCGGCGCCCAGCGTATGTTTACCCAGGAGATTACCGGCGTACAGCATACGCTGCTGGAAGGATAAGATGATATCCCGGCTGAGGCCATATTTCATCCATATTTCTTCCGGTGAATTGGCGCGGCTGTTATTGATAGATGTCAACCGGCGCCCTTCGTTCACAAAAAAATTATTGAACGAAACCTGGTGTTTGTCATTCAGCTTAAGCGCCAGGTTCTCCATCACGTTGATCTTCCCGATCTCCGTGGTTTGACGGCTGTTCATAACGATATTTTTGTCAGCATCATTCTGTACGCTGGTAGTATCTATAGGTCCGCTATTAGCGTTGGTATTGCCCAGCTGGCGGTAATTGTCGTAAAACTTTGTCTCTTTGGTATAGGTAACAGAGGTGAGGTTGTACAACTGTTTCTTACCACCCAGCCGATAGGAATCGTAATAATTCAGAAAAAACTGAAGATCGGGGCTGCTTTTCCGGGAGCCATAAGACAAAACCGGAGAAAATCCTTTCACCATATCCGCCTGCGTCACACTTGTTTTCGTCTGACTGGAATTAAAATAATCCGGTGAGAACGACGGCAGCTTACGGGAGCCATCATCGAAACCCAGAAAGTCATACTTCCCGCCGTTGTAGCTGTTGATGTCCGTGAAAGTGGACCCTGGCCGGTGCGCTATCTGCACGCCTATGTCCAGGTGTTTTACCGGCATCGCGTTTTTGGTGTAAATCTTCACGCCGGCGCCGGCATAGTCAGCCGACAGGTCAGCTACCGGTGACTTATACACGAGAATACGGTCGATGATGCTGCTGGGCAGCAGGTCATACGCAAAGGCTTTGCTGTACAGCTCTGTAGCGGGTGCTATGCTGCCATTCAGATAGGTAAGGTTGTAACGTTCGTTCATCCCGCGCACCACAATAAACCGATCGTCCATTACGGTAACACCGGAGATACGTTTTACGACTTCCGCCGCGTTCCTGTCCGCTGTTTTACTGATCATTTCATTGGAGATACCGGATACCACGCCGGTAGCGCCGCGGATTTCCTGCAACAACTGCTGCTCGGTATTATGCGTCACCGCCCTCACCTTACGGGGTCCGGCGTCTATCACTACTTCTTTCAGTGATCCCCCCACCTGTAATTTGATATCATAGCTCCGCTCCTTATTTTCCTCTACCGTCATATGTTTCAGCACATCCCGCTTATACCCCACATAACTGATCACCACATCGTAGGCGCCGGCCGGAACGTTCTCCAACCTGTAAAACCCTTTCTCATCGGTCGTCACACCGTATGTTGTGCCGGCCAGCTGCACCGTGGCGCCGGGCAGTGGCTGCGAAGTTTCAAAATCCACGACCCTACCCTTCATCACTCCCTTAGCGCCCGGCTTACGATAGGCCGGGTTAGGACGCAGGTAGATCATATTGCCTTTTATCAGATAACTCAGGGGACTGCCCTGAAAAAGCTGTTCCAGCACCTGTGTGATCGTGACGTTGTTTAGTGACAGTGTAACATTTTTACCATAGTCTTGCGCGCTGCCGGCGGTATAGGAAAAAGCATAACCAGATAATTTTTCCAGTCCGGCGCTCACCTCCTGTAAAGTGGCATTTTTAAAATTCACATGTAGTTTCTTGTTGATGTCCTGTGCTGTCAGGCTGAGACCTGTAAGGATACAAGTCAGCAGCAACACCATGCGGTAGCTGCACCGGACCACCACATGACGGGCGATGGTTCGCTTTTTTTTCATACTTTTAGTGACTGTTTGATGGTTATGACAATGGCCATATGGATTGCCCTCCCGTGGCCTTTAATGACGATCTTTCCTATCCGTTCCGTCTCATCACGGAACGGATTTTTTATTTCATCCTGCTTATTTTCACCACATTCCCTTCCTGTTTACAGTGTACCATGGCGGTCAGCGATAGGATGTTCAGCGCCTCCTGTAGCGGAACATTCCTGAAGGTGGTGATCATGGAAATATCCGCCAGCTCCGGTTGCACAAACCGTATCGTGACACCATAATATCTTTCCAGCTCGGCAGCCACTTCCCGCAGCGGCTGGTTTCTGAATGTCAGTATACCTTCCCGCCAGCTGCCGATCTGGGCTTCATGCTCCAGCACCGTCCTTTTAGTGACGCCTGTGTTAATATTGTAGCGTAATTGTTGCAGCCGTGTGAGACTGGCCAATTGCCGGGAAGCGTGCACCACGTCCACCACCCCCTCCGCCACCGCGATGCTGATTTCCGGTTGATTTTTCAGGAAGCGGATATTAAAAGCGGTGCCGACATCGACCGTCGTAATCTTGCCGGTCGTTACTTTAAAAGGTGTGGTATCATGCTTCACCATAAAATAGGCCTCCCCTTCCAGGAACAGCTGGCGATGATTGCTGCCATAACCTGCGGGATAGCGGAGCTTACTGCCACCGGCGAGGTATACGATAGAACTATCGGGCAGTAATATGCGGGACCTTTTACCGGGTGGATTCTCCAATAGCGTCCACTGACCGGTGACCTTCGTGGTTTTTGAGGAGGTGGTATACCAATGGTAGGCAGCAGCGCCTGATAACACCAGCAGGGTCACGGCAGCGGCTACACGTCGCCAGCCTGCCCAGAGGCGGCGGACCGGCGTTGTTTGATTCGTTTTTGTCAAAAACAGCTGATAACGCTCCTGCAAAGCGGGCGTAACAGCGTGTTGCTCCGCCTGTATCTGTTGCCATTCCGCAGCCATCAGGCTTTGGATGCTTTCCGTATAGGCCTTATCGGTGAGGTACTGCTGAATGATGAGCAACTGCTCTTTGGTACATTCCCCGTCCAGATATTGTCTGAACAACGCCTGGTCTGCTGCTTTCTGCTGTGACATGCCGGTAGTAGTTGAATACACTGATGCATACGCAATCATGTATTCTTTCCCCCATTGAGTAACAATTTGTTAACACAGGCTCTCAGAGGATGACGCTGTGCAGATAGCGCATCATCGCGTCGCGTAAGTGTTTGAGGGCACTGGCCATTTGATTTTCCACTGTTTTGGGAGATAATTGCAGTTGCTCCGCTATCTGGCGATAGCTCAGATTTTCCTGCCGGTGCAACAGGAATATACGTCTCCGCTGCGGAGGTAAAGCAGCGAGGCTTTGCTGATAAACGTGTTCCAGTTCTTTATATACGAGCGTGTCTAATCCTGATTCCGCCGGGGTTTGAGCGGCCTCGTCGAGCGACAATAAACTGTCAACTTTTTTCCGCCACGCACTGATCAGCAGATTACGGGCGATGGTAAACATATAATTTTCGAAGGTCCCCTCCTGAATATCTTTTCGTTTCTCCCATACCTTGTACAAAACATCCATCACCATCTCCTCCGCCCATTCATGGTCCTTGATGAAACGGACCATGTATTTATATAAACGGGGATGGTAATGGAAAAAAATGGCTTCGTATTGTGTGTGATCACCTTGCAGCCAGGAAACTATGTTCTGCTGAATATCTTGTTGCGGCACGAAAGACCTGGTTTAATACACTAAATTAGAATGATTTGAGGAGACTGTATGTTACCAATGTATGAATTCGTATGCATGGCAGGACTTAAACGGAAAGAAAGTGTGGTATAATGGCTGTGTTATTGTGTAAATTCAGGATAGTATTCTGTAAACCATACCCTCAAAATAGATATGAAAAACTATCCTCTACCCTCCTGTAGCCACGTGTGGTCATTTCTCCTCGGACAGTTATTTTTTATTTGCTGTATCATCCGGTCAGATGCGTATTCCCAGCAAAAGCTTCCGGTCATCTACCGTGAATTTGCCACCAGCGAGACACACCAGATATCCGGTATCTGTCTTGGATGCGTGATAGAGAATCCGGAAAGGGCCGTGGGCAACAATACGCAGGATTACGCTACCTTTAAAATGGGACTGGCCGTGTTGGGCACCATACGGCAAACACTGATTTTCCAGCATCGCACCATCGACAGATTCACCAAACTCACGGTTAAAATTGGTACCGGCCACACGCGGTTATCTGTCCGCCTGCTGGGCCAGCTATACATAGAAACCCTCTCCGGCGATACCTCCAACAACGATCTCCGACCAGTAGACGCCCAAATGCTGAAGATATGGGAAGATTCTACGCATGGAGAACTTGAATTTATTACCTCAACACCGTATGACCGTGTCAGGATAACATTAAACGGAGGGCTCGTGGACATCAATGATGAACTACGGATTTACTCCGCTGATCAAACCTATGGTAATTTCTCGCTTTGCGACGTTCCTCACTTTGCCGGGGAAATACTTTATTACTCTTTTGACGGGCATACAAAAGAACTGATTTCCGGTCAGGACCTGACCAGCACGTTAGTACCGGTTTATAAAGACGGTATGCTATGCGGCAGGCAGGGACTCAGCTCGTTGCCCTGCCTCGAAAATGTTTTGCCACGCACACAGAACACCTGGAATCTTGGAGACACAGGAACAATCGGGTTTTGGGCCCGTATCGACAGTCAGTCTTACTGCACAGTGGCACCCAGGCTTCATGTCGAGATCCCACCGTTTGCATTTACGGTCACTACCGACTCCATCACCGCGTGTAAATCGGGACTGGGCTGTAAAACCGCCTACCTGGCCAACTCCGGACAATTAAATCTCTATGTCGTCACAACCAGTCCAACAGCCGGCAACCAGCTACGTTTATTTGTAAATGGAACCGAGGCGCCTGTTCCACTGGAGCAACACGTAACTCCTCCACTTGATGGTCATATAAAAATCTCACTCAATCAGGCGCAGATCGATGAAATGATTGTTTACAAGAGAGTCCAGTCTTTCCGTACCATCCGAAGCTGGTATTATGATAATTGCATAGGATGTCAGACTTCAACGATGTCTATTGAAAATGCCAGGTTGAAGCAGCCGGCGGAAATGCAGCATGAAAGAAAAACGCCCCGCCTTTTCCCTAACCCTACCACCGGCAGGCTTAGTATTGGAGAAGGTATGGCCATAAATGAACTGGACGTCTCTGTAAAAAATACTTCAGGCACAGCAGTATATCGTACACGCATCAACGTCAGCAATTTTGAGCTGCCCTCCACCTTGCCCAACGGGGTTTATATGATCACGCTGACAACAAAGGAGAAAGCGGCACAAACATATAAGATAGTACTTTCAAGATAACCGGCAGGGGTGTCCATTTGTGACACCCCTGTTCCCTTCGGCTATTTTCATTTTTTCGCTAACTCAATGACATACAACCGGCCCGAGGCCGTAATGGCATATATCTTATTGTCTTCCATGACCGGCGCCGTGGCGAAAGGTTCCAGTTCATATAATTTATTCATAACGGCCACGGTGGTAGAAAACAGTGCCGGGTCTGCACCGGCGGCCAGATGCCGGAAGCGAATGCGGCCGGTACTATCCAGGTGCTGCGCCGCCAGTTGTTTCCGGCCGGGCGTATCAAATGAGTCTATTTGTTGCGGGTTGTTTGTATTCATCAGAAAAAGCCGCCCGGTGAAATCACCATAGCATAGCGCTGCACCAGACAACGCTGGTGCGCTGAAAACGTAACCACCACCTTTGTGGCGATGCAGCTCTTTTCCCGTGGCCGCATCCAGGTCCACCATCAGGTAACTATCGGATGTGCCCACATATACGTGCCCGTTAGCCACCGTGGCAGCGCCCACGATCCAGGCATCACCGGCGCTGTATTCCCACTGCTTGTTGCCGGTGCGGATATCCAGTGCATACAACCGGGCATCTCTTGCACCGATATATACCGTATTGCCGGCCACTACCGGCGCCGCCTGTATGCCTTCCAGTACATGGTGGTACTTCAGATCTTCCTGTGTTTTGAACTTCCAGCGTAATTTACCGGTAGCTGCATCCAACGCATATACGTAGGTGTCCCAGCTGCCTGCCAGCACCATGCCTTGCGCACAGGCAGCGCCGCCGTGTACCGGCCCGTTGGTTTTGAACTTCCAGCGCAGCTGTCCGTTATGCTTATCAAGGGCATAGATACAGCTGTCGCTACTGCCGAAGTAAACGGACGTCGCGTCCGTAGCAGGGGAAGACAAATAGAGATCATACTGGTCTTCCATGTACATCGTATCTGGTTGCATGGTCCACAGCCCTTTGGCGCCGATCATGCGTTCACCGCCGGTACGGAATTTCCAGCGCTGTTTGCCATTACGGGCGTCAAAAGCGTAATAGTGGCCATCATAACTACCGGCAAAGACGGTATTACCTGATACGGTCAGACTGGTGGCTATCCCTTTTTTCGCCGCAGCGGTCCACTGCAGGGCACCTGTTTTCTTATTAACTGCATGCAGACGTCCGTTCATACCGGCTATCAGGATAGATTCACCAAAGACGGCAGGTGTGGCAAACACCTTATCATCTACCTTAAAAAGCTGACGGAAAGCACCAAATTGATGTTGGGCAAGCATGACATGACTAGCCATCATAAGCAGAAAAACCGTTAAACAATATTTCATGAGGTTGTAGGTTATGTATATAAAACTGCGTTTAGTACAGTAATCGGCACTTAAAATAATAAAATCCGTCAATTAAAGGCTTATCGTTAAGTTTGAAGCACAACAAACCATGCTTCATATGCCACATTTCGTGATAGAATGTTCCAAAAATATACTGGACATGCAACCAGCGGAAGTTATCATGGACACCGTTTACCAGGCAGCTGAATCAACGGGCCTTTTTGCTGAAAATGATATTAAGGTACGGTTACAGCCGTACGAACTTTACAAGCTGGGAACAGGTAAAAATAGTTTTCTGCACATCTTCGGCAGTATTATGGGCGGGCGCACCACAGCAGAACAGGCCACCCTTTCCCAAACAATCACCCGGCAACTGGCACCGTTGCTACCCGATGTTTCATTCCTGTCTGTTAGCATCGACGAGTTTGAGCGGGCCACTTACAGCAACAGGTCCCTCGTTGATCCGCGCAACACCACCGGCGACCGGTTTTTCCAGCCATAAATAAAGGCCGGCTAAACAGCCGGCCTTGTTCATTTTTCCTTCTAGTTATTCGTATCCCACCAGACACGATCGTTTATGGTTGCCTTTTGATCTGGTTGCGGATTCGTTAGTTCTTCCACTGCCGGATAAGGCCATCTTCTCGGAATACCTTTCGCCGTAGTGCCAATATAAGGCTTCAGCTGCGGGTAGCCGGTACGACGCCAGTCGTTGTATGCTTCCGGCGACAGGAAATTAGCTATATACTTTTCAGTGATAATTTGCTGTACCGCGTTGTCAGCCGCTAGTGCCGGCCGCGCGTTGATGTATGCTGTCTGCGCTGCAGGCTCTACGCCCAACATCGACATATGTGCGGCAATAGCCTCCCGGTATATCGGTTCCGCTGCAGCAGCGCCCTGTTTGATGAAGGTGGCTTCTGCTTTCAGGAACAAGGCTTCGCTATACGTTATCAGAAACAGCCTGGCGGTAGCGCCGGCATAAAAACTGTTGATCGTCGACAAGCTATTCAGATCAGACGCCGGAGCATCGTTCACATTACGACCTACGTACTCACCTTTGTTGTTTTTGGTGGCGATGATCGGCAACCTGGGGTCCTGGCGGACCTTCAGGGAATCGACAAATGACTGTCCCAATACTACGCCTCCCGAAGCTGGCCTGATAATGGCATACCATGGATTTGACGTATTGCCCGTACCCGGATAGGCAACAGCCGCATTGTCCGCATTACCGCCAAAACCTTTTGCCAGGGCGGCGAGTGCATTGTCCGCCTGTTGGCCGGCGGTATGACCAGGGGCTTTCGTCAGCCGCAGATAATAGCGGGCTTTGAGCGTGTACACCAACTTCCTCCACTGTGCCATATCGCCCTGGTAAATGAAGTCGTCCTCTCCCGGAGCGATCTTGCTGGCCGGCTGGTCCATGTAATACAATGCGCTGTCGAGCAGCTGCTGGATAACATTGTATATCGATTCCTGGCTGTCATACTTCGGTCTGGTCACCTGCGGCATTTTGAATGCCTCGGAATACGGAATATTGTTCCACAAATCGGTGGTAATGGCCAGGTTATAGGCAAACAGGGTTTTACCGATAGCCACGTATTGGTAATGCTTCGCAGCGGTCGCCTGATTGTTCATCACCTGCAGGTTCTGAAATATGGTCGTGTACAAGGCACCACCCCATGCACTGTTTGCATCCACACTGGTCATAAAATAAGATTCCAGATTGGGTGATTGCTGGTTTAGCGACAAGTGCTGCATCCAGTAAGAGACAACATTCGTATTGGAGTTGCTGGCGCCGCCCATCACCTGGCTGGCCGTGGCTACTTCCACCGGAGACAACATCAACGCTTCACTTACTTTCAGCGGATTATTAGGATCATCGTTAATATCCAGGAATTTTTTACACCCGGTAGTCAGGAGCACTGCACAACCCATAAAGGCGAGTGTTCTAATTATTCTCATGTAGTTAGCTTTAAATAGTCATTAAAAGGATACTTTCAGGCCCACCACCACACTGCGGTTGGAAGGCACGTTGAAGTTGGAGAAACCCTGACCGTTGCCGGCGCCGTCGAGGCTCACTTCCGGATCAGAACCGGTATAGTTTTTATGCAGAATGAAGTTGGTACCGGTAACGGATAACACCAGTGAACGGAACCCTTTGTTTTTCAGCAACGAAGCCGCCAGATCATAGCTCAGGGCCACCTGACGCAGCTTCAGGAAAGAACCATCTTCTACACTGCTTTCGCTCACTTTGGAGTATGAATTCCTGTAGTACGTTTCATCCAGCTTAATGGCAATATCATTCGGCTTACCGTCAGCTTGTTTTACGCCTGGTAACACAACGGTTTCACCTCTGTTCTCCGTCGCTTTAGCGGTACCATAAAAATAGAGATACGAGTTGTCGAGATTGATCACATCACCACCATGACGGTGGTCCAGTACGAAGGAGAAAGTAAGCCCTTTATAATTCAGCGAGCTGGAAATACCGCCCAGCCATTTCGGCGTGGCATTACCAATAGGCCCCATATCGGTGCTGATAATAGGATAACCATTATCATCGATGATCAGCTGGTGGTTGTCATTACGCAGGTAGTAATTGCCGTAGATCACACCATAAGGCTGGTTGGCATAGGCAAAGATGCCCGGGCTGTTGAAGCCGGCAAACTGAATATAGTTCACCCCATCGGCCAGGCTAAGCACTTTGTTGGTAATTTTTGTATAGTTGACGTTGACGTTCCAGGTGAGGTTGGCGGTCTTAATGGGTGTAACGCCCAGCGTTACTTCCACCCCTTTGTTCTGCATAGAACCAGCATTCAGGGAAGCGCCGGTGAAACCGGTGGCAGGCGAAACGGGAGAACCAGGTGTCAACAGGTCAGTGCTCTTTTTATCGAAGTAAGATACTTCCAGAGAGGCCCTGTTACGGAAAAATTTAGTCTCCAACCCCACTTCAAATTCTTTCAGCTTTTCGTTGCGCAGCGGGAAGCCATAGGTGCTGGTCAGCGTATAGCCGTTCTGTCCGAAGAAAGGGAAGTTGGCACCCGGAGAAGCCCTGAAATAGGGATTACTGAGGGCATAAGGACCAACGTTATCATTACCTACTGCGGAATAAGATACTCTTACTTTACCGAAATTAAACACAGGGTTGTCTGCCATCTTCAGCGGCTCGGTAAACACAAAACCTACGCTGGCAGACCCATAAGGATAAAACTGGTTGTCTTTGGATAGTACAGAGCTACCATCATAACGACCGGTAAGCGCGAGGGTCAGCATACGTTTGTACTCCAGATTGGCCTGCGCATAGAAGCCTACTTTGCGTGTACGATAGTAGTTATAGTTGGAAGTAACCTCTGCAAAGTTGGTGATGTTGTACAGCTTTTCTACAGAGATGCCCACACCCTGCACATAGTTGTTGTCGTTATAGTTCACCAGAATGTTGTTACCGATCAACAGGCTACCGAACAGGTCATTGCCAAATTCCTTTTTGGCTTCCAGCATCAGGTCGTGGTTAAACTGCTGACTCTTGATGTCACGTTTGTACATCTGGCCGTTCACAGGCGTGCTGCCGTTGTTGCCCCATCCGATGGCGCCGGGCGCTTCGTGATAATCGGTGGTGGACACATACATGTCTGCGCCTACACGTTCGGTGACAGTAAGCCATGACAGCGGCGTGTAGCTGAGGGTAACGACAGGGATGATGCGATTGTTACGATCGCGCAGGCCGGTGTTGTCCAGTATCCAGTAAGGGTTATTGCGGGAGCCACGGTATAAACGCTGCGAACCGTCTTCATTCACCGTGGGAAAAGGGTCCCAGGAAATAGGGGCGCCGTATACGGTCCACAAAGGATTCACGAAGTTGTTTCCTTCCAGATAACGATGGTTGTCCGACTGGATGTAGTTGAATTGGGTAGACAGCTGCAGGTTGTCCAGCAGTTTAACGCCATATTTTACAAACAATGAATGCCGGCTGTAATCCGTGTTGGGTATGGTTCCGTTGGTCTTCAGGTAAGAATAGGACACCATATAGTTGGAGCGGTCCGTATAGCCGGAAACGTTAATATTATTATCGGTGGTATGACCGGTTTTGAAAAACTCTTTCGCGGGGTTATGCTTTTTTACCGGCACCCCGTTTACTTTCAGGGTATCGATGGCTGGCCCCCAGGAGGAAGAGTTCTGAACGCCGGCGTTACCATCATCGTATTTACCATGATTACCCTGTGCGTATTTATCCTGAAACTTCGGCAGAATAGGATTCTGGAAGGAATAGCTGCTGCTGAAAGTCAGATTGGGTTTTCCCTGTTTCCCTTTTCCGCTGCCATTTTTGGTAGTGATCAGCACAGCGCCCCTCGCGGCGGCAGAACCATACAACGCTGTGGCAGCAGCGCCTTTCAGCACTGTCATACTTTCAATGATGTTAGGATCGATATCACCGCCACGGTTCACGGTACCCCCGGAATACATAGATCCGTTGGGGTTACCAGCCTCGCTATTGTCCATGGGCACACCGTCGATCACAAACAACGCCTGGTTGTTGCCTACCAGGGAAGTAGCGCCACGGATCACGATTCTGGCGGAGCTGCCCGGCACACCGCTGGAGCTGGTGACCTGCACCCCGGACACTTTACCGGCAAGTGCGCTCACCACGTTATCCTGTTTGGCGTCTACCAGCGCTGCGCCTTTTACTTCTTCAACGCTATAGGTAAGCATGCGTTTGTCGCGTTTAATACCTAACGCAGTCACCAGTACTTCATTGATCTGGCGCGAGTTTTCATCCAGTGTGATATTGATCACTGCGTTTTTTTCTACTTTGATTTCTGTGGTGTTGTAACCAATAGCTGTTACCAGCAGCACATCCCCTTCTTTGGCAGCGATGCGGAAGGTACCGTCACCGATAGCGGCGGCGCCGGTATTAGCGCCTTTAACGCGGACAGAAGCCCCCGGCACCGGCGCACCATCCTTACTGGTAATTTTACCCGATATAAACGGGGTCTGCGCATAGGCAACGGATAGCGCTAATAGCAGCATGACTGCTATCAAAAATTGTCTTTTCATAAGTGTTACATTGATAGAATGATCAGCCGGCCATATGCCAGCCGGTGCTTGTGAGCGATTTCATTAAGACAGCGATAGATCTGTTTTTTGTATACGTGAATTACCGGGCGCGCTGTCATTAACAGCGCACCTCTGTTGTGTTCTTTTAAAGCGATCAAAAAATTACCGGTGCAGCGTTCCACTGCCACCTGTTGTGGTTGATATCCTCTCGGCGCAATAACTATATTTTTCAGTCTCCTGATAATGGGTTGAAATTAGGTCACATCGGGATAGGTGATTACATTATATTTAACCACTTCTTTACTAAAATTAACAGGGCTAACTTATCTACATCAACAACAAAGATCGTCAAAACACAATACAGAAAAGGATTACAGGAAACAAACAAGTAAATTAACTATTCTAGCTACAGCAAAATAAGATAACATCTGATAAAAAAAAACGATTATATCATTACCCCGGGCTAAAGCCCGGGGCAAGATGTAGTTAAAGTTCATTGATAGCAGCGTACTGCAAATACCGCGGCGGGAACATCGGCAGAAGGATGTTCTACTTCTATTGTTATTTGATCTGTAGTGAATGGCTGTGGCAACTGTAGCCGGTTATGTGTCTCATAGTTGCCGGTTACTTCGGCCAATATACGCCCGGTGGCATCTTTTATCCGGTAGTTGCGCACGCAGAAAGGCATCACTGTCTCCGGATGTGTCATCAGCACCGACTCCATCGGATGATCATAATCTGCGTCAAAGAAAAGGTCCATATGCCCGATGGTGACGGGAGCGTTCCAACGGAGCGTCAAATGCGGCGCAGGGTCGGCCCAGTCGGCCACCCAGGCATTGGGACCATTGACCGGCCTGTCGGTCCCGTTACGGATATGCGCCGCCTGAAACAACGCAATACCGGTTTCATATCTGAGATCGATGTTATGGCCTTCCGGACGCCGCTGCGGGCACCAGAATTCAAACGCTTCCATGCCAATATCTTCAGGCGGCGTTTGTTTACCATAGTTGGAAACCGCTTTGTTCACCGTATTAAAAACGGATAACACGCCGGTGAGCCGCTTATGGGTACGATGCAGCTGTACCAACGGATTTTTCTGAAAGATGACAAACGCATAGGCATCCTCTTCCAGCACAGTGCTGAAGGAAAGTGGTACACAGTTCCTCCCCGGATGCAGTGCCACGATTTGTTTTTCCAGCGTAACATCCGGCGTATGATTGCCGCTTCTGCTGCTGATGCGCAACTCCACCTCCAGCGAGGTATTTTCAGCAGCGTCTGCATGAAACACCATCGGACCGATGCCACCTTTGGGCAAAGGCAGTAGCTGCGCTACGGATAACTGCAACGGCTGTGTGAAAGTGGCTCCCGGAAAACCGGTAAATACGAGTTCACTGGAAGCTGTAATGGTAGCGGATTGTACCAGATCGTCCCTATCCTGTAACCTAAGCCCGGGTATATGCTGACCGGTTTGCTGCAATCTCTTTTGCAGCACAGGCACCAGCCCCTGATGAAAAACATCCGCAGGCAATACCTGTTGTTCTTTACAGATAGCCGCTGCCACTGCTGCGGCCTGCGTGGCATAAGCCGCCGTAGCCATCACACGGGTGGAGGCAAAAGCCACATGGGAAGCACTGATGATACGGCCGCCGAGAAACAGGTTACGGATATTGCGGCTATAGAGACTGCGGTAAGGTATCTGATAAATGCCTTTGCTATGCCATTGATTACAGCCGGGTTTCTCACTGAAAACACCATCCGCCGGATGCAGGTCTACCGACCAGCCACCGAAGGCCACAGCATCAGCATGCGCGCGCTGTTCGATGATATCCTGTTGTATCATCATATAGTCCCCTTCAAAGCGACGGCTCTCCCTTTTGCCTGGTATCATGCCCACCCATTCCAGGGTGAGGGTTTCTGCTTCCGGGAAATTGCCTGAGTTCTTGATATAATCCCATACGCCATATACTACCTTCCACAGTTCCCATTTTATTTTCTCCGTGTCGTGCACGGTGTCCAGCCGTCCGCCATATTCTATCCACCACAGTTTACACCCGAAATCACCGGCGTTAAAAGATTTGAATCTGGGAATGGCGGTGATATCTTTCAGCGCAAAAGCAGGCGGGGTGTACTGTACCGGTCGACCCGTATCTTTACTATAGAAGTAAAGGGAATGTCCCAGCAATTCGCCATATTCAACGGAAGGGGCGAACTTCTCCCCAAACTCTTCCCGGCTCTCTGCACCCATGCGGAAAGCGGCGCCGGCGAGGAAGCCTACCACGCCATCGCCGGAAGCGTCGCAAAACAAAGGAGCTGTTAACGTATAGGTGGTTTGGTTCTGGCTGCAGAAAGCCTTCAGCGCCCCGATGGTAGCTTCGTCTTTTTTCTCCACTGCATATACGGCGGTATTCAGCAACAGGGTGATGTTAGGTTCCTGCGTTACTTTATCCAGCAGGACCATATCAAAAATAACCGGATTACCTTCCGGGTTGCGGAAAGTGTTCTCCACGAGTATTTCATTTACCAGTCCGCCTTCGCGGGCCCAGCGGTTGTTATTGCCCATATGGGAAGTGGCGCCCAATATCCATAAACGGACTTCACTGCTGGCGTTACCACCCAGTACGGGCCGGTCTTGTACCAGCACTACTTTCAGCCCCTGCCGGGCGGCGGTAACAGCGCCGCATACGCCTGACAGTCCGCCGCCAGTGATCACCAGGTCTGCGTTAATGTCCACGGTCGGGAAAGCACGGTCTCCTGTTGTTCCGGATGTAATCATGATTCTTCAGTTATAGTTTTAGTAGAGTGCAAGTCAAATTAACAAACCGTGTCCGGCAACGGCAAGCGTTACGGCCACTAAAAAAAACGGGAACATTCCCATTTGCCGGGAATGTTCCCAACAAGCTGCACCGGGGTTTCGCATCACAACAGGTGCATCACTTGCCGGGTTGTCCCCGCAATAAAATTTTGCCGATGTATACAACGTTACGGTCATACTTCTCCGGATGACGGGTAATATCTTCCAGTTGCGCAGCCCCCAGGATGGTGCGTTTGTCCGCCTTTTCGGCCAACAGGCGCAAGGTGACGGTATGTTTGCCCGGTGGCAGAATGATCATCTCATACTGCCCGCGATAACGGTTATTACAAAAATTATTGAATCGGTTGATGATAAAGCTGCCACTGCTGTCGGTTTCTTCCGCCTCGCTCAGAAAGCGCGTCCCTTTGGGACTGTGGCTGGCCAGTTTCATGCGCTGCCCGTCTACCACGGCTTCCAGTTGACCTGCTTCCGGACCACCGATATCGAAGATACCGAACATGGTGCCGGTGAAATGAAACGTGAACGAGGCTCCCGGCTGTTCTGCTGCCATCACATAAGGAAACCAGCCCTGGAACTGCTTCAGCGGCAACTGGTCGGTGGCCGTCTTTTTAAACCCGCTGCTGAAAGTGCCTATCTGTAACGGGTCGTACATGCCCGCATCTTCCCAGTTATCAGCTAACAACGGCACTGGTAACGCCAACGGCCGTACGCTCTTGGCAGCCTGTATCTTCTGCATGCCCCGCGCGATGGCCGCGGCATATAAATTACCGCCCGCCATAATGGGATGCAACCCGTCACGGGAATAGACGATCTTTCCGGGCACGTCTTCTGCGCTTTTCCATATCAGCTTTCCTGCCCGCTCCAGCATGGTGGGCTCCATGCCAAGGTGAATGGAGGGCAACGCATAATGCGCCGCCAGCTGCTCCAGTCCCTGTATATGTTCCGGTACCTGGCCCGCTGCATATGCGTTCGTGTGGCCGATATTGACTGTATAGATCAGGCAGATATCCGTCTGTGGCGATCTTTTTCTGATCTGCCGGATAATACCTTCCATACCCTCAGGCCAGGCGCCGTTTACCGCAAACTCCACGAATACCAGATCAGGGTGATATCGCATCAGCTGCTCCTGCAGGCGGCAGGCGCCGAGGTCTGTCCCTGTTCCGGAAACACCGGCGTTAATGCCTTTCATGACCGCTGCGGGGAACATGGACTGTATATATCGCGCTGTTTGCCGGCGGTAACACTGATTTCCCTGTGTGATGCTGCCACCGATGAAACCGATGGTCAGCGGTTGACCAGCTGCCGCCTTGCGAAAGAAATGCGGCAAACCACCCCGCACCGTGCATTCGTTGCCGTTATAATAACTACCTGTACCAACGAGGGGCACAGTGGTATCTCCCGGATTAAAATACAAGGGCGAAGCGCCCGCCTGGGAAGCCGCAATGAGCCGTGCCTCTTCCGCCTCTTCACGGTTCTGGGCATAGGCGGAGGCCAGCAACAACAGACTGCCGGCGAGTATCGTGCAAAAACGTTTATAGTTCATAGTGAATGGCAATTACTTGTAGCTCATAAGGTGCTATATCCAGCGGGAAAGCCTGTGTTACACCGGCAGCCCGCTCTTTACCGCCTGCATCCGTATAGGCGGCATGCTTCGGCTGTAGCACTTTACCGGATAATACCCTGTCATAGTTTACCTGCAGGGTGTCTTTCAAAGGAAGGTGACTGTTATTCAGCAACAACAGGAAAAGCTTCTTCTCCCTGCGGTTGATGGCGCAGTAGTAGTCGAGGTAGGGACTGGTGTTTTGCAGCATGTCTTCCCGCAGCAACAGGTCCGCCGCGGTGCCGTACACCCTGCCCGGTGCAAATCCGTACGTCTGATGTGGTCCTACCTTCGGGGTGATGAATCCATGCGGGAATGTCACGTTACCGGCTGAACGCAGTTGTATTTCGGACAGCAGGTAATCGGTGATCCAGCCCACCTGCCACCAGGCATGATGCGGATAAGGGCCGGCGCCTTTGTTCATGGCATCCCAGTAGTAAGAAGCTACGCTGGTGGCGCTATCCACAAACGCATCTCTGCCGAGGGCCGCAGCCCTGGCCATATTGAGAAACAGCGAATCACGGGTAAGTCCAAACATCCGGACGAACAGGCCGGCATGACTGGCCAGCGCAATCGGTCCACGGTGATTGGCCGATCCCATAATACCACCATGCTCAAAGCTTAGTCCAGCCTGGCTGATCTCCCAGTCCTCCCGCTGCCGGCCGTTTACCAGCTTCTTCTCCAAAGATGGTATCGGTTGCGTATACACGGAAGTGGTATACAATTTCGCGGTTTGAATAGCAGCCTGACGGTATCGCACGTCTTTGGTAACCTCATACAGCTCCAGTAACGCACCGGCGCTTTGACCTGTGGCAAAGTCGGGAACAAACCGCGCATCTCCGCATACGCCAAGGAAACAGCCTTTTTCGGTGGCGTTGGCAATATACCAGTCAGCCCCCTTCTTTGCTGCATACAGGTATTTTTGATCACCCAAAATCTTATATGCTATCAGCAAGCCATAAAAGGTAGGCCGCAAATCTTCCACTTCTGTAAACAAAGGCTTACCGCTGGTATGATCATACGCCACGACCCATTTACCGGCAGGTCCCATCCAGCTCATCAGCCGGTCGGCCGCCGTACGCAGCGCTCTTTGCAGCGTAGTGTCGTGAGGGTTAAAAAGTAACACGTTACCGATGTCCATCAGCATGTAATAGGTTGTACCGATCGGTTCTACATAAGGCCCCCACTCTTCGGTGAATTGCCGGCTTTTAGCCAGGTAATACTGCCCTGCCGCAGCGCCCCGGAAAAAACCCGGCTGCTGCTCCTGCTGCATCAGTTTAAAATTCCGTGCGTACGGCAGCCGGGTACGCTGCAATACACTATCCTGTGTGATATTTGCCAGCATCCACATGGCGCCATAATCTGAGTTTTTAAAGGCGTCTTTATCTGAACCATAAACACCGCCCAGGTAAGCCTGTGCGCCGATGTCCACGCCTTTATAGTTTTCCACCTTCCACAGGGAGGTGCTGTCATCCACGAGATAATGATGCATCCGGAGGATACGGCTGGTGAGGGACTGCTTTGTTTTCTTCAGCGACAAAAAATCAGGGAAGCGATAGATATCATTCACCGCGTGTTTATACACCGTGTACCAGTCGGCTGGTTGCAGGCTGTAGCGGAAAGTAAAATTCACGGTATCCCCTTTTTGCAGGTAAGATCCTTTTTCGCCCAGCACCGGATGATAAGCGGTTGGTGTCAGCGCCGCTTTACGGTTCATCAGCGAGAGGCCCAGCTGCCAGTTGCTGTTGCTGCGTTGATCTTTCTCCCACGGGTCGCGGGCGATGCCCGGCGCTGGTATCACAGCCAGCGTCAATTGCTGACGGGTTTGGATAAAAGGCGCCAGCGTGGTGGCCGTCCGCTCCCTCACAATAACCGGTTTATCAGGAATACCCTGCATATATGCATATGCCCTGATAAAATCTTTCTCAATATGATTGCTCTGAAAATAACCGGGGATGCCCGCCCATTGCAAATCCTGTTCCTCCATGGTGCTGAACGTGGGCGTAGCCATTGAATAATAACCGGTAGCTTTCGCCCGCAGGTTCATGGTCACACAGATGTCACCAGGATAGGCCGGATCGAGGCGCCAGCTGGCCGTAAGCACCGCTGTATTGTTTTCACCGGTAAACGACAACGAGCCGTCTGCTGCTTTAGTTGCAGCAGTGGGATAAAAATGCCATGCCGTGCCCGCGGTATTCATCGCCACTGGCGACAAAGCGGATTCCCACACCGGAATAATGTACCGGTATTGCGGCTCGGGGAAAATGATTTTTTTACCGGCTTTATCGTATAGGGGTAAGCGTTGGTTGCCCGGCTTTTCCGCACTGTATAGTAGTGTATATTCTCCGCTGACATGCGGTAACGACTGCCACCCCTGTTTACGCTTCACGGCTACATGCTCCAGTTGCCAACCGGCAGCCCCGTTCGTCCAGGACAGCCGAAGCGCGCTGTTGCTCATCGTTATGACAGATGACTGGCCTCTTACCGGTAGTACGCCGGCAATACAGCAGAGGATTATGAATATAATTTTTCTCATGTTAATGCATACTTTCTACCGGTTCCGGCTGGGCGGTGATTTTCGTTTTCCGTGCAGCCCTCAGCGGTATAATGGCTACGATGAGGATAGTAGTGGCAATAGCGGCTACTACGCCGGTACTTTTTTGTGAGAAGAAACACAGTCCATATAACAACAAGGCGATAAAAGCGAGCGAGAAAGCGATCACTTTCAATCCAAACTGATTTTGTTTTTGTATTTCGATAGACTCTTCCGCACTGATTTCCTGTACCTCGGCCTTGCGCTGTGCACGATGGCGTTGCAGGTGCACGTATTCATCGCTGACAGCGCCTTTACTGCGCTGGTACCACTCGTACAGCGCCAGCAGCACAAAAGGCAGTCCCACCCCCAGCAGCATCTCATTGGCCCGGCTTAATTTCATCTGCGCGGTGAGCGGTAGTATCACTTTAAACAGCAGGTTCACTGCTAAACTAACGGTGGTGATATACAGGGTAGCCTTCCCCGTTAGTCGCCTGGAAAACAACGCCCAGATGGGCGGCGCCAGCAGCGGTCCTCCCGTGATGGCGCCAATGCTCAATGTGAATTCCACGATACCGCCGATATAGGGCACTATCAGCGCAATAGCGATCATACCCAGCCCGAAGAACCAGGAAGATACCCTTGCCACGCGCATCAGTGTTTTATCGGAAGCACCGGGATTAACAGAACCTTTGTAGATATCGTTGGTAAAAACGGCGGATACCACATTCAATGCTGTATTGGCGGAAGCAGAGGTGGAAAAGTACATACCGGTGAGTATCAGTCCCATTAAACCTGCCGGCAGCACGTGCTGGCAGATCATGAGATAGGCATTCTCCGTCTCCAGGCCATGCAGCCTCGGATGGATGCTTTTGTACAACATGGGCGGCAGCATCCACAATACCGGGCTGATGATATACAGCGCGGCAAAAAGATACGCCACTTTGGAGGCGGACTTCGGCGTGTCTACACTGGTGTAGCGTTGCACAAACGTCCAGTTGCCGCCGATATAAAACACATGATACAAGGCAAACGCCAGGATGAAGCCCCACGTATATTCGCCATTGACCACACTAAAGAAACCTTCGGGAGAGAAATGCAGGAAATGCTGCACGCCACCTGCCGCATCAAAAGCCAGTGGGATAATGATCAGCACCGCTGCGGTGAGCACCACAAACTGTAGAATGTCTGTGACCATGACGGCCCACAGCCCGCCCACTGCGGTGTAAGCGATCATAAAAAGGCCCAGCACCACGGTGGAAGGCATCAGCGGCAGCCCGAGCGATGCACTCACCAGCCGGGCCACCGAATACAGCACGGAGCCTTTGATCAGCAAAGACACCAGCATAAAAATATAGATATAGGCTTTCTGTACTTTTTCGCCCAGCCGCTCGCGGATGAATTCCGCCGCCGTCAGATTACCGGTGGCTTTCCAGCGCGGCGCCAGGTACAACCCTGTCACCAGCGCACCGATGCACATGGTCCACTGTATGGTGACCGCCACCCATCCGTATTGATAGGCGATAGATCCCCACGCCACAAAAGTGCCGGCAGAAAAGAAACTCATAAAAAGAGACAGCCCGCCGATAAACCAGGGCACGGCCTCGCCGGCGGCGAAAAAAGATTTGAGGTTTCTCCCCGTTCTGGAAAAGGAAAATCCTACCAGCATGATAAACAGGGAAAAAACAACAATAACGGCGGTATCTATAGTAGCATTCATCACGGTGTAATCGTTAAGGTTAGTGCTCTGGCAATACGTTTCTCTCCGTTATAACGCACGGCAGAGGCTTCAAATACCACCCGGTACGTGCCGGGGCGGGTAAACACATACTTGTATACTTGCAGCGTGGTGCTGATATTCTTCAGTGCCACGCCCTGATCGGGCTTTACAGCAGTAGGATCAAATCCTTTGGAGATCACCCAGTCTTCGTTGTCATCCGTATTTTTACCGTTCGGCATCAATAGCTGTGCCGAGGTGATCGTCCACCCAAAGGCCGGATTGCGAAAGTCTACCGCCTTCCAGCCAGCGGTGGCCATGGTGGCCAGCGGCGTGGCTACCTTATCGGCCGATACGCTGTTGGCGTTAAATGTCCGCACTACCCAGCGGTTCTGCCCTTCGGGCTTATTGGTATCGGTATACCGGAAAGCGATATAAACCAGCGGGTGACGGGACGAATCGGCAAATTCCTTCAGACTGATCACCCCCGAAGGCGTATTGTCCTGCCCGTTAGAAAATACTGCTTTGGCCGATAAGTCCTTCCAGGTAGCAGCTTTCACGTGTTCCATATCCACGATGCCGGTAAAATCGTTGGACACCATCAGCTGCAGGTTCGGGTATATCTTGCCAAACTGCACCAGGGTACTGAAGTCGATCTGTAAATCATTATCAGCCGTGGTACGATGGCGGTATTCGTACTGCCGTCCGGGTTCGCCGGAATAAAAAGTGATATTGTCCGGATTGCCCTGAAAGGCAAATGCCACAGTATCACCGGCTTTAAAAGTAGTGCCGGCAGTCATCACCTCCAGCGTCGGCGTAGTCACCTTCTCTTTGGCACAAGCGCAAAAAGCGGTGATGATCATCAGGTATAAAAAAGGTCGCATCGTCATGTTTTTACCAGCCGGGATTTTGAGTGATAAAACGGTTGATCGTCATTTCTGTATTAGGGACGGGGAACAGCACATTCCGCGCGGTCGTGTTTTTACCCGCGCTACCGGCGTATTTCCAGGCAGCCGGCGCAGTATTATTAACCTCTGTGGCGAGCGACTGCATCTTACTAACGTACAAACCCCAACGAAGCAGGTCGTGTTTGCGCATGCCTTCAAAACAAAGTTCCCGTGCTCTTTCATCCTGTAGCCGCTGCAGAAAATCGCTGTTGCCCAGTCCTGCCGGCAGGTCTACTGTTGCATCAGGTGTATTGATGGCTTTGCCGTAACCTCTCCTCCTTACCTGATTGACCGCGCTGTATGCCGCAGCTACCGGGCCGTTCACCGCATTTTCTGCTTCTGCTTTCATCAGCAACACATCGGCATAACGTATCACCGGGAAATTGGTGGAATTATACAACCGGTTCTTAGGCACCTGCGTTTCATACTCCCGGCGCCATTTGCCGGCCGTACGATCGTATATCTGCGCAGCCGTGTAAAATGATTTGGAGACCACACCGGCAGTGGAAACATATCGGTAAGGCGCAATAGCCCAGTCACGACGCTGATCGGCCGTCTCGAAAAGATTAAACAGCCTCGCGGTAGGATGCACCGCTCCGCCGGAATAACCGATATTATCATCCGGACATTCGAGGCCATTTTCAATGCCTACACCACCGGCTATCTGCGCAGCGCCCTGCTGGTTACCATACATCCCTATCTCCCAGAGGCACTCCTGTGGCTCGTTGATATCTTTGGAATGATTAATAAAAATATTGCTGTAAGAAGGATTCAGGGAATGTTTACCTGAATTGATCACCTTATCCGCATACGCCAGTGCATCGGCATATTTCGACACATCTTTGAGGGGCTCGCCTGCCATGGTAAGATACACCCTTGCCAACATGGCCTGTACCACGGTGGTGGTTACACGCTCATTGTTCGTATAGGCACTGATATCATTCACCAATGGCTCAGCGGCTTTCATATCCGCTACAATGGCGGCATACACTTCAGCCACGGAAGCACGCGGCAGATTAGACGCCGTAGGCGAAGTGGTGGAAGCCATCTTCAATGGCACACCGCCGTAATTATCTGCCAACACGAAATAAAAATAAGCCCGCAGAAAAAGCGCCTGCCCCCTGATGACCTTCCGTTTGGTGTCATCCATTTTGGGTTTGTCCACATTTTCGAGCAGCAGGTTAGCGCGGTCAATACCCTGATAAGCTACCTCCCACAGCTTGCCTACGTCCAGCTGTCCGGCGTCAAAGTCCAGCACCCGGAGGTTGTTGACCGACACGTTCTTGTAAAAGAACTCGTCACTGATAGACAGAAAGCTGTAAAGCCCGCGGGAATACATTCTGCCATAGGTATCGATCAACCGGTTATAGACGCCGTTCAGCGCGCGGTCCAGGTCCGCTTCGGTATTGAAATAATTTTCCGGTGTCACAAAATCTTCCGGCTTGGTATCCAGAAATTTATTGCAGGCGCTGAACAGGGAACCCGCCAGCATGCAGCACATCACGATATATGTTTTGATATGAACTTTCATCTTCACAACTTTTAAGGTCATTAAAAGGTTACGTCTAATCCAAAGGTGACGGTCCGCGCTTTAGGATAGGCCGACCAGTCAAACCCGGGTGTGAGTGCGGAATTTCGCACGGATACTTCAGGATCAAGGCCGGAGTAATTCGTCCAGGTGAGCAGGTTCTGCGCAGCAGCATACACCCGCAGCGATTTTATCTTCGCTGCCTTAAGCGTTTTCGCAGGCAACGTATAGCCGAGGGCGACCGTCTTCAGCCGCAGGTAGGAACCATCTTCTATCGTGCGGGAAGAATACACCAGCGGGCCTTGTCCGCCTACCTTATACAGGCTGTTGCTCGGGTTCTCCGGCGTCCAGCGGTCGGCATAGGAAGCGAACATATTCAGGAAGTTGCGGGTCACATCACCATTCTCAAACTCAATACGGTTGGCATTGAGCAGGTCGTTACCATAACTCCATTGCAGGAAAACGTTCAGGTCAAAATTGCGATAGGTGAAATTGTTGGACAGCCCGCCAATATGCTTCGGATTGGGATTACCGATGATGGTCAGGTCGTTGTTGTCTACCTTACCATCGCCATTGATGTCCCTGAATTTAATATGACCGGGTTGAATGCTGCTGGCCGGGTTGCCATTGTTGGGCACGTCGTTTTTCAACACATAGGAGCCATCGGGCAACTTGTTGAAGTCATTGTATTGGTAGACGCCATCAAACAGAAAGCCATAGTACAGAGCGATCGGGTGACCGGGAATAGCGATATAGGGATAAGCATTGTTAAAATTGCCCCAGGTAATGCGGGAAGCGTAGCTGGGCTCGCCTTCATTGAGCTGTAATACCTTGTTGCGGTTAAAGGAAATATTAAAACCGGTGGACCAGGTAAAATTCTTTCGCTGGATATTCGTGCTATTGATCGTGATTTCCAGCCCTTCATTAGATACTTTGCCAATGTTGCGGATACCGCTGAGATAGCCCATAGAAGGCGCCAGTGTGGCATTCAGCAACAGGTCGCGCGTATTTTTTTTATAGTAGTCGGCCGACAGTGTGATCCTGTTTTTCAGGAACCCAACGTCAACGCCTATATCTGTTTGTGCGGTAGTCTCCCATTTCAGATCAGGATATCCGAGGTTGTTGGGCACAATACCCTGTACCGGTGAGTTGCCGAAAGCATAACCTGAATATGGGAACAGCTGCAGTGCCGTGAGGTAGGCGAAATCCGGCACGCGGTTGTTGCCGGTAGTCCCATACCCCACCCGTACTTTGGCGTCGGAGAGGATACGCACCTCCTTCATGAACGGCTCTTCGATGATACGCCATGCCAGCGCTCCCGAGGGGAAATATGCCCAACGGCTGTTGACAGGGAATTTGGAGGAACCATCCGTCCTGAAAGAGAGCGTGAGCAGGTAACGCGATTTATAACCATAGTTCACTCTTCCCAGAAAAGACATCAGCGTATTGGCGGAACGGGCCGTCGGCGCGGTGGTGATGATACCCTCATCGAGGCCGCTCATGCCCAGCGATTCGTTGGGCACCTGAGAAGCAGTGAAACCATAACTATAGGTCTGTGTTTTCTGCATGCTCATGCCGCCCATCACGTTCAGGTTATGATCTTTATTGAAAACACGGGCATAAGTGAGGGTATTTTCATTGAGCCAGCTATTACGCTCTGCATTGCTCACCGAGCCATTGACGCCCAGTGCGCTGCTTTTGGGATTGCCCAGCCGGGTATTGGAATTATTGAATACTTCTTTTCGTACAGCCTCTTTCGTGATACCGCCACTGATCCGCAGGGTAAAGTATTTGGCCGGCTTATATTCCAGGTAGGCATTACCGATCAGGGTATTGTTAAACGCCGGATTGTATTCGTTACGATTGGAAATAATTGGGTTCATGCGGTATTCGCTCAACGGGTCCACATCCGGGTCAAACGGTTCGTCGATCAACGAACCGCCGTTGGTGGAATCGCCGGTAACCGGTCGATAGCCCCATACGCTGTACATGAGACTGGACGTAGGTCCTGTATTGGTGGCGGAAGCGAAGGCGCCATATGTTTTGGTAGCGGTGTAGTTAAGGTTGATGCCTGCTTTTATTTTGTCGCTCACCTGCTGGTCCAGCACGATGCGACCCTGATAGCGTTTAAATCCGCTATTGATGATGATACCGTCCTGATCGAGCAGGGAGCCTGACAGGGCATATTTTGTTCTGTCATTGCCACCTCTCATGGAAAGGCTGTGGTTTTGCATGAAAGCATTCCGCAGCACCTGGTCCTGCCAGTCGATACCTTTTACATGTCGGTAGTCTTCCAGTGTTTTACCATTTTTCAGGTAGATGGGTGTGTAGAGGGTGCTGTTCTGTTCCAACTGGAATTTCACGAACTCGTACGGGTCCATCATTTGCTGTTTTTTCAGGTTCTGCTGGAATCCCATCCAGGTCTGATAAGTGATTACCGGGGCGCCTGTCTTTCCTTTTTTGGTGGTGATGAGGATAACGCCATTAGCGCCGCGGGCGCCGTAGATGGCGGTAGCCGAAGCATCTTTCAGCACTTCGATCGAGGCAATTTCTTCCGGGTTGAAGATGTTGTTGGAAGGATTCTCCATGGGGAAGCCATCTACCACATAGAGGGGAGAGTTTTCCTGTGTAACGGAGTTGTTGCCCCGAATGACGATATTGAGCGGAGCGCCCGGTTGCCCGTCGCTGGCCGATACCTGTACTCCGGCTACACGGCCGCCAAGGGCTTCCTCAAACGAAGGCACCGGTGCTTTGGCCATATCGGCCATTTTCACTTCGCCTACAGCGCCGGTGAGGTCTTTGCGTTTCACCGTGCCATAGCCGATCACCACAACATCGTTGAGCCCTTTCACAGATGGCTCCAGGGTGATGTTGTAGACGGTCCTGCCGGCAGTCAGCTTAACTTCGCGACTAACGTACCCGATATACGAATACAGGAGAATGGTACCGGGAACGGTATTCACTTTGATGTTGTAGGCGCCGTCTTCATTGGTCACGGCTGATACCTTACCGCCTTTTACGCGGACGGTTACGCCGGGCAGTGGCGTGCCGGAAGCTTCGGTGATTTTTCCCGTCACCGTCGGGGTTGGTTGCTGCGCAGTACTGTTCATCCATGTACAGATGATAAAAAACGGGAGTAGCCAATACCCCGTTAACGTGAAACTCTTTTTTTGCATTCCCCTTGCTGTTTTTTTAATGACTAGTTTTTCTGCTCCTGTCGGGAAGTGGCGCTGTGGAAATGTTCAGGTATAGCTTGCCCACTCATAAAGTTGTTGACAACTATTTTTCCATACGTGTGAATTTGTTATCCAAAGATTAAAACAAACGGGCACAGATGCTACAAAAATGGCGCGCTTTTCTATTGGGAACATTCCCAATTTATGGGAATGTTCCCAAATTTCAAGGTTATTTTGTTTCTTTGGCTTCATACAATTGTGAGCTATGAAACGACATCAGGTGACTATCGTCGACATCGCCAAAGCGCTGCAGCTTTCCAAATCCACCGTCTCCCGGGCGCTGACGGGCCATCCCAGCGTAAAAGCCGATACCCGTCAGGCGGTACTGGAACTGGCAGAGAAAATGGACTACCAGCGGAACATGCTGGCCATCAGCCTCATTACGCGGAAAACCAATACCATCGGTATTATCGTTCCTGAATTCACCAGCTCCTACTTCCCCAACGTGACCATCGGCGCGCAGGAAGTGGCCAGCAAAGCGGGATACAACACCGTCATCTGCCAGTCCAACGAAAGCTATGAAACAGAAGTGGCCAATACGAAAGTGATGCTGGCCAATCAGGTAGATGGCATCCTTGTATCGCTCAGCAAAGAGACCCGGAATTTTGACCACCTGAAGATTTTCCAGCGGAAAGGTATTCCCATTGTTTTTTTCAATCGTGTATGCGACGATATGGACGTGCCTAAAGTTATCGTGGATGATTTTGAAGGCGCTTTCAAAGCAGTGAGCCATCTGCTGGAAAGAGGCCGTAAAAGGATCGCGCACCTCTCCGGTCCCACCTCGCTGCGCATCAGCGAAAAGAGACTGAACGGCTACAAGGCAGCGCTGAAAAAATACAACGTGCCTTACGATGAAAGCCTCGTCATTCCTTACGACCTCAACACCGACATGGTACATATCTACGTGACGCATCTGCTCAGCCTCCCCAAGCCACCAGACGCTATCTTCGCCATCAGCGACCCTACGGCCATCGAAATCATCCAGGTCATCAAAAAGAAAGGGCTCAGGGTACCGGAAGATATTGCCGTGGTAGGCTTCAGCAATGACTTCGCATCGGGACTGATACATCCGTCGCTCACGACGGTAGCGCAGCCGGTAAAAGAAATCGGCCGAACGGCCGCACAGTTGCTGATAGACCAGATCAACCGGGACCTGGCTGACTGGAAGAGCATTATCCGGGTACTTAAAACCGAACTGATCGTCCGGGAGTCCAGCTGACCTTAACTCCTTTCCGTGGGAACATTCCCGCGGAAAGGGAATGTTCCCACGGAAAAAACGTCGTGTATTTTTTGCGGGTATGCGGTGAGGAAAGAATCTTTGAAGTGATATGACCTTGTCAACTGCTCACGAAAATTATTCACGTATGAAAAAGATCAGTATGTTTTTTACCCTGTTGTTTGTTGGCGCCCTGTCCCTGCATGCGCAAACCATCCCTATGCCTGTCACACCACTGAATAACGGTACCGGCTATATGGCCCATCCGGGATTTACCTGGGGCCCCGTGCCAGGCGCCGGTAGTTATGAGATCAAGGTTGTAGCTGATACCGGTTTTACCAACATCCTCACACAACGTGCAGGCCTGCCCGTTACCCGTTATGTGCCCCTGGACCCATTACCTGCCGGCAAACTTTACTGGCGGGTGAGGTCTGTCGATACCGCAGGAAACAGCAGCGGATGGTCCGCACGTTTCAGCTACACCGTGGCCACTCCCGCCAACGTATACACGGTGCCGGACAACAGTAACTATGCACAGGTGAAAGCTATACTGGATACCGCCGTCAAACATACGCCGGCCATCGTGCAGTTTGCGGCCAACGGCCATTATGCCCTGGACCCCGGTACCGCCGGCAGCTTTATGTTCACTTACACCGGTATCAACGACCTGATTATCGATGGCAACCAGGCGGCTATCACCGTGATGAACCATCCGGAAACCGGTTTTCTGAACTTCCGCAATTCCAACCGTATTACGGTGAAAGGTTTTACGGTCGACTGGGACCCGCTGCCTCACTCGCTCCTGGATGTGGTACAGGTAGATACCAGCAATCCGAATACGCTCAATATCCGCGCGAGGCTGCGTAGCGTAGCGGGACAAACGTCGCCCTACTACCCCGCCATCACCAATAATCCGTCGTTTACCACACACTGGTCATGGGCTTACCTGTTGGACCCCGCTCATCCCGGCGCCGTAAAACCCGGTATTGGCAATGCTTTCGGCCTCGTCCCCGGCGATGTTACGTATATCGCCGGTACCAATCCGGCGGAATATAATATTGTGCATCCCGGCTCCACCTCCGGCAAATATTTCGCCCCCGGCGATATCCTGACCATCCTGTGCCGCACCAACATGGGCTCCTTTATCAGCACCACCAACTGCACGGACCTCACCTTCAGCAACATCACCAACTACGCCAGCCCCATGGGCTGTTACTATGCTTTTGATGGTGGCGATATGAAAGTGCTCCATTGCCATTCTGCCTTAAAAGACAATACCCGCTTTGTATCTGCCAACGCCGACGGTGTACACTGCCGCGGCAATACCATCGGTCCATGGGTAGAAAACTCTTCCTTCACCGGCAATGGCGATGACGGCGTCGCCCTCTATAACAAAGGCATGGTGATCACCGCTAAAAACGCTGCCAACAGCCTCACCGTAAAGAGCGATTACATGAACTTCAAAACAGGTGATCGCTTCGATATCTATATTCCGAAAACAGGCAATATCATCTCCCAAAACTTCACGGTCAACAGTGTACAACCCAACACCGGGCAAGGCACCTTTACGGTACTGTTCAGCCCCGCCATCGCTGACAGCAGCTATGCGGCCATTACAGACGTAAACCTGTCCGACCAGCAACAGAACGCACAATTGTACAACAGCACACGACGCAATGAACAGTTTTATGTGTATAACAACACATTCACAGTCCGTGGCCGCGGCGTGATCCTGCGCTCCGCCAACGGAGCGGTAGACAGCAACCGCCTGTACAATTGCTCGTCTCCCGCTGTAGCACTGTATAACGAAGCCGCACAATGGCTCAACGGCCTGTACAGCAGCCGGGTAAGTATCTTACGTAACAACATCCGCGACTGCGCCTATGACAACCTCGGCATCGACGAAGGCGCTATCACCGTCAAATTCAGGAAGATCGTTTTACAGGGTAGCCGTTATATAGACGCCATCGCACCCACGCGACCGCACAATGGCATACTGATCAACAATAATAAAGTGGAAAACTTTGCCCAGCACGGCATTACACTGTTCAATGCTACCGGCAGTCAGGTAGGAAATAACATCTTCACCAGTAACGTCAGCGGATATATTCAGCCCGGCGCACATTACGGTATCTATCTTAATACAACGGACAGCTGCACCATCAGCCGGAACAACTTCACCGGAGAAACACGCCCGTTGACAGCCGTGATACAACAGACCAATTCTACTAACGTGGTGGTAATACCATGATCGGAATGCCGCAGGGAGAGCCGGCATGGCGGCGCTGACGTTTTGATCAATGCGTTTGCCCACATTTAATCCCCGGGCTCACGCCCGGGGCTACGATGTTGTTCAAACTTCCATTGGATACGTACCCCACGTAAAAGCCTGAATAAGATCTTAGTCCCGGGCGTGAGCCCGGGGTTCAAATGTGGGATGAATCCCGCGGGCCAGGTATGGAATGAATCTCCCGCATTCAAACATGGACGAATCCCCCCATCCAAATACAGCATTCAAAACATTGGGGTATTTTATTACTTAGCACGTTGCCGTTGCAGGTAGTCATGCAACAATCCCGTCATATAAGTCCATCCTTCTTCGGTACGATCTGCATACGCTGACCATTTCAGGTCCATGTCATGTTCCAGCTGCAACAGGCAACCTGTGGCGGTGGGCGTTATGCGGATAGCGACCACGCTTTCCTCTCCCGGCTCCTGGTCTACGCCCCAGGTAAATACCAACAGCGAGGGCCGTTTTACTTCCAGGTAGGCACCGATGTGGTTGAGGATATCGTTCCCTCTTTTCACCTGATAGCTGAAGCGGCCGCCGGGGCGTGGGTCGTTGGTGAGATTCAGGATTTCCTCGTTGCGTACCAGGGGACCAAACATCCAGTGGCTGAGCATCTCCACGTCCAGCCAGGCATCGAAGATGGTTTCGGCCGGCTCGTCAAAAGTCTTTTCCACCTGAACAAAAACGCGTTTATCGGTTACTTTTTTCATATGGTGAAGCTTATTTTTTACGGGTACGTTGTTTTTTCAGGAACTCATCCAAAGCGTCGAGGCTATCAGCCCAAAAATCTTTATACGTCTTCATCCATGCCTCTACTTCCTTTAATGGCTGAGGGTTGGCGATGCAATAACGCTCACGTCCCTCCTGTTTTATAATGACCATTCCACATTCGGTCAATACCTTCATATGCCGGGAAATTGCCGGGCGACTGATCTCGAACTGGTCCGCCACAGCGTTCAGGTTCATTTTTTTTCCGGCCAGCATGTGCAGGATAGCACGGCGTGTGGGATCAGCGATGGCATGAAAAACATCTCTTCTCGTCTCCATAACTTGTAACAATCTTGTTACAAATTTAAAGGTAACAAGATTGTTACACAAATTTATTTTTCAGCCTTTCTTATGATGCCCTATGTTCCGTTTATAACCTACCGCATCTACCATGCCATCAGCTTATTGGGAGCGGAAAACGAAGGATCATCTTTATGCCGGAAAGCCGCCGGTGGAGGCACCCAAACCACGCGATAAAATGACTTAAATATTTAATGGGTATTATTTTCAATACATATTAATTTCTTCCCCATAGTAAACGTATTGTTAATGATTACGTATTTGGCATAGAATATGCATATCTTTGCTTGACAAGAAGTTCGAGTTTTGAGTCACTAAAAAATGCCATCTTTTTATTGAGTTAACCTGCTTGTTATTACCATGAAACCTCTGTAAACCCCTTAAGAGCAAGGGATGGGCTAACTCCTGTTTTTATTTATCGTATCTAATCACTGTGCAAATTGCATGTAACTATCCATGCGATCAGGGCCGGTCATTGTCATGCAATTATCTAAAAATGGATTTTTTAATCAATCAAAAACAATCACTTATGTATAGTGTTCTCTTAGTGGAAGATGATGAATTTGTTTGCAAGGCAATTGAAATCATTTTAAGAAAACAGGATTATATCATCAGCATCGCCAGAAATGGACAGGATGCCATGCAGTATCTGCAAAAATCAAAATTTGACCTGGTTATTACCGACCTGATGTTACCATACGCCAATGGTATGGAACTGGTCAGCAAAATGCGTAATGAACTTCATCTGGATGTTCCCATACTGGTTTTATCTGCTGTGACACACGAAAAAACCATCACGGAAGGCTTTGATATAGGCGTGGATGATTACCTGAAGAAACCGTTTAATCCTGCGGAACTGTCTTCAAGAGTAAAACGTCTGATTCAGCAAAAAGAAAAAAACCATTTGATTCATTAGTTATTAACTCCTCTTAATGGATACCATTACATCGCTCCGCGAGTGGCTGGACGATCTCATCTATTATTTCGCCTACTTCCCGCTGGTGATACAGATAGCTATCATTGTCAGCGTGCTGGCTGTAACCGGTACTATCGTGGCCTATGTGTACATGATTCTTTTCCGGTGGCAGAAACAGCGACAGGCAAAAAAAGAAAGGCCGCTGCGTGAGCAGGTTAACGAACTATTGCTGGAACATATCATCTACAAATCAGTAGGTGACCCGGATGCACCCGTAGCATTGCCGCTGGAAGACTTTAAAGCGCTTCCCCTGCATAAAAAATGGGTGGCCGATGTACTGATCGACCAGTTGCTGGAATATCGTAATAACTTCACCGGCGATATTCCGCGACTGCTCCGTCAGCTTTACCTCGACCTGGGACTGCACCACAAATCCGCTACCGTATTGAGGTCCGGCCATCGTAAAGCTATCATCAACGCCCTCGTGGAATTATCCGGCATGGGCGTACTGCTGGAAAAAGAACACGTACTGGCCCTCACACAGAGCCGCGACCGGTACATCCGTGAATCTGCGTGTTCTTACTGGGTACAGTGTTCTCCTGATGCACCTTTTGAATTTTTCAGTCACGTAAAAGAACCACTGCTGGCATGGGAACAGTTTGAATTATTCCGGATTATTTCTCTCCGGAAAGATATCCCCATGCCCTCTTTTGCCCAGTGGATCGATCCACAGTACCACCCCAGCGTCATCTCCCTGTGTCTCAAACTGGCGGCTTATTTCCAGCAGCCGGAAGCGATTCCTGCGATGATTAAAATGCTGGATACCCCGGATGAACAACTGCGGGCCCTCACGATCAACAACCTCGGTAAATTAATGGCATTGGAAGTTGAACCAATACTGGTGAAGATGTATCCCCAACAACCGGACAGTTGCAAACTGGAAATACTGAAAGCGCTGGGCCGTATCGGCTCTGGTGACTTCATCGATTTCCTCCGGCAGGAACTGGAACAAACCGAAGATTTTCTATTGATGAAACATGCCGCACACTCCATTGTAGCCCATAAAGCACTTGCCAGTGGCCTGATAGCCCGGTTACAGCAATCGCTCACCGGCACCCGGCAGCAAGTACTGCAACACAGTCTGAACCCCCTGATTAAATATTAATCATGCACACTGCGATACTCAAACATATTACTGATTTTTACGAAAGCGCAATATTTGTCTATTGCGCCGGATTGTTCCTCTTTTACATTCTGCTGGCCGTCCTGTCACTCATCGCCATCCGCCGCAGTCTGTGGAAAAATAAAATAAGAGGCCAGCAAATGCTGGTAGCCTCCCCCCTGACGCCCGGCATATCGGTGATTGCGCCAGCCTACAACGAAGGCGTGACCATCATCTCCAATGTGCGGTCGCTGCTGGCGCTCAACTATCCCCGGTTTGAAGTAGTGATCGTCAACGATGGCAGTAAAGACGATACCCTGCAAAAACTAATCGACGAATTTGAACTGACAGAAGTCAACTTCGCTTACCGTCAGCAGATTCCCAGTCAGGCCGTGAAACGTTTCTTTAAGTCCACCAATCCGGCTTATTCCAAATTGCTGGTACTGGATAAAGTCAACGGCAAAAGCAAAGCTGACGCGGTGAACGCAGGTATTAACGCGTCTTCTTTCAATTATTTCCTGAATACAGACGTGGATTGTATCCTGGCCCGCGACACCCTGCTGAAGCTCATCAAACCTTTCATGGATGATCCGCAAAGAGTGATTGCCACCGGCGCCCCTTTACGTGCGGCCAACTCCTGCGATGTGGAAGCCGGCGTGATCACCCGCGTACGGGTACCCCGATCGTTGCTGCCACGCTTCCAGGAGATGGAATATATCCGTTCCTACCTGCTGGGAAAAATGGGCTGGACCTTCATCAACGCCGTTCCTAACGTATCCGGCGGCCTCGGTCTGTTCGATAAAGACATTGTGATCAAATCCGGCGGTTATGACCCCGGCTCGTTCGGCGAAGACATGGACATGGTAGTACGTATGTGCCGGTACATGTGCGAACAAGACTTGCCTTACCGCATCCACTACATCCCGGAAACGCTTTGCTGGACAGAAGTACCCGCCACCTACAAAATATTTTTCCGGCAACGGGTACGCTGGGCCAGAGGCCTCGCGCAGATATTCGGCAAACACAGAAAGGTATTATTCAACCCGAAATACAAAAAATTAGGGTTGATCATCTTCCCGTATAACTTTTTCTTTGAGCTCCTGGCGCCATTGATCGAGTTTGCCGGTATCATTTATTACATCTACATCATCGTGAACCATCTGATCAACTGGGATTATGCGATCATCCTCCTGGTGTTCATCTATACTTTTTCCATATTGATCACTTCCCTTTCTATGTTGTGGGACCAGCTGATTTTCCGCTACTATCAAAGCTGGAAAGAAGTATGGCAGCTCTGTATCCTCGCCCTGGCAGAACCATTCATCTATCATCCCACGGTGCTTTTCTGCGCCATCAGAGGATATTTCAATCAGCTTACCGGTAAAAAACATACCTGGGGAAATATGCAACGGCAAGGATTCAATCAATCTCCAAACCTTCAAAAAACCATCTAAAGATCATGTTACAGCGGAGTGTGGAAAAGAGTTGTATTGCATTCTTCTTCTCTTTAATACTAATATACTCAGGAGTGAGCGCACAACGCAGCGGCCTCGTTTCTTCCGACGTGCTGTATAAAATGGCATTAAAAGCACGCAACGAAGAAAAAGATTATCCCAAAGCGATCAAATTCTGTAAAAAGGCTTTATCCCAAAGCCCTGATTATACAGACATCCGCCTCCTGCTGGGTAAACTATATCAGGAAACCGGCCAGCCCGTGGCAGCCGCTTTTGAGTGGAATGTGGTACTCAGAAAAGATCCGGACAACAGCGACGCCCTGCATTCACTGGTCAACCTCTACTACGGTCAGGGTAATGCTTCCGAAGCCGCCTGTTATGTAGATATGTTGCTTGCGAAAACGCCGCTCGACAAAGACCTGCTGCTCAAAAAATACGGGCTGGCAGAGGAAAGCGGCGATGTGGTAACACAGGCCACTACCATGGGACTGTTACGTACCCACTACATTACCGATCCCAAAGTAGCTTCCCTGCTGGAAGATTATCAGATGCGGGCAGCCCGCCACGGCCGCAAAACCGGCGATCTGGACGGATCTGAAAAAATGTACGGGCAGGTACTGCTAAAAGACAAAAATAACATCGAAGCCTTACAGGGACTGGCCTCCGTTATGGAAAGACAGGGCCGTTCCCGGGAAGCGATTTCCTATTACAGTCAATTGTCGGCCCTTCAGCCGGACAGTGCCACCTGGCGACTGAAACGTTCTTCGATACAACTGGTCAACGGCAACCCTGCCGCTGCCCTGGAAGACGCCAAATGGCTGTATAAACGATATCCCGGGCACGTTGTGTACAAACAACATCTGACCGACGTATATACAGCACTGACACGCCAGCAGAACGCCCCCGCTGTATACACCGAACAGTTGCTGGCACTGCAGCCAGACAATAAAGCATTATATATTCAGTTGATCAATCAGGCCGATCAGCGTGGCGATTATAACGCTGCCAATGATTGGTGCAACAAAGCATTACAGGTATTTTCCGGTGATGTCGATATTTTGAGAAAACAGATCGGCATACTGGAAAAAATGCAGGACCACAGCACGGCCACCGCTACGGCTGGCAAGCTGTTGCAGCTTCATCCCGGCACGACGCATGAGCAAATCTATACCGACCTGCAACTCTCACGGGCCAACAGGCTGGTACAAATGCAAAAGCCGGAAGAAGCTGCAGCCGTCCTGCAGTCAGCCCTGAAACAAGCGCCTGGCCGGAGCGAACTGCTGCTCCTGCTGGCCAATGTAAAAACCGCACTGGGCGAGCCTCAGACAGCGTTATCACTGGTGGACCAGGTGCTGGCCAAACAGCCGGCCGACACCGCGTTGCTGTTTAAAAAATCTGGCCTGCTGGAAGCTACCCAACACTACAGCGAGGCTGCTGCCATCAGCGAGGGGCTCATGGCACGTTACCCCACCGTAGCGCGTTACCGCCAGGCATATATAGATCAAACGATGCTGGCCGCCAGAAATGCGATCGCACAAAAACAATACAATGCCGCAGAGCCATTACTGTTGAAAGTGTTGCAGTATGCCCCGATCCATAAAGATGCCTGGCTGTATCTGATCAACATGAAAAACGGGCAGCAACAAACAACACAGGCACTGGATTATACCTCCCGTGCCCTGCATCACCTGAACAATGATTCGCTGTTGCTCCAAAAGAAATCCGCCCTGCTGCAACAGGACGGTCAATATGCCGCTGCCTACGCCATTGCGGCCGACCTGCATCGCCGGTACCCCGCAGACACCGCGCTGCGGCAGATGTACCTCGACCAGCTGCTGGCGCATGGCAAACAGTTGCGCGAATCACAACAGTGGGACAGCGCCTGGGCCTTGTATCAGACCGCCTATGCCCTGGCGCCCGCAGACACCTCCGTGCTGTACAACCTTACCGCCACCGCTACGGCCCGCAAACAGTATGATTCCGTGCTGGTATATGCCGACAAAGGCCTGGCTGTAAACGCACATCAGCCTACACTGCTGGCACAGAAAGCCAATGCGCTGGAACAGCTGCACCGCTACGCAGATGCTGCCCAGGTAGCAGGACAGCTCCGCAAACTGCAACCCGGAGAAAAGAAATGGCAACAGTATGCTGATCACCTCAACGGTTATACGTATAAAAACCAGATCGGGGTAATTCACCTGCAATCTGTTTACAGCAGAGACCTCGAACCTGCCAGTATCACTTCCCTGCAATACCTCCACCGCTTTCAGCGGGGCACGGTTACCGGAAGGCTCAACTACGGTACCAGAGAAGCGGGCAACGGTATCCAGCTGGAAGCAGAGACCTACTACACCCACAATCCACGGTACTATTCCTACGGACTGTTCGGATGGTCCAACTCCGACGTGTTCCCCACCATCCGCGCCGGCTATTCCCTCTTCCGTAATTTCAATAAAGGCTGGGAAGGTGAACTGGGTGCACGTTACGTAAAAAGTGACACCATCAATACTTATTCCGCGGTGGCTTCCGTGGCGAAATATTTTGGTAACTACTGGGTGAACCTGCGCGCCTTCTTCACCAGCGACGAACACCAATGGTATCAGGCATACACCCTCACCAACCGTTTTTACCTGAACGACCAGAAAGACTTCATCGCCCTGATTGGCAATATCGGTGCTTCTCCGGACGACCGTAGCCGTAACTTCCAGTTTGGCAAAGTAGCAGGATTCACCTCTACTTCACTTACGGCAGGCTTCCAGAAAAACATCCGGGAAAGAGTCACCATCGGCGCCTACGGCACGTGGACAAGACAACAAATACCTCAGCAATCATATCTGCATCAATTTGATACATATTTGTTATTCCTCTGGAATTTCAAATAAAGAAAACCAACAGAAAAGGAGGGCCTTAGCGCCCTCCTTACACGTATCGGGTTAACTCATTCACTTGTATGTTATCGCTTTTTATTTTGATCAATCATACGGCAAATGGCATTCACGGTCACGGCTGAACGTAGTCCGTCCGCCGGTGTGTGGACCACGTAATCCACCAGCTTGTCCACCGTGCTGGTAGCCACATGCATGCGCGTATCTGAAGAAGCGTAATAGATAAATACCCTTCCATCTTCCTCCCTGATCCAACCGTTACAGAAAAGCACATTGGACACGTCGCCCACCCGCTCCCCGCCCTCCGGAGCCATAAAATATCCCGCAGGCTTATGAATGACACGGGTGAGATCATGCAGGTCCGTCATGAACAGATAAAGCACATAACGCAGCCCTGCGGCGGTGTTGCGCACGCCATGCGCCAGATGCAGCCAGCCATGGAGCGTCTTAATCGGCGCGGGCCCGAGGCCGTTCTTCAGCTCCGCTATGGTATGATATACTTTCGGATCGATGATTTTTTCTTCCGTGACCACCGCGTTGGTAATATCATCGCATAGGCCCAATCCAATACCACCGCCGCTACCCGCACTGAGAAAATCATCCTGCGGACGGGTATAAAAAGCATATTTCCCCTGTACAAATTCCGGATGCAGTACCACGTTGCGCTGCTGTGGCGATGGTGTTTTCAGATCGGGCAGCCGTTCCCAGTGTTGCAGATCTTTTGAGCGGACAATGCCGCAGGCAGCAATGGTAGCAGACTGGTCACCGGCAGCTGCTGCAGGGTCTTTTCGTTCTGTACAGAACAGCCCATATATGAAGCCGTCTTCGTGTGGCACCAACCGGATATCATACACGTTCGTGTCCGGATTTTCTGTTTCCGCAATGAGCACGGGGTATTCCCGAAAACGGAACCGATCAATACCATTATCACTTTCAGCCAGTGCAAAAAACGACTTGCGGTCTACGCTCTCCACACGGGCCATCAGCACGTACCGGTTGTTCCATTTGATAGCCCCCGCATTGAAAACGGCATTGATACCATAACGTTCCATCAGATGGGGATTGGAAACAGGATTCAGGTCATAGCGCCACGGCAGCGGGGTATGAGCGGCCGTGAGCACCGGATACCGGTAGCGGTCGAAGATACCGTTGCCGGGAGTCAGTTTTTCATTGTTGCTGTTTATCAGCAGGCGATGTTGTTGTTCCAGCGCTGCCAAACGGTCACTGAATTGCATAACGGAGAATTTGCCTCAAAACTAATACTGCACGTTACGCCTTTGTAGTACTTTTTTATCTGTTGTTTGACCTTCAGGCACAACCTGGCTTTTATACTAAACAGAACAGCCGGTATTTGTCTATCCCTGCATTGCTTCACCAGCATACAAAGGACGAAGACCGTGTTTGATCTTCGTCCCCTTTAGTTTTTGTGAGATCATTTTACGTTTGACAAACCACCATCTACCAGTATCTCTGCACCGTGTATATACCCTGCATCCGGGGAAGCGAGAAACAATACCGTCTTGGCAATCTCCCATGGCTCGCCAAAACGTTTATACGGCAACGTTGGTATCACGCTGTCAACGGCTCCTTTGATTTCTTCCGCCGACAAACCGGTATTGTTAAAGATATTGGTCCGGATATATCCGGGGCTGATGCCATTTACCCGGATGTCCTTTGCCGTACATTCCATGGAGAAGGTTTTGATAAAAGACTGCACCGCTGCCTTGGCGGCTGTATACACCGAGAAATGCTGTATCCCGAATGCGGTCACAAAAGAAGTGTTGAGGATAATAGCACCACCGGAGGTCATCAGCGGCAGCAACTGTTGCACGGTAAAAAAAGTTCCTTTTACCAGTATATCGAACAGTTCATCAAAATGCGCTTCCGTTACCTGTTCCATCGGTGCAAACTTTCCGTATCCTGCGTTGGCAAACAATACATCTATCGTAGCAGTATGTTGTTGTAACTGTGCCGGCAGTGCGAGGATATCTGCCATTTTTCCCGCATCGGAGACGATGCCGGTTGCGGCCGGTCCCAATGCCGTTACCGCTTTATCTACCGTCTCCCGGCTTCTTCCGGTAATGATCACGCGGGCGCCTGCCCTGATAAATTCCTGGGCGGTGGCAAAGCCCATTCCGTTGGTGCCTCCTGTAATGAAGACTACCTTTCCGTTAAATTGCTGCATCATGTTATCAGTAAATTATAGGGCAAAGATGCTGATCGCGCAATCATCTGAAAACCCGATTATTGCTGTAATGCCGCAGTAAAAAGATAATAATTTCTTAACCCGTCGGCGCTCCAACTGTCAGTGTGAAAGCAGTGGTTGTGTTTAATATTAGTAACAAATAAGTTGTGCTATGCCCTATTTCCCTCAAACATTCCGGCAATATGTACTGAAAAACCCATTCAACCGCCAGTACCTGAAGATCGCAGCCATTGCCATTGTGGTACAGCTGGTGATTTTTAAGATACTCTATCCCTATGGTGATTTTTTTTCCGACTCGTATAGTTATATCTACGCGGCAGCCCTCAAACAGGAAGTAAGTCTTTGGCCTATCGGGTATACCGTTTTCCTGCGCCTCTTCCACGCGATCAGCCATTCAGACATCGCGCTGGTCGCTTTTCAGTACATCCTGGCACAAGGTGCAGCACTCTATCTGTTTTTTACGGTGAGCTACTGGTTGCAGCCCGGCGAGCAAACGCGGAGAGTAATTTTTTATGTGCTGCTTTTTAATCCTTTGATCCTTTACATCTGCAACTATATTTCCAGCGACGGGCTGTTTCTCGGGTTAAGCCTCATTTGGTTTACCCAGTTACTCTGGCTGATATACAAGCCTTCTTATCCCTTATTGCTGGCCCACACCCTCGTCATTGCCATTGCCTTTACGGTGCGTTACAACGCCATGTATTACCCGCTGATCACCGCATTGGTATTGTTGCGCTGTCCACAGAAAATTCCGTTTAAGGTATTGGGGATAGTAGCCCCGCTGATACTGATATTTGGTTTTATCAAATTCACGGAGCAGGCTGCCCGTAAGGTGACCGGGACGGCCCAGTTTTCCGTTTTTGGCGGCTGGCAGGTAGCTAACAACGCCCTGTACATGTTTCCCTACCTGAAAGATTATCCCGAGCCACCGGCAGGCTGCGAAGCTTTCCATAAAGAGGTAGTGCATTTCTTCCGGGACATCGTTCCCAAAGGGGGTGGTATCCCTTCTCCCATTGATGGTGCTGTTTACCTGAAACATCCCAATGCGCCCCTAAAAAAATACATGCTGCTCACCTACGGTCCCAAAGATGACTCCACCGGTGGTATCCAGTCGTGGGGCATGGTATCTCCTGTATTTGGGAAATACGGCAGTTACATGATCCGGCAGCATCCTTTCTACTTTGCGCGTTATTTCCTGTTACCTAACACACTGAATTACTTCGTGCCGCCGCTGGAGAAGTTATCTCAATATAACCTTGGCAGTTATCAGGTATCCGGCGTAGCCGTACAATGGTTTCATTATCCGTCTAAAGAGCTGAGTTCAGTGGCCTCTATCGGAGCACAGCGCGCCCTGTTGTTTTTCTTCCCCTTTATATTCGGTTTGCTGAATCTGGTATTCATAGGACTGATCGGCAAGTGGTTCTTGTCTGCCACACGCAAATCAGTTGACCGCCCTTATCGCGACAGCCTGTTGCTCGTGTTCGTGGCGCTGCTGGTCAACGCAGGGTTCGGCATCCTCGCCTCTCCGATCGTTTTCCGATACCAGGTATTTCCGATGATCGTCTGTTTTCTGTTCATCTGTGTCCTGATCGATAAACTTAAACCAGAACTACAGTAAAGATGAATTAACATTGTCGAATGAAAAGGATATTGGATATTTGACGGCATTATTAACCTGCTATCATCATGCAATACCCTGTCCGTCTCCTGTTGTTACTGCTGTTATTTTGTCGTTTGTCTGCCAGCGCCCAGTCACCATGGCCGGCAGAGAAAGCTGCTGCCTGGTATCAGCAGCAGGGCTGGTTGCTGGGAGCCAATTTCATCCCTTCCACAGCTGTCAACCAACTTGAAATGTGGCAGGCATCCACTTTTGACACCGCCACGATCAACAGAGAACTGGGTTATGCTGCCGCCACCGGGTTTAACATCATGCGGGTATACCTGCATCACCTGGCATGGCAGCAGGACCGCGAAGGTTTCAAACGACGGGTCAACCAATACCTCGACATCGCGTCAAAGCATCATATCGGTACCATGTTCGTTTTCTTTGATGATTGCTGGCGCGACACCTACCAGCCTGGTCCGCAGCCGGCGCCTGTTCCCGGTGTGCATAACAGCGGCTGGCTGAAAGATCCCGGCGGACTGATAGACCGCGATTCCACCCTCATGGATACCTTGCGTGTATATGTGCAGGATATCATCCGTACCTATAAACAAGATCCACGGGTAACTATCTGGGACCTGTACAATGAACCGGGGCATTTCAAACACGGCGCCAAAAGCTGGCCCCTGCTGAAAAATGTAGTCGCCTGGGCACGCGCCGAAGCACCGGACCAGCCGCTGACAATCGGTATATGGAACAGCGAGTTCACTGACTTCAACCAATATCAACTGGAACAATCAGACATCATCACCTTCCATAATTATCGTGATAGCACCTCTATGCAATCAGCGATCGATACACTTCGCCGGTACAACAGACCGGTTATCTGTTCTGAATACATGAAACGCCCCAACAACAGCACTTTCGCCACGCATCTGCCGATGATGAAAAAAGCCGGTGTGGGCGCCATCAATTGGGGATTGGTGGCCGGTAAAACACAGACCAACTATCCACAGGGAAATAAAGGCGGAGAGCCGGAACCAGCCATCTGGTACCACGATATTTTCCGGGCAGACGGTACGCCGTTTAATGCAGCTGAGACAACTTTCATCCGGGAAATGGCCGGGAAATAATAACATATCTTATTCGTTTTATACCCTATTAGTATTGCATAACGGCACACTCCGGCAGTAGTCGGGGAAACTTTCCATGTGCAATTTTTCGTCCCATATCCCCACCATGAACGAAATAAAAAGGCTACATTTAGTATATACCTGTAATCGTTCCCTCAGCCTTTTTAACCCGTAAACGATAAATCTATGCATCCTGAAAAATTATCCCTCGACAGGAAACTCTTCCTTCAGAAGGAAACTATTGCCGTGATGAATCCCATTGATGTAACAGAAGGTCCGCAGGCGATTAGCGCTCCTTACTATACAGCACTTTCCATGGACACTCCGGCACGTTGTTTTCCCTGCTGCGCAGAGCCGCCTTTAACTTTTAACTGCAATTAATGATTCCCTCCGCTTTTCTTAACCAGTAAACTATCATAGTATGCAACCAGAAAAACTGTCCCTCGACAAAAAACTCTTTCTCCAGAAAGAGACCATTGCTGTTATGACCGAAACAGACGTGATTGATGCACCGCAAGCTATCAGTGCACCTTTCCGTACTGCGCTTTCCATGGACTCTCCGGCACGTTGCTGGCCCTGCTGCGCACAGCCTAATACCCAGGCCGGCTGTCCCAACTGACTTTTTTCTGATGGAGCATGGCGGGGCATGGTCCTGTCATGCTCTTTTTAATCCTGTACATATGACGACCGGCTCGGTGCTGACCCGCATTTACCAGGACCATCTCCGGTTACTGGCATCCAAAACTTATGACCCCTATTTGGCAGAAAGCCTCTTCAAAGGGCCCTGGGGTGTCTTGCTCTACCTTTTTTATTACGAGAGATATGTAGACAATAGTGCCCCCTGTGCCGGCAGCTGGTTACAACAGTTATACAGTGCGCTACAGCCGCAGCCTGTGGCCGGCTATTCGTACTGTAATGGCACCACGGGTCCGTTCTGGTTACTGCACCATCTGCATAAACATCATTTTCTTGATATCGATGTCGAAGGATTGGCTGACGGTTATATTCCCGCCGCCATTGCGGAAAGTGAACAGTGTCTATCAACCAAAAACTTCGATTTCCTTCATGGCAGCGCCGGTATCTGTCATCATCTGCTCGACTATACGCATAGGCAGGCTGTTCGTATGCATCTGGAAAAATTTGTAACCGCTTTATCAGCCGCCAGCAGCATGACCAGCCATGGCCGCAGCCTTCCGGTATTTGTGTTGTTTGAAACACCTGTAGCATCCGGTGTGGACACTTTCAGTCTGGCACACGGCACCTGTAGCCTGTTGATACTGCTGTCACGGGCGTACGTTGCCGGTATAGCCCCGGACACCTGCCGGCAGTTGATCCGGGAGTGCATCGATTTTATGTGGCATCACCAGAACCCCCGTCAACCGGATACGCCCCATGCCTTGTTTCCCGGCATCCTCGACGGACGGGCGCCGTACAGCCGCCTGTCATGGTGCTATGGTGATTTTAATGTAGCGTTGGCGTTATGGCACTGTGGCAAAACATTGCAGGAACCCGTCTGGCAGCAGCAGGCATTAGAGGTGATGCATTATACCCTGCGGCGGGACACCGACTCAACAGCCGGCATCGTAGACGCCTGCCTATGCCATGGTTCCGCCGGTATCGCGGCCTTTTATCGCCGCTTCTGGCAGGAAACCGGCGAGACCGCCTTCCGGACCGCGGCGGAGCACTGGCATCAGCATACCCTGCAAAAAGTGGTGTTCTCCGACCAACCCGGCATTTACGGCATCCGCGGCTGGGAAGGAATAGACAAACAATGGGAATATTGCTGGGACCTGCTGGATGGCAGCAGTGGCATCGGCCTATCCCTGCTATCGCATACGCTCGACACTCCGCTGGCCTGGGATGAGGCTTTCCTGCTGTCCTGATATAATTCACTTTTATAATAAGTGAAATATTATTAGTTTACATTTTTCAGAAATTAACGCATCTTGCAACCTTACCCACCGTTTTTACCTTGGAAGAACTGATACAAACCAAAGAACAACCATCACCGCAGAAGCTCAAGAGAGGCCTGCAAAACAGACACATTCAACTGATTGCACTGGGCGGCGCTATTGGCACCGGCCTGTTTCTGGGTATAGGTCCCGCCGCTGTACTGGCCGGCCCTTCTGTTATCCTTGGATATGCTATGGCGGGCGTTATCGCCTTCTTCATCATGCGCCAGCTGGGCGAAATGGTCGTGGAAGAACCGGTGTCCGGCAGCTTCAGCCACTTTGCCTATAAATACTGGGGCTCTTTCGCAGGCTTCGCCTCCGGCTGGAATTACTGGATACTGTATATTCTGGTGAGCATGTCCGAACTGACTGCCATCGGTGTATATGTGCATTTCTGGTGGCCGGAAGTACCCCTGTGGGCTTCCAGTCTGTTCTTTTTTGTGGCTATCAATGCACTGAACCTCAGCTCTGTGAAAGTATACGGGGAAGCGGAATTCTGGTTCTCCATTGTAAAGGTGATCGCTATTATCTCCATGATCGTTTTCGGGGTATACCTGTTGGTGAGTGGTAGCGGTGGCGCACAGGCCAGCGTGGAAAACCTCTGGAACGACGGCGGCTTCTTCCCGAAAGGCCTGCTCGACAAAGGCGCTGACGGCAAATACCAGGGCCTCTTTGCGGCCATCGCGATGATCATGTTCTCTTTCGGTGGACTGGAGCTGATCGGCATTACGGCCGCGGAAGCCGACAAACCGGAGAAAACCATCCCCAAAGCCACCAACCAGGTCATCTACCGTATCCTTATTTTCTACGTAGGTGCGCTGATCATCCTGTTCTCACTGTCTCCCTGGAAAAGCATTACGACAGACAGCAGCCCGTTTGTAATGGTATTTGAAAGCCTGAAAGGATTTGAATTTACCCTCTTCGGCAAAACCATTTATTTCACCAGCCTGATCGCCAATGTGCTGAACCTCATTGTGCTCACGGCTGCCCTGTCGGTATATAACAGCTGCGTATATAGCAACAGCCGCATGCTGTACGGTCTTGCCCAGCAAGGTAACGCACCGGCTTTTTTATCGCACCTCAACAAAAACCACGTACCCGTGAAAGCCACGCTGGTATCGGCTTTGTTTGCCGCTATCTGTATTGTGGTCAATAAACTGATACCGGAACAGGCATTGGAAGTGCTCATGTCGCTGGTGGTGTCTGCCCTGATCATCAACTGGATCATGATCAGCGTGGTACACCTGAAGTTCAGGCACCAGAAGAAACTGGAACAACTGCCTACCAGGTTCCCTTCGTTCATCTACCCCCTATCCAACTATATCTGTCTGGTATTTCTTGTGGGTATTTTGGTACTGATGTGGATTACCGGTATGAAACTGCCGGTAGAAATGATTCCCATATGGCTGGTATTCCTGTATATCTGCTACGCCATCTTAAAAAGAAACAGCAACACGCAGGTGGCCTAAGCCCTGCCTATCGATAAAAAATACAACGGCCGTCAACGGGATATTCCGCTGACGGCCGCTTTATTTCCGGCAGGATTTTTCACGCATCACTCCCCCTCAAATCTTCCGATATACCGCATCCCCAGCGCAGCACTGATTCTCAGCCCGTCTATGGCTGAACCTTTACGTGCTACCAAATCCAAAAGAGCATTGGCGGTAGCTGATATATCCATCTTATCCACTTTTAAAATCATGTCTTCTGCAATGCTAAAATCTTCTACCTGTGTGATAATCATCTCATCCAGTTTCTCCTTTCTGTCGTTATAATACAGGTTTACTTTGATGACCTCTTCTTTATTGATGCCTGTTGCTTTGATGATAGCTTTTGCATCGCCCATAAAATCCACCACCTGCTCTGATAGTGTCTCTCTTTCACCTACCCATAAATGATGGACTTCAGCGCTGTTGGCTGTAACGCTGCCTACCTTTCCCAGATAATCGACAAGGCTTGTTTTAGTGGCATTCTTTGCATTTAGATTTTTGTCTTCATAAGCAATGACCACATTCACGTTATTGGGCAGTTGCTTCTTCCACAGCTTTTCAAGCGCTGCTTTATCTGTTAGTGTATCATGGGCGACAGTAGTCACTTCTACAAAATGGTCATAATACCTGACGATGATAGCATCTTCATCATAGAAGTCTATCCCTATTTCTTCACAGAACGCACATCTTAATGCCGGATCCGGCATGGAGGCGTCTACGTCCTCTTTTGCAGGCAGCCCGTTGTCATAAACAGCCCAGGCTGCCAGATATTCCTTTTGGTCCAAATACTTTTCAAGTGCAGCTTCAGATTCAAAATTACCTGTCCAGATATGCATTTTCCCCATGGCTATTTTTTTTAATTGATCTTAAACACCGTCACCAGCGCCGCATGGTCCGATGGGTAACGCACCGGATGGGTGGTGATGGTAAAGGACCGGAGTGGTTGCAGTTTACTTCCTTTATAATAAATATAATCAATCCGGTCCTTAAATGCCTGGGGCAACATGGGGCTCCAGGTAATCCCCCTGTCTTTCAACGGATCGGGATGCAGGTACCTGTAGCTGTCTGTAAAACCGGCTTCCTGCATGATACGGCCCTGCGGAAAAGCCATCACGTAACCGCCGTTCAGGTGGCGCGTACTTTCTATCCAGTCGAGATGAGAGCCACTGTTAAAATCCCCGCAGAAGATGACGGGTATTTTATCTGCGTCTGCTGCCGGCTGCCGGATAGCCTTCAGGTTGTCTTTCAGCTGTGAGGCATTGACCCGCTCCATTTCCGCCAGTAGCGTATCCGGCAACGGCTGTTTTTTCTCCAGCAGCTCCCAGTAGTCCAGCGGATAGTTTAGCCAGTTAGTAATGAAAGCCACCTGCTGGTGTTCATTTAACCGGATATAGGCGCCGCCGTTGCAGAAAGGTTTAGCACCATCCAGTGTCTCCGCAATGGGGTAACGGCTCATGATGCTCAGATTGGTGCTGCGCAGGTAAAAATAATATCCCAGTGCGTCGGCAATCTTTTCTCCGGAGCCATAGGTTTCCTGCATGGAAACGATATCTGCGCCTGATTGACGGATGATGTCCACCACGCGTCGCGGACCGGCACCCTTGCCGGTTTCATTGCCGCCATGATAGATGTTAAAGTTCATGACGGTCAGCAGCTTCCCTGCCGGCATCGCAGGGGCGGGTGCGGCCTTAAAGTAACGGACGTAGGAAGCGCGCACCTGCTGAGGGGACAGCACCGACTTGTACAGGGTCACTTCATCCAGTGCGCCATTGAAGGTATTCCATTCCTGCTGGTCGCCCGACGGGCGGCCGCCTGCAAAGAGGGTATCGGCCAGGGAGGCGGCAGGGAGGGCCGGCACATGGTATATCGCCACCTGCAGGCCATCGTAATAGAGGGCCGCTTCCTTTTTGGCAGCGTCATAACTATAGGTCAACTGGTGCCATTGCTGGTTACGGATACTTTGCCTTTGTGGGGTGGGGTAATACGTATAGCGGGCATTGTTATTCACCGTTTGCCAATACCAGGCCCCGTTGGCCTGTACGCCCAGTTCCCAGCCTTCACTGTTGCCGGTGGTGGCGGAAAGCAGCGCATAAGATGCATCGTCGGGAGCGGCCTTTGCCCAGCACTGGGCGGTAAAAGACCCTTTATACGGTCCGGAAAAACCGGTCAACGGTACCGGGTGGCGCACCGCCACGTTGTTGTCAAGATTGAGCGCCGTGCCCTCCACACCGGCGCAGGTTTGCCAGGAAGGGTTCTTGTCAAATGATTGACGGTAGTCGGGCGATTGAGCGAAAAGGGCCACAGCAGACAGTCCCAAGGCTGCTGTCAGGAGAATCTTTTTCATTGTTCGTAGTTTTTACTCCGGATATGGCAACAAAATACAGGAAGACAGACAATTTTTCATTTTTTCCATAGGCAGTGTTGTTATGAGGAGGTGGTGGACAGCCATCGTATAGTCCTTTTGGTAAGCGATAAAAACAGCAAAAGTAACATCGGAAAAAGCCCGCCAATCGCCCAAAAACATCAGATACAGTGTACTTTTTTTTTATGTGAAAAATAGTTTTCGTACAGGGATAACATTTTATTTCAAACAATCGGGAATCGGCGCTTGTTGTAGCCTATACTGGTGTTTACCGGACCAATACCTTTGATTTATTCACACCCCAATAACATTGCAATGAAAACCGGATTATTTAAAACCCTGTGTTATTCCCTCGGTATTTCGCTGTTGGCCTCTCCTATCACCGTTCCGGCCTGTACAGGTATTCAGCTGAGGGCAAGAGACGGCGCCGTGATCTGCGCCCGTACTTTGGAATTTTACAACGACCTGCAAGCCCAGGTAGTCGTTTACCCCAGAAACTATCCATTCAACGCCGTTAGTCCCGGTGGCGCCAATAAAGGGCTGTACTGGAAAGCCCGGTACGCCATTGTAGGCATCAACTCCATGGGCAAAGATGCTATCGCTGACGGCATGAACGAAAAAGGCCTGGCAGTAGGCATGTACTATTTGCCCGGATACGCGAGCTACATGAACGTTTCGCCCAAGAAAATCGCCAAATCGCTCAGCTCTACCGACGTATCTGCGTGGCTGTTGTCCAACTTCGCCACCGTAGATCAGGTAAAGAAGGCGGTAGACAGCGGCATTCTGATCAACAAAGGCATTCCCCTGTATGTCAATGGCGGCATTCCTTTCCCGCTGCATTACAGCGTACACGACGCAGAGGGCAAGTCGCTGGTGATAGAATGCGTAAACGGGAAGCTGTACAGCTATTACAACCCGTTAGGGGTATTAACCAACTCCCCTACGTTCGATTGGCACCTCGCCAACCTGCAACAGTATCTGAACTCCCGCCCTTCCGATAACTGCGTAAAAATGGGCGAAGATACTATCCGTTCGTTCGGACCAGGCAATGGGCTGGTAGGCATCCCCGGCGACTTTACGCCTTCCTCCCGCTTTGTACGCGCCGTAGCGTATACCCAGAGCCTCGATCCATCCCCTACGGCAGATGAGGCAGTGACGCAGGCCTTCCAGATCCTCAACGCCTTTGATATCCCCAAGGGGGTGATCAAAGACCGCGCGCATCCCGGCAACAACGTATATACGCTGTGGACCTCCGCCAATGACCTTAAAAACAAACGGCTCTATTTCCATACCGTCAACAACAGGACCCTGCACATGATTGACCTCATGAAGTATGTTAACACCGATAAGGTGCTCTTCTTCCCGATGGACGATCCCATGGAAGTAGTCCAGAACTGACCCGGTTTTTATCGTGATATACTCCCGTGATCCTATTTTTATAGTAGATTGCGGGGGTATTTTTTTGCCATAGCGGCAACCGACTTTCTGACCAGATTTACCGACTAATGAACCTTTGATAACAGCATGGATAGGCTGACCTTTGCCCTGTCCGAAAAACAGTACTGCGAACAGATATATGACACAACGGAAAGAACACGGAGGAATAATAAAACAGGCCGAATTCATTCGCAGCACCGGGCTGGAAGATCCACTAGGCATCGGGCTCTTTGTGTCTACCGATATTAACATGATAGCATACGATCATGTTAAATCCAATTTCCGGTCGGACTTTACCAGCATTTTGCTCATACAACAGGGAAAAATGCAGGGCAACCTGGACAGAAAGGTGTATCAGCTGGAAGCCAACGACCTGCTGCTGATTCCACCGCAGACCATGAAAAAATCAGTCGCTGTAGACAAATCCTGTATTATCTCCGGCCTGAATTTCACCCTCGATTTCCTGGTGGAGATAGGGTTACCGGCCACCAAAATGGAGTTGTACGACTATTTCACCTCGAAGTATTCTCCCCACTGGAAACTCTCTCCGTCAGACGCCCGGCTGATGCTTACCCATTTCAGGCAGGTAGCGGCCCGCATAGAGGACATGAAAGCAAAACAACCTTTTGCCAAAGAGAAATTACAACATACGTTTCTGTTATTTCTTTATGAACTCGCCGCTCTCAGCACAAAATATACGGAGCTGATAAATCCGGCCGTGTCCAGAAAAGAAAGTCTTGTGATCCGCTTCACCAACCTGGTACAGGTGCATTTCAAATACCAGCGCAACGTGCAGCAATACGCAGAGCAGCTGTTCGTCACCGCCAAATACCTGACCGAAACCGTGAAAGAATTTACCGGTAAAAGTGCCGGTGAAGTCATTGATGATTATGTGGTGCTGGAAGCCAAAATGCTGCTCGACAATCCCAAACTCAGCGTGGCCGAGATTGCAGAGATCCTGCATTTCAGCGACCAGTCTTTTTTTGGAAAATATTTTAAACGTCATACCGGATATTCCCCCAAAGCTTTCCGGGCATTGGGACAATGAATGTTCCCCCTGAAAAATTCTTGTTACTAACAGTGTAACAGTTGTAGGTTTTAATTACAGGCCGAAGCACTCCTGCTCCGGCCTTATTTTCGTATAGTCATTATAGTTATACTCCCAAAACAAACCGACATTCTGACCAGATTTCCCGATGTATCAACCTTTTCCTGCCCCTGTACCGCAGCTAATTTTGTTGCGCGAAAACAATTTGTATTCACTCATTCTATAAAATAAGATTATGCCGATGACGTACAGACCCGTTTCTTTTTTGATCCTCGCCACCCTGCTGGCCGCCTGCGGCAGCAAGGAAGCGCAACAGGAACAACAGGCACCGGTAAAAGTGACCGCTACAAAAGTCAGCTTCAATGATATGCCCCAGACCTTCACCTACTCCGGCACCATAGAGCCTGACAACACCGCCGATATCGGGTTTGCCGTACCGGGCGTGGTCAACGGCATCCTCGTAGAAGAAGGACAGATCGTTAAACAGGGCCAATTACTGGCCACGCTTGACGCCACAGAATACAGCAACGCACTGGCTATCGCCAACGCAGGACTGGACCAGGCGGAAGATATGTACCGCCGTCTAAATGATCTGTACCAGAAAGGCAGTCTTCCTGCCAAAGATTATATCGATATCAAAACAAAGCTGGCACAAGCCAAAGCCAATAAAGAAATCAGCGCCAAACACATTGCTGACAGCAGATTATATGCACCGATCACCGGTATTGTGAGCGCCCGTAAAATAGAAAGAGGCAGCGCCGCAGCACCCGGCGTTCCTGCCTTCACCATTGTAAAAACAGACATGGTATATGCCCGCGTCTCCGTTCCGGAAAGCGAAGTAGGCGCCATTCCCCGCGGTGGCAGCGCACAGGTGTATATCCCCACATTACAGGACAGCGTAGAAGGGAAAATCACCATCATCAATCCACAAGCGGATGCAGCGTCCCGCACCTATAACATCAAAATAAAATTATCCAACAACAACGGACGCCTGCTTCCCGGCATGCTCACCGAAATCCGGCTGAACACCGGCAGAAGTGCCAACAACCTGACCGTGCCTGCCACCGCGGTGGTACGTGATGCAGATGACCTCACCTATGTCTTCGTCACCAACGGAAAACAGCAGGCCGTCCGCAAAAGAGTGACGGTAGGCGCCCTCACCGGCAAAAATGAGGTCGTGATCACCACCGGTCTTCAGGGCGGTGAACAGGTCATCACCTCCGGGCTCACCAACATCAAAGACGGCACCGCCGTGAGCCTCTAACAGCATTATTCAGCATGACCAACAAACGGAAGCATGAAAAAAAATAAAATCAGTTTCATAGAAGCGGCCATGCAGTTCAAACAGGTGACCATCGTAGTGGTGGTGCTGTTACTGCTGCTGGGGCTCTATTCCCTCCTGAACATGCCCAGGGCGGAAAATCCGAAGATAGATATGCCAACAGCGATGGTATATGCTTTTTACCCCGGCGCCGATGAAGTACAGATGGAAAAACAGGTGACCAATAAAATCGAACAATACCTGTTTTCCTTTGAAGAAGTAAACAAAGAGAAAACCAAGTCCCAAACTAAAGACGGACAGGTTTTCATCACCGTAGAACTGCACACCCGCATAAAAGACCGTAAGAAGTTCTGGAGCACCCTGCAGCACGGCCTCAACAGCGCCGCACCGCAGATACTGCCCCAGGGCGTTATAGGCCCGATCGTAAACAGCAATTTCGGCGACGTGACGGCACAGATCATCACCGTGTCCTCACCCCAACGCAGCTACGCAGAAATAGAAAAATACCTGGATAAAATAGAAGACGGGCTCAAGACCATTCCGGAAGTGTCTAAAATAAACCGGTCCGGTGGCCAAAAGCAACAGCTCTATGTTACAATCGACGATCAAAAAATGCAGCAGTATGGTTTTGACCTGTCTACTATTATCCGGACATTACAGATGCAGAATATCACCGGCTACTCCGGTGAAATGACCATCTCCTCCAACACCTTTCCGGTATTCACCAACAGTCGCTATAAAACGGCAGATGATCTGGGGAACCAGATCATTTATACCACGCCGCAAGGCACCGTGGTACGCCTGCGTGACGTGGCCCGCATAGAACGGCGTTATGAAGAACTATCTTCGTTTATCCGTATCGGTGACAACAAGGTGATGATGCTCGCCATCGAGATGCAACCCGGCAACAACATCGTACAGTTCGGCCACCTCGTGGAAGACCGGCTGAAAACGCTGGAGCATGACCTGCCTCCCGATGTAAAAATCAATACCATCGTCAACCAGCCCGAAGTGGTAGATGAAAGCATCCGTCACTTCATGAAAGAATTCGGTATGGCGATCGCCTCTGTGATCATCGTGGTGATGTTGCTGCTGCCGTTCCGTGTAGCCGCTGTATCTTCCCTGGCGGCGCCCATCTCCATCCTGATCACCTTTGGCCTGATCAACATCATGGGAATAGAGCTGCACCAGGTAACGCTGGCCGCGCTGATCATTGTGCTGGGCATGGTGGTGGATAATGCCATTGTGGTAGTGGACAACTACATCGAAAAACTCGATGAAGGCATTACCCCGTGGACCGCAGCCTGGCAGGCGGCCCAACAGCTGTCGCTCCCCATTTTCACCGCTACGCTGGCCATCATCTTCGCATTCGCACCGCTGGCGCTCTTTATGAATGGCATATCCAAAGACTTCATTGCCGCGTTGCCGGTGACCGTCGCCGTAGCGCTGATCACCTCCATGGCCGTAGCTTTGCTGCTCACGCCCTATACCTGTTATGTGTTCATCAAAAAAGGGTTGAAGCATAAAGTCAGCACCACCAAAAAGAGCAAAAGCCTGCTCGACAGATTACAGCACTCTTTTAACATTGCAGCAGAGGCGGCCTTCAACTATCCTAAAACGACCGTTGGCGTGGCAGTAGCTGCCGTTGTACTGGCGATCGTACTGGCAGGAAAGGTGAAGCAGGAATTCTTCCCGCTGAGTGAAAGCAAACAATTCAATGCCGAAATATGGATGGCCAATGGCACATCCCTCGAAGAGACAGAGCGGGTGGTGAAGCTGGTAGAGAAAGAACTGCAGAAAGACAAGCGGGTGACCGGCATCGCCAGCTTCGTGGGTTCCAGCTCCCCCCGCTTTAACGTGACCTATGCACCGGAGATGCCGCGGCGGAACTTCGCACAGGTATTTATCACTACTACCGGCAGCGATGCCACCAACGAACTGGTGAAAGAATACCTGCCCCGGTTTGAGAATTTTGTTCCCAACGGATATGTGCGCCTACGCCAGTTGAGCATGCAGGAAGGTTCCCCGCTGGCTGTCCGTGTCATCGGCGAAAACATGAGCGATCAGAAAAAGGTAGCCGCACAGATCAAAGAGATCCTGCAACACACCGCCGGCACCAACTGGGTACGGACAGATTATGAAGATGACTACCTGGGCGTGAGCCTCCGCATCAGGGAAGATGCAGCAGCGCGGCTGGGCGTGCCCAATCAACTGATCACCCAGACGATAGGCGCCGGACTGAAAGGTTTTGCCGTATCACAGCTCTGGGAAGGTGATAAGCCCGTAGATATCTTCCTTCGTATGGAAGCCGGCAGCCGCAAAGATTTCAACGATCTGAGCAACCTGCACCTGAATAGTATGTATGGCGCCAAAGTGCCGTTGAAAGAAGTGGCCGAACTGCAACCTTCCTGGCATACCGGCGTCATCGCACACCGTAACGGTCTGCGTACCCTCACCGTGCTGTCTGAAGCACAGAAAGGCATTATGGCCTCAGAAATCCTGAAAAAGGCCCGGCCGGAAATTGAAAAACTGCAGTTGCCTGCCGGTATCCGTATACAATATGGCGGCGATGCTGAATCATCCGCAGAGAACGCGCCGGGAATGGGCAAAGCGCTGGGCACGAGCCTGATACTGATCCTGATCACGTTGTTGTTCCAGTTCAAAACTTTTGGTAAAACACTGATCATCCTCGCCACCTTCCCGCTTAGTCTGCTGGGCGCTTTCCTGGGCCTGTATCTCACCGGCAATCCCATGGGCATGACCGCCTTCATGGGTATCATCAGCCTCATAGGTATTGTGGTGCGCAATGGTATCATCCTCGTAGACTATGCCGATGAACTGATCCGCGACCACGGCTATACGATAAAAGCCGCCGCACTCAGCGCCGCCAAACGACGTATGCGTCCCATCTTCCTGACATCGGCAGCCGCCGCCATCGGCGTAGTGCCGATGATCATTGGTAAATCGCCGCTGTGGGCGCCGTTGGGCAGCGTACTGGCCTCCGGCCTGATCGTGTCCATGATATTGACGCTGTTTGTGGTGCCCGTGCTGTATTATCTGTTTGTACGCCCGGCACCAGAACCGGTAACAGCACCGGACCATGACGCCGAGATCATGTACAAACCAGCCCATTAATTTATCCGCAGGCGGCCATCGCGCCGCCTGCCATTAAAAAAGACAATCATGAATTTCAGAATAATATGCACGCTGGCAGCGGCCATGGCTGTGCAACAGGTTTCCGCGCAGGCGCCCGTGCTCACCGTCGCCGACTGTCAGCAGATGGCGATCACACAAAATAAAAAGCTCAAAGCCGCACAATACCAGATAGACGCTGCCAATGCCGCCGTGCAGTCGGCCCATGCCGGTGCTTATCCTTCCATCGACGGGTCTGTGATGGGCGTTTACCTGGGCAAACCGATCGGCGGCGCCCTCAACGGCATGATACCGGAATATGTCGGCAGCGCCTCCGTGTCCGTCACCCAGCCCATTTATGCCGGCGGCAAAATACAGCTGGGCAAAGCGGCGGCTGCCAAAGGGGTGAGCATACAGCAGGAGCAAAAGGCACTCTCCACGGCAGACGTGTTGTTTAATGTCAACAAAGCCTACTGGCAGGTAGTACAGGTGAAAGAGAAAATCATCCTCGCCCAAAAATACCAGGAGATGTTGCAGGGGCTACAGCGTGAACTGAAAAACGCCTACGATGCCGGCCTCATATACAAAAATGATTTGCTGCGGGTAGAAGTAAACCTGAACGAAGCCTCCTTACAGCTCAACCAGGCCCATGACGGCCTGGTGATGGCCAAACTGGCATTGGCGCAGGTGACCGGTATGGCCGGGCAGACTGATTTTAACGTAGCCGACTCCGTTAGTGGCGAGTTCCCCGAACAGACATCCCCGGACCTCGCCTCCGCCGCGGAGAACAGGCCGGAGATACGGCTGTTGAACCGTGTGCTGGAAGCAGAACAGCTGCAACGCAAAATGCTGAAAGCCGATTTCCTGCCCACTTTCGGCGTGAGCGCTGCCGGGATGGGCGCCGCCGGCAAAAAGGTGAACATCAGCAATGGCAAAGACCTGATGGCCTCGTGGTATGGGATCGCCAGTATCAGCGTCCCTATTTTCGACTGGGGTAAAAAAGCGGGGAAAGTGAAAGAACAAACATGGAAGATCGCTGCCCGTCAACAGGAGCTGGACAATACCAAAGAACTGCTGGGCCTTGAAGTGCAGCAGGCTTATCTGGCGCTGAACCAGTCCGTGAAAAAGATCCGGACCTCTCGCCTGTCACTGGAGCAGGCCGCAGAAAACCTCAAACTGGCCAACGACCGGCTCAAAGCGGGCACTATCACCGGCAAAGATGTGCTGGAAGCACAAACGATATGGCAACAGGCCTATAGCAGCAGCATTGATAGTAAAGTAGAATACAGGATACAGGAAGCAGCATACAGGAAAGCAACCGGCACTTTGCATTAACCTACATAAAACAATGTTGTATGAAAGAAGAATGGCATCAACTGCTCGACAGCAGCACCACCCTCTTTGCCCGGAAAGGCATCCGGGCTACCAGCACCGATGAAATTGCCCGGCACTGCGGGCTGCATAAACGATGCTTCTATGAACATTTCAACAGCAAAGAAAGTCTGGTAGCCCGTATCATCAGCACCTGGCTGGAAAAAACCGACCGGTACCTGTCATTCAACCGGCACATCTCTTCCAATGCCATTATTGAGATGAGCAATTTTTTCCGTATAGCCGAAAGGGTGGTACAGACTATTCAGCCCGTCTTTTTCCGGGACCTGCGGGAGATGTATCCTTCCATCTGGGCCAGCGTGGTGCATTTCCGTGAAAACCAGCTGGCGGCTTTCCTTCGGCTGAACATACGGAGAGGGCTGCACGAAGACATTTACCGACGTAATCTCGATCAGGCGTTACTGGAAAAGTTGTATTTCACCCCCCTGGCGCTGGTCGTGGAAGACAGAATCCCACCGGAATGCCCCATCCCCAGCGCCTGCCGGGAGCTTAATATCATCTATCTCCACGGACTGGTGAACCTGAAAGGCATGAAATTCATCTATGAAAAACAGGTAAATTAAACCCCGGGCACTGGTATCTACCGGTGCCTTGTTTATTTATGGGATTTAACTATTTTTCAGGCTTTTTACACAAGCCTGTACCATGTACTATAAATTATCCATCCTGTTGCTGCTCCTATGGCTGTTTGCCGGCTGCTCCGGCAAAACCGTTTACAATGCGGATGCGGCTGAAAAAGAGGCCCGCCATATTGTTGACAATCTTGACAAGCCCGCCACTATCAAATATTTTCAGGAACAGTACTTTAATCCTGACAAGGTAAACGATCTGATAAAAAAGTTACAGGCCTGTAACTGGAAGGCGAAAGAATGCTGGAATACTTCCACCGGGATGACTTATGAAAGCGGAAAGACGACTGCACATTTCAGTTACGCATGTACTTCTGTCTGTGGTAAAATCGCTTTCACCTTAACATTTAACGTTGATCATGATAAACCGGAGCTGGTCAATTTAAAAGTAGAAGAATCATTAGGGAACGAAAAGTAAGTATAAAAAAGCCGCTGTAGCACATTACCACAGCGGCTTTTCCGTGATCACCACTGCTCTTCCTCCCGCGGAATAAAATACCCTTTAATACAGTTAGGGTTGCGGATACAAATCTGGATGTGGGTTTTGTCGAAGAAGCCGGCGTCTTCGTAGATCGGGGTGCCTTCGATGAAAACGCCTCTGACAGAGTCGTAGGGTTTTACTCCCTTCCGGCGCATCCCTTCATGCAACGATTCAATAACCTGGCAGTCTAGTTCGCGAATTACCTTATCCTTTAGATTGTCGGCGCTACGCCTATTCCTATTATGCGGTAGTACATCTCCATCTTCAAGGGAGGCTTCCAACATCGTAAAGGAGTAGCCGACAGCTTTAATTCCCCTGGCATCAGTTAAATCCAAACAATAGTCCAAACTGATAACTGCTCCCAATACAGCTGGATGTATTATTTTTCTTCCATCTGGCGGATGGGTCACAAATTCCAGGGCTCGTTGATAGTTACTTTGCCAGAAGTAAATTCCATGTCCCAGCCATTCGTACTTTCCCGTACTGGGACGAAGTTTTTTTCTTTCAGTGATGACATCGTCCCGTAAAGAGCGTTCACAACCGTGAAAGCCGATGATTAATCCGGGCACGGCGGCGTACATCGAATCGGAGATTATTCGGGTCATTTTTCAAACAATGGTTTTAGGGTACAAAAAATTATTTATGTCGTTTAAGTCTCATTAATTTGGCTACATCCTTCGCTTTTCGTCGCGTGCTCTTTTTACGCCAGGGAATTCTCTTTTTAGGGCGAACTAATAAGTGATATACTCCTGCATCAATCAGATATTGCTTTTTTTCTTCCTTTGTAAGCGTGGCGATGCGCTTCGTTTCCTCTTCCAGCATTTCCATCACTTGCTCGAAATGCTCACCAGGGCTTCCTACATATCGATATTTGGGTCTTTCTATCATAACAATTTTTTAAATAGTTATAAAAATGCTTACAGGAAATACAAATCCACCCTCATCCTGCATGTTGTGAGAGATATGGGGGATTTAAAAAATACTTAGAGAGAATAATTACCTATTGCTGCCTTAGCCCCGGGGCGAACTATTAAAGGACATACCCCGGCATCTTTCCGGTATTGGCCAAACCTCTGTCGTAAGGGTGGCGATTTGTTTTTTGAACATCGCTTCGATCGGCTGAAAGTGCCCGGCTATTGCCCTGAAATACTTGTTTTGTGGTCTTTCCATTCGTAACGCTTTTTAAATTTTTAATAATAAATACTTACAAAAAAGTAAAAACAAATACTAATCAATTAATTAGATATAAAGCGAAACGATAAAATATCAATATAATTATTTACAAATATGGTTGTTTTACAAATATACAGGATTAACCATTACACCCAAAAAAAAGGCACATTTTCCCATATCCGTTCCCGTTCCCCGCTAAATTGTTTAAGCGAATTTTAAGGTTGATCCCTCCTTTACATCCTTTGATATTCCCTATCTTGCCCCCCGATTTAGCAGACTGGCCATGTGAACAAACCCCTTACCGGCAAGGTAATATTACCGGTGATTGAACAAAAACCGCAACACAACAGTAATTATCTATAGCAAACAGCACAAATCAGGAATGCGTTACGCCATTTTTCTTATCTTCTCGTGTACGGTAGGCCTGCCTCTCATATCGGAGGCACAGACTACCCTTACCTTGCCAGGAGCACTCCATGCCGCCAGAGACAACAACCCTTTCCTTAAACCGGCCAGACTGAACACGGCCGTCGCCCAAAGCGATGTGGTCACGGCACGGCTCAGGCCCAACCCGGTTTTGAACAACCAGACGCTGCATATGGCCAACTCCAGTCAGTGGGCGCCGGACACTAAGTTCCTCGATGGAAAGAACAACCAGTACTGGTGGCAGCTGACCAAACAGTTCCAACTGGCCGGTCAACGGAAATACAAACAACAATACGCTGCCGGAAATGTGTCCGTCGCTGAAAAAGCCTATGCCGACACGGAAAGGGGCGTACTCACCGAAACGGGCAACAAATGGCTCGATGTCTGGTACAATAAAGTCAACCTGGAACTGATCCTTGAAGCCAAACAGAACGTCGACAGCCTCGTTAAAACACAGGAAATCCGCCTGAAAAACCAGGTGATCAGCTCCAGTGAACTGGCCCGTACCCAGCTACTGCTGGAACAATACCAGATCGAATACCAAAACGCCACCCAACGCTATCGCAATGAACTGCAAAGCCTGAAACTGCTGACCGGTCAAACCGACAGCGTGGCCATCGACGATCAGGACCCGGTCATGTCACTGGAAATGACCCAGCAGCTCGACAGCCTCCTCTCCCTCTCCCTGGCCAAACGCCCGGATGTACAACAGGCACAGGCCACCATCTCAGCAGCGAAAAGCAATATCTCCCTGCAGCGGTCACTGGCCATACCCTCCCCGGAACTGGGCTTTATCTGGAACCCCCAGAACAGGGTACCCTACTTCGGCCTGTATGCCACGATAGAACTGCCTTTCTTCAGCCGCAACCAGGGGGAAATAAAAAAATCCAAAATACTGCTGCAACAATCGGAGCAGTCCCTGTCAGCCCTGCAACAGCAGGTCGGTACCGAAGTACAATCCACCTGGCGTATCTATCAGGTAAACCGGGAAACAGTCGACAAATACAAAAATATCCTGCCCAAAGCAGAAAACATTTTGCAATCAGTAAAGTACGCCTATACGAAAGGCGGTACTACCATCATAGATTTTCTGGATGCACAACGGACCTGGTTTGATACCCAGAAAATGTATTACGACGCACTGTACAACTACCGTAAAAGCTACCTACAATTATTACAGGTAACCGGATTGATTAATCAACTATAATTTAACAGATGACAAAGACTGCCTTTGGCTTATCGATAGCAAGCATCGCATGGCTGGCTATGTCTTGCGGACAGCACCATGAAAACAAGCCTGCCGCCGCCACCAAAACCGTGGTGGAAGACAGTGGACGCACCATTAAACTGCCCCCCGACAGCCTTACCCTACACTTTTTCAAAACTGAGGAAGCCACCCAGAGCGACCTGAACGCCGAACTGATGGCGCCTGCACACGTGGCCGCCACCGTGGTACGTTCCAACGGCAACGCCTCACAAAACATCGTCCTGTTCGACAATCCGGACATCACCGCCAGCTACACCGAAATGTTGCAACATATCATCAACATCCGGGAAAAAGGCAACATCATCCGGCAGAAAAAAGCGATCGCCGCCCAGAAACAAATAGAACTGGACCGCTTTAAAGACCTCGCCGAACACGGCGCCGGCACCGGCAAAGACGTGTCTGATGCCAAAACCGAACTCATCTCCGCGCAGACAGACATGGCCATCGCGGAAACAGACCTCGCCAATGAAAAGACATCTATCATCGAGCATGAATCCAAACTGAAACTGGCCGGCTTCGATCCGCAATCGCTCGTAACCGCCAAAACCGATAAAACCTGGCTCATCTGCGAAATGCCGGAAAACCAGATCACCAAAGTAAAAGAAGGCAGCAGCTGTAAACTGCAGTTCAACTCCTACCCCGGTGAAACCTTCACCGGCGTCATCGAAAACGTGGGCGAGGTGGTAGACAATATCACCCGCATGGTGAAACTGAGAATTACCATTGCCGATATCCAGCATAAGCTCCGCGCCGGCATGTATGCCACCGTTAAATTCGGTGTCAGTGAAGGCAACACCCTCTCTGTACCGCGCGCCGCCGTGGTGACCGTGCAGGGCAAAAACTATGTTTTCGTCAGAACAGATGACCGCACCTTCGTTCGCCGCGAAGTGCTGACCGCCGCTCAGGTAGGCGATCGCATGGTGGTGCTCACCGGCGTGCAACCCGGCGACAAAGTCGTTACTGACGGCTCCATGCAGTTAAAAGGTATTTCATTCGGCTACTAAAAATACAGTTATGCTACAGGCACAAATCTTTATCGACAAAGATGATATGTACGGTACCCGCCCCCTGTACGAATACATCATGCAGCTCCTGATGAACAACAACGTCAAAGGAGCTACCGTATACCGCGGTGTCATGGGCTTCGGCATCAACCAGCGCATGAAACGCCCGGATGAAATCTTTTCTTTTGACGAACCTCCCATGATGATCACCCTCATAGATGAAGATGAAAAAGTGCGCGAAGTGCTGACACTGCTGAGGAGTACCTACAAAGGAGGCTTTATTATTACCCATCACGTAGATCAATTTGAAGCATGATCCGTAACATTCTGATATTCTCTTTACGTAACCGTTGGGCAGTCATCATTGGTGCTGTGGTCTTGTCGGTAATCGGTTACTGGTGTTTTACCCAGCTGAAAATTGAAGCCTACCCCGATATCGCCGACACCAACGTGATCATCGTAGCGCCCTTTGATGGCCGCGCCGCTGAAGAAGTGGAGCAACAGGTAACGATTCCCATTGAACGGGCACTGAACAACGTGCCCCGCGTGCTCGACCGCAGAAGCCGTACCATCTTCGGTCTCTCCGTAGTACAGCTCACCTTCCAGGACGGCACCGACGATTACTTCGCCCGTCAACAGGTAATAGAAAGACTCTCTTCCCTTTCCCTGCCGGAAGGCGTTACGCCGGAACTGGCGCCACTCACCACCGCCGTAGGCGAGATTTACCGCTACGTGGTGGAAGCACCTCCCAGCTTCACGCCCATGCAGCTGAGAGACTTACAGGACTGGGTGATACGCCCGGCCATCCTGCAAGTGCCCGGTATTGCCGATGTGACCAACTTCGGCGGACCACTCAAACAATTTCATATTCTCACCTCTCCGGACAAACTGCGTAAGTACAACCTTACCCTGCAGTCTGTCATCGATGCGGTACAGAAAAACAACCTCAATACCGGCGGTAACGTCATCGAACGCGGCGGCCAGGGTTTCGCTGTGAGAGGCCTCGGTGCGGTAAAGTCTGAAAAAGACCTCCGCAACATCGTGCTCACCGCGGTAAACGGCGTACCGGTATATGTAAAAGATGTGGCTACTGTGGAAACCGCGCCCCCGCCGCCTTCCGGCGTAATGGGCTACGCGGTGCCCGATGAAAACATCGACAAGGTAGGTTCTCCCGAAGGCATCATCCTGCTGCGCCGTGGCGAAAACCCCAGTATCGCACTGAAAGCGCTGAAGGAAAAACTGGCCCTGCTGTCGGAAACAGAACTGCCGGAAGGCGTGAAACTGCGCGTGCTCTATGACCGCAGCTTCCTGATCGATCACTCCCTGGAAACCGTGGCACATACCCTCTTTATGGGCGTCAGCATTGTGGTGATCATCCTGGTGTTTTTCCTGGGCAGCATCCGTTCGGCGCTGGTAGTAACTGCTACCATCCCGTTCTCCCTGCTGTTTGCGTTTATCCTGATGCGGCTGACCGGCATTCCGGCCAACCTGCTGTCACTCGGTGCTATCGACTTCGGTATCATCGTAGACGGCGCCTGTGTGATGGCCGAACACCTGATACGCCGCTATCGCAATGCTACGCCGCAGGAGAAACAGGGCGGTATCATCGGTATTACCCTCTCTGCTGCACAGGAAGTAGGCCGTGAAATATTCTTCTCCGTAACCATTATCATCCTCGCCTATACGCCGATTTTGATGATGACCCGCGTGGAAGGCAAACTCTTCTCTCCCATGGCCCTGACACTGGCTTTTGCCGTGATAGGCGCTATGATCTGCGCCCTCACGCTCATACCGGTGCTCATCTCCTATGCCTACAAAAAAGCGTTGTCGTCCGACAAACCCATGAAGGAACACCGCAACAGGATATTGGATTTTCTGGAACATCTGTATCAGCGATCGCTCAATTTCTTCCTGCGCTTCCACCGACAAACGGTGATCATCGCCACCATTATCATTGTGCTGATGATAGGCCTCGCCGGCAAGCTGGGTACGGAATTCCTTCCTGAACTGGATGAAGGCTCCATCTTCATGCGTTCGTTTATGCCTGCGGGCGTAACCATCCAGGAAAACGCCAAGATCGCCCCCATCATCCGGAAGGTGATCTCCTCCTATCCGCCGGTGAAATACGTGATCACCCAAACCGGCCGTAACGATGATGGTACCGACCCTTTCCCGGCCAACCGTACCGAGATACTCGTGGGCCTGAAGGATTACAAACTGTGGAGCGATACCATCACCAAAAAGGAACTCGTTAAACGTATACAGGCCGATCTGGAAAAAAATATTCCGGGCACCTCTTTCAACTCCGGTCAGCCGATCATTGACCAGGTAATGGAAATTGTGACCGGTAGCGCTGCTGATCTGGCGATCTCCGTTGTGGGCGACGACCTCGCCCTGATGCGGCCCAAAGCCGATAGCATCGCGGCGATCGTGAAAGCCACGCAGGGCTCTGCTTCCGTGAACATCGAACAGGAAGGCACCCAGGCGCAGCTGGCCATCAACATCAACCGTGAAAACGCCGCCCGCTTCGGTATCAATGTCAGCGATATCCAGGCCATGATTGAAGCCGCTATCGGTGGCAAACCGATCGGTACATTATACGACGGCACCAAACGGTACGATATCGTTATCCGTTACCTGCCACAGGACAGAAGTACGGTGGAAGCCATCCGTAACCTCCAGATACCTGCCGCCACCGGCGCGCTGATACCGATGGACCAGCTGGCGGATGTCCAGTTCATCGACGGGCAGACCAACATCTACCGTATCGACGGCAAACGTATGGTGACGGTACGTACCAACGTAAGAGGCCGCGACCAGGGCTCTTTTGTAAAAGAGTTACAGGAAAAAATCGATAAAAGCGTACATGTGCCCAAAGGCTATGATATTATCTATGGCGGTCAATACGAGAACCTGGAACGTGCCGGCAAGCAGCTGTCACTCACCATTCCGCTGACCATCGTAATAGTGTTCGTATTCCTGTTTATGCTGTTTAAGAGCATGAAACACACCTTCGTGACCATGAGTTGCATACTGGTGGCCCTGGCCGGCGGTATCGTGGCGCTGTTCCTCCGCGGCTACCACTTCAACGTGTCTGCCGGCGTAGGGTTTGTGTCCATCTTTGGTATCTCGGTGATGGCCGGTGTGTTGCTGGTATCGGCGCTCAACCGCGAGATGTACAAATCTCCCCTCACCCTGCGCGCTTCCGTGCAACGTGTAGCGGTAGACCAGTTCAAGGCCATTATGATGATGCTGATGGTAGCCATCATTGGTCTGGTGCCCGCCGCCATCAGCACCGGTATCGGTTCTGACGTGCAAAGGCCGCTGGCAACGGTGATCATCGGTGGACTGACCTTCACGCTGCTGTTTACACCGGTGGTGATCCCACCGCTGTACTACTGGGCTGAGAAGAAAAGACACCCGCAACCGCCGTCACCACAGGAACCTGCGGAATAAGCTGATTTAATACATTGAGGAAAAGGGCTGGCCTTTGGGCCAGCCCTTTTTTATCCCCGGTATGTTGGTTTTCGGGAGATGTCTGACTGCCTGCGAACGCCAGTCCCCTGAGTTACCGCCACATCGCAGCGGCATACGGATGTTCATTTTGGTCCCGGAGCTGAAGCCCCGGGCCACCGGCTACCCAAAAAAGATTTTTCATTTTATACCAAATGGTATAATTTTGTTTCATCAAACGTGGAGAATATGAACAAAGCAGCCAGAACGAAACAGTTTATCGTAGAAAAGACCGCTCCTGTGTTCAACGAGAAGGGATATGCCGGCACCTCGCTGACAGACATGACCAATGCTACCGGACTAACGAAAGGCAGCATATATGGTAACTTCGCTAATAAAGACGAAGTGGCGCTGGCGGCTTTCGAGTACAATATCCGGCAGGTGACGGATATTGTGCGGCAGGAAAAAGCGAAGCAGGAAACCTACCGCGGCAAGCTGCTGGCTTATGTGCATGTATACACTAATTTTCTGAAGCATCCATTCCCCACGGGCGGTTGTCCTATCCTGAATACCGCCACGGAAGCAGACGATACGCACCCTGCCCTCAAGCAGCGCGCGGCGGAAGCCGTGAGCAAATGGAAAGAGAGCATCGAACGGGATATCACGCATGGCATCCGTCAGGGAGAATTCAGTTCACAGACCAATCCGGAACAGGCAGCGCTTACCATCATCGCCATGATAGAAGGCTGTATCATGATCACCAAGCTGACCGGTAAAATGCATTACCGCAATGCTATTATGCAATCGCTCGAAACCTTTGTGGGCCAACTCTGATCATGGGGCTAATTTTTTTATTGCGCTATTTTTTTATTTTTAAATATACCGATCGGTATAAACATTTTAACATGAAAACAGCAGGTAACACAGTATTAATCACCGGTGGCAGTGCCGGCATAGGACTGGCGCTGGCACAGGCATTATCAGCGGCGGGCAACCAGGTGATCATCACCGGCAGAGATGAAGCGCGGCTGCAACAGGCAGCTGCCGCCACACCCGGACTGGTCCCCATCGTATGCGATGTCACCAAAGACTCACAGGTAAAAGCGATGGTGAAAACGCTGCAACAGGACTATCCGCAACTCAATATCCTGATCAACAATGCCGGTAAAGCACATGCCTACGCATTGACAGACACGGCCCGCGCCATCGATAAAGCGGCAGATGAAATGCTGACCAACTACCTCGCGATCCTGCAACTGACGGAATATCTGCTGCCATTACTACAGCGCCAGCCGGAAGCAGCCATCGTGAACGTCAGCTCCGTTACAGCCCTGGTGCCGTTTACCGCAGTGCCTACCTATGCGGCCAGCAAAGCAGCGCTCCACTCCTACACCCAATCCCTGCGGGTATCGGTGGCGCCTATACGCGTATTTGAACTGATGCCGCCCATGGTGAATACCGATTTCTCCCGCGAAATTGGCGGCGATAAAGGTATCCCGCCGCAGGAAGTAGCCGCCGGCTTTATGGAAGCGCTGAAAAATGATGAGTATGAAATCCATATCGGTCAAACCCGGCAAGTATGGCAACTGCTGCAATCCACCTCACCGGCACAGGCCCTGCAAACGGTCAATGCCATCCGTTCCTGATTTTTTCGCCACAAAATATACCAATCGGTATGAAAAATAAAATACTGGTGGTCGCGGTCATCGCCGCGGCCATCATGGAACTGATAGACACTTCCATCGTCAACGTGGCCTTGTCGCACATGAGCGGCAACCTCGGCGCCACGCTGGAAGACACCTCCTGGGTGATCACCGCCTACGCCATCGCCAACGTGATCATCATCCCCATCACCAGTTTCCTCGCCGCCAGACTGGGGCAGCGCAACTATTACATCGGCTCCATTCTTGCCTTCACCTTTTTCTCGTTCATGTGCGGGCAGGCCACCAATATCTGGACGCTGGTGATCTTCCGCTTCCTGCAAGGCATCGGCGGCGGCGCATTACTATCGGTATCACAGGTGATCGTGTTCCGGCAATTTCCGAAAGAAAAACAGAACGTGGCCAGCGCCATTTTTGGGATAGGCGTATTCGTTGGGCCGACCATCGGTCCTACGCTTGGCGGCTATATCACAGAGTTCTACAGCTGGCCCTGGATATTTTATATCAATGTGCCTATCGGTATACTCGTGGCCTTTGTTTGTTACCTGCTGCTGGACGAACCACCCAAACAGCCGCAGCCTGCCCGCATCGACTGGACCGGCATCATCCTGCTGGCCGTTGGCGTGAGCGCATTGCAGACGGTGCTGGAGCGTGGCGAAACGGACGATTGGTTTGAAGCAGCCTACATCACCTGGCTGAGCGTCATAGCCACATTGGGCATCGGCATCTTCATCTGGTGGGAATTACGTATAGCCCACCCCGTAGTAAACCTGCGGGTATTAAAAAGCAGAAACCTCAGCGTAGGCGCCATACTCACTTTTGTATCGGGCACGGGCATGTTCGCCTCCGTATTCCTGACGCCGGTGTTTGCCCAGCGGCTGCTTTATTTTACCCCGCTGCAAACGGGGATGTTGTTGTTGCCCGGCGCCTTTCTCGCCATCGGTGGACTGGTGATCAGTGCGCGGCTGCTACAGCGGGGGCTTTCACCGCTGTACCTCATATTAGCCGGCATGAGCATGTTCATCCTCTTCAGCTGGCAAATGTCGGAGTTGAACCAGAACGCCACGGCGGCAGCCATCAGCGGTTCGCTGATATGGCGCGCCCTCGGCATGGCGTTGATGACAGTGCCGCTTACCACGCTCGCCGTATCATCGCTGGCGCCTGCCGACATTCCACAAGGTGCGGCATTGAACAACATGATGCGGCAACTGGGAGGTTCCTTTGGCATTGCGCTGATCAACACCTACCTCGCAAAACGCAATGCCCAGCACCGTTACGATCTGGTGAGCCATCTCGATCCCTCAAATCCGGCCGTGTATAACCGTTTGCACGGCTATACGCAGTTTTTCCAGAGCAAGGGAGCGTCCACGTCGCATGCGCAGCAGCAGGCAGTGCAACTGCTGGACCATAGCATCACGCGGCAGGGAATGCTGCTCAGTTTCAGCGATGCCTTTCTGGTGATGGGACTCGTATTTTTGGTGTCGTTGCCATTGCTGTTGGTGGCTTCCGGCCGGAAGAAGAATACGCCTCCCGTAGTGGCCATGGACCACTAATATTATCATGTACAGATTTTCGCCGGTCACACAAATTCGTTATTTTGACGCCCGTCTGGCATTAACGCCAGTACGAAAAAATCAACGATGAATAACAACCGGATGAAAACCCTCTGGTGGCATTTGGCTGCCATAGCGCTTTTTGCGGGCCTGGCCCTGCTGTTCTGCAGTCCCGTACTGGACGGCAAAGCCCTTTTTCAATCAGACATGATGCATCACCAGGGCATGCAAAAAGAAGCACTGGACTTCTATAATAACACCGGAGAAATACCGATGTGGACCAACAGCATGTTTGGCGGAATGCCTACGTATGTGATCTTTACCGGTCCGCCGGTGAGTGCCATCTGGTATCTCAACAAACTGTTCACGCTCTGGCTGCCCAATCCGGCAGACATGCTGTTTGTGAATATGCTGGGCATGTACCTGCTCTTGTGTGTGCTCGACTTTCGTTACTGGATAAAAATATTGGGTGCCATTGCCTATGGTTTTGCCACCTTCAGTATTATCAGCATGGAAACGGGGCATATCACCAAAGTTATGGCCATGGCCTATATGGCGCCGGTACTGGCAGGCATTATCCTCACCTATCGCGGGAAATGGATAGCTGGTGCGTGTTTAACAGCCATCGCCACCACTTTGCTTATTTATAACAATCACCTGCAGATCACCTATTACACACTTATCATGGTGATGGGACTGGTGATCAGCACTTTTATTTTTGCCCTTCGGGCGAAACAATTGCCCTCGTTCTTCAAAGCCTCGGCGTTGTTGGTGGTAGCGGCTGTATTGGCGATACTGCCCAATATGGACAACCTGTTGATATTAAAAGAATACACCCGTTACACTATCCGCGGCAGCGAATCTGAACTAAGCGGCAAACAAAAGGGCCAACCTGGTTTGGATGTGGAATATGCCTTTCAGTGGAGCTACGGTCCCGGAGAAACGTTTACCATGCTCGTACCCGGCGTGGTGGGCAATTCCACGTCAGAGAAATTGTCAGTCAGCTCACACACCTACAAAGCACTGACAGCCATGGGCGTGCCCGCCGTGCAGGCAGAACAACTGGTCAACAGCCGCCGGTGGCCGCTATACTGGGCCGGGCAGCCCATGACAGCCGGACCGGTGTATCTGGGCGTGATCATTTGTTTGTTAACGGTACTGTCACTATTGATTATCCGTAGTCCGCACAAATGGTGGTGGATAGCCGTGGCGGCCTTCGCCATCGTGATCAGCTGGGGCCATAACTTTGCCGCCTTCAATAACTTTTTGTTCTATCATCTCCCGTTATATAACAAATTCAGGGCGCCTACCATGGCGCTGGTGATCGTACAGGTGAGCTTTGTCGTGCTGGCCTGTTGGGCGTTGCAGGAATTGATAGACAACAAATTGCCCAAAGCGCAACTGATGCAGGCCTTGCAAAAATCGACTGTCATCACCGGCGGCCTTGTTATTGGAGTCGCTATTTTCGGGCCGTTCATCTATTCTTTTAGTGGTCCTAAGGATGCCTCTTTTCTGCAACAATACACGCAGATGCTGGGTAGTAAAGACGCAGCCAATACCCTGATGGCTGCATTGAGAAAAGACCGTAGCAGCCTGCTTTTGCGGGATGGTATCCGCGCGCTGGTACTGATCGCCATCGCTTATGGTGTGATGTGGGCTTATCTCAAAGACAAGCTGAAAGCCATGCCGGCATTGGTAATAATGACGGCTGTTGTGTTGTTTGATTTGTTTCAGGTAGACAAAAACTACATGAGCGAAGAGAGCTTTATGAATCCCGATCGGCTGGCATCCTACATTTCACCGACGGCTGCAGATGAAAAAATCCTTCAGGACAAAACGCCGTATTTCCGGGTACTGAACGCCACCACCAACCCGTTCCTCGATGCCAATACGTCGTATATGCATAAGTCGATCGGTGGCCAAAGCCCGGCCAAGCTGTGGATCTATCAGGATCTGATTGAACATCAGATTGCGAAAAACAACCGGGCGGTACTCAATATGCTGAACACGCGTTACATTATTGCGCCGGACCCGTCCACCGGTCAGCCGGTAGCGCAGTTCAATCCGCAGGCGCTGGGCAATGCGTGGTTTGTAAATGGTATTCACTGGGCGCCGAATGCAGATGCAGAGATGAGCGCCATGGACGGCTTTAACCCGGCCGACACGGTGGTCATCGATCGCCGCTTTCAGGCGCAGGTGGGCAATTTCACGCCTGTAAAGGACAGCGGTGCCGGTATTACGTTGACAAAGTACAGTCTGAACGATCTGCATTTCAGCAGTCACAATACGCATGACGGTTTCGCTGTTTTCTCCGATATCTACTACCCGGCAGGCTGGAAAGCTTATATCGACCGGCAGGAAGCGGATATTATCCGGGTGAACTACGCCCTGCGGGGGTTGAAGATTCCTGCCGGGAAACATGACATTGTGTTTGAATTCCGTCCGAAGACATTCATTACCGGCCGTAAGATTGCAGCGGTTTCTTCCTGGATACTGATAGCGATGGTGGCCGGGGGATTGCTCTGGGAAAGCTGGCGTCGTTTCCGCCAGTAAAAAAGTATGGCCGGGGATGTTATCCCCGGCCATTGAGGTTAAAAAACTGTCCGTTTATTGTCCATTTCCGATTAGACCAGTAAGGCAGCACCATCTGCCGGGATGAACATCGTCTGCCAGCCGTATGGCAGGATAGCAGACAATATGCTGTAACAATGGCTGAATGGCCTTTAGCTGCAATACAGCAAAAGTAGCGCTCCCGCGCATCCACATTTGTAGCAATAATATTAAATCGTTGTAGTCAGATTACTACGGAGAGGGGTATACGGCAATTATGCCTGGTCGGAGGAATTGTTGTCCGCCAGCTGGCGCCGCGCCTGTTCCAGCTGCGCAATGGTTTTTTCCAGGGCAGCCGTACGTTCCGCCACCATGGCTTCCAGCTGGTTGGCCCTGATCTGTAGCAATGCCCGTTCCTGTCTTTCCACTTTCAGTTTTTCTGCCGTCAGTCTCCGGGCGGCCGCCAGATAATATACCACCGGGTATATCAGCGATCCTACCAATAATGCGCGGTAGGTCAACCGGATCAGCACCCTGCCCCAGGGACGTTGCGGGTAGGCATCCAGGGGGAAATCTTCAAAAGGTGAGAGGTAATAAAAAATGATGGAGGTGACGGCCGCCAGGCATAAAGTACCTGCCAGCTTTAGCCACCGGGGGATATAGTCGGTCTGTACCGCGAAGGCAGCGATGATCCAGACGAGGAAGCACCAGCCGAAAATGACAAGCTGAGACCCGATCAGATTGGCCGGATTGTCCCACTGCCCTTCCCGAAGCCGGATGCCTAGTACGGAATTGGCCAACAGGAAGGTAAAAAACAATCCAGGCACCCAAAACCATTCCATGGCCGGGGTCGACGTGCTTTCGTATTCGGTGTTTCGCTGCATGCTCGGTTGGGTATTTGACAGACAAAGATAAAAACTGCCTGTCTAAAAAAATAGCAGTGGTAGACACCACCGCCGTTGAAATGGATTATGTATTTGTTGAGATGGTGAGGCAGATTGTAGAAACAACGCCTCACAGCCGTTTAACCCTTAGAACTATTGTTCGGCGCCTATCCAGGCAAAAGTCCAAAGCAGCACCATAAAGAATACGAAAACAATGATGAACCATTTAAAGGAGCCATCGTGATCGTCATAAAACGGATCTTCCATTGCGGTAATGATTTGAGGGAAATCATATGGCAGTGGACTGATTATTGGTATACCATAAGTGTTGAGAAAAAAATAGTCATTTTTATAAACTATAAATGCTATTTCATATCTACTACAGTCAATTTTAGAATAACAAACAGCAGAATAACCCCACTAGATGTATTTTCCAATTCGAAACATTCAGAAATGGCAAAAGGAAAAGATCCCAGATTTGAGGCAGTGCGCACACTGATAGAGGGAGGTCAGATCAAGGACCTCAGAGGTATCTATGATATTATTCCAATGACCACCGTAGGAACGGCGGTAGGTATCCACAAGTCCACCCTGTACAAAAAACTGATGAATCCCGGGTTATTAAAAATTGAAGAATGTATTTTATTGGGTAAAGCATTCGGGTTGACGCCACAGGTGATCATGACACTGGCACTTAACCAGATGCATAAAAAGTCTTCCTAAATTTCCTGTCCCCCTCCAGATTTACGGTTATCCCCATCCAGACGCGTGTTTTGGTGAATAAAAGTCAAAAACGTAAACACAATATACAATTTTATAAACAATAAATCCAATTTTGTAAACTGTCAAGGCAATAAAAAATACATCTCAGTTAATTTGGGAAACTGAGCATGTCACCATGGAAATTCCAGAATCAAAACGACATACACTTTCCGGATTGATCAGAAAGGGAATCGCCGAAGCCGCGCTTCCAGAGAAGGAAAGGAGCCTGGACCCGGGCATTTATAACTTCAAGACACTGCTGGAATACGTCAAGCATACGGCATTAACCAAAGACGCCGGCTTCAATAAAGCCACTCTTTCAAAAAAACTGGCCCAGCCGGAACTGATGAAAATAGCTGAATGTGTGAAACTGGCTGCTGTACTGTATGTAACGCCTCAGGAGGTGATGACCCTCGCCCTCAATGAAATCAGTCAGCGCCCTCCTAAAAAAGCCAAAGCAAAGAAAGCAGCGGCCAAATCTGCCGGCGAAAAAAAAGTCAGATAATTTTCCGATCATCTGTCTCCCCAAGCCTGACTTTATAAGTCTGGCAACGTTTTAGACATAATAGTGGTAGGTTTCACCTCTTCTCTGAACCCAGGCAATTCCAGCCTCGTTTTTCCCGTCTTCATAAACCCGTTGCGCTCATAAAACCGGATAGCTGTTTCATTGACGTCCACTACGTACAATACAATAGCGGATTTCTGTTTCTCCCGGGCAATTCCTTCTATCTTCTCCATGGCTATTTTACCTACGCCGGTACCTTTAACTTCAGCCAGCATATAAATACGTTCCAGCTCCAGCGCATTGGGGAAACGCAATGCCTGATCGGATGCTTTCAGCTGGTCGTTGAGTTTAACGAAGCCCGCAGGCTGATCGTCGGCATAGATCAGGTAATAAGTGGTGCCCGGGTCCAGGATATCTTTCGTCAGGCGCTCTGCAGAAAAAGAGCCGGCAAGATACTGTTCCAGGGCGGCGGCGGACTCCCACTGGTTCGTGAAATGTTGTGTATAAGCTGTTGTGCAAACATCATGCAGCAGGCTGACGTCTTTTAGAGCTGCTGCGATAAGATCGACCTTCATTATTTACCTATTTTGTTATTTTTTATTTTTCCGTTGGCAGGTACATCAGCATTAAATCATGTGAATCATGGTTACTGTTATCAGCATCATGATCAGCTCATCGTTGATAGAAGCTCTGAGGATGCGGAGGGCTTTACGCATGTGTTGTTCCACGGTATTCACGGAAATGTGTAATCGTTCAGCCACTTCCTTATTAGAGAGTTGTTCTTCGCGGCTGAGGAGGAAAACGGCGCGGCACTGATCGGGCAGCTGCTGTATTTTGCGGCGTAGCCTGGTTTCCAGTTCTTTCAGTTCCAGTTTATCCGGCCCGATACCAGCAGATGGCAGATAGTTTTCACGGAGCAGGGCTTCCTTTTTCAGTTGCAACAGCTGTTGCCGGTGATGGTTATAGATACGGTTACGTGTGGCAATAAAAAGGTAGTTTTCCAGAACGGTGTTTTCGGGTAACCGTGACTGTTGGCGGTAGAGCGACAGGAACACATCCTGTACCAGTTCCTGCGATGCCTCCATATGGCCCGTCTTTTTATAGGCCAGGTTCACCAGCCTGATATAATGACGGGCATAAAGCTGGTCAAAGGCTTTCTCATCGCCGTTTTGCCAGGACCGGAGCAGGGCTGTATCGGTATTTTCCGCGTGTGGTTCGATGGCTATACGATTTTTATCAAATCTAATAATTATTCACTTGTATTTTACCGTTGTTATATTCCTGCTTATCCTGAAAAAAAATTTTCGGACAGGATAACGGCAACAGATTAAATTGGTGTTATTTAATGTAGCCAGTCGCATCATTACCGTTATGGATGAACAAAATTTGTATGTACTGTTACAGAAATATAGCCAGGGTGCCTGCACTGAAGAAGAGCTTACGACGCTGGAGGCCTGGTATGCCATGCTCGGGCAGGATTTGCCTGATGAAGTGATAGACCCGCAAAGCGAGGCTGCGCGGCAACTCACACAGCAACAGCTGCTGGCATTACGGGCACGGTTGTCTGTAGCTCCTGTAGCAGCGTCACTGACGGTAGTGAAACGGAGCCTCTGGAAAAAGGCGGGGCGTTATGCTGCTATCTGGACCAGCGTATTGGTGCTGGCCGGCGCAGGTTACTGGTGGTACAGTACCGGCAGTAATCCTACGGCAGTGAGTGTACGGCGCTACGCTGGCGGACAAACGAATTTTGACCGTTACCTGACATTGCCGGATGGCAGTACCGTTGTGCTGCACAGAGGCAGCCGGCTGGTGGTACCGGAGCACTTCAACGGCCCCTCCAGAGAGGTAACGTTGCTGGGGGAAGCCTATTTCGATATCCGGTCCGACAGCGCGAAGCCATTTGTCATCAATACCGGTCAACTGAAAACGACCGTACTGGGCACTGCTTTTAACATCAGCGCCTATCCGGAGCAGCCGGAGATAACGGTGTCGGTTACACGTGGAAAAGTAAAAGTGGAAGATGGCACCAAAGTGCTGGCCGTATTGACACCCGATCAACAAATCGTTTACAATACAAAAAATGCAGCCGCCCGTCAGGAAGCCGTGAATGCGGCCGCCCGGGCGAGCTGGACCACCAACGAGATGGTTTTTGAAAATGCCACTTTCGAAAACATCGCCAATACACTCAGTAAACGTTATGAAGTGAACATACAATTCAGTGATGACGCTTTAAAACAATGCCCTGTCCGCGTATCCTTCGCAGGTACTGAATCACTCGAAGAAGTCCTCGATGTGATCTGCGGTGTCAGAAACGCCACGTATCAAATAGAAAACGGCCGCGACGTGCTCATAAAAGGCAAAGGCTGCTAAGACGACGATAAAACACATCATTCAAAACCAAAATTGATAACTGTAACAAGTTAAATGGACAAAGTGCGCCCTGTTTGCTAAATCAATTTAGCATCAAAATCAGCCACCAGTGCGCCGTTACTGATTCTATGCATCACTAAAATCTACATCGCATGAAACCACAATGATCACCATCAAACAACACGTTCTGAAGTAAAACACTTTCATCAGCCTGAAAGCTGAAAGTCGTGACAGCAGCATCCTGCTGTTAACGGCTGCCTATTTCCTAACAATTTTAAAAGAATGCCCGTTATGCACAAGTTTTTAGCTGTGACCACACAGCTGACAGCCACGCTATTGCCCTGTATGTTCCGCCACGGCCGGCACATGGCAAAAACCATCACCCTGGCCCTGCTCAGCATCCTGTTACTGTCATCCGTACTCTCTGCCTCCCCCGGCAGAGCGCAAGACATCTCTACCAAACAAATCACCCTGACACTAAAAAATGAAACACTTAAAAGCGCCCTGGGCAAAGTAGAAAGCCTGTCAGGCTTCCGCCTCGCCTATCCGCCCGAACAAGTGAACCTGTACAAAAATGTCAGTCTGCCTAAAGCCACCCGCAGCGTTAAAACAACCCTGGAGCTGTTGCTGACGGACACCTATCTGCACTTCCGGCAGTCAGACAACATCATCATCATTTTTCGCCCGTCGGAGCAAAACGGCCATACCGCAGATACCTCGGTACGTCCGGCCCCGCAGGCATCCAACGGCGCGATGCGTACCATTATCGGCTCGGTCATGGAAAACAAAACCAATGTGGTACTCCCCGGCGTGTCTGTACAGGTAAAAGGGACCAGCAGAGGCACCCAGACACAAAGCGACGGTACCTACAGCATACAGGTGCCTGCCAACATGAAAACACTGGTGTTCTCCTTCATTGGCTATGAAACGAGAGAAGTGGAAATATCCGCCTCCAACCAGACAGACGTGACCATGATGCCTTCCAGCCTCGGCCTGAAAGACGTAGTGGTAGTGGCTTACGGTCAACAGAAAAAAGCGACCGTCACCGGCGCCATCGCTTCCATCAGCACGAAGGAACTGGTGCAGAGCCCCGTGTCCAACCTCACCAACGCCCTGGCAGGACGCCTTCCCGGCCTCATCACCACCCAGCGCAGCGGTGAGCCCGGCGTAGATGCCAGCAACCTGTACATCCGCGGCGTAGGCACGCTCAACGGCGCCTCCCCCATCATCATGGTAGACGGTATCGAGCGGCCCATGGATTATGTAGATCCCAACGATATCGAAACACTCACCATCCTGAAAGATGCCGCCGCCACCGCCGTACTGGGTATGCGCGGCGCCAACGGGGCCATCCTCATCACCACCAAAAGAGGCAAGGCCGGCGCCCCTTCCGTGAACTTCCGCGCCTCCACAGGCATCACCGAAGCCACCCGCCTGCCGCAATACCTGGGCTCCTACGATTATGCCTCGCTGCTCAACGAAGCACTGAAAAATGACGGCGCCCAGCCTGCCTTCACACAAGCACAGCTGGATGGCTACAAAAGCGGGAAACTGCCCAACACCGATTATTACAAGTTCATCATGAAACCATCCACCGTAGCACAGGGCAACCTGAACGTCAGCGGCGGTAACAACATCGCCCGCTACTTCATCTCCGCCGGCTACAACGTGCAGGACGGCCTCTACGCCCATACCAAAGAAAACCAGGACGGCTATACGGGCAACAACAATATGAAACGGTACAACCTGCGCGCCAACGTAGACGTGGACATCACTCCCGATCTGGCTGCCCGCGTAGACATTGCCGGTATCATGACCGACCGCCGCGATGGTAACAACTCCGCCAGCACTATCATGAACCTGGCCAACCGCATGGCGCCCATCTACCCTATCGTGAACCCTGACGGTTCCCTCTGGGGCAACGGCACCTTTCAGTCCAACATACTCGGGGAACTGTCGCAGAAAGGATACCGCCGCTGGTACAACAATACCGTACAAGGGACCTTCGCCCTCACCCGCAAACTGGATATCATCACTAAAAACCTGACGGCAAAAGTTTCTTTTTCGTACGACAACACCAACTCGCCATCTGCCTCCTATACCCGCAACTACGCTGTATTTGAGCCATTATACGACGCACAGGGCAACATCACCAACTACAAACAATCCGGTCAGGATACCAAAATAGATCCTAACGGCTCCTTCAGCGGAGGCGGCGCCAACCGCAGTACTTACCTGGAGGCCACGGCCAACTGGAACCGGCAGTTCGGCCGCCATGAAGCTACCGCCATGGTGTTATGGAACCGTCGCCTCAACGAAAACGGATCGTCCATTCCCCGGGCTTATCAGTCGCTGCTCTTTCGCGGCACTTACAACTACCTGCAGAAATACCTGCTGGAATTCAGCGCTTCCTATCAGGGCTCTGAGAATTTCCCCAAAGAAAGTCGCTACGGCTTCTTTCCCTCCATCTCCGCCGGATGGGTGCTGTCTGAAGAAAGTTTCATCAAAGACAATATTCCGGCCATCAACTTCCTGAAAATACGCGGCTCCTATGGTGAAGTAGGTAACGACCAGGCGGGCAGCGACCGTTTCCTGTGGTTCACCTCCTGGGGCGGCGGCAGCCAGTATTATTTCGGCACCAATGCCAGTCAGGCTAACGGCTGGCAACAAGGCCCCATCGGTAACCCCGGCGTTACCTGGGAACGCGGCAGGCAGGCTAACGTAGCCCTCGAAGCCCGTTTCTGGAACAACCTGTTAGGCGTATCCCTCGATCTGTTTACCCAGCGCAGAAGCAAAATCCTCATCCGTCGCAATACCCTCTCCGATGTATTTGGTCAGGATATCAAAGCACAAAACATCGGTATTGTGGACAACAAAGGATTTGAGCTGGAGCTGAGCCATGAGAACACCATTGGCCGCGTACATTATTTCATCAAGCCCAATGTCACTTTTGCCCGTAACAACATCGTGTACCAGGATGAAGTGGCGCGGGCCTATTCCTGGATGAAACGTACCGGTCACCCTATCGGCACCAAATTCGGCCTGATCTCCGAAGGCTTCTTTAAAGACCAGGCTGACGTAGACAACAGTCCTTTCCAGAATTTCTCTGCCTATGGCCCCGGTGACTTCAAATACAAAAAACTCACCGGTAAAGAATACGATTTTATTCAGTCCGATTTCGATGAAACAGCTATCGGTTACGCCCGTACGCCGGAGATCATGTTCGGCGCCACGCTGGGAGCAGCCTACAAAGGCTTTGACATCTCCCTGTTGCTCCAGGGAGCAGCCCACACCGATGTGATGCTCAACAACGAAGCCGTCTATGAATTCTTTCAGGGCGGTAAAGTGAAGCCTTTCCATCTCGGCCGCTGGACACCGGAAACAGCTGCCACCGCCACTTATCCGCGCCTGCACAGCAACACCAACGGTAACAATCACCGTGGCTCTTCTTTCTGGGTAAAAGATGCCAGCTACCTGCGCCTAAAAAACGCGGAAATAGGCTATCAACTGCCCAAAAACTGGGTGAAACAGGTGGGCCTCTCCTATGTTCGTTTATACGCCAACGGTATGAACCTCTTTACCTGGGACAAACTGAAAGACTATCAGGTAGATCCTGAAATCGGTGATGGCAACGGCGCCATGTATCCCATTCAGCGCATCTGGAATTTCGGTATCGATGTAAGATTCTAAAAATGAACGTTATGCAATATTCATCTCTCTATAAAAAAATCATCCTCTTAGGTGTACTGGCCACCCTCACTTTCAGTGCCTGCAAAAAAGGGTTTCTTGACAGGGCCGCCACCACCCAGCAACAGGACAAAGACATCTTCACCAATTTTGCGATGACCGACCAGGTAGTCAACAACCTGTATTCCCGGTTGCGCGGCGCCTATACCTACCTCGGTGGTTATTCTATGTCGTCCGGCACCGATGAAGCCAAAGACGCCTCCAACTGGATGGCCTCCATGAGTTTCAACAACGGCTCCTGGTCCGGCAACAACAACCCTATCGGCAATACGTGGCGCGATAACTATGTCGCTATCCGTCAGGCCAACGCTATTCTGGAAGGCATCGCCCAATACAAAACCCCGGACGACGCCAACAACCCAGGCGCGCTGGCCAACCGTATCGGCGAAGTGTATTTCCTCCGCGCCTACTATCTGGCAGAACAGGTGCGTCAGTTTGGTGGCGTGATCATCGTTACCAAAACCATTGACCAGAACGACAAGGCCGCCCTCAATCAACCCCGCAGCCCTTATGATGCCTGTATCAATCAGATACTGGCCGACTGCGACGAGGCCATGAAACGGCTGCCTGTCAGCTATTCTTCCACGCAGATAGGCCGCGTCACCAAAGGCACCTGTCTCGCGCTCAAAGCACGCATGCTGTTATACAGCGCCAGTCCCCTCTGGGCCATCGCCGGTAAAAACGGTTTCCTGGCCGATATCAGCTCCAATAACACCGCTTCCGACCCGGAGAAATGGCGCAAAGCTGCCGAAGCCGCCAAAGCGGTGATAGACCTCCAAACACCGCAGGGAGGCGTCGCCTACCGCCTGGAAAGCACACTGGCCGGCAGACTGGCCATGTTCACCAGCAACACGCTGTTGAGCCCGGAAGTGATCTGGGTACGGATGAAAGAAACCAACCAGGACTATGACCGCTACCTGTTTCCCTACGGCAGCAACGGTTGGTCTGGCTGCTCTCCCACCCAAAACCTGGTAGACGATTATGAAATGGCCAACGGCCTGCCCATCAGCGACCCTGCTTCCGGTTATGATCCCGCCAAACCCTACATCGGCCGCGATCCCCGGTTCTACACCGACATCAGTTATAACGGCGCCCCCTGGAAAGGACGGAAAATAGAAACGTTCGAAAGAGGGAAAGACGAACAGAGCACCCAAACAGATCACAGCCGTACCGGCTACAGTTGCCGTAAACTGGCCGACGAAAGCATCACCATCAACCAGGGACCTGGCCGCGATGTGCACGGTATCTTCTTCCGGCTGGCTGAATTTTACCTCAGCTACGCAGAGGCGCTCAACGAATACGATCCCGGTAATGCCGATATCGCCAAATACATCAACCTGATACGTGCCCGCGCCGGCCAACCGCCACTGCCTGCAGGCCTCACGCAGGCAGACATGCGTAAACGTATCCGCAACGAAAGACGAATTGAACTGAGCTTCGAGAACCACCGCTTCTGGGATGTACGCCGCTGGAAGATCGCAGAGAACACCGAAAAAACCATCTGGGGCATGCGTCCCATCGCCGACGCCTCCGCTCCCGATGGCTACCGCTACGAGCGGTTTAAAGTAGAAGACCGCCTGTGGCGCAACGCGATGTATGTAATTCCTATCACGACGGATGAAACCCTCCGTAATACCGCATTAAAACAAAATGAGGGCTGGTAATATGAAAACGATCCGATTACTCATACTCAGCACCGGCCTGTTCATCCAAGCTTGTGCCCACGACAACAGTACTCCCGCCGCGGAGGCCACAACGATAGCCGCCACCACCGATTCCATTACCCGTGGCGACTATACGCTGGTGTTCATCAACCAGTCGCCAACTTTCGACAAACAGGTGAAAGAAAGAATGATCAATACTTTCTTCACCGTATATCCTGTGCTGGCCAATGCCTACAACCCTAACACGCTGAAGAAAGTCACCTTTGTGATAGACCCTGGCTACACCGGCGTGGCCGCCACCAGCGGTGGACGGGTAGTCTACAACCCCGAATGGTTCCGGCAGCACCCCGGCGACATCGACGTGGTGACACATGAAGTGATGCATATCGTACAGGCGTACCCGGGAGGAGCCGGCCCGGGCTGGCTCACCGAAGGCATCGCAGACTATGTGCGTTACCGTTATGGTGTGGACAATGCCGGCGCCGGATGGGCCATGCCCGACTATACCCCGTCGCAACGATACGACAACAGCTACCGCATCACTGCGCGTTTCCTCGTATGGCTGGAGAAAAATGTCAACGACAAACTCGTCAAAACACTGGATGCCAGCATGCGGAGCAAAACCTATTCACCCGGCATCTGGCAAACCCAGACAGGCAAAACACTGGATGACCTGTGGCAGGACTACGCCAGCCGGCCAACTTTATAAATACCTGGAAAAATGTCATCCCGACTCATCGGAATGTAGTGATGCACGTTTTACAACGCCCCGGGCTTCCCGCCCGGGGCTACTATTATCCGGAATAATGCAGCCCCCTTCCCTCCATCTCCACAGTTGACGAAATAATGACCCGGAAAACAATTTTGTTTTTCTATATTTGATAACCTTACTGCGCCAAATATGAACAGAAAGAGTTGTCTCCCCCCTCCGGGACCTTAGTATTACTTCATCAGAAGACAATAGCCGACAGTGTTCCCCCCGGCAGTCTGTTTATGCCACCCTCTTCCATTGATTCATACATTCACGTGCCTGTTCCGCGAGAACGGGCGGATAATTCTTTATGAAAAAAACATATCTCATCTTACACTTATCGGTGATCATCGCCGCTTTTACCGGAATATTCGGAAAACTCATTTCACTCAACGAAGGACTTCTGGTCTGGTATAGAATATGCTTTTCTTTTGTCTGGTTGTTTTTCATCGTGAAACTGTTTAAGGTAAACACCGCCATTTCCACACGGGAGAAGTGGGATATTGCCAAAATCGGTTTGCTGATCTCCATCCACTGGATATTTTTTTATGGCAGTATCAAATACGGTAATATCTCCATCGGGGCCGTCTGTTATTGCCTGACCAGCTTCTTCACGGCCATCTTCGCACCGCTGATCAACAGGAAGAAGTTCGCCGTCACCGAACTGGTGCTCAGCCTCTTTACCCTGCTGGGCATCAGCCTCATCTTTCACTTCGATGTGTCTTATCAGCTGGGCATCGCACTAGGCACAATTTCGTCTGCGTTCGCCGCGCTGTATACCATTTACAACGAACGGCTGGTAAAAAAATACGACAGTAAACTGATCAACTATTATCAGATGATGGGCGGCACTATTGGCTGGGGAGTTTTATTGCCGGTATACCTGCATTACTTCCCGGTAAAAAATATTATTCCGGGCCTCGAAGACACCGTATATCTGTTACTGTTATCCCTGATCTGCACCGTTGGACTGTACATTATGTTTGCAGAATCTTTAAAAAGGATTCCTGCCTTCACGGTAAACCTGAGTTTTAATATGGAACCAATATACGCCATCACCATGGCTTTCCTGTTCTTTGGAGAAGGCAAGCAGGTAAATGGAGCGTTTTATGTGGGACTGCTGCTGGTAGGCGTTTCTGTGATTTTGCAAACAGTGATTTCAGTGCGGCAAAAACGTAGATTGGCTGGGAATGGTAGTGCTTTGGAGGTTTCGGAGGATTAGATTCATCCATCCATTAAATCGGATTGGATTCCATTAGATCTCATTGAATTTGTTTGAATCGATTGATTCGATTGATTCGATTGATTCGATTGATCCCAATCATCCCAATCATCCCATTAATCCCAGGGCTAAAGCCCTGGGCTATGATGTTATTCAAATTCTTTCGATGATGGATGCTGTTATTGATAGAAGATTCTGACCAAAGCCCCGGGCTATGCTGTAATGCTTCGTAAACGAAAACATTTATCATTAAAGAAATTTGAACAACATCATAGCCCAGGGCTTTAGCCCTGGGATCGTTCGTGTGAGGACGCATGCCCTCTATAATTTATATTGCGACATATGCCTCATTGATTTACGCGAGTGCATACGCCGTTATAATATTCGTCAGTTGCAGGTTAGCCTGTTCCAGGCCTGTTAATAGTTCTTCCGCCGGCAACACACCTGTTGTGGTTAAATGATGATAATAATCGATGCCTTTGGTGAGTTGTTCACAGAAAGCGCGGAAATATTTTTGTTGCTGCGCCAGTGTGTGCTGCCGCCGGGCTTTTTCCAGTTGTTCGGTCAGGTAATCCAGGTACAGCTTTAGTTCTGTGATAAACATGTGAGGTCTTGCGCTTCCTTCCATTATATCCTGACGGCCATAGATATGGTCCGTCATGGTTTGCAGCGATACTTCTTTATTAAAGTATGCGATGCCTGGTCCGGGGCAGATATTGACTGCATGCTGCCCTTTCACGAACGGCTGTTCATATTCAATAGCGGCCGCATTACTAAGCCCAACACATAAACATTCTTTGTCCAATACAGCTGCCAGTTGTTCCAGGTATACGTCTTCCGGCAGTTGGAGCGATTGCAGTTGTGCTGTTTTCAGGCGTTGGTACTGGCGGGAGGCAGTACAGATGGGCTTTTCCGTGAATTCAGTATTAAACGACAGGTGTTTCTCTGTGCAGGGGCTGCCGGGTTTTCCGGCCTGGATACGTGCCAGTCGTTCTTTTTCGGCCGTGCTGCCTTTCAGGTAATGGAAGCGGGCGCCCAGGGGAGAATGATAGCTCAACGTGAGATCTGCCGTGGTGGCTTTGCGCAGGCGCCGGCGTGTGTCAGCATCTACGGTGGTGGCTTCCGGTACCAGCAGGAAAGGCGTGCCCCATCCGGTGCTGTCCAGTCCGTAGTAGGTATGCAGCAGCTGATCTTCCGCGGCGGTGCCGATACCGCCCTGTGCGGAAATTTTTAGCTGTGGCGGAGCGGGAAAGGTGGTAAGCCCTTTGTTGGCTAATGCAGGATTGTAGAGCGCGAATAGTGTATCGATGAGTTCCTGTCTGCGCTGTTTGAACTCTTCCATAATAGGGCCCATTAACGTGCCGTCGGAGGGGAAGGCATGTCCGCCGCAGTTCAGTCCGGACTCTATCCGGAATTCGCTGACCCAGATGCCTTTTTTAGCGAGGTACTTTCCCTGTATGAGGGCAGAGCGAAAATCGCTGACCTTGACGATGATTTTTTTGCTGAAGTTGCCTGCTGCATCGGCGTTGAACTGTGGGTATTTCTCGAGGTAGTTGTACAGACGGGGATTCATGCCCGCAGAGAAAACGATGGAAGAATCGGTCAGGTCACTGTTGACATACCCTCTGAGGGCGGCTATTGCATCGGAGCCGTCGGTGATGGGCTGTCCGTTTGCATCGAAGTTGTCCTTGTCTGTTTTTGTCATGATGTTGACATCGATGCTGCCGGGCCGGATGGCTTTGCAGAGGCCTGACGCCAGTGAGGCTTTCTCCCGGGCGTCTGCTGTGCGGGTCATTTGCCGGTACATTTGTTGGAGCGGATGCTGCTCGGGTAACATCTCGAAGTAACGGACAATTTCGGAACCGGCTTCAAAGGCTTTGTTTTTGAGCTGCTCCATCTGTTCCTTCACGATACGGTTCACCAGGTTCAGGTAATCCGTAATACGCCGGGCCCGGTAGTCTGGCTCCGTTGCCGGAATGGGCCGGTATGTCTCCCCGACTGTCGGGTAATAATGGCTCCGCATCATTTCAATGAGCCGGTCTTCGATGATAGAGATGACAGAAGAGATGCCAAACCGCGCTACTTTAATAGGACTGTCGATCGTATACGCCAGTCCCATCACAGGTATATGGAATGTGTGCATGTTGATGAAGTTGTTTCAGGCAGCAATATTAGTAAAAAAGGACACAAATATCCTTTTTTAAATGTACCTTTGGTCAATTCATTACAAACAACAGACGGGAGATATGTTACAACTGACGAAAATATTCAGTTTTGAAACGGCGCATGCCTTACACGCGTATAATGGAAAATGCAAAAACATTCATGGGCATTCCTATAAGTTACATGTAACGGTACGAGGCCGGAGCAGTAGTGAAGACTATCTGCCGGCACCGGGGATACTGGTGGATTTTAAGGTAATCAAGGAGTTGGTGCAACAAACCATTGTGCAGCATTTCGATCACCGCCTGATCTTGTCGGCCGCCTATATGCAGGCGCATCCTGGTTGCGGCACACAGGACAACCTGTGGGTATGGGACATGGAGCCTTCAGCGGAAAACATGGTCTTGTATATGCAGCGGGTGTTGCGGGCTGCATTGCCCGAAGAGGTAGTGTTGGCGGGCCTGCGTCTCTATGAGACCAGTGATTCCTACGCGGAATGGGTGCCGGCGGTTTGACCGGTACCTCATTTCTTACTATCTTGCAACGTCATGAATTGATCTTATGCTGTCGAAAACTGCTGAATACGCCCTGAGGGCAACCATATACATTGCGTTGAAAGGGTCGGAAGACGATAAGCTGGGTATCGAAGAAATAGCCAAAGGCATTGATTCTCCCAAATCGTTTACGGCCAAGATACTACAGCTGCTCACACAAAACAACCGTGTGATCAGTTCCGTACGTGGCCCCAATGGTGGTTTTTTCCTGACAGACCGCGCCCGGAAACTGCCGGTAAAAGCGATCCTGGAAGCAGTGGAAGAAGCGAACGTGATCACCAAGTGTGTACTGGGCCTCAAAGAATGCTCCGAAACAAGGCCCTGCCCCATGCACACCCAATACAAAGACATTAAAAAACAGCTGAAACAGATGTTCGAAAAAACATCTATCCAGCAGCTGGTAGAAGAATTCAATAAAGGCAATTATTTTATTGACAACCTGAAAGGCGTCCGCAAACCTTGTTAACCCACTCGTTTCCCAAGCCATATATTTTTTGTGCCCAGCATTGTTTAAAAAATTTATGGGGTCTGCCACAGGGACCATTTATACCGCCGCCTGTATGTTGTGCCGGATGGTTATTCCACTGATATTGGCGGTGAGGATTTTCAGAAAGAAAGATATTTAAAAAAACAGGGGCCGCTCATCGTTGCGGCCCCGTACACTATTATAGCAAACTACTGAGTTGTTCTTCCAGTTTTGGGTCTGAAGGCCGCTTCGCTCTGGCCGAAACAATTTTCCCGTCCGGCCCTATCAATATGAACCTGGGGATAGCATTGATGTTAAAGTTTTTGATGAAGTCAGAATTGAAGTCGTCATCAGTGATCAATTGTTCACCTTTTAATTGTTTTTCCTTCACAAAATCCAGCCACTTTCCTTTATCAGACTGTCTGTCTACCGACAGGCTGATGAAGTGTATGTTTTTCCCGGCAAACTTTTCCTCGATGGAGGTCAAAAAGGGGATTTCCCTTTTGCAGGGGCCGCACCAGGTGGCCCATACATCGATGTAGACGTATTTCCCTTTCAGGCTGCTCAGCTTCACTTTCGCGCCATGGTTGTTTTCAAACTCAAAGTCTGGCGCCAGTTGGTTATCACCATATTTTTTGAAGTTCTTATATATGTTGCTGACACTTTTTTTGTAGACCTCATTGTTCGACTGCGCGATAAATTTTTTATACACCGTATCTATTTCGATGTCATCGTCGCTCATTTTGATAACGCTGGATGCCTGAACATATTGATAGTACTCACGGATGAAGGGGGAAGTAATTTTAGTGTCTACCACTCTCGCCTTCAGCACAGCCATCTCTCTACCGGCCATCAACTCCTTCTGGTAATCGGCGTACATGATGTTGGTAATCTTGCCGTCGAGCACATCACGGTAGGAAGCCACATTGCGGAACCATTCTTCGTTGTTCATGTCCCAACCTTCATACATCATCGAATCGAGTTCTTTTTTCTCTTCTTTGGTCAGTTTTTTCAGATGCATTTCATCGAAAGCTTTTCTGAACTTCACATGGGCCATCGTGTCTTTTGGATTAGGCGGTATTTCCAGCAGTTTTTGAAACGCGATACGTTTTACAGAATCTACCCCGTAGTTGATCCACCAGTCCTGTGTGATGGTTTTTATCCGGAAATTTACGGCAGCCTTTTGCAGTCCGATAAAATAAGGGTTGCCTGATTTTTCCATCGTTTTAGCCGCAGCTTGTTGCCAGGCATTCATTTTCTGCCGGAATTCAGGCAGGCTCAACATATAAAAGGAGTAGAGATAGTCCCCTTTGCTCATGGGCACATAGTCTTTCAGCTGGCTCCCTGCGTCCCTGATCAAATTATTCTCCGTACTGCCTTTTCCTTTAAAGCGGTAATCTCCGCCTTCCGGAGTGATTTCGAGCGCGTAGCCGGGTTCGAGATAGACCTGGCCGATCTCTTCGAGCTGATAGATGCCTTTGGGCAGCTTCCCGGTGGCAAACGAAAAATTGCCGGCCTTATCTACCGGTACTTCTAATGTTTCCATTCCCGGCTGCGTAAATTTTAGGCTTGTTTCCTGACCGGGCAATAGTTTACCGCTGATTTTTGACTGACTGAAAGCAGGAAAAGCCGCAGCAGTGGCGGCCATGCTCAGTACAGTGTTTCTTAACCAAGGTTTCATAAATGGCGTTTTATTGACTTAGGTTAGTTGATAGACATATCCGGATTAAATTTCCTAACGCGCGCCGGTATCTGAAACGTATAGTGTCTGCTGTTAGGTTCGAGGACGGTGATCACCGCGCCTGTTTCCCTGTTCACCCGTTTGATCGCCGGCATTCTGCCGTCACGGTCAAGGCGTTTCATATCCATCCAGCGCTGGCCTCCGAAGGCCAGTTCACGGCGCCGCTCTGCCAGCACAATGTCGAGCGCTTCTTCCTGTGTGGCAGCGGAAGTAGGCGTATAGGTGTCTTTTTCAAAGCGGGCTTTCCGAAGGAAATTTACGAAATCCATGGCAGCGGGAATATTTCCTTTTCTGGCTGCTACTTCCGCCCGGGTCAGGTATAATTCCGGGAAGGTAATGCCGAAGTTAGCTGCACCAGCGGTAGTTGCCCTCATGATTCCGTCCGAAGTGTTGTCGGTCAGGTAACTATATCGCAGGTCTCCTTCCTGAAACAAACTTTTCAAGGTGTCCGCATATAACATACTGCCTGGCAACATATAATTATCAGTACCCCGTTGCCACAAAATTTCAGGATTAAAATCAGTCACGGGAAAATCCTCCCAGCTTTGAAAATTATTGTAATCCAGCAGTTCGTGTCTTGCTTTGAGGGCGCTGTCGGCAAACCGGTCCGCTTCCCCATAGTTGCCAATATACAGATAGATTCGTGATAACATACCGCAGGCTGCATATTTAGTACAGCGAAAACGGTTAATATTCTGTTCCGGTAACATGGTAACCGCCAATTGCAGATCGTGGATAACAGAATCGAGTGTTGTTTGCAGCGAAGAGCGCTGGGGGACCTGTGTGGTTACATTTGTACTGGTTACCAGCGGCAGGCCCGGATCACTTTGGGCGGTGGCGGGGTTGTATGCTTTGGCAAAAGCGGTCAGCAAGTTAAAATAAGCCTCGGCCCTGGCCGCCATCCCTTCTCCCAATAGCTGCCGGCGCTGCTGCTCATTGCTCTCCGTAGCTTTCATCACGTTATTGATAATCACATTGGCCCGATAAATAATTTCATAACCGCTTCCCCATATGGCGGGGCTTACCTGGTCATTGATATCAATATCAGATCGCCAGTAATAGGCATTGGCCTGCATACTTTTTTCCTGTACGTTGTATACGCCATAATAATCGTCGGTGCAATACATCAGTGCCTCCGGGAAACTGAGTATCATCCTTTGTGAATTCAGCAGCCCTTCAAAATCGGCCAGTTTTTCCGGTATGACCACCCCTTTGGGTTTTACTTCCAGAAATTTATTGCATGAGCAACATACTGTTATCAATACTATGATCCATATTTTCTTCATCATCAACAGTATTAGAAGTTAGTGTAAAAAGAAAAGCTATAAAATGGTTCCACCGGCAGGCTGCGGACGCCTGTCTCCCGGTCGATGGCCTCCGGGTCGATATCATTTCCGCTGAAAGTATAGCGAAACATATTCTGCGCCTGTAGCCGCAGCTGGGTACGGCTTAATCCACTTCGCTGCAGGAAAGCGGATTTAATGTTATAGGTCAGTATCAGATCGCGAAGCCGGATGTAGTCAGCCTTACGGACAAACCGATCGGCATAGGTATAACCATACAAGGCAGTATAGTTGAACTCACCGGGTTGGTTGATTTTGGGAAAACCCGGTATCACGGTATGGTTTTCATCACCGGGCTTTTTCCAGAAGTTGGAGGCCCCCGGCAACGGATACCCTAACACCACCTCATAGGGGGAAGGCGGCTTTACTCTCATCACATGGCCCCCATAGTACATAAAGAGAAAGGAAAGATCGAAGTCGCCCAGCGTAAACTGATTATTCAAACCCAGCGCATATTTCGGCGTCGTAGTACCGCTGAATACCAAATCATCAAAACGTACATCCACAATATTATCGCCTGATGTGTTCATCACTTTCTCCTCCTGGTTGCGGTTATATACAAACGGCTGCCCCAGTCCATTGAGTCCGCCGTAACGGTAGCTGAACAAGGGATTGATCGGATATCCTTCCCGTAACTGCATTCCGGCCACCAAATCAACAGAAGCCTCCCTTTCATCAGCCATCACTTTCAATACCTTGTTACGATTGAAAGAGGCGGTCAACTGTGTCTGCCAGTTGAAATGCCGTTTTTTGATGTTGATACTGTTTATCATCAGTTCCAGGCCATCGTTGCTGATAGACGCTGTATTGGCGTTATAGGTATTAAACCCTGTGGTGGGATCGGCAGACGCAGCGCCAAACACATCTGCTGTTTTTTTACGGTAGATATCCACAGATCCTGAAATACGGTTATTGAACAGTGCATAGTCGAGGCCCACGTTGAAATTACGGGTGGTCTCCCAGCGAAGGGACTGGTTTTCCGGCGACAATACATCGTTGTAAGTTACGGCTTCCGCAGGCACCGCGTTGATGCCTGTGAACAACAACAAAAACGGGCCACTGGTACTGGAAGGAACGTTACCATTAAAGCCGGTGGCTACACGTAACTGAAGATTATTGAGCCAGCTGACGGATTTAAGGAAGTTTTCTTCGTGCATGCGCCAGCTGGCGCCGGCAGACCACAGCGGTTTATTTTTGTAGGCCGGGTCAGCACCAAACAAGTTGGATTGATCAATACGGAAACTGCCGGTAGCGATATATTTATTGAGATAGATGTAGGTAGCCTGCGCATAGTACGATATGAACCTTCTGTCGAGGCTGGTTTCTTTGAAATAATCTTCCGGAAAGAAAGTGGAAGCCGTCCGGCCGGTTTCCCGGAAAGCCGGCACAATCCAGGAGCTCAGCGCCTGTACATTAATGGGTTTGTTGATCAATGACTGGCCGTCATAACCAAAGTAAGAATTTTTGATGCCTGATTCGGTCCGTTGCCGTTGTTCGATACCAGCGATAGCGGAGATATTATGTCTGTTGTTGCCAAAGTCTTTGTTTACATTCAGCTGGGCACGTACTGTATAGGCAATGCCTCTGACATTATCCTGTGTGTAGATATCTCCTTGTGGAATATCGATGAACAGCGGTTTTCCGGTAAACTGATCTTTCTTTGCCCGGGTGTTGATCAACCGGCGAACGGCGTAAGCATCATCTGTATTTAATACACTGGTAGTCGCCAGCTGGTTTTCATATGCACCGCCCAGGTCCAGTGAGAGCCAGTTGGTGAGCACTGTATTGAGGCGTCCCTGCAGCCGTAGCGCAGACAGGTTGACCTTATGTGTATTGGCAAACAACTCGCCGTAAGGATAATACAACTGATCATACAGGCCCAAAGCTTTTATTTTCTCATTGTCAGCAACGGTGGTGGCTAAAAGGCTGTTCCGGCGAGGTCCGTACACGGAGGCTACTGGGTTTCCCTGTTCATCAGCCAACCGTTGAAATGGCTGCACATGCGTGTAGGGGGCTACTTCCCCACTTTTGTTAACACTGTTGTTATATACCGCCCGAAAATCGAATGAAAAACGATCAGAAAATTTATAGGTATTAGCGAAGTTCAGAACAAAGCGCTGATTGTCGGAGCGTCTTTCCACCGGTGTTTCGCCCAGATAGTTGATACCAAGCAGATAGGTACTTTTTTCACTACCGCCGCTTACATCGAAGTCTATCTGGCGAGCAGTTCTTGTCTGATAAAAGAGGCGTTTGTAATCTGCCAGATTATTGTAGCTGGCGATGGCCGCAATACGGCGGTTACCCTCTTCGGCAGTTACAGTACCTTCCTGCACCTGAAACAGCATATCATATACCGGATCAATCGGCGCCCCATTAATAACGTTCCTGCGATTAAAGCCGGTCTGTTCCACGCGATCTTTCATCAGCTGTACGTATTCCTCCGATCCGATATAGTGCATATATCCGAAATCCGGTTTAGCCTGCATAGCATAAGTCGCACGCAGGCTAAAAACCGGTTTGCCGCTTTTGCCCCTCTTGGTTTCTATAACAATGACACCATTAGATGCCTGTACTCCGTAGATAGCCGCTGCTGCCGCATCGCGCAGCACCGATACCGAGATGATATCATTAGGGTTGATGGTGCTGATATCTATCTCGGTCGGAAATCCGTCTACCACTATTAGCGGGCGTTTGACCGCATCGAATGTGGATACGCCGCGGATAGACAGGTCACGGGAGATGCTGTTGTACACCAGTCCCGGCATTTTACCTTCCAGGTTTTCCAGGAAGTTACCGGTAACGGCTACACGTTGATCATAATCCTTCGCAGACATGGCGGTGGCTGCTCCGGAGAGTTGTGATTTTTCAATTTTCTGATAGCCGGTAGATACGATGGCGATCTCTTTCAGCAGGCTGGTAGAAGCCTGCATGGTAATGGGGTACCACGATCCGTTTTTTCGGGAGATGTCGATGTGCACCGGTTGCCAGCCGATGGCAGTTGCATCCAGGACTGTTTCCTGCGGGCTTACTCTCAGCGTAAAATCGCCCTCGTTGTTGGTGGCCGCGGCATAGTGGCCGGCCCTGAGTGTAACACCCGCCAGCGGCTCGTTGTAGTTGCTCAACACCTTGCCCCGTATCAGCCGCATAGCATCGCCAGGGAAAGGGGTATCATCCGCCGGCTGCAGCTGTTCCGGATTACCGGGCTTGGTGGTCTTACGTGCCACAATGGTATAATGGTTTTTATCCACATAGAGGAACAGCAAATCATGGGGATAGAGGATGGATTTGAGCACCTCCTCTACCGGTTTATTTTTCAGGTCTGTAAGATCGGCCGTGGTAGTTTTGTTGGCCAGCAGGGACGCTTCATATACGAAACGGGTGCCAAGAACAGCTGACACCTTGTCCAGCGCCTCGATCAGCGACATCTTTTTTTGCGCCGCGGCACACCACGAGATCAGTGACAGCAACAGCAGGAAACTACAAAAAGGTAGCATTTTTCTCATCGAAAGGGAATGGTTAACGTTTTTTCTACAATACTATTTACCTGGCCTGACCAGCAGTGTACTGTCTGTCTGATGGACGTCTATCTCCACATCCAGCATATTGGACAGTATATACAATAATGTTTCAGTATTCTTTAATGGCAGCACTCCATTGATTTTCCGGTCGGCCACAGTGGTATCCGTCAGGACCACCTTATAGCCATAGGTATCTTCCAGTACCTGTATGATGTCTTTCACCGCCGTATTATGCAACACCATTTTGTTGTCCATCCAGGCAGCTGCGGCCTCCGCATCACCGGGATGTTTGATGAGCAGGCGCTCCCGCTGGTGGTATTCCGTTTCCTCCCCGGGTTTCATCACCAGGCCGTTTGCCTTGTTGGCACCCACTTTCACCGCTCCGTCTTTCAGGAATACGGTCGTTATCCCGCGACGGTCTTTTACATTAAAGGTAGTACCGAGTACTTCGACGTCCAGTTGACCAATATGTACGAGGAAACGTTCGCCGGCTTTCAGTGGGAGATTGTCTTTTTTCAGGTGCTGTACCTCAAAGTAGGCTTCCCCATCGAGCCATACCTCCCGCACGCTGTTTTTCCGCCAGTGGCGGGCATAACGAAGACTGGAGTTGCCATTCAGCGTAACCACGGAAGCATCTTCCAGCACCACCTGTTTTTTGGTGCCATAAGCCGCATACACCGTTTGGGTAGCAGTATAGCGGTACACGTAGTAGGCTGCCCCGGCGCCGATCAGCAACAGGCATATCGCCGCAGCGGCCACCCATCTGCGCAGCCCGATGCGGCGCACCGGCGTAGCGTCGGCGGTATCTATCGACTGCGCAATACGGTCCCACACCTCCTGCTCCGTTCCCGGCCGGGCACTCACCCTTTCGGCGGACAACAGGTGGCGCAACAGGAACATGGCCTTTCTGAACTCCTGGATATTAGGCGGTTGCTGCTGTATCCAATCCTCCCAAAAGCGCATCACGACGGGGTCTTCTCCCTTTACGTAAGCCAGCAGGGAGGCGTCTTCCAGGAAGTCGTTCTTATCAAATTGATGATAGTCCAATACCTTTCTCTTTTAATTTTTTGACATACCAGACATATAGGACAGCCACAACAGTAGAAAACACCCCACGCTTTTTAAAGTTTTTTTATTTTTTTCAGACCGTGGGGAAAAGGAGACAAAGGATGGTCAGCCTTTATGCTGTGCCAGCAACACCAGCAAGGCAGACATGGATATGTTCAGCAGTCCCCGCAGCGCGTCGAGCGCACGGGCATATAGTTTATAGGCCGCTTTAACGGTGATTCCCATGATAGCCGCGATGTCCTCGTATTCCATTTCCTCATAGAAGCGCAGGTAAATAATCTCCTTCTGACGGGCGCTTAGTTTTTCCAGGGCCTGCAACAGCTGTTTGGACCGTAACCCCGCCGCCTCTTTTTTCACATAGGCCGATTCGGCGGAGAAAGTCAGCCGGAAATCATGGTGCGCCTCATACGGTATCACCCTACGGACACCTGCCGGCCTCAGTTTATTATAGATACCTCCCCGAAGGGCTATCAGCAGATACAGACGGGGGTCCCGGGCTTCCTGTATAGTGCTGCGGTTCGTCCACAGCTTCACAAACAGGTCCTGGATACAGTCTTTCACCAACTCCTCCTGGTCGTGCAACCGCACCCCATACTCATACAGCACCGGGAAATAATACCGGTAGAGGGCCGACAAAGCGTCTTTATCCCCTCCCAGAAAAGATTTCCACCACGTTATAGGTTTAGCTGCCAGTTCATTCATGATAAGCGGGTCATTAATAAAGGTGTCTCATTGCGGCCGGCTTCCGCATTTGGCAGGAAATGGTCAAATGGACATGGCGAATTTACATGATGTGAGGGAAAGTTTGAGAAGGAAGTGAAAATGGGTATTAGAAGTAGAGCACCAGGATTCATATTCAACATTTCAAAATACGTCTATCTGTAAGATTTTCAATCATTTACAAGGATATCCTTTAGGCATCGTTGTGCTATACTTATGATAAACAGCGTTCGGAACTGTTATAACAAACACTTTTTTACCCGTAAAAATGGAGTAATTTCCGAAAAACCAATTTGGTCAACAATTAAGGTGTCATATTGAGTTTTTTATTTTTCAGGTTAATAATTTTCGATGACTACAATATTGACTAAGCTTTCCGAGAACTTACGCAGTGAAATAAAGACTGCAGACGAAATTTGGGTTGCAGTAGCGCTTATGAGTGCAGATGGACTTAATTTTATTCTTAACAATTTAAGACCGTCCTGCAAACAAAACTATTTAATAGGTTTTGACCTACCAACTGACCCGAAGGCTTTGGCAAAACTCAACAAGCTGCAATTTAAATCTGATCTGAGTGTTCAGCTTTATACCCAAAGAGAGTACTTTCATCCAAAACTTTACCTGATAAAGAGTAAGGGAAAATTTTCAGCATTTGTGGGTTCAGCCAATTGTACTAATGGGGGATTTAATAATAATATTGAGCTAACAACACACACAAGGGATCAAATAGTTGGTAAACAGTTGCTCCAATGGTTTGAAGAACATGTTAAGTCTGGTCAACCTCTTACCGACTCCTTCATAAAACGATATGAGGTCCAATATGCCAAAAGGTTGGATCGAAAGAAAAGAGAGGAGAAAATTTCAACTGAGGAAAAACAAATTTTAAACAAGGAATTTGAAGTCACTCTTTCAAAGAAAACCCAGTTTATAGAAAAATTAATACGGTATCGAAGTGAAGAGGACTATGGAAAAATTGTCAGAGAGAGGCGGCATGCTGTAACAGAATTGAGAGATAGCCTTGACTATCCTAACTATCAAAACATTGACCTTGAGAAATATTTTTCTATTTGGGAATTAGGACATTTAATAGCCATTTCCCGTCCAATAGTTATGAGAAATATAACGCAATTAAAAAGGCTTTTAAAGTATTTGTGTGATGAAAATATTGACATTGCCCAACGGTATAACAGGGTTCTTACAGGTGATTTAAAAGTTGACGGAGTTGGCAAAGCATTTATTTCAAAAATTCTCGCCGCCCATAGACCAGATCTATATTTCGTAAAAAACAATAAAAGTGAAACAACATTGAGAATATATGGAATACAGCTACCCCGTGGACTAACCGCAGGAGAAAAATATAAAATCACCTGCAAATTTCTTAAACAGGTTTGTATAGAGACCGGCATCAGGAACCTTACCGTATTAGACTATTATTTATACTTAGAAGGTAGTGATAATACATGATAAAGCCTCAACTATGGCTGCGATATGGTAGATCCGCCTTCCTTAAGAAATACCGCACAGCCGCCAGCGCCACCATGCCCGTTCCTGCCAGTAAGCCGGCAGCCGCCAGCCATAACCCCCACGGGTATACTTCCGCAGCAATATTAAACATTCCCTGTATCAACAGCAGTACCTCATTCAAAACCATGGCAAGGGTGAACACGATCATTCCCAGTCCGGCCAGCACTTTTAGCGACGTAAAATAACCAGCGTACAGTAGCTGGGCAAAAATATAGAGCGTCACGAAGCCCAGCATCACCAGATGCAGGTACATGATAATTACCGGGCGATTGGTACAGACGACATCTCCGATAGCCGGGAAAACCGTCAGCAGCTGAGCAATGGTTTTCAGCGCAAAAGCGACCAGCGCCAATGCGCCAATACGATGAGCGAGGGGGTTCACACCATATAACTCCGATTTTACAGAACGGGCCAGTTCCGCAAAACGGGCCAGCACAAGTAACAACAGCGTACTGCCTATGCCAGCCATCACCCGGATACCTACCGGCGGCTGATGCCAGAGATAAGAGAGAAACAGCGTAGGCAGCACCGCGGCGCATAACACCACCGCAAAACGATAACGGATTTTCTCTGCGGTTGCCGGTCCCAGATGATGACAGAAAAGCGCAAACACCGCCAATGTGAAAAACCCGTTGTATTGCAGATGCAGGTACGTATATACGGCATCGTGGTACAGGATGGTATCTTTCTGATGTTGCGTCATCAGATAAGCCAGGTAAAAAGGCCCTACGGCCGATAATGCCAACGATACCAGCGAGCCTGTGGCCAGCAGGGCGACAGACCTCTCCACGCCGGCTTTCAACAGGTCGCGGATAAATACCCATTCAAACAGCCAGGTACAGACAATAAACAACGTGGAAAAAATAATGGAGAAAAGGGCGTACCCCTGAAAAGGGAAACTGATCAACATGCCCACCGAGGTAATGAATACACCGGCCAGTAAACGGGGATATATACGTTTGCCGCTGTATTCGGGCGGTAACAACCGGTAGGTCAACAGGGTAAATAAACAAAGGGTTATCCATCCGCCGAAGGCGAAATGGGTATGGGCAAACAACCAGTTGCCAAAATTAAATCCCGGTAAAGGAAACAGGGTGTTTGTCCGTAATAATAATCCCAGTAAGGCCACGATCATCAGATTGATCAGGGCGATCGTGATCCATTTCCGCTCCGTGTCCCCGGTGTTTGCACGCTTCATAGGCCAGCATTTTTTTTCCGGAGCAAATGTACAATAAAGACAAAAACATCTTTTATAAAATAAAAATTTTGGCGACTGCTATATGGCAGCCGCCAAAAACAATATTATTTTCCTTTGCCCAGCAAGCGTTCCAGCGCTGTATCCAGTGCTTCCCGGCTGCTTTCGCTGTTGCCCACCAGCTTTACCACAATCCTGCCTTCACGGTCGATCAGTATTTTGGTAGGGAAAGCTTTTACATCGTAAGCGTCCAGCACCCCTTTGTCTTTATCGGTACTGGCGGCGGTATTGAGGACATTGAGCCAGGTCATCTGGTCGGCGTCCATGGCTTTGGTCCAGCTTTCTTTCCATTTAGCGGCATCTCCCCGCTCGTTGGACACGCCCAGGATTTCAAATCCGGCGTCTTTGTAGCGGGCATACGCTTCGCGCAGGTGCGGATGGCTCATGCGGCAGGGATAACACCAGCTGCCCCAGAAATCGAGCAGCACCACTTTCCCTTTGAGGGATGCCAGCGTGATCAGGTTATCCTGGCGGTCTTTCAGGGCCACTGCGGGCGCCGGCATGCCGGGTGCTATTTCCCGGGCTTTGGCCAGCCGTTGACCATAAGCTACCCCTTCGGGAGATGCTTTTAAGGACGGCAACATGCCTTCGTATAGCGGTCCAATCACCGTGGGATCAATTTTTGTCCGGGTGTATTCGTTTAGCAGTTTCAGCATCATTCCCGTATGCGGGTGCTCCTGCATAAACCGGAGCTTGGCCGCTTCCCGCTCGGCATCGTTCTTATAGGAAAGGCGTGTTACCTCCGCGATGGCCACGCTGTCCTTGTTTTTATACGCCGCCTCCCGTTTCGCGCCGTATGCTTTTTCGCCCCGTTGGTAAATGGCGGACAATTCCGCTTCTATGGCTTGCCGGTCGGCCTCGGCAGCGCCGCCGGTAATGGTTGTTTCCCGCAGCTCCCCATCAGCCCTGGCGGTCATGTTGGCTGCATCGAGGTAGAAATTGCGTTCATAAGGCTTCAGCAGACGGGTTTGCCGGTAGTATTCGGCATCTTTGCCGCTCACTTTCAGGAACAGCGTGGCTTCCTTTGGATAATCCGCTGTTCCCTGAAAATGATAAGCCTGTTGTTGCAGACGGCAGCTGTCGAGTACCGTTTTTCCCTGCTGTTCATAACGCAGGTAGATATACGAATTCACGGCCAGGGTATTTTTAGCCAGCGTTCCTTTGAGGGTGAACGTTTGCGCCTGCACGGAAATGGCGCTCAGCAATGCTGCACCGAAGATGATTGTTTTTGTCATGATTTATATTTTAGTCATCATTCCGCGGCATATCCGGGTTGAACTGTAAAACGGCTAAAGGTATCTGTAAAGTATAACGGGCGCCATGAGGCATCAGCGTGGCGATGGCTTCATTATTGGCATTGTACCGATATATGGCCGGCATGTTGTTTTCTGCATCGAGGCGGCGCATATCTATCCAGCGAAGGCCTTTATAAGCCAGTTCAAACCGGCGTTCCCGCATCACGAAGCCCATCACTTCCGTCGCATCGGTGGAGGACAGTGGCTGGTAGACATCCTTTTTGATACGGCATTTGCGGATATCATTCACCTGTACCAGCGCTTCCGGTAATCTGCCGCCACGGGCGGCCGCTTCAGCGATGATCAGCTTCATTTCTTCTACAGAAGTACCGAAATTGGAGACGGCGCCACTGGGATTAAAGGCCACGACGCCCCGTTTGGGATACGTGTAATCACCGGTGTTTTCATAAAATAACTTCAGCCGCAGATCATTCACATCAAACATCTTCAGAAAAGCAATGGTAGGGTATTCCTTCAGAGAGGCGTTGGTGGAATAACGTGCATAAATATCGAACGGCCGGACCGCCATATTGGGGATAGCGGATTTATTGGCGATGGTATTGTAATCCAGTATGGCAGGTGGATTGTCGCCCATTGCCAACCGGGCATACTTCGCGGCCTCTTCGTAGCGGCCGGTATAAAGATAAGCCCGTGCCAATACGCTGTTGGCGGCTGTTACAGCGCCCCGAAAACGGTTAGTGGCGTTGTTCGCCGGCAAATCCGGAATAGCTGCGTTGATATCACTGATGATATGATCATACATTTCCGCCACGGTGCTGCGCGGCGGCGTGGCGTCAGAGATATCCACAGAGGTGACAAAAGGGACGGCCAGATCTTTGGCGGCGGTAGCAGCGTTGTATGGTTTAGCGTAGAGGTTTACCAGATAGAGATATTCGAAAGCCCTTCCCAGCAAAGCTTCGGCTTTGATACGCCGCTTGTCCCGGTCGGTGCCGTTACCAGCTCTGTCGATGCCCACCAGCACGGCATTGAAGCGATAGATATTACCATAATGTTTTCCCCAGAAAGCCGGCGGCACTTTAGTGTCTGTGGAATATTGGGCATTCCACAGATAAACCAGGTCTTCCACTCTGTCTGGTGTATTGGGTATCGTAGTTACATCTACGTCGTCGGCCAGCAGGTTCAGTTCCCGCGCCCCGCTGGCGGTAAGGTCCTGACTATTCAGAAACAAATCGTAATCGCTCACATTGGTCAGAATAGTTTTTCCGACAGGTTCTATATCAAGATATTTTTTGCAGGAAATGGCTGTTGTAAACAGCACAGCCAGTCCGCCTATCATCCATTTGTTGCGCATATGTTACTGTTAAAACATTAGAAATTGGTGAACACCCCAATGGTATACGTTGGTACCAGGTATCTTCTGGCATAATTACCGGTGGCGATACTATAGTGGTATTTATTGAGCCCGATGGTAGTGATGTTGGAGGCCTGTAATTTCAACTCGAAGTTGGTAAAGCCCATCCGCTGTATGGCTGGTAGTTTCCGGAAGTTATAAGACACCGTCACATCACGCAACACGAGATACGCTCCGTTAACCACCCGTGTATTGGCATAGTCATATACGTAGGAATGGTAAGCATTGTACAACCAATAAGGATATAATCCCATCACATCCGTATGTTGTTCATCTCCTTTCTGCCGGAAATAATTTTCAGCGCCGGCCAAAGGTCTGGTTGTGCTAACGTAAGGCGCCGGTATCCTTGTTTTAAATCCTCCATAATAATCGATCATGCAATACACATAGAAGTTACCGATGTCGAAGCGGTTGCTGATACCAGCGGTGATGGTAGGAATACCGGCACCGTTGTATTCGAGGTCGCTGAAACCTTCATCCAGTGCAGCGTAGCCGGGAGATTTTATTTTTCCGGCGCGGTTGTACATCTGTGGCAGGCCATTGGTATCGAGCCCTGCATAACGGTAGCTGAACACTGCTCCTGCCGGATAGCCCACCACATAGTTATTGGTCAGATAGCTATAGGAATTTAATTTATTATTTACATAGAGGTCCAGCACTTTGTTGGTATTACGTGCGAGCGCGATACCAGTGTTCCAGTTGAACCGCTTGCGGGTGATCCAGTCTGCATGCAGGTTCAGCTCTACGCCCTGGTTACGGATAGATGCGGCATTCAGTTTAGCGCTGCTGGCGCCTTTGGTGGGGTCCAGCTGGGCATCGGCCAACAGGTCCACGCTGTTACGCTGATAATAATCCAGACTGCCATAAATGCGGCCCAAAAAACGGAAGTCCAGACCGGTATTGAAGTTTTTGGTCTGCTCCCATCGCAGCGCGGCATTCTCCATAGATGCCAGGTTCAGCGAGGTAGAGGTAGGTGAGGTACGTAAGTTGGTGGCATACTTCGCTACGATCTGCGGAATGCTCGCCTTGGAAGTATTTCCATTAAAGCCATAAGCCACACGGAGCTTGAGTGCATCTACCCAGGTAGCCTGCTGCATAAAAGCCTCCTGGTCGAGGTTCCATGCGGCGCCTACTGACCAAAGCGGCTTGTAACGGAAACGCGGGTCGGTGCCAAACAGGTTGGACTGGTCTACGCGTACACTGCCGGTCAGCGAATACTTACCCCTGAAGGCATATACGCCGTTAAAATATCCGGAAACATAACGATCTTCCTGGTAGGCCTTTCCAAAAAGCCTCTCATAAATCAACGTTGGATTTCGGCCGGCAAAATTGGAGACCCAGTAGCCGGTCAGTATCTTGTTGTAATCCACCGGCTGCTGCAACAACGTTTGATCGTTATATCCAAAAGTAGCGCTGGTGGAAGATTCCGCCACCACCTTCCGGTTTTCTGCACCCAGAATCACGTTAAATGAATGCTGGTCCTGAATAATTTTGTTATAGTCCAGCTGCGCCCTCAGCGTATAGCTGATAGCGCTGATATTTTGCTGATTGATATAACCGCCTTTCGGCACATTGAAGAGAATACCGGTGGGCGTTTGTTCCGCATAGGCGTTAACGTACTGGCGCGCTTCGGTGGATTTCTCACTGGCATAGTGTTTCAGGTCGGAGCGGGAGTTCTCATAAATCCCGCCGAATTTGAAACTGAATCCGTGGCCGATACGATAGTTAAAGTTAGCGATCACCTTATTGTTCACTGTCCTGTTCCTGTCATTGACTTCATTCATATTAACCAGGGGATAATTCATGTTATCATACAGTCCCTTTTTAATAATGGTGTCGTTAAACACCGGATTCATATTGGAGCCTGCGAAGATAGCAGCCGGGCTTCCGTCGGGTTTCTGGAAACGTTCGTAACCGTATACGCCCATAAAATCGGGTACCGGCGCCATCAGGTTTTTTGTCTCCAGATAATCGGTCGTTAATTCCAGTGACAGCCGTTTGTTGAAATTGTAGTTGGCCCGGCCGGAAAGCAGGAACTTACTATCACTGTTGTTTACTTTAGAAAAACGATTGCGCGTATAATTCGCAGACACGTAATAAGTCGCCTGTTGTGTACCGCCGGAGAGATTCAGGTCATATTGCTGATTGATGGCCGAGCGCAGGAACAGGCGGCTGTAATCGGCAGCATTGTTATAGGCCCCCATCGCTGCAAAACGTTCTTCCAGCTGGGATTGTGTGATATAACCTGCTTTTTTATCGAGCAGGATATCGAAGCCAGGCTGATAAAAGTTATAGGAAGTGCGGTAAGTGGTCCAATCCGAAGGGATGTCAGCACCATCTTTATAGGAATCACGCAGGTATTGCAGTGTGGCAGTGCTGGGCGCCAGCCGGTAGGTATTGTATTTCTCTTTGCCGGTAACGCCGAGGGTAGTACGAAAAGCGAACTTCGTGCGACCTATCTCAGCCTGTTTACGTTCTATGATGATCACCCCGTTGGAGGCACGCACACCGTAGATAGTAGCCGAAGCGGCATCTTTGAGCACCGTCACGGACTTGATTTCATTGGGGTTGATGGCGTCCAGCGTCAGCTCTGTAGGATAGCCATCCACTACGATCAGCGGCTGTTTATTAGCCGAAATAGTGGACAGTCCCCTGATCTGGAACAGGGAGTTGCCTTCAAACTGCATGTCTTTATTGATCAGTACTCCCGGCAGTTTGTTTTGGATGCCGGACAAAAAATCGGTGCTGATGCGGGACTCATACTCTTTGGTGCCGATAGCGGCAATAGCGCCGGTGCTCTGTTCCGGGCGGATGCGCTGGTAGGCAGTGCTGACTTCCACCACGCCGAGGCTGTGGCGTCCGAACTTCAACACTACTTCAGATACGGCCGCCAGGTCTTCCGCCACGAAAGTGCGGGGCTCATAGCCTACGCAGGAAACCCGCACGATGGCTTTGGTAGCCACGTTGCCGAGGAAATAGGCGCCGTTGCCGGAGGTCATCACACCGGTAGTGCCTACAGCAATGGTGACATAAGGCAGCGGACTGCCCTGTTCATTTTTCACGATACCTTTCAGCATCACGGTACGGTCCTGCTGACGCGACGCCGGCGATGCCGCTTTTCTGAATACTACCACCGCATTGGGCAGCGCTTTGTATCCGAGGTCTGTGTCCTGTAGCAGCTGCGCCAGCGCATCGCCGAGCGACTTACCGGCACAATGGATAGACATGTCTTTCCAACCGGCCACTTCATCTGCCGGGAAAGATATTTTACATCCGGCCTGTTTACCGGCCTCGGTCAATATCATTGACAGTGGCTGGTGGTCGAGCGACAGGCTGATGGTTTTCTGTAAGATCTGGGCATGGCCCAGGTGCACATGCATGGCAAATAATAGCAACAGGCATACTCTCCTCATGGTGATAAGGCTTGGTTGATTTTTGAATTCCGTATTACGGATGATTACAGCGTTGTGATGGTTACAGTATTGTCTGTAACGGAATAGGTATATCCAAGGGTAGTACAAACGATATCCAGTATATCGTTCAGTGATTCGGTCCCATAAAAGGCATCGGTAATCGTGACGCGTTTTTCTTTGTTCACCTGGCGGTCAAAAGTAAAATTGACCTGGTAACGGGCAGACAGCCGTTGGCATATTGTTTCAAGGCTTGTTTCGTTAAACAGCAGCGCTCTGGCCATCCATTCCACTTTGGGCGTGACATTCTCTAAAGTGGCCGGTATAGCCGGCTGGTGGTCGCGGCATATCAACTCCTGGTTTTTAGTCAGCACCGCCATCACTTTGTTTTCCCGCTCTACCCGCACCTTTCCGCTGGTAACGGTGATGGTCACCTGCCGGTCTTTCCCCAAAGTGTTAATATTAAAAGCAGTACCCAACACGTACGTATATACGTTAGCACACCTGACGATAAAAGGCTGCCGGGCATTGTGGCGGATATCGAAATAAGCTTCTCCTTTTAAAGTCACGAGACGCGCGGCCTGATTAAAAGAGTCCGACAGTTCCAGCGTGCTTCCTGCGCGCAGCAGCACCACAGAGCTGTCGGGCAGCACCAGGTGCCGGTCGTAACTGACCACCTCGTCCGGCGCCGGCGGCAGAGGCGCCGGATGTGGGGTGACAGCCGCCACCGGCCGATGGCTATTGGTTACGCGCAATGGATAAAAGTACCGGGCCAGCAGACTGGAAACGAGGATAATAGCAGCAGCAGCGGCCACCCGTTTCCAGATGCGGCGACGGTTAGTGACAGGCTTTAGCATGGCGCGTTGCTGAAATACGGAATACTGATCACCGAGGTAGGCATCATCCGTTACGTCCCAGTGAGGCGCTTCGGGAGCGCCACCCAGGCTCTCATACCACTGCTGTAAAGCTTCCAGTTCAGCATCGCTGCACTGGCCGGCATGATATTTTTCAAGTAACTGATGAAGCTTTTCCTGTTCCATATATAGGGTTGACGTGGCGGGGGGACGCTACCGTTATCCGTCTTACAAATATTTTTTATTCTAATAAAAACGATGATACCGATGTATGACGAACGCCAACAGGCTTGCCGTTACTCCCCTTCTATATTTTTTTTCACCGGTTGATTTTTAACAAAAGATTATATCTTTATCCCGCCACCGTTGATGCTTTGATTTGAATGATTTGAATTATCACGAACCACATAAGGACGACCAATCATTATTGTCGCTTTGGGAAAGCGGGGATGAAGGCGCGTTTGCCGCGCTGTACCGCCGGTATTTTCCACAGCTGGTAACGACTGCCTATCAGAAAACGAAAGACCGTTACATCGCGGAAGAGCTGGCACAGGAAAGCCTGCTGGCTTTTTACTATAAAAAAGAATATCGCCTCGACAACGTAGCCGCTTATCTTCAGGTAATACTCCGGCACAAGACTTACGATCATTTCCGCAAGGTGCTGGTACGGGAACAGCATACCTCCCTGGCCGCGCAACAACAGCCGGCTACCGTGGAAGACACCACACAGCAGCTTTACAAAAGCGACCTGCTGAAGGCATTGCAAAACAGGATACAGGCCCTCCCCGATCAGTGCCGCACCGTTTTTCTGCTGAGCCGCAACCAGCACATGTCCAACCACGAAATCGCAGATACATTGGGCATCTCTGTAAATACAGTAGAACAACATATGCGGAAAGCCCTCAAAAGATTAAGAGAAGGAATTGTTATTTTATTGCTGATTTCGCTGCATAAATAAAAAATGTCGTAATATGGGATAAGGAATGTCTCGAATGCCCCGCCACGAATCAATGCTTGGATTGTATTTCTGAATGATGATGAGTCAGGTTCCCGGGAACGAAGTCCCGGGCTAAAAATATGTTCGAATTTTTGTTTCACTTTAAAACTGTAATCCCATGGCATCAGCACTGAATCCGTACCTGAATTTTTCAGGCAACTGCGAAGACGCTTTCAATTTCTACAAATCTGTTTTTGGCGGTGACTTCGCTGTCGTAATGCGTTTCAGCGACAGTCCCCCGGAATATGCGCCAGCTGAAAACGAAAAGAACAAAATCATGCACGTGTCCCTGCCAATCGGTAACGGTTCCGTACTGATGGGTAGCGACGTTCCTGAGCATATGGGCGGCGCCGTTACCAGCGGCACCAACTTCGCTATTGCCATTACGGCCGACAGTGAGGCGGATGCAGACAAACTGTTCGGCGGATTATCTGCCGGCGGTAATGCCACCATGCCAATGGCCAAACAGTTCTGGGGCTCCTATTTCGGTATGCTGACCGACAAGTTCGGCGTAAGCTGGATGGTAAGCTACGACGCACCACGGGGCTAATCCGAAACAACTATCACAGTAAATAAGAAGGGCATCTCCTACCGGAGACGCCCTTTATTTTTGGGGATTTCAGTTATCTTTTCAGCGCTGTGACAGCTGTGGCGCCAACACCGACCAGCGTTGCGGCTCCAGCTCTTTTTCTGCGAGATAACGCAGCCTTTCATATACCTGCGCAGGAGAACCGGCACGCACAGCCATCAACCATTGCAGTACCTCTGCGTTGCCATTGCCTCTCAGCATCCAGGGTATAAACAATTCATTTTTATCAGCCGGAATTTTTTTCACCGCCTCCACCGCCGCTGCCCGCAATTCATCATCCGTATATTTCATCCACAGGAATGGCAGCAACAACGTCTCTTCCAGATTCATATGGTCCAGGTTGAACGCAGCAAAAGCCACAAACTCATGCAACAGATCGATGCCCGTTGCTATCCGGCCTTGCGGCGTTTCCTGCTTGTGGTACTTTTCGATAATACAATGCAGGGCCAGCGTCAACTCTTCATCACGCGCATGCTGCCGTTCAAAGAAATCCACCACCGTGGCTGCTTCCTGACGGACCAACGGAAACACCTCATGGTCTTCCAGTTCGGCATGGAGGTAAAAAAGCTGCAGCGCTTGTTGCACTTTGTTCATACAAAACGCTCCTTCCCTCGCCACTGCAAAATCAGCATGTTGAATAACCAGGATAGTATCGTGCAGCAACAGGCGCAGCCCTTTATGCGCCTGCCTGAAAATATTAAAACGCAGTGGTTCCATATTCCGGGGTTTGTTGATAAATGGTGCACAAAAGTAGCACCAACCGGCACCTTCGGAATAGTGTTTACTGTTTAAATACCGTGGGTAATACTACCCAGTGAGATGATTTTATTGTTTCCATTCAATGGCAAAACGTAACAGGCTGTTTTTGCCGGTCAACTGTAACTTACGCGTAATGTTCATCCGATGGTTGGACACCGTTTTTTCGCTGATGAACAGCTCTTCCGCGATTTCTTTGGTGCTTTTATAGGCACCTACCATCTGCAATATTTTCATCTCCGAAGCGGTGAGCAATGACTCCACATTGTCTTTGCCAGGCTGTCCCCGCCGCTTCTGCACCAGCAGAAAGGAGGTCATTTCCGGACTGATATAGGAATGTCCCCTGCGTACAGATTCGATGGCATACATCACATCCACCACCGCATTCTCTTTCAGCACATATCCCATTACACCGATGTCAAGCGCTTTCAGAAAAGCATCTTTAGCCTTGTGCATGGTGAGCAGGATCACCGGTACCTCCGGCTTCAGCTGCAGGATTTCCGTTGCCGCCTGGATACCATTCTTTACGGGCATATCAATATCCAGGATGACCACATCGATCTCTTTGGTCATAACGCCCTGGATGGCTTCTTCTCCATGAACGGCCTGACAGATCACCCGGTAATGGGGATCGGCCTCCAGCACTTCTTTCAGCCCTTTCAGAAAAATGGGATGATCATCGGCAATCAAAATATTTACCTGGCTCATAATTTAAACGGTATGGTGATCGTTACTTCGGTCCCGCCGGTTTCCGCCGGTGTGATCAACAGCCGCCCCTGCAACAGGATGGCCCTCTCCCGGATACTGGTCATGCCCAGCCCTTTACTTTGGAGCTCCGGCGTAAAGCCTTGTCCATTGTCAACTACGCGGATACTGATCAGCGAAACGCCTTTTTTTATTTCCAGTGTGGCCATCGTGGCCCTGGCATGTTTGATAATATTGTTCAGCACCTCCTGTAGAATACGATACAGGTTCATTTCATTGTCTTTGCCCAGCAGTTGGTCAATCGGGTCTATCGCTATCTGGTAATCGATTCCGGCCGCATCCATCATATCGCCCATGAGGCTTCGCACCGACTGCCCGAAGCCCAGCATGTCTATCTGGTAAGGGCGCAGCGAATAAGAGATATCGCGTATTTCCTGCAACACGTCCCGGATACCGGTGGCCAGGCCCTCTACCTGCTGCGGGTCCGGACCGTTCCGCTGCAACAGCAGGGTCCTGTTCTTCAGCAAAATGAGCTGTTGCCCTACGCTGTCATGCAGCTCGGTGGCGACCCTTTTTCTTTCCGATTCCTGTACATGGATCAGGTCACGGGAAAAATCATTGGCCTGTACCAACGCCATGGCCTGGGCTTTTTCTTTGTCCTGTTTGTATTCATTGAGTTTAAGGGCGAGCGCAAATGACTGTATCAGCACTTCCAGCAGCGGCCCCACATGGATGGTCAGCCAGGGGAATGATGTTTCCGGTATCCAGCCATTGTCCCGGAAATTAAAGATAAGTCCGCCGATGATCAGGCACAGGAAAGCCGCCAGATAATACCGGGCCGGCTTAAACCCTTTCCGGAGGCTGCTTACACCGGCATATAGCCACCAGGCGAAAACGAGGTACATCTGCCACTGGAAAATCCGGAAGCTCCAGTCATACCATCCTATCACGATCAGCACCAGCGGCAGGCTGAAAAACGCGATCAGCCAGTTTTGTGTACGATAAATACGGGGCAGGTATATCCGTGTTTGCAGGAAAGCATTGGTGAACAGAATGCTGAACAGCACGGCGATCGTCAGAATCAATGACGCGAGGTTAAAACCTGTCTGAGGAAAAAAATCCAGCAGATAACCATTCCAGCTAATCTGTAACAGCGCGCTGAAAAAAAGATAGCAGGCATAATACAGGTAGGTCTTGTCTCCCATAATGAGAAACACAAAGAAGTTGGTCAGCATGAGCGCCGCCATCACCCCATAGGCGAGCCCGTTAATAAAGTCCTTTGTATGGTTCTTTTCATACAACGCCTGCATGGTACCCACATACACGGGTATCCGCAGGGTATGCTGACTGGTGGCCCGCAGATATACTTTGGCTTTACGCCCCGGAGCCAGCGTAAAAGGGAACAGGATATTATTCACCCTCACCTGCCGCTCCTGGTAATGCTGATCACCGCTGGCCTCCAAATGCCGGAAGCCCGTGCTGTCCTGCATATAAAAATCCACCTGCCGGAGCACCGGCACGGGTATCTCCAGCCCCCATTCATGCCGGGAGGTATTATTCTCTATGTCAAATGTCAGCCATGCTGCATCTGCCGTAGTACCCAACGCCACTACCGCCTGCCCGGACTTTTTAAACGGGGCCTTCACGGCCGCTGCAAAATCCTGTATGGCAGACGTGTCCCGCCATAACAGCGGGTAACGCAGGGAACATACCTTCTCCGGGCTGGTCAGCACCAGGTCCTGGGCCCACCCACGGCAACAGCATCCCGATAACAACAGGAGGAAAAATGTGAACAGTTTCATATATCGGATACAGGGAACCACCATGTAAACAGGTGCAAAATAAATACACTCGCACATAGAAATATAGGCAATGATGCCTACAAAGGAGAAATTATTTCATTTTTCGGAGGAGATTTTTTTAAATGCTGCTGACATAGGGCTGTCATATCACCGGAATAGTTTTGTATCAGATTCACATTTAAACACACACCATGAACAAACAAACTATCCGTGGAGTAGCCACCATCAGCTTTTACGCAGCAGACCATGACGCCGCCAAACAATGGTATACCGAACTACTGGGCATGGTGCCTTATTTCGACGTGCCGGGCTATGCAGAGTTCCGCATCGGTGATTATCAGCATGAACTGGGTATTATCGACAGCCGCTACGCCCCTCCCGGTGCCACCAACGGACCTGCCGGCGCTGTGCTCTACTGGCATACTGATGACCTGAAAGGCACGCTGGACCGGCTGATTGCGCTGGGCGCCACTGAATACCAGCCTATCACAGAAAGAGGCCACGGCTTTGTAACTGCTTCGGTAACAGACCCCTTCGGCAATATACTGGGCATCATGTACAATCCCCACTATCTGAATATCCTGGAAAGCAAAACAGCAGCTGCCACCGGCGCCTGAGATTTTCAACATGTCGGCAGAACGGCCTTCATGCCCGTTCCGCCGGCATTGGTATAGATCAGAAGCCCCATTTCTTCATGGCGGCCAGGTCTTGTTTTACAGACTCCAGCGGGGTAAGCGACTGATAAGACTCCTGTTCCACAATAAAATAGCGGGTACCACCGGATTTACGGCCCAGGTCTATCACTTCCTTCACCGGGATCACCCCTTTACCTAATACGGTGCTCTCAAAGGCACTGCCCATTTCGCCTTTGCCGGAAGACTTGATCTCATCTTTCACATGCATCAACTCAAAACGGCCGGGATACTTGCGCATGATATCCAGCGCCACGCCGCCGGCATGGTACATATTGCCAATATCCAGCTGCTGGGCCACCAACGCAGGGTCTGTATTCTCCAGGATCAGATCAAAGAGCTTATGCCCATTCAGTTCCTGACTAAATTCAAAGTCATGGTTGTGATAGCCGAATTTCATACCTGACTTACGGCACAGCTCTCCGCTTTTATTAAAGACGTCCATATAGGCCTTGAAGTCATCATAGTTTTTGCGCAGGCTTTCATCCAGCCAGGGGCTGACAACGAACTTCTGTCCTACCGTGGCGGCATCTTCCACCGTATATTTCCAGGCGTCGGTAAAGTCTTTGGTAGCCGGGTCCCAGTGGGTACGACCCAGCACTGTATGCCCGCTGGGCATAGAAAGGCCGAGGTCGGCCAATACTTTTTTAAACTCCGTAGGGGCATAACCGTAAAACTTACGGTTCACATAGTTGGCATGTTCCACATTCCGGTAGCCCATGGCCGACAGCTGTTTGAGGGTGCCCAACGGGTCCTTTTTCATATCCTCGCGGATAGAATACAGCTGAATGCCCATTACTTCTTTTTTAGCGCCCGCCGCCAGCAGTGGCCGGGATAAGAGCGTAGCCCCCGCCAGTGCCAGGGTGCCTTGCCGCAGGAAATTCCTTCTGGAGATGTTCATCACGCAAAGGTTTATAAGATAGCAAAGAACGCTAAGAAGCGAGCCTTGTATTTGGTTTATTATAATGTATATCCTTACCAAAATAACATTTGTAAAGGATAAATACAATAGTTTCACGCAAAGCTTTATAAGTTAGCAAAGAGCGCAAAGATTTTTAAAGATTACATAAGAAAGTAAAGGAGCGAAGATCAAATGTTGATCTTCGCTCCTTTACTTTCTGTTCGCTTATTAATCTTAGCGTTCTCTGCTAACTTATAAAGCTTTGCGTGACTAACATACCCAATAAGTCGGAGGGCAGGTTTTGTGCTGTGTAATTGGCAGGGTGCGGTTCTGATCTCCGATCACCATGGTTTGGCTGAGGGCAGCAATTTTGAGTTTAGCCAGTTTCAATTTGGCTGCTGGTTTCTTTTTCATAATTTACCGGTTTGAGTGATTAGAAATACTAACAATTTATAATAACTCAGACAGACATAAAATCCCGTAAAAACGGGATTTTCCCTGCAGACATACCGCGCGAACGAAAGCGGGCACAGGATTGTTATTTTTTTCAGACAGCTGTCCAATTTGGTATTTTTCATTTGTTAAGGGGTGTTCCAAAACAATATTCCTAACAATAAAACTGACACATCATGGACGAATTTATGTTGATTTTCCGTCACGAAGATGGTAAAAAAATCGCCTCTCCCGAGCAGATGCAGATATGGATGAAAGCCACCATGGACTGGATTGGCGGCATCGCTGCACAAAACAAATTCGTACTCGGCAACGGCCTCCTGTTTGACGACGCCCGTGTGGTGCATCACAACAAAATGGTCACCAACGGTCCCTTTGGAGAAATCAAAGAAACGCTGGGCGGGTACATTATCGTGAAGGCCGAATCCGCTGACGAAGCGGCATCGTTTGCCAAAGACTGCCCTATCCTGGGCGGAGAGGGCAATACCGTGGAAGTAAGAAAGATTATCAGAGGAGAAGACATGCATTAACTTTATCTGACAGCTCCCGCCTCACCGGGTGGGAGCTGTCTCTTCCATTATGCAGCAACCCGAATTAATACCGCATTTGTTCAGGACAGAATTCTCCAGGATTTCTGCTGTCCTCTGTAAACATTTTGGTATTGAACATATCGAACTGGCCGAAGACATCGCCAGCGAAACTTTCCTGCTGGCCATGGAAACATGGTCCTACAAAGGTATTCCGGAGAACCCTACGGCGTGGCTATATGTGGTGGCTAAAAACAAAGCAAAGAATTATTTCGCGCGGGCGCATATGTTCCGCGAGAAGATCATGCCCGAGCTGAAACAAACGACTGATGTACCCGCTATAGAGCTGGACCTCTCCGATCAAAACATCAGCGACAGCCTGTTACAGATGCTGTTTGCCATATGCCATCCGGCCATACCCACCGAGGCACAGATAGGCCTGGCGCTGCGCATCCTCTGCGGCTTCGGCATCGATGAAATTGCCCATGCATTTTTGTCCAATAAAGAAACGATCAACAAACGTCTCTTTCGTGCCCGTGAAAAACTGCGGGCAGAAAAAGTACCGATTGAAATGCCGGAAACAGCCGAGATACCCCAACGGCTAAACGCTGTGCTTACCACTTTGTATCTGCTTTACAACGAAGGCTACTATTCTGAAAGCCAGGATGCCGTGATCCGCGAAGAGCTTTGCATTGAGGCCATCCGCCTCACGAAGCTGCTGCTGAACAACCCGTTGACCAACACACCGGCGGCAAATGCACTCATGGCGCTGATGTGCCTCCATGCGTCCAGACTGCCTGCCCGTAAAGATGAAAACGGTGCGCTCATCCTGTATCAGGACCAGGATGAATCGCTGTGGAACAAAGAACTGATCTCAGAAGGCGCCTATCACCTGCATATAGCCTCGCAGGGCCGCACCTTGTCCAGGTACCACCTCGAAGCCACCATCGCCTGGTGGCACACCATCAAGGAAGACACGGCGGAAAAATGGGATAACATTCTACAGCTGTACAACCGGCTGTTGCAACTGGAATATTCACCGGTGGCGGCTCTCAATCGCACCTTCGCGTTATCAAAGGTTAAAGGCAATGCCGCGGCCCTCCCGGAAGCGGAGAAACTGGGCCTCGCCGGCAACCCATACTACCATACGCTGCTGGGAGAACTCTATCAGGGCATCGACAATCAACAGGCGTTACAACACCTGCAACAGGCATTACATCTCTCTAAAACACAACCGGAGAAACAAACCATTCAACAAAAAATAGATCATCTCCCGATCACATGATGTTCTACAAAAAAGGAGAACAGGTAGTCCCGGTAAGCATTGCCGATCATCAGCGCTGCTTCGCCTATCCGCACATCCTGGTGGTTCAGGCTGGTCACATGCCGAAAATTGACCACCACCGATTTACTGATACGTACGAAGATATCCTGTGGCAACTGTTCCAGCAGGGCTTTCAGATTGATGCCCACCATTAGTTTGCGGTCAGATAGATATAAGACGCAGTAATCTTTCACCCCTTCTATATAGCGACAATCATTAAATACCACGCGGTGCAGCCGTCTGTCGGCCCGTACAAACACATGGTCCTGCTGCGTGGCGGACACTTGTTGCTGTTGCAGTTTCCGGTGTCTTTTCATATCTGCATAGTCCTGCGCTTTCTGCACCGCCTGCGCAAAACGGGTGGGATGCACCGGTTTTACGAGATAATCAATCGCATGCACATCATAGCTGTTCAGCGCATATTCCGCATAAGCGGAGGTGAAGATCACCAATGTGTCCGGCGGCAGCTGCCGCGCAAAGTCCAGCCCGGAGCCGCCGGGCATTTCCACATCCAGAAATACCAGGTCTACCGGATTGAGGTCCATGAAGTCAGCCGCTTTGTCTGCTCCGGAGAAACAGCCCAGTAGCTGCAGGGATACGTCCTGCGCCGCCAACAGGCGGATTTTCTCCCGCGCCAGTGGTTCATCGTCTATTACAATACAGTTCATATGTTGAAGGTTAAGGCTACCGTGTATACCTCTCCGTTATTATCCGTTTGCAGCATATGCCGACCGGGATACAACAGCGACAACCGACGGCGTACATTGTTCAACCCCGCGCCGCCATTGGCCACAGGCCTACGGGATACAGGGTTCACACAGGTAAAACGAAGGCAGCCGGATATAACGGATATATGTAAATGAATATAGGCGTTACCGTTATATTCGTTGTGTTTAACCGCATTCTCCACAAAAGGCATCAGCAGGAAAGGATGCAATAACATGTCCTGCACGCCATCATCTACGGTAAGGCGCACGTCCAGCATATCATGACGCAGCTGTTCCAGGTACAGAAAGTCTTCCATGAATTCCAGCTCCTGCCGCAGGCACACCTGACCGCTGCCCGACAGGTACAACTGATAACGCAGCAACCGCGAAAGCGAATGCACCACCGTCGAAGCCCGGTGCTGGTCCGCATAAATCAACGTATCGAGATTATTGAGCGTGTTAAACAGAAAATGCGGCGACAACTGCTTTTTCAGATTCTCCAGCTCCGTTTGCAAACTGGCCGTGCGATGATAACTGGCCTGCACCCATTGCCAGAACAGCGGTATCGCTGTGGAGGCGGCCACCAAAGACAACATCATCACAAAAAACACCAGCACGTCCTTCACCTGGTAAGGTGTAAAAGCTTTTCCCGGTTTCAACAGCGGTGTCACCAACGGCTCTGTCCAGACCGTGACTCCCAGCAAGAGTGAAATCAATACCAATACGCCCACCGCATAGGCATAGTACCGGAAACGCAATAACAGCTGCGGTACCAGCAGATATTGATTTACATATGGCGCCGTGAGTATAAAAAGGGTCCCTAATATTTTCATGAGCGGCTGCCACTGCAACTGATAATCGTTCATGCCCACAATGCCGTATATCACCGCAGCAGGTATCAAATGTTGCAGCACTGATTTAATTGTTTTCCGTTGGCTCGCTTGCATTTCCATCATATTCAGAGGGCCGCCGGCAACGAAATGACTGGTCTGCCACACCAACCGGCTGATTTAGTCTACCAATAATACGCGGCCCACCTGCTCTTACCCCTATCCGGACATTGTTGTACACAAATAACGGTTGGCCGCCGCCATCCTCAGCTTCCTATAATACCAGGCTGTGGGTAACGTCGGCCTCCTTTCATTTGCATAAAAAAATATGAGGAACTATTGCTTAGGACTAGTACTATTACTGGCCGTTTGCGCCTGCAGGAAAAAAGACAAAGACGACGCCACTCCTTCCGCACCATTCAAAACAGAAAAAGTAGAAAAACAGATCGCTGTTATTACTGAACAAAAGAAAATTCCGGGCATTGCCATAGCATTGGTGGGCCCGGAGGGCATCGTCTGGTCTAAGATTGCCGGTATGGCCAATGTGGAGAAAAAGGAACCGGTGACAGCAAAAACCGTTTTCAAAGTAGGCTCCCTGGCCAAACCATTCATCGGCCTGGGTATTATGCGCCTGGTAGAAAACGGTCAATTAAATCTCGATGCTGACGTGAACGACTATCTGCCTTTTAAGGTGCAGAACCCGCACAACCCCACCAAAAAAATCACGCTGCGGCTGTTGATGTCGCACACCTCCGGTATCTGGGACTCCATCTATCGCGACCGGATTGCCACATTTATGATTCCTGACAAAGACCATCCGATGACGCTTGCGGAATTTGTACAGGGCATGCTGGACCCTTCCGGAAAGTTCTACGATGCCGGAAGTTTCGTAGACGACAAAGCCAAACCGGTATTCTCCTACTCCAATCTGGGCGCCGCGTTGGCAGCTTATATTGTGGAACGCACTGTAAAAGAAAATTTCGACACCTGGACATCCCGCCAGTTCATCACGCCGCTGGGCACTACTTCCCTGGTATGGCATCTGCGTGACTATACCACACAGCCTTTCGCTATGCCTTATGACGCAGTACAACAACCCAATGGCAACTACAGCATGGTGGACTATTGCACAGGCGGATTACATGCAAGTCTGACAGACCTTAGCACTTTCGCCGGCATGTTGGTGAATTACGGCGCCAAAGACGGTAAACAAATTATCGCCCCCAGCGCACTGGAAGCTATGGGCAAAGTACAATTCCCGGAAGCCCAGGCTGTTTATGGCCTTTTCTGGCAGCACCGGAAAGTGGGCAACCAGGATATCTACGGCCACGGTGGCGATGTGCCAGGCAGTCACGCACAGTTGTATGTCAACTATGCCTCCAAACGGGCGGTGGTAATGATGATCAACGGAGACTTTAAAGGAGATGAAGATGTGGAATGGTACAAATTGCTGGACATGATGTTTGAGCTCTAAATAAAAAAGCCTCCTAACGGAGGCTTTTTTATGATTTCATCTTTTCAAGCGGATACAATACCTTCCCCAGCAAAAAACGCAATGCCCGGCCAAGATAACCCGAACGGTTAAACGTACCGGCGATATATACATCCTGATGAGGATTATACAACATAAAAGACCCGACAGAACCTAAATGCCCCCATACATCATAACGGCGGGTAAAAGGCCACATCTTCACCCGCATCAGGCCCATGCCATAATCCACGCCGTAGCGTCTTCCCTTCCAGGTCATCATCTTTTCCAGAGAGGCTGCGCTCACCACCTTGCCCGCCACCAGCGCCTGCATAAACAGCAGCAGATCTCCCGACGTGCTGACGGTCTGTCCGGCCGCGAAAATACCGCTAAGGCTGGGATAATCTTCCACATCTATCTCACGGCCACCCAATATCAGATTGGCCACACGGCCGGGCGCCCATACCGCCGGCGTGTTATAGTGCAATAAATAGGTATGCTGCATCTTCAGTGGCGCAAAGAGGTATTCGCGCAACGCTTCATGATAACGCAGACCAGTCACTTTTTCACTCACCAGCCCCAGTAAATTGTAGCCGGTATCGGTATAATGGAATTTCTTACCTGGCCGCGATACCGGTGTCATATGCGCTTTGGTCCATTCGATGGTTTCTTCCGGCGTCCAGCGGCGGTTAGGCTCTTCCAGTAGGACCTGCAGAAAATATTTCCCGCTGCGGGGTTTGTCTTCATAAAAATCGGGTAGCCCCGAAGTATGCGACAGCAGCTGCTCCAGCGTGATCTGGTCCGTATAGTCCTTCCCTTTATACACGTGAAGGCCCTGTAACAGCGCTGCCGGCAGATAACGACTAAGTGAGTCGTCTAAGTTCAACCGGCCACGTTCCGCCAGCTGCATGATGATGACGGCCGTGAAAGTTTTGCCGATACTGGCCGTATGCCAGGACTCCCCCGGTTCTGTGGCCATACCATGGCTGCTGCCGGCAGACAGCTCCCAATGGATGTTTTGCCGTTCATGATGTACCAGCAGAAAAGCGTTGTAGGCATGGGGACCAGTCACCCTTAAAGCAAGCGATTGCTCCAGTACTGATTTTACCTGTGATGGATTCATACAAACAAGATGCAGAAAATTCTTTGTTTGTCGGCATTTATCAGATTAAATTCTTTTAAAATTCTACCACCTGCACTATTCCGGCAAGAAATCCTACTTTTACGCTATGCTACAGCAGATCAACCAAATGCTCCGGAGAAAATATCCCTTTGAATTCGTCAGGCTCAACAGCATACTGGTGATCAGTGTCCTCATCAACCTTGTCATCTATATTTATCAGCCTTTCGGCTTCAGCCAATATCAGGGTAATAAACTACTGGGCGCGCTGCCCTTTGGGATAGCCACTTTTGCCAGCCTGTTCTTTTGCAACTATATCCTCAAAGGGAAAATATTAAAACATAGGATCAGCAGATGGACCATCCTGCATGAAGCGGTGTATATCCTCACCGTGTTTCTGGTGCTGGCTTTTTGTAACACCCTGATCTTTCTTTTCTTTTTTGGAGACATCTATGCCTTTAGCAGCAGTGACCTGATCATCCGGCTGGAGGCGCTCCTATATGTGTTACTGATCACTGTTGCCGTAGGCATATTCCCAGTGACCGCGGTCATCGCCATCCGCTACCACCGGGCTATGCGCCATCATATGGACAGCATCATCCGCAGCGATCAGCAGCTACAGGAAACCAACCCTGCACAGGAGCTGGTGTTCCCATCTGCCAATATCACGGAAACGTCGCTGCGGATAAGCCTCCACGACTTCCTCTTTCTCGAAGTGGTGAAAAACCATGTGCATGTGTACCACTACGCAAACGGACAGGTAACGTCCACGGTTATCCGTAATACGCTCACTACCATCCTTGAAACGGTAGCCGCGCCCACCCTGTTCCGCTGCCATCGTTCATTTCTGGTGAACCTTAGCCACATCAGGACCGCCAACGGTAACTCCAACGGCTATAAGATCATTCTGAAAGATTATGAGCACTATCCGATCCCGGTGTCGCGGAGTTTTGTGCCCGCCTTCCAGGAGATCATCCACTAGTGACAGTTGTTTTGCCGCACGTATAACAACTCCGGCAGTCCCCATCCCGGCGCCACAGCGCTGGCAGGTTTGAAGTCACGGAAGGTTTGCTCCAGCTGTTGCAGCTTATCACAGAAGCCGTTGTCTGTTTGTTTCATAAATGCCGCCATCCTGTTTTGGAAAATGGCCAGCTGCAGCTGTGGCCGCGGATTGGAAGGGTCCAGGCGAATAGCTTTTTCATAGCCGGCCACCACCTCACGGAAATATTTCTGTCCATTCACTGCGGGGTCCTGCGCTATCATGGCGTAATAGTAGTACCCTTCCAGCGTGTACACCTCAGAAGCATTGGCTTTGGCATTGCTTTTCAGCACGGCCAGTTTTTCGGCCGCCTCCTGCAATAAGTCCGCCGGCCTGTCTGTAGCTTTACTCAGCACCAGTTGCAGGTCAAAATAAGCGATGTAATAATCCGGCAACCATTCACCAGGGCACAAGCCCGACAATCTTTTTAAAGTATTCACGTGGTTATACACTCCGCTCATGCCTTTCTCTTCTTTCACTTTGTTTAACACCAGCTGTAGCTGCTCTTCGCAGTTGATGGTAGTTTGCGCATAACCGGACATCATCATGGTTAAGAAAAACCAAAGGGTGAACATCTTTTTCATATGGATCTTTTTTTTAGGTTGATTAAAAACTGGAAACGTCATAGGCGGAACTGTTCTTCAGCGAGATGAACACCCCGATATAGAAAAAATTATTGCGCGAAGCCATTACCGGCGCGCCCTGATAAACGCCTTTATTATCGGGCAGCGGCGCGTAGCGGTAGCCATACGTATTCTGTCTGCCGGTAATATTGCCACAGGAAGTGTAGAGTATTACCTGTTTGCTGAGCAGAAAAGTGAGATTGGCATCCAGACTGAAATAATCTTTGTCAACAGCGTTAATATAGCCGTCACGGTTAGGGTCCCGGTAGGGCCGGCCACTGGCATAGGTAGCCGTAACACCGGCATACGTCTTCAGTGCCGGGAAATAATATTTACCGGACATCCGGGCGTTATGCCGGGAGGCAAACAGTGGCGTGGACATTACCGGAAAATCCCGGTATAACCGCGCGGCGTCATTATAAGAATAGGACACGTTGTATTTCAGGCGTGGCAAGGACGTCTCGTCTGAGAAATACACATCGAAACCGGCACTTTTACCATAGCCGTTGGCGTGATACATGTCCTGCTGCCATAATTCCAGCTGGTCATATTGTTTGTAGTAGCTCTCTGCTTTGATGAGCCGGCCTTTATATTCATACGATGCTCCCAGTATATAATGCGTGGCGAGCGATTGTTGCATATTTTCATGGGGCGCTGCCAGCACGCTGTTATCGGGCATCTGGTAATACCTGCCCCAGATAGCCGATACCTGAAAGCGGTCGGCAAGGTAGTTCAGTGAAACACGCGGAGAAAAATTCCATGCACTGCTGAACTGCGCATATTCCACTCGCCCGGATGCATTGGCATACAAGCCTGGCAGCAGCCGGACCTGATTGTCCACAAAAGCGGCATATAGTTGATAGTTCACCTGCTGGTCCTGCAGCCGGCGCTGCAGCGTATCATGATAAACCGCCCGGTAGCCGCGCAGATATGCTTCCATGCCGGTACTGAGGCGATACCCCGGTACGATGTTTTTCTCCAGCTTCGCTTTCAGGTGAAGCTCCTGTTCATTTTGATGGTAGTTGTCGTGCTGAAACCGGGCGTTGTCATAACGGTTATCCACATACGAGCCGGCGGCGCCGAAAAACAAGTGGGTATTGCGGCGTGTCTTCGTTTTCAGGGTGGCGTTCAGGTAATAATTATCCTGTTGCAGCCGGAAATCCCGCTCAGGGACATGATTGAGGGTATCAGCAAATGTGCGGATGAAGGCCGTACGGTCGTAGGCGGTATAGAGTTTGAATACACCTCTTGTACCCACGGCGGTTTTATACTGCGCCTCTGCCGAGAGCGACTGATAAGGTTTTTTCCAGGCATAGCGGTCGGGCAGCACTTTATTGTACAGGGTAAGGTCGGTGACATTCACATTGGCCGAAAGGGAGCTTTTGCGGAAGGCCACCGAACCACCGCCGCCGGCGCTCAGTGGGGAGAAGTTGATGCCTGCTTTAGTGCTGCCGGCCACATCTTTGGTATCCATAGGCAGTACGGCCGACAGGGCCTGTCCAAACTCTGACTCATATCCGCCGAGGGAAAAATTGATGCCCTGAAAAAGAAACGGAGAAAAACGGCCGCGGGCCGGCATGTCCTGGGCGGTAACGGAGTAAGGGCTTAATACGTGCATCCCGTCCACAAACGTCTGTGTTTCCCGGTTGTCACCCCCACGGATATATAATTTGCCGTCCTCTCCCACTTTCTGGGTGCCTGGCAGTGACATCAGGGCGCCATAGATATCGCCGTTGGAACTACCGGTCATCACCACATCCAGTGCGTCCAGTTTTTCCAGGGTACGACTTTTCCCCAGGCTGAAAGTGCTGGCGCGTACCACGACTTCCTCCAGGGCTTTCTCCCGGAGCTGTAACTGGATTTTCAGTTGTCCCATCTGGCTGACCGGCGCCGTCAGCCGGAAATCCTTATACCCTACATAGCTGGCCCCGAGTATGACGGTACCGGTTTGTGTGGTGGTAAAACTGAATGTCCCCGTTTTATCAGAGGAGGCTCCGTCGAGTGTGCCGGTAATATAAATGTTGGCGCCTTCCACCGGTTGCCCTTTCACATCGGTGACCACACCGGCGATTTGTTGCTGCCCGTGGCCGGCCAGTTGCATGCCTAAAAAGATAAAAAACAGGAAAAAACTGCGGTACATATGTCTTGTATTTTGTCGGTGCGCCGTTAGCAGCACGACACAATACTAAACCATTACAAATTGATTTTCACTCAGTTATGACAAACAACAAACCTTTGGGACGGATGACTAAGCAACCGGACGAGCTGTTAACCCCCCGGGACGGGCAGCGCGTCTTTTTCGTTTGTTAACCATCCTTGCAAAAGTGTTAATGAGTGTTAATCTGACCTTGCCGGCATAGCGGCTTCGGCTATCTTTGTAAGATGGACTTCATTGTAAAACGGATCTGGTGGATCACTATCCCGACCGCGCTGGCGGTGCTGGCCTTTCAGTTGTACTGGCTGCGGACTGCCTGGCTGGGGCAGCAGACCGCTTTTGTGCAGGTGGTGTCTGACGGCTTACAAAAAGCCTATGACCGTGCCGTGATCAGCTCCGTGAGGCAACTCGAAGGTGAGTTGAAGGCGAAAGACACCTTACGGGTCCAGCCCCATAAGCGGACGTTACAATTCAGCACTGGTACCGTCACCGACACCATTCCCCTGTCTTCCGACAGCAGCGGACAAGTGAAGGTCATCACCCTGGACAATAGTCAAAAGAAAAGCAACACGGTATTCCAGCAGAACTTCCGGCTACAGGACGTGGGAGCCGACATGAACCAGTTCCTCGCCAGTATTTTCGCCTTCAGCAACATCGCCCCAATAGATACCGCCCTGCTGAATAAATATTACCGGGAAGAACTGGACAACCGGCATATCGCCCTGCCTTTTGCCATTCAAATGATAGATAAGGACACCACTATTACGGCAGATGAACACGTGGCCGTTATCCATTCCGCTTCCCTGCAATCACGGCGGACCATCGTGGCGCGGTTTGAGGGCGCCGGTACCTTCCTGCTGGTGAAGATACTGTGGCCGCTGGTGTTGTCTTTCTTTATGATCGTACTCATCACCGGTTGCATATGGGTATTATGGCGCATCATCATCCGGCAGAAAAGGCTGGAGACCATGAAAAACGATTTTATCAGTAACATCACCCATGAACTGAAAACGCCGGTAGCCATTCTCACCGCCACCAATGAAGCACTGCTCACCTTTGGCGGCAGCAAAGACCCGGAAAAAACAGAACGGTACCTGCGGCTGGAACAGGACGAGCTGCATAAATTACAGGGACTGGTCGATAATATTATGGCGCTCACCCGCCTGGAACATGAGGACGAACCACAGGAGACCGTAGCGCTGATATCCATCCCTCAGCTGCTAACGACCGTCGAGTCACGCTTCTCCGGGCTGCCCGGCGTACAGATACAGACGACCATACAGGTGACCCATGAAGAACTGCTCACCCAGCCGGCCGCCTTGCGTACTGTATTATCCAATCTGCTGGATAACGCGATCAAATACACCCTTTCGGATGTTAAGAGAATAGCGCTAACCGTCACCGAGTTGCCGCAGCATTATCAGTTTATCATCAGAGACTATGGTATTGGCATCGACAAAGCCCATCAGCCATATATCTTTGATAAGTTTTACCGCGTATCGCAGGGCAACCTGCATACCGTCAAAGGCTATGGTTTGGGGCTCAGCCATGTGAAAAGCCTGCTGGACCGCATCAACGGCACCATTAAAGTAGATAGTCACCCCGGCGAGGGCAGCACATTTACCATTGCACTACCCAAACAATGACACAACGGGGTCATTATAAAGTAGGCAATAGTCCTGGCGAGGGCAGCACATTTACCATTGAACTACCCAAACAATGACACAATGGGGTCATTATAAAGTAGGCAATAGTCCCGGCGAGGGCAGCACATTTACCATTGAACTGGCAAGACGATGAAACAACAGATACGTTTATTACTGGTAGAAGACGAGACAGTACTCGCCGGCGTTGTAAAAGAAACGCTGGAGATGAAAGGCTTTGAAGTCATCTATGCCTCCGATGGCCAGGAAGGCTGGCAACTGTACCGTCAGCACCAGCCGGACGTATGTGTGATCGACGTGATGATGCCCCGCAAAGACGGTCTCACCCTGGTACAGGAGATCCGCGCCACCGATACGCATACCCCGCTGATATTCCTCACCGCCAAAAGTGAGGTACAGGACGTGCTGAAAGGTTTCCATGCCGGCGCCGACGACTATATTAAAAAGCCGTTCAGCATGGAAGAACTGATCCTGCGCATCCATGCCCTGTTGAAACGCACGCTCGCACCTGCCGCACACGCCGCACCAACTGCCAGCCAGGGACAGATCAGACTGGGCGGCTACCTGTTCGACTATCCCCGGCAGGAACTGCACTATGGCGGCGAAACCCGGCGCCTCTCCCAGCGGGAAGCCGATCTGCTGAAAATGCTGGCCGACAATGTGAACAACATCACCTCCCGCAAGGATATGCTGCTCAGCATCTGGGGCGACGACAGCTTCTTCAACGCCCGCAATATGGACGTATATATTACCCGCATGCGCAAGTACCTGCACCAGGATGAAAACATCCAGATTGTAAATGTACGGGGCCGTGGTTTTAAGCTGCTTGCCTAAAGCTGCACCTCCCCTTGTTATATTATTCGCCGGAGAACCAAAAAAATCACACCACAACCCAGTTCCATTTTTTAACACTCATTAAGAGTATATACATATTCGTTAACCTATTCCCCGCATACGGCCCGGTAATTTTACCGCATGAAAAAATTGATGCGTACAATATACCTGCCGGGCATCCTGTTGTTGTCTTTCCTCACCACAACCGCCCAGCAGCGCCAGCAACAAACACAAATCGGCGACGCCGCTACCGGTAAAGCACTGGCCGGTGTAGCCCTTAAGATTACCGCTCTGAATGACACCGCTATTATTCGTACGGCCATGACCGATACACAGGGGAAAGTATCTTTCACGCTTCCCGATGGTCACTATCGGCTACAGCTGCATAGCCTGGGCTATACCGACAGCACCCTTTCCTTTAGTATCCCCGCCGGCCGCTTTCCTGCACTGCCCGCCTCCATCGCGCTCCATGCAGGGAGCACCCAGCTACAGACCATTACCATTAAGGATAATACACCGCCGGTGCAGATGAAAGGCGATACCATTGAATACAACGCCAATAAATTCAAGACAAAAGATAATGCGGTAGTGGAAGAACTGCTCCGCAAACTGCCCGGTGTACAGGTAGAGCGAGACGGCAGCATCAAAGCGCAGGGCGAAACGGTACAACGCGTGCTCGTAGACGGTAAAGAATTCTTCGGCAGCGATCCCGCCATCGCTACACGCAACCTTCCCGCAGATATGATCGATAAAGTGCAAATACTGGACAAACAAAGCGATATGGCGGAGTTCACCGGTGTAGCCGATGGCAAACAAATGAAGACCATCAACCTCGTCACCAAAAAGAACCGGAAACGCGGCTACTTCGGCAACGCCAGCGCCGGCATCGGCACCATGGACCGCTACGAAGGCGGTATCAATGCCAACAGTTTCCTCAACGACATGCAACTGTCGCTGCTGCTGAAAGGCAACAACGTGAATAAATCCGGCTTCAGCGCCTCTGAACTGATCAAAATGGCAGGCTCCAACCCCGATATGTTCAACAACCTGCCTCCCGCCGCACTGTCGGAACTCATGAACATGAGCGGCGTAAAAATTATGGGTACGCCCGAAGCACTCGCGGAAATAGCCCGCCCCATCGGCCTCACTGATACCCGCTTCGGTGGCGCTAACTTCAACAACGACTGGAACAACGGCTTCAAACTACGCAGCAGCTACTTCTTCAATGAATCCAATACCCGCAACAACTACGACTATGCCCGGCAATACCGGCTCACAGATACGGCCTATAACTATCTGCAAAATGGCAGCACCACTAATTACAATATGAATCAGCGTATAGACTTCACCGTGGAAACACCACTCAGCTCCCGCACGGCACTGAAACTGATACCACATGCAGACCTGAACCATCTTAACAACAGCCAGGACCGCACATTCCGCTCCTATACGGCCGATGGCGTCACGCTGCTGAATGATGGTAGCCAAAACACCCACAGCATCGGCGACAACCGCCTCGGCTCCATGGAAATACAACTGCGTCACCGCCTCGCCAAACCAGGCCGTACGCTCATGGTCACCGCCAAACCGGAATACTTTGACAATAACACCACCCTGCTGAACCGCTTCAATAGTACCTTCTTTCATCTCCCTACGGGTGAAAAAAACAGTCATATCGATCAACAAATGGTCAGCAAATCGAAAGTATCCTCCATCAGCGGAAATATCGTATATACAGAACCGTTATCCCGGCCACTAAGCCTGCAGCTGGGGCAACAACTGTATTACAGCGATGGCTCCTACGACCGGCAGACCAGTAACCGCAGCAGCAGCGGCGCTTATGACGACATCGATCCGTTGTACAGCGACAGCTACAACACCCGCAAATGGCAACATACCACCAAAGCATTGCTGGCCGGCAACTATAAGCAGTTCCGTTATACCGTCGGCGCCGGATGGCAACGCAGTACCATCAACGGACACTCCGGCCTGAAAGGATATAACATCGACAGACAGTTTCAGGCCTGGCTGCCGGAAGCGTATGCTGAATATAAAACCAGCAACAAACAAAGGCTGACGTTCCGCTACACCACAGTGGCCACTACGCCCGCTGTCAGCAATCTGCAACCACTGACAGACAACACCGACCCGCTGTATGTTCGTCGTGGTAATCCGCTGCTGGACCAGGAAAAGAGCCATCGCTGGTCGTTGTCATTCAATCAGGTAGCGCCAACATCCGGTAATTCCGTGTATGCCACCGCCGGGTTCAACTGGTACAGCAGCCAGGTGACCGACAGCACCAGCATCGATAAAAATACCGGTCAACAACTGATCATTCCGGTGAATGTACGGGGCAACTACCAGGCTAATTTTTCCGCCGGCAAAAGCATCACCATTGCTCCGCGCAATTCGTCCATATCACTGGGTTTCACCGGCACCTATTCCCGCAATACGCTGTATAATAATGGGGAAGCCAACAGGAACACCATCCTCACGCTGGCCCCTGATATCCATGTGAACTACTACCCGGCCGACCGTGTCAGTATCAATGCCTCAGGCAGCGCCACCTGGAACAACCGGCGCTTCGCTATTCGCAACGGGCTGCCGGAAAAGAACTGGCTGCTCAATTACAACATCGAAAGTATTGTGGTGTTGCCCTGGAACATGACTTTTGAAACCAGCCTGGAAGGCTTCTCTGCACTGGGTCTGGCAGCCGGGTACAACAACACCATCTTATTACTGAATGCAGGACTCAACAAAGAAATCGGTAAACATTTCTCGTTGCAACTGGCAGCTAAAGACCTGTTGAACAATAACGCCGGCATTAACCGTATTACCGGCAACGGCTATATTGAAGACCGCAAAAACAATGCGCTGGGCCAGTATTTCCTCGTCACCGGCACTTATAAATTCAGACATTTTTCCAAATCAAAAAACAAATAACAATGAAAGGCACTCACCTCATCCTGCTGATAGCTTTCCTCCTTACCGGATTCGCAGTCACCGCACAAGACAAAACACAGGGCGTGATACATTACGATCTCACCATGTTCCTGCATGCATCGCTCAAACCAGATCAGCTGAAGTATAAAGACATGATACCGGAAACGGCCAGCAGTCAGGAAGCACTGTATTTCAACGGTAAGAAATGCAAGATCAGCCGCCGGCAACCGGAAGAGCTTCATACAGAAGAAGGAGCTAATGTAAAAATTCAAATGGGCGAAAATGAAGTCGCTTTTTATGAAGACGGCACTACCGGCAAAGCCTGGGCGCTGACAGAAGCCGGCGGCAAAAAGGCACTCGCAGAAAAAGAACATCCCGAGGCCGCTAAAATCCGCACCGGCAACAATACACGCACCATCCTCGGTTTTGTATGCAAGGAGGTAACGGTGCAAAGCAAAACCGGCCAGCTGACGCTGTGGGTAACGCCGGAACTGCCATTCAGAGGCGGACCGTTGCACACCTGGACACCCGAAGGCGCTGTGCTGGGCGTGGAGTCCAAAAAATTCAAAGCCATCGCCACCGCGATCAACTATGAACCGGTAAAGGAAGATGTTGTTACTGCCCCTTCTTTATAAGCGTTAGATAGATGAAAAACAAAAGGCAGCAAATCATTGCTGCCTCTTTGTTTTTGCTTGCAAATGTACTTATCGCATCAGTTCGACCCATCCTTTATATTTCCTCACACCTTGTTCGGTGCGGAGTTCCAGTATGTAATAATAAGTGCCCTCACTCAAACCAGTGCCATTCCATTTGTTGTCATAATTCTTGCTCTGGTACACCTGATTCCCCCAACGGTTGTAGATGTAGAGCGCTGAACCCGGGAATTTGCTCAGTCCTGGTATGAAGAAATTATCATTCTTGCCATCGCCATTAGGTGTGACCACATTCGGAATGAAGATATCTTCGCCGGTCACTTTTATCGGGCCTACCACGGAGGTATTATCGCTGACGTCGGGGTCTTTCTCATTACCACTGATGGTAGCCGTATTGGCGATATCATCTGCACTCATCAGTTTCACCGTGAAGGTAAGTGTGGCGCTGGCGCCGGCAGCCAGTTCCGGTATCTGCCAGTTGATAGTAGCGGCAGCGATATCGTAAGTCGCCGTACCTGCACTGGCATTCAGCGTAAGCGGTCTGCCCAGCATACTTTGCAGACGGTCCTGCACCACCACGCCGGTGGCTTTGTTAGGCCCGTTATTAGTCGCCGTAATGGTGAACGTTAATACATTATTGACACTGAACGGCGGTGTGCTGGTCAGCTGTTTCACCACTTTGAGGTTAGCGAATTTTTCGGTGTTGATGGTAACGATCGCCGTATCCGGGATGCTTACGTCCGGAGGACCGGTTACCACGGCGATGTTGCGTACATTGCCGGTACCGGTGATCGTCACATCGTAGCTCCAGGCGCGTGTTTCACCAGCTCTCAGCAGTCCCGCGTTCCATTGCAGCACACGGGTGGTGCTGTTGTAAACGATATTACCGGAAGGAGGATTGCTGTATACCGGATCGCTGACCAGACTGGCAGGTGGCAGCGTATCCAGTACCACCACAGGGTTTACGCCGGTGGTACCGGTATTGCTGATTTGTAAGGTATAACTGATCACCTGGCCAATGCTGTAAGGACCGCTGGCCGGGCTCACGGATTTCACCACATCCAGTTTGGATTTAGCCCTGATAAACGTAGTAGCGGTGCTGCTGTTGTTGGTACTGTCTATATCGGCGATACCGGCAGGCGTATTCACCACGGCCGTGTTTTGGATGCTGCCCGGCGTAGTCGCGGTGGCAGTCACCTGCAATACTACTTTAGCCCCCACCGGCAACGTGCCCAGTGTAGCATTCATGGTATTGCCATTCAGCGCCGCCTGTACATTGGCCGCACCACCAGACATGGAGAGTACTGTTACCGCCGGTTGTGTGAAGGCGGCAGGCAGTATATCCGTTACCGTTGCATTGTCGGCGTTGGAAGGACCATCGTTGCTGATGGTCAGCTGATAGATAGCTTTGCTGCCGACAAATACCTCCATCGGGCCTGTTTTCACGATGGTCAGATCCGTAGCGCTGCCGATGGTGCTCACCACGGTATTGGAGGGAACATTCTTACCACCCATGTTATTAAGGATGGCATGTGCGGTGTTGCTGACGCTGCCGGAAGGTGCGTTCTGCGCCACGGTGCCTTTCACCTGGATGGTCAGTCCGCTGGTATCGGCCGCCGGCATGTTCACATTTACTTTTATGTTGTTACCGCTACCGGTAGCGCCGCTGTTGATCACCGTGCTGCGGAACGGCGTTGCGCTCCAGGTAACGTTGGTCAGCACGGATGGTATCAGATCGGTAATATCTACGTTGATCGCATCACTCGGACCGCCGTTGATCAGGCTGATGACGTAGGTCACCTGATCGCCGCGTATCATGGTGGCCGGACCGGTTTTACTGATCCTCACGGCCGACTGGGTCACCAGCTGCGTAGTGGCCGTAGCAGATTCCGGTGTAGCGCCGGTTTCGGCGGGCGTCACTGTGGCGGTATTGACGATAGTACCGCTGGCATTGGCCGCTACGTTGCCGGTCACGGTAATGACGATACTATTTCCGCTGCCGGCAGGCATGTCGCCGGTCAGACTAATATTATTACCGGTACCGGATGTCGGGCTCTTGATCACGGCCGTACCGTTGGTCACCGCTTTCCAGCTTACCTGGGTCAGTGTGGCGGGCACTACGTCTGTCACCGTGAAGTTGAGCGCATTGCTGAGGCCACTGTTGTTCACCAATATGGTGTAGCGTATCGGTTGACCTGCAGTGGTGGTAGCGGGGCCATCTTTCTGGATATGCAGTTTAGGCATGGCCGTTACCACCGTCTGCACCAGTGCCGATGTATCCGGTAACGCGCCGGTTTCGGCAGGCGTAATGATCGCTGTATTATTCAGCGTATCGCGGAAGGCGGGGTTCACCGTGCCGTTAACGGTAACGGTTACACTATTGGATGCTCCGGGTGGTATGTTTACGGTAAGGCTCACCAGGTTACCCGTACCGCTGGCTGCGCCCACGATTTGGGCGTTACCTGCTGCCACGGCGCTCCAGCTTACGTTGTTGATCGCCGCCGGCACCGCATCGAGAATATTGGCGTTGGTAGCCATGCTCGGGCCATCGTTTTTCGCAATTAGTGTATACGTGATCGTTTGACCTGACTGTAAGGCTGCCGGTCCGGATTTGGTGATTTGTACAGATGGTTTCAACACTACGTCTGTCTCTATCTCAGAGGAATCCGGCTCGTTGCCTGGTTCCGCTGGTGTTACAATACCGGTGTTGACAATCTTACCAGAGAAAGTGGAATCCACTTTGCCCTGTATCATCAGTCGCAGCGTGCCGCCGGCCGGAATATTGGCGACTGCCTGTACATTATTGCCGGTACCGGTAGCGCCGCTGGTGACGGTCGTGCCCGGCGTGGTGGACTGTACAGACCAGCTCACCTGTTTCACCATAGCAGGCACCTGATCGCTGATAACCGCCTGTGTAGCATTGCTCAGGCCTTTATTTGTGATTTCCAGCCAGTAGCTGATCATTTCGCCGGCGTTCAGCGCCTGCGGACCGCTCTTGGTGATGGTCAGTTCGGGATTTTGTTCTACCACTGTGATCACCGGTGGTGTAACGGCCGTAGGTGTTTGCGGGTCCGGAGAGGTGACAGTAGCGGTGTTGCTGATGGTGTTGGCAGCATCAGCTCTCACCGTGCCGGTAACCATGATAATCACCGAAGCGCTGTCGTTGGCCGGGATATCGGCGGCCACGCTGATCTGGTTGTTGCTACCGGTACCGCCGGCGGTCACATTCGCATTACCGGTGGTGCTGGTGGTCCAGGTGACGCCGGTGATGCGGGAGTCGATCGTATCGGTGATATGCAGGCCGCGTGCAAACGCGGGACCGTTGTTGGTAACGGTGATCAGGTAACTGATCTTGTCGCCCGCAGTGATAGTGGTCGGACCGCTCTTGCGGATCTGCACATCAGACTGTTTAGTCACCACCGTATTCACCTGATCATTCACGGTAGGAGATTCGCTGCTGCCGGCGGTGGCGATGTTGAGCACATTACCGGAGAAATCATCATTGAGTGTGCCCGTGATCGTGATGGCCACACTGTTGCCAGCGCCACCGGGGATATTGGCCGTCGTGGCCACATTGTTGCCGGTACCGCTGTAAGGGCCGGTGATCGTGGCCGCGCCGGTAACGACCGCCTGCCAGCTCACGCCTTGCACAATGGCCGGCACTGCATCGGCGATGCTCACGCCGCTGGCATCAGACGGGCCACTGTTGGTGACCACCACCTGATAAGTAATGGTATTACCTGCCTGTGCTGTCACAGGGCCACTCTTGCGGACCTGTAGACCGACATTACGGCCCACCGTGGTGGTGGTCGTACTGGTATTGTTAGCCGGGTTGTAATCCGTCACGCCATTCACCGCTACATTGGCGGTATTGATGATACTGCCGCTGGTAGCACTACCACTGACAGTACCACTGATATATACCGTGATGTAATTGGCGCTGCCCGCAGACAGTTTACCGGGGATGACAATATTGCTGCCGGCGCTGTCTATTTCCTGGGCGCCGATCACTTCACCGGTGCCGGTAACGACCGCTTTCCAGGTAACATTGGTAATGGCGGCCGGCACCGCATCGGTAATGACCAGTGATGGCACATTCACCGGACCGGCATTGAATATCTGTAGCGTATAATTCACGGTCTCGCCTGCGACCACCTGCTGCGGAGCGCTCTTCACGATGCTCACATCGGTGGACTGGTTGACGGTGGTGGTAATGGAACTTGTTTTATTAGCACCTGCTGTTACCACCGCTGTATTGGTGAAAAATGTATTAGATGTTGGATTGACGATACCATTGACCAGGATGACGATCATGTTACCACTGCCTACCGGGATATCAGCAGTAGTATTGATGGTATTGTTGTTGCCGGATGTCGCTCCTGTTACGGTGGCCGTACCGGTGGCAGCAGCGCCCCATGAGGTTACCGTCACATCTGACGGTACCTGATCGGTGATCAGCGCGCCGGTAATATTGCCGGAGCCGCCGTTGGTCACCACGATGCGGTAGTGGATAGAATCCCCCACATTAACCACAGCGGGACCGGTTTTGGCGATACGCACTACCGGATCATTATCCGCCACGGTCGTCACCGAGCTGGTATTGTCTGCCAGGTTAGGATCAACGATCGGGCTGCCCGCCGGCAGTGACACCGTGGCCGTATTGATAATGGTGGTACCGTTCACTGCAGCCGGACTGAGTACGCCCGTTATCGTTACCTGCAGGATACCGTTGCCTGCCGGGATATCAGCCGTAACGTCCACGTTACCGGTACCGCTGGCTGGTGTGATATTGGCCACGCCGCCGGTGCCGGTCACCACCCAGCTGCCGTTGAGCAGGAGCCCTGGCAGTGCATCCTGGATGCGGGCGCCCTGCACATTAGAGGGGCCATCATTTTGTACCAGCAACGTGTATTGCATCGGTTCACCCGCGCCCTGATTGGCAGGGCCGCTCTTCACGATACGCAGGTTGGCTACCCGGTTGATAGTCGTTACCACGGAAGCCGTATCGCCTACCGGTGTGGCAAACGACGGATCGTTGAGCGCCATCGCCACATTGGTGATATTAGGCAATGCATAGTTGGGATCAACTTTACCATTTACCTGTACGATGATTTTGGCGCCTGCGGTAACGGGGATGTTGCCGGTTACCAATACATCCTGCGTGCCGGAAGCCGCAGATGTAAGCGCGGCGCCGCCGGAAGCAGTGGCAGTCCAGGTAGCATTCAGGATGCCCGCAGGGATAGCGTCTTTAATGGTGATGTTGTTCGCATCACTCGGACCATTATTGAGTACTTCCAGCGTATAGGCGATAACGTTACCTGCCGTTGTAGCAGCAGGGCCGGTTTTATGGATTTTCAGTTTGGCTTTGCGACTGATATTGGTAGATACCGTAGAACTTACCGGTGGTACATTGGGCTCCGCCGGGGTAGCGATGGCCGTATTGGAGATAGCGCCGGCAAAATCGGTCTGCACCCTGCCTGCAATGAGGATGGTGATGCTGTTGCCGCTGCCTGCCGGAATATCTGCCACCACATTCAGCTGATTGCCGGTACCGGTAGCGCCGCTGGTAACAACGGCTGTACCACTGGCAGTAGCCGTCCAGGTGGGATTGATGATCGTCGCCGGGATAGCGTCTGTGATCACGGTGGCCCGCGCATCGCTTGGACCGGCATTTTCCACTTTCACGCCATAGATGATATACTCACCCGCGCTCCAGTTGGCCGGTGCATTTTTCTGAATAATGAGCCGTGGCCGCTGGCTGATCACCGTCGTAACAGTATCGGAAACCGCCGGTGGCAATTGGGATATTTTAGGATCTGCGGTGGCCACGTTTTTAATGGTACCGGCAAGCGTAGCTGCCGGGATGGTACCGGTTACGGTTATATTCACCGCCCCTGTCGTCACCGGAACATTGACCGTCACCTGAAGATTGTTGCCCGTGCCGGTGGCGCCAGACAGGATCGCTGCCCCGCCGGTAGCGGTAGCGCTCCAGCTAACGTTGGTGAGCAGCGCCGGCAGCTGATCAGCGATCACCGCGTTGAGTGCATTGGAAGGACCGGTATTGGTCACGGTCAACAGATAACGAACGTTTTCACCGGCATCGGCGGTAGCCGGACCTGTTTTCACCACATGCAGGGATGGCTGTTGCGCAACGGTTGTCACCACTGGTCCGGATACGGCCGGCTGGGCGCCTGTTTCAGAAGGCTTCGCACTTGCTACGTTGGTGAACGTACCGGAGAAGGACGGATCAACGATACCGGTGATCGTCACCAGTACGCTGCTGTTGCCGCCGCCGGGGATATTGGCGTTCACCTGTACCGTATTGCCGGTACCGGTGCCACCACTATTGACCACAGCGCCACCGCTGGCGGTGGCCGTCCACGTAGTCTGCGTTACCGCGGCGGGCACAATATCTTCTATAGCCAGGTTATCCGCGTTGGATACGCTGGTATTGCTGATCGTTACGGTGTAGGTGATACGCTCACCCGCTCTGAGAGCAGTAGGGCCAGCTTTGGTAACACGAATAGCCGGCAGCTTTCTCACCACCACGGTTTGGGTAGCCGTTACCGGTGGTACCGGTTCGGACGGCGTAGCGGTAGCATGGTTCACAATACTGCCGGAGAAGCCGGGGTCTGTTTTACCTGTTACGGTGATCACCAGTTTATTACCACTGCCTGCGGGGATGTTACCGGTTACCTGTACATTATTGCCGGTACCACTGCCTCCGGCGGTGATGGTGGCCAGTCCCTGTGCGCGGGCCGACCATTGCACGCCACTTAACGCAGCAGGTACCACGTCGCTCACCACCAGGTTCACGGCGTTGGAAGCGCCGCCATTGGCCACTTCAATAGTATATGTCACACTGTCGCCGGCCAATACGCCGTCGACCGCTGCTTTGGTGATGGTAATCTGCGGTAGCCTTCTGACAACCGTTTGTTTGGTGGCGGTATCGCCGGTGCTGCCGGTTTCGGAAGGCACTACGATTGCCGTGTTAGTCAACGTACCGGCGAAAGCAGGGTCCAGTTTGCCACTAACGGTGATCACTATATTATTTCCGCGACCGGCGGCGATATCGCCACTGAGCGCGACGTTATTACCGCTGCCATTAACACCGCTGGCGATAGACGCGTTGCCATTGGCGACGGCCGTCCAGGTCACCTGTTGCAGTGTTGCCGGAACGGCATCTTTGATCTGCATGTTACGGGCGTTGCTGGGGCCATTATTTCCCACGGTAATTACATAGGACACCGAACTACCGGCAGTAGCTGTGTCCGGACCACTTTTACTGATGGTCAGTGCTGCCTGCGGGTTCACCGTCGTGATTACCTCGTTGGAGGTTACCGGCGGGAAGCCCGGCTCTGACGGTGTTACCACCGCAGTGTTGTGGATAGCGTTGTAGGTAGGAGGTAAAATGGTGGCCTGTACCACGACCCGGACAGTCGCATTCGCTGCTATGTTAGCGGTTACGCTCAACTGATTGCCGGTACCGGTAGCGCCGCCGGTGATATTGGCTGTGCCGCTGACTACACTGGCCGTCCAGGACACGTTGTACAAGGAGGCAGGAATCACATCGCTGATGGTGGTAGCGGTGGAATTGGAAGGCCCCTCGTTCTTCACATCTATGGTGTAAGAAATTTGTCCTCCTGGTATGGCTGTCGCCGGGCCGTTTTTCACAATCGTGAATTTCACGGCTTTCTGCACGGTGGCCACATCCGTATCAGATACCGCCGGCACACCTGGTTCAGCAGGGGTGGCAGTAGCGGTATTGGAGAGCGTACCGGAATAGTCGGCGCTGATGACGCCGGAAACGCGGATGGTGATAATATTGGAAGAACCTGCGGGGATGTTGCCCGTGACGTTGATCTGATTGCCTGTACCGGAGCTGCCGGCAGTCACCGCGGCGCTGCCTTGTGCGGTGGCGGTCCAGGTCACCTGTTGCACTGCGGCGGGTACCGCGTCGGTAATGACGGTTCCCACGGCGTCACTCGGCCCGTTGTTGATCAGCGTGATCACATACTGCACCGGCGTACCGGCGATGGCTATCACCGGGGTGGTGCGGCTCTTGTCTATCACCAGGCCAGGCGTGCTGCTGATAATGGTGTTGGTGGTATTGGACGTAAAAGTACCGACGGAGGTTTCCGTAGGCGTAACGGTAGCTACGTTATCGATGCTACCGGTGGCGCCGGCATTCACGGTGCCGGTTACACTGATATACACCTTACCGGTATCGGCGGGGGTGTCTCCACCGGGATAATCCGCTACGATACGCAGGTTGTTGCCGGTGCCGGAAGCACCGGAGGTGATGGTGACTTTACCGGTGGCGGTGGCCGTCCAGCTGACGTTAGACAGTTTGGAGGAAATCACGTCCGTCAGCACGGCGGCACGGGCATCACCCAGCCCGCTGTTATGGGCAATGATACCAAAGTGGATGGATTCTCCGGCAACCGCCATGGCGGGCGCGCTTTTCACCACTTCAAAGTAAGGGCGGCGTACAACCGGCACCGTTACCGTGGCGGTGGCGCCGTCAGGGTCGGGCACTACCGGTGAGACGGCCGTTACGGTATTGGTCAGGTCCCCTTCAAAAGAGGAATTGATCTTTCCGGAGACGGTAATAGTGATCGTGGCATCGCCGGTGGGGATATTGGCCGTTACATCAATATTGGTATTGGTGCTGTTGTCCTGTGTGATCTGTGCCGCGCCGGTATTCGCCACGGAGACGTTGCCGGCGGTAAATCCGGCGGGCAGCGGGTCGGTGATCCTTACGCCGGTAGCGTTACTTGGGCCCGCATTGGTGATGACCATACGATATACCAGTGGCTGGCCGGCGATATAAGGCCCCTGCTCCAGTATTTCTTTTGTGGCCTGGATGTCTGCGCGGCTGATATAGGTAATGGTTACCTGATCGGGCAGTGGCGGACAAACATTGTTCGTGATGGTCCAGGCCAGGGTGGCGCTGGTATTGGGAGGGATGGTGATCGTTGTATGAGGATCGGCTGTATCGGCTATCACCGGGTTACCGCTGATGACTACCCATTTGCCTGTGCCAACAGATGGCGTATTGGCCTGCATGTGGAAGATGCCGGAATTGTACTGGGTAGAGTCAGGCCCCGCGTCCGGCAGGGTGGTATTACCATATTCCGTCACCTGTAAATCCGCATATGTCGGCGGACACGCGCCGCTGGTGATGGTCCACCGGAACACGTAGGTGCCGGTCACCAGTCCGGATACATTGGCATTGGGCAGCTGACGGTTGTCAAATGTGGCGATGCCCGGACCGCTCACCTGCGTCCAGGTACCGGTGCCGTTAGTCGGCGTATTACCACTGAGGGTAGTATTGCTGGTGCCGCACAGCAGTTGATTGGACCCTACCGTCGCCGTAGTGGGGGTTGGGCTGATGTCCAGCGTAACCGGGTAGGATGCCGAACAGCCGCTGGCCTGGTGCGTGAAGGTCACCGTAAAATGATAGGTACCCGGCGCTACGCCGGAAGGTATCACCACATTGATCGGCGAGCCGCCTAAAGTGGCGTTGGTGACCGGATTAAAGCCGGGCATGTCTGCTGATGTGACGCTAAAAGTATTGGCGTTGCCGGAAGTCACGGTATAGGGTATACTAAATAATGCAGTACCCTGACATACCGGATTGACCGTACCGATGTTGACAGTGATATTGGGGTTGACGACTACCCGGAACGGATTGGAGGCGCCATCGCCGGAGCATCCGCTAACAGTGGCGGTCACCCGGTAGTAGCGGCTGGCCGTGAGCGCACCGGTATTCAGCGTAGCGCTGGTCTGGCCGGGCACGACGGTCCATCCGCTAACGCCGTCGGCGCTGGTTTCCCACGTATAGGCGAAACCGGATGCCGGGGTGCCGGTACCGGCTTTGGGTGTAACCGTAGCCGTCAGCGTGGCGCTGGTATTATAACAGATGGTGGAAGGGCCGTTGATACCGGCCGTATAATCGATTACTTTCAATTCTGCCGGGTTAGACACCACGCGGCAGCTGGCATTGTTCATTTCGGCCATCCCCCCTGCGGCCACAACACGGTATTCGAAACCTGCACGAGCGTTAGGAACGCTGAAAGTATATTGGTTGTTGCCCAGGTTGTTGATCACCCCACCGTCGTTATTCCAGGTGGTGGTGCCCAACGCCCTTTTCTGGAGCTGGAAATAATAGTTGGAGTAACTGCCGGCCGGAAGGCTTACAGAGAACCCGCCGGTACCACCGGCACACACTACGCCGGTAGTCTGGCCAAAAGATATCGGAGGGCCGCAGGCCGCAAAGGCAATATCGTCGAGTGCGAGGTCATTACCATTACTGTTGGGGGTATTACTGAAAATACGGAGGATCACCGCGCTGGTGGTAGACGGCATCTGGAAAAGACCGGCCTGCCGCACCCAGGTACCGGGCGACTGATACGGTACCAGCCCTGTGGACACCGAGGCGATCGGGGTGCCATTGGGATTGTTGGCATCCACGATATCAAAGCGCAGACTGGGCTGCGCCACCCCTCCACTGGGGTTGATGTTCATGATCCAGGCGGAGAACTCAAAGGTGGTGCCGGCGCAAAGGCCGGTGATGGTGCGTTCATAAAATTTATCGGGGGTGGCATTGGCATCTACCACCATACAAAATCCGCGGCCATCGGTACTGGTATGGTCTGGCTGGTCCACGAAATAAATGTTGTTGTATCCTCTGGTGGTGTTACTGATCGTATACTGACCGGGATAAGGGCCGGTAGGTCTGGAGCCTACGCCGGGTGCGTAATAGGTATACGTGGTAATACCTGCCGGCAGTGGAGGGCCCAGCGTTGGCCTGGTCGCCGTAGGCGCGTCGCCGAAGGTTTCTTTAAAAACCGGGTCGCCCAAAGATCCGGTACATTGCTGGGCTTTCGCATGACTGGCGGCCAGCAGCAACAGCACACAACACCATTGTTTTACACGGGAAATAATACTCTGAACATTTACACAAATGGACAGCTTCTTTACCATAATAGCTGGGTTTGTACAATAAACTTGATTTCATTGCCGGTGATGCCCAACATACTTACAGCTAAAGGGGATAATGGTCTTCGCGAGGTGGTAGCCGGAGAAAAAGAAATCCTGCGCATGCTCCATTGCATCCGAAATAGTATTGCTGCGCTATAATGCATGTCGGTCCTGAGAATTCGGGGATGATACCTGCCACTACATACATCGGATCCACTGCAGTATCATTGCAAATACTACAACAGCAAAAAAAGGATTATGTTCAAATCATAAGATAAGTTTCCGGGCTATAACGATTACCCGCCAACGTGATACCCGGCAGGTTTGGGGAGATGGCTTTTTCAGCGTTGCTTATCCGGCCCGTAAATAGCGAACCCTACACTGAAAACTTTTGGGGAGACCACCACACAAACCATCCTGATGAGCAGCTCATCAGGATGGCAACGGTTATCAAACAATTTTTCCTACAGGCTGTATCCACCATCGCAACGCAGGATGGTGCCGGTGGTATTGCTATTGCGCATCAGAAAGAGCACCGCTTCCGCAATATCAGTAGCAGCGGCTACTTTTCCCGTAGGCAGTTGTGCCGCATAGGCCTTGAAGGTATCCTCCTTCGCCGCTGCCGGCAGGAAGTCCCACCATGGCGTATCCACCACACCGGGAGAAACGGCGTTGATCCGTAAGGGTTGTAATTCTTTCGCCAGGCCGGGGACCATAGCTTCGAGGCCGGCATTAATGGCTGCCAGTCCGGACGTACCGGGCTGTTTGGTGATGGCGCTGATAGCGGTGATCAGGGTAATGCTGCCACCGGGGCGCATATAGGGCAGTGCTGCCTGTAACGTTTGCAGCTGTGGCCAGAACTTGCCTTCAAAGCCGGCCCGCAGATCGTCCAGCGACAAGTCTTTGAACATACCGGCGCCTTTAGCGCCACTGAGGGCAATCACCAGATGATCGATACTATGTTGTGCAGCGAAGAACTGATCGAGTGCGGGACGGTCGTTGCCATCTACCACTGCGGTAGCCGCCACGGGCACGGCTTCGGCGGCCTCCTGCAGCCGTCCGGCAGCGCGGCCGGTAATGGTCACATGGGCTTTTTCAGCGGTCAGTAAAGCGGCAGTTGCCAGTCCGATACCGGAAGAACCACCGGCGATGATTACACGGGAATTTTCAAATGAAGCAGACATATTGTGTTTCTTTTATGCTGTAAAATTGGCGCATAAAAGACAGACCATCGTTAACCCAATGCTGCATTAAATTAACCGGATACTGCATTTTTCCGGAAGGCCAGTGGGGTAAGCCCCGTCTTCTCCTTGAAAAAACGGTTGAAACCCGCCGGGTCGCTGAAATGCAGCTGATCGGATATACCGGCGATAGTGGTGTCGGTATAACGCAGCACTGCTTTGGCCTCCCGGACCAGCATGTCTGTAATGGCTTCGGAGGCGGTACGACCGGTATGTTCCCGGATGGCCCTGTTCAGATGGTTGGGCGTTACGCCCAATATAGCCGCATAGTCTGCGACTTTCCGTTTGGTCAGAAAATGTTCGCTGACCAGTTTTTTATAACGCGGCACCAGGTAGGCCGGTTTCTCATCCCGTTCGGTGATATCAAAACCCTGCCGCAGATAACTGCGTTTCAGCTCCAGCAGCATCAGGTACAGGTATAGGCGCACGGCTTTGTCGTGGCCGGGCTGATGCCGCTGCAGCTCTGCATTCATCCGTTCAGCAAAATCAACGGTGATCTCCAGTTCAGCCGGCGACAGCTGCATAAACGGTACGCCTGCGAAAGCAAAAAAGGGAAACTCCACCGGAATACGGTCGGCGGAAATGATCCCCTCGAGGAATTCAGGTTCGAACAACAGGTAATACCCAAAAGCATCATCGCTCAGGCCCCGCTTACTGAAGATCTGCCCCGGGAAAGTGAAGCTGATGGTGCCATTGCCATGGGTAAAGTCTTCCAGCCCTAATTGTATTTCGGTAGTGCCGCGCACGGAAATACTGATACGGTAGTAGTCCGATTTCAGTGGTCCCAGCTGCGCCCGCACCCCTTCGCTGGAATACAGCTCAAAACCTTTTATCCGCGCAGCCGGTGCGAGGTTGTTGTATCCAAATGCGGAAGTGTCGCCGGGCACACGGTGCAGTTGCCGGGACTCTTCCAGTCCGTATTGCGGAATATCTTTGCGGGAGGTGTGGACAGGCATGGCTGGTTATTTATACAGTGACCGGATAATATCGTCAATAGGTTCTGCCTTGCGGCGTTCGGCGAGCATTTTTTCACGTTCTTTTACCAGCTTGGCGAAAGCGATGTCCACTTCGGTCAACGCATTTTTGCCGTAGCGTTCTGTGAGCATATCGTCTAACTTAAGCTGTCTGCCTTCGGCGAGCAGCGGCCTGCTGCGCGCATGTACCTGCCCCATAATGCGGATAAGCGTCTGTTTGTCTTCTTCATCCACATCATGGTAGAGGATATAGGATACTTTGAACAGGCTGCTGCCACTTTTGTACAGCAGCTCGTTTCCTTTATCCGTGATGCTGATCAGCTTCGCCCGTTTATCGGCAGGATCATTTTTTTCCGTGATGAGGGACTTCTTTTTCATCCGGTTGAGAATATCGATGCCGGTGGATTGCTCCATCATACAGAGACTGATAATATCTGTTTTCCTTGCTTCTTTTTTGTACTTGATAACATTCAACAAATAAAACCATTCCAGTTCGATGTCCGGCCATTCTTTCATCATCATTTTAGCATAGATGGTGTGTATACCGCTCATTCTGCCGATCAGTTCCGAGATCAGGCCATCCATATCGGGCGCCGGGCCTTCCCCGGATTTGTCCTTTTTCTTCTTTGTCTGCTTACGCGTGTATTGAGCGCAAAAGTCCGCTACTGCGGGCTTATCGGCCTGACTGGCGTAGGCTTCCCATGCTGATATCAGTTCCACTAAAGGCGTCATCATTAGAAATATTTTATGGAAAAAGTACTTATTTTAAAATAAAACGATTTCGTTATAAATAAAAACGATTTCGTTGTTTTTACAAGAAAATTGTGCTTTCTTTGTAAAGGTAAACAACGGAACCGTAATAAATCAGGTCATGCAAATACTACTCAAACAATTGATGACCGACTGTCAGTCGGCGCCGGAACAAGCCATGCCCGCACTTTCCGATCTGGCAGCGTTACTGGAGCGACATGCGTTGAATAAGTATGAAGATCCTGCCGGTGGGGAGAAGCTGGCACACCGGCCAGACCTGGCGGCGCTTCGGCTGGAAGCCGGAGAGGTCACCAGCCTTAAACACTGGCTGTTTTTTATGTTGATGAATTACCCCGACAGGGCTGCCCCGGTGGCACGTTGTCTGAAGAAATGCTATGACGCAGCGTTAACAACCGGTCTGTGTCAGGCGATAGCACGCTACTGGCAGCAGGACGATGCCGCCACCGTACAACTGACAGACGCCATCACACAATCACAGGGGTTTGACCAGTTCAGTGAAACGGTGCTCAGCTGGTTCAAAAAGCTGGCAGCAGAAGGGTTACCGGAAACCCGGAAAAGCATGACATACAAATTCGCTTATTACCGTAAATTCTACGATGCACAACTTTAGTATCCTCACCGTCATCATCAGTATGGCGGAATTACCGGCCCTTTTCCTCGCTGATCTGCTGATGGAAACGGTCCAACTCCTGCGGGAGCTTACAGCAGCGCTCACGCCAGATCATTGAGTCATTTTGATATTTTGTTATTTTGATATTTTGCTATCGGGTGGGCGTTCTATCAAGAGAAAACCCATTATTAATCGACAGCTACTCCATCAGTAAATACCAAAATATCGGAATAATTAAATGGGTTGTGCTGCCAGCAGGCAAAGTATACACAATACGATGCACAACGGCGTAAAAAGAACGGTGTCTTTACGGGCAAACGGCGTTGCTCTTACCTTGCGGAAAAGGCCGACATATTTAAAGTCCCCGATGGCCCGTATCGCAAAGATGACAGCGATGCCTCTGGTAGTCCAGCTCACTATTTTACGGCTCGCCAGGTCATCAAAAACACCGGTATTGGCGGTCAACACCGCCGCAAAAAACAACAGGCCGAGCGCCACGATAAACGTACCGGCAGCACCGGGATGTAACATCGGCTCACCGGCCGTATTTACCGGCACCGCCTCTCTCACACCCCATTGGCCACCAAAGGCCCAATAAAAATGTATGGCGGAAATAACGACAAAGATAGTGGCGGCCACCACAGCAGGTAGTAACATACGACAGGATTATATCCACAAATGTAGGTGTTGCCTCTACACGCCCAACTGATAAATATCAGGATATTTTATTTTGTCAGCAGATAATGTAATCCTCCGAAACAGAGACTCATGCCAATCAGATATACTACGTTTAGCCGATACCGTATTAACAGAAAAAGCGAGAGCAGCATCCAGCATAATGCGGTATAATCCAGGTGCGCGAAAGTCACCCCGCCGGGAAACAATACATCCTTTCCCAGAAAGAGGGTCAGGTTCAGGATAACGCCCGTCACGGCAGCGGTCACAAACCCCAGCACGCCGGCGATCGATTTGTTCTCCTGTGTTTTTCCTATCAGCGGCGCGCCGGCGAAGATGAACAGAAAACAGGGCAGAAAAGTATAAAACGTAGTCGTCAGCAGTCCGAGGGTCCCCATCCACAACGAACCGCCGAAATGATTATAACCAGCCATAAAGCCTACGTAGGACAGCACGATGATCAGTGGCCCTGGCGTTGTTTCCGCCAGCGCAAAACCATCAATCATCTGCATATTACTCAGCCAGTTGAGCTTTCCCACACTGAACTGCGCCACATAAGGCAATACGGTATATGAACCGCCCACCGTCACAAAAGCCGTTTGCGTAAAAAACAGCACCATGCCTTTCCAGAACCGGAAATCTTCCGCCAGCCAGAAAAAAAGCGCAAATGGCAATACCCACAACAACAGCGCAACACCGATCTGTTTGCCGAGACGCAGCATCACATTCCCACCGGCAGGTGATTTCGTATATTTGTTGAGGTAGTACCCCTGTTCTTCCGCGGCCATCGCTTCTTCCTGATGCTCGTCCTTTTCCACCAGCGAAGGCCACAGATACCGCACCAGCAACGCAATGCCGATAGTGCCGGCTATAATGACCAACAGCGACAAATTGAACCAGAATATGCTCACAAAAGCCGCCGCCGCCAGCACATAATGCAGCGGCGTATGCAGCGCCTTCTGCCCCACCCTTATCATGGCCAGGATCACAATAGCCACCACCGCAGGTTTCAGGCCGTTAAACATGGCATAAATCCAGGGCACATTGCCATACAACACGTACATCATGCTTAATGCCAACAGGATAAACATAGAAGGCAATACAAACAGGATTCCCGCTGCCAGGCCGCCTTTTTTACCATGTAACTGCCAGCCCACATAAGTAGCTAGCTGTTGTGCCTCCGGACCGGGCAATATCATACAATGGTTTAGGGCATGCAGAAAGCGGCTGTTACTAATCCACTTCTTACGGTCTACCAGGTATTCATGCATAATCGCAATATGCCCTGCTGTACCGCCAAAACTGATCCATCCCAGTTTAAACCAGAACCGTAGCGCTTCCCCGAAAGAAGGCCGTTGTTGTTGATTGTTCACATTCATATCTCTTGCATCGTTTTTCCAATGGTATCCCAAAAAACACCCCTGCACCTGCTGTTAACAGATGTGGTGGCAACTATCCATATGATGTTACAGATTATTGAAAATCATGCTGTATATGCTGTGTTGCATGGTTTTTTGAGCATCTGTAAATATACGAAATACCCTCCCCTTATGCAACCCTTCATTCGTTGATTTTCCCTAATTTCGCTGCCGATTCAACATTGTCATTCAAATTAACCCGCATGGAGAACCGCTTCGAAACGATTGTCAACGACATTACCACTGCCACCAGCCAATTGCTGCAAAAAATAAATGCTTCCAAAGACGCTGTGAGTATTGCCAGCCGCACCACCTTACAGGCAGGCATACACGATTATGTACGCTTTTTCTACTATAAAGGCCAGGTACATTGTTTTATGGACAGCGGCGGCAGCGACCGCCCCGATGTGAAGTACGAAGGCACCGACTTCCCGGACGCACCGCTCACAAAAGAAGAGATAGACCAGCTGTTGCCATTGTTACAGGAAAAACTCACGGCGCTGTATCTTTCTTACGACAACAACCCCATACTCGATTACCACTTTCAGGTAGATGGGAAATTCAGGATAGACGAGAAATTCTATAAACTGCCGGTCCTGCGCACCACCAGCGAGGTTAAAAAAACAAAGCTGCGGCAGGCCATCGATCAGTATCTCACTCAAAAAATCTATCAAGGCCAATATCCGACCAAAGACCTGGAAACCATGTTCCTGGCCAAACACCTGATCGATCCGGCATTATACCCGGAAACAGATGTGCCGGGCGCCATCGCTGTTTTTGAGAAGATCAGAACGCTCAACAAAAACAACAAAGAATCCCTGCAGCAACACCAGCATCATATTACCTACGCGTTGCGGGTATGGGCCGAGGAAACGTTCCTCCCGGTGTACTATCATGTTCAAAGACCCGCCTGGGGACTACCGGAATTCGCGCTGAAAGAAGCCCATGACAGGTCCACGCCGCCGGAGCATCTGCTGGACCTGCTGATATATGCCGGTGTAAGCATTATCCGCTATGAAGCCAATTACAGCCGTTCTACCGGCGTTGGCTTCATCGAAAAAGCGAAAGAACTGGGCAGCACCAAAGCCACCCGGATCCTGAAGAAAGGCAGCGGCACCTTCAGCGATAGTGATATTCAGTACAAAGATGCAGATGTGACCTGCACCGCCAACGATGTATTTGCCACTTTCGAGATCAGCTTTAAAAACGAGACAGAAGCCGCCTACGGCAAAGCGCTGGATTTCATCTGCCACCTGCTGGAAAAAGATTTTCCACCGAGCTACGAAATCAAATGCAAGTCCAAAGCAAAAAATCTGCTTCCCATTAAAGGCCTGGGCAAATCCGCCACACAGCGCTTTTTCGCTAATGCGCTGCAATATCCCGCGTTGTATCCGCAGCTGGAAAAATATGCGCAACTGGCCATCCGCCAAGAGTATGAGTGGTACGAAGATGTGGAAGCAGAACAATGTGCACGCCCCGGCACTTACGCCGTATTCGGACTGGCACTGGCAGATGCCCGCTATTTTCCGTTATTGCAGCAATACCTCCACGTAGTAGACGATGAACATCAATCTGTACAAAATCATTTCCTCGTACAGTTCATACAACAGCATGGTGTTCATGCCGGCACGATTCCCGCCATTGTGGACGTGTTGCGGTGTGCACAGGACATCAAACCGATTAAAGCCTTACAAGCACTGGAAACAGCGGAGAATATGGAGGCACTGAAAAGTTACGTGAAATCGCTGGAATTGGAATCGTATGAGGTAGACCACCTGGCGTGGTTTATCTGGAAGGGAAAGAAAAAGCTGGAACTGTAATAAAAAACCGGCACGGAGATTATAGCGAATAGCCTGTCTGAAAATCATTCAAAAAACATATCGTCTGGTTAGCTGCGTTCCTCTCTGCTATAATCCCTGTGCCGGTTCCCGTTATCTATTATTTACCGCCGAGGGCGCGGTACAATGCAATCACCGCCTGCCATTGCTGTAACTGATCATTGATACTTCCCATCTGCGCGCTTAATAAGTTTTGTTCTGAAGTCAGCACATCTGTATAGTTGGTGCTGGAACTATAGCGCAACAATTCTTTGGTAAAGTCTACCGCTTTTTCGAGAGATGCCAATTGTTTCTCCCGGCTCTCCTTTTTCTCAGCAGCTGATGCCAGCGAGTAAAGGGCGTCCGATACTTCTTTTCCGGCCGTCAACATGGTTTTGCTGAAGTTGTACAGGGCCTCCTGTTGTTTGGCCTGTGCGGTGGTGAGACGGGCTTTATTCAGGCCACGATTGAAGATAGGCTGTGTTAATCCGCCTACCACATTGCCAAACAGGCCGGCATCGGTGAACCACTGGCTGAAATCGAAGCTGGTAAAGCCTCCGGCGGCAGTTATATTGAGGGAAGGATAAAAGGCCGTGCGGGCGACATTGGTATTTTCAAAGGCATTGCGGAAAGCGTATTCCGCTGCTTTTACATCGGGGCGGTATTGCAGCAGTTGCGCCGGAATGCCGATAGATAAGTCCTGCGGCAGTTGTTGCGCGGTGATGCTGCTACGGCTGATAGGTCCCGGAGGAAGTGCCAGTAAAATAGACAGTGCGTTTTCTGTTTCCCGGATTTGTCTTTTTACATCGGGGATAGCCACCGCCGCAGCATATTGGTTGGCCTCACTCTGCACCACTGCCGCTCCATTCACCACACCGGCAGCTTTCAGCTCTTTCATGCTGCTCACGTCTTCTCCCCTGTTGGTCAGTGTTTGTTGCAGTACCAGCAGTTGCTGGTCCAGTGCCAGCAATGAATAATAAGACGCCGCAATATCAGCTACCAGGCTGCTCTGTACGGCCTGCTGTGCCGCCACGGTGCCCAGCAATGCTGCCTGCGCGGCCCTTTTACCGCTGCGTAATTTCCCCCATACATCTACCTCCCAGCTGGCGGCCACATTCACATCATACTGCGTAGCGGTGTTGATAAGGCCATAGCCCTGCGGAAAAGCCAATCTGCTCTGTTTCACAGAAGCATTGGCATTCACGTCCGGCAGGAAAGCCAGCTTGCTCTGTTTCAGTGCTGCCTGGGCCGCTACGATACGCTGCATGGCGATACGCAGATCGGGGTTTTCACGGATACCACGGGCAATCAGCTGCTGTAACAAGGTATCGGTGAAGAAGGACTGCCATGGCTTTGCGGCAATGGTATTGGTATCGTTGCCCGGCTGATCGCGGAACAGGTTTTGGGTATCTGCTTCCGGCGACTGGTAAGGCCTGGTAACTTTGCAGGCGGCTGCCAGCGTCACGAGTGCCAGCAGCCAGATATATTTCTTGTGTGTCATTTTTACTTTTTTTATTCAGACAAATTAAACGGCCATTTCTTCCAGTTCCTCTTCAGGCTCTTCTACTTTCTGATGAACGGTACCGCCTATACGTTCCTGCAATGCCTGGAACAGGACAAAGAGCGCCGGTATCACAAACACGCCGAACACTGTACCGATCAGCATACCACCTACGGCCGCGGTACCGATGGAGCGGTTGCTCAGCGCTCCCACACCGGAAGCCAGCATCAGCGGCATCAGGCCAAAGATGAAAGCGAAGGAGGTCATCAGAATAGGCCGGAAGCGCGCCGACGCACCGGAAATAGCTGCGCGTACCAGACCTAGGCCGCTCCTGCGACGCTGTATCGAGAATTCCACGATCAGGATCGCATTTTTTGCCAACAGCCCGATCAGCATAATCAGACTGATTTGCAGGAAGATGTTGTTGTCCAGTCCGGCGAGACGTGCAAAGACAAAAGCACCGGCCAGCCCGATGGGCAATGACAGCAACACGGCGAAAGGCAGGATATAACTCCGGTACTGGGCACTCAGCAGGAAATACACAAACAACAGGCACAATACGAAGATGAGCAACGTCTGGCTGCCACTGGAAATCTCCTCTCTGGTGAGCGCGCTGAAGTCGAAGTCCGTGCCTCTCGGCAGCGTGCTGGCGGCCACCTCACGGAATGCTTTGATCGCATCACCGGAGCTGTAGCCTTTATTGGGAGCGCCTGTTACGGCGGCGGACGTATAGAGGTTGAAACGGTTGATGAACTCAGGCCCGCTGGTTTTGTGCAGTGTCAGGAAAGCAGATACCGGCGCCATTTCACCTTTGTTGTTGCGGACAAATATTTTATTGAGGTCCGCCTCTTCTGCGCGGTAGCGGGGGTTGGTCTGTAGCATGACTTTATACTGCTTACCGAAACGGTTAAAGTCGGATGCATAGATACCGCCCAGGTACCCCTGCAGGGTGCGCAGCAGTCCGCCAACGTCCACACCGGCTTCTTTACAATGCGCCACATCTACCTGTACTTCGTACTGCGGCAGGTTGGTATTGAACGGTGTGGCGGTGTACATGATCTCCGGACGTTTACGCAGCGCTTCCATGAATTTATCCACCGTATTGCCGAAGTCTTTATAGTTGCCGCCGGTTTGATCGAGCAGTTGCATTTCAAAACCGCTGCTGTTACCAAACCCTTGCAGGGTGGGCGCGGCAAAGAAGATGATCTGTGCGCCTTTGATACCGGCTGTTTGTGCAAACAGTTTCCCGACGAGGCTGTTGATGTCCTGTCCTGGTTTGGTGCGCTCCTTCCATGGTTTCAGCGCGATAAACAGCGCGCCGTAAGAACCGCCAAAACCACTGATGAGGTTCATACCGGAAAGGCGGGAAGTGACCGCTACTTCCGGCATGGCCCGTGCGATGCTGTCTACCTGATCAGCGATCCGGGTAGTTTGTTCCAGCGTGGATGCCGGTGGCAGGATGATGTCGCCGTAGATGGCGCCGGAATCTTCATTGGGAACAAAGCCGGTAGGCGTTGTTCTCAGGAGGAACACCAGGATACCGGCGAATACGGCGATGGCTCCCAGCGCCAGCCACTTGCGTGCTATCAATAATTTCACCACCCGTATATACCTTCCCGTTACTGCGTTGAAGCCAGCATTGAAGGCGTCGTAGAACCGTTGCAACAGGCTTCTCTTCGCATGGCTGTTTTTATCATGCGGTTTCAGCAGAATGGCGCACAGCGCAGGACTGAGCGTCAGCGCGTTGACAGCGGAGATGAGGATGGCCACCGCCAGTGTGAGACCAAATTGTTTGTAGAACACGCCGGCAGAACCGGTGATGAAAGTAACCGGTACAAACACCGCCGACATGATAAGGGTGATAGACACGATCGCCGTGCTGATTTCACTCATGGCATGCATGGTGGCTTTCCGCGCCGAACGGGCGCCCTGGTCCAGTTTAGCATGCACCGCTTCCACCACCACGATGGCATCGTCTACCACGATACCGATGGCCAGCACTAAAGCAAACAGTGTGAGCAGGTTGAGCGTAAACCCGAATATCTTGAGAAAAAAGAATGTCCCGATAATCGCTACCGGCACCGCGATGGCCGGTATCAGCGTAGAACGGAAATCCTGCAGGAAGATGAACACCACGATGAACACGAGGATAAACGCTTCGAAGATGGTCTGTATCAGTTTGGCGATAGAGGCGTCCAGAAAATCGTTGGCGTTGATGAACACCGCCAGTTTCATACCGGGCGGGAAATTCGCTTTTGCTTTTTCCAGCACTTTTTCTACCTGTATGATCACCTCGTGTGCGTTAGAGCCGGCAGTCTGACTGACAGCGCCACCGGAAGAGGGATACCCTTGTGAAGTGAGTTCCGTGGCGTAGTTGAAAGCGCCCAGCTCCACGTCGGCCACGTCTTTGAGACGCAGCAGCTGTCCGTTGGCGGTAGCGCGGATAACGATGTTTTCAAATTGTTCCGGCCTTTCAAGGCGACCCGTATATTTCAGTACGTACTGGAACGTTTTCTTACTGTTCTCACCCAGTTTACCGGGGGCCGCTTCAATATTCTGTTCTGCGAGTGCAGCCACCACATCGTCGGGTACGAGGCCATAGGAGGCCATCACATCGGGGCGGAGCCAGATACGCATGGAATAGGCCTGATCGCTCCACACCTGTACATCACCCACGCCGGAAATCCTTTTCAGTTCAGGAAGGATATTGATACGGAAGTAGTTGTCCAGAAAGTTCTCGTCGTAGGATTTATTCTCACTGTACAGCAGGAAGCCGTATACTTCACTATTCAGTTTTTTCGTGGTGGTGATACCGGTTTTGATGACTTCCGCCGGCATCAGGCCGGTCGCTTTGGCCACCCTGTTCTGCACGTTTACCGCGGCCAGATCGGGATCGGTGCCCTGTTTGAAATTGACCGTGATGACCGCCGAGCCGTCGTTACTTGCTTTGGAGGTCATGTACGTCATATGTTCCACGCCGTTGATCTGTTCTTCGAGCGGGATGATGACACTTTTCATCACCACGTCTGCGTTGGCGCCCTGGTAATTGGCCGTCACTTCCACAGTAGGTGGTGCGATTTCAGGATATTGTGAGATGGGCAGGGAGATGAGGCCCAGCACGCCCAATATCACGATGATGATGGAGATAACGGTAGATAATACCGGGTTATCGATGAATTTTTTAAGCATACGATCTTTTTTAAAAGGACAAAGCAGTAGCTACCGGTACCAGCGTGTAGCCGGTACCGTGTGTGATAACTGCGGGCGGTAGTTAGCGGGCAGTAGCGCCGGACTTCACTCCGGGTGACAGCGCAGCCTTCAGTCCGGAGGCCGCAGCGTCGACAGGTTTTACTTTCGTCCCGTCTTTCAGGGAGCCGATGCCATCGGTGATGACCCTGTCACCCGCCTGCAGACCGTTATTGACGATATAGGCGTCGCCGGCGGAGCGGTCGCTCACCGTGATCTCACGGGAATGGGCGGTGCCGGCGGTGTCTACTGTAAAGACAAATTTTTTGCCCTGCATTTCATAGGTTGCCTTCGCAGGCACCATGAGCGCGTTGCTGACAGGTTGCACAATGCGGATGGTAGCGCTGCTGCCGCTGCGGATGAGGCCTGCTTTGTTGGAGAAGACCGCACGCATGCTGATAGCACCGGTAGTGTTGTTGATGAGGCCACCGGTAGTTTCCACTTTCCCTTTCTCCGTATATTCATTTCCGTTAGCCAACACCAGTAGTACCGGCGGCAGCTGTTTCAGTTTAGCATCCAGCGTGGTGCTGGCATCCGTACCGGCGAGGTCGAGCAGTTGTTTTTCCGTGAAAGAAAAATACACATGCACATTGGCGATATCGGAGAGCATGGTGAGCGGCTGTTCGCTGGTGGGCGCCACCAGGCTGCCTATCTTATAAGGCAGGGTGCTGATCACACCGTCTGCCGGGCTATAGATAGTTGTATAGCTGAGGTTGACACGGGCGTTTTGCAGGCTGGCCTTTGCCTGGGCCAGTTCTGCTTCGCGGGCTTGCAGCGCCAGTTCAGCCGCCTCCAGTTCATAATTGCTGACGATTTCTTTTTTCACCAGCGGGGTGACTTTACGCACCTGCATGCGGGCGGTGTTGACAGCCGCTTCGGCGCTTTTGATGGCCGCCTGCGCGGTGAGTACTTCCTGTTCGTATTGTGGCGCGTTTATCTTAAAGAGGAGCTGACCTTTTTTAACGGTGGCCCCTTCATCTACCAATATCTGAGCTACGTAACCGTCTACTTTAGGCCGTATTTCAATGTTCTGCTGACCGCGCACGGTAGCAGGATAGTCCATATGGAGGGTCGCTTCCGATGTTTTCAGCGTCAGCACAGGATAAGGCTGTGGTTCGTTGCCGTAACCGGCATCGGTATGGCCGCTACCGCAGGCGGTCAGGATAGATAGCACCACCAGGGCAGCCGCGGAGAAGGATAATGTTCGTTGCATGGTATCATGTTTTTTTGTAACACCCCGGCGCATGAAGCATGGCGATGCCATTCCGCAGCAGGAGGGCTGCAGCAGCAATTGCTTGCCATTCTTGTATGGGCACGGGAGTGAAGGCTGGACACCAGCGCCTCGTCAGTACAGGAGCGGATTTCCAGCCGTTGAATTGTTTATCTGATGCAAAAATAGTAAATTTGTGAATAAACCAAATAAACACTTTGTTTATTATGAATAATATTTTGCAGGAGAACGAAAGAGCGTTGTGGATATTGAAGACCAGAGGGCCTCAACCCCTGACGGTAGTGGCGGAAGCGCTGAACATAACGGTGGAGGGTGCACGTTTTCAGCTCCTGAAACTGAGCAGCGAGGGCCTGGTGGAGGCCACCAACGTATCTAAAGGGAGGGGCAGACCGCAACAGATATGGGCGCTTACCCAGAAAGGCAACAGCCGCTTTCCGGATTCACATGCGGAACTGACCGTGCGTTTGATCAACACCATCCGGGACACCCTGGGACCTGATGCCCTTCAGGCGGTCATCGAAAACAGCAAAAAGGCCGGTCTGGACAAGTATTTGCAGGCTACGCTGAAGGAAACCACCCTGGAAGGTAAAATCAATAAACTGGCTGAAGCCCGGGATTCCGAAGGGTATATGGCCACCTGGGAAAAAGACGAAACAGGATATATGTTAATAGAGAACCACTGCCCTATCTGCGTAGCTGCCGAGGTTTGTCAGGGTTTCTGCTCTGCGGAGCTGGAAACTTTCCGGAAAGTGGTCGGTGAGGGAGCGGAAGTAGAACGGGTAGACCATCTGTTGTCCGGCGCCAGAAGATGCGCGTACCGCATATCTCCCAAAGGGGAACAATGAGTTTATTGAAGGCTGGTATTGATTTTTAACTTATCTTGGCCGCATAGCAGCTTATGCCACGATGCTCCCGGCCAATAACATACAGGAATTGCAGCGCCGTATCAGCTTACATGACGACGAATCAGCCTACAAAGAGCTGTTCCTGCATTTCTATGAGCCGTTGGTACAATTTGCCGGTTCTTTTGTCCGCTCGGCACAGATCGCCGAAGAAGTGGTATCCGATGTATTTATTAATATATGGCAGGGCCGTCGCCGGCTGACAGCCGTCAACAATCTGCGGGTATACCTGTACGTGAGCACCAAAAACGTGGCCCTTAAATACCTGCTGCAACAACAGAAAAAAAATGCGCTCTCCCTCGACGCACTGGAGCTGGACATGGAGAGCCCGCACTACAACCCGGAAGAGCAGCTCATCAGCGCCGAACTGCTGGCGAAGTTTGAGCAGGCAGTCAGCGATCTCCCTCCCCGCTGTAAAATCATCTTCAAACTGATCAAAGAAGACGGTCTCCGCTACAAAGAGATCGCAGAAATTCTGGACATCTCTGTCAAAACTATTGACAATCAACTGGCCATCGCCCTTGCCAGGATTGCCCGCGCGATCAATACCTCTCTTAAAAAGCCGCAGCGGTTACAACCTTAAATTTTTTTTATTTTCCTTTGGTAGATTTCGTGAAAAAAGAGATCCTGTAGAAAGAGCATCTTATTTCACGTTATGAACACGAGACGTATTTGGGAACTGATGGCACGGAAACTGGCGAACGAAGCTACTGCGGAAGAACTGCAGGAGCTGGCGGCGCTGCTCCGCGACAATCCTGACACAGAACTACCGGCCGGGCTGGTAGATGAGCTGTGGCAGAAAACGTCAGCAGCCACCAGGGAGGAATCGGCCATCGCTGCACACGACCGGCACATCAGCCGGATGCAGGCCATGGGCATTCCGATCGGCCATACTGCCAACGAAACACCCGCACCACTTACCGCGATACGGTCCCGCCGCCCCTATCTGTGGGCTGCCGCTATCTCCACCGGCGTACTGCTAGGCATGGCTGCCTGGTGGTGGACATCTGCTAAAAAAAACAACAACGCCATAGCCAGCGAAGTGACCACCCGCAACGGTTCGCGTACCAGCATACAGCTGGCGGACGGAACACGGGTATGGCTAAACGCAGGAAGCAAACTCTCCTATAGCAAAGATTTCGGTAAAAATGACCGTAGCGTAACGCTCACGGGAGAAGCTTTTTTTGATGTGGCCAAACAAGCAGACCATCCATTTGTTATCCATACGGAAACGATGGACATCCGTGTGCTGGGCACCCGTTTCAATGTACGGTCGTACCCGGAAGACAAAACCACGGAAGCCTCTCTGATTACTGGTAGCATAGAAGCCATTGTAAAGCGCAACGCCACCCGGATCATTCTTAAACCCAGCGAAAAAATCGTGGTGCTGAACCAGCTGCCCGCTGTTGCCCGCTCCGCCAAAGCCAATACAGCAAAGGAAGAGACGACGGTCACACTCAGCCACGTTTCTTACTACGCAGCACAAACAACGGCCATCACCGAAACGTCCTGGATGGACAATAAACTGGTGTTTAAAGATGAATCCTTTGCGGAGTTAGCACAACAAATGGAACGTTTTTTCGGGGTGCATGTTCAGTTCGACAATCCATCGTTACAACAACTTCGCTTTACCGGCATATTTGAACAGGAAACCGTGCAGCAGGCCCTGAGCGCATTACAGCTGACAGCCGCTTTCCGTTATGAGATACAGAACGACACCATCATTATCCACTGAATAATTTGACAACGTTATGAACACACACCTAATTAACAGCTCGTGATCCAACCAAAACTAAAACGGGAAATGCGCTAACATTTCCCGCCGAAGATTCAGCCTTATCAGGAAACTTGCCAACACGCCAAGCCGCAAGCTTCCATCACTTTCACCTCTAGATTTAAAAGTATGAAAATATCGCTAGAATTTAGGGACAGGTATTCCTATGCCCTGAAAAAAGCACTTGTTATTATGAAACTCACCACGTTATTATTGTTGGCGTGTTTTCTCCAGGTATCTGCCGCCGTGAAGGGACAGGCTACCATCACCCTCAAGCTGAAAAAAGCGGAGATCTCACAAGTGTTGAGTAGTATTGAACAGCAGGGTAACTACCGTTTTCTGTACAATAATGCCTTGACCGAAATAAGAAAAAAAGTTAATGTAGACGTCACCAACTCAGGGCTGGACGCGGTGATGAGCACCCTCTTCGCCGGCACTTCGCTGCGGTACAAACTGGTGGAAAACAATCTCGTGGTGATCATGTCCCAGGACATAAAAGTCACCGGTAAAATCACCAGCAAAAAAGACGGCACGCCCATTCCCGGCGCTACCATCAGCATAAAAGGAACCTCCAAAGGCACCGTAGCCGGTCCGGATGGCTCCTATACCCTCAACGCGCCCGACAACGCTACCCTGGTGGTAAGCTTTATCGGTTACACCTCACAGGAGATGCCGGTCAACAACCGCCAGCAGCTGGACATCGCGCTGGAAGAATCTGTCAGCCAGATGCAACAGGTAGTGGTGGTAGGTTACGGTGTACAACGTAAAGTAGACATCACCGGCTCCATCGCTCAGGTGAAAGGAGAAGAAATCAATAAACAGCCGGTGACCAACGCCATGAGCGGCCTGCAAGGCAAAGTAGCCGGCGTACAAATCGTGAACGACGGTAAGCCAGGCGGCGCCCCTACCATCAAAATACGGGGTACGTCCACGGTATACGGCTCCCCCAGTCCGCTGTACGTGGTAGATGGCGTGTGGTATGACGATATCAGCTTCCTCAACCCCGGCGACATCGAAAATATGAGCATCCTGAAAGACGCTTCCAGCGAGGCGATCTACGGTATGCGCGCTGCCAACGGTGTGGTACTGATCACGACCAAAAAAGGCCGTGCCGGCAAAACCAGCATCAACTACACCGGATATGTAGGCATGCAACGCGCAACTAACCAGGTGAAAATGGCCAATGGCAACGAATATGCGACCATCATCAACGAACTGAGCGCCATCAACAACAACTCGCTCCGGCTGGACGCCAACGCCTATGGCGCAGGTACCGACTGGTTCAAACAGGAAATGCGGAACGCCTTTACCACCAACCATCAGCTGTCTATCAACGGTGGTACCGAGAAATCCAGCTATAACTTCTCCCTGAGTTATATGAAACAGGACGGTCTCATTAAAACCAATGATTTCTCCCGTATCACTGCACGCCTGCAAAACGATTTCCAGGTGTTTGAACCGTTGAAAATCGGTTACTCTGTCACCGCCGCTGCCTATAACAGTCACGATATTCCGGATGCTTACTTCCTGCAGCTCTACACTTCTGCACCCATAGTACCGGTATTTAATCCTGATGGCTCCTACGGAGACCCGGACAAACTGAACCTCGGCACCGGCGCCGGTAAAAACCCGCAGGTATCCCTGGACTTCTATGACCAGACCTCCAAACGCCGCATGATCACCGGTAACGTATATGCAGACCTGCGTTTTGCCAAACATTTTGTTTTCCATAGCAGCGTAGGGGGTGAATATGGTGATAGTATCATCCGCAACTACACCCCACAATACCAGGCTACCACCAACCAGTTCAACAAAGTCAGCAAACTGACCCGCACTACCGCCAGCCGGCAGAACTGGATCGTGGAAAATACCCTCACCTATGACAACAAATTCGGAGATCATAACCTGAAAGTATTGCTGGGCCAGGCAGCACAACAGCGCCGGTTCTACAAACTGATTGCCAGCGCAGACAATGTGCCCAACAATAATGAAGGTACCAGGTACCTGCGACTGGGCAATACCGATGGCCGTTCCGTAACTGATGAAGGTGAACTCATCAACATCGCTTCTTACTTTGGCCGCGTCAACTATGCGTATAAAGACAAATACCTGCTGACAGCCTCCATCCGTGCAGACGGCGCCTCCCAGTTCTCCCCCGGAGACCAGTGGGGTTATTTCCCCTCTGTAGGTTTGGGCTGGGTACTTAGTGAAGAACCTTTCATCAAAAACACCGGTATCTTCGATAACCTGAAACTGCGCGGTAGCTGGGGCCAGGTGGGCAACGCTTCCGTTCCGCCATCGCTCTCTGTTCAGAGGATCAACCAATCCCCTTATCTGACCGCCATCTTCGGTGGTGGCGTTTATACCGGTGCGAGTGTTACCTCACTGGTGCCCCCGGCACTGTTCTGGGAAAAATCAGAAGGTATTGATGCGGCCATCGAAGCCAGTGTGTTAAAAAACAGATTGTATATAGAAGCTGGTTTCTATAACAAGAAAACACTGTCCGCTATTTTCGATGTACCCGTGCTCATGTCGCTCGGTACCCAGGATTCGAAGATGACCGCCAACCAGGCCACTTTCCGGAACCAGGGATGGGAGTTTGCAGCTAACTGGAAAGATCAGACAGCAAGCGGCTTTGGTTATTCCATTGGTGGCAACTTCAGCATCAACAACAATAAAGTGTTAGAAGTCAGCAACACAGACTACCCCATCTATGGCGGTGGTGATGCTTCTACCGGCGGCGGCCTGCTTACCCGCACCATTGTCGGTCAACCCATTGGTCAGTACTTCGGCTATCAGGTAGACGGTGTGTTCCAGAATGCAGCAGAAGTAGCAGCATCTGCACAGAAAAGCGCCAAACCGGGCGATTTCAGATACCGCGATATCAACAACGACGGTACCATAGATGCCAAAGACCGTGTTCCCATCGGCAATCCAAACCCTAAATACACTTATGGCATCAACACCAGCTTCAACTATAAAAACTTTGATCTGGCAGTAGAATTCCAGGGCGTAGCGGGCATCGACGTATATAATGCCAACATCGCGTTACGTTACGGTAACGAAAACTTCACTAAAGAATTTTTTGATAACCGCTGGCATGGTGAAGGCACTTCCAACACCTATCCTTCTGCCAACGTAGGCGGCGGACAGAACTACCTGCCTAACACGTTCTTCGTAGAAAGCGGTTCCTACTTCCGTATCCGGAACATACAACTGGGTTATACCATGGCTAAAGCCATCGCTAACCGCTGGGGCATGCAGAACCTGCGTTTCTTCGCCAGCGCGCAAAACGCATTCAATTTCTTCCGCTACCGTGGTTTCTCACCTGAAATCGGCGGTATACCTACCAGCCAGGGTGTCGATAAGAGTATCTATCCCCTGTATGCTACCTACAATTTCGGTGTAAACGTGACCTTCTAATTTAAACGATGATGACCATGAAAAGAAACCACACACTACCTATAAAACGTATTGCCAGCTATGCACTGCCGGTGCTGCTGGCCATCACCGCCGGCTGCGGAAAAAGTTTTCTCGATGTGCCCCCACAGGGACAACAACCCGCAGAAGAATTCTGGAAAACAGAAGCCGATGCGACCAAAGCTGTCAACGCCATCTATGCCAATCTGCACGAATGGCGTCAGGTAGCCTTTGCGGCGCTGGCAGTGGAAGACCTGGGCTCCGAAGAAACAGAGAAAGGCAGCGACCCTAACGATGCCAGCTTCCTGAGCAATTTCGACAACTTCACCGTGACCGCTTCCGATGGCCAGGTGGCCGACTTCTGGAAAGGACAGTACCAGGAAGTGAATCTCTGTAATCAGGTGCTGGACAGCGTACCGAAAATACAGATGGACGATGCGCTGAAAAACCGCTACCTGGCAGAAGCCAAATTTGTCCGCGCCTACGCCTACTTCCGTTTGGTGCGCGCCTACGGCGATATCCCACTGCGACTGCATACGCCGAAAGGCCCGGAAGAATATAACCTGCCACGTACCCCAAAAGCGGAAGTATGGGCAGCCATCGAAAAAGACCTGACCGAAGCCACCGCCGTACTGCCGGCCACCTATCCGGCCAAAGACGCAGGGCGCGCCACCAAAGGCGCTGCGTTGGCCCTGCATGCTAAAGTGGCCATGTACCAAAAGAAATGGCAAGATGTGTTCACCTTTACCAATCAGGTAATGGGCCTGGGCTACAGCCTCTTCCCGGACTACGAAAAGCTGTTCCGTATCGCCAACGAAAATTCCGTGGAGTCAGTCTTTGAAATACAATGCCAGATCATCCTGGGTAACCGCGACGCTTCCAACTCCCAGTACTCTCAGATACAGGGCGTAAAAAGCCAGCAAGGCGGCGGATGGGGCTTCAATACCCCCACACAGGCACTGGTAGATGCCTATGAGCCGGGCGATCCCCGTAAAAACGCCACCATCCTGTTCAGAGGCACTATCAACGCAGAAGGCGACAGTATCAAAAATATCGGCATCAACCGTCGTTTCAATTACAAATCGTATGTACCGTTTGGACTGTTCCGCGACGGCTACAACGAAGGCGCCGATCAGAACGTACGCGTGATCCGTTATGCAGAAGTACTGCTGATGAACGCCGAAGCAGCCAACGAACTGGGCAACAGCGGTCAGGCACTCAGCTCCCTCAACGCCGTGAGAGCCCGTGCACGCGGCGGCAACAACACCATCCTGCCTGATGTGACCACCACCGACCAGGCACAGCTCCGCCTCGCCATCTATCACGAAAGACAGATAGAACTGGCGATGGAACGTGACCGTTTCTTTGACGTGATCCGTCAGGGCAGAGGTGCGCAGGTGTTTGGCCCACTAGGCTTCAAAGCGGGTAAAAATGAACTGATGCCGATCCCGCAGGTAGAGATTGATCTCAGTTCCAACAAACTGACGCAGAACCCGGGTTACTAATCGTTAGAGAAACCATGCCATGAAACAGATCACATCAACGATCATATGCCTGATATGCCTGCTCGCCTTTGGCGGGCAGGCACAGGTAAAACAACCGTCCCTTAAAGCCGATCTGCAGATCCGGCAAAACCTGAGCGACAGCGCCCTGCTGGACCTCGTTCAAAAACAGACCTTCCGTTATTTCTGGGACTTTGCCCATCCGGTTTCCGGAATGGCACGCGAACGCAGCAACAAATCATTCGATTACGGCGATGAGGTAGTGACCACCGGTGGCACCGGCTTTGGCGTCATGGCCATTGTGGTAGCTACCGAAAGAGGCTGGATCACCCGCGATGCAGCCGTGGAGCGGTTACTCAAAATGATCGACTTCCTCCGGAAAGCAGATCATTACCACGGCATCTTCCCCCACTGGCTCAACGGCGCCACCGGAAAAACAATTCCTTTCAGCCGCAAAGATGATGGCGGTGATATTGTGGAAACATCTTTCCTCTTTGAAGGGCTGCTCACCGCCCGTCAGTATTTCAACCGCAATACGCCCAAAGAAGAAGAACTACGCAACAAAATCAACTGGACCTGGCGGGAAGCAGAATGGAACTGGTATACCCAGGACGGCCGCAACGTGCTGTACTGGCACTGGAGCCCCAACAACGGCTGGAGCATGAACCATGAAATCAGAGGATACAACGAATGCCTGATCACCTACATCCTGTCTGCCTCCTCTCCCACCTATGCCATACCGGCGTCTGTATATCATCACGGATGGGCCAACAACTACTATTTCCGCAACGACCGTACTTATTTCGGTATCAAACTGCCGCTGGGAATGGATTACGGCGGGCCGCTGTTCTTCACGCACTACTCTTTCATGGGCCTCGATCCGCATGGATTAAAAGACCGTTATGCCGATTATTGGGAACAGAATAAAAATCACACGCTCATCAACCGTGAATATTGTGTGCAGAACCCAAAAGGCTTCAAAGGCTACGGCGCCAACACCTGGGGCCTTACCGCCAGCGACACGTACAACGGCTACGATGCGCATTCTCCGGAGAATGATCACGGCACCATCACCCCTACCGCTGCTTTGTCCGCGTTCCCTTATACGCCGGAATATTCCATGCAGGCACTCAAACATTTCTACTATCAGCTGGGCCATAAAATCTGGAGCGAATACGGCTTTACCGATGCTTTCAATGAAACGCAACAATGGTACGCCACCTCTCATCTCGCCATCGATCAGGGACCTATCGTAGTAATGATAGAGAACTATCGCAGCGGATTATTATGGAAGCTGTTTATGAGTTGCCCGGAAGTGCAATCAGGATTAAAGAAACTGGACTTCACCAGTCCGCATCTGAAATAACCAGTCATGCTGAATTTACCACGTATACTGACGGTGCTGCTGTCATGCCTGTTATTACAGTCGACCTACGCTCAACAAAGCACCTATTGCAATCCTGTTAATGTAGACTATGGCTATTGCCCCATCCCTAATTTTACCGAATGGGGCAAACACAGGGCTACTGCCGATCCGGTGATCGTCAACTACAAAGGGGACTTTTACCTCTTTTCCACCAACCAGTGGGGCTACTGGTGGAGCCCGGACCTGAGCCAGTGGCATTTTGTATCGCGTAAGTTCCTGAAGCCCTGGCATAAAGTATATGATGAACTGTGCGCACCGGCCGTATGGGTGATGGGCGACACCATGATGGTATTCGGCTCTACCTATAGCAGCAATTTCCCCATCTGGATGAGCACCGATCCCAAAGGCAACCAGTGGAAAGAAGCCGTAGATTCTTTTCAGGCCGGTGGCTGGGACCCCGCTTTTTTTCAGGATGATGATGGCAGGTTGTACCAGTACAATGGTAGCAGCAACCGTTACCCGGTATACGGCGGTGAAGTAGATCGTAAAACATTACAACTGAAAGGCGCACGGAAGGAGCTGTATCTGCTCGAAGATGAGCGCTATGGCTGGCAGCGTTTCGGGGAATATATGGACAACACTTTCCTCGATCCGTTTATTGAAGGCGCCTGGATGACCAAACATCACGGGAAATATTACCTGCAATACGGCGCACCGGGCACTGAGTTCAGCGGCTATGCCGACGGCGTGGTGGTAGCCGATGATCCGTTAGGGCCTTTTACCCCACAGGCCCACAACCCATTCTCTTTCAAACCAGGCGGCTTTGCCCGTGGCGCAGGCCATGGCAGCACTTTTCAGGACAACAAAGGCAACTGGTGGCATGTTTCCACCATGGTCATCTCTGTAAAAAACAGTTTTGAAAGAAGGATCGGTTTCTGGCCTGCGGGATTTGATAAAGATGATGTGTTATATTGTAATACCGCCTTCGGCGACTATCCGCATTATCTCAACAGAGGCAGCAACACCAATTCCTTTGAAGCCGACAGCCGTTCCTTCACCGGATGGATGCTGTTGAACTATAACAAACCGGTGACGGTTTCCTCTACGCTCGGCGGATATCTCCCCAACAACGCGGTAGATGAAAACATCAAAACCTATTGGAGCGCCGCTACCGGCAACAAAGGAGAATGGCTGCAAAGTGATCTTGGGGAGCTCTCCACCGTACACGCCGTACAAATCAACTACGCCGATCAGGATGCCCCCTTTCTGGGCAAGCAGACCGACATCTATCACCAATACCTGCTTTATTATTCATCCGATGGAAAAAAGTGGCAGGTACTTGTGGATAAAAGCAACAACCACACCGATGTGCCTCACGACTACGTAGCACTTCCTCATCCGGTAAAAGCCCGGTACATCAAGCTGGTCAACGTTCATATGCCTGGTGGTAAATTTGCCATCAGTGGATTGCGCGTATTCGGTAAAGGCAACGGTCCCACACCTGATTCCGTAAAATCGTTTATGGTGCTTCGCACGGAAAAGGATAAACGCAGCGCGTGGATCAAATGGCAACCTGTCGATAATGCCTATGCGTACAATATCTACTTCGGTATTGCGCCGGATAAACTGTACAACTGCATCATGGTACATAATGCCAATGACTATTTCTTCAAAGGAATGGACAAAGAACTGCCGTACTACTATAGCATTGAGGCGATTAATGAGAACGGGGTATCTGTGCGTACAGCGCCCATTAAAATTTAGTCATTTGATTATTTTGATATTTTGATATTTAAAAATGCAGCGGAGATCATACCATATGATCTCCGCTGCATTTTTAAATATCAAAATAACTAAATATCAAAATCTACTTAATTTCAGCATCCATTTCCTGATTGCCTCTTTCCCAGATTTTATACTTTACAGAGAACCCTTTAGGCACGTACACTACAATCGGCAATTTACTGTTGTAGCGTACCAGCTTGGTATCGGCAATAAATTTGTCCTGCAATGTTTTATCCGGGCAAGCCATCAGGGTAGATCTTATCTTACCGGCGGAGGTGTACTGATAGTACGTGTAGCCCCAACCTTTAACATCTTTGGCAGCCCAGCTGCCGATCAGTCCATGGTGGTTGCAATCCACTTTCATGGTTTTACCAGCCATAATTTCCACCTGGTAGTTGTCTTCCGCATCTTTGGCGGGCAATTGTATCACAAAGCGCTCCACCCCTTTCCAGGCTTTAGGAAAAGGTTTCAGCTCTTTTTCCTGTGAATAAGCGGCCGTCATGCCGGCACTCCATAGCAGCAACAGGAGAATGATGTGTTTCATACAGTAACGTTTTATGCTATGTTAACAGCCGGGAAGCGGAATTGTTTGAGGAAATATCACTTCTTCTTCACTGCAAGTGGCTTGTGTCTGAATCCCTGTGCAATGGTTAGTATATCTTCGTCAAGGGCCACTTCTATTTTGGCAATCGTTTCAGTGGTGAAGTTATGCACACCAGACATCCATTTACTGATTTCAGATGCTGACTTACTCAGCATTCTGGCTAATTCCGCCTGCGAAATACCTCTGTACTCCAATATATCCAGAATCCGCTCGCTTTACAGCAAAAGAATGAGCTATTTTTCGTTTAAGCTCAGGGGGTGTATTTTTACTGACCCTGTCAAATATGTGACTTCTTTTTTCCATAACTGATTTGTTTTATAGGTCTTCAAATGATATTATCAAATCTCCTCCTTTCTTCGGTATCAGTTTATTATGTCTGTCATAACCTAACTCACCCCACCTTATCTTCTCCCTAGATGACATAAGGTTAGGCTAGACAGTACAATTGTATTCTTTCGTTAAAATGGGGTTGAATATACAAAAAGCTTTGACACGTCCAATCTTGACAATAAATCAAAAAGCCCTGCTGCCACCACGGCAACAGGGCGCTCATGCTTCACACCCCCTTTTACTTCATAAATATTTTTCTGACTGCATTATTGAACTGGTCCAGCACATAAATGTTACCGCTTCTGTCGATGTGGATACCATTCATACTCTTGAACAGGGCTTCTGGCAGCGTACCGTCTTTATATCCTGATTTGAACGATTCAAAGGTACCGCCTGCGCCGGTTACTGTTTTCACGGTACCGGAAGGCGTCGTATATCGCACACACATATTCATGTTGTCCACAAAAAAGATATTGCCGCTGGTAGGATCAATTGTTACGCAAAACGGACTGCCGATGCGGGCCACACTGGGATCACCGTCCACAAAACCTTCACTGATACGGCTTCCGGTAAGGATACCGCCGCGTGCTGATGTGGGTACTAACACAATAAACGGATTGTAATAATCTCCACCAGAGAAGTACAGATTGCCCAATGCATCCAGCGCCATTTTATTGGAAGGAGTGAAAGACTCAACGTTCATTCTGGTCAGTGAGCCGTTGCTTTCGCTTTTAAATACTCCCTGATTGGGTTTGCTCACATATATGACCCCATTGTTATCTACTGCCAGCGCGCCAGCCATGTTATCCAGGACCGTCATGGCGGTGCTTACATCACCGGCTGGTGTAATTTTACGGACGTAGTTCCGCACACCGGCGCCATCCAATACATACAGGTTATCATAGATATCCACGGTGATAGTCCTTGGGTTCTGGAAGAGTGCTGTGGACAGCGGGCCGTCCGCATGGCCGGCGTTAGTACCGCCGCCATAGACGCTCACCGTGCCATCGGGTGATAATTTCATTACCTGTTGCCCCTGCAGGAAATACAGGTTGCCATTTCTGTCACCTGTCAATCCGGTAGCATTGGCAAACAAGCCCGTACCAGGACCACCAGCGAATGTCATCACACCGGCGCGTTTAAATACCGGCCCGATAGCATCCAGGCTGCTCACCTTCACATTAACCGTACCGGTGGTAACAGCCACCGGGGCTGTCACTTCAAGCGTCGTAGCAGTGGCACTCAACACGGTGGCAGGCACGCCATTAAACGTAACGATGTTGTCTGCAGGATTGGTACTGAAGCCTATGCCTGTAACGGTAACGGCTGTACCAGCAAGCCCGTTGTCAGGCGCCAGACTGGCCACGCCCAGGTTCTGTTCCCTGAACTGAGGTCCACCGGTTTCCTGCCCGTTGACCCACACTTTCATATTACCTGTACCGGCACCCACCGGGATAGTCACCACCAGCTCCCTATCTGAAGCTTGTTTTACTATACCGGAAACACCATTAAAAGTCACATTATTTTCATCCGCTTCAACACTGAAGTTAGCACCGGTGATGGTCACATCCTTACCGCCAGGACCGCTCAATGGCGCTACAGTAGCCAGTACCGGAGGCGGAATTACGGTAAATACAGGACCGACTGTTTTTTGCCCGTTAATGGTAACGGTCAGCGGACCAGTAGCCACATCATCCGGTGTCGCTACTACCAGCTGCGTAGTGGTGGCACTGATCACGGTACCCGCTTTTCCATTAAACGCGATGGCGTTGTTGGCTGCTACGGTATTGAAACCCTCGCCGGTAATGGTCACCTGTGTACCTTTGCCACCTTTCAGCGGTTTGATTTTGCTGATGTCCTGAAACAGGAACCCGGGGCCTGTCACCTCTTTTCCATCCACTACTACCCTGATAGCGCCGCTGCCGGCAGATACCGGCACGGAAGCGATCAGCGTAGTGTCATTCACGGTAGTAATGGTCGCTTCTTTACCGTTGACCAGCACTTTAGCCGGGGCATTGAGACTACTAAAGCCTTCTCCGAGGATCAGCAGGTTGGTACCGGCAGGACCATTGAGCGGGCTGGCACTGCGCATACTCAGGTTCTGATAGGTATAAGTACCGGCCTCCAGTTCCTTGCCGTTGGTTTTGACAGACACCTTGCCGCTGCTGCCGCCAGCTGGCGCGAGCACCGTCATCACCGTATCATTTGCGTCCAGCACGGTCGCTGCCGTTCCGTTAAAAGTCACTTCATTGTCTTTCCGTTTAAAACCTGCGCCGTTGATGGTAACGATCGTGCCGGCTTTTCCGCTGTTAGGCCAGAAAGAACTGATGGAAGGCGGTATCTCCATCCCTTCATCCCGGTTTCTTTTACAGGCTGTCAATAACAGCAGCCCGCATAAAAAATATAGCAATGATTTCATGGTCATCATTTTTAGAATGAATATCTCATCCCGAGCTGTACCTGCGCGCGGGAGTTAAAAAAGTCGATCGCGTAAGGCTTGCCCGGATTTTCGTACAGGTATACAGGATAGTTACCCGGATTTTGTTTTGCGGGAAAAGCAGGTGTCAGGCCCACACTGGCGGTAGAGTTGAAAGTATTTGGCGAAAAATAAGCCCCGCCCCAGTTTTTGTTCAACAGGTTGGTGAAGTTCATCACATCAACAGAAAAAGTGATAAACTGGCCATTGGGATCTTTCGAGAAATGGAACTCCTGTGCGAAGTGCAGATCGGCCTGAACGTTCCAGGGCGTGCGACCGGCATTACGTTCTGTATACTGACCGCGACGGGTTCGCAGGTATTTGTCGCCCTCGATATAATCGTTGAAAGCGGCGGCCTGTGAAGCAGCAGTGATCGTCTCTCCGGCTTTATTGGTATAGTCCTGGAAGAACTTCACGGCATCCGCTGCAGCAGGAATATACACGAGGCTCACCTGCTGCGGTAGTCCCTGGATGCTGTTGTTCACAATACCATAGGTAAACGGACTGCCTGACTGCGCGGTGGCGAACAGGTTCAAAGTGCTCACCCAGCTGACATTCCAGCGGCGTACATATTGCAGGTTCAGCACCAGGCGATGACGGATATCAAAGTTGGAATAAGCCAGTCCCGGATTGTTGGGGTTCAGTGCCTGGTTCAGCTGCCAGTTGCTCTCCATGGAGTTGCGGATACCGTTGGATACATCTTTCGACTGTCCATAGGTGTATGCCAGGGATGCATACAATCCGAAAGGAAAGTTACGGTTAACGCTGCCGGTAAGGCTGTAGCGGTAGCCTTTACGGGTATTGCTCAACTGGTAGGCGTTGGAAAAATGAGGATCTACCGTGCCGTTGAAAACAGGTTGCTGTTTCGTACTGTCGTAACCGTAATAGCGGGGATTATCTTTGATGTTGATCTGTTGGAACATCACATCTTTCAGCGTTTTGGTAACAATACCTTCTACGGTGAATTTATAGCCGTTCGCTGTGGTGTAGTCCACCGCCAGGCTGGTACGCCATACCTGCGGCATCACGAAGTTATTATCAATCACGTCCACCTGTGTTTTACCGGCCATGCGGTTATTGATAACCGTGCCATTACCGGCGATGAAGTCGGCAATACCATGCTGACCGGGCTTCACCGCATCAGTGCCAGGCACAAAAACTTTTGCATCCGCTTTCTGATCGAAAGAGCCGTAGTTGATGCCGTTGTTATAATAAGCATAAGCCAGCCATGCGAAAGGAATACGGCCGGTAAACAGGCCTGTACCGCCACGCAGCACCAGCTGTTGATTGCCCAGCCAGTCATACCGGAATCCCAAACGCGGAGAGATCTGTACTTTATTCAGATAATTGTTGGTGATGCGGTTCAGCGGCGTATAGGCGTAGGTGGTACCAAAGTAATCATCGGTATAGGCATTACATGTTTGTTCGCTCAACGCAGGTGCATTGGGCAGCATGGTATAGTCTGCCCGTACGCCGGGAATCAGTTTCAGTTTTTCTGTCAGTTGGATTTCGTCCTGTACATAGGCGCTGAGCATGTTTACATTGAAACGCGCTTCCGGATTGGACAGGATATAATCGCGGCTGTTGTTGGTGAAGTTATAACTGCCACGTACACGGTAAGGAACGTTATTCAGATAATCATCGATGCTGAGATAATCCACACGGCCGTTCCAGCTGTTCACAAAGCCGTAATCGATATGATAGAATTCATTGTGTGTACCGAAGAGCAGGGTATGCTTACCTTTCCGCAGGGTGAGGTTGTCGGTTACCTCGACGGTGCGCTGTTTCATATTGAAGATAGACGCTTCCCTGTCGGTGCCCCAGTAGATAGTAGTACCGGGTGCGCGGCCCATGATCTGCACTTGCGGCAGTGCAGGGTTGGCCGTAGGATCACGTTTGTCGTGCACGGTGGTATACCCTGCGATCAGGCTGTTGGAGAGGCGATTATTGAAGCGCGTTTTCAGCTCTGCTACCGTAGACGTCTGGTTATTGGTCTGTTCGTAAGCCATGCTGCTGAAACGGAAATCCTGCTGATCGCGGTCCATGTTCATCGCAGAAGACCGGATGGTATTATTGCGGACAGACAGCTGGTTCTGGTCGTTGATGTTCCAGTCGAGGCGGTTGAAGAACTTCACCGATTTTGACCATGCGTTGTAAGCGCCGGCAGTACCTGGGTCTACGTCTTTACCATAACGTGCGATGGTGGCATTCCGAATATCTTCTGCATCTTTGGTGCTCAGGATGTGTGCTGTCTCCGGGCTGCCCACCAGCAGCTGCGCAGGGTCCTGGCGATGGGTGATTTCTTCGTTGGTAAAGAAGAACAGTTTGTTTTTGATGATAGGAAAACCTACGCGTACACCTGCCTGATAGTCGTAAAAATCATTGTTCATTTTACCGAGATGGCCCACCTTGTCTTTCCCGGTGATGGCGGCGTTGCGGCCGAAGCCGTAGATGCTGCCTGTTACTTTATTGGTACCGCTGCGGGTAACGGCGTTGATGCTACCGCCGGTGAAGTTACCGATCTTCACATCGAAGGGCGCCAGGTATACCTGCATATCTTCAATAGCATCCATAGACACCGCGTTGCTGCGGGTGCTGGAGCCGGGCATACCGGAGCTGCCGGTAATACCGCCCATGGAAGGACTGAAGCCGATTGCATCATTATTGATGGCGCCGTCGATGGTGACGTTGTTATAGCGGAAGTTGGTGCCGGCGAAAGAGTTGTCTTTAGACCCTTGCGGAACCATTTTGGTAATGTCTGTGATGCTGCGGGAGATAGTGGGCATATTGGCCACCTGTAAGCGGCTGATATGTTGTCCTGCGCCGAAGGTATTGGCTTTGGCCCCTGCGCGGGTGGCTTTCACTTCTACTTCGGAGAGTTGTTTGCCTTTGTCTGCAAGCACAAAATTAAGTTGTAGCGGCTCACCGAGGCGGATCGTAAAACCGTCGCGGGACTGTGTTTCCATGCCCATCATACTAACGGTGATACTATACGGGCCGCCTATACGAAGACCGGGTAGATAATACCGTCCGTCGGCGCCGGTAACGGTGCCGTATTTAGTACCGGAAGGCAGATGCACCGCCAGTACGGTAACACCGGGCAGCTGCTCCTGTTTACCGTTGGTGATCCGTCCGCTCCAGGAGCCGTTGGTTTCCTGTGCGTATCCTCGCAGTGCCATCATCAGCAGCAAAGGGAGTAAGAGTATAGTGTAGAGTACCTGCTTCATGTTACGCTTTGTTGGATTTATTGGTTTTCACTCAGCACGTTGTCAGTGATATGCAACACGCCGTTTCCTGCCAGCACGTTGCTTTTAAGGATGTTGATCGGAGAAGTGTTACCGGCCCCTTGTACGGTGATGCCGGTATATCTCACGCCATTCTTCAGCAGCTGCACCGTGATGTTATTGCCGTTATACATGGCTTGTTCACTTTTATCTGTGGCATCGGTAGTCAGTACGTAGTCATATATAAAGCGGCGGCCGGGGAAAAAGGTATAACCCAGCATCCGTTTCAGCACGGCCGGATCTGTTTGTCCCACACTGTCGACAGTGGGGAAGCCTTTGCTGCGGAATGCGCTGTTGGATGGAGCGAAGAAAGTATAGGTAGCTTTGGTGGCCACCAGCTCTTTCATACCGGCCTGTTGCAGTGCCGTATTCAGGAAAGTAAGCGCGGTATCTGCGGCGATGGCATCGGACAGGGTTTGATTCACCAGTGGTTGCAACACCTCGCTCATCACCTGTATCAGGCCGTTGCTGGCAGGCAGGTTATAAGAAATAATAGGTGTGCCGTTAATGGTCAGTACAGTGTCTTTGCCTTTTACCCAGCGTGTGGCATACATCTTAGCGCCGGCAGCGGTGACCAGTTCCTGGTTAAAAGCGAACGGCAGTTTATTCAGTTCCCAGGTACCGCTCAGCACATGGTAAGACATAAGGTTGTTCAGTACCGATGCTCTCTCCTGTAATACAATGGAGGTATTGCCATAACCGGCCTTGGCGAAAGCGCCGTTATCCGGCACCAGTACGGTAAGCGGTCCTTCCCCGGCCAGTTTGGGACCATAACCGGTACGCTCGATCACCGCATTGAAGCTGGAGAAGTTAAACATGTTATCAGCGATCACGTAAGTGATACGATTGCTCAGCTGCTGGTCAGGCGATGCCTTTTCATCTTTTTTACATGCTGCCATCATTAACAGCAGTATGCCTGTATAAAAAATTCTTTTCATGATTGTTTGTTTTTAGGGAGATGGATGATTACGGCATGAACAATCCCTCGTTTACAACATGTATTACGCCGTTCAGCAGGCAGACATTGGTTTCTGCCAGCGGCAGCCTTGCCTGGGAAGAACCTAGTCTTTTTACGCCTATTCCGTTGTTACCGGCTACAAAATCCAGTTGATAGAGCATGGGAGGAAGATTATATATGGAGCCGGGCTTCAGCAACATGCCGGATATGCTTTTGTTGACCATCAGCTCATTGAGGAAATACACCTGGTAGATATTCTTTGTACCATTGTAAGCGGCCCTGGGACCTACATATGACATACGGTTGGGATACAGCAGGGAGTCCATCGCGGTAGTAGGGTAAACGTAGTACCAGTGATCATCATAACCGGCATCGCCAATGGGCAATGACCGGTAGTTGTATTGACGTATATCCTCTACCGTATTAAAACCACTTTTCTTAAATGCTTCATTGGTGGGCACAATGAGGGTAAACTGACCTCCGGAAGATCCGGTGGCAGAAAGCACGGTCATATTCAACAATCCTGTTTCCCAGGGATTTTTGTCCAGGTAAAGGCTGTCGTTGATCCGGCAGGCCTCGAGGTAAAAACTGAAACGTTCGTCTGACTGAAGGAAGGACAACATATCCTGTACCGGCTGCTGCAATACTTTGTCCGTCGGGTAAATAGTGGCAGTAGTCGCTTCCAGGGCCTGGCCCCATTTGCTCACCGGCTGACCGTTTACATACAGGCTGTCGTGATTTACGCCGGCGTACAATACATACTGATAGGGAGGAAAACCTTCGTATCCGGGCAGGTCTGCAGACTTCAGCAGTGTGGCCAAAGTGAGATTGCCGGTAACCTGTACCAGCGAAGCTGCATGCACCTGGTTGCCGCTGATATGGAAAGACAACAGCGTATCCAGTTGCTCAGGAGAAGCCTGGCTGATTTTGTCCATTGTCCATCCGGCCTGCTCAAATGCTTTGTCTGTTGGCGCAAAAATGGTAAAGGATGTGATGGCAGCCTTATTCAGGCGGTCGTCTATATTAGACCGCTTCCATGCTGCTTTAAGATAGGTATAGGGAGATTTCTCCAACGTCTCTTTCAAACTCAGCACTGGTCCGGTATAAGGTACCGGCTCTCCGACCGGCTCCGGTTCTATGTCCTGCTTGCGGCAAGCCATAGCGAGCAACAGCAGGGCAGGTAAGCAGCATTTGAACAGCCTGCCTGATATATTAACAGCGGTAAAAAAATTCATTTTCAATTGGCTTTAAAACAGTTGATGCTATTTGCGTAAAGTGGCAGGGTCCAGTAACAGATCGTCGATGACGTGTACCAGTCCGTTGCTGGTCACCCGGTCTGCACCGGTGGTAAACCCATTCCTGTAATGCAATGTCGATGGGCCGTTGGTACTAAGTTGGCCCGTAGTAACATCCAGCACATTGAGATAGACATTTTCCAGGCCCATATTCCAGTTATAATCATAAACCAGCTTGATAGCGAAATTCCCTACATTGATCATGGAAGATATCGGACCATAGGTGCCGGAAATCTGTACCCAGTCAGTAGAAAAAATACGTTTGGATTTTAACGCCAACGGATATATGTTAAAAGCGACAGCTTCATATTTTTCCGGGTCCAGGCGTGCTGCGCTGTCTGCCGTGATACTGTACCTGCGGAAGACTTCGTTGTCCGGCACAAATACGGTGAACGGGCCTTTTTCTTTCAGTCCGTCCCACAGCTTGCAACGTTTCATCACTGTCACAAAAATGGAAAGGCTGGTATCGGCCTGCAGATAATCCTGGATAGTAGGCATATTAAAATTGAGCGGCTTGCGGACAACATGTATTACGCCGTTAGACAGGGCCACATTCCTTTTAGGGGCGGGCTGCAGCAGAGACCCATTCACAAACAGATCGCGCTGGTCCGGTGGCGTATGGTCTGCATAAGGCAGGTTGGATACGGAAACATACAGCTCGGGGCCTGCCAGGGTAGCATATTTATTACCCATCTGCAAGGGAAATTCAGAGACATACTTACGGTCTTTGAAGATGTGGTATTTCACCAGCAGGCGCAGGCTCTCCGGGTTCATCGCATCGAAATCACGCGGACTCGTAATACCGATATCATTGAAGGCTTTGTTGTCCGGGGCGAAACAGGTGAAAGGGCCGGTCTGGTTCAGGCTGTCCAGCAGCCCGGCTTTCTGCAGGGCGGCGGCAAACAGGCTAAGGTCGTAGTTATTGCGGATAAAGTCACCCAAAGCGCGGGCGGGAGCAGTATCCCTCGGTGGTGTCAGGTCGTCCTTCTTACATCCTGTGATCATCAACAGGAAAAAGAAAAACAGACAGGACAAAGTATAATATCGCATAGTCATCTTTTTTAGGTCTGTTAATAAACAGGTGGTTCGTACTTACGCTGAATGGTCATTAAATAAAATTTGCCATTGACATATTCAACCGTGTTGACAGTAGCAAATGACCGGTTGAAATAAACACCGGAGCGGATGGTCACTACCATACCGGTAAGGAAATCCGCTACCAGGGGGAATGCGGCAAAGCCATTGATATTGGCCGGGCCGACGCGCAATTCCGTGAAGCGGCCATTGGATTCTGTCATGTACTGTACAAAGGGATTGTTCTCATAAGTATAAGCGGGCGACAGGAAGGTGAATGTCTGCGCTGCCCTGCCGGTATAGATTCTACTGGCAGCCGTGTCCGGGAACAACGGAAACGAATAATACGGATGTACTGCCGGCTCATGAGAGCGTACTACAGCAGCCATTAACACCCCGGTGTGGCCGGCAACAGGCTGCATCAGGTTACTGTTGTTGACTTTACTCAGCGAGTAATACACGTTCATGGTGTCGCGTATCTTCAGGTTAAAAGTTGCATCGGAGCCACGTACCACGCCCTTCTCAAAGAAACCGCCGGAGCTAAGGTTGTAAAAGTTGACATATACCAATGAGTCTGAAAAAGGCTGATGGATGAAGGTTTCTTTTCGTACGTAGATACCCGGTTGTTTGGTATTCCAGTCTTTTTCCAGCACATGCATGGTATATACTTCCCTGCTGCCAAAATCCATCACGGTATCAATGATGATCTGGCTGCGCAGGTCTTTAGGCAGCTGAAAGAAAGGCACCGGGCTAAGCGGGCGGCTTACAAACATGATACGGTGTTTGCCGGCGGGCATCTGCGCCCAGCTGGACAGGTCGTAGCCGTTGAGCACCGGTCCTGCCAGTACTTTGGCGCTACCGGGATACTCTGTCTGATACAGCGTGGTATTCACCGCATCCGGATAAGGCCTTGCCCAGGTAGCACGTTTATCGAGGAAATCACCGGTGGCTTTAGCCGATACGGGGATACCGTCAGCATCCAGCTCAGGGTCCATGAGGTACGTAAGGAATGGCTGCGGCGCCTCTTTATTATCGACAGTAATGTTATAATCCAGGTTATTGAATATCCGCAGGTAGGCCGGTTCCGCAATGGTGGTATATTCCGTTTTCCGGCAGGCCGTGCCTACAGCTATCCATAATAAGAGCAAAAGAATAATTCTGTTATTCATGTTACTGATTGTGTTTGATGATGACCATCCGGGCTTTTTCACTCCCCGGCTTGCTGGTATTGAGATTGCCGACCAACGCCACGGTGTATACGCCGCTTTCGCTGATAGGTGACCATCCTGAAGGATACAGTTCCGGACGGGCGATGAAATCCTTGCTGTGTACAGTGGTCACTTCACGCAGCCAGTTGCCCGGTATGACGTTTTGTTTCGAAGCATAGACCATGATACTGTTATAGAAATTGGCTTCCAGCATCACGTACGGGTTTCTTGTATACGGAATGCCCAACTGCAACCGCTGGGAAGCACCCAGATCACTACCGTTACTGAACAGCTGACCATCGTCTGTGGTGAAAGTGGCTTCCGGCAGATCAGGACAGAAGTTCATAAAGCGTATCCAGCTGGGGAACTCAATTTTGCGCACGGCGTAGCTGCCATCTTCGGTAGCGCCGGTATAAAAGCTGTTGCTCAGGTTATTGGCCACTATGCTAACAGCCGCTCTGCCGTCCTTATTTTCGTATATCCATACTGTACTGTTATCGCCGGGCTGCAGGGAGAAGATACTGTCTGTCAGCGCCGCACCGGAAGCATCTGTTACTTTCAGCATATGCCTGCCTGTTATACAGGGCTTAAAAGCCGAAGCTGCGGAGAAGGCGAGCGTGTTGCCCAGTGGATTCCCATCCAATGTTACGTTGATGGATTTGCCCGGCAGCACATTGATAGCCTGCAAGCGGGCATAGGTATTGTTTTGCGGCTCTGCGTCGGTGATGATACGGAAACCATTGTTTTTTGTGGAATAGGTTTCGCCGTTATCGCCGCCGTTCCAATTCCGGAACTCTGGCTGGTCGGCTACCACAATGGTATACACGCCACCTGGCTGGTAAGTTTTCAGCGGCGCGAAGGTAAGTTTGCTGTCCACCAAGCCATTTACCCGGGGCTTGGATTGCCCACCGGGCAGCAGGATGGTACCTGTCTGTGGGTTGATCACATTCAGCGCCTGTCCGCCACCGCCTACACCCGGCACCATTTGCCCGGCCATGGTCATCACTTTCAACTGATAGCTGCCATAAGGCAGCTCCACATAATCAGAGTACTGTCCTACACCAATATTTTCCAGTCCCGCTATCGCTGTACCATCGGCCCAAACCACCCGCATGTCACCACCAAAAGCGGAGGTGGAAGAAGAGAGGTTCAACAGCCGCACTTTGCAATGCTCCGGATTAGCCGGCGGTGATACAGAACGCGGGATGGCAAACAAAGAATCTGTTAGTTGTCCGGTATTAGGGCCAAAAAAGGTGAAGTAATAATCGAGTGGGTGGTTAAAGTCATCCTTTGCTGTGAAACCTCTGGTCAGCATCAAAGCATAACTACGCGCAAAGGAAGCGAAACGTATATCCTTTACCGTTCCATCAGCACTCACAAACTGCTGGGGGATAGTGTAAGTGAGTCCCATCCGGCCCGTTTCCGGGAAAAAGGGCGTCCCCTTCGTAGTATTCTGGTCGTAATAACCTTCCCAATTGGGCAACATAAAAGCAGACAGCTGCTTTCCATTCACCATCAGCTCCGTAGCACCGCGCAGGTTCACAATACGGACACTGGAAGCTGCATCAGCCTGCGGATTAACGCGGTTGTCGTATGTAAAGTCCTCCTTTTTAGTGCAGGACGTTAGTACGCCGGCACTCAACAGGTACAACATCACCGTGTGTAAGCATCTTTTCATTGTATTCAGATTAGCTTGTTTCAGTTAGTATTTACAGGGTGTAGCTCAGTCCCAGCATGATCTCGGTACCACGTTTATAACTGCGACGGATATACTCTTTTCCGTAGTATTTGCCACCGGTATTAGGATTGGCATACACTTCCTGCAACGGACGGTCCAGGATGTTTTTAGCATACCCTTTAAACATCAGGCGTTTGTAGATACGCTGGCTCAATACGAAGTCCAGCACCGGATTAGGGCGGGTGTACAGATCAGGCGTACCATCGAGGTTCACCTGTATCAACCGCTCTCCTACCATGTTGAACGTGGTCGTCATATCAGTGCCCGTCTTGCTGTTGAAATAATTGAGGAACACATTGATGGAATAAGGAGCCTGTTCAAACAACGGACTGTTGGACGGTGCGCGGCGGTCCAGCGCCTGCGAGGCCTGCATCCTTTCCGCGGTCTTCTTAATTTCGCTTTGCGCAAGCAAAAGGTTGGCGCCCAGGTTAAAGTGATTGAGCGCCGGCACCAGGGTGCCTAAATTCTTTACCGCTTCCAGCTCTAACCCATATACACGTCCTTTATTAGGATCGTTCTGGAACTCAATAGCGGGAAACTCCGGAAAACGTGCACCCAGACCGGAGGTCTGTTGCTTGTATACTTTCGTCAGCTGGTTATCGATCTCTTTATAAAAAACAGAAGCAGACAACACCTCACCGGCAGAAGGGAACCATTCCCAGCGGAAATCGTAGTTGGTGGTCAGCTGATTTTTCAGTTTCGGGTTACCCACTACCAGCGCGAACTGGAACGGATCGAAGTCAAAAACGTTGGTCAGTTCCCGTAGTTCAGGACGCGCCAGGGAATTGCTGTAGCCCAGGCGGAAATTCATTTTCTTATTCAGTGTATAGGTGAGGTTCGCAGAGTAATAAGGTTTGTAATCTGTTTTGTAGATGGAGTTGGGCTCGGTATATACCAGGTTCACTTTGTTGCCGTCCTTATCGGGCGTGCTGATGGAAGGATCGAGGAACACGCCGGAAGTATCTACCGCGGCCTGGATGTCTGTCAGCTCGAAACGCACGCCACCCGTGAGGCGCAGGTTATCTGTCAGGTGCAGGTCCAGCATACCGTAGAAGGCACGGGTTTCATAGAAACCTTTATAGTTGTTGGGAGATTTCTGGATATTATACAGAAAGCCACCCACCATAGGCTGCCCTTCCGGATTGTAAGCGGAAGGCGGACGAATACCGATACGGTCATAGCCCACCAGGCGGTTGAGGTCACCATTTACTTCATACAGCGGCAAAGCCTTGTTGGCAGAGTAATTGGAGCCGGGAAGGAACAATACGTTCTCTGTGAATTCGCGCTTACGGTGCAGATAGTTGACACCTGTTTTAAATTCCTGCCTTAAACCGGCCACCTGGAAAGGAATGGTGAGATCAGCCTTATAGTTATAGTTCGTTTCATGCAGCTTACGGAAACGGCGGCCGTTAGGGTCGGCCTGAATGATACCGTAAGGACCGTAACCGTTCACATAGCCGGATACCAGGGAGTACAGGTCGGGGGTGTATACCCAGTCAAAAGAACCGCCCGGCGCGTTTGAAGGCTTCTGATAAGCGCTACCACCAACGGGCTTATAGTCCGCAAGATTCACAAAACGATAGTCCGGGTCATCCTGGCTGGAAGAAGAAGTAGCCAGGTTGTAACTCAAACGCGGGCTGTATTCCCCTTTGAGGAACTTGTGCTCACCTTGCAGGTTGAAGGTATTGAGTGTACGGTAGCTCTGTTTGAGCGAGTAAATAATATTGGAGACTGTGCCTGGCAAACCGGTATACTCATACGCGCCATAGAGGTTGGTGGCTTTGGTTTCTGCCCCATGGCTGCCCAGGTACTGCATGCTGATTTCATGTTGTGGGTTGAAGCGGTAAGCCAGCCCTCCCAGAAAGCCGTAGTTCAGGGTTTGTATACCGGTGTTCTCTTTATACGTGAGATATTTTCCCAGGTGAATATTGTTAGGGGTAATGTAGTTGGGGATGATCCGCGGGCTGTATACATCGTTGCTGCCCGTGAGTACCCCCTGGTAGATGCTCCACTGGTTCAGCTCTCCGCCGTGGGTATCTGTTACGCGGCTGTAGTAGTTGGCGCCGGCGATGATACCTACCTGGTGTTTCTTAAATATTTTGAAGTTATTGCCATAGGTCAGTGCATACTGCTGATTGAGCGGCGCAGATTTATACTGGGTAGTCAGCACCGGATCAAACTGGTGCATGATACGGTTGATACGAGCAGCTTCGGCCTGCATAGCAGGGTCGTTGCGGCTGAACGCGATTTTGTCCTGTATCTCACGCAGGCCGTTGGGATATTGTTTGGCGAGCGCCTGGAATTCATCGCTCAGTCCTTTGTTTTTGATTTTTCCACCGAGGAAACCACTCTCGCTGTTATAGAAACTGTTCATTTTCCCGCCGAAGCCCACCTGTGTGTTGAAACCACTTTGAATCGTGATATTGAAGGTTTCGCGGTCGGGGATGGATTTTGTCTTCAGTTCCACGATACCGGCGGAAGCATCTGCCGGTTTGTCGGGGGTGCTGCTTTTATACACGGTGATATTGTCCAGCAGGCTGGAAGGCACCAGATCTAGCGGGATAGCGCTGCGGTCCGGATCGGAGGAAGCGAGGCGTACACCGTTGAGCTGACCGATCACACTACGGTCACCGAGGCCGCGGATAGCCACGTATTTCTCATCGGTGATCGTTACACCGGACACCCGCTGCAATGCCTGCGTAGTAGTGATGCTGGCTGTTCTTTCAATATTTTGGGCAGAGATACCATCAGATATCACGGCCGCATTTTTACGATCGTTGAGCAGAGCGGCTTCCGTATTGGTACGGCGGCGGGCTTCTACCGTTACGCCGCCCAGTGTTTTGCTGTCGGGCTGTATATGGATGTCCAACGCTTTGCTGGCGCCTACTTTCACCATTTTAGTAGCATAGCCCACGAAGTATACCACCAGCACATCAACGGTGTCTTTCACTTCTACGGTAAAGCGGCCGCCGGCATCGGCGGTGAGATGATTACCGTTGCTCTGCACCAGTATCTCTGCACCGCCAATGGGCATGTTTTTTTTAGCATCTCTCACCACACCGCTGACGGTGCGCCATTTGCGGGACGCTTCCGTTTTAGGCTGTGCTTTGCGGATGACGATCTTTTTGTTGTCGGCCATCTCAAACTCCAGCCCCGTGCCCTGCAACAGGTACACGACTATTTCCTGTACGCTTTTGTTATCGAAGCCGGTATTGTATTTTTTTCCGGTGGCATTCACTTCAGCAGGATTGTAGAAGAAAGTGACACCGCCGCGTTGTTGCACCATTTCGAGGCAGCGGACCAGCCCTTCATTTTTAAAGCTGACACTGATCTTTTTGGCCAGCGTGTTGTCCTGTGCTACTGCTGTTGTCAGGAAACACAACACCAGCGCCAGGCTGCACACCCATCTCCACCCTGTCTGTTTTAATCCCGGTAAAATTTTTTCCTTCATTCGTTTTGATTGTTTTTTTGAAAAAAGATCCCCTATTACCACCGCTTGCGCGGTGGTGTAAACAGGTTTTAGTGTTTTAGTTTTAGCTGTTAGTTGCTGATGTTAATTGTTCCGTCTTTATGTTTTTGAATGGTCAGCCGGTAAGACATAGCAATCACTTTCAGCATGTCCGGTAAGGGATCACCGGCATCGAAGGCACCGGTAAATTTCAGCTGTTGGATGCTGGTATCGCTGACATGTATTTTCACATTGAACAGGTTTTCGATTTCGCGGAAGACTTCCGACAACGACGCGTTGTTAAAGACCAGCTGCTTGCTGGTCCACCCCAGGTCTACTTCATGATGACGGTTGATGTTCACGATACCGCCGGCTTCATCGTACAACAGTTCCTGGTTGGCCGTCAGTTGTGTAACCGGGAAGCCTTTCGTTTCTGCAGAAACGGCTACGCGGCCTGTTTTCACGCTTACCCTGGCCGCCTGTATATGGCTGCTGTCGGTCATCACAAAAGAGGTGCCCAGTACCTGTACCTGCAGGTGTGGCGCTGTAATGGTGAAAGCCGCAGAAGGATGGTGCGTGACCGTAAAGAAGGCTTCCCCGTTGAGGCGCACCTGGCGCTTTTTTCCACGGAAGTGGCGGGGATAGCTGATTTCACTGCCGGCATTGAGTACTACTACGGAGCTGTCGGGCAGCACCACTTGTTTTACCTGGAAACTGTGTGCAGTCACTGTTTCAAGTGGCACCGGATCTATAGCATCGAGAATATCGTACTGGTATTTCCAGCTGAGGGAGGCGCCGCCGAGCAGTACGATGCAGGCCGCGGCGATATTACGGGCTCTTGAAAAACGTATAATCCTTCCCGTTGATTCCTCACGCATTTCGAGGCGCAGGCGTTCCAGCACTTCCTGGCGGTAGGCTTCGCTTTTCGGACTGGCAGGCATTTGCCGGGCTTCATCCAACGCTGTTTCATACCACGTTTCTATCAGCGCAGTTTCCTTACCCGAAGCATTTCCTGCCAGGTACCTGTTGATGATTCGTTTTAGTTGTGCTACATTCATAATGACCATATATCCGGCGTTCTATGCCTTCGGGTAAAAAACTGAACTTCTCTATCTATATGTTCCCGGAAAAGGGGACATTGTCCCTTGTGGTCAGGTTAAGGAATTATTAACAAACAAACAGGTCTGCAAAAATGAGGGCAACAGCAATGTGGTGGCGGAGTGTCTTCAGCGCGATGTGCAGCTGGTTGCGGACAGTTTTTTCGGACACGCCCATCCGCTGGGCTATTTCGGCAATAGACAATTGTTGGCGACGGCTCAGCAGGAACATCTCGCGGGTACGGGGAGGCAGCGTTTCCAGCCGGGATGCGATCTCATTAAAAAGATCCGACTCGTGTAGTTTATGCCAGATGCTGTTGAGCACCGGCAGGTAATGTTCGTGTATGCGGTCCAGATGTTCGGGGCTGCCCAGTATTTCTTTCAGCCTTTTCAGCGATTGGAACCGTACTGCCTGTAATAAATAATGTTGCAGGGAGCCGGTGATCTCCAGTTGTTCCCTTCTTCCCCACAGGGAGATGTACACCATTTGCACCACGTCTTTGGCATCGTCATCCGATTTGAGTATCCGCGCTGCTAATGCGTACAATAGCTGCCAGTGCTTATTGAAACAGGTTTCAAAAGCCTTTTTATCGCCAGCCTTGATCTGGTGGAGCAACTCGAAATCTTCACGGGTTTGCATGAGCAACTGCTTTTTTTGACAATGCCCTGCAAAGTAAAGCAATCCGTTTTCGGGGTTATTTTAATTTAATGTTATCAATTATTTTTATCAAGCGATGCTGTAACTCTGTCGTTTTTAAATACAATTAAAAACAATGTGATATTTTTTCAGTCGGCTGATGGAGGGGGTTATCAATACCTGCGTTTATGTTAGAAGAGAGTTAATTGATTTATTGTGCCAAAGCAACACTTACCTACGCCTGTATTCTCGCTGACTGTCAACAATCGTCTGCCATCGTGGTTTCAACGACCGCTGACGGTGACAGTATTGTATTTCATTGGTACGCTGGTATTGTTTATTCAGTCACTGGCTACGCAGCGATATAATAACTTTATTATTTTCCGCAGCTCATGGGACCATATGCTGCATCATATGCCGTTGTATCAACTTTATCCGGATACCTATTTCGACTACTTTTTATACCACCCTACTTTCCCTATCCTGTTTGCACCACTGGCCATTTTACCGGTTACGGTGGGGCTTCTTATCTGGCTGATGGGCAGCGCCGGTCTTTTTCTGTACGCCCTGCGTCAGTTGCCGGTTGCTGCCAACAAGCGCTATATCATCAGCTGGTTGCTGATCCTGGAGCTGCTCAACGCCATTCAGTCCTCACAGACCAACCCCATAATGACAGCGCTGATGTTGCTGACGGTGATTAACCTGGACCGCAGCAAACCGATGCTGGCCGCGCTTTTCACCTGCCTTTGTTTTTTCATCAAAGGATATGGCGCCATTACCGGCCTGGTGTTTCTTTTCTACGACCGGAAGCTCACCTACCTCAGTTACTGCGCGTTGTTTGGCATTATCGGCACACTGTTGCCCCTGGTGGTGATATCGCCGGCAGAGCTGATACAGGCTTATCACGATTGGTTTAAGCTGATCACGAGTCCTGTTATTCTGGAAGATGGTTCCGTACGCGGTATGATCTATGCGATGCTGCATCTGCCACAACAACCCGGTGGCATCATCGGGAAAACCATTACCGTGTTGGGGTTGACCGGCCTCCTGTCTGCCCTTTATTTTGCCTGGAAAAACAGGCCACAGCACTATCACTGGATCGTTGCAGGTTACCTGTTGCTCTGGGTAGTATTGTTTAATCAGAGTACCGAATCACCTACCTATATCATGGCTGTAACCGGCGCCGTGGCCGGATTGATGATGCTGCCCGAAAAGCCGCTGTCTGTCGTCCTGCTGGGGCTGCTGGTGATAATCACCTCCCTCTGTCCTACTGACCTCGTGCCTTCGTTTATCAACAAGGTCGCGGTGAACTATCAGCTGAAAGCGCTGCCCTGCCTGTTGGTGCTGTTGTATTTCCAGTATTACCTGTGTTTTGCCTCACCAGGTAATACACCACGGGAACAGCTGGCGGCATAGGCGTTCATCCCCGTTTTACAGCGCTCCTGTACTTTACTTTTTTATGTCCGGCGGAACGGTTTACTTTGTCCGGTATGAAAAAGCAGGCGCTTCTATCACCCTACTGGCAATGCCAGCTGTCCGGCTGGACAACCGCCGCCCTTTATTGGGAGGTGGACGCTTTTGTCCGTAGCCCGACTTTCAGCTACGCCTTCGCCACGCTCAATTTCGTGGCGGATATCGGCGTGAACCTACTGCTCACGCACGCCTACCGGCTGTTTGCATTGCGACAAGGCTGGCACCTGCTGCGCCCCAGACCGCTGATGTTGCGTATCATCCCGGCCATTGTGATACTGGCCGTTTGTTTCACCCTGGCGGTAACGCTGCGTTTCTACTGGTGGGGGTATCACGGGCAGACCTTCTTCCAATACCTGCACAACAACAGCCAGGTACCGTTTATGACAGGCATCCGCACCATGGCCGTATGGGTATTGGCGTGGCATCTGTACCACTATGCACAGCAACAAAATGCCGCTGCCCGCGAAAACGCACGGCTACAGCTGCTGGCAAAGGAAGTGCAGCTCGACAATCTCACCGCTCAACTCAATCCGCATTTCTTTTTTAATTCCCTGAACAATATCAAATCGCTGGTGCTGGAAAACCCGGTGCTGGCCCGCAGGGCTATCGACCTGCTTTCCGACCTGCTGCGCAATGCGTTGTACAAGCGGTCCGACCAACTGGTGACGCTCCGTGAAGAAATGCAACTGGTCAGCGACTACCTGGAACTGGAGAAGTTACGCTTTGAAGACAGGCTGCAAATAGACATCCGCGTAGACCCGGCGCTGACGGGCATTTCCGTTCCGCCGCTCGGCATGCAGACACTGGTGGAGAATGCCATCAAACATGGCATTGCCCATAGTATAACAGGTGGTCGTATCACCATCAACGTCGTGAGTGACGGCGGGCATATCCGTTTGTCGGTACAAAATCCGGGCATCTTACAACCATCTGCTTCGGGAGGACTGGGCATTCGTAATCTGCAAGAGCGGCTACAGCTGCAGTTCCAGGGACGGGCCTCTTTTCAGATAACAGCGTTGCCGGAAGAACAGGTATTGTCCGTTATTTCGATTCCTGCTGCGTAGCGGCGACTAACCATACAGTATGCAAAAGATACAGGTAGTGATCATAGATGATGAGCGTGCCGCCCGGGAAGAAATCAAACGGGCGCTGTTGCCTTACACCGATTATGAGGTAGCAGGAGAAGCACGCCATGTGCCCGACGCGCTGACGCTCATAAGGGATACCTCCCCCGGCCTGCTGTTTCTGGATGTGCAGATGCCTGGCGCCAATGGTTTTGAGCTGCTGGCCAGCCTCTCAGCTGTGCCCGACGTTATTTTCACCACAGCCTATGATACATATGCCGTGCAGGCTTTCGACAACAATGCGCTGGACTATCTGCTGAAACCTTTTCGCGCCGAGCGGTTTGCACAGGCCATGGAGAAACACCGGACCAAAGTGCGGGAGCGCGCCGCGTTGTCCGGCAGCATGGTGCCCGACAAGCAGCTGTTCATCAAAGACGGCGATCAGTGTTTTTTTGTGCAACAAAACGATATTTATCTCGTAGAGTCGGTGAATAATTACGCCCGCATCCGGACAGCCGACAGGCTGGCCCTGATCAAAACCTCGCTGAATCAGCTGGAGGAACGCCTCGATCCCACCTGCTTTTTCCGGGCCAATCGAAATCAGTTGGTCCATGCCCGTTATATCACCGATATCATTACCATCGATGGCGGCCGGTTACAGCTGACCATTCGTGGGGATGTTTCCGTTATCGTGTCCGGCAGGCAGGCCGTTCGTTTCAAACAGTGGAATAAAATGTAATCTTCTCCCTTTAATATTTTGTAAGATGATTTTCATGAGACTTATGCTCTTGTGGGCCTTGTTATGCCTGCACGGCAACGCCCTTGCCCAGTCATTTATATTTTCCCGCGAAGCCGCCACGCATCCTGAAATAATGGAACGTGAGCTCCCTGCCTTAGCGGCAAAAGTGCTGCCGCAGCTTCATCCCGGCCCGGACACATGGGGCTATCTGCAACAGCTGCTGATGGTACAATTAGCGGCCCGGCAATATGAAGCAGCGCTGCACACCATTCAGCAATACCGCGCTGCATATGCACAGAGCGATCCGGAAAAAGCGGCGGTAAGGTTCATTCAATATGAGACCTATATCCATGCCACGCAATATAAACAGCCTATAGGCAAGGCTTTCCCGGAAGCATTCCGGGCATCACTGGCACGGCTGCACGCAGGCAGCCGTTACGATCTCGACAACTGGTATACTGCCGACAGCGCTGCGCTCAAGGCCGATCTGCAACGGCAGCTGGCCTCGCTGGTCACGCAGGACAGTATCTCCCTGGCAGACGCCATACAGCTATGCCGGCGGTATGCCACGTGGCAGTTGATGCCCCGTATCACCGCCATGGCAGCGCCGTTGCTGCAACAGGTGAACCAGCAGCAGTACCTTATCCGCGACAGCCTGTTGATACGTACCCGCGATGGCGCCAGCGTATCCGCGATCGTTGTGCGGCCCAGGCAGCAGCAGGAACCGTTGCCCGTTATCTTTTTTTTCACCATCTATACCGAAGGGGCTAACCTTACCATCGCCAAAGAAGCGGCCGATAAAGGTTATGTAGGCGTGGTGGCCAACACCAGAGGCAAACGGCTTAGTCCTGATGCTACAGAGCCGTATGAGCATGACGGCAATGACGCCCGTGATGTGATCGACTGGATCAGTAGCCAGCCCTGGTGCAATGGCAGCATCGGTATGTATGGAGGCAGCTACGTGGGCTTCACGCAATGGGCCGCCGTTAAAAACGGCGTACCGCCTGCGCTGAAAACCATCGTGCCCTCCGCCGCTGTGGTACCGGGTTACGACGTCCCCAAGGAAAACAATGTGTTCATGGGTTTCGTATATCCGTGGATACCTTATGTCACCAACAACAAATTTCTGGACAACGTGACGTACAACGATCGGGCACGCTGGCGTTATATGCAGTTCAACTGGTACAACAGTGGCGCTGCCTGGCAAACACTGGATAGCCTGGACGGCACGCCCAATCCCATTTTCCGCCGCTGGCTTTCCCATCCTGCCTATGATGCCTACTGGCAAAATATGACAGCCTATCAGGAAGATTTCTCCCGGATCAACATCCCCATACTCAGCACCACCGGCTATTTCGATGGCGCACAGATCGGCGCCATGTATTATTTCCGGGAACACTTACGGTACCGCCCCAACGCAGCACATTATCTGGTTATAGGGCCGTATGATCATCTTGGCTGCCAGCATGTGCCGGCTCCTTACCTCAACGGCTATACGCTGGACAGTGTGGCCCGTATCAGTATCCATCAATTGATTTATCAGTGGTTTGATCATATCCTGAAAGGCGGCCCCAAACCCGCGCTGCTGAAAGACCGTGTCAACTATCAGGTAATGAGTGCCAATCAATGGAAACATGCACCGTCCCTGCAGCAGATGAATAACGACACGCTGACGTTCTATCTTGCGCCCCGGCAACTGTTGCAACAGCCACCAACAGATACAGACTTCCTGTTGCAACAGGCAGACCTCGCCGACAGGAACGGTGACTTTACCGGTAATTATATTCTTCCTGATCTGATCGATACCACCATCAATACGGCCAACGGACTGGTATTTGTGAGTGAACCCCTGCCGGCGGATATTGCGGTGAATGGGTCGTTCCATGGCCTGCTACAGGTCATCCCCAATAAAAAAGATGTAGATCTTGGTATCGATCTCTATGAGCAAACATCCGATGGGCGGTATTTTCAGCTTTCCTATTTTCTCGGGCGGGCGAGCTATGCCGCCAGCCTCGAAGAACGCCGGCTACTGATACCGAACAGTGTCAACCCCGTTTCGTTTAGTAATACCCGTATGATCAGCAAACGGCTGTCAAAAGGAAGCCGGCTGGTGGTGGTGATCAACATCAATCAAAATCCATTTGAACAAATCAACTATGGTACAGGAAAAGATGTCAGTGAAGAAACGATCACCGATGCACGCGAACCGGTAAAGCTGCGCTGGAGAAACGACAGCTACATCAAAATTGGCATAGCGCACTAGAAAAGATTACTTGATAAGAATATATTCATTGTAATTTTTTTATTTACAAAGACTTTGATATAAGTAAAATAAATTATATTTTAGCAACCGACAGTAACAGGCCCAAGTTTGTATACCATAGTAATACCATTGAAATAGTACATTACACATAACAACCTATGAAAGAACAGTCACCCGTAGCAACGGGTGTATACCCTTGAAATATTAAATCACACATAACAACCTATGAAGAAACAACTACTCGCACTGGCGGGCATCGCCGTATTGTTTGCTGCCTGTTCCAAAAAGGACGACGCACCATCTGAAAACCCTACTGCCGGCCTGCTGAAAGGCATGTACAGCATTACAGACACCACCCGCATTGAGTACAACAACGACAAGACCGTATCAAAGATAACCTACGGCTGGATAGACGGTACAGACATTGGCGGCGGTATCACCACCGTGAAATACGCTGACAGCAGGGTATCTGAAATCTGGGGAAGCGAATACGCCGAATCAAAAGTATTCGGTCCCAATGAGCTGACAGCGCAATTTGTATATGTAGACAACAGAATCCAGAAGATCATCAATCCCGGAAAAACTGATTATCTGTACTATGATTCTGCCCGCTACAATGCCAGCGGCAAAATCGAGAAAATATTCCGTTTCGGTGGTCAGAAACCTAATATCACCAAAAGCGGCACAGACTCTATTGTATGGACTGGTAACAACATTACTAAAGTAGTACACGAAGGTTTTTACACGGATAACGGCGTTGAAAAAGTCAGCTACACCTACACAGACACCTATACGTTTGATGATAAAGCAAGCTGGCAGTCGCCACTGGGAGCTGCTACCATGGATGGCGGCTTTGCCCCGGAAGCATATAATGCCAATAACATCCTGACACAAACAAGGTCTCAGGAAGGTCAGGCCGACCGTACGAATTCGTATGTATATGAATACGAGAAAAACAAAGTCATCAAAAGAACAGCCACCTACGTGTTCGATCAACGTCCCGGCGTAGAAGTAACAGTCTTTGAATACTATAAATAATTGAGATCACTATTCACAAAAAGCCGTAGCATCAGTCTACGGCTTTTTTGTACCCCCCGAAAATCCGCTTGATAAACATCCATATAATAAAATTAACAACCCATGAAAAAACAATTATTAGCATTAGCCGGAATGGCGCTATTGTTTGCTGCCTGCTCCAAAACAAACACGCCCCTGCAAGCAGGCCTCACCACATCTTCCGGCCTGCTGAAAGGCTTCTACAGCGTGACAGACACCTCCCGCATCGCGTACAACAATGATCAAACCGTATCCAAAGTAACTTACGGATGGATAGACGGTACTGACGTAGGCGGCGGCATTGACACGATGAAATACGCCAATGGTGTGTTATCGGAAGTCTGGCAAAGCGATTATGATGAATCGCAAATATTCAGCCCCAGCATGTTAAACCTAAAACTGGTGTATGCCAGCAACAAACTTCAGAAGATCGTTCATATGAAATACCCCGCCTATGATTCAGCGCGTTACAACGCCAATGGAAAAATAGAGAAAGTATTCACCTACAGCGGTCTTCCCGGCGCCGGGCAATTGAGGGAAACAGACTCCCTGGTATGGACAGGCAATAACATTACCCAGGTTTTTTACAAAAAATACACTATCAGTCACGGGGTTGAATCTGTCTATGCCGCCTACACAGACACCTACACCTTTGACAGCAAACCTAACTGGGAAGCGCCATTGGGGTTTGGTACCATCAGTGACAGATTTATACCAACAGCCATGAATGCTAATAATGTCCTGACAGTGGTAAGAACAGAGCCCGGGCAACCTGTCCTCACCAATACCTATGTGTATGAATACAATGCCCAGAACAAAGTCACCAAGTCTACTGTTACCTATCAGTTTATCGTATCCCCTCGTACAGAAGTAACTGTTTTTGAATATTATCAATAGCCGTTACCGTTATCCATGAAAAAAGCCGTGGCATAACGCCATGGCTTTTTTCACCGGTATATCATCACACTCAGGCCAGTTCCCGGACCACTCTCGCGGGGTTGCCCGCTACCAGTACGTTTTCAGGTACGTCTTTGGTTACTACCGCACCCGCGGCAACGACTGAACCGCTGCCAATTGTAACGCCCGGGCAGATAATGGCACCGCCGCCAATCCAGCAGTCATCACCAATCACGACCGGCTTTCCATATTCTTCGCTGCGACGATGCACTTTGTCCAGCGGATGTGTAGCTGCATATATCTGTGCTGCCGGTCCAAACATCACATTGTTACCGATCCTCACCGGACAAATGTCCAGCACCACACAGTTGACATTAAAATACACCTGGTTGCCACAGAAAATATTGTAACCATAGTCGCAATGAAACGGGGGTTCAATGTACAGACGTCCTGCTGTATTAGGAATCAGCTCTTTTAATACTTCCCGCGCGCTGTCAGTAACTAGGTATTCTGTTACATTCAGGCGATGCAATAGTTTTTTGGCCTTTGTTCTGTCAGCGTGCAGCTGTGGGTCTGATGCATCATACAGCTCTCCCGCTATCATTTTTTCTTTTTCGCTTTTCATAAGATGTCCGTTGTGTTATCCTGAAAATATAAATTTTCATCGGTTCACCAGAAAATGAACAATACGGCAGACGCTGCCGGGTGTAGTGGTGATTTTCAGTGTATGGGTACCCGTAGTCAGTTCATCGCCCAGTATCAGGTACCACGGCAGATAGAGGCTGCGGCTCCATTGTGTCCGGGTATCCATCTGTTGCTCCGGTTTGTTGTCTATCCTGTAACGGATAACGCCCGCATCCGGCCCCGACAGCAATGCCACGCCTACCGTGCGGCCGGTGAAAGGCAGTTCGAAGGAGGCTTCCGTAGTGCCCGATACCAGCATAGGCACGTCCACAAATCCCGGACGGGTATGTACTTTGTCTGACGGCTTCCAGGACTCCGCTACCGTAAATCCCTGTAGGTGATCCGCCGTGTGTACGTCCACGTAGTGACCGTTCACATAATTAAATGGATCTGTTGCGGCTGGTAGTTTTGCCGCCACCATCTTCCGTGGCGCCGCCCGGTTGAACGCGCTGTCCAGCAGCTGCCGGATGGTGTGGAAGTAAATTTCCTGTCCGAATGGCGACGGATGCAGATCTTTAAAATCATCCTTCCAGGAGAACTCTCCCGCATCGATGCGGGTAGTGACTTCCTTCGCCAGATTCACAAACGGCAGCTGATAACGGCGTGCCATCTCCTCATGCAGCGCTACTTCCGCCGGTATTTTCCCGGCACGGTAATCCGCCATTTTATCTTCATCCACAAAAGCCATCAGTATAATATTCATCTGCGGATTGGCAGTCAGCGTGTGCCGGATAATGCCTTCCAGCGCGCGGCGCTGCACCGTGGCAGCCGTACCGTTCACTTTATCATTCACGGCCGCTTCCACCAATAGCAGGTCCACCTGGCCTTTGTCCAGCACATCCTGCTGCAACCGGAAAGCATGTGGCAGGCTGCCCAGCGAAGGGATCCCGGCATTCAGCAGCGTGAAAGCCGTGGCCGGATAGGTGCGGGTGAGATAATCGTCCACCTTGCCGCGCCAGCCCTCCATATTGGTAATGGAACCGCCCAGAAAGGCGACCGTAGCCTTTTTGCGGGCACTGATCTGATACCAGGCGTTATTCAGATTGCCATAACGGGTAATAAAAGTTTCGCTTTTCAGTTGCGCCAACGCAGGAAACGTGGCCAGTAATAATAACCATACCGGAAGTAGTTTTTTCATAACGGAACATTCTATCCCCCAAGATAAACAACAACCTGTAAACATTCCAGTCCCGGGGCTTCCGCCCCGGGAATTTGATTATTAAGCTGATTTAGCTATCTTAAAGCTGCTAATGCTGCCAACAGCGATGGTGTAATTTCATGGACCTGATATGAATAACTTGCCTGATGATGCTGCTATGATGACCGGCCTGTGCCAGGGCGACAGAGCGTCTTTTGTACTGCTGTATGAGCAGCATGCCGGCGAGTTGTATCGTTATATCTATCTTTTTATCCGTTCCCGCGAAGATGCCGAAGATATCCTGCAGAATGTCTTCACGCGCATCTGGATGAAACGGGAAACGCTGGGAGAAATTCGTTCCATGCGTAGTTTTCTTTTTCGCGTTACGCGCAATCAGGTACTTAATTATTTCCGGAGCGCCAAGGTAAAGATGCGGGTGCAGCAAATAATGGCCGCCGAAGACGCGCCAGAGAACGCCGATGCCGGTGAACTGTTGCAATACAAACAATACTATGAGCTGGCCAAAGATGCCATCAATAAGTTACCCAAGCGCCGCCAGGAGGTATTTCGCCTGAGCCATGAAAGCGGTCTGAATACGCACGAGATCGCCGACCAGCTGCATATCTCTTCTTCTGCCGTAAAACAGCACCTCTATGCCGCTTCCGATTTTATCCGCGACTATCTGCAGAAACATGGAGATATCACCGCTTCCCTGCTGGTTTTCCTGACACTCTTCGATAACTGCTTATAACGGTGACGCCTCTACGGGCACAGATCATGATAAGATTTCCCTTTTTCTTATACTTATCTTGTATTCCTACTTAAAATATGATTTAAGTATCTCCCCAATAATTAAAAAATTTTTTTTCTAACCGACCTGTCTTATTTTGGGATACGCGTGTCTTACTAATAGCTGTGCAACCAAAATGTCACTTTATGAACAATGAAGAAGCAGGCCTCTTCGTAAAAAGATACGCTGCCGGGACCGCCACCCCTGAAGAACACGCGGCCTTTGCGCAATGGGTCCACGAACAACCGCTACAGGAAGTACAAAGTCTGCTGGACGAATACACCCTGCTGCTGGAACAGCACCCTGTATGGCTGCCGGCCGATCCGGAGCTGCTGGACCGTATGCTGCGGGAGCTGGACCGCCAGCAACCGGCCCGGATCATCCCGTTGCCCTGGTGGAAAAGAACACGTACCCTCGCGGCAGGCGTGGCGCTTCTACTCGCCGCTACAGGCTATGCGCTGTGGCAACAGACGGCCTTCCATAAACAGGTGCCGCGCGCTGCGGCGACCAACATACCCGCCGGCAGCAGTCGCGCCACGCTGCAACTGGCCGATGGCACCACCATTGAGCTGGACAGCACCGGCGCCACAGGCACAACAAAACCCAGCCATGTACTGAAAATAGCAGCCGGGTTGTTGCAATACAATCCACAGCGGGAAACCGCCACCACCGTATACAATACCCTTTCCACCCCGCGGGGCGGGCAGTACCAGCTGCTGCTTCAGGATGGCACACGGGTATGGCTAAACGCTGCTTCCTCCATCCGTTTCCCGGTGGCGTTTAACGGTAACGACCGTACGGTGGAAATCAGCGGTGAAGCTTATTTTGAAGTAGCCCCGCAAGTGAACAAACCCTTCGTCGTGAAAGCAGGCGCCATGCAGGTCAACGTACTGGGCACCCACTTTACCGTCAGCGCCTATCCGGAGGAAACACAGATACGTACTACCCTCTCAGCAGGCAAAGTAGCCGTTAGCGCCGGCGGTAACACCCTGCAGCTGTCACCCGGCCAGCAGTCGGTACTGCCCAGAGGCAGCGAGGCCCTGACTGTCCGCACAGTAGACACCGACCAGGAAATGGCCTGGAAAGACGGACGATTTATTTTCAATGGCAACATCCGCGACATCATGCCACAGCTGGAACGCTGGTATGATATACAGGTGGAATATGAAGGCAATATCAGTAATCAGGCATTTATAGGAGATATTTCACGGAATGAAAACCTGAGCGAAGTACTGAAAATACTGGAGCTCACAGGAAAAATACACTTTAAGGCCGTTAACAGAAAGATTATCGTATCACCGTAAAAAACAGCATATCGTATCAACCAAAATTAACAACATGTAATTCCATCGGAACAGGATAACCGAAGAAAAACCCAGACGCGGTCGCAACGCGTCCGGGTAAGTATTGCCCGGTTGTTTTCCTTCATCAGTGGACTGAATGAATTCTTAACACATTAAACCAAGCGTACCCAATTTATGCTTTTTAAACAAAAGGTCAAACGGGGTAGGCAGGCCGGAGGCTTGCCCCCTACAATTCTGCTGTTTATGAAACTCACGCTCGTCTTGATGATCGCAGCTACCCTACAGGCTACCGCCGGCGCTTTCGGCCAGCAGGTGACACTTCACCAGAAAAACGCGTCCCTCCTGGAAGTGCTGAAGTCTATCCGCAAACAAACCGGATGCAGCTTTATCGGCGACCGCCAGATGCTGCAGCGCACCCAGGGTATCGACATCGCCGTATCCAATGCCTCTCTGGAAGAGGCGCTGAAAGCCTGTATGAAAGATCTGCCCCTTACCTGGTCGGTGGTAGGCTCCACCATTATTATCCGGGAAAAGGAAACGCCGGCGCCTATACGTAATCCGGCAGTTACCGACTCCTCCATCGTCATCCGCGGAAAAGTGACCGATAGCAGCGGCTTGTCCCTGCCCGGCGTGTCCGTCACCCTGAAGTCGGACCCCAAAAAGGGCGTGCAGACAGATGCCGGCGGTAACTTCACCATGCGCATGACCACCAAAGATGTGCTCATCTTCACCTACATCGGCTTCGACAGGAAAGAAATGCCGGTGGCCCGCAGCGGTATGATCACCGCCGTACTGCAACCGATAGACAGCAAGCTGAATGAAGTGGCCGTAGTGGCTTACGGCACCCAGAAAAAAAACAGCATGGTGGGCGCTGTCACCACCATCAATCCCAAAGAGCTGAAAGGCCCCACCAGCAACCTTACCACCATGATGGCAGGCAGACTGGCAGGTGTCATCTCCTTCCAGCGCAGCGGGGAACCCGGCCGTGACAACGCCGAGTTCTTTATCCGCGGCATCACCTCCTTCGGCAGCGGCAAGGTAGACCCGCTCATCCTCATCGATGGCATGGAAATGACTCCTAACGATCTGGCCCGCATCCAGCCCGACGATATCGCCGGTTTCTCTATCCTCAAAGATGCCACCGCTTCTTCGTTATACGGCGCCAGAGGAGCCAACGGCGTGATCCTCGTTACCACCAAATCCGGCCAGCTGGGCAAGACAAGGTTTAACGTACGCGTTGAAAACTCCACCTCCTCCAATACCCGCAACTTCAAACTGGCAGACAACATCACCTATATGAAACTGGCCAATGAAGCAGTCATCACCCGGGAACCGCTGACCAACAGGCCGTACACACAAAGCCAGATAGCCCATACCGCCGCCGGTGACGATCCCTACGTATATCCCAACAACAACTGGATCAATGAACTGGTGAAAAGCACCACCAACAACCAGCGCTACAACCTCAATCTCAATGGCGGCGTGGAAAGAGCGCAATATTATATCGGCGCCACCTACAACATCGATAACGGCGTGCTACGCACCATCAATGATAACAACTTCAACAGCAATGTGAAGACACGCAACTACGAGATACGCTCCAACATCAACATAAAACTTACGCCTACCACGGATGCCGTGGTGCGCACCTCCGGCAGGTTCTCCGAATACAACGGACCTATCAGAGGCGGCGGGGAAATATTCCGGCAGGCCATGAGCGCCACGCCGGTGCGCTTCCCCGCTTACTTTCCGGCCAGCCTCGCACCCGATGAGAAACATCCCCTCTTCGGTAATATGAAAGCCGACGACGGCACTTTCTACACCAACCCTTTCGCCAGCGCGGTGTCTGGCTTCCAGCAGGAAACATCGTCCACGCTGATTGCACAGTTGGAACTGAAGCAGAATTTCAACTTCATCACCAAAGGCTTGTCTGCCCGAATGATGGCCTATACCAAACGGTACTCCTTCTTCAATATGAGCCGGAAATTCAACCCGTTCTACTATAGCGTCAGCATGGACCCTGAAGAAGGCCTCCGCGGGCTCACGCTGCTCAACGAAACGCAGGGCACGGAATACCTGAACTACAGCCCCGGCAGCAAACAGGTGACCACGTTCACCTATATGGAAGCAGCCGTTAACTATGACAAGGTGATCAACGACCGCCATGCGATCAATGGTATGCTCATCACCATCCTCAACAACCAGCTGAGCGCCAATGCAGGCTCGCTCATCGCTTCACTGCCGCGCCGCAACCAGGGCGTCTCCGGCAGGTTCACCTACGCCTACGACGATCGTTACATGATGGAATTTAACTTCGGCTACAACGGCTCCGAAAGATTCGACAGAAATCACCGCTGGGGCTTCTTTCCTTCTATCGGCGGCGGCTGGACTGTCAGCAATGAAGCGTTTTTTTCGGGACTGCTGCCGGTCGTGTCCCGGCTGAAACTGCGCGCCACTTATGGCCTGGTAGGTAATGACCAGATCGGCAACAACGACGACCGTTTCTTCTATCTGTCAGACATAGACCTGGGTGGCGGCAACGGCTATACGTTTGGCGAGAATTTCACAGAAGGCAAAGCGGGGGTACGTATCAACCGGTATGAAAACAAAAACATCACCTGGGAGAAAGCTTACAAAACCAATCTGGGCTTTGAACTGGAGCTATTTAAAAATCTGCATCTGGAAACGGATTTCTTCCATGAGCGCCGTACCAACATCCTGATGTCCCGCGCCTATATCCCCACTACGATGGGACTGTATGGCATACCACAAGCCAACGTCGGTATCGCGGAAGGCCGTGGTGTGGACATGACCATGGAATACAAACGCAACTTCGGCAAAAAGACCTGGCTGCAGGTACGTGGTACCTTCACCTATGCCACCAGCAAAATATTGGTCAACGAAGAACCGCTGTATCCCGAGCAAAACAGGTACCTCTCGCGTGTAGGCTATCCTATTGCGCAGACCTGGGGCCTCGTGGCAGAACGTTACTTCATCGATGAGCATGAAGTGCTGAACTCTCCGCGCCAGAATTACGGCAAGTATATGGCCGGCGATATTAAATACAAAGACATCAACGGCGACGGCCAGATTACCGACCTTGACCGGGTGCCGATAGGCTACCCTACCACTCCTGAACTCAACTACGGCTTCGGTTTCACCTTCGGTTACGGCGCATTCGATATCAGCGCGTTCTTCCAGGGGTCCGGCCGTTCATCCATCTTCATCAACCCCGGTGCTATGGCGCCTTTCATCACCGGCCACTATGTCTATCCTGATGGCGAAGTGTCGCCCACCGTCGATCAGCATGGCCTGCTGCAGGTAATCGCAGATAACCACTGGTCTGAAAACAACCGTGACCTGTACGCTTTCTGGCCACGCCTCAGTTACAGCTACCAGAACAACAACCTCCAGACCTCCACCTGGTGGATGCGCAACGGCGCCTTCCTGCGGCTCAAAACCGTGGAGCTGGGATATACCCTCCCGCCACGCGGACTGAAACGTTATGGCCTCTCCCAGCTGCGCCTCTATGCCAATGGTTTCAACCTGCTCAGCTTCAGCAATTTTAAACTGTGGGATGTGGAAATGGGAGGTAACGGTCTCGGCTATCCGGTGCAACGGGTGTTCAACGTAGGGGTGAACCTCGGATTCTAACGCTAAATATTTGTCACATGAAAAAAACTTTTCTACACAGCATATACGGAATAGTCCTCTTCGCGGGCCTGTTCACCACCGCCTGTAAAAAACCTTTCCTCGATATTGTTCCGGACAATGTGGTCACGCTCAAAAACGCGTTCTCCAATAAAACAGAGGCGGAGAAATACCTGTACACCTGTTATGGTTATCTGCCCGATGCTGGACCTGTTTCCAACATCCTGTTTTTCGGCGCTGATGACATGTGGACCTACTATGAAAACAACTACTCCTATCAGTCGCCCTGGAAGATAGCCCGCGGCGAGCAGAATATCGTGAATCCATGGGTGGATTTCTGGAACGGTAACAATCACGCCAAACCCTATTTCAAAGCGATCCGCGACTGCAATATCTTCCTCGAAAATATGATGGAGGGCGAGTCTTACCGGCATATCTCCTACCTCAGCCCCGATATGCAGAAACGCTGGATCGCTGAAGTGAAGTTCCTCAAAGCCTACTACCACTTCTACCTGTTACGCATGTACGGACCTATTCCCATCACGGATAAAAGTCTGCCTGTTTCCGCCACACCGGAACAGGTAAAAGTTAAGCGCGATCCGGTGGACAAAGTGGTGGACTACATCACCAGGCTGCTGGACGAAGCCATCCCGGAGCTGCCTGCCGAGATCACCAACCGCGGTACCGAACTGGGCCGCGTCACCAAACCCGCGGCCCAGATGCTGAAAGCCAGGCTGCTCGTGCTGGCCGCCAGCCCGCTGTTCAACGGTAACCCCGACTATGCCTCTTTCAAAGACAAAGATGGTCAACTGCTGTTCAGTCCCGGCTACGACGCCACCAAATGGGAAAAAGCTGCCGCCGCCTGCGAGGTGGCCATACAAACCTGCGCAGGTGTAGGTATCCGCCTGTATGAATTCACCGATCCTTTCGTGAAAGTATCTCCCGCTACGGCTACGCAAATGAGTATACGCGGCAGCGTCACCGAACGGTGGAACACGGAAACGATCTGGGCGCTCTCCGGCCGCGTGGACAATGTGCTGCAAACCTATTCCATGGCCAATCGCATAGATCCTACTTTTCCTAACCCTACTTATCTCAGCTCCTATATGGCGCCTACGATGAAGATGGCGGAGACATTCTACAGTAATCATGGCGTGCCGATCAACGAAGACAAAACGTGGGACTATAGCCGGCGCTATGAACTACGTACAGGCACATACGAAGACAGGCTGAACATACAACAAGGTTATACCACGGCACGGCTCAACTTCGACCGGGAAAACCGCTTCTACGCCAGCCTCGGTTTCGATGGCGGCCGCTGGTTTATGCAGAGCAACGCTTCCGACGAAAACGCCTGGAGCATCAAGGCTAAATTCGGGCAGCCGCAAGGCAAAGTAGAGGACCAGTTTTATTCTGAAACCGGCTACTGGCCTAAAAAGCTGGTGAACTGGAAATTTACGCAGACCAATAACAGCTACACCACCGAAAGTTATCCCTGGCCCGAGATGCGCCTCGCCGATCTGTACCTGCTCTATGCTGAAGCGCTGAACGAAACAGGCAAAAGCACCGATGCCATCACCTGGCTTGACAAAATCCGTTCACGCGCCGGCCTCGACGGCGTTGTCAACTCATGGACCAACTACTCCACCAGTCCGGCGAAATTCACCACCAAAGAAGGGCTGCGAGACATTATCCATCAGGAACGTATGATAGAACTGTGCTTTGAAGGCTCCCGCAACTGGGACCTGAGAAGATGGAAAAAAGCCGTGATATACGAAAACAAACCCGTACTGGGATGGGACGTGAACCAGCGTGTAGCCAGCGAATACTACCGGCCACGCACCCTTTTCCAACAAACGTTCGTAGCACCGCGCGACTATCTCTGGCCGCTCCGCGAATACGATCTCACCGTAAACAGCAATCTGGTACAGAATCCTGGCTGGTAAACCATTTTCATTTTCTGTCAATACATGCAACTTATGAAACGATATATCTATTTAATGCTCGCTGCCTGTTGGCTTTCCGCCTGCAAGGAAGAAATCATGAAGCCAAAGTTTGACGACTCCACCCCACCGGAGCATGTGACGAAGGTAACGGAGACGCCTATACCGGGCGGCGCCAAACTCACATATGTACTACCCTCCAGCAACAACCTGCTGTATGTGCTGGCGGAAGTTGCCACCAAACAGGGCGTGGTGCGTCAGTTCAAGGCTTCCTACTATACTAATAGTCTGCAAATAGAAGGGCTGGGCGATACCGACGCGTATGAAGTGAAGCTCTATTCCGTTAACAAAAGCGAGGTGCGTTCCACACCGGTGTCGGTCACCATACACCCGCTGGAACCGCCATTCACCGACGTGTTCAAATCTTTCACCATGATCGCTGATTTCGGCGGTGTGAACCTGAAGTTCAATAACCCTTCCGGCTCTGAGCTGGAAATAGGTTTCTGCGGTCCGGATTCCATCACCAAAAATACCGTGTTGCTGGACACCTATTTCTCTGCCGCCAAAGAGGGCAATCATACGTTCCGCGGTCTGCCAGCCATCAAAGCCCGCTTCGGCGTCTTCATCCGCGACAAATGGGGAAATACATCTGATACGCTGTTTCAGCAGCTGATACCCCTGTTCGAAAAAATGCTCGACAAGTCAAAATTCAGGGAAATCAAATTCCCCGGCGACGGCCCCGTGTATACTACGGAGTGGAACATCGCCTATCCTTTTATCTGGGATGGCAAATACTCTTCCACCTTCAACAGTCCCTACGACGGCAACGGCAACAACTGGCTCAATCTCTCCACCAACGGCACCACAGACGGCACGCCTATTCATATCACCATCGATCTGGGACAGACGGCGCACATCAGTCGTTTCCGCCTCAATAACTATTACCGCTTCATTAATAAAGCCATGCGCAAGTATGAACTGTGGGGCAGCAACAATCCCGCTGCCGATGGCAGTTGGGACAGCTGGACCAAAATTCTGTACTACGAACAGGTGAAGCCTTCCGGCTTGCAGGGCGAACAGTACAACGACGCAGATGCAGAAGTATGGCTGCGCGGCGATATGGCCAACTTCCCCGATGGGTTGCCAGCCTTCCGTTACATCCGCATCAAATGCCTGGAAAACTGGATGGGCAATGGTAACATGTCGTTTTCCGAAATCACTTTCTGGGGAGACACCCAATAACGATCAAAATTATACCACATGAAAAATCAATCCGTCTTATTATATCTGTTCTGGGGGATGATGATCTTCGCCAGCTGCTCTAAAATGGACGCCTACCTCGATATCTCCGGCAGGCAGGAAATCTCCTACACCGGCCGGGTAGACTCGTTGAAGATATTGCCCGGCGATGGCCGGCTGGAACTCACCTGGCTGCTTATTTCCGATCCCAAGATCACCGGCATCACCATCTACTACAACAGCAAAAGAGATTCTGTGATACTGCCCGTCAAAAGAACAGCAGGCGTAGATTCCATGTACCACCTGTTTAGCAACATGCCCGAAGGCACCTACAGTTTTGAAGTATACACCTGGAACAATACCGGCTCCCGCTCCGTGCCCGCTTACATTACAGGTCGCTCCTATGGCAGCATCTATAAAAACAGCCTGCTGAACCGCGCACTCACCAACGCCATCATCAGTGATGGCAACGCGGTACTCAGCTGGGGACTGGTAGAAGAAACCGTCACCGGAATGGAGGTGACCTACACCAACAATGCCGGCAGCACGGTCACCGTAAAAGAGCCACGCACCGCCAACAGCACTACGCTGAAAGACTATCAGCCCGGCAGCAGTTTCTCTTACCGCACGTTATTCCGTCCTGATACGCTTTGCATAGATACCTTCTATACCACCGCCGTCACCCGGACACCACAGTAATTATTTAGTCATTTAACCATTTGGATATTTTGTTATTTTTTAAACCGGTATATCATGTTAAAACTATCATTTCTGTTGACAAGCCTGGCCCTTACGGTGTCTACGGCTTCTGTTACTACCTCTTGCCAGAAGGTGCAAATGGTGGCATCTCCGGAGGAAGAAAAAAATACCATCACGGCCAAGCCGAAGCCTCAACCTGCGCCCGTCTTCTATATTTCCGACCTGGCGCTGATCTATCAGGGCGGTATCCACCGCCTGCCCTGGACCAAAGACCAGCTTAAGCCTTACGTTTTCCGGACTACCGGCAGCGGCGCCGTAGAGTGGCTGTTCGACGGCTTCCTGTTCATCGAATTCACCGATGGCATGGGCCATGAGTACGCAGAAGGCTATGAGCCCACACCCGCCGGCAAAACGGAATGGCAATGGCTGCTGGACCGTAACTTCGAAAGCGGCAAAGCGCTGCACGCCCTCGATGATGAGCTGGACAGTCTCGCGCTACTAAACATCAAGCCTGTACGAAAAAGAAGAGTGGTGCTGACGCTACCCGAGCCGATCCGTAGCCTGAGCAACTGGGGCGACCTCAATGGCAAAAACCTCAACTTCGCCGACAGCGCCGACAGAGTGGCCGCCTGTAAATGGTACGTGGAAACGGCGATGACCATGTGGCAGGCCGCTAATTTCAAACACCTTGAACTGTCGGGCTTTTACTGGGTAGCAGAACAGAACACCGGCGCCGTGGAGATATTGCCCACTGTGGCCACCATGCTGCATAACAAACAACAACGTTTTTACTGGATACCTTACTATGGCGCAGCAGGTGCGGCCAACTGGCAAACCATGGGCTTCGATATTGCCTATCAACAGCCCAATTATTTCTTCGATCTGTCATCTCCCTATTCTATCCTCACCGGTGCGATCAACTTCGCCAAAACCAACAAGATGGCGCTGGAAATGGAATTCGATGACCGCCTGATGACCCAGGCCGGTTATCGCCAGAAATATACGGATTACATGAACGAATTCGGTAAGAGCGGCGCCTGGAAAAACTTGCCCGTGGCCTATTACGAAGGAGGCGGCGCCTGGCTGAAAATGTGCAACAGCACAGATCCGGAAATAATGGGGCTGGTAAAAAGACTGTCCGATACAATTGTTGTCAGACAAAAAGCAGCAGGCAATTAAAACATTTCGATATTTTGGTATTTAGGTATTTAGATATTTGGCGATTACCTAAATGGAGAAAAAAGAAGATCGGAGCGAAATATTTATTCGCTCCGATCTTCTTCTATTCGATCTGATGATTCCAGAAATCAAAAAATCGTAAATCAAAAAATCGCAAATCTAAAAATCCCTACCTCTTTTTCTTCCGTCCCCACCAGATCAGGAAACCGGTAATGGGCAACGTAGCACCAATAAGGCTCGCGAAGAAGGCCAGGAACTTACCTGGCAGTCCCATGATGCTGCCCACGTGAATATCATAGTTCATGCGCCGCAGCTTAGTGCCGAAACCAGCTTCTTCATACGGTTGCGCATATACGCTGTTATCTTTTATCTCCGTCAGCGTGTAACGGTCAAACGCATATCGGATGTTGTTATAATACTGTCCCTTGCTGGGGTATACGATCATGGAAATGGTAGATGCCGCCTTGGCGGTATCGGGAAAACCTATATAAAATCCGGTGGCGCGGGGATTTTTAGCAGCCACCTGATACCAGACCTGATCCATTGCCTGTGGTAAAGGGAGGCGGCTATCAGCCACTTTCGTGGTATCCGACTTTAGCTCCGTATACTCCGGTAACGGTTTTCCACCGGCAGTTACCCAGTATAGTCCTTTGCTGAACCATTCCAACCCCCAGACCATACCGGTAACGCCTATGGCAAACAAAAGCAGCAGCGCATAAAATCCCAGTACATTGTGCAGATCGTAATTGACCCGCTTAAAACTGGCCCCCCATTTGATTTTAAAGCTCTGCTGCCGTGTCGCTTTCGTCCATTTTTTAGGCCACCAAAGCACCATCCCTGTCACCAGCGTGATCACAAACACCAGGGTGCTGTAGTTCACAATAGGCCGGCCTATCTTGTAAGGCATCCACAGAAAACGATGCCCGTTCAATATCCAGCGGAAAAAATCCACTTCCCCCTCTTTACGGGTCACTTTGCTGACTATTTCGCCGGTGTAAGGATTCAATTTGAGGGTGGAACCGCTACGGCGACCGCCCACATTGACTTCTATCACCCGGTCTTCACGATAGATAGCGTAACTGGCAGCCTTACCCGGATACTCACGGGCAGCTATCTCCAGCATACGCGACGGCTGTATCACCGGCGCATCCTGCCGCGCAATCTTCGTTTCCGGCTGCAGCCATCCGGTAATCTCTTCGTTGAAAACCCAGATACAGCCCGTCACGCAAACGATGACCATGATAATACCGGAGATAAGGCCCAGCCAGAGATGCAGCCAGGCAGAGATCCGGTAAAACAAAGACTTGTTGGTTTTCTTTTTCGGTGTCTTTTTCATGATGGCGGATTAATAGATCATTTTAGTGATCGCTGTGATGGTGCCACCTTCCACTTTCATGCCCGGCGTAAACGTTCCTGATGCGATGTCTATCTTATAAATCCAGTTGCCCGACGGTGTATTCAGCCCGATGAAAGCGGTCTTACCATCATCAGACAGCGTATTGTTGTTATAAGGCGCAGAAGTGCTGATCACACTTTCCGGTGCACCTTTCACCCAATCAAAGGTCTGGCCCACCAGATCCACCACGGCCAGTTTCAGGTTACCGCTGAAGGCGCCGGGTTTGTCATACATCATCAGCAACATTTTATTGTTGGCCAGATATATCTGAGAAGAGATATTGTGGCCGCCTGACTTCTCCCGTACATTAAAGAAATAAGACTGATCAAATACTGTAGTGCCGTTCAGTACACGAACAATAGCAGAAGGTTTGGTAGAAGTATATGTAGAACCGTTCTTCGCAGACGCCGGTGAATAAGCATACACGTCCCCTTTTTCTGTTACCGCCAGTCCGTTGTTGAAATAGTTGCCGATAAAGCTGGTGCGGTTATCACGGATTACTTTCTCCAGATTCAGGTCCGGATAAGAGAATACCGCGATCCAGCTGCTGTCGGGGTAAGCGGTACCGAAAGCATCGCCGCAGCAGCCTTTGATGCTCATATATGGCGCAAACACTTTATTACCGACCTGCGTGGCCCAGGTGAAATGCGCACGTTCACCGTTGGCAGCCAGCTGTACAATGTTCACCTGCTTCTCACCATTCACGCGTGATTTCAGCGCATCGATCCGATAGAAAGACGCATTTTCGTTACCGGAGCGTGGTACTTTCATCAGCAGCAGCTCGTCCTGCACCCTGGCTAATACCTGTACCGTTTCTGCCTGAAAGAAGCGGGTCATCACCAGCTTGCCTTCCTGGGTAAGGCGGTAGGTGGTCACGTCACCGGGATTGCCTTGTCCATACAGCAGACTAAAGAAACGTCCTTTATGCGTGAGGTAGTAGCGGTAAGAACCATCCTGCTCTTTACCATTGCCGCTGGTGGAAATAGTACCACTGCTTATGTTATCTGCGGTCAGCAGATAATCGGCGATACCCGTGGTCCCTACAGGCGTGGCCGTTATAATATATTTGGTACGGCCCTGTGGCTCGTATTCCTTAAAATCTTCCGTACTTAAGGTATCCTCCTTATCACAGGCGGACATAAAAAACACAATGCCTGCCGCCAGAAACAAATATTTGCTGATTTTCTTCATGACTGTTTATTTAACCGCTATCCTTATTAGTTTTTATTGAAAAAGTATCTCACCTTGGCGTAGAATGCGCGTCCTGGCTTCTGTAAGGTGAAGTTGTCGTACAACCGGTTATCAGCCAGGTTCTTGCACTCCAGGGCAATGTTATATTTACCCCCGGCGAGGCTGTATACCAGGTTCACATCCTGACAAAACTGACGGGGGATCTCCAGCTTCTCATCACCCTGGCTGGGCCATGAGAGATAGTAAGCATGCACATACAGGAAATTATAACCCAGCGTCAGTGTATTGCCTTTCTTCAGCACATTATGGAAGAAAAGGGAGGCATCGGCGTTGCCGAAGAGGTAAGGCATATTGGGAATACGGTCACGGTACAACGGACTTTGTTCCTTCTGGCCATCTTCAAAACGGGTATTGTTGCGCAGGTTCTGATACGTCATGTTCACCCCGGCGGTAAAGAGCTGTTTGTAAGCGTAACGCACTTCGCCATCCACGCCCAGATTGGTCACATCGGCCAGATTACCGTTCGTTTGTTTGGTCTGGTTAGGGTTGAGCATGGGACGGATGAAGTCCTTCGCATCGCGGTACAGCAGGTTGCCATCGAAGCTCAGCCGGTGATCTGTCTGGATCTGCAGCTGGTAGCTGATGCCCAGGTTATAGTTGTTGCTGCTTTCCGGCTTCAGGTTCACGTTACCTTCCAGGTTGATCAGGTCGCCAAATAATTCTTCTGTTTCAGGAAGGCGGTAGCTTTTCTCATAAGAGCCTTTTACCTGCAAGGTAGGTTTGATAAAGTAGGTAGAGGCAATGCCGTAGCCTACTTTATTGAAGCTGCTTTCCTGTTTTCTGTATGCCACATCACCCCAGTTGCCGGAAGGATTATAGCTTTGGGAATAGCTGTTGCGCTGGGCATAGTTCTTTACAAAAACAGAGGTATTCCATTTTTCACTGTAGTCGAACTTGTAGCCAAGGCCGAGTATGTTCTTGCGTACTTTCTTAGGCTGATCGTATTTTTCATCATTGGGGAACAGTTCGTCCTTACCCGAACGGCTAAACGTGCTGAATACATCGTTCAGGATAAAGGAGTGGCGCGGGCTCAGCTGATAACTGAGGTTGGCAGTGGCCAGCCCATTGTTGTTACGGAATTTATACATAGAGCGTTCCCGCTCGCTGCCTTTCCCGTTGTACTGTTTGTATTGCTGAAACCAGTTGTACCGGCGGTACATGGTGTCAATATTCTGTTCATAACCAAGATTGTAGTTACCGGTAAGACTGAAGTTCAGGCCCTTTACGAACATGTCCTTCACCTGGTATTTGATGCTGGGCATAACGATGTCGCCTCTACGATGCCAGTCGCCGAACACGCTGACCATGCGGGCGCCTGTCTGTATCTCTGAGTAGTTTTTTCCCAGGGTGATGCCCACCAGAAGTTTGTCAGCCCATTTTTTGCCTGTCACGCCCACATTGGCGATCACGGTTTCATTATGATAGGTGTCATGGAACCGCTTAATATGCTGTTTAGGATAATAATCGCCGGTATTGATATCGGCTACGTTTACCCATACTTTGTAATTATTATCGGAGTAATTCTGAAAAGCGTTGAGCTGCACTGTGAAACCGGTTTTGGAGGTATAACCGGCATTCAGAGTAGCGCGGTGGGTATTAAAAGATCCAAAGGAATAGGATACATCTACGTAGGTATTACGATGGGTGTTGGTGACGATGTTAATAGCGCCGCCCAATGCGTCGGCCCCCAGCCAGATAGGCACTACGCCTTTATATACTTCCACTCTTTCCGCCAGGTTGATGGGAATATTATTGAGTTGGAAAGAAGAGCCGAAGTTATCCATGGGTACCCCATCGAGGAAGAATTTCACCTGGCGGCCGGTGAAGCCGTTGAGGGAGAAATTCATCCGGGAGCCGAGGCCGCCGGTTTCCCGTACCCTTACGCCGGACACACGGTCCAGCGCGTGCGACAGGTCGAGCGTGGAGTTGTACAGTTTCTTCGCATCGATGGCGGTCACGTTGAATGCCTGCCGGTTTACTTCCTGGCTGGCAGAGCGACCAATCACCGATATGGCATTGATTTCACTAATGGAATTTTCCAGATTGATATGTAATTGTAACTGCTCACCGTCTTTCACCGTCAGTTCTTTTTTCCGGCTTTTGAAGCCTACGGCAGATATCAACAGGGTATGTTTGCCCGGGCGGATATTTTTAATATGATAATAACCTTCAGCATCGGAAACAGCATAGGCAGTGCCATGCTGCACTTTGATGGACACGCCCGGGACAGGCGCACCGGACGCATCTTTCAACTGTCCGCTGATACTGCTCTGCGCATACAGGAATAGGGATAAAATACTTAAAATGCCTGTCAGTAGAATCTTTTTGATGTGCATTGTTTATATATTGTTAGTTCGTTTCCGTTGGGTATAGGCAATACGATGCCGGGCGGGCATTCCCGCCATGTTTAACAATACAATACCGGGCAGGAATCCCCACCATTTTTAACGATACATGATTGTCTGGTCAGTGTCCGGAGCTACATATCCGGAAAGAATGTACAAGGTGTTATAGGTAATCGACCGGGTGCAAAAGTATCTCACGAAAAATGAAATCATTTTCGATATCAGGAAAAATTATCGTCCGTTTTTTTTCCGCATTGCGTATAACAGAAGAGGTACCCGGAAAAAAATGTCCGTATCTGAACATTTTTGCCCGTATTGTTCAGCATTCTGATTCATTTGACATTTGTGTCATCATTCTAAAAACATACATCGATGACAACAGCCGCAAAGAAAAACGTTAGCGTAATAGGATTAGGCGATATGGGTGCAGCACTCGTTCGTTCATTTCTTCAGCAGGGACATGCCGTAACCGTGTGGAACCGCAGTGCCGCCAGGGCCGTACCTTTACAGCAGCTGGGAGCCGTTGTAGCCGGTAATGTGACGGAAGCCATCGCCGCAGGCGAGGTCGTTATTTTCTGCGTGACCGACTACACGGTGAGCCGTTCACTGCTGGAAACAGCAGGGGCAACAGCCGCGTTAAAAGGAAAATTATTTGTACAGCTCTCTTCCGGCACGCCGCAGGAGGCCCGTGAATTTGACGCCTGGGCCGGCAAAGAAGGCATCACCTACATCGACGGCGCCATTATGGCGGTACCTGATCAGATTGGCCGCCCGGATACCGTATTTTTCATGTCCGGTAACCATGACGCCTATACGCAAAGTGAAGCTACCATAAAATCCGTTGCCGGTGGGCTCCAGTATATGGGAACAGATCCGGGCGCTGCCTCCACCTGGGACATGGGATTCCTCTCTGTTCTCTTCAGCGCCATGGGCGGGTTCTTCCACGGCATTAAACTTTTCGAGTCGGAAGGACTGACAGCCACCGCATTGGGAAACATGATATTCCAGCTGGCGCCGGCGCTGGGCGAAATGCTCAAACAACAGGCCGATATTATCGGAACAGGTAACTACAGCGCCAACCACAGCTCGCTGAACCTCTGCAGCGGCTCCATGGACATGTTCATCCAACATGCTAAAGACGCCAACATCTCCGCCGAAGTACCCACCTTTATCAAAGGTATCTTCAAGCGCGCCCAGGATGCAGGCTATGGCAACGAACACGTGGCAGCAGCCTACAAAACCTACTAAGCCCCGAAACATCGTCTTCCACACGTTTCCCAAAGCGACAAAATATTGTTAATATTGTAAGTATGCAAAACAATACCAGTCGCTTTAGTAACCGTGTGGAAGATTATGTAAAATACAGGCCGCACTATCCGATAGAAATGATCTCCTACCTGGAACAACAGTCTGTACTGCAACCCGGCATGCTACTGGCCGATATAGGCTCCGGCACCGGTATTTCCGCTGAACTGTTCCTGCAAAAAGGATACACCGTGCTGGGAGTGGAACCCAACAAAGAGATGAGGGAGAAAAGTGAAGCACTGCTGAAAGATTACCCCGCTTTCAATGCGGTAGACGGTACCGCAGAACACACCACGCTCGAAAAACACTGCATCGATGTGATCATTGCAGGGCAGGCATTTCACTGGTTTAATCCCGAAACTACCCGCGCGGAATTTCAGCGCATATTAAAATCAACGGGATATGTGGTGCTGGTCTGGAATGAAAGGATGACCGGTTCTCCTTTTGAAAAGGCCTATGAGCAGCTGATAGAACGCCACGGCAATGAATACAAGGAACTCAATCACCGAAATATTGATATCGCTGTCATAGAACAATTCTACCATCCGTCGTCGGTAACACTCACCGAGTTTGCCAATAAGCAGGTATTTGACTACAACGGGCTGGAAGGCCGTCTGCTGTCTTCTTCGTATATGCCATCCCGGGAGGATGACCGTTACCCTGCGCTGGCAGCTGATCTAAAACAGCTGTTCGACCAGTTTCAGGAAGATGGTCATATTACCATCCATTATACGACGCGGATGTACTGGGGACTACTCATTTAGCTATTTTGATATTTGGTTATTTTGATATTGAAGGAGTTAATGCATCTTTTCAATATCAAAATAACCAAATATCAAAATAACTAAATATCAAAGCCGTACTTACGGTAAATAGCCTTCGCTTTGTCACTCACCAGAAAATCCATAAAATCGGCCGCCGCCTGCTGGTGTGGCGCGTTTTTCAGCTGTCCCGCCATATACGTGGCCGTTATATTATGTTTATCCGGAATAGTGACCAACGACACCGGGTGACCGATCATCTCCTGATACCAGGCTTCAGAATACCATACCGGCGCAGCGTCGCTCTGGCGGTATAGTATCCGCATGGGTGACTGCCGGTGGTGGATCTGCGTCAGGAAAGTGGTGCTGTCTTTTACTTTCCTGTCCATGATCTGCTGCTTCAGCTGTTCACCGCCTGCTTTCACATAGGCTTCTTCTATTCTTTTGCCGATGCCTTCCCAGGCGGGATTGGGCATGGCCACGCGTACACCGGGCTTCGCCAGGTCGCTCAGGCTGTTCACTTTCGCCGGGTTACCTTTAGGCACCATCAGCGCCAGTTTATTATAGGCATATACTTCCGTGCGGCTGAAATGATGAGCCATGGCGTTGATACGCGTTTTACCGGCGGTGTACACATCGGGCTTCAGCGTAATGCGCATATTGCCCAGCGTCAGCGAGCCGCCTTCTATCTGTTGCGCCAGGATGCCCGGTGGCAGCGTCTCCGCAAACACACGCTGGTAAGCAGGATATTGTTGCTTAAAAGCCGCCAGCAGCTCATCGATGCACATAAACTGGTTACCGGCAAAGAACACCACCAGCTGCGGATCGTTGATATCACCATACAGATCGGGCACATTGTCCACGCCCGGCACGGTAAACATCACCTTGCTTTCCGGCGGCGTATTCCAGGGCGGATCAAAACGGTGGTCCTGCGCATAGGCGCTATGGGTCAGTCCTGCCAGCAGCAGGACAGGGAAAAACAATCGTTTCATCGGCGTTACGGTTTAACTACAGACCAGCCTTCGGCCTGACGGATGATCAATTCTCCATTACCGCTGGGCACCAGCGCGATGAAGTCGTAGAGTTGTTCTTTCGGAATCTTTCTTTCCTCCAGCGTGTTCTGGCACTGTGCCACAATCACGCCGCGGCCTACCAGCGCCCGCAGCGCCTCTTCATATTCACTGCCTTTGAGATAAGCGTCTGTACCGGCGGAGAAAGCCACCAGCTCTATTTCCAACTTACCTTTAAGGCGGGGATCATTCAGTGCATTATTGATATTGCGGATCGCCTTCTGAATTACTTTAGGATCATTCTTGTCCAGCTGATAGATGGCATGGTATTGTTTCTGTTTGGCTACTGCGCCGGTATACTCGCGGTTTTTACGCAGCTGCGCATCGGTCGTTTGTGCGTAACCGGTATACATCATCATCATCAGTGGAACTACAAGGAATTTCTTCATATCTGGGTTTTTATTTTGTGCGTTGTTGTGCTTCCTTTATCGGTTGGTACGGACCAAATTTATGTTGCTCCTCCGAAAAAGTGTCTGTGTATGGTTTGAAAGGAAAATCCACCGGCTTCTTCGCGACTATTTTCCAATCGTTGTCCTGATTGAGATGCGGCCGGGGCCGGCTGTTGACAAACGCCGCCACATCCCATGCCTCTTCTTCTGAGAGCTGCGGCTGATGATAGTTGGTCCCCAGCGGCATGTTGTTATACACGAAGCCGGCAAAATTACTTAAACGGTAAAGTCCGGCGCCATCGTTATAACTATGTGGCCCCCATAACGGCGGGTAACTATACCCAGGCCCCACCGGACTGGGTTGCCCCTCTCCTTCTTTACCATGGCAGCTGCTGCATTTCTCTTTGTATACCAGCATACCGGCAGAAGGATTGGCGCCCCGGTCGAGATACGGCAGTTTCATGATGCTCGTGCCGGGCGGTTTGGTGCCTTTCGGCACATTTTCACCCAACCATTGAATATAGGCATAGATAGCCTGCATCTCCCGGCTGTTGGTATCCGGCGCGTGACCGTTGAGGCTTCGCTCGAAGCAGTCCTTCACACGGTCGTAGATAGTCTGCACACCATTGTTACGGGCGCGGAACAAAGGATACGTGGCATATACCTTGCCGAAGTTGTTGCCATAAGGGACCGTACCGGCCTGCAGATGGCAGTTCTGGCAGTTCATGCCGTTGGAGATCTGAGCAACGGCGCCCTGCGGTCCCAGGTATTGCGCGGTGTTGGCGATCAGATCATGGCCATACTGTATCAGGCGGCCACGCTCCGTGGAATTGGGTATCTGGCTGCTCGCGGCGCCATTCCAAACATTTTCCGGCTGGTGGGTCTTAAGCCAGGCGGCGAAAGCCTCGTCATCTTTTTTCTTTTGACGGTAGGCGCTGATGCATTCTTTTGCTACTACGAGGCCGGTAGTGGCAAAAAGCAAAACGGGAATCCAGTCTTTTTTCATTGTACTATAGTTTCCGAACACAATTCAATAGCTCAAAGATAATAGCAGCCTCAGAGTTGTTATCATCACAATTAATTATCATCCATAACCGAAAGTTATAAAACCGATAACACATTTCAAAACCGCAAGAAACGGGTTTCTGATGGATGGTAGTCATCCTACTTTTGCAGAGAGATAATTACAACATATGAACAACATCATCCGCCGGCTGGAAACACAGGACTGGTCCGGCATCACCGAAACGCTGCACGACAAAGGATACTGTGTGGCAGATAACGTATTGACTACAGAAGAATGCAACCAGCTGATCAGGAATTATACCGATGCGGACCTTTACCGCAAAACGATCGTCATGGAGCGCTATCGCTTTGGCAGCGGGGAATACAAGTACTTTAAATACCCGCTGTCCTCCCTGATCACCGCTATGCGGCAAACGGTATACACACATATTGCGCCGGTGGCCAATAAATGGATGGAAGTACTGCAAACAGGGAAAACTTTCCCTGACACCCATGAGGAGCTGTTGCAACAGTGCAGGGCCGCGGGGCAGGACAAGCCCACGGTATTAATCCTGAAATATGGCGCCGGTGGCTTTAATACGTTGCACCAGGACCTCTACGGCGATATCTATTTCCCGTTACAAATCGTGCTGTTCCTGAACGAACCGGGAAAAGACTATACCGGCGGCGAGTTTGTGCTCACCGAACAAATCCCCCGGGCGCAATCCAAGGCCAATGTTCTACAACCCCGGCAAGGCAGCATGCTTATTTTCACCACCAACTTCAGGCCTGTCAAAGGCAGCAAGGGATACTACCGGGTGAATATGAAACATGGCGTCAGTCCGGTCTATAACGGTAACAGGCATACGCTGGGCATCATTTTCCACGACGCGTTAAGTTAACAGCTTATGTTTTATCATGCAGCAATGGGAGAAAGCGCCATGGCGCGCAACCGGCAGATATGCCGGCTCCGGCGGGAAGGACTGCTGACACTGGGCGGCAACCACCGGTTGAAGATATATGGATGGCTCTCCTGCCGTTCCGGCAAGAGGATGCTGGCCACCAACAGGGTATTTTTTTCGGGAGAAGCCGAAGCAGAGGCCCACGGATACCGGCCCTGCGGGCATTGTATGCCGGAAGCTTACCGCCGCTGGAAAACACAGCAGGGTTAACTGGTTTTCCGGTAGTTCCAGATGGCCCAGCTATTGAGCACCACAGCAAATGCTACGAGATAACAGAATTCTTTCTGCACATCCGCAAATGTGCTGCCCTTGAGCACCACCATCCGCACCACCTTCACAAAGTGTGTCACCGGCGTCAGCGCAGCGATATCCTGCGCCCAGCCGGGCATACTGTCCACCGCGGTAAACAGCCCGCTCATCAGCATAAAAATCATCACAAAAAAGAAAGCCACAAACATGGCCTGCAACTGACTGTCGGTATAGGTAGATACCAGCAGGCCAAATCCCAGCAGCGCCACGAGGTATACCGCGGCAAACAGGTACAGCAACGCGAAACTACCTACCGGCCATATGCCATACACCACCCGCGCTACGGTGAGCGCCAGCGTAAAGACCACCATACCTACCACCCAGAAAGGGATTAGTTTGCCCAGGATAAACTGCCACTTCTTAATCGGCGTGACATTGATCTGCTCAATAGTGCCCATCTCTTTTTCGCGGACAATATTCAAGGCAGACAAAAATCCTGCGATCAATGTCAGCAGCAGCACCATCACCGCAGGCACCACGTAGAAGCGGTATTCGGCCAGCGGATTATACCAGTTGGAATAGGTAATACCGATATTTACGCCCTTGCCGGGAACATATTTTCCGTGTTCATTTAATCGGATATGCTGGTTGAAGTCAGCGATGACGGCCAACAGATAGCTCCCACCCAGCGCGGCTTTGGTACCATTGATCGCATCCACGGACACGCCTATATGCTGTTCGTTTTCCCGCACCAGGTTACGCTCAAATCCCGGCGGGATCTCCAGCACCACATCGGCCTGCTCCCTTTCAATGTATCCCAGCGCCTCACGGAAAGAAGGCGCTGCCGCGATGATCCGGAAATACCCCGAAGCGCCTATTTTGTTGATCAGCTGCTGCGACCAGGTACTGTGGTCGTTATCCACTACGGCCACGTTGACGTTCTTCACATCAAAATTCATGGCCAGCGGAAGGATGATCAGCTGCACCGTTGGCATCACCAGCATCATGGCCAGGATGGTCTTGTCACGGAAAATCTGCCGGAACTCCTTTTTCAGAATGAAACGCAGCACCCTCATGACAAACGGATTTTGAAGTTCTTTAATGCGATAGAAAGCGCCACCACGGTCATGCCCAGCAATACCGCCGTTTCCTTCCAGATATAAGAGAACCCAAGTCCCTTCAGCATCACCGCCTTAATGACCAGAAAGTACCACCGTGCAGGCACCACATAAGAAATCATCTGAAATATCCAGGGCATGTTCTCCAGCGGAAACATAAACCCGGTAAATATCAGTGTCGGTATCATCATGCCCATCATCGACAGCAACAGGGCCGTTTGTTGAGAATTGGTGGTATTGGAGATCATCAACCCGATAGACAAACAAGCGATGATAAACAACGTACTCACCAGAAAGAGTAACAGGATGCTTCCTTTTACTTCCACATGCAATACAAAAACAGCCAGCACCAGTATCAGCGTGAAGTTGGCCAGCGACAGCACCAGATATGGCACCGCTTTCGCCAGCAACACCAGCAGTGGTTTAAAAGGCGACACCAGCAATATTTCCATGGTGCCCAGTTCTTTCTCGCGTACCACCGCTACTGAGGTGAGCGCCGTACATACCAGCATCAGTACCAACGCCATCACGCCGGGAATAAAATTCAGGGAACCGTTTCCTTCTTCGTTGTACAGCATCCGTTGCTCAGGGATGATGCGATAAGGCAACTGCGCACCGGGACTGATCTCCTGCTGATAGGCCGTGAGGATAGCTGTGAGGTAGTTGATCACCGTTTTGGCCATATTAGGATCGGAGCCGTCTGTCAGGATCTGCACCTGTGCCTGGCCGGCATCTTGCAGGTCGTTGCCAAAGCCGGCAGGAAAAATCAACGCGCACCTGGCAGTACCTTTTTTAAAGGCGGTACTGACAGCGTCATAGTTGATCGCCGATTCATCGACAATAAAATAGGAAGATGATTTTATCTTGTTGATGATCTGGGTGGAATTCACGTCCCGCGCCTGGTCGATAACGGTCAGGGTTATATTTTTTACCTCGCTGGTAAGGGCAAAACCGAACAGCACGATCTGCACGACCGGCAGGCCAAACATGATCAGCAGCGTCCGTTTGTCCCGGAACACGTGAAAAAATTCTTTTCTGATGAATACCAACAACTGTTTCATATCATCATTTTAATCGGCCGACCTTTTAGCACCGCGGGCCAGTTGATAAAATACTTCGTCCATGGAAGCCGCCTGGTACCTGGCTTTCAGGTTACCCGGCGTATCCAGCGCTTCTACTTTCCCGTCTACCATCACCGTAATACGATTACAATACTCCGCTTCATCCATATAGTGGGTGGTTACAAATACCGTGATGCCGGTGGCAGCAGCTTCGTAGATCATGTCCCAGAACTGCCGCCGGGTGATAGGGTCTACGCCTCCGGTAGGCTCGTCCAGAAAAACGATCTGCGGGTCATGAAAGATGGCCACCGAAAAAGCCAGCTTCTGCTTCCAGCCTAACGGCAACGAGCCCACGAGTTTCTTCGCCTCCTGTGTCAGTCCCAGCTTGCTCACCAGCCGGTCGCTACGTTTGCGTATCTCCGGCCGCGACAAACCATATACGCCACCAAAAAATTCAATATTCTCCGTAACGGTAAGGTTTTCATACAGGGAGAACTTCTGGCTCATATAACCAATATTCTTTTTGATGGACTCCTGTTGTTTGTAAACATCAAAACCAGCCACGGTGGCTTTCCCGGACGAAGGGTATGATAGTCCGCACAGGATACGCATAGCGGTGGTTTTACCAGCGCCGTTGGCGCCGAGGAAACCGAATATCTCCCCTTTCCTCACGTCAAAGGATATATGGTTCACGGCCACAAAATCGCCGAATTGTTTCGTCAGCTCCTCGCATACGATCACTTTGTCATCATTCATGGCTGTACATTTTGTTTTTCATTCATGAGCCGGATAAAGCTGTCTTCTATCGATGGACTGATTTTTTTTACGTCTACCTGTTCATGTCCTTGTGCAGCAAGCTTCTGCTGCCACTGCGGTAAATCCTGGTCTGTATCATGCCGGAAAGTCACGTGCACGTATTCCCCGAAAGCATAACAGCTGTCGATGGCGGTATCTTCCCGCAGCGATGTGAGCAGGCGGTAGATATTGGCGGCCTTTACCGCGTAGAGCTGCACCGGGAACGTGGCGATCACGCTGGCAGGTGTGTCCACCGACATGATTTTGCCGCCCTGTATCAGTGCAATGCGCTCACACAGTACCGCTTCATCCATGTAAGGTGTAGACACCACGATGGTGATGCCCTGTTGCTTCAGGGTACGCAACATTTCCCAGAACTCTTTGCGGGACACGGCATCTACGCCTGTGGTAGGCTCGTCGAGAAACAACACTTCCGGCTTATGCACCAGCGCGCAACACAGGGCCAGCTTCTGTTTCATGCCACCGGATAATTTACCGGCACGGCGGTCGCTGAATGGCTTGATCTGTTCGTAGATATCCCGGATAAGGTCGTAGTTGGCGTCGATGGTAGTGCCAAAGAGCGTAGCGAAGAAATGCAGGTTTTCGGCTACGGTCAGGTCCTGATACAGGGAAAACCGGCCCGGCATATACCCTACGCTGCGACGAATGGCTTTGTAGTCTTTCACACAATCCCTTCCATTGACAGATGCAGTGCCTTTGTCCGGCAACAGCAACGTGGTCAGGATGCGGAAGATGGAAGTCTTGCCGGCGCCATCCGGGCCAATCAGTCCAAACAACTCTCCGGCAGCCACTTCCAGCGACACGTCGTCCACTGCCAGCACCTTGCCGGCTTCATACGTTTTAGTAATATGGTCCAGTACGACTGCGTTCATATTATGGCTGTTGATGGATCAGCATTTCCCCGTACATGCCTATTTTCAGATAGCCGTCATTTTTCACCCGCACCTTGATCGCATAAACGAGATTGGCTCTTTCATTTTTCGTCTGGATGGTCTTGGGGGTGAACTCCGATTTATCCGAAATCCAGGTGATCATTCCCGGATACGACTTGTATTCTTTTTTCCCCTGATCAATACGCACCTGCACTTCCTGTCCCAGCTTGATTTTCGGCAGCGTTACGCCCGTCACGTAGGCTTTCAGGAACAGTGTATCGATGTTGGCGATTTTATACAGCGGCTTCCCTACGGCGGCCATTTCTCCTTTCAGCGCATACCGGGAGAGCACCACACCGGCCACAGGATTGATGATCTGGCCTCTGCGCACCTGCTCGGAAAACTGCGCCATCGATTTTTCCAGAGGCGCCTGTTCACTCAGGATGGAGCGGTTTTGTGTGGCGATATTTGAATTATAGAGGTGGCGCTGCTGCCGTGTAACGTTCAGTTGTTTCTCCAGCTGGTCCACCTGCGCGTTCATATCGTCCAGTTGCTTCTGGGTGGCAGCGTCGCTTTTAACGAGGTTCTCCGTTCTTTTTCTTTCATGATACAGCTGCTGCAGCTGTGCTTCCTGCACGATCAGCTGCCGTTCCACCAGCTGGGCCTGTGGCTGCGGGTTGTTGGTTTTCTCGCGGAGCGCTTGTATGGAGGCCTGCACCTGTTGTTGTTGCAGCGCAGGAATCGTCACATCGATCTGGCCTGTGACCTGTCCCGCGTTGAGTTTGTCGCCCTCCTGGACGGGAAACGACAGTATTTCCCCGTTCTGTTGAGCAGATACGATCACTTCATCGGCCTCGAAGTTGCCGGAGGCGTCATAGGCCGGTTTACCGTCCCCGCAGGCACTTGTCATCATCACGGCGGTTGCTATCCAAATGAGATGGTATTTCATGTTACTGGAAATTTAATCAGTTCCCGGAAGTGTTTTTATAGTTGTATTGTGCCTGTAGCAATTGTATTTCGTGCAGGATACGCGTCTGTTTGGCCAGATTTTCCGCGTTCACCTGTGAGATGTATTCATGTACCGTGATGACGCCGTTGTCCAGCTGTGCCCGGGCAGATTGCAGCACCGCTGAACGGAGGCGGATCGCTTCATCGTCCTGGTCTATGAGGGCGGCGTACTTATCCACGTCCTGTTGTTGCTGCTGCATGGTGAGCGTGGTATTGAGCAGGAATGTCTCCCGGTTAATATCTACCATGTGTCGGTTGATATTGAGCAGGCGGCGGTTGTTTTTCAGGGAGTAGAGGCTACCGAGCGACCAGTTGAGCCGCAGGCCGCCCATCCACCAGGTACCGAAATCGTTGCTGACGATATTGAGCGTAGGCCTTCCGTAGCCACCTTGCAGAAAAGCATTCAGTTTGGGGAGATAGGCCGATTTCAGCTGCCGTTCCTGCACGTCGTAGGTTTTCTGCTGAAAGTCGTACAACGTCAGTTCGGGGCGATGGATGCCTTCCGATGGGCGGGCCGCGTCCGGATATGCCAGCACGGTGCTATCGCTCAGTGGCTGATGAATGAAGGTGGCCAGCATTGTCAGATAGGCTTTGCGGTTAGCGCGGAATTCGGTCGTGGCCATGTCGCTGTTGACGATTTCCGCCTGTAGCTCCGCTACGTTGCTCCTATAGGCGACACCGTTAGCCAGTGCGGCTTTCATTTTATCGGTCGTGCTTTGCAGATTATTGCGCCGCAGGGCGTTTTGCCGGAGCTGCGCATCCATCAGCAGTACGGCGAAGTACAGCTGGGTGACCCTTTCGCGGATGGTATAAAGGCTTACTTCCAGGTTCTGTTGCTGTACTTTTTCGTTGGCGCGACTGGCTTCCTGCTGATAGCGGGTTACGCCGCCATCGTAGATTTGTTGCGATAGCTCCGCCTGCAGGCGATACTGGTCTTTACTGAGCTGCGGGGGATTCAGGCCGGGGATAGGCGGCAGCACTGCCGCGAAGTTCACCACCTCCGATTGATACGAGGCCTGTCCGGACACCGTCAGCTGCGGCAGATAGAGCTTGCCGGCATTGGCCACAGTATAGCGGCTGGTACGGGCTATCAGATCGTACTGTTTGATGAGCGGATAGTTCTGTCTGGCGAGGGCGTAACATGTTTCGAGCGTCAGCGCCTGTTGCTGCGCCTGCGCCGTCAGCCCCGCCAACATCATGATACAGCCCAGCAGTTTACATACTTTCATGATGCATGATTCAGTTTGAATTATTGTTTTAAAAAACTGTTCAATTCATCAGCAAAAAAAGGGGCATTACCCCAACATGCCTTTCAGCCATAACGGAATCAGCTTTCTCCGTTCATTCATCAACGTTACGAACTCCTGATCCTTCACCAGCTCATTGCGTTCCAGAATGGGCCGGGCCAGAAAAGGCATCACCACCAGTCCTATCACATTCATCATGATATGCACGGGGTGAACAGATAGTTTGCCTTCCTCTTTCAGCGCAAACAATTGTTTGATCATGTCCGACTGAAACAACGTATTCTGCTGCGCATAGCGGGTGAACATATCATCTCCTGTAATGATCTCGTTGACCAGAAACAACGGAAAATCCGGGTTTTCCAGCAACAGATCAATGTAATAATTGACCGCCTTGGCGCTCTTCTCCAGGATGCTCAGCTCTTTGTCATTAAAAATGGTACTGATCTCAAACACCAGCTTCTGCACCGCCTCCGCCATCACCACTTCAAACAGTTTCTCTTTGCTGCGGAAATAGTAATTGACCAGCGACAGGTTAATATCTGCCTCAGCAGCGATGTCACGCACCTTGGTAGCCGCAAATCCCTTGCGGGTAAATACGATCCGTGCTGCTGCCAGTATCCTTTCTTCTGTGCTGGCGTCCTGTTCCTTTTTTCCTGCCATATGCCTGATTTTAATCCAAAGCTAAAATATTATTCTGAAAATTGAACAACTTTTTTAAACAATTGTTCAAATTTCGGTTCCCCAGGGCTGAAGCCCTGGGCTAAGATGGTTATTCAGGCTGTTTATCGGAAAATAAAAATGGGGTATGGTTGATTCCTGGCATTATATGCAGGACTTTCTACTTAATAGGCCATTCCTGTGATTGATTGTTCCGGTTTTCAGAAAAAAAGAAGCCATGGCAGAGACCTCGAAAGAAAACAATGAACATTGTTTTGCTCTTTCCGGGAAACAGCCTGAATAACATCTTAGCCCCGGGCTTCCAGCCCGGGGCTCCGGAATAATCAACCGCCGGAATCGACATCGTCAATCGCATTGCGGGCATCCCCGTGACGACTACGTCCGTTTCCTCTCTTCTTCATTACCGGTACCGCGTATCTCCCGCTTGCGGGTAGACTGCCCCAGTTTATAACTAACGGAGAGGCGTATATGCCTGTTCACCTGAAAATGGGTAAACGTTTGCGGGATGTAGTTCACCTCTGAGCGAACGATGCTGGCGCTGGACCGGAACAGGTCTGCCCCGTTGAGCGCAATGCTCATGCGGTTTTGCAGGCAGAGGGCTTTAATCCCAAGGTCCATATTGTAGTACGTGTTGGATTTTCCGTTATGGTCCACTTCCGGGAACTGGCACCAGAAGTTGAGTGCCGCCATCAGGGTTTTGCCTTTATTGAGGGCGATGTTGTTATTGGTAGCCAGGTACACGCTCATCCCGTCGATGTTGGGAATATTGGGCAGGGCGCTGCGCGCATCGGTATGGTAGCCGCTCACCTGATTGATGCTTTCCAGCCATGGCAGCGGTTGCAGCGTGGCGCTGACAGACAAGCCATAGCGGTATATCTTCAGGAAGTTTAACGGTGTGGTATATACGGTGTGATCATCCGGCATGGCCAGCGTAATACGGTTAAAGCCATTGTTGGTGATATTCAGGAAAGCTGCGGCAGTAAAGCGTTCGCGCCAGTGGTGCGATAATTCAAAGTTGCTGTTATATTCCGGTTGCAGATAAGGGTTGCCTTCCAGATAGCTATAGGCGGTGGTCAGCGACTTATAGGGATTCAGGTCCCAAAACACCGGCCGGTTAATCCGTTTACCGAACGTAAAAGCCAGATGGTTATTATCATTGTAATTCCAGGCAGCAGAGAAAGACGGGAACAGTTTCACATAGTTATTGCTCATGGTCTTATCCTGTACATGGGAAACACCTTTTGTTTGTGTGGCTTCCATACGCAGACCAGCATTGAGTTTCCACTTACCGGCTTCTTTAGAGGCGGTAGCATATACCGCCTGTGTATTTTCCGTATAGTCGTATTCGTTACTCAGGTTTTTGTCATACTCCATTTCACCATGAAGATTCCTGTAATAAAATACATTGCTGTAGTTATCGATAAAGCTCAGCTTTCCGCCGAAGGCGTAGTTCGCAAAAGTGGTAGGCCATTGTAAATCCGCTTTCAGGGTGTAGATGTTGATCGCCTGTTTGTTGGTATCAAAATATTTGGTGGTACCGTTGGCGATGGCGTCTCCTTTTCCATCATAGCGTTGGCTGATGAAATCTGATTGATCGGTACGGTAGTAATTGAAGTAATCCGCATCTACCGACAGCTGTCTCCCTGCGGAATCCAGCTTTGTCACCAGGTGCAGGTTCAGCCCTGTGCTCCATGCCACCGGTTGATAAGTAGCGAAGGTCCTTAATAAGGAATCGAGCTGGCCGCGGATGTTGTATACCGGGTTGTTCACATGATCGTCACCGATGTAGGCCGTACGGGCGCCGCTATAATTAAATCCGATGGTAGTGCGGTTACTTATCTTGTAGTCCGTTCCCAGCACCAGATTCAGGTTACGGATTTTATAGTTGCCGGTATCCGTCTGCGACCAAAACTGATTCGGGTATTGCAGATCTATGCCGAAGCCTTCCAGAAAGCGGCCATGTTCGTAGTTGAGATTACCATAGAGCGACCACTTATTGGTATTGTAGCTGAAGTTGCCTCCGGCCGCCACAGTCCCGTAGTTAGACACACCATATAACGGCTTGAAGCCATAGTCAGACAGTTTACCACTGGCCTGAATTTCCCCACTGAAGCCCTGATTTCTGTCGCGGCGCGTTACTATATTGATCAGGCCGGCATTGCCGTCTGCATCATAAGCTGCCGACGGGTTGGAGATCACTTCCACACGGGCGATCTCCCCGGCTGACATGGACTTCAGGTACCGCTGCAGGTCTTCCCCAGCCAGCGGGACTATCCGGCCATTGACCATCACCTTCACCGCGCCTCTGCCGGCAATGGCGATCAGGTTGTCTGTCACCCGTAATCCCGGTACGCGGGCCATTACTTCCAGTCCATTGGCGCCGGCAGCACTTACGCTGCTGGTCACATTGTAGATCACGCGGTCTGTTTTCCGCTCCACCAGCGCTTTCTGCTGCACCACAGAGATTTCAGACAGCTGCCGTACTTTCGGAGGAGGCACCGTGTCCTTCGCGGGTTGTTGTGCGTGGGCTACTACAGGTTTTATCAGGAAAAGATGGGCCAATAGAAAAACGGGCAATAGGTCTTTAGTTCTGCGCATGGTTGAATAGTGGTTATTAAGAAAAGCGGTGGCTAAAGATATAAAAGTTATATAACTTGCTACCCATAACGTGAAATTCAACCAGTCAAGGAATAAGGAAAGTCGCCATGAACATTGCACACGAACTCAAAAACATTTTACCTGATAATCGTATCAAGTCCAGGTATATAGATCTTATCTCATATGCCTCTGACGCAGGCTTCTACCATCTGGTACCGCAGGCCGTTGTGCAGCCGATTGGTGAAGCGGAGATCGTGGCCTTGTTCCGTTTCTCGCAACAGCACCGGATTCCGCTGGTATTCCGTACCGGCGGCACAAGCCTCTCCGGGCAGTCTATCACCGATGGTATTCTGGTAGACCTCAGCCGGTTCTGGAATAAAATACAGATAGAAGAAAACGGGCAGGCCGTGCGTGTGCAGCCGGGCATTACCGGCGCGATGGTGAATACTTACCTGAAAAAACATGCCCGTAAAATAGGACCTGATCCCTCCAGCATCAACTCCGCCATGATGGGCGGTATCCTGTCCAACAACTCCAGCGGCATGTGTTGCGGCGTAGCGCTCAACTCCTACCACACTACACGATACATCAAATTTATTCTGCCTGATGGTAACACTTTCAGCACGGAACATAAAAATGACTATGCCCGTTTTGAGATGGAATGTGCACCGCTGTTCGTGAGCCTCGCTGATTTCCGCGATCAGATAGCCGCCGACCGGGCCTTACACGATCGTATCCGTTATAAATACCAGACCAAAAATACCGTAGGCTATGCGCTGAACGCCTTCATCGACTATCGTCATCCGCTGGACATCATGGCCCATCTGTTGATAGGCGCAGAGGGCACGCTGGCATTCATCGCCGAAGCCGTGATGGACACGGTACCGGACTATGCCTACAAATCCACGGCACTGCTGTATTTCCCGACCATCTATGCTGCCTGTCAGGCTATCGTGCCGCTCACCAATGCCGGCGCCCTGATGGTGGAACTGATGGACCGTGCATCGCTGCGTGCCGTAGAAGATATGGACGGTATGCCCGCTATTGTGAAGACGTTGCCGGAAACAGCCGCCGCGCTGCTGATAGAATTCCAGGAAGAAAGCCAGGCAGCCCTCGATGCCCGTGTCAACGGTTTCATAGCTTCTGCCACCAGCCTCGACATGTCTGAAGCGCCGGTATTCACCACCAATCCGGCCGAGCAGGCCTTCTTCTGGAAAGTCCGTAAGGGGCTGTTTCCCGCCGTGGGAGCGGTTCGCGCCAGCGGCACCACGGTCATCCTGGAAGACATCGCCTTCCCCGTAGCTCAACTTGGCGATGCCATCCTCGATCTGCAAAAACTTTTCGCACAATACAATTACCTCAACGCCATCATCTTCGGTCATGCGAAAGATGGCAATATCCACTTCGTGGTCACCCAATCGTTCAACACGCCCGATGAAGTGACCCGCTACGAACTTTTCATGCAGGACGTAGTGGCCCTCGTTGTCAACAAATATGATGGCACCCTCAAAGCAGAACACGGCACCGGCCGCAATATGGCGCCGTTCGTGGAAACAGAATGGGGCGGCGATGCCTACGAGATCATGAAAAAAGTCAAAGAAGCCGCCGATCCTCACAACCTGCTCAATCCCGGTGTGATCATCAATCCCGATGCCCGCGCCCACCTCAAAAACCTGAAAGAGCTGCCTACCGTGGAAGAGGAGGTGGACCGCTGTATCGAATGCGGCTACTGCGAACATAAATGCCCGAGCCGCGATATCACCACCACCCCACGCCGAAGGATCGTTATCCGGAGAGCACTCAAACAATTGCAGAAAAATGGCGACAAAGCCAACTATAAAGTCCTCCTGGACCAATATCAGTATGATGTCCTGGAAACCTGTGCGGTAGATGGCCTTTGTGCCACCGCCTGCCCCGTAGACATCAATACCGGCGATCTGGTAAAACGGCTCCGTCGGGAGAACCACGCTGCTTCGGCCAACAAGCTCGCGCTGCAGGTAGCCAAACATTTCAGGACCGTGGAATGGGCGGCCAGGACGGCGATACAGGTCGGCACCAGCGTCAACCAGGTATTTGGCAAAAAGGCGATGACCCATCTCACCAAAGGTATCCGGAGCATTGTCCCTGCCATGCCGTTATGGTCGGAGCAGCTGCAACCTGCGCCTAAGCTGAATATCCTCCAACCGCGACAGCCTGCCGATGCTTCCATCGTATACTTCCCGGCCTGTATCTCCCGGATGCTGGGCACCTACGAAGGGAAATCCAAAAATCTGATGGAGACCTTCCTCAGCGTATGTGAGAAGGCTCACATCAGTGTAGTCGTGCCCGATAACCTCAGCGGCACCTGCTGCAGCCAGATCTTTTCTTCCAAAGGATATAAAGATGCCTATCAACATACCGCTAATCATATCATCGAGAAGCTGTGGAACGATACCCGCCAGGGGGCGCTGCCGGTAGTGATCGATGTGAGCTCCTGCGCTTACACGCTACATCATATACGTCCCACGCTCAGCGATGCCAACAAACAGAAATTCGATCAGCTTCAGATCCTCGACGCGGTGGATTTCCTGCATGACTTCGTGTTACCCAAAGTCACCGCCGTGAATAAGAAAAAAAGCATCGCGCTGCATCCGGTATGCTCATTAGAGAAAATGAAGACCGGGCATAAATTTGTTCGGGTAGCGCAGTTTTTTGCGGAAGAGGTAACTGTGCCGAAAAATGCAGGCTGCTGTGGCATGGCCGGTGACCGCGGATTCTTATTCCCGGAACTAACCGCATCGGCTACACGTCCGGAGTCGATGGAAGTAAAATGCCATGAACATGATGGATATTATTCTTCTACCAAAACATGTGAGATTGCGATGTCTGCCGCGGTGAAGAAAAATTATGAGTCTGTGCTGTATCTGGTGGATGAAGGCTTGTAGAAATATTACTATTTATTAAAAAGGCTTGCAGTGATGCAAGCCTTTTCCATATCATGATATTTTTTCTCTCAGTACAATAGCTGTATTACCGTCATCATCTTCTTCCGATATCAGCTCCCAGTTTAGTTTTTCAGCGATATCACCTCTTATCTCATAGTACCAATAAAGGGGAGACCACATAGTTTTATTTTCGAATCAGGTTAAAGATACAGATCATTTTTAATGTCCCTGCTCCGTCGGGCAATACATTCTATGAAATATTTCAATTCCTATGGTCCAACTAAAATCTTCCGCATGCTCGGCGATGTAACAATGGGAAACAAATTTCAATTCCTCTTATAGTCCAATTAACCGGTCAGCACAATATGGTCACGGGGTTGAAACTCACTTTTAATTCCTTAATGGTACCATTATAACGACCCACCATACCCCGATTCCGAATGCGGGCATTATTTTCAATTCGTTTACAGTCCGATTAAACATGCCGTAGTAGCAGCACTCATACACAAAAAAGGTTTTCAATTCCAATACAGTTCAATTTAAAAACAAGCTTCTAAGCAATTTTAAAGGCGAATCTAAAGATTTTCAATTCCCTCATGGTATAAATAAACCCCTTACGTATCGAACTCAGCTCACCCCGCAACAGGCATTTTCAAAACATTACCTTCTCCACAATTAAAAGTCGCCAACCGCCAGTCAAAAAATTGACCCGGCGATCGACGACTTTGTTACATTTTCTATTTCACTACCACTAACTAAACTAAAACCGAGATATGTGAAGTGAATAGATGCTTCTGCTTAAAATAGACTCAACAAGCAAGCAGGCGGTGTACACGTATTAAAAGTATTAAAAGGGAAAATATAACTTCATAAAATATGCAGGCTCCCCATCCCCGAGCTGTTATATACGCCTGCACCGGCATCTGCCAGTAGCTTCAGCGCCTTCCCGGCGCCTTTCACCCTGAGCCGGAAGTTCGTGTATCCACGAATCTTCGTCTCCTGTGGCGTATCTGCTTTGATGGTCACCAGCCTGGATTTGGGAGGTTTTTCCATCATCACCACTTCCACGCTGACCGGGTCAAACACAGCGTCTGCCTGATCTTCGCCGTACATGGTGATAAATTTCTCCCGCCAGTTATGTACCAGCTGCGTCACAAAATCGGGGTGCTGTGGCGAGAGGAAATCGTAATATCCCCGGTCGTTTTTGGTGCCGCAGACCAGTGGTGAAAAGGGTTGCAGCATGATCTCCCGGACTTCTTTGTCCGGAATATTTTCCAGCGGCGTTGGAGTGGGGTGTACTTCTGTAACAACAAACGCCGCCTGGCTGCGACGGTCGCCAATTTCGATGGTTTCATCGAGAAACAGTCCCCTGATAAAACTTTCGGCAGCTTGTGGCAGATGAAAAGAGATCATAAACATCGCCTCGTCGGTAAGAAAACGGAAACGGTCTCCTTCAATACGAAAGGCAGTACGGATCTCTGAAAATGAAAACAGTTTAAATACTTTGAGGGACCCAGGCCGGGAATATCCTCTGTCATGGAGGAAAGCTGCATAAGCTTCATCCGCCTGGTGCAATATCTTAAAAATCACTGCCGATAACGAATAAGGGTAGTTAATTGGAATGACGGCTGCTGGTTGAGTGGCTTTTAGTTTAATTCTGAAACGCATGTTTTAAATGAATAAATGATGGCTGTTGCGGACAACAACACGAACAATACAATCAGATTTCTGAACTACTAACTGCCATTGAGCCAAATAAGTACTATCAGCCAACAAAAAAAATATGGGTATTGAGCAATCCCACCACTCCCATACCGGTTTTTCGCCCCCCTGACGGGCAGATCGCAACCCCGTATTATCCCCGTGCCCTCATTTAACTGCGGAATTGCCGCGGCTAATTAACGTCACAGTATTAATTTTAGGTGCGTCCTGTTTTGCCCTGCCAGCTATCCCGGCCTTTATTCGAGCCAACGAACGAGCAGATTGATCCGTGAAGACTATTTACCACCGGTACAGGTTATCAAAGCACCCAAAGTACGCGTCCACCTCCGCTTTTTAAACATTTAAATATTCAGTTTTATGGAAACAACGACACTTCCGGGGCTGTACTGCCCCTTCCCGGGAAAACTCAATCCTTTAGTAGAGAAAGCTGACCGTCACACTGCGGCATGGGTCAGGAAATTCGGACTCGACAACGGCAATGGCCAGTGGCAGCTATATCAGGAGCAGAAATTCTCCTGGATGGTGGCCCGCATGTTCCCCAACGCCGATCTGTTCAGGCTCTCCATTGCGGCCGATTTCAACACCCTGCTCTTCCTCTGGGACGATGAGATAGACCGTATCACCCTCAACAACCCCGGCGGCTTTGAAGCCCTCGCCGGTAAAATGATCGGGGTGCTGAAAGGCAAATACCAGGCGGCGCCACAGCAAGACCCGCCCCTGTTGCTCGCCATGCAGGACATCTGGCTGCGGATGATACAGATAGGGCCGGCCGATTGGCAACAGCGGTTCACCACCAGCCTCCACGCTGCTTTTATGTCCAACAGCTGGCGGATGCAACACGTGACCAGCACCGATGATATCACCCTGGCAGATTACATGCTGCATCGCCCCGGTATCGGCGGCGCCAACTTCTTCCTCGACCTCGCAGAAATCATGGAAGATGTGTTCCTGCCCGCCTCCTGGTATGCTGACTCACTGATCAAAGACCTCGGCCTGCTCACCAGCAGGACCATCTGCTGGGCCAACGACCTGTTTTCCTATACCAAAGAACTGGAACAGGGTGATGAGCTGAACCTCGTGATGATGATCAAAAACAAAAAAAAGGTATCACTGGAGCAGGCTGTCAGCGAAGCGGCAGCCATTCACGACGATGAAATCAGGCAGTTCCTCCATACCGCCGAAGTAGTACTGTCGCTCAGCTCCGGACAGGATTATCCGCTGCTGGACCGTTATATCCTTATGCTGGAACATATGATGGAAGGGAATATCTCCTGGAGCACACGCGATACCAGCCGTTATGGCATCGCTCAGACCAATTACGAATTACGCATTACGAATTACGAATTGTGAGCTGTTTTACAGACGGCAAACCTACTGGTTGGTGGGGTTTGTAAGACGGGCTTCAAATCTGATCATTAACTCATTGAGGGTTTTCAGATCGATAGGTTTGGTCATAAAATCATCGGCGCCGGCTGTAAGCATCTCTGCGATGGATGCTTCGGCCGCATCGCCGGAAACAATAATCACGATGGCATCACGCGTTGCAGGGTTGTCCTGCAGCGCTGCCAGCGTGGCTTTACCATCCATTCCCGGCATATGGGAATCCAGAAAGATGATTGCCGGACGTGTTTCAATGGCCTTCTCCAGCCCTTCTTCACCGCTATAGGCCGCGGAGGTCTGGCATTCCATCCTGTCCAGGAAACGGCTCAGGATCATATTGCTCATCTGGTTATCATCTATCACGAGCGCTTTCACACCGGGGAAAGCACGGAGCGTGATATTCCTGTTCACCGGAGCAGCCGGCGCAGGTGTCTCTTCCACCACTACCAGCGGAAGATTCACGGTAAATACCGACCCTTCGCCCGCTTTACTGGCTACGGTGATAGTACCGCCCATCAGCTCCACAAAACGCTGCACGATCGGCAGTCCCAGCCCGGTACCACCAAAAGCATGCTGCTCAGACACATAAGGAGAGAAAATAGTCGACAGGCGCTCCGGCGGGATACCTTCGCCACTGTCCCGCACCAGCAACTGCCACTGCTTTCCGTTGGGCCTGATCTGTACGGTGACCGTACTGTCTGCATGGGTGAATTTGATCGCATTAAACAGCAGGTTATTCAGTATCTGGGTGAGTTTGATTTTATCTCCCTCCACCCGCGCAGGCATCTGTGGGTCTATCTCCAGCGCAATACTGACATCCCTTACATTGGCGATGTACTGGTAGATAGCGGTGGCTTCCTCCGCCCAGTCGCGCACGTTAAACACGCCCGTTTCCAGTTGTGGCGCCACGCCTTCCTGCTGGCGGAAATGTTCCAGGTTGTTATTGAGGATCTGCAACACATTATGCGAAGCGGAATACAAATGCTCGATGGACGATTTCAGTTCAGCCGGATACAGGTCGCTCTTTTGCACCTGCATCAACAAGTCCTGGGAGATACCATACACCGCGTTAAAAGGATTCCTCATTTCATGGGAGGTCTCCATCGCCTGGCGTCTGGTGGCTTTGTCCGCCATTTCCAGCGCGGTGGCTTTCCGCTCCAGCTGTGCATTTTTACGGCGCAACGTACGCACATACAACGCAAAGGTGATCACATCCAGCACCAGAATGGCCGGGATGGTCACCCAACGGATCAGGAACTGATCATCATGAGAAAGCGGCAGCGGCTCAATAAAATAGTAGTAGTAATTCAGTTCGCACAATACCAGACATATCACGGAAATGGCTATACTGAACTTTACCAGCAGCGGCTTTCCATGAAATATCATCAATGCAGCGCCTAAGAGAAAGAAGAAAAGCAGGTATACTTCCGTTACCATGCCCAGCAAGGCGCTGAAATAAACGATGGAAACATTATGCACAAAAGCGGTCAGGATGGCTGCCGCGTTATGCCACCGGAAATGGTTGAGCATTAGCACCACCACAAACAAAAGGGCTTCTGCGTAAGCGGGTATCAGGATCTCCAGATTACTGGTAAGATAGTAGATAACAGAGCCGAAGATCAAACAAAGTGCAATAGACGCAAGACTGAGGGTGTTGATGATACTGACTCGTTTTTTCTCCTCTCCTTCCAGCTGGGCAGTCCCGGTATGTATGATTTCCCGTGCGAGCAGCACGGGGTGGAACAATCTAAAATAGGTCATTGGGATATCGGTTTGCTGAGCACATTCTCCACGGTGAACATCACATCCTTGATTTATTCTGTTACGAAATTAATCACAAATCGCCGTATAAAGATAAAATGTATTTTTGCAATATATTTTTATCTTTCGATGAATAAATTACTGATTTTTTCTCTCTTTTTAGCACTTGCTCCGCAGATAGCGAAATGCCAAACTTACAAGGCCCCGACAAGCACCAACAAAACATTTCTGGGTACCGTTAAAGGTATCAGTTACACGTATCAGAACGGTGTCATCACGGTGAAGAACAACGGCCAGTACAATATTGGCATCCTGCGTATTGCCGCGGAATCTACGGCTGACAAAGAACTGTACGGCGTAGCCCTCTTTGAAGACGGGCTGGACAAGGGTCAAACGTTAAAAACCACGGTATATTTCACCCGTGGTCTTGATAATGACAAAGAAATTCCGTTGAAAGAAATCGACGCCAAAAAGCTGGTGATCTGGATCGACAAGGCTACCAGGGCCCAGTAAACCTATTAGCGGCTGCTGATACCATCCGGCGATACCGGCGATTTGCCCCATTCATCCTGATAAAACAGGATGTTTTTCCAGCGGACACCGGCAGAGCGGATACAACGGAGCCATTCCGTGGCATCAGCGGCCCTGACAGTCTTAATGCCGGAAAGCTCGGCGCCCCGCACATCATCGAAGAACAGCGCATAGCGGCTGTCCCGCTTCTCGTAACTGAACGAACTTTCCCTGATCGTCAGCCCCTCCACATGGCGTGCCCACAGCCCGTATGAAGGCTGTATCTTCAGATTGGACACATTGTACTGCCCCACGCCCAGCTCCGGTGGCCGGTTGGCCGTATCTGCCAGCAGACGACCTCCTTTGTCGGTAATGTGCACATCATTAAAAACAACATTCCGGACATAGCCGGTATGACGACCATCCGGCAGGGTGAAATCCAGTCCGCCTTCCACATCAGCGGGCGCCGGCAGGCCGTAACCGGCGATGATGGAAGTTGCTCGTCCCTGTGAGCCATCGAACGGCTTCCAGCGGATGTTATTGCCGAAAGAGCTCCCGCTGTACACCTCTGTGATATCGATGTTGTTGATGAGGATGTTTTCTACCTGTCCGATGCTGACGTTTTGCACCAGCAATTCCGTGCGTTTCCGGTCTTCCTCCCGGAAGGTATACCTGCCCACCGTAGCGCCGATGACCCTCCCCCGGTTGGAGATAGAGATGAAAAACGGCGCCGTCGTGCGCATCATGCGGGAACGCTGGTTCACAGGCCCGGTATGTCCACAGTTAAGATGAATATCCTTCACATGGCCCCCATCATTGGTAGAAATGGAAAACCCGGCTTTATTGGCGCCCAGCACATAGATATTGTCCACACAGATATCCATGATATCATCCACCGTTTCAGAGCCTACCTGGAAGAGGTTGCAGTTCGTATCGCCAATCACATTGCGCACCCGGTAATGCCGCGCCGGACGGGTAAATCCGAGGGAGCAGTCAGAACCGGGTTTCACGATATCATCTGAACTGACACGGGAATAAATATTCCGCACCGTTACCTGGTTACAGGCCATAAAATCATAGATGTCCCGTACGTTGGTCTGGTTCATTTTGCCAAAGTAGGTATCATGCACCAGGAGCGTGTCTGTGCCGGTGGCCAATAGTACGAAGTGGCCGGCGCGGTCTATCTGTAACATGTTGCTGTCATCAAAGCTGTCTTGTCCCACGTAGTAAGGCGCGTCTTTGGCAGCATCATACCACAGGTCATGATCCTGGTGGATACCACCTATTTCCACGTTAGTGCATAGTTTCAGCGAGAACATTTTATCCGCGCGTTTGTCGGGTGCATTGTTCATCACTTTGTCGCTGGTGACGAGGTTACCATTTCCCGTGATAAGGCCGTTGCCGATGATTTTGATATTGTCCAGCCGTTCGCCGAAGAACATGGCATTGTGGAAATAATGATGCCCTACGTCCTGTTTGGTGAGGTAGTTTTCCGGGTCTTCGTACGGACCGGTATCTGTAGGCGAAAGGCCGGCGCGGTAGGCCCGGTCGCTGAACCAGGTGGTTTCCGGCGCGTCAGCGCCTTTCAACGCCCGGATGGTGGCCTGTTTGCCGATGTAGAGGTACACGTTGCTTTGCAGGTGTACCGTACGCACGTTGAAGGTGCCTTCGCTGAAGAGCAGCGTACCGCCGCCGATATTATGGACAAAGTCGATCGCTGCGTTGATGCGGTCGGTATGGTCGGTGGTGTCGTTGGCGTGTACGCCGAAATTTCGGACGTCCAGCAGGCCGGTATAACAACTGGCGATGTTGGAACCGCCGCCTTTGAATATCAGCCGGAAGTGATACAGTTTATCCCTGCGTAAATTGGTGACCGTAGCAGTGCCGTGCTCCGCATCTATCGCGGCTTTGGCAGCCGACCAATGGCGGCCGGTGTCCGTTGATAGTTCCATGGACACCCTGCCAGCGGCTACCGGCGTCCAGCGAAATTGCGCCTGCGTATAGTCGTTGGACAGTTCATGGTAAGGTTTGTCTTTTATCAGTACCCTTTTGAAATCGGAGATGTTTTTTGTTACCCAGAGCGTTGTTGTTTCTCTTGCCAGGCCGGAGCTGGTCAACACAGCAGGTTGTGACGTGGTGCAGGTAGCACTGATGAAATACTGTCCGATGCTCGTTGGTGTTACATCCTGTATAGTTAGGACGATATCCGGCCCGTTTGCCGGGCGCAGGTCCAGGTGACGGAGCGTGAGGGTGGTACCCCCTGCTGATATCACGGCGTCGCCTACACGTTTGTAGGAATAGCGGGTACCGGTGCGGCCAATAGACTGTGTGGGCAGGTCTTTGAGCAGCACGGCGCCGCGGCCTATCACGTTGATGGCAGTATTCTCTTCCGTAATATGGATGCCTGCCGGGAACCTTATCACTACCGTGGCATCGGGGCTTCGCTGGCCGGCGGTGTAATGGAGCGTGATGGTATTTTTCACCTGTGCCGTTATGGTTGGGCGTTGCAGTTCCAATCGACCGGTGAGCGCGTATTGTTGCGGGAGCAGGTAGTAAGTCGTACTGCCTCTGGCGTTAGTGAACGTCAATTTGTCGCCCGCTTTGATGATGCCAGACTCCTTCGGTTTTCCATCGGATGTAGTAACCTGCCGGTTATAGATAGCGACGTTGGTTTGCAGTTCTGCTAAAAGCTGTTCGACCGTAGCAGCGGTGCTGACCAGGCCTTCGTTTTCTTTCGTATCCACAGTGTAAGCGTAGGTACTGCCGGTGACTACTTTTATCGTGTCCGCAGAAATGGCGGCGATGTGCGGGGAGACTGATTTGGCCTCAGCACGCGGCAGGGGCAGCGGGATGGCAGCTCCAAGGACGCCGCGCTTTACCGGGACCGGGTTCTCTGCCGCCGTGGTGGCCGTTGCGGCTAGTATACCTATGCTGATCAGGAAGAAGATGTTTTTCATAACGAAAGGGAATTGGGGTTAAGTTACGCAATCGATTGAAATTTTTATAACCAAGTTTTGAGGTGAGGTAAAACGCTGTCTTAGTCTGGAGATTTATTCTCACCAGTCGGCGGTCTGGAGAAAATCCTATAAATTAGATGCTGACGATTCCAACTTAGGAAATAGAACCGTTGATGACTTGAAAAGCCTATTATGGGAAGATGATTTCTTATTTAGAAGGTTTAGTTGGACTATAGAGGAATTGAAACTATGTTTTGCGAGCAATGAGTTTGTGAAAACTCGCCGTTTTAACTGGACTATTGAGGAATTGAAAGGTTAGGGCGAAGAACATCATATTGCGTGGTAATTCAGCTTTAATTGAACCATAAAGGAATTGAAAGTGGAACAGCTTCTTATCACCAATTGCAAAGGCAATATGTTTAATTAGACCATGAAGGAATTGAAACCGAACAACAGTCATCGGAATCATTTGGAAAATGTCCACTTTTAATTGGACCATGGAGGAATTGAAATTTATTCAGGGCTGCATATATCCGATAGCATTTAACTGTTTTAATTGGGTCATAAAGGAATTGAAAGTCCAGGAGGTCTAGTTCACAATCAATCAAATTTTGGGTATTAATCGAACAATAGAGGAATTGAAAAGCGTTACCTGCTATATCTCCCAATACCCCAATGAAGTATTAATCGGACCATGATGGAATTGAAATATCAGATCATAGTCGCAACGGCAAGTATCAATCACAGTTTTAATTGAACCCTAGAGGAATTGAAAGCATTGTTCGTGGCTGATTATTTTACTGTCAAGCTGGCTTTAATTGAGCATAAAGGAATTGAAAGTACATGATGATACGTAATGCGGTTGATGGGCTTAATTGGACTATGATGGATAGTTCGTTTAAATTGCACCATGATGGAATGGAAACTTATTTTTTTTGCAGGGTAAAAGATGATCTAATGAAAGGTTTAATTATCCTTGATGTAATTGAAATAGCCTGAAACAATGAAACGGGTGTATATCCCAAACGGTTTAATTGTACCATGGAGGAATTGAAATGATTCACGACAAACAAAACTTCAAAATTCCGTATCTTACACCCGAATCCATCCAACACCCAATCCTCCTTCATGAAAATCTTACACCTCGACCACCTCGTCCTCACTGTCGCTGACATAGACACCACCTGCCGCTTCTACCAGGAAGTGTTAGGCATGGAACTCCAAACCTTCGCCAACAACCGCAAGGCCCTCAAATTCGGCCAACAAAAAATCAATCTGCATCAAAAAGGACAAGAGTTTGAACCGAAGGCTACGCACCCAACACCCGGCTCGGCGGACCTCTGCTTTATAACGGAAACACCTATACGCGAAGTAAAAGAGGAACTGATCGGTAAAAACATTCCCCTCCTGGAATCAGAAGTACAGAGAACCGGTGCCAACGGCCCTATTATCTCTATTTACTTCCGGGACCCGGACGGGAATCTTATTGAAGTAAGCAACTATATTTAATCATTTTCAAATTTGATTATTATACGCCGCCTAAAATACATGGCTATTGATGAATAGAAGCATCTCCCAATCACCCAATTTCAAAATAACTAAATATCCAAATTTCTCTGGAACTCTTCCAGGAACAGCCCTACATGGTACCCATCCATCAGTGCATGGTGCACATGTACAGACACCGGCATGATCTTCTTCCCTTCTTTATCGGTCATCTTACCGAAAGATATTTTAGGGCAACTGTCTTTAAAAGAAAAACTGCGGGCATGAGACAGGGAGGTGAATTCAATCCATGGCATGGAAGAGCAGTGTACTACGTTTTCTCCGGATACGGCAGGTATAAGCCCGGTACTGTTCCGTACCCGCTCTGATGCTTCGCCTGCGGTAGTGGCAAACGTCTTAAAGTCGGCATGATACGGAAAGTAAGCAAAACCGAATGTTCCGTCCGGCCTGTTGATGGTAGGGGAAGGATCGATGTGATCGTATACCCATACTTCCTTATCGATGATACGGTAACGGAACGGTTCTATAAGGTTCATCGCTACCATGGCTTTATGCAGGTAGTACAGGAAAAAGGAGTACCCGTATGCTTTTGATACAAAATACGCGCGGGTGCAGTCCACGTTTACGCATACCCCAAAGAAGGGCTCCTCGAACTGCGTAAAAAAATGATAATGGTCTTTTCTGGCCCAGGTGTTGATGTCCAGTTGTTGTTTCATGACAATAGTTTCGGCAATATGGCCGTAATGTTTTCAAATGAATAAAATCTTTCTTCTTTCACTTCCTCTTCCACTACTTCGTGTGCCCATACGGTATGGTAAGGGATATGGATGGCATGTCCGCCGATGGCCAGTACCGGCATCACATCTGATTTGATGGAATTGCCGATCATGAGGAAAGCTTCCGGCGGGCAATCCAGGTGACGCAGCAGTTTGCGATAGTCTTTCTCCTGTTTGTCGCTCATGATCTCAATGTGATGGAAATAGTGAGCGAGACCGGATTTATTGAGCTTTCTTTCCTGATCAAGCAGGTCGCCTTTGGTGGCTACCACGAGGCGGTATTTGCCTTTGAGGGCTTCGAGCGCTTCCTTTACGCCGTCCAGCAATTCGATGTCTTTGTTCAGCTGCTCTTTACCATATTCCAGCACTTTGGCGATCAGCACCGGACTGGCGGTGTTCTCCGTTACGCGCAGAATTGTTTCTATCATGGCCAGCATGAACCCTTTTACGCCGTAGCCATACAGCGAGAGGTTCTGCATCTCTGTTTTAAATAGTTCCTGCGCCACAGTATGATGGGGCAGGTAGTCTTCCAGCAGGCCGCAGAATTTGTTTTCTACTTCCCGGAAATAGGGCTCATTCACCCATAATGTATCGTCGGCATCGAAGGCGATGGTTTGTATGCCTTTCATAAATTCTTAAAATTTCTGTAAAATTAATAGCTTCAACTGCGAAAAAACGGGACATTTGTCCCAGCTGACCATGATACATACCAATCGCGCATTTTTAAACTTCATTGAAAACCAGCTCACGGAAGCCGAGAAAAAGGACCGGGTGTTCCTGCAGTCCTGGCCTGCCGGCAGCCATCTGCTGAAGCAGGGGCAGGGCAACAAGTACGTGTTTGTGCAACAGACAGGGCTTTCCAAAGTACACATCACAGAAGATAACGGGAAGGATTTTATCGTTCAGTTTTTGGGAGAAGGGGAACTGCTGGGAGAAATTGAAGTGATCCAAAAAACACCGAACCTCACCACGGTGACTGCCCTCACCGCAGTAACCGCCTGGTGTATCACCACCGATTATTTTGCTTACCTGATCACCCATAACGCAGAGCTGAACAGACTGTTGTTGCTGTCTCTCGCGCACCGGCTGAACCAGACCTCTGCACGTGCCTCCTACCAGCAGGTCTACCCCGCTGAGTACGCCATGTTAAAATTATTGTCTGTCCTCGCTACGCAGCAAACCAGCTTCGCTAAAAAAGACCTGGCCGACTATCTGGGCGTATCGGTGAGAAGTTTTAACCGTTCTCTCAAACAGCTGCGGGAAAGAAGCATCGTTCACCCGGATAGTTTCGATCTGTACATCGAGCGGGATGTATTTGAACGACTGATGCGGGAATATGGAGAATAAAAAAACCCCGGCTTGTCAGCCGGGGCATTACAATGATATTATACTGGCGACTTAGTATTTATCCAGCAGCTGTTTCATGGATGATACCTTGTCAGGGTACTTCGCTGCCACGTTATGTTTTTCGCTGTTGTCCAGTGTGAGGTTATACAGCTCCACTTCCGGCGTTTTGCCTTTTTCCACTGTGGCGATGCGCAGTTTCCAGTCACCCACCCGTACAGCTTCCAGTTTACCAACAGCGCTCAGATAAAAGAGCGGTCTTTCCGGCAGCTTCGACTGGCGGCCGGTAATATGTCCCCAGCAATTGATACCATCCAGATTGGCAGGCAGCGGCTGCGTATAGCCGGTAGCGGTAGCCAGCGTTGGCAGCATGTCGTTGATGATAAAAGGCTGATCTCCTTCGGTGCCCGCAGGGATACGGCCGGGGGCCCAGGCAATGAACGGTTCACGATGGCCGCCTTCGTAGGTGTTGGCTTTACCACCGCGGAAAGGGCCGGTGGAGCCGTGGTCCCATGGTTTTACGATATCGCGCTGCAACATGCGGTCGGGCATGGCATTCCATGGACCGTTGTCGCTGGTGAACATCACGATGGTATTTTTATCGAGCTTCAGCTCCCGTAGTAAGGCAATGATTTTTCCGATGCAGGCATCCTGCTGCTCGATCACATCTCCGTATAGCCCTGCGCGTGACTTACCGGCCCATTCACGGGGAACGGCCAGCGGCGCATGCGGCATGGGGAAAGGCAGGTACAGGAAAAACGGCTGGCTGCTTTTGCTGGCACGGTGGATATATGCCAGTGCACTATCGGTGTACCAGCCCATCAGTTTACTGTAGTCCGGTTTTTCGATGACACGGGTATTATCATGGAAGACGGCCAGTGTAGTGTCGGTGTTCACAAAAGGCGACTGATAATCGTGGCTGTACAGCATCCCAAAGAAATGATCGAAGCCATGCGACAGTGGCCGGCTATTGGCCTTATCGCCCAGGTGCCATTTACCGATCATCATGGTCTGGTAGTGGTTGGCCTTAAACATTTTGGCAAGGGTGAAAATGCTGTCTGCCAGCGCGTGACTGTCGCCGGGCGCCACAGCATAAGGCATGTTCACTTTATCAGGATAGCGGCCGGTCAACAGGGACGCCCTGCTGGGTGTACACGATGGGGCAGACACCATAAAGCCGGTGCTGCGGAAGCCTTCCTTGGCCAGGCGGTCCAGCTGTGGTGTGCGGATCAACGGGCTGCCATAGCAACTGGCATCACCATATCCCATATCATCGGCCAGGATAAAGATCACATTAGGCCTGCGCTGCTGGGCGGAGAGCTGTAAGGCCATCAGGGCCGGCAGCAGCCATAAAAGCGTTTTCTTCATTGTTGTAGACTGTTTTCGTACTGCGAATTACAAATTTTATCAGGGAATTTCTGTGGAAATTATCCACGGAGGAAACTGGCCAGATAAGGGGCGGTACGACTGCCTTTGGCCTTGGCCACGGTGGCCGGTGTACCGGCGGCGACAATGTGACCGCCTTCTTCACCTGCACCCGGACCGATATCTATCACCCAGTCGCTGGCAGCAACTACCCGCATATCATGCTCTACGACGATCACGGTATTGCCGGCATCGACCAGCCCTTCCAGCTGGGCCACGAGTTTTTCCGTATCAGACGGATGCAGGCCGGTAGTGGGTTCGTCGAGCACATACAACGTATCGCCACGCCCCATGCGTTGTAGTTCTGTGGCCAGTTTGATACGCTGTGCTTCGCCACCCGACAGCTGCGTGGCCGGCTGGCCGAGACGCAGATACCCCAGCCCCACTTCCCGCAACACACTGAGCGAACGATGTATTTTCGGGTCATCGGCAAAGAACTCGTAAGCTGCATCTACTGTCAGCTCCAGCACTTCCGCGATGTGCTTGTTTTTATAAGTGATCTCCAGTGTCTGCGCATTGTACCGGGCGCCGTGGCAGGTAGGACAAGGCGCATATACGCTGGGCAGAAACAGCAGTTCCACCATCACAAAACCTTCTCCCTGACAGGTCTCACAGCGTCCTTTGGCGACGTTGAATGAAAATCTGCCGGCATCATATTTACACGCACGGGCCGCCTTGGTATCGGCAAACAGTTTCCGGACATGATCAAACAATCCGGTATAAGTGGCCAGATTAGAGCGTGGCGTACGGCCAATCGGCTTCTGGTCCACCTGCACGAGGCGCCTGATGTGCTCCATTCCGGCGGTGATATGACCACCCAGGGTAACAGGCGCCGGCTGGTCCAGCCCCTCTCCCTCTTCCGTTTCTGCCTGTAGCTCCATGCCCAGCTGCGTGGCTACCAGTTCCACCAGCACCTGGCTGACGAGGCTGGATTTGCCGGAGCCGGAGATGCCGGTCACGGTAGTCATACAGCCGAGCGGAAAAGCTGCATCGAGCTCGTGGAGATTATTACGCGTCACTCCCTGCAGTTGCAGCCATTCCGTTGGTTTGCGGACCTGACGGGCGGCCGGCTTTTCTTCCATGAAGAGATATTCGCGGGTACGGGAAGCTTTCACCGCTGCCAGTCCGGCAGTAGGGCCGCTGTACAGGATATGCCCGCCGTGCTCGCCCGCAGCGGGGCCAACATCCACGATCCAGTCCGCATGTCGGATCACATCGAGGTCATGTTCCACTACAAAGAGAGAATTGCCCGAAGCCTTCAGCCTTTCGAGCGCCCGCAGCAGCGCGGCGGTGTCCGCCGGATGCAGACCGGCAGAAGGCTCGTCCAGCACATATACCACGCCGAAGAGATTGGAACGCACCTGGGTGGCCAGTCTTAAACGTTGCAGTTCTCCCGGTGATAAGGTAGGTGTGCTGCGTTCCAGGAGGAGATACCCCAGGCCCAGGTCCAGCAGCACTTCCAGCCGGCCTACCAGATCGGCCGCAATGCGCTGCGCCACAATGGCCCGCTCCGGATGGTCTGTATTGTTATTGACTTTCCCTTCCCCGTATGGACGCATCAGTTCTGTAAGACGGGACAGCGGCAGCCGGGCTATTTCCCCGATGTCCATGCCTGCGAATGTGACGGACAGCGAGGCAGGCTGCAGCCGTTTGCCCTGACAGGTGGGGCACGCCGTGCTCTCCATATACTGCGACACCCGCTTTTTCATGGACGCGCTCTCCGTATTGGCAAACGTGTGCAGCACATAACGACGGGCGCCGGAAAAGGTGCCCATATAGGAAGGTTCTACTTTCTGTTTGATGGCCCGCTTCACTTCTGCATGTGAGAAACCGGGATACACCGGCACCACCGGCTGGTCTTCTGTAAACAAAATCCAGTCGCGGTCTTTTTTGGGTAGCTCCCTCCAGGGCTTGTCCACGTCATACCCCAGGGTGATGAGGATATCACGCAGGTTCTGCCCATACCAGGCGGTGGGCCAGGAGGCGATAGCACGCTCCCGGATGGTGAGCGTGTCGTCCGGTACCATAGAGCGTTCCGTTACTTCATATACTCTGCCGAGGCCATGGCATTGCGGACAGGCGCCTGCCGGCGTATTCGGTGAAAAGGCCTCCGCTTCAAGGTGTGGTTGTCCTTTGGGATAATGCCCCGCACGGGAATAGAGCATGCGCAACAAGTTGGACAAAGTAGTCACACTGCCCACAGAAGACCGGGTGGTGGGAAGCCCCCGCTGCTGCTGTAATGCTACCGCCGGTGGCAGCCCGGTGATTTCATCTACCTCCGGCACCGACATCTGGTGAAACAAGCGGCGCGCATAGGGCGACACCGATTCCAGATAACGGCGCTGCGCTTCTGCATACAAAGTGCCAAATGCCAACGATGACTTCCCCGAGCCGGATACACCGGTAAACACCACCAGCGCATCTCTCGGTATGTCGAGGTCTACATTTTTGAGATTATGCTCGCGTGCCCCGCGTACACGCAAAAATCCTTTCTGTTCCGGTGAAGCAGGGTTTCCTGTTGTTTGTTGCATGCTTTGGGCGCACAAAGACTGTGCCCGCTGTAGTCATCCAACAAAAAAATACATAATAAATAAAATTTTAATATTTTCAATCTGCAAAAGCACTATTTATCCCATGAAAAAACAACTCGTACTGTTGGCAGCAGGAGCCATGGCATTGGTTTCCCGGCAAGGACTGTCACAAACTGTCACCTATGTCAACTACAAAGCCCCCGTTTTCAGACATGCCACTAATCAACGTTTTAGCCATCACCGTCAGCTCTTCTTCATGGCAGACATCAATCCGGCCCTCTGTAACCAGATGGTGTCTTCTGCCATCAAAAAAGATTCTGCGCAAGCCATCTTCCAGCGTGCGGCAGCAGAGGAATTTGAAAAACTGAAATACAGCACCGTAAAAGACTCGCTCGATATGAGCGTGGCCATCATGGTAAGAGATCTCGACATCACCCCGTACCAGGGCGCCGCCGGCCTCGGCAGCTTTAACACCGGCACCACTTACACCGTAAATGGCAACGTGACGGAATACGTGTTCAACAGAAGCGGAGAACCATACGTACAGCGCAATATCAAACTACCGGGCACCGTTACCCTCACAGAAGCAGATGCCATCGTGACGCCTTTCAACAAAGTACTGGCCAACAATAAAGCTGTGGACATGTACCGGGTGATGATGAAATGCGTTAAACAAATCGCTTTGGAAAGAAAGAAGGTGTTGGCAGATGATTTTTACGAAGAAGAAATATCGCTTCCTATCATCTATCGGGCTAAGAAAAAATATCCCGAATTCGCAGCGATCGATTCACTCAATGAAGCGCTCATCCATGAACTGAAGAAAAAGGACACTAAAGACTATACAGCACTGGTAAAACCTTACGAGAAAACTTACCAGCAAATGTTGCAGCAGGAATATCCGAAAGATTACAACCTTAAACCGATCAAAGTCACCGCGTATTCTCAGCTGGCATACCTGTATTACCTCGCCAGCGATACGGTGAATCTGAAGATCACCATGGATTCCCTGTATGCGAATTCTTACAAGTTCCTTGGCGCCAGAACAGACTATGATGCCCGCGGGCCGCTCCTGAAAACCCTTACCGGTTACTATGCTTCCGCCAATGCCCGCAAATATCCGCTGGATTCCACCACCGGCCAGGTCCGGGATAAAATGTTCTCTACCCAGAAACTGGCAGAAGGCTGGATACTGCTCACAGAAGGTGACACTATTAAAGGTCGCCACATCGAAGAGAAATTCGCAGGCTCCATCCTCAATCTCGATGCCGGCATCTACATTAAATATGAAATCACCAACGAAAAAGGCAAACAGGTAGAAAAAAGCTACAAGGTCAATAACATCAAGTCTTTCGGTTACCTCAACCGCCTCTTTGAAGTACATAAGTTTAAGCCCACCTTCCTGCAAAGTAAAGCACTGAGCTTCGATATGCTCAAAGCGAAAAGTTATCCGCTGGAAGTGATCTACAACTCTCCCAAAATCAAAATCCTGAAAGAAAACTACGGCGACGAACCTACGAACATGATCCTGTTCATTCGTCCCGGTGAAACAGAAGTTGCCAATCAGGGCCGCGACTGGGAAAAGAAAAAGGAGGAAATGCTGAAAGAGTACTTCAAAGACTCGCCAGCTGTATTAAGCAAACTCGCCAGCAACAGCTATGACCTGAAAACAGAGAAAGGATATCTTCAACTCGCAGAAGATTACTCAAAATAGGCAGCAAGTCTGCTATAAACAACCTGGAGCTGCCTCAAAAAGGCAGCTCTTTTTATTTTCAGGATTCCCACCGGGAGACGGCGCATTTGCGTATTTTCAGGGTACCTCAATTTGATTTATTAAGCCAATTTATTCACTAACTTAAATATCAAATTTCATGAAAAGGACCCTTATGCTTTTCCCTGGTGTTATCTATTTAGCCACTACGTCACTCATTTTTTCTACATCATGTAAAAAAGACCCACAGCGCACGATCGCTGCAATACAGCAGATGGATGCCGCCGCCCATTTTACAACGCTCGCCAGCGGCGACACCCTGCTAAACGTCACTTATGAATCCGGCACACTTAACTCAGGTATTACCGGACTTGGCAGCACAACAGCCTCCGCTCCTGATGCCGCTTACATGGTCTCCCCCGGCAGCACCGGAAACTATGGCATCGGCCATAAAGTGGTATTAGATGATACCGCTTATCTCTCCGCCGGACAGCCCCGAAGCGAAAGCGATGCCCTGGGTATCACCAATGCAAGGTTTCAGCCTGGCACCGCCAGACGCTACGAATTCAGCGTTTTGTTAAAAGACTGGACCACATGGACTTCTTCCATGCCCGCCGATGCAGATATCTTATTTCAGGCTAAACCAACAAGTGGCGGTCCGTTTTTCTTTATCGCGGCCAAAAGGAACGCTATCGTTTTCAGACATGGCGCATCAGCCCAGGACAACCTGGTATCCGATTACACCAGCTACATCAATCAATGGATAGATTTTCGGGTGGATGTGTCATGGTCCAATAACGGCACAGGCACGTACAGCGTATATACCCGTCTTCCGGGAGGAAACTATACGCTGAAAGCCCAATATAGCAATGAGTCCAACTACAGCTCCACCAGCGCATACGGCTATATTAAATGGGGACTTTACCGCGCCGACCAATCAACCGTCAACGGTTCTGTTGCCACACGCATCGCCTGGCACGACAACATCCGCATCATTGCGCTATGATAAACAGGAAGAGGATGTCTCCGTTATTGTTGAGACATCCTCTTCTTATCGATGATATATTGTTCTCTTCTTTTATCTTCTCAATACCACCCGCCCTCTGTATACTTCGTTCACGCCACTCCTTATCTCAATGAAATAAACACCGTTGGCCAGTTGGGGCAGAAGCATCAGACTGTTGCCGGTCAGTATATTCCGCTGCACTTCAACACCGTGAATATTTCTCACTATCATCAGACTGCCCGCAGGCATTTTATTGGCATTCAGTCTCACTTCACCGGAACTTGGGTTAGGAAACAATTCCAGTGTATGCGTTAACGTTTTATTCTGCTGCAGCCCCGCGGACTGCCGCTGCACACAGGGGTTGACGATTACCGTCACCGGCGTACGCTCCGGGAACTCGCAGCCATAACCGGCTGCCGCATAGTAAACCATCGTTTGCGGCGGACTTACCTTGTAGTCACCACCCGTATATAGCCTGTTGCCTCCGGTAGGCACATCGTACCAACGGATGCGGGATTGTGTATAGATCGGCGCAAATGCATGCAGCACCACGCTGTCTCCTCTGCAGATAATCACGCTGTCTGTAGTCACCGAAGGCTTTTGCGCATATCCGTCCATGTTCATGCGACGGTAAGCAGAGTCCGACCGGCATCCCGTCACCGAATCCAGCGCCTGTACCCATATGTCCACGGCAGCCGGTAACGGCGGCAGGAAGGATGGTGTGGAAAAAGTATCTGCATGCGAAACAAAAAAAGAAGTATCGAGCAATATCTGCGGAGAATACCGGAACCTCACCCTTACGTTATAGCTGTAACCAGGTTGGTAATTCTGTACTTTTATTTTGGTGACACCACATACCATCCCCTGCGGAACAGCGTATACAGGGTCAGGTAGTTTACGCACATTCACGGTCACCTTCGTACGCACCGGATATTCGCAGTAGTAACCAGGAACCACGTAATAATTTGTAGTGTCTGGCGGCGCTACCGTAAAATACTGTCCTCTGTGCAGCTCCGTACCGCCGGTAGGCACGCTGTACCAGCGTATATTCAGCAGTGTATTACCGGCCTGTCCGTGACCGTATGCATGGAGAGTGATACTATCTCCTTTGCAAATGGTCACATTATTGATATCCACATCAGCGTAGGTACCGTGCGCGCCGAATATCATCGTCTGCATCACCGTATCAGACCGGCAGCCGGTTATCTTATTGACAGCCTGTATATAAAGATTGACAGTCACATTCAGATAAGCGCCCAGGTCCCGGACAGGAACCGTATCGCCAGTGGGCACGATAAACGATGAATCAAGCAATAATCCGTCAATGCCGGTGTACACAGTACGTACATGATAATACACGTCCGGCGTATGATTAGAGACACCAATGCCGATGGAACTACAGATAATACTGGGCGTCACAGAAAATTCAGGATTGGCAGGCTTCGGATTTACCTTTACCGTTACGCTTTTACGGGTACTGGTACATCCGTTCAATGCAGCATCTGCATAGTAGGTGGTGGTGACAGCAGGACTTACTTTGTAGCTGGCGCCGGTGTAAAGCAATGTACCGCCTGTTGGCGCATTATACCAATGCACGGTTGTTCCAACCGGCACCGATGCGGTCATCGCAGCCGTATCACCTTTACAGAGCTGAACGGTGTCAGGGAGGACTGGCGGCGGCAACGCAGGTTTGCGGTAGGCATAATAGAGTTGCAAAGTATTGAGCAGTCCCACAAGGCTGCTGGACAAAGTCACTTTCACCCGATCAAAGGAGGCTGCGGGCTTCAGTATAATCTCGCCGCGGTTGTTGCCCCAGGACCGGAAGTTGCTGGTATCAACGACATGGGCATCATTGTTTGCCACGGCCCCGTTGAAGGTTTGCACGGTAACACCCGCTACCAGATTGACCGACAATAAGGGGTTGTTGCTGCCAACACCGATCACCAACGAATCACAACCGGCAGCACCGCCGGAAGGAAAGATAAGCGTCTGATACACCGTAACACCTAACAATCCCACACTGATATTGAAAGTGGAATAGTCACTCAGACTACTGTTAATCGCATTGTCCGGGTTAGTGACGCCACATAACAAACACAGGCCGGTAACACCGTTGGCCTGGCTGTTGGCGTATGTCTGCGCGAGGGCGCTGTGTAACCATAAACAGCTAAAAAGGAGGCTCAGACATAGTATTCTGCTGAAAGTGTAAAATTTGGATAACATAACGAATGAGGGTTAATGGTTAATAAGAGGGTTCTATAAGTACGCGATTAAATACAGGTTTTATCAGGACAGGATTAGCTACATCAGGATAGTCCTTATTCGGTAATAAATATAACCAATATGAACACAAACAGGGTCGCAGTAGAAAACAATAAAAGCGTTAAAAGATCTGACATAAAAAGGAAGCATCTTGTGAACAAGATGCTTCCTTTTTTATACTCATTTATTTGTTTAACTTCTCTCGCAGGATATTTTGCAATAACGGCAAACTGTCAATCGTATCCGGTAGTTCCTGCGTCCTTTCATACACGATTTTTCCAGTAGGGTCTATGAGGAACAAACGAGGCAGCGCCGCAATACCGTATCTGTCAGTGAATGTTTCATCCCATTTGAGTTTTGTCCAGCTAATCTGATATTTCTCCACGGCACGCTGAAAAGCGGTAGTGTCCTTATCTGCTGAAACACCGATGACTGCCAGCTGATCACGGCGATAGCCGTCGTATATCTTTTTAATGGCCGGCAGTTCCGCAACACAGGGTTCACACCACGAAGCCCAGAAATTTAGCAACACATACTTTCCTTTGTAGTCGTTCAGAGAAATTTTGTTACCCCGTATATCCGTTGCCGTGAAAGGAGGCGCCTGTGCTCCCGGCCCTACTTCGCGGGCAGCCAGCCAACGCAGAACAACATCCCGCTCAAAAGCATATTCCTTTTTCTTAGGGATAGTTGTTTCCAGGAGATTACGCAGTTGTGCCGCCGTAACACCGGGATATCCGTAAGGCCCTGAACTGCCCATGTCTACCAGTGCCGTCCGGAAAAGCCACAAGCCATAATAACTGTCTTTAACCTGTTGCAGAAAAGCCAGTTTACGATGATCGATAACCTTCAGCTTTTCAAAGAAGACCTGCCTTTCCGGGCTGTTCAGCTTCAGAATAGCTTGCTCATGCTCATTCCAATAATTGTCCTTGTCTTCTTCTGCTGCGGCAATGAAAGCGTGAAACGCGCTATCACCGGCCTTACTCACATCAATGGCCTGGGTCAGTACCGGATGCTCCCAATCATTGGTAATATGAATAGTGGCTGGTTCCTCAGCGACCCAACTACGGCTGACCGAATACCTGTACGCGCCAAACTCCCGATATGCAATCAATACCGTAGCATAGCGGCCATAATACGTTCCGGAAATTTCCATCTGCAGACCTGTAAAATGAGGTTTTATTGTTTGATAGGTCTTCCCATCGTCATAGCTGACGCTAAAGTCATGCGGATGGGTACTAACGGAGTAAGGTACAATGATCGTCGCCTTAAATCGTTTGGGAACAGCAAAACTCTGCAAGGATAACAAGACCAGGAAAAAAGCTAATGTTCGGGCAAGGACAGTCATATCATTTTTTTGTGGCCGTGAAGATATCGACGCCCTTAACGGGAAAGCCTCAATAAACTGTTAATTGTGATATTGTTGGCAAACGGTGTTCAGAAGCCTCCTGCTACATACCGGCATCAGGTGAATACGGCGCCCTCCGGGGCAGCCCCACAGCAGTACCCCCATATGATAACAAAAAAGTCACACGTTCATATAATAAAGATTGAACTTATCCTGTTTATATTACAGCGTTATCACCAAACAACTGTTATGAGAGATTTATCCCTGTTTATCCTGCTAATAGTATGTGTTACAGGCATGGCCTGTAAGAAAGAGTCGACCGGTACCAAACCAGCTACTCCCGGCTATGAGGCTGTGGACAAAATACTGGACGATTCCGTACCCGTACGGTTCGGCGGGAAGTGTTACGCCGTGGTCCATGTCAACGGGCAGGAAGTATACACCCGGAGCTACGGCGGCTACGACGGTAACACCCGTCAGCTGATTGCCTCCTGCACCAAATGGCTGTCAGGCGCCGTGGTAATGAGTTTGGTAGATGAAGGGAAGCTGAAACTGACTGATACCGTAGGAAAATTCCTGCCGATCTTTACGGCCAACGGGAAAGGAAATATTACCATCGCGCAACTGTTTTCCCATACTTCCGGTTTTCCCGGCACTTCCACGAAAGACTATGAATCCAATCCGGCATTGACGATGGAAGCAGCCGTTAACGCCATTGCGCAGAATGTGGCGCTGGTCACGCCTCCCGGCAAGGTCTTTTATTATGGTCGTATCGGTATGCAGATAGCAGGGCGCATCTGCGAAGTAGTGAGCGGTAAAAGCTGGAAGGATTTAGCTGCCGCGAAGTTGTTCATTCCCTGCGGGATGAACAACACGGATTATGGCCTGACTGCCAATCCTCTGCTGGCCGGCGGCGCAAGCAGTACCGCCAATGACTATATGAAGTTCCTGGATATGATGGCGAATAAAGGAGTGGCCGCCAACGGTACACGGGTGCTCAGCGAAGCAGCGGTGAACGCCATGGAACAGGGCCAGATAGGCGGGTCAACAGTAGGATATTGCCCCTATCCGCTGGTATGGCTCAACACTCCTAATTTTTACGGTATCGGCAACTGGCGCGATTATACCGGTCCAGGCGACGTGATCATCGAAAGCAGCAGCCCCGGCGCTTTCGGCAGCTCTCCCTGGATCAACTATCCGAAGAAAATAACGGCGATGCTCTTCACCTACATCACCAACGACGGATATCTCACTGCAGCCCCTACCTACATCAAGGTGAAGACCACAGTGAGAGATATCGTTCCATAAATAGCTACTTACTAACAGCCAGTTTTTTAATGGTTTCCCGGGAAGGAAGCCTGTACCATTCTTTGGCATAAGGTTTCAGCAGATTGCTGGCTGCTGCCGGGCCCCAGGTACCGGATTCATAAAACTGTAATTGTTTGGAAGGTGATTTTTTCCAGGCGTCGAGGATGGGCATCACTACCTTCCAGGCAGCTTCCACCTGATCGGCGCGCATGAACAGCGTAGCATCGCCCTGGAGTACGTCCAGCAGCAACGCTTCATAAGCTTCCGGCAGCGATTCCGTATAGGCTTCCTGGTAAGTAAAGTCCATCTCCACCGGTACCAGCTTCATTTGCAGGCCAGGCACCTTGCTTTCAAACAGCAGGCTGATTTCCAACTCGGGCTGTATACTGATGATCAGCCTGTTGGGAACGATATCGTCTTTGAAGATCTTATGCGGCGAATCTTTGAACTGCACCACGATCACGGAAGACTGCCGCGTCATGGACTTACCGGTACGCAGGAAAAAAGGCACTCCCTCCCAGCGTGGATTGTCGATCATCATCTTCAGCGCCACAAACGTTTCTGTATTGGATTCCGGCGCTACCTGCTCCTCCTGACGGTACGCTATCCGCTGCACATCGTCCACTTCTCCGGCGGTGTACTGCGCACGCACCACGTTTTTAAATACCTGCGGCGTGGTAAACGGCCGGATGTTTTTCAGCACTTTGGTTTTGGCATCGCGGATGGCTTCGGCCTTGTAAGCGCCCGGGCACTCCATGGCCACGATACACAACAGCTGCATCAGGTGGTTTTGTATCATGTCGCGCATGGCGCCGGCTGCGTCATAGTAGCCGCCGCGTTTGCCCACGCTCACCTGCTCGGCTACACTGATCTGTATATGATCGATATAATTTTTATTCCACAACGGTTCAAATACGAAGTTGGCAAAACGGAAGGCCATGATGTTCTGCACCGTTTCCTTACCCAGATAGTGGTCGATACGGTATATCTGTTTCTCTGAAAAGCGTTTGGTGAGGAAGCGGTTCAGTTTCCGGGCGGTATCCAGATCGGTACCGAAAGGTTTTTCCACCACAATACGGTCATGGACTTTATTGCTGCATAGCTTGCGTGTATACAGCGCTTCTGCGATCACCTCGATGAAACGTGGCGCTACAGCGAAGTAGAACATACGGTTGCCTCGCTGTTTGCTGCTTTTCTCAAAGTCTTCCACTTTTGATTTCAGCGAGATATAGGTTTCCTTTTTGGTGAAATCACCTTGCAGATAGCTGATGCGTGCGGCAAACTCGGCCCATTTCGACGGTTCCGCCTTACCGTTGCGGCTGAATTCATTTACACCGGCCAGCAGGTCGTTTTTAAACGCGGCTTCATCTACGGTCTGAAAATCGACACAGAAGATCTCAAACAAAGCAGGCAGGTGGTTCTCTATAAACAGATTATACAGCGCAGGGATCAGCTTACGACGGGTAAGGTCTCCCTTGGCACCGAAAATCGTGATGGCGGCAGGATATGCTTTTTTAGGTTTCATATCCTGAAAGTAGTCCATTTTCGGTTAACGCCTGCAACAGTTTTACAGTCTATCCGGTAACCACGCTATGATCGTATTTTATAATTTTTTTTCTAATAAAAGTCTATTTAGAAAAATAAATTATAAATGTTATATTCATCTCCCGATAACAATTTCCACCGCTCATGAAAACTCACGCTCTACTGTTATTGGCATATCTGCTGGGCTGCCTGCCCCTGACTGCACAAACATCCAAAACCACTACCCTGTCCAAAAAAGCACTACAGGATAAGATCAAAGGTGGCTGGGCAGGACAAACCATCGGCGTCACTTTCGGTGGCCCCTATGAGTTCCGGTACAATGGCACTTTTATCCAGGACTACCAACCACTGGAATGGCACAAGGGATACGTAAAAGAAGTAATGGACAGTTTTCCGGGCTTATACGACGACCTGTACATGGACCTCACCTTCGTAGACGTCATGGAACGCCATGGCCTCGATGCGCCGGCCGACTCCTTCGCGCAGGCATTTGCCCATGCGGGTTATGTGCTGTGGCATGCCAATCAGGCGGCCCGGTACAATATCCTTCAGGGCATCCGGCCACCTGCTTCCGGTCACTGGCAGCATAATATGCACGCGGATTGTATCGACTATCAGATCGAAGCCGACTACGCGGGACTGATGAGCCCCGGCATGCCTAACGCAGCGTCCCGCATCAGTCATAAAATAGGGCATATCATGAACTATGGCAACGGCTGGTACGGTGGCGTATATGTGGGCGCCATGTATGCGCAGGCTTTTGTTTCCAACGATATCAGACAGATAGTCCGCGATGCGCTGCGCGTGATTCCGGCCCATAGTAAGTTCTATCAGTGTATGTCAGATGTGGTCCGCTGGCATCGGCAGTATCCGGACGACTGGCACCGTACCTGGTTTGAGCTGCAAAAGAAATGGTCATCGGATGTCAGCTGCCCCGACGCCATCTTCAACCCGGTGAACATCGATGCCACCATCAACTGCGCCTATGTGATCATGGGATTGCTGTATGGCAACGGCGACTATGCCAAAACGCTGGAAATAGCCACCCGCGCCGGCCAGGACGCCGACTGTAACCCTTCCACCGCCGGTGGTATCCTGGGCACGATGTTAGGATATGATAAGATCCCGCAGCAATGGAAAGACGGGCTGACAGGAGCAGAAGACGTCGACTTTAAATATACCAGCATCTCCCTGAATAAAGCGTATGCTATCAGCTATCGGCATGCACTGGAAAACATCAAACGGAACGGAGGGAAAGACGAGGGCGACAACGTGATCATTCCACTACAAACACCCGAACCAGTGGCATTTGAAGAAAGTTTTCCCGGCCTCTCGCCTATCGACAAAAAAGATTTTCACGTCAATGGTAATGAGATCACCCTCGCGATAGAAGGCAACGGCTTTGTATTAGGTGGTTATGCAGCAAAAAAGAGAGAGGTGGCCGATCATGTGATCACTGCCACTGTCAGCATCGATGGGCAGGTAACAGACACCATCAGGATGCCGACGAACTATCAGATACGCAAAGATGAAATCTGTTACCGGCTGGACCTGCCCGCCGGCAAACATCTCATCAAAGTGCAGGTTGTGGATCCCCATCCGGATTATGAACTCCGTACAGGCTATTACGTTACCTTCCGCAGAAAATAATCTTATCCGCCAATCAGCCGGGCAATAGCAAAGGCGCAGCCCGCGGCGATAGTACCAATAACGGCTACACGAACGCCGCCGAGCAGGGGATTCAACCCGGTGAGGCGGCTTTTGAAATAGCCGAAAACAAAGAGGCAGATAATAGTGATCACCGCTGATATCTTCAACCCTTCCAGCCCATCGCTCACAAAGAAATAAGGCATCAGCGGAATGAGTCCGCCTATGATATAGGAGACACCAATATTAAGCGCACTTTTAGTGGCCCTGCGTGCGTCCGGCTTCTCCAGGCCCAGTTCATACTTCATCATAAAATCGGCCCAGCGGTCTTTGTCGGTGATCAGCTCCGCAGCAGCTTTCTGCTGTAATTCACGGCTAAGGCCCAGTTCCGCAAAGAATGTCTCTACCTCTTCCCGCTCCTTTTCCGGAACAGCCTCAATTTCTTCATATTCCCTTTTCAGTTCACTGTTGTAATGGTCCTGTTCTGTTTTACCGGCCAGGTAGCCTCCCAGCCCCATGGCAATGGAACCTGCTGCTATTTCCGCCAGGCCGGCTATCACGATGAGATTTACGTCCTTCACGGTGCCGCTCAGGCCTGCTGCCAGCGCAAAAGGGACCGTCAGGCCATCAGACATGCCGATCACGATGTCGCGTAACAGCTCAGAGCCGGTGAAATGTTTTTCCTGATGTGTCATAAAATGAAGCTGTTTGAAAACAAGGAGATATAGGACAAAAATAAAATGTCTCTGTCAATAATCCCGCTACCATCTGATTTTTTATCGGGCCTCAATTTCCAAATATGTTTATCTTTGGCCCCGATAGATCATTTATGAAAAAGGCCACTGCAATATTTCTCTTATTGGTGTACCTGTTTGGCAGTACCGATGCCAGCCAGTTGCTCAAGTTCCCGTTGCTGGTGGAGCATTTTCAGAAACACAAGCAGGAGAATGTTCATATGACCCTGCTCACGTTCCTGAAATTGCATTATGTGGATGAACAGCCTTTTGACGATGATTATCTGCAGGACATGCAGCTGCCGTTCAAAACACCGGACATTATCTGTATGACACTTCCTACCGTAGGCCCACCGGCGCCGGTCACCCTGTTTACTCCTGTGATAGAACTGCCCCGGGAAGATTACCTGATCATCAATGACGGGCCTCCTCCCTTCCGGCTTCCGGACGTCATTTTACAGCCTCCCAAATCCTTATCAGCGTCCTTGTCCTGATATAACTGAATGATACAGGCTACTGTACCTGGCAGCGTTTTACGCCGCCGTATGGTCTTTTTTCCTGATGCCTGAACTTTTTCCGTCCTCCCCGGGTTTAAAAACCAGGCGTACAACACTGTTGTGCTGCTTTGCGGGTGTAGCGGGAAAACGTATCATTCTGCATTCATCATTTTCTTAAAGTGTACGTTTTGTTAAACAGTATTATCCATTTTTCCATTAAAAACAAGCTGGTCATCGGCCTGTTTATATTGGCACTCATTGGATGGGGAAGCTATTCTGTTACGCAGCTGCCCATCGATGCGGTGCCCGATATCACCAACAACCAGGTATTGGTCATTTCCTCCGCGCCCAGTCTGGGTGCGCCCGATGTGGAACGGCTCATCACCGTGCCCATCGAACAGGCGACCCGCAACATCCCCGGTATCATCGAACAACGCAGCTTTTCCCGGTTTGGACTAAGCCTTGTCACCATCGTCTTCAACGACCAGACAGATGTTTACTGGGCCAGGCAACAGGTGAGCGAGCGACTGATACAGGTGCGACAGCAAATACCACCAGGCATCACGGAACCGGAACTGGGGCCTGTTACCACCGGCCTGGGTGAAGTATTCCAATACGTCGTAAAACCCAAACCCGGCTACGAAGGCAAATACGACCTCACTACCCTGCGCGATATACAGGACTGGACCGTGCGGCGCCAGCTCCTCAGTACAGAAGGCGTGGCCGATGTCAGCTCTTTCGGCGGTACGGTCAAACAATACGAAGTAGCCGTCAACCCCGACAAACTGAAAAGTTACCAGATCACCATCTCCGACGTTTTCCGCGCCTTACAGACAAACAACCAGAATACCGGTGGCGCCTATATTGAAAAAGGCCCTAACGTGCTGTTTATCCGCAGTGAAGGCCTCGTTCAGGGCCAGGAAGACATTGGTAACATCGCCGTAAAAAGGATCAACAACGGTATTCCCGTTCTCATCCGCGATGTGGCCACCGTGAAAATAGGTACTGCCATCCGTTACGGCGCCATGGTATTCAACGGCGAAAGCGAGGTGTCCGGCGCGGTGGTGATGATGCTGAAAGGGGAAAACAGTAATAAAGTCATCAGCAATATCAAAGAGAAGATCGCCGCCATCGAAAAAACACTGCCGGAAGGCGTTGCCATCGAGGCTTTCCTCGACCGGACCAAAATGGTGGACAACGCCATTTCCACCGTTGAGCGCAACCTGCTGGAAGGCGCCGCCATCGTGATCCTGGTGCTGGTGATCTTCATGGGTAATATCCGGGCAGGCCTGATCGTGGCTTCCGTGATACCGCTGGCCATGTTGTTTGCCCTGATTATGATGAACCTGTTCGGCGTAAGCGGCAACCTGATGAGCCTCGGTGCGCTGGACTTCGGCCTGTTGGTAGACGGCGCGGTGATCATCATCGAAGCGGTGATGCACAAGCTCACGCGGGGCGCCACCCTCAGCGGCGTCAAACAGCTCACCCAGGAGCAGATGGACGAGGAAGTGGAATCCTCTGCCAAAACCATGATGAACAGCGCCGCCTTCGGCCAGGTGATCATCCTCATCGTATACCTGCCGATCCTTTCATTGCAGGGCATCGAAGGCAAGATGTTCCGCCCCATGGCAGAAACCGTATCCTTCGCCATCCTCGGCGCATGCCTGCTGTCACTCACCTATGTTCCGATGATGGGCGCGCTCTTCCTCAACAAAAAACTCAGCCATAAGGAAAGTTTCGCGGATAAAATGATGACGCGCATCAAACGCATATACGATCCACTGTTACAGAAAACACTGGGTATCCCTAAAATGATCGTGGGGGTGGCCGTCGTGCTCTTCCTCATAGCGGCGTTTATCCTTTCCCGTATGGGCGGAGAATTTATTCCGCAGCTGGAAGAAGGTGATTTTGCGGTAGACACCCGGCTGCTGACCGGCTCCTCGCTCACCACCACCATCAAAGGCACCAGCCAGGCAGCACAGGTACTACGCAAGCAGTTTCCTGAAGTAGAGAAAGTAGTGGTGAAAATAGGTTCCGGCGAAATACCCACCGACCCGATGCCGATGGACGCCGCCGACCTCATGGTGATCCTCAAACCCAAACATCAGTGGACCAGCGCCTCCTCTTTCCCCGAACTGGCCGGCAAAATGAGTAAAGCGCTGGAAGAAGTTCCGGGTATCACCACCGGCTTCCAGTTCCCGGTACAAATGCGTTTCAACGAGCTGATGACCGGCGCCCGCCAGGACGTAGTGTGTAAAATATTCGGAGACGATCTCGACTCATTGGCTGCCTATGCCGATAAGATCGGCGCCGTGATTGGCACTGTAAAAGGAGCGAAAGACCTGTACGTGGAAACAGTGACCGGTATCCCGCAGCTGGTAGTCAACTACAACCGCGAAGCCATCGCCCGCTACGGCGCTTCTGTCAGTGATGTCAACAACACCATACAGGCCGCCTATGCAGGCGCTTCTGCCGGACTGGTATTTGAAAACGACAGACGGTACGATCTCGTGGTACGCATGAACGATGAGCAGAAACAGGACCTCGATGAAATCAATAATCTTCAGGTAGGATTACCTAACGGAGAACAGGTACCGCTGCATGTACTCGCCGATATCAGCATCCAGGACGGTCCTTACCAGATACAACGGGAAGATGCCCGTCGCAGAATTACCGTCGGTTTCAACGTACGCGGCCGCGATGTGCAAAGCATCGTAAAAGAATTGCAGGCCAAAGTAGGTAAACAGATCAAACTCCCTACCGGTTATTATATTACCTATGGCGGTCAATATGAGAACCTGCAGCATGCCACCAAAAGACTGAGTATAGCCTTGCCCGTTGCCCTGCTGTTAATATTCCTCATGCTGTTTTTCGCTTTCCGCAAATTAAAATACTGCCTGCTGATATTTTCCGCTATCCCGCTGTCGGCCATCGGCGGCGTATTCACGCTGTGGCTGCGCGGCATGCCGTTCAGCATTTCTGCCGGCATCGGTTTTATCGCCTTGTTTGGCGTCGCGGTATTAAACGGTATCGTATTAATCGGAGAAATGAACCAACTAAAAATCAGTGGTATGACCAACATCCGGCAGATCATCATACAGGCCACCCATGACCGGTTAAGGCCCGTACTGATGACCGCCACCGTGGCCTCTCTGGGCTTCCTGCCCATGGCCCTCAGCAACGGCGCCGGCGCAGAAGTGCAACGCCCGCTGGCCACCGTCGTGATCGGTGGACTGATCACCGCTACCATGCTCACCCTGGTAGTGCTCCCTGCCCTCTTTTTATTGTTTGAAGAAGGATGGAAAAAACCGAAACCGGCTGCTTTGATGATACTCCTACTGGTGGCAGCGCCTTCTTTGCTGAAAGCACAGGATGCCCGGCCACTGACTTTACAACAGGCCCTTCAGACGGCACAGCAACAAAACCTGCAACTGAAGCTCAACCAGCAGCAGGCGGCATATTATGAAGCGATTGCCCGCAGCAGCACCGATCTTCCTAAAACCTCGCTGGCAGCGGAATTAGGAAGCGTCAATAGTGCCATGTTCGATAATAAATTCACCATCTCACAGGGCTTCTCCTTCCCCGCTGTCTACAAACGGCAACGGCAGGTATATGAACGGGAATGGCAACAGGCAAAACTTCAGACAGCACTGCAACACGCAGAAATAGCACGGCTGGTGAAGCTGGCTTATCTCCAGCTGCAATACCTGAAAGCCAAGAAAACGCTGCTGCAGAAAACAGACAGCATCCTGTCCAGTTACTCAAGAGTGGCTAAAATCCGCTATGACAACGGCGAGAGCAACCTCCTTGAAAAAGCCACCCTCGACAATCAGTCCCAGCAAGCCCGCATACAACTGGATATGATACAGACCGATCAGAAAACGGCGGTCACCCAGCTGGGCATGCTGCTGCATGAAACCACCGCCAACATTGATCCGGTGGATAGCCTCAGCAGCGCAGTGGTACTGTTTGACAGCACCACCCTGCAACAACACCCTTTCCTGCGCGCCTATCAGCAACAACAGGAAGTCACCAACAGCAAAACACAACTGGAAAAGGCAAAGCTGCTGCCCGACTGGACACTGGGCTACACCAATCAGTCCTTTATCGGCTGGCAGTCTGATAAAAACCAGGTAGAACGTTATTACGGAGGCGGGCACCGGTTCTCTGCCGCACAGATAGGCATCGGCATTCCCATCTTCGCGTCCGCGCAGAGAGCGCGTATCAAAGCAGCGCAACAAATGCAGGCCAGCGCTGCGACTGCGACCGAACTGGCCACCGTACAGCTGCGCACGCAGCTGGAACAAAACTGGAACGACTATCAGAAATATCAGCAGGCGATCCGCTACTATCAGGAGTCAGCCCTGAAACAATCTGATATCATCATCCAGACGGCCAACATCAGCTATAAAAACGGCGAAATAGGGTATATCGAATGGAGCACCCTCATCAGCAACGCCATCGCCCTGCAAAGCCAGTATATCGATGTTTTGAAGGAACTGAACACCCGGAAAACAGAACTGGAGTATTTATTACAATTCAATCAGCAATAGCATGCGGAAGATATTCATATACATCGCCATCACCGGCTTCCTATACGCCTGTAACAATAAACCGGCAGCAGAAAAAACACCCGCCGAAAACAAACCGGCGCCAGACAATAACACGGTTACCCTCGACAGTGTCCAGAAAAAAAATGCAGGCATCGTGCTCGACACCGTACGGATGGTAAACATGCACGCCACCCTCCGCGCCACCGGCACGGTAGACGTGCCTCCGCAAAACCTTATCTCCATCAGTTTTCCCATGGGCGGTTACCTCAAAAGCACCCGCCTGCTGCCTGGCAGCCAGGTATCCAAAGGAGAAACCATCGGTACGATGGAAGACCAGAGTTATGTGCAGCTACAACAGGAATACCTGACCGCCAAAGCCAATATGGAATACCTGTCGGCCGATATGGACAGACAACGTACCCTCAGCGAAGCGGACGCCATCAGCAAAAAACGATATCAACAGGTACTCAATGAATACAAAACAGCGCAGGTAACGTTGAAGTCTGTAGGCGAAAAACTGCGGATCATCAACATCAATCCGGATAAACTCACCGTGGGCAGCATCTCCCGTACCGCCCCGCTCTTCTCTCCTATCAATGGTTACGTGACAAAAGTGAATGTCAATATTGGCCGGTATGTGATGCCTTCTGATGTGATGTTTGAGCTGGTCAACCCGGAAGATATCCACGCGGCCATCACGGTGTTTGAAAAAGATATACCCGCCTTCCATAAAGAACTGAAAGGCAAAGTGACACTGGTAGACAGACCCGACAAAGTATATGATATCGAAACCATCCTTGTCACTAAGAACATCAACGACAACCGGAGCGGCCTGATACACTGCCACTTTGAAAATCCCGGACACGACCTGCTGCCCGGTATGTTCCTCAATGCCACTTTTGACATGGATAACCAGCAGGCGCTCGCTGTGCCGGAAGATGCAGTGGTACGTTATATGGGCAAAGAGTATGTGTTCATCACCAAAGATGGCAACAGCTTCACGCTGACACCCGTTAACACCGGCCTGAAAGAAAGTAAAATGGTACAGCTGCTGCCCGGTGGAAAAGACCTCACCAATGAAAAGATCGTGACAACAGGCGCGTATTCGTTGTTAGGTAAACTGAAAAATACCGGCGAAGGAGCAGAGGAGTAAATTTATTCGATCATTTAGTCATTTGATCATTTACTTAATACATAAGTGATCAAATGACTAAATGACAACATCTTATTGCAGCAGCGCATTCAGCGAATAATCCTTACCTGCCTCTGTATTGAGCACCACTATCTGATCGCGGTAACGCACCTGGCAACCGCCGTTTTTGGTGGCATGCAATGTAGCAGCCGCCAGGCGGCCATCTTTCCACGACATATTCACCACAAAACCACCGCGGGCACAAAGCCCGTTGGCCGTGCCGTTTTTCCATTCTGCGGGCAGCGCCGGCAGCAGTGTCACCATATTTTCATGGCTTTGCAGCAGCATTTCAGCGATACCGGCGGTAGCGCCGAAGTTACCATCTATCTGGAACGGCGGATGCAGGTTGAACAGGTTGTCCGCTGATTTATGTGCCAGGATGATATTAAGCGCTTTTAAGGCATCCGGGCCATTTTTCAGGCGCGCCCACATATTGGTTACCCAGGCGGCGCTCCAGCCTGTCTGTGCCCCGCCGTGTTGCAGGCGGTATTCGAGCGATTTACGCGCGGCGTTGACATATTGCGGCGTCTGGGCTTCATTGAAAGCAGATCCCGGATACAAGGCATATAAATGCGACATATGGCGGTGGCCCGGTTCTTTCTCCGGGTAAGGTTTGGCCCATTCCATCACGCGACCGTCTTCTCCGATCTGCGGCTGCAACAGGTTGTCTTTCGCCTGGCGCAGCTTGTCCAGGAAGGGGTCTGACTGCTGCAACACCGTGGCGGCCTGCAATACGTTGGTGAACAGTTCCTGTATCACCTCCTGGTCATGCGATGGTCCCATGCTGATCGTACCATTGCTGCCATCAGGCGCCTCAAAAGCGTTTTCCGGCGAAGAAGCCGGACCAGACACCAGTTTACCGGTCTCCGGATCTTTCACCAGCCAGCCCAGATAAAAACGGGCTGCTTCGCGCAGGGTAGGATATACTTTACGCAGATAAGCGGTGTCGCGGGTAAACGCAAAGTGCTCCCAGAGATGTTCGCAGATCCAGCCGCTGGCGCCGGTGGTAAGGCCCCAGGAAGGTTCTTCACCGGGTGAGGTAAAACCCCATACGTTCACAATAGGATTGATGCACCAGCCCGTACCGCCAAATTGGACGGCCGCCGACCGCGTAGCCGGCTTTTCAATACCCTGGATGAAATTGGTGAGCGACAAATGCAGCTCGCCCAGATTGGCCACTTCTGCGGGCCAGTAATTCATTTGTACGTTGATGTTAGTATGATAGTCGCCGTTCCACGGAGAAAGTATCTTGTTGGCCCAGATACCCTGCAAATTGGCCGGCAGCGTGTTTTTCCGGGCAGAAGAGATGAGCAGGTAACGGCCATATTGAAAATACAGTTCGGTCAGATGGTTGTCGTTGCCTGTTTCTTTGATCCGTTGCAGCCGTACATCCGTAGGCACGTCGTCTGCGGTATCATCGGCCAGTTGTAACACGACGCGGTTAAATAAGCGCTGGTAGTCTTTTACGTGGGCTTGTTTCAGTTGAGCGTAAGGCAGTGCCGTAGCGGCTTGCAGGGCTTTGGCGGTCAGTCCGCTGAAATCACGTCCTTTATAAACAGGGTAGTTAGGCAGATAATCAGTGGAAGCTGACAGGTACAATATGACTTCGTCAGCATGCTTTACGGTCAGCTGGTTACCGGTATACGCTACCTCTCCGCCTTTGCTGCGGGCCTGTAAACGGGCCATGTATTTCATGCCATCGCCGCCTTTGCCGTTGTTCAGGGCGCCGGTCATCACCAGTTCTTTGCCCGTTGTTTTCGTGGTAAACCGTTCGGGGCGGTCCATGGTGGCGGAAAAGCTGACAGCGCCTTTTTTGTCGGCCGATAATCTTACGGCCAGCACATTAGCCGGCGCGCTGACAAAGTATTCGCGGGTATAATGCACGCCATCCTGTTCGTAGCTTACACGAACGGTGGCATCGTCCAGCTGCAAACTACGCTGATAACCGGTATAAGGCGTGCTTTTACCGAAATCCAGCCGGAGGTCGCCCAGGGTCTGATAGGTACCAAACGGCACGTTGGAGCCGTTGCCATGGCCGGAGCCGGCGCCTTTGCAGATCTGTGTTTTATTCGTGAGGGCCGTCGCTTCTTTAAACTTGCCTTCGAACAGCAGCTTTCTGATTTGGGGCAGATATTTGGCTGCCTCGGGATTGTCGTTGTCATCGTTGCTGCCGTTCCACAATGTCTTTTCGTTTAGTTGTATCCGTTCCTGGTTAACATCGCCGAATACCATGGCGCCGATGTTGCCGTTGCCCAGTGGCAGGGCCTGTAGCCATGCCGGATCATCTTTCCAGGGAGAAGTGCCGTCTTTCGCGGTAGCGCTGGCAGGGGACGTATACCACAGCTTCATGGAGCGTTGCTGTGCAAATCCTGTGGCGGTGGTTGCAGCCGCCAGCAGGCAGGTGATCAGGTATTTCATATGCGCTGCAGTTTACATGCTATGGACGAAAGATAATAATATTATCGGCTATCCGTATACCTGTCACGCGTTCTTAACGTCACTAATCGTATTTTAATGCCGGAGTAACGGTATTTTAACTTTCTTGCGCCAATTCTATGATTTAAATTAATGATCAGAAAAGATGGGTTATGGCAAACGAGAACAATAAATCACCCCATATCCTCAACACATCCAGTAACCTGTTGGGGTTTTGTCTGATAGTGCTCACCTCTATCAAGGTGGCACATTTTAATCAGATCACGATTATCGATGATAGTACGGGGATCGCGGCTATTTTGCTGACAGGCAGCTGTATTTTATCTTTTCTGTCGATGCGGTCGAAACAGCGAAGGAGGAGTGAAAAACTGGAGGAAGCTGCAGATTACATCTTCCTCCTGTCTTTGGTATGCATCAGTGTAACGATTATTATCGTTTCATTTAATCTGCTGGCTTAACAGCTTATTTTTTGTCTTTAATACGGTAAGAGTAACCCAGTACTACCACGCCTGCACCGGTGTTGTTCTCACCGTTTTTGGCGTCTTTCTGGATTTTCACGAAACCATAGTTACCACCACCTTCGATGAAGACAGCGCTTCTGCTGTTAACGTGGTAGGCCAAACCTACGTGACCGGAGATACCGAAGTTGGCCTTTTTCAGCTCATCTTTGATATTCTCGGTATGGTTGAAGTCCGCTGACGGGATGATAGGTTGTGTGTGCGCGTCATCCAGGAAAATCGGGCTTGTACCGCTGGTTTCATTTTTACCGTCCAGCAGGAAGCTCACAAACGGACCGGCAGCTACATACAGGTCCCATTTAGGGCTGAAACCGAAATGGTATTTAGCCAGTACCGGTATCATCAGGTAATTGAATTTGGCCTTGTTGTCATAGGTAGCGTACAAATACTGAGGCACAGGCTGCCCCTGTTGTTGGAAGAACCCTGCCATTTCCGGCGTCGGCGTAAATCCCTGGTTACCGTCTTTTTTACCGCCCTGTGCAGAATATCTGATTTCAGGCTGGATAGAAAAACGTTTGGTGAGATGGAATTCTGCGTGTATGCCGGCGTCCAGCCCCAGTCTGGAGCTCCAGCCGCTATTAATAGGATTGGAAGAACTGCCGGAAGTCAGATTAGGGATACTTAAACCAGCCTTTGCACCAAGATCGATTTGTGCTTTTGCAACGAACGGAGACAGCGCAGTCACTGCAACTACGGCAACGACTAAACGTAATTTTTTCATAAGGTTTTGTTTGTAAAAGAATAGTTTTCCCGGTAGCATTCCATACCGGTTGATCATATAAAGCTACGACTATACGATTAAATACAAACAATATTTTTGTTAATCACCCAGACAAGCCAGCATGGCATCTACTACGCTCCGGGTGCCTTCAGGGTCTCTTACCGCCACACAGCGTACGCCGGCCTGCAACGCCGGATAGTCGTTGCCCCCTTCAAACAGGGCATCTCCCACAAACAACATCTCCTCAATGGTTACGTGTAGGGTATCCCGTAACTTTCGGATACCATATGCTTTGTCTATACCTTCTTTCGTAATATCAACAGACGTCATGCCACCAAGATTGACAGCAAAGCCGGGAATCAATTTATCAAGTATCTGCTGGATCTTCTTTCGTCTGGTAAAATCGGGGTCCCAGCTTTTTTTGGCGTCTACCGGCGCTTCCTGTCCCAGCGCCGACCACGTGATCTGGCTGCCACGATCTTCGATCTGCTCCCCCCAGGTTTTTTCTACAGCATACCCCGCTTCACTGACGGCCGACTGCAGGGACCGGATAATTTTTGCTTTCTCTTCCTCCGTGAAATTTTCTGCATACAACAACTGCCACGATTGCTGATAATGATAAAACTGTGTGCCACAGGTAGGCAATATGTACAGCGCTGTCAAACGCGCTGCCGGTGGTAACAACCGCAATACCTGCTTTTCAAACTGTTCCCATTTGCCACCGGAAATAATGGCTACCTGTGTAATCTGCGTCAGACGCGACAGCAGACCGGCCATCCCTTCGTCGATGGCCGACTTGCTCACCGCCAGGGTCCCGTCCAGATCAAACACGATCAACTTTTTCATGCTGCAACAGTTTACGCGATTTTTCCAACACGTTGTCTACTGTAAACCCATAGTGTTTGAACAACTCTTTTGCCGGCGCACTGGACCCGAAATGAGTGAGACCGATCATGACTCCTTTTTCACCAATCCATTGTTCCCATCCTTCCGGTGAACCGGCTTCAATGGCCACACGGGCTTTCACGGCGGGCGGCAATACCTGTTGCCGGTAGTTCTCCGTTTGTTCGCGGAACAATTCCCAGCTCGGCATGCTCACCACTCTGGCATCAATATCTTCCTCCCACAGCTTTTGCTGGGCTTCCAGCGCCAGCTGCACTTCTGAACCGGTGGCTATCAGTATCAGGGCAGGCTTATCTCCTTTTTCCTTCGACAGGATGTAGGCGCCCTGTTGCAAACCACGGGCAGATCCTGTCTTGCTGCTGTCCGCAATGGGCAGCTTCTGCCGCGTCAATACCAGCATGGTCGGTCCTTTCGCGCGGGCTATCGCTGTATGCCAGGCCCATGCCGCTTCGTTGGCATCTGCCGGCCGTATCACACACAGATGCGGCATGGCACGCAGCGAAGCCAGGTGTTCCACCGGCTGATGTGTGGTGCCATCTTCTCCCAACCCGATACTGTCATGTGTCATGACGTAAATAACGGGCAGCTCCATGATGCAGGCCAGGCGGATGGCGGGCCGCGCATAATCCGTGAAAATAAAGAAGGTAGCGGCATATGCCCGTACCCCACCGTGCAGCTGTAGGCCGGAGCTGGCGGCACACATCACATGTTCACGGATGCCCCATGCAATATTGCGGTTTTCATAATGTTCCTTACTAAAGTACCCGGATGATTTGATCAGCGTAAGCGTGGACGGTTCCAGGTCACCGCTGCCTCCCAGCAGCCATGGCAGCTTGTCTGCCACCGCATGGAGAAATGCGGAAGATATTTCCCGCGTGGCTTTGGGGCCGTCTTCGGGTTTGTACACCGGTACATCTTTATCCCAACCATCGGGCAGTTCCTGAGCAACATACTGCTGCAACAGCGCATATTCTGCCGGATACTTGTTTTGATATGCTTCCTTCAGCTTATCCCACGATTGTTCGGTATCCTTCCCTTGCTCAATCACCTTCTTCATGTACACCCTTACGTCTTCCGGTACCAGAAAGTCCTCATCCGGCGGCCAGCCATAAAATTCTTTGGTGAGCTTTATTTCATCAGCGCCCAGCGGAGAACCATGCGCTTCGGGGGTATCCTGCTTATGTGGGGCGCCATATCCGATATGGGTGCGCAACAGGATCATAGAAGGCTTGTCTGTCACGGCTTTGGCCGCGGCAAAGGCGTCCGATATGGCTTTCAGGTCGTTCCCCTGGTCGCCCAGGTCCTGCACATGCCAGTGATATGCTTCAAACCGTTTGGCCACATCATCGGAATACGTCAGCGATGTATTACCTTCTATCGTGATATGATTATTATCATACAAACATATGAGTTTACCTAAACCCAGATGCCCCGCCACAGAAGCGGCTTCATGAGAAGCGCCTTCCATCAGGTCGCCATCACTACAGAAAACGTAGGTATGATGGTCAATAATTTTTATATCATCTTTATTAAAAATAGCGGCCAGATGCGCTTCGGCCATGGCCATCCCCACGGCGGTCATAATACCCTGTCCCAACGGCCCTGTAGTGGTTTCTATGCCCGGTGTAAGGCGGTATTCCGGATGCCCCGGCGTATTACTGCCCCACTGCCGGAACGCCTTGATATCATCCAGCGAAATATCATAACCGGTGAGATGTAATACCGCATATTGTAGCATCGAAGCGTGGCCATTGGACAACACAAACCGGTCGCGGTTAAACCAGTCCGGCTTTCGGGGATTATACCGCAAATGCTCCGTCCACAGTACAAATGCCGCCGGCGCCAGTGCCATCGGCGTGCCCGGATGCCCTGAATTCGCTTTCTGTACCGCATCCATTGCGAGGCAACGAATGGTGTCAATACACTTTTCTTCGATGGTCATTGCTTTCATGATATGCTTTTTAGTGGAGATAGTAGGTAAGCAAAGCCACAAATAAGGTACCAACTGACGTAAATCATCCGCCGGCTGACTGGTATCATTTACCACCCCTGGAGGTCGCGGTACTTTTGTGTTGTCAAAACAATGATCCTAACCACTAAAAATATTCAGCGATGAAACAGACATTCAGAAAAGAACACGACTTCCTCGGAGAAAGAAAAATAGACGACGCCGTATATTATGGTATCCAAACCCTCAGGGCCATAGAGAACTTCCACATCACCGGCGTGCCCGTTTCCCGCGAACCGGTATTCATCAAAGCACTGGGCTATGTTAAAAAAGCCGCCGCCATGGCCAATATGGAACTGGGCGTATTGCCCCGCGAACCAGGCGACGCCATTATGAAAGCGAGCGACCGGCTCATCGCCGGTGAACTGACAGACCAGTTCCCCACCGATATGATACAAGGTGGCGCCGGGACCTCTGTAAACATGAACGCTAATGAAGTCATCGCCAACGCGGGACTGGAATATATGGGTCATCCCAAAGGCGCTTATGAATACCTGCATCCCAACAATCATGTCAACTGCTCCCAGAGCACGAATGACGCCTATCCCACCGCCATGCGTATTGCGCTGTACCTGAAAGTCAATGATCTGTTGACTTCCATCGACCTGCTGCAAAAGTCTTTCGGTAAAAAAGGGAAGGAATTTGCCAACGTGCTGAAAATGGGCCGTACACAATTGCAGGACGCGGTGCCGATGAGCCTCGGCGCTGAATTCAACGCCTTCGCCACCACCCTGCGGGAAGACATACAACGACTGCGCGAAATACAGGCGCTGCTGACAGAAGTCAACATGGGCGCTACCGCCATCGGTACCACCATCAATGCGCCGGCCGGCTATCCGGAGCTGGTGACCCAATACCTCGGCGAAGTCACCGGACTGCCTATTGTACTGGCCACCGACCTCGTGGAAGCGACTTCCGATACCGGCGCATTGGTACTTTTGTCCGGCATGCTGAAACGCACGGCGGTGAAAGTGTCCAAGATATGTAACGACCTCCGGCTGCTCTCTTCCGGACCACGGGTAGGGCTAAACGAAATCAACCTGCCGCAACTGCAACCAGGTTCTTCTATTATGCCGGGCAAGGTGAATCCGGTTATTCCGGAAGTGGTGAACCAGACCGCCTACTATGTGATCGGCAGTGACCTCACCATTACCATGGCCGCCGAAGCAGGCCAGCTGCAGCTCAACGTGATGGAGCCGGTGATCGCTTTCAGCCTGTTCAATATGATCACTTACCTGCAACACGCTTTTGATACGCTCCGCCTCAAATGTGTGGACGGTATCACCGCCAATGCAGACGTGTCCAAAGCGATGGTGATGAACAGCATCGGCATCGTGACAGCACTGAACCCGTTGCTGGGTTATGAAACCTGTGCTGCCATTGCCAAAGAAGCATTAAAAACCGGTAAAACCATTCATCAGATAGTCGTAGCAGAAAAAGGATATATCACAGAAGAACAGTGGAATGATATCTATTCTTTCGAGAACATGATCCATCCACACGGCATTTACACAAAAGCATAAAAAAGAAAACCCGGGAACGTCACTGTTCCCGGGTTTTCTTTTTTTATAGACAGATCTTATTTGATCTCTTTCAGCATTTCTTTCACAGCAGTTTCCAGCTGATCATCTTTACCGGCCAGGAAATCCTCATAGCGCAGCGGCACACGGATGTCCGGTTCCACCTGTAAGTTTTCCGTAGGGCGACCTTCTTTACCGATAGTAGCAATCATTGGAATACCAAATACGATTGAAGGATCTATCTGTGTTTCCCACCATACGGCAGTACCGGTACCCGGAACAGGCATACCAATCAGTTTACCCAGCTTACCTTGTTTGTATACATAAGGGAAGATAAAGGCATCGCTGTAGTTGCCTTCGCTCATCAGCACACAGCTGGGGCCCTGCCATTGGCCTTGTGGTTCGCCGCCTTTCAGCAGGTCGCCCTGTGGCGCAAAGTCCAGGTATTTTTTACCGCTGAGGAAATTGTACAGGTCATCGTGCAGCCATCCACCGCCATTGAAGCGGGTATCTACGATGAGTGCCTGTTTGCCTCTGTTTTTACCCATTACTTCATCGTATACGGAACGGAAGCTGGCGTCGTTCATGCCTTGTACGTGTACATAGCCTACTTTGCCACCACTGAGTTTATCTACCATCTTACGCATGTTGTTCACCCAACGTTTGTACATCAGGGTACCTTCTTCGCCGCGGCTGATAGGTTTCACGGTTTCTTCGTAGTGTTTACCGTCTGCATCGGTGAAGCTGATCAGGACATTATGACCCGCTTTGCGGTTCAGCTGTTCTGCCCAGTCTCTTTTAGCCGTCACGGCTTCTCCGTCAATTTTGTCGATCACCGCGCCGGCTTTCATTTTGCTGCCAGCCTTATCAAACGGACCACCATCAATGATTTCATCTACTTTCAGACCATCTTTGGTGAAACGTTCGTCGAACAGCAGACCGAGGGAAGCAGTCGCATCGCCATCAGGGCGTACAGCAGTATAGCGGCCACCGGTGTGGGAACCGTTCAGTTCACCCAGCATTTCGCTCAGCAGCTCCTGGAAGTCGTAGTTATTGCTGATGTGAGGGAGGAAACGCGCATAAGCATCGCGGTACATTTTCCAGTCCATGTTACGGATGGTAGGATCGTAGAATTTCTCTTTCACCTGTTTCCATGCGTGGTCCAGAATATAGGCACGCTCTGCGGCCTGGTCCAGCAACATTTCAGAGCTGATGCTGATAGGCGTGATCTTACCGGAAGCAACGTCCACTTTCACTACACTGCCTCTGTTGCTCACAAAGAGGGAGTTGCCATCTTTGCTGAGTTCAATACCACCGGGCGTACCTCCCAGTTTAGCAAGAATTTTGGTATCGCCGGTGCGGGGTTCTGTTACCCACAGATCGTATCCTTTTTCAAAAGCAGCGGTGTAATACAGCTTGCTGTTGTCTTTACTCATCACGTAGTCGCTGATGGAAGCGCTGTTGATGGTAAGGCGCTGCTGGCGGTTGTCCAGGTTATTGAAATCCGGGCGGAAATCTTTTTTCGCTGCGGTGGTGTCTTTCTTTGCAGCGGTGTCTTTACCACCTTTTTTAGCGTTGTCTTCCTGTTCTTTCAGGAGATTAAACTCATCTTTGGACAGTTTGTATTTGTCGAAAGTTTCCTGATCGAAGAATACAGCGTATACGTCTGTTTCACGGCTTCCCTGACGGGCCAGTGATTTGCGGCCTTCGCGGCTGCTCTCCCAGGTCATCAGTTTACCGTCAGCGCTCCATTTGATATTATTCTCACCGAAACCGCTGTTGACCGGCCTGATAGATTCTCCTTTACCATCAACCGGGATGATAGTGGCATTGCTGGTGAAAGCATAGCCTCCCTGGTCTTCCACTACGATCCATTTGCTGTCGGGGCTCCAGGAGAAAGTCCAGTCACCATCGGAATAGGAGTGGTTATGGCCTTTGGGCAGCAGCACGCGGCTTTTGCCGGAAGCGATATTGAATACTTTCAGGATGTTACGGTCTTCCACATACGCAATTTCTTTTCCGTCAGGGGAGAACGATGGCTGGAATTCTTCCGCTGCAGTAGCGATGAGCGGCTCTTCTTTCAGCACGGTGGCCGCGAAGAAATAAGGCTCTTCTTTCCGTTCGATCGTGCTTTGATAGATATCCCAGTTGCCGTTGCGTTCAGCGGCATATACAAGCCGTTTGCCATCGGGAGACCATTTCACCATTCTTTCCTGTTGTGGTGTGTTGGTCACTCTTTTGGTCATATTGCCTTCCACGCTGGTCACAAACACTTCACCACGGGCCACGAAAGCCATCTGTTTACCATCGGGGCTCATGGCAAATTCAGTCACGTTGCCGTTTACAGGCAGTGGCTTCTGAATACCGTTACGGCCATCATTAAAGATGCGCACATTTATTTTTTGCGGTTGAGCGCCTTCTTTCAGCGTATATATCTCGCCGTTATAGGTGAAGCAGAAAGTGTTGTTGGTGGAGCGGGACAGGTGACGTACCGGATGTTTATCAAAACGGGTCAGCTGTTCCATTTTATTTTTGTCTGCCAGCGAAGATTTGAAGAGGTTCTGGGAGATACCACCTTTTTCACTCAGGTAGTAGATGCTGTTATCACTGCCAAACAACGGCTCACGGTCTTCCCCTTCGAAGGTAGACACCTGCTGATAGTTGTTTTTGTTGATGTCATACACCCAGATATCGCGGGTCACGGAAGATACGTGGTGTTTACGCCAGGCATCCTCATACCCTTTGCGGTCCTGGAAGATGATCTGATCGCCTTTGCTGTTGTAGCGGGCAAATTCAGCACCTGCTGCGCTCACCAGCATCGGGCGGCCGCCTGTTACCGGAACGGTGTACAGGTTGTCGAACAAGCGATAGCTAAACCGGATGCTGGCAGCGGGAGCATTACGTCCTGCGCCGAAAAGCACCTGTTTGTTGTCTGGCGTGAAATCGTAGGGATAATCCGCACTGCTGTTGCTGGTAAGCCTTACGGGCGTACCGCCTTCTGCAGGCATGACAAAAACGTCGAAATTACCGTAACGGTCACTCGCGAAAGCGATGTATTTACCGTCATGGCTCCAGACAGGCATCATGTCCTGTGCTTCATGAATGGTAAGGGGAACGGCAACGCCGCCGTTGGCGTCTACACGGTAGATATCTCCCTTGTACCCAAAGGCGATGGTCTTCCCATCCGGGGAGATGGCAGGGTAACGCAGCCAAAGCGCGTTCTCCTGGGCATAGGTGACAGTGGCCATCAGCCAGGCTGCACAGGTGAATAGCAATTTCTTCATAAGCTTTAAAAGCGATTTGTTGTTTGGTCAGTAAAGCAAAATAAAAAAAAGCAGGGGGAGTTCTCTCTAATTAATGATAAATGGCACATTCGGGTGATGGTCAGTGGTAGGCTATTTCCTCCAGCCTGCCGGGCTGCTGCAAGGTAATGCTGCTGCCTTTGACGGCAATCAGCTTCTCACTACGGAATTCACTCAGGGTGCGTATCAGCGATTCGGTGGCGGTGCCGGCCAGCGCAGCCAGTTCATCACGGGCAATATCAATGGTATAATTGGCGGAGCGGTCTACCTGGTACTTATTACGCAGGTGTATCAACGCGCTGGCCACTTTCTTGCGCAACGTGTCATAGGCGATGCCCAACAGCCGCTCTTCTTTCTCTGTGACGTTACGGGCCAGCAGGCGCACGAAGCGCTGTATGATCAGGGGACTATGGTCAAACAAAGCGGTGGCGTCGTCTTTGGGTATCAACGCTATCTCAGCGTCTTCCATCACCACGGCAGTGGCTTTGTACGTCTCTTCTTCCAACAGGGCAATGTAACCGAAAAAGTCCCCTGTATTGTATAAACCAATCACCAGATCTTTTCCATCTTCATGGGTTTTGATGGTCTTCACTTTACCCGACAGCAGGTAATACAGGTATCGCGGCGTACCGCCTTCCCGGTATATCTCCTCATGTGCAGCGGCCCGGATGGTATTACGGTCTTCCAGAAAGCGGGTGATCACCGACTTAAAATCGCGCTCCGTTTCCCGCGGTGAATGCAGCAGCGCTTTTCGTTTTAACCGGTTCGCAATCGTCTGTACCAGATCGTGGCTGGTATAGGGTTTCACCATATAGTCGTCGGCGCCCTGGTTCATGGCCGTGCGGAAAGCGTGTGGTTCGTATTTGTCGGCCAGCATAATAAAAGGTACCGGCTGAAAACGCGGGTCCTGCCGCAGCAGCTCCAGCACCGCCAGCCCGTCGGTGCCGTCCATGGCCATTTCACACAGTATCAGGTCGGGCAGGTGCAGCCTGGCGGCAGCTATGCCGCTTTTCCCATCGGAGGCAGACAGGACTTCATAGCCCTGCAACATCAGCATTTCGCGTGTAGCCGTGGCCGCAGCTTTTTTGGTCGAGATCAGTAATAAGGTATGCATACTGTTGTTTAACAACGGATGCCCGGCATTGTTATGTCAAAAATTTCCCCAAACGGGTTCGTTATCATTTTATTTGTTTAAACACGAATAAATTTTATTAAACAAACAATCAATTTTATTAAAAATAGATTTAACTTTGTTCAACAATGAAACAGATAAAGAAAACATTACCCCTGTCCTGCCCCAGCTGTGCCTCACCGTTAAAGGTAACGTCACTGGCCTGTGAGGCTTGTGACACCACTGTTTCCGGCAGCTTTGAACTACCGTTGCTGGCACGTTTGTCGGCAGATGACCTGCAATTTGTGATCGACTTCGTAAAAAGCAGTGGCAGCCTGAAGCTCATGGCACAACAGCTGGGATTGAGCTACCCTACGGTACGCAACCGGCTCGATGATATTATCGCCAGCATAGAAAAGATTGAAAAAATATAAAAACACGCACATGAACACCTGGTTACTACGTCCGTTTACCTACATCGCCGGCAGCAAAGCCCTGCTGGCCGGATGGATCGTAATGCTGATCACCTCCGTAGTGGCGTATTTCAGCAAAACCCATTTCGACGGCGCCATCGACGCGCATGTCGGCGCCACGCTTATGCCTTATTTTATTTATCTCCTGGAAGCGTTCATTGCCTGGGGATCTATGGTGTTGGCCTGCTATGCGGCTGCCGCCATCTTTGCGCGCACCTCCTTCCGCCTCATCGACATCGCCGGAACGCTGGCCCTGGCCAGGGCCCCGCTCCTGCTCATCGCGCTGATTAACTTTGCCATGCCGGCCACAGTAGACCCCACTGCTATTACGCCCATGGTCATCGTGCTGGCGCTGATTTGTCTCCCCATCTTCATCTGGATGCTGGTACTGATGTATCAGGCATTCAGCGTCTCGGTCAACCTGAAAGGCAACAAAGCGGTGATCATCTTTATCGTTGCCCTGTTAGTAGCAGAAGTCTTTTCCAAAGCATTGATGCACTTTACCTTTCCGCTCATGACATCCTGATTTAAAAAAAACAGTATGAAAAAAATTTGTTTACTGACAACCCTGCTGTTACCTTTTCTGAAGATGACAGCGCAGGTTGATTACCTCGCTGCTGCCGCAAAAGTTCAACGTTACTACAACCGGCAGCAAGCCGACAGCCTCTATGGCATGTTTGGCAACACCATCAAATCCATGCTGCCTCCGGACCAGACACGGACCATGCTTTCCCAGCTGCAAAATCAACTGGGCAATATGATGCAACTCACCCCTACCGGCGGCGACGGTACCTATCAAACATGGAAAGCCGATTTCGCCAAAGGCACCCTGACGATGATCCTCGCACTGAATGCCAACCATCAGATGGAAGGGTTCCGCTTCGTACCCTATCAGGAGAAAAAAGCTACCGAAACCACGGCCGACAACTACAACCTGACGACTGCCGATGCTACGATTCATGGCACGCTCACGCTGCCGGTAAGCAATGGCCCGGTGCCGGTTGTACTCCTCATCGCCGGCTCCGGCCCTACCGACCGTGACGGCAACAATAACATGGGCCTGAAAACCAATGTTTACAAAATGCTGGCAGAAACACTCCAGGCTGCCGGCATCGCCTGCGTGCGATACGATAAAAGAGGCGTAGGCGCCAGCGCCACCGGCAAACCCGAAACAGACATTTCATTCGAAGGCACCGTCAACGATGCCGCCGGTTTTATCAACATGCTGAAAGCGGACAAACGCTTTTCCCGTGTCATCGTTGCCGGCCACAGTGAAGGATCGATGATCGGTATGCTGGCCATACAACGCAGCCCGGCCGATCAGTTCATCTCCATCGCCGGCGCAGGAGAACCGATTGATGTCATCCTCGAAAGACAACTGAATGCACAGTCACCTCCCCTGGCAGCGAAAGCGAAAAGCATGCTGGACAGCCTCAAACAGGGCCATACGGTCGTCAACACAGAACCTGCGTTACAGGGATTGTTTTATCCCGCAGTACAACCGTATATCATGTCATGGGTAAAATATGATCCGGAGAAAGAAATCGGTAAATTAAAAATACCCATCCTGATCATACAGGGCAACACCGATGCACAGGTCAGCGTCAACGATGCCCAACACCTGAAACAGGGCGCTCCTGCTGCTCAACTGAAAATAATCGATCAGATGAACCATGTGCTGAAAGTGGCTCCCGCCAGTGGCGGCATCAACGACATCACCTACGCAGATCCCACCAAACCATTGAGTGCAGCGTTGGTGAAAGATGTGGAAAGTTTTATCAAAAGCAGATAACGTTATTTCTCCCGGGAACTACGTTTACGCATCTCCTCGAAAAAAGGCGTCCTGCGCTCCTCTACACACTTCAATGCATAGAGGTACAAAGCAGCAGACCACGACTGCCAGTTCTGTCCTTTAGGTAAGCCATCCTGCGCGCGCAGCCACTCGTTGAATCCATACTCCAGTGCCTGCGCGTGCGACGGCTTCACCGCATGCGCCAACGCCAGCAGTTTCTTTTCCGCCAGCTGATACTTTCCTGCCGCTACTAACGCAGCGATATACACGCCGCATACAAAAGGCCATATGCCACCATTGTGATAATCGCCCGGCATATTAAATTCCTCGTCACGCTTGCGCCAGTCCGGATCTCCGGGCTGTACATAAGGGAAAAAATTAGGCGGTAATTCAGACGCCAGCTCACCTTTCTCCCGCATCACACTACACTCTGTTTCAATCCAGGCGATCATACGTTCTGCTCTCGACGGTGAGGCAATACCTGTCAGGATAGCGAGACTGTTGCCCAACAGATCAAACCGTTCGCTGCTGTATATTTTGTAAGACCAGCAGGCATAGTAGGGTTTGTTTTTTACCGTGAGACCTTCATGTACATGCTTGTGCATAAAGTTGCAGGTGATGGTAAAATGCCGCATCTCCTGCAGAAAGGCCTCGGCACGCTGATGCCGGTCAAACATGCGCAGCCCGGCATACACGAGTGTATTGACATACAATCCGTACCCCAGCACCCACTGCTCATCGCGCCAGTCGCTGGTAGGCAGCTGTGCCACCAGCAGCCGGTCGGAAGGACTCTGGTAATACAACCACCGGAGCGCTTTGTCCGCCGCTTCCTGTAAAAAATCGGTTTCTCCCGTAAGCTGCCGGTATATACTGACGCCCACCAGGAACAATGGCGTAGTGTCGCTGGCGCCCAGATTTTCCGGGTCGTGTGCCAGCGAAGGGATATGCCCGTGTTCTGTCTGATGATGGGCCAGCATGTCCAATACCCGGCGCATACTCATGATCAGTTGTTCATCGCCGGAAACGGCGATGCCAAAGAAGGTAAACACCATGTCCCGCGTGTAAGGCTCCGGATATGCCCAGCCAGCGGTTCGTGGCAAACCGGCGAAAGGGCCGCGGCGGTTGTGATGCAACACTTCCAACGCAGCTTTTCTGGCTTGTTCCACCTCTCCGGTAACGGTATACGTTTTCATACAATACCCAGTTTTTCGTGTACGATCTGCAAAAAACGACTGGCCACCACACGATAGTCAAAGCGTTGTTTTACACGTGCCCTGCCGGCAGCGCCCATTTGTATCCGCAGGTTTTTATTGAGCAGCAATTCGCCCAGATGTACGGCTATATCTGCGGCGTTGGCGCGGTAGTCCACGGTACGAGGCGTATCAAACACCACAGTGCGCCGCCCTTCAAAGCCCGATTCGGTGCCCACTTCCACCTCCTTTAATACTACCTCACGGGCCACACCGGCCAGCAGCGCTGTTTCCCCATGCACCAGCGTATCCAGCATCCCCATCGCGCGGAGGCTCACCACCGGTTTACTACAGGCGCCGGCTTCCACCTGCGTCATACCAAAACCCTCCAACCGGGAAGGCGCCGCATAGATATCACAGGCGCCTATCAGATACGGCATGAAGTTGCGCGAGATTTTATACTGTGTATAAATCACCTGCTGATCTATGCCTAATTGTTTCGCCAGCTGCATATCTGCTTCGTTCTGGTAGTCGGTGCGTTCCTGCGGCCACACCTTACACACATATTTCCAAGGCGGCATTTTCCCGTTGAGCTGCGCCAGCGCATGCATTACTTCCTGCGCGCCTTTCGAGGCGGCATCGCCGCCAATGGTCAGTATCATCAGCTCATTGTCGCGGATGCCCAGCGATTCACGTACGGCGGCCACTTTAGGGTCTGAGGCGCTAAAGGGACGGAAAGCATCCGTATCGCAACCCACGGGCAGCACTTCGATGTTGCGGCCGCTGATGCCGTCGCGGATATACATGTCTTTTACCCAATTGGAAGTCACCAATATCAGCGGTAGCGTATTAAGCACGTTTTGATAATTGGCGATATATCCATCGGCTACCAGCCAGGGCACAGCGGTACAACCAAAATACTGCGGATGCAGCACCAGATGCGGGATATAGCCCCAGTAGCCTACACCCGTCACCACGTCCGGTTTAAACCAGCGGTAGTACCACTCTTTTTCCTGGTTGGACTCATAATGTACAGCATAAACATCTACGCCTAATTCCTTCAGGCCCCTGTATAGCAGGTCGCCCTGCGTGGCCAGTCCTCCGGGCCCGGCCGGATAATCGTATAAGACAAGTACTTTCATGGCAGGATACGGTTTCTGCTCAGCCATTGTGCCGCCTCCGCTACCGTGCTGAACGTCCGGAATGCTTCTGCGGAAGGGGTGATCTTCGCTTCCCAGCTATCGTGACTAAATCCATATATATCGGTGATGATGCTTTTTTTCTGTTGGTAGATCTCCGGTGGCAACGGCAGGTAGATATCTGCCAGTGGGTCTGCCAGCGGAAAATGGCTGCGACTGCCATCATCATAAGCGAAGCACCAGAGCTCCGGTGATGATAGCCGCTGTTGCTGCCACAACTGAAACACGGCTTCGCTGACTTCTTCATGCCGGCGGTGCCTGGTATACTCTCCCGCGATATTGTGGGTAATGATCAGGTCAAATTGTGTATATGGCAACAGTTGCAGTACCTGTTCCGCCACAACCGGAATCGACAGCGGTGTCTGCTCCGGGCCGTCGTCCATATCAGCCATCTCTCCGGTGGCGCCCAGCGCCTGCAATACCGCGGCGAAACGAGGCGCCCTGTCTGCATCATTGGCTCTGCAGATACAGGCCACAAAACACGTCCATTCAGGGTGGCTCAACAAGGTGCCGCCTGCCCATAATGTTTCATCGTCCGGATGGGCCACTATTACGGCCACCTTTTTCTGTATTGCGGAGCGCATGGTTTATCAGGATGTGGTATACCGGTGACGAGGCATCAAGAAACGTACCCGAACGCAACGGAGAGATGATTGTTCTCCCATGATCGTACAACTATCATGTTAACACGCAGTCACACCGGGATTTTCCCCGATAACATTTGATTAACCACGTGTTAATCATAATGATTTTAAATTTGTCTGCGATATTTTACTTAGTTAGGATATCTACCATAAACCGAAAGATCAACCAAAGTGTGGTCCAACCCTTACTGTATGACCCAAAACCAACCAATTTCCACTGATGGAAAAATTACAACGTTATGCAGCCATAGCCGCCTTTCTGGATGAGAGGCTGGACAACATGCTTCGACGGGGAGACCTGACCACCTTCTCACTTAATAAGTTAACCACTGCGCCGCTGAAAGACGCAGACCAGTGGTATCCGCAGACAGCGGCACAACTCAGCCCGGTAAGCGAGGCGCCGGCAACAGATAATCCGGAAGATGGGACATGCTGCCTGCCCGTGGAAGAGCCCGACCCATCCCTGTTCTGCTTATCGCTGCCTACAGCGCAGGACGGACCGCCTGTCTCTCCCGGCCGCGACCCTATGCTCCGCTGGCTTTCATTGGTATGTGAACAGCTGCTGTCTTTACATGCCATCGTTCCTCTCGTCCAGAAAATTAAGCAAGGTGCCGTCATCTGGTATGTCAGGGACAATATGGCCAACGACATACAGATCTGCCTGTCTACCTTTTCACAGGCGGTCGATTTCCGGTTCAATAAAACCCGACAGCATAACTATTGCCGGAACAGGGTCGTTAACCTCCCGTTAGTCCGCGACATTGTGTTACATATACGCATTATATTTCGTACCTTGAAACTACACCCCGACGACGGTAAGGATGGTGACGTGGATCATATTCCGGTGATCAGGAATTATTTCACTAACCAGCAAACCGCTACTAATGCAGTTAAAACAAAAAATCATAAAAATCACGAACGACGCCATCGTCAGGCTGGAAGCACGCCCAAACCGAAGTGAAGAAGACAACGAGATCCTGGAAGTACTACTGATACTACGGGACGGAGCCGCAGAAATGGACTCGGAGGAAGCGCTCGACCGATGGCTTGATTTTATGTGGAAGGTGCTGATCGATCTGGGATTTTCATATTGAAACAACGACCATGAACTTTGGAAAAGTCATTAGAACGCTGAGAGAGCAAAAGCAACAGAATCAGCGCGATTTTGCTGATTACATTGGCATCAGCCAAACAAGCCTCTCTTTAATTGAAAGCGGGAAAACAACGCCTACTGACGCGACCCTCGACAGGATCGCTGCCCGGTTTAATACCCGGAAAGCATTGCTGGTAATGGCCGCCATAGAAACAGACAAGGACCTGCCACCCAAGACAAGAAAGCGGTTTAATGACCTGTTCCCTACCTTTGAGGAAGACATCTGGTCGTTAATTTCAACGAAATAAAAACAAAAAAGGAGTAGCCGGGGCGCTACTCCTTTTTTATATTATATCTGCAGGCTGACCGTTTCCCGGTACACGCCATGATGACTGACCGATGCCGGACGCACATGTCCGGTATCCTGAATAAAAGGCACGCCGTCCTCATCTTTCAGTAACACCTCCGCCGGCTGCAAACGGTAAGCCACCTGCGGCCACCAGTTGGCCGACGCCACCGCCACCGTATGCAGACAACTACCGCTGACTACCGTACGAAAAGGAAAGACCCTGTCGTTATAATGTATGAAACCGGCATCCGCTCCGGAAAGCCGCACCTCATATTGCAGCGGTGCATATGCCCGCTGCCGGGTATCGCGGTGTATGATCTTATAAGCCGCTTCCTTGGCGCTCCACAGCAGCCACACCATCCGGTCCTGATCAGCGGCCTGTGTGATCAGTTGCTGTTCTGCCGGAGAGAACAGTTTATCCAGATAGCCCCGTCTCCGCCAGTTGCTCTCCACCGCCGCCAGCTCCAGGTCTATCACATCATTGCCAATCATGGCGCCGCCAGCTTGTTTTCCACCACCTCCATCGCCGACCGCACATTGATCATCTTTTCCATGGAGTCATTGTCGATCACAATATTGAATTTCTCTTCCACGTCGAGTACTACATCTACCAGATTGGCCGAATTGATTTTGAGATCACGGATGAAGTCAGTGTCTTCATTCAGCGTGGCCAACGCTTCCGGATTTTTAGTATAAGGTGCCACCACTTCTTTGATAGTGGCTAATAACGTTACTTTATCCATGATATCAGAATTTGTATTTTTTAAGAATGATACAGGCATTCACATCGCCAAAACCGAAACTGGCTTTGGCAATTACCTGCAGATCCTGGTGTATCAGCTGCTGTGGTATCTTCTCCCGGGGCACGATCGCCGCAATTTCCGGGTGCAGGTCTTCACTGTTGATATTGGGAAACAGGAAACCCTGCTGCAATTGCAGCACCGCCGCCACCAGTTCTATACTGCCGGACGCGCTCAGACAGTGGCCCACCAAACATTTAAGGGCATTCAGATAGGGGAAGTGCTCGCCGCTTCTGTTGAGTGCCTGGCTCCAGTTGATCACTTCCGCGGCATCTTTGCTGGTGGCCGTCAGATGTCCGTTGATAGCGTCAATCTCATCCGGGTGAATACCGGCGTCCCGCACGGCTTCCCGGATACAACGCTGCACCGCTTCGCTGTTGGGGGCCGTCATACTGCCTTCATTGCGTTGACCACCTGAGTTCACATGTCCGCCGATGATCTCTGCGTAGATGGTGGCATTCCTTTCCAGTGCGCTTTCCAGCGACTCCACCACCAGCGCGCCTGCACCTGCGCCGGGCACAAACCCGGTAGCCGTGGCGCTCATAGGCCTTGACCCTGCGGCAGGGCGATCGTTGTTTTTGAAGGTGCATACTTTCATGGCATCGAAACCGCCCCATACGTAAGGACCGCCATCGGTGGTACTGCCAGCCAGTATCCGACGGGCTTTGCCGGCACGGATGCGATCATAGGCCATCAGCACGCTCTCGGCGCCGGTGGTACAGGCCGATGAGTTGGTGGTCACCTGATTGCCCAGCGCCAGTTTACCTCCCAGCCAGGCACTGATGCCACTGGCCATGGTCTGCGCTACTACGGTACTGCCTAAACGCCGTACCTGCAACTCGTCCATACGATAAATGGCTTCCCGCATTTTGTCGATGCCGGAAGAGCCGGTGCCAAATATAGCCCCACTGTCCCAGTCCGGCTGCTGTATAGCATTCCCTGCGGGCAAACCTGCGTCCTGCCAGGCTTCCATGCCTGCCATGACGCCATATAATACAGCGCCGCTGTTGAAGCCTTTCAGCTCCAGCGGATCAAAATATTGCAGCTTCATCGCTTCTGTCACCTCCGGCGTACCAGCTATGCGACAGGAAAAATCCAGCGCCTCCAGCTGTGGATCGTAACGGATGCCCGACACACCCTCACGCACCGCGGCTGTAAAAGCAGGAACGCCTGTTCCATTGGGGGCCACTACGCCCAGCCCCGTTATCACTACCCTCATTAGTTACGAATTACGAATTAGGAATTACGAACGGGTTGGACGATCATACCTGCTATCTCGCCACTGCTCACTTCTTCACCTTTTGCATTGGTCATCATCACCCGGCATTTCAGTTTACCAAAACGGAAATATATTTTCTCGCCGGTCACGGTTACTTTTTCTCCCGGCAACACCGGCCGCATAAACTCCACCTGCGTGGAGGTAAGTCCGAAAGACATGCCCTCCGGGCCTCCGGTGAGATAAATACCCAGACATACCAGCCCGATCTGCGCCATCACTTCCGTCAGCAACACGCCGGGAGTCACCGGATATCCTTTAAAATGTCCTTTGTAACAATCCATCTCCGGCCGGAAGGTAAAACTTCCTGTCACCTTTTGTTCATCAATATATTCCAGTGTATCAACAAACAAAAAAGGTTCCCCGTAGGGTAATTTCTCCAGTATTGTCGTTATCGTCATAAATCCATTTACTGTATATGTGCGCCTCCGTCAACCGGAATAACGGCGCCGTTGATCCAGGCAGCTTCGTCTTTACATAAAAGGTACACCACATCCGCCACATCATCGGCAGTCGTTAGCCGACCGAAAGGGCTGCGGGCAATGCTATGCTCCAGCAGCTGCTCATGGCCGGGTATCATCCGCAACGAGCGGGTGTCTGTTACCCCTGCCTGTATACAATTGGCCCGTATGCCGTACGGTGCAAACTCCAGCGCGATGCTGCGGCTGATAGCTTCCAGCGCCGCTTTGGCCGCAGACACGGCTGCATAGTGTTTCCAGGCGCGACTGCTGCCTTCGCTGGTAAACGACAACACACGGGCGTCTGCTGCGAAAAGCCCCTGTTCCCATACGGCCCGTGTCCAGTCATACAAACTCACCGCCATATGGTCCAGCGTGATCATCAGGTCGTCTGTTTGCAGCGCAGGCGCGTCAGTCATCGCTTTCAGCGTGCCTTTGGCCACACTGTGCAACAGGCAACGGACACGCCCTTCCGGGCCCATCTTTTTCTGCAGCTCTTCTAACACCAATGTACGCCGCTCTGCCTGCGCCGCATTGATATTAAAGGTGATCACCTGCACTCCGGTGGCACGTAAGGCCTCAAAAGCGGTATTCACGGCCTCCATCTCCACGCCCGCATTGCGATGCACAATACACAAATGCATCCCCTGCGATGCCAGCCGATAGGCCGACGCCAGTCCCAATCCGCTGCTGCCGCCCAGCACCAGTGCCCAGTATTGTTTGGATGCAAACGCTTTTACCATTGTAATAATATTCTTTGTGCGGAAAATCCGGGACCAAAACTCAGCATCAGCCCTTTGTCGCCTGCCGGTACGCCCCTGTCGAGGATACGCTCCAGCACATACAGCACCGTGGCACTCGACATGTTACCGTATAGCCGCAGCACTTCTTTGGTATCGTCAATGTTTTTTCCGGAGCCGGCAAACAGTTCCTCTACGGTCTGAATAATTTTCCTTCCTCCCGGATGAAAGATCAGCTGGTTCACCTCTTCGATGGACGTACCATGGCGCGCCAGAAAAGGATGTACAATATCCCCGAAGTGCGACGCGATCTCTTCCGGCACCGCAATGTCCAGCACCATCTGCAATCCGGAGTTGGACAAATGGAAGCCCATCAGGTGCGTGGCTTCATAGAAATGGTACATCTCCGTACCCATGATCGCCGGTCCCGGATCTTCTTCGTGTGAAGACAATATCACACAGGCCGCGCCATCACCAAAGATGGCAGCACTGACAATATTGGCCATGGAAAGGTCTTCATGCTGGAAAGTTGCCGTGGGTGACTCCACCGCCACCACGGCAGCCCGTTTACCCGGATTAGCCTTCAGAAACTGGTAGGCGTAGATCATCCCGGAAACACCGGCCGCGCAACCCATTTCGGTAACGGGCAGCCGCACAATATCCTGCCGCATTTGCAGTGTATTGATCAGATAGGCGTCCATAGATGGGATCATAAAACCGGTACAGCTTACGGTGATGATAAAATCAATATCGCTGCCCTGTAAACCGGCCTTGTCCAGCGCGCCCTGCAAACAACGTTTGCCCAGTGCTGTTCCCTCGCGGATATACAGATTGTTTTTTTCTTCAAAGGAGGTGCTGCGGAATACTTCTTCTGCATTCATAATAGAATACCGCTGATCAACCGCCGCGTTCTCAAAGATTTTTTTAACCTTTCTGATAAACCTTTCGTCTTGTCCGGCCAGCCATAAGTCCAGGTACGGCATAATTTCGCTGGTGGGCCTGGTATATGGCGGCAATGCCTTGGCTACTGATTGAATTTTTACGCTCATAAATTAGATATAACCCATTGGTAACGGAAAGCCCATCGCCAACGGAGGCTTTGACGCCTGATATTTAGTTTTTGTGACAGTTGTACCAGCTCCGAACGTTTGAACCCGCGCATGATGGAGGTAAGGCCATCATAACGGGTCATCTCTTCGAGGCGCAGCGTATAGCATAACAGCTGAAACAGGCGGTAGGCCATGCTGCTGCGATGCAGGTCGTTGACTACAATGCCGGCGGACGCGCAACGGCGGAACCGCTGCATCAGCGCCAGTATTTCCTGGTCTGTAAAATGATGCAGCGTTAGTGTCAGCAGCAGGATGTCGCCTTCCATTTCGGGAAACGGTCCCTTTGTAACATCGAGGCAGTGGTAGCTGATTTCCGGCCAGGCAGCGGACAATTCTCCTGCCAGCCGGATGGTGAACGGATTGGCGTCGATGCCTGCCAGCCGTAGCTTCCACTGTTTTTTTCTGCCATGTTCGGCCAGTGCCCGCAGCATATCGCCGTTGCCACAACCGATGTCCACGATGCGCACTTCGCTGCCGGCAGGCAGCTGGCGCATCAGCATATCTACGCCTTTTACCGTGATACGGTTGCCTCCCAGCCGCCGGTTGATCTGTGCGATCTTTTCCAGCGCCCGCTGCAACTGCTCACCTTCCATGGAAAAATCATCCATGATCTCTGGTGCCAGTATACGTTCTCTGAACATTTTAATATTTTGTTATCTAATCATTTAAATATTGGAGTCGGGCATTTCAATAGTTAAATGACTAAATCATTAAATGATCGAATTTCCGTGTGTTTGTCTGATGATAAACGGCAGCACTGCCGGGAGTGAAGCCATTTGTTGCACCAGCCAGGTCGACAGCCTGTCTTTCAGGAACAGGTTGTTGAGCAACCGCCCCATTTTCATCCGGTGATTAAATGCCTGTCTCCATTCCTTTGCATAGTCTGCTTCCATACGGTGGCGGTCGTACGTGGCATCGTTGCAGAAGCGCAGTACAGCCGTGGCTGCCATGCGGGCGCTGTGAATAGCCATGGCCATTCCGTTGCCACACAAAGGATGGATAAGGCCGGCAGTATCTCCCGTCAGCAGCATATGTTGTTCCACTTTTGTTTTTTGTTCAAAAGAAATCTGGCTGATGGCCAGTGGTTGTTCAAACAGCGGACGGCTATTATTAAAAATAGTTTTCAGGTGATGGTTCCGGAACAGCACGGCTTCCCGGTGTTGATCGATATCTCCGTAACGGCGGAAGCTGTCCATCTGTACGAGGTAGCAGATATTGAGCGCACCTGTTTCCGTTTTGGAGACACCGCAGTAGCCGCCGGGGAAGTTATGCAACGCTACCAGTCCGTCGGGGAATGTCCCTTCATAATGTCCTTTCACAGCCAGCCAGGGGGCTGGTTTGCGGAGGAAGGCGCGGGACAGCCGCTGGTCGAGGGTGGAGCGTTTGCCGAAGGCGCCCAGCACGACCGTACCGGTGAGGGGGGCCTGTGATTTCGTATATACCACACAGTGGTCGTCCTGATATTGCACGTCGGTCACGGTGTCGGTGATGAGTTGTGTGCCGGCAGCCAGTGCTTTTCGTAGCAGGAAATCGTCCATTGCATAGCGGCTGACGCCGAAACCGCCCAGCGGCAGCGGGGCGGAGATGGTTTTCCCGTTGGCCGCTGACAGCAGCAGCCGGGAAATGGCTGCCGGCGCCAGTTCTGCCGGATCGGCGTGCAGCCACTGCAGGTATGGCAATACCTCATTGGAAATATATTCGCCGCAGACCTTATGTCTGGGATAGGTGTTTTTTTCGATCAGCGTCACCCGCAGTCCTGCCCTGGAGAGGTGGATAGCGCTGGTAAGGCCGGCAAGGCCGCCGCCGATAATGATAATATGATGCTCTAAGCCCATGTACATTAGCAATATACGACATATTTAACAGTGCAGTTGCCGTTTTGCCGCAGTGGGGCGAAGCAGGGATCAGGGAGAGCGGGAAGCGTTTCGGGAGAGGATGTCGGTGACCGGGGCGGTGGTAGCGGTATTTTTTTTGCTGATGATGATCACCTTACCGGATATTTCCCAGGAGTAGTGCAGCGGCAGCAGCAGTTCATCGAGCAGGCTGCGAAGTTCTGTGCCGGTCTGTTGCAGGGATACCTTGGTATCATAGGGAGCGGTGTTACTGCCGAAGAAGCGGAGGCCTGTTTGTTGACTGATCTGCCTGAAGACTTCCCGTAGCGGGGCGTTACAGACGCTGACGTTCACTTTTATTTTCTCCGCCTGATTGGACACGCTGTGGGGTGAAAGGGTGAAGAGCGGGAGCCAGAGGATCAGGAAACGTGTCTTCATAATATATTACAGAGGGAAGTTTGAAATCGTGAATAGCTAAAGGGGTAATACCGGGCAAGGGTTTCAGAGAGGTCTTTCATTAAGCCAAAAAACAATACATATCTCTAAACGCAATGGATGATAAAAAGTACCATAGACGGATACAAATTCAGGCAGGCGTTAACAAGTCTCTGGTAATAAAATCATGCTTTACAAATGCTTAACAATCTGTGACGGTGGCGGTTGTTTCCCGGACATCCAAATATCTTAATTTGGTAACAGTATATTAACGCTGCGTTAATATTATTCATGTAACTGTTCTGAAGACCCCTTTTGCATTTTCATTCCCGGACATAACCATTGGCAGATACATGGGAATATCATTTATTGACTGGTAAGTTATGCTAAATCACTTTATCTAATAGGGGGAAAGTACGATGGAACCTTACACTGATGCACAATTGGTAGCTGATCTGAAGATCGGCAGCGAGTGGGCATTCACCCAGCTTTACAACCGTTATTACAAACGGCTGCACATAGAAGCCAATTACATTCTGAAGGATGCGGAAGAAGCCGCCGATGTGGTACATGATGTGCTGATCGTGATCTGGAACCGGCGCGACAAGCTGGTGGACAATCTCCATCTGAAGAGCTATCTGGCCACGTGTGTTCGCAACAAATGTATGGACCGTATCCGGCGTAGTGTGGTAAAAGAACGTAATGTACATCAATATATGAGCCTGAAGGAACTGACGGTCTGCGTAAATCCTATGGAACGAAAAGAGCTGTCCCTTCAGCTGGCCACCGCCATCAATGCTTTACCATTGGCCCAAAGGGCCGTCTTTGAGATGTCCTATATGGAAGATAAAACGCAACGGGAAATTGTTGCAGAAAAAAATCTCTCTCTTCAAACGGTGAAAAATCAAATGAGCACTACCCTTCGCATTTTGAGAAAAAAACTAAAATCTTCCCGTGACCTATAGTACTTTTTCTCGTGAACGCCGTTTATAGGATAACATCCCATTTCAAATGGATTATGACAAAATAAGAGACCTATCTTTTGATGAGCTCCTTGGCATGATCAGTGAGGACGACAAAGCCTTTCTGCAAAGCGCCATCAGGGAAGATCTCCAGGCACGCAATATCTGGGAGGGCATCCAGCGTGAACGCTCCCGGCTACTGGCTGATGCTAGCGAAAGCCATGATCAGCATCCTGTTGAGGAGGTATTGACAGACCTCCACAAGAGGACCAGGCTTCGTTATGTCATGAAAGTCAGCAGCATGGCGGCCGCCTGTGTAATAGCCATCGTGGGAAGCTGGTACCTGTTTGTACCTACGGCCAGACAACCGCTGGCAGCGGTTCAGGACAATACCGCCCAAACTATCCGCCTGGTGACCGCCGAAGGTAAAGTCATTGACCTCAGCAACGATTCGGCCGGCATCCGGGTAGGCAACGCCGTATTAAACAATACACAACATACGCTCAGCTTCGATGCCAGCCATCAAAGCGGTACCGGGATCAATACCCTCACCGTTCCGGCCGGCAAAGATTATCACCTGTTACTGGCAGACGGCACGCAGATACAGCTGAATGCTGCCACCACCATTAGTTTCCCGTTCACCTTCCCGGGCAAAACCCGCGAAGTGACCATCAACGGGGAAGCCTATTTCCAGATTGCCGCCAAAGCAGATCAACCTTTTATCGTGCACCTGCCCGGCAATACCGTCAACGTACTGGGCACCGCCTTTAATATCAATACCTATGATGCAGGCCTCGTGAAAGTAGCCCTCGTGGAAGGCGCTGTGAAAATAGCCACCGGCAAACAGGACGTCCTCCTTAAACCCGGCTACGAAATCACCAGCACCCGGAGCGGCATCTCCAAAGAAGCCTTCGACGCGGACAAAGTGCTGGGCTGGCGCACAGGGGTATATACCTTTGAAAACGCCTCCCTCCAGGAACTTGCTCCTGTAATACTGCGTTGGTTTGGCGTTACTATCGCCCTGGACAACCAAAGAGTCAGCGGCAGGCGCTTCTTCGGTATTATCGACCGGAACCAGCCCCTACAGGCTTTCCTCCACAACCTGGAACGTGCTGACGGTATCAAATCCAGATACGACGAGCAAGGCGTTCTCCATTTCGAATAGGCTCCTGACAGAAAACTGTCCCCCAAAACCAACCAGAATACACGGCTGCGGCCTGTAAGCACCCGCATAACGTATATTATAGACATCGATTATCTAGTTATTATTAACCGACCTGAACATGTTACGACAAATCAGCGTTGCATTCCTCGTTGTGGGATGCACAACCCTCAGTATCCTGGCATCCGGCCAATCAGCGGTATCCTGGAAAATGAAACCTTCCCCCCTCCAAACCAGATGGGCTAAAGAAGTCAGTCCCTCCAATACCCTCCCCGAATATCCACGGCCGCAAATGGTACGGCCCAATTGGGAAAACCTCAACGGCATCTGGCAATATGCTGTCACCGGCGCCGGCGACCAGACACCGCCCACCTCCTTTAACGGCGAGATACTCGTTCCATTCCCCCTGGAATCAGCCCTCTCCGGCGTACAGAAAACCTTACAGCCCGATCAACGCTTATGGTATAAAAAAACTTTCCATAAACCTGCCACTAAAGGAAAAGACAGAGTACTGCTGCACTTCGGCGCTGTCGATTACGACGCGACCGTTTTCCTCAACGGCAAAAAACTAGGCAACCATACCGGCGGCTATACCGGCTTCCAGTTCGATATCACCGACCAGCTGAAAGACAAAGACAATGAACTGGTGGTGTCTGTCCTCGACCCTACCGATGCCGGTGACAACCCCCACGGTAAACAGGTACTGCAACCCCGCAACATCCTGTATACCGGCAGCAGCGGCATCTGGCAAACGGTATGGCTGGAAACAGTGCCGGCTGTTTATATCGACGGACTGAAAATGGTCCCACAGGTAGATCAGCAACGCCTGGACCTCCGCGTGAACACAGCCGGCAATGCTGCCGGCTATACGGTGGAAGCAGTGGCCTCCTCCAACGGGTCTGTCATCAGTACCCTCAAAGGCAAACCCAATACAGATTTACAACTGCCCGTTCCGGATGCCCGCCTCTGGTCGCCCAACGAACCTTTCCTCTACAATCTTACCGTGAAGCTGCTGTATAACAACAAAGTAGTCGACACCGTTGGCTCTTACTTCGGCATGCGTAAAATAGAAATCAAAAAAGACGAGAACGGACAGGAACGTATCTTCCTCAACGGCAAATACACCTACAACCTCGGCGTGCTGGACCAGGGTTTCTGGCCCGACGGGCTGTACACCGCCCCTACTGATGAGGCGCTGAAATTTGACGTGCTCGCCATCAAGTCCATGGGCTTTAATACGATCCGCAAACACGTAAAAGTAGAACCACCCCGCTGGTACTACCATTGCGATAAAGAAGGCATCCTCGTATGGCAGGACATGGTTACCTGTCCTAACAACAGCGATCAGGCCCATAAGAATTTTGAAAAAGAAAATGCGGCCATCGTTTCCCAGTGTTTCAACTCACCCTCTATCGTTTGCTGGGTGCTGTTCAACGAAGGCTGGGCGCGCTATGATCAGCAACGCCTCACCGAAGCGATGAAACAGATGGACCCTTCCCGTATCATCAACGGTCACACCGGTGAAAACTATGACCGGGAATCTCCCAAAGACGTCAACGAAAAATGGAAAAGCAGCGACCTGACAGACATACATGATTATCCCGGTCCGGGCCTTGCTCCTGCCCTCCCCGGCAAAGCCAGAGTACTCGGCGAATGGGGCGGTGTACAGGTGAAAACGCCCAACCACCAATGGAACGAAGCCGACGGATGGGGCTATATCTCTATCCCCGCAGCCGCCTTCGCCCACAAATACAGTTTCATGAACAAACACCTGAAACTATACGAAGAAGAAGGCCTCAGCGGCTCTATCTATACCGAACCATTTGACGTGGAAACAGAAGAAAACGGCCTCATTTCCTATGACCGTGAAGTGATCAAAGTACCGGTGGGCCAACTGCGGCAGATACACAGCGCATTAGTGCCCCCCACCAGCGAAGTGGCCGCCGCCTTCATCGTGAAAGATATCGACACCACTAATCCGGACAACCAATATGCTGCCCTGCTCGATGCCTACAACAATGGCAAAAAAGACGGCCCTTTCCTGCAACAGCTGGCACAAATGGCGCTCCGCGCCAATGACAGGCCCAATGCCGCTAAAATATCCGACGACTACATCGGACAGATGAAAGCACCACTGACACGCAGCCAGATGGCGTTTATCAACAAATTCACCACCAGCAGCCGCGATAAAGGCTTCGCCCTCCTGATGGACAATCGTGACCAGATCAACAAAACCCTCGGCCAGCGCCAGGCAGACGTCAGACTGATGACCATCATCTACGGCGAAGAAATCAAACCTTATGTGCCGGATGCCGCTGCCCGTCCCGACTGGAACAAAATAGAAGCGAAAACCAAACAATATGGCGCTCCGGGAGAAGAAATATTCCTGCGTGCCAAAACCATTCACCTGCTGAACCAGAAAGACTGGGACAACTTCGCGACCGCTGCCGATCAATATGTTGGTAAATGCGCCGCTTATATCTCCCCCAATGAACTGAACAGCTACGCATGGACTGTCTTCGAAAACAGCTCAGACCCCACCCATCTCAGCAATGCCGCCAACTGGTGCCAGCATCTGCTGAAAGTGGACAACAACCCGGCCTATATCGACACCTACGCCAATGTGTTGTATAAAGCCGGCAAAAAAGATGACGCCATCGCTAATGAAGAAAAGGCCGTTCAACTAGCCCCTTCCGGCGATAAGAAGACATATCAGGATATCCTGGATAAAATGAAAAAAGGTGAAAAAACATGGAAATAAAATGAAGCCAGCAGCGGCATACTATGAGATGTCACTACTCGCCGCTGCTCATTTTAATGTCCAACCCTTCCTGGCAGACTACGTGATGGTACACACCCTTTTTCCATTATGCCAGGAAACAGCGGCCGGTTATATAGAGCAGGGCGCCCTCAGAAGGCTACTGCTCAACACCCTCGGGCGTTTTCAGGTGATACTCGAAAAACATCAGCTCCTGCTGACATTTGAAAACGGGTATACCCTCGCCCACTTCAACAGCGATATCACCTGGACAGATTTTTTCGCCGGTGGATGTATTGCGTTTGAAGGTCCCGTGTTGAACAAGATAAGGGCGCAGTATAAGGACTGGGGTATGACCGAAACTGCTGATTAACATCGTGTCTCTCGTATGGTGATTTTAATAGAGAAAGAAGCCTGCATTGTTTATTCAATGCGGGCTTCTTTTTTATTTCCTGCTTTTACAGACAATAGTATATTCCGAATAACTATCCGTAAATTCCACTTGTCCTTTAATTTGTTTTCATGAATACCATCTTACGCCATGCCACCGCTTCACAGCTCGAAGCTGCTATCGTGCAAAACCATCGCGATTTGTTTTTCCTCGATGCCCGTATCAAAAACGGCGTTATACACGCAGCGCAGGACCTCAGCTGGACCTACATCGAAGCAGAAGCCGGCGGCACCGTACTCTTCCCGGCGCTGCCCGGTGATACCACCGGGCTAAATGAGATGATGGAATACTATCGAACGCACCCCAGCCGTAATATCGGCTGCTGGTCGCTCCAGCCGCCTGCCACGCCGCAGCTGGATGTATTGCTGCTGGCGCGGGGTTTTCAACCGGGGTGGCAGCCTTGCTGGATGGCGCTGGACCTCCAACATATCAACACGGCCTACGCATCGCCGGAAGGGCTGCAAATTACGCCCGACAACACCACGCCACTGCATACCATCAGCGAGTTGCCCTATGCGCAAAACAACAACCGGGGAACGGTTGGCTTACAGGATGAGAGCCCGGATGTGGTGCAGCGTTTTGTAGCTACGCTGAATGGCTGTATTGTAGCACAAACGCTGCTGCTGTTTGGTGGTGGCGTGGCCGGCATTTACAATGTGGGCGTAGTGCCGGCAGCAAGGGGCCTGGGCATTGGCAAGGCGATTGTTAACGCCGCCTGTATACGGGCGCGTGAAAAAGGATATCATTACGCCACGCTGAATGCCAATCACATGGGAAGGCCTATATACGAGCAATTAGGCTTTCAATGGATCAATGATGGTCTCACCTGGTGGATCACCGATGACCGGCTGCAAACCCGTCCGCCTGGCGCGGAACAGATAGCGCTGGCAGAGGCGATCGGCAAAGGAGATATCGCCGCGCTGCAAGCTCTTACAGGCGCCGATCTGCATGCGCCCCTTTGCAACGGCATGCGTTTGCTGGAACTGGCCGTACACTGCCAGCAACCGGCTGCTGCTGAATGGCTGATAGCCCACGGTGTTTCCTGCGGAGCACTGGATGCCTGGAACCTCGGCTGGAAAGACCGCGCCGCAGCCATACTGGCACAAAACAAGGAAGAAGTGGACCGCCTGTATGGTGATTTTCAATACACGTTGTTGCACGCAGCAGTGGAAAAAAATGACATCGCGCTGGCGCAGCTGGCATTATCCGCCCAACCCAACCTGGAGATCAAAGACGCCATACATGACGGCAATCCGCTGGATTGGGCCGAATATCTCCACAGGAATGAAATCGGGGACATGATCAAAACATATAGATCGATATAAGCGGCCGCTTATTCCGCATCCATACTGTCTTCCAGGTTATTCACATTCACGGGAACGGTAGCACGATAAGTAACCCCAATACCGTATGGATCACAGATTTGAAACCGGCCTCCGGCAAAGCGGATAAACCATTCTTCGGCTTCATAAAAAGTAAGTTCCGGAAATTCCAGCGGGAACTCGCTGATATCCACCTCCAGCCAGGCACGCTCTGTGGCAGTGATGTTGTATGTTTCAGGGTCATTGGCCAATGTCTGTTGAATAAACAACAGTGATTTTTCAATATATTCCCCCACATTGGCTACAATCTGTTCCGTAAAGCGGAGCATATCCGGCGATAAACGTGCTTCTTTTGTTATGAGATAAACGGGCACTGTTCCGGTGAATAACGGATGCTGCAGGGTTATGTCACCTTTCCAAAAGAATTGGTCATCCGGGGCGGCTTCAGCCTGTAGTAGTCCGAATGATGATTGATATGTTGGATGGGGGTTGGTCATGGCTCAAAAATATAACTTCAGGCCCAAAAACAACGATATAATCTTCGGGGGTAACAGGTATCAAATAGATCAGCATTCATTATGGCCATCACAGTCACAGCCAGTCTTCCGGCACATCCGCCAGTTCCTGTACCACGTTCAGCGTAGGCAGAAAGGTAAACCGCAGCTGTAATTTATTGATGGCCGTCAGCAGGCCACGAAGCCATTGTGCGGAGCCGGCATCCACGAAGTCGAAGAGTTCAGGATAAAAACGTTGCATGCCCAGCAGATAAAAACCGCCATGCTGCGCCGGACCTATCACCACCTGATTATGTTTCAATGCGGCGAAAGCTTCTTCCAGCAGTTCGGGCGACAGATGCGGACAGTCCATTCCCACCATCACCACCTCCTGATAACCGGTAGCGAATACCATGTTAAAAGCCAGCGACATCGATTCGCCGGCATCATTGCCCAGTTTAGGGAAAATAATGTACTCCTCCCACATGCCGTAATCCGCCATTTCTTCCAGCACCACATACTTGTCCATATTGATGTAGGATGCTGTTTCCTGTGTATGATTCAGCAACTGGTGGAGTATTTCACGGGTTTTGAAGTCTCCGACGGAGTCTTTCAGACGGGTGTGAGCAATGGTGACTTCCTTATCTCTTGCAAGGACGATCAGAGCCTGATTAAACGCTATCATAAAATCCAGGGTTTAAGGATTTAGCACTAACAATTTACGGGATTTCAGGGGGAAAGGTTGTCGCGAGATTGTTAATAAGAACATTTACCCCTTGTTATAATTGTTAATCTTCTCATAATAACCCGCGATTAATGTATATCGGCAGCCTATTAAAATCCGGCAAAAACAGTAAATTGTCCGATATTTGTTACCCTATTTCAACTTTTTATGAAAGTTTGCATTGCAGAAAAACCAAGTGTAGCCAGGGACATAGCAGAAGTAATCGGTGCGAAGCAACGCAAAGATGGCTACTACGAAGGCAATGGCTACCAGGTAACCTGGACTTTCGGCCATTTTTGTACACTGAAAGAACCACACGATTATTACGAACAATGGAAGTTCTGGCGGCTGGAAGATCTTCCCATGATCCCTCCCAGTTTTGGTATCAAACTGATAGAAAATAATGGTGTACAAAAGCAGTTCAAAATTATCGAGCAGCTGGTACAACAATGTGATGAAGTGATCAACTGTGGTGATGCCGGCCAGGAAGGTGAACTGATACAACGCTGGGTACTACTCAAGGCCAAATGTGCCGCTCCTGTTAAAAGACTGTGGATCTCCTCCCTCACGGAAGAGGCTATACGTAATGGCTTTCAGCAACTCCGGGATGCCGGTCAGTATGACAACCTCTATGCCGCCGGCAGCGCCCGCGCTATTGGCGACTGGCTGCTGGGCATGAACGCCACCCGTCTTTTTACCAAAAAGTTTGCAGTCGGTAAAACGGTCCTGTCTATCGGGCGGGTACAAACCCCTACCCTCGCCATGATCGTAGCGCGGCAGAAAGAAATCAACGCCTTCGTATCAGAAGATTACTGGGAGCTGAAAACGGTGTACCGTGATACGGAATTCACCGCCGCCATCGACCGTCTCGGCAGTGTGGAAAAAGCACAGAAAGGACTGGCCTACTTACAGGAACATCCGTTTGAAGTGACCTCTTTCGAGAAAAAAGATGGTAAAGAAGGCAATCCCCGCCTGTTTGACCTCACCTCGCTGCAGGTGGCGGCCAACAAAAAATATGCATACTCGGCAGACGATACCCTCAAATATGTGCAGAACCTCTACGAGAAAAAACTGGTCACCTACCCCCGCGTAGATACCACCTACCTCTCGGAAGACCTGCATCCCAAAGTAGCCGGCATCCTGCAGGACATGACGCCCTACGCGGCGCTCACGGCCCCGGTGCTGGCCAATCCTATCCCGAAACTGAAAACAGTTTTCGATGATAAAAAAGTAACGGACCACCACGCCATCATCCCCACAGGCGTACATCCCGGCAGCGGACTGCCGCCGGAAGAGAAACGGATTTACGATCTCATCGCACGCCGCTTCATCGCAGCGTTCTATCCGGAATGTAAAATATCCAATACCACCGTACTGGGGAAAGTAGGACAGGTACCGTTTAAGGTGACTGGTAAACAAATCATTGAACCGGGCTGGAAAGAGGTGTATGCCAACGATACCAGCATCAAAAAAGAAGGCGAGGAAGAAGAGAAATTTATTCCGGATTTTGTAGTCGGAGAAAGCGGTCCACATACGCCCCGCATCCATCAGGGTAAAACCTCCCCGCCCAAAGCCTTTACAGAAGCGAGTTTGCTCCGGGCCATGGAAACAGCCGGCAAACAGGTGGACGACGAAGAAATGCGCGAGCTGCTGAAAGACAACGGCATCGGCCGCCCTTCTACCCGCGCCAATATCATCGAAACACTGTTCCGCCGCAAATACATCGACAAAAGAAAAAAGAACATCTTCGCTACACAAACCGGTATCGATCTGATTGATACCATCCAGACGGAGCTGCTCAAAAGCCCTGAGCTCACCGGCCAGTGGGAACGTAAGCTGCGCCTGATCGAGAAAGGGGAATATGCCATGGACACGTTCAAAGATGAACTGATCACCATGGTGGCAGACCTCACCAAAGAAGTGAAAACCGCGAGCTACAAAACCATTACCATCGTGCCGGATGCGCCACCGCCGTCAGCAGACAAGGAAGAGAAGCCGAAAAAAGAACGCAAGCCGAGAGAGAAGAAACCGGTTGACCTGGCGGTGCTCAATTGCCCTAAATGCAAGGAACACCAGCTGATAAAAGGCAACAGCGCTTATGGCTGCGCCAATTTCAAAGTATGCGGCTTTAAAATTCCGTTTGAAGTCAACGGGAAAAAACTGACGGACAAACAGATACAGGACCTGGTGACAAAGGGGAAAGCCGGCAAGCTCTCCCTGACAGCCACTTTTGAGATACAATAATAGTAGCCCCGGGCTTCGGCCCATGAACCCGGGGGCTACCATATGGATTAATAACCGGTACTTACGGTTGTTGTTTTCCACGCTTCCACTTCTTCTTTAATCGCATCGATTTTCGCATATACCATGTTATACGCATCTTCACCGAGGAAGAGGTGTACCGGTGGATTTTCCGCTTCGCTCACCTCAATGAAGGCTGCAGCAGCTTTCTCAGGATCACCTGCCTGATTGTGATTGATTTCGTTCTGGTGACGGGATACCAGGTCCCTTACCAGCGTGTAATCAGCAATAGGCTTCGCAGGCACTGCGAGAGAACCGCTGGCGAGGAAGTCAGTCCGGAAATAACCCGGAGAAACGATGGTGACATGGATGCCGAAAGGTTTTACTTCTGTGGCAAGAGATTCAGAAAGGCCGTCCACCGCGAATTTGGTAGCGCAGTAGATACCGAAGCCGGGGAAGCTACCCGTGAAGCCGGCAATGGAAGACACGTTGAAGATATGTCCTGATTTTTGCGCGCGGAAATAAGGCAGCACTTTACGGATGACATTGAGTGTACCGAAAACGTTGATGTCAAAGTTACCGCGTGCTTCGCTGTCGGACAGTTCCTCGAGGCCACCAGCCAGTCCGTAGCCGGCGTTATTCACTACCACGTCTACACGTCCAAAGCGTACAACGGTATCTGCCAGTGCTTTGGCCACGCTGGCTTCGTCAGTCACCTGCATGGAGAGGGGCAGGAAATTATCATCTGTGGCTATTTTGCTTAGTTCATCGAGATTGCGGGAAGTAGCTGCCACACGGTAACCGCCGGCTAACAGTTTTTTAACGAGATCGCGACCTAATCCTTTAGAAGCGCCAGTCACAAACCATACTTTTTTGTTGCTCATAAGATTTTCAATTTTTATGACAACAAAATTAGGGGAGGCCTGCATTTCTATTATTACGCGAAACAAACGAATGATTGCAAAAATCAAACAACCCGAAATCCGCTCGGTGTTAGCTGGGTGTGTTTCCGGAAGAAGTTATTGAAGTGAGAAGGCTCCTCAAACCCAAGACTATAGCTGATTTCCGCTATGTTCCAATCGGTATGGCGCAGCAGCGCTTTCGCCTCCGTCACAATTCTTTCGGAGATAAGGCTGGTGGTAGTTTTACCGGTGATTTCCTTTACGGCCCGGTTCAGGTGGTTCACATGCACCGATAGTTCGCCGGCAAAATCACCGGCGGCACGCAACCGGAATATGCGCCCGGGTGCCTCAATGGGGAATTGTCGCTCCAGCAGTTCCATGAAAACCGCCGTAATCCTTTCATTGGCATTGCGATGCTGGTAAAGCTTCTCTGACGGCTCCATTTTCATGACCAGGTGCAACATCTCCATGAGATAATTGCGGATCAGGTCATATTTCCCGCGGTAGTCACTGCTGATTTCATCCAGCATTTTAATGAACAGCCGTTCCACTTCTTTTTCGAGCTCCGGAGAAAGCTGGTAGGAAGGTTTTCCCTGCGGGTGGAACATAGGCAGGTCTTTTAATGTGTGGCGGCCCATCTCCGTGAGAAAGGACTCGCGGAATATGCAGAAGTAGCCGGAGGCCTGTTCTTCCGATAGTTGCTCCCACGCATAGGGCACCTGCGGATTAAAGAACAACAGATTGCCGTCTTCCGTCAGTATCGTTCTGTCAGCATAATGGTAGATGAACTTCCCCCGCAAAAGGCTGATCTTATAGAAATCGCGGCGGTTGTACGACATGCTGGGGCTCGCAGGCTGACAATCCTCCATCCGGAAAACGTTAAAATGCCCGATGTCCTGCTGGAGGTTATCGGGAATGCAGTTCATTTTCTCATGATAGAATTCTGTAATGGTTTGTGGTTTTGCCATGGGGCTAAGTTACGAAAATCAAACATCAAATCTGCTGCCGTCGTATTCCGGATTGGCGCCTTCGCAGGTGGTGACGAACCCGCTCACCTCTACGGCCAGGTCCAGCGCCGCCGGCACCGGGCGTCCTTTCAGGATTTGCGACAGGAAAGCAGCCAGAAACGAATCACCGCTGCCAACGGTATCTTTCACCGTCACCTGTTTGGCCGGACGTTCGTATTGTCCGTGCTCGTCTACATACACCGCGCCTTTGCTGCCGCGGGTAACGATCAGCTGCGGTACGCCGTAACGATGCATCACGGTGCGGGCGCCATCGGCCGGCGTATCAAAGGTATCGCCGGTAGCCTGTAGCACCAGTTGCAGCTCTTCCTCATTCATCTTCACCAGATTAACCCGGCGCAACAATTCGCGGATAGTGTTCATATCGCTGTGAGGCGGACGGATATTAATGTCCAGCACCTTATAAGGAGCTGCGTCCAGCAGTTTCCATAAGGTATGGCAGGACACCTCGCTGCGTATGGCCAGGCTGCCGAACACAAAAGCGCCGGAGCGGCGTATCAGTGCCTCCTGTTCCGGTTGCCAGGCGATAAAGTCCCAGGCTACCGGCTTCAGGATATCGTAATGCATTTCATGATTGTCGCCTTGCGTGGCCAGTACAGTGCCGGTGGCCTGCTGTGTATCGAGCTGTAGTAACTCCTCCGGAATCTGCCACTGGCGAAGGATTTTCCGCAGTGCTGCTCCGGCTTCATCGGCGCCGGTGCGACTGATAATATGGCTGTCCATCCCGAGGCGGGAAAGATGATAGGCTACATTGAACGGGGCGCCGCCGGGCTTGCGGACGCCATTGGAAAATACATCCCAGAGTATTTCTCCAAAGCATACGGTAACAGGCTTCATGCGAATTGTTTTAATGCAAGGATAGGGAAGATACTATCTTTCTGTTATTCGCGGAACAGTTTTTCCAGCCCTGTAAGCGCTGCTTTCATGTTGATGCCCTTGCCCAGCAAAGGTTTGAAGATATCGCCTTCTTCCCGCACGCGCTGTACAGCGTTATGGATAGTAAAATCTTTCATGGTCAGTCCCTTTTTTACTTCCTCCCAATGCAGTGGCATAGATACCGTGGCACCAGGTTTGGGACGCAGCGAATAAGGCGCTGCCACCGTAGCCTGTGGCCTGTTCTGCAAAAAGTCGATGTACATTTTCCGCTTACGCCGGTTGGTGGCGCGTTCTATACTGGTGGTATCCGGCAGGCGGGCATGCACCAGCCGTGCAATGATGCGGCCAAATTCTTTGGATTGTTCGTACGTGTATTTTGCGCCCAGCGGAATGTAAATATGCAATCCGGTAGAGCCGGACGTTTTACAATAGCCGGGAATACCGGCAGCGTCCAGTATTTCATGCGTTACCTGTGCCGCTTCTATCACCTGATCAAACGTGGTCTTATCCGGATCGAGGTCAATAATGCACCAGTCGGGGTTTTCCGGTTTCTTCAGCCGGCTGCTCCAGGGGTTGATTTCAATGCATCCCAGCGATGCCATATACAATAACGTAGCTTCGTTCTCCCCTACCAGGTATTCTTTCTCCCGGGGCTCATCACTGCTATGATAAGGAAAAGTAGGCACCCAGTCGGGCGCTTTACCGGAAACATCTTTCTGGTAGAAGCTCTCTCCGTTGATGCCGTTGGGAAAGCGGTTGAGCGACTGTGGCCGGTCTTTGATATAAGGCACCAGATAAGGCGCCATCTGGTAATAGTAGTTGATCATATCTCTTTTGGTGATCTTTTCACCGGGCCAGTAAATTTTGCTGAGGTTAGTGAATTTGAGCGCATGACTGTTGATCGTGCGCACCTGTGTTTCTTCACCGGGGTTGAGCAGTGTCTGGCGCACTTTGGTAGCGGCGGGCTTCAGCGCTTTTTGCAGGGTAGCTTTTTTGTCGGTCGATTTTTTCGTTTGTGCTTTAGCGTTAGCAACTTTTGTTTTAACCGGTTTTTCGGCTGTTACCTGCGCGGGTGTTTTATCTTCCCGCATGCCTTCAAAAGAGGGATGCCGCATGACACCATCGGTGGTCATTTCGCGGAAACTCACTTCGCAGATAAGTTTGGGTTTCAGCCATACTGCTTCAGCCTGTGGAGGATTGGGCCGGAAGCGGGAAGGTTTGTTCACATCGGGGATGACGGCAAACGGAGATTTTTTTATTTCCAGAGAGGAGAACCGCTTCATCATTTCCTGTTGCTGGGCGACAGAGAAACCGGTACCGATCTTTCCGGTATACTGTAGTGTACCATTTTCGTATACCCCTACCAGTAAGGAGCTGAAAGGTTTGGAAGACCCTTCGTTTTTCGTATATCCGCCGATGACCACTTCCTGCCGGTTGCTGGTTTTTATTTTGAGCCATTCGCGCGTACGGACACCCGGATGATAGCGGCTGTCTGTTTTTTTAGCCATGATGCCTTCCAGGTTGAGTTTTTTGGCTTGTTCGAAGAAATCGGTGCCGTCAGTAACAAAACCTTCACTAAAGCGAAGGATGTTATTGTTTACCGGCATGAGTTGCTGTAATAGTTTTTTCCGTTGCATCAGTGGAAGTCCGGCAAGATCTTTACCATTGAGCCACAGGATATCGAAGAGATAGTAGACCAGTTGTCCATCCGCTTCGCTACGCCACTCCTGCAACTGGCTGAAGCGCGTATATCCTTCTTCATCGATCACTACAATTTCGCCATCCACGACCGCATTGACTTTCCACTGTTGTAAAGCCTGGTGGACAGGATAATATTTTTCATCGAAGGACTTATTGTTGCGCGATCGCAGCGCTACCTCCCCTTTATCCAGAAAGGCGAGGGCGCGATAGCCATCCCATTTTATTTCGTATAGCCATCCCGGTTCGTCCGTTGCGGCCGCGGCGAGGGTGGCCAGCATGGGTGTGGTATTGCCGGGTGTGGGCATCGTTTGTTTCTTGGAGGTTTGCTGAGCGCACATATGCAACGGGGTTTATGACTTTCGCCGGTTGTACAACAGTGCGCCGGTAGCCACCAACGTCACTACGCCGGCCAGTATCAGCCATTTAGGGATGCGCGCCGCCGGTATATACTCCACTCCGTTGACACCTGCCACGGCCGCTTCTTTGACATACCGTCCGCAGCGGGGGCGTGCCACCGACTTAAAGTGATCGGCCATCCATTGCAGGCGATGCTGCATAGCGGTGCCATAGAGCGGACGGCCATGGCCGGTGGCAGCGGCTTCCGGCTCCAGTTCCGCCAGTTTCTTCACACTCGTTTCCGCGGATATCCAGTCGGTAGTGAAATATTTCGGCGGACCGGAAACATGCTTCGTCTGCATCATGGTGCTGCTGAGGGCTTCTGCGCGGGTGGTGACGAAAGCGTCGCCGGCGAGCAGCAGTTTATCTTCTTCCCGGAAAAGGCTGATGTGGCCGGGCGTATGGCCGGGTGTTTCGATATATCGCCAGCCATCCAGGCCCGGAATGGTTTTATCTTCCGGCAGCAGCAGCAGGTGTCCGTTAAGGTCAACAGGGTCTGTTGGGAAAGTCCAGGACATCATCGTCATCAGGCCGCCGCCGGCACAGGGGTCTGGTGGCGGATAGGCCGAGCGGCCGGTCAGGTAAGGCGCTTCCAGGTAGTGTGCATATACCGGCACCTCCCATTCCCGCAGCAGTGCCGGCAGAGCGCCCACATGGTCAAAATGGCCATGGGTGAGCACTATCGCCGATGGGGCAAAGTGGGGGGCAAACAATTGCCGGGCAGCCCTTTTGATTTTGTAGGCCGATGTACGAAGCCCTGCGTCTACCAATACCCACGAACGGGTGCGGGCATTTTGTACCAGGTACATATTCACAAAAAGATCCCGGATTCCCCATACGCCCGGCGCTACCTGAAACCATGCCCTGTCTGCCAGCTCCTCCATGTTGGTAATGTTTTCCATAGTACGCACTTTTGGAGGTTGTTACCACAATTCCCGTTCCTGCAATAAAGCATGAGCCTGTCAGGTGTCAACAGGCCAGTACAAACGGACCCGCTTCATCCGTGAATTTTCTTTCACTGCGCTGGATGGGAACGTCGTTGATAGAAGCAAACCGACGCTGCATCAGCCCCTGAGGGTCAAATTCCCATAACTCATTGCCATAGGAACGAAACCAGTTCCCGTCTTTGTCATGCCATTCGTATTCAAACCTCACCGCGATTTTGTTGTCGTTAAAACTCCACAGTTCTTTCTTCAGGCGATAATCCAGCTCTTTTTCCCACTTTTTAGTCAGGAAAGCGACCACTTCTTCCCGGCCGTTGATAAACTGGTCGCGATTGCGCCATTCTGTGTTGATGGTATATGCTTTGGACACTTTCTCCGGATTGCGGCTGTTCCAGGCATCTTCAGCCATTTGTACTTTCTGTAAGGCCGTTTCGTGTGTAAAGGGAGGAAAGGGAGGTTTCTGTTCCATGTTTTAAGTTTTTTGATTTGAAAATACAGACAGACCGATCTGTCTATTTTTAAGTAAAGGTAATATTTATTGTTATTTGACCAAGGATTTTTTTGAGAGATGGGAAAATACCTTTTAGGGTATTAATGCGAAACGATAGATAAATGTTTTAGGGCAATCAGCAAACATCTACCGGAAAAACAGTACGATGATCTTCAAAAGATTAAAAGGAAATGATGAGCGCAACAGCAGGTGATCTTTATAACTATTAAAAAGAAACGATGGAAAGAACAGCAAGTGTTCTGCATAATATTAAAAAGGAACGTCGGAGAAACAGAAAGTGCTCTTCATAATATTAGAAAGGAATGTCGGAGGAACAGAAAGTGTTCTGCATAATATTAGAAGGGAATGATGAAAGGTACAGAAAGTGATCTTCCACCAACTACCGGGAAACCATGAGTGCAGGCACTTTTAAATATTAAAAATAGTACTCGAAAAGATGGAAGATCATCTTTAAAACATACAAAAGAAATCATCAAAACACAGAAAGACGGCCTTTCGCGCACTTATTCTGTGACATACCCGCAGACAGTTTTAACATCTCTTTATCTCCTCTTCAGCTTGCTATATCTAAAATTTCGACTAATTTAAATTTTAATAGACCTGAGCCACACATTTTTTTTCATCCACCATTGATAATACTCCCAATATGCAGTTAGAGCACGTCTACATCACAGCCGCCGGTAAATATCTCCCGGGCGAGCCTGTTCACAACGATGAAATAGAACAATACCTTGGATTAATTGGCGGCAAACCGTCCCGCAGTAAAACGAGGATGTTGTCCCAAAATGGTATTCAATCCAGATATTATGCGTTGGACCAGCAACAGCGTACAACCCATACCGTTAGCGGCATGACCGCAAAGGCCATCGAAGATTGCCTGAACCGTAACGGAACGGGCAAAGAAGATATCCATTTTATATCAGCAGCTACAACACAGTCGGACTTGCCCGTACCGGGTTTCGCCAGTATGGTGCATGCCGATCTGGGCAACCCCGCCTGTGAAATAGCCAGTCACCAAAGCGTTTGTGCCGCCGGCCTGATGGCTATCAAAAACGCCTATACGAATATTCAGACGGGCGCCGCCCAAACAGCCATCGCCTGTGCAGGAGAACTGGCCAGCAGACTGTTCAAGGGCAAACGATTTGAACAACAGCAACGTATTCAGGACGGCCATGGCCTGGAACTGGAAACAGATTTCCTTCGCTGGATGTTGTCTGATGGCGCCGGAGCATTATTACTACAAAACAAACCTGCTGCGCAACACATCAGTTTACAAATAGAATGGATAGACCTCCGGTCTTACGCACATCTGTACGAAGTGTGCATGTATGCCGGCAGGAACAAAGGAGAAGCAGGCGGCCAACCGCTCTCCTGGATGGACTATGACAGCTTCTCTGAAGCAGACCGCGACGGTGCGCTCAACCTGAAACAAGATCTGCGCCTCGTGGACAACATGGTGAAGCTGGGCGTGCAACGTTTCTTTGAACTGATTGATGACGGGAAGTTCGACGCCGCGGGCTTTGACTGGCTGGTATGCCACTACTCTTCTCATCACTTCAAGGAAAAAATTATACAGCTGCTCGCCAAGGGCGGCGTGACCATCCCGGAAGAAAAATGGTTCAGCAACCTGTACTCCGTCGGCAATGTAGGCACCGCCTCCATTTTCGTATTGCTGGAAGAATTGTTGCGCACCAAACCGTTGAAAGCAGGAGATAAAATTTTGTGCATGGTACCGGAAAGCGGTCGCTTTATCACCGGTTTCATGATGCTCACGGTAGTACCGCCTACCGCTACACAAACATTCGATCCGGCCTCACTGCTGACGGAGATCAAAGCACCAGAAATCAGGATACAGCAGGACAATCCTACCCTCGAATGGTTGATACGTCAGCTGACTACCGTGTGGATTGATTTTGAAAGTTCGCTGCGACAAGTACCGATTGTTAAAAAAATATTCTCCGGCACACTGACGCTGGAAGAATACAAAGCCTTGCTGTTTAACCTCCGGCAGCAGGTAATCGACGGTTCGCAGTGGATTGCCCGTGCCGCTTCCAACGTCAGCATCGAGCACTTCGATATCCGTTCTTCTTTTATCTCCCACTCCCGCGATGAACACCAGGACTATCAGATACTGGAAAAGAACTATATTCAGTGCGGCGGTACGCTGGAAGCATTGCAGCGAGGAGAGAAAAATATTGGTAGCGAAGCGTTGAGCGCTTACATGTTCCAAAGGGCGAGCCAGCCGGACCCATTCGATCTGCTGGGCGGGATGTTCATCATTGAAGGCCTGGGTAACAGAGTGTCCGGTAACTGGGGCCGTGCTATTCAGCAACAGCTGCAGCTGCGGGATGAGCAGGTTTCGTTTTTTACCTATCATGAAACCAGCGACGCTAATGAGAATCATTTCGAGCGGTTTGAAAATGCGATTCAGTCGGGCCTCCTGACTACCAGCCTCGCAGAGAGAATTGTGAAAACCGCCAAGGTAGTAGGCCGTTTGTACCGCCTTCAACTGGAACAAATTGGAAATTACTGACCTGAACCCGTCATCTCTGTATGAAAGACAGTACTTATTTTGAAAAGCTGGAGAACAATCCCAGAGACCCAAGCCACTGGCATGCCTTGTTTCTGGACAACAGTATCCCTTTTAATCCGGATGCGAAGGCCGCGTTTTTGTATGATGCCAGTCGCAGGACCAAACAATTCCTGTATCCGTTTGTAAAAGTGTTTGCCCGGTTAGGAATTATCCTGCTGCAGATATTCAAAGCTATTGCGCCGAATGTTATCAATGCGCCACAACGGCTGCACCGCTGGTTGTACAGGGGCATGAAGTATTGCATTACGCCGGAAGCCAATTTCCTTATTCTGCGGCACTTTTACCTGGGATCGGAAGTGTTGCGTTTCATCAAAGACAACGTGAAAGAGGTGGAAGATATCCCCATGAATCCGTTGAAACCGGTGTCTGTCAATGCTGTAAAGGATGATCTTTTTCTAAAGCACGATCTTAATCTCTACAATTTTATCATCAACCTGAACAATGCGCTCAAAGCAAAAGGTAAGGCCATCACCAAAGTGGAGCAGCCGGATTTCAGTGCCATCAGCACCGGTCCTTTGCCTTTTGAGCCTTTCCGTGATAAGTGGAGCAATTGTATTGATTTGTCTACCGCTATTGAGATATTCACACCGGTGTATCAGTTTTTTCTTACCGACAGTGATTTTTGGCGGGCTTCCAATTCGTTGCAGCTCGATGAAGTGATCGGGTTGTATGCAGCCACCATCATGGACTGCCCTGAGCGATTGGTGGCGTTGAACAACAAACATCCCATGATTCCGCTGCCTACTTATGGCGCCGCCTTCAGGCTTACGTTGCACGGTCTTTCCACCGAGGTGCTGCATGCATTATTAGTAGAACAAAAGCTGAAACAGGCAGCAGCGAACTAGAGCAATTCAGCGACCATCTTCCTGGCTTCCTGCACCGGCCATTGATTGGCGTATAGCTGGCTTTCTACCATGGCAGATTCAAACAGCAGGTATACGTGGTCCTGTATGAGTTGTTTTTCTTTGTTGAGGATAACGGAGAAATAAGCGCGCAGGTCTTTCTTGTGATCGCGGATAATGCGGAGAGCTTCTCCATCTTTTTCTGTGATTTCGGAGAGGATATTCAGAAAGGCACATCCGCGGTATTTTTCTTTTTCGTTGATGTCCAGCAGGAAATCAAATGCCGCGAGGATTTTCTCTCTGGGCCTGGAAGGCTTTTCCGTAAAGGCTTTCAGGGCATCGAACCAGTAGTTGTGCCGGTATTCCAGGAATGCTTCCAGCAATGCTTCTTTGGAAGCAAAATGCAGGTACAGGCTGGCGCGTGCCACGCCTGCCTCCTGCAGCACCTGATTGATGCCGGTAGCGTGGTAGCCTTGCCTGTAAAAAAGATCGGTAGCGGTATCGAGCAACCGCTGACGGGGATCACTGCTTTTCTGCTTCATACCACAAAGATAAGACAGACTGATCTATCTTTCCGGATATACTTCCGTCACCCCGTTTTTACCAGCGATAATGGCGGCATGGGCCATCTGATAAAACAGGGATGTTTCCAATATCCCGGGGATGGCTTTTAACTGTGGATTAATTTCTGCAACCGGGGGAAATGCCGTGAACCAGATATCGATCAGCAGGTTGCCTCTTTCCGTGATGACCGCCCCGTCTTTTTTATTGCTAAGCCGCAGTTGGGGGCGCGCATCGGGGTAGAGGTGTAGCAACGCTTGTTGCACAAACGACAGCGCGTCGGGGATCAGTTCTATCACTACTGGTACCGTAGGCAGTAGTTTTTCCACATATTTGGAGCCGTCGCCGATGAGTACAAAACGTTGCGCCATAGCGGCCAACAGCTTTTCGAGGGTGTGTACGCCTCCTCCGCTTTTCAGGGCGTTGAGGCCACGGTCGAATTGATCGCACCCATCGAAGTGGATGTCCAGTCGCGCAACGGAAGCCGTTTCCCTGATGGTAAACCCATGTTCCTGCAACAGCAGCCGGGTATTAAAAGAGGCGGTGGCCACGGAGATGCTTTCCCGTAGTGCCGGTACTGCTGCCAGTTCCCGTACCAGATGCGCGATGGTGCTGCCAGCGCCTAGTCCCACTGTATCTCCCTGCCGCACATACGTCATAGCCTTTTTGGCTGCTTCCAGTTTGTAGTCAATCGTTTCCATGCTGTATAACTTCACCTAAAAGTACCTAAATACTTCAGCAGGAAGCACTTAAAAAACAGTTTTTTTAATTCAGAGTTTTTTTCTTTTCTTGCAATGCAAACGATTGCATAAATGAAGACCGTTAGTTATCCTGAAAGACCTCTAGGCCGGCTTTACTCAACCCAGTTACTTCCTACAACCATACTTTAAACATTCCACATGAGAAAAAAGCTACTCCCTTTGCTTGTACTTTGCTGGCTGACAGCCATACAGGCATCCACCGCGCAAACAACGGTGACGTCCCTCTCTGCCTTGCAGACCGCCATCAACAATGCCAGTCCCGGTGATGTGATCATCGTGGCCAACGGCACCTACACCGCTTCGGCCGATATCTCCATCACGCAACAGGGAACGGCAGCCCAGCCTATCACCATCAAAGCGCAGTCGGTGGCAGGTGTTACCATCGCCGGCACCGGCGGGTTCAACATCGCCAGTCCCGCCCAATACATTATTGTCCAGGGATTTAAGTTCACCCACAGCGCCAGCAAGGCCAAAACAGGCAGCGGCACGTCCTTCTGCCGCTTTACCCGCAACATCTTCGAAACACCGGGTGACGGAGAAAACCTCACCATCGCCGGCAAGAATCACGAAGTAGATTACAACACCTTCCAGCATAAAAATGCAATGGGCCGCTTTCTGGCCATCCGCGGCTCCGGCAGCCAGATCGCAGAAAGCCTGTGGATACACCACAACTACTTCCTCGATCAGCAACCGCAGACCGGCAACGGTGCGGAAACGTTTCAATTTGGGCTGAGCGGCTACAGCATGTCTTCCAGCAACAGCATCGTGGAATACAACCTCTTCGAACAATGCGCCGGCGAAAATGAAATGATCTCCGTGAAATCATCCGCCGTAACAATACGGTACAATACCATCCGCGACTGCGCCGCCCAGTTCACTTTAAGGCATGGCAACAAATGCAAGGTGTATGGCAACTACTTCGTCAACACGCCCGGCATCCGCATTTTTGGCGACGACCATGTGATCTACAGCAATCACTTTGAAAGCTGCAATCCTGCTATCAACATCGGCAACGGCGACGGCGAAGTGGCCGACGGCGCACCGCTCACCTGCCACGACCGCCCCGATCGCGTACTGGTAGCCTTCAATACCCTGGTCAACAATACCAGCAACATCACACAGTCTGGCCGTACCAATGGCCTGGGCGCCACCTACACCAACGTGGCCTATAATATCATTCAGGGTGGCAGCAATGCCGCCTCTATCGCCGGTCCGTATACCAATCCTACCTGGAAAGGCAACATCATCTATAACACCAGCGCCGGCGCTATCCCCAGCGGTGGTTACGTTACCGCCAACCCGCTGGTAGCCCGCGACACAACAGGCACCTTCCACCTGCAATCCGGCAGCCCGGCCATCGGCGCGGCTACCACGGCCTATCCGGATGTGAAATTTGATATGGACGGCCAGTCCCGCACCTCACCGCTGGACGCCGGCGCCGATCAGGTGTCTACCGCTCCCGTGACAGCCGTTATCCTCCAGCCTTCCATGGTAGGCTACAACGCCAACTCCACCCCTCCCGTTACACAGCTGGTGGACATCACCGACAATGGCGGCGTAATTACCGGTCAATACCCGAACACCACCAAACCCTCAGAAGATATCCCCAGCCTGATAGATAACAACACCGCCACCAAATATTTCCGCAGCGGCAGAACAGCGCTGTGGATACAATACAAATCGACCGCACCCGCTAAAGTCACCAAGTACACGCTGACTTCCGCCAACGACGTGCCCGCCCGCGATCCCAAAAACTGGTCGCTGCAAGGGTCTAATGACACCATCACCTGGACCACCATCGACAGCCGCTCCAACGAAACCTTCGCCACCCGCGGACTCACAAAAGCTTATACCTGCACCAACGCCACCGCCTACCGCTACTACCGCCTCAATATCACCTCCAATAACGGTGACACGGGTACGCAGCTGGCAGAACTGGAACTGTTTGAGCAGCAGACCAGCATGATGGCCGCCACCGCCAAAGAAGTGCCGGTCAACGTATATCCCAACCCCACCACAGGGCCTTTCAAAGTGAAACTGACCGATAAAAAGAATAAATCATATCGTCTTATTGTGCTCGACGCCAAAGGGCATCAGGTAGCAGCTACCGTACTACCCGCAGATGCTACTACGCTCGAAGCTAATTTTAATCTCACCGCCATGCCGGGCGGCATGTATTTCATACAGGTGAGCGACGGCGTGTATCAGACTACACGGAGCGTGTTTAAATATTGATACCGGGAATATGGAATCGATGAATCGTGGACCACGATCATGGCCCACGATTCATCATTCGCGTTCCCCGGGGCTCACGCCCCGGGCTACGATGTTATTCAGGTGTCTTATTTTGCCTCAATCCATGAGTGTTACAAACGTCTCATCATCTCCATGCAGGCCCGGGCATTGTGATACGGGCATTTCCACAGTCCCGCTTTATCTTCTTCCATGACGGAGCCATCTTCTTTGATTCCCCAGTACCACTCACCGTTCGTTTTGTCGAGCAGTTGTGTTTCGGTAAATTTCCAGCAATCATAGGCCCTTTGCAGGAAGCGGCCTGCCGGCTGCAGCTGCCAGGCGTTAACAAATCCCACGATGGCTTCCGCCTGTACCCACCAGTGTTTTTCGGTGACGGTGTGTTGCGTGGATGGCTCATATTCATACCACAGACCGCCGTCGCGGGCGAGGCCTTCTTCCGTTGCCAGCGCCATTTTCAGCGTTATCGACTTAAAAGTGTGTATCAGCTCCTGATCATGGATAATGCTGGCTGCTTCCGGCAGCAGCCAGCTGGCCTCTATATCATGCCCGTAAGACACCAGTTGTCCTTTTACCCTCCATTGTTCGTCGAAGAACAGGTGCAGATGCCCGCTTTTACGGTCAATGATACGGTCGCGGAACAGCAGCAGTAAGTCCTGGATGTTCTTTTTCAGCGTACTCTCGGGCCATACCGTGTAGAGGTTGGCGTAAGCCTCCAGCACATGCAGGTGTGTGTTCATGGTCTTTTTTTCGTTAGCGTCCTTTTCGCTGAGACGTTGGTCAGACAAAGGCTTCCAGTCACGCGTAAATGCTTCGAAATAACCGCCATGCTGCGGATCATAACTGTACCGCTGCAGATGATTATACAACCGGATCGCGATGGACCTTACCGCTTCTTCTTTCGTGGCCCGGTAATACTCGCTGTAGGCGTAGATGGCGAAGGCGATGGCATACGCCTGCTTTTTTGTTTCCAGTGGACGGCCTTCATGGTCCACTGTCCAGAATACGCCACCATGCTCCGTATCCAGCAGGTGCTCTCTGAACCAGGTTTCCGCCCGGCGCGCCATAGGCAGCCATGAGGTATCACCCGTAAGGTTATACGCTGCGGAGAAAGTCCACAGGATACGGGCATTCAGCACGGCGCCTTTAGGGGCCAGCCTATCGATGTTATTATGGTTGTCCACCTTCCCGTAAAATCCGCCATATTGTTCATCCGGCAGGTATTTCACCCAATAGTCCAGAACGCGGTGTAGTTCGGTCTGTAATTCCTGTTTTAAGGCTTGCTGTATCATCAGTTGAGTTGTTGTTTGCGGACAGCCAGTTCTTTGCTGATAAGGGCGGTACGGTCTTCCGACAAAGGATATAAAATGATAAAAAGAATAGACAATAGCGCGCCGGCAGCCGGCAGCCAGCTTAACATCAGCACGATACCCTGCTGCGTGGCATGCTCCTGCATACTGTTGGCCTGAAAGCCGAAATAGCCCAGCAGCCAGCCGGTAAGCGCCCCACCGATCGTCCAGCCAAATTTCTGCGACATGGAAGAAGAGGAGAAAATGAGGCCTGTAGCCCTGCGGCCATTTCGCCATTCGGAGTAGTCAGCAATGTCAGCGTACATCGACCATAACAACGGGAAAACGATGCCTGCGCAAACACTGATGATCAGCTGCAATACGTAGATCAGCACCAGCTGCTCTTTCCGCAGCCAATAAAATCCGATGCTGCCCACCGAAGCAACCACCATCGCCAACAGATAGGTGTTCTTTTTACCGATACGGTTGCCTACCGGTGACGCCAGTACGACGCCCAGTATATTGGCTCCCTGACCTATCAGGAGATACAGCGTGGAATAAGTCACTTTGGTATTGGCCAGCTGAAAAGCAGCATCCTGCTGAATGAAGTATTTAAAGTAGTACAGGGTGGCGCCATCGCGGATAGAGTTGAATATGAGCGCTGCCACGCCGGCGCCGAGCAATATCCACCACGGGCGGTTTTGCCACAGGTCGCGCAGATCATCCTTCAGCGAAGCCGATTGTTCAAAGGCAGGGCGTACCCGTTCTTTCACCCAGGCAAAACATAACAGGAACAGCTGTACGCAAATCAACGCTATCACGGCAACGGCCAGTTGCCAGCCGCGCTGTGGCGTATCATTTTCGCTGAAGATGCTCACCAGCGGCTCTATCAGCGCCACTGCCAGCAGACTGCCGCCGAAGGCAAACGCCATGCGGAAAGAAGCCAGCGTATTCCGCTCATGCCCATCCGGTGTGATAACGCCCAGCAAAGAGGCGTAGGGTACATTGATCAGCGAATAGATCATCATCATAACGGAATAGGTGATATAAGCATACACCAACTTGCCGGAAGCGCCATACGCTGGTGTGGTGAAAGTGAGTACACCGATGATACCAAACGGAATCGCCATATATAACAGGTAAGGGCGGAACTTACCCCAGCGGGAAGAAGTCCGGTCGGCCATAGTGCCTGCTACCGGATCAAAAAGAGTGTCCCAGATGCGGGTAATCAGGAACATAGTACCCGCGGCAGCCGCGGTAATTCCCATCACATCAGTATAAAAAAACAACAGATACATGCCGAACAGCTTCCAGAACATAGAGGAAGCCATATCGCCAAAACCATAGCCGATTTTCTCTTTGAGCGTAATTTGGTTGTCCATAACGTGGGTGTAAAGCTGGCTGTTATCGTCAGGCAAAACTATTCCCCCAAATTACATTTTCTGTCATACTTATTTATCTGATGACGGTAATTTGTTATCCGGCTATACAGAGGGTTTCTCTTCGGCTGTTTTCAGCTCATAATGTGCAGCATGCTGCGAGGTACGGATAGGCATGCCGATATGCGTTGACCATGCGTCGGTAAAGGCAGCCCCGAAATAGAAGATAATAGAAGAGTAAAACATAAACAACAGCAACAGCACGGTAGATGCCGACGCGCCGTACAACGTATTGATGCTGCTGTAGGTGAGCAGTACTTTTAATACGATCTTCCCGATACTGAAAAGAATGCCGGTCACCAGTGCGCCCACTATCCCGGGTTTCAGCCGTGGCCGCCCGTCGGGGATAAAATAGAAAACGAGATAAAACCAGATAGTGACGATCAGCACCGACAATACATAGTTAAGGGTGCTGTTATAGTAAGATGCCAGCGCAGGCAGGTAGATGCTGATGTATTTCCCCAGAAACGCCTGGGCTGCTTCCGCCACCACGTCGATGAGGAACAGCAGTCCCGCAAAAAAGATCACCAGCACGCCTCTCAGCCGTGACAGCATGATCTGGCCGAAGTTGGCCCGGTGAACGGGCTTTATCTTCCACAGTTCATTAATAGAACCTTTGATGATCTTAAACAGCGTAGTGGCCACAAACAGCAGGAACAGAAATCCCGCGATGCCAATCAGCCAGTTTTGTGCGATGCTCCGGAAGGCCCGCAGCGTTTGTACGATCGCTTCGGCCGTTTCGATGCCAAACAGCGCTTCCATCTGCTGCGTCAGGCGGCGCCCCGGATGTTCCATCCGGAAAATAAGGCGTAGCAGCTGTATCAGGATCACAAGGATGGCCGGTAAAGCAAACGTGGTGAAAAAGGCAGTAGCCCCTGCCAGCCGCAACGGATCATTGGCCTGCAAAGACTGATAGGCATCTTTAAAGGACAATAGCAGGAGGCGCCAGTAAGGCTGCCTTTTTGTTGTTGTCATATCACCCATGTTTGAAAATTCGGCCGGTAATGCTAAATTTACCGTGTAACCACAACCGCAAATATAAAGCATCCCCTAAACTTAATGCCCGTGTATAAAATCCTTGTCCTGTTCCTGAGCTGCCTGCTGTGGCAAACCAGTCACGCTGATACTTTCTACCCCGCAGACAACGGCTATTTCCAGTATGTAGGGCGGATCGATTTCTCCGCTCCCGCCACGCCCCGTTTCTGGGCTCCGGGCGTATATGTGACGGCCCGTTTCAAAGGTCCGCGCTGTGAGGTGGTCCTGAACGATGAAATGTTGTACGGCACCCACCATAACTATGTGTCCATTATCATCGACAATAAAGCGCCTATCCGCAAACAGCTGCTGGGCAAAAGCGATACGATCCGTTTGCATCAGGGGCTCGGCGATGGCGCACATACCATCGTGATCTGTAAAAATACAGAGGCAGGCATCGGTTATCTGGAATTCGCCGGCCTGCGTTGCCAGGAACTGTTGCCTCTACCGGTATCGCCTACACGAAAAATTGAATTCATTGGTAATTCCATCACCTGCGGTTCCGGCAGCGACCAGTCTTCCGTTCCCTGCGGACAGGGCCAGTGGTACGATCAGCATAATGCCTGGAAAAGCTATGGCCCGTTGACGGCCCGCAAACTGAATGCCCAGTGGCAGCTCAGCTCCGTGTCCGGTATCGGGCTTATCCAAAGTTGCTGCGGTATGCCGCACACGATGCCCAAGGTATTTGATAAAGTGAATATGTACCGCGACTCCCTTATGTGGGACTTCGCCAACTACCAACCCGATGTGGTAGCCGTCACCCTCGGCGAAAATGACGGTCCACAGGACTCCACGCTTTTCTGTCAGGCGTATGTGGCTTTCCTGAAACGGCTGAGAACGTACTATCCGGCGGCCAGCATCGTCTGTATCGACAGCCCCATGGCAGATCCGGCTTTTTCCCCGATATTGCAACGGTACATCACCGCTGTGGTAGCTGCTGCACAGGACAAAAAGGTGAGCAAATATTTTTACAGCAGAAAATATCAAAGTGGTTGCGGTGGTCATCCCGATCTGGCTCAACATCAGCTGATGGCCAATGAACTGACCGCCTACATCAAAAAACTGAAACACTGGTGACGAATGCAACGGTACTGAAGCCCTGTGCGGAACTGAAGGAGGCGATTGACTACTACTGGTACCATGAAACGCCGGACCTGCAACAGTCAGCCTTTAACATTCCCTTTCTGCATCAGGAGCTGGTGATCAATCTGGGTGAGGATTTCACCATCACGCCTCACGGCAGGGACACATACGCCTACGACCGCGACGGTGGCGTGTCCGGCATCCTCTCCGGCCCCGTGGTAACGCAGGTATCCGGTCACTACAAAGCCATCGGTATTCTGTTTAAACCTTTTGGGCTGTATCGGTTGTTCGGCCTTTCGGCTGCCAGTCTGCACGAAGGTCCTTTGCCCGGCTACCGGCTGTGGGGGCCTTACACCGACCAGCTGGTGGAGCAACTGGAGCATGAACCCTCACCGGTGGAAAAACTGAAAACGCTGGAACGTTTTCTGCTGGCACAGGCACGTCCCCTTTCGGTACCGACAGCGGTCACCGACATCAGCAACCATACGAGTCTCTCGCGCGGCCACATACGGTCGCTGCAACAAGCAGAACAGATGTCTCCCAAAAAATACATACAACAATTTCAACAGGTGGTAGGCAGCACGCCGAAACGATATATCCAGTTGCAACTGATCAATGCCTCACTGGCACAGATAGCGCGTCATCCTGACTTGCCGCTCACCGATGTAGCTTATGATAACGGCTTCTACGATCAGGCGCATTTTATCCGGGTGTTTAAATCCTTTGCCGGTATCACGCCGCTGCAATATAAGAAAGCGGTACAGGCAGGACGGGTAGAGGTTTCGTTTCCCAATGCTATTCATCGTATATAAAGAGGCCGCGGGAACGCCAGTAGGCAAGGGCTTCGTCTGACATCATATTTTTACCTCATAACACATTTTCCCTGTACATAACCTATTACCGTCGCTTTCGCGGCTGTAAGCCTTTTCATTTCGGATCGGGAAATTTTATACAATTTTCCCTGCGGCCATTGTTACATTTTTGCAGCAAGAAAAGATAAACTGTATGCGGAAAGTGAAACTATACATCGCCATCAGCCTGGATGGCTATATTGCAGACGAAAACGGGCAGATTGAATGGCTGACCGGATTTCCCAATCCTGAAAAAACAGATTACGGATTTGCGGATTTCATCGCCACCACCGATACCACCCTGCTGGGTTACAAAACGTATGAACATATTCTGCAACTGGCAGAGACTTATCCACACCCTGAGCATACCAACTATGTGTTCACCCGCAGCGAAAGACCGGCAGCACCGCATGTGACGTTCGTGCAGGGAGCAGATATCCCCGGTTTTGTACAACAACTGAAAAGCCAGTCCGGAAAAGATATCTGGCTCGTAGGCGGCGGGGAACTGAACGCGGTCATGCTGGAGCACGACCTGATCGATGAAATCACCCTGCATATCATGCCGGTGGCGCTGGGTAAAGGCAGACCTCTATTCTCCGGGAAAGCATTTGAAAAACGGTTTAAGGTGGTACAGACGAAAGTATACGCCAGCGGCGCTATTGAGTCCGTAATGTTACCTGACCGGCATTAAGTGTGATAAAAAATACACGTAAAGGCTGTCCTGCTGATAGGGGACAGCCTTTTGTTTTAGCGTCTTTTCCAGAAAGGGAAATAATTACAACACACCGGGCAATCTGCTCATGAACGCGGTCCGCTTTCTGCCGCACCTTTGTATCGTTAACACAAAACAAAAACGCTAAAATCCAATAACATGAAAAATCAATCCACCCTCCCCGCAGTAAAAAACATCGTTTTAGTACATGGCGCATTTGCAGACGGCTCCGGCTACAAAGGCGTTTATGAAGCCCTTACCCAACAAGGTTATCAGGTGACTGTGGTACAAAATCCACTGACTTCTTTAAAAGACGATGTGACTGCTACCCACCTGGCACTGGATGCACAGGACGGTCCGGCCATCCTCGCCGGGCACTCATGGGGAGGCGCCGTTATCACAGAAGCAGGCCATCACCCTAAGGTAGCCGGACTGGTATACATCGCCGCGTTCCAGCCAGATAACAATGAAACCGCTTTGCAGTGGTTCCAGACAGCTCCGCCGGCACCTGAAAATGGTGTGCTGCCTCCCGATGAAAAAGGTATCGTGTATTATGACAAGGCTAAATACCACGCCGGTTTCTGCGCAGACCTGAGCCAGGAAACAGCAGCATTCATGTACGCATCACAAGGCGCGTTCTATGGTGAATGTTTCCTTTCTCCCATCACCGCAGCCGCCTGGAGAAACAAACCCACCTTCGGTATCGTAGCCACAGAAGATAAAAGCATCCACCCCGATATCCAACGCAACATGTACCGGCGTTCCAATACGCAGGTCACTGAAATCAAAGGCAGTCACGCGGTTTACGTGTCTCAGCCGGAAAAAGTAGCCGCCGTTATTGCAGCAGCAGCACAGCAGGTATCAGACAATTGATCATCTCCTGTTAATGAAAAAGCCCCATTTGCGGTTGTTCGCAAATGGGGCTTTTTCATTAACAGATTTTTGCTGCTTTTCATAATTCTACGAAATATCGTAAAGCCCAAACCCACCTAAAAACGCATAACACATTGTATATAAACAACTTACAAACAGGCATCTGAATTGTCTCACTGGCGCAAACTATTTTACAAATGAAACCATCATCCAACTTACTGTCTCCCGACAATCATGCGCTGGTCCTGATCGATTTTGAAGGCCAAATGGGTTTTGCCACCAAGAGCATTTCCCTGAGTGAGCTCAGGACCAATACCGCCATCGTTGCAGGTGCCTCTAAAATCTTCAACGTGCCGACTGTAGTGACCACTGTAGCAGAACAATCTTTTTCCGGCCCTGTGTTTCCTGAGATAGAAGAGTTTTATCCGCAGGCCACTTCCGGCTACATTGATCGTACGTCCATGAACACCTGGGAAGATGAAGCTGCCTATAAAGCCATTGTGGGTAAAGGCAAAAAGAAACTGGTCCTGGCCGGTCTGTGGACAGGCGTATGCATCGTAGGTCCGGCGCTGTCGGCCCTGGAAGAAGGTTACGACGTATTTGTGATCACGGATGCCTGCGGCGATGTGAGCGCCGAAGCACATGAACGCTCTGTACAAAGAATGGTGCATGCCGGCGTAAAACCGATGACCTCCATTCAGTACCTGCTGGAACTGCAGCGCGACTGGGCACGCCAGGAAACCTATGTGGCTGTTACTGATCTGATGAAGAAATACGGTGGCGCTTATGGTATCGGTATCCACTACGCCCACCACATGCTGCAACACTAATCCGTTCGTTTAAAACCTATTCCAATTGCCATCAAAACACCTTTCCCGTCTCATTCGTAACATCGTCATCGTTATTGCCTGCCTTTCATCTGTCAGCCGGACAACAGCGCAAAGCTTTAAGCTGATGCGCTTTGATGAAGATTATTCAGGCCTCAAAGACTCTACGCGCAACGTATACCGGAAAATAAAATACACCAGCTTATCAAAAGACGGCAGCGCTTATGTTTCATTCGGCGGTGCGGCCAGAATGGAATATGTCGATTTTAACAATGAAGACTGGGGAAGGCTGGGCATTGGACACAACGGCTTCCTTTTACAACGGTATGACCTGCACGCCGACCTCCATCTGCATGACCGCTTCAGAATTTTCACACAAATCAGAAGTGCCTGGGAAAGCGGGAGAAGCAATGGTCCCCGCCCCATCGATGAAGACCATCTAAACATACAGAACCTCTTCATCGACGCAGCTATCATCAAAAGAAAAGAGCAGCAACTGATTCTTCGTGCAGGCAGACAGGAACTCGATTACGGAAGTGGCCGGCTGATCTCTGTCAGAGAAGGCCCCAACCTCCGATTGTATTTCGACGGCGCCAAACTGATGTACAACACTGACCGCTGGAGTATCGACGGATTCGTGATGATGGCCGATACCATCAACACCGGTACGTTCGACAATAAATCCAGCAAGGCAGTAAACCTCTGGGGACTATACAGCAAGGTGATTCTTCCTGCCTTTCCCAACATCGATCTGTACTACATCGGCATTAAACGCGACCGCTCCCTGTTTGAAGAAGGCATCAACAAAGAATTACGCCACACCCTAGGCACGCGGATCTGGCGATATGGCGGCGGATTTATTTACAACCTCGAAGGCGCCTGGCAGTTCGGTTCCTTCGGCGATGCCCGTATCAATGCCTGGACAGCCTCTGTGGAAGCAGGTTATTTATTTGAAGACCTTCCCGGCAAACCGTCCATCAGTCTGCGTAACGACTATATCTCAGGAGACAGAAAAAAAGGAGATGGTAGCCTTCAGTCTTTTAATCCCCTTTATCCCAAAGGAGGATACTTCGGATTCAGTCCACAGATAGGCCCTGTAAACCTGATAGACCTACACCCCTATGCCACTGTCAATATCGGAAAGAAGATACTGGCACAGGCGGATGTGGTGCTCAACTGGCGCTATTCGCTTCAGGACGGTATTTACAGGCCCAGCGGAGGATTCAACCTCGCCGGCGCCACTTCATTGGAAAGACATATCGGCACTGCTTATCTCGCCAGCTTCGTGTACAGTATGAACAAATTCATCTCGCTGAACTGCGGCTTTCAATATTTCAAAACAGGCGCCTTTATCCGCGACATGACACCTACGCCCAAAGATGGCCTGTTCTTCAACACCAGACTCAGTGTAAAATTCTAGCATGCAAAAACGATAAACCATGAACAAAACATTCATTACCCGTTGTCGCAGAGCACTCCTCATTTCCATGAGTGTTTCCTTTCTTTTTCTGCACGCCGTGGCAGTTGTTGGTCAACATACCGACAGCACCACCAAAACCACTCCCGTCGGTACTACTAAAGTATGGGGCAAAGTAGACGGTATCTCCATTATCGGATTGGTGCAAGGCCCTTCCGCTACTGTAGCGCCGTTGCAGGTAGCCTGCGTATTTGAATATTCCGAAGGCGACATCTTCAATCCGCCGGCGCTGCCAACCGCGCTCAATGGCATGGTACACCTCGACCACTCCCTCAAAGGACAGATCACCGAACTGAGAAAAAGCGGAAAATTTGAAGGACATTATCTGGAGACGCTGTTGATCACCCCTCCCAAAGGCGCCATGAAAGCGTCCAAACTGCTGTTGATTGGTTTGGGAGACCGGCATCATTTTAACGCAGACATGATGACCAACGTGGGCGCCGTAGCCCTTCGTGAAGCCACCCGCCTCGGCGTGACCGGCTTTGCCTTTGCCGGCAATATCAAAGATGCCGGCATCGACTCCCCCACTGCCTTAGTGGCCGCCAACGTCACCAAAGGAATCATTCAGGCCTGGCGCACGCAACGCTACCTGCAACAGCAACACCTCGCTCCTGCGAAACCGATGACCAAAGCCACCTTACTGGCCGGACCCGCATTTTTTGAAACCGCGGGCGAAGGCATCAAAGAAGCAATTGCATCCTTTCAACACTAAATGCAGTTTCCATGAATAAAAAAGCTGATCTCGTTTTATACAACGGGAAGATACATACAGTAGACCCTTCCCATCCGCGGGCGACAGCCGTCGCCATCAGCGATGGCCGGTTCGTGGCCGTGGGAGATGACAACACCATCCTCCAGGAATATGGCGCCGCAGCCACAACACAGATAGACCTGAAAGGAAAAAGGGTAATCCCCGGCCTCAACGACTCTCACATCCACCTTATCCGCGGTGGCCTGAATTATACGCTCGAACTGAGGTGGGATGGCGTTCCTTCTCTCTCCGACGCTTTGGCCATGCTGAAAAAGCAGGTGGCCATCACCCCTTCTCCGCAGTGGGTAAGGGTAGTAGGCGGATGGACCGAACATCAGTTTGCAGAAAAAAGAATGCCGACGCTGGAAGAAATCAATGCGATTGCGCCAGATACACCGGTGTTTATCATGCACCTGTACGACCGGGCTTTGCTGAACCGCGCCGCTCTTCGTGCAGTAGGGTTCACCAAAGACACCCCGGCGCCTCCCGGCGGCGTCATTGAAAAAAACAGTAAAGGCGAACCAACAGGACTGCTACTCGCCAGTCCTAATGCTATGATCCTTTATTCCACACTGGCCAAAGGGCCTAAGTTGTCTTATGATCATCAGGTCAACTCCACCCGGCACTTTATGAAAGAGCTGAACAGATTTGGCATCACCAGTGTGATCGACGCCGGTGGCGGGTTCCAGAACTTCCCCGACGACTATCAGGTGATCAGTGAACTGCACCAAAAACAACAACTCACCGTAAGGATTGCATACAATCTCTTTACACAAAGGCCGAAGCAGGAGCTGGAAGATTTTAAAAACTGGACCAGCACCGTACAACTTCACCAGGGCGACGAGATGTACCGGCACAACGGCGCCGGTGAGATGCTGGTATTCTCCGCAGCGGATTTTGAGGATTTCCTGCAACCCCGGCCAGACCTGCCGGAAACGATGGAAGCCGAACTGGAAAAAGTGGTACGCCACCTCGTGGAAAACCGCTGGCCGTTCCGGTTACATGCCACCTATAATGAAAGCATCACCCGCTTCCTGGACGTCTTTGAAAAAGTGAACAGAGACATTCCTTTCAACGGACTACACTGGATATTTGACCATGCGGAAACCATCGATGAACGTAACATCGACCGGGTGAAGGCGCTGGGCGGCGGTATTGCCGTACAGAGCAGGATGGCGTTTCAGGGAGAATATTTTACCGATCGTTATGGTAAAGCCGCGGCAGCACATACACCACCGGTAAAACGGATGCTGCAGGCAGGCGTGCCGGTAGGCGCCGGCACCGATGCCACCCGCGTCAGCAGCTACAACCCATGGGTAGCCCTCTACTGGCTTTCTGCCGGTAAAACAGTGGGCGGTCAGCAATTATATGATGATACCACCAAATTAAGCAGGGAAACAGCCCTGGAATTATATACCAAAGGAAGTGCATGGTTCTCCAGTGAGCAAGACAGCAAGGGCAGCATCAAATCCGGGCAGATGGCCGATTTGGCCGTACTGGACACCGACTACTTTGAAGTTCCCGAAGAAGCGATCAAACATATCGAATCCATCCTGACCATCGTAGGCGGAAAAATTGTGTATAGCAGCAATGAGTTCTCCCATTTCTCCCCTGCGCCCATTCCCGTTCTGCCGGACTGGTCGCCGGTAAAACAATTCGGTGGCTATTACGCCGCCCAAAACACTGTCGCCCATACAACAGCCGCAGTGACCAGCCAGGTACACTGCTGTGCAGGCAGCTGCGACGTCCACGGCCATGATCACAACGTGGCAAGACTTAGTCCTGTTCCGGTTAATAATTACACTGCATTCTGGGGCGTTTTCGGATGTTCCTGTTTTGCTTTCTAAATATTTTTTATGAAAGAGATCATCCACTATCTCCTCTATTCAGACGCGGGGAGTACGGTCAACAACTATGCATTGCTCGGCTTTCGGCTGTTATTGGCTTTTGAACTGTTCCGGGTGCACGGCATGAAGAAATTCCGGGTAGAAAACGGCCAGAAAGAGCACGTGCCCAATCCGTTGCACCTGCCGGAAACCCTGAACGGACTGGTAGCCACTTTCGCCGATACCGTTGTGCCATTCCTGATGGCGCTGGGACTCGTTACCCGGCTGGCCATTCTCCCCACCATCGGCGTGACGGCCATCGGGTATTTTGTCGTACACCGGAAAGACAACCCTGAAATACGGGACGTGCCCTACATGTACACGCTCTCCCTGCTGTTGCTGCTGATACTGGGGCCAGGCCGTTATTCCATCGACGTACAACTTTTATCTCATCTTTTTTAAACTTTAATCACATGCAAGCCAATATCGGCATCAAACAAGAATACCTGGCCACCGTGTCCCACTCACTGGGCAAAATGCTGGCAGATGAATTCATTTTGTACACCAAAACACGGAAAGCCCACTGGTGTGTGACGGGGCCCGACTTTCACAGCAAACACCTGTTCTTTGAAAGTCAGTACCAGCAACTGGAAGAGATCATCGATGATATGGCAGAACGTATCCGTACGCTGGGACATTTTCCACCTGCTACGCTCAAAGAATTTCTTGCCCTCACCCATCTTACAGAAATGACAAGGGAGAAAAACGATGGCATCGGGTTCATCAAAGACCTGTTGCACGATCATGAGAGTATCCTGGTCCACCTCCGGGAAAACATCAATGGTTATGCTACCGCGCTGCATGATGCCGGCAGCAGCGACTATATCACGGGGCTGATGGAAACACATGAGAAAATGGCCTGGATGCTCAGGGCACATCTGGAATAAATTGTTCATTTAAATTGATCACCGGTATGACAGAACAACAACATAGTATTAACTGGGTCACCTTTCTGCTGGCATGGGTAGCAGGATATTGCGATACCGCCACTTTCGTGTCCGGCGACTCTATTTTTTCCGCGCATGTTACCGGTAACTTCATCGTGTTTGCGGCGCAGGTGTCTTCCGGCAGCACCAGCGCTGCCGCGTGGATCAAACTGCTCACTTTTCCCGTATTTGTGGCAGCAGTGATGGCTGGCGGATGGCTGGCAGAAAAATCGGCAAAAAAATACCGCATTTTACTGGCAGAAGGCATAATTTTGACGGCTTGCGGAATAACTGCTTTTTTCCTGCCGATATTAACATCTCTGGAAGAAAAACCGGTAACCTATCTTATCGTCATGATCACTGTACTGGCTATGGGCTTACAGAACGCCTTCGGGAAGCTCTTTGCCAAAGAGACGCATGGCCCTACTACGATGATGACGGGCAACGTCACACAAGCTGCGCTGGACCTGGGTAATGTGATCCGGAAAGGTAAGCTGGGCAATGAGCTATCCCTATCCAGCCTTAAAAAGCAAACCGTCACTATTGGCGGTTTCCTGGCGGGCTGTATCATCGGGGCCGTAGTGGCCCGATGGGTGGGGCTAAGCGCCATCGTCCTGCCCGGCGTGGCCATCGTGATATGTTACCTGCAGGGAGAAATGTCCGCGCAAAAAGAAGGGTAACCTATGCATGCATTCATGATCCAATCCCGGCGGAAGGTACTGCTACTGCTGTACCTCCTGATACCGGCATATATACAGGCTCAATCAGATACTGACACGGGCAAGGCCCGCGAGCTGCTTCGGAATGGCAAGGCCGATACGGCCACCATTGGCCGCATGCTCCGCGTGGGCGAAGCATTCCTCGATAAGCCCGAGTCACGGGAAGAAGACATGAATATGGCCTACCGGATGGCTGACCAGATGGAGGCCCGCAGCCGGCAAATCAATTATCCAAGAGGCCTTGGTCTGAGCAAATTGCTGCGGACCAAGGCCTTCCGGGAATCGGGGCATGCCGACCAAGGAAGAGCCAGCAGCGAAGAAGCCCTGCAACTATTGACGCAATATGGCACCATATGGGAAAAAGCCCAGGCAGTGGTGGAATTGGGAGGCACCTATTCCAATGAGCCCAAAGACCTCCCCCGTAAAATCGCACTGTATGAACAAGGGGCAGACATCTACCTGAAAAACGGCAAAAAACAATCCGCCGCCCAGCTGAAAGAATTTATCGGGGACCTCCTGCAGGTGAACAAAGACTATGACGGTGCCCTGCGCGTACTGCAGGAAGCCTTGTCCATCTACAAAGCAACAGGCTACCAGCGATTACAGGGGCTGTACTCGGTGATCGGAGGGGCCTATCAGGGCAACAACAATTTTGTACAATCGCTCCGCTACAACCTCCTGGCAGTGGAAACAGCAGAGAAGCTCAACGAAGAGGGGCCGTTGATGACCACCATCTACAACCGTGTAGGCCTGAACTACTACAGCGTGCAATATTATGATCAGGCCGTCGACTATTTTGACAAAGCGCTGGCCCATGCCAGACAGCTCCATGATACCAGCACCATCAAAGCTTTATTGTTAAACATTGCGGATGCGCTGCGGAACAGGGGAGAATATTACAGCAGCCTGGATACGCTACACTCCGTGGAAAGACTGCGCTCCGCCCTGGAAAAGCACGAAATAATACAAATTGAGATTGGTTACCTGAGAAATTATGTAGCACTACACCAACTATCCAAAGCAGCCCCGCACTATCAGGAATTAAAGAAAATCCTGGAGACCGACGACGAAATCCCCGTGTTCACACAGGTGGTACGGCTGGCGCTGATCCTCTATCTACAGGAAACAGGTCGTTTCAGCGATGCCGCCCCCTATGTCAATGTTTATCAGCAACATGCCCGGGAATTCCCCGGCGGACTGGTGCGACAGGCAGAAGCAGCATGGCTGGCATTCCGTTCGGATTCCGCACTGGGCAATTTTTCCGGGGCCATCAACCATTTCCGGCATTATAAACAGCTATCGGATTCGGTTACCAGCACCACCCAGAGCAAACAACTCGACGTACTGCGGTTACAGTTTGAAACAGAAAGAAAAGACAAAGACATCGAGCTGTTGACCCAAAAAAGCAAACTACAGGAAATCTCCCTGCAGAAAGGACGAGTGTTCCGTAATGTGATCACCGGTAGCGTCTGCGCATTGCTACTCATCCTGGCATTGCTATACAACAGATACCGCCTGAAGAAAAAGAACGCCCTGCAACTCGAAAAACAACAGGAGTCCATCAATGCACAGAATGAGCTGCTGAAGAAACTGGTGGATGAAAAAGAGTGGCTGTTGAAGGAGATACACCACCGCGTGAAAAACAACCTCCAGATCATCATCAGTCTGCTCAATACCCAATCACGCTACCTCGACAACGCAGATGCCATCGCTGCCATCAAAAACAGCCAGCACCGCATGTATGCCATGTCGCTGATCCATCAGCGGCTGTATCATACCGACAACCTCGGCGCCATCGATATGCACTGGTATATCCGGGAACTGGCCGGCTTTATGGACGAGAGTTTTGATACCGGTTCAAGGGTCACTTTCTGCATCGATAGTGAAGTGATTTTGTTGGATGTAGTGCAGGCCGTTCCACTGGGGCTGATCCTGAATGAAGCAGTAAGCAACGCCATCAAATACGCTTTCCCCGGCGATCGTAGCGGCACCGTCGCCATCACCTTCAAAAGAGATGGTGCACAATATTGTCTGCTGTCCATTACAGACGACGGCGTAGGGCTGCGGGGCGACTTCGTTCCCGAAGAATCGCCCTCACTGGGCATGAGCCTCATGAAAGGACTGGCCGACCAGCTGGAAGGCACTTTCCACATCAAAAGCAGCCCGGATGGTGTTTCCATACAGGTGCTTTTTTTAGTTAGATCGATCAATCAGGTAAACTAAAACTATGGCTGACAAAGAAAAAATACTGATCGTAGAAGATGAGTTCATCGTGGGCAACGACCTGAAAATGATACTGGTCAAAGGCGGCTATGATGTATGCGGCATCGCCGCCTCCGTGGAACAGGCCAGAACACTGATCGCAGAAAAACGGCCCCACTGGGTACTGCTGGACATTATCCTGAAAACGCCCACCAGCGGTATTGAACTGGCCAAAGAACTACAACAGCTCCGGATACCGTTCCTTTATATTTCCGCCAATACCAATCAGCAAACACTGGAAGCCGCCAAAGCCACACAGCCCTATGGCTTTCTGGTAAAACCCTTCCGCGAGCGCGATCTTTTTGTGATGCTCGACATTGCCCGCTACCGCCACGGCGTGGAAACCGGCATGATACGGGAGGAAACACCTTCCTTACCTGTAGAAACAACCCTCGACCCGGATATCATCGGCAGCAGCAGCGCTATGAAAAAAGCGCAGGAACAGGCGGGGGTCGTGGCGCCCACCAATACATCCGTGTTGCTGTTGGGCGAAAGCGGCACCGGTAAAGAACGTTTCGCTCAGGCCATCCATAAAAATTCAAGGCGGAAACATAAACCCTTTATTACCGTCAACTGTGCAGCGCTGCCGATTTCACTATTGGAATCCGAGTTGTTTGGCCACGAACGTGGCGCCTTCACCGGAGCCATACAGAAACGCATCGGTAAATTTGAACAGGCACACGGCGGCACCCTCTTCCTCGACGAGATCGGCGAACTTCCGCTGGAAGCACAGGTGAAACTACTGCGCACACTACAGGAAAAAGAAATAGAAAAACTGGGCGGCGGTCCGCTCACCAAAGTGGACGTTCGCGTAATTGCCGCTACCAACAGGAACCTGGAAAAAGAAGTGGCGGAAGGAAGATTCCGACTGGACCTCTATTACCGGCTCAACGTATTTCCCATTGCGCTCCCGCCCCTGCGTGAACACAAAGAAGACATCCGCCCGCTGGCGCTTCATTTCCTGAAAAAACTTTCCGACAACACCGGCAAAAAAATATCCGGCATCAGTGAATCAGCGCTACAGACACTGGAACAACACGACTGGCCCGGCAACATCCGCGAACTGGAACACCTGATAGAACGGCAGTTTATCCTCACCAACGGAGAACAAATCCATTCGATGGAAATACCGATGTCCCGGCTTCCGCAGATACCGGCAACAGAGAAACTGGAAACGATGGAAGAGATGGAAAGGGCACACATCCTGAAAGTACTGAAGGCCTGCAACGGCCGCGTATCGGGCGATATGGGCGCTGCCGAAGTCCTCAAAATGTCCGCACAGACACTATATTCCAAGATGAAAAAACTGGGCATAAAAACCACTTACAAATAAGCTGTCAGATGGAAAAAGAAACCGCAAGAATAGAAGGCTTCAGTGATGGTGTATTTGCGATCGCTATCACGCTGCTGGTGCTGGAATTACGTATACCCGATGCCGATAGTAACAACAACCGTCAGGCGCTGGCCAGCAGCCTGCTGGCGCAATGGCCGTCCTTTCTGGCTTTCAGCCTGTCTTTCTTCAGCATCTTTATTATGTGGGTCAACCATCACAAGATGTTCAAACAGATCTACCGGCGCAACAGCACCCTGATGTTTGCCAACGGACTGGTGCTGTTTTTAGCCACCTGTATCTCCTATCCTACCGCTTTGCTGGCCAGGTACTATGGCACCCCTTCCCTGACAGTGGCCGTGGCGGTGTATACCGGTTTATTCGTATTGATCAACCTGGCCTTTAATTTATTGTGGAGCATTGCCAGCCGGAACAGAGAGCTGCTACGACCGGAGATCAGCAACGCGGCCATCGGAAAAATCAGGCGAAACTACCAGTATGGCATTCCCGTACATTTGTCGGCATTCCTGCTTTCCTTTTGCTGGCCGGAGGGCGCTTTAATACTGTGCGCCGTACTTTGGACCTATTGGGCTTTTACGTCCGGCAGACTGGATTTATCTACCGGAAAAACGGTGGGCAAAATTTAATCATTGTTTTTCCCGGTATCAATAAAATGTTCTTTCCGGATACCGAGTTTCTGCATTTTTGACATCAGCGTGGTAGAAGGCAGCTGCAACTTAGCGGCTGCGCCCTGGGGGCCGGATATCCGGCCTTTTGATAACTTCACCATTTTCAGGATATGCTCCCGCTCCACGTCTGCCAGCGAACGGACCTCCGTATCGGCATCCTGCCGGGCGAACAACAATTTACTTCGGGCCGGCAGACTCACTTCCGTAATGCTATCGGCAGAGGTGAGCAGCACGGTCCTCTCTATCAAATGTTCCAGTTCGCGGATATTGCCCGGCCAGGCATATGCTTTTAATTTCTCCAATGCTTTAGGCGCAATACCATTTATTTTCCTGCCACTGCTGACAGCATATTTTTCAATAAAAAAAGAAACCAGTTCCGGTATGTCCTCTTTACGTTCTCTCAGTGGCGGCAGCGCAATGGGAAACACACACAGTCGATAGTAAAGGTCGCTCCGGAAACGGCCGGCCACGATCTCTGCTTCCAGATTTTTGTTGGTCGCTGCCACGATGCGCACATTCACTTTAATCACTGATTTCCCACCGATCCTTTCTATTTCTTTTTCCTGTAAAGCCCTCAGTAATTTCGCCTGCATCTCCAGTGGCAGCTCTCCTATTTCATCCAGAAACAATGTGCTGTTATTGGCCAGTTCAAACTTACCCGTCCTTTTCTCCAGCGCTCCGGTGAAGCTGCCTTTCTCATGGCCAAACAACTCGCTTTCCAGCAGATTGGCAGGAATGGCCGCACAGTTTACTTTGATCATAAGGTTATCGCGCCGCGGGGAGGCGTCATGCACCTGATGCGCGATCAGCTCTTTTCCGGTCCCTGTTTCCCCCAGAATTAATACCGTAGCATCGGAAGCAGCTACTTTTGACACAAGATCGTACACTTTGCGGATGGCAGCAGAATTGCCCACAGCATTGCCTGTCAGGTGTTTTTCTTTTTTCCTTTCTTCCTTCAGATAGCTGTTCTCCTGCTCCAGCTGTGTTTTATATTTCCGGATTTCCTCCAGCTGTAATTCTATTTTTTCATTGGCGAGAATGTTCGATATCCCTGTACCTAACTGATCGGCGATAGCGGTGAAAAAACTGAACCGGCCTTTTGTAAAAACGCCGGTCTTCTTCGCATAGAGATATAATACTCCCTTCGGCTCTTTTCCGTTGCATACCCTGACCAGCATCATCTCTTTTACGCCTGAGTTATACCAGTGTATCACGTAGGTCGGCATGTCCTTTCGACGCACGAGCTGTTGCATATCAAATACCACCGGCTCTTCCGTGTCGATAGCCTTGTCAAATATGCCGTCATACATGGGATGTTGCCGGTGCATCACCGGATTTTCTCCGGTAACCGTCTTTATTTTGTTTTCAGCGCTGTACAGAAACGGAGAATGCGTGTGTGCATCTTCATTGATCAGGCAGAGGGTGTAATAACTGGCACCGATATTTTCCAATAGCTGTTCGTTTACGATCTCCCAGAGGTCGGCACGATGCCGGGCAGCCGCGATTGCTTTGGAAAAACAAAGCAGGGTCTCAAATTCATCTTTTCTACCGGAAATGTCTGTGTTCATCATACAATAATACAAAAGCGCCCATAAAATTACGATATATCGTAAAACGGCATTTCGTTAAAAATTCATTTATAATTGATAATCAACAACATACAATTCGGTATATGGTTTGGCCATACGGGTTACTTCCTTACGAAAAAGCGGGGAAGCAACAGAATAATCTAATATCCTATCTTTAATAGACTATGTTCGAACAGATTGACCAATTCGTAGACCGTATCATTTCTCTGACGCCGGAAGAGCGGCAGTTATTTCATTCCCTGCTTAAATTCAGGCGGGTGAGGAAACGTACTTACCTGTTGCAGGAAGGTGAAGTCTGCGACTTTGAGGCGTATATCGTCAAAGGTTGTATCCGCACCTATTATCTGAGTGATGACGGCACAGAAACGATTCTTTCCTTTGCCATAGAAGGCTGGTGGGTAAGTGACATCTACAGTTTTACGGAGAAGGCGCCCTCCAATATGTTCATCGAATCGCTGGAAGATTGTGAGTTGCTGATCATCGACTACAAAAGCAAAGCAACGCTGTATGAGAAAATACCCAAGTTCGAAACCTTCTTCCGGTTACTGATACAACGCTCGCTCTTTGCGCTGCAGCGGCGTTTTCACAGCCTGGTATCACAAACCGCGGAACAACGGTATCTGGCTTTCATCGAAAAATACCCCCAGGTAGTACAACGTGTACCGCAGAACCAGATCGCCCGTTACCTGGGAGTATCTCCCGAATTTTTAAGTAAGGTGAGAAGTACCATTCAGAAAAAGAAATAGCGGTTAGCCAAATACCAGTTCGCTGGCCTGCCTGATCTCATCTTCAATAATGGTGTGACCCATATTGTCGTATATCTTCTCTGTCACGCTGGCTCCCATCTTTTGCAGGATGGCCGTTGACTCATGTACCCGTGGCACGGGAACATGGAAATCTGGATTGGCGCTACCGATGAAGACAGGCATGCCATCAAACGTTCCGTGATAGTTTTCCGGATAAATTTTATCGCCGATCAATCCGCCGGTAAAAGCGACGGCGCCTCCATATCTCGCGGCATTTCTGGCAATGAATTCCAGCGTGAGGCAAGCGCCCTGGGAAAAGCCCAGAAAATAAATCTGTTCACGCGCTATGCCTTGCTGTTGCAAATCATCTGTCATCTTCTTCAGCAAATCCAACGCGGAGGAAAGCCACGGTTCATTCTGCGCGGGCGGCGCCAGGAACGACTGCGGATACCAGGTATGATTGGTGGCCTGTGGCGCCAGCAGCGCGTAATCGCTGACAGGCAGCCACTTGGCCAGTGACAGGATATCTGCTGCGGAAGCTCCTCTTCCGTGTACCATGATCAATGCCTTTGATGCAGTGGCTATTGGCTTTCCGGCGGTAATAATATCTTCCTTATGCATGTGACGTTTATTTTAATACCGGCAATACTTTTTCTATCTCTCCTCTGGCTGGCTCGTACTGTTTCGGCAGTTTAAGGCTGCTGCCCAGTTTTTCCAGTGGTTCATCTACTGTAAAACCAGGGTTGTCCGTCGCTATTTCAAACAGTACGCCACCCGGTTCCCGGAAATAAAGGGAGAAGAAATAATCCCGGTCTATTTTAGGCGTGATCTCTAATCCGCTGCTCAATATCTTTTCCCGGAATTCCATCTGGATAGCATCATTAGCCACCCTGAAGGCCACATGGTGATTGGTACCGGCGCCGGTATGGCCGCGCTGTCCGTCGGGCAATGCCAGCAGATCGATGATGCCTGCATTGGCTACCGCGTCGGTGATAAAACGATAACGGTTCCCTTCCTGTGCCAACAGCCGATAACCAAAAATGTCTGTGAGTACGCCGGCAGTGGCATCTATCTCTTTCAGCGATAAAGTGGTACTGTGAAAACCTCTGGTGGCGATGTCCGCTTTCACCTCATCGGTTTGCCATGGTGCCCGTGTATCAGGTGTTTTAGGCACGATCAGGTTGAGCTGAAGGCCATCAGGATCTGTGAAAGAAAGATAAGGTTCACCGAAGTGTTCTTTTATTTCGGAGGAAACATTAAACCGTGCTAACCGTTCTCTCCACGCTTCCAGGCTACCTTCGGGCACCGCATAGGTGATTTCCGTTGCCATACCGGTACCGGCGCGACCGGGCATAATATGTTCCCAGGGGAAGAAGGTCAGGATAGTACCGGGCGTACCGTGTTCGTCGCCATAATAAAAGTGGTACGTTCCCGGATCGTCAAAGTTGACGGTCTTTTTAACCATTCTCAATCCGAGTACTTTCGTATAAAAATCGTAGTTGCGTTGGGCGTCAGCCGCGATAGCGGTGATATGGTGAAGGCCCAGTATTTTATTTTCCATAGTGTTTGGTTTATTGATGATGATCGAGTGCAGCGCGCAGTTCATTTTCGAGCAGACCGCTGCCGCCTCCGTAATGTCTGATAACGATGGTGGATGGATGATGCGTGGCCACTGCCTGGCGGAAGATACCTTCATCGGCCGTACTTACGCCTACGCAGAGCAATACAGCATCGTATTTTCCGCTGCTTATTTTCTCCAGTCCCTCTTCGCTGGTAAGAGCGGTAACGCCTTCCCATCCGGCATGACTGTTCAGCAGCCGCGCTACCACCTGCATGATAGCCGGATCGTAGCCAATAGCGAGCAGTTTTAATGATATGTTATGGTCCATGATGTGCATGATTAAGGATGAATATTCATGGGTACTTCCATGATCAACAAGCGGGCGTCGTCGCTCAGCGTCTTCACTTCAATACCGGAAGTGGCTGATATGCCCAGTCCATCTCTGGCCGACAGCTCTTTCCCATCCACCGCGAAACGGCCTTCTATCACAAACGCATATACGCCGTTGCCGGGCTGATGAACCGGGTAGGTAAACGCTGTACCATGATCAAAATACCCGGTGCTGAACCATACATCTTTGCGGATATAGATTCCATCCTCCTTGTCCGGCGCGATGAATGTATGCAGGCGGTTCCTGTCGGCATCCTGTTGCAGCGCGCCCAGCGTATATCGTGGTGGTGTGTTCAGCTCTTCCGGATAAACCCATATTTGCAGGAACTCAGCCACTTCCGTCTCGCTGTTATTGTATTCGCTGTGAAACAGGCCGCTGCCGGCATGCATCACCTGGATAGTGCCTGCCGCGGCGACGGCTTTGTTACCGGCCGAATCTTCATGCCGGAGGCTTCCTTTCAGCGGAATACTGATAATCTCCATATTATCATGCGGATGGAGACCGAATCCCTTACCCGCCGGCAGGGTATCGTCATTCAATACCCGCAGAGCGCCAAAGCCCATCCTCCGGGGATTGTAATAGTCGCCGAAACTGAATGTTTTCCGGCTGTCCAGCCAATCGTGGTGGTCATGCCCCCGGCTGTCTGCTTTATGAAAAATGTACTGTACCATTGCCTTTATATTTACACTACAAAGTTCCATCATCCCCACTGGCTGGCCTATGAACCAGATTAAGAAAACGACTTAATCTAGATTAAGAATTTCGCGGGTCAGGGCAATAGAAAAGCAGTCCGGGGCACTCCCGGACTGCGCTCATAAGCAACTTCCCTATAATTTATGCTTTGATAAAGGCCAGCAGGTCCGCATTGATAGTAGCAGCCTCAGTGGTAGGCATGCCGTGCGGGAAACCAGGATAGGAAATCAGCTTGCCATTCTTCAGGAGTTCAGCGGCTTTCACACCAGTGGTCGCAATCGGAACGATCTGATCGTCTTCACCATGCATCACCAATACCGGCACATCCACGCTTTTCAGGTCTTCAGTAAAATCAGTTTCTGAAAATGCCTTGATACAATCATAATGAGCCTTGATAGCGCCCATCATGCCCTGACGCCACCAGTTGTCCATAATGCCCTGGGACTTTTTAGCGCCTTCTCTGTTGTAACCATAGAAAGGAATGGTGAAATCCTGAAAGAACTGTTGCCTGTTAGTGGCTGTGTTAACACGTATTTCATCGAACACAGACATCGGCACACCGTCAGGGTTGTTTTCGTTCTTTACCATGATGGGTGTAACCGCGCTTACCAGTACGGCTTTCGCTACGCGGCCCTGTCCATATTTAGCTACATAACGGATCACTTCTCCACCACCTGTGGAGTGGCCGATATGCACCGCATTCTTCAAATCCAGGGCTTTAACCAGCTCTGCTACGTCAGATGCATAGGTATCCATATCATGTCCGATAGCTGTCTGACTAGACCTGCCGTGACCTCTGCGATCAAAAGCGATCACCCGGAATCCCTGATTCAGGAAAAAAATCATCTGGGCATCCCAGTCATCACTTGACAGTGGCCAGCCATGGTGGAACACCAGCGGTTGACCAGTTCCCCAATCTTTGTAATAAATCTCAGTGCCGTCTTTTACTGTAATCTTGTTCATGTCTTTAGGTTTTGATGTTTAATGAATAGGAGCGTTTTTTAAAGCAGGAAAACATTTATAATTGCACCACAAAAATCGTTCACCTAATACCCTACCCCCAATAACCTAGCTTAAGAATCCATCTTAATCTAGTTTAATATTCAGCAGATAATAGAAATTATACGTATATTATTGATACAGCTGATATGTGTAATTTTATCGCTAAATATCCCAGATGAAGCTCAAACTAAAAGAAGACAATACCGGCGGGGAACTGCTCCTTTTTAAAAATGAAGCCGGTTTCGACAGACAGGTATTTACCAAAGACCGGTTCAATAAATATTTCACCATCGCCTGGAACCCGGGGCAAAGCCAGACTGTCACCATCGACGGCACGGAATATGAATTTCCTTCCAATACTTTATTGACACTGCTGTTCAATCAGTCCTTCAGTTTTGAACATGCCGAAAGCATTGTGGCGTGGCAATTCAACCGGGAATTCTATTGTATCATCGACCACGATAGCGAGGTAAGCTGCGTGGGGTTTCTCTTCAGCAGCACCGACCATCTCATTGTAAAGCTGACCGATCATGCACAGCAAAAGCTGCAATTGCTCTCTGATGTATTTATAGAAGAGTTCAACACTTCAGACCATATCCAGAATGAAATGTTGCTGGTATTATTAAAGCGCCTCATCATTTATGTGACCAGCCTCGCTAAATCCGGATATGTACCTTCCAAAAAGCTGCCAGACGAGCGGTTCCATATTATACGGAAATTCAATCTGCTGGTAGAAGCCAACTTCAAAACAGAACACTCCGTTAGCTTTTACGCAGGGCTATTGTGCAAGTCACCCAAAACACTATCGAACCTCTTTGCGTTATATAACCAGAAAACCCCATCACAGATCATTCAGGACAGAATTGTGGTAGAAGCCAGGAGATTACTGGCCTACACAGACAAGTCGGTTAAACACATCACTTTTGAGCTGGGATTTGAAGACGTAGCGTATTTCTCCAATTTCTTCAAAAAGAACACCGGCACGTCACCTTCTGACTTCAGAAGCAAGGGGATTTCCGAAAAAGGGAAATAATTACAACAGACCGGGTAATGTGCTCATCAGGCAGGCCTGCTTTTCGTCGCATCTTTGTATCGTTGATTCAAACAAACACTTCAACACTATAAATATGAAAAAGCAAACACTCCTCCACACCCTGAAAGGTACTATCCTGGCCCTCACCCTCGCCCTTTTCACTTTCACTGCCGCCAGTGCGCAGGTCATAAAGAATGTTGTGCTGGTACACGGCGCATTCGCTGACGGCTCCGGCTACAAAGGCGTGTACGAAGCGCTGACCAAACAGGGGTACCATGTCACCGTGGTGCAAAACCCGCTGACCTCCCTCGAAGATGATGTAACCGCTACCAAACTGGCGCTGGACGCACAGGACGGGCCAGCCATTCTCGCCGGCCACTCATGGGGCGGCGTCGTTATCACAGAAGCGGGCAATCACCCCAAAGTAGCCGGACTGGTATACATTGCGGCCTTCCAGCCCGACAACAATGAAACAGCCCTTAAATGGTTCCAGACTGCTCCTCCTGCTCCCGAAAACGGCGTGTTGCCTGCAGATGACAAAGGCATCGTTTACTATGACAAAGCAAAATTCCACGCGGGTTTCTGCGGCGATGTAAGCAAGGAAGAAGCTGCATTCATGTATGCATCACAGGGCGCGTTTTATGGTAAATGTTTCGTGTCCCCTGTTACCGATGCCGCCTGGAGACACAAACCGGCCTTCGGTATCATAGCCACCGAAGACAAAAGCATCAACCCCGACATTCAACGGAATATGTACAAGCGCTCCAACACGAAAGTCACTGAGATAAAAGGCAGCCATGCTGTATATATTTCACAGCCACAAAAAGTAGCCAACGTCATTATCGAAGCTGCGAAAGCAGTATCGGGCAAATAACCCCTGACAACATTTTCCATAAAAAGAAAACCGGGAAAAATTTTCCCGGTTTTTCTTTTTGTTGATCGTCGTTCCCTGTCTATTATAATTTTTGTTCGATAACCGGCGAGAAAATCATATCCTCCACCCCTTCTATTTTCACCCCTACCCGAACAAACACCGATGCCTGCACCGGATTGACGGCCGGCACATTTACCTGCAACGCAATATTGCCCGGGTCCTGAATATCGCCACCATTCATGCTCTGCGTGGCGATGTTATTGATACCGTCTACAAACTGCGTTCTGTTGACGTATAACATGATCCGCTCTACGTTTTTGGCGCGGGCGTCGGTGATGATCTTCTCCAGTTTACAGGTAACCGCTACCTGGCGGCCATTAGCACTCACCTTCGCATTCCTGATCATATAATAAGGTAACACTTCTATATCCATGTTACGGTCGCCTTTCAGTTGTAGCAGGGTAGTATCGGTGTGGCTGGCAGCATCCGGCAGCGTAAGGTAAGGCCCCTGCCCTTTGGGCAGTACCAACTGATAGGTACCGTCAAACAGCAACGAAGAAAAAGAGCCGTCCTGCGCCACAGCAACGTTGATGGGGGTACGTTTTCCCCATCCGGATTCCCACAGTTCAAAAAATACTTCCCCGTGGCTTACATTCACAGCTTCTCCCTGATAGGTAATGCGGCCTTTGAAGCTGGTACCAGGTGCCGCATAGTTATCCTTTTTGCAGGAAGCGGCCAGTAATATAATGATGATAAATAAGCTGTTTCTCATGTGAATGGATTTTTACTGGTTAGGATTTTTGATCACCAACGGATTGTTGTTCCGGATATCATCCCCGATAAACGAATAATAATTGCCCAGCCTGAACTGATGCGCACTGGTAACATTACTGGGAATTACTTTTTTGAACACCCATTTACCGTCCTGTGGGGTGCCGGGGCTGTAGATGCGGTAAGGCAACAGCCCAAAGACGCGGGTGCTGGCAGACCGGGCGCTTTCCGGGTGGGTCGTTAAGTCGGCAGCCAGGCCGTCCCATACCACATGCGCGAGGCGCCAGCGTTTCATGTCCCATAGCTGATGACCTTCAAATGCCAGTTCCACTTTCCTCTCATGAACGATGCGATCAAAAGTAACCTCACCGGCCGCAAGTGGAGTGGTAAGGCCCGCACGGGCGCGTACCTGGTTCAGATAACCGGCCGCAGTGTTTTTATCGCCCAGCTCAAAAGCCGCTTCTGCCGCGTTGAGCAGCACTTCTGCATAACGGTAACGTACCCACCATACTTCGCTCTTGGTACCAATGCGGCCGGAGCCCACAGCAGGGTCCTGGTATTTACGCACATAGAAACCTGTCTGCGCGCTAAACTCCAGGTTATCGATCGGCCCGTCGAAACCCACTACCTGTATACGATTGCCACCCACCACGGCTTGTCCGCCGAAGTTATTGGCTGTAACAATACTGCCATCTTTGAGGATATACCCGGCCCAGATATCGACTTTCCTGCTTTTGAATTCCGTACCGGGAAGGATAACGGTGCCGGCCAAACGAGCATCGCGACCCGCGAACATATCTTCCGGTTTATCGTAGTAGATGTAATCACCGCCAGCGGCATTGGTGGCATACGGCGCAAAAGTGTTGTCCAGCTTTTCAAAAGACTGTACCAGGTTCAGCGAGGGATTTAACCGGCCGCCCTGCTGCTCCTCTGCGAGGGAGCGCGGCTGATTGACCAGCGTCCATTCCTCTACTTTGCCACTCTGCAACTTAAAATCCTTGACGAAAATGACTTCGGAGTTGCCGCCTTTGTCATAAAACAACGCTGCGAAGTTCTCTGAAAGATTATCCGGCTTTTTATTGTACAACGCGTACCTGCCGCTGTTGATCAGTTGTTGGGCTGCCGCCAGCGCGGCTTTGTAATATCCGTCTGCCATAGATGCAGGAATACCTACCTCGCCACCAGGCAATGACACCTGCGGAGTAGTGGCGCCATATTTGGCTATAGACGCGGCATAGAGCGCAGCACGTGCTTTGGTGGCGAGCACCAGTCCTTTAGTAGCCCTGCTTTTAATATTAGCGTCATCGGGCAGGGCCGGCATAACAGCATCCATCTCCTTTATCACAAAATCATAGATCTCTGATTCTTTCTGACGGGGGCGTTGCAACGCACCCGGGTCTCCTTTGTAATCATATGTCAGCGGCTCCAGCACCAGCGGCACACCGCCCATACGTTTCACCAGTTCGAAATATACATTCGCACGCAGATAACGGGCTTCTGCCAGGAAACGCTCCCTGGTCTCCGGCTTCAGCTGATTGGCTTTACCACATTTTTCGATGAACAGGTTCAGCTCCCGGATATAACCGTAGTCCCAGAAGCCCCAGGCGCCATAGCTGTATTGCTGGTTCTTATGCCGGCCGTATTGTCCGGACTCAGAAGCAAACGCTTCATCAAAAGCGGCAAACTCTGACCAGTTCTCGATAGTCTGATAATCCGGATACCGGTCGTACAAATTCGCGATCACGGACAATACCAGCACCTCGTCCTTCCACACCTGCTCGTCCAGCAGGATATTGCTGGGCGCGCGGTTCAGGAAATCGTCATTACTTTTCACACACCCGAATAAGGTCAACATCAACAGTATATAAAAACCATATGTTCTCATAAAATAGCTTTTAGAAAGTGAGATTGAAACCAACGTTGATAAATTTGTTCTGTGGATACTGTAGTCCGTTCTCATCGGCGATTTCCGGTTCAATGCCCAGCTGGCTCACATTGTCAATGGAGAACAGGTTGTAGGTATTGACATACAACCGGACTTTCTTCAGCTTTACTCTGTCCAGCCACGGCTGTGGCAGCGTGTATCCCAGTTCCATGGTCCGCAGACGGATATAATGTACATTGGTCAGCCAAAAGGTAGACGGTTTGTTGTAGTTACTGTGACCGCCATCGTTAAAACGTAATGCCGGGTACTTGCCGGGAATCCATTGGCTGTTCACATCAAACGGATCTTGCCGGTGCCAGCGGTCTTCATAGAATTGTTTCAGCAGGTTGCCGTTGTTCTGATAAGGCCAGCGCATTTCCCAGTTTTGCGAGAAAGAATACAAAGAGCCTCCGGAGAAGTCAGCCGAGAAATCGATCCCTTTCCAGCGCACGCCGAGATTAAAGCCGATGCCGATGGTGGGATTACCGGTAGTCTGATAACCGATCGGACGCATGTCGGCACCATTGATCATACCATCACCATTGGTATCTTTATAAATCAGATCACCGGGTAATAAGGTCTTATTCCCTTTTCCGTCGATGTTTACCGGATAGTGGTTGATTTCCTCCTGTGATTTAAACTGGCCTATTGCCTCAAATCCCCAGTAAATATTGCTCCAGCGGTTCTCCTGTGAATTCATATAATGGTCTAGCGAGTTTCCCCACAGTGGCTTATAAGATTGCAGGAAACGGCCACGGGAATACGAAAAATTACCGCCTACTATCAATTGCACCTGCCCTACTTTTCCGTTATAAGCCGCAGATATCTCTCCACCAACCTGTGCATCGCTGTTCACATTTTCTTCCGGCAGCGCATAGCCTATTTCGCTGGGCACAAGGATATCATACTTAGGGCCGCGTAAGCCGGTACGCTTGCGGTAGAAGTAATCCACCGCACCGGTCACTTTACCATTCCACAGGGAGTAGTCAATACCAATGTCTGTGATGCGGGACACAAACCATGACAGGCGGTTGTTCGGCACGCCCTTGTCAGCGGAACCCACCACCACCTGGCCATCGAGGATTACTTTGGAGACGTTGTACTTGTAGCCCGACATATAATCATAAGCGCCGATGCCGATATCATCATCACCCAGCTCACCGTAAGAAGCGCGTATTTTCAGGTCTGTGAGGATGCTGTTGCGCCCGAGGAGGTTGCGGAAAAAATTTTCCTCTGTGATACGCCAGCCGGCGGATACAGAAGGGAAGAAGCCCCAGCGCCGGTCTGGCGCGAACTTCCAGGAAGCATCGCTTCTGCCGGCCACTTCCAGAAAGTATTTATCTGCAAAACTATAGTTAAGGCGACCGATATAACCGATCCTTGCCTGCGTATCATCGTTATCGTTATAAGTGTCCATATCGGCAAACTGTATCAGGGGCAGCACATTATTTTTGGGAACGGCGTGCAGCCATACATCTATCTCCCGGCGAACAATACGTTCTGCCACGAATGTGGCGCCAATGCTATGTCTGCCGAAAGTGTTGGCGTAGTTCGCCTGTCCCTGTGTTACCTGTTCCAGTATCTTACGGGTACCTCTTTCCCGCCATGGATTGGAGCTACCGCCTGTGCGACGGTAGGTACTGTCTTGCGGATAAAAGGTGTAAGTGTCATAGGTGTACTCATGACCATCCATCTGCCGGTCAGCGAAGTAGTAGGAGTACATGCCTTTGAGTGTAAGTCCCTTGAGGGGCGTATTGTATTCTGCGTTCAGGTTGGTCTGCAATACGCGCCAGGTCTCCGTCCAATAGCCGGAAATGGCTTTGGACTGCACGGCCCAGTTTTCGGTATTATGGCCGATGTCATTGGGATAGGCCGGGTTGTCGTTGGCGTAGGGCCGCTCTGTGGGGCGGTTGCGGAACAGCGCAAACCGCGGCGCCCAGTAGTCGTCGCCACCCGGCACACCGGGGTTGTCCCGTTCTTCTATACGGCCATTGATCTGCACGCCTACTTTGAGGCGTTTGGCGATACGGGCATCCACATTGCTCTGGATGTTAGTACGGTTAAAATCAAACTCACGGCCCAGTACAGATTTCTGATCGAGCCGGGTAACGGATAGATAGTAGTTGATGTTTTCAGAACCACCGGTGGCGTTCACGTTGATAGACTGCTGCGGTGCGTTCTTTTTGATAATGAAGTCGTACCAGTCGAAGCTCTGATACCCTTTCTCCGTACCGGCTTTCCATTTCTCCAGCTCTGCCGGGGTAATTTGTGTGCCGGGGTTTTCACGGTTCATTTCTGCATCGGCCTTACCCAGCATCCATTCATAAGCACCTACTGTTTTGGGGAAGCGTGACCAACTTTGCCATCCCGTGTATCCGTCTACGTTAATCAGGTTGCCGCTGCCCATGCGACCACGCTTGGTCGTCACCACCACTACGCCATTGGCTGCACGTACGCCGTAAATGGCTGCGGAAGCGTCTTTGAGCACAGTGATGCTTTCAATGTCGTTAGGGGAAATATTATTAAACTGACCGGCATCTTTTTGAATTCCGTCGATCACATACAGCGGGTTGCCCATGTTGCGGATTTGGATATTGGCAGAAGCGCCGGGCCTGCCGTCGGGCATACGGAAGCTCACGCCGGGGATTTTGCCTGCCAGTGTAGCGCTGACAGTAGAGCCGTGTACCCGCTCAATGTCTTTGGCCGTAATGGCGGACACCGCGCCGGTCACCGACTCTTTACGTTGGGTGCCGTAGCCCACCACGATCACTTCTCCGAGACCTTTATTATCCGGTTCCAGCTGCACGATCATGGGTTTGCCGGGCGTAACGGGTAATTCTTTTCGCTGATAGCCTACATAGCTAAAAACGAGTATGGCATGTTCATCGGGCACATTGAGGGAAAAGGCGCCGAGGTCGTTGGTGGAGGCGCCTTTGGCGGTGCCTTTCACACTCACGCTGACACCGGGCAACGGACTGCCTTTTTCGTCCGTGACTTTACCGGTGACGGGGATATCCGCCGCGAGTACCGGAATGCCTGTCAACAGTAATAACCAAAAGGCAATAAGGGGTAGGTTCCGGGCAAAGCCCGGAAATGGTAATGGTGTTTTCATAACGAGTGTTGTTTGGGTGATTTTGGTTTCCCACCCCGGGCCTTCCCGACGGGTGGCTGTTAGTTAAGTTTTGGTTTTGTCATCACATGTAAAAAATACTGGTGTCTATATCCTATCTGACTACGGGAAATGCTACGACTCTTACTTTGGTACATCCGTAAGGCACAAGGGTGATGGTTTCTTCTTCGACGGCGGTCTGACCTTTGTAAGTGCCCTCTCGGGTGGTGACAGGCTGCGGCGCCACATCATCCACCAGCTGCCAGGCTGGTATTCTTTTAGCGGAAGTGGTAATGCTCACCGGCGCATACGCCAGGTTCCAGACGAAATCATTGGAGACAGGCTTGTCGCGGTGAACGGTAAAGTGCTGGGCAGGTGCTTTCACCGCTTTCTCCAAGAGCCCAAAGTTCCACGGACCTTCCGGGAATATGCTGAAATATTCTCCCTCCTGCTCATCCACCCCTTTCTCCCAACGCTCTTTTAACTTCAACGCATATACGAGCGGGCCTCTTTCCACCGCGCGGGAGTTACGCCCCCAGGCGGATACGGTTACCTCCATGGGTAATTGCAGTACCAGCTGGTCGCTGTTTTTCCACGGCCGTTGCAGCGTGATGATCTGTCCGCCTTTCTCGCGGCGCAGCGGCTGGCCGTTGAGCGTGATCACCGCTTCGCGGCACCATGAAGGGATACGCAGCTGTAGCGGAAATTCCACCGTACCGGAAGTCTGGAAGGTAAAGCTGACCTGGTCATCGAATGGGTAGGCGGTTTCTTCTCTGATAGTAACCGTCTGTTGTTGTTTGCCTACTTTGGCGGTGACTTCATTGGGGCTGTAGCTTAATGCTGCCAAACCATGGTCCGGCGCGCCATACCACAGGTGTGAGGCGAATTTGGTCCATCCCTGATGCATATTGGAGGTGCAACAGGTGTAACCACTGCGCAGACCGTACACGTTATTCATTCCTCTTTCAAAAGGCAGGGAGAAGTTAAACACTCCTTTTTTTACCTGCACCTGATTGGCGATCTGGAAGTATTGCTTATTGTTATAGTCGTCTGTTGTTTGTGCGGGGAGTGCGTTAAAGGTCATGCGTTCCAGGGCGTCCATGTAGCGGACGTCTCCGGTGATACCGATGATTTCTTCCAGGGAGAACATGGATTCTACGATGGCGCACAACTCAGTGCCCTGCGTAGGGGCGTTGCCGTGAAGATCTTCATCAGCCGAGAAAATGCCCATGGGCAGGCCATGCAGGGTCATCAGGTCGTGGAAGCCGGTGTGCAGGGAATCGAGGTATTGCCGGTCGCCGGTACGCTGATAATTGACGGCCGGGTCTTTCAGCCCCATGCCCACGTTGACGCCGTGGCGGTGCATCCACTGGTGGTCGTCCTGCTGTGTAGCAGCGTCTATCACCCAGTTGCGGTTACCAAGCCAGGTGGTCCACGGATAACTCTGCCGCTGTATCAGCGCCGCCAGTTCCAACAGGGACGGGTCTTTCGTTTGCTGATACAGCCATTGTACCACCAGCGCATTGTCTGCGCCGCGGGAAGTGGCCCATTCGGTCCATTGCCCGAGGGGGCATTTCTTCAGCACCTGCAACTGGTATTGAAAATATTTTTTCAGGAAAGGGACCACGCGACGGTCGCCAGTGGCGGTATAGTATTGTTGCAGTACTTTCAGCATCACCATTTTGGGCCACCAGTCTTCCCCTGCTTCGGGGTTATTCACGGTGATGGCTATATTTTTTTCGCGTTCCGCTTTGGTGAGGGGGCCAAAATAACCAGATGGACGCTGGTGATCCAGCGTCCAGTTAATATATCGTAGCACTTTTTGTTTCAACGCGGCATCATCCAGCAGATAAGCCAACGGTACCGCGCCATCCAGCCAGTAGGGCGTCTCTTCCCAACCATCACCTTTCCCGCCCAGCCAGCCGTTATCGTTTTTTATTTTGTTGTGGACTTCATCAAGATGGCCGCTGCTGCCATCACGCATGATCTGCAACTGATGCAGCAGCCAGCCGCGGGGTTTCACAGCACCTAACGGTAATTCCTGATATGCCGGTGTTTTAAAAGCAGGAGGAACCGGCGAATGATGAGCATTCGCCGGTGTAAAGCCAACTATAATGGATGTGAGTGCGAACAACGTGGAATAGAAGCGCATATATCAGGGTTTGAGCGTTACCAACGCAGGGTTATAAAGTTTCTGGCTAACAGCTTTTAGTTTCTCCGCCGGTACTTTCTGTACCTTGCGATCGTAGGTCATCAGACCGTTGATCTCCACTTCCACGTCGGTGGTCTGGGTGTATACCGCTGCCGACAGTCCCAGTCTGATCAACTCCTCCAGCCTGTCAGTGAAGGTGGAATAACGTTTAAACATGTCGTCGGCATTTTTGAAAGTCTGGTATCCCCAGTTATCTTTCTGTTGCCATACATGCCCTTCCACGGGCAGTCCCAGGCCGCCATATTCTCCCAGCACGATCGCGCGCTTGTCGCCATAAACCGCAGGATCCGGCATGGCCGGTTCCGGATAATTGTGCAGGTCGATGATGGGCCCTATCGGGTAGAAGTTACCACCACTGGCGGTATTCACGAGGCGTGACGGGTCTTTCTGTATAGTCCATCCGGCGATGTCCATGGTCTTAAACTGTCCCCATGCTTCGTTGAACGGGGTCCATACGATGATGGAGGGGAAATTATACAGGGTATTGATGATCGCATTCCATTCTTTGCGGTAGTAGGCTTCAGATTCAGCCGAGCGTTTTTTATCGGTAGCCCTGTCAATGATGCCGGGGCGCATTTCCCAGCCGTTGCCGAGGTCACCGCTGGGCATATCCTGCCATACCAGCATGCCCAGTTTATCACAGTAGTAGTACCATCTGGCCGGTTCTACCTTGATGTGTTTGCGGATCATATTAAAGCCCATGGCTTTGGTTTGTGCGATGTCATACAACAGCGCTTCATCCGTAGGCGCGGTATACAATCCGTCAGGCCACCAGCCCTGGTCCAGCGGACCAAACTGAAACACGAAGCGGTTGTTGAGCAACATACGTTGCACACCATTGTTATCTTTTCCGATAGAAGACTTACGCATGGCGAAGTAACTCTTTACTTCGTCGATCACCTTTCCTTTGCGGGTAATGGTAAAACGGAGATCGTACAGAAAAGGAGATTCGGGAGACCATAACTTAGGAGAGGGGATCTTCAGTTGTACGGGTTGTGCTTCCAGATCACCGGCGGCCACCTGTGTATTACCGTCCCACGCGGTTACTTTCACCACATCGCCGGGTTGACGGCCGGGGATATCTGCGTTCACGGTCAGTTCCGCGCGATCGATATCCGGCGTCTGTGTAGTACCGGCGATATACGCATCGGACACGCCTTCCACCCATACGGTTTGCCAGATACCGGTAACCGGCGTATACCAGATACCGTTAGGTTGCCTCACCTGTTTACCTCTGGGCTGCGGGCCTTCGTCGGTAGGGTCCCACACGCTGATGGTGATTTCCTGTGCTCCTTTTTTCAGGAGGGAAGTGATATCGAAGGAGAACGGATCGAAGCCGCCTTCATGGCTACCCGCTTCTTTACCGTTAACGTATACGGTCGTACGCCAATCTACCGCACCGAAATGCAGCAGTACTTTTTTGCCTTTCATAGTAGCTGGCAGCGTAATGCTGGTATGATACCACAGCAGACTGTCTTTGCCCACTGTACGACCAACACCGGACAAGCCGGACTCGATGGCAAATGGCACGAGAATTTTTCCGTCCCAGGAAGTGGGCGTGGCAGCATTTTTTTCACGTACCGCATATTGCCATAACCCGTTGAGATTTTTCCAGTTGCCACGCACCAGCTGCGGACGCGGGTATTCCGGCAATACCTCCGCAGGGTTCACTTTTTCACTCCAGGGAGAGGTGATTTTTTCTCCTGCAATTTTCCACTGTGGTTGTTGCGCATAGGCCGTGGACATTAATCCGAGGGATAAAGCCAGTACTAAAAAGCTGTTTCTAATCATGATTTACTTTTAAAAAATTACAGATGACAGAATACGAATTACGATGTCAATGATGAATTACCGATGAAGAAACAGCCTCGCATGTGTAATCCATCATTTGTAATTCGTCATTGATTTTTTTATTCGCCGGCGGGCTTACGTTGTGGCTCACCTGCTTTCACCGGCTCACCGATCACCGGCAGCCCGTTGCTGTCCCAGGTGAGGCGCTGCATCCGGGGATTGCGCTGACCACCGCAGCCTTGTCCCGCGCGGGAGTTAGCGTGATAGATGATCCAGTCTTCTTTGCCGTTGGCCGATTTAAAGAAGCCATTATGGCCGGGAGCGAAAGCACCGTTTTCCGGTTTGCCTTTGAGAATGGGTTCCGGCATTTTGGTCCAGTTGGCCGCTACCATCGGGTCCGCATTCTTTTTAAGGCGCATCAGGCCGAGGGCGTAGTCGTCGGTCCAGCAGCCGCACACGGAGAATACGAGGAATACGTCCTGTTGTTTGTTGACCAGTATTTCCGGGCCTTCATTAATACCGTTTTTCTCCCAGGGATACCGGGGCGCAGCAATTTCCACGCGGCCGGAAGCCAGCGTCCACGGATTTTTCATGCGTGCGATGTAAAGTCGTTGCACATTGTCTTTCCCATTATGCCCGCTCCAGATAAAATAACGTTGTCCCTTATACGAAAAGATGGTGCCGTCGATGGCGAAGTAGTCGGCGGCAGTATCGCGGACCTGTCCTTTGCTGACCCAGGTGCCAGTAGTTGGGTCTGATGCTGTGTTCTCCAATACGAACGTATGTTGCGGATGTATGCTGTCAGAAGACCCTGCGGTGTAATAAAGGTACCATTTACCATCGAGGCGATGCAGCTCCGGCGCCCATATGTCGCGCGCATCGGGGCCTTGGGCCGGCGGTGTCCATACCACGGTGGCAGGTGCGGCCGCTAAGGCCGACATCGCCTTTGTTTTACGGAGAGTAATGTTATGCCCCGTTGTGGCCATGTAGTAATACACGCCCTTGTCCTGTATCACCCAGGGATCGGGGCCACTTGGCAGCAACGGATTGGTAAAGGTTGCGGCTGTGTCCGGCTTTATTGGCTGACAAAAGCCGGCCATCGTCAGTAAAAGATATAAGGGCAACAGGTATCCGCCTTTCATAACATAGATTTTGATTGATTTAAGCGTACAAAAAACACTTAAACTATTTTCCAAAGAAAAAGAATACCCGGCTTGATAGTACGCCTTTTCGTCTCAATCTTTTTACAAATCGTCTCATTTTTTGAAGGCAGACCTTGATTCCTCAATCGGAATGGATATTATTATCTTTATAAAAACCTTAGATTCTTTGCCGTTGCGTTGTATTGTCATTTTCCTATTGCTGCTTGCCGGCTTCCAGGCACCGGGCCAGTCTGTGAACTTTATACATTATCAGGTAGAGAACGGGCTGTCGAACAATGCTGTGATCTGCTCCTGGCAGGACAGGCAGGGATTCATGTGGTTTGGCACCAAGGACGGGCTTAACCGGTTCGACGGCTATACGTTCCGCGTATTCCGCCACGACCCGCAGCAGCCTGGCAGTATCGGCGGCAATTATATCTCGGTGATATGGGAGGACAATGACGGGCTATTGTACGTGGGCACTGACAAAGGATTGTACGCCTATAACCCCGCTACGGAACAATTCACTTCCATCAAAGCACAACCCGGCATTATCCTCGCCATCGACAAAGACCTCGACGGCAATATCTGGTTCAGCGACGACCTGAAACTATACCGCTACCATCCCCGCACCGGCGATCTGACGGCCCCGGCGCATTATCCACAGGCCAGCAATCTGTGCAGGGCCACGGATGGTAACATCTGGCTGACATCGCCCGAAGGGCAAATAGCCAGGTATGACAAACAAACAGACCGGTTTACGGCCTATCCCCTGTTCGACCACTCGCCGCCAACTACGTCCACCTGGATTACCCGGATGACCGCCACCGGCCCCGATACGATGCTCATAGGCACCACCACGCAGGGCCTCAAACTGTTCAATACCCGGCTGCATACCTATCAGGACCTGCTCACCCACACCGAAGAAGGCACGGGCACGTATGTACGCGATTTTCTGCGCCGCGGCCCCGATGAATACTGGATAGCCTCCGAGAGTGGTATCTACATCTACCATCCGTCTGATAACAGTTACATCAACCTGCGAAAAAAATACAACGACCCCTACTCTATCTCCGACAACGCCGTATACACGCTGTACCGCGACCGCGAAAACGGTATCTGGGCAGGCACCTACTTCGGCGGGGTCAATTACTTCACCGCCTCGTATACCGCTTTTGAAAAGTTCTTTCCCCGTACCGGCGAAAACGCCCTTGGCGGCAATGCAGTGCGGGAAATTTGCGCCGACCGCTATGGCCGGCTGTGGATAGGCACCGAAGACGGCGGACTAAACAGCATGGACACACGCAGCGGTAACATCACCCGCATCAGACCCCTGCCAGGCGGCGGTGGACTGTCACACACCAACCTGCATGGCCTCTTCGTTACCGGAGACACGCTATGGATAGGCACTTTCGAGCACGGCCTCGATCTCATGGATGTACGCAACGGTAAATTCATTCGCCACTATGCTGCCGGCAACGGTCCCTACGACCTGCGCAGCAATTTCATCTACAGCATCACGCAGGACCGCAAAGGCGATATCCTGTTCTGTACCTCGCGCGGGCTTTACCGCTACCTTCCTGACCGTGACGGCTTTGCCCTTATCAAAGAATTGCCGGATTATTTTTTCTACACCTGCGTGTATCAGGACAGCGAAGGCACTTACTGGGCGGGCACTACACGCGACGGACTTCATCACTTCCATCCCCGCACCGGCCGGAAAGGCGTATACCGCTATAGCCACACCGACAGTACCAGTCTGCCTAACAACCGCGTGGACCATATCTTTGAAGACAGCCGTCATCAGCTGTGGTTCGCCACCGAAGGAGGCCTGTGTCGGCTGGACAAAGCCACCAGCCGCTTTGTACGGTATACTACCCACAACGGGTTATTGAGCAATATGACTTATAATCTGTTGGAAGATGACCAGCACGATCTGTGGATCACGACTTCCAAAGGGCTGGCCCGGCTCCATCCTCCCACCGGTAACATCAAAGTATATACGAAAGCGAACGGGCTGCTCAACGATCAGTTTAACTACAACTCTGCCTATAAAGACAGTTGCGGCACCATGTACTTCGGCAGCGTAAAAGGGATGATACGCTTCCATCCCGCCAGTCTGCCTGCCGACAGCTATATGCCGCCGGTGTACCTCACCGGTTTTCAGGTATACAACAAACCCCTGCTGCCCGGCAGCCCTGCATTACCGAAAGCCGTCAACTACACCGATACGATTACACTCGCCTATGACCAGTCATCTTTCAGCATCGATTTTGCCGCGCTGCGTTTCAGTGCCCCCGAAATGACACCGTACGCCTACAAGATGGAAGGGCTGGATAAAGACTGGACTTACCTGGAAACGAACCGCAAAGCTGTTTTCACCAAACTGGCGCCCGGCACCTATCATTTCCTGGTGAAAGCTGCCAATAACAGCGGCCAGTGGACCACCGCGCCACGGCAGCTGACCATCCGGATACTACCGCCTTTCTGGGCCAGCTATCCCGCTTATGCGCTCTATATCGTGAGCCTGTGCAGCCTTACCTGGTTTATCATCCGGCACTACCGGCAGCGCAATCGCCAGCAGCAGCAGCGCCGCATGGAGCTGCTGGAACATGAAAAAGAAAAAGAACTGTATCAGGCTAAAATTGAATTCTTCACGCATATCGCCCATGAGATACGCACACCGCTGACCCTCATCAAAGGCCCGATGGAAAAGGTGATACAACGCTCCGGAGAAGTGCCGCAGGTACAGAAAAACCTGCAGATCATGGAACGCAACACCAACCGTCTGCTCGATCTCACCAATCAACTGCTCGATTTCCGTCGTACGGAAATCAACGGTTACAAACTCAATTTCGTGAAAGCAGGTATTGCGGCGCTGCTACAAGAGATACACCTGCAGTTCATTCCCGCCGCTGAACAGAAAGAGCTGCAATTTCGTATAACCCTTCCCGTACATGATTTCTTTGCTTACATCGACAGGGAAGCGTTTCACAAAATCATCAGCAACCTCGTCAGCAATGCTATCAAATACGCTGTCAGCGAGGTGTTGATTGAACTGCTGCCGGTCGGCCCGGAGGCAACCCATTTTACCGTGCGTATTCAAAACGATGGCACCCTCATCCCCGCCGAGATGAAGGAGAAAATATTTGAACCTTTTTTCCGTGGCAAAGGCGCCGACAATCAGCCGGGCACGGGCCTGGGCCTGTCCATCGCGCGGTCGCTCGCACAGCTGCATCAGGGTACGCTGGAACTGCAATACACAGACGATCGCCGTAACCTGTTCGTACTGACATTACCTATACACCAGGAAATAGAATTTAATCTCAGCAAATGGAAAAGCATCTCATAACCCGGCCACAGCTGCTGCTGGTAGACGATAATCAGGAAATCCTTGATTTCATCGCTGACGACCTGCAGGACAAATACCACATCGTTACCGCAAAAGACGGCGTCACCGCCTTGCGGATACTGCATGACAGCGCCATCCAGCTGGTCATCAGCGATGTGATGATGCCGGAAATGGACGGATTTGAACTATGCCGCCAGATAAAATCCGCTGTGGAATACAGCCATATCCCCGTGATACTGCTCACCGCCCGCAACACCCTGCAAGCCAAAATCGAAGGCCTCGAACTGGGCGCTGACGCCTATATCGAAAAACCTTTTTCCCCTGCCCATCTCGAAGCCCAGATCGCCAGCCTGCTGCGCAACCGGCAAAAGGTACGTGAGCACTTCGCCGCCGAACCGGCCGTACCTATCCGCAGCATGGCCATCTCCCGCGCCGATGAAGCCTTCCTCGACAAGCTGCACGAGATCATCCTCCAACACCTCACCGATGTAAACCTCGATGTGGAGGTACTCGCCGACAAAATGAATATGAGTCGCCCTACCCTGTACCGTAAAATAAAGGTCATCTCCGACCTCACCCCGCATGAACTGATCAACCTCACCCGCCTGAAAAAAGCCGCCACATTGCTCGACAGCGGGTATTATAAAGTCAACGAAGCCGCAGAAATGACCGGTTTTGCGTCGTTGAATAATTTCAGCCGCAATTTTCAGAAACAGTTTGGCATGCTGCCTTCGGAGTATCTGGGGAAACGATAATATTGTCAGATTTCAAGGAGATAATAGGAATATTTTCGATTATCTCCTTAAAATCTGACAATTTTTGATCTTTTAAAGATCACCCCCTAACTATCATCCACCCTGTATCTCCCCTTTAACATTTCACTTGTCAACCCCCTGAAAAAATAATATATTAGCGAAGTTCAGCGATTCAACAATTGGCTTTAACACATTATGCCGGCACGTTTATACGCGCTGACATAACCGTACATTACGCAATCTATAAATCGATTTTTACTGTATGCATCTACCGAAATTGATTATTGACCTGGCATTGATTCTTGGAGCGGCCGGTATTATTACTTTATTATTCAGGCGACTGAAACAGCCCATGGTATTGGGTTATATCATCGCCGGCTTCATCGTGGGCCCTAATTTTCACCTTTTTCCCTCCATCAGCGACGGGGAGAGCGTGAAGATATGGTCTGAGATAGGCGTTATCTTTTTGTTATTTTCCCTCGGCCTGGAATTCAGTTTTAAAAAGCTGATGCGTGTAGGAGGCACGGCGGCGATTACCGCCTTTACAGAGATTGCCTTTATCACTGTGGCCGGGTATTTCACCGGTCAACTGATGGGCTGGAGCACGATGGACAGCCTGTTCCTGGGCGGTTTGCTCGCCAGCTCGTCCACCACGATCATTATCCGTGCTTTTGAAGAACTGGGCATCAAGAAAAAACCATTTACCAAAATTGTATTTGGGGTGCTGGTGATAGAAGATATTGTGGTGATCCTGTTGATGGTATTGCTTTCTACCATGGCGGTGAGCAAGCAGTTTGAAGGCTCCCAGATGTTGTTCACCATCGCCAAACTCCTGTTTTTCCTGGCGGTATGGTTCCTGGCAGGCATCTTCCTGCTACCCACTTTCCTGAAAAAAATGGAGAAATATATGAACAGCGAAACGCTGCTCATCCTCAGCATTGCACTCTGCCTGGGTATGGTGATACTGGCCACACAGGTAGGTTTCTCCGCAGAGCTGGGCGCCTTTATCATGGGCTCCATCATCGCGGAAACCACTTCTTCCGAAAAAGTAGAACATCTCATACAGCCGGTAAAAGACCTGTTCGGCGCTATTTTCTTTGTATCCGTGGGGATGTTGATCAACCCCGAGATGATCATCGAATATCGCTGGCCGGTACTGTGGATTACCTTGCTGACTATTTTCGGCAAATTCATCAGCACTGGTGTAGGCGCGCTCTTGTCTGGCCGGCCCTTGAAAGAGGCCGTGCAGGTAGGCATGAGTATGGCACAGGTAGGCGAGTTTGCCTTTATCATCGCCACGCTGGGCGTCACCCTCGGTGTGACCAGCGAGTTCCTCTTCCCGGTGGCAGTGGGCGTTTCCGCGGTCACCACGTTTACCACGCCGTACATGATCCGTTTCTCTACGCCCATGTACAACTGGCTGTCGAAGATCATCCCGGAGAAATGGCTGCTGGCGCTCAACCGCTACTCTGCCAGCTCACAAACCCTTCAGGCGGAAAGCGACTGGCGCATTGTGCTCAACGCTTACCTGAAAGTCATCATCCTCAACAGCGTGGTACTGATCGCCATCATTCTGCTCAACACTTACTATGTAGGACCTTTCATTGCGAAATACGTGGAAAACCAGTTGCTGGCGAAGCTGATAGCCGTTGTACTGGCCATCGCCATGATGGCCCCGTTTATTTCCGCGCTCACCATCAAAAAAGTACAGGGCAGCGCTTACAAGGCGCTCTGGCTCGATTCCAAATATAACCGCGGTCCGCTCGTGGTAGTGGAAGTGATCCGCAACGTGGTGGCCGTGCTACTGGTAGGGTTCCTGCTCAATCAGTTCTTTCCCTTCTGGCAGGCGTTACTGGGCACCTCGATCGTAATGGCAGTGGTACTGCTGGCATTACGGCAACAGCTACAGAAATATTACAGCCGCATTGAACACCGCTTCCTCTCCAACCTCAACGCCCGCGAGGAAGCAGATGCCGCAGCAAAGAAAACACCGGCTGCCGACCTGCTCCCCTGGGATGCACAGGTGTCTGAGATAGAAATCAATCCATGGTCGTCCCTGATCGACACGCCCCTGGTAGACCTCCAGCTGCGGGAGAAATACGGTATCAACGTAGGCGCTATCAAAAGAGGTAATATCACCATTTATGCGCCTACCCGGCAGGAAAAGCTGTTCCCCCATGATGTGATCGTGGCCATCGGCACGGAAGCGCAGCTGGAAGAATTTAACCGCGTGGTGAACACGCTCGTGGTGGAAAGGAGCGACGACATGGCAGATGACAATGTAGGCCTTACCAGCATCGTGGTAGACGAACACAATGGCCTGAAAGGACAGACCATCCGCAGCTCCGGCATCAGAGAAAGAACCAATGCGCTGGTAGTAGGTATTGCGCGCGGCAGCGAACGTATCCTGAACCCGCCCTCCGATATGGCTTTTGAATGGGAAGATGTAGTATGGCTGGTGGGCGATCGAAAGAAGATATCGGAACTCGTCAAGAAATAGTCTCGCAAAGGTGCAAAGCAGCAAAGAGCGCAAAGATTTTTTTTGAGAATAAGAAAGCAAAGGGGCGAAGATCAAATCTGATCTTCGCCCCTTTGCTTTCTCTGCTCTCTTATATTGTCTTTGCGCTCTTTGCTGCTTTGCGCCTTTGCGAGAGCCAGCGAGCACTATGCCTTCTTCAGAAACGCTCTCAGCACATATTGCAGGATACCACCGTTTTTATAGTACTCTATTTCAATAGCAGCATTCAGGCGGCATTTAGCCTGGAAAACAACCGCCGGTCCACTCGCCGGTGTAGCCGTTACCGTTACAATTTTTCCGGGCGTCAGGTCTTCCGCGATGCCGTTGATGGAATAGGTCTCTGTACCGAAAAGGCCCAGCGACGCGGCAGTTTCGCCGTTCACATATTCCAGCGGCAGCACGCCCATACCCACGAGATTACTGCGATGGATACGTTCGTAACTTTCCGCTATCACCGCTTTCACGCCCAGCAGATTAGCGCCCTTGGCGGCCCAGTCGCGCGAAGAACCGCTGCCATACTCTTTTCCGGCGAGGATGATCAACGGCACCTTCGCAGCGGCATATTGCATGGCCGCATCGTATACCGGTAACACCATGCCCTGTGGCATCAGGGTGGTGAAGCCGCCTTCTTTGGGCGACAACGCATTTTTGATACGCACGTTGGCAAACGTTCCCCTGATCATCACTTCATGATTACCTCTGCGGGAACCGTAAGAGTTGAACATCTTGGGATCGATGCCTCTGTCGAGCAGGTATTTACCGGCAGGGGTGTCCGCTTTGAAGGAACCGGCAGGTGAGATATGATCGGTGGTTACGGAATCACCCAGCATCAGCAGCACACGCGCATCAACAATATCTTCCGCGGCAGACGGCGTGTCTGGCAGATTGTAGAAAAAAGGCGCTTCTTTGATATAGGTAGAATCGTTGCTCCAATGGTAATCCTGACCGGTAGGCGCCAGCAATCCTTTCCACTGGTCATCGCCTTCAAAGATCACCGAATAGGTATTTCTGAAGTCTTCCTGTTTCACCGCGCCGGCAACGGCTTCGTTGATTTCATCCTGTGTAGGCCATATGTCCCGCAGGAACACCGGCTCGCCATTAGGATCATAACCCAGCGGATCATTGAGCAGGTCCACATCTACACGGCCGGTGATGGCATATGCCACTACCAGCAGCGGCGATGCCAGGAAGTTCATCTTCACCTGCGGATGTACACGTGCTTCAAAGTTACGGTTGCCCGACAACACGGAGGCTACAATCAGACTGCCTTTGTCTACCGCCTCCGCGATATGTGGCGGCAAAGGGCCACTGTTACCAATACACGAAGTACAACCATATCCCACCACATGGAAACGCAACGCTTCCAGTTCATAAAGCAAACCGGAACGTTTCAGGTATTCGGTCACTACGCGGGACCCCGGGGCCAGACTGGTTTTCACCCATGGCTTCACGTACAGGCCGCGGCTGATCGCTTTTTTGGCTACCAGCCCCGCTCCGATCATCACACTTGGATTGGAGGTATTGGTACAGCTGGTGATGGCAGCAATAGCAATCGCACCATCACTCAGTACATATTCTTCATTTTTTAGTTTGATGCGCACCGACTTCAGATAATCCACTTCCACCGCCACTTCTTCGGTATGCTTCTGAATCTCGTAGGTAAAGGCCGTACCGGAACCGCCTTCATACAGCCAGGCAGTATCGCGACGTTTGCCTTCCGGCGTGTACATCCTTTTGAACTCTTTGTTCAGCAGCGACTCAAACTCCGAATGCAGATCTTTCACCAAAATCCGGTCCTGTGGCCGCTTAGGGCCGGCCACGGCCGACTGTACCCTGGTGAGGTCCAGCTCTATCACGTCAGAATAGGTGATATTTTCATTACCATGACGCCACAACATATTTTCCTTGCAATAGTGTTCCACATGGGCCACCACTTCTTCCGCGCGATTCGTGCGCCGCATGTATTGCAATGTTTGTTCATCGATAGGGAAATAGGTCACTGTACAACCAAATTCCGGCGACATATTGGAGATAGTGGCCCTGTCGGGTACCGAGAGATGGTCCAGCCCATCGCCAAATACTTCCACAAATTTATCGACCACCCCATATTTGCGCAGTAGCTGCGTGATGGCTAACACCATATCCGTAGCGGTAACGCCCTCACTCAGTTGTCCCGTTAGTTTCAGGCCTATTACCTGCGGACAGGAGAAATAAATCGGTTGCCCGAGGATGGCCGCTTCTGCTTCGATACCACCTACGCCCCAGCCCAATACGCCGATACCATTCACCATAGGGGTATGTGAGTCGGTGCCCACGAGCGAATCGGGGAATATCCATCCATCGCGGGAGATCACGCCATGTGCCAGGTACTCCAGGTTCACCTGATGGCAGATGCCCATACCTGGTGGCACGACCGTAAAATTATCGAAAGCCTGTTGCGCCCATTTAAGCAGCTGATACCGCTCTTTGTTACGCTCATACTCGTAAGCCACATTTTTCGTGTAAGCGTAGTCTGTAGCGAAAAAATCAACCTGTACGGAGTGGTCCACCACCAGGTCTACCGGGATGGCCGGATTGATTTTAGCGCCGTCTTTTCCTCTGCGGATGACTTCCGCCCGGATCGAGGCAATATCCACTACGGCCGCCACACCGGTAAAATCCTGCATCAGCACACGCGCCGGCTTAAAAGGAATTTCCTTGTCAGGCGGTGTAGGCTGCCAGTTGACCAGCGTTTCCACATGTTCATCGGTGATAGCGAAATTGTCGTGGTTACGCAATACGTTTTCCAGTAAGATCCTGATGGAGAAAGGTAAACGGGATATCTGCCTGCCGTCCTTTTCCAGTTTGCTGAGAGATGCTATGCGTTCCTTCATATGCTATATTTTTATCATTTACGAATGACGAATGACGGATGACGAATGAAGGATCTGCTTATAGAGAGCTTAATTGGTAACCGTCCTGATAGTAAGCCCTCCATTCGTCATCCGTAATTCGTAATTGTTCTAACTGCATCTTCAATGCGCACGTAAGCCTTATATTCATTAAAAATAACCAATTCTGATGACCCATAAGTTAAAAGTTCCGGATACTTCCAGACTAGTGCTGGAACTGGCGGTCAAGGTTTATGACAGTCCGCTGGAACTAGCTTATATCGATGCAATTGACTTCACTGAAACCAGCCGTTTTTTCCGTGATTTCAGCCGCTCCTATCCACCGGCTGCAGAGACCTTCTATTACCGTAAATGGGCCGTCCGGGAAGCGATACGTCACCGTATGGAACAATTTCCTGTTCAACAGGTGCTGCTGCTGGGCGCAGGACTGGACCCGCTATCATTGTACCTGTTGGAGCACTATCCCGGCCGGATCAGCCGTATACTGGAAGTAGACAACGGGTATATCGAAGAGAAGAAAAAAATCTATGAAGAAATATTACATATAACAGGACCGCTATATTTCCTGCAATGCGATCTGCATAATCTAAAGCAGTTGGAGGTAATGTTGAAACAACACGGATATGTGGCCGAAGAGCCGGCCATCATTATCTTTGAAGGTATGCTTCCTTATATGAGCAATGAAGAATGGGTGCAAATCATGCAGTTGTTGATGACCCCACAACAGCATCATCAGTGTATTTTCGATTTTCTGCTGGCGCGATCTGAAATACCGGACAGTTATCTTGTCTACTACCGTAATGCGCTAAATGTATTGGAAAGCTACGTTAATACCACTTATAATAGCAACACTCGTCAACAGATCCGGGAACTGGTGGCACGTATGGGCCGGCTGGAGAGAATAGAACCACTCCACGAAATAGAGAAAAAGCTGATGGGTGAAAATCGTCTTTTTCACCAGCCTGATCATGGTATCCTGGAAATGGCCATCTTCAATTTATAAATAACCCAATGACTAAATGACTAAATGATTAGATGATTAGATGACTAAATGTTCAGAGATGCCACCATTGCAGATGTGGATAACTCTCTCCTACGATCACCTGTTCACCGATCATCGGGGTGGTGACTGCCAGCCCTTCTACCGCAGCGGCGGCCGTTACCCTTGCCGGTGGCTCGTTCCACGGATGATTCGCTAATGCGAACTTTGCCCAGTGTACCGGCATCAGCACCTTGGCGTCCAGGTCAATGGCTGCCTGTACCACCTCTTCCGGTGTCATGTGAATATAAGGCCACGCATCATCATACTGGCCGCATTCCAGGATAGCCAGGTCAAAAGGCCCGTGTATTTTTCCTATCTCCCGAAAATGATCACCATAACCGGAATCTCCACCCAGAAACAACGTATATCCATACAGGTGAAACACGAACGAAGTCCACAGGCTGCCGCCTCTTTTCAGGCCGCGACCGGAAAAATGACGTGCAGGCGTTGCCGTTAGTGACAGCTCATCGGATAAATGTATGGTATCCCACCAATCCATCTCTGTAATTTTACCATCGGCAGGGCTACCACAGGCCATCAGGTCTTTCCCTACGCCCAGCGCGGTATACACTGCTTTGGTGGAAGGCAGCAGGGCTGCGATCGTTTTTTTATCGAGATGATCATAATGATTATGGGTGACGATCAGGATGTCGATCGGTGGCATATCAGCAGCGGTATAGCCGTTACTGCCGGGGAATGCCTTGATGGTAAACGGCATCGGTGAGGCCTGACCGCTGAAGACCGGATCTACCAATATGTTCAGGCCGTTGATCTGTATCAGGTAAGAAGAATGTCCAAACCAGGTGATGACCGGCTTGAAGCCAGCCACCGCCCCCAACGGCACTTTCACAGCCGGCAGCGGCTTAGATGGACGGACAGTGGCCGGCCGGCGAAACGCCTGCTTTAGCATACCGAAATAAGATATGTCCTCCGATTTCATGGGAGTAGGCGCCAGGTTATGGAACGTTCCGTTTTTAAAGTTCCGGGATTGTAAAATCCGCTCCCTGGTAGTCAATGGTTTCTGCTGCATGGTGGTAAATTCCGCAGCAAAAGTACCATATTTAGGCACATGAAAAACGAGCGCCGGTTATCTCACAAGCAGGCGTTTTCCGCGTGCCATCAGCCGCAACAGGCGGGTATTGCCGAAGAAGGCAGAATGATATCTCGCGGACGCCAGTTGTCTTTCACTGTAAGTATGCATGATCGCCGCGGCTGTCACCATGCCCTTCAGCCGGTTGTCTTCTATCACCGCCAATACGCTCAGCTGATATTTCTCCAGCATCTGCGCCACCATGTTGATATCATCGCCGGGCAACAGGAACGGCGCTGTACGCGATACCAGTTGGGTGATCAGCGTATTTTCGTTGGCCGCCAGCAACTGCTGCCGGTCGAGATACCCGGCAAAACGGCCATCTGTATCGGTCACCAGCAAGTGCTGTTGATAATAAGCGTGATTATCCAGCAGGATGTTCACCTGTCCTACGGTGAAGGTATCTTTCACCATCATCTCCGGCTGCACCGCTACCATCGCAGCGTTGATCTGCTGCATCACATCGGGGATATATTCTTCCGGCGCATGAACGCCCCGGCGGCGGATCTTCTCCGTCATGATAGAGCCTTTCATCAAAAAGAAAGAGACAAAGTAAGCCGTGGTACATGCGCCGATCAACGGCAGCAGTCCATGCGGCTGGCCGGTCGTTTCCAGCGCAAATACAATCGCTGTCAGCAATGCGCGCGACGCACCGGCAAACATGGCCGCCATACCGATCAATGCGGCCGTAGCCAGATTAATGCCACTGCCCGGAAAGAGCTGTAGCACGATTACTCCCATCAGCGCGCCAAAAGCACCGCCAATGGTGAACAACGGCGCCAGCGTACCACCGGAAGTACCGCTGCCCAGCGAGATCACCCACGACAGATATTTCAACACACAAAGGGACAACATCAGTGTTACCGTCACATCTCCCGTTAGCAACGTCTTGATATTATCATACCCCACCCCCATGGTATGCGGCGCGAAATAACCAATCACCCCCACGGCCACAGCACCCATCGCCGGCCACCACATCCAGTGGACAGGCAAATGCTCAAACATATCCTCTACCCAATACACAGAACGGGACACCAGCGCGGCCACTAGGCCAATGGCGGCGCCCATGAGCACATAAGTCACCAGCGCCATGTCCGATACCACCGGAACAGGCGGCATCGCAAATACCGGATCGTTGCCAAACAACAACAGATGCATGCCCGCGCCGGCGATACAGGATAAAGCCACCGGAATCACCGAACGGGGAGAAAACTCAAACAGCAGCAGCTCTATCGCCAGCAGAATAGCTGCCAGCGGACTACCGAAGATGGCAGACATGCCGGCGCAAGCGCCCGCTGCCAGCAATACTTTCCGCTCCGCAGCAGAAATATGGATCACCTGGCCGGTAAACGATCCCATGGCGCCCCCGGTAGCGATGATAGGGCCTTCCGCACCAAAAGGGCCACCCGTACCAATGGAAATAGCGGCTGACAGCGGTTTTAATAAGGTGATCACCGGCGGTATCCGGCTTTCATTCAAAATGATGTTCTCCATCGCCTCCGGAATACCATGCCCACGGATCGCTTTGCTGCCAAAACGCGCCATGACGCCCACAATAAGGCTACCCATAACAGGCACCAATATCACCACCCAGCCCAGATGATGGCCTGCCGGGCCCCTCTCTTCAAATGAAAACTCACCATAAAACGACAGATTGGTGATCAGGCTGATCAGCAATACCAGCCCCTTGGCCACAAAGCCTACCAGGATGGCGTTGAGCAAAGCCTGCATGCTCAGGTAAAATACTCTTCTCGATACTTTTCCGGCCTTTTCAGGCCTGTTTATATGATCCATGAAATGAAAAATGATAACCAGAAATAAAAATCACCACAAAAATATGATTCAAATCATATTAAACAGCATTTTTTCTTTAAAAACATCGAAAAAGTATTACTATTGCAACCATGAAGAAAAACAGGGCCTGCGATCTGAAGACATGTTTCTTATGCCAGCATGCTATTCCGGAATGGTTGGCTGCGGTGGCCGCCCACCGGCAGCATCAGTCGTTTAAAAAGGGGGAAATACTGTTCCGCGAAGGAGATCCGGCCACCGGCATCTATTTTTTATATGAAGGGAAAGTGAAAGTGCATAAACAATGGGGACCGGAAAAAGAACTCATCATCCGGCTGGCAAAGAAAGGCGACATTCTCGGTCATCGCGGCTTTGGCAGCGAACAACGCCTCTATCCGGTATCTGCCACGGCCCTGGAAGACGGTACTTTCTGTTATGTGGACAATACTTTTTTTGAAGCCTCTCTCAAAGTAAACCCCGCCCTCACCTACCGGCTCATGCAGTTTTATGCCGCGGAATTACAGGAGGCAGAAAAGAAAATGCGCAACCTGGTGCACATGGACGTGAAAAGCAGACTGGCAGATGCGCTGCTGGAAATAAGCCGGGTATATGGGCACAAACAATTTACGATCAACCGGCAGGACCTTGCTTCGCTCGCCGGCACCACCTACGAAACGATCTATCGTATCCTACAGGATTTTATCCAACAACGGCTGATTGAAGCGGAGGGGAAATCCATCACTATTTTACAGGAAAAAAAATTACAACAGCTGCTAACAGCTGCCTCCTAGTCCGCCCGTTTATCATACCACTCCGCCAACTCATCCAGAATAGGCAATACCGCAGCTCCCTTATCCGTGAGGCTGTAATCCACCCGCACCGGTACTTCAGGGATGATGGTCTTGGTAAGCAATCCTTCTGCTTCCAGCTCCCGCAGCTGCCGTCCCAGCACCTGGTCAGACACCGGCGGCAGTACCTGTTTCAATAAACTGAAACGATTCTTCCCTTCTGAAATATGAATCAGCACCAGCGCTTTCCAGCGACCTGAAAGGATTTCCAGCGCCCCGGTGATACGGCACACACTGCGCAGAAATTCCCGGTTAGCTGCATTGGAGGATGTTTCTTTAATCATAATACCACTCATTTTTTTGTGAGTAACGCTCAATTATCCCGGTTATTGGTCACCATGACCCAGCCCCTTAGCTTTACCCAAAATTAAGGACATGCAGGCAATTGTATTAAACGGATTTGGAGACGTAGGTCAGTTCCGGCAAACAGCACTACCTACTCCCGTTTATAAGGAAAATGAATTACTGATCGAAATTAAAGCAGCTGCTTTTAATCCGATTGATTATCAGATGCGGCAGGGCCGCCGCGAAAGTCAGCATATGCATTCTCCGGTGCTGGGACGGGAACTGGCCGGCATAGTGGTGGCAGCAGGCGCACAGACAACCGGCTTTCTTCCGGGGGATAAAGTGATCGCTGCGGCCGGCAGCAAAGGATCTAACGGCACCTATGCTACGCATATCGCGCTCAATTACCACATGGTGGCGCCGTTGCCGGCAGCATTGCCTTTTACTACGGCCACGGCTATCCCGTCGGCCGGGCTCACCGCCTGGCAAACCTTTAAGCGGATACATGCCCAACCGGAAGAGCTGCTTTTCCTCACCGGCGGCGCCGGCGCTGTAGGCAGCTTCCTGATCAAACTGCTGAAAACACATGGCGTCCATCAGTTGTTCACCGTTGCCGGCAACGAACAAAGCAGGGCCGCACTGGAAACACTGGGCCTTCCGGCCGCACACATACTGGACTACCGGCAGCCCAACCTGACACAAAGATTGCTGGAGGCCACCGGACAACGGCATTTCGACTGGGCGGTAGATATTGTGGGAGGAAGCGTCTCCGAAACGGCAGCGGAGGTAATAGGGCTTAACAAAGGGTATGCAGACATCACTTTTCTTGGAACGTCCCGCACCCGGGAACTGTTGTTCGACAAAGGCGCACATGTGCTCAACATCTCCAACTATGCCTATGCCGTGGCCAATCAACTGTCATGGTACGGCCAAAACCTGCGGAAACTGGCCGCCCTGCTCGATAATGGCGCCATCACCCCGCCTGCGGTGCAGGTAGTGGGCCGCTTCAGTGAAGACACCGTGCGGCAGGCACATAGCATGATGGAAAACAACCAGACCTATGGCCGCAAACTCGTCATGACGATGGAGTAGACGGGTTCCCATTCAGCCGGGATATTTTCCGGGCAAAACGTTCGTTGAAAGCGTTCCACGCCTCTGCGTATTCCGGCTTATCATAACGCTGCCGCGCATACGCATAGGTAGCGGCTGACAGATGCCAGTTGAAAATATTTTCGAGGTATTTGATATCATCAGCCATGACGCGCTCCAGCACTTTCTGTTTGGACACGCCGGATTGCTGACAGTACCTGTCCAGCCACGCACCGCGACCGGCCTTCACGTACAACACCAACATATCTTCCGTCATAAAAACGATGGGCACATGTTCCATCTGCCAGTCAGACACTTTGATCACATTACACAACAGCGCATGCTCGTAGAACCGCTCCGGAATATCATACTTCAGAATGGCGCCGTGTTTGGCCGCGAGGTAACACAACTCCCGGGTGATCAGCTCCGGCGGCAGGTAACGCAACGCTTTGCCATCCCGCTCCGCCGCAACTGCGGCCAGTTCCGGCGTAATAGCGCCCGGCGGGAAATATTGCAGCGCTGCCACACTGTAAGCCATCGCTTCGTCGCACAGATTGGCAGTACGCATTTCCATCGGCACCCGTTTCAGGTCTTGGTAGTTGCGGCGTACTTTGTTGCGCCAGTATTCAAGCGTTCTTTGCACCGGCGCGATCACACTCTCCCCTGCTGCAAGATCGCGGCGTATTTCCTCGAAATCAGTCGTCAGGGGATTGTTGAGCAACGCACGCAGGTTCTCCGAAATTACCGGATCACCGTCTTCAGACTCACCGCATTCATTGGCTTCGGGGCTTTCAGCATCGCGGTCATTATAATAAAACTGGCTGATCTCTTTACGGAAAGGCATGATGTGATAGTCGTCCACGATCATAATGGGAGCGATGAAAGTGCCATCACACTTCATCCAGCCATGGTTATAATGCAGCATGATCACTTCTTCCACACGGACATCGCCTTCCACGCGGGTGGGCGCGCCGCCCACCATAAGATTGCGGCAGGTGAGATTGCCGGCTACATACAACACCGAGCCATAATCGCCCGTTTCGTTGAGGACACCGCCATCCACCGTCAGGTTACCGATGACGGCAAATCCCAGCGGAGGCCGGCCATCCGGCATATTATCCAGTCGGTCCATATCAATGATCAGGTCGCCCGGCAAATGCAGATCACCTTTATGCACATAGAAATAACCATCTGTTCCAATCATATCCATAAAAGCTTCTTCACTTTCAAGGACTTTTATCTGTATCTGATGCTGGTTCAATGCCTCTTCAGCAGTGAGTATCTGAAATTCTCTAAGCATGGTGCTAATATCGTACATTTATAAACGTCTCAAAACGGGAAAATTATCAACCGATGAACAAAAGAGTAAAATTTGATTTTGATATCCGCTTCACCAACGGCGGCGGTATCAAAGGAGAAGATTTCCGGCTGGATATCGCCGGCGACGACATCTCCGACAAAGAACTGGCAGACTATATCGTAGCAGACATGCGCCTGCTGATGGTAGGCGAAACCCGTATCCTCAACAAGGAAATCCTTACGGAACCGCATAAACGAAAACCAGTCAGCTCCGACGCCCCCAACTACCTCGTAGACCTGAGCCACGCGATCGAACACGGGCTCGTCACCTATAAAGGGCTGCCTGCCCCCGTAGTCTGCGATTTCCTCAGCCGCGAAGCCTCCGCCGCCCTGTATGACGGCGATACCACCTTCCAGATCGGAAAAATAGAAATGGTCACCAATACCGGTACTTACATCGACTGCCCCTTCCACCGCTTCGCTGATGGAAAAGACATGTCGGAAATGCCACTGGAACGTTTCGTCGACCTGGAAGCCATCGTCATCCGCGTGCCTCACGAACAGGGCCTCGCCGTTACCGCCGACAGGCTGCGTAACCACGAGATACGCCATCGCGCCGTCCTCGTACACACCGGCTGGGCCACCCACTGGAACACGCCCGCCTACTACGAAAACCATCCCTACCTCACCGCCGAGGCAGCCGAATACCTGCGCGACTGTGACGTGAAGCTGGTCGGCATCGACTCCCACAACATCGACAATACCCAAGGCCGCAGCAGACCCGTACACACTACCCTCCTGGGCGCCGAAATACTCATCGTAGAACATCTCTGCCACCTGGAACTATTGCCGGAGCAAGGTTTCACCTTCAGCGCCGTACCACCAAAATTCAAAGGCGTAGGGACGTTCCCCGTACGCGCCATGGCGAAATTGAAAAAATCAATTGAATAACGGGGCGGTTAAATCGATGATGCGATTGCCCGCATTGAATTCATAAACCCAGGGCTCACGCCCTGGGCTACGATGTTATTCAAATTCCTTTACAGCGATGATGTTTTATGGATAGGGATGTTTGCTTCTATGTGGAAGCATCTGAATGAATTTCGGTATGACGGAAGGTTCTGCGATTCACCATTTGAAATTCGGGGATACATAGATTTATAAAGATATCCGACGAAAAAAAAGCCTGAACAACAACGTAGCCCAGGGCGTGAGCCCTGGGTTTTATGGTTTTATCGTTTTATCGTTCCGGGATATCGCAGAATTCATCCAACATCTCCCGGATTTATCTAATTTTACATTCCTCATAGCTCTTCAAAGAGATGTGTACGATCACAGATGTTCATAGAGATACCGCAAGCTAGCGAAGCCAACGCGCGACAATACCGGACAGCCGTTTCCGTTTTCTTTTTTATCTCCGGTCTGGGTTATTCCACCTGGGCATCCAGGATACCTGCTGTACAACAGCAGCTTCACCTCAACGAAGCGCAGCTGGGACTGGTGCTGCTGGCATTGCCCATCGGGCTGATGTTGACCATGCCCGTTACCGGTAAACTGCTGGGCAGTTTCAGCAGCCGTAAAATCATGGTGATGGGGGCGCTGTTTTTCAACGTGGTGCTGAGCTTTCCGGGTTTCACCACCAGCGTATGGCAACTGGCGCTTACACTGTTCTGTTTCGGTTCGTCCCGCAATCTGCTCAATCTCTCTACGAATACGCAGGCCGTGCAGGTGCAGCATATGTATCCCAAATCCATCATGACCACCTTCCATGGTATCTGGAGTATCGCCGGTTCCACCGGCGCCGGTATCGGTTACCTGATGGTATCCCTGCAGGTGGCCCCCTCATGGCATATGCTGATGGTGAGTGTGCTGCTGTTGGCCTTTACGCTGTACTACGGGCCACGTGCCTATCCTGATCAACCGGTGCCCGATCCCGTAAAAAAACCGGCGTTTTCGTTGCCCGGTAAGTCGCTCCTCCGTTTTTCCTTTATCTGTTTCGCCTGCATGGCCACTGAAAACACCATGTATGACTGGAGCGGCATCTATTTCCATAAGGTGGCCGGTGGTACCGCCACCGCAGCTACCGCATCCTTCATGATATACATGGCCGCTATGACCCTCGGCCGTTTTGTGGGCGACCGCCTCGTGGCGGAGATGGGCATCAAAAACATGCTGTCTTACAGTGGATGGCTGATTTTGAGCGGCCTTGTGCTGACCATTTTCCTCCCACATCCGGTGATCACCGCTATCGGCTTTGTTTGCACCGGACTGGGTGTTTCGTGTGTGGTGCCGCTGGTGTTTAGTCTCGCTGGTAAATCCCGTGATGCCAACAGTGGACAGACGCTGGCCTCCATTTCTACCATTGGTTACCTGGGATTTCTGGTAGTGCCGCCACTGGTGGGCATTGTAGCACAGGCCACCCATCTTAGGGTTTCTTTTAGCCTCATCGCGTTATTTGGGTTGCTGATCATATTAATGGTGAGGGGTCTCCCCGAAAGCCAAAAAGAAGCCCCGGTAACCGATACCGGGGCTGATTCATAGGGGTTTCTCAGATAGCTATTCGTTTTACGATCTTTTTATATCGTTGGTGATCTCTTTATAATTTGAAAAATATCTTTCGCTTGTACAGCCAGTAGCACAGGCCCCACTCCAATGCCAGTACCGTGAGGGCAGACAGGATTTCCCTGTATTCTTCCGGCATGCCCAGCATAGAGGTAAACCCTTTTACAAAAACACCTGTGGTGGGATTCAACCACTGGGCGCCGACCGTTTCAAAAAACAGGTAGATGAAGATGGCGTTCATACCCGCTACAGTAGCTACCCAGGCGTAACGCACATATCCCCGCACGTCGGCCAGCCAGTAGAACAATGCCATGATAAGCATTACCCAGCCACCGGATGCCAGCACAAAAGAAGCGGTGCTGATTCGTTTAATGATCGGCGTTATACCCGCCGCGTCCAGCCCAAAACCAGCCACCAGTCCTACCACACCGGCTATTGCCAATACACCCGTCTTCTGTAACGGTGTTTTAGGACCTGTCAACAGTTTCCCTGCCAGTACCCCCCAAATGGTGTGGGCTGCCGTAGGGATACAATTAACCGCGACCCATCCATCCGGGTTAATTTTTCCCATCAGGACCGTATCCAGGTAGGCACCGAAATTGTGCCCTTGTGTAAAAGCATCCTCGAATCCAGGTAAAAGAATAAAACGATACATACTATCAGTGGCAAGGAGCAGCAACAGGCTGACCACCAGCTGAAATACTACAGAACGGCGAATAATCAGATATGCAATGATCGTGGTTACGGACAACTGCGTGAGCACATTCCACAACTCCCAGACTAACCTGCCCGCATATACGCAATGTAATGCAGTACCGAATATAAATAATTTCCCGCAACGCCACGCAATATGCTTAAAATTTTGTTGCCAGCTGATACCCTTTTCCGATTTGGCCTTCCAAGATAAATACATGGCTGTGCCGGCTATGGTCATAAAAGCCGGCTGCACCAGATCCCACGCCCGTAGCCCGTTCCATGGATGATGGAAAAACTGTTGCATAAACGTATGCCATAAACCGTCGGAGGGCAGACTGTCAAGTGACCAGTACAGATGTGCGCTTTCCGCTGCCAGTAGAAGCATGATGACTCCCCTCATCATATCGAGGGATTGTAGTCGTTGGGTCATAGGTTGACAATAAGTCCATTAAAATAAATATTCTTTCTCATATTTACCAGTACCCCGGGAAAAAGAACGGGTCAGGGTATGCTGCCCCTGACCCGTTCCACCGACCTAACGTCAGCGGCTATTCTTTATTCATCCGCACAATAACAGGCATAAAACGCCCTTCCACACTCACCAGCTCATGCTGTGCGTCCATCACCCGTTCGATATCCTTATAGGCGAGCGGATTTTCCTCTACACTGCCGCCAATCAGGGTCACGCCTGCATTGGCCACCATTTTATTCAGCGCCGATACGGTCATTTTCTCGCGGGCCTTAGAGCGGCTCATTGCTCTGCCGGCGCCGTGCGCAGCGGAGTAAAGCGCCTGCTCCACCCCTTTGCCGCGCACCAGATAGGCAGGCGTGGTCATGCTGCCAGGGATAATGCCCAGCTCGCCGGCATGCGCCGGGGTAGCACCTTTGCGATGAATGATCACTTTCCGTGTATCCGTCAGCGTTTCCTCCCACGCAAAATTGTGGTGGTTTTCGATGGTAGCCAGACTTTTCAGTCCGGCCGCCTTCGCCAGATGGCGATGGATCTGCTGATGGCAGGCACGGGCGTAATCGCCCGCCAGGTTCATGCTCAGCCAATACTCCTGCCCCGCTTCACTGTTCATGTCCAGCCATGCCAGCTGCTGCGCGGAACGCGGCAGTTTGCAGGTATCCATCGCTATTTTCGTATAGTGCTGAGCGATAGCAGCGCCTAAACCGCGGCTGCCGGAGTGCGACAACAACGCGAGGTACTGCTTCGGCGGTAATGACAACGAGTTGTTCTCCTCCAGCGTCAGCAGCCCAAACTCCACGAAGTGGTTGCCGCTGCCGGATGATCCCAGCTGCCGCACCGCCTTGCCATGCAAGCCTTTGAGCAGCGCGGTATCGCGGAATTCAGGCCTGTCCAGTACCGCATGCTCCTGGCGGAATTCCAGGCCGCCTTCCATTCCGAAATGGGTGTATTCTTTCATGGCCACTTTCAACTGATAACTGTAGCGCTTCAGGAAACTCTCCCCTTCGTCGAACAGGGTGAGCGCCATGCGGCAGCCGATATCCACGCCTACCGCGTAAGGGATCACCGCCTGTTCGGTAGCCAGTACGCCGCCTACCGGAAGGCCGTAGCCCATGTGCGCATCAGGCATCAACGCGCCCTGTACCGTGACCGGCAACGACATGGCCATGTCCATCTGTTGACGGGCAGCCTGTTCTATCTCTTTGCCACCGTAAACCTTCAACGGCCCTGTTGTGGCAAGCAGGTCAAACGCCTGAAAATGACGCTCCTTCGGCTGGTCAGCGAAAATAGCCGCTATCTTTCCCAGCACTTCATCCTGTAAAAAATCAGCCGGACGATCTTTAATATCTGTCAACAGCTGTATAATGGCGGCTTTATCATGATGTTTAAAATGCCGCGCCATAATATTGATCACCAGGCTCCTGGCCCGGTCATCGGTATAACCGATTTTACTCAGTTCTTTCGTTTTTATACCAGACAAAACGTAATTATTTAGATATTTTGATATTGGGTTATTATTTACGGCTACCTCACTGCAAAGCCATTGCAGCAGACGAAAATACGCTGTGCGTGGCAACAAAGGAATCATGCCTATATGACCTGAAAGGGCATACCATTAGCATTCAATACCATGTTAAAAAAGCAGGAAATAACCGGTAAGGCCGCCTGTTAGGCGACAATTGCAAGGGGCGATATGTGGAGATGTTCTGTCATGGGTAGTTCGTTTTAACAGCTGAGAAAAACGAATAACGCCGCAAAGATAGCATATTTTAACATTTTATCATTTAAATCATTTAGTTATTGGATTTACGGATTTTGGAATTTTTTGATTTTGGGATTTAGATAAATCGAAGATCATGTTATACTATACCAGGTTGATCTTCATCACAAATTCCAAAATTCCAAAATCAAAAAATTCCAAAATCCGTAAATCCAATAACTAAATGAAAAAATAACCCAATGCCTAAATGCAAAGGTGGTGTTAAAGTTAAGGTTGATAATCGCTTAAAGCGTAAATTTGTATACAGTGGTTTTCCCCGTACATGATAACCTCCGGGCCGCTCCGGGCGGGGTATTACAACAATAGTAAATCCTTGCACATGGACAAACAACTCATCCGTAACGCTTACAAAATCTACTGGCTGGAAAACGGTAAAGCACCTGTTTCTGTATATAGCCTTTGCAAACAGCTCGACATCAGCGAAAGCTCTTTTTACGAAAATTATGCTTCGCTGGAAGCCATTGAAAAAGATATCTGGCTGGCTGTCTTCGAAGATACCCTCGTGCAGCTGCACGACGACGAAACCTACCAGCAATATTCCGCACAGGAAAAACTGCTGGCCTTTTATTTTCTCTGGGTACAGAAACTGAAGGACGATCGCAGCTACTTCCTGCAACAAAGGGAGCAATTCAGGCTGCCAGACCTTTACCGCAATAAACTGGAAACCTTCAAACGTGCATTCTATGCATATGTGAGGGAGCTGATTAAGGAAGGCTACTCTTCCAACGAAATCAGGGAAAGAAAATACATTTCTGATCAATATGTGCATGGCTTCTGGGTACAGGCCCTTTTCGTACTGAAATACTGGCTGAATGACACCAGCGCCAATTTTGAAATGACAGATGCCGCCATCGAAAAAGCAGTCAACCTCAGCTTCCAGCTGATAAAATCCAATACCCTGGATTCGCTGCTCGACTTTGGCAAATTCATCTTCACGCGGAAATAGGCTTTATGAAAGAACAATCCAATATTCCCACCTCCAAAGTGGAAAGGGCGGGAAAATTCGTTACCACCGGACTGAAAGTAGGGACCAATTATATTAAACATTATACCCGCAAACTGGTGGACCCGTCTCTTACCAAAGAGACGCTCCACCAGGATAATGCCGCCGATATCTACGAAACTCTCAGCAGCCTGAAAGGCAGTGCCCTGAAAGTGGCCCAGATGCTCAGTATGGACAAAGGCATGCTGCCCAAAGCCTATACGGAGAAATTCGCCATGTCGCAATACAGCGCGCCGCCACTCTCCGGACCGCTGGTAGTCAATACGTTTGTGAAAACACTGGGCAAATCACCCGCTCAGCTATACGATAAATTTGAGATGCGTGCCTCCAACGCCGCCTCCATCGGCCAGGTACACAAAGCCTGGAAAGATGGGAAAGCGCTGGCCGTTAAAATACAATACCCCGGCGTCGCCAACAGCGTAAAATCAGACCTCCGCATCGTGAAACCCTTTGCGATCCGCATTGTAGGCATGAACGAAGTAGACATGGACAAATATTTCCAGGAGATAGAAAGTAAACTGCTGGAAGAAACAGATTATAAACTGGAGCTGACCCGCTCTATGGCACTCTCCCGTGAATGTGCCCATATTCCTCATCTGTTATTTCCGCAGTATTATCCGGAACTGTCATCCGAAAGGATCATTACCATGGACTGGCTCGACGGGCAACATCTGAAAGAATTCCTGCAAAGCAACCCTTCCCAGGATGCCCGTAATAAAATAGGACAGGCACTCTGGGATTTCTATCAATTCCAGGTGCATCACCTCAAACAGGTACATGCCGATCCACACCCCGGTAACTTCCTGATGCGGCCAGATGGTACCGTGGGCATCTTCGATTTTGGTTGTGTGAAAGAAATCCCGGAAGATTTCTATTACAATTATTTCCTGCTGACAGACAAAGAAGTGCTGAAAGATGAACAACGCCGTCATGAAATATATACCAATCTGGAAATGATCCATCCCAGCGATACGCCCAAAGAGGTGGAGTTCTTCTCCGGGCTCTTCCAGCATATGATTGACCTGCTCACGCTTCCGTTTACGGTAGATCATTTTGACTTTGGCAATGAAGCCTATTTCAATGAGATCTATGCTTATATGGACGAACTTTATAACATGAGGGAAGTCAGGGAGTCCAAAGTAGCCAGAGGGTCCCGGCATAGTCTTTATATTAACCGTACTTATTTCGGGCTGTATTCCATCTTAAGTGAGCTGAAAGCGAATATCACCACGGCTGGGTTCACGCAAAGGCGCTAAGCAGCAAAGACGCAAAGAATAAGTTTTTAAGAATTATGAGAAAGCAAAGGAGCGAAGATCAATGTGATCTTCGCTCCTTTGCTTTCTCTGCTCGCCTATATCATCTTTGCGCCTTTGCTGCTTAGCGCCTTTGCGTGAACCCTACATCGTGGGATTATGGCTGTTGGTCGCAAGTTATCCTGTGGCATCGCCATTAATCCCTAAATTGCGGCATGGCAAAAGAATGGTATAACCGCAAATGGGCAATTGTTGCGACGCATGCGCTGGTGTGGACATTGTTGTACTCGCTCCCTTTCCTGCTACGTCCTACCTATGAGAAACCTGTTTCTCCGGCAGAGATGGCTGAGCGGTCCTCGTGGTTCTATTTTCTGCTGGTATTTTATATCACGCAGATCATCTTTTTCTATACCAATGCGTTTTATCTGATCCCCAAGCTGGTGCAGCAAAAGCGGACCATGGAATACACCGCTGCCTTGCTGCTGGCCTTTATGTTTTTTTGCGAGATGCGGTATGCCTTTGAGCGGCTTTATCTCGGAAAAGCCGTGGTAGACCTGAAACCGCTGATTCTTTTCACTGTTTTCGCTTTCCTCTTTATCTTATCGGCCAGTACTGCGTTTCAGATGGTCCGGGAACGGATATTAATGGACCGGAAAGTCAGCGCCCGGGAAAATGAGAACCTGAAAACGGAGCTGTCATTATTACGTTCACAGGTGAGCCCACACTTCATGTTCAATGTGCTGAATAATATGGTGTCGCTGGCACGTAAAAAATCTGACCTGCTGGAACCCTCTCTCATTAAGCTGTCGTCCCTGATGCGGTATATGCTCTATGAAGCAGATGAAGAGAAAATGCCACTTCAGCGTGAGGTGGAATATCTGCAAAGTTACATCGACCTGCAGCGGCAGCGTTTTGGCAAAAATGTGGAGATCAATGTGGAAATGAATGTGCCTAATAATCACTACGAGATAGAACCTATGTTGCTGATACCATTTGTGGAAAACGCCTTCAAACACGGTACCGGCTTCATTATGCACGCACAGATCGATATTAACCTGTTTACCACGGCCGATAAACTCTTTTTTGCAGTCAGGAATAAATACAACACCTCTTCTGAAGAGGTGAAAGACAAAACCAGCGGAATAGGGCTGGTCAACGTGAAACGTCGGCTCAACCTGCTTTACGGAAATAATTACGTGCTGCAGATCAATTCCAAAGATGACTGGTTTTACGTAACATTGCAGCTTGACCTGCATTAAATGCCAAAATCAACGATATTTCATGAGATGTATTGCCATTGATGACGAACCGCTGGCGCTCGATTTGCTGGAAGACAACATCAGCATGGTGCCTTATCTGCAACTGGTAGCTAAATGTAACAACGCTTTTGAAGCCATGGAAGTGTTGCGGACGCAACAGGTGGACCTGATGTTCCTCGACATTCAGATGCCGGGCCTTACCGGCCTGCAATTCCTGCAATCCATGGCCAGCAAACCCCTCGTAATACTGATCACTGCCTATGAGAAATATGCCCTGGAAGGGTTCAACCTCGACGTGACCGACTATCTGGTAAAACCAGTGTCGCTGGAACGTTTCGTCAAAGCCTGCAACAAAGCCAACGAACTCCATCAGCTCAGAAGCGCCGGCAAAGCCGCCCGGGACCAGGCTGATTTCTTTTTCGTTAATGTGGATTACAGCCTGTTTAAAGTTGTTTTCTCTGATATTATCTGGATAGAAGGCCTAAAGGATTATGTGAAAATCCACCTGAAAAGCACCACCAAACCGGTCATCACCCGCATGAGCATCAAGAGCCTGGAAGAACAGCTGCCACCGGCCCGGTTTATCCGTATCCACAAATCATACATCATTTCCGTGGCCGCTATCACGGCTATCCGGAAGAACAGCGTGTTTTTACAGGATACCGAGCTACCCGTAGGCGATACCTACCGCGACGCCCTTTATGCTATCGCCGGAAAAAATCAACCCTGATAAACCGGGTTTTGTATCAGGATTTCGACCACTCATCTCATTTGCCAGAAAAATCGATTTGGCAATTCTACTTTTGTACACTCAGAATTTTAATAAAATGCGAAAAATCTACTTGTTTTTCATGTTCGTGCTATTCCTGACACAAGCACACGCCCAGGCCCCGGGCGGAAAAATGCCTCCAGGTGGCATGGCAGGTAAAGGTCAGGGTCCGGGTAACATCGGACATATATATGGTAAGTTAATTGACGCCGACGGCAAACCTGTGGGTTATGCGTCCGTTATCATCCTGCAGGGCCGTATGGACACGGCCACCAAAAAGATGAAAGACGTGCTCGTAAAAGGTGTGCTCACCCAGGCCAATGGTGAGTTCAGCCTCGACGAACTGCCACTCAGAGGACCACTCAAACTACAGGCATCCGGCACCGGCTACAAAACCCACACCCAGCCTGTGGTGTTTCCTCCGATCGATAAAGACCTCGGTAACATCAAAATGGCATCCAGCACCACACAGCTGCAGGGCGTGACCGTCACCGGTTCTAAACCTATTATGCAGATGGATGGCGACAAAAAGGTGTTCAACGTGGAAAAAAATATCACGAGCGCCGGCGGTACTGCCCTCGACGTGATGAAAAACGTACCTTCTGTTAACGTAGACATAGATGGTAACGTAACCCTGCGTAACAGCTCACCACAGCTGTTCATCGACGGCCGTCCCACAACCCTCACCCTGGAACAGATCCCTGCCGACGCGATCGAAAGCGTGGAAGTGATCACCAACCCTTCCGCGAAATACGATGCCTCCGGCGGTAACGCTGGTATCCTCAACATCGTGCTGAAGAAAAACCGCAAAACCGGCTACAACGGTAACCTCCGTGCCGGTGTGGACAAACGCGGCGCACTCAACGCGGGCGCAGACTTCAACGTACGCCAGGGCAAGATCAACTTCTCCGCCAGTGCTATGGGCAACCAGATGAAAAGCCGTACCAACGGTAATACGGACCGCCTCAACTTTGGCGACAATCCCAACACCCACATCCTCCAATCCAATGCCAACCGCCAAAATGGTGGCTTTGCCTTCGGAAAAGTGGGCGTAGACTGGTTTGCCACCAACCGTACTACTCTCTCCATCTCTGGTATCAAAGTGCACGGTGAATTCAAACCTGAGGAAAACATCGGCATCAACACCGATACCATCAGGGGAAAAGACCAGATCACCCACATGTTCAGCGAACGTAACTCCCATTCCAAAATGGCTTTCGACGCAAATGGGTTGGTACTGGGCATGAAACACCTGTTCCCCCGCGAAGGTGAAGAACTGACCGTAGATGCGAACTACTTCGGCGGCAAAAGCAAAAACAACGCTGACTATGTCACCGATTTCTACGCCAACGGCGCCGGCAGTGCCATCAACCGCACTGATATGCAACGCATACTTGGTAATGGTAAAATCTCTTTCATCACGGTCCAGACAGACTATGTAAGACCTTTCACCAAAACGCTGAAACTGGAAACAGGTCTGCGTATGTCCAGCCGCCGTACCGAAACGAATTTCGACAACTTTATGTTCGACCACCCGTCCAATGAATACAAACTGATCCCCGGTGCGTCCAACCATTTCAAAAACACGGACAACGTGTATGCAGCATACGCCAGCATTTCGCACACCATCAAAAACTTCAGCTATAAAGCGGGCCTGCGTGCAGAAAGCTCTGAGTACAACGGCGAACTGATCAACGTAAAACAAACCTTCAAAAATAGTTATCCGGTGAGCCTGTTCCCATCCATCTTCCTCAGCCAAAAGCTGAAACATGAGCAGGAAGTACAGGTGAGCTATACCCGTCGCATCAACAGACCGAATTTCTTCCAGCTGATTCCGTTTACCGATTCTACCGATAAACTGAACATCACCAAAGGTAATCCCGGTCTGGTGCCTGAGTTCACCAACTCCCTGGAATTGTCTTACCTCAAAACGTTCAAAGGTAATAACACCTTCATGGGTACCGTGTACTACAAGCATACCAACGGCCTGATCACCCGCTTCCTCACCAAGGAAACCGATCCTGCCAATGGCGCCGAGCTGCTGGTCAACACTTACATCAACGCCAATTCCAGCTACGCGATGGGTGCGGAACTGACGTCTATGAACACCATCAACAAGTGGTGGTCGTTGTCTGCCAACGTCAATATCTATAATTCAAAGATCAACACCGACAATACCGGACAACCTTCACAAGATGCCCGGTGGGCCTGGTTCGGCAAACTGAACAACACCTTCAAGCTGCCGCTCAATTTTGAAATACAGCTGACCGGTTTGTACCAGTCTAAATCCAACCTGCCTGTCAATGACAACAAAGGCCGACAGGATGGCCCTTCTATGCAGCAGTCACAGAACGCTTCACAGGGTTATATTGCCTCTTTCTACGCAGTAGATGCTGCTATCAAGAAGAGCTTCCTGAAAAACAATGCTGCTTCCGTAACGCTGAGCGTCAGCGATATCTTCAGAAGCCGCAAAATGGACCAGTACTCTGAAAGCATTTACTTCACACAATACTACAACCGTCTCCGTGACCCGCAGATGATCCGCCTCAACTTCGCTTACCGCTTCGGTAAAGTAGATATGACCCTGTTCAAACGTAAGAACATGGCCGGCGGCATGCAAGGCATGCAGGAAGTGGTACAGTAATTGGGTTATTTGATTATTGGGTCATTTAGATATTTTGTTTAAGGATAATTGTTCCTCTACCGGAAGCTTATTATCCTTAAACAAAATATCTAAATGACCAAATATCAAAATATCCAAGTAACTACGTGTTTTCCCTGATTTTTTTCTTCCGATATTACTACCGATCCCAAACCCTGCTCTCTTCTCTACCTTTGCTGTCATCATAAAAACCCCATATGCAAAGGACTATTTTCTATCTGTTCATATTATGCCTGCTGCTCTCCTGCAGGAAAAGAGATACCCCCCATCCCATACCACCGGAGGGCAACGATAAAACCAGTAAGCTGGATGCTTATGGCAAAGCCCTCGTGAAAGTAGAGGCGGCCATCAATGAACTGGATTACATCGCATTAAAAGTACTGAGTAACCTCAACGGATATCCGAATGGCAGCCAATGCCTCGCCTGTGCCGATGTTACCACCGGCCTCACTCCCGAAGGCCATCGTAAAATCACCCTCTCCTTCCATCCCTCAAAAACCTGCACAGACAAATATATCCGTCAGGGACAACTGGTACTGGATTACAACGAGGCCAACGGCGCCCTGATGATCCAGCTCAATAATTACATGGTGAACGGCGTAAAAGTAGCGGGCAATTATAATTTCGGCTACAGCAATGCCCGGAAGGTGCGTAATCTGGTTATTACCAATGGTACATTAAAAAAAGAAGGCAGCTGGTTTATCAATTTCGACGCCTATCGCGACATCGTATGGAAAGCAGGTGAGCAAACGCCGGATGATGATCTGGACAATGTGCTGGAAGTACAGGACGCCTACTATCATTTATCCATCCAGGACCTGGGGTTAATGTCGGTAGATGTGAATGCCATGAATCCGCTGGTGCTTAAATGGTCTTGTTACGGTGAAAGCCAATACCTGCCGGTATCCGGGATAACGCTCAACAAAACGCCGGAGGGTAAATTCAGCCGCATCAACTATGGTGACGGGCATTGCAATAATTATCCTATTTCAGAATACTAGTGGTTCAGGTTCAGTTAGGGTTTAATCAGTTAGGGTTTAAGTGGGGCCGGGATCATCATGGATTCCGGCCTTTTTCGTCGGGGTATAACAGATAGGCAGGATCGCTCTGCCACACTTCCTTCGTATCGATGTTCATTGCTGAAAGCTTGCCGGTAAAGGCTGCACCGGTATCCACGTTATACACGTTCACCCGATGCATGGGCATTTCTTCGTCGTAATTCAGCGTAGGCGTATGACCGATAAATATTTCCTCGTATAGCAGTAACCGTTTGGGGTAATTAACCGCATTCTTTTTCAGCTTTCTATCCATCGACAGCGCCAGCTCCCACAACGTCCGGTCCCAGTAACACATGCCCTCAAAACGTTCGTAGGCGGGACCATGCATGGAAGCAAAACCCGCATGGATAAACAGCCGGTCGTTTTCTTCATAAAAATTCAGCATGCGGTTAAAGAAAGCCAGGTGATGCAGTTTGTCTTTGTCGGACAGTTTATGGTAGCTGGCCACCGTAGCCCTGCCGCCATGCTGCAACCAGCTGGGCACCGGCGGTTCGCCGGCCAGCCACATCTCACACCAGGCATCGTGGTTGCCTTTGATAAAGATACAGGCATACTGTGCAGCCAGTTCCATCAGGAACTGGATCAGTTCAGCAGACTCAGACCAGCCATCTACATAATCTCCCAGAAAAATAAACCGGTCGTCCTTTTCCGGCCCTATCCTTTCCAGCAACTGTTTCAGTGCTTTCAGGGCGCCGTGAATATCGCCAATAACGTATGTGGCAGGCATGATTCCTTTTATTTATACATAATGTCCGACCGTAGCACATACTTGGTACCCGCTGTCAGCAGCGTACCTTCATGCAGCAACGGATGATAAAAAATAAGCGCCATCCCTGTTTCCGGCAACACCTCCTCTCCTGTTTTGAAAATGGTGCTGCCACCGGTATAACCTTCGTTGAGATAAATCAGGAAGGTGTACTGGCTGGCCTCAAAACGGTTCCGCACGAAACTGCCGTCCTTATGCATTTTGAAGCGCTGTCCCGGACTATATTTGTAGAAACGGAACAGCTCATTGAGGCCGCAGGCCGTGCGGCCGTCGGTGCCTTCCGGGGCGTAGGGACGCAACTTTTCCCATATAAAGGTAGCATAAGCTGCATCTTTATGCAACACCCTTTCGTTATTCCGCACGCCTTTGATCATTCGCTGCTGCCCACCGCCTACGTCTACCGTGGCTTCTTCATAGCCCATGGCCTCGCTACGGGCTATCAGTTCTCCGCATTCCTCAGCGGTAAGAAAATTCTTCAATATAAAAATTTCCGGGGTAATGACCTGTTTTTCCATGACATATTGGTTTAACGTAAATCAATGGTATTGCGGATAACAGTATCTTCCAACGGATATACGCTTTCTTCCGGCACCAGCAGTGCCATCGGGTCCCGCTGTAATACACGGTGCTGCTCCTTTACAAAGTCGGTGATATCTTCCATGGCGACGATCTGCCGCAGGCCAAATTCCTTTAGGATGCTGCCGCGCAGCCCCAGCTGGATGGCCCTTCTCTCCAGCTTATTATCGTTGGGGCCATGGTCGGGGTCCCATTGCAGGCGTACATCGCTGGATTGTAGCGCGGCCTGCCAGGCATCCATTTCCGGGAAAAGCCCGGGTTTGTAAGAAGACGGTACCGCCTGTGATAATACTTTCTCAAAAAATGTTTTAGGGAGATGGATCGCCAATACCCGCTCCTGTCCTTCCTTTGCCGCCCAGCCACAACGGTACATCATCCACAGGAAATTGGGTTTTATCCACGACATACGGTCGTAACTATAGGCATTACCACCGAAAGCCTGGTGTTCAACGGCGTAGTTGGCGATAGCGGGCCTGAAGGCCTGATACACTACCAGTGTATCTTCCGTCTGTTGGGCAATCAGTTGTTTACCGGAGGACGGTAAAGTTTCCTGCAACTTTTTCCAGGAAACGGTCTTTAGTTTCATGAGACATTAACATTGATCTGAAAACTGTTCTTTTTCAGTTTTTTATTGAATTTATATAACTCGGGGTGACGGTTCTGTAGTCCCTCTCTTTTGGTGCCGGTATTGATCACGTACTCAGCGTCCAAAATTTTGCGGCGGAAATTGCGGCGGTCGATGGTAGTTTCCAGAATACATTCGTACAACTCATGCAGCTCCGTGATGGTGAACAATTCATCCAGCAGCTCAAAGCCCACGGGATCATACAGGATCTTCGACTTCAGGCGCTGCAGCGCCAGCTGGAAAATATCGTGGTGATCAAAGCCGAGCTTCGGCAGCTTATGCACATCAAACCACTTCACATCATTGGCCATGCTACCGGCGATGATATTGAACCGGGCAGGATTGATAAGGGCATAATACCCCACGGCAATAACGCGGCCACGCGGGTCTCTGCCGGGGTTATCGAATGAATACAATTGCTCCAGGAACACGTCGTCCATACCTGTCTTCGTTTTCAGGATACGGTAACAGGTGCCCAGAAATGTTTCCTCCATCTGCAGGAAGCCGCCGGGCAATGTCCAGCAGTCCTTAAAAGGCTCTTCCTTCCTGTTGAGTAACAACACGGAAAGTGTATTATCGTGATAGCCGAATATCACAAGGTCTACCGCCAGTGATGGATTTTTGTATTCATGAAATAATTTCGCCATACCCGTTTGCGTCATTTTAACGTGAAGTAAATGAATTTTTGCGAGATGGCAAAAAACTGGGGGAGATCTTTCAGGGCCGGACACAAAAAACCCCGGGCTGGAGCCCGGGGTTAAGCTATTATTCAGGATGTTTTGAAAAGCACAACTATTCTCAACAGAAAGGGTTAAAATCTTATTGCAACACCTGCTTTGAGGTAAAACGGGGTGCCGGGCGTGAAACACATGTCCGTTACAGATTCCGTTTCATGTTGTAAACGGGTTTCTGTTTCAAACTGCGCCTCATTCCAGTTGACGTTAAACAGGTTCTGTGCCTGTACGGTAAACTGGAACTGACGATGTGTATACGCCAGCATCAGATCGTTCACGAAATACCCCTGGGCCACCAGGCTGTTGGCTTCATTCGCCGGCCGGTCTTTCATATAACGGTAACGCAGGTTGGCAGAGAAGCCTATGGGGAGGTTCACACCGATACCGCCCGTACTGGTCAGCACCGGCGCCAGCGGAATATAGTTGGCCCCTTTAGGCTGCCCGATCTCTCTTGCATGGGCGTAGTTCACGTCCGCGTCGAGATAAAGCCACTTCACGGGTTGGTACCGCACACTGACGTCCACGCCTAAACGCCGTGTTTTGCCGGAAGGCTCCACCACTGCTTCATCTCCTACATACACAAATTCCTGTTGCAGGTACAGGTACCAGAGCGCCGGCTGTATCAACAGGTTAGGCACTGGCTTCAGCACCACGCCCAGGTCCGCGCCGGCAGAAAAGGGCAGGATATCCTTCCCGTGCTGCTGCATTACTACCCGCATATCATTGGAATGAAAGCCCATACCCGTTTTCAGGTACCACTGCGCTATACTGCCGGTGGAATAAGAAAAATTCAGCTTAGGGCTCACCCGGGTGGCGGTCACGCCCGGATCGCCATTGGCAGGCTTCAGTTTATCCTGATAGTTGAAAATAAAATGATCTACCCGCACAGCAGGATTGATCCGCCAGTGACCTGTATGCCAGGTGAGCCCCGTATAGGCATCCAGGTTAGTTTCACGGCCGCTGCCCCAGGCCAGCCTGTTCAGCAACGTGTCCCGGCGGTAAACATGATTCAGCTCAAGGTCCTGGATATCATCGAGACGCAGCCCGGCGCCGGATTGCCATGTCAACCGGCTGTTGCCGATCGTATAATCATGTGTATACTGTTGCTCAAACCCGTAGATGCTGCGGTCATCTTTCTGCTGTATCTCATCACCATGTACAGGGTCTTTCAGGAAAAAGGTAAAGTTGGAATACAGGTTGAACTGGTAACGGCTATAAAAGAAAAAGCTCTGCCACGATTCATCAGCGCTGGCCTGATGCCGGTATGTCAGTGCGGCATTGGTGCGGGAAGTGTTGCCACCCTCCGTTGGATCGATGGAGCCCCAGCGGCTGATCAGTCCTTCTGCCACTGCCCGTTCCGGAATCTGACCAGATGCGTTCCAGCCGGAAGTAAACGTGGAAGCCTGAAAGGAAATATAGTCCTTGTCATTCAGCCACTGATTGTATTTGCCAAACAGGTTAAAGCGGCTGAACTGCTGTTGCACGTCAAACGGACCATTGGTATAGTTATACTCTGTGGCAACATAGGCGTTACGTTTAGCCGCGCTTTTATCTGCCAGCAGGTTAAAAACACCCGCCAGTCGCATGGTATTAAAAGATCCGCCTTCTACTTTGATCATACTGTTGTCCAGATGATCATAGGTAGCAAAATTCACATAACCGGCTGTGTTAAAATCGCCTTTTTCGGGATAATAAGCACCCTTCCCAAAGTCAATACTCTCCACCGTTTCCGGTATGAGAAAGTGCAGATCGGAATAGCCCTGTCCATGCGCGTGGGATACAATATTCACCGGTATCCCATCAGCAGAAATATTAACATCTGTGCCATGATCACAATCAAAACCACGAAGGAAGATCTGTTCAGCCTTTCCTCCGCCGGCATGTTGTGAGATAAACAATCCCGGTACTTTGCGAAGCAGGTCCTGCGCGGTATTCACAGGTATCTTCTTCAGGTCAACGTGCATCATCGCTATTTCGATGCGGGGCGCACTTACAACGATCTGTTTCAGCTGCGTATGAGCGCTGTCTGTTGGTTGCTGTGCCAGCAGCTGTTGCCATACAGGCAGCAGTCCCATCGCGAATACTACTTTTTTCATCTGTTAGTCTTTTATTTTGATCCCTATCTTTTGCAGGAGATACTGCAAGCCCAGTGTAATCCAGCACGCGGCTACAAATGGGAAGGTTAACACAGCCATATGCTGCTGCAGCATCCCCACATCCAACAATACAGAGAGCACGACGGAAAACAATACCCAGATACCATCGCGGGGCTTATTGCCGGCAAAAGCGATGGCGCATAGCACCGCGTTGAAGCTGAACAATCCCATATGGATATCAGTGGCCGGCTCTGCGAATTCCAGCGAAATGAAGGCCCCTAACAGGGAAGCACATACGCCATACAGCGCGGCGATCGGTGAACTGATAAATACGGCAATAAAAAAGATAATGCCGGCTATCACGCTACCCTGAAAAATCACCTCTCCAAAACCGTTGGTCGCCGTGGTAAAATCGTCACTTACCGGCATGGTGCTGGCCACAGCGGCAGCGGCTCCCGGCGTATATACATGATGGAACAGGTACAACAATATCCACGTTACGAGAATGAAAGGGAACGTAAATCCCGGCCAGCCACGACGAATGAGCTGATGCTGTAGCCATGTGGCTGCTGCTGCGCCCAGCACCACAGCCAGCCACACCAGCGGAACAGGATTGAAGTAGAAAGTCAGCGCTACGCCTACCAATGTGGCACTGAAGCCATACAAACCGGCTTCAATATCGGCTTCGTTGTAACGGAGCAGTGTAGCCGTCAGCGTGCCGGTAACAACCGCCACAACAGCGGCAATACCCATCACGACTGAGTCATAGAAGATTCCTGCCAGAAAAAGCGCACCTGTCCAGGCGTTGTTTTGGAGCATGATTTGCCCTACCCCCCTCAGGAGAGGGAGGATAAGTGGTTTCCGTTGTGTCACTTTTATTTGTTTAGATGATAACGAGGAACAAGATTAGTTACAATTAATTTTTTACCACCCGAGAAACACCATGCCGATGCCACACATGGTGACTACAGCGCCGCCGATGGCGTGTACATATCTTTCGAGCTTATCTGTTTTCAGAAAAGAATAACCATAGCAGCCAATCAGCACCATGGCCAGCATGGTGAGTACGGTCGTGATCGTGAAAACGCTGATCAACACGACTACTTCCAGCGAAGAACGATGTGAACCGGAATAGAACAATAGTGGCACCAGCGGCTCACTGGGCCCCATCACAAAAATGGCGAACAATATCCAGGGCGTTACCTTTACGCGGTTTTGCGGATAAACGATATCTCCATGCCGATGTTCATACACATAGATATCACCACCTTCATATACGTCAAAATGTTTGTGAGGCTTGTTCAGATAAGCCTGGCGCAGTCCCCATAATAAATACACCACGCCAAAGCCCAGCAGGCACCAGCCGGACATATTACCTCTGACATCCTGGAACCAGGTCAGCTTCGACAGCTGCCAGCCAAGCAATACGCCTATCAACCCGATAACAACGGAACTGAGAATATGTCCAAAGCCGCAAAGCACCGTCCAGAACACCGTTTTAGACATCGTCCACTTTTTGGAACGGGACAGCACAATGAACGGCAGGTAATGGTCCGGGCCGGTGGCGGTATGCAGACAACTGATCGTTACCGCAGATACCACCAGCGTTGTTAATCCTATATTCATGCGATAGCTGTTTTAATTGTTTCATTGACAGTGTTATTGCCGGTATGTTGCCAGTAATACCGCTGCATTTTCCGCAGGCAGTCGTACAGCTGCTCTCCGCCATTGCCCAGTATACGTACCACGAGGCAACGGGCATCCGGCAGCGACACACCGCCTATAATACCCTGCTCTTCTTCCAGCATCTGCCGCAACGCTGTCAGCTGCGTTTCCATATCGGCCGTACCGGTATTGATATGCAGCAATGTCGCCTGGTGTGTATATCCTTCCATCTGACCGATGGCCTGCATCGGCAGCAGCTGCGGCTGCAGCAGCAGATTATCTTTCAGGATGAGTTTCCCGCGGTGATATATTTCGGTGATGTTGTGCAGTCGGGAAAAACGGAACACTTCACCGGAATGTTTGCGGCCACAGGTGATGATCTCCCCGAAAGTAAACTGGCAGTCATCTTCCAGATGCGCTATGGTATGCGATTTAAAGACCGCATTTTCATGCGGCACCACCGGATGCTGCACATAGCTGAATACGCTCTGCCCTTCCATGTGGATACGTTGTTGCTGCTGCGCACCGTTTTTCATATTAAACAGCCGCTGATAGGACTGCGACTGCAATTGCAGCCTGCTGTGCGATTCCGTGCGGATATCGATGTCGTAATGGTCTCCGTCGAGAATGCCCGGCGAAGAACTCATCACCATCAGATACAAAGCCGGGTCCTGCCGGTAGATGCCCACATTGGCCAATTTGAAAGGCCGTGTGCAATAGCTGTCTTTCAGCCAGGAACGCCCGTTTTTGTATCCGCTTATTAAGCTAAGTCTATTCATATTGAATTACGAATTGCGCATTACGAATTACGATTACCAGGGAATCCTCCATTCGTAATTCGTAATTGATTTTGTAATTACCTGACCAATGCTGGTTCTACTGTGTCCTCCAGCAGGGCATATTTTTTAATCCAGCCAATCACGGTGTCCAGCCCCTGCAATGACATCAGGTTGGTAAATACAAACGGTTTGCCTGCACGCATTTTGCGGGCATCCCGCTCCATCACGCCGAGGTCTGCATGCACATAAGGTGCGAGGTCTATTTTGTTGATCACCAACAGGTCGGAGCGGGTGATACCGGGACCGCCTTTACGGGGTATCTTATCTCCTTCTGCTACGTCTATCACGAAGATGGTCACATCTGCCAGATCGGGACTGAATGTAGCAGAGAGGTTATCACCACCGCTTTCGATCAGGATCAGTTCAATATTGGGGAAGCGTGCCGCCATTTCATCCACTGCTTCGAGGTTCATGCTGGCATCTTCACGGATGGCCGTGTGCGGGCAACCGCCGGTTTCCACGCCGATGATGCGTTCTTTGGGAAGCAGGCTGTTTTTAGTGAGGAATTCAGCATCTTCTTTGGTATAAATATCGTTGGTGATCACACCCATGTCGTAGGTGTTCATCAGTGCGCGGGACAACCGTTCTATCAGCGCGGTTTTACCGGAACCTACCGGGCCGGCCACCCCTATTTTCACATATTTTCTATCGCTCATGGTAATTATTTGTTTGTTAATTAAGACATATAAAGTCTGGAATACAGCTGCTCATGCTGCATACAGCGGATATCGAAGCCGATGTTACACACGCCTACCAGGTCACGGTCCAGCTCCAGGGTGGTGTTTACCAGAGACTGGATGACTGGCTGCATACGAAACAATACGTCCTGCCCGTCCAGCTGTCCCAGCGGCACCAGCTTCACGGCATTGGTGACCATCCCCACGGCTGCGTTGTAATAAAAAGCATACAACGCTTCCGGTAGCGGCACGCCCATCAGGCAGGCATATAGTCCGTAGGCGATGCTGTAGTGGCCTTCCGCTTTTTTAGCGACGGTCGCCGCCTCGTATTGCTGCGCCAGCGTATAGCGCTGCTGCCGGCTGAATATTTTCATCAGTCGCACGCCTAACTTCTGGCTGGCCTGCCGTATCTCTCTCGGCATTTTGAGTGCCGATGCCTCTTCATCCAGTGCCAGCAATGCCGTCAGATCATCAGCGGCCGCAGCGCGGTAAGCGAGGCATACGAACGCCGCATCGTTGTATTGCAGATTGTTGGTGAGCATATGTTGCACAAACATCTCCGCAGATGATACATTGTTTACCACGCCCGCTTGCACGTAGGTTTCCAGCCCATTGGAATGGGAGTAACCGCCGATCGGCAGCGTGGGATCGCTGAGGTGCAGCAGGCTGCCCAGGAAGTTGGCTGCCATGATGTTATCGTTCTTTTGCTGCAAGGCTCATAATTTTTGAGAAAAGGGAACTGCCGCCGCTGCTGCCATGCGAATGTGGTTGCACGTTGGCATTCAGCAGGTTGGTTAGTTTGGTATGTGCTTTTTCGGTCTGATACCCGGCTGCCAGCAGCCAGCGGTAGATAGGCTCTTCAAAGGGCAGCAGCACCTGATCGTCCTGAATGAAAACAGGCAGGTGTTTGTTGCCGATCTCATAACATACGCTGCCCATTTCCGGCAGCGACCGTGGGGTGACCACGATCGCGTCGCTGGGAATAATATCTATCACTACCGCCCGGCTGTCGTCCATATAGAGGATATCGCCGATACGCAGGCGTTGTCCTTCTTTCAGGAAACGGATAGCTATCTCCATGCCCCCCTGCGTGTGTTTACGCTGAATGCGTTTGGTGGTTTCAAACCACTCCAGCAGCAAAGGGTCTGTGGTACGGCCTTCCAGGGAGGTGGTGCCGGTATTGCCGATGATTTTATCAATAATCATGATGTACTGTTTTTAGAACAGGAAGTACCGCTGTGCTAAAGGCACGGTATCCACCGGTTCACAGGTGATATGCACGCCATCTACCCTTACTTCGTAGTTTTCAGGGTTGACAGTGATCTCCGGTGTTTTATCGTTGTGAATCAGATCTCTTTTGGAGATGTTGCGGCAACCGGATACGGGCAGCACCATTTTTTGCAGACCATATTCTTCCACGATACCTTTTTCGAGGGATGCTTTAGATACAAAGGTGGCGCAGGTCTGATGCATAGCGCGACCGTGAGCGCCGAACATCGTGCGCAGGATCACCGGTTGGGGTGTCGGAATGGATGCATTAGGATCGCCCATTTTAGCGGCGATGATCATACCGCCTTTGATGATCATTTCCGGCTTAGCGCCGAAGAGGGCTGGTTTCCACAGCACGATATCAGCGATCTTGCCGGGTTCCACGGAACCTACATACTCATCGATGCCATGTGCGATGGCCGGGTTGATCGTGTACTTAGCCACGTAACGTTTAGCGCGGAAGTTGTCGCTTTGCGCGGTAGCATCTTCATCGAGGAAGCCGCGTTGTTTCTTCATTTTATCGGCGGTTTGCCAGGTGCGGGTAACGACCTCGCCTACACGTCCCATCGCCTGTGAGTCGGAGCTCATGATGCTGAACACGCCCATATCATGCAGGATATCTTCTGCGGCGATGGTTTCCGGGCGGATACGGGAGTCGGCGAAGGCGACGTCTTCCGGGATGCTTTTGCTCAGGTGGTGGCATACCATCAGCATATCGAGGTGTTCATCGATGGTGTTCACGGTATAAGGCCGGGTAGGGTTGGTAGAAGCCGGGAGCACATTGGGATACATCGCCGCTTTGATGATATCGGGTGCGTGACCGCCGCCGGCGCCTTCTGTGTGGAAGGTGTGGATCACGCGGCCGTTAATGGCGTTGATGGTGTCTTCCAGGAAGCCTGCTTCGTTGAGCGTGTCTGTATGGATCGCTACCTGCACATCATATTTATCCGCTACGTTGAGCGCCGCGTCAATTACCGCAGGCGTAGCGCCCCAGTCTTCGTGTATTTTCACGCCGAGGGCGCCGGCTTCCACCTGTTCAGCGATAGGTGCTTCAGTGGCGCAGTTGCCTTTACCGAAGAAGCCGAGGTTCATCGGGAAGTCGTCGGCCGACTGCAGCATTTTGGCGATGTACCATTTACCGGGGGTAACGGTGGTGGCGTTGGTGCCGTCAGCCGGACCGGTACCGCCGCCGATCATGGTGGTGATGCCGCTGAACAGCGCCGTTTCTATCTGTTGCGGGCTGATGAAGTGAATGTGCGTGTCGATACCGCCGGCCGTGGCAATGAGGCCGTTGCCGCCGTGTACTTCGGTGGAAGCGCCGATCACCATATTACGTTCTACACCGTCCATGGTGTCAGGATTGCCGGCCTGACCGAAACCTACGATTTTGCCGTCTTTGATGCCGAGGTCACCTTTCACGATGCCCCAGTGGTCGATCAGCACCACGTTGGTGATCACCATGTCCAGTACGCCCTGATCGCGGGTAGCAGTGCTGGATTGGGCCATGCCGTCGCGAACGGTTTTGCCGCCGCCGAATTTACTTTCATCACCGTAGTGGTTAAAGTCTTTTTCTATTTCGATGATAATATCGGTGTCGCCTAAACGAACTTTGTCGCCTGTGGTGGGACCGTACATATTCACATATTGTTCTCTGTTGATGATCAGGCTCATGATTGCTTGTTTTTGAAGTTGGAGGCTGCGAGTTTGGCCATTGCTTTTTCCTTGCTGGATTCGAGGGCGGTATCGCCGTTAACGAGCTGGTTGAGGCCGAAGGCACGGCGGGCGCCGCCCAGTTCCACCAGCTGTACTTCTTTTTCTTCTCCGGGCTCAAAACGTACGGCGGTGCCGGCGGGGATATTGAGTCTTTTACCGAAAGCCAGGGCTCTGTCGAAGCTCATCTGACGGTTTACTTCAAAGAAATGGTAATGGGAACCTATCTGCACCGGTCTGTCGGCGGTATTGATCACTTTGATGGTGACGGTTTGACGGCCTTCGTTGCAGTGGATATCGCCGTTGGCGAGAAAATACTCTCCGGGTATCATGTTGAATGGTTTTAACGGTTAGCGGATAGGATGGTGAACGGTGACGAGTTTAGTGCCATCGGGAAAGGTGGCTTCTATCTGTACATCATGGATCATTTCGGGAATGCCTTCCATGACATCTTCCCGGGTGAGGATGGTAGCGCCGTACTGCATCAGCTCAGCCACTGATCTGCCATCCCGTGCGGCTTCCAGCAGTTCGCTGCTGATGAGCGCTATCGCTTCCGGGTAATTGAGTTTCAGTCCACGTGCTTTGCGTTTGGCAGCCAGTTCCCCAGCCAGATGAAGCAACAGCTTTTCCGTTTCTCGCGGTGTTAAATGCATATAATTAATTTTAATATAACTAAATTCAGGTTTTTCAGTAGAAATTTTAGTTGACAGAAGAAAAAATAAGAATATTCTAACTCTTTTTCATATATTAATTTACGGCATTTGTAAGCCCGTATGGCGCACATTTCCGGCAACACCGGCGCCATTTAAATCAATAAAAGAAAAAAGAAAGGTGGCAGATTATGCCTGATGAGAAGGAATAATAAGGGTATGGAACAGTATAAAACGGGGAACCCGCTTCACCGCGCTGTCCGGATGCACTAAACGGCATTGGCCAGTCAATACGGTACTATCTGTAGTCAGGAACAACGCCTGGTAATAAGCGGCAAAAAGTGTGGTAAAACGTTGAAAACGGGAGGAATGAAATACATCGCTCTCATCGTCGGAAGTCTCGTCATTCACAAAAGAAAACAGCTGCAAAAAATCGAGACAGTCTTTTGTTGACAACAAGGTATCCGAACAATTTTTTCCCGCTTCATTGGATTGGTGACCGGCCCTGGCAGACAATAAAGGAGTTTTGTTGTGGCCTGTGAAAGTAAACCCAATCAGGAAAAACAGTAATAATATGTACCTAGAGATGGCTTTCATTTACTGGTTGCAAGGTAGATGTTAAAACAACCGATGAATAGCACAAATCCCGCATTTTTTTTCACAAATCATGCTACCTTAGTAGCGGGCATGAAATCATCCGTTAAATTATTTACCAATTTCGAATATAAGAAATCCTTCCTCCCGGGCGTATCCAGGCAGGTACTGTTCAACGATGCGCAGCTACAGGTATACCGCATCGAAAATTATCTGCGCAACATCGTCATTCCCGTGCCACCCTACCGAACCTCTTTCAATTTCCTGCTCTTCGTCACCAAAGGCACGATCGTACAACAGCTGGAGGTATCTTCCTATAAACTGGAAGCCAACTCTGTGCTGCTCATCAAACAAGGCAGCATCACCGCTACCCTGGAAATATCACCGGACGCCACCGGTTTTTTTATTGTATATGAAAATGAAATTATTAACCGGCTTTCGCTCAACAACAGCCTGCTTAACTTTTTCTTTGCCACCCCATTTGTGACACTGCCGGCGAAAGCCGTGAAATGGCTGGCACACCTCAGCGCGCTGCTGGAAGAAGAACTGAGCCTCATCAACGGCTCCATGGAAATATGTGTGCCACTGTTCCGTGCCCTGCTCAATAAAATACTGCTGCACGAATCTCCGCGTCCTGTGACGCTCAACCGCAGCCTGGATATATCGCTGCGCTTCCGGGAAAAAGTACAACGCCATCATCTTCGGGAAAAAACAGTGGAATATTACGCGCGACAACTCAATATCTCCGAAAACTACCTGAATAAATGTGTGAAGGAGGCAACCGGCAAACCACCCAAACAATGGATCAACGAAATCAGTATCCTTCACAGCCAGATCCTCCTGCAAGACCCTTCCCGCGATATCGCCGGCATTGCCTTTGAACTCAACTACCAATCAGCGTCCTACTTCACCCGCCTTTTCAAACAGGTCACCAGCCTCTCCCCTTCTGCCTACCGTAAAAAGATCAAAGTCAGCTAAACCAATCACCCCTCCTGTATGTTTTAATGAAATTTTAAGCCGCTGCCGGGCAAGTTTTGGCCCAATGGCAAGGAAATTGAATTAACAGGCATACAAAACTTTAAAACACATGAAAAAGTTAATCGCTGCTATCGCTATTATGTTGGCTGTTGCTCCGGCCTTCGCCCAAACCGCTCCCACTGCTCCTGCTCCAGCTGCTCCCGCCAAACAGGCGCCGGTTAAACCAGCCAAAGCGCCCAAAGCATTACCTGCTCCGGAACAACGTGCTGCCCAGTATGCGGACGAGCTGAAAACAAAACTGAACCTGACAGATGATCAATATAAAAAGGTGCTGGCTGTCAACACAGAATGCATCCGCCGCAAAGATGCGCTGAAAGCCTCCGGCCAGAAAGACGGTAACGGTAAAAAAGAAATTGCCGCCTATCGCAAACAGCAGTACCAGACCATCCTCACTCCTGATCAGCAGGCCAAACTGAAAGCCCTGAACGCACAGCGTCATGACAAAGACGCAAAAGACAATGGAGAAAATAAGTAAATAAGTAAATAGAAAAATAAAAGAGGCTATCCATTATAAGGGATAGCCTCTTCTATCGAGACTCGGATAAGATTATTCCAGTCACCATATAACCTACAACTGTTACACTGTTAGTAACAAGCCACAAATGTACGACACCAAATTTTAAAAAAGGCCTTTACTTTCCTCCAGGTTACCGTTTATTTTCCGGCCACGGTAAAGGTTTTCCACTCGCTTTCAATATCGGCATCGGCGCATGCCACTGTTTCAATTGCTGTGATAACAGCGCCAGCAACGACTGTACCTTACCGGGGTAAACAGCCGCCAGATCGCGCTTTTCACCAATATCCGCCACAAGATCGTACAGCTCTGCACTGCCTTGCTGCTGGTCATACACCACCTTCCAGCGTCCCTGCCGGAGCGCGCTTTTATAATTGATACCCGGACCACCGTCCGGAATCCATTTATTCGGATAATGCCATACCAACGTCCGCAGAGAGTCTGCTGTAGCCGGCTTCCGGAGGACCGGCACAAAACTCCGGCCATCTATCTGCTGAACGGCATTATACAATTCTATACCGGCCATTTCCAATATAGAAGGGAAAAAATCCTCCACCATCACATACTGCTGCGCTACGCTGCCAGCCTGGGTTACCCCCGGCCACTTCACCAGCATCGGTTCCCGGATGCCACCTTCATACACCGATCCTTTGCCGGCACGCAGTGGCAAATTCTGGGTATGTGGCGCGCCACCCCGCGGCGGCGCAAGGCTTAGTCCACCGTTATCGCTCATGAAAAGGATGATGGTATTGTCTGCGATCTTCCGCGAGGCAAGGTAGTCCATCACCTGCCCCAGACTGGCGTCCATCCCTTCTATCAGCGATGCGTATTTCGCTTCGGCCTCGTCCAGCCCCATGCCCAGATAATGTTGATAGTAGCGCTTGTCTGCCTGCAAAGGCATGTGCACCGCGTAGTGTGCGAGGTACAGATAAAAAGGCTGTCGCCTGTGGACCGGTTCATCCAGGGCCTTCAGCGCTTCCCGTGTAAGCGCCTCCGTGAGGAAGGTGCCGGTGCCATAATATTCCTCCAGATCAGGCACCGCCTGCGCGGTGGCCTTACCCGGCATATTGCCGTAGTTCTCCTCCGACAGGTAACTCTGCGGATGCCCGGCCGCATGGCCGGCAATATTCACCAGAAAACCCATATTGTATGGATTGGCGCCCGGCGTGCCCATCGCGCCCCAGTGGGCCTTGCCGGCATGGATAGTATAGTAACCCGCACCTTTCAGCAAAGCGGGCAACGGTGTGGCATATACGGTATGTGGCACGCCCTCTACCGGGCTAAAGCCGTTGTGGTTCCAGGGAGCGCTTTCCAATGTGTTGTCCGGCGCGTCCGCATTGACGTCCTTCCGCGGCGACGTCCAGTTGGTAACACCATGATGCGCAGCATTCATCCCTGTGATCATACTCACCCGCGATGGCGTACATACCGGCGTGGCATACGCATTGGTAAACTTCACCCCTTCTTTGGCCAGCCGCTCCATATTGGGCGTACGGAAACGTTTATTCTTCTCCGTCACCTGGTCCCAGAAAGGGACCGATGTATCCTCCCAACCCATATCATCTACCAGAAAAACGATAATGTTAGGCTTCGGCTTTACCGGCCGTGGATCTTTGAACTGGGCAGCAATACTGACGGCAGCAGCCATCAAGGTGCAGACAAGAATGGTAGTCTTCATGTGATTAAAGATAATCACGCAAAGGCGCAAAGCAGCAAAGCGCGCAAAGATTTTAATAAGATTAATAAGAAAGCAAAGGAGCAAAGATTTTAATAAGATTAATTAAGAAAACAAAGGAGCGAAGATTTTAATAAGATTAATAAGAAAACAAAGGAGCGAAGATTTTAATAAGATTAATAAGAAAACAAAGGAGCGAAGATCAAATTTGATCTTCGCTCCTTTGTTTTCTTTGTTTTCTTATCTATTTTCTTTGCGCCTTCGCTGCTTAGCGCCTTTGCGTGCACTACTCGCGTTCCCAGAACCGGTGCTGCGCCATCGCCGCTATAAACGCCTTCGGCTGTCCGTTGACCACCACGCCGGGTGCTTCCTGCGGTGGCACCAGCGTGGCTTTGAGCACCTGCAGCCCCTCACCGTGCACGGCGAGCGCCTTACAATGACGATAAGCTTCATTGATGAACCGGATAGCATCCGGATGTGATGCTAATGATGCTGCACTATCAGCGCCACCGGGCACATATACCGCATCGAAGAGCACAGAAGCAGCGCCCAAAAGGCTTTGGTCGGCCTCCACACTACTGCCCCCGGCTGTTTGTATAGCCCCCTGTCGTGGTGCTATCAGCTGTACCTGTGCGCCGGCTTTCAGCAGCGCCTCTTTCATGGCGGTAACACTGGTAGCATCTACCCCATCGGCTATCAGAAAGGCTACCTGTCTGGTTTTGACCGTGTCTTTCACGGTATGGGCCATACTGAGCGCGTCTGATTTTTCTACCGGTTGTTTCACCGTATGCGGCTGATACTGCTCCGGATCACCATCAGCCGGAATGCTCCGGTTTATCGGTTGTTCCGGCTGTGCCGGCACTGTCAGGCCTAACCCCTCCGCTACGGCGGTAGCCAGACCATCATCCACCTGGGCAAGCAGCCCCACCATACGAACACGTATATCCACATTGGTGACTTTACCCAGTTCAAAACGCAGCGCATTGATCAGGTGGCGTTGTTCTGCCGTTGACTGACTGTGATAGAACAATGCGGCCTGGCTGAAATGATCGAAGAAACTTTTGCTTCGGCCACGTATCTTTTGTCCGTCGATGCGCTCGGTATAGGAGCTGAAGCCGCCGTCTGCCACCTTTGCCTGGAAAGGGCATCCGGCACTGATGGTATTGGGCTCATAGGAAGTGCCGCCCCTGTTGATGGTTTGCCGCATATGTCCGTCACGCTGATTATTATGGACCGGCGCCACGGGCCGGTTGACCGGTATCTCATGAAAGTTGGGACTACCGAGGCGCGACAGCTGTGTATCGAGATAGGAGAACAACCGTCCCTGTAATAAAGGATCATTGGTAAAATCGATGCCTGGCACCAGATGCCCCGGATGGAAAGCTACCTGTTCGGTTTCGGCAAAAAAATTGTCCGGGTTACGGTCCAGTACCATCTTCCCGATGCGCTTCACCGGCACTACTTCTTCCGGAATGAGCTTGGTCGGGTCCAGCAGATCGAAAGGATATTTATGTTCATCTTCCTCCGGTATCAGCTGCACCCCTAATTCGTACTCCGGAAAATTACCGGCCTCAATGGCATTCCATAAGTCCCGGCGATGAAAATCAGGGTCCTTGCCGGAGATCTGCTGCGCTTCTTCCCAGGCGACGGAGTGCACGCCTAGTAGGGGTTTCCAATGGAACTTAACAAAACAACCTTTGCCTGCTTCATTGATCCACCGGAACGTATGTACGCCAAAGCCTTCCATCATGCGCAGGCTGCGGGGAATAGCCCTGTCGCTCATCACCCACATGATCATATGCATGGATTCCGGCACAATGGAAATAAAATCCCAGAAGGTATCATGCGCGGAGGCTGCCTGCGGTATCTCATTATGTGGCTCTGGTTTCACGGCATGTACAAAATCGGGGAACTTCATCGCGTCCTGAATAAAAAATACCGGCACGTTGTTACCGACAAGGTCATAATTACCTTCATCGGTGTAAAACTTGACGGCGAAGCCCCTGACGTCCCGCGCGAGGTCCGTAGAACCGCGGGAACCAGCCACTGTGGAGAATCTTACAAACACAGGAGTACGCCGGGCCGGATCGGAGAGGAAGCCGGCTTTTGTATAGGCCGCCATGGACTCATATACCTGAAAATATCCGTGTGCACCGGCTCCACGGGCATGTACAATACGTTCCGGTATCCGTTCGTGATCAAAATGGGTGATTTTTTCCCTCATGATAAAATCTTCCAGCAGGGAAGGCCCTCTCTCCCCCGCTTTCAGCGTGTTTTGGTTATCATTGATACGAACCCCCTGGTTGGTGGTCAGGTACTGATCTGCGCCCTCTTCGGTATGTGGGGCCAACTGCTCCGCCTTCTTATCGGGAAGCGTTGTCTTTTTCTTTGCCATGGTTATCCGGGTTTAAATGGTGAGAAACGAATGCAGATCAGGTCACAGATTTTGTACCGGAGATAACAACCTGAACCCTCCGGATTGTATTTAGACGTTTTAAATATTATATTTGCGGCATTAACAATCAAATTACCCCGGTCATTTGTTTAATCCAAATAATCACCATTTCACTATGAACAAAAAGTTCCTTTATGCAGCCATTGGTGTGGCTATGCTCTCTGTATCTGTATCGTGTGACAACGGCAAAGGTGGCAAAGGCCCGGCAGCCGCCTATGAAAATAACTCCGTAGAAAAGGCCAGCCATGTTATTGAATACACCAATCTGTTGATCGATATGGCCAACAAACAGAACAACTATATCACCCGGGTGGCAGATAATGTTGACAAAATTGAAAAAGGCCTGAAGAACCCTTCCGACCACTTCGCTTTTATCGGCATCATTACCCCTACCTACTTCGACATGCCCAGAGGCATCAATAAAGTAAAGGCAGATGAACCGGTAGATGAACTGAACAGCGACGACAAAAAATTCTTCAAAGAAAAAGTACCTGCCTATACCGCCAGTTTCAAAAAGCTGCAGGAGCAGTACAAACAACTGGCCGACTACCTGAAGGCGGAAGACTTCAAAGACGATAAAAGCGCCAAAGGGTTTGCACTGGTAGATTCTATCCGTGCCAGCTCCCAACAGCTGATGGCCGACAAAGCCATCCTGATGAAAAAAGTCAATGAAATCGCTGACGCCAGTGAAGCCATTGTACTGAAAGAGAGCCCGCTGAAAGATTATATCCTCGCCATGAAAGCCGACCTGAAAGCAGTACGCGACTTCGTGGAACTGGCAGAAGGCAGCGAGGGAAATTACAACGCCATCAAACAAAAAGCAGAAGCCGCTTATGCTGCACTGGAAAAAGCCAAGGGTGAACACAGCCAGCTGAACCTGGACAATGCTAAAAAGGAAAACAAGGATGGCTACTATAAATCTTTCTATGATCGTGTGAATGACTTCCTGATCACTGCGAAAAAAATAATGCGTGACAGCGCTGAAAAAGGCAAAATAGATGAATACCAGGTGGAATCACTGGGTAGCAGCTACGACAGCCTGATCAGCAGCTACAATTCTTTCAACAGCTAATTTCTTCACGCAAAGACGCAAAGCAGCTAAGCAACCAGGAACAATCTGATCTTGTTATCTTATTTTGTTTTGCGTCTTTGCTGCTTAGCGGCTTTGCGTGAAACTTAACCCCATTGACTATGAAAACACAATACTTCCCTGCCGGTGAGAGAGGGGTAAAAGACATTGGATGGCTGAAAAGCAACTTCTTCTTCAGCTTCAGCGACTTTTGCCATCCCATGCGCAGCGCCTTTGGTACGCTGCTGGCTTTCAACGATGATGTTGTGGCCGCCGGAAAAGGCTTCGGTATCCATCCGCATATGAACATGGAGATCATCTCCGTGCTGCTGAAAGGCAAAATGAACCACAAAGACACATTGGGCTACAGCACCAAAATAGAAGCCGGCGGCGTACAGATCATGAGCGCCGGAGAAGGATTAAGACATGAAGAATACAATGTAGGCGAAGGCAACGTAAATTTTCTTCAGATATGGATCCAACCTAAGTTACAGAACATTACCCCCCGCTACCAGCAGAGAAGTTTTCCCCGCAACAAAAGAAAAAACCGCCTCACCACCATCGTGTCCTCCGAAGAAGGCCAGGAACACTGCTGGATCAATCAAAACAGCCGGCTCACCCTTGGCTACTATGATCTGCCCGGCTCTGTGCCTTATACCCTCCAACCACTCAATAAATGTCTTTTTATCTTCCTGATAGAAGGGACCCTGAAAGTGAACAACCAGGTGCTGCATCCCCGCGATGCCATGGGTATCTGGGAAGCGAGCGAAATCAGCCTGCAACACGGCGAAGAAACCGAGTTTCTGATTATAGAAACGCCCATCAATCAGAAATAATCCTCATCAGTTTTTTTTACCCTCACCACTGTTTCGTTACGCCTGGAGACTTACCGTACCGAAGGCCGTCATCAACCTACTTCCTCTCCTCAAAATATCCCGATCATGGCATTGACAATTTTACAGTCATGTCAAAATGATATTTTTACCAATTAAAATTTAAATTTATCTATCCATTTGTCAAAAGAGATGGTCCGAAATCGAACGACCTGTATTTTTATAACAATGGATTCCTTATTTTTATACAGACCCTTTCAGACCCATGACCATCACAAGCACGGCACGTATGCCCGGTTTTGAGCTGCTCTTCAATCATGCTACCCAGGGCATCCTCCTGGTAGACGGGGCCGGCCTGATTCAGGCGGCCAATCCCTGTTTTCTGGAATGGAGCGGCTATACTGCGGAAGAAGTGCAGGGCAAACCGATGGACTCCCTGCTGGCCGGCGATATCCGTTCATGGCTGCGTTGTAAAAACGGACAGGCGTTGCCCGTAAAAGTAAGCAGTACTTCCTATCTGCAGGACGACCAGCATCACCAGATCTGTTTTGTCACCGATATTTCCACGCAACAGCAAACCGCCGACGCGCTGAAACGCGCGCAGGACGCTCAACAGCTGGAAGCGCACATCATGGCGGGCAAGGAATCTGCCTACCGGCGGGTCAGTAATTTCCTCAACAGTATCTGGACCAATCTTGACGCGATTCTGATTGTCACCGAACCGATGGGACATATCCGGTTCTTTAATCCCGCAGCGGTAAAAATGCTGGGATATCCCGCCTGCGAGGTGACAGACACCGGCGCCCTGATACAGTTTCACGACTTTGAGGAGCTGGAGCTTCGGGCTGCCCAGCTCTCGGAAGAGCTGCAACAGCCGGTAGAAGCCGGCTTCAACACCCTTACCGTCAAAGCAAGGCTGAACCTGCCCAACGAAAACGAATGGACTTACATCCGCAAAGACGGTAGCCGGTTTCCCGTGGCGTTAACGGTATCGGCTATACGGGATGAAAACCAGCTGATCACCGGCTATATCGCCATAGGCCTCGACATTTCCGCCCGGCGGAAGTCGGAAGCAGAGCTGCGGCAGGCACTGGACAAGGAAAAAGAGCTCAACGTACTCAAATCCCGGTTCGTCTCTATCGCTTCACATGAATTCCGTACACCGCTGAGCACCGTGTTGTCATCTACCTACCTGCTGGAGAAATACACCACCACAGAAGACCAACCCAAACGACTGGCGCATATCCGGAAGATTGCGTCCGCCGTACATCTGCTGACCGACATCCTGAATGATTTCCTGTCACTCGGAAAAATTGAGGAAGGCAAAATACAGGTACGGCCTGCGCTGACCGACACACGGAAACATGTTGAAAAAATACTGGCAGAAGCCGAAGGACTGAAACGGGGCAAACAACAGGTGGTATACAGCCACGAAGGCCCGGCAGAAAGCACCTTCGATGGTAACCTGCTTCGCCACGTGCTCACCAACCTGGTATCCAACGCATTAAAATTCTCTCCTGAAGAGGGTATCGTTTATGTACGTACGTTGTCTACTCCCTATCGGCTTACCCTGTCGGTAAAAGACTGCGGAATTGGCATTAAATCAGAAGACCAACAGCACCTGTTTGAAAGATTTTTCCGCGGCAGCAATGTGGAAAACATTCAGGGCACCGGACTCGGCCTCCATATTGTGGCCAAGTACACGGAACTGATGAAAGGACAGGTGACTTGTCACAGTGAACCAAACAAAGGCACCGAATTCATCGTTCATATTCCCACCCCCAAAACCTGACATATCTTGGAAAAAATCCTGTTAATCGAAGACAACAAAGATATCCGTGATAACCTGGCGGAGATTCTTGAACTGGCCAATTACCATGTACTGACGGCCTCCAACGGCAAAGAGGGTGTGACCATAGCCCTGGAGCAACAGCCCGATCTCATTGTATGCGATATCATGATGCCCGTGCTGGACGGCTACGGCGTATTGCATATGCTACATAAGAATGAAAGCCTCCGGCCTATCCCCTTCATTTTTCTGACCGCCAAAACCGAACGCACCGATGTCAGAAAAGGAATGGAGATGGGCGCCGACGATTACATCACCAAACCGTTTGAAGGCGCCGAACTACTCAGCGCCATTGAAAGCCGCCTCCGGAGATGCGCGGAAATAAGACAACCGGAAGCCTCCGGCATCAGCGGACTGCATACCCTGTTGTCCAGCACATCAGGGAAAGACCTCCTGGCATCGCTGAAGGAAGGCCGCAACACCAATCATTATAAGAAAAAACAACAGATTTACGCGGCCGGCAACCGGCCCGAGAGCCTTTACTATATCATGGAAGGCAAGGTGAAGATCTATCAGCGCAATGATGATGGTAAAGAGCTGATCACCGGGTTATATAACGAAGGAGATTTTCTGGGTTATACCGCTTTACTGGAAGCAGGCGCTTATCAGGAAAGTGCCGAAGCGATTGAAGATACCGTACTGGCCATCATTCCGCACCAGGATTTTGAAGACCTGGTGAATAACAATCCGGAAGTGCTGAGCCGTTTTGTGCAACTGCTGGCCAAAAACATTGCAGAAAAAGAACAGCAACTGATTGCGCTGGCTTACAGCTCCCTGCGTAAAAAAGTGGCTTCTGCCCTGATTACGCTGGACCATAAGTACAACACCACACAAAAAACACATTTTGAAATAGATATCAGCCGGGAGAACCTGGCTGCTGTGGCCGGAGTGGCCAAGGAGTCGCTCATACGTACCCTCGGGGATTTCAGGGACGAACAACTGATTACATTGCGCGACGGTACCATTGTGCTGATGGAAAAAGATAAAATCGCCGCGATGCGCAACTGATCCGGCTTAAAGCACTTTTTGCCCCGGGCCAGTGAGCCCGGGGAACAAAAAATGATCTCCACACATCATCACTTTCACATTCCCCACAATTTCAAACCCATCATCGCCGCATAGCACTTTCACATTCCCATCCATTCACAAACCATCCCTACACTCACTTTCACCATCTTTACATCCACGCTGTCTTTCTCATCATTTCGCTACACTTTCCCCCGCACATTCACATTACATCTTTTACAATCGTCTTCCTTCTCATTTATCAATCATTCAGGTATCTACTCTAATTGCCAGTTGCGCAGCAGGTTATTGAACGCCGCTTTCATCTTTTCAAATTCTTCCTGCATTTTCCGCATATCCTGCGTCAGCACCGGCCAGTCGTGTGGCGCCTCTTCTCTGGGCTGTGGCACAATATCCAGCCAGTCCAGCTGCTCCATCACCTCATGCCGTAATAGTTTCAGCGATTCATTTTTACTGATCATCTTTTCCTGAAACGATTCGGCCTGGTCCAGAAACTCCCGGGAATTGGTATGGCGCAGAGAGGCAGTCAGCCTGTCCAACAGTGCTGTGTTCTCTTTTCTCAATCCTTCCAAAATACTTAGCCACCCTCTGCATATCTGCTGGTCTTGCAGATTCTTGCCCCTTATTTCTTCCCGGTTGTTCATAGTAAGTACTGCTAATTATAATACACTTGCAGACCATTTAGTCGTTGCTGGTCCTCCCAGTGTTGCAGCAAGGTAACCATTCCACGCTGTATCAATGACATTTCCTTGATGCTGTTGACCAGGTCCTGCATTTTTCTATCTGCACAAATATCATAAATATTACTGTCACTATCAATACATTTTTGTAAATATCGGGCCGTCCGGTTACTTTCCCGGATAAAGGCTTTCATCACGTCTCTCACGTTGCCGTGGTAATCGGGCCTGAAAGACTGTAAAGGCGTGTCATCAGCCTTGATACGAATAGCCGGCTTCATTTCTTTTTCCAGGCTCTCCAACACTACCGCCTGATAAGTGCTCAGTTCACGGTAATAACTAATGATCATCTCATTGAACTCCATAAAGCCCACCGCATGATGCTCCTGCCGGCTGGCCACATACAGCGCTTCCAGTTTACGGGAGAGCTTCACGGCATGTGGTAATGCTGTTTCCTTCAACTGCCGGGCCAGTTCGGCCGCATAGTAACCATTGAAGTCAAATATCTGCCGCTGGTTGTCCAACAACGTTTTGATACCAGACTTGGATTTATATTGTTTGAAAATATATCCTCCGTACTGGCGCAGCCTCCTGATCGGATAAAAAAGAAAGCCTTCACAAAATCTCCGCTGCAGGGATGAGGAAAAGAAACCGGTAAACATATGCGTTCATATTAAAAAAAGAAAAACATTAAATATTCCCGACATCACAAAGGTACCGCCACCCCCAACCCTGAACAATGATAAATGTGGCAACATGCAATGATTGTCATCAACGAAATCAGTGACCGCCGTCAACAAAATCCGGCTGATTATCGTAACTTAATGGTACAGATCTATTTATAAACCCTCAAGAAACCCACGTATGCTCACTGCTGCGGAAAAACTCAGACAATTGGAAAATGTCGCCACGCCCGCCTACTCCTTTCAATACCTCCTGCTCGTCAGCGCCGGCGACTATGCTTTCCTTAAAGAAATCGCCACCATGTATCTGGATGCGATGGTGAATTATGCGGCAGACTGCCGCCAAATCGCAGCCAACAAAGACCTCGAAGCCCTGAAACAGCAAACCCATAAGATAGCTACCTCTTTCAACAGCCTCGGTATGGACTACCTACAGCCCTGCTTCGATCAGATCAAACATACCGGCGCCTGGGACAACGCCACCTATAACAGTCTTACCATGCTGATCACCGCCGCAGAAGACAATGTACCACTGGTGAGAAAAGAACTGGACCTGTAAACGGCCGCTATTCCACAGCCGGCTGTGGTGGCCTGTAGTCGAAACAACGGTACACGAGAAACTTACGTACCACCCTGCCATGCAGTTTTACGATAATAGGCGGCAACGGCTCCACGTCGGAGAACCAGGGGTGCAATTCCTTTACAAAGGCCTGTTCATCCTTATCATCGTCCACATCGGTCAGCGAATTAATAAAGATGGCATTCCTGCCCTCCAGCCTACGCAGATCCGTACCTATATAATCAAATTGCAGCGCAGGCTCGCCAATAACATTCCTTGAATACACCAGCTCAGGAAGATAAAAATTGAGCATGGCACTCGTTTTATAATCATCTGCCGAAAAAATAAAATCATTCGGGTATTGTCCGCGTATCTCCCTCACAGCCTTCCCCAGCCCCTCCCAGCCAATCATTGTATCATCTGAATGAATAGGCACCGGATAAAAAAGTATCTCTACCGCCAGCGCCAGATGCACCACCATCGACACGATCCACTGCCAACGGATATATTTCATGCCCATCCAGGCGCTCACCCAGATAATTCCTGTGATATACGCCGGCATCATCCAGTTCAGCTTCACCCAATAAATGGGGGAAATCACCATAAAACCCAAAAACGACGGCAGGAAAAAACAAAACAGGAACAACTGCTTCGCCGGCATACGCCACCCGCTACGCTGATAACGCCTGAACGCCTTGTAGAGATAATAAAACAACGCGCCCAGCAATACCGGTATCAACACCGCCGCCTGATGACCAATCACACCGAGGAAATCCAGCGGATGCAGTTCCATGCCACCGACCCTCCCGGACGACTGAAAACGGAAGGAGGCAAACTGGTTGTCCACATTCCAGATCACCACCGGAGAAATCGTCAGCAAAAAGAACGCAATGGCCAGCAACAGCCACGGTGACCAGAGGTAGTGCCGGTAACGGGCAGACAACAATAAAAACAGTATCGCGCCCGCGGGTAACAATATGCCGGTATACTTACTGTCAAAAGCCAGTCCCATAGCAATGCCCGTCCATACCCACGCGATGCGGCTCCCTTCAAACACCGCCTTATATAAACCAATCAGTGAAATACTCCACCACAGCATCAGCGGCACGTCCGGCGTAGACACCAGCGACAGCAACGTGATCATCAGCGTGGAATACAGCAGCAGTACCGCGTTCCAGGCACGGTGCCGCGACAGGAAAAAGGTGGACAGCCGGTAAAAGGCCAGCAACGTTCCGATCGTTACCAGCGTATCGGCCAGCTTGATCGCCCAGGCATGCCTGCCCAATACGTCCGTGAAAATCCGCAATGTGTAGGCAATAGCCGGCGGATGGTCGAAGTAGGACAGCGCCAGATGCTGACCATAAAAAAAATAATACGCATCCTGAGGCATCAGCCCCATAGCGCCTACAAAAGAAAGTCTTAGTACAGTAACGATACAGATGGCAGCTACCAGCCATTTATTCGCATAGAGGTATCTGAAAAACAGATTGCTCGGGCCAGGTTTCCGCATGAGTTGTGACGACAGTTAGATAAATATGCCCACAAGAACCATTCCGGACGTGTTTCTATCGGGAAGATAACACTTTTGCACATTGCCCCGCTATTATTTGTTATATTCGACATACTATTATTTCCCCATCCTGATGCAAACTGTGGCGGTTTTCAACGGCACTATCAACAAAAAATCTGGCGTATGGCAGCAGTAAAAATAAATCTCCCGGAAAATATCAGCGGCCTCGATGATGCAGCAGTAGCTGCTTCCAGAGAAGAGAACGGACGTAATCTTCCGCCGGAACCGTCCATCAATCCGGTGCTGGCGTTGCTGAAGGAGATACTGCAGGAGCCCATGCTGATGTTGCTGATCGCTGTAACAGCCATTTATTTCGTATTGGGCGAATGGGGCGAGGCTTATTTTATGCTGGCGGCCATCGCGTTGGTATCCGGCATTTCTTTTTATCAGGATAGCCGTAGCCGTAAGGCCCTGGAAGCGCTGGAGAAAATGAATGAGCCGCTGAGTAAAGTCATCCGCAACGGCACGCTGCAATCCATCTCCACCGCCGATATCGTCATCGGTGATATGCTGGTCATCTCCGAAGGCAACACCATCAACGCCGACGGCGTGATTGTACACAGCAACGATTTCTCTGTTAATGAATCCGCCCTGACCGGAGAAGCCTATGCCGTTTTTAAGGAGGCAGACAGCGATGATCCTTACGTATATAGTGGTACCGTAGTGGTGTCCGGCCTCGCCATCTGCCGCGTGGAACAGATCGGGGAACAAACCAAAATAGGGCAGCTGGGCAAAGCCATCCTGGACATACGGGAAGAGCCCACCCCGTTGCAACAACAAATAGAACAATTTGTAAAATGGATGGCCATTATCGGTATCGGGGTATTCCTTGCCGTATGGCTTTATAATTTTATCCAGAGCCGCAGCCTGACCGGCAGCCTGCTCAAAGGCCTCACCCTCGCTATGTCTATCCTGCCGGAAGAAATACCCGTGGCCTTCACTACTTTCATGGCGCTCGGTTCCAGGCGGCTGATGCAGCTGGGCATCATCGTCAAGAAGATACGCACCGTGGAAGCGTTGGGCAGCGCCACTGTCATCTGCACCGATAAAACCGGTACTATCACAGAAAACAGAATGAGCCTGCAATCGGCGTATAACGCTGCCGACCATACGCTGTATGAAGACGGCCAATGGCCCGCTGCCGTTATCCGCGCGGCTATGTGGGCCAGCGAACCGGTACCGTTTGATCCCATGGAAAAAACACTGCACCAGTTGTACGCGCAAACTACGGCCACGGATGAACGCCCGCAATACCGTATCGTTCATGAATATCCGCTGGAAGGCAAACCACCCATGATGACCCACGTCTTTGAAACAACTGAAGGCCAACGCATCATCGCCGCCAAAGGCGCACCGGAAGCCATCCTCCGCGTTTGTCATCTGCCGGAGGCAGAAAAAAAACAGGTACAACAACAGCTCAGTCAACTGGCAGAAAAAGGATACCGCATATTAGGCGTCGCTACGTCTGACTTCACCGGCACAGATTATCCGGAGCAGCAGCAGGAACTGCCATTTTCCTTTGTGGGCCTGGTTGCTTTTTACGATCCTCCCAAAGCTAATATAGGCGACGTTTTCCGGCAGTTTTACCAGGCCGGTATCGATATTAAGATCATCACCGGCGATAACAGCGCCACCACCAAAGCCATCGCCACACAGGCAGGGCTGCGGCACGCCACGGAAGCGATAGACGGCGAAGCGCTGATGCAACAATCCCTCCCCGATATGCAGGCCACCCTGCAACGGGTCAACATCTTCACCCGCATGTTCCCTGAAGCTAAACTGGCCGCTATCAACGCACTCAAAGCAGACAACCAAGTGGTAGCCATGACCGGCGACGGCGTCAACGACGGCCCCGCGCTGAAAGCCGCTCACATCGGCATCGCTATGGGAAAGAAAGGCACCGAGATCGCCAAACAGGCAGCAGCGCTGATTCTGGTAAACGATGACCTCTCCGGCATGGTAGATGCCGTGGCCATGGGCAGAAGAATTTATACCAACATCAAAAAAGCGGTACAATACATTATTTCCATTCATATTCCCATCATCCTCACCGTATCGCTGCCACTGTTCCTGGGATGGGCCTATCCTAATATTTTCACGCCGGTACATGTGATCTTCCTGGAGCTGATCATGGGCCCCACCTGCTCCATCGTTTATGAAAACGAACCGATGGAAGCCAACGCCATGCGGCTGCCGCCAAGGCCTATCAGCCAAACATTCCTGTCTTTCAGGGAGATGGCCATCAGCCTGCTGCAGGGACTGATGATCACCGCCGGCGTACTGGGCATCTATCAATACAGCCTGTCACAGGGATACGACGAAATATATACCCGCAGCATGGTGTTTACCACACTGGTGCTGGCCAACGTGTTTCTCACCCAGGTCAACCGCTCTTTCTATTATTCATTTATCACCAGCATGCGTAACAATCGCAACAAACTGATGGTAGGAGTGGTCCTGATCACACTGGTATTGCTGGCAGCAATGCTGTATATCCCGCCGGTGGCGGGTTTCTTCAGTATCACGGCATTGGATACACGTTCCGTGCTCACCTGCGCCGTCGTTGGCGCGATATCTGTATGGTGGTTTGAACTCTGGAAATGGAGCAAAAGAATGAGACATTTAGACATTTAGATATTTAGACATTTAGATATTTGGTTATTGGGAGATTTCTTAAGTATGGAAGACTTCTTCATCCTTCAAAAAATATCTAAATAAAAAAATAACCAAATATGAAAATATTTGCGACAAGAGTTATTCCACCCGATGGATTGGCATTATTACAACGTGCAGGCCTGACCGTTACCCAGTGGACGGAAAAGCGCGGGCTCTCCGCGGCAGAGCTGATCGCGCATTGTCAACAGTACGACGCATTGCTGCTGGCCAGCGACAACCACATAGACCGCCCTTTTCTGGAGCAGTGCCGTCACCTGAAGATCATTGCTTTGCTGTCCGTAGGATATGACAAAGTAGATGTGGCAGCTGCCAATGAACTGCGTATACCGGTGACCAATACACCGGGCGTATTAAGTGCCGCTACGGCCGATACAGCCTTTCTGCTGATGCTGTCAGTGGCCCGCAAAGCCTTTTTCAATTACAAACGTATCCTGCGCGGGGAATGGAATTTTTCCGAGCCGACAGCCAACCTGGGCATCGATCTGGAAGGGAAAACACTCGGCATCTGGGGATTGGGCAACATCGGACATGTGATGGCCAAACGCTGCGTGAGTGCGTTCGGCATGAAAGTGATTTATCATAACCGTGGCCGCAATGAAGCGGCAGAAAAAGAGCTCGGTGCGGTGAGGGTTTCTTTCGAGGAACTGCTGGCGCAGAGTGATGTGCTCTCTGTGCATACCGCGCTGACACCTGAAACCACCGGTATGTTCAACAAAGATGTCTTCCGGCAGATGAAATCCTCCGCCATTTTTATCAACACCGCCAGAGGCGCTATCCACAACGAGGCCGATCTGATTACCGCACTGCAACAGGGCATCATCTGGGGCGCCGGGCTGGATGTCACTAATCCCGAACCCATGCAGCCTGATAATTCCTTGCTCGATATGCCTACTGTGGCGGTATTACCACATATTGGCTCCGCCACCGTGGAAACCCGCAATGCCATGTCGGTGATGGCGGCGAAAAACATCCTGGCCGCTTTCGAAGGCACACCGCTGCCCAATCAGGTCACCAGCCTATAACAGCGTGGTCGCTTCTCTCATTTTAAGTACCTTTAAGTAAATGCGCTTTTATGAGAAAAGTGGCTATCATCGGTGGGAAACGTATTCCTTTCGTTAAGTCGTTCCGGGAATATAACCGGGTGTCCAATCAGGAAATGCTGACGACCTGTCTGCATGCGCTTGTCAGTACCTATCAACTGGAAGGCGTCCGTATCGGCGACGTGGCGCTGGGCGCGCTGCTGAACCGCTCCACCGAATGGAACTTCGCCCGCGAATGTGTGCTGGGCACTGCGCTCGATCCGCACACGCCTGCCTACAATGTACAACGTGCCTGTGGCACCAGCCTCGATGCCGCTATCCAGCTGGGCCTGCGCATCGCAGCAGGACAGATAGAAACCGGCATCGCCGGCGGCAGTGATACCAACAGCGACCTGCCGCTGATGCTGCAACAACAGCTGTCATGGAAGCTCACCGCCCTCAAAGCGGCTAAAACACCGGGAGAAAAACTACGCATACTCACTTCCATCCGTTTCCGCGAACTGTCGCCGCTCTATCCTTCCATCGTGGAACCGCGCACCGGTCTTTCGATGGGACAGCATACCGAAAAGATGGTGCAGGAATGGGGCATCAGCCGGCAGGACCAGGACGCACTGGCCTATACCAGCCATATGAACGCCACCCATGCCTATATGGACGGTTTCTTCGAAGGCCTCGTCATCCCCTTTAAACAGGTTAGTCGCGATACCATTATCCGCTCCGATACTACGCCCGAAAAATTAGCTATGCTGAAACCAGCCTTCGACCATACCGGCAAAGGCACGCTCACCGCGGGCAACAGCACCATCTATACCGACGGCGCAGCAGCTTTGCTGCTGGCATCCGAAGAATATGCGCAGCGCAGACAATGGCCGGTACAAGCTTACCTGACAGACGGAGAGACCGCCGCGGTAGACTATGTACAGGGAGAAGGGTTGCTGATGGCGCCTACCTACGCCGTAGCGAGGCTGCTGAAACGCAACAACCTGCGCCTGCAGGATTTTGACGTGTATGAAATTCATGAAGCATTCTGCGGACAGGTACTCTGTACCCTCAAAGCCTGGGAAGACGCCGCCTACTGTAAGAAACTGGGACTGGATGCTCCATTGGGAAGTATTGACCGCAGCAAGCTGAACACCAAAGGCGGCAGTGTGGCCATTGGTCACCCTTTTGCGGCCACCGGGGCAAGAATTGTGGCGCAAACGGCCAAAATACTCCAGGAACGCGGCGAAGGCAGGGCGTTGGTATCTATCTGCACCGCCGGTGGTATGGGCGTTACCGCGATCCTGGAGCGATAATTACTTTACTATTTGACTATTTTGTTATTGCAGCAACTTGGCCAGTTCCTGTTGCAGCGCTTCACCACGCAGGTTGGTAGCGATGATCTTTCCGTTAGGGTCGATCAGGAAATTCTGCGGGATAGAACGGATCATATACAGCGCGGCTGCATCTGCTTTCCACCACTTCAGGTCACTTACGTGATGCCATGCAAGACCATCCTTTTCAATCGCTGCCGTCCATTTATCATGCTGCCCTTCACGGTCCAGTGACACGCCCAGCACGGTGAAGTTTTTGTCTTTATATTGCTGGAAAGCTTTTACCACATTCGGGTTTTCCGCACGGCAGGGACCGCACCAGCTGGCCCAGAAATCGAGCAGCACATATTTACCTTTCAGGTCAGACAGTTTCAGCGTTTTACCGTCCGGCGTGGTAGAAGCGAAATCAGGCGCAGGTTGATTGATGCTCAGTTTGGCAGACGCTTTCAGCAGGTCCTGAATGGACAGCCCCAGGGAAGACTGACGCAGTGCCGGCGTAAATTTGGCGAAACGTTTTTCAGCAGCTGCCACATCTTTTACAGGACTACCGAGGTTTTCCTTAAAGTTTGTCAGGCTGATATAATAGTCAGGATGCGCATCAATAAAGGCGTTCACCATTTCTTCCTGCTTATCAAACAGCACGTCCATCCGTTTGCCCCGGGCCATCATTCCGGCGGTATCTGTTTTACCATTGGGTGACTGCATCAGCTGCATGTATTCTTTACGAGCGGAATCGATTTCCCGTCTTACGTCTTTCAACTGTTGCTGTAACTGGTCCTCCTGTGCATTGATCGGTGCGCCCTTCACAATACCCTGAGCCAGCAAGTTGCCTCCACTGGTGTCCTTCACCATCATTGTGACTTTATCGCCCGGCGCAAGGTACATTACCTTTACTCCCCGGTAGATCTTGCCATCTTCTTTCTTTGCCACCCTTAACAGCGCCTGGATGGTATCTGTTAAAGGATGAGACAGCGTGAAGGACCCTTTCTCCACTTTCGCGGAATCCAGGATTGTAAAGCCTTTTGCCAGATAGATATACTCATTGTTGAAAACGGGTGGTATTTTACCAGTGATCGTTACCCCCTTTTTTTGTGCATACAAGTTGGTCATGCCTGCCATAGCAGCGCATACGAGAAAAACTTTTTTCATCGGTGGTTTATGGTTGGTTGTGACCGGAAAAGTATTAAAAAAAACGGAAAAATGATTTACCGCTCATCCCTATGGCGTAGTCTTTGTGACGGTTTCAGTAAAATCATGTGGTATGGCAAAAGAACGTAAACCCGCCGGTCAGCCCGATGGTAACGAACATCATACAGAACGGGAAGAAAGCGGTGAATTTCATCAGACCGAGGAAACCAGCAACTATGGTGTTGTCCAGCCCAACTCACCGAGCCACCAGGACCGACAAGATCAGCAAAACGAGAAAAAGCAGGAAGACCAGGAAGATCTGGAAGATCAGGAAGAACTCGAATACGATGAAGATCTGGACGAGCACTCACAGGAAGAAATTGATGAAGAAAACCCTTAATCATTTACGGATTTGGATTTTTTGATTTCGAGATGTAGAAATGCAGCGGAGATCAACAATACAATATTGTACTTCGTTTCATAAATTTCAAAATCAAAAAATCCCAAAATCCGTAAATTCCTGATTATATTTTGTGGAGCTGGAAATAACCTAAGTGAAGTTCATCTTCAGGTCCGGATTCCGCTACCGGCGTTATTTTCAGCTGGTATTGTGATCTTACCGGTTCTGGTAAGATATCTTTTACGGGGATAATATCATCCACATCTACGCCGTATTTATCATCCACATAAGAGGTGGCAGCAGGTGAAGCGTCGGAGGAAAAACCCATATGCTTATAGAAGGCGGTTTCCTTTGCATCCCGGATAGCGGCACCGATATCTTTGCTTACACTCAGCATTTTATAGTGATACTCTTCCATTTCTCCCGGCTTATATCCGCCAAGATTCAGGAAATACAGCTGTTCCGGATTGTCTACTGTTTCCTCGCGGGACACTATCGTAATGCGATAGTTGCCGACGCTGGTCACTTCGCGCCAGGCATCGATATGTAGTTTATCACCGGCTTCAGGCCAGAAGGCTTTCATCACTGGCACCAGATCGCTCAGTTTATGGGCGATACCAAAAAAAACATCGTGTTGCTCCGTATGACGGCCGGGTGTTGTACAGCCCAGCAATAACATGTACAGTTTCAAAGATTCCATTTACTTAGGGTTTAACGAAAACGCAAAACTACTGAATTCTGGTGTCAGGAAATCATGGTCACCTGCAACGTTTCTCCCGCATGCAGGGTGACCGCCTGTTTCAACGTAATCGTGATACGGCCGTTGTCGTGCGTGAATGAAGCCGGCAGCTGGCGTGCGCCGTTCTTCACCACTACGGTAGCCGGCGCAGCCTGCTCAAAACAACAGGTGAGCAATGACAACTTACCATGTTTCAATGCCAACCGGTATTCTCCGCGGCCGTGCTGCTGTTGTTGCGTGTAGGTGCCCCATCCTTCGGCAGTAACAAAAGGCGCTCTGAAATGCTCCTTTTGCAGTGCCGGCGCAAAACGGATGTACTGGTGCGGTCCATGGTACGCAAAGCCACAGGCAGTGATAAAAGTGCCGTAACTGGCCATGGCACGGGCGTAGTGATCACTGCACTCAATTTCGTTGAACGGATTGCGTTTGGCGGCATGGTAACGGTCATGCACCGCTTTGGTGAGGGTGAGCGCTTCGGTGGTCATGCCTTCGGCCATCATGTGCGAGGCTACCTGGTGTTCAAAGCCGCTCATGCATTCATTGAAATATCCCAGCTGCCACGCATCTTTCACGCCGAAAGGATATTCTTCCCTGTAAGGATTGGTATTCATGATCATGCCTCCTTCTCCCGGCAGGGCATAAGGGCGGCCGCCCGGATGAGTGGCCACATACGGGCCTACATCTTCCATAAAATTATATTTCCACAAAGCCCGCAGGGCGGACAATGTTTTTTCTTTGTCCAGCACCCTGTCCATCCCAACCTGAAATGCCCAGCTCTGGCCATACACCTGATCTATATGGCAGGTATTATAACTGCCGATCACAGAACGGCCTTTCACTTTGTCAGGCTGATGAATAAAGTATTCTCCGTTATACAACTGCGATTCCATGTTCCGGCGGCCTTTTTCCACATAGTCTTTACAGATATCGGCGAAGGCAGTATCTCCTGCTTCGGTGGCCATAAGAGCGCCTGCCTGCACGGCGGCGATGCACAGTCCTGCTATCCACGCTATTTCACCGTCCCAGATGGCATCCAGTGTATTCTCCATGGGCGTGTCTTCCAGCCCGTCGCCGTTGCGGTCCTGACGGATGATGAATTGCGTGGCCTTTTTGATCTGCGGCCAGTTCCGTTGCAGGAAACGGTCGTCGGTGGTCATCTGGTGTTCACGGTAAATACGCAGCACGGTACCTGCCTGTCCGTCGATAGCAGGACGTTTCTCTGCTTCTCCGCGGAACAGGATGCCGCCATCGGGTTGCATACCGATGGCCAGGTCCACCCGCTGCCGTGTATCACGCTCCAGCGCGGGAAATATCCTTCCTACTGCCTGCGCATATTGCCATACATGCGTGCACGTGCCCTCACAGGAGCCTACGCCCTCCCAGGCATAAAACCGGCCCGACTGAAAGCGGTGCGCGGTAGTAGTGGCCAAGGTGGAAATATTCAGGAAGGTACGCTCCATCAGCCACCATGGCAACGATGCGTCGTACCAGGTATTTTTCCACAGGCGGCTGTCGCCGGTCAATCGGCTATGATGCGCTCGTACATAATTCACTACCGCGGCGGCATCGGTAAAGTGGTTGGCATAATACCGGCCGTTGCCCTGTATGTCTTTAAAGGAGAGATTCGGAAAATACCAGCTGATGGCGAAATCGGTACGTATATCCTTTCCCGGTAGCAAACGATGTTTTACCATCACGCCGCCGGTCAGTTTTTTATTGATGTCTTGTACAACAGGCTGATCACGGTACCGACTAAACGAAGTAGCTGTTAATGGCAATGCCAGTTGCGTATGCATGTCCGCTTTTTCATCGAGTGCAGCCAGACAGAGACTACCATAATCCGGACTTTGCTGCAAAGCCGCATCCGCAGCGTCTTTGGAGCGTACGGTAGCCAACACGCCTTTCCAGCCTTTGCCACCGGTGGCGGTGTTTACACGCTCGTGCTGATTCTCCCGGGCATGATGTATGCCGGCCTTATTCTCCAGCCATCCCAGCAAAGTAGCTTCCACCGGCACTTTGCCTTTGTTTCGGATATGGAAGGAAAGCAGCGTCACTGGCAGACCGGAATCATCTTCATTCAACGGAATAAAGGGCGAAAACGCTTCCAGCGTCAGTTCCACCGCCAGCGTAGGATCTATATAACGAATGGTCGCCATGGGATACGTCGCTTCAAACGCTATCTCCGGCCAGCTGGCTTCGTCCAGCGGACGGATAATGGTTTCTTTGCCCATGGTGAGCTGCAGCGCCATCCCCTGGTCCAGCGGCCGGATATCTTTGGAAGGCTGAATGTAACAGGCACCATCCCGGGAACGGATTTTTTTTGCCTGTCCCAGTACTGCTTCTTTCCACGCTACCTCTTTCGGTTCAATCCCTTCCTGGTTCTGGTTGAAAATATCCCACAGCCACAAACGGCCATCACCGCCGAGATATACCGTGCCGCAAAGGATACCGCCTACCGGCATACCAATGTATTGCAGCTCATTTCTGCTTTTCAGATAGGTAGTGGTCTGCCCACGGTCATATAAAGACGCCAGCCATGCGGTATCGGGCTGCCTGGTCAGCAACACGCTGCCATCAGGTGCTATCGCCCTACCTAACGCCGGTATCTTTATCATGATAGTGCCGGCCATGGCCAGCCCGATGTTCTTCAGAAATTTTCTGCGTGCAAGTCCCATAGGAGATCAATTGGTCAAGAGCAGAAAGATAATAAAATCAGGAAGGAATATTTTTCAAATATACGGGCAGCGGACCCGCAGCGGTGCATGAGGACGAGAATAAAGTTATGGAGTCATCTCCATCAGATTGAATACCATGACCCACGTGCCGCTCCATGTTTTTGAAGGTGTTTACCCGCTACAAGATTTTCCAGGTGTCGTTTTACCGTGTTACGGTTAGCATTCGTCAATATCACAATTTCGCTGATTGACAGCCTTCCCTGAGATTTCACCAGTTCCAATATTTCCAGAGATAGCGCAGGTAATTGTCCGAGTAATAATTTCTCCCGTTCAACTTTTACTTTCAAACGATTCTTTTGTTGCTGTAAGGCATGAAGGAAGAATGATAACCATGGCATCCAATCTGGTGTCTCGGTCTTTAAAGAGCTTTGTGTTTTCCTTAATGAAAGATAATATGCGTCTTTGCTTTGTTCAACAACAGCTTCTAATGAACTAAATGGAACATAAGCATAACCAGCTCTCAATAATAATAACGTGGTCATAATACGACTTAGCCGACCGTTCCCATCTTGAAAGGGGTGAATAGCAAGAAATACAACAGTGAAAACAGAAACAATTAATAAAGGGTGAAGTTCTTTATTCTCAAAAGCTTTCATCGTCCAGTTGACAAGTTCCTCCATTTTTAATGGCGTATCAAAAGGGGTTGCAGTTTCAAATATCACACCTAAGCTTTTACCATTTAGATCGAATGCCTCTACATGATTGGTAGATTTTTTATAATTGCCTCGATGCCATTCGTCTTTACGGCTATACTTTAAGAGATCGCGATGAAGTTGTTTAATATGGCTTTCCGTTGGTGTAATATCGCTATAACTTTCAAAGATCATATTCATAACGGCTGCATAGCCTGCAACTTCTTCTTCGTCTCGCGAGCCAAATTGTTGAATTGAAAGATTGCTCATTAGGATTTCAACCTCCTTGTCTGTCAGTTTAGCACCTTCAATACGAGTTGAAGAACCAATACTCTCGATCGTTGCAACCCGTTTCAAACTATAAAGACGATCTGGAGCGAGTTGACCTAAGGCCTGCCAGGCGCCCTTAAACTCATCGATTTCAGCAATGAGGTATAAGATCTCAGGAGTAATGAAGATTTTTGAAACAAGACTAGCAATATCCATAAAAACGCCCAATTATACCCATAAAAATACCCAATTATACCCATAAAAGCAAATAAACCTCTCTGAGAAAGGAACTTGATTACAAGGGTATGGTTCGGAATGGAGAGCAATTGAACAAATAATTACACACAATGAAGACATAAGCAGAAGCATTGCTACTATTCAAAAAAATATTCAGAATACTATAAAAAGTGAATTAGATGCCAGATTTAGTAATCTACAAGGCTCTAATAGTGATTATTTAGCCACTTTAAGTTCAGCAGAAAATGCGCCGACGGGTGATGATCTGTCCTTCTAAATCTTCTGTGTAAAAATCAAGCTTCTACTATTGAGAAACTGTTACATTAATTTACGGTAGCGCGAAATGTAATTCGTTGCCTGTGAAATAATAACGGACATGCCCGGAGGTTTCGACTTCATGCAGGAAAGCCGGCAGTTTATTTTTTTCCAGTGGTCCGGTGACGGCGATATGAGCGATTTCAGGTTTATCAAAAATGACCTGTACGGCAAACCAGCGTTCCAGTATAGGTTTCAGGTCACGCAGTTTTTGATTGCTGATGGCGTATCCTTCACCTTTCATCCATCCGCGGATGGTGGTGGTATCGAAAGGGGCAGTACGGAGACCGTTGTAATCACCATAGACGCATTCCATGCCAGGCTTCAGCGTCACGGCTTCGTCGGAGGCGCCTTGTACGGTCACTGCGCCCTGCACCAGCGACACCCGTACCCGTTCGTCATCGTAGGCATTGACGTTGAACGCCGTGCCCACTACGAGGATGGAGGTATTGCGTGTGTGTACTTCAAAAGGTTGTTGCGCATTGGGCGACACTTTAAACCAGGCTTCGCCCTCGAGGTAGACTTCCCGTTTATGGTCGGGGAAACTGAAAGGGAAACGCAGTTTGGAGGCGCAATTGAGCCACACTTCGGTGCCGTCGGACAACGTAACGCGATAATCCGCACCAGCCGGTATCAGCAAAGTATTGAGCCCATATCCTTTGGCATTACCGCTGTAATGCAGTCCGGCAGAATCATTGCGCAACTGCACCTGTCCCACCTGCCAAAGCTGAAAAGCACTGTCGCCTGTCAGCGCCAGCGAAGCGCGGCCGGGGACGAGCAACTGCACCGCGTTTTTTATCGGCACAAACTCGCGTGTCACAGCGGGAAATGTGCTGTCATGTTGATGGGTGTGATAAATGAAAAAACTACCGGCAGCCACCATCAGCAGCAAGGCAGCAGCGGCCCATACAAACCATTGACCGGAAAGACGGCGAGGGGGCGCAGGAGGTAATGTCGGATAGGAAGCCTCCGCCTGCAATGCCTCCCATGTTTCACGGGCAAGCGGATCATTGTCCAGCAACTGTTTCAGCTGCTGCGCTGCAGATTCGGAGAGGGTACCGTTACGTTGTTCTTCGAACAACATCCGTATTTGATCACTACTGTTGGTGGCCATTAAACATCAAAATAATAAAAAATAAACACCCGCCGGCGCATTTCTTTGTCCGTGATGTTAAGCATGTTCCCGGATAAAGGCGAGCGCCCTTTGTTCTGACCAGTAGTAAGGCTCATTAAAAGTCACGAAGCCCACATGGCCTCCATTAAACGGTGTTTCGAGGAAAAAAGTATCGCTGTGGCGCGCTATTTCGTAAGGGTAACAGGCGGGGCTGAGGAAAGGGTCATCTTTCGCATTGATTAACAACGTGGGAATACTGATCTGGTGCAACACCCGCAGCGAACTACACAGCTCCCAGTATTCAAGGGCATCCCGGAAACCATGCATAGGACCGGTGTAGCGGTCATCGAACTGCCGGAAACTGCGGATATGCTCAAAACCTTCCAGGCTGATACCATCCGGATATTGTTGTTTTTTCAGCTCCAGCTTTTCTTTCAGATTACGAATGAACCGCTGCATGTAAATGATATTATGCTTCTTTTCCAGTTCAGCTGAGCTGCCTTTCAGGTCTACCGGCACCGAGATGGCCACCGCCGATTTGATCACAGGCAGGATCGTATTTCCCCGCTCTCCGACGTATTTCAGCGTAACATTGCCGCCCAGGGAAAAACCTATCAGATGAATGGCCTTATACTTTCCCAGTGAAACCAGGTATTGTATCACTGTATGCAGATCTTCCGTTTCTCCGCTATGATAAAACCGCAGCAACTTATTGGGTTCCCCACTGCATCCCCTGAAATTCATGGATACGGTATCAAAACCCGCTTCATTAAAGATATGCACCATACCCAGCACATACTTCCGTGAAGCGTTGCCTTCCAGACCATGCAGGATCACAACCACGCTGTCTTTCCCCTGTTCGCTGAAATCCAGGTCCAGGAAATCGCCATCAGGCGTGTCGATACGGCGCCGCTGATAAGCAGCCGGCCTCACCTTCCGGAAAAGAGAAGGGTAGATCGTTTGCATATGACGATTACGTAAAAGGAAAGGCGCTGCGTACTCCATGGCTGCATTTTATATCAGGACACAAAGATAAACAGTAAATTGCCGGTGATTATCATAAATTTATAGTGATCGCTGTATGAGCGTTCCTCATCCAATCAGCAAATCATCATGGCCATCACGGGATTAAAGACTTTGGGCATAGAGAAAATCTTCAATCTCCCCTACCGGCAGGAGGATTTTAAACTCGTGCAACACAACCCTATCAATATGCCAGTGATAGACGAAGCGCACAAACATGATTTTTTCATGTTGCTGATAGTGGGCAAAGGCAGCGGCACCCATACCATCGATTTCAGGGATTATAAGGCAGGACCGCGCACCGTATTTTTCCTGGCACCCGGGCAGGCACACCAGTGGAACTTTTCCGCCAATATGACCGGCTGTCAGGTGATGTTCTCCGGAAGTTTTATGTTACAGAAAGGACCCATGTGGCCGTTTTTTACCCCTTCCGCTCATCCTGTGCTGAAATTAAGTCCGGAACAATACACGCAGCTCAACGCAGAGCTACAGCTGATGAGTGGCGACACAGCCGCCAATATCACGCAACATCGGTTGCAAATTATCCTGCTCCTGTTGCAGCGGTGGTATGCGGTAGCTTATCCATCCGAAACAGCCGCCGCAGGCAACCGGCTGATCAACCGTTTCCTCCAGCTGCTGGAAAAACAATACGCTCAACAAAGCGAAGTAAACTACTATGCCGCCAGACTGCATGTCACGCCCAGCTATCTCAACACCGTGTGCCGTAAAGAATCCGGTATCACCGCCGGTGAATATATCCGGGAGAGACTGCTGCTGGAAGCCAAACGCCTCCTGATTCTGACAGATATGGATGTGAAAGAAATTGCTTTTTCCCTCGGTTTCAACGATACCTCTTACTTCTCCCGCTTTTTCAGGAAGTATACCACACAAACCCCGGTAGACTTTCGTCGGCATGCCGGCCACCTATAAAAAGTACCCTTCATTCAATAATGAGTACCATTTTAGCCCTGCCATGCGGTCTACTTTTGTAGCAAATGAATGATTGTATGGAAAATGTGATGACACTGCCGGTCAAAAGGAAAGGCAGCCGGATAACGAATACCCTTGTAATACTCATGGCCGTTACCTGTGGAATGGTAGTAGCCAATATCTATTACAATCAGCCACTGTTGCTGATGATGGCCGACACCTTCGGTGTCAGCGACAGCAAAGTGAGCGTGATCGCTACGATTACACAGGTAGGATACACACTGGGATTATTATTGGTAGTACCACTGGGAGATAAAACAGAAAGACGTAAACTGATATTATGGAAACTTGCAGGCGCCACCATTTGTATGTGGCTTGCTGCGGCATCCATGAACTATTATATGATGGTAGCTGCCAGCCTGTTCATCGGTTTCTTTTCTGCCGTGCCACAGCTGCTGCTGCCGATGGCAGCCACACTGGCGCCGGATGAATCCCGTGGCAGGATTGTGGGTAAAGTAATGAGTGGACTGCTGATCGGGATTCTGTTGTCCCGCACCCTCAGTGGCATCATCGGCGCCCATTGGGGCTGGCGGGCCGTATTTCTGCTGGGAGGCGGTATGATGGCCATCTTACTGATCGTGCTTTATCGTATGCTGCCCACAGACCCGCCGACTTTCACCGGCAGCTACAGCACCCTGATGAAATCACTTGTATCGCTGATAAAAACATATCCGCCTTTGCGGCACGCAGCACTCACCAGCTTCCTGACCTTTGGCGCTTTCAGCGTGTTCTGGACCACACTGGTGTTTCTGCTGGAAGGCAGCCCCTTCTTCTATAGGAGCGATATGGTAGGCCTCTTCGGGCTGATAGGCGCCTGCGGCGCACTGGCTGCGCCGGCAGCAGGTAAATCAGCCGATAGCAGAGGGCCGCAGTTCACGCTGCGCCTCGGCGTACTGGCCATGCTGGTCTCCTTCGTGATCATGGGCTTCTCTGCCGCCTCACTGGCAGGACTTATCGTAGGCGTTATCCTGCTGGACATTGGTCAACAGGTAGCGCATATCTCCAATCAGTCGAAAGTATTTGCCTTACTGCCGGAAGCACGCAGCAGGCTCAACACCGTATACATGACCAGCGCTTTCTCCGGCGGCGCCCTCGGCTCGCTACTGGGTGCGCAGGTATGGAGCCACTGGCAATGGACCGGTGTTTGTTTCCTCGGCGGCACCTTTGTACTGGCAGCCTTTTTACTGAATTTTCAACAACGGAATAATACACCATCATGAAAAAAAGTATCTTCCTCTTCCTCTCTTTACTGGGTGGTATCACCGTCTCCGCACAACAGCAGGCAGACCTGATCATCTCCCCGGTGAAAGTGATCGATATCAAAACCGGAAAGATCACCCCTCATCAGGCGATCGTGGTGCGGCACGATACGATTCTCGCCGTTACCACACCAGCGCGCGCACGGCAATACCATGCAGCCCAAACCCTCGACGGCGGCCATCAGTATGCCATGCCCGGCCTGTGGGACAACCACATGCACTTCGGTGGCGGCGATACCCTCGCCGATGAAAATAAAAACTTCCTCCCGCTCTACCTCGCCCATGGCATCACCACTATCCGTGACTGTGCCGCCGACATCAGCGCACAGGTACTGAAATGGCGCGATGAAGTGAACAAAGGAACGCTGCAGGGCCCTACCATCTTCACTTCCGGCCCTAAGCTGGAAGGCTATAAGTCCGTATGGATTGGTGACATAGAAATAGGCACCACCGCCGAACTAAATCATGCGCTGGACTCACTGCAACGTATGCACGTAGACTTCGTAAAAATCACAGACAACACCATTAAGCCCGAGCTCTACCTGGAAGCGGTGAAAGCAGCAAGACAACGAGGCATGATCATTTCCGGGCATGTGCCTTATGCACTTACCCTGCAACAGGTGACCGATGCAGGCCTCAGTTCCGTGGAGCATCTGTCATATGTCTGGAAAGCAGGCGTAAAAGACGAAGCAGCCCTTTCCCGCAGCATCGCTAACGGGGAAATCAAAGGCCGCGATATCAACCGGTATATACTGACCCATTTTGATACCGCCGCCGCGCTGAAGGCCTACCGTCACATGGCAGCCAAAGGCACGGCGGTTACTCCTACCCTTTCGCTCGGCCAAATCCTCGCTTATTTCGATCAGGACAATCACGCGCAGGACCCTTATCTGGCCTATATCGGCAAAGGGCTGCAGAAAACGTACGAGATGCGGGTGAAAAGGGTGATGAAAGACGACAGCGCAGCTATCGCCTACCGGAAAGCGCTATACGAAAAAGAATCGGCCATTCTGCCGCTGCTGCAAAAAGCCGGCGTAATGATCATGGCTGGTACGGACGCAGGTTACCTGAATTCATTCGATTATCCCGGTATTGGGCTGCACCGCGAACTGGCACTGATGGTACATTTCGGACTTACGCCGTTACAGGCGCTACAGGCATCAGTGATCCATTCTCCTGAGTTCCTGCATCAGCAAGGTTATGGTGCTGTGGCTGCCGGCAAAAAAGCGGATATCCTGCTGCTCAGCGCCAATCCGCTCGAAGATATCCACAACACAGAAAAAATAAATGCGGTCGTCACCAAAGGGCAACTGCTGGACCGCACCGCGCTGGACCAGCTGCTCAACCAGGTGAAAGCAGCCAACGCACATTAATTTTCCCTGCTGTATACATATGGAGCGAGGCTACTGTTAGTGGCTTCGCTTTCCTTATTTAATCAGCGTAAAAAATCTTCCCCAGCGGATATAAAATGCCTTATAGCTTTTGTGGAAGCTAAACCATATCACCCAGGCTTTGCCGATCAGATGATCTTCCGGCACAAAGCCCCAGAAGCGGGAATCGATGGACTGATGGCGGTTATCCCCCATCATCCAGTAGTAGTTCATTTTGAAAGTATAAGCTTTTGTTTCCCGGCCGTTGATAAATATTTTATCTCCTTTCACTTCCAGCTGGTTGTGTTCATAGGTGGTGATGATACGGCTGTAAAGCGGCAATACACAGGTATCCAGCTGTACAGTGGCTCCCTTCTTAGGCACGTACACCGGTCCGTATGTATCCTCGCTCCAGGGAAACCTGCCAGGATCTCCCGGAAAAATGGCTTTTCGGATTTGTATTTTCGGGTCAGGCTGCACAGTATCTCCCCATTTTTTTATCAGCGCTACATTGTCTTTCGTCAGATCATAAGTAAGGTACCGGCTGGAATCCTGTCCTACTCCGTATCCACTCTCCAGGCTGAGGTCTTTTTCCTGTTTATCGTTGAACGGTTTTCCGCTTCCTGTTCTTACCCGGTAGCTGGTAAGTGCGTGTGGCGGCTCAAAGCCGGGTTTGCCGTTTACGAACAGCTGTCCATCTACTACCATAATAGTATCCCCACTGATGCCCACACAACGTTTGATCCAGGTCTCCCGTTTATCCACCGGCCTATAGATGGGGTCCTGATAAAACAGTTTCAGCGAGTCTGGTGTCAGGGCCCGTTTCACCCGATAGTAATCCACATCCTCACCCGTTTTGCTATACAACGCCGTATCGCCGCAAGGATAATTGAACACGATCACATCATTTCTTTCTATGTTACCGAAGCCGGGCAATCTTCTGTAGGGCCACTGCACCGCCGTGGAAAAGGCTTTCGTGGTTTTCGTAAAGGGCAGCGTGTGATTAGCAAACGGGAACGCCAGTGGTGTCATCGGAATACGCGGACCATAGCTGATCTTACTAACAAAAAGATAGTCGTGGATTAACAGGGTCCTTTCCATAGAGCCGCTGGGAATCATAAAAGCCTCAAACAGGAAGGTCCGGATCAGTGTGGCCACCACAATGGCAAAAACGGCCGCGTCTATCCATTCCCTGACTTTTGATTTCTTTTTTTGGGGTCCCCCGGCTGTTTTCCTCTTCCAGAAAAATAGCTTCATCGAGTTGGCTTTAGGATAATCAGTTGTCTAAACAATTTAACCAATTAAAACCATATCCGTATAAAATTTATTTAGCCGAAAACCCGCTGCGGTAAAGCAGCAGCAACATTTTCCGTGATGATAAAACCCTTTTTCTTAATTTCGGTCATTGTCCACGTTACAAACAATATTATTACAGATGCATAACTCACGACGTTCATTTATTCAGCAGGCCGGATTGTTAGCTGCCGGCATGATGCTTCCCGGCCACCTCTTCGCCCAGACAGAGAAGAAAGGCCTCACCCGCAACATCGGGCTGCAATTGTACACGCTGCGCGATCAGCTGGACAAAGACGTTAAAAGCACCATCATCCGGGTAGCGCAAATTGGTTACAAAGAAGTGGAAACCTATTACGGCTATGAAGGAGAAAAAGACAAAGGCACCTTCTGGGGCCTCAAACCGTCCGAACTAAAAGCGCTGTTCCAGGAATATCAGCTGGCCACTCCCAGCGGCCACTATCAGCTCAACGATTATCTGACCCGCGGCAACGGCAACCCCGCTGCTTTGCAGCCACAGATAGACCTCGCAGCGGAACTGGGCCAGCAGTATTTTATTGTGCCGGTACTGCCGCTCTCCCTCTGGGATAAAAAACTGAAAACAGATGATTATAAGTTCATGGCCGAACAGCTGAATAAAGCCGGTGAAATCTGTAAGAAATCAAATCTTCAAATTGGTTACCATAACCACTACTGGGAGTTTAAAAAGCTGGCAGACAGCGCCACCACTGGTTATGAAGTGATGCTCAAAAATACCGATCCTAAACTGGTGTCCTTTGAGCTGGACCTCTTCTGGGCCGTGAAGTCAGGGGTAGATCCGCTGAAGCTGTTCTCTGAAGCGCCCGGCCGTTTTGTAGCCTGGCATGTAAAAGACATGGACAAAAAGAATACTGCCAGTCTCACTGCTGCCGGCAACGAAAATAAAACGTCCATGCAGTTGTTGTCCGGCGTGTCGTTCGCAGAAGTAGGCACCGGCAGCATCAACTTCCGGCAGATCTTCGCCCAGGCGAAGCAGGCGGGGGTGCAGCATATCTTCGTTGAGCAGGATAAAATCACCATCGATCCGTTTGACAGCATCACCAAAAGTTACAACTACGTAAAGAACGTATTACTGAAATAAAATCTTCAGCCCCGGGCCACGGCCCGGGGTATCAATCCCACCAGCAAAGCGGCATATAGTATTCCCAGTAATAACCATGATAATGTCAGGGTAAATTGCCCGACCAGGATAGCCATCCCTATGGCGCAGGCGACCAGCCCACTCGCCAGTACCAGCTGCCATGTCAGGCGCATCGATATCCGGATGCTGAGTAATATTCCCAGTTGCGCCATTACCACCAATACAAAACAAACATGTCCCGGCCAGTCATCACGCCAGTTTCCCCCACCCGCCATCATCAGCCTTATCCACTCATATTCCATTTCATACATCCTTAGTTCAAAAAAACTTCCGAAATACAGCAGTAGGCTGCAACCTACCAGGCATAGTTTAACGATAGGGACCCCGACGTTTTTCATAACATTTTTTTAATTCAGATGCCACCCCGGTGCTTTTTCCATAATGACGTACTTTCGCATTTCAAACAAAGCGAACTAAGATATGTCGATGCATGAAATAGAATCCCTGGTGGAAATGTCTGTGTACTGCCTGCATGAAAGCCAGGACGATGCACTGGACCGCAGAAGCCTCTTTTACAGTCTGTATGAACTGCAATCGCAGTTTGACACCGGCTTCACCCATTTCAGGGTAATGGACATTCTGATACAACACCGTTTCGTATATACATTCCCGATAACCGCGCATCCGTCCTATGCCCAGCATCAGGCATTCCTGGATGGTCTCTCCGCCGCACAGAAATTCAGCTTTATTTATACCGAGCCGGAAAACGAATGGGATGCAGAAACCAATCCGGTAGCCGGATACGCCCACTTCGACCAGCAACAGCAACGTTATATCCTGTACTGCGATGCCGGTTCCACGCTGTGGGAGGCATTTGTGGCCAATGGCACCCTACAGGGCGCCGATGCTGCGCCGCCGCAGCTGTATGATGTTTTCACCATGGCCCGCATCGTTGCTAAAAACGCAGCGCAGCAACAGTACCGCGATGTACTCGCCAGCTGGTATCAGCTGCTGCCCTACATGGTGATGGCTGCCGAACAGGAAAATGAGCCGATCGATCAGGAAGCCCTGAAAGAAATACTGGATCATGTGGTGGCCAACGACGCCATCTATGAAGAAGGCCTCCCTCCGGTCGACGAACTGCCGCAAGGTGGTGAGCTGGGCAAGTTCTGCGAATGGTGGTACGCTCCCGCCAAAGGGAAAATGAAAACCGCCGCAGAACTGGACCAGGGCATAGACCTCGACGCTGTTCCCTTTACGCAGGAAGTAGAGAAAACTGCGAGCTGGTACGACAACGAAGTGAGAAACCTCCTGGAAGGCATCCATGAGAGTATTTCCTCCATGGAAGACAATGGCTACGATGATGCCATGCAGAAAAGTATTGAAACACGCCTGCTCCAGGGGTTACAATACGCCATGAAAGGCATTGAGCTGGCGCCCAACGAACCCGGTCTGCTCGTTAACATGGGCTCCCTGTACATGCTGGCCGAAAACTACGAAGAAGCCCTCGCCTGCTACAACAAAGCGCTGGCCATCGCACCGGACAACAGTTACGTGCACCTCAACCGCGCCATCCTTTTCTATCAAATGGAGGATGTGCCTATGGCCATCGATTCCTTCGAAAAAGTGCTGGCCATCGAACCGGACAATGAATTTGCCCAACAGTGGCTGGCTCATCTCAAAAACAATGGATAACATCCTTTCCCACATAACAACAGCACTCGGCATCACCCTGCCGGGTGCTTATGCCCGCTTCCTCGAAACCGAACAGCTACGCGAAAGCCGCCTCGTCACCGACCTGGTGAACCTTTACGGCACCGATGATCTCGTGACCAGAAACGAGGACTACCAGGTACAGCAATACCTGCCCGGCTATCTCAGCATTGCAGACGACAGCGGCGGCTGCGGCATCTTCCTGAATACAACCCAACCCACGCTGACGGTGTATACTACCGGCTATGGCGCCCTCGACCCCGAATGCATGGATGTTCTCAGCGACGATTTCCTGCAATGGGCAGAACAAGGCTACTCCCTGGAGGTATTACGGGAAGCCCCCGCTTTCATAGCCGCCCGCCACGCAGAGAAAAACCTACTGCGCAACGAATGGATCAAACTGCACCAGGCCCTCGCCGCGCTGGAAGCCGAAAAACCCGGTATGGCCCTCAAAACCTACCTTCTTCAGAAACGCCAGCTACAAAAGGATATACAGGATTTCGAAACCCGGAATGCCGGCAAATCATATCGATGAACCCGGAAAACCAGGCTGCTGCCCTGTCGCCGGCAAGGCTATTTTCCCAGCCCTCCGGGACACCAACCGGATCGCTGCCTCCCTGCCTCCCTGCCGCCCTGCGCCATAGTAGCCTCGGTGACTATATTTGAATTACTGAGTATCAATCCCTACCGCCCACTTTACCAGCCCCAAATATTTGCCATCAATACCCTGGCCATATCCCCCTCTGCCGCTGGCTAAAAGGTTCTGGCATTTTTACCGATTTATCATGTTATCTTTGACGACCCCGGTTGCCATTTCTTTCATTACACTGTTGTACCCATCATCATTTTGTTAATGACCTCGCCGGGGGCAAATAATTGATTGATCAGTATCTGGACGAAGGATGCAGAACGACGTAGCACAGGAGACGATATTATTTGACCGGATCGCGGAAGGAGACGAAACAGCGTTTGAAGCACTGTTTCATCTCTATGTGCCCCGCATCAGGCCCGTCATCCTGCAAATCATCCAGGAAGAAACGCCCGTAAAAGACATCATTCAGGAAATATTCCTCGGCCTCTGGATGGGACGGGACAAACTCTCCGCCGTCACCAGTCCCCGTAACTGGATCTTCAAAATGACCTACCACCGTTCCTACAGCTGGCTGCAAAAACAGGGCGTCCGCGAAAAAGCCCGTCACCAGTTGTCCTGGAGCGAAGACGAATACACCAACGTCACCGAAGAGAACCTCTCGCTCTCCGAAACTTCCCGGTTGATACGGGAAGCCATCGCACAGCTGCCGCCGCAGGCCATGAAAATATACCTCCTCAGCCGGGAAAGCGGCCTTAAAATTGCCGAAATAGCCGGCCACCTCGACATCTCCGTTCAAACGGTCAAAAATTCACTGGTACGCTCCCTCCGCACCATCCGGGAATACCTGCTCAGACACGGTATTAGTATCCCTTTAATGCTGCTTTCTTACAGCCTCTCCCACTTTTTTTAAATTTTTTTTCCCGTCGATAGGTACTATCGCGTTGCTCACGGTACGTATATGCAGGGACACCCCTTGCAACCGGGTCATCCCACACCAAAATCCAACGTTCACGCGATACAAAAACCACGTCATTGCCAGATACTGAAAGACTGATATATCTATTATCACAGGCCCGCCAACGCCTCGCCACGCAAGAGGAGTACACGGAACTGCTGGAGATGATCCAGGCAGACGACACGGGTATGGTCAATGCGCAGATAGAAGCCTTCCACGGCCCTACGGTCCCGGACAGCAACGATCCTGCGGAGTGGCAACAACTCGTTACCGATATCCTCGCGGCCGACAAGGCACAGCATACCGCCCCGGTAAGACGTCTCCCCTGGAGATGGGTGGCGGCGGCCAGCCTGCTGCTATTGGCCGGCGGCACATGGTGGCGGCTGCAACCCGCTACTAAAACACCAGCGCCGGTACATACACAAGCCACGCCCGATGTGGCACCCGGCGGCAACAAAGCGGTACTGACCCTCAGCGATGGCTCACAAATAACACTCGACAGCGCCACCAATGGCATACTGGCACAACAAGGCAGCAGTAAAGTCACCAAACTGGCCAACGGACAACTGGTATACGATGCCTCCGGCACCAGTCAGGGGAAAATACTGTATAACACCATGAGCACTCCTCTCGGCGGACAATACAGCCTGATCCTCCCCGATGGTTCCAAAGTATGGCTCAACGCCGGTTCATCTATCACCTACCCAACCGCCTTCACCGGCCAGGAACGGAAAGTGAACGTAACGGGCGAAGCCTTCTTCGAGGTAGCAAAAAATGCCACCATGCCTTTCCGTGTCATGGCTAATAATACCACCGTAGAAGTACTAGGTACCCATTTCAATATCAACGCATATACAGACGAAGCCACCATCAATACCACCCTCGTGGAAGGTGCTGTCCGTGTATCTGCCCACAACCGTCAACTGGTGCTGAAACCAGGCCAGCAGGCAAGGGTAGGCCATACCGATGTACAAGTGGCGGACCAGGTAGACCTCTCCGCCATTACGGCGTGGAAAGAAGGATATTTTTCCTTTACCAACGCAGACCTGCCCACCGTCATGCGGGAACTGGCCCGCTGGTACAACCTGGAAGTCAGCTACGAAGGCAAAATACCGGACCGCGTGTTTAACGGCGAAATAGGTCGCAGCCTCACCCTCTCGCAGGTGTTGAAAGGATTGTCCAAAACAAGAATAAAATATAGAATAGAAGATGGCCACAGGATCGTTATCCAGCCATAACCTTTATAAAGAACGATGAAAAACAAAACAGGAACAATGATCAATTCAGGCTAACAGAGAGGTATTCCCATGTACTTTGATGAAATAAGCCGGGGATTAAGATTGGCGTCAGAACCCCGGCCTTAGTTCAGCTAAACCAACAAACAAGTCGGTAAACATTCTTTATTAATTCAACCAAACATTGCAAAAGTATGCAAGTAAAGGCTATTTGTAATTCCGGACCCGGTTGTCATCCAAAAAAGGCCGGGCTGTTCAACAAACTTTTGTTAGTTATGAAGCTAACTTCTCTTCTGCTCCTGACGGCTATTTTACAGGTAAGCGCTGCCACGAGCGCCCAGACCGTCACCTGGTCTGGCCGTGCGGCCAGTCTCCAGAAAGTGCTGAACGTTATCCGCCAGCAAACTGGTTATGCCTTCTTCTACGACCGGGAAGACCTGAAAAACACGTCGCCCGTGACCGTGGAACTGAAAAACGCTTCCCTGCAGGCAGCCATGGACATAGTGCTCCAGCACCAGTCCCTCAGCTACGAGGTACAGGGAAATACGGTTTTCATCACCCGTAATGAAAAAACAGAAAAAAACATAAAAACGGAAGTGAGCAACACTCCTCCACCGGTAACGATCTCCGGTAGAGTGGTGGACGAAAACGGCGCAGGCATCCCGGGCGCTTCCGTGATGGTGAAAGGCACCACCAAAGGCGCTATCACCAATCCCAACGGGGAATTCCAGATCGCCGGCGTAGATGAAAATGCCGTGGTGACCATCACCAGCATCGGCTATACCCCGCAGGAAATCGCCCTGAAAGGGAAAACACATCTCAATATTACCCTCCAGGCAGATGTAGCCTCCCTGAAACAACTGGTAGTAGTGGGCTACGGCGTCCAGAAAAAAGCCAACCTCACCGGCTCCGTGTCCAGCATCGGCAGCAAGGAACTGGCCAACAGGCCCGTTACCAGCGTCAGCAACGCTTTACAGGGTACTATGCCCGGCGTGACAGTGATGGCTGCTAACAGCGGTCAGCCTGGTGCTGATGGCGCTAAAATCCGTATCCGCGGTATCGGTACGCTCAACACCACCGATCCGGTAATCGTGATCGACGGGGTGGTGACCAACGTGTCCAACCTCAATAACATCAACCCGGACGATATCGCCTCCATGTCAGTGCTGAAAGACGCAGCCTCCGCTGCGATCTACGGCTCCCGCGCAGCCAACGGCGTTATTCTCATTACTACCAAACAGGGTAAAAAAGGCGCTCCACAGGTGACCTACAATGCTTATGTAGGTAAACAAAAAGCCACCGGCCTCGCCGACTTCCTGCCCTCCTGGCAGGTAGCTGAACTGGAAAATCAAGCCTCCATCAATGAAGGCGGTTCCGCTAAATATACCCCGGCCCAAATCGCTAAATATAAAGACGGCTCCGACCCTTACAACTATCCCAACACGGACTGGCTCGGCCTCTTTTACAAAGGCAGCGGCATCCAGCAAAATCATTATGTTGGTCTCTCCGGTGGAACAGAGAAAACACAATACGCACTTTCTCTCGGCCTCTTCGACGAAAACGGTATCGTTAAAAAAACAAACGCTAAAAGATATACTACCCGTCTTAACCTTACTTCTGAAGTGGCCAACCACGTGAAAGTAAATGCCAACCTCGGCTTTACTTCCACCGGCCAGAAAGAGCCGTCCAACCCTTACACCGGCGACTTTAATCAGCTGGTAAGACAGATCAACAGGATCAACCCACGTATACCCTATAAGTATGCCAACGGTCAATATGGCTCTATCGGTGACGGTAACCCGATGGCCTGGCTGGAAGGCAACAGCCTCAACACCTACTCCTACTACGACCTCGTAGGTAACGTAGGCGTTGACTGGGAAATCGTGAAAAACCTGCACTTCAAGCCCTCCCTGGCTTATATCATGAAGATCAGCAACAATAAGAAGTTCAGGGCCGATCAGCAGTATTACAATGCCAACGGAGATAAGACCTTCTACCAGGGCCCCAGCTCTGTTACCGATCAGAGCAACTTCGGCAACACCGTTACCCAACAGGCTTTGCTGGAATACTCCAAATCCTTCAATAAACACAACTTCAAAATACTGGGTGGTTTCTCCCAGGAACAAACGAAATACACCTTCGATGAAGGATACCGTAAAGGATATCTCAACAACGAACTGACCGATCTTAACCTCGGCGCTACCGAAGGACAATACGCGCTCAACTATGGTTACCAACTGGGCCTGCGTTCCTGGTTCGGCAGACTGAACTACGACTTCGACGGTAAATACCTGCTGGAAGCCAATCTGCGCCGCGATGGATCTTCCCGCTTCGCCAAGAATAACAGATGGGGCACCTTCCCTTCTTTCTCCGCCGGCTGGAACATCGACAGGGAAGCATTCTTCGACGCACTGAAACCGGTGGTGTCCAACCTGAAACTGAGAGCTTCCTGGGGTATGCTGGGTAACCAGTACATCAAAGGAATAGATGATGCTGCATATCCCACTTATCCGTACTACCCATACATCTTCACCGTTGTTGGCAACCAGAACTATGTATTAGGCGGACAAGCTGCCGGCGTAGTACCTGGCGTAGCACCGGTTAACGGCGCTAATCCGGATATCAAATGGGAAAGCACCACAGAAACAGGCGTAGGTATCGATGCAGGTTTCCTCGATGGTAAACTGAATTTCTCAGCGGACTATTTCCACAAAATGACCAACGACATCCTGCTGGCCATTCCGGTAGGTTCCGTTTACGGCTTCAAAGCGCCGGCCCAGAATGCAGGCTCTGTACTGAACCGTGGTTGGGAATTTGTATTGAGCTATGCTGATAAAAAAGGAGACTTTAACTATAGCGCAAGTTTCAATACCGCCTTTATTCATAACGAAGTAACCGATCTCCGTGGCTCCGGACCCATCATCTCCGGATACACCTTCCAGCAGGTAGGTTACCCTGTAAACTCCCTCTACGGTTATATCGCAGACGGTATCTTCCAGTCTAAAGATGAAGTAAAAAATTCACCTACCCAGTTACCAACGACTGCACCTGGCGACCTGAAATACCGTGATATCAACGGCGACGGTAAAATCACCGGTGATGACAGACAATACCTCGGCAGCTACTTCCCGAAAGTGACTTTTGGTCTGAACCTGAACGCTTCGTGGAAAAACATCGACCTCGGTATCTTCCTGCAGGGCGCAGCGGGCGTTAAAAACTATATCGATGCAGGTAAGGTCGGTGCTATCGGTGGTAATGCCAACAAACCTACTTCCGCCCTGCTCGACACCTGGACAGCAGACAACCCGAATGCATCTCTGCCACGTGCCTGGTATAACTATAAACAAAATGATCCCAGCGGTACACCTTCTTCCTTCTGGGTGAAAGATGGTTCTTATCTGCGTCTTAAAAACCTGCAGGTAGGTTACTCCCTGCCGGAAAAAATGATCAAACGGATAGGTCTTACCAAACTGCGCTTCTACTACAGCGGCCAGAACATCCTCACGTTTGACCACCTCTACAAATGGGTAGATCCGGAAGCTTCCATCAGCAGCAGTATTTATTATTACCCACAGGTGAAAGTGCACACTTTCGGCGTGAATGTTAGTTTTTAACCGTTACGAAAAATCATGATCATGAAAAGAAACCTTCTCTATATACTGCTTGCAGGCGTACTCACACAGACTGCCTGCCAGAAAGATTTTCTGGACAAATCTCCTTCCGATGGTTACAGCAATGAATCCCTGTGGACCACCGAAGCTGCTGCCGCCGCCGCGCTCAACGGATGTTACAAAGGTTGGGAAACCAGCACCAACATCCTTTACATGGATGCGGTGAGTGACAACAGCTACAGCCAGTGGGCATGGGACAATTTCCAGCACCTGGGCAACGGAACAGCCACCGCTACAGACCCGCAGGTGGTTAGTCAGTGGGATTATGTCACCATCCAGCGGTGCAACTGGTTTATTGAAAATGTGGACAAAGCCACCATCGGAGACGATCTGAAAAAACGCTTCAAAGCAGAAGCCCGCTTCCTGCGTGCATACCGGTATTTCCTGCTGTCCCAGCTTTATGGTGACGCTCCGCTGGTAACCAAAAATGTAAGTGTGGCAGAAGCGAACAGCATCAGCAGAACACCACGTGCCGACATCCGCAAATTCATCACAGATGAGCTGGCCGATATCGCACAAATACTGCCGCAGAAATATTCCGGCAGCGATGTAGGACGCATCACCCAGGGCGCAGCATTGGCGCTGAGAGCAAGGGTGGAGCTGTTTGACAAAAACTACGCAGGCGCCATCGAAGACTGTAAAAAAGTAATGGCACTGGGTTATAGCCTCTATCCTAACTACACTGATCTCTTCCGTCAGGATAAGAAAAACAACCAGGAGGTAATCCTGGATGTGCAATACAAAGCCAACGAGAAAGATAACAGCAACGGCGATCTGGGTATTCTGCCTTCTTCCGGTTATGGCGGATGGGCTTCTCTGAGCCCTACCCAGTCACTGGTAGATGCCTACGAAATGGCCAACGGTAAAACCATCGATGATCCTGCTTCCGGCTATAGCGAAGACAATCCTTATGCCAACAGAGATCCTCGTTTAGCCGCCAACGTAGTATATCCCGGATTGCAATACAGCGGTAAATTCTATGATCCTATTACTTCAGGTAGTGGTGATTATTACAGCGAAGGCAACAACTCCCCCACCGGCTACCTGGTACGGAAGTTTGTTCCTTTCCTGTCAGACTTCCCGGACATGTGGAACACCGGAGTGAATATCATCGTGATCCGTTATGCGGAAGTGCTGCTTACCTATGCGGAAGCACAGCTGGAAAGCGGTGTAATGGACAACAGCGTATACCAGGCACTGGACGATATACGCACCCGCGCCGGTATGCCTGTGGTAGACCGCGCCGTTTATAACAATGCAGCTTCCCTGCGGACCCTCATCCGCCGCGAACGTCGCGTGGAACTGGCGCTGGAAGGTCTTCGCTGGTATGATATCCAACGTTGGCAGACAGGTTCTACCGACAGGACCGGCACCGTATATGGTACCCGCCTGGGCACCGTAGACGCCAACACCGGCAAGGTGACCCTGACCGGCAACCATGTGGTAGTTGAACAACGTACCTTCAATCCGCAAAGGGATTACCTCTGGCCTGTTCCGCAGAAAGAGAGAGATATCAATAAAAGCCTCGGTCAAAATCCCGGTTACTAGAACACGTGGGGATTTACGGATTTTTTGATTTACAATTTTGGGGATGAATAGATAACGAGACCGAAGCGAACAATAAATCGCTTCGGTCTCCTCGTTTTTCCCCATCCCCAAAATCGTAAATCAAAAAATCCACAAATCCACAAATCCATCCCTCCCTCCCATCCCCAAAATCGTAAATCAAAAAATCCGCAAATCCACAAATCCATCCCTCCCCTCCCATCCCCAAAATCGTAAATCAAAAAATTCCTAAATATTCTTTGTATCTTATTGCTGAATAAAACCCTTGTGTATATGTCACAAGCACCAAACGAAAACCCATCCTGCCCGGGTAAAAAGGACAAGCACGAAGCCAGACGTGACTTCCTGAAACAATCTTCCGCGTTGATGGCCCTGGCATTCACGCCGCCGTTGGTAGTAAAAGCAGGCGAACATGATGAAGCGATCGCCGGCCTTTTTGAGAAAATGCCGGTCAGTCTGGAAATCAACGGAAAAGCCTATCAGCTCTCTGTTGAGCCCAGAGTGACACTGCTCGACCTGCTGCGTGAACAGCTGAACCTGACAGGCACTAAAAAAGGCTGCGACCATGGTCAATGTGGCGCCTGTACGGTACATGTCAATGGTCAGCGTATCAACGCCTGCCTTACCCTCGCCGTGATGCAGGAAGGGAAAAAAATTACCACCATCGAAGGACTTGCCCAGGGAGATACCTTACACCCCGTACAGGAAGCGTTTATCAAACATGATGGCTTCCAGTGCGGTTATTGTACGCCTGGCCAGATCATGTCGGCCGTGGCCTGTATCCGTGAAGGGCATGCAGGCTCTCCGGAAGAGATACGCGAGTTCATGAGTGGTAACATCTGCCGCTGCGGTGCTTACGACAACATCGTGGCAGCTATTACGGAAGTAAAACAGGGAGGGCATACCGTATGAACCAGTTTTCCTATGTAAGGCCCGCCAGCCAGCAGGCCGCCATTGACGCCATCACCCGGGACAGTTCCGCCCGTTTCATCGCCGGCGGCACCAATCTGCTCGACCTGATGAAAAACGGTGTGCTCGCACCGGAGAAGCTGGTAGACATCAACCGGCTGCCGCTGAGAAATATTACGCTGAATAACAATATCCTGCATATCGGCGCGCTGACGCTCAACAGCGAAGTGGCCGCGCACCCGCTGATAAAAACACATCACCCGTTGTTATCACAGGCGCTGCTGGCCGGTGCTTCACAACAGCTGCGCAACATGGCCACCACCGGCGGCAACATGATGCAGCGCACCCGATGTAGCTACTTCTATGATACAACGATGCCGTGCAATAAAAGGACGCCTGGCAGCGGATGCGGCGCCATCGGCGGTGTCAACCGGATGCACGCCATTTTCGGCGCCAGCGATCAATGTATCGCCGTGCATCCCAGCGATATGTGCATTGCCCTCGTAGCCCTCGACGCCACCGTGCTGGTGGCCGGCCCTAAAGGCAACCGCCGTATACCGTTCGGAGAATTCCACCGGCTGCCCGGTAATACGCCCGACCAGGACAACAACCTCGGCAAAGGGGAACTGATCACCGGTATAGAGATACCACACAGCCCCTTCACCAATCATGTATATTACCTGAAAGTGCGTGACCGTGCTTCCTATGCTTTTGCCCTCGTATCCGTGGCCGCAGCATTGGATATCAGCAACAATACCATCCGCGATGCCCGGCTGGCGATGGGCGGCGTGGCCCACAAACCCTGGCGCCTGCACGAAGCAGAAAAAACACTGATCGGCAAAACACCGACGGTGGAAAATTTCCGTATAGCCGCCACCGTAGCTACGCAGTCGGCCCGCACTTATCAACACAACGCCTTTAAAGTGCCAATGGCACAAAATAGTATCGTCACCGCCTTACAAAAAGCAGCTGCCGTATGAAAAAGCAAGCAGTAGGACAATCCATGGACCGCGTAGACGGCCGCCTCAAAGTTACCGGAGGCGCCCGCTATTTTGCCGACCATCAGCCGGAAGGCATGCTGTATGCTGCCCTGGTATGCAGCCCCATCAGCAGTGGCCGTATCACCGCTATCGACGCTACCCGGGCACTCAGAGCACCCGGCGTGGCCGATGTGGTATCCCACCTCAACGTACCGCCCATTCCCGGCTATAAAGTGGAGAATCCCAATCCCAAACAGGGACTTAAAATATTCTACGACGATCGTATCTATTCCAATGGCCAGCCGGTAGCCATTGTGGTGGCCAATACCCTGGAGCGCGCGGTATACGCCGCTACGCTGGTGAAAGTCACCTATGCACAGGAAGTACATCAGACAGATATGGCCGGCAGCATCGACAAAGCCTTCCAGAATAAAAACATGAAAGACTACCAGCGCGGCGAAGCCGATGCCTGGAAAAAGGCGCCGGTCAGCCTGGAAGCGGAATACAACATCCCCATCGAAGTACATAACCCCATGGAGCTTGCCGGTATCATCGCTCACTGGGAAACACCCGATAAACTGACACTCTACGCCAAAACACAAGGCGTTAAAAGCGTGCAGCAATCGCTGAAAACACTGTTCCAGCTGCCGGAAAGCCAGATCACGGTGCACTCACAGTTTGTGGGAGGCGCTTTCGGCATGGCGCTGCGTATATGGCCCATGGAAGTGGCCACCATCATCGCTGCCAGAAAAATACGCAAACCGATAAAGCTGGTCCTTACCCGCAAAGATATGTTCACCCTGGTGGGCTATCGTCCTGCGGCCAAACAACGTATCGGCATCGGCGCTACTGCTGATGGTAAACTGACCGGCATCACACATGAGGCGATAGCCAACACATCGCCGTACGAAGACTTTACGGAAGCGATCGTGAACATGAGCCGCATGATGTACGCCTGCCCGAATGTAAACACGCACTACCAGCTGGTATCGCTCAATCTCAGCACACCGGTATGGATGCGCGGGCCCGGTGAAGCCACCGGCGCTTTTGCGCTGGAATCTGCTATCGATGAGCTGGCGCATCAACTGCACATGGACCCGCTACAGTTACGCCTCATCAATCATGCTGATACAGACCCGGAAAAGAACCTGCCTTATTCCAGCAAATATCTGAAGGAAGCCTACGAAATGGGCGCCGCCAAAATAGGCTGGCAGCAACGTAGCCAGACGCCCGGTAAACTGGAGGAAAACGGCTGGCTGGTGGGCTATGGCATGAGCAGCGGCGTATTTGGTGCCGGTCGCGGCAGGGCTACTGCCAGCGCCACGCTCAAAGCCGACGGCTCCCTGGTGATCCGCAGCGCCGCAGCAGATATCGGCCCCGGTACCGCCACCGCCATGGTGCAGATAGCCGCCGACGCCACCGGCATCGATGTTAAAAAAATAAAATTCCTGCTGGGAGAGTCGGAATACCCTGAAGCACCCCGTCAGGGCGGCTCCTCCACGGTATCCACCGTTGGCAGCGCCGTCAATGACGTATGTCGCAACCTGCAGCAGAAACTGGGAGAACTGGCAACCGCCAACATCCCGGCCTTCAAAGACCTGAAAGTGGAAAACATACAGCATGAGGACGGGCAGCTGGTAGCGGGCAACACACGGCTGGATTATGCGGCAGTACTGCAACAGCAGCAACTTCCGGAGCTAATGGTGACCACCACCTCTCAGGCAGGTGATGAACGGAAACAATACGCCATGTATTCTTTCTCCGTTCACTTTACCAAAGTACACGTACATCCGGCTACCGGTGTGGTACGGATTAAACATATCGTCAGCGTGGCCGATTCAGGCACGGTGGTGAACACCAAAACAGCCCGCAGCCAGATGATTGGCGGCGTGGTAGGCGGCATCGGTATGGCGCTCACAGAAGAAGCGCTGATCGATCATCGCTTTGGCCGTTATGTCAATAATAACTATGCGGACTATCACGTGCCCGTCAACGCGGACACGCCGCCAACAGATGTACTGTTTATCAATAAAAAAGACCCTGTTATTAACCCGATGGGCGCTAAAGGTATGGGGGAAATAGCCCTGATAGGCTTTGCTGCCGCTGTATCCAACGCGGTCTTCAATGCTACCGGCAAGCGGGTCCGCGACCTGCCCATCACACCCGACAAACTGATTTAATACCATGCAGAAAGAGCTGGAAGATATTGTGAAGGCGTACCTTGCCGCCAGTCAGCAAGGCATCCGGACAGCCCTGGCCACCGTCGTACACGTGGAAGGCTCAGCTTACCGGCAACCCGGTGCCCGTATGCTGATCACGGAAAAAGGTGCGCTGACAGGCGCTATCAGCGGCGGCTGCCTCGAAGGCGACGCGCTACGCAAAGCCCAACTGGCTATGATGCAACAGCAGCCCATGCTGGTCACCTATGATACGACCGATGAAGATGACGCTACTATTGGCGTGGGACTGGGGTGCAACGGCGTCATACACATCCTGCTGGAGCCGCTGGGCCCGCACCTGGCCCTCAACCCGATCACCTTGCTGCAACAACATGCCGGCAGGCGGGATACAACGGTGATGGTTACACTGTTTAACCTCGAACAACGGTCTGCCCCACAGCCCGGCACCTGTGTGCTCATTACTGACGGCGGAGAAAGACAGGTACACCTCGAAGACGGCCCGCTGCGCACCGCTATACTAACAGATGTATGTACTGCCTTCTCCTCACGGCGCTCCGCGGTGAAGACCTACGATAACGGACAGGAACAAGTTACCGCACTCATTGCCTGGCATCCGCCGGCCTTGCAATTGCTCATTGCCGGCGCCGGCAACGATGTACGGCCACTGGTGAAAATAGCGGCTGTACTGGGATGGCATACCATTGTAGCAGATGGCCGCCCGGCCTATGCCCAGCCACAACGTTTCCCCGAAGCGACACGCGTGATCGTGGCCAAACCCATAGAAGTGCTGCAACACCTGCAACCGGACGATTATACGGCCGCCGTGCTGATGACGCATAACTACAACTACGATATCGCGCTGCTGACCGCGCTGCTGCCACACCATCTCCCTTATACGGGCGTACTCGGCCCCGCCAGGAAAATGCAACGTATGTTACAGGAAATGGAAGATGCCGGCACTATGGTTTCACCGGAACAACGGGCACGCATATACGGTCCTGCCGGACTGGATATCGGCGCGGATGCTCCGGAAGAAATAGCCCTTTCCATTATCAGTGAAGTGAAGGCGGTAATGGCCGGTGCTGCCGGTGATTCACTACGCAACAATCCGGCTGCTATCCATCAGCGCACCCGCCAGGAGATCATCCAAAAACAACTATAATGGGGCACACAGGCGCAGTTATTCTCGCTGCCGGCGCTTCCAGGCGTTTGGGCACGCCCAAACAACAGGTCCGCTTCCAGCAGGAAAGCCTGCTGCAACGTATCATCCACACAGCGCAACAGACCAGTGCCCAACCCGTAGTAGTGGTCCTGGGCGCTTTCGCAGACGCTATCCTGCCCGACCTGCAGGACAGCGAAGCCTCCGTCGTGATCAACCCCGACTGGGAAAGCGGCATGGGCAGTTCTATACAAACCGGCCTCCGTGAATTAATACGTATAGACGATGACGTTAGTAACGTTCTTCTCCTTTTATGCGACCAACCCTTTATTACCCCTGCCCTGCTGCAAACGCTGATCTCCACACATCACCAGCACAACAAAGGCATCACTGCCTGTACCTATGGCCCTGTTACCGGCTCCCCGGCGCTGTTCAGCAGTAAATATTTCCCCGCTTTACTCACGTTGGCCGAACCCGAAGGCGCGAGAAAAATCATCCGGCAACATCAGGATGATATCAATACCGTCCCTTTCCCGGAGGGCATTATAGATATTGATACCCCGGAAGATCTCGAAAAACTCCGCTAACCCCGTCATTATCAGGCATCGAAAAAAAACATTCCGCCCTTGTATTTTTTATCAGATCTTTTTACTTACATTTGTCTACAGAATTAGTAGACTAATAAAATCTACCATCATGAAAAATCATCCTCAACATCTAAACCTGCGCCTGCAAAGGCTTCTATCAGCCAGCCAACCTGCTGCCTGCTCCTGTTGTTGTTAATCCTCCCCTGCTGCGGTCTTCCCCACCAACTTCCGCACACATAGCATCGTTTCAAATCTCCATTTTTTACTGTTACAAAATCTGCTCGTCATGAAAACGAACAACCAACCCGTATTTCATTTGGGGAAAACTGTCACTGCGCCACAACTGACCTATTTTCAGCAACATGGTATCATACAGTTTAAGCATTTCCTCGACAAAGAATCACTGTCGCTTATTTTAAATGAAGTGGCCCAGGTACAGGACTTCCTGTTACGCAATCAGGTACAGAAAGTAAACGGCATCCCATTGAAGTTTGGCAGCGACATCAACGGTGCGCCGCTGATACAACGTATCGCATTTGCCTCTCATTACAGCAATGCCCTGCGGGAACTTTTGAAAGATGAACGCCTGCTGGCACTGACCAATCTGCTGTCGCCCTATGATGGCCGCGTCGGCGAAAATGAAAAAGATGGTCTTGTGATCAATCACTATGTAAATACCGACAGCAGCCAGTTCCGGCAGCTGGGATGGCATACGGACAGCCCGCGTGATCTTTTCCTCGGCTCACGGATTTTGCCTATGCTCAACGTAGGCATCCACCTGGATGACTGCCCGCTGGAAAACGGCGGCCTGCGCGTACTCGCCGGCACACACCGGCAAAATATCTTCCGGCTGCTGTTCCGTAAAAAATATTTCATCGATCATACGCCGGACGAACGGGAAACAGGCTTCGACATTGAAGCCGGCGACCTCACCGTGCATGATGGCCGGCTGTGGCACCGCGTACAACAGTCTCCTTTCACCGGCGAAAAAAGCCGTCGCAGGGTGATGTACATTCCGGTTGTCACCGGTGCTTACCAACCCAAACATGCACAATCACCTACTCCATTTTATCATAAACTGGCACAACTGAAACAACACCTCTACGGCGGAAAACCGCAGTGGGCAACTGCTAAAGCTGCCGAAGGCAAACTGGCAAAAGTCAACAGTACTGCTATATAAAAATCTTATACGTATGTCTTACGCATTGGTAACCGGCGCTGCCAAGGGTATTGGCAAAGCCATTGCAGCCGAACTGGCACAAAGAAACTATCATCTGCTACTGGTGGACCTCGATGACACGTCCCTGCAGGAAACAGCGACAGCATTAGTGGGGCTATATCACGTCCATGTACACACGCTTCATCAGGACCTGTCGAAACCGGACGCATTATCGAAAGTCACCGCATGGAGCAGTCGCTGGCACGATCAGCTGACAGTGGTAGTGAATAATGCTGGCTATGGCATCAATGGCGCTTTTGAAAATCTTACACTGGAAGAGCAGTTCAACATCATCGATGTGAACATCAAAGCCCAGGTGGGATTATCATACGCCTATATCCCGGTGCTGCGCCGGTTTCCAAAATCGTGGCTGCTCAATCTGGCCAGCACCACGGCTTATCAAACCGTTCCGTACCTCAATATCTACGCGGCCACCAAGGCATTTGCGTTGTCGTTCACGAGAGGACTGCGGTATGAACTGCGTCACTCCCCCATCTCGGTGAGCGCATTGAGCCCGGGTAGTACAGACACTGATTTTGTGAACCGCGCCCGCATGGGCCGCAGCACCCGCAAAATTGCCGACAGGTTCAATATGACAGCGGAAAGTGTAGCGAAAATAGCAGTGAACGGCCTTTTTAAAGGCAAGGCGGAAATTGTGCCGGGGTTCATCAACAAACTGAATGCAGTCCTGCCGAAGTTTTTCCCGAAACCATTGGTGGAAAAAATCGCAGGCAACATTTACGAACAACGGGAAGAAGCACCGGCAGTGGCTATCACACCAGGCTGATCTGTGGCGCCGGAACGGCTTTTGTATCCTGTTGGTTATGGCAAAAAAGGGTATCTATATCGGCACTTCCGGCTGGAGCTATAAACACTGGAGAGATATTTTCTATCCTCCGGAGCTGAAGCCCGTGGAGTATCTGCCGTTCTATGCAAAATCATTTACGACAACAGAAATTAATACCAGCTTCTATCATTTACCAAAACCTGGTACTGTGGAAAACTGGGTAGATAAGGTACCAAAACGTTTCTGGTTCTGTCCGAAGCTTAGCCGGTACATCACACACATAAAACGGCTGCTGGACCCGGCAGAACCACTGGAACGTTATTTCAGTGTGTTCGATCCGGTGAGAAAGAGCCTGGGGCCGGTATTGATTCAGTTACCGCCTACCCTGACTTTTGAACCGGAACGGCTATACGTATTTTTTGACCTCCTGAAAACCACTTACCGGGATTATGAATTTGCACTCGAAGCCAGACATGACAGCTGGTTACAGGAAGATGCCTTCAGACTACTGGAACAATATAACATCGCATGGGTCATCGCAGATGCAGGCGGCCGCTGGCCGTTTGCAGAAAGAATAACGGCAAAGCATATATACATCCGTTTTCACGGTCCTACCGGCCATTACGACACGGCCTATGACCACAAAACCTTAAAGGCTTACGCCACTAAAATAAAACAATGGCATGCAGACAAACATGCCGTATGGGCCTTTTTCAATAATGACGGGCATGGATACGCCCTAAAAAATGCCGGCGAGCTGAAGACCTTATTGCAGGTCTAAATAACAAAATATCCAAATGCCCAAATATTAAATTACTTATACTCCACCTGTTCATCCGTGTAATAAGTCTTACCTCCTGATGAAACGTGCTTTATCGCTGCTCCACCGGGGCTCTCTGTCAGCTTGTGGCTATGCACCAGCATATAGTCGCGTACTTCTCCGTTGATAATATCAGGATGATGTTTGCGGATATTTTTCTCTGCTGTGGTCAATACTTTGTGGATAGCTTTATGCAACGCCTTCGCGGCAGCTGAAGGAATCTGATTGCAGACAGAAAAAGGCGAGACACGCGCTTCCCACAGGATATCATCTGCATAGGCATTGCCGATACCCAGGATATTTTTTTGATCTGTCAGGAATTTTTTGATCGTCGTTCTCTTTTTGGCCAGCGCCGCTTCCAGCCATGCTGTCGTTAACTCTTTAGAAAGCGCATCTGGCGCCTCTTTGGGTGCGGGGTCCAGGAAGATGTTCGCCTGGCCCTGATAATCCGTCAGGGCCAGGCCTTTTCCACCTTTAAACAATAACGTGCAGATCGTGTACTTCTGCTCGTTTTTCTGGTCAAATAGATATAGTTTGCCATGCAGCATCAGATGCATGCCCAGCACATGGCCGTTTTTAAATTCGAAATGCAATTCTTTGCCCACACGCCGGATAGCCGTCAGCTGCTGGCCTTCCAGCGCCGCCTTCAGCTCTTTTTCAGGCGTATGCAGTTTTTTCTTTACCACCACATCGATGGTCTCCAGCTGTTTATGTAACAACACTTTCTCCAGGTTGTGGCTGAACACGTTCAGGTCTGGTAATTCAGGCATGGCATTTTTTTTATAAAAATAACGATTCCCTACTGCTGCAACAATTGGTCCGCAAAACGCCACTGTGTTTTGAAGTCCGGCGTCAGCGTCTGATGGGTGATAATAGCCCGGAACATCTCAATGGGGATAGCATTCTCCTGCAGGAACGCATCATGGAATTGCTTCTCCGTCATCTTGCCACTGTCAATCAGCTCATGATGCAGCGCCCGCAATTGCAGCCCGCCCATCATATAAGCGATCTGATACAGCGGGCCATAGTCGCCTTCAAAAGAACGCCTCACCTCAGATGACGCACTGAAACGTTCATGGCCTACCCGGTCAACCAGAAAATCGATGCACTGCTGTGGCGTCCATTTGCCCAGATGATAATTCAGGGAGAAGATAATGCGGGCGCAGCGGTGCATGCGCCAGAACAATGCGCCTACCTTCTGCTCAGGCGTGCTATGGAAGTTTTTGTTCCACAAGAGCATTTCCCAGTATAACGCCCACCCCTCTACGGAGAAAGGCGTACTGAACATACGGCGATAGGGTTTATTGCGTTTGTTCATAAAGCCTTGCAGGTTATGGCCGGGTATCAGTTCATGAAAAACAGTGGCGTGGGAAAAAGCGTAATTGTTACTACGCAGGCTCATGGCCCTGGTGGCTTCGTCCATATCGTCTGTGGGATAAGCCACCAGAATAGATTCACCACCGAGGAAAAACGGCGCGAAACGCTGTTGCTCTTTAGAGAGCATGAACATGCGCCAGGCCTCTTTAGCCAGCGCCGGTACTGTCACCAGGTTGCTGTCTTCCACAAATTTAATCGCCTCATCTGCCAGCCGGTGTATCATCTCCGGTTGTCTGCCCGGCTCCACGTGGTTCTCCTTCACTTTCTCCAGCGCCTTCTTCCAGTCTTTTCCAAAGCCCAATGCTGCCGATGCTTTCAGCATTTCTGCATCACACCAGGCGAACTCCTTGTTGGCCATCTCCACCAGTTCTTCCGGAGAATAAGGGATCATCTCATACTGTAACTGTGCGATGAGCGCTTCGCGGCCGATAGGTGTTCCTTTGATACCGGAGGCGTCCAGTGTCCTATCAGTTTTGTCTGCCAGCTCCTGGCCAAGGAAACGACTGTAGCTTCCCAGCAGGCTGTCTGTTTGCTGGTAAGGCTGCTTCACCTGTTTGGTGAAGGCAGGCTCATATCCATAATAGAAGGTATATACCCCTTTGAGTCCGTTGCGCAGATCATCCACGATCTCTGCCGCCTGGCGCGCCTGTGCGGGGCTTAGTGTGCTCCGTTTCTTCAGCGATGCCTGTGCGGCCATGATCTGTTGTTGCACCGTGGCCAGGTCAGCCACTATTTGAGGTACGTCGGGGTTATCACCACGACGACGTTTCACCTGCATGGTCATCAGTGTCTGTGCAAAGGGAATGACTGCCGGCTGCAGTAGCTTATACAGTGCCTCATTTTCATCGATCTGACCCAGCTCCTGCCCCACCCGGCGCTTCAGCAGAATGTAATCCACCTGGTCGCTCACCGGCAAAGAGGCAAATGGCAGCGATTGCAGCGATGTCAGCGTCTGCTGGTAATACGTGCGCATACGCCCGAAATACTCCGGGCTGTACCGGAAAATGTATACTTTATGCAGGTCTTCCACATCTGCAGCCATTTGTTGAATGAGTGCCTTAACAGGCTCACCCGTATTGGCATGTGTACGGGCAAAAAGGAACAGCAAAGGAATAAGGATCAGGTATCTTTTTATCATAACGCAAAAGCTGTTTTAGATCTGACATTAAAGATAATCATCCACCCTTGGCATCCTATGCTGAAATTGTCCCCTTTTTCACCAAAATTGCTCCATATCAACATTTTTCATGTATGTCAATATCTTGTTAAAATAGCCGGAAGCGAGCTGGAATGGCCCTTTTTAGGGCAATATATCCCGATGATAATCGTTATTTTCGTCTGATATGGATTAATCATCATTCTCTAACCTTGATAAATATTTTACGGAGTGACATTGAAAGTGAAGAAGTTTATTAAACCGTTAATTTTTATTGCAACCATCGGTTTTTTTGTATTCCTGATTACCACCCTTACCTCAGCTGAAAAAAATCCTGCCACCGCATATCGCACCCTTATACCGGCAGTGAATGACTCACTGCAGGAGGAAAGTTTGTATGAAAGCATGCGACTGGATACGACCGGTTTGTCCCGGGAAGCATTTGAAAGCGCGCTGCAGGGATACAATCAACTCGAAGGTAAAGGCCGGCTCAAAAACCCGGACATCCTTTCTATCATCGACTTTTCGTTGCCATCCAGCAAAAAGCGGCTTTTTGTGATTGACATCAAAAACAGACTGCTGTTATTCAACACGCTGGTATCCCATGGCAGGAACTCTGGAACCTTGGTGGCCAACACCTTTTCCAATAAAACGAACAGCTATAAGAGCAGCCTCGGATTTTATGTAACCGGCGATACCTATAACGGGGAGCATGGTTATTCTCTTCGACTGGAAGGCGAGGAAGCCGGCATCAACGACAATGCGCTGAGCCGCGGCATCGTGATGCACAGCGCTGATTATGTCAACGAAGCGCTGATCAGAAGCCAGGGGTATATTGGCCGCAGCCTCGGCTGCCCGGCCATTCCGGAAGGGGTACATCGCAAAGTGATACAACGTATTGCCAACGGCACCTGCCTGTTTCTGTACAGCCCGGACAAATACTACTCCATGCATTCCAGGATGCTGGCTAAAGACAGTGTGAACAGCTAAAACATTTTTTGTTTCATCACCGCATCGTGGCCGTAAACGTCCCGTACCAGATGCAATGCGCCTTCTTCATCCGCCCACGCGGTGAAGTAAGTGATAATCACCGGTACCGGATGTTTGACGGCCACATATTTTTGTTTGCCGCCGTTCATGGCGGCATCAATTTTTTCGTCGGTCCATTGAGGTGAGTCTTCCAATATAAACCTGGCCATCGAAACAGGGTCTTTTAGTCGTATACAACCATGACTGTAGGCCCGGTTGTCGCGGTTAAACAAACTTTTTTCCGGAGTATCATGGAAGTAGATATTGAAGCTGTTGGGAAACAGAAATTTCACACGTCCCAGTGCATTGCGGGCGCCCGGCCGCTGCCGCACTACCGGCAGGCCGTTCACATGACCCGTGATCTCCATATTCTTACGCGCCAGATAACCACTGTTGCGGGACATAGCGGGTAATATCTCCTTCCGCACAATACTGCGCGGTATGTTCCAGTAAGGGCTAAATACCACCTGATTTAATTTCCCGGAAAACATCGTAGTGCTATGCCCCTCTTTCCCCACTACTATCGGCATATCAAATACTTTTTTACCATCATTGGTCACGTGCAACATAAATGCCGGGATGTTCACCACAATCAGTTTCCCCTGAGGGGTAGCGGGCAACCATTTCATCCGCTGCATATTGATCAGCAATTGTTTTAAACGTTCCTCCGCCGGCACATTCAGCGCGCTGATAACGGTATCATTGATCACACCGTTTTCCGAATAGCCATGACCGTTACGAAAGCGGTTGACCGCCGCTTCCAGTTCATCAGTGAATACATCACTGCTGTCTTTCTCCTTTAATTCCCCGGTTGTTGCCAGCCTTTGTTTTACAGCGATGATGACGGGAGATGATTGCCCTTTTTTAATCGACCGCGCTGATGAATCCACTGGCTTCCAGCCACCGTTTTTGACGATATCGCGGTACTGTCGCAGGGCAGGTTTGAGGCCTGCTATGGCCGGGTACTGTTTCTCGCTGGTATGCAGCATGGAATCGGCCATCTCCATCATATCTTCTTTCTGCATGGGCACCATATGCTCCATTTGTTCCACCGTACCGCCATTCTTCCGGAAATAACGCACCAGTCGCCAGGTAAGCATCAATTCCGTCTGTATCATATCCGGATCGGAGGCTTTCGCATGAAGGGTATCTTCTTCCAGGAGCCGGTCCAGCTTATTGTTCAGCGGCTTATCGCCGGTGGTGTCCGGACTTTGGTTGAACAGGCTGCGGAAGGCGGCGGCTTCTTCTGTAAGGCCACGGCTGTCTATCCAGGCAAACTGATAATTGCGGGCGTTGTAAAAACTACGCAACCGGTTGGCCACGCTATCGTTCAGCTGTCGTTTGGTAATAAAGTTTTCCAGTGCGGCAGTATCCAGGAAAAGGTCGTTATAGGCGTTTTCGCGGGTGATCGCTGTATTTCGGGGGGTAAGCACGTCAGCGGTCACGACTTCGGCATGCTCAGGCGCTGAAGGCGAATTGCAGCCTGACAGGAGATATGCCAGCAAGGTGAACAGAAGAAGGTATCTCATGCCTTTTTCCTATCAAAATAAACACCAGAATATTTGATCATTGGGCTATTTTGATATTTGACTATTGGTAGAGCTGGTTCGCCAATAAACATTTTCAACTGTTGGCGTAATCCCTACCATAACTCAATAATCAAATATCAAAATAACCCAATACCCAAATGATTATGCCATGGCCGGGTCACTCATCCCTTCAGCACCGGTTTCCACTCTGCCGGCAAAGCGTTGCTCAAACTGGTCATGACCTTCTACTTTTACAGAGAAGTCGTACCAGTGCTGGCTTTTGCTGTTATCAATGATCATGGCGGCCTGCGTATTGGCGGCAATGGTTTTACGTACTACCGCGTTACCATAGGCGTTATCGGTAACAATGACGGTAATGGCTTTATTGCTGCGGTTGGCGATATGCAGGTCTGCATTGCCGGTCAGCTGTTTGCGGTTACGCAGCGAACGCTGATATTCACAGGTAATGTCCACCTGCGGGTCTTTGGCGTTGCCGGCGAATTCGCGGTAAAAACCATTAGGACCGTAAGCACGCAGACGGTATTGTTCGCCTTCAAAAGAAGACAGAGGCCAGGCGTCTTTCAGCTGATCGCCAGCGGTAACAGCGTAAGACCAGGTCCGTACCGGCGCCATCTCACGACTGTCTGCCTGTAGGTATTTGCCGGGCGCATACACATTGAATGGTGAGCCGGCGGCTTTTTTGCCAAACACCTCGTTGGATGCGGCAAAACTGATGTCGAATGTTTTTTTATCAGCACCCAGCTTGCCGTTTACATACAGCTGGTAAGGCAGCGCACAGGAAACACGGGTACCGGCTTCCTGCCGCGGCATCCATTCGGCTTTGGCCGGGTTAGTATTGATCTTCTCAATTTCGGCGGCAGTGAGTTTTTTGAATTCGTCCGGCAGCTTTTTGAAACGGGCGTTGTATACACTTTCGATAAACTCATTCCTTTCCTGGAAAGGCACTTTCACCTTTTCTCCGTTGAAAGGACGGAAAACAGAAGTCAGGTCGCCACATACCGTACGGCGCCAGGCGGAGATATTCGTTTCTTTAATGGCTTTACCGGTTTTATGTTGCAGGAAATCTTCCATAAACTGAAGGATGGAAGTATGGTCAAACACCTGCGAATTCACATAACCGCCGCGGCTCCACGGCGAAGCAATCACTAATGGCACACGGTATCCCAGACCAATGGGACTTTCCCGAACAGCATTTTTGCCCACATGGCCTTTGGCCTGCTCCTCTTCTTTGGTAACATATTCCACTGCGGTGTCAATACCTTTGGAAACCAGTCCTGTACCGGGTTTGAAAGGCGCTACAAAAGGAGGTACGTGATCGAAATAACCATCATTCTCATCATAACAAAGAATGAAAATGGTCTTCTTCCACACTTCTTCTTTCTGCGTGAGGATGTCCAGCACTTCAGACACATACCAGGCACCATACCACGGAGAGCCGGGGTGATCAGAGAATTCACCGGGGGCTACCAGCCAGGAAACCGTAGGGAGCTGACCGTTGTTCACATCGGTGCGGAACTGATGCAGGATATCGCCTTTAGGCACCTGCACCGTCCTTTCCACATCGCCATCTTTATACCGCAGTGTTTCCAGTTCATGATAATCCGCATCTGCGATGTTGGTCGTAAATGCTTTATTGTGCAGGTTCTGCGCGCGTTTCGGCAGTTTGGCGAAGTTAGCTGCGGTAAATGTTTCCGCATCTTTCTTCACTTTCTCCAGTTCCTGCTTTTTCTGCTCCAGTTGCTGTTGCAGTTTCTTCGCTTTTTCTCCTTCAGCAGCAGGAATAGCGGCTGCCAGCTTCGCGATTTCTTCCGGCAGCTGTTGTATGCGGCGTTGCAGGTATTGTATATGGCCGGTGGCAAACCGCACATTAAATGCGGAGAACCACTCGATAGGATTGTCGGTGAAATTGGCCAGCATACCGTCCTTATCGCCTTCGAGGCCAGCGGCGCTGATTTCATTCTGGTAGATCTTCCAGCTGATGCCGTTGTCTTCAAGCCTTTCGGGAAAGGTAGTCCAGTGCGCTTCCGCGCCGTAATCCACATCTTCATTCCATACGTTGGCTTTAGCGCTGGCTTTCTGTTCATCGCGCAGGGTGCCGGTCCAGAGATACAGACGGTTCGGCGTGGTGCCGGTCAGCGAAGAACAGAAGTTCTGGTCACAAACGGTGAAGGCATCTGCCATGGCGTAATAAAAAGGAATATCCACACGGTTGTAATAACCCAGGGTGAGCGGCATCGGCGCCCAGTCTTTATTACCGGACTGTTTTACCTGCAGCCATTTATCATAACGGCCATTGTTGCGGGCATCTACCTGATTGGCCCAGGAATGCGGCAGGCTGCTCATCCAGGTAGCTTTGGTATCCCGGATATTCAACCGGAAAGGGGCATACGTTTCGTTCTTATCGTTGGTCTGTAACCATACGAGATGGTTGTTGGGAAGGCGGATAGCGCGGGGGTCATTGTACCCTCTCACCCCTCTGAGGGTGCCATAGCAGTGGTCGAACGACCTGTTCTCCTGCATCAGGACCACGATGTGTTCCGCATCGTGGAAGGTGGTACCGGGATGGGGGTCTATGGCCAATGCACGCTGGATGGACCCCGGCAGGGTCCCGGCTACGCCGGCGGCACCAGACAGCAGGGCTGCTTTCTTGATAAAATCTCTTCTGGTGTTCATGAAATACTTTTTATTGTTCAGCTGTCAGCATCCAACAGGTATGCTTTAAGCGGCTTAAAATAACAAAAAGTATGTTATGTCACAATTAACAAAGGAAGAATGGTCGGATATGGCCAACGAAAAAGGGCTCCCGCATTGCTGCGAAAGCCCTTCGTATTGACTTCGAATAAATTCAGGATACGTCTCTGGATGGAATGATCACGATCTTAAACTTCATGGTCACATTCGGCTTCTGAGCCACTGTATTATTGGGCCCGCGAAGCTCCACGATCAACACACCGGTCTGATGTATCACATTGTAAGACTCGTTATTAAACACTTCCGGTAAAAGTTCATACAATTCAAACTGTCCGTTCTGCTGCCGTGCCAGGGATACTACCACGCCATCAAGCTGGTTGGAGTTTTGGTCTAGTTCAGGCAGATTATTGAATTGCATATAATAGACCCCTTTGTCGTCCAACTTCCATTGATCAGGAGTCATCGTAAAGAAGATTGTTTTGTTGGGAATAACTTCATTGGTGGTCTTAGTACAACTGGAGAATACCGCGGCAATCATGAGCAGGGGTAATAAGTATAGCCATCTTTTCATATACAAGGTGTTTGGTATGGATTTATTCAAATACGATGCCATAAATATTACTCCGATAAATGAAGAAATCCTGATATTTGTAAAAATCTTCATTTTTAAAATCTGCGTTGTATGTTGTATCGCTTACCGCAGGAATTCGGCAGCTATCCGGGCATGTATATCAATCGCGCCGGCAAATCTGCGCTGGCATGGTTCAAACTGGTGGAGCATCAGGCCAAAGCCGAAGGGTTCCTTACCGAAAATACACTCGTGTTCATCATTTCAGGCAGTAAGCACATCCATCTGCCGGACGAAGAAATTGTGGCCGCCGCAGGCGACCTGATACTGCTTAAAAGAGGGACCTACTTCATGTCTGCCCTGCTGCCGGAAGAAGAGGGCACCTTCCAGGGACTGATGCTCTGTGTAGATGACCACCTCTTACGCTCCTTTCTGGAAGAAATGGATGATATCCGGAAAGCGCGTACAAATATCCCCATGGTGTTGCCCTGCTCTGAACAGCTGGTCAATGTGCGCAACAGTATCATCAGCTATATGGAACGCCCCAACGAAAATACCTGTAAACTGCTGGAACTGAAAATACAGGAGGTATTCCTGTTATTGCTGGCCGGCCCGCATCGCGCGCAGGTACTGGCTTTCCTGCATCACATGTTTGACACCAGCACAGAAAATCTCACACTCACTATCCGGGAACATCTGCTAAAACCTTTGTCCCTGCAGGAATACGCCGCCCTGTGCGGATTAAGCCTCTCTGTGTTTAAAAGAGAATTCGCCAAAATATACCATGCGCCACCTAAAAAATGGATCAATGATGAACGATTGAAACATGCCGACTATCTGCTGCGGCATACACAAAAAAATGTCAACGAAGTAGCGGATGAATGTGGGTTTGACAGCACTTCCTATTTCATCAAACAATACAAAAGCCGCTACGGCGATACGCCTAAAAATGCACAACGGGCTAAAATTGCTATTTTCTGAACGCTTTCTGTTATCGTGCTGCCCCGGAGTGCCCCTACCTTTGCCTTAAACACTCAACATTATGAAAACAATTTATTTGCTGCTTCCCCTGCTGACCGCCGCCAGTACAGGATTTGGTCAGATGCAACAACTCAACCGCACCGCTATGAAAGCCCCGGAAAGTGTATACATTCACGGTAGTGACTATTATATCTCCGATACTGGTGGCGACCCTACCAAAAAGGATGGCGATGGCGTACTGTATAAAATGAACAGCCAGGGAGAAGTAAAAGTATTCGCCAGCGGACTGGATTCTCCCAAAGGCACCTGGATATTGCATAACATCCTCTACACACCGGATGTGGACAAGCTCAGAGGATTCGATGTATCAACCGGCAAAGAAGTATTCACCCTCGATATGGCGGCTACAGGCAGCACCCTGCTCAACGACATCGCACCGATGAACGACTCCACGGTTTTTGTTTCCGCCACAGACATCAGCAAGGTATACATCGTACACCTGGGCGCTCATCCACGCTACGAGGAACTGTCATTCGACAATCCGGTGAAAGGCGCCAACGGCGTTATTTATGACAACCAACGGAAACGCCTGTACGTATGCGGTTTCGGCGCTGCCGGTACTCCCAATGGTGAAATCGGTTACGTGGACCTGACCGCGGCAAACAAAAAATTTGTCCGCCTTACCGACCGCACCGGTTACTACGACGGCATCATGCTCACCAAACACAATACCCTCCTGGTCTCCGACTGGGTAGCGTTTGAAAAGAAAGGAGTAATAGTGGAAGTTGATCTCAAAACCGGTAAAACAACCACCGTTAATAAAGAGCCCATCTCCGGCCCGGCCGATTTCACGCTTAACAAAAACGGAGAGGTGATCACGCCCGCTATGATGGAAGGCAATGTTCTCCTGCTAAAACGTTAGTTCACGCAAAGGCGCAAAGCAGCAAAGACGCAAAGGTTTTTTTAAGAATTATAAGAAAGCAAAGGAGCGGAGATCATATTTGATCTCCGCTCCTTTGCTTTCTCTGCTCGCTTATATCATCTTTGCGTCTTTGCTGCTTTGCGCCTTTGCGTGACTACAATCGTACCTGTACACCCGCAACACCGCCTACATAAATACCGTTGAACTTATCGTTCCGGCGTTTTGACCATATATAGTAGGGCGCCATGTCCTCACCCACGCCGTCTTTGGTGCGTATGTCATTAAAAGTAGGGCCAGCAAATACTTCTATGTTATTGCCGAACCGGTATGCAGGATAAACGCCAAAGGTGCTTTTATTGTATACCAATTTATGAAAATCGGTATTAGTAGTATTGGTGACCTCCATGTTAATACGGAAGTGGGAATTCACATACAGATGCGCACCTATACCACCCTGAAAAACATAGCGTGTGGCAGAATCATTCCTGAAATTATATCCTACGCCCAAAATGCCATACAGGACGCGGCCACCGGACTTAAAGGCAAGGATCGTATTGGAGGTTTCATCGATGCTGAGACTGATTTGTTTTTCACCATGTTTCACAATGTTGATCAACGCAATCGAATAGTCGCTGCTATCGGCAATATTCAGGAGCCCCGCTACCTGCACGCCCTTCACTTTTTTAGCGACGTTCATGAAACCGGCTACCTGTATATTCGCATCCTTGGCCAGGTTAAGGAAACCGCCGATCTGTACCTTTGCGGAGCGATGGCTGTTGATAAAGCCCGTAACAGCCACGCTCGCGCTGTCGGTATGGTTCATGAAACCGGATATCTGTCCGCTGGCGCCATCACTTTTACGTGCGAAGTTCGCAAAGCCGGCCACCTGATATCCGCGGTGCATCTCTCCTCCCAGGTTAATGAAGCCCGTCACCATTACACCCTTCGAGGTTTGTTTCACCGAGTTCATAAACCCTGAAATAGCGGCGCCATTTTGTAACAGGCCGATATGATTGGAAAAGCCGGCAAGAGCAGCTCCATTGGCACTTCCTTTAATGATATTGGATATACCGGATATCGCTGCACCTGTTTCGCCCCCGGATACGCCGGCAATGGCATGCAGTGAAAAACGGTTGGTATATTCTGCGGCCTGTGTACCGTTGGTACTGAGTGGATAAACAATTCCCACATGTGCAGGCCTGATAGCTGATTGTCCCAATACCTTTGCAGTTAAGCTGATAACGGTCAGGAGGGATAAAACGGTAATTCTGGTCAAGGTATCTGTTCTCATATCTGTGTGTATTAATGCGTACTGATTAACGACACGTGAAGGAACAACTACCCCTATGCAGCTACAAACAAAAATCAGAAGATGGTAATGCCGGCCTGCCAACCTACCCAGCCGTTGCCTGAATCTCCCAGTTTAAAAGGATGATAACCAGCTCCCGGAATCTCTGAAAGATAGCCGGGTTTGGGGTTCCATTCATCATACAGATGAAATGCCAGGGAAGGCCCTGCAAAGATGGACACTTTATTAGAAATCCTGAAGTTCAGCAATGGTTGTATTCTGATCATCTGAGAGGTTTCCTCGGTACCGGTATACATATTTTGCGCAGTGATCTCTCCAGCCAGAAATAAATGTTTGTTGAAGTTAAACTCCCTGCCGATACCATATCCGAAAGAATATACTTTTCTGTCGCCGGTATTGAAGCCAGCGAGCAAAATGCTGTATAGCTTGGTACTGCCGGTTTTCCACGCCACGTTGTAGTTGATTACATCACTCGTATACACCGCCAGTTTATGATAACCATGTTTTACGATGTTGACAAGACCGATGGAATAACCGGAAGAAGTATCTGCAATATTTACCAGGCCTATCTGTACACCTTTGAGGTGTCTGGCATAGTTGAAAAGCGATCCGAGTTGCACGCCTCTCACGGTACCATGACTGATATTACCGATGTATGATATCTGCGCACCGCTGGCGCCGCGGCCCGCATAGTTGTAGATGCCGCTGATCTGTGCTCCGGACATTTCTCCGCCGGTATAGTTTCCAACACCTGATACCTGCCAGCCCACTGTATTTCCCTTTACAATACCCAAAACGCCCTGTGCCTGCATACCTTCCATATCGCCGCGTATCTGGCCGATAACGCCGGAAATCTGCACACCATTTGTACTACTCTCTACAATATTGCTCACGCCACCTATCTGCACACCGCGCATGGAATCCAGCACCTGGTTGTGAACACCGGCAATCTGTACGCCGTTGGTTTTTCCACCTACCACATTGAGTACGCCACCAATCTGTACATGTTGCATATTACCTTTCACAATATTGAACACGGTGCCCAGTTCGAAACCATCTACACCAGCGGTATACCCCCCAATAACGTTGATCGAGAATTTGTTGACCACCTGGCTGCTCATCCTTCCGTGTGAGCCCAATCCCGGCGTAAGCGAAGCCTGATAAGGCTTATCGGCGAAGAAACTACCGATGTTAAGACTCTGCATTTTCTGACGGGACGATAACATCGTTCGGCCCCACCAGGTTTTTTCCACCTTCATATTATGACCGGTAATTTCCACCACCCGTAGCTGATACGCTACCGGTGAAATATTCACCGCCACCTCCTGGTCCTGGCCTGCATGTACCAGCACAGAGGTGTCTGTATACAGGTCCTTACTAATGCTGATGGCTGCGGTAGGGGTTTTATCCCGTAACCGCAGCCTGAAATAACCGTCATTATTGGTTAAAGTAGAGATGAGTTGCTGTCGTTCATACACGCTCGCATTCGGTACTCGTTGTCCTGTTTTGCTATCCGTGACGAATCCCGTGACCTGGTAATAATTTTGCCCGGGAGATTTTTTAAAGAGAATGATATAGTTGCCCGATTCTTTGTAGAGATACTCTCCGTCCAACAGCTGGTCCAACGTTTGCCGGACCGTTTTATTTTTCACCGAGATACTGACCAGACTGTCCTGTGGCAGAATATTGCTGATATACGAGAAATAAAAATTGCCCTGTCTGGAAATGATATTCAGTACTTCTGATAACTTCTGTTTTTTTGCTTCCACCGTCACGGTCTTGTTGAGCAGGCCCTGTGCCTGTACTTGGAACGAGAAGGTGATGATCAGTATCAATATTGTCAATGTTCTGCTAAACGGCATACGTTAGGCTGCAATTACTTTAGGGTTATATTAGTTCCATTTTCTTCTACGGTGATGCCGTAAGTGAGCCCGATAATTTTCAGGGTACTGTCGAGTGAACTGTTACTGAAGGTAACGTTGATCGGCAGGTCACGCTTGCTGGAATTGGCAATCACGATATTTACATTGTAAGCTTCATTCAGGATATCTACCAGTTTCCACAGCGGTGTATTGTTGCATACAAATGTTTGTGTGCGGTAGTAGTTATACAACTCGTCTGTGTTTTCCTGTTTCACCGGCGCCGTGTCCTGATCGGTAACAGTGGCCTTTTCATGATGCTGCAGCTGCACGCTGTGGTGTTGTTTGGTTACTTCCACCGCACCTGTTTCCACGATGACTTCTGTTTTGCCATTGCTGCTTTTGATGTTGAAAGAAGTACCGAGTACTTTTACGGTCACGTCGTTTACTTTGATCACAAAAGGACGGCCCGGATCTTGTGCCACATTGAAGAAGGCTTCGCCTTCCAGTTTTACATGCCTTTCCTTTTCGAACGAGTTAGCATAACTGATAGAAGATTGTTTATTCAGCGTCACAAATGAACCGTCCGGTAATGTATCCAGTCTTACCGCGTTGCTGGCGTAGATCGTATGTTGCGGACCGGAGGCTTTCATAAACCAGAACCCGGCAGCTCCCAGCAATACCAGCAAAGTGGCTGCTATGGCGAGGTTACGGCGCCAGGTGGAGAAATCGGTTTTGATGATACGGGCTCCTCCTGCTTCTTCGTTGGCGCCTACCCGTTGCTGGAAGCGTTTCCAGGCATCGTCTTCACTGACGGTGCTGACAGCCGCCAGTTTTTTACTTTCGTCCCAGATAAGCCGGAAATGCTCGTAGTATTTAGCATTGGCCGCATCTGTAGCCATCCATGTTTCCACAGATTGTTTTTCTACCGGTGTGGTGATGCCCAGCATGTATTTCACCAGCAGATCGTCGTTTATATGGTCAGTTTGCTTTTTCACGGTAGAAGGTTTAGAGATGGAGCAATATTAACAGCAGGGGAAGAAAATCCACCAGGTTGAGCCGTAGCAACTTTAGTGCTTTGCCCATCTGATTCTCCACCGTTTTTACTGAGATATCGAGCTTATCAGCGATCTCCTGGTATTTTAATTCTTCAAAGCGGCTCAACTGGAATACGGTCCTGCATTTTTCGGGCAGCGCGCGCAGTGCCTTGTCCAGTTTTTCTTCCAGTTCCCGCATGGTCACTTTTCCGGAAGTATTGCCGGTATCCCTGTTATTGCTCATCTGATATTGGGTATGTGCCTGATGCGTAGCTTTTACTTTCTGATGCCGCAGGTAATTGATGCTCTCATGGTATACCGCTCTGTACAGATAACCGGAGACCGTTTGTTTGATCTTAATATCTCCTGATTTCTCCCACAGCTTACAGAATACATTCTGCACCATTTCCTCAGCCATTATTTCATCTTTCAATATGGTACAGGCATAGGCATGCAAGCCTTTAAAATGGGTTTTAAATGCCTGTTCAAAAGTTAATACGTCTTCTTTTTCCAGTAACGAAGTATCACCTGGATGTTGCAACTCCATGCGTAGGTTTTGATAACTATAGTCAAAGATAATTCCTTCTGCCAATTGAAATGCTTTCTTAGACGACACCTGTAGTTGTTTTTACCCCTACAGGGAGAACTAAAAAAATTTTGCGCAGCGGCGCTAAGCAGCCAAGGCGCAAAGGTGCAGAAAAATATATTAAAATAAATACTAAATTATTTAAAAGAAAAAGACCAATCATAAAAGCGGAACGATGTCTTTCAAAAATTATCATGCTAATAACCAAATTCTTCGCGTCTTTGCTGCTTAGCGCCTTTGCGTGAACAATTTAACATTCTCTTATATATCTATTCCATAATATTGCTGAAAACTATATCATGAAATATTTTTGCACTGTCACGCTCCTGCTGCTCCTGAGCACAGCAGCATTTTCGCAGAAAACCGCCTATATCAACTTTCAGCAATTAATTGCCGCTATGCCCGAGACTAAACAGGCGACTGACACACTGCAAAAATATCAGCAGGAGCTGGCTAAAGACGGACAATATCTGGTAGCGGAGTATACGCGTAAACTGCAGGAATATGACAGTCTGGGTACCAAATGGACCCAACAGATAAAAGAATTGAAAGAAAAAGAATTACAAGACGCACAGGCCAGCATTCAGGACTACCGCCAGCGGATGGAAGAGAAGTTACAACTCAAAGATCAACAGTTACTGGTACCGATCATGGACAAAGCTAAAAAAGCCCTGAAAGCAGTCGCTACAGAGAAAGGTTATACGCTGGTGATCGATAATTCCAAAGACGAAGTATTAATAGGCGCGGATGCCGACGATCTGATGACGCCGGTAAAAGCCAAACTGGGACTCAAATAACAGCATTTGGATATTTAGTTATTTTGATATTTAGTTATTTGGTTGAGCTGTTTTATGTATTGGAATGTTTGTAGCAATTGAAGATACTCCTCTCCAACCGCCATTCGGAAAAAGTAACTTTTCTGCGACAGCCCGATAGGTAAAACAGCCCAACTAAATATCTAAATAACTAAATATCTAAATTAGATATGGAGTCCGTGCGCGAGCAGCGTTTTCCATTTTGGATTGCTGCGTACGTATTCCGCCACTTTTTTGCTGGAAGGAACCATCCGGATATTCTGTGCAGAAATTTCCTCCATCACTTTACCCAGCATCATCGGCAGTACACCTTGTTTTTCCAATGTTGGTGGCACTTCTGCGCCAGTCAGGAAAATGCGGCTGCCATTTCTCTCATAAATAACCTTTGCCAGCTGTCCGGCGATATGCGCCTCAAACTGCCTGGCTTCTTTGTTGTCGATAATTTTGAAATCCTTCATGACTGTTCATTAGTTTATACACTTCAATGTTTCAGTAGCGTACTAAAGGGAAGTAATTCTATAAAGGGAAGTTGGATAAGATAGTGCTGCGAATGGTATTAAAATACCCTAAAAATGCCTGTTCATACTTGCAAAAGTACGAAAAAAATACGACACTCCCGTGAAACATTTATATGTATATTAAACTAATATTTAAAATGACTGACAGGCAAGCCTTTAAAAGGTAGCCTCGCGTGAAACACGTTTCCACTCATTGGATAAGCTTCAATCTGTTTGGGTGTCATATGCTCCCTCGCCGTCGTGATCAGCATTTCCTGCATATCAGGGCCTCCGAAAACACAGCAGGACACATGCGGCGCGGGCACCTCGATCTTCCCCAGTAACTCGCCATTGACAGGATTCCAGCGGTACACACCTCCGCCGCCCCATTGCGCAATCCACAGCATCCCTTCGGTATCGATCGTCATCCCGTCAGGAGACCCCAGTTCCCCCGGAATCAGCACCGCATTACGGAGAAAACGGATTTCCCCGGAATTTACATCATAAGCGTACTCCTGCACCTTATTAGTCACCGTATCGTTAAAATACATCCGGTCGCCATGCCATACCAGACCGTTAGAGATACTGACCTGCGGGATTTTGATAACCGGCGGACGATTATGGTCCAGGCAATACAAAGCTCCGTTGTCCCGCTGCGTGATCAGGTGCATGGTCCCTATCCACAGGCGGCCGGCCGGATCACACTTGCCATCATTACAACGAAGGCTCGGGTTACCGTCCAACACGGCCACCGTACGGCCCAGGCCCTGCTCCGGCGAAAAGCGCGCCACACGGCCATGAAGCCCCAACAACAGCTCATTACTGCCTTGCACCGGCACCATCATACTCACGTACTCGCCTATATGATATTGGGTACGATGACCTTTGCTGTCCATCATATACAGGGAATGGCCCAGGATATCCACCCAGCACCAGGAAGAACGTTCCGGCCACCAGAAAGCACCTTCACCTAACTCAAAAGGCCCCTGGGAAAATAATGTTGACTGATAAATCTCCATAACGTGAAATTACAAATTACGATGTACGATTTACGGAATTTTGGCCACCTATGCAAGACGTTTATTTAGTAACTTCTACAGAAAACAGCCCTGAATTCGTAATTCATAATTCGTAATTCGTATTTTCACCCCATGAACATTGATACTTTCTCCAAACTCCAAAAAGAAGGATTGATCAGTGACGAGGAAATGCAACGTGTTACCCATACCGAAACCACCCGCCTTTTCTCCCTTCACTGGGAAATCAAAACTGCCCTGTACCTTGGTGTACTATTACTGAGCGGAGGCCTCGGCATCCTGGTATACAAAAACATTGATACCATCGGTCACCAGGTCATTCTTCTTTTCATCGCACTGCTATGCATCGGCTGTTATGCTTATTGTTTCCGGCACCGGCCTCCCTTCTCCCGGGAGAAAACGGAATCGCCCAATGCATTCTACGATTATGCGTTACTGTTAGGCAGCCTTACTTTCGTCACCTTTATCGGGTACCTGCAATACCAGTACACCGCTTTCGGTACGGCCTATGGCCTCGCTACTTTCATTCCCATGGTGGTACTGTTTGCCACGGCCTATTACTTCGATCATCTCGGTATCCTGTCGATGGCCGTTACCAACCTCGCTGCCTGGGCAGGTATCGCTATCACGCCGTTCCAGGTGCTGTCACAAAATGATTTCAGCAACCATACCCTGATATACACCGGCGTGGCATTGGGTATAGGTCTGGTGGCCATGGCGGAACTATCGGAAAAACGCGACTTCAAAAAACACTTCGCCTTTACCTACCGCAACTTCGGTGTGCATATCTTCTTCATTGCCACTATTGCCGGCATGTGCATGTTCGACAGCTGGTACCTGGTATGGTTCCTGCCCGCCGCCGTTGGCGTATACCTCACCTGGTCCCGCGCCTTCCGTGACCACTCGTTTTATTTTGTACTGCTCGCCGTACTCTATGGCTATGTGGCCGTTAGCATTCTCCTGGCACGGGCCATGTTCAATCACGTGGACGATATCTACGTAGGATTCTTATATATGATCGTGTCCACGGTAGCGGTTATTTTCTTCTTAGTTAACCTCAGCAAAAAAATCAAACAACCATGATTGCCTGGCCTACTACTACCCTCGACCATCTCGATATACAAACCGAGGCTGCCAAAGCGCACCGGCAGGGATGCATCAGCCCTGAAACGCTGGAAGCGATACGCACCGCACATCCGGCTAAACTTTACATGCCTAACCCGATCACCCGGGTAGGCCTTTTTATACTCACCACTATCGTGGTGGCTTTCAGCACCGGCTTTCTGCTATTACTGACGATCACCAGTGACTCCATGTCTGCCATCCGGGCGATGCTGATCATAGCTTCCCTCCTTTGCATAGGCGCACTGGAATTTGCCATCAGCCAGAAAGGCTCCTACCGGTCAGGGATAAACGAATCCTTGCTGTGGAGCGCCGTCGGATTGCTCTGCACAGGCATATTCCTCGAATCTCACAACACTTCCGGGAGTACCGTTGCGTTGGTCGTTTTCGGGCTTACAGTACTGGGCACATTGCGTTATGCTGATATGGCATCGGCGGCGGTGGCCTACCTCTCCTTTCTGCTGCTCATTTTCTGGCAGGCGATGCTGATCCCTCACAGCACCCCGGTATTGCCATTCCTGCTCATGGCCCTATCACTGGCTGCTTACCTGATTACAACCCGGCTGGTAAAACGCACGGCCCTCCGGCATTACGCCGATTGCCTCACATTGCTCCGCATCCTGTCGCTGATAACGCTCTATATGGCCGGCAATTATTTTGTGGTCAGGGAGGTGACCAACACCATGTTTATGCTGGAACTTCAACCCGGCCAGGGTATCCCCGGCGGATGGCTGTTCTGGATACTCACCGTGATCATTCCCCCATTGTATATTTTCCTGGGCGTCCGGAAAAAAGATGCAGTGTTGCTGCGTACAGGCATCATTTTAATCGCCATGATCGTATTTACAGTCCGTTATTACCACAGCGTGATGCCACTGGAAACGGCCATGGTCATCGGCGGACTGGTACTCACCGGTGGTGCATGGGCACTGATCAGGTACCTGCATACGCCGAAGAATGGCTTCACCTACGCAGCCTCTGACGAACCGGGCATGGCAGACCGACTGAAAGTGGAGTCACTGATCATTGCGCAGACATTCACGCCGGGATCAAGGCCTACAGATACCCATACCACCAATTTTGGCGGCGGTTCAGGCGGTGGCGGCGGCGCCAGCGGCGATTTCTAACAAGTAAAATGATATTGAACAATAAGCGGCGCATCGGTAACGGTGCGCTTTTTTTATGAAGAAGCCCAGAACAAAGATGCTTACCACCCATAAATACCGGGTGCTTCATTCGAAAGAACATCTTTGCCCGGGGTTTTAACACTGGGAGACATGGGGGCAAAAAAAAAGCCTGATCATGTAATATGATCAGGCTTTAGAGCGGAAGACCGGGCTCGAACCGGCCACCCCGACCTTGGCAAGGTCGTGCTCTACCAAATGAGCTACTTCCGCAATTTTGACTAAGAACTTTTTTTGACGGTTGATGCTGTTAAAGCATTCCGGCTTGGAGCGGAAGACCGGGCTCGAACCGGCCACCCCGACCTTGGCAAGGTCGTGCTCTACCAAATGAGCTACTTCCGCAGGTGTTTTAAAACATAAAACTTTTAAGAACTTCCCGACTGTTGGCGCTTTCGGCGTGTTTGTTTGCCGTGTGGCGTTTTCGTTGGGATTGCAAAGATAGGAAACGGACTGAAAACACAAAATATTTTTTCAAAGTTTTTAAAAAAATAGTTGCACACAATTGTAAATCATCTCCCCAAAACCAATACCACAGAGGGTTTAAGCGAAACAAAAATTATTACAATTTTATACAGTATTCAATCGCGCAACAGGTTTCACTGCTTGTTTTTTTGATTTTTTCTGTTTGCCCCACCATACATAGAAGCCCGTTACCGGCAGGGAAGCACAAATAAGACTGATCACAAACGCAATAATTTTTCCCGGCAGTCCACCAATAGCACCCACATGAATATCATAATTCATCGCGATCAGTTTCTCACCCCGGTTCTTCTTTTTGTATTCGTTATGCCCCACCATTTTGCCCGTGTATTGGTCAAACTGATACTCATCGCTGCCAAAATAAATATCCTTGCCCCTGTACCCGCCAATAGTATGCACGCCTTCAGGGTACGCTGCCGGATATACGAAAACACGGGTAGCGTCTTTTATCAACGGCTGAGCGGTATTGAAGGCGATATCCAGCGGATTACCGGTGGTGGTAGCCGTAGCAGGACCAGAACTCACCTGTTTCACTGCCGGCGGTGTAGTAGTGCCCGCAGCAGCTACATACACGGCCTTCTCAAACCAGGTAAAGGCCCATACCATGCCCGTAAGGGCCAGCACCAGGGCTATGATAAGGCTATAGAAACCAAGCACGTTATGCAGGTCATAATTGACCCGCTTGAAACTGGCTTTCCATTTAATCCTGAAGCTTTGGTCGCGGGCGGCTTTGGTCCAGCGTTTCGGCCACCACATGATCAAACCAGTGATCAGCAAAATGACAAACACGACAGTGCTCCAGCCTACTATCGGTTGACCGTAGCGGGTATTGAGCAGCAGGCTCCAGTGTATCATTTTCACAATCGGGAAAAAGCTGTATTTGTAATTGATACGACCATTGATGGCGCCGGTATAAGGGTCTACCAGTACAGATTCATAATATTCCACACAACCGAAATAAGTGATCGCGGTATCATTGGCTTTATAGGCCATGAATTCCCAGGCGCGGTCCGGCAGGCGCCAGGTGGTCACGGAAAGGATAGGTTTGTCACCCAACGCCTGCTGGGCGCTCACCCGCAGCTCGCTGAGCGGCAGGGTATGCTCCTGCGGCGTCACGAACATCTCTTTGTGGTAAATCACTTCATTGATTTCCCGCTGGAAAACAAACAAACAGCCAGTGACGGCGATGATCAGTACAATAATGCCGGAAGCCAGTCCCAGCCACAAATGCAGCTTGTCGACCACCAGTCTCGCTAAAGATTTTTTACCGGGTTTGTGCGCTTCCTTCTTTTTCCGTTGGACCATTGTTATCATAAAGCCATGCCGGAATTACCCGACACTACAAAATTCCCCGCTTATCGGTTAACAGGTTACTCGCATCGGGAATATAATTTACGCGAAAGGGAAAAGCATCCACTACACACAGGCAGCTCACACAGGCAGATAAAACCGGGGAAATTCGGAAAAACGGGGCAAAATCAGGGAAATTCAGAAGAATCAGAAGAATCAGGGGCAAAAAAAACCTCCCGGGGAAAACCGCGGGAGGCCGGATAATTATGTTTTGGCAGTAACTAAGCAGGTCGCTTATATTACTTACTTATATTTTGGATTATACAAGGAACTTTCCTGAACAGTCACATCAGGCTTACCCTGATATTTATGTTTGTACAGATTGTAGCAGCCTCCGAGCAAAAACGCCACTAAACAAAACAGACCCACATAATAAAAGAAACGGGAGCGGGAAACCCTGTTGCGGGTGATGTCATTCTTATTTTCTACGGTATTGTGTTCCATATTCAGATTATTTCCGGTGCAAACCTAACAAATATTTTGGATTTATTTATTTAGTTATCGGGATATTTTAGAGAGAAAACCGGGGATTGGCTGATTTTTTATATCAGTTCCCGGAACTTCTTCCTTCGAAGGAAATAATAGCGCCAGATCATGATTCCGTGGAAAACACCTTTCATCTTCATCAGCTTCACTTCCGGCAGCTCATGCTTATTGACGTAGGTTTTCCGCCACCGGTAATAGTCGCGGTAAGCACGATAAATAGCCACCATGTCTTTCGGTTTGCCGGACACCAGGCTTTTAACGCCGGCGAGAATGTCGAGGAAAAAACGCTGGAAGAGCACGACCCATCGGTCTTCACTATGCAGGTTTTTCCATAACATCATGAGGTTATTGCGGAAATTGAGATATAGTTTACGGGGATTGCCCTGTGGCAGGCTGCCACCGCCTACGTGGAACACTTTTGAACCAGGGCAGTAACAAACACGATAACCCGCCCTTTGCAAACGCCAGCAGAGGTCCACTTCTTCCATATGCGCGAAAAAATCGCGGTCAAAGCCACCCACTTCATGAAAACAGGCCGACCGGATAAAGAGCGCAGCGCCCGTAGCCCAGAAGATATCCTGCATGTCGTCGTACTGGCCCTCATCTTTTTCGGTAGTATACAGAATGCGGCCCCGGCAAAAAGTATAGCCCAGTACGTCCATCCAACCACCGGCAGCACCGGCATACTCAAACTCGTCCGGCTGATGATAGGCCCGCATCTTAGGCTGACAGGCAGCAATGCGGGAATCAGATTCCATCAGTGCCACCACCGGCTCTATCCACCCCGGCTCTACCTCCACATCCTGGTTCAGCAACACATAAATATCAGCTTCCACATGCGCCAGCGCTTCATTATAGCCACCCGCAAAACCATCGTTGGAAGGATTACGGATAATCCGAACCGACGGGTAGTGAGCTTCCACAAACGCCACACTGTCGTCAGTAGAAGCGTTATCAGCCAGCACCAGCTGTAAATTACCATAAGTAGAGCGGCACACAGACGGCAGGAACTTCTCCAGAAAAGCCTTTCCGTTCCAATTTAATATAACGACAGCAACCGACGGCAATATGTGCAAATGATATTACGTTTATGCGTGAATAATAAAATAAGAGATGCAAATATGCAACAAAGGATTCTAATATTTGCTAATCATCCCGAATCATCAAAGCGGAATAAGGCTTAAATTAGTTATATGTTTAGACAATACATCGGGTGGAAGTTCGTACTGGCCTCCATAGCAGTGCTCATTATCGTGACCACGATATGGTTCGTCAGCAACCTGACAAAAAAAATACAGGATGAAGAACGGAAAAAGGTCGCCACCTGGGTAGAGGCCAACCGGGAACTGCTCAAGTCAGCCCCCGACGCCAACCTTAACCTCGCCACGGAAATAGTGACCACCAACACCACCATCCCGCTCATCCTGACCGATGAACAAGGACATATCCTCGACAGCCGCAACATCGATTCCTTACGTATCGCGCAAAATCCGGCCCACCTGCAGGAACAGCTGTCGATATTTAAAAAACAACACCCTCCCTTTATCATGGAGGTTGATGCCCGGCATAAACTGTACAACTATATTTATTACGGCGACTCCCTTATCCTGAAACAAATCCGCTACTACCCTTATATACAGCTGGGCGTGGTAACACTCTTCATCGCCCTGGTGCTCTTTGCCCTGTCCAGCACCAACCGCGCCACCCAAAACCAGGTATGGGTAGGCCTCGCCAAAGAAACCGCCCACCAGCTGGGCACCCCCCTCTCCTCCATGGAAGCATGGCTGGAAATCCTCCGGGAAAACGAAGCCAATACCATGATGGTGACAGAACTCGCCAAAGACGTAGACCGGCTCAAACTGATCACCGACCGCTTCTCCAAAATAGGCAGCGTGCCTAAACTGGAAGAACGCAATGTCCTTGAACAGATCGAAAACATGACCGCCTACATCCGGAAAAGAGCGCCGCAGAAAGTACGCTTCGCCGTTCATTCTACCGAGAAGGAATTACCCGTCATGATCTCCCCCCCGCTGTTTGACTGGGTTGTGGAAAACCTGCTCAAAAACGCACTCGATGCCATGGAAGGCAGTGGCCATATCGATATCAATATCGAAAACCACCCCACTTTCGTGACCATCGATATCGCCGATTCCGGTAAAGGCATTCCCAAAATGCACTTCGAAAAAGTATTCAAACCCGGCTTCAGCACCAAAAAAAGAGGATGGGGCCTGGGGCTCTCTTTAGCGAAAAGAATCATCGAAGAGTATCATAAAGGAAGACTTTTTGTAAAATCTTCAGAAATAAATAAAGGCACTACTTTCCGCATCCTGCTTAGGAAGTAGCCGATTTCAGCGCTGCAACAAAAGACACATTTTTGAGAAAAAGCATAAATAAATTTGCTTATTTCTAAAAAGCCATTATTTTTGCAGCCCATTCTACCAGAAAGATGCGAAGGTGGCGAAATTGGTAGACGCGCTACTTTGAGGTGGTAGTGCCTGAAAGGGCTTGGGAGTTCGAATCTCCTCCTTCGCACCAACAATTGAAGCTCAGTGTTTTACACTGAGCTTTTTTGTTTTTAAATCCTCCCTTCTTCCCCCCTTTTCTTAACAATTCCATCATCATTCCTTAACACTCCGCTAATAATAAAGCATGAATTTAGCATTAGCCCCCAGACAGGAAATTGAGCTATCTTATTGTAAAACCTTATTTGCTATTGTTTGTGCCATTTATTCCAGACCGGAAGGAAGTCATGTTCCTTCCTTTTTTTATTCGTTCCCGGCAAACTTTCTAAACCCTATCTTTACGTAATTTTTGTACTGAAATTATGGGAACATCTATTACCTGTCCCAATTGCAGACACCAGTTTGTCATGGAAGATGCATTTGCCGCAGACATTGAGAAAGAAATGAGGGGGAAAATGGAATCTGAATGGCGCAAGCGCCTCGATTCCCTGCAGGCCGAAAAAAACGGCCTGTTGACAGAGAAAAACCGCATGGCACAGGAACGCCAGCAGATAGAGCAGCTCCGGCAACAACAGGAACAGGAAGTCATCCAACGGGTACAATCTGAAAAAAAGCGTTTACAGGAAAGCCTGTCGGAAGAACTGCGTAAATCCATCACCGCAGATTTCGACAACCAGCTGGCCACCCTCCGCGAAACCAATCAGGAACAGGAAGCCCGGCTGCGCGAAGCCCGCAGGCAGGAACTGGATTTCCTCCGGAAAGAGCAGGAACTGAAAAACAAAGAGCAGGAACTGGAACTCGATCTGCAGAAAAAACTGATGGAAGCCCGTGGTGAGCTGGCCGAAAAAATACGCACAGAAGAAACAGAGCGCAACAAGCTGAAAGATACCGAATACCAGATGCGCATGCGCGAACTGGAAAAACAACTGGAAGACCAGCGTAAACTGGCGGAAGAAATGAAACGCCGCGCAGAACAAGGCTCTACCCAATTGCAGGGCGAGGTGCAGGAACTGGTGCTCGAAGAAATGCTCCGCAATACCTTCCCGTTTGATGAAGTGACGCCGGTGGGCAAAGGTGTGCGCGGGGCCGACTGTGTCCAGCTGATACGTAATTCCTTTGGGCAGGAATGCGGCCGTATTATTTACGAAAGCAAAAGGACCAAAGAATTTGCGCGCGAATGGGTAGAGAAACTGAAAGCCGACATGCGTAGCCAGGGTATAGACGTGGCCATCCTCGTTACGCAGACCATGCCCCGCGATATGGAACGTTTCGGTGAAAAAGAAGGGATCTGGATCTGTACTTTCGCAGAAGTAAAATCACTCGCTTATGTGCTGCGCGATGGTATCATCAAAATCGCCGGCAGTATCCGCACTCAGGAAAACAAGGGAGATAAAATGCATATGCTTTACGGTTACCTCACCAGCAGCGAATTCGCCGAGCAATGGAAGGCTATCCGTGAAGGCTTTATGGCCATGAAACTCTCCATCCAACGCGAACGCGATGCCATGGAAAAACTGTGGAAAGCCCGCGAAAAACAACTGGAAAAAGTACTACTCAACGCTGCACATATCAAAGGCTCTATTGAAGGTATTGCCGGTAGCGACTCCGTAGATCTTAAACTACTGGAAGACGCTGCTGATGAAATACCCGACAGCCTTTAAACCCAATTGCTTTCTAATTGTCTTATTAACCTATGAAAAGCCAAACGAAGAACGTGTACGACACAATTATTTTTGACCTGGGATCGGTGCTGATCGACTGGAATCCCCGTTATCTCTATCGCAAAATATTTGCGACAGAAGCAGAAATCGATAATTTTCTGCAGAACATCTGCACATCCGACTGGAACGAAGAACAGGATGCCGGCAGAAGTCTGCAGGAAGCTACTGAAATGCTGGTAGCCAACCATCCGGCACATGAAGCGCAGATACGTGCCTATTATGGCCGCTGGAAAGAAATGCTCAACGGAGAAATTCCGGGATCAGTGCAACTGCTCCGCCAACTGAAAGAGAGTGGTAAATACAAACTATACGCACTCACCAACTGGTCCAACGAAACATTCCCCCTTGCCCTGGTGGAATTCCCCTTCCTGCAATGGTTTGATGGCATCGTGGTGTCCGGCCGCGAAAAACAACGCAAACCCTTTCCCTCTTTTTATCAGCTGTTGCTCAACCGCTACCAGGTTGATGCAGAACATGCGCTGTTTATCGATGACAATCTCCGCAATGTAAAAGCCGCAGAAGAACAAGGAATCGACAGCGTACATTTCGTTCATCCGGAGCAGTTAAAAGATGCATTAGTTTCTAAAAACATATTAAATTAGTCATCTTTGTTAAAAGCTCATTTTGTTAACCCAAATTCCATTTTAGGATTCCCTTAACAATTAACCAGTAAACTTCCTGTAACATCTTTCTATCCAAAGCGTTGAATAATAGGAAATAACGGAAACTTCCATGCAGCCGCGTGCCAGCCGGCATTATATGTTAACATTTGACACGCATTCCGCTGTTAACCTTTACGGAAGAGACCTATCATAAAAATTAATACGCGAGGATATGAAAAGAACAATGTATTTACTAAGTGCTGTTGCCGCGCTCGTGGCAATGATTTCCATCAGCAGCTGCCGTAAAGACCCCTTGAAAGATATGACAGACGAGGAGTCCAGGATTTATATCACTAACCACGACAGTACCGTTGATTTTACTTCCTATGCTACCTTCAGCATCGTCGATTCCGTGGCTGTGCTCAGCAGAAACAGTGATTCTGCCAGGAAGGCACTGACCACTTACGACAAACAACTGATCGCTTCCGTAACGGCCGCGATGAAACAGAGAGGTTATACACTGGTGGACAAATCCGCCAAACCTGATCTGGGCATTAACCTTACCCGTATTGACAACTCCTACACAAGCATCGGCTGGAATCCGGGCTGGTGGGGCGGTCCCGGCTACTGGGACGCTGGCTGGTGGGGTTACCCCGGCGGTGGTTGGTACTGGCCTTCCTACTATACTGTGTACCAGGTAAATGAAAGACAAACAGCGATCGATCTCTTCGACCTGAAAAATGCGAAGAACGACAAGTTCAACGTTATCTGGAACTCCCTCTGGCGTGGCTCCGGAGTATGGAGCACCAACAACGTGGATCCCATGGTACAGGCTTCCTTTGCACAATCAGCTTACCTGAGCAAAAGCAAATAAAGTCCATTCCGAAAATTTAAAATTGATAGAGAGATGAAAAAGATAAAAAACTGGCTGCTGATTTTCGCGGGATGTATCGCTGCACAGGCTGTGTCTGCGCAAAGCCGTCCGCCTTTGTCCATAGACCTCAACTACTCCATTGCCCAACCTTTTGGTTCTGTGAAAGACTACGCTAATAAAACCAGCTTCCGTGGCTGGTCCGCAGGTCTGTCCTATATGTTGAATGATCGCTTGTCTGTAGGTGTACGCAGCGGCTATCAGGATTTTTATGAAAGACTGCCCCGCGCGGTATACTCCGATAAACAAGGAGATGTATCTGCGGTACAGTCCCGCACCCTGCAGGTGATACCACTGCAGGCAACGGTAGGCTATGCCTTTACGCCAGCCACCAGCGCCGTTATTCCTTACGGTGTGCTCGGTGTTGGTGCTGCCAATATGAACTATGAAAAATATTGGGGTGAGTTTGTAGACAAGAAAAACAGCTGGCAGTTTATGGTCAGCCCGGAAATAGGTATCAACGTGCCTTTCGGCCAGTATTCACCAGTGATGTTCAATGCTAATGTGCGTTACAACTACGCGCCGTACAAATACAATGAAATCACCAGCTTCAACAGCATTCAGGGAAATATTGGTATTAAGGTACACATACACTAAAACATTTTTTATCCATATTCATGAAAGAGGAATAGTGAGGATGTGCCCCGCTCCGTGTATACGAAGCGGGGTTTTTCATTTGGTCATTTGCGCATTTGGTTATTTTTTTATTTAAAAGGCAGCGAAGATCCCCTTAAAATAAAAGATGGTCTTCGCTGCCTTTTAAATAAAAAAATAACTAAATACTCAAATATAAAAATCCCGGGCTTCTGGCCTCTTTGATACTACCATCCGCTGCCTTGTAGATATACAGCGCTTCCAGTCCGTATGCCGGATGTTGTGCAATAAACTTTAATCCTTTTTCCACGCCCATCAATATCAGCGGGTTGTCAAATGCATCTGCCGTAAAACAGTCTTTCGCAATGACGGTCACGCTGATGATCTGATTGTGCAGGGCTATGCCCGTCACCGGATCGATGGTATGCGCAAAACGCGTACGGCCCTGGTCGAAGAAGCGTCGATAATTACCGCTGGTGGCGATACCTTTATTTTTCAGTTCCACCATAGCCTGTATCGGTTCATACGTGGTGTCGCCGGGCGCCGGGCGCTCAATACCGATACGCCAGTTCTTGCCCTGTTGATTCACTCCTTTGGCACACAGCTCCCCTCCTACGTCTACCAGGTAATTTTGAATGCCCTGTTGCTCCAGAAACCGGCCCAGTACATCTACCGTATATCCCTGTGCGATGCCATTGCAATCTATTTGTACCCCTTTTTTAATGGTAGTGAGATGATCCCCTTTTACTGACAGATAACGGTAACCCACATACGACAATGCCTTTTTGATACTGTCTGCCGGCGGCACGCCCCTGAAAGAAGGTTTGCTGACACCGAAGCCCCATAGATATACCAGCGGTTTCACCGTGATATCAAAAATACCGTTGGTGGCCTTACTGGTATAGATTGCTTTCTCCACCACATTCCGCATATGTTCGTCCATTTTCACCTCACCGGAAGCATTGAACTGATTGATGAGAGAGCCGGGCTTGTACAATGACAACGAGTGATCTATCACTGCAAATATGGAGTCGATACGGCCCTGCAGCGAAGCGGTGTCCGGAGCCAGGTATTTCACAATGTAATAAGTGCCCTGCGCCTTTCCTTCACAAGCCACCAGTTTCAACGGTTGTTCCTGCGCCTGCACCGCAGCCATGGCGCATACACTCATCAGAAGCAATAAAATCATCTTCATAAAAAAACAGATAACATGAATAATGGACAGGTAAGATAGTATTTTGTGTTGGGGTTTTCAGCAACAACCACCATCAAACACAATACCGGCAGACATGCAGGGAATGCATAGCTGCCGGTATTTTAACGGGGAAATACAGGTTATTTAAACGCATCAAAACCGGTAACATCCATACCGGTGATCAACAGGTGGATCTCGTGTGTACCTTCATAGGTAAGCACACTCTCCAGGTTCATCATATGCCGCATTACCGGGAATTCACCGGTGATGCCCATACCACCGAGGATAGAGCGGGCATCGCGGGCAATTTTGGTAGCCACTTCGCAGGAGTTGCGTTTAGCCATGGAGATCTGTGCCGGTGTGGCCTTGCCTTCATTTTTCAATACGCCAAGGCGCCAGTTGAGCAGCTGTGCTTTGGTGATCTCCGTCACCATTTCAGCGAGTTTCTTTTGCGTAAGCTGGAAACCGCCGATAGGACGGCCAAACTGGATACGTTCTTTTGAGTAACGCAGGGCGGTGTCGTAACAGTCCATGGCCGCGCCGATCACGCCCCATGCAATACCATAGCGGGCAGAAGAGAGGCAGCTGAGCGGTCCTTTCAATCCTTTGACGAGCGGCAGTATATTTTCTTTAGGCACTCTGACGTTATCGAATACCAGTTCACCGGTAGCGCTGGCGCGCAGGCTCCATTTGCCTTTCGTTTCCGGTGTAGTAAAGCCTTCCATGCCACGTTCCACGATGATGCCGCGGATAGCGCCTTCAGGATCTTTAGCCCATACGACAGCGATCTGTGCGAAAGGGGCGTTGGATATCCACATTTTAGCACCGTTGAGGATCACATGGTCGCCATCTTCGCGGTAGTTGGTGATCATGCCGGCCGGATTGGAACCGTGATCTGGCTCGGTGAGGCCGAAGCAGCCCATCCATTCGCCGGTGGCCAGTTTAGGCAGGTATTTCTTTTTCTGCGCTTCGCTGCCGAAAGTAAAAATGGGATACATCACCAGGGAGCCCTGTACAGAAGCGGTAGAACGGATACCGCTGTCGCCCCGTTCCAGCTCCTGCATCATCAGGCCGTAGGCGATATGGTCCATCCCGCCACCGCCATATTCCTGCGGGATAGTAGGGCCAAAACAGCCCAGTTCGCCGAGCCCCTTCAGTATCTGCGAAGGGAACGTAGCACGCTGGCAATAATCTTCAATAATGGGTGAGATCTCTTTCTTCACCCACTGCCTTACTGTATCGCGGATTAACAGGTGTTCTTCTGTCAACAAACCATCTACAGCATAATAATCCGGTGACTGGAATAAATCTTTAGACATCTGTTCGGGTTTAATAACCCAATATAACCAATTACGAATTACGAACGACGGACGATACCCCGGTAATAACGGTAACGGCTAATGGTGGGCCTCGCTAACATATTAGTTATCAATCATTCATCACAATTACTTAATTTAATTCTAATTCACAATTCATGATTGATTACCTACCTTCGGTAAAAATCCCGTATGGCAAGCAAAGTTATTCCTGCAATTTTTCTGCTGGGATTTCTGGTGATTGTGATGGTATCTTTTCATCCCGCTGCTTTGCAATCAGTATCACCATCTATCCATGAAGCCCGCAGCAAGACCAATGCCGACCCAGACATGAAACGTTACTGGATGGTATTGCTTAAAGGAGGCCCACACCGCGACCAGCCGGCAGTGGCAGCAGCTGGTATTCAGACGGCGCATCTGCAACATATACGACAACTCACGCAAACCGGCAAACTGCTGGTAGCCGGTCCGTTTGACAACGATGGCGATATGAAAGGAATATTTATACTCGATTGCAGGGATAGTCTGGAAGCAGTGCAGCTGGTGAAGGAAGATCCGGCGGTGCGTGCAGGGAGATTACGTTTTGAGGTGCTTCCGTGGTGGACACAAAAAAATTGTGTGTTTAAATAGATGCCTGAGTGGCGGTTAACTTTCAGCCTTCCGGAAAAATTTTTCACAGCCAGCTAAAAGCTAACGCCAACGGCTATTGTCAGTATCAGAGGCTGACAGTGGTCTGATTCAGGTAAGTGGCCATTTCCTGCTGGTATTGCTGGGCTGCATTACGGGCATCGGTGGCAAAATCTTCTCCGTTGCCGGCATAAATGATACCGCGGCTCACATTCACGAGCAGGCCGCAATCTTTATTCATGGCTTGCGTGGAGATTTCCTGCAGACTGCCTCCCTGCGCACCTACACCCGGTACCAGGAAAAAGTGGTCGGGCACCATTTTACGGATATATCCCAGTTGAGCTGACTGTGTGGCGCCTACCACAAACATCAGGTTGTCTGGTGTACCCCACTCCATTGCTGTTTTCATCACTTTTTCAAACAGCAGCTCGTCTCCCGCCTGTTGCAGCTGGAAGTCCTGGCTGCCTTCATTGGAAGTAAGTCCCAGGAGAATGGTCCATTTTTCCGGGAACTGAAGGAACGGTAATACGCTGTCTTTCCCCATATAAGGAGCTACCGTAACGGAATCAAACTTATACGTATCAAAAAAAGTTTTGGCGTATTGGGTAGAGGTATTGCCGATATCGCCGCGTTTAGCGTCAGCAATGGTAAAGATGCCGGAAGGGATGTATTCTATCGTACGCTGCAGCGTTTCCCATCCGCGGATGCCCATACATTCGTAAAAGGCCGTATTGATTTTATACGCCACACAAAGGTCTTTGGTAGCGTCAATAATTGCCTTGTTAAAGGCAAACACCGGATCTGCGTGAGACAGCAGGTGTTTTGGAATCTTTTGCATGTCTGTATCCAATCCTACGCACAGATAAGATTGTTTTTCCTTAATAAGATTCACCAATTCCTGTCGATTCATAGTCGGTTTATTTGGGGCGCAAAGTTAAGTAAAACTTAAGCATTGCAGCAGTTTAAACATATTATGATTACCTCTAAAATATTTTGCTGTGGTGTATTTGTTGTGGCCGTTATGCTTTACCGACAATCATTTCGGAGGAAGATTCAACTAAAGATAAGGAAAAAAAGAATGTAGATTTTCCAAAAAAAACAGCGAAAATGCCGTGGAAAATACCACGTCATGTTCGCTGTAATATTTTAATATTTTGTTATTTAGACATTTGGTCATTTAAATAAGTAAATATTTAAATGCCTAAATGAGCAAATTTTATACGATCACATCCACAATTTTAGTGGGGGCGATATTGGCATTACGCATCGCAATGCTTCTGGCAGCGGCGCCGGCCACGTCCAGGAAGGCTTTGCGGGTAATCTTATCATCGCTGGCCATCGCAGGCTGGCCACTATCGCCACCCTCACGGATGCTCTGTACCAGCGGGATCTGGCCCAGGAATGGTATTTCCAGGTCTTCTGCCAGTTTTTTACCACCTTCTTTTCCGAAGATATAGTATTTATTCTCAGGCAGTTCTGCCGGTGTGAAATAAGCCATGTTTTCCACCAGTCCAAGGATCGGCACATTGATCTGCTGTCCGTTGAACATAGCGATGCCTTTTTGTACGTCTACCAGTGCCACATCCTGTGGTGTGGTCACCATCACCGCGCCGGTTACCGGTACTGTCTGTACCAGTGTCAGGTGGATATCGCCGGTGCCGGGAGGCATATCAATCACGAGGTAGTCCAGTTCGCCCCAGTACACATCAGTCAGAAACTGTCTGAGCGCGCTGCTGGCCATCGGGCCACGCCAAACCACGGCTTGTCTTTCATCGATCAGCAGACCGATGGACATTACTTTGATGCCGTATTTTTCTATCGGCTGGATCATGCCTTTACCTTCCACATTCACCATCATCGGTCTTTCGCCACGCAGGCCAAACATAATGGGAACGGACGGTCCGTAGATATCAGCATCCATCAGGCCCACACGGGCGCCATCACGGCCCAGTGCCAGCGCCAGATTGGCCGCCACGGTAGATTTGCCCACACCACCTTTACCGGAGGCCACGACAATAATATTTTTTACGCCAGCCAATACGCCTTTACCTTCCGTACGACGCGAGCTCACATTGGCCGTCATCACTACTTCCACTTCCGCATCCTTGCTCACCATCATATGAATGGCATTGACACAGGCGTTCCTGATAAGATCTTTCAACGGGCAGGCCGGCGTTGTCAGCACTACCGTAAACTTCACCTTATTGCCGTTTATCTCTATATCTTTTACCATGTTCAACGTCACCAGATCCTTTCCCAGATCGGGTTCTTCGACGTTGCTCAGGGCCTGTAAAATCTGCTCTTTCGTCATCATAAATTGTTGTTAAAATTCTATTCCTGTCTGCAAAGTTAACCCAATTGGAAGTTAATTTACAAACTCTTCTTCGCGTTCATCCATCGCAGGGAGACAAGTAATTTAAATTTCTATATCTTAGGGCCGGCATGCATCACAAAAGATCCTACATACTGTCACTTATCCTGGTGTTCCTTTTATCTCCTTTCCTGCTGAAAGCCCAAATCGCGGATTTCCGGGACAGTGTTATTCAAATTTCAGGGATCACCATGACAGCTGACAGCCTGCGGGCCGTTCCGGCAGTCAGTGTCCTCGTCAGAGGCCAGGGCCGCGGTACCATCTCCAACTCCGCCGGCGTTTTCTCCATCGTGGTTTTTAAGGGTGACACCCTTACTTTCAGCGCCGTAGGCTTCAAAAAGAAAGATTATAAAATCCCGACCACACTCAAAGGCAATAATTTCTCCCTGATACAACTGATGGTGGAAGATACCACCTATCTTCCGGTAACCATCATCAAACCCTACCTCAACCGGCAGGAGTTTGAACGGGCTTTCGCCAGTATGGACATCCCCGATGATGCCTACGAAATAGCCCGCAAAAACACGGAGAACGCCCGACTGAGGGCTATGACCCGCTTCACGCCCGTAGACGGCGCAGAAGGCACGAACATGTACCTCAACAAACAGGCGCAGTCCCTGTACTATGCCGGCCAGCCACCACCACAGAACATCTTCAACCCACTCGCCTGGGCCCAGTTTATTCAGGCCTGGAAACGGGGCGACTTCAAACGAAAAGACGATTATTAATAATTACGAATTACAAATGACGAATTAAGGGCTCTCTTACAGGGAGGTCACTTCAACAACCTTTCCATTAAAGGACCCTCCGTTCGTCATTCGTCATTTGTAATTCGTAATTGATTAAATTGCTTTCTTATCAGAACCAAAATAATCTCCATGCAAAAAGTAGCGGTTATAGGCGCAGGCACCATGGGTAATGGTATCGCGCACGTATTTGCCCAGAACGGCTATGCGGTAAACCTGATAGATGTATCAGCTGCAGCCCTCGAAAAGGCCATACAAACCATCAGCAAGAATCTCGACAGACAGGTAGCCAAAGGCACTGTTACCGAAGAACAAAAAGCACAGACGCTTGCCAACATCAATCCCCTCGCTTCTATCCCTGACGGCGTAAGAGAAGTGTCGCTCGTAGTGGAAGCAGCGACTGAAAATGTAGCGCTGAAACTGAAAATATTCCAGGACCTCGATCAACACGCCCATCCGGACGCTATTCTGGCTACCAATACTTCCTCCATCTCCATCACCAAAATAGCCGCTGCCACCAAACGGCCGGCAAAAGTAATCGGCATGCACTTCATGAATCCGGTGCCGGTGATGAAACTGGTGGAGATTATCAACGGTTATGCTACGGACAAGAGCATCACCCAGGAAATTGTGGCCCTGTCCGAAAAACTGGGCAAAGTACCGTGTGTGGTGAACGATTATCCCGGTTTTATTGCCAACCGTATCCTCATGCCCATGATCAATGAAGCCATCTACTCCCTCTTTGAAGGCGTGGCCGGCGTGGCGGAAATAGATACCGTGATGAAACTCGGTATGGCGCATCCAATGGGACCGCTGCAACTGGCTGATTTCATCGGGCTGGACGTATGCCTTTCCATCCTCAACGTGCTACATGATGGCTTTGGCAACCCGAAATATGCCCCCTGCCCCCTGCTGGTTAACATGGTCACTGCCGGATACCTCGGCGTGAAAAACGGAGAGGGTTTCTACAAATATACCCCTGGCAGCAAGGACCTCGTGGTAAGCCCGCGGTTTTAATTACGAATTAGGAACTACGAATTACGAATGGAGGGCTTTCTTATAGAAATGTTAATTATTAACCGTTCTATAAGAAAGCCCTCCATTCGTAATTCCTAATTCGTAATTTGTAATGGATTTTGTCCGGTTTTGGACGTTCGGCTTTCGTGTTCGGACAATCTCATCGACCTATTCACTGTGTAACTTATTCATTTTCAACAAATCTATTTCTGGCATATTCTTTATCGTCCTTCGTTATCACCCTAATATTACAACTATGTTGAAACGTTATCGATTCTTCTTAATCACAGCAGCCGTAGTGGCTGGCATGCTGTTATTAAAAAGAGCATGCGTTAAATTGGACACCCCGGAAGCCTCACAATCTCCTTTTCTTTGTTTTGAACTGTTAGCCGATTTTCACCTGACGGGGAAACACCCTACCGTTACTTCACTGCCTTTACCTCAAGTCCGTGAATGTCACGAAGGCGTAAAAGGCACAGCTCTTCGTTCGCCCGGGGCACTCCTATGTCCATAGTACAAAAGAGCTGTAGCTCCTGCGACAGCACCGTACAATTGTTTTGTTTCACCACGATCATCACATCATTCATGATGGTATAATCGAACGTGAGATGATATTTTGATTCTATGTTCTTCTGAATAGCCGGCACCAGTTGCAATACCATGGCAGCGCTCAGCTTATAAGCATTGATCAGCCCCGGAACGCCCAGCAGGGTACCGCCAAAATAACGCACCACCACAATCAGCACATCTGTTACCTGTTTACTGTCTATTTGTCCGAGGATAGGTTTGCCCGCAGAACCGGAAGGCTCTCCGTCATCATTGGCGCGAAACTGCAATCCATCCGTACCTAAGCGGTAAGCATAACAATGGTGGGTAGCTTTGGGATGCTCCTTTTTCACTTCCATCAGACAATCTTTCACCGCTTCAGGGGTCTTCACGGGAAATACGTAAGCCAGAAATTTGCTGCCCCTGTCCTTGAATTCAGCAACAGCGGTTTTATCAATAGTAAAATAAACCTCCATCTATATATTTTAGAAAAACCAGATATTCTTATTTTAACCACAACTATTCACCACGTCGGTAAATGTCGATACGGTCCCCTTCCAGGTGCAGACTTTCCGCTACTATCGCCTGCCGCACGGCTGGTGCCGCCAGTCCATCGGATAGTGTATCCGTCCCCGTTATAACGCGTGCTTCATCCCAGAGGCCTGTTTCCAGAAAACGTTGCAGCACATAAGGACCACCTTCCACCAGTACGCTCTGTATCTGGCGCTGGTAGAGGTGTTGCATCAGTTGAGGCAATAATGGCGTGGTAAAATCGAGCTGTATCATCTCCACGGTTCCTTCCTCCGCTTTTTGCGCTGTGAGGAAGATGGTGGGAATACTGCCATCCCACAGGTGATGGGTACGGGGCACGGCGAGCGTTCTGTCGATCACCAGTCGCACCGGGCTTTTGCCAGGCCACAGCCGGGTATTCAGTTTCGGGTTGTCGAGGATAGCGGTGCGGGTACCTACCAGGATAGCCATCTCTTCGCTGCGCCAGCGGTGTACCAGGCGGTCGCTCCACGGGTTGGAGATACGCACCGGCACCCCGTCGGGGCCGGCCATAAAGCCATTGCGGCTCTGGGCCCATTTGAGGATGATATAAGGTCGCTGCTGCTCATGAAAAGTAAAGAAGCGGCGATTGATAGCCCTGCATTCTTTCTCCAGCACGCCGGTATGTACTTTTACACCGGCTTTTTTCAGCTTTTCGATACCTTTTCCCGCTACCGCAGAGAAAGTGTCCACACAACCGACCACTACTTCCGGGATTTTCTCCGACACGATCAGATCTGCACAGGGCGGCGTTTTACCATGATGTGCACAGGGTTCAAGGCTTACGTACATGGTAGCCCGCTGGACAAGGGGCTTGTCCTCCGCCGTAACGCTGTTGACACAGTTCACCTCCGCATGTGCCTGACCATATTGCCGATGGTAGCCTTCCCCGATGATACGGCCCTGATGCACCAGCACCGCCCCTACCACCGGATTAGGCGCCGCATGGCCGCGACCCATGGCGGCCAGCTCCAGGCACCGCCTCATAAAAATTTCATGGTCTGTGCTATTCATGATACCCTGTTAAGTAATATTTTTGCCAAAATTACGTTTTTAGCCGACGGAAAATGCCAACCACCTCCTGGTTTGTAATTTCCGGCTGATTCTTAAATTATCAAATTTGACAATACAAACAGCCTTTACCTATATCACAGGTGCCATAGGCGATTTATACGATGCGCGCGAAGCGGCCAATATAGCGCATATTGTGCTCGAGCATATAACGGGCATGAATAAACTGGACCGCCTCGTACACAAAGCCAAACTACTGACGCCTGATCAGAATACCCGGCTCAAAAGCGCCATAGAAGCATTGCAACGGATGGAGCCGGTGCAATATGTGACCGGCTCCGGCTGGTTCTACGGCATGGAACTGACCGTTAACCATCATGTGCTGATTCCGCGGCCGGAAACAGAAGAGCTGGTAGCCTGGATCATCGAAGACCTCACGGGCCATCCCCACCCGCACCTGCTGGACATCGGTACCGGCAGCGGTTGTATCCCGCTGGCATTAAAACAGAACATTCCTGCTGCCGTGGTGACCGCCATCGATGTTAGCGAAGAAGCGCTGGCTGTGGCCCGCGAAAATGCAGCTAAGCTGCGCCTGGAAGTGGCGTTCTCCCGCCTCAGCGCGCTCGATGAGCAACAAATGGCTACGCTGCCTGCATTTGACGTGATCGTCAGCAATCCGCCCTACATCACACAAAGCGAACAAGCCACTATGCAGCAACAGGTATGGGGCTTTGAGCCGTCCATCGCGTTGTTCGTACCAGACAACGACGCGCTGCTGTTCTACCGGCATATTGCCCACACCGCGCTACAGAAGCTAAATGCGGGCGGCGCCCTTTACTTCGAGATCAATGAATCGCTGGGGCAGGAAGTCGTGGAATTGCTGCAGTCAATGGGATTCAGGGACGTCATACTCCGGCAGGACATGTTCGGCAAAGACAGGATGGTAAAAGCGCTCACGCAAAGACGCTAAGCAGCAAAGACGCTAAGATGATATAAGCGAACAGAGAAAGCAAAGGATCCCGCAAAGACAGAATGCTAAAAAGCTCACGCAAAGACGCTAAGCAGCAAAGACGCTAAGATGATATAAGCGAACAGAGAAAGCAAAGGATCCCGCAAAGACAGAATGCTAAAAAGCTCTCGCAAAGACGCTAAGCAGCTAAGACGCTAAGATGATATAAGCGAGCAGAGAAAGCAAGGGATCCGGCAAAGACAGAATGGTAAAAAGCTCACGCAAAGACGCTAAGCAGCAAAGACGCTAAGATGATATAAGCGAGCAGAGAAAGCAAAGGAGCGGAGATCAAATGTGATCTCCGCTCCTTTGCTTTCTTATAATCCTTAAAAATTTATTCTTTGCGTCTTTGCTGCTTAGCGCCTTTGCGTGAACGCGAACTATTGTTTAGCCGTTGCCAGCACCACTTTCGCGCCTATCTGTTTGGCCACTTCCATCACATTCACCACATCTTCGATCGGCACTGATTTCTCCGCATTGATCACAATAGTGGGATCTACCTTCTCATTGGCGACAGCCGGGGCCAGCGCTTGTTTGAGGCCTTCAAAAGGCACTTTGGTGGTACCCACGAAGAACTCATGTTTTTCGTTGATGCTCACCACCACCGTTTGTTTGGCTTTGGTATTGCTCTGGGCCTTCGGCAACATCAGCTTGATGACGTTGGGGTTGGCCAGTGTGGAAACAATCAGGAAGAACAGCAGCAGAATGAACAGGATGTCATTCAATGCTGAGTTGTGCATTTCCACATGTTTCTTATTTCTCCTGCGTAAATTCATGAGCGGTGGTTTTTAGCGGGTAGGTTCCTGCAGGATATCCGTAAATTCCGCTGCAGAGGCTTCCATCTTGTTAACAACCTTGTCTATCTGTGCATTCAGGAAACTGTAACCGATAAAGGCCACAATACCGATAATCAGACCCGTGGCGGATGTGATCATCTTCACATAGATACCACCCGCAATGGTACCCAGCGTAATATCTGATGTGATGGAGATATTAAAGAAGGTCTGGATCATACCTGCAATAGTACCCAGAAACCCGAACATCGGCGCAATACCTGCGATGATAGAAAGGATCACCAGATTTTTCTCCATGCGGTAGATCTCCAGTTTGCCCACATTTTCCATTGACTTCTCGATGGACTCGATTGGCTTACCAATACGCTGAAGACCTTTGTCGATCATCCGCGCAATAGGCCCCTGCGTGTTTTTAGCCAGGGAACGGGCACCCATGATATTACCAGTGGTGATCTGATCACGGATCATTGGCATAAAGTTATCTTCCAGACGACCGGCCTTTGCAATGGTCAGATATCTTTCTACAAACACAAATACAGCAATGATGGAGAGGATACCCAGTGGGATCATGAGTACGCCCCCTTTCATGAGCATGTCTATCAGATGTATCTGTTGTGGTGGTGCTGCAGCTGCATTGGCGGCCTGTGCTAAAGAATCGGCCTTCGTAAGCAATGTATCCTGCAATAATGTGATGAGCCCTAGTATCATGTGGATTTTCTTCTATTAACGGTTAAAATAGTAAAATAATTACGAATTATGGATGACGAATGATGAATGGAGGACTTTTTATCGAGAGATTAATCAGTATATGCTCTATAAGGAGGCCCTCCATTCGTAATTCGTAATTCTTAATTCGTAATTTGTAACTGATCAGGCCTTTTCCTCCCAAACTTGTGCCAGATATACAATTGTCTGCACCGCTTTCTGCATATCCTGGATGCTGACGTATTCCTGTTTGCTGTGGAGGGCCATTTCACCGGTAAAAATATTGGGGCACGGCAATCCCATGAACGACAGGCGGGAACCGTCGGTACCGCCACGGATGCTCATTTTCAGCGGCTGCACGCCTGCACGGCGGATCGCTTCCGCGGCATGGGCTGTTACCTCCGGATGCAGGTCCAGCACCTCTTTCATATTACGATATTGTTCGGTGACTTTCAGTCTGGCGCGGGCATCAGGATAACGCTCCAGCACTTTCTCCATCTGGCGACGCAGGAAAGCCTCGTGTGATTCCAGATTAGAGGTCACGAAGTCACGGATAATAAAGTCGATCTCTGTTTTTTCCACGGTGCCGCTTATACGTACCGGATGGATAAATCCGTCCCTGTCGTCTGTTGTTTCAGGAGAAAGGCTGTCTTTCGGCAACGCATCTACGATCTCGCTGGCAATCTTAATAGCGCTCACCAGTTTATCTTTCGCGGAACCAGGATGGGCGCTCACGCCATATACCGTGATACGGGCGCCATCAGCGGAAAAATTCTCATCTTCCAGGGATCCCAGTTCACCGCCATCCATGGTATAGCCAAACTGAGCGGCGAGTTTTTTCATGTCTACCTTTTCCACACCGCGGCCCACTTCTTCATCGGGCGTAAACAGGATACGGATAGCACCATGTTTTATTTCCGGATGTGTCATCAGGAAATGAGCAGCGTCCATAATTTCCGCCACACCGGCTTTATCATCTGCACCCAGTAAAGTAGTACCACTGGCAGTGATGATATCGTCTCCTTTTTTGGAAGCCAGATAAGGATGTTCACGCGGACTGATCACCACGCTGCTATCATCGGGCAATACGATATCTCCGCCATCATAACTACGATGTACAATCGGTTTTACCCCTGTGCCGCTACAGTCAGAAGAAGTGTCCACATGGGAACAGAAACAGATCACCGGCACCTGCTTGTCGGTATTGGCCGGAATAGTGGCATATACGTAACCATGTTCATCCAGTTCCGCATCTGTGATGCCCATCTCGTGTAATTCCTTTACCAGTAAGCGGGACAGGTCTTTCTGCTTTTCAGTGGTCGGAAAGCTGGTGCTCTGCGGATCGGATTGTGTATCTATCTGCGCGTAACGAATAAAACGCGTATCAACAGTGTATGAATAATTTGTAAACATATTGCAAACGTAAGGAAAAAACCGGTGCACCCTTTTGCCGTAAAATATTCTGTTTTACCATCTCTCACAATAGCCCTTTCCGTAAAATATTCTGGTAAAATAGAAAATTTTAATACAAAACACCAATTTTTAAATAGATAACAAAACAAACGTACAATAATAATAGGTTTGCCGGGAATAAAAACCATCCTGTATATGATTACCAATATTCCAGGCTACCCCAGAATAGGCAGCCAGCGAGAACTGAAGAAAGCCTGTGAAAACTACTGGGCAGGTAAAATTTCTCTCGAGAAACTGGAACTAACGGCCAGGCTTCTACGAAAAGAACACTGGGAAACCCTTCATCAGTCGGGCATAGACCTGATACCCTCCAACGATTTTTCTTTTTATGATCAGATGCTCGACATGAGCATAGCGCTGGGAGTAATACCCGAGCGTTTCCAGGAGCTGCGCCGCTCTTTCGCCAACCCCAACTGTCTTGAGCTGTACTTCGCCATGGCAAGGGGTTATCAGAAAAATGGCTTCGATCTTACGGCGGTGGAAATGACCAAGTGGTTTGACACCAACTATCACTATCTGGTACCTGAATTTGATGCCAGTCAGACTTACAGCCTGCAATCACGCAAGGCTGTCCACGAATTCACCGAAGCATTGCACCAGGGCATCCGCACCAAACCGGTACTGATAGGGCCTGTTACTTTCCTTCTCTGTGGTAAAATAAAAACAGCGGGCGTTGCCCGTACAGCGTTATTGCAACAGTTGCTGCCCGCCTATCTGGAGCTGCTGGCCGCCCTCCGCGATGCCGGCGCCGACTGGATACAGTTGGACGAGCCCTGTCTGGTTACTGATCTGGAACCAGCAGATAAAATACTGTATCAACTGGCGTACACCGCTATCCGTGACGCGTTTCCTGACCTGAAGCTGTTGCTCACCACCTATTTCGGCGCGCTGGAAGACAATACAGATCTGGCATTGCAGCTGCCGGTCGATGCGTTGCATATCGATCTGGTTCGTGCACCGGAGCAGCTGGATGCCGTGCTGAATGCCTTGCCCGAAAACAGACAGCTATCCCTGGGAGTAGTGGATGGCCGCAATATCTGGAAAAACGATTACGCCGCGTCGCTGTCGCTGATCAATCGTGCTATACAGGCTATTGGCCGGGACCGCGTGATGCTGGCCACTTCCTGCTCATTGCTGCATGTGCCTTACAACCTTGATGATGAAACTAACTTAAACACAGCTATCAAGCAGTGGATGGCTTTTGCACGGCAGAAGGTGGAAGAAGTCATCTCCCTGAAACAAATTGCTGCCGGAGACCCCGCGCTGCTGGCTGCCAACCAACAGGTAATGGAACAGCGTAAAACGGCGCCCGGCATTCATATCCCCGCTGTAAAAGCGCGCCTGGAAAGCGTTACGGCTAACGACTTTGCCCGTGAACATAGTTTTGCCGAACGCCAGCCGCTGCAACAGGCTAAACTGCAACTGCCGCTGTTGCCCACTACCACTATTGGTTCGTTCCCGCAAACGGTAGAAATACGGCAACTGCGCTCCAATCTCAAAAAGGGACACATCACAGCAGAACAATACGATCAGGACATCAGCGCCGCCATCCGTGAGGCTATCTCCCGGCAGGAATCACTCGGCCTCGATGTACTGGTGCATGGCGAGTTTGAGCGCAATGACATGGTAGAATATTTCGGAGAACAACTGGAAGGTTTTGCTTTCACGCAAAACGGCTGGGTACAGAGTTACGGTTCCCGCTGTGTGAAGCCACCTGTTATTTACGGCGACGTATGGCGCCCGCAGCCGATGACGGTGGCCTGGAGCCAGTTTGCACAGTCGCTCACCAGCAAACCTGTTAAAGGAATGCTCACCGGTCCGGTCACCATCTTACAATGGTCTTTTGTCAGGAACGACCAACCACGTATGGACACTGCCTTCCAGATAGCACTGGCGATACGGGACGAAGTAAAAGACCTGGAAGATGCCGGTATTACGGTTATTCAGGTAGATGAACCGGCACTCCGCGAAGGGCTGCCCCTGCGTAAAAGCCGCCAGGACGCATACCTCCGGCAGGCCGTCGACGCCTTCCGACTGTCGGTAGCACCTGTGCAGGACACCACGCAGATACATACGCATATGTGTTATGCCGAATTCAATGACATCATTGCACACATTGCTGCCATGGATGCGGACGTGATCACCATTGAAACCTCGCGTTCCCAGATGGAATTGTTGGAAGCCTTTGCCCGCTTCAGTTATCCGAATGAGACAGGCCCGGGTGTATACGATATCCACTCTCCCCGCGTGCCGGGCGTAGCAGAGATGGGCAAACTGCTGCACAGAGCAGCTACATTGCTGCCGGTACGCAATCTCTGGGTAAACCCCGACTGTGGCCTTAAAACAAGGAAATGGCCGGAAACGGAAATGTCGCTGCGCAATATGGTACAGGCAGCCCGTGAAGTACGGAAGCAGCTGGCGTGATTCCATTACTGCAGCATTTCGTACATTTGGTACATGCTGAAACATGAAATCGTCTCCTGCCCCCGCTGCAACCGGACTTTTGAATGCCGGGTCAACAGTATTCATCGCTGTCAGTGCAGCGGGGTGCCACTCACCCTGGAAGAACGTTTCAGAATAAGCGAAAAATATCAGGGCTGCCTCTGTGAAAATTGTTTACAAGAACTGAAAGCTGTATTGGAAAAACAGCCCGACGCTCCGCTATAACTCAAACCATGGCATACGAAGAACAGATCGAGAAATCCGTTACCCGAATTTTCAAAGCGGTATTTCCTAACACGGTAAACCATTACGACACGCTTTTCGGCGGCACCGCCATGCATCTGATGGACGAAGTGGCCTTTATCACCGCTACCCGTTTCACGAAAATGCGCACCGTTACCGTATCATCAGACAGAATCGATTTCAAAAAACCTATCCCGCACGGTACCATCATTGAATTGGTAGGCACCGTCATTCATGTGGGTAACACCAGCCTGAAAGTAAGAGTGGATATCTATGTGGAGCAGATGTATCTCGATCACCGGGAACATGCGATCAGCGGTATTTTCACCTTTGTGGCGATAGATGAAAATAAAAAGCCGATACCTATAAAAGTACCGGCTTAAAAATTTATCCATTTGGTCATTTTAATATTTAAATATTAAAATGACCAAATAACCCAATATCTTAAACGATTTCCACCAGTTCCAGATCGAACACCAGATCCTGACCAGCCAGCGGGTGGTTAGCATCCAGGGTGATGAACTCAGAACCAACAGCAGCTACTCTCACCTGGAATACATGGCCTTCAGGATTGCTCATCTGCAGTTCCATGCCCACTTCTGGGTTCAAATCAGGAGGAATATTTGCTTTAGGGAATTCCATGATCATTTCATCATTCTTTGGACCATATGCCTGATCAACAGGGATATGGATTGTCTTCTTATCGCCCGGCTTCATATCCAGTACGCCGTTCTCAAAGCCTTTGATCACCATGTGTGCGCCTACTTTGAACTCCAGCGGTGCTCTGCCCTCTGAGGAATCAAACATGGTCCCATCAGTTAAACGGCCCTGGTAGTGCACTTTCACAGTATCCCCGTTTTTAACAGCTTGCATAAATTAGTTGTTTAAGTGAATAATAGCCGCAAGATACTAAAACAGACTATATCTCCTCATTTTTTCTCACTGCCATACCGGTTTTGCCGTATCTTACCACTATGAACCGTCTATTAATCATCTGCACGCTTTTATGCAGCCTGTTCACCTCCGCACAGGCACAGTATGCCTCCCATGTGATACCGGGAGCAGCACAAACCAGCCAGTACCTTCCACAGCTGAAAAACAAGCGGGTGGCCCTGTTGGTAAATCAAACCGCCACTATTGGCGACACTCATCTGGTAGATACCCTGCTGAAATTGCAGGTACATATCACGAAAATCTTTAGCCCGGAACACGGCTTCCGCGGCCAGGCCGATGCCGGTGAGAAAGTAGGGAACAGCACCGATAAAAATACAGGACTGCCTGTAGTATCGTTGTATGGCCAACACCGCAAAGCCACTGCAGCAGACCTTCAGGACGTTGACGTGCTCATCTTCGATGTACAGGATGTGGGCGCTCGCTTCTATACCTACATCTCCTCCCTGCAGGAGCTGATGGAGTCTGCCGCAGAAAACAATAAACCTGTTATTGTGCTTGACAGGCCCAATCCCAATGGCGACTATGTAGACGGGCCCATACTGGACACCGCCTTCCGCTCTTTTGTAGGCATGCAGCCCATCCCCATTGTACACGGCATGACCGTAGGTGAATACGCGCAAATGCTCAATGGCGAAGGCTGGCTCAGCAAAGGCGTCAAAGCCCGGTTGACCGTTATCCCCTGCGAAAACTACACCCACCACACCTATTACCGCCTGCCTGTTGCCCCGTCTCCCAATCTGCCCGATATGGCAGCTGTGAATCTTTACACCTCGCTTTGTTTCTTTGAAGGTACGCCCATCAGCCTGGGACGCGGTACCGACAAGCCTTTTCAGCTGTTTGGCTCACCGCTGTTTCCGAAGAAAGGATTTTCCTTTACGCCCCGCAGCGTGGCCGGCGCTAAAAATCCACCGCTGAAAGACCAGCTGTGTTATGGATTTGACCTCAGCAAAGCACCGGAAGCCACACCAGCGAAAGGCCGTAAAATAGCGCTGAAATGGCTGTTACAGGCGTATGCCCTGTATCCGCAGAAAGATAAATTTTTCAATGCCTTCTTTAATAAACTGGCGGGCAATGCACAATTACAGCAGCAGATCAAAAGCGGTGTATCAGAAGCGGATATCCGCAAGAGCTGGGAACCCGGGCTGCGGCAGTTTAAAGCCATCCGCGCAAAATACCTGCTGTACGAGGAATAATTCATTTACTTTTGCGTCATATGGACAAACAGCTTCGCATCGTTTTTATGGGGACGCCTGATTTTGCAGTAGCATCCCTCGATATACTGGTAGAGAACGGATTTAATATCGTTGGCGTGATCACGGCGCCCGACAAGCCTGCCGGCAGAGGCCTGCAGTTACAGGAGAGTGCCGTTAAAAAATATGCTGTCAGCAAAGGTTTACCGGTATTACAGCCGGAGAAGCTGAAAAACCCTGCATTCATTGCACAGCTGACCGCCCTGCAGGCAGACCTACAGGTGGTGGTAGCCTTCCGCATGCTGCCGGAAATTGTCTGGAATATGCCTCCCGAAGGCACCATCAACGTACATGCTTCGCTGTTACCCAACTACCGCGGAGCTGCGCCGATCAACTGGGCGATCATCAACGGAGAAAAAGAGTCCGGTGTGACCACCTTCAAACTGCAACATGAAATTGATACCGGCGATATTTTGCTCGCAGATAAAGTAGTGATCCGTGATGATGAAACAGCGGGTGAGCTTCACGATGAGCTGATGCATACCGGCGCGCGCCTGCTGTTGAAAACAGTACAGTCCATCGCTGCCGGCACCGCACAGGAAACGCCACAGGCTAATATTGCCGCCGCGGACATCAAACACGCACCCAAGATCTTCAAGGAAACCTGTCAGATCAACTGGCAGGACCCACTGGATAAAATATACAATCTCGTGAGAGGGCTCAGCCCCTATCCTGCCGCCTGGACTACGCTTCAGGATAAAAATATCAAGATATACAAAGCACATAAAGAACAGGGCAAGCCGTCCATCGCTCCCGGTGAATTCGATACAGACCAGAAAACGTATGTGCGGATCGCAGCAACGGATGGTTACCTTTATCTGGATGAAGTACAGCTGGAAGGCAAGAAACGCATGGATATCGCCGCTTTTCTGCGGGGCTATCGATTCTAGTCACGCAAAGACGCAAAGCAGCAAAGAGCGCAAAGGTTATATAAGCGAACAAAGAAACAAAGGAGCGAAGATCATGGTGATCTTCGCTCCTTTGTTTTCATATTTAAAACTTAAAATAATCTTTGCGCTCTTTGCTGCTTAGCGCCTTTGCGAGAATTAATTATCGTAGCTCAGTTCGCAATAGAAGCGCGCGTCGGTGGTGCCCAGCGCCTGCATAGCGCCATCGCTCAGTTTCACGATAAGGCCGGCGTTGGATTTCATCTGCGGGATAACGTCCAGCACCTTCGCGTAGATCGCTTTACCATTCAGCGGGTTGGTTACTTTGATAATAGTACCACGGGCCGCGGAGTTGTGCAGTGCGTAGTATTTGCCTACCGCATTGCTCTTAAACCAGGTACCGGGGCCTTTCTCCGTTGTTGCTTTTTTACCGCCGCTGGTCTGTTGCTCATACAGTTTTTCGAAGTCGCCATTAGCCACTACCGGAGCTGCCGGTTTAGGAGCCGGGGCCGGGGCTGTTTCCGGAGCGTCTGTCACCGGGCGGGCTTCGGTTTCTTTCTTCACTTCTTTACGGGGCGCTTCTGTAGCAGGAGGTGTTGCGGGTTCTGCCGGAGGAGCTTGTTCCTTCGGTTCGTTTTTCACCACTTCCTTGCGTGGCGCCGGTGCTGGCGCGGAGGCTGTAGCGCCGCTACCACCTTTCAGGTAGCCTACAATGATGTAACCGTCTTTTTTCAGACCATCGCCCTGGAAGTTGTTCCATTGACGGATGTTGTCCAGGGGTACTTTGTTGTGGTTAACACTCACGCGGTACAAAGTTTCCTTTTCGGTCACTTTGTGATACACCGGTGTTCCGCTGGCATCCGCTTTCTGGGAGAAATTGGAAGCTGTCAGCGGGATATGCAGCATATGTCCTAACTGCAAACCCTGATCCATCGTTATCTTGTTGGCGGCAGCAATTTCTTTGGGGGGCACGCCATAAGCACGGCTGAGGCTATAGAAGTTCTCTCCTTTTTTAACAACGTGAGAGATGTAAAGAGCCGGTGTGGTACCCTGTACCAGCAGTGTGTCCTGCGCTTTTACCACTCCTGCACTTAAACCAAACAAGGCAATTGATAGAATCGATTTTACCATACTAACTCTTTTTATGATTGAATGACCGTCCTTTTTCGGGCAACGAATATATGCGATAAAATTGACAAAAATATTTAATAAAACAAACGAAAAAATGTGCTTTTTGTTGTTTGTCATGATGTGACGCATTTGATCGCAACACACCTGCAAACACTTGTTGGCAGCCTATTTCACAAATATGTAACAGCGGGAACAAATAGCGCAGGCATTTTTTACAGCCCGCTGATATCTTTCAAAATACGGAGTTCTTTAGGATAATAATTATTCATGCGGTTGGGCAGTATTTTGGCCCATCCCAGGGGCATCTGACCGTAACGCATCAACGCCCAGCCTCTGACAGGTGTATCGATGCCCGGATCTTCCTTGCGGAGGTATTGCAACGCCGCTTTGAGGTCCAGGTCTACTACCGGCACTTCAGCCGCCACCAGTGGGCTCATCGCCAGCTGATGATCGGGGATTAATTCTTTCTTTCCCGGCTGGCCGGCTTTAACGCCCGCTTTGCGAATATACAACTGTTGTTGCAAGAATGCGATTTCTGTTGCCACCAATGGTGATAAAATCAATATTTCATCCTGATGGGGCAGGTAACTATAGCCATCGGGCAACTGTATCCAGGAAGATAATAACTCCCGTTCTTTGGCGTTGACAACGCCCAATTTCGTCTCTTTACGTTTCGCCGCGTGGGCCATGTCCCGCTTGCGGAAACAGCTGATAAAAAAGCCTTCTCCCTTAAGACGGTTAGGATAAAAACGATAACCGGTACAATTTCGTGTATCCGTTACCGTTGGTATTATCTGCCATTCGTCCGGCACGTTCAGCGGAATATTTTCCAGTTCAAAATGGTCCGCCAGCCACTCCAGAATCATTTCATCTTCTTCTTTTGAGAAAGAACAGGTAGAATAAATGAGTATACCATCTTCCTTCAGCGCAGGCAACACATCAGCCAAAATCCGCTGTTGGCGCTGGCTGCAGAGCGCCACATTTTCCGGGGACCATTCCAGTATCAGCTCCGGATCGCGGCGGAAAAGACCGGAGCCCGAACAGGGAGCATCAATCACGATCAAATCAAAATACCCGGGCATACGGCTGAAATCACGCGGATCATTATTGCTCACGACCACATTGGCAGCCCCCCACTTACTGAGATTATCCGCCAGCAAAGCAGCCCTTGGCTTGATCACCTCATTGGCCACCAGCATACTTTGCTCATTGAGCAACGATTGTAACAAGGTAGACTTACCTCCCGGCGCCGCACAGAGGTCCAATACCTTCAGCGGCTGGCTGAGATCTACCGTTGACCGCACAGCATGTTCGAGGAACATGGAAGAGGCCTCCTGCACATAATACGCGCCTGCATGAAAGTAAGGATCGAAGGTAAAAGAAGGCCGTTGGGGCAGGTAATACCCGGCGGAACTCCAGGGTATCTGTGTAGCGTCACTGGCCGACAAGGCAGACAGGATATTTTCCCGCGTTCCCGCAGTACGTACTTTCAGTGGATTAAATCTCAGGGAAGTGATTTTCTCTGCGGCGGCATGCACCTGCTCAAACGGCGCCCGGTCAAAACCGGGAAGACCTTCCAGAGAAGCAATCAGTGCTGCGGGTAATTGATTGGACAATGCTCTTTTTCCGCAAAAATACGAAGGTTCATGGTTCTCGCAAAGGCACAAAGCAGCAAAGAGCGCAAAGATTATTTTAAGTCTTAAATAAGAAAGCAAAGGAGCGAAGATCACACTTTATCTCCGCTCCTTTGCTTTCTCTGCTCGCTGATAGCCTTTGCGCTCTTTGCTGCTTTGCGCCTCTGCGAGCACTATACTTGCTTGATTTCTGCCACCAGCTGCTGCAATACCTGTTTCGCATCACCAAACAGCATGGATGTTTTTGGTTGAAAAAACAACTCATTTTCGATGCCTGCATAACCAGGCTTCATACTACGTTTATTCACGATTACCAGTTTCGCGTTTTCCACTTCCAGAATGGGCATTCCGTAAATGGGGCTGGCAGGATCGTTTTTAGCGGCCGGGTTCACCACATCATTGGCCCCCAGTACCAGTACTGCATCGGTAGTAGGCATTTCAGCGTTGGCATCTTCCATCTCCAGCAATTTCTCATAGGGCACATCGGCCTCCGCCAACAACACGTTCATATGACCGGGCATACGGCCCGCCACCGGATGGATCGCATATTTCACTTCCACCCCTTTATCTTCCAGTAGTTTTTCCAGTTCATGACAGGCATGTTGCGCCTGTGCTACCGCAAGGCCATAACCCGGGACGATCATCACTTTGCTGGCATAGGCCATCACCACGGCCGCATCAGACAAACTGATTTCCTTATAGCTGCCCTGTTCCCCGCCTCCTGCCGCTGCAGCTGCGCTACCGCCACCAAAAGAACCAATCAGCACATTTTTCAGGGAGCGGTTCATCGCCTGGCACATCAGGATAGTCAGGATAGTGCCCGCAGATCCTACCAGGATACCACCGGTGAGCATCACCGGGTTGTTGTACAGGAAACCACCACAGGCGGCCGCCACACCGGTAAATGAGTTGAGCAGGGATATTACCACGGGCATATCTGCGCCGCCGATCGGTAATACGAACAGGATACCATATATCAGCGCACAGGCCAGTACGAGGTAGAACAATAACTGAAAGCTAAGCAGGGAATGTGTAGCATTGATTTCTGCGGCAGCTTCCACGCGTCCGTTGACGGTCCAGATCAATACCACTGCGCCAATAAGCACCACTGCCATTACCACCAGGTTCACGATATGCTGGCCTTTAAAAGCAAAGTCTTTGATACGGCCATTCAGTTTTCCCCATGCAATCACGCTGCCGGCGAAAGAAACGGCGCCAATGATCAGGCCGAGGAGAATGATCAGCAAATGCCCGCGAAGGTCGTGTTGCAGCGCTCCAGCCGCGGCCGCCCATATCTCCCCGATCGCGCGGCCTAATGACCCGTCGTCAGAAATCCGGATATTGATGTTAAAACCGGGATGCAGCAGATGATCAAATTCCACGATCGATATCAGGGCCGCGCAGGCGCCTCCCATACCGTTGAACATGCTCACCATTTCAGGCATGGCCGTCATCTTGACTTTTTTCGCCGCCATGACGCCAATGACGCTGCCTATTAAAAGGCCGGCAGCGATCCAGCCGTAGTTATGCAGATGTTTTCCTTCAGATTTATAGAGGAAGATAGTGCCCACAATGGCGAGCGCCATACCGGCTGCGGCCACCAGATTGCCTTTGCGGGCGGTATCCGGTTTACTGAGCATTTTCAGGCCAAGGATAAACGTAACAGAGCCGATCAGGTAGATGATGGATAGTACACTGAGTCCCATAAACATTGCGCTTTAAACCGTTATTTCTTTTTCTTTTTGAACATCTCCAACATACGGTCTGTTACCACGAAACCGCCCACCACATTGACCGTACCCAGAATTACCGCCAGGAAGCCCAGTATCAGTGCGAGATAGTTGTCCTTCTCCGCCTGTCCCATGACGATGATCGCACCGATGATCACCACTCCGTGAATAGCATTGGCGCCGCTCATCAGCGGCGTGTGCAATACGGAAGGTACCCGTGAAATCACCTCCACTCCCAGGAAAATGGAGAGGATCACGATATAGATCAGCTCTATATGTTGTTGAAAAAAAGATAGAATATGTTCCATGCTTGCGGTATTTGATTAGTCGGTACAGTCCGGTGCCATTCAGCTTTGTACGCTGCTGGTGGCCGGCTTCGCGCTTTTCAGGCGCTCGTGAAGGATTTCACCGTTATGGGTGATGCAGGCGCCCCGCACAATGTCATCCTCCAAATTCAACTGCAGGTTTCCCTCTTTGGTTAGTATGAGTTTCAGAAAATTGAAAACGTTTTTAGCGTATAGTTTGCTGGCATCTGCCGGCATGGAGGCGGCAAGATTGGAATCTCCGATGATGGTAACACCCTGATAATGCACGGTTTCATTGTTTCGGGTAAGGGCGGTGTTACCTCCTGTGGAAGCGGCCAGGTCTACGATGACAGCACCGCTGCGCATCTGGTCGAGCATAGGTTGCGTCACCAGCACCGGCGCTTTTTTACCCGGTATCTGGGCCGTGGTGATCACGATATCTGCTTTGGCAATACTTTCTGCGATTTTAGCCTGCTGTTTCTGTTGATAGTCCTCATTTTGCTCTACCGCATAACCACCGGCAGCAGAAGCATCTGCGGCGCCATCCACTTCCACGAAGCGGGCACCCAGGCTCATCACCTCTTCTTTTACGGCCGGCCGGGTATCAAACACTTCCACCACGGCCCCCAGCCTTCTGGCGGTGGCAATGGCCTGGAGGCCGGCCACCCCGGCGCCCAGTATCAGCACTTTGGCCGGCGCAATACTGCCCGCGGCCGTCATAAACATGGGAAAATAACGGGAATAGCTATACGCTGCCAGCAATACCGCCTTATAACCGGCAATATTGGCCTGGGAACTGAGCACGTCCATCACCTGCGCCCGCGTGGTGCGGGGAATAGCATCGAGGCTCAGCGCTGTAAGCTGTTGGGTGGCCCAAAATGCTACCTCTTCAGGACGGAATAGCGGCTGTAATACGCCCAGGATCACTTTCCCGGCGGGTATCTGTGCCGCCAGCTCCCGCGGTGGCGGCTGTAGCGTAAAAATAATGTCTGACTGGGAAAGAATTTCAGCGGCAGTTTTGATCTGCGCGCCCGCCTGCATATAGGCGTCATCGTTATAGAAAGCCTGTGCGCCGGCACCCTGCTCCACCCACACGGTTACCGACATCTGCTGCAGCTGCTTCACGATTTCAGGGGTGAGGGACACCCTGGGTTCGCCGTTTTTTTCTTTTAAAATTCCTGCAATCATCTGGTGGAAATTTATAATGGAATTTAAAGAAAAAAACGGCAACTACGAAACAAAATCGTTGATTAATTTTTCTTCAGCGTATCCGCCAGCGACGCAGCATGCTGTATCAGCGCAGGTAAGGCCACTCCCTGCACAAAATTGCTTCTGACCAGGATACCGGGATAGTTATGCTCCATCGTGGCAACAGCGCTGCGCAACTTTGCATGTCCGATGTTCAGCTGGGGGATCGCCTGCTGTATAAAGCTGAAATGCTGCATCACCGGGGCAGCCGTCAGCCCCAGCAGGGAACGGATCTCTTTGATTACTGTTTCCTGCAACTGCGCGATGCCCAGCTCATCGAAATAATGCTCCTGGCGGGAACCGCCTGTAAATACGGTCAACAGCAGCTTTCCGGCTGGTGCTTTATGCGGGAAGATGGCAGAATTGCAGATGGCGCCGAGGAAATGCAGCTTCTCTGCATCCGGTACGAGGAAACCAAAGCCTTCCAGCGGCTGCGGCAGGGCGCTGGCGTCAAAGCCCAGGTGCAGTACGCCCATACGCGGATAATATACCTGTTGCAATAAGGCAGCCAGGCCCTGGTCCAGCCCCGCGAGCTGCCGCCCGGCAGTATAGGCCGGCGTAGTCAGGATGATACGGTCAGCCTCCAGCACCGTTTCACCGCCATGCTCTTCACCAATCACCTGATAACCGCCAACGGGGGAAACCGCAATATTTTTTACGGTACACTCAAAACGTACCGGTGTTTGCAACTTCTCCTGCAGACGCCGCGTCAGTGTTTGATTACCACCGGCCAGGCTGATGATTTTACGGCCCGCCATCACGCCTTTCTCTTTCATGAGGCCCTTGGTGACGCTACCGTATTCCCTTTCCCAGCGCGGCAAAGCAGGCAACACTTCGCTGATGCTCATCAGGTCTGGATTACCGGCATAGATACCGGATAATATCGGGTCAAATAAATAATCGGCTATTTCTTTATTGAACCGGCGCTCCACAAAATGAGTCACCGTCTCTTCTCCCTGTACAGGCGCAGGTTTGCGGAAACGTTCTGTAAAAAGTCGCCATTTGCTGCCACGACTGATATAATCAGAACCCATGATCTTGAACGGGTGGGGCGACACAGCATGCAACCGGTTGTTTCTCACCAGAAAGCGGTTTTTGCTGACAGCAGCGGCAGGCTGTATCTCCTGCTCCAGCCCGATTTCCTGCAGGAACGCCATCGTTTCCGGCGTAGCAGCAATCGTATTCGGGCCAGCGTCCAGTTCAAAGCCTTCTTTATTGAATGAGTGTATCACACCACCGCTATGACTGGCTGCTTCGAGCACCTGATAAGGCACGGCTCTTTTTTGCAGCTCATAGGCGATGCTCAGGCCGGAAATACCGGCCCCGATGATCAAAACGGGTTTCTGTGGCATATGGACAAGATTATACGGTTTCCGCTTGCATGATCTGGTGGCAGTACTTAACGATAGCGTTTACCCACATCGGATGTACATTCAGACAGGGGATCATGGTGAAACTATCACCACCATTGCTCATGAACGAATGTTTTCCTTCTACTGCAATTTCTTCCAGTGTTTCCAGACAATCAGATACAAATGCCGGGCATACTACCAGCAGCTTTTTCTTTCCCTCTTTGGGCAATGTCTCCAACAATCCTGCTGTATAAGGTTTCAGCCATTCTTCACGACCGAGGCGTGACTGGAAAGAGATACCCCATTTCTCACGGGGCAGTCCCAGTTTAGCTGCCACCAGTTCTGCTGTTATCGTCACCTGATGCCGGTAACAATACTGGTGTGCCGGCGATTTCACATGACAGCAGTCTGTCACCTTCATACAATGATGCCCTGTCACATCACCTTTGCGGATATGCCGCTCCGGTACGCCGTGGTAGCTGAACAACACATAGTCATAGTTCTGTTGCAGGAACGGACGCATACTTTCTGCTACGGCATCGATGTAGGCAGGCTCATCATAGAATGGAGGAATGATAGAAAGCCTGAACTTATATTTTTTCTTCTTGTAGATTTCTTTTGCATACTCCGCCGCTGTTTCATAGGAAGACATTGCGTAATGCGGATATAAAGGCAGCACGATCACCTCTTTGAGCTGTGGGTTCTTTTTCAGCAAATTGTCAAATGCCTCTTCCGGATGCGGATTACCGTAACGCATGGCTATCTCCACCGGTACGTCCATATCATGCTGCACAGCCGCCTGCAATTGTTTGGTCAGGACGATCAACGGAGAGCCATCTTCCCACCAGATAGAAGAATAAGCTTCGGCGGACTTCTCAGCACGGCGCGGGACAATGATCCCTTCTATCAGTATTTTACGGAACAGCCATGGATAGTCAATCACACGCTTGTCCATCAGAAACTCCAGCAGATAACGTTTTACATCAGGAACTGCCGTGCTATCGGGTGACCCCAGGTTCATCAGAATAATGCCAACTTCAGATTTAGATACCATGTGCTTTATAAATTGTTGCAAAAGTAAATAACAAATCCACATAAAATGCTTTTTCAGAAAGGGGCCTGTAAGCCCTGCTCCCGGCCCAAATGTCATGTGTTTGTAATGAATGCGGTGGTATTTTTCGTATATTCGTGCGGTCATCCGCCACAGTACCCAAAGCATGCAAAACCTGATAAAAATCATTTTTTCGTCGTACAGAACACCAGTAGGAGAAATGACACACTAATGACAGCCTAAACCCTTTTGTTTGCGGCGTATCCAAGTATTTTTGCAGCCGGAAGCTTATTCAAGAACATGCAGGTCAGTCACTCAAAAGAAATAGCAAATTTTCATATCGTTGGGATCAACTATAAGAAAACAGACGCTGCTATCAGGGGATTATACGCCATTAATCCGGCCCAATACCAACAACTCCTGGAGCATGCCAGGACTGTGCAATTAGATGATCTCTTTGTACTCTCCACTTGTAACAGAACCGAGATATACGGGTTCGCCAATACACCTGGTGACCTGTTGGATTTGTTGTCCCGTGAAACCAACGGCGATCGTGTACAGCTGGAAGAACTGGCGTACATCAAATCCGGTGAAGAAGCCATTCGTCATCTGTATCAGGTAGGCACTGGTCTCGACTCCCAGATCCTCGGTGATTATGAGATCATCGGCCAGATACGCAATGCCGCCAAATTCGCTAAAGCACAACAGTGCCTCGGCAGTTTCCTGGAAAGACTGGTCAACAGCGTATTACAAGTCTCCAAACTGATCAAGACAGAAACCGGCCTTAGCAAAGGCACCGTATCAGTGGCATTTGCTACGGTACGCCTGCTCGAACGCCAATGCCCGGACATCCGCGATAAAAAAGTTGTACTGGTAGGTGTAGGCAAAATAGGCCGCAACACCTGCAAGAACATGATAGAATACCTGGGCGTAAAAGAGGTGACCCTCATTAACCGCACCCTCCAGGTGGCAGCCGATTTTGCGAACCAGCACGGACTGCGTTATGCGCCTTATGAAAATATGGTCGCTGAAATGCAGGCTGCTGACGTGGTACTCGTAGCCTCCAATGCCCCCGAACCTACGGTACTGGCATCCCACTTCCATCAGTCCTCTCCCAAACTGATCGTCGATCTCTCCATTCCTTTCAATGTGGAATCGGCAGTAGGCGATCTGGAACATATCTCCCTGATCAACGTCGACGAGCTGTCGAAAGTACAGGACGAAACCCTGCAAAACAGGCTGGGTGAAGTTCCCAAGGCCCTTGCCATCATCGATGAGCACATGGCCGAATTCCTGTATTGGTACAAAATGCGCAAACATGCCGTAGTACTCAAGGCGGTCAAAGACAAATTGCAGGAGATACATACCCGCGAAATACAACAACAGAAAAACGGCTCCGGCTATAAAGTGGAAGACATGGAACAAGTGTCCTCCCGTATTATCCAGAAAATGATCAATCTCATGGCAGGTAAGGTCCGCAAGGAAACTGACAAAAGCGACCTGTATATCGCCATGATCAATGATATTTTTGAGGCAGGAGTCAAGCAGGACTAATCATCATGGACAAAATTATCAGGATAGGCACAAGAGAAAGCCAGCTGGCCTTATGGCAGGCTCACCAGGTTAATGACCTGCTTACCGCACAGGGCTATAAAACAACGCTGGTGCCCATCAAAAGCGAAGGCGATATCGACCTCGTTACTCCCCTGTACGAAATCGGTGTACAAGGCATCTTCACCAAAAGCCTCGATCTGGCGTTATTGAACAACCGCATCGACATTGCCGTTCACTCTTTCAAAGACGTGCCCACACAGCTGCCGCAACAAATTGTGCAGGCCGCCGTACTGAAGCGCGGACCGGTAAAAGATCTGCTGGTATATAAAAACGATACGTCTTTCCTCGATCAGCCGGACTATGTGGCCCACATCGCCACCAGCAGCGTACGCCGCAAAGCACAGTGGCTGCGGAAATATCCGCAACACCAATTGCACAACCTGCGCGGCAACGTCAACACCCGCCTGCAAAAGCTCGCAGCTGAAAACTGGGACGGTGCTATCTTCGCTGTAGCCGGACTGGAAAGGATCAATGTACGCCCTGCTAACTCCATCGATCTCGACTGGATGCTGCCCGCTCCCGCACAAGGCGCGGTGGTGGCCGTATGTCGTGAAGACGATACTTTCTGCCGGGAAGCCTGTGCCGCCTTTAACGATGCGGAAACAGCCCTGTCCACTCATATTGAACGTGAATTCCTGCGCACCCTGATGGGCGGATGCACCACCCCTATCAGCGCATATGCTCAAATACAAAACAACACCGTACACTTCAGCGGAGAACTCTGCAGCCTCGATGGCTCCCGGTTCTTTAGCATCAGCCGCGAAGTGGCAACAGAACAGGCACAACACCTCGGCCAATCCGCCGCGGAAGAAATCATGGCCCAGGGTGGCGCTGAAGTAGTAGCTGAAATCAGAAATGCCAAATAATGTCAAATACCGTGTATTGTGTACCAGGCCCTTGTCTGGCAACCTGATCACCGAAGCCGGTGATCACGGTATTGCTGTCGATGTACAGGATTTTATTCAGATAAAACCACTGATCAACAATGACCTTGTGGGGGATGAAAACATCTCGCGCATATTCGGTCATCATACCGATACACCGCTTGTCTTTACCAGTGCACATGCGGTAAATATTTTTACCAAATACTACCTTCATCAGTACGCTACTTTTTATATCATCGCCAATCCCATTTGTTGTATAGACGGCAACACCAAAAAACTGCTTCAACAAAAGCTGCCCAATAATAAAATACTGGCAGAAGCCTCTTACGGCAAAGATCTGGCAGCCGCCATCATTGCATTAGGCAATGTAAACGAAGTGCATTTTTTCTGTGGAAACCAGCGCAGGGATGAACTACCGCAAAGTTTACGCGACGCCGGCATCACAGTCAACGAGTACGTGATCTACGAAAACATTGCCACCCCTACAGTAGTGGCCGATGAATACGATGGGATCCTGTTCTTTAGTCCCAGTGCGGTAAAAAGCTACTTTTCAGCCAACAGGTTACCGCTAAAAACCGTTTGTTTTGCGATTGGCAGCACAACCGCCACCCTGCTGAGGGAATATACCGATAACAAAATCATCATGTCGCCCGCTACCGGGGAAGACCACATGATGCAAACAGCTATATTTTACTTTAACAACATTAACTGCTACGAATGAGCGCATTGAAGAATGATTTATTGCTGAAGGCCCTTAGAGGCGAAACTGTTTCCCGCACCCCCGTATGGATGATGCGTCAGGCAGGCCGCTATTTACCGGATTATATCAAACTGCGTGATAAATATAGCTTCTTTGAACGCTGTGAAAATCCTGAACTGGCCACTGAAATTACCGTGATGCCGGTTGACCAGGTTGGTGTTGATGCCGCTATCATTTTCTCCGATATCCTCGTGGTGCCGCAGGCAATGGGCATGGAAGTACAACTCGTGGAAAAAGTAGGTCCCCTGCTGCCACAACCGGTAAAAAGCGCGCAGGACCTTCAACGTTTATGCGTTCCCGATGTACACGAAAGGCTGCATTATGTATTCGATGCCCTGAAGCTCACCAAACAAACCCTCGCCGGCCGCGTGCCGCTGATCGGTTTCGCCGGCGCGCCCTGGACATTACTCTGTTATATGGTACAAGGCAAAGGCTCCAAAACTTTTGATGAAGCCAAAGCTTTCTGTTACCAGCAACCTGCTGTAGCCCATCAGCTGCTGCAGATGATCACCGATACTTCCATCGCTTATCTGAAAGCACAGGTAGCAGCCGGTGCAGACACTGTACAGATATTCGATTCCTGGGGAGGCCTGCTCAGCCCGCAGGACTTTGAAGTCTTCTCCCTGCAATACATCCGTCAGATCGTGGCGGCGATGAAAGATGTTTGTCCGACTATCGTATTCGCCAAAGGCGCCTGGTTCGCCCTCGAAGACATGGCTGCCACCGGCGCCCATGGCCTCGGCATCGACTGGTGCATCAAACCGGAACTGGCCCGCCAGTTTGCCGGCGACCATATCACCCTGCAGGGCAACTTCGATCCGGCTAAACTGCTGGCGCCCATTCCTGAAATTGAAAAATCAGTGAAGGAAATGCTGAAAGGTTTCGGCCGTCAGCGCCATATCGCCAACCTCGGCCACGGCATCCTGCCGAATGTACCGGTAGATCATGCCAAAGCATTTGTTGAAACTGTTAAAGCACACGGCTAAACATACCATGAGCATCCAAAACGAATTCATCACCTTTATACGGGGCCTGCAGGACGAAATATGCAGCGCCTTTGAAAAAATAGATGGGAAAGCCACCTTCCGGGAAGACCACTGGGAACGCCCCGGCGGTGGCGGCGGCCGCTCCCGCGTGATCGCCGATGGCAACGTGTTTGAAAAAGGCGGCGTCAGCACCTCCGTAGTACATGGCGACCTTCCCGAAGTGATGGCGCAACAGTTTGGTGTGACCAACAGCAAATTCATGGCCTGCGGCATCTCCCTCGTGATACACCCGCTCAACCCGTTCGTGCCTACCGTACACGCCAACTTCCGCTATTTCGAATTATACGATCAGGAAGGACAGCTGAAAGACAGCTGGTTTGGCGGCGGCGCCGACCTCACGCCGTACTATCTCGAAGAAAAAGACGGCAGCCACTTCCACCGCACCTTCAAAGAAGCCTGTGACGCCTTCGGCACAGACCTCTACCCGAAATACAAACAACATTGCGATGAATATTTCGTGAATAAACACCGCCATAACGAAGCCCGTGGTATCGGCGGTATCTTCTACGATTACCTCCGTCCCAATGCGGAAAAAACTGCCGAAGAGCTCTTCGCCTTCTCCAAAGCCAATGGCAACGCTTTTCTGAAAGCATACCTGCCCATTGTGGAGAAAACCAAAGACATCCCCTATACAGAAGCCCACAGAAGCTGGCAGGCGTATAGACGTGGACGTTATGTGGAATTCAATCTTATCCACGACCGGGGCACTTTGTTCGGGCTGAAAACCAATGGCCGTACAGAGTCGATCCTCATGAGCCTTCCGCCTGTAGCCCGCTGGGAATACGATTTCCATCCGGCCCCCGGCAGTCCCGAGGCACAACTCGTGGAATGGCTGAAGCCACGCGACTGGATTAACATTTAATCATTTAGAAATTTGATTATTTGCTTATTTGATTGAAGCGGATAAATTGAGGCGGTGAAATTGGATATGGATAGATATGGTCTCTGGTTAGGGTTTTATTGATAGATTTGTCAATAACAAGTTTGTTAACCAAAACCCAACCAAATGAACAAATATCAACTCCAGGAGAGGACGAAAAAATTTCATATTGATGTGATACGTCTTTGTGAAGTATTACCCAAAAATATCGCTGCTTATGAAATAGCAAAACAGCTGATAAGATCAGCGGGTAGTGTCGGAGCCAATTATAGAGCAGTCTGTCTATCTAAATCACAAACCGACTTTGTTTATAAAATTAAAGTCGTACTGGAAGAAGCGGATGAATCTTTGTATTGGTTGGAGATCTTAAAAGAAACTGGTATTGCAGATCATATATCGTTAATTAATCCTTTGCTAACAGAGGCTAAAGAATTGGTGTTCATATTCAGTGCTTCAAGAAAAAAAGCAAATGACACCTTAACGAAACAAAATATCAAAATAGCCAAATAAAAAAATTGAAAATATGATGTTAAGAAGAAACCGAATATTACGCACCTCCCCTGCCATTCGCGCAATGGTAGCAGAAACAATATTGCGGCCGAGCGATTTCATCGCCCCGCTGTTTGTAACTGAAGGAGAAAATGTGCAGGAAGAGATCAGCTCGATGCCCGGCTATTTCCGGTATTCACTGGACCTCACTATCAGAGAGGCCAAAGAATTATGGAGCCTCGGCATCAAAAGTGTATTGCTTTTTGTGAAAGCACCCGATAGTGTTAAAGACAACAAAGGCACCGAAGCAGTGAATCCGAACGGATTAATGCAACGTGCTATCCGCGGCATCAAAGATGCTGTTCCGGATATGGTGGTGATGACAGACGTAGCGCTGGACCCTTACTCTTCCTACGGCCATGATGGTATCGTGGAAGGCACAGAAATCGTGAACGATCCTACCGTGGAAGTACTGGCCCGCATGAGCCTCAGCCATGCACAGGCCGGCGCCGATTTCGTGGCGCCCAGCGATATGATGGACGGTCGCATCCTCGCTATCCGCAACATCCTCGAAGAAAACGGTTTCGATAAAACAGGTATCATGGCCTATAGCGCCAAATACGCCTCCTGCTTCTACGGTCCTTTCCGTGACGCGCTGGACTCCGCTCCCGGCTTCGGCGATAAAAAGACCTATCAGATGGACTACGCCAATTCCCGCGAAGCGATCAAGGAAACACTGATGGACATTGAAGAAGGGGCCGATATCGTGATGGTGAAACCTGCTATGGCTTACCTGGATATCATGCGCATTATCAAAGACCGTACGACCGTTCCCGTTAGCGCTTATCATGTCAGCGGCGAATATGCCATGATCAAGGCAGCGGCAGCCAACGGCTGGCTCGACGAGAACAAGGCCATTCTGGAAAGCATGACCAGCATCAAACGTGCCGGCGCCGACCTGATCGCCACCTATTTCGCAAAAGATGCCGTAAGACTGCTGAACGCTTAATTCAGTATCTTGCAATAAGAAAATAAAAAAATAACTACATAAAATAGTTTCCTTTCATGTACAGCTACAGCAAAAGTGAAATGTTATTCGGGAAAGCCAAAGAGGTCATCCCCGGCGGCGTAAACTCCCCCGTGCGTGCATTCAAAAGCGTAGGTGGTGTACCGGTATTCATGCAGCGCGCCCAGGGTCCCTTCATGTATGATGTGGACAGCAACAGGTATATTGATTATATCAATTCCTGGGGTCCTATGATCCTCGGCCATGCTTATGAACCAGTGGTAAAAGCCATCCAGGAATATGCCGCCTTCTCCACTTCCTTTGGCGCGCCTACAGAACTGGAAATAAAAATTGCGGAGCTCATTGTGAGCATGGTCCCCAATATCGACATGGTCCGTATGGTGAACTCCGGTACCGAAGCCTGTATGACAGCCCTCCGGCTGGCTCGTGGCTATACCGGCCGCAACAAATTCATCAAATTTGAAGGTTGTTATCATGGTCATGCTGATGCATTCCTGGTAAGCGCCGGCAGCGGCGTAGCCACGCTCGGTATCCAGTCCGTTCCCGGTGTCACCGCTACGGTGGCCGATGACACGCTGACGGCGCCGTACAACAACCTCCCTGCGGTAGAGCAGCTGATCGCCGACAATCCGGAGCAGATCGCCGCCATTATCGTAGAGCCAGTGGCTGGCAATATGGGCTGTATCCTGCCCCAGCCGGGCTTCCTGGAAGGGCTGCGCCAACTGTGCGATGCCAATGGTATCCTGCTCATCTTTGATGAAGTGATGACCGGCTTCCGCCTCGCCCGCGGTGGTGCACAGGAACTGTTCGGTATCCGTGCTGATCTGGTTACTTTCGGTAAAATCATCGGCGCCGGTATGCCCGTAGGCGCAGTGGCAGGTCCTAAAGCCATCATGGAGAATCTGGCGCCCGCCGGAAAAGTGTACCAGGCAGGTACCCTGAGCGGCAACCCTATCGCCATGATCGCCGGCTACACGCTGTTGCAGACACTGAACGACAATCCGGTGATCTACCAGCAGCTACAGGAAAAAGCCGATTATCTGGTGAGCGGTCTCCGGGAAGCCTTTGGCGCATCCGGCAGCGTTTATCAGATCAATACCCTGGGCTCCATGCTCAGCGTGCACTTTACCGAATATCCGATTATTGACTTCACCAGCGCCTCCGCTGCCAATAACGAATTATTCCGGCGCTTCTTCCATGCCATGCTCGAACGCGGCGTATACCTGCCACCATCAGCGTTCGAAAGCTGGTTTATGTGTAATGCGCTGACCACAGAAGAACTCGATGCCACCATACAGGCTGCTAAGTCAGCCATGCTGGCCATCAAACAATAGTTAAGAATTAAATCCTGTGCTGAGTGGAAGGGTTGGCTTACGCCAACCCTTTTTTATACGCTTTTCAAAAAGGTAACATACCGGTTATCAAATAACCAAATAAGCAAATCAAAAAATAGGACTATTTTTGTGCCCGATGCGTATGCCGTCACACATACTCAAACGTTGGATGTTTGTTTGTCTGCTGATGATAACCCAGCTGACAGCAAGCGTGCTGCCCTCGATGGCAGCGCACAAACACCTGTTGTTTGAACAGATCCACCGGCAGGCCGCCCTGGAAGATTCCCTGGAGGACCTCGCCGCCAAACTGCCTCCTCAACTGGAAACAGATGATGCCGATGATGATCTGGAATGCATACACGCTACCAAACACCGCCGTAAAACGCGGTACTACCTCAGCGCTTCTTCCCAACAATTTAGTATAGCCACCCGCGTAGCTTATATAGAGGGCGGCAACCTTTCCCAATATTGTCTAATCAAAGAAAATTTGCCCGGCGAATATGGCCGGCAAAAGGCTTTTTTACCCGCCTACTACAGTTTTCTTTTCCGGTTTACCCCCTTCTGAGTACCTGTCTCCTTTAGTTTTTATTGTTTTTCTTTTTTCATTTTTCAGGAAGATGACAACCATCGCCGCTATTTGACGCGGAATGAGCCTTCCTATGTGTTGAACTAAAACTTTCCGGCTTACCCCGGAAACAATACTGTTATATCTATGCGTCAAAATACAGGGATTTACGTATCGCTGCTCGCGTTATTCGTGGCAGGCTGCGTTACCAAAGGAGAAAGTACCGGAAACGAGGAACTGAAATCATTGCCTGTTACCAGTCTTACGGTAAAGGACACCATGCTGCATCGCACATATGTTACCGATATACAAGCCGTTCAGAACGTGGAGATACGTGCCCGTGTGAGTGGTTTTCTCGATAAAATTTATGTGGATGAAGGACAGGAAGTAAAAAAAGGACAGCTGCTGTTCGGCATCAACGATGCGGAATATAGTGCAGAACTGACCAAAGCCAAGGCTGTCCTCAGCAACATGGTAGCGGAAGCAAAATCAGCTTCGCTGGAGCTGGAACGTGTGAAAATGCTGGTAGAGAAAAAAGTCATCGCCGCCTCCGAGCTGGAAGTGGCCAAGGCCCGCCTGGCCGCAGCGCAGGCTAAAATAGACGAAGCCCGCTCTGCGGAAAGCAATGCTGCCATGCGTCTCTCCTACACCAGCGTCCGCGCGCCCTTCGATGGCATCATCGACCGTATACCACTGAAAAAAGGAAGCCTGATCAGTGAAGGCGCCCTGCTGACCACCGTGTCAGACACCCGCGAAGTATACGCTTACTTCAACGTATCCGAAACAGAGTATCTCCAATACAGCAAAGCCATCGCCAAAGGCGACAACAGCTACAACCAGGTACACCTGGTACTCGCCGATGGCAGTGATTATTCCAACGTCGGCAAAATCGAAACCATGGAAAGCGAATTTGAAGAGAACACCGGTTCCATCGCTTTCCGGGCCCGCTTCCCCAACCCCGCCAAACTCCTGAAACATGGCGCCAGCGGCAAAGTACGGCTCACCACAGAAATGGACAGCGCTATCATCATCCCGCAAAAAGCGGTGTTTGAAATGCAGGACAAAAACTATGTCTTCGTGGTAGACGCCTCCAACAAGGTAACGATGCGGAACTTCGTTCCGCAAGCCCGGTTCTCTCATTTCTACATCGTAAAATCCGGCCTTAAACCCGGTGAACGCATCGTATGCGAAGGCGTGCGCAACATCCGCGACGGCGTACAGATCGCCCCCCGCACGGTGCCGATGGACAGTCTGCTGAGAATATAAATCACCCTGCTTATTAGCTGTAAAAGAGAGATCAATGTTTGAAATATTTATTAAAAGACCGGTGTTATCACTGGTCATATCGCTTATTATCACACTGGTAGGCCTGCTGGCGCTTTTCACGCTGCCGGTCACCCAGTTCCCGGATATCGTGCCGCCCTCGGTAACCGTTACCGCCAAATATACCGGCGCCAACGCCGAAGTAGCGGCCAAAGCAGTGTCTACACCACTGGAACGCGCCATCAACGGGGTTCCCGGCATGACTTACATGTCGTCCGTTTCCAGTAACGATGGTATCACTGTCATACAAGTGTTCTTCCAGGTAGGAATTGACCCCGACCAGGCCGCGGTAAACGTGCAAAACAGGGTCGCCACCATTATCGATGAATTACCGGAAGAGGTAATTAAAGCCGGTGTGACCACCGAAAAAGAAGTGAACAGTATGCTGCTGTATCTCAACGTGATGAGTGAAGACACCTCACTGGACGAGCAGTTCATCTACAACTTCGCCGATATCAACGTATTGCAGGAACTGAAACGTATTGACGGGGTAGGTCGCGCCGAAATCATGGGCGCCAAGGAATACGCCATGCGTATCTGGCTGAAGCCCGACCGCATGCTGGCCTACAACGTATCTTCCGATGAAGTCATCGACGCCATCCGCAAACAAAACATCGAAGCCGCTCCCGGTAAAACCGGTGAAAGCTCCGATAAAAATCCCCTGCTGCTGCAATATGTGCTCCGCTATACCGGCAAGTTCTTTGAACCGGAACAATACAGGCAGATCGTTCTGAGGGCCGGCGCCGACGGATCGGTGCTCCACCTCAAAGACGTGGCAGACGTGGAATTCGGTGCCCTCACTTATAGCATGGTATCCAAAACAGATGGTAAACCCTCTGCTTCCATCATGCTCAAACAAAGGCCCGGCTCCAATGCCCGCGAGGTAATCAACAACGTGAAGAAGAAGATGGAAGAGATGAAAAACACCTCTTTCCCTCCAGGCATGACCTACAACTTCAACTACGACGTGTCCCGCTTCCTCGATGCCTCCATCCATGAAGTGGTACGCACCCTCTTTGAAGCTTTCCTGCTGGTGTTTATCGTAGTGTTCATCTTCCTCCAGGATTTCCGGTCTACGCTCATCCCCGCACTGGCCGTACCGGTAGCCCTGATCGGTACGCTCGCCTTTATGCAGATGATGGGCTTCTCTATCAACCTGCTCACGCTCTTCGCGCTGGTACTGGCGATCGGTATCGTGGTGGACAACGCCATCGTGGTGGTAGAAGCGGTGCACGTAAAAATGAGTGAAGACCATCTCCCGCCCATGCAGGCTACTATTGCCGCCATGCGGGAAATCAGCGGCGCACTGGTGGCTATCACCCTGGTGATGTCGGCCGTGTTTATACCCGTGGCCTTCCTCTCCGGACCGGTGGGCGTATTCTACCGCCAGTTCTCCCTCACGCTCGCTATCTCCATCGTCATATCCGGCATCAATGCCGTAACGTTAACGCCTGCACTCTGTGCTATCATGCTCAAAGACACGCATGGCCAACCACGTAAAAAGAACCTGCTGCAGCGGTTCTTCAATGGCTTCAACAAAGGATACAGCGCTACTGAAAATAAATACGCCAAACTGGTGAGCTTCATCGCCGGTCGTAAACTCATTACACTGATAGCCCTCGCGGGCTTCTTCGTGGCCACCTGGGGCGCCAGCGCCATCCTGCCTTCCGGCTTTATTCCCACGGAAGACCAGGGCATGATCTACGTCAACGTGACCGCCCCTCCCGGCGCCACAGTAGAACGTACCGAAGAAGTGCTGGACCAGATACAGGCCCTCGCTGCACAGCTGGAGGAAGTAGAATCCGTGTCCACCCTCGCAGGCTACAGCCTCGTAAACGAGGTGGCAGGCGCCTCCTATGGCATGGGCATGGTCAACCTCAAACCATGGGATGACCGTAAAGCCACTGTCAACGATATCATCGCCAAACTGCAAAAACTATCAGCCGGCATTGCGGATGCCAGCATCGAATTTTTCCCGCCACCTACCGTGCCCGGCTTCGGTAACGCCAGCGGCTTCGAACTGCGCCTGCTGGACCGTAGCGGCAGCGGCGATCTGCGGCAAACCGCCCATATCACCAACAACTTCATCGATGCGCTGAAGAAACGGCCGGAAATAGGCAGCGCCTTCACCAGCTTCGACGCCGAATTCCCGCAATATCTCATTCATGTGGACCAGGGCATGGCAGCCAAAAAAGGCGTCAGCATTGAAAATGCCATGAAAAACCTGCAAACACTGATGGGCAGCTACTACGCCTCCAACTTCATCCGCTTCGGACAGATGTACAAAGTGATGGTACAGGCAGATCCTGCCTACAGAGGCAAACCGGAAGACCTGCTAAAGCTGCATGTTAAAAATGATCGGGGAGAAATGGTGTCTTACGCCGACTTCGTCAAACTGGAACGCGTATACGGACCAGAACAGCTCACCCGCTACAACATGTACACCGCCGCCATGATCAACGGTGACGCCGCCCCCGGATATAGCAGCAGTCAGGCTATTGAAGCAGTACAGGAAGTGGCCGCCAAAGAACTGCCGAGAGGCTTCAGCTATGAATGGAGCGGCATGACCCGTGAACAGATCCTCTCCGGTAACCAGGCGATATACATCTTCGCCATCGTATTGGTGTTCGTATACCTGTTGCTGGCCGCACAGTATGAGAGCTTTTTATTGCCACTGCCGGTATTACTCTCGCTGCCGGCGGGTATTTTCGGGGCTTTCATCTCGCTGAAACTGGTAGGACTGGAAAACAATATCTACGCACAGGTAGCACTGGTTATGCTGGTGGGCCTGCTCGGGAAAAACGCGATCCTCATCGTCGAATTCGCGATTCTGCGTAATAAACACGGTGCATCCATCCTTGATGCCGCCAAAGAAGGCGCGGTGTCCAGGCTGCGACCTATTCTGATGACTTCCTTCGCCTTTATCGCCGGCCTGATCCCGCTGTGTATCGCTTCAGGCGCAGGTGCGATGGGCAACAGGTCCATTGGTACCGCTGCTGCCGGCGGCATGCTGATAGGCACCATCTTCGGTGTCATTATCATCCCCGGCCTCTATGTGCTGTTTGCCTCCATGATTCCGAAAAAGAAAGTTGAACTGAAAGCTTACACCAATGAATAAACGAATATATCAATATGCGCTGGGTGCCTGTCTGCTGACAGGTGCCGGCGCCTGCACCACCCAGAAAGAACTGCAGCTGCCGGAACGTACAGTCGCTCCCGTTACTACCGCGCCGGCTGCTGATACCTTATCGCTGGCAAGCTTCGACCGCATTTTCCAGGACCAGTACCTGAAAAATCTGGTAGACAGTGCCCTGCTGAATAACTATGACCTGCTGGCCGCCTCCCGCCGTATCTCCGCTGCGCAGACTAACCTGATGATGGCACGCAACGCATGGCTGCCTTCCGTCAATCTTTCATTGACGGCCGGAGTAGATCACTTCGCGGACTACACCATGACCGGTGTCGGTAACTTCGATACCAACAAATCGCCCAACATCAACGACGACCAGCGCGTGTCTGACCCTACCCCTGAATACTTCGCCGGTATCAGAAGCTCCTGGGAGATAGACATCTGGGGTAAACTGAAGCAGCAACGCCACGCTACCATGGCGCGTTTCCTCGCCACCAGTGAGGCACGCCGCCTGCTCACCACACAAATTGTGGCAGGCGTTACCGGCCTTTATTATGAGCTGCTGGCCATGGACAACGAACTGGTGATCATCCGCCGTAACATCAAATTGCAGGAGACCGCAGTAGCCACGGTGCATATCCAGAAAGATGCCGGTCGCGCTACCGAACTGGCCTTACAGCAGTTCACCGCACAACTGCTGAGCACACAAGCGCTGGAATTTGGCGTGAAACAGGAAATTGCCGCCCTCGAAAATCAGCTCAATGCGCTGATGGGCAGACTGCCGCAACATATTGAGCGTAGCGCTGTGGCGGATCTGGTAGATACCACCAACCTGCCGCCGGTTGTCCCCTCCGGTATTCCGGCCAATCTGTTATTACATCGTCCGGATATCCAACGGGCGGAGCTGGAGCTGAGCGCTACCAAGGCCGATGTAAAAGCCGCCAGGGCCGCATTTTTCCCGGGACTGACCATTACGCCGTATGCCGGGTTCAACGCTTTCAAAGCAGGGCTGTTATTTAAAACACCCGCCTCCATTGCATGGGGCGCACTGGGCAGCATCACTGCTCCCATCTTCAATAAAAAACAACTGAAGGCACAGTACAATATTTCTACCGCTAACGCCTATACGGCATTCTATGAATATCAACAGGCTATTGTGAATGGTTATCAGGAAGTGGCCACCGCACTGAACAAAGTAGAAAACCAGCACCAGGCGTTTTCCCTCAAATCCAAAGAGGTACTGGTGTTGCAGCAGGCCGTGTCTACCGCCAATATCCTTTTTACCACAGGATATGCCAACTATCTGGAAGTGATCACTGCCCAGAAAAGTGTGCTGGAAGCGGAACTGGCGTTGGTGAATACACGGAAAGGCGTGTACCAGGGACTGGTGTCGCTGTATAGGTCTCTGGGAGGTTCCGCACGTTAATAGTGGATTGTTTTAGATAGATGATCACCTGAAGAGTAGAATGGCAGATTGGAGTAAGGATGAGTGTGATGAATAAAACCTTCTTAAGGATGGACAAAGTGATGTTGGTTTGACCCGGAAGGTTTTATAGAGCGAAGCCCCTGACTGTATGGTCAGGGGCTTTTTATTTTTACATCTGCCGGGATGTATTATTTCTTTTTATGAGAAAACAGCCATCGGAAGAGATCTGGTTCTACAAACACATTATCCCAGCTGTTGTGGCCTACGCCAGGGTATTCTGTGTATCTGTACTCCGCACGCAATGATTTCAGTTTCGCGTCATATACCCGGGAACCATCTACCGGCACTACGCCGTCCGCATCACCGTGGAAGATCCAAACCGGCACTTTACGGGCAAAACGGCCGGCTTCCGCAACGTTGCCTGCACCGCAGATAGCGAATGCCGCGGCGAACAATCCCGGTCTTTTGGTGATCATGTAGAAAGTGCCCATGCCACCCATAGACAGGCCACCGATATACACTCTTTTTGTATCGATTTTTCCGGTGCCCAGCAGGCTGTCGAGCAGCACATTGAGCGCGGCGGTGGCGGGCGGCGCCGGGGCGTCCAGCGGAAAGTCTGCGCTGATGATCTTGCCGGCGCTGTCACGTTTGAAAGTCATGGGGGCCCAGGAGCTGCCGGAAGGGCATTGCGGTACCAGCACAAAGGCCGGATAGTTGGTCCGCAGGCTGTCGCGCAGGAACATGGTGCCGCCATGCAGCAGCTGTGCATTGTTGTCATACCCCCGCTCTCCGGCGCCGTGCAGGAAAACGATCAACGGGTATTTTTTATGTGTGTCGTAATTGGCGGGCGTCAGCAGGCGGTAGCGCAGGGTGTCACCGTGATGGTAATAGGTTTCATAGCTGAAAGCGTCCAGCTCCTGTGCCCGGCTGTGTATGGCGGCCAGCAGGAGGCAACAACAAAAGAACAGGTATCTGCAGTAGTTCATATGAGGAATTTGTTCCTAATATACTACCCGCCGACCGGTATTTTTAAATTTTTTTAATATTTCAGCGTGAAATGTTGCTTCACTTTGAAGTCCTTCCGGAAAAACACCAGCCCGATAAAAAACAGGTCGATGGTCATGGTCACCTGCGGGTGGTCCTGAATGGTATGCCAGGCCGCTTCCATGTCCGGGGTCCAGTGGATATCATCGAAAATCAGGAGGGAGTATTCGTGCACATGCCGGAGACAGTGCTCAAAATAGGCCAGTGTAGGCTCTTTACGGTGGTTCCCGTCGATGTACACCCAATCGGGCCGCTGTATCTGTCGGAGCACGTCCGGCAGTACCGTATCAAAATTGCCCGTTACCTGGGTGATATTGTCGAGGTGCAGCGCATCGAAGTTTTTGCGGGCTCTGGCAGCAATATTAGGACAGCCTTCGATCGTATATACGTGGGCATCAGGGGCCGCCTTAGCCATATAGGCAGAGGAAAGGCCCATAGAAGTGCCTAATTCGAGCAATTGTTTCGGTTGGAGGTATTGCACCAACCGATAAAACAACTGCCCGAATTTAGGTTGTTTGGCAGCGTAACGGGTAATGTCGCTGACTTTCCGTTCATTGCCGGAAGAAATAAGGGAACCGGCCCCCAGGTCGGTGACCTGAAGGGTTTCGGTGCTAGCCAGTAACTGTTTGCGCAGCTGTTCTATCTCGCCGAAGGCGGCATGACGGGTCTTATCCAGCAATACGTCTTCTATAAGGGAGAAAACGAAAGGGGAATGAACATCATGACGGTTACCGGAGGTAAAATAATACCGGATGTATTTGGTAGCTAATCGATACTGCTGCGCTAAACTCACTGACTATACGAATTTTTTAATAAATCTTTCCTTTAAGAAGGCCCCACATATGCAAACGGTGCTGTAAAGACACCCTTAACACACCAAGGCCATAAATGGCGCTCCGTTTGAAGTTGATGCTGGATGCTTCTTCAAAGTATTTGGTGGGGCAGGTTATTTCCGCAATATCGTATCCTTTCATGAATATCTGCGAAATCATTTCATTATCAAAGACAAAGTCATCACTATTGGCCATGTAATTGATATTTTTCAACACTTCTCCCGAAAAGGTGCGATAGCCGGTGTGGTATTCGCTCAGCTTCTGACCGATCAGGATATTCTGGGTCAGCGTCAGCATACGGTTGAAGATATATTTATACATCGGCATACCTCCTTTCAGCGCGCCTTTACCCAGAATACGGGAGCCAAAAACCACCGGGTACAGCCCGTTGGCAATGATACTGCACATGGCAGTGATCAGCTTGGGCGTATATTGGTAATCCGGGTGAAGCATCACCACCACATCGGCACCCAGTTCCAGCGCCTTGTTATAGCAGGATTTCTGGTTACCGCCATATCCTTTGTTATTATCGTGGCGGATCAGGTGTTTAATCCCCAATTGTCTTCCAATTTCCAGGGTCTCATCTTTACTGGCATCGTCTACCAGTACCACATCGTCTACGATGTCGAAAGGGATTTCCCGGAACGTCTTTTCCAGTGTAAGTGCTGCGTTGTAGGCCGGTAACACAACCACTATCTTTTTGTCATTCAGCATGAAAAGTGGATCAAATTTGGGTGCAAAGGTAACTCACCTGCTGATAATTCAAAATATATTGCTTAAATGCCCATGTGTACCACCTATCATGATTTAATTTTAACTATTATTAATTATTTATCTTTGTAGCTTGATGATTTTGGCATCATATTTTCTAAAATTTTTGTTAACAAAAAGCAAAAAGAACATGTTAAAACACCTACCAACGGAGATGAAGCATGGTAATGGTCTGGAGGCCACCCGTAATCATTCATTGCCGTTAGTACAGCCCGGAAAAAATTCCCGGACTTTCAAATGGATGAAAGTGCTGCCTGCACCCTTTATCTTTTTGTTAACCTTTCAGGCCGCACAAGCGCAGGACCCGGAATTAAAAGCCATCACCTCACCAGTCATCAAGACACAGGACACCACCATACGGAAACTGGTGGAAGAAATGCAGCGCATCACGGACAACGATAAAACGAATTCCAATGCCATCCAGGCCCTGCTGCAGGGTAAAGAGATCGATAACATGAGTAAGTACGATCTTATCAAAAATAATATCATCAACGCAAGTGAGACTTATTATCTGCTCAACAAAAAGATCATTGACCTGAAATCGCGTACCACCACCAATAACCTCGATGTATTCATTACCTCGCTCAACAACCCGGAAAGTAAGGCCTTAGGCTTTTCGCTGAGCGATCGCATCGTGGAACTGGTGGAAAAAATCATCCTGAAAAACAAATCCGATAAGGGCGAGAAAAATTCCAAGATCGTGGAGTCTACCAAGTCCATTATCAACAGCCCTATCTTCCAGAGCTTCACCTCACTGACACCACCGCTGGCCATCGCCAACTCGGTGATGAACTTCCTGCACAGCGTCAGCGTCAACAATAAACAGATCAATCAGAAGTCACTACAGGATTTTGAAAAGGAACTGAACAAATATGTAGTGTATTACACTGCACTGAATGATGCCAACCAGAAGTTTGAGTATGGCCTCAACTTCAACAAGGACCAGCTCAGCCTGTTGCAGGACAATCTGTTTGACCACCTGTCGTTTACCGCTACTTCCCTGAAGTTCCCGGCTCCGCAGAAAGGCGCCAAGCCGCTGAGCCAAACGATGAACGAGTATTTCTATGAGTTCAAAAAAGAAAAAGTGGTAGACTATTTTGGTCAGCTCGAAACAAAGTATACCAAAAACAAACGCATCGACTATGAGTCGCTGCTGCGGGAAAATCCCAATCTGAAAGAGGTGAACAATCAACTGGAAGACCTGGTGCTGCAAACCAAACGCTTTGAAAATCTTTATAACGAATACTTCACCCTGCTGGATTCCTATTACACGAAGGTGAACAATTCACTGAAGATTGCACAGGACAACGGACTGGCTGAAAAAAATATTATCGACAACAAACAGGCTGAGTTCCGCAACCTGAAAACCGATGCCGTACAGGAAATCCAGGCGTCTATCAACATCAGGGAACTGTACAGCAACACCGAAAAAATCAAATACCGCTACCGTATATTCTAATTACGAATTGCGAATTACGAATTGAGGGCTCTTTTATGGAAAGGTTACTTATTAACCGCTCTATAAGAAAGCCCTCAATTCGTAATTCGCAATTCGTAATTTGTAATTGTCTATCTATAGATTTTATCAATACCTTTGTAGTATGACAACGGTTCAATTGGAGTACATCGTTGCGGTAGACACCTACCGAAGCTTTGTGATAGCAGCGGAAAAATGCTTTGTTACACAGCCTACGCTGAGCATGCAGATACAAAAACTGGAAGATGAGCTGGGCATTAAACTGTTTGACCGCAGTAAACTGCCGGTGGTACCTACCGAAATAGGCATTGCTGTAATAGCGCAGGCCAGGATTATCCTGAAGGAAAACGCCCGGATCCGGGAAATCATCGCTGACCAGAAAAAGGAAGTACAGGGCAACCTGAAAGTAGGCATTATCCCTACGCTGGCGCCTTATCTTCTTCCCCGCATCCTGACGGGATTCATGAAGAAGTATCCCAAAGTAAAACTGGAAATCTGGGAATATCCTACCGAACAGATCATCCAACAGCTGAAGCAGGAGCTGCTGGACTGTGGGTTGCTGGCCACGCCGCTGCATAATCCTCATTTGGAGGAGCACCCGCTGTTTTATGAATCGTTTGTAGTGTATACCGCTAAGAGCAATCCGCTGTTTGAGAAGAAGATAGTGCGGGCAGAAGAGCTGGAGCTAAAAGATGTATGGCTGCTTAATGAAGGTCATTGCATGCGTAATCAGGTGCTGAATATCTGTAAGGATAAATTCACGATGGGTGAGCATAAAAACCTGGAATACAATACCGGCAGCGTAGAAACACTCAAACGAATGGTAGATCTGAATGAAGGATATACCATTTTACCGGAGTTGTCCCTGCAGGACCTCTCCAGCCGCCAGCTGAATATGGTCCGTTATTTTAAAACGCCTGAACCGGTAAGGGAGATCAGTCTTGTTACGCATCGTCATTTTATCAAACAGGCCCTGATAGAAGCCTTCAAAAAAGAGATACTGGCACATGTGCCGGAGAAGACCAAAGTGCAGAAGAACAAGAAGGTGATCGAGATAAACATGTAGTCATTTGATCATTTAGTTATTTAGATATTTAGATATTTTAAAAAAGCAGCGGAGAACACAAATATGAATGTGTTCTCCGCTGCTTTTTTAATATCCAAATGATTAAATAGCCAAATTATCTGGGTTTGTAGTACTTCATGGCTTCCGGCATCAATTGCTGGAGCTGTTGTACACGTCTGGCGTCGCTGGGGTGAGTGCTCATAAACTCCGGTGGTTTCTGACCGTTGCTCATATTAGCCATCCGTTGCCAGAAAGGAATGGATTCCTGTGGGTTGTAACCGGCCATGGCCATAAAGATAACACCGAGGTGATCTGCTTCCAGTTCATTGGCGCGGGAGAAAGCCATGATGCCGAGGTTACCGCCTACGCCAAAAGCCTGATTAAAGAGGTTAACCGCGGTAGGATTTTTACCCAGCGCTACGGAACCAGCTACCTGGATACCTTGTGCGATCAATCCCTGGCTCATACGTTCGTTACCATGACGAGCGATAGCGTGGGCAATTTCGTGACCCATTACACAGGCCAGTGCGGTTTCGTTCTGGGTTACAGGCAATAATCCGGTATATACCACCACTTTACCTCCCGGCATACACCAGGCGTTCACCTCTTTACTATCGACCAGGTTAAATTCCCATTTGTAATCAGCGATCTGGCTGCCCATGCCGTTTTGGTTCATGTAAGCTGTAACGGCGCCGGCAATACGTTGCCCTACCCTTTTCACCATTTCCGCGTCCCTGTTGCTGCTTTGTGACACTACTTTGTTGGAGGAGAGAAATGATTGGTATTCCTGGAGCGCCATAGATTGCATGGTGCTTTCGGGGAGCAGGTTTAACTGGCTACGTCCTGTTATAGGTACACGGGTACACGCTGCTAACAGTCCGATGCCGGCAGTAAAGATAAGTGCGATCTTTTTCATGGGTGAATCAAATTTATAATGCAGAAAAGCTTTATAATGCAGAAAAGCATAAAGCAAAAAGCGTGCACACTTTAGTTGGCCCGGCTTTCTGCTTTATGCTTTGAAGTTTATGACTAAAAAGTTGAATTAATGTTTTTCCTTTCTGTTCCTGAACAAAGGAACTTTACTCTCGTTGCCTTTCAACAGACGGGTAATGTTTTTCTGGTGTGTTAACACTACCATCAATGCCACTGCTATGGCGAAGATGCGATAGTATATTTCAGGTTCATTAAAGATATAGAGAATCAGGACAGGAAATGCGATGCTGGCGATGATAGAACTTAAAGACACATAACGGGTCAGGAAGAGGATCATCAGAAATACGCCTACGCAGCACAATGCCACTACCGGCTGAATGGCCAGTACCAGGCCGAACAGGGTAGCGATACCTTTACCGCCACGGAAGTTAGCCCAGATAGGGAAAATATGCCCTACTACCGCAGTCAGGCCCAGTCCGATCTGAAGGTTCACCAACTGGGTAAGGTGTTCGGGATCATGATAGTAAGATACGAGATATGCTAACCGTACAGCCAGTACACCTTTCAACATGTCTACCACCATCACAAAAGTTCCTGCTTTGGGGCCCAGTACCCGGAATGTATTGGTAGCACCGGCGTTACCGCTGCCATATTCCCTGATATCCATCCCGAAGACGCCTTTACTTACCCATACAGCTGTAGGAACAGAACCGATCAGATAAGCACAAAAAAGCAATAAAATTTCTGTCATCACTATAAGTTAGGATTGCTAAGATAACAAATTCTGTGTTAAAATTAAGCAAACATTAGAAAAGTTTGTAACACAAAAGTTGGATTATCAGCACTTTTCATATAAAACTTTAAACTATTCCTTGTTACCAGCCTTCAGTTTCAGTGCCAGCCAGTTGTCTTTTTCGATTTTTTCCAGGAGCACGAAGCCTGCCGGAACTGCTGATGCGAGTATTTGCTGTTCATCTGATGGCATAATGCCGCTCAGCAAAAGGATGCCATCCGGCACCATCAAACGGCGCATATCGTTCATAAACTTCAATAGTACGTTCAGATTGATGTTGGCCAGGATAATATCATATGTACCCGTCACCGCATCCAGGTTGTCAGCCTGCCATACCGTTGTATGTTGGGTGTGATTCGTATGGATGTTCTCCAGCGTATTGTTCACAGCCCATTCATCGTAATCGATCGCATCTGTTTGTGCTGCTCCCATCATATCGGCCAGGATAGCCAGAATGCCCGTACCGGTACCAAAATCGAATACTTTTTTTCCTTCAAACGAAAGGTGTTGCATCAACCGTATCATCGAAGAGGTAGTGGCGTGATGCCCTGTACCAAATGACATCTTGGGCGTGATCACAATCTCATAGGTTGGCGCCGGCGTAAAAGGCGGATGAAAACCGGCCCTGATGCCACAAAAGTCATCTACCTGCACAGGTTCGAAATTGCTTTCCCACACTGCATTCCAGTTGGTCTGCTCAATCGTCTCTTTCGTATAGGTTATACCGTAAGGTACCAGCATCGACTGCAATAACGCTTCATCAAAGTCAGCTTCCGGAATATAGGCAATCAGTTGGTCCGCTTGCTCCTCAAATCCCTCATAACCTGTATCCGACAACCGGGCAATCAGCAGGTCAGCCTGTTCAGCGTTGGCCCGCAGCGTAATAGCAATATGTGACATATGCGGCAAATATAATCATTTGCCTGAAACATCCGCCAGCACAGCGAAATAGTAAGAAAATATTTACCCCGGCATCAATTTATAACATTTTATATTAATATCATTATATTTGACATATAAAAATTAACCAATATTACCTATGAAAACATTACTGCTCCTGCTCGCAGGCATTGCCTGCTCATGGGCCGCCACAGCACAAACAGTGATCAAAGTACAACCGCCCTCCGAGCCATTCAGAGACTCCATCGTATATCAGGGAGACAACGCCGTACTGATCTTCGACCGCCAGCATCTGCTCGATTACATGATCACCATGGATACGACCCTACGCAACAACAAAAACAGCAATAAAGTATTCCGTAACATCCAGTTTTCCAGGCTCAACAACAACGACATGGCCAACCACTTCCTGAAAGCCTACTGCTTCGTGGAAGACACGCTCAACAAGGAAATCAACTTCCGCACGGATAAAATGAACCTGTTATGGGCCGAAGACTGCGGTATCCTGATGCCTTACGTGGAAGAAATACTGCCCGACCTGTTGGCCACCGGTAACCTGAAGATCGTAGAACGCGGCAGCAAAATTGTACAACCGGCATACAAACTCATCTTTGAACCGATTAATAACAATAACTATCGGGTATTCCGGATGAACAACGGCAAGGAAATTTTCCGCGAAAGCACCTTCTGCGTGGAACAAATCACGCATCGATAAACGTTCGCGGGATCCCGGATTCCCAGGGCTAAAGCCCTGGGCTACGATGTTGTTCAATTCCTTTCAAATGAAGGTTTTTTACGTTTAACGAACAAACCATTAAAGCCCTGGGCTACGATGTTGTTCAATTCCTTTCAAATGAAGGTTTCTTACGTTTATGCTTCTGAACATATAAACAAACCATTAAAGCCCTGGCTATGATGTTGTTCAATTCCTTCCGAATGAAGGTTTTTTACGTTTAACGAACAAACCATTAAAGCCCTGGCTATGATGTTGTTCAATTCCTTTCAAATGAAGGTTTTTTTACGTTTAACGAACAAATCATTTTGGACCTTCTTAAAATGAAAAAGCAGCTACTAGACAGTAGCTGCTTTTTCATTTATCTAATTTCAGTTATAAACTATTCTTCGTCGAAGGTAGGTTCCTGTGGTTTTTCAGGGTAGTCCTGACGTTCCGGGCGAGGACCACGGTCTTCACGGGGACCACGATCTTCACGAGGGCCGCGTCTGTCACCACGATCACCACCACCGCGTCTGTCGTCGCGAGGGCCACGGTCACGTCTGTCACCGCGATCACCACCACGATCTCCGCGATCACCACGGTCACGGCGTTCGCCGCGATCGCCTTCTTCGCGTTCTACATAACCTTCTGGTTTAGGCATCAGCACTTTACGGCTCAGTTTGAACTTACCGGTTTTAGGATCAGTGCCGGTGAGTTTCACTTTTACCTTTTCACCTTCAGACAATACGCCTTCCATGGTTTCGAGGCGCTTCCAGGACACTTCGGAGATGTGCAGCAGGCCTTGTTTGCCTGGCATGAACTCTACGAATGCACCGTAAGGCATAATGGATTTTACCACAGACTCGTATACCTCTCCTACTTCCGGAACGGCTACGATGCCTTTTACCCATGCCACAGCTCTGTCCAGGCCATCTTTCTGTGCAGAGAAGATGCTCACTTCGCCGGTTTCGCCTACCTCTTCAATGTTGATGGTAGTACCGGTTTCGCGTTGGATCTCCTGTATAATTTTACCACCGGGTCCGATCACTGCGCCGATAAATTCGCGGTCGATGATGATCTTCTCCATACGTGGTGCGTGTGGTTTCGGTTCAGGACGGGCAGCAGGAACAACAGCATACATCGCTTCAACGATGTGCAGACGTCCTTTCTTGGCCTGGGCCAGTGCGGAACGCATTACATCCATGCTGAGGCCATCCACTTTGATGTCCATCTGAATGCCCACGATACCGTCGCGGGTACCGGTTACTTTAAAGTCCATATCACCGAGGTGGTCTTCATCACCCAGGATGTCGGTCAGTACCGCCCATTTGCCATCAGAAGCACGGGAGATCAGCCCCATTGCCACGCCGGAAACGTGTTTCGGTAATGGAACACCTGCGTCCATCAGTGCCAGTGAACCGGCACATACGGTAGCCATGGAGGAAGAACCGTTTGACTCGAGGATATCGGATACTACACGTACCGTGTAAGGGTATTCGGAGCCCGGCATCATTTGCTTCAGAGAGCGCATCGCCAGGTTACCGTGCCCAACTTCACGACGGCCGGGGCCGCGCATCATTTTCACCTCACCGGTGGAGAATGGCGGGAAGTTGTAGTGCAGGATGAATTTAACGTAGTTGGAAACAGCAGCGCTTTCGATCAGCAGCTCATCTTCCGGTGTACCCAGGGTAACAGTTGTCAGGGACTGGGTTTCACCACGGGTGAACAGTGCAGAACCGTGCGGAGAAGGCAGGATGTCTGTTTCCATCGCCAGCGGACGTACCTGGTCCAGGGAACGGCCATCCAGACGGATAGACTCATCCAGGATCATGTTACGGATCACTTCTTTTTCCAGGTCGTGGAAGTATTCACCTACGAGCGGTGCATCTTCTTCCGGCAGTTCACCGAGGCTTTCTTTCAGCTCTTCAGCGATTTTTTTGAACGCATCGCTGCGGTCGTGCTTGGCAGAAGCGGATTTCGCTACCGCGTAAATTTTATCTTTCGCAAAAGCGATCACTTTTGCCTTCAGTTCTTCGTTTTGGTGAGGCAGCGTGTATTCACGTTTGCCTTTCACACCTTTCTGGTCGCGCAGTTCTTCCTGAGCTTTCACCTGTATTCTGATAGCAGCGTGTGCGGCTTCGATGGCGGCGATCAGGTCTTCTTCCTGGCACTCCTTGCTCTCCCCTTCCACCATCATGATGTTCTTTTCAGTAGCACCAATGATGAAGTCCATATCAGCTTTCGCCAGATCGGAACGGTTCGGGTTGATCACATATTTACCCTCGATGCGGGCCACACGTACTTCGGAGATGATTTCCTGGATGGGAACGTCAGACACTGCGAGCGCAGCAGATGCAGCCAGACAGGCCAGTGCATCGGGCATTACTTCAGGATCAGAAGAGATGAGTGTAACCAGTACCTGTACTTCACAGAAATAGTTGTCGGGGAACAGCGGGCGTAATGCACGGTCAATCAGGCGGGAGATCAGGACTTCAGAATCGGATAGTCTGCCTTCGCGTTTGAAAAAAGATCCGGGTATGCGGCCGGCAGAAGCAAATTTTTCCTGGTAGTCAACAGTAAGCGGGAAGAATGACTGGCCGGGTTTAGGTTCTTTATTCGCTACCACAGTGGCCAGCAGAATTGCATTCCCCAAACGCACCGTTACCGCTCCGTCAGCCTGACGGGCCAACTTGCCGGTCTCGATGGTCACGATACGACCGTCTCCTATATCGAACTTCACTGAGATAGGTGTCAGATTCATAAAAAAGTGAGGATTAATTAGATAACGTTATCCATTTACAATCACAAGGATAACAAAACGTATACATACAAAAAAACTATTCCCAACATAATAGTTGGGAATAGCGCTATAATTAAGTCATGGTTACTTCCTGATACCTAACTTCTCAATGAGGGCACGATAGCCAGTGAGGTTGGTTTTAGACAGATAAGCGAGCAAACGCTTTCTCTGACCTACCATTTTCATCAGACCACGATGAGTGGAGAAATCTTTTTTGTTTTGTTTCAGGTGACCGGAAATGCTGTTGATACGCTCAGTCAGCAGGGCAATTTGCGCTTCCACGGAGCCTGTATTTTTCTCGCTTCCACCAAATTCCTTAAAAATATTGGCTTTCTTTTCAACAGTTAAGTAAGACATCTTTAATAATAATAAGTAATAATAATGTTTTTTGTCGCTATTTTTCCGGTGCAAAGGTAATTTAAAAAATACGAATTACCAATAAAGCCGGAATTTATAATTAATTCTGAATATTTTATATCTGTAAACCACTTCAGATCAATTAGGCAGAAAAATTCAGGGCGGCATTGTCGGTCACATGTCCGTTTTCAGTGCGCAACACACGGGAAGGGAACTTCTGTAAAACGATATAGTCGTGGGTAGCCATCACAATAGCGGTACCCTCCCGGCAAATACGGAACAACAGCTGCATAATACCATCGGAAGTTTCAGGGTCCAGGTTACCGGTAGGCTCGTCGGCCAGGATCAGCCGGGGCGAATTAAGCATGGCCCGCGCAATGTCGATACGCTGCTGCTCTCCGCCAGACAATTCATACGGCATCTTAAAACCTTTAGTGCTCAACCCCACCTTGTCCAGCACATCGGCTATCTTATCTTCCATCTGCTTGTTGTCCTGCCAGCCCGTAGCCCGCAGCGCAAATTTCAGGTTGTCATGCACGTTCCGGTCGGTCAGCAACTGAAAGTCCTGGAACACCACGCCCAGATTACGACGCAGGTAAGGCACCTTCTTCCAGTCCATCTTCTTCAGATCAAACCCTACTACCTGACCCGTTCCGTCCTTTAAAGGCAAATCCCCGTAAAGAGTCTTTAACAGACTGGACTTGCCTGTCCCCGTTTTACCAATAAGATATACAAACTCTCCTTTATTCACCGTTATATTCACATCAGACAAAATCAAAGAATTTCCCTGGTAAATACTGGCATTCGTTAACTGGATAATCGGCTGTTCGGGTGTCATGTACATGTTCTGTTTAATGCTAAACTGCGTTATGGCGACAAAAATAACCAATTAAAAAATAATTCGTTGTGTCTTGCGGCAACAAAATTTCACCACAGCCCAACACTCCCCTCCTAACCCGGCAAACAACTGCCTGAAAAATTATCTCCACCGGCAGATACCATCTTAAAAACTAAAACAATAGTTGCAGAACTAAAAATTTAGTTGTAACTTGGTAACATTAATTTCCACCAGCCATGAAGCAACTTACCAAAGCGGAAGAACAGATCATGCAGGCGCTATGGCAAACAGGGCCGGCCTTCGTGAAAGATATCATAGAAGCAATGCCGGAACCAAAACCGCATTACAACACGGTATCCACCCTGGTAAAAATCCTCATTGAAAAAGGATTTGTGGACTTCAAGGCTTTTGGTAAATCCCATCAGTACCATGCCCTGATCACAAAAGAAGCCTATAGCCATAAAACACTGAATAGCCTGGCCAAAAGCTATTTCGGTGGTTCTTTCAGCAACATGGTGTCCTTTTTTGTGAAGGAAAAAGAAATCAGTGTTAACGATCTGGAACAGTTGATAAAGAAAATCAAGGACCACGACAAATAATAACAGCAGGACCGCTCATCTTTATCATCCGATTTAAAAGAATTCCACATGACAGCGCTTATCTATCTGGAGAAAGTTGTACTGTGCAGTGCCCTTCTATATGGCTATTACCATCTGGCCCTGCGTAATAACCGGTTTCACCAATGGAACCGGTACTACCTGATGCTTATTACCCTGGTATCGTTAGTCACCCCGCTGCTACGGATACCGCTACCCAATAACAACGAAAAAACCGCTGCGGTACTGACTTACACCAGCAAAATCCTTACGCTGCGGGAACCTGCCGCCGCCATTCCTACCACAGACCCCATTGTCTATTTACGTATAGCCCTCACCGTTATATATGCTATCGTAGTCGCCTTCCTGCTGTGCCGTTTACTGGCCGGCATCTTCGGGATCCGCAGACTGATACGACGCAGCACGGTGCAGGAAATTCCACCGTTCCGTTTTGCCCGTCACCCACAGGTAAAAGCACCTTTTTCTTTCTTCCGGTATATCTTCTGGGACATGGATTCCAGCCTCGATACGCCGGACAACAAACAGGTGCTGCAACATGAGCTGGTACATCTGCGTGAAAAACACAGCATCGACAAAATGCTGCTGGAAGTAATCACCGCTGTTTGCTGGATCAATCCTTTCTTCTATCTGATAAAAAGGGAATTGTCCCTCGTGCATGAATTCATCGCAGACCAGAAAGCAGCCGGCAACGAAGTAAAGGGTTATGCTGAAAACATTCTCCGCAATGCCTTTAACAGCAGGCAGTTCTCGATTACCAACGATTTTTTCCATCCGCCGATAAAACGGCGAATTTTTATGCTTACCCAATTCCGTCAACCCCGATTCAGTTATTTGCGCAGGATACTGGTATTGCCGCTCGGCGCCGCCATCTTCTGCTCACTAGCCTTTGTGGTCGACCAGCGTCCATCCGCCATTCGGGCGCTGGTCCCCTCCGGCAGTATATTAAATCAGTCCGTGCAACCGGAAGCACCTACCCCGGTGACGCAGGCTACACCAATGCCTGGCGATACCATCCGTCCTAAAACCGGCATCATCGATAGCACTGTTTCTGTAATGCGGGTAGACCCCGCCGACCTGACCGCTTTTCCCTCTTACCCCGGCGGCGACCAGGCGCTGGCCCTCTATCTGAGCCGTAACACCCGTTACCCGAAGGTGGCCTTCGAGAAAGGTATCCAGGGTACGGTGAAAGTTCATTTCATTATCGATGCACATGGCAATATCACCCATGCCGAAGCCATCAATACTCCGCTGGGAGCCCGACTCGAAGAAGAGGCCATCCGGGTAGTCAAAGCCATGCCTTCATGGAAACCGGCAGAGAAAGATGGCCGGAAAGTAGCCGTGGATTACATGATTCCCATACAATTCAAACTGGAGAAAAATCTGGGGATGATTGTTGTCGGAGATGCCAACTCAACCAAAGAAGTGACGCAGAACACACTATCAGGTGCTGATGAGGTATTCACCTTTGTGGAAAACCCGCCTACCTTCGAGGGTGGTGAAGAAGCCCTGAGCCGCTATCTGGCAAGAAATATCCGTTATCCCAGGGAAGCACAGGAAAAAGGCACCAGCGGCACCATATTCGTTCAGTTTGTGGTAGACAAGGAAGGGTATATAAAAGACACCCGTACTGTTGGCGCTGCAAAGGGCAACGGCCTTGAAGACGAAGCGATCCGGGTGGTAAGTGCCATGCCCCGGTGGCATGCGGGAAAACAAAACGGCAGGGACGTAAACGTGCAGTTTAATCTACCTATCCGTTTTACCTTACAAGAGTAATATCAATATCAATAATCCATTTTTGCTAAAACTAAAACAAGCGCGCCGGACCTGAAGGGCCCGGCGCTTATTTTTTATGCTAAAGCATTTTTTCTATTGGTAGATAAAAGTGCCTGCCGGCGCTTTTACGGTGACTTGTTTCTGTGCCGCAGCTTCTACCCGTCCGATAATCTGCGCATCGATGTTAAAGCTTTTGGAGATATGGATGATATCTGCCGCAATTGCTTCCGGTACGTACAATTCCATCCGGTGGCCCATATTGAACACCTGATACATCTCTTTCCAGGAAGTTCCGGACTGCTCCTGGATCAGGGTAAACAGTGGCGGAACAGGGAACAGGTTGTCTTTGATCACATGCAGGTTTTCGATGAAATGCAGCACTTTGGTTTGTGCGCCACCGCTGCAATGCACCATGCCATGTATCTGTGGACGGAACTGTTCCAATACTTTTTTGATCACCGGTGCATAGGTACGTGTGGGTGACAGTACCAGTTTACCGGCATCTATAGCGCCGAAGCCGGGAATATCCACTTTGTCTGTCAGGGCTTTTTTACCGCTGAACACCAGTTCAGCCGGAATACCGGGATCATAGCTCTCCGGATATTTTGCGGCCATGGCTTTATTGAACACATCGTGACGGGCGCTGGTAAGGCCATTGCTGCCCATGCCACCGTTGTATTCCGTTTCGTAGGTGGCTTGCCCGTAGGAGGCCAGTCCCACTACCACATCGCCGGCCTGAATACGATCGTTGGAAATTACGTCGCTGCGTTTCATGCGGGCAGTCACCGTAGAATCCACGATGATGGTCCGTACCAGGTCTCCCACATCTGCGGTTTCCCCGCCGGTGGAATAGATGCTGATACCATGTTTGCGCAGTTCTGCCAGAATATCTTCGGTGCCATTGATGATAGCAGCGATTACTTCACCCGGCAGCAGTTGTTTATTACGGCCGATGGTGGAAGACAACAGGATATTATCAGTAGCGCCTACGCAGAGCAGGTCGTCCATGTTCATGATAATAGCGTCCTGTGCAATACCTTTCCATACGCTCAGATCGCCGGTTTCCTTCCAGTACATGTAAGCCAGGGAGGATTTGGTGCCTGCGCCATCCGCATGCATGATATTGCAATAAGCTTCGTCGCCACCGAGGATATCCGGCACTATTTTGCAGAAAGCCTTCGGAAACAGGCCTTTATCAATATTTTTAATGGCATTGTGCACATCTTCCTTGCCAGCTGAAACACCACGTTTGGCGTAAATATTATTATCCACCGGAAATCAAATAAAAATGAGAATAAAGAAACAATCTGGCTGCAAAAGTAACAGATTCCCTGCATAATGCCCGCTGAATGTGTTAGATTTGCATGGCATTTTTGATGTTATTGAATTATATGCAGGTTCACAGGGACTTAAAGCATTTACCGGAATTCCGTAATGCGATTATCACGATAGGCACTTTTGATGGCGTACATGCAGGACACCGCTTCATTATACAACAACTGGAGCAGGCAGCTGCGGAGTGTGACGGAGAGACTGTGATCGTCACCTTTGACCCACATCCGCGGGAAGTATTAATGCCCCGCCCCAACAATATCAGGCTGCTTACCACGCTGCCGGAAAAAATAGCCTTGTTGGAGCAGGCCGGTATCGATCATCTGGTGGTGGTCCCCTTCACCAAAGCTTTTTCCGAGCTCTCCGCCCGCGAATACCTGGAAGACTTCCTGGTAGCCCGTTTCAAGCCACATACTATTATTATTGGTTACGACCACCGTTTTGGCCACAACCGCGAAGGTGGGCTGGAACTGCTGGAAGCAGAACAACAACAATACGGTTTCCGGCTGGTGGAAATACCCCAGCAGGTAGTCAACGATCTCACCGTGAGCTCTACCAAAATCCGTAAAAGCCTGCAGGAAGGCGAGGTATTACTGGCCAACGAGCTGCTGGGCTATCCGTATTTTCTGAGCGGCACCGTGGTACATGGCGATAAGATGGGCCGGCAGCTGGGTTATCCGACTGCTAACCTGCACCTGAAAGACGAACGAAAACTTATCCCGGCAGAAGGCATTTACGCGGTACGGGTAAAAGCACCTGGCCATGACAGCCTGTTGCCCGCCGTGATGAGCATCGGCTTCCGTCCTACCTTTAATGGTACCGACCTCCGGCTGGAAGTACACCTGTTTGATTTTAATGAAGACCTCTACGATCAGGAGCTGACCGTTTATTTCATCGCCTATATCCGTTCCAATCAGAAATTTGACGATATTAAAGATCTGATCGTGCAGATGGACAAAGACTCTGTGCAGTCAAGAGAGATACTGGGAGCAAAGGCTTAGAGCTCTTCTCCCAGCAATTCGATAGGCTCCTCTTTCTTCCGGGGCCTCAATAGCTTATAGGCTTTATAGAAAAAATAGCCGGTGAGCAGCAGTCCCGCAGCCACCATCCCCCCTGCCTGAAAAATATAGCCCGGGGTATAGCCACCGTTTTTCATTACCGGATGGAGGTTGATCATTACCCTGACGAATGTAATACTGCAGAATAGCGCATAAGATCCTGCCAGGAGTATAACGATGCCGAGTATGATGCGTAATACAGGGTGCATCTCAGATAAGTTTAATCAGTTCATTACTTTATACATCAGTTCCTTCATCAGTTCACCATCTTCCACCCCTGCGTCGTTGATACCGATGCTGCGTAAGTTGTATTGCTGTAACAACAGAATCGCTTTTTCCGTGCCTTCCGGGCCATACTGGCGGGCGGCCGCCATATAATCCTTCACAAAAAACGGATGTACGCCCAATGCGGCGGCCACTTCCTTTTCGGCTCCTTTCACGCCAAAGATCAGGTTCACTTTAGCAAAGAAGTTATACAGCGCCGGCAGCGTCATTTGAATAGGTGCGGCTTTGGGGTTGGCAGCAAAATAGGAGATGATGCGGAACACTTTGTCGGCGTTCTTTTGTCCGAGGGCGTTTTGCAGTTCAAATACATTGTATTCCTTGCTGATGCCCACATATTTTTCGATGTCCCCTTCATCGATTTTTTTGCCTGCCGGCAGATTGACCAGCAGTTTATCTATTTCGTTGGCGATACGGGAAAGGTCGTTGCCGATATGATCCACCAGCAGGATAGCGGCTTTCTGCGTAATGGCCAGTTCCCTGCTGCTCACGTAGGCTTCCACCCAGGCGGGGAGCTGGTTATCGTACATTTTTTTGGTGGATAGCAGCACGCCTTTTTCCTTGATCAGTTTGGCCATTTTGCTGCGGCCGTCTATTTTGCCCTGTTTGTGGGCCACGACAAACACGGTAGACGGCATCAGGTTTTCGATATAGCCTTCCAGCTTGAGCAGATCGCGCATAGACTGGGCTTCCTTGAGCACGACCACCTGTTTTTCCGCAAACATGGGATAGCGGCGGCAGGCGTTGACCACGGCCGTCCAGTCGGTGTCTTTGCCATACAGTACGGTGAGGTTAAATCCTTTTTCCGCTTCATCGAGCAGGTCATGTTCCGCGTAGGCGGTCACCTGATCAATAAAAAACTCTTCTTCTCCTTCCAGCCAGTAGAGGGGCCGGAATTTCTTTTGTTTCCAGTCGCGTATAATATCCTGATATTCCATGATCTGTTTTTGTGGGTTTGCCTGGATTATTTCACCAGGGTCACCTGTTCGTCCTTTAACAGGGGTAATCTTTTAAACCGGAGCAGCAACTGGGCTACGGCCGTCACATCTTTCTGGCAGTAGGCTACTATCCTTTCCAGGTCGTGGTCGTTCCAGTATACTTTTCCTACCATGCTACCGTCGATATCGTCTTTGGGCGTTTCTATGCCTAATACCGCCGTGAGCAGTTTCAGGGAAATGTAATGCCGTATATCTCCGAAGCGCCAAAGCTGAAGGGTGTCCAGCATGGGCATTTCCCATGGTTTAAAGCCGTGTAACTGCAAAGGTTTGGGCAAAGATAACTGATGAATAACAGACCGGCGGCAAATAAAAGGGATATCAAATTCTTTTATGTTATGCCCGGCAAACTGGAAGTGGGGGTACTTCGTATGAAATTTATCCACCAATGCTAAAAAACCATTGAGCACAATTGCTTCATCGTCATTATAAAACGATTTCATCCTCAAATGGTAGGCATTATTTTCCAGACTGAAGAAGCCGACAGATATACATACGATTTTTCCGAATTCGGCGTAGATCCCTGCCCTGTCCGCGTATAGTTCCGCTTCATTTTCGGATTCTGGCGCAGTTTTTGCCATTTTTTCTCCCCAGAGCCGTTGCATGTCATCCGGCAGCTGTTCCAAGGCCGCTGTAGCCGGAGTTGTTTCTATGTCCAACAACAATAATTGATCTAATCCTATATTAGGTAACACGTTTGAAGACTTTTATGGCGTTTGATAAAATATATTATATTATTATACTAATTTTGAATAACGATTTTTAACCATATAACAATTAAACATAAAACAAACAACTATGACTGAGAACACTTTTAACACACCTGCACCGGGTTCACCCGGACCAGAAAAACCGCGCAGCCGCAATGGTCTAATTTACGGTATTTTAATTGCGGCTCTGGCAGGTACATGGATTTATATGTTGTACGACAAAAATAAATCCAGTGAGCAACTCGCACAAAAAACTGTTCAGGTAGATTCTATTTCTTCATCCCGCGATGCCTTACAGCAGGAATATAATGCTGCCAACGCCCGTCTGGACGATCTGATTTCCCAGAATACCCGTATGGACAGCCTGGTGAAAACCAAGGATAAAGAAATTCAGGATATGAAAGCTCGTATTTCCAGTATCCTGAGCAATAAAAATGCTACGCAGGCCCAGTTGGCTGAAGCCCGTCGCCTCATTGAACAACTGAAATCCAGCATCGAAGGTTATCAACAGACCATTGAGCGCCTGGAAGGTGAAAAAATTGTACTGGCAGGTGAAAGAGATGTAGCCCGTAAAGAAAGGGACTCTGTAGGTGTTGTAAAAGACAGCCTCAACAAAAAAGTGGACCTGGGCTCTGTATTACATGCTTCCAATATCCAGCTGCTGCCGCTGCGTATCAAACACAATGGCAAAGAAGTGGAAACTTCCAAAGCTAAACGTGCAGATATGATGCGGGTAAGCTTCGATCTGGATGACAACAGAATTGCTCCTACCGGCGACAAAGAAATCTTCGTTGCCATCACCGCTCCGGATAATACTCCGCTGGCGGTAGAAGCACTGGGTTCCGGCAGATTCACCCTGGAAGACGGTACTGAAAAGCTGTATACCACCAAAAAAACCGTGGCTTACACAACTGGTCAGAAACAATCCGTCACCATGGACTGGAAACAGAATTCTGATTATAAAGTAGGTGATTATACCGTTGAAATCTATCATAACGGTTACAAGATCGGCCAGGGTAAAGTTACCCTCAGAAAAGGCGGTCTGTTTTAATCTGATCTGATAAAGAGATATAAAAAATGGGCTAATCCAAAAGGATTAGCCCATTTTTTATGTGGTTGTTACAGCGCAATATTTATCCTGCATAAAGTGAAGTGTTTTAGTTTTTCCCTCCCCTCTCCACGCTTTTGATATCCTCCTCCCGGTTCTTTTTGAAATCGAAATGATTAAAGTCGTTGGTAACAGGCACCTTGATGGTGTAACTGTCCAGCGTGTCTATCTCAATGGTGATATCGTCCGTTCTCAGATCGATGATATGCCCACCGGCATCTTTTTGTGCAGACAGATAATGAAAGTGATATCCGGAAATATTCGTGTTGTCCATGAAGTAAGGCAGGCGATAGCCGATCAGGTCGCCCTGTACCTGTTTAAATTCAAAGAACTGCTGTTTGTCGAGCATCGCTGCCAGTGGCGTATGTTCATGTTCCTGAACGGGAGGGAAAGCCCTGGTTTTGATGTAGCTGAATTTCCCGCTGATGTGGACAGCATACATACCGTTCACATTGGTAAGAATGCTGTCCAGATAATGGAAAAGCGCGGTTTTATCCAGTGTTTGATGCAGGACGATTTTCTTATCTGCGTGAAAAAAATGAACCATGCAGAATGGTGTCAGTTGTTTGTCGTCTACCGGAAAAGTCTTACCGGTGTGTTGGGTCTGATAGATCTTTCCCTGATAGATCATTATTTCTCCATCCAGCTTGTCAGGAGCTCCCAGGCCAAAATCACCATGCTGTTTAAGGGCTGTATAAGGATAGAAACCATCATAGAGGCCGCCTATAAGAGCGGAGCCGACGCCGGCTGTAAATAGGGAATGATGGAGCGTGTCCGGAGGGGTAATTTTCGAGGTGCTTTTAAGCGCAGGCTTCGCACTTTGCAGACTACCTGCCAGCAGGAGAAGTAAAAATGTAAGACGCATGATGAATTGAGTTTTCAGGGTATAAATAGGAACGAAGGTATTAGGTTTCTTCCAAAAGGCGCCATCAGTGCGGCATACTGATAATTTTTTAACCGTTACTAATTGTTAACGATTAGTTATTGATAAAAAGTTATATATAAAAATAAAATTAAATTAACGTTCTTTGCGACTATAATTACAAAATAGCCTAAGGCCACCGAAAAATGGTGGGATAACCGGGACCAATGCTTTTGAATCGAGGATGTGACCTGAGTAAATGTACCAGCTTTAACCCGTTTTATGTCATGAAAACGATCTGCGATTTCAGTATTTGTTATGCCCTGAATCGTGGTCATTTAATGCGAACAGGAACTCTGATACAGGAATTGCATTCCCCTTCTTTTTGTGCGCCGATGCTATTTGACAGGACCAGTTCAGCAGCCCAATTAAATCATTCGCATGGAAGACATGAACAAAATAGTGTACGTTGTAGATGATGATGAAATTTTCCATTTCATTATCAAAAAGATGTTGGTGCAACAGGACGATAATCTTGTCATTACTTCCTTTCTGTGTGCAGAAGAAGCCCTGGAACAGTTATCCAGTAATCCACAACCAACACTGCCTGCTCTTATCATTTTGGACATGAACATGCAGCGGATGAACGGGTGGGATTTTATTGAGGCATATCGCGGACTGAAATCATCTCTCAAAAACAATATTCCTATTATCATGTGCTCCTCTTCGGTGGACGTACGTGACATGCAAAAAGTGCAACACACCCCTGAACTGATGGCGTATATTACCAAGCCACTGGACAAGAATAAAATGAAGGTAATAGAAGAATACCTTTAGTCCTTGCTTACTAACTACTATTCCAACTAAAAAAACGAAGACCTGAGCATGTGCTCAGGTCTTCGTTTTTATGCTTTGTTTATTTTCTTATGCAAAGACTGCATTGTTATACATTTCTTCGCGCAGTGTTTTCACCCGCTCATCGGCCAGGTATTCGTCGAAAGTCATCATACGATCGATGATACCTTTAGGTGTCAGCTCAATGATACGATTTGCCACCGACTGCATGAACGTATGGTCATGAGTGGTGAACAGCACAATACCTTTGTAGTTGATCATGCTTTCGTTGAAAGACTGGATAGACTCCAGGTCGAGGTGGTTGGTAGGCTCATCGAGGATCACCACGTTAGGGTCCTGCAGCATCATACGGCTCACCATGCAACGTACTTTTTCACCACCGCTCAATACGGAAGTTTTCTTCATGATCTCGTCGCCGGCGAAGAGCATTTTACCCAGGAAGCCGCGCAGGAAAGGCTCATCCACATCCGTTACGTGTGAAGGCACATATTGACGCAGCCAGTCCAGCAGGTTCAGGGACGGGTCTGTAAAGAAAGCGGAGTTATCGTTCGGCAGGTAAGCGTTGGTAACGGTGGTACCCCACTCTACCTTACCACTGTCTGCTGCTACTTCGTCCTTAATAACCTGGAAGAAGGTAGTCAGTGCCAGGTGGTCTTTAGACAGGAAAGCAACCTTATCGTTTTTATTGATGGAGAAGGAGACGTCAGTGAAGAGTTTACGGCCGTCCACTGCTTTTTCCAGTTTTTCCACATTCAGGATCTGGTTACCTACCTCACGCTGCTGTTTGAAGATAATGCCCGGGTATTTACGGTTAGAAGGCTGAATGTCTTCAATAACCAGTTTTTCGAGGGCTTTCTTACGGGAAGTCGCCTGCTTACTTTTGGAAGCGTTGGCGCTAAAGCGGGCGATAAAGTCCATGAGGTCTTTCCGCTTATCTTCCATTTTCTTGTTCTTATCAGCGATCTGGCGGGCCATCAACTGGGAAGACTCGTACCAGAAGGTATAGTTACCAGAGAAGATCTGGATTTTCGCGCGGTCTACGTCGGCCACATGCGTACATACGGCATCGAGGAAGTGACGGTCGTGAGATACTACGATCACGATGTTTTCGTAGTCGGCCAGGAAGTTTTCCAACCAGCCGATAGTTTCCACGTCCAGGTCGTTCGTGGGCTCATCCAGCAGCAGGATGTCGGGGTTACCGAACAGTGCCTGTGCCAACAGTACCCTTACTTTCAGGCTACCGGGAATCTCTTTCATGAGCACGCTGTGGAATTCTTCTTTTACACCGAGGTCGCCCAGCAGTACACCAGCATCACTTTCAGCTGTGTAACCGCCCATTTCGCCGTATTCTGCTTCCAGTTCACCGGCGCGCATACCGTCTTCCTCGGAAAAGTCTTCCTTGGCATATATCTCATCTTTTTCCTTGGCAATCTCCCACAGCTTCCTGTTACCCATCAATACTGCATTCAGTACCGTAACCTCATCAAACTCAAAGTGGTTCTGTTTCAGTACGCTCATGCGTTCGCCGGGGGTGATTTCCACGGTGCCTTTGTTCGGCTCTATTTCGCCGGACAATATTTTCAGGAAGGTAGATTTACCTGCTCCATTAGCCCCAATCACACCATAACAGTTCCCTTTCGTGAAATTGAGGTTTACTTCGTCAAACAATACTCTCTTACCAAAAGAGAGCGTTACGTTTTTAACACTGATCATGCTGGCTATGTAAATTTTGAAGCTGCAAAGGTACGAATACTATAACTGGATTCCAAGTTAACAGATCTATATCAAAATCAATATTTAACGATTGATTTTTAAGGGTTTGTATCCCTGTAACCTTTCTGTACGTATCTTTAGCACAAAAAAATCACGGCAATGACAAGTTATAACCAGGTATTTGAAAACAACCGCCAGTGGATAGCGTCCAAACTGGCCACCGACGCGGAGTTCTTTGAAAAAATGGCTGATACCCAGACGCCGGAGTACCTCTATATCGGTTGTAGCGACAGCCGGGTGCCCACCAACGAAATCATGGGGCTGGGAGCCGGTGAGGTATTTGTGCACCGTAACATCGCCAATGTGGTGCCCAACACCGATCTGAACGTGATGGCAGTCATCAACTACGCCGTGGTACACCTCGAAGTGAAACACATCGTTGTTTGTGGCCATTACAACTGCGGGGGCGTAAAAGCCGCCATGCAACCCAAAGACCTGGGCATTCTCAATCCCTGGCTGCGTAATATCCGGGACGTGTACCGTCTGCATATGGATGAGCTCAACGCCATCACGGATGAACACGACCGCTACAACCGCCTCGTGGAACTGAATGTGCAGGAGCAGGCCATCAATGTCATCAAAACCGCTGCAGTACAGAAATCCTATCTGGCCAAAGGCTACCCCGTGGTACACGGATGGGTGTACGACATCAAAAACGGCCAATTAAAAGACCTCGAAATAGATTTCGAAGGCGTACTGCATGAAATTCAGCGGATATACGACCTGACCGGTTCCGGTATGATGCAGAAAGACAATAACAACCAATAAAGCATACTCATATGGGGCCTATCGGTGTTTTTGACTCCGGCTACGGCGGGCTCACCGTGCTGAAAGAAATCATCGCGGAACTGCCGCAATACGAATATATCTACCTGGGCGACAATGCCCGCACGCCCTATGGCGGTCGCGGCTTTGAAACCATCCATGCCTATACACTGCAGTGTGTGCAGCAACTGTTTGACATGGGCTGCCCGCTGGTCATTCTCGCCTGTAACACCGCATCCGCCAAAGCGCTGCGTACCATACAACAGAAAGACCTGCCGCGGATAGCGCCCGACAGACGGGTGCTCGGCGTGATACGTCCTACCACAGAAATGGTAGGGACCCTCACCCAGACCGGCGAAGTGGGCATTCTGGCCACCAAAGGGACCGTTGCTTCAGCATCCTATCCGATAGAAATCAAAAAATTCTTCCCGGAGGTGCAAACCTATCAGCTGGCCTGCCCTATGTGGGTGCCGCTGGTAGAGAACAACGAACACGAAAGCGATGGGGCCGACTATTTCGTCAGGGAATACCTGGACAAAATCCTTTCCCTGTCGTCCAACATCGACACGCTGGTGCTGGGATGCACCCACTACCCCCTGCTGATGAAAAAAATACGGCAACACCTTCCCGGTGGCATCACCGTCCTGTCGCAGGGCAAGATCGTGGCCCACAGCCTCAAAGACTACCTGAAGCGACATCCGGAAATGGAATCCCGCCTGAACAGGAACAACCAGCGCCGCTTTCTCACCACAGATGATCCGGCCATCTTTGATACCATGGCAGAAATCTTCTATGGCAAAACGGTCCAGTCAGAGAAGCTGTCTCTCTAATTTTTCACGCAAAGGCGCTAAGCAGCAAAGGCGCAAAGAACCATACAAACGAGTTAAGAAAACAAAGGAGCAAAGATCAAATGATCTTTGCTCCTTTGTTTTCTTTATATCTTATTTATTTTCTTTGCGCCTTTGCTGCTTAGCGCCTTTGCGTGAATTACTTCGCGAGCTTCAGCAGGAAAGCGTATTCCAACGCCACTTCCTTCAACGCCTCAAACCGCCCGGAAGCACCGCCATGGCCGGTTTCCATATCTGTATGCAGCAACAACAGGTTATGGTCTGTTTTCAGCTCCCGCAGCTTGGCCACCCATTTGGCCGGTTCAAAGTATTGCACCTGTGAATCGTGCAAACCGGTTGTCACCAGGAGATTGGGATATGCCTTGGCCGTTACGTTATCATAAGGAGAATAAGACTTCATGTATTCATAAGCGTCTTTGTTCTTCGGATTGCCCCATTCATCAAACTCACCGGTGGTGAGCGGAATGCTTTCATCCAGCATGGTGGTCACCACATCTACAAACGGCACCTGTGCCACCACACCGTGGAAGAGGTCGGGCCGCATATTGATCACTGCACCCATTAACAGGCCACCAGCGCTACCGCCCATGGCATAGAGTTGGCCCGGATTGGTATAATTTTCCTTCACCAGATAAGCGCCGCAGTCGATGAAATCGGTAAACGTGTTTTTCTTTTTGAACATCTTGCCATCTTCATACCACTGCCGTCCCATTTCCTGTCCGCCACGTACATGTGCGATGGCGAAAGCAAAACCACGGTCGAGCAGGCTGATTCGATTGGAGCTGAAAGCCGCGTCGAGGCTATGGCCGTAAGAGCCATATCCATACAACAACAACGGGCCTTTGCCATTTTTATGGAAATCTTTTTTGTAGACGATAGAAATGGGGATTTGCGTACCGTCTGCGGCAGTCGCCATCAATCTTTCGGAGGTATAGCTTTTCGGATCATAACCGCCTAATACTTCCTGCTGACGCTTCAGTTCCTGCTTGCCGGTTTCCATATTGTAATCATACACCGAAGTGGGCGTGATCATGGAAGTATACTGATAGCGCAACTCTTTGCTGTCCATCTCCGGGTTGATGCCCAGATAAGCATCATAAGCCGGTTCGGCAAAAGAGAGGTATTTGTCCTGGTGTGTTTTATCATTGATCACCCGGATCTGGGTAAGACCGTTTTTTCTTTCTTCCAGTACCAGAAAATCTTTGAATACATCGATGCTGCTGAGCAGCACATCACTGCGATGAGGGATCACTTCTTTCCAGTGGTCGCGGCCTGTTTGGTTCAATGATGTTTCCATCAGCCGGAAATTGAGGGCGTCCCAGTTGGTCACGATGTAGAACTTATCGCCTTTGTGATCGATATCATACAACATGTCCCTGGTGCGGGGCTGGAAAACAGTAAAGGCGCCATCAGGTTTGGAGGCGTCGAGTATACGGCTTTCGGAAGAAAGGGTGCTGCCGCTGTGGATGACGATGTATTTGCCGGATTTTGTTTTCTGTAAGCTAAGGCTGAAGGTTTCATCTTTCTCGTGATAAACCTCTTTGTCGGCACTATCGCCCAGCATATGTTTCATGATACGGTCAGCCCGGAGGGTCACGGTATCTTTACGGCTGTAGAAGAAAGTCTTGTTATCGTTGGCCCAGCAGGAACCGCCGGTGGTTTCCTGGATAGCATCTTTGAAGATTTCACCGGTTTCGAGATTTTTTACGAAGATGGTATAACGGCGACGGCTAACCGTATCTACACCATAGGCCAGCAGTTTAGTATCGGGACTAACGCTGAGCCCTGTTACCGAGCAGTAGGCATGGCCGGCAGCGACGTCGTTTACGTTAAGGATAATTTCTTCGTCTGCTTCGAGGCTGCCTTTCTTACGGCAATAGATAGGATATTCCTTTCCTTTTTCGTAGCGGGAGTAATAGTAGTATCCGTTTTTGAGATAGGGTACGCTCATATCCGTTTCTTTGATACGGCCTTTCATCTCTTCAAACAGTTTGGCCCGCAGTTCTTTTTCGGGGGCCATTACGGTGTCCAGATAGGTATTTTCCGCATTTAGCCAGGCCAGTACTTTCGGATCTTCGCGATCGTTCATCCAGTAATAGTTATCAATTCTGGTGTCTCCATGTATGGTCAGTTCTTTCGGTATTTTTTCTGCAACGGGTGGCTGGATGTTATCCTGATTATTCATATTTTTTTTCTTTTCGTGACAAGACATTAACACAATTCCTGTAAGTAAAAGTAAGCTTACCTTCTTCATGGAAATAGGTTTTACTCAATTTAAGCAATTGCCGATATTTTCAGTATAAAAAAGCGCCATGGAAAGAATACCATGACGCCTCTATTTTGATAATGTATTTTGATTAAGCCAGTACGCGCATTTTTACGGGGTCCCAGCGGAGCTGCTTTTTGCTGAAGTAGCTCTGATTGGTGACCAGTGCCGGACCGGCAGCACGGAGGCCAAAAGTGGCGTCCTCTACTACGGCCTTGCCTGTACGCATTGATTCAAAGAAATTTTTGAAGTGGTCCAGCCGGTCGTCATAGCCTGCCGGCGCAGCGTAGTTGCTGGAGGTTTCGACTGGCTTGCCGGAGTTACCGCCGTAGCGGGCATTGTAATCCTTTACATATTCGGCCTGTTGTTTTTCAGTGAAGGTACGGAAGGTGTCCCATCCGCCGTAGCCGGGAGCTTCGGGCAGTTTATGTTTTTTGATTTTGAAGTCGTTCCATCCCATTTCCATCACGCCGTCTGTGCCGATCAGGCGAGTGTATTCACCACCGCCGCTGCCGTCTGCGAAGTTCACACGGAGCGTCATCTGGAAGGCCGGATGTTCTTTTGTTTCGGGATAGTCGAAGATGGCCACCACAACGTCGGGCACATCACGGCCGTCTTTCCACTGTACCAGGTTGCCGCTGGCGTAGATGCTGGAAGGCCCCAGAGAGCCGGTGATAAAGTGCAGGCCGGAGATCAGGTGTACAAAAAGATCACCGGGGATACCGGTGCCATACGCCTGATAGTTGCGCCAGCGGAAGAAGCGCTTGGCATCAAAAGGCATTTTGGCGGTATCCTTCAGGAAGGCGTCAAAATCCACGGTAGCGGGGGAAGCGTCTGTGGGAATGGAATACTGCCAGGCGCCGAGTGCGCTGTGGCGGTCCATGCGGGCTTCCACCACATTCAGCTGGCCAATTTCGCCGGCCTGGTAACGTTTACGCGCCTCCGCCATCGCGATGCTGCTTACCCGTTGACTACCCACCTGGAACACCGCTTTGGTGCGTTGCTGGGTGGCAATCACTTTATGTCCTTCTTCTATCTGCTGTACCATCGGTTTCTCGCAGTATACCGCCTTTCCTGCCTCCATTGCCGCGATGGAGATGGTATCATGCCAGTGATCGGGCGTTGCCACGATGATGGCGTCAATGTCTTTCCTGTTCAACAACTCACGGTAATCACGGGTAGTAAATATCTGGGAGCCGTATACCTCTTTTACACGGTCCAGATGGCCGGTATAGAGGTCGGCTGCCGCCACGAACTCCACACCCGGCACTTTGATAGCGGTGTCCACATCGCCGAAGCCCATGATGCCCATGCCTACGCAGGCCACCCGGATTTTGTCGTTGGCTGAAAATGGTTTCTCCGGCTGCAGGATGGTCACCGGTTCATTTTCCTGTCCCAGGGCCGCCAGTTGGCCGATACCCAGCAGCGCCGCCGTACTGCCTATATGTTTGATAAACTTCCTACGGGATTGGTCTGACATATCTCAATAAGATTTTAATAAGATTTTAAAAGAGTTACTATGATAATAAAAAATATCAGCAATCGGGCAACCGAATTATGAGCGGTCGATAGCATATTTCTATGGACTGCTAAAACGCTTCAGCGTGTTGGCGAAAACTTAATACAAACTTCATAATTCCTTCATAAAGACTTAACGGCCTCTATAGTGCTACAGTGCTGGAAGAGCGGTTATTTCGCCCCGACAAAACAATGCTGTATGAAGATATTTTTACCACTACTCATCTTTATCATGTCGGGAATGGGTGCCATGGCGCAAACCACTACCGGCGTGAGGGGAACTGTAACCGACAAACAAACGGGTCAACCGCTGACAGGTGCAGCGGTGAAGCTGAAAAGCGAACACTATACCGCTACCGGCACCACCGGCCTGGATGGTAGTTTCGTGTTCCGCAATGTACCGGCAGGTGATTATGAAATCAAGGTAAAAGACCTCGGACATCATGAAGTGGAAAAGAAAATCCACTGCGAAGGACAGGCAAGCGTTCTGACCATCGAAATGGAATCTAAAGACGTAGCCCTGAAAACCCTTACCGTTACCGGTAAAGGCGACAAAGGCAGCGAAAAAAGCGCCCTGAAGACCGTACAAAAAGCAGATATGGTGCTGAACGCCGTATCAGCCGCCGCTATTCAGGTATCTCCGGACATCACCATCGCCAACGTTATGCAACGTATATCCGGCGTATCGCTGGAACGCAGCAACAACGGCGACGGCCAGTATGCCATCATCCGTGGTATGGATAAAAGATACCAGTACACGTTGATCAATGGTATTAAAATCCCCAGCCCGGACAACAAGAACAGATATGTTCCTCTCGACATCTTCCCGGCCGATCTGGTAGATCGCCTCGAAGTATATAAAGCCATCACCCCCAATATGGAAGGCGATGCTATCGGCGGCGCCACCAACATGGTGATGAAAGACGCCCCGAAACATTTTATGCTGAATGCCAATGCCGCTATCGGTTACGCACAAACGCTGTTTGACAACGACTTCACCCGCTTCAGCAGAAGTGGCTCCGCCAAAACATCTCCGCGTATCCGCAACGGCAACAACTACGAAGCCAACATCAGCGATTTCACCAACAACCCGCTGCATCTCAATACCGGTAAAGCTCCCGTTGCCAGCGTATTTGGCATCAGCGCCGGCGGCCGCAGCAAAAACGGCAAACTGGGCGCCATCGCCGGTATCAGCTACCAAAACACCTATCGTTCCAACAATTCCCTCTACCTGCAAACAGAGGTGGACAAAAACGATAATACCCCTGCCTTCACCGCCGCCAAAAACAGGACCTATTCCATCCAGCAACAACGGACAGGCATGCACGCAAAAGTGGATTATGAGTTCAACGATGATCATCAGATATCCTTATATGCGGCCTATATGAACCTGGGCCAGAACCTCTTCCGCTTCAGCACAGACACCAGCCTCGAACTGGGCCGTACCGTACCGGGTTCCGGCAGGGTGAGCAACAATTACCGCAGCGAACGCAGCGTACAACAGATCAGCAACTTCACCTTACAAGGCGACCACAAACTGGCGCACCATCTGCATATGAACTGGTCTGCCGTTTATTCCAAAGCCACCGCCAACGTACCTAACCGCACCGAACTGAATGTAAATACCGGCGTTACCCCGCAAAAAGACAATACCCTGAAACAGGAGCCTGTACTGCTGGACGCGCTGGAAGGCGTTACCCACGAATGGGCCCGTAACTCAGACGAAGACAAAAGCGGCTACCTCAACTTTGTCTACACACCCAAAATTGGCAACGTAAAAACGGAGATCTCCGTGGGTGGTATGTACCGCAACAAACAACGCCACAGCTACTACGACGAATACACGCTGCGCCCGGACTCTACCACACAGGCTTTCAACAACGACATTGACGCCCACAAGCTCACCCTCTTCAACAGAGTAGGTGCTCCTGATGACGCGCTGAACTATGATTTCACTGAAAACGTAGCAGCTTACTACGGCCAGGTGAAATTCCAGATCGGCCGCCTGCAAACCCTCGCCGGCGTAAGGGTAGAACATACCAAAGCATCCTGGGAATCTGCCGTACCTTCTTCTGTGGAAGGCAAAACCGGTAGTGTGAAATATATTGACGTATTGCCCGGCATCCACTTCAAATACATGCCAGACAATAAACAGAACGTACGCCTCTCCTACTACTCCGCTATCAGCCGTCCTGGTTTCTATGAAATGATTCCTCACCGCGGCGGCGATCCTGATGTGGATTATCCGGAGGTAGGCAACCCTTACCTGAAAAGAGCTACCTCCGACAACTTCGACCTGCGTTATGAGTATTTCCCAAAAGCACTGGACCAGCTGCTGGCCGGCGTATTCTACAAACGCATCAAAGACCCGATTGAATCTGCGCTGGTGCAAAACGGCCGCAGCATCAACCTGATGAGCGGCAACTTCGGTACCGCTACCAACTATGGTTTTGAGCTGGAAGCCGCCAAGTACATCCGTAAGTTTGGTGTCCGTCTGAACTATACCTATACCAACTCTTCTATCACCAGCAACAAAATGCAGTGGTACCGTGAAGACAACGGTAACATCACCCAGAAAACCGTTAGCCAGGAACGCCCGCTGCAGGGACAATCCAAACATATCGGTAACCTCTCCCTGCTGTACAAGGACGCACATTCCGGTCTCGACGCACAACTGGCCATGGTATATACCGGCGAACGTATCGACATCGTGTCTCAGTTTTACAACAACGATGTCTGGCAGAAAGGCTTTGTGCAACTGGATTTCTCTGCCGAAAAAAGAATCTGGAAGAAACTGTATGCTTATGCCAAAGTGGGCAACCTGCTGAACACTCCTTATGAGCTGTTCATCAAGAGTCCTAACACAGAAAAATCTGCTGCCGGCGTACCGCAACAGACCGTGGGTAAAAATGTATTTGTCCGCAAAAACACTTACGGCCAGACTTACCTGCTGGGCCTCCGCTTCAAACTCTAAAACCTTACAAACATGAAATTGCATCAATATATACTTGCCGCTGTCGCCATAGGTACCATCTTTACTTCCTGCCACAAGGAAGCAGAGGTGATGGTGTCTAAACCGGTGATCACTCCCAGTAAACCCATTACTTCAGACACCCTGTCCGGCGCTATTCAGGGTACGCTGCTGGCTGGCAAAACCTATTATTTCGCCAGCGATATCATCATCAATGATGGCGATACCCTCTTTATGCAAAGCGGCGTAAAACTGATCGCTCTCGGCGACGGCAGCAGCCAGCTGAAAAGCCCGCAGATCACGGTAAACGGAAGCCTGATCAGCCTGGGCACCAAAGATGCGCCTAACTACATCACGGTATCAGAACAACTGCGTACCGCTGACAACGCTTTCAAAGGCATCTGGGGCGGTATTCAGTGTACGCCTGCCAAAGACAAACAGGGCGGTGACCTGATCCTGAAATGGACGCATATCGAGTTTGCCGGCGGTCCGGTGGCTATCGGTAATGATGTGTATAAAGCAGGCGATCCCCGTTACATGATCTATTTCGCCAATGTGGATAAGAACTTCATCCTGGAAGATTGCTGGATCAGAGGCAGTAAAGACGACGCTATCCGCACAGACGGCGGCCGTATCAGCATCCTGCGCAATACCTTTGAAATGTGCGGCGAGAAAGGCGGTGAAGCGCTGAACATGAAATCCGGCACGATAGGCGACGTGGCTTATAATGTCGCGATCGGTGCTGCCACCAACGCTTTCAAAGTATCCAACTCCGGTGATAAAACCGTGCAGGCCAACGTATACATCTACAACAATACCATGATCAACTGTGGCTTCCGTCAAACCAAAGAAGGCCGCGGCGGTGGTATCAACTTCGAAGCATTCGCGAAAGGAAAAGCGTTCAACAACCTTTTCATCAATTGTCGTGTAAGCATGCGCGTGGTAGGCGGCGCCGGTACCGGTGCAGACCTGGCCAACCTCACTTATGGCAACAACCTGTTCTACGGTAACGCCCCTACGCTGTTTAATCAATTCAACGCAACCGACGGTGTATCTGTTTTTACCACGACAGATATCCATGGTGAGATCAAACAGAACAACCCTGCCTTTTATGCTTATGATGTAGATCAGTTTGATTACACCACCCTGGGCGGCACCGTTAAAACACCCCCTGTTACCTGGAAACAACAGCCTTTACCGCTGCTGCAACAGGGTACTTCCAACTTCCGCGTGAAGCCAACTTCTCCCGCTGTTGGAAAAGGTAACAGCCAGTTTGCCCCGATGAACATCACCACGGTCAAAACAGAAGCTGCTGCCGACGTACTGCGTCCTGGTAAAGACATTGGTGCTTATCAGCAGGATGGTAGCGGCAACCAACACTAATTTGATTATTTGGTTATTTTAGTATTGGGTTATTGGATTTACGGATTTTGGAATTTTTTGATTTTGGAATTTTATATGAACTATAAAAAGATAGTAGCGGTAGCCGGCATTATTGCCGGCTTTACTGCCTGTAATATTAAACGTCACAAGCCTATCCCGGCACCGGCTGCTGATGCTGTAAAGCCGGTGGCTGTGACCCCTGTCACCCAATATGACAGCGATGATCCGGCTATCTGGATCAACAAAGCCGACAGCAGCAAAAGCCTGGTCATCGGCACCGATAAAAATACAGACGGGGCTTTGTATGTGTACAATATGGATGGTCAGGTCGTCAGGAAAATTGCCGGCCTGAAACGTCCTAATAACGTGGATATCGCCTATGGTTTGTTGCTGAACAACCAGCCCGTGGACATTGCTGTGACAACAGAGCGCGAAACCAATAAACTGCGCATTTACCGCCTGCCGGACATGGAGCCCATCGATAACGGCGGACTGGAAGTATTTGCCGGTGAAAAAGAACGCGGGCCGATGGGCATCAGCCTGTATACCCGGCCAACCGACAAAGCCATTTTTGCGATCGTTAGCCGCAAATCCGGCCCGGCACAGGGTTACCTGTGGCAGTACCAGTTGACCGACAACGGCAAAGGACAAGTAACGGGAACGGTTGTACGTAAATTTGGCGCCTACAGCGGCAAAAAGGAAATTGAAAGTGTGGCAGTAGACAATGAGCTGGGATACGTGTATTATTCAGATGAGCAGACAGGCGTTCGCCGGTATTATGCAGATCCTGCCCGTGGAGACCAAGAGCTGGCGTTGTTTGGCAGCGGCGATTTCAAGGCCGACAACGAAGGCATCAGCATTTATAAAACAGGCGACAGTACCGGTTTTATCCTGGTATCTGATCAGGATGCCAACAGTTTCAACATCTACCGCAGGGAAGATGTGAAACCCGCCTTACTGGCTAAAATACCGGTATCCGCTATCAACAGTGATGGTTCCGATGTGGTGAATGTCAACCTGGGCCCGAAATATCCGCGGGGTGTTTTTGTGGTAATGAGTACCGACAGGACTTTTCATTACTACGACTGGCGGGATATTGCAGCGAGAATTAAATAACGGACCAATGACCTATAAAAAAACGGCGCAGGTAGAACACCTGCGCCGTTTTTTGCATTATATAGTCAGACTTATTTCTCAGAGCTAAAGCCAGCGCCAATGAATTCTCTGTTGAGGCGGGCGATATTGGTGAGGGAGATTTCTTTCGGGCATTCTGCTTCGCAGGCGCCGGTGTTGGTACAGCTACCGAAACCTTCTTTATCCATTTGCGCCACCATGTTGAGCGCACGGGTCTGGCGTTCAGGATCACCTTGTGGCAGCAGTGCCAGCTGGGAAACTTTTGCAGACACGAACAGCATCGCCGAAGAGTTTTTACAAGCTGCCACGCAAGCGCCGCAACCGATACAAGCTGCCGCTGCGAAAGCCAGGTCAGCTTTATGTTTATCAACCGGGAGGCAGTTAGCGTCCTGTGCGTTGCCAGTGTTTACAGAGACATAACCACCAGCTTCGATGATACGGTCAAATGCAGTTCTGTCTACGGTGAGGTCTTTCAGTACAGGGAAAGCACCGGCTCTCCATGGTTCTACGGTGATGGTATCACCGTCTTTGAAAGCACGCATATGCAGCTGGCAGGTGGTAGTACCGGCCCATGGACCGTGTGCACGGCCATTGATGTGCATAGAGCACATACCACAGATACCTTCGCGGCAGTCGTGGTCAAAGGCGATGGGTTCTTTTCCTTCGTTGATCAGTTGCTCGTTCAGTACGTCAAACATTTCGAGGAAAGACATTTCAGAAGAAATATCTTTTACTGAATATGTTTCAAATCCACCCTGAGCGTTTTTATTTTGTTGTTTCCACACCTTTAAGGTGAGGTTCATGTTATAATGTTCCATATTCGCTGGACAATTATTTTATTTTACAATCCTGGCCTGCTGTAAAGCAATGGGCCAATACCCTTATTTATAGCTACGTTGAGAAGGAATTACTTCTTCAAATTTCAGTTCTTCCTTGTGCAGTTCAAACTGGCCCGGGCCTTTATATTCCCATGCAGCTACGTAGCTGAAGTTAGCATCATCACGTTGTGCTTCACCGTCCGGCGTCTGAGACTCTTCCCGGAAGTGGCCACCGCAGGATTCGCGGCGTTGCAGCGCATCGATGCACATCAGTTCGCCCAGTTCCAGGAAGTCAGCTACACGGCCGGCTTTCTCCAGTTCGGGGTTGAATTCTTTTTCAGCACCTGGTACGCGCACATCTTTCCAGAACTCGGCACGCAGTGCTTTGATTTCTTCGATGGCTTCTTTCAGACCTTGTTCGTTACGTGCCATACCGCACTTGTCCCACATGATCTTACCAAGTTTTTTATGGAAGTGGTCTACAGACTTGGTTCCTTTGATGCCCATCAGTTTGGAGATGGTTTCTTTCACCTTGTTTTCAGCTTCCACGAAGGCCGGGTGGTCTGTCGGGATGGCTTTGGTGCGGATTTCGTCTGCCAGGTAGTTACCGAGGGTGTAAGGGATCACGAAGTAACCGTCGGCCAGGCCCTGCATCAGAGCAGAAGCGCCGAGGCGGTTAGCGCCGTGGTCGGAGAAGTTGGCTTCACCGAGGGAGTACAGACCAGGAACGGTTGTCTGCAGTTCGTAGTCTACCCACAGGCCGCCCATGGTGTAGTGTACCGCAGGATAGATACGCATGGGCTGCTCGTATGGGTTTTCGCCGGTGATTTTGGCGTACATATCGAACAGGTTACCATATTTTTCTGCTACTACTTCTTTACCCAGTTTGATGATCTCTGCTTTGGAGAGATTGGAGAGCTGGCGTTTACCGGCTTCGATGTTACCATAACGTTCGATGGCCGCGGCGAAGTCGAGGAATACCGCCTGTTTGGAAGTACCTACGCCATAGCCGGCATCACATCTTTCCTTAGCAGCGCGGGAGGCCACGTCGCGGGGAACGAGGTTACCGAAGGCAGGATATCTTCTTTCCAGGTAGTAGTCTCTTTCGTCTTCCGGAATTTCGCTGGCTTTGCGGGTATCGTTTTGTTTTTTGGGTACCCAGATACGGCCGTCGTTACGCAGTGATTCTGACATGAGGGTCAGTTTGGACTGGTGATCGCCGGATACGGGAATACAGGTAGGGTGGATCTGTGTAAAGCAGGGGTTGGCGAAGTACGCACCATTTTTAGTGGCTTTCCAGGCTGCTGTTACGTTAGAACCCATCGCGTTGGTGGACAGGAAGAACACGTTACCATAACCGCCGCTGCAGATCAGTACTGCATGGCCGAAATGACGCTCCAGTTCACCGGTGATTAGGTCACGGGCGATGATACCACGCGCTTTGCCGTCTATCTTCACGATATCCAGCATTTCGTGGCGGGAATACATTTTCACGTTACCCAGTGCTACCTGACGTTCCAGTGCAGAGTAGGCACCGAGCAGGAGCTGCTGACCGGTTTGACCGGCAGCGTAGAATGTACGTTGTACCTGTGTACCACCGAAAGAACGGTTGCTCAGCAGTCCACCGTATTCACGGGCAAAGGGAACACCCTGGGCCACGCATTGATCTATAATATTGCCACTCACCTCTGCCAGGCGATGCACGTTGGCTTCGCGGGCGCGGTAGTCGCCACCTTTTACGGTATCATAGAACAGGCGGTAAACGGAGTCACCGTCGTTCTGGTAGTTTTTAGCAGCATTGATACCACCCTGGGCAGCAATACTGTGCGCGCGACGCGGACTATCCTGAAAGCAGAATGCTTTAACCTTATACCCCAACTCACCTAATGAAGCCGCTGCTGAAGCGCCGGCCAAACCAGTACCAATCACGATCACTTCGAGGCTGCGCTTGTTGGCAGGGTTTACCAGTTTACAATGTCCTTTATAGTCTTCCCATTTAGTATTTAATGGGCCGGCTGGAATTTTTGCGTTCAACATATATCCTTACTTTACAGAATTATTTTTTTAAATAGATAACAATCGGGATCAGGGCAAAGCCAATAGGGATGAGGATACCGAAGATCCATACGCCTACGAAGTTGATCAAACCGTTGTATTTTTTGTGGTTCAGACCGAAGGTCTGGAAGGCGCTCTTAAAACCGTGGATCAGGTGGAAAGAGAGACCGATCATGCCAATCACATAGAGGATTACCAACCATACGTTCTGGAAAGTTTCATAGCTCAGCGCATAGAGATCTTTCAGTGGTTCTTCGATGCCGGCATAAGTGCGGGTAGGCATTTCAGCGTAGTGGAATTTACCCCAGAAGTTAGCCAGGTGAATCACAATAAAGATAAGGAGGATGCTTCCCATGATGGCCATCTGACGGCTAAACCAGGAAGATGTCTGATTACCCGGATTGATGGCGTATTTCACCGGACGGGCAGCTCTGTTGGAAAATGTAAGTTTCAGCGCAATCAGTGCGTGGAGAATGATCACCACTTTAAGGCCCCAGGCGATGAACTGAATCAGGCTATTATGTCCCATGAACTGGGCATAAGCGTTAAATGCCTTGCCTTCGTCGTTGTACAGCAACTGGAAGTTACCTGCCAGATGCACAATAACGAAACTGCAAAGAAACAAACCGGTAGCACCTACCAATAACTTCTTACCGATAGATGTATTAAAAAACTGTGACCACTTCATAAGTAAAATTCTAAGCTTCCTTGTATAAAAGTTGATTGAAATGTCGGGCAAATTTAGCGCAGGAAAAGTAAAAACCAAATGATATTTATCAGGTTTTCACATGCATTATTGAAATAACAAATACATAACATAATTGAAAATCAATCATTTTATGCATATTATCTTTCATTTTGTACTGAAAATATAATATAAATTATTCCAAACGTTTTAGCATGATGTTGTCTATCATATTATACAAATGCAGTGGTTGATATGTTCGCCATTTCTCATCATCCAGCAGGTGGACGTAGTGATGCAGGCGTGCTCTTTCAAACTCCTGTCTGGTTTGTTCAGGCATATTCAGTGCAACGATCCATCCGCCTTCGTCTTTGATATCGTCCCACCATTCTTCATAATAGCAGTCATCTGAAGAGTGGAAATTCATGACATTTTCAGAGATAAGGATAAACTTGTAGATCCCTTCTGCGATGAGGACATCGATGATTTCGCGTTTGAGGGTCATGATATCATTGTCAATCGCGTCGTTCCATTCTCCCAGCAGCTCGATGATGGCGAAGTTGTACTGGTAGTCGGCGAAGAGGATTTTCAGGTACAGGTTACGGGACCCAAAGTCGTCCCACTGCGGGTGAACATAGTAATTGTAGACCGTATTGGAGAATTCAAATTCACTGTACTCCCTTCCATAGAAGGGCGATTGTTCGTCTTCCTCTGCGGCGTACAGGTGCCTCCAGTTATAATATGGTTCGATAGTATGCATGCGTAGTCTCCGGCTACAAATGTCAGATTAAATCAGGCTTTGGCAAAATCGTCCATCGCTTTTTTCACGCTGCCAGCCTTCAGCAGCAGCTGTTGCGCTTGTTCGTAATCTGTAATAGACAGTTTTTCCATCAGCATTTTCACGCCTCTGTCTACTAATTTTTCGTTGCTCAGCTGCATGTTGACCATTTTATTATCTTCTACCCTGCCCAGCTGGATCATCACGGCAGTTGAGATCATATTGAGCACCAGTTTCTGCGCGGTGCCGCTTTTCATGCGGGTGCTGCCGGTCACGAATTCAGGTCCCACCACTACTTCCACCGGGAAGTCTGCTGCGGCAGATACGGGAGAATCGGGGTTACAGCTGATACTACCGGTAATGATACCGTTGCTGCGGCATTTATCGAGCGCACCGATCACATACGGCGTAGTACCGCTGGCCGCGATGCCTACCACCACATCTTTATCGGTGATATTAAATTCCTGTAAATCTTTCCAGCCTTGTTCGCGATCATCTTCTGCAAACTCCACGGCTTTGCGGATGGCAGCGTCGCCACCGGCGATCAGGCCTATTACCAGTCCTTGTGGCACACCAAACGTAGGCGGGCATTCAGAAGCGTCTACGATGCCCAGGCGGCCGCTGGTACCGGCGCCGATATAAAACAAGCGTCCACCCGCCAGCATTTTGTCTGCTATTGCTGCCACGAGCTTTTCAATCTGTGGGATGGATTTTTCCACGGCCACGGGAACTGACCTGTCTTCATTATTGATGTTGGTCAATAATTCCGTCAGGCTCATCTTTTCGAGGTGACGATAATTTGAAGTCTGTTCAGTTACTTTTACAAATGCCATATATGATCTGTTGTAGAAATGATTAACGATGATATTCAATGAGCCCTTCCATGGGAGTACGCAGGATTTTGCCGATAGGCAGTTCGTACAGTTCACACAGCTCTTTCAGGATGTCCCGGAAATGCCAGGCGATGCCGCCGGTGAAGTGTAGCGCGGTGGTCCAGCTCTCCCGGTACTTATAGAGATGGTTGAAGAAAAAGTCGTTCAGGCCATCTTCGAGGATATTTTCGATCAGGAAGTGCCCCCTGTTTTCTGACAGGAACGTGGAGTACGTGGACAGATAACGGTTGGCCAGCGGCTTACGGTATACGTTCTCGAGAATTTCGTCTTTATTGGTTTGATACTTCAGGTCGAAACGGGCCATCAGTTCTTCATCGAAGGTATTGTACAGATAGTATTGTAATACTTTTCTGCCCAGATAGGCGCCGCTGCCTTCGTCGCCCAGGATGTAACCCAGGCCGGGATTGTTTTTCACGATGGTGGTGCCGTCGAAAAAGCAGGAATTGGAGCCGGTGCCAAGGATGCTGGCGATGCCGGGTGTACGGCCGCACAATGCGCGGGCAGCTCCCATCAGGTCATGGTTGACATCTACCACGGCTGAGGGCCAAACGGCCTTCAGGCATGCGGTTACCAGTTGGGTATTCTTTTGCTGGGCGAGGCCGGTACCATAAAAATACACCTCATCGATCACGGTGCCGGCTGGCATCTGGGGGATCAGCTCCACCTCCATGATCTGCCGGATCTGTTCTGCTGTCTGAAAATAAGGGCTCACGCCCTGGGTGTTGAAGATCCCCGGCTCGTGGTCTCCCAACAAGGCCCATTCCGTCTTTGTAGATCCGCTGTCAGCGATCAGCTTTGTTCTTGCAGCCATCCTGTAATTTATGAAATTAAAGAATCGTAAGCGTTTGCTCCTGATTTATGCTATTTTTGTCACAATTTAAACAAAAGGGTTTCATAAAAACAAATGCCACCCCCGAGTTTAAGCTATGATGATGCATGCACGCAGCAGATTTCCTTCCGCCTGCGGCTTATATTACATGGTTAGATTGGTCATAAATTAGCGGGATAATAATCAAATTATGTCAAACAGGAAGCTGAATGTTTTTTTACCTCTTCTCTTTGCGGTAGTACTGGCCATCGGGATGTTCCTCGGTCATAAAATGCCAGGGTCCAACACCGGCGGTACCACTGTCTTCTTCACCAAGCCCACCAAAGGACCATTGCAGGAAGTGATGGACCTCATCAAAACAAAATATGTCGATACACTGGATGCCGATAAAGTACAACAGGAAGCCATTGATGGGCTGCTGAGCCACCTCGACCCGCACTCAATCTATATTCCCCCTTCTCAGTTACAGGCGGTGAATGAAGACCTGGAAGGCAACTTTCAGGGCATCGGCGTGGAATTCAACATCACTGCCGATACTGTAAACATCATATCTGTGCTGAGCGGCGGCCCGTCAGAAGCGGCCGGTGTACAAACAGGCGATAAAATACTGAAGGTCAACGACAGCCTCGTGGCCGGCAATGGCATCACCCCTGATAAAATCCGTAAACTGCTGCGCGGTCCCGCAGGCTCCCTGGTAAACACCGTCCTGCTGCGTCAACAGAAAAAAATCCAGGTGCCTATTAAAAGAGGCATCATTCCTATCTATAGCCTGGATGCCAGCTATATGGCCGCTCCCGGCGTTGGTTATATCAAAATCAACAAATTCTCCGCCACCACCTTCGATGAGTTCATGAAAGCCATGCGTAAGCTGGAAAAACAGGGCATGCAAAAACTCATCATCGATGTACGCCAGAACCCCGGCGGATTCATGGACGCCGCTGTTCGTATTGCAGATGAACTGCTGGGCGACAATAAGCTGATCGTATATACCAAAGGCAAAGACTACCCACGTACCGATTATAAAACCAAACGCCCCGGCATGTTTGAACGTGGCGCCTTGGCCATCCTCACCGACGAAGGCTCCGCTTCCGCCAGTGAAATACTCGCCGGTGCTATACAGGACTGGGACCGCGGCGCTGTCATCGGCCGCCGTACCTTCGGCAAAGGCCTGGTACAGGAACAATATGATCTGGACAACGGCGGCGCGCTCCGCCTCACCGTAGCCCGGTATTATATCCCCTCCGGCAGAAGTATCCAGAAACCTTACGGCGATGGCACCTCCTACGATGAAGATATCCTCGAACGCTACCATCACGGCGAACTGGTGAATAAAGACAGTATCAAAATCACCGACACGGTGCCGTACAAGACAGCCTCCGGACGCCGCGTATACGGCGGTGGCGGTATCACCCCTGATATCTTCGTACCGTTTGATACCTCCCGTTTCTCCCCGACGCTAACGGCGATCTATACACGTAATACGCTGAGCAACTTCGCTTATCAGTATTATACCAGCAACAAAGAAGCCTTCAAACGTTATAAGGACGCAGATGATTTCACCAAAAGCTTCCAGACCAGCCCTGCGCTGTTCGAGGAGTTCAAAACATACGCACAGAAAGACAGTGTCCCTGGCCTGCAACACCTGAGCGGTCATGACGACAATGAGATCAAAACCCGCCTTAAAGCCATGCTGGCCCGCCAGTTGTACCGCACGGAAGGGTTCTACGAAACGATCAATGCTACAGACCCGGTAGTGAAGAAGGCACTGGAAGAACTGAGCAAACAGAAATAAAGAACGCATCACAGCATAAAAGCGCATCGCCCGTTGATACAGTATCAACGGGCGATGCGCTTTTATGTATATGTTCTTTTTCGCTGGATGGTCCGCTTAGCGGTTTGGTTTGCGTTCCATCTTCGGCAGTGACATGGCAATCAGATCATTCATCACATTCACCGCTTCATCGAGATAGATATCTTTGGTCCTTACCTTGATCCAGTCCTTGTTACGGGCGATCTTGGAGGAATCGTTGCCGAGTTTTTCCATATCTGACCTGATGTTAACGATACTCAGTTCTTTCACTTTATCGTTTACGGCGTCATATTTTTTCAGGGCAGCGGTATTTGTTTTCTGTTCGGCTTTAAAGGTTTGCAGGTTGAGTGAATATGTCTCCTGCTTTTCCAGTTTCTTCAGCGTGTTCAGGTTTTCGGTGAGCAGCTTGAAAGCAGGGCTGGTAGCCATTCTTTTTTCGCTGTTCTTTTTCAGCGCTTCAGCAGGCACCGGATTGATCCAGGGGGTGAAGGAAGCGCGGGGGATTTCATCCCATACCAGCGCGTCGCTGTCTTTGCGTTCTGCCACATCGTAGTATGGGTCCGGCAGCACTACATCGGATGCCACGCCTTTCAGTTGGGTGGAGCCGCCGTTAGCCCGGTAGAATTTCTGTTGGGTAAGCTTCAGGGCGCCGAGGCTGCCACCGTCTTTTACCGGGTAGAAATCGTCGAGGTTAAACAGGCGCTGTACCGTGCCCTTACCGAAGGTCTGGCCGCTACCGATGATCACCGCACGTTTATAGTCCTGCATAGCTGCCGCCATGATCTCAGAAGCAGATGCGCTGTATTCGTTGACCATGATAGCCAGCGGGCCGTCGTATTGCACGTTTTTATCGCGATCGCGCAGTACCACTGCGTCGCCGCCTCTGGAGCGCACCTGTACCACGGGGCCTTCCGGAATAAACAGGCCGGCCATCTGTACTACGTCCTGGAGGGAACCGCCGCCGTTAAAGCGGAGGTCGAGGATGATACCTTCTACTTTTTCCGCTTTCAGTTTGGCCACTTCTTTGGCCACGTCTTCCGCGCTGCGGGCGCCGTTACGGTCGTTGAAGTCGGCATAAAATTCCGGCAGATAGATATAGCCGATTTTATGCTGGCCATTGATGATGGCGGATTTAGCGAATGTTTCTTCCGTTACGATTTCGTCGCGGACGATGGTAATATCTTTGGTGGTGCCGTCAACACTTTTCACCGTCAGTTTTACAGGCGTGCCTTTTTTACCACGGATCAGTTTCACCGCATCTTCTACAGGATAACCTGTGATATCAACCGGTTCTGCGTTGCCCTGGGCCACTTTCTGAATAACGTCGTTTGCTTTCAGCTGACCTTGTTTCCAGCTGGGGCTTCCGGTAACGATGCTTACCACTTTGATACGGTCGCCTTCTTCTTTCAGCTGTGCGCCGATGCCGAAGAATTTACCGGCCATTTGTTCTTCAAAGGCACGTTTTTCATCGGGTGGGAAGTAGTCGGTATGCGGGTCCATCGTGGTAGTGATGGCGTTCACGTATAAATTGAAACGGTCGTTGTCGTTTTGTCTGGTTTTCAGGCGGTCAAAGTAGCGGTCATACAGCTGTTTTACCTTCACACGGGCTTCGCTTTCCAGCTGGGCGTCGGTTTTTGTTTTGGCGCTGTCGCCGTCTTTTGCTTTTTCTCTCATCTCCTGAAGATCAGTGAGTTTTTCCAGGGTGCGATATTTCAGCACTTTGCGCCAGGCTTCCTTCCGTGCGTTTTCATCTGCCGGGTAGTCCAGCTTTTCCGGGTCGAGGGTCACTTTCTCGTCCACGGTGAAATCGAACGGTTTGGAGAGGATTTCGGGGTAGATGGCCGCCGCTTCAGCCACCCTTTGTTTGATCAGGGTGTTGATATTGCGGAAACAGTCTACCGGCGCACCTTTCAACTCATCATCTATATGGGTGGCCAGTGGCTCCAGACGGTTAATGTCAGATTTGAGGAAAAACTTCTTCTCCACATCCAGGCTACGCACATATTTATTGAAAACTTCTCTGGAGAAGGCGTCATCAATGGCTTTGGGTTGGTAGTGCCCTTCCTTCAGCATCTGGCCTACCAGGTTCATGATGACTTCGTAACGGCCAGGGGGGTCGTCTGCATGGCCCAGCTTGTTAAAAGCCAACACGCCGGCGGATATGCTGAGGAGCACAACCGGGATAATCACTTTCAGTCTCATATGTATCTCTATTAACGTAAACGTTGTCTGATCAAATATAAAATAAAATCGTCCGTTGCCACTTGAAATTATTTCCTTTTAACAAAAAATTGGGCCAAACGGTCGCGCGGAGGGGCAAGGGGTTCTCGCAGAGGCGTCACGCAAAGGCGCAAAGCAGCAAAGGCGCAAAGAAAAGAGGAAGAACATAAAGAAAGCAAAGGCACGGAGATCATATTTTTGATCTCCATGCCTTTGCTTTCTTCGCTCGCTTATGTAATTCTTTGCGTCTTTGCTGCTTTGCGCCTTTGCGTGACGCCTCTGCGTGAACTCAATCCTTTACCAGCTTATAAACAGCCCCTTTAAAGCCATCTTTGGTAGACATACTGGTGAGCATATAAATTTCGCCCTGCTCATCTTCTCCCCAGCTGAGAATGAAGGGGTTATCAGCGGGCCTGTTGGACAGTTCCAGATCGGCCCGCTCCCATTTGTTGCCATTCGGCACGAGCACAAAGGCTTTTCCGTTGTAGTCGCCGAAAACATACAGGCCTTTCAGGGAAGGAATAGCGGAGCCTCTGTACACATAACCACCGGTGATGCTGATGCCCAGATCGTGGTCGTACTCGTGTATGGGAGGCGTCAGTTTGTTGCGGTCCGCGTCGGCAGGGACATTAAAATCATGATATCCTTCCATGATGCGCCAGCCATAGTTACCACCTTTGGTGATGATGTCCACTTCTTCATATTTGGCTTGTCCCACATCACCGGCGAACAGTTTGCCGGTAGCTTTGTCAAAAGAGAAGCGCCATGGGTTACGCAGGCCATAGGCCCATATCTCTGGCTTTGCGCCGGCTGTTTTCACAAACGGATTGTCGGCCGGTACCTTATAGGGGGTACCATTCACGTCTATACGAAGTATCTTTCCCAGCACGGTGCTCAGGTCCTGCGCATTACCGATGGTACCGTGCTTATCGCCGCCACCGCCGCCATCGCCGAGACCGACGTAGAGGTATCCATCGCGGCCAAAGACCAGCTGGCCACCGTTATGGTTCGACTCCGGCTGGTTGATCTCCATCAGTATCCTTTTAGAGGCCGGGTCGGCCACATTGGGATTGGTAGCCGATGCAGTAAACTCCACCAGCCTGCTTTTGTGGTCCAGCACCCGTTTTACCGGGTTGGGCACCGGGGCGCTGTAATACACATAGAACTTGCGGTTCTTTTTGAAATCAGGATGGAAAGCCATGCCCAGCAGGCCTCTTTCATCGTAGGCAGGATTGACCTTTACCATATCTGAGCTGACATCCAGAAAGGGTTGTGACAACTGCGCTCCCTTCCTGTCCACAATCCATACTTTTCCTTCTTTCTGGCAGAAAAACAGCCGACCGGTACCATCGTGCGGCACGGCCATATTGACCGGGGAAATGAACTTGTCCGTTACCAGTTGCAGTCTGGCTTTTCTGGCGGGAGGCGCTGCTTTGTCCGGCTCTCCGGCCAGTGCAGCGTGGTTGAATAACAGGGGAATGAACATCCCACATAACAACCCTCGTATTTTCATCATCGTGCGGAATTTTGATGCACTAAAAATAGCAGATTATTATCCCTCTACTGATGACTTTTTGCTTTTTCCCTCCTGCTTTTTACCTTAGCAGTAAATTACACCCGCTTGGACACAACGGCCTCTACACCCAGAAACGACCCATACGCATCGCTACGCTATCAGGAGTTCAACTATTATCTGGTCATCCGCTTTGCTTTAGTATTTGCGCTGGCCATGCAGTTCGCCATCATCGAATGGAAAGTATATGCCTTGTCGCACGACCCTTTTTCTCTTGGGCTCATAGGCCTATCTGAAGTTATTCCTGCTGTGACACTGGCGCCTTTCGCCGGTCATCTGGTAGACAAGCGGGAAAAGCGGGGACTGTTATTGAAATGTGTGATCGCCTACCTCTTTATCAGCACCGGTCTTTTTCTGCTAACGTGGGACAAAGCCGTGGCGGGCCTCTCCACCCAATGGATATTACTCTCGATCTACTTCCTGGTATTTACCGGCGGTATTGTCCGGGCATTTGTCAGTCCTTCTAATTTCTCCCTGATGTCTTTGCTGGTGCCCCGCGCCTTATATGCCAACGCCTCTACCTGGAGCAGTTCTGCCTGGCAGATCGGCGGTGTGTTGGGACCTGCGCTGGGCGGACTCTGTATACACTGGTTCGGTGTACACTGGTCGATGTTGCTGGTGGTGGCTATTTTCCTGGCGCCGCTTTACAGCCTGATACAGATCAAGCCCAAGCCGATTTATTATAAGGAAAAGGGAGAAACGTTCTTACAGGGACTGACCAGCGGGATGCGTTTTGTATGGCAGACCAAAGTAGTGTTGGGAGCTATGGCCCTGGATATGTTTGCCGTGCTGTTTGGCGGCGCCGTAGCCATGTTGCCGGCTTACGCCACCGATGTGCTGCATGTGGGATCGCTGGGTTATGGACTGTTGCGGTCCGCGCCGGCTGTCGGCGCGCTGATCACCATGTTTATCATCGCGCACAAACCATTGGTTAACAAGCCGGGTATTAAACTGCTCGCTGCCGTATTTGTTTTTGGGTTGACAATTATCCTCTTTGGTGTATCCACCAGCTTCTGGCTGTCTATGGCAGCCCTGCTGATCAGCGGAGCGTTGGATGGCATCAGTGTTATTATCCGTCAAACTATTCTTCAGCTGAAAACACCTGATGACATGCGTGGCCGTGTAGCCTCCGTAAGCTCTATGTTTGTAGGCTCCTCCAATGAGCTGGGTGCTTTTGAGAGCGGCTTTATGGCGCGGCAGCTGGGACTGGTCACCTCTGTGGTGTTTGGGGGTTGCGTAACGCTGGCCGTGGTGGCTACCACCTATGTTATCAGTCCGGCCATGCGTAAGCTGGACCTCAAACCGTAGGGATTTAGGGATTTTTTGATTTACGGATTTTTTGATGTCTGCGTTGTTTATTCCCGAAATCCGTAAATCGTAAATCAAAAAATTCCTAAATCTTCATCTTGTCTTTCAACTTTTCAAGTATGTAGAATACAGCGGGACAGATCGTGCTGTTTTCGTAGGTGATATTGGGACGTTTAAAAAAGTCGTAGCTGTCTGTATAGGGATAATTGGCGCAGTCGCCGGGGCGTACGTCGTAGATGCTGCAGCCGTTGTCTCCCCCTAAAAACGGGCAGGGGCTAGATTTCACCACATAATCTTCATCTTTGTCAATACGCAGATAGGTATCAATAAAAGCGCCTTCTTTCATACCCAGGTATTTGGAAATCCTTTTGATATCCGGGGCTTTGAAGCGGGGGCTGATAGATTTGCAGCAGCGGGCACAGTCCATACAGTCGATATGGCTGAATGCCTCTTCATGAAGTTCCGGCAGCAGCTTCTCCACCCCTTTACCGCGGCGTGTCTGCAACTTCTGCAGGAATTGTTTGTTGGCCTTTTGTTTGTCTTTGGCCTTCTGTTCCCAGTCTTCTAAAATCTTGCTCATTGGCGCAAAGATAAGTAAATACCTGGTGGACAAAATCATGACAGAAGTATGCTAACCGGTGGTATCATTTATCACTGTTTTCCCTCTCTCCGGCCAGTGTTTTGGCGATTGCTTAAAATCTGCATAGCTTTGCGCATTCTTTTCAAATTACCTGCTTACATCATGAATCTTTTTGATATCCAACAAATTGAATTCGTGCACCGTCACATTGGTCCGAATGAAGCTGAGAAAAACCAGATGCTGGAAACCATAGGTACAGCCAATCTGGATGAGCTGATTAGCAAAACTGTTCCCGGTGCCATCCGCATGCAGCATCCGCTGGCAGTTCCGGCTGCGATGAGCGAGAGCGACTACCTACGCCATCTGAAAGAGGTTTCCCTGAAGAACAAGGTAATGCGCAACTACATCGGTCAAGGTTATTTCGACACGATCACACCGAGCGTAATTCTGCGCAACGTATTCGAGAATCCAGGATGGTACACGCAGTACACGCCTTATCAGGCGGAGATTTCCCAGGGTAGGCTGGAAAGCCTGCTGAACTACCAGACAATGGTAAGTGACCTGACAGGTTTGCCGATCTCCAATGCGTCGCTGCTGGATGAAGCCACTGCCGCTGCAGAAGCCATGACAATGTTCTTCAACGCGCTCAACAAAGACCATGACCACGTAACCAGGCCTAAGTTTTTTGTAGATACCAACGTTTACCCTCAGACACTGGACGTTATCCAGACCCGCGCTACTCCGCTGCATATTGAAGTAGTGGTGGGCGATTACAAAACAGCACAGTTCGACGCCAATTACTTCGGCGCGCTGATACAGTACCCTAACAATGTGGGCGCTGTGGAAGATTATCAGGAATTCATCCAGCAAGTACATGCGGTGGGCGCTTTTGTAGGCGTAGCTACCGACCTGCTGGCACTGACCCTGCTGACTTCTCCGGGCGAGCTGGGTGCTGACGCCGCTTTCGGTTCTGCACAACGTTTTGGCGTTCCTTTGGGCTTTGGTGGTCCTCACGCGGCATTCTTTGCCGTGAAAGACGACTTCAAACGTTCTATTCCCGGCCGTATCATTGGTGTGAGCATCGACGCGCAAGGCCAGCGTGCCCTGCGTATGGCGCTGCAAACCCGTGAACAGCATATCAAACGCGAAAAAGCAACTTCCAATATCTGTACCGCACAGGCGCTGCTGGCTAATATGGCTGCTATGTATGCCGTATACCATGGCCCTGCAGGACTGAAGAACATCGCTACCCGCGTGGCGTTGCTCACGGCCGCACTGGCAGAAAAATTACAGGCGAAAGGACTGAAACTGGCCGCTGGCAACTTCTTCGACACGATCGTGATCGAGAACGCCGGCGATGTGAAAGCAGCAGCGGAAGCAGCCGGTATCAACCTGCGTTATTTCGCTAATGGCCTGGTAGGTATCTCCCTCGATGAAACCGCCACCATTGGCGATATCAACGACGTGCTCCGTGTATTCGGTGCCGGTAGCGTAGACGCAGCCAGCATCTCTGCCGGCAAAGTCGCTGTTCCTGCTGGTCTGGAACGTACTTCCCCTTACCTGCAACATCCGGTATTCAACAGCTATCACAGCGAATCGCTGATGATGCGTTACCTGAAAATGCTGGAAAACAAGGACCTGTCCCTGAACACGTCCATGATTTCTCTCGGCTCCTGCACCATGAAGCTGAACGCAGCTTCTGAAATGATTCCGCTGAGCTGGGCCCACTGGAGCAAAATGCACCCGTTTGCCCCGAAAGAACAAGCCGGCGGTTATCTGCAAATGACTTCTGAACTGGGCGAGTACCTCAGCCAGATCACCGGTTTCGACTCCTGCAGCCTGCAGCCTAACAGCGGCGCCCAGGGCGAATACGCTGGTCTGCTGGTGATTCGTCAATACCATGAAAGCAGAGGTGAAGGACACCGTAACGTGATGCTGATCCCTATCAGCGCCCACGGTACCAACCCTGCCTCCGCAGTAATGGCTGGTTTCAAGGTAGTAGTAGTAAAAGCACTGGAAAACGGCTACATCGATGTGGAAGACCTGAAAGCCAAAGCTGCTTTACATGCTGAAGCCCTCGCCGGTATCATGATCACCTACCCTTCTACCTACGGTGTATATGAAGAGTCTGTGAAAGAAATCTGCGCTACCATCCACGAACACGGTGGCCAGGTATATATGGACGGCGCCAATATGAACGCACAGGTAGGTCTCACTGCTCCGGGCATTATCGGTGCAGACGTATGCCACCTGAACCTGCACAAAACCTTCGCTATCCCTCACGGTGGCGGTGGTCCCGGCATGGGCCCCATCTGCGTGGCCAAACACCTGACACCTTTCCTGCCAGGTCACGTGGAGCTGAACAACGGTAAGGTATCTCACGCCGTATCTGCAGCACCATTTGGCTCTGCCAGCATCCTGCTCATCTCTTACGCTTATATCCGCATGCTCGGTAACATCGGCGTGAAACAAGCTTCTGAATATGCTATCCTGAATGCCAACTACATGAAGGCACGCCTGGAAAAAGCATACGATATCCTGTACACAGGCGTTAACGGTACCTGCGCGCACGAGTTCATCGTAGACCTCCGTCCGTTTAAAGCTACTGCCGGTATCGAAGCAGAAGATGTGGCCAAACGTCTGATGGACTACGGCTTCCACGCTCCTACCATGAGCTTCCCGGTACCAGGCACTATCATGATCGAGCCTACCGAAAGTGAAGACAAAGGCGAACTGGACCGCTTCTGCGATGCCCTGCTGGCCATCCGCGAAGAAATCCGCGCTGTGGAAGAAGGTGCTGCCGACAAACAGAACAACGTACTTAAAAATGCGCCACATACTCAGTTGGTGATCACTGCCGACGAATGGACCCGTCCATATAGCCGTCAACAGGCAGCTTATCCGCTGGAATACGTGAAAGCCAACAAATTCTGGCCTTCCGTAAGCCGTGTGAACAACACCCACGGTGATAGAAACCTGATCTGCACCTGCGAACCGGTAAGTGCTTATGAGGAATCTGTAGCGTAAACAGCTCATTTAAAGGCCATAAAAAAGCTGCTCCCTTCAGGAGCAGCTTTTTTTATGGCCCATACCCCAGGACTAAAGTCCCGGGTTACTTTATTTTCCGGCTTTGTGGTTACGAAGCTGACTGAGGAAAACGGGTGTCATGCCCAGATAGGAAGCCAGGTACTTCTGTGGTACACGGGCCGCAATGGCCGGATACCGCTCGAGGAAAGCCTCGTAACGCTCCGCTGCCGTGTGACTGATATTCTGCAGAATACGGCGGTTCTGCGCCAGATAAGCATTTTGATGCAGTATCCTGAAAAAGCGTTCAAAGGCCGGCACTTTCTGGTAAAGCGTTTGTAACGCTTCCCGCTCCAGCTGCAACACACAGGAGGGCTCCAGCGCTTCGATGCTTACCTGTGAAGGACTTTGTGTCAACAGGCTTTCAAGGTCAGTGATCCACCAGTCTTCCACCGCAAAATGCAATACATGCTCCACATCATTTCTGTCTGTGATATAGGAACGCAGGCATCCCTGTACGATAAAATACTCATAGCGGCAGATGTCGCCGGCCTGCAACAGCCACTGGCGCCGTTGCAGGCGACGGGGTTTCAGCAGGCTGATAAAATATTGCTGTTCTTCCGGTGTGAGTGGTACATGCCGGGCCACATGTTGCAACAGTAGCCCGTATAAGTCTTGCTGGTCCATTATTTTTTACTGGTTTAGTACCGGTTCCAGCACTTCAATTTTACCATCTATCGGCTGTCTAATATCGAGGCCGAGTATACGGGCCACTAACGGATACACATGTATGTTTTCAAAAGTGGCGATGCGTGTATTGGTTTTGAAGGCCGGTCCCCATGCCATGAAGATAGCATTCATCTCGGTAAGGTTATTGTCGAAGCCATGGTGGCCGGGATGCATCTTCCTGTTCGTTTCCCCTTTGCTGAAAGCATAGTTGGCTTCAGCTACTACAATGATATCGCCAATGCGGTTATACACATCTTCCTGTCCATAGTGCCATCTTTCCGGTGTTTCTTTTTTCAGGTATGCGGTGTAGTGGTTTTCATGTTGCTTCAGGAAATCGTATGCTGCTTTGATTTCCGCTTCATTATTGCCATAGAGCATTATTTTCTCACCGCCGGGCAGGATGCGGAGAGGCTTTAACGCGGGGCTGTCCGGCAGAGACAGGGTGCGTTCTGTATCTACGCGCAGCATGCCATGATCTGATACGATGATAAAGTTGACCGGCAGGTTCAGTTTACTCACCGCTTCCTGCATGCGGCCGATGGCAGCATCTACAAACTGTACGGCACTTCTTACGCTGTCGCTGTCGGGACCATAACTGTGCCCCTTATGGTCAACTTCAGGGAAATAGAAGGTAATGAGGTGCGGGCGTTGCTCTGCCGGCAGCTGCAGCCAGTTCACCACCTGCTGGATACGCTGGTCGATGCCTGTTTTTTCCTGGTACTTAAAATAGTACGTGGGCCGGATGTTTTGAATAGCGCTTTCAGAGCCTACCCAAAAATAACTGGCGCTGACCATCTGTTGTTTTTCAGCCAGTACCCACAGCGGCAGCCCGCCATACCAGGTGCCATCCTCCACTGCATCGCGGTTACCTACTTTATAGGCCGCATCGCGTTTGCGGTCGTAGAAATGGTTGTCTACCAAACCGTGATGTGCCGGGTACATGCCTGTTGCCAGTGTATAGTGATTGGGAAATGTGAGTGAAGGAAAGGAAGGCTGCATGGCAGTAGCCCTTACACCCTGTCCGGAGAGGCGGAGCAGGTTTTGTGCATGGTATTTCTCTGCGTAATCATACCGGAACCCATCGATGGAGATCATGATCACGTAGGGCTTTGTTTGCTGAGAGGCGCTGTTTGTCCGCCCTTCCACTGTCAGTTGAGCCGTGTCCTGCGCATACAGGCCTGTTGTTGTAAGAAATGCTGCCGCCAATAAGATGAGAATCCGCTTCACTTTCGTTGTTTTAGTTTATATGATCTGTTGATGGGGAGTAATAACAGGATGGGTTAAAAACGCGCAAATTAGAAAACTTATTCCATATCCGGCCGGACAGGTAATTATATAAACGTTAATGTACGAATTAGATTATATGATAATATTTTGTCCAAAAATTAATCATCTCACTAAAATAAAGGCAAAATAACAACCATCGGTTAAAATATTATATATATTAATTTAATTAATTGATTGTTTATCTATATATTAGCCAACTGAAAAACCATCGAACTATGTCCGACTACACCTTTATTACAACCGAGGAGAATTTTTTACTACAACAAGCACTGAAGCGGAACAAACAGCAGTTACGGAAATTTGCGTTAATAGGTTTTATTGTGTTATTGGTAGCGGCTATTATTCCGCAGATTTACCTGTACACCCACAATACGCTGGGTGATGCAGATGAATCGCTGTTTTCCTATAAGAACGCCTGGTTTTGGGTATGGATGATTTGTTTTGTGATTGCACTAGTGTTTGCCTTGATCAAAGTAACGGATATCCGGTATTGGGCGCTGAAGAAGGATCTGGTAGCCCTGCAGAAAGCCACCCTGCAGGCACCTATGGAAGCAGTATATCTGGAGAACAACGATACACAGACCAATATCATGATAAAGCTGGATAACCAGAAAAAACGCCTGTTTTACTGGATGCGTGGCGCCCTCGAAGGTTACCGTGCCGGTCAGGAAGTGGAAATCACCTACGCCCGTTATTCCCGCGTTATCATCGCCATCAATAAAAAATAGCTTTAACCTACACTTAGCACCGGTACGTTGGCCCGCCCTGCGTACCGGTATATACCTCCAACTTATCTACTGACAATACCACGGATGAATATGCCTGTTAATCCTTATCTTAGGAAGGATTATTGAAATCCCCTGCATGCCTTGCCTGAGAAAATATGCTATTTACCTTTTCGCTGCGGTCCTGCTGCTAACACATTCCTGTCAGTGTAAAAAAGAACATGTTGATCCGCCACAACCGCCAGCCCCTCCGCAGGACGTTTACCTCGTAACATCGATTACCCACAACGGCATTCCGAAAGACAGTTTCGCGTACAACGACCGGCAACAGCTAACGCAGCATTGGGACTACAATGCCTCCTACCGGCAATGGCAGAACTATATCACCTTTGAATATAACGCTGACGGCTATGTGAAAACAGCCCGGTATTACAATGAAAATGATAATACAGTGAAAAGCCTGAGCCAGCAGGATTCTCTGGCATGGACATCCGGCAAACTATGGGTGTACACAACGCGCTACCGCGACCTCGGCGCCGGGATATCCGGATATGACACCACGCTGTTACTGGTAAACAGCAACCGGCAGTTTACCCTCTCTGGTTCAAAAGATACGTTTATTTTCAACCAGGGCATTTACGGCGATATGGTACGATTTAAAGAGTACACTTATCAGCAACAGGATGTTCAGCAATTTCTCGGGCACAATTATGTCAATGTCATCGGCGCTTCTACCATACTGGAAGAATACCGCTATACCATGACCTACGGCAGTCAGGTAAATGCACTGTACCGCTATCTTTCAAAAAATCCGCTGCTCTTGCAGATAGTGACCGCCGACCTGCAGAACAACTGGAAAGGTTATCCGTTCCTGGCCAGCGAACATTACGTCAGCGCGATGCGGTATGAAGATGCCGCCGGCACACGGACCACCCTGCCGGTAACCTACACGCCCGTTGACACTTCCGCTTATCCCAAAGAACAGTTGATAGGAACGAATACATCGATCAGTTATCGCTACCAGATTATCAGGGGTAAATAACATAACAACTAAACATTATCTTACTACCGTTATCCAGGCTGTATGTTATACCAACAACGTTATTATCTGCTTTTTCTCATAGTTATCCTTTATTTGGTGGCACCCTCCTGCCACTGTAAAAAGGAACATATCGATCCGCCGGCGCCGCCTGTGCAACAACAAAAGGATAAGTACCTGGTAACCTCCATCCGGATAAATGGTATTCCCAAAGACAGCTTCGTATATAACGACCGCCAGCAACTCACCGAGCGTTGGGATTACAATACTTCCTATCGTCAATGGCAGAACTACACCGCTTTCATCTATAACGTCGACGGATATCTGAAAATAGCCCGTCATTATAATGAAAACGACAATACCCTTAAAAGCCTCTCCCAGAAAGATTCTCTGATATGGACCACTGGAAAGCTGACCGTCTACACCACCTTCTACCGTAATCTGGGAGATGAAATATCCGGTTATGATACCACCAGGTATTTACAGGATGATGCCCGCCGCTTCTTCCTGATTGGGTATACAGACACGCTGCCTTTCTTTTTCGGTAGAATGATGAGTTATGAAAAATATTTTTATGACCAGCAGGATATCCGGCAGTACCACATCGTTAATTATGTAGAGCCTATTGGTATTCCGCCCACCACGGAAGCTTACCAATACGACATGACCTATAACAGCCAGCCGAACGCATTATACCGACACCTGTCCAAAAATCCGTTGTTGCTGCGGATGGTCACCGCAGACCTGCAAAACAACATCTGGAAAGGTTATCCGTTCCTGGCCAGCGAACATTATGTGACCAGCATCCGGTATGAAACCACTGCCAGCGCAGCAGTCACTATTCCCGTCACCTATTTTACAGCAGACACCATGCCCTATCCACAGGAACAACGACTCGCCTCCGGTACTACTATTAGTTACCTGTACCGGTTGGTGAAACCGTAACCGGTGTTATCCCGGTAATGGCCGCTGACTTTTTTTTATCTTTGATGTCCATAGAAATCTGTCATTCATGAACATCGAACAATTCTGCGAATACTGCCTTTCTCTTCCTGGCGTTACGGAAGAATTCCCTTTCGGAGAAGAAACCCTTGTGTATAAAGTCGCCGGCAAAATGTTTGCCCTCACCAATCTGGAAGAATTCAGCAGCGTCAATCTGAAATGTGACCCGGATGAAGCGGTAGAACTGCGGGAACGCTATGAAGGCGTAACACCCGGCTACCATATGAATAAAAAACATTGGAACACCGTTGATATGCATTCCAATATTCCCAACAAACTGATACTGGAATGGATTAAGAACTCCTACGATCTGGTAGTGGCCAGTTTACCTAAAAAAGAACGGGAAAAGCTGGTCCAATAACCGCTCACCCTTTTCTGCGGTCATATTACCTTACTTTTTGCTACTTTAGCCCCCGTCTAAAACAAACCGTTTATGAGAAAATGGCTGCTGCTGGCCTGCGCCGCGCTGTTCGTCTTTCCTGTAGTTACCAAAGCTGTTAACCAGGATTCCCTCTGGATGTATACCCATTACACCAAAAAAGAAGTGTATATCCCGATGCGGGACGGGGTAAAACTGTTTACCTCCATCTATCTTCCTAAAGACCAGTCGGAGAAACATCCTATTCTGATGACGCGCACTCCTTATTCCTGCGCACCTTACGGCGAAAGCAACTTTCGCCCGCTGTACAAAAACCACTATAAACAATACCTGCTGGAAGGTTACATCATGGTGGTCCAGGATGTAAGAGGCACGTGGATGAGTGAAGGCAAGTTTGTGAACGTACGTCCGTTTAACCCTAATAAAAAAGGGAAAAATGATATCGATGAGGCCAGCGACACCTATGACACCATCGACTGGCTGGTAAAAAACCTCGCCGGCAACAACGGCAGCGTGGGTATCTTTGGTATCTCCTATCCCGGTTTTTACTCCACCATGGGCGCCCTGAGTGGTCACCCTGCATTGAAAGCCGTGAGCCCTCAGGCGCCGGTAACAGACTGGTTCATGGGCGACGACTTCCATCATAACGGCGCTTTCATGCTCACAGATGCATTTTCTTTCTATACCGTATTTGATCACCCGCACCCGAAGCCCACTACTGTCGGGCCTAAAGGCATCGAATACTATACCCGCGACAACTACAAATTCTATCTCGAAACCGGCGCACTGCCTAATTTCTCCAAGATCATCGGCGACAGTGTGGCTTTCTGGCATGAAATGTACGCCCATCCTACTTATGACGACTACTGGAAAGCGCGTAACGTACGCAACTTCCTGAAAAACGTAAAACCGGTGATGCTGGAAGTAGGCGGTGTATTTGATGCAGAGGACTGCTTCGGCGCCTGGAATACCTATAAAACCATTGAATCCGAAAGTCCCAATACCAACAACCGTATTGTGATGGGCCCGTGGTATCATGGCCAGTGGGCATTTACTGACGGTACCCACCTGGGCAACGTCCGCTTTGGTAGTAACACTTCCGAGTATTATGCCAACAACATTGAGGTCCCTTTCTTCAACTATTACCTGAAAGGCAAAGGCCAGGCACCAGATATCGCTGAAGCCACCATCTTCTTCACCGGCAAAAACGAGTGGAAAAGGCTGCCACAATGGCCTCCGGCTGATATGAAGGAACAACCCGTTTACCTGCAACCTGACGGTAAACTGGCGTTCACACAGCCTACCGCCGCCAATAGTTTCAGCGAGTACATCAGCGATCCGGCCAAACCGGTGCCTTATACAGAAGATATACACTTCAACCGCACCATCAACTACATGACCGATGACCAGCGTTTTGCTTCCCGCAGACCCGATGTAGTGGTGTTTGAATCTGAAGTACTGGACAAAGACATTACCCTTGCCGGTCCTGTTATCGCTGATCTCGTGGCCAGCACCACCGGTACCGATGCTGACTTCGTGGTAAAGCTGATAGACGTGTTCCCAAATGATTTCAAATACGAAGAGGATGCTTCTTCAGAACACCGCCGTGTGCCATCTTCCACCTACCCAATGGGAGGTTACCAGATGCTGGTACGTGGTGAGATCATGCGCGGCAAATTCCGCAACAGCTTTGAAAAACCGGAAGCCTTTGTTCCGGGCCAACCTACACCGGTGAAGTTCACCCTGCCGGACGTAGCACACACCTTCCAGAAAGGCCACCGTATCATGATTCAGATACAAAGCAGCTGGTTCCCGCTGGCCGATCGCAATCCGCAGCAGTTCATGGACATCTACAAAGCCACTGATAAAGATTTCAAAAAAGCGGATATCAGGATCTATCATGATGCTGCCCATGCATCTAAGGTATTGCTGCCGATAGCGCAGTGAGTGTTCTCGCAAAAGCGTCACGCAAAGGCGCAAAGCAGCAAAGACGCAAAGGATTGATAAGAATAATAAGAAAGCAAAGGAGCGGAGATCAAATGTGATCTCCGCTCCTTTGCTTTCTTACCTCGCTTATATCATCTTTGCGTCTTTGCTGCTTTGCGCCTTTGCGTGACGCTTTTGCGACCTATAGCCTTCCGCCGCCGCCCCATTCAATCCAGTCTGCCGCGGCGCCATTCTGTGTTTTGAGGCCGATCTGCAGGAAGCCGTATTTACTCACGTTATACCGAAGCGCTATCCTCAGAAACCAGTTACCTTTCTCGCTATCGCGGCGCCACAGATAGGTGCCTGCCTGCGTAACAATATCAAAACGCTGCAAGTGAAGGGTATGGCCGATATGGGCGCCCAGCGCCATTTTATCGAAGGTGGATACTTTTTGGTATTTCTCTGCGTAAACTACCCCCAGGGACCCGTCGTAGAAGCCATCTATGCCGGCGCCGAAGCTGCATACATGGCTGTACAGGTAGCTCCAGTCCAATACCGCAGAAGCAGTGCCGTAAGATGCTCTGACTCCGTAACGGGTATCCGGCTGTACCACCCCGAAGGCGCCGTAAAGGCTCCAGGCCTGCTTATGTTTCAATTTGGAAAGCGGGCTGTCGATATAGGCAGGTCGTATACGGGCTACAAAAGCAGGATCAATTTGCTGCTGTACAATCTTACGGATCGTATTGTAATGCACTCTCAAACCAGCATGGATACCAGGCATATTGAGGCCCAGGTTGGGCGTGTGGGTACGGCCATTCGAAAAGTGAGTGAGGTCCAATCCATATACAAAATCGAATACTTCAGACAACCGCCATATTCCGCTGACCCCCACATTAAAATATACATCTACTTTGGAACTGATGGCGTCATTGAGCGGGTTGGTGTCCTTGTTATACCCCTTCAGATCGTAGGTGAAACCCAGGGACAGCCCGGCTTCGAAATGATGCCGCTTGCGGCGCGCAAAAGGCGCATAAAAGAAACCGTATATGCCGCTGGGGTTACCCAGAACGGTTGCATCGCCGATGTTGCCGGTATAGAAACCGATGCCGTAACTTGGGTAATTAAGGGCCCGCTGCCATTCCTGCTTGCCGGTAGACATCCACCCCATTCTGACTTCTACCGACTCATACCCATGTTCCAGTATCTTGGACATCTCGTCGCCATTATACAGGTGGCTACCCGTATGCAGCTTCAGCTCTATAAATTTCTGTCTGCCCAGATTGGGATTAGCTTTGGCCTTTGACCATAAATCTGTTGAATCCTGTGCCTGCAGGCTGCCTGCTAACAGCGCCGCTACCATGGTTAAAATACTACATCTCATAGACGCCTGAACGGTTAACATATCGGTTTTATTTTTAGGCCAACAAAGCAAGGCTCCCTTTTGTTGTACCAGAGCAAATCGCTTGTAAAAAGTTAATTCCTTAACTTGCGAGGACTTTAGCAAAACCTTATTTGAATCAAAGTTATTGACAACCACAAATTTATGTACAAAAAATACATTTTCACCGGTGTTCTTGGCCTGTTGGCCATGCAGGGATTTAGCCAGGCTAAACCGGCACCCAAAGCGAAACCGGCCTCCCATACCGCCACAGCAAAACCTGGTTTATTAAAAAACAGGATAGACTCCGTGAGCTACGGCATCGGCGTTAATATCGCTGAGAACCTGAAAGCACAGGGATTAAGTAATGTCAACACTACCCTGCTGGCCAAAGCCGTACAGGATATGCTGACCAATAAAACATTAACATTATCTAAAGAACAGAGTGAGATGAGCATCAGTAACTATCTTCAGCAACTGAAAGCGGAAAAAGTTGCCAAAAACCGCGAAGCCAGCGACAAATTCCTGGCTGAAAACAAAACCAAGCCGGGCGTGGTAACCCTCCCCAGCGGTCTTCAGTATCAGGTCCTGAAAGAAGGCAACGGGCCTAAACCCACTATCAACGATAAAGTAAAAACACACTATCATGGTACCCTGATCGATGGTACTGTATTCGATAGCTCTGTGGAAAGAGGAGAGCCGATCTCCTTCCCGGTGAGCGGTGTGATCAGAGGCTGGACAGAAGCCCTGCAACTGATGCCGGTAGGCTCCAAATGGCGCCTCTTTATCCCTTCTGACCTCGCCTATGGCGACCGTGGCGCGGGTGCTAAAATCGGCCCGGGCGCGGCACTGGTATTTGATGTGGAACTGCTCGACATCGTAAAATAAGAACAGCCTGATGGCACATAAAAAAAAGCATCCTGTTTACAACAGGATGCTTTTTTTTATGCTTCTCTACTTAGTCTTCCTTACGGTTTGTATACCCGTGGACGCCTTTGCTCCAGGAGTATAAAATCAGCCAATACCATGGCAGTTACTGCCTCCAGTACCACCGGCACACGCAGTGCGATGCAAAGGTCGTGACGGCCCTTTACGCTGAAAGTTTCCACCTGTCCGCTGGCGATGTTCAGCGTCTGCTGTTCTTTCGGCGTGCTGGACGTAGGTTTTACCGCGATACGGAATACCAGCGGGTTGCCGTTGCTGATACCGCCTACCACGCCACCGGCGTTGTTGGTCGCTGTTTTACCGGTCTTATCGAGGATAGGATCGTTGTGTTCCAGTCCTTTCATCTTAGCGGCAGCGAAGCCGGCGCCAAACTCGATCCCTTTTACAGCCGGAATGGCAAATACTGCATGTGCCAGCGATGATTCCAGGGAGTCAAAGAATGGTTCCCCCAGACCGATAGGCAGTCCATCTACCACACATTCCACAATACCGCCGACAGAATCTTTTGCTGCGATGGCCGCTTCCAGTCCCTCTTCCGGATTGGCATAACCACCTACTTCCGTGATGGTGGCTTTTACCTGTATGGTATCACCGAGGATTTTTTTAGCGATCACCCCAGCCGCTACCAGGTTGAGCGTAAGCCGGCCACTGAAGTGGCCGCCGCCCCGGTAGTCTTCGAAGCCGCCGAATTTCTCCGTGGCTACAAAGTCGGCATGACCCGGCCGTGGAAACTCGCGCAGCTTTTCATAGTCAGTACTGCGGGTGTTATTGTTTTCAAAGAGGATGGTTACCGGTGCGCCGGTAGTATGATCGTTGAATACGCCTGACTTAATAAAGGGCAGGTCTTCCTCCTTGCGGGGGGTAGTGCCTCTGGAGCCACCTTTACGGCGTTCCAGGTCGGGTAAAAAATCTTCCTGTTTAAGCGGAATGCCGGCCGGTACCCCGTCGATGTTCACACCAACGCTGGCGCCGTGGGATTCTCCGAAAACATTCACCCTGAATAATCTGCCAAAACTGTTCACACACTGATGATTTAAAATTGAATAAAAAGGGGATGCCTAGCTATTGGCCGCTACGGCTACTTTACCTCCCAGCAGTTGCAGGTGGTCGTAGAATTCAGGGTACGACTTATTCACTGCTTCTGCGTTTTCGATAATCACCGGACCGTCGGCTGTGAGGGCTGCTACTGCGCAGGCCATAGCAATACGGTGGTCGTTATGGGAATGTACATGTGCGCCTTTGATACCGGTGCCGCCATGCACGAGCATGATATCACCCTCCAGGTCTATGCGAATGCCCATTTTGCCGAATTCTTCCTGTAAAGTAAGGCCACGGTCACTTTCTTTGTGGGCCAGACGGCTTACCCCTTTAATTTTCGTAGTGCCGTTGCAGTTAGCTGCCAGCGCTACGAGCGGCGGGAACAGGTCCGGACAATCGGTAGCATCTATTTCGAAGGCATTCAGCCCGTTTTGCTGAATATTTACTGTAAACACCCCTGGCAGAATGTGGGTACCTGCTTTTTCCAGGGCTTCCAGAATAGCTTTATCTGACTGTGCAGAAGCGGTATTGAGGTGTTGCACCTCAGCTTTACCGGCTACCGCAGCCGCTACCAGCAGGAAAGCGGCGCCGCTCCAGTCTCCTTCCACCGTATATTCGGTAGCGTTATAGGACTGTTTTTTGCCAAAGCGGAACTGCTCAAAGTTTTGTTCCTCCACCTTTACCCCGAAGTGTTCCATCAATTGCAGGGTTAACGCGATATAAGGCTTGCTTTTAAGATCTTTCACGGTGATGGTCACGTCTTCTGCCGCGGCGCCATAAGCCATCAGCAGGCCGGTGAGGAACTGGGAACTGAGAGAGCCGTCGATGGTAATATCTTTCGGTTGCAGCGGGCCCTCTATATGCAGGGGCAGTTTACCATCCTGGGTGGAGCATTTCACGTCCAGCTGTGGCAGCACTTCTTCAAAAAAGTGCATGGGGCGGGTGGTGAGGCTGCCGTGCCCAACGATAGTGATCGGCATAGAAGCCAGCGCAGCGATAGGCGTAAACATACGGATACCGAGGCCTGACTCTCCGCAGTTGATTTCATCGTAAAATGGTTTTACGCCATGGCTGGTGATTTCAAAATGATCATCTCCCCTTTTGATTCTGGCACCGAGGTTTTCAGCTACCTCGAGTGCTGCCAGGCAATCGTTGCTCAGGCCGGGATTACGGATAATAGTAGTGCCCTTTGCCAGCAGCGCCGCGGCTACCGCGCGTTGCATGGCGCTTTTGGAAGGATTGGCCGTAACGGTACCTTTAACGATGCCGGGTGATACAGTAACTTGCATATATATGTGTCGTCCGCCTTTAGATGTTTAGAAAATAATTACAACGCCTGCAGCAGCAGTTGCAGGTCTGTGATAGGAACAGGCATCGTGGTAGCCGTTCCTATTTTCTCCAGCAGCACAAAATGGATGGCGTCTTTTTCCCGTTTTTTGTCCAGCTTGAAGATATCAAACACCGCTGCTTTGTCGGAGTTAAACGCTACCGGCAACTGATAATCGGTGATCAGCTTTATCAGGCGCAGGGTTTGTTCGTTGGGGAAACCCATCAGTTGTTCGGAGAAACGTGCCGCTGCCACCATGCCGATGGCTACCGCTTTACCATGTGCGATATGCTCCAGTTTCTCTACCGCATGTCCCAGGGTGTGGCCGAAATTAAGCCAGCGGCGTGGGCCGTTCTCAAATTCATCTTCCAGCACCACTTTGGTTTTGGCTGCCACTGATTTTTCCACCAGATATTCCAGCATCGCCACATCCCGTGCCAGCGCCTTTTCCCGGTTGACTTCCAGGTAGTCAAATAGTTCGGCATCCATGATGCAGGCATATTTGATGATCTCTGCGAAGCCGTTGTGCCACTCCTCTGCAGGCATGGTCAGGGGCAGGGCATAATCGAAAAGGATGAATTCAGGCTGACGAATCGTGCCGAGCAGGTTCTTGTGTTTTCCATGGCTGACGCCATTCTTACCACCGATAGACGCATCTACCTGGGCCAGTAAGGTGGAAGGCACAAACCCGAAGGGGATGCCTCTCATGTAGATGCTGGCGGCGAAACCTGCCACGTCTGTGATCATACCGCCACCGATACCGATAAGGGTCGTTTTGCGGTCGGCCTCATGTGCAATCAGTCCGTCGATGACTTTTTCCACCGTGGCCATGTTTTTCTCTTCTTCCCCGGCAGGTACCACGATCTTTTTCCAGTCATGCAGATGATGACCGTGGAGCCTTTCCACGTTTTCATCGATCACGATCACGGCGCGGTTCCGGTCCACATGGTTTCCCAACTGCAGCAGGCTTTCTCCCATCAGATAGGTAGTGGCCTGCTGCTGAAAATTATTGGTTAGCTTTTTCATTCATTGATTTTAGCGATCAGTAAATGATGCTGTTATTTTTCTTCGTTCATCACCCTGTTCTGGCGGTTGATGGATTCCAGGTGCACCGCATCGAAGTATTTCAGGATGAATTCTTTTGTCAGGCCCAGTTTCTCACCTTTAGCGATATTGCGCTCCAGAATTTCATTCCAGCGGTTGGTTTGCAGGATGGTGATGTTATTTTCTTTTTTGTACATACCGATCTTCTCCGCGATTTTCATGCGGTTGCCGAGCAGCAGCATGATTTCATCGTCCACCTGATTGATCTGCGCACGCAGTTTTTCGAGGGCGGTGTTGAAATCTTTTTTATCGGTGTGCTCTCTTCTCCACACGATACCGTCCAGCAGTTCAGCCAATTTTTCAGGTGTCACCTGTTGTTTGGCATCGCTCCAGGCGTTGTCCGGATCTACGTGTGTTTCGAGCATCAGACCATCGTAGTCGAGGTCGATCGCTTCCTGGGAAACTTCCTGCAGGATATCGCGGCGGCCGGAGATATGGCTGGGATCGCAGATCATGGGCAGTTCAGGCATACGGCGTTTCAGCTCGATAGCGAGGTGCCACATGGGCGCATTGCGGTATTGGGTGTTACCGTAGCTGGAGAAGCCGCGGTGAATGAGGCCTACTTTGTTGATGCCTGCTTTCTGGATTCTTTCCACAGCGCCGATCCACAGCTCGAGGTCCGGGTTGATCGGGTTTTTGATCAGTACAGTGGTGTCCACACCTTTCAGTGCATCTGCCACTTCCTGTACAGAGAAGGGGTTTACTGTGGTTCGGGCTCCTACCCACAGGATATCCACACCAAAGTGCAGCGCGTCTTCTACCTGTTTAGCGGTAGCTACTTCCACCGCCAGCGGCAGGCCGGTCAGTTCGCGGGCTTTCTGCAGCCAGGCCAGGCCTTTGGTACCGATGCCTTCGAAAGAGCCCGGACGGGTGCGGGGTTTCCAGATACCGGCGCGCAATACGTCTACTTTACCGGTTTTTTGTAATGCCAGCGCGGTAGCTAAAACCTGCTCTTCTGTTTCAGCGCTGCAGGGGCCGGAGATGATCAACGGCTTTTTATCAGATGAAGGATCTGAGAATTTGGTTTTGGATAATATTTCTTCCATTGTCTGTACCATAAGTATTGAAGTTAAGTAGATTGTTAGAATTTATGTTTACTTCAGGATTTTCCTGATTTTGTTTGATTTCTGGATCAGCTTGTAGAAGGCATCGTAGTCTTCGTTTTCAAGCAGTGATTTCATCTGTTGCAGCTGGTGAATGTGTTCATCGAGCACATCGAGCACGTTGCCACGGTTGTGTTTGAAGATAGGCACCCACATGTCCGGTGAACTTTTTGCGAGACGTACGGTAGATTCAAAACCACCGCTGGCCAGTTCGAAGATGCGGCCGGACTCTTTCTCTTTTTTGAGTACGGTGAGCGCCAGCGCAAAAGAGGTAATGTGGGAGATGTGTGACACGTAAGCGGTGTGCAGGTCGTGCTCTTCTCCGTTCATATATACGGTGCGCATCTGCAGTTTGTCGACCATATCTTCTACCATTTCGAGGGCATCGTCATCGCTGTTTTTCACATCGCAGAGCACCATCGTTTTGTGGGTGAAGAGGTTGCGTATAGCGGCATCGGGGCCGGAATACTCGGTGCCGGCCATCGGGTGGGCCGCCACAAAACGACCGCGATTGGGATGACCGGCAACGAGTTGCAGTATCTTTTGTTTGGTAGAACCAACGTCCATGATCACCTGATTGGCGCGTACCTTGTCCATCAGTTTGGGCAATACCTGTAATACGGCATCTACGGGGATGGCCAGTATCACCAGGTCGGAGCTTTCCAGCGCCTCATCGAGCGGCATGCCTTCATCGATGATGTTCAGTTCTTTGGCCCGTTGCAGGTGCTCCTCGTGCTGGTCTACGCCGATGATCTTATCCGCCACTCCTTTTTCCCGGAGGGTGATAGCCAGCGAGCCGCCGATCAAACCTGTTCCTATTATTGTTACAATCATTTTATCGCAGTTTTTATACGGTCGATGGCTTCCTGGAAAACCTTTTCATCCTGACAGAGGCTTACCCGGACATAGCCGTTACCGTTACTTCCGAAAATACCGCCGGGCGTAATGAATACCCTTGCTTTCTGCAGCACCTCATCGCTGAGCGTATAGCCGTTATCGTAAGTATCCGGAATGCTTGCCCATACGAACATCCCTACCTGGTTTTTATCGTAGGAGCATTGCAGCAGGTCCAGCAGCTGGAATACTTTTTCGCGGCGGCCGCGGTATATTTTGTTGAGCTCATCGTACCATTCAGGGCCCAGTTGCAGTGCTTTTACAGCGGCCATCTGCAGCGGCTGGAACATACCGGAGTCCATATTACTTTTAAAGCGGAGCACATCAGCGATCCATGTTGCATTGCCCACCAGCATACCTACGCGCCAGCCGGCCATATTGGAGGACTTGCTGAGGGAGTTGAGCTCCAGTACCACGTCCCGTGCGCCTTCAAACTGTAACAGGCTTTCAGGCTGTTCATTGAGGATGAAGCTATAGGGGTTGTCGTGGCAGATCAGGATATGGTGCGCTTTCGCGAAAGCGATCAGCTTTGCCGCAAATTCCCTGTTTACTTTGGCGCCGGTAGGCATATGTGGATAATTCACCCACATGATTTTCACCCGGCTCAGGTCTTTTTTGGCCAGTGCGTCCAGATCAGGGAGCCAGCCGTTTTCCGCCACCAGATCGTAGTCCACCACGGTGGCGCCGCTCAGGTTTACTGCGGAGCGGTAGGTAGGATAACCCGGATTAGGGATCAGTGCTTCGTCGCCGGCCTGGAGGTAGGTCATGCAGATGTGCATGATGCCTTCCTTGGACCCGATGAGTGGCAGTACTTCAGCGTCCGGGTTCAGTTGCACCCCGTAATAACGCTGATACCAGTCGGCCATAGCCTTACGCAGTGCCGGGATACCTTTGTAGCCCTGGTATGCGTGGGTATTGGGAAGGGCAGCCTGTTCATGGAGCGCCTCCACCACGGATGGATGCGGGGGCAGGTCCGGGCTTCCGATACCCAGATTAATGACTTTTGGACCGTTTTGGTTCATTTCGTCTATTTCCCGCAGTTTTTTAGAGAAATAGTACTCTTCTGTTCCCTGTAATCTTTTAGCAACCTGTATCTGCATATGCCTGATTTCTGAATACTGATTAATGTGTTTTGCCTTTTCTGTAGATGCCCAGCACTTTGAGATTTTCGGTGAGCGGCGCTATTTTTTCCAGTGCTTTTTCGAAATGTGCCGGATTTTCAAACTCCATATCGGCATGGAAGTAATAGTTCCATTCTTTTGCCGGGATGGGAAAAGACTGCAGCTTGGATAAGTTGATACCTGCCTCGGCTATTTTGGTCAGCACTTTGGCGAGGGTACCCCGATCGTGGCTGGTATGAAAATATACGGAGGCTTTATTGGCGTCCGGCGCTACGGGTACAGCAGTACGGGACAGCGCCAGGAAACGGGTATAGTTGTTTTTGTTGGTCTGAATGTTTGGTGCGATGATGTCCAGCTCATAGATTTCAGCGGCCAGTTTACCGGCAATTGCCGCTACGCTTTTCAGTTTTTTCTGGCGGATGTGTTTAGCGCTGAGTGCGGTATCCTCTGTTTCCACCAGCTTGATGTGCGGATGTTTTTCGAGGAAGTCGATACACTGCAAAAGAGCCATGGGGTGGGAATGTACCTCGCGGATATCTTCCAGTTGCTGACCGGGCAGGACCATCAGATGCTGATTGATCTGCAGGTAAACTTCGCCGGTCACATGCAGGCCGGAATTTTTGAGGAGGCTGTAGTTAGGTAAGATACTGCCGGCGATGGAATTTTCGATGGCCATGATACCTGCATCTACGGCGGGGTCCTGTTTTACCTTACGTACCAGTTCGGAAAAGGTAGCACAGGCTTCAATATCGGTTTGTTTTCCGAAGAAACTCTGAGCAGCGATCTGGTGGAAAGCACCTTCAAACCCTTGTATGGCAATTTTCATGTGTATGGAGTTGATTGTTTATTGTTTTATAGTTGCTGTAGCAACTAGCTATTTGAAACAAGAAGGGCCCCGTCTCCGGGACCCTTTGCTTTATTTTACCTGTATGTAAAGTATTTTATTGCAAACGAGTCCCCTGCTTCTTCGCAAAAAAGAAGTAATAAAAATAATAAGTGTTAAAGTGACGGTTTGACATATAGAGTATTTTGATAATTAAAAAGCCTCCCGTTTCCGCGGGAGGCTTTTTGTAGTTTCTTTTATGTTTTTACTTACAAACGACCTCCCTATTCCTGGTACCAGAAATAATAGAAGCCAAAAAATCCGAAAGTCGCTTGTGTAGTCATATGCTCTTTTTGAACGTGTTACAAAAATACGGCACGATTTTAATTATCCAAGCGTCTGATATAAAAAATACATTTTTTTAAATAATAAGGGTCGATTTTTGAATTTAATCTAAAATTGAAGAAAAAGAGGAACAGTAGCGTCACGCAAAGGTGCAAAAAGAGCAAAGGAGCAAAGACCGGATTTGACCGAATTTCAGGAAAACAAAGAAGTAAAAATTGAATTTGTGTATAAAAAAAGACCGCTATGGCCATAGCCATAGCGGTCATATAAAAATTAATCAGATATTGCTAATTAGTGTTTAGCAGCAGCAGAGTCAACTTTAGCAGCAACTGAGTCAACTTTTGCAGCAGCTGAGTCAACAACAGCAGCAGCACCAGCAGCAGCAGAATCAATTTTAGCAGCAGCTGAATCGATTACAGCGCCAGCGTTAGTTGCAGTAGAGTCAGTAGCAGGTTTTTCACCACCGCCGCAAGCTACAGCGAACAGACCGAAAGACAGAGCCAGGAAACCAAGTTTAATTACGTTCTTCATCGTACAAATAATTTAAGGTGTTTTTTGAATGATTTACCCTTTATACCGGAGTAACCCAAAAGGTAACCCAAACTTTTAAAAAATTTTTTTTTCGGTACTTTGGGTTACCAAATGCCTAATAACCGTATTAAGAGTGAAGCAACATCAAGACATAACAAGAGACAGGGAATTATTGCTGGGATTGGCAAAGAGCGATGATAAGTCATTGGAAACCATCTACTCAGAGAATTTTCCGGCCGTGCTGCGCATGATTTTACAACACAATGGCAGCGAAGACGACGCCAAAGATGTTTTCCAGGAAGCGATCATCATTCTATATGAAAAGGCCTGCGAAGGTAATTTCAACCTGACCAGCCGGCTAAAAACTTTCCTTTATTCCGTTTGCCGCCATATTTGGCTGAAAAAGGTACAAAGCACTTATGGGCTTTATGCCATTCCCCCGGAAATGGAGGAGACGATTCCGGCCGCCGAGGTGGTAGACGAGCACAGCACCAAAGACGAACAGTTCCGTATTATGGAAAGTGCGATGGGCAGCATTGGCGAACCATGTAAGACCATTCTGGAAGATTATTATATACAGAAGAAGTCCATGCAGGAAATCGCGGAGAAATTCGGCTATACCAACGCCGAAAATGCTAAAAATCAGAAGTATAAATGTCTGATGCGCCTGAAGAAGTTATTTTTTGATCAGTATAATACATCCTTATAAGCAGCAACGGCCATGAAAGATGACATGAATTTATTACGTGAAATTGAACGTTACCTGGAAGGGGAAATGAGCGGACAGGAAAAAGCCGTTTTTGAAGAACTGCGTAAAAACAATCCGCAAATCAACCGTCAGGTAGAAGAGCAACAGTTTTTCCTGCAGCAGCTGCAACATTTTGGCCAGCGCCAGTCGCTTCAGGCTAAAATGGACCACCTTCACCGGCAACTGGATATGCCGACCCTGCGTAAACAAGCCCAGGAAGAAAACCTGGCCGCCAAAAGGGTATCTATCCGCCGCCGCACGATCACCAACCTGGCCGCCGCCGCCTGTATCGCACTGGTCACTTCTCTGTCTACCATCGCGGTACTGCAAAACGCAGCCAAAAACAAATCTACCGCCCAGTACGAGGACGTCAGAAGAGTGCTGAATAATATCCAGCGCTCCCAGAATGCCCTTATCAACGATATCAATAATAAAAGTAAAGCACCGACTAATCCAGGTACTTACGGTGGCACTGGTTTCGCAGTATCCGGTAACGGTTATATTGTGACCAACTATCATGTAGTGGCCGGCGCCGATTCGGTATATGTACAGAATAATAAAGGTGAAGCTTTTAAGGCTGTCAGCGTTTTTGAAGATATCTCCAGCGATCTGGCGGTACTGAGAATTGCCGACTCCACCTTCAAAAGCCAACCCCTGCCCTACGCACTGAAACCTCAGAACGCGAAACTGGGCGAAGAAGTTTTCACCATGGGCTTCCCCCGCGATGAAATCGTTTACGGCAAAGGTTACATCAGTGCAAAGACCGGCTTCAACGGTGATACTACTGCCTATCAGGTGTCTATCCCGGTTAACCCCGGCAACAGCGGCGCTCCTCTGTTAGACAACCAGGGTGATGTGGTGGGTATCGTTACAGGCAAACAAACCACTTCCGACGGTATCGCCTTCGCAGTGAAATCGGCCCACCTGAAACGGTTGCTCGATGAAATGCCGAAAGATAAAAGCATGAAAAAGGAAATGGCCCGTAAAAGTCATCTGGAAGGGTTAAACAGACTGGATCAGATCAAAAAGCTGGAAGAGTTTGTATATATGGTGAAGGTCTATAATTAAGTTTGAACACAATAGCATATAAATCAAAAGGGTGAAGACTTCGGCTTGTTCTTCACCCTTTTTTATTTTGATATTTTAGTATTTGGCTATTGGGTTATTTTTTCTTCCAGGCTTTGTATTTGTCAGTAATCCAGTACAGCAGGTCGTTATGACCGATTGTCCGCATGGTTTCGTAATCCGGATAGTTATCCCGCATGAACAGTTGCAGGGAATCTCCTTTCAGTCCGGTAACCTGACTAACCAGTACCGGGGTAAAGCGGGAGTCAATATATTTCTCCTTTTCCATCTCCTCATAATTCTTTTTGAACTGTCTTTTTTGTTTCTCGCTCTTGGAATAACGGGTAAACGGACTGAAGACAATACCGGCTCCCTGTGGTGTACTGCCGCCGGCCAGCGGTTTATTGGGCAGGTCCAGCAAATATCCGTACTGCCGGCGACGCTCCAGTGAGTCCAGCTGATAAGGCGTATACTGAGAGGACACTTCTACTCCTTTCAGGAAACGACTGGCCACGACCAGTTTTACGTTGATCGTTTGGGTACCGGTTGTCTGCGTAACTTTTACCGTGTCGGGCAGATAACCGACGAACGTGAAAACGATCTTGTCATTCCGGGTTGCGTCTATCCTGTAAAAACCACCCTGATCAGATAATGAATGTCTGCCTGTTGTCAGGTTGGTAATAGTGGCGTATGGCAGCACCAGTTTGTTGCTGTCTGAAATCTGTCCGGTTACGATGACCTGTGCTTTCGCGGCAAAAGGGAACAATATCCCGGCGATGCAACCCAGCAACAGAATACGCATGTGAGCCTTCATAAAATTGTAAGTGTTTTTAATCCTGACTATCCTTCCTCTCCCTGAACAACCAATACGATAAGTGTATTGTTCATCTCCATTCCAGCCCACAATTTAAATAAATTGAGGCGGTTGTTAAAAAACAAATCCTCCGGCCAGGCGACCGGAGGACGTTCATATTACGAAGCGAAGCTGTTATTACACCGTGATTTTTATCCTGGTATCGAAGGTCCTGTCGTCACCGGCTGCCAGGGTGACCAGCCCGATGCCATTATTAAAGGCATTGGGGGCCCCGCTGAGGTTTTCCACAGCGATGCTGTTGCGGTGCGGCGGTATGTAAACCTGTAAAACCGGATAGTGATCGCCGGGGAAAAAGTCGATCTGGATATTTTTCACCGGATCCAGCAGGGAAGCAAGTGGTTGCGCCTGCGAAAAGTCCAGCACAAAGGAGTTATCCAGTTCCACGCCCGCTAGTTTTTTACCTTTTACAAATTCTGTGTAAGGCAATACTTTTCCTGTGGGGATCAGTTTGGCGTCGAACTCGACGATTTCTTTAGAGGCGAAGGTGAGCACCAGTTCATCTACCGGCGTACCGGTAGAGAAATAAGGATGCCATCCGTCCATCACCGGGATAGAAGTGTCACTGTGGTTGATCACTTTGGTGGTCACCCGCAGCTCATTGCCCGGCAGCAGTGTATAGGTAGCCTGACAGTCGTAGCTGAAAGGATAACCGGTATCTTCTTCGCGGAAACGATAAGCGAGGGTAACGGACGCCTCCTGAGCAGCAGCATTTTGTGCTGTTACGGTAAATTTTGCATCATACAACAGGCCATGGATGGCGTTTCCGGGCGCTATCGTTTTTTCGATGCTATAAGCACTGCCCTGCCATTCATACGCCGCGTCTTTGATACGGCAGGCAAAAGGACTCAGTTTTACGCTTTTAAAACTGGTGTGCAGATTTTCCCGAAGATCTTCCAGGCTGCTATAGCTGTCTATCAGGTTGATCAGTTTACCCTGACGGCGCACCTTAAAAGCATGCAGCAACGCACCATGGGCCGGCACGATCTCTACCTGTGTGCCGCTTTGTTCATCAGTAAGGGCAATGATATCAAATCCTGCCTCATGAAAAGTGTTGATTGTCATTGTTCATTGTTTTGTTCACGCAAAGGCGCTAAGCAGCCAAGGCGCTAAGATAAAATAAGTAGTAAAAGTTTTTCTTTGCCACTTTGCTGCTTTGCGCCTTTGCGTGATTAAATACATCCGTTGATGATATTTTCCAGCCATTCCTGCTTTCCGCTGATCTGGGCAGGTTCTCCGTTGGCAGCGGCGATATTGCGGAGGTCTTCCAGGGTGAGCTTCCCTTCTTCGAAAGCTTTTCCGTTGCCGGTATCGAAGGAGGCGTAGCGGTCTGTCCTGAATTTTTTATAGGCCGTTTTAGTCAGTACTTTTTCAGCGATGATGGCCGCTCTCGCGAAAGCATCGATACCACCGATGTGCGCGTGGAAGATATCTTCCAGGTCGGTGGAGTTACGGCGGGTTTTGGCGTCGAAGTTAACGCCGCCGCCGGCAAAACCGCCTGCTTCCAGGATGATGAGCATACTCTCTACCAGTTCATTCAGCTGGGTGGGGAACTGATCGGTGTCCCAACCATTCTGATAGTCACCGCGATTGGCATCGATGCTGCCCAGCATGCCGGCGTCCACCGCTACCTGCAGCTCATGCTGGAAGGTGTGGCCGGCGAGCGTAGCGTGGTTTACCTCAATATTCAGTTTAAAATCTTTGTCCAGTCCATAATGACGCAGGAAGCCGATCACGGTCGCGCTGTCATAATCGTACTGATGTTTGGTCGGTTCGCAGGGCTTGGGCTCTATAAAGAAAGTGCCTTTGAAGCCCTGTTTGCGGGCATAATCACGGGCTATGGACAGGAAGCGGGCCAGGTGTTCCTGTTCCCGTTTCATATTGGTGTTGAGCAGGGTCATATATCCTTCGCGGCCGCCCCAGAAAACATAGTTTTCTCCGTTCAGTGCGATGGTGGCATCGAGTGCGTTTTTCACCTGTGTACCGGCATGGGCCAGTGCGGCAAAATCGGGGTTGGTGGCAGCCCCGTTCATATAGCGGGGATGGCTGAACACATTGGCTGTGCCCCAGAGCAGCTTCACGCCGCTGACATCCTGTTTTTGTTTGGCATAGTCAACGATCTGCTGCATACGGCTTTCATATTCGGCGATGGTAGCGCCTTCGTCTACAAGGTCGATGTCATGGAAACAATAATATGGCAGGCCCAGTTTGGTGATGAATTCAAAAGCTGCATCCATTTTGTCTTTTGCGCTTTGCATCGGATCTGCAGACACCAGCCAGGGGAAATGTTTGGTACCCGGACCGAAAGGATCGCCGCCGGTGCCGCAGAAGGTATGCCAGTAACATACGGCAAAGCGGAACAGTTCTTTCATGGATTTGCCGGCGATGAGGCGGTGCTCATCATACCAGCGGTATGCCAGCGGATTGTCTGATTCCGGCCCTTCGTAGCGGATTTGACCGATGCCTTTGAAGTATTCGTGGTTTCCAAGTGTAATGCTCATAATAGTGGATTTTAAAATATCGTTTATTATTCACCGTTAGCCAGCAACGAACGCAGTCGGCCCAGCCAATGGCTGTAAGCTGTTGCATAACGTTCGCGCTGCCGGTTATCCGGTTCTATTACAGCGAGACATTCCATGCCCCTGAAGGCTTCTTTGACGGACAGATAACCAGCTCCTACCGCGGCACCTCTTGCTGCCCCCTGTGCTCCGTCTGTATTATATAGTTCGATGGCGACGTTGGCCGTGTTGGCAAAAACTTCGCGGAAGAGCGGGCTGAGGAACATATTAGCGTGACCGGCCCGCACGCGGTGTATATCGAGGCCCATGTCTTTCATGATGTCCAGCCCGTAATTCAGTCCGAAGACGATGCCTTCCTGTACAGCCCTCAACAGGTGTGCCCGTTGGTGCCGGTTGAAGTCGAGGCCACTGACAGTGGCGCCGATGCTTTTGTTGCCCAGTATTCTTTCCGCCCCGTTGCCAAAGGGAAATACCAGCAGACCGTCGGCGCCTGCGGGGGCCTGTGTGGCGGCTTCATTCATATCCGCATAGCTGATATCGCCGATCATATTGCGCAGCCAGGAGTTGGCGATACCGGTACCGTTGAGGCACATCAGCACGCCATCGCGGGTATGCTGCGGACCATTATTTACATGTACAAAAGTATTGACGCGGCTTTCCCGGTCGAAGGTATGCTGATCATGTACCGCATATACCACGCCGGAAGTACCGGCAGTGGTGGCTGCTTCGCCCGGTTCCAGTACATTGAGTGAAAAAGCGTTGTTGGGTTGGTCGCCGGCGCGATAGGTGACGGGCGTGCCGGGCAGCAGTTGCAACGTTGCGGCAGCCGCGGCTGTCAACCGGCCCTGTGTACCAAAAGCAGGAACAATCGTGGCCAGCAGTTGCGGGCTGATTTGATAGTGGTCCAGCAGCGCGGTGTTGACAGTGTTACCCGGAAAATCCCAGAAAGTGCCTTCAGAGAGGCCTGACACGGTGGTGGTTGTTTCACCGGTGAGTTTCAGGGCGATAAAATCGCCGGGAAGCATCACTTTATGAATCCGTTCGTAAACATGCGGTTCGTTTTCGTATATCCATCGCAGTTTGGAAGCGGTAAAATTGCCGGGGGAATTGAGCAGGTGGGAAAGGCAGTAGGGCTCACCCAATGTGGTGAATGCTTTATGGCCGATGTCCACGGCGCGGCTGTCGCACCAGATAATAGCGGGGCGCAGTACCTGCATATCTTTATCCACACAGACGAGGCCGTGCATCTGATAGGCGATGCCTATTCCTTTGACCATGGCCGGATCGAAAGGATGTTGCCGGCGCAGGAGTGCGGTGGCGTTCACCACCTCCTGCCACCAGCTTTCCGGGTCCTGTTCCGCCCAATCAGGATGCGGGACCAGGATAGGCATCTCGCGGGACGGACTGGTGGCCGTTGCCAGGCAACGACCGGTGTCTGCGTCCAGTAATGCCGCTTTGATAGAAGAAGAGCCTATATCATACCCGATAAAATACATACCTGTTGTGAATAACGATTACCAGTAAACGGTATACAGCGCAATGAGGATACCGATGATAAACAAAGCACCAATGGTAAACGGCATCGCTGTTTTAAACATGCTGCTGTCGATTTCCAGTCCTTTCGGATTGTTTTTGCTGGAAGGATCGGCCAGAGAGATAATGATCATACCCACCACACAAATCACGAACACCACGCCCATACGATCGATGAACGCCATTTCATAAACGCCGGCAGCATTGGGAGCGGCCCAGCCAAACTGATAGAGCGGTTGCAGGTCTACCCACATCGGCAGGAACTTCAGCACAAAGGACATCAGTAAGCCGACGATCATGGCAAACAGGGCGGCGTTGGAGGTAGTGCGTTTCCAGAAGAAGCCCATGATGAACATGGCAAACACGCCTGGCGACACAAAGCCGGTATATTCCTGAATGAACTGGAAACCACCTTTTTTATCGATACCGAGGAAGTTGGACAGAATAATGGCCAGCACCATGGCGACGATCACCGTCGTACGTCCTACCTTTACTACTTTCTGTTCATCAGCATCTTTATGATATATCTTCTTATAAATATCTAGGGTAAAAATGGTGGAGATACTGTTGGCTTTACCCGCCAGAGAAGCCACCACCGCAGCTGTAAGCGCCGCAAATGCCAATCCTTTCAGGCCACTGGGCAGGAGATTGAGCAATACGGGGTAGGCATTGTCCGGGTTCATGGAACCACCCTGCATCATCTCCTGATGGTACAGGCCCTGCTGATGCAGCACATAAGCCGCGATGCCCGGCAATACCACAATGATAGGCATGAGCAGCTTCAGGAAACCGGCAAACAGCAGGCCGCTGCGGGCTGTTTTCAGATCGGCGCCCAGTGCACGCTGTGTGATGTACTGGTTACAGCCCCAGTAGTTGAGGTTCACGATCCACATACCCCCCACGAGGATACTTAATCCCGGCAGGTCGAGGTAGTGAGCATCATTCTTTTTGAAGATCATGTGAAAATGATCATCGGCATGCTGATGCAGCAGGCTGAAACCCTGCATTACACCGCTTCCGCCAAAATGTTTTGCCACCAGGTCCAGCGCCAGATAGGTCGTCGCCAGGCCGCCGAGGATCAGGAAAAACACCTGTATCACGTCCGTATAACCGATTACCTTCATACCACCGAGTGTGATCAGCACCGCAAAGAAAGACAGCGCTATCATACAGACATAAAAATCGATGCCGGAGATTTTATTGATGGCCAATGCACCCAGATAAAGGATGGACGTGAGGTTTACCACCACGTACAACAGCAGCCAGAACACCGCCATGATGGTACTTACCGTCTGGTTGTACCGCCGCTCCAGAAACTGGGGCATGGTGTAGATTTTGTTTTTCAGGTAGATGGGCAGGAAGAAAACTGCCACTACGATCAGGGTGGCAGCCGCCATCCATTCATAGGTGGAGATAGCCAGGCCCATAGTGAAACCTGAGCCGGACATACCGATAAACTGTTCCGCCGAGATATTGGAGGCAATCAGGGAGGCGCCGATAGCCCACCATGTCAGGGAGCCTTCTGCCAGGAAAAAGTCTTTGGAATCCGTTGTCGCCTTCTTTTTCTTCTGATAGATATAATACCCGTAGCCGGCCACTATTACAAAATACACCAGGAATACCAGGTAATCGACGTAGTGAAGTAAGTTTGGTTGCATAAATGTTCAAACGTGGTTTGTATAATAAATTTGGCGGATCAATATAGTGAAATAAATGTATTAAATACGCTTATGCACCATAAAAAGCTAAAACTAAAAACCGCAGCTTGACTGCGGTTTCCCCAAGAGATCAAATCTATACATTTAAAATTGCTATCAAAACACTTTAACAAAAAAACGGGAAGGCGTGTAGGTTACAGGGTTCCTGCCGCCATGGCAGCGATTTTGTCTCCTATCAGCGACCCGATGGCCACTCCCATACCGCCCATGCGTACACCCAGAATAATATTTTCCGTATAGGCGCGGACGATAGGCTGTTTGGTACTGCCGAAGGCCATGATGCCGGTCCACCGGTCGGCGACCGTAAAAGGCCTTCCGGGGATGATCTGGTGGCGCAGCATTTCTTCCAGCTCGTGCTGGATACGGTCGTTGTACCGGAACGCTGTGGAGGTTTCGCCGGAAAAATCCAACTGGCGGCCGCCGCCGAGTAGAATACGGCCATCGAGTTCCCGGAAATAGAAGTATCCTTCTTCGAGGTGGAATACCCCTTTAAAAGGGAGGCCGGGAATCGGTCCGGTGATGAGCACCTGTCCTCTTCCGGGGGTTACTTCCAGCTCCGGCAGCAGCTGACGGGTAAAGGCATTCGTGCATACCAGCAGCTTCCGTGCCTGGAAGACCACCTCCTCCTTCAGTACCTGGTTGGCCACCACCACATTCACGCCGGAGCGGAGGTCTTCCATGCGGGTAACCGGGCACCCTGTCTTTATTTCCACCCCCGAAGCAATGGCTTTGTCGATGAGCGCCCGCATCATCTGCCCGGTGTGCAGCTCCCCTTCATAGTGGTTGCGCACCATGGCCTTCACATAAGCCGGCGCGAAACCAAATGATGAAATCTTATCACTGGCGAGGGAGAAGGCCGGTGTTTCCTCTAACACCGCTGCCAGTATACGGTTTACCTCATCCAGCTGGTGGAGGGCCCATTCTTCACGGGCACCGATCAGCTCATAACTACCGTTTTCCCGGTAGCCGATCCGTTCATCGCCGAGGCGCCTGCGGAGCAGCTGTAGCCCTGTGCGGCGCATGGCCACCAGGTTGAGGACTGCTTCGGCCGGCATGGTCTGCAGATCGGCCAGTATTTCCGTCAGGCTCCCGATACAGGCGAAGCCGGCATTTTTAGTGCTGGCGCCGGTAGGCAGTACCTCCCGCTCCAGTACCAGCACGCGGGCGTCCGGCTCGCGCTCCCGGAGGCTGATGGCCGCAGACAGGCCAACGATACCGCTGCCGGCAATGATATAGTCGTACTGAAGCAGACTTTGTTTCTCCCAATAGCTTAACATCCTACTAAGTTAAACAATTGGCAGCAGGATGCAGGTCAGCATAAACCTGCTTAAAAATCAGTAGATTCGGCATCTCAAAATCAAAAGACCATGATTGAAACCAAAGCTTACGCAGCACAAAATGCTACTTCCCCCCTTGGTCCGTGGAATTTCCAACGGAGAGAAGTTGGTCCTCACGATGTACAGATAGAAATCCTTTATTGTGGTGTATGCCATTCCGATATACACCAGGTACGGGATGAATGGGGTGGTTCAGTGTACCCGATGGTGCCCGGTCATGAGATCGTGGGCCGTATCGTGAAAGTCGGCGACCATGTGACCAAATTCAGCGTGGGTGATCTGGCAGGCGTCGGCTGTTTTGTGGATTCCTGCCGGGAGTGTAATCCCTGTAAGAGCGGAGAAGAGCAGTATTGCGAGAAAGGCAACGCCAGCACCTATAACGGTACAGAGATGGACCGACAGACACTCACCTATGGGGGTTATTCCACCCAGATCGTGGTGGATGAACAATATACCCTGAAAGTATCCGACAAACTGCCCCTCGAAGGTGTAGCGCCGCTGTTGTGCGCCGGTATCACCACCTACTCGCCCCTGCGCCACTGGAAAGTAGGCAAAGGACATAAGGTAGCGGTACTGGGTTTGGGCGGTCTCGGACATATGGCCGTGAAACTCGCCAATTCCATGGGCGCAGAAGTGACCATGCTGAGCACCTCCCCTTCCAAAGAGGCAGATGCCAAAAAACTGGGGGCGCATCACTTTGCGCTGATCAAGGACAAGGAGCAAATGAAAAAGTTACGTAACACGTTTGACTTTATCATCAATACAGTGTCCGCGCCACACGAGTACAACGACTTCCTGAAGCTGCTGACACTCAATGGCGTGATGATTTGTCTGGGCATACCGCCAGAGCCTTCCGAGGTACCTGCTTTTCACCTGATCATGGGGCGGCGCAGCATTGCTGGTTCTCTCATAGGCGGCATCCGGGAAACACAGGAAATGCTGGACTACTGTGCCGAGCATAATATTGTGAGTGATGTGGAAGTGATCGATATCAAAGACATTAACACCGCGTATGACCGCATGATGAAAGGCGATGTGAAATATCGTTTTGTGATCGACATCGCGAGTCTGAAAAAATAATATAGCGTCTAAATTATCATGTAAAAGGCAGGTTATTACCTGCCTTTTCTTTTTACGCTTTACGGATGGCCCTGAAAAAAGATATGCACGTTTCTGCGTTTAACCCCTTATCTTTATTAGTATTAGTGGTAGTGTATGAACAATATGGAAAATCATTGGAATCCGGTACCCACAGGAAACCTATATGATGCCATATTATCAGCTTACTGATTTCAAAAGCAGCTAACTATTCCAACCATGAAATTAAAAACAGATGCCTTACACTCGCTGAAAGACAAACTGCTCAACTGGCAGCAGTTATCTGAGCAGGAGCTGGAAACATATATACGTGAATTTGAAAGAATCCCCCGTGCCGAAGTTTCGACCTTTTACACACCGGTACTTTCCGATAGCGAGCTGGGCGCCTTATTGGTAGCCATTGGTCAGCAATTCCCTGACAATGTCAAACTGCTGATCAATGTTGTTTCGGCTTTAGGCAATATGGTGCTGCGCTACGGCCTAACACCCACAGATGCTATGTTCGACCTCCTGGTGGCCGCGTCCGGTAATAGGAAGGTCAACTTTTACGTAGCGCTGCATATCCGCGTTTTTCCGCAGTATCAGACCTGGGCTAAAAGATGGGAATACCTGTTGTCTGTTCCGGACATTGCACCGAAGAAAAAATCCATCGTTGTTTTTTATGATACCGTAAAGCAGCAGCTGGAGAAACATGATCCGATGTCACTGGAAGTAAAACTGGTTATTATCAAAAAAATCCAGGCAATGCTGAATGAGGAGGATGTGCATCCTTATTTAAAAGACGACTACCTGGCCACTTTACATGCGATAGTTGAACAATAAAAAAAGCCCGTTCATAAAAATGACCAGGCTTATATTACTCTTAAAACAACTATTTGTCAAACTCTAAACAAGATAACCAAACAGGTTATCATCTTTATTCAGTTCGGTGAACTGAAAATTATATTTCCGGAAATTGGCGATGAGGGTATCATAATCCTCTCTGCATTTCAGTTCAATACCTACGAGTGCAGGACCTGTTTCCTTATTATGTTTCTGAATAAATTCAAAGCGGGTGATATCGTCGGTAGGACCGAGGATATGGTTCAGGAATTCCCTGAGTGCGCCCGGGCGCTGTGCAAAGCGAACAATAAAGTAGTGCTTCAGTCCTTCATACAGGAGCGAGCGTTCCTTTATTTCCTGCATGCGGTCGATATCGTTATTGCTGCCGCTGATAATGCAGACCACTTTTTTCCCTTTGATTTCTTCCGCGTAGTCTTGCAGGGCGGTGATAGAGAGTGCTCCGGCAGGTTCTACCACGATAGCGTCTTCATTGTACAGTTTGAGGATGGTGGAGCACACCATCCCTTCCGGCACGAGATGCATTTCATCCAGCACTTCGCGGCATATTTCGTAGTTGAGCGTTCCTACTCTTTTCACAGCAGCGCCGTCAACAAAACGTTCAATTTCATCGAGGGTTACGGGGCCTCCGTTTTCAAAGGCACGCAGCATGGAAGGAGCGCCTTCCGGTTCTATGCCCACAATGCGGGTCTTAGGGCTGTAGGTCCTGAAGTAGGTGCCTGCGCCGGCAGCGAGGCCGCCACCGCCTACGGGTACAAATAAATAATCGATGTTGGTCTGGTCTTCCAGAATTTCCACCGCCACGGTGCCTTGTCCTTCAATAATTTTAGCGTTATCAAAAGGAGGGATGAAGGTCATGCCGTTGGCAGCAGTGAAGGCTTGCGCTTCTGCGGAGCAGTCGTCGAAAGTATCGCCGGTGAGGCGTATTTCGATGTTATCTCCTCCAAACATGTTGACCTGATTTACTTTTTGCTTTGGTGTGATGATCGGCATGAAAACCACGCCTTTGATGTTCATGGCTTTACAGGCATAGGCAAAACCTTGTGCGTGGTTACCGGCGCTGGCGCAGGTAACCCCTTTCGCCAGCAGATCGGCAGGCAGGCTGCTGATCAGATTATAGGCCCCACGGAGTTTGTAAGAGCGTACAATCTGCATATCCTCTCTTTTCAGATATACATCACAGTTATAGCGACGGGAGAGCGTGGCGCTATAAGTCAACGGCGTGCGGTTCACCACAGGCTTCAATTTCACCGACGCATCGAGGATATTGAGCGGGCTAACGCCAGATATTAAATTAGAGGACATATTAAATCATTTGAAGATTTGGTTATTTAATTATTTAGCCATTGATAGTATGCTGTCAATGGCTAAATAATTAAATAACCAAATCATAAAATATTATGCGTTCGGTCTGAGCTTACGAACAGCTGCACCAGCCTGCCACATTTCGCTTTCGCGCAGTTCTTTCAGTTCTTCGTTCAGTTTCTCGCGGTAATCCGGAGTGCTGTTGGAAGCGATAGAACGGGCAGCTTCTTTACCGGCAGCTACGCTGGCGTACAGTTCATCAAATACTGGTTGCGTAGCGTCTTTGAACTTCTTCCACCAGTCGAGCGCGCCGCGTTGAGCAGTGGTAGAGCAGTTAGCATACATCCAGTCCATACCGTTTTCAGCAACGAGTGGCATCAGGGACTGTGTCAGTTCCTCTACTGTTTCGTTGAATGCTTCAGACGGAGAGTGACCGTTTCTACGCAGTGTTTCGTATTGAGCAGCGAAGATACCCTGGATACAGCCCATCAGTGAACCACGTTCGCCGGTGAGGTCGGAGTATACTTCTTTTTTGAAATCTGTTTCAAACAGGTAACCGGAGCCAACGCCGATGCCCAGTGCTACTGCGCGTTCTTTAGCGCGGCCGGTAGCGTCCTGGAAGACAGCGAAGCTGGAATTCAGGCCCTGACCAGCGAGGAACAGGCGGCGCAGAGAAGTACCGGAACCTTTAGGCGCTACCAGGATTACGTCTACATCAGCAGGCGGAATGATGCCGGTCTGATCTTTATAGGTGATACCAAATCCATGGGAGAAGTACAGTGCTTTACCAGGATTCAGGTGTTGTTTCAGGGTAGGCCACAGGGTGATCTGACCTGCATCGGACAACAGGAACTGAATGATAGTACCTTTGGCAGCAGCTTCTTCGATATCGAATAAAGTTTCGCCCGGAACCCAGCCATCAGCGACAGCTTTATCCCATGTTTTGGAATTTTTGCGCTGACCAACGATAACGTTGAAGCCATTATCTTTCAGGTTCAGTGCCTGGCCGGGGCCTTGTACACCATAGCCGATAACAGCGATGACTTCGTTTTTCAGGACTTCCCGTGCTTTTTCCATTGGGAACTCTTCCCTGGTTACTACTTCTTCGAGTACACCTCCAAAATTGATGGTTGCCATGTTTTGTGTTTTTAGCTTTTAGCTACTAGCCATTAGCTATTAGCTGTAAAATTTAAGTAAATGAATAAAGGGCTTGTTTATGTTGCAGCTTCCGGCAGCTTACGCTTCCGATGATGCCTGCAGTTCTTTCAGGTGTTCGTGGAAACGGCGGCTCCATTTCACAATGGCCACCCTTCCGCTTTTGGAATATTCTATCAGACCATAGGGCTCCAGCTTTTTGATGAAGTCTGTCAGCTCCTGCTGGTGGCCGGTTTTCTCGATCACGAAATAGTCTGCCGTTATGGTCAGGATACGTGCCTGATGATCACGGATCAGCCGTTCGATATCACCGGATTCCAGTGACTTGGTGGAAATCTTATACAATGCCAGTTCCTGGTACACCACTTCATCTTCCTCGTGTACAAAGGCACGGTGAATTTCAATCAGCTTTTCGATCTGACCGACCACCTTATCCAGCTTTTCACGTGTAGACATTACCGTTATGATAAACTTATACACGCCAGGGATCTCTGTTTCAGCAGTTGTCAGACTGGTGATATTGATCCCTCTGCGGGTGAAGATAATGGTGATACGGTTGGTGATACCTATACGGTCTTCCGTATAAACCGTGACTGTATATTCTTTTTGCATAAAAACAGCTTGGGCATCCTCCCTCCTGTTTATGGCCTTTGGCCGGTGAAAAAGAGAGGCAATTCTTGTAAAAAATTTATTTACTGATCTGTTATAATCGGGTGGTACTACTCCAGTCTGATAGTGGAAACAGGGGCGCCGGCAGGCACCATCGGGAACACGTTGTCTTCTTTTTCCACCACTACTTCCAGCAGGTAAGCGCCGTCGGTAGCCAGCATTTCATCAATAGCTGCGGAAATATCTTCTCTGGCAGTGACTTTTTTGCCCGGGATAAAAAATCCTTTGGCGATCTGAACGAAATCAGGGTTGACCATCTCAGTGGAAGAGTAACGTTTGTCGAAGAACAACTGCTGCCACTGGCGTACCATGCCGAGGAAGTTATTGTTCAGGATCACGATCTTCACGCCGATTTTAGACTGGTAGATAGTACCCAGTTCCTGAAGGGTCATCTGGAAGCAGCCATCACCGATAACGGCTACGACTTCTTTTTCCGGTGTGCCCATTTTAGCGCCCATGGCAGCAGGCAGGGAGAAGCCCATGGTGCCCATGCCTCCGGAGGTGATATTGGTATTTGGATTTTTGAAGCGATAATAGCGGGAAGCAATCATCTGATGCTGTCCTACGTCTGTTACCAGTACCGCTTCTCCTTTTGTTTTTTCGGAGATCAGGCGTACCACTTCCGCCATTTTCAGTTCACCGGCTTCAGGATACAGTTCACCGTGTTGAACCTTATCGTATTCTTTTTGATGGGCCGCTTTGAATTCAGCGAGCCATTCGTCATGGTTGGCAGGCTGTACATCTGTTACCAGTGCTTCCAGCGCTGTTTTGGCGTCAGCGTGTATGGCTACCTCCGCCGTGATGATTTTGTTTATTTCTGCCGCATCTATTTCGATGTGGACAACTTTTGCTTTGTTGGCATAAGAGGCCACGTCGCCGGTTACACGATCATCGAAGCGCATACCTACTGCGATGAGCACGTCGCATTCGCCGGTGAGCACATTCGGTCCGTAGTTACCATGCATACCCAGCAAACCTACATACAGCGGGTGGTCTACCGGAACAGCCGACAGGCCGAGCAAGGTGGAAGCCATCGGTATGTGTGCTTTCTCTGCCAGGGCTATCAGGGCTTTTTCAGCGCCGGACAGCAATACGCCGTGGCCTACCAGCAGGAAAGGTTTTTTTGCTTCGTTGATCAGTGCAGCCGCCGCTTTTACAGCGTCCTGTTTCAGTTCAGGCACTGGTTGATAACTACGTATATGCGTGCACGGTACATACTCATATTCGAATTCGCCGAACTGTGCGTTTTTGGTGATATCCACCAGCACGGGGCCCGGGCGGCCGCTACGAGCGATATAAAAAGCTTTGGCGATAGCGCCGGGGATATCTTCCTGGCGGGTCACCTGTATATTCCATTTAGTGATAGGCATGGTAATACCGATCACGTCTGTTTCCTGGAAAGCGTCTGTACCCAGCAGGGAAGCAGCCACCTGACCGGTGATGCATACCATGGGAGTACTGTCCATATACGCGTCTGCAAGGCCGGTGACCAGGTTGGTAGCGCCCGGACCGGAGGTGGCAAAGGCCACTCCTACTTTACCGGAGCTACGGGCATAACCCTGGGCCGCATGTGTAGCACCCTGTTCATGCCGTACCAGTATATGATGTACCTGGTCCTGGAAATCATACAGGGCATCATAGATAGGCATGATGGCCCCGCCGGGATAACCGAAGATGGTGTCCACTCCTTCGGCGATGAGGGAACGGATCACAGCTTCTGAGCCGGTAATTACAGGCTTTGCAGACAACCGCTTATCAGCTTTCTCAGCTTTCATCGGTAACACATCCTTCTGTTGCATTTTTTACAAGTTTTGCGTACTTAAATAAGATTCCATTGGATACCTTCAATGCCGGAGCGGTCCACCGGGCCCTGCGGGCAGCCAGTTCTTCGTCGCTCACTTTCATATTGATTGTATTGTTCACTGCATCTATTTCGATGATGTCGCCGTCTTCTACCAGTGCGATGTTACCACCTTCAAAGGCTTCCGGCGTAATGTGACCTACCACGAAACCATGGGTACCACCGGAGAAGCGGCCGTCGGTGATCAGTGCCACGCTTTTGCCTAATCCCACGCCCATGATGGCGCTGGTAGGCTTCAGCATTTCAGGCATACCTGGTGCGCCTTTCGGGCCTACCTGGCGGATCACCACCACATCGCCTTGTTTCACTCTTCCGGACTGAATACCAGCGATGAGTTCAAATTCACCGTCGAACACGCGCGCAGGTCCTGTGAACTGTTCGCCTTCCTTACCGGTGATTTTAGCAACGGAGCCTTTTTCGGCGAGGTTGCCATATAATATCTGGATATGACCGCTGGCTTTCAGTGGCTTCTCCGTGGGAACGATAATATCCTGTTGGCCGAAATCAATGTCCGGAACGCTTTCCAGATTTTCAGCCACGGTTTTGCCGGTCACGGTGAGACAGTGACCATGCAGGAGACCTTGTTTCAGCAGGTATTTCATGACTAACGGAACACCGCCGATGTTGTGGAGATCTTCCATGAGGTATTTACCGCTTGGTTTCAGGTCTGCTATCAGCGGGGTTTTGTCGCTCGACTGCTGGAAATCTTCCAGTGTCAACGGCACGCCCACAGATTTTGCGATAGCGATAAAGTGCAGTACCGCGTTGGTGCTGCCACCCAGGGCCATGATCACGGTGAGGGCATTTTCAAAAGCCTCTTTGGTCATGATGTCTCTGGGTTTAATATCTTTTTCAAGGAGCAGGCGGATGTATTGGCCTACGATGGCGCATTCTTCCTTTTTTTCCTTGCTCAGTGCGGGGCTGGATGAGCTGTAAGGCAGGCTCATACCCAATGCTTCGATAGCGGAAGACATGGTATTGGCCGTGTACATACCGCCGCAGGCGCCGGCGCCGGGGCAGGAGTTTTGTACGATGCCTTTAAAGTCGCCTTCATCAAGCGTGCCGGCCATTTTCTGACCCAGCGCTTCGAAAGCGGAGATGATGTTGAGGTCCTGGCCTTTGTATTTACCAGGTGCGATCGTACCGCCGTACACCATGATGGACGGGCGATTGAGGCGGCCCATGGCCATCAGGGAGCCGGGCATATTTTTATCACAGCCAGGTACGGTAATGAGCGCGTCATAGTACTGCGCGCCACAAACAGTTTCAATGGAATCAGCGATCAGATCGCGGCTTACCAGGGAGTAGCGCATACCGGGCGTACCGTTGCTCATGCCGTCGCTGACGCCGATGGTGTGGAAAGTAAGGCCGACCAGGTTGTTAGCCCAGACGCTTTTTTTCACATCCTGTGCGAGGTCATTGAGGTGCATGTTACAGGTATTACCATCATAGCCCATGGAGGCGATGCCGACCTGAGCTTTTTTCAGGTCTTCTTCAGTGAGGCCGATACCGTAGAGCTGTGCCTGCGCAGCGGGCTGCGTAGGGTCCTGTGTAATCGTTTTGCTGTATTTATTTAATTCCATTGCTGTTGTTATTACCCGGATTACCAACTGTTTATAGTAATCCTATTTTAAAAATCCATCACAAATTACCCGGTGAGGCCGGCAAATTCAAACCAAATATTTTCGGTAAACCGGTTTTCAAATCTGCCTTCGGTTCTTTCAAACCCTTTACTGTAGCGGATTCTCTGTTTTTCGTTTTACAAGGTCCAAGGGAAGCTTTTAGCTTTTAGCTGTCAGCATTTAGCACTGACAGCTAAAATACTAACAGCTAAAGGCTATGCTAATTGTGCTTCGCGTTGGAATGTTTTGTCGAGCACTCTTGCTTTATATGCTTGTTGTAATACTTTTCCGAGAGAGGAAGCCCATGGTTTACCGAAAGCCTGTCCGTCGATAGATTCGAGACCCACCACTTCTGCAGCGGTACCGCAGAAGAAGGCGGCGTCAGCTTGTTTTAATTCATCGATGGTGAACAGTTTTTCTTCGAGTGGGATTTGCAGTTCGTGGCAAAGTTCGATAACGGTGGCGCGGGTAATGCCGGGGAGAATGTTACCGGGAGGAGGTGTGAAGATTTTGCCGTCTTTTTCAAAGAAGATGTTAGCACCCGGGCCTTCCGCAACGTTACCATTCATATCCAGCAGCAGTGCTTCGTCGTATCCTTTTTGTTTTGCTTCCTGCGATGCCAGTATCGAGTTTACGTAAAGGCCGGCCGACTTGGATTCTATCTGGAATGCTTTCGGGTTCGGTCTTTCGAAAGAAGATGTCATGATGCGGAGGAGTTTTTCACCGAGGTAAGCACCCCATTCCCATGCGCAGATGAGTATATTGGATTCGCTCGCTGCTTTCAGGGTCATGTTCGGCGGACAGAACACCAGCGGGCGGATGTAGGCTTCTTCCATGTTGTTCATCTCCAGTACCTTGTAACAGGCAGCGATCAGTTCTTCGTTGTCGAATTTGTAGGGGATGTGGATCAGTTCACAGGAGCGCTTCAGGCGGTCGAAGTGTTCTTTCGCTTTGAAGATTTTTACTTCTCCGTTGGCTGTTTTGTAGGCACGGATACCTTCAAACACGGCGTAGCCGTAGTGAAGCGATTGACCGAAAAGGTCTGTGGTGGCTGCTGTTGCTTTCAGATACTCACCGTCGAGATAAAGAAAGGTGTCGTTGTTGTAATAGCTATACATAAAATTGAATTATTAGCGTCAAAATGTTGTGGTCAAAAAAAAAGCCTTCCTCTTTGCGGAGGAAGGCGTATATCGATTTTGATTATGCACGTGTACCTATCCTCCGTAATGGTGGCTAATAATGACAACGACGATAATCACGACCTTCGTGATAGCCCAGTTGAGCTGAGGTACGATGTGATTAAGTTTTATATTGTCTTTATTTACCCACATAAGGAGGCGATTATTGTTTGTATCAGTACAAATGTATTCGTGAAAAAAATAAAAAACAACAAAGGGCAAAATATTTCGTCAAAAATTAATCCCTTTATATGTTTTTGAAAATATTCAAAAAAAGAAGTCGATTATTAATTCGTTTCTAACAAATTATCAAAACCGGTTATCAAATACTAACAACCAACTGATCCCGGAAAGCAGGGGGAAGCGTAGAAGGTGGCAAAAAAAATCCCGGTGCGGAAAAGCACCGGGACTTTGAATGATTTCATTTAATTGTTCACTAGTCTAAACCTGTTCACTTACATGGAGGCATTTGTTGATGATGGCCTGCAATGTGTCTTGTTTTTCTATGAGGCGCTTCAGCAGTACGAGCTGATTGTGTGCGCGATCAAAGTTGTGCCGGGCGTACTTAATCGGGTAATACACATCACCGTTGAGATAATCAGTGAGGAACCGGATACCCTGCATGTAGATCATGAACTTTCCTGCAAAGAAGAGCTGTTCTTTTTCCACTTTGGTGAGAGCGCCGCCGATTTCTTCGAGATATCCCTGCATGAGGGCTTCAAAGTATTCATCGCGGACAACGATCTGGCTGACATCAGGCTCTTCTTCGGAAACGGGGCAGACATAGGTGCGTACCATGTCTCCGAGGTCTGAGATGATTTTTCCCGGCATCAGTGTATCCAGGTCGCAGACGCAGATACCTTCATATGTGTCTTTGTTGAGCAGCACATTGTTGATTTTGGTATCATGGTGCATCAGATGGTCCCTGAATTCGGGATTTGTTTTCAGCTGTTCGTAGGTGACTGCGATATCGGAGTAGCGGAGGAATTCATCAATCAGTTCTTCTGCTGCTGCCTTTCTGTCTTCCCTGGTATTGCGGATCGCTTCCTGAAAAGCGGCATACCGGAGGGTGAGATTGTGAAAGTTCGGAATTGAAGCTTTAAACGGCTTCAGGTCGATGCCCGAAAGGTAATTGGCAAGGCGGCCAAACTGCTTGGCGGCTTCATATGCCTGCTTTGGGTTATCTGCCTGATCCACCGTCACAGAACCGGCAATAAACGGAATCATTCGCCAGTATTCGTTGTCCATTACAAAGAGCTCTTCCCCGTTGACCGTGGGTATGGGCGTAATGAACAGATACGCCGGATGATGTGTAGCGAGATAATCGGCTGCCATTCTCTGATTAGCGGCTATTATCCCGGGTTCCTTAAATACGTTTACATTGATTTTCTGTAAAACATATTTGCTGCCGTCCTCCTTCTTTTCGAGCAGAAAAGTGTTGTTGATGTGTCCGGATCCGAATCTTCGGACGTTTAATCCTTCAGGCTCCAGTCCGAAAGCCTGAAGGATTAATTTGTTGGGTGTTATTTCCATAAATTGTCGGGATATGCTCCGTTTTTAACCAATTCTGACAGACTGGCCTGAACACCGGGTGCATCTTCCTTGTAAGTAACCCCAAACCATTTCGCTGTGGTAGGTAACACTTTTACCTTACCCAGGTCACGACGGATAAATTCGTCAGCCACGATCGGAATAAAGAACTCCGATTTAGGATTGGTGCCGTTTTTCTCCAGGAACTCGTTGAACAGCGACTGGCTGATGTCAAATACGCTCGGATGGAAACCCCAGAAGTTCATGGAAACCGGCGTTTCAGCACCCAGCGGGTGTTTGCTGCCATCGGCTTCTTCATAAACGATCTGGCCATTGTCAGTATAAATTTTTGTTCTTTCATTGATCGCTGACAGGAAACCGGCGCCGTCTACTGCGCAAACACCGCGGGACACGGAACCGTGCTCACTTACTGTTTTGCCCAGTTCATACCCTACTACGCTGTAGATATCTGCTTTGGCTTCGCCCTTCAGGAAATCAGCCATTTTCACGAAAGCATCCGCTCCGTAAAAATCGTCCGCATTGATCACGGCAAATGGCTCCTGGATAGCATTTTTCGCACACAGAATAGCATGTGCAGTACCCCATGGCTTGGTACGGTCGCCCGGGATCTGATAACCACCGGTGAAAGAATCCATGTTCTGGTACACATAATCCGTTGCTACACGGCCTTTGAGCTTAGGTTCAAAGATCTCTTTAAACTCTGTGGCAAAGTTTTCCCGGATAATAAATACGATCTTGCCAAAGCCGGCACGGATAGCATCGTAAATAGAGTAGTCAATGATAGTCTCTCCACTGGGCCCGAAAGCCTGGATTTGCTTCAAACTGCCATATCGACTGGCCATACCGGCCGCTAAAATCAATAAAGTCGGTTGCATTTTTCTGATATTATTTTATAATTTTCAATGTTTTACCTGAAAATATCGGCGCTAAATATAATCATTAAACCTATTTTCACGCTTTCTTTTTGTGGACAACACATATTTTAATGATTAATTTAATTGGAACGATGAAAAGACTACTTGTGCTGGGAGCCTGTGCCATGCAGCTTTCTATGACTGCTCATGCGCAACAGAAAACCAATCCGGACGACATCAAAGGCAAAATGCAGTGGTTTGCCGACGCCAAACTGGGCATCTTCATCCACTGGGGCATTTATTCGGTAAAAGGAATTGATGAATCCTGGTCATTCCACAACAAAAAAATCTCCCACCCCGATTACATGCAGCAGCTCAAAGGCTTCACTGCCAGTAATTACAACCCGCAGGAATGGGCCGACCTGATCAAAGAATCCGGCGCCCGCTACGCGGTAGTCACCACCAAACACCACGATGGCGTGGCTTTGTGGGACAGCAAATACAGTAAACTCGACGTTGTCAACAGCACCCCTGCCAAACGGGACGTACTGACACCACTCTACACCGCTTTGCGGCGCGACAGTATCAAATGTGGTGCCTATTTTTCGTTGATCGATTGGAGTTATCCCGATTATCCGCAGTTCCTGAAAGACAGCAACCGCTATGATATCAAGACACAACCCGCACGCTGGCAGCGTTTCCTGAAATTCTACGAAGGCCAGATGGAAGAAGTGATGACCAAATTCAACCCCGACCTCTGGTGGTTTGATGGCGACTGGGAACACTCCGCCGAAGAATGGGAAGCAGACAAAATGCGTAAAATGCTCACCACCCATAACCCCAACACCATTATCAACGGGCGTTTACAGGGCTATGGCGATTATGACACACCGGAACAAAATTTCCCCGTTACACGCCCTCACTACCACTGGTGGGAACTGTGCATGACCATCAACAACAACTGGGGATGGCAACCACAAGACACCAACTGGAAAACACCTTTCGAAATCATCACCATCTTCGTAGATGCAGTAGCCAACGGCGGTAACCTCCTCCTCGACATCGGCCCTAAAGCAGATGGCACCATCCCTGCAGAAGAAGTGAACATCCTGAAAGAACTGGGCGCCTGGAATAAAAAGAACGGCGAAGCTGTTTTTAATACCATCGCCGGACTGCCACTGGGACACTTTTACGGTCCTACCACCCTCTCTAAAGATTCCGGCACACTCTATCTCTTCCTGCCTGGCAAAACCAGCGGACAGGTAGTGATCAAAGGCCTGAGCAACAAGATCGAAGAGATCAGCGTTGTAGGCAACGGTACCAAACTGAATCATAAAGTAGTCGGTAAAATCTCCTGGAGCCCTGTACCAGGCCTCGTGTACATCGATGTGCCGGAAAACGTGCAGGACAAATATGTAACGGTGCTGAAAGTAAAACTGGATAAACCGGTTAAGCTGTACCGCGGCAAAGGCGGATTTCTGACCAACGAATAACCAACATTTTTGTCCCCAGGGCTGAAGCCCTGAGCTACGATGTGTTTCAGGCTACTTCTAAGGCTGTGTTGATAGCTGGTGGCATAAAGCCCTCTACTGCTGAACAGTAGATTGATATCATAACAGTATCTTTACAAAATCTGAAAGACAAGGTAGCCCGGGGCTTCATCCATTATGCTGGAGCAATGGACGACCCAAGATGGGTACCCACGTTTTGTTCACAAAACCCAACGGTTAATTAACTTGAAAAACATCGTAACCCAGGGCTTTAGCCCTGGGACCGGGAAGATCACATTAGACGCCCTTCGCCCTTCCTGGCTGCCAAAGCAGCTGGAGGCAGCTATGCTGCGGCTCGACAAGCTGGACACGGAGATCTCAGGTAATAAATGGTTCAAGCTTAAATACAATCTGGAAGCGGCGCGGCGCGAGGGCAAACAGCACATTCTTACCTTCGGTGGCGCGTATTCCAATCATATTGCCGCCACTGCCGCGGCCTGCCGCGAGGCCGGGTTGCGCTGCACCGGTATCATCCGTGGCGAGCGGCCTTCCGTATTGAGCCATACGTTGCAAACCGCACTGCATCAGGGTATACAGCTGGAGTTTATCAGCCGGGAATCTTACCGCGACAGCCGTCCATCTTTTGAAAACCGCCCGGATACGTACATTATTCCGGAGGGCGGGCACAATGCCGCCGGCGCCCGTGGTTGCGAAGACATCCTCTCCCTTTTTCCCACGGAGCATTTTACCCATATTCTTTGCGCTGTGGGGACAGGTACCACGCTGGCCGGCCTCATCAACAGCGCCACGGCCATGCAGACTGTTGTCGGTATTCCGGTCCTGAAAGGCGCCGGTTATCTTGAAGCCGATATCAAAACCCTGTTACATACCGGTCAAACCAGCCACTGGCAATTGTTACATGATTTTCATGGCGGTGGTTACGCTAAAGTAAAACCGGAACTTATAGATTTTATCAATACTTTTTTTGCAGAAACCGGTATTCCGACGGATATCATTTACACCGGAAAATTAGTGAAGGCTTTCCGCGAATTAATCCATCAGCGCTACTTTGCCGACAATAGCAAAGTATTATTAATACATACCGGCGGGCTACAGGGCAATCTTTCCCTGCCTTCGGGCGTTCTCTCCCTGTAAAAACTGTTCATTATATTTGAACGGTAGTGTATTTTTGCCAACTTATAAGAGCTTACGGATTTTTTGTATGAAGCAGGTCGTGCGTTTAACATTCGCCATAGGATTTTTTTTATCGATAGCACTCGCAGGTAAGGGTCAGGAAATGCTGCCCCCGGTATTACCTGATTTTTCGGCCACTATTAAAACCGGTAAAATTCAGCTGGACTGGATATCCGGATTTATGGAGGTAAAAGAGATCGGCATTCAGCGTTCACTGGACAGCGTGCTGAACTTTAATACCATTGGCTACGCCAGCTATCCTACGCAAACACGAAATGTGTATCTGGACAACAAACCGTTGCCCGGCAATAACTATTACCGTCTCTTTATCCTGTTCAACAACGGACGGTTTATCTACAGTAAAACCCTGCTGGCACTGCCCGACAGTACCATCAGAGCAGATATGAAACTGCAATACGCGGATATTAAGGATGCAACCCGCAACCCGAACAAACCCGCTGAAGAGAATAAAGAACCTAAGGTGGTATGGCACCCATCTAACTATATCTACACCACCGCTGATGGCAACGTCAACATCAAACTGAATGACGCTCCACAGAAAAAGTATTCTGTCAAATTTTTTGAGCCCAACGGTACTTTCCTGTTTGAGATTGAGCAGGTAAAAGGCCCTTCCCTCATTCTGGAAAAAGCCATCTTCATGCATGCCGGCTGGTTCAATTTCGAACTGTTTGAAGACGGCCATCTGAAAGAGAAATGGAACTTCTTCATTCCACTGAACTACCGCATGTAAATTGCTTATTTAGTCATTTGGTTATTTTGATATTATATTAATAAAATATCAAAATAACCAAATGACTAAATGATTAAATGAGCGCAGCGCCAAACACTTCCGCAAAATGCTTTTTCAGCCTGGCTTTCACTTCATCCTCCGGCACCTGACGACCCAGTTCCTTGTCCAGTGAAGCCACTTTTTTATCCGCGATGCCACATGCAATGATATTGTCGAAGTAGTTCATGGAGGTATTCACGTTGAGGGCAAAGCCGTGCATGGTTACCCAGCGGCTGCAGCGCACGCCCATGGCGCAGATCTTACGGGCTTTAGTTTTGTCCTGCGGGTCCAGCCATACGCCGGTTTCTCCCGGAGACCGGTCGCCGGTAACGCCGTATTCCGCCAGGGTGCGGATGACCACCTCTTCGAGGTAACGCAGGTATTTCCCGATATCGGTGAAGAAATTTTCGAGGTCGATGATGGGATATCCTACTATCTGGCCAGGGCCATGGAAAGTGATATCACCACCGCGGTTGGTAGGCACGAAGCCGATCCCCTGTTGGTCCAGCTCTTCCTGGCTCAACAGCAGGTTTTCCATATGCCCGCTTTTGCCAAGGGTATATACCGGCGGATGTTCACAGAAAAGAAGATAATTAGTAGTGGGTTTAGGCCACTGGTCCGGCGTTTGGGCCTTCCGTTGTACATTCTCCTTCAATAGCTGTTCCTGGTAATCCCAGGCTTCCTGATAATCTATTTTGCCAAGGTCTCTGACGATGATCTCCTGCTTTTCCATACTGAAAAGTGCTACACTCCTATGCTTTTTTCCGGACTAACCAGTCCGGGTCTTTAAAGAGAAAAATCCCGAGATGCAAAGATATAAAACAAAGCGCTAAGGCGCATCAAGGCGGGGTAATGCGTCAGTTGCTGCCAATTATACCTGTCATCAGTGGCTCCTGCCCGGTTTCATATCGTCGGGCGTCCCGGCCCCGCCCCAGATGTCATTTTTCTGTAATGTCCGGCCTGAAATGCGCCTCCCGGCCGGTTTACCAGACAAGCCCTGCGGCATACCCTCACGGCTACGGGTATTTTATTTTACCTTTGCCAAAATTTACTGTAATGGCTGAAGAATTGCTGGAACTGGAAGACGAGCTGGAAAACGGGGAGGGCAGTGAGGAACTGTATGAGAAGATCAACATGGTGGTGGATAAAGGCCAGGAACCGATTCGTATCGACAAGTTCCTGACCGCCCGTATTGAAGGCATTACCCGCAACAAGGTCCAGAATGCACTGGACACGGAGATGGTATTGGTAAACGACAAGCCCGTTAAAGCCAACTACAAGATCAGGCCGCTGGACAGGATCATCGTATTCTCCAATAAAAATCCGGAAAGCACCGAGGTAATACCGGAAGAGTTACCACTCAATATTGTTTATGAAGATGATGACGTACTGATCATCGATAAGCCTGCCGGTATGGTGGTACACCCCGGTTGCGGCAACTATACCGGTACGCTGGTCAACGGTCTTTCCTGGTACCTGGGCGACAAAACACAGGCTACCACTCCTGAAATCCCGCGTTTCGGGCTGGTGCACCGCATTGATAAAAATACTTCCGGTCTGCTGGTAGTGGCGAAATCTGAAAAAGCCATGACCGATCTGGCCAAACAGTTTTTCGACCATACCGTTCACCGTCGTTATATAGCCCTTGTATGGGGTGATTTTGAGGAAGATGAAGGAACAGTGGTGGCTCACGTGGGCCGTCACCAGCGGCTGCGCAAAATCATGGACGCCTATCCCGACGGCGAATACGGCAAAGAAGCCATTACCCACTACCGCGTGCTCGAACGCTATAACTATGTTACCATGGTAGAATGCCGCCTGGAAACAGGTCGCACCCACCAGATACGTGTGCACATGCAACATATCGGGCACTCCCTCTTTAATGACGACACCTACGGCGGCAACCGCATCCTGAAAGGCACCATTTTCGCCAAATACAAACAGTTTGTGGAAAACTGCTTCGAGATCATACCCCGGCATGCGCTTCATGCACAGCAGCTGGGCTTTATCCACCCTCGTACCCGTCAGCAGATGTACTTTGAAAGCCCGCTACCATCGGACTTTACACAGGTGCTGGAGAAATGGCGCCGGTATACTACCGCCCGACCCTTACAGGAAGAAGAAGGAAAACAACAAAAATGGGAAGATTAAAATAGTAAAAGCCTCCGCAGACAACTCTCTCCGGAGGCTTTTTATTTCATGGCAAATTATTATTATTAATTTACATATTTCGATTATCTTAGCGGCCATTACCATGTCAACAACATGAGAAGCCGCCAAATACGTCGTCCCTTTCGCACCTTATTTCTGCTACTGGCCCTGCTGCCGGTTGCCCTAAAAGCCAAAGCTGTTACCGCTTTCACGGCATCGTCTACCTGCGTGCAGGATAGTGTGTTTTTTGTAATCAAACAGCCGGCAGGCATCGACTCTGTAAAATGGTATTTTGGCGATCCTCCCACCGCAGCCAAAGACACTTCCAATAAGATAAAAGGCGCTTTTCACGTGTACCAGCAAACAGGCACCTACACCGTTACATTGGTGGCCTGGCGTAACGGGGTACAGGACATCACCACACAGCCTATCACCATTGTTACACCGGTCATCTATGACTTAGGGCCACAGGATGTCACCCTCTGTCAGGGCGGCACCATGACGCTCAGCGCCCCTGTCATACCCGGCGCCACCTACCTGTGGCAGGACAGCTCCACGGCCCCCACTATTCTGGTAGATACCTCCGCTACCTATAAAGTGAAAATCAATGGCTGTCTGATACCCGATTCCGTCAACGTATTTTATACGCCGATACCCAAGGTAGACCTTGGCCCGGACCTGATATTGTGCTCCGGCGAACAGCTCCAGCTTGATGCCACCGCACAGAACTGCACCTATCTCTGGAACACCGGCAACACCACGCCTGTACAGGATGTACGGACCACCGGCACCTACAAGGTGCGTATATTTCCGAAAGGATGTGCAGAGATAGACGACGAGATCACCATCACGTTTACCGGTCCGCCCTACCCTTTCAGCCTCGGGCCCGACACCCTGCTGTGCCCGGGCGAGTCCATTACGCTGGCGCCTTCCGTTCCGGAAGCCACCGCCTGGAAATGGAGCAATGGCGCTACGACACCGTCTATCAGCGTTAACTATGAAGCGAATATCTGGGCGTTGGTGGAGATCAATCATATCTGTAACGTGGTAGACACGATTTTTGTCAACTTCAACCGGCTACGCAAACTCAATCTGGGCAACGATACTACTATCTGCAAAGGCAATTTCCTGGTGCTGACAGCCGATTTTGGCAACGGTTTATACCGCTGGCAGGACGGCTCCGACCAGGCCACCTATTATGTCACCAAACCGGGCAACTACTTTGTGCACGCGCAAATAGGACGATGTGAATCTTCAGATACCATCCATGTGTCTTTCAATGATACGCTGCGGGTGCGTCTGGGGCCGGACACGCTGTTGTGCCGCAATGAAGTATACCAGATCCCGGTGGTGGGCGCGGGCGGCGCGCCATTCAAATGGCAGGACAGCACCAGCGTACCGCAATACATTGTGCGGCAGCCGGGCATCTATTCGCTGCTGGCCTGGAATGCCTGTGGCAAGAGTGTGGATTCTGTAAGAGTGGAATATCACGATTGTGAGTGCGCCGTACATTTCCCCAATGCGTTTACACCTAATGGCGACGGGCGCAACGACTACTTCCGGCCACGATACCGGTGCCCGATAGAACAATATACCCTTAGTATCTACAATCGTTGGGGGGAACGGGTGTTCTATACCAACGATCCGCAGATAGGCTGGACTGGCCGTGTAAAAGGCCTGCAGGCAGATCTGGGCACCTACGTGTGGATTGTGGATTATCGCGAAGTGTACACCCGCATTCCGGTGCATAAGACCGGTACCGTGACGATATTATATTAGTTATTCCGCCGCCTTAAAATCATAGAATTTAGCTACAAAAGTGGCTGTTTCCCGCTTTTTGAATGCCACGTCCCAGGTACCGTTGTAGGTCACCAGTGCGGGTATCAGCAGGCCAAACTGTTTGGTCATCTGCACATTCATCTTCACATTAAAATCAAACAGCATTGTTTTATAGGACAGGGCGTATTTACGGCCTACGATTTCAAAGTTCTCCTTGTTGAACCAGGTGATGAGCTCATCGATCACCACGTCGCCACGATCTATGCGGCTAAGGTCTGGCTTGGCTTTGGCGGTAAACACGTAACAGGGGGTGCCGTCCACATAGTTTTCCGCGCTGATGGAGAAATCGTAAAACCGCATCACGTCCCGGTCGAAGATGGCTACTTTGGGTCCCACGATGGGCACGCCTTTCACGGGTTTACCGGGGTTAAAGATGAGTTGTTTGAGCTGGGCTTTATGACGGGCCATGGCGCCGCCGGTATTTTCAGGTGTTTCACCGTTGCCGTCTACACATACCGTTCCCTGGGTAAAGAAGAGGTTGCCGTATAGTTCTGCCGTATAGTAGTTGTAATTGCCTTTGCGGGTGTAGAAGTCGCCGGTGACTTGTTGATCGAGCACTTCCATGTTGCGGCAGCGGCCTTTTACATGCTGTGCGGTTTTGCTTTTGAGGGAGGCCTGTATCTGTCCTTTTTTATCGAGGATGCGGATGTCATTGTCTGCCTGAAACCCAACGATATGCAGGTTTTTGAAGGCACGGTAGAAGGTGGTGTCTTCTTCCACCCTCTTAATAAAACTATTAACGTCGAAGCCTATACGCTTAGCTTCCACGATCACTTCATCGAGGTTAACGGTCATTCCCTTGTACCGGGCAGTGTCCTGCGCGGCCAGGTGTGTAAGTTGCAGGCAGCACACAACAACGGTTGCGGCTATACTTTTCCAAAAATGTGACATGCTGCAATTTAGGGAAAAGCTGTAAGCTTTCGGGTGTTAGGAATTCGTTAAAAAAGCAGCGGAGACAACAGGGTTGCCGATGGCCCTGTTATCTCCGCTGTGGTCAGTGGTGTAAACGGGCCGGCAGCGGGGGCTGCCGGCGGTTGATGTTATCAGCCCGGGATTTTTCCGGCTACGTACATCTGCTCCATGGTTGGAGAAACGGCGCCACCTTTCTTTTCCAGGGTTACGGCAAACATTTGTGCTTTGCCGGTGATCTTCATTTTTTGCAGCAGGCTGGCGGTATCGCCCATTTCAAACACGCCCATATCCACTGGTTTGCCATCTACGATAGCCCACAGTTGGTATTGCTTGTCTGCGGCTGGTTCCGGCAGGTTGTTGACTTTCAGGTATACCTGTTTGTCGTCCTGGTTCCAGAACACCGTTGCTACGGCAGTCGGGAAGGCTGCAGTACCAGGCATGGCCACTTTCATGACTTTCGGGTTTTCCATGATTTCCATGGACTCAGTGAGTTTTTCCAGTCTGGTTTTGTACTCGTTGGTTTTGGAGATGATGGAGTTTTGGGATAGGAGTAGTGACTGGTATTTGTCTTTGTACTCGCGGAATTCCTTCCATCTGTTGAAGTAAAAAAAGTTGAGAATGACGCTGCCAATGAGCAGTACGGCGGCTGCTGCAGCGATCCACTTCCAGGAAACTCCTTTTGTTTCCGGAACGGACAGGACGTTGGTTTGTTCCATGGGCGATGTTTTAGTGAGTTGTGGTATATCAGCATTGGTTATAGCTGTATCCGATGTGAGGGGATATGTATGAATGAGGTCTAACAGGCGAATTTTAATGCTTTCCGGTGGGGATACGGACTGGAGCTTCACATATTCTTCGAGGTTGCGTTGACAGGTAGCCACTGCTGCGGCCACTTCGGGATATTGATGCATGGCAGCCTCCAGCTCCTGGCTTTCCTTTTCGGAAGTCAGGCCGGCAGTATACAATTCTATCAGTCCGGACGATATGATGAATTGGGCGTCCACGCAAGTTGTTTATTTGTTCAAAATGTTCCTTAGCTGGATGATGGCATTACGTAGTCTGGTTTTCACCGTACCTAAAGGAATATCGAGTGCCCGGGAGATTTCTTCCTGGGTACAGCCTTTGTAATAAGCCAGATCGATAAGGGTACGTTGTTCTTTGGTCAGTTTGTCCAGGACTTTGGAAAAACCGAGATGATCGATGGACTGGTACACGGTTAACGGGCCACCGTTTAGATGTACGTCGTCCGTAATATTTTGGATTTTCTGTTCCAGTTTATAAGCTTTGGAGCGTAGCACATCGATCGCCGTATTGCGGGCGATATTCAGCATCCAGGTAAACAGGCGTCCTTTGTCCTCATTGTACTGGTCCGCATAGCGCCATATCTTCAGGAACACGTCCTGCAGTACATCTACTGCCTGGGCATGATCATTCAGCACCTTTACGACCACGCCATAGAGAGCAGGCGAATAGTGATCATAGAGGAAACTGAATACTTTCTGGTCACGGGCATGAAGGCCCTGTACCAGTTCTGCTTCTGTGTATGTTACATGATAATCCAAGACAGACCGCCAGGTTTGGTTGATCGGTGTATTTGGTTGAATTCATTCCATGACATCATAGGTAGCGCCGTTCGCAACTGAAAAATCAATATAGACTACCTTGCTAATCTGTGTAAACTGTGCCGAGCGTGTAAACTAATGGTTTTCCGAGGTATTCTTGGCAATTTACGGATTAATCAATTACAACCCGTAGTTACCACTTACTATTTCTGTACTTTGGCTGATAGCTGCAGCTGGTCCATGGTGGGCAGTGCGCTGCCGCCTTCATTTTCGAGTGTGATGGCAAAGCCTTCTGCGGCTTCGGCCGGTTTCATGGACTGGATTTTTTGTGCCATCTGCGCTCCGCCATGGAACACACCAGCATCCACGAGTTTCTTATTACGGATAGCCCACAATTGATATTGTTTACCAGCGGGTGGCATCGGTAAAGCCTGTGCCATCAGGAAAACAGCGTGGGAAACGGGGTTCCAGCATACCGTTACGATCTGTCCGGCATTAGCGCCAAAACCTTCCAGCTTGATCCATTTAAAAGCGGGGTCTTTGAGCATATCCAGCTCTTTCTGCAATTCCGTATGTGCAGTGAGCGACTGGCTTTCCTTTTGAGCGTCCAGTTTTTCTTTGGCGGCTACCAGCGACTGGTAGCGGCTTTTATAATCTGTAGAGCGACTAAAGAAAAAGAAGTTAAGTATCACACTGCCGAGAAACAATGCGATAATAGCCGCTGCTATGTATTTCCAGATTTTTTCTGTGGAAGGCTTATGTCCGTTGATGCGTTTCACGGGTGTTGCCCGGGCAGGAGCGGCCGAGGGGGCACGTAGTTCTTCCGGTAACAGGACGTTGCCTGCCGGTGTTTCTTCCTCACGGATGATATCCAGCAGCCGGTCTTTGATGCCTGCCGGCGGCGCCATGGCATACAACTGTACAAACCGCTCCCTGTCCAGTTGTAACTCCTGAACAGCAGCTTTCACCTGAGGGTATTGTGCGACGACTGTTTCTACTTCGTTTTGTTCTGCATCGGGTAGCAGTCCAAACACATAACTCTCCAGGATACCGGACGATATGTAACGTTGTACATCCACTGTGCGTTATAATTGTTTTAATAGGATTCTCAACTGCATAATCGCATTGCGCATTCTGGTCTTCACTGTCCCCAACGGTATATCCAGGGTTTTTGCGATTTCTTCCTGTGTGCAGCCTTTGAAATAAGCCAGATCAATAATAATACGCTGATCTTTGGGAAGGCCTTCGATCACCTTTGTTAATCCAAGATGATCTACGGACAGGTGTACGGCCAGTTGTGGCTCATACATCAGATTAGCGCTGGTTACATCCTGTACTTTTTGGTCAAGTTTGTGAGCTTTTGACCTTAAACTGTCGATAGCGGTATTCCTGGCAATGTTGAGCATCCAGGTAAACAGGCGGCCTTTGGAGGGATCGTATCGGTCTATATTCTTCCAGATCTTGATGAATACTTCCTGGAGCACATCTCCCGCGGAAGCATCATCCGTAACTATTTTGAGTGCTACCCCATACAACGCGGGGGAGTAGTGGTCATACAAATAACTGAATAATTTTTCATCCCTGGCTTGCAGTCCCTGAACGAGCTCTATTTCAGTATATGATAAGGTAGTTCCCAAAATGGATACGGATGGTTGTCTTTATAATACCAAAATAACGGGTTTTCTTTACATTACAAAATTATTTCCTATTTCGGGAAGGTCATTTTGTAGTCTACCCTTATCTTTCCTTTGGTGATATCATCGAGTTTGCTTTTCAACATCCTGCGTTTCAGCGGTTTGAGATGATCGATGAACAGCTTGCCGTCGATGTGGTCATATTCATGCAGAATGACACGGGCAGTAACGCCGGTGAAGGTTTTCTGCTGCGGTTCGAAATTTTCGTTCACATAGGAAAGCGTCACCGTCTCGTCGCGGTATACGTCTTCCCGTACTTTAGGAATGCTCAGGCATCCTTCGTTATAAGCCCATTCCTTGCCACCGGTTTCCACGATGTGTGCATTGATAAACACGTCCTTCACTCCTTCATCTCCCGGATAATCGTTTTTCTCATCGTCTTCCAGGTTATCGATGATCTGTTTGCTGTCTACTACAAACAGACGGATGGATTTGTTTACCTGAGGGGCGGCAATGCCTACTCCGTTGGAGCCGTACATTGTTTCCCACATATTGGCAATAAGTTCCTTCAACTGGGGATAATCGGGCGTAATATCTTCTGCTACTTTTCTCAGTACCGGATGCCCATATGCAACAATTGGCAATATCATGATGTTGTGCTGGTTTTAATTGATCTGCAAAGGTACGACATTTGGTTATTTTGATATTTCGATATTTGGTTATTTCATAGGAGCTACGCTGCTAAATGCCTAAATATTAAAATAAAAAATATTTAAATGATTAAATACCTACATTTTATTTTGCAGGTACTCCTGTAAAATGATCGTTGCGCTGATTTCATCCACCAGGCCTTTATTCTGACGGTCCTTTTTTTTCAGCCCACTGTCGATCATACTCTGGAAGGCCATTTTGGAAGTAAAGCGTTCATCTACCTTTTTTACCGGCACCTGCGGAAAGTTTTTCCGGAGAATACGGACACATTCTTCCACCAGCGGGGTGGCATGTGTAGCATTGCCATCCAGGTTTTTAGGTTCTCCGATGATGATCGCCTCCACTTCTTCCGCTGCGAAATATTTTTTCAGATAAGGGATCAATTCATGGGTAGGGATGGTCGTAAGCCCGCTCGCAATCAGCTGCAGCGGATCTGTCACCGCCAGTCCGGTCCTTTTTTTTCCATAATCGATCGCCATTACACGAGCCATATCATTTAGAAATTTTGATATTTGGATATTTGGATATTTAGAGAGCTGTTTTGAATATAGGTTATTTAGTTCCTGAAAGACTTATGCACAGTCAATTTCAAAATAATCAAATAACTAAATATCAAAATAGCAGCATGTCTGCAATGACAAAAACGGCAAACAGCACGCTGGCAATGCCGTTGGTCGTCATAAACATCACATTGACCTTGCTCAGGTCATTGGGTTTCACCAGCAAGTGCTGGGATATCAGCATGGAAATGAATACAGCAGCGCCTATCCAGAACAGCCAATGATAGTGCCCATATATACCGATGGTGATGACCAGTGCGGCCGCTATCACATGCAGCAGCTCCGAGAAACGCAACGCGCCGGAGAGGCCCAGCCATGCCGGGATGGAATTCAGCTGCTGCGATTTGTCAAAATCTTCGTCCTGCAGGGAATAAATAATATCGAAGCCGGACACCCAGCACAGCACCAGCACGGAAACCAGCACCGGCAACAGGGCAAACTCGCCGGTCACGGCCAGGTACGCTCCTATCGGCGCCAATGACAGGCCTACGCCCAGCACCATATGACACAGGGCCGTAAAACGTTTGGTATAGCTATATCCCAGCACCACCATCAACGCGATGGGCGACAGGAAAAAACAAATACGGTTAATAAACCAGGTCGTGAGTATAAACAACATCACATTGATCAGGATGAAGAACATGGCGTTCTGCGGGGAAATGATGCCTGCGGGGATCTCCCTTTTGGCCGTTCGCGGATTCAGCTTGTCAATGTCCATGTCCAGCCAGCGATTGAACGCCATGGCGGCGCTGCGGGCAAATACCATACACAACACCACCAGCCCGAAGGTAACCCAGCTGAAACTGCCCCCACCCTTCGTAGTGGCCATAAAATAACCTGTCAGTGCAAACGGCATGGCAAAGATGGTATGACTGAACTTTACCAGCGACAGATACTTGTTAATAGTAGTAATCATATGTAAACAGTTGAGCTAACAGCTCTTAAATATAACCTTATCGATACTGTATCAGCGGCCTGCGACGGCCTTCAGTTTTACAAAGATATCCCAAACTACAATACCGGTGCTGACAGAAATATTCAGGGAGTGTTTCATGCCGGACTGGGGTATTTCTATACAGCCATCGGCGGTTTTCATCACTTCCGCGTCCACGCCGCTCACTTCATTGCCGAACACGAGCGCCACGGGCTGGTCTGCTGGAGGGGTGAAAGCATCGAGCATCACGCTGCCGGCGGCCTGTTCAATCGTAATAATCCGGTATCCGGCATTTTTCAACGCCTGTACAGCTTCCAGGGTAGTAGGGAAATATTGCCAATCCACCGTTTCGGTAGCGCCGAGGGCCGTTTTGTTAATATCACGATGAGGAGGCACCGGCGTATAGCCACACAACACAATGCCCTGTAACAGGAAAGCATCTGCGGTACGGAACACGGACCCCACATTATGCATACTCCGTACATTGTCCAGTACCAGTACCAACGGCGTTTTATCTGCTGCCTTGAACTCGTCCACCGTTTTACGGCCCAGTTCATCCATGCTTAGTTTTCTCATGATCTGCAAAGATAACCGGATCGGATGAGTTTTATATATTTGCGCCATGGCAAAAACGAAATCAGAAGAAACGCCACTGATGCTACAGCATAAGGCTATCAAAGACAAATATCCGGATGCAGTACTTTTATTCCGCGTGGGCGACTTTTACGAGACCTTCAATGAAGACGCTGTGATCGCCTCCCGGGTACTGGGCATTGTGTTAACCAAAAGAGCCAATGGATCTGCTTCTTACGTTGACCTGGCAGGTTTTCCCCATCACTCGCTGGACACCTACCTGCACAAGCTGGTAAAGGCCGGACATCGTGTAGCCGTCTGCGATCAGCTGGAAGACCCTAAAACAGTAAAAGGTATCGTAAAGCGCGGGGTGACCGAAATGGTGACGCCCGGCGTGGCCGTCAATGACAAACTCCTGGAGAACGCCAGCAACAACTTCCTGGCAGCCGTTCACTTCGACAAAGACGTGACCGGAGTCTCCTTCCTCGATATATCCACCGGTGAATTCATCATCGCCGAAGGCAGCATTGAATATGTGGACAAGCTCCTGCAGAGCTTCCGTCCTGCTGAAGTAGTGTTTGCCCGCCAGCAACAGAAACACTTTAAAGCCACCTTTGGCGGCCGTTTTTATACTTACAACCTCGATGAGTGGATTTTTACCACGCAGTATGCGGAAGACATTCTGCTGAAACACTTTGAAACCCACTCCCTCAAAGGTTTTGGCGTAGAAGGCATGAATGCCGCCATCATAGCGGCCGGCGCCACCATGCACTACCTGAAGGACACCGAACATCCGCATCTGCAACATATCACCCGCATGCAACGCATCAGCCAGGAAGACTTCCTGTGGATGGACCGTTTCACCGTGCGTAACCTGGAACTGTTGCACAGCAGCGTGGAAAACGGTCATACCCTCCTCAAAGTGCTGGACAATACTGCCACCCCTATGGGCGCCCGCCTGCTCAAACGCTGGCTCGTATTTCCCCTGCGTGACATTGCCCATATCAATCAGCGACTGGACACCGTCACCTATTTCATCAAAGAAACGGAGCTGGCCCAAAAGCTGGTACATCACCTGAAACAGACCGGTGACCTGGAAAGGCTGGTATCCAAAATTCCGCTGCGTAAAATCAACCCGCGGGAAGTGATGCAGCTGGCCCGTTCCCTCGAACAGGTACAGGCCGTACAGCACCTGTTGTTCAAAAGTGAGAACGACCATCTGTTACGCCTCAACGAAAAACTGGACATCTGCGCGCCTATTCTCAACAGGATTCTGAACGAAGTGATGGAGAACCCGCCGGTACTGGTGAACAAAGGCGGCGTTATCCGCGATGGCGTGAACGCAGAGCTGGATGAACTGCGTAACATCGCTACCAAAGGCAAAGACTATCTACTGCAGATACAGCAGAAAGAGTCGGAAGCTACCGGCATCCCTTCCCTGAAAATAGCCTTCAACAATGTTTTCGGCTACTACCTGGAAGTAACCAACACCCATAAGAACAAAGTGCCCGACACCTGGATCCGGAAACAAACGCTGGCCAACGCCGAACGGTATATCACACCGGAACTGAAAGAATACGAAGAGAAGATCGTGGGCGCCGAAGATAAAATACTGGCGCTGGAAACGCGGCTGTTCGACGAACTGCTGGCAGCCCTTCAGCCCTTCATAGAACCGGTGCAGCAGGATGCACAGGTCTTTGCGCAGCTCGACTGCCTGCTGTGCTTTGCCCACAACGCCCTGCAATACAAATACCGCCGGCCGGAGATCACAGACGGTTATCAACTCGATATCCGCGAGGGTCGTCACCCGGTGATCGAAAGGGGCCTGCCGGCAGGCGAAAGTTATGTAGCCAACGATATCCAGCTCAATAAAGACGATCAGCAGATCATCATCCTGACCGGTCCCAATATGAGCGGTAAATCCGCCCTGCTGCGGCAAACAGCCCTGATCACCCTGATGGCGCACATGGGCAGCTTTGTACCCGCCACCAGCGCAGAGATTGGGCTGACCGACAAAATATTTACGCGTGTAGGCGCTTCCGATAACCTGAGTGGTGGTGAATCCACCTTCATGGTAGAGATGAATGAAACCGCCAGCATCATCAATACCATCACGCCCCGCAGCCTGGTGATACTGGATGAAATTGGCCGTGGCACCAGCACCTATGATGGTATCTCCATCGCCTGGAGCATTGTGGAATACCTGCATGATATGACAGACCATCGTCCTAAAACATTGTTTGCCACACACTATCATGAACTGAATGAGCTGGAGAACAAACATACGCGGGTGAAAAACTTCCATATCACCAATATGGAATCAGGTAATAAGATCATCTTCCTGCGTAAACTGGCGCCGGGAGGCAGCCGTCACAGCTTTGGTATACATGTGGCCCGCATGGCCGGTATGCCCCCGGAACTGATCAACCGGGCCAACGAAGTGCTGGCCAATCTGGAAGAAAAACACATCGATACTTCCTTACAGAAAAACATCAAAAATATTGCGACGCCTACACAGAAACTGCAACTCAACATTTTTGACGCCCACAGTGATACCTTCCAGCAGATCAGAGAGAAACTGGGCACTGTAGACATCAACAGGCTTACTCCTGTGGAGGCACTACTGAAACTAAGCGAGATCAAGGAGATGATTAATTAAAAGATAGGGCGGAACTGTGGACACAGCCTGCCGCTTTTATATCTGATAAGCGTGATAGTAGCAGCAGCCGGCTACCACCCCGGTGCTGCTATATCTGGTCCTATGCTTGCCAAAATTAGGGTTAACGTTACGCATGCCGGTCTTTTACCGGATGGTAACCATATAGCGAGTTTCATTATCCGTCATGCAGATTTTATGAATATGGTATGATGGATCGTGTTAAAAGGAAATAAAAAGTTATTGCCCGGATGCTGTCCGGAAAAAGGATTCAACATCGATGACGTACAATTACAATAGCCCAACAAAGATATTATTCACTGACGCTGATATGGTTGGTTAAATCTTCACCAATACCCAAAATTACTGCTTAATTGTAGGCCTATTTGTAGTAGTTCTTCAAAGTGATAGTCATAATACTGCTATACTGTAGAATTATTACTACAGGAAAGACATTCCGGCATGTACACCGATAAGATTGAAATCCAACGTATACATTTGGGATCATAACCTAAGTTCCTTTAGGAGCGGGAATAAAAAGGCGGCTGCCCCTTCTTCGGAACAGCCGCCTTTTATTTTATCAGCAAACTTTGTTAAATAGCTGTACTTGCTATCATCCTATTTTTTATCCCACCATACACGTCCGGTGAAATCGTTGTCGGCATTGCCGTACTCTCCGGTTTGTCCCATTTCGGTGATCGCATTGCGCCAGTTCACCTGGTTAGCGATGGTAGGCTGAGGCAGTGCCCAGCGACGAGGGATCACGACAGTTTGGCCAGCCACCTGCATGGGTTCAAATGCCAGGATACCACCTTCTTTCGGGATACCTGTTCTTTTCCAGGCGCCCCATGCTTCCCAGGGGGATTTGAACAGGTTCAGGAAGTTCTGAATGTTGATTTTCTCCAGGAGAACGTCGTTGGCGCCGGTGAAGGCTACCGCATCGTTCGCCATGTACTTGGTGATCGCAGCGGCGTCCAGCGGAGCATAGTCGCGGATTTTCGCTTCGCGGCCCATGTCATCGTATGCTTTGATGGAAGCTTCCACACCGTTGTTATAATAAGTAGCGGCAGTACCGGAGATGATACCTCTTACCGCCAGTTCCGCCAGCATGAAGCATTGTTCTGCATAGCTCAGGATTGGCTGCGTATAGCGGGCACCGTTATTGTTACCGTTTTCAGCGTCCAGGTCAAACAGGCGACGTTGTACGGCTGAAATAGTATCCAGGGTACGAGTGACTTCCTTGCCGTTGAAGGTCATCGTATAACGTTTCACGTTAAAGATCACAGTATCCGCTTTCACGTTTCTTCTGTCAGGGCTGGCAGGCAGACCGAAATAACGACGTTCGTTATACTGCATGGAAGGGAAAACACCACCTTTTACGAGACTGTCCACCAGCTCTTTGGTATAGCTGTTTTTCTCATAGAAGATGCCCAGACGGGGATCGCTGTTGTTGTACATGTAGTCCAGCATGTTTTTGCTGGCAGACAGCGGGTTGTTGTCCATAGCCCAGTTACCGGCACGGGCAAAGCTCTGATCTGCGGAGATGAACTTCCACTCATCAGCATTACTTTCGAACAGACCGTTTTTAACGGCCATCGCGTCTGTAATGATAGCGGTAGCTTTATCCGGTGTTCTTTTCAGCTGGCGCATGGCCAGTTTGATACGGAGTACGTTACCCGCTTTCGCCCATTTGTTGATGTCGCCGGAATAGAAGATTTCAGCGTTGCCGGGAGAAGCTTGCCCGGAAAGGCCGCTCTGCAGGGTGGCAACCGCCGCTTTCAGTTCACTATCCCAGATAGGGAACATTTTCTCCTGCGTATCGTAAGTAGGGGTATAGTTAGCATCGGAGCGTGACTGGAACGCATTGGTGTAAGGAATGCTGCCGTTGGCATCGGAAGCTCTCCAGGCGCTGTACACCTTCAGGATTTTAGCGATGGCCAGCACATTGCCATACTGTCCGCGTTCTGCTTCCGGTTTTTTTGCCACTACCGCTTCCATTTCCACGAGGTTACGACCGATGTTTTTATAGAAGGCGTTGTAGAAATCGTTGGTATTGGTTGGGCTGAAAAGGCCGGTGGGAGAAGCTCCCGGAGCTGCCACACCAAACTGCATCCACTTCATCTGATAGGTGTATGCATCATAGAACCAGTCAAAATCACGGTCTACGATACCTTTTTCAGACTGGGTGATCAACATTTCCGGAGGAACGTCCTGGCTTACCTGCGGATTAGTGTTGAGATCTTCAAAGTTTTTGGTACAGGCGCTCAGCATCATACCTGCTACTGCTACGCCCAATCCCCATTTATTTACATTTTTCATGTTGGTCAGTTGTTAAACGGTTATTAGAATCCTACCTGTACAGTCAGGCCCATGTTACGAACAAATGGAACCGCGCCATACTCAGAGAAGGCAGAAGTTTTGTTGTTACGTACCGCTTCCGGGTTGATGTGGTCCGGCAGGTTGTTGAACAGGTAACCCAGGTTGCGGCCCACCAGGGACACGCGCAGGCTGTTCAGTCTCCAGCGTTGTACCATTTCGGTAGGCAGGGAGTAACCCAGGGATACTTCACGCAGTGCCACGTAAGAAGCGTCGAATACAGAAGCTTCGCGGATACCGATACCCCAGTCGCCAATCATACCATAATATTGGAATGGCGTCAGCGGAGTTACATAACCTTTTTCATATGCCTGTTGGTAAGTCATACCATCCAGCACCACATTCTGACCATCTTTGGAGATAGTCGTTCCTTTCTGGAACACCGCGTCCGGGATCATACCGTCGTTGCGTTTTACGCCGGAAGCATCTGTGAAGGTGATACCACCGTGTTCGGTGTCACGACCCTGCATAGTGTTGGCGGTAGTACCACGGCCGGTACCATATTGGTGGGAAGCAGAGAAGAAGTCACCACCGATACGTGCCTGGATCAATACGCCGAGGCTCCAGTTTTTGTAAGTGAAGTTGTTCTGTAAACCCAGGTTGAAGTCAGGCATGATGTTACCTACAACAGCATTGCCGCGTACAAATTTGTAAGGGAAATCGCTACCACCGAGGGTAATGATCGGTTTACCGTTGGCATCGCGGGTATAACCGTAGTCTGTTACCAGGTTACCGTAGCTACCACCTACAGAAGCGATGGCTTTCACACCCTGGTCTTCGTTCAGTTGCAGCTGATCTACGCCCGGAGTGAGGCTCATGATTTTGTTTTTGTTGCGGCTACCATTCAGCGTGACGTCCCAGGTAAAGTTTTTGTTCTGGATAGGTGTACCGTTGATGGACAGCTCGATACCTCTGTTGATCATGCTACCAGCATTGATATAACGGGAGGTAACACCGGATTCAATCGGCGTAGGCAGATTGATGATCTGGTTGGTGATGTTGGTGCGGTACCAGGCGAAGTCAAAGCCCAGACGGTTGTTGAAGAAGCGAACGTTAGCACCCAGCTCCCAGCTTTTAGAGATGGAAGGTTTCAGGTTCATGTTCGGCAGAATGTCTGAGTTGAAGATGTTTACCAGCGGCAGGTTTTTGCCGGAGGAAGCACCCTGGAACAGGCCAGTAGTATAATAACCGGTGTTGATCTGATATGGATCGAGGTCACCGCCCACCATCGCGTAGGAGGCGCGCAGTTTACCGTAGCTGATCCAGGAAGGCATTTCTTCTTTCAGTGTCTGGGTGAATTCCCACGCAGCACTTACAGAAGGATAGAAGTAAGAGTTAGTAGTGCTTCCTTTGCTGCCAGCAGGATAAGTCAGGGCAGACGACCAGTCGTTACGGCCGGTCACGTCCAGGAACAGTTCATTATTGTAAGCCAGGCTGGCTGCGAAGAACACGGAGTTGATACGTTTGCGGAGCAGCGGATCATTTTTCACGATCGGTGCGTTCACGCTGTTGGTGATATCATACAGGAAAGGAATACGCAGACCACCATCGGTGTAGTTGTTGTATTGTTTACCGATACCGCTGTTCCATGTTTCAGCGCCCAGGTTCAGGTTACCATCGAATTTTTTGCCCAGTTTAGGGGTGATGATCGCCATACCGGTGAAGGTGTACTGGGATTTGTTGACGCCGGCAACAGAGTAGAAGCCGTCGGAACCTTTAAAGAAGGCAGAGGTGCCCACTTCCTTACGTTCGTCGGTAGACTGCTCGCTGCTGAAGTTGGCTTTACCAACGAATTTCAGCCAGTCGGTAGCTACTGCCGTGAGGGAGAAGTTACCGGTAACCAGGGACTCTTTACGGGTCCAGCTGTTGTAAGCCTGCTGATAGAAATAGTCGGCGCCCGGGCTGGTGCTCAGGTTAGCGCGGCCACCATTAGGTCCGAGATAATTTTCCGGTTTGCTCCAGATGGACGGATCGTAGTTACGGGGGAACACATACACCCATTTACGACCTACGTTGTAGCTGGTGTAGTCACCACCCTGACGGTCGGGGTTCAATGTTTTAGAGGTAGCGTAAGTTACGCCTGCATCTGCGCTCAGTACTTTAGATATCTGGGAGGAACCACGGAATGCGAAGGTATTTCTGCCGAAGCTGTTGTTCGGAGAAACGCTGTTATTGTCCAGGTGGGAGTAAGACAGGCGGAAAGTTCCTTTGTCGTTACCACCTTCCATGGCCACGTTGGTATTAAAATATTTACCGGTCTGGTAAAGATCTTTAGCGTTGTTTGGTTTAGGCGTGAATGGAACGCTTGTGCCATTGGCCAGTTGTACCATTCTGCCGTCCATTTTAGGACCGAAGCTATAACCACCGGCAGTGTTGTCGTAAGAGCCGTCAACACCCTGACCGTAGCCATTTTGCAGGTCGATGGCGCCACGATATACTTTTTCGATTTGTGCAGTCTGGCTAACGGTAACGCCTATTCCTTTTCTCGCATTCCCTTTTTTGGTGGTAATGAGGATGGCGCCGTTGATAGCGCGGGAACCGTAGAGAGCTGTTGCAGCAGCGCCTTTCAGCACGGTTACAGACTCATAATCGTCCGGGTTGAGGTTTTTCAGTACGTTACCGAAGTTCACGTCAGCGGCACTTTCATCGTTTTCGAAGATCACACCATCCACAATGAAGATAGGCTGGTCTTTACCATTTAATGATTTAGCACCACGCAGCACGATACGGGGAGCAGCAGCAGGGCCACCCGCAGCAGCGGAGATATCCAGGCCGGCTACTTTACCCTGCAATGCAGACACGGGGTTGATAGAGTTGGTTTTGGCAACGTCCGCACCTTTCAATTCTGTTACCGCATAGCCGAGTTTACGTTGTTCACGTTTCAGGCCCATGGCGGTAACCACAACTTCGTTCAGATTTTTGTTGTCTTCTTTCAGAACAACGGTCAGGGAGGATTGTCCGTTTACCGGCACTTCCTGATTGATAAAACCGATGTAAGAGAGTACCAGGGTAGCGTTAGGGCCCACCTGTACTTTAAAGGTACCATCAGCGCCCGACATGGCACCGTTGGCAGTCCCTTTCTCCTTTACCGTAACTCCCGGCAAAGGCGTTCCTTTTTCATCTTTTACGGTTCCCGTAACAGCTTTCTTATCCTGCGCCCATGCAGCCATGCAACAGCATAAGAAAAGCAACGTGGTGAGAAGAAATGATCTTCGCATAGCTTCCTTTTGGTTTAAATTATAACAAAGTGATCAGTCACATGATAACGCATGGCAAACCCGTCACCAGCAAATGACTGCAGAAGGCAGTACAGTAGGCAGGCAAAACATAGTTTCCGTTTCCGTAATTACATGGAATTACTCCATTGGCTATTTCATTGTTCACTGTTCCCCGTATTGCTACAGTGGTAAAACGTTTTAGCAATTCGTTTCAAAAAAAAACCTGTTCTCCCGTGCATCCTCATTTTTCATTTCACAACAAGTTTTCTCAACAGAAATATTGGTTTCAAACTTAGGGATAATTATGAGAAGTGCAAAAAAGATTTAACAATTTTTTGATGTTTGGTTAACAACTCGTTAAAAGTATTAAAATAATATAGTTAAGGAGGAAAATACTATCATTCCACGTATACCGGAACATAGTCGCGGATTTCCCGATGCTGAGAACCCTGGTACCCCGGGCTTCAGCCCGGGGTTAATATGTTAGTCAAATCTATTGGGTCAGGTGAGTGCTAATCTATGTACGATATGAGCGACGGCTATTTATTCACCGCCTCGATGGTGAGCCGGGCGGCGGTTTCATCAAAAGGCCCGTGGTAGTCGGCCAGGAACTTCCGCGCCGCCGCCTGTGCGGCCGGATCATTACCCAATGCGTCGAGGAACTGCTTCCTGCGCAAACTCACTTTCACCGGCACCTGGCCTTTTACCAGATAGTAAGTATATGTCCTCTTGTATTCGTCATAATTTTTGCCTGATTGCACCATGCCCTTGTCTACAAAGTCCGCCGGATGGAATGTTACCTTAGCCTCCTTTACCAGCCTGTATTTGCCACCAGCCAGCTGCTCTACGAACTTGTTCGCCCCATCCAGCTGCATGGCGACAAATGCATTTTCCTCCTCCCCTTTTCTGAAATGAAATGCCTGCACATTATTGACTTCCGGTACATAAGCCTTCCCATCCCCTCCCTTCACGATCACCATGTTCTTCTCCAGGTCGATATTGGCGTCATACACCACCGAACGGGCCACCGGCTTGTTATCCATGGAGTCAATCCACAACCGGCCCCATTCGGGATACAAATAAGGACTGCCAACCGTATTCTCTTTCGGGCTAAAACTAAACACAGCACTGAACCTGACGCCCAGGTTGTTGGATACTGCATTCCGGAAACTGACTGTCTGGGACAGTCCCAACGAATCCTGCGCCCGTAGCGCCAGGCAGGCTAATACAAAAATGGCTGAAAGCAAACTGGTTTTTATCATGGCGTTTTTTTATTACGGTACAAATAATAAACGGTCAGGGCTTGTCCCACCATACAGGCGTCATAAACACATCGGGCCCCTGCGCTGCATTGGCTGCTTCCACATTGGGCCGGTTTACATCATAGTCATTTCTCGGGTAGCGCAACCGGCGCGGTATCTGGCCATTGGTTTCGTTATTTTTATAGTTCACTGGTTTCAGGACCGGAAAACCGCTACGGCGCCAATTGGCATATGCTTCATACTCGTTCAGGAAAGTAGTAATATAATACTGCGTGTTGATCGCTTCCAGCTGGGCGGCCAGCGGCCCTGCCAGCGCTGCGGCCTGGGCGGTGGCGTAAGTAGTGGCAGCGGCATCGTCATACACGATGGAAGTGGAATACAGGGTCCATTGCCATATGCCCGACTTTACGCCGGTCGTAAAATAGGTCGCCGGACTACCGGCAATCCAGCCACGGGCAGCGGCTTCCGCCAGCATCAGCTGCACTTCTGAATAGGTAATGAAGATATTGGGGGAATTAGGTTGGGCTATTACCTGCTTGGGCTGTGAATAATGCGCCAGGTTAGCATCGCCGGTAGACCCGATGCCATATACCGGATCAGATGTATTATCAAACCCGCTGGGAAGCCCTTTCTGTAAGGCCGGATCATCGGAACCACCGGGAGTGGAATCGGCCTTAGGCAGCTCGGAGATAATCCGCAACCGCGGATCTGCCTTGGTTTTCAGCAGGTCTACAAAAAACTTTGCCAGTTTGATGCTCATGTTGTCTTTCCCCGTTTCAGCCCTGCTGCCCGGATACACCCCGATCACGTGACTGTTGGGGTTATCGTAGTCACCGGCTGCATGCTGAATATAAAAAGCATCGGTATTAGCGGTGAACACACCTCCCGCTAAAGCCTTCTGCACCCAGCTTTTCCCCAGCGACGGGTCCGTCTTTTTGGAGAGCCGCAGCCCCACGCGTAGCAGGAGAGAATAAGCCAGTTTTTTCCACTGGGTAGGTGAACCGGCATATCCGGAAATATCCGAATTACCCGGTGTGGGCTTCGAAGCGTCCAGCTGTGCGGCGGCCTCCTGCAATTCAGCAGCGAAACCGGCGTAAATAGCATCCTGCGGATCATATGCCGGAGTGAAGTTCTGATCGATGAAACCCTTGCCGGCGGCGACGTAGGGCACATTGCCGTAAAGGTCGGTCAACCGCTGCAGCATCATCACCCGGGCAATTTTCGCCATCGCATTAAAATTGGCCTGGGCGGGATCGGTTTTCGTCTGCTCAATCAGCGTGGTCAGTATTTTTACGCCATTCGGATAAAAAGAGTTGAACGCTGCGCCGCTATACCCATCATTATACAGGTATTTGTCTCCCACGTAAGTGAGGCTGGTGGACGACAGGTGCTGTATCATGGGGCCGCAGTAAATCAGATTGGCCCGCCATGCTTCGAATTCACCACCGGAGACATACAACAGCCCCCTCGTTAGCAGAATGCCCGGCGCCACTACCGGAGCGGCAGTTGGATCGGTATTGATCTTCTCAAAATTTTTGGTGCAGGATATCAGCGACAGCCATAACAGCAGTACTACTGTTCCATGTGTGTATATTGACTTAACCATGATCGAAGCGATTTAGAATTTTACATTCAGGTTCAAACCGTAGCTTCTGGACTGTGGATAACCCAGCAGTTCAGCCCCCTGTCCGGCGCCGTTGCCGTAAGTGGATTCCGGGTCCACATTGGGCACATCCTTATAAATGATCCAGAGGTTCCTCGCTACAAACGACAGCGATGCGCCGGTGAACGGTGTTTTATTCAGAATAGCGGAAGGCAGGCTGTAAGTCAGTATCACCTGGCGCAGTTTTATGAAAGCGCCATTGTAAATAAATGGTTCGGCGATATTAAACGCGATGTTCTGGTAATAGTCCTGCGCATCTACCACCTTGTCTACATACTTGGTTGGATCGTTCGGGTCCTGGGCTTTAATGGTAATACCTCCGGAACGGCCGCTCAGCGTGGCTTTTTGCAAACCAAAAAAGTACGCATAGTCGTTGGTACCGGAATATAATTTGTTGCCCCAGCGGGAGTCGATCAGGATACCCAGCGAAAACGCTTTATAGGTAAATGTATTGGTGACGCCGAGGGTATAAGGCGCCACGCCGGTGCCGAAGATAGTGAGCGGTCCCTGTAATGGCTTGCCGGCTGCGTTAAACAGGATGTTGCCCTGGTCATCACGCAGAAAACTATATCCCTGCAGTACGCCAAACGGCTGGTGCGGCACTTGCTGAATAGTGACGTTGAAAGTACGGACATCCGCTACTTTCAGGGCATTCAGTTTACCATCCAGTTGAATCACTTCGCTTTTGTTGTAAGCAAAATTAGGGGTGATGTCCCAGGTAAAATTCTTACTCCGTATAGCCGTTCCTGTTATCATTAATTCTACCCCTTTATTGCTCACTTTACCGACGTTGATAAAGGCGGTATTATATCCGGAGGCATTGGAGATAGTGGTTTGTACGATATCGTCCTTCGTTTTTCGGGTATACCAGGAGAAGTCTACCGACAAGCGGCTGTCGAAGAAGCGGGCTTCAAAACCGGCTTCAAAGCTGGTATTAACGTAAGGTTTCAGGTTGGCGTTGGGAACGGCATAGCTACCGTCCTGCGCCTTCTTCACGTCAGCCACCGGGAGACTGTTGGTCCCCAGCACCAGCGGGTTTTGCACCTGGTACGACAGTCGCAGGCGATACGGGTCGGTATCGCCGCCCACCTGCGCCCAGGAGGTACGCAGTTTAGCGTAGTTGATCCATTTGGGCATGGTCACGGCATCAGACAGCACAAAGCTGAGGCCTGCCGATGGGTAGAAGATACTATTACTATTGAGCGGTAGTGTGGAAAACCAGTCGTTACGTCCGGTAAGCGTCAGGTACAGATAACTGTTGTAGGACAGTTCCGCGGAAGCATACAGCGAATTGATTTTCTTTTCGAAAATATCGTTGGTAACGGTTTTCGTTTGCAGATTGCTCTGATCGTAGAAATAAGGGATGTTGAAGGTGTTTCCGTTGAGAAACAGTTTGTCATTTTTGTTCCGCATCACGTTGGCGCCCACAAAACCGGAGATACGCCATTTTTCAGCGAATCCTTTTTCCACCCCCACCATGACGTCCGCATTGAGCTCGTAGAAGTTCTGGCGGGTCTGGTCATTGATCTGGCCACCGGGAATATAGGCGGTACCGTTAGGAGTGACTGCTTTGTTGTCGCGGAAGAACATATCTGCGCCGATTCGGCCTTTTACATAGAGCCAGTCGAGGATATCGTAGCGCAGTTCTGCTGAATTGATAAAGCGGTCTTTTTTATCTTGCTGCTCAAAGTCATACACAGAGAACCAGGGGTTGGTGATGAATTCATTGGCGTTCCACCTGAATTCGTTCCCGTCTGCATTCAGTTTACTGTCTTTTAATGTTTGTACGGCCAGTGACGTAGGCAGCAGGTAGAGCGCGAAGTTGGCGTTACCGGGCGAGTCGGACACGCGGGGCCTGTTGGTGGTCCGTTCACGGATGTATTTAGCGTACACGTTGAGGTGTAATTTTTTACCCAGCCAGGCCGACAGGTTTAGCGACAGGTTATCGCGGCGGATACCTGAATTGGGAAGCGTGGCTTCGTTTTTCATATCGGTTGCTCCGAAGCGCCAGGTTACTTTATCATTACCACCACTGGCCGCAACGGAGTTCGTGAAAGTATAACCGCTGCGATAGAATTTTTTGAAGTTATTTTTCACCGCGCTGTAAGGTCTGCTGATACCATCGTACTGGATAACAGAGGAGCCATCGAGCGGGGCGCCCCAGCTGAAGAGGCCAGCCGAACGGGCTTCCGCGGCCGTCTGTGGTTTCTGCCCGTTGAGCCCCATGCCATAATCATACTGCCAGTCAAGGTTTTCCACAATAGGGCGATCGATGACGATGTTACTGCTGAATTCCACCCCTACCCCTTTACGGTTGGCGCCGCCTTTGGTGGTAATGAGGATAACGCCGTTGGAAGCGCGGGACCCGTACAATGCTGCGGCCGTACCGCCTTTCAGCACAGAAATGGTAGCGATGTCGTCGGGGTTGATACTGGAGATACCGTCACCAGCATCTGTACCGCCGTATTCACCGGCTGAACCCAGGTTGTCATTATTGATAGGAATCCCATCTACCACGATGAGTGGCTGGTTGTTTCTGTTTTTATCGATAGAAGTGTTACCGCGGAGGATGATACGGCTGGAACCTGCGGGCCCTGTGGCCGTGGAGGTGACGTTGAGGCCCGCCACTTTACCTGAGAGGGTATTAGCGATATTGGTACTGCGGGCCTGGGTAAGCTCCTCTCCTTTTACTTCCGACACCGAATATCCCAGTGCCTTTTTTTCCTTTTTGATGCCGAGCGCCGTCACTACTACTTCACCGAGACTTTTCTCATCTGTTTTAAGGGCGATCGTTAGATGAGACTCGTTGCCTACCGGCACCTCCTGTGGCAGATAGCCGAGGTAGCGGAAGACAAGCGTACTGCCCGGAGCAACCGTGAGGGAGAAGTTACCTTCTGCGTTGGTTACCGTTCCTTTGGAAGTACCTTTCACGAGAATATTAACACCGGAGAGGGGTTGGCCGGTGTTGTCCGTTACCTTTCCGGTAATGGCCTGTTGTGCCCATACCACGGGGGTGGTCAACAACAATAACACGAACAACAGCACATGAGTAAAGTTTCTGATCATGTTTAATGCGATAAAAGTGAAGAAATAAACCGGAGATGGTTTTGGTTGAATAGTCCCGCTTCGGGTTGACGGGGTGAGAAGCCGCAAAACCGGAAGCTGCATTACTTAACAACAGGACATGACTTTTTGTTCCCGCAAGTATCACAGGAACAGCCGCATATGATCAGGAGTGGGGGTTTATTTTTTTCCGGGATCTGAAGAAGCCCTGACGATCACAGAAGGTTCCAGCACAATTTGGCGGGGACTTGCAGAAGGATGGTTGAGTTCCTGCATGAGTACTTCCACGATGTTTTTACCAATCTCGGTAATCGGTTGCGCCACACAGGTAATAGACGGGCTGTGGAGGCGGAAGAGGTCGTGGTCATCAAAGCTGGCCACGCCAATTTGTGGCCCTATTTCCCATCCGAGGGAACGGATGCTTTCGATGCCATAGATGCCGAGGTAGTTGGTGGCGAAGAATACCGCATCCAGACCTTTGATGGAGGTCAGGAATTTTTTGATTTCTGTATTAAACGCTTCGCGTTCCAGTTCAAACGGTATCTTTTTGACAAGGCTTTTATTAAAAGGGAGATGATGATCTTTGAGTGCGGCCGTAAATCCTTCGAGACGGTCTTTCATCTGTATCTGGTCGGACGTGATGGTGACGATCGCGATTTTTTTATAGCCCTGATTGGCCAGGTGGCTGGTAACATTGTAGGCGCCCTGGTAGTTGTCCACTACTACATAGTGGGAGCTTACATGTGGAAAATAGCGGTCCATCAGCACAACCGGTTTGGAAGTGGCTTTCAGTTGTTCTATTTCCTTGTCCAGGTTTTTGGTAGGGGTCACGATATAGGCATCTACCTGGCGGTACTTGAGTACTTCCAGGAGTCCCTTTGCTTTTTCGGTATTGTCTTCCGTACTGCCATAGAGCACTTTATAGCCGTGTTTATCGGCTTCGTCCTCCATTACTTTGGCGAGGCTGGCGAAGAAGTTGTTGGCGATATCTTCCACGATAAGGCCAATGGTTTTGGTTTTTCCGGTACGGAGGCCACGGGCCAGCTGATTTGGTTTATACTTCAGCCGGGAAGCGATCTTTTGGATTTTTTTACTTACCTGCTCGCTGATCCGTTTCTCTTTCGCTTTGCCGTTGAGCACAAATGAGACAGTCGTGGGAGAAACCCCTGCCTGTTTTGCGATATCTTTTATAGAGATTCCTTTCATAGACAACAAATGCTATATCGATTTAGCCCAGCGTAATTTACAAAATGAAAGCTGAAATTTACATTCTTGTGCCAATTATTCCAAAAAAGTTGCTAAATCTTATAAACAGGGATGAACAGCGGGATATGACATTTAAGGGTCATTTTCCCAATAATGATATTTTTTTAACCAAATTTTAATAATTTGGCAACATTCATAGGACAATGACAATACTAAATAGGGTATTGTCTGGTAACACCAGTTTAAAAATTAATACTTGAATGAAACCCATTCTTATTAAAGTTGGGGCTTTTGCCGATAATCAGATCACTATTATAGAGCGATGTGATCCGTATTTTAACACGCCATTTCACTTCCATCCGGAATGTGAGCTGGTGTTTGTTACGGAGAGCCACGGGAAGAGGATTGTTGGGGACAGCATTGAGAGCTTTGAAGAGGGCGATATGGTGTTTCTGGGGCCACACATCCCCCATGTATGGTATAATGAAGAAGAATATTATAAGGGCGACGAAAACCTGAAAGCCCGTTCTGTCGTGATTTATTTCCCGAAGGATATTTTTGGTGAGAAATTTTATGGTTTACCCGAAACCAAGGCGCTGAGCGAGCTTTTTCATCGCGCGCAGCGCGGGATGAAAATTATAGGGCCCACGTACGACAAACTGAAGCCGGAGATTCTCTCTCTTCCTAAAAAAGAGGGGCTGGACCGGATCATCTCCCTGCTCAACATCCTGAAAACGCTGTCAGAAACACGTGATTGCTACTATCTGGCCAGCACGGGGTATTCCCATGCCTACAATGTAAAAGACAACCACAAAATAGACGAGGTATTCAAATATGTCATGAACAATTTCTCCAAAGAAATTTCATTGCAGGATGTGGCCAGCATCACGAACCTCTCACCGCAGTCGTTTTGCCGTTTCTTTAAGAACCGCACCAAAAAATCTTTTGTACAGTTCCTCAACGAAGTACGGATAGGCCATGCCTGTAAGCGTTTGACAGAAGAGGACTGGTCTATTGCAGAAATTGCCTATTCCTGCGGATTTAAGAACCTGTCTAATTTTAACCGGTTTTTTAAAGAGATCGTGGGAAAAACGCCAAAGGAATACAAGAATGAACTGCGGCTAAAAGAAGCCTGATAATTTGGTAATTTGATTATTTTTTTATTTGGTTATTGGATTGTTTAGCAACCCTTTGTTATGCCTGTTATCGTTACTGCCAGAGAGAATCAGATAATAACCCAATAACAAAATAGCTAAATAACAAAATTTCTTCTTACTTTCATCGATAGTAATTCAACCAAAACATCTAATTGCTACTGTAATTCAATGTTCAGCAGTTATTCAGATACCCAGTTAGTGTCGCTGCTCAAAAGCGATGACAGTGCTGCCTTTAATGCCATCTATGACCGCTACAGTAAAATGTTGTATCTCTTTATTTACAGCAAACTGGAGGCGGGGGAGATCAGTAAAGATGTACTGCAGGACCTGTTCGTTTCCCTTTGGGAGAAACGTCATTCCCTTGTACTGAAGGAATCGCTGAAATCGTACCTCTATCAGGCTGCCCGGCATAAGATCATCGATATTTACCGGAAAAATGCTACTTACCGGAAGTACCTTCAACAGCTGATAGAACATTTTGATGCGCAGCCGCACTCCGTGGAAGATACGGTGGATTACAAAGCCAGATCACAGGAGCTGTTTGAAGCGATCAACCATCTGCCGGAGAAAATGAAAGAAATTTTCATGTTAAGCAGATTTGAAAATCTCTCTATAGAACAGATCTCCAACCACCTGGGCCTGTCCCAGCAAACGGTGAAAAACCAGATCACAAAAGCCCTCAAGATATTACGGGCCAGCTATGCGCAAACAGACGTCATTTTACTCGTTATTTCGCTGATTTTCACTGCCAACCGTTAATTTTCACAAAAATATTCCTGTATTGCCATGGTACTAATTCCACGTTACCACGACTTATTATCATCCAAAAACGCTATCAGGTGGACACAGAACAGATAAAAATATTGCTGGAGCGATATCAACAGGGGGACTGCTCACCGGAGGAAGCGAAAATCATAGAACAGTGGTTTGAACAGATCAACGCCCATCAGTCTTCCATTGCAGACGAGCATGCGCTCGATCTGGAGCTGGAAGAAGTGAAGCTGCGTATTCAGGAACAGATCACGCCGGCGCCCCGTGTGCGTCGCCTGCGGCCATGGCTGATATCCACCGCCGCTGCTGCTGCCGTAGTACTGGCGGCAGGCCTGTTCTGGTTTAACAGCAACCGACACACCGCCACTCCCACGAATGCCCCGCTGGCCCATCACCCGGCCACCGGCAGCAACCGTGTGGTGAAAGACGGTGTGGTCGAAATCACCACGCCCAAAGGTCATCAGGAAAATATTACCCTGGAAGACGGCAGTACCGTGGCACTGAATGCCAACAGTAAGCTGCGTTATCCGGAACACTTCAGCACTACCGAAAGAAGCATATACCTCGACGAAGGAGAAGCCTTCTTCAATGCCGCCCCCGATGCCAACCGGCATTTTGTGGTACGTACCCCCGAACTGGCCACCACCGCACTGGGGACCACCTTCAACATCCGCGCCTATAGCGCCGAAAATAAAGTTACTGTAGCCCTGCTCACCGGCAAGGTAAAAATAGACCCGCTGCAGAACAGCCCAACCACCGGCTCCATTGTGCTGCTTCCCAGCGAACAAATGAGCTATGACCGCCAGCTGCTGAGCATGATCAAAACCACCTTCAGCAAACCGGAGGAAATCATCAGCTGGAAACAAGGTTATCTCGTGTTTAAAGATGCACCCTATACCGAACTCATGACCGGCATCGAAAACCGTTACGGTGTGACCGTCATCAATGAAAGCAGTAAAACAGCATGGAATTATACCGGCAATTTCAGAAATGAAAGCCTATCCGAAGTAATGGACATTATCTGTATAGCGAAATCCTTATCATATACCATTAAAAGCGACACCGTTTATCTTGTAAACAAAAATTAGACTCATATGAGGGTAAAGCCTTACCCCATGACATGGTTGATATCCATGGGGTTAATGCTGACATTGCTGCTAGCCGGTAGCTTGAACACCCTGAGTAGCGCGTTTGCCGAAACACAGCAGCCGCCATCCACGATTGTTGTCAGTATCCAGGCCAAAAACAAAAACCTGGAAGACGTGATGACCGAAATATCGGTCAAAACCGGGCTGAACTTCCACTACGACAAAACTGATCTTAACCTGAAAAAAAAGGTTACGCTCAACTGCACCAAAACACCCATTGAAGACGTTCTGGCGTTGTTATCAGCACAAACCGGATTGAAGTTTACCCGTATCAACAACAAAATAATTGTAGGAGCCGACATTGACACGGGAGGATCACCAACTGTTGACCTCCTAAAGCACGTTTCACTGGAAAGAGAAATCACCGGGACCGTACGCGATAATAAAGGCACGCCGCTTCAGGGAGTAACCGTTCAAATAAGGAACAGCAATAAAGGAACACAAACAGACGCCGACGCCGGGTTTAGCATCACCGCCAGCCCGGGTGATGTGTTGTTATTCAGTTATGTCGGATACCTGACACGCGAAGTCACTGTAGGCACCAGCAGTGAGCTTACCATTACGCTTCACGAAAATATTAAAGCACTGGGTGAACTGATCGTCACCGCATTCGGTATACAGAAAAAATCGAGGGAACTGCCCTACTCCACCCAGCAGCTGGATGGCGACGACGCTTCCCTGGTAAAAGACGCCAATTTTATGAACAGCATCTCCGGTAAAGCTGCCGGGGTATGTATTACCCGTAATGGCTCCGGTATCGGCGGCACCGTCAGAGTGGTGTTGCGCGGCAATAAATCTACCCGCGAGAATCAGCCACTGTACATCGTTGACGGTGTGCCTTATGCCAACTACACCCCGTCACAGCCACAGGACGTATGGGGCCAGGCCAACAATACCATCGGCGGCGGCGGTCGCGATGGCGGCGACGGCATCTCCAACATCAACCCGGACGATATCGAAAGCATCAGCATCCTCAAAGGCGCTTCCGCTGCAGCCCTGTACGGCAGCCAGGCCGCCAATGGCGTGATTCTCATCACCACTAAAAAAGGGAATGCCGGCAGAAGCCGCATAGACGTGGCCTCCGATTTCACCATCGAGAAGCCGTTGCTGCTGCCGAAACTTCAATACCGCTATGGCCAAACAGAGCCACCCTATGACTCTGCCAGCGACCCCAAGCCCGGTTCCCTCGGCAGCTGGGGCGCACCCGTAAAAGCAGCCGATCATGTAAAAGACTTCTACAATACCGGCGCTACCTGGATCAACACTATTTCGTTCAGCGGCGGCACCGAAACAGCACAAACCTATTTCTCCTATTCCAATACCACCAACAAAGGCATTTTACCCACTAACAAATTCAACCGACATACTATCAATTTCCGTGAGACGCTCCGGCTACTCAACAACAAGCTGGTGATGGACGCCAATGCGTCGTTCCTCGCACAGTCGTCCACCAACCGGCTGTCGACCGGACTATACTACAGCCCTATCTCCGGCTTGTATGTCTTCCCGCGCGGGCTGGACTTCGACTCCTATAAAAACCAGTTTGAGTATTACGATGCCAAGCGCAGCCTGTATCTGCAAAACTGGTGGAACATCCGTAGCGATAAAGGATGGATAGGACAGGACGATCAACAGAACCCCATGTGGGCGTTGCTGCGCAACCGCCGGCTGGACAGCCGTTACCGCGGCATGGCCTCCCTTTCGCTCAGCTATCAGCTCAACACCTGGCTGTCTTTCAAGGGACGCGCCAGCTTCGATAAATCGCTGGACCAATACGAACTGGAAGCATATGCCGGCACACAGCGGGTACTCGCCGATTCCAATGGCCGCTACATACTCGAAAAAGAATTCAATACCCAGCTGTATGCCGATCTCATGGTAAATGCCAGCGGAAAGGTAAACCAATGGCTGCACCTCGCCGGTAATGTGGGCGCCAGCATCACCGACCTCAAAGCGCATGAACGGTCCTTCAATGGCGCCAATCCCAATGCAGAACCCGGCCTCAATTATCCCAATAAATTCTCACTGTCCAATATCGCCGAAAAATCACTGGATGCGCAGCATTCCGTGGAGCAAAAACAACTACAGGCCGTCTTCGGCAACGCTCAACTGGGTATCAGGAATTTCCTGTTTCTGGACCTCACCGGACGTAACGACTGGTCCAGTACGTTTGCCTTCACCCCTACCCTCGGGAAAGGATACTTCTATTACTCAGCCGGCCTGTCGGCCATATGGACCGATATGTTTAAACTGCCCAAAGCCTTTAACCTGCTGCGTACGCGCCTCTCCTACGCCAAAGTAGGTAATGACATCGCCAGCTATGCGTCCAACCCCGCTCCGTTCATTATGCAGACGACCGCCGGTGTGAGCAGGGTACTGCTCAATCTCCGGACTCCTTATCCCGGTATACATCTTGAGCCGGAAGATAACCGTTCCATTGAAGCAGGCCTGGAAGTGCACCTGTTCAACAACAGGCTCAATGCAGATATCACCCTCTACAAAAACAATAACTATAAACAATACATGGAAGTGCCCGCACCTCCCGGCTCCGGATTTATGACCTATTACCTCAATATGGGCAATATCCAGAACAAAGGCCTGGAAGCCTCCGTCAGCGCAACGCCTGTACAGGAGAAGGGTTTCAGCTGGACCACCACCATTAACTTTTCCACCAACCGCAATAAAGTATTGCAGTTGAGCAATAACAACATTGCGGGCGCAGACACCAGCAACATGTTTACCCTCACCGATTTTGGCGTGAACATGTTTGGTTCTTTCATACAGGAAGGCGGTTCCTGGGGCGATATTTATTCCAACAAGGAACTGAAGCGGAATGAAAAAGGCCAGATTATCGTGGATGAAAACGGGAAACTGTCCACCGTGGGCACTTTCAAGAAAGTGGGCAATCCCAGTCCCGATTTTATGCTGGGCTGGAACAACAGTTTCTATTACCGCAATTTTACTTTAAGCTTCCTGATCGACGGCCGTTTTGGCGGCAAAGTAATGAGTGTTACCCAGGCGATACTGGATTTTTACGGTGTGAGCGAAACCACCGCCAAAGCCCGCGACAACGGCGGCATAGCCCTCAACGCAGCGCTGGCAGACGGCACGCCCTATACTGGTAAAATAGATGCCGCCAATTATTACACCATCATCAGCGGCCGTTCCGGCATTGGAGAAATGTATATGTACGACGCCACCAATATCCGGTTGCGGGAGCTCAGCCTCAGCTATGTAGTGCCGTTGAAGTGGAAGTGGCTGCGCACCATGCGGGTAGGCGTCATCGGAAGAAACCTGTTTTTCTTTAAACTGGACGCGCCCTTCGACCCGGACATCTCCATGGGCTCCGGCAACGGTTTGCAGGGTGTAGACGTGTTTGGACTGCCGTCCCTACGCAGTATGGGCCTCAACCTGAAATTCGGATTTTAAAAAACTAACTATGATGTATACACGCACACTTATTTTACTGCAGGTTATCGTCATCCTCACATTGGTCAGCGGTTGTACCGGGAAGTTCACCGATATCAACAAAAATCCATACGACTTTACCGAGAGTGATCTGAAAGGAGACTATCAGCTGATGGGGGCCCCTATTACCCAGGCACAGTTGTACCTGATACACTATAACCACCCGCCTACCGCACAGCTGCAGCAAAACCTCAACGCAGATGTTTTCTCCGGGTACATGATGACGCCCACGCCGTTTGAAGGCAATATCAATAACACCAACTATGGGCTGCTCTACATCTGGAACAACAATCCCTGGAACGAGGCTTATCACTGGGTGATGAAACCCTGTGTGTTTGCACAGCAGAAAGCCGGAGACAAGTATCCGGACTTCTATGCCCTGGCCACCATTATGAAAGTGGAGGCTATGCACCGTATCAGCGATATCTTCGGCCCTATTATCTACAGCCACTTCGGAGATACCAACAACGAAAACACCTTTGAATACGATTCGCAGCAGCAGGTTTATTACACCTTCTTTCATGACCTGGACACCGCCATCAATCTGTTGACCAATTACGTGAACAGCGGCAGTCCCCAACGTTTCCAGGCCTTTGACCTGGTATACAAGGGCGATTATACCAAATGGATCAAATTTGCCAACACCCTGCGGCTACGGCTGGCTATCCGCATCAACGGGGTGGATAAAGACAAAGCGCGCAAAGAAGGGGAAGCCGCGCTGAAGCATCCGTTGGGGTTGTTGCAGGATGCCAAAGATATTTTTGCCGTAGACATTTCCCCCGTCACCCACCCGCTCAACATCATGTGTTATACATGGGCCGACCTCCGCATGAGCGCTCCCATGGAATCTATCCTCACCGGCTATAATGATCCGCGCCTGCCCCGCTATTTTGTGAGTACCGATGAAGGCAAGGATGTATATCATGGTATTCGTAATGGTATCCGTATCTCCCTGAAGGAACAATATTCGGGTTATTCCAAACTGGTACGGCTTGACAATAAGATCCAGTACATGGCAGTGGCAGAAGCCTGGTTCCTTAAAGCAGAAGCCTCCCTGAATGGATGGGACGGCGCCGGCAGCGCAGCCTATAATTACGAGAAAGGTGTCAGCACCTCCTTTGAGCAATACAGCATCTCTAACGTCAACGACTATCTGAAAAATGACACCAGCAAACCCAGGCCTTATGTAGACCCCATCAACAAGGACAACAACGTACCGGCAGGCAGCAAGCACCTCAGTACCATTACCATTAAGTGGAATGAGCAGGCTTCGCCCGAAGAGAAACTGGAACGTATTATCACGCAAAAGTGGATCGCCATGTTCCCCGAAGGCCAGGAGGCGTGGACGGAGTTCCGCAGGACCGGCTACCCGAAGTTGTTTCCCGTAGTGATCAACAACAGCAATAATACCATCAATAGCGAAAAATTCATCCGCCGCCTGCCCTTTGCCCAGATAGAACAGGTGACCAATCCCAAAGCACTGACGCGTGCCAAGGCGATGTTAAAGGGGCCTGATACCGGCGGGACACAATTATGGTGGGACACCAAATAGTCATTTTGTTATTTTTTGATTTTTTGATTTACGAATTTTGGTTTTTCCGCAATTCGTAATTTTTTTTTGATGACTGTAGTACCATTTCCATTAACATACGACTTCCTTCCTGTAGTGCTTATGATGCGCTCGTCCAAATGAAAACATTAGCGAGGTAATTTCATTCAAAATAAAAATTTCATGTAAGAAAAACAGGCACGAAAAACTATAACGGAATCAGCACGGCACACGCGTGTTGTATATCCGAAGGGGATACCTGTGCTAACAAACCACGTCAACTTATAAAAAACAAGTGGTAAAGGATGGCTTTCGCCATGCTAACGGGGAGCGTATTTTCCAGGCAGCACGTGACAGCGTATTGTATCAGCAGGCACGCGATACATGACCAAATCTTATCCACAACATTTAAATACCAATTATTAACCAAAAAAAAGGCAAGTATGAAAAAAAACCTACGCCTTATGAAAGTGTGTGCTGTAACGGGATTGGCGCTCACTTCCATATTAGCAGACAATGCATATGCGAAGGCTGCCGGCTATACTTATACGCCCACAGCTTCATTCCGTAGCATTTTACAGGAAAAGGAAATCAGTGGTACCGTGCGTGATGCAAAAGGCGCGCCGCTCCCAGGTGTTTCCGTTCAGGTAAAAGGTACTACCAAAGGCGCACAAACCAATGCCAGCGGCCAATATCATCTTAATGCCAAGGCCGGCGACGTATTGGTATTTTCCTCCATCGGCTTCGGTTCACATGAAGCAGTAGTTGGCAACAGTGCAACAATTGATGTAAGATTAGACGACAATGTAAAAGGATTGAATGAACTGGTAGTAACCGCACTCGGCGTGAAAAAAACGGCCAAATCACTCACCTATTCCACCCAACGTTTGGGCAACGAAGAACTGACCACCGCTAAAGACGCTAACGTCATGAACTCTATCTCCGGTAAAGCCGCTGGTATTACAGTGAGCAGGAGCAGTTCCGGTGTAGGCGGTTCCGTTAAGGTAACCCTCCGCGGTGCTAAATCCGCTCAAAGTACCAACCAGCCACTGTATGTGATAGATGGTATCCCTATGACCAACTACTCTACCCAACAGCCTAACAGCACCTGGGGTGGTGACGGTACAACAACCTTTACGCCTGGTCGTGACGGTGGTGACGGTATCTCCAACCTGAACCCTGACGATATCGAAAGCGTATCCGTATTAAAAGGCGCCTCCGCTTCCGCATTGTATGGTAGCCAGGCAGCCAACGGTGTTATCCTCATCACCACCAAAAAAGGTAAAGCCGGTAACGCTAAAGTAGAATTCTCCAGTGGTTTCACGCTCGATAAAGTAGCTTACAAACCCCAGCTGCAGAACGCTTATGGCGCCACCAAAGATGGCTCTACACAAAGCTGGGGACCAGAGATCACCAACGCACATGACAACGTATCTGATTTCTTCCGCAGCGGCAACACCTGGATCAATTCCATCAACTTTACTGCTGGCAACGAAAGAGCACAGACATATTTCTCTTATGCCAATACCAACGCCAAAGGCGTTATTCCGGGCAATGACCTCAACCGCCATAACTTCTCTTTCAGGGAAACAGCTAAGTTCCTGAACGATAAACTGACACTGGACGGTAACGTAAACATCATCAGCCAGAAACTCGACAACGGTCCGGTAAACGGTCTGTACTTCAACCCGCTGACTGGTCTGTACCTGTTCCCAAGAGGCCGCGATATGGCGCCTTTCAAAAACGGCTACACGAAATTTGATGAGACCCGTCAGATCAACCTGCAGAACTGGCCTTTCAATGAAGACGTGCAACAGAACCCCTACTGGATCGTTAACAAAAACACCAGCCAGGCCGTACGTAACAGAACACTCTTCAACGCCAGCGCCAAATATGATTTCAATGATTGGTTATATCTCCAGGCCCGCGGTAACATGGACCGTACCAACGATACTTACGATGGTCAGTTCTATGCAGGTACCAACGGCGTACTGTCAGGTGCCAATGGTCGCTACATCATGAGCAACCTTACCACCACACAGTTTTATGGTGACCTGATCCTGAACCTGAACAAAAGCATCGGCAACTTCAAACTGAATGCCCTCTTAGGTACCAGCATCAATGATACCCGTACCAAAGGCATGAACGGTGACAGCTACCTGGGCGACCTCTACGTGGCCAACTTCTTCACCCTTCAGAACATGACCCCGGGCAGCCTGATCCAGACCGTACCAGAGAACCACAGCCAGCTGCAGGCAGCATTCGGCAACGTGAACCTCTCTTATAAAGACCTGGTATTCCTGGACCTCAGCGGACGTAATGACTGGTCGTCCAACCTGGCATTCACCGGAAACGGCTCCTACTTTTATCCCTCTGCCGGCCTTTCTTTCATGCTCCATCAGCTGTTTAACTTACCAGAACCCGTTAGCTACGCTAAACTGCGCGGCTCTTATGCCATCGTAGGTAACACCGTTCCCTGGTATGTGACCAACCCGCTCAACAGGCTGGGCCAGGTAGGTGGTACGTTCCTGTTCAACAACCAGGCGCCTTTCAAAGAACTGAAACCGGAAAAAACCAAATCACTGGAAATCGGTACAGAATGGCGTTTCCTGAACAACAGACTGAACTTCGACTTTACCTATTATAAAACAAATACCACTAACCAGTACTTCCAGATTGCCGTGCCTCCCGGAACCGGTTATAGCTTCCGCTTCATCAACGCTGGTAACATCCAGAACAGCGGTATTGAAGTCGTATTGGGCTATAACGTTATCCAGTCCGGCAAATTCACCTGGAATACTACGGTGAACTATTCTCAGAACAAGAACAAAGTCATTGAACTGGCAGAGAACATTGATCAGTTTATCCTGACACCAGCAGGTTCCAACACCTTTGCTTCTATCATGGCCAAAGGCGGTTCTTATGGTGATATCTATGGTAAAACACTGAAAAGGGATGAAAGCGGCCGCATACTCATCGGTTCTGATGGTACGCCGCTGGTAAGCTCTGACCTTGAGTTGGTAGGTAATGCCAACCCTAAATGGCAAGGTGGCTGGAACAACCGTTTCACTTACAACGACTTCACCCTGAGCTTCCTGATTGATGGCAAATTCGGTGGTAAAGTAATGTCTATGACCGAAGCAGTACTGGACAAATACGGTGTGTCTGAAAGAAGCGGAGATGCCCGCAAAGCTAAAGGTGTGGCCATCAACGGTATCTATGAAGGCACCAAACAACCTGTTACCAGCGTAGACGCCGAAAAATGGTACGGTACCGTTGGCGGTCGTGACGGTGTGAGCGGTGAATACATGTATGATGCTACCGTAGTAAGATTAAGAGAGCTGTCCCTCGGTTATGGTATTCCTTCCAAAGCGCTGGGCCATGGCTTTGTAAAAAGCCTCCGTTTCTCCCTTGTAGGCAGAAATCTCTGGTATATCTCCAAAAAAGCACCTTTCGATCCTGAAATCGCGCTGTCTACCGGCAACGGTCTCTCTGGTGTGGATATGTTCGGTATGCCCGCTACCCGCAGCTTTGGCTTTAACCTGAATGTTGGTTTCTAATGATGTTCACCTTTAATTCAACACAGATGAAAAAATTCAGCTTCAAACTATACAAGCCGATGGCAGTCATCGCGCTGGCGGTTGGCCTCCTTGGCCTCAACGCCTGTACAAAAAACTTCGAGGAGTACAACACGGATAATACCGGTTTGACCGAAGACGCGTTGAAGCCCGACTTCAACTATATCGGCGGTTTCTTCCCACAGATCCAGTCTTCCATCTATTTTAACTTCAATAATACCAACGGCGACTTTCAGCTGCAACAGAACCTGATGGGCGACGTATACTCCGGTTATCTGATGCCGCCAAATAACTTCCGCGGTAACATCAATAACATGACGTACTCACTGGTAGACGGCTGGAACGCTTCCGCCTTCAACCTGGCCTACAACAACGTGATGGCGCCTATCTATGAAGTGAAAAGAAGAGGCGCCGCCCAAACAGCTCCTGAGTTCTGGGCTGTAGCACTCATCCTGAAAGTAGAGGCGATGCACCGGGTAACCGATATCTACGGTCCTATCCCTTACAGCAGCTACGGTAGCGGTGGAACTTCTTCCTCTTATGACAAACAGGAAGACGTGTACACCCGCTTCTTCAAAGAGCTGGACACCGCCGTGACCACGCTGAACACCTACATCGCAGCACACCCTGGCGTATCCCTCTTCGGTAAGTTCGATATGCTGTATGGCGGCGACTACAAACAGTGGGTTAAATTTGCTAACTCCCTGCGTCTGCGCCTCGCTGTTCGTATAGCCGGCGTATCTGCCGCTAAAGCGAAAGAAGAAGGTGAAAAAGCCCTGAACCCTGCCAATGGCGGTGTGATGGAAATCAACAGGGACAACGCCACCGTTTCCGGTTTCGGCCTGAAAAACCCGCTGTACACCATCGTTACCGCCTGGACAGACAACGCCATGAACGCATCCATGGAATCTATCCTGGTAGGTTATAAAGATCCGCGCCTCCCGAAATATTTTGACCATGCCACTGCTTATCCCGGCACTTACAAAGGTATCCGTATCGGTAGCCTGGTGACTGCCAAACCGGATTACACCGGTTATTCCATTCCGGCAGTTGCAGAAAACAAAACCTTCAAGGCCACCACTCCCCTTCAGCTGATGACCTCCGCAGAGATCTGGTTCCTGCGCGCAGAAGCAGCCCTCAACGGATGGAGCAACGCTGGCGGCACACCAGGTGAACTGTATGAAAAAGGTATCCGTACCTCTTTCACACAGTGGGACGCAGATCCGGTAGCCGTAAATGCTTACGTGGCTGATAACAGCAGCAAACCGATCGATTACGTGGATCCCCGCGAGGCTAAAAACAACCACGCGGCCATGTCTGACATCACCATCAAATGGGATGACGCTGCTTCCAAAGCGCAAAAACTGGAACGTATCATCACCCAGAAATGGATCGCCATGTATCCGGAAGGACAGGAAGCCTGGACTGAATACCGCAGGACCGGCTATCCCAAACTCTTCCCTGTGGTCAACAACTACAGCAACGGTACCATCAACACCGACGTACAGATCAGAAGGATACCATTCCCCAATACAGAGTACACTTCCAATAAAGCAGAAGTGGAAAAAGCCATCCAGCTGCTGGGCCCAGGTGCACAGGACAACGGCGGCGTAAGGCTTTGGTGGGATTTACCGCACTGATTTTGTTGATATACTTATTTTGAATCGCGTGCATAAAAAAAAATGCCGGTCCTATCGAGGACCGGCTTTTTTATTTTGTACCCAGGTTTCCCGGGGCTACGATGTAACGTGAGGAGGAAAATTTGAGAGACCCCGACGTTATGATGATTTAAAGAGATGAATCTCCGGATGACAGCCTTTCCAATGCGTACACATTACACATTAAAAAAAATTCATTTCCGATGGTACCATCTTACTGTTGCCCCGACTTCTAGGCTGATAACGAAAATAGTTCTGATAACACGTGATGAAAAACATGAAGTACCTATAACTGAAAGTTTTTGCGATTCACCTGCGATTCTGGTGTACAGGGGGCGTACTACGTCATCAACAAACAGACAAACCTATGCCAAAGTCATTGTCGCCCGCGCCTATCTGGGACTGTACAAAGCAACTGATTTCGCTTAGCATTCAACTTAGGTCACATGAAAATAATCCGGCCGCTTGCAATCCTGCTTACGGCCGCTTTTTTTCAACAAAAACGACATTCACATTCACATTTTCATAGATCAACAGGACATATTAGCAAGTTAAAAAGCCGCCCCGTTCCCGGGACGGCTTCATTTTTTATGCCTTAGTATCGGTTATTGAAAGAAACGGTGGAAGAAAAGCAGCTGGTAGTGGATGGAGTTGCTCCAGTAGCTCCAGTCGTGCTGTCCCGGCCGTTCTGTATAATCGTGATCAATTCCTTTTTCAAGCAGCTTCTGATGTAGCGCTCTGTTCACATCGATGAAAAAATCTTTCACGCCGCAGTCAATAATCATCGGCAACGTGCCTGGCTGAAGTTTATTAAGCTGTCCCATTACCGTATAGGCGGTCCAGTTAGCCCCGTCTTTGCCAGGTTCCCCCAGCATCTTTACAATTTCCCAGCTTTTAGGAAATGGTCTGAAATCCACCCCTCCGCTGATACTGCCGGCAGCACCGAACATTTCCGGGTGCCTGATGGCCAGATACAACGCGCCATGTCCTCCCATACTGAGCCCGGTAATAGCGCGGTGGCGCGGATCGGGCAGGGTCTGGTAATGCTGGTCGATGTAAGCCGGTATCTCCTTTCCTACGTAGGTTTCAAAGCGCATGGAGCTATCGAGGGGGCTGTCAAGGTACCAGCTCATGAAAGCGCCGTCGGGGCATACGATCATGCATTGATAGGTATCTGCCAGTTCCTTGATGGCCGGTACTTTGGTGACCCAGTTGGCATAATTGCCGCTGTAGCCATGCAGTAGGTACACTACCGGATAGCGGCGGGTGCCTTCTTTATAGGAAGCGGGCGTTACGACCACACATTTGTAGCTGCGGTGCATCGTCGCGCTGGGGATGTTGACAGTGTCCACATTGGCCGCACGAAGCGTTTGCAGGCCGAAAAACAACAGTAAGAGGGTGAGCGTGTATTTCATCAACGTTATTTATTAAGGGCTTTTTTCATCGGGTTATCGCCGGTAGAAGCGCCTCTCACTCCTCCACCATCCTTAAACATCTCAAACCGGGACGGAGCAGCTTCTCTTGGCCAACTGTTATTGCTTTCATCGATATCAGCGGTTTCGCGGAGCGGGTCCAGCTTCAGTGATACTACCTTTTTATCTTTGGCAAATACTTTGGTCACCTGATTTTCATTCTTACGCCAGATATACGCAGAGATACGTTCTGTTTCTTTAGTGCCGTCCGCAAACGTCCATTCTAAAATGACCGGCATCACGAGTCCGCCTACATTGGAAAAAGTCACCTCATAGAAGTTCTTTTTGCTGTCATACATTTCTTTTTCCGCCGGTGTCAGGTTGTTATAAAACTGATCATAAGCGGCTTTATCTTCCGGCGCTACTTCAAAGCGGTTCCATTTGCTGTAGAAATCCTGCAGGCTGGTATCCTGGTCCACTGCAAATTTAGTACCGGCAGCTTTGTTACGTTGGCGGGCCACGTGGTCCATATTACGCTCATAATCCGCTTTAGCCTGCTGGCTGCGGTTAGCCGGATTTTTGCTGGCGAGGTTGTACCATTTTACGCTGTCGATGGAAATATCCACCGGTTCGATGGTGTAGAACCATCCACGCCAGAACCAGTCGAGGTCTACCGCAGAAGCATCTTCCATGGTACGGAAGAAATCGGGCGGTGTGGGATGTTTAAATGCCCAGCGACGTGCATATTCACGGAAAGCGAAATCAAACAGCTCGCGGCCCATCACGGTTTCCCGCAGGATATTGAGTGCTGTGGCCGGTTTAGCATAGGCGTTCGGACCAAACTGAATAATATTTTCTGAGTTGGTCATAATAGGCTCCAGCTGATCTTTCGGCATCTTCATATAGTCCACGATCTTATGAGCGGGGCCACGGGAAGAAGGGAAGTTGCCGTCCCATTCCTGTTCAGCCATAAACTGGCAGAAAGTATTGAGGCCTTCATCCATCCAGGACCACTGCCGCTCGTCGGAGTTAACGATCATCGGGAAGAAGTTGTGGCCCACTTCGTGGATGATCACGCCGATCATGCCGTTTTTAGTGGATTCTGAATAGGTGCCATCTTTATCCGCACGGCCGTAGTTAAAGCAGATCATCGGATATTCCATACCGTTGGCCGCTTCTACAGAGATAGCCACCGGATAAGGATATGGGATGGTATGGCTGGAGTAGGACTTCAGGGTATGTGCTACCACTTTGGTAGAATAACGGCGATACAGCGGATAAGCTTCCGGGCCGTAGTAAGACATGGCCATTACCTTATTGCCTTCCACATTCGCAGCCAGTGCGTCCCATACCAGGCGGCGGGAAGACACCAGGGCGAAGTCACGTACGTTCTGCGCTTCATAGACCCATGTTTTACGGCTACCGGCTTTGTTTTGCATGGCTTTCTTTGCGTCATCGAGCGTCACTACTTCCACCGGCTCTTTGCTGCTCTGTGCCTGCTGCCAGCGCTGATATTGCGCAGGAGACAGCACTTCTTTATAGTTCTGGCATTCGCCGGTAGCCCCTACGATATGGTCGGAAGGCACGGTCAGGCGTACACGGAAATTACCGAAGGTGAGGGCAAATTCTCCTCTGCCGGTAAACTGTTTGTTCTGCCATCCCTGGAAGTCGGAATACACCGCCAGGCGGGGATACCATTGGGTGATGGTATACAGGTAGTTTTTATCTTCCGGGAAATATTCATACCCTCCGCGGCCGCCGGTGGTCATACGGTCGGACAGGTTGTACCACCATTCTACTTTGAAACGGTACTTCTCGCCCGGCATCAGCGTTTTAGGCAGATCGATACGCATCATGGTCTGGTTGATGGTATAGGGCAGCGCTTTGCCATCAGCATCCGTCACCTTCACGATTTTCACGCCCAGATCGCCTGTAGGCGGCAGGATACCGCGGATGTCCCGCAGGGTCATCTTATCGGTTATTTTGCTGCCATCGAAGCTGCGGTTATCACTTTTCGGATCGTGCTCGTTTTCATCCAGCTGCAGCCAGATGTACGTCAGCGGGTCGGGTGAGTTATTGAAATAGGTGACCGTTTCAGCGCCGGTGAGCCGCTGTTTGGTGTCATCCAGTTCTGCGTTGATCTCATAATCTGCCCGCTGTTGCCAGTATTTAGGCCCGGGAGCACCGGAAGCGGAGCGGTACATATTGGGCGTCTGGAGCATAGTGCCCAGCTGCTCAAAGCGGTTACCGTGGTTAGATCCCGGATTCTGTGCCTGCAGTGCCATCGCTGTGCTGCATAAGATACCCAGGAGGTAAAGATTTTTTCTCATAGAGGTTTTTACGATTTCAGATTTAGATTTTAGTTATTCAACAGCGCTCTCACACCCTGGATCACCATCAGGAAGGCAACACCAAAGGTGGCAGAAGATAAAAACATGTTCCAGTCGCGACGGCTTACCCGCCCGATATTGACGATAATGCCGGCCACCAGCATCACCACTGCCACAATCAGGACCTGGCCAAATTCCAGTCCGATATTGAATCCCAGCAGCGGTTTGACGATGTTTGCCTGGCTACCCAGCAGACTTTTCAGGTAGTTGGAAAAACCCAGTCCATGTATCAGCCCGAAAAATAAAGCATAAAAATAATTGAGCTGCAGGTGCTGCGGTGCTTCATCTCTTCGTAAAATGTTGGATAGCGCTGTAATACAGATGGTTACCGGAATCAGGAACTCGACCAGCGAACTGGATACCCGAATAATGTGTAATACACTCAAAGCCAGCGTAATAGAATGTCCGATAGTAAAGGCGGTCACCAGGACCAGCAGCTTTTTCCATTCATTCACCACATAAATAGCGCTCAGGGCAATCACAAAAAGTATATGATCATAACCTTCCCAGTTGAGTATATGTTGCCATCCCAGCTCAAAATACATCAGATCCATTGCCCTTCTTTTGTCTAAATTTGGTAATTATAGAAAGTAAAAATTAATTTTCCCAAAAAAAAATAGTCTAGTGGGGTTATTATTATGTAAATGGTGGACAGTGGCCTGGATGGCCATTCTGCACCCGTTCTATGTGAGTGTTACAGAGATTACGCACAATGCTGCCAAAAAGGAGCTGGAAGTCAGCTGCCGTATTTTCGCTGACGACCTGGAAAATACCCTCAAAGCACAATACAAAACATCTTTCGATATCATCAAACCGGTCAACCGGCAACAGGTAGACAAAATGATCGCTGCATATCTCTCCCAGCATCTGCAAATCACCCTCGACGGCAAAAAAGTGCCGCTGCGTTTTCTGGGCTATAAGATAGAAGAAGATGCCGTCTGGAGTTTCCTCTCCGCTGATAACGTTACTGTACCGAAGAAAGTGGGCGTGATGAATGACCTGTTATATCAGCAACATCCCACGCAGATCAATATGATACACGTGATCGTAGGTGGAAAAAGGCAAAGCACCAAACTGGATAATCCGAAGGCGAATGCGGTGATGGAGTTTTAATATAAAAGTTATCCTTGCGGAAATAGCTATTCAAACTTCGGAAAGATGGATACCCGTTCTTTTTCATTCAACGGACTGGCAGTTCACCACTATCAAAAATATCCCGGCAGACCGGTCATCGTGTTCCTGCACGATTCCCTGGGCTGCACCGCTTTATGGCGCGAGTTTCCCCAACAACTGGCAGATGCTACCCAATGCAATGCGCTCATATACGACCGCCTCGGTTACGGCCTGTCAGCACCGATGCCCGCGGGCGAAAGGCCCGTCAGCTACATGGAAACGGAAGCAGCTACACTAAATGGATTACTCACGCATCTGGAAATGGAGCAGGTGATACTGTTCGGTCACAGCGATGGCGGCTCTATTGCTTTGATTACCGCCGGCAAGTATCCCGAGCGGATAAAAGCCGTTATCTGTGAAGCAGCGCATATTTTCGTGGAAGATATAACGCTGAAGGGTATACGGGATGCCATGCATGTATATCAAACTACGACCCTGCCACAACGCTTGCAAAAGTATCATGGCGACAAAACAGACGCGCTTTTCGCGGCATGGACAGAAACATGGACCCGCGCGGATTTCAGGGATTGGAACATCGAACATTTCTTACCCGAAATTACTTGTCCACTGTTATTTATTCAGGGAGAAGCAGACGAATATGGAACGATGGCACAGGTGGAAAAAACCGTTAGTCAGGTGAGCGGTAATGCTTCACAGTATATTGTACCGGGCATCGGACATACGCCGCATAAAGAAGCCCCGGCATTGACGCTCGGGGCAGCTAAAGCATTTATTGAAATGTTGGCATTTTAACTCCTATTATCCACAAACTTCACCGGCTTCCGGCTGTTCTCCGGAAACTGCATCCGCATAATATCCTGCTGGCCGCAATACTTCACTTGTGGTATCACCCTTAATTTAGCCTGCAGATAGGATTTGATCTTCCGGTCCATTTCCTCTGACTCTTCTGTGGGCCAAACGTGCATCAGTATTTCGTCGGTGCCGAGTTCATTGGAATATACTTCCACCACAAACTCTTTCACTTCTTCCATATCGTTGAGCAGGTCGAACAGGGCAGGCGGATATAATGTAGTGCCTTTGTATTTGATCATTTGTTTTTTCCTGCCGATAACCGGAGACAGTCGCAGCGTATGTCTTCCGCAGCTGCATATTTCGTCGTGATACTGGCAGATATCGCCGGTTTTATAGCGAAGCAGCGGCATACCTTCCACGCCCAGCGTGGTGATGGTTACTTCTCCTTCCTGTCCCGGGGCCACGGGCTGGTTGTTTTCATCCAGCAGTTCCACATAGAGCAATTCAGGATGATGATGCCCGCCTTTGCCTGCTTTACATTCGGTGAAGGCCGTTTGCATTTCTGTGGAGGCATAGGTGGAATAGAGCTGGATATTCCACTGCTCGGTGATCTTCTTGCCCAGCACGTTGAGCGAGAAATCGGTGTTACGGATATTTTCACCGATACAAACTGCTTTACGGACAGACGTCTCGTTGATGTTGATATTATGCTCCCTGGCGTAGGCTATCAGTTTCACGATGAAAGAAGGCACGCCTACGATAGTGGTAGGTTTGATGCGCTGAATATTCTCCCACTGCATGCTGGGCACGCCCGGGCCTACGCGCAGCACGCCGGCGCCCAGTTTGCGGATACCGTTGTAATAAGCCATACCGGCCATAAACTGACGGTCCAGCGTCAGCATCAGCTGGAAAATATCGCTATCGGTACCATCGGCGCAGCAGAAGGAGATGTATTCGTTATAGCTGAGGCGTTGCAGGTCTTTCTCTGTGAGCGCAATGATCACCGGACGCCCTAAAGTACCGGAGGTAGTGGTATATTCCGCGATATGGCTTTTATCTACGCAAAGGAACTCCCAGTTATGCTCCTGCAGCTCCTGTTTGGTTACCGGAGGGATGAGGCTGAACGCTTCCAGGGAACGGACTTTATCAGGGTGTATGTCATGTTGTTTGAACCACGATCTGTAGAAGGGAGAAAACTCACGCAGATAGCCGAGCAGCCTCAGGACTTCCTTCTCCTGAAATGCCCTGATGGCGGCTTTTGACTGTAGTTCTATATCGGGAATGTACATATGTTACGATATTCAGCTTTCAAGAATTACCATTGCCACGGCAGCATTTTTTTCATGTGACAAGGACACCCATATTTTTTTAACACCCAGCGATGTAAACCGGGCATTGTCTGTCAGCAGAAACAGTTCCGGTTTTCCGGCCGCATCGTTGCGGACCTCTATTTCATTAAAGTTCACGCCGCCGTTGCCCCAGCCGGTGCCCAATGCTTTCAGGAATGCTTCCTTCGCGGCAAAGCGGGCGGCATAACTCTCCTGTGGCGCTGCCTGCTGCTCACAGTAAGCGATCTCCAATGGCGTAAACACGAGGTCGCGAAAACTGCTTTTAGCCAGTCTTGCTGCGATACGCGCTACATCCGTGATATCTGTGCCTATACCAACAATCATTTCTTTGACAGTTTAGCATTGCATTGTTCCAGCTGTTTGCGGATATGCATTTCCTCGCCTTTGGTGGCTATCACCTTGGTGAGCGCTGTTTCATAGTATTGTTTTGCTTCCGCGAAGTTACCTTTTTTGAAATCGTAATCACCTGCCAGCACATAAGTGTGATAATACTCCGGATTGGAGGTGACCAGTGCTTTGGTATCGATGTCTTTGCCATCCTGCAGTGCTGCTTTCAGCTGGCGGTATACTTTAAAGGAAGTGTATTCGTTGGTCAGCAGGAAACTGTCGGCAGGAACACGCTGTACACTATCGTATACTTCATGATCACTATCGAGGCCATGCATGCTGAAGATTTTATTCAGATCGTATGCCACAAACTGCCCCAGCTGCCATGGCGCGGCAGATACCCACACCATTTTTTTCTTCGGCTCAAACACGATGGCATGATGCGCAATGAACTGGTTGATCGCCTTTTCATTGCCCAAACCGATATTGGCGCCGTGCAGCCCTTTGCGGTCGCGCAGTATGTTGATGGTCTTCTGCACCGTGTTAGGCCCGTTTTCTTTCAGCAACTCGTTTAAACGTTCGTAACGATATTCCGAAGCGCTTTCTTTGATTTGTAATTTGTTGGATTCCAGGCTACCGAGTGAATCGCCCTGAAAGTGATTGGTGCAGGTGATGAAGTTCTTTTTAGGATCATAGAGGTCCATGCCTTCCGGGGTCTTTTCGATCACGACTGCTTTGTTATCTTCCGCGGAGCCGATCAGGAAGGATTCAGACACAAACATCTTTCTCTTTTGTGCGATGGCCCAGGCTTCCTGTATGTTACGGGCGTATTGCAGTATTTCCCTGGCCACCAGCGACACAGGCGTGGCAGCGCCGGTAGGCACGCTGGTTTTGGCGGCATTAATCGTCACGGTGAGTCCCTTGTCGTTCATGCCGGATACGACGCCGGTAAAACCGCCCCAGGTAACAAACATGAAGTTATGGCCCTTATCGGGGTGATAAAACACCACCATTTTATCCTCGGCGAACTTGTCGCCCATGTAGAAGTCAAAATTGCGGCCGATAATCAGATTACTGTCGGCAGAATTGCTGTTCCACGTACCGAAAGAGGTGCAGCCTACCAGCATCATGCCTTGCAGGGCATGGCCGATATCGTGGGCGCCGTGGTAGTTCATGAGCCTTTCATAGTTGCTGCCAATGAAGTCGTAACCGGCAGCCGCTGAGAAAGATTCTCCATAGATCTCCTCCTTGAATTCCTCCGCCACATGATCACTCAGGTTTCTGTTGAACCAACCGATGAAATATTTCAGGAAGTGGAGATAAGACGCAGAAGGGATCATTTTGCGGATCTGTTCCACAAAAACATCTTCCTGATGACGGATCAGTTCACCGGACAACTTCCCATTGATCACTCCTCTTTCGAAAGGAGCGCCTTCCACATACATCTCATACAGCCCGCTGTTGCTTTTACGGAACCAGTTATTGCCAATGGTCCAGGCGGTGCTGTCCAGCGCTTTGCGTTGTAGCTGCAAGGCCGATTGATCGGCTATCTGCGGCGGTGTCATCCGGCTGACAGACACCAGGTATATGGCCAGCGCAACGAACAACAACAGGATGGCGCCAAACGTATATAACAGCACCCGCCCCAGTCTCCGCCATCCGCTTCTTTTTTTCTTTTCCACTTTTATTTGAGTATTGACTGATTAATTTCTTCTACCAAAAATTCCATTCCCAGTAGTTCTGCGGAAGTGATCACACTGCTCATGGTCACCCCTAAAATACCATGCAAGTTCAGGTTTTGCCCGGTAAGATACAAATTAGACAACCGGGTACGGGCCGAAACCATGGTCCGTAGCGGGTCTGCACTATCTTTCAGGATACCGTACATGCTGCCGTCGCTGGTACCGATATAATCCCGGTAGGAAAGCGGAGTAGCCACGGAATACGACTGCACACAGTGGCGGAAGTCCGGGAATTTTTGCGCTACCGCCGCCATCAGCTGCTCTGCCTTTTGTACTTTAAAAGCCTCATAGTCAGCCCCTCTGCCGGATTCCATCCTATCGGTATTAAAAGTATGCTGCCAGGGCGCCAGCTCGTCGTAACGCATATATGTCATCACGGAAAGGCAGTCGGCATACTTTTCATGCCGGGAGCTGGCAGATACGTAAATGGCGTAGGTCTGCGGCCATTGGTCCGGTGTACAATCAATCCCTGCCCAGGCATCATCTGTGGCATGGTGGTAGTAGTTATGATTGAGATAGGGAAATGTACCGGGCTTCAATACCACATTGAGTACAAAAGCCCCGGTGGAATTCTCCAGATGCTGCATACGGGTACGGTAAGCACCGCGTATGGCATCGCTCTCTGTGATGGCTGTTGTCTGGGCGGGATGCAGGTTGGAAATAAAATAATCGGCGCTCGCCTTTTCTCCGCTTTCCAGCACCACATGGTCCACCCGGTCTCCCTGGCCAACGATCCTCCGCACTTCGGTATTACGAATAACAGTTCCGCCATTTTCGGTAATGCACCGGCACAGCAGGCGGGCTATCTGCGAGCCGCCATCCACACATTTCCAGGAACTCTGCATATAGCTGTTTAACACCAACGCATGTACGTAAAAAGGTGTTTTATCCTTTACGCCGGCGTATAACAGGTTATTGCCTGCCAACACCTGCTGTAGTCTGTAATTGTCGGTAAAACCTTCGATCACGCTGGCGGCATTCAATGGCAGCACGCTGCGTTTTTCGTCATAGTCGCCCAGCCGCAGGTTGTACAGCGGGAACTTGCTGCACACTTCGCTGATCTTATCGCAATAGGCATGCAGGGCGTCGGTTTCCCCCGGAAAATCGGCCGCCAGGGTGCGGATAAATTGGTCCCTGCCCTGCGCCATCCGGTATACTTTATCTTCTGTGCCCAAATTGATATGGTCGAAGCCGTCGGTGTCCATCCGTTTCAGCTTCAGCTTGTCCATAATGCCCAGATAGGAGAATATTTTGTACAGGTTCTCACCCTGCCCCAGTCCGCCGATATAGTGCACACCGGAGTCGAAGATGACTTTGTCGCGGGAAAAGGTTTGCAAACAACCACCTGGCTGGCGATTCTTTTCGTATATGCGTACTTTATAACCATTCCGGCTGAGGATGGCTCCACATACCAGTCCGCCAAGACCACTGCCGATAATGATCACATCATAGTTGTGCATAATTTTTTTGGGGGGATTTTTTAATAACAAATATTACATTGGATGTATAACGGGTATTGTCTATTTCTTCTGCTACTGCTCCATATTTGCTTACCAGACCACGCACATGCGTGGCTGAAAAGAACGATAATTCCTTGTTCTTCGTCTTATTAAATCCTATTACCCGGGTTGATAAAAATTCAGTAAATCTTGTGCCTTCGTGCCGCCTGGCTTTGTCTGCATCACCGTCCCGTACCACGATCACACCGTCGGGCGTGAGCCTGCTGATGCACTGTTGCAGCAGCTGTTCCTGCTCGTCAGGTTGCAGGTAATGCAGCACATCGCTCAGAATGAAGGCATCATATTTTTCGAACGGTGTAGCTGAAATATCACCGTGGATGAATTGCAGGTTCTGTGGTTTAGCGTAACCATGGGCCGCAGTGATAATTTTTTCTTCGTCATAGTCTATGCCGGTAATCTCCCGGCCTGGCGCCGCATAGGCCAGCATATAACTCATAAAACCATATCCACAGCCAAGGTCCAGGATACGGCCTTCTGTAGGCAGCAGCTGATGAAACAGTTCATAATTGCGTTCCAGGCTGGTTTTTACTTTCATATACCATTCCAGCACAGGTCCTTTATAGATAAAGTTGTATTTCAGCTGCTCCCGGAAATAAGAAGGTATTTCTATCTCCTGGCGCAGGTTTTCATATTCCTGTTTAAAATAACGGCTGATAGATTTCGTACGGGCGCTGTAGTTATCTCCCCAGCGCTGATCTTCCGGCGTAATGCGCGGCAGGTACTTCACCGTCACGTGACCGTCTTTCAACAGGAAATCGCCTTTCGACATCGTGTAGGCGGTGCCGTGAATAACGATCGGCAGAATATCCAGGCCCAGTTGTTCTGCAATATAGAAAGCGCCTTTGTGGAAACGCTTGATTACCGGGTCAGGAGAGCGCGTACCTTCCGGATACACCACGATGGAATATCCTTCTGCCACACGTGCTTTCAGCTTATCAATAGCACCTTCCGCCCCATCTGCCACCGGATAGTAGTCGGCCAGCCGTACCACGGCGCCGAATACCGGCGACCGCCACACCCACTGGTTGGTGAGCAGAATCACTTTCGGATGCAGCATGGTAGACACCAGAATATCCAGGAAGGACTGATGGTTGCTGATGATCACTGCCGGCTTTTTCAACTGCTCGTTGTCCGGATTGATAATACGTTTCTTTACGTTGGTCATGATATACAATACACTGTGTGTATAGGCAGACAGGATACGGTGATACAGCAGCTTGCCCTTTTCTTTATTGACCGGATTAAGACGGATCAGGATATTACCCAGCAGCGTCATGATCAGACAGCCGATGGTGAAGTACAGGAATGAAAATACGGACAGCACCCAACCTTTGAAGGTCCAGGGCGCATAGCCTTTGTTCACGCGGTTGGTGATCAGCCAGTTGAACAGCACCGGTATCATCACCTGAGAAATCAATACCACGGTGCCGATACCGATAATGGAAATCAGCGCTATCGACTTCAGCGACGGATGTTGCGCGAAGATCAGTACACCCAGTCCCAGAATAGTAGTGATAGCGGAAAGGAAGATAGAGGATTTGAAAGACGACAGGGTTTTCCTGCCGGTTTTGTATTCCTGCAACAGCCCATCCATCATAAATATGCTGTAATCATCTCCCAAACCAAAAATAAAGGTAGACAGGATGATGTTGACAATATTAAACTTGATACCGAACAATCCCATGATGCCCAATATCCACACCCAGCTGAGTGCCATCGGGATAAAGGTGATCAGCGCCAGCTCTATGCGGCCGTATGACAGCAACAGGGCCAGGAACACCAGTGTGGAGGTCATCCAGGCGATGCTGTTGAATTCATCTTTGATCACTTCCACCAATCGGTTGGCAGCGTATTGTTTATCCAGTACGGTGGTATGTGCATGCTGATCGAGGGCCGCGTACACTTCTTTTTTACGCGCCGGGTCTACTTTCAGCAGCGTTACAATAGAAGTACGGCCGTTCTTCTCGATGATAAAATCACCCAGTGTGCCTTTGCGGAAGGTTTCCAGATCTTCCTTCGCCATAGGCTGATAAGGTGTATTCAGCAAGGCAGCAAACCTATCGAAAGCGGTAGCGCTGAAGCCCACTGCTGCGCCGTGGCTGCGGAGCCAGGTAAGCAGCTGCGCCTGTTTTTCCGGCGTCCAGTAATGTTTCCAGCGTTCTATGCGGGCCTGTTGTTCTTTCTCAGACAACAGCAGCGTTTGCACGCCGGCATATTTTTTCACTATACCAGCTGTCTGCAGTCGGCTAATGGCGGGCGTCAGTTGTTCCGTGTTTTCCAGTGCCGCTTCCAGGTTGTCGCCGTCAGACACCACATACACAGACTGCGCCGTATAGGCATTGATGTTATTCAGGTGTGCTTCTGCGGCCTTCAGCTCCGGCGACATGAAGTTCATCCGCATCATGTCACTTTCAAAAGACACGTTGCGGGCGGTAAAGAAAAACACGATCGTCAGCAGGAAGATAGCGCCCACCAGATATTTATTGCGCTCCGGCCTGAGCGCGGAGAAGCGGTCCAGCCAGTTGTCATGATGCTCCGCCGGTTGGCTGCTTTTTTTGCCCAGCACAATCCAGTGCGGCAGGAAGATCAGGGAGAACAGCGCGGCGCCTACCAGGCTAAGGGCGGCAAACAGCCCTACGTCGCGCAGCATCGGTGAGCCCAGAAACTGTAAACAGAGAAAACCGCCGATGGTGGTGAAGCTACCCAGCGTCATGGGCGTGGCCAGATCGGCAATCACTTCCCGGATGTCGGCAGTATGGCGATAGTGATTGAACACATGCAGCGAATAGTTCACCGCAATGCCCAGCACCACAGCGCCCGCGCCCAATGCCATCACGGCAATATGTCCTTTGAGCAGGTAAATGCAGGCCAGGGAAAACAGTCCGCCGAAGATCACCGGCAGCATCACCACTACGGGAGCCCGTTTCTTCCGGAAGAACAACGCTATCAACGCTACCAGTAGTACAATGGTGATGCCCTGCGTAAGCAGTGTGTCCTGCCGCAGCTGCGTGGCATTGCCGGCAGAAACAGCGGTACCACCGAAATAGCTGACGCTCACGTCAGGGAATTGGCGGGAAAGGCTGTCTTTGATATTATCCAGTCCCGCCAGGAACTTAGCATTGATTTTCGTAGCACCGGGAGGGTTAGCCGGTGTAATAAATATCATCAGATGACGGTGGTCTTTCGTCATCACATAGTTATCGTACAATTCAAACTGATCATCGTACTGAAGGTGTTGCAGCTTTTTGATGCCTATCCAGGAAATACCCACGGGGTCCGCCTGTATTACTTTCTTCAGTACCAGCCCTGCGGGGGAGATCAGCGTATTGTAATCGTATTGCAGGGAACGTTGCAATTGCTCCGGCGCCAGCAGGCTATCTATTTTCGTATAGTCGCCCGATTCCAGGAAGATGGGCAGATTTTTCTGGATGAGGTCCATCATGCCTATTACCTGAGCATCTTCTGTTTGCCCCTGTATCTGACGGATGTAAGGCGACAACTGGCTACCGGCGGAGGCCACCAGGGAAGCGGCGCAGGCGGTAAGGCTATCCGGCAGCGGCGCTTTGCTGGTATCCTTCCAGGACAGCGTCACCACCAGTTTATCGGCAAATTTGGAATCCTGGAAAACCTGCTGCAACTTATCCAACTTCTTGTCCTGCGGCAGTATTTTGGTAATATCTTCTTCCAGCCTGATACGCGACGCGAAAAAGCCAACCAGCACAAAGCTTATGATGGTACAACACCATAACGCCAGCTTGTGACGGTCAAAAAAATTATAAATCGCTACGAAAAGACTGCTCATATATGAATCAATTACGAATTACGAATTAGGAATTACGAGTGGTGAAGCCATTAGTAATAGACAATTCGTAAGTATTTATTTGTTTTTTCTGAATATGGCCAGTAAGGCATAACTGATAGCCCATGCTGCCAGTCCGGCGACAATAGCCAGTGTAATGGCGCCGAAAACATACTGGAGCAGGTTATCCCCTACTGCGGCTATGGAAAAATGTTTATCAAACAACAGATCTTTGGCTGATCTTCCCATCCATACTTTTCCTGCCAGGAAACTGAAAAAGATCACGAAGGGAGTTAACGGCGGCGTGCTCACGTGGGCTGCAAGGAACACCAACGCTTTGTTGAGCTTTAGTTTAACGGATACCAGAAAGGCCACCAGCAGCTGGAATCCCCATATGGGCACAATACCCATAAATACGCCGAAACCAATGGCCGCAGCTTTGCGTGCATTAGATTCTTCGGCGTTCAGTATTTCTTCTTTCCACATCTTCTTCCAGTTCTCTTTTTTCAGCATCCACAGAAAAAAGTCTCTCGGTTTGATGTACAGAAAAGTAATCAATACTAATACCGTATTTAATACGCTGATGCGCGAAAAATCCTGAAACGGACGAAAGTGGGATATCCTTTCTTCTGCAGGCGGATAATACACTTTCACCGGTGTCCAGTCTATCTTCACCCCCTTCCAGGCGCTACGCACCAGTACTTCTATTTCAAATTCATATTTGGTGCACCACCAGCGGGTACGGCCCATGCGGCGCAGCGGGTATAACCGGTAGCCTGATTGTGTGTCTGGCCCCTTCAGGCCTGTTTCCACATAAAACCAGAAGTTGGAAAACTTATTGGCAAAACTGTTTTTGCCAGGCATGTTCTCCTGGTTCAGGTTGCGGGCGCCTATCACCAGTGTTTCCGGATGGGTATTGATTTTGTCCAGCATACCGGGCAGGTCGGAGGCAAAATGCTGTCCGTCTGCATCCATGGTGATCACATAATCATATCCCTGTGTCAGCGCATATTCGAAACCCCGGCGAAGCGCAATGCCTTTGCCACGGTTAGGGCTATACGATACTTTATGTACGGCAGGATATTTCTCGAGAATAGTGCTGGTATGATCGGTAGCACCATCATTCACGACAATCACGTGCGAGGTATAGGACAGTGCTCCCTTCACTACCTCTTCCAGCGTACCAGCGTTGTTGTAGGTAGGAATGAGCACCGCCGCGCGATGACGCTCAAAATGTTCGTTATGTGTACTGTTGGTTGTCACTTATTTAAATACTCCCTGAAATTTCATAAATGTGGTGGCTTCCCTTTTTAGGGTGGCGTTCACTTTCCATCCTCCGTTCTCTTCTGCCTTGTAAGTCAGGTTCACATCTACCAGCGGTTGCTGTACCGGGTCTATCATGTTCAGGAACTTCATCAGACCGGCTTTCTGCAGCCGTACTTTCTGCTGTACGGCATCTTCCAGCGTTTCGGTGACGATCTGCATCATGCATACGCCGGGCACCACCGGCTGTTCCGGGAAGTGGCCACCGAAAATAGGATGTGCAGCATTCAGTTCCAGGGTGAGGGTTACCTGGCCATCTTCATTTACGACGGTTCTAATGTTGTAAAAGTTTCCTTTTAGCATTTTGATATTTTGATATTTTGATATTTAAATAGTCCTTTCTCCGCTTCGGTCAACTCGTAATTCGTGCTTTATCTGTGTGTTTTTTGCAGCGAGATATTGAACCGGAAGTGCTGATGCTCGATACGGATGGTGTCCGGCGTACCCTGCGTATAGTGCTCCATCCACACCTTTACCACCGGTTTGCGCACAGAGGATTTCTCTATGCGTACCAACTGCGTGCAGGCGCTATCCGTGATATAATAGTTATGACCCTTTTCAGTGGGCACTACGGTATAACGGTACCGGCTATCCGTTGCCACATGTGCCTGACGAAGGTCCGGCCGCAGCAGCACCAGCTCGAAATCTTTACGCAGCGTGGTCACCACCGCTTTTTTATCCATCCTGGGCAACAGGTAATGTTTGGTGAAATTTCCCTGTTTATCAAATTCGAAATCAAAGAATTTAAATCCCATCTCGTTGGCAAATACCACCCGCAGGCTGCTGTCGGGCATCTGTTTAAAAAACAGCAGTCCGCTCAGGTGATGCTTCAGAATATTGACCTGCGTACTGTACAAGGTGGCATCGAAAGCAGGGCTGAACTGCCGGATGCAGTCCACATTACCTTCGGTGCGCCGCAACCCTTTATAAACGGAGGTGCAGCTGGTCAGCAACGTCACTAACAGTACACTATTTAACCACAAATACCGCATCCGGAATATTCGCATTCACTTGTTTATGTAAAAAGCTGATGTTCGTATCATCACCGGATGGCTCTGCCATGGTGATGCTCGACACCGTAAAATCTTTTTTGTCCACTACCAGGGTGATCGTCTTGAAATAACCAGCCATGGCCTTGTTGACAGGCACCATCTCCAGCCGGTAGCTCTGTGCATTTTCATATGCTTTGGTGGTGAAGTCGGTATTGTCCAGCACAGTGCCGCGTACACAGTCGACTGTAATTTTATTGATCTGTTCAAACAACTTGTTGTTCTTGCCAGACACTTTACTTTCCTTCTGGGCATCTTTGATACGGATGTCTTTTCCGTTCATCACCAGCAGATAATAGGAAGGCTGCTGATATTCCATGCGGACTTTATTTTCCCGCTTGAACCAGAATTTTCCTTTCGAAGTAATTTTATCAGAGAGCATGCTCAGGTTCTTTTCCTGCACAAAGTCGCACTGAATACTCTGGGTCTGCTGGGCAGCCCTGGCAAATTCCTTTTTAACGACCGACAGGTCGGTGACCGGTTTAAAACCCGACTGCGCATGCAGTTGCAACGACAGCAGGGAGATCACACCTATCATCATCCATTTACACATAAGCTGGCACTTTTAACATTTTATCCATCCTTTCCAGCCGGTATCCTTCCGCTTTGATGGCGCTGATCAGCCGGGACAGGATACTGGCGGTGATGCCGCAGGTGTCATGCAACAGGATCACCGCACCGGGGTGCAGTTCCGACATGATTTTCTGCAATAATTTATTTTCATCTGTCGCTACCGTGTCCATAGAGCGGATGCTCCAGCCCACAGGCAGGTAATTGTTTCTTTTGATGGCCCTCGCCAGATTGGGATTGGTGACCCCGTATGGCGGGCGGAACAGGCGCGGTTGCAGCCCGGTGGCGTTGATGGTCACGGAGTCCATCTTTTCCATGTCTTTCCCCATGGTGCTGCTGGTATACATATCGAACCAGAAATCATGCGAATAGGTATGGTTACCGATCACATGACCTTCTGCGTGTATCCGTTGCAGTAAGTGGGTATTGCCCTCGATATTTTTGCCGATACAAAAGAAAGCGGCTTTCACCTGATGTTGATCGAGGATATCGAGGATCTGCGGCGTATGTGTTTCCTCCGGTCCGTCATCGAAGGAGAGCGCTACCACATTTTCTGTGGTCGGTGCTGCGCAGATGGTTTTAATGAAGAAATCAGAGCGGATGTTCATGGCGCCTCTGATATAAAAAGGCAGCAGTAACAACAGCGGCAGTACCAGCCACCAGAACGACAACGGGTACAGGCCGGACAATCTGATGCCCAGCAGTATGGCCACACTCGTGATGATGATGATATTTGCGGTCCGGCTATTCAACATGAGAGAGCAAAATCAGGGAGTGATGCGTACCCTGATGATGGTTATACAATAATATTTTTTTGATGCTGCGGGGCGCCTTGCCGTAGAACATGGCCACATCGGGCACTGCCTGATCGGCCAGGATGCTGTTGGCCAGCCACATACCGAAACCGGCAGCAGTCGGGTATTCGCCGCAGAGATGTTTGAAGCTCGCTTCCGGATGTTCGGGGAACAAGGCTTCCACTACTTCCTCGTAAATGTCATCCTGATCGATGTCACCGTTTCTGCCGGTAACAAGGAGATCAATATCGTTGGGGGTACAGTTGTTGTCTTCGAGGAACTTCATGATATGGCCGATCACCTCTCCTTCCCACATGGGCTTGTAGAGGGTGCTGATGCCTGTCAGTTCAGCGACGGTATGTTGTTCCGGTTGGGTGCCAAGGGTAAAGAAAGCGGCGCCTTCTCCGGCAATAGTGCCACGGGTGGGGCTTTTCAGCAGCTCCATGGTTTTCACCGGTTCTTTCTTATACAGTCCGAAGCGGGACAGTATCTGGTAACTATGCGGGGTGAGTTCATCCAGTCCGCCTACCAGTATATTTTGCGCACTGCCTTCACGCAGCATCATCACGGTGTCCAGCAGGGCATTTTCAAAAGAGAAGCCCCGGTGCACGAAAGTATTGTTATAGCCGTTGCAGCCCAGCAGCAGCGCTATCTGTCCGCCTACGGTATTGTGGGTGCTTTGGATAAAAGCGGTAGGCGTCAGCATTTCTTCCTGTTGATTCACCATTTTGGTCAGGAACACGCCGGTATCGTCGAGGCAACCGTAAGCGGTGCCGGTCACGATAGCGTCCGGCTGTGTGATGCCTGCGGCCTGCAGACTGAGGTTGGCCGCGCCAACGCCCATTTTTACCACGCGGCTCATGCGGCGGATCTGTTTTACATCGATCCACTGCTTGTAGTCCGGATCTACCGTTGCCAGCTTTACCTGCTCATATTCGCGCAGATTGGCCAGCAAAGGTCCTCCTGCCGCAGTTTCCTGCGGAGAAATACAACCGGTGCCGTTTATATAGATCGTCAACATCATCTCTTTTTAATCACTAAAAACTGGAAAAAACCAGGCTGGAACAGTTACCACCAAAACCGAAGGAGTTAGACATCACATGGCGCAGGTCATTGCCTTCGGACCAGGCGGTGGCCGGTGTAAACGGCAGTTCCTTCATCTGGTGCTCAAAACGCGCATTGGGATAGATAATCCCTTCTTTCACGGAGACAGCCGATAATACCGCTTCAATACCGCCACTGGCGCCTAATGTATGCCCGGTGAATGATTTGGTGGAGCTCATGGCCGGGAAATGCGGCGCAAAGATGCGGTTGATGGCAATACCTTCAGACACATCGTTGTTACCGGTACCGGTACCATGCAGGTTGATATACCCGATCTGCTGCGGCTGCAGTCCGCTCATGTCCAGTGCGCCTTTCATGGCCAGGTAGTTGCCGGTGCCGTCGGGCGATGAAGCCGTCTGGTGATAGGCGTCGTTGGCATTGGCGAAACCGCTGAGGCGGCACCAGGGCTGGAGTTGGGCAGCGAGGCTGTCGGACACCAGCACCACATAACCGGCGCCTTCCCCCAGATTAAGCCCGGTACGGGTTTCATCGAAAGGGCGACAAGGTTGCTGGTCGAGGATCATGAGGGTATTAAAACCGTTGAGCGTAAAGCGGGTCAATGCGTCTGTACCGCCGGCAATCACCACGTCCACGATATTATTGCGTATCAGCCGGTAGCCGTACATCAGCGCGTTAGCGCCGGAAGAACAGGCCGTACTAATGGTAGACACGTGATGCCGGATGCCCAGGGCGTCGGCCACTATTTCGGTAATGCTGCCACATTCGTGGTGCATCACCTGATGCAGACGGCCCTTGCGGTTGTCTGCCAGATATTCCGCGAAAAAGTCTTCCGTTTTGTCCATACCGCCTACCGTATTGCCGGACACCAATCCGACACGGTAACGGGAGATATCGTCCAGGCCGGACGATTGCCACGCTTCCCTGGCAGCGATCAGGCTGAGCAGCGCGGTGCGACTGATATTTTCCGGTAATCCGGCCATATCCGCCAGCATGTCGTTATCTGCCTTCACCTCTGCTACGGGGAAAGTGTTACGGTGCACAGATGACAGGTATTTCATGGCACCCATGCCCGGTTTCATCTCACGGAAAGCCTGCAGGCATTCACGTAAGTTCAGGCCTATGCCGCTGATGACGCCGCCACCTGCTATCCACACCTTTTCACTCATGCTTTGGCTGTTTGTTGAGCAACAATAAATTCCGCCATAGAACGGATGGAGTAGAAGATCTCCGGTCCCTGTTCAGGATTGGCGATACGGATGTTATAATGCTGTTGCAGCAATACGATCAGTTCCAGCGCATCGATAGAATCGAGACCCAGCCCTTCTTTAAACAACGGTTCATCGTTGCTGATGCTTTCCGGTGTTACTTCCTGCAAATTCAATTGTTCGATGATCTGTTTTTTCAGATCTGCCATCAGCTGTTCCATTACGATTTTGATATTTTATTATTTAGACATTTTATAGAGCTCGTTCAGCGCTCCGGCTGTTGCCCGTTGGGCCATTCCCCGCGGTGTTTGCTCCAGCAGGAACAACGCTACTTCGTAGTCATCGCCCATCACTTCCACCCAACCGCAAAGGCAAGCCTGTAGCGGCGTGGTAGCGAGCAGTTGCGCAGGGTAACTGCTCATCAGCTCCGCATCGAAATTTTCGGACACGAAGAAGATATTCTCTCCTTTAAAACCATGCCGGATGCAGATTTCCCCCATCACAATGTTAGGGAGGGTATATACGAAAAGGGCCGGACTGGCGATATCTTTCACCGTGGCATAATAACGGATGTCTGTATCCAGGCTGCCACTGCGGTTAGACAACACCATGCCCACTGTTTCCGGCGACAGCGCCTGCACGGGGGCATGTTTGAGCAGCACTTCCGCTGCCAGCCATCCCAGTTTGCTGAGGGCATCCATTTTATGGAACTTGGGATACTGTCCGGAAAACCGGTCATATCCGGCCCGCAGCCATTCCTGTAGCTCCATGCTCCGGTCAGCTTCCCACAACAAGGCTCCGTTTAACCAGATGCCGTGATGCCGTATGATACAACTTCCTGTAATATATGCTTCCGCGCTATTCAATCTCTGAACTGCTTTTTAATTTTTCTGTTAATTCTATGGTCCGGGCCAGGCGTTTGAGCGCCGTTTCGTGGTTTTTCACAAACGGATTGCTCATATCCCAGACATATCCTGCCAGTACGGAGCAGATCTGTCCTTTGATCACCGGGTCTGCGTCTTTCTTGAAGAAGATGGTGTCCAGCGTGCCTTCGTACCATGCCATCACATAGGAACGGAAGGTATTCACCCCTTGCAGGGTAGGCTCCATATATTCTTTCTCCCAATCTACTTCCTCTCCGCGCAGTTTTTTGATCACGAGTTTGGCTGCTGTTTGACTGGAAACGCAGGCCAAAGTTACGCCAGAAGAGAAAATCGGGTCCAAAAATTCTGTCACGTTGCCGGTCAGCACAAAACCATCTCCATAAAACTTATCGGTGGTGGCAGACCAGGACTGGAGCACTCTTGGCTCAAATACCAGTTCCACATCGCGGAAACGTTCGCGGGTATAGGGTTCTGCTTCCAGCAGGGCACGGTACACTTCCTCGTCGGTACCGGGGTACTGTGCAAAAAACTCAGGGTCGCCCACGAAACCAAGGGAGGTAACGCCGGTGGAGAACGGGATAATCCAGATCCAGACACCTTTTTTATGCACCACTGCGGTGATACGGTTAGGTTCATCCGCCATGGAGCGGCGTACGTCTACCGTGTGGGAGAAGAGCGCTTTACGCGGCTGGAGGCTGGAATTTTTTTCCAGGTTGAACAAACGCGGGATCACCCGGCCATAGCCGCTGCCATCCACGATGAAGCGGGCTTCGATAGTGGATTTGTTCCCGTCTTTGTCTTCTATGGTGGTCACTGAATCAGTGCCGTTAAAACGTATATCCGTTACCGTTGTTTCGTAAGAAACCGGTACGCCCATACTTTCTACGGTATCTGCCAGTGTTTTATCGAAATCAGCTCTTGTCACCTGCCAGGTCCAGGTCCAGCCGGGCGTATACTGTTCCTTGAACGTAAAGTCGCAGAGCGCATCGCCTTTTACAAACTTGGCACCGAATTTTTCCTGAAAACCTTTGGCCTTAATGGCGTCGATGAAGCCTGCTTCATTCAGCGCGTCCATACTGCGGGGCAGCAGGCTCTCGCCGATCACGAAGCGGGGGAACTTCATCTTTTCAACGATTTTCACTTTGTAACCCGCCTGGTGGATAATAGACGCCGCTACTGTACCGGCAGGTCCCGCACCTATCACCAAAACATCTACTTGTTCAGTTTTCATACGGTAAAATTTAATTTGTTCATTTTTTTATTTAGACATTTTTTTATTGTCTGTGTTTCATTCATTAAGTGAATTCCACAGCTAACACCAATAATCAAATACCCAAATAATCAAATAGCTAAATAATCAGGGTTTTTTAACTTTTAACAACGTATAGTTGAGCCCCATCTTATCGTTCTCTTCCGCTACCACCAGTCCTGCATCGTGGATACACTGGAAGAAGTCATCGGTATGGTACATCTGGCTGTTACCGTTCGCCATCGCGGTAAAATACAGGGACGTCTGCTGGAGGCAGAAGGCGGCCGACTTAAACTGCTGGCGGTTCCAGAATGGTTCCAGGATGTAGATGGTGCCGTTGTCATTGAGTGCTTCACGGCAGCGGGAAAGGATAGACACGATTTCAGCTTCGGAGAAGCAGTCGAGGAACTGGCTCATCCAGATGGCGTCAAATCCTTTAGGGAACGGGATGTCCTCATGCAGGATATTGGCGATATGGAAATGCACACGGTCGGCCACGCCGGCATCTTTCATTTTCTGCTGCGCGATATTCGCCTGACCGGGAATATCGAAGATGGTTACCTCTACGGCCGGGTCTTTGGCGGTGCAGGCCAGCGCCCATTTACCGGTGTTACCACCGATATCGAGCAGGCGTTTGGGTTTATTTTCAAAAACGATGTCCAGTGCACCGGGGGTGGCGAGATCAGAGTAGTAGTGGTCAAAGTCGAACCAGCTTTTGCCCACTGCCGGTGGCAGGAGAGACAGACCTGGGTAGATGGTGTCCCATGGGCCCAGCTCTTTCAGGCCTTCCGGTTTACCATTGCGGAGACTGTCTTCCAGATGATACATCCCTTTGTAGCAGATATCCTGCGTAAAGTCCATGTTGATACGGGTGAGCTGATCATGCAGGATAAAATATCCGGTTTTGGTCAGTGTATATTTTTTATCGTTCACGATCACCAGTTCCATACCCAAACCGGCTTCCAGCAATACTCTCACTGCGTAGCGGTTCATATTGGTTTTTTCCATTATCTCCTCAATGGTGATGCCCGCAGATCCGCTGTCACTCACTGCTTTCAGAATGCCCATGTCGCGCAGAGCCCTCGTAGCCTGGAAAGCTATCGGAGCGAAGGCCAGCCACAATGCTGCTTCTTTTGCCTGTAATGCTGTTTTCGTTTCCTTGTTAAACATAAATCTTGAAAAATTACGAATGACGAATTACGAATAACGAATTAGGAGTGACTTATGCATGGGAGTTAGCTCCCAATTCGTCATTCGTCATTCGTAATTCATAACTGCTGAATATCATGGCTGCATTGCAACCACCGAAGCCGGACACCGTTTTGAGGAAGTGGCGGGACGATTGTTGGCGCAGGGTATTGCTAACGTTGACAGGCATACTTACACCGGGTGTTTCGTATCCTTTGGTGGGCAGTATAACGCCGGTTTTCATGGCTTTTACACTGATAATGGCTTCCACCAGCCCGGCGGCGCCGAGGGTGTGGCCATAATAGCCTTTGAGGCTGTTGACCGGCACGGCTGCCAGTCCTGCGTGATGCAGGGCTTTGGCTTCCATCTCATCGTTGTACAGTGTGGCGGTACCGTGAGCGGATACAAATCCGATATCTTCCGGTTGAAGGCCGCTGCCTTTGAGGGCCAGTTGCATGGCGGCGGCCAGCTCCAGGCCGGTGCGGGAAGGGCCGGAAATATGATTGGCGTCGTTGCTGATAGCGCCGGCGCCCAGTACAATGGTGGCGTTGTGCGGGTCTTTACTGAGGACCATGGTAGCCGCAGCTTCACCCAGCGACACGCCGGTGCGGTCGGCATCGAAAGGCCGGCAAGGCACGGCGCTCACCGCCTGAAACGATTGAAAACCGGACAATACAAAACGGGTGAGCACATCGGCCCCCGTTACCACTACATGATCATACCTGCCGGCAGCGATCAGTCGCTGACCTGTGATAATGGCCACCAGTCCGGATATGCAGGCACTGCTGATCACCATGGGCGTATTGACGGCACCGAGACGGTCCGCTATTTTATTGGCCGTAGCGGCGGGCTGCAGCTGTGCAGGCGGTGGTATCACTCCTTCCTCCTGCTGTTCCAGCAGTTCAATATTTCCTTTAGTGGTAGAAATAATCAGTCCCGTACGGGGATCTGACAGGCTTATGTCTGTATGCGACAACGCTTCCGTAACGGAAGCGATCACCAGCTGTTCAAATTTCGTATAGTCTTCGATGTTAAGACCCTGTATGGCTTTTTCCAGCATATCATGGGGCATCATCGCACCATGGAAGGGTGCAGGGCCATAGTCTTCACGGTCCTGTAAACGGATGCCGCTATTGCCCCGGATGACCTGTTCAAAATTTTCATCCGTATTCACGCCCAGCGGCCCAACAATATTATCTGCAACTACGAAGACCATCATCCATTATCTAAAGGTGGTTATACAAGTGTCTGTTTTTCCAATCGGTAAAGAAAGTCGGTGTGGTCAACTGCAACAGCTCCGTGTCTTTGTCCAGGAAAACCTGCACGGAAGAGCCTTTAGCGATGATTTCACCGGTAGCGGGATTGGAAAGCACATAGTTAAATCTGATCTTGGCCGCGAGGTCGTCTACGAAGGTCGTTTCCACCTTTACGCGATCGCCATAACGCAGCGGACGTTTATAGTCGCACTGTATATTCACCACGGGTGCAGTAAATCCGGCATTAAAAATATCCAGGTAACGTAAAGCATACTTTTCACCGAAAGCCTCTCTTCCGTCTTCAAAATACCTTACATAGTGGCCATGCCAGACTATGCTCAGTGAATCCACTTCGTTAAACTTCACCGGAAATTCGGTGCATTCGGTTATTGAGTCCATATTATTTTGTTATTTGGCCATTTGGGAATTTGATCATTTAGAGAATCCTTTAAATGATCAAATTCCCAAATAACAAAATATCCAAATGGTTTATCCTTTCTTCTTCGGCGCTTTTTTTGCTTTTTCTTCTTTAGCGATCGCCGTTTTAGTTTCTTTCTTAGGAGCTACCGGTACTTCTTCTACAGGATCTTTCGCGTCCGCATATTTTTCTTTCAGCTTTTTGTAGTCGATGTGTTCCAGTACTTTATGTACGGTGTAAGCCCAGTAGTTGCGGAAACCGAAGCCCTGTGCTTTGCCCGTCATGCGTTCTGTCATGAGCACGTTGCGGGAGCTCATGTCCACTACGGTCACGTACATGGCGGCTTCTTTTTCTGTTTTGCTCATGCCTTCCATAACAAACAGCACACCAATACCTTTTTTGTCGCCGAATTTGTAGCCTTTCACCAGTTTGGTGATATCTTCCGGTTTCAGGCGGCTGTAGTCAGCTTCATTTTCCGACTTCATTTTGTCGACGTTGATATCGGCATTTCTCTGATTGGTTTCGCTGAGATCGAATTCCACGCTGGAGCGATGGAAAGCGCCTTTCACATCGTATTTTTTAGGCTCATTTCTGATCACGTCGTTGATACCGGCGAAATGGCGGTTGATATCGCTGGCGGCGGCATCACCGAGCAGGCGTGCCTGTGTGAAATCCACGCCCAGCCAGGTAAAGGGGGTATCAGTGTTTTCCAGAAAGTTTTTCAGTTTCTGGGCCTGTGTAGCACTGATGAAGCAGCTACAGATAAGAATGGTCAGGGTAAAAACTTTACGGATAATCATAATTTATTTATTAAGCGGGTTGATGAAAATTTTCATTTCACACTGTGCCATCACTCTGCCGTCGTACATTACTTTTCCGGTCACCATCGTGGCGTTGAACACTTCTCCGCCAATTTCCGTGGTTGTTTCGATGGTTTGTCCTGCGGGAGGCAGTTCCAATATCTCGAGGTTATTGACTGCGCCGATAAAGCCCAGTGGTACGGGGCTGTTTTCCTGTCTGGCGATGTAGCCAATACGGGCGGCAGCTGTTTGGGCTATATTTTCCATAAGGCCGGGAGGCATGAGCACGCCGTTTTCCACAAATACGTTATCGGGTGCAATATGCAGGGCGGTACGGGTTTTCGGGCCATCCACTTCCAGGATGCCACTGATCATGACAATCGGTGTACGCTGGGGAATGTAAGCGGTAATATCGTCTGAATGAATAAACATCTGCACAAGTTATTATTTATAGACAAAACACGAAATAAATCGAATTCTTCGACATTTTTGCGCGTAAAAACACGGATTATTCCCAAAAATCATAATAATTGAACCACTGTTCCGGGTAACGGCGGATCTTTTCTTCCAGCAGGGCGGTAAAATCGGCCACGGCTGTTTCTACGCCTTGTTGTCGGCGCCCATGGTAGGAACGGGGCTCCGTAGCGTAAAAATGATAATGGGTGGCCGTTTCCTTGAAGGCAAATACCACGCAAACGGGTACGCGGAAAGTAGACGCCAACAGGAAAGGGCCCATAGGAAAACGGGCGTCGTGGCCCAACAGCGGGGCGGTCACGGTTTTGTTGCCCGGCAGAAAACGATCGGCATGCATACACACCAGCTCCTGATTGCTCAGGGCTTCGTTGATGGCGTAGATATGTGACAAATCATCCTTGATCACGATGATATTCACATTTCTGTCGCCGGTCACGGAAGAAAGGTATTCCTTGATACGCTGATGCTCTCCATCGAACATGACAATATTAATACGGGTCTGCAACCGTTTAAACAGGTGTCCCGCTACTTCCCAGTTGCCCAGGTGGGCGCTCAGCAGAATGCCGCCACGTCCGCCGGCCACCATCTCGCGCAGATGGTGTTCCCCGTCAAAATCGAATGAGAACTTATTAGCCATATCGGCCATGACAACGATCTTATCGATCAGTGTCTGGCCAAATATATAATAGTTACGATACAGGCTGCGTAATGACTTCCACCTGCCGTAACCTATTTTGGTATGAAAGTAATGATAGATGGGTTTGGAAGAGCTCCGGGAAAATAAAAAGTAATAAAAAGCGACAAATCTCAACAGAAAATAAGCAGGGTAAACACCTCCATATCGTAATATGAAAATAAAGATACTGTAACCCAGCTTATTTCCTTTGGACTTTCCCTGCCAGGATGGCATTATACCAGTTCTTTTTGTTGAACACGAGCCGTTACATAATCGTAGAAATCCTGGAAGGTAACGATAGACTGGAAGTCTTCCGGTTTAACTTTAAAACCGAAATTATCTTCTATCACTACCACCATGTCGATATAATCCAGGCTGTCCAGATCCAGCGTGGATTTGAGGTTAGCTTCAGGTTTAATGTCAGTGGGGTTCGCCTCAAACTCCTCCACCAGAAACTTGTTCGTAACAGTTATTATTTCCTTGATATCCATAAAATGTGCGAATCAGATATAGGTCGTTTTAAAATAATTTATAGCGGTTAATCTTACCCAATCCTGATTTTATCCTCCAAAGTTAAAACATTTAGCTATTTGGTTATTTGGACATTTGATTATTTTCAGCTGCAGGGACCATTTAAATAAACAAATGACAAAATGAATAAATAGCAAAATTCTACATTCCATTCCATTTTCTGACGATGAGGGACGAGTTAGTTCCCCCGAAGCCGAAAGAGTTGGACAAAAATATATTAAATTTTTTATCAATTGTCTTTGTGGCAATATTCAGTTTAGCCGCGTCGCCGTCCGGGTTTTCCAGATTGATATTTGGGGCGATAAAATCGTGCTGCATCATGAGCATAGAATAAACGATTTCGCTGGCGCCGGCCATCCAGCATTCGTGGCCGGTCATGGACTTGGTAGAGCTGACGAATGGGTTGGAAGCGCCAAACACTTCGTAGATGGCACTGGCTTCGCTGGCATCGCCTGCCGGTGTGGAAGTGGCGTGTGCGTTGATGTATTCGATATCCGCTGCTTTCAGGCCGGCATCCTGCAAAGCGATTTGCAGGGAGCGTACCGGTCCGTCCACCGTAGGATTAGAGATATGGCTGCCATTGGAGGAGAATCCGTAGCCCAGTACTTCGCCGAGGATGGTAGCGCCTCTGCGCTGGGCTGATTCCAGGCTTTCGAGGATAACGGTGGCTGCGCCGCCGCTGGGCACCAGGCCGTCGCGGTCGCGGTCAAAAGGCCGGGAAGCCCTGGCCGGGTCATTTTCACGGACAGAGAACGCGGCGATGGCATCGAAATTACCCATGGCATATACGTTCACTTCCTGCGCGCCGCCACAGATCACGGCATCCTGCATGCCGTTGCGGATAAACATGTATCCGAGGCCGATAGCATGGGAGCCGCTGGCACAGGCCGCACTCACGGTGAAGTTAACTCCCCGCAGCTTAAAAATAGTGGCCAGATTCATGTTCACGGTGGAGTTCATGGTCTGGAACACGGAGCCGGAGCCTACCAGCATGGTGTCCTTCTTCTCCCGCATGATATCTGTAGCCTCTACCACCGGTTTGGCCGAGCTGTCGTTGCCGTACAACAGGCCCACCGGGGTTTTGTCAATATAGTCCTGGTCCATTCCCGCCTGGGCAAGTGCCTCACGGGTGGCCATATACGCAAATTCTGCCTGTTCGGGCATCATCAGCCTCGACCGGCGGTCCAGCAACCCTTTCAGCTCGGGGCGCGCTATATGGCCGGTCAGGCCGGAACGGTAGCCGAATGCCTTACGCTCCGGGTCCAGTACAATACCGGATTTGCCCTTATACAATGAATCTCTTACCTCCTGCATGTCTTTACCGATGCAGGAGTAGATTCCCATTCCAGTGATCACTACTCGGTTCATGTACAAACTGCTTTTTAAGTATGGAGACCTCCGTTGATGTTCAACACCTCTCCTGTGATATAGCCGGCTGCTTTGGATGTCAGGAACGCTACGGCTTCGGCCACTTCTTCGGGCGTACCGAAGCGGTTCATCGGCACCTGTGCCGCCAGTTCCTTCTCATTCAGTTCTGCGGTCATATCTGTTTTGATGAAGCCGGGCGCTATAGCATTCACGGTAACGCCCCGCTTGGCCACTTCCTGTGCCAGCGCCTTGGTAGCGCCAATTACGCCGGCCTTGGCGGCGGAGTAATTGGTTTGTCCCGGAAGCCCTTTAATGCCGGATAATGATACCATATTGATGATACGGCCATAACGCTTCAACAGCATCGTATTCAGCACCTGTTTGGTCACGTGGTAGAAGCCATTCAGGCTGATATTCAATACATTGCTCCATTGGGCTTCGGTCATCCAGAACATCAGGGAATCTTCCCGGATACCGGCGTTATTCACCAGAATTTCAATGGTGTGCTGATCTTTATTTTGCTCTACCCATCCGCCCAGCACATGTTGCACTTCGGCGGCATCGCCTACGTTGAACTGCAACAGCTCTCCGCTGCTGCCTTTTGCCTTCACCGCTTCCAGGGTGTCCTGAGCGGCGGCTTCATTGCCTTTATAATTGATCAGGACATGATATCCCAATTCAGCCATTTTAATACATATTGCCCTGCCAATACCGCGAGAGCCTCCTGTAATTAAGGCACACTTCATGTGAAATTACGAATTACGAATTACGAATTACGGACCACCGCATTTATGCTGCTGGTACCGGAGGGAAATCAGAACATTTTTACCGGCTCATTACATAACAGGTACTCCTTAATCTTGCCGAGGTCCTTGTACATAGGACTGTCCTCAATAAATTTAGGATAAATTGCCCTCACTTCCTGGTATACCTTATGGGAGAAACCAGCCAGTCTGTCCTGGCATTGCAGGTAATCTACCGCCTGTATGATGGTCAGTGTGTGGATAGCCAGCACCTCGAAGGTATTGGCGATCACCTTATTGGCCATCAGCGCGGAGTTACAGCCCATGCTCACGATATCCTGGTTATCGTTGTTATTTGGAATACTGTGCACATACATCGGGAAAGACAAGGTTTGGTTTTCCGCTACGGTAGAGGTGGCAGTAAACTGTGCGCCCTGCATACCGAAGTTGAAGCCCAGTTTGCCGAGGTTCATAAACGGCGGGAACTTGTGGTTCAGCTTCTCGTTCAGCAGGTAATTGAGCTGTCGCTCTGCCAGCATCGACAAGCGGGTGGTAGCGATCTTCAGCTTGTCCATCTCCAATGAGATATAATCGCCGTGGAAATTGCCGCCATGAAATACGTTTTCCAGTTCGTGGTCCACAACCGGGTTATCGCTCACGGAATTGAGCTCGTGTATCACTACTTTCTCTGCCTGTATGAGGGTATCATACACAGGGCCCAGGATCTGGGGCACGCAACGCAGGGAATAGTATTCCTGTACTTTATCTTTAAAGATCTCTTCTTCCAGTTCTTTGTAGAGATGGTCCGGACGGTGCCTTACCATGCGGCTGCCCTGTAATACTTCCCGCATTTTGGCGGCCACGGTGTTCTGCCCTACGTGCATCTTTACGGCATTCAGTTCGGCCGACAGGTGGTCATCGAATGCTTCCACGATTTCGTTGATCATAGCGGAGAGGGTCACGGCCCATCCCAGCAGCTGTCTGGCCTGTATCAGGTTCACGAGGCCGGCGCCGGTCATCGCGGACGTACCGTTGATGATGGCCAGTCCTTCGCGCACGTGAATACCGATGGGTTTTAATCCCAGGCGGGCGAATACTTCCGCCGTAGGTTGCATTTTATCTTCATACCATACTTCTCCTTCGCCGATCAGTACCAGTGCCAGGTGAGCGAGCTGTACGAGGTCGCCGCTGGCGCCTACGCCACCGTGTTCAAACACGCAGGGATATACGTTTTTGTTGATCAGGTCCTTCAGCAGGATGGTCACTTCCGGATGAATACCGGAATGGGCCTGCATAAAGCTGCTCAAACGGGCTATCATCAGCGCTTTGGTGATCACCGGAGAAAGCGGCTTGCCCGCGCCGGTGCTGTGGCTGCGGATCAGGTTATATTGCAGCTGAAAGGTATCGCTGTCGCTGATACGGTATTGGGCCATCGGTCCAAAACCGGTGTTGATACCATAGATCAGCTTTTTGGCAGAAAATTTCTGCAGAAATAAAAAGCTGGCTTCCACCTGCTGTAATGCCGCTGCGTCCAGGCTCAGCTCTTCGCCGGCGTAAAGCACTCTGTACACCTCATCGAGGGTCAGCGACTTACTTCCTAATACAACCATTTTATATTATATTATTTATTTATTTATGTGAAAAAGTGCTCAAAAATAGTACAAAGATGGATTTAATCAAATAAATCCACCCGGACATTCACGAATTACGGGTAAGTACGCATGCGGCAAATACTTGCTTTTGGGGATGGTAGGTTTTACTCTTCTTCAGTTTGCACAGGTGGTGTTACCAGTACCTTATCTATACGGTGAGCGTCCATATCCACAATTTCAAATTCAAAACCGCGCCATTGGAACTTCTCCCCTGTTTTGGGAATATGTTCCAGATGATGCAGGATAAATCCGGCTAACGTGTCAAAGTCCTGCTCAAATTCGGTCATCCAGTCTTCTTTATCAAATTCGGCCAGAAAATCATAGAATGGTATCTGCGCATCTACCAGCCAGGAGCCGTCATCACGGCGCACCATTTCATAATCGTCCACCTCTTCTGTTTCCGGCATGTCGCCCACAATCGCTTCGAGAATATCGTTGAGCGTGATCATACCCAGAAACGTGCCATATTCGTCCACGATGAAAGCGGCGTGCACGTGTGTTTCCTTAAACTTCTCGAGCACCTGGTAGGCGGTGTTGTTTTCCGGCACAAACAGCGGCTTGCGGATAATCTGCGCCAGTGGCGTGGATTTGCCGGTTACGGCGTACAGGTCTTTGATAGACACAATGCCTTTGATACTATCTATCTGCCCTTCGCATACCGGGTATACGTTGTGCAGGCTTTCGTGGATCTTCTGCTGATAGGCTGCCGGCGTTTCATTGATATCGAGCCAGGTGATGTCGTTACGGTAAGTCATGAGAGAGGTGATGTTACGGTCACCCAGGTGAAATACCCTTTCAATGATTTCCTGCTCTGTTTCTTCAATAGCTCCGGAAGTAGTGCCTTCGCTGATGATGGCTTTGATTTCTTCTTCTGTCACCTGCGCTCCTTCGGGATGCAGGTTAAATATTTTTACCAACACGTTGGTGGTGGAAGTTAACAACCAGATAAAAGGAAAGGTAAGCCAGGAAACGACCTGCATAGGGCTGGCCATTCTTTTGGCGATACCTTCAGGGCGGGCGGCGCCCAGCCTTTTAGGTACCAGTTCTCCCAGTACCAGTAAAAAATAAGTAATGACAATTACGACGATAATGGTGGAAAGAACGCCGCTATAGCCGGCTACCGTGGGATACTGGCTGAGCCAGGCCATTACCTCGTTTCTGATGGTACCTCCGGAATACATCCCGATGAGGATACCAATAAGTGTGAGACCGATTTGAACGGTAGAAAGAAATGTGTCCGGATTGTTGGCCAGCTTCAGTGCTGCCTTTGCTTTTTCATCCCCTTTATTGGCTTGCTGTTCCAGTCGGCTCTTGCGGGCCGAGACCAACGCCGTCTCCGACATTGCGAAAATGCCGTTGACTAAAATAAGGATGAGGATAATGACGACGACTTCCATGATTTAAAGTCTAAAAATAAAAAATTATTCAAATATTAAAGTAAGAAATGCCAGTACCAACCCTGTTGCGATGGCCAGCACTTTTTTGCTGCTTAATTCGTGATGTTTGGTACCACTTTCATAAAAAATGGTCGTGGAAATGTGCAGGAATGCCCCTATCACCAATGCTACCACGTACAATAAATAATGTGATACGATATCGAAGCGGTTGCCCATCCACCAGGCCAGTATGGCCGCTGCCGGCGTTACCACGGCAAAAGCCGTCAGTATCTGCCAGAGTTGTGTTTTGGATTTATGGGCATGGATCATTACCGTGATCAGGGTCAGTGCTTCCGGCACCTTGTGTGCCGCCACGCCCATCATCAGTGAAGGCAACGCCGACTGGTCTTCGTACTTAAATCCCAGCGGGATACCTTCCATGAAGGCGTGAATGGACAAGCCCAGCAACAGCGGCGTAACGGCGATATGATGATGGTTTTCACCCGGTAAATGGGTGTGGCCATGCTCCATGCCGTGTGACAGCTGCTGCAGAAATACCTGTAGGAAAAAGCCCAGCACAATGTAGATGCCTGCGCTATGGCCCAGTTCATGGTACACTTCCGGCAGCAGGTGCATGATCGTCACCCCAAACAGGAAAGCGCCGGTAAAAGCCAGCAGATAAATCGTAAAATTTGCATTGATACGCCTGATCGTCATGGGGATAACCCCACCGGCGAGCGTAGCCAACAGTATAAGTATCAGATATGTCCAGTTCATGATGTTTGTTCAGGCTCCAGTCTTATGCGGCGCTGGAAAAAACTACCGCTCAGCAGCCCGATCAGGCCACCCAGTACAGCACCACCCAGCACGTCCAGTGGATAATGCACCCCTACATATATCTGTGCGTAGCCGATAACAGCCGCCCACAGGAAAAACAACAGGGCGTACCGGCCCAAAGCTGATTTTAAAGTTAAGAAACAAAACGTCGCCAGCGCAAAATGGTTCGCGGCGTGGTTAGAGGTAAAACTGCCGCTCATAGGGCAATACACTACCAGTACCCGCGCATAGTGCGACACGATCGGGTCGCGGCAGGGCCTGAGACGGCCAAAGGCCTCTTTAATATATAGGCTGCTCTGATCTGCCAGTCCAAATACCAGCAGAAAAAAAACAATCCAGAAAAAGCCTCTCCAGCCGTAATTGATGGTGACGAACAATGCCAGGAACAGGTACAGCGGCGCCCATACATATGGCTCCCGCACAAAAGGCAGGACCACATCCAATACAGCATTATGCCATTGCGCGTTAATATGTAGAAATAAGCGCAGGTCCTGTTTCAGGATACTTTCAAGCATGGCTAAGGTTTTTGAGCAATGAGGACCATACGCGGCGAACGCTGTTCGTCATAGCTGTTAAAATGATAGTCCCCGAATATTTCAGTGATCACCAGGCCCTGTTTGGCGAACATCCGCTCAAAATCCGCGCGGGAGAAAGCGTTGACGCTCTCCGCGAAAGTGGCCCTTCTCATGAGGTTTTTATCGAGAATATTGATTTTTTTGAGGAATTTATGATTTTTCACTTCCCGCTGAATGTCGAACACCACGTTATCTTTCTCCTTTACCTCATCGTACACCAGGTGTTTTTCCACATAGGAACTGTTGAGATAGTCCAGCACCAGTTTCCCTCCGGGCCGGAGCGCGTTGGTCAGGGTACGCAGCGCATTGTCATTATCACGCTGTGATTCGAAATAACCGAAGCTGGTGAAGAAATTAAACACGACATCGAAGTAGTTGACGCGGAAAGGCAACCGCATATCATGCTGAAAAAAGCTCAGGTGGTCATTTTCCAGCTTTTTGGCGACATTGATGCTTTCTATGGAGAGATCTATACCAGTTACTTCATACCCCTTGTCTGCCAGGTACTTGGCATGACGTCCCCTTCCGCAGGCCACGTCCAGCATGGATGCATGAGCGGGTGGCTGCAGGTATGCCAGCAGTTTATCAATAAATGCGGCAGCCTCCTGCTCGTCACGGTTGTTGTAGAGCAGATGGTAGTAGGGGGAATTGAACCAATCTTTAAACCAGCTTTTGTCTATATCTATATCCATCATGATGCAATCATGCCCAAAGGCAAATATTACTTTTTGTTATTAAACATCAAATATCGCGTGCTTTCGAAGAAGCCTCGTGTTAAATTATCCAAATTTTTTGCCGTGTCTGGCTGTTGAGCCTGTATATTTTTCAGCGGATCGCCTTTCAGGTCGTACAGCGCTGTGGCATTGGTGGCCATGTTCACCTCGCTGAGGTATTGGTTTCCAATGAGTGCGTAGTATGGCTGCTGATTGCGGGCGTAGCTGATAAATACATATTTGCTGGTACGGGTACTGTCAAACAGGTTGGTGCCCAGGGTATAGTTTTTATACGGCAGGCCTACCATGCTGGCCATGGTGGGATAAACGTCCAGCAGGCTGCCGGGCGTGTTGATCACCTGTGGCTGCACATGGCCGGGGCCGTACATAAACGCGGTCACATGTACGCCACCGGTACCCATTTCATACTCCGGCATGGGCATAAAGGAGTATGGATTGAGGATACAGTTATGGTCGCCGAAGAACATAAAGACGGTATTGTTGAGGTACCCGTCTTTACGGGCCACGTCGATGAGATGGCCTACGTTGTAATCTTCATACCGCAGGGCGTTAAACTGATCGAGCGACACAAATCCGGATTTTTTGAATTTCGCCATGTCGATGTCTTTCTCGGTCAGCTTTTTAAAGTCGCCCGCCCCGCTGGTAGTGGTATACGGCGGGTGGTTGTCTGCCAGCTGCAGGAAAGCCACGAACGGCTTTTTCTGATCGTTGTTGGCTTTGAATATCTCGCTCGCCTCGGTGATCAGGTCATAATCGGAGATACCCCATACGTCTGCTTTGCCGGACTTGTACATGCCTTCCTCATGAATACTGATGCCCTCCACATTGTTGGTGAATACCGCGCGGATATTGGCCCAGTTGGTGTTGCCACCGAGGAGGTACAGTTTTTCGTAACCTTTGAACTGGTCCATGACGATACGCTGGTCCAGCATTTTAGGGTGGCGGCTGGCTGTTTTCACGGTGGTGATGTCCGGCAGACCGGTGGTAACGCCGAAAACAGTTTTCGCTGTGCTGATGGCCGGCACGTAGAAATTTTTGAAGAGGATGCCACTGTCGGCCAGCCGTTGCATATTGGGCGTGGCCTGCATAGGATTGCCGTACATGCTGGTAGGCGCGGCGCCGGTGGATTCCAGCATCACCAGCACTACGTTGAGCTTAGGTTTGGTGGAATCGCCGTGAACAGTGCGTACATACTCCAGTTTCTCAGCATCCGCCTTGTCTACTTTGAGGTAGTCGGCGATATACGGATAATATTTTTTGGTAAGATTAATATCATAGGTATCTCCTTCCACAGAGAAATTGGAGGCAAAATACAGGATGGGGTTAAGTCCCAGGCTGGTGACGCCGTTGTCGCGGGTGAACATGGCCTGGCTCCAGCGCAGCGGGAAATAGGCAAAGTTGCCATAGATACCGGCAGCGATGAGCAGGGTGAGCGCCGTTACATAACCGGTAAAGGGCCAGTTGCGCAGGTATACCGACGGCTGGGCCGCAAAACGGTTCCAGGTGCGCCGTTGCAGGCGGAAGACGAGGAACAGGAAAACGAAGATGCCGAGGAAGCCCCGTACCACCGGATAACTCTGCCATACCATCCGGGCATTGTCGGCCCGCTCCCCTTTAGCGAGGAAACGCATGATGGACGGGTCCAGCCGCATGCCGAGGTAGTCATAATGTCCCAGATCGAGGATATATAATAAGGTAAGGGCGGTAAAGACGATGAAGAGGTAAATGGCCACGGCTTTGCGTATAACCTTCGACGTAAAGAGGCCGTTACGGGCGATGACAGCTGTCAGCGCCACCGGCACCACCAGTATGAGCGCCAGCCGGAGGTCGAACTTGGTGCCCAGATACCACGCTTTGGCTATCGCACTGCTGCTGGTGATGGTGGTTTTAAAGAAGAACAGGTAAAAAATGAGCCTGAACAACACCATCAACAGGAAGAGATAGAGCGTTTGAACAAGCACATAACGAATATACCGGGGTATATTCTTCCAAAAGTATTGCATGCAACGTATAGCTGTTTTTTTAAAAGCGTAGCTGCAAATATAATGAAAACTGAATGGGGAAAATGGTCGATCTGTCGGCAAGACGCCTCATCTTTTCATAATTAGGAAATCTGGAACGGTTTTTTTTATATTTGCCTTCCTTAAAAAATTGAATCTCGTGGCACTGATCAAATCAATATCCGGTATTCGCGGAACCATAGGCGGCAAGCCCGGTGAAGGACTCTCTCCGTTGGATGTGGTAAAATTCACCGCAGCTTACGGTACCTGGCTCTCCCGCCAGACCGACAACCGCAAAGTGGTAATAGGCCGTGATGGCCGTATTTCCGGCGAAATGGTGAAAAACCTGGTAGTATCCACGCTCAACGGCCTGGGAATCGATGTAGTTGATCTGGGTCTGTCTACTACGCCAACAGTAGAAATTGCTGTAAAAATGGAAAATGCTGCCGGTGGTATCATTCTTACTGCCAGCCATAATCCAAAAGAATGGAACGCCCTGAAACTGCTGAATGCAGAAGGGGAGTTCATTTCCGGCGAAGACGGCGCAACACTGCTCGACATTGCAGAACGGGAAGACTTCACCTTTGTGGATGTGAACAAACTGGGTTCCTACACACAGGATGATTCTTACCTGCAAAAACATGTAGACCTTATAGTGAACTATCCTTTGGTGGATGTGGCTGCTATCAGGGAGCGTAATTTTAAAGTGGTGGTAGACGCAGTTAACTCTACCGGCGCGCTGTTCGTTCCCCCGTTGCTGAAAGCACTGGGCGTAAACGAAGTGGAAGTGCTGTTTCCGGAAGTGACCGGCAAATTCGCCCACAATCCGGAACCGCTGGCAGAAAACCTGACCGCGCTGTCCAACGAAGTGAATAAATCCAATGCTGACCTGGGCATCGCGGTAGATCCGGACGTAGACCGTCTCTGCTTCGTTTGTGAAGATGGCAGCATGTTCGGGGAAGAATATACGCTGGTAGCGGTGGCTGACTACGTGCTCAGCAAACGCCCGGGCAATACCGTTTCCAACATGTCTTCCACGCAGGCGTTGAAAGATGTGACACTGAAAAACGGCGGCCAGTATACCCCTTCTGCCGTAGGCGAAGTGAACGTGGTAAGAAAAATGAAAGAAACCAACGCTGTTATCGGCGGTGAAGGTAACGGCGGTATCATTGTGCCGGACCTGCACTACGGCCGCGATGCGCTGATCGGTATCGGTCTTTTCCTGACCCATCTCGCCAACAGCAAAAAAAGCATCAAAGCCCTGCGTAATAGCTACCCGGATTATTTCATCTCCAAAAATAAAATCGAGCTGGACAAAGGCGTAGATGTAAAAACCATCTTCGAAAAAATCAAAGGCAAATACAAAAATCAACCGTTAAATACGGAAGATGGCCTGAAAATAGAATTCGACAAAGACTGGGTACACCTGCGCACCTCCAATACAGAACCCATTATCCGTATCTATGCGGAGAGCCAGAATGAGACAACGGCCGACAACATCGCCAAAAGGATCATGCAGGACATCAAAGAATTTATGTAGAATTTCTGGATTTAGGGATTTCCTGATTTACGAATTTCTTGATTTACGAATTTCTTGATTTCGCGGATAAAAAAAGAAGACCGAAGCGACTTACTCGCCTCGGTCTTTTTTTTCGCGAAATTCGTAAATCAGGAAATCCCTAAATCCCTAAATTAATTCTTTCAATTTGGCAATTACCCTGTCAATCTCTGTTCTTGTATTGTTTTTGGAGAAGGAGAAACGTACCGCGATCTGGTTAGGATTGCTGTTGATAGCGCGGATCACGTGAGAACCTGCGTTGGCGCCGGATGTGCAGGCACTGCCGCCGGAGGCACAGATACCGTTGATATCCAGGTTGAACAGGATCATTTCGCTCTTCTCTGATTTCGGGAAAGACACGTTTAACACGGTGTACAGGCTGCGTCCTTTCAGATCGCCGTTGAAGGTTACGCCCGGAATGTTTTTCTCCAGCTCCGCTGCCATGTACTGCCGCAGGTCGTTGATATACGCGCTGTGTTCCGCATGGTGTTCTGTAGCCAGTTCCAGTGCTTTGGCAAACCCGATGATACCGTAGAGGTTTTCGGTACCTGCGCGCATGTTGCGTTCCTGGCTGCCACCCTGGATGAACGGACTGATTTTCACGTTCTCGTTGATGTACAGGATACCTACGCCTTTAGGACCATGGAATTTGTGCCCTGCGCCGGTAATGAAATGCACCGGGGTATTGCGCAGGTCAAACGGATAGTGTCCTACGGTTTGTACCGTATCGGAATGGAAGATGGCATCAAACTCTTTGCAGAGCGTGCCTACTGCGTTCAGATCGAGCAGGTTGCCGATCTCGTTGTTGGCATGCATCAGCGTCACCAGGCATTTGCCGCCGGCGTTTTGCAGCAGCTCACGGAGATGGTCCATGTCGATATGGCCGGATGGCAATATGTTGACAAACGACAGTCCGATACCACGATGATGATGCAGGTGCTCCACGGTGTGCAGCGTAGCATGGTGCTCTATCGGGGAAGAAATGATGTGTTTACATCCCAGATCGTTGATGGCAGCATTGATGGCCGTATTGCTGCTTTCGGTCCCGCCGGAAGTGAAAAAGATTTCTCCCGGATGCGCGTTCAGGATCTTAGCTACTGATTTGCGTGCATTCTCTATACCCAGCCTGGATTCTCTTCCGTACGAGTAGATAGACGAAGGATTTCCGAACTTTTCCGTCATATAAGGCAGCATGGCATCTAATACCACCGGGTCGAGAGAGGTGGTGGCTGCATTATCAAAATAAATTCTTTCCAATGTTGGTGGTTTTTGATTAAGGCTTTTTGTAATGGTGGCATCAAAGTTCCGAAAAATTTGAATAGATTCATTTAGACATTTTGATATTTAGTCATTTATCTATTGAACGACTCGAATATTGAGCTCACAACTAAATGATTCTTTATTCGATTTAAATATTAAATTTTAATATTTAAATAAATTAAAATGTAAAATACTATTCTGAATGTTCAAATAACACCAGTAAATATCCAAATATCAAAATACCTAAATATAAAAATGGTTATGAATTCCTGTTGATCAGGTCATAAAACCGGTCGCGGTAGCCATCACTGATCGGGATGGACTGGTTAGCGATCATCACGGTATTTTTCTCCACTGAATTGATTTTATTGAGAGACACCAGATAAGAACGGTGCACGCGGATGAATTTATCAGCCGGGAGCCGGGTTTCGAATGATTTAAGGCTGCGCAGCGTGAGCACAGGCAGATTGGGAGTATAGATTTTCGTATAGTCTTTGAGTGCTTCAATGAAAAGAATGTCTTCAAGATTGATCTTGATGATTTTGTATTCCGTTTTGATAAAGATGTAGTCATTGACAAAAGTGGCCACATCGAGCGGGGCAGCCTTCTGCTGATTGGCGGTAAACGCCTCATTGGCTTTGGCGGCGGCTTTCAGGAAACGCTCAAATGGTACGGGTTTCAGGAGATAGTCTACCACATCCAGGTTAAAGCCATCCAGCGCATACTCTCCGTAGGCGGTGGTAAAAATTACCATGGGCGGATATTTGAGGGACTTCAGGAACTGTATGCCGGTAATATCAGGCATCTTGATATCCAGAAAAACCAGGTCCACCGGTTCTTCCTGAATAAAGCGCAGGGCATTGGCAGCGTTTTCAAACTTGCCGGCCAGCTGGAGGAAGGGCACTTTGCGGATGTAGTCTTCCAGGATTTCCAGGGCCAGGGGCTCGTCATCCACAGCGATACACTTTATCATTTTTTCAATACTATTTTAAGATCAACAATGAACTGGTTATCTGTTTCCGTGATAGTGATGTCATGGTCTCCGTGATAGAGCATGTCCAGTCTTTTCTGTACGTTCTGTAATCCGATACCGCCTCTTTCGGATACCCGTTCTTTAAAGAGGCTGTTTCTGACAATTAATCTGATCATATTTTCTGCAATAGTGATATCGATGCTGATAAAGGATTCTTCGGCATAGCTGATGCCGTGTTTAAAGGCATTCTCCACAAAAGGCACCAGTAGCATGGGTTCTATCAGAAACCCCGATGCACTGCCTTTTAACTCGTATTGGATGTCTATGTCCTGCGGCAACCGCAACCGCTGTATATCAATGTAATCCTGTAGGTACTTCAATTCGTGTTCCAGCTGTACTTTGTCTTCATTAGATTCATAGATCATATACCGCATGATGGTCGATAACTTCAGGATGGCATGTTCCGTTTGGCCAGATTGTTTGTGCGCCAGCGAATAAATCGTATTCAGGCAATTAAAAAGAAAATGCGGATTGATTTGTGACTTCAGAAATTTCAGTTCTGCATTCAGTTTTTCTACTTTCAACGCTTCCCGTTGTTTTTCACTTTCAAACCACTCTACGGCAATTTTGATGAATCCGCTCATAAACAATATCAGCAGGGCAAAAAAGCCAGAGCGGCGGAGCACTTCCGGGAACAACAGGTAATCCCAGAAAGAGACATTGCCTTCCACAACCCTGAACCAACGTGGCGGCGGCAGAGGCAGCGTAGACATCACCGGCTTGGCCATCACTGTAATATGCCGTCCGGCACTACCTAATGGTGTAGCCATGGAACTGGCCGTTAACTGCACCCCTTCCTCGTCTTTCATCTCATACCGATGGTTAAACGGAGGAAACGCCCTGGTTGTTACATCATTCGCCAATCTTGCTTTATCCAGCCGCATGGCCATCATCGCAGGGCGACCGATATAGTTCCTGAAAAAATAAAAATCCAGCGCCGCCTGCTGTATCGTGATAAACACCACCAGCAGTATCACCGTACTGAGATACTTCACAATCTTTTGCCGGTTGAAGTAACGTGGTATCAGCACATAGATATTCAGATAAAAAATAGCGATCAGAAAGAGGTTGTCAATCAGCTCCTTGATGAAAAAGGTTTTATGCAGAATCTGAATGCGGTAAATGAAAAAAGGAAAGAATAAAAAACACACCCATGCCAGCATGTGCAGGGATACGACGACCGGACGATTCTTTAATATACGTTTGAAATGGAGCATCACTGTAATTGATGCGATAAACATACAACCGTATCCGGTATAGCTTGTGTTAAAGTTTGTTAATCCTGGTATAAGGGATTGTTAAAATTAAATTGGTATTAGAACACCATTAAAAAGTATACAAATAGGGAATCCCACCCGGTTCTAATCGCTTAAAACCAGGCGGGACTACAACCCTGAACAGACAACATTCTTATTGCACGCCAGCTACCTGCATCCTTAATAAATCAGTTAACGTAACAGTCGGCCGCTGATGTGCCATCATTTTTTCCACGACTGCCTGTCCTACCCTTGCCGCATCATCTTTCGAGCGGAAGGGTTTGTTGCCGGCGATACCGGGAATCACATCCTGATAGATGTAGGAATGGTTATCCACCATTACTTTATATCCCCAGCCTCCACCCGTTTCAAAGGGCACCACCGTCAACTGCACCATGTCGTCCTGCCGCTGTGAGGAATCCCGATAATACCGGTACACTACCAACAGCAGTATCAACACTATAGGAATGATCCAGGATAATTTTCGTTTAGTCATACTGGTTATATTCGGCAGTAGGGTCAAATTCGAACATATTATCAAATGGTTGGCTGGAGCTTGTGCCCAACACCACAAAGCCTCTGTCTTTCACTGCGAAGCCGGTAGCACCGTTACGCGCAGCACCTTCAAAATCTGTTTTCTGCACCCACAGGTCGGTACCCGGATTGTACTCCCATACTGCAGAAGACAAGCCCGTTTTAGTACCGGACACGATATATCCCAGGCCGCGCATCGCAAAAGACGCTGCGCCGCTGCCTTTGAAGTTGTAGTTGTCATCGAAGCTCTGGTCGGTCACGTTGTCGATAGAACGCAAGGTCGTCCAGGTTTCGGTAGCACCGTCGAACGCATAAAAATCGCTTACATAGCTGCCATTGGCCGTACCCATGCACACATAAGCCTTATTGTTGATCACAAAGGCGTTGCCATCCTGTCTTTTGCCGCTGGTGAGGCTCTGCACCTGTGTCCATGCATTGGCAGCGGGATCATAGCGCCAGTTATCTTTCAGCCAGTTGCCGTCATATCCGGTGGCGATGTATCCTTTATCATTCAATGCAAAAGCGACGGCGCCATATCGGGCACTGCCGCCGAAGTCGGCCTTACGGCTCCAGGTATTGGCAGCAGGATCATACTGATAAAAATCGTTGAGCTTGTTGAGACCATCGTATCCGGTACCGACATAACCTTTGCCGGCCATGGCCATGCCTACAGCGCCGCTGCGGCCTACGCCCGGGAATGGCGCCTTCTGTGTCCATTGGTTCAGGTCTACATCAAATACCCAGAAATCCTGCAGCCTGTTAGTACCGTCGTAACCGGTGCCCACATAAGCCTTGTTATCTATGACAAAGGAAGCGGCAGCACTTCTGGCCACCCCTTCAAACTCAGAACGCTTGATCCAGTTGCCGACTTTGGTAGTCGTGGAGGAGTCCTTCGAACAGGCCACCAGGGAAGCGACCAATAATAAACTGTAACCTTTTAAATAACGCATTCGCATGTTCGTTTTACTATCGCCAAAATTATCCGTGAGAGCATTCCGGCAAACAGGAAATAGACATTCCCCTCTTTTTAACTGACGGATACCGCTTTTTCATCTGCCAGCAGTAATCTTTTGCGTTTAGCCGCGATACGGGCGCTTTTGACGGCACAAAGAACAGATTAATGGTTTCATCGATGAATAATGCCCATTGGCATATTACAGCAACGGCAAGTATCGATCGTGTCTAAAATTGCGCACCATGAACAACGATTTTTTTTCACGCAGAGGAATAAGAAGGGAGCAAAGGGACGTAAGGCGTTTTGTTTCCCGCAGTTTTGTTTTACGCGGTTGGGTTTCACGCAAAGATGCTAAGCAGCAAAGCAGCATAAGGTATGTGCTGTTGTTGTTATTGCTGACCGGAATGAGCGCCTGTCAGAAGACAGGTTTTTCCTATGATAACGTGGTAGATAACCAACAAACCGATTATATTCTGACCGATACACTTTCGGTGGCCATGAAAACCATCCAGTATGACTCCGTGCCCACCTCCGGCTCCGGCCTGCTGCTGGTAGGCACTAAGTCGGACCCCTATCTTGGGGCCGTGACCGCCGGTTCTTATTTCCAGGTGATACAGCCTACCGGAGCAGAGATCCCTGTCAACGGCTCCGGCTTCGATTCCCTGCGGCTCCTGCTGCGCCCCTCCGGTTATATCGCCGGCGATTCCCTGCAACCGCAAAGCCTGCAGGTGTACCGGGTAACACAGACGATCCAATATGCCAAAACCTTCTACAGCCTATATAACAACAGCAACTTCGCCACAGAAAGCACACCGCTGGGCTCCTTCACCGGTATTATCCGCCCGAAGACAGACAAAAACGTGAGCATCCCTTTATCAAACGCATTGGGCAACCAGCTGTTTACCATGTTGCGCGACAAAAGTCCTGACATCTCTGCCGGGCCTAACTTCCTGGATTTCTTCCGCGGGCTGAAAATAGTACCCGGTCCCGGAAGTGCCGCCCTGATGACTTTCCTGGCACAGGACACTTCGCTGACCATGCGCCTGTATTATCACGTCAATGAGATCGTGACTACCGTGAAGTATGTTGATTTTAAGATGAATGCCAGTGAGCTGCAGTTCAATCAGATCAGCACCAATCGTACCGGCACCCCGCTGGAAAAATTACAGGGACCGGTAAAAGAACTGCCCTCTTCGGCCACCGGCAATATGTCTTTCACACAATCACTCACCGGTGTAGGGACCCGCATCGATCTCCCCTATCTTAAGAACATGCAACAGCTGGGACAGTTTTTTAAGATCATGAAAGTGATACTCACCGTATATCCCGCTGCCGGCACGTTCAACGGCAGCAGCCAGATACCGGCCAGTCTCGCCCTCTGTCAGGCAGACAAGACCAACGCCGTCACCGACACCGTTGCCTACGGCAGCCTCACAGTGGATAATCTGTATAACGAAAACACCTACTACTCCTACGATATCACCAACTACTGCAATACTCAGCTCACCGCCGACGACAACGGCGCCCGCGGCCTGTTTCTGACAACGCCCGGAGGCGCCGGCAGAAACAGTTTCGACAGACTGGTGATCAATGACCAGCAGGCACCTAAAAAGAAAATCAAGGTACAGGTCTATTACCTGCTGTATAAATAACGGACATGACTATGCGCAAAAAAATATATACCTGTGTGGCCGCGCTGTTGCTCTTCGCCGGCGCAGCCAAAGCACAACACGGCCTCAACTCCATTTACTCCGCCTATGGCATCGGCGACCTCGAAACAAGGGATTACAGCCGCAATTTTGGCCTCGGAAGCACCGGCATAGGCCGACGCAACAGCGGCTACCTGAACGAGCTGAATCCGGCCTCCTATAGCGCGCTGCCGACACAGAACTTTATGTTCGATGCCTCCCTGAAAGCGCAGTATATCAACTACTCCGGTGACAAGGTATCACAAACAGCCAGCGACCTCAATTTTAAAAGACTGGCCCTCGGCTTCAAAGCCGCCCGCTGGTGGGGTATCGGCGCCGGTATCACCCCTTTCAGCAGCGTGGATTACAAACTGCTCAACAACCAGTTCATTACCGGCACCGGTAATCCGGTAACCGCTACCACCACCGGCACCGGCGGATTAAACAGGGCTTATATCTCTAACGGGTTCCAACTCAATAAACATTTCTCCATCGGTGTGTCTACCGGCTTTCTGTTCGGCCCTATCAATATCAGTCAAACGGTGGGTAACGACTCCCTGGCTACACAACACAACCAGTACACCTTTAAGCCCAACTTCACCGCGGGCGCACAATACGTGACCAAACTGTCCAAAGACTGGCAACTGGGCCTCGGCGCCACCTACCGCTTCGAGACCCGCATGAAATTGCAGCAGAAACTCAACATCGTTAATCAGGATAACATCCCCTACTATACCGAACAACTGGCTCCCGGCTCCTTCACCCTGCCGGCCGAATTCGGCGGCGGCCTCTCCCTCACTAACGGCACCATCACCTGGGTAGCAGACTACCGCCGCCAGCAATGGAATAATCTGGGTGATAAAGGGCTGAACTATTACTACCGGGACGGGCAACGGTTTTCTACCGGCGTGGAATACGCCATCAGCCGGCAATACTACAACCGTCCTATAGAGGGACTGATCCTTCAGGCAGGATTCAGCTACAATCAATCTCCACTGGTGATTAAGAATACGGTCATACACGATGTGGCCGGCACACTGGGCGCTTCCCTTCCCAGTAAAACAGGACAGTTGCGTTATTATGTCGGATTGGAAGCCGGGCAGCGCGGCAGCACCAGCAACGGGTTGATCAAGGAGACTTATGTAAATGCGGTCTTTAACTTCAGCCTGCGCGATATCTGGTTCCTGAAGCGGTTGAACCAGTAACGCCATTGGGTTATTTTTTTATTTGGTTATTTTTTTATTGGATTTACGGATTTCGGAATTTTTTGATGTAGGGATTTGAAAATGCAGCAACCCCAATAATTAAATGATTAAATTTCTAAATTTAAAAATTCTCTGAACCAGTAACCGGAATCTTTTATTGTACGCTGCTGCGTTTCAAAATTGATGTGCACCAGTCCAAAGCGGGCGCGGTATCCTTCGGCCCATTCAAAGTTGTCGGTGAGCGTCCAGGCGAAATATCCGTCTACCGGAATGCCTTCTCTTCTGGCTTTGAGCACTCCTTCCAGGTATTCGGTAAAATACCGGACCCGGTCCGTATCATGGATAGCACCGTCTTCTGCGCGTAAATCGGGGAAGGCGGCGCCGCCTTCTGTCACGATAAGTTTCCTGACACCATCATAAGCAGAGAACTGTTTCAGTACTTCGTACAGGCCGTTGCCGTTGATTTCCCATCCCAGCGCGGTAGTAGGCACGTTACGGGCGCGGGGTTTTACCTCAGATATATTGACCACCGGCATAAAAGCGTTGTATTTTACCACCAGCGGGAAATAATTCTGTACCCCGATAAAATCGAAGTCGAACGCCAGCTTGTCCCAGTCACGCCACAGCGCGTATCTTCTGCCGATACGCTTCAACAGCGGGAAATCATCTACCGGATAACCCATACCCAGCGCCGGTTCCAGGAACATCCGGTTAAACAGCGCATCCGCTTTACGGGCAGCCTGCAAATCTTTTTCATTGTTGGTAAACGGGATGATCTGAGAGCAGGACAGCGCCGTGCCGATATTGGCGCCCGCCACTTCTTCGCGCACCACGCGGCCTCCCTCTGCCTGGGCCATCACCGCGTGATGTACCGCCGGCAGGAACCACGACAGGCCTATTTTTCCGGGCGCATGTACGCCCAACATATACCCCAATGCTGTAAAGCCGAAAGGCTCGTTGAGGATGATCCAGTTTTTCACCTTATTGCCAAACGCCTGTGTACATACGCGTACATAGTTTTCGAAAGCAAATACCACTCCGCGATGGCACCATCCGCCTTTGTTTTCCAGCGCCTGTGGCAGGTCCCAGTGATACAACGTCACATAAGGTTCCAATCCCAGTTCCAGACAGGCGTCTATCACCCGGTGATAAAAATCGAGTCCCGCCTGATTAACGGCGCCGGTGCCGCCCGGAATAATTCTGGACCACGACAGGGAGAAACGGAACACATTGAACCCCAACATTTTTGCCAGCAGGATATCCTGCGTATAACGGTTGTAGAAATCGCACGCCACCTGTGCATGTGTCTTATCGCGGATTTTTCCTTTGCGGCGGGAGAAGGTATCCCAGATAGAAGCCCCTTTACCGTCGAGGTCGTGCGCGCCTTCATTCTGAAACGCAGAGATGGTGACGCCCCACAGAAAATCATCCCCGAAATCCTTCCGGGTGAAAGGGATGGCCGTTTGTTGCATATTAGCTGAATAAACAGTGCAGCCGGACTGCACCTGATCAGGATGCAGTTTACAATAGTTTGCGTAAAAAAATCATTATTTTATTGTTAACATGGATTCCCGCAAAGACGCAAAGCAGCAAAGAGCGCAAAGAATTAAGTAAGAATTATAAGAAAGCAAAGGTGCGGAGGTCGAATGTGATCTCCGCACCTTTGCTTTCTCTGCTCGCTTATATCATCTTTGCGCTCTTTGCTGCTTTGCGTCTTTGCGGGAAAAGAGTATTTTGTGCAGATGACCAGGCATTTGATATATCTCAGCATCATAACGGCAGCCCTGACTGCTTGTGGAGGGGCCGGTAAAGCACCCGTTCAGAAAGATTCTGTAGCGACCGTTGCCAGCGGGCCGGATACACTAAACCGTATGGTATTGATACCTGGGGGCAGCTTCAGTATGGGAGCAGATGATACCACCGGTATGCCCGACGAGTACCCTAAACACCGTGTGAAAGTAGATAGTTTCTGGATGGACGAACATGAGGTGACCAACCGGGAATTTGCCGCTTTTGTGGCTGCTACCGGTTATGTAACGACCGCTGAGAAGCCTATTTCCAAAGAAGAGCTGATAGCCAGTCTGCCGCCCGGTTCTCCGGAGCCCGATAGTAGCATGCTGGCGGCCGGCGCGCTGGTGTTTACACCGCCGGACCATCAGGTGCCATTGAATGATGTATCACAATGGTGGAGTTTTGTTGCCGGCGCCAGCTGGAAGCATCCTGAAGGGCCGCAGCGCGACATCAGGGGCAGGGAAGATCATCCTGTAACGCAGGTATCGTGGCTCGATGCCCAGGCTTATGCCAAATGGGCCGGTAAACGCCTGCCTACGGAAGCTGAATGGGAATATGCAGCCAGGGGTGGTCTTTCCAACCAGGTATATCCCTGGGGCAGCGAGGCGCTCACTACCGGCAAACCCAAGGCCAACACCTGGAACGGCCATTTCCCTTATGACACAACGACGACTGACGGTTTCTCCGGTACCGCGCCGGTGAAATCATATAAGCCTAATGGTTACCAATTATACGATATGGCCGGTAACGTATGGGAATGGGTAGCCGATTTGTATGATGCCAACTATTACGCGCAGGTGGAAAAGGATGCAGCCAATCCTGCCGGGCCAGCAAAGGGTTTTGACCCCGAAGATCCGGGGCAGCAAAAACATGTGATCCGTGGTGGTTCGTATATGTGCAGCGATGAATATTGCCGGGGCTACCGTGTATCTGCCAGAATGAAGACTACTCCTGAATCGGGCCTGGCCAATCTGGGCTTCCGTTGTGTGAAGTCAGTGGCGAACAGCGGCCAGTAAGTTGCGATAATCGCCGTTAAATCTCTTTCCGTTGATAAAAAAAGTGGGGGTACCATTTACTCCGCTGCGTATACCGCTTTCAAAATCAGCTTCTACTTTGCTGACCAGCAGGTTGTCCTGCATGTCTTCCTGAAACTGCTCCAGATTGAGCTGTAGCTGTTTGGCCAGCTCGGGGAACAAAGCATCAGAAAGTTGCTGCTGGTGAAGATAAAGGGCATCATGCATCTGCCAGAACTGTTGCTGCCGGGCAGCTGCTTCCGCGGCCAGCGCGGCATCCATGGCGTATTCATGCGATTCCGCCAGCGGGAAATGGCGGAAGACGAACTTAATATTACTGAGTGCCTGCAACATGTCACGCACTACGCCAAAAGCTTCTCCACAATAGGGACATTGAAAATCGCCATACTCCACAATCTCCGTGGAGCCTTGCTGGTTACCGGTGACATGGTCACGGCTGGTAATGGGAGGTGTAAGCATAAAGGAGAATTACGAGTTACGAATTACGAATGGTATCAGGCCGTTTTCGTCATCGTTTCCAATGCCTGCAGAATACCGTCAGCACCCGGATTTTCGCCGATGGGAGACAGATAACTCCATTGTATCACTCCCTGATCATCCATGACAAACAGTGCGCGCTGGCTGACACCATCTTTATAAACACCGTATTGCCGGGACACAGCTCCTTTCGGTTCAAAATCGGCCAGCAGGTCGAAATGCAGATTCCTGTCTTTTGCAAAAGCCTTATGACACCATTTCCCGTCCACTGAAATACCCAACAGTACAGCGTTATGCCGCTCAAAAAAACGAAGTGTTTCGTTGTACAAGGCCATCTGATCGCTGCACACCGGACTCCAGTCTGCCGGATAGAAAGCCAATATTACATTTTTTCCCCGGAGGTCTGAAAGCGTTACCATTTTGTCCGGAGATGCCGCGAGGGTAAAATCGGGTGCTTTATCGCCTATTTGTAACATACACAACAATTTATCCGGGTGCTTTAGTATAACGTTGAGGCCCGGAGAAAGTTGTCTCTCAACAAAAATGCCACGGTGGCGAACCGTGGCTTTTTGCTAACATAAACAGTGTTGCCTCTACTTCTCAATTTATCGGCACTTGGACTGCTCTATTCTTCGTTTGTAGTAACTTTTTTCTCAGCGGTACCTTTATTTGCCGGTCTGCCGATGACGATGATTTCATCGTTTTTGCCGGTGGTAACCACCTTTTCAACAGTAGCTTTTGTTGGATGGCCGACTACTACAATGGTCTCTACTTTGGTGTTGCTGCCACCTCCGGTTGTACTGCTTGCAGAAGCGGAGCCGGACGTGGTACCTGAACCGCTATAGCTGCTGGTGGCAACAAAAACGCCCCCCGTAGTGGTATTATGCACACGTACCACCTGGCCTGCACCAGCGGTAACGGTGGCGGCTTTGGCGGCGGTGCCAACCGCTGCTATCACACCACCAAAACGTTTTTTATTGGAGGCCGCTAACCAGGGTTTGGTATACACGGCTATAATACCGTTGCGCGCATCTTCACCATATTGGGAAATTACTTCATCAGTGATCATAGCGCCTTTGAATACGTTGACAGACTCAATGTCGTCGGGAGAGAGCGTATTTATTTCAGCTTTGTTGCTCAGCCTGTCGTTCAACAGGAAAATCGGTCCGGGTTCAGTGGCACTTCTCAAGGTGATCACCGGCGTGGCTTGTTGGGCAGGGGCAGGAGCAGGAGCCGGCGCGGGAGTGGCATTGGGTTGCGGAGCCGGGGCAGGGATATTGCCGGCTTTAGGCGTGGTGTTTTTGGCGGCTGGTGCAGGCTTTTCCCTGGTCATAGCGATATCGGAGCTATTTTTTTGCACAGACACTTCCTTCGGTACTTCGGCTATAGGTTGACCAACGGCAGCTTTCACCTCTTGTGGCGGGGTGGCGGAAGCCTTGCTGTAGTTGAGCGACAATACCATGCCTCCCACTACTACGCCCAGGGCCACATAGCGAACCAGCTGGATGGTGGATGATTGTTTCCTGTTCATCATAATGATCCTGTTTTTTAAATGTGAGAAATTGAAATTGTTTGCGATGGCCGTCGCATATGGGATCCCACTGACTTTTATCAGACTGTATTGATAAGCGGTTTTATCCAGGCCCTGTTTTAACAGATGGCGGTCGGTAATAAATTCCAGGTTTTCGCGGATGGCCGTTTTCATGAGCCATGCTCCCGGATTAAACCAATAGAAGATATTGTTGAGTTCTCCCAGTACCACATCAGCGCTGTGCCATTGCTGTACGTGCACTTTTTCGTGAACGAGGATACCCTGTCTTTCTTCCGGCTGGTGAAGGGTAGGATTGATATAGATATTTCGGAAAAAAGAGAACGGGTTCACCTGCTGCTGTAAAGCTCTTACCGTAACACCGTCTACCGTAGCGGGACTGGAGCGCCGGTGTATTTTCCACAGGGAGAAGAGTTGAATGGCCAGTCGTATCGTCATCACCGCTACACCTGTCCAGAAGAGGTACACGAGGGCTGTCCATATTGAAAAATGTTCAGCCGGTGCCGTTAGGCTGCTGAGGTCTGGCAGGTAGGCGATGCCGCCGGCGATAGTTTCATGCCGCTCCACAAAGGTATTGACAGACACCAGTGGAAACAGGGAAGAACAGACGATGCCGCACAACAGGAATACACGGTTAAGCGTATAAAAGGTCAGTCGCCTCAGCCCCAGCCAGTAAGCCAGAAAAAACAAGGTAAGCGCCACATTGGCTTTGAGCAGGTATATCAGTATCGCAGGTACCATTGTCGCTGGTTTTAGTTATTTACTGTTTTCAATCATTTTGATAATCTCCTTCAATTCATCCGGGCTGATCTTTTTCTCTTTGGCGAAAAACGATACCAGCTCCTTATAGGAGTTTTCAAAATAGTCCTTCACAAAACCACTCATGAACTTGTTCTTGTAAGTACCCTCAGCGATCACTGGCGTGTATTCATACACGTTACCCACCTTCCTGCTTTCCAGGTATCCTTTTTTTTCCAGGTTCTTGATGGTAGATGCCAATGTAGTATACGGCGGGGCCGGTGCCGGATGGTTCTCCAGAAAATCTTTCACAAACCCTTTCCCCGTTTTCCATATCGCCAGCATGGCCGCTTCTTCCTGCTGTGTGAGCTTTTCCATATAGCGTGATTTAACTATCTACGAATGTTTCGTAAATCTACGAAAGTTTCGTAAATCAAAGTATATTTTTTTAGAGAATAGGGATCTGGAGAGATAAATCATTCATTATCAATGATGAAAAAATAAATTCATGATAAGAATAATCCATTAAACCCAGGGCTAAAGCCCTGGGCTAGGTTCTGTGTTTAGATTGTTTCGGCACATTGTCTCTCAGGAATGGGGATACGCCCACTCATTGCTACGTTATGCGGGCTTCTTTAGTTATTGTTGTCCGTTTATATGAAATGGAGCAAGATGTCTATACATCATAAACATGAGGGCTTACCGGGAGAAATTGAATCAAATCATAGCCCTGGGCCGTGGGCTGGAGAAACAAAAAGGGCTGACCTCATCAGGCCAGCCCGGTATACTTTGTTTTAAACCTTCGGAGGGATTAAGGCAGTACCTCAGCTAATTTCTTTTCGAGGTCTTCGCCGCGCAGGTTTTTAGCGACGATCTTTCCTTTGGGATCGATCAGCACATTCTGCGGGATGGCCCGTACACCGTACAGTTCAGCGGCAGCATTTTTCCAGCCTTTCAGGTCGGAAACGTGTGTCCAGGTGAGTTTGTCGGCATCTACGGCAGCCAGCCATTTATCTTTCTTGTCATCGAGGGAAACGCCCAGGATTTCGAAGCCTTTCTCTTTGAATTTGCCGTATGCTTTCACCACGTTAGGGTTTTCTGCACGGCAGGGACCGCACCAGCTGGCCCAGAAATCAACCAGCACATATTTTCCACGGAAGGAAGACAGGCTGATATTTTTACCAGCGGCATCTGCCTGCGCAAATTCCAGTGCAGACTGGCCTACTGCTGTTTTACGGGCAGACTCGAGGCGTTTTGCGAACTCTTTACCGGAAGGAGAGTTTTTCGCTTCCTTGCTCAGCTTTTTATAGAGTGGTGTTACTTCGTCAGGTTTGATATCATAACCAGCCACCTGGTTCAGCAGGTATAATGCGATGGGAGAGCCGGCATTTTTAGCGAAGAAATCGCCTTCGATCTTTTTCTCTTCTGCGTCCAGTGCATCGAAAGCTGATTCCAGCTTTTTGATACCTTCTTCGTCTTTATTTTTAGCCAGTTCACGGTATTGCTGTTGCAGCGCCGCACCTTTTTCGTTGACTTCTTTCAGTTGCTCCTGCAGCTGTTTATAATCCTCGTTAGCGCGGGAGCCGCTGACGGTGGCTTTGCTGATGGAGTCTGTGGTAGTGACTACGATGTTGCCTTTATCCAGGAATACCGCGAGCATATCACGTCCCATGGACACTGGTTTTTCACCACTGCGTTGTACCAGCATCAGGCTGGCCAGCAATGGTTCTTCCAGCGTGCCGGAGAAAGTGAACTTACCATCTTTTATCTGCGAACTGTCAGTGATCATTTCTCCGCCTTTACGCATTCTGAGGAATACAGTAGCGGGTTTCTTTTGTTCTGAAATTGTACCCTGGATAGTATACGGTTTACCTGTGGCACCGGCTTTTTTCTCCTGGGCAAACAATGTTACAGCTGGCATCAGTAGGGCGATCCCCACAAAATATCTCTTCATTGGTTTTTAATTTTTAAACGAATAACAAATTTGGTAAATCAGGCGCGTATTGACAACCTGATTTTGATAAACGGCTTATTTCAGGATTTCCCGGAGTTTCTGCTCCAGTTCTTCTCCACGGAGGTTCCTGGCCAGAATAGTGCCATCAGGGCCAATCAGCATGTTGGCAGGAATAGACTGAATGCCGTACTGCACCGCTACTTCGTTGCCCCAGCCTTTCAGGTCAGACACCTGTGTCCAGGCAAGTCCATCCTGTTTTACCGCCCGCAGCCAGCGGTCCCGGTCGTTATCGAGGGAAACCCCCAGGATGGTGAAGTTTTTAGCTTTATACTTGTTATACGCTTTTACGACATTGGGATTCTCCTGTCTGCACGGACCGCACCAGCTGGCCCAGAAGTCTACGAGCACATATTTCCCTCTGAAAGAAGACAATTTAACCGGATTACCTTTCTCGTCTTCCTGGGCAAAATCATCTGCAGGAATATTCACCGCATTGGCTTTCAGGCTTTTTAAGTAGGCGGTCACACTGTTGCCATAGGCGCTTTCGCGGATAGACTTATCTAGCGAGTCAAACAGCTGCTGGAATTCTGCCACCTCCACGCGGCTGCGCAGCTCATTCATCATCAGCCAGATACTGGCAATGCTTTTAGGATGCGTTTTGATAAAGTCGGTACCCGTTTTCACGATGTCTTTGCTGAACAGGTCGGCTTTTTTACGGAAAGCATTTTTTGCCGGTTCATCTTCCGGATTGATTTCGCGGGCTTCCTGGTTGAGGTCCTGCGCCCGTTTGATCAATGGATCGAATGCTTTCTGATAGGCCTGCATGGCCATGGTATTTTCATTGCCTTTTACCGCGGAAGCCAGCGGGAAAGTGGCCATGGTAGTAGTAAAATGGATCGGTTCACCTCCAGACACAAATAACATGGGATAGTTCACATCCTGCATGATCAATGCATACACAGCAGGTTCTTTCCCCGCTTTCACCTTGAAGGTAAACTGCTCATTTTGTATGGTCAGGGAGTCATCCGGGTTATTATCCTGGTCGTCGAACAGGTATATCTTCTTGCCATTTGCGCCTTTCACCGTTCCAGACACCTGCTGGGCATAAACACCGGCAGATAATAAAGCACCTGCGGCTAACAGGAAAATTCCTTTCATTATAATTAATTTTAATCAGTTAGGTAGGACGAATATAAACAATTACGAATTACTAATTACGGATTACGAATTTGGGGCTTATCGGTAAAAAAAAGTGCCTTTACAAAAAATACATATGTAAAGCACTCTCGCTTACCAGCAAGCCCCAAATTCGTAATCTGTAATGCGTAATTTGTAATTGACTATTTATGTCTTTCTTTTAACACCTTTATAACGTCTGCCAGGGTAAAACCTTTGGCCTGCAGGAGAACAAGGTAGTGAAACAGCAGATCGGCTGATTCATTCAGAAACAGTTCATCATTATCGTCTTTGGCTTCGATCACTACTTCCACGGCCTCCTCGCCTACTTTCTGCGCTACCTTGTTGATCCCTTTGGTGAACAACTGAGAGGTATAGGATTTATCAGAGGGATTGTTTTTCCGGTCTGTAATGATGCTTTCGAGGCGTGCCAGAAAATCGTTGCTGGTATTCACCTCATTCCAGCAGGTATCGGCGCCGGTATGGCACACAGGGCCTACGGGATTGGCTTTAACGAGGATGGTATCGGAGTCACAGTCTACCTTCAGGTCTTGTAACAGGAGGAAGTTGCCACTCTCCTCTCCTTTTGTCCACAGGCGTTTTTTAGAGCGGCTGTAGAAGGTGACTTTGTTGTCAGCCAGGGTTTTGTCCAGTGCTTCGCGGTTCATATACCCGAGCATAAGCACTTTGCCGGTGGCGGCATCCTGGATGATGGCCGGTACCAGGCCATCGGCCGATTTTTCAAAATCTATTTGCATGATAAGCAATTTCAGCGGTGGTTAAAATCGGACATTCACGCCTTTCCCATACAGGAAGGTTTTGAGTTCCGGGATTTCAATTTCTTTATAGTGGAAGATGCTGGCGGCCAGCGCTGCATCTGCCTGTGCGTTTTCAAATACGTCCACAAAATGTTCCATGGTGCCCGCGCCGCCGGAGGCAATCACCGGCACGTTCAGGTTTTGCGATAGCTGTGCGGTGATATCGAGTGCGAAGCCCTGTTTGGTGCCGTCATTGTTCATGGAGGTAAGCAGGATCTCGCCCGCGCCACGGTCTACCGCTTCTTTGGCCCAGTCGAATGCTTTGCGGTCTGTTTTCACACGGCCTCCGTTCAGGTACACATACCAGTCGCCATCTTCGAAGCGCGTATCAATCGCCAGCACAATGCACTGGCTGCCAAATTCGCGTGCCAGCGTGTCTACCAGCCCTGGATTTTTAAAGGCCGCCGTGTTCACGGAAATCTTATCGGCGCCGGACTGCAGCAACACATTCACATCTTCTACTTCAGCAATACCGCCGCCTACCGTAAACGGGATGTTCACATACCGCGCGATACGGGTCACCAGTTCCGCCAATGTCTTTCTTCGTTCATTCGTTGCCGTTATATCCAGAAACACCAGTTCATCTGCTCCCTGAGCAGCATACAAAGCGCCCAGTTCAATAGGATCGCCCGCATCCCGGATATTTTCAAAATTGATACCTTTCACGGTACGGCCGTCTTTGATATCCAGGCAGGGTATGATACGTTTGGTCAGCATACGTCAATAATTTTAGAGGAATGATTTTAATTCCGCTGTTGAAATTTTTCCTTCGTAAATGGCTTTGCCGATGATTACGCCCTGGCAGCCTATTTCCTGTAATGCAGCTACATCGCCGATATGGCTGACGCCGCCGCTGGCCACAAAGTTGATACCGGGGAATTCACCGATGATTTTTTTGTACAGGTCGATGGAAGGACCTGCCAGCAGGCCATCTTTCGCGATATCTGTACAGAAAATATTATGTACGCCCCGTTCCACGTTGGATGCCAGGAAATCAAACACTGACAGGCCGGTCGTTTCCAGCCATCCGCCTACGGCGATTTTCTCCTCTTTCACATCTGCGCCGAGGAAGATCTTATCTGCCCCAAAGCGCGTTACCCAACTAAAAAACAGCTCCGGCGATTTCACTGCCACACTGCCAATGGTAGCCAGCGCCGCTCCACATTCATATACGATCTCCAGATCCTTGTCAGTTTTAATGCCACCGCCAAAATCCGTTACCAGCGATGTTTTGCCGGCGATATTTTCCAGCACTTTCCAGTTGACCACCGCGCCTTTTTTGGCGCCGTCCAGGTCTACCAGATGCAGGCGGCGTACGCCCAGTGCTTCAAATTCTTTCGCCACTTCCAGCGGATGTTCGTTATACACTTTCTGCTGGCTGTAATCGCCTTGTGTGAGGCGCACACATTTACCATCGATGATGTCGATAGCGGGGATGACCTCAAAACGTTTGGCTACAGGCTTTTCCAATGATCGTTCCATGCGGATGAAATTAATACCGTCTTTTACAAAATAATTGCCCCGGGTGGTATACCCGAGGCGGTCGTAAAAAGATACTGCCGTTTCACGGGCGTTGCACCAGAGGAGTTGGATATTTTCTTTCCGGCAGACGTCTGCCAGGTGGTCCAGGATGGCTTTCCCATAACCTTTTCCCTGCGCTGCAGACAGCGTGGCCAGTTTACGGAACTGCGCTTCTCCTTTTCCGGGAAACAGCGACACTACCGTCACCAGCTGTCCACCTTCAAATACACCGAAGTGCAGGCCGTCAGCGTCATGCTCTACCGTCACCGCCTCCAGGGTTGCATGCGGGTACAATACATCTCTGCGTACCTGCAACAACGCGTCATCCACGCTGATCCTTCTGATTTGCATCTTATAAGTTCAAAAAGTTTTCGATGATACGGGAGCCGTGTTCTGCCGATTTTTCGGGGTGGAACTGCACCGCGTAAAAATTATCTTTCTGCAAGGCAGCGCTGTAGTTGATCACATAGTTGGTGATCGCCACCGTATCTGCGCCCAGTGCAGCATAATAACTGTGCACAAAGTACATGTAACTGTTTTCCGGCACATGCTCAAACATCACGCTATGCAGACCGGTAATATTGTTCCATCCTATCTGTGGTATCTTCAGCAGGTTTTCCACCGGAGAGGTGAAACGTTTTACGTCCACGTCAAACACACCAAGGCACGGCGTGTCGTTTTCTTCCGAATAGCGACACAGCAGCTGCATACCCAGACAAATGCCCAGCACCGGCTGTTGCAGGCTGGTGATCAGCTTGTCGAGGTTGCGCTCTTTCAGGTACCGCATAGCCGTACTGGCTTCGCCTACACCAGGAAAAATCACCCTGTCGGCCGACAGGATCTCTTCCGGATTATCTGTTACAATACCATTCACCCCTAAACGGTCCAACGCAAACTGCACGGAGCGGATATTCCCGGCATTGTATTTTATGATGGCTGTTTTCATAATTACGAATTACGGATTACGAATTACGAATAAAGAATTTCGAATCAGCATGATGCCTTTAGCAACCTTTGAATTCGTAACTCGTCATTTTATTTAATGGATCCTATAAAATTACGAACTGTAGCGTCAATATCCCTGCCTTCTCCCAGCGCTTTAATAAAGGCAGTACCGATGATAGCGCCATTGGTATATCGGCAGGCTGTATCAAAAGTAGCCTTGTCTTTAATACCAAAACCGATCAGTACCGGGTTTTTCAGTTTCAGCTGCTGCAGCCGTTCAAAATAAGCCTGCTGATGCGACATGTCTTTGTCTTTCCCGGTAGTGGAAGAAGAAGACACCGCATATAGAAACCCTTTGCTGAGGCTGTCCAGCTGACGGATACGTTCGTCGCTGGTTTCCGGTGTTACCAGGAAAATCAGGCTCACATTGTATTGTTCAAAAATGGGTTTGTATTCCGCTTCATATTCTGCCTTCGGCAGATCAGGCAGAATGACGCCATCCACGCCTACTTCCGCACATTTTTTCACAAAGGCTTCCACACCGTACACCAGCACCGGGTTGAAATAACCCATGAGGATAACGGGGACGTGTATACGTTCCCGGAAACCGTCCAGCTGTTCAAAAAGTTTATGCAGGCTCATCCCGTTTTTCAGTGCCTGGGTGCCACTGTCCTGGATCACGGGGCCGTCGGCCAGCGGATCGGAGAAGGGCACGCCCAGTTCGATGAGGTCTGCACCATGTTGTTGCAGGGCCGTCATCACCGGCAGGGTGTCGTTCAGTTGCGGATACCCGGCGGTGCAATATATATTCAACACACCATTTTGTTTGGTTGCAAACAATTGGTCAATACGATTTTGCATACTCCAGATTATTTATTCATGTGACGGATATAGGTATTCAGGTCTTTATCGCCGCGGCCGGAAAGGCACACCACCACCACATCATCGGGGTTGAATGGCAGGTCTTTCAGTTTGGCCAGCGCATGGGCCGATTCCATCGCGGGGATAATACCTTCCAGTTTGCACAGCTCATAAGCGGCGGCCAGGGCTTCATCGTCGGTAGCGTCAAGGAACCGGGCGCGGCCTGTTTCGTACAGATGCGCGTGCAGGGGCCCGATACCGGGATAGTCCAGTCCGGCGGAGATAGAATACGGCTCTGTGATCTGGCCATCTTCTGTTTGCATGAGCAATGTTTTGGCAGCGTGAATGATACCTATTTTACCCAGTTGAGTAGTGGCAGCGGAGTGACCGCTATGTACGCCTTTACCACCGGCTTCTACGGCAACGAGCTTCACGGCTTCTTCGTCGAGGTAGTGGAAGAATGCGCCGGCGGCGTTACTGCCGCCACCGATACAGGCTACCACGTAGTCCGGAAGTTCACTGCCGGTTTTTTCGAGCAGCTGCTTGCGGATTTCTTCGCTGATCACCGACTGGAGGCGGGCCACCATATCGGGATAAGGATGCGGACCAGCGGCGGTGCCGAGGATATAATGCGTGTCTACCGGATTGTTGATCCAGTCGCGGATCGCTTCGTTGGTAGCGTCTTTTAACGTTTGACTGCCGCTGGTGGCGGCTACTACCGTGGCGCCGAGCATTTTCATGCGGGACACGTTGGGCGCCTGTCTTTCGATATCGATGCTACCCATGTATACCACACATTCCATCCCCATCAGCGCGCATACGGTGGCGGTGGCCACACCATGCTGACCGGCGCCGGTTTCAGCGATGATACGTTTTTTGCCCAGTCTCTTTGCCAGCAGTATCTGCCCGATGGTGTTATTCACCTTATGGGCGCCGGTATGGTTCAGATCTTCCCTTTTGAGAAAAATCTTCGCCTTGTATTTTTCAGACAGGCGTTTAGCGAAGTACAGTGGTGAAGGGCGACCTACATAATCACGCAGCAGCGCTTCAAACTCCTGCTGAAAAGTGGGATCGCTGAGCACTTCCATATACCTGCGTTGCAGTTCGTCCACATTGGGGAACAGCATTTCAGGAACATAGGCGCCACCAAATCTGCCATAATAGCCATTCTTGTCTACCTGATACCTGGATTTGCTGGTGTCAATTGCAATGTCCATGGAGAATATTTTTATTTAGTTATTTTGTTATTTTTTCATTTTTTCATTGCGGTAACGAACAACTTCACCTTTTCCATATTCTTGATGCCGGGAGCCTCTTCAAATTTGCTGTTGATATCTACGGCAAACAACGCGGGCAGGTCCAGTTCACGGATAACCTCCGCGTCTTCCGGCGTAATGCCGCCACTCAGCAGGAACGGATGATCAAAAGGATATTGCGTCAGCAGCTCCCAGTTGAACCGTTCTCCGGTGCCGCCATAACCTTTTGCAGACGCAGTATCGAAGAGGAAATAATCCGTTACCGGTATATAAGGCGCCAGCAGCGTTTCCCAGTCTGCATGGTCACCTATCCGAAAGGCTTTGATCACCGGCACTGTTTCCCGGACGGTTGCGCAGAACGCCGGTGTTTCGTCGCCGTGCAGCTGCACCATGTCCAGCGCATAGTCGGCCACGGTACGTTGTATTTGTTCTGCCGAGGCATTTACAAACACGCCCACCTTACGGATCCCGGCGGTTTCCCGCACGGTACGGGCATCTATTTTATTGGCAGCGAAACGGGGCGACTTTTCATAAAAGATAAATCCGGCGTAGTCCACCTGGTTATCTGTCAGTCCCTGTAAATCGGCCGCTCTGGTGATCCCGCAAACTTTGATACGCATGATGTGATTATTTAGCCTGCAGATCGTTTAATGTCTGTACAAAATTTTCAAAGGCGCGGGCAGGATCTTCCTGTTTCATGAAGTGTTCACCGATCAGGAACCCCTGGAAGCCGGCCGCTTTAAGCGTCACGATCGCTGCGGGGTCGTTGATACCGCTTTCCGCCACCTTGATTTTGTCGGCCGGAATTTTCGGCGCCAGTTCACAGGACCGGTTAAAGTCTACCTGAAAAGTGATCAGGTCACGGTTATTCACGCCCACGAGGTGTGTGTGGTCCGTTACCTTTTCCAGTTGTGCTTCGCTGTGTACTTCCAGCAGCACTTCGAGGCCGAGGTTATGCGCAAACTGAGACAGGTGCGCTACCTGTGCGGCATCGAGGCATTCCGCGATGAGCAGTATCACATCGGCGCCGATAGCTTTCGCTTCGAGGATCTGGTATTCATCGATCACAAAATCTTTGCGCAGAATAGGTATCTGGTTGAAGCTGCGTGCCTGTTGCAGGTCATCGGAAGAACCGCCGAAATATTTCTCGTCCGTCAGTACGGAGAGGCCGGAGGCGCCGTAGCGGGTATAGGCCGTAGTGACCTGCTGCACCGTTACTTCGCCGTTGATCAGTCCTTTGGAGGGAGAGCGCCGTTTGAACTCCGCGATGATACCGGTCTTATCCGGGTTTTGCAGGAAACTGCGGAGCGACAGCGGCTCACGATCAAACACGGAGGTCTGTTGCAGTTCAGCTGCGCTGCGTTGTAACTTGCGGGCCGCTACTTCCACCTGTTTATGGGCGACTATTTCTGCTAATATATTTTTCATCAGCGTTATTGTAATTCAATCAGTTTTTTGAATGCTTTGTGGGCATTGCCGGATTCGAGGGATTCCACAGCAGCAGTAAAGGCTTCATCGTAAGAGCTGTGTTTACCTAAGCTGTAGAGGCCCATAGCGGCGTTGGCCAGCACCACAGAGTTCTGTGCCCATGTGCCTTCGCCTTTGAGTATTTTCATAAAGATCTTCGCCGCTTCTTCCACAGTGTTGCCACCATAGATATCTTCCGGATGTACTTTACGTTTACCGAGCTGTTCAGGGGTCCAGTCCTGTTCACCCTGGTTGGTGATGACTTTGGTATCCGCGGTCAGCGATATCTCATCGTAACCATCGAGGCTGTGTACAATGACAAATTTTTTGTCGGTCTGCTGGAACAGGTAGTTATATACCCGGGCCATTTCGAGGCTATACACACCAATCAGCTGATGTTGGGCAAAAGCCGGGTTCACCAATGGTCCCAGCATGTTAAAGAACGTGCGGATGCCCAGTTCGCGGCGGATACCGGCCACATTTTTCAGGGCCGGATGGAACAATGGTGCGTGCAGGAAACAGAGGCCTGCTTCTTCCAGTTCAGTACGGAGTTTGGCATCGTCGGCTTTGAACTTGTAGCCTACCAGTTCCATAAGGTTGGAAGCGCCGCTGATGGAAGACACGCCATAGTTGCCGTGTTTCGCCACTTTACCACCTGCGCCGGCCACGATAAAGCACGACAAGGTAGAAATATTAAAGGTATTTTTTGCATCCCCGCCGGTACCTACGATATCCAGTACATCGTAGCCGTTCAGTTTTACAGGGATACACAGCTCCAACAGGGCGTCGCGGAAGCCCAGCAACTCATCGATGGTGATGCTGCGCATGAGGAATACGGTCATGAAAGCAGCGAGCTCACTCTCGTTGTACATGCCTTTGGAGATGTTAATGAGTATATCTTTAGCCCCTTCGCGGGTAAAAGTTTTATGTTCAAACAGGTAGTTAAGTATCTTTTTCATACCAAAATGATGTATTTAAAATGATCAAAGAGAAGGTGGAAAACGGCGGTGGTATTATAGTTCCAGCCAGTTTTTCAGGATCTGCTCTCCCTGTGGCGTGAGTACACTTTCCGGGTGGAACTGTACACCGCTTACATCGTACTTGTTATGTTGCAGCGCCATGATAAAGCCTTCCTCGTCTTCTGCCGTCAGGGTTAAATCAGCGGGGAGGGTGGCTTTGTCGATCACCCAGGAGTGATAACGACCGGCCTGTATCTCGCGGGGCATGCCTTTGAAGAGGCGGCCCTGATCGGACACGATTTTCACGTTGGTCGCTACGCCGTGGTATACTTCACTGAGATTGATGAGCGAACCGCCGAATGCCTGTCCGATCGCCTGTAAGCCGAGGCATACGCCGAAGATGGATTTAGACGGCGCGTATTCTTTGATCAGCGGCAGCAGCAGGCCGGCTTCTTCCGGAATACCGGGGCCGGGCGACAGGATGATCTTGTCGTAAGCGTTCACTTTCTCCAGTGGGATTTCATCGTTGCGGACAACGGTCACTTTGCCGTTGACCAGCTTCTCCACGAGGTGAACGAGGTTATAGGTAAAAGAGTCGTAATTATCGAAAACGAGGATGTTCATGTCAGATGGTTTGTGCCAGCAGGATGGCTTGTTTTAATGCATTGAGTTTATTGTTGACCTCTTCCAGTTCTGAAGAAGCCACCGATTTGGCTACTACGCCGGCTCCGGCCTGATAGTAAAGGGTGTTCATTTTACTGAGGATGGATCGGATCATAATAGCGTGGTTGAAGTTGCCGTTAAAGCCCACCCAACCGATACAGCCGCCATAGAAGCCACGGGGCGTTGGTTCCAGCTGGTCAATGATCTGCATGGCGCGGTACTTGGGCGCTCCTGAGAGGGTGCCTGCCGGGAAGGAGGAAGCCAGCAATTTAAAAGGATTGGTGGCGGGGTCTACTTTCCCTTTCACTTCGCTCACCAGGTGTATGACGTGAGAGTAGTACTGTACCTGACGGTAGGTAGACACTTCCACATCCGTGGCATTTCTGCTGAGGTCATTGCGGGCCAGGTCTACCAGCATCACGTGCTCGGCATTTTCTTTCGGGTCCTGCAGCAGTTTATCTGCGAGCAATTTATCCTGCTTATCGTCACCGGTACGGCGGAAAGTGCCTGCAATCGGGTGGATAGCAGCAGTACCGTCCTTGATCACAATCTGTGCTTCCGGAGAAGAACCCATTAATTTATAATCGCCGTAATCGAAGAAGAAGAGATAGGGGGAGGGATTGATGGAGCGGAGCGCGCGGTATACGTTGAATTCATCACCGGAGAAAGACCGTTTAAAGGCGCGGGAAAGAACTACCTGGAAAACATCTCCGCGAAAACAGTGTTGTTTGCCCTGTTCCACCATCTGCATATATTCCGCGTCCGTCATGTTACTGGTTTCATCCCCGGTGGTGGCGAAGGGATAGCCGGGAGAATCTTTGTGGCGGATGAGTGATTCTACCAGATCAAACTCACTGTCGAGGCCTTCTATCTGATTTTCGCAGAGGTAAAGTTCATCTTTGAAGTGGTTGATGGCGATCACATATTGATAAAACCGGTATCGCATCAGGGGTATCTGTGCATTACCGCCGCTTTTATTTTTATCGAATTCGAGTGTTTCAAAGAACTGTACCGAATCAAACGTGCTGTATCCAAAGAGCGTCTGGGCAAGAGGTACCGGGTGATTGCCGTTGAAGGAGAAACTACCGAGGAACTTCTGTAATTCGTCCAGCACTTTCTGGGTATCTTTCAGTTCCTTCTTTTCCACCGGCAGATTGGGATATTTAAATTCAAAGTGGCTGGTGGAAGTTACTTCGATGCCTGCAATGGGCTTGATACAGATATAGGAATAGCTGTTTTCGCTGGCGCGGTAGTCCGTACTTTCCAGGAGGATAGAACCGGGGAACTTGTCGCGCAACCGCAGATAGATGCCCACCGGCGTGAAGATGTCCGCCAGCATCTGTTTGGATCTCGTTTTTACTTGAATGGTACGCATGATATTCAGGGTGAAAGTGTTTGCTGTTTGTTAGAAAAAGGATGTGCCTAAAAAGCCGAAAGGCCCGCTGTGTAACAGCGAGCCTTTCCAAGTATATTTCAGACGAAACATGGCACTGTAACACAGATCAGGAATTGATTCCGTGCCACCACCAATGTTTATTTGTCATGTTATTATTCATAGCGAGACAAAATTGGAACATTTTTATAACAAATGCAAATTTTTTTTTCTCGCCAAGGCGCAAAGCAGCAAAGAGCGCTAAGATTTTTTAAGATAAATAAGAAAGCAAAGATGTAAAGATCAAATTTTATGTCTATTGTGTTCTTAAGGTAGCTCGATTATATCACCTTTGCGTCTTTGCTGCTTAGCGTCTTTGCGTGACTATAACATACCCTTGGTGCTCGGCAGCTGCATATTATATGGATTACGTTTTACCGCCATCCGGATCGCTTTGGCGAAAGATTTAAAGATCGCTTCTATCTTATGATGTTCGTTTTCCCCTTCCGCTTTGATGTTAAGATTGGCTTTGGCCCCATCGGAGAAGGACTTAAAGAAATGAAAGAACATTTCGGTGGGCATCTCTCCTATCTTCTCGCGTTTAAATGTTGCGTCCCATACCAGCCAGTTGCGGCCACCGAAGTCGATGCCCACCTGCGCCAGACAGTCATCCATCGGCAGGTAGAAGCCATAGCGCTCGATGCCGCGTTTATCGCCCAGTGCTTTGGCGATGGCTTCCCCGAGGGCAATGCCTGTATCTTCAATGGTATGGTGTTCGTCGATATGCAGATCGCCTTTGGCGGTGATGCTGAGGTCGATGGAGCCGTGGCGGGCGATCTGATCAAGCATGTGATCAAAGAACCCAAGACCGGTGTGTACATTGGCTTTACCGCTGCCATCCAGATTAAGGCTGATGCTGATATCGGTTTCGTTCGTTTTTCGTACGTGCGTTACCGTTCTAAGACCCAGTTTCAGGAATTCATAGATCCGGTCCCAGTCAGTAGATTCCAGTGCGATCACGGATTCGAGCGCCTGCAGCGTATCACTGATTTCTGTGCCACCGAGGTTATTGCCCTCATTGAGCCAGATAGCTTTCGCACCGAGGTTCTTGGCCAGCTGCACATCGGTGATACGGTCACCGATCACGAAAGAATTGGCCAGGTCATAACCATCGGAGAAAAAGCGGGTGAGCATACCGGTACCGGGCTTGCGGGTAGGCGCATTGTCTGCCGGGAAGCTGCGGTCAATGAATATTTCAGAGAACGTCACGCCTTCGTTTTCAAACGCTTTGAGGATCATGTTCTGTGCCGGCCAGAAAGTATCTTCCGGAAAAGAAGCTGTACCCAGTCCGTCCTGATTGGTGACCATCACCAGCTCATAGTCCAGCTCAGCTGCTATACGGGCCATGTTCACAAATACTTTTGGATAAAACTCTACTTTATCCAGGCTATCGATCTGGTAGGTAGGCGGCACTTCTTTGATGAGGGTACCGTCGCGGTCTATAAAGAGCACTCGTTTCATGCAGATACCGGTGTTTCAGTTTTCAGGTTAAAAGATTTTAAAGCATCGAGGAGCTGCACGTTTTCTTCCGGCGTACCGACGGTGATGCGGAGGCAGCCCATGCAGAGCTCTACTTTGGAACGGTCGCGCACCACAATGCCCCGTTCGGTGAGGTACTGATAGATACCTTTGGCATCTGTAGTCTGTACCAGGATAAAGTTGGCATCGCTGGGATATACCTTCAGCACCTGCGGCAGCTGTTCCAGTCCGGCAGAAAGCAGGTCCCGTTCTACCACGATGTCGCGTATCCATTCATTGACGCGCGCCACATTGTCCAGCGCCTGCAGCGCCAGTTCCTGTGTAGCCTGGCTGATATTGTAAGGCGGTTTTACCTTATTAAAAACATTGATGATGTCTTCGCCGGCGAAAGCCATCCCTACGCGGAGGCCGGCCAGTCCCCATGCTTTGGACAGGGTTTGCAGCACTACCAGATTAGGATACTCCGTCAACTCCTGTATAAAAGATTTCCGGCGGGAGAAATTAATATACGCCTCATCGATCACCACAATACCGTCGAAATTATTCAACAGCAGTTCTATATCGGAGCGATTGATGGAGTTACCAGTAGGGTTGTTAGGAGAGCAGATAAATACCAGCTTCGTATTTTCATCTACTGCCTGTTGCAGCCCTTCGAGGTCCAGCTGGAAATCCGGTGTAAGGCTTACTTTACGGATGGTCACATCGTTGATGTGAGCGCTCACCTCATACATGCCGTACGTGGGCGGGCACAGCACCACGTTATCGCGGCCACCGGGATTACAGAAAGCGCGGTACAGCAGATCGATAGGCTCGTCGCTGCCATTGCCGAGGAAGATGTTCTGCGGCGGCACGCCTTTGATTTCAGCCAGTTTATATTTCAGCGGCCACTGCATCGGATCGGGGTAGCGGTTGTAATTCACCGGCAGCGGTGATCCGAAGGCGTTTTCGTTGGCATCCAGAAATACAGATGCCTGTCCTTTGAATTCATCTCTGGCGGATGAATACGGCACCAGTCTCTTTATATTTTCCCTGAGCAGGGAGTCCAAATTAAACATTTTAATATTTTGATATTTTGATATTAGTTTACTGAAGTCTGACCGTAACGGCATTTTTATGTGCATCCAGTCCTTCTGCTGCAGCCATCGCCTCAATAGTGGGACCGATTTGCTGCAGGCCCTGCGGTGTGATCTGCTGGAAGGTAATTTTCTTTACAAAACTATCCAAAGACACGCCGCTGTAGGCGGTAGCATAGCCGTTGGTGGGCAGGGTATGGTTGGTGCCGGAGGCATAGTCTCCTGCGCTTTCCGGCGTATAGTTGCCGAGAAACACGGAACCCGCGTTGGTCACCTTCTCTGCCACGTTGAGTTCGTTACGGCAGGCCAGGATCAGGTGTTCAGGCGCATAAGCGTTGAGCATCTCCATGGCGGTATCAATATCCTGTACCAGGATCATCTTGCTGTTGTCCAGCGCTGCCGTGGCAATGGACTTGCGGGGCAGCTTGTCCAGCTGTGCCTGCAGGGCTTTTTCCACGTCGGCGATCACTTTTTCGCTGATGGTGACCAGTACCACCTGGCTATCCGGACCGTGTTCAGCCTGAGAGAGCAGGTCGGCCGCCACAAAATCAGGTACACAGCTATCGTCTGCGAGCACCGCCACTTCTGAAGGACCGGCCGGCATATCGATTGCTACTCCTCTTTTGTTGACCAGCTGCTTGGCGCAGGTCACGTATTGGTTGCCCGGACCGAAGATCTTATATACCCGGGGCACGGTCTCCGTGCCATAGGCCATCGCGCCGATAGCCTGTACCCCGCCGATGGTAAATACCCGGGAGATGCCCACCAGTTGAGCCGTATACAGGATAGCCGGGTGTAAAGAAGGCGTACAGAGGATGATCTCCTTACAGCCTGCGATGGTAGCGGGGATACCCAGCATCAGGATGGTAGAGAACAGCGGCGCAGAGCCACCGGGGATATACAGTCCCACTTTTTCGATGCCCACTGGTTTGCGCCAGCATTGTACGCCGGGCATCGTTTCGATGATCTGTGTTTTTTCCTGTTGCGCTTTGTGAAAGGTAGTAATGTTTTTAGCTGCCTGCTGAATAGCGGCTTTCAGCGCAGGTTCCAGTGCTGCTTCCGCGGCGGTGAATGCTTCCGGTTTCACTTCCAGGTCGGTCAGTTGCACCTTATCAAATTCAGCAGCATATTTTTTTACCGCCTGGTCACCGTTCCCCTGCACATCGCGGAGAATGGCTTCCACTTTGGCTTCCAGCGCGGTAGTATCCATCACCGGGCGTTGCAGCAAAGTGTTCCAGGTAGCTTTATCGGGAAATTTTATTGTTTGCATGTTTGCTTCGCTTTTTATCAGATCACCATTTTTTCGATAGGCACTACGAGGATACCCTGTGCACCGGCGGCTTTCAGGCTTTCAATGATATCCCAGAAATCATTTTCATTGAGCACAGAGTGAACTGAGCTCCATCCTTCCTGGGCCAATGGCAGTACCGTAGGGCTTTTCATGCCTGGCAGCAGTCCAATGATGTCATTGAGTTTTTCATTGGGTGCGTTGAGCAGGATATATTTGGTGTTCTTCGCTCTTTTCACCGCCTGAATACGGAATACCAGTTTATCGAGCAGTTGTTGTTGTTCCGGTTGCAGGTGATGGCAGGCAGCGAGTACCGCTTCAGATTTGAGGACGGTTTCCACTTCTTTCAGGCCGTTCATGAAGAGGGTGGAGCCACTGCTGACGAGGTCGCAGATAGCGTCTGCGAGGCCGATGCCGGGGGCTATCTCCACGGAGCCGCTGATCTCGTGGATTTCAGCTTTGATACCGTTGCGTTGCAGGAATTCCTGTACGATCACCGGGTAGCTGGTAGCGATGCGGGTGTTCTCCAAATCCTTTACAGAATTATATTCAAAGGATTTAGGCACCGCCATGGACAGGCGGCATTTGCCGAAGTTTAATTTCTCAACAATGTTCACTTGTTTTTTCTTCTCCAGCACTACGTTTTCGCCGACGATGCCGATATCAGCCACGCCATCTTCGATGTATTGCGGAATATCATCATCACGGAGGAAGAACACTTCCAGCGGGAAGTTGCTGGCTTCCGTTTTCAGTTTGTTAACACCATTGTTAATGTCGATGCCGCATTCCTTCAGCAATTTGATGGAATCATCGTGCAGGCGGCCGGATTTCTGGATGGCGATCTTTAGTTTCATGATGTGTAAAAAATAAAAAAGGGGCTTACCGGTTGGTAAGCCCCTGATGATGAATCTAATATGGTTGTATACACATTATCATCCCAGCCTACCTGCCCGGTAAGAATGATGGTGATGATGGATATGTACGTTGCTAATCATAATGTCGGGACAAAAATAATAAGTAAATCGGGAAATCAAACTTATTTTTTTGTTAATCACCATTTAATTTTCAGGCCATATTCTTTTTTAAGTGTCAGCAAGGCTTCCGCGTTGCCGATGGCGTCATCTACCGGATGATGGGTATGTTTGGTGCGGCGCAGGTGTTTGAAATTCTTAAAGGTATCGTTCACCAGCCCTTTATACAGGCTGCCCAGGTTCTGGGAACTGTGGCCAAAGGGATTGCTGCCGGTGAAATGATGAAAATACCAACAGATAAACATCCAGTCGAATCCATTGTTATCGCTGATAAAAACGGGCCTATCTTTACAGTGCTGGCTAATCCAGGCAGCAAAGGCTGACATCACTTTTTGGGGATCATCGAATTGCAGGGTTTCTTCCCGCGTGTGGCCGGACACGGCCAGCGCTTCCTGGACATAATTATCTGAAATGGGTTTTAACTGTCCGTAAAACGTGGTGTTCAGGCCTTCTTCCACCAGTACGGCACCGAAAGAGATCATGGAATAATCTCCGGGGATGGGGCCGTCTGATTCTACATCTACCATTATATAAGCCATGGGGTGTTGGTTAGGTTGTAGCAAATATAGAAATAGTTCCCCTATTCTGAAACGCTTTCGCAGCGGGGTGCTGCCTGTTTTCAGCGGAAAAAAATTTCCATGCGGCTGTTTTAGCCATCACTTTATTCATCCGGTTGATTTGCCGGCAGTTAGCATCCAATGAGGGTTCCGGCCTTTGCAAATGATCTGTTAATGTATTTTTTAAACTAAATTATTTAGCGTTAATTTGCTAATAATATTAGTATTCATTTAAAGCGATAGTTGTATGGAAGCATTGAAGTGGAGTGAGCCTAACATGACCCTGCCATATTTTGATACCAGTATTGCCGCGGGTCTTCCCTCACCTGCCTTTGACAACGAACAGGAAACCATTGATCTTTCCCGTATCATACCCACTGATGCCCGCAATGCCTTTATTGTGAGGATGAAAGGTGACAGCATGAGCGAGGCGCATATTCCTGATGGCTGCCTTGCGGTAGTGGACCGGTCTATCCGGCCTTCTACCGGTGACATTATCGTGGGCACGCTGAACGGTGAGTTCACCATCAAGCGGCTGGTAAAAGCGGGCCGTAACTGGGTATTACATCCGGAGAATCCGTTCCATAAACCGGTGGTGATCACGGACGACGCGGATTTCCAGGTATGGGGCATTGTAACGGCGGTAATTGTGGACATGCGTAAATAGCGAAACGACAACTTATGCATCATCCGTTAACATTATTGTCGGCAGCGCTGTTATCCGCGCTGCTACAGGAAGAATATCATTTTTTTGTCCGCCAGTCTTATCCTGCGGGCATATCCACCGCTGATGCCCATATCCGGGAAGCATTTCTGATCACACCATATAAAGACATTGCCAGCGCCAACGCACATTTTCAGCATATCCGGTTCGACCGGCGCAAGTATATCTACCAGACCATTCATGCGGAAGAAGTGGAAAAACTCCGCCAGGCAGCCGCGCAGCCGACAGGCTACAAAATATATGTGGCACTGATAGATCCGGAACACGAAACACCAGCCCCGCAACTGGTGCAGCATGTAAAACATTACATCAGTCAATACACCACCTGGCCAACGGAAGATATCCTGATTCAATACGCACTGCAATACGGGGAATTATATCTCTCTCTGAAATATGGAGATGAAGAAATAAAAGTACCTTTACCGGCAATAGAAAGCTACTAAATAATGTGTTACGATATCGCACTGAATGCCAACCTGCAAAAGATCCTGAAGCGGATCCCCCTGCTGCAGACAGGCATCAACCTGGATTTTGACTTTGCCGCCACTTATCATAAAATAGGGATGTCTTTTCCACAGTGGCCTGTTATCGTGGATAACAACGGCCTGCAGCTGGACAGGTTCACCTGGGGCCCTATTCCCAAACTGCTGGACACCGCCGAAAAAGTGAAAAGGCAACGGCAAATGTACCTGAACGCCCGCAGCGAAAAAGTACCGGAAAGCGGCACCATGTGGAACGCTATCCGTCACCAGCGCTGCCTGGTGCCCGTCACCGGCTTCTTTGAATACCGGCAGATACCCGGATGGAAAAACAAAGTAGCTTATTATATCCATTCCCGTGAACAGGATATTTTCTTCATCGCCGGATTGTGGGCCTACTCCAATTCCTGGGATGTGGACAAACCTGAACGTATCCCCACTTTTACCCTGCTCACCCGGGCGGCTAATTCCGTGATGCAACAGATACACAACGGCGGCGATAATGCCGGCCGAATGCCGTTGATGCTGCCGGATGAACTGGCCCTGCAATGGATCAAAAAAGATCTAACCGATACGGATATACGTAATATCATACAACATGAATATCCGGCAGCACAGCTGGAATACTGGCCGGTAAATTCCGTTCGTAAAGTGAAACCAGATGATGAAACCGTCATTGCACGGGTAGAATATGAAGGGCTTCCGGCTGTTATTCAGTAAGCAACCTTCGCTTCAGCTAAATGAACGCCGGTATGCCAGGGGTGTATGGTCGGTTTTGGTCCTGAATAACTTACTAAATGATTGCGGATGCTCAAAACCCAGTCTATAGGCTATCTCCGCTACGGAAAGCGCAGTGGCGCTGAGTAAATCCTTCGCGTAGTCAATGATCTTGTTCTGGATATACTGCTGTGTATTCAACCCGGTAAGGGAACGTAACATATCGCTTAAGTACCGTGGCGACAGATTCAGCCGGGCACTGATGAGCTGCACTGATGGCAGCCCTTCCTTCAATCCACTGTTTCCGTTAAAGTAATCATCCAGCAGCTGGTCCAAAGAAGCTATCAGCTGGTGATTAACCGTCTTTCGGGTAATAAACTGCCGATTATAAAACCGGTTGCTATAGCTCAATAGCAACTCCATCTGCGCCACCAGGATATCCTGGCTGAATTGGTCGATATTCGTTTCCAGCTCACCGGCGATGGTGGCGAACAAATTCCCGATGATATCTTTTTCTTTTGCAGATAAAAACAGGGCTTCCGCCACGTCATAGGAGAAAAAGCCGTATTGACTGATCTGCTGGCCCAATGGATAATTTCTGATAAAGTCAGGGTGAAAATACAACACACATCCTTCATAACTATCTGTGGTACCGGAAGAAATGACGATTTGCTTAGGCTTTAGAAAAGCCAGGCCGCCTTCTTCAAAATCATAATATCCCTGCCCATATTTTACCTGTCCGCTGAATTCTTTTTTAAAAGAAATCTTATAAAAATCGAGGCTGATTTTGGTTCCTTTTTCAAAAGTGTTGATTACTCCTTTACTATAATCTACCCATCCAATCAACGGATGTAACGGTGCAGGTTGTCCCAGGTAACGCATCAACTGGGAAATGCTGCTAAAATGATATGTATCGGATTTATCCTTCATCTTTTCACCATACTAAATGTACTTATTTTTGTGCTGAAGGACGAATGATGATGTCACCAATTTCCACCTCCTGAGGCTGACTAATAGCATACATAACCGCATTGGCAACAGCTTCCGGCGGAATCGCGCGCTGCTCCATATCCCGCTGCATGGCGGCTTTTAATGTTTCATCCCTGATGTTTCCGATAAATCCTGTTTTGACAAAGCCGGGTGAGATCCCGGTGATCCTTACAGCACCGTCCGATTCCTGGCGGAATGCTTCAGCGACGGTGCGGACAGCGTTTTTGGTCGCTGCATACACACCTTGTGTGGGGACAATCTTAATTCCCGCAGTGGAGATAATATTCACGATATGTCCTGATTGTTGTTTTGTAAAAACAGGGATGGCGGCCGCCATACCATATAAAACACCTTTCAGGTTAATGTCGATCATTTCCTCCCAGCCTGTTACGTCTAACTCATCGATCCGGCCAAGGTGACAAACGCCGGCATTGTTCACCATCACATCCAATTTTCCATATTCATTTACTGCGAAATCCACCAGACGCTGCAAGTCGTCTTTGCATTTTACATCTGTTTCTAAAAACACCGCCTCGCCACCTTTATTATTAATGGTATCCGTCAATGTTTTCAGTTGTGCTGTCCTGCGGGCGCCCAGCACCACCTTCGCGCCGTTGGCGGCTAATGTCAGTGCGGTGGCCTCTCCGATGCCGCTACTTGCTCCGGTAATGACGACAACTTTTCCTTTGATTTGATAGAGCATATGTGACCTGATTATTTGATTTAACCAATCCAATTACGATACAAAGTTCCATCACGCTTCTTTTCAAAAAGTAGCTCAACTGGTAAATATCGTAGCCGGATTGGTTAAATCAAAACAATCCTATCCTCATGGAGCCAGACAGAAAGCAATAGATGCAGATGCATCATACTGGCTCTGACGGCCCACACCGTTAATTACTGTGGACGCCACATACAAAGATTCAGCAAATGCTGCTACACCAGGACAGGCGCCCAGCATGTCTGCCACGCTTTTGGTAAACGTTTCTGTGTGGAAGGTAGCCGGGAATAACGCGCCGGACGTGCCAAAATAACCATGGGCACCTTTGATGATACCAAAAGACCAGGTAGCAAATCCCTGTGGGTGAGAAGCGGTCCAATGCAGCTTCACAATATCTGCCGTATTAGTGTATTTCAGGTAACCGCAATTCGGATCTGCCGGTGTTATATTCAACAACGGTATGTCCATGCTGGCGATACACTGATCATTATTTACCAGCAGCGCATTGCTCATGGAAGACACGAGCACATGTGCCCCGTCGTAAAATTCCAGTTTGAGCGTATGTGCGCCATTGGGCACTGATAAACTGTTCAACAGGCACCCCAGGTCGGTATTATAGTATACGAAAGCCGGATTATGGATGTTGTAGAACCCACTGATATCAGGCTTTTGCAGCTCGATGATATCGTAATGTCCGTTCACCGGATTGAGGCGGAGATCATTCCAGGAATCAAAACGCGGGCTACCATCGATCAACACTTTGTAGTAGCGTACGTTGTTGTTCCAGGCATTGTAATGATCGATATTCACCGGCAACGTGCCTCCGAAAGGAGAATCTTTCGGGAACTGGAAAGGATAAGCAGGTTGTGTAGTGGTATCGGCCTTTCCGGCAGCAGTGATCAGGTTCCAGGGCACATAACCGATGCCTTTGTACAGCCAGTTGCCCGAAGTGGCGGTCAGCGTGTATTGGTCCACCTCATCATTGCAACAGATGCAGTAGTTGCCCGGCTGTATCACCGCGATGCTGGACGGACGCGGGGCAGTGCCGCCAATGAATACGTTGACATTACCGCTGGTTTTGGTAACATCTACTGCGGAGATACGGTTGGCCGGATCCCGCTCTGCTACCAGCAGGCGGCTTTCGGTGTTGTCTGCCCAGGTCAGGAAGAACGGGGCTGTTAATCCGCCTGCAATGAGTGTTTTAGTACCGGTAGCCAACGTAATGCGGCTGATGCCGGGTGTTCCGCCCTGTTCAGTAACGTAGGCGGTAGACAGATCGGCTGTAAGGGTTAAGCCCACGGCCAGATTAAGGCCGCTGTACAGCACTGTTTTGGTGCCGGTGTTCAGATCTACGCGTACCAGGTTACCGGGGTTGGCATATTCCACCACGTAAGCCTGCATATGCGCTTCGTCCAGCCACAGCTGCTGTGGCGTATTCAGGCCGGCGCATACCACCGCTGCGGCAGCACGATCTGCTGTAGCGAGATTCACCTTTAACACATTACCGGTACGTTCTGTGACGTAAGCGGTTTGTTCATTGGCGGTCACCGCGATATCTTCCGGCTGATTGTAGCCGCTACCAATATGTCTGTAGATGGGATTCAGCTTATAAGTGACCCATTGTACGCTCAGATTATAACCATAGGTGATCACTTTTAATTTACAATAGTTACCTTCTTTTGTCTGCACGCAGAAAACGTCACCGTTGACCAGTTTATTCGTGGCATCGTTGTTACCAATTATCGGAGTGTTGCTGTAGGCGTAGGATTGCAAGGCAGCGGCTGTCACCAGATTAAAATCGGTAACGCCCAGATTGACAATGCGGGCATTGCCCTGAGGCACCATTTGTCTTTTAACGGCGTCGATCTGTTCCCAAAAGATATCGGCGTTACCGCCGGAAGCGACATTGGTACCGGTTTCACAGTCAAACGACCAGGTACCTTTAATATCAACAGTGCCCTGGGATACCACCGTAGCGGCGGCCGGAGAAAGATCAATAGTGGAAATGAAGCCGCCGTATTCGACGAGGATAAGCTGGTTCCTGTTTTTCAGGTAGCGCGAACCTATCGCGCCAGCCAGACTTGCTGCTAACTTTTTCATGATGTTGGGGTTTAAGCACAACGAGGTAATGCACAGGCGTACCTTGTAGTTTTTGGAGTTTTGGGGTAAAGTGAACTGTATGCTGTTTTCCGGAAACTGCGATACGAAATTACAGCTTCAGCAACACAAAAAGCGCTCTGTAAATACGCATTCTTCGATTACGTATATACACGCAAACTATAATATCAGAGAGAGGCCCTTAGCCGGAGCCGGAAAGGGACTTCCATATGCGCCACCGAACGCTCCAGCACCAGCCTGGCGGCCAGTTCTCCCATCTGCTGAAAATCAGTGGAGATGGTGGTGATACCATTGAGAATAATACGTTTCAGCGGGGTTTCATTGTAGGAAATCACCCCTACCTGCTCCCCTACCGTCAGCTCCAAAGCGTTGATCTTTTCTATCAGTTTTACCAGATCATCTTCCATCAGCGTAATATATACTTCGCCGGCATCTACCGGTTCATCTGCCGCATCGTGGAGGATCTTATAGGAGAATGCATAATCCTGGCAAAAGCGGGTAAATCCGGTCAACAACTCTGACGGAATGTAACAGTCATCGGGGAAGATGATCTTCAGCGTATGATACTTACTGAGCGCCGGACGTGCCTCCCGCAGGGCATTGTAGATGTCTTCCTCAAAATTTTCAAACACCGCGCCAAAGTCGCCGGTGATGCCATCTACCTTCTTATCCAGGATTACCAGTTTGTCTTTGGGTAAGGTATTGATGATCGCATGTGCTTTCTCCCCTCTTTCTGTAAAATGGGGGATGATCACGTAGTAGGAATAATCTTCCCTTTTATTGGTCAATAATTTTTTGAACAGTGCATAATCATTGTTGTAGACATAAAAATCTACTGCCACCTGATCGCCCAATGCGGCCATGAAAGCGTCGTACACGATTTTTTTGTGCGCACTCAGTTTATTGAACAACAGAAATATGCGCGGTATGGCCGGCACTTCGTTGTCAGGAATAAAATACCCCTTTCCCGGTACGGAGCCGAGCACACCTGTTTTTTTCAGATAACGATATCCTTTCTCTGCCGTGTCCCGGGAGATATCCAGTTCAAAGCTCAATTCATTGATAGAAGGCAGCACGTCCGCTGGTTTGATCTGTCCGTTCTCCAATCCTTTCAGAATAGAATTGGCCAGCTGCAGGTATTTCGGCGTAGCCGAATACTCATCTATCACGATCAGGTCTATCAGTCTGGGTACTTTCATATCTCAATAAGTTTCAAAGACATATTTACCTTTTGCTAACGTCGTAAAAAGCATATAGCCGTTCTCGATACCGATCCAGGATATACCTCTTATGGGTACAAAACCGCCACCAATAAAGGCTTCCTGGCCATTTATCTTCACTACCTGCTCCGGCTGGTAAGGAACGGCCACAAACACCTGTGTTCCGAGCTGTGTGTTCAGCTCCAGTTTCACACCGTAACCGGTTTTCGTATACTGCACGGCTATACGTCCTTTTATGGTTTCAAGAGAGCAGCCGACAGCAGACAATCCACCCGGCATTGGCTTCACGAGGTACCGTTCGTATCCGGGTTTCAGGGGTGTTACACCACTTGCGTATTGCGACAGTAAAGTAAGCGGTCCTCCGGACCACGCATGGTTATTGGTTCCGCCTTTATTGTCATCAAACAGTTCATTGAGTGTGGTGTAGTGGTTATCGATCATTACCTGGTAGCGCAACTTCATTCTCTCCAAAGCGTCTTCAGGCGCCTCCATAACAAACAGACTTTCCAGCACATATTTTTCCATATAAGGACTCGCATGGCGGGCTGTCTTCAACAACCGGATAATGGCAGGATAATCGGCCTTATACGCTATGCCGGCGATAACCGCCATGGCGTTGGCACGGTCGTCGGTTTCCCCCTGGTAGTCCGGCGAACGGAAAACACCCTCACGGAGGCAATATCGCCGTGTGGCGTTACGCACCCGCAGTATCTGCTGCTCCAATTGTGTAGCATAGGCGTTATCGTTATACAGGATTGCCATGGTGGCCAGCGCTTTTGCCGCCACGATATACCAGGCATTGTCCAACAATGAAGCATCGATATTGGCGCCCCAGTCGGGCAGGTCCCATCCGCCTTTGCGATGGATGATCATGCCGCGTTCATCTGTCTTCCACAGCGACAGATATTTTTTTACCGCAGGATATACGTAACGCATCGTCGCGGTATCGCCGGTGTATTGGAAGTAGGTGTCTATGCCATGAATAGCGGCCAGCATTTGTTGCGGCAGTTCCTCTCGCCAGTTGCCAGCCGGTATGGGAGCATAGAGGCTGCTGTCCGGCGCCTGCCAGTCAACCAGATTTCGTATAGCCTTTCGGGATAACTGATTGGCATTTGTATCCAATGCGTAGAACGTTTCGCCTATTTCAGTGGCCACATCGCCCCACCAGAGCGCTCTTTCCCTGTCGGGGCAGTCGAAATAATTATCCCGCATGTTAACGTACAACGTACGTTGCGCTTTCTGCCACAGTGTATTCAATGCTGTATCACTGGAATGAAAGGTACCTGTCAGCTTCGTATCATAGCCACTTTCACGGTATTGCAGGGAGATGATTTTCACGGCCCGCGGCATCACATATTGCACGAAATGTCCATTCATCCAGGCTGGGGTTTCGAACGACTGCTCACCTTCCCGGGTGATATATTCCGTGCGAACACTGGCCAGTTCGGGGTTTCCGGCCGTGAGATAATTATCCGTCAGCAGTTGTATTTTCACGCCTGCCGGCGCAGTGATTCTAAATGCCGGTGTCACCTGCGCATTATAAGGCAGACGGCAGATCAGTGTATCTCCTTTTCTCACCGGTTCTCCGATATAATTTTTCAATTCAGCTTCCCGGAAGAAGGGAATGTCGCGTTGTACCAGTTTGTTCCACGGCGCCACCGGTGGCACACCGAAATCCATTACCGGCTGCCAGGCTGCATGATCTGCCTTAGCTGCATCAAAGCCCACATTCGTTTCTGCGAGGCGGAAGTTGGGTTGTATTCCTGCCGGATTGTAATATTCCGTCATCCGGCGGGCTTTCCAGGACGTATTGCTGTTGAAGGCAGTGTCCTCACATTGAAACAGTAATCCATTACGACCGCTGTTTTTGTGGGCAAACCCTTCTTTTCCCCAGAACCAGGTGATCACTGTAATTTCGTTTTCTCCTTTTTGCAGAAAAGGGCCGATATCTATCTCGTCGTAATAAGTGTCTTGCGGATTAGGGCCACGTTTTAGTTGCCCCTCCCGGACAACTGTTCTGGAATTGACCACCAGCGTGTATTTACTGTCGGTGGCGATGCGGACAGTCACCTGTTTTTCCTTTGTGCTCCGCACCGCTTTCTGCGTATAGGCGATCCATTGATTGGGTGTGGATATCGTGTCCAGTCCTATCCAGTGGGCTGTCCATCGTTCCTGTGCCCGGATACCCAGCGGTACCAGGAGCAACAAAAGCAGTATATATTTTTTTATCGGCATATCAGGCATAGTGTTTCAGTTGCACCAGATCGGCAGGCACGGGTTGGGTATTCCAGCTGTCATGTATGACCAGTGCGGCGCCCATGGCAGATGCCTGGGATACGGTGGCAGCATATACGTCCATCTCCGGGAAAGCCGCTGCCAGCAACTGCATGTAGATGTTGTTACGGGCAAAGCCACCATCCACAAAAAGCCGCTTCACGGTGGTATGGCCTAATACCAACCGGGTGGCATACTGTTGCTGCCTTACCAGCATCATGATCAGATGGTGATAGGCGATCGCACTGTTTTCATAACGCGACATTTCCAAAATACTAAATTCCGGTGACTGTGCTAACAGCGTGGTGATCTGCGGATCATAGGGTAGTGCTTTAAAATGCTGCGGATCTTCATTAAAAAAAGCCGCTATCTGCTGTACCGCCGTTTCATGGGCCTGACCTGCAAACAAACGGGAAGCTTTTACGGGAAGCCCGTCGTAGCGAACGTAACAAAGACAGTCCTCCTGCAATGCTGTCGTCGTCAGCGGTTCATGATTGAACGGATTCATGCTGATACACCAGGTGCCGGTCGACAGTAATACAAACGGCTCCCGGAACTGTAGCAGGTAGGGCACCAGGGCGGCGGAGCTGTCATGTATGCCCACGCCTATACGCAGAGGGTGCTGTTGTATCTGTACGGGAGTGGTTTGGGTGGTGGGCGCAATGGGCGGTAACTTATCGAGCCATCCTTCCTGCGCCACCCATGCATGATACTGTTGCCGTGTAAAATCCCACAGGCCTGTATGGCAACCGATGCTGGTCATCTCTGAAACTGGCTGTCCGGAAAACAGATAGCTAAGAAACTGCGGCAGGTGCAGTGAGTAACGGGTACGGCTAAACAGTGATGGCTGACAATGCTGTATACGATAGAGTTGCAAACCTGAATTCAGGCTCCCCAAGGCTGGCGAAGCCGTTTGGTGGGAGAACGATTCCCGACCACCATAAGCCGCATAAAAGCGATTGGATAATTCTTGCGGATATGGTTTCAGGTAGTTGTACAAAGGGCCTGCCGGCACACCTGCTGCATCGACGTACACGAGGCTGGCGCCATAGGCAGATATGTTCAGCGCCCTGACTTCAAAGTTCTCCATCGCTAGTACCGCTGCCAGTTGCTGTTGCATATTACGCATGAGCAACAGCAGGTCTTCACAGGGATCGCCGGTATCATCTGTCGTTTCCTGCATGCAGGTTTGCTGCTCAAAAACAATGTGGTATTGTTCATTGAGCAGCAACAGTTTTTTATTGGTTTTGCCTATATCAAAAACAGCTATAACGGGAACGGGCATGTGGAATTTATTTATACGGCGGGATGTTTTACAACCCGGTGGCGATGGCAGTTTTACCTCTTTCGCGGACCAGCTGTTCGCGCACTTTTGTTTGTCTGAAAACAGCCAGCGGGTCCAGTGCGCCGCCGGCGCGGAGACGGGCTTCTGCGATCAGCGGCCTTACATCGGTGCGGAAAGCATTTTGCAGTATTTCCTGCGCCAGTACCGTATCGTGATTATTTTGCGCGGCGGTGAGCTGCTCACGGTCTACCAGCAAGGCCTGCGCGTAGGCGATGCGGATTGCTTCCACTGACTGCAGCAGGTCTTCCAGCGGGTCTTTCACATTATGACTGGCGTCGATCATCCAGCCCATGTCTGTGGCGTGTTGCATATGCCTGGCATCCATGCCGTCTATCAGTTCATTGAAGATGAGAAACAGCTGATAAGGCCGGATGCTGCCCACCGTCAGATCATCATCGCCGTACCTGGAATCGTTGAAATGGAAGCCGCCCAGTTTTCCTTCGCGGAGCAATAAGGCCACGATCTGCTCGATGTTGGCGTTGGGCAGATGATGTCCTAAATCCACCAGGGTGAAAGCTTTCGGCCCCAGTTTGGAAGTATATAGGAGCGACTGGCCCCAGTCGCCCACCGTCGTGGAGTAGAAGTTAGGTTCATACGCTTTGTATTCTATCAGCAGTTTCCAGTCGTCCGGCAGCGCCTGATAAATTTCACCGAAGCTTTCCAGCGCATGGTCAAAAGCGCGGCGGAAATTGAGCTGACCGGGAAAGCAGGAGCCATCGCTCAGCCATATGGTGAGGGCTTTGGAGCCCAGGTCGCGGCCGTATTGTATCACTTCCAGGTTATGTGCGATAGCCTGCTGACGTGTATGCTTGTCCGTATGAGCGAGGGAGCCGAATTTATAGCTGTGTTCCTGGCCGGGCTGGTCCTGGAAGGTATTGGAGTTCATGGCATCGAATGCCAGTCCCAGCTGGGAGGCCACTGCGCGGATATGTGCCGCGTTGGAGGGGATGTCCCAGGGGATGTGCAGGGAAACAGCGCCGCTGCCGCGATTGAGTGCATGCAGGAGGCCGATATCTTCCAGTTTCTCTTCCAGCGAGCGGGGTTCGCCGCCGCCCGGGAAGCGGCCGAAGCGGGTACCACCGGTGCCGAGGGCCCAGCTGGGGATGGCTACCTGGAAGGCGGTCAGTTTGCTGATGATGTCTTCTGTATGTGGTATTTCCTGTCGAAGGAACTGAAGCCTGCGTTGGTGCGTTGCCGTGAGGGACCCGTTACCCGCCTCGATCCGATGTTGGTCTATCTGCATACAAACAATTTTTATTATCTGACAAAAGCAGCGGCGATACCGCCGTCCACGTTTAGTACGTTACCGGTTGATTTGTGGAGGAGTCCGCCCGCGAGGGCGAAACACGCGTTGGCAATATCTTCCGGCAGGATGATTTCATTCAGCAGTGTGCGTTTGGCATAGAAAGCGGGCAATTCGGCTACGGTGATGCCATAAGCTTTAGCGCGGCCTTCCGCCCAGGCGCCTTCCCATATTTTACTGTCAGAGATGACCGCATCCGGATTAACAACGTTAACGCGTATACGATCTTTCCCCAGTTCCGCTGCGTTGAGCCTGCTAAGATGCAGTTGTGCTGCTTTAGCTGAGCCATAGGCTGCATTATCCGGGCCGCTCATCAGTGCATTTTTGCTGACGATATTGATCACATCACCACCGAGCTGTTGTTTTCTCATCACTTCCACGCCGGCCTGTGTTACGAGGAACTGTCCTTTTACCAGCACGTCGTAGAGCAGGTCCCAGTCCGCCTCCGTATGGGCTTCCAGCGGTTTGGAGATGGAGAGGCCGGCACAATTCACGATCAGGTCTACCCCACCGAATACCAGTGCAGCCTGCGCAAAAGCTTGTGTAATGGTAGCCGGGCGGGTAACATCCAACAACGCAGCCGTGAAAGCGTCTTTACCAACTTGCTGCTCAAAATCGCGGCTGACGCTCTGCAGGCGTGTTTCATCATTATCGCTGATGACCACCACCGCACCTTCCGCTATAAACTTCCGTGAAATGGCTTTGCCGATGCCGCCGGCGCTGCCTGTCACCAGGGCCACGCGACCGCTGAGTGCTTTGGGCTTAGGCATCCGTTGCAGCTTTGCTTCTTCCAGCAGCCAGTATTCGATGTTAAAAGCTTCCTGCCTTGGTAACGAAATATACTCAGAAATTGCTTCAGATCCACGCATCACATGGATCGCGTTGATATAAAATTCTGCCGCCACGCGGGCTGTCTGTTTGTCTTTGGCGAAAGTAAACATGCCGATGCCGGGCCACAGGATCACTACCGGGTTAGGATCGCGCATAGCCGGGCTGTTATCATGCCGGCACTGCTGATAATATTCCGCATACATGCGGCGATAGGCTTCAAACAGCGGCGCTATCCTGCTTTTCACCGCTGGCAGATCGTGCAGGTCTTCCTCAGGAGCGATGTCCAGCACCAGCGGGGAGATTTTAGTCCGCAGGAAATGGTCCGGGCAACTGGTGCCCATGGGCGCCAGGCGGTGCAGGTCTTTCGCGTTGATGAACGCCATCACCTCCGGCGCGTCCGTAAAATGTCCTACCATTGACTGATAAGAAGAGGCGAAGCCCCGCAGCACCGGCGCCAGCGCGGCCGCCTGGCGGCGACGTTTCTCCCCAGGCAGGTCTGGTATCACCGCGCCGCCAAATACCGCAGGCTGCTGAGATACTTTCGCATGGATATAATCCGCCGCTTTATCGATCACTTCCAATGTGTTCAGGTAACATTCATACGCCGTGTCTCCCCAGGTAAACAGGCCATGGGAGCCGAGGATAATACCCCTGATACCCGGATGATCGTGCAGGCATTTCCGTAGTTGCAGCCCCAGATCAAAGCCTGGTCGTTGCCAGGGCACCCAGCCGATGGCGCCGCCGAACAGTTCTTTCGTGATCTGTTCACCATCTTTTGCCGCAGCAATGGCGATCACCGCATCCGGATGCAGATGGTCAATATGTTTAAACGGCAGAAACGCATGCAGCGGGGTGTCGATGGATGGAGGCCGGGAAGCAGGGTCATACAAACAGAGATTAAACAGGTCCACCATCTCATCTTCAAAGGCGATACCGCGGTATACGTTTTCCAGGTTTCGGAGGCGGTCAGTGTACAACGCAGCGAGGCCATTACGTTTCAGGGTGCCGAGGTCGCCGCCGGAACCTTTTACCCACATGACTTCCGTTTCCCTGCCGGTAAGCGGGTCCGGCACCACGGCTTTACAGGAAGTATTGCCACCGCCATAGTTCGTGAGACGCAGATCGGCGCCCAGCAGATTAGAGCGGTATATCAGCAGCGCTACTTCATCGCCGGCCATGGCCGCGGCGGTAGCATCATCCCATAAATAACTGACATTTTTAAACTGTGTTCTTTCCAGCGACATACAAATATTTATTTAAGAGAGTTTCCGTAACCAACGATTAATACAGAAAGGAGAATAGTGAGATTACCGGCGATGATCGTAGCCCTGGCCCTGGTGCTGACGCCCTTCCATTCTTTGAGCACCAGCCCCCACATGTTGGCGATCAGGATGATAAAAGCCATATGCAGTATCCAGGAGCTGGCGCCGTTGCCCAGTTTGCTTTCGCCCATGCCGTAAAAGAAAAACTGCAGAAACCAGGTGGTGCCGGCCAGCGCCGAGAAAAAGTAGTTCGCTGCCAGCGGCGTTTGTTTATTGGTATAATCCACGTAGGAGCGATTGCGCAGATTCAGGAACAGACACCAGACCAGATTGGTGGTCAGGCCACCCCAGAGCAGCACCACGTAGGTCACGTTGTTTTGATACAATGGGTCCAGTCCACGCAATACGGCCATCTCCGCCATACTTTTTCCGGCTTCTATGCCATATACGAAACAGGAGCTGAGAATGCCTGATACCACGCCCACTATCAGTCCTTTTACTACATTGAACTCCGCCACCGTCTTTTTCTTTTCCCCTTCCGGCAGTTCCTTTTCTTTCATCATGCCTGCCCTTCCGCAGATGCAGATACCCGCGAGGCATACCAGCATACCTGCCAGGACTACCTGTCCCCAGCTAGTGTGGAGCATGTCTGACAGCGATGTTTTACCGGCAGCAGGAACGATGTTGTAGTATATCGCCGGTACCAGTGCCCCGAACAGGGAGCAGCAGCCCAGCATCACCGAGTTGCCCAGTGACATGCCGAGGTAACGTATGCCCAGTCCATAGGTGAGGCCACCGATGCCCCATAGCAGGCCGAAGATATAAGTCGCCCCCAGCGTGCGCCACGATGCCTGCGTGATGAATTCACCGAACCCCGGCAGGGTAAGCCATGCCGCTACCGGTGGTACTATCAGCCAGGAGAACAGTCCTCCTGCCAGCCAATAAGATTCCCAATGCCAGCCTTTTACTTTTTTGAAGGGCATGTAGAAGCTGCCCGAGGCGAAGCCGCCTATGAAGTGGAATATGATACCTGCGATTACAGCCATGTGGAATTTTTGTATCTGTTTTTACTAAAGTAGAGAAATCAGTGGGCCGGGCTGTCATGGACTGTTATGGGGGTACACAATTCATTGTTTGTATTGGGTTCTATGGATTTATCCCCTGTAAAGGAGATGATACCCAAATTATCACCTGGATCGAATTTCAATCATTTACAAGTAGTTAACATTTAGAGAGATGTATTGGCGGATATTGCAGGCTATTCACTCAAAAAACACCTGGATTATGTTTGTAAACCTACTATCTGCCACTGTCTTTTTCAGATTGTTTGAAAGAGGAAGATTGGCCATAAAAAATACCCTTATAAGAATAACACATATTAATACGGCTTCAATGAAAAAACGATTTAAAGGAAGTAGCCCATATCAGCCAAACCCGGTGGTGCACACTGTCGATCAGATAGCGGATTGGTTTCTGGCGAGGCTGGACACCAACGCCGGAGATACCATTTCACCGCTGAAGTTACAGAAACTGGTCTATTACGCACAGGCATGGCATCTGGCTATTTTTAATCAACCGCTTTTTAATGAACCCATTCAGGCCTGGGTACATGGACCTGTTGTCCCAAGTCTCTATCAGCGTTTTAAGGACAACTGCCGCGATTGCCTCATCGGGATAAATACCAATGGTCTGGAGAAGACTAATTTTCCCTCTGAAACAGAAGACCTGTTAAACGAAGTGTATTCAATTTATGGAGAACACTCAGCCAGTTATCTGGAACAACTGACACATCGTGAGATGCCATGGATCAAGGCGAGAAAAGGGGTGCCTTTGTATCAGCGTTCCGAAGAGGTGATTACGGTTGAATCTATGATTGATTACTATAAAGCATTAAGAAATGGGAAAAAAACATCTTAATCGCGGTATTATTTCAAGGGAGGCTGGTGATCATAGAAAAGCGCATCAATATGCCATTCCCAATCCATCTTCGATGCATGACTGGTCGCAAGGAGGCAACAATGCTCATATACATCTGTCCATACGGTTCCTTCAGCATGACCATGAATGCTTTTCTGATTGGGGGAAAGCAGATATGAAGGCATTCTGGTATTTTCAGTCTAAGCTCCATAAGTTCACCTGGCAGCAGGCTTATGACACCTCTCGTAAAACCGATAAAAGTGGGCTGGGATATACGAAGATTTCACGCAACAACTATCCCGACAGCGAATTCAAAAAGTCCCTTGGTGATGAGGTAGAATTATTTGAATTACGGGTTGATCATACCAAAAGGGTACATGGTTTTCGCATAAGATCAATATTTTATTTGTGTTGGCTTGATAAAGGCCATAAAATCTGCGCTTGACAATATATTAATTCACGAACCATGTCATTACGAAAAATTCAAAGCGGAGGCCCTGTTCAACCTGCCGAAAACAGGGAAAATCGAACTGTCAAGTAATACTTGACAGTTCGATTCACGAAAATGATGAAGTAAACCGCCATAATTGAACCGACAAGGAATCCTTGTCAGTTCATTTCACACTACCATAAATAAATATTTTCTTAATATATATTTGCAAATCATCTATATATTTTTTAACCCAAAAGAGAAAAGCCATGTTTCACATTACAACCACAGGTAATAACCCTGCCCTTGTCTATCAAACAGACACAGAGCTCACTTCCGTTGAGATTCAATTAAAACACAACAATATCTGGCTCACACCAAGACAGATAGCGATATTATTTCGTCAATCTGAAGACAATATCCGCCTTCAGATCAATGATATTTATCTGGAAGGGGAAGCCGATGAAGCCCTCACCAATAGTGGTGCCGATGATTATGCGCTGGATATCGCCATTGCGGTAGCTTATCGTATTAGATCCAGGCGCACCATTGAATTCCGGACATGGGTAACCAAAACCATCCGCACGCGGCTGATGCAGACGGCACCATCCGCTCCTACCGGTCAAGACGAGGCCGCGGCCTTACAACAGGTGCTGACCGATTATGCGCACGCGTTAGATATACTCGACCAATATGACCATCAGCGGCTGCAGACTATCGGCACTACAGCGGACAATCTTTTCCACATTACCTATCCGGCAGCCATGGAAGCCATCCATGGACTGAAGGACAAATTTGGAGGCAGTAGCCTGTTTGGCAACGAAAAAGATGATTCTTTCCGCAGTTCACTGGCGGTCATTTACCAGACATTCGACGGCAGGGAGTTGTATCCCGGTGTAGAAGAGAAAGCAGCGCACCTGTTATATTTCGTGGTGAAAAACCACTCTTTTTCAGATGGCAACAAGCGTATCGCTGCTTTTCTGTTTGTCTGGTTTATGGGAAGAAATAGTTTGCTCTACCGAAGAGATGGGTCCAAACGTATCGCGGACAACGCACTCGTAGCCATGACGCTGATGATTGCAGAAAGTAAAGCCGACGAAATGGACATGATGATTAAAGTAGTGGTTAACCTGATAAATACACTGAATTAATACCGGGTGTCAGGCCTCTTCTACCAACATCTGTTTCCGCAGGTTCATGATCGCGTAGCGTACCCTGCCCAGGGCAGTATTGATACTGATACCGATGGTTTGCGCCATCTCTTTGTAACTCAGGTCTGCATAATAGCGTAAGATCACCGCTTCGCGCTGCACCGTTGGCAGCTGGTCCAGCATGGCGCCTATCTCCTGATTGGTTTCATGTGTGATCAGGTGATGTTCTGCGCTGTGTTCCATCAGGTCCAGGCTATCTCCCATTTCATCATTATAGGGCGCCACCATGGTTTTACCCCAGGCGCTGGCTTTACGGAAATGGCTGATGCAGCAGTTGTGGGCAATCCGTACGGCCCAGGCCAGGAAGCGGTTGTTGTCAGCATATTGTCCACTGTGCAGCGCGTTGACAATCTTGATGAAAACTTCCTGAAAAATATCTTCTGCCAGATCGCGGTTGCGTACCAGCAGTACGATAGTTGTATACAATCTGTTTTTGTGACGATGCACCAACGTCGTAAACGCATGGTTATCGCCGTCTATATACAAGCGAATGAGTTCGTGGTCGGTAAAATCAGAATACTTGTTCATACACAGGTTTCAAGCGTTAAAAAATAAGTTCAGGAAACGGTCTCCCTCGACAGGGAGACCATTATTTCTATATGCTGGAGGCTATGAGTAAATAACCTAGTCTTGCAGATTCAGCGCTTGCCGAACCTGGCTATAATTTTTCCAGTCCAGACTGCTGGCAGAACGAGCAGTTACACCGCCCGGAACAATCACATAACGGTACTGATAACGTTTACCAGTCGACGTTGTCTGGGTACTGGGATTACCATTAGAAATAAGGCTGATGGATTTGGAAGCTGCCACATAACGGATCAGCGTTCCGTATTCATCGGTATAAGGCAGCAACACAATGCTCTGCTGCGAAGCAGTGCCCAGATTGATATACACATTTACCAGGGCGTTGGCCAATACCGCCGAATCCAGTTTAGGCGCAGAGATAGCCGCGGCATACAATATAGTATCCACGCTACCATCAGGGTTCGTAGATGTCTGAGCCCCCTGAAAACGAACATCCAGCCAGCCGGAATAAATAACATTGGCGGAACCGGGATCACCTGGATCACCTTTAGGGCCTTGCGGACCTTGCGTGCCATTGTTACCAGCAGGACCGGCAGGGCCGGCAGGACCATCCTTAGAGCAGGACATGAAAAATACTACAGCAGAAAGAACCAGTGCATAGGGCATGCAACGCATTACTTGTTTGATCATTACAGTTTGGATTTAAGTGTTTATTTTGATTGATTTTTTACCATACGTTCCGCGGACAGGTATCTCCGTATTTGTTACCCAGCAGGAAACCGATCATGATCTCATGTGATCCTTTGCTGACGGTATTTAACGAAGACGCCGTATAGTCGTAGGAGTAACCGATATTGAAGGTGGAGTTGATGTTCACCCCAAACATGCCCGCCACACCATCGTGCAACCGGTAGGATGCTCCCACCCAGAGCCGGTCGCGGTACATCATACGGGCATTTACATCCACGCTGACCGGCATCGCGGTAATGAACTTCACCATCACAGAGGGCAGCACGTTGATGTCATCGTTTATCCATAAGCGATAGCCTGTCGTGAAAAAGAGATGTGGCACCAGCTTACCGCGGTATACGCTATCGCCGACCAGTTTTCCGTTATCGTAACCGATATTCTGCGGGATGATGTTCTGGGCAGAGATACCTGCAAAAACATCGGCTGAATACAGCCACAGGCCGGCGCCGATATCCGGGCGCCAGCGGTTGAGGATGCCGGTACCGCCGATGGCCGGATCGTTAGGGTCCAGGAACCCTACTTTGCTGGCATCGAGGCTTACCTGCTGCATACCGAGCGACAGGCCCGCGCTCAGGCTGGTCCTGGGCGACAGGTTGATATGATGCGCATAGGCGGCACTGATGGAGAAGCGGTTAAGCGGCCCTGCCTTGTCATTCAGGATCGTCAACCCCGCGCCGGGATGTGGCGGAGGCGTCGTATAGTCGCGCCAGTAAGCTTTGCCCCGTGGGTTCTCACCGGGCATTTCAAAGCCGGTAGGCGAGGCATTACTATAGTCCGATTTGCGCAACGGCCCGTGCACCGTCAGATAGGTAGTCACCGGCGCACCATTCAACCCTGCCCACTGATGCCGGTGGCTCAGGCGCAGGTCCCAGTAATTTTCTATTCCTGCCACAGCAGGATTGATGATGAAAGGATTCATGATATACTGTGTATAGTGCGGCTGTTGCTGCGCCTGCACCCACATCGCCATCAATCCTATCAGACCAGTTAACACAAACTTTTTCATGACTCAATGTTTTAGGTTAAAAACAGGCCCGCATTTATTTCTTCGTTATCGTGAAAGTGGTCCTTCTGTTCTTCTGTCTTCCTTCCGGATTGTCTGATCCATCCGGCAGCGTGTTGGGCTCTATTGGCATGGATGCACCGTAACCTTTGTGGGTAAGGCGATGAGGGTCTATCCCTTTTTCCACGAGGTAGTCTACGCAGCTCTTGGCACGGGCTTCGGAGAGACGTTGGTTGTATCGGTTGCTGCCTTTGCCGTCGGTATGCGCGCTCAGTTCTATCTCCATGGCAGGATTGGCCTGCAGCAGGGTTACCAGTTTATCCAGGGAAGCAAATGATTCCTCTTTGAGCGTCGCTTTGTCGTAATCGTAGTACACATTCTCCAGTGTCACCGGTGATGGTGGCGGCACTATCGGGGTAAGGCACAGTTCCGGTGCTGTGATGGCCACGGTATCTTCATTCTGTGGCACACCGATATGCTGTGTTCCCTGCGTATAACCGACAGCGTTAGCCACGGCTACCAGCGGCTGGTATTCGTTCAACGTAAAGGCATAGCTGCCATCAGCGCCGGTGCTGCGGGTGGTGATCACCTGATGGCTAACGGTATCGATGATACGTACTTCTGCACCGGCTACTGGCGTGTTGCTGTTACAAGCCACCACGATACCGCTGAGCTGCCGCGCCGGACGGGTTTTATGCAGAAAGAAGAGTTCGAGGCAGCATTCTGCCGCTCTGTCTGTGCCTAGCAGCACGTCGTCGAGCAGATTGCGGTTGTTGCTGCGGCTGGCGAAGTAGATATCGTCTTTCACAGAATTAACCGGATATCCCATATTCACCGGCGTCTGAAAGCTGCCTACTTCTCCCCTGCTGCTGAAAAAATCGTAGCCGCCCATGCCGGTCCGGCCGTCTGTGGAAAACACCAACGTGCGGGTGGCGGTATGGTAATAAGGCGCCTGCTCATTATCTGCGGTATTGATCACTTCGCCGAGGTTGACGGTGCTCACCGGCTTACCCGCTTCGTCCAGTGTGGCGCACCACAGGTCAAAGCCGCCTTGTCCGCCGGGACGGTCGCTGGCATACAGCAGGTGTTTGCCATCAGGCAATACAAAAGGTTGCTGCGTGTTGCTGCCCGGCACATTGATCACCGCGTCCAGGGGCGCAGGTTCTCCCCAGCTGTTACCGGCTTTACGGGATACCCAGATAGCGGTGATTTTTTTCCCGTGATCTATTTGCCAGCGGGTGATGAACAACTGCTGTCCATCAGGGCTGATGCTGACAGCGCCCTGGTGCAGCGATTCAGGCTGGGCAACCGGCAGCAACCGGATGTTGGCAGCCTGCCCGTCGGCATAGTCAGCGGTGTACACCCTGTTAATGAACCCCTTGTTTTTGGCAGGGTCCGGACGGGTGGAGGTAAACAGCAACGCGCCATCAGCTGTCCAGAGCGGCGCATAGCTGGCGCCTGTGGTATTCAGCGCAGCCGGCGCTTTACGTATTTCATAGAGGGAAAGGTCAGACCGTTTTAATTGGGCATTGATAAATGCGAGGTTATTGACTTCCCGTTCGGCGGAAATACTGTAGCTGTCTTTGGAGCCATAGCCCTGGAGGAAGCTATGGAAGGCCTTCTCCGCTTCCTCGTATTTGCCGAGGGCACGCAGTGAAACAGCATAATAGTAGGCAGCCAGCGGGAAATTCTTTCTGTCTGCTTCCAGTACATTTTCGTAGTGAGGCGCCGCTTTTTCATAGTTATGCAGGTTGCGGTAGCTTTCTGCCAGTTTATATACTGCCTGTTGCTCACTGCTTACCGGTACCATGTTCTTACGACTGGCATTCACTGCCGCATAAGGTTTATAGGAATCCTTCCGGAAGGATTTAGTTCTGGTGCCGAGGTATTTTTCATAATACTGTACAGCGGAATTGTAATCTTCTTTTTTATAGTACTGATCGGCGGCTTTCAGGTAATCGTAGGTAAACTGCGCCTGTAGCGTCATAGTGGCCAGTAACACGGATGCGGTAAAGAATATTTTTTTCATGAGATGTCTGTTACATGTAGAGATGAATTACAAACGAGGGCACACAAATTCCACTTCCGGTGTCTTCACCTTCCTCCGTCCGATAAATGTGAGTGATACTTCAAAGCTGTTCGAACCGCGGGCCATCTTGCTCAGGTCAGATGTGTTGATATCGTAGCTCACGCCCAGCATCATGGTTTTGTAAATAAAACCAGCGTGGGTAGTGAAGGCATCTTTGTAACGGTAGTTCAGCCCAAGAAGAAAATCTGTTTCAGGGGCGGCTTTCAGCTGCCCATAGGCGCCGATCATCTTTTCCTGCGCCGGTCCCTGCGCCATAAACAGGAAGTTGGGCGTAATACTCAGTATGTCCGACAACGTTAGTTTCACACCGCCATGTACGTTAAAGCGCATCGGGAAACGTGCATCGCCCTTAGCAGCAAACTGGTCCTGCGGACGGGTGAGATGCATCACGGAGAAGCCGCCATAGATATTGAACTTCTTGCCCGGTGTAGCATCGTAGTAGAGGGCGCCGGCGCCGGCATCAAAAGAAAGCGAAGAAGTCCTGGTCAGTATGTCCGTTACCGGGTTACCCGGATTATAACCCGTCACCGGGTTCCATTGCTCACCGAAGGTGAGCTTGGAAGGATCAAAGCGGCGTTGGATAAATCCCAGTTGCAGGCCAAAATTGAGCTGATGATAATGGGCTGCGTCCAGCTTCACGCCGGTATAAGCGGCGCTCACATAACCGGTGGTATAGTTATAGCCACCGTCACCGGCTGCCTGATTCAGGACGCTGGCCCCGAAATTGATATTTTTGGCGGTCGGCACTTCCGCCGTGATACCGTATGTTTTAAAAGGGCTGATATTTCCCCACTGGGTGCGATATATCGCGGCGATGCGATAGTCTCCGTCGAAAGCGCCGGTGAGGGCGGGATTAAGCCACGACGGGTAAGTATAGTACTGCGAGAAATGCGGGTCAGCCTGGGCCATCACCTTTGAGCAGGCGAAGAAGGCTGTCACTGACATGAGCCATGTTGCAATTTTAGTTCTCATTTTGTGTCCGTGTTTTATGTGAATAATGTTCGTTATCTGATGATGGCCACATACCCTGACAGCGGCGCAAATCCGTTACGCAGGGTGATGACATAGTAGTAAGTACCTACCGGCAGCGGATTACCTTTAAAGCTGCCATCCCAGGGCTGTGCATAACCGCTCGACTCGTATACCCGCTGACCATAGCGATTAAATACTTCCACTTTACTATCGGGATAATCACTCAGGTTATGGATCACCCATTTATCGTTGATATTATCGCCATTGGGAGAGAAAGCATTGGGCGGCACCACTGGTTTCAGCACTTTAACAGACAGTTGATCGGTAGCGGTACAGTTGTGTTTGCCGATCGCCGTCAGCGTATAAATCTGATCGTGCAGTGCCGGGATAGAAGGCGACAGCAACGTCGGATTCGGGAAGTCGGCCGCTGGCTCCCAACGGAACTTCAGGTTCACGGAATCATTGGCCGTAGGCCTGAAAGTGATCACTGTTCCCTGCGGCACAACAAACGACTGGCCTGCATCGATAACAGGTTGCAGGTACACCACCACTTTGCTGCTGAAAGGTGCTGACGTACATCCCGCGGCATTGGTCACTTTCAGCTGTACGCCGTATTCGCCGGGCGAGGTATATTTCTTCACCGGGTTCTGTGCGGTGGAGGTAGAACCATCGCCAAACTCCCATGACCAGGTGGTGATATTGCTTTTAGCATCCGTGCTCTGGTCTGTGAATGTGTTGTCCGTTCCCTGACACAGCGTGTCCGGAGAAACTTTAAAGGATGCCACCGGTTGACCAAAGAACGCTTCTATCCGTTTGGTGGCCTGCGCATTACAACCGAAGGCGGAAGTAGCGGAGAGCACCACGTCGAAAGGACCGTAAGCGGTGTAGTTATGCAGCGGGTCTTTTAAGGCGGAGGTAGCGCTGCCGTCACCGAAGTTCCACTGCCAGGTGAGCACTGAGTTGTCTTTGATCGTTGTGAGGTTGGTGAACTTCGCGCTACCTTCCGGCATACACACGGAAGCGGGCAACTGGAAATTCACTTCCGGCAGCGGATGCACAGCTACGGGCATGGCAGCGGTATCGCTGATACAGTTTTGATCACTGACAGCTACCAGCTTCACGGTATAGCTCCCATCGGCAGTATAGAGGATATTAAACGGACTGTTGTTGGTAGCTTGTGTTTGCTGGCCTTTGCCATCATCCCATTTCCAGGTGTTGATAACGCCGCCACTGATGGTGGACTGGTCGGTGATGACGGCAGGCTGGCCGAGGCAGACGTTGGCCGTAGCGGTAAAGACAGCCGTAGGTTTGGGATATACGACGATGTCTGTAGCCACAGAGTCCGAGCAACCGGTGCTGGCGTCAAATACATACCACACCTTGTGAGTGCCCGCACCGGCCACGGAAGGCGTAAAGTTACCGGAGGAGTCGGTGGCCGGGCCTTTATAGTAGCCTTTGCCGGTCACGCCGTTCTGTACGGTGGCATTAGCCACTTTGATAGTTCCCTTCACGTTCACGCATACACCGGTCACCGGTGCATACGCCAGTTGAGGCTTCAGTTTGAAGCTGGCGGTAACGGTGGTATCTTTCGTACAGCCTTTATCGGTAGTTACCTGATATTTGATGGTATAGGTGCCAAACTTCGTATAGGCATGTGTAGGTGATGCCAACAGCGAAGTATTTGGATTAGTGGGCGTAGCGTTCGCGTCACCGAAATCCCAGCTGTGCCCGGCGAGGGTCTGCGCGTCGGGCACAGTGGCGGTGCTGTTAAACTGCACGATACCATCTACCGGCAAACAGTTGCCGGGGAAAGTGAAGGCAGCATGCGGCTTCGCGTATACAGTAATGGTTTGGGTGGCAGTATCACTGATACACAGGTCGCTCACTTTCACCACATGTTTAACGGTATAAGTTTTAAAACCCTGATAGGTCATGGACTCCGACCCATTGGTGGTAGCTTTCTTCACAGAGTCGTTACCAAAATCCCAGTACCACTCTTTTAACGGAGCTGTTCCACCATAGGTAGAATTGTCGGTCAACTTCACAGGAGCGCCTTCACACAAAGCTGGTACGTCACTGGTAAAATTAGCTACCGGCTTGGCCGCCGCAGTCACCTGGAAGGCGGTATCGCCCACGCAGCCATCAGTAGAAATTACTGTCAGCTTCACATTGGCTTGTCCTGGCTGGAACGCATGATGTACTTCTATGCCGCTGTCCAGCGCCGGACCGGGGAATTCCCACTTCCAGCGGTCTATCTTATAATCGGGCTGATTGTTTTCTCCTTTGAAGATGGCGCTGTCCAGTGTACAGCCACTGTAGGTATAACTGGATATCGCGCGGGGCTTGGTTTTCACTGAAATCGTATACCCTACTTTTTCCGTATTGGTACAATTCTCAATAGACGGGTGGGTAGACATCACCGTGATATCGAATTCTCCGGTGTTGGTGAATTTATATGAACCCGGCAAGGTATACTTATAGTAGGTGATACCGTTGATCACCACGGTAGCCACAGGCACCGGTGCATTCACCGTGACGTCAGCGTTGGGTGTAATGGCCGCGCCCAGCAGGCTCAGTTTCCACACCATTTTGGTGGGCTTATAAGCCATGAGGATAGACAGCTCTACCGGTGTTTGTGTACAGGTAAAATCATTCTTGGTTTTGGAAGTATCAAGTTCGTTGTGAATAGAACCCACTGCGTTGAGGTTATTGATCAGCGTACCGGCGTTGTAGCCATAACTTTCCACGCTGCCCAGTCCATAGGTAGTAGCGGTAAAGGCCGAGTCGCTGGTCACGATACATTGTGCCTGCGCGGCATTCCAGCGTTTCACCACCACGGTATAACCCGGCATATTGGGATGCGGATAGGTGGTATTGAACGTCTGACTGCCGTCGATAAACAGGGAGCCCAGACCGCCGGTAGGGATGATCAGCGTCAGGTAGTTGACGGTGATAAACTCGCGGTTATTACGATAGAAACCTGTTCTTTTCACCGCCTGTTCAATCGGGCTGAGATAAACCATCTCCGGATCACCCAGCGGATCAGTGTTGCCGCAGGAGCCGGACGACGGCATGTATTGGGCTACCAGTACAGGTTTGTCGGCTTCAATATAATCCGCCGTTTTGCTGTTAAATGCATAGTAAGAACCCGCAATCAATCCGCCCGGTATAGGACTCCCATTCAGTTTTACATTGGTCGTCGGGTCTTTCACCACTACTTTATACATCGAGGTCTGATTGGAAGTAGGGGTGGCCGAATGCGAGTAAGGCGCCGTCAGGTAACGTTTCCCCCATGCCTGGAAAGGGAACACCTGTTGAATATTATTATCACCGCTGCCACCGCTATTGGTACATGATTGGGACGTACGGCTGCTACCGGAAAATACCGCTACGGGGTAACATTCTCCCGCGGAGTTACCGATAGACTTCACCGTGGTGCCCGTTAATTCACGGCCTTGCGAGCCACCGAGGGAGGCACCTACCAACTGGTAGATATCACCGCGGTTAAGCGTCACGGTGAATGGAACGCCCGGAGCACGGCCATTACGGGTCAGCACCGAGGGTTTGATTTCCACTACGGTATTGTTCTGGTTGGCGACCACAAACATCCAGGAAAAACAATCGGAGGCGTAGTCCTGCTGGCTATTCACAGAAATATAGGAATAGCCCCATGTTTCTTCCGGCATCAGCATAGTAGCGCCGGAAGAGGCACTGCCGAAAATATGCGCATAGGCTACAATCGGCACATTACTGTGAACATGAATCGATTTGTTGGTAAAGGTGCCTTCACCGCCCGTACCACCGAAAGATGGCGGTGGTGAATACAAGCGGGCATCGTTGGCGCCTGTTTTAGGTATCAGGTCGGTAGCAATCACCGTGTTGGCAGGGATGTTATAAGTCCGTGTCCAGGCGGTACCGGTGATGTTCACAGTTACCGTCGCGGGTTGTTCGGCGCTCAGGTACAGGATCATCTCCTGTGTATTGCCCCCACCTGGCTCCATGAACTGGTGATGTCCGTAGCCAACCCAGAAGTCTTTCCCTTTATTGGAAAGATTCTGGGCGTGCGAACTAAAGGCTACGAACTGCAACACTAACACAGATATGGTTATGAGACATCGCTGTAGCCGTTGGCTGGCAGGATGATGAGTGATTTTGGTTAACATCTTGTACAATTTTTCATCTTGAAATGATTATTGTTTGATGATCATCTTTGACGTTCTTGTCCCATCTTCAAATAAGGCCCGTAACATATAAGGCCCTTGCGCCAGTCCGGAAACCTGCACCATATGGTCTTTTCCAGGTGTGGCGATCCTCTTCACCTGCCTGCCGTCCACCCCGTAAATGACCAGCTCACGCAGGTCTTTCACTGATTTCACGTGCACAGCTACCGAGGCCGGATTAGGATAAGCAGTGATAGACCGGGCGCTGTTAATCAGGCTGTCTATTCCCTGCCGACAGCTGTGGGCTGCTGCATGGGTTATTCCCCCATGCAGCAACGCAGCTGTAATTATGAAAGCAAGCAAGTACTTCATCTTCTTTCACTTTTTTTTGATTATCGGATCAGGTTGATCACACCTTTTTTCTCTACACTTGAACCGTCTTTCAGTACCAGGTGACATACATAGATGTACACACCGGAAGGCATGGCTTTGCCTTTGTAAGCACCGTCCCATCCTATATCCTGACTGTTGGACTCAAACACTTTTTCACCCCACTGATCAAATATGGCGATGTGTATTTTGTTGATGATATAACCATACACTTTCAGCACATCGTTCTTACCATCGTTGTTCGGTGTGAACGTGTTAGGGATGTAGATACCATCCGGCAGGGTTTTGCCTTCGGCCGGATCAGATATTTTGTCTTCGCAACCTCTCACTTTCACAAGGAGTTTCACGCTCTGGGAAGGTTGCAAACCAGTGATCAAATGTTCCAGCCCTTCTCTTCCGGATGATGGCAATGTCCAGGTAAGACCACCATCGATAGATACTTCATAGCCGGTAGCATTCGGTACTTTATCCCATCTGAAGCGAATCAGGTTTACGCCGACGGTATCTACTCTCACCACAGGTGCTGTCAGTAAGGGCAGCACGTGCACTACTGCTTTGGCGCGGGTAGCACCCGGACAGCCATGGTTGATGGCTTCGAGGTAGTAGGTACCGCTGACAGTCACGCCGGTGATCGTGTATACGTTGCCGGTAAAGAGCAGGTTACCACCTGTTGCCGCATCGTACCAGTTGTACAGCACGCCTGCTTCCGGATCTTTCACGGCCAGCGATACATCACTGCCGGTGCACACGGTCATGGAGTCTTTCACGATGGCAGCAACGCCTGGTGTATATACTTCCACTTCTTTCGTGGTATCACCGATACATCCTTCTGCCGCTACGATGCTGAGTTTCACTTTGTGGATACCCGGATATTTGAATTGTTTGGTAGTGTCTTTCCGGTAGCCATAAGTGGTGTCACCGAAATTCCAGTTCCAGCTGCTGATACCCACATTGTTGCTGGTAGTAGCGTTACCGGTGAACTGTGCCACATCGCCCACACAACCGGAGTATGCACTGGTGAAGTCCACCACCGGCGCGGGTATTACTTTCATGGTGAGGATAGCCTCAAAGCTGTTGTTACAGCTTTCGATATCCGGATGAGAGATCAGAATGGGTATGTTATAAGTACCCGGTGCAGAGAACACATATTCATCCGGCAGTACAAAACGATAGTAAGTACGATCGTTGGCTATCAGTGAATCTTTAGGCACCGGATTGTTCTGTACCACGTCTACAGCAGGCGTCAGGTTCTTCACGCTGCTCAGTTTCCAGGTGAGCGTGGTGGGTTTCACCGGTATCAGCATAGAGAAGCGGAACGGTGTTTTCGCACAGGTATACGTGTTGTTGCTGCCGCTGGACGGGTTCAGCACGTTGCTGAAGGCCGGCAGGATATTGAGGTTCTTCACCAATGTTCCGGCGTTGTAACCATAGCTTTCCACACTGCCTAAACCGTAAGTAATAGCGGTGAAGGCTGAGTCAGCAACAACATTACATTGTGCTGCGGCGGCATCCCACCTTTTCACCACTACCGTATAGCCGGGATGGTTAGGATGCGCATAAGTGTGGTCAAACAGGTTGCTGCCATCGATCTGTAAAGAACTCAATCCGCCTGTTGGTATAATGAGGGTAAGATAGTTGGTGTTGATAGCCTCAACGGTATTGCGGTACAAACCGACTTGTTTGATACCTTGTTCCAGCGGGCTGAGGTAGATCATTTCCGGATCACCATCACCAAAGGTGTTATCACAGGATCCGCTGGATGACATGTATTGGGCAACCATCACCGGCTGATTAGCTTCGATATAATCGGCAGTATTGCTTTCATATTGATAGAAGCGGTTGTTGATCAGGCCGGTCAATGCTACACCGTTACGTTTCACGATGGTAGCCTGGTCTTTTACCAGTACGCGATAGATGTTGGTCATAAAGCTGGCGGCATCATCATCGATGGAAGTAGGTGCCGTCAGGTATTTTTTACCCCATGCCTGTGACGGGAAGCTTTGCTGGATGAGGTTATCACCGGAAGATCCCGTGCTGTTACCACATCCGATGCCGGTACGGCTACTGCCGGAGAAGAAGGCCACCGGGAAACATTTACCGTCGCTGTTCACGATGGAGCGTACATGGGAGCCGGATACGTCATATCCTTCAGAACCCGCCATCAATGCACCTAATACCTGATACACCTCTCCTTTGTTCAGTGTCACGGTAAACGTCTGGTTGGCAGGTCTGCCGGCCAGTGTAGGCACGCTGGGCGTAATTTCCACTGTGGTATTGTCGTAGTCCGCCACCACATAGAACCAGGAATAAGTATCGGTACCATAATTCTGTCTGGAGTTCAGCGAGTAGTAATCGTAACCATACGTACCTACGGGCAACAGCATAGTGGCGCCGGAAGAGGCACTGCCATAGATGTGTGCGTAGGCAACGATGGGCACATCACTTTCGATGCTGATACCTCTGTCGGACCAGCCTTCTTCCAACAGACGGGCGTCGTTCATACCGCCTTTAGGCAGCGTTTCCGTCGTGATGGTTTTATTGGCCGGGATGTGGTACGTACGTACCCAGGAGGTACCATTTACGCGGACCGTTACATTGGAAGAGTCTTTCGCGTTCAGGTACAGCACCATTTCCTGACTGTTATCGCCGGTGAAGAACTGGTGATGGCCATAGCCTACCCAGAAGCGGGTACCTCTGTTGGAGCTATCTGCCGGTTGCAGCTGCTGCGGTGAGTTGGTACCGCCATTCAGGCCGGTGAATTTGTCGAAATAATGCAGGGTGCTGTCAACGATCACGTTGGCGACATCATCTACTTTACTCAGCGAATCGGTCTTCCACTTATCCGTGCTGTCGGTCATCGCCAGCCGGATGTCTTTCTGGCGTTTGATATAACCCTGCCATGGGTCGAGGTAGAACTGCTGGATATTGAAGTCGTACACGCCGCTGGCCGGTGTAACGTCCACGTCTGTATAGAAATACATGAAGTCCGTTCCCGGTGCGATATTCGGCGGTTTCACGCCGGAATAGCGACGCACGGTCATATTAGACGGCAGTGTGGCATTGTTCCAGGTGATCTTCGTCACGGTATCGGTACCAAACATAAATGTCTGGGTAACACCTGCTGCCGGAGCTGCCGGGAAGGCTGGTAATGCCGGCGGCACGGAGGTAGGCAGGAATTCATACGCACCCATATCAGGCACGCCTTCCTGTAATGTCACCGGCCTGGGGTTACCGTCGATGTCTGTATTGTTGCCAGGCACCTGCACACCACGGCCATGGATAGCCCATACTTCCGGATCGGTCAGTACCGGATGCAGGTCATTGGTACCTGTGAAGGCCGGTTTGTAAACGATGGAGTTGGCATCCAGTCCGCTACCGGTGCGATAGGCGGCCAGTGTAGCGTAAGACGCTACCGGTGTGTTCTGCCTTACCAATACAGCACCGGTAGTATACAATGTATTGTAATCGCTGTTCAGGAAGTTCGGATTAGCGACATACATGGTACGGCCGGCGTCGGAAGAGAAGATATTATTTCTCACTTTCACCGGAGAAGCAGAGGACGACGTATGCGAGAAGTAAGCCGCATAGTTGTTGTTAGTGCTGGTGGAAGTGTTCAGGATACTATTATTAAGATAATTGAGGTTCTTGCCATACTCACTGTAAAGACCATACGAATTGGTAGCAGTCGTATGAATGCTGATCACGTTGTTACTTACAGTAGTAGTGTTGGAAGATGTCATGGTGATACCTCTCAGCTCACCGGTGTTGGCTGTGCGGGCAAATATTTCGTTGCCGGTCACCAGGCCAGGGGCAGCTGCTCCCGGATCGCAATAACTGAGGTAGATCGCATATCCTTTGGACGCAGTACTGTTGATATTGATTTTATTTCTGGCGATGGTAATCGCGGTGTCACAATCACCTGCATAGATGCCATAGGCGGTAGAGGCGAGAGCGCCATTCAGCGTGATGATATTTTTACGCGCCGTCAGCCTGTTGACATACGATGCATAAACACCATAGTTATAAGAACGGTTGATGGTGTTGCTGTCGATAGTCACACCCGGAGACATTAATTCGCCATAGCTGTTAACCCAATACACGCCATTACCACCTTCGGTGATGGTATTGCCGGTGATCACGTTACCCAGGCCAATACAGTTATTGGCGTATACGCCGGCGCTGTTGGTGCCGGTGGAGGTAGATACAGGCAGCGTGATGGCACACAGCGACAGACTGTCGAAGGATGCTTTCTTCGCAAACTCTACTGCTCTGGTGTAAGTAGTGCCTGTTGGTTTAAAGGTAATTTTTTGCCAGGTCACATAATCTACGCTGTCAAGTTTCAACACGTAGTTCAGGGCCGCGGTACCGGCGTAAGTAATCGTTACGTCCGCCGCATTGCCGGAGGCGCTGCTGAAGGTCACCCTGTTCACGGCGGAAGCGCCGGGGACATGATGCATCGTCAGCTGCTCGGTATATGTGCCATTGGCAGCGAGGAACCATACCGGTCCTGCGATGCCGCATTCCAGTTTGGACACCACAGCGGAGAATGACTGGAAGTTGGTAGCGCTGGTAGGCTGTGCCGGGTTGATGGTGTAAGTACCTGCCAGCAATGGATCGTTGAGGTTGACCATTACCGGTGTGGAATACACGGTATCGCGGTTGCTACACACCACGGCGCAACGGAAGTATTTCTCCGTGCCGGCGATGGTGTTGTAAACACTCACGTATTGGGTATCGCTCACATATTTCCACGGACCGGCGGCAGTGGCGGATACCTGCCATTGGTAGGTCTGATGGCCACCTTTGCTGTTACCTGCGAGGTCCAGCTTAATGGCGGTGCCCATACAAATCGGCGTGATAGGATCTACCGTTGCATTGCCTGCAACCGGCGGAGAGGTACATTCAGGGATACTGATTTCAAAAGCACCCATGTCCGGAGTGGTAGTGCTACGGGTTGTACCCAGAATGTCGATGGTGACGCCGACCGGGCGACCGCTGTTATCCAGCGGAGAAATTACCGGTGCGAAATTACCCACAGACGGATCCGCAAATACCGGCTGAATAGCGAGGGAGTTGCTGTCCAGTTTGGCTCCGGCGCGCCAATCGGCCAGGGTTATGTAGTTGGTACCGTTATTACCGGTGTAGGCGGTATTACGGCTGCTCTTTACAAAGATGTCGTTGTAGTTGGATTTGAATTCCGCAGAAGAGGAGATATAAATACCTGTTCTGTTACCAGTACCTGCACGGCTGATATCGAGGATATTATCGAGGAATTCCACGCCGGCCACAGTGCTGGACTGATAGATACCAGTGGCTTCGGCGCTGCCGGTATTAACGGCATCGTTCAGTGCCACCGTATTGTGGTAATACAGCACAAAATCACTGCTGTAGTTATAGAAACCACGCTGCGTACCACTTCCACGGATATCATAGATCACGTTGTTGATCACTTTCGCCGGATTGGTGACGATAGCGTCAGCACTGCTGAACTCAATACCATAGAAGCTGTTGGTAGTGGTGGTAGCGGCGTTAAAGAGGCCATGGATACGGTTACCACTGATAATCGTACCATCACCTTTGCTGTTCACGCTGATGCCATAGTTGGAATAAGACACACTGCTGCGTCCTGTCCGGAAGATATCATTGTGGTCTACTACCGTATTTTCTGCGTTAGACAGATATACGCCATAGGAATAGAATTCACTGATCGCATTACTGTCGATACGGTTACCGGCAGGAGAACCAGGTGTCGTACCGTAAAGGACCACACCATAATATCCACCGTTGATATTATTACCACGCACCAGGTTGTTATCGCAGAGATTATTGGAACCGCTGCTGGTGCTGGCATCAGCGCCGTTGATGACAACGCCGGCCATACCGGAACTGGAGGAAGTATTGTCCGTAAGGATGCGGTTATGCGTGATCCTGTTATTGTCTGCGTTAGCGAGCAGATGTACGCCATAACCGTTGGTACCGCCGCGGGCATCTATCACGAGGCTGTCGAAAGTGACATAGTCAGCGCCGCGCAGTTTGATCACCGCTCTTTCGTTATCGTCGTTTGGCGCAAACTTGATCGTGTTGCCGTTACCGTTAAAGGTAATGGTATTGGTAGCAGACATGCCGCCGATGGAATCCAGTATCAGCTGTTCGGCGTAAGGACCGGAGCCGGATACCACGTTGAATATCACCGGACCGGCGATACCGCATTCCATGGCTGCTTTGGCGGCATTAAAGCTGACAAAGTTAGTCGCGCTGGCTGGCGCGCCTTTATTGATGGTATACGTACCTCCCGGGAAAGCGGGGTTTACGGTCAGCAATACCGGGTTACTGTAGGCGGTATTGCCGGTACAAGTCACCGCTACGCGGTAATACAGGGTAGCCGTTGCCGTTACAGTAGTATCCGGATTGGTCATCGGGTTGCCGATGTTGGTATATGGACCAGCGGCTGCCGTAGCGGTTTGCCATTGGTAGGTTTGTCCCAGGCCGATGCTGTTATTGATCAGGCTGAGGGCCACCTTACGGTTGATACATACCGGTGTGGTGCTCACGGTAGCGTCGCCGGGTGTGGGCGGTGTGGTACACGGACCAGGCGTAAACTCATACGCGCCGATGTCTGGTGTAGTGGTGCTACGGGTATTGCTGTTAATATCTACCAGGATGCCGGCAGGCAGGCCTTTGTTATCTATAGAAGCGCTGGTAGGCTGATAGTTGCCGGAGGCAACACCGGCAAACAGCGGGTTGGACGACAAAGAAGCGGTATCCTGCTGGGAGGCCGTCTGCCAGTCGAGCAGCGTGCTGCGATTGGCATTGTAATAACCGGTAAAGCTGGTACCGCCCTGTGCGGCCATATAGTACAGGTTATTATTGGCATGGATGGTACCGGTAGTGGTACCGAAATACACAGCAAATTTGCTGCCGCCGCCACCGCGCGTTACCGCGATGAGGTTGTTGATAAACTCAATACCGTCGGCTTTGGAGGTTTGATAGAAACCACGCGCCGTATACGTGGTGGCGCTGGTGGACGTTCCATCCAGCGCAACGGTATTGTGGAAGTACCACACGTTGTCTGAGCTGGAGTTATAAATACCGTAGGCATCGCCTTTACCGGTGAAGTTATAGATCAGGTTGTTGGACACCACGTTCTCCAGTTGAGACAACGCGTCTGTGCCGGAGAAATAGATCCCGTAACTGGCGCTCACGCTGGCAGGCGCACCACCAAAAGGATTGCTGATGCGGTTACGGGTGATATTGGCTTTGGTGTTCAGATTAGAGAAATTGATACCATAGAAGGTCGACACGTTAGCACGCGCCGGCCTGCTGATGATATTATTCTCTACTAACGTGTTAAATGATCCGCTGGCATTTACCCCGGAGTTGTAGAATTCAGTAATGGTATTGTTGATGATCTTATTGCTCATATTAGCCATGGTGCTGCTACCGGTGAGTACAACACCATAATAGCCACCCACAATTTTGTTGGAGGAGAAAGTGTTGTTATCACATTTGGCATCACCGGAGGTAGTGGGTGAAGAATACGAGCTGCTGATTACAATACCAGCATAGTTGGTGCTGCTGGTAGACGTAGAGTCTACCAGTATGGTGGAGTTACTGATAGTATTGAAGTCCGCATCGTTGGTCAGGAAAACGCCCCAGCCATAACCGGAAGAGCCGCTGCCCATCGCTTTGATCACCAGATTATTAAAGGTGAAATAGTCGGCATCATCCAGCTGAATAACACCTCTGTTGGCGGACGTAGCATTGAATCTCAGCGTATCACCGTTACCGTTAAAGGTAATGGTGTTGGTAGCAGAAGCGCCGGGCACGGGTTTCAGCAAGAGCTGTTCCGTATAGGGACCGCTGCCGGCCACCACGTTGAATACCACGGGGCCGTTGATGCCGCATTTGAGATAATTATAGGCGTCATTGAAAGAAGCGAAGTTGGTACCTGAAGTAGGCAGCGCCTTGTTGATGGTAAACGTACCAGACACCAGTGTAGGCGAAGAAACGCTGACGGCGGTGGAGGTAGCGCTCTGTGTGCTGGCAGTACAGGTAACAATACAGCGGTACCAGGTAGTAGCCGTCTGCGTGGTTGTCAGCATGCTTTTATCCGCACCGGTGATATTGGTCCAGGTAAGGTTATCGGCCGACTGCTGCCATTGGTAGGTCAGTCCGGAAGCTACGGTAGCGCCGGTGAGCCGGAGGTCGAAAGTACCGTTAAGACATACGCTGCTCATGCTGGACACCGCGGTGCCGGCGGTGGGAGTACCGGTGCAGGCAGTGGCGGGTATCCAGGAGAAGGTGATGTCCGGACGGGTGGTCATGGTGCCGGTATTATCGGTTTCGATGGTACCGCAGAGGTTATCTTCGTTGTCGCTGCGATAGGTATGTGAACCGTTAAACGCCAAACCGGTCGTATAGGGCACTTCCGGGTTGTGGGAATAGAACGTACCGGGATCGGTGACGAGTGCGCCGCTACATACTTCCACCACAATGTTGTCTGTTCCGTTCCAGAAAAAGTTACTGGTGAAAGGGAAGCTGTTGACACCACTGAGGATGGTATAGTCTGCCGGCGTACGTACAGAGACGGTACCAGGCACCCAGCTGGTTTCGCTGAGGGTGGTCACGGTAGTACCACCGATGCGGATACCATATTGTTCGATCACATCGGCATTGTTCAGGCTTTTAACAACGAACTTGATACCGCTGATAAATCCCGGGCCCATACCGGCAGCGGTAAGCTCTGCTGCGGTATACAGGTACTGTGCCCTGTTACCCTCGTAGTAGTCCTGTAATGGACAGGGATATCCGATATCACTGTTCCCCGTGGTACTGGTGCCGATGCTGATATCGGTCTGCGCCAGCAGACGGCTGCCCAGCATCAGCAGCATTCCAGCCACGAGGATGGTTTTGTGAATAAACGAAAGCGTATAATTTCTCATATAGAAAAAATATTTGCAGGTTTTCAGATGGGGTTAATCTTTTTATCAGAACACCCAGGTAATCCATGCTTTACCATCTTTGGCGCTCACCATGTCGTAAGTGGTGGCACTGGTCTGTACAAGGAAAAAACCTGTCTGATCTGCCATCAGGGACCGGGTACGCAGTAACGGCGTAGCGTCCGGAGGCAGATCCCCAAACAGCCTGTTGTCATGAAAGACAACCCGACCATCATTGGTGAAAGTGGGTGCGGTATGTATCACGCCATACATCAACGTCGGCTGGCCTTCTTCCGGTACGATAATGCCGAAGGCATCGATACCGGAGCCGGGACCGCCAGCCTCAGGCCAGAAAGTGGCTGCCATAAAATCGGGAAGGGTGCTCAGACCGTAAGCATCGTCTACCCCGTTGACATGAAAGCCTTCCTGCGCTACCCAGTAACGGCGTTGTGCCAACGCATACTGGTACCAGCGCTTAGGTGCGGCAATATCCATCGCCAGCGGCTTAACGGTTTCGGTTATACTGGCAGGCTGACCGTTGATCAGGCCTTTTACAGCGCCGTCTTCAAACTTGATATTGTCGAAGCTGCTGATGGTATTGGTACCATCTGAAAAGGCCGGTGACAGCGTAATGCCTTTAGACGTATAGTAGTAACCGGTAGTAGCGGTCTTCACCTGTCCGCCCGCCACCCAGGTAAAAGTGATACGGTGTGTCAGCGTGTTCACTTCTACATCGTAACGGGTAGTGCCGACAATGAGCTTATGGAAATAGGTCAGTATTTTCCGGACACTGTCGATGTTACGGTTGATATGTTGCTGATAATAATCAGCCTGCTCCTGTTGGGAGGCTTTTACCAATATGGCGCGGCTCCTGTTGAAACGGCCCGTCAGGACCATCGTATCGCCGGTCATGCCATTAATGGAGAACTCAAAGTCCGACCCCAGCCCTTTACCATAGTCGCCGCCATTCTGCCCTCCATCAGGATCGCAGAGCACATGCAGGTAAGAGTAGGTATCAAACAGCAGGCTGGGCTGCTGCAGCGCTTTCAGACGCCAGCTGCTTTCCCTCGGAGTAACAGTAGACGACTGCTCAAAGTCGCTGTACATCTGCACCCGGTTGGAATCATTGAACCGGAAATAAAAGCTGTACACCGATTTGGGAGAGCCTCCCGGATATACCATGGCTTTCCAACCGTAAGGCGCGTGGGTCAGTATCTGCTGATATTGTTGTAATGTATCGTTGAGTCGCTCATCGGGCGACTTGTCAAACATCGGGTCTGATTCTTTCTTACAGGAATAGACGCCTGCAAGGACCAGTAATAAATACAAAAGTTTCTTTCTCATACCCATAAACAGTTAATACAATAGCTTGTTGATTTCTCTTCTGGTGCGGGATTGCAGGCTATAAAAATCGATATGCCATACAGTCTGGAAATAGCTGACCACCATGGCTTCTTTTCTGCGGAGCCTTGCCTTCGCTTCAGCCTGTGGGGTGCCGTTAATACTGTATCCCGGAGGAATGCTGTTCACGATCTTGTCAAATCCGGTCCTGCCTTCTACCAGCATGGTGGATATCATCTCCACAAAATCATCGTCGTAACCAGACATGGCATAGGGTGTCACAAAACCGTCGCGGTAGGCGGATATATCATCGATATTATTCCAGTTGGCCGTATACAGACCGGCGCATATCCGTTTGAATTCCACCGGATACATCACGGTCTGGTGGAGGATATGGCCAAATTCATGTTCAATGACATGGAACATCTGTTTTACGTTGGCGGAGTCGCTGGGTTTATAATTGGGCATGTCGCGGGTCACGAAATCGTTGACCAGGTACAGCACTACTTTGCGGCCGCCTTCTGCGGTGCCGAGTGTGATGGTACCGTTCTCATTCCAGCTGGCGCTGCCACTGAGGATAAAGTACTTAGGGCAGTAGCGGCGGAAGAACAGGTCTCCGGCTTCCGCGATGTAAGTGCTCATCCATACTTTTTTAATGGCGCTCATCACCGGGATGACTTTCTCCTCACGGGGAGGCACCAACGTTTTATTCAGTTCAAATTCGAACTGGTCCCATTTGTATTTCACGGCTATGTTATAGGGCACGGTGAGCGTATCGAAGAGCCACCGGTCCAGCGGGCCTTTCACCCAGGTATCGCCTCCCAGTCCGGGAATGTCGTCTACCTTGCCCAGGTCATCCTTCTTGCTGCACGACATCAGCAACAGGAAGGATAAAGCGAGAAGAAAAAGTTTCATATGAAGCGATTTTGTTTGGTTGATAATTATCTCGGATTTAATGCGATGCCTGATGTAGTGGCGGATTGCGGGATCTGGAACACCCAGCGGTTATCGCCTGGTTTCAGCTCCAGAACATCTCCTTCACGGGTAGTATGCACTACCGTCATTTTATAGCGCTGCAGGTCGAACCAGCGCATGCCTTCCTGCAGGTATTCCGCGCGTTTGAAATCCAGGATGGTATGTATCAGGCCATCCTTTTCATTGCTGATACCGTAAAAATTTCTGATGGAGGTAGTCGTAATCGTGTGCGCAGACGGATCGTAGTTGCGGATACGTTTGCTGGCAAAGAGGTTGAGGTCTTTCAGGGCAGCGGCGGATTTGCCCAGCTGCGCATTGGCTTCGGCGCGATTGAACAATACCTCTTCGGTGGTGAACAACGGCACCATCACATAAGGCTGGCCGATCGTGGCGTTCACAGAAGATTTCACGAAATACTCCGTCAGCTTGGGCACAAAATAGTTCTGGGAACCATAATAGTATATTGGATAAGCCCAACGGCCACCGGTAACGTTATAGCCCAGGACCTGCAGCTGCCGGGCGTTATCCAGGTCATAGCGGTATTGTCCCACACTACGGCCATAGAGCGATTGTGTTTCTACCAGCAACAGGTTCGCATTCTCTTTGGCATTGGCATAGAGGTCGAAGATCTGTTCCGGTGAAAGGCTGCTGTAAGTAGTATTCCAGCCGCGCATGTTGCTGGCCACATCGTTATTGGCGAAAGCCTGGTCTGCGTATAATACTACCTTTGCATAGTCTTTTTTATAGAGATAAAAACGGGTGGCAAAAGCATAGGCGGCGCTGCGGTTGAAATGGTAACGGGGCACCTTATACGAATCATCGCTGATCAGTGGCAATCCTTCCAGCAGGTCTTTTTCCACCATATCATACACATAAGCGACTGTTTTACGATCGTATTGTTTGATCACCACCGTTTCAGGAACGGTCACATAAGGGATGCCCGGATCATTGGCAGCCGTTGCGGGATCATACATTCTGGAAAAAATATTCACCAGCATAAAGTGCGCGTAGGCACGGGCCACCAGTGCTTCTCCCCGCTGGGTGGCATATGCTTTCTTATCGGTGGCCTTATCGCAGGCTTCCAGCGCCTGATTGGCCGCGGCGATAGCCACGTAACAGGCTGTCCAGTAGGCTTCAGGAGAATCCTGTTCAATGGATTGTATGTCCCGGAAGAGGTATGCGTCCTGATTAGGGCGACTGATGACACCGGCGCCTTTGTCGGCCACATTATCGGTCATCGCTTCACACATCGTCACGTAGGAGGACTGTGGATAAGCGGTGCCCAGCAGCTTAGACACCTTGTCAGGTGTGCTCAGGTCGGTCCAGGTACTGTCCGGCACCTGCTCCAGGTATTTGCGACAGCTGCCCAGTGTGAGCAGGCCTATTGTCAGTGCGGCTGTCACAAAGGGTCTTATAAAACGTGTAGTCGAAACAGTTATATATCTCAGTTCCATAGGTCCATTTTTAAATACCAACTTTTATTGACAGGGTGAATTGCTTCTGAATAGGCTGCGCCACGCCACCGGAGTTGAAGAATTCCGGGTCCTGGCCATGCAGCTTCTTATCGGCATAGATGAGCCATGGGTTGATAGCGGCGCCGCTCACAGACATACTGTTGAAGCCTACACGCCGGATCAGGGAAACGGGCAGCTGATAGGTCAGTGACACGGTTTTCAACCGGATAAAATCACCCTTAGCCACCCGTTCAGTGGAATAGTTGTAGTTGTTATACGGATAGGCGCCACGGATCAGCGTCTGTTCATAGGCATCCAGAATGGAGGGCACACGGGTGGTATTTTCATCTCCCGGCATTACCCAACGGTCATAAAACTCTTTGGGCATCGCGTCCAGATCGGAATAAGCGGTTTTAAAAGCCGGATAGAGCCGGATTTTATTACCCCACTGATAGGTAAAGAAGACATTGAGTGAAAGGGCCTTATAACGGAAAGTATTGGAGAAACCGCCTGTTATCGGAGGATCTACGGCGCCTTCGTACACCAGCTGTGCTGTTTTGAGGTCCTGCAGGTTCACATCCGGGCTCACCACACCATCCTGATTTACGAAGGAGGGCATGCCTGTTTTCGGAGAAAGGCCTTTGTATTGTAAGGAAAACAGGCTATGCACCGGATATCCTTCTTTGTTGCCACCTTCTGCTACTACCAGATCAAAAATGGCCGGTATATTTTTGGCATTGGTGATCTTGTTGGTATTGTAACCGAAAGTGATGTTGGATTTCCAACCCCAGTCTTTTTTACGCACCACATCCCCTCCTATCAGCAGCTCCACTCCTTTGGATGTCATGTCAGCATAGTTGGCCGCTTTATACATTTCGCCACCTATGCCGGATGTTTTGATGATACTGATAAGGTCGAAGCTTTTACGTGTATAGAGATCGAGAGAAACGTTCAGCCTGTTGTTAAAGAATCCTGCATCCAGTCCAAGGTTAGTCGTGTAGAGCTTTTCCCAGGTGAGATCATCATTTTGCAGATGCGCGAGACTGATCACTGATTCCACTTCATTGAGGTGTGGCCTGCGGGTATTGATGGTCTGAAAAACGATATTGGAATTGGTGGCCGGGCCCATGCTGGCGGTGAGGCCGTAGCTGGCGCGCAGCGTGAGATAGTTGAGCCAGCCCACTTTCTGCAGGAAAGGTTCCTGTTCCATGTTCCATGAACCTGCTACGCTCCAGGTAGGCAGCCAGCGGGCTTTGCGGGACTGTCCCAGCCTGTTGGAGCCGTCATAACGACCGGTAGCGGTGAGGTTGTACTTGTTGTTGTAAGCATAGGTACCGGACGCATAAAAGGCCGCAAAGCGGTCATAGTCGCGGCCCATGCTGTAATATGGGAAGTTCGACTCAATGGTCTGCTTCAGGATACGGTAATCTACGAACGGCGTTCCGCCATTTTCATATTGGTAGCCGTAGCCGGTGTTGGAGGCGCTCTGGCGGTCTGCATATTTTACCTGCTGACCTACCAGCAGGTTGATATTATGCTTTTGTGCGAACGTGTCTGTATAGGTAAGGCCATTGCGGAAATCGAAGTTCATCAGCTGATCTTCCGTGCGATTATAGAAACCGCCGGCGGGCAGCACGATAACGGGCTGCGCATCCGGATCATCAGGATTACGGTAGAGGAACTTGTTGTTACGTGCGATGGTAGCGTTTCCGGCGGCGCGGTAGGCATTGGCCATGTTCGCGTTTTCCGTGATCTGATGTTCGCGGGAAGATTTCACATAACGGATAGCGCCGGTAAATTCGTAACGGATGTTACGGGTGAGGCGCCAGCCCAGGTCGCCCTGAAGGCGCAGGTCCATCATGTTCAGGTCGAGGGAGTTGTTGCGCAGCTCATTGATAATATTGAACGGTGCGAAATTTCTCCGGAAATATTCGAGGTTGCCGTTCTGGTCGTATGCAGTGAGGGTACGGCTGGTATTAAGCGAATAGCTGAACGGGTTGATGTCGAAGTCGCGGTCATACTGTCCTTCTACCGGATTGCTGCTACGGGTGAGTGCTCCCGGTGCTTTTTGCTGCCGCACCGATGCCAAAGCGGAGAAACCGGCGGTGAGCCGGTCAGAGAATTTATAGGTATTGCGGTAATTGAGGGTGTAGCGGTTCACTTTATCGGCCAGGGTCCAGCCGTTGTCACTGTAGAAACTGGTGGAGAAATAGGACTGCGATTTGTCGGTACCGGAGGAGATGCTCAGCGAGTGTTCCTGCACGAAGTTGTTGCGGAACAACAGGCCGAACCAATCGGTATTGGCATTGGCGTAGCGCAACAGGAAAGCTTTCATGGCCACGGGATCGTTCTGCACGGGGAAGTTGCCGTTGCCGTCTGCGTCCAGCGACTCATACAGTTTACCGAAAACGCCTATGTCACCACGGGAAAGGATATCCGAAGTAAGGATGCCTTTACGTTCCAACTCCGCCAGCACAGACATTTGCTGGCCGGAGTTCATGATGTTAAAATTATTGTAGGTCGGTTTCAGCTGTGTGCTGAAGTTGCCGCTGTAGGCGATAACGGGCTTGCCTGCACGACCTTTTTTAGTCGTGATCACCACTACGCCGTTCATGGCGCGGGCGCCATACAAGGCCGTAGCCGCCGCATCTTTGAGGATATCAAAACTTTCGATATCGTTGGCGTTGAGGCCGGCCACCGCTGAGCCCAGCAAGGTGGTAGGGTCGCCGCTGGACAACTGGTCGTTGGAGATATTCACCACATCTTCCAGTACCACACCATCTACCACCCAGAGAGGTTTGTTGTCGCCGTTGATAGAGGTAGCGCCGCGCACCCTTACTTTCGGTGCGGTGCCGAAAGTACCGGACACGTTCTGTATGGCCACACCGGCCACGCGGCCTTCCAGCATGCGGCTTACATCTGTGATACCATCCATTTTCACATCATCGGCTTTGAGGCGGGTAGCAGCACCGGAGAATTTACTCTTATCGATGCTCTGAAAGCCTGTCACCACGACTTCCTGCAGGCGTGTTGGTTTCTCTTTCATCACGATGGTGATGCTGCCGTTTTTAAATTCGCTGGAGTGTACTTCTTCCATTTTGTAGCCGGTGAAGTTGAACACCAGGATGGCGTCGCCGGGTACTCTATGGATTTCGAATTCACCTTTAGCGTTGGTAGTAGCGCCTCTGGAAGATCCTTTCACCAGTACGGTCACGCCTGGCAGCGGTTCTTTCTTTTCAGAGATCACGATGCCTTTCACATCGGTAAAGCGGGGCGTAACCTGACGTGGCGTGGTGGTTGTTGTGAGGGAAGTGAGTTTCTTTGAAGCATCGTGTTTGATGACGATACGGTCGTAGATCACGCTGTAGGACAGCGCGTAGGGCGTTAATATCTTATGCAGCAGATCGCCTACTTTTTCATTGCGGGCGGAGATGCTGATTTTGTTGGCATTCAGTACATCGTTGCCTACGTATACAAAAGATACTTCAGCGAGGTTGCTGATTTTCTCCAGTGCATCTTTTAGTATCACATCGTGCAGATGAAGCGTAATCTTTTTGTCGAGCGCATCCTGAAGATCCACGGCGCCCGCCTGTAGATGGAACAGCGACAGGAAGAGCGTCAGACAACAAATGTAGTATCGGGTTTTACTATGCATATTGAATTAATGTTTGTTTCATTCCGGGTAATAGGAATCCCTATCCGGCTTTGCTGGAAAGCCGGGCAATAGAGGGGCCTCTGCTGTGCAGTGTTATTTTTGAGTGTCTATGTGACAATTATTAGCCGGAGGAGAAAGAGACAGTATGATCCATAATCGCAATTTAGTTTGGTTGTGAAATGAAAAAATATCGGGAATGTATTGGCAATAGGGGCCCTGTTGAGAGAATACAGGCGTATTCAATCAATGGCAGATAACCAGGGATGAGAACCATTTCCAGGCTAAAAGTTACACAGGATAGCTTACCAGCAATACAACTTTTATTTCTCTACGTAAGTCAGGTCAATAGCTACAAAACAAGTTTTCCATCTTGCATTTGATTTTGGTTAACGGTATTTCTTTAATTGGTTATCAGTGGCAATTGCCATCAACTATAACATATCCGTTTCCGTTAGCATCCTTTTTAATTCTGGCGTTCAAGGTCACGGCGATGATTGTTAACGTCTTCTGCAGATCATCAGTGGTATTAAAGTCTCCAAAGAAGGTGCAGTGTTCCATTCTTTTATCGGCGCTGACCGGCACATCGTAAAAGCGTTGCAGGTCGTTGAGCACCACGGACAATGGTTGTCCTTTGTACGTAAATGTTCCGGTTTGTTTCTGCCGGAAAAAGCGGGCATCATCGGTAGCGTCTATCAGTTCCAGTCCTTTGGAAGCAGCGTGATAGACGGCACTCTTGTTGGCACTGAGCACCAATTGATGCTGCGGGTTGGTTTCACCGGTAAGGGTATTTACCTGTACGCTGCCGGATACAACTACTACTTTGGCGACACCGTTGTTACGGGCTTCCATATTGAAGGAAGTGCCCAGTACGGTGGTGTTGATGAGTGCAGAAGAAATCACAAACGGATGTTTGCTGTCCTGCTTCACGTCAAAGAAGGCTTCTCCGTTGAGTTGCAGCGTTCTGTTTTTTTTTCCAAAGTTCTCGGGATAGGTGATGCTGGAACTTTTTTCCAGGTATACCAAAGAGCCATCAGGCAATGTCACTGTTTTATTTTGCGTGCCACTGTTCATTACCAGTTGTTTCACTTGTTGCCGCACCAGCAAATACCAGGAGGTGCCTGCCAGCAGTATTACGGCGGCGGCGGCCGCTATTCTCCGTCCGTAGAGCGTGAATACGTTTGGCTGCGAAATACCGGCACGACGATGTATTTTTTTCAGTAGCTGTGCCGACAACCGTTCGTCCAGTAAATTTTTTATTTCAGGACCTTCTGCCTGAAAGTATTCTTTCGCTACCGCTTCCAGGTCAGACAGATCGTTTTCTTCCAGGTACTGTAGCATCCATTCCTGCTCTGTGGCAGACCAGTTATCCGTATGTAGCAGTTGTCTGAGGTATTCCTTTCTGTTGTGCACTATCGTGACGGTTTAATTTAAATACGCAGGTTGATAAAAAGTGGGTGGGTGAATCCCACAGAAAAAACATATTTATTTTATCCTAATTCATTTCTTATCAGAAACTTAATTGGAAGCGTTGTGACAGGTAAAGAAAAAAAGAAAGAGGACGATGTATTTGTGGTCGCCATTGCGGAGCATATAGTCATTTAATTTGACCATAGCGGCAGAGAGATGTTCTTTAACGGTATTGCGGGAGATATTGAGCTCGCTGGCTACTTCATCATAGGTTTTGCCTTCCAGCTTACAGCGGGTCACAATGGTCCTCTTTTTGGGAGATAACTGCGCGATGGCTTGTTCGAGCAGGCTGTACTGTTCTTCGTCCATATTTTTCCGGTCGATCATCAGCTGATCGTCCGGTCCGAGGTCCAGCAGATTTTTGTGCAGCGCCTGTTCTTTCAGTTTTCTACGCACCCAGCTGACAGACAGATTAAAACTGATCACAAACAACCAGCCACCAACCGACTGGTCTGCCTGTATTTCGCGGCGCTTTTCCCACAATCTGGCAAACACTTCCTGTAAGATGTCTTCTGCTACGGCAACATCTTTTACAAACTTGAGAATATTGCGGTATACGGCCTGATGATAATTCCCATATAGGCTGTCAAAAGCGCTCACGTCGTTGTCCCGGAGCCGTAAAACCAATTCAGCATCTGTTATGTTCATATCTTTTCTTTTATATAAATCATACCGTGGAATACAATTTATATGGCTAAGAAAAAGCCAGGTTTCTCATACAATGGCCATTCATTCGACCGTATAAATTAGTAACAAATATTATTATTTAATAATTAAATTCGTATTAGTTATAATTATAAATTGTTATATACGTAGTTAGAATTAATAGCAAAAAACCATTGCGAAAATACGGCGTACCTTTGGGGGTAACCATGCAAACTATCCAATATGACTACGCGAAAAACACCCATAGGCCCCCTGCGTGAAGATGATATCCAACCGGATGAAGTCATCAATCATCAACAGGAACCGGTACCTCAACGAGGTAACCAGGACGAGCAATCACGCAGCGCAGATACATCCGAAGATATCCTGAATGAAGAAGAAGACGATCTTGAAATCGACGAATTAATGGAGGAAGAAGACAGAAGGGATGCCGCAGCAGAGCAGGCAGAGAAAGACAAAGAAGAGGAGGAGGTTACGGATGAGGCAACGAATTTTCGAATTTTTTGATTTACGATTTGGGGATTTATTGAGCCATTTGATTATATTTTCTGAAATAGTAAATGGCTCAATAAATCCCAAAATCTCAAAATTCGTAAATCCGTAAATTTTTATTTTGTTAAAAGTGCCGTGGCACACCATAACACCGGCGCCTGCCCATGCATATCACCGGTAATACGGCCGCGGTCGAGATAATATTGCCGGTTATTCTTTTTATTGGTGCCCTCACAAACTTCCCTCACATCAGCATTCTCATCGATGTACTTCACCAGCGCCAGCCAGGCTTTGCGCGCGGCAGGGCCATAGGTGGCCGCATCCAGCCAGCCATTCTTCACGCCGGTGATCATCGCGAAGGCAAACATGCCGGTGGCAGACGTTTCAGGCCATGCTTCCGGATCATCGATCAACTGACGCCACATGCCATCCGGCGCCTGGTACTTCAGCAGGGAGGCCATCATCGTTTGATAGCCTTTCATGATGCGCCCGCGGTCCGGATTATCTTTGGGCAGTGAGCGCAGCAGCTCACTCATGCCCGCAGCCATCCAGCCGTCGCCGCGGCCCCAGAAATACGGTACATCCGGCGCGTGGTAAAAGAGGCCATTAGGCTGCTGTAAGGAATCCAGATAAACCACCATCTCGCGCGCAGCGCGGTTGATATATTCTTTATCGCCGGTAGCACGGTAGGCCTGCGACTGCACCGCGGTGATCATGAACATATCGTCAATCCACATACGTGTTTGCCAGGTAAGCCCGCGGTCTTTATACCCCTGCGATTCCGGCTTCACATGCGGCCCTTCCGGGGTCCCCCACTGTTTATCCGCAATAGTTTTACCCATCTCGAGGTAACGCTTGTCTTTTGTCTGCATATACAGCTCCAGCGGTACAGCACCGAATACGGTATGGTCCACATGGTCTGCCTTAGGCACCAGCGAAGCCTCTGTGGTAAAAAACGGCTCAAAACGCTGTGCCAGCTGGCCCGCCAGCGCTTTATCACCACTTTCCCGTGCAAACGTTAGCGCCCCATACCACGCGCAAACTTCAGGATAGGTGATGGTCTTCGGCGGCGTAGGTTTTCCAAAGTTGGGATGCGGCGTAGCCACAAACCGATCGGCCACTCTTTTGCCGATTTCCTTTGGTGTACTGCCTTTGGGGAAATGCGTCAGGTCCGCATCACCGGATTTCTTTTGTGCTGTGGCCATTTCTGTGTTGATCACCAGCAGTGTCAACAGGCCTGCCATCATTGCTTTCATATTGTGGATTGTTTTTCTTTTTCAGTGGCTTCTAACGGGAAAAGCTATACGACGAATGACGTTCCCGGTTTCCGTCAGCATGGTTTTCCAAAATACAATATCCGGACGGAATTGTTTAACAAAATTAACATGGGCATCATCCATAAACCCCGGTTCCCAGGGCTGAAGCCCTGGGCTACAATGTTGTTCAATTTCTTTGATATTAAGGTCCTTTTCGTCTATGGAGAAACACTAGGAAAGTCGAAAATCGGATACATGCCCTCATAAACAATAGCACTTATCATTGAAAGAACCTGAACAACATCGTAGCCCAGGGCTTAAGCCCTGGGAACCGGGGAAACGGGCAAACGGGATAATCCGCGCAATCCGGCGGCATTCGATTTTTCCAATCCCTATTGCACCGCCTGCGTCTCATAAGCAGTATAAAATGTGTCAATGGCAATTTTTACCGGTTTGTAGGCGGTCCTGAATTTCAGGGATGTGCCTGCCTGATAATTGGGCAGTTTCAGGGATGCCCGGAACTCCAGCGGATCGCGGGGACCGGCCGGCACGCTATCTGCTACCTGGACAATTCTGGTTTCCACGCCGGCGGTATTGGTATACAATACCTCCACGGCCTGCACCTGGCTGTTTACGCCAAACCACCAGATGGTCGTTTCCTTTTTGGTGGCGTCATATTTGGCGGAGCGCACCGGCCGGTTCGACAACGTGGCCACATAGGCGTCACCGTAGGCGTTACCGATTACCTCCTCCCTTACCGAGGAATGGCCGGCATTGTCGTAGGTATACACCTGGAACGTATAGATATTCTCCGGCAGCTTATCCAGCAGGAGCCTGATGGTATCGGTGCCGCCCGTACGTTTTACGGCCACTTCGGTGGAATCGCCCCGCTGATTCCAGTATACGCGGCATTTGGTGATCTTTGGGTCTGATATCAGGTACCAGGACAACAACACCCTGTTTTTGCCCGGGAATACCTTCAGGGAATCCACCTTACCGGTGTAAATGATCTCTCCTCCATTCAGGAAATTCTTGTAGGTGTCGTCCATTTTGCTGCAGGCTGCCAGCAATATCAACATCGCCCCCAACAGCCATCTGTCTTTAATATGTTTCATGATAACTGTTTTAATTATTTTTTGATTTGTCCCCAGATGGATATCTCACTGATATGAAGATGCCCGATGATACCGTCCACAGCGGCCCAGCTGTCGATGTGTTTCCAGGCGATATACCGTACCGCCGGTGAACCAATCGGCAGCTCATACTCCTGCCCTGCAGCAGCGGCATCGATGTCTTCGTTGGAGTTCTGGCCCAGTGGCAGCCCGGAAGGTTTCTCCATGATCTGATGGTCCAGCTTCACCCAGCTGTTCACGTCTGTGGGGGTATTGGTGCCCCACAGCTCCCATTCATGCGGGTTACCGTGATTGTAGATATACCCTGCCTGCCGCTGCCAGATCTTATAGCGGCTGATCACGGCTTTCACACCGAGATCAATCGGCACCCAGATGGGGACGTCTTTATTTTCCGTGGTATGGTAGCCTTCATTGCCGATAATGCCGTTCCACATGTTCTCGATAGGCCAGGACGACAAATTGCCCGGCTCCACGATCTGCACACCGGGTGTTTTCGGTAGCGGCGCCACCTGTGGTATCGGGTACTTTTTCTTCATGGCACTCGCGAACTTCGATTTATCCAGCTCTTCTTCGTATATGGGTGTTAGTTCAAACCGGAGGGTATCACTTTTGTTGTCCCAGCGGTCTTTGATATAAATGCCGAACTGCTGTTTTACCGGCTGCAGTCCACGCACGGTGAATTTGCCGGAATCCAGTCCGTAATAGAAGTTGTTCACATTACGCCATTCTTTGGCGGCAGGATCATACAGCAGGGTCACGATCACGATTTTCCCTTTGTCTTCGTTACTGAATTTCACTTGCAGTCCGCCGAAAGCTTCTGCTATGTCCAGCGACTTATATACCTTCCAGATGGCTGGTGGCAGGGGTTTCACCTTTACCTGCACCGGCGTGGAAGCTACTTCTGCACGACTGACAGTATACAGGGTAACGGTATGTTCGGCAGTGTCGCCGAAACCTTCCACCCGTACCGATCTTTTGAAGTAAGAGGATTTCGCTTCCTTCTTCACCCCGTTGATTTCAAACTCCGCCCGCACGTATGACAGGTTCTGATCATCAGGCAGGGAATAGGAGATTTCAGCAGCGCCGGCCATGCCCACTGCCGTTGCATTCATGACCGGGTTGGGCTGCGCTTTGTCATCGGAGATAGGCCCCAGGTGATCTTGTTTGCAGGCGCTAAATGCAGCCAGCACCCATAAGAGGATATGAAAACGTTTCATTTCAGTAAGTTTTTAGCATCATGAAAAAGATTACCAGCCCGGATTCTGCACCAGGTTTTTGTTGATGATCATCTCCGCGTTTTCTATGGGCCAGAGGTAATCACGCATGCCGAAGCGCTGGTTGAACAGCAGGACCTCCTTGTAGTAGGAAGGCGCGGCATTCTGTGTGATGTCCCATCCCTTGATAGGATTATTGAGGGCTACGTGTGCAGTTTTCCATCTTCTCAGGTCCCAGAAACGTTGCCCTTCGAAACACAGCTCGATGCCTCTCTCCTGCTGAATAATTTCCCGCATGCCTTCTTTGGTGGTGTATTTCGTAGGGTTCTTGGAGAAGCTGGTCCATGCCTCTTCCACGGATTTGAGTCCTGCCCGTGCTCTTACCTGGTTGATCCATTGGGTAGTGCCGCCGCCGGGGCCATTTACTTCGTTCAGTGCTTCTGAGTACAACAGGTACAGATCGGCGAGCCGCATTTCCGGCCATGGATAAGCTACCAGCCCGCTGGCGATGTTACCGTCCGTGGCAGCGCTGCTTTCAATGTTCACTGTTTTCTTCACCCAGTAACCTGTTACGGAGTAGTTGCTGATACCTCTTCTGGAAGCGATTTCAGTGGCGCGGCCTTTGACGAAATACAGAGCGCTGTCTTTGTTGTAATTCAATATCCAGTTGCCGAACCATACAGCACGGTCAAAAGCCACATCGGCATAAAACCGTGGCTCACGGTCGTAGTGCAGTTCCACGGTCTGTTCGCCGGTTTTGATGTAATATTTATCGGCTGCGGCAGCGGTGCGCAAGGTGTAACGCTTGCTATAGTCCCAGTTCTTATCTTCTGTGATGGGCACCCCGTTTTTGGAATAGAACATTTCTATCATCTTCAGGGTAGGCGCGATAATACCTTTAGGTCCGGAGGTGCTGGCGCCGTTGGCGATCAGCGGCATAGACCAGCGTTGCATGTCTCCCGCGGTGCTGTTGGTATTGGGCCAGATCACTTCGGTATTGTTCTGTTTATCGGTCATGGCTGCACGAATATCCAGCTGCGTCTGTAAGGTATCGTTGATCTTATAGCCGAAATTACCCGGGAAATGATACAGCGTGTATCCGTTAGCGTGACACATCTCAATAGCTTCCTTGCAGGCTTGTGCCGCGCGGGTCCATTTTTCGGCACTGTAGCCGGGGTTAAACAGCTGTATGCCCCGGTTGTCTACCATCCGGCTGTAATCGGGGTTACCGTTGAAAAAAGGACTGGCGGCGGTGACCAGCACCTTGGCTTTCAGTGCCAGCGCAATACATTTAGTGATCCTTCCCAGCTCGGTGTTCTCGGTACCTTCCAGCTTGGCCGGCAGGAACTCGTTGCCGGCAGCTTCATCCAGCAACTGAACGATATAGTTGATGCAACTATCTACTGGTTGACGGTATACCTGAACTTCTTCGGAACCGGCGGAAACAGGCAGGTTTTCTTTGATCAACGGAATCGGGCCATAGCAGCGCAGCAGGAAGAAATGGTAATAGGCTTTCAGGAATTTCACTTCTGCGATCCATCTCTCCCGCTCATACTGGCGCAGCTCCCTCACCTTGTCGATATTGGCCAGGAACGTATTACAGTCGCGGATGCCTATAAACAGGGAAGTACCGCGGGCCGAGCCGCTCCAGTAGTTGGCCAGCGGGCTGGTCATGCTTTGCAGCCCTTTGGCGATGTTGAAGTTGGTCGGGTCCACGTCCCGGATGGGATCATCATACCATACTTCGTCGGCGCCGTTGAAAGCCACATTATCATTGAAATGCCCGTTTTTAGGCATATAGGAGAAACAGGTGAACAGGTACTTCTCCGCGGAAGAACGCAGGGTGAAAGCGTTGTCGATCGTAGGCACGTTGTCGGGCACCACATCGAGGTACTTGCTGCAGGAGCAGAAAGCGCCTATCCATACCAGTGCGATCAATATTTTATATCTCATGATTGATTTTTTTTAAGTTATCAGAAGCCGACCATCAACCCGAAGTTGACAACACGCTGAATCGGGTAACCAAGGCCTTTACCGCCCATTTCGATATCCCACAGTTTGAATTTGGAGAACGTGAGCAGGTTGGTAGCGTTCGCGTATATCCGCAGATTAGACATGTGGATACGCTGTATAATGCGCTGCGGTACGGTGTAGCCCAGCTCCACCTGTTTGAGGCGGAGGAAGGCGCCATTACGCATGAACCAGGTGCTGCTCTGGGTGCTGTTGGTATTGAGCACAGGGCTGAGGCGGGGCCAGAGCGCGTAGAGGTCACGGTTTTCTTCCGACCAGTGACTGTCTGCATATGCTTTCAGCAGTTGTGTTTCAGAAGTCACCGCGCTGTTATCATCCACATCGATAAAAGGCGACGTAGCGTTGACGTCAATCCAGAAGGAAGAGCGGGCGGAACCCTGGAAGAAAGCGGAGAAGTCAACACCTTTGTATTTGGCGCTGAAGCCGAAGCCGTAGATGATTTCCGGCGTGGTAGGATAACCGATGGGCACCATATCGCTGGGCGTGATCTGGCCGTCGCCGTTCACATCCCGGAATTTGATATCACCGCCCATGGTTTTGAAGTTGCCGAAAGCCTGTTGGGGAGAGCTTCTTACTTCCTCGTCATCGATAAAGAGGCGTTCTGCGATATATCCCCAGCGTTGAGAAATCGGGTAGCCTACATGGTAACGGTACCATTCATCGTAGCGGGGTTCTTCATAAGCCTGGAATTTATTCCGGGCGAATGTGAAGTTGCCCCGCATGGTCAGGAAAAATTCTTTGCCGATGTTGGTATTGAAATCAGCCGTAAAATCGAACGCATTGGATTGTGCCTTGCCGACGTTGGCTTTGGGCGTAGCCTGCAATCCCATTGTCTTGGGCGTGGAAGCGCGGTCCATCAGGATGTTGTACCGTTGTTCGGTGAAGTATTCCGCGATGATGTCCAGTTTATTGAAGAGGCTGATCTCCAGTCCGAAGGTGGAGTTTCTGGCCGTCTCCCAGGTGATGGCCTGGTTATCATAGCGGCCGATGGAGATACCTGAACGGTTGTAGCCACCATTCACGCCGAAAGTAGCGCCTTTCTTGCTATCGTTCATGTTCACGTTGGAGAGGTAGAAGAAGCGGTCATCTTCATTACCGATGGCGTCATTACCTACGAGGCCATAGTTGGCTCTGACCTTCAGCTTATTGACCACCCTTTCCAGCGGTTTAAAGAATTTTTCATTGGAAACGTACCAGGCCGCGCCCGCGGAGGGGAAGAAGCCGTAGCGCTCTGTTTTGTAGAAACGCTCGGAGCCATTATAGCCGAAGTTAAATTCACCGAAGAAACGATTGTCGTAGGAATAGGTAGCGCGGCCGGACAGCCCCAGGTTACGGGAAGGCAGCGATTTCTGTAACAGGTTCACGGACGGATTGGAGATATCGTCGATCGTTTGCAGATTATTGCGCGCAATGAAGATGAGCATACCCGCCAGGCCGTGTTTATCAAAAGTACGGTTATAGTCGACCGCAGATTCCAGATAGAAGGTAGATGCTACTGTCCTTTTGCCCGGTACATAGTTCAGGTAGTCGGTACCCTGGTCGGGGTTGATGTCCCGCAGCACGTAGGTGTTGTTAAGCTTATCGTAGTTGTTGGCTGCGTACCAGAAAGGATTATACTGGCGGGACACATCGAAGTAAGCCTGCCGGTTGGTATTCATCATAGCGCGGACCGAGAGTCCTTTAGTGATAAAAGAAGACAGGTCCTGTTTTATTTCAAACTGCGCCAGCATGAGGGAGCGGGAATATTGTTTATATCCCTTCACCATGTCGGCGTAGGGGTTTAGGTATTCGCCGTTGTTGAAGTTGCCGAAGAGCGGATGGGCAACGAACTGGTGGGCATCGTCTGCGGGATAATAAGCCGGGAAGAGCACCTGATTGGACCAGATCATTTTCTGGTAGAGTTTTTCGCCGCCGTCTATCGGGCCTTTATATTCATCGAAGGTGCCGTGCAAGCGTACCATCGCGCTGGTGGATTTGGTCACCCGGATGTTGACGTTGGAGCGCAGCGTATAGGTAGTGAGATCGATGTTGTTGTTGAAGTTGTTGCGGCCGTCTACATTGAGGATACCGTTGTCTTTCGTATAGCCGCCGGACACGAAGTAGGTAGCTATTTGTCCACCGCCGCCCAGGTTGAAGTTAGCGCGTTTGTTGACCGTCTGTTTTTTGAAGAGCATTTCTTTCCAGTTGGTGGTAGGAAATACGTCTTTATTGGTACCGGCTTTGGTATTGTCTATTTTGCTTTGCGGATAGGTGACCGGGGCCAGCGGGTTACGGGTGAGCACCGCTTCGTTGTTCAGCTCCATATAGGTGATGGGGTCGGCCAGTTCCACATCGCGGGTGGGTGCGGAGATGGAGTTTTCGAGGCGGAGGTTGAATTTGGCTTTACCTTCCTTGCCTTCCTTTGTGGTAACGAGGATAACGCCGTTAGCGCCACGGGCGCCGTAGAGGGCGTTGGCCGTGGCGTCTTTCATGATAGAGAAGCTGGCGATATCGTCTGTGTTGAGGCGTGCCAGTTCCGTCACATCGTATTCGATACCATCGATGAGGATGAGCGGGCTTTTTTTGTAGCCGAAGGTGGTGGCGCCGCGGATGAAGAATTCCGCGTTGTCCATGCCTGGCTCGCCGCTACGCTGGTAGGCGATGACGCCGGCGAGGCGACCTGCCAGTGCTGTGGTCAGGTTGCTGGACGGCACTTTCAGTTCACCCGGATTGATGGTGGTGATGGAGCCGATGACTGAAGCTTTTTTCTGTTTACCGTAGGCTACGATCACTGTTTCATTCAGCTGACTGGAAGACGCTTTCAGTTTCACATTGATGATACCGCGGTTGGTGAGTGGTATTTCCTGTGGCGTGTAGCCTACCATCGTATAGACGATCACGGTAGTGTTGTCCGGTACCGCGAGGATATAGCGGCCGTTCATATCGGTGGTGGTCCCGATGTTGGGACTGTTTTTCACCAGTACGGTAACACCCGGCATGGGTGAACCGGAGGTGTCTGTTACCAGTCCGCGCACTTCTTTTTTAAGGCTTTTTTCCGTGACAGTGCCGGTTGTTGTTGGCTGCTGTGCAGGCGTCTTTCCCGGCAGGAGTACCAGCAATGACACGCCTATGCAACATAGGAGAAAGAGGATGCTGTTTTTCATGTGAAATTTATTTAGGCAGACCGTAGGCCATGGGCATAGGTCTCTCAGGCAGGGCACTGTAATAGCTCCTGCTGGTAATTAAACTGCTTTGGTTGATGTCAGTGTTGTCGTGGTTTTATTATGGTACTGGTAAATTTTCGTACATGCGTACTGGTTTTATAGTTGATAAATAGTTGTCCATTTATTGCAATCGTTTGCATTAAAACTGCCGAAAAAGGCAAGACTACTGCCATCTTTCCCGTCAGATGAGCAGCAGTTAACTATTTGAAATGCAATCGTTTGCATTAAAATAGCCGGAAAAACATCTTCAGTCAGTCATCATTTGTCAGTAAAAAATCTGTGGAAACGTGGTCGTCTTCAGGATTTCATAACGCTCGTCAGTACAAGGATCAGCTTTAGTTCAGTCAGTGGAAATACAGTTCTGCTTTGGATTCACAGCACATTTCGGGAGTCACGGTGGTCTGTTTTCTGTTCGCTTAAGATCGTTAAATTTCGGTTGAATCTTATAACAAATATGGAGAAAAATAGGATAGGTTGTTCATTTGATTTTAACAAAGACGCATACTTTTTTCGCTGGGAGGGTAAAATGTACACTTAATAAAAAGAACGGTGTCTTCTTTTGTGGAGACACCGTCTGTTGTTTATATGATTTCCTTTAACGACCCGATGAAAAAATTAATCTCCTCTTCGGTATTATAGTAATGCGGCGAAGCCCTGACAGCCCATTTCACTCCCTTCTCATCAAAGTCCAGCACACCAAAGGCACGGTAACTGGGTACCACGTTGATCTTTCTCTGTAACAGTTCCTTTACGATATGTACGGGATCGCCGCCCTCCACATGAAAAGTTACCAGTCCGCCTTTTTCGGGTCCCCGGTCCAGTACCCTTACCTTGTTCAGCGCCGCTAGTTTTTCTCTGGTGATGCCCGCCATCAGCTGTACCTGTTGCCAGATCCGATCTTCCCCCACCTGCAGGCAGTACTCAATCGCCGCTTTGGTACCTATTACCGTGGAATAGGCAAACTCCCAATCCTCAAACCGCTTCGCATCGGGTTGTTGTTTATACGTGTCTTTGGTTGTCCACTCTGCGCCCCGCATGTCGATGAACATAGGCTCCAGTCCGGCTTCCAGCGCCCGGTCGCTGATATACAGCGCACCGGTGCCACGGGGCCCTCTCAGGAACTTGCGGCAGGTCATACTTAAGAAATCGCATTGCAGCGCTTCCACATCCAGCTTCATTTGTCCCGCGCTCTGGCAGGCATCCAGTATGTACCAGGTTTTACCGGGGTGTGTTTTTGAGTAACTATCATAAATAGCGGCGATATCCTGTACCGGCTGTACCAGTCCTGAGTTGGTGGGAATATGCGTAATCGCCAGCAGCCGGGGTTTATAGTAATGCAGCTTTCCCTGCAGATCGTCCAGGTCTACCCCACCGATAGCCGCGTTGTCAATGTGAACGATTTTGACGCCCAGTCTTTTCTCTAAAGAAAGGAACTGGATTTGGTTAGACACAAAATCATCGCGGTCTGTCAGTATCACATCGTCTTTTTCAAAAGGAATGGCTGACAAAGCCCTGGTATAGGCATCCGTGGCGCTGGCCGTAAAAGCGATATTGGACGGCTGGCAGTTCAGCAGCAACGCACATTGCTGGTAAAAGCCCTTTATGACCTCCGCCTGTAAAGCCGAGGCTTCATAGCCGCCGATGCGGGATTCCAGGGAGAGATGGTCCAGCTGCGCCTGTGTCACCACATCGGGCATCAGACCCGATCCCGCGTTGTTCAGGTGCACTACATGCCTGGTACCGGTTGTTTCGTCTCTGAAGCGGCGTATCTCTTCTGCTGAAAACGCAGTAGCCGCCGGAGTATGGATAGTCATGGTATGATTGTTTTTCTCTATGCAAAAATACCGGCGTTAGCGCGACTAATTTCCGCATTATCTGCCCACAACCGGCATATTTTACCTATTTTCCTGTTATAAACGGGTAAATTATGTTTCAACTGGATGATTACGATAAAGCGTTGCTCCGCCTGTTACAACAAAACAACCGGCTCACCACGGAGCAGCTTGCCGATGAGGTGAACCTGAGCCAGAGCGCCGTACAACGGCGGCTGACCAAACTGCGAAATGAAAAAGTTATCGAGGCCGATGTCGCGATTGTATCTCCCTTAGCAGCAGGCGTAGGCATTACCTGCGTGGTAGATGTCGTGTTGCATGAAGGCAGCTCTAAGTCAATAGATAAATTCAAGGCCGCCATGAAAAACTGCGCCGAGGTGGCGCAGTGTTATTATGTTACCGGTACATATGATTTTGTGCTGATCGTGCATACCCGGGATATGGCACATTTTGAGGCATTCTCCAAAAAACATCTCATGGACAATCAAAACCTCAAACATTTTTATACACACGTGGTGATGGACAAAGTGAAGGTCAGCTACAACGTACCGCTGTAGCCTTATAGCTTGGTTTTACCGCGTCTTCCGGCAGCCATTCCCTGTTTGGCCCACTTACGCATCTCCTTCTCATCGGTATAGGCCGATTCCGGCGCGCTGCGATAAGGCTCGTACGTAGGCGTTCCATCTTTCTTTGTGCCCCGCAACCATTCACTGCCGGCTGCATCCCATACCAGATCGCTTTCATCATCCGTCCGGAACCAAAGCTGCTCTCCCGCCACATAAGCGAAGAGAACACCTTCCAGATAAATAGCCTGTCCCTGCATAATTGGCCGCGTGCTGATAGGGCCAATAGGCTGTATACATTTTCTCACCCAGGAGATCAGTTGTTCTTCGTTCATGGTGCGAAGGTAAGAAAAGTTCGGAGGATGGGGATGGAGGCGACGGCTGCACTTATTTAGGTACATGCCATCCGGATATAATAATTCCATGCCGCGAAGCGACAATATTTTTTACAGAATCGTAAGTGTTCACATCGCACATTAAATTTCCATGGCTATAATTCATTGAGATGGAATAGTAGGTTGTATCGACGGCGTTCCAATTATTAACCTCTTTCACATATAGATCAGCATCGGCCACAAAAACCTCCACCACTTGCATACTACTTAATATAGCATAAGACCCGTCACCACCTGATGCTCCAACATAGAGATCATTATTTTCATTTTTCAGGAGATAGAAGTTACCGGCTATCTTTTTTTCATCGCTCATATATGCGTCTAAGCAAGCGCTGTTAAAAAAAGTAAGCACCAGACATAGGATTACGTATCTTACCATTTAGGATAAATATTACTTGTACTGAACGTCTATTACTGCTGCTTCATCATTTGTATATATTCTTCAATATACACCTCCTCAGAATAGGCAGTCCCTGTTACATATAAACTACCATCATACTTGTTAATAATAAACGGAGCGTTACCAAGCAGTATTTCTGAATAATCACCAGTTCTCAGGTATTCCGCCGATTGATAGAAAAACAACCATCCATACTCAAATTCAATAGTATGCTCGGTAAGCAAACACACATTAAGATCCATTTCATTCAGGTAGCCGTTCGCTTTTAACAGCGCATCTTCATAAGTTATCATTTTTAATACAGACAGTGATGATTCGCAAAAAAGATTTCATAGAGTATTGACTGTTTGTGTTCATATTGCAGGTATCAACTAAGACTTTTATCGTACACGTTTATCTTCATAAGACCGCTCCAGCGAAGCAATATATTTATAAATAATCTCCTTTTCATTTCCGGTTAATTCTTTGGCAGCGACATAATGATTACTGTCCCCTAAAGCCTGACTGTATGCATGTTTAAATGCTGCTTTCATATCGCTCATTTGCTGTAGTGAAGGCTTATGCATCATCCTGGTTTCATATTTGGTATGACAGGATGAACAGTATTGAGCGGTCAAACCTTTCCCTTCTGCAAGCGTATATTCCTTCCTGACAGGAAAGCATACAACGACCACTATGATGATGAACATAAGAATACCGATGTTCTCATTGGTATTACCATCCTCAAACAGAATCTCTTTAAAAGGCCGCTTAAATCCGGTAAAAATCCATCGGATGAAGGCGCCGGGGAAACTGACCAGTATTAAAAAAAGTATCTCGGAGATAACATTCATAAAGTATAGGTAATCGGGGATTTCGTCTCCTAATATACATCAAAAACAAAAGCCCGTCTTAAACAGACGGGCTTTTATTTGTTTTCTCATCATCCTACTTATTATATTTCACCGACACATGCGACAACCTACACGTCGCCGTAGCCGATATCGTACCTCCCGTTGCGGCATTGGTGGTACCCGCATTTTTATTAGCCACCCGTAACCGGACATACAACTTATCTTGCCCGGATGCGGCCTGTGGCAACTGGAAATTCAGCACCTTCTGCCCCGCTACCTGTGTCAACAAGGTATTGGACCAGTTGGCCACATCCTGAAAAGTAAAATTACCAAGACTGTTCCAGGTAGTATTATTCACCGACCATTCGGCCACAAAATTACGTGGGCCGCCGATGTCACTGTTACCTTCTATCTGTACCGATACCGGAGCACTGATGCCCGTCGTAGATACCTCGATAATCCAGGATTCGCCGGTGTTGGTAGTAGCGTTCCACCAGCCTTTGCAGCCCCAGCCACCGTTGCTCACAGCGCCCTTGTTGGTGGTAGGCTCCTGTAACAGGCCGTTATAGTCCGTCGTAGGGGTGATACCGTTAGCGGTGAAATCGAGGTACTTTTTGCCGCTCTGATAGATACGGCCGCTACCCACATCAGGGGTCAACGGATGCTGCGACTCGGTAGGCGTGGCGGCGTATTCTGTTTTGAACCGACTCCATTCTACCAGTACATTGGAGAAACCGTTGTTACGTTCTTCGTTAAGCGCAATGTCTTCCCGCTTCAGGTGGCGGATGGAATATCTGCCGATGTCGCCACCATAACGATCGTACTCTTCATGCACCAGTATCCCGGTGATGGAGCCGGAGCCCTGCGGCACCCGTTTGCCATCACGACGGTACAGCACATCGAGGTTGGTCAGCAGGTTCATACTACTCCCCTGTATGTCACGGATATGGGTAGGATAACAGTCCATGCGCGCTACGTACCCTTCATTGATATTGGTGAAAGCTCCGCTCGGAACAGAGATTTCCACATCTTTCAGTTTTATATAGGTATAAAGATCATTGTCGGTCAATGCGGAGATATACTTCTCTTTAGGCTGTAGCACACCGGTGCCCACATCTTTTTTCATGATGTGTATCACTTCAATACCAGAGAGGACAGTACGGGAAGGATTCTGCCATTGCTGCACGGTAACACCTTTCAGCCATATCTTCACGCGGTCGTTGAAGTTGAAGATATTATCACCGGGAGTTTTAGTCTTGAAATACAAACCACTGCTGCCATCCAGACTTTGTACGTAAACGGCGATACTGTTTTCTGTCTTATCAAGACTGTGTTTGTCGGTAGATTTATTGAGGTTCTGGGCCATGTTAGGATGCCCTTTGTCGCTGACCACAATACCTTCCACAAAAATATTCTCGTTCACCACGCCATTGGCCAGCGCCTGTTTTACGTAGGCGAAATCCTTCTGTACCGCGCCTTCATAGCTCATCCCGGGCTGCTGCCTGATCAGCAGGCTATCTTTGGTGGTGGTGCCTAAGGCATCGAGGTAACTGAGGCGAAGCATTACTGTACGCGCGACTGGCAGCTGATTGGTATCTACTTTAAAGAACAGATAGCCATCTTTTACCTGAAGACCGGATACCCAGTTGACAGGTCCCGTAGCGTCGTAACCGTAGCCAACGGTCATCAGGTCCAGCGGCACGTTGGTATTGATACCGGATTTGTAGGTGCCGCCATTGGCGATGGTCTGCGCCGTTTCGTCCGTGATGGCCAGCGCCGGTGTCAGCCCTTTTTGCTGTAGTATAATGGTATCGGATTTACCACCACCTTTGACCACCAGTTTGGCCGCGCGGGGCAGCTGACCACTGTTGTCCGTTACTTCCACCAGCGCGTCGCTTTTTCCATGTCCGTTGGTGGTTTGCAGCCGCAGCCACGGCGCCTCTTCGGTCAGTTCCAGTTTCCAGTCCCCATCGGCATAAACGATAAAGCGGGTCGTATCGGCTGCAGCACCCAACCGGATAATACGGGCGTCGATCGCCAGCGGCGTGCTAAAGCGATAGTCTTCGCTTTTACGGCAGGCTGCCACCATCAGTAAGACAGCCGCCGCGATGAGTGCATAACAGTTACATAAATATCTTTTCATGACACATTTTATTTTTTCAGCTCCATATAAACCGGCCTGTGATCGGAGTATTTGGCGGTGAAATCATCATAGATAAAGTGACAGGTCTTTAATTTCTTCGCGAGATCTTTGCTGAGGTAGATATAATCGATACGGGATGTACTGCGAATGATGTCTTTTCCACCGGTAGCCCGCTCCAGCCGGTCGTGCTCAAAAAGCGCATCTACAAAACCGGCATCCAGCATACGTTGTTGCACCTCAAAATCAATGTTGCCGTTGTCCAGATTTTCGATGTTGGGATTTTTCTTCACAGCATTGAGATGTGCCACCTTGATGCGGTTAGTGTCCAGCCGGGCCATATCCTGTGCGGTGTTGGAGTTAAAATCACCCATGAGTATCCAGCCACGTTTATCTTTTGTTTGTTCTACGTTGGCCAGGATATTGGAGATCTCCTCCCGGCGCTTGCGAAATTTATGCGGATTGAGATGCAGCACCACAATATTATAATCCAATATATTGCCCATGATGAAGCCATGCGTCATGTTCTCGTTCACTTTACGGATATTGGTGATGGGGTACCGGGAGGTAAGACCGGTAGGGTAACCGTTCTCTTTCACGATCACGGCGTAAGGATGTCCCCACGTGGCGGCCAGCTCTTCCAGCGTTTTCTGGGTGAACTTATTACACTCCTGCAGGGCCACGATATCCGGATTAAATTGTTTCACCCATTGTACAAATACCTCTTTCCCTTTGGTGGTGTCGGTCACCATCCCTTCCAGGATGTTGTAGCTCAATACGCGGAGCGGCGCCTGCGCCTGTGCGCCGGCGATATACAGACATAAAAACAGTGATACTAAAAAACGATTCATGATAACAATTATTTATAAGCTGGATTAGTAAGAATACCACCGGAACGTAATACTTCTTTGTCCGGTATCGGATAATATTCGTGATAAGGCCGCAGGTTATTTTTGATGACTTCATACTCTGCGCCGGCTGTTTCGCTGACGGCTTTGTAGAAAACACCCCATCTCACCAGGTCCCATTTACGGCCATATTCGCCCATCAGTTCACGGGCGCGCTCCTTTTTCACTTCTTCCAGGAACTCCGTCTTGCCGGGATAAGCAGGGAGCTTCAGGGCATCATAAGCCCGACCTTTTACTTCGTTCAGGCATTGCAGGGCGAGGCCGGCATCACCGGTTTCATTAGCGGCTTCTGCCAGCATGAGCAGCGCATCTGCATAACGAAACACTTTCTGATTGTTACCGTCTGCAATGTTATCCATGGCAGGGCACCAGAATTTAGGTCCCATCCATGCTTTACCGGTACCGTTATTTTGCATCGGACGTTTGAAATAAGCGCCGTTGTAGCTATAGGCCAATATCATCTCCCTGCGCGGATCGGCATAATCATACAGCTTCATGAAATACTCAGTAGGCGTCACGGAGTTAAAAGGATTCGCTTTAGTGCCCAGCTCGGGGATGTTCACCCCGTCATAAGTGCTGGTACCGGCCGCTTTGGTAGGCGTGAAGAAGGCAGCCACGTTGGTGGTCTTTTTCAGGCCGGTGGCAGACCAGGTGTATTGTACTTCGAAAATAGATTCCGGCGTGTTTTTATTACGGAACCAGGTATCCTGCAAAGGATATTGCGCCAGCTGACCATACACTTTCCGGATGGCTTCCATGGCATCTACACATACCTGGTATTCTTTATTCCACAAGGCCAGCTTACCGATAAGCATATACGCCATAGCAGCAGAAATACGGTTCTGCGGCACTTCGGAAGTACGTGCCTGCGGCAGTTTCGGCGCATATTCCAGAAGTTCTTTTATCAGCTTGTCCCTTGTTTCCACGGCACTCATGCGGCCCAGCTTCATCACTTCATTGAGGGCGGTGAGACTGTTGACATTCTGCGTGTAATAGGGCACATCATTAAAAGTGCTGGTGAGGATGTAATAGTACAAAGCGCGTAACACCACGCCTTCTGCTTTCAGCGGCGGCTTCTTATCTGCTGCAATGGTGGCCTTTTCAATACCATCAATAGCGGCGTTGCAATACATCACGCCGTTATAGCAGGCGGTCCATACGTTATCGCCCATACCGGGATTGGCCGGAGATATTTCGAACTTGGCATCCAGCTGCGAGGAATTGAGAAAAGCCAGGTCTGTAGAACCTTCCAGCGGAATAATCAGATCAGAGATATAGATACTGTTGAGCGGCATGTAACAACCATTCAGCGCAGCGATACATTGATTTTCATTTTTGAAAAAATCATCGGGGCTCACAAAACTGCTGGGCTCTTCTTCCAGCAATTTCTTACAACTGGTAAACCCGGTAGCACCGGCCAACAACAACAAGGCAATGATATAATTCAGTTTTCTTTTCATACCCAATACTTTAAAATTTTAATTCCGCACCGAAAGTGATCGTACGGCTGGATGGATAAGCGCCGTTATCCATACGGCGCATAGTGGAACTACCACTCTGTGTGGATACTTCCGGATCGTAACCGTTGTAATATTTCCACAGCACGAGGTTGTTACCGCCCAGCGACAGGGAAAGGGACTGTAGCCGCTTTTTGGTGATCTTGCTCAGATCAAAAGGATAGGCAACGGAGAAATTCTTAAACCGCAGGAAAGTGGCGGAATGCACAAACCGGTCGTTGGGAATATCATCTTTCGAATCAGCCCTCGGATAATCGGAATTGGGGTTCCGCACAGGATGCCATGCGTTCACCATATAACGGTATTGGTTACTCAGGTAAGTACCGGTGCCCATAAACAGTTCGGTGGGATTGTAAATCTGCCCTCCTACGCTGTAGTTGAAATAAAAAGAGATCATCAGCTTTTTAAAGCTCACTGTATTCTGAATACCGCCATAGAAGTCGGGATCAGCGTTTCCGAGATATTTCATGTCGTTGTTATCGAGGATGCCATCGTGGTTCTGATCGATGTAACGCTGACGGCCAGGTGAATAATAACTCACCGCTGCGGAGGCATATTTTTTATCTTTCTTATCCTGGTCTATCTCTGCCTGACTTTTCCAGACACCGGCGTATTCCATGCCCCACAAGGCATTCAGCGGTTGGCCTTTTACATAACCGTACATCATGTATTGTGCGCCATAGGGGTTATCATATACAGATACCCGGTCCAGGCCACCGATATCTTCCACCAGCTGTTTATTACGCGCGATGGTGAAAGTGGTAGACCACGAGAAATTTTTCCGGCGGATGTTTTCCGTGTTTACAGTCAGCTCTATGCCTTTGTTGGAGGTCTTTCCGATATTGGCCAGCCTTGAACCGAAACCGGTGTGGGTAGGCAGTTGCACGGTCAACAACAAATCTGAGGTGTTGCTTTTATATACTTCCAGGGAGATGTCCACCCTTTTGTTGAGGAAAGACAAATCCAGTCCGGCATTGTAGGACGTGGTCTTCTCCCAGGTGAGTCCTTCGTTCTCGATGCGTGCGGGATAGTATGCCACCGGCTGCGTGCCCCCGAAGAGATAACCCGAAGAAGTAGAGTTGAGGCGGGAAAGCGACTGGTACCTGGAAATGGCATCGTTGCCGGAAGTGCCGGCACTCAGGCGCACAGATAGTTCGCTGATATCACGGAAACGGCGCATAAACGGCTCGTTGGCGATATTCCATTTTACGGCGGCAGACGGGAAGTAAGCCCACTTATGGTCCTGTGAGAAGTTGGAGGCGCCGTCAGCGCGACCGGTAGCCGTTACATAATATTTGTTGCGGTAGTTGTAGTTAATACGCGCCAGATGCGACATACGGCCGAGGTTTTCCAATGAGGACCCGATATTGATCGTCTCTTTGGAAGGTAATGCACCGAGGTCGTTAGTGCCGATGTCATCAATAAAATAACCATTTCCGCTGGCGGACATGTTATTGAATTTTTTCTTCTGCACGGTGAAGCCGTACATCGCATCGAAGTTGTGTACGCGGTTCCAGGTATTTTTATAGGTAATGGTGTTCTCGTTCAGGATGTTGTTATCGTAGTAGCTACGTTTATACGCATATGCGCCGGTATTGGCATTGGCGCGCGACGGCATGGTAGAAGGAGTGAACTGGTTGTCATTCTTGCTATAGTCTGTATACGATACGGTAGACCTGATCAGGATATTTTTTATCGGGGTGATTTCAATATATCCCATGGAGCTCAGGCTTTTTTCCAATGCATCGTTTTGTTTGAGCTCCACGTTGGCCAGCGGAGAATCGAACAGGGTGCCGCTGTACCATTGGGTGTTCCAGTCATTGAAGCTGCCGTCCGGCTTATAAGCCGGCATGGTGGGCGACAGGAAGATGGTGGAGCGGTACCATAACGTGCTCGTACCTACGTCGGCGTTATTGAGTTTACGCGCAATCTGTGAATAGTTAAAACGTACGCCGGCTTTCACGTAGCGGCTAATGGTCCTGTCGAGGTTAAGACGGACCTGATAACGTTTAAGGCCGCTGTTTTTGATGATGCCCTGGTTATCGTTGTAATTGGCAGAGAAGTAGTACTGTGTGGCTTTATCGCCGCCATTGGCCGATAACGTATAGTTCTGATAGGGGGCTGTCCGGGTAATTTCTTTGGTCCAGTTGGTGCCTTCTCCCAGCGACAGCGGGTCCGGATACGGGTATTCTTCCAGCGGCCGGGTAGGATTGGTGGCGTTGCTGAAATAAAAACGGTCGTTTTGCAGCTGCGCGAACTCTGTCGCATTCATGAGGTCCAGATAGCGGGGCAATACGGAGCTGCCCAGGTCGGAGCGGAAAGTGAAATTGGTCTTTCCGGCCCTGTTGGCGCCCGATTTGGTGGTGATGATGATCACACCGTTGCTGCCGCGGGAACCGTAGATGGCGGTGGAAGAAGCGTCTTTCAGTACGTTGATGGAAGCGATATCTGAAGGATTCAGTTCATTGAGGCTGGTGATACCGTCCATCAGGCCATCTACGATGTAGAGCGGTTCGTTGCTGGCGGTGATAGAGCGTGTACCGCGTATGCGTACAGAGGTGCCGGAGCCGGGCTCGCCGTCGGCAGAAACAATTTCCGCACCGGCGATACGGCCTTGCAACATCTGGTCCACCCGGGTTACCGGGAGGCCTTCAATATCTGCAGGACGCACGGTGGACACGGCGCCGGTAAGATCTTTTTTAGCCACGGCGCCGTAGCCGATCACTACTACCTCGTTGATATCTTTTTTGGCAGGCGTCAGTTGTATGGTCAGGGGTTGCTGTTCATGGGCAAGGGCTACCACCCTTCTTTCAAAGCCGATATAAGTGATGAGCAGCGAAGCATTTTTACCGGCTGTTATGGTGAATTCTCCTTTCTCGTTGGTCTGCACGCCATGAGTACTCCCGGCAACAGCCACTGTAGCGCCGGGGAGAGGATTACCTTCGTTATCCAGCACCTTCCCTTTTACCGGCGGGTCTTTGGCGGGTACGTTTTCCGGTTGTGCTGCGGCAGCCTCCGCGAGGTTTTTAGCCTTTTCTTTAATGGTAATGGTCTTCGCGCTGATCTCGAAATCTATCGGTTGATCAGCCATGACAGCACGCAGAAACTCCGTGATGTTCATATTTTTCACGGTGATGGTGACAGGTGTTGTTCTGCTCAACATAGCGGTGTTGTAAAAGACCACATAGCCGGTTTGTTTTTCCAGTGCATGAAAGATCTCTTTAAAAGAGAGGTTTCTACCCGACAGGGTGATGGACTGGCCCAGGGTGCGCGCCTGCACCTGAAGGCACAGCACCGCAGACAATAGCAGCATACATGGCCACAGCGCACGGTTGCGTGCCTGCCGGCTGTTGTTCTGCCGGGGCATAGGATCCGGCGGAATAGAAGGTCTTGTTGCGTAAAACTGTTTGGACATCATTATGGTGATTTCAGAATTTAAAGGATCATTACAGGCATACAATGCCCTGCTGCGCTCCCGGGGCGCAGGAATGGCTGGTATGACAATCTTTTTTCGTTATTGCGTGATGACTAGTTTTCTTCCCTCCAGACGATAGTGTACGTTAGATATTTCCAGTATTCTCAGTATGCTGTGTAGGTCCAGGTCCCGCTCCATTTTACCACCGAAACGGATATCCGGGACACCGCCTTCATAAACGACCGTGATATCGTACCACCGTTCCAGTTGGTTCATCACCTGTTGAATACCGGCGTTGTCGAACTGGAACATGCCTTCTTTCCAGGCTGTCACCTGGCTGGTGTCCGCCACCTGTACTTTGATGCCGGCACCTGCCGTAGCCGCCTGCTGGCCAGGCTTCAGCAACTGCTGCTGCCGCGCTGCCAGCACCTGCACGCTGCCGTGTAATAAGGTAGTGGTCACAGCCGGCTCATTGGTATAGGCATTCACGTTAAAGCCAGTCCCGAGCACCCTGATCTCACTCTCTCCTCCTGTTTTCACACGGAAAGGCTTTGCGGCAGCTTGTTTCACCTCGAAGTAGGCTTCGCCGTTCAGCTCTACCACCCGCTCGGCGGTGTTGAAGCTGACCGGATAACGCAGTGAACTGGCGGCATTGAGCCACACTTCTGTACCGTCAGGCAGGATGAGATGGAATAGTTTTCCGCGGGGAGTGGACAAGGTATTGTAAGCCGGACCGGCGTCGTTATGATCGTTGTATGCCAGTGTATGCCGGCCCAGATGGACCACCGCGCCATTGCTGTTGCGGATGCTGCCCTGATGCAGGCTGTCGAGCACCACCTGGCTGCCATCGTCGAGCGTAAGGACAGCGCTCTGTGTACCGGGCCGTATGTCCTGCATCGCTATTGCCGGAGCGGTATTGGGCGTATGAGCAACGGGACGGCGAAGCAGATACCACGCTGCGCCTGCGAGCAACAGCAGCGATGCGGCGGCCGCCCACCAGCGCATAGGCACGGCCCTGCCGGCAGCTGCAGGCTTCGTTCTGGCCTCCAGGATAATGGCCAGCACTTCCCGGGCACGATGTTCCGGCATAACCTGCTCGTCACCGGAAGCGGCGATCACCTCGTCCAGCAGCTGCAACAACGCTTCGTCGTGCTGCGACCGGGCAATAAGCTGCATGAGCTCCTGTTGCTCAGCCTCGGTGCTGGTTTTCTCCAGCGATTTGCGAAATAGTGATTCAAATCGGGACATCCTGTAGACCGGTTTTGTGCCGGGTATATCAAAAGAAATCCCTTAAAAAGAAAAATGGGTCAGTGGGAAACAGAAAAAATCTGCTTCATAACAATTCCTTAATAATCAGCAGGGTGGTGTAGGTGCCCAGATGATAACTACAATAAGTACGAATGAAGTGCATCGCCTCTGCCAGATGGCGTTTCACGGTTTCGGGCGAAAGGTTCAGCGCCCTGGCCGCCTCCTCCCTTTTCATGCCGTGCTCTTTGATCAGCTGGTAAACTTTTTGCTGCTGGGGCGACAAACGGGACACGGCATCATGTAATATCTGACGGTATTCTTTTTCCAGCAACTGCTCACTGGAAGAAGCTACCGGCGGCAACAACCACTCTTCCTGATCAGAAATAGCGTGACTGGTGGCTTGCTGCGCCAGCTGTTTCATGGTTTTGAACACACGGTTACGGGTAATCGTAAACAGCCAGGCGGTAAAATATTCCAGCTCCGGCAGCTGCTCTCTTTTCAACCATACCTTCAGAAACACGTCCAGCACGATCTCCTCCGCTACCGCTTCGGAGCCGGTGATCTTCCAGGCGATGGTGTATACTTTATTACGGTACTGATGAAAAAGCGTCTCAAATGCTTTCTCATCTCCGTTGGCAATCGCCCGGAACAGGTTGTTCTCAGTATGTAGCTCGTGGGCGGTCATCCAGATAGATTTTGGTCACAAATATAATATGGTGATGCTTGTATCACTTTCCTTTAATGCCCGCTGCGGCTGGATTTCATAATTAAATAACATTTAGCCCAATTACGAAGTGGAATTACGGATTACGAATTACGGATTACGAATTGAGATTTTCTTTCATTCAATGACCTCCAACAAAACGCTTAAAGTATAAAACAAGATCTTTAAAAAACTTTAAAATACGCAACCGGACAAACAAAAGCAATACAGGACCTTAAAAAGCCACTTGGGGCATGCACGAACAAAACATTTGTTCATACATGCCCCAAATTCGTAACTCGTCATTCGTAATTGACTACCAGCCTTTATTCTGCGGCAGCAGCTTAGGATTCAATGTCAGTTCCTGTGTGGGAATAGGATACAGATACATTTTATCATTCCATACCCTGGCAATAATGTCGGGATATACCCGGATGTAGCCGTTGGCATCCAGCACGATGTCTTTCACCTGTCCCTGATTAGGATACTGGGCTTTTACTTCAGGGCGCAGTTTCATTCCCAGGACAGACGCAGGATTTTCGATGAGCTTGCCGGCATTCCAGCGTAGCAGGTCATCAAAACGGAAACCTTCAGCGCCCAGCTCTACCCTTCTCTCACGGCGGATTTCATCGAGCAGCACCGGTAAGGCAGGGAAATCGGACTTCGGGTCTTTTACCAGCGCATCGATCTGCATGGCAGGCATGCCTACCCTTGCACGCAGTCTGCTGATCGTTTGATCGATCACGTTTTGATCACACTCATTGAGCTCTGCTTTGGCTTCTGCATATACCAGCAATACTTCCGCATAACGGAAAATAAACAGGTCCAGCGTAGACTGATTGGCGTTCCACTGCTCCAGACTGGAGGAACGGCCCTTCACCCGCTGGTATCCGGTACTGGTAACGCTGGTGCCTATACGCGGCAGCGTAATAATATCCTTGTTGCCGCTGGCATCTACCTGAAACACAAACCCCGGGGTAGCGATCAGCTGTCCAAAACGGGGATCACGGTTGGTGATTTCCGCCTGGATGGAATCATCGCCTTTATACAGCGGACTGAGGGCAGTCGGCAGGCCGTCGGTACACAGGAAAGAGCGTACAAAACTTTTGCTGAAACCGGTATTACCTTCTCCCAGCTGACGGGTCAGATTGTGCATGAACACATCCTTGATAAAACGTTTGGGCATAATCGCTTCTTTATTGCCCAGCAGTTCTTCCTGTATAAACAGATTGTAATAATCGGTAGCAGGATGTCCGGTAGTATACAGATCATACATACCGCTGGCCATTACCAGCTGCGCGGCGTTAGCCGCTTCGCGTATCATCGGCTGGTCGTCGCTCAGGTTATGATACTTGCGGTAAGTGCCTTCCCACAGGCAGATACGTGCTTTCAATGCAGCGGCAGCATATTTATGCAGGCGGCCTTTTTCTGCGCTACCAGGCACCGGCAGGTTATCAACGGCAAAGTTCAGGTCTGCCAATACAGAGTCCATCACCTGCTTGTGCGGCGTACGCGGCAGATTCAGCTCCGGTGAATTTTCATTCAGGTCTTTGGAGAACCAGGGCACATCACCATAACGTTTTACTTTCTGCCAGAAATACAATGCCCGGAAGAAACGCGCTTCGGCTGCATATTTATTTTTCACATCATCCCCTGCGGCAGCGCGCTGGTAGCGGGACAGGAAGTAGTTGACGCTCCTTTCGTTCTTCCAGCTCCATTCGCCTTTATCGTCATCTTTTACGATGGGCACTATGTACTGGCCCGACAAAAACGCGTCTTTACTGCGCGGCACCATATCGTCGGAGTTATTGTCCGAATTATTGTCCATCACGGGCAGGGTATTGTAAAAACCGTTACAATACAACTTCAGGTCAGACTCGTTCTTAAAGAAAGTCGGATCACTGAAAGCATCGTCCGGATTCAGGTCGAGGAAAGAATCACGCTTACAGCCGGCTAATGCCATCACTGATAACGTCAACGCATATATGATATTTATTTTTTTCATCATCATCATGTTTTGGATGGATTATAAGCCCAGTTGCAAACCGAAAGAGATAGCCCTGTTAAGCGGATAGTCTTTCGCATCAAATATTTCCGGATCGTAAGCTTTGTGCAGCCTGGTCACTTCGAACAGGTTCTGTGCAGACACGTATACACGCAGTTTCTGCATTCGCATAGCGCGCATGGCTGTAGCGGGCAACGTGTATCCGATCGACAGATTTTTCATACGGGCATACGCTGCATGCTGCAGGTATTTCGTTTGTGCCTGGAAGTTGCCGCCGCCACCAAAGCGCTGGCGCGGATAATAGGCATTGGGGGTCTCCGGTGTCCAGTAATCGAGCTGGTATACCATCGGTACGTCCCATTCGCTTTTGAAACCCCAGAAGGTGTTGCCGTCCAGCATCACGTCGCGTTTGCCCACGCCCTGAATGAGCATGTTAAAATCAAAGTTTTTGTATTGCACGGAGAGGTTCAGTCCGAACTGATAACGGGGCGTTTTGTTACCGATCACTTTACGGTCACCCGGGTCCACGGCGGTATTCTGGCCGCTGGTGATTTTTTTGTCGCCGTTCAGGTCTTTGAACCGGATATCGCCGGCCAGCCATTTGCCGTTCCAGAGGTTGGACTGATCTGCGCCCGCTGCTTCTGCGTCTGACTGGAAAAATCCGTCGGTCACATATCCCCAGATCTCGTCCAGCTTCTGCCCGACGTAGTAGGTATTGCTGCCGAGTGTTTTGGTGGGATTGAGATCGTAGCGGGTGATGGTGGCGGAGTAATCAGACAAAGCCAGATTCACTTCATAGGAAAGATCATCGTTGATCTTATCTCTCCAATTCACGCCCAGTTCCCAGCCTTTGGTGCGCATTTCGCCGGTATTCACTTTGGGAGCGGACGTGCCGAGGATACCAGGCAGCGGATAACCATTCAGCAACATGTCTTTGGTATCACGGATATACCAGTCGAAAGTGGCGCTGAGACGGTTTTTCAGCAGGGTTACATCCAAACCGAAGTTGCGCGTGCTCACTTTTTCCCAGGTGAAATGCTGGCTTACCAGACCGGGCACGCCTACATATACGCCTTTCTGATCATCGAAGATATAATCGACCTTACCGCCTGGCATCGTAGGGATGTAAGGATAAATGTCCGTATTGGCATTCTGATCCGGGTTCAGCGCCTGGTTGCCCAAAGTACCGTAGGAAGCACGCAGCTTCAGGTCATTGACCACATCCAGCAATGGTTTAAAGAATCCTTCTTCAGATACGCGCCAGCCGGCAGATACAGAAGGCAGGAACACGTAGCGGCTGTTGGCCGGGAAACGGGAAGTACCATCGTAACGGCCGTTTACTTCCAGCAGGTATTTGTTGGCGTAATCATAGTTCAACCGGAAGAAGGAACCAGCCAGTGCCCAGCTGTACTGGCGACCATCGGCCAGCGGACTGTTGTCGTTGTTGAGGTTGATGGCCGGCATGGTCTGATCGATCAGGTTTTTCACTTTTACGTTAAACCCTTTCACCTGTTTCTTTTCCTGATTGTACCCTACCATGGCTTTCAGGAAGTGCTGACCAAACTGGCGGGAGTATTCCGCATAGGCATTCAGCGCCATATAGTAGTCGTTGTTATTGCTTTCTTTTACGCTGCTGGGCTTACTCCATGGGAAAGTGCCGAGCAGTATGCCATTGGCGCCATACTCCTGATACTCTTTGTAATGTTGCTGGTTGTTCAGGTTATAGCTGTTCCACGTATAGTCACCTACGATACGCAGGTTTTTCACGGGTTTCAGCACAAATCCGCCGGTGAGCCACAGGTCGTTGGCGGTTTCTTTGGTGCGGCCGTTGAGGGTGGCGAGGGCTACGATGTTGGTGAAAGAGCCCTGTCCGGAGAAGTGGCCATCGGGGTGATAAACAGGCATGATGGGGCGTAGGTCGCCGGAAATCCAGCCGGATGAAAGGCCGCCGTGACTCGCAGGAGTTGGCTTGTTGCTCTCCGTACGATTGAGCATCATTTTCATATTCAGCTCCAGCCAGGAAGTTGCTTCTGTATTCAGTTTCAGGCTGGCATTGTATCTTTTAAAATCTTCGTTGGCTACTTTCAGCAGTCCTTTCTGATCGAAATAACCGAGGGAGGCCACGTAGCCTGTTTTACCCTGGCCACCGGAGATAGACACGTTATGGTCCATCATAGGCGCCCATCCGGGATAGAGTTCTTTTATCCAGTCGGTATTGCCTACATAGCGGTATTTGGAAGGGTTGGCGGGGTCCACATATACCGGCAGGTTGTTGGCCGGATCTTTAAAATAAGCTGCAGCGCGAACAGAATCTTCTGTGGTAAAAGGTTCTGAAGCAGCATTGCCGCCGGAGAGTTGGCCGGTGCGGTCGGCCTCGCGGTGCATGCGGATATAATCTACCGAATTGAGGTATTTGGGCATGCGGGTGGGGCGGGTGATGGTGTAAGACGTAGAATAGTTCAGCCGCAGCGGCGCATCCTTACCCGGTTTTTTGGTAGTGATGAGGATAACGCCGTAAGCGCCTCTTACCCCGTAGATCGCCGCAGACGCCGCATCTTTCAGCACGGTCACGTTGGCCACGTCAGCAGGATTGATGAGGTTAGGGTCCATCTGCACACCATCTACCAGTACCAGCGGGCCACCGCCGTTGATAGAAGTGTTGCCGCGCACATTGAAGGTAGCGCCTTTGCCCGGAGCGCCGTTGTTCAGGTTCACATTGAGGTTGGGCACCATGCCCTGCAGGCCCTGTGCGAGGTTCACCAGTGGCCGGCTTTCCAGTTTTTTACCGTCCAGCGTAGCCACAGCGCCGGTGAGGTCACCTTTTTTCTGGCTGCCATAACCAACGACCACCACTTCGTTGAGGCCCTGTGTATCTTCCTGCAGGGTGATATTCACCGTGGTACGGCCTTCCACGGCAACGGTTTGCTGGATGTGCCCGATAAAGGAAAATACCAGGGTGGCATTGTCCGGCGCATTCAGTTCGTACTCGCCATGAGCGTTGGTGACAGCGCCGGCGTTGGCACCGGAGACTTTTACCGTAACGCCTGGCAGCGGTTCGCCTTTGGCGTTGACCACCTTTCCTTTGATATGTTTGTCGCGGATTTCATTACCGGCGCGGGTTACCACCACTACGTTATTGTCCAGCACTTTATAGTGCAGGTTAAGGGGCAACAGCAGGCGGTCCAGCGCTTCGGTCACGGTCACCCCACTCATATCAATAGATACAGGGGGTACATCTTTCAACTCATCATTATTAAAGAAAAAACGATAATTGGATTTCTTCTCCAGCATGATCAGCATTTTATCCAGGAGCGTGGCCTCTGCCCGGATACTGATCTTTTTCTGGGAATAAACACTGGCCGAAGCCTGCGCTACCAGTAGCAGCAACAACGTGGTGAACTTCATAATCAATAACATCTGCTGGACCCTTGCCCATACGGTGGGAGATCCCGACTTAGTAAATTTTTTCATACCTTGGATTTGTTGAGTTGATACAATAGGAGTCCCTGAAACCTTCGAACGTAAAAGGTCTCCTCATGCTTGACAACGGGGAATGTGCGCGCATTTCCCGTTCTTTTTTCATAAAGATGTTACAGGTGGTTATCAGGTGAAGCCTGACAGTACTTTCATAACTACCGATTTAGACTTTGATTAATGAATAATGACTTTTCCCGCGGTGACGTTATATTCGAATTGTTTGGTCTGTTTTAACATGCCCAGCAGTTGGTCCAGCGACTCTCCCTGTACGTTGCCGGTAAAGGAAGTCTGTAATAATGACTGGTTGTGACATTCTATGGTAATGCCATACCATCTTTCCATTCTTTTTATCAGTTGTGAAAAATTCTCATTACGGTATACAAATCTGTTTTCCACCCAGGCAGCTTCGGCTATCAGGCTGCCGGCATGCTCCTTCTCCATACTTTCCAACACAATCAATGGTTTCTGATCATCCGGACGGGCCGCTGGCAGTGGTTTCGACGCAGTGTCCATAATGGAGTTGGCCACCAGTAATTTCTGCCGGGGACTGAGCGTGATATGTTGTTTGCCTGCATCTTTCACGGTTACTTCTACCGCGCCACTGATGAGTGCTGTTTCTGTATGTGGTTCATCGGCGTAAGCCCGTACGTTGAACGTGGTGCCGAGGACTTTTATATCGACCGTATTGGTATGGATAACAAATGGATAGTTGGCCATTTTAGTCACATCAAAATACCCCTCCCCGGTGAGTTTCACCTGCCTGCCTGATTTAGCGAAATTGTTAGGATAGGATAAGGTACTGCCGGCGTTGAGCATCACCAAAGTGCCGTCCGGAAGCGTGATGCGTGTTTTGGAACCGGGTCGCGTTTGTACCGTGCTCCATACCACCGTAGCAGTAGTGGTGCGCAGGTACGTCATCGTAGCGGCACCGAGCAACAGCAACAGCGATGCTGCTGCCGCCATTGCCCGCCAGCGGCGGCGTGGCGCCGGCGTACTGTCTTCCGTTGCTTCCGGTATCCGTGGCGTTTCATTATTTTCAGCAGCAGCCATATCACCCATGATGCGGTCCAGCAGTATTTCTTTCCTTTCCAGCGTGGGCTTGCCCGTACTTTGCAGGGATATTTTGTCCAACAGCTCCTGTTGCCGGGCCACCTCAGGGGCAGCTTCCAGCAAGACTTCCAGCTCCATCTCTTCAGCGGCCGACAAAATGCCTGCCGTCCGTTTGGCCATCAGTTCCCAAAGCCTTTCGTGTTGTTCCATTAAATTGACATGTTACGGTGATGTAACAGATAAGACAGTATTTTGGAGAAATACTATGAAGCGGGGGAGAAATTTTTTTTATTTTTTTATTTTCTCATTCCATCCAGCCGAAGTGCTGACGGATATCGATTACCTCACCCAGCTTTTTGAGGGCGATCGCCATTTGGGTGTTCACCGTGTTGATGGATACCTCCAGGATTTCCGCCACCTCCCGGTATTTGAGGCCGTCTTCCTTTACCAGGCGGAAGATCAGTTTACAGCGGGCGGGCAACAGGTTGATGGCCGATTCTATCTTCCGCAGGTTTTCCTTGCTGATCAGCATATCTTCCGGGGAGGCAGCCATGGCATTGACAGCTACCTGGATATGTTCACCCGTGAGTACTTCCGGCATCCTGCCTGCGCTGGTGCGGTAATTATAAGCGGTATTACGGACAGCCGTGTACAAATAAGTATTGAGGTTACGCACGGCAGGAAGCGTGGCGCGGTTCTGCCATATCTTCACAAATACATCGGACACTGCTTCTTCTGCCTCTTCGCGGGAAGGCAGCAGGGAAGCCGCAAAAACAATCAGCCGGTCGCTATACTGCAAAAACAGCTGGCGAAAAGCTAGTTGATCATTGTCCCTGTATATTTTCTCTAACAGATCCTGCATCTGTAAATAATTGTTGGTCACATTCCACTTGACAAAGATGGTATTGGTAAGGTAGCCCAGTCCACTTATTCACAATACCTGAAATTTAGCGGATACTGATACTGAATTAACTTCACGCAAAGGCGCAAAGCAGCAAAGCAGCAAAGAATTAACAAGAATTATAAGAAAGCAAAGGAGCGGAGATCAAAATATGATCTCCGCTCCTTTGCTTTCTTTTTAATCTTAAAAAAATCTTTGCTGCTTTGCTGCTTTGCGCCTTTGTGTGACGGCTTTGCGTGACCTATTTATAGATATAAATCTCGATTTTCCCCTCTTTCGTTACCGCGCCTCTGTACATACCTTCTGTATTGAAAGGCATCGCCATATTACCGTTTTTGTCCAGCGCGATAAGGCCACCATCACCGCCCATATCGCCGACTTTTTTGATAACGGTTTTGCCGGCGTCCTGTACAGACAATCCTTTGTATTCCATCAGCGCGGAAAGGTCGTAAGCGACTACGTTGCGGATGTAATACTCGCCCCAGCCGGTGCAGGACACGGCCACGGTGTTATTATTAGCGTAGGTGCCAGCGCCGATAATAGGAGAATCACCTACACGGCCGTACTTTTTGTTGGTCATGCCACCGGTGGAAGTAGCCGCTGCCAGGTTACCCTGCTTGTCCAGCGCTACAGCACCTACCGTACCGAATTTATTGTCCTTGTTGATAATACCGAACTTACCGGGGTTCGTATAGGCGTTGGATTTGGCTGCGGCCAGCGAGTCTTCTTTCAGCGCTTTCTGCAAGCCTTTCCAGCGTGACTCGGTGCGGAAGTAAGAAGGGTCCACCATTTCCAGTCCGGCTTCTTTGGCAAACTTCTCCGCGCCGGGGCCGATCATCATCACATGCTCGGATTTCTCCATCACCGCACGGGCGGCGCTGACTGGGTTCTTTATCACGGTCACACCCGCTACTGCGCCGGCTGCCCTGGTTTTACCGTTCATGATAGCCGCATCCAGCTCATTACGCCCCTCATGGGTGAATACAGCGCCTTTGCCAGCGTTAAAAAGAGAATCGTCTTCCAATACCCGCACGGTTGCCTCTACAGCATCGAGACTGCTGCCGCCGGATTGCAGCACGCCATAGCCCTTCTCCAACGCCCGCTTCAGAGATACCTTGTAAGCTTCCTCCATTTCGGGCGACATGTTCTTTTTCAGGATAGTGCCTGCACCTCCGTGTATCACCAATACATACTGGCCGGCTTTTTTCTGGGCCGACGCTATATTTCCGATCATCATCAGGCAACAGGCCAGTAACAAATAGCAAAAACCTCTTTTCATGTAAAGTCTTGTTTTATAAAATCATCAAATCTGCTTCGTCTTCAGCACGCCGTTTTCTACCCACCACCAGTACCAGGTACCACCGCTGGCAGCTGTAGTATCGTTGAGGGACAACGGGAAACGGCCATTGCCGGTAGCAGAAGCCGGTATTTCATATACCTTAAGGGCCTGCCCGTTACAATTCCACTGCAAAGGCTGCCCTTTCACACAAAGTTCCGGTTTTTTGGCACTATCTGTCTGAATAAAATAAGCTTTGCTCACCCCAAAAACAGTTGCCACGCCATGCTCATCGATACAGACAGCCGTCTTTTCATCCGGGGCAATACCCATCGGAAAAATACCATCATCGGTGATAATACGGCTCATAAAAGTCACATGCCTGCCCTGCCGGCCACGTTTCACGTAATGCTGATCACTGATGGTATTAGACAGGTAAGGCGCATGCAGAAAGTCATTGTTGTATACCTTCACCAGCGTATCATATGGATTGGCCAACACACTGTCGGACACCGCGCTGCCGCCTTCGCCGCTGTAGTACAGTCCGCTAAGGACCGCACAGCCGGCGCTGGTGCCACCTACCGGCACCTTTTTCTCCATCAGCAGGTAGTTGATAGCCTCCGCTGTTTTGGTACCTCTCCAGTTGTTCATATAACGGGATTGGTCGCCGCCGGCGATAAACAACATCTCTGCATTTCGGATGATACGCGCTACGGTATCATTATTCGCCAGCTCCCGGCTGGTGATATTAAGCGTCTCCACGGAATTCACCTTACCCAGCGAATCGATATCCACATTGTATCCGGCATTGCCGGAAGCGGTCAGCACTACCACATCGCCACCGCCGCTACGTGCGATCATCCACCGGAAAGCCCCGTCCACATTACCGCCACCACCAATCAGCGCCACGCCGCCCGTTACGGGTTTGATGACGTCGGCCGTATCGCCTACATAACCAATGGAAGCCGGACGGCCCGGAATAGTTTTCAGACTACCCCCAGACTGGCTACACGCATGTAAGCCAATAGCCATTACCGTTAGTAGTCCCATCATTTTGTATCCTTTCATCTACTGATCATTTTAATTCGCAATTCGTAATTCGCAATTCGCAATTCGTAATTTAATAAGGTTGGTTCTGCTGCATGTTCTTATTCGCCTTGGTTTCGGCGTCCGGTATCGGGAACACATACCCCCGTTGTCCGGGCTTCAGCAGCACCGCGCCCAACGCATTCACCGCATCTTCCGGTTCCCGCGTAACCGGTAAAGAACGTCTGCGCAAATCAAACAACCGATGCCCTTCAAAGGCCAGCTCTTTAAAACGTTCGGTATAGATGGCTGTGATCAGTGCATCTTTATCAGCGAACACCTGCGGCGTATAACCATCAATACGCGCGGCACGCAGGTCATTCAGATCATTGGCGGCATCACCGTTCTGGCCCAGCTCCGCCGCGGCTTCCGCACGGATAAGATACATCTCTCCGGTACGGAACATCTTCAGGTCTGCCAAACCAGGATTACCATCGCTGCCGGCATATTTATTCACCATATAAGCGGATTTACCGGCGCCACGGCTGTCATCAAACTGTATATAAGCCGCATAACGCACGTCATTGTCTTTGTCAAACAATTTGATCAACTCAAAAGAAGGAACATATAAGGCTACACGCTTTTTGAAATAAACACCGCCGATCAGATCATCGTTGGTACCAGCCATCTGTTTCAGTTTCCAGATCACTTCTGATTCATCGGTATCTTTCCAGATAGCGGGAAACTTATTACGTGCCGCCAGCGGCATCGCCTGAATGGCTTCTGTGGCATAGGTGACAGCATCGCCCCATTTCTTTTCGTACAGGGCTACCCGTGCCTGTATCGCTGAAACTGCCGCCAGGGTGATATGACTATTATCATCAAATGAAGCAGGAATCAGCTTTTTGGCGGCTTTCAGGTCGTCTTCAATGCGCGCCATCACTTCCGCGAAAGTGTTACGGGCTGGTGAACTGATCTTGGAGATGTCCATATATGGTACACCAGGTGCGCCTGGCGTATAGTCCTGCGCGTAGCTCTGCAACAGCTGGAAGTGGCAATACGCCCGCAACGCCAGCAGTTCGCCGTGGTATTGGTCCCGCTTCGCTATTTCATCGCCTTTGGCAGGCACCTGCGGCAGGGCGGCCAGCACACGGTTAGCGCGGTCGATGGTGATATAATATTCATTAAAAGAAGCGGTAATGGTACCATTGCTCGGGTCTATCTGCCAGCGATAAGAGGCTACCCCGCCACCGGTACCGTTTTCACTGGGCAGCGTGCACTCGTCGGTCACCAGTGATACGTTGTAGATAGTATTGTAGGTGAGCCGCGTGTAAGCGCCGAGCAGGCCGCCATTCAGGTCGGCCACGTTACGGAACGTTCTTCCCGGATCGATGATATTATCGGTAGGCGACAGGTCCAGTTGCTTATTGCACGAAAGCAGGCATACCGGCAGCACCAGCGCCAGGTATTTAACAGTATGTTGAATATAACGGATCATGAACAGCAGGATTTAAAAGTTAACATTCAGGCCGAAAGTGTAAGTACGGGCAGCGGGATAGTCGAAACGACCTTCGCCACTGTTATTTTCCGGATCAAAGCTTTTCCATTTGGTCCAGGTGATGAGGTTCTGCGCCTGCGCAAAAACCTGCACGCCCTGGATAAATTTCAGCTGCGATAACAACGTCTTCGGGAAATTATAGCCGATGCTCACGTTACGCAAACGGAGATAGGAAGCATCCTGTATATCGCGGGAAGAGTAACCACGTTTGGCATCAAAGCGAGGCAGGATGGCGTTGTCACCGGGTTTCTTCCAACGGTTGTACAACATGCGGACAGACTGATTGCTGCTGGCAAAAGCCGGATTCTCGTTGTAATAATCTTCGTTGAGATAACGCATGGTTTTATCTGCGAAAGTGAACAGCGCATTCAGATAAATACCTTTGTACGTGATGCCGGTATTGAAACCTCCGGTGAAAGGCGGGATGTAAGTGCCAAATTCGGCTACGCTCAGCGCGGTCTCGTTATAATCGCTGGTCGTCTTACCGCTACGGTCGTAGTACAGCGGGTCGCCTGTCTTCGGATCTACACCGGCCCATTTAGGTGCATAGTGAGAACCGTAAGGCAAGCCTACACGCACAATTTTCGAATCGCCCTGTGTGAACTCGCTGGCGCCGCCCAGATCAGTGATGACGTTTTTATTGTAAGCGAAGTTAAAGCCCACATTCCAGGTAAAGTCTTTTTTACGGATGACGTCTACCTGCACGTCCATCTCGATGCCGCGGTTGCGCATAGCACCGGAGTTGAGGAACATGCTACTGAAGCCGGAAGTAATGGACAACGGCTGTTCGATGAACAGGTTGTTGGTGATTTTATTATACACGTCTGTCACCACACGGACACGGTTGTCCCAGATGCCCAGATCAAAACCGATATTCAGCTCTTTGGCGTATTCCCAGTCATAGCCGGGATTGCCGGGCTGCGAAGGCACAATGGCCGGCCGACCGGCATACTGGTCGGTACCGTAAGTGCGGAAATAAGCGAAGGGCCCGAGTGTAGAGAACGGATTAGCAGAAGTACCATAGCTGGCACGGAATCGCAGGTTATCCACAAAGCTCACGTCTTTGAGGAAGTTCTCTTTCTTCACTTCCCAGCCAATGCCTACAGAATAGAAGCCATGCCACCTGTTGGAAGGAGGTACGGTAGAAGCGCCATCATAGCGGAAGGAAGCGTTGAGGGTATATTTTTCATCAAAAGTATAACGACCAACAGCGATGTAAGAAGCCAATGCGCTGCGGGTGCGGCTGCCACCTACGACCGGTGCAAAAGGAGAACCAGGCGTAATAGCGGCCGGAGTGGCTGGCAGACGGCCATCCAGATCAAAGCCGGTATAGTTGAAAGTACGGTAGTTATTTTTCGTGAATTCAAAATAACCGGATACTTCAAAGTCATGGCGGTCAGCGATATTTTTGGAATAGGTCAGGCCGGAGGTCGTCACCAGCGTGAAGTTACGGGTAGTACCTTCACCAAAGCTGCCCTTTTCACCGTTGTCTACTTTGTAACCGGAATAGGAGTCAGGATTTACATAACGTTCGGTGGTCGTCTCCCTAAAATCCAGTCCCAGCCTTGTTTTAGCCACCAGTCCTTTGGCAATAGTGAAGTTTAGTGAAGTACCGATGATACTTTTCAGCTGGTTGTCTTTGTTGCTGGTATTGAGCAGGGCTTCCAAAGCGTTGCTGCCTTCACGGAGATCATATACCGGGTAAACATCATCGTTCCAGTTGGTGACCAGCGTGCCATCGGGCAGGTAGGGATATTCGTAAGGCAACGCATAATACACGGCTGCCAGCGGGTTAGAGCCACTGCTGGATGCTTCCCGCTCAATAAAGGACGATTCGGAATAAGCCAGGGCAACGTTCACGTTACCGGTCAACCGGCCCGCGTTGAAGTCCACATTGTTTTTCAGGCTGTAACGTTTCAGGCCGGAGCGCAGTGCGATACCCTGTTGATCAAAATAATTGAGTGAGCTATAAAAACGGATATTATCGTTCCCCCCGCTGGCACTCAGCTGATGCTCCTGGAACTGACCGGTACGCAGAAATATTTTACGCCAGTCGGTGTTGACGTTCCGCAGACTGTCGAGTATATGATCGGCTTGCCTTTGTTCCTCCGGGCTTTTGGTGGCGTAGTCAGGATTTTTAGGGGAGAATTTCCAGCCGGGGCCGATATTGGAACCGGTTTCCAGCCCTATCTCCTCTTCGAATTGCAGGTGTTCTTTGGCGTTCATCATTTTGAACTTCGGCGTCGTCATATTGGAGAAACCATACTGCGATTTATAGGAGAAAGACAATTTCCCTGCCTGCCCTTTTTTGGTGGTGATCACGATAACGCCATTAGAACCGCGGGAGCCGTACAGTGCTTTAGCGGAAGCATCTTTCAGCACGGTCACCGAAGCAATGTCTTCCGGATTGATGCCCTGAAACTGACCGGCTTCAATGGGGATGCCATCCATGACGTAGAGCACTGAGGAGCTGCCGTTAATGGTACCCACGCCGCGAACGGTGACGGTAGCCGCAGCGCCCGGCTGACCGGAGCCTGCCGATATCATCATACCTGGTACGCGGCCTTGTAGTATCTGCTCAAAGCTGGCCATGGGCACCTGGGTGATCTTATCGCTGCCTACGATACCGGCGGAGGCGGTAGACTTGTCACGGGCATAGTTCGTATAACCGGTCACCGTTACTGCGTTCAATGTTTTCACATCTTCTTCGAGGGTGATATTGATTTCACGGCGGCCGCTGATGTCTACCTGGCGGGTGGTATATCCTACCAGGGAGAATTGCAGCACGCGTACCTGATCGGGAGCGGTGAGCGTATAACTACCGTCAGCAGCGGTGAGTGCGCCAGCGTTGGAGCCAACAGCCCTTACCGTCACCCCCGGCAGCGGCAGGTTATCGATGCCCCGTACCTTACCGCGGATAGTCATGTCCACAGCGGGTTTGTTATGCGCGTCGGCCGCATATAACACCACGAGACCGTCTTCCCGTTGGGACCAGGCCAGGTTAGTGCCTGCCAGCGCCTGTGTGAGCACGGCATCCAGCGAGGCGTCCCTGGCGATAACAGACACCTTGTTGTTTTCGGGCAATGTTTTGTCATGAAATACAAACCGGTAAGAGGTCTGATGCTCCAGTGTTTTCAGGAACTGCCTGATACTGGTTTCTCTCACCTGCACGGTGATCGTTTCCTGAGCCAAACATACCGCCTGCACTTGCAGACAGGTCAAAAAAAGAAAGATTGTCAATTTCATAGTGAGCAGCAGTTTGCCGGCGGGAACAGCCTTCCCTTTCCATTTCAGGAATACAAGTTTTACCATACCTTTGATGTTGGTTTAGTTAATGATCGTTCAGGACATTATCTGGCCTAATTTCAGGGGAGATGGTGCGAACACTTCCCCTTTTTATTTTGGTTGTACTGGTTGATATTTATTTACTGATAATAATTGTGTCGTTTACCATTTTAAAGTTGAAGGGGTAGGACAGCTGTAAAGCGTCCAGTGCTTTGAGTACCGTCTCACTCTCGAACGTACCGGAGTAGCGGTATTGTTTCACGGCGTCATCCGCAAAGGCTATCCGGATACCATACCACTGCTCCAGTTTCCCTGCGATATCAGACAGCGGCTCATTCTCTATCTCCAGCCGGTTGCGGACCCAGGCTATTTCCCGGGCTTTATGGTTGACAGGGTCAGCATCCAGCGGCACTACCTTCAATACCGGTATGGCGGCTGTTTTCCCGGTTTCAGGAGCTGCTACGGTCAGTTTTTGATTGGGTTGCAGTACTATTTTCCGCGCAGGTTCCTGCGCGCAGGTGATCTCTACTTTTCCGCGGAACAGGGCTGCTTCCATCAACGAATGCCCCGTATAGGCGCTCACGTTAAATACGGTGCCCAGCACTTTAATATCGAAGGCGCTGGTATGCACCATAAACGGCCGGTGCACGTCCTGCACTACGTCGAAAAAAGCTTCGCCGGTCAGGGTCAGCTCGCGGTTCACGCGGTTAAACCCCGCTGCCAGCTCCACCCGGCTGTTTTTCCGCAACACCAGAGAGGAACCGTCGGGTAGCACCACCGATTTGCGTGGCTCATCACCGGCGGAAATGACAGTGGCTACGGCCACTTCCCGCGATGCAGGCACAGCACGCTGCTGCCGGCTGAAAAAATACCCACCGGCGGCGAGGAGAACGGCGCCGCCTATGACAGCTGCGTACCGCAGATAACGGTAACGGTTAACCGGAGCCGGTTCCTGTAGTTCAGGCAAACTCCCTTCCAACGCCTGTTGCAGTCGCTCATATTGTGCAAGTCCATCCTGGAGCTGCTTCAGCTGCTCCATACGCCCACCCTGGCGGGCAGACAATAAGGCTACCAGCTGACGGGCCTCTTCCAGGGCAGCTGTTTTTTCAGGATGCTGTTTGGCCCATTCGGTCCAGAAAACCATGTCCGCTTCATGTTCCTCCCGGCAATAACGCTGGAAAGATTCATCACAGGCAAAATCGATAGCCTCGTAATCCTGGAAGTTCATGTAGTTAACCCTTTTCTATACAGACGGCAGGATCTGCCGTTTTTCCTAGACAAAAAGCATTTTTTTCAGGAAAATTTTTTCCGGAGGGTTTTAATGGCGTCGTAGATGGTATTGTAGGCTGTTTTCACCGTCTGGGAAGTTTGTGCGGCGATCTGTTCATAACTAAGTCCCTCGAAAAATTTAAGGCGTACCAGCTCTTGCTGGCGGGGTGTCAGGGCTTTCATGGCTTCGTACAGGCGTCGTTTTATCTCATCGTCCTGCTGCACCCGGATAATGATCTCTTCATAGGACAACTCATTTTCGACTTCTTTGCCGGTCATACGGCTGATGGCGTCGTGCATGCGTGCCTGGTAGGCCAGCTGGTCGAGCAGCTGCCGCTTCAGGGCGGTAAACAGATAGGCGGGCACGTTGGTCACCGGTTTCAGCTGCGCCTGTTTGCTCCAAAGCTGTAGAAACAGCTGCGTGATACAGTCTTTCACCAGTTCATCATTGCCACAAAGCTTCAATCCAAAGCGCAACAAATGCGGATAAGTGCTGTTGTACAGCGCAAACAGGGCCTGTTTGTCGCCGCTCCGCAGTCGCTCCCATTGTAGGCTATGATGATCTTCTTCGGTTGACATGGGCTGGTTTTAAGAATATAATGCCGACAGGCGGCCAAATTATATTTTTTTATCCGGATTTGCCAGTCGCTCCGGGATGGTCAGGATAAACAGGTCGCTCTGGAAAAAGCGCCCCTTTTTGCTTGACACAGTGTACAACGTATCAGATAGCTGTGTCCTCTTTCATAGGTAAGTCATCCAAAAAAACTTTAGTGGTCGGCATATTACAGACATCTTCCCCTGCCTATAAGGGACATGAAAAGGCCTTATCCCCCATTCTTATCACAAAAAATACCTCCTAAAGTTATCCAGCAGACACCCCTAAAAAAAAGTCCGGCCCTTATGCAGGGCCGGACTTTTTTTAAAAAGACAGCAAAGTGATATTTATCCTAATACGTGATGGGCCAGCACTTTCTGTACTTCATATACATTCACGGATTTGTTGAATGTTTTCACAATACTGGGTTGTACCTCACTGCTCACCCAGATCTTCAGTTCCGCATCCAGGTCAAAAGTACCGGCGGTTTCCACGCTGAAGCGGCTGATGCTTTTATACGATACGCTCTTGTATTCCGTTTTACTACCGGTAATACCTTGTTTATCCACCAGTATCAGTCGCTTATTGGTAAATATAAAAGTATCCCTGAATAGCTTAAAGCCTAACTCGATCACCTCCGTATCTGTCAGTAATTTGCCGTAGTCCTTTATTAGCTCTTGTTGACTAACGGTGCCTGCATTGCCCAGCAGCGCTGAAAAAAATCCCATAGGTCATATTTTCAGGGAAGATATAAAAATAAGCGGACATCAGCTGTTCACCGCTGCTTTCAGCATTTCTCCGGCAAAATCCTCAAACTTCCTTTTTCCGGCCACCATCTTATTTTTCTCATAATCTTCCAGCAATCGGCCTTGTCCGATACTGATACCCACCTCTGCGAACAGCGCTGCCATATGTGCAGAGAAACCATTCTGCATGGCGCCCTGTTTTAATGCTTCATCCGGGAATGGTATCCATTGAATGGGCTGTGCCGTCACCTGACCAAAGATAGCCGCTATTTCATTACCTGTCTTTTCATCGCTGGTCATATACCGGAATGATTTACCGGTAAATGTCAGATCGGAAAGCAAGGTGGTGGCCACGTCAGCAATATCATGCGGGTGCACCAGTACCAGCCGCGCATCTCCCGGAAAATTATTTCCGAGCATCTGTTGTTGTAAGATCATTTTCAGGCTACCATAAAAATTAGTGTAGAACATGCCGGCGCGCAAGTGTACGATGTTTGTATCCGGCAGCTCGTTTAAGATAGCTTCCACCCGGTAAAATGCGCTGGATAAGCCATTGCCGGCGGGTACATGAGCGCCGATACTGCTGAGGTTCACCACATGTTTTACACCCGCGTCGGCCAGAGCCTGGCGATAGTTGGCCGCGATGGCCGCCACCTCATCATAATAAGCTTCAGAGGTGGCAAGTGGTGGCACCATGGTATATACTGCATCCGCACCCCTGAATGCGTTGGTTAAAAACGCCGTGTCTTTTACAGAGCCAATGGCCGCTACGGCGCCCAGTGCGGTTATCTGCGCTGCTTTATTTGTATCCTGGCTGATAACGGTCACCTGATGGCCTTTGCTGATCAGATTAATGGCTAATTGTCTGCTTACATTTCCTAATGATCCTGTGATTGTAATTTTCATAGTAATTGATTTTTTATTTGTGCAACAAAGGTATATTTGTACATACTTTTTTACTAGTACTTACCCTAAAGTATGTAGCATGACAGCGATTAAAGAAAGTTCTACTATTCAGGCCAACAAGCAGTTGGCGTACCAGGTATGCCCCGTCACCTATGTGATGGAAAAGATTGGTGGTTACTGGAAACCCATCATTCTGTTTCATCTGTTGTCCGGGCCAAAGCGTTACGGGGAGCTGAAAAGATCGGTGCCTACCATCACGGAGAAGGTATTGATACAGCAATTAAAACAACTGGAAGCAGATCAGCTGATCAGCCGCAAGGCAGAACCGGTTGTCCCGCCGCATGTGACCTACAGCCTCACCAAATCAGGCAAGGCCTTACGGGACATCCTTTGGGCGATGGCCAACTGGGCAGCGACGGACAGTAAGGAATCCGGAAAAATTTTCAGAAAAAACATGAAAGATTTTCCGGGCTGAGGATTAACGGTTAATTTTGGAATGCAATTCCCACAACCCTTTCCATCTATGCAACACACCCTTGTCCGGAGCCTGTTTCTATTGATAACAGGACTTTGTGCTACAGGCATTAGCTATGCCCAGAAAGTGCAGGAACCTACCCGGGTACCCCCCGAATGGAACCAGCCACAAAAATCCTTCCGCATCGCCGGTAACCTCTATTATGTAGGTACGTACGACCTTGCCAGTTACCTCATCACCACCTCCGACGGGAACATCCTGGTGAACACCGGCCTGGCGGCCTCAGAGAAAAGTATCCGGGAGAATATCGAAGCACTGGGCTTTCACTTCAAAGACATTAAAATACTGCTGAACATGCAGGCCCACTACGACCATATGGGAGCCATGGCCGCCATACAGCGCAAAACCGGCGCACAGTTTATGGTGGATGCCGGCGACGCCAGCGTTGCGGAAACAGGCGGTAAAACAGACTACCTATCAGGAGGCCTGGTCACGCCGGTCAGCACTTTCAAACCAGTGAAAGTTAACCGCATTTTACATGATAAAGACACCATCCGTCTGGGAGACATGAAACTGGTGATGCTGCATCATCCCGGCCATACCGTTGGTTCCTGTAGCTTTATTTTTGAGGTGAAAGATGATCAACGTACGTATAGGGTACTGCTGGCGAATATGCCGACGATCATTATCAACCGCAAATTTTCGGAGATAACGACCTATCCGGGCATGGCTAAAGATTACGGCTACACGCTGAACACGATGCCCGGGATTAATTTCGATCTGTGGCTGGCAGCACACGCCAGTCAGTTCGATCTGCATAAAAAACATAAAGACGGAGATCCATATAACCCGGCCGCTTTTGCCGGCAGAGAAGATTATGATAAAGAGCTGGCAGATCTCAAAGCTGCCTATCAGCAGAAGCTGTCAGAAGAATAAAAAAAGGACGTCTCATCGAAGACGTCCTTTTTTTCTGTCACAACGTGTTATTTGTCCCACCATACCCTTTTCAGCCAATCGTTCTTCCCTCCTATCCTGTCGATGGCTTCCTGGTAATTCTTAGTATTGTTAAACGCTTCTGTGGACGGGTAAAACAGTCTGCGGGGCATTACTTTGCCGGTCACGGATTCTCCCTGAGGGTCTTTCACCGGTTGTGTCACCGGAAAGCCGGTGCGGCGCATATTAGCATATGCTTCGTAGCCATTAGGGAACAGCGCCACCCATTTCTGCATATTGATCTGTTCCAGCTCTTTGCCGGTTGTCAGCGTGTGTGCGTTGACGAAGTCGGTCACCTGTTGTCCGCCCACCGGTGTCATACCGGGATACAGCTCCAGCTGCTTCATCGCCGCACGGATAGCCTGCTGATAGTGCTGATTGGCATCGGCGCCAGACCAGCCACGGGCGGCAGCTTCCGCTTTCAGGAATTCCACTTCGGCATATCCGATATGCAGGAAAGGTGCTTTCTGATGGTAGAACGGCGCATTGATCTTGCAGAATTTGTTACCATGCGGGACATTGGTGCCGTCAGCGGCTTTAAAATCGGCCCATTCATCATACCAGTACAAACCGGGCGCGATAGGCAGATAATTGGTCAGATGGGTAATATCCTTACCGCTACCGTCCCTGTTGATAAAGAAAGATGCCAGCCGCGGATCATTTTCGGCCTTCAGGTAATTCACGAAAGTCGTAGTGCCGTGTACGTAGTTGTAGGTCTGTACTTCCTGCAACGCCTGTGAATAACCATTTCCACGGAGATCAGGATATGAAAAGTCTTCATGGATCATCTTAAAATTATCCTCTGCGCTGGCGAAGGTACCACCGGCAATGGCCGCCAGCACTTCCTGTTTGGCTTTGGCTTCATTCACTTTGGTAAGGCGCATGCCCAGTCTCAAACGCAGGGAATTGGCCAGCAGCTTCCATTTTGCAGGGTCTCCCTGATACACGATATCGTTCTGTATTTTGTCTTTGCTGTCGTCAAATTGTTTAACCGCCTCGTTCAGCTCTTTAAACAGGTCATTGTAAATATCTTCCTGCTTATCATACCGTGGGGTATAGATGTTTTTATAGAATGCCAGTCCGGCTTCGAAGTAAGGCACATCGCCGTAGGCGTCTGTCAGGATGGAGAAGATGTACGCCCGGAGAATGCGGCCCGCAGCGATATAATTCACCAGCTGCGGCTCTTTTTCACAGCGCTGCATCATGTCTGTCAGCTGTTTGAGGCTGCGGTTGTAGAAGATCTCCCAGACTCTTTCGTTATAAAAATCGTTGCGGACAAACTTGGTGCCTGCACGCTGGCCATAGGCGCCGTTCACATACTGCACCATCGGTTGAAAGAGGTACATATTGGTATACCCGGCTTCACGGCCACCGCTGAGGAAGTAGGCTGCACCGGCCAACTGCTGCCCTGGGGCAATGGTCGTTCCCTTGGTAGGGTCTTCATTGATGGTGTCAAAATCTTTCGTACAACTGCCCAGCAGCAATACGGTTATTATAGGCAGAAAAAATCTTTTCATCTTCATGGATTTAGAATTTTGCATACAGGTTGATACCATAAGAGCGGCGGGTAGGCAGTGAGCCGTATTCAAACCCTTGCCCGTTGCTGTTGTTATAGCTCGACTGCGGATCGATGTTCGGTACATGTTTGCTCACAATAAACGGATTACGTGCTACCAGCGAGAGGGTCACATCGCGTATCATGGTTTTACGCAATACGCTTTGCGGGAGACGATAATCCAGCGTGATCTGGCGCACCTTCACGAAAGAGGCATCGTAGATGAAAGCTTCCGGTATATTGTCGGTGATGGTGTTCCAGTATACCTGCGGACTAACAAAACCAGACACGGGTTTGTATTTTTTGTTCCCGTTTCCATCCACACCATCTTCCTGTACACCCGATACCGGCACGCCGCCTGTAGGTTTCCAGTTGCCCGGTTCCACTCCGGCCGCCACTCTTTCTTTTTCAGACTGGGCCCAGCCTTCACGGCCGTCCAGCGTGCCTTTGTGGCGTCCGGTAGCGTAGGCGCGCAGGTTGGTCATGGAGTAGATATTACCGCCGTGTTTCACGTCCAGTAATATAGACAAGGTGAAGTTCTTATAAGCGAAACGGTTATTGAGACCACCGATCCATTTGTACTGACCGCCGCCAATGCGGGTGTCTGCGGCATCGTAGCGGGGCAGCAGCTTTTCATCCAGTATCATATTGCCCTGATCATCCCGCAGGAACTTGCGGCCCACGATGATGCCATATTCCTCTCCTTCCTGTGCCACAATGGAAGCATTGGCCCAGCGGGCAGATGCCAGCGTATAAAAGCCGGACACCAGCGGGCTTAGCTCCAGAATTTTGTTGACATTGCATGCCCAGGTAAGGTTCAGGTCCCAGCTGAAATGTTTGGTGGTGACCGGCTTCAGGCCCAGCGCTATCTCCACGCCTTTGTTCTGCACGTTGCCGGAATTGATCACCGCGGTTGTATAACCGCTGGTGGAAGAAATAGGCGCATAGAGCACCTGATTGCGGGTATTGGACTGATAGAAAGTCACGTCCAGGTTTACCCTGTTCTTTAACATCACCAGGTTAAGGCCAGCCTCGTAAGACTTGCTGATACTGGGTTTCAGCGCTTCATACGGCACCCTGTCTACCCCTACGCCGCCGATGGAATACCCACCGATGGTAGGAATATCCGGATTGCTGGCATAAGTTAGTTTCAGCTGATAAGGGTCAACAGCATCTGCTCCCGTCTGTGCTATGGAAAGCCGTATCTTTCCGAAGTTTAGCAGTTCGTTCTGCGGCATCAGCTCGGAGAAAACGAAGCTGGTGGAAACAGAGGGATAAAAGAAAGCGTTGTTGCCCGCCGCCAGCGTGGACGACCAGTCGTTACGCCCGGTGATGTCAAGATACAGGTAGTTCTTGTAAGACAGGCTCACCGCACCATATACCGAATTGATTCGTTTACGGTTGATCAACTCATTGCTGAGCTTTGTCTGGAAATTATTGATGCTCTTTACGCCTCTGGTACTGATATCCCGGCCGGTAGTGTTGAGTACAGTTTCTTCATAATCCATGCGGTTAGTACCGAGGTTGGCGCCTATCTGAAAGTTTTTCACCTGCTTGCTGAAGGTGAGCAGCAGCTCGGAGTTGGTCTCCCGGAGCGTGCGGTCTTTCATATTGATGCCACCGGTGGTGTTAAAAGGGGATGATAATTCGATGAACTCCCGAAAGCTGAATTTAGAGTAATCGGTACCGGTGCGGCCCTGAATCGTGAGATAAGGGGTGAGCTGATATTTGAGCAACGCAAAGCCGGTCAGTCTGTCCTGTTTACTGTTATTAGGTTGTTCGTTGAGTGCCCAGTAGGGGTTTACTTGATACTGGTCGTTGTTCCAGTCGATATAATTGCCGGTGACAGGGTCTTTGTATTCTTTCAGCCAGTCGATGGAAATATTGGGCGCGATGCCGCTCAGTACATAACCCACGTTATTGGGATTATCAGACAAAGCAGGGCGGTTATTCACTTTTTCACTGAGGTAAGCCACTTTGGCGTCGATAGACAGTTTATCCGTCAGGCGGGAAGTGCCGCGCAACGCAAAGTTGTGGCGGTCCAGTCCACTGGTCGGCACAATGTCTTTGTTGTGCAGGTTGGTGTAGGTAAAGCGCAGCTGGCTTTTATCGTTGCCGGTGGCCAGCGCCACGGAGTTGGACAACGTCAGTCCTTCACGGAAAAACTTCTGGATAGGGTTCGCTGCTTTCACGTAAGGCATTTTCTGGCCGTTCCATAACCAGGTGAGGCTGTCTGCATGGAAACGAGGGCCCCAGCTGGATTGTGAGTAAGTACGGGCGGTAGCAGCGTCGCGGGGTAACTGGCCGGTACGGCCCATACCATATTCTTCCTGAAAGTCGTAGCTGTTGTTCAGTTTTTCCAGTACCGTATTGGAAGTCACTTCCACTTCCAGCCCTTTGTTATTTCCTTTTTTTGTGGTGATGAGGATAACGCCATTGGAAGCGCGGCTGCCGTACAACGCAGTAGCAGCGCCACCTTTCAGCACAGACATCGTTTCTATTTCATCGGGGTTGATGATGCTGGTCCCATCGCCGAGATCATAGCCGCCATATTTATCGGCCTGACCGGGGGAAGAGTTGTTAATCGGTACCCCGTCAATTACGTAGAGGGGCTGATTGTCGCCACCTACTACTTTCACGCCACGCAGCGTTACTTTCACCGAAGCGCCTACGCCGCTGTTAGTCATACTCACATCCAGGCCAGCAACTTTGCCGCTGAGGGAGGCAATGGGATTGTTCTCCCTTGCTTTGGTAAACTCGTTGCCTTTCAAGTCCGTATAGGCGTAGCCGAGAGAGCGCTGCTGCCGTCCAATACCTAAGGCAGTCACCACCACCGTATTCATTTCGGAGATACGGCGGGGCAGTAGTATGTCGGTAGCCCTGGTGCTGCCGGCAGTCTGAGACGTAGTTTCGTAGCCCATGAAAGCTACGCTGTAGGTACTTCCCTGCGAAATGGGCAAGGTAAAAGAGCCGTCTTCACCGGAAACGACCGACTTGTTGCTTTCCCTGTCTGTGATCACGGCGCCGGGTAGGGCTTCGCCGGTCTGTTTATCGAGTACACGGCCTTTCAGCTGTATCACGGCGCCTGGTGGTTTATTCAGTTGTTTGATCACCACGTGGCTGCCCATCGCTTTGATCTGGAAGCTGCCGGCGGGAAACAACACTTTCAATACATTTTCCAGCGGGATACTTTTTTCTTTGAAAGAGAAGTTACCCCGTCCGTTCACGATCTCGTTGGGATACGCAAAAGAGATGGAGAGCTGTTTTTCTATGAGGCTCAGAATTTCAGGAACGGGTTTTTCCGTGACGTCCAGCGCTACCCGCTTCGACAGTACGGATGCAGCTTCCTGCGCAGCTGCATAGGCACAGGTAAATACGATCAGTATGACCGTGCAGTAAAACTTGAGTGTTTTCATGCAATAAATTGATTTTAGTTGATATTAGCCTTGGTCCAGAACTCATAGCCCGGGACTTCCATCCTGGGTCCTGGGAACAGCACGCCCGCGCCTTCCCCGGGAGAAGGCAACATCTGTAAATTACAGGCATAACAAGGCCACAGGCCGATGGCCCGGCATGGGTTGTTATAACCGATAACGAAGAATCAGGATGCTGTGATGCTGGTAATTATTTCATTTTTTTCAGTATATATTCAGCAGAAGACACCTGGTCTATTTTCAGGTCGAGCATTTCCCTGATGACCGCCAGCGCTTCGTTTAACGTGATATTTTTAAATCTGACCGTGATATTCTCCTGGAGCATGGCCGTATCCGCCGTTCGCAGCCTCACCTGATAAATGGAAGACAGTGTGTTGAGCACCGTGCCGAGCGACTGATTGCTGAAGCTCAGGTCGTTGTTGGCCCATCCGCAGCGGTATTCGAAGGCGCCTGCCAGTTTTTCCACCTGACCGGTATAGGCATCTACTTTTCCCATAGTCGCCGGCGTTAGTATCACCCCTTGCCGGCTGTTATCGGCGCTGAGGCGCACCTTGCCATCCCATACCGCCACGTCTGTGTATTCGGTGGAGGTTTTGACGTTGAAAGAGGTACCCAGTACTTCCACGGCCGCATGAAACGCGGTCACGGTAAACCGTTGCTGTTCATTTTTCACCACTTCAAAAAAAGCCTCTCCGCTCTGCAGTGCTACCGTACGACTTTGGAAGCCTTTGCTATAGCGCAGCACCGTGCCTGGCCGCAGGAATACTCTGGAACCGTCGGGCAGATGCAGGCTGTCTTTCAGGCTGCCTTGCGCAATGTAGGTGATCATCTCTCCCTGTTGCCGGTGATGGTTCCACCACCAGGCAGTCATCAGGAAGATGGGTAACAGCACAGCAGCCACTTTCCACCATTGGCGGCGGTAGGCCGTCTTCAGCGGCGATGGGCGGGCCACCGTAGCCTGTTGCAGGTTTTCCCATCCGTTGGCCATGTCAAAATCATTTTCCGGGAGCCTGGCAGCAGCCTGCCACAGCCGACGGTATTCTTCCAGCATAGCAGGATGTGTTTCATCTTCCAGCAGCCAGTCCTGCAACTGTTGCTGTTTCGCTGCATTGTCTGGTTCAGACAAACAGGCTATGATAAATCCTGGTGCTTCCTCTTTTTTCATGGCGCTATACTATTATGACAATTGGGAAATGATAAACTTTGATGTCAGCGTAATTTTTTTTTCGGCAGCAGTTCCGTTCTCAAAGTGCTCAGGGCTACAGACAGTTGATAATACACGGTATTGAGGGTGATACCCAGTTTTTCCGCTATTTCAGCAGGTTCGAGGCCGTGTACCCTGCTCAGGATAAATATTTCACGGCAGCGGGGCGGCAGTGGGGCCAGGTGTTTCAGCAGTTCCTGCTGGAACAGGATATAATCTGCTATCTCATAAAAAGAGGCGGTATCGGATTCAAAGTGCAGCAGTTCTTCGCTAACGGTACGGGAGCGGCGTTTCAGTTCATTGATGCAGCGGTTGGTGATAGCACGGAACAGGTAATGGCGTACCTCTCCCGTGATCGTAAGGCTATGGCCTTTTTCCCACAGGTGTACAAACAGGTTATGCACCATGTCTTTCGCCAGTCCTTCATCCTGCACCCAGCGGAAAGCCAGCAGATAAAGTTCTCTGCTGTAAGTGTGGTACAGTTGCTGGAAAAGGTCTTTGTCGTGGTTACGCAAGCCCGCTGTCAACTCGGCAGCGGAGATAGTCCGGTCGTGTTGCGTCATTTTTAAAAAAGCATAGGGTTATGACATGCTACGTATCAGTTGGCTACAAAGTACAAAGTATTTTTAATTGCGGGGAGTGGATTATCTTTTATTTCCGGCAGATGAGCTGATAAGCGCCGGGAGTGATGCCTTCCGTGTTTTTGAAGAGGCGCACGAAATAGTTGGTATCATTGAAGCCGCACTGCATGCTTACCTGGCTCACCGAGTGGCTATTGTTGGCCAGCAGTTGTTTGGCCAGTTTGATCCGTTCTTTGTTAATGTATTCAAGTGGGGTGATACCAAACTGTTCTTTAAACCATTTGAAGAAGATGTTGCGGCTCAGGTAGGCTTTTTTACAAAGGGTGTCTACTGCTATTTTCTCCGTCAGATGTTCCTGTATATAATGTAATACAAAGTGTAGGCGGCTGTTGTTGCTACTGACAGCATATTCATTTGAAACCCTTTGCAAATGCTGGCTTTGAAGAATCCGGATCAACAGTTCCTTCATGCTCAGGTCTGCATAGATGTCTTTGCCCAAATCGGAGCCGTGGCAGATGCGTACCAGTTTATTGATGGTATCAGCCACATCAGCATCGTTATCAAAATGATATTTACTGAAATGCAGGCGCCACTCGCTTTTCTCGGCATGATCGCTGTTATAGTGTTCATTCAGATACTGGAGGGTATTACGGATATAGGCGTCGTCGACGGTAAGGGCTATACACTGCGTTGGGTTGTCTGGTGTGGCTTCCGGGAAATCGATGGTCATCGTTTCGTGGGCCGGTACAATCACCGATTCGCCGGGAACGTATTCAAACGCCGGCTGTTCCGACAGGTGCATGATCTTTTTGCCTTGCACCATACTGGTGATAACGAAGTCCCCGAAGGATAAGGGTACCTGGTACGCCTGTTGATAACTCTCAAAAATATTCAGCTCGCAATTCTTCAGGTTATAGATACGCCGGTTCTCTACCTGCTGTTGCAGGAATTTCGGGTGAGTAAAATCGATATGGTTTAAATACTTTTTCACCGGTATGACCATCTACCTACAATTTACTGAAATTTTTTGTCGACCGTAAAAGACAGGTACGATTGTGCTATAGATAAGTACGAAAGTTTCTGGTCCCCCCCGGAAGGTTTAGCATATTAGCTTATTGTTTCACGTAAATCGTTCCGTTATGAAAAATACCACCACCGCCGCACCGGCGTCCAACGTGGCACAGCGACCCGAGTTTAAAGCCAGATATGATCATTATATAAACGGTCAGTGGGTGAAGCCTGACAGCGGGGAATATTTTGACAATATATCACCCATTGATGGTAAAGCGTTTACGCAAGCCGCCCGTGGCAACGCCAAAGACATAGAAAAAGCCATAGACGCCGCCCATCAGGCTTTTACCAGCTGGAGCAAGACAGCCCCTACTTACCGCAGCAATCTGATGATACGGATAGCGCAAGTAATTGAAGACAACCTGGAATACCTGGCCACCATAGAAACGATCGATAATGGTAAAGCCATCCGGGAAACGCGTGCCGCCGACCTGCCGCTGGTAGTAGACCATTTCCGCTACTTTGCCGGCGTTATCCGCAGCGAAGAAGGCAGCGTCAGCGAGCATGATGAAACCACCGTCTGCATCAATATCCACGAGCCTATCGGCGTGGTAGGCCAGATCATCCCCTGGAATTTCCCCCTGCTGATGGCCGCCTGGAAAATAGCGCCGGCCCTGGCTGCCGGCTGCTGCGTAGTGGTAAAACCCGCCGAGCAGACACCCACCAGCATCATGTGCCTGATGGAACTGATCGGCGATCTGCTGCCTCCCGGCGTACTCAATATCGTTACCGGCTTCGGTCCTGAAGCAGGGAAACCGCTGGCATCATCGCCCCGGGTGCAGAAAGTAGCCTTCACCGGTGAAACTACTACCGGCCGCCTGATCATGCAGTACGCCTCAGAAAACCTGATACCGGTCACCATGGAGCTGGGCGGCAAAAGCCCGAATATCTTCTTCGAATCCGTCGCCGATGCCGACGATGAATTCTTTGATAAAGCCGTGGAAGGCGCTGTGATGTTCGCCCTTAACCAGGGAGAAGTATGCACCTGTCCCAGCCGCATCCTCGTGCATGAAAATATCTACGACAAGTTCATGGACAAAGTCATCAGTCGCACCAAAGCCATCAAAATGGGCAACCCGCTGGACGCTACCGTCATGATGGGCGCACAGGCATCCGAAGACCAGTACAATAAAATCCTCAGCTACCTCGAAATCGGTAAACAGGAAGGCGCACAGGTGCTCTGTGGCGGCGAAGCGTTTCATCAGAACAGTGGCCTGGAACATGGCTACTACATTCAGCCTACACTTTTCAAAGGCAATAACAACATGCGTATTTTCCAGGAAGAGATCTTCGGGCCCGTTAGCTGCGTGACTACTTTCCGTACTACCGAAGAAGCTATCGCCATTGCCAACGATACGCTGTATGGCCTCGGCGCCGGCGTATGGACCCGCGATGCGCATGAACTGTACCAGGTGCCCAGAGCCATTCAGGCAGGCCGTGTGTGGGTCAACTGCTATCACGCCTACCCTGCACATGCACCTTTCGGTGGCTATAAAAAATCAGGCTTCGGCAGGGAAAATCATAAGATGATGCTGTCCCATTACCGGCAGACGAAAAATATGCTGATCTCCTACAGCAAAAACAAACTAGGGTTCTTTTGATAGTGACATGACATCCACCTGTAATCAACAACGAATATGAGTGTAGCCCGTGTTATTGCTACCGAAAAGGCTGTCGCCCTGATTCATACGTTGCAACACAGCCACGGTCCGCTGATGTTTCATCAAAGCGGCGGCTGTTGCGACGGAAGCCAGCCTATGTGTTTCAAGGCAGGTGAATTTATTACCGGCAGCAGTGACGTATGCCTTGGAGAAGTGGAAGGCTGCCGGTTTTATATGCATCGTGACCAGTTTGAATACTGGAAACATACCCGGTTGATTGTAGATGTCACGCCCGGAAGAGGTAGCAGCTTCTCGCTGGAAATCCCGCTGGGTGTGCGATTTTATATCAGGTCGGAAATTTTTACACCCGCTGAGCTAAATGACCTTGAGCCCGTAATATAGTATATCGCAGGCAGGCCGTCTAACGGCCTGCTTTTTATTTTTTGCCAGCGAAATAATCTGTCACCGCCGTAACAATCGCAGCAATATCTGCCGCGTAAAAACCTGCTGAATTCATACAACCACATTCCACAATAAAATATTCATCACCGCAACGGCAGATATCCATCACAAACACATCATGCGGCGTGTACTCACGGCAACGCGCCTCCGCAAAACGGACGACCTCCTCCGGGCAACCCCGCTCCTTCGTCAGTTGAAAATACTCCCTGTATTTGGAGGCAGCCACCACCTTTTGATGAACAATCCAAAGCCGCCATTCATAACGGATATTATATGGCTCAGACACCACAATCCTGCTATCCGGAGAGATCGTCGTTTCTTTCAGTTGCCCATACCAGGTACCGATATCTCCGAAAGATTTTACTTCCCCGGCAAAAGATTTATGGTCATCATCGGGACGGATAAAATACAACTTATCCGCCGGCAGGTCCATCTGCACCAGTGCTTCGAAGGTGGTCAGTATGGCGCCGTAATTCAGCATATGCCGGCCCCAATGTTCGAAGTAATTCTCAATGGAAAAAGCGACATTGTCCATGAAAAGGCCGTCGCTCACCGAAGGCTCCGCCAGCGCCATTTGGCTGAAAGTCACCGATCCATAAAAAATACTGCGGTAACTGCGGTCGAATGCCGGCAACGTTTCCGTGAACGGAATGACCATTACTTCCTGATAACGCACACCGATATTATCACAGGCTGCTTTTAATTGTTCAAGGTCTGAGCTATTTGTCAGGTTCTGCTGGATGATCCATTGGATGTTGTGATAGCGGTGGGGCATAGGTTTGCGGATTTGATCGTATTAAATGTAAGGTATTTTATCACAAGATATTTCGGTTATCATCTCCCTAAAAGTTCTTTTATCCTCACCACCGATCAACCGGCTTTGGCTCACAAAGATTTTTTCTTTCTTAAAAAACTTCCAATAATTTTTCCTCCTCCCATAGGGGTAAATATTCCGTTCCCCGTCATATTTCAGCATGCTTATATTTTAAGGGAATTCCCAGCTCACTATTGAAAAATCTATTTATCATGAGAAAGATCATTCCCATTCTCTTAGCTATATTATTTTGCTCCTGTCATAACAATGATGATCAGCCCACTCCTGATACACCAGACCAGGAAACGGGCACATTCGAAGAAGCCAACATAGACAAGCAAAAAATTCTTGCGTTGGAAAACGACATCAATAACGGAAAATACAACATCCACAGCCTGCTCATCCTGCGAAAAAACAAACTCATCTACGAACAATACTTCGCAGGAGAAGATGCGGTGTTTCCCACGCCGGTAGGGAAAGTGCCGCATACACAGGACAGCCTCCACGACTGCCGGAGCGTGACGAAAAGCATCGTGTCTGCTTGCGTGGGCATCGCGCTGGCACAAGGAAAAATCAAAAGCGTGGATGATAAAATCTTCGATTATTTTCCTGCCTACCGCCAGTACGCTACCGGCGATAAGGCGGACATTACCATCCGGCATCTGCTGACAATGAGCTCCGGCCTCGACTGGAACGAACGCGTGTCTTACGACGATCCGGCCAATGCGGAACGGCAGATGCTGGAAGCCCAGGATCCTACCGGCTTCGTATTGCAATGCAAAAGCGCGGCCAGGCCCGGCACCGTTTTCAACTACAGCGGCGGTAACACCCACCTGCTCGGACAAATCGTTGAACGTACTACGGGCATGAGTATACGCGATTTCGCTAACCGCTACCTTTTCCAGCCGCTGGGCATTACAAAGTTCCTTTGGAGCGCACGCGCCGATGGCATATACTGGATGCCGTCAGGGCTGCGTATGCGCCCGCTGGACATGGCGCGCGTAGGCCGCCTGTACATGCAGCAGGGACAATGGAAAGGACAACAACTCCTCCCCGCCTCCTGGATTACACAATCCACCAAATGGATCGTTGATTCTGATGAGCAAAACGTCGGCTACGGCTTCCAGTTCTGGTGCTCTAAACCACAGGTAGCCGGTCAACAGGTAGACATGGCTCAGGCGGAAGGCAACGGCGGTCAGACTATCGCCATGATACCTTCGCTGGACCTGGAAATAGTAATGACAGCCGGTTATTACAATGACGTAACAGATCAGGCAAATCAGGTGCTGGTGAGAGATGTGTTGGGTGCAGTGAAGAAATAAGAAAGTGATATAAACACAAAAACCGCTCTGATAGCGGTTTTTGTGTTTGTTGCCCGACCTGGATTCGAACCAAGACAAAGCGAGTCAGAGTCGCTTGTACTACCGTTATACTATCGGGCATTGTCAATTCAGGAACGCGAAGGTATAACATTTCCCCCAATCGCCAAATTTTTTTTCAGATTCTAGAAATTAAACTCGCGCGACTGCATATTCACCCTGAATCCTACGGTATAAAAGAAGGTGTTCGACCTGGGCTGGTCCTGCACGTTATACGTACGATAAGTGGCATTCAGATCGATGAACATATTCTCAAAAATCTCCCACGATGCAGCCAGGGCTGCCATGGTACTTTTTACCGGAATACCGCTGCCGATGTGAAATCCATAGTCCCTTGGCCGCGTGTTATAACTGCGGAATACATCACTGCCAAAATTAACACCGGCAGAATCCAGTCCCTGCATATGATACATCAGTTTACCGGTAAGATACAGGCGGGGCCACGGCTGATAGCGGGCGATACCGATAAACTCTTTCAGGTTAGCGCCCAACGGATGCGCCAGTGGCTGATTGTAATGGACCAGATTAGTGGTACTGTCATAGTTGGTGTAAGTAAATGGCCGTATATAATTGGCTTCGGCCTGTAGATCGAGGTTACGTACCCCCAACGCATTGATATATTTGGCGCCCAGTTGCACCCCTTGTTTGTTGACAAAAGAACCGCGGCTGTAGTGCAACACTTCTCTGGTCACAAATTCGTTGATCAACAGTTGTCCGTATAGCTGCACCGACCGCGCTACATTAGCCTTGAAATCGAAGCCTACGTTGGCTTTACCAGCGGCACCCAGCTGTTGCTCTACCGACCGGTAGAAGATAACCGGATTGAGATAACTCAACTGCAAACCATTCTTTCCGTCTTCCATCACGTTTTCATAGAAGCCGAGGTTCAGCCATTTGGTCACCTGTAGACTCAGATGATGCATCATCATATAGTTGCGGGGCCGCATCTGACGGCCATCCGAGCCGTAAAGCGGGAAAGGCGCAATCGTCTGCGCGAATATATTCTCATAGTCAAATTTCCAGATACGGGTGCTGATACGCAGGTACAGGAAGTTGTTACTGAAATCACTGAGGAAAAGGCTGCGGAAACCATTGCCGATAAACAGTTTGTCGTAGGCAAACTGGATATCAAAATATTTGGCAGCGTTGAGGGAGATACCACCCCGGGCATCGAAGTAGTCGTAGCCGTTTTGATGATAGGCTTTATAGAAACCGGCGCCAGGCACGGCATCATAACGGGTCACAAAATCACGGACATAGGCGGGATCACGCTCCTGGTTATCTGTCAGCACGGTATAGAACCCCAGTTTTCCGGCGATGTTACCGCTCAGCACCAGCCCGCGGCTGTTAACGAAAATACTGCCGGTACCGTCATTGGCGCCACCGTATTGCAGACTCAGCAAAGGATTTATGGACAACTTAAAATTGCTGGTATTGACGGCATACAACGAAGCAGGCGTACGATAGAATGTTTTCAGCACCGGCTTCACAGCGAACGAATCGCTGAAAGAAGGCGCCCATTCCCAGTTGTCCATCAGCACGCGGCGCATGTTGTAGCGGTCAGTGGTGGTTAAACGAAACGGCAAGGCACTGGCTTTATCCAGCGAGTCGAGATACAACACCCGCTCTGTTACTTTACGGCGGTCATACGGTTTCACGGTAGTGAAGCCTAACAGCGTATCGTTTTTAGTGAGTACGTCCAGCCGGTCCAGCAGCTGGTATTGTTTGTTTCCCAGGTTGATGTAATCCGACTGGGCAAAGGCCGGCAGTGCCAGCACAAGGGTCACACAGTATAGCAGGTATTTCATGAGCAAATATTAGCCGAAGGTACCCCCGCTTTCTTCTAATCTTCATTATAAAAGGATTAGAAAAAAGACGTCATATTTTTTAAGTAAATTGCCCTATGCGTTTACCTGTTCTGCTGACCGCCCTGCTGTTGACCGGCGTATGCTCCGCCACCTATGCACAGGCCACCAAAGACAATACGACTGTCAAACCCGTAGTATTGGGTCATGTGACTTCCGATAAGATCACGGAAGCATCTGGCATTGCTTCCAGCAGTACGATGCCCGGCTACTACTGGACGCACAACGACAGTGGCAACAAAGCAGACGTGTTCCTGCTGGACCATCAGGCTCATCTCGCCTGCACGGTCAAACTGGATGATGTCGCTAATCGGGACATGGAAGATATCGCAGAAGGCATGGGCCCTGTGAAAGGCAAACATTACGTGTACGTGGCAGATATCGGTGACAACAAAGGGGTGCGCAAACATATCCGTATCTATCGTTTTGAAGAACCTGTTACCGTACCGGGAAAATCGCTGCACATCCGCCCCGATGTGCTCACCCTTCAATATCCCAACGGACCAAGAGATGCGGAAACATTACTCATCGATCCCATTGGTAAAAAAATTTATATCGTCAGCAAAAGGGAAACAAAAGTCAGCCTGTACAAAACCAACAACCTGCTGTTTAAAGACGGCGATAAAACCCAACTGGAGAAACTGATCACCCTCCCCTACACCTGGGTCACCTCCGGCGATATCTCCAAAGATGGCCGCCATATTGTGATCAAAACACTGACAGATATCTACTACTGGCACCGCAATCCCAACGAAACGGTGGAACAGGCCATGGCAAGGCCGGCGCAGCTGCTGCCCTACACCATAGAAAAACAAGGCGAAGGTATCACCATCACACCCGGCAACGACGGTTATGTCACCATCAGCGAAGGAGAAGACACGCCGGTGTACTTCTACAAATGGAAATTCTAAGAACCGTAACCGTTGCTGAACCGCTATCTCAGTACTGTTTTTTATAATTGTATACGTGGCAAATAAGCGCTGCCGCGTGACCCTGTAATAAACCCTCAAAACCAGGCTGTCCATAAAAATGGGGAACAGCCTGAGATAAACCATTTTGCTATGCCAGCTCAAGCGTTCACCACAATTCTCTTGCATGTTCGGGGTGCGCCCCCGCTTTTTCCGATACCCCAAAACACGCCGGTATAACCGAAACGCACTACTTACCAGCCCCTCCAAATAACTATTCACCATCAATCGATGTTATCTCATGCAAAAGAAAGCCATTATCATCGGTGCAGGGCCTGCCGGCCTTACTGCTGCCTATGAACTTCTCCAACGCACAGATATAATGCCCATCATCCTGGAAAAAAGCACAGATATTGGCGGCATTTCCAAAACGGTCAACTATAAAGGTAACCGTATCGATATAGGCGGTCACCGGTTCTTCTCGAAATCCGACCGTGTGATGGACTGGTGGATGACGGTCATGCCGCTCGATAAAGAAGCGGCTGAAATATTCACCATCAGCTATCAGCAAAAAACAAGGGAAGTGAAAGTACCACAGAAAAACGGAGAGACAGACACCCTCGTCGCCGAAAATCCCGATCTGGTGATGCTCGTCAGGAAACGCCTGTCCCGCATCTACTTCCTGAAAAAATTCTTTACCTACCCCATACAGCTGTCTATCGATACGCTGCGCAAACTGGGCATCATGACCACCATCCGGATCATGATCTCGTACCTGTATGCACAGCTCTTCCCTAAAAAACCGGAAAATTCACTGGAAGATTTTATGATCAACCGCTTCGGCAAAACACTTTATCTGCTGTTTTTTAAACATTACACAGAAAAAGTATGGGGCGTTCCCTGTAATGAAATTTCCGCTGAATGGGGCGCTCAGCGCATCAAAGGCATCTCTATCGGCAAAGCGATCAAACACGCTGCCCAGGCGGCCTGGAATGCCAGCAAACCCAAAGACATCAAACAGAAAAATGTGGAGACCAGCCTCATCGAACAGTTCCTCTATCCCAAACATGGCCCCGGCCAGCTCTGGGAAGAAGTGGCCCGCCAGGTGACGGCACAGGGCGCCACGCTCCTCATGCAACACGATGTGGTGGGCATCCGCACAGAAGGCAACCGCATTACCGCCATCGAAGCGCTGGATAAAACCACCGGCGAAACCACCGTGCTGGAAGGCGATTATTTCTTCTCCACCATGCCGGTACAGGAACTGGTGGCAGGACTCAAAGCCGATGTACCCGCCAATGTCCGCGAGATAGCTGCCGGCCTGCAATACCGCGATTTCATCACCATCGGCATCCTGCTGAAAAACCTCAGCTTTGAAGACGCTAAAACACGTACCCATCAGCCTATCACCCTCAAAGACACCTGGATTTACATACAGGAAAAAGATGTGAAAGTAGGCAGGCTACAGCTGTTCAACAACTGGAGCCCCTTCATGGTAAAAGATCCGGATACCACCTGGGTAGGCATGGAATATTTCTGTAACAAAGGGGATGACTTCTGGGGACTGACAGATAATGAAATCAGGGAAACAGCCATACACGAACTCTGCAAAATAGGGCTGGCCCGGAAGGAAGATGTGCTCGATGCCACCGTGCTCCGCATGGAGAAAACCTATCCGGCCTATTTCGGTACCTACACCCGGTTCGATGAAATACGTCACTACCTCGATACCTTCGGTAACCTCTTCCTCGTAGGCCGCAATGGCATGCATAAATACAATAACTCCGACCACTCCATGCTCACCGCCATGGTGGCGGTAGACAATATCGCTGCCGGTATCACTGACAAGGCCAATATCTGGTCTATCAATACCGAACAGGAATATCACGAAGAAAAAAAATAATGACAAATGACGAATGACGAAAAGCGGAGATCATACACTGGTACGATCTTCGCTTTTTTCTTCGCTTTTTTTCGTAATTCGCAATTCGTAATTCGTAATTCTTGGTAATTGTCTATATTTATCGTGTCGTCAACCAAAATAGAGAGCCGTTTATAGTTTTTTCACTTGGACAATAAACCATTAAATAGTGAACATGATTTACTATTATTAGTATCGCAAGGCGATGAAGCTGCGTTTGCCCGGCTGTTTCATACCTATCATCAAAGACTAGGCGCTTTTGTATATCAGCTCACCGGTTCCCTGTCGATGGCGGAGGAAATTGTACAGGAAGTATTTATCCGCATCTGGGAAAAACGCGACAAACTCAGCCAGGTAAGCCATTTTCACCCCTACCTCTATACGACTGCCAAGAACTATACTTTCTCCTTCCTTAAAAAGCTGGGCCGCGAACTGGAACATAAGCAACAGTGGGAAATGACCATCGCCGCTGATACCGGCAACCCATATGAAGAGTCCATGGATGCCCGCTATCGTCGCATCATTGATCAGGCGATTGCTGAACTGCCGGCACAACGCCAACGGGTATATTTACTCAGCCGCGATGAAGGCCTGAGACAGGCCGAAATTGCGGAAAGGATGGACATCTCCCGGGAAACCGTGAAAAAACACATGGTATTAGCCCTCCGCGCTATCCGCAGTTACGCGCTTACACACCCCGAAACCAACCTGTTGCTGCTATTATTCCTACCTAAATAATTCCTACGGGAGATAACCACCTTGTACCCCCCTGAAAATTTTTTTTCACCCCATTACCTCTTTTTACCCCTTCCCGCTGTCTATATAGATAGATTCACTTTTGCTGATGGACAACAACAGATTAAAATACCTGTTAAGCCAGTACACCACGCGTACTGCTACTCCCGCTGAACTGGAAGAGCTGAAGACATTTCTCGGTTCCGATGAGCAGGATGCGCAGCTCGAATGGATGATAGAAGAGGCCTGGGTACAGTCTGCCGAAGCAGACCAACAGGTGTTCGACACACAGTCGGATGCCATGCTCACGCGTATCCTCTCCACAGACACAGCTAAACGCTCCTTAGCTAAAACGTTTTATCGAAGCTACAGGGCGGCGGCGGCCATTTTACTGCTGATACTGGCCGGCGGCGCCATCCTCTGGACACGGCAGCGTAAAAAGCCGGTGCCCGCAGCAACAGCCCACCATAAAATTTTCCTCCCTGGCTCAGACAAAGCCGTCCTCACACTGGCCGATGGCCGGAATATTGAACTGGACAGCAATATGAACGGACAGGTAGCGCAACAGGGACACGTAAGCCTGCAAACCAATGCGGGCCAACTGATCTATCAATCACAATCGGCTCCGGCCAGCACTACTGTCAGCTGGAACACGCTCCGCACGCCTAAAGGCGGCCAATACAGCCTTGTTCTTCCCGACGGCTCACGGGTATGGCTCAACGCAGCTTCATCCCTGCAATACCCTACTGCCTTCACAGGACCAACAAGACAGGTTACCCTCAACGGGGAAGCCTATTTTGAAATCAACCCCAATGCTGCCCAGCCGTTTTTTGTCAACACCGGCGAAACAGCCGTGGCTGTACTCGGCACCAGCTTCAACATCATGGCCTACAACAATGAAAATAGCATCAGAACAACACTTTTACAGGGCGCTGTCAAGGTAAGCCGGCAATCGGCACAACATCTCCTTAAACCGGGACAACAATCACTAATCAACGAAAACGGTACCATGGAGATTATTGACCATGCAGACACCGACCTCGCGGTAGCCTGGAAAAACGGCCTGATCTCCTTCAGAAGCGCCGATATCCGCACTATCATGCGACAGGTGGAACGCTGGTACAATATTGAAGTGGTGTTTCAGGGAGACGTGCCTACCCGCACCTTCACCGGCGACATCCCAAGAACAGCAGATCTGTCGGCACTTTTACGCCTACTTGAAATCAGTAAGATTCATTTCAAACTGGAAGAGGAAAAACTAATCGTCATGTAGAAACAACAACTTTAGCATCATCTAACACACAACCAAAATCAAATTGTACGACATGCACAAAGGTCCCTAAGAGATCTGTGCCGGCACAGTATAAAAAAACCAGGAGCGCTCTCACCCGCCCCTGGTAAAATGCCTGAGTCGGCGTGACACTTCTCTGTATCCAACTTTTATCAACTCAAACATCCCAAATGTATGGAATATTACCGTCATGCAAGGCCCTCCCGTGTGCCAGGGCTGCGCTTAACCATGCCTGACCACTCACCTGCTCCAGGCAAATCAGGTGCACATCTCACCTTCAAAAAAAGACTGATCATGCAACTCAAAATAGTCACCTTGTTGCTGACGGTAGCCTGCCTGCAAATCAGCGCTAAGTCCATGTCGCAACAGATCACACTATCCCGGAAACATGCATCCCTCCTGAGTGTTTTTGAAGACATCAAAAAACAGTCGGGATACAGTTTCTGGTATGAAGACATCATGCTCAAAAAAAGCAAACCAGTAGATATACAGGTGCAAAACGCCTCGCTGGAACAAACACTGACAGCCATCTTCCAAAGCCAGCCCTTCTCTTATGAGATCATCGGCAAAGTGATTGCGCTGAAAGACAGACAAGCCGGCGTAGAAAAACAAGACATCATCCCCACGGAACTAACACAGGATAAACGAAAAATAACCGGTGTGGTAAAAGACAGCACCGGCACCCCTATCCCCGGTGTTACCTACCTCGTGAAAGGCACTAAAACCGGCGGCGCCACAGATGCTTCCGGACGCTTCTCCATCGAGGTGCCACAGGGAAATGTGGTACTGGTGTTCTCCTCTATCGGCTTTCAGCCCACCACCATTACGGTAGGCAACGCCAATACCCTCAACGTGGTTTTGCATGCTGCCTCCAACGGCCTCAATGAAATGGTGGTGACCGCCCTCGGTATCAAACGCCCGAAAGGCACACTCGGATACGCCATCAGCACCATTCAGGGCGAAGAGCTGACCAAAGCCGGTACTACCATGAACCCCTTCCTCGCCCTCTACGGTAAAGCTGCCGGCGTAGGCGTGAACATGGGCGCCTCCGGCCCCCAGGGTGGTATCAAAATCAATATCCGCGGCGCCGCCAGTATGAACCCCGACCAGAACATCCGCCCGATGTTTGTGGTAGACGGTGTTATCCTCAGCGACCGTAAAACAGCCATCGATGGCTCCATCGGCCAGGGCTTTGATTACGGCGCCGGCATCAATGATATCAACCCTTCCGATATCGAATCCATGGTGATCCTCAAAGGTGCGAAAGCGACGGTACTATATGGTAGCGACGCGGCCAACGGCGTGGTGCTCATCACCACCAAAAGCGGCCGTAACAGCGTCGGCATGGGCATGACCGGCTCCATCCAATACACCACGGAACAACCGGTATCTTACCTGAAACTGCAAGACCAGTACGGTCTGGGTGACGATATCTACGATACTACCTACGCTACGGTAAACGGACAAAAGATCAGAACGATCCCTAACAAACGTTTTAGCTTCGGCCCTAAATTCGATGGTGCTAACGCCATGTTCTACGATAGTTCCATCGTAAAAAACACACCACATACCAACAACTTCCTGTCACTCTTCAGTCCCGGCCACTCCACCACCGGTAACGTGGCCATCTCCGGCAGTAATGACAAAGGAAGCGTGCGTGCCTCCTATACCAACTACTACTATAAAGATATCAACGGCGACAACTCCTGGCAGAAAAGAAACACTTTCAGTTTCAACGCCAACTACAAAGCCTCCAATCTCGCCACCTTCGAAGTGATCTCCAATATCTACAATATCACCAGCAAGAACCGCCGCGGTTCCAACGGTGGCTCGGTGGCATGGGGCCTGCCGCTGGACTATGATTACGGCCTGATCTATCCCTTCTATACCGACCAGACAGGATTCAAGCGTGATCTCTCCAACGCCGGCGTACCTACCGCTTTCTCCAATCTGGGTGGCTTTATGTGGGACCGCTCCCAAAATTCCCTGAAAGATGATAAGGTGCATATGATCACGTCTGCCAAGGTAACGCTGAACTTCACGCCGCACCTCTTCCTGGTGGGACAGGCAGGTATTGACTATGACAACACCAGCTACACCACCGAAAGAAGCGTGACCAGAGTGCTGCCCAGCGTGGATGGCGGCGCCTTTGGCGTAGCAAAGGAAAATGCTACCGTACAAACCTATCAGGCATTGCTGAACTACAACCGCTCCTTCATGCAGGACAGGCTACACCTGTTTGCCTATACCGGCGGCGCCTATCGCCTGCGGTCTTCCGACTATCTGGGAAGCACCACTGTTGGCGGTCTCAACTTCGCAAACCTCTACTCTTTCAACAACGAATCCGGCACAGCCTCCGCTGCGAACCTCGGTTACATCAGAAGCTTCAATCGTGGCAACGATGTGCTGTACAGCTGGCTGGGATCCGCCTCTCTTTCCTGGAAAAGTGAGCTTACCCTCGAAATTCAGGGCCGTATGGACTGGAACTCCACCCTGCCTCCGGAAAACAACAAGTACTTCTATCCCGGCGTAGCCCTCAACTGGAACTATACCGAACGTTTCGCCATCCCCGGTATGAACAGCGGTACCCTCCGCCTCTCCTGGGCCGATGTGGGCAACGGCACCAACCGCTATTTTGCCAACAACCTCTATAGCTTCACCCGGTTGTCCAATACCACCGCGCTCTCTATCACACCGCCGGAAGCCATCCTTCCCGGCGCCCTGAAACCGGAACGCAAAAGGGAATTTGAAATCGGCATCAACAACACTTTCTTTAAGAACAACCGTCTGACCATCGACTTCTCTGCGTATAGCAATCACCGTTATAACCAGATCTTCAATCTGCCTATCTCTTCTGCTTCCAGCTCCACAGGGCTTAAAATCAACGTAGGCGACGTGAAAGCATGGGGACTTGAGCTGGGCCTCACCGGTACGCCGCTTATGGGTAAAAACTACAGATGGGACATCACCGTGAACGCTGCCAGCCAGGGTTCCAAAGTAATGCGCCTCTATCCCGGTGTGACCAACAACCCGATCTCTAATCTGATCAACGGTTCTGCTGCATCTGTTCATGCCGACGAAGGACGCCCCTATGGCGAAATCGTGATGTACGACTACCTCCGCGATGATGCCGGTAACAAAATCGTAGGCGATAACGGTATGTACTCCCTGAACAATCAGAAATCAATCGTTGCCGGTAACATCATGCCTAAATTCTACGGCGGTATCATCTCCGATTTCAATTATAAAAACTTCAACCTCCGCATTGGCTTCGATTACAAATCCGGTGGTACCATCTTCTCCTATACCAATAACCGCCTTACCGGTGTTGGTCAACTGGAAAGCACACTCGAATACAGGGATGAAGCACACGGCGGCCTCGCTTACTACTACGATGCCAATGGCTCCATGGTGCCGTGGCAACATAACCAGCCCGCTCCTGCCGGCGCCCGCAACGGCCGTGTATACCATGATGGTATCGTCCTGCCGGGTGTAATGCTGGATGGCAATGGCAAGTCTGTGCCCAACACACAGATGACCAATGCCACCAACTACTACGAGAGCTACGCCAACGACCTGGCCACTTCATTCCCGCCGGACCGTTTGTACAAAAACAATTACATCAAAGTAAGAGAAGTAGCCCTTTCTTACGAAGTACCACGTGATCTGGTAAAACGGATGAAACTGCAGAAACTCGTTATCACCGCTGCGGCCCGTAACCTGTTTTATCTCTATAAATCCATTCCCAACATCGATCCGGAAGGCGCGCTGGGTGCAGACTCCTATGTGGAGAACACCATCTATCCCACACTGCGCACCTTCTCTCTGGGGCTGAACGTTGCTTTCTAACGCATAAAAAAACTACAACATGAAAAAATCATACTTGTATATAGCCATGATGGCCCTCGCCACCTTCACTGCCTGTAAAAAAGATGTGGAGAAACGTTTCTATGACCCCGACAAACTGAACGCCACTGTTACGGACGTAGTGCCCGGCTTATTCACACAGCTGATCACCAACAATAAAATATTTGTGCAGGACTATGGTGAATGGTATTACCTCCTCAACGGCGGTACCAGCATCACCGGCTACGGACAGATAGCACAACGGTACATCTCCTATCGCTACGATTGGTTCAGCAGCTATAATGATCTGGTGAGCGGCAACGGCTTCGACGATTTCCCTATCTCCGGCCAGTCTTATTTCCAGAACAGCTATACCAAACTGAAAAACTATGAAGTCATTAAAGACTCCGTAGAACTGCGTACCGGACAGCTGAAACAGGATGGTGATGTATACCTGAAACTTGCCACCTTCGTGAAGTTGTACCAATGCGGCAAACTGGTGGACTTCTTCAATTCCATCCCCTACTTCGACGCTTTTCAGGGCGTAAAAGGCGGTGCACAATATCTCTTCCCGAAGTATGATGATCCGAAACAGGTATACCAGTCCATCATCGCTGATCTGGGCGGCCTTGTCAACACACTGCCGACAGCTTTCACCCAAATGTCCGCTTCCGCTAAAACCGTTTTCCAGCAACAGGATTACGCGTTTAAGGGAGATATCAACAAATGGGTGGCCTTCATCAACTTCACCCGCCTGAAAATGCTGGTACGCATAGCCGGTGTGGATGAAGCATATGCCAAACCACTGATACAGGAAGTATTGGGCAAACCATTGCCTGCTACAGATCTCACCTGGACCATGTGGTATAAGATCGATGTGCTCGGTGGCGGCACCTGGCAACGGGGCCTTTATGAAAACACCTATGCGTCTTTCATTCCCAACATCATCATGAAACGGTTGAACTACGGTGACTCCACCTATCAACCCGGTATTGACGACCCACGCCTGCCGGTGCTGGCAATGCCTACCAAATTCAAAGATTATCGTGGCGTTTCTGCCAATATCGAACAGCAGGATGCGCTCTATACCAGCGGACAGAAGTATTATGCTTTTGCAGATAACCTCTCTTCTTCCCTGTCTACCAACGCTAAATCCATGTATAGCCACATCACCCTTCATCGCAACGAGAACCTGCCGGTGTATATGGCGACATTGGGTGAGCTGGACCTGCTGCTGGCAGAGATTGCACTGAAAAACCTGGGCAATACCGGTAAAGCGGCTGAAGAGCATATCAAAGACGCGGTGGTACATTCTACTAATTTCTGGTACTACCTCAATCAGCTCAGCACCTACGGACGCGGCACACTGGACTCCGTATTGTATCCTTCCAAACCTACCGATGCCATTGTATTTGGCTGGGGCGACAACATCAAAGCCAAATTCCTGGCGGCGCCTACGCTGGAAGACAAAATGGAGATCCTGATGCAGCAGAAATACATCCACCTCAATCTGCTGCAGCCGTATGAACTGTGGGCTGAACTGAGAAGGACCCGTCATCCGAAACTGGAGCCTTTCACCTGGCATGCCTCCGTATGGAAACCAATGCCGGAAAGAGTACACTATCCTACAGTGGAGCTGACCAACAATCCGGATAATTTTGCGAAAGTAGCCAACGAAAACAATACGACTTCTCCGATCTTCTGGGTACCCGCCAGCCAACGCGGCGTAGTGCCTTATTGGGACAATTACAATTACCAGTAAACCGTTGCTATTTAGGGATTTTTTGATTTACGATTTCCTGATTTCGTGAATCAACAGAGCGAATAAAAAACAAGAAGACCGAAGCGAATTATTTATTCGCTTCGGTCTTCTTGTTTACCAATCTACGAAATCAAAAAATCGTAAATCAAAAAATCCCTAAATAGCAATGTCTTCGTGGGTGGCAGCCGCCACCAGTTCCGCAATGCGGTTGGAAATACCGGCTTCATTATCATACCAGGCCACCACTTTAGCCAGGTTGCCGATCACTCTTGTAAGCGTGCCATCTACGATGGAAGAATGTGTGTTATCCACAATATCAGCGGACACAAAAGGTTCTTCTGTGTATTCGAGGATCCCTTTCAGGTCTGTTTCCGCATGCTGTTTGAACAGGGCATTGATTTCCGCCGCAGTAGCCGGCTGTTTCAGTACGAGCGACAATTCAGCGATGGAACCATCAATTACCGGTACACGGTAAGAGAAGCCGTCCAGCTTACCTTTCAGCGCCGGCAGTACATCACCGATGGCTTTGGCTGCGCCGGTAGTAGTTGGGATAATGGACTGCGTGGCCGCCCTGGCCCTTCTGAAGTCTTTGTGTGGACCGTCCTGCAGCATTTGGTCCATGGTGAAAGCATGTACCGTGCTCATAAAGCCGGATTCTATACCGAAAGCCTTGTCCAGCAGAAACAGCGGAGGGGCGATACAGTTAGTGGTGCAGGAAGCGGTAGACAGAATTTCATCTGTTGCTTCAATGATATCTTCATTTACGCCTGCCACAATAGTTTTCACGCCGCCGGAAGCGGGTGCGGTGATCAGTACGCGGCGGGCGCCGGCGCGGATATGGGCCTGCGCCTGGTCTTTATGGGTAAATCTTCCGGTAGATTCGATCACCATGTCTACTCCCAGTTTATCCCAGGGCAGATTAGCCGGATCTTTCTCATTGGTCAGCAGTATTTCTTTTCCGTTAACGATCAGGTGCTGGCTGGTGTGGGAAACAGTGCCGGGAAATTTTCCATGGGCAGTGTCATATTTGAAGAGATGAGCGAGGATATCAGCGCCCATCAGGTCGTTGATGGCCACTACTTCTACATTGTCTTTATGTTGTAAAGCTCTAAGCGTCATTCTTCCGATACGGCCGAATCCATTGATAGCTATTTTCATCGCTTGAATAATTTTGGTTACAGTACAAAAGTACCCTAACCGCCACTTGTCTCAAATGACGAAAAATATACAATTTCTGCCAAATCATTGGTGGAGCGAGGTACGGAAATTCCGGCGGTAGTCGCTGGGGGATACGGAGAGGTGACGGAGAAAGACCCGCCGCATGGACACCATGCCGCCGAGGCCGCATTTTTCAGCGATCTGCTCTATACTGAGGTCACTTTCTTCGAGGTATTTGCGGGCTGTTTCCACCCGTAGTTTCTCTACAAATTTAGCCGGCGTAAGTCCGCATTCCCGGAGGAAGACGCGGGCGAAGTTACGGGGGCTCATATTGGCGTGTGCAGCAAGGCGTTCCACGCTCAGGTCCTGATGGAGCTCCTGTATCATCCAGGGCCGCAGTTTACCGGCGAGGGTATTTGCCAGCTGATGGTGATCGAGCAATTCACCGAACTGTGTCTGATATCCGGGCTTTCTCAGGTAGATGACCATCTTTTTAGCGACCAGGGCTGCCAGGTCGCGGCCATAATCCTCTTCCAGCAGGGCAAGGGCCAGATCGATACCGGAAGCCAGGCCGCCCGACGTATAGACGTTGCCGTCACGTGTGTAAAAAGGGTTGGTATCTACCTGCACGTCGGGGTGCTGCTCCTGGAAGTCCTGGCTGTATTGCCAGTGGGTGGTGGCGCGGCGGCCGTTAAGCAGCCCCGCCCGCGCCAGCGCGTAAGCTCCGATACACACGGAACCAATACGACGCAGGCGGGGATATACTTCATTCAGCCACTGGTAGAAATCGTGGCGGTTGTATTCAAAAAATTCAACGCCTAATCCGGCGATCAGTAAAGTATCGATAGGCCGGTCCAGCTCTGCTACCGTTACCGGACAAACCACTTCCACGCCACTTTGCGTTTTCAGGTGATGGTCCTCTCCCGGCGAAGCCAGCAGGATCTCATAACCATCATCCTCCCGCTGCGGGTCGTTGCGGAGTATTTTGCTGGCCTGCGCGAAAACATCGCAGGGGCCGGCAATATCCAGCAGAGAGGTACCTTCCATCGGTACAATAACGACCAGTTTTTTGGATGCAGACATCTGATATTTTTCCAAAAGTACACAGAAAAACCGGGCTATTCCTGTACTACCCTTTTCAACAGCTGCTGCACTGCTTTCTTCACTGTACTGCTGCCCTGCCACGCGTTTAACAGCTGTATTACCGCAGTATTACGGATACTACCGTTATTGATGGCGAGCACCTCAGCGTATACTTCCAGCAACTTCTTCAGGTCTTTCACCGGCATTTCGGTAAATACCGACAGGCATGCTGTCAGGAGTGTTTCCAGTGCCTCATTTTGCAGGCGGCTGATCTGCGTTTGCGTGCTGACCAGGTCCGTAAAACGTTTCATCGGCGCCCACGCCACCCGTTGCTGCATACCGATCATCTGTCCCAGTTTTTCACTGCTGATCCGATCAGGTAAACGGCTGCTCCAGTATTCGGCGGCATATCCTTTCACTGTCTTATCGGCGTGCAACATACACAGGGCAACGCAGAGGTACCTCATTTCCGAAAGCGGGATATCAAGGCTGTGCAATGTTTTCAGCGTGTTGAGCACGATACCTGTTTCATTCACCTCATAAAAACCCGAAGAACGCTGACAGGACTGCATCACCCTCGCCAGCAATACATCCGGATGATTGGGCGTGAGTAACAACAGTCTGGCCACGTCTGTAATAGACACCGACATGTACTGTCCCACGCCGTTCAGGTATTCCTGCAACATCGGGGCGCTTCCCTTAAGAATATCGCCTTCGGGGAAAGTAATATTCATCACCAGCTCTTCCGACATAAACCGGTCGTAGTCTTTCTTTTCTGCATTATACTTGCCATAGGCCAGATACGGCCTGGCGCCTGTTTTCCATTCATAGGCGCCATTGAGCAGTGCTATTGGCAATCGGCTATACGAAAATCCGGCAAACGCTTCGTAGCTGGTCAGCGGCGCTTTGGTAAGCCCGGCCTGCATCCAGGCTGCCTCCACAGTAAAGGGTCCTTCCGGCAACGCAGCGGCATCCAACAGGAAGGTAAACAACTGCCGATATTCACCTACAGGCCATTGCTGTACCAATCTCAGGGCAGCGGCAGTATCCTGCAAGGCACAACGTGCAATCGCTATCTGCAAATCCAGTATGTCCGGCTGTAAGCCGGCAGACACATACTGCTTCATTCGTTGCACCAATACTTCCGGATCTATCCATCCCGGTTCATGAGTGGGTGTGGACAGCAATGGTAACGAATCTTTCTCCCGGATCTTTTTCAACGCCAGTATCAGCAACTTCCGGTGAGGCATATATACTGCGGCCTCGGTACGGGAAGTCTTCCAGTGTTCCAGCTCAGGCATCTCATGCCGTATACGCCACCAGTGCTGCCCTCCCTTGGCTTCATGCAGCTTTGCCGTATAGGCGGCATCGTTATCCGCCATCCATTTACCATAGTTGAGGAAAAAAACAGCCAGGGTGATGTCCAGCAGCCCCATATTACCGGATGGGCGTTTCAACACGGTAGCGGCCCGCTGAAAAGCCGGCTCCAGTTGCCACAAAGTTTCAGTAGTCATGGTATCCTGTGCCGCCAGCAACATAGCAGGCAACAGATCAACATGCCAGGCGACATTATTTTCAAAAACCTGACTGGCAAAAAATATCAGGTCTTCGGGAACAATACGGTTATGTTCCCCGATCAATGGTAATCGCTCCGCTTCTTCATGCGCTGCCACTTCCATTTCAGTATGATCTTTCATCAGCTCCTGTAAAACAGTCCGCGTGCTGGCGAGCATGCTGCTGCTGTATTGGGAAAGCTGATCGCTTAAAGCAACATCGTTTTTATCCGCCCATTGCAGGATCAGCTTCGCCGCTTTAGCTTGCAGGTCCTCATCTTTGGAAAGGAAAGCGGCACAGAGCTCCAGGCAAGCCTGTGGCTTAATTTCAGGATGTACTTTACCGGCCTTCTCCAATATTTGAATCGTGGTGGTGATAATGTTCTTTTTATCCGTGGCCATCACCTGCGGCAGATGGTCCAGCAACGCCTGATGATTAAATGCTTTTTCGGTGGCCAGCACTTTCAGATACCCCAGCGCCGTATTGACCGCCTTCGTTTGTGGTGAACTCAACGCCTGCAACAACAAAGGTTGTAACTGCTCCAGCGCTGCTTTCGCCGGCTTTAGTAACGTCAACAGATCTACGAACCAGCCCACCTGTAGTTTATTGAAGTTTCTGTTCACCGCTTTCAGACACGCTTCCAGTACCCGCATGCGGTTAAGGGTGCCATCACCGGTATACTGTAGGATAAACCCTTTCCAGTTGGGTTCCAGGTCGCCCGTTTTTTTGCTGTTCGTCCAGCTATCGCTGAAATGTATGTTAGACGGATATTCGAACAGATACCAGAAATGCTCCGACAAAGTAATCGGGAACTCAAACAAGCGTGCTGGCTCGTATAGCCGGTGTTTACCATTAATCGCCATCGGCAGCCTGCTTACTACCAGTGTAGGCGTTAACGTAAGTACTCCGCGGGCTTGCAGGTCCAACATCTGCCAATAATCCACATCACCGGGCAGGGTTTCTTTCTCTGCCATTTCCTGCATCCATGCATCGAACCATTCCGGCATGTACCAGGAAATAATTTTATCCAGCAAATGCTCGCGGAATAATGTAAAATGGAAATTAGTGCGCTGGAAAGCACTTCTATCGTAGCATACAAACGTAGCGATCGCCAATACCTTCGCCTGTGGCGCCGTCATCCTGCTTCTCCAGGCGTTTTGGCCGACCTCTATAAACTCCGTGTAATGGGCTGCCAGTTTGGTCAAGCCTGGTTTAAGCGCCGTTCTTTCTTCGGGGGTTAAACGTTGTAAAAACGGTATAATATCCTGTTCGCGCTCGGTGTTTATCAACTGCTCCAGTTCTTCCAGATGTGTCATACAATCATTTTGGGTTAAATGTCAATTTATCTTTTTTCGTACAGCAAGAATATGTTTGCAAGGGCCGCGTTCTCCCTGGTGTTTGGCAAACCAGGTGCACGTACAGCGGGCCAGATCTCCGTCGAGCATCACGGTATGGGTAACGCCGCTGCCGGCTACACGGGCCTCCACCTTATCTTGTAGCTGAGAGATGATGGCCACTTTGTCTTCCGCTAACAGCTGCTCTGCATCTTTCATACGCGGATTCAGGCTCATGATCCGGTTCAGTTTAAAAGGCAGCCGGCGATAAAAATATACGTTGTCGTCCAGATCAAATCCCAGCAGCCCCATAGCAGCCAGGCGCGTTGTCAGCTGATCTATCTCCTCAAAACCAGCCTGCTCTTCCACCGCCAGCAGCGTGGCATTAAATTCCTGGTTCACATGGCTGTACTTGTCCATCGCGCTGATAAGTCGGTCAGGCACCTCCGTGATCAGCGAATCCAGCGCGGCGCCCTCTCCCGAAAAGCCGCGCCACGCCTCGCGTGACAGGCTAAGGCTAAATCGTACGCTGCCAAAATACAACTGCCACGTAGTGCTCTGCATATCCGGATGCACAAACACCTGCAGCTCGTCGGCCAATGGCAGCAACGGCTCCAGTAACCGCAGCCGGTGGATGCCACCCACACAAACAGCATGGGCCGTTTTCACCGGAGAAAACGTGGGCCTGTTGCCCCGCACCGTCAGGTAATAATCCGCTTTCACCGTGCCGGCAGGGATGCCCTGAAACAGCTGCCGCAGCTGTATCTTATTCAAAGTATACACCTTCTCCGATGCCGCCAGGAACAGCTGTACCGTGGTAAGACCTTTGATCCATTTCACCGGCAACGGCACTTTCTTCTCTGTAATGCTCTCCTCAGGCTGACTTTGAACGCTGATGTCACGGGCATTCACCGTCAGCTGTAACGTATCGTTCCTGCTGACAGCATGCAACGCGTTGATCATCGGCTGGTTAAAATCCACGTTCACCGTACCATTGGCAGGGAAAATGCCACTGTGGCCTCCCGGCAACACGTCCACCCGCGCATACACGCCGGCACACTGGGAAAAACCCTCAAAACGAAGTTTCTCCGCACCGGCTGTCACAATCGGGTCTTTCATCATCGCCGCAGTGGCAGGCGTCAGGGTAAACGATGATCTCACTACATTAGATAAAGCTATCAGGCAACGCGCCGTGATGTAAGGCTGCTCCAGACGGCCCTGGAAGAAAGCCGGGCCGGTGGCTTTGTCTGTTTCACTGTATCCCGCCAGTAATAAACGGGGCGCTCCCCCACCAATAAAAGCCGATGGGGCCGGGTAACTGTAACTGATAGTATTGGTCTCGGGTATCATGTCAATGGCGCAATAGAACATTCATTTTTATCCTGACAGTCAGGATATAGGCAATATGTGTATCTGAACAAAAATAGTGTAAGGATTAGTATTCCTAAAATAGAAAAAGTAATTTCGGGCTACATTATCCATGCCACTGTTGAATAATGAAAAACTACTATGAAAGTTGCTGCCTATTCCGATAAACCCGTATCTTTTTTTAATACGATCTGCCTGCTGCTCGCTGTGCTGTCGCTGACGCTGGGCATGGCCGTGTTTTATCTGATTGACTTTGCGCCGGCGTTTTACCTCGAACTGTTTGTGGGCATATTGTTCTTCTGCCTGCCATTCCTGCATAAGCGTATTGGTGTGGATACCGTTATCCTGATTTTCTTTGTGGTATTGGATGCGGCATTGGTGTTTTATGGTATTGTACTGGGGCCTATCTCTGAAATACATCTCCTGGCGGCCTTCCTCATGGGCGCCTCTGATCTGCTGATGACCAGCAGAAAAACGCGCAACCTGTTCTGGACCTATGTTGGCGCGATGGTGGTTCTTCTTGAACTGAATTATACCTTTCACTGGTTTAGGCCCGTCGCTTTCAGCCACAGCAGCATGGTGGCTATCCGGCTGATCGTGGTACTTACCGGTACCGCACTGAATGGCATCATGCTCTATTTCTATATCAAGCAGGTACGCACCATGATGGCGGAACTGAAGAAAGCTTCCGAAGCCAAAACCAAATACCTGCGGGAAACCAACCATGAGATCAGGACACCGCTGACATCTATTATGGGCATCGCGGAAGGGCTCAACGAGAAAGTGGCCCAGCTCAATGACAGCGCGCTGGTAGCAGCCATACGTAAGGAAACGGAGCATCTGCAGGTAGCCTCCCTGCTTATCAGGGAAATTATCAACAATCAACTGGACCTGGCCAAAATAGAAGAAAATCAGTTCAACGAAGTAAAAAACGAAAGCTTCAGCCTACGGCAATGCATCAACGAATGTATACTGATGCAGCGCCCCGTCGCGTCATCACGGAAAATCAATGTAGTACTGAATTATGACGCCCAGCTGCCGGAATACATCCTCTCCGACAATACCATCCTCAGCAAAATCCTCAATAACCTGGCATCCAATGCCCTGAAATACGCGGCTAAAAATTCGGTGGTCCGGTTCAACGTGTTAAAGACCGGCGAACAAATCCATATCGAAACACACAATACCAGTTCACTGAATCAGGAACAGTTGAGCGAGATCTTCCTGCCTTTTGTGTCTCATGCCAATAAAGAGAATATGGTAGAAAGTACCGGACTGGGATTATCGATCACCAAACAACTGGTAGAAAAAATAAATGGCACCATCACAGCCACCACGGCTGGTGCCACCACCAGCTTTACTTTAACCCTTCCACTGAAAGAAGGCTATAAAATACAGGAGACCAGTAATACCGAACCGGTAAAAGAAATCTATCAGGACTATATTATTTTGGTACTGGAAGATGATAAACTGAACCAGGCTTCCTTCCGCGCCGCTATTAAAAGCATGGGCGCAGTGCCCTACTTTGCTGAAAACGGGGTAGAAGCATTGGAACTGCTGAAGATGATCACACCAGACCTGATCATCACCGACGGTAAAATGCCGGTGATGGATGGAAAAAATTTCCTTCGCGCACTGCGCACCAGCGATGATGATACTACCCGCTATATCCCTGCTATCGTCTCTTCCGGAGAAACATTCCTACAGGAACAGGAAGAATTTATCGCTGCCGGCGCAACCGATTTTCTCTTAAAACCTTTTACAAGAAAGGAACTGGTGGATATGATCCGAAAACACCTGCCCAGCATCAAGCTGATGAAACCCCTTACTTAATTTATTCCGCTTTCAGGCTATGCATCGGGTTCACCAATGCCGCCCGGATCGTCTGATAGCTGATCGTACAAATCGTGATGATCAGGGCACCACCTGCCGCCACCACAAACACACCCGGACCCATACTGATGCGATAAGCGTATCTATCCAACCAGTATTGCAGACTGTAAAAAGCGATGGGCACGGCTATACAACAACCCATAAATACCAGCGTCACAAAGTCTTTCGATAACAGCAGCCAGAGTTGCAACAGAGAGGCACCCATTACTTTCCGGATGGCTATTTCGCGCGTACGCTGTGCAGCCATATACGCAGCCAGACCAAATAAACCCAGACAGGAGATAAACACCGCCAACGTGGCGAAAAGAGCCGCCAGCTTGCCTGACAGCGCCTCTAACTTAAACTTCTTATCGTAACTATCAGCCGCAAAGGTATAGTCGTAAGCATATCCGGGATTATACCTGTTGAAAATCGGCGTGATCTTCGCAAGGGCCGTATGTATGTCCGTCTTGTCTGACAAACGGTATAACAGCGTGGACGCATCCTCCTCCTGATGGGTAAATACCGCCGGTTCCACCGGCTTAAACGGAGACTCCATCACCGCATCTTTGATGACACCGGCAATGACTACACGCTCCCGCCCCCTCCAGCTAATATGCTGACCAGCTACCGGAGCAGTAAGCCCCATCCGCTTTACCGCCGCCTCGTTGATGATCACATAGCCTGAATCCGCCGCCTGCAATTCATGAAAATCGCGTCCTTCCTTTAGCTGCATGCCCATCGCGGAGAAATAGCCCGGCGATACCCCAATCTCCGACACCACCAGGGGCTGACTTTCCTGCCGGCCCTTCCACTCTTCCACCACGGTGCGCGACCAGATGGAAGTGACCGGATTGGAAGCTCTCACCACACTTTTCACCATACCACTCTGCAACAGTTCCTCCCGCAACGCGTGGTAGTTCTTCTTCATATCTTCGCTAATGTACGTGTACAACAAACCGGCGGTACTGTAGCCAGCGGGCCGTTTCTTAGCATATTGGATCTGCTGATAAATAATGATGGTGCTGATAATCAAGGCTACTGACGCTGCAAACTGCGCTACCACTAATATTTTGCGCGGAAGCGCTGCTGACCGGCCTACTTGTTGACCGCCCTTCAACACCTTTACCGGCTCAAAAGAGGATAGATAAAAAGCCGGCCTGCTGCCCGCCAGTACTGCGGTAACAACAATAAACAACAACAGGATGCCCCAGGCCGACAGCTGATGATAAGGAATGTACAATTCGCCATCGATCACCCGGTTGAAGACCGGCAACGCCAGTTGTAAAATGCCGATGCTCAATACCGCTGCGAGACTGGTAAGCATCAGCGATTCCAGCAGAAACTGCAACACCAGGTCGCGCCGCCCGGAGCCAATCGCCTTACGTACCCCTACCTCCCTGGCGCGCTTTTCCGAACGCGCAGTAGAGAGATTAATAAAATTGATACAGGCTATCAACAATACCAATACGCCAATCAATGTAAACATCCGCACATAAGTGATAAAGCCACCACGCTCCTTCCCATTCTCAAAATTGCTGTAAAGCCGCCATCTGTCCATCGGATGCAGAAATATCTGCTCTGTCCTGCGCGGACTATAACGATGAATAATATCTTTTATCTGTGCTGATACTTTTTCGTAAGGCACACCCGGCTCCAGCGCCACAAATGCCTGAGAGGAATTATCGCCCCAGTCGTTACGGGCAGCCTGCATCCAGGGCTGGGTCTGCACCAGGTAAGAAAATGGTAGCAGATACTGAAACTGCAACGTGGAATTGACCGGTACGTCCTGCATGATACCTGTCACTTTCAGATCGTGCTGATTATCGATGCGGACCATCTTATTCATGGCTTCCGTCGTGCCAAACAATGCCCGGGCGGTAGAGGCACACAACACAATAGAATATGGGTCCTGTAATGCCCTGGCAGCATCACCTTCCAATAGGGTAAATCGAAACATACGCAGATAGTCTTCACTCACACCGCTGCCCCGTATGTATAACTTTTTATCCCCGGCAATCAACCCGTGATTGATAGGCCAGTCTGTTACGGCCACATACCGGATGCCGGGAATATCTTTCCGTAAAGCATCTACCAGCGGAAGAGATACCGTACTTACCGTTCTGATACCCCCGTTGTTGTCAGGGTTGTTTTTCATCACCTGGTAAAGATGTTCGTGACCAGGCAAGAACCGGTCATACGAATATTCATTTACCACCCATAGGGTAATCAGCAATCCCACGGCCATACCAGCGCCCAATCCCAAAATATTCAGCGTGCTGTAAACTTTGTTGTTAATAACATTACGCCAGGCAGTTTTCAAATAATTACGAAACATGGGGAATGTTTTTTTGAAAGATACTTCCAGGGCACCAATAAAATGCCATTGCAATAAACAACTGACAATCAATACAATAAGGTTAATCCTTTGTCCGCTTTTAATGCATCCTTGTTCGTTTATGGACAATTTGTTTTGATGGCAGGCAGCGATAACGGGAAACAAAAAACCGCTACATCACTGTAGCGGTCCTGAGATTTTTGAGAGTTTTCAATGGGAGTAGTTACTCTCTTTCTTGTTGCCCAACCTGGATTCGAACCAAGACAAACAGAACCAAAATCTGTCGTACTACCATTATACTATTGGGCAATCACCAATGGGTCGCAAAAGTAGAATTTTTTTTATAAAAAACAACTATCATAAAAAATTTCTTTAAAAAAAGGCTGAACGGCCCAGCCGCTCAGCCTTTGCAGGATGATTGGTTTTTGCTTATTCTCCGTATATCGCTTTCAGTTTCTTGTCCAGCTCATCACCTTCACTCCCGTAACGCCCGATGATCACGCCTTTCGGGTCAATCAGGATTTTTGTAGGCAAAGAATGAATACCATATTTGAGTGAAATATCGTTCGGATTATCTTCGAGTCTCGACATATCAAGCCCTCTCAGCACATGTTTCCATGGCAGATCATCTTTGGCCACGGCCGTTTTCCAGGCCTTTTCATTTCTGTCGTCATCAGAGATACCGATGATCTCCCAGCCCTTGGATTGATAACGGGCATACAATTCCTTAAGATGCGGATTGCCTTTGCGACACGGTACACACCAGCTGGCCCAGAAATCGAGCAGCACATATCTTCCTTTGTACTGGCTCAGCGACAGACTATTGCCTTGTATATCTTTGGCGGTAAAATCGGCTGCCACGGCTCCGGGTGAACCATGACGAAGGCTGTTGAGCTCATCAGCGATGTATTTGGCAAAACCGGAATGTTGAGTAGCTGCGCCCAGTTTATCGTAGTATTGCTGCAGCGTATCGAGAGGAAGGTCTGCCACGTGATAGCGCAGCATATAGGCCGTCAGTGCGGAGGTAGGATACTTGCGGAAGTAGTGATAGTCGGCCTGATCATTTTCCTCAAAGAAAGGGGCCAGTCTTTCGCGGATAGCGGCGGCGGCGTCATGATTTTTTTCATTCCGCAGAGAATCCAGCCTGGACTGATGTTTTTGCTGAATGAGCGCTTTCTCCTGTTGTAATTCCCATACACCGGCATTGGCGTTGTTACCGCTCATTCTGCCGAGGCTTAGCTTATTTTCCGCAGCGGTGAACTGCTGCGAACCAGGCATCAGCACTACCAGCGCCGGACTATCGTCTCCCCTGCCACTGCGGATATAAGTAACAGCAGGGCCAACGATCTCCCCTCTTACGGTGAAGCGCCCGTTTTTTAGTACCACGGAATCAAAATTTCTGTTACCGGTAACATCTTCGTACATCAGGTAAAGTTTACCATTAGGTTGGTCGGTAACTTTCCCGTTGAGCACAAAAGGTTTTTTCTCCTGAGCATAAGCGAAGGCGGTAAGCGCCATACACCCGATGATGGTGGTGGTGATCTTTTTCATATGACGGATTAAAATGGATTTTGTGTAAGATTAGGATTGACAGTCACCTCTGTGGCTGGCAGCGGATAAATCATACTGTTGTCTGAGGCGGGAAGGTTGATATGACTACCGGGTACAGTACTGCCGGCATAATCACGGACAACCGGCAAACCATTACGCAGCAATGCTGCCCTGCGACGACCGTTCTCAAAGGCCAACTCTACTCTCGCTTCATCCAGGACCACTTGCAAGGCACTGGGCCGCCCATGGAGATCAGACAGCTGATACAGGCCACTACCGGTAATGCCTGCACGCTTACGCAACAGGTTCACATCGTCCAGTGCTGCCTGTGGATTATTGGTAGCATTGGCTTCTGCACGTATCAGGTACATATCGGCCAAACGGAAAACTACCGGCGAACTAACAGCCGTATTACCGTTCTGCACAAATTTGGTGGTGAAATACCTGTCACCGCTGGCGGTGGATAACTTACTATAAAATCCCAGCCGCACATCGCCGGTGGTCTCGGTCAGTAAACTCAACAACGGAGCTGCAACCGCCGCATACTTTGTCTGTGTATAACTATAACCCAGGCCATAGAATCCTTTTCCCTGGCCATCTACACTTTTAATAGTGAAAATGGTTTCTTTGTCCGTTGCGTCGCTGTGGTCTGTATTGAAATAAGTGAGATAAGTGTTGCCCGTCACCAGTGAATATTGATTACTGTTGATGACTTTCTCCGCATAAGTGATTGCTTTGGCATTATCTCCTGCATTCAGGTACAGATCAGCCAGGGCAGCCCAACACGCGGCTTTGCCGGCATAGGCGTTCGACTTCGTTTCAGATAGCATACCGGCGGCTTTTTCATAGTCAGCTGCTGCAAGCGCATACACTTCTTTGACGGTATTTCTGAAAGGCAGTAAGGCAGGATCGGTGGAAACCACATAGGGCACACCCGGATTAGCGCCTGCATTTTGTACATATGGCCTGCCAAATGCCTGTACCAGCTGCATATGCAGCAACGCACGCAGAAAAAGGGCTTCTCCTTTTAACTGCAACAGCCGGGGCGCCGCGTCGTCGGCAATAGCATTGATCACCATATTGGCGTGATAAATGGCTTTATAGGCATTTTGCCACGCCTGAATATCCATCATCGAAGCGGTACGTTTAAAAGAATAACATTCAATACCCGCAGTGGTAGCATTGTTGCCCGCCTTCATCACCTCCACATTATCAGTGCTCAGCTCTACCAGGTTCATGTAAGGCGTCAGGTACTTGTAATTATTCACCAGCGAATACACACCACTCAAGGCTGATTTCAGGTTTTCATAACCATTCAATGCTGTCTCTGCATCGAGGTCTGTCTTCGGCTTGAGGTCCAGGGCACTTTTGCAGGAACAGATCAGCATAAACGAAATAATACCGATGATGCTCAACCGTTTTATATTCATAGCCATTTGTTTTTAGGATGTTAGATTAAAATGTTACCTGTATACCGGCAAGAAACCTTTTGGTAAAAGGCACCTTGCCCGCATTTTCTTCTCCGAAATTGTTTTCCGGGTCCATACCGGTAAACTTCGTCCAGGTGGCCAGATTATCTCCGGAAACAAAAACATTCATTTTAGACACATGCAGCTTCCTCACCACCTTCTCGGAGAAAGCATAACCCAACCGTACGTTCTTCAACCGCAGGAAACTGGCATCTTCCACATATCTTGAAGTAGGGAAATAGTAGTCCACCTTATTACCTGCTTTCGGCAGATCAGCGATATCACCGGGATGTTGCCATCTTACCTGCCCGGATGCAGGAGCGGCATTGTTTGCCTGTACATCAGCACCATCCAGGTCCAGATCGGCACGGGTACGGTTCAGCATCTTCAGGCCGCCGAAATAACTAAGCATCACACTGAGGGAAAAGTTTTTATAACTGAGGTTGTTCGACATACCGCCAATGTATTTAGGGTTGCTATTGCCCAGTACCTGTAGTGTGGCCTCTCCGGGATTATTGGTGTAGTTTACTTTTCCCGTCAGGTTGCCGCTGGCATCTTTTTCCAGTACTTCAAAGCGGGACTCGCCTGTCTGAGGGTCCACACCGGTAAACACAGGCATATAGTAGCTTCCCATCGGGCTGCCTACCACCTGTGCGTTACCACTATATTGACCATTATACAGCAGGTTGGCGCCTGGCTGCAGCTCCAGCACCTTGTTGTTATTATAGGCAAAAGTGAGGTCTGTAGACCATTTCACGGCGGTATGCTTCAACTGCCGGGTATTTATGGTCGCTTCTATGCCCTGGTTGCGGATGCGGCCCATGTTCTGATAATAGGTGTTACCGCCACTGGTTGCCGGCGGGGTAACGCGCAACAGCAACCCTTTATTCAATTTGTTGTACAGCTCCACGGAAACGGATACCCTGTCCCGGAAACCGGCATCAATACCGATGTTGGTGGTATATTGCATTTCCCAGTGCAGGTTGGGATTTCCCTGTGCGCTTTGTTTGGTAGTGCTCTGACGGTCATACAACTCATCAGTGGGAGAATAGCTGTACAGGGAGAGATACTGGTAAGGCCCCAGCGGCAGGTCATTACCAGAAACGCCGTAGCTGAAACGGAGTTTAAGCAGATCGATATTTTTAGCATTACGGAGGAAATTCTCTTTGCTCAACTGCCACGCGCCACTGAAAGCATAGAAGTTACCATACTTATTGTTTTGCCCGAACTTGGAAGAGCCGTCCCTTCTGAAACTGGCCGTAGCAAAATATTTTCCATCATAGCTATAGTTCAGTTCTGAGAAGAGGGACAGATAAGCAGTTTCGGTGATTTCATTTCTGAAAGTGAGCGTCTTGGGGTCCCCTGCGTTAATAGCACGGATACCGGGCTTCAGGCCATACACGGAAACAGCGGTATTTTTTGCTGTCACCTGATTAAATTCAAATGCCGCCAATCCGGTAATACGATGCCTGTTGAAAGATTTATCCACCTGCAACATCTCCGTGGTGATAATATTATTGATATTGCCGGGAGACAGTGCATATAGCCCGCCGCGGGTGGCGTAAAAACTGGTCGGATCAGCAGGATTCACATAACGCTCTACGTCCCTGTTGATGAAGCTGTAACGGTTCCGCGAATTAAACGTAAGCCAGTCGGTCAGCTTGTAACGCAGCGTCAGATCAAAAGCGCCGATGGTCATTTTATTGGTGGCGTCACTTAAACCCTTGCCATACATAGGATTGAAGTTGGCGCCACTGTACCAGCCTTTTTCATCCGGACCGCCGATTTTGGACGTACCATCACTATAAAAAGGGGTGTCCCATGGCATGATGCTAAATGCATCGCTATAGGGGTTGTAAAAACCACCAGACTTCATACTGGAATTGGAAATGCTGGCGTTGGAAGACAGCGATAGTCGTTCTGTAGCCTGAAAGTCCACGTTAAAGCGGAAATTGTATTTCCGGTAGCTGTCTGTTATCAGCGGTGCGATCTCATTAAAATAATCTCCGGAAGCATAATATTTCACACGCTGGTCACCACCGGAAATCCACACATTGTAATCCTGCGTCTGGCCTGTCCGCAGAAACAGATCGTTCCAGCTGGTGTTGTATTTCAGTACGCTGTCCGGCACCATCGTATGTACATAATCATTTACTGCAGTTTCACTGGCGCCGGGGTTGGCATCCAGATACTGGTTCCGGTAAATCTGCTGCTGCAAATCGAAACGTTCCCGGCTGTTCATCACCCGGAATTTTCCGAGCGATGCTTTATTGGCGCCATAGGTAACGCTGGCGCCTATCTTTGTGCCGCCACCGGCGCCGCCACGTTTGGTAGTGATCACCAGTACGCCGTTGGCAGCCCTTGAACCATACAGGGCGGCTGAAGCAGCGTCTTTCAATACGGTAACAGAGGCTACGTCTGTGGGAGAAATATTGCTGAGTGGATCAGTGTCTGTGCTGTAATCCTGAATGATACCGTCAATCACGACCAACGGTTGTGTGGCATTACGTCCCATCGATCCTTTACCGCGAATAACGATGGTAGAAGAAGTATTGGAACCGGTATTGCCGCCACTGAGCGACACGTTCATGCCAGCCACTTTTCCCTGTAAATTATCGAAGATGGATTGTGTGGTAGTGGTTTGCAGTTCTTCTGCGGTCACCTGCGATACTGCGCCGGTGAGCTCTCCCATACGTTTGTTGCTGTAACCGGTTACCACCACCTGGTTCAGCGCACGCGGCGTTTCAGACAACGCTACATATAACGGCCCGCTTACCGTATCCGTTTTTATCTTCCGGCTATCATAACCGATGAAAGAAAAGTCCAGCTGCTGACCTTTGCCGGCATACAATTGAAAATGGCCGTTGCCGTCTGTTACGGCGCCATTGGGCGTACCTTTTACCCGTATAGTCACACCCGTTAGCGGTGTACCGGAAATGGTGGTAACAGTGCCACTCACCAACGGATGATCTGCCGGTTGTTCGGACGTAGTGCCCTGGTGACCGCCTTTTGCTGGCTGCAGCGTGGTGATGTACACATTTTTCCCCTGAATACGCCAGCTGTATTGTTTTCCCAACACGGTCTGCAAGGCTTCCTGCAAGGATACCTGTTGCAGGTCGACAGAAATATGCCGGTTCAGGTCTACTTCTGTATCACTGTAAAAAAATTCATAGGAGGTTTTCTGTTGGATCTCTTTCAAAACAGCTTTTACACTCCTGTCTTTCATAGACAAAGTAATGGTGGCTTTGTGCGACTGGGCGCTGACAGTCATTGTTCCTTCGAAGACAGTCAGGCAGGAACAAAGCAATACGGCATGAAAACGCAGTGACCAGCCTTTGCGAAAAGGCATAGGTATCCCCTTTAGTTTCATCACTATTAATTTTGGTTAATAAAAAATCGGCTGAGTGCTAATACCCGCAGACTATTTTTTTGTCACTGTTATGGTTGGTCCCTGTAACAAAAACGAAAATTGGTTGGTGCTGTTATTCAATGACTGGATACATTCTCCCAGTCCCTGTTCTTTATTAATATAACAAGTAAAATACTGTCCTGCCAGTTGTTGTTCGTCTGCCTTTATATCAATATCATACCATCTTGAAATGGTTTGTAGGATGGCTGTAAGCGGTTTATTATGAAAACGTATCCAGCCATCTTTCCACGAAGTAAACTCTTCAGTGTCTACCTGTATTACCTGTAGCTGGTTGCCGGACACAACAGCCTGTTGCCCTGGTTGCAACACCTGATCTTTTCCTGCCGTCTGTACCTTTACTTTTCCGCTGACCAACGTAGTAAGCCCCTGTTGTTCCCCTTCATACCGGCGGACACAAAAAGCCGTTCCGAGTACCGTTATATCCTGTGTGCCTGTATGTACCACAAATGGTTGTTCCGCTTTGGCTGCCACTTCAAAATACACTTCTCCTGTTACCGTCACCGCACGCTCAACACCTGTAAAAACGGAAGGATAGGAAATGCTGGACTGGGCGTTCAGCCAGGCTTTGGAGCCGTCGGGCAATTGCACCTGATAGTTGGCGCCCCGTGGCGTACGCAGGGTATATTGTTCCGGCTTTTCTGCAGCTACCTGCATATGGCCATTTTGTACATCCACCCGGTTGCCTCCCAGCATAAAACTGCTGTCTTTTCCATGCAACGTTACTTCTTTGCCTCCTGCCTGTAATATGGCGAAATTGCCGGCAGGCTTTTGCTGCGCCGCGGCCAGCGTATCCGCTGCCGGTGAGTTTTGTCCGGTCCGCTGCATCAGCCAGTAAGCGCCGGCAACCAGTAACAAAACAGCGGCAGCTGCGCGCCAGAGCGTTCGGATGGGACGATGCCGCACTATAGCTGGTGCAGTGTCCTGTGTTATACGCGCCCACATTCCATGCGTATCAAAAGACTGTTGCAGACGCCACTCCTCCACTACCCGGCGCAGCTGCCCGGGTTCCTCCAGCAGCACAGCCCTTGCAGGGTCTTCCTGCAACCACGACTGTACAACAGGATCTTCCGGTTGAAGTTCCCCGCTCAGTATTGCGGATAATATGTGCATGTCTGCCTGTTCCATGGATGAAGGGCCGTTGTTATGATGACACGAATAGTTTGAAAATGTACTACGCCGGTAAGGGATTTTTTGAAAATATTTTTTATCTCCTCAGCAAATCCAGCACCAGCAAACAAATCAGCTCCAGAAGAATATTATTCCTCAATATATCATAGGCCTTCGCCACCTGATTTCTCACGGTAAATACAGAGATACCCAGTTCCTCCGCCACTACCTTATATTTTTTCTGCTCGAGACATACTTTCTCAAATACTACCCTGCATTGTTGCGGCAATGCGGCAATCACCCGTTCCAGCTGCTGTACCCGATGTTGTAACTGCAACTCCTGCTCCAGGGCATCTTCTTCCGCCGGCATATTTTCCGGCAGTACCTCACTTGAAATGGCAGGGTTATCTCTTAAATAATTCAGACAGGCATTGTGTACAGCGCGGTAGGCATAACGTTGGGGAGGGACCTGTATGCTGATCTGGCTGCGCTTTTGCCATAAGCGCGAAAAAAAATCCTGCACAATATCTTCTGCGGCCTGCTTGTCCTTTACAATACGCAGGGCATAGGTACACAAACCCGCCGCCGTACTTTTAAAAAATCGTTCAAAAGCGGCCGGATCGCGTTGCAATTGCTCCCAGGAGTGATTTTCCGATTGGTCCAGTTGGTTCAAATTAATATTCGAAAGGAATGCTTCAAATATATAAATTAAAATCAAAAAGCCCTGCTACCCTCGGAGGTAGCAGGGCCGGTTCCTGTATTCGTGTGCAAAACACAGTACAATAGCCCCGGCGGGCACCGGGGCACTATAACTTCAACGACTATACGATTTTATTTCCCGGAGGTGGAACCGGCGCCAATACCTACTGCCAGCAGATCTTCCATACCACCGGCGAAGCCATCTTTCACCTTGTATTTTTTACCGGCATATTTGCGCAGGTAAAAAAAAGCGTAAGATGCTGCTACCGCCGCCACGGCCCCTACCAACGCACCACGCCATGCTTTGTCGCCGCTGGCCTGGTACAGGGTAGCTCCCGCCAGTCCGCCGGCTGCCGCCCGCCCGGCAAGCGCACCCGGGATGATGCGGTCTTTTATGCCGGGCACTTTGTCGACCACCATCTCACCGGCAGCCATGGTCTGCAGGCCACGCATCACATTTTCCCGCTGCATAAATCCCAGCGGACTACCTTTCAGCTGCCGCGACGGGTAACGGTTGGCATACTGGCTTGCAAACGCAGGCCCCATGGTGCTGCGCATACCAGATACCATACCCAGGCCAACGGCCCGCACTAATGTGGAAAGAATGGATTTTTTCATACCGGCGTGGGCACAATCATTGTGCCACGCATACCGGCGCCGATGCCCGCGCACGGAGAAAGGCCCGCAGCAATACTGCTATAATGGCCACCACACCAAAAGCCATCCCTACCCATGGCGCGTAAGCCACACTATGTGTCGCTATCACCATGCCGCTCACGGCAGTCCCTACCGATACACCCAGGTTCCCAAAAGATACCGCCAGACTGTTGGCAAATTCCAGCGCATCCGGCGCGGCAGAGATCATATTCACCGCCCCGGCCAGAATGGAGGGGGCATACCACAGTCCCCACAGCGCAATAACGCCCATCACCGGCACCCCCTCATATCCACACCATGCCAGCGCAAACGGAATCACGATCGTGCCGCTGAGCAACAACAGCGTCACCGCCACCATATGGCTACCGATCACCTTCCCCGCCAGCCAGTTACCCACCACCCCGGTAATACCGAACAGTAACATCATACTGCTGATCATCGTCTCACTCATCTGTTTCTCCTGACCAAGGTAATCGGCGAAATAACTATAAGTGCTGAACCAGGCGGCAATCATCATAAAATTGATAAAGGAAGTAAGCAGGAAATCTCCCCGCTTTAGGATCCTCAGCTGGTCACCATAAGATTTTGTCTCCGTCACCGGCATCGGCGGCAGCAACAACCATATACTCAAACTGGCTATTATACTCACTGCCGTCTGCATCATAAATGCGCTCTGCCAGGTAATATGCCCAGCCAGCCAGGTCGACAGCGGCACCGTCGTTACGGTGGCAATACTGATACCTCCCATCACAACAGACATCATACGAGGGGCCTCCTTCGGCGGCGCCGCCGATACAGCCGCAGCGATAGCGGTAGAAATATATACCGGCTGCAAAAACGCCGGCAACATCCTTAACACCAACAGTAACCAGAACGGAGGCGCCATCGCCGATCCCAGGGTAGAGAGGATAAACAACCCCATCGACCATAACATCACCTTTTTCCGGTCAAACCCCGACGTCAGCAGCGTCATCACCGGGCCGGTCAATGCAATGACCAACGCAAAAGCACTCAGTAACACACCCGCCTTGTCAATACTAATTTGATAGTGAGCGGCCACCTGCGGCAATATTCCGATAATGCCAAATTCTGTTGTGATAATGCCTACTACGCCCAGACAACCGATATATGCTAATTTCTTCATGGAATATGCTTCTTTTTCCAGCGAAATTAGATAGTAAATACCTCCACAACGGTAGCTACAACCAATTGTGTGGAACTAACAAAATTGTAAGTTCATGGACAAAAGAAGACAGGAAGATCATTGCTATCGACCAGCAGCATGAGGTAACACCCTTCAAAACAAACAATATAACAAATTGATTATAAATAAATTACAAAGGCTGTAGATCTTTTGTAGATACCCTCTCGTACGGCCTGTAGACCCACTGTAGTATCTACAAATGCAGGAACGATTTTACACCCGCCTACCTTTGTGCTGTTTCCATTTTATCCTTTTATCATTTTTTAAAAATCAACAGCGCAACTATGAAGACAAAACAATGGGCTATCGTCGCTTACATTACGATCATCGGATGGATTATCGCATATGTAAAAAATAAGGAGAGCAAAGACACTTTTGTTAACTACCATCTGGAACAGGCACTCGGCCTGGCTGTAGCAGGCCTGTTATGGTCTGTAGTGGCAGGCGTTCTGTTAAGTATTATCCCCGCGCTGTCTGCGGTTTTCTCCGTACTGGGCCTGCTGCCGCTGGTATTTATGGTATTTGGGATTATCAATGCCAACAGTGGTGTTCAAAAGCCGGTACCGGTAATCGGAAAGTTTTTTGAAAACCGATTTGTTTTCCTGCAACAATAGACTTGCCCGAACATTTCATCCATAACCCCAACTTTCATCCAAACCCCAGGTTCATCCAAACCCCGTTTCATCCATTCCCCATTTTCATCCTAACCCCGGTTCATCCATTCCCCATTTTCATCCAAACCCCGGTTCATCCTACCCCACTTCATCCGGCCCCAATTTCTTTAACCCGCTGCGTCTTCGCTCAGCGGGTTATTTTCTCTCCAGGCCATCAGATAGGCATCCAGTCCTTCCTCTTTACCCAGTCCCAGCTTTTGTTTGATGCGGTACCGCGACATCAGAATGCTCTTCGGCGCCACGCCAAGGTGGGAAGCGATTTCTTTGGTGGACAGTCCAATCGAAATATAGGAACAGTGCTTCAGGTCCAGTTTGGTAAGACTGTTACCGGCTTTTTCCTGCAGCTTCCGGAAAAATTCCGGATGAATGTTTTCAAACTCTGTCCGTGTAGTCTCAAAGTTTTTGTCCATTCGTTTATGCGTCTCAATCATCCGGGTGATCTGTTTGGCCAGGTCGGGCTGTACGGCTTTCTCCCGAAGCTTTTCCTGCAACGATTCCAGCAACTCATTTTTCTGCTCCACCTGTAATGTACCCGCCAGCAGGTCTTTCTGTAACTGCTCCTTCTGGGTTTGTATCAGCTGTTGTTCCGCCTGCAAACGTGCCGCTTCCTCCGTTTGTAAGCGGACCTGCAATTCTGCTTCCTGTTTTTCCAGCTGCAGACGCAGGGCTTCTTCTTCTTTCAGGCGTATCTGTAATTCGCCGTCCTGCTTTTCCTTCTCCAGCAACTTCTGTTGCTGAATAGTGTTCTGTAACCGGAAATGGTAGGACCGGAACAGGTACACCAATGCCACCAGGCAGGCAACGATCAATCCTATATATACGATATTGAGCTTGCGGTTAAACGCGGCTTTTTCCTGAAGCGTTACCAGCTCCTGTTCCCGTTGGCGTGCCTGGTACTGGGCTTCCAGCTTTTTGGCAATAGCCATACGGTCCACATCATAGGCTTTGGCGTAATATTTACTGTATTCCCGGGCATATTCCAGGGCTTTGGGGAGATCACCTTTCTTCTCCGCCACGTCAGACAAGGCTTCCATCAGATGGGCCATCAGCCGGTTATCCGGAGCCGGATAGGTTTTCAGTGCGATCAGCCCTGCCAGTAACAGGTCAGATGCCCGGTTGTAGTTGCCATCATTCATGGCAAAAGTGCTCATCATGCCATAACAACTGGCCACCACCTCCTGTTGATCGGTTTCCTTACCAATCTTCAGGGCGATATCCAGGTAGTGCTGCGCACTGTCCCGGTATGTACGGGGAAAATATTGATCGTACAGGTTGGCGGTATTCAGTGCCAGCAGGGCGATCATGCTGTGAAAACTGATACGGGGCGCATTGCCTTCATAAATGGCAATGGCTTTACGGTTGTAGTAAAGCGCAGAATCCAGCAGTTCCCGTTTGGAGTTGTCTCCGTTAAACTGGTATTCAAAACTGGTGGCCATGGCCTGATAACCATTACAGATATCATCAGGGTCCGAGCGGGACAGGGCAGAAGCCAGACAGGCTTTTGCATAACGGTACTGCGTCTCCGTATCGTTCCAGTCAGCATAAATGGAGGCCAGATTATAATATACATTGGTTTCGTAGATGTTGCCGGGCAGGCCTTTGCCCAACTTCAGCGATTCCTGAAAGCTTTTCACGGCTTCATGCGGCTTGCCGGTACGATTTTCAAGCCATCCTTTGCGGTACCATACGCTGGCCAGTGTCAGCTGATCGCCCGATTCCCGGGCAAACAGAAAAGCGCTGTCCAGGTGATGTGACGCCAGTGCAGTGTCTTCAGCGGTATATTCCAATGATACCAGCGCGGAATGCGCCAATGCTTCATATTTACGGTCTTTAAGCGTACGGCTCATCTGCAGGGCTGTCTGCGTGCTGGCAATGGCATCTTTCCTGCTGCCATCTACCAACGCCCGTCCCATCCTGATGCGGGTCATCACTTGTTCCTCTGGTGTTAGCCCCGGTTGTTGTAATACCCGTTTCAGGGAATCCTGGACGGTCTGGGCAAAACTACTGGCCGTCAGTAGGGTGAACAGGGTTACAAACACTATTACTACCCGCATTTTTAGGATATGGTTCATGCGGCAAAAATACAACTTGTAGAGGTTTTGTAGATGGGTAAAAAAACAGATTGTAGTAAGCATGTAGATGCTACAAATGCTGAAGATCCGCTACAGGTAAGTACTTTTGCTTCACAGAGTTCATCTACAGTGATCATGAAAGGATATTGGATTGAAAAACCGCCTGCCTGACGCTGAACTCCACGAGCGAATAATTAACCGGCCTGATCCGTTGTAGTTTTACCCACTCTTTTTTAACGGAATAAAAAAGATAATGCAGCAGTGGTCCCCCGCTGCTGCATTTTTAGTTGATGGTAATATCCTGCGCTTTATACTTCGTCTTCCCGTAAGCGTTCATCAGTGTAAGTGATCTTCGTTCTGCCATGTGGCGTCGGTTGGCCTTTCTCATCCACACTCACAAACACGATCTTGTCAATGGTCAGGATGCTCTTCTGGGTGATCTTATTCCGCACCTCACAGGTCAGCGTCAGCGATGTCCGTCCAAAATGCACTGCCTTAATACCTAATTCCACAATGTCGCCCTGTCGGGCAGAATTGATAAAATTGATTTCCGACATGTACTTGGTCACACAACGGTTCGTACCTAACTGAATAATGGAATAAATGGCCGCCTCTTCATCGATCCACCGCAGCAAACTGCCGCCAAACAAAGTACCATGCGCATTGAGATCTTCTGGTTTTACCCATTTGCGTGTGTAGAAATTCATGCATCCTCGTTTTTGAAGATGTAAAACTAGGCAATTTTCTCAACTGCGTCCTGACGACCGGCTCTCTTCAACATTACATGAGATATCCCCCTGAAACGGAAATTCTTTCTCCCGTAATCCAATAGGCATCATCAGAAAACAAAAAAGCAGCTACTTTCCCGATATCTGCCGGCTGTCCCAATCGGCCCAGGGAAGTATTATCTATGATCTTTTGACTAAGGCCACTCTTGAATATGCCGATTTTGTGCGCTCCTTCCGTTTCTGTCAGGCCAGGAATGATGGAATTCACCCTGATGTTTCTGCTTCCTAATTCCTTTGCGAACACACTGGTCAGCATATCTACAGCTCCTTTTGTGGCTGTATAAACGGCAGTACCAGCATCAACATTCCTTGTTCCCATAGAACCGATGTTGATGATATGACCACCATCCTTAAAATATTTCAGCGATTCCTGAACAGTCAGTATTGTTCCAAGAACGTTGATATCGAATTGCTGATGAAACTCCTCCTCCGTGATATGCTCTATGCTGTTAAACACATACACTCCCGCGTTATTCACTACGCCATCTATTTTTCCGAATTCATTGATGGTTTGTCTGAACAATTGCTGAACATCCTTTTGTTTGGACACATCGCCCTGAATGGCAACAGCCACGCCCCCATTCGACCGGATAAAATTGACCACGGCATTAGCATCCGTTTCACCGGATACATAATTAACGACCACCTTAGCTCCTGCCGCCGCCAGTTCTTTTGCGATACCAGCGCCAATTCCCTTTGAACCTCCTGTAACAATAATTACCTTCTCCTTTAGTTTCAATTCCATGATTAAATCGATTTAAATATTGAAGGCAATATTATATGATTAACACCCTGAAGGCAAGTATGTACTTTTTTGTATCTTAGTTACCGAAAAGAATGTATTATTGATAATGAATTAGTTAGATGGAAAATAAATTGGAAATTTGTCAGCCTACCTGTTCGGTCGATTACGCTTTCAGGCGAATAGGGGGAAAATATAAGGGAAGGATACTTTGGTATTTGCAGGAGCATAAGACACTGCGCTACGGCGCCCTCAAACGCATCCTCTCTGATGTTACCACCAAGATGCTGACACAGACATTGCGGGAGCTGGAAACTGATAATTTAATCAATAGAAAAGTCTATCACGAAGTACCGCCCAAAGTAGAATATTCCCTGACTGAAACAGGCGAAGAATTAATTCCTTTCATTGATTATCTCAGACAGTGGGGTGATAGGCAGATTGAAAAAGCGAACAGGCAACCTCAATAGAAGAAATTATGGTCTAAAATATATAAAACGACAAAGCCGCTCAATGAGCGGCTTTGTCGTTTTTCGTTGCCCAACCTGGATTCGAACCAAGACAAACAGAACCAAAATCTGTCGTACTACCATTATACTATTGGGCAATCACCTTGTTGTTTGGGATGGCAAAAGTATAACTTTTTTTATTTCTGCAAAAAAAACTTGCAATATTTTTCAAATATCCTTCAAAACCCGCTTTGACAAAGCGTCTTAACGGATAATACTTATTACTTTTTCCGTTATTTGTTCCGGTTTGATCCATTCCATACAGGCATGGTCGCCTCTGAAGCAGGGTTTGTTGCCAAAAACTGAACAGGGCCGGCAGGTCAGATCAGTGATCTGTACGGCATACTGTTCCGACTGTCCATAGCCCATAAAACCGGCATATGGATGGGTGGCGCCCCATACAGACACCACTGGCACCCCATACAAGGAGGCCAGGTGCATATTGGCAGAATCCATGCTGATCATCACATCCAGCTGGCTGATAAGCGCCAGTTCCTCTTCCAGCGTAAAACGGCCGGCTACGGATACAGCCTGTGGATAACGTGCCGCCAGCTCATTTAGCTGCGCTACCTCGGCTTTACCGCCGCCAAATAGCAACACCCGGTACGTGCCGTCTTTTATGAGCGCTGCCAGCGCCATTTCCAATTTAGCCAGCGGATACATTTTCTCCCGGTAAGTGGCAAAAGGAGCCAGTCCCACCCATGGCTGCGTGTTTTTAGCGCCCGTAACTGCCAATACCCGCTCCGGAAGCGGTCGTGGCGCAAAAACGGGTTGTGTGCCCATGGTACAGCGCAACCCCAGCTGCCGGAAAACCATCGCGTAACGCTCGATGGTGCTGGTTTGCGGCTGCAAAACCTTGTCTTCCTTGCGGGTAAGGGCCTTTTTGCCTGCACGCCCTTTGTCTATCGCAGCAACCGGTTTACCTGCCAGCCGGAAAAAGGTACGCACGATCTTAGACCGCAGCACATTGTGCAGGTCCGCTACGGCATCAATCCGGTATTGACGGCTGATACTGCGGAACAGACGATATAATCCGGGCACGCCTTTATGTTCGCCTTTTACATCGGCCGGGAAAAATACCAGCCGTGGTATGCCGGCACACAGGGCGCCCCAGTTTTTATTGGTCACGAAAATGATCCGGACCTCCGGATTTTCGTCCAGTACCTGTTTCATGACCGGCACGGTCATCGCTACGTCTCCGAGGGCGGACAAACGGGTGACCAGTATAGTGGTAGTAATTGCCAAGGAAGCCGGTTATTTTTCACCCTTGTATAATACAGGGTTCAGTGAAGGATCGTTATACATCTTCATCTGCTTGTACACTTTCATGTACTTTCTGCCCGCTGCAATGTCTGCCAGCAACGTTTCTATCGCAGTGCTCAGATCAGTGCGCTGCTCCAGCAGGATGTTAAGCTTACGCTGACAAGCCTCGCGGTGCGCTGGCGTAGCATCCGCACGGGTAGCCTCTTCCTGCATGTGGTATATCTTCAGCGCCAGGATAGACAAGCGGTCTATCGCCCATGCCGGACTTTCTGTATTGATTTCCGCATCTGCGGCAGGTTTGATGTCTTTGTACTGCTCCAGGAAATAACTATCTATATACTCCACCACGTCAGTACGCTCCTGATTGGAACGGTCGATCCACCGCTTGATATCCAGCGCCTCTACCGGGTTTATCTGCGGATCACGGATAATATCTTCCAGATGCCATTGTACAGTGTCGATCCAGTTTTTCATATACAGCAGATGCTCGATACTGCTCTTTTCATAGGGATTGCTGATGGCCTGATGCACATCATTGTACCGGTGATAATCCTGTATGCTCCGGTCAAATATACTATTGGAGGTGGTTGTAAACATGCTGCAAAAATAACCATCATTTGATTATTTGATTATTTAATCATTTGAATATTTTAAACAGCCCTCGCCCGGTTCAATATCTAAATAATAAAATAATCCAATACCCAAATAAAAAAGAAGCGCATGGTAGAGACCATACGCTTGTTGTAAAAGATTGTCATGTGAATGTTCGAGAATGCAAATCGTGTAGGCTTTTAATGGTTATCTTGGGGTTGAGATACCTTTCTATCGCCTGATATTTTTCATACTCTATGAGAATGATGTCCATAGAACACCATTGTTGGCAATAAATATTTTTCTGGTAATTTCTTTAGATGTAGAAATATATATAATACTCCGATGGCTTATAACATTTGAGGGTCCATAAAATAACATACAACTATCTAACAAATACTCCAGGGCATACATTCCATAGTTCAATAAAAACTGATGCTGCATGCAGCGTTTACTCCGTTGTGATGTGGCATTGCCATTTTTTTTCTAGCTTTTCTTGCTATAGGGTTTTCTTCAATCCAGTAGGGTTTCAACCGCACAAGTCCGTTCATTTGTCTTAGTGCAAATTAAGAGGGGCCACTGCTAATAAAACCGCAGTGACCCCGAAATCTTATACAACGTTCGTGTTAAATTTGCCTTTTTGTTGTCCTTTTTAGCTAGAGATCGCTTTTCCCTTGCTCCGCATCGCCAGAAAATACAAAGGAATACCCAATAAAATGATCCCCAAACCAGGTAAAGTATAGTTGGTTTCGAAAATCAGCAGCAGTGCAGCCAATGAAAGCGCCACTACCACATATATCATCGGTAGCACCGGATACCCGATTGCTTTATAAGGTCTTTCCAGATCAGGACGCTTCTTTCTCAGGATAAAAATGCCCAGAATGGTCAACACATAAAAGATCAACACTCCAAATATCACCAATGCCAGCAGGTCGTTGTAGCGACCGGTAAGGCACAGCAGGGATGCCCAGAAGCATTGAATCCACAGTCCACGTGCAGGCACAGCATTTTTGTTCAGCTCACCGGCTTTGCGGAAAAACAATCCATCCTGCGCCATGGTATAATAAATACGGGCGCCGGACAGGATCAGCCCATTATTACAGCCAAAGGTGGATATCATGATCATCACTGCGATAATACCGGAACCGATGCCACCAAAGATCTTCTCCGCAGCGGCTACGCCCACCCTGTCATTGGCAGCGAAAGCGATATCATGCAAAGGCAGTACCGCCAGGTACATCAGGTTGCAGCTCACATAAATAATCGTCACGATCAGGGTGCCCAGAAACAACGAACGACCAATATTCTTGGCCGGATTCTTAATTTCCGCTGCAATGAAGGTCACGTTATTCCACGCATCGCTGGAGAACAGAGAACCTTTCATGGATACGGCGATAGCGCCAAAGAAAGCCAGCCCCGACAAGGATTTAATGATGGTCTCCCCGTTTACTGCTTCCATGGAGAAGTGATTCCACGGGTCCTGCCAGTTAGCATTCCAGATCTCTGCTTTAGCGCCGAGCAACAGGCCGAAAACGATCAAACCGAACAGGGATAACAGTTTGGCCATGGTAAACACCGTCTGTATTACTTTACCGTGTTTTACGCCGCGTGTATTGATATACGTGAGCAGGATGATGGAAACGATCGCCACCAGCTGCGCTGCGGATATCTGGAACACCGGCTTTAGCTCCATGTTGAACGACAGGAGAATGTTCTTCTCACTAAATCCCGGGATCAGGTAAGCGGTAAATTTGGCGAAAGCCACTGCCACAGCGGCGATGGTGCCCGTCTGAATAACGCCGAACTGGGTCCAGCCAAATAAAAAGGCGATAAAAGGATTGTAGGCTTCACGCAGATACACGTACTGTCCGCCTGCTTTGGGAAACATGCCGGATAATTCGCCATAGCTGAGCGCAGCAATGAGTGTCACCACACCTGCCAATACCCACATGGCGGTCACCCATCCGGCACCGCCCACGCTGCGGGCTATTTCTGCAGTGACAATAAAAATACCGGAACCTATCATGGAACCGGCTACAATCATGGTGGCGTCTAATAAGCCAAGGGTAGGCTTAAATGAATTGTTTTGGTTGATGTCCATATAACGGTAGAAATTAAAAAATCCCGGCTCTTTTGGGAACCGGGACTATAAGGTAGACAAATTTTTCAATGTTTGCCTGTTATTTTCTTTATTTGGCAGCAGGTGCTTCAGCGCCTTTTTCGTTCATGCCTTTGATCACATCAGCAGTTACGTCGAAAGCCGGATCAGCATACAGAATATTGCTCTGGCCGGTACGGTAAGAGAAGATGTAAGAATAGCGTTTGTCGGAATTAAAGGATTTCAGAAAATCGTCCAGTCTCTTCTGCAGCTCTTCGTTGAATTTAGTTTCGTTCTGGGCATATTCTGCACGCATATTCTGTGCTTCCTGCTCCAGTTGTTGTTGTTTAGCCATCAGGGAACGTTGCGCGGATTCACCCTGCTCCTGTGTGAGCGTGGATGCTTTACGCTGCAGGTCCTGATATTCAGCCTGTAAAGCCCTGGCTTTAGCTTTCAGCTGATTGTCCATCCCCTGTTGCTTTTGCTCCAGTTCGGATTTCTTTTGTTTAAAATATTCAAAATGCGCTTCCAGAGAGTCCAGGTCTACGTAAGCAATTTTGAAACCCGCTGCCGGAGCGTTCGTACCCGCTGCGGGAGTGCTCGCAGGCGCATTGTTGCCAGCCTTGTTGCCGTTGCAGGCCATAAATAAACCGGCTGCTAATGCCGCTAATAATCCTTTTGACACGAATTGTTTACAAGTGCGCATGTTGATAGGTAGATTTAACTCCTTTTAAGGTTTTAAAATTGAAGGGCTAAAATAAAGCTTTTACCGGATTTTCAAATCCGGATTCTCATTTTTAACGAAGCTTTTTGCTACAGCCCAGTGCGTTACAACCCACTTTGTGTTAATTGTGGGTGATCGTGAAAGTTTTAAATGTAGCTGCATCCAGCGCATTCCCTACAGTCACCATGGTATAGATCTTCCCCGGCTTTGACGGAAAGTCAAACCTGCTGGGAATAATGGTACTGTCATCGGTACGACGGAAATTAAAATGATAGACACTATCTCCCGGCAACGTGATATAGGGAGTGAATTGTGTAAATCCAATCCCTCTGAAGATCCTGTTATCCTGTGAAAACAAGTCCATCGCTACTGCCTGGCCGTTAGGTCTGAAAGCATAGCTGAGACTTACGACCCGGAATTTCATATCCTGTGGTGCCGGAGGTGTCAGGTCATCTTCCAGGGTACGGAATATATTTAGCTTGTTGGCAGAGTCATAGCCGATATAAGCGGAGAAAAAACGTTTATTACGCAGATTGATTTGCCCGATAAGCTGTTTAGTTTTACCCGGATCACTCGCGTCTACCAGGTACATGGTATACAATTGCGCCCTCATGGAACGGTAAGTCGAGTTTTTTCCGAAAGCCACTTGTGTTGCTACTTGTGTGGTATCCAGCCAGATGTCATATACTTTGTCCGGGATACCGTTAAAAAACATAAAGCTGGAAGAGGTTACAGGAATGGCAGAATCACTATTCTTCTTACAGGCCGTCATAACTATCAGCCATCCCAATACTACAATAAGCAGTTTTTTCATGAATTTCCGGATCGTTTTAAAACCGGATGTAAAGTACTAAAAAAGAAGAAGCCCTCATCGATTTTCATCAATGAGGGCTTCCTCTTTTATTTCGTTGCCCGGGGCTTTAGCTCCGGAACAATTTATTCTTCTTCGTCAAACTGGAACACTTCTTTGGAAGATGCCAGGATGTCGTATTCTTCTTTAGAACCTACGATCATATTTTCAAATTCACGCAGACCTGTACCAGCAGGGATCAGGTGACCGGTAACGATATTTTCCTTCAGACCGGTCATATCGTCGATCTTACCGTTGATAGCTGCCTGAGACAGTACTTTCGTGGTTTCCTGGAAGGACGCAGCGGAAATCCAGCTACGTGTACCGAGAGACGCTTTGGTAATACCCTGGAGCAGCGGGCTGGATGTAGCCGGTTGTGCATCACGGAATTCTACCAGTTTCTTATCGGCGCGGCGCAGCAGGGAGTTTTCTTCACGTACCTGACGCAGGGTCACAATCTGACCAGCTTTCAGTACAGCAGATTCACCCGCTTCGGTTACTACTTTCTTATCAAAGATCATATCGTTCTCTTCGAAGAAGTCGAACCTGTCTTCGGTATCGCCTTCGAGGAAGCGGGTATCTCCAGGATCTTCGATGTTTACTTTGCGCATCATCTGACGAACAATCACCTCGATGTGTTTGTCGTTGATCTTTACACCCTGTAAACGGTATACTTCCTGGATTTCATTTACCAGGTATTCCTGTACGGCAAACGGACCTTTAATAGCCAGGATGTCTGCAGGAGTAGTAGAACCATCAGACAGGGAAGTACCAGCCTTCACGAAGTCACCGTCCTGTACCAGGATGTGACGGGTCAAAGGCACCAGGTATTTCTTGATCTGACCTTCACGGCTTTCGATGATGATCTCACGGTTACCACGTTTGATGTTACCAAAGGCTACCACACCGTCGATTTCAGAAACGATGGCAGGGTTGCTCGGGTTACGTGCTTCAAACAGCTCTGTTACACGTGGCAGACCACCGGTGATGTCTCGCAGTTTACCGATGATACGAGGGATTTTTACGATTACCTGACCAGCTCTCACATGATCACCTTCAGAGATCACGATGTGGGAACCTACCGGCAAGTTGTAAGATTTCACCTCTTTATTACCATCTACATAAATAGACGGGATCTTGTTTTTGTCTTTGGTTTCGATAACCACTTTCTCGCGGTGACCGGTTTGTTCGTCCGCCTCTTCACGGAAGGTAATACCTTCAATGATGCTGTCGAAACGAATGTTACCCGGTATTTCAGACACGATAACGGCGTTGAACGGATCCCAGGTACAAATCTGGTCACCTTTGGCCACTTTCTGTCCGTCTTTCACCAGCAGGGTAGAACCGTAAGGGATGTTGTTGGTTACCAGCAGACGGTCATTTTTCACGTCCATGATACGCAACTCACCGGTACGGCCGATAACCACCTGTACTTTCTCACCTTCGTTGTTTTCGTAGGTGGTAGTACGTAAGCCATCGAACTGGATAGTACCGTCAAATTTAGCCTGCAGGCCGGATTCAACGGAAGTAGAACCAGCAACACCACCCACGTGGAACGTACGCAGTGTCAACTGTGTACCAGGCTCACCGATGGACTGTGCAGCGATGATACCTACGGCATCACCACGCTGTGCAGTGTAACCGGTAGCGAGGTTCTTACCGTAACATCTTACGCACACGCCACGACGGCTTTCGCAAGTCAGTACGGAACGGATCTCTACAGTTTCGATCGCGCTGGATTCAATTTTATGAGCGATATCCTCGGTGATTTCTTCACCGGCACCAACCAGCAGCTCCTCGGTGTGAGGATCAAACACGTCGTGCAGGGAAGTACGGCCCAGGATACGGTCGTACAGTGTTTCGATCACCTCTTCGTTGTCTTTCAACGCTGCGGTAGCGATACCACGCAGGGTGCCGCAATCCTCTTCGTTGATCACCACGTCCTGCGCAACGTCTACCAGACGACGGGTCAGGTAACCAGCATCCGCCGTTTTCAACGCCGTATCCGCAAGACCCTTACGGGCACCGTGGGTAGAGATGAAGTATTCCAATACGTTCAGACCATCTTTAAAGTTGGACAATACCGGGTTTTCGATGATCTCAGAACCGGTAGAACCACTCTTACGCGGCTTGGCCATCAGACCCCTGATACCTGCCAGCTGTTTGATCTGCTGTTTGGAACCACGCGCACCGGAATCAAGCATCATGTACACAGAGTTGAAGCCCTGTTTGTCTGTTGCCAGCTCACGGATCAGGGTTTCTGTCACCTTCGTATCCACGCGGGACCAGATGTCGATGATCTGGTTGTAACGTTCGTTGTTGGTGATCAGACCCATGTTATAGTTGTCCCAAACCTCGTCTACCTCACCGGCAGCAGCATCAATCATTTCCTGCTTAACTTCCGGAATGATCAGGTCATTGATGTTAAATGACAGACCACCGCGGAACGCCATGCGGAAACCTAATTGTTTGATGTCGTCCAGGAATTTGGCAGTTTTTGGAATATCTGTGTATTTGATGATATCACCGATGATTTCACGCAGTGATTTCTTCGTCAGCAGGGCATTTACATAGCCAGCTTCCTTCGGTACAAACTGGTTGAACAGTACGCGGCCTACGGTAGTTTCTATGAGTTTGTTTTCCAGATTGCCTTCAGCAGTTCTCACGGTAGTTTTTACACGGATGTGAGCGTGCAGGTCAATTCTGTCTTCGTTCAGTGCGATGATCACCTCTTCAGCAGAGTAGAATGCTTTGCCTTCACCTCTTACCACCACATCGCCCTGGGTTTTCTTACCCTTGGTGATGTAATACAGACCGAGAACCATGTCCTGAGAAGGCAGGGTGATCGGCGTACCGTTCTGCGGGTTGAGGATGTTGTGAGAAGACAGCATCAGCAGTTGGGCTTCCAGAATAGCAGCGTTGCTCAAAGGCACGTGTACCGCCATCTGGTCACCATCGAAGTCGGCGTTGAACGCAGAACACACGAGCGGGTGCAACTGGATCGCTTTACCTTCCACCAGTTTAGGCTGGAACGCCTGAATAGACAGACGGTGCAGGGTCGGAGCACGGTTTAACAATACCGGGTGACCTTTCAGTACGTTTTCCAGGATATCCCAAACCACCGCTTCTTTCCGGTCAACCAGCTTTTTCGCTGATTTCACGGTTTTCACGATGCCTCTTTCTATCAGTTTACGGATGATAAATGGTTTGAACAGCTCGGCAGCCATATCTTTCGGCAGACCGCACTCATGCAGTTTCAGTTCAGGGCCTACCACGATAACGGAACGACCGGAGTAGTCCACACGTTTACCGAGGAGGTTCTGACGGAAACGACCTTGTTTACCTTTCAGCACGTCGGAGAGGGATTTCAGGGCACGACCACCTTCCGCTTTCACCGCATTGGATTTACGGGAGTTGTCGAACAGGGAATCCACCGCTTCCTGCAGCATACGTTTTTCGTTACGCAGGATCACTTCCGGTGCTTTAATTTCGATCAGACGTTTCAGACGGTTGTTACGAATGATCACCCTGCGGTACAGATCGTTCAGGTCGGAAGACGCAAAACGGCCACCATCCAACGGCACTAATGGACGCAGTTCTGGTGGTACTACAGGGATATATTGCATGACCATCCATTCAGGACGGTTTTCTACGCGGCTGTTGGCGTCACGGAAAGCTTCCACCACGCTCAGACGTTTCAGCGCTTCCGCTTTACGTTGCTGGGAAGTTTCAGTAGCGGCCTGGTTACGCAGCTGGTAAGAGAGGCTGTCCAGATCGATACGGGCCAGCATCATTTCCACCGCTTCAGCACCCATTTTGGCAATGAACTTGTTGGGATCTTCATCCGGCAACAGCTGATTGTCTTTAGGCAGGGTATCCAGGATATCGAGGTATTCTTCTTCCGTGAGCAGGTCACCGTAGTTCATGCCTTTTTCCTGTTTCGCACCCGCCTGGATGACTACGTATCTTTCGTAGTAAACGATGGTTTCCAGCTTTTTGGAAGACATTCCCAGCAGGTAACCGATCTTGTTAGGGAGGGATTTGAAATACCATATATGTACAACAGGCACTACCAGACGGATGTGACCCATTCTTTCACGACGTACTTTTTTCTCCGTTACTTCCACACCACAGCGGTCGCATACGATACCTTTATAACGGATACGCTTATATTTTCCGCAATAGCATTCGTAGTCCTTTACGGGCCCGAATATTCTTTCGCAGAACAGACCATCACGTTCCGGCTTGTAAGTACGGTAGTTGATGGTTTCTGGTTTCAGCACCTCACCGTATGAACGCTCCAGAATAACATCCGGAGAAGCCAGACTGATGGTAATGCTGTTAAAATTTGATTTAGGACGATTTTCTTTTTTGATAGCCATCTGTTATTAGCTTTTAGCTGTTAGCCGTTGGTGTTAAGCCAGCGACAAAAATTTTATTCCTGCGAAATATCCAAGCTATCAGCCATTAGCCCGGGGCTAATGGCTGGTAGCTAAAAGCTCTTAGTCAAATTTCAGATCAAGACCCAGACCACGCAATTCATGGATCAATACGTTGAAGGATTCAGGCACACCGGCTTTCGGGATGTTGTCACCTTTAACGATGGATTCATAGGCTTTGGCGCGACCAACGATATCATCGGATTTGATGGTAAGCAGTTCCTGCAGAATGTTGGCTGCACCGTAAGCTTCCAGTGCCCACACCTCCATCTCACCAAAACGCTGACCACCGAATTGGGCTTTACCACCCAGCGGCTGTTGCGTGATGAGGCTGTACGGTCCGATAGAACGGGCGTGCATTTTGTCATCCACCATGTGGCTCAGTTTGAGCATGTAGATCACGCCCACGGTAGCTTTCTGGTGGAAGCGGTCGCCGGTCTCACCATCATACAGGTAAGTGTGGCCGAAGCTCGGCAGTCCTGCCTCGTTGATATAATTGGCTATTTCTTCAGTAGTAGCACCGTCAAAGATCGGAGTAGCGAAACGCATACCCAATTTCAGACCGGCCCAGCCCAGTACGGTTTCGTAGATCTGTCCGAGGTTCATACGGGAAGGTACGCCCAGCGGGTTCAGTACGATGTCCAGTGGTGTACCATCGGCCAGGAACGGCATGTCTTCGTCACGCACGATCCTTGCTACGATACCCTTGTTACCGTGGCGGCCCGCCATCTTATCCCCTACTTTCAGCTTACGTTTGCTGGCCAGGTATACCTTCGCCAGTTTCAGTACGCCGGCAGGCAGTTCGTCACCAATGGAGATGTTGAATTTCTCACGTTTGTAACGGCCCAGCTCTTCGTTGTACTTGATGTTGTAGTTGTGCAGCAGGGTATTGATCTGGTCGTTGGTCACCTCGTCGGTGGTCCAACCCAGCGGGTTCACGTTCATGAAATCAATATTCACCAGGTTTTTCTGGGAGAACTTGGAACCTTTGGAGATCAGTACTTCACCGTAAGTGTTGGTAATACCCTGGGACGTTTTGTCTTTCAGCAGTACCAGCAGTTTGCTCATCAGCACTTCCAGCAGGTCTTCCGTATTCTTCTGGTGTATTTTCTCCAGTTTTTCGATGGCCGCTTTTTCACGGGTCTTGGAGTTTTTATCTTTCTTAGCGCGGCTGAACAGCTTCTTGTCGATCACCACACCTTCTGTAGATGGCGGTGCTTTCAGGGAAGCGTCTTTCGCATCAGAAGCCTTATCACCGAAGATCGCTCTGAGGAGTTTCTCTTCAGGAGAAGGATCAGATTCACCACGCGGCGTGATTTTACCGATCAGGATGTCACCTTCCTTAATGTGGGCGCCCACACGGATGATACCGTTCTGGTCGAGGTCTTTGGTAGCCTCTTCGCTCACGTTCGGGATATCCGGGGTCAGCTCTTCTTCACCCAGTTTGGTGTCACGTACTTCCAGTTCGTACTCGTCAATGTGGATGGAGGTAAAGAGGTCTTCACGTGCTACACGCTCAGAGATTACGATCGCATCCTCAAAGTTGTAACCTTTCCATGGCATGAAGGCCACTTTCATGTTACGGCCCAGTGCCAGCTCACCACCGCGGGTAGCGTAACCTTCTGTGAGGAAGTCGCCGATTTCCACGCGCTGACCTTTCTTAACACAAGGTCTGAGGTTGATACAGGTGCTCTGGTTGGTTTTAACGAATTTGGTCAGGTTATAGATCACCAGATCATCTTCGAAGCTCACCAGTTTCTGCAGCTCGTCACGCTCGTAACGAACATGTATTTCTTTGGCGTCCACGAATTCGATCACGCCCTTTCCTTCTGCGGTGATTTGCAGGCGGGAGTCGCGTGCTGCCTTTGCTTCGAGGCCGGTACCCACGATGGGCACTTCCGGGTTCAGCAGCGGCACCGCCTGACGTTGCATGTTTGATCCCATCAACGCACGGTTGGCGTCATCATGTTCGAGGAACGGAATCAAAGAAGCACTCAGACCTACGATCTGGTTAGGCGCTACGTCCATGAATTCCACTTCCTGTTTGTCCAGGATCGGGAAGTCACCGGTTTCGCGGGATTTTACTTTATCATTGAGGAAGTTGCCTTTGTCATCGAGCGGAGCATTGGCCTGTGCGATCTTCACGGTATCTTCTTCTTCAGCGCTCAGGAACTCAACTTTCTGCATATCTACCTTACCGGAGTTTACTTTGCGGTAAGGCGTTTCGATGAAGCCCATTTCATTCACCTTCGCGTGTACGCAAAGGGTAGAAATCAGACCGATGTTCGGACCTTCCGGTGTTTCGATCGTACACAGACGGCCATAGTGGCTATAGTGAACGTCACGCACCTCAAAGCCTGCTCTTTCACGGCTCAGACCACCGGGACCGAGAGCGGAGATACGACGTTTGTGCGTGATCTCAGACAGCGGGTTGGTTTGGTCGAGGAACTGTGACAGCTGGGAGGTACCGAAGAAGGAGTTGATCACGGAAGACAGGGTCCTCGCATTGATCAGGTCTACCGGCGTAAACACCTCGTTGTCACGTACGTTCATACGTTCGCGGATGGTACGGGCCATACGGGCCAGACCAACGCCAAACTGAGCGTACAGTTGTTCACCCACGGTACGTACACGACGGTTGCTCAGGTGATCGATATCGTCGATCTCTGCTTTACCGTTGGTCAGCTGTACCAGGTATTTAATGATGGAAATGATGTCGTCTTTCGTCAGCACTTTCATGTCCAGCGGGGTAGACAGACCCAGTTTCCGGTTGATTTTGTAACGGCCTACGTCTCCGAGGTCATAACGTTTGTCGGAGAAGAATAATTTATCGATGATACCCCTTGCTGTTTCATCATCCGGCGCATCGGCACCACGCAGTTGGCGGTAGATGTGCTGAACGGCTTCCAGCTCGGAGTTGGATGTATCCTTATTTAATGTGTTGTAGATGATGGAGAAATCGCCGCTCACCTCTTCTTTCTGTACGAAAACGCTTTTCAGGCCCATGTCCACGATGGTCTCGATATTCGCTTCGTCCAGGATGCTGTCACGCTCGAGCATAATTTCATTACGCTCGATACTTACCACTTCACCGGTGTCTTCATCCACAAAGTCTTCCACCCAGCTTCTTAAAACACGGGCAGCCAGCTTTTTGCCGGCATATTTATCAAGACTTTTCTTGTCTGCTTTTACTTCATCAGCCATACCAAACAGCTGCAGGATGTCCTTATCGGTTTCATAACCGATGGCACGCAGCAGGGTGGTAACAGGGAACTTCTTCTTACGGTCAATGTAAGCATACATCACGTTGTTGATGTCGGTTGCAAACTCCATCCAGGCCCCTTTGAACGGGATCACCCTTGCAGAGTAGATCTTCGTTCCGTTCGGGTGAACAGACTGACCAAAGAATACACCAGGAGAGCGGTGCAGTTGGGAAACAACTACGCGCTCAGCACCATTAATAACGAAAGTACCTCTTGGGGTCATGTAGGGAATGTTACCTAAGAACACGTCCTGCACAATTGTCTGGAAATCCACATGCTCCTCATCATTACAGCTGAGACGCAGTTTCGCCTTCAACGGTACAGAGTAGGTAAGCCCACGTTCAATACACTCCTCAATGGTATAGCGCGGAGGGTCTACGAAATAATCAAGGAACTCCAGATTGAAGATGTTGCGGGTATCCGTAATCGGGAAGTTCTCCTTAAATACTTTAAAAAGGCCTTCGTTATTTCGTTTGTCTGGTGTGGTTTCTAATTGGAAGAAATCCTTGAAAGATTGGATTTGGATAGCCAACAGATCCGGTGTCTCAGTAACTTGTTTGATCTTTCCAAAATTTACTCTTTCGCTTGTTTGGGCTTTTTTTAGAGACATATTCGAAGTTAGCAGTTATATGACTTGTAAGAATTAGGGAAATTAAGATTTCTTTACCAATATCCATCCTAATTTAAGATATGCCTTCTGCACATGGTCAAAGTCACCTTGGGTGATTTCCCCGTTTTGACTCTCTGAAAAAGACACTTTCCCAAAGGGAAGAAGGCCAAAAGTACCATGGGCACTTTTGACCTTTAAAAGATGTATACTAAGCAAAGAATTACTGAATTTCAACTTCAGCACCTGCTTCAGTCAGCTTAGCTTTCAGATCTTCTGCTTCTGCTTTGCTAACGCCTTCTTTCACAGATTTAGGAGCGCCGTCAACCAGTTCTTTCGCTTCTTTCAGACCCAGACCGGTCAGGTCTTTTACAACCTTAACAACGTTCAGTTTGGAAGCACCTGCAGATTTCAGTACTACGTTGAACGCAGTTTTTTCTTCAGCTGCAGCAGCACCATCGCCAGCAGCAGCAACTACTACCGCAGCAGCAGCTGGTTCGATACCGTACTCGTTTTTCAGTACGTCTGCGAGTTCTTGTACTTCCTTAACAGTTAAACCTACTAATTGTTCGGCTAATGCTTTTACGTCTGCCATTTTATAATGTTTTAATGTAATGTTTGTAATGTTTGTTAATTATATTGTGACTTGGAAGCCATTGTTATTGTGAAATTTTGATATTTGATTATTTAAATATTTAAATGACCAAATAACTAAATTCCATATTATTCTGCAGCAGGAGCTTCTTCCACTGCGCCTTCTTTCTTGCCTTTTTCCAGCAAAGCAGCGATAACGCGTTTTGCAGGAGATTGCAACAGACCGATAACTTCGCCGATGAGCTCGTTTTTGGTCTTGATGTTGGTCAGGGCAGTCAGCTGGTTGTCACCTACGAAGATTTCGTCTGCAACGAATGCTGCTTTCAGTACTGGTTTTTCCAGTTTGTTGTTTGCTTTACGGAAGCTGGAGATGATCAGAGCCGGCTCTTTCGGGCTGTCAGAGAACATCAGGGCAGTTACACCGTGCAGGGAATCAAAGATACCAGCATATTTCTCGCTGTCCAGAGATTCCAGTGCTTTACGGATCAGGGTGTTTTTAGCCACCTTCATTTCCACCTGCTTATTGAAGCAAGTCTTCCTCAGGTCGTTCACCTGCGCTACCGTTAATGATTCGGTGTTCGTGATGTAGAAGTTGCTATATTGAGAGAACTTGCTTTTCAGCAGTTCGATCACTTCATTTTTTTGATCTTTATTCATATTTTACCGTTTGTAGCAAGCCCCTCCTTGCAGATAAGGCTACACACGCGTGATCAATTAGTTTTGAACAGATTTAGTGTCGATTGCAATACCAGGGCTCATAGTAGAAGCCATGGACAGGCCTTTCAGGTAAGTGCCTTTTGCAGTAGCTGGTTTCAGCTTGATGATAGCGTTGATCAGCTCCTGAGAGTTCTGCTCAATTTTATCAGTTGCAAAAGATACACGGCCGATAGAAGCGTGGATGATACCAGCTTTATCTACCTTAAAGGTAATTTTACCACCTTTCACTTCGTTCACAGCAGCAGCTACGTCGTTGGTAACAGTACCGGTTTTCGGGTTTGGCATCAGGTTGCGGGGACCCAGGATTTTACCCAGTTTACCGATTTTAGGCATCACGGCAGGAGTAGCGACGATAACATCGATATCGGTCCAACCACCTTCAATCTTAGTGATAAACTCGTCCAAACCTACGAAATCAGCACCAGCTTCTTTAGCGGCAGCTTCTTTGTCAGGTGTGCAGAGCACTAAAACTCTCTTTGTTTTACCAGTACCGTGGGGAAGCGTTACGGAACCACGGATAGCCTGGTCTGCTTTCTTAGGATCAACGCCTAAGCGGATATGTAAATCGACAGAGCTGTCGAATTTAGTACAGTTGATATCTTTTACTAAAGCAGATGCTTCTTTCAGCGTATACGCCTTGTTTTTATCAACTTTAGCCTGCGCTACTTTTCTCTTTTTAGTTGCCATTGTCAAAATGATTTAAAGTTCCTGCCTTAACAGGGTGAACCAATTAGTTTTCCCAGGGAGCTTTACCTTCTACAGTAATACCCATGCTACGAGCAGTACCAGCTACCATTTTCATAGCGCTGTTCAGAGTGAAGCAGTTCAGATCAGGCATTTTATCCTGCGCAATCGCTTCAACCTGTGCCCAGGTCACTTTACCCACCTTGTTACGGTTAGGCTCTTTAGAACCACCTTGCAATTTAGCAGCTTCCAGCAGCTGTACCGGTGCCGGAGGAGTCTTAATTACGAAGTCAAATGATTTGTCAGTGTAAACGGTCAGCAATACAGGCAATACTTTACCCATTTTATCCTGGGTGCGGGCATTGAACTGTTTGCAGAACTCCATGATGTTCACACCTTTGGAACCCAGTGCAGGACCAATCGGAGGTGCAGGGTTGGCCTGGCCGCCTTTTACCTGCAATTTCACGTACGTTGCGATCTCTTTTGCCATTACTTATGTTATTTATTTGGTTAAAACGCCCTCTGCAGTACAGAGAACTCCCAAAACTAAAAGGAACTGAAAATAACCTTTTAAAGGGGATGCAAAGGTAAATAATAATATGAAAATGCCAAAAAGTATTTGAATTTGGGCATCCTTTTTGCTAACAGAAACCTTTTTTTTACAAATCCATTGCATTCCCACCAAAAAAACCTTATTATCCGGGAGAAACGCAAAAGTACACCTAAAAGCTCACTTTATAAAACAATGACTTCCGGAACATCTTCCCTGTCTTAATATATTTACCCACGAAAGCCTGCTCATCCGCAATACGGAGCTTCAATTGCGTATTCGCTTCCAGTACTTCCATTAATACCCGTCGATTGCCCGGATCCGTTACACTCAGCTTCCGCGCTTTCCGCTCTACTTCGTCCGACTGCCGCGACATACCATCCACCCATTCCCGGATCTCCTGATCAGGTTTGGCCGGAGAGAACTGCTTGTTGCGGAAATTCACATATTCATTGAAGCTGTTGGTCAACCGGTTATACAAGCGGCTACACTCGTTGATCTGGTCGGCCACCCGGTTTTGCTCCATAATACCGGCATTCTGCCGCTCCACGGTCACCAGGTTTACCAAGTAAGTCAGTTCAACAGAAGTCAGCTGGTTGGTGACACCAAAACGCCCGATCCTCGCGGCCATATTCTCCGCTTTGGCCATGGGCGACATCTTATTAAAGGCTGCCAGGGTATCCCGGAACACAAATACCGGCTGGTCGGTTCCCCCACCCCACTTACCATCACGGATCTCATCATGCCGCAGCGGGTATTCGGAAAACTGGAACAACGGATCAAAGGGCACATGCGTTTTCAGGTATTCGTGCGGTTCAACAAGGAAATGCCTCCACGTGAGCCTGGCTGTGTATTTATTATTGTTGACCGAACCGGAACCCCAGGTAGGATCGATCATCTTCCATTCATTGTCCAGCTGAACGGCTACCCAGGCGTGACTGGCATTATCCGGTTTACCATTGGTCATCGGATAACCGGACACCAGTACTGCGGGGATACCGGCGCGGCGGGCCACATCCATATATAGCGAGGCATATCCTTCACACACGGCGACCCTTGTCTGCAGGGTTTTATGAATGGCGTCTGTTGTGTCCTTATAATAACCCGGCTGGAACGTGTTGACCACATCATAATTAATATGAGAAGACATCCAGGCATACAGGGAGCGCAGGAGGGCTGTTTTGTTCTCCGTATGGGATACCAGCCAGGCCGCCATGGTAGCGGGTGTACCGGTTACGGAATCAGGGATGGAAGCATAGGTGATAGCGGGTACAGTGGCTACAGCAGGTTTTTTTTGCTGGGCTGAGGCGGACAGCAACAACAGGCAGCCGGCCACACCGCAAAGCAATTTTTTCATTTTGTTATTTTGTTATTTGGATATTGATTTAGGGATGTAGGAATTTCGACATTTGGAACAAGATCTTCAGATAAAGAGGTTATCAAAATAACAAAATATCGAAATATCAAAATGAAAAAGCGCTCCGGAACCGGAACGCTTTTTATAAAAATTATTTGATACAGTAACTATGCTAATTTTTCCACCTGCATGAAGTTGAGTTCCACAGGGGTGGCACGGCCAAAGATTTTCACCGTTACTTTCAGTTTCTTTTTGTCTTCGATTACTTCTTCGATCACGCCGTTAAAGTCGTTGAACGGACCGTCGATGATTTTGATGGTTTCGCCGACGATGAATGGTTCGCTCATGGTGAGGCCCTGATCGCTCAGTTCATCTACTTTACCCAACATTTTGTTGACTTCGGCTTTACGGAGTGCAATGGGTTTTTCCTTGCCCAGGAAGTGAATAACGCCAGACACGTTACGGATGGCCTGAATCACTTCGTCTGTCATTTTACCATCTATGGCTTCAATCATCACATAACCGGGATAGAAGTTTTTTTCGCGCATTACTTTTTTACCAGCCTGCACTTTATATACTTTTTCTACCGGCAGAAATACCTGAGTGATTACGTTACCCCAATCAGATCGGCGCACTTCAATATCCAGGTACTCCTTCACTTTTTTTTCCTTGCCACTAACAACGCGGAGTACATACCACTTTGTTTCCTGTGCAGGAATATTGGTTGCATCCATTTATTTATTTTTTGAAAATTTCGTAATAGTGTGCCAACACAAAATTGGAAGCGGCGTCCATTCCCCAAACCAGTGCTGTAACAAAGAGGGTTGCTATCAACACGACCATGGTGGAGGACTGCAGTTCCTGCCAGGTAGGCCAGGATACTTTGTAGACCAACTCATGATAAGACTCGCGGAAGTAGTTTCTGATCTTATTCATTCTGTAAAGTTAACGATTTATGGTCAATTGATTAAAGCCTAAAAATGGTTGAATTGTTTATTTTTTAATAATAACAATTCAACCATTTAATTAACCTTGGCACGGGTACTAGGATTCGAACCCAGATCAAAGGTTTTGGAGACCCGTATGCTACCGTTGCACCATACCCGTGTATAAAGCCATTAGCTTTGAGCTTTCAGCAGTCAGCAAATATAATAATAAATCCTGACATTTAATAGCCGAAGCTAATGGCTTTTAGTATTTTAGAAATACTTATTTGATAATTTCAGTAACCTGACCGGCACCTACTGTACGACCACCTTCGCGGATAGCGAATTTCAGACCTTTATCCATAGCGATAGGCTGGATCAGTTTTACAGTCAGTGTAACGTTATCACCAGGCATTACCATTTCAACACCTGCAGGCAGTTCAACTTCACCAGTTACGTCAGTTGTACGGAAGTAGAACTGAGGACGGTATTTGTTGAAGAATGGAGTGTGACGGCCACCTTCTTCTTTGCTCAGTACGTAAACTTCGCATTTGAATTCAGTGTGCGGAGTGATGGAACCTGGTTTGCAGATAACCATACCACGACGGATCTGGTTTTTCTCAATACCACGCAGCAGCAGACCAGCGTTGTCACCAGCTTCACCTTCGTCCAGGAGTTTTTTGAACATTTCAACACCTGTACAAGTAGATTTCAGTGGTTCTTCCTGCAGACCTACGATTTCAACGTTCTCACCAACTTTGATACGACCGCGTTCGATACGACCTGTAGCAACGGTACCACGACCTGTGATAGAGAATACGTCTTCTACGGACATCAGGAAGTCCTGATCAACCGGACGAGGAGGCAGCGGAATGTAAGAGTCAACCGCTTCCATCAGTTGGTCGATAGCGCCGATCCATTTGTCGTCACCAGCCAGAGCGCCGGTAGCAGAACCTTGGATAACAGGAACGTTATCACCGTCGAAACCATTGGAAGTCAGCAGGTCACGGATCTCGATCTCTACCAGTTCCAGCAGCTCAGGATCATCAACCAGGTCAACTTTGTTCATGAAAACAACGATACGAGGTACACCTACCTGGCGAGCCAGCAGGATGTGCTCTCTTGTTTGTGGCATAGGACCGTCTGTAGCGGCAACCACCAGGATAGCACCGTCCATCTGGGCAGCACCGGTGATCATGTTTTTCACATAGTCAGCGTGACCAGGGCAGTCAACGTGAGCATAGTGACGGTTAGCTGTCTGATACTCTACGTGAGCTGTATTGATAGTGATACCTCTTTCTTTTTCTTCAGGAGCAGCATCGATCTCATCATAGCCTCTTTTCTCTGCCAGACCCTTGTTTGCCAAAATTGTGGTAATGGCAGCAGTCAAGGTAGTTTTACCGTGGTCCACGTGGCCGATGGTACCAATGTTTACGTGGGGTTTATCCCGCTTAAAGGTTTCTTTTGCCATTGTATTTTCTTTTTAGATGGTTTGTAAAGATTGTATTGATAGTTGTTTTAAAAAAACGGCTTTTTACAAACTTGTACCGCTGATGAGAATTGAACTCATGTCCTTCCCGATAAAGTAAAAATTGTGGGATGCTCTGCCATTGAGCTACAACGCTAAGTTTATTTCGGAGTGCAGAATTAACAAATTCGAATCCGAAATCCGAATTTTATGGAGTGTATGTAGTGGCGAAGTGATCTCACTGCGACCGCGATGCTTCTCTTCTAAAATTCAAAAGAGCTGTTGAAGAGAATTGAACTCTCGACCTCTTCCTTACCAAGGAAGTGCTCTACCCCTGAGCTACAACAGCTTGAAATTATATGCGAGCGGGAGACGAGGTTCGAACCCGCGACCTACAGCTTGGAAGGCTGTCGCTCTACCAACTGAGCTACTCCCGCATACCGGACAATTCAGGACAGCAAGGTAATCACGCTGACTGAATCCTCCTGAATAAATTAAAGAACATAAAAGGCTGTTGTATCACAGGCACCGGGAAAATCTGTCAATCAACTCGAGAATTATTCTCACCTTCCACTCAACAACATTGTTCCGCCTCTGCTAGGCGCAAAAGCGGAACAAGCCGTTTTGGTGGGCAGGATAGGATTCGAACCTATGAAGTCGAAAGACAGCGGATTTACAGTCCGCCCCATTTGGCCGCTCTGGAACCTGCCCTTTTTTGAAATTTCGAAATTTGGTTATTTTGAAATTTAAAAATTTTAAAATAGCTAAATATCAAAATTTGATGAGCCAGCAGAGGGATTCGAACCCCCGACCCACTGATTACAAATCAGTAGCTCTGGCCAACTGAGCTATGCTGGCATCTTTCAAAAAACATTCTTTCAAAAAAGTAACTCGTTGAAAGAGAGCGCAAAATTAAGCGATTTTTTCAAATCTCAAAATCTTTTTTTCAGTTTGTTACAAATATTTAAAAATTTATCTGTCTCCCTGAAAACGCCCTACCATAAAGAACTTTGCTACCTTTACCGACCCTCTTTTTGAATCGGGATGGCAAAGGTAGCAAAGAGATTAATATTTCCAAAATTATTTTAAAAAATTATTGAAATTTCTTTTCCTTTTGTCGTTTTACCTGGTTGACTAAGGAATCAAATGCAAGATCAAAGGACTCTTCAAAGGATTTGGATTCATGCTTTACAAAGAGGTCCTGGCGGGGAATTCGTACTCTTATTTCGGCAATTTTATCTTTAACCTGATGCGCTAAATTATCCAATTTTAAAAATACATCCACACTGACAATCCGGTCATAAAAAGTGTTCAGTTTCTGCAGTTTCTTATTCACGTGATCAATCAGTTTTGAATCAGCATCAAAATGCACAGTTTGAATTTGAACGTTCATAGCACTAATTTTTTAAATATTTAACAATCTAGGTTATAGTGTGTAAACTATGGTCATAGGCATTCTCTTGGTTGTGAAAGAACTTCTGTATTAAATATACTCACTTTTGTAATTCAATGCTATTCTAACGCGTAATATTTTGTTAAAATGAAAAAATATTGCACTAAGCCTTCGGGTGCGCCTGCTGATATACCTTCTTCAACTGCTCAATGGTCGTATGCGTGTAAATCTGCGTAGACGTGAGACTGGCGTGGCCTAACAGGTCCTTGACGGCCTTCAGGTCGGCCCCGTTATTAGTAAGATGTGTAGCGAAAGTATGCCGCAGCAAATGCGGGCTTTTTTTCTTGTACGTGGTGATTTCATGCTCCGTCAGATACTTGCGCACCATCAGGTATACATACTTCGGATACAGCCGCTGACCGCTATGGGGATGCACCAGCAATACGCCCGGCTCAAACTCTTCCAGTTCGCGACGCTTCTGCTCCATATAAGCAGTTATCTGCGTGCTAAGCCTGCTGCTGATCGGGATGATACGCTCCTTCCCTCCTTTTCCCATTACTTTGATCGAGAGGTTGCCTTTATCTACCCGGGATTCCTGCAGGGAGATCAGCTCCGACAAACGAATGCCTGTCTGATAAAAGATCTCAAATATCAGTCGGTGGGTCTCCCCTTCAAAGTCGTCGGAAAATATAAAGGGAGTGGTCACCGATGCGGGGCTGCGGTTATCTTCCAGCGCCTTCATTCCTTTCTCATCGATAAATCCGGGCAGGCGGCGGCTGATTTTGGGCGCAACGACCTTCGCCATGGGAGTCTGTTGCAGCAGCTCCTGGCGTATACAGAATTTGAAGAAGGATTTCAGGGTGGAGATTTTGCGGTTCACGCTCTTGGCTGTCATGGCATCTTCCATGAGGCCGGCCAACCAGCTGCGCACCATGACATGCGTAATGTCTCCAATGGTCACTTGACCATAGGCAGCCGTAGTATAATCAAAAAATTGAAGGAGATCATTGCGATAAGCGGTGCAGGTGTGCTCTGAGTATCGCTTTTCGAGCTGAATGTAGGAGATGAATCGCTCGGCTAAGGAATATAGTACTTCGTTCAACGCAAAAAGATTGATGATTGTAAAGTTATTAAATAACCTTACAATCATCAAATATTTTGAGTTGGTAAGCCAGTGACGGCTACAACATATTATGCTTCCAATTTACCACTGGCCAGCTGTTGTTTATAAACAGCTTTCAACACCTCTGTACGGCGTTTAACAGATGGTTTAGTAAAAGACTGGCGTGATCTGAGTTGCAGCAGGATACGTGCTTTCTCAAATTTCTTTTTATATTTTTTAAGCGCCTTGTCTATGTTTTCGCAATCTTTAGAATCAATGATCAACATAATTTTTGCCTCTTATTTTTTAGGAATGCAAAGATAACACAACATTTTATAAAAACAAAAACCAAACAGGTTTTGATTTTCTTTTTTCTTCTCCCCTTTTAAATACCGGCTTTAAATACCGGGAAATGAAGGGCTTACAACCCGGAGAAAAAGCTTTTCCAGCCAATAAAAACAGGACCGCTGTCTTAAGCCGGGACTGTATACGGGAAGTTAGCTATTGGTACAGCAACCGACATTCAGCCAATGCAGTCCACCTTCCATTAGCCCGGCCAGCCTTCCATTTGCCTGTTGTCAGCAACAGCCCTTTTGGTAAGCGGTAACCGGAACTCACCGGTGGCCACTGCCTCCATCCCTGACATTCCAGCGGGAGCTGAACGGCCCAACGGCAGCAGCATCCGAACGCAAACGGGAAACCCTTCTCATCCGGCTTACTTCCAGGGACGTGCAGGCATGAAGCAAATGGCCCATAACCACCGGCCCCATACGGTTGTCCGTGATTTCCGTCTTAGTCTTTGATTTTCTTTTTCAGCAGGCTGACCTGGTCCTGAAGGTGGCTGACCATATCGGCCAGATGGTTAACACTCATGCGGCTCTGCTGGTTGGATTTGCTGATGACCGCATCCGACTGCCACAATTCCAGTACCTCTTCCATCTCTACCGGATAAGGTTCAAACTGGGGGTTATCTGATACCAGTGTGATCCTGGACTTGGCGCGGTTGCTTTTCAGCACCCTTTTGAAGACAATGCCTTCGCGGGAGGTCACCACCACGTAAGTTTCGTTGTTTTTAATCTCCTCCCATCCGTCTACTTTGTGACAAACGATCACAGAGCCGGAAGGAACGGGCAACATGGAATCCCCGGCAATTTCAAAAGCCCGGTAGTCGCCTGCGCCCAGCATGGGGAGGGTAAACGTATTCAGTTCCTCGATAAACTCGTCGTCATTATAACCGGCCAGGTAACCGGCAGCAGCTTTTACCGGCACAAACTGGATAGCCTGACGGGCGTTGCCCAGCTTTTGCTGGCGGCGCTTTTCCAGGAAACTGTCTTTCTGGGAGCCCAGGTCACGGCGAAGCAAATCATCAATGGAAACCCGGAACATGTCACTTACCTGTTCCAGTACTTCCGTACGAGGTTCCGCACGTTCTTCTTCATAAGCACCCAGCAGGGAACGCTTGATGCCCAGTTTGTCTGCAAACTCCTGTTGCGTCCAGCCTTTTTGCTTACGCAGATATTTTAAATTCTGGCATACTACGGACATAACCTAAATAATTTAGTACCTTGCTAACAAAATTAGCAAATAATTTTATAAAATACCAAATATATTCAAGCCGCTTCGCTTATTTTTGCCCGGTAAAATCAACTTGTTATGGTACATCTACATTCCATTCTGAGATGGGCAATCGTATTAGCTGGGCTTTGGGCAGTAATCCGCGCCTTTAAAGGCGTATCCGGAAAAACACCCTTTACAGTGGCCGACAATAAAGCGGGACTGTTCTTCATGATCTTCTGTGATATTCAGCTGCTGGTGGGACTGCTGTTATATTTTGTATTTAGCGAAAAAGCAAAAGCCGGACTCGCTAACATGGGCGCTGCCATGAAGGATCCTGTTGCTCGCTTTTTCACGGTAGAACATACCCTGATGGCTGTGATTGCCATTGCCCTGGTGCATATCGGTAAATCCAAAGTTAAAAAAGCAACCTCAGATGCCCAGAAACACAAGCTGGCCCTTATATTCTACGGGATCGCATTTATTCTGATACTGGCACTCATTCCCTGGCCTTTCCGTCAGGCTTTAGGTGCAAACTGGTACTAAGCACAACGTATTACACATGAAAATGGCGGTCAGTTGACCGCCATTTTCTTTTTGTTATTGATTGACCACTATGAATAACCTTATCCTTTGTCCTTGTTATATAACCGGAACGAATAAATGTACGGCAGTGCTGCCAATACAATCGCCGCGAAGAAGATCAGGAACACCCCGGTAACAAGCGACAGAAAAAAACCTGCAATCATCATCACTACTCCGGCACTCACCCAAAGGGTCCCGGCCATGCGGTGGGTCTCCCTCCAGATATCCTTGTTCTGCAATGTCCAGGGCGTTCGCACGCCCACGTAGTGGTTCGGTTCCAGCTGCAGCTTCCACAAATATAGTCCTATCGCAGCAATCAACAAACCCACTCCCACAAATGCCCAGCGTTCCATCGCAAAAGGCCGTGCCTGGCTCACCATAAAAATAATGATGCAGGTAAATAATGCCAGATAAGTATGTATGATGAAACGAATCCGGTAGAATTCACGCTGTTCCACATTGGCCAGCGCGGGACTGTCTTCCTCCGTTTTTGGAATAAAACGGAACAACGCATAGATCAATGCATTGGTCACAAACAGGAAAATCATCAGCAACAGAAAAGCAGTTCTGCCTTCAGCCTGTTCAGACACGCTCTGGTCGGTTGGAATTACTGCAGGAAGGCTGTTCCAGATGATGGCCAGATAAGCCATGGGCAGGAGTAACAAAGCCAGGATAAATATTTCCTTCGAAGCTTTGGTCTGTTTCATGGGATGATGGTTTAAAGATGAACATTCACTCTTTTCTTATTCCTTCATTTCCATTCGCTTATATACTACAGATGGCCCCTCGGATATGTTGTATCAAAGTTAGGAAAATTGAAAGTGGGGATAAAATTTGAATAAATGAATACTAATAATTTTAGCAAAACTAAATTATTTAGTACCTTTGTAACAGATCGAGTGATTACGGCTGGCAGGCCCTGCTGATCACTATCCGTGCCGACCCTTCGCCCGGCCTGCCATCCGCTTATCGCTTGCAAATCCGGAGAATGGTCCTATTCGATTTGAAATATCATCGTAGTACGGAGGAGGAAATTCCGATGGAGAAAATGATCGCCATTCGGGTTGGGAATAGCCATCATTCCTAAACAAGGCAACATGATTACATTACAACAGCGAGCGATCGCGCATTTTGATCTGGATTGTTTTTTTGTATCAGTAGAGTGCCTGCATGACAGTCAGCTGAAAGGCAAGCCTCTGCTGATAGGCGGCAGCAGCGACCGCGCTGTGGTAGCCGCCTGCAGCTACGAAGCACGCCGCTATGGCATCCACTCCGCCATGCCGATGAAAACGGCACTGCGGCTGTGTCCACACGCCATCGTCCGCAGTGGCGACATGGACCGCTACAGTGAAAAATCCCGCGAAGTGACCAGCATCATCGCGGATAAAGCGCCGCTGTACGAAAAATCATCTATCGACGAATTTTATCTCGACCTCTCCGGCATGGATAAATTCTTCGGCTCCCTCAAATGGACCACAGAACTGCGGAAAGCCATTATAAAAGAATCCGGGCTGCCCATCTCCTTCGGACTCGCTTCCAACAAGCTCGTGTCCAAAGTAGCGACCGACGAGGCCAAACCCAACGGGCAGCTGGAAATACCCTTCGGCGACGAAAAAAACTTCCTGGCCCCGATGCCTATCGAAAAAATACCGATGGTAGGTAAGGAAACGGCGGCACAGCTGCGGCGCCGCGGCGTGGAAACAGTGAAAATACTCAGCGAAGTACCTCCTTCCCTGCTGGAAGCATGGATGGGGAAAAATGGCATCTCCCTCTGGAGAAAAGCCAATGGCATCGATGATTCCCCCGTAGTACCCTATTATGAACAAAAATCCATCTCCACAGAAAGTACCTTCCCGGCAGACACCATCGACATGGAGTTTCTACATGCCGAGCTGGTACGCATGACAGAAAAAATTGCCTTTGAACTACGGCAACAAAATAAGCTCACCGGCTGCGTGACGGTCAAAATACGGTACTCCGATTTTGAAACCGTCACCAAACAAATGACCATCCCCTATAGTTGCTCCGATCACGTACTGCTGGAAAAAGTGAAAGACCTGTTTAAAAAACTGTACGACCGCCGACTGCTGGTACGTCTCATCGGCGTGCGCTTCAGCCATCTGGTACAGGGCAACCATCAAATCAATCTCTTCGATGACAGCCAGGAAATGATCGCGCTCTACCAGGCCATCGATAACATCAAAAACCGCTTCGGCTGGGATATGCTGCTGAAAGGCACCAACGTAGTGCCTCCGGATAAAAAGAACATGCCGGCACCGAAAAAAGATATCATGCCGTACTATAAAGGATAACATGTACCTGAACTGCAAAACATTTTTCAGCCTCCGCTACGGCACCATGCCCGCTGACATGCTGGTCAAAAAAGCCGCACAGCTGGGCATCACCACGCTGGCCCTCACCAATATCAACATCACCTCCGATGCCTGGGAATTCGTGGAGCTTTGCCGTCAATACCTGATTAAACCGGTGCTGGGCGTGGAATGCCGCCAGGAGTCAACATTCAGATATCTCCTGTTGGCCCGCGATCAGGAAGGTTGGCACCATATCAACCGCTTTCTTTCCGATCACCTGCGCCGGGAAATACCTTTCCCGGACAGGGCCCCTACTCTTCCGGGCACCTGGGCCATCTACAACTGGGGCGATATCCCGCCGGCCCAACTGCTGCCACACGAACTACTGGGCGTTAAACCCCGCGACCTTAATAAACTTTTCCGGGTAGACACACACAGCATCCGCCATCAGCTGGTGGTGATGCATCCTGTCACCTTTCAGGACAATGATCATTATGAACTGCATCGTGTACTGCGCGCCATTGACCAGAATATCCTGATCTCCCAGCTGCAACCGCACACCACCGGCACCATCCACGATCAGTTCATACATCCCGCCAAAATGGTGGAACATTTTGAACAATACCCCCACATAGTGGCCAATACACTCCGCGTACTGGAAACATGTGAAGTGGAAATGGAACTGCGGACGCCCCGCAACCGGAAATCATTTCTGGGCAGCGTGGAAGAAGACCGGCAGCTATTGCGGCAACTGGCTTATCAGGGCATGGAATACCGCTACGGGAAAGATCACGCTGAAGCCACCCGGCGCATTGAAAAAGAACTGGACATCATCGCCCAACAGGAATTTGAAGCCTACTTCCTCATTACCTGGGATATTATCCGTTATGCACAGGAACGTCAGTTCTTCTATGTAGGACGCGGTAGCGGCGCCAACTCCATCGTGGCTTACTGCCTCAAAATCACCGATCTGGACCCCATAGAGCTGAATCTCTTTTTTGAACGCTTCCTCAACCCCTACCGCACTTCGCCACCGGATTTTGATATCGACTTCTCCTGGCGCGACCGTGATGCCATCATCCGATATGTGTTTGATAAATACGGCGACACCCATACAGCCCTGCTGGGTACTGTCACCACCTTTCAGACCAATGCGATCATCCGGGAAATGGGCAAGGTATATGGTCTTCCTAAAAAAGAAATCGATCAGATACTGGAAAACGGCTTCAACATACAACTGAATGAAGACCATATCCAGCGCAAAATCCAGCACTTCAGCCGGCTGATGGACCAGGAAAAATCTTTCCCTAATCACCTCAGCATCCATGCCGGCGGTATCCTCATCAGCGATGCGCCCATTCATCAGTATTGTACTACCTACCTGCCCCCGAAAGGCTTTAACACCGCGCAACTCGACATGCTGCAGGCAGAAAGGATCGGCCTTTATAAGTTTGATATCCTCAGTCAGCGCGGCCTCGGGCACATCCGTGATACCATCGATATTATCCGCAAAAACAAACAGGTAGACATCGACATTCATAATGTCAAAGCATTTATGGTGGATGAGAAGGTGAAGGAAAACCTGAAAAAAGTTAATACCATCGGTTGTTTTTATATAGAATCACCCGGTATGCGGCAACTGTTGCAAAAACTGCAATGCGACAACTACCTCACCCTGGTGGCCGCCAGCTCCATTATCCGACCGGGGGTGGCACAATCCGGGATGATGAAACAGTATATCCACAGTTATCGTAATCCTGGCAGCGTCACTTATCTCCATCCTGTTATCGAAGAACTGCTCAGCGATACGTTTGGCATCATGGTGTACCAGGAAGATGTGATCAAAGTGGCACATACCTACGCCAATATGGAACTGGCTGATGCAGACTCCCTGCGGCGGGCCATGGCAGGGAAGTACCGGGGAACGAAAGATTTTGAGAAAATACAGGAACGTTTCTTCTCCAATTGTGCACAACTGGGACGACCTTATGAGGTGTCGGTGGAAGTGTGGCGACAGATCGCCAGCTTTGCCAATTTCTCTTTTTCCAAAGCCCACTCCGCCAGCTTTGCTGTGGAAAGTTATCAGAGCCTTTACCTGAAGACTTATTTCCCCGCAGAATTTATGGTTGCCGTGATCAACAATTTTGGTGGCTTCTACAACCGCGAACTGTATTTCCGTGAACTGAAAAAAACCGGCGTCAACATCCATCCCCCCTGCATCAATAACAGCGATTATCCAACCAATATCAAGGGACAGGAAGTATATGTGGGGCTTATCCATGTGGAAGGACTTGAACAGGCCCTCGCCGAAAGAATCCTGGAAGAACGCCGGCAATGCGGCCCCTATCTGCATCTGGAAGATTTTTGCAACCGCATTTCCCCCGGCTCTGAGCAATTGGAATTATTAATCCGTATCGGCTGCTTTCAGTTTACCGGTCAGACAAAAAAACAGCTGTTGTGGAAAAGCAGCTTGCTGGTCCGGCAGCAAAGTGCGGCAGGTATCCACAACCTGTCGCTGTTCCAGCCAGCCACAGTTAATTGCGAACTACCGGAGCTGGCCTACCATCAACATGAAGATGCTTTCGATGAAATAGACCTGCTGGGCTTTCCGCTGGCCTCTCCTTTCGAAGTAATTAATCATGACCAGTCTGCGTATATACCTGCCCGTGATTTTCACCGGCACCTCAATCAGCCCGTGACCACACTGGGGTACCTGGTCACCACCAAACCGATGCGTACCGCTAAAGGCGAGCCGATGTGTTTTGGTACGTTTCTGGACCGTGAAGGACAGTTTATTGATACCGTTCATTTTCCCGACAGCCTGCGGCAATATCCTTTTCAGAAGGGTGGTTTTTATATCTTAAAAGGGAAAGCGATCTCTGAGTATAATGTTATCACCCTGGAAATCAGTCAAATGAAAAAAATCGGATACTTCGAGGATAAAAAATTCTGATAATAAATCATCCGACATGACCCAGGTTTAAGGGCGTGGATATAAGTTAATATGGTGGATGTCTGAAAATCCGACATTTTGTTGTATTTTTGTGTCAAATGTCGGGATACATGAAACACGCAAGAAAATACCAGGTGCAGGAAAACACGCTGATGATTGTGGAAAACCCGGGTGCCGCGTACATTCCGGGCAGTGGATACTATGACTTTATAGAGCTTTCGCGCAGTGGTGTGCTAAAAAGGGCATTATTGAACCTGAGTCGTCAGCTATCTTTTTCACTGACAGAACTGGCGCAGGTGCTGCATATTTCAGAAAGGACGCTGCAACGTTATGCAGATGACGCCAAACTTGGCGCTGACACCTCTGAACGGGCCATTCTCCTTTCCCAACTGTATCAGCGGGGTACCGAAGTTTTCGGTAGCCTGGAAAACTTCAAAGAGTGGATGCGCACGCCGCTTCCAACCTTCAACTATCAACTTCCTATTTCCCTGTTAGATACTACTTTCGGCTTCCAACTGATTGAAGACGAACTGGGACGCATTGAACACGGGATATTCGCATAACTCATGGATGTTTACAGAATCAGTAAATGTGCCTACATCAACGACCTGACAGGCACTGGCTCCCGCTTGTACGGAGGCCGGTGGAACAGTCCGGGCCATTCAATGGTTTATACAGCCGGCAGCAGGGCGCTGTCTGCGCTGGAAGTACTGGTGCACATTCCCCTAAAAAATATTATTCAGGACTTTTGTATTGCCACGATCCATATCCCCGATGATATTGCGATTAAAGTCCTCACTAAAAAAGACCTCCCCTCCGGCTGGCAGTCGCTGGCGCCGTTTCCTGCATTGCAGGCCATCGGCGATGAATGGGTAGACACTGCCCGCTATGCGGTGCTCAGAATCCCTTCTGTTGTCATTGCTGAAGAAAATAACTATCTCATTAATCCGCAGCATCCGGACGCCGCGCGGGTAACAATTACAGATACCCAGCCGTTTGTATTTGATCAGCGGCTCAGAAAAGTATAAAAGAGAAAGGGCGTACCGGTTGGTACGCCCTTGTCATTTAGATATTTAGGTATTTAGAGATTTACTCTAAACCAAACAGCCCTTTATTCAGCAACTGCAGTGTTTTCTCCTTGAACTGGCCGTTCACCAGAATGGAAATGTTATGTCTGCTGCCACCATAGGAGATCATGCGCAGTGGCGTGCCCTCCATAGAGTTAAACAGCTTGGTGATGATAGAAGGTGTAGCGGCCACCTCATTACCAACGATGGAAACGATGGTCTGATGGTGGTCCAGTTCAACTGTACCAAACGGCTGCAGCTCTTTCAGGATCTGGTCCAGGTGTGCTTCGCTGTCGATGGTCAGTGACACGGCCACTTCAGAAGTGGTGATCATATCGATCGGCGTGCGGTATTTCTCAAATACTTCGAATATTTTCCGGAGGAAGCCATAAGCCAGCAACATGCGGCTGGACTTGATCTTGATGGCGATGATACCATCTTTTGCCGCGATGGCTTTAGCACCGTTGCCATTAGGCATTTCAGTGATGATAGTGCCTTTGGCTTCCGGTTGCATGGTATTGAGCAATTTAACCGGGATGTTAAAATGCTGCGCAGGCCAGATAGAAGCCGGGTGCAGAATTTTAGCGCCGAAATAAGCCAGCTCGGCAGCCTCATCGAATGACAGTTGCTCGATCGGGAAGGTTTTTTTCACCACGCGCGGATCGTTGTTGTGCATACCATCGATATCTGTCCAGATCTGAATTTCTTCCGCCTGGATGGCAGCACCGATCAGGGACGCGGAGTAGTCGCTACCACCACGTTTCAGGTTGTCTACTTCTCCTTTTGCATTCCGGCAGATATATCCTTGTGTGATGAATAAGGTCTGTCCTTTATGCTGATTGATCAGGTTACCCAGTTTAATTTTGATTTTAGGGATTTCCGGCTCTTCATATTCATCGATGCTCATGAAATCCAGGGCTGGCAGCAAGACGGCGGGAACGCCGGCTTCTTCCAGGGATACGCAGAACAGGCGGGTTGACAACAGTTCGCCCTGTGCGAGGATATCTTTATTCAATGCTTCATTGAAAGATATCTTCAGGATGATGTTCAGAAATTCAAAGTGTTCATCAATGATAGCTTTAGCGCTGGCGCGGCCAGCCTCCTGCTTCACCAGTTCATCGCAAAAGGTCCTGTAATGGCTTTCCAGCTTATCGATCTGCTGCTTCGCCTGTGCTTTTTTGCCTTCTGACAATGACTGGCTGATTTCCACGAGTGCGTTCGTGGTGCCTGACAGGGCAGACAGTACCACAATTTTCTGATCATTATCTGCTGTGATCAGTTGCGCTACTGAATGCATGCGCTCTGGTTTTCCCACGGAGGTTCCACCAAATTTTAACACTTTCATCTGAATATAATTGTTTTTGCCTGATTACCGGGAAAGCTGTCTGCTGGCCCGTTTCCGGCTGTTTATATGAATGATAGAAATTTAAAAATTCAAATTAAATTTAGCAGCTACCTCCTGCATATCTTTCACTACCGGCGCCAGCACGGGTATTCCGTTTTCGAGGCGGTGGTGGTGCATTTCTCTTTCCGGATCACCGGGAATGAGCACCTGTTTGCCTTCCACCGGCACTGCGGCCCTGAAGCGGCTGATCCAGGTGTCCATATGGGTTTTGAATTCATCTGCCGGACGGAACGCATCTACGCGCATGGCGCCGAAGAAGTGTCCCAGTCCTTCGCCCACCGGATCGGGAGCCAGCGGCAGGAAGCTCACAAAAGGAGGCGCCCATGGTCCGTAGTTGGCCCCTGAAAGGACGGCCGAAAATATATCAACTATTGCTCCCAAACAATACCCTTTATGACTTCCATGGTCACGGTCGCCGCCTAATGGCAGCAAAGCCCCGCCATCTTTGAGTTCGTGCGGGTTGGTACTGGGATGGCCATCTTTATCCTGAATCCATCCGTAAGGGGCTTCCTGGTTTTTGCGTTGCAGGATTTCTAGTTTACCGTTGGCCGCGGTAGTGGTGGCGAAGTCCGCCACGAAGGGCGGTTGTTCCTTGGCCGGGATGGCCACCGCGATAGGATTGGTACCCAGCATTCTTTCTCTCGCGAAAGTGGGTGCTACCAGGGGACTGGCATTGGTCATCGCCATGCCGATCATATCATGGTCCAGCGCTTTCATGGCATGGTAACCGGCGATACCGAAGTGGTTGGAGTTTTTAACGCTCACCCAACCGGTACCGGCAGCAGCGGCTTTCTGTATCGCCACTTCCATGGCAAAAGGCGCTACAACCAGGCCCAGGCCTGCATCTCCGTCTACCACAGCGGTGCTGGGTGTTTCGTGTACGATACGGATATTCGGACGGGCATTGATTCTTTTGGCTTCCCACAGACGCACATAGCCAGACAAACGGGCAATGCCGTGAGAATCTATTCCGCGCAGATCAGCCGACACCAATACTTCACTGGCCAGCATGGCGTGATCATGCGAACAACCCATGCGAATAAAAACTTCCCGGGTGAACTCCGTCAGATGATGATAAGAATAAATATGTTCCATGGTATAATCAGGCTTGAGCAGTGGGACCACCAAAATTCATGGGTACAGAAACGGGTTCCTGGTCCTGAATAGTGCCGTGAACAGATTCGTATTTTTTGATATTATCCTGTAAGGCTTTCATGAAGCGCTTAGCATGCTGGGGCGTGAGAATAATGCGTGACTTGACTTTTGCTTTCGGCAGGCCGGGCATCACATTGACAAAATCCACTACAAATTCGGCATTGGAATGGGTGATTATAGCGAGGTTGGCGTACTGCCCTTCTGCAATCTCTTCATTTAACTCGATGTTAAGCTGATTCTGCTCTTCGTGCTGATTTTCCATATCTGTATGATTTAGCCCTACAAAAATAGAAAAAGAGGGCTCAATGAGCCCTCTTTTTTTATGAGAAGCGGTTAAATGGCTTTTTTTACTGGTCCCACCACATTTTGGTAGTGAGAGAAATACCAGAAGGCACATTACCACCATTGTAGGAAAGTTCAGACTGCGGATACGGGTAACGTCTGGGAATTTCTTTACCTGCATTTTTGGATGTCAGCAACGGAAAGCCTGTCCGGCGCCAGTCGGTGAAGTTTTCAGCCTGCAGGTACATCGCATAATATTTCTGCGTCATGATGAGCTTCAGCTTATCGGCAGCGCTGGCGGCCGGATCATATTTCACTTCCGGTTTGGCCAGATAGCCTGTTGGGTCAGCTTTTACCGAGAGGAAAGAACCAAGTACGGCTGCTTCGTAGTGAGACTGCGCGTCCGCATCATGTCCGAGGCGAGCGTGGGCTTCCGCCAGGATAAAGTCCAACTCGTAGGCAGTCAACAGAAACACAGGGGAAGTTTTGGAATCGTAGGCACCACCGAGGTAAGGCCCTACCCTGTTATCCCCTATCGCCTTCATCTGATTAATCATGAACGACTGATCATAGGTGATGTAACCCGGACGTTGTGAATTGAACTGCTGCACCGGATTGGCTCTGGTAGGATCATTCAGGAAAGCCACAGCCGCCTCTTCACCCGCCGCAATAATACCGCCGGCTGCATTGGCAGCGTCGATTACCTTCTGTGCATAACCGGCCGGATCTTTTTTGGTCAGGTGGATCAGCATCCGCATCCGGTAGGAATTAGCAAATTTAATCCAGAGCGCAGGGTCGCCGCCATAAAGCACATCGTTGCCACCGGGCACCGGTCCCAGCTGTGGCTGTTTCATATCAGCGATACCGGCTGTAAGCAGACCATCGATGGTTTTATAGATGTCTTCCTGTTTATCATATTTAGGTTTGAATTTGAAATCCAATCCCTGAAAAGCGTCACTGTAAGGTATATCCCCCCAGAGGTCTGTACTGGAGCCCAATACGTAGGCGGTCAGTATTTTACTGGCGCCACTGTAGAAATACCATTTCTTGGGTTCTGACATTTTACGCAGTTCCACCAGGTTGTTGAAAGTACCCTGATAGAGGTTGCTCCAGCAGTTGGTCAGGTTATCTGCCACAATCTGGTACAACTGATAGTTCTTAAACTGTTGGCTGGTACCGTCCACCTGGTTGGTGAGGAGGCTGGCAGTGAGCGCCACGTCTGCGCCACCCAGCGTGTAGGCTGCCATTACTTCTGCACCCGTAAGGATCGCTGCAGGCGGGGCATCTACGGGCCTGTCCTGATCGGTGTTAACATCCAGATACTTTTTACATCCACTACCCAGCGCAAGCAGGGCCGCGAAACCAGCAGTGACAAGTGTTTTATTGAGAATAGTCATAACTTCTGTTTTTCGATTTTTCAATTAGAACTCAAATTTTGCACTGAAGCCGTAGGTTTTAGAGCCAGGGTTGTTGAAGTAATCAAATCCTTGTGCTTCCTGTGTACCAAAAAGACTTGTTTCCGGATCTACGCCAGTGTATTTGGTATGCAGCCAAAGATTTCTTCCTATAGCCGTCAGCGTTACCGCATTAAACCATGGTCTTTGTTTTTTGAAAACTTTAGCGCCTACGAGCCTGTAACCGATAGACACTTCGCGCAGTCTTACCCAGCTGGCATCCTGGATGAACGGTTCATTTACCACAAAGCCGCTGCCTACGCCGCTGTAATAGTCTGCATTGAGATCAGCTTTGATATCGTTTCTTTCTCCTTTGGTCACCAGATTGTTGCTACCGTCCAGATGGCCTTTTACACCTTCAAAGGTAGTCTGTGAGCCTCTGGCCAGTGTGTTGGCACTGGTACCGAAGTTGGTCATGGCGCCCCATGTACCATTCCACATGCTTTGGCCTTGTTTGGTTTCAATCAGGAAACTGAGGATGATACCTTTGAAATTGAACATATTTCCTACAGAGCCGGACCATTTGGGGTTTACATCACCCAGGTATTGTAACGGATCATATACGATCGGGTAGCCATAAGAACCGTCGCCGGGCGTACCTTCATCGTTGATCACGAGCCGTCCCTGTGCATCTTTCAGGTAGCCGGTACCATAGAGGGAACCATATTGTTTGCCTACGATAGCGGAAACGAAAATACCGGTGAAACCGTTGAAGTCGAAGCGGTCAATACCCTCCGCCAGCGCCAGCACTTTGTTTCTGTTCTGGGCATAGTTGAAAGTAAGGGTCCAGTCCAGATTTTTACTACGGACAGGTGTGATGCCCAACGTTACCTCATGACCGTGGTTCTGCATGGAAGCAGCATTCAGGAAGGCAGCACCATAACCGCTACTGGGCGCTATACTCACCTGATTTAACAGGCCCTTACTTTTACCGGTATAATAAGTATAATCGAGGGTTACACGACTATCAAAAAAGCGTAATTCTGCACCGGTTTCAAACTGATTGGTTTTTTCCGCAGTCAGGTTGGGGTTACCCAGTGTGCCGCTCTTGGAATATCCCACTAAACCGTTGTAAGGGAAAACGACACCGTTGGTCCATCCATCGCCGGGAGCGGTACGTGCATAATACGTTTGCAGGCTATAGGGGTTGAGGCCGCGGCCTACGCTGGAAAAGGCCACACGCACTTTACCGTAGGACAATACATCGCTCTTTATTTTCAACCCTTCGGTAAATACGTAACCGAGGCTACCGGAAGGATAGAAGAAGAATTGATTTTTCACCGGCAAGGTGCTGTTACCTTCATAGCGGCCGGTCAACTCCAGGAACAGATAATTGTTGAACGCCACATTGGCTTTACCATAGAAAGCAACCCTGCGTTGTTGGGAATTAGTGATAGACAATGTATTGCTACCGGTATTGGTAACGCCCTGGAAGTCGTTACCACTCAGTCCATCACCCTGGGTATGCAGGTATTTGGTTTTATAGTCATACACGTTTTGACCCACCAGGAAGGAGTAGTCAAACTGACCTGATTTTTTTGTGAACGTAGCAAACAGGTCATTGTTGATCACCAAAGTGCTCAACTGATCTTCGAAGTATTGTCCGTCAGGGAAACCACCGGAGCCTTTAGAATAAATCTGTTTGCGATTGTCAAGAGAATAATCTCCACCGAATCTTTCGGTAATGCTTAACCATTCAAATGGTTTGTAAACACCGCCTACGGTACCGAAGAAACGTTGCACATTATCCTTGAAGGGGTTCATGTTCACGGTCCAGTAAGGGTTGTCATAAATACCCCTGCCGCGGTAGCTGCGCTGGTCGCCGCTGTTATCCCCCAGGAGGTAAGCAGAAGGATCAGTAGGATCACTGGCGCCATTAGAGTTGTCGAAGGTGGGTGTTGTTCTCAAAAGGCCCAGCATGATGCCGCTCAGGTTACTACCCTGCTGTGCACGACGTCCGCCGGAGTTCACGTAGTTCAGCGTACTGAACACATTGAACTTGTCAGAGAATTTATAATCTGTGGAGAAAGCGATGGTGTTCTTTTTAAAATCCGTGAGTGGGATCATGCCCTTCTGATTGTAGATAGAAGCAGATACACGGTAAGTCAGATTAGGCGTACCACCGCTGATAGCCAGGTTATTCTGCGTACCTACACCTGTCCGGAAAAACTGGTAGGGGTCGTAGGCGATAGCTGGCTTACCGCCGGGGTTCTGGCTTTTGCCTACCAGCATACCATTTTTATCCCACAGATATGGTTTGCCGTCGAATACCAGCGTATCGATGGCCGGTCCGAATGAATAGGCTTTAGGTCCGCCGTCATCGCCGGGATGAGAGAGGTCGCCATAGCCCTGCGCATATTTATTTTGTCTATCCGGCAACTGGCTTACTTTATCGAAGTTGACAGTAATACCATAGGAGATATTAAAAGATCTGCCATCCGGATTTCTTTTTCCTTTTTTGGTGGTGATGATCACCGCGCCGTTGGAAGCCATACTGCCATACAAAGCGGCAGCAGCAGGCCCTTTCAGCATCGTAATATTCTCCACGTCATCGGGGTTGATATCCACCATTCTGTTGGATTGCAGTACGCCGGCGGTGCCTCCGCCATCGCTGGAGGTATTGGATTCAGTATTGTCTACCGGCAGACCATCAATGACAAACAATGGCTGGTTGCTACCCATGATGGTAGTCGCACCACGGAGTTGTACTCTCACCGGGGCGCCAGGTGTACCGGAAGCGGTCACGATGCTGGCCCCGGCTACTTTACCGGAAAGGGCACTAAGAGGGTTGGAAGGAGCTGTTCTGACTAATTCTTCGCCTTTAACGTCCTGAGCAGCGTAGCCAAGCGCTTTTTTCTCCTGACGTATACCCAACGCCGTTACCACTACTTCCTGCAGGGCTTTGGTATCTACCGGCAGGATGATATTCAGTGTAGGGTCATCTCCTACCGTTACCTCACGGGTGAGAAAGCCCACGCTTCTCACCACCAGCACTGCTTTTGAGTCTTTTACGGTGAGGTGGAAATTTCCCTGTTTGTCGGTAGTAGTACCGGTGGTCGTGCCTTTAATTTGTATGGTAGCCATGAGTACCGGGCTTCCGTCACTGCCCTTTACTGTGCCTGATACCTGCCGCTCCTGGGCATAGGTCAGGCTAACAATTGCCATAGGCATGGCAAAAAGGAGTAAAACCTTTTTCATAAAAAGATTCAAATTTTGGTTGAAAAAGAAAGTGGACACAGGTCCAGCATTATATCGTTGTCATAAACCTGATATACACAATACAATTGTATATACCGCTATCGGCATAAATAATTTCTAATCCGGCTTTGATTAAACTAATGATGACAGCAAAAACCACTTTTATAATCGCATATAGTCACAAGCAAACGAGCAAACAAGCAAATAAGATTAGCAAGTTGGAATAGCCATTGCTAAAGGGCACAGCTTTTTTTAAGGCAAAAGCGGCTCATTGATAGATTAGTTTTTTAGGATTTAGATTTTGGTTGAACACCCCCAAGTTATAAAAAAAAAGCTTTCTAGCTCCTTTGCAGTTAACATTTTTTTAACAGCAAAGGCCCCAAAGTATTTAATCGACTAATAATCACACGTTTACAACAACAAAAAATATATCGTTCTCTGAAGTCGTTACCATGATTGCAGCAATTGCAACTGAAAAAAGGTTTTTCTGTTTCCCATAATCATTTCCGGCCCTGTACCAATAGTGGACTGTCCGGAATACCTTACCTGATGCACACGCCACCAGCAAGACAACCTTCGGCTTATTTTCCACTTCGCGTTCAGGTAGTACTGCCAACCATCTCCATACAACATGGACACTGCATTATCATACAGCACGCTGCGTTCGTAAGCGTATATCCGTGCGTTATAGTCTGCCGTTCCGAAGCGGGCGAGTCTTACATCAAGCGTTAGCGGGCAGGCATGCGGATGCCAGGCGGCTTCCACATATCCCATCCACCCTGTTTTTCTGCCCGTGTCCGCTGCATAAATACTGTACTCTCCTCTCGCACGAAACTGCCAGCTGCGGCCGTGTGTCAACTCCCCTTGTATCCGTATGTGCGTTGACGTTACATCTGTTAAGACATTCAGCGCATTCCCCGGCATCTTTCTGTTTTCCGCACGGGTGGCATTAGTTATCCGCAGCGATAGCCGTTTGCGTTTGTTCGGCGTATAGGCTGCCTGCACAGAAAAGTCATGTCCGCCGGAGGGCGCATCGGCACGGTATTTCAGCCAGGGAAAACGAAAGAAGTCTGCATATCCCTCCAGCTTCCAACGGGAGCTGAGCAACATGCTGATGCCGGTATACCACCCCTGTTCGTTCACCGTCCGGTAACCGTCACCGAAGCTGCTTGTGTAAAAAGACTGATACGCTTTATCGTAATAGCGGTATACCATCGCCACATCTACCGTAGGCGCTACGCTGGCCACTGCGCCCTGTACCACGGCAGGTTTGCCGTTATCGCTGGCCGCCAGCTCGCCAAACAAATGCACATTCTTCCAGTAAGTCGCATAGTCTACGCTGGCGCCGGTTAACTGTGTTCCGGTAAAATCGAACTGGCTGTAAGGTTTCAATTCCCTTTGCAGCGCAGGCGTGAGCCGATGGGTAACGATATTGGCGCCCAGCTGCCAGCGATGTCGCTGATAACGGATACTGCCACCGCCACTCCACTGCTGCACAGTCCCTTTACGCGACAGCTCCGCCAGGGTGCGATGATAACCGCTTCGCTGCAAAGCAGTAGCATTCTCTTCTTCCTGATCATTTGATGGCGCCAGTGTGCCATCCAGCCGGCGCAGTGATACGAATGCTGTCGCCTGCCATGCCCGTTGCTCCCACGTAGCAGCGGCGCCCCGAAAGAAATTATTTTCTCCGGCAGCAGTATGTGGCCGTATCACATCCCCTTCCCGTTTCACCAGCATGGCTGCCGCTCCTTTACCATAGGCGTGTGCCTGCCACTGCAGCAACCCCTGTCCCAGGTTCACCGTGTAATCCCCCAGGGCGAAGGTTTTCAGCCATCCTGCGTTGCGGACAAACAGATGTGCGCTGTAATAGTCGAAGCCGTATTGTTTTGGAAACCCTCCCCATGGCTCACCGGCGTCTTTCTCCATGGTGATGCCCCAGCTGATATAACGCGGGAAACTATACCGGTACCGCAGCAGCACTTTATCCGGGCTGCCCTGATAGACTGGTGCGGCAGTGGCTGTAGACTGGTATCCGCGGGACTTTTCCAGTTGCCGGCCATAACGCAGCAGTAGGGTATGTCCGCCTTTATGCAGGTAGTCATGCAGGGAATAATGCGGCATCAGGTCGTTTCCTACTTTCACATAAGGCAACAACTGCCGTATTACATCCGGCTCAAAGCCCGGTATCGCCTGCAATTCATAGATACTAACGAGGTTGCCCAGCAGACGCCTGTAGGTAAGGAACTCCTGCACCTGTACAGCTGTCAGCATGCCTAACGACTGTAATGTGGACTCGTCTGCGGTATTCAGCTGTATCTTGTGCCGCATAAAGTCTTCCAGCTGCTGCCAGTTCTCATCATCATCTGAGGCGGCATCTGTGGCAGCCGTTTCATTCTCCAGCGCATTCTCCATGACGGCGGGCAATTCCGTTTCCTGTCTGGCGGTTACCCTTCCCCAGCTACCACACAGCAGCAGCAACATCGCTGTTATTCGGTACCATCCCGCTGCCATATGATAGTGGTTGAAGGGGTGAGGCCCAGTTGAGGATGGAAGCCGGCTGCAAACATGATCTGCAGCATGTGCCAATGAATAGTAATACCGGCATGCTGAAAGGGCGCACAGGTGGCAAATCCCCATTGCAGTGCCAGCGGCGGAACGATCCGATAGCTGGCCGTTGCTTTCAGCCAGGCGGTTTCATTGTCGGCTTTCCCTATTTCGGCGCTCAGCAAAAAAGCAGAGGAAGCTTCAAAGCCAATACCGGCACTGTATACAGTTGTCCCTCGCTGGGTGTGGCTAACGCGTATGCCTGTATGCCACTGTTCGCCGGCATGCCACAACAGGCCACCGGTCACGGCTACGCTGCTACGACTACCATATCCGGGTATCACTTCTGTAAGGTAGCTACCCTGTAGCCCCAGCCCTGCTTTCTTTCCCAGCCGCATGCCATAGGCCAGCCCCGTCTGTTGCCGGTAGTAAGCACTGCTGCCTAACCGCGTCAGCTGTAAACCAAACGCACCGGCACCTGCGGGGACGGCAGCCATTACCTCATAAAGCGGTATCTCTTTTAATAAAAAACGTTGTTCTGCATAGATGCCTGCTGTAAAGGCACGCAGACAAGACAACCCGGCGGGCTGATAAGCGGCGGATGCCACCTGTTGGAAACGACGGCTGTAACTGCCTGTGGCAGCATCTTTTCCGGCCGGCATCGATAAAGATTGTGCATACGTCATCAGAAAGTATGGCACACAAACAATGGTCAGTAACATTGGTTTCATAGCGGGGGTTTAACAAACAATTCCTATACAACAAACATACACCGCAGAAAAATGGCAAATGTTAATTACTTCTTAACGCGGGAAAATTTTTCTAAAAAAAACAAAACCCCGTCTGGCAGCAGCCAAACGGGGCGTAATAAGATGTTACCATCAGGATCAGAAAAGACCGTACAGTTGGGAATCTATTTTCGAAATAATTTCTCCGAGGTCTTCATCGCTCTCGGGGAATTTATTTTTATCGATATCAATTACCAGCAATGGACCTTCATTATATTTTTCAATCCAGTTGTTGTAATATTCGTTTAGCCGTTTAAGATAGTCGAGCCGGATATTTTCTTCATATTCTCTTCCTCTTTTCTGTATCTGCGCTACCAGCGTGGGAACGGATGCCTGCAGATAAATCAGCAGGTCCGGAGGTTTCACCATGCTTTTCAGCGTCTCGAAGAAATTGAAATAGTTATCAAAATCCCTTTTGGTCATCAGTCCCATCTCATACAGGTTAGGCGCGAAGATATGTGCATCCTCATAGATAGTGCGGTCCTGTATCACGGTCTCTTTTCCATTCTGGATTTCGAGCAGTTGTTTCAGCCTGCCGTTTAAGAAATATACCTGCAGGTTGAAAGACCAGCGGGGCATATCTTCATAAAAATCGTTCAGATATGGGTTGTGCTCTACATCTTCATACTGCGGATGCCATTTGTAGTGGCGGCAGAGCATTTCGGTGAGGGTGGTTTTACCCGCGCCGATATTGCCGGCGATCGCGATATGTTTGATTTTATTTTGTTTTGCCATGCTAATGAAAGGTCGTGAATACTGAAAAATGCTGACAGAAGTGATTACTCAAAATAGTTTAAACCAATGAGATTTCTCGCCTGTTGCAAAGTTTGTGCCGCATTTGCCCGGGCTTTTTCAGCACCCTCTTTCATGATCTTATGCAGGTAGGCGCGATTTTCCTGCAGGTCTTTGGCTTTTTCGCGGATAGGTGCGATGAATTTCACCATATCTTCTCCCAGCTGGGTTTTCATATCACCATAGCGGATCGTGCCAGCGTTAAAAGCATCTACATAAAACTTAACAGTATCAGGGCTGGACACCAGTTCCATCAGCACAATCAGGTTGGCCACGGATTCCGGCATCGGTTCACCTGGCACACCACCGCTGTCGGTCTTGGCTTTCCTCAATTTCTGGCGAATCTGCTCATCACTGTCAGACAAATAGAGGGTAGCCATTTCATTTTCGCTCTTGCTCATTTTACCTCCTTTGCCGTCGAGGCTCAGGATACGTACGAGGTTATCACCATAGTTAAAGGCCACCGGCTCCGGGAACAGTTCACCATAGCGCTCGTTAAAACGCTGCGCGAAGTTGCGGGCCATTTCCAGGTGTTGTCCCTGATCTTTGCCTACCGGCACTTTCACCGCACGCTGAATGAGGATGTCCACGCTCATCAACACCGGATAGGTCAACAGGCCGGCGTTCACGTTTTCCGGCTGTAATCTTACCTTGTCCTTAAACGTTGGTACTCTTTCCAGCTCACCTTTGTAAGCCAGCATATTCATGAGCAGATATAATTCAGCTATTTCCGGTACATGGCTTTGAGCGTACAGGGTCACTTTTTCCGGGTCGAGGCCGGAAGCGATGTTTTCCGCCAGCACCCGCATCACATTGGCTTGCAGGTCTTTCGGGTTCGGATGGGTCGTCAGCGAATGCCAGTCTGCCACAAAAAAGTAGCAGTCAAACTCTTCCTGCATCCGGATATAATTACGGATCGCGCCAAAATAATTGCCTAAATGCAAATAACCGGTGGGGCGTATGCCGCTCACCACAATTTCTTTTTCTGTAGCCATAACAGGGCGCAATTTAAAGAATAGCTGTTAGCTTTTAATAATCCCTTATCCACCGATCTGTAAAAAAATATCATAAAATGTCTAAAAAGGCGATGGCAGGCAGTTGAAAGCTCTCCGTTTATCCCTATTTTTGAGATACCATCATTTTGACAATTACATTTTATTATTTTTTGATTTAATTTGATTATGGAAGTGAACGACGCCCTGGTACAACAGTTAGCCGATCTCGCCAGACTGGAATTCAACGAGCAGGAGAAAACCGCCATCCGTGGCGATCTCCAGCGGATGATCACCTTTGTGGAGAAACTGAATGAACTGGATACTACCGATGTAAAACCGTTGTTACATCTTACCGCTGACTATAATGTTTTCCGGGAAGACAAGGCGATGACCACCCTCACCCGGGAAGAAGGCCTTCAAAACGCACCTGCGGCCACCTCTGAATACTTCGAGGTACCGAAAGTCATAAAGAAATAACCACATGCAAAAGTCCGTTATCCACCTGGAAGACATCAGAAAAAGCTATTTTTTAGGTAAAAATGAGCTACCGGTACTCAAGGGGGTATCCCTGGACATCTTTAAAAACGAGTATGTTGCCCTGATGGGGCCTTCCGGCTCCGGTAAATCTACCCTCATGAACATTCTCGGATGCCTGGACTCCCCTACCGCTGGTAAATATATCCTCAGCGGCCATGATGTGAGCAAGATGGAAGACAACGACCTCGCCGCTGTTCGTGGTAAGGAAATCGGCTTCGTTTTCCAGCAGTTCAACCTCATGCCCCGCCTCACCGCTCTCGAAAATGTGGCCATCCCCCTTATCTACGCCGGCATCGGCAAAAAGGAAAGAGAGGAAAAAGCACGTGAGATGCTCGAAAGGGTAAAACTGGGCGACCGCTACAAACACAAACCCAACGAACTTTCCGGTGGCCAGTGCCAGCGTGTGGCCATCGCCCGCGCCCTTGTTAACGACCCATCCCTCATTCTTGCGGACGAACCTACCGGTAACCTCGATACCAAAACCTCCATCGAAATCATGGACATATTCGGCAGTATCCACGCTTCCGGCAACACGGTAGTACTGGTAACACACGAGGAAGATATTGCCGATCATGCCAGAAGGATCATCCGCCTGAGAGACGGTGTCATTGAGTCTGACAGGGTTAACGAGAAAAAAGAAGCCCTGCTCAAATCATGACCGCTGCGTAATTCGTATTTTGCAGAAAAAAGACATGTCTCTTAAAATATACACCAAAACCGGGGATAAAGGCAAAACCTCCCTGATCGGCGGTACCAAAGTACCCAAGAGCGATCTCCGCATAGATGCCTATGGCACGGTCGACGAGCTGAACTCCTATATCGGGCTGGTCAACGATTACATGGCAGATCCGGACACCAAAACACTGCTGAAGGAAATACAGGACCGCCTGTTCACCGTCGGCGCGGCACTCGCCTGCGACCCTGATAAGGAAACCAAAATGCGTATCCCCGACCTCCACGAAGCAGACATCCAGCTGCTGGAAACCAGCATCGATAAAATGAATGAAGAACTGCCACCCATGAAACACTTCATTCTTCCCGGCGGTCATGTAGCGGTATCTACCTGCCACATCGCCCGCTGCGTATGCCGCCGCACCGAAAGGCTCTGTGTAGGCATGCAGGAGCACGAGATGTTCATCGAACCGCTGGTACTCAAATATATCAATCGCCTGAGCGACTACCTCTTTGTACTCGCCCGCTGGACCGGCCACAAGCTGGGCGTGGAAGAAATCCCCTGGAAACCACGGGTATAGTTTTTTTCTTAAATTCGCTACATGTTCACAGGAATCATTGAAACAACAGGAGAAGTTATGTCCACCCGCAAAGACGGCGGTAATCTCATTATCAATATCAAGTCGTCTATCGCCGGTGAACTCAAAATAGATCAGAGCGTTTCCCATAACGGTGTATGCCTTACCGTTACTAATATACAGGGCGATACCTACGAAGTGGTAGCTGTTGCGGAAACATTGCAGAAAACCAATCTGTCGCTGCTGGTGCCAGGCGCCAAGGTCAACCTGGAAAGAGCCATGGTCTTCAACGGCCGTATCGACGGGCACCTCGTACAAGGCCACGTGGATGGCACCGGTACCTGCGTATCCCGCCAGGAGCAGAACGGCAGTTGGCTGTACCGCTTCACCTATCCCACTGCCAACGCCGGCCTTATCGTGGAAAAGGGAAGCATCTGCATGAACGGCATCAGTCTCACCGTATTCGATATCACAGAAAAAGAATTTTCAGTGGCCATCATACCATATACGTTCGCCTTTACCAACGTACAATTTATGCACCCGGGACATCTTGTTAATCTGGAGTTCGATATTCTGGGCAAGTACGTAGCCCGGCAAATGGCGGTGCGATAAACAATAAGACTTTGAAAAAACACCTGCTGCTGTCCATATCATTGCTCCTTTGCCTGTTGACACATGCTCAACAGGCAAAGGTTGCCCGTATCAACGTGTGGTATGACACTACGGCTGTGGCCGAGCTCTATGACCGCGTACCTATCGGGCTGGAATTCGTGTACACCGACAGCAGCACCCGCCAAACCGCCGGCATGCTACGTGGTAACCTCCGCTGGAATAAAATACAGGTCAGCACTTCCAACGGCAATATCCGGGAGGGCATCCTCTATTTCAACCGGCTCCAGCTGGCAAAAGAACATTATCGTGTAACCATTACCGTTAACGGAGAAGGGGATACGCCACTCTCCAACACGCTCACCCTCCCTTATCTGGTGGGCATGCGTTTCAATCATTATGCGGACAGCATCAAACGCAACATCCGCTATTATATGAACGTAGAGGGGAAATTCAACAGCGGCCGGGTACTACCGCTGGACACCGCACAGCTGCGGTTCCGGACTTCTGCCGGCACGGTGATCGGGCAGGACGTATTGGTGGAACAAAATGATACGGCAAAAGCGGTGATCATCGAAGCGTGGTACAAAGCCAACCCCAACCTGTATATCCGTTCGGAAGTACCTATTAAAATAATGCCCGACCCCGATCTGCCGCCCCCACCGGGACAGTCAAGGCCACGGGGCCGGCGTCAATAAGATCTAAATCAGCGTACGCGCCTTCAGCTCCAGGTATTTGTTCACCACATTCAGCGTCAGGTGCTCCGGCGTACTCAGCAAAGACATAATACCATACTTGGCCAGTTCTTTCACGATCAGTTTCTTGTCGTAGGCAAACTTCTGGGCAATCGTCTGTTTGTAAATAGCTTCCACATCCACCGCTTCCTGCTCTGTAACCCGCTTCAGCTCTGTATTTTCAAAAAACACTACCAGCACCAGGTGATACTTCGCCAGTCGCCGCAGATAAGGCAACTGCCGTTGCAGGCTGGACATCGATTCAAAATTGGTAAATAACATCAACAACGAACGTTGTGATAAATGGCTGCGTAACTGCACGCTCAACGCCTCCAGATCACTTTCTTTCCACTGCGTTTCCTGCGCATACAGCTGCTCCAGTATCTTGTTGAGCTGCACCTTTTTATTGCTCGCAGGCAACACCTCCACGGCGCTTTCATTAAACGTGACCAGGCCTGCGCGGTCACCTTTGCCCAATGCCACACTGCTGAATACCAGTGAGGCATTGATCGCATAGTCCAGCAAGGTCAATCCATCAAAAGGCATCTTCATGGTACGCCCTTTGTCGATCACACAATATACCTGCTGCGATTTTTCCTCCACGTAGTTATTCACCATCAGATTACCGGAACGGGCCGTCGCTTTCCAGTTGAGCATACGCACATCATCCCCCTTCGTATAAGGTTTGATATGATCGAACTCCATACTATGGCCAATCACACGACGTTTATGTACGCCCATTTCATTGAGCCGGTTCATATAGGAATACAGGGAGAAATGGCGCAGCTGCTGAAAGCTGGGATATACCTGCACATCCTGCTCGGTGTTGAAAACAAAGCGACGGTTAACGATACCTAATGCGCTCTGTACAAAGACGTAAGTATATCCGAAATGATACACGCCTCTTTCCACCGGACGCAACTTATACCGGAACTCATATTCTTCACCGGCGGTTAGTTTCGCTGTCATCGCGAAATTGCGGTCCTGGAACTGAAACGGCAGTTCCTCCACCAGCGTTACAAATACCGGGAATGGATAGCGGTTGGTGCAGGTAACCACTACCTCATTTTCATCTCCGTTACTAAAGCGGGGACTGGCAGCACGTACGGCTTCGAGAATATTGGCCGGTCTCAGCACCAGCAATATTATATCGAGCAACAGCAATACCAGCAGCACCACGAAAGTCAATATGGCAACATTGTACAGCCCCGGCACAAAAAAGGAGATGATGAACAACAGGATGTTGGCACCCAGTCCCATGTACAGGCGATTGCTGAAAAACAGCTGCTGATACAAGTTGTTTTTTACAGTTGAAGACATATACAATCAGCTTATCGGGGAACCTCTACCATCTTGATGATCTGTGCAATCACATCATCGGTACGGATACCTTCCATTTCTTTTTCCGGTGTCAGCATAATACGGTGACGCAGCACGTGGGGGATCATCTCCACGATATCGTCAGGGATGACAAAATCTCTGTTACGCATCGCTGCCATGGCTTTGGCACAGTTCATAACGGCAATGGACGCACGCGGTGAAGCACCCAGGTACAATGAAGCATTCATACGGGTTTCCTGGATAATGGAAGCGATGTAGTGCAACAGCTTTTCGTCGATCCTTACCTGACGTACCAGGTTCTGGAACTCGATCACCTGCGTGGCCGTTACTGCTTTCGCGATTACCTTTGACAGGTCTGTGGCGCCATTCAGCCGTTGCACACTTTGAAGCACGGACACTTCCTCTTTCAGGTCCGGATATTTCACTTCTACTTTGAATAGGAAGCGGTCCAGCTGCGCTTCCGGCAAACGATAGGTCCCTTCCTGTTCTATCGGGTTCTGCGTGGCGATGACCATAAATGGACGGTCCAGATGATAAGTCGTGCCATCGTTGGTAATTTGTCTTTCTTCCATCACCTCAAAAAGCGCCGACTGTGTTTTGGCCGGGGCACGGTTGATTTCATCTATCAGCACGAGATTGCTGAAGATGGGGCCTTTCTTATATTCAAATTCCCGCGTCTGGGGATTGAATACAGAAGTACCCAGCACATCTGCCGGCATCAGGTCGGGGGTGAACTGTATTCTGGAGAAATCAGCGTCGATACACTGTGCCAGTAACTTAGCGGTGAGTGTTTTGGCCACGCCCGGCACCCCTTCAATCAGTACATGCCCTTGTGTGAGCAGGCCTGCTATCAGCAGGTCCACCATCTGGTGCTGTCCCACAATTACTTGTCCAATCTGTGCCCTGATAGCTTCCACGCCTTCATGCAAGGTGGTAAAATCAGTCCTGGGTTGAAAGGTATTGATATCCATTATTTCGTATTTAAATAAAAATGTTGAATGCGTTGATAGAAATGTTGTAATTGTTCGTCGCTTATCTGTCCGGCCAACTGTATCTGATGTACCATATTTATCAGGTCCCGTACTTCATTTTCCGGCATAGCCGATTTTTTAGACAGTGTCTCAACAAACTGTGCATTGAGATGATTGGTATTCAGATAATAACGGTGACGGATATACTCCAACAGATGCAGCGTCATTTTATGCGCCAGGTTGAAGTTATCGTGTTGCTGATAATACAGTTGACCGATGGCATCTACAAACTCGAGGGAATTGTTAGCCAGCACAGGTTTATCCGGGATAATGCGTTGTCTTCTTTTGCCTTCGAAGAGGACATACAGCAGCAGTAATAATACCGCCAGCCACAACGCCCAGCGCATCGAAGGATACCGCATCAGCACCTGCCATTCGCTGAAATCGCCGGCCTGTGCGCTTTCCTGGTGGCTGTAAAAATCATCCCAGTAAACATTGGGCGCATCGTCCGGCATATAAGACAGCTGTGTTTCCAGCGCCGCAATATTATCCTGTTCCAACAGGAAGTAGTTGGCGAACGTGTAAGGATTCAGCGATATAAAAAAGCAGCCGCGCCCGTGTACTACCCGGATAAAATTGGGTTTGCCTTTAAAATTGGAACCCAGCACTTTCGTATAGCCGGTATCGATAGCAGAGAAATAACTACCGGCCACCATCCCGCTGTAACTGTAGCTGGTATCCAGTGGCACTGATTTATCCTGATATCCCTGCACCTTAGTGGGAGTACCTGGCTGATAGTTAGTGCCCTCCACCACCTTGCATTTCAGCTTCTTCGCCAGCAAAGGGTCAATTCTATTAACGCTTACAAACAAATAGTTGCCGATGGACACATATTCCATCATAGCCGCTACATCCTTCTCTGTGGTGAACAGTTCGTTGGCCACCAGAATATAGTTGTTGCCTGCAAAACGAAGTTCCGATTCCTTTGCGTAGGTGGTAGCAAAGGGTTTCGTCACTACCTGAATAGAGTGACGGGTAAAAAGTTCCGGTAATGTTTTGAATGCCACATAAGCGCCACCAGCCTTTTTATCCTTACTGGAGAAAGATGATTTCTCCATTTTGGTAGATAGCCGGTCATTGTTCAGTGTTCCCTTTTTGCCAACAATAGCCAGCAATATTACCAGGAGCAATACAACGCCGATGATGATATAGGTGGTCCTGTTTTTCACGAAGCTTTGCCTAATTGGTTATTAAAATCCCTGAACTGCTGGTCCATGGTCCTGAAGTTGTCTGCACTGATCTCAAATCCGCCGTACCAGATATATTCATAGTCCAGCGTTAAGGTGGAAAACATTTTATAGTAGGGTGTATTCCGCATGCTGCGCAGATAATCGTTGTTGGTCTTTTCCCGTCCGGGTGTGATCAGTTGGCGGCTGGCCAGCTGAAACAGTGTATACAAATACCACCAGCGGATAGCCTGTCGTATTTCCCCTGCGGCAATAGCTGCGCGGATTTTTTCTTCGTACTCCGATGCGCTCTGCAGGTTTTCTTCCTGTATTTCTTCCAGACCATCTACCAGTTTTGGCTTTCGGAAGATACTCAGGTCATTTTTTACCATAAAACGATACAACAGGTATCCAAGTCCCCCTAACAGCAAAACGAGGATGACCCAGCTGAACTGCCAAAGGAAAAAGAATAGCTTCGCTATAAAACGGGCAACTCCTTCTCCGAATTTGGATGTTTTTTTAGGGTCTTCCGTGGGCTTGTCGCGATACTGCATGTCATCATCCGCTTTCAACGTCCTCATGGTATTTTCCTGCACGGCCCGTTTATCAAACGGCGGCAGTTGCACTTCTTCGCCATATTCATCCACGATAGGCGCAGCCTGTGTTTGCGTATTTTCTGTAGACAAATCTTCGTCTGTCAGCACCCCTGCGGGCGCGGTTGGCGCCGGAGGATTTTCTTCAGACAAAATAGCCGGCGGGGGGTCTGTCGGCGGCGGCGGGACAGATTGTGAAATGCCCGTCAGCGGTATACTCAGCAAGCATAACAACAGCAGTGACAGACTATATTTTCTGCAAATTCTTCTCATCATATTTACTGCTTTGAACGAGGCAATGGAACAATCACTTTACCGCTTTCACTGAGGCGGTATCCTTTACGATGCAGACGGATGGGATATACCACGAAATAGCCGATCATAAACAACAGCGAACCTGCGAGTATAAAGAGACTAAGCCACAATGGCATTTCAGTATAACGGGTCACAAATCCTTCCAGAAAAGCGGCCACCACGAAAATAGGAATCAGTGTCACCATGATCTTGATACCATCTTTGGCGCCTTTACGCAGGGAGTCTAATCGCTTGCGCGTGCCGGGAAACAAGAGGCTCTTCCCGAGGATAATACCGGCACACCCGGAGATAACGATACTGGAAATCTCCAGTGTTCCATGTATCCAGATCACCAGTATGGATTTGAAGCCCAGACCATGAGAAAAGAAAATATACTGGAACACACCGAGCATAATACCGTTGTGCAGCAACAGGTACAAAGACCCGGCGCCCAGGAAGATGCCGCCCACATAACACATCAGTGATACACGGATATTGTTGACAGCTATCTGCAGAAACATCAGTAATGGATTGCCTTGTTTATACACGCCGAAAGGGTCGTTGTTGGCGATGTTCCGCTCAGTCATGTTCACATATTCATCTCCCAGAAATCCCCTGACGAAAGTTTCATCATGCGCAGAGGAAAATGCGCCGATAATACAAAACAGCAGAAAAAAACAAAGTGTAAACAACAACAACCGATGGTACTGCCGGAATAACAGCGGCAGTTCATACCGGAAAAACAATTGAAAACGGCCTACCTCTTCTTTACGGTTTTGATAAATACGCTGGTAAATACCGGCTGCCAGTCCGTTGATATAGCGGGTTACTTTACTGAAGCTATAGAATGTTTTGGCGTAGGAGAGGTCATCCAGTAAGGAAACAAATCTTTCCGCCATTTCATCGGGGTCCTCCGTCGGCTCCTCCTGGATTTGTTTCCAGCGGGGCAAATTTTTCTTGATAAACAACGATTCTCTCATAATGAGTCAAATTCCCTTTTTTTGAATCCGGATATCTACCTACAGTATAAGGGGAGTATCGGGCAAACATACTAAATCGTTTAACAATATATAAACAAATATGTAAATTTGAGTATGAGCAACATAAAAATACCAACTTCCTTTAACATTGACCTCGAATTTGAAACGGCGGACGCGATGACGCGTTTTCTCGCCTGGCTCATTGATTTCGGGATCAGGGCGGCCTATGTGCTGCTGGCCTTTATAGCCCTTTCGGCGCTTAACATAGGTAGTGACGCCCGGATGGTGTTCATCATATTGGTGATAATGATACCTGTCATGTTGTATTTCCTGATTACGGAAATAGCCATGGGCGGACAATCTCCCGGTAAAAAAATGTTGCACATGAAAGTGGTAAGCCTTACTGGCAACCAGCCTACCGCCAGCCAGCATCTTATCCGGTGGATATTCCGGATGATAGAATCTCCGCTGATGGCAGGGCTGTTTTTCATACCGGTGATCCTGCCGATCGTGACGATGTCGCGCACCGCTTACAATCAGCGCCTGGGCGACCTGGTGGCCGGTACCATCGTGATCAACACCAAACGCAAAGGCAGCATTGAAGAAACCATTTTTCGTGATATGTCTGCTTCCGATTACCAGCCGCAGTTTCCGCAAATCATGCGGTTATCCGACCGGGACATGAACAAGGTGAAAGAGTTGCTCGACAAAGCGCTGCTGGCCGGAGATGAAGTACTGGCCGCCAAAGTGGCGCATCGCGTAAAAGAGGTGCTGCATATTCAATCTGAGCTGCCCAACACCAGCTTCCTGGAAACCGTGTTGAACGATTACAACTACTACACCACGCGCGACAACTGACGTGAATAATATTCAACAGGAAGGCCGAAGCATGTTGCTTCGGCCTTTGTTTTTTTGAAGAAGTTTTATTTGTTTTTGATCACGGTCGTATTCGTCCACTGGTCATGCCATGGGGTATCGAACAAGGCCGAGAAGGCTTCAAAGGGGACCAGCCTGGAAAAAATCCGGCCAAATGCCTGCCCGACACTGATAGGTTCTTTGTCCAAAGTAACCACACGGGTATTGGTCACCATTTTTCCGATGGTACGGCCGCCGGCAAAGGCTTCCATACAGACAAAGTACCCAATGTACCAGATAAAAAGAAACGGTAACAGCAAGAGTGCTCCCGGAATAACATTCAGTAACAGCGCCATACCCAGATCGATAATAATCATATCAATGAACAGGTTGGCAAAACGTTGCCCTTTAGAGGCATATTCGAAAATAACGGGTTCCTGCAGATCAGACAGCAGATCTGTGGATTTGGATTGATCAATTGACTCCATAGGCCGGGATAAAAAATGTTTAAGATGATGTTGTCAAAAAACAAAGACCGAAGCGGGGTTCACCCACTTCGGCCGTTGTTTTTGAAGAAGATATTTGCACTGACTTATTTGCTGCTTACAACTGTGGTATCAGTCCAGGTATCGTGCCAGGGAGCGTCGCCAAACAGCATGCTGAATGGTTCAAAAGGCACCCATCTGCAAACGGTACGCAGCATGATTCTGCCGGTGGTCAGTGGTTCGCCGCTGGTGCTCACCACACGGGTGCCGGTTACCATCTTGCCCACGGTACGACCGTCTGCAAAGCCTTCCATGCAGGTGTAATAGGCGAGGTTGACGATGAGACCAATCGCGATGCTTTCAAACGTTCCTAATCCCAGTATCGCAGCAAATATATTCTGGGCTACGCCGAGAATGATGCTGTCGATCAGCAGATTGGCAAAACGTTGCCCTTTGGAGGCGCGATTGAAGTTTACAGGTTCCTGCAAATCAGAGAGCAGGTCGGTGTTCTTGGTTTGGTTAAATGAATCCATAGGTTCAAACAGTATATAGAATTAAAAAATAGATTTCCAACAATTAAACGAGGTTTTTGCCGATTGAATTAATATCCTGTTGTGGCCGGGGAGCGTTGGGGTCGCCTGCGGGTCCCTGGTATATGATAGTCCGGTCGAATGCAATGATAGCGATGAAGATGTAGCCCAGGAATATCAGTCCCAGCGTAAAGCCAAGGCCTTTGCCGAAGCTTTTACTGAGGAGGTCCATTGCCATAATGGCGAAGATAATATTCACAACGGGGATTAAAAACATCAGCAGCCACCACCATGGTTTGCCGATGATACGCAACAGAATAAGTGTGCTGTAAATGGGGATAATGCATTCCCAGCCTTCAAAACCTGCCTTCCTGTATACTTTCCACATGCAGATAATGGAGAAAACAGCAAGGCCGAGGCAAAACCAAATAAAGGGGAGCATCATGGCGAAAACGGCACCACTATTGGCGTTGTCCATAAGAATATAGTTTTGAATGAAAGAATAAAGACAGGGGCCATCACATGTTTTAGCGCGCTGTCTGGGATTAAAACATCAACAAGATACACAAAAATTCAAGTATAACAATTCAAGTGCATACATATTTAGTTGATTTTTTAACTGGAAAATAATACGTGCAGGAGGCTGATCCAACATTTTTTTTGAGATTTCTTTTACAAAATTTGGATTTTCAGTGGATTGCATTACCTTTGCAACCGGCAAGTCTTATACGACCAGCTCCTGCTGAACTCCCCCAGGACAGGAATGTAGCAAGGGTAGGTGGTTGAAGCGGTGCGATATAAGTAACTTGCCTTTTTTCTTTTTATAAAGGTCATTAGTTGCTCGTCAGTAGTCATCTGGTTACTATTTGCTCACCTCTTCACTAATGACAGTGTACTCCACAAAATGACGCAAATCGAGTCTTTACAAACTAATTCTTAATAGTATGAAATTCTTTATCGATACAGCTAATCTCGATCAGATAAGAGAAGCTCATGATCTCGGCGTACTGGATGGTGTTACCACCAACCCGTCCCTGATGGCCAAAGAAGGTATTAAAGGGGAAGCTGCTATCCTGAAACATTATGCAGACATCTGCGAGATCGTAGACGGAGATGTGAGCGCGGAAGTATTTTCTACCGATTTCAAATCTATCGTGGAAGAAGGTAAGAAACTGGCCGCTATCCACCCCAACATCGTTGTGAAAGTACCGATGATCAAAGAAGGCGTGAAAGCCATCAAATGGTTCTCTGAGAACGGTATCCGTACTAACTGCACCCTGGTATTCTCTGCCGGTCAGGCTATCCTGGCTGCTAAAGCCGGTGCTGCTTACGTATCTCCTTTCATCGGTCGTATTGATGACAGCAACTGGGACGGTGTGGAACTGATCGCACAGATTGCTCAGATATACAGCCTGCAGGGCTTCAAAACAGAGATCCTCGCAGCATCCATCCGCAGCGCTCTCCACATCGTTAAATGTGCGGAAGTAGGTGCTGACGTATGTACCTGCCCGTTAGATTCCATCCTCGGCCTGCTGAAACATCCGTTAACGGATATCGGCCTCGCCAAGTTCCTGGAAGATGCCAAGAAAATGTAATTTTTAAGATATTTTTTAGATGGTGTATCCCCGGTGCAGTTCTTGCGCCGGGGATTTTTTTTGTAAATTGTTACCACTAAAAACCATTAACCGGATGGGGAAATACATTCTTGCGCTGGACCAGGGCACCACCAGCTCCCGCGCCATCATCTTCGACCACGATGGCAGTATAAAGGCTACTGCTCAAAAAGAATTTAAACAGATATTCCCCCAACCCGGATGGGTGGAACATGATGCCATGGAAATATGGACATCACAGGCCAGCGTAGCCGCGGAAGTACTGCTCAAAGCGCGCATCTCCGGTGAAAACATCGCGGCCATCGGTATCACCAATCAACGGGAAACCACCATCATATGGGACCGCCAAACCGGCAAACCCGTTCATAACGCCATCGTATGGCAGGACCGCCGCACCGCCGCCTATTGCGATAGCCTCATCAAAGAAGGCAAAGAACAACTGATCAAAGACAAAACCGGTCTCCGTATAGACGCCTATTTCTCTGCTACCAAAATCAAATGGATACTGGACAACGTACCCGGTGCCAGGGCAAAAGCAGAAGCCGGCGAACTGGCCTTCGGCACAGTGGACAGCTGGCTCACCTGGAATTTCTCCAACGGACACCTGCATATCACCGATGTGAGCAACGCCTCCCGCACATTGTTGTTTAATATCCACGACATGAAATGGGATGAAGAACTGCTCACCCTCTTCGGCATCCCTGCTTCCATGCTGCCGGAAGTAAAACCTTCCAGCGAAGTGTACGGCTACTCCGAAGCCACCCTCACCCCCTATCGCATCCCTATTGCCGGCATCGCCGGTGATCAGCAGGCGGCACTCTTCGGACAGATGTGTACCGAGCCCGGTATGCTGAAAAATACCTATGGCACCGGCTGTTTTATGGTACTCAATACCGGCGACAAGCCGATCCCGTCCAAAAATAACCTGCTCACCACCGTGGCGTGGCAGATCAACGGCAAAACTACCTACGCCCTCGAAGGCAGTATCTTCATCGGCGGAGCAGTAGTACAGTGGCTGCGTGACGGCCTCGGTATCATCCGGCATTCCGCTGATGTGGAAAAGCTGGCCGCTACCGTGCCGCACAGCGATGGCGTATATTTCGTGCCGGCCTTCGCCGGTCTCGGTGCTCCCTACTGGAACCAGCATGCACGCGGCACCATGGTAGGCATCACCCGCGGTACCGGTGCGGCACATATCGCCCGTGCGGCACTCGACAGCATCGCTTTCCAGACCATGGACGTGCTCAAAGCCATGGAAGGCGATGCCGGCATGCCTATCAGTGAACTGCGCGTCGATGGCGGCGCCACCAGCAACAACCTGCTTATGCAGTTCCAGTCGGACCTGCTGCAGGTACGCGTGGTACGTCCGCATATCACCGAAACCACCGCGCTGGGCGCCGCTTACCTCGCCGGCCTGGCTGTCGGGTACTGGGACAGTATTCCGTCCATCGCCCGTCAGTGGAAAGTAGACGCCACCTTTGAACCTTCAATGGAAACAACACAACGCCAGCAACTTTGTAAGGACTGGAAACGCGCCATCAGAGCAGCCCAGGCCTGGACAGAAGAAGACTAAAAAATTCCACCCATGTCACCATTCTTAGCCGAAATTATCGGAACAGCAATGCTCATCGCCCTCGGCGACGGGGTAGTCGCCAACGTAGTACTCAGCCGCTCCAAAGGTAATCAGGGCGGCTGGATCGTCATTACCATGGGATGGGCCATGGCGGTATTTATCGGGGTATTCTGCGCCGGGCAATACAGCGGCGCCCACCTCAACCCCGCCGTAACCATCGCGCTGGCGGTGAAAGGCTCCTTCAGCTGGGCGCTCGTACCCTCCTACATCGCTGCCCAAATGCTGGGAGCCATGCTGGGCGCCGGCCTCGTATGGCTCTGCTATAAAAAACACTTCGATGCCACCACCGATGCCGCCAGCAAACTGGGCGTGTTCTGCACGATCCCGGCTATACGAACACCAGGCTATAATTTCCTCACCGAATTTATTGCCACACTCGTTTTTATACTGGCCGTCTTTTATATCACCAAACCCGCCAGCGGCATCGGTTCCCTCGACGCGCTGCCCGTAGCTTTTGTAGTACTGGCCATCGGCCTCTCCCTTGGCGGGCCTACCGGCTATGCCATCAATCCCGCCAGAGACCTGGGCCCGCGTATCATGCATGCCCTGCTCCCCATCTCCGGAAAGGGCAGCAGCGACTGGGCCTACGCATGGATACCCATTGCCGGCCCCATTGCCGGAGCAATAGCTGCAGCGGTGATATACAACGTTTTTCTGGCATCGTGATCTGTAATCCCAGGGCTCACGCCTTGGGCTAAGTTGTTGTTCAAGATACCTCCATGCATAAAATCCAAATTATAGGGGTAACAACAAAAGGCCTTCATCGCCACAATATTCTCTGACTAATCTGCAAGGTCTAAAAGCAAACAGGGGCATCTGCTATTACAAGGGAGATATACAATATTCGCTTTACAATCCCAGGGCTAAGTTGTTGTTCAAGATACCTCCGTGCATAATATTCAAATTATAGGGGTAATAACAAAAGGCGTTCATCGCCACAATATTCTCTGACTAATCTGCAAGGTCTAAAAGCAAGCAGGGGCATCTGCTATTGTAAGGCGGATACAATATCCGCCCTATAATCCCTGGGCTAAAGCCCTGGGCTAAATTGTTGTTCAAAATACCTCCACGCATAAAATTCAAATTATAGGGTAACAACAAAAGGCCTTCATCGCCCCAATATTCTCTGACTAATCTGCAAGGTCTAAAAGCAAACAGGGGCATCTGCTATTGTAAGGCGGATACAATATCCGCCCTATAATCCCTGGGTGTTGTTCAAGATACCTCCATGCATGAAATTCAAATTATAGGGTAACAAAAAAAGGCCTTCATCGCCACAATATTCTCTGACTAATCTGCAAGGTCTAAAAGCAAAACAGGGGCATCTGCTATTGCAAGGGAGATATACAATATCCGCCTTACAATCCCAGGGCTAAAGCCCTGGGCAATGTTGTTGTTCAAGATACCTCCATGCATAGAATTCGAATATAGGGATACTAACAAACGGTATTCATCTCGAACAATCAGCAAATCCACCAGCAACCAAGGCCATGGGCAAGATCCACGGCAGCAACAGTGCCATCCAATACATACCTGGCATTGTGACGCACATGACTTGTCTATCGCAGGCTGAAACTTAAGAACGCTATCTCCTAATGAGCCTGAATAACATCGTAGCCCAGGGCTTCAGCCCTGGGTTTTATGGGTTTTATGGGTTTTATGGATTCATCGCTATCATAAATGGCTCCATCCTCCCTCAAGCCTCGTGAGCCGGCCTCCCTTAAGCCTCAATCCGTGCCGCGGACCGTTATATATGCACCCCCATTCTCACGGAAACGCCTATCTCAGAAAACCTGATATTTATCATGTAAGTAATTTTCATTTTTTTCTGAAAGTTTCGTAACTTTGATAAAAATTACCACTGGTACGGCATTTGAACTGCCGACAATATCAGAATGTTATAACGAGGCATGCCATATCCAATAAAATAAATAGATGAATTATGATCCAGCCTAATATTCCGGAATCAGCTCAACCGCGCGTAGTTATTGTAGGAGGAGGATTTGGAGGTATAAATCTCGCCAAGCAGCTGAAACATGCTCCGGTTCAGGTAGTATTATTAGACAGAAACAATTATCACCTCTTTCAACCGCTGCTTTATCAGGTATCTACGGCCGGCCTGGAACCCGACAGCATCGCTTTCCCGCTCAGAGGCATCTTCAGAAAACAGAAAAACCTCGTCTTCCGAATGGCGGAAGTGACCGGCATCAAAGCAACAGAAAATATACTGGAAACAGGTATCGGTAATATCCGCTACGACTACCTCGTCTTCGCCACCGGCAGCAATACCAATTTCTTCGGCAACAAAGCCATCGAAGACAATGCCATCGGCATGAAATCCCTGATCGAAGCAGTACAGATCAGAAACTATGTGGTGAAACAATTTGAGGAAAGTCTGCTGCTGAAAAACCAGGAAGAAATAAAACCGAAACTCAACTTCGTAATGGTAGGCGGCGGCCCCACCGGTGTGGAACTGGCAGGCGCTTTCGCTGAGTTACGGAAATATATTATGCCTAAAGACTATCCCGATCTGCCCCAATCCCTGATGAACGTTTACCTGATCGAAGCAGGCCCTAAGCTACTGGCTTCTTTCAGTGAAAAAACATCAGAACGCACCATGCATGCGCTGCAGGAATTGGGTGTAAAAGTGATGGTCAACACCGGCGTAAAAGAATATGATGGCCATACCATCACGCTCAGCAACGGCGAAACAATTGAATCACAGTCCCTCCTCTGGTCTGCCGGCGTGAAAGGCGTGCCCGTACAAGGTCTGCCACAAGACATCTTGTTACCTAACGGCCGCATTCTGGTCAATGAATTCAATCAGGTAAAAGGATACGAAAACGTATTTGCGATCGGCGATATCGCGCAAATGACCAACGACCCGCGCTTCCCGAAAGGATACCCGATGGTGGCCCAGGTGGCTATCCAACAAGGGAAAAACCTGGCGCACAATATCCGCCTCCTGCTGGAGAAAAAGACGCTGAAAGGTTTCTATTACAAAGACCTCGGCAGCATGGCCACCATCGGACGAAACAGGGCCGTGGCCGAATTCGCCAACATGCGCCTCAGCGGCTACTTCGCCTGGATAGTATGGATGATCGTTCACCTTATGAGCCTGCTCGGCTTCCGTAACAAACTAGTCGTATTCATCAACTGGTTCTATCGCTACTTCACCTACGAAAGAGGTACCCGCATCATCATCAAACGCGGCGCTGCCAACATTGTGAAGCTGCGACAAACAGTAGGCGTATAATCAAACAAGGTTGTTTTGTTGTTATATAAATAGGTGTTTTATTGTTAAAAATGCAAAAGACCTGATGAGCATATCATCAGGTCTTTGCTTTATAATTTATCTCAACCGGCTTACTTGCGGTTCAGAATAGAATTCAGGGTAACACTGGACACCAGCTCGTCTGCACGACCACCCAACGGACGGAAGTATAATAAAATCGTGTAGTTATTCTCCGTCTCCCACCAGTTGCCTTCTGTTAAATCGGTATTGATTTTTGCGTTAGGCACTGTTTTATCTACCAGCCCATAGATATAATTGTAGTACCCCTGCTTCAGGAACAATGTTCCTTCATAAGCCCGGCTGGCAGCATTGTAGCTCAACTTACTATTGCTGTTTAGCTCGTAGTCGGTCATCTCCCCCAAAATATACATATCATATCCGGCATAAGGTTCCGGGGAAGCAAAAGAAAAGTGCACCGATGCATAGTCACCTTCAAAATTCGGATCATAGTTGTCCAGCGTAGCGAGGTAGTACTTACCATTGATGTCTTTGATAAACTGATACACTTTATCAGCACGCTCCACATCTGTCACCGCAAAAACATCCGTACTGCTGGCGTGATATTCCGACCGGCTCACCCTTTCAGTCTGCAAACGGAAACTTCGCAGGTCTATCCACCGGAACTCTTTCCCCGCAGGAACAACACAATCCAGCTCCGCATTGTATTTGATCACATTACCATTGATAAACTGCGGCTTCAGATTGGTGAGCGCATTGTCCCAACGATAGTTTTGCAAAATCACCACTTTGATCTGATCAAAAGGATTCTGGATATTCAGGGAACCGGTATTGACCTCAAAATTTATCTTCTGATGGGTACGGAACAATTTGGGCGACACCGGCTGCTGGATAAATCCGGCGATACCGGCTTTTGATTCCATCACATACATACGGCGGGTAAAGGCCAGTTGAGTAGTGTCGCTGTCCAGATATACCTTTAGCAGATAGTTGCCTGATTTGATCGGGTAACTATTAGTGCCCGGCAGCTGCACACTATAATGCGTATACCGCTGCAACGCCACAGACGACATTTTGTAATTGAGGATCCTCGTTTCAGAAAACCCACGCATGTAATCAAACTGATTCACCTGAGCCGGTGTCCAGTCTGCGTTACAAAGGATAAAAGAATAGTAGTAGGTCTTCACATCATTGTCCATGTCATCAAAAGACAACTCCAGTTTCTCCCCTGTACCAATGGTATACATCGGCATACTCAGTGGATCGCCCTGCTGATTGAATTTGACGGACTTGATGTTGTTGTGGTAGATATGGTCCGGTGTAATGACATTTGCCTGCGCCACCACCCTGCCGGTAAACAGACAGGTTGCCAGGACCACCCATGAAAGAAAAGCTGCTGTACGCATACTGGCTATTTGGTTGTATTCAAGTTACGATTATTTGCTTATTTAGAGATTTGATTTTTGATTTCCTACATTTGCTTTAATCGAAATCAGTTCAATGGAATTATCTGCTTTTATTGCCAGAAGGATCGCTTTTAACAAAGCGTCCTCTTTTTCAAAGTTCATCATCAACATCGCTGTTGCTGCTACCGCAGTCAGCGTGGCGGTAATGATTCTGGCAACAGCCCTGGTCAACGGTTTTCAGCAGGTCATTCAGGATAAGATTTTCAGTTTCTGGGGGCATCTTCATGTCAATCAATACCAGCCCAATGCCGGCCCGCTGACAGAAGAAATCCCCTTCACCTCTACGCCTACCCTGATAGACAGCCTCAAAAGAGTACCCGGCGTGAAGTCCGTCTACCCCTATGCCACCAAATCAGCTATTATCAAGTCTGAAAAGGAAATCAACGGCATCATCTTCAAAGGAATAGACAAAAGCTACGACTGGCCACAGCTGCAACGGTTCATCCAGTCCGGCCGCCAGCCCCGCTTCAATGATACCAGCTATGCACCGGAAATTATGGTTTCCACCAACATGGCAAAAGACCTGCAGCTCAAGGTCGATGATAAAGTGATCATCTACTTTATTCAAGGTGGCGGGCTTCCGCCCCGCGCCCGCAAATTACAGGTTTCCGGCATCTTTAAAACCGGTATCGAAGAATATGATAAAACCTATGTTATCGGTGACCTGAACCTCGTTCGCCGGCTCAACGACTGGGCGCCCGCACAGGTAGGCGGTTATGAGATCATGCTTCAGGACTATCATAAGATGGACACTACCGCCCGCATCATCGATAACAGCGCACTCCCCGATCAACTCTTTACCCGCACCATCCGCGATATCTATCCCAATATTTTCGACTGGCTTCAGTTACAGAACCAGAATGAACTCATTATTATCGTGATCATGACGATCGTGGCCGTTATTAACATGATCACCGCTATCCTGATACTGATACTGGAACGGACCAACATGGTAGGCATCCTCAAAGCGCTGGGCATGCGTGACTGGAAAATCCAGAAAGTATTTGTGTTCCAGGCAGGCTACATCATCCTTATGGGTGTACTCATCGGCGACTTTTTCGGGCTGGGGCTGGCCTTTTTACAAAAGGCCACCGGCATCTTCAAACTCCCGGAAGAGTCCTACTACATGTCGGTGGCCGCTATCGATATCAGATGGCCGGAAATACTGCTGATCAATCTGGGTACCTTCGCCATCTGTTTGCTGGTACTACTGATTCCGTCCCTCATTATCCGGAAGATCACGCCGGTAAAAGCGATCCAGTTTAAATAACTTTATCTTCCGCTTTTCACGAAGTCACGCAGGTAACTGCATTGACCATACACTTCCTGGTACAGGCGTGTCTGTGAATAGTTGCTCCTCAATACCGGGAAATAACGGTTACGGACCAACGCCGCATAGTATTTATCACTGTCTTCCATCGGTGTCACGTGTTTCTGATAACAACGTGCGGCCATAAAGAAACATTTTGCCCTGAATTCAGGATCTGTAGCTGCCTGCGCCGCTTTCAGATAATAACCTTCCGCACCATAGGCGCCAAAATACTGCCGCGAAAAGGGATCTTTTTCACAGGCAGTGGTGTACCACAACGTAGACGGCCGGTAGCGGTTGACCAGGTTCCACGATCTGCCATAGTAAGTAATATTGAACAGCCCTGTCGCATATTCATAGTAAACTTTCGCGTCTACCGGCGATATTTTCATTTTTTCCTGTAAGGCCAACATCTTATCGCAGAACTGCAGCTGCGTGATCGCTTTAGGAAAGGCTTTCTCCGGGCCGTCGTCCGGACCGAAATCCTGAAACAGCTCTTTGAATACCAGGAAAGAAGCACTCATCTTGTTGGCTTTCCTAAACCACTGCTGTGCAGTTTTGAAATCATGCACACGCAGGTAACTTTCGCCGATGGCAGCATTTAAATCAACCGCCCTGGGGAAGAAGCTGGCCAGGTAATTCTCGTAAGGAGTTTTACCGGTAGATTTCATGAAGTTGTGCAATTGCAGCAGCTGTGCACTGTTCATCTCGTCACATATCTGGTCTGTCGCTGACTGGCCGGAGAGGAAATAATCATATACATTCAGGCTGTCACAACGGCCACGGACCAACGCTTCTTTTGCAAAGTCCTTTTGCAGATGGTATTTGGGCGCCAGTATGGCTCCCAGCAGGTTACGGTACGTTTTGCTGAAAAACCTGTCACGGCCGGTCTCCCACCATTCTCCCTGTCGCGGGGCTGCTGCCAGCTGGCCGTCCAGCCATTTAAAGGTACCCAGTAATTTATCTTCCAGTTCTTTGTCGATGGTTTTATGCTGGTTGATGTTGATCAACAAATTCACCACTTCCCACTGATTGCGGATCTCAGGTTCTTTGCTGTTTACTTTGTCCAGCTGCGCCCTCGCCACATCATAATCGCGGCACATGTAAGACAGGTAAGCGGAATTCACCTGCCAGAAGGCCAGGTCTTTCACTTTCCCTTTGTCGATCACACTGTTCATCCAGCCGACCAACGGGCGTATCTGCGTATTGACGATAGTATTCAGTTCAGGGGACAGATTCACCATACCGGCCATGGATACAGAATCGGTAGACGTGGAAACCACCCTGTCAAGGAACCGGGATTCCAGCTTGCTGATCTCACGGCCCATTAATACCGTCAGCGCCGGAGAGGCAGGATCGAACGCATACACTTTCTTCAGAGGCTCCAACGTGATCTCATCCTTCCTCATGCCATAAATAGCCGCTACCATGGCCTTTTCGCGATTGTCTTTACAAAGATGGTACACCGCTTCTTCCGGTGCGTTGCCCCATCTCATACTGGTATAACAGCTGACACGCAGGGCCGGTGCTTTGTCAAAAACACGGGAAAACAGATAAGCCCCTTGTATGGAATCGCCCATATGCTGTACTGCACCTGCTTTCAGCGCCAGCGCTTTGTAATACATCAGTGAAGAACCTCCCTTCTTAAACAGTTTATCGAAGGTAGTGACAGCATCTTCATACCGGCCACTATAGTGCAGCAGTCTTACCTGCTGCAGGGCATAACGTTCGCGGAGGTCTTTATTGCCGGTCTTCTCATACAGCTCAGCCGCCTCTTTCCCTAACGCCTCCATAGTAGGCATGTTGCGGGTAGGTGGGGTCCATGGATCGATCTGGCTTACAGACGGCTCACAGGTTTTGGCAAACAACAGATAACGGGCAGCCTCCTGATTACGGTCTTCCTGCAGAAACCGGGCAAAAGTATTGCTACGTGCGCTGTCGGGCAGGGAAGCGGTGCTGCGGGTAGCCACTGCAGACATCTCGTCTTTGGTATACGTGTAGATATACTGCCGGATATCAGCGGCTGTCGCCTTATCGCCGGTAAACCGCTGCCAGTCGCTCACATTCACTTCTGTTTCCGAAGGTGTGGTGGCTTCATCATAAAAAGTACTCATGCCGGTATAATAAAACGGCTCATACCCTTTCCCAGACTGATAAGGATTAAAAAAGGAGATGTAATAATCATAGGGATCCGCATCCGGCCCACAGGACAGGGTGTAGATCACATTGCCAAACATCACGGCACAAAAGCTAATGGAAAAAACGATAAATTTTTTGTAGTTCATCCAACGGATAATTATGAAGGGTTACTGAATCCAAATGATAAAAAATAACGACAGGGTCATAGTCCTGTCGTTGCCGGGCCACCATACGGGACACTGTTTCCAGCATAGCAGGCTCGCTGGTTTCACGGCGCACCACATTACCTGCTTTTAACAGGTAACCATTTACCACGCTGTCTTTTAAAACAGTGTAAACGTATTTCCCGGACGATGCAAACAGTGCCGTGTCTTGCAGGTCCGCCTCTCTGATATTACGGAGGATGCCGGCATAACGGCCATCTCTGAACAATACAGACCAGTCGAACAATGGTAAAGCAATGTCCAAAGGTACCGGATAAGCGGATACCCTGTCGTTGCCGATATAAGATTTCATGGTGTTTTCATCCAGAATGGAGTTATGATCTCCCGGCTTTCGCAAATCACCCATATTGTAACACATCAGCAACCCTTTGTCTACCGGCGGCACGCCGCTGTTGATCAGGAATTTCACCTGATGCATGCGGATAGTGGCTGACAGCTGACGATGACGGAAAAAAGACTGCTCGCGCAGCTGTTGCAAAAAAGCAAAATAGATGTCCCGGGAAGTGCGTGTCCAGTCGCAATCGATCTGTATTTCCGGAATACGGCCGGCAGGAATCTGCTGGCACAACTGCTCCAGCAGCCGGTTGATATTGGTGGCGAGAGCGGTATCCGGCTTGCTCCATACTTCGTTCACAATAAACACTACCGGGATAATATCAATGCTGTCGGGCAGCGGCGTCTGCTCGCGCAGCATCGCTACCGGTATGGGTTTGCCGGTCCCGGGATCAACATCTGTATCAAACATTTTCACGTACAGCCGCTTAGCCGGCAACCTACGCAGGTATTGCATCTCGTTGGCATTACCTGTCCATGTCTGTTTCCAATAATAAAAAGCAGGAGTGATCTGTCGCGGCGCGGGACGTTGGCAGGCGAAACACAGTATCAACAAACACAAAAACAGATATCGGGGCATTACGGTCAATTAAATCAATAATCTGCCACAGATAATACCGGCGGCTACGGCGGCATTCAGGGATTCGGCGCCTCCCAGGCGCGGGATGGTGATGCGATGGGTGGCCTGGGCGATGGTTTCTTCTGTCAGCCCCCGGCCCTCATTACCGATCAGGATAATTCCTTCACGGAGGGTGGAGAAGCGGGTAATGTCTTCCCCATGCAGGGTGGCGGCATAGGAAGGCAGTTTACTTTCCTCCAGCAGCTTCCGGATATCCATTTCTTTCACCTGTACCCGGGCAATACTGCCCATAGTGGCTTGTATGGTTTTAGGATTATACACGTCCACGCAATCCGGAGACACGATGAGCTGCCGGATACCAAACCAGTCGGCTATACGAATCAGCGTACCCATGTTACCGGGGTCCTGGATCGCTTCCAGGGCCAGTACCACCGTACCTTCAGGCGGAAGCCCGCTATCTGCCGGTGGCATATCCAGCAGGGCCATGGCGTTGTTCGGCGTGGTAAGCGCCGATAGTTGTTTCAGAACTGCATTATCCACTTCCTTTACAGCATCTGCCGGCAAACGGTCCAGTAGCTGGCTATGCTGAAGCAACCATGCGCTGGTGGCATAAACGGCTTTCACTGGCATGCCCGCCTGTAGTAGCTCCTGTACGATCTTATCTCCCTCCGCAATATACTGGCTGGATTTTTGACGGTTTTTTTTGTGCTGTAATGATTGAATATATTTAATTTGCGCCTTTGACAACATGAGGCCAAACCTACACGATTTCTTTTAATCAGCCAAGAAACAGGCTGCCGGAGGTAGGGTTCAGTATTACCATTTAAAATATTATAACGTTTTCGCCCGTGATGCAGCCGCCACCCAATTCAAGGACTTCTTTGCTGAGATATTTGCTGCTACTGGTTGGAATACTGGCTTTGGGCGCATGTTCCAATACCAAATACCTGCAACAGGACCAGACCTTGTATGTCAGCAGCACTGTAAATGTAAAAGGCGATATCCTCAATTCAGAAAAACAGGATATCCGCAGCTCCCTGTCTTCCAAGTCCCTGATGACCCAGCAGCCCAACAAAAAACTGCTGGCCACCCGTATTAAGGTATGGCTCTACAATCAGAAGTATAACGAGAAAAAATCCAGCTGGTTCTGGAACATGGTGCTCTCCAAAAGAAACATGGAAGCGCCGGTGGTCTACGATTCCGCCAAAACAAAGGAGTCTATCTCCCGCATGACCAGCTACCTGCATAACCAGGGCTTCTTCTATGCCACCGTGACAGCTGAACCCAGCGAAAAACGGCATAAAACCAGCGTCAACTATAATGTAAACACCGGCCGCAACTTCGTACTCGATAAAATCACTTACGAAGTGCCCGACTCCAATATTCTGGCTGTAGTGCAGGCCAATCAAAACCTCTCGCTCCTGAAAAAAGGTATCGCCTACAAATCCGCTACCTTATCGTCCGAAAGGGAAAGGCTCACCCGCATTATCCGCGACGCCGGCTACTACAAATTTGGCCGCGATGCTATCGAATTTGAAGTCGATACCCTCAATAAAGCCCTGTTCCGCAACTCCCTCAACCCCTTTGAAGGATTTGTGAACATCTTCACGGAAAACAAAGGCCGCGAAAAACCCACGATGGACGTGGAAGTAAGGATCAAAAACCCGGAAGACTCGGCCAACGCTACCTGGCAACGGTACCATATCAGCAAAATATACGCGTACCCCGACTTCCCGCTCAATGGCAATCCCAACGACTCCACCCTGAAGGAAGACAACCGCAAATACATTACCATCCGTTCACATCAGGATATCCTGAAACCTAAAACACTCTCCAAATCCATCCTGCTGAGACCCGGAGAAACTTACTCCCTGCAGCAGTACAACAATACGGTTAACAAACTGTACGACCTGGGCGTCTGGCAGTTCGTTACCCTGCAATACAAGGAAAACAAGGATACCGCACACGGACTGGACGCCTATCTGTTCCTGACGCCCCGCCGTAAACAGGAACTGGGCGTCAACTTCGAGTTGAGTAACAGTTCCGACTATACGTTAGGCTCCGGTGTCAGCCTCAACTACAGACACATCAACCTCGCTAAAAGCGCTACCCAGCTAAGTATGAGCCTCAATACCGGCATCGAACTGGTGAATAAACCAGCCGAAGGATGGGTGTTGCAATCGAGAGAGTTTGGCGGAGAGATGAGCTTTACCTGGCCCCGGTTTGCACTTCCGTTCAATATCCGGCAGGCCGCCCGGTCCAATGTAAAAACCAGGCTTACTTTCGGCGCCAACTTTCTATCACGTATCGAGAAATTCGACATCACCAGTATCAACCTCTCCTATGGCTACGACTGGAATGAAAGCCTGTACAAACGCTGGATAGTAAAACCATTCACCCTCAACTATGTGGGGGTAAACCTTGATCCTAACTTTAAAGCTTCAACTGTAGACCCCAACCCATACCTGAAACGCAGCTTTGAGCCGGCACTGATCGGTGGGGAAAGTGTTTCGTTCATTTACAGCAACAATGACCTGCTGCACCAACGGCACTACAGCTACTTCAGGGCTAATATCGAAGAATCAGGATTGTGGCTGAATGGTATCAACAGTCTGGTGGATATGGCGACCGGCAAAAGATCAAATATTGAATCTCTCACCAAAGTAAATATTTCCAATTTTGTGAAGATGGAGGCCGATTACCGTCACTATTGGCGGCTGGGCGTTCATAGCGGGTTGGCAACAAGGTTATATGCAGGTGTGGGTATCCCTTACAGCTCTTCCAGCGTGTTGCCTTACGTAAGGCAGTTTACCTCCGGCGGGCCCAATAGCATCCGCGCTTTCCGTTTACGTACACTGGGCCCCGGCTCTTACAAAGACACCTCTTCCAGTGCGCAGATATTCCCGGACCAAACCGGCGATATGAAACTGGAAGGCAACGTGGAATACCGTTTCGATCTGTTACGAATGTTTGGCGGCACCATCAACCTTAAAGGCGCCACCTTCCTCGATATGGGCAATATCTGGATGATCAAGAAAGATCTTACCAGGCCCGGCTCCGAATTCCGCTTCGATCAGCTCTATCACGATCTGGCCATCGGTACCGGCGCCGGCCTGAGACTGGATTTCTCCTTCTTCCTGATCCGCCTCGACTGGGGTATCCCGCTGAAAGTACCTTATTACACCGACAGCAAAAACGGTTGGTACATCAGCGAGTGGGACCTGGGAAACAGCAGATGGCGCAGGAACAATATTATCTGGAATATCGCTATTGGTTATCCGTTTTAGGCGCGCTGTTAGCAGATATGAATGCGTCCATGTCGATCGCTTCTTCCAGCCTGAAAGCACCGATGCGGGTACGGCATAAGCTGCTCAGATAGGCTCCGCAGCCTAATGCAGCGCCATAATCGTTGGCCAGGGAACGTATATACGTGCCCGTGCTGCATACCACGCGGAAGTGCACAACAGGCAATTCTATTTTAGTGATCTCAAATTCGGAGATTGTGATCTTACGGGGCTCCACTTTCACGTCCACCCCTTTTCTGGCCAGCAGATAAATGGGTTTACCGTTTTGTTTAATGGCGGAGTGGATCGGCGGCAGCTGCATAATCTCCCCTAAAAAGCCTTCGGTAGCGGCTTTCAGGGCAGCCTCATCTATACCGGTAATCTCTTTGAAATTCTCCGGTTCAGATTCCTTGTCGAAAGTAGGAGTGGTAGCACCGAGGGTAAAGGTACCGGTGTACTCTTTCTCCTGAGCCTGGTATTCGTTGATCTTTTTGGTCATTTTACCGGTGCAGCAGATCAGCAATCCGGTAGCCAGCGGGTCTAAGGTGCCGGCATGCCCTATTTTGGCTTTGGTTAAATTTCTTATTTTGCGTACTACATCAAAGGAAGTCCATGTCAGCGGTTTATTAACCAGTATTACAGCTCCTTCCTGGTATTTCGTCTTATCGGTTGTTTGCATCCCGCAAAGATAGCTAAATCACGTTTAGCGCACCATATCCTGACTAACTACCGGTTATATAGTAAAATATTATAACCAATAACTATTAAAAGCTTGAAGCTTTTGCATAAATTCACGCAATTTTGCTAACATGTCATTAGAACACCATAAGAATGCTACGCTCCGTTATCAGCAACAGGTAGACAACTCCCGCGATTACGTGGTGCCATTTATCCAGCAGGAATTTCCGCAGCTGGAAGGCCTGCGTGTCATGGAAGTGGGCTGTGGTGAGGGCGGTGTGCTCACACCTTTGCTGGAAAAAGGCTGCCACTGTGTGGGAGTAGACCTGGCGCCGGCCAGGATAGAACTGGCCAGAAGTTTTCTGGGGAAATATGAAACGACCGGACAACTGAAGCTGATTGCCAAAAATATTTATGATGTTGATTTTCTGGGAGAATTCCGCAACTCTTTCGATGTGATCATCCTCAAAGACGCCATCGAACATATACCCGACCAGGAGAAGATCGTAGGCCACCTCAAACAGCTGCTCACGCCACGCGGACAGGTATACTTTGGGTTTCCGCCCTGGTATATGCCTCATGGCGGACACCAGCAGATCTGTCATAATAAATTCCTGAGCATGGTGCCTTATATCCACCTGCTGCCTAAACCAGTTTACCGTGGCGTGCTCCGGATGTTCGGGGAAGAAAACGATATCGTTCAGGAGCTGATGGATGTGAAGTCCACCGGCATCTCCATCGAACGGTTCGAGCGAATCGTAAAACGTCAGGGCTATAAAATTACACAGCGCCGCTTTTACCTGATCAATCCCATTTACAAATACAAGTTCAATGTCAGCGCCCGTGAGCAGTGGAAGCCGGTGTCGGCCATCCCCTATGTGCGCGATTTTGTGACGACGTGTATGTATTATATGATCAAACCGGTATAATGCTCGCGAGCTCGCTGGGCTCACGCAAAGGCGCAAAGCAGCAAAGACGCAAAGATTTTTTAAGTTTTAAATAAGAAAGCAAAGGAGCGAAGATCAACATTAAATCTTCGCTCCTTTGCTTTCTTTGTTTTCTTATTTATTGCCTTTGCGTCTTTGCTGCTTTGCGCCTTTGCGTGAACCCGGCGAGGGCTATGCATTCCAGATATCCCACGAAGCCTCCGCCTGCAGGATCAGCATCTCATGGCCGTTTTTGATAACCGCGCCCTGTGCAGCGCCTTTCTGCAGAAAGAGCGTTTCCGCCGGATTATACACCAGATCATACAACAGATGACGGGAGGTGATGTATTCGTAAGGAATATCCGGACAGGCGTCGACGTTAGGATACATTCCCAGCGGCGTGGTATTGATGATCAACGTGTAAGTCTCCATGGTGGCCTGGTCCAGCGAATGATAGGCCACCGTCCCGTTAGCGGGCGTACGGCTGGCCACCAGATAGTCGATGTTTATTTCCTGCAAAGCATACATCACTGCTTTGGCCGCACCGCCGGTACCCAGTACAAGCGCTTTGTGGTGATGCGGTTGCAGCAAAGGCTGCAGGGAATCGCGAAACCCGATCACATCGGTATTAAAGCCTTTCTTTTTACCGTCTTTAAACCGGATACAGTTGACCGCACCAATTTGGGAGGCAGCATCGCTGAGCTCATCGAGGTAAGGGATCACCTGTTCTTTGTAGGGAATGGTGACATTCAGGCCGCACAGGTCCGGATGCTGTGCCAGCAATGCCGGGAACTCAGTGATAGCAGGTATCGGGAAGGTTTCATACTGATGCCCGGCAATATGTTCTTCTTCAAATTTTTTGGTAAAAAAACCTTTGGAGAAAGAGTGGCTGAGCGGATACCCAATAAGGCCGTATGTTTTCATGTGTTGTTTTTTAAAAAAGAAGAGACCTGATTATTTAGAATGTTTTGTTGCATCATAAATAATCAGGTCTCTCATATATCATTCCTTTACGGAATTATTCTTTGTCGAGAAACAGGTGGAAGGTATCGCCTCTCAGGCCAACGCGCATCGCTTCGAGGGAGATCACTTCATTAGGGGCGAGGTTGCCGAGGTTGGCGTTGCAGCCTACCAGTTCCAGGAAGTAGAGCTGTTGCGCTTTCTGTGGTGCTTCCCAGATGATTTTTTCCGCCGGGATCTGGGTCAGGATTTCCTGTACCAGGCCTTCACGTACTTCACCGGTACCGCGGTAGATCCCTACGTTACCGCTTTCGCGGGCTTCTGCGATCACATAGGTAGCGCCGGCAGACAGTTCCGCTCTCATTAATTCGATCCATTTATAGGGAGGAATAATATGTTCCGCGTCTTTGGAGCCTACTTCACTCAATACGAGGCCGATTTTGGACAGTTTTTCGATATAGCCGCATTTTTCCGCATGCGGGATGATGATAGAACCATCAGACACCTCCATGTAACTGATACCGTAATCTTGCACCAGCTTCACATATTCATCAAACTGGTTACGGATGAGAAACGCTTCAAATAAAGTACCGCCAAAATATACCGGAATGTTGGCCGACTGGTAAAGCTCAATTTTTGCGCGCAGGTTGGGCGTGACAAACGCAGTACCAAAGCCGAGTTTCAGGATATCCACGTGAGGTCCCGACGCCGATAAAAAATTTCTTGCTTCTTCCAAACTAAGCCCCTTGTCCATCACCATGGTAAGCCCATGGGTGCGGGGTTTCTTCGTCCTTTCCGGGATTTGTGTCAGATTAAAATTCATTTGAAATATTTTTATCTTCTTATTGGTCAGTAAAACACATACTATTTTTCACCCGGGCAAGTTGGGATAGTGTAGCTGCAATTTTAGTAACCGGAAATACAATGGCTTATGTCCATGACAATTTAAAAAGCCGGCGCAAAAATAAGAAGACTATACTTTATTTTAAAAGTAAATAACATTGGTTAACGTTTCTTGCGGTATTGACCGATCAGGTCTACCACACTCACATGTTGTAAAATGGCGGGGTCCAGCTCCACCAGCTTCTTGAGGGCCTTGGGAGCCTGCTGCAGCGCGGTTTCCAGGTGCAGCAGTCCTTCTTTGGTCTTACCCTGCGCTATCAGGATAGCGGCCCGGTAGTATTGGAATACCGGTTTACGGCCGGCTTTTTCTTCAGCGGCGGCCAGCTGATCGAGCGCTTCTTCCAGAAAACCAAATACATACAAGCCTTTTACAAGCTCCTGCCACGGCTGCACGCTCTTTGGACGGATACGCACCGCATTCACGAAATAAAGCAGTGCGTCTTTCTCCTTGCCCAGCTGCAGGTAACATTCGCCGAGGCTCATATTGTATTCTGCGCTCTGTTTGTTTATTTTCAATGCGTTAAGCAGTGATTTGGCGGCATTGTCCCAGTTTTCCTCCATCATATAGGCCACGGCAATCTTGTAAAACAGCTTGTCGTCGTTGGGGCTCAGATGGGAAGCTTTCCGGTAGTAATAACGGGCCTGCGTATACTTGCGCTGCCGCTCATAACAATGTCCGATAGCCTCATAGATCACATCTTCCGGTTTGGCTATCTCCAGATGCTTCTGCAACACTTCAATGGCATCGGCATACTTACGTAAACGGATATAGGCATCGCCCATGTTACGATAGGCGTAGTCAAACTTCTCGTCAATGGCTACTGCATACTGATAAGCATCTATCGCTTTCTCGTACAGTTTCAGCCCCTGATAGGCAGTACCCAGGTTAAACCACGCCAGGTGATTAAACGGATGCTCATCTATGATCCAGGTATGTAACCGGATACTTTCTTCGTTTCTGCCGGTAAACTCGGTCCAGAAGCAGATCTTGTGCAACGCTTCCTCGTTATTGGGATCATGTTCCAGTGCCATTTTCAGGCAATCGAACACTTTCTCAAACTCTTCCCAGTCATCATATACGTCAGCCAGCTCCAGCAACAATTCCGTCTTGTCTTCTCCCTCAAACTGGTCAATCTGTTCATTCAGTACGTCCGCAGCCTTCTGATGCTGGTTCAGCGCCAGATATACGTCGGTCTGCAGGATATACAAATTGATATCGTTGCGGTCCAGCAAAGCGGCTTTGTCCAGTAAATGAAGGGCTTCTTTGTACTTTTTGGTTTCTATCAGTAAGTTGGCTTTTTTCAGAAGAAGTGCGGAAGAATAAGGAAACTGCTCTATGGCTATTTCGGCGGCCTGCAATGCAATCGGCATTTCATCCTGCTCGTCATAATAGTCTATGATCTGCTCAAATGAGTCCTCGTCCAGAAAAGAGTGAGATTTACCCGCCCTCAGATTTTCAAACTGCTGCAACAAGTCTCTCAGATCATCAAAATCCTCGTTTAAAAAAGAAAAATCTTTACTCATTAATGTAAATATAAGACTTTTATGTATCCACCAATTCGCAGTATTTAAAACCGTTTATAAATTTTTTAACATTTTATTAAGAATTTATTGTAATTTGCGTTAAGGATTTGTTATATAATAGATCGAAAAGTTTGTATATTTGTGTTACAATGAAAACGAAAATTCACATATCCAGGACTTTTTCATTGTCCTGCCTTTTGGCGGGAGCTATGGCACTGTTCGCCATTAGCGCACTGGCAAATAACACCCTTTTGCCCACCGATAATGAAAAAGACAAGGCGAAAAAGACCGATAACGTCCATTTCGTGTTGAATACCGCCATGCCCAAAACCAACCTCGCGCTTGACGCCGGTTACAGATTCACAGGCAGCTACAATTCAAATTTTAAGTTCACCAATACCAATGTGATCAATTTCCAGTCTGTAATGTCCTATACCAAGGGCAATACGACTTATGTTGTGCCTTACACTGTACAACCCATACAGCCTCCGGGCAACATGAACTTTCAAAAACTGCAGATTATCCTGCCGCTTAAGAAAGGCTGACCTTAACGTTTCTTCAAGTACAAATATGGGCCTATCAACAAGTTTAACAACTTCTTGATAGGCCTTTTTCTTTTTAAATATCTGTCGGGAGATGCCAGGGCATGTATCGGCACCGGCTGCCGCTCACCGGAATATAGACCGGCTTCCCGGCCGGCGCCCCGGCGCTTACTTTACTGCATCGTTTTCAGCTCTTCCGGGCTCACGATCTTATAACCCGTCTTCGGCACATCAAAGTAAGAAGCAGGAATAGGATATAACTCTACCTTGGTGGCTATTACACGCATTTTGGAGCCCGTTTTGGTCACGATCTCGAATTCCAGAGGTATCCCTTTCAGGTTAACAAACCGGCGGTTATAATGCTTATTTTCGGGCACCAGATCGGGCGTATAGTACACTTCGAAGGTAGTGCCGTCCGGCATCGTGCCAATGGTCTTTTTACAGGTGTAACCAGCGATCTGCCGGGTTTCGGCCTGGTCTTTAAACTGTACGTTCTCATACTGCTTCAACTCCTTTTCATACTGGCCCTTGTTAGCGCGGATAAGGTACTTGTTACCATGCTGGTCGATCAGCGTGGTCAGCGTTTCATCCTTACTGTTGATCAGGTAGGTGTATTTGACAATATTGAAGTCCATATCTATCCTGCTCAGCTGGCCCCGCATATACTGGGTAAGCGTGCTTCCCTCCTGCATAGCGTCCATCTGGGCACGCTCAGGCGGCAGGTCTATCTTGTAAACGATCTTAGCGTCGGAAATAACGCGTTGTGCCAGTATAGGGCTGGTTATCCACAGCAGGAAATATGTTAAAAACAACCGGTATGACATAGTCGTGGTGTGTTGGTTAGTGGTGGTGACAGCCGGTACAGGTTACCATACCAGCTTTTCTTTATGCAAAAACGCAGCTATCCCGCGTTTACAGTCTTCATGTCCACGGGTGGCAGCATTCAGTTCAGCTGCATGCTCCAGTCCGTCTTTTATAGGTAAGTCCAACACTGTGCCAATCAATTTTTTGGTCACTTTCAGGGAGTTGCCGGATGCATCGTTACATAAGCCGGCAGCCACTTTGGCTACATATTCCTTCATTTCCCCGGCAGGTACTACCGCGGTGATCAGACCATCGCGGGCGGCTTTTTCGGCGGCCACCAACCTGCCGGTCAATAGTAATTCCCGCGCCCTGCCCTCTCCTATTTTCCTGACCAGGAAAACAGCTACCAGCGCTGGTATAAACCCGATTTTCACTTCGGTATATCCCATCATGGCTTCGGGCACGGCATAACTCAGGTCGCAAACGGTCACCAGTCCACAGCCTCCGGCTACGGCATGGCCCTCCACCTGGGCTATTACTACCTTATCGAGCAAATAAATCTCCTGAAACAACTGCATCAACTCCCGCGAGTCCGCGAGGTTTTCATCATAGGTGTTTTGCTGCAACTGCTGCAGGTATTCCAGGTCTGCCCCGGCACAGAAAGCCTCTCCGTTACCTTTCAGTACAATCACTTTCACCCCTTCATCTGCGGCAGCCCGGGCAAATGCCTGCCGAAGCTCCGCTACCAGCTGGCCATTCAGCGCATTGCGTTTGTCGGGCCGGTTCAGCGTGATCGTGGCGACACGGGACGCCACCTCATATTGCAACAAGTTGAATTCCATATGGTAAAGAATTACGCAGTACGGATGGCCACCACGGTTGCCGGGTAACCATCCGTACTTTCATGAGCAATATAAGGAATAAACTTTTAATGAGTAATCTCCTGGATCACTTGTCCTACGTTGCCGCTGGGCATCTGGATATGTAACAACGCCGCCAGTGTAGGCGCGATATCTGTCATACCCACCGTACGATTGGTTTTACCAGGCTGAACACCCCATCCCATCCATACCAGCGGGATGTGTGCATCGTAAGGATACCATAAACCGTGTGTGGTACCGGTTTTGCCACCATCGATATAAGCGGGGGACAATACGATCTGAATATCTCCGCTCCGTTTGGTATTGTAGCCGTTGGTCATCATGGTGCGCATAGGTTCAGGCAGTACGGTCACCATCAGATCGCGGATAGGAAACGCCTTGGCAATGGCAGGGGATTTCTGCAGATTAGAGATGATAAACTGCTGGATATCGTTGTAGTTCTTGCCGGAAGTCTCGATCAGGTCGTGGTTCAGCCACAGCTGATAGTTGTCCACTGCTTTGATCACGTCTTTCACGCCGAACTTAGCGGCCAGCTTTTCATTCAGGTCTTTCATGGCAGCGCGGTCGTCCCAGGTGCCGCCCGGCAGTTTGTTTTCTTCCAGGAACCCTGGTACATGCGCTACGCCGTGATCGGCGGTGATAAAGAACAAGTACTGTCCTTTGCCGATATTGGCGTCCAGATACTGGAAGAACGTGGCCAGATCATGGTCCAGACGCAGGTAAGTATCTTCGGCTTCTATGGAATTAGGGCCAAACTGGTGCCCCACATAGTCCGTGGAAGAAAGGCTGATGGCCAGAAAATCGGTCACCGCACCTTTACCCATATTGTAGGCTTCCATGGCTTTTTTGGCAAATTCCAGGGTCATGGTATTACCAAAAGGAGAAGCAGCGATGGAGCTATTGGCAGCCCCGCTCAGGTCATGCGGAAAAGAGGTGCCGGTGGTGCTGTTTTTATATTTTCCTTCATACACTTTTTCATCGGCAGTACTGAGGGTGTATGTAGACGCAGGATACAGCGTGGTCCAGGGTTTGGACAGATATTGCTGAGGCCATTTTTCGTTATTGAACTGTTGTGCCCAACCTGGCAGCTCATTCATATAGTAAGAGCTGGTTACCCAGTTGCCGGTAGTGCCGTCGTACCAGTAAGCAGCGTTGGCGCTGTGGCCAGCCGGCAGAATTGCGCCGCGGTCTTTGATCGCTACGCCTACTACTTTGCTCTGGAAGTGGTTGGACAGGCGCAGTTCATCCCCGATGGTGGTCACCAGCATATTGCGTGGACTCATTTTACCGGCAGCAGAGGTACTGCCGACGGTCGTCATAGTGGTATCTTCCGCGCAGTACATGGTACGGCCTATTTCGTTGCTGTACCAGGTGTTACCGATAATGCCGTGGATAGCCGGTACCGAGCCGGTATACACGCAGGTATGGCCGCATGCGGTGATGGTAGGTGTATAGTTGATCAGTGTATTTTCGCAGGAAAAACCTTCCTGCAGCAGTCTTTTAAAGCCTCCGGCAGCGTACCTGTTGCTATAGCGGTACAGGTAGTCCCAGCGCATCTGGTCTACTACCATGCCTACGATCAGTTTCGGTTTGGCAGCTGTTTTGCTGCTTTTGGCTGTCGCCAGATGATTGAAAGGTTTTGGTGAAGTGGCCTTTTGTGCCCGGGTGCCTGTGGTGGCGATCACCAGGGCAAAGGCAAGCAGGGAGATCCTTTTCATTAGATATTATTGCTTTTTATAAGATAAACGTACTTTTGCCGGCAGAGGCCGGTAGGACTGAAGCGTTAAAATGACGCTGGCAAAAGTAATCGAAGTTTAGAAAAAGCAATATTTTAATACCTTTGTGTCCTCTTTTTATCAAAGCATTTAACTATTACATAATATAGCGTATGGATATTTTCGAGAAACTGCTGAAACACATGGGCCCCATTGGGGAGCATTCAGACAGAGCCCATGGCTATTTCGCCTTTCCTAAGCTGGAAGGAGAAATAGGCCCCCGCATGAAATTCCGGGGCAATGAAAAAATAGTTTGGAGCCTCAACAACTACCTGGGGCTGGCCAATCTTCCGGAAGTACGGGCTACCGACGCAAAGGCGGCAGCTGACTTTGGCCTTGCAGCGCCTATGGGCGCCCGCATGATGAGCGGCAACACCAACTATCACGAGCAGCTCGAGCGCGAACTGTCCGATTACATGGGTAAAGAAGATACCACACTGCTGAACTACGGCTACCAGGGCATCATGAGTGCCATTGACGCTGTTTGCGGCCGCAGAGACGTGATTGTGTACGACGCAGAATGCCACGCCAGCATCCTGGACGGCTTACGCCTCCACCCCGGCAAACGTTATGTGTTCAAACACAACGATATCGAAGATTGCGAAAAACAACTGAGACGCGCTACTGAACTGGCTAACGCACAAGGTGGCGGTATCCTCGTAGTAACAGAAGGCGTATTCGGTATGGCCGGTGATCAGGGTAAACTGAAAGAAATCGCTGCACTGAAAGATAAATTTGAATTCCGCCTGCTGGTAGACGACGCCCACGGCTTCGGTACCATGGGTAAAACCGGTGCCGGCACCGGCGAAGAACAAGGAGTTCAGGATAAAATCGACCTGCTGTTTAATACCTTCGCTAAATCCGGTGCTTCTATCGGCGCTTTCATCAGCGGCGAAAAAGCTATCATCAATTACCTGCGCTACAATATGCGCTCCCAGATCTTTGCTAAATCTATTCCGCTGCCAATCGTTATCGGCCACCTGAAAAGAGTGGAACTGATGCGTAAACACCCGGAAATGAAAGCAAAACTGTGGGAAAATGTGAATAAACTGCAGAACGGCCTGAAAGCCCGCGGTTTCAACATCGGTAAAACCAACTCCCCCGTTACCCCGATCTACCTGCAAGGTGATATTCCGGAAGCTACAGCGATGTGCCTGGACCTCCGCGAAAACTACAACATCTTCTGCTCTATCGTGGTATATCCCGTTATTCCAAAAGGCCAGATCATCTACCGCCTTATCCCAACTGCTGCTCACACAGACGAGGACATTGAACTGACACTGAAAGCTTTCAGCGAAACTAAAGCGAAGCTCGACGAGAAAGTTTATCAGGTGGCTGAAATCCCAATGGTGTAAGCCATTTACGGATTTTGAGATTTTTTTAGTTATTTATAGAGAAGGCCTCCTTGCAAATGCAGGGAGGCCTTTCCATTTATTGTAATATGCTATTTGTTTATAAAAATTTGAAACCTAGGGAGTAAAATCAAAAAATCACAACATCAAAAAATCTGTAAATATCAATAACCCAATGAACAAAATATTTAAATATTAAAATACAAAAGGGCTGAGTTTCCTCAGCCCTACTCAAATCGTTCTTTCACTAGGTGTAAAATTTCACTAAATTTTCATCAGGACATGGTAGAATATATGGTCTTCATAGAATTTGGAATAACCAAGTGATTCCAAGTATCTTATATAATAATCTTTTTTAGATTTTGCGTGTGTTCATTGTTACATTTCAAATGTAGAGCAGTTTTCTCAGTATCACATAACACAAATGTGGTATTTTGTTAATAGCTTGTTAAAGTATTACACTGCAACAATAAATCAGCTAACTGTCAAAATCCCTCTTTTTTTGCCCTTACACCAATAAATTTCCCGATTGCGTAAACGCTTCCTGCACGACAGCAGTACCTTTGCAGCCACAACTGCAAATAGTTAGTGCAACAGATAACTGATCACTATCAACCGCCGGGACATAGCACTTTCGTGCCCGCCCTGTAATCGTCACCTTTTGCAGCTGGCAAAAAAACTAATAAGGAAATTGAAGCAATACCTGCATAAACAGCTTTTCACTGTTCACCGTATTACTGGCCTCATCGTAGGCATTATGCTGCTTTTTGCCAGCATAACAGGCTCCCTGTTGGTTTTCAGCGACGAAATAGACGAAGCCCTGCATCAGGAAACTTATCATATTGCTCCCGGCACACAGCGCAAACCGCTGTTTGAGCTATTACAACAAGCCGGTCGATCCCTCCGGGGTGGTACTCCCTATCTGTTCTTCTCCCGGCTGCCACAAACACCGGAAGAACCAGCCATCATCAGGGCGGAATACGGGCCAGATCATAAAGTATACCTCTTCCTCAATCCCTACACCGGGGAGGTGGTCCACCAACATACCAACACCGGTTACTTCTCCGGCTTTCTGATATATCTGCACTTTTCCCTGCTCAGCGGAAAAACCGGCGCTAAAGTAATGCTGACCGTTGCCATGCTGCTGTTTATATCGCTCCTCACCGGCATCTGGGTATATCGGAAATCAGTAGTCAAAGTACTGACCTTCCGCCTGAAGCCTGAATGGGGCAGTCGCACCCGGCGTTGGCGCAACCTGCACCGTATAGTGGGCGTGTGGGCCCTGCTGTTCAATCTCCTCATTGCCTTCACCGGCTTTATGATGCAGCTGAAAGTACTGGACAACCGAAAAACTACCGGCCCCTTTCCCAATGTGGGCGCCCCTATTTCCGTTGATTATGAATCATTACTAAACAAAGCTTCCGCACAAATCCCGGGTTTCGAACCAATGGGCATCCGCCCGCCTAAAAAAGCCGGCGATCCGATACGTATTCTGGGCCACGCCCACGAAGCCGCTATCTGGGGCCGCTACAGCTCTGCTGTACATTTCGACGTCAACGGGCAGATAAAAAAGACCGTTAATTTCAGCCAGGCACCCTGGGGCGATAAATTCAACGCGGCCATGGCCCCGCTCCATTACGGCAACTATGGCGGCATTCCTGTTAAAATACTGTATGTCCTTCTGGGCTTAACACCCGGTATCCTTTCCGTATCAGGATTTCTGATATGGTATCGCCGGAAATACATCATTAAAAAACATCAGCTTTGAAAATGAAACAATACCTGGTACTGTGTTTACTGACACTCCTGGTTACTTTACAGACGACTGCACAAAAACTGACCGGCACCATCCGGGATACGGCACAAACAGCCGTTCCCATGCTACGTATCTATCTGGCAGGAACACAGAAACACGCGATCTCCGCCCCTGACGGTACTTTCAGCATCCAGAACATAAAACCCGGCAACTATAAACTGATCGCTACGGGCATCGGTTACAACACGCTGGAACAACCGGTTACCATCGCTGATAGCATCACCACCCTTGCACTCACGGTACAGCCATCGGACGTTGGCCTGAATGAAATAGTGGTCACCGCCAGTCGCAATAAAGAAACACTGGGCACCGTCCCTTCTTCTATTACCATCATCAGTGGTAAACAACTGCGGGAACAAAGTGCCATCACCACAGACATCAACCAGCTGCTCAGCATGAACGTGCCGGGCCTTACGCTGGGGAGCAATACCTCTACCAATAAAGGCCAAACACTGCGTGGCCGCGGTATGCTGATCATGATCGATGGCATTCCACAGTCGACCCCGCTGCGCAATGGCGATAAAGACATGCGCAGCATTGATGTTTCCGTTATCGAAAGAGTGGAAGTGATCAAAGGTTCCACCGCTATCTATGGCAACGGTGCCGATGGAGGAATCATCAACTTCATTACCATCAAAGCCAATCCCAATAAACGTTTTAGCGGCAGTACCGATATCAGCGCCAGTGGTTCGCTCACCAGCGCGGCCAATAGCCTTGGTGCACGCGTGGCGCAACAGTTCAGCGGCCGGATCAATCATTTCGACTATGTAGTAGCCGGCACCTATGAGCAAACCGGTGTCAACAAAGACGCTAAAGGCCAGGTCATAGCCCCTTTCCAGTCACTCAGCCAGAACGAAAACGTGAATCTTTTTGCAAAGCTGGGTTACAATTTCAATGAGAACAACCGGCTGGAGGTGATGTACAACTATTACCGTACCATGCAAAACAGCACTTATGTTGACTCTGGCGGTAAATTCGGACAACGCCCCATTACGGGTATCGTTGGCACTAATCCCGGGGACAAACAGGGTACGCCATATAACCACAACGCCTATGTGAATTTTACCAGCAAAAATATCTTCCGTCATACCTCACTGAATGTAAACCTGTATTACCAGGACTTTTACACCGTATTTGAATATTCCGATTTTTACGCGCCGCCCGGCAACTCTGCTATCACCTCCAAAAAAATGGGTGCCCGCGTGAACTTCAATACATTGTTCAACTTCCATCCCAATCTGCATGGCGACGTCACCTGGGGTATAGACGTACTGAACGATAAAACAGCCCAGCCACTTACAGATGGGCGTCCCTTCGTTCCTGAGATGAACATGAAAAATCTGGCGCCTTATGCACAGCTGAAGACATACCTGTTCAAAGACTTCCTGGTGAAAGCGGGCCTACGCTATGAGAACATCCGGCTCGATATTCCTGATTATACCACCATCAGGTTTGGTAACTATGCCGGCGGCGTATTCGTGAAAGGCGGCAACCTGCCTTATGAAGCGCTGGTATTCAATGCAGGCCTGCGTTATACCAGGTTCCCGGCTTTCAACCCGTTTGTCAGCTATTCCCAGAGCTTCTCCTTATATGATCTGGGCCGTACCCTCCGGCTGGCCAAGGCGGTCAGCAACGGTTCCACCAGCATCAATACCATTGAAACCAAAGCCATCATTACCAATAACTATGAAGCAGGTTTCAACAGCAACATCGGTAAATTCAATGCATCCGGCTCTTACTTCATCAGCACTTCCAATCTGGGTACCAGTCTGAAAGATGTAAATGGCGTAGCAGTACCCGAAAGAGCACCCGAGCGGGTACACGGCTTCGAACTGACAGCTGGCTATCAGTTCCTGCCCCAGCTCTCTGCCAACGCATCTTACACACACGTAGAAGGTAAAAAGGAGGTGAACGGTGTGAGGACATGGCTGCCCACTACCCGTATTACACCGGATAAGATGACCGTCAATGTGAATTATTCTCCGCTCAAACAATGGGACCTGGGTGTGTATTACATCTACTCCGGCGTGCGTAAACGTTTTGATCCTAATCCCACTACCAAAGAGTATGATCTGGGCAACGGACCCGTGGGTGATTTTTCGCTGGTGAACCTGTATACAGCTTATCGTTTCAGCCCTGCCGCTTCTTTCCGGCTGGGGGTAGACAATCTGCTGAATGCTGATTATTATCCGGTGATGTCGCAGGCGAGAGTGAGAACGGATTCTTATATCAAAGGCAGTGGCGCCCGGTTTAATCTGGGTTTCCGGTATAATTTCTAATCACGCAAAGGCGCAAAGCAGCAAAGACGCAAAGAAAAATATATAAGAAAACAAAGGAGCGAAGATCAAATGATCTTCGCTCCTTTGTTTTCTTATCATTCTTAAAAAATAATTCTTTGCTGCTTTGCTGCTTTGCGCCTTTGCGTGACTTCGTGACTATTTCAGGTGTTCTTCCACAGAAGTATCGTAGATCTGTTTCCAGTCGCTTACTTTACCCCAGTCTTCACCACCTACTTTCACGTGATCACCGGTTACGGCGCCAATTTTCACGTAACGTACAGAAACTTCTGTAGCGTCTACCAGGCCGTGCATCAGTGCTTCAAATTTCTCTTTATTTTCCGGTTTAACGGTAACGACTACACGGCTTTGGCTTTCACCGAAGAGGTAGGCGTCTTTACGGAATTTATCATTCAGTTGCAGTTCAAAGCCCAGGCCTCTTGGCATAGCGCTTTCTATCATGGTAACGAACAGACCACCTTCGCTGATATCGTGCGCGGACTGGATCAGGCCGGCTTTGTTCAGTTTAGTGATAGCCTGCTGTAACTGCAGTTCCTCTTCGAGGTTGAAGTGAGGAGCAGGGCTGTATTCGATACCGATGATTTTGTGCAGATATTCGGAGCTGTTGATATCGTTGCGGCTGCGGCCAATCATGTATACCAGGTCACCGGCTTCTTTGAAGTCGAGGGTGATACGTTGATCGATGCTGTCGAGCAGGCCCACCATACCGATAGTAGGAGTGGGATATACCGCGCCATCAGGTGATTGGTTGTAGAAGCTCACGTTACCGCCGGTAACCGGGGTATTGAACTTGCGGCAGGCTTCGCCCATACCTTGTACTGCATGGACGAACTGGTAGTAAACTTCCGGATCGTAAGGGTTGCCGAAGTTGAGGCAGTTGGTGATAGCCAGTGGTTCACCGCCGGAGCAAACGATGTTACGGGCAGCTTCCGCCACAGCGATCTGGCCGCCTTTGTGCGGATCAGCAAATACGTAACGGCTGTTACAGTCGGTCGTCATTGCCAGCGCTTTTTTGGTACCTTTTACCAGTACGATCGGAGCGTCGCTTGGTGCGTTGGTAGTGGCATTGGCAGTACCTACCATGCTGTCGTACTGGTTGTAGATCCAGCGTTTGGAAGCGATGTTAGGCAGTGCGATGATTCTTTCCGCTGCGAAGCGGGCGTGTTCTGTATCCGGAACGTTCTGAATATCGAACGCCTTCACTTTCTGGAAGTAGGCAGGTTCCGTATAAGCGCGGTGATATTGAGGAGCGCCGCCACCGAGCACGAGGCTTTCAGCAGGAACGTCCGCTTCCAGTTCACCGTTCATATAGAACTTCAGGTTGGTGTCTTTGGTTACTTCACCGATCTGAACGCAGTGCAGGTCCCATTTTTCGAAGATGTCGAGTACTGCTTTTTCCTGACCTTTTTTCACGACGATGAGCATGCGTTCCTGGCTTTCGCTCAGCAGCATTTCCCATCCTTTCATATTTTCCTGGCGGGTAGGCACTTTATCCAGCCAGATGTGCATGCCATGTTCGCCTTTGGCGCTCATTTCGGCAGTAGAGCAGGTGATACCGGCAGCGCCCATATCCTGCATACCGATGATAGCGTTGGTTTTAATTACTTCGAGGCAGGCTTCCAGCAGTTTCTTTTCCTGGAAAGGGTCACCTACCTGTACAGCCGGCAGGTCTTCCGCACTGTCTTCCGTGATGTTGGCAGAAGCGAAAGAAGCGCCGCCGATACCGTCTTTACCGGTAGCGGAACCTACGATGAAAACCGGGTTGCCTTCACCGTGGGAGGTAGCGGAAACTGTCTGGCCTACTTTTACGATACCCACGCTCATCGCGTTTACCAGCGGGTTGGTACCGTAGCAGTCTTCAAAATAAGTTTCGCCGCCTACGGTTGGAACACCGAAGCAGTTACCATAGTGACCGATACCGTGAACGATACCTTTTACCAGGTGCTGTGTTTTTTTATCATTGATATTGCCGAAGCGCAGGGAGTTCAGTGCCGCAATGGGGCGGGCGCCCATTGTGAAGATATCGCGGTGGATACCACCAACCCCGGTAGCAGCGCCCTGGAAAGGCTCAATTGCTGAAGGGTGGTTATGGGATTCTATTTTAAATACAACTGCGTATCCATCACCGATATCTACCAGTCCGGCGTTTTCCTCACCAGCCTTTACGAGGAGGCGGTCACCTTCACGTGGTAATGACTTCAGCCATACGATTGAGTTTTTGTAAGAGCAGTGCTCACTCCACATAACGGAGTACATACTCAATTCGGTAAAGTTGGGATTACGCCCTAAGATAGATTCAATTCGTTCAAACTCGTCAGCAGTAAGGCCCAGCTGTTCAGCAATTTCTACGGTGGTTTGCATGTAGTTTAAGTATAAAAAAACGAGTAATTAAAAAGAAGATGCAAACCTACAAGATTTTATGGCAAATGCCAAGAATGAGGGGTTAAAGGGCGTAAAAATGGGGATGCATTTGTCCCCGGGGCTTCAGCCCCGGGCTATGATGTTATTGGGCCATCCTGATAAGATGCTATGGGATATGGCCCATCTTCCCGGAAAGCCGGGTTTCCGGGGAAGTTCCTATCCGGGAAGCTTCTATCGATTCCCAGGTAACTATAAAACTCACCCGATAACGCCTGCATCTTCTAAAAGGCGTCTGAACAACAATCGTAGCCCGGGGCTTCAGCCCTGGGTTTTATGGGATGCATCACATGGCATCACATCAGCATTTTCATATTATAAATTTTTTAATTCATCAGTTTCAGACATCGACAACATCTTTTTTTTATTCATTTCTCAAAAAAATCGCCTTTATAAACCAAGAAATGTAATTTTTTGGTTAAAGTGAACAATTTATTTGCATTTCCAGCGACGTTGGCGTTCTTTTGTATTAAAATTATTACAGCATGCAATCGTTACGTTTCACCGCGCTGGAAGGATTAGCTGGCGTAGACACCAATCTTCCCGAACACAACGGTAAAATCACCGAGGTATTTGGCAGCAATGTTTTTGCCGGAAGAATTGTAAGAGAATACCTGAGTGACGAGGCTTATAAAAGCCTGATGAACTCCATTAAGAATGGCACTAAGCTGGAACGCAAAATGGCGGAGCAAATCGCTTCCGGCATGAAAGCCTGGGCTATGAAAAAGGGAGTAACCCACTACACTCACTGGTTTCAGCCGTTAACCGGCACCACTGCTGAAAAACACGACTCATTCTTCACCCTGAAAGGTGATGGATCTGCCCTGGAAACTTTCGACGGCGACGCCCTGGTACAACAGGAGCCCGATGCCTCCAGCTTCCCTAACGGCGGTCTGAGAGCTACTTTTGAAGCCCGTGGCTACACTGCCTGGGATCCTTCCTCTCCTGCTTTTATCCTGGAACAGGGTTATGGTAAAACCCTCTGCATCCCTACTATATTTGTTTCTTATACCGGCGAATCACTGGACTACAAAGCTCCACTGCTGAAAGCACTGGCCGCTATCGACAAAGCCGCAGTAGACGTATGCAACTACTTCGATAAAAATGTTACCAAAGTAACTCCTACCCTCGGTTGGGAACAGGAATACTTCCTGGTAGATGAAAACCTGGCTAACGCCCGTCCTGACCTGCTCATGACCGGCCGTACCGTGGTAGGTCACGCACCTTCCAAAGGTCAACAGCTGGAAGACCACTACTTCGGTTCCATCCCTGAGCGTATTTACGCGTACATGCGCGATTTCGAAGAAGAATCCTACAAACTGGGCATTCCGTTAAGAACACGCCACAATGAAGTAGCTCCTTCCCAGTTCGAATGCGCTCCTATATTTGAAGAAGTGAACATCGCAGTGGACCACAACTCCCTGCTGATGGACATCATGAATAAAGTGGCCAAACGCCACAAACTGAAAGTGCTGCTGCACGAAAAACCATTCGCTGGCATCAACGGTTCCGGTAAACACAACAACTGGAGCATGGCCACCGATACTGGTGTGAACCTGCTGGCTCCGGGCAAAACCCCGAAAACCAACCTGATGTTCCTCACCTTCTTCGTGAACACCATCAAAGCGGTACATGACTACGCCGACCTGCTGAGAGCTGCTATCGCTTCTGCCAGCAACGACTTCCGTCTGGGTGCCAACGAAGCGCCTCCTGCTATTATCTCCGTATTCTCCGGTAAATATCTCTACGATGTACTGCAGGAAGTAAAATCCCGCGTAAGCAACAAGTTCGACGAACAAGACGAGGCCATCCTCAAACTGGACCTGCACCGTCACATTCCTGAACTGATGCTGGACAACACCGACCGTAACCGTACCTCTCCTTTTGCGTTCACCGGTAACAAGTTCGAGTTCCGCGCCGTAGGTTCTACTGCCAACTGCGCCTCCGCTATGACCGTACTGAACACCATCGTGGCCAAAACCCTGACCGACTTTAAAGTGGAAGTGGACGGCCTGATCGAAAAAGGTGAGAAAAAAGAGATTGCCATCATGCAAACTCTTCGGAAATATATTGTAGATTCGGAAAAAATATTGTTCGAAGGCGACGGCTACAGCGAAGAATGGGAAAAAGAAGCCGAAAGAAGAGGTTTACAGAACATCAAAACCACGCCTAAAGCGCTGGATGCGATGATCACTCCTAAAGCCTCCAAGCTGTACTCCGAAACCGGTGTTTATACCGAAAAAGAATTACACGCCCGTCACGAGATCCTGCTCGAAGACTATGTGAAGAAAGTTCAGATCGAAGCCCGTGTAATCGGTGACCTGGCCACCAACACTATTTTACCCGCAGCTATCAGCTACCTCAATGACCTGATCAGCAATATCCGCGGACTGAAAGAAATTGGCATGGGTGAAGCTGCCTACAAAGCACAAACACAAATCGCTGCCAAAATATCTGAACACATCAATGTGATCAGTGAAAACGTTCAGGCTATGATCGAGCAACGTAAAGTGACCAACAAGTTGACCGACAGCCGCCAGAAAGCGATTGAATACTGCGAAAAAATTAAACCGTACTTCGATATTATCCGCTACCACTCCGATAAACTGGAATTCCTGGTAGATGATAAAAGATGGGCACTGCCTAAGTACAGAGAACTGCTTTTCTTGCGATAAAACCGTAAGATTGTTTTGGTGTATGATTAGCCCCGGATTTTTATCCGGGGCTTTGTTTTTTCCTGATTTCTATGTACTTTAAAGTATATCCCTGACCGTTGCCCCTCCTGCCCTTTTAACCCGTACACCCACGCCAGGAAAGCTTTTCCTCACCCAAAATCAATATACCCATGAAAAAAAATCCATTGGGCCTGCTACTGTATTGCACCATCTTTACCGCCCTGTTCCTGACTGCCTGCCTCAAACCCAACGGCCCCATCGTAGTCCCCGGACATCCCACCGTCAGGATTACGCTGCTGAAAGAACTGGACCCGCTGTATGCCGACTCGTTCCGGCTGTACTACAACAGCCAGGGCAACCCCACCAGGATTATCCCTACCCTGGTAGGCACAGGCAGACCTATGTGGCTGTTCCGGTACGACAACCAGCAGCGGCTGGTCGCCAGAATCGGCTCCTACAGCTCTTTAGAAACCTTTGAAATGGCCCATCGTTATGTGTATGACGCCGCCGGCCGCATTATCAGGGACACTGCATATGTCTTCGGTACGTTTGACACGACCGTCACCCCGGTCGGCATTGGCGGCCAGCGCCTCCGTACCACCACCTATCAGTATGATAGCCTTAACCGCATCATCCGGGCAGTGGCCACTGAGATGCCTACGCATCCGCCCGTCTTCCGGAGCACCATTGACTATTCCTACAACAGCAGCGGTAACGCCTGGAGAATACAAAACATCACCGAAGAAATTACCGCAATGGGCATACAACCAGATACGACCATCGTCTATCCGGTATATGACAACAAAATCAATTTCCGCCGGCTGCATCCACTGTGGCAGTTCATCGACAGAGATTACAGCCGCAACAACCCGAACCAGGTAGTGAGTTACAATTCCTACGGACTGCCGCTGGAATTTCCTGCACCACCGTATCCGCAGAGTTCTTATGTACTGGGCATTCCGTTTCACCACACTGCTATCCGCTACCAGTAACCACCTTAAAACAGAAAAGCTCCGGAGACATCTCCGGAGCTTTTCCAATACAGTGCACTTTCTTACACCAGTTTGAAGGTTTCGGTAAACTTGGTCGTAAAGTTGCCTTTACGGAAGTCTTCGTTGCGCATCAGCTGCTGATGGAAAGGAATAGTTGTTTTAACGCCTTCAATCACGAACTCGCTCAGGGCACGTTCCATCGTGTTGATGGCTTCCTCACGGGTTTGCGCCATGGTGATGATTTTAGCCACCATAGAGTCATAGAACGGAGGGATTACATAACCGGCATAGATATGGGAATCCACGCGTACGCCGTGGCCGCCCGGAATATGCAGGGTAGTGATTTTGCCCGGAGAAGGACGGAAATCATTGTACGGATCTTCCGCATTGATACGGCACTCGATAGCGTGCATCTGCGGCGTATAGTTTTTACCGGAGATAGGAATACCGGCAGCGATCTTGATTTGTTCCTTTACCAGGTCAAAATTGATCACCTCTTCTGTCACACCGTGTTCCACCTGGATACGGGTGTTCATTTCCATGAAGTAGAAGTTGCGGTGTTTATCTACCAGGAATTCGATGGTACCTACGCTTTCATAGTTAATGGCGCTGGCAGCTTTGATAGCCGCTTCGCCCATTTTCTCGCGCAGTTCCGGTGTCATGAAAGGAGAAGGAGATTCCTCCACCAGTTTCTGGTGACGGCGCTGGATAGAGCAGTCCCTTTCAGACAGGTGGCATACTTTGCCATATTGGTCACCAGCAACCTGGATTTCAATGTGACGGGGCTCTTCCACGAATTTCTCCATGTAGATACCGTCGTTATTGAAAGCAGCGCGGGCTTCATTTTTAGCCATGTTATAGGCATTTTCCAGTTCGCTCTCGTCCCATACCACACGCATACCTTTACCACCGCCGCCGGCAGTAGCTTTCAGGATAACGGGCAAGCCCATTGCTTTAGCGAGGGTTTTGGCTTCTTCAACGCTCTGGAGCAGGCCTTCAGATCCCGGGATTACCGGTACGCCGGCAGCAATCATGGTTTCTTTCGCAGTCATCTTGTCGCCCATTTTGCGGATCATCTCCGGAGTGGGGCCGATGAATTTGATACCATGTTCGCCACAGATTTCGGCAAAACGCGCGTTCTCCGCCAGGAAACCATATCCCGGGTGGATAGCGTCTGCGTTGGTGATCTCGGCGGCAGCCATGAGGTGAGGGATGTTCAGGTAAGATTCGCTGCTTTGTGGTTTACCAATACACACAGCTTCATCCGCAAACTTCACATGCAGGCTGTCTTTATCTGCAGTAGAATAAACTGCTACCGTTTTGATACCCATTTCCTTACAGGTACGGATAATCCGAAGGGCAATCTCACCACGGTTGGCAATCAATATTTTTTTAAACATTGTTTTCCTTATAAGTTGATATAATAGCTAAGTAGCAGGCAGCCATTAGTTCTTAGTAGTTAGCCTTTAACCCTACAAAAAATCTGTCAGAGGCTAAAGGCTAACTGCTGAGCACTAATGGCTGTTATTACGGTTCTACTAAAAACAAAGGTTGATCGTATTCTACCGGAGTGGCATCGTCAACAAGCACTTTGACGATCTTACCGCTTACTTCACTTTCGATTTCGTTGAATAACTTCATCGCTTCAATGATGCATACTACCTTGCCGGCAGCAATTTCATCACCTACGTTCACGAAAGGAGCTTTATCAGGTCCTGCTGAACGGTAGAAGGTACCGATCATAGGAGATTTGATAGTAATCAGGTTATCTGCTTTGGGAGCAGCTGGTGCGGCTGCTGCAGGTGTTGCTGCTGCCTGTACCGGGGCGGCGGCCGGAGCTACCGCTGCTACCGTCTGAATCGGCGCTGCGGCCGCAGGAACAGCGATTACCTGTTGTACTTCGTTGTCTTTCTGTTTTATTGTAATCTTGAACTTGTCCTGCTCAATGCTCAGTTCACTGATATTTGATTTGTTGATCATTTTTACCAGTTCCTGAATCTGTTTAAAGTCCATGTAGACAGTTTTTGGTTTATAATTTATGAACGTATATGGTCCTTTACCGGACAACCGGGGCCGCCCTGAGGCAGCCCGGTAGCCAGATAAATAATTTCAGAGAATGAATTACGCCTTTACTCTTTCGATGTATTCGCCGGTTTTGGTATTCACACGGATCTGTTCTCCCTCATCCACAAACAACGGCACCATGACAGTAGCACCTGTCTCCACAGTAGCAGGTTTCAGGGTACGGGTAGCCGTATCACCTTTTACACCTGGTTCTGAATAAGTTACTGTTACCACAATTTTATCAGGCAGTTCTACCGCCATGTACTGTTCAGTTTCAGTATTGATCTGAACCATTACTTCCTGGCCTTCTTTCAGGAACTGAGGAGCGTCGATGGCCTGTTCTGCCATAGCAATCTGCTCAAACGTCTCGTTGTCCATGAAATTGTAACCGGTGTCATCCTTATATAAAAACTGGAATGCCTTTTTCTCAATACGAACCGGGAAAATGGTATCGCCGGAGTTCCAGGTGTGCTCTATAGAACGGCTATTATCAACGCCCTTCAATTTAGCCCAAACTTTTGCTGCAGCACGGGCGGTTTTGTTTTGACCAAACTCTACAACAGAATACAAACTGTTATCCAGCTTGATAATTAATCCTGTTCTGATATCTGCGGTGGTAGCCATAAATAGGTTACTGATTTTAAGTTAAAAATTTATACGGATTGCAAAAGTAGAAATTTTTGCATATGAACGAACACTAAATTCCTAAAATTAGGCAGATTAGTCTCTTTTCGACCCAATTTTCGTCTTTTTTCTCCAATAAATGACATTAAAGGGCTAAATTGAATTTTAAATCAAGCAAATTCATAATAGTATGCGTCAGTTTTTATTATTTGTATTGTGTTGTGTGCCAATGTTTATGAAGGCTCAAACTACCACCCCTTCCAAACCGGCCTATTTGCAGTATCCCATCGTCCCGGCGTTCCCGATGATCCTCACCGATGGCAATACCTTTACTAAAAATGATCTCCGCAAAAACGAAAAGACCATGGTGTTTGTTTTCAGTGTGGATTGTGACCACTGTAAACACCTGACAGAAGAAGTGCTGAAAAACATCGATAAGTTCAAAAATGTACAGATTCTGATGGTAACCCCCTTTAAGGTAGAGCAGATGAAGGAATATTATGATCACTATAATATCAAAAAGTACCCCAACATTATTATGGCCAGCGAACCTACCCGTCAGATCATGTATTTCTACGACCTGCACTACTTCCCGGGACTTTATCTGTACGATAAAAAACAACAGTTCATCAAAGGATTTGAGGGCACCGTTAAACTGGACTCACTCGTACATTACCTGGCCAGTCGCCCGCTGAAATGGCAATAAACACGGCGGCCGGATCTGATCCCGAATCATTACATTTGTTTATTATAATCATTCTTCACTTTTAAAGCTATCGACAAAATGAAAGTTACAGTAGTAGGAGCTGGGAATGTGGGCGCTACCTGCGCCAATGTGCTGGCCCATAGAGATTTTCTGCAGGAAGTGGTTTTACTGGATATTAAGGAAGGAACAGCTGAAGGAAAGGCGCTGGACACCTGGCAGCAGGCTCCCATTGATTATTACAGCACCAAGGTGACCGGCGTTACCAACGATTACGCCAAAACTGCCAACAGTGATGTCGTTGTCATCACCTCCGGCCTTCCCCGCAAACCCGGTATGAGCCGCGATGACCTGATTTCCACCAACGCCAATATCGTTAAATCAGTCACTGAAAATATCACCAAACACTCACCAGACGCTATCATCATCGTTGTCAGCAACCCGCTGGACGTGATGACCTATTGCGCTTACCTCACTGCTAAAAAAAGCAGCTCCAAAGTATTCGGTATGGCCGGCATCCTCGATACCGCCCGCTACCGCGCTTTCCTGGCAGATGAAATCGGATGTTCCCCTAAAGATATTCAGGCCATCCTGATGGGCGGCCATGGAGACACCATGGTACCCCTCCCCCGTTATACCACCGTAAGCGGTATCCCGGTAACTGAACTGGTAGCTGCCGACAAACTCGATGCTATCATCCAACGCACCAAAGTAGGTGGCGGCGAAATCGTAAACCTCCTCGGTACTTCCGCCTGGTACGCTCCCGGCGCCGCTGCTGCTCAGATGGTGGAAGCCATCGTGAAGGACGAAAAACGTATCTTCCCCGTTTGCGCATGGCTTACCGGCGAATACGGACTGAAAGACATCTACCTGGGCGTTCCGGTTGTACTGGGTAAAAACGGTATCGAAAAAATACTGGAACTGCAACTCAATGCCGACGAAAAAGCACTGCTCAATACTTCTGCCCAACACGTGAAAGAAGTAATGGACGTCCTGGATAAAATGCAGTCTGCTACTGCTTAACCTGTATCCAAACATTATCACGGATTACAGCAACCGAAAATATTTTTTTCGCTGCTGTAATCCGTTGTCATTTATAAAATCAACTCCCATCACCGGGAAAAATACCTTTCACTACCCCGCAGCGAATGTTAACCAGTGTTAAAAAAGATTCGTAATTTTGATTAGAGCCTGCATAAACTGGTATAAATGAAATACTTCCAAATCGAACGGGCACCATTTCGCTAACTCATAGCAACAGCGTATGTCAAATCTTGAAAAACTAATCACACAAAAAAATTTCGGAGATGAACATCAGCGGGGACTCGTGAGCCTCATCTTCATCGGCAACTGGATCACCTCCCGCCATCAGCAGTTTTTCAAACGTTACGACATCACCATGCAGCAGTACAATATACTGCGCATCCTTCGCGGACAACACCCCAAAGCAGCCAGTATCAATGTGTTGAAAGACCGTATGCTCGACAAAATGAGCGATGTGTCGCGCCTCGTGGAAAGACTGCGCAAAGCAGATCTGGTGGAACGTAAAAGTTGTGAACTCGACCGAAGAGCAGTAGACGTAAAAATCACTGCCAAAGGCCTGGAACTGCTCAGCGCCATCGATACAGAAATCAGTCACCTCAATGACATGTTCAAAGCACTAAACGAAAAAGAACTCAGTCAGCTGAATAAACTGCTGGACAAAATGCTGGAAGCGTATCACTAAATTTCTTCCAGATAATTCAGGTCTTTCCCGAAAGTTTCTTCAATTTTCCAGGCTGCAACCATCGCAATACCGATACATACCACGGCTACGACTGCACCGCTCTGCAGAAAAGTAAAATAACTTTGTACCTGCACAAACAACAGGGATATCAGGGGTAACATGCCCCGCGCAAAATTAGGTACGGTAGTGGCCACCGTGGCCCGCAGATTGGTACCAAAACTCTCGGCTGCAATAGTGACAAAAATGGCCCAGAAACCAACACTGAAACCAAGAATAAAACAAACAGTATAAAACACCCAGGTGGCTGCCCCAAACATATTCAGGTACACGGCCACCATGGCTCCCGTCAACGCCAGGAACACCAACATCACTTTACGCCGGCTTTTCCACAACTGACTGAGTAAACCGGAAGAGAAATCACCCAGGGTAAGTCCTGCATAACAGAAAGCCACGGCATCACCCGGGCTAATGGCGCCGGCTACATTCATTTCCTTCGCAAACTTATTGGAGAAAGCAATCAGGATACCTACCACAAACCAGGTAGGTGCCCCTAACAGGATACATTTCAGGTATTTGAGAAACCGGTCCCGGTTGGTAAATAAGGCATGAAAACTCCCCCTGGCCGTAGTGGAAGTACGTACGGCATTAAACATATGTGATTCCATCACACTTACCCTCAGTATCAGCAAACACAGGCCCAGACCACCCCCTATGAAATAACAGATACGCCAGTCGCCCACCAGTTTAGCGATCAGATTGGCAGCTACTGCCCCCGAAACGCCCACTGTGGCTACAATCATGGTACCATAACCACGCTTTTCTTTTGGCAGGATCTCCGATACCAGTGTAATGCCAGCTCCCAGTTCTCCCGCCAACCCAAAGCCGGCAACGAAACGCCATAAAACATATCCGTTGATGCTATGGACAAAACCATTGGCAATATTGGCCACGGAATAAATGAGAATGGAACCGAACAGCACACTCAAACGCCCTTTTTTATCACCGATAATACCCCAGACAATGCCGCCTATCAACAAGCCGAGCATCTGAATATTAATCAGCAACAGGCCGGCGCCGGCGTCTATTTCATTTTGTGGCAATCCCAGTTCCTTCAGGCTGGGAACACGTACGATGGTAAAAAGAAGCAGATCATAGATATCTACAAAATAACCCAGTGATGCAACGATCACGGCGATGTTAAAGATAGAAGCCGGGCGGCTATCAGTTTTCATGTGGAACTTTGGTTGATAAAATAAATAACGGTTAAAATAAAAAAAATGGGCCAGTTACAGCCCATTTTTCAAAAATTCTTATAAAGTTGTATCGGAGGTATTGGTCACTTCCGATTGGTCCGGATCAGGATGATGTTTCACTTTTCCGGAAATCAGTTTAATAATCACCGGTAATGTAGTGATCACAATGATCACGAGTATGATCAGCTCCAGGTGGTTTTTCAGATTGGGAAAGAATTTGTCCAGATAGTGGCCTGCCAGCATCATGGAAAATACCCAGGAGAAGGAACCAATCACATTAAACAGCATGAACTTCTTTCTGTCCATCTGCACCATACCTGCCACAATGGGAGCGAAGGTGCGGATAATGGGAAGGAAACGGGCCAGGAAAATAGCGCCGCCACCGTATCTCACAAAGAAGTCATGCGCCTGATGCAGGTGTTTCTTTTTGAAGAAGAAAGTATCTTTCTTTTTAAATAACAGGGGACCGGATTTATTGCCAAACCAGAAGCCTACCATATTACCCAGTACGCCAGCCAGCGCAATCAGCAGCATCACAACAAAAAACGGCATATCGAAGAAACTCCGGCAGAGATCTGCACTGTATATGCCTGCTACAAAGAGCAGGGAATCGCCGGGAAGAAAGAAGCCAATAAATAAACCGGTCTCCGCAAAAATAATCGCCAGTAACAGGTACAGGCCTCCGTGTTCAATAATCCACGAGGGATTAATGAGGTGTTTAAAAAACTCTAAAATCTGGTCCATGCTAATAAATTCTGTTCAGAATCGGTAAAATAAGAATAAAACTGTTATCTATTTGTTAACTAAAATCCCATTGCTATCATCGCCCGGTCCCAGCTTATTCTCCCATTTAGACACCACCGCAGTGGCCATAGCGTTACCAATTACGTTGGTAGCAGAACGGCCCATGTCCAGCAGATGGTCCACCCCCAGCAGCAGCAACAATCCTGCTTCCGGAATATGGAACATGGACAGGGTACCGGCTATTACCACGAGGGAAGCCCTTGGTACGCCCGCGATACCTTTACTGGTGATCATCAATACCAGCAGCATCGTGATCTGCTGATCAATACCCAGGTGCATGCCATAAGCCTGTGCAATAAACAGGCTGGCAAACGTCATATACATCATAGAGCCATCCAGATTAAAGGAATAGCCCAGGGGTAATACAAAACTTACAATACGGTTGTCGCAGCCAAATCTCTCCAGTTCAGCCATGGTACGTGGATACGCCGCTTCACTGCTGGCAGTGCCGAAAGCCAGTAACAGCGGATCTTTGATACCACCCAGCAGGCGGAACACCCGTTTGCCGAGTATCAGCCATCCTACCAATGCCAGTACGATCCATAAGCTAAACAGGCCCAGATAAAACTGGATAATAAATTTACCATACACCAGCAGAACAGAAAGCCCTTTGGTGGCGATGATAGCGGCCATTGCGCCAAATACCGCGAACGGGGCGAAGTTCATGACAAAGCCGGTCACTTTCAGCATAATATGCGCCACGCTGTCCATCAGTTTCACTACCGGCTGCGCTTTCTCACCAATGGCGGCAGCTGCCACGCCAAAGAAAATCGCAAATATCACGATCTGCAGAATTTCATTTTTAGCCATGGCTTCAATCACACTATCCGGCACCACATGGTGGAAAAACCCTCTCAGTGTCATATCTGCCTTGGCAATGCCTGTACTGGCATGCGTATCGGGCAGCGGAAGATTGAGAGACAGGCCGGGCTTCATGATATTTACCAGCACCAGACCCAGGAACAATGATACAAAGGTTGCACTGATAAACCACAGCATGGTCTTGCCTCCTACGCGGCCTACAGCCTTGATGTCGCCCATCTTGGCCACGCCTACTACCAGTGTGGAAAACACCAGCGGAGCAATAATCATTTTTACCAGTCGCAGGAAAATATCTGTCAGAATGGAAATCCTGTCAGCAAAAACCTGAGGGGCGTCGCTTTGAGCAATGGTGGCCACTCCGCCGGGTTTCACAAGCTGATCAGCAGGAACAGCATAAGCCAGCCAAACCGCATAACCAGTACTGATGCCCACCAACATGGCAATAAAAATGAACAGAGTAAGCCTATTTGATGATTTCTTCATGCAACGCCAGGATTTTTTCTTCTTTAAAAAATTTAATAATTGTTGTAACCGGAAAATTTCCCAAAAATAAGGTTCTGCCGGTACAAATAAGCGTTTCAGGGCAAAATAAAAGTATCCGATCTAGATTTTAGATATTATATTTGACGATCGACGTACAACACAACAGAACTAAACTACCTTAAAACATCAACCACAACTTTTCTTTTGTATGGGTCTTCTATTTTCCAGAACCAAGTCTTTAAATCAGCTCATGAATGAGGCGAGCGAGTCAGAGAAAGGACTGAAACGATCTTTATCCGCAACAAACCTTGTTGCGCTGGGTATAGGCGCTATCATAGGCGCAGGTCTGTTTTCCCTGACTGGTCTGGCAGCAGCCAACAATGCCGGCCCCGCCGTTACTATCTCTTTCCTCGTAGGCGCCATTGGTTGCGCTTTTGCAGGTCTTTGCTATGCCGAATTTGCCTCCATGATTCCTATTGCAGGAAGTGCTTATACCTACTCCTACGCTACCATGGGTGAATTCATGGCATGGATCATCGGATGGGACCTCGTATTGGAGTACGCACTGGGCGCGGCTACCGTAGCCATTAGCTGGTCGCAGTACCTGGTGAAATTCCTGCATCACTTTAATATTCATCTGCCTGCACAGCTGACGGCATCTCCTTTTGAAACCGTTACGCTGATGGATGGCTCTACCGTACACGGGTACATGAACTTCCCGGCTATCCTGATCGTAGGCGCACTCTCCATGCTGCTGATCCGTGGTACCCGTGAATCAGCCTTCACCAATGCCTTGCTGGTAGCCCTGAAAGTAACAGTGGTACTGGTGTTCATTGCTGTGGGCTGGAACCATGTAAACCCGGACAACTATCATCCTTATATTCCTGAAAACCAGGGCTTCGGCCACTTCGGTATTTCCGGCGTATTACGGGGTGCTGCCGTGGTGTTCTTCGCCTTCATCGGTTTCGACGCGGTATCTACTGCGGCACAGGAAGCGAAAAAGCCGCAGAAAGATATGCCTATCGGTATTCTGGGCTCACTGGTCATCTGTACCATACTGTACGTGCTGTTTGCACACGTGATGACCGGCCTCGCCAACTACAAAGAATTTAAAGACAGCGCCGCACCGGTAGCGATCGCCATTGCGAAAACACCGTACGGCTGGTTACAACAAGCCATCATCCTCGCTATCCTGGCAGGTTATACCTCTGTGATCCTGGTAATGCTCATGGGACAGTCCCGTGTGTTCTATTCCATGTCCAAAGATGGCTTGCTGCCTAAAACCTTCTCTGATGTACATCCGAAATACCGCACGCCGTATAAATCCAACCTCCTGTTCATGGTGTTTGTAAGCCTGTTCTCCGCTTTCGTGCCGGTGCACGTGGTGGGTGAGATGGTGAGCATTGGTACACTCTTCGCGTTTGTGCTGGTATGTATCGGTATCATCATTATGCGCAAAAAGCAGCCCAATGCCCCCAGACCGTTCAGAACACCGCTGGTGCCTTTTGTTCCGATCATGGGTATCATTATCTGCATCGTCATGATGGGCGCGCTGCCATGGGATACCTGGTTACGACTGGCTATCTGGATGGGCCTCGGTTTCATCATCTACTTTGCCTACAGCAAGAAAAACAGTAAGATCGGACAGCAAAACGAACAACAGAGCGTTGTTGAGAAATTGTGATCCTGTCGTCACCAACGATATTTACAGAAAACCGCCCGGCCACTTTTCCCGGGCGGTTTTCTGTTATAAAAGGGCTCCATTTTCGCGGAAAGTTCTCTAAATTTGCATCTTTATTAGCCTTTTGAGGTAAATCACCTCCAATTGTTATCATTCACAAATAATTAATTTATAACCCATTATGGGAAGGATATTTGAAGTAAGAAAGTCAACCATGTTTGCCCGCTGGGACAGGATGGCCAAAGCATTCACAAGAGTCGGTAAAGAAATCGCTATTGCAGTAAAAAATGGTGGCCCTGACCCCGACAACAACCCTGCACTGCGCCGTTGCATACTCAACGCCAAAAGCGCCAACATGCCTAAAGATCGTGTGGAAGCGGCTATCAAACGCGCGATGGGTAAAGACAAGACTGATTACGAGGAAGTAGTATACGAAGGTTACGCCCCTCATGGCGTGGCGGTGATCATCGATACTGCGACTGACAATACCACCCGTACTGTAGCCAACCTCCGTATGCACTTCACCAAAGGTGGCGGCGCGCTGGGCAACAGTGGTTCTGTAGGTTTCCTGTTCAACCGTGTAGGTGAATTCAAAGTGAAAAATGCAGGCCAGGACCTGGAAGAACTGGAGCTGGAACTGATTGATTTCGGTCTGGAAGAAATCGGAGAAGACAGTGAAGGCAACATCATTATCCGGGCTGCTTTCAATGAATTTGGCAATATGGCCAAAGCGCTGGAAGACAAAGGACTGGAAGTGACCAGCTCTGAGCTGAAACGCATTCCTACCACCACCGTGGAACTGAATGAAGAACAGGCCAAAGAAGTACTGGAACTGGTAGATCGTCTGGAACAGGATGATGACGTACAGCAGGTATTCTATAATCTGAAATAAAGGTTATTTCCATAAAAAAAGAACGTCCCGGCAAATGCCGGGACGTTTCTATTTCAGGTTTAAAAAACAATCAGGCGCTAAGCCTTCTCAATGATGTGGGTGCGGTCCATCTCGTTGATGACCAGCATAAGTCCTTTTCCGTGAAAGGTTTCTATCCGGATAGAGGGATCCATGGCAATATGCCGGCGTAAGCGACTCAGGTAAACGTCCATTACCCTTTGTGCCAGGTAACCGTCAGCTCCCCAGACACTCGCCAGGATATGCTCCCTTTTTAGTTTTTTATTAGAGTTTTCACACAGATAGCGCAGTAATTCCGCCTCCTTGGGAGCGATCCGCACGTGATTCTCTACCTCATTGTCTTTATGCCGCAGCTGAAGCTGGGAATAATCGAAAACAAGGTTACCTACTGTATAGACAATCCGCTTCTCACTTCGAAGCAGACGGCTGCGTTTAATGTAGACTTTAATACGGCTGATCAGTTCATCCGTATTGAAGGGCTTTACCAGGTAATCATCCGCCCCGATATCAAACCCCTGCAACCTGTCCTGCTCCATATAACGGGAAGAAGTAAATACGATGGGGATATTAAAATCCGTGGCCCGTATTTCTCCCGCCAGTGTAAAACCGTCTTTCCTGGGCATTACTACGTCCAGGATGCATAAATCAAAAATCGTTTCCTGGAATTTCTCCCAACCGGCCTGTCCGTCGATGGCATGCGTTACTTCAAAATTGGCACGCTCCAGCTGCCGCTTGAGCACTTTGGCAAAAAATTCATCGTCCTCTACCAATAGAATACGTGATTTCATATTTCGGTTGAATTTTGAAGGTGACCTCCTGAATTTAGCGACTTCCCCCTTCTTAAAAACGCAGTCGGTACCAGAAGGTACTGTCCCGTTTTTATATATTTTAATTCTATAAGGGTAAATTATACGTTTTCAAAATTATACTAAAACCGGTGACCATTCTGTTCAAGTTACAGGAGTTATTCAGCTTATTCATTCTTCAGACAAAAATTAATAGTTATTTATAAGAGGATTACTTAAATATACAAACACATGAAAAAAATATCAAAATAATATTTTATTGTATTTTATTGATATTATTTTGACCTTTCCCCTGGAGATATTGACGAACATTCTCTACTGCCACGCGCATCAACCGGCCACGTGCCGCCTGCGTTGCCCACGCGATATGTGGTGTAATAATAGTTCCCGGCGCCTGCACCAGCGGATGATCTGCCGCGGGCGGCTCTGTGGAAAGCACATCCAGCCCCGCTCCTGCTATCACCCCTTCTCTTAACGCCTCTGCCAGATCGGCCTCCTGAATCAGCGGCCCCCGGCTGGTATTGATCAACAATGCTGTTTTCTTCATCGTTTTCAGTAAAGATGCATTCACAAACTCCCGGTTCTCCTGATTCAGCGGGCAATGTAATGACACAATATCCGCTTCCCGGAAACAGGTGGCCTGGTCCACAAAAGTCACCCCTTCCATTTTGTCTCTTTCAGGGTGTCTATGACTGGCGATCACTTTCATTCCAAAAGCCAGTGCGATCCTCGCCACCGCCTGTCCTATCTGCCCAAACCCTACAATACCAAGCGTACGGCCTTCCAGTTCGGTCAGCGGCGTTTTCCAATAGCTGAAATCCACGCTGGAAGCCCATTCGCCGGCTCTCACACTTTCAGCATGTAAACCGGTATGGTAACACAATTCCAATATTAATGCAAAAGTAAGCTGCGCCACTGAAGCAGTACTGTAAGCGGGAACATTCGTAACAGGTATTTTCCGGGCCGTAGCGGCAGGAATATCCACCACATTATACCCTGTAGCCATTACCCCGATATATTCGAGGAAAGGCAGGTTATGGATCGTTTCCGCGCTAACGATCGCCTTATTGGTCAGCAGTATATGCGCATCTTTTGCCCGTTCCGCCACCAGATTTGCCGGCGTACGATCATAGATGGTCACCTTTCCCAAAGCCTGCAGTGGCGCCCAGTCCAGGTCACCAGGATTTAAAGCATATCCGTCCAGTACAACTATGTTTTTCATATATTTCTGTTTGTTCGTTAAATATACATGATGAATTAAATAATTATTAACTCAGCCTGCTACCGTTCTGCACTTTGAAAAAATGCCACACCTTTGCTGCGCCATAATAGCAAAATACTAAGCTTGCAATAACTGCTTGATTAAATTTAAAACAGAAGCCACCGCATATGCAGATTGGATGCATGTACGGTGGCTTCGCCAATTATAAGCAAGTTTATTTTCTATTCTTCCATCATCTCCACAACCATTTTCACTACATCTTCTGTATTAGGTTTGGAGAAATAATCGCCATCAGAGCCATAAGCCGGACGATGTGCCTGCGCTGTCAGTGTGCGCGGGGCCACATCCAGCCAACGGTAGCCGCCCTGTTGCTCCATCACCTGCTGGAACATGTAAGCAGTGGCACCTCCGGGTACGTCTTCATCTATGAAGGCGATACGGTTGGTTTTCTTCAGTGATTGCACAATGCTGTGATGAATATCAAAAGGCAGCAATGTCTGTACATCTATCAATTCACAGGAAATACCCAGTTCTTCAAGGGTCACCATCGCCTCTTCCACGATGCGGGTCATAGAACCATACGTTACCAGTGTCACGTCGCTGCCTTCTTTCAGCACTTCCGGAATACCCATTGGTACCGTGAATGTTTCGAGGTTGGATGGTAACTTTTCCTTGAGGCGGTAACCATTCAGTGATTCAATCACCAGCGCCGGCTCATTGGCCTGTAACAGCGTATTGTACATACCGGCTGCCTGTACCATGTTGCGTGGCACGCATACGTTCATGCCCCGGAGCGAGTTGATGATCATGCCCATCGGGGACCCACTATGCCAGATGCCTTCCAGCCGGTGGCCACGGGTACGCACGATGATCGGACAATGTTGTATGCCCCTGGTGCGATATTGCAGAGAGGCCACATCATCGCTCAATGGCTGCAGACCGTACAGCAGGTAATCCAGGTACTGGATTTCCGCAATAGGCCGCAGGCCACGCAGTGCCATACCGATACCCTGGCCCATGATCGTTAATTCACGTATACCCGTATCCGTTATACGCACCGGACCATGCTTCTGTTGCAATCCTGCAAAGGCCTGGTTAACGTCGCCGATTTTACCCACATCTTCTCCGAAGGCAAACACTTTCGGATTGTTGGTGATCAGCTGATCGAAATATTTATTCAGCACTTCATAACCGTTGAGCGTAGTGGCGTCATCGTTATATTCCGCCGGTACTACCGGTACATTCAGTACCGAATTAGCGCCGGTTGCGTGCAGATAGGTGTTGTAATTTTCTTTTTCTTCCTGAAGGTACTGATCGTAGTACTGCTGTAAAGCCTGTACTGCCGGATCTGTTTTCTGTTGACGGTGCCTTACCAGAATAGTGACAGCCGCTTTCAGGATGTCCCTGCGCTGTGGTTCCCGGTTAGCCTGCAACTCATGTATCTGCTGTGCTACCAGTTCAGCGTTAACGCCAGACACTGCTGTGAGCGGTGTGGCCAGTGCCACAAAACGCAGTACTTCCTGTTTGATGGGCGTAATATATTTTTCCCATGCCGCTTTACGGGCGTCCTGTGCAGTAGTTTTAGCAGCAGCTTCAATCTGCACCAGTGTTTCTTCATCACACAGCGCATTTTCCAAGATCCAGGACCTCATTTTGAGGTTACAGTCGAATTCTTTTTCCCAGGACAGGCGTTCCTTGCTTTTGTAGCGTTCGTGAGAACCGCTGGTAGAGTGGCCCTGCGGCTGCGTGATTTCTTCCACGTGGAATAATGCAGGGATATGTGTTTCCCGTATTTTGCGGATAGCCGCTTCAAATACTTCACACATACCGGCATAATCCCATCCTTTCACGTTATAAATATCAAAGCCGTTGGTGCCGTCCGCTTTGCGGAAGCCTTCCAGTGCGGCGCTGATGGAGTTTTTGGTAGTCTGGTATTTACGCGGTACGGAGATACCGTAGCCGTCATCCCATACGAAAACAGCCAGTGGCACCTGCAATACGCCTGCAGCATTCATGGTTTCCCAGAAATGCCCTTCCGACGTAGAGGCGTCACCGATAGTAGCGAAACAGATTTCGTTGCCGTTATCAGAGAGATGTTTTAGATCGTGGAGCGATTCTGCTTCCCGGAACATTTTGGAGGCATATGCCAGTCCCAGCGCACGAGGCATCTGTCCGGCAGTAGGCGCCATGTCCGTGGCGGAGTTTTTCATCTCCATCAGGTTGAGCCAGTTACCATCGCTGCCGAGGTTGGGCGTCGCAAAATGCGAGTTCATCTGCCGGCCGCTGGAGAACGGATCGTGCTGCTGATCAGGATCAGCATATAACTGCGAAAAATATTGTTCGGGGGTAGCGATACCAGTAGCAAATGCAACGGTCTGGTCGCGATAATAACCGGAGCGGAAGTCACCAGGCTTGAAATACTTTGACATCGCCACCTGTGCCACCTCTTTACCATCCCCAAAGATGCCAAACTTAGCCTTGCCCGTGAGAACTTCCCGGCGGGCCAGCAGACTAACTTCCCTGCTTTCGCAGGCCAACCTGTAGTCATTTAATACCTCCTTGCGGAATTCTTCGAATGACAACCGGCTTTCTATATTCATAGATAGTGCTTTATTTTCTATCATGCCTCTTGGTTAAAGTACAAAAGTAAGGTTAATTATACAGTTGAAAAATCGCTCGCTGCTGTGCATTTAAAATAATCTGATTTTTTTTAATAAGATTTTAATAAATTACAAGGTAACAATTACTTTTTGGCCGTAAATTTGTCCTTGGTCAAAAAGAAATTTATATTTTTTAACCAGTCGCGCTAAAACCATCATATGAAAATGAAAAAATTCATCTTGTCCCTATTCGCCAGCTTGTTGATTACTACAGCTTTGTGGGCACAGTCTCAGCCAAATGCGGCAGACACGAAAGTAAAATTTGCGAAGGAAACTGTTGATTTCGGAAAAACAGCACTGAATAAACCGGTAACTGTTGATTTTGAGTTCACGAACATTTCTAAAGAACCTATTTTGATTGAAGCTGCACGTGCGAGCTGTGGCTGTACTACACCGAAATGGACACAGGAGCCGATCCTGCCTGGTAAAAAAGGTAAGATCACTGCCAACTACAGCGCCAACGGTTTAGGCCAGCAGAACAAAACCATCTGGGTGAAGTTCAAGGGCGTGGATCAGGACAAAGAACTGCACCTGACCGGTACCGTAGCCAACAACTAGTTTTAGGTTAAAAAAAATATTTTAAAAACCTTACAGCAGCGCGCTGTAAGGTTTTTTTGTTGCCCTGCCTAACCCCTATCTTTGCAGGGCAAAAGATCAAAACAATTTTATGCCTACCATTAGCCAGAGAGGTGTGCTGATGCCACCTTCTCCCATCAGAAAACTTGTTCCCTTCGCCGAAGCAGCCAAGAAAAGAGGTGTGAAGGTATATCACCTGAACATCGGACAGCCCGACATCGAGACCCCGAAACCGGTGCTGGACGCCGTGCGTCATTCTGAGTTCAAAGTCCTGGAATACAGCCACAGCGCAGGTAACGAAAGCTACCGCCGCAAACTGGTAGAGTATTACGGACGGTTCGACGTTTCGCTGAACCACAACCAGATCATCGTCACCACCGGCGGTTCTGAAGCCATCGTCTTTGCATTTATGGCCTGCCTGGACCCGGGTGATGAAGTGATTGTACCGGAGCCATTCTACGCTAACTATAATGGTTTTGCGGTAGAAGCTGAAGTGAAGATCAAGACGATTACTGCCAATATTGAAACCGGCTTTGCGCTGCCTGCCATGGAAGCATTTGAGGCAGCTATTACGCCGCGCACCAAAGCGATCCTGATCTGTAACCCCAACAATCCTACCGGTTACCTGTACAGCAGGGAAGAAATGGAAGTACTGAAACAGCTGTGCCTGAAACACAACCTGTTCTTATTCTCTGATGAGGCTTACCGCGAATTCTGTTACGCGGGTACCCACTTCTCTGCCATGAACCTGGAAGGAATGGACGACAACGTGATCCTGATGGACACCATCTCCAAGCGTTACAGCGCCTGTGGCGGCCGTATCGGTGCTTTTGTAACCAAGAACCAGTCAGTGCTGGACGCTGCGATGAAGTTTGCGCAGGCCCGTTTGAGCCCTCCTTCCTTTGCACAGATCGCAGGTGAGGCTGCGGTAGACCTGCCGCTGGACTATTTCGATGGTATCAAAGCAGAATACCAAAGCCGTCGTGATGTGCTGGTAGAAGGTCTGAATAAGATCCCGGGCGTTTTCTGCCCTAATCCGGGTGGTGCTTTTTATGCCATGGCACGTCTGCCTATTGATGACTCCGATAAGTTCTGCCAGTGGATGCTGGAATCTTTTGAATACGAAAAACAAACGGTGATGATGTCTCCGGCGACCGGTTTTTATGCTACTCCCGGCCTGGGCAAACAGGAAGTGCGGTTAGCTTATGTGCTGAACCGTGACGACATTCGTCATGCAATAGTTTGTCTGGAGAAAGCGCTGGAAGTATATCCTGGCCGTACCGACAAATAATTCAATGAAAAAACCAGGAGCAGAAAAGAAGAATAGAGAACTAAAAACACATTATATAAAATTATATATTTTGTTTTTCGTCTCAATTCATCATTTTTTAACATTCACCTCTTGTTTTTTTCATCTTTTCTTTTGTATATTTGATGTAGAAACAACAAAAAACACAAAAATAAACACAAATAAAAATATTTACATATACGATAGATTGCAAAATCTAAACTTGTTTAAGAAAAATTTAACCTGGAGAATTTCAACAAACGTTTTTTTGGAGCGAACTTTGGATCACTTTACAGAAAGAGAATTATCAGCAATCTGTAAAAAGTATAAAGCTTACTAAAACGTTTTAGCAAAATATCGTATTTTTGTATCAGTTTTTCATAACGTGGAATTTATAAAGGCAAACGGCTCTGATCACAGAGCCGTATTTTTTTGTCCTTATATGCCGGTTTTCAGCCTGAAACTGCCGAAAATCTCCTTTTTAGTCTTGTTTGCTAAAATTTTCACCACCCCGATTCAACATTACACACCTTTTTTTTATAATATTGTTATGTAATAAAACGGCGGAAAAGCTAATGCCTCGTTGCATAGTATTTTCGTTTGTTTTCATAACGTGGAATTTTAAAATGCAACGGTCCCGATTCCTCGGGACCGTCTCAGTTATATTGCAGTCTTGTTAACCTGTCTTATTTCTTATTCGCTTTGATCATTTCGAAGAAATCATCGAACAGATAGCGGGAATCGAACGGACCAGGAGTGCTTTCCGGGTGATATTGCACGGAGAAAGCCGGTTTGTTCTTGATACGGATACCTTCTACGGTATTATCGTTCAGGTTGATGTGTGTTACTTCTACCTGCTCGCTGGCTGCTACCGCCGTGGCATCTACTGCAAAACCGTGGTTCTGGGTGGTAATTTCACACAGACCGGTTTTCAGGTTTTTAACCGGGTGGTTCAGGCCGCGGTGCCCGTGGTGCATTTTGTAAGTCGGGATATCATTGGCCAGTGCCAGCAGCTGGTGGCCAAGACAGATGCCGAACATCGGTCTTTCAGCAGCCAGGATTTGTTTTACCGTATCCACTGCATATTTCAGGGGAGCCGGATCGCCGGGGCCGTTGGAAATGAAGTAAGCATGTGGTTTAAATTCTTCACACACTTCAAATTTGGTGTCCGTTGGGAATACTTTCAGGTACGCGCCTTTGTCGGACAGGCATTTCAGCATGTTTCTTTTCACACCGTTGTCCATTACCGCAATACGGATCTCCGCTTCCGGATCACCGACATAATAAGGCTCAGCGGTAGTCACCTCCTGGCAGAGTGCCAGTCCCTCCATAGAAGGAACCTGCGCCAGCTGTGTTTTCAGCTGCTCCACATCGAGGGTTTCGGAGGAGATGATGCAGTTCATAGCACCTTTGCTGCGGATATGGGACACCAGCGCGCGGGTATCTACATCATAAATGGCGACCAGGTTATTATCGGTCAGGAACTTTTCCAGCGATTCGTCTGCCATCTTTCTGGAATAGTTGTACGCGATATTTTTCGCAATCAGACCACTTATCTTCACACTGCCGCTTTCTACGTCATCTTTACGGGTGCCGTAGTTGCCGATGTAGCAGTTGTTCATGATAAGTACCTGTCCTTTGTAAGAAGGGTCTGTAAACACTTCCTGGTAACCCGTCATACCGGTATTGAAAGCTAATTCACCGGCGGCAGTGCCAATTTTCCCAAAAGCTTTTCCCTGAAAAACCGTACCGTCGTCGAGCAACAGTATGGCAGGCTGGATGGTTCTTGTCTGAGGCATTTCTGGTATCTGTTCTTGTTTTATATTTTAAAAAAAACCTTCAAGGGTTAGTACGCCCTGAAGGTTCGGATAAAAAACCGTGCAAAGTTATGAAATGCAAGGTTTAATTACAGATTTTTTTTGCCTTTCGCCCCGGTTATTTAATTTTTACTGACTTGAGCACGCGCTGGGCCACTTGCGGACCGATGGGGTCGTCATCCCGATAGTGAATTTGTATCTCCCAGCGGTTGGCTCCTTTTACCACCACCAGGTGCTGGAATGCCAGGCGGATACCGCCTTTATACAGGTAATTACCTTCTTCTAGCTGGCCCTGCATGCCGGAAATCAACACCGGGATGGTTTTAGAATGGATATCAGACTGGTCATCCTGCTCCATTGCATGGCGACTGTCGGCTTTAGCATTTTCGAGGGTATTGGCCACGTTCTCAAAATAGCTGTACATATTCACGGTGATCCGGATACCGCCCCCCTCCTCGTTCCGATAGCTTTTGGCATATTCCGTCGCCTTAGCGATTTCCGGGTCCAGCGGCTGGTCATGTATCCACAGCTTCACCGGGGTGCTGATTTCCAGTGCCTGGCGACCAATGGTGGCTGTTTGCCAACCGGAGTAGAGATAAGATTTGGGTACTTTGGCATACAGCAGTGTAAATACTGCCCTTTTGCCGAAGAGGGTGCCGGCCGTGGCCAGCAGTACCAATACCAGTGAAAAAAACACGATAACCTTCCCTTTATTGGCCGGTTGCAATTGTCTTTTGAACCAGGAGGAGGTCCGGTTGGGCTTTTTTTCTTTTATGGAGATGCCCACCGTGTGTTGATATTCTGAAAAAGATCCCATTGGGTGGACTTTTCGCCAGTCGGAGAACGTATTGGGCAGCTTTTTGCCACATTGGTCACAGAAAGTGAGGTATTCGGATTTCAGGGGATTAGCATGCGAGCAGCTCCCGCAAAGCAGGTATTTCATAGGCAAAGATTAGGTGTTGATTATTCCCCGCAGGGAAACACACCATAATATTACAAAATAAATATATTTATTTAGCCATAAAAAAAGGACAAAGCGGGGCTTTGTCCTTTTATGTATCGTAAAGTACGATTACTCAGCTGATTTCTCTTCAGTGGTATCGGCAGCTTTTTCTGCAGCAGGAGCAGCAGCGTCAGCTTTCTTCTTCGCACCACCGGCACGACGGGTTTTCTTAGCAGCAGCTTTTTCTGTCGGAGCACCGTAGATTTCGTTGAAATCAACCAGCTCGATCAGGGCAACTTCTGCGTTATCCCCATGACGTTTACCCAGCTTAATGATACGGGTGTAACCACCAGGACGGGTCGCTATTTTTTCACTGATCGCACCGAACAGTTCTTTGATAGCTTCTTTGTCCTGCAGGTAGCTGAACACGATTCTACGGTTGTGGGTAGTATCGTTTTTGCCTCTTGTGAGCAACGGTTCAACGTAAACACGCAGTGCTTTCGCTTTTGCGAGGGTAGTGGTGATACGTTTGTGGCTGATCAGTTCGCAAGCCAGGTTAGACATCAGGCTTTTGCGGTGGGCAGCAGTTCTGCTTAATTTGTTTAATTTAACTCCGTGACGCATGACATTTGTTGTTTTACCCCTTACACCGTGTCAGGAATTGTAAGGTACTTTTTATAAAAGGATGTACGATTTAGGGATTTTTTGATTTATGGTTTTGGCTGGTTTTCGCCAATTCCAAAATCGTACATCAAAAAATCCCCAAATGATTTTATTCTTCTTCGAGTTTCAGTTTGGACAGGTCCATACCGAAGTGCAGGCCTCTTTCGCCGAGCACTTGTTCGATTTCGCTGAGGGATTTCTGGCCGAAGTTTCTGAACTTCATCAGTTCTTCCTGTTCGTATTGTACCAGTTCGCTCAGAGAGTTGATTTTCGCTGCTTTCAGACAGTTGAATGCACGCACGCTCAGATCGAGATCTTCCAGTGGTGTTTTCAGGATCTTACGCAGTTGCAGTGTTTGTTCGTCCACTACATCTTCTTTTTCAGCGTCTTTGGTATCAAAGCTGATGTTTTCATCGGTGATGATCATCAGGTGCTGAATGAGGATGCGGGAAGCCTGTTTTACTGCTTCTTCCGGATGGATGGTACCGTCTGTGACAACTTCCATGATGAGTTTTTCATAGTCGGTTTTTTGTTCCACACGGGTATTTTCTATGCTGTACTTTACGTTTTTGATGGGCGTAAAGATAGAGTCGATAGCGATGTAGCCGAATACTGCATCTTTGGGTTTATTTTCCTCTGCTGGCACGTAACCGCGGCCTTTGCCGATAGTCAGTTCGATATCCAGTTTGGCAGAAGGGTCCAGGGTGCAGATCAGCAGTTCCGGGTTCATGATCTGGAAAGCGCTGGTGGCTTTTTCGATCATATCGGCACGGAATTCTGTTTTGCCTTTGATGGACAGGGTGATCTTTTCGTTCGTTACGTCGTTTTCAGCGATCTTCTTGAAACGAACCTGTTTCAGGTTCAGGATGATCTCTGTAACGTCTTCGGTAACACCTCTGAGTGTAGCGAATTCGTGATCGGCGCCTTCAATTTTTATACCCACAATGGCATAGCCCTCCAAAGAAGACAACAGTACGCGACGCAACGCATTACCGATAGTCACAGCATAACCTGGTTCTAATGGACGGAATTCGAATTGAGCTTCAAAGTCGGTAGACTTCTGCAATACGATCTTATCAGGTTTCTGGAAATTTAAAATTGCCATTGATATGATAGATTTATTAGTTTAAATATGAAGTTAGTCCATGGCAATAGCCATGGACTAATATTTATTACTTAGAGTACAATTCTACAATCAGTTGTTCCTTGATGTTTTCAGGAACGCTCTCTCTCTCAGGATAAGCAATGAATACGCCTTTCATTTCTTTTTCGTTCCAATCCAGCCAGCTGAATTTAGGATTCTTTCCACGAATAACGCTGGTCAGAGCGGTATTGTTGGCAGTTTTGTTTTTCAGGCTGATAACGTCACCTGGTTTCAGTTGGAAAGAAGGTGTGTTCACCACGATACCGTTAACGGTGATGTGTTTGTGGGATACCAGCTGACGGGCAGCAGGACGGGAAGGAGCGATACCCAGACGGAAAACGGTGTTGTCCAGACGTGCTTCCAGCAGTTTAATCAATACTTCACCGGCAACGCCCTTTCTGCGGGTAGCTTCATCGAACAGGTTGCGGAATTGTTTTTCCAGCAGGCCATAAGTGTATTTGGCTTTCTGTTTTTCTCTCAGCTGCAGTGCGTATTCGCCCAGTTGTTTACGTTTGCGGTTAGCACCGTGCTGACCCGGAGGGTTACTGTTTTTACCTAAGTATTTACCATTACCTAAGATAGGTTCGCCAAAAATTCTGGAAATTTTGGTCTTTGGGCCTGTATACCTTGCCATGATTTAAATATAAGTTAGATTTTTTAGTTAATGATGTATGCTCTTCAAAAAATCTGAAAACCTGATCATACACCCAATTATAAATATAAATTACAAAGTCCAGATACCCAACTTCTGCTGAAGTCCGGTATCTGGAATCTGTTATGATAGCTGACTATACTCTTCTTTTCTTGGGAGGACGGCAACCGTTGTGCGGTAAAGGCGTAACGTCTTTAATCATGCTCACTTCGATACCGGAGTTAGCGATAGCACGGATAGCGCTCTCACGACCTGCTCCTGGGCCTTTTACAAATACATCTGCTCTTTTCAGACCGGCGTCCATAGCAACTTTAGCAGCATCTTGTGCAGCCAGCTGAGCGGCGTACGGAGTGTTCTTTTTAGAACCTCTGAAGCCCATTTTACCAGCAGAAGACCAGGAAATAACCTGACCATGCTTGTTGGTGATGCTCACAATAATGTTATTGAAGCTGGCGGAGATGTGTACGTCTCCGTAGTTGTCTACTTTTACTACCCTTTTTTTACTAGCAGCAGTTTTTGTATTATTTGCTTTTGCCATAATGATTTAAATTCCAAATATGAAATTCCAGATCCCAAATCTTCCGATCCTGTTGACATCGAAACCAAACCCCTCGTTTGGGAATTTGGGATTCCAACCTGGGATTATTTATTATTTCTTAGTTGCTTTTTTCTTACCAGCCACTGTCTTACGTTTACCTTTGCGGGTACGGCTGTTGGTACGTGTACGCTGACCTCTTACCGGTAAGCCTTTCCTGTGACGCAGACCACGGTAGCAAGCGATATCCAGCAGACGCTTGATATTCATTTGTACTTCAGAACGCAGTTGACCCTCTACCTTAAACTCGCCGTTGATAATGTTACGGATGGCAGCTTGTTCATCGTCATTCCAATCCTTCACTTTCTTGTTTACATCAATTTCCGCCTTGTTCAGGATATATTGGGCGGTAGAACGGCCTATACCAAAAATATAGGTGAGGCCAATTTCTCCTCTTTTATTTTTAGGAAGATCTATACCGGCTATACGTGCCATATTTATATTTTAGATTTTATGATTCTGATTAAAAAATCAAATTCCGTGGGGGAACAGATTATCCCTGACGTTGTTTGAAACGAGGGTTCTTTTTGTTGATCACCAACAGAACACCTTTTCTACGAACTATTTTACAATCCGCACTTCTTTTTTTGATTGCAGCTCTTACCTTCATGATGATTATTTTATAAAAGGTTATATTATTTGTTAATTTATCTGCCTTAATGCACGAATCCGGGTCCCGCCTATTTGTATCTGAAAATTATACGGCCCCTTGACAAATCGTATGGGCTCATCTCCACTCCCACCTTATCTCCTGGCAGAATGCGTATGTAGTGCATTCTCATTTTTCCAGAAATGGTGGCCAGGATCTCGTGCCCATTTTCCAGTTTTACACGGAACATAGCGTTTGACAAGGCTTCTAATATAATTCCATCCTGTTTAATGAGTGCCTGTTTTGCCATAAAAATTTTTAGGACTGCAAAGATAGCATTTATCTTTTGAAATAGAAAAATTTCCCTTAATTATTATTAATATTGCCGATCCGGTCATTAATGCCTGTCTGTCGCTATATAAAACCCCTTCACTACTAATCAAATACACTAACAGATATTAGTAATTTGTATTCAGCTCCGGGTTGTTTTTCTCCGCTTTTTCGATTTCTGTGAAGGAAGACAAGATATCGGGCTTGCCTTTTCCTACCGCTACGGTGTGTTCAAAGTGAACAGACGGACTTCTGTCGCGGGTAACCACGGTCCAGCCGTCTTCCAGGTATTCCACGTCCTTGGTACGGAGGTTGATCATCGGTTCGATGGCGATGACCAGTCCTTCTTTGATCACCGGACCGCTACCGCGTTTGCCATAGTTAGGCACCTGCGGATCTTCATGGAGATGGCGTCCCAAGCCATGCCCTACCAGTTCCCTTACTACGCCGTAACCGCGTTCTTTTTCGGTATATTCCTGAATGGCATAGGAGATATCCCCGATACGGTTGCCGATAACGGCTTTTTCAATGCCTTTATAGAGAGAAGCTTTGGTAGCAGCCATGAGGCGGCGCACATTCTCCGGCACGTTACCGATAGCGAAAGTATAGGCGCTGTCAGCATGGAAACCGTTCATATACACGCCTACGTCCACCGTGAGGATATCACCGTCTTTCAGCACATGTTTGTTGGGAATACCATGCACCACTGCCTCGTTCACCGAAATGCAGCAGGCGTTGGGGAAACCTTTATAGTTTTTAAACGAAGGCACGGCTCCGTTTTCCACGATAAATTTATCCGCCACCGCGTCCACGTCGAGTGTCGTCATCCCTGGTTTGAGGGCTTTCGCCACTTCTGCCAGGGCAGCGCTGAGGAGGAGGGCACTTTTACGGATCAGCTCTATTTCTTCCTTCGTCTTATAGTGAATCATCTTTCGTAAACTTTTAGCGGTCCAGCCCTTTTAAGGGGGCGTTTGACGGCCTTAACAAAATATAATAGCCACCAAAGCGTAAAAGCTCTTGTGGCTATTTTATTGCGTTTGTCGCGTCAGGCGCCGGAGCGCACCGGGCGAACAATCATTTTAAGCATTAGCCGGGGCAGTTCTGCCCTTGATGCGGCCGGTGCTCATGAGGCCATCGTAGTGGCGCATCAGGAGCTGGCTTTCGATCTGTTGTAGCGTATCCAGGATAACCCCTACCATGATGAGGAGGGACGTACCACCGAAGAAGGTGGCGAAGTTGCTGTTGATCTTGAAGGCAGCTGCCAGACCAGGCATAATACCCACGAGTGCCAGGAAAAATGCTCCCGGGAGGGTAATGCGGTCCATTACAGCACCGATGTAATCAGCAGTCGCTTTACCGGGTTTAACACCGGGAACGAAGCCATTGTTGCGTTTCATTTCATCCGCCATCTGAGTGGGGTTGAAGATCAGCGCAGTATAGAAATAAGTAAATACAATCACGAGAACAGCGTAGATCAGGTTGTACCAGCCATTAGTGTGGTCACTGAAGATACGAACGAAACCGGAAGCGCTTTCAGAGCTGGTAGCGAAACCGATGGCCGTAGCAGGGATGAACATAATAGCCTGGGCAAAGATGATCGGCATTACACCGGCAGCATTCACCTTGAGGGGAATGAACTGGCGAACCCCGCCGTATTGTTTGTTGCCCACAATACGTTTTGCGTAGTTAACAGGAATTTTCCGGGTACCCTGAACGAGCAGGATAAGGCCCACGGTGATCATGATAAACACCGCGATTTCGATCAGGAAGAGGATCGGACCGCCGGAGCCGGCCACTTTAGAGGAGAATTCCCCGATCAGGGCTTGTGGGAGGCGGGCGAGGATGCCCATCATGATGATAATGGAAGTACCGTTACCAATACCTTTATCTGTGATCTTTTCACCGAGCCACATCACGAACAGGGTACCTGCTGTGAGGACGATAGTGGTAGAGAGCCAGAAGAAGAAGGTTCCGTATTCTGGAATAATAGCGCCACCTGACTGATTACGGAGATAAGCTACGTAAGCACTTGCCTGGAATCCGGTTACCACCACCGTAAGTATACGGGTATACTGGTTGATTTTTTTGCGGCCGCTTTCACCTTCCTTCTGTAATTTCTGGAAATAAGGTACTGCTATGGTCAGCAACTGAATAGCAATGGAGGCGGAGATGTAGGGCATGATACCCAACGCAAAAATGGAGGCCCTTGAAAACGATCCGCCGGCAAACATGTTTACCAGCCCCAGAATGCCCTGGTTAGAATTTTTTTCAAAGTTGCTGAGCGCGTTTGCATCAATACCGGGCAAGGCTATATAGGATCCAACACGGTAAATGAGGACCAGGAGCAGGGTAGTTAAGATGCGATTACGCAGGTCCTCGATACTCCAGATATTCTTAATCGTTTCGATAAATTTCTTCACAGGAAGATAAAGGTTTAATAGCGCTATTAAATATGAAAAGACGCACTACTCCGTAGGCGTCTCCTCAGTCGTAAAGTCTTATACCAGTTCTACTGATCCACCTGTTGATTCGATGGCCTGTTTAGCTTTTTCGCTGATAGCGTTTACTTTAACAGTCACCTTGGATTTCAGTTCACCGTTAGCCAGAATTTTCACTTTAGCTGTCCGGTTCACCAGGCCGTTCATGTACAGGTTTTCGAGGTTGAATTCCTGCAGGCCATATTTTTCAACTAAGTGGTCAATCTGACCCAGGTTGAAGATGGTGTATTCCTCACGGTTGTTGTTTTTGAAACCGCGTTTAGGCATACGGCGCTGGATTGGCATCTGGCCACCTTCAAAGCCTCTTTTGCTGGCGTAACCGGCGCGTTGCTGGATACCTTTGTTACCTTTTGTAGAAGTACCACCTTTACCGGAAGCCTCACCACGTCCGAGACGTTTTTCTTTATGTACGGCGCCTTTAGCAGGCTTTAATGAATGCAGATTCATAATTTAATTGTTTTTACTTACGCGGAAATTAACCGCTCGCATGTAATTGTAAAAAGTATGACTTTGTAAAGTTACAAATGTAAAAGTAAGATTATCAGTAGACAATCCCACAGCAGTGTTACTTAATTATTAAGCGTTAACTGTCTCTACTTTTACCAGATGATCCACTTTACGAACCATTCCCAGGACCTGAGGAGTAGCTTCTACTTCAACAGTAGCGTTCATTTTAGTCAGGCCCAGTGCCTTCAAGGTCAGTTTCTGCCTTTCAGGACGGTCAATACCACTTTTCACTTGAGTGATCTTAATCTTTGCCATAAATCCCTATCCGCTGAAGGCGGAGTAATTTAATTGTTAATAATGAGTGTCAATATATCCCGGAGGTATATGTTTCACCGGATAATCGCCTCGAGAGGAAATTAACCGTTGAAAACTTTCTTCAGGGAAACAGTTCTGGTTCTGGCTACGCTGATTGGTTCGCGCAGCAGGCCCAGTGCTTTGAAAGTAGCTTTCACCACGTTGTGAGGGTTGGCAGAACCCAGGGATTTAGCCAGTACGTCAGTAACGCCTGCGCTTTCCAGTACTGCACGCATAGAACCACCCGCGATCACACCGGTACCGTGAGCAGCCGGTTTGATCAATACTTTGGCAGCACCTTCTTTCGCGAACTGGTCGTGAGGAATAGTACCGTGCATAACCGGAACCTTGATCAGGTTCTTTTTAGCATCGTCGATACCTTTGGTGATAGCCTGCTGTACTTCTTTAGCTTTACCAAGGCCATGACCTACCACGCCGTTTTCATTACCTACTACTACCAGTGCGGAGAAACTGAAAGTACGACCGCCTTTGGTGGTTTTGGTAACACGGTTGATCGCCACTACTTTCTCTTTCAGCTCCAGATCACCGGCCTTTACTTTATTGAATGAATTCTTTGCCATTTTATTTTATAAGAATTACTTGTTCAGAATGATAAAATTAGGACCCAGGAATTAAAACTGGAGACCACCTTCTCTTGCTCCGTCAGCTACACTTTTAATGCGGCCATGGTATAAGTACCCGCTTCTGTCGAAAACACAAGTGGTGAGGCCTAAAGCGGTGGCTTTCTGAGCCAGGGCCATACCTACCAGTTTGGATTTCTCGGATTTGGTACCGGATTGCGCTTTGATATCTTTATCACGGGAAGAAGCGGATGCCAGGGTAGTACCGTTGGTATCATCGATCAGCTGTACGTAGATATCGCTGTTGCTGCGAAATACAGATAATCTTGGTGTTTTGGCAGTACCGGAGATCTTTTTACGGATGCGGTAGCGGATCTTTTCCCTTCTGCTAACTTTTGTGCTCATTGTGAGTTTTATTTATTATCCCGATGCTGCCGGGATATGTTAAAACCAGCTAACCAGCCGGAGCTGATTAGCCAGTTAAAAATTATTTACCTGCTGACTTACCAGCTTTCTTACGAACCACTTCATCGCTGTAGCGAACACCTTTACCTTTGTAAGGCTCTGGTTTACGCAGGCTGCGGATTTTAGCCGCTACCTGACCCAGCAACTGATTATCGGAACCTTCCAGCATAATTTTAGGGTTCTGACCTTTTTCAGTCAGGGTAGCCACTTTCAATTCTTTTGGAATTTCGATCACGATGTTGTGGGAGTAACCCAGAGACAGGTCCAGCAGCTGACCGTTGTTAGCAGCTTTGTAACCCACACCAACCAGTTCGAGTTGTTTTTTGAATCCTTCAGTAACACCAGTCACCATGTTAGCGATCAGTGCGCGGGTCAGACCGTGCAGTGCTTTGTGGCGGATCTGATCTGTAGGACGAATTACAGTCAATACTCCGTCTTTCACTTCTACTTTCAGGTCTCTGTCGATGGATCTTTTCAGTTCACCTTTAGGACCTTTTACAGTAACTTCATTAGCCGGAGAAACGGTGATGGTAACACCGCTGGCCAATTTGATAGGAGCTTTACCTATACGTGACATAACTTGAGTTTAAGTATATTTTTGATAGTTGTTTCTGCAGTTATCCGTGTTCAGCGCCGTATAGAAAGCTTAATTGTCAGATAACCGTTTGGGCTTACCGGGACCGGAAGTCCCTGTAAGCCAATATATTAATAAACGTAGCAAACTACTTCGCCGCCTACGTTCTGAGCTTTAGCTTCTTTGTCGGTCATTACGCCTTTAGAAGTGGAGATGATAGCCACGCCGAGCCCGTTTTTAACACGCTTAAACTCTTCAGGTTTAGCGTACTGACGCAGGCCTGGACGGCTGATGCGTTGCAGTTCTTTAATAGCGGGTTCTTTAGTCTGAGGATCATATTTCAGGGCTATTTTGATAACACCTTGTTTGTTGTCCTCTTCGAATTTGTACTTCAGGATATAACCTTTGTCGTACAGAATTTCTGTAATGCGTTTTTTCAGCTTGGAAGCCGGGATTTCCACGATCCTGTGGGTGGCCATTTGCGCGTTCCGGATTCTAGTCAGGAAGTCTGCTATTGGATCAGTAACCATTGTTTAAATAGTTTGAATAATGTTTACAATGCGATATCCAATCGAAAAAGATGGGAATCAAATAACTTTTTTTATTTCAATATTTAAATAATTAAATATTGAAATGGAATTACCAGCTGGCTTTAGTTACACCAGGGATTTTGCCTGCGAGAGCCAGGTCGCGGAACATGTTCCTGCAGAGGCCGAAGTGACGCATGTATCCTTTAGGACGACCGGTCAGCTGGCATCTGTTTTTCAGACGAACAGGAGAAGCGTTTTTAGGAAGTTGATCCAGTGCAGCGTAGTCACCGGCAGCTTTCAGGGCAGCGCGCTTTTCAGCGAATCTTGCTACCATGGCTTCTCTTTTCCTTTGTCTGGCTTTTACGGATTCTTTTGCCATAATTATATTATCGTTTCAATTTACTGATTATCTTTTTTCATGTTCCTGAACGGCATACCCATTTCTTTCAGCAGCTCGTAAGCTTCTTCGTTGGTTTTAGCCGTAGTAACGAAAGTGATATCCATACCGGACATTTTTGTTACTTTATCGATATCGATCTCAGGGAAGATGATTTGTTCGGTGATACCCATGGTGTAGTTACCGCGACCATCGAAAGCTTTTTCGTTGATACCTTTGAAGTCACGTACACGAGGCAGGGAAACAGAAACCAGGCGGTCCAGGAAGTCAAACATGTTGGTGCTGCGCAGTGTTACGCGGGCGCCGATAGGCATGTTTTTTCTCAGTTTAAAGTTTGAGATATCTTTTTTGGACATGGTGGCAACAGCTTTCTGGCCGGAGATACGGGTCATTTCATCTACAGCGATGTCAACCAGTTTCTTATCACCCACGGCGCCATTGATACCCTGGTTCAGGCAAATTTTTACCAGACGGGGAACCTGCATTACACTTTTGTAGTTGAATTTCTTCATCAGTGCAGGAGCTACCTCGTCGAAGTATTTTTTCTGCAGTCTTGGAGTATATGTAGTGTTTGCCATTATTTAATTACCTCCCCTGATTTTTTAGCGATACGAATTAATTTACCGTTTTCCCGCTGTCTGTTTACACGGGTAGGTTTACCTGCTTTGGCATCCCACAGCATCACGTTGGAGATCGCAATCGGAGCTTCCTGCTTAACGATACCACCTTTGGTGTTCTGCGCAGTAGGCTTGGTATGCTTGGTAATAATGTTAACGCCTTCTACAAGAACACGACCTGCTTCAGGCTGAACTTCCAGCACTTTGCGCGCTTTGGTCCTGTCCTTGTCGTCACCGGCAATCACCGCAACCAGGTCGCCTTTCTTAATGTTGAATTTAGGCTTAAATCTAGTTTTCATCACTTTGATTTATTTATAAACGCCAAGCGAAACAATTGTTTCGCTTGATTAATGTTTTGTCTCGTTTTGCAAACGGGCTGCAAAGATAAGAAATATTTTGACATTTATCCATTTTGCTATTTCAGGGGATAAAACCTAAAATATCAAAATGGATAAATTAACAAATCTTATAATACCTCAGGAGCGAGGGAGATAATTTTCATATATCCCTTGTCTCTCAGTTCACGGGCAACCGGACCGAAAATACGGGTACCGCGTGGTTCGTCTGAGTTATTCAGCAGTACAACCGCGTTGTCGTCGAAACGGATATAGGAACCGTCTTTACGGCGTAATTTGTTTTTGGTTCTTACGATTACCGCTTTGGTAACCATACCTTTTTTAGCACCACCGCCAGGAATCGCGTCCTTTACAGTTACCACAATTTTATCGCCTACTTTAGCGTAGTCCTGACCGGAGTTGCCCAGCACACGGATGCAAAGTACTTCTTTGGCACCGCTGTTGTCAGCTACACTCAGTCTTGATTCTTGTTGTATCATCGTAATGAGTTTGTTGTTTAATCAGCGGCTGAAGCCGGGTAAGCCGGCAGCAGCTTGAAACACTTGATAAATTATTTTACTTTTTCGATAATTTCTACCAATCTCCAGCATTTGTTTTTGCTCAGAGGGCGGGTTTCCGCGATTTTCACGGTATCGCCGATGCTGCACTCGTTTTTATCGTCGTGCGCCATGAACTTGGTAGTTTTTTTAACGAATTTACCATAGATAGGGTGCTTCACTTTACGTTCTACCTTCACAGTAATGGTTTTATCCATTTTGTTGCTGGCCACCACACCAATCCTGGTTTTTCTTAATTGTCTTTCGGTCGTCATTGTTGAAAGTATTTAATCCTCCGGGGAGGTAAATTTTGTTATACGAATGCTTAGAAGCCCAGTTGTTTTTTACGCAGTTCGGTTTGCATACGGGCGATATCGCGTCTCACAGAGCGGATGCTCATGGGATTTTCGATGGGCGTAATTGCATGACCGAATTTCATTTTCTTCAGGCGCAGCTCTTCCGCAGAGATTTTCTCCTGGAGATCCTGAATGCTCAGGCCGTTCAGATCCAGCTTTTCTTTTGCCATTTGTATTTTATTTGGTCCGTTTACCGCTCACGCTGTAAACGGGGTATATTAGTGATTGATAAGTAATTAAGCAACGTAGTCGCGGCTGGTTACAAATTTTACTTTGATGGGCAGTTTCTGTGCTGCGAGTTCCATCGCTTCTTTCGCTACCTGTAAGGGAACGCCGTCTGCTTCAAATAAAATTCTGCCTGGTTTTACTACTGCTGCCCAATGGTCCGGAGCACCTTTACCTTTACCCATCCTCACTTCCAGAGGTTTGGCAGTGATAGGTTTGTCAGGGAATATGCGGATCCATACGTTACCTTCACGTTTCATGTGTCTGGTGAGGGCTACACGGGCAGCTTCGATCTGCCGGTCAGTGATCCACTTAGGTTCTAATGCTTTAAGACCGAATGTACCAAAGGAGAGGGTAGCGCCTCTTTTAGCGTTCCCTTTGATGCGGCCTTTGTGCATCTTCCTATGTTTCACTCTTTTTGGCTGTAACATCGTCTGTATTGTTAATGTTAATAGTAATTGTTAATGTTTGCTATGCCTGCAGGGATTATCTGCGGCCACCGCCACGGTTTTCACCGCCTCTTCTGTCACCACCGCGATGATCTCTTCTTTCGCCGTGTTCTCTTCTTTCTCCACCGTGTTCACGTCCACCACCGCGGTTATCGCCTTCTTTGCCAGTCAGCACGTTCGGGTTCAGATCGCGTTTACCCAGTACTTCACCTTTACAGATCCATACTTTGATACCGATTTTACCGTATACAGTCAGTGCGAACAGGGAAGCGTAGTCGATATCCATGCGATAAGTATGCAGGGGTACACGACCTTGTTTCACTTCTTCCGCACGGGCGATTTCAGCACCACCCAGACGGCCGCTTACTTTAATTTTGATACCTTCTGCTCCCATTCTCAGTGCAGTAGCGATCGCCATTTTGATAGCACGTTTGTAGTTGATACGGCTTTCAATTTGTTTAGCGATGGTTTCAGCAACGATGTTAGCATCCATTTCAGGACGACGGATTTCGAGAATATTGATCTGTACGTCTTCTTTACCAGTCAGTTTCTTCAGTTCTTCTTTGATACGATCAACTTCGTTACCACCTTTACCGATAATGATACCTGGTTTGGAAGTATGCACAGTGACGATCAACTTACCTAAAGTTCTTTCAATCACAACTCTGGAGATGCCACCTTTATTGATACGGGCATTCAGATAAGTTCTGATCTTGTTATCTTCGATCAGTTTGGTAGCAAAATCTTTTTTGCTGCCATACCAATTAGAGTCCCATCCTCTGATGATACCTAACCTGTTACCAATAGGATTTGTTTTCTGACCCATGTTTCGGTTATTTGTCTATTAGTTTAATAGTTTTAATTTATATCTCTTTGGTATGAAACGCTTACTGTGCATTTTTACCATCCACTACAATCGTAACGTGGTTACTTCTCTTGCGGATACGGTAACCTCTACCTTGCGGAGCGGGGCGCATTCTTTTCAGGGTGCGGCCACCGTCAACGAAGATGGTTTTAACGATCAGGTTGGCATCTTCTACCCGAGCACCTTCATTCTTCACTTTCCAGTTTGCGATAGCGGATACCAGCAGTTTTTCCAACGGAACGCTGGGGTGCTTTGGATGGAATTTCAAAATATTCAAAGCCTTTTCCACATCCAGACCACGGATTAAGTCTGCCAGCAAACGCATTTTGCGGGTAGATGTGGGATTATTATTCAGCTTAGCTACTGCTTCCATTGTTATTAATTTCTTTTATTATTTAATGTCTGACGTCTGGAGTTTGAGATTGGGCTTGAACCTTCTCAAACCTCAAACCTCAGACTATAATTTACATTTTCTTGTTAGCGTGTCCTCTGAAGTTACGTGTAGGTGCAAATTCGCCCAGTTTGTGGCCTACCATAAATTCCGTTACATAAACAGGAATGAATTTGTTGCCATTGTGAACAGCGAAAGTGTGACCAACGAAATCAGGCGTAATAGTAGAACGGCGGCTCCAGGTTTTGATAACTGTGCGCTTGGTGCCAGCGTTCATTTTTTCAACTTTAGTTTCTAATTTCTGGTCTACGTAAGGACCTTTTCTTATGGAACGAGCCATGTCTTCTTATTTATGATTTTTCAAATTTGGGTCCCGGGTTAGCAGGACCCGAATTCCGAAATATTATAATTTTTTACCGTTTTTCCTGCTGATGATCAGTTTATCAGAGCTCTTATGCGGTTTTCTGGTTTTCAGACCTTTCGCATATTTGCCTGTTCTGGATCTAGGATGGCCGCCGGAAGATTTACCTTCACCACCACCCATCGGGTGATCTACAGGGTTCATGGCTACACCACGGTTGCGGGGACGGATACCTCTCCAACGGTTAGCACCTGCTTTACCGATAGATTGCAGGGCGTGGTCGGAGTTGGAAACAGTACCTACAGTTGCTTTACAGGTGTTCAGCACTTTGCGCAGTTCACCGGAAGGCATTTTCAGTACGGCGTATCTTTCTTCCTTGTTCGACAGCTGAGCGTAGGCACCGGCGCTTCTTGCGATAGCACCACCTTTACCAGGCTGCAGTTCGATATTGTGTACCACAGTACCCAGCGGCATATTTTTCAGCGGCAGGGCGTTACCTACTTCAGGAGCAACATTCTCACCGCTAACAACGGTGCTGCCAACCTGGAGGCCTTGTGGAGCGATGATATAACGTTTTTCACCGTCTGCATAGCTGATCAGAGCGATGAATGCGCTACGGTTAGGATCGTATTCGATAGTCTTAACAGTAGCAGGAATATCAGTTTTTTCACGTTTAAAGTCTACCACACGGTAAGCTTTTTTGTGACCGCCACCGATGTAGCGCATAGACATCCTACCCTGAGCGTTTCTACCGCCGCTTCTTTTAGCGGGCTCGAGCAGGCTTTTTTCGGGGGTATCCGTAGTCAGCTCAGCATAAGCGTTGCCTATTTTCCAGCGGGTACCGGCCGTCATTGGTTTGAACTTCTTCAGTGCCATTACTTCCTAAAAAGTTAAATGTTATTGATAATTATAAATCGTGATCTGTATATACATCCACATCCCGGCTGTTCAGGCCGGAACGGCACTACATGTTAGCATACAGATCTATAGTTTCACCAGATGCGAGGGTGATGATCGCCTTTTTGAAAGACGGTTTTTTACCTGCAATGAAACCGGCTTTAGTAAAGCGGAATTTAGCTTTACCCGGCATTACGGCAGTATTCACATCCTGTACGGTTACACCGTAGAACTCTTCCACTGCTTTTTTGATCTCCAGTTTGTTGGCTTTTTTGTCAACAATGAAGTAGTAGCGGTTGAATTTTTCGGTGGCTTTGTTCACCTTTTCGGTTACTACCGGTTTGATTAAAACGTCTGAAAGTTTCATCTTTTATAGCTTATAGCTTTTAAGCTGTGAGCTTTGTAGCTTTGTTATTGAATTGGTTTACAACACCTTATGCTTCTGCTGGCTCTTCAGTGAAGATTTTAGCAGCGCTTTCTGTGAACACGAGGTAGTTGCTGTTCATGATATCATAAGTATTGATATCGCTCAGCATTGCTCCGTCTACAGTAGGGATGTTTCTTAAAGACAGATAAACGCTATCGTTGTATTCTGGTGTGATGAACATAGTCTTCTTACCGTCTACATTGATGTTCAGGTTCTTTAAGATACCAACGAATTGTTTGGTTTTAGGAGCCTGCAGCGCCAGATCTTCAACGATGATGATGCTGTTTTCCTTAGCTTTTACTGACAGGGCGGAGATCTTAGCGAGATCTTTCACTTTTCTGTTCAGTTTGATACCCCAACCATGAGGTTTGGGACCGAAGATGGTACCACCACCTTTATACAGTGGGTTACGGATGTTACCTTTACGGGCGCCACCAGTACCTTTTTGTTTGTGCAGTTTGCGGGAAGCACCTTTTACTTCAGCTCTGGTTTTTACCTTGTGGGTACCCTGACGCTGAGCAGCGAGGTATTGTTTAACAGCCAGGTAGATCACGTGGTTGTTAGGCTCCACACCAAAGATCTCCTCAGGAAGTTCGATGGATCTTCCGGTTTTCTTACCTTCTATATTTAAAATATCGAGTTGCATGTTACTTCTGGATTAAAACGATTGAACCATTGTGGCCGGGAACGGAACCACTTACCAGGATATAATTCTTTTCAGGGAATATTTTCAGGATCTTCAGACCTTTCACTTTCACTCTTTCGTTACCTGTCTGGCCGGCCATACGCATGCCCTTGAAAACGCGGGAAGGATAGGAGGAACCGCCTACAGAACCAGGAGCCCTGCTTCTGTCGTGCTGGCCGTGGGTGGCTTCACCCACACCGCTAAATCCGTGGCGTTTAACAACACCCTGGAAGCCTTTACCTTTGGAAGTGCCTACAACGTCAACAGATTCACCTTCAGCGAAGATTTCGCAGGTGATAGATTCACCAAGGGCTTTCTGTACGTCCGGATTGCGGAATTCTTTAACAAAACGTTTGGGAGAGGTGCTTGCTTTCGCGAAGTGATTGAGCTCAGCTTTTGTAGTGTGTTTTTCTTTCTTCTCACCGAAAGAAACCTGAATTGCATTGTAACCGTCTGATTCCAGGCTTTTTACCTGTGTTACAACGTTGGGACCTGCTTCGATAATGGTGCAAGCAGTTTGCTTACCATTGGACTCGAAGATACTGGTCATACCAATCTTTTTACCAATAATACCTTTCATTTTATATATGATTTTACCCAGCGCCTGGGGGATTTCCAGCTATCCCCAGGATGGGCGGTTAAATACATTTATTGGGCGGCCGCCCAGAAGGCGCGACCTATGTGTTATGTGTTAAAATTGTTATTGGTTGAAAATCAACCAATAACCATAAAATCAGTAAAAGGCGGGCCTTTTGCCCAGCCTTGCTGTTGTCCTTATGCTTTAATTTCAACTTCTACCCCAGAAGGTAAATCCAGCTTACTCAGCGCATCCACCGTCCTGGAAGAGGAGGTATAGATGTCCAGTAAACGTTTGTGAGTACACAACTGGAACTGCTCGCGCGCTTTCTTATTTACGTGCGGAGAACGCAGTACCGTAAAAATTTTCTTCTCTGTAGGTAAAGGAATTGGACCTGTTACCACGGCGCCCGTGTTACGCACGGTTTTAACGATCTTCTCAGCAGACTTGTCTACCAGGTTATGATCGTAGGACTTCAGCTTGATTCTTATTCTCTGAGACATATGCAATGAACTTCTTCGTGTTTTTTCCCTTTACAATTTGGGAGGGCAAAGGTAACCCGGTTTTTTTGAATTGGCAAATAAATCTCAGGAAAAAAATAAAAAGATACCCGGCAGAAGTTTGCCATGGTCACGGGAAAGCGGGGTATGGGGTACGGATTTTATGCGATTAGGCCTCCGAAAACATTCATTTTGTGCGTATTAAGTCTTACGCTTAGTTGACATGCTGATTTTGACAAATATAGGAAAACAAAAATCAAAACAAAAAATTTTTCAGCAAGCCTCCGGAGAAAAACACGATTTTTTACCCCAGCTGCTTCCGGAGGCAGTAAAACCACACTCCGGCTCCGGACGCTTCCCTGTTTACACCCTCTTCCCTGTTGGCAACCTCCGGCAAAAAGGCCCCCTCCTCCCCCTTTTTACAGATAACCGGGAGATAGCGCGCTATACCCGTATACTGAGCTCATATGCCAGCATTCGGGGAAATACCGCTGTGACCAGCCTGGACAGCTGCTCTGCCAGCACTCAGGCCATAGAAATGTCGGGAAACGATATGCCTTCAGTACAACCAGGAAGAAGGACCTGGTTAAAAAAGGAAGGATGCCATACTATTATAGGTAACAATCGAAACATAGGAACAACTCAAACAATCGTAACACTTCAAAATGAAACCGCTCCATTTTGTGCCAAAGGCAGCAAAACGAAGCGGTCCCTGAATTAGTTAAAGCAGATACGGTGCATCCGGCCACCTCTTACAGAGGTAAACCGCCACCGATACCGCCCAGTAATGATTTTACTAATCCTAAGATCAGTGCGAGCAATTGGTTCAGCAAATCCATAGTTTTAGGTTTTCATTGTTATGCCTACTCTATTGACTGGTTTTCGGCAATCCCAGTTGGTAATGTTAACATCCGGTGCCGAATTTAAAAGCTCTTCCGCAATTAGCCTGAGCTCATTTTGTTCATTTTCAGCACTTTTGATCATTTTGTTCATTCCTTTATACTGGCTGCATAGCAGGTTATTTCCCCCTTCTCTGTCAAGGAGAAAAACACCTGAAACGACGCTGCCTTCACTAAAAATTCACCCTATAGCGAGCAGTGGAATCATCGTGCGGATAGCAGGTAGCCATAAAAAAAAACTCCGGGAACAGGTCCCGGAGCTAAATGCGTTGCAAGGGAAATCAGACGCTAAGGATAGGACAATTCCCTTACGGGAGGTCAATTATTACAGGCCACCCAGCAGAGATTGCAGCAGAGCAACGATCGTTGCGAGCAGTTGATTCAGCAAGTTCATAGAAATGGATTTTCAGTTATTATGCCTACTCTTTTTTTGGTTTTCGGCGATCCCAATTAGCTTCATGCATTGCGAGGGAAATCAGGCGCTAAGGATAGGACAGTTCCCTCACGGGTGCTACTGATTACAGGCCGCCCAGCAGAGATTGCAGCAGCGCAACGATCGTTGCGAGCAGTTGGTTCAGTAAGTTCATAAGAATGGAAATTACACCTGTTTAGCCTACTCTTTTTTTGGTTTTCGGCAATCCCAATTGGTTTCATAGGAGCAACCAACACGTTAAAAATAAGGGCTATTCCTGCAATAACATGCATTCATTTTGTTCATTCCATCTTCAAAAAATATCATCTTGTTCAATCCGCTGAACACGCTATTTACAAGGTCATCAGCGATTATCGAACATCTTTTGAAATACTATCATATCTGTAAAAATCATTACCGGAAAACAGGAATCCTAATTATTTTATTATTCACGAGACACAAAAAAGCCGCGATTATTCGCGGCTTTTTTGCAATACAAGTAAAAAATGTTTTCCGTAATCACAGGATACAAGAGCAATAGCTGTCCTGTAGCTGACAGGAATTACAGGGCACCAACAACAGTGTGCAGAAACTTCAGGAAGGCGTTGAGAATTGTGTTTAACATACGGAAACGATTAAAGATTCTGAGCTTACTCTTTTATTGGTTTTCAGCGATCCCAATGACCGGAACGCACCGGCCACACTGCAAAATAGTGTATCCCCGCAATAATTACCTGTTCAGTTAATCCATTGCCACCACTACCGTTCATTTTGTTCATTGCAATATCTGCCTACAAAAAAGCCATGACGTCAGTCATGGCTCTACGGGTAACAAACGCAGCATGCTCTTTAGCCGAATGCCGCCCAGTGCGGTTTTCAGCTACGCAAAATAACCTGGCTACAGGGTAAGAGTACAGCGGGGACCATAAGAAAAGGGGTTATATCAGTTTCACTTTTACATGGTTTTCGGCGGTCTCATAGTTCGTGCGTCTGGGGAGGGCAGACAAGCCATGGGTTCAAGAGCAAAAAATAGTTTACAGGTTGTTTAGTGACAACGATGGCAGCCACAGCCACCACCATGTTCACCACCACCAGGATTAGTGTTACCTCCACCCAACAGCAGTTGGAGCAGGAATTGAAGCAAACCAGTGAGAATCATAAAACTGGATTTAAAGGGGTTAAGCGCCTACTCTCTTATTGGTTTTCAGCAATCCCAAAGACCGGTAACAATCGGTCATACTACAAATGTAACCGCTTCTCTTAAATACAACGATGACTCCGGTCACCCCTTTTTAATCTCGCATTCATTCTTGTGAATGAAGGCATGAAGTTGATTATTACAGACGCCTTGCCAATAAAAAAGCCATGACCTCAGTCATGGCTCTACGGGTAACAAACGCAGCATGCTCTCGGGCCGAATACCGCCCGGTGCGGATTTCAGCGACGCAAAATAACCTGGTGACAGGTAAAGAGTACATCGAGGACCATCGGAAAAAGGTTTTAATCTCAGCTACGCTTTTACATGGTTTCGGCATTCTCATTGTTCATGCGTCTTGGAGAGGCAAACGAGCCGTAGCGGTTCGAGAGCAGGAATAGTTCACTGGTTGCTTAACTGCAATGGCGAGGATGACAACGATTATCATCGTCATCATCATCACGATGACAACCACCACCACCTGGATTAGTGTTACCGCCGCAGAGCAGCCGGCGAAGCCATTCAAGCAATTCACAAAGGAACATAACAAATGGTTTTAGGGTTAAAGCCTACTCTTTTATTGGTTTTCAGCAATCCCAATGTCCGGGTGTTAACCGGTCATACTACAAATGTAACCGCTTCTCCTAAATCGAAACATGATGCAGATCACCCATTGGTTACTTACCACAATATTTATTTTAATCGTTGTTCAATATATTCCTGCCTATAAAAAAGCCATGACGTCAGTCATGGCTCTACGGGTAACAAACACAGCATGCTCTCGGGCCGAATGCCGCCCAGTGCGGTTTTCAGCAACGCAAAATAACCTGGTGACAGGGAAAGAGTACAGCGAGGACCATAGGAAAAAGGTTTTTAATCTCAGCTACGCTTTTACATGGCTTTCGGTAATCTTATTGTTTGTGCGGTCTGGGGAAGGTAGACAAGCCATAGGGGTTCAAGAGCAAGAATAGTTCACAGGTCGTTTAGTGGCAACGACGATGGCAACGATCATCATCATCGTCATCACGACGGTGACATCCATTACCACCATTACCAGGATTGGTGTTACCGCCGCAAAGCAGCCGGCGAAGCCATTCGAGCAAATCGTGAAGGAACATAACAAATGGTTTTAGGGTTAAAGCCTACTCTTTTATTGGTTTTCAGCATTCCCAAATGACCGGTAATAACCGGTCATGCCACAAATGTAACCGCTTCGCTCAAATTCAAATATGATACACGTCATTCAATCGTTACTATGACATTCATTTTGTTCATTAGGAATCCTGATTAAAAAAGCCCCGGCGGCCATGGATACGGCTACCGGGACTATTTTTTCACTTGCCAGTGGATTATTTTCCGCCTCTTTCTTCTTTATAAATAGCTTTTGCTTTAGCAGATGGCAGGTAGATCTGGAAGCCTACGCCCAGGCTGATCCGGTTAGCAGTGGTGGAATTACCGCCTCCAACTGTCAGATCATATTTCACTAAGCCTTCCAGGCCAACATTGGGTGTGATAAAGTAGGAAATACCAGGTCCGATACCCACGTTAAAACCATTTGTAGATGCGCCACTGGCCGGGTTTTGGCCAGCGAATCCGGCATTCGCTTCCGCAAAGAATCTCACTCTCTTGGAAAACTCCAGTTTCCGGACGTTTTTATCTTCCACAAAATAACGGGCAAAGACGCCTACACCATAATTTGTATTCGAAGCCCTGGTGTCTGTCACTTTGTTCTTGGTGGTGTTGGCACCAAAATCAACATAACCACCGATAGCCAGACCATCTTTGATAAACCAACCGATTTTAGGAGATAGATTGAAACTGAAAGCAGTGCTTTCCTTTTGAAAAGTCACATTCAAATTTGTGAGATTGGCACCCACCATAATGTTTCCTTTCTGGATCTGTGCTTTAACGGTTGATCCCATCAGTACGCTCACTGCAACAAGGGTTAGGAGACGAATTTTTTTCATAGTGTGCATTTTAGTTTTAACATTTAACATGCTGAATGAATAAATATGCCGATCGCGCAAAACAGCAAATCAGTATTTGAGGTTTGCAGCTGTAGCAGGTTGCTATTGAATAATGAACTGAAAAAAATTAGCGGCAGGGGGATAATGGGTAGCTTAATAATATGCTTCAAACAATCACAAACAATCACAGACACATGTTCGAACAGAATCTGAACGTGAAACAAAAGTACTGAAAATGAAGCATATAAGTGTTCAATTTGTTAAGAAAAATATAATTTTTTTCTTGCGCTGCACTTTTTGCTGATCATGTTTTTCCGATGATACTTAAGGCTAATAACAATTACGATCGAATGTTGTTGTATAAAAATCTTTTCCCACCTGTGCTTTTTTTTCCATGTTTATCCTATGATATTTCGGGAAGGAGAATGGTTCGGAGACCTGACAGGAAGGACCCACGGCAGCGGCAGGAGGTCACCTGCCGAATGATGAGCAGATAGCAGGGGTAGCCGGCAGCTTATACCGAACTGTACAGTACAGACAAAATAAGCACGATTAAAAGGCAGATTACAGCATATCAATATGTGCGCAGAAGCGGCCCTGTTGTTGCAGAAAACGCAGGAAACCGCTCATTTTCTGTTCCATTCGGGCGCCGGAAACCCGGCTGATATAGGAAGGCAGGGCATAGCCCCGGATATCCACCAGTTCCCACGGATGGAAGTAGAAAGAGAGGTAATTATCCTTCCGGAGGATTGTTTTACTGAAATGGCGGGTTACCCACAGCGGGGCATTTTTCACGCTGAGCCAGAAAACGGGGTATCGGATAAGGGGGGAAACGGACGAAGGGATGATCCACATATCGTTATCGCCCCGGAACATGGTACGGGGCAGGTGGCGGTTATTATAGCGTCCGGGAAGCCAGGTAGGGTTCAGGGAGGCATCGTAGAGATAACCGGCATCCTGTAGTGCCTGCATGTTCACTTTACGGAGGCGGGGCATGCGAAAGCCGCGTACCTGTTGACCGCTGATTTCCTGCAGTGCCAGTCGCGACCCTTCCAGGTCTGCATCGGAGAAGGAGCTGTGGTAGTAGGCGTGGGAAGCTATTTCATGTTTGGCTGCCACTTGCCTGATGAGTTCGGGGTAATGCTGCGCCCAATAGGCAGTGATGAAGAAAGTAGCGCGCACGTTGTATTGATCAAAGAGGTCGAGGGTAGTTTGCAGGCCTTTTCTGGATATTTCCAGTTTTTCCTGCAGGGGTACCTGTCGGCCAAATTCTTCGGGGATATCAAATTCTTCCACGTCAACACTAATCAGTATCCTTTTCTCCTGGTTCATCATTATTTAGCGGCGTTAGCACTGGTAATAATCCAGCAATAGTTCTTTAGTTCCTTCAGCAGCAGTTTGATTTTAAACGCGCTGAAGCTGATACCGGGGCGGCAATATACGTCTACTGCGCCAATTTTGAGGCGTGGATTTTTACCGGCTTTGTACAGAAACTCGCTATCGTAGAGAAAACCGTCGATGGTAGTATTGAGGAGCACGGACCTGCCGTGGGCGTTGAACCCTTTGAGGCCGGCCTGGGCGTCATTGACTTTGAGGCGAAGTACCACCTTGTTGAGCAGGCGGCTGATACGGGTGATCACTCTTCTTTTGCGGGGCAGTTCTTTCAGGTAAGCGGCACCTCTTTCGCCGGCCACTACGTCGAGGCCATGCTGCAGCTGGTCATATGCCTTTTTTACGGCATCAACGCCGAAGGGGAAATCGAGGTCGGTATATACCTGATAGGCATGACGGGAGTTTTTCACGCCTTCGCGGACCGCATGGCCTTTACCGCGGTTTTGTTTATAGTTGACGATGATGATACCGGGAATGGCAGCTTCGAGCCAGGAGATGTGCTGGCTGGTGAAGTTACGGAGTGAGCCGTCATTTACCAGGATGAGCTGCACCGGTACCTCGCCCATGAGGCGAAGTACTTCATGATAGTGCCGGATTAGCGATTCCACCCAAGGGCCCGACGGGTTCCAGCAGGGCAGAATCACATCCAGGCCAGGAGCCAGTACAACCTGTTCTCCTGTTTCGTATATAACAGTTGCAGGAGGTGCTTGTGTTAATTCTAAGTACATATGTGGTCAGTCGGCTATCAGTAAAAAAATACAGGCTCAGTTAGATATGCATTTTCATATAGTATGACGGCAAAACGTTGACCACCCCCTAGTACCCCCGAAAGAAATCATAAAAAAAGGTCCTGAAGAGCAGGACCCCGGGCATTTGGCAAAAAGTACGTTCAGTTGTAGGTTATATGTGACCGAATTTATTGAAAAACCGTCACCTGACAATAGCATGTTCATGTAAGCAAAAAAGGTTGTCCCGCTTTCGCAGGACAACCTTTTTCTATGGAAAGAATATGTATTAGGCGTTTACTTTACCTTTTACTTTCGCTACCACTTCTTCAGCCACGTTGTTCGGAGCCGGAGAGTAGTGAGAGAATTCCATGATGGAGCTGGCGCGGCCAGAGGACAGAGAGCGCAGTTGGGTTACGTAACCGAACATTTCGCTCAAAGGTACTTTAGCTTTGATCACCTGTACACCATTTCTGGAGTCCATACCTTCCAGCATACCACGACGACGGTTCAGGTCACCTGTAACGTCACCCATGTACTGGTCAGGAGTTTGTACTTCTACTTTCATGATAGGCTCCAGCAGTACTGGTTTAGCTTTGCGGGCAGCTTCACGGAAGGCTTGTTTGGCGCAGAGCTCGAAGGACATAGCGTCGGAGTCCACCGCGTGGAAGGAACCGTCAAACAGTCTTACTTTCAGGTTCACCAGCGGGAAGTTAGCCAGTACACCCTGGTTCATGGATTGTTCGAAACCTTTCTGAACAGCCGGGATGAACTCTTTAGGGATAGCACCACCGAAGATATCGTTTACGAACTGGAAGGATTTTCCGTCGTTTTCTTTCAGCCATTCTGCATCAGCAGGAGAGATTTCGATCTGGATGTCAGCGAATTTACCGCGACCACCAGTTTGTTTTTTGAACACTTCGCGGTGTTCAATTTTTGCAGTCAGGGCTTCTTTGTAAGCAACCTGAGGAGCACCCTGGTTAACTTCTACCTTGAACTCACGTTTCATACGGTCAACGATGATTTCGAGGTGAAGCTCACCCATACCGCTCAATACGGTCTGGCCGGTTTCTTCGTCAGTTCTCGCTTTCAGGGTAGGATCTTCTTCTACCAGTTTAGCGATAGCCATACCCATTTTATCAACGTCGGCCTGAGTTTTAGGTTCGATAGCGATGTGGATAACCGGCTCAGGGAATGTCATAGATTCCAGGATGATCGGGTGGTTCTCATCGCACAGGGTATCACCTGTTTTGATATCTTTAAAACCAACAGCAGCACCGATATCACCAGCTTCGATGAAATCGATCGGGTTCTGCTTGTTAGCGTGCATCTGCATGATACGGCTGATACGTTCGTTTTTGCCGGTACGGGTGTTCAGGATGTAGGAACCTGCATCCAGGTGACCGGAGTAAGCCCGGAAGAACGCCAGACGACCTACGAAAGGATCGGTCATAATTTTGAACGCCAGTGCAGAGAATGGTTCTTTAGCATCTGGTTTACGTTCAATTTCATCACCGGTGTCAGGGTTGGTACCTTTTACCGCTTCGATGTCCATTGGAGAAGGCAGGTAACGGCAAACCGCATCCAGCATTTTCTGAACACCTTTATTTTTGAAGGAGGAACCGCACATCATCGGGATGATAGCGATGTCGATAGTAGCTTTACGGATTGCTTCGTGGATTTCAGCTTCGGAGATAGAGTTAGGATCTTCGAAGAATTTCTCCATCAGGGTATCGTCGTATTCAGCAACGGCTTCTACCAGTTTAGCTCTCCATTCGTTCGCTTCTTCCTTCATGTCTTCCGGAATTTCGATTTCCTGGTAGGTAGCACCTTTACCTTCTTCGTCCCAGATGATACCTTTCATGGTGATCAGGTCAACCACGCCTTTGAAAGTATCTTCTGCACCGATAGGCAGGGTCAGGGGAACGGGGTTAGCACCCAGCATTTCCTTTACCTGTTTTACCACGTTCAGGAAGTCGGCGCCGGAACGGTCCATTTTATTAACGAAACCGATACGGGGTACGCGGTAGCGGTTAGCCTGGCGCCAAACGGTTTCAGACTGAGGTTCAACGCCGGATACAGCGCAGAACAGTGCCACCAGACCGTCCAGTACACGCAGAGAGCGCTCCACTTCTACCGTGAAGTCCACGTGGCCCGGAGTATCGATGATGTTGAATTTATATTGTTTAGTGTCCGGGAGAGCTTTACCTTGTAAGGTTGGGAAATTCCAAAAACAAGTGGTAGCAGCAGATGTGATGGTAATACCTCTTTCCTGCTCCTGTGCCATCCAGTCCATGGTAGCAGCACCCTCGTGCACCTCACCAATCTTGTGGGATTTACCTGTATAATACAGGATACGCTCTGTGGTAGTGGTTTTACCCGCATCAATGTGCGCCGCAATACCAAAGTTCCTTTGAAATCTTAAGTCTGCCATAATATTAAAATGACTAAATAATGCAATTTGGGGGGCAAAGGTAATTTATTTTTAGCAATAAATAAAACGCGCCATATTGTGCAATTGTTATTTCTCATTAACGAACACGGGCGTTTTGACACATGCGTTAAAATCAACATAAGTATCTGTTAGTCGAACCAGTTTTTAGGTGTAATCCGCCATTTTTTTAAAAAATACTGCCGAAAACGAAATCTATATTTTTACTGAACAATAATTCTTCCACATTTGTATCATGATTTAATAGGTTTGCCCCCGAAATGTCCTGGTTTATCCTGTGCCTTGTTGTTAGTTACCGAATACTGAGCATCAACCATATATAAATCAACAGAGTGGTATACAGAACGGCCTTATTGCGAATTATTATCTGACAAAATTCCAAAAAAATAACTGTCATGAAGAGAAATATACTTTCTTCCTGAGCTGTGTGCTGTTGATTACAGCAGAGCCATATCATACGTACATTTTCTAACCCCCATTTTCATTATGACATCTTACAACTCCAAGTGCATCCCTGCACTAGTGGTACTGGCATTGCTATGTGCCACAGCAAAGGGGCAACTGGTCCTGAACAGGCAGGTGACTGCCAGCAACGGGGCCAGCGGCGTGGTGAACACCATCCGGTTGCAGTATACCCTTGGCGAGGCCGTGGTGGCACCGGTGACAGATGGCCGGCTGCTCCTCACCCAGGGATTCCAGCAACCGGAAGAACTTCCTGCCCTGCCTCCCGGCGCCAACCCTGTCAAGAACTACATCATCTTCCCCAACCCTGCGGTAACCAACGCCAAGGTGCAGTTTGACCTGCTCAGGGGCGCCACGGTAACCATCGAGGTGCTGAACACGGCAGGGCAGACGCTCTATCACCAGTTCGTTGAGATGGGCGCCGGCAAATCCACGCTGATACTGCCGGTAAATCATTTTGCCGCCGGCATTTATACGGTAGTACTAAAGGTGAATGGCAACATCTATTTCGAAAAACTGATTGTCCAGTAGCGCCCACACCATTGCATCATCTTTTTTTTAAAAAATGTAATCATGAAATATGGTCGAATAATTCTACTGTTATGCGGCATGCTAGCCGTAAAACCGGCCGTACACGCCCAAAAAACAACGCAGAAAGCACCCAATATCGGCGCCGCCTTCCTGCTGGTAAATCCTGACGCACGCTCCAGCGGGGCCGGAGATGCCACCACCGGGCTGGAAGCCGATCCCAATGCGCTGTTTTCCAATGCCGCCAAAATTGTTTTTGCCGGCGACTGGGGCGTCAGCGCCAATTACTCCCCCTGGATGTGGGAGTTGAATAACAGCCAGTCCAATATGGCTTACGTATCAGCCTATAAAAACTTCAACGCCGTGGAAGGCGTGGGTTTGTCCATGAAATACTTCAACTACGGAGAAGTGACCTTCAGGGATGATAACGGCACGGCGCTGCAAACCTATTCCCCCAAAGAGTTTGCAGTGGATGCCGCTTACGCCAGAAAACTGGGGCAGCATATGTCCCTCTCTGTCAGTCTGCGGTATGTACGCAGCCAGCTGGGCCAGGGCTCCTTCAACGGACTACAGCAAAAGCCGGCATCCGCGGTGGCCGGAGATATCGGTTACTATTATCAGAACAGCAAGGATAACCTGGAATTCGGCAACCGGTATTCTTTCGGTGTGAGTTTTACCAACATCGGCACCAAACTGCAGTACACCGATGACAACACCCGTAAGAGTTTTCTGCCGATGAACCTGCGTATCGGCGGCGGCTATACGTTTGTACACACTTATGATCATGAATTTACGGTAGCCGTAGATATCAACAAGTTGCTGGTGCCTACTCCTCCCCTTTATGCTGTGGATAACAATGGTATTCCCACCGACCAGATCCTCAAAGGCAAAGACCCCAACCGGGGAGTGGTGAATGCATTGTTTTCCTCCCTGGGCGACGCTCCCGGCGGCTTCAGTGAAGAGTTACGGGAATTTACTATTGCCAGCGGGCTGGAATACGCCTATAAGCAGGCTTTTTTTGTACGGACCGGCTATTTCTACGAGCATCCTCAAAAAGGGCTGCGGCAGCATTTCTCCGCCGGCCTGGGTGTCCGGTATTCCAATATCGGATTTGATGTAGCCTATCTGGTCCCTACCGGTACCAGCCTGCGGGAACGAAGAACATTAAAATTCTCACTGGTCTATAACATCGGGGCCCGCAGGGATGCGCCACCCCAATGAATTTGCTAACACATTTAAATTACCCATATGAAACTTTCTATCTTTCTCTTCACGCTGCTGGCGGCGCTCACCATGCAGGCGGCTGCGCAAAACAAAACCCGGGATGTGCTGTTTCCTTCCTTTCAACAGGATTTTTCACGGCTTCATGCTCCCGCTTCAGATAAAAACGCCAAAGAAAGCCAGTTTCGTGGCCGTTCTGCCAAAGAGCTGATTTTTAACGATTATAAACCGTCAACACCCCGTAGCAGCGCCAGGATGGCGGCACCGGCCGCCGGCAAAAAAGCAGCCATCCCCTCTGATATGAACAGTGAAGCTGCGGCTGCCGCCCGTCAGCCATCCACCCCGCCTGCAGCTCCGTTCAAAATACCCGACCAGGGCGAGGAACCAAAGAACAATGGCAGCAAACCCCTTAAAAACAAACCTTAACACCGATTTAAATCAGCCGATATGAAAAAAAGATACCTGCTTTTTCTCTTTTGCAGCATGCTGTTTTTAACGCAGTTGACATCCGCACAAAACGGGCTAAAAACCATCAACTATCAGGCGGTAGCAAGAAACGCCAATGGAACTGCGCTTGCCAATGAGAGCATTAAGGTGCGGATCTCTATTCTGGGAGGTTCAGCAGACGGCCCGGTGCAATATCAGGAAACGCACGATGCCATTACTAACCAGCTGGGGTTGTTCAATCTGCAGATTGGCGCCGGCGTGCCCGTGAGTGGAACATTCTCCGCCGTACCCTGGGCTAACGCCAATCAATATATCAAAGTAGAAGCCGCCACCGGCGGTGGCAGTTTCCAGGTGCTGGGCACTTCACCACTGGCCAGCGTGCCTTTTGCGTTGTATGCCGCCAATGGTAATCCTGGTCCGGCAGGACCGGCAGGACCAGTAGGGCCGGCTGGACCGGTAGGGCCACAAGGTGTTCAGGGACCGGCAGGACCGATGGGACTTCCAGGGGTGGCAGGCGCTGTAGGGCCTGTTGGACCAGCGGGACCAGTTGGACCGGCAGGTGTAGCAGGGCCGGCGGGGCCTATTGGTCCGGTTGGGCCTGTGGGACCTGCAGGGCCGCAGGGCAACATAAACGGCGTTTCCGCGGGTGGAGATCTGAGTGGCACCTATCCCAATCCGGCAGTAGCGAAGCTTCAGGGGATACCGGTAAGCAATACCGCGCCGCTGGCCGGGCAGCTGCTGAAATTTGATGGCACCCAGTGGGTGGCCGGTGCAGCAGGTGGCGGGCTGACGCTCCCCTATGTTGCCACCGACAACAACGCCGCTACGCTTTTCAGCATTACCAATAATGGCGACGGCACTTCCCTGGAAGGCGTGAATAATACCGCTACCTCCAGTATTGCCGCGATGAGAGGAATTGTATCTTCTACCGCTCCGGGTGGTTTTTCATCTGGCATGAGAGGTATCAACAATGGCACCGGTGGTTTGGGGATCGGCGTATGGGGGTCTCAGAATGGCTCCGGTTGGGGCGTTTATGGTGTTACTCCCAATGGGTTGGGCGTATATGGTAACGCTTCCGCCAATGGTATCGGCGTTTATGCCAATAGTAATACCGGTACAGGCCTGACAGCTACCAGTAACAATGGTATACCTGCCAGCATCAGTATTTTCAATAATGCCAATAACAATAATGCCCTGAGTGTAAACAGTGTGGGTAACGGCACAGTAGTTAATGTAACTACCAGCGGCAACGGTGCCGGGATACTAAGTAGCAGTGGTGCCGGATTTGCCGTGCATGGCATTACCAGCGCAGTAACGTCAGCAGGCGTGGTGGGCGATAACAATGGCGGCGGCGAAGCGGTGGTAGGCCGTACCACCAGCGATATTGCCGGCGCTGTGGTGGGCCGTAATGATGGTGGTGGATATGGTGTAAGAGGTTTTATCACCACCAATAACACAGGTACCGGCATTGGCGTGTTGGGGCAGGTAGGTCTCAATAACGGTACGGGCAGGGCCGGACGTTTTGAGAACTACAATACGGCCAACACTGCCGGTAACACCCTGGAAGTAGAGACCAACGGCAACGGTAACATTCCGGACAATACACAGGGCAATGCCGCTTCTTTTCTGGTAAACAATACCAATAGTGTAGCAGCAGCCGTGAGAAGCGAAGTAAAAACCATCTTCGGCAACTTTGGAGCGGCCGGTGTTTTTGGGATTTCTTCCGGCACCGGTGGCTTTGCAGGCCTTTTCCATGCCTCCAACACGAGCGGCAACGGGCCTGCGCTGGTGGCTATTACAGACGGCAATGGTAATGCCATAACTGCCAATGCCAGCAAAGATGGTAACGCCGTGGAAGCCAATATCGACGGGGCTGGTAACGCGTTGTATGCCTGGGTACCTTCTTTTGCTACCGGCAGGGCAGGCAAGTTTGATATTTTCAATACCGCCAATACCAGTGACGCGATCACCGTTACGACGGCTGGTAATGGCATCGCTGGAAATTTCAAAGTAGATAAGGTAACCGGCACCTCCCCTGCCGTAAAAGGGGAAGTCAATTCCCAGTTTTCCAACTTTGGTACTGCCGGTGTTTACGGGGTATCGTCCGGTACCGGCGGTTTTGGCGGTCTGTTTTACGCCTCCCACCCGGCAGGTAACGGTCCGGCGTTGATAGCTATTGCCAATGGCAACGGCAATGGCATCACTGCCAATGCCTCCAATGGTGGCGATGGCGTAGAAACGACGGCAGACGGTAGTGGCAATGCCCTCTATTCGTGGGTCCCCAATTTCGGGAACGGCAGGGCTGCCAGACTTGTAAACTACAACGATGCCAATAACAATCCTGTATTGCAGGTGGAAAACCACAATATCAGCAGTAACCTGGCAGTTTTCAAAGCGGGTGATCCGGGAACGGTCAACGTAGCCCGCATCAATTCAGCCGGGAAAGGTTTTTTTAACGGCGGTACCCAGAATAGTGGCGCCGACGTAGCCGAGGCCTTTGATGTAACGGGTAACGTACAGCAATATGAGCCCGGCGATGTGATGGTGATTGCAGCAGATGTTGACCGCACCATTGAAAAGTCATCCGAAGCTTATTCTTCTCTCGTGGTAGGCGTGTATGCCACTAAGCCCGGTGTGTTGCTGACAGAGGAAGATATTGAGACCGATATCTCCAGCAAGGTGCCCCTGGGCGTGGTGGGTGTGATACCCACTAAAGTATGCAATGAAAACGGGGCGATTCACCGGGGTGATCTGCTGGTGACTGCAAGCCAGCCGGGATATGCCATGAAAGCAGATCTCAACAAATTAAAGCCGGGTCAGGCAATAGGCAAGGCCTTACAGGAATTCGACGGAGCGCAGGGCAAGATCAAAGTGCTTGTAAACGTGAGATAACAGGAGATAATATCAGCAGTATACGATGCACACAGGGCCGCCGGTTTTATGCCGGTGGCCTTTTCTTTGATGGTCAGCTTGTCATAACACGAACGTTGCAATACATTAATTTAAATCAAGATAGTTATTAGCTATCCTAACCAGTTTTATACCGAATTCTACCATTTTTCAGCCCAAAACTACCACTTGAAAACTAGGCATTTGTTCAGACCGATAAATCGTTGATATTCGTGTTATTATCGATCATTATCCCCCAAGTTCCGCTTCACACATTTACTGTCATGTAGAATAATCTGGTTACCCAGGAAACTAATTGGTTTATTTATACCTGCTTATCAAAATTTTGCCATGTCTATACCATGCTTGGATCTAACTCTGATCTTAGGTTTATTTCCGTGCTTATCTATTTCTGTTTATCGTCAATCACACATTCATTTATCTATCTATTCATCCCAAAAGTGAAAAATTTATGGCTGCATCTGTACACTCCTCCTAATCAATAAGGTGGCTGTTTCGTTTTCATTCATTTTTCGATGTCGGGCTTTTCTTCCCGGTGTCGGAAACAGCTTCCTATTGCTTATACACACCTTTTAACTCTACTTAATTATGACATCGTTTATCTCCAAGTGCATTATTGCGCTGATGGTGCTGGCAGCGCTATGCACCAAAGCGAACGCGCAACTGATCCTGAACAGGCAGGTCGTTGGCAGTAATGGCGGCAGCGGTAATCTCAATCAGGTATTGATTCAATATACGATAGGGGAACCGGTTATGCTGCCTATTACCAATGGACAGTTGTTCCTGACACAGGGATTTCAGCAACCATTTGAGCTTCCTCCCCTTCCACCCGGAAAGAGTCCTGTCAAAAGCTACATACTATTCCCTAATCCTGCGCTCACCACGGTGAAAGTACAATTTGAGCTACTTGCCGATGCAATGGTCAACATACTGATGCTCAATACGGCCGGGCAGGAGGTGTATAACAAACAACACCAGGCCGGGCAGGGTAAATCTACAGTAGTGATACCTGTCAACCGTTTTGCGGCCGGGCTCTACACCGTTGTGCTGAAAGTGGGTGTCAACATTTATTTCGAAAAACTCATCGTGCAGTAATTAAATGTCGTAATCATGAAACGTGATCGAATAATTCTACTTCTTTCCGGCATGTTGGCTGTTACACCAGCCAGCCATGCACAAAAAGCGCCTCAACAGCCACCTAACATCGGTGCCAGTTTTTTGCTGGTGAACCCTGATGCCAGATCAAGCGGGATGGGTGATGCCGCCACAGGCGTGAGTCCGGACGCCAATTCCATTTTTTCCAATGCCGCCAAAATTGTATTTGCGGGGGACTGGGGAGTGAGCGCCACCTACTCTCCCTGGATGTGGGAGCTAAACAATTACAAATCGAACATGGCTTTTGTATCGGCCTATAAGAACCTGAATGACAATGAAGGTATCGGGGCTTCCATGAAATATTTTAATTACGGCGATGTCACTTTCCGGGACGAAAACGGAACGATCCTTCAGAACTATTCTCCCCGGGAATTTGCGATAGACGGCGCTTATGCGCGCAAGCTGGGAGCGCATATGTCGATGGCCATTACGATGCGTTATGTCCGTAGTCAGCTGGGGCAGGGCTCCTTCAATGGTATACAACAGAAGCCAGCATCCGCAGTAGCAGGAGATGTCAGCTACTACTACCAGAACAGCAAGGACTATCTGGACTTTAGCAACCGGTATTGTGTGGGTATCAGCATCACCAACATTGGCACTAAACTTCAGTATACAGATGACAGTCGCCAGAGGAGCTTTTTGCCAATGAATCTGCGGATAGGCGGCAGTTATACGTTTGTGCATACCGGTGACCATGAATTCACCATTGCGCTGGACATCAACAAACTGCTCGTGCCTACCCCACCCCTGTATGACAGCGCTGGTCAGATATCAAAAGGCAAAGATCCCGACCGGAGTGTTGTCAATGCTCTTTTCTCTTCTTTTAGCGATGCCCCCGGAGGTTTTGGAGAAGAAATACGGGAGTTTACAATTGGCAGTGGTATTGAATATGCCTATAGACAATGCTTCTTTGTACGGACCGGATATTTTTATGAGAATCCCCATAAGGGCTACCGGCAACATTTCACCAGCGGCCTTGGTGTGAGAGTAGCTAATCTGCAGCTGGACCTGGCTTATCTCATTCCCACCTCCAACAGCTTACGGGAAAGAAGGACCCTGAAATTTTCACTGATGTACAACATCGGCAGACACGCCGCTGCCACTATTACCCCATCTGTAAACCCAGACATCACACATTAAGCAATTACTGAATAAAATACCAGTTATGACAAAAAGATACTTGTTTATCATTTGCTGCACGCTGTTGACTTTACAGCTCTATGCACAAAACGGGCTTAGGACCATTAACTACCAGGCAGTGGCCAGAAACGGCAACGGCACGATGCTGGCGAACGAAAATATAAAAGTGAGGATCACCATTTTGGGTGGCTCACCGTCAGGTCCGGTACAATACCAGGAAACACACAGTACCACTACTAACCAGTTAGGGCTTTTTACACTTCAGATTGGTGGCGGAAGTGCTACCAGTGGTAATTTCAGTACTATTCCGTGGGCTAATGCCAATCAATTCATCAAAGTCGAGGCTTCCGCTGATGGCGGTAGTTATCAGGAATTGGGTACCTCTTCCTTTGCGGCAGTACCTTATGCCTTGTATGCGGCTAATGGTTTGTCCGGCCCAAAAGGAGATAAGGGAGACACCGGTCCGGCAGGACCAACAGGAGCGCCGGGTACAGCAGGTACAGCTGGTGTAGCAGGGCCGGCGGGTCCAGCCGGCTCTAAAGGTGACAAGGGCGATATAGGTGCCACAGGTTCCGTTGGACCGGTAGGCCCGATGGGACCAATGGGACCAATGGGAGCAATGGGAGCCGTTGGGCAGACAGGACCGGCAGGAGCAGCCGGTATTAAAGGAGATAAAGGTGATGTGGGTAACGCAGGCCCCGCAGGACCAGCAGGACCGATGGGACAAACCGGGCCAGCTGGTAGCCAAGGTATAAAGGGAGATAAGGGAGACCCTGGTGAACAAGGACCGGCGGGAGCTCAGGGAGCAACAGGACCTCAGGGTCCAGCTGGACCTCAAGGCCCTCAAGGACCTCAAGGACTGGCCGGGCCTCAAGGAGAGCCTGGTGTACAAGGACCTCCAGGCCCATGTGGCCCTAAAGGGGAACCTGGTGAGAAAGGTGATAAGGGTGATAAAGGTGATCAGGGAGACCATGGTGACAAAGGTGATAAGGGCGATAAAGGCGACCAGGGAGACCATGGTGATAAGGGTGATCAGGGAGATCATGGTGACAAAGGTGACAAAGGTGATAAGGGTGATAAGGGTGATCAGGGAGACCATGGTGACAAAGGTGATAAGGGTGATAAAGGCGACCAGGGAGACCATGGTGACAAAGGTGATAAGGGTGATAAAGGCGACCAGGGAGACCACGGTGACAAAGGTGATAAGGGTGATAAAGGCGACCAGGGAGACCATGGTGACAAGGGTGATAAGGGCGATAAAGGTGATCAGGGAGACCATGGTGACAAAGGTGATAAGGGCGATAAAGGTGATCAGGGAGATCATGGTGACAAAGGTGATAAGGGCGATAAAGGTGATCAGGGAGACCATGGTGATAAGGGTGATAAGGGCGATAAAGGTGATCAGGGAGACCATGGTGACAAAGGTGATAAGGGCGATAAAGGTGATCAGGGAGATCATGGTGACAAAGGTGATAAGGGTGATAAGGGTGATAAGGGTGATCAGGGAGACCATGGTGACAAAGGTGATAAAGGTGATCAGGGAGATCATGGTGACAAGGGTGATAAGGGCGATAAAGGTGATCAGGGAGATCATGGTGACAAGGGTGATAAGGGCGATAAAGGTGATCAGGGAGACCATGGTGACAAAGGTGATAAGGGCGATAAAGGTGATCAGGGAGATCATGGTGACAAGGGTGATAAGGGCGATAAAGGTGATCAGGGAGATCATGGTGACAAGGGTGATAAGGGCGATAAAGGTGATCAGGGAGATCATGGTGATAAGGGTGATAAGGGTGATAAAGGTGATCAGGGAGACCATGGTGACAAAGGTGATAAGGGCGATAAGGGCGATAAAGGTGATCAGGGAAACCAGGGTGACAAAGGCGATAAGGGTGACAAGGGCGATAAAGGTGATCAGGGAAACCAAGGTATACAGGGCCTGAATGGTGATAAGGGAGATAAAGGTGATAAAGGTGACCAGGGAAACCAGGGTGACAAAGGCGATAAGGGTGACAAGGGCGATAAAGGAGATCAGGGAAACCAAGGTATACAGGGCCTGACTGGTGATAAGGGAGACAAAGGTGATAAAGGTGACCAGGGAAACCAGGGTGACAAAGGCGATAAGGGAGACAAAGGTGATAAAGGTGACCAGGGAAACCAAGGTATACAGGGCCTGAATGGTGATAAGGGCGATAAGGGAGACAAAGGTGATAAAGGTGACCAGGGAAACCAAGGTATACAGGGCCTGACTGGTGATAAGGGAGATAAAGGTGATAAGGGTGACCAGGGAAACCAAGGTATCCAAGGCTTGACTGGAGATAAAGGAGACAAGGGTGATCAGGGGATACAAGGTGCTACTGGTGCTAAAGGAGATAAAGGCGATCAGGGTATACAAGGTGTAACCGGGGCTGCCGGTGCTAAAGGAGATAAAGGTGATAAAGGTGATCAGGGGATACAAGGTGCTACTGGTGCTACTGGTGCGACTGGCGCGACTGGTGCGACTGGCGCTAAAGGAGATAAAGGCGATCAGGGTATACAAGGTGCCACTGGTGCTGCAGGTGCCGCTGGTGCTAAAGGAGATAAAGGTGATCAGGGCAACCAAGGTTCAACTGGTGCGACAGGGCCACAAGGTGCTACAGGGCCTCAGGGACCGCAGGGGCCTCAGGGAACAATAGCTATTCCTTTTAGCGGCAATGGCACCGTTAATGGTTCGAATTCTCTTTTCAGTCTCATCCTTAATAGCGGAAATGGAAATTTCTTCGTTTTCAAGAATCAAAACTCAAATGTGGCTCGTATTGATGACAACGGAAAAGGAATCTTTAATGGCGGCACTGCTAATAGTGGCGCCGATCTGGCAGAAGCATTTGATGCAACAGGTGGCATTGGGTTGTACGAACCAGGTGACGTGATGGCTATTGCCACCAATACTGACCGTACTATTGAAAAATCTGCCGGAGCCTATTCCTCGCTGGTGGTTGGCGTGTATGCTACCAAACCGGGGGTGTTACTGACAGAAGAACATATTGATACCGATATTTCCAGCAAGGTTCCACTGGGTGTTGTGGGTGTTATTCCTACCAAGGTATGTAACGAGAATGGGCCTATTCATCGTGGGGATATTCTGGTTACCGCCAGCAAACCTGGTTACGCTATGAAAGCAGACCTGAATATACTGAAGCCTGGTCAGGCGATCGGCAAGGCATTACAGGAATTTACCGGTGAAACCGGCAAGATCAAAGTCTTAGTAAATGTGAGATAAGCAGTAAATCTAACCAATTAGCAAAGGCTGTCGGGTTCTCCCGACGGCTTTTTTTATGTCAGGAAGGGAACAATTTCGGGGCTGGCATCAGCGATAAAGCGGGAAGTTTCTCAGGGTAAAATGATTAAATCAGAAAGCTCACAGCGACTTTAAGTAAAGAGGGGGATGGAACGAGCGGTCACTGCACAGATGGGAGCGTCTAAGAAGGGCTGGGTTGTTCAGAAGGATTCATCGTTATCCACATTCGGCACATGCCTTGCGGCATTCTGGCAAATCCGCCATGGTGGTGGGATGTTCAGTTTATCAACGAGGTTACGCAGGGGTTACACACATCTAAAGCACAGTTTATCCACACATAAAAAGGCAAACAGCTCCGGAGAGGAACTGTTTGCCAAATATATTGAGTTGCCCGTGAGGGCTATAACTATACTCTGAAGTGAGAGAAAGCTTTGTTAGCTTCAGCCATACGGTGAGTATCTTCTTTCTTCTTGAACGCTGCGCCTTCACCTTTGCTTGCTGCTACGATTTCATTTGCCAGCTTATCAGCCATGCTCTTACCGTTTCTTTCACCAGCGTAACGAACCAGCCATTTGATGCTCAGGGATACTTTTCTATCCGGGCGAACTTCAGCAGGGATCTGGAAGGTAGCACCACCGATACGGCGGCTTCTAACTTCTACAGCGGGAGTTACGTTGTTCAATGCTTTTCTCCAAACTTCATAACCGTTTTCACCGGTCATCTGGCTTACCTTATCCACGGCATCGTAGAAGATTTTATAGGCAATGCTCTTTTTTCCTTGTTCCATTACGTTATTAACGAAGCGGGTTACCAGCTTGTCGTTAAACCGAGGATCCGGAGCCAGAGGCAATTTTTTTGCAGCTTGCTTTCTCATTTATTGAAAATTACGACTATTTATAATTGATTATTTTTTAGCCTTTTCCTTTTTAGTACCATATTTGGAACGGCTCTGCTTTCTGTCTTTCACACCGGCAGTATCCAGGGAACCGCGAACGATGTGGTAACGAACACCTGGTAAGTCTTTTACCCTTCCACCACGGATCAGTACGATAGAGTGCTCCTGCAGGTTGTGACCTTCACCAGGGATGTAAGCAATCACCTCAACTTTATTGGTCAAACGCACCTTTGCAACTTTACGCAAAGCGGAGTTAGGTTTTTTAGGCGTGGTTGTGTACACACGAGTACAAACACCACGACGCTGAGGGCAGCTATCTAATGCCCTGGACTTAGACTTAGCCCGGATAATTTCTCTTCCTTTTCTTACTAATTGTTGTATAGTAGGCATTCTTTACCTAGTTTTTTATGTCGGTTTACAATGACATCCAAATTTCCCATAAGGGATTTTGGGAGGGCAAAGGTAAAACTATATATGTGAATAACAAAATTGTTTCGAATATTTTTTGCCGGTTTTGAAGTTCCCATGTTGTCGAAGACTGGTCAAACGTGATCTGGTATAAGCAGGATATCAAAAATCCGGATTGCAAAGGTATGATTTCCTTTAGAATCTACCATAAAAAAATAGGGCCGGTTGCCAGACCCTACTTTTTCATTTTGATATTTTGTGATTTTGATATTTTATTAATGTGTACCTGCTTATTTCTCACCTACCTGGTAATTCCAGTGGCGGGTATCTTCAGCACGGCCGGTGCGGATAGCATCGAGCCGGCGGATCACTTCCGCGCCGGTTTCATACTTAGTGGTGTCCAGTTTGATCTGGGTATCCAGGTAGTCCAGTTGTTCTACAAAAGCCAGGGAGGAGGCTGTACCGGTACCAAAGACTTCGCGGAGGGTGCCATTTTTATAGGCAGTCACCACTTCATCAATAGATACAGGTCTTTCTTCCACGGTGAGGCCGAGATCTTTCAGCAGCTCGATCACACTGGCGCGGGTAACCCCTTCCAGGATGGTGCCTTGTTCCAGATCGGGGGTAATGGCCGTATTGCCGATAATCACAAATACGTTCATGGTACCGCATTCCTGCAGGTATTTGTGCTCGTAGCCGTCTACCCAGAGGATCTGGTCGTACCCCTGTTTTTTAGCCTGCATGGTGGGATACATGGTACCGCCATAGTTACCCGCAGCTTTAGCGTATCCTACGCCGCCGGGGAAGGCCCGTACATATTTATCCTGCACCAGCAGTTTAATTGGTTTATTGAAATAAGGGCCTGAAGGCGAATTGATAATGGCAAAACGGTAGGTATCAGAAGGACGCACTCCAATGAACTCATCCGCTGCGATCATGAAGGGACGCAGATAGAGAGAGCAACCGGGGCCGGTTGGAACCCAGTCGCGGTCCAGATCAATCAATATGTCCATACCGCCGATAAAGAGCCATTCCGGCACTTCGGGCATTCCCATTCTTTCAGCGGAGAGGTTGAATCTTTTGTAGTTATCATACGGGCGGAAGATCATCGGATTGTCCTGAGGATCTTTATAGGCCTTGATACCTTCAAAAATGGCCTGTCCATAGTGCCAGGCGGCGTTGGAAGGGCTTACAGAAAAGTTCTGAAAAGGCAGGATTTCGGCATTTTTCCACTCTTTTCCATCAAAATCGGCAACCAGCATGTGGTCAGCATACTTTTTACCGAACACCAGATTATTAAAATCCACTTCACTCAAACGGCTATGCGTAGTTTTTGTGACTTTGATCTTCTGTAATGCTTCTTCCTTTACTGTTGATTTAGCTACCATCATGGTTAATCAATTTTATCTCAATATTTTTACACTTTCTTGCGTTGGATGGCCGCATTTGCGGATACGGCAGTGCAAATAAACTGATTTTTCCCCACGCGGGATTTTGATATTAAATTAAATTATAATAATATGTCGCTCGACCAATTAGACCTTGATCCGTATTATCTGGCTAAGATCTTTACCCAGCCGATCATTCCCGGGAAAAGCGTACCGGTTGCAGCGCCGCAAATTGAGGTACCCAAAGTCAAATATTTAGGAGAAAATCAAAAAAACGTTGCGCTCTTCATACAAAACGAAAATGAAGCCTACTTAAATGATGAATTATTCAACCTCCTTACCAATATATTAAATGCCTGTAAACTGGGGATGCAGGACGTATCCCTGATGAACACCGCTCCATACCCGCAACTGGAGTACACTTCGTGGCAGGCTGCTGTAAAAATAGAGAAGGCCATTATATTTGGCGCCGCATCAGCTTCGCTGGGCCTGACAGACGCGCCTCTTTACCAGTTGCTGACCGTCAACAGCACTACCCTGCTGCTTTCTGACGACTTGCAGATGATTGGCACCGATAAGGTATTAAAAGCCAAGTTATGGGCCGGTTTGAAGCAGCTGCTTGGTATTTAGCTATTTTTATATTTTTTTTATTTTATTATTTGATTTCAGGGGTTTGGGAACTTTGAGATTTAGAAATTTTAATAGATGAAACTGATTTTTGCTACCAACAACGAAAATAAGGTGAAGGAGTTCCGCTCTATGCTGGGCGACCACTTCGAGATCATCACCCTGCTGGAAGCGGGTATTGACATCGATATTCCGGAGCCACATGATACACTGGAAGAGAACGCCCGTGAGAAATCGACCACCATCCACCAGATGACCGGCCAAAACTGCTTTGCTGAAGATACCGGACTGGAAATCAACGCACTGAACGGCGCTCCCGGCGTCTTAAGCGCCCGGTATGCCGGTGAACAGAAAAAGGCAGCTGACAATATCGTTAAAGTACTGGCGGAAATGGAAGGCGTCACCGACCGCAGCGCACAGTTCCGCACCGTTATCTCTCTGATCCTGGACGGAAAAGAGCACCAGTTTGAAGGCGTCAGTCGCGGTACCATTACAGCGCACACTTCCGGCGAGAAAGGCTTCGGCTACGATCCTATCTTCATTCCGGAAGGAGCCGACCGCACCTTTGCCGAAATGGACCTTGCCGAAAAAAATCAATACAGTCACCGTGGCCGTGCCTTTGAGAAGTTCATCGTCTTCCTGAAAACACTGCCTGTTTAACATCTACCTAAACATCTACCTAAAAAATAATGGCAAGAATAAAAATAGACCTACCGGAGAAATTTGGGTTCAGCACAACGATACCTATCAGGATACAGGATGTTAACTACGGCGGACATGTTGGCAATGATGCCATCCTGTCTATTATGCATGAAGCCCGCATGCAGTTCATTCAACAGGCCGGCTACAAAGAACTGGATCACCAAGCAGGCACCGGCCTGATTATGGCCGATGTAGCTGTAGCCTACAAAGGAGAAGGCTTTCACGGCGATATATTCACCGTAGCAGTAGCTGCTGGTGAATACAGCCCCTTCGGCTTCGAACTTTTCTATCACCTGACCACTCAACGCAACGGCCAAACGATCACGATCGCCACTGCCAAGACCGGCATGGTCTGCTTTGATTACAATGCCCGTAAAGTGATGAAATTACCGACAGAGATGAAAGCTGCCATGGAGGGTTTGGGATGAAGCCCGAGGATGAACCAGAGGATGAACCAGAGGATGGAGCTCGAGGATGGAGCCCGAGGATGAACCAGAGGATGAACCAGAGGATGGAGCCCGAGGATGAACCAGAGGATGAAGCCCGAGGATGAACCAGAGGATGAAGCCCAAGCTTGAAGCCCAGAGTCTCCCGGGGCTCACGCCCTGGGTTAAGATGTTATTCAAGTTTCATTATTATGGGGAACCATTATTATCTGAGACATCTTTATTAAGAAGCATTATTATAAAAATATAGTCAATATCATGGAAACAAATACTACAGCCAGTTATCTGGAAAAAATAATCGCCAGTCGCCGTACCGTGAAGCCTACCAGCATGAACGGCCGGAAAATAGCCGACGAAACCGTACAACAGCTGCTGCAGATGGCCGACTGGGCCCCTACCCACGGCTATACGGAGCCCTGGTACTTCGTCGTGTATGGCGGTGAAAAGGTACAAGAGTTTTGTACTGCTCATGCCGATTTATACAAACAATTCACTCCGGCAGACAAATTCATTGCCGGCAGTTATGATAAACTGAAAAGTCAGGGCGATCTGGCTTCCCATGTCATCGCTATTTGCATGAAAAGGGGCAGTAATCCGAAAATCCCGGTGATAGAGGAAATTGCAGCAGTATCCTGCGCTGTACAGAATATGTGGCTGAGCGCCACCGCTCAGGGCATCGCTGCCTACTGGGGCTCTGGTGGTATGACCTTCCACCCTGCCATGCAGGACTACCTGGGCCTGGGAGATGAAGACCAGGTATTGGGCTTCTTCTATCTTGGCTATACAGACGAGCCGGCACAACCTGGCAAACGCCTGAGGCCACTGTCTGAAAAAGTAAAATGGATGTAATTATTTTAGTATTTGGCCATTTGATTATTTAATTATTTGAAATCCCATAGTTAAATGATCAAATGGCTAAATATCAAGATAGTATATATCCTTTGGCAAGCGTGTCAAATGTTTGCAGCTGTTCGTTGACCCAGTGCTCGTCCCTTCCGAGTTCCCGCGCCATGATATTCGCTACGGCCGGGGCTATACGTAAAGCTTCCCGTGCATCCAGAAAAAGCAGCCGCACTCTTCTGGCCAGGAAATCGGCGATATTCCGTGCCATTTCTTCCCTTACCGCCCATACCACCTGTACTTTCAGGATACCGAAAGGCTCACTCAGCACTTCCTGTAAATCAGGTTGGTCCTTCATCAGTTGTTGCAACCTGGGCACATCGCTGCCATAGAAATACCAGGGGTCGTCCCAGTTCATTCCGGTAGCGGCACCATGGACAGGCATGGTGTGGGTTATTGATGCTGTTGGTTTCCAGCGCAGGGATTTTTCCAGCTGCTGCACCACATCTTCCGCCATGCGGCGGTAGGTGGTCCATTTACCTCCGATGATGGTCACCAGTCCTGAGGCGGCGACAATAATTTTATGGCTGCGGGATATCTCCTTCGTTTTATGTCCTTCTGCTTTGGCAGCCGCAAGTGGCCGAAGACCGGCCCATACGCTCAGCACATCGTTGCGTTGGGGCGCCCTGACCAGGTATTGCCCGGCTGTACGCAGAATAAAATTGATTTCCGCCTCCAGCGCATGCGGTTCCAGGCTGATGTGGTTGACCGGCGTGTCTGTAGTGCCTACCACCACTTTATTATGCCATGGTACGACGAACAGCACGCGACCGTCGCTGGTAGCGGGGATCATCAGCGCATTATGCCCTGGCAGGAAGCTGCTGTCGAGCACCACATGTACACCCTGACTGGCCGCAATAGACTTAGGGGCGTCCGGGTTGTCCATCTCCAGAATATCATCTGCAAAAACACCGGTAGCATTGATCACCGCTCTGGTATTGAGAAATATTTCGGGGCCATTGTTCAGTGTATCCCTGACCGTTAGTCCGCTGATATTACCGCCTTCATCTTTACGAAGGCTGGTGATTTTCATATAGTTCAGGACCGTGCCCCCTTTATCAGTGATGGTCTGGGCCAGGTTCACCGCCAGGCGGCTATCGTCGAACTGGCCATCGTGGTAGAGGACGCCGCCGGCGAGCCGTTCCTGTTTCAGGGTAGTCAGTTTTTCCAGTGTTTCCCGGCGGGAGATATGTACCGACCTGCCGAGGCTGAGGCGGCCGGCCAGCCAGTCGTACATTTTGAGGCCGATCGTATATTTCAGGTTTTCCCACGCATTGAAAGTAGGGATGACGAAGCTGAGGTTACGCACCAGATGGGGCGCATTATGCGCGAGGCGGCCACGCTCCACGCTGGCTTCCCTCACGAGGGAAACATCGCCCTGCGCCAGGTAACGTACCCCTCCGTGCACCAGTTTAGTACTTTTACTGGATGTGGAGGCTGCAAAATCAGCCTGTTCAAGGAGCAGGGTACGGTATCCTCTCGTCACCGCTTCCAGCGCGGCACCTAAACCGGTAGCGCCGCCACCGGCCACAATGATATCCCAGGGCTCCAGGTCTTTTCTCAGGGCTGCAACAATAGCTTCTCTTTTCATATACGATTTTTCGGGTACTACAAATTACTGCGGAAATACCGGCTGCACAAATGACAACGGCTTCTGCCCTAAAACTTAACGGACAGGTAAAGGAAAAGTTCTGGCGACCGGAACATTTAGGCACAAAAAATGTTCCTCTAAGTAACGTAACTTCCAGTCCATATCATTATTCATATGTCCATTCAGGTTATCACCAGACCACGATATTTTTGTTGGCCTTTGCTGGCATTGCTATGGCTGTGCATCGTTTTCCCAGCCACCGCACAGCGCAGCAAAAAGGCGACGCCCATTCCGGACACTATTCATATGGCCGTAATCGACAGTGCTACCATCCGCAAAAATATCAGCAAGCTGGCACAGGACACTTCCAAACTGAAGAAGTCTGACACCGCCGTGGCCGTGATCATCAACAGGATAGAAGGTTACACCCTGCTGCTCAATCAGCTGATGAGCAGCCTGCGGCGCGGGTTTGACACCGTTAGCATCACCCGGGAGATTCCGTTGGTAGACACTTCCCTTGCATTGATCAAACAGAATATAGCTGGACAAGACCGTACACCCAACATCAACGATATTTACACCAACAAAGTGATGCTGGAACAGCTGCAACGTAAGCTGAGCGGATGGCAGAACAACCTCTTCTCCAATTACAACGCCCTGGTGGCCATCAATGATACGCTACACTCCCTGCGGCGCGACACCTCCATGCGCAGTATTCCTGCGGAAGATGAGCTGTATGGTTTTTATATCGGTCAACTTACCCGACTGATCAACAAATACCGCGTTGTAGACAGCGCCAATAAAGTGAGTCTTGTGAAAATGGGGTTGTTGCAAAACAGGATTGCCAACCGGTACATCGATGTGTCCAATCTGCTGGAAGACAGCAATTACCAACTGGAACAGTTTTCCGCCAATATGTTTTCCCGTGACTACCGGTATATCTGGGCGCCGCACCGCGACAGTATCAATCCGCTGGAGTTTTTCCCGGTCGTAGAACGATCGTTGCACAAAAGCACGCGGGTATTGACCATCTTCTTTTCTATCCAATGGCCGATCTTCATTGTATGGATATTGCTGGCATCACTGTTCGCCTGGTGGATTTATGCCAATGTACGGCGTATCCGGCGCAATCACCCGGAGCAGGAAGCAGAAGCCATCCTGCAACATGCGCAGTATGTATACCGTCATCCTGTAGCCAGCACCGTGATTTTCGTTACCACCCTGTCCTCCGTGTTTTCCGTGCGGTATCCGATCCTGTACACAGAAATCATCTGGGGGTTGACCATGTTCGCCCTCACCTATCTTTTCCGGTCACATTTTCCCAGGGTATTGTATCGCTATTGGCTGATGCTGATGGCGCTGCTTTTTGTGTATTGCGTCAACAACCTGTTGATTGAGGTGACCTATGCCGAGCAGTGGGGGCTGCTGATCTGCGCCGTTCTTTGTATAATGCTGGGTTTCCGGCTGCTCAAAGAAACCTCGCTGACCACCTTCGCCCATCCCAAATATACCGCGCCGACCATTAAGCTGTTTATCGCCACCGCCGCTGTTTCCCTGCTGCTGGTGATATTTGCGCGGGTAGGCAGCGCCAAAATATTCGGGTCCAGCGCCGTGGTGAACACCGTCATGGCCATGAACCTGTACGTGCTTGTGAAGATCGTGCTGGAAGCTGTTTTCATACAGGTAGAAGCCAATAAAAATTCCAGCACTTTTATCTCTTTCATGGACTATCAGGATGTACAGCGCAAGCTGAAAACATTCCTGACCGTACTGGCTTTTGTAGGCTGGCTGATCATTATCGCCCGTAATCTGTACCTGTACGATGCCATCTATGAAGAGATCACCGATATCCTGTCTGCCAGCCACCATATCGGGAATTCCGACTTCACCTTCAGCAGCGTGATCATTTTTGTACTGGTCATCTGGGTGGCTTTTGTCGCCTCGCAGCTGATCGCGTATATGTTTGGCAATACCGGCCAGAGCACCAGTCCCGCCCAGAAGCCACGCTTCGGTTCCACCCTGTTGTTGCTACGTCTTGCCGTACTGGCCGGCGGCGTATTACTCGCTTTCGCCGCCTCCGGTATCCCGATGGATAAACTGACCATCGTGATAGGCGCTCTCAGCGTGGGCATTGGCTTCGGTTTACAGAATATCGTGAACAATCTCGTATCCGGTATCATCCTCGCTTTTGAAAAGCCGATAGAAGTGGGTGATGTGATAGAGCTGGGGACCCGCTCCGGCGTGGTGAAAGAAATCGGCATCCGCTCCAGCAAAATTTCCGCCTATGATGGCTCGACCGTGGTCGTTCCCAATGCCGATCTTATCTCCCAGCAGCTGATCAACTGGACGATGACCAATCGTGTCCGCCGTGTTAATTTCATGCTGGGCGTCGGCTACGGCAGTGACGTAGCGCAGGTCACCGATATTATCAAGAGCGCTTTCCCCGGTCAGGAAGGTATTCTCACCACCCCCGAGCCGATCGTGCAACTGTCACAATTCGGGGATAACGCCGTTAATTTCCAGGTGTACTTCTGGATTTCCGATCTCGGCAATGCCGGCACATTACAAAGTAAAGTGCTCACTTTCATCTACGACGCCCTCAATAAAGCCGGTATAGAACTGCCTTTCCCGCAACGGGACCTGCATATCCGCAGCGTCGACGAAGCTGTGCTGAACAAGTGGAAAGTCAATAAGGAAGCGGAATCCGGGCCATCAGGCGATAAGCCGGCAGAGAACGGAGAAAAAAAATTGTAAAAAAACGGGCTGTACATTTTGAATTTTCATTTATTAGCCGTTATCTTTGCACTCCCGTTTTGAGAATGAAAGTTCAAGACAGACAGGAAATGGCGAGGTAGCTCAGGTGGTTAGAGCACAGGATTCATAACCCTGAGGTCTCGGGTTCAAGTCCCGATCTCGCTACAGGTTAAAAGGCTTTCAGGCAGATGCTTGAAAGCCTTTTAAGTTTATTTCCATAAAACTATGCTTACTAGGATCTATTGGTTGCGTCAATTTGATAACGGTGCCCGCATAGGCATTATGCCTCGGCCTCGCGGTGGTGATTGGCTGGAAGACGAAATAATCAATTTCCGAAAACAGAAAGTCACACATATAGCGTCTTTGCTTGAAAGAGAGGAAATAATAGAATTGGGACTTACACAGGAGGAAGCGATTTGTGCTAAACATGAAATTGAATTTCTTCACTTTCCAATAAAAGATAGAGGTATTCCTTCACATCCAAATGAGTTTATAAAGCTGTTGTCAAAAAAGATTGATGAAGGGGCAACTGTTGTTATTCACTGCCGGATGGGTATAGGTAGGTCTTCTATCATTGCAGGAAGCGTGTTGCTAATGAATGGTTATATAGCAGATGAAGTTTTTGAATACATCAGCAGGGCCAGGGGATTGAAGGTTCCTGATACTGAAGATCAGATTAAATGGCTGAAAGCAAGGGAAGGGCTATAGGCTATGAACCGAACTAGATCATTCAGTAAAAGCTTCAACATTTCTCCCTATCTCGCTACAGGTAAAAAGCCGCATCACGAAATGCGGCTTTTTAATTTCCCCAGTACCGCCCGCAATTATTGCAACAATCAAATTTTATTTACCTTACTCCGCAATAAAACCGCTCCCTATGTCCTTTTTCAAAAAATGGTTTAACAAAGCAGAAAAAGAGGAACCAAATGAAGCACCTCTGCCGTGGATAGAACCTGCTCAAAATCCCTGGGGAGTAAGACTTCTGGATTTACGCCCTGTCACAACAATTATGCTCGCCACCTCTAAGGACCCTCAGTGCGCATCTAATGCTGTTTCCTATAATGCTGAAGATGGTACTACCTTTATAGACGAGGAACCATCCGATAACACGATCATCAGCAGCAATATTGTTATTCCTATTGATAAGGTACTGGCACCCGGGGTCCTGTTTATCCCGCAAACCATGGAGCATAAGTGGGCTATATATTACCACAACGATACACTGATATTTGTAAGAAGCTGGCTAAGGAAAGTAGTTGTGACAGCGAAAACCACGCAAAGAGAAAACACACTTACTATCGATGCTATTAAAGGCAAGTTTCTTAATAATGAAAGCACCGAACTTACACGGAACATTATCAGGTTTTTATTGATAGGTTATGCAATGAACGAAGTCACTCCTGCTCCAATACCTCCAGCATTAGCACTTACCCCTCAAAATGCAGCATTATGGGCATTTTCAGCCTATGGAAATATGGCCCATTTTGGTGTTTTTGATGAGCATTTCGAGCCGCTAATAGATAGGCCGCTTCGCTCCCACTCCCTCCTGCATATTGCAGTAGCGCAGGGCAATATCCCTGAGATTGAAAAACAGTTTCAAACTGGTCTTAGCCTGGACTTACTGGCTGGTGATGGTCTGGCTCCTTTACATTGGTCTATTGCCTCAAAAGAAATACAGGTGATGGAAAAGCTTCTGGCGTTGGGCGCCCATCCCGACTCAAGGTCGGAAGAAGGAGCTACCCCATTGATGAATGCGGTACAATCCAACAAGATACATCATGTAGATCTGCTTTTGCAATCCGGAGCCAACCCCAATGCGATAGATAATCGCGGATTTACATCACTTCACCGGGCTGCAGAAATGGGCCATCTGGATATTGTAATCACTTTATTGAAGTGTGGAGCGGATAAAAATATTTCTTCCGGCGGCCACACCGCTCTTTCTTTTGCAGAAGGACGAGGGCATGAAGCGATAGTCAAGGTATTGCAGGGAAATAATGAACACCAAAAGTGAGTATCGGTTTATGCTGGCATCTATGGAAGTAGAAAATTATGCGCGCGGTTTTTTGGATTTAAAACCTTTTAAAAAAGCTACTTCAAAAGTAAGCGCGGATAACAGGTCATCATCACAGACCCTCCTCCCGTAAAAGGCCAGGAAAATTTTATTTATGCACAGGAATAACAGCCGTTGCTTCCACTTCCAGTAAAACATCATCCCGGAACAAACCACTCACCTGCACCAGCGTACTGGCAGGTGGGTGCTGCACATCCACATATTTATCCCTGACAGCACGAAGCGTCTTGAGGTTTTTTGTGTCCAGAATAAAGTAGGAAAGTTTCACGATGTCGGACATTTTTCCACCGGCGGCTTCTATCACTTTTTGGATGTTGGCAAAGACCTGTTCGGCCTGCTGTTCGAAGTTATCTTTCCCCACCAGTTCACCTTTAACGTTTAGGGGTACCTGGCCTGAAAGGATGAGCATTGTATGGGTCCCCAGGTTGATAACGGCGGCCTGCGAGTATCCGTTGGGTTTAGCCACTTCCGGGGGATTCATGAAGTAGACGCCTGATTTCTCTGATTGGGCCTGGGCGAGTGATGTAACCAACAATAAAGCTACAATAGTTAAAATGGATTGTTTTCTCATAGCGTTGGATAGTTTACTTCAAGATAGACATTTATAAGCGATTGAACACATTAACCGAAAAAGTGTGTAGCGCCACCGCCACACGCTTCGGAAATATATTAGCGGATCACGTATAGGTATTGATTATTTTCCGATATATCTTTGAAAGATCAAGTAGCATGGAAAACTCAAAGCAACATTTTACCTGGTATGGAAGCGCCAGCAGCGAAGCCGGCCCCTTTATGATTACCGCCGTTGAAGATTTTACGCAATGGAGAGGCAGTGATGATGCGTTACCAATAGGTTATCGTGTGAAGTACCATGGTCCGTTGATCAACGAACTTCCATCCCGTTTTCAAACAACTACTCCTGTCCTTTTTGCTGATGAAGCCGGATTGCTGCAATTTATCCAGTCCCTGATCGATGAGATCTACCTGGTACAACCAGAGATCACGATGCGGGAACAGAGAAAAATGACCGTCGAAGAAATCGTGGCGGCAGCAAAAGGAGCAGCCTCTGAAGCAGCCGTGTCCGATGCCAGGGAAAGCTGGCAGCACATCTGGCATGAACACAAACATGGCAGCTACCATTTCTCTCTGGAAGATAAAAATTTATTACACCTGGGAATAGGTATCGAGACAGACTACTCCCGTATTTGTGAAACGGCCCTGGCGCAGGATGAAGTTGCCGTAGCCTCCTTTGGCACCAATGCGCAGGCCTTATTCTGGGATGTACAACCCAATACCGTTACCTTAGCCATTGATCACAGGCGAACAAGCGTCTTCTTTATCACTGCACTAACGAACACGCATAGAGAAAAAGCCCTTCAGCTGGTGATGGATGACACAAAGCATTATGAAGCTGGGCAATTATCATTACCTACCGGTCGCGGAGCATTGGTATGGGCGCCTATGACGCAAGGTGATCTCGGCGCACCGACAGGATTAAGTCTGGTAGCAGATCTGAACCCACCGGTTCAACTAAACAGCTTAAATATTTTAAAAGTAGGCACCGCATTTAAAGTAAAGCCGGGAATATATGATATCACCTGTGGCTGGAACCAGATAGAGGAAAATGATTTTGCCTGGGTGCAGCTGCGTTTACAACCATAAACAAAACACTTTTCCATGGGACAGATCACTTGCCCAAACTGCCAGGACCAGGCGTTTACCTGGTCATACGATGAAGAAAATACCCCGGCCACAACATGGAACTGTTCCAGCTGCGGCTACATTGCCCGGGAAGACGAATCCTTTGAAAGGGAATGTGCTGGCTGCAGAACAAAAAGTGAAATAAGACTGGAAGACGACATCAAAATTTACTGGTATTGCCATCATTGTGAAAAAGCCACATTCATCTCAGCCAGGTGATTTCTCCAACAGCATTCAACACCAGAAAAAATGCTTCTTCCAATTACATCCCCTCCCCTTTATTATTTTAATGATGATGTGCCGCTCTTGTTTTAGCAGCTTTCTTTGCAGCCACAGAACGCTCACGCGGACCTTTTGTTTTGGCGGCCTTCTTCGCGGCAGCAGAACGTTCGGCCTTGGTGCGTTTTGCGGCTGCCGAGTGTGCCTGACGTGACAAAGCACTGTGAGAAACGGTTGTTGTACTTTCCTTTTTCAGGGCTTTCTCTCTTGCCAGAGAGCGTTTCTTGGAAATCGGCTCATGCTTCTGTCCTTTTTCGTAGGCACTTTCAGCGCTTTTACGGGTTTTCTCTGATACCGTTCCTTTCTTGGGCGGTTTTAACTTTACACCAGCACGACGAGCTTCAGACAGCCCTATGGCAATTGCCTGTTTGGCTGATCTTGCCCCATGTTTTCCCTTACGGATTTTCTTTATTTCTTCATGTACAAATTCACCCGCCTGTGTGCTGGGCGATTTCCCCTCGCGCTCATCTTTCTTCGCCCGCTGGATGGTCTTCTTTTCCGGCATAAGAAAAATTTTTATAGTGAAATATTTTCCTACTCCCTGCGTGTATTTCTTTTATTAAGCTCCTGTAATAAAACCATTACCTCTTCATCATTTACCTGATTAAAATTCTGGTAAAACTTCCCCACTGCATAAAAGGGGGAAGGTGTATATAAACATATAAAATCATCTACTTCCTGTTTGAGAAGTGCTGCGGCTTCCTCAGCGGCCACCGGCACTGCCACGACCAGCTTTGCTGCCTGTTCCTGACGAAGCATTTTCAGCGCAACCAGGATAGTCCTGCCTGTCGCCACCCCGTCATCCACCACAATGACTGTCCTGCCGCTTATGTCAGCAGGCGCTTCCCTGCCCATAAATTTTTTATATTGTTGCTTTAACTGAAGACGAATAAGATCTGTTTGTTCTTTCAGGTATTCAGGAGGAATGTCGTCTCTTTCATCAATAACGATATCTTCCAATCCTACTGCTCCTATGGCATATTCTTCATGCAAAGGGTGACCAATCTTTTTCGTCATGAGTAAATCCAGGTCAAAGTCAAGATGCCTGGCCAGAAAATAACCTATGGGAACACCTCCTCTGGGCACCGCCAGCACAATGGCATTTTCCCTTCTGTACTTTTTCAGTTTATCCACCAACTGCATGGCTGCATCATATCGATCAATAAAGTACATAACCTTGTTTTAAAGAAAGCCGACAACGTACCACTCTACCATTTTTCACAATATCCAAGCCATCTTCGGGTTGTATTGATACGTCCGGTTATGCCGATAGTAACTATATGTAGTTGCTCCATTCGATATAGTGATCAGTTTTCTTTTCGCAGCGTACAGAGCAGCCTGGCATTACCTCGTGGTATTTAAAGGACAGATTGCGCAATAATCACTACAATGCTTTTAGAGGATCTTCAGGAAATCCGGGATCATGGTCATCAACAGTTCCGTTTTTGTAGTCAAGGCAGTATGCATTGTTCCGGGCAATATTGCCAGCTGTGACGCCGGCATGGACAATTCACCAAGGCTACCACCTCCCAGGAGCCGATACAATTCCACCGCATGTTCCGGTTGAACGATATCCGCATCACCGGCGATGATCAATGCAGGCGCCTTTATATTCCTGATATCATCGGCAGGCCAATCCTGTATTAGTTTGTTGAATGCCGTCACTTTAGCCAGATGTTTAGGCCAATCCTGTGGCTGCGGCGCTGTCTGGAGATATTCCGTTTCATAGGGCGTACCTTTCAGCCCTTCGGGCGTCAACAGCGATTCCAGTCCGCTGAGCTGTGGATGGCGCCCCTTGCTGTTGAAAGTACAGGAAGCGAGGATGAGTTTACCAACGAGTGCCGGTTGACGCATGGCGATCTGTAATGCGACGCCCGCACCGGTGCTGTAGCCAAAGAAGTCAGCGTGTTGTATGTCCAGCACCTGCGTCAAAGCGATCACGTCATCGGCCCATTGTTCATAAGAAAGCGGGCGTTCGGGGATATCGGCGGTATGCCCATAGCCCTGAAACTCCAGGGCGATAATCTGCCTGTCTGCCGCCAGGAGTGGAATGAGGCGGCCAAATGCAGTACCTACTCCGGAGACAGCTCCAGGCAGCAGGAAAAGAGGTCTCCCCTGACCATGTACTTCATAGTACATATGCAGTCCGTTTACGTTTGCATAGCTTCCGCGATTTTCTATAGTCATCATAACTTTCTGTTTTGTTATGACAAAGCTCGGCAGCAGTCAGCAAACGATTCTTGGTGTACACCAACATCAGAACTTCACCTGATTGAATAACTTACTGAAATTGGTGGGGGCTATGCCTAGGTAGGAAGCGATGTACTTATGTGGCACCAGATGCAGCAGTTGCGGGCTTTTTCGGCAAAACTCGCGGTACCGTTCTTCTATGGTCATGGCACGCAGATTAATATGCAGGTCCACCATACCGGCTAACATGCCTTCAATCATCCGCCTGAAAAGTCTTTCTATTTCCCGGGACTGATCAAGCAGCTTTTGCAGCCGCTCATAGCTAAGACATTCCATTTCACTGTCTGTCAAACAGGTAATAAAGTATTTAGAGGGCACCTGAAACGAGAAAGATTCAGCGATCGCACATAAGCCAGGGAAATAACTAAAGTCGATGACATAGGTTTTGTCGTCTGTATCAAAGTAAGCCATCTGTACCCCATTTTTAACGAAATATAGCTCCCGCTGGACTTGTCCGGGTACAACAATGGACTCCCCTTTTTTAAAGGAACGAAGCTGTAGATTGTCAGTCAGCAGGTGGTAGTCTGCCAGACTGATATCATGAAATTGTCTGAAGTAGTGGTAGCGTTCCATAATATCCGGGCCTGGTCCAAATATAGGTAAGGTTACATCACTGACCGTTATTGTACCCAAAAAATGCGTAGAATAATCCCAATTATTTCCGCAAATGGCCGTTTCACCTCTTTTTTCATGCCTTTTTCCACCATCAGCGATTTGTATCACTTTTACTCCCGTAAGTGCCAGTATACTCCCATCTACAGCGAATAATTTTGTGTTTTAAAGTTTCGATTTCATGCAGCGTGGTGTGCTGCCTGCCGGGCCGTGATGCCGGTAATCACCTCATTTTTTCTGCAACAGCCTGTTTATCACGATAGCCGCCCAATTGGAAAAACGGCGTAAATTTGTCTTCCTTAACAGACAGCTATCGTGATGGATAACAACGACTTAAAACGGCTTCCCAGATTAACTGCTATCCTTACACTACTGCAGACAAAGCGGCTGGTGACAGCCAGATCGCTCGCGGATAAGTTTGATGTTAACATCAGAACTATCTACCGCGATATCAAGGCATTGGAGCAAGCAGGTGTTCCCATCTTAACCGAAGAAGGCAAAGGATATACCTTGATGGAAGGTTACAGCATGCCTCCCGTCATGTTTACGGAAAGTGAAGCCTATGCGTTGATCACTGTTGAACAGATAGTGCTAAAAAACAATGATACGTCCCTTGTCAGAGAATATTCCGAAGCCATCTCAAAAATCAGATCTATACTAAAACATAGTATAAAAGATAAAACAGCACTCCTGGCAGAAAGGGTCCAATTTAGAAAAAACACATCCGGTGACTCGACCAGCAACTCCCTTTCCCTACTACAAGGGGCACTGACCCATTTTAATCTCACAGACATACAATATACGGACGAGAACAATAAAGTTACCAGTCGGTTAATTGAACCGTTTGCCATATACAGCACCCAGGGCAACTGGGTGCTTATTGCGTATTGCCGGATGAGAAAGGATTTCAGAGCATTCAGGTTGGATAGGATACTGGAACTGAAAATCACCGACAAACACTTCAAACCCCACCAGATCACTTTACAAACCTATTTTGACAACTGCCGTAAAAAATATTTTTCGGACCCATGACATACGGCTGTCGCACCCCCTATCTAGTTTTGTATCACAACAAAAGATGATCGACATGGAAAAAATGGAGCAATTCGCCATCATCGGTATTGCGGTGAGAACAACCAATGAAAACGAACAGGCCACGCAAGACATCCCAGCGCTGTGGAACAGGTTCTTCTCAGAGAAAGTGGCTGAACATATACCCGGCAAAACAGACGATACTGTTTACTGCGTATATACAGATTATGAAAAGGACCATACCCAACCATACACGGTTATCCTCGGTTGCCGCGTGCCTGACCTCGACCATATCCCTGATGGCATGACAGGCAAAATGATCCCCGCGGCCACTTACTCCAAACACACCGCAAAGGGCAACCTTGCAGAGAACGTGATCTACCACGAATGGATAAAGATCATTCAGGCCGGGTTACCCCGTACCTTCACAGCTGACTTCGAAGTGTATGGCGAGAAAGCCATGAATCCGGCAGCTGTTGAAGTAGATATATTCATAGCAGTCAAACAACCATGAAAGCAATAGACAGTTTTTACCTCCGGCAGGATGAAGCCACCAGGGAAATTTTTCTGGCCTTGAAAGATATTATCTTGTCGGTGGATGAGGAGATCGTGAACGAGCTAAAATATGGCATGCCGTTTTTTTGTTTCAGGGGCAGAATGTTCTGCTATTTATGGACACACAAAAAACACCTGCAGCCCTATATCGGCATTGTGGAAGGCAAACACTTCTCCCAATCCTGGCTGGAGCAGGAAAAGCGCTCCAGGATGAAAATAATGCTGCTCGACCCAACCAAAGACCTGCCTGTCAACAGAATTAAAGCCATCGTCCGACAGGCTATAAACCTATATAAAACCGGTGTTATCGCCACTAAGGGCCGCTCTTAAGGAGCAGCCCTTTTTTACCCATGGCAAGAGGCGCTATTTTTTGTAACTTCGTTGCAAATTTTGACTATGCAACAGGAACCCGGGAAACCTGAATTTTGGGAAGCCGCTTTTATTGAAAAGCAGGAGATGTGGGGGTTTGAGCCATCCAACTCCGCCATCCTCACGAAGGATTTTTTTGTTGAAAAAGGTATCAAAAACGTCCTTATTCCCGGAATGGGCTACGGCCGCAACGCCCGTATCTTCAGGGACAACGGCATGGCCGTCACCGGCATTGAGATATCCCAAACCGCCATCGACATGGCGCAGAAACATTACGGTACTGACATGCCTATCTATCATGGGTCTGTGACTGACATGCCCTTCGACGATAAAAAATATGATGGGATATTCTGCTATGCACTGATTCACTTACTGGACGACAGCGAAAGAATAAAACTTATCCGTGACTGCTACAGTCAGCTGTCATCCGGCGGCTTCATGGTTTTCACGATGATTTCAAAAGCAGCAGCCACTTATGGCCAGGGTACGCTCATCAGTAAAGACCGCTATGAAATGTTCGGTGGCGTCAGCATGTTTTTCTATGACCAGGCGTCTATTCATGCTGAATTCGGGCAGACAGGATTGTTTGAGATCACCGAGGTGACTGAAAACTATCCGATGTTTTTGGTGAAATGCAGAAAGGAAGGGAGGTAACAAGACCTTATACGCCAAACTGCCTCAGGTGATGATCGGCATGTTTATATGCAAAAACACCAATTTGTTCTCTGGTCATTTTACCAAAAAAATCGTGGATGAATGCGGGATTTGAATAGTGTTCGCATTCTGCGATCAGCTTCATCCATATTTTTTTCTGCATCTCCACATCGCCACCGGTTTGTTTTACGGCCTGTTTGCCTGCCGGCATATTCTTCTGCATGGGCCTATCGTCTTTGGTATTACTTTTCAGCGCTATTTTCCCGAATATTCTGCCCAGCCATTCCTGTTTATAGGAAGGATTGTTTTTTCCCATGATCCATTCAAACCAGATGGTGCAGTGTTTGGTCATCTGCCAGACATTCATTTTACCCCATTGCGCCCTGCTATGCTCGTTGAGCGAATTAATTCTGTTGATTAATTCAGTCCTCGTTGGGTGATCAAATATTGTCTTCATGGCTAAAATTATTGATGGCCTGTAATGAAAAGTAGTTTCCCGAATCATCCTTAAAGAGGGCTTCCGTGCCATAAAACTCTTTGGTGGGCGGCTTCAGGAACTCTACTCCTTTGGATTTCAGTTCTTCATAGGTGGCAAAAATATCTTTACAGGTGAGTACGCCACAGCCAAATACCCCTTGTTTGATCAGTGTGATCAGCATATCCGCTGTTTCCTGCGGGAACATTTTACTCACTTTCACCGGGAAAAGGACCAGTTGCAGATCGGGTTGCTCCGGCGGCGATACGGTGAGCCAGCGGGTATCCGGTCCCATAGGGATGTCATCGATCAGCTTAAATCCCAGTTTGTTAACATAAAAATCGTAGGCACTGTCCTGATCCAGTACATGAATGTTGGTGACGGTCATTTTAGTAATCATAGTCTTCGTTTTTGTTACTGAAACAAAGATCCACAACTACTTAAATATTCACCTCTTCAAAATTGCTATTTTTCCAGCCAGCCATGTTGGTAGGCATAACAGGAAGGGACAAACGCCAGGGGCTTCTCGCTGATTTTCTTTTTCATTTCTTTATGGCGGGCGGCGTAGGAAGACGGGGATTCTCCGACTATTTTCTTGAAAAGACCGCTAAAGGTGGTCAGGCTCTGGAAACCTACCGAAAAACAGGCTTCCGCAACGGTTTTATCTTCTCTCAATAACTGCTGTGCTTTCTCTATCCTTACCGATTTGAGATATTGGTGGGGAGTTTTTCCATAGGCTGATTTAAAAAGCCGGATAAAGTGAAAACGGGAGAAATAGGCTTCATCCGCTATGTTTTCCAGATCGATTTCATCTGCATAGTTATTGTCAATAAACAACTTGGCCTGTACAATACGAATATACAGGTACACCCTCGGATACTCCGGCGTGATTATTTCCTTGTCATCTCTATTTTTATCGGCATTACTCATAACGTTCACAGCTATCCGAATATACAACAATACCGCGATATGGCCTTAACTTATCAGCTTTGACGGCGCCACGCCGTACATCTTCTTAAAGGCAAAAGAAAAATGCGATAAGTCTTCAAACCCGGTTTCCAGGTACACATCAGACGGTGCTTTTCCTTTCTCCCTGATCAGGAAATGCGCTTCCTGCAAGCGTCTTTGCAGTAACCAGCGACTGGGGGAAGTATGAAAGATATGCTCGAAATCACGTTTAAAAGTAGCAAGGCTGCGTCCGGTAAGATAGGCGAAACGTTTCAGCTGCACATTAAAGTGAAAGTTTCTGTTCATAAATTCTTCCAGATCGATTTTACCCGGTTCCCTGAAATCGAACAGGATATCCTTCAGCTCCGGTTGTGCCTGTAACAGGACCATGATAGCCTCGCGTTGTTTGAGCTGTTGCAGGTTATCATTGATCAGCTGGTCTCCCTGTACATAGGGAAGCAGCGAGTCCATCAAACTTTTACATAGCGGTTGATGCTGTAGCCTTATAACAGCCTCTCCTTCTGAGTTTCCGGCTGCTGCCGCATGGTAACCATATTCCAGGCTAAAATTTTTCAGTGTTTCCTGGTCCAGATAAATGGAGATGGTCTTAAAAATCCCGTCCAGCGGCTCTTTTAAAAATTTCACCAGTTGATTACGTTTGATCAGCCGCAGATCACCTTCGTTAAAAACATAGGTTTTATCGGCGTTATTCAGCGTTAGTCTGCCGGCTACCTGGTAACTCAACACATGGTCTGGTACAAACTGCTCCCCGTCCCGGTTACGCGCGTAATAACAGGAATAGGCGATACGTGATGGATTGTTCTTCAGTTCAGTCATCGTCTAAAATTACAAAAAGCAGACGGCATGTTGATACCGTCTGCTTCGTTCGTTATTAAGCTTTGCGTTGTACTTCTTCGGTGACCCACTTGCTTACGGGTGTGTCGAGGAATGCAGCGGCCTCTTCGTGGTCGGTGGACAGGCTTACCGGCAGCCATGCTTCCATTTCGGCCTGTCGTGCTTTGTCGGCATTCTTCAGCAGAGCGATCGCTTCGCTGCCCAGTACCAGGTGCACGGGTGGCGTAGGATGTTGCGCCAGCGCTACCATGGCTTTGGCCGCCTTCGCGGGGTCACCTACCGCTACAAATTTTCCTTCTTTGAAATAGGCGATGCGCTGGCTGACCGTTTCATAGGCCGCTATTTCGGGGGCGTAGGTCATAGAGGCGCCGGCCCAATCCGTGCGGAAACCGCCCGGCTCTACGCTGGTCACATAAATGCCCAGTGGTCCTGCTTCTTTGGCCAATGCTTCCGTGAAGCCACTGAGGCCGAACTTAGCCGCCTGGTACATGGTAAGGCCTGCATTGCCTACCCGGCCACCAATAGAACTGATCTGTAATATCCGGCCACCGCCCTGTTTACGCATATAAGGCAACACCGCCCGGGTGATTTCAATCGGCGCATACAGGTTCGTTTCCAGCTGGCTGCGCACCTGTTCTTCCGTATAAGCTTCTGCGGCGCCGATGATACCAAAGCCGGCATTGTTCACCAGCACGTCGATACGGCCGAAATGCTGCACCGCTGTGGCCACTACCTGTGGTACTTGTTTATAGTCGGTGACGTCCAGCGCCAGCGGTAACAGCTGATCGCCGTACTGCTGTACCAGCTCATCCAATTGACTAATATTACGCGCCGTAGCGGCGACTTTATCGCCGTTTTGTAACACGGCTTCTGTGAGGCTCCGGCCCAGTCCGCGGGAACTGCCGGTGATAAACCATACTTTTTCCATTTTGCTGATTTTTTATGATACCTCAAAGGTACACCGGGAGTAAGCCCGCAGCTTTGTTGTATGGCTCAAAGATGGTTTGTTGAAAAGCTCACTCTTTAGCGACTTAATACATAATAAGCGTCCACCGCTTCCTGTCCGGTATAATTAGGGCCGGCCTGGTCATCCGCTCCCTGATATTTGACCTCGAAACTAACGTCTCTGGGGCCTTCGCAGCGGATGATTCTTCTTCTGCCGTCATAGGAGATATTATGCCCGGCGAATACTTTTTTGAGGTACTGATGCTGAGGGTCGTCGGCAATACGAATGCTTTTCAGGTCGAGATTAGCGAGGAATATACCATCACTTTTGATGGCCTTCAGGATGGCGGCCAGTACATGGAGTTTATCTCCCACATAATGCAGCCCATGCACACAGGTAACGAGGTCGTATTGCTCATCGCTGGTCCAGTTATCCAGCGAACGGGTTTCAAACTGCAGACAATGAATATCAGGCGGTATAAGCTGGAACTGGTCCACCAGATCAATGCCTTTCAGCCGGATGTTTTCCTGCTGATGGTTGACCGCCGCCTCCCGGGCGTATTGCAGCAAGGCATTGCCTTCACCACAGCAGAGGTCCAGCCAGGTAGCCTGACCATGTTGCTGCAGACGGCCATTCAACCAGTTTTCCGGTTTTAAGTGCAGTTCTTTTTCATAGCTGTTGATACCGCTGGCCTGTCGCTTCCGGTTCATCCGGTTGTTGGCTACTACCGGCGACCAGAGGAGGGCTGATGATGACAGTAATTTCATGTGATGTAATGTATAAAAAATATCGCTACAAAATTCTAAAAATCATTGTATTAAAATTTATTAAAACGGCCTGTAGACGGCCTGTGAGCGGAGAACGGGAGTGACAAAATTTCAAGCCGGCGGTTGTCATTTTTTCAAAAAAAATGACAAAATGTAATCTCTTTTTTTGGTGGCACGCAGCTTGAAAAGCCTTTTTTTAAAGCAAGCACCGTCAAGATTGCGAGACCTTCATCACGTGACTTTGTGTTTAACCTTAAATTCAAAATCATAAGAACTATGGCAAACAATTTAACGGCCACCCCCCTTCATGACAGGGTCATCATCAGGCCTGCACAAACAGAAGAAAAAACCAGTGGCGGTATCATTATCCCCGATACAGCCAAAGAGAAACCACAACGCGGCGTAATTGTAGCCACCGGTCCGGGAAAAAAAGATGAACCGGTAACCGTTAAGGCTGGCGACACTGTTCTTTACGGCAAGTATGCCGGTACGGAAGTTCGCATCGGCAACGAGGATTTACTGATCATGCGCGAGTCTGATATCCTTGCAATTATTTAATCTGTCTTTCTCTGAACGCTTTCATTTAAAAAAAAGAACAATCCTATGGCAAAGCAACTTTTCTTTGACATCGAAGCAAGAAACAAAATGAAGAAAGGCGTTGACACACTGGCCAACGCCGTGAAGGTTACACTGGGTCCTAAAGGCCGTAACGTAGTACTGGAAAAGAAATTTGGCGCCTCTCATATCACCAAGGACGGTGTCAGTGTCGCCAAAGAAATAGAGCTGGAAGACCCGATTGAAAACATGGGCGCCCAGATGATGAAAGAAGTAGCATCCAAAACTGCCGACGTTGCCGGCGATGGTACGACCACTGCTACTGTGCTGGCGCAGGCTATTATCGGAGAAGGCCTGAAAAACGTAGCTGCCGGCGCAAATCCGATGGACCTGAAACGCGGCATCGACAAGGCAGTAGCAGCCATTGTCGCTCATCTGAAAGAACAGGCGCAGCCAGTGGGTCAGGCCGAAGATCAGATCCGGCAGGTGGCTGCCCTTTCCGCCAATAATGACGACGCCATCGGTAAGCTGATCGCGGAAGCTTTTAAAAAAGTAGGCAAAGAAGGCGTTATTACCGTGGAAGAAGCCAAAGGCACCGATACTACAGTGGAAGTAGTGGAAGGTATGCAGTTCGACCGCGGCTATTTGTCACCCTACTTTGTTACCAACACAGAGAAGATGCAAACGGAACTGGACAATCCGTACCTGCTCATCTGCGATAAAAAGATCAGCGCGATGAAGGACATCCTTCATATCCTGGAAAAAACAGCCCAAAGCGGACGACCGTTGGTCATTATAGCGGAAGACCTGGAAGGAGAAGCGCTGGCTACCCTGGTAGTCAATAAACTCCGGGGAACACTGAAAATAGCAGCCGTTAAAGCTCCCGGCTTTGGTGACAGAAGGAAAGAGATGCTGGCTGATATCGCTGTTCTTACGAACGGTACGGTGATCAGCGAAGAGCAGGGCTACAAACTGGAAGCCGCAGATCTCAGCCATCTGGGCACCGCTTCCTCTGTGATCATCACCAAAGATAACACCACCATCGTTGGAGGCCACGGCAACAAGGAAGACATCGATGGCCGCATTGCGCAGATACGGGCGCAGCTCAACACCACCACATCCAACTACGATAAGGAGAAACTTCAGGAAAGGCTGGCTAAACTCAGCGGCGGCGTAGCCGTATTATATGTAGGTGCTGCCACAGAAGTGGAAATGAAAGAGAAAAAAGACCGTGTAGACGATGCCCTGCACGCTACCCGTGCAGCCATAGAAGAAGGTATCGTACCAGGCGGCGGGGTGGCCTATGTACGTGCGGTGGCGGCCCTGCCGGACTTGAAAGGTTTAAACATGGATGAAAACACCGGTATCGCCCTCGTAAAAAGGGCAGTAGAAGAACCATTGCGCCAAATCGTTTCCAACTGCGGCATTGAAGGCAGCGTAGTGGTGCAAAAGATAAGAGAAGGCCAGGGAGACTATGGCTTTAACGCCCGCACTGAACAATATGAACCCTTGCTTCAGGCAGGTGTTATAGACCCTGCTAAAGTGACGCGCATCGCACTTGAAAACGCGGCTTCTATCGCCGGAATGCTGCTCACGACCGAATGTGTGGTAGCCGACAAACCGAAAAAAGAAGCCCCTGCGGCCATCCCTGCCGGAATGGGAGGTATGGACTATTAATGCTTAAAGGTAACGGAGGGATTCTTCCCTCTGTTACCGTCTATTTTTTCCGTCCTACAAACCGGACCACCGCGCCTTTTCCAATATGAAACCTTCCTTCATTCAGCAGTATTTCTTCTTCCTGTAGCAGCAGGATATCGTAATTCCCGAAATCAGTGGCAATCTCTTCTATCGAGTAAAGGTCATCTGACTGCTGAGGCCCACCCACGGCGGGATTGGCAACCTTAAAACCGAGATGTTTTTTACTAAAAGCTTCAAAGATAATGACACCTCCCGGTTTAAGATAGGTATCCAGCTGTTGGTGGAATTGCGTTTTTTTATCTCCCGAAAAATGGGCATAGATCAGGCCCATAGCATCAAAGGAAGCTTTTTCAAATTGAAGGTCTTCAAGATTACCAACAATATAGTTCAGTGATACCTGTCGTTCTGCTGCCAGTTGCAGTGCTTTTGTTTTTCCGGCATCACTCTGGTCGAATGATGTTACCTGCCACCCCTGTTGTGCGGCAAACACGCCATTGCGGCCCTCTCCGTCGGCAGGCATCAGTATAGCGCCAGGCGTGAATTTGGGCAGCCATTCCCTGAAAAATTCATTAGGCTCCTTTCCATAGGCGAATCCTTCTTCCCCGTATCTTTCATCCCATTTCTGTTTCATAGTCAGTATGTTTTCTTCAAAGGTACGATGACGGTCCAGGAAGGTAGCAGGACAAAAATCGAATTCAACAGGACGGCGGTTAAGTTATTGTGGGACATTCGTTATATTGCTGATAACCTATATGAATTTGTCCCACCACAGATGAAAAAGAAAAGTCGCATTATATGCTATCACCTGCTCGCCTGGCTCCTGCTGTCAGTGGGATATTTTTTCCTGACAGCACCTCTTACGAACTACCTGTTTGCTGAAATTGCCGGGGTAGAATTATGGATAATTGTCACGCTCACAGGGCTGAGCCTCATTTTTATCGGCTGTCTTATTTCCTTGTCGATAAGACTTTGGAGGTGCAGCCGGGTACATTAACCTTTTTTATTCCTGAATGCTTCCGGCGTATATCCTGTCTGTTTTTTAAAGAAACGGATAAAGTAGGAGACATCTTCATAGCCCAATTGTGCAGCGATCTGGCTTATCTGTGCCGTGGTGGCCAACAACTGCCGCTTTGCCTCCAGCACGATCTGTTCATGGATCAGCTCAGAGGCGGTTTTACCCAATGCTTCCCGGGTGACCGCATTCAGCTGGTACAGCGAAAGATGTAGCATGGCAGCATACTGCGATGCCCTTTTATGCGTATGAATATGAGTTTCCAATAATTCCAGTAAGGCTTCCAGTCGCTCCTCCGTATAGATATTGGGGCTATCTTTTGCCGGTTGATGCTGTAACCGGAGCAGTGTTACCAGAAAGATATGCAGGCTGGACTGGATGACCTCCCGATATTGCTCTTCCTGCTGTTGGTATTCCCGGAAGATACCAGCCAGGACACGCAGGGCTTTCCCTTCCCTGTCGGGATACGTGTTGATAGCCCCGATACGACGCAGCAGCTGCACGTTGCGATAAAAGCCGGATGTAAACTGCATCATCCAGCCGGTGCTGCCGGCTTTGACCCGGAGCTGATGCACCTGCCCCGGCCGCAGAAAAAAGATCGTATGATTTTCCACCGGATAGGGCGTAAAATCTATTTCATGCTCCCCCGCACCTTTTTCCAATGCGAGCACATAAAAGAAATCATGCCGGTGCAGTTCCTGCACCATGTCCTTACCGGCCATCTTCTCCCCGATATCCTGTATATCGAAGTCCCGCCGATGGCCGCGCCGAATATTTCTAACCGGAATTTTTTTCATATCGATAGGTCAAGGTAACGATTTCCTGCTTTTGATTTTTCCCTTTCCCATAAAACAAATTCCCGATTGGATTACCTGCCAGCTGTTCGTCAAGATAATTTTGCGGAAATTTTACAACCAAACATGACGACTTCATTCAAAGCCATTGTTGCAGGCTTTTTTCTTTGCCTGATAACGCTGGCAGCAGTAGCGCAACAAACCATCAGCGGTACTGTACGATCTTCCGAAGGACCACTCAGACATGCCACTGTTCGGGTCAACGGCACTAAAGACGCAGCTTTTACAGACAAAGACGGTAAATATTCGTTATCTATCAACCGTGATACGTTTTCGCTGACGGTAAGCCTGATGGGCTATACCTCACAAACAAAATCTTTTGCCGCCGGTCAGGCAACTACGGCCGACTGGTCCCTGGAGCAAGCCTCCCGCGCACTCGGCGAGGTGATCGTATCTGCCAGCCGTAAGCCGGAATCACTGGACAATGTACCTTCTTCCGTAACGGTACTGTCCCGCAAAACACTGGAAGACAACCTGGCTGTAACATCCGATATCACGCAGATACTGGCCAACGAAGTACCCGGCCTGGCGCCCTCCGCACAAACCAACAGCAATGTGGGCCAGTCGCTCCGTGGCCGCTCCGTGCTCATCATGATCGATGGTATTCCTCAATCCACGCCGCTGCGCAACGGGGAGGTGGACCTCCGCTCCATCGATCCGGCCGTGCTGGAACGTATCGACGTCATCAAAGGTGCTACCGCCATCTACGGCAACGGCGCCTCCGGTGGCTTGATCAACTATATCACCCTCACCCCGAAAGACAATACGCCTATTGCAGGTAAAACCTCCGTCAACCTCACCGGTTCTCTCGCCGGCCTGAAAGGCAGCGTAGGCGGCCGTATCGGACAGTTATTACATGGGAAGCTCGGGAAATTCGACTATGCTGTGAGCGGCGTATACGAGCGTACCGGCGAATGGAAAGATGCCAAAGGGAAACTGATCGGCACCAACTACAGCCTCGGAGAAACCGACAGTTACAACGGCTTCGTGAAACTGGGCTATGCCCCGAACCGTCGCCAGCGTATCCAGCTAATGTATAACTACTACAGCAGCCAGCAAAATTCCAACTACACGCTGGTTAACGGTAACTATCTCACCGGTCAACCTGCTACTGGTGTATTAGGTAAACAGACTGGTAAACCAACAGGTATCAACGGTAACCATAACCTGCAATTATCCTGGCGTGCCGACAGCCTGATAGGCGGTACCAGCCTGCAAACAGATGCCTATTACGAATCACGGGACGACGTATTTTACGTTTCGCTGGGACGCTTTGAAGGCGGCGATGGGCAATCACACACGCTGTCAAAGAAGAAAGGTTTCCGTTTTATGTTCAACTCCCCGCTTACCAGCCAGGGCAGCCTGTCTTACGGCGCCGATTTTGTGAACGACATCACTTCCCAACCGCTGGTGGACGGCCGTATCTGGGTACCGGAGATGAACATGTTCAACGTGGCGCCTTTTGCAGAAGCCCAATGGAAACTGTTGGATGACCTGATCCTGAAAGGAGGTGTCCGTATGGAAAGGGTAAAAATCAGTGTAGCAGACTATACGACGCTGCGCATTACCAACGCCAACGGCCAAACGATCACGCCCAGCTTCGCTGTAAAAGGCGGCGATCTGACATACACTTCCACCCTGTTCAACGTAGGTGTCCGTTACAACCGCTTCCCGGCCTTCCAGCCATATGCCAGTTTCTCCCAGGGTTTCTCTGTGGCTGATGTAGGCCTCGCCCTGCGTGACGCCAAAGTGGACAACATCAGCAAAATAAATACAGAAGCGGTGCTGGTCAACAACTATGAACTGGGCTTCGTCAGCAAGGCGCAACAGTTCCGTTTTGAACTGACCGGCTTTGTCAGCACCTCCAAACTGGGTGCAGAAATGATATATGATGCGGCTACCGATTTGTTCAACGTTAGCCGCACGCCTGAGCGTATCTACGGTTTTGAAGCCACGGCGCATTATCAACCTGTTTCCAAACTGGACCTGAATCTGTCTTTCAGCTACGCAGAAGGCAAAGCAGATACCGGCCGCACCGGAGACTATAATATGTTCCTCAACAACCGCCGTATTGCTGCCCCTAAAATTGGTAGCAGTATTTTCTACCGCCCCCTGAGCGGACTGGAGTTACAGGTGCACTACAATGGCATCCTGAAACGTGACCGCTTCGACAAACTGCCCAGCGGATTGTACAAAGGCAACGAAGGTGTCGTCAATGCCTACCATCTGTTTAACTTCAATGCCAGCTACCGCGTAGCCCGCAACACCCTGCTCACATTAGGTATCGAAAACCTGTTCAACGCAGATTATTTCCCTGCCAGATCGCAATGGTTCATGATTCCGGGATTCTACGCTAAAGGAAGAGGAACAGCCTTTAATGTAGGCATTACCGTTAACTATTAAGTCGTCAGCCAACAATAAAAAAGGCCCTGGAGCATACGCTTCAGGGCCTTTTAGACAATTACGGGCCGCATTACTACGCCCTCTTTTATCAGGTTTTCAAGTTCTGTTCCTTATTTTACTCCGGCCGCTACACTTTTTCCGCCAGGCACTTTCAGTTCGATGAATGAAATGATTTGACCGCTGTTGTCTGTCCGGAAACTGGCGGCCCTGGCTACGTTCTGCACGACAATACGGTCATGCTTACCCGCGAAGGCCGCGCGCCAAAGCAGTGGTTGTCTGCCTGTATGCTGAAAGATGGTCTGTTTTCCCGTATGCGTCACCGTTATAGCTGCCTCCATCACCTTTAGTCCACGTACGGTAGCGGTATCCGCGGTGTTGCCTCTATAGAGCGTGGTAATGCGCTGTGAGGCAGCATCCGGCTCTATCCCCATCAGGCCATGGATAACACCTTCTACTACCCCGAAAGATACTTCGGGGTATTCCCGCCTCGGCGTCGCCGGATCGGACAGCCACAGGATATAATCGCGGGCCTGCTGCCAGTATCCTTGCTGGTAGCAGATCACCGGCATATAAGAAGTCGTTTCCACATTCCATTGACCGGCCAGCAGATGTGCCATGGTCTGGTTACTTCTGGCTGTATCTTTCAGTGCGTCGAACCAGAGCAGGAACATCTCCCCTTCTCCTGTTCCGAATTGACCGGCGCCGTTGTACCAGGTGTAGTAACGGCTATCGCGGGTATTCCACCAGCGGGCATCTATTTTTTCGCGGTATTGGTCTGCTTTTTTCTGATATAGCGCTGCTTTAATCGTGTCGCCATTCAGCTTTTGTATGGCAGCGAAGGAAGACAATCCGCGGTAGATGGCAGCAATAAGGTCCACGCCCATTTTCAGGTCTGGCACGTTTTCCACATAGGAGGCCAGGCCACGGCAACGATGGAAATAATCCTGTTTATTGAAAGGCACGGGGGCGTTGGGATGCAGTGGCCTGGTAAAAAGGGAATCCGGTTGCAACACCCATCGGTCGATGTACTCCTCCACCGTTTTATCAAAAAAATGGGTGAACACCGGATGCTGTATGTAGGACTTGTCGCCGGTCCAGCGGTATAACTTCCAGCAGGCGAACATCACATCGAAGTTGGCATTCAGGTTATACCAGAATTCGCGGTCGTTGCGGTAATCTTCCGGAGCGGGAAGCCCAAATTTGTTGATCTCCCAATAAGAGCACCAGTCTCTTTTCTCCGCTATATGTGCGGCAAATGCCCGCAGCATATTGCTGTTTTCTTTGTCGAGCCCGCAGATAGCCGCACCGATAGTCTGATGTGACACATCGCGCATGCAGAAGGCGTTGCGGGAAGGCAGGGCTGCTTCGTACCAAGGGCCAACGGGATCATTCGGATTGCCGCGGTAATGTTGTACCATGCCGGCAGCCCAGCGGTAAGCCTGCTGGACTGCCGTATCGGTGGTGGTAAAAACAGCTCCCTGAGAAAGGGCTGTGAGGCTGCTGCTGATGAGGCAGCACGCCAGTAGAAATCGTTTCATGGTTACGGTTGCTTCAATCGGAACATCACCACGTCATGTGGTTTGATAGTAGCGGTGAACGGCTTTTTGGTAGTGCCTTCGTTTTTGCCTGTCCATACGTTGTACAGGGTGTAGTTGATCTCCTGTTTCAGGGTATGATGGAAAATATCGTCCACCACGTCGGTCTGTTTCCAGTTGAAATTCACGCCTGCATCGTGGCTGCTGCGGTTCAGGAAACAAACGGCCCAGTCGCCCTTTTGCAATGGCTTGAACCATATCTGCAGACTGTCTGTATTCGAAAACCTGAAACCCTGTATGCCTAAAGGGTCCTGGTCGATGGCGATCACGTCTTTGTTAGTGAGTATTGCCTTGGTGGCAGGCGTCATTTTACGGATATCGTTGCCCGCCATCAGCGGAGCCGCCATCATGGCCCAGAGAGAGAAATGGGTCCTGTCTTCCGTATAGGTCATCCCGTTACCTACTTCCAGCATATCGGGATCATTCCAGCGATCGGGGCCGGCGTAGCGGCGCAGCGTGTCCTGTAAATCCGCGATGCGCATCACGCTGAGGGCATCCCAGGTACCATGGCTGTGAACGGAGTCAAACACCTGCCAGATATCTTCTGTGGTACGCCACAACTGCCCTACCGGCGCCCCCCACTCCCATGGTTTGTTGACGCCCCATTCGCACAGACTGAATATCATCGGGCGACCGGCTTTGCGCAGCGCATTGCTCATGGTAGTATAGGCTTCACGGGCGTTGATACCTTTGGTATTGCACCAGTCGTATTTCAGGTAATCGATGTTCCACGCTGCGTAGTTGCGGGCATCCTGGTATTCATACCCGCGGGTGCCGGGGTATTTGGCGCAGGTGAGCGTACCGGCGCAGTTGTACATGCCAAATTTCAGGCCTTTGCTGTGTACATAGTCCACCACAGCTTTAAGCCCGTGCGGGAATTTCTGCGGGTCGGGCACGAGATTACCCAGGCTATCGCGTTCCATGGTCATCCAGCCATCGTCCAGGACGAGGTAGACGTAACCGGCATCTCTCATACCGGACGACACCATGATGTCAGCCGTTTCCATGATCAGTTTTTCGCTCATGGCCGTCTGGAAAGTATTCCAGGTATTCCAGCCCATGGGAGGCGTAGGTGCCAGCCCTTCAAATTTCTGCGCGGTGGCGGTATGCATCAGTGCCAATGCCAATATACCGCATAACAGTTTTTTCATTTTTTTTCTGTGAGATGATGAACGATTAATCCTTACAACTGTTGGTAGCTTTTTCGCGGACAGAACAGCCCAGGAATGCTTCCGGCCCGATGCCGAGGTAACGCGGCGTACCATTGGCGTTGACCACACTGCCCGACATAAAGTCGCGGTACCAGTCCATCCACGGGAAAATGTAGTTGTACATTTCCGCGGCGTGCACCACCAGCCCGTCGCCCGCTTTGGCAGGCAGTTGCAGGCCTTTGTCCTGGTAGAAGTTTTCCCCTACGGTATGCAGCCATTCGTGCAGCCATACACCCGGATCATTGGTTTTGTAGTAGTTGATCCTGTCTGCCAGGCTGGTACCGGCGTCGAACTTCACGGTAACGTAGCCTGTTTTGATGTTTTCCTTGAGAGGGTTGGTCCATGCAAGGCCAAAGTAGCTGCTTTTAAAACTGCAGCTGCCTTCACTTTCGCGCCAGAAAACGAATACACAATCGTATGCGCCGGGCTGTATCTCCGGCATCAACGCCGCGATGGTGGAAGGTTCTACAGTGAAGTTCCCATTCGCTCCACGTGTAAGCGATACTGGTAGGGTGATATCTTTTCGGCTGATATCCCAGTGAATGGTGTTATAGGCGTATTTCTCAAAGTGTTGCTGGATGCTCCACCGGAAAAAGTCGTAGCCCATGTCCAGTTCTGTCTGGGAGAAGTGTGTGCTGCAATCGCCGGAAGAAGAAATTCCTTTTGTTTCGTATAGTCCTATCCATAGTGCTTTCCATACTTTGGGCGCGGGTTTGTCGGCCGTGGTAAGGTCCACGGTAGTAGCGGCCGTGACGTTACTTTCTTTCCGCAGGTACTGCCACGCGTTACGTAAGGCTACGCCGATCACGTGTTTGCCGCTGTTGACAGTGATGCTGCCGGGCGTCTGTGCGCCGGTGTAGGCACCGTCGAGGTAGATGTAGCCGGCTTCCGGAGCGGTAACGGCTACCTGTATTTTGTCGTGCTGACTACCACCGCCGTCGGGGGCAGTGCTTTTCCTGCACGCCCCCAGTATTACCAGCAGTAGTGTCATGATGCATCGGTGTTTCATGCGCTTGACCACTTTAACGGTTATCATTTATATCCTGGATTCTGAGGCAGGTTTGTTCTTCTGATCTCATCGCGGGGAATAGGCAGGAGATAATGCTCCGGCTTAAACACGCGGTCCTGTACTTTGATGACGGTATAGGTTTTAGAGCCGTCGGTGTTCTTCACGATCTTCATGCCATTCATTGGCTTGTTTTCCGTGTCATCAGCGATCTTCCAGCGACGTACATCATAGTAGCGGTGACCTTCGAGGCACAGTTCCACCTGTCTTTCATTCTGGATTTTCTTCAGCAGGGCCGGACCGGCAACAGCGAGGTTGGTGGTGATACCGGCGCGATGACGCAGCAAGTCCAGGTATTGACGCGCCACATCTTCATGTCCGAGATGAAATTCTGCTTCTGCATAGTTCAGGTATATCTCGGAAAGCCGTGCCACCACCCATATTTTGTTGGTCTGCGTTTCTACGTTGAAGTTATAGGTGGTGTCCTGGTATTTGCGGAAGCTGTAGCGGGTGAAGCTGGCGTTCCAGGTATCCCATCCTGTTTCGGAATCGAGGCCGCCTTCGTAGGTTTCCACTACATTGCTATGACCGGCGTTATAGCGGTCTTTGAAAAAATCCGGTCTGCCGTAAGGACGGCCGTCGCAGATGATATCCTGGTAAAAACGGGGATCGCGGTTGGCATATGGGTTCTGTGGATTGTATCCGGAAGCCGGATCGGTGATATCCGTACCGTCGGCCATACCGAAAGCGTCTACCAGTCCCTGGCTGGGTGCAAAAGAAGACCAGCCGTGGAAGCCGTTGGGCGACAGGAACATTTCCACACCCTGAAACGCATTCCACTGGTATTGTTTATTGGTGGCGCGGGTCATGATCAGCTCCGTATTGTAGGTAGTGAACAGGTTAGGATAAGCACCGGTAAACAATTGATAGTTTGGCATATCGATCACCGCTTTAGCGGCATTGGAAGCCAGTTGCCATCTGGCGTTGTCATTGCCGGTGTTCCATTGCGGGCTGGCAGCGTATAGCAGTATCCGTGATTTCAGGGCGAGGGCAGCGCCTTTGGTGGCCCTTCCCAGCTCAGCCGCGCCGTTACCGTAGCTACCGGGCAGCACGGTGGCGGCGGCATCACATTCTTTCACAACAAAGGACACACACTCATCAAAAGAACTACGGGACATGTCGAACTTACTGTTAAGATCGAACGGTTTTGTCACCAGTGGCACGCCACCGTAGTCGATGATGAGTTTAAAATAGGCATAGGCACGCAGATAGGTAATTTCAGCCTTTAACCGGTTACGCAGCACGTCGTCGCCCGGTACACCATCTATCTTTGAAAGGAAGAGATTACAATCCTGAATGCGTTTGTAGGTCTCTGCCCATATATCAAAGTTGTTCAGGTTGTCCGGCGTGAGGGAACCTGAATTCATGATGGAGGCATTGTAATCATCGAATCTGTTGTAGGCCTCATCGCAGGCGGAGGAGAGGGACCATGACCGGTTACTCAGGTTATCCCAGTAGTGACCGGCATTGGGCAGAATCGTATATTGAAAATCGGCAAAAGCTTCAGCGAGGCGCAGGTCTTTCCAGACAGATTCATCTGAGAAGGAATCCAATGGTACTTTATCCAGCACATCTTTCTGACAGGCCATTAAAAACATGGCTGTAAATAATGCAGCGCCTATTCTCCGGTATATTCTTTTCACAGTAAATAGATTTAAATGTCATAAAAGTGATTACAGGCCAATGCTGATACCAGCACGATAAACCCTTGTTTGTGGATAACCGGTACCGGTGATGTTGTTGGTTTCCGGATCGCGGTAGAATTTCTTCATCTTGTCAATGGAGAAGAGATTGAAGCCGCTCACAAACACCCGGATGTTTTCTATTCCGATGCTGCGGTACAGGTTTTTCGGGATGTTGTAGGAGATCTGTGCAGATTTCAGTCGAAGGAAAGAAGCGTCTACCAACCAGAAATCGGCATATACGGAATTCCTGGGGTCTTTTGAATTGAAGGCCCGGGGATAGGCTGCATTAGGATTGTCCGGTGTCCAGCGGCCGTCGTACAGCCATTGCGGCGGTGCTACCACGGAGCCCTGCATCTGCGGGAGGACCATCTGTTTGGCTTCTGTTTGTCCGGCCCATACCAGATCTACGGAGAGTCCTTTGTATTCGGCGCCCATGGTGATACCGAACACAATTTTCGGGGTGGCGGATTCGGGTATGCGCACCTGGTCATCATAGGTGATGGCGCCGTCGCCGTTTTTATCTACCAGCCACAGGTCGCCCGCTTTAGCGCCGGCCATATGTGGTGATTTGTCCACTTCGTCCTGGGTATGATAGATCCCTTTGGTTTCAAACACTACCCATGAATCGATCGGCAGGCCGGTAGATTTTTGGTAATCGGGGATATTGGGGGCTTCATCACGGAACAGCACTTTACTTTTGGCGTAGGTGAAGTTGACGCCCACATTATATTTCACGGCACGCGCCTGACCGTTGTAGTTGACAATGAAATCGAAGCCTCTGTTCAGCGTTCTGCCGATGTTTTCATCCGGCAGGGTAAGGCCGGTATACAGCGGCACGGATGCGTTTCTCGGTGCCAGGATGTCTTTACGCAGGTTGCGGAAATAATCCACGGTCACGCTTAAACGATTATTCAGCAATACCGCGTCCAGACCGAAGTTACGCGTATCCTGCTGCTCCCAGGTAATATTGGCGTTAGGCACAGAAGCCAGATAGAGTGCGGTGGCCTCGTTGAAGCCGGGGCCAAAATAAGTATTGTATTCTTTTGGATAGGAGAAATAGCTTGCGCTCATATTGCTCACCAGTGAATAGCGGGCGAGATAGAGGTATTTGGCCACAGCATCGCTCCCCATGATACCCCATGTAGCACGCAGTTTGAGGTTATCCACAAACTTCACATTGTCTTTGAAGAAATTCTCTTCAGAGATACGCCATCCGAGTGATACAGAAGGGAACATGCCCCAGCGTCTGTCTTTCGGGAAGTTAAAAGAACCGTTGTAGCGTCCTACCACTTCAGCGAGGTATTTATCCGCATAGGCGTAAGACACGCGGCCGAGGTAACTTTCACGGCCGTCCTGGCTGGCGCTGCCATTGGCGTTCTGGTCTACGGTACCGCCGGAGAAGAGCTGGTCCAGCTGATCGCTCAGCAGATTTTTGCGGAAGGCGACCGTCTGCCGGTAGGTAGAGGTAGTTTGTTCATATCCTGCAAAGGCGTTGATACTATGTTTTCCGAATGTTCTGTCGAAAGCAATTTTGTAGAAATAGGTGTTTTCGTTATAGGAGCGTTCATCCTGAGAAAGGCTCAGGATAGCGGTACTGGCTTTCTGGTTATTGTAGGTATTGGTAGAAAGGCTATAGGTATAGGCATCCCAGGGGCGGGTAAAATTTTTCTCGCTGCGCTGGTGGTAGTCGAAAGCGGCGTAACCGCTGAGGGACAAGCCTTTCAGGATAGCCGGCAGTTGCCAGTCGAACCCGATCTTAGGCTGTACAAAGAGGTCGGTCACGTTATCATATCCCGGCTCAGACGACATCATGGTGTAGGGGTTGCGGCCATTGGCGATACCAGCGGAAGGCAATCCGTTTGTCCAGTGTACAGGGATGAAAGGATACATGCTCACCGCTTCGTGCAGGATGCTTCCTGCGGAAAGCGCGGGGTATTTACGGTCTTCCTTTCTGGCGGCGATGTCCAGCGTCAGTTTCAGGTTTTTGGAAATAGACGCGTCAATATTGGAGCGCAGGTTATAGTTTTTAAAGTTCTCATCACTATTGGCCCAGTTGCTTTGCTGAGAGAGATATTGACCGGAGAGGAAAAATTTCACCGCTTCGCTGCCGCCTCTTACGGAAATGCTGTGGTTGGTTTGCGGAGCGTTTTTCCGGTACACCGCCCGCTGCCAGTCGGTGCTGGTATAGTTGGGGTCGTTGCCGGCTTTGTATTTTTCAATATCGGCCTGTGTATAAGGGATCGTGGTGTTCTGATATTTGCTCAGCTCATTGTAATAGGTCATGTACTGCCATGCATTCACGCGGTGGTCCATACGGGTCAGCTGCTGAATGTCATAGGAGCCTTCATAGGTGATGGTGGGTTTGCCCACTTTACCTCTTTTCGTGGTGATGAGGATCACGCCGTTGGCAGAGCGCACCCCGTAGATGGCCGCGGACGCATCTTTGAGGACCGTCACACTTTCAATATCGTTAGGATTGATACGGTCCATGTTTCTGTCGGGGATACCATCGATGATAATAAGCGGTGCGGTGCCGCCGCTGAAAGAGTTGAACCCTCTCACATACACAGAAGAGTAGTCGTCGCCCGGACGGCCGGAGCGGTTATTGGCGATCACGCCGGGGATGTGGCCTGCCAGTCCGTTGGACACGTTGGCGGTTGGCACCCGGGCAATTTCTTCTCCCTTGATGGTGGCCACAGAACCTGTGAGGGTCGCTTTTTTCTGGGTGCCATATCCTACTACCACCACTTCCTGTTGCTGTGCCACGGCCCTTTTCAGTACTACGTCGATGTGTACACGTTTACCGACCAGGACTTCCTGTTTTTCCATCCCGAGGAAGGTGAAGACGAGGATACCGGAGGAATTGTCCGGCATGTTGACCTGGAACTCGCCATTGTTGCCCGTCACGGCGCCGGCGGTGGCGCCTTTCAGCTGAATGGTGACGCCGATCAGCGGCTCGCCTTTTTCGTCTGTCACGCGGCCGCGGATGAGGGCAGCCGGCGCAGCGGAACGTTCATTAACGACCGGTGCAGCCACAGCAGCCGGTTTCCGGATAATGATCGTTTTATCGATGATCTCATAAGTGACAGGCTGATGTAGAAAACATTGTTTCAGCACCTCTTCCACCTGTGCGTTGTTCACTTCAATATCCACCTTGCCGGCTAGTTGCAGGAGGTTATTGTTGTAAACAAAATTGTAGCCGCCTTGCCGGCTGATCGCTTTGAACACGGTCCTGAGCGGAACATTTTTCAGCGAGAGCGTGATTGTTTGGGCGTTGGTAGCTGCATGTACCTGCAGCATAAGCGCCAGCATAAGAATAGATGTCAACCGCATGATCAACCCGATTTTGGCCATGAATGCCGTTTGCCGCCCTGGTTCAGGGGCATGGCAGTCTTTCAGTAATGTGGAATTACAAAGAACATTTTGCATACTTTTGTTAGAGTTTGGATGTAAACAATTAGCAGTCCCGAAAATGATTGTATAAGTGTCCTGATCCAACAAGCTGCCGGGTGGTGCCGCGAACACTGCCCGGTTTTTTATTGCATCTGATAACTGCCTGAATGGTTGTCTGTCTTGTCTTTATTTTTTTACGGTGATTGTTTTTCCATTGACTTCAAAATGCACGCCCCCACTCAATTCCAGGAAGCGTAGTAGTTTAGACAGGGGCACATCCCTGGATACTTCTATACTATAGGTATCGGTAATATTATCTTTAAAAATCACCTGTACATCATACCATCTGCTGATTTGTTGCATGATGTTTTCCAGTGGAATGTCATTACAGGAGAAGCGGCCGTTTTTCCAGGCCATCAATGCTTCGGTATCTATCTGTTCCAGTATGCGGATGCCCGCTTTTGTTTGCGCCTGCTGACCGGGCTTAAGTGTCACGGTATGACCCTGATGTGTGACGAGCACGCGGCCTTCGAGCAGGGTTGTTTTCACTGCCCCGTCGTCCATATAGGAATTGACGTTAAAATTTGTGCCCAGTACCGTTACTTCAGCCTGTGGTGCTGATACCTTAAAAGGGCGTGACTGTTGCGGGGCCACTTCAAAGTAGGCCTCCCCGGTTACTTCCACGCGGCGCTCGTGAGCCGGGAAAGTAGTGGGAAAACGCAGGGATGATGCAGCATTGAGCCATACTTTGGAACCATCCGGCAATACAATGCTGAACTGGCCGCCACGGGGCGTAAAAACGGTATTGTATACAATGTCTTTCTCATTGGCGTTCGTGCCATCGTAGGCGAGTTGCCCGTGGCCGGTCTGGGATACGGTAGCGTTGCCCTGCCGCGCCAGCATGCCTTTGTGTGTGCTATCGAGCGTCACGTAGCTGCCGTCAGCCAGCAGCAGCGTGGCTTTGTTGCCCCCCGGCGGCACATCCTGACGGGCCAGAGCCGAACGATGACCGGTGAACCGGTGTCCGGTCGCGAAATACGCCGCTACGCCGGCCAGCACGATCACCATGGCCGCCACGGCAGCTTTCCACAGGGAGACGCGACGCCTCGCCGGTGGCGGCATCACGGATGTTTCCTGCGCCTCCGCTTTCCGGAGGATACTACGGAAAATAACGTCCTTCTTCTCTGCATCCGTGGGCGTGGCATAGGCGCCGCCAGCCAGCGCCTGTTGCAGCTCCTGCAAAAATGTATCCTGATGTGTATCCTGTTGCAGCGCAGCGATCAGTTCTTTCAGTTCCTCCGGCGGAAGGGAATTATCGAGATAGCGCTGCAGCAGTGCTTTCAAACGTGCCTGTTCCATGGGCAATGGTGGTTGCTGTGTCTATAAAGACACAGATAAAAGGTGATGGTATGAGTTGGAAGAAAATTTTTTTTTCAACGGGCAGTCATCGCCATAAAATAAAAGAGAAGCAGCATTTCGATGGTAGCATGTTCCCGCAGGTACGTGCGGATAAGGTGCAATGCTTTGTTCATATGACTTTTTACGGTATGCCGGGAAATATGCAGGGCATCTGCAATCTCTTCCTGGCTAAGGCCTTGCTGACGGCTCATGCAGTATACGGAACGTTGTTGCGGTGGCATCTGGTCTACCGCCTGCGCCACCAGTGTTTCCAGTTCGTTGCATAACAGGCGTTTGTCCGGCGTGTCTGCAGCGGTCAGATGGTTGGCTGCATAGTCCAGCAGATGATCGGTAAAAGAAGTGAGCTGTATTTTTTTGCGGAAAGTATTGAAGATATGGTTGCGTGCCACCATAAACAGATAGCCTTCGAAATTGGTCACTGCTGCCAGTTTATCCCGTTTCAGCCACAGCTTCACGAAAACGTCCTGCGCCATCTCTTCTGCCGTGGTAGCTGATTTGGTTAATGCCAAAGCAACCCCGTGAACGGTATCCCAATATCGGTCGAAGAGTGTCCGGAAAGCCGTTTCATCACCCTGGGCCACTTTTTTAAAAAGGGCCGTATCATCATATAGTAGGACGGTTGGCAATTTTAAAACAGATAAAACCGGCCGGTCATTATCCAAAACCCATCCGGTATGCGATCAATTATTTTGGTTGTAAATTTCTTCCAAGGTATTAAATTTAAGAGGATTTCAAAGCACCTTGTTCTCAGAAATTACCCGCTTCTTCTCAAATATTATCCTCCCGGGAGACTTAAAAAAGTGATTTTTTGCAGCTTTTTTGCTGAAAAGTATCAGCGCCGATGACGCCGTAGTAGGCTAACTTTGCATCCGGTATGAACGAAATAACCGCAAGCCCAACGTGGTATGTCAATGACGCAGCTTTTGACTGGCTGTATCCGCAACGAATTCAACAATTATCAAGACGACACTGGACACCGGTGGAGGTAGCCCGCAAAGCAGCCCGCTTTCTGGCTACCGGCCTGGGCAACCGTATCCTCGATGTAGGCAGCGGCGTAGGGAAGTTCTGCCTGATAGGCGCTCACCATTACCCGGAAAGTACTTTCTATGGCGTCGAACAACGCAAAGAGCTGCACAACTTCGCCCGTTCCGCACAACGGCTGACAGGCGTTGAAAACGCACAGTTTATTCATGGAAATGTTACCCAGATAGACTTCGACGACTTCGACCACTTCTACTTTTACAACGCATTTTTTGAGAACCTGGCCGAAGATGGTCATATCGATCAGGACACAGAATACTCCGCCAGCCTGTATCATTACTATTGCCGGCAAATGTTTCAGGGACTGGCCCATAAACCAGGCGGCACCCGCGTAGTCACTTTCCACAGCCTCGAAGATGAAATACCGCCCACCTATCAGCTGGTAGACGCTAGTGTGGATTTCCTTTTAAAAATGTGGGTAAAACGATCTTAAAAAAAATCATCATGATAACAGAGAAGCATATATCAATTATTGAAGCATTAAAACAGGCCACAGACAAACAACAGGTGATGCAAATTATTTCCGGCATCACCAACGATGATATGGCTGCTCAACTGCAAACATGGCTGGAACAGCAGTCCCCGCTGGAATGGGACAGTACCCAATGGAGCAGCTTCCGTTATGCACTGATCTGTCTCCGGGGATGCCCGGAACTGCAATAAAACAGCTCTTCCCCCATGCTGCGCCACACCGGAAGAAAAAGAAGTTACAAACATAACCTACGACTGGCGGTACTACTGTGTTTTACTGCAGGAATGGTAAATGCGGCGGGGCTTTTCGCCTTCGCCGTGCTTACCACCAATGTGACCGGGCACGCCGCGCTGTTGGCCCACAAGCTCGCCACCGGCGATTTCAGGGCGGCCCGGATGGTGGCGTTATGGTTGTTGCTTTTTCTGGCAGGCGCTTTTTTCTCTAGCCTCTTTTCTGCTAAAACAGGTCCTTTCAGGCGATGGGGCTATATGGTCCCCATCCTCTGCGAGATGATTATCCTCATACTGGTGGGCACATTCGGGCATACCTATCAGCAAAGTATCCTGCAAACAGAATACTTTGCAGGCAGCCTCCTTTTTGCGATGGGTATGCAGAATGCGCTGGTATCCACTATTTCGGGGTATGTGGTACGTACTACGCACCTGACGGGCATGTTTACCGATCTTGGTATAGATCTTCACACGCTGTTATTCAATCCATCACCACACAATACGGATGTCCGGAAAAAAATCATTCTCCGGCTGGTGATCATTTTCTTTTTTCTGGGCGGTGGTATCGTAGGCGGGTATGCTTTTCTGCGGCTGTCTTATTACACATTTTATTTGCCGGCAGGCGTATTGGTCATTGCCCTGTTTTATGACCTGTTCCGGGTACGGCTAAGGAAGATGGTACGGCGCATGAATGCGCCGGCTGCGGCATAATTCAGGAATAACTGGCAATCACCATCAGTTTATCCACATCGCGAATGATGATTTTGCGGCCCCGTGTTTCCACGATGCCTTCTTCCCTGAAAGCAGTCAGCGCCCGGATCACGTTTTCACGGGCTGTTCCTACCAGGTTGGCCAGATCTTCCCTGTTCAGATTGATGGCATCATCCCGGAACTTTTCCCGCATAATCAGCAGCTGTAGCGCCAGTCGCTCCCTGACCGTCTTTTGGGCGAACATGGTCAGGTTGTTCACCAGCACTGCAAACTCATGGCTCAGCGTGGTCAACAGCCGGGTGGTGAGCAAAGATGAATGGTCCAGCGCATCGAGGAAATCTTCTTTCGGTATAAAAGCAATCGTGCTTTTCTCCAGCGCAGCAGCGGTATCGGGGTAACGCTCTTCAGAGAGCACCGCATGATAGCCCAGCAGTTGCCCGGTATGCGCCAGGGTAACGATCTGCTCCTTCCCTTCTCTGTCGGCTTTGTATTTTTTTACTTTCCCTTTGACAATATAAAATATCCCGGAAGGGAAAGCCCCTTCACGGAAAAGGATTTCATGCTGCTCATAGGTCCGTTCGGACTTATGGAGCATCAGCCGGTCGTATACCTCCTGCGGGAGGTCCATCAACACGGACTCGCTTCTGAAATCCCACTGATCTATCGGGAAGATGCCTTTGCTCATTGCGGCCAAAACTAGCATTTTAAAATTAAAATTTACCTTTGGCCTGCTATGAGTTTATCTGGCTTGTTTCCTATCGACAAATGGAATTTCCGGTCCCGGTCTGTGTTGAGCAACCTGCCGGAAGAAGAACATGCTGCCCTTACCGCACTGATGACCACCCAGCGTTATAACAAGGGAGAAGTGATATTCCGGGAAGCCGCGCCCGCCTTTGGCATCTATTATATCCAAAAAGGCAAGGTCAAAAAATACCGGGTTGATAAAGACGGAAAAGAACAGATCATTTATGTGGCCAATACTGGTGAACTCGTAGGTTACCACGCCATTCTCGCGGGAGGCCGCTATCCGGACTCTGCCGCCACGCTGGAAGAAAGCATGATTGCTTTTATCCCGAAAGATGACTTCCTGCAACTGCTGAACCGCTCCGGCAGCCTCGCCCGGCGACTGCTCAAAACACTGAGCCATGAATTTACGGTGCTGACCAACAGCATTTCTGCTTTCACTCACCGGTCGGTACAGGAGCGGTTAGCCATTACGCTGATTGTTTTACGGGAGAAGTTTAAAGACGAAACGCCGGCGGGCGAAGACATCCTGATACAGATGCCCCGCACCGACCTAGCCAACATGGTAGGTACGGGCGTTGAGAACGTGACCCGCTTTTTATCCGCTTTCAAACAAGCCGGTGTGCTTACTATCGCCGGTAAAAAGATCTGCATCACCGACGTAAAAAAGCTGGTGGAAATTTCCGGCTGCGGTGAACCTTTACAGCCCTGAAGCTTATTTTCTGATATCCCGGTAAGGCCGCCCCGGTGAGATCTTGTAGGTCCCTGCTTTTGCGGGGAAAGACCAGCTGTTTTTCCCTGCGGCGATATTGGTTGTGGCTACTATTTTACCATGATCATCCTCTATATTCCAAAAGCCGGGAGCGAGACCGGTCATTACCACCTCGTAAGGCTGGTCGCCGGGAATCACGAGATCGAACGCAATATCAATGAAGCCGGAGCCGGAAGCCATCACCACCATGCGGTTGCCTATCGTGATCACATACCGCTGCGCAGCTTCGTAGTAGCTTACCGGTAGCGGTGTGGCATTTTCACGGGCCATCTGGAAAACTGTCAGGAAGCGGTCCTGCTGCTGTGCTGTTTTAGGCGATACCATCACGCGGTATACCGCCGGAGAGCTCACATGGTAAGGGTTTCCGAAAGTACTGGTGGCACTATCGCCGCTCAATATTTCCGTCTGCCTGTTTTCCGGGGCCGGCAGTAACATTTGCATATGTGTTTTACCCGTGATGCCCTTCACCGCGTTGTGCAACACGAAGCCGGTGCTGGTGGGCATGGGCTGTTGCAGCGTGGTGATCTGCCAGTATTTTTTGAAAGATGACTGCGCGGTGGTCATATCATCCGTGAGGATGATGACCGCAGGGATATCATCGCGGCCGAGGTCGAGGAAACAAAAACCGCGGGTGTATCGTTGCATTTTGGCGGAGTAGGCAGCCGTGAGATCTGCATTAAAATAGCTGTAGCCGGGTTGTTCCGGAGTAACGGGGTGATAACTGGCGGAAACTACTGTGCCGTAGTTAAACCACGGATCCGTCGTTGTTTCCTGCGGCGTTACCGGAAAGCGCTGACTGAAGCGGGAACCGCCATCATTGGCTTTGGTGCGGAATAGCAACGGTTCAGCCGGATCAATGGCCAACATCATGCTATGGGAAACAGACCGTTTGTTAAAATTAAAATCATACGGCGTACCATAAGAAAGGTACAGTCCTATATGGCCCAGTTGCATGCCGTGGTAGTATATTTCCAGTGCGCCGGCATCGGCATGTTGGTGATTGCCGAAATGATAACCGCCGCCTTTGATCTGCGCGACCACCTCGTTGCTGCCGGGCTGATTGTTCCAGCCGGTACGGGCTATCATGCTACCGATAACAGGACCGAAGTCTTTGGTGAGCGGCAGTGACGCGAGGCTCGTATCCGGTTTCAACGCGGGGTCATTGACCAGCAGGAACAGCACCGGATTGTCCGGCAGGCCACCTTCTCTTTCAAATTCGGCTTTCAGTATCGGGTCGTTGGCGTATGCGTAGCAGAGCAGCATGGTCTGCGGCTGTTTCCAGTAGCTGGTCTGCCGGTTGGCGCGTACACTGAACATGTCGCCATCGTGTAGCATGGTGCCATCTGGCAGGCGCATATAGAGCCACCAATAAGGCAGATTTTTGATGTTGTCATCAAAAACGGGGTGGCCGGTCATGCGCTGCAACAACCATGCGGCGTGCATTTCCCAGCCGAAGCGATAGGCGCCGTAGTCTACGCCCTGGTTGTGCCGGGGCGAAGCATATTCAAACTTCCGCATCGGCACCAGTTGTTCGAGGATGATGTAGGCAGTATATTGATAAGGCAGCGGGTCTTCATCATAGATGGCGATGCTCATGGCCAGCAGGTCGCGGTTGACCTGCGCTTCGTTACCATGACCGTTGATCGCGCTGTTGTCGAACGGCGGCCAGCCTATTTCCATTTCGCGGGCCTGCCGCATCAGGTGATAACGCAATGTTTGTTTGGTGGGTTGGTCCAGCAGGGCGTAGCACCAGTCATACACCAGTGCGCCGGTGTAGATGGCGCGGCCTACTTCACGGGTGATATCACCATATTTCACGTTACCGAATTCCAGCATCGTGAGGTAGTGCGTGATCAGTTGCACAGCCTGGCGACCAATAATAGTGTCACCGGTCATGAGATAATAGAACGCTTTGCTTTCGGCGGCCTGCTCCAGTGCGGCGTTGTAGAACACTTCCCTTTCCGGATCAAAGGGGAAGGTGAATGGGCGCAGCGCTGTTGTTTTCACTTTCTCCCAGGCCGCTTTATTTTCTCCGGTAAGAAGACGGGATTTAATAACAGGTAGTGTTTCTTCGTTTAGCCATAACCGTGGTCTTTCCTTACGCGGCACCATCGTGGGTTTATATTGTTGCGCGGCGGCCGGCACGGCTGGCGGCGTATAAGGCCGGAAGGCGATGTATTGCAGGCGGATGCCTTTAGGCAGCCATATCTTCACCTGTTGCTGCGGGGCAGACAGGTCAAATTTGCCTGCTACCTGAATAGCATGGTTCCAGCTATCGAATACAATGCGTTGGGTAGGACGTTGTCCGGGGAATTGTATTTTGATGCGGGCTGTTTCCACTTTTCCTATTTGCACGAGGGAGTCGAGATTTTGTTCCGTGACAGCGCAGGTGATCATTTCGTAGGTGCCTGGCCGTGGGAGGCTAACGGAAAATATCAGATCGGCGGGCGTTTGGCTGCTGTCGACGGTGGCGGTACTGTTTTTCTTCAGGGCGGCCCATCTGATCTTACCAGGCCCTTTCAACAGTTCAGTTGTGCGATGGTTGAGCATTGCTTTATCCACATTCCATTGCAGTTGCTGTGCAGTACCCATGCTGCATAACAATACCCCCACCCAAATCAGGACAAGGCACTTACTATTATTAACAATACACATGCTGGTCGATAATTACATTCACAGATAATGAAGCCGTTACAATGATAGAGACATTTTGTATACAAAACAAGATAAATCCAGTAAACAAAACTGTCTTATCAAGCCCAAAAATAAGTGTATTCTGTACCTTACAGCGCCATAATCACACATTGGCGACTATATCCCATGGCGCTACCGTATTTTCAGAAAATAATTTTTTGTTTACAAAATAAATGTATATTCGTATACAAATAAATTAATACTATCTGGTTGACCGATGGTCATCCGGACTACCAACAAATATCAACCAATCAAACCGGCATCCTCCCGGCTGCCGATTGAATTACATCCATCTATCAGTCATACCATTTTACGCATTCATCAGCCGAAGGCTGATACAGGATTTGTATGTGATCAACCGGCCAGCGGCGGTATACTGATAACAACTGACCTAAGCAACCAACATCAACGCCAGCCATTACCGGCCTGCGGGATTTTTTAACCTGTAATTTAAAAATATGGTTTTCAACATCCATACCAGGAACAATGCTGATACGATCAGGCCTGGTATCCTGAGATTGTCACTCACGGCAGCGCTCTCCCTGTTCCTATTACTCCTATGCCATTCACGCACACTGGCTGCCGCCGATACGCTACGTGTAACCGGTACCGTTACCGACAGCAGCGGCGCTCCCATGCCAGGCGTACTGGTAAAAGTAAACGGCTCCTCACAAGCTACCACCACCGACGCCACCGGTCACTTCGTACTAAAGCTGGTACCGGCAGGCGCCACCCTCCTCTTTAGCATGATGGGCTATCTGCCACAGGAAATAAAAGCCGGCAGTCAGCCGCTGTACGTCCGCCTGCGGCCCGGCGTTCGGCAGCTCGACGAAGTGGTGGTCACCGACGGCTACCGCGTCACCACTCGCGCCGCCAACACCAGCGCCATCGGCACCATTAGCGGTGCAGCACTGGAAAACAAACCATTCTCCACCGTCATGCAGAGCATGCAGGGTAAAATAGCCGGCCTGTCGGCACCGCTGACCAGCGGCCAGCCCGGCGCCAATGTCAACATCCGCATCAGAGGCGTAGGCTCACTCTCCCTCTCCTCCGATCCGCTGATAGTGGTAGACGGCATGATCGTCAACTCCGGCCAGCTCTCCGGCGCCGTTACCACTTCCAACGCACTCGCCGGCATCAACCAGAACGACATCGAAAGCATCGACGTGTTAAAAGATGCCGCCGCCACAGCCCTATACGGCTCCCGCGGCAGCACCGGCGTGATCGTCATCACCACCAAAAGAGGCAAGATGGGGAAAACACAACTCAGCGCTGACGCCGAAGGAGGCGTCGCCAGCCAGATCCCGCTCCCGCACGCCGGCAGGCCGCTGAACGCCGCACAATATGCGGAACTGTTCCGCGAGGGCCTGCGCAACTCCGGCTACACCGAAGCACAAACCAATGACCTGGCCGATAAATATGGCCTCAACAGTGGCAAAAGCAATGACTGGACCGACCTCGTTACCCGCAACGGACGTCAACAACAATATAACGTAAACCTCAACAGCGGCACGGAAAAAACCAAACTGTTCGCCTCCGCCGGCTATTTCGATCAACAGGCCACCACCATCGGCGCCGACTTCAAACGTGTGTCCGGCCTGATCAACTTTGACCATCAGATCAGCAAACGTTTCCTGCTGTCTGCCGGTGTCAATATATCCAATGTAGATCAGAACACCCCTTACAGCACCCAGTATTCCGGCAACCCTACCTGGGCCGCGCGGGCACTGCGCCCTTATCAGCTGGCCTATAACCCCGACGGCTCTATCAATACCAGCACCGCCGGCAATACCAATTTCCCCGGCATCTACAATCCGCTCTGGATCGCCAAAAACGATAGCAAACGGCTGTCTGAAACCAGAATGCTCGGCAACGCCAAACTTAAATGGAATATCTGGGACAAGCTCGTCTACACCAGCTACTTCAGCATCGATTACAACACGCTGGAAGAAACCATCTTCCTCAATCCCGTGATGGGTGACGGTGTATCTGCCGGCGGCACCAGCAAAAACTATTATTCCCGTTATACCAACTGGCTCACCCGCAACCAGCTGGATTATCGCTATGATATTCCCGGATACAATAATTTCTATGTGACCGCCTCTGTGGGTTACGAAGCACAGAAATCTAAAAAATACCTGCTGGCCGCCGTAGGCAGCGGATTTCCTTCCGCACATGAAGACCTGACTGCACTCAGCAACGCCGCCACTCCCGTAGGCGCCTATGGCCAGTTCAGCAACTACGCCTTCACCTCCCTGTACTCCAGCGCCGGTATCAACTACCGCAACAAATACGCGCTCAACGGCTCCTACAGAAGGGACGGCTCTTCCCGGTTCCCGCCCAACAACCGCAACGCCGGCTTCTACTCCATCGGCGGCACCTGGAACATGCACGAAGAAGATTTCTTCCAGCAACAAAATATACTGTCATCGCTGAAGATCCGCTCCTCCTATGGCACCACCGGCAACGCCAACCTTGGCAACTACGACTGGATGCCACAAGCCAACTACAGCAGTTCGTATAGCTATGCAGGTTATAACGGCAGCCAATACTCCATCATCGGCAATACCGATCTGCGGTGGGAAACTTCCAAAAAGTTCGATGCCGGCGCCGACATCGGTTTTAACAATGATCGTTTTATACTGACTGTAGACTACTACTACAATAACATCGATGGCCTCATCCGCGCAGTGAACACCTCCATGACCACCGGCTTTGGCGCCGTGAGCCAGAACGTAGGCGCTATGGTCAACAAAGGCTGGGAATTCACCATTAAGGGAGATATACTCAAACACAAAGACTTCAACTGGTACAGCAATTTCAATCTTGCGCTCAACAAAAACCAGATCACCCGCCTGCCACAGGGCACACTGGAACGCAACGACATGTTCTACCTGAAAGAAGGATACAGTTTCAACAACTACTATCTGAAAGAATTCGCCGGCGTAGATCCACAAACAGGCAGTCCCCTGTACTATACAGACGGCGGGCATTCCGCCACCACCACCGATATCTCCAAAGCAACGTACGTAGTGCTCAACAAACAATCCGTTCCGAAATACATGGGGGGCTTCAGTAACGTGTTTACCTATAAAGGCATCAGTCTGGGCGTGGACTTCAACTACAACCTGGGTTACTGGGTGTACGGCGCATCTGACATCTACTTTACCTCCGGCGCTTATTACACCTACAACAAATACCAGTTTATCTACGACAGACGCTGGACCACGCCCGGCCAACAAACCGACGTGCCTAAATTCAGCACCACCACCGACAATTCCGTGAGCACCTACCGTCTGTACCGTGGTGACCATATCCGTCTGCAGAACATCAGCATTGGCTATGATTTCAGCCGTATGCCACTGGCCAAACGATTAGGTGTTAACAAGCTGTATGTGTATGGCCGGGGCACCAACCTGTGGACCCAAACCTTCGACGACCGCCTGCCTTTTGATCCCGAAGTCAGCTATTCCGGCTTCGACTATCAGAACATGTTGAAATATAAAACTTTCACTTTCGGGATTAACGTAGGATTTTAAACTATTGATCATGAAGAAAAACAACAAACATATATGGTTGCCGCTCCTGATGGCCGCCACCACACTGATAAGCTCCTGTGGCAAGCAGTTCCTCGATGAGCAGCCACCCACCTCCGTTTCTGTAGAGAAAGGCATCCTGACAGACGCCGATATGATGGAATCACTGGCCGGCCTGTACAGGAATCTGGACAACTACTTCCTTTTCGGCCGTAATGCCGTAGTATTCGGCGATCTGCTGGCAGACAACGTATACCTCAGCAGTACTAATTCCAGCCGTCTGCTGACGCAATACAGCTATACGTTTATCGTATCCAGTCCTGACGCAAAGCTGCTATGGTCCCAGAGTTACTACAGTATCCTGCAGGCCAACCGTATCATCGGGGCCCGCATTAATGTCAACAACAACGTTAACCAGTTGAGAGGTGAAGCCTATACCATCCGGGCTTTGTGCTACCTGAACCTGGTCAATTGGTTTGCCACACCGTACACTGTAAAACCCAGCGCAGACGGCGTACCGCTGGTGACCCTCTCCACCGATATAGGCGGCGCTTTCATTAAACCCGCCCGCAATACCGTTGCCGAAGTATATGATCAGATTATCAGCGATCTGGATAGCGCCTATAAGATCATGCCCGATGCCACGCCTCCCATCCATACCGCCAGCTCCAATTTCATCGCCAAACAGGCCGTAAAAGCGCTGCAGGCACGTGCTTACCTGTACAAGGGCGACTATGCCAACGCTCGCGAGGCAGCGTTGCTGGTGGTGAAAAACGGCGGCTACACGCTGGCAGCCGACGCCAACAGCTTCAACGCCTATTGGTCATCATCTGCTGCCCGCACCGATAAGCTGGAGACTATTTTTGAACTGAACAACTCCGCCGCCGCCAATAACGGCCCTGAAGGAATGGACTATATGTATTCCCGCAACGGCCTCGGCGATCTGCTCGTCACCGATGACACCTATGCGCTGTATACGGCAACGGATAAACGCCGGTCACTGATCATCGACAGCCTCCGCGGCGGCTATCAGGCATATATCGTCAACAAATACCAGAACGCCAACAAAACAGATAAAGACGAGGTGAAGCTGTTGCGTTATGCGGAAGTACTACTCACATTGGCAGAAGCCTACGCCAGACTGGGCGACGAAGGGAATGCCCTGCTTTATCTGAACAAAGTGGCACAAAACCGCGACGCCGCACTGGCAGCCTATACCTATAGCGGCACAGCACTGATAGACGCCATCATCCGCGAAAGACGCAAGGAGCTGGCCTTCGAAGGACTCCGTTTCTTTGACCTCACCCGGACCAATGTAGACATCAGCCGCCAGAACATGGGCGTAAAAGGTTATACCAATTATCCGACTGTAAAAACCACCGACTTCAGAAGACTACAACCTATTCCTGAAGCCGAAACCGGCGCTAATCCCAATATCAAACAGAACCCGGGTTATTAAGAGAGGAGTGAATGACAAAGGCCTCCTGCTTCTGATAAACAGAAGCAGGAGGCCTTTGTCGTTAGAAGAAATCATTTACAGCAAACGAGGTAGCTCCTTCATCGAATAAAATATTTCGGCACCGGCAGCTTGCAGGTAAGCAGCACTATGTTCACTGGCATACCCCAACGCTCGGAATCCGCCGGCTTTGGCGGCTTGTATACCTGCGAGACTGTCTTCCACTACGGCACACTCAGCAGGATCAAATCCCATGGTGGCGGCAGCATGCAGGAAAATACCCGGATCAGGTTTCCAGCTATTGATCGTATAGGCGCTGAATATTTTCCCTTCAAAGAAAGACAGCAGGCCCGTCAACCGAAGGTTCAGCTCTATCTTCTTCACCGGTCCGCTGGATGCCACACAGAAAGGCAGCGTAAGTTGTTCCAGCACCTCCCGGATACCTTCTATCGGCTTCACTTCTTTTTCAAACAGTGCATAAGAACGGGTGCGGTATTGCTCGATGAAATCGTCCGCGAAGGGGCGGTCGGTCAGCGCCTGCAGCGTAGCCACAGCCTCCACGAGGTTTCGGCCGCTCATCACGCGTACCGCCTCCTGTTCCTCCATGGTAACACCATATTCCCCTGCCAGTTGCAGCAACACGCGGATACCAATAATTTCACTGTCCACCAGCACACCGTCACAATCAAATATGACGCATTTTATCTTGTTTGTATTCATATATCTGTTGTTGGGAGCATAAAGATAATTGTGGTACGGTTATTTCATACATTCATTCATCACCCAATACCAGTGTTATGAAGATCATGCTTATGCTAATGACAGCCATTATTTTCTGTAGCTGCGCCACTGTAAAGAACAGCCGCTTCTCTGCCAGCGATATACAGCCCGGAATGAGCAAACAAGCCATCATTGCCCGTTGTGGCAAACCTTTCAAGAAAAGTTTCTCACAGGTGGGCGACATATTATACGAAGACTTTTATTACAAGGAAACTATTTACAAGGATTATTGGTTTGAGGTCAACACCATTCTGCACTTTGAGAATGGGAAGCTGGTTTCCCTTGAACCGGGACATGAGCGGAGATTATATCAGCCGCCGGTGGTATTGGAGAAGAAGTAGCTAAATTGTCTCCGCAGTGCGGAGACAATTATTGTTATGATACTACTACCAATGATTGTGTTTAAAGAATAACATCTTTCCGTTTCCACTTCTGCGCAATCTTCGCAGCCGTCTCAATCATAGCAGGGTCCCAGCTTTCAATCTGCCAGGCAGAATGTGCCAGCGACGATGCATGCAATGCTTTCATGAGCGCCTCAAAAGAGGTAGCTGTTTCCAGTATCTGCGACAGCTCCAGCTGTTGCTGGTACAAGGATTCATCTTCCCGGGCCTGAGCCGCTACAGGCAAGGCTTCCGACAGGAAATTATTCAGCGGGGCGGCTGTTTTGTTTTTGTTTTTAATGAGTTCGTCCATCCGGAGGAAATCGCTGCCGAAGGCAATCCGGCTATCTTCTGTATCCAGTCCTGTACCCAGTTGCTCCAGCACCACATATTTGAGTGAAGGACATAAGTCTATTGCTTTATCGAGGTATGCAAACACCTCTTCCGGCACAGCATCATCATGGGTATCGCGGCGAACGGTTTTTCCCGGCGTAGCGCCGGAGATTTCCCAGCTGCCGCCGGAGATATGTATTTCCCGGACGCGGTGTAATGGATACAGCTTGTTGAGCTCCTCGAAAGTGAGGTTAAAATTATGGGTCTGGCAGTAGAGGTTGTGCAGATCGAGGATAATAAACCCGTTCACCGGCTCCAGCAACTCATTGAGGAAATCACCATGTTTTTTCACCTCTTCCAGGGAATAGGAAAAAGCCAGATTCTCCAATCCTACCGGGCATCCGCAGGCATCCTGCATACGCTTCAGCCGATCGCGGCCTATCTCCAGTGTCACCGGTGTATAGGGGATGTTTAACGGAGCGCCATGATGGAAGTCCCTGCCGGTCATAAAGCCGAAATGCTCCGTCACATGATCGAAGCGGTAACGGCGGCTGACGGCCTTCAGGTGATCCAGCCATTGTTGCTGTTCCGGTAACCATCTCCCCGAAAAAAGGGAGAAAAAAACACCATGACCAATGAGCCTGTTTTCATCGCTGAAAACAGTCAATAGCTCTTCAAACCAGGAAGGTACTTTCTCCACTGCATACAGTGCATCAAAAGACCATTCTATGGCTTCAATCTGGGCCGCCTCCATGAGGGGCAGGCAGGCGGCCAGAAGGTTGTTGTCCAGATTACAGGCAACTGTTGAAAGTATTTGTGACACCATTCACGTATTTAATCAGCCCATACCACAGGCAGGGCAGCCATCGGGGAATCTTTTCTTAAATTCTTCTTCTTTCTTTTTCTTTTCCGCCTGTTCAGTAGTGAGTTTGTCTTTTTTACACGACGTAACAGTTTGCAGAGTGATACCTACCAGGACAGCTCCCAGTAATAACTTTGGCAGTTTCATAAATAGACTTTTGTAAAGGTTAAATAATGCTTGCAGCTGCAATTTTGGTCTATCAATGAAACGGGGCCATGCGATAAAAGTTACAGGGAACTTTCTACTAGATAATCTGGGGTATCCTGTCAGCCCATGCCACAAGCCGGACATCCATCTCCCGCAGACAGTGGTTTTGACGTATCTTTCTTCTCTATCACCGAATCTTTTTTCAGTTCTTTTTTGGTTTCTTTAACGGCCGGCGCTTTAGGTCCATTACAAGCAGGCGACGTCTGTATCGTGATGCCAGCCAGAACAGCTCCCAGCAGTGATTTTGACAGATTCATCATAAGGGTTTTAAATGAATGAAATATTTAATCATACAACGGAACAGCGGGTAAAAATGTTACCTTTTGAACTTACCGGGAGATATCCCAAACCTTTTCCGGAAAGCAGTACTGAAATTATTGGGAGTGGTATACCCCAGCAGATAGGCTACCGTACTGACCTGCTCTCCTTCCAGCAGCAGCTTCCGGGCTTTCTCCATCCGGAGGTGGTGAATATAACCGAATACCGTGTCACCAAACACGCTCTTAAAACCGTTTTTTAGTTTGAAGATGTTTAACCCTGCCTGACGGCTCAGTTTTTTGAGCGAGTGGTCCAGCTCCGGTTCTTTATCTATCAATTCTTTAATAAAATAGAGCTTCTCTATATCTCCGGCACTTTCCAACAAATAGCCGCAGGCTTTTTCCGGGAATTTTTCCTGCAGCGCCTCTGTTTGCAGCATAAACAACTCCAGTACCCGGGCTTCCATCAACATTTTACCATAATAACCGGTGCGCCGCGAGGTGATCATATCCGTGAGCACGGAGAGCATTTGCGGCGTCACATGCAGCAGGCCCGTGTTATCCAGCGTCATTTCGTTACGGACCAGCTGTTGGCGCAGTGAGCTATGTATAGCAGAATCTTCATGGGAGATCGATTCAAAGAAATTCCTGTCCAGCAGGATATCCACCTTCACCAGGGGATGTTCGCCCGTCTGGTACTCAAAATGGGTAGATAACTTCTCCGGCACGGAGAATAGGCTGTGTTGCAGCGCTGCCACCTCCACCGGTTTCCGGAATACCTCGTTGCGGGCCACAAACTGGCCGCTGAGGGAGAAATGCATCTCCACACAGGATTTACCGGCATTTAACTGCACGGTGGTACGTTTTGAAACCTCCAGGTGACTGTAGTTGATTTCAAAGCCGTCAAGCACTGTATGTTCAAAGGAGCCCTGAAGGCCGGATTCGGGAGCCAGCGTATAAGCGGCCTGCCGGTAACCTCTGGCTTCGCTCTCTTTGACTAAAGTAGCATGTGGTAATAAAGCGTCCAGGTACATACCGTAAAATTAAGCATTATCCCTTTAGCATACTTTTTAATCCCTTTACCAAACTATCCCCACCGGTGCCCAGGCGAAATTTGCTGTCAAAAAAAGCGATGAAACAGGTAGATACCACAGTAGAATATGGGACGCGGCGGGTCATTATCACCCTCACCGCCATGCTGTGTGCCATTCTGGAGCTGCTGGACACCACTATTGTAAACGTGGCGCTGAACGACCTGCAGGGCAATCTGGGCGCCACCCTGTCGGAGGTAAGCTGGGTGGTGACGGCATACGGCATCGGCAACGTGATCCTGATCCCGATGACCAGCTGGCTTTCCCGGCAATTTGGCCGGCGCAATTACTTCGCGGCCTCCATCTTTTTGTTTACGCTCTGCTCCCTGCTATGCGGCATGGCCGGCAGCATCCCGGAGCTGGCATTTTTCCGTTTTCTTCAGGGCATCGGCGGCGGTGCGCTACTGGCCACCTCCCAGACGATCATCACGGAATCCTATCCGGTAGAAAAAAGAGGCACGGCCAACCTGATCTTTATGATGAGCGTCATCGTAGGCCCCGCCATGGGACCACTCATCGGTGGATATATCATCGACCATTACAGCTGGCCGCTGATCTTTTACATCAATGTGCCCATCGGTATCATCGCCATCCTGCTGACATTACAATACATCCGGTCGCCCCGCCATGACAATAAATTACCCGCCGCGGATGTGGACTGGGCCGGCATAGTACTGCTGGCCGTCATGGTAGGCTCCCTGCAGTATGTGCTGGAAAAAGGACAGGAAGAAGACTGGTTCAGCAACCGCATTATCACCACCCTGTCTGTCACCGCCGCCGTAGGCGCCGTATTGTTCATCTGGCGGGAGCTGTCGTGCGCCCACCCCATCGTGTCCCTGAAAGTGCTGCGGAACAGGAACCTGGCGGCCGGCACCATCTTTTCCTTCATCTACGGCTTTGGCTCCTATGGCTCAACCTTCATCGTTCCGCTGTTTACACAGTCGCAGCTCAACTGGCCCGCCACCGATGCAGGGCTGCTGGTATGCCTTACCTCCCTCTCCAGCCTGTTGATTTTCCCGCTGACCAACAAACTGCTTAAATCGGGCGTGAAGCCACCATACATGATGAGCGCCGGCATGTTCATCTTCTTTGTGAACTGTTATATGAGTTCCCGTATACTCACACCGGAAACAGGCTTCCAGACATTTTTCTGGGTGTTGATATTCCGGTATTTCGGGCTGAACATGATCCTGCTGTCCATCAGCTCCATTGCTTTTTCAACATTGCAGACAAGGGAGATCTCCGACGGCGCCGCCTTCACCGGTATGACGCGGCAATTGGGCGGTTCTTTTGGCATCGCCATCATCACCACTTTTATTGTACGGAGAAACATGCTGCACCGCGACCGCCTGCTCTCGCACCTGAATACCGACGATTCCGGGATGCTGACACGGTTGCAGCAGACCATACAAGCCTTCCGGGCGCAAGGTTTTCAGGAAGATGTGGCTACCGGTCATGCGCACAAGTTGCTGGAGATGGTAGTCATCAAACAATCCACCTTACTATCCTATATGGATGTTTACATCGTCATTGGTTTTCTTTTCCTCAGCTGTGTGCCTTTCATCCTTTTCCTGAAAAGCGGGAAAGCCGCCGCCGTAGCCGATGCACATTAATCTCTCTTATTCGCCAACATTATCATCATGCATGCAATTAACACAGGACGGGTATTGTTATTCCTGTCACTTGCCCTCTGGTGGCCACTTCAGCACAACGGGCAAACACCTTCGCTCAGCCTCAGCGCCGCCATTAACATGGGATTGGCCCACAGCCACACCCTTCGGCTGGACAAAGCCGCCATAACCGCCGCCTGGCAACACTACCAGCAGGTAAAAGATGCCAGTCTGCCTACCGGCAGCATCAGCGCCACTTTCAGCCATATGGAAGTACCGGCAGACCACCTGCAGCTCGGTAACCAGGACCTGACATTAGGTAAACGCGGCGAAAACTACATGGCCCATGCCGGTATTAGACAGACCATCTTTGAAGGCAACAAACTCCGCTACGCCCGTAAATCAGCGCAGCTGCTGATGCAGCTGTCAGATCTGGAACTGGAGCAGCACGCCACCGAAGTGGCCTACACGATCGCTGAACTATACCACGATCTGTATAAGATACATCGGAACATACAGGTAACACAACAACAAACACAGGCCATCGACAGCCTGATCAAACAGGCCAGTGATCTGTATGAGCAGGGTATCGTTACCCAAAACGATGTACTGCGTTTTAAGTTGCAGCGTTCAGAAACGCAGATCAACAGCACCCAGCTGGAAGCGGAGCGCCGCACCGTGCAATACAGTCTGAACCTACTGCTTGGCCTTCCTGAAGACACGACAGTCGTACCCGCGCCGGTGCTGCCGCCGATGCAAGACAACAGCACGCTGGACAGCCTGCTGGCAGCAGCTTTCCGGCAGCGGCAGGAGCTGAAGCAGTACGGCGTACAGTCATCATTGGACCAGTTCAATATCCGTAGCATCAAAGCAGGCCAGCTACCGACCCTCTCCGGCAGCATCACAGCGGATTATATCCATGCAGGCGCTGAATTTATTCCGCCGGCAGGAACCTACCTGACGCCTATTTCAGCGGGTGTCACCGTGGCCTGGAATTTCTCCACGCTCTGGTCGGCACGTCATCACATCTCACAAGCCAAAGTAAAACAGGAACAGACGCTTATTCAACGCGACAGGCTCAAAGAGAACATACAACAGGAAGTGAATACCTGCTACCAACATTACCAGCAGGCACTCCAGACGATACAGCTGTTGCAAAGCGCTATTGACCAGGCCGCAGAAAACAACCGCATACAAACAGACCGGTACCAGTACAACACCACGTCTGTCACCGATATGATAGACGCCAACAGCCGGCTGTACCAGGCCATGGCCAATATCGCCATCGCACGCTCCGATGCCAGTCTCGCCTGGTTCCGGCTGCTGAAGGCAACCGGCAGTATTACAACATCCTACTAAATAGTATATCACATGGAAGAAAACAGGAAAAAGAGAAAAATGCTGTTACCGGTAGTATTACTGGCAGTAGCGGCCGCCGGTATCATCATCGGTATCAACAAATACCAATACTACCGCACACACGAAGAAACAGATGACGCACAGATAGATGGCGACCTGAGCGTAGTCGTGTCCCGCGCCGGTGGCTATATTGATTCTATTTATTTTGAAGACAACCAACGGGTGATAAAAGACCAGTTGCTCATCAAACTGGAAGACAGGGAATATCACCTGAAACTGGAGCAGGCACTGGCTGCGCACAAACTGGCCAACTCCCGCATTGATGTTGCCGCTACACAGGTAGCCACCTCCGAGGCCGCGTCGTCAGGTTATAAAGCAGAAGTGGAAGCCGCCAAAGCAAAATTATGGCAGGCAGAACAGGACTTTGCCCGTTACACCGCCCTGGTTGCCAAAGGCGCTGTGCCCCGGCAACAATATGATCAGGCGAAAACGACCCGCGATGCAGCCGCCGCCACCTATGCCGCCGCCAGCGGGCAATACAACACTGCCATTGAACAGATCAGCAACCACCGCTCACAGCTACAGGTAACGCATACTGCCGTCAGCCGCGAAGCCGTAGACATCGACTATGCACAGTTGCTGCTATCGTACACGCATATATCAGCGCCGGTCACCGGCCTTGTGACCAAACGAAAAGTACAGCCCGGACAATTGGTGCAACCCGGACAAACACTCTTTTCCGTAGTAGACGAAAACAGCCTGTATGTCACTGCTAATTTTAAAGAGACCCAGTTGACCCACATGCACCCGGGGCAGCCAGTAACGATACGGGTAGATGCTTACCCCGATATTGAACTGAAAGGCACCGTTCACAATTTCGCAGCTACTACGGGCGCTAAAGTGGCGCTGCTGCCACCAGACAATGCCACCGGCAACTTCGTAAAAGTGGTGCAGCGTATTCCGGTGAAAATAAAACTGCAAGCAGCAGATACTACCCTGCACTTACTCCGGCCGGGCATGAACGTAGAAGTAACGGTGAATACCCGTTAAAAAAAGACCGGGCTGCCTCATTAAAGTAAGACAGCCCGGCTTTATAACATTACTTCCCTTACAGTACAGAACCGAGTATCAGCGCACCTACACCAATTTTATCTGCGATGTCTTTCCGGAATCGTACGTTAGGATCTACTGTAACAGCACCGATACTTTCCACTGTTTTCCGGAAGAACTGGTCCTCCGCTTCACTATGATTGCCATTGTAGATCGATATACGTTGCCTTACATAATCTGTATGGACCAGGCATCTGTTCAACGACTTCCTTTCTTTCTCCGGTAATTCTTTCACATAAGCCTCCAGATAAGGGATATAGGGTGACGTGGTATCTGGCTTTTCGGCACGCAGCGGAATAAAAAAAGTACCCTTTTTACCGGTCATCACATAGGTATCTATCTTCTTCACCTCATTAACCACTACAATATTGATGTCCCGGTACACGGGAACCCTATACAATTTATCCTTGTATGTTACCTCACCAATACGGTCTGATTTAAAATACTTCACCATCAGCAACCGGAGCGCTGCAGTATCCAGTTGATTGCTTTTTACGCTGGTAATATTACCGGCAGCGTCTACATCCAGACGGCAGATATAGTTTCCTTCTTTTCCCGCGGGCAACAACCGCGCAAGTTCCCGGCTAACGGCCCCCTCGTCAATTGTATCTTTCATGATCATACGCACCAGTTTACTGACATCATACACTTCAAAAGGTTCACCGGCATCCAGCCTCGCTTTGGTTTCCTCTTCTCTTTTCCGTTTCCATGCAACCTCTTCGTCCTGCTTCTTTTTTTCCTGCGCTTTCGCAGCTGCAACAGCCGCGGCTTTTCTGGCTTTAATTTCAGCCGGTGACAGCGTATACTCCAATAGCTGTATACCGGCCAGGCAGCCCATCGGCGCAACGTATTGCCCTTCTTCCATTACGAGGTTTTCTTCCTGTGAGGTAATGCCATATCCTCGCTGATTATGACCAAAGTAAGTCGGGATAACGGTCATGAGCGTACGTACTCCTAAAGATGTTTGTTTGGCGCCGGTAAAGTGTATACTGTAGATATCCAGCGGCACATAAGGATTAGGTCCAACACCCAGCCCTGAAACAGTTGGATTGTCTGACAGTAGTTCCGCACTGCATAAATTACCGTAACGCAGCGCTTCAGGCACCACCTCTATCAGCAGACTTTTCTTTAACGGGACCACCCATTTTTTTCCCTCCGGGACGCGGGAAGTGGAGGTAAGCAACACAACTTTCTGGGCATAGACAAAAGCTGTTGCCAGCAAGGCACAAACAGCCAGGAATAGTTTCTTCATAGGTATGACAGGTATGGGTGATGATTTAACGTAAAGATAGTTGTAGAACGAGCGAATTACCAAGCAATCAAATTATCCAGTGTCATTTAGTACTGTCAGCGCAATGATTTACCTTCGCAGTAATTCATTAACAATCCGTACGTATATGTCTTCTGGTAAATGCCCAAACTGTGGCGCTTCTACACTTACCATACCTTATGGTGGTTCCAGCCAGCGGGAAGTGGTAGTGAGCTGCACATATTGTAACTCCCGGTTTTCGGTCAACAACCCATACTACCAGCCACCAGTACAGGAAGTACGGCACACATACAACACCACCAATTACATCAATTACGGTCCTGACCGTCCACGAGGTTGGCGGTATGCCCGTGACCGGGAACATAAATTCGCGAAGATAGCCGGTTATGTAATAGCCATCCTGATGATTCCATTTGTGCTGGGGATATGGATAGGATATTTTCTGATGGCGGAACCTTATCCTGTATTCCTCCCGATTGGATTTACCGGCTTCATGCTGCTTTTTTATCTGCTCGCCAGCGCCAGCGACAGAGAACTAAAGCGCCGCAAAAGGGAAGGCATCTCCTACTAGTATAGCTTCATAGGGATAAATTTATCATCATAGGCCGCACGGCCTTAAATGGATATATTTGACGCAGCAAATGTAACCGTGCCATATGTATGTTAAAAAGTTACCCGAACTGGACTATGGTGTAGCTACCACCATCAAAGCCCTTGGCGGCAAATGGAAAGCCTGTATACTGGACTGTCTTCACCTGGGCATACGCCGCCCCAGTGAGCTTTGCCGGAACATCCCCGGCGCCTCCCTGCGGGTACTGAGCCAACAGCTAAAAGAACTGGAAGCCTGCCATATCGTCTACAAAAAAGTATATGCAGAAGTACCCCTCCGGGTGGAATACTACCTCACCAGCTGGGGGGAATCCCTGTGGCCCGTTATTGTAGCCATGAACGAATGGGGCAATGCCTATCTGCATCATCACTGTAACAACACACCACAGGAATCGTGATCGCTACCGGTGCTTCTCCGGATTGTTGAACTGCCATAAAACATTTATGATCTTCCACTCATCATTGAGCTTCACCAGATGCATATAATCAATCCATTCATCGGCATAAAGCTTCACAGCAGCGGTTTGGGTGCTCACATCCAGTAACACCACTTCTTTTCTGGGATTAGCCGGGAACTTATCTCCTTTCGTATTGTAATTACCCGCCAGTAATATCATCTCATCCGCATGGGATTCCCGCAGATATTCCCGTGAAGGCTGTTTCGAATATTTCCAGAACGTACGCTTTACCAGTCGCGGGTGAAGGCACCGGGCCATCCGGGCGGTATCATGCCGGTGCTGGGATTCGATGTAATCCAGCGCAGCCTGACGGATAGCGAGAGAATCGGCTTTCGTTTGCGCATGGCTGGTGAGTGCCAGGCTGCTACACAGCAAGGCCACAAGGAAGGCTACAGTATTTTTCATCAGAGTGTTTGTTGATAACAGGAAGGTATCAACGAAAAGGGAGAGGATTGTTACCGCTGGTGTAAAAGGGATCAAATTGAAACCCGCAGGGGGTTCTTCACAAACTTCTTCTCAGCTTTTCTTAATTCCTTGTTTGTGCCAATAAAGTGTTCTTTCTGCTTTTCAACAAGCCGATACCAGTAGGTTGCAGGTATAGCGTTATTAGAATGGAGCTCAAGGCGAATGATAACACTTTCACTGGGGGCCCTGTGATTATTAATCAACTGGCTTAATAGTGTTTCATGAATATCTATTTCAGCAGCAAATTCATTTCTTTTTTTATGGATCAGCTGAAGATATTCTTTCAGGAAATAGCCAAATGTCAACTGATTATCATACTCTTTGTTATCAATATACGCTTCCAGGCGGAATTTCAATTGTAATAAATTAGCAATCAACCGTTCCTGCTCCGTCATCCCAGCCTGCGTTTTCTTCCGTGCTGCCGCCAGCTGTTTCCTGGCCTCAGCTTCCTGTGCAGGTGAAAGTTTTTCAGTTAATACCACATCCTCTGCCAACGCTTCCAGTTTTTTCTTTGAAAAACCTTTCTTCACATACATAAAACATATTTTTTAACAATATTCAACAATCTCCATCCATCCAGAAATAATTGCCAACCAGCATCTTCCATTCCATATTTTTCCATATAATGCCGCCTTATCTCAGTTTTAGGTACTAAAGAAACACACGCCATTTCACCGTATTTCATCAAGCTTAGCTGACAAGCATACCCTATCAAACAGCCGACAATTCCCTCATATTTTTTCTTTTTTCCTATATTTTCTCTGGAAGAAGTAATCAACTTTATCTCCACTCTGGCTTCATCCGGAAAGTGAATGAGTCCCATTACTCCCAAAATCCCCTCTTTCTCCTTTAGCTGAAGCTTATACACTATCGGACTATCCTCCAGCGTCCGCCAGTTGAAAAAAAATCTTTCTTCCGTCAGATTTTTGAGGTCACTCTTAAGCGTTTCGGTTATTATCACACTTTTTCTTTCTCCTGAAGCAAGTTCAATAATTTCCATTATTGAAGATACAAAATACTTTACAAAAAACGTAAAGTATTTACCTGACACTATTTCTTCACCACTCGAAACCCAAGATTACTAAACGACGCGCCTCTTTTTACCCGTCCTATGTCCACGGAGTTAAAAAAGGCGCAGGAATTTTTGCTGCACCACCAGGAACCGCCACGGGCGTGCACGGAGCGGCTTTCAGGCTTATCGGTCGGCAGACGGCCTTCGCAATATTCGAAGACGTTGCCATACATATCATACAAGCCCCATGCGTTGGGTTTAAAACTACCTACGGGCGCGGTGTACATATATCCGTCGGTACTGTCGGCCTGCAGGTGATCGCGGCCCTGCCATACGTTGGCATAGGTGGATAGCGGCATCATATCATCACCCCAGAAATAGGTGGTAGTGGCGCCGGCGCGGGAAGCGATCTCCCATTCATCGAGGGTGGGCAGCCTAACGCCGGCCCAGTCACAATAAGCGACGGCATCACGATAACTGATGGTTGTTACCGGATGGTTCATTTTGTTTTCAATGCCGCCACGGGTGATACCGTTGGGATAGCGCCAGCAGGCGGTGGAGTCTTCGAGCCAGCGGAATTCACGCAGCCCCGGACTGAATACCAGCGCATTTTTGTTTCGCTCTGCATCGGTGACGTAACCGGTGGCCTGTACAAACTTTTCAAAATCGGCATTGGTCAGTTCCGTGGCCGCGATGTCGAAACCGTTGGTATGTACGGTGCGTAACGGATTGTTGATGTAGCCTTTTCTGCCGAGGGTATAGTCACCCGCTGGTACGTGCACCAGGTGCTGCGACTGCCCGTTAACAATATTTACCCCGGCCAGCAGTAGCAGGACCGGGGTAAATCGTTGCAGACAATATGTTAGAAAGCCGTTCATTTGCCGATGGTCTTGTAGTAATCGGTGGCTCTTTTGATGACCAGGTCTTCGTTGCCTTTATTGTAGTCGATATACGACTGATAGTCGGCATTTTCTCCGTACAGCTTACGGTAGGACTGAGACGCCATGAATTCTTTGTATTCATTGTTCTTCATCAACAGCATCAGTAGTGTAAGCAGATCACGGTCTTTTTTATCTCTGTTATACACTTCAATGATATAGGGAATCATCTCGCGACCATTGATTTCCACGATGGCCATTTTGTAATTGGCCCCCATTCTTTTGCTGCGGTCTGTGGATTCTTTGATCAGCGCCATCACCGAATCACGGTTGCTGATCATGAATTTGCTCTGCCTTTCGCTCCATACGCTTTCATTGAAACCGTCAGCCATCTGGCCGAATATCTTTTTGTCTTCGTCCTGGATGGGTGGACGTACATCACAGTTCTGCGCATTGATCTCCGCATGGATCATATGGTAAGTGAACTTCTCCCGTAAAGACAGGCCCATATAATCTTTGTTGCTCATCGGAGAGCTGTCATCCTCTTTATAAGGAATTTTTTCGATCAATGCTTTTACTTTCGCCAGTCCATAGGGAGGTACGGTTAATTTGCCCCTGTATTCAGCATAGGCCAAACTGGATTTACTCGGGCCTCTCCACTCCGGCCCGCCGTCCTGCGCGGAGAGGCGCAAACATCCTAAAATGGTGGCAACAAACATCAGGTATTTCATGATTTTTTATTTAGACCGCTAAATTAAGACATCTCCGCATTATTTAACCCTTCTGGATTCATTTTCCAGCCCTGAGCTCCGCTCCCTTACTTTGGCCAGTTTTACATTACCAAACCGATAGCTGAAGCCCAGCCTCAACTGGCGGGAATCTTCATAACCTTTGTTCCGGTAATACAGGCCGTCGAAATCCCGGACACCATACCAGCGCGCTGTTTGAAAGAGGTCGTTGATACCGATGCGCACAGTGCCCTGGTCTTTCAGCACCTTGCGCTGTAAGCCGATATTGAGCTGCCAGTTATGTTTGCTTCGCTGGAAACCGCCATAGATATCGGGCGATTGATAATTGCCGCTTATCTCTGCCTGTGTTTTCTTATCAAGGTCAAATACCTGTTGCACATTGAGCTGCACGGTATTGATGCTTAACCTGGCCTCCCTGCGTTCATCGAAGGTGATGAGGTTCTGCTTATAAAACGCGTTCACATTGGCGGAGATATTCCACCATGGCAGCGGCGAAACGTTCGATGACAGATTCAGTGCCAGCAAATGCTGCGATCCCACGTTCTTCGGTGTCATCACCATTTTGTTGCCGCTGATGCTATCCGACACCGGCACAAACATATCACGGCGATGGGTATACGTTAACGAGGCTGACAAGATACCCGTAGCATTATATCCTACGGTCACGCTATTGGAATACTGTGGCCGCAGAAATGCATTTCCCTGCCAGGAAGACAGCTCATCCAGCTGATAGGAAAACGGGTTCAGGTCTGTATAGGTAGGCCGGTCTATCTTCCGGTTGTACAACAATGAAAAGTGATGTAGCTCCGACGGACGGAACGATAGCTGCATAGACGGAAAAAAGTCCAGATACCGGTTGTTCACCTGCTGCGTGGTATCTTTAGCGGTGGCTTGGCTTTTGGCGTGCAATACACCATCTGCTACTGTTTGTTCCAGGCGGAGGCCAGCCTGCAATTTCCACTTTCCCCATTGCTGGTCGGCCATGGTATATGCCGCATACACTTTTTCGTCGTACCGGAAAGTATTGCTTTTCTGTTCGTTCTGGTAATCCACTTTGTCTTTCACATCGAAGATCTGCACCCAGTTGTCACTCATCACGGCATTGCCTTTGATACCGGCGTACATTTTGCCGCGTGGTATCGGCTGTTCATAATCCGCTTTGAGACCATAGATATTGATATCGCTGCTATTGAAAGTACGCAGCGTATACTGGTCCGTTTCGGTAACGCTGTCTGCTTTCAGAAAGTGATTGTACAGGATATTTTTGATACGTGCGCGATAGTAACCATAGTCCAGGTCTGTGGTAAACAACCGGCCGGCCGTATCCTTGTATTGATAGTTGACGTTGTAGTTCTTCCAGTTTTGTTGCTGCGAATAGTAGTCATTCGTAGCTTTCAGCATGGAAGTCAACTGACCGGTAGCGGCGTCCGAGAGATAAGTGGTGGTATTGGTCATGCCTGGCCCAAAGTACAGGTTGGCATTCATCATCAAGCCAACGGTATGCCGGCTGTTGATATTATAATCGGCTCCCAGTTTGAAGTTAACAGGATTACGCATATCCACATCGCGGGTACGGTTATCGATAATTTCTCCCTCCTGAATGCGGTAGAAATCATATTCCATGTTATGATATCCGAAGTAGTGGTTGTAGTTACCATACAGATTGAATTTACCGGTGCGGTAGTTCAGGTTCAATGCTCCTTCTGTTTTGGGTGTTTGTCCGAAATGCATACCTGCGGCGATGTCCCCGTTGAGCCCGGAGGCGGTATTCTTTTTCAGTCGGATATTGATAATGCCACCGCTGCCGGCCGCATCGTATTTACTCGATGGATTGGGCAGCAGCTCTATACTATGGATATTGGCAGACTGCAATGACTTCAGGAGTGCTGCCAGGGCATCGCCCTGCATATAGCTGGGCTTACCATCGATGTAAACCGTGACACCGGATTTCCCGTTTAGCGAAATATTGTTGGTAGGGTCTACCATCACGCCGGGAGAGCGTTTCAACAGTTCCAGCGCATTACTGCCCATAGCATTTACACTGTTACTGACATTATATACTACTTTGCCATCTTTAAATTCCACCGGTTTCTTTTTAGATACAATGGAGATTTCCTTCAGTTCTTTAATGGTCGAATCTTTCTTTTGGGCAGTTACGTAGGCGGGTAAACTGGCCAGCATCAACAAGATAAATTTATGCATACAGTACGGTCAAAGCGCACAAAATAAACAAGGGACGTGGATTTTAATAACCGCTTATAAAAATGCCGGGAACATTTTCCCGGCATTTTTCAGTCATTATTCAGTAACAGTCAGCTCAGCGATCTGTTGTCGGATTTGTTTCAAATACTTGCCGTAGTAGGATTCCAGCGTATATTCGGTGCCGATGCCGATCAGCGTTACCATCCCCACCAAAGCAACCGCCAGTACCATGATTCCATTTACGTGCAACTTGTCCTGAATGCTTTTCAATATATGCGGTGTGTCTATCAAACCATACAGCGTGGCGAATCCCAGCATCAGCACCAGGATAATATAGGTAAAGGAGCGGTACATCTCCAGGTGTATCCTGATTTCGTAATAGGTGCCATACAAGTGTTCTTTTGCAGACAGGTTGGTTGTAGCCAAACGCCGGTAAAACTGATAGAACTGATAGAGATAATATCCTGCCACTGATACCAGTATGGCGTAGAGGCTATAGTAACCGACCATTGCCCGCGGGCTGAGTACAAAGTAACGCGGCAGCGCTGCCAGGAAGATCAGGCCAATGATCTGGAGGACACCTTCCTCTTTCATATTTTTCCGGATCTTGTTGATAGGTTGAAGCGTAGCGGGAGCAGATAACGGGAGACGCATATATGTAATTTTTAGTGTGACCAAATCAATTCAAAACGGGTGTAACAGTATAGCCTTTTGCTTTCAGGAGTTGAATGATGCCCTTTTCACCGGCGAGGTGGCCTGAGCCTACAGCAAAGAAGCAACTGCCGGCTTTCATCATAGCGGGCATTCTGCCGGCCCAGTTGGTGTTGCGGCGTGTCAGGAGCCAGTAGTTCATATCCGCATCATTCATTTCCTGTTGAATGGCATCGATATCCTGCGCTTTGTAAGCGTTGACCATCCGCATGGTGGATATTTTCAGGGAATCGACCGTTTGCAGGAATTTAAAAAAGTAGGCATCAGAGAATCCTTTGTTCATATAATCCACCTGTTCTTTCATGGTTTCCAGGGTGGTGAACTTCATTTGTTTTTGCCGGGCATACTGATAAAGCGTTGCTTCCTGGCTAACGGGCTGCGGGCAGGTAAAGCCGAGTTGCGCCAATACACCTACCAGTGCGCTCAGGCGGATGCTGTCAAACCGTTGGAAAGGCACGCCTATTTTGGCACGCAGTATAGAATCTACCAACGCGTATTTTTCTTTCGACAGCCGTTGATTTTGCGGAATATCTGACATGACTGCTTGCTGCGCTACCTGCAATTCTGCCGGATCAAAGATGTTTGCTTCTATTACCAGTTGGCCGGTGGCGGCTAATGCTTTCATTGCATTTTCGCTGATGATGAAATCATCTTTGCAGAGCATATGAAAGGTACCAAACAGGTACGAAGGTTTATCCAGTCCATTACCGGATATCTTCCACAGGACAGCCTTTTCAGTGGGCTGTGGCGGGTTGGCAGCGGTAGCAACGGAAGTAAGGGCACCTATAGTGGCAATGGCGATGGAGAATTTTTTGAGCAACTGTTTCATTGTTTAAAGTTTATTTACCGTATTAGTTGCAGCAGATAAACTTTCGTTACAGTTTTCTCAAAAAAAATTAAAAAAAATTTTCCGGCACTAAGAATAGTGCCGGATCAGATTCTAAGTGGATACAGTTCAGATATCTATCATTTCCTGTGCAGCTTCCATAGGTACGTCTGTTCCTGCGTCGATCACTCCTATGAGTGAGTATTTTCCTTTGGGTACTTTGTCTGGTATCACAAATTCCACCACACGTCTCTGTTCCGGGAACAGCGGGAACATGGGTACATCGATCTTCGTTTTATCGCCGGTGGCGATATTGGATAGTTCCAGATAGCTGGTGCATTCCAGTTGCACCGTCCCGGTATTCTGGCACGTGATGTGACATATCCGGGCACTGGTATCGGCGTGGTCGAAGGAGAGTATCTTCACATCTTTATAGGTAAGGGAAGGGGGTGTTTGATAAAGGTGTACCCCTACCCTGACTTTATTGGTCACGTTTGTTTTGAGGCCGGTGGGCGACTCCACGATCTGTTCTTCCGTCGTTTCGAGGAAGAGCATGGTCCATTTCATTTCACCGGCAGCAGCGGCGGAATCGGGCACCTGCATCTTGATCGGGATATCTACGATTTGTCCCGTATCTATTTCCACAAATGTTCTATCCAGCTTTACCCAGCGGGCGCAGGAGCGTTCGGAGGTGCCGGGCGCCGTATACACATGCACGCCCAGTGAATCCCGGATCCAGTCCATGAGATACAGCGAGAACTGTTTCTTCTTGTTCAGGTGATTGACGATAAACACGTGGGCTGTTCCCGCTTGTCCGCCATTCAGCTTAAAGTCTATCGTAGACGGTTTTATGGTCAATCCTCTTTTAGTAGTATCGGCTGCCGGTTTCTTCGGGTTCCTCATCGCAAAAGGCGATCCCGGAGCCATTTTTGTTTTACTGGTGTCAATAGCGAGCCCGCTGGTCATACTTTTTTTTCCGGTAGTATCCTGGGCCTTTATCAATAGAACGCTGAACAACAGGAATAATAATAGCATCATCTGTTTCATAGCACGGTAGAATTTGATGATATCAGGGGTTAGATATTAGGTTTTCCGTCTGAGCAATAAATCAGGTGTTCCAGTTTCCTGATATCTGTTATAATGATTTTTCCGTCTTTAATCTGAATGATGTTTTCATCGCGCAGATCACCGAGTGTTCTGATCAGGGACTCTTTCGCTACGCCTGCCAGAGCGGCCAGGTTGCAACGGCTGATATTCATACTGAACTCGCCCTGATTGGAAGGGTTGTATTTTTTACACGTGATCAGCAGTGCTTCCGCTACTTTTTTACGGAGGGGGCTGTAGGCCATCCGAAGCATTTGTTCCTGTTTTTCCGCGATGTTAGCGGCAAGTATGTCCAGGAATTTGCGCAGAAAGCTGCTGTTGTATTCGAAATGAAGTTCCAGATCGGTACGGGAAATAATAATGAGTTCAGCATCTTCAATTACTTCGGCTGTTTCACGGTACCTGCCGCTGTCCAGCAGCGCATTGAATCCGATAAAGTCGCCTTCGTGATACAGACCGGTGATGAGCTCTTTTCCATCTTCATTCCATTTACTGGTTTTTACTTTTCCTTTGAGGATGTAAAAAATGGATGCCGCGGTTTTCCCTTCTGCATAAATAATTCGTTTCTTTTTAATACTGATTACGTTGCCGTCGTCGATCTGCGCTTTCAGCAGCTCGTCTACAGTAGTAACAGGGTTAAAAGAATGCATAGCCGGGGTTAATGAGTGTTTACAATCCGCTTCCTCTTCAATAAACATTACCTTTTTCATCTTTCAGCAATTAATTAGGACATGACAATGACATACATACTAACTTCTTTTGGGGGAACGGTTCAGCAATTAAAACGGGATATGGTTAAATTTTCTTGAAAGAGCGGTGTTTTTCTTTCGGGGTTATCATCAGGATAAAGCTATCACGATTTAGGGTGCATACTTGAACAACAAATAGATCTCATATTTTTCATAATCATGGTTTTTTTAAGCATTTGAGGTTATCGCGTTATTTTTTCGACTTAAAGAATCTTACCACCCTGCTTTTATCAACTATCTCAAAATCTGCGGTCGCTTCCAGGCGGGTAGCCACGTCCACGGAATAGGACATCACCCTGGGTCTTATTTTATCACTGAACGCCTCCGGATTGAGAGAAACAGCATATTTGCCGGCTGGTACGTTCAGAAAATAACTACCCATGTCGTCTGTCAGGGTGCTATACAGCATGCCTGTACTATCTGTTGCGATTACTTTGATATTGCTGCGAGGGAAATTGCTCCTGGCCAGGGAGTCGGAACTGATCATGATCTTCCCGGTAATTACCCGGCTCCTTTTAAAAGGAATCAGAATAGTCAGATCTTTGTTCACCGGAACCGTTTGTGTTACGCCGGAAGCAGGTATTACGCCTTTGACGTTGTTAGCGCCGCCAAAATCCAATTGGTATTTACCTGGTGTGACATTTCGATAGGAGATAGAGCCTCTTTCATCTGAGATAAAGGGAATACTGTTGATATTGATCTGCAGATTAGGGATAAGCTGCTCTCCGGCATCTCTGGTTCCGTTACCATTAACATCAAAAAATGGTAAAAGGTTCAATGTGAAGTATTTTTTCCTGAAAATTATTGGTACATTAAACTTTTTAGTAATTGATAAGCTAACGTATTTTTCACCCAGGCCGTTCGGTGTAAGGCTACCACTCTCCAGCGGTATCATCGCAGAGGCATTCACCTCCAGTCCATTCTTTGCATTGCTATATCCAATATTGCCTCCCACCTGATGATATATCAAATTATCGTACAACGATTTGGAGAAATTATAATAAACATTCGTCTTCATCCGCTTAAACAAAGTAAACGTCATAAACGGGCCTGCCAGCATTGTTTGAATGTATCGCAGAAAGTTCTTTTCTGTAGTCTGGTCAAACACGGGTTGTTGCATAAAGGTCCCTTTCAGGCCAAAGAACTTATAGGCTATCGACATGTTCGTATTCGTGAGAAAAACAGCTTTTTTATCGACGCCGTATGAACCATTATACCCGTTAATAGAATTCATGAAGAAACTGAATTTTTTACCGGCCTGTTGTTTCAGATACACCTCACCGAAGATGTATTCCGGCATGGTGCTGCCTATCACCAGGCTTTGTTTCAATAAGCCACCACTGAGGGAGAAGGAACCGCTCATAAATCCATGACTGTATTTGAGGCCGTATTTGGCGACATTGAACTTAAAGGCATCTGAGTTGTAGATCGTATCCCGGAGCGTGTTCACACCGGAGCGATTGTACTGGTAAAAAGCTCCGATGGCGTTGTTACCGAACTTCCAGCTAATGTCATGGAAGTGATACATCAGTCCTTTGTTCAGGCCGGGGAAATAATCGCTGTAGTATTGTACCAGGCTGGAGAAATCGACCCGTTTTGCATGATAGGCAAAGTTATAGCCCAATGCCATGCCTGGTTTGTCCGGGACGCCTGGTATTTTAGCAGCGAAGAAATCCATGCCCACCCCCGCGTTAACGGCGACAAGTACTTTGGGGGTATTCACCAACTGTAATTCATTGTTGAAAAGATAAGACTGGCGTCGCTGTATATGGTCTACATCTCCTGCGATTCCCTGCAGCACGGTGACTTTCCCTACTGGATATTTCGCGGTCATCGTAATGTTATCATTGGTAAACCAGGTGAGTGCATTACTATGTTTGGTGGCGCTGATCGTAAATTCTGTATTGGGCCTGGGGCGCCAGGTGAATTTACCGCCGTTGCCATACGTGAAAAAGTATTTGATGTCGCTCATATGTCCGGCGTAGAAATCCCAGCGTTTTGTCTGGTAATTGAATCCAAAAACATTTTGTTCGAGATTGTTACCGAGGCCATATTGTTTGGTGCGGTAAAAAAAGGAAAGCTTGTTGTCACCAATGGGGATCTCACCGTGCATACCACCATAGTAACTAACCTGCTTTCCCCATATCATAACGCCTGTTTCTAACCAGAGCGGAAAGGTAATATAGGGTGACTCTTTTTCCTTCCGTTCATGCTGCACCCGCTCAAGGGTGGCGAAGTTCATGTAACTCACGCCGGCGGTGTCTTCCACGTTGACCTGCAACTTCTCTGTTTTCAGCATGCTCATCGCTTTGTCCTTCAAATGATAGGAAAATGAGTACACAGTATCTGTACCTGGCTTTAACCTAAATTTCTCGGTACTGTTAATATCCAGATTGCGATTTCTGATATTGGCCAGGTAAACTCCGGGCACTGTGCCGGTATTCCTTACCCGGAGCATCACTTTAAAGTCTTTCTCCTGGCCTTTTAATTGGATAACACTTGTAAGAGGGGTAACTAAAAATTCACAGATGGGTTCCGCTTTTATATAAAATCGATACGCTTTTGCATCAACCTGCACCTGTACGGACTTCCAGACTGCCGGCGCATTTTGCTGCCGCATCAATACCACAGGCACCACTTCCGACTGGTCTGGCTCCAACACCTTTGACAGTGGCTTCGCCGGTGCCATCAACCGCCAGCCTTCCGGGACCGTCACCGATAACTGAAAGGACTGTGCCTGATGATACTTATTGGTGATTCGAACATTATTATACAGAAAGCGGCTATCTTTATTCGTAGCCAGCGAATCCTTTAACGTTACAACAAAACCGGCAACTCCCTGCCCGGAAACATCCGGGACGTAGACAGTGCAACAGAGATGCCACAAAATGCACAACATGGGGGGTAACGATAGTTTCATCTGGCTGACAGGGTAAAAAGGGGTACATCCAACTTAATCTCTCTCGGGAAACATCCAACTTATTGAGGTAACATCCAGGTTAAAGAGGTAACATCCAACTGTTTGAGGTAACATCCAACGTAAAACATCCAACGAACATCTAACATCTAACTAACATCTAACTAATATCTCGCGAACAACCAACTAACATCCAATCCACATCCAACAAAAAACATCCATCCACATATCCTACTTCGAGCTTTGGGCAAGTAAGCCTTTTCAGCTGAAAAGGCTTACTTGAGCGTCCAATCCTTGATATTATAACTGTGTTGCAGTCAAAATAACACCGAGGCCATAAGTACCTGCGGCGAAATCCCATCCTGGATCTGCTTTGAATTTCACAGAGAAAGGTTTGTCGACACCGTGTACACCATTGTTGATCAATGGAGCAGCAGCAACTGTCAGCGGATTCCAGGCCATAGGAGTAGCGTTAGTACCACCGGTACCATTGCTGCTCAGGTTGTATTTCAGTATGGAGCAAGGCATAACAGTATTACCAGTACCGCTACCTACATACAGGAAGTTAGGGGAAGAAGATTTGATAGTTACATTAAAGTTTCTGTTGGAGCTAACTGTAAAATTAGCAGATTTGTGACCAAAGAAGTCTTCAAGCTCTTCACCGCAGTTATAATCTTCTTTGCTGTCGAATTTTGCGCACATAATGTCCAATGGAGGGCAAATTTCAATTACATTGCATAATTCAAGGCTAACGAGCACTACAGAGTGATCAGTTGCTACGCCGCAGCATTGAGGGGCTGGGGTTTGAGAAGAAGAGTTGGGAGAAACAGGAGCAGATCCTGATTGCGCGTAACCTGCCAAGGCAGCAATTGCAAAAGCTGCAGACAATAATAGCTTTTTCATTTTTTTTGGGTTTAAAAGTTTTGAGAAAACAGCAACCTGAATGATGAAATGCGCATTCTTTTATCAAGGTTTATGACACAATATTAGAGCTATTTAATTTTCATAGTGATGACCACCATCATCATTTTAAAATTTCTTTAACAACTCGATAGCATACCCGATCACATCCAACTAAAACCAGCCACCACAAAGCAATACACCCATATAAAAAAATTCCCCGTTAACCAACGATTAACGGGGAAACACACTCGCAACCGATTGTTTCATATCTCTTCTTTCAATTCATCCTTTATCTTTTTTATCTCCTTCAGATACTTTCCATAACATCTCCCTACCCATATCTCTGTAGATACCACAATCCCTGCAATAAAACCCGCAAAAATCACCACGGTCTTTATCACGGTGGCACTACTGAAATCATTGCCTATAGCCGCACGTATGCTCCCCGGAACAATCAGGATGTACATCGTCACAAATCCCAGTGCCAACATCAGCAGCCCATAGGTAAATGACCTGTACATTTCGATATGTAACTGTATATCATAATACACTTCGTACAGATGTTCTTTAGCAGACAATACAGTAGAACCCAGCCGCCGGTAAAACCGATAAAAACGGTAGAAGTAATATCCGCTCAGGGCCAGCATTACGCCATATAAACAATAATAGGCCACCACCAGCACCTGAGCCTTAAAATACATCGGCGGAAAAGCCAGGATAATAATGGAGAGCAACTGTACCCAGCCCTCCTGCTTCATCGTACGCCGGATCTTGTCTACCGGATGATGCGCTGCCTTGATCTTTTCCACCTTGTCAGGGACTACCATATCCTTCCCTCCGTCATCTGCATTCCACAGTGATTGTATATCATCAAAATTCATATCCTTGTAGTTTAATCAGTTCTTTTAATTTTATTTTGGCCCGGTTGAGCTTCACTCGGGCATTGCCTTCTGAAATACCCAGGTTGTCTGCTATCTCCCGGTGAGAATAATTTTCCAGGTGATAAAATACCAATGCTTTTTCCAGCCGCTCCAGCTGCTGTACCGCCTTGTAAAAATGATACAACTGCAACTCCTTCTCCGATGTACGATGTTCCTCTTCTGCCAGATGCTCCGGCATGGCATCGGATGTGTGCAACTGCCGCCGCTCCTTCTTAAAAAAAACAATCGCCGTATTCAGCGACACCCGGTACATCCAGGTGGAAAAACGGCTCTGCTCCTGAAAAGAATCATAAGACTTCCACAATTGGTACACAATTTCCTGGAACAGGTCCTGTTGATCATCAGCTGTATCCATATACATTTTACAGATCTTGTGGATGATCCCCTTGTTAGTTTCTATATGTGCCAGAAATTCCTGTTCCTTATTTTTCAAGATGGATAGCTTTAGTACAGTTTCCTGATTAGTATCGGGACCGGTCTTTTCGTTACAACTTTTTCAAAAAAAATTTAAAGAAACTCATTTTCAAAGAATTATCCATGTGTGATATCCCCCGGATTAAACATTATCTTCGGCGGAAATTTTACCATTGTCAGCATGAGATACCTCCTTTTAGTATTGTTATTCGTTAGCCACCTTACTGCCAACGCCCAGCAGTTACCACTTTCCACCGTCACTGAAATGGCCCGCCGCCTCGGGCAGCTACAGCTGCTCACGCCCACCGGCCAGGAAGAGCTGATACGATTTGCCAGTGGCCAGCCGCTACAACTATATCAGGGGATCGATAAAACGCAGGTGCCCACGCAGGCCATCTTTGTGGCGGAAGCCGACTTCCTGGACATCCTCCCCGGGCAAACACGGCTCACCATGGCCACGCTGGATTCCCTTGCGGCTATTCCCAACTACCCCTGGTCGGGACACGAGCACCAGTTTGCCGAAGCCCGTTTCCTCGCAGGCCAGTTCCCCTCCCGTCATGATCTTTTCGGCTTTCTGCTCCATACGGCCGATTACTGCCGGTCTAACTACGATAGCAGCGACGTCCTCACCGTCCGTATCTATGGCTGGTTCGGTCCCGCAATGACGCCCTACATGACAGACAGCACCCTCGAATTAGCGGTCAACGACCAAACAGACACCCCGGCAGCCCAACAGGAAAGAGTGGCCACCTATGCTCCTTACCTGCATTGGGTCAACCTCTTCCGCCAGGCAGGTTTCCTCCCTGAAACAGATTCGGTGATCAACCTTTATTATCGCAACGGGAAAAATATCTATGGGTCCATTAGTCATAGCAATGCCGTGCGGGAACTGGAACAATACCTCACCTACCTCGATAAGTATCCGTTTCTGCAACAGCAGCAACGCCAGCGCCTCGACAGCCTGCAACAAACAGGCCTTATAGACGAAGCCGGAAAACAACGGATCATCGCCCGTTACCGGCCTTATACGCTCTTATCTTCAGATGATATCCTATCTGCCTGTAAATCGGCAGTACCGCTCTATACCGCTACCGACATACAGCCGTACGACCTGGTGCCGCTGAATAGTTATGGAGAGATACCGGTAGCGGCTATCCGGACGTTCTTTGAGCGGGTAACCAACAAAATATCGCAACAGCTGTTCCCCTTAACGGTAACGGATATACGAGTACAAAAGGCCGCGCCCAACGCCAACGGCCTGTATCCTTATCAGGAGGAACTGTCCCTTGGCCGGTCAGCTAAAATACTGTCGGCCACCCTGCAGCTCAACGGCCAGCTGTATAAAGAAACAATCGACGAAAAAGAGTTTGAATCCTGGATACGCCCGGAGAACCTGCAATTCCTCAATCACTATCTGGAGGACCAGCACGACCAGCGGCGTTTCTTTTTCATATCACCCCACCGTTTTACCCGCTACGAGCCATTACAGCCCGACACCGTCTTTCTGGCGCTGCTCACCGAAGCCCAGGCGAAGCTGCTACAGTCGCCCTACCTCTTCGACCGCATAGAAGGCTGTTACAACGGCAGTCCTGGTGATTATGACTATGCCGTATACCCTTATCAGTATTTTGATACACATAGCCGCCTGAATAAGCAGCAGATTGATTCCTTCGTGGCCCTGGGCAGAAAACATCAGCTGTTCCCGCAGCAGGATACGGCCCTGTTGCAGGCTGCGGTCCGGGAGCAGAACCCGACTGGTTATCAGGATGTGCTGTCTTTCTCGCCGGCGGTATTCAGCAGCGCGTCCTACCTGGAAAACCTCGTCAGTCATACGCAGGAAGCATTGCAGCGGCTCCGGGCCCGCCGTTTTCTTTTTTCCACTACCCGCCAGCCTGAAAATGGTGATGCGCGGAAGATGATCAATGAGGCTTTAGGCAAACAGGGAATACCTTTCCGTCTTTATCTGCTGGGACGCGACGGCTATTCGTATATAGCTCACCGTTATATATTACTGAAACCTGCCGCAGCGGCGGCATTGAAAACATTTTCGCCCGGCATTTTCGCCGGAGCGGGTAGTGGCCGTTAACCGGCCACCACTTCCTTCCGGGGTTGTATAAGGTGATTGATACCGTTGTTGATCATTTTTTCCAGCAGCACATAGCCGCCGTTCGGTTGTTCGTGCGCAAACAGCCGTTCCGCTTTGGTGATGGGGGATGCCCAGTAAAGGTTAACAGGATCGTTATAGATCACGGGCATTTCGATAGCGGGGCCGGTATACAGGGCAGCAGATAACACCAGGCTTTCGTAAGGCGCCGGCAGCTCGTTGAAGCTGATGGTATGGCCTTCTCCAAGCCAGGTGACCTGTTTCCACGGACGGTCGGCCAGGCCGGAAACCATGCTGGCAAGGTTCATGATCGTTTTCTCATCGAAGTCTTTTTTGCTGACGGCCAGTGCCAGCTCCATGCGACGGAAGCCGGGCGCTTTTTCGTTGTACAGGATTTCCACCCAGGGCATCGGCCGGATGCTCACCCCCAGCGTCACAAAATAGACCACGTCATCTTTCTCGAAACGGGCCATGCCGATAGGAGGCCATTGACCGCCATCTATGGCGTAATATTTTACAGTCGGGCCCAGTACCGCTTCATAGGCATCGAGGTACTGCTGTTGCAGGATGCTCCATGTCTGGCTGGTTTCATCGGACCAGTCGTTCCAGAAAGCAGTCGCTTCTGCCACTTTTTTATGCAGCTGATTAGTGTCAGGGGTCCCCAGCGGGAACATAAGGCTATCGTCGCCGCCACCGATACAGTCGGCCGCATAGCCTACACTGCGCTCCTGGGTGTACAGCGTCCAGCCCGGGATAACGGCCAGCAGTTCATCGTCGTAGATCACAGCGGCGCCATCGCCTTCCTCCATCCATACAATGCGGATCAATGCGGGGTCTAACGGAGCCTTACCTTCGGGGTGATTACAATAACGGGCTTCCAGCATGGGGGCCAGCCCCTCTTCCATGGCCTGCACATCTTTTTTCTCCGGTGCAGGCTTCAGGTTGCGCAACCAGCATGGACGCGGAGAATATTTGTTGGCCATCAGTTCTGAAGGATACAGATAAAAATAAGCAACTCTGTCATCCTGCTCTACCACCGCGTACATGGTATTGCGGCTGTTGGTTTCTTCCAGTAACATAACCGGATCGGGCATAACATCAATTTTTTAGTAATACAGAATTCTCCAAAAATAATGTATTCATCGCTGAGACTAGTAATCCAGGTCAAAATCGATTATTTTGTCAGATATAAACCATCCACCATGAAGTTTTCCACGTTTCTGCTGACAGCGTTGCTGCTGGGATGTTGCCAGCTGATGGCCAAAGAAAGACAATTGTATCAGATAAAGATCTACCACCTGAAAACGGCCGCCCAGGAAGCCCGGGTAGACAGCTTTCTACAAACAGCTTACCTGCCGGCGCTGCATCGTGCCGGTATCAGCACAGTCGGCGTTTTTAAACCGGTAGCGGTAGACACCGCAGACATACGCATCTACGTACTGGTGCCTTTCCGCAACATGGACCAACTACTGCAACTCGATAAGAAACTGGCGGCAGACAAAATTTTCCGGGAGTCCGGCCGGCCTTATCTGGACGCCGCCTGGAACGATATCCCTTACAGCCGGCTGGAATCCATTCTGCTACAGGCTTTCCCCAATGCGCCGGTAATCACGATGCCGGTACTGTCTGCTCCCAAAACAGAACGGATATACGAATTGCGCAGTTATGAAAGTCCCTCCGAACAATATCATGTCAACAAAGTACAGATGTTCAACGAGGGTGATGAGATCGGTATCTTCCGGCAGCTGGGCTTCCATGCGGTATTTTATGGTGCTGTGCTCTCCGGCAGTCGTATGCCCAACCTCATGTATATGACTACTTTCAACAATAAAGCAGATCGTGATGCTCACTGGAAATCATTTTCAGCAGACCCGGGCTGGAAAAAACTACAGGCGATGTCGGTTTATGCACACAATGTATCCAAATCTGAAATCACTTTTTTGCATCCTACAGATTACTCTGATATATAGAGAGGTGCGTTGTTTTTTTGTCTTTCTGAAAAATAAATAAAATATTTTTCAACGGGCAAGTCACCGTATAGCCAACACCGAAGGAAAACCGCAAATGCCTTACCAGAAAGGGAATACACTGATAATCAATTAGCTGTTTTGCGAAGGTCAGCAACATTTCCTGCGTGTTAAGAACAAAAAAAATTTCTGTTAAATTTTGTAGTTTGATTTTATTGCCTACATTTGCAACCTCATTGCGAGGTAGAGCAGAGGTAGCTCGTCGGGCTCATAACCCGAAGGTCAGTGGTTCGAATCCGCTCCTCGCTACAAAGAAATCCCGGGTAATGCCCGGGATTTTTATTTGTAACCCAATTGTCTTTCTCCTCAACATACCTTCCGGTATCAGAAATAAGTAGTATTATTATATTGTGAAATATATCAACGGAGATATCCTTATCACCATCGTGTTCATCCTTTTTATTAACAACAATTAATCCATGAGACAAAAACCATCAATGGCCTTTATCGCCACATCCTGGGTAGGTTTACTTGCCGGTGTTGTGGGATACCTTATCGGGCTGTGGAACGCCACTATGCAGCTGAATGAAAAAGGTTATTATTTCACCATCCTGATGTACGCACTTTTTGCGGCGGTGTCTGTGCAGAAGTGTGTGCGCGACAGGCTGGAAAACATTCCTGTAACCGATATGTACTACGGCATCAGCTGGGTGTCTATGCTGATAGCCATTGTGCTGCTGATCATCGGTTTGTGGAATGCCACGCTGCTCCCCAGCGAAAAAGGATTCTATGCTTTCGCTTTTCTGCTGAGCATCTTCGGCGCCATCGCGGTGCAGAAAAACACCCGCGACAGCCAGGCTGCTGCGAAAGAGAATATCAGAAACAACGAATAGTTCACGCAAAGGCGCAAAGCAGCAAAGACGCAAAGAATTATTTTTTTAAGAATTATAAGAAAACAAAGGAGCGGAGATCTACATTTGATCTCCGCTCCTTTGTTTTTTTTGCCCACTTATATTTTGCGCTTTGCGTCTTTGCTGCTTTGTGTCTTTGTGTTTTTGGTGCTTTGCGTCTTTGCTGCTTTGCGCCTTTGCGTGAACCAGCGAGCGCTACAACGTATAGGCGTTCACATTACCCGAAAAATCGGCTACATACAACACGTTATTATAAACAGCCAAATCCGCAAATACAGGCGCCCCTGTTGCCATCCGGTGCAGCATCTTTCCTGAATGGAGGTCCACTACGTATACAAATCCGTCGGAAGCTCCTACCAGCAAGCGGTTGCCAGCCAGCAGCGGGGTGGATTCTATCGTAGCGGAAGAAGGCGAAGTATAGGGAGCAGTATAGAACAGCGCCTCACCCGGTGTAAACTGCCACACCAATGTTTTGGTCTTTTTATCAAAGGCCATCATGCCGCCAGCGGCAGTGCAGGTAATAATATAGTCTGGTGTTACCAGCGGCGCTGTCATGGTTTTCAGCTCGGCGGTTACCGGAATACTATCGATCGTTTTGCCGGTAGCGGGTTCCAGCACATGCAATTTATTGATGCCATGTACATACAGCTTGCCATTGAAGAAAGCAGGGGTGCCACTGCGGAAGCGGATGCCTTCATCGCTGCGTTTCCATTGTACACGGCCGGTGGCCGCATCGTGGGCGTACAGGTGGCTCCAGTTGGAGCCGGTGATCAGCTGACCGTTGAGCAGTGCCATAGAGGCTGGCGTACCTTCCCCGCCGGTCCAGTCCTGGTTGGTCCATTTCACCTGGCCGGTACGGATATCCAGCGCCTGCAGGTTGTTGCCTGAACCGGTGTAATAAACGCCGTCCTGCGCTACGCCGCCGGAATTATAGCCTGGCAGCGATTGCTGGTTGCCCTGATGCTTCCAGCGCAATTTGCCGGTAGCCGCTTCCACGGCATAAGTAACACCTTCCGCGTCAGTAGCCAGCACCACTCCCCCGCTGTAGCTCATGCTGTGTTTGATGGAGTTGCCCGTGGGGAACTGCCACAACACACGGCCGGTATGGGCGTCCAGCGCACTGATATGACAATGATGATTGCCTTCATCATCGATGGTGCCCACAAATATTTTGCCTTCGGCGCATATCGGAGATGATTTCCAGATGTTACCACCGATGTTGCTGGTCCATTGCAAAGATAACCTTCCTGCGCCGGCAAGACGGGTAGCGCCCGTGCGTTGCGCATTTTGCAATGCTTCCGGCCACTCCGTGGTTGTAGCCACCGGAAGGGTGGTTTTAACCAAACGGAAAGAATCGCGGGTATAGAGCATTCGGCCGGTGCCGAGCGTAGCCTCTACCGTTGCCGTATATACGTCATTTTTTCCGCCGGCCGGTACGGTTGCCATCGCGCCCCAGTTCCAGTCTGTCCGCCGCTGTAGCGGCAGCTCTTGCAGCAGATTTCCCTTTTTATCGAACATACGGAAGCGCACGGTCTTCACCGGCGATGCGGTATGGTACGCATTGACGCTGATCACCATTTTATCCCCACTACCAGCAATGCTGCTGATCGTTGGCGACAACAGCGTAAGTTGGTTTTCCACGTAGGTATAACGGCGTTGCACCAACGAAATACCGTTTTTATCGATATCCACTACATCGAAGTTGGAAGCGGAGTTGTCGATACCGCCATCCGGCGGAGGTGCGGCGCAGAGCGATCGGATACCGGTGTTGCCATGCGTACGGGCGAAATTGATATGCCAATGTCCATAAATCCATGCCTTCAGGTTATGTTCATTGAGGTTGATGCTGTCATTGCCGGCCCGCAGGGCAAACAGCGTGTCGTAGGTCAACAGGTCGTGATTGAAAACGATCACCGGTTTGGCAGGATCAGTATTGGCGATGTCATTCTTCAGCCACTTCACCACTTCTTCCAGCGTGTAGGAAGGCTGGTAATCGCCATAGCGCATAGGCGTTACAATGAAGTGCGCCGGACCGGCTTCAAAGGAATAAAACACCGGACCGAAGAGAGATTCATACAAAGCCTCTCCATAAGCGCCTTTTACGAGATCGTGGTTACCGATGCAGTAATATACCGGCAGGCCCATGGTACGGCTGTTGACATGCTGCGCATGAAAAGCCATGCCTTTCTCATAACAGATGTCCCCGGTATGGATCATGAAGTCAGCCCCTTCGTTGCGGGCATATTCTTTGGCTTCCGTCATCCAGTTATTGAACTGTGTTGTTTCGGTATCTGCCAGCCTTACAAATTTGGCTTTACTATCGGAGGCTTTAGCGCGGGCTTGCAGCCCGAAATCATAGGCGGTGCGGCTGCTGTCAGTACGGATATAGAACTCACTGGTAGTCTGATAACCGGCGGGTGTGGTGATAAACACAAAACGGGCACGGGCATGTCCAGGCAGTTGAAAGCGGCCGGCTTTGTCGGTAATGGTCACAGAGAGGCCGTCAGACACCCGTACGCCGGGGATGCCGGCTTCGGCAGCGTCCTGTTTACCGTTGGCATTGCTGTCGAGGAACACGGTTCCCGGAAAACGTTGTGCCACGGCTGTATGCAAGGTGCAGCAAGACAGGAAAGCAAACAAAATCTTTTTCATCGTCAATGTTATTTTATTTGGCTATTTTTTCATTTGTTTATTTTTTTATTGAAAATGCAGCGGAGATCATCTTTTGTTAGCATAATCACCGCTGCATTTTCAATAAAAAAATAAACAAATGAAAAAATAACTAAATGAAGTTATTACCAGCCCATGATCTGCTGCAACTTGGTATTCAGTACCAGCTGTTGTTTAGGGATCGGGCGATAATAAAACTTAGGTTCTGTAAAGGTACGTCCGGCGCGGTCTGTTGCAAACAGGATATGGCCGCTGGTGCCGTTTTCCAGATAGAAGTTATTCAGTCCTCCGTTTTTGTCTGCCAGATAGTAGCGGGCCAGCCGTATTTTCACATCAGCAGGCAGGCCGGCGATGGCAGCGCTGTCATTAGGATTGGGCAGGATAGCGATATCTGCAACACCGTCACCGGTCATATCGATGCCACCTAATCCGGCGACGTACATCCCTGCCGGCGCTTCTTTGAGGCGGGTACCGGCAGCCCAGCGGTTGATGTCATTCAAACGCTGACCTTCGCAGGCCATTTCCACTCTGCGCTCACGGCGGATCTCGAGGATAACGCCTTTATTGGCGCTGTTCACGTTATACTGGTTGCTCATAACCGGATCAGGGCTACCATTGGCGATGGCGAGGCTCAGGTCAGGCATCTGTACACGACGGCGCAGCAGGTTCACGGAGTTGTCCAGGTCGGCCTGCGACAGGTCCTGTAACTCTGCTTTTGCTTCGGCGAAGTTCAACAATACTTCTGCATAGCGGTATACCGGCAACGCGGTGTAATTGGCGTCCCATCCTGCACGCTGGCTGGCATCGCGGGGGTAGAACTTCAGCTGGTCATAACCGCCGAGGTTAGGTTTGGCGATATACAGGCTGCTGTTCTGTGTGGTGCTGAATCCGGGATATGCCACTGTCTCCGCTAACCGCGGATCGCGGTTTTTGAAGGTGGTGGTGAAATCCATTTTATCATAACCCGCCTGAGCAGTGAAAGCGGTACCATCTTTCATCAGATAGCTGTATACCAGGCTTTGGCTGAGTGACCATGTCCAGCCCAATACGGTATGGGTATTATTACCTTTACCAAGGCTCTGCGGATAGTCACGCCACTGGATCACTTCCTTGTTGCCGCCCAGTGAAACACTGCAAAACAAAGCGCGATAATCGGCGCCGCCTTTACCGGTATTGTAGATATCATAACGGGTGCTGCTCATGATCTGCTGAGAAGCCCATACCGATTTTTTCAGCCATGTATCGGCTGTCCCCTCCAGTTTCAGCTCAGGATGATAACGACGGAAAGTGCCTTCAAACAGGCAGTAGCGGGACATCAGCGCCAGTGCGGCGTATTTGTTCACCAACGTGCCGTTGTCTTTCGTATCCGCTTTGATATTATCTACGGCAAACTGCAGATCAGCCAACACAGAATCTGCTACACTGGCCCGTGGGTCACGGCCTTTGTACAAATCAGGATCGATATCGGTCATCACATGACCATAAAAAGGCACATCGGAATAACGGGCGATCATGTCTGCATAAAAGCGGGCGCGGAAATAACGTGCCACACCGGTGTAGTGCTTAATTTCTATCGGATCACCCTGCGTTTTGTTCACGTTGTCCAGCAGATAATTGACGTTACGCAGCAGGTTCCAGTTGTTCCAACCATCTACTGTAGTGGCGTCCAGCGTACCATGTACCAGTTTATCCATTTCGCTGCCGGTAGTACCGGAAACGTTGTCGGAGTTGATGTCATCGTAAGGGGCCGACAGGTTATCGTCGTACAGGCCGTTCAGATAAGTCTGCAGGTCGCCCGGTGTTTTGAAATAGGCGTCCGGCGTGATCTCCGTCTGTGGCATCCTTTGCAGGAAATCCTTATTACAGGAAACAGCGGCACAACCCAGTATGAGAAATGGTATAATAAGTTTCTTGTTTTTCATGTTGCACTTTTTTGCTTCAATTAAAAGTTCAGGTTCAATCCGCACGAATAAGTTTTCTGATAAGGATATACCGATCCATCGAGACCTTCCGGATCAATGTTGGCTTTCAGGTGGGAGATGGTGAAGATGTTTTCAGCCGCTACGTAGATGCGTAACCGGGTGATCTTCGCTCTTCCGACGAGTGATTTCGGCAGGGAGTAACCCAGCGTCACGTTCTTCAGACGGGTGTATGCTGCATTCTGCAGGTATCTTGTCTGTGGTGCGCCCAGTTCGGTAGCATCTTCTGCGATATAGGATTTCAGACGGGGGAAATAACCATTCGGTGTTTCCGGTGTCCATCTGTCCATGTTATGCACCTGTACGTTTGTCCACGGTTGCGCATATACGCCCCAGAAGTAGTGGTTGCCCGGATTAGGGTACCAGTCTCTTTTACCGATGCCCTGTATCAGCGCACGGAAGTCGAAACCTTTATAGGAAGCCGTCAGGTCAATGCTGTAAGGCAAACGGGGAGCGCTGTTACCGATGATCCTGCGGTCGCCCGGATTGGAAACGGTATTATCACCATAATCAATTACGCCGTCGCCATTGAGGTCTTTGAACTTCAGGTCACCTACGTAAAACAGGTACTGCTGGTCATCGGAACCTACTTTAGACTGATTGGCATGTGATTTCAGTTCATCAGCATTCTGGAAGAAACCTTCTGTTTCAAGGCCCCAGATATCACCGATTTGCTGTCCGTTATAATAGTTCCTCTTCTTAGGATCGGAGTGGTCATAGTTGACCAGGGTACCGGTGGGGTTGGTGTAACGGGTAATGAAAGACCGGCTGTCAGCCAGGAGGAGTTTTACGCCATAGCTGAAATCATCTTTACCAATTTTAAACTGATCACGCCAGAACAGGGTCATCTCCCATCCTTTTGTTTTCAGGTCAGCGGAGTTGGTCCGGGGAGCGTCTGCGCCATAAACAGCAGGCAGTTCCTGGCTTTTAGCGAACATCCCGTTGGTATAGCGGGTATAACGGTCATAGCTGAACGATAATTTTTCTTTCAGCAGGGTAACATCGATACCACCGTTGACAGTCTTAACGGTCTGCCAGCTGTAGGTAGCCGTTACAGGCGTCGGAGAGAATACGCCCATTGGAATTTGTCCGTTCAGGACGGAGTTGATGTTATTGGTGGTCATGCGTTCCATATAACCGTAGGCATCCCATTGCTGGTCGCCCAGGGAACCGTAGGAACCACGGAGTTTCAACATATCCACACCCAGGCGGTCTTTGATACCGCGGAAGAAGTTTTCTTTAGACACGACCCACGCGAGGGAACCGGAAGGGAAAAAGCCCCAGCGGTGATCGGTGCGGAAGCGGGAAGAACCATCATTACGGCCGTTTACTTCTACAATGTATTTATCGTCGAAGATGTAATTCAGGCGATAATAGATACCTCTTACGGCCCAATCTTCAATCTGTTGTTTTTGGGTGATAGTACCGGTAGCCAACTGTGAAGTAGGGTACTGGGTACTGATCAGGTCTAGTTTTTTAACCTCGAATTTGTTGTAGAAGTGGTACTCCTGGTTAAAACCAGCCAGTGCGCCTACGTAGTGTTTTTTGTTGAAGGTTTTATGGAAGTCGGTATAAATGTTATACACGTTATACTTCACGTCCATGCTCTGGTTGGTAGCAGAGGATTTGTTACCGTTGGTATAGCCGAAGGGCTGGTCAGGACCGGTGCGATAAGCTACCGGCAGCACGTAGGTGTTGCCTACATCGTTGCCTCTGCGGAAAGTGGCGTCACCTTTCAGGGTCCACATATCTTTGATAATGCCTACTTCTGCATTGAGGGTGGTCATGAACTCGCTCCAGGTATCGGTAGAACGGCCACCGCTTTGCAGGTTGCCCAGCAGGGCTGCACCGTCGGAAGTCCAGGTACCGTCCGGGTTGCGGGGAACGCTGAGGGCAGGCGTACGGTTGGAGTTGTGGAAAAACAGGTACTCTATGGTACTGGACGGCTGTGCGTACGTCGTATTGGTGTACATAGTATTGCTACCTATTTTCAGGCGATCATTAAAAGTATAGGTGGCTTTGGCGCGCAGGTTATAACGGTTGTACTTGTCGGGGTTATAACGCAGCATACCATCCTGTGAATAATAATCCGCGGAGAAATAGTAGTTCAGTTTCTCATCACCGCGGGAGATGCTGACGTTGGCGTTATAAGCCGGGGCTGATTTCTGGTAAACTTCATGCAGCCAGTCGGTAGTACCGTAGTAGCTCCACTTGTTTTTATCGTTCGGGTTGACAATAACGTTAGGCAGGGATGGATCGTCTTTCAGCCTTTGTGCATAAGCTCTTTCAGCAGCGGGATACAGGTCGTACAGCGGCGTAGCGGCGTCGTGTTTGTATTCCATGGTGGTCAGCGGATCGGTCACAATTTTCGGTACCAGTCCGAGGGTGCGTACGGCGTAGTTGGTATTGGCGGTTACCAGGAGGCGGCCGTCTTTACCGGATTTGGTGGTGATGAGCACCACCCCGAAAGCGGCACGGGCGCCATAGATAGCAGCGGAGGCAGCGTCTTTCAGCACGGTTACGCTTTCAACGTCGGCAGGGTTCAGGCGGGACACTTCCTCGTTAGTAAAAGGAATGTTATCTACCAGGATGAACGGATCACCACCGTTGATGGAGGTCATACCGCGGATATTGAACTTTGAAGCAGACGACACACGGCCGTTGTCGTTGGTGATGTTCAGGTTAGGGAGCAGGCCTTGCAAACCGTTGTTGATATTGGCGATGGGACGGCTCTCCAGTTCCTTGCCGGAAATGGCGTCTACCGCGCCGCTGAGGTTCACTCTTTTCTGTTTGCCATAACCTACTACCACCACTTCATTCAGGCCACTGGAATTGGCTTTCAGGGAGATATTGAAGACAGCGCCTTCTTTGGCTTTCATTTGTTGTGGCTCGTAGCCTACATAAGAGAATTCGATAATGGCATTTTCGGGGACTTCCATCTTAAACCGGCCTTCGGCATCGGTTTTAGCACCGGTGGTGGTACCTTTTACCAGTACGGTCACACCAATCAGCGGATTGCCGGCTTCGTCGGTGATACGTCCTTTGATGGGAACGTTCTGCACTGTTTCGCCGGCTTCCAGGATCACGATCAGATTATCTTTCATGATCTTGTATCCCAGAGAGGTGCCTTCCAGTGCCTTGTCCAGAATATCCCGCACGGGAGCATCTTTCATGGCAATAGAGATCTTCCGGTCGGGGATGCTGGCATTTTTGTACACGAAAGTGTAGTCGCTTTTCTGCCCGATCACATTCAGGAGCTTTCCAATGTTAATATTGTTATAATTAACAGTGAGCCGCTCCTGGGAAAAACCATGTGCGCTAAGCTGTAAAAACCCTGCACAGAGCAATACGGAGGTTAGTTTCATACGCATTAACAGTTTCCTCATATTCCGCCGGGGAATATCAGAAGGCCACCAAAAGCTTTTTTTCATAAATTTGTTTCGTTAGGTTAAATAATTAGCCATTACCGGATTCTCTCGAATCGGTTTAGATTGTTTAGCCAGCATTGTAAAAGGGGAATGTTGCCGCATTTCCCTTTTTGCTGTCCGCAAAAAAAATTTTATTGAATAGTTATGCCATAGTTGTCTGCCGCACCCGGCATTTTATTCCCTGATACGTTTTTACCATATATAAATGACATTTTCTTTTGTATTCACTTCGTAGTGAAAACCTGACATCAGTTGCAGGGCCTGCAATACATCCTCGATGCCCTGCTTACGGAAAGCGCCCGTAAATACTTCATGCTTGTAACGGTCGTTTTTAAACCGCAATGTGACGTTGTACCATCGCTCCAGATCGTGCGACAGCTGTTCAAATGTTACGTTATCAAAGTCGAACCGGTCGTTGATCCAGGCGGTGGTTGGTTTTTCCGCATCCGGAGTGGCTACCGTGCCGGCAGTGATATTTTTTACCGGTGTAATACTAAAGTTGGCTTTTTTACTGTCCTGTACCGGTTGGTCTTTATGATTGGCGATGACCAGTTTCTGGTCTGGCTGCAACTGTACCACTTTCTGGCCGTTGCTGCCCTGTGGAAAACTCACCTCCACCTTACCGCTGAGCAACGTGGTTTCTACGGTAGCATCTTCCGTATAGGCTTTTACGTTAAATACGGTCCCTAATACGCGTATGTTCACCGGCCCGGTCCGGATAATAAACGGATGTGCCGGATCATGTTTTACATCAAAATAAGCCTCTCCGGTGAGTCCTACTTCCCTTTCCCCGTTGAGGAAACGGGTGGCATCATATTGCAGACGGCTACAGGCATTGAGTACTACCGTGGTGCCGTCCGGCAGTATCACACTGGTTTTGGAACCGGTTTTGGTGACTACCTCGTTACGAAATGCCTGCCTGTCGGGCGATGCAGGCCATAATGCCCACACGCTTAGCAGCACAGCCACCATGGCGGCCACACCGGCCATTATTTTCCACGGGGCCATTGTCCTGATAACAGGCGCGTCCTGCGACTGCTGCAGGAACAGATTCATGCGGTCCAGCCCTTCACTGGCCAACCGGCTTTCTTCTTCCGGCGTAAACCCCTTCACCGGGTTCACCGCCTGGATATCTTCCACAATGGTAAAGGCATATTGTAATTCCGGAAACTGCATCAGCAGCATTTCCAGCTCTTTCAATTCCTCCATGGTGGCCTCGCCGGATATCTTCCTGGCCATCAAAGTATTTATCCGGTTACGCTCGATCATTTATTTTTTAATACCTGTTTTCAGAATAAGGTCGAAAAGAAAATCAAAAACCCCCAAAACGTTTTTAACATTTTTTTGAGGTTAAGCAGATAATTTTTTTAATAATATATTTGTGCGGGTTAACCTGTCCCTTATGGAAAACAAACTGTATAAGTACATCCTATTGCTGGAAGCATTACTGGTAACAACTATTTTCGGTATTCCCCGGCTGGCGCAAAACGTTGGTAATGCAACACTGGAAGCAGCAGGATTGCAGATAGCCTCCTACCATCAAATGATTGCGCTCCCTTTCGGATTCCTCTATGAACTGGACGTACTATCGAACATAGCTTCGTATTGCTCTCAGCAGGGCACCATCATGGATACATTTGTTTCTCCGATAGTATGGCTGCTGACCAGCTGTTTATGGGTGGGCATCTTATATGGTATCATCCGCCTGTTACGCAGGAAAACGGCCACAGTCCCTTCCCGTGGGGGTTTCTGGAAAAAAGTTTTTTTGTCTGATCTGTTGATATCACTGGTGGCCTTTGCTTTTATTTTTACCCTCCGAACGAATGCCATCCGAACGATTGCTCATTCGGACCTAGATATTTATACCGGGACTTGTTTATTCTGCTGGGCTGCCATGATCGGTGCAGTGCTGCTGGGCGCCAGCTGGTGGCTGATAGAAAAGTTATGGCAGCGGAATCGTGTCATCAGCGTTGCCTTAAGCGGGGTGGTGCTGACCGGCATGCTGGCCGTGATTTTTATCGTCTATGATCTGGTGCATTACCAACCCTATGTCCAGGCGGATGAAGTATCTCCGGAAGTAGCCCAGGCAGCGGCCGATCTGACTGCGACGATCAATGAAGAAACAGCAGGGCCGGCAGTCGTGAACACAGCGGATGCACCTGCCGCTGACGCAGTGGCCGAAGCGGCACCTGATGAATGGAAAGGACCAGAGCCTCCGGGAGACAGCATCAGGGCGGCGCTGCAATTCATCTGTTATGATCAGCTGGAACTCGGCAAAAACAATACAGACCCAACGGACCTTATACTGAACTGGGGCATGGGCATCCGGAGCCTCTTCGCGCAGCAGGACCGCGCCACCAAGGCTGATGCTGCGAGAATATTCAACACGACCTCACTGGCGCCGGTAGTAGACATATTCGACTTCACCGGCCGCGATGGCCGCCGCCTGAAAGCATGTTTCGAACACTTCGGGCCTTATATCCGGCAAGTAATACCCACCGTAGTATACCGCCGTTCGCCGGCAGCCCGTTATATCGATAACCTCATTGCCACCCATGAATATCTGCAGGACATTCCCCACTATCGCGACTCGCTGAAAACCCTGTATGACAAAATGAACGTACCGCCGGGCAGCGTGGAGCCACAGGCAGAGGCCTATATTAATGATATCGCCTTTACCGGAGGCCTGCATGAAATTGACGCTGCCATTGCTAAAGGCAACCGCCAGGGCAAACGCCTCGCCGTATGGCTGGTATCTTTCTGGGCACGCCGCTATCAGGAAGGGAACGCAGAGGAAGTGTACTATATTCTCCACCATACTGCCGACTTATATGGTGGCGCCGGATAATACGAGCTTAGATACCATCACCTTTCGCCAAAAAAGCATTACGCCAAAAAAAAATTACCGGATAAATTATTTTGTTAACTTTAGCGTAATCTGCGTTATATATTATTGCAACCAATATCAGTGGCTTAAAAAGGGATGGATCAGTGTATAATCAATGAACTATTCAAAAACATCACAGCGAACAATGACCAGACAGCCTTCAAAGCTTTCTACAATCATTTTTTTATAAAACTGCTGCGTTTTTCTTTCTCGCTCACCCGCTCCAAAGAGGTGGCAGAAGAAATTACGAACGATGTTTTTATGCATTGCTGGCAAAAAAGGCAATCGCTGACGGACATAAAAAATCCGCAGGTATACCTCTTTGTGGTGGCTAAAAACAAGGCCATCGATCATATGCGCAAACAATCTGCCTCCCGGCAGGTGACCATCGCAGAAGAAGATAAACTGGAAATATCTTTTGAAAGCGATCCCGAACAACTGATGATCTCCGCGGAAATGATCCGCAAAATGGAACACACCATCGAACAACTTCCCCCCAAATGTAAAATGGTGTACATCCTCGTAAAACAATACGGGCTGCGGTACAAAGAAGTGGCCACCGTACTCAATCTCTCCGTTAAAACAGTGGAAAACCAACTGGCCATTGCCATGAAAAGGCTGACCACCGCTGTTAATTTCACCCTGGAAAAAATTTGATCATTTTGATATTTAGTTATTTTAATATTTAGTAAAAAGCGAAGACCGAAGCAATTGCTCGCTTCGGTCTTCGTGTTTCAATAATCAAATAATCAAATGACTAAATAATCAAATGACTAGTATCCTTCGTTCTGTGGTTTCAGATTCGGGTTGTTCTTCATTTCAAATACCGGCAATGGATACAAGAGGTGTTTCTTCGCCAGTACAGCACCGTTTGATTTGTTAACGTGCCCCACAAAATCATCGAAACCATTCGTGTCTTCGTTGTATACTTTGCGCAGGCGCAGCATATCAAACCAAACCACGCCTTCATAACTCAGCTCATGCCAGCGTTCGCGCCATACAGACTGTTCGAAGTCGGCCTGGTTCAGGCCCGCTTTGGCCGGCAGGTTGGCACGGAGACGGATCGCGTTCAAAGCCGTATAGGCATCAGTGTTAGGTGCCCCGTCAGCGCGGTTCTGTGCTTCTGCGTAGGTCAGCAACACTTCCGCATAACGCATCAGGGTCAGGTTCAGGTTACTGATACCAGTGCCGGGTTTTCCGGGAGAGCCATGGCAGATGATATCAAAGAACTTGAAGATGTAGGGCGCATCCAGTTTGATGGTATCGCCGCTACCTTTTGAGAAATAATAAGTGTAGAAGAATTGTTGCTGATCGGGACGTTTGTCTGTTGGTTCAAACTTCTTATAGGAATTATAAAAAGAAACAGACGGCACGTATGTACCCTGCATGATACCTTTCGCAGAAATGTCCGGCTGTGAGTTGTTCGGCAGCATGGTGGTTTGAACCGGGTTCTCTGCCACGCCGCTCAGGTATTGTATCTGGAACAGCAGCTCCAGTTTGTTGTTGGTACCTACGCTATGCAGATCATCGTAGCTGGAGAACAGCCCTATTTCAGAAGGATGTGCGTTGGCATAGTCGATCACTTCTTTCGATTTATCAGCAGCCAGTTTGTAGTAAGCCTGTCCTTTATTGAGCGGGAAACCGGCCATAGTCAGGTAAACTTTGCCCAGCAAGGCTTTAACAGCTGCCGCACAGGCGCGGCCGGTATTATCTTTCCAGGGAAGGCCGGCAGCTTCTGCTTTTTGCAGGTCATCTACGATAGCTTTATACACTTCTTCGGTGCTGGTACGGCCGGGAGCAAAGTCCGAAGATTGCGGTGTTTGTGACTTGAGGATCAACGGCACATCACCCCACAGTCTTACTGCATAAAAATAAGCCCAGGCACGCAGGAAATAGGCTTCCCCCATTACTTTTTTACGGGCCACCTCATCCATCGGATTAATTTTCGGCACGTTGTCCAGTACGAGGTTGGTCTGCGCTATTACGCTGTAAAGCCCTTTCCACCAGTTGCCGATCTGGAGGTTATCTCCATTGTACACCAGGCCCAGGAGGTTGTTCAGGTCAGAGTTCTGGGCCGTTTTAGTGATCACGGTACCGGTAGCCGCATCGAGGAACACGTAGTTGTTGGTGAAGATACCCGCATCTTCGCCGATGAACCGAAGCCGGGCGTAGGCTGCGAAGACAGCGGCATCGGCATGTTCAGGCAAAGTAAAGTAGCTGTCAGGGCTGAGGTTGGACGGATCTTTTTCCTCCAAAAACTTTTTGCAACCACTGCCCGCCCCTATCAGCATAGCGCCGCAGAGTGCCAGCTGTATCGTTTTAAGAATGATATTTTTCTTCATGATAAAGTCTTTTTGAATACTGAACAAATTAGAACGCCACGTTTAACCCCAGCTGATACGTAGTGGGTTTGGGATAGTCGAAGAATGTCTGTCCCTGTGCAAAAGAATCACCATAGGTGGTTACTTCCGGATCGTTGCCGCTGTATTTGGTCAACACGAAGAAGTTCTGTGCAGACGCCCATATGCGCAGGCGGCTCAGGTGCATTTTCTGCAGTGCTTCCGGTTTGAAAGTATATCCCAGCAGTAAGTTTTTACCACGCAGGAAAGAACCGTCTTCTACCCAGCGGGTATCTACGTTGGTAACATACCCTGCTGCCACCGGACGGGGTGCGGCGATCGATGTGTTCTGATGCTCGGGTGTCCAGTAGTCCAATACAGACCTGAAGCTGTTGGCAATGCTGATACGGTCTTCACCGGAGTGGTGTGCCATGTTCAGCACGTCGGCGCCGTAAGAGTATTGCAGCTCCAGGGTGAGGTCGAAGTTTTTATACTTGAAGCTGTTGATAAAACCGCCCCAGCCTTTCGGGTTACCGTTGCCAATGATCATACGGTCGGCATCGTTGATCACGTTATCACCGTTCACGTCGCGGTATTTGATATCGCCGGGCAGCATGGTATTACCACCACGATAGCTTTGGAATTTAGCGGCCTGCGCTCTTTCCGCCTCACTCCAGGTACCTTCGCGTACCAGTCCCCAGAAGGAACCAACGGGCTCGCCTACACGCAGGATATTGGTCTGGTTGGTGAAATTGGGACCGCCCACACCGAAGATATCTGCCGGTGTAGCGAGCGACAGGATTTTGTTACGGTTGAAAGAGATATTGAAGGTGGTGTTCCAGTTAAAGTCTTTGCCGTTTATCACCAGTGCGTTCAATGCCAGTTCCAGGCCTTTATTCTCCATGGAGCCGATGTTTTTACGGATGGTGGCGTAACCGCTGGTAGTAGGTACCGGCGCATCGAGCAGCATGTCTGTTGTTTTACGGTAGTAGATGTCCGCTTCCAGGTTGATGCGGTTGTTGAACAGTCCTATCTCCGCACCGAAGTCGGCCTGTGCGGTCTTTTCCCATTTCAGGTCAGGATTGGCCAGCCTGTTGGTACCGATACCCTGTACTTTAGCGCCATTGATCACCGCCGCGTAGGTGCCGCTGGCAGCGAGTGTGGCGAGCGACTGGTACGGCGGAATTTCAGAGTTGCCGGTTACGCCGTAGCTGGTACGCAGCTTCAGGTTGGACAGCAGGTTGTTGCCTTTCAGCCACGGTTCTTCAGACACTCTCCACGCCAGCGCGGCGGAGGGGAAGGTGGCGTATTTGTTGGAAGGACCAAAGCGGGAAGATCCGTCCCGGCGAGCTGTTAACGTCAGGAGGTAGCGGTCTTTGTAAGCATAGTTCAAACGGGTGAAGTAAGAGAAGAACGAAAACCGGTTGCGGTTGGAGCCCACGCCACTGGCAGGGATCACAGAACCTGCGCCCAGGTTGTTATCTCCGAAATAATCCGTCGAATAATTTTCGCCCCTTGCATTGATGGTGAAGAAGTTGTTTTCAGAAGCGCCCATACCAACCATGCCGGTGAAGGAGTGATCGGTACCAAAACGTTTATTATAGGTCAGGTAGTTTTCAAAGGACCAGAAAGATTCGCGGTCGTTGGCTACGATGGCAATACCTTTCTGAGAGGCGGAGATATCCAGCAGGGAACGGCCATTCCATTCGTTACGGCCACGGGTCACGATGTTAGCGCCGAGTGTACTGCGCAGTTCGAGGCCTTTGGCCAGCGTAAGGTTGGCGTAAGCGTTGCCGAGCGTAGTTTGTGTATTCAGGATATATTTTCTGTCTGTCAGGATCTGTACCGGGTTGGAACCGCCTTCAGCACCGGGATACATCTTGTTGTTGCTCCAGGAGCCATCAGCCAGTTTCACCGGCAGGAATGGCAGCGCTTCGGTGATCATCCGCACGGAGTTAAGGCCGCCGGTACCGATGTCTACCAGATTTTCTTCCTGGTTGTTGTAACTGAGTGAGCCACCTACTTTCAGCCATTCTTTGATTTTGGTGTCGATGGTGAAGCGGGCGGAGTAACGTTTCAGATAGGAGTTCAGCAACAAGCCGTTATCATCGAGGTAACCGAGATAGAGCCCATACTGGGTATCGGGGTTACCGCCGGTGAAGCCTAACTGATGGTTCTGTGTCAGTTTGTGCTGAATGGATTCCTTGAACCAGTCGGTATTATAAAGCGGGTTGCCGTCTTTATCGAAAAAGCGGGAGTCTGTTCTTTTCAGGGCAGGGTTGCTGGCCACGTAGTTGCCATTGTCCCAGCCTGGTTTATCATAGATCTGCGCATTTTTCCAGCCCAGTGTTTCCAGATCGAGGTATTCTTTCGCGTTGAGCATTTTCACGCGGTGCGGGCCTGGTGTGTTGATGCCGAAGTAGTTATCGTATGTTACGCGGCCGCCGGTAGCAGAACCTTTTTTAGTGGTGACCAGTACTACGCCGTTAGCGCCTCTGGCGCCGTAGATAGCTGTGGAAGATGCATCTTTCAGTACTTCAATGGATTCGATATCATTAGGATTGATATAGTCGATCGCGTTAGAGTTCTGTGTTTGGTTACCCATGGGCAAGGCAACTCCATCTACCACGTAGAGCGGGTTGCTGGTAGTGTTGATAGAGCTGAAACCGCGGATGCGCACTCTTGTCTGGCCACCAGGGCGACCGGAGTTGGTGCTTACCTGTACGCCGGGCATACGGCCGCTGAGGGCCTGGTTGATAGAAGGAGCAGGGCGTTCCTGCAGTGCGCCAGCCCTCACCGATGCTACAGCGCCGGTCACGTCTGATCTTTTCTGGGTACCATAACCGATCACGACCACGTCCTGCAGCGACTTCACATCGGTGCCCAGGGCAGCATTGAGTGTGGTGGCGTTACCCACCAGTTTTTCAGTGGGCGTGTAACCAACGAAAGAAAATATGAGCGTGGTGTTATTACCGGGTACATTAATGGTATAACTACCGTCCGGGCCTGACTGGGTACCGGTGTTGGTACCTTTTACCTGCACTGTCACGCCCGGAAGCGGTGTGTTATCCCGTGCATCAAACACCTTACCGGTGATCTTCTTTCCCTGGGAGAAGGCCAGCAGCGACAGCAATAGCAGGATGCTGCTCTGCAGGCTGGTCCGTACCAGGAAGGTCAGTTTTTTCTTCATACATGTTTGTTTTTTGGTTAATAAAGGTTCAATGCTAAAACGATTTTGCAAAAAGAACCCATGATCCCCTCCGGATATTTTTTGGAAGGAAAGCAGTTCTGAAATACAGTAAAGGCAGGCGGGCACGATAGATGATGTTTGAAACATGCCAGCTGTTGACAAGGCGCATACAGGCAGACTGTGTTACAAAAGGAGCGATGCGATAACTCCCTGATACCCGGAAAAGTATCTATTGCTGACCAGCTGTTGTATGGGCGGATGCTGCCACAAAGGGTAATAGCACAAACATACCCTGATACCTGGAAATGTACACGGAAAAGGCTATACGTAGATGACCGTGGAAGCGTTGACATTACTGACTTCCGGCTTTCCGGAAAAGCTCCATCACAAACGTGGTACGATGGTGGAATTTTCTAAATGCCTTTTGCCTGCGTGCTAAAACGATTTTGTTTAAAATCAAATCGTTCCCTGGCGTACAAAAAATGATGTTGTTTTAAATAATGTGATAAATACCTGTTTACACTGCCCGACAAGGCAGTTTTCCTGATTCAGAAAAATATGGTTTACAACCTCTAACGTGAAATTGCGGTGGGAGCTGAATCGATTTAGTACTCCTGCCGGCTACAAGTGATTTTCATTTTACGGCGCTACCTTTACAAGTGAATGATTTTAGATTTAGACCTGAGCTGATATATTATCAAACAATACTTTTTTGGCTTTTCACTACAGCTCTGACCATAAAAATATAATTATTTCCAGATAACTAAAACGTTTTTGCAATTTTTTTTATCACTGGTAGCCGGTTGATGATAAATTACCCGCGATCTGCTTAAAGAACAGGGAAAAATGAAATAACCCATACGAATAGGCAGTAACCCTACTACCCTGCGAGGCTATTTCTTTCTTTTCCACTAACCGAATTCATGATTTTTTTTATACCTTATACCCTGATACCTGGAAAAGAGTAGGAAAAATAATGGTGAGAACCAGCGATATTGCCCAACTGAGCGAGGCTGCATTGATCAGGGAAATTCATGCGAAAAACAGGCAGGCCTTTACCTATGTCTATGAACGTCACTTCCGGGAACTGGTGATGGCGGCCTTCCGCTACTGTAAAGATGCAGGCATTGCCCAGGAACTGGTACAGGAAGTGTTCATCAGAATATGGGAGCATCCCGCATTGCTGGATGAAAATGGCGCCCTTCGGGCCTACCTGTACAAAGCGGTCATCAACCATGCGCTCAACTATCTTAAGCGGGAAAAAAACATCGCCCGCCATCACTCCCTTATTGCCGAATCACTGACCGATAGTTATCTGCATAACCTCCAGGAAGAACAGGAACTGAAAATGCGTATCTGGCAGGAAATAGAAAAACTGCCTAAACAATGTGCAAAAGTGTTTAAAATGAGCCGCTTCGATGGCCTCAAATACCGTGAAATAGCGGAACACCTGCAGATCTCCGAAAAAACAGTGGAAAACCACATGGTCCACGCACTCAAAACACTCCGCGAAAACCTCTTTTACCGCCAGGACAACTCCCGCGATTATACCGCCCACCTCCGCATGCTGCAACTTTTTATCGCGCTGGCAGGAGAACTGGCGAACCGCCTCTAATGCCCGCAGCTCTCCCCTTTCACCCCGTTTTTCCTGCTCCATATTATATTATATAAAAATTAATTTGATTTTTTTTGCTCCTCACTGGGGGTATCCCCCTCCCTGAATTGTAACAATACACAAAGGCTTCTGTCCATGGAAAAAGAAACAGTCAATTGGTTGCAACTGGTACAACACCTGAACAATCCGCAGGATGCTGCTCTGGCGCAGCAAGTGCGGCAATGGACCGCTGCTTCCCCGGAAAATGAAGCCACTTTCCTGCAGGTGCAACAACTATGGCAACTGTCACCAGACCTGAAAATACTGGACCAGCTGGATACCCAAACCGCCATCGCCCGGCTTCAGGAAGCCCTGCCGGAAGAGGAAACCACCATTCACCAACTGCCTGCACGCCGCTACCGCTGGTTCCGCGTAGCTGCCGTCATGGTCCCTATAGTGGCCGCCGCATACTGGTTCTACCACAGCTCCGGCAGCATCATCTACAAAGAAAAAGCCACACTGGCCGCCATAGACTCCCTGCTCCTGCCTGAGCAGTCACGTGTTTATCTCGACAAAAACAGCCGGGTACGCTATCCGGAAAAAATGCAAAAAAACAGGACCGTCATCATGGAACAAGGCACCGCCTTTTTTGATGTGTCCACACAAACAGCAGTTCCCTTCGTGGTTAAAATCGGACAATCCAGCATCACCGTACTGGGCACCGCTTTTAACATCCACATGGAAGATCGTCGTATAGGCGTCACCGTAAAAACCGGCAAAATCAAATTCGCTACCGGCCACGCCAACACGCCAGCCACCATCCTCACTGCCGGCGAAGGCATACGCTTCGATCCGGCTACCGGCAGCGTGGAACAGTTTAATGCCATCAACAGCAATGCCGACGCCTGGATCACTCATGAACTTGTTTTCGTGGATGCCCCACTGTCAGAAGTATGCAAAAAAGTCGAAGCACTCTATCAGGTTAAAATCAACCTCCGGGGTAAAATCCCTGTGAAAAAACTGAATGCAACATTTAAAAACAATAAGCTGGAGGAAGTATTGGAGGTGCTACAAGCTACCTACCCTATCACGGTAGTGCACCGCAACCGGGAAATAACGATCACCGGCAGGTAATCCCTGCTGTGTCAGGCCTTTCTCCGTTGTTTAGCAACCCAATGTGTCAACTGAAATCGTACATCGCAGTTCTGTAACCCGGAAATGCAACCAACATCATGCAGGCTATGTTCCGCTCCCCGTGGGGCGCATCGCCCATGCCTGCGCAGACCCGTTTAACCTATAATAATTATACACGATGTTTGAAATTCTTTACAAAAAAAAGAGACCAAAATCGAAGTTGCTCCTGGCCCTATTGACAGTGGCATGCCTGGAAAACCAGGCCGCACCACTGACCAATGAACAAAACAGGGAGAAGCTGGAAGTCATCCTCGGCAGGATGGAGAAAAAGTACAATGTCGTTTTTGTGTACGATGCCGCAGTGATCAACAAGAATATGAATCTGGAAATCGATCCCGATAAAATTTCTATGCAGCAGGCGCTTAATCTGCTCGAGAGTAAAGGCATAGCACATAAAGTAATCGGCGATAAAATCGTGCTCACACGCCCCGCCGAAGTAATCGCGCCACAACAGGAGGTCATCACCGTGAAAGGCCGGGCCGGTACCCGCGCGGAAAACGGTGATGCTTCCTTTGTGCCCGGCATCAGCATCGTGGAAAAAGGTACCGGCAACGGTATCGCTACCGACAGCAAAGGCGAATTCACCATCCGCGTGAAACCCGGCGCTACCCTCGTTATCAGCATGGTAGGCTTCAAAACACAGGAAGTGAAAGCCACCGCCGACAAACCCATTATCGTTACCCTCGAAGAAAATGTTACGAATCTGAACCAGGTAGTCGTGACCGGTTATCAAACTATCGACCGTAAACTCTTCACCGGATCAGCGGCTACCCTCAAAGCCAATGACGTGAAACGGGATGGTATCACAGACGTAAGCCGTATGCTGGAAGGCCGCGTAGCCGGCGTTTCTATCCAAAACGTCTCCGGCACCTTCGGCGCAGCACCTAAAATCCGCGTCCGTGGCGCTACCTCCATCACCGGCGATAACAAACCCCTCTGGGTGGTAGACGGTATCGTACTGGAAGATGTAGTGAACGTATCCAACGAACAGCTCTCCACCGGAGACCCCACCACCCTGCTGGGCTCTTCTGTGGCCGGCCTCAACCCCGACGATATCGAGAGCTTCCAGATCCTCAAAGATGCCGCCGCTACCGCCATGTATGGCGCCCGCGCCATGAACGGCGTGGTCGTCATCACCACCAAAAAAGGACGCATCGGTAAACCCCTCATCTCCTATACCGGTAACTTCTCTACCTATATCAAACCAACATATAAAGATTTTAATATCATGAACTCGGCCGACCAGATGTCGATGTACAAATCCATGGAAAGCCGTGGCTTCCTTCAGTACGGAGACCTGGCCACCAGACAGGATGGCGGCGTATTCACCAAACTGGCGGAAAATATCAACAACAGAACAGTTTACAATGATGAGAAATCCAGAAATGAATTCCTCAAAAGATATGCACTCGCTAATACCGACTGGTTCGACGTACTGTTCCGCAACTCCCTCCTGCAGGAACACTCCCTGAGTATCTCCTCCGGTACCGAAAAATCACAGCTCTATTTCTCCACCAGCTTCCTCAATGATAACGGCTGGACCATCGGCGACCGGGTAAAACGCTTTACCGGCAACGCCCGCGCCAACTTCAATATCTCCCCCAAATTCAATATAGGCCTCATCACACAAGGCTCCATCAGAGATCAGCGCGCACCCGGCAGCATCGGCAGGGTCAGCAATCCGGTGGAAGGTAAGTACGACCGCGATTTCGACATCAACCCATTCAGCTACGCCCTCAATACCAGCCGTACCATGACCGCCTACGATGAGAAAGGTAACCTGGAATTTTTCCGGCGCAACTTTGCGCCGTTCAATATCATCAATGAACTGAACAATAATACGCTCGACCTGACCATGGTGGACATCAAACTTCAGGGTGAAGCCGGCTATAAAATCACGCCTACCCTGAAATACACGTTCCTCGGCGCTTTGCGTTATGCCAAAACCAACCGCGAACATAAGGTAAGAGAGAACTCCAATATGGCCATGGCCTATCGCGCAGCAGACAACGCCGATGTGATGAGCAAAAACAAATTCCTCTACCGCGACCCCGATGATCCGGAAGCTTATCCCGTGGTAGTACTGCCCTATGGCGGTTTCTATAACACCAATGATGACTACCTCGTCAGCTACAACATCCGCAACTCCCTCGAATGGAATAAAACATATAACAATACCCACATCTTCGTGGCCTATGCCTCTCAGGAATTGAGATATGCCAACCGCCAGAACAAATTCTCTAACGGTTACGGCTACCAGTTCGACAAAGGCGGCGTGCCCTATGTAGATCCCCGCATCATCAAACAGGCCGTGGAAAGCGGCTTCGATTTCTACGGCATGCAGAACTACTACGACCGCTTCCTCGCGTATATGGCCAACGGCGCCTATTCCTACAAAGGCAAGTACAACCTCAACGGTACCATCCGTTACGATGGCTCCAACCTGCTCGGCAAATCCCGCACTGCGCGCTGGCTGCCCACCTGGAACATCAGCGGCTCCTGGAACGTGGACACGGAAGATTTCATGAAAGAGGCACAGCACATCAACCGCCTTACCCTGCGCGCTACCTATGGCCTCACCGCCAGCCTGCAAGGCAAAGCCACCAACTCCAGCCTCGTTACCCGCAGCGGCAAAACATATCGCCCTTATCTGCCTGAAATAGAGTCTGTCATCAATATCACCGACCTCGAAAACTCAGAGCTGACCTGGGAAAAACAATACGAAACCAACGTGGGCATCGACCTCGGTATGTTCAAAGACCGCCTCACCATCACCCTCGACGGCTATAACCGTAACGGCTTCGACCTCATCAGCCCTATCCGCACTTCCGGCATCGGTGGCCAGTTTATCAAAAACGCCAACTATGCCGACATGAAATCACACGGCGTGGAACTGACAGTTGGCGGCGCTATTGTCCAACAGAAAAACTGGCAATGGAGGACCCAGCTCACCGCGGCCTACAACGAAAACAAAATCACCAACCTGAAAACCAATCCCAATATCTGGGACCTCATCGGTCCTGATGGCGGCCCTATGCTGGACCGTCCTTACAGAGGCCTGTATTCCATCGACCTGCAGGAACTGTCCGCACTCGACGGTACCCCCGTATTTGTCAATGAAAAAGGAGAGAAAGTAAATGAAGTCAACCTGCAAAGTGATGCCATCAAATACCTGAAATACAACGGGCCGATCGACCCCAAATTAACCGGTGGCTTATATAACTCTGTACGCTACAAGGACTTCACCTTCTCTGCCCTGTTCACTTTCAGCGCTGGCAATGTCATCCGCCTCAATCCGGCTTTCCAACAGCGGTATACCGATTTCACGGCCATGCCGAAAGAATTCCTCGACCGCTGGATGATGACCGGCGATGAAAAGCAGACAGACATCCCTGCCTTATCAGATCTCCGGGTTATCAACAGACTGAGTGGCGTAACACCCTATTATACCTATAACTATTCCTCTACCCGTGTTGCTGATGGGGGCTTCATCCGCCTGAAACAGGTATCACTGAGTTATAGCCTGCCGCTGAAATATACTTCCGCAATAGGCCTTAACAACGCTTCGCTGAGCCTGGTGGCCAACAACCCCTGGCTGATCTATGCCGACCCTAAACTGAAAGGCCAGGACCCTGAGTTCTTCCAGTCTGGCGGCGTAGCGTTACCAGTCCCCAAACAATACACCCTGTCCGTAAAAGTTGGTTTTTAACCTGAATGAAAAGTTTTGGATATGAAAAGAAATCTCGTATATATATCAGCGTTAGCGATCATGACTGTTGCGCCCGGGTGTAAAAAATACCTCGAGCAACTGCCCGATCAGCGTACCGAAGTGAATACTCCCGCTAAGGTGGCCGAGCTCCTGACCTCTGCCTATCCCCGCGCCAACTATATTCCGTTTCTCGAAGCTATGTCAGACAATGCCAATGATAAAGGCACCGAAGACAATACCCGCGCCAATCGCCAGCCCTGGTTCTGGGAGGTGTCTTCAGACAGAGACCAGGACACGCCTGACTTCTACTGGCAAAAAGCCTATGCCGCCATTGCTGCCGCCAATCAGGCGCTGGAAGTGATCGACCAGGCAGCCGATAAAGCAGCCTACAACGCCTCTAAAGGGGAAGCACTGCTCTGCCGGGCCTATGCGCATTTTATGCTGGTCACCATCTTCTCCAAATCATACGATCCGGCCACCGCGGCCAAAGACCCGGGTATCCCTTACGTGACCAAACCGGAAAAAGTAGTGGTGGAGAAATATGAAAGAAAAACAGTAGCCTATGTCTACGAACAAATAGAAAAAGACCTCACCGAAGGATTACCGTTGATCGATGATAACTCCTACACCGGTACGCCTTCCTATCATTTCACTACCGCGGCTGCACATGCTTTTGCGTCCCGGTTCTACCTGTTCAAAAAGAACTACGCTAAAGTAGTGGAACATGCCAATCTCACTTTCCCTGCCGGCAAAGCACTGCCTTACCTGCGGCCGGTAAATACCATTTACATCGCCATGGAAGAACTGGTGCTCCGCAAGGAATACACCCGCGCCACCCAGAAAGCCAATCTGTTACTCGCCGAAACGGAATCCCTCTGGGCCAGAAACGTAATCACCAACCGCTATGGCTGCGACCCTACGCTCGGTGACCTGATCAATGGCCTCGATAACCCTTCCGGCACCAGAATGGATTATAAAGTGTACTACCAAAAACCGGAAGATTATTTCATTCCGAAATTCTATGAGCTGTTTATCCGCGTAGATCAGAACGCCAATATTGGTACCCCCTGGGATATGGTCCCCCTGCTGACCGCAGAAGAAGTGCTGTTCAACAGGGCCGAAGCCAATACACAGCTGGGCAACTTCAATGAAGCACTGGCCGATATCAACGACTTCCTCAGCCAGCGAAACAACCGCTATAACACGGCCCAGAACCTGTCTATTGATAAGGTCAGAGACTACTATGGCACCATAGATACACGGGCGGCCATACTGGAAACCATCCTGCACTATAAACGGATAGAGTTCATGCTGGAAGGGCTTCGCTGGTTCGATATCCTTCGTCATAAAATACCGGTGACGCATACCTCCTTCGATGGTAAAACCAAAATGGTGCTGGGCGCCAACGATCCCCGCCGCCTGGTACAAATACCACAGGAAGCACAACTGTCTGGCCTGGAATTAAATCCAAGATAAACACCGCTCAAACCCGCATTTATGAAACGTCATTATATTATTCCCCTACTGATAGCAGGACTGATCACCGTTCTGTCCGGCTGCAGCAAAAAAGAAAACCTGGACATCTCCAATCTGTTCCCGGACAACAACCAGCAGCCCACCGCGCTGGACAACTGGATTACGACCAATTATACCAAGCCTTATAATATTGAAGTCAGGTATAAATGGGACCCTTACGCAGTATCTACCGACAAAACCCTCGTTCCGGTGAAGGAATCGATGGTGATACCCGTCATGGACCTGATCCATAAAACCTGGATTGAACCTTATGTCAACGAAGCCGGATTACCCTTCTTCCTTAAATACTGTCCGAAGCAGGTAATACTGGTAGGCAGCCCTAAGTACAACTCCAACGGCACCATTACCCTTGGAGAAGCGGAAGGTGGTAAAACCATACAGCTGCTACGCCTCAACGAATTCGATCAAAAGAACGAAGCGTTTGTAAAATTCATGTTGCATACGATTCACCACGAATTTGCACACATCCTGCATCAGACCATCTTCTATCCAAGAGAGTACAAAGCCCTTACCCCGAGCGGTTATACCGGCACCTGGAACAATACCACCATGCAGGAAGCCCTGGACCTCGGCTTTATTACACCCTATGCCCGTTCCAAGGCAGATGAAGATTTTGTGGAAATGGTGTCCACTATGCTGACAGAAGGCAAAGACGGCTTTGAAAAAATAGTCGACCAGTCCGAAACCACTGTCGGCAAAGACATGCTCCACCAGAAAGCACAAATCGTCAGAAACTATTTCCAGAACAGCTGGAAAATAAATTTTGACAGCCTGCAGGCGAAAACATCTACTGCCATCGCTGAAGCGATCAGATAGTTTTTTATGAACAGGTACTATAACTACAACGGATATATGAAAAAATATATAATCGCAGGCACGGTGTTATGTATACTCGCTGCGTCATGCCGCAAAGACAATGATGGCTCCGTATTCGGTCTCAAACCCGAAGAACGGATGAACGCCACCCTCACCGCTTACAAACAACAACTCACCAGTGGCGCCAGCGGCTGGAAAGCGTATCTTTTCCCTGATGGCGGCCAGGGCTTCGGCTTCTACTTTAAATTTGGGGAAAACAACCGGGTGAATATGCTGGGCGACCTCACCCCCGCCACCGGGCAGGACCTGTCTGAAAGCTCCTATCGCATGGGAGCACAACAACGGCCATCACTGGTATTCGATACCTACAATTATCTCCATCTGTTGTCCGATCCGGACGAAAGAGTATTCGGCGGGCTACGGGGCAAAGGTTATGGCTCCGACTTTGAATTCGGTTACGACTCCACCCGCACCGACACCGTATTCCTTACCGGCAATGCCCAAAAAAGCAAGATGATACTCGTCAGGGCCAGCGCCGCCGAGGAAGCAGCTTATAAAGCAGGCGGCCTCAATATCATCCGTGATGCGGTCACCGGCTACGTTTCCACGCACGCCACCCTCTATACCACTACTGCCGACGGGAAGAAAGTACAGACCGTTGTAAATCCCAACACACGTGGATTTTCACTGGTATATGAAAAAGACGGGGAGCTCACCACGGAAGCTAACAGCTATGCCTATACGCTTTCTGGTTTATTCACCAAAAATCCTTTCACCATCAACAACAACAGCTATCGGGAACTGCTGTTTGACACCGACAAACAGGTGATGTACCTGAAAGGAAATGGGAAAAACACCGCATTAGAGGTAGCCAATGGTCCTATTTTCGCCCTGCACCTGCTGATGGGGATCGGCTACAACTCCATACAGACGTCCGACGCCACGCAGGGAGCTTTCTCTCCCGGCTACAAAACCATGTGGACCACCGCTAAAACCCGGATGCCCAATCTTGGCTTTCCCAACCTGCAACTGGTGGGGCTGAACATTATTTTCGATGCCGAGGCCAAATTGATGGGAGTGCAGATCAGACTGACCCAAAATGCCAATTCCTTCACCGGAATATACATTTTCGATTATGCTAAAAATAAAAACGGCGAATACAGTTTCACCATGCAGGACATCAAAGGAGAAATTCCCGGGCTTGTTTACCCTGCCATGAAACAAATTCTGGATAAACTGGCTACCGGTAAATACCGGGTGGATTATTTCTCCATGCCAGGGAACCCCCAGATGGCGCAGCTGATCAGTGTAGATGACCCCACCATCACCATTGGCGGTTCACTCAAATAATTTCTTCATCTGCAACTCATTCAAATGAAAAAAATCGCATTATATACCTTACTCTGTGCTGCCGTACTGGCATCCTGCCGGAAAGACAATTCACTCGACATTCCGGTGGAGAAGTCCTACGCCGATCCCAAACAACAGCTCGACTCCTTCAAAACCATACTGGGCGCCGCGCCTGACGGGTGGGTGGGTACGCTCACTCCCCGTGACGGCAAAGAACTGTACAATGTGTACCTACAGCTCGATAATAGCAAAAGCGAAGCGACCCTATACACGGACATTAGCGCCAATGCCGCCGCCACTCCCAGCAAAAGCCGCTTTTCCCTCGGCATTTCACAGACGGTCAACCCCACGCTCAACTTCGGCGAAGGTTCCCAACTGGGAGACATCAAACTGTCTAACAGAGGCGTGGACACCGCCTATGCTTTTCGTTATATCAACGGAGACACGCTCGTATTGACCGGTAACAAATTCAGTGACGAACTGAAACTGGTAAAAGCCGGCGCACAGGTAAAAGCAGATTATACCGCCGGTAAACTTCAGGCGTCTATGGCTGCCAGTGCCGACTTCTTCAACCAGCCAGGATTCTTTGCCATCACCCCGGGTAATACGCAGGCTTTTGTCTTCTTTAATACTGATAGCAAAATCAGTGGCTTTGCTTTCCTTAACAACAAAACCAGGATCTCCTCTGGTACCGGCTACGCCTATACGTTGACTGGTGTAACCCTTCGTCATCCGATCGTGGTGGGCAATCAGAGCGTGTCTTCTCTCACCTGGGACGCTACGGCCAATAACTTCTATGCGTTGATCGATAAGAACAAGGTATACCTGGAACGGACCAACGTACCGGTAGTGCCGGTCCACTACATACTGGGCAGCGAGCTCCCCGGTGCGCTGACACTGCTGCCACCCACTACCTATCCGCTGCCCGGCTGGACAGCTGATTTTATGACAGTCTGGAACGATGCTTATAATCGATTTAAAACCAACAAATTCCTGATAAGCAAAGTGGTGATGGATTTTCAGCCCCTTAGCAATATGCTGTACATGGATATTTATATTGGTCAGGCTGTTTGCAGGTATTCTTTCAGATACACCAAAACAGCCGATGGCGTCTACTCCTTTGTGGCAGCGCCATTTACCAATAACACAGAGGGCGCCAACGGCAATGCATTAAAAACACTGGCACAACCGCTGACAAATATGTTATCTACCAACCGGTTCACCCTCGATTACCTCGATGCGCCGGACGGGGTGTTTGTCAGCTTCAAAAGTGCCGACAAACCAACGCTTGGCTTTACCGGTTACTGGTAAGCACCCAGTACTATCCTTTCGCGATAAAAAAGAGAGAGGCCCTGTCAGGACGCTGACAGGGCCTTTTACATAAACGTATGGGTTGGTTCTCAGTAGGACATTAGCGCTTTGATCATAGCCTCTACCTTGGCCGCGTTGGGCAGCATAGCGGCTTCCAGGCCGGTATTAAGTGCCACCGCCGGCAGGTCGAGCGCCCCCAGCATATGCACCGGGGCGTCCAGCTGTCGGAAACATTCTTTCTGAATGCGGCCGGCCAGCGCCTGTGTAAAGGAATTATTCAGTTGCTCTTCTGTCAGCAACAGGCATTTACCATGTTTACGGACAGTCTGGAATACCAGCTCTTCATCCAGCGGGAAGAGGGTGCGCAGGTCCACGATTTCCACATTGCCCGGAAAGGCACGGGCAGCAGCCTTCGCCCAGTATACGCCCATCCCGTAGGTGATGATACAGACAGATTCTCCGCGTTGTACATCTTTCGGATGCGCCTGCAGTACCACATTGGCTTTCCCCAGAGGCAGCACATAGTCTGCCGCCGGTTCTATCGTCATCGCATCCTGGGTACCAGGTACCTTGCTCCAATAGAGCCCTTTATGTTCCAGCATCACGACCGGGTTAGGGTCCAGGAACGCCGCTTTGAGCAGGCCTTTCATGTCTGCCGCATTGGAAGGATATACTACTTTGATGCCTTTGATGCTCAGCAGCGTAGATTCAATACTGCCGGAATGGTAAGGGCCGCCGCCGCCGTAGGCGCCAATCGGCACCCTGATAAGCGTTTGCACCGGAAATTTACCCTGGCTCAGGTAGCAGGATTTGGAGATCTCTGTCACCAGCTGGTTGAATCCCGGATAGATGTAATCCGCAAACTGTATCTCCACGATAGGCTTCACACCGGTGGCCGACAGGCCCGCCGTAGCGCCGATAATATAAGCTTCCTGAATAGCGGTGTTATATACGCGGTGGTCCCCGAATTTATCACCGAGGGTAGCCGCTTCGCGGAATACGCCCCCCAGCCGTTTACCCACGTCCTGCCCGAAAAAGATAGCTTCCGGGTACTGCTGCATGATTTCCTCCACCGCGTGAAGGGCAGCATCTACCATCACCACTTTATTGCCATTGGCAGGCACACGCGTGCCCGCTTCCTGCGTCACTGCTGCCGGGGCAAACACATGTTCACGGACAGTTTCCGGCGCTGGTTCCGCCGCTTTCACCGCTGCCGCAAAGGCAGCTTCAATATCTTCAATGGCTGTTTGTTCTATTTCCTGAAGGGTGGCCTCTGCCACGCCATGTTTCAACAGCAACGCCCGTAGTTTGGGCACCGGGTCATTAGCCGCATGTTTTTCGAGGTCTTCCGCCGTACGGTACCACTCTTTCCGTACTCCGGAAGTATGATGGCCCAATAGCGGCACGTTAGCCTGCACGAGGATAGGCTTGCGCTCCTGTCTCACGTAGCCGATCGCTGTTTCCATAGCGGCGTAACTGGCAGTAAAGTCACTGCCGTCCACCCGCATCCGTTCCATCCCCCTGAAGCCGCCAGCGTAGTCGTAGGCGTCCATGGCGCGCGCTTCCGCTGCCGTTACCGAAATACCCCAGTCGTTGTCCTGTACCAGGTAGATGACCGGCAATTGTTTCAATACGGCAAACTGAAAGGCTTCGCTGACTTCCCCTTCCGTGACGCTGCCATCGCCCAGGGAGCAAACCACTACCGGCAGTTCACCGTTGGGGCCTGTCCGTAATAATTGGGAATGGATCATTTCGAGGTATTGTACGCCCTGTGCCATGCCTGTGGCAGGTATTACCTGCATGCCTGTGGCGCTGCTCTGATGGGGAATCAGGGGCTTGTCCGGCCGCCTGCTGTTAGGGTGATTGTAATAAGACCTGCCGCCGGAAAAAGGGTCGTCTGCTTTGGCCAGCAGCTGCAGCATCAGTTCATAAGGCTCAAAGCCCATGGCCAGCAGCATGCTCTCGTCGCGGTAGTACGGACTGGCAAAGTCCCACGGCCGCAGCTGCATCCCCGTGGCGATCTGGATGGCCTCATGCCCCCGCGAGGTGGAATGCACGTATTTGCATATTGGCCGGTTGGCCTCATAGGTAGCGGCCATCTGGCCTGCCTGGCACATCCACCGGTAAGCAGCCAGTAACTCCGCCAGCTCGCTCTTCTTCCCGTGCTGGCCGTTAGTACCGGCTTTTAAAGTTGAAACGCTTGTACTATCTTTAAACACGTAAAACTGTTTTGGTGATGACGATGGTGGTTTAAGCAAAATAGTTGCTATAACAACTATTGCTATTGCAAATTAATTAATATGGCTGATACTTTTGTCAACAATCCCTCTTTTTTTAAGCTGGATGCGACCCTGAAAAAACTGCGCAACTACTGGCAGAAAATGTTTGATTCCCGCCAGATGGACATTACGGTGGACCAGTGGCTGCTGGTGGAGAATCTGTACAAGCACAAAAAGACGACCCATAACGAGCTGGCCCGTAATACCTCCAAGGACATCACAACGATCTCCCGTATTATTGAATTATTGGTAAAAAAAGGGCTGGTAAAGCGGGAAGCCGATACCTATGACCGGAGAAAGGTATATCTGCAGCTTACGCCGGATGGAACGGAAAAATACAAACAGGTAAAACCGCTGGTACATGAAATGCGGAAAACAGGCTGGAAATCGCTGACAGAAGCAGACTATGCGGAGTTAACAAGAATACTGGACACGATCTATAACAATATCCCCACGAAGATTTGATTATTTGATTATTTGATTATTTAGATATCTGGTTATGGGTTTAGGAATTTGAAATCCCTACCGGAAGAACGAATCCCAAATTCCTAAACACAATATCAAAATAATAGAATATCTAAATAATCAAATTACTTCACAGCGAATTCCAGCAGGCTGTCATTTTCAATAAACGCCTCAAAAGAATCACCGATCTCAGTAGGGCCCACTCCCACCGGTGTACCGGTAAAGATCAGGTCCCCGATATTCAGGGTAAAAAATTTCGAAATATAGGAAACGAGAAAGTCGAACGAGAACAGGAGATCTTTAGTATTGCCCTGTTGTACCAGTGTTTTGTTTTTATACAGGCAGAAGTTAATATCCTTCTTGTCCATCTCCGGTGTAACAGGAATAAAAGAGCCTACAATGGCGGAGTTATCAAAGGCTTTGGCTATTTCCCAGGGCAGGCCTTTGGCTTTTTGTTTATCCTGTAGGTCACGGGCAGTAAAGTCGATTCCCACCGAGATTTTATCATAATATTTATCTGCGAATTTCTCCTGAATGTGCTTGCCGTTTTTGCTGACACGCAATACGAGTTCACATTCGTAGTGCAGGTTGGTGGTAAACTCCGGATAATAAAAAGGGTGGCCATTCTGCAACAGCGCGTTCTTGGGTTTCATAAACAACACCGGCTCAGTCGGCACCTCATTTTTCAATTCTTTGGCATGGTCGGCATAGTTCCTGCCTACGCAAATAATTTTCATAATGCGTGAGTTTTAGAAGATAAATTAAGCAGATAGCGGGCAGATTTGCAAATTTACTTTACAGGGGAAAAATCATTTTGTTGTACTCATTCATGGTACGGGCCAGTCCAATACCGGCAAAACTCTCGATGATATCGCAACAGGCATTGATTTTCTGTTGCACTACCGGTATTTCCGTTGGTTTCCATTTACTCAGTACAAAATCTGCCTGCCGGCCTTTCGGATAGTCGTTACCAATGCCGAAACGCAGGCGTGGATACTGGTTGGAGCCCAGCGATTCCTGTATGCTTTTCAGGCCGTTGTGGCCGGCATCGCTGCCACCGGGACGTAAGCGGAGCACATCCAGCGGAAGGGCCAGTTCATCCATGATGACCAGCACGTTTTCCATGGTGATCTTTTCCTTGTCCATCCAGTATTTGACAGCGCGACCGCTGAGGTTCATATAGGTGGTAGGTTTGATCACGATAAACGTTTTGCCTTTCCATTTACAGGTAGCCACCTCTGCCAGTCGGTCGTTATCGAAGCTGGCGTTATGTTTGGCCACAAAAGCGTCTGCCACGTCAAACCCGATATTGTGGCGGGTATGACGGTATTCTTCTCCAATGTTGCCCAAACCGGCGATCAGATATTTCATCTTGTTTCAAATTAAAAAGCCCCTCTACAAGTAGAGAGGCTTTCTGGAAAAATATTTCTAAAAGATTATTTCTTTTTAGCGTCTTTTTCAGCAGCAGATTCTTCCTGACGCAGCTGACGGGTCATTACCACAGAAGCGATAGGAATACGCGGAGAGTTGGTGATTTCGATACCTTCTACTTTCACGTCTTCAACACGGATGTTGGCGTTCAGTTCCAGGTTTTCGATGTTCACTTCGATGCTTTCTACCAGGTCTTTAGGCAAAGCTTTTACTTTCAGCGCTTTCAGTTTGCTCACCAGTTTACCACCGGCTTTCACACCTACAGAAGAACCAACCAGTTTGATAGGCAGGGTTACAGACACTTTTTTGTCTTCCACCAGCTCCATGAAATCAATGTGAGCCAGTTCGTCTGTTACTACATCAAACTGCAGATCTTTCAGTACGCAGTTGTAAGTTTTACCGCCCAGTTTAATCTCTGCAATCTGGAAAGCAGCAGTGTACACCAGGTTTTTGAATGCTTTGGCAGGAGCTGAAAAATTAACAGTTTCTGCACCCCCGTAAATAACACAAGGCACTTGTTCCTCAGAACGGATCTGGCGGGTGGCTTTTTTGCCGAATTCGCTCCTGAGTTGTCCTTCGATGGTTATTGTATTCATTGTTTATACAGTTTATATAAATGATAAAATATACGTTGTTATTGCTTCCGGTGACTGTGAATGAACAGGTTGGTAATAGACTTGTTCTCATGCATGTTGCGGATAGCCACCGCAAACAGGTCTGCCACAGACACCACTTTCACTTTGGAGCTTTCCGGGCGGATAGGAATCGTATCACAAACCACTATTTCCTCCAGTACGGAATTCTCGATGTTTTCATATGCTTTACCGCTGAACACCGGATGGGTACAGAAAGCGCGAACGCTTCTGGCTCCTTTTTCCTTCAGCAGGTTAGCTGCTTTAGACAGCGTGCCGGCAGTATCGCAAATATCGTCAATGAGCACAATGTCCCTGTCTTTTACATCACCGATCACTACCATGGATGCTATTTCGTTGGCTCTTTTGCGGTGTTTGTCGCAAATCACCATCTCAGCATTGAAGTAGGACGCCACTTCGCGCACTCTGTTAGTGCTACCCACGTCAGGGGACGCAAAGGTAAGATTTTCCAGCTTTAATTGCTCAATATAAGGAATAAAAATAGCGGAACTGTCCAGATGGTCTACCGGGATATCGAAGAAAGCCTGGATCTGCGGCGCGTGCAAGTCCATGGTAATCACCCTGTTAGCTCCTGCAGAGGTGAGCAGATTGGCCACCAGTTTAGACCCGATTGCCACCCTGGGCTTGTCTTTCCTGTCCTGCCGCGCAAACCCGAAATAGGGGATTACCGCAGTAATGTAACCGGCTGATGCGCGTTTGGCCGCGTCAATCATCAGCAGCAGCTCCATCAGGTTGTCTGACGGGGCATTGGTGCCCTGCACAAGAAAAACATAGTCACCACGGATACTTTCCAGGAAAACGGGCTGAAACTCGCCATCACTGAACTTCTGAATTTTTAACTTGCCGAGGCTATTGACTCCATTGCCGTATCTTTTGGCAATTTTCTCAGCCAATGCCGGATTACTGTTGCCTGTGAAGATTTTAACTGAAGGTTGCATACTGGATACTAGTAGAAAAGAGGTGGCAAAACTATGATTTTTTAGGGCTACCGGCGTGATTTTTTTTCGATCAAAAATTAGATTATTTTTAATTTAAATATTTATTTATTTTTAAATTAATACATTATATTGATTTTGGGATGATTTTTATAAAAAAGAAAGTGCCGGGGGACCGGATAATTCCGGAGGAGAATGCGTAAATTCGGAGAAATGCCATGAAGTATGTTTGTTAGCCCGAAACCACAACCCCGTGTGGCCATCCCCCAATGGGCGGATGCCGAAAAACCCAGGGAAAAGCTGCTGCAACACGGTGCAGCCACCCTCTCCGATACCGAATTGCTCGCTATTTTACTCCACACCGGCCATAAAAACAAATCAGCGCTGGACCTGGCACGGGAAGTATTGCAGCTGGCACATCATAATTTACCGGAACTGGGCCGTATCAGCGTCCGTAAACTACAGAAGCTGCGGGGCATGGGCAACGCCAAAGCCGTCACCGTCATCGCCGCTATGGAACTGGCACGACGCCGGCAGGCAAGCCCCATCCACAAAAAAACCGTGATCCGCGCCGGTGCAGACGCCGCCCTGTTCTTTAAACCCATCCTGGCAGACCACTCCTTCGAAACCTTCTATGTCATGTTCCTCAACCAGGCCAATAAAGTCCTGAACTACCGCTGTATCAGCACCGGCGGCATGACCAGCACCGTAGTGGACACCCGCATGATCTTCCGCGAAGCCCTGGAAGCACAGGCCTGTAAACTGCTCCTCTGCCACAACCACCCCTCCGGCAGCCTGCGCCCCAGCCAGGCCGATATCCGCATCACCCTGAAAATAAAGGAACAGGGCCAGCTCTTTGATATCGATGTGCTGGACCATATTATCGTATCAGAAACAGGCTACTATAGCCTCGTGGAAGAAGGTGTGATATAAAAATCAAAAAATAACCAAATGTATTTACTTTCGCATTTATTTATTAAGAACCACTATGCTCAAAATAGGAATCTTCGGGGTAGGACATCTGGGTAAAATTCATCTCTCCCAACTTTCAACCATGAAAGATGTGGAAGTAGTAGGCTTCTATGATCCCAGCGACGCCAACGCGGCCAGCGTGGCAGAGCTGTACAACATAACCCGGTACACCACAGCGGAAGAACTGATCCTGGCCGTAGACGCCATCGATATCGTAGCGCCTACCACCCTCCACTATAAATTATGTGAACTGGCCATCCGCAATGGCAAACACATCTTCGTGGAAAAACCCATGACCAACACCATGGAAGAAGCTAAAACACTGGTTAAACTGGTGGATGAAGCCAATATCAAATTCCAGGTAGGCCATGTGGAACGCTTCAACCCCGCCTTCCTCGCATTAAAAGGCTATGACCTGAAGCCCATGTTCATCGAAGTACACCGCCTCGCAGAATTCAACCCCCGCGGTACCGACGTGAGCGTGATCCTCGATCTCATGATCCACGACATCGACATCGTACTCAGTATCGTAAAATCTACTGTCAGCCGTATATCCGCCAGCGGCGTAGCGGTCATGAGCGATACCCCCGATATCGCCAACGTACGCATCGAGTTCCATAACGGCTGCGTGGCCAACCTTACCTCCAGCCGCATCTCCCTGAAAAAGATGCGCAAAATGCGCCTCTTCCAGAAAGATGCCTACATCGGCATCGATTTCCTCGATAAAAAATCAGAAATCATCAAACTGAAAACACCGGAAGACGAAGGCCTCTTTACCCTCGATATCGAAACCAACAGCGGTAAAAAAACCATCGCCATCGATAACCCGGAAGTAAAACAATCCAACGCCATCCGCATGGAACTGGAACTGTTCCGCGACGCTATCCTGCTCAACAAACCCGTAGTGGTAAACGCCATCGACGGCCTGCAGGCAATGGACGTAGCCCATCAGATCCTTGAGAAAATTTCTCGCAAAGAAACAAAGTAAGCAAAGACCGCAAAGTTTTTCTGATCAATATAGCAACAAAGGAGCGGAGATCAAATTAATCTCCGCTCCTTTGTTTTTTCTTTGCCCGTCTATATACGCTCTTTGTTGCTTTGCTCTCTTATAAAACTTTGCGTGCACTACCCGCGCAAATCCAGGAAAGCCTTCGCCAGCAACAGGTCCAACGGCCTGGTGATCTTCAGGTTCGACTCCTCCCCCTGCACCAGATGCACAAAATGCCCGAAATGCTCTACTACGGTAGCTTCATCGGTAAACAACGGATCATAAGGCTGCTCAAAAGCCGGTAATATCAGGGATGATACAAAAGTCTGCGGCGTCTGAACAATGCGGAAACACTCCCGGTCTACCGCCCTGTTATGCTCCCCATTTATCTCCCGGATACTGTCTTTCATATCAATCACCGGAATAGCGCTGCCATGGCTGAACGCAGCCTCATAACAGGTACGGATCAACGCCGGCGATACCAGCGGCCTTACCCCGTCATGAACAAATACCACCCCGTCTCCCTTCACCTGCTGCAATCCGTTTTTCACAGAGTGGAAGCGGGTTTCACCACCCCGCACCATGGTAATGGCCGGAACATTATCAAAAGCCTGCAACACGCTGTTGACATAACTGATATGCTGCTCTGGTAATACCAGCACAATTTCTATATCGGGATAAGCTTCTGTAAAAGCAGTAATAGTATGATACAGTACCGGCTTGCCTGCAAGGTCCATGAACTGTTTGGGTATGGCGCTCTGCATCCGGGAACCGGAGCCGCCTGCCACAATGATGGCTGTTTTTTTTCTATTGCCCATAAAAAAAATTACGAATTACAAATTACGAATTACGAATTGAGGGCTTACTTATCGAAGGTTTACTTAATAACCTTTCTGACAGTAAGCCCTCAATTCGTAATTCGTAATTTGTAATTCGTAATTCCGATAGTCGTTATCAGATAATCAACATGGCGTCGCCATAGCTGAAGAAACGGTATTTTTCTTTGATGGCCTGCTGATAAGCTTCCATGATCAGATCGTATCCTGCGAAGGCACATACCATGATCAGCAAGCTGGTTTTAGGCAGGTGGAAGTTAGTTACCAGCGCATTCGGAATAGCGAAATCATACGGAGGGTGGATAAAGGTGTTGGTCCAGCCTTCTGCAGCTTTCAGGTGGTTCTGCGCAGTTACGGAAGATTCTACGGCACGTACGGAAGTAGTACCGATAGCGCAGATCCTGCGGTTCTCTTCTTTAGCTTTGTTCACCACTTTTACCGCATGTTCCTCGATGTGGAAATACTCAGCATCCATTTTGTGTTTGCTCAGATCTTCTACTTCGATAGGACGGAAAGTGCCCAAACCGGTGTGCAGCGTTACTTCTGCAAATTTCACCCCTTTAATTTCCAGGCGTTTGATCAGCTCGCGGCTGAAGTGCAGACCAGCAGTTGGCGCAGCTACGGCACCTTCATACTTGGCATACACTGTTTGATAACGCTCTTTGTCTTCTTCTTCCGGTTTACGCTTGATATACTTAGGCAGCGGCGTTTCACCCAGCGTGTCAAGCACCTGTTTGAACTCGTCGTCGTTACCCTCAAATAAGAAACGGATGGTACGGCCTCTGGAAGTAGTATTATCAATTACTTCTGCCACCAGTGACTCATCGTCACCAAAATACAATTTGTTACCTACACGGATTTTACGTGCCGGGTCAACAATGACGTCCCACAGGCGATTCTGCTTGTTCAGCTCACGCAGCAGGAAAACCTCAATTTTTGCTCCTGTTTTCTCCTTACGGCCATACAACCTTGCCGGAAACACTTTGGTGTTGTTGACGATCATCACATCCTTGTCATTGAAATAACCCAGGATATCCTTAAATACCTTGTGTTCAATTTTTCCGGTTGCGCGATTAACCACCATTAGGCGTGACTCATCTCTTGTCTTGGAAGGGTGCTGTGCGATCAGGTTTAAAGGGAGATCGAATTTGAACTGTGATAGTTTCATATTACGGTATGAATAAGAAATTTTTAGTGGGTGCAAAGGTACTGATTATTACCTATTCCATCAAAAAATGACATATGAGGTTATTAATCAGCCATATATGCATTACATCCCTTTCGGAATGGCAGCAATGAGCTGCTGCGTGTACGGATGTTGCGGGTGACGATACACTTCATCTGCCGGTCCCGTCTCTACCATTTTTCCTTTCTGCATCACCATCATCCGGTCACTGATAAAGCGCACTACCGACAGGTCATGTGAGATAAAAATACAGCTGAAGCCAAACTCCTCGCGCAACCGGATCAGCAGATTGAGCACCTGCGCCTGTACGCTTACATCCAGCGCCGCCACCGATTCATCGCAGATGATAAAAGAAGGATCTACCGCCAATGCCCGGGCTATCACCACCCGCTGACGCTGCCCGCCGGAAAACTCATGCGGGTAACGGTTAAAATGCTCCGGCAACAGGTTCACTTTCTCCAGTAATTCCAACACCTTCTCTTTCTGCGCCCGCTCACCACCATACAGCCCATGCACCTGCATGGGTTCCAGAATAGCCGCCCCTATGGACTTCCGCGGATTCAGCGAAGCATACGGGTCCTGAAAAATCAGCTGCATATCTTTCCGTAGCGCCCGCATACCGGCGGGTGACAGGCTGCGTAAATCCTGCCCTTTATAAACAATACTCCCTCCGGTTGGTTCTATCAACCGTAAAAGAGATCTTCCCAACGTTGTCTTGCCACACCCCGATTCTCCCACCAGGCCCAGTGTTTCACCGCTCACTACGGTGAAACTGACATCATCTACCGCTTTGTACCATTGCAGCACTTTGCCGGTAATGCTTCTCTTCACGGGAAACCAGGTCTGCAGCCCATGCACCTCCAGCAACGGCGGATTGCCGGCCAGCAACGCCTGGCGGGCTCTCCATTCACGCTCACTGATCACCAGCTTGTTCACCACTTCCGCGATGGCACCAGCCTTTTCCTGAATACGCCCGTCCGCATCGGTCTCCATAAAATCACGGGTCACGGGCAGTCTCGACAGGTGTTTGTCCAACGGCGGCCGGCAAGCCAGCAGCCCTTTGGTATAGGGATGCTGCGGATGCAGAAACACCTGTTGTACCGGTCCCTGCTCCACAATACTGCCTTTGTACATCACCACTACCCTTTCCGCCAGTTCCGCCACTACGCCCAGATCGTGTGTAATAAACAGCACGCTCATATCCATCTGCTGCTGTAGTTCTTTCAGCAGTTCCAGTATGGCTTTTTGTACCGTCACATCCAAAGCGGTAGTGGGCTCGTCGGCTATCAGCAAGCGTGGTTCACAGGAGATGGCCATCGCGATCATGACGCGCTGCTTTTGTCCACCGGACAACTCATGGGGATAACGGTCCATGATAGCGGCAGGGTCGGGCAGTTTCACCCGGGCAAACAGCGCCTTCGCCTGCTCACGGGCTTCCTTCAACGGGATACCCTTGTGCAGCCGGATAGCTTCTGTGACCTGGGCGCCACAGGTATGTAAAGGATTCAGGGAGGTCATGGGCTCCTGGAAGATCATGGCGATCTCATTGCCACGGTAAGCCCGCATGGCAGTATCGGAGAGCTGCACCAGGTCTGTAACCTGACCGTCGGCATGATGATAGAGGATCTTACCGCGGGAAATCTTCCCCGGCGCCTGGATCAGGCGCATTACGGAAAGGGAGGTGACCGATTTTCCGGAACCGGATTCCCCCACTACCCCGATGATCTCTCCCCTGCCTACAGACAGGTTCAGGTGGTTGACAGCTTTAACGGTGGTATCATGTGCATGGAAGGTAACTTCCATGTCTTGTATCTCCAGGCGCGTAGAATGCATGCCCGGAAGATACAACAATTCTAAAAACGCAGGTGCTTCACGGTCTGGTGGCTGTCGATCAGTTTCTGCAGAGACTCAATGCCGATTTTGAGATGACGTTCCACAAATTTGGTGGTCACTTTTTTATCGCTTTCTTCGGTCTTCACGCCTTCCGGGATCATAGGCTGGTCGGATACGAGCAGCAGTGCGCCGGTAGGGATTTTGTTGAAGAAGCCCACAGAGAAGATGGTGGCTGTTTCCATGTCTACGGCCATGGCCCTTACGCGTTCCAGGTACTGTTTGAATTCAGCATCATGTTCCCAGACCCGGCGGTTGGTAGTGTAGCAGGTACCGGTCCAGTAGTCGTGGCCCAGCTCACGGATGGTGGTGGAGATAGCCTTCTGCAACGCAAATGCAGGCAGTGCGGGCACTTCAGCCGGGAAATAGTCATTGGAAGTACCCTCCCCTCGTATAGCCGCAATCGGTAGTATCAGGTCGCCGATGGCATTTTTCTTTTTCAGTCCACCACATTTACCCAGAAACAGTACCGCTTTGGGGTGGATGGCACTGAGCAGGTCCATAACGGTAGCGGCGCCGGGGCTGCCCATACCAAAATTGATGATGGTAATGTCGCCGGCAGTAGCGCACTGCATGGGTTTACCAGCGCCGATCACTTCGACGTTGTTCCATTCGGCAAACATGGTCAGGTAGTTACTGAAATTGGTGAGGAGGATGTGAGACCCAAAGTGGTCCAGCTTTTCACCAGTGTAGCGGGGAAGCCAATTAGCTACAATTTCTTCTTTTGTCTTCATAGCCTTTTGACAAGCAAATATAGGGTTTTATTCGCTATTCTCCATATTATCCCCCTATCTTCGTACCGGCATAAATATCAACGTATTGATCACCATTAACTTTCCACCACCGGATTTCAGGATCAGCAGGGAGCAGGATAAAGAGCTGATTTTTGATCGCTACCGGAAGAAGTTCGTACGACTTACCCCGGAGGAATGGGTACGGCAGAATTTTCTCAACTACCTTGTAAAATCCATGGGATATCCGGCTTCCCTGATTGGGATTGAGCGGGAAATTATGCTCGGGGAACTGAAAAAGCGGTTCGATATTGTGGTATACAACCGCCATATGGAGCCATGGATGCTGATAGAATGCAAGGAAATGAATGTTCCCATCAGCCAGCAAACGCTGGAACAGATTGTCCGTTATAATATGGTGATTCCTGCCACCTATCTGGTGATGACCAACGGTACCCATACCTTTTGCTGTACACATCACGTCGAATCGGGGCAATGGCTGTTTCTCGATGCCCTTCCCGCATTTTGATATTTTGTTATTTTGATATTTTGTTATTTAGCCGGGTTCTTTAGATAAAAGCCTCCAAATAAAAAAGCAGCGAAGACCGCTAAGATCTCCGCTGCTTTTCAAATAGCTAAATTCAAAAATAACCCAATCACTAAATGATCAAGGGAAGATACCCAGTTGCTCGTAAGCAGCACCCACTTTATTGATAGCTACCACGTAAGCGGCTGTACGCATATCATGGATTTGCGGGTTGGCCATCATCACGTCGCGTACTTCGTGGAGGGCAGCGTGCATGGTTTCTTCCAGGCCGGAGTACACCAGGTCCACTTCATCGGCACCGTGTGCGATGAATTTTCTTTCTTTATCAGACACTTTTTTGCCGGTCAGGTCTTCGATGGTTTGCAGAATGTGCATGTTCATGTTTTCATCGAAGCGTTTGCCCAGACGGCCATAACGCACGTGGCTCAGGTTTTTCAGCCATTCAAAGTAAGAAACGGTCACACCGCCGGCGTTCAGGAACATGTCAGGTACTACGATCACACCTTTTTTGTTCAGGATTTCGTCAGCTTCCGGTGTGAGCGGGCCGTTGGCAGCTTCACCGATGATTTTTGCTTTGACGTTAGGAGCGTTATGTTTGTCGATCACATTTTCCAGGGCCGCAGGGATCAGGATTTCGCATTCCAGTTCCAGACCGTCTGTATTTTTATTCAGGTTGGCAGAGCCAGGGAAGTTAATGATAGAGCCGGTTTCTTTTTTGTGTTTCAGCACCGCATCAGGATCAAGGCCATTTTCATTGAAGATGGCGCCATCCCATTCGATGAGGCAGATCACTTTAGCACCTGCTTCGTGGAAGTATTTGGCGGCATGGTAACCTACGTTACCCATACCCTGTACGACTACCCGTTTGCCTTCGATGCCGGTAGTAAGGCCGAGGCGCTCCATGTCTTCCTTGATGTTGCACAGTTCGCGCAGGCCGTAGAACACACCGAGGCCGGTAGCTTCGGTACGTCCGCGTACGCCACCCTGAGATACCGGTTTACCGGTAACACAGCCGTAGCCGTCGATTTCACCCGGACGGAGGCTCATGTAAGTATCCAGGATCCAGCTCATTTCTCTTTCGCCGGTACCATAGTCAGGGGCCGGAACGTCTGTACCGGGGCCGATAAAGTTTTTCTTTACCAGTTCAGCGGTATAACGACGGGTAATCGCTTCCAGCTGGAAGGGAGTATAATTGCGGGGATTGATTTTGAGACCACCTTTAGCACCACCGAAAGGCACGTTTACGATCGCGCATTTGTAGGTCATCAGGGAAGCCAGTGCCATCACCTCATCCTGGTTCACTTCATCGCTGAAGCGGATACCACCTTTACAAGGCAGTTTGTGATGAGAGTGCTGTACACGATAAGCTTCAATTACCTGTACACCATCGCCGATTCTTACCGGAAATTTGATCTGGTAAACGGCGTTACAAGCCTTGATTTGCTCCAGAATACCCTTGTCCCACTTCGTGAATGCTGCGGCTTTGTCGAAACTTCTTTCCACACTCTGGAAAAAGCTATAATGCTGATCTTGCGACATAATATGTATTGTTTTGGTATAACGATTAGATTATCACGGATTATTTTTTGTCCCGCTGCTCCAGCTTGCTGATCTTTCTGTCCAGGTTAATGAGGAAGAGTACGATGCCCAGGAAGATGATCACTAAAACGCCCACGATCACATATATCTTGTCATTGCTGCGGAAGAACTCATTTAAAGCTCCTTTCTCTGTATCCTGTTGTTGTGCATTTGCCAGTACAGACACCAGCAGGAGGGTGAGTGTCAGGCAAAATGAAAACGCTCTGTTGATCATTTAAAAATATTTTTAAGCTCTAATTTTTTATAGCGGACCAGCAGGGTGTAAATCCACACGCTCAGGAGCGTCCAGCCAATAAAGGCAGGGTACAGTACCAATTTCATACCGCCATCCGTATCTTTTGAAGCAAATCCGGGCGTAGAGGCACTTCCCGGATGGAGGGAGTCCACCATGCGGGGAATGATATACGTCAGCGGGATGAGCAGGGCGAAAGCGAAAATATTGAACACCGCGGAGATACGGGCCCTTTTATCAATATCATGAATAGAGATGCGCAGTACCAGATAAGCCATATAAATCAGGATGGCGATGGCCGTGCATATCTGTTTGGGATCGTCTGTCAGTGTACCGCCCCAGGTATAGGTAGCCCAGAGAGAACCGGTGGCAAAACCCAACACGCCAAAAAAGGCGCCTACCCGTGCAGCACTGGAGGCATATACGTCTCTTTTCAGATCATATTTTGACAGGTAAAGGAGGGAATTGACAACAGAGATGGTGAACATGGTATACATACATATCCACATTGGCACATGAAAAAACAATCCACGGGATGATTGTCCATTGGTTCCTATGATTGGTATTTTGATAGTGAACCCGGCGATAATTACATAAATCAGAAGCAGTATCGCTAATGCTTTCCACCAATGTCTGGCCATTTTTTAACAGCTATATTCCGGGGCAAACCTACACGTTTTATCCTTAATCGCAAAGATTTTACGCGATTTTAAGTTTATCCAAAATCCTGAATTACCCGTTAAAATCCGTTTATATAAGTAGCGGAAATATTCGATATTTCGAAATCAGTCTTTCCACAGGAAGGGGAAGAGCACCATGGTAAGGGCAATGGTGAGGAGGTCCATCCCCCCCAGCAGGAGAAACATCTTGGGGAGTCCCGGCTGATATACCGTGACAAATGCCGATAAAGACACATTGGCCAGCAACATCAGCATGGGCATCATGAGCGGGAAGCCCATCACCGCCATCAGGGCCGCGTTATGGTTGGCCTGGGCCGCAATGGCCGCCAGTACCGTAAACAACAAGCTCAGGCTCGTACCGCCCAACAGCACGATCCCTACGAAATACCCGGTGTTATGAAGCGGATTGCCCAGGAATGTAAAGCTGCACACCAGCGCGATGATGCTCATGAGCATCATCAGGATAACATTAAAGATAAGTTTGGCAGCAATGAAGACCCTCGGCGGCACCAGGGAATAGAAATACAACAACCGGCCCCTGTTTTCCTGCATGAAGCTTTTGGCGATCGCATTCACCGCCACAAACAGCTGTATCACCCAGAAAAGGGCGTTCCACAACTTATCGTCCGGCTTGCCCATCATCAGGTTGATCACGAATACGGTGGAGATGATGTAAAGCAGCACGCCATAAAAGGCGTATTGCTGCCGCAGCTCCAGCACCAGGTCTTTCCGGACGAGGGTATATATTTGGTGGACGGTTTGTTTCATCCGGCGAAATTACGAAGAACCAATTATGAATGACAGATTACGAATGACGAATGACGAATTAGGGGGCCACTGATAGCACAGTTATTAAATAAACGCGCTGTGAGGAAGCCCTCTATTCGTAATTCGTCATCCGTAATTCGTAATTGCTTATATTAGCTGCTTGTTAAAATTTTTGCATGAAAAAGATCCTGGTAGCCAATCGTGGAGAAATAGCCTTACGTATCATGCGTTCTGCGCGTGAGATGGGAATTAAGACAGTCGCCGTTTATTCTGAAGCCGACCGCACCATGCCTTTTGTGCAGTATGCTGATGAAGCGGTGTGTATAGGGCCTGCCCCATCCAGCCAGTCATACCTGCTGGGGGAGAAGATCATAGCGGTGGCCAAAGAAAGAGGCGCAGATGCTATCCATCCGGGCTACGGGTTTCTGAGCGAGAATGCGCGTTTCGCGCAACAGGTGACCGATGCCGGTATCACCTTCATCGGTCCTGCTGCCGCTTCTATAGAGGTGATGGGCAGCAAACTGGCCGCCAAGCAGGCCGCACAAAAGTTTGGGGTGCCTATGGTGCCCGGCACCGAAACACCGCTTCGCAGCGTGGAAGAAGCGCGGGAAGTGGTGAAAAAAACCGGTTTTCCTATCCTGATCAAAGCTTCCGCCGGCGGTGGCGGTAAAGGCATGCGCGTAGTCAACGTTCCGGAAGAACTGGAAGAACAGATCCGGCTGGCTAAAAGCGAGGCCCTCAGCGCCTTTGGCGATGATGCCGTTTTCATCGAAAAATATGTAGGCGCTCCCCGTCACATTGAGATACAGATACTGGGCGATCAGCATGGCAACTGTGTATACCTTTTTGAACGGGAATGCTCTATCCAGCGCCGCCACCAGAAACTGATAGAAGAAGCACCCTCCTCCGTATTAACGCCCGCCATCCGGGCCGCCATGGGCAAATGTGCGGTAGATGTGGCCAAAGCCTGTAACTATTATGGAGCGGGCACGGTGGAATTCCTGGTGGACGAGCAGCTGAATTTCTATTTCCTGGAGATGAACACCCGCTTGCAGGTAGAACATCCCGTGACAGAGCTGATCACCGGCCTCGATCTGGTGAAAGAGCAGATACGCGTGGCCCGGGGCGAAAAACTGTCGTTCTCACAGGAAGACCTCACCATCAACGGACATGCCATAGAACTGCGTATATGCGCCGAAGACCCGGCCAACAACTTCCTGCCGGACACCGGCTGCCTGGAAACCTACGTACGCCCGCAGGGCTACGGTGTACGGGTAGACGATGGCTACGAACAGGGCATGAACATCCCCATTTTCTATGATCCGATGATCGCCAAACTGATAGCCTGGGGCAGCACCCGCGAAGAAGCCCGCCACCGGCTGATCCGGGCCATCGAGGAATATCAGGTGAAAGGCATCCGCACCACCCTGCCTTTCGGCCACTGGGCACTGCAGCAGCCTGCGTTTATTGAGGGTAATTTCGATACCAATTTTATCAATAAATATTATACGCCGCAAGCCTTGCTGGAAGAGCGTCCTGAAATAGACAAACTGGCCGCCATCCTGGCTGCACAAGTGTGGCAGCAACAAAACGTAGCTTTACAGTCAGCGACCGGTTATGAAAAACAGCCCTCATCTGCCTGGAAAAAAAGAAATATGTTAAGATAAGTTTAAATAGGTCGGCAAAAATTTCGAAAACGACTAACTTTGCGCCAGCTTTTAACATGTTACGCAGGATCATTCTACAAATAATCGACTTCTTCTATCAGCCGTTTGCCCGGGTAATGCCCCGGCAGACATTCCGCTATCTTGCCTGTGGTGGCGGAAATACCGCGATGGATATCCTTTTATACTTTATCTGTTACAATTTTGTGCTGCACAAGGAGATGATCCATCTCCCGTTTATTGATATCAGCGCACATATTGCTGCCCTGTTTATGTCGATGGCAGTGACTTTCCCTACAGGCTTCCTTCTGAGCAAGTACGTGGTGTTCTCGGATTCCAATATCCGGGGCCGTGTACAGTTGTTCCGTTATTTCCTGCTGGTGGGTATCTGTATCCTGCTCAACTACTTCCTGATGAAGCTGTTCGTAGACAGGCTGCACTTCTATCCTACCGTGGGCAAGATCTTCACCACCGCGCTGGTGGTCATTTTCAGCTACCTTACCCAGAAAAAATTCACTTTTAAGGTAAAACAAACCGCATAACGGGTCCCGGGGCGGAAGCCATGGGCTAAGATATTATAAAGCGTATGGCCGGTCTCTGAGAGACCGGCCATACGCTTTATTTCCGGGCGTTGTTATTTTACTTCGTAGTAGCAGTGCCTGCAACGGGGCTCGTACAGGTCTTTTTCGCCCAGCAGCAACGTTTCTGTTGACGCAGATTTGCGGAAAGAATAGTTGGCGATATTGCCGCAGCACACGCAGATGGCGTGCAGCTTTGTGATATAATCGGCTTTGGCCAGCATAAATGGTATCTGCCCGAAGGGCTTACCGGTATAATCCATATCCAGTCCGGCCACGATCACACGGATACCCTGCAAGGCCAGCTGGTCGCATACGTTAGGCAGCTCCGCGTCAAAAAACTGTGCTTCATCGATGCCCACCACATCTACGTCCTGGGCCAGCAGCAGGATCTGCTGCGAGTTTTCTATCGGCGTGGAAACAATCTTATTCTCATCATGTGATACAATGCTCCCTTCCTCATAACGTGTATCTACCACCGGTTTAAAGATTTCTACCTTTAAGTTGGCAATACGGGCACGTTTCAGGCGGCGGATGAGCTCTTCGGTTTTCCCCGAGAACATAGAGCCGCAAATTACCTCGATCCAGCCCCTCCGTCCTCCTGCAAGAGAAGGTTCAATAAACATATTGTATTATTTTGATTATTAATTAATTAAAATACGCTAATTTTATCCAAATAAAATAATTCCTATCACTAAGCGTTAACAATTAAGGCATGGAAAAAATAAATGCATTAATTGAGAAGTTACAGGAATTGAAAAATTCCGGTGCAGACCTGCAGGCGATATCCTACTATGTACAGTTGCTGCAGGCGGAGGTGTTGTATGTGCGTAGCAAACAACAGCGACAGGAGATGCAGAGCAGACAAGACATTGCTGTGATCATGCCTGTGCAGCCACCTGTATCCGTACCGGTTACAACCGCAGCGCAAACTACAACATTACCGGCAGATAAACCGGAAGTACCGGCTGCAGGTTATCCACAATCCGCTGTGGCAGCAGATCCTGTTCCTTCCAAACCGGAACCGGTGATAACGGCTCAGCCCATTCCCACACTGGCCGCCACCACGCCGCTCCCTGCCAGGGAACCATTGCAGGAACCTGTTTTCCAGGACCCGCCTGTAAAAGAAAAAGAAAAGGAAAAAGAGAAGGAGAAAACACCCGCCCCCGCCACCCTGTTTGATCAGACAGAGGCCCCGGCTCCTGTTCCACCTCCCCCTCCGGCTCCTGCCCCCACACCAGCGCCGGCACCTGCAAAATCACAGGCAGTGCCCGATACCAACGGTATCCGCAAAGACCTGAACGATCTCGTGGGCAACCACAGTGGCCTCTCCCTGAACGACCGCCTGCGGCAGCAACAAACGGAAGTAGCCCAGAAACTGGGTGACATGCCGGTAAAAGACCTGCGCGCAGCCATTGGTATCAACGACAAATACCAATTCATTCAGGAACTGTTCCGCGGTGACACCGACCTCTACGAACGTTCTGTCAAAACCATTAATGAATGTAACACCCTGCAGGAAGCCGATTATTGGATACAGCGGGAAATCAAGATCATTCAGGGATGGCAGGATGAGCATCACCTGGTGAAACACTTCTATTCTTTGCTCAGGAAACGTTTCTCCTGAATGTATTGCAGAATTTTTTCGGTAGCCCCTTTGTTGTCCATCACGTAGTTGCCCGCTATGGAAGCGGTTTTCTCATAAAAAGCAGGCTCGCTAAGCAATCTCTTCATATAGTCATCGAGGTTAGTAAGCCCCGATACTACCAGCGCGCCTTTCAGTTCCACCAGCTCCACCGCTTCAAAGTATTTGCTGTATTCCGGCCCGATGATCACCGGCATATGATATACTGCCGGTTCCAGCAGGTTATGGATACCGTCTTTCCCGAAGCCACCGCCCACATAAGCAATATGAGCATAGCGGTACAGGGTGGTGAGCATACCAATATTATCCATGATCAGCACATCGGCGGGAGCCGTGCCCGCCCGGAGCGCTGAATAGGTAACCGCTGTGGGGAAAAGGGCTTGTATCTGCCGGATATGTGCTTCGTGGATTTCGTGGGGCGCGATGACCAGCTTCATGCCCTGACCGGCCGTTTGCTGCCACCAGGAAGCCAACAGCTGTTCATCTTCCGGCCAGGTACTACCTGCTACCAGCAGGTGGCCATTGCCAGCAAACTGTTCTATCAGCGGCAGGGATGTTTGTTCCGTAAGCAGCGCCGCCACCCGGTCGAACCGCGTGTCACCGCTGATGCTGGCCGTTGAGATACCGATGCCCTGCAACAAGCGCAGGGAGCGCTCGTTCTGGACAAAGATATGGGTCAGTTGCCGCAGCAGTTGGCGGAACATGCCGCCATAGCCTTTGAAAAAGACCTGGTTTTCCCGGAAGATACCAGACACGAGCAGCACGGGTATTTTTCGTGTATACAGCTCCGTGAGGAAGTGATACCAGAATTCGTATTTAATAAAGATGGCCAGCGCCGGCCGGGCGATGTCGATAAAGTCGCGCGCATGACGGCGGGTATCCAACGGCAGGTAACACACATAGTCAGCGCCGGGATAGTCTTTTCTGACCTCGTATCCGGAGGGAGAAAAAAATGTTAACAAAATTTTATAGGCAGGATACTGACGGCGGAGCTCCTCCAGTACCGGCCGGCCTTGTTCAAACTCTCCGAGGGAGGCAGCATGCACCCAGATCAGCGGGTGCTGGCCGATACCGGCCTGCTGCATCCGGGAACGCCAGTGTTGACGGCCATTCAGCCATAAAGATGCCTTCTTTTTACCGCCCATGGCTGCCAGGCCTACTCCTGCCCTGTACAAACGGATACCTGTATTATAAATCGCCTTTGCTAACATTCGCCTGCGTACTTTTACTGAAATTTAATCGTCCTGCAAAGATAATCCCCACCCAATCCCAAAATTTGTAAATTTGCACACTTTAAACAAAATAAAAATATACATATTATATGGTGCCTATTCAGATGGTTGACTTGAAACGCCAGTATACGAAGATTAAACCGCAAGTGGATGCTGCCATCCAGGAAGTACTGGAAAGTGCCGCTTTTATTAACGGCGGGGCCGTGCAGAAGTTTGCGGAAGAGCTGCAGCAATATCTGGACATCAAGCATGTGATCCCATGCGCCAATGGCACCGATGCCTTACAAATCGCGATGATGGCACTGGACCTGCAGCCCGGTGACGAAGTGATTACCCCTTCTTTTACTTTCATTGCTACTGCGGAAGTGATAGCGCTCCTGCAACTGAAGCCTGTATTTGTGGACGTGGACCCGAAGACTTACTGTCTCGATGTGGCTGCCGTAGAAAAGGCGATCACGCCTAAGACGAAAGCGATCGTGCCGGTACACCTCTATGGCCATGTGGCAGACCTGGAGCCGCTGATGGCTGTTGCCGCCAAACACAATCTGTATGTGATTGAAGACAACGCACAGGCCATTGGTGGCAATTACACCCTGGCAGATGGCACCGTGAAGAAAGCCGGTACTATCGGTCATATTGGCTGTACTTCCTTCTTCCCTTCCAAAAATCTGGGATGTTATGGCGACGGCGGCGCGCTGTTCACCAACGACGATGCCCTGGCTGCCAAAATCAGAATGGTGGCCAACCACGGCCAGTCAGCCCGTTACTATCACGATGTGGTAGGCGTTAACTCCCGCCTCGACTCCGTGCAGGCAGCAGTATTACGCATCAAACTGCCGTTGCTCGATGAATACATCAACGCCCGCAGAGCCGTAGCAGACGCCTATGACGCTGCTTTCGCCGATATGCCGCAGATCACCACGCCATATCGTGCCGCCAACAGCTATCATGTGTTTCACCAATATACGATCCAGTTGAACGGAGCAGACAGAAACCAGCTGCAACAATACCTGGCAGAAAAACAGGTGCCATCCATGATCTATTACCCTGTACCGGCCCACCGCCAGAAAATGTTCGGGCATTTTGGCAGTGCAGCCTTTGATTTACCCGTAACCGATAACCTCACCACCAAGGTGATTTCCTTGCCGATACACACTGAAATGGACAAAGATCAGTTAGATCACATTATTCATTCTGTCAAATCATTTCTAAACCATCCCCCAGCATGAAGATTACAGTAGTAGGCACCGGTTATGTAGGGCTGGTAACAGGCACCTGTTTCGCAGAAACAGGCAACGAAGTTACCTGCGTAGATATCGATGTCAACAAAGTAGCGAAATTGTCCGCCGGCCAGATCACCATTTATGAGCCGGGACTGGAAAAACTGTTTGAACGCAACCTCAAAGAAGAACGTTTGTTTTTCACCACCAGCCTGGAAGACGGCATCCGCGATGCGGAAGTTATTTTCCTGGCGCTGCCCACACCGCCTGGTGCAGACGGTGCTGCCGACCTGTCTTTTGTACTGAAAGTAGCAGACCAGCTGGGCAAACTGATGACCGACTATAAGGTGATCATCGACAAAAGCACCGTACCTGTAGGTACCGCTGAAAAGGTAACCGCAGCTATTGCACAAAACTGCAAAACACCTTTTGACGTGGTCTCCAATCCGGAATTCCTGCGTGAAGGCGTGGCTGTTGACGATTTTATGAAGCCCGACCGCGTAGTCATCGGTACCAATTCCGAAAGGGCCCGCAAAATCATGGGTGAGCTCTATGCTCCTTTTGTAAGGCAGGGCAACCCGATCATATACATGGATGAAAAATCCGCTGAGCTGACCAAATACGCCGCCAACTCATTCCTCGCCACGAAGATCTCTTTCATGAACGAGATCGCCGTGCTGTGCGAAAAACTGGGCGCCGACGTAGACATGGTGCGCAGAGGCATTGGCAGCGACGACCGTATCGGAAAAAGGTTCCTGTTTCCCGGTATCGGTTACGGCGGCAGCTGTTTCCCGAAAGACGTACAGGCCCTGGTAAAATCTTCCCAGGATGCCAACTACGACTTCCGGATACTGAACGCCGTGATGGACGTCAACGAAAAACAGAAACTGTTTTTGCTGCCTAAGATAAAAGCCTTTTTTAACAACGACCTGAAAGGCAAACATTTTGCTTTATGGGGGCTGGCATTCAAACCCAATACAGACGATATCCGGGAGGCACCCGCATTGTACATCATCGATGCCTTGCTCGCTGCCGGCGCTACCGTTACCGTGTTCGATCCTGAAGCCATGGAGAATGTACGGCAGGTAGTAGGCGACAAGATCACCTATGCTGAACATCAGTACACCTGCCTGGACAAGGCCGATGCATTGATCATTGCCACAGAGTGGAGTGTGTTCAGAACACCGGATTTCAATAAGATCTCCGCAGCCCTGAAACACAAAGCCATCTTCGATGGCCGTAATCTTTTTGAAGTAGCGCGTATGAGGGAAATGGGATACCATTATGAGAGTGTGGGCCGTGCTGCCATTGCTTAACGATCACCACATACCTTGAATACATGGAAAAAAAGAGAATCCTGATAGCCGGCGCCGCCGGCTTCCTGGGCTCGCATCTTTGCGACCGCTTCATTAAGGAAGGTTTTCATGTGATTGCCATGGACAACCTTCTTACCGGCAATATCAAAAATATTGAACACCTGTTCCCCCTACAGGACTTCGAATATTATCATCACGATGTAACCAAGTTTATCCACGTACCGGGTAAACTGGATTATATCCTTAACTTCGCTTCGCCAGCCAGCCCGATAGACTACCTGAAAATGCCGATCCAGACACTGAAGGTAGGATCGCTGGGGACACACAACCTGCTGGGACTGGCCAAGGAAAAGAAAGCCCGCATACTGGTAGCTTCCACTTCCGAAGTATATGGCGATCCTAACGTACATCCGCAAACGGAAGAATACTGGGGCAACGTAAACCCTGTAGGACCACGAGGCGTGTACGACGAAGCCAAAAGATTCCTGGAATCTATTACCATGGCCTATCATAACTTCCATGGCGTAGAAACCCGGATCGTCCGTATCTTTAACACTTACGGCCCGCGCATGCGCCTCAACGATGGCCGTGCATTACCGGCCTTTATGAGCCAGGCACTGAGCGGACAAGACCTGACTGTGTTCGGGGATGGTAAACAAACCCGTTCCTTCTGTTATGTAGACGATCTCGTTGAAGGCATCTACCGCCTGCTGTTGAGCGACTATCATCTGCCAGTGAACATCGGCAATCCGGAAGAGATCACCCTCAACCAGTTTGCAGAGGAAATCCTTGCACTGACCGGTTCCAAACAGCAGATCGTTTATCATCCGTTGCCTAAAGATGATCCGAAACAACGACAGCCGGACATTACCAAGGCCCGTACCCTCCTGGGATGGGAGCCTAAGGTAGGCAGACAGGAAGGGTTAAAGATCACCTACGAATATTTCAAACAAGCATTATTAAAATAGAAAACAACTATTAACCATTCCATGAAACGGAGAATACTTATTACAGGTGGGGCAGGCTTTATTGGTTCACACGTAGTCAGATTATTTGTCACCAAATACCCCGACTATCAGATCGTGAACCTGGACGCACTGACCTATGCCGGTAACCTTGAAAACCTGCTGGATGTAAAAGATCTTCCAAATTATATTTTTGAAAAAGGAGATATTACAGACGAAGCTTTCATCGATCAGCTTTTCGGAAAGTACCAGTTTGATGGCGTGATACATCTTGCTGCTGAAAGCCATGTGGACCGTTCTATTATGGATCCACTGGCTTTCATCAGGACCAACGTGCTGGGCACCGCTGTGTTACTCAACACCGCCCGCAAGTACTGGAAAGACAACATGGACAACAAACTGTTTTACCATGTGTCTACCGACGAAGTATATGGCTCACTTGGTGAAGAAGGTTTCTTCCATGAAACCACCGCTTACGACCCGCGTTCGCCGTATTCTGCTTCCAAGGCCAGCTCTGACCATTTTGTCATGGCTTATTACCATACTTACCATCTGCCGGCCATTATCTCCAACTGTTCCAACAACTACGGATCACACCATTTCCCGGAAAAACTGATTCCGCTGGCGATCCATAATATCAAAAACAACAAGCCGGTACCTGTATATGGTAAAGGAGAGAACGTTCGTGACTGGCTGTATGTAAATGATCACGCCCGTGCCATCGATACCATCTTCCACAAAGGCAGAATTGGTGAAACCTACAACATCGGCGGTTTCAACGAATGGAAAAACATTGACCTGATACAGCTGCTGTGTCGCATCATGGACCAGAAACTGGGCCGCCCTGAAGGTACCTCTGCTCAGTTGATCACCTACGTAAAAGACCGCGCCGGACATGACCTGCGCTATGCGATAGATGCCACCAAGCTGAACAAGGAACTGGGATGGGAACCCTCCCTCCAGTTTGAAGAAGGCCTGGAAAAAACAGTGGACTGGTATCTTGCCAATGAAGAGTGGTTACAACATGTCACCAGCGGCAATTACCAAAAATATTATCAGGAACAGTACCAAAAGCGATAAATATAGTTATGCCTTTTACAGAAACCGGGTTTCCCGGGTTAATCATATATGAGCCAACTGTCTTCGGAGACCACCGTGGATATTTTTTCGAGAGCTACAATGCCAATACGTTCCTGGCTGCCGGCATAGAATACAACTTTGTTCAGGACAACCAGGCTCGCTCCTCCTACGGTGTGCTGAGAGGCCTGCACTATCAGCTGGAACCTTATGCACAAACCAAACTGATCAGAGTATTGGAAGGTGCCATCGTAGATGCAGTAGTGGATCTTCGTGAAGGATCACCTACCTACGGTAAATCCTATACGATAACACTCACTGCAGAAAATAAAAAACAGTTGCTGGTCCCTAAAGGATTTGCACACGGCTATGCCGTTATCAGCGAAACCGCCGAAGTGATGTATAAATGTGATAATTTCTATCACAAAGGCAGTGAAGGCGGAATTATCTTTAATGATCCGGCACTGGACATCGATTGGGGCATTGACCTTCAGCATGCGCTGGTGTCAGAAAAAGATCTTGTGCTGCCCAAACTGGCAGAGGTGACCCATAATTTTGTCTTTTAACAGCAGCTATTTGTCATGAAAAACATTCTTATTACCGGCGGAAACGGCCAGCTGGGGCAGTCCCTGAAAAAAGTGTCTGCAGCCTATCCACAGTTCAACCTGCTCTTTACCGATGCCAGTGAACTGGATATCACCAGTGCCGACTCACTGGCCGCTTATTTCAGTGCCAACCAGATAGATGCCTGTATTAACTGTGCCGCCTATACGGCGGTAGACAAAGCAGAAGCGGATGAAGAAAATGCGTTTCTGCTCAACTTCCAGGCTGTTTTATCCCTGGCCGAAATATGCGCACAGCATAACACACAGCTGATACACATCTCCACCGATTATGTGTTCAACGGCAAACAGAACGTGCCTTATACCGAGGAAGACGATACCGATCCGCAGAGCATCTACGGCGCGTCCAAACTGCGCGGAGAAGCAGCGGCCACCGGATACAACCCCGATACCATCGTGGTGCGTACTTCCTGGCTGTATTCCGAGTATGCGGTCAACTTCGTGAAACGCATGCAGGAACTGATGCGGGAAAGAGAAGAACTCAGCGTGGTGTTTGATCAGGCGGGCACCCCTACCTATGCAGGCGACCTCGCTGCTGCCTTGCTGGAGATGCTGCAATACAAGGCTGATCATCCCGAAGCAGCGCTGGGCGGCGTTTATCACTATAGCAACGAAGGCGTGACCAGCTGGTACGATTTTGCCGTGACGATCAAAGAACTCACCGCAGCGACCACGAAGGTGTTGCCGGTTACTTCCGATAAATACAAGACAGCTGCTGCAAGACCTGCCTATAGCGTCCTGAATAAAGAAAAAATAAAAACCACCTTTGGTATACACATTCCCTACTGGCGAGACAGTCTGGTGAAATGCCTCCAAAGGATGTAAATAAAAAACGGCCTTGTAGTGATACAAGGCCGTTTCATGTAGGAATTTTTTGATTTACGGATTTTATTATTTTTTGAAGCTGGTGATCATCGTTGAACCCGCCTCTTTTCCTTCCTTATAAGATACTGTCTTCACCATGCCGAATCCCGGCGCAAACCATTCGGTTGCGGTAAGGTCTATAGGCACCGTATTTCCCATCATCTGCATTTTAAACGACAGGTTATAATTGATTTTATAACAGTTCCAGGTGCCGGCAGGTGTGGTGACTTTCTCTTTCCCCACTACTTTCCGGTTGTTCACTGTATAAGCGATGCCGATCTCCATGCCGCCCATATTACCGGCCATCTCAAACGTGCCCCCTTTCAGGTCCTGTCCTACCTGCATATTAGCCGGATAGTTCAGGAAGGCATTGGTGGTTTTAGCTTCCATTTTCAGGTCTTTCAGCTGGGAGAAAGAAGGCATGCCTACTTTCATGTCCAGCGCAATCCCGTCACCACTGCATTTGAAGGTGCCCTGGCTGGTGGTGATCATATTCTCGGTCTTATCATATACCGTTGCCGTAAAATTGGAGGTGGTGCCGGTGGCCTCCTTGTGCACATTATTTACTTTGTAAATGGTTTTGCCAACCGGGGCATTGCTCCCGTCATACATGGTCATTTCCACCTGCGCATTGTTGAGCAGGTAGTAATAACCGGCACAATCCTGCGCTGATAATGATCCGGCCAATAGTAACATCAGGATAAAACACCATCCTTTTTTCATAACAGATAAATTTTGGAGATAATATATAACAGGGTGTATAAATACGATTGTGGTCCGCCAGGTCGTGGCTTCCGGTTAAAAATAAGGCATTTCTGTAAGCTGCCGAAAAAACAGTGCTTTACAGCTTATCTCCCCTGTTCAGACATTTTTGTGTAGGTTTGCAAAAATTGTTATTGAATCATGAATCTGATAGAAGAACTGCGCTGGCGGGGTATGCTACAGGATATGATGCCTGGCACGGAAGAGCAACTGCAAAAGGAGATGACCACTGCTTACATTGGTTTTGATCCTACTGCAGAGTCATTGCACATCGGTAGCCTGGTACCCATCCTGTTGCTGGTGCACCTGCAAAAGGCAGGACATAAGCCCCTGGCGTTAGTAGGTGGCGCTACCGGTATGGTGGGCGACCCCTCATTCAAGGCAGAAGAAAGGAAGATGCTCGACGACGAAACCCTCCGGAAAAATGTGGACGGTATCAGGAAACAGCTGGAGCGCTTCCTGGACTTTGATCCTGCCAAACCTAATGCGGCGGAAATGGTGAATAACTATGATTGGTTTCAGCACATTTCCTTCCTCGACTTTATCCGCGATACGGGTAAGCACATCACCGTTAACTATATGATGGCCAAAGATTCTGTGAAAAAAAGAATCGAAGGAGATAGCGGGATGTCTTTCACCGAATTTACCTATCAGCTCATTCAGGGATACGACTTCTTTCACCTGTATACCGCCAAAAACTGTAAACTGCAGATGGGCGGCTCCGATCAATGGGGCAATATCGTGACCGGCACGGAACTGATCCGCCGTAAGGCACAAGGCCAGGCCTTCGCCTTCACCTGCCCGCTGATCAAAAAAGCGGACGGCACCAAATTCGGTAAAACAGAACAAGGCACCGTATGGCTGGACCCGAAAAGGACGTCCCCTTACGCGTTTTACCAGTTCTGGTTCAACACCAGCGATATAGATGCCGAAAGCTATATCAAAATCTTCACCTTCCTCGAAAAAGAAGAAGTGGACGCGTTGATTGAAGAACACAGACAAGATACGGGTAAACGTATTCTACAAAGAAGGCTCGCACAGGAAGTGACCACCTTCATCCACGGTGAAGAAGCCTATAATGGCGCAGTGGAAACATCTTCTATCCTGTATAACAAAAACACGGCAGAAGCACTGCTGGCTTTATCGGAAGAAGATCTGGTTGATATCACCTCTAAACTTCCCCAGCACGAAATTGCCAAAACCGATCTGGAAGCTGGTAAAGACATCGTTAGTTTCCTCGCGGAAACAGGTATTTTCCCCAGCAAGGGAGAAGCCCGTAAAACCGTGCAGGGCGGCGGTGTGAGTGTCAACAAAGTAAAAGTCCCCGGCATCGACATGGTGATCAACACCAGCTCCCTGCTCAGGGATAAATATATCCTGCTCCAGAAAGGGAAGAACTATTTCCTCGTGAAAGCAGTGTAATCAAAATACTACCGCAATAAAAAAGGGAAGATCATCCTTGATCTTCCCTTTTTTTATGTTGATACCAATAATATTATTTGATACCGTATTTCTGTTGATATTTTTCATACAGCTGATGCTGTTTGTTGTCCAAGTTCACTTCCCGGCCCTGAATAAAAGCACGGGTGATCACGCTGGACTTCATATCCAGCATATCGCCGGTACTAACAGCAATATTGGCATCTTTACCGGCTTCCAGTGAACCGGTAATTTTATCAACGCCCAGTATTTTAGCGGCATTCAGTGTCACTGCGGACAGTGCCTCTTCGCGGCTCAGGCCGAAAGCGCTGGCTGTACCGGCTTCAAAGCCGAGGTTGCGCTGTTGCCAGAAACCTTCATTGCTCAGGCAGAACAACACACCCGCTTTCTGCAGCTGGGCGGCTGTTTTATAGGGCTGGTCAATATCATCGTCCTGTGTCAGTGGCAAACTATGCGGCTGGGTGAGCACTACCGCGATGTTGTTTTGTTTCAGGAGATCTGCTATCTGCCAGGAGTCGGCGCCGCCAACGATGACCACGTCCACATTAAACTCTTTGGCAAAATCAATGGCGATCAGCATTTCCTTTACCAGCTCGCAGTGGATGAACAGTTTCTGTTCACGGTTGAACAGCTTGCGCATCGATTCAAATTTGATATTGGTAGCAGCATGTTTGTTTTCCTGCAGGTAGGCTTTCGCCTCCCGGAAAAACACCCTCACTGTTTCAATTTTCTCCTGGCCTTCCTTTACCGGGTCTTTCGCCTGCGGGCCTCTGGGACCGCGGCCGGAGCCGATGCTCACCAGGCGGGGCATAAAGAAATGGAGCGCATTATCTGTTTTATAAGCGGCATCTTCCCAGTTCCACGCATCCAGCTGCACCACTGAGGAGGTACCGCTGACGATACCGCCTTCGGGTGTTACCTGTGCCAGCAGGATACCGTTGGACCGCAGCGTGTTGATCACCTTGGAATCGGTATTATAAGAGATGATGGAGCGGATGGAAGGGTTGATCTCCCCTACTTCCCGCTCATCGATGGTAGCTCTCACGCTTTCAAATTCCACCAGCCCCAGTTTGGTGTCCGGCGCAATGATGCCGGGATACACATGCTGTCCTTTCATATCCAGTACGGTAGCGTCGCCGGAGGCAGACACGCTGGGGCCGACAGCTGTTATTTTCCCTTTGGCAAAAGCGATGGTACCGTTTTCGATCACCTGGCCGTTGCCAACATGGATAACAGCGTTGGTAAGATATACCGGCTTGTCCTGCGGGCGGGCCGGCAAAATGGTCTCCTGCGCATAGGCGGAACTTACGCCAAAAGCCAGGGCCAGTAGATATATGCTTCTTTTCATGATGTTTCAGTTTTTTAGAACCCGGCGCCGGTAGTTAATCCGAGGCCTTCCTGATGACCAGCGTGTAAATCTTCGCAGTGGTACATTTCATCCGGTGTGAAAGCGGCTTTCTGTGTAGGCGTGCCTTTTTTCTTTTCGCCCAGCAGTTTTTGCACGAGGCGGTTGCGCTCTGCAGCGATGCGCTGGCGCAGCTGCAGGTCATAGTCGCGGTCAAATTCCACGATACCGTCCACGATTGTTTTTTCTGCTTTGGCGTAGATGCTCAGCGGATTGTCGCTCCACAGCACCAGGTCAGCATCTTTCCCTACTTTGACACTGCCCATGCGGTTATCTACATGCAGCAGGCGTGCGGGGTTGAGCGTCACCATTTTGAGGGCTTCTTCTTCCGGCACACCACCATATTTCACGATCTTGCCGGCTTCCTGGTTCAGGCGGCGGGCCATCTCCGCATCATCAGAGTTGATGGCGGTGACTACGCCCACTTTATGCATGATGGCAGCATTGTACGGGATCGCGTCCTGTACTTCCATTTTGTAGGCCCACCAATCGGCGAAAGTACCGGCGCCGGCGCCATGGGCTTTCATTTTATCCGCCACTTTATACCCTTCGAGGATGTGAGTGAAAGTGTTGACACGGAAATGGAAGCTGTCGGCCACATGCATCAGCATATTGATTTCGCTCTGTACGTAAGAGTGACAGGTAATAAAACGTTTGGCCTGGAGGATCTCCAGGAGCGCATCCAGCTCCAGGTCGCGCCGTTTGCCGGCACCCTGCTTTTCGTAGTCACGGGCACGGGTAAACGCATCTACATATACCTGCTCCACGCCCATTCTGGTTTGCGGAAAGCGGACGGTGTTGCGTTCGCCCCAGTTGGACTGCTTCACGTTTTCACCCAGTGCGAATTTGATGAAGGGGTCCCAGTTGGTTACCTTCAATCCTTCCGCATCCTGGCCCCAGCGCAGTTTAATGAGCTGTGACTGTCCGCCGATGGGGTTGGCGCTGCCATGCAGCAGATGGGAGGCGGTAACGCCGCCGCTCAGCTGGCGGTAGATATTCACATCATCGGGATTAAGCACATCGCCGATACGCACTTCAGCGGTAACAGCCTGTGAAGATTCATTCACCCCGTTGGAGATAGCGATGTGGGAGTGTTCATCGATGATGCCGGCCGACAGGTGCTTGCCCGTACCGTCAATGACGCGGGCGTTGCCGGCAGACAGGTTTTTACCGATCTGTGCGATTTTACCACCGCGTACCAGTACGTCGGTATTTTCCAGTTTACCATCTTTTTCGTTGGTCCATACCGTCGCATTTTTGATGAGGATATCCTGCTGTTGCGGCAGTTTATCCCAACCATAACCGCTAAACGGATAATACGGCTGGCCTACGTCCACAGGGTTGCTTCTCCAGGTGGAATCGCTTTTGGCGGGGGCCGTACGGGCAAACACGGCGTTCCATCTTACAGTGGTGCCGCTGGTGTCCACACCGGTGCCTGACCAGCTGCTTTCACCGATCAGGCCACTGAGCCTAACGCTGCTACGGCCATTTTTGGTAAGCGGCAGCGACAGGGTCACTAACTTCCCATTCACATCAATGCGGCCGGGGATGGTATCTTTCTGCAATACCGCCACCAAAGGTGCGGTGGCAGTGCCTTTTACATCCACGGTGATGCTATTGCCGGGAGAAAGGGTAACGGTATAGATACCACGGATATCGTTCCATCCGTCTTGTTTTACGAGGTAGCGGTTGCCCTGTACCCAGTTCTGAAGGATGATGGTATTTTCTTTGAACACCGGACCGGAAGTAATAAGGAAGTTGGCCAGTTTACCTGCTTCGAGGCTGCCTACTTTATCATACACTTTCAGGGTGTTGGCAGGTGTTTTGGTGAGTGCGTCGAGGGCTTTCTGTTCACTCAAACCATATTCGATGGCTTTGCGTACGCTGCTCAGGAATGACTTCACGTCTTTCAGATCGGCAGCCGTGAGGCAGAACGGGATATTGGCTTTCTCAAAAGCGGCCGGCTGTGAGGGCGCCATCTCCCAGTGTTTCATCTCCGTCAGGGATACAAAACGGGTATCATTGGGATCTTCCACATCGATAGCGCCGGGGAAGTTAAGCGACAGGATAAAAGTAGCCTTGGTAGCCGCAATTTCGGAGATACGCTGATATTCGTTGCCACCAGCTTTGATGATATACTGTACGCCAAATTCATCGCCTATTTTGTCTGCCCGAAGGGCGTCCCATTTATCTTTCACTTCAAAGATCTGGGGCAGCTGTTGATTGGCGTTCCAGGCCTGGAGGCTGAGGTTCACCCCTTCTTTGGCGGGTTGTGACTTATACCATTGCGCATCGAGGTAAGTCTGGCGCAGCAGGGCGATATAACCCATTTGTGAGTTGGGATAGTTCTGGGTGGAACTGCCTTTATCGAAAGAGTAACCCGCAGCCACTTTCTCGCGAACGATCACTTTGTTTTCTTTGTCGCCCGCGAGCGTCACCAGTGCGGCAGTACCGCGGGCCACGCCGTCCATTTGCTGGGTAGCGACGGTGCCGAAGCCGGCTTCGCGCAGGGTAGCCGCTTTGGACTCATCGGTGCTGAACTGGTCTACCGCATTGATCTCACTCCTGATGGCCTGATTCCAGCCATAAGCACCTTTGGTGTTGGAGAGGAACTGTGGTGGCGCATTCCAGCCGCCGCCAGGGCGTTTTGCTTCAGCCTGGCCATAGCTGCTGAAGATGTCCACAAAAGAAGGATAGATAAACTTCCCATTGCAATCCACCACCACCGCGTCTTTAGGGATGGCAGCACCGGGACCGGCATCTATGATTTTGCCGTCACGGATCACCAGCGTAGCGTTGCGGAGGGTTGTTTGCGCATCTTTAACGATGGTAGCGTGGGTGAAAGCGAAACACCTTTCTTTAGGGTCCGCAATTCCGTTCACCGGAAAGGTCTCCTGTGCATGGGCATAGGAGCCTGCCAACAGTAGCGAGAACACCAACAGCTTACTGCGGTGCCGGTTCAGGGCATAGGCGACGCCGCGGGAAAGCAGGGCTCTCCCGGGTTTCTCAAAAGCTCTTTTCATGTTCGGTTTTTTTACGATTCAGATTTTCAGTTGCTGGTCTTAAATGTAATAAATGATTGACCGAGGTGTTAGTAATTATCGCTTTTTTTTATGAGTGGTAGCGGCGAATAGTTTTTGCATTAACACGAAAAAGGGATAATTTGACAAAGGTTTACCCATTAAGTTTGTCTAAATTTCATATAATACTTGGTGACTATGAAGATATTTTCGCTTCCCACGGTCCTGCTGCTGTGTTGCCTGCTGACAGGCATCCGGCTGACCACCGCTGCACAAACCCGGGACAGTACCAATAATAGTGGGCGCTGGGGCGTAGAAGGCAGGGCCGACAAAATCAGCGACAAAATATCCAGAAAGGTAGGTCTGAACCGGGACCAGTACCAGCAGATTTACGTTATCAACACCGACATTATCCGTCGTATGGACGCCATCCGCGCCAATACCGCACTTTCCAAAAAGGACCGGATGCAACAGTTCAAAGCCCTGGAAACAGAACGCAGCCAGCGTTTCAAAAACGTGCTCTCCGCTGCTCAGTATAAGAAATGGAACGACTGGGAAATGAGCAAAAAAGAGCATCTGGAAGAAAAGATGGAAAAGAAAAGACAACGCAAACAGGCTACGCGTCCATAACCAAAAGGTATTATCATTTCAGCTACCGGCGACATACAAACTATTTTTATGCAGGCAGTATCCGCTGTACATCCGGTGCAGCTGATACGCCGTCATGTGCAGATAAAAGCCCCTTCTACCCTTGTTATTTCGGGAGATGAATATATTTTGCCCCCACACGGGCGACTGATCGTGCTGGGAGCAGGCAAGGCGTCGGCTGCTATGGCGCAGGAGCTGGAACGGGTACTGGAAGGGCATATGCGCCCGGAGGGACTGATCGTCACCAAACACGGGCATGCGCTGCCGCTCCAACATCTTACCTTGCTGGAAGCCGGTCACCCCGTGCCTGATCAGAACAGCCTGGGAGCTTCCCGGCGTTTCCTGGAAATAGCTGCTACCGCCGGTGAGCACGATCTGGTGGTTCTGCTGCTGTCGGGTGGCGCTTCTGCCCTGCTGGCCGATGTGCCGGAAGGCAGCTCGCTGGAAGACGTACAACAGCTGTTCACGCTGTTGCTGAACAGTGGTGCAGGCATTCACGAAATGAACATCGTGCGTAAGCATCTCTCTAAAATAAAGGGCGGATGGCTGGCACAAAACATATACCCGGCCACGTTATGTGCCCTGGTGCTGAGCGATGTGGTAGGCGACGACCTGAGTGTGATCGGCTCCGGGCCGGCAGTGCCCGACCCGTCTACTTTTGCCGACACCATGGCCATCCTGGAGAAATACCGGTTACTGGCTCAACTGCCGCCGGCGTTACGCCGTTATCTTGACAATGGCGTTGCCGGTATTATTCCGGACACGCCCAAGGCAGGCAGTAATTTTTTTAAGCAGGTACATCACTACCTGGCCGGCACTAATCATATTGCCCTGCAAGCCGCGGCAGATAAAGCCCGCAGCCTGGGATACCATCCGCAGGTACTGGCGTCAGACACTACCGGCGACGCCCATACGGTGGCCGACTGGCTGGTAGCAGCCGCCATCGCCTGGCAGGGACCTCGCCCCGGTTGTTTGCTCGCTGGCGGGGAAACTACCGTACAGGTAACAGGCAAAGGGAAAGGCGGCCGCAATCAACAGCTGGCGTTGGCGGCCGCTATTATGCTCGCCGGCCATGAAGGCATCACGCTGCTGAGTGCCGGCACAGATGGTACCGACGGGCCTACTAACGCCGCCGGCGCTATCGTTGATAACCATACGCTGGAAAAAGCACATGCGCTGCAACTCCACGCCTCCGGTTTTCTGCAACAGCAGGATGCCTGGACATTCTTCTCAAAAGCAGGCGGGTTGCTGATTACAGGGCCTACACAAACCAATGTGATGGACCTCATGATCGTATTGATCACCTAAACACCGGAATAAGCGGGCAGCTTTTGTTATTTAAACTTTGATTATCTGCTGATAGATTCTATTTTTGGGGTTTGATTCACAAGTTCTGGATTTTACTAAAACTAATATTGCATTATGCTGAGAATGGAACAGACATGGCGATGGTTCGGGCCCAATGATCCGGTTAGCCTGTCTGATATAAAACAGGCCGGTGCTACCGGCATCGTAACAGCATTGCACCATGTACCCAATGGAGTAGTGTGGACGACTGAAGAAATTTTAAAGCGTAAATCGGAGATCGAAGCCGCAGGCCTTAGCTGGTCTGTAGTAGAGAGTATCCCTGTTCATGAAGATATTAAAACGCAGAGCGGTAATTTCCGGGAATATATTACCAATTACCAGCAGTCTATCCGTAACCTGGCTGCTGCCGGTATCCACGTGGTGACTTACAATTTTATGCCGGTACTGGACTGGACCCGTACCGACCTCAGTTACGAAGTGGCCGATGGTTCCAAAGCATTGCGCTTTGAAAAAGCAGCTTTCATGGCGTTCGACCTGTTCATGCTGAAACGTCCTGACGCGGAAAAAGATTATACCCTGGAGGAGGTCTCCCGCGCCAAAGAACATTTCGACAGCATGACGGAAGCGTCCAAACAGCTGTTACAGAAAAATATTATCGCCGGGCTGCCCGGCTCTGAAGAGAGCTTTACCCTGGAACTGTTCCAGGCAGCACTCGACAAATACAAAGGCATTGACGCCACCCAGCTGAAGCTGCACCTGTTCTATTTCCTGCAACAGATAGCACCGGTAGCCGAAGAGGTGGGCGTGAAACTGGCCATCCATCCGGATGATCCTCCGTTCCCGATTTTTGGATTGCCTCGTATCGTGAGCACCGAGCAGGATGCTAAAGAGCTGCTGATCGCTGCTCCTTACACCTCCAACGGGCTGTGCTTCTGCACCGGCTCCTACGGCGTACGCGCCGACAACGATCTGCCAGGCATGATAGAACGACTGGGCGATCATATCCACTTCATCCATCTGCGCAGCACCCAACGGGATGCGCAGGGCAACTTCCACGAAGCCAATCACCTCGAAGGCGACGTAGATATGTTTGCCGTGGTGAAAAACATCCTGCTCACCATGAAACGCCGCAATGTTTCCATTCCTATGCGGCCGGACCATGGGCATCAGATGCTGGACGATCTGCAGAAAAAAACCAATCCGGGTTACAGCGCTATCGGCCGCCTGCGCGGGCTGGCAGAGCTGAGAGGCCTGGAAATGGGCATCGCGGGGGCTTTAGGCTCTGATTGACTGACATCTACCAGCATCAGGTCTGCACAAAGAGTAAGGGTGGGGATAAGCAATACCATCGTCGGACTGAGATGCTACGCCAGAGCAGAAAGCATATTTGAGACCATACCGTAATGGCTGATTACGTGTACAAACAGCACTGTTCTTTACCATAATCATATTGATCGAAGGGTTGACGCCGTGTCAGCCCTTCGCTGTTTCAACATACCAAACCTACCACAGTATTTATGAGTACAACAGAAGAAAGATACGAGGCTTCCCTGGCCAGGAGAAAGTCCAGTCTGGGCCGTCTGCTCAGCCTCGTGAAAAAAGACCTCGATCAGCGGCTGACAGAAAAGTTGCTGGAGCGAGGCTACAAAAACTTCCGCCCTGGCGACATGGTGGTCCTGATCAACATCGATGATGCCGGTACGATCAACAATGAACTGGCCAAGAAAGCCCGCATCAGCAAACAGGCGATGAGCAAAGTAGTCAAAAGCCTGGAGGCAGAAGGCTACATCGCTACCCGCAAGCATGACACCGACAATCGCGCCAGCCTTATCTTCCTCACCGATATGGGGAAAATGCTGCTGATAGAAGCCTCAGAATCTATCAAAGAAATCGAAACAAGCTACGTTGAAGTCGTAGGAGAAGAAGACATCGCCTCCTTAAAACAGGTACTCCTGCGCCTGCACGCAGGCCTGAACCTGTAACACTACCATAACCCCCTGTACTGTACGCATTCCAACAGCTTTTAACCCACCCCATCACAGCCCGGCTTTCCGGCGCTAACGGCTATTTATTGCCTTTATTTAAGCGTGAGATAATAGGTGTCTACGCTGTCTTTTACCAGGTGGGCCGACAGGCTCTGTTGTAACAGCGCAATGGTCTCCTTTTCTGTTTTTTTGTTCAGGTTGATGGTGAGTTTTTTAGCACAACGGCTTTCTGCTGAAGGGGGGACCGTGATCTGAATATCATAAAAACTGCAAACGGCATCCAGTATTTCCGCTGCCGGCACATTGCGGAATGATAGCTGTTTTGTCTTCCATGCCAGCGGAGCCTGGCTGGCCAGCATTTTCCGGGCAGGCGCTTTCTGACGGTCCAATATTCCCTGCATGCTGGCACTGAGGAGCATGGTGTCCGGCCTTTTCCCCGAAACGCCGATCTGGCCACGGGTCACAAATACTTTCGCCCCTTTGGCAGACGCGTGCACATGAAAGGCGCCTGCAGCCGTTTCCAACCGATAGTCTCCGGGAACCAGCACCGTACACGCAGTATTGTCGTGGAGATCAAAAAACACATCTCCTTTGGACACCACGGCATAAACAGATCGCCGGTCACTGCTATCGAACGAAATGGCCGCGTTTTTGTTCAGTATGATATAACCTCCCGGAAGGCGTAACGAATCTATCCGGCCGGTATTGTTGACATGAGAAAACATTTTGCGGGGCACTGCTGTCTGACGGAAACATAATAGCAGTACTGCCACCACGATGAGCACCGCAGCTGCCACCCATGTTTTAACAGCATACAGAAAAGCCGGCAATGCTGTTGTTTTCACCGCAGTGGTGGCAACAACAGGTGTATTCGAAGCTGTCAGCCATGCTTCCAGCTTTTGCTCCACATAGCGGGCCTGCCCGGGGCTTTCGGCGACAAAAGCCGCGATAGCCTCCTGTAACGCCGGATCGTGCGGAGATTGGATAAAACGTATAATCAGCTCATCAATAGCTGGCATAGGTGCAAAAAATTACTGTCCTGTGGCTGGGAAACTGGTATAACCGGCAAGATACAAAAGCCGGCGCACAGAATAAATAATTAGGCCACCTCGGGAAGGTTTAATATTTTTAATACAGACAGAAATGGCAAAAACGATAGGTATGTCACCCGAAATACACTACGACCAGGACTACATTGAGGGCTTGCTGCATCATACCCCGGAAATTATTGATGATATCTACCAGCGTTTCGCCTCCAAAGAGAAACGTTTCATACTGCAGAAGAGCGGCACTGTCAAAGACGCAGCCCATATTTTTGAAGAAGCATTGATGGACATCTACTACTATGCACGGCGTCATCCGTTGCAGGTAAGTTCGTTTGAGCCCTTCCTGCAGCTGCTCTGCAAACGTATCTGGGAGCGGGAACTGGAGAAGCGCGGCCAACGCATCGCCGGTATGGAAGCGGAAGAAAACGCCGCCCTCACCCGCGATGATATGATCGATATAGAAGATGTGCTGAAAGAAGGCGAAAAAAGAAGACTCGCTTACAATCAATACCTCCAACTCAATGATTCCTGTAAGGAACTGCTGAGCTGGTCGCTCACCGACTGCCTTCAGGAAGACATTGCCGTGGCCACCAAAATACCGGTACAGGAACTACCGGCCAACAGACAAACCTGTTATCTCTCTCTGTTCAGAGATCTCGATAGCAAACTGAAATCCGGTGGTATGGCGGCAGAAGACCTTGCGGCCGCCGATCGTTTCCTCTCAGGCCAGATGCCCGACGCAGAAAAGAAACTGTTCGAAGCCCGGCTGAAAACAGATACCACCCTTAACCAGCAGGTGAGACGGTTTGAACTGTTCCGCCGGCTGCTGGCACAGCGCATCTGTAAAGACCCTTCCCGCGAAGCGATTCTGCATCAGCTGTTCTCCCGTCGCAATGCCTGGTTTGCGCCGAAAGAAAGCACGCCCACGCCTATCCGCAATACCGTTATCCTCATTGCCCTCTTCGCCGCCGGTGTTGCTATCATGCTTTATGTCAGCCCCTGGCGGAAAAACATCTACCGTCAGTTTGCTTCCACCGAAATGCTCACCCCGGACACCGACAGCCTCCGCCTACCGCGGGAAGCCATCGAAAAATTCAACCGCGGCCATTTCGGAGAAGCCATCACCATACTCGACCAGGTACTGCAACAACATCCCAATAACCTCTACGCCCGCTACTACCGGGGCGTAAGCAAGGTTGACCTGAACCAGCTGGAGCCGGCCAGGGCAGATCTGGTACAGGTATACCAACAAAGCAGCGACCTTAAATACGAAGCTGCTTTTTATATGGGACTGAGCTATCTTAAGGAAGGACACAAGCAGGAATGTCTGGACTGGCTATTGAAAATACCATCCCAGGCTCCCAATTATATCAAAGTGCAGAAGCTGATAGAAGAACTAGGCGGATAACCTATACGGATTACTACTGTAATGGATAAAGCTTTCCACTTCGTCTTTAATCAACTCATATACAGGCGCTTTTTCCTTTTTTATCTGCAACAACTGTTGCAGCACCAGAAAATAAATTTCACCTCTGCTGCAGCCATCTATCTGGGCTTTAAGAATGTCATTTTTTACCGCTTCACAACTGTTGGCATCCAGTTTCTGGTAAATAACATACAAGTCGTTCATCCAACTCATACCTCTAAAGTTTTTATTTCATAGGAACCTAAAGATATTAAAAAAAATCCTAAATCACAAATAAATCACAGGGTTACGAATAGGCAGGTTTCGCAGCACTTCTTCCACCTCAGGGTCGTGGTTTAACATCAGCCAGAGCCGGTAGTAATCGGTGTTGTTGAAAGCCGCAGCGCCAAACAACAGGAAAGGCTGGGCCACCGGCCACTCACTCCAGTACATCACATCTTTGGGATACGGCCACGTGCTTTTATCTTTTACATAAGGATACAGGAAAGCTATGCCTTTGGCCATATTGCGCTGCTCCGATGTATACCGCCACAGGTCATTCTTTTTGTCGCTGAGCAGCTGGCAGATAGTGCTCATGGCATCCAGATTAAACAACGAGTAGCCGTAAGGTTTAGTACGCCGCAGTTCCTGGGGGAAACTACCGTCTTCTGCCATCTGTGCGGGCAACAGCACCGTCTTATAGCGGTTAATACAGAAATCTGTCCATTTCTGGTTGCCGGTGAATTTTGCAAAAGCGGCCACCTGCATCACCCAGCAGGTACCATGGTTGTTTTTCGCATTCATCTCGTCTTTACCGTACGGATGCGTGGTCATCCAGGTAAGATAGGCCGTAAACCAGCTTTTAAAGGCCGCCAGGTCCGAGGGTGGTATCATCCCGGCCTTTTCCATGATCCGCAGCGCCTGCACCACTTCCAGCAGGTGGATGGTATCAATAATACCGATGCCCCTGCCGGTAGCCCTGCCTTTAATGGCCTGCGCGTAGAGCAGACCGGGATTCATCCGGGTGGCATCATCTTCAAACCAGGCACGGGCATGCACCAACGCATGTTGCAGGTACGTCTTGTCTTTAGTGGCCACATAACCCGCCGCCAGGGCGCCCATGATACGGCTGAAACGGATCATCACCTGACGGTGCTCCACAAAATTATCCGGGTTGCTTTGCCCGTCGCGCTGTACATACGGGCTGTCAGCATTCGCAGGATTAGGCCACCAATAGTCTCCTTCGGAATAAAAATCATGTTTGCCACCCGCACTACGGTCACAGCTAAACGCAGTGATCGTCAGCGGCGTTTGTTGCAGGGCCCAGGCCGCCCGCTCTATAATAGCCGGTTTGGTGTCCTGCAACACCTTTTTCAGCAGGGGCGACTGCGCTTGTGTTTGTCCCGCAAACAACAATAAAAAGAATATAACGTACCGCATAAAATAAGAAACAAAAAAAGTCACGCAAAGGCGCTAAGCAGCAAAGGCGCTAAGAAAAATAAGAAAAAATAAGAAAAGAAAGATACAAGAAAAGTATAAGCAGCAAAGGGCGGTCTTCGCTCCTTTGCTGCTTATGCTGCTTAGCGCCTTTGCGTGAGCGTGAGTGTGAATACTTTTCCGTCATGCCCGCCCACTTCCATGGTAAAACTGCCGGTATGCCTGCCATAACTTTTCCCTGTCCAGTAGTCCAGCACCTCACAAGGTTTATCCAGTTTTACGGTTAGTTTTTTGGGAGATGTCTGCCAGTTGAGAAAGATAATATTTTTTCCGGTGGGTGTGTTGACCTCCCCTACTTCGAAACTGGTATCGGTGAACGCAGCAGCTTTAGCGGTAGGAGGCACCGCTTTGCGCAGCATATTCAGACGCTCCGGGGTTATTTTGGTAAGGTCGTCACCACTGAGCAACATACCACCGGTAGCATATATCAGCGCGGCATGGAAATTAAATTCATGATCAGGCATATTGCCGGTCAACACCAGACAGTCCGGATCATTCCACCACAGACGGCCATTCTGCCAGGAGCGGTAGAGGTTTTCCCGACCCGATTTTTCAAATACCGTCCAGGTACGTTTGATATCCATGCTGCTGCGGGAACCGTGTACCAGTCCCAGCGAGGGCCACAGCGGATGGTTACAACCAAGGATAAACGCATCACGTGTGCCTTTGATAATCGCGGCCATTCCACGACGGTAAGCTTCTACCCGGGTAGCCTGCTTATCATAATAAACACCGCCATGGATAGCTCCCCAGAAATTGGCGTCCAGCTTGAAGTAGGTCACGCCCCAATCGTTGCGCATGGTACGGAACAATTGCTCAAAATGCCGCTGCACCTCCGGATGCGTACCATCCAGTACATACCATGGTTTCAGACGCCAACCGCCGAAAGTCACGAGGTCGCTGCGCAGTGGCTTTCCACTTTTGTCTTTCACCAGCCAGTCCGGATGTTGTTTAAAAATGGTGGAATTGCTGTCGCAGATAAAAGGCGCCACCCAGATAGCCGGCTCAAATCCTTTGTCACGGATGGTATGCAGCACCTGCTGCACGTTGCCGCCGAAAGAATTGCCTACTTCCAGCCAATCTCCCATATGCGGCTGATAACCGTCATCCAGCTGGATGTATTTCAGCGCGGGAATATTCGTTTTGATATAATCCAGGTTATCGTAAATATTCTGTGCAGTTACTTTCGGACCGAAACAATACCAGGAGCACCAACCGGTAGGCGGCGCCTTGAAGTCCAACCGCGGATGAAAATGATGAATGCGGTCAGCGAAGCGGTCCAGCAGGTGATTGCCGTCCTTACCGCTGAGCACCATCAGCTCTTCCAGCTTAAACTCCTTACCTGGCGCCAGCTCCAGATCTTCCAGGTCTACCACTGCCTTAATGGTATCGGCAGACAGGTAAAACTTCCCCACAAAACGGTTGCTGGACGTATATCCCAGCAACAGCTGCGCATCCTTTGCGGGATACAGGCGCAGCAGGTTGTACACCGCCAGATAGCCGTCCGGTTTGGGTATCTTATAGTGCCCTTCATCGGTATAATTACCCAGCGTTTTGGGTTCGGCCAGTGTACCGGCAGATTGCGTCAGCATCTGGAAGCCTTCCGCATAGAACGGCGTGGAGGACGCTAACACCTTACCTACAGCGCCTAACACCACTTCTTTCAGTCTAACGGGCTGGCTACCGGTATTGACTACACGAATATCGCATAGCTCTCCCGACCAGTTGCGTACTACCTTCACCGTAGTCGGCGCTACAGCGCCACCCGACTGGTAAACAGTAGTGGGACTGGCTTTCAGTGATTTTATAAACTGGTCTGTTTCTCCTGCCCTGGCCAACAGCTGGCCCAGCAGTAAACAGCCCGTCAATATCAGGGATTGTCTTTTCATAACGATCATGATTTTGGTTGCATAGTGATTTCAAATAGTTTCATTAACTCCGGCCCGCTGATCTGCGCAGGTTTAATGGTGATCTCGTATTCTCCGGCGGGCAGCCTTATTTCCTGCAGGGCCTGCGTAACGATCTCCGTTTTTTTAGCCGATTTCACTTCCGCGCTGATTACATTTTTGCCGATGCGTATCTCGTAAACATTGCCCGGAGGTTGATCCGTAGCGTATTTGATGCCAATATTAAACACGGCGTCGCGGGTAGTCCGCACTTTCCAGCTCACGTACTGGTCCATGCTTTTCCAGCCCTGTACAAAATAAGCCGCCTTTTTACCATCACCAAAGGAGAAACCTTTGCCATGTTGTGTGGCATCGAACGCCCGCAATACATTGGTGGTCCGGCGGGTATCCAGCACGCGTACGCTATCGCCCTTCATATCTTTCATTTCGAGGACGATCACGCTGTTAACACTATCCGGCGCTATTTCCGGCAGAGCGATGCTCAGGTCTTTCGGGTTCACGCGGGTTACTTTTACCGGCTGTTTGTTCGCCAACAGATAGGCATTTTCCACTTTTCCATACAGCCCGCCAACGTATAACGGACCGCCCCATTGAAATACATGGAGGTACAGTTTATTGCCTTTTCGGGTACTTTCTCCCCAGGGTTGCGCAGGCAATGGTGTGGCGGTAGTACCATAGATACTTTCGTTGTTCTGCTGCATCCAGGTGCCAATACCATGAAGAATAACAGTATCCCGCGGATCGATGGTACCATCGCCTTCGGGACCGATATTCATCAGCAGATTGCCTCCTTTGGCCGCGGCTTTGGCCATCAGGCGGATAAAGAAGCCTACCGGTTTATGACTGCTGTCATAACGGGAATAGCCGTACGATTCGTTGGTCGTGGGGATCGCTTCCCAGTCGCCGGCAACAGGATAAAACTCGGCCGGCCTGTCGGAAGTGTTTTTATAATCTCCAAAGGAGATGTTACCTGTGCGGGCCAGTCTTCCGTTCACCACCACATTTTTATCCACCGCCCGAATAGCTTGCAGGATACGGATATTCTCGCTCAGCGGCAGCTTATGCGGCGTGTCAAACCACAGGATGTCCGGATGGTATTTACGCAATAGTTCCTGTATCTGTGGAATAGATTTTTCATTGACATATTTCACTGCTTTAGGCAACAGCTCCGGATGTGCATCGTACCAGTTGCCGCCGCCATGCAGGTTTTTATCACCACCGGGATTATCATAGTCCCAGTCGTTGCCCGGCGCATCCGGATGCTCCCAGTCAAAAGCATGTGAATAATAGAAGCCGAAACGGATGCCGTATCGCTTGCAGGCGGCAGACAGCGCCGCCATCGGGTCCTGCTTAAAAGACGACTGGCCGATGCTGTAATCGCCGATAGCAGTGGGATACATGGCCACGCCATCATGGTGTTTGGCGGTGATGATCAGATAACGCATGCCGGCGTCACGGATCATTTTCACCCAGGTATCGGCATCGAAGTGTTCCGGATTAAAATGCTGTATCAGTTTTTGTGCATACTCCTGACGATTGATTTTCTCTTTCCGCATCAGGTGTTCGGCGTAGCCCTCCACTTTTTTACCGTTCCATTCGCCGCCTGGCACAGAATATACGCCCCAGTGAATAAAGCACCCAAAACGTGCTTCCCGCCACCAGGCGATGCGCTCATCGTGGTTCTTCATGGAGGCAGTCCACCACCCGTTGACAGCCGAATCGATGGCCGCTTTATCACGACTGGCAGCTTTCTGGGCAAGGATGCCATCATCATCGCCTTTTACCTGCGCCAGGGTAGTAGCAGATATAACGCCAACGGCTATACTTAATATCGTCTTTTTAAAACTCATCGTATGTCATAGGTTTTACCGGCCGCGGTGGGCACGTCGTATTCATACACCTGTTTCAGTGACAACTCCGCCAGCTTGGAGGCATCTTTCACTTCCGTCTTTACCGGTATGGGCAAGGGGTAAAAAGGATTGGTATTGATGCCAGAGGCCTGCTTTGCCGCAACACCATTGATCTGTACCGGTTTGCTGGTGCGTATGCGCAGGTTGCCGCCCAGCGCAGAACGGACTATGGCGTGCATGAGCTGACCGTTTTTCCATTCCATGTCTACTTCAAAGCCGCCACGTGCTTTTAAACCTTTCACGCTGCCGGAGGGCCATGCGTCAGGCAGAGCGGGCAGCAGATGTATTACGCCGTCATGGCTCTGCAGCAACATTTCGGTGATACCGGAAGTAACGCCGAAGTTGCCGTCTATCTGAAACGGCGGATGGGCATCGAACAGGTTGGGATAAGAACCGCCGCTATTATCGGCTACGCTCACTTCCTGTCCACCGGCGAGGAATAGTTGTTTATTCAGCATCGTATAGGCGTGGTTGCCATCTTCCAGGCGTGCCCACCAGTTGATCTTCCATGATTTGGACCATCCGGTGCCCCCATCGCCGCGCAGCAGCAGGCTGCGTTTAGCCGCTGCTGCGAGTACCGCATCCCGACGAGGGTTGATGAAGTTGCCCGGAAAGAGGCCATACACGTGAGATACGTGCCGGTGAGTATCTTTCGGGTCGTCCCAGTCTTTATACCACTCTTGCAGTTGACCATATTGCCCGGCATGAAATGGATAAATGTCTTTCATTCTGTCTTTTATCCTGGCCACCAGGTCTGCATCCTTACCCAGCACTGTGGCAGCGCGCATGGTATTGGTAAACAGATCGTGGATGATGGATAAATCCATGGTGGAAGCGATGCTCACAGAGCCTTCCCTTTTGCCATCTATAAGGAAATTGTTTTCGGGCGTAGTGGAAGGATTGGTTACCCACTGACCATTTTCGTTTTTAACGAGCCAGTCGAGCATAAATTCGGCAGCGCCTTTCAGGTCGGGATACATCTGCGCCAGCTGTTGTTTATCACCGGTAAACAGATAATGTTCCCAGAGATGGCGGCTCAGCCACGCTCCGCCCATTGGCCATATCGCCCACTTGGGATTGCCGTTGGGATCGCTGAAATCAAGGCCACCGGCCGGGTTGGTCATCGCCCATATATCGGTGTTATGATGGGCTGTCCAACCGGAAGCGCCGTAATTAACGGCAGCGGTTACACGTCCACGTTTAGCCATTTTATGGATGAAGTCAAACAATGGCTGGCCGCATTCCGACAGGTTCGCCGTTTCGGACGGCCAGTAGTTCATTTCTGTATTGATATTGATCGTGTAGTTGGAACCCCATGGCGGCTGCATCTCTTTGTTCCACAAGCCTTGCAGGGAGAGCGCCGGGCCTCCCTTGCGGGAGCCTGCGATCATGAGATAACGACCGTATTGATATAACAAGGTGGTCAGCTGCGGGTCGCGGTTGCCGCCGGCCGTGGTATAGGCTTTCAGCCGTTCATCAGTAGGCAGTTGTTCACCACCGTCCGTACCAAGGTTGAGCATTACTTTACCGAACAGCCGTTGATAATCTGCCAGGTGCGTATTCAGCAGCGCAGCATACGAAACGCCCTGTGCTTTCTTCAGCGCGGCCGCTGCTGCTACCGCAGGATCGCCGGCCCAGTCTTCCGGGCTTTTATAGCTGGTACCGATAGACACCAGCAGCAGGGCTTCGGTAGCACCGCTAACATTGATACCGGTAGTATCAGTCGTTATTTTTCCGCCGTCAGTGCGGGCATCCATATGCACTTCATAGCGGATGCCTTTATCGCCATAAACGATTTGTTTCGCTTCGTAAGGGCGGGAGGCCACATATTCCGGGCAACGGCCTTTCATCACGAGGTAGTGGTGATTGAGCGCTTTGTTCGTATGGGGCATCGGGTTAGCGAAGCTGGTGTGGAAACGCAACATCCCCGGTTTACTGGCGGTGTAGCGGACAACCAGCAGCTGTGCGGGATAGCTGGAGAATACTTCCCGTGTGTATTGCACGCCATCAGCGGTGTAGGAAACTTTGTTGACGCCGCGGTTAAGGTCTAGCTCACGACGATAATTATCCGCCTGCTGCGGCACATCATTTTCAATAAAAAGGCTGCCCAGTGTGATGTAACGCGCGCTGTAGGTCCCCATCATTTTTTTGGCCAGCTTATCAGCTTCTTTGTATTTGCCTTCGTTGAGCAGTTGCCGCATCTGTGGCAGTGTTTCTTTGGCAAGCGGGTTATCACCATTGCGCGGCGTGCCGGACCAAAGGAAACCTTCGTTGAGCTGCAGTTCTTCTTTTTGTACGCCACCGAAGACCATGGCGCCAATGCGGCCGTTGCCCACGGGCAGGGCTTCTACCCATTGCCGGGCAGGTTGTTTATACCAGAGCTTCAGCAGGGAATCGGGCGGGGTAGCAGCATGGGCTTGCCACGAAAAAATCAGCAGCCCTATTCCGGAAAAAATTTTTTTCATGAGCACATCGTGTTTGAATACAGTTAATAGGTAATGGTAGTGATGCCGGTGGTCATTCCTTTAGCAGTGGCCGCCACTACAGCAGTGCCGGCGTTATGAGCGGTACGCAGAAAAATACAGCCCTGACCGTTAGCCAGCTGTACTTTACGGGAGCCGCTGGCAGTGCCCTGGTCGATGATCAGCTCACCATCTCCTGCCAATGAGAAAGTGATTTCGTTAGCCGCGTCGAGGCACAACACCCCTTTTTCATCTACCGCTTTTACGCGCACCTTACGGAGATTATTGCCGGTAATGGATTTGTCTTCCTCCAGTATCAGCCTCACCGGTTTGGACCAGACAGCCGTCTGGTATTGCCAGCTCACTTCGTCAGTGATGCTCTCTTTTCCCTGACGGGCCACTACTTTTATCTGGTTGGCGCCCGTTTGTAACGGCACCTGCCAGCGCAGGCCTGCTGCGGGAAAATCCTGACTGTTGCGTTTTCTGACACCAGCGCTGTTGCCATTCACAAACAGTTCTGCTTCTGCGCAATTGGAATACACGCGTATTTCTTTGGTTTCTCCTTCCCTGCCCCAGCGGACCGGCCATCCGTGGCCATAGATATGCGCCATCGGTGCTTTGGTCCAGTACGACTGGAACACGTAGTATATTTCTTTAGGGGTGAGGTCACGGGCTACAATACCTTTCTGATTTACATAAGGCACAGGATTTTCCGGTCGCAGTGGTGTGGAAAAATCTTTAAATACCCAGTAAGCTGTACCCGTCAGCTGTGGCATGGTCTCTTGTTCTTTCAGGTGCCAGTCCACGAGGTTCACCGCATAGGATTCAGACCAGTCGCCATCTTTAGAGGCCCTGGCATTGCCGCCGGTGAGTGCGAAATCACCGGTGCGTTCATCAGCGCCTTTGCCGGTAGCGATTTGTTTAATGAACTGTTCCGGCTCTTCCGCAAAGCGGCCCTGGTGACTATCGGCGCCCCATTCCGCATGGAAAAAATGTGGCACACGGGCTATTTCTTTCAGGCTTTCAGATTTGTATTCCGTATAGCGGCCGCGGTACCAGCCGGCCCAGATAGAGGGCGAGTACACGTCTACGATATCCTTACAGAAGTCGCAACGCCGGATAGTGGTTTTGCGGGTACTGTCCTGCTGATGCGCCATGGTATTCAGTTCCGACATGAACGCGCGGATTTTCTCTTTATCGAATTCCGGGAAATCGCCGGGCCAGTCGTTTTCATTGCCCAGTCCCCAGAGGATCACCGCCGGATGGTTACGGTGCTGGCTGATCATATTGGTCAGCATCCGGCGCGCCTGTTCTTTGTAGGTATCACCACCGAGACCACCCCTGCACCAGGGAATTTCTTCCCATACGAGGATGCCGAGACTGTCGCACAATTGCAACACGATGCGGGATTGCTGATAGTGCCCGAGACGGATGAAATTGGCGCCCATGCTTTTAATGAGCAGCATTTCTTTCCGGATCATGTCTTCGGTCATGGCGGCGGCAACGCCGGCGTGGTCTTCATGACGATGGGTACCTTGCAGCAGCAGCCTTTTACCGTTGAGCAGGAAAGGCCCGTGGTCTACAAATTCAAAGTGACGGAAGCCGGTATGATCTTTCCATTCGGTGGTACCGACAGGAGTCATGAGGCGGGCTTCCACCGTATAGAGGCGGGGTTGGTCGGGAGACCATAACATGGTTTTTTTCAGGGAGATGCCTGCCAGTTGTTGCTCACCGGCTTGTATATCGATGTCCTGCCGGATTTCTTTCACCACTTTATTTTGTGGATCGAGTACCCGTAATTCCAGGGTGCCGCGACTGATGTGGCCGGGGTTACGGAAAACAGCGTGGACGGTCAATGTTCCATTGCTACCGGCAGCATCTGTCACGGCCTGTATATGCAGCGTTTCAAACGATAACGCCGGCGCATATACGAGATTGACATAGCGGTACAATCCACCGTACACATTAAAGTCCGACATGTTGGAGGGAATCATTTCCAGGTCGCGGGTATTATCACAACGGATGGATACCGGCACTTTTCCTTTGAAGCGTTTGGCTTCCGGCGATTGCAGGAACTGCCGCACCGCTTCGGTGATATCAGCCGTCCATTCATCGTAGCCGCCGGTATGGGCGGCTACTTTGGTGGTGTATATATATACCGCGGTTTTTTGCCCGGCGCCTTCAAAGTGGAGCAGTGTACGGCCATCGGTATAGGGATTTTTAATGTCCAGCAGGGAACGGTACCAGCCGGGCCCTTCGTAGTAGTTTTCTTCCGGGCTCACCGCGTCTGTAGCGTTGAAGCAGTGTGGCAGGCTTACCGGTTGCCACAGGGGTACCGACTCCGGGCTGCCTTCTGCAGCGGGTCTTACCGCTTCCCAGATACCGCCGAGGTCTCCACGGAGATATTCCCAGTGTTGGGTGAGGCGGGTTGATTGTTGCGCCTGACAAAAGTAACTGCCTGCCAACAGGCACCCTAACAGCCACCAAAATCCTGTTCTTTTCATATGTCGTTGTTGGTCAAAAATTGTTGGACAAAAGCAACGCCGCTACCGCCATTATCATGGCGGTTCATTGTATCACGGTGTTCCCAAAGCGATCCTGAATCTGGTTGTTGACACTATTTCCCGGCTGCTGTTTTTTCTCTCATAACGTGTTTGGCAGCAGGCCTAAAATAGAATAGTGAAAGTTATGCAAACGGTTGCATAACTTTCACTATTATTTTGTCTTTTATCGGTATTTTTTTAAACCGTGCTGCCCATTGATACGGCCGAATCGCCTATGGGCGGAGATCAGCAGTCATCGGACACACTGATGGCGACCAAAATGGACTACCGATACAGGCACTGCCATCCCCGGCCATAACATAGCCGGGCGGTACCTGCCCGTAAGCCTTTTCACTTGTTCAGTGATGAATTCCCATGGTCATCCGTGCAGGCAAAAATTTATCCTGTCGGCGTAAGCGCGCAGGCTGTCCGTTTTGTCACATGGTTGTTGACACATGTCTTTCATTGAAAAGGATTAGGTTGCCCGTATGTGGCTATGTACTTCGCCAGCATACCAGGTTGGCATTAACATCGGTTTCCATTGAGGGCTTCAGGCACAGGCGCCAGAATTACACCAGTTGTTCTTTCGTGGCACAGGTCATCATTAACCGAAAAAGTTTACACCAGCCTTTCTTTCATGGCTTTCACAATGGCATTGGAACGGGAATTCACGTCAAGTTTGCGGTAGATGTTCATGATATGCGATCGCACTGTTCCCACACTGATGTGACAGTGTTCGGCAATCTGTTTATAGGTATCACCATTTACCAGGCAACGCAGGATTTCTTTTTCACGGGGTGATAACCCATAGGGATCATGACTATTTCCGCGTTCTTTCCGGAAAAACGCCAACACCTTGTTCACTGCCACCATATTAGATTGCAGCGCGGTTTCGTAGACTTGCGATATGAACTCTGTCAGGGATACAGGCGGGATGTGGTCTACCGCCAACCCCTCCTCGCGGACAGGCATCTCTGTCAGGGATTTACCTTTCTCATTTAAAGTCAGCAAAATCACATTTATATCGGGATACGCAGCTTTTACAATACTGGCAGCCTCTATCGCAGTCAATCCAGGTATCTCTATATCCATAAAAACAAGGTTACAGATATCTTTAGCTAATTGTTGTAACATATTCGTTGATTCGCTATGCAATGCCGCCACTTCATAAACCTCCCCTTCTACTAAATGACCAGCATTTATAGGCCCCACTTTTTTCATATTATTCCTTTTGGGTTATGTATATTTCGTATGAAAATCTTCCATTTTTAACTGTAAGTCTGGAAGCTGGTATGGCTGAATATTTTGCATAATGGAAAGTTCACACGGTTTCCATACCCCAAACAAATTTGAAACAATTACTATCAGTAGTCAATCGGATACGTATATGGTTTTTCAATAAATATTAATATACAATTTGTTCAATATTAGAGTAAAAACTAACTACTAACGTGGTATAAATCAATAAATTAAGGATTAACTGAATTACAATCAACTAGTTTTCAGCTTTTTGAAAGCCGGCTATTTTTGCAATTCTAACAAATTATATTTAATCATATATATTATATTTTAACCATTTCTGCGCGTTTTTCTACTTCCTTATTTATTTTTTCAAATTCGGTTTTCCAACATAGGTGGATGTACGCCCGGGAAAACAATAGGGTTTCTTTTTGCTTCTACCATTGCTGCTGTTCCGTCTGGTTGATGAACTTCTCTGACAACCTTACAGTGTTGAATACTTTTTACTTCTTCGGCCCCCGGCTACCGACTGATGGCTTATCCCCGGGGAAAATATGGTTTTAATGGTTTTAGTGTTTCGCCGCTGTTCATTCCGGTAATCCGGTATATACATGCCCGTTACTAACGGTATATACCTGATGGCCCTGTTATACACAGCTGCTGGTAAAACGGATATGGTTGCTCCATCACTGGATTGATGACATTGGGATACTCCGGAGTAGCCGGCATCCTGAAGCTGATTAAGATATCGGTTGTGTCTTTATATGCTTAATTCTGACTAATAGCTTCATTCCGAATGTTTAACAAAAAAGAAATGGTACAATAAAAATAATACCTTTTCTCACAAAAAGAAGTCTTTTTTCTAATAGGTGAAAAAACGCAAAAAGCGGAAGGCGCATTACACCCTTCCGCTTTTTACGTTTTCCTGTTCATTGCATCAGTTGATCCGGAACTACTCCAGTATCAGCTCGATTACCGGAATTTCCACCTCCGGCTTGCGTACCGGCACATCTATGGCCAATGCGCCTTTATCAGTGTCTTTCATTTTCAGCTCTGAACCATCATGCAGGAACTGGGCATATTTTACCTTGCCCTTCAGCCCCGGCAGTTCAATGCGCTGCAACGGATAATCGAGCAGATGCACATACAACCGCTTCGTGTCGGGATTGTAGGTAAGCAGGGTATTATCCGGCCGCTGAATACCGGCAGGCGCCTCTGTACAGCCGTAAATGGAACGTCCGTTGACCTTCATCCAATCACCCATTCCCTGCAAACGTTCCTGCGCACGGGCATCAAAGAGGCCACGGGAAGTGGGTCCCACATTGAGCAACAGATTACCGCCTTTGCTGACAGACTCGATCAGCAGCACCAGCAGCTGCTTGTTGTCCTTCCAGGAAGTCTCATCACGATAGTAACCCCAGGAACCAGAGAAAGTCTGACAGGTTTCCCAGTGTATCCGCTTGCCGTTACGGGTAGGCCATTCAGACACCTTGTATTGTTCCGGTGTCGCAAAATCGCCGCCATCATCGTATTCACCCAGGTCCAGGCGATCATTGATGATGATGCCGGGCTGTAGCTTCCGCACCATTTTAATCAACGCCAGCGAGTTCCAGTCGTTATGATCTTTTCCATTGGCTCCCGGATAAGAGAAATCTGTCCATAGCATATCAATTTTTCCATAATTGGTCATCAGTTCCCGTACCTGGTTAAACAGATAAGTACGGTACTTTTCCATATCACGGCCTTTATTGAGCCTTTCGTATTCCTTCGGGTCATTGACACGCTGCGGATGCACCCTGTCAATGGTAAAGTCCGGATGATGCCAGTCGATCAGCGAATAATAAAATCCCACCTTCAGTCCTTCTGCCCTGAAAGCGTCCACCCATTCTTTGACCAGGTCTTTTTTGATGGCCGTCTTCGTGGATTTATAATCAGTGTATTTGGAATCAAACAAACAGAAACCTTCGTGATGTTTGGTGGTGATCACGGCATATTTCATGCCCGCTGCTTTGGCCATACGGGCCCATTCGCGCGGATTGTACAGGTCCGGATCGAAGTTGTCAAAATATTTCTGATATGCGCTGTCTGTCATGCGCTCATAGTTCTTGATCCACTCGTGGCGGGCAGGCAGGGAATACAAGCCCCAGTGGATAAACATGCCGAAGCGGTCGTGCACCCACCAGGACAGGCGCTTTTCCATTTGCTCCGGTGTTTCGTTGAAGATTTTTTTCTGTTGTGCCTGCACCTGTATCTGCAAACAGCATAACAGGGTCATAACGGCGAGTGTCAGCTTCTTCATAAATCGTAATGATAAATTTTTCATGATGGATGTTTACTCTGCTACCAGCCAGGTGTATCCGGAGGCCGGAATCGTCACTTTCACGTGAGCGGTATACTGACGGTCAAGACGATACGTTTTTAGTGCGCCTTCTTTCTCTCTTATCTTCACGGTCTGGGTAAGACCGGTATAATACAGTGGCAACGCCACTTCCCGGGTAATGGGCGTGGCGGTGGGGTTGTACAACATCACCATTGCCTTTTGTGGCAGCACGGAACTGATGTGCATGATACCGTCCCAGTCGCGGCCATCAGGGCGGCGGAGATGCAGTACATCGGTATTAAGGATATCACGGTACTTTTTATACCAGCCCACTACCTGCTGCACCAGCTGGTGTGTGGCATCGGTATCGTACAACCGCGGGCCACGATAGCAAGCCTGAACGCCGGCGCCGTAGTATTGCATCATCAGTTGCTCATAAGTATCGAGGTGGTCTTTCAGCGGCTCCAGCGTAGCATCTGCGCCGCCGCCATGGTATTCGCTCAGCGGCACAAAACCCCAGCTCATGGAAGGTGTTTTCTCCCAGGTACCGTCAAAAATATTCTGCCGGTTGAGGATCAGCTGTTCAGCTCTTGGCAGCGAGAAATTCACCTCCCGGTAACCCAAACTGATTTTGTTGGTACCGTCCATGAAATACCAGTCAGGCGCATTGATATAAACGCCTTTGGCATTCAGGAAACGATACAGTCCTTTTTGCAGCTGCATTTGTTTCCACTGGGAATCATCTTTCCCGCTATGACCCGGATGGGTGGTGGAAGCGCAGACATCACCGGGATAAGGCCCGTCATTCTCAAAAATATCGAAGCCGGTAGCGGTAATGAAGTGTTTCAGTTTATCGAGATAACCGAGGCCCCATTTGCTGCCCAGACAGGGGGCGTTGCCGAAGAAAGCGCCGCCGGGCTTTCCGGTAGCAGGATTGATCACATCATCTTCATCACTGATACGCCTGCTTGAAAACAGGGAGTATCCGCCCAGCATTACTTTTTTACGATGGGCATAGTCAGCCAGTGCTTTATATTTCGCGATATTGGCCGCACTGGTGTCTTCCATATTGAGGCCGCTGCCAAAACTCAGGATCACGCCTTCATAGCCGGTGGCCGCACATTGATCGATGATGTTTTTCACCTTCACCGGATCGGTGCTGACGAGGTGCATGAAGATGGGGTTTTCGGTGGTCCATGGCGCCAGCACGCGGTACATGCGGCGTTTGGCCAGCCCGTTGCGTTCCCGGTCATAACCATCGAGCAGCAGTTCGTAAGTACGGATGGATTCAAAATGTTCCCCCGCCGCCAACATTATACCTACCGGCACTTTGGGATGTACCTCCAGCACACAGGGCGTCAACAGATCATAGTTCACCTGTGAAGTATAGGTGCTGTCTGTTTTCCAGTGAGTGGTCTGATCGCTGAGCCTGGCCGTCATGGAGTTGTTGAAAGTGTAGTTGCTTTCCACATAAATGCCATGCGGTGTCCTTATCTGGTCCGGACTTCCCACCACGGTAGACTCTTCTTCCGGTGTGGCCAGTATTTCATTGACCACCTGGTCCAGCTTCATCGTTTGCCCGGTACCGTTAGTCACCTCCAGCCATTTGGACAGCAACGGGATACCATCAAAAACTTCGTAGTGCACTTTTACGGTTACCCCCTGCAATTCCGGTGCCTGGGCTTTATACGCAAAGATCACCGCTTTGCCGGTAGCCTGCCGGGGGTTGGCACACCAGCGGCCGGCTTTCCAGTTGAGCGCCGGTTGTATGTCTGCAATCTGATGGCCGGCATATACAAAATCATGCGCGCCAGCCTGCAGGTTGTCGAGCCAGGCGGGCAACAGATAAGCGTTCTGGCGCTGTCCCGTGGCGCCGCCCACCTGATAAGCGCGGCCGTTGATCAAGAGGCGTGCTTCCGGCTTTATCGCACGCAGCAATTGCTCTCCGCTCACCAGATTACGGAAATCCGTACAAATAACGTTGGGGGCCGTACGAAAACTGCGGCTCAACAAACCATTGCTGAGCACAATTTCTTTTCCTTTTTCCGTGGCCGTGGCCGTAAACCCTTGCGGGTCTATCAGCCAGTCACGGACCGGCATCTTCGGCTGCGCCGTTGCCAGTGCGGCATACAAGCCTGCGGTCAATAGCAGGGGTGTCTTTTTTTTCATTTGTCACTATAAATTTAGCAGTCCTTATTTCACCGGCTGCAGGATGACCTTGCGCAGCCGGAACAATTCCTTTTTATTGCCTGACACGGGTTTGACGGTCAGGTTGTTGATGCCGGGCTTATCCACGTGCAGGATACCGATAGCATGCCGGATAAATATCATCGGCTGATGGCTATCGAACTGACCGGTAAACAGTGTCAGGAAAGGCAGCTGTTGCCCGTTAAGTGTTACCACCCCCTGTTGCGACGCGCTGGATTTTTCACAGGCATACTCCAGCATGATCTTATAATCTCCTGCATCCTGTATATCGAGCGGGAACACCAGCGCATCCTCCGGCGTAGTCATATCATACGCCAGGTTATCATGCTTCCAGTCACCGAAATAATGCGACCAGGTAAACAGTTTGTTTTTCGCCGCACCATTATAAACAGCCCATACGGTGGGTATTTCCGCCTGTGCGTACTGGCTGCTGACAGTTTGTGTGCGCAGCTGGGAGCGGTCAGACTGGTTGCCGCTGTATTCCATCACCAGCACCGTATTACGTGTATCCGGCAACGTTACCGGCAGTTGTATGGTGGTTTCGTTCGGCTGTTGTTTGAACGTCAGCGCAGTGCCGGTACCCAGTACCTTAACGGATTTCACCCGGGCATCCACACCGGGAATCCGCAACTGGCGGTCGGCGGGCATCTCCCATACATGCAGGAACAGTTTACCGGGCTTGCTGGTGGTAACGCCCCACGGTTGCGCTGGTATCAGTCCATAGGTAGTACCGTAGATACTCTCTCCATATTGCTTCAACCATTTACCGGTGGCTTTCAGATAATCGATGGAATACTGAGGCCATTTACCCTCGCCGTCCGGACCTACATTGAGCATGAGGTTGCCCCCTTTGGAGGCTACATTGGAAAGGAGTTGTATGATTTCTTTGGGAGATTTAAAATTGAGATCGTGTTGAATATATCCCCAGGAATCGTTGTGGGTGTAGATAGATTCCCATGCGCCTGTGATGGGGACAGGCGGCACTTCTGAATCGCCAAAGTCGCGGTAATCACCAAGACCATGGCCTACTCTGCTGCTGAACAGGCAGTTGGGTTGCAGCAGGCGCAGACTGTCGATCATCTGTTTGGTCTGTTCCGGTGTGAGGCCCCCCGGCATATCGAACCATACCAATCCCAGCTGACCGTAGTTGGTCAGCAGTTCTTTCAGCTGCGGAACAGACTTGGTGCGATAATACTGCTGGTAGTCTTTCTCTTTTGTGTTGAAGTCCCAGCTATTGCCGCCACCGTTCGGTTCGTGCCAGTCGAGGAACTGGGAGTAATAGAAGCCAAACTGAATGCCTTTATCACGACAGGCTTTGGAAAGGGCTTTCATGGGATCTTTACCATACGGGGACGCATCTACGATATCGAAGTCGGTCACTTTGGAATCGTACATGCTGAATCCTTCATGATGTTTGGCCGTGATCACGAGATATTTTACGCCGGCTTCGCGGGCGGTATTGGCCCATTCCTCCGCGTTAAACCCTTGTGGGTTGAATGTCTTGGCGACGGCTGCATATTCTTTCGCGGGGGCTTTTGCCCGGTTCATGATCCATTCACCGCTGCCGTAGTAGCTGCTGTCTTTCCAGCGGCCACCCAGTTTGGAATACAGTCCCCAGTGTATAAAAAGTCCGAACTTCGCGCCGGTAAACCATTTCAGGCCCGGATGGGCTGCATTGTTACCGCCTGATTTAGTCCACATATCGGGCATGTCCTGAGCGAAAAGGGCAGGATATAAACATACCGTCCATAACAACAGTACAAGTCGTTTCATAACGTTGGATTTTTTATAGCACCGGTCAAAAAATATACATAAGCCGTGGCTTGTGCAAGCGGCTGGAAAATGCTATCAGGGAAAGGGAAAATGGTACAAGAAATGATACCATGGAGGGCTACACGCTTACGTTAACGAATGGTTAACCAATTTTACAAAATGTAATATCTATCTTCGATACCAGAAGTTATCCTTTTTGCCTCCTGCATGATAACTTCCCAATGTTAGTATCATCTTATTCAACATATTACTAGGCTTCAATTTTGATTATCAACATCTGTCAGTAGCTTATCTTTCTGCAGATGACATGTGAATGTTTTTAAAGCCCTTGCTGCATTGTCACAGCAAGGGTATTTTTTTTGCAGTAATGGCTTGTTTTATATAGATGCCCACCTTTACTGAGATATCATGGCAGTACCCGGCTCACCACGCATTATTTTCCAGGCAGTAATGGATGGTCCGATAGCCGTTAAAGCTGTATAGGCTTGTGTTTCAGTGCTTTGTCCACCACTTCTTCAGCTGTCAGGTCCTCCCAATAAATGTAGTCGCTGACGTGGGGGTCAGACACCTGCTCTGCCAGTAAACTCAGCATGTTGTCGATCTCTTCTTCCGTACCCGCTGCAGCAGCTATTTTTTTCACCAATTCAATCAATTCTTCTCTGGTCATTTTGTGATGTTGTTTTAAATGTATTTGCCGGCACCCGGGAATCGCTGTGCGCATTCGTTCCGCGTTCCCTGGTCTTCACTATATGCCGCTTCCGGCTGACGTCGTCTGTCCCGCGGCCGCTGTCCATCATAAACCGTGTTTGCTGTTCTGTTTAAAAATAAGGGCTTTTTGTCTCATTTTAAATCATCATATGCTCCGCAATCATCTTCTTCCGGGATTCCTCAATGCCATAGGGCTGCAGTTGCGGGGAGCCAGGCGGAATGTCTGATACGTCCGCAGGAAATTACTAACAGTTTGCGCAGCCCCTGGTACCGTTTTTCCGGGCGTCAGTTATACAGTAGGTTTATTTCCGGAACTGACAGCAGCAAATTATCACTCACCGGTTGATCGATTCCGTGAATGCATGCCGGTCTGGTTTCCGCAGGCGGTCCGTAGGTGCGTGACCGTATACCGGGCGTCGACTGCCTTCTGGCGGGGCTTTCCCCGGGAAGCGGCTACAGGGCAACTCCGATTCGCTGCCGGTGAATACCTTTCGGAGATGCGTGTCCGTATGGGAGGGCGTTGATGGTCCACAGACCACCTTTTCAACGACATCCCCGTATCCGGATGGCCGGCGATGCCTTCCTGTGAGGCATTTGCCGGGTTTTCTTCCAAAAGGGAAAAAACAAATTACCGTCAGACTGCATTTTCAGCGCGGGCAGCAGGGGTATGTGGATAACGTTTGTGGATAAACCGGATATTTCCCGGCGGCTGATGGTCAACCAACAATACCATCATCAACACAGACAAGGATTACATCAGTTATCAACATCTATGTGAATAACGTGTGTGGATACCTGTTAATAAGTGTGGATAAATACCTAAAATCCAACAACCCTTATTCACAAAGGGTTTCAGCCAATCTCAACAGGATTTCCAATTGTTAATCCGGAGGCGTTTAGATTCTATTAACTAAACCAGCGGGGATTGCCAGTAATATTACGGTACTAACACTGCGTTATGAAAAAAAGTAACAAATGAAATGCATACATCTAACAAATATCTCAGCTAAACCCCAATCGGCTTGTCCAGGCCAGTTGGATTTTTCTAATCAATGGTTGACTAATTTTAATATGCTGATTAAACCAACGCTTTTTCAAGGCCTGATTTAATCAACAGACAACAATACCCCCGTTTGTATACACTACGGGGGTTTATCACAACGGGTTGCTTAACGGTTATTTTTCCGCTGTTTTACGGACGATCTCCTTTCCCCTGATGTTTTCCCTGATATATTTTTTTGAACAGAAAACATCCCCATTTTCTTTTCGTGACAGGTAATACAAACATCCCGTGCTGCTTTTTTATGGTGAATAAATATTCACTTATATTTGTATTGTGAAATTGAAAGACGATAAGAAGTATGCCCGTATTTTCAGGGCCGTGCTGAAGCTGGTGGCCAAAAAGGGCCTGGCAGGCATGACCATGGGGGATATTTCCAAAGAGGCCGGGATTGCCACCGGTACCCTGTATGTATATTTCGACAACAAGGATGCGCTGATCAATGCGCTTTTTGCTGCCTGCCGGGAGAACTCGGTGACCGTGTCCTTCCGGGGATATGATGCCCGGCAACCGTTCAAACCCGGCTTCCGCAGTATCTGGATGAACATACTCCGTTACCGGCTGCAGCATTTTGAAGAGTTCATTTTTCTGGAGCAGTGTTACCACTCCCCTTACATCACCGCAGCCACGCGGGAAAAGGCCAGAGAGCTGGCGGAACCGTTTTATGCGCTGATGGCAAGAGGCCAGGCGGAACAACTGATCAAAAACGTGGAAAAGGACCTGCTGATCACCGTGATCATCGGCTCCATGAATGAGTTGGTAAAACAGATCCACTACAGCGGCACCGCACTCACCAAAAACCGGATGAGCATTACTTTCGACCTCTGTTGGGACGCCATCAAAGCCTGATAGACACTATAGATGAATAATTATTCACAATTAAATACACCGCATATGGCAGAAATTCTGATCGCAGTCGACCTCAGCCCATTCTCCGAACAGGTGATCAACACAGGCGTTGAACTGGCCGAAAAAATGCAGGCTTCCGTTACGTTGTTCACCGTGATCGAAATCGGCATAGGCCTCGGCCTGCCGGAAGCTGGTCCCGTATTTACCGATGACATACAAGGCAGGATTAAAGAAGCAGAAGACATTTTACAGTCTTACAAAGACAAATACCCGGCTGCCAATATCAACATCCGTGTAACGACCGGCAATCCAAAAAATGAAACACTTGATGAGGCTCACAATGGAGAAAGCGCCATCCTGGTGGTAGGCACCCATGGGCGCACCGGCCTCAACCACATGCTGGTAGGCAGCACGGCGGAATATATTATCCGTCACGCGCGTATACCCGTACTCGTGGTACCCTACAACAAAGAAGAGCACTAGGCGACAACACGCAACAATGATAAGACAACAGCAAACGGCCCTGCCTGTTGCAGCTATCCCGGCTCCGGCCGGGATATTTTTTTTGATGGCAACCTAACGGGAAAGCGTATATTTATAATGAATTAGTTACTGCAAATCTCGTACATCCGCCCCACTACACAGCCCCAAATCCGGGCCCTATACCGCTTTGTTTCCATTATCCACTCACCCTCAATTTCCTTGTGCATGAAAAAGAACTACACAACTTTTCGTCTGGCAGCGCTGTTCCTATTCCTGTTAGCGTCCCAGACCGTATGGGCGCAGCTCAAAATCGGAGATAACCCGGCCACCATCAACAAAGCATCTATCCTTGAACTGGAAAGCCTCCGTCAGGGTTTGCTCCTTCCCAGAATTCCGGATACCACCCTGGCGCCACTCACCACCGCGCCCGATGGGATGATCATCTATTTCACCGGCACCCAAAGCCTGATGGTACGCCGCGGCGGATACTGGGCCAAACTGGCCGACAGCCTCGCCGTTTCCGGCAGCAGCTGGCAACTCAAAGGCAACGCCGGCACCACTTCCGCCAATTATATCGGTACCTCCGATAACCAGCCACTGTCGGTCAGGACAAACGGCACCGAAGCCATCAGCATTGCGGCCAACCAAAACGTGGCCCTTAAACAGGTGCCCACCAGCACTTCCCTGATCAGCGTCCTCGTCATCGATCCGGCTACCGGCACCGTCAATCAGCGTAACCTCTCCGCCGCTGCTTTTAATGACGCGATCCGCACCCTCAACGGCGTAGCCAAACAAGGGTTTACCATCAAAGCAGATACCGCCAACGCGGCCTACGGCGTTACTACCACCGCCGCCGATAGTACCATCACCATGAACGTACCTATCGTGAACGGTACTACGCAGAAAACGGGGCTGCTCACCTATGCCGACTGGGCTAAATTCAGCAGTAAACAACAGGCCATCACCATCGGCGCATTCGTAAACACACCCACCAATGCCAACGGCCTCGCCCTGGACCCGGCTACAGGCACGCTCCAACTAGTGGCCGCTGATGCTACCAATCCCGGGGGCGTGTCCGTGACCAGCCAAACCTTCGCCGGCGTAAAAACATTCCGCGACAGCGCCAGCATGGCCGGCAACCTCGGGGTAACCGGCGCAGCCACTGTAGGCAACGGGCTGCGTATCACCGCCGGCGGCGCCAACATCACCGGAAACGTCACCCTCGCCACCGCGCCTCCCAATGTAAGCACCGCCACTACCAGTGTCCTGTTTCGTAATCCCACTACCGGCGCTATCGAAAACAGGTTGGTAGACTCCACCGCTTTCTCCGTGGGCATCCGGCAGATCAACGGACAAACCGGTCCGGCCATCTCCTTCCTCTCCGGTAAAAACGGTACAGACGTTAACATCGACAGCACCTCTGTCACCAACCGCATCACCATCAACGTGCCGGACGCCAGTACCACCGCACGCGGAGTAGTCAATGATTCTACCCAGACCTTTGCGGGTAACAAAACACTGCGCGATTCCCTGGCGGTAGGCAAAGGCGCCAATATCGGCAGCGCTGCCAGCGCCAACTCCACCTTGCAGGTGAGCGGGTCCATGTCGATGAATATCCGTTCCGTTAACAGCTCCGGCAGTCTCACCGAAACAGACAACACCGTACTGGTCAATGCCTCCACCGGCTCCGTTACCATTACGCTCCCGCCGGGCACCAACATCGTTGGCCGGGTATACACCATCAAAAAAACCGGCGGTAGTATCGACAACAGCGTGATCATCCAACCTTCCAGCGGACAGATAGAAGGCGGTAGCAACTACACCATCTACAACAATTACACTTATGTAACCATTCAGACAGACGGCACCAACTGGTGGGTCATCAAGAAATAGACAACCCCATTACAGGTGCTAAACTGTTATTATGCTGAAAAACATATTGCATGGCTGCGCGCTCACCTGCGCGCTGTTGCTGCTGTGGCAGGGGCTACAGGCACAACAGCTGCTGCTGAGCGATACCGTGGCTGCCACCACCAAATCAGCATTGCTGGAAATCAGAGCGAAGACACAGGGCCTGTTGCTTCCCCGCATACAGGACACCACCGTGTCGCCGCTCTCGGCTTCCCCCGATGGCATGCTGATTTACTATATCCCTGCCAGCAGCGTGATGATACGGCGCAACGGCAGCTGGTCGCGGCTGGCGGATAGTACAGCCGTGACCGGTAGTAGCTGGAAACTGACCGGCAACGCCGGCACGGATACGCTCACGAAATTCATCGGCACGACTGATGCTACCGGACTTGTATTGCGGACCAACAATACCAAAAGAGTCGCTATCTCATCCACCGGTAATGTTGGTATCGGCACATCCTCGCCTGCTGCCACCCTGCACGTCACCAGCGGTGTGGCCAACAGCTCGGGCGTGTTGCTGCAAAACCTTACCAGCGCTTCCCCGGTAACGGCCAGCGCCGCCGGCATCGGCGTGGATGCTTCCGGTAATGTGGTACGCACCGCTACCGCGCCGTTGTTTTACAACAAAAGCTCATCGACGCCACTGACCAATACCATCAAAATATGGTCAGACACACTGTACAACGCAGGCGGCGGCTCGGTCACGGCCAGTATCTCCAATGCCGGCTTCACCAATATCCTGAGCATTCAGGCTACCGGCCTGGGAGGCACCGGCAGTGGCGTTTCAGATGCGCCCATTCCCATTGTGACCAGTTACACGCTGACAACCGTCAACATCGTCATTGTCCGCGGCAACGCCGGATTAACGATACTCAACGGGATGGCACAAGACACTGATAAAACACATAAAGTCTTTCTCACGGTCATCGGTTATTAGCCGGCCTAAAAAAAATTTATATCCGGTACCTGTTGTACATATCGCTTCTTCTGTTGCTTCCCGCTACCATAGCGGGACAGTCAGCTACGTGGCTACACGCCGATGCGCGGATAGGCATCTTCGGCAAAGACACCATCAGCATCTTCGGAGATATGGTCAATGAAGGCAATATCCTCTCTACCACCGGCTCAGTGGTGAACTTCTTCGGGTTCCGCTGGCGTAACAGCAACAACGCCGATATCCATGATGAAAGCCCTGACGGCTTCAGCGCTGCCGGCGGACTATTCCGCTTCGTGCAGTCCGATCCGGCGCTGTACCAACATATTACCGGCGGCTTCAGCGCTGTCATGAATACCGGGACCAGCTTCCCCAACCTCAGCGTGGAAACCTCGCCAGGTGTGATACTCGACGACCTCAGTGATCTGAAGGTGGTCAACGTGCTGGATATACGAAAAGGACATGTTTTTCTCAATGGATGGAACCTGGTAGTAGGACATCATACGCCGGGAGATATCCGGCATTATTCCCCGCAACGGTTTATCGTCACCGGTGGCGGCTTCCTGTACCGTAAACAGATGGCTACCACCGATGGTACCATAGTATTCCCTGTCGGCACCCGGCCATCCTCCTTTACACCCGCTGCTATTGCTAACAAAGGCGCCACATCAGATTTTCGTGTAGGCGTCACTGATAGTACCTTCTTTTTCCTTACCACCGGTCGTAACTTGTTACTTACCAGCATCAATAAAACCTGGCAGATAGATGTGTCCCGGCCGGACGCATCTGTCAATCTCTGGCTGGTGCATGGTTTCGGCGATGAAGGTCCGGTATATGAAGCTAACCGCAACACCAGTTACCTGGCCCGTTACCTTCCCTCCGGCTGGGATGTGGCCGCCCAGCGGGCCGCACCCGTATCACCGAGTATTTTTTCCACCGCCGGGCCAGACAACCAGGCAGCCTATGGCGTGAGATCATTTCAACACCTGGCCACCACTAATTACTTCACCAGCCTGGTGGCAGAAACCGTTAACAGTCCGGAGAGAACTACGCTTCAATACTTTGAAGCCAACCGCAGCAGCACCGATGCCGACAGCGTGCTGCTGCGTTGGATTACCGGCCGGGAATATTTCTGCGCCGGCTTTACCATTGAGCGTAAATATGCCGGCACTGCCAACTTCGACTCTATCGGGTTCGTGAAAAGCAGCGCCCCCGGTGGCATCAGCTATTTTCCGGTTGGCTACCCCGGCACTGATTATCAACCTAATGATCAATTTATTTTCTATCGGCTGAAAGTTATCATGACCGATGGCAGCTTCTTCTATGGGCCTGTTCGTTTGGTGAAAGGCAAAAATGCGAAAGGGGATATTACTGTCTGGCCCAACCCTGTCCGCGGTCGTGTAGTCCATATCTACTATGGCGCAGGCATCCATGTGAAAGCCATCGCCCTGCTGGATGTTCCCGGCAGACGCATCCTCACGCAGGAATATCAACAACCGCTGCCTACGCGCAATTATTACGAACTGGACATCCCTTCTTATCTGGCCAGGGGGATTTACTTCCTACAGTTCCTGGATGAGAATGGGCAAACTATACATACAGAAAAAATCGTATTAATGGAATAAAGCAGATATTAAAATACGCTTAAACTCTTTACTACGCACGTCTTACACCAAAGGTGTGGGTTAACTTTGTGGGTTGACAACAAAATCAAGTATAACCATTTGCCATGCCTCTTGAAAAAAAGTTTCTGTCTGCGGCTTTTCTGCGTAAGCTCCACTGGAAGGAGATGTTAGCCCTGTTATTTATTCTGTTAGCGATTTATTTTTTCCGTTCCCAACGTCACGAATTGAAGTCACTGGTGCCGGCTATTGAAAGGGCCGACCGGGTTTGGGTGATGATGGGCATTGCGGTAACGGGTATCTATATACTGTTACAGGCGCTGATGTATGTATTCAGTTTTCGGGCGGTAGGCTCCAGACTGAGCACTTACCTGGGCACCGAACTTTTTCTGAAACGTAATCTGTTGTCCGTATTCCTGCCTGCCGGCGGTATCAGTTCACTGGCCTATGTGCCGCAAAGCCTGCGGCGGGAGCAGTTGCACAAACAACAGATACATCAGGCTTCCGGTATCTATGGTTTCATCGGAATCCTGTCTGTTTTTCTGGTAGGCATCCCGGTGGTGATGTATGCCATGTTACACACCGGAAGCATGAAAGATGCCGGCTGGGGCCTTGCAGCCATCTGCGTGTTGCTGGCGCTGGTGGTATGGCTGGTGCGGTCTATGCAAACCAAGGGCAAAGCCTATCAATTGCTGATCAGGTACTTCCCGGCCACTGCGCATAAGGTGGATGAGATGTTCACTTTTCATTTGTCGCTGCCCTCCTTTACCTACACCGTACTGGCATCGGTACTGATAGAAGTGGCCGGCGTGGCACATCTCTACCTCAGTATGCTGGCCACGGGTGTAACGCCTTCCCTGGAAGCGGCCTGCGTGGGTTATATCGTGGCCACTATCTTTCTGATTATTTCTCCTTTCCTGCGTGGACTGGGAGCCATCGAGCTGTCGCTCGCCTACCTGCTTAGCAACTACGGTTACAGCACGCTCCAGGCGTTGGAGATAACGTTGTTATTCCGACTGTTCGAATTCTGGTTGCCGCTGGCTGCCGGTATGGTGGCCTTCGCACTGAAAGGCCGTGATCTGGTGCTGCGCCTGCTGCCTCCCATCCTGATTTTCCTCCTGGGGATGGTCAACATATTTTCTGTACTGACGCCACCGTTAGCCTACCGTATGCATCTGCTGCGGGCGTATATCCCCGGCACGTCCATCCATGCCTCCAATCTGCTGGTAGTCTTTTCCGGGCTTATTCTGTTGGTGACAGCCACTTTTCTTTTCAGGGGGCTGCGTAGCGCATGGATCGTAGCGTTATCCGTATCCCTGATATCGGTATTTGGCCACATTGGTAAGGCGTTGGACTATGAAGAGGCCAGCCTTGCGCTGGTGACCAGTTTCCTCTTGTTGGTCACTGCCCGGCAATACCGCGTGAAAAGCAATCCGCAACTGGTGAACATCGGGGTCGTGACAGCGGTGGCCACTTTCCTGTTGGTATTGTTTTTCGGGACCATCGGTTTTTATTTTCTGAACGTACGGCACTTTGGTATTGACTTCACCTGGCAGCAGTCGCTGCGCCATGCGTTCCACTGCTTTATGCTGCTGGAAGACGACGGACTGCAGCCTGTAACACGGTTTGCCCGCGAGTTTATGTCGGCCATCCGGGTACTGGGTGTCAGTTCCTGGGCTTTCCTGTTTTATACCATCATCAGACCTTACCTGCATGTATCGAAGCATAACAACACTACACTGGAGAAAGCACGGTTTTATCTGAGCCAGTATGGCGATTCTCCTATGGACTACTTTAAGGTGGGAGAAGATAAAATCCTGTATGTCTCTGATCAATATGAAGGGTTTATCGCCTATCGCGTAGCCAGCAGTTTTGCGATTGTGCTGGAAGAGCCGGTGTGCAGCGAAGACAATAAACTGCTGCTGTTGGAAGAATTTGAGCAACAATGTAAGAAGATGGGCCTGCGGCCCGCCTTTTACCGGGTAGATGAAGACAGCACCTATTATTTCAGCCAGTTGAAGAAGAAAAAGATGTTGATTGGGCAGGAAGCCATTATGGATATCCGCGACTTTACGCTGAGCGGCAAGGACAAAAAATCCCTGCGCAATGCGCTCAACAGTCTGGCTAATAAGGGCTATGTGACGCAGCTGCATACAGCCCCTCAGTCGACCGCCATGTTATCCGCGCTGAAAGTGGTCAGCGACGAGTGGTTGCAGCAGTACGAGGTGAAGGAAATGACGTTTTCACAGGGACTTTTCGATGCCGATGCCATGCGGGACCAGGACGTGATCACGGTAACCGATGCGGAGGGAAACATTGCCGCCTTCCTCAATATCATCCCGGACTATGCGCCCGGCGAGTGTACCTATGATCTGATCCGCAAGCGCACCAATGCGCCCGGTGGCGTGATGGACGCGCTGATCATTGCGCTGATACAGGATGCACAGGCCAAAGGCCTACAGTACCTCAATCTGGGCATGGTACCGATGTCCGGTATCAGTCAGCCCGAGAACACTGCCGAAAAGATGGTAAAATACGCCTATGAAAAACTCCGCTTCTTCCGGCATTATCAGGGGTTGCGGGAGTTCAAGGACAAATATGCCACTATGTGGACCAACAAGTACCTTATTTACGAACACGATTTTGATTTGATCCAGTTACCGGCCGCCCTGAGCAAGGTGATGCAGCCCTGAGTACGGAACAGATTTTGATTTGGAGGAAGGAGATATCTTTGTATATGCTAACCAGAGATTTATTACAGACTGGCAAATGGTGGCTGATAGGATTACTACTATGTTCCGCTTTACAGTTGCCCGCACAGACCAATGTGAACAAACTGCCCGTACAGGTAAAAGCACCTGGCGCCGGCAGTACCGCCCCGCTTATCCTCTACATTACCGGAGATGGCGGGATGAAGAAGTTTTCCGTTAACATGATCGATGCTTTTCAGCAACACAACTACCCGGTGGTAGCGCTGAATGCACTGAAATATTTCTGGAATAAAAAGACGCCTCAACAGGCCGCTACCGATGTAGCAGAACTGATCCGGCATTACCAGTCGACCTGGAGCAGCAACCACGGGGTGATACTGATTGGGTATTCCCTGGGCGCCGATGTGTTGCCTTTCATCTACAATCAGTTACCGGAGAATATTTCCGCTCAGGTAACGCAGGTTGTTTTTTTATCTCCTTCCCGCTTTACAGATATGGAAGTACATATCTCCGATATGCTGGGGCGGTCGTCCAGTAAGGGGATGAACGTGACCGCAGAGATCAACCGTATTACCGACAAACCTGTTTTGCTGGTGTTTGGAGCAGAAGAGAAGGACTTCAACCTGTCCGACCTTACGATAGCGCATTACCGGAAGCTGGTATTGCCCGGCGGGCATGCTTATGATGAAGATGCCAATGGTGTGGCGGGCAAGATACTGTCTGCTATCCGGTAATAATTACGAATTACAAATTACGAATTACGAATGGAGGGCTCCTTTATAGGAAGGTTACTAAAAACAACCTTGCTGGAAGGGGGCCCTCCATTCGTAATTCGCAATTCATAATTCGTAATTAAAGTTATCCTGATGATCAGCTCAGCTTTCCGTTACCTTACCGGCCATAGCGGCGGAGAGTGGAGAAAGCGCTTCCTGGCTCACCGGAATTTTGATATTGCCGATCATGAGATAATTTTCCCCCAGCTGGGTGATGTGGCGATAAGACACCACAAACCACTGATGTACACGTTGGAATGCCGACATGGGAAGCTGAGACATGATCCATTCGAGCGTTTCCACGGTAGCGAGGCGCTTTTCCTGCAGGTGTAGCAGGATGTGGTCGTTCATTACTTCGAGGTATTGTAGCTCATCGTACGGTATTTTTTCATGCTGGTTACCGCAGCGGAGCGTAAAATAATTACGGGACATAAGATTTGTTTTGGTAGCGATTTGCGATAAGATTGTCTGTGAATATAAGAAAGAAGCAGGTGACTGGAGAGAAACCTGCGTGTAATCTAAAATCTAATCTAAACCGCGTTATAAAAAAAGGCTTTTTATAAAAGACCCCGGTTTGAACCGGTTAAGGGAGCTAACGGGGTTATTATTCATCTCAGTAAATATGAGAGGAATAAAGCAGGAATTTGTTAATCACTTGTAAAGATTTTAAGCTTAATAAAAAAATGGACAGGACAGGAATGTGGTCCCTGTTGGCTGTCCATTTTTTCAAGATGTAACAAAAGATTCGTACTAACAGGTGTGGTAGACCTGCTGGCGTAAATCTTAGGCCCACTGGGGGCGGCTGAAGCGCAGTGATTACTTACCGGTGATCTGGCAGGTAAATCGGGCGCCGACTTTTTTACCAGAGATTAATCAGGAGGAGCATCATTACAGTACCAGCGGCGGTCACCAGGTTCTTAGAGAACCGGATGTTGAATCCACCTTTTTCTGAGTAGTAATAACTTTCTTTGTACCGGTCGTACTCAATGGGAGCACCTAACTCCTTCATCATTTTGAGGAATTCATAGAGTGTTCGTTCGGAAATACGAAGCCGCTTGGCTAACTGAGCGGGTTTACCGGTCCCTTTGATCCAGATTAGGTAATCAATGGTTTGTAGTCGATCAAAATAACGCTTTGGCATGTGGCATAGAGGGGCTTAACGGTTATATATTGAATTTACGATAATAACTAAGATTAAACCAGATTTCCCATATATATATTTTATTATAAATATTAGTAAACTGATTTAAACGGGTTTCTCTCTAAAAATCGGCTGCGGGTCAATGGCGCTGATGCGGTTGTTCTGCGTACTTTTTCTTAACGTGTGAACAGATAAAATATTGGATATAAGGAGAAAAATGGGGCTACTGCAATAATGCTGCATAGATAATGTCGGCGAGGGCTGCGCCGTGATCAGCAGTGGGGTCCGGCGGCCTGGTAGCGTAGATATTACCGTTTTTGCCCACCACGATCAGTGCAGGATAGCGACTGATATTATACTGTTCCAGCACGTTGCCCATTTGCCCGTCGGCATGCAATTGCACACCAGGATACTTCGGAGAGGCGTTGCTGTTACAGTTGATATGAATGAATACCACCTCCTCTTTATTGAAGCAGGTATTGATTTCTGAGAGGGAAGGCAACAGTTGATCATCGGCGTCGTAGAAATGCAGGAGTACTACCTTACCGGTAAAAAAGTTCAGATTGACAGGGTGGCCGGTGCTGTCGGGGAAGCTGAAAGCCGGTGCAGGCATACCTTTGCTGATACCTTTCTTTATCTTGCCATACTTGGCAGCTATCGCCTGTTTACACGCCGGATGTTGCACCATAGACAGATAATCCTGTGCACAATTGGCCAATACTTCCTGTTGCCCGCCGGCAGCAAGGCTTTGCAGCAACTGATGCGCCAGTAACTTATCCCGCATAATACCGGTATAGTGCGATTTGATCCATTCATAGATTTCCCGGTCGGTACATTGACTATGCTGCTGCATGAAATAATCCGCTTCCGCTTTTTGCAGCAGATAATTCAGATAACGTATAGCCAGTGCCGTAGTGTCGGAAGGCACAATGGCCGGTAAAGCCGGCCTGATGGCTTGTTGGTACAACGAAGACTGCTCTGCCTGGGCAATCCCGTCCGGCGATGCATGCCACAGGCAGGCTATCATTTTGGCGGCCGTCTCCCCCAGCACGTTGGCCCGTACAACAGCATATTCAGCAGCAGGGAGGCTATCATGATAACGTTGCAAAACATCTTCCGCGGCGGTCATTTGCTGACGGTACCAGGTTACCCGGGAAGGCACATCATCCCTCACGGGCTGGGATATCCGCTCCTGTGCCCTCCGCGACAGGTATTGCGCCCGGCAAGCCGGCGCGCCGCTTCCCGCCAGTATCATGGTGTCTTCAGCAAAGGTAAGCATCAAACTGTCGCCTGGCCGCAGTGTGCCATAGAAATTGCGCGCCCCGCCTGCATCCAGATAAAAGAACAGGACCGCTACCGGTTCTGTTGGCAGCCGAAAACAGAAGTAATCTTTCTGCAATAAGGTGTCCTGGCTTTTGGCCGGCGATACGCCCGGCTCACTCCACCATGAAACCGATACCGGTTGCCCGTTGCCACCTTTTACCCTACCGGAAATAGTGGTCAACGCCTGCGCGGATGCCTGCTGCACTATCATCAGGAATCCTACTGAAAATAAAAGCGACAGTTTTCGGGGACCTTGCATACACGATAATTTTAGGGACATGAAAAATCCCCACAGTAAAAACCGCAGGGGGTTGTATTCACAACGATAGTAAATGAAAACTCTGATGTTTTGAGCTGTTTTAGTTTTTTTAGGATGCGGCCATTGTGTTTTTTCGATCACAATGATAGATGGAATTGCGAATTGAAATGTTAATGAGATCTAAACATCTGCTTATTAACAAAAAACGGCAGAAAGGAGTATTAATGGGGGTAATTACGACACTTATTAGGAAATCGATTGAATAACAGGGATATATGTTTTGGGGGAGAGCCGATTGCCGGTGATCATTCAACACCGGCAACCGGCTTCAGAAAAGAAATATTGCCTACAAGAAGTTCAACATCTTCCGATACATATTCTTTTTATAAAGCGTGTATGCATCTACGTTATACTACTAAATATTAAACCAGTACACCAGTTTCAGTACCAGCGCCCTGTTTTTCACATAGAACGGCTCCGGCAGATAGTTGTCGGTATACACGATAAACAGATCGGAAGCCGGACGATACCGCCACTGGAAGCGGGTATTCAGGTTGATGTTCTTCTGCTGCTCGTTATATTGCATAAAGCCGGTAAAAAACAGTGTATTCGTCATCGTTACATCAAGACGTGGGCCTACCAGCCAGAAGGAGTTATTGCCCCATGGTTGCGGCAACCGGATATCATTATAATTGGCGCTCACCGCTATGCTCACATAAGGCTGGAAACGGTAGCCCAGTTCCGCGTTGGTCATGAGCCGGGTGCCTCCTTCATAATAACCGCCGTACCGTGCGGAGAAAGCATAGGTGAAAAGACTTTGTGGCTTGGACACATAATCGGCGCCGATAGTATTCCAGTTATGCCGGGTGCCCGTTTTCAGGCTGTCCTTGCGGGTGTTGGTCGGATCAAAAGGATTCAGCAGCTGTATATAGGTGTTGGATCCCCAGATATTCAGGGTATTGCGCTTACGGAAAACGATCCCATAGTTCAGCATGGTTTCGTTATCAGTACGGTGGAAGTTTTCATCCATAAACCAGGTAGTGGTTACCTGCGGTCCATGACTTAGCACCACACCGGACTGCGGGAAGAAAAGCCGGGTCACCTGTGGCATCACTTTGATATAACCCTGTCGTGGCACGTAGCCCACTTCAGCGTTATAGTTGCGGCCCACATACTCATGCTGCCAGCTGATGTTCCACACCTTGCTGGTATATTGCAGATTGGCGGCATGCGCGAAGTCGTGGCCGGTCTTGCCCGGGCTATATGATTTCAGCAACATGGCCTTGCCTGTCCAGAAGTTATTGGAAGAGGCCAGATTGTACTCCAGCCCCACGTTCCGGTTGTACCGGGAATAAACAGGTTTATCTTCTACTTTGGACGGGTCATAATTCAATGACTCCTTATTGATAAATATAAAGCCCACATTGGAACGGGAAAACACGCGCCGCTGCAAAGCCGCTACGGTAAAGTTCTGCGCCGGCAGCCCGGTCTCTTCCTGTTTGCCTGTTTGCATATTCATCACGCCGAGACGCCAGTCCTTATTCAACTTTCCACTGAGGCGGGCACCGAAATGAATAGGCACGCCGAGGCCTATACGTCGCGAGAAGAAAGGCCGAATGGTGCTGTATCCGAAGTTGGAAAACTGGTCCCCGTTCTCCAGAAAGAACTGCCTCTTTTCCGGAAAAAACAGTTCAAAGCGGTCCAGGTTGGTGACCTGCTTGTCCACATCTACCTGAGAGAAATCAGGGTTCACCGTCAGGTCGAGGTTCAGGGAAGAGGTAATGGCTACTTTGGCATCGAGGCCTACGTCGCGGCGGAACTTTGAAGGAGAGCCCTTTTCATAATCTTTGGCGATACCGCCCAACAGGTAAGGTATCAGGGAGATATTAGGGCCTGCGGCGGGCGGAACGGTGTCCCAGTCGAGGCGACCGGTATAGGCCAGCGATGCCGTGGCAAACTGCCTTGGCACCGGTGCCCAGGCCGATTTCTCAGTAGTTTTGAGATCATTACGGCTGAAGTTGATCCCCCAGTGGGTAATGCCTTTTTTATAACGGATCGTTTTAAACGGAATCGCCGCTTCAAACACCCATTTGTCTTTATAGTTTTTTACAACGGACGTCCATTTGTTATCCCAGCTCAGGTCCACTTTACCACCATCGTACATCAGTCCGTCCCACTGTGCTCCGGCAGCATTTGCACCGAAGGAGAAACCGTTGGTCTGATCATCGAAAGGGTCCATAAAAAGCAGGAAATTATCATTCTTCAGAAAGGCAAAATCCCGCCTGAGCGACTCCACCATATAAGGCCCTGCATCCGGGGTATAACTTTCCACCAGCAGGTAAATATGCTGCTGATCATAGGTCATGCGGACATCCGTACGCAGCCGCGCCGCGCTGGTATCCATCGGTAGCACCATATGGAAATTGCCGGCAATATCTGCATCCTGCCAGGCTTGTTCATCAATGATACCATCAATCTTTATAGCTGAAGTGGCTTTCTTAATCCGCAGATGGTATGATTCGTTTTTCTTCTGTTGTTGCGCCTTTACTGCCAGCGACACCGATATGCAGCACAGTAGGCCCAATACACGTGGAATGATACGCACAGTTTGGTTGTTATGGGTTGAACGAACAAAATACAAAAAAGGAAAAACGGCGTTAGAAAAAAAGGATGACTGGTATTTCACGCCAAGGCGCTAAGCAGCAAAGGCGCTAAGAATTAAATAAGAATTATAAGAAAGCAAAGGGAGGAGATCAAATGTGATCTCCTCCCTTTGCTTTCCTGGTTCGCTTATATGGATCTTAGCGCCTTTGCTGCTTAGCGCCTTTGCGTGAACTAGTTACGGTTGTTTTTCAGCTGTGCGCTCGGTTGCGGCACTTTCACCGCAGTAGTACGGCTGCTGCGGCCGCGGGTATTAAATACTCTTACTTTCACTACTTTACCACCAGCCTGAATGGGACCGTTATATACCGGGCTCTTTAACGTAGGTTCTTCACCGTTAGTAGTGTAACGGATCACCAGTCCCGGCATCTGTACGTTCACTTTTACCGTGCCTTCGTCTACGGATACGCCGGCAGTAGGAATACGCCAGTTGTAGCCACCATTGTAGTGGTCGAGTCTTGGCATTTCACGTTTGCCCATGACGTTGGAAAACACGCTCCATGCCTGTGCATACATAGCATCGGCTTTAGCAGTGTCTTTCTCGGTAGCCCAGGCCGGGTCCTGTGCCCAGGCTCTTTCTGCCAGGCCGAGCAGTTTAGGCAGCATCATATATTCCATGCGGTCGGAAGTGGTGACGGTTTCGCTCCACAGCAAGCCCTGAAGACCGCGGATATTGGACTGGCCGAAACCTGTCAGCCTGTCTTTACCCACAAACATGGCAGGTGTTACAGGATTGCCTCTGCCATCCACCTTGGAGTTTTTATAATAATCGAAAGGAATGAAGTAGAATGGTTTGTCCACATCTACAAAGCCGCCCCAGTAGAATCCTGGTTCGTCGAAAGATTTCATGGCGGCCATGTCAAAGTAGAAGTTGCTCACACCAGACAGGATCACCTTGTAACCCGCATTGGCCAGGCGATAAGACAGATCTTCCTGTCCACCGCCGATAACGTTGTTCCATACATTCAGCTGGAAATTATCGTTGGCGAAGTCCGGATTAGGGATGCTGGCAGCCTCGCCGTCGATGGTTGTTTTACGCATGCCGGCTTCTTCCCAGCCGGCAGTCTCCAGGCCACGGGCTTTCAGCAGGTCATTTACTTTGCGATAGTAATAGTACCAGAGGTCATTGACATTTTTCAGGCTTTTGTCTTGCTGCATGAGGGCCAGACAAGCGGGAGATTTTTCAAATACGCCGTGAGGCACTTCATCGCCGCCCATGTGTATCGCGGTGAGCGGTGCGCCAGCTTCTTTGTACATAGACTGCAGCTCGTCCACCACTTTCTCCAGGAAACGGTAGGTAGAAGGCAGGGCCACGTTCATCACGTTGTCGTTCCAGTTTTGTACAGAGCGGTAATCGGATTTATCTTCCAGATCAGAGAGCAGATACTCAGTGGCCTCTTTGTCTTTACCAGCCGCTTTGAGGCGGTAGTAGCGCGACTCCATGGATTTCACCGCAGCGCGGGCATGGCCCGGTGTTTCTATTTCCGGTAATACGCGTATATGCCTTTCCGTGGCATAACGCAGCACCTCGATAAATTCTGCGCGGGTGAGGTAACCGGTACCGGCAGCATTGCTGGTATCAGGGCCGGAGCCGTAAGACGGTGGCAACATGTTTTTCCAGTCGGTGCTGTGGCCACGTTTGGCGCCCACCTGCGTTAATTCCGGCAGGGAAGGGATTTCCAGACGCCAGCCTTCATCATCACTGAAGTGATAGTGTAATACGTTGAGTTTATACAGCGACATCACATCGAGGATACGCAGCAGATCACGTTTGTTGTGATAGTTACGGGCCACGTCGATCATAAATGCGCGGTAGTTGAAACGGGGATGATCGCTCACCTGCACGCCCGGAATGCTCACTGATTTCTGCACGGCAGACCATGCCGCAGGCGCTATCAGGGATTTCAGGGACTGGATGGCGTAGAAGGCGCCTTCATCGCTACCGGCGGTGATGGCAGCTCCTTCAGCTCTTACCTTCAGCGTATAGGCGTTGGCAGCCAGGCTGTTATCCAGCTGGAAGGTGATGGTCTTTTTGCCCGGAGCGCGTTTGCCCAGTAAGGTGGTCAATTCATTTTCCAGGAATTTGCCGGTAGCTTCCAGGCCGGCATCTGCTTTGATCACCGGGGGAGCGTCCAGCACCAGCGTCCCGCCGGAGGCGGTAACAGACACCGGTGTAGGGAAAATCAGGGGAAGCTGCGATGCAGGAATATCCTTCACGGCAGCATTCTGTTTAAATATATCCGTTGGCGTTATAACGGCCGTTTTATCACCGGGATAACGCATCAGTTGTTTGGCGGTAGTAGAAGGGCGGATGGAATAGTCCTTTATCGGCAAACCCACCTCTTTCTGGTCGTCCCATACGAGGTACAGACCGGCCGGAGCGTCCGTGAAGTTAACGGCCCAGGCGTCACCTACGATGCCCAGTTTCAGGGAGTCTCCCGGTTTAATACCGGTAAAACCTTCTGTTGGCGTAAGGCGGTACAGGTCACCGTTGATGCCTTCCACTTTTACATTCCCCGGCAAAACGCCGGCCTTCACCGTCCGGACGAAGTTGAAATACAACTCCCAGCCTTTGGCAGGAAAGGGTTTGTCGCTGGTATTGACAAAAGTGAACGTAGACAGGAAATTGGCTTTTCCCTGATAGTTGTTTTCTCCCACTTCCCAGCTGGTTTTCAAGCGGGCAGCGTCAAACGGAGCAGCTTTTTTGTTCTGGGCAAAAACGGTGGTGCCGGCGAGCAACAGTCCCGTTGTCATGAGTTTCCCTAAAAACTTATGCCTGATCATGTTTTGAATAAATTAAAAACGATAAAAATGAATGCTACAATGGTTATGAATACAGGTGGATGAAAATGGCATTGGTACCGGTCTTGTCTAACACCCTCCACAGCATCCGTGTAATATAAAACCTATCTGTCACAAATGCAAATAAGCGTACGTAGCGCCCTTCGGGGCAACAATCCCCTTTCTCCGGTTGTTAATCGATTGCAGTATAGCAGCATTGTCCTGAGGATATTTTATTTAACTTTAGTAACCTAACGATTAAACGATTTATTTTATGGCAAAAGCGTTTATTGGATGTTCGATTGCAAGCTTGATTCTGATCATTGGTCTTGGTTTATTTTTCCCCTGGGTTTACTGGTTGCTTATTCTTGTCTTGCCGCTCATTATCATGGGGGCGATGGACATGATGCAGACCAAACATGCTATTATCCGCAACTACCCCATTTTCGGGCGTATGCGTTACTGGATGGAGGCTTTACGCCCCAAGATCTACCAGTACTTTGTGGAAAGCGATATTGATGGCAGTCCGGTGAACCGGGTAGACCGGTCCACTATTTATCAGCGGGCCAAGCGGGAGCTGGATTCACAGCCTTTCGGTACACAGTTCAACGTATATGCGGAAGGATATGAGTGGATGGCCCACTCTATACAGCCGCATGATTTTGATACGATGAACAAAGATCCACGGGTGATCATTGGTGGCCGTGATTGCCGGCAGCCTTATTCCGCCAGTATCTTCAATGTGAGCGCCATGAGTTATGGCTCCCTCAGCTCCAATGCCGTAGAGGCTTTGAACGGCGGCGCCAAAATCGGCAACTTCGCGCACAACACCGGCGAGGGCGGCATCAGCGACTTCCATCTGAAACAGGGCGGTGATATTATCTGGCAGATAGGTACCGGTTATTTCGGTTGCCGTGATGATGATGGCAATTTCTCGGATACACTGTTTGCAGAAAAATGTGTGCTGCCGCAGATAAAAATGATCGAGCTGAAACTCTCACAGGGCGCTAAGCCCGGCCATGGCGGCATTCTGCCGGCGGCCAAAAACACGCCCGAGATCGCCGCTATCCGTCATGTGAAACCCTATACTACCGTTTACTCCCCTCCTTTCCATAAAGCATTCAACAGTCCGCGGGAGATGATGCTTTTCATCAAAAAGCTGCGCGACCTGAGCAATGGGAAACCGGTGGGTTTTAAACTGTGTATCGGCCAGCACCGGGAGTTTTATGCTATCTGTAAAGCGATGATGGAAACAGATATCTACCCTGATTTTATTACGGTAGATGGTGGAGAAGGCGGTACCGGCGCGGCCCCACCGGAATTCTCCAACTCTGTGGGCATGCCGCTGATGGACGGATTGGCGTTTGTTCATGATACGCTGACTGGTTTCAACATACGCCATCATATCAAAATCATTGCTTCCGGTAAAGTGTTGACAGGTTTCCACCTGCTTCGGGCACTGGCTTTGGGAGCAGACACCTGTAACAGCGCCCGCGCCATGATGATGGCCCTTGGTTGCATACAGGCATTGCTGTGCAATACTAACCGTTGTCCTACCGGCGTTGCTACGCAGGACAAATGGCTCGCCGCCGGCCTGGTGGTGGATGACAAAAAACAGCGGGTGGCCAACTATCACCGCGACACCATCGAGAGTGCCGTGGAACTGACAGCAGCCATTGGTCTTCCGGAACCACATAAAATTACCCGCCGGCATATTTTCCGCCGGGTATTTATGAACCAGATCCGCACTTTTGAAGATATCTATCCCAGCACACCACAGGGTTTCCTGCTCGACGGCCAGATGCCTGCTCATCTGAAAGAGCAACTGGATACCGTGACAACAGACACCTGGAATTTTGGGATATAGTGAATATCCCAAAATTCCAATCAGGAAATCAGGAAATTCATGAATGATACAGGGCGCGGGCGTTATCGCGACAAATTTTCTCCGCCAGCGGCAATGGGAAATTTTTGGTGATCAGTTCCAGATCTGCCAGTGCAAAGGGTTTAGGCGCCCTTGTGGATGGCAGGTCTGTACCAAATACCAGTGCAGCCGGATTGATGGCGGTGATTTGCCGCATGGCAGTGACCACATCGAAGTCGCAGCGGCTAAAGCCGGTAGCTTTAACGATCGCGCCCTTTTCCACCAATGGCAGCAGGTATTTAAACCCTGCTTTTGACAAGCCCAGGTGATCGATCACGATCTTAGGGAGCTTATGCAGTGTGGTGGAAATACCGGGCAGTTGCCGGGAGTCGACATACAACTCCACATGCCATTTAACAAGGTCATACACTCTCTTTCCCAGTTGTTCCAGGTACTGAATACTTTCTGAGCCGCCACGCTGGATGTTAAAGCGCACCGCCCGTACGCCGGCATGATGAAGCGCTATTATTTCTTCGTCGGTAGTATTGGCAGGGATCTGTGTAACACCTGCAAAACCCGGCCCCAATGCGCTTAAGGCCGCCAGCAGATATTGTTGATCAAAACCCTGAAAAGAGCCGGACACTACTGCGCCACCGGTTACATTCAGATGAAGCGCTGCCACTCTTTCGCGGTAATCGTCAACGGTAAAGGTAGGGGGAACGTATCCGTTGTTGGGGATCAAAGGATACCTGGGGTCAATAATATGCAGATGTGCATCATATAAGGGCTTATCAAACATAAAACTGTGAATAACATGATTACTACTTATTCGCCTGATGCGTTTATCGCATTAAAGTAACGGTTAATTACTGAATAAAAAATAATTTGTTTGCTACCATATGTTAGTCACAAAGTCACAACTATTTTCAAATGCCTGACCCATCAGGCGAATCAGTAATGATCATGTTTATCGTGGTTACAGTTCCATGGCGGAGGCAGCTGCCTCGTCCACAAACCAGTGCAGTTCACCTTCCTGCGGACGGATCAGCTGAGAAGGAAATTTATCTGCATCGTAAGTGCCTTCTATCACGCTCTTCAGGGTGAGGGCCTTGTTGGCACCGGTAGTCAGGAACAGCACGCAGGCGGCATCATTCACCACCGGGGCGGTGAGCGTGATGCGATACATATCCTGTGCAGGCAGGAAAAATGCTTTCACCCAGGCCTCTTCTTCATGTACCACCGGCATACCGGGGAAGAGCGACAAAGTATGGCCGTCGTCGCCCATGCCGAGTAACACCAGGTCAAAAGTCAGCTCTTCATCTTTGAAGTATTTACGCAGTATCTGCTCATATTCCTGGGCAGACTGCTCGGGGGCGATGTCTGTGCGCATCACGTGGATATTGTCCGGATTTACCGGCACTTTGTCCAGCAGCACATCGAAAGCCATGCGGGCGTTGTTACGTTCATCTTCAAAAGGAACGGCGCGTTCGTCGCCCCAGAAGAAGTGTATCTTTTCCCACGGAATAATTTCGGCATAAGGAGGTTTTGCCAGCAGCGAGTATAACTGTTTGGGAGTACTACCGCCGGACAGTACAAAGGTGAACTTTTCCTGGTCCTGTAATACTTCCTGTATATAGTTGCTGATCCATGCAGCCACATTTTCACTAAGCTGGGCAGGATCTTTGGCGATGTGTAATTCCATAGTGTAGTAAATTATTTCACGCAAAGGCGCAAAGCAGCAAGGCACAAAGAGCCATTAAAAAATTAAAAAGATCTTTGCGTCTTTGCTGCTTTGCGCCTTTGCGTGACACTTATTTAGAAGGTAAGTTAATCCATGTATGTCCATCTCTGGCGATGAGCGCATCCGCATCATCCGGCCCCCATGAATCCGGGGAATAGTTCGGGAAATCTTGCGGGGTGCGGTTTTCCCATGTTTCCAGGATCGGCATGATCACTTTCCAGGCAGCATCCACCTGATCGCCGCGCATGAAGAGGGTGGCATCACCTTCCATCACGTCGAGCAGCAGGGTTTCGTATGCTTCCGGTGCATGTTCGCCGTTGGCATCTTCATAATTGAAGGTCATATCTACAGGGTCCAGTGTCATGGTCTGACCGGCACGTTTGGCCTGGAAGCGGATACGGATATCCATTTCCGGCTGAATGCTGATGGTGAGCCTGTTGGGGCGCCATGTCTGGGCTGCTTCCTGCGGGAACGCGTAATGCGGTGCTTCTTTGAATTGCAGGATGATATTGGTCGCTTTCTGGTTCAGGTATTTACCGGTGCGCACATAAATGGGCACGCCCTGCCAGCGCCAGTTGTCGATATAGAATTTCACCGCAGCATAGGTTTCCACATTGGATTTCGGGTCTACCCCTTTTTCCTCGCGGTAACCCACTACTTTCTCACCTTTTTTCCATCCGGAAGAGTATTGACCGCGTACCGCATATTCGTGTACTTTATCCGGTGTAATACGGCGGATGGCGTTGAGCACGTCCACTTTTTTATTGCGGATTTCGTTGGCATCGAAAGACACGGGTGGTTCCATACCGATCATGCAGAGCACTTGCAGGATGTGGTTCTGCACCATATCGCGCAGGGCGCCGGCTCTTTCATAGTAACCGCCGCGGCCTTCGAGGCCTACGCTTTCAGCAGCCGTGATCTGGATATTATCGATGAAGTTACGGTTCCATACCGGCTCAAAGAGCGCGTTGGCAAAACGGAAAGCCAGGATATTCTGGATGGTTTCCTTGCCCAGGTAGTGGTCTATACGGAAGATCTGTTCTTCAGTGAATTTAGACGCCAGCAGCTCATTCAGTTCATGGGCGCTTTGCAGGTCATGACCGAATGGTTTTTCGACCACGATACGGGTGCAATGTTTATCGCTGCACAGATTGAGATTGCCAAGGCGGGTAGCGATATTGGGCACCAGTTGCGGCGCTACCGCCAGGTAAAAGATCACATTGGGATGTACGCCCCACTCCTCTTCTTTCTGCTTCACGAAGTCGGCCAGTTTGGAATAGGCCGCTGCATCTTCCGCGTCCATCTGGAGATATGTCACATGTTGACTGAAATCTTTCCAGTGACCGTTTTGTTCACCTTTTCTGCGGGAGAATTTGGTGATACCATCCAGCAGGTGACCGCGGTAGTCGTCGTCGGAATAAGGGCTGCGGCCCAAACCGGCAATAGCGAATTGCTCGGGCATCCAATCGTCGAGGAAAAGATTGTATAAAGCAGGTGTTAGTTTTCGGTAGTTTAAATCGCCGCTGCCGCCGAAAATAAAGAGGATGGAAGCAGGAGGGCGTTTATGGATCTGCATATATTAAATTAATAATGAACTTTATTAGTTGTTACGCTGCCATTCGGTGTGGAAAGTACCCGGCATGTCTGTCCGCTGGTAAGTATGGGCACCGAAATAGTCGCGTTGGGCCTGAATCAGGTTGGTAGCCATTCTGCCGGTACGGAAAGCGTCGAAGTAAGACAGGGCAGACATAAATCCTGCTGCCTGGATACCGGCTTGCGCTGCCTGGGCCACCACGGCGCGCGTGTTGGCTTCCACGGACTGTACGAGATAAGCTACGCCTTTGTCCAGCAGGATATTGGCCAGGTTGGCATCTTGCTGATAGGCCTGTGTGAACACTTCCAGGAGGGAAGAACGGATGATACAACCGCCTCTCCATACTTTCACTACTTCCGGCAGCGGAATTTCCATCTGCAGGTCGCGGGAAGCTTCGTGCAGCATGGCCAGTCCCTGTGCATAACTCAGGATAGTGGCGAAATACAGGGCATCGTGCACCTGTTTGATCCACATTTCCCGGCTTACGTGGATGGTCTGGTCCGGCGCGGTGTATAGCTTTTCAGCTTCGAGGCGCTGGTCTTTATAACCGGAGAGGGTACGCATGGCTACCGCCGTATCGATCACGGGAACAGCCACGGGCAGTTCCATCGCGTCCTGTGAAGTCCACTTACCGGTGCCTTTGGAGCCGGCTTTATCGGAGATCACGTCCAGCAAACGGGCGGATGTTTTATCATCCTGCTGTTTGAAGATGTCTGCGGTGATTTCCACGAGGAATGACTGCAATGCGCCATTGTTCCAGTCTGTAAATACCTGGTGCAGCTCATCGTTATTAAGTCCTGCGCCTTTCTGCAACAGGGCATAACTTTCACTGATCAGTTGCATAATGGCATATTCAATACCATTGTGCACCATTTTCACGTAGTGACCGGCGCCTTCTTTACCGAGGTAGGCCACGCAGGGTGTTTCTTTCACCTTGGCCGCAATGGCTTCCAGCATGGGTCTCACCTTGGCATACGCATCGAGGTCGCCGCCCGGCATAATGCTGGGACCTGTACGGGCACCCTGTTCACCACCGGAAACGCCCATCCCCATAAAGTGGATGCCTTTTTCACGGAGATACTGTACCCGGCGTAAAGTGTCGGTATAATGGGAGTTACCCCCGTCTATCACCACATCACCCTGCTCCAGCAGCGGGATGAGGGATTCAATTACATCATCTACCGGCTGACCAGCAGGTACCAGCATCATCAGCTTGCGCGGACGTTCCAGCAGTTGTACCATTGTAGCCAGCTCTGCAACTCCTTTCACGGTTGTTCCGGGCGTTGCGGCAGATTCCAGCGCGGCATTTTTTGCAGCGTCTTTATCAAAGCCGATCACGGAAAAGCCATGATCCGCCATGTTGAGTAACAGGTTCCGGCCCATTACCCCCAGGCCAATCATTCCAAAGTCATATAAGCTGTTTGCCATATTGAAGTGTAGTTATACTAAAGGAGATGTAAAAGTAGGGAACAATTACGAATTACGAATTACGAATTACGAATTGAGGGCCCGCTTTTCGGCAGATTTAATAAGTAAACCACCCGGAAGCGAGCCCTCAATTCGTAATTCGTAATTTGTAATTTGTAATTCTTAAGCTGAATTACGGCCGGCATTGATGATACCGAAGGAGCAACGCATGATCAGTTTTTCATACGTTTCGCGGCCATGTCCGTTGTTCGGATCTGCGTCCAGCTCACGCAGGCGCGTCAGTGCGTATTGTTGCGTGGTGAGCAATGGCAGCACAATCCGCTCACGCATCTGGATAGATAACTGATCAATCGGGCTGGCCTCCATCAGTTCAGATTCGCCGGTCAGACGGAGCAGGAATTTTTTGGTCAGCTCAAACTCATCATAAATCGCCTGCCACACCTCTCCGTACTGCGGATGTTTGGCCAGGTAGGCAGTGAGCGGGAAATAGCTCTTCTTCATGGCCATTTCACAGTTGTCGAGCAGCGTGCGGAAAAACAGCGAATGCTGGTACAGGTGTTCCAGCTCCGGCCATTTGCCCTGTTCATCCAGGTATTTGAGCGCGCTGCCTACACCGTAGTAACCGGGCACGTTCTGTTTCAACTGGCTCCAGGCGCCTACATAAGGCACGGCCCTCAGGTCGTTCAGATTAAGTTTTGCGTTGGCATTACGTTTACTCGGACGACTGCCGATATTGGCTTCCGCGTAGTAACGCAGCGGACTGGCATGGTCCAGATATTCCAGAAAATAAGGATGGTTCTTTAGTTTGTTGTAGGAAGCATAACCTGCATCAGCAAGGGATTGCAGCAGGTCTTCCTCCGCTTCGGTGAGGGTCACCTCCCGGGAAGAGAACAGTTCGTTCGTGATACCGGCGTGCACCAGTTGTTCCATATTGAACTGGGCAGCGTCCACCGTACCAAAGTTGGAGCTGATGGTCTGCCCCTGTATGGTCTGTTGTATCTCCTGATTGGCAATATTGCGGCCCATGGAAGCATAGAACTGGTGGGTTTTTCCGCCGCCGCGGGCAGGAGGGCCTCCCCTGCCGTCGAAGAACACCACGTCCACCTCATATTCTTTGGAGATGCGGGTCAGTTCTTCTTTGGCTTTGTAGATGCTCCAGTTGGCCATGAGGTAGCCACCATCTTTGGTACCGTCGGAGAAACCCAGCATGATGGTTTGTTTACATTGACGGCGGCGCAGGTGTTCGCGATACTCCGCATTTTCATACAGCCCCTTCATCACCTGCCCGGCGTGGCGTAAGTCTTCTATGGTTTCAAACAACGGTACAATATCGATGGTCATGGATTCCCGCTGCCAGCCACTGAGCAGGAACATACCATATACTTCCATCACACTGAGTTCGCTGGTAGAGTGACTGATAATATAGCGGTGACAGCCTTCTTCGCCGTTGGCCTCCTGAATCTGTTGGATGGCGGCCACCGTGCGGAGACTGTCCTGATGCAGCGGCGTGTCTAACAGTGCAGGATCTATTGCCTTATTGATATTCAGCAGCGCTTTGATTTTGCCGGCCTTGTCGAGTGATGCATAATTTTTTGGAAGCGCATCGGTCTTGTCTGCCACGGCGTCCAGCAGCGCCTCATGGATGGAGCTGTCCTGGCGAACATCCAGCGACGTGAAGTACAGCCCGAAGATTTCCACTTTGCTGGCGAGGTTATCGACCAGATGAACAAACAGTCCATTATGCTGCTCCACGATTGTTTTTCGTATATCCGCCAGCGTGTCCAGTATTTCCTGGCGGCTGATATCTGCTTTATGGCCGGCGGTAAAGAGGTTGCGCGACAGTTTGTCTTCCAGCGCCGCCACTACGTTTTCCACCCCTTTGAAGGTGAGGCGGCGTTTCAGGTTACGTACCTCCCTGAAGTAACAGCGCATGATCGAAGCGCGCAGTGCGGCGGCCACTTCCACGGTGGTGGCGGCATTTACGAAAGGGTTGCCATCGCGGTCGCCGCCGGGCCAGAATCCCATGCGGATAACCGGGTTGGTGCTGCTGACCGCTCCGGGGAACTGTGCTTTCAGGAAAGAAAGGATACGGCCACCGGCACGATAGAATATATTTTCCAGGAACCACACCAGGCTGATGGCTTCATCGTAGGGTGTGGGCTTTTCTTTTTTGAAGAAGGGGGTTTTACCGAGTTGCTGCAGGTACATGTTCACCTCAGAGGTATTTTCCTCCACGAGTGCGCGGGCCAGGTCGTTGATGATACCGAGCACTTCGCCGGGGTAGAACTGGGTGGGATGGGCCGTTAGTACGAGGCGGACGGAGAAATGCTCCAGTTTTTCCTTCAGTTTGGCCTGGGCCTGCTCCTGGATGACTTCCGATTGCAGATGGCGCAGGGTACCGGCGCCTTCCAGGTCGCGGATATAGCGGAATGCGGCGTCTTCCAGGGCGTCGAACAGTACCACCTGCCTTTCTGCATACTGTACAAAGCGGAACAGCAGGTCGGTCCGCTGCTGCTCGTCTGTATACGTGGTGTACTGCTCAAAAAAGGAGTCCATAATGGTTTGGGGACTGTTCCCGCGGGCATATCCCTCCTCGCAGTGCAGGAGGAAAAGGGAAAGAAAGATACCCGTCTTCTCTACCCGGTGAAAGGGCAAAGAGGTGAAGAGACTGTTATACAGCTGGAACTTTGTGCCAACAAGGTTCTTGAACTGCTGCAACGAGTTGTTTACCGGCGCTTCCATACTAAAAATCCGTTTATAGTGCTGAAGAAGAGAACTAAGCGGCCGTTAAATTAATAATTATTTTGTTTAGTTGTTTATATATCAAACGCTTTATTTTTTGATTATTATTTTACATAAAACAAAAATGTTTGAATAATTTCTAATAAGAAAAAAACTAGAATCCCGGCCGCATCAAGCAAATCGCAAAATACAGGCCGGGACATGCATAGGTATGAGAACAGCGGGAAGAAAAACTGACGTACTGGTCATGGCGGTGCCCGTACAATCAGTCGATTGCAATTTTTTTTTAAGGTTAAATGAATAAAATTGATGGAATTGGGTAACGGAGTGTATAGGTGTTCAGGTTAAATGGATGGCAGGCCGGTGCTATTGATTCTCAAGCTCGAACCTGATGGGTAAATTATAAAGCACAGCGACCGCTCTTCCGTTTTGTCTGCCAGGCTTCCAGTTGGGCATTTTACGCATCACCCGCAATGCTTCTTCGTCCAGTCCGGCGCCTTTTGCGGGGCCCACCGTCTTCACGTCCAGGATGGCACCATCGCGGCCTACCACAAATTGCACAAAGACGGTGCCTCCTATGCCATTCTCCTGTGCCATGTGTGGATAGATCAGGTTCTTTCTCAGATATTTGAACAGCGCCTCTTGCCCACCAGGAAATTCAGGCATAATTTCCACAAATGTCCGGATCTCATCTGGTTCGGGCGCCACCGGAACATCTACCACCCCTGTGGTCGTTCCTTTCACATCCACCAGCCCGTCCGGAATACCATTCGGATCACCGTCCCTGTTTTCAAAACCAATAGCGTTATTGCCGATATCTTTGATGCGCGGCGGTACTTCATCTGGTCTTACCTCTTTGTCCGGCGCTACGACCAGGCTGGCGAAATCCACAGTAGGCGCGGATGGCGGCGGAGTAGCCTGTGCCGGCGGCGGTGGCGGAGGTAAAGGCTGTTCCAATACCGGATCTTCAATTGGGTTGATCATCACAGGACCTTTGAGCGCCAATGGCTTATTAATGTGATCCCGCGCCATTAATGTATTATTCAGCACATATCCACCCATCACTACCAATACAATAGAAGCGGTGCCCATAACGGCATTGCGTACACGCCGATCATAACGGTTGCGTAATGCATAAGCCCCATAGTCTTTGTTTCTTCCTTCGAAAAGGATGTCGAGGAAATCATTCCCCGGGATTTTAGCTGAGTCCATGGTAAATGTGTTTATTACTTAGATGGCGCAGCAAAATATTTTCCATAACAAAATGGAAAATATTTTTTCCCTGGCGGGAGATGACCGGGCGGGACTAACGGGACCACAACTACGTAACAGATGGGGCCCGCTATCATAAAAATGCCATCGGCATTTCTTCGTATATGCTATACAGTTATATCGTACTAACGTGCCGACAGTTTCACTGACTGTCTGAATTGCCTGGGAGGGATATTCATTTCCTTCCGGAAAAAACGATTAAAATAAGCAGGGTCTTCAAAGCCCAGATGATAGGATATTTCCTTTACGGTGAGCGTATCGTGGTACAGGTGCCGCTGCGCTTCCAGCAGGATGCGTTGTTTAATGAGGCTGCCTGCGGAACTGCCGGCAAATTTTCTTGTCAGCATATTTAACTGCTTCATGGAAATGTGCATCTGCGCAGCGTACTGCTGCGGCAGATGCCATTCCCGATAGTGTTGTTCTATCAGTGATTTAAATTGTCTGAACGGGTCCCGGCCGACATCGAAGCGGAGATGGTCACTATCATACAATGCTTCACGCAGTTGAAATACCCGGAGCAGGAATATTTTGACATACGACAAGGTTATGAGGCGGCGCATACTGCCGGCGGCCGAGAGGCTGCGCTGCATCTGCCGGATGGTATCATCCAGCGTAAAAGCGTCAGCAGCATTGCACGACAGGATAGGCCATTGTTCGATATTATCAAAAACATCCTTTAGCTGGAAATTGCTTTCCGGTCTGTTGTCCAGCGCGAAGAAACGTTCAGGCAGCATCAGGATGTGCCCGCGGGCGTCTGTACCGATGTCCATCTGATGCACCTGGTTTGGCGAAAGGAGAATAATGGCCGGTGCTTTGAAAGTATACGCGCGGAAGTCAATATATTGTTTCCCATGGCCTTCCCGGAAAAAGATTACCTGATAAAAGGTCCGGCGATGTGGCTGCAACTGCCAGATATTAGCCTGTTCAAAGCAGGCCACGTTAAAGTCATCGGGCGTATCCCGCAATTGGTTTTCCTGCCCGGAGTACACGGGTATATTCATTTTCCGTTGGTCTTTCATCAGCTTTCATTTTATAGATTACCGGATCAGTTGTTGTGTGTATACCGCCAGCAGCGCGCCCAGCACAGGTCCTGCCACCGGTATCCAGGCATATGCCCAGTCGTTGCCCGCCTTATGCGGAATAGGCAGTAGCGCATAAACGATCCGGGGACCGAGGTCACGGGCCGGATTCATGGCGCAGCCGGTAGGGCCGCCAAGGCATATCGCAATCGCCAGTACAATAAAGGCGACCGGCATGGCGCTGATGGCACCCAGGCCTACTTCCGGCTTAGCCAGACTCATCACGGAGAAGATCAGTACAAACGTAGTAATAACTTCCGTGATCAGATTGCTGTAGGGCCGGCGGATAGCGGGGTCTGTACAGAAACAGGACCGGTTGGCCAGGCCGTCTTCCGTTTCGTTGAAATGCGGTTGATAGGCCGCGTATACCAGCAATGCCCCCGTCATACATCCGGTAAACTGCCCGGCCAGATAGAGCGGCGCCTCAGTCAGCGCAACTGTGCCATTGAGCACAAACGCCAGCGTGGCAGCCGGATTAAGATGCGCCCCGCTCACGGGGGCCGAGATGAACACCGCCACAAAAGCCGCCATGGCCCATCCCATGGCCACCACGATCCAGCCGCCGTTTTTGCCCTTGCTGCCTTTCAGTAACACGTTGGCCACCGCACCGTTGCCCAGCAATATCAGCAAACTGCTGCCGGTGAATTCTCCCATGAAAATTTGAAATGGAAGCATACGAACCATTTTAATATACCCTGATGATCTGTCCGTTGATGATCCCTTCCACGCTTTTCACGTAAGCATTTACCACGCGCGCGATCGCTACCGGCGTATGCCCGATCATATTGGGACCGTTGCGTTCCATCGTGTTGTCGGTAACGCCCGGACTGACAGCGTTGATACGTACGCCGACAACCAGCAGCTCCTGTGCCGCCGCCGTGACGAAGCCGTGGATACCCGCGTTGGCCACCGCATAATTAACGGAACCGGCCACCGGATCATCTGCCAGCACACCTGAAGTGAGTGTAAAAGAACCTCCCGGCCGGATATATTTTAATCCCAGACGGACAAGGTTGAGCTGCCCCAGCAGTTTATTTTCTATACCGAAACGCAACTGCGCTTCTGTAAGGCCCTGAAGCGGGCCCCAGTAGGCATCGCCGGCTGCGCTGACCAACGCATCGAACGGGCCTGTAGCCTCCAGGAATTTCTCAATAGAAGATACACTTGAAATATCCAGTTGATGCGGGCTGTTACGGAGACTGGCGCCGATAATTTCATGTCGCTGCCCCAGCAAGGCAGACACTTCTTTTCCGATAGCGCCGGAAGCACCGGTGATAATAATTTTCATGGCAATAAGATTTTGTGATCGTTCAAAATTACAGCCATACCGCCCCTGGAAAAATGGATCTTCGGCCGGAAAAATTGCACATTTGGGCCATCCCCGTGATGCTAAAAAAAAGAAGCCCCGGTGCGCGACCGGGACTTGCTGGCACTGGGAGCCTTACCTGAAAACAGATGGTTCCTTGATGATAAATTAGGCTTTCCGAAAAAAGTATAAGCGTTCACGTTAGTACGCCTTGTTTCATTAGTTTTTTCCTGATGATCAACAGGCGTTCTCATAGGACAAATAAAGTCGGGTAATCGTCTCCGGCTGGTGAGGCTATCATCCCACAACACCCACCAGTATTGTTCAGGACAATGCCTCTGTACCGGAGTATATAGCTTCCGTTGTTATCTGCTGGCGGTTGCCGGGTGGGTAGCCAGGAAACCGAAGTGGTGCAGCTGTCCCTGCCCTGTCGTCCGGATGTATTGCACCCAGGCCGCTATCACGGGTTTGTCTTTATTCAGCGACCGGTCGTAGCTCAATACCACTTCTTCGATGGGTATTCCTGCCGGAGGGGCTGTCTCCAGCCGGTTGATCAATACATCGAGATCTGTGTAGAAGTCTTCCGTATTTTCGAGTTGCCCGTTTCCGTCGAGGTCGAGCGGTATCACGGCGATATCGTGTACCGGCTTGCGGTTGCGCAGGTCATAGATGAAGCCGGGGTTATTAAAGGATATCGCAGCAGGATCTTCCTGTACCGCTTGCAGTAATTGCTGGTCATCTCCCGGCACCTGTTTCCCTTTAATATCTTCAAAAGTGGCACCATAGAAGGCGGCGAATGTCACCGGCGCGCAGGATTTCTCCCGGCGGTTGTACACCACGGCATTTTCCGGAGCGGCCTCCTCTCCTTCTTTTTTAAAGTATAATGCCCGCAGCGCTTCTACCGTCAATGGTTTAGCAGCGTATCCGCTATGGGAATTGGTAACCGGCAGTAATGCATACCGGGCTACCGGTGTATATTGATATTGTTCATTTTTATGATTGATCCGTTGTGCCGTAAAATGGATGGCTGCCTGTGCCGCCGCGGGATCTCTGGGCGATACCAGCCGAAATACCGTACCGGGGTGTGTTTGCCGGAACTGATCTATCCATTCCTGTACAAGGGGGAAGGTAAAGCGTGTACCCGTTACCGTTATAGTATCTGAAGTCTGCTGTGCGCTGGCCGGTAAAGCAACCGCCCATGCAGCTGCCAGCAGGATGTATCCGAACGTTTTCATAGCAAGTGATTTTGGATGGGTAATATGCCAGGAGGCGCGGGTAGGTATGATACTGAAAAATTTACCACCAATAAATTTGCAGCATACCATCCCCGCAAGCCTGACCAGGCATTCTATTTACAGCTTACAGAACGCAAGATGATCGGTCAACAGCCACAACAACCTTGCAGCACTATCATGTGATGGAAACAGGTGTGATGAACCTTTGATATATACAACGCTTGGGAACGTAATCCACCGTATTGAGTATGCCGTTTCATAGTGTATTGTTTTACACAATTGTCAATTAATGGCGGCTGCTCTTTGCTGGTGGTTCAAAGGATGCCGGGAGTATTGCCTTGTTCTCCCTATGTATGATCGTAAACTATTAGTCTACTGAATTGGTAGACAAATATACATCGAGTTTTAATAATTCCAAATAAATTTTTGATGTTTTTTTTCACGCAAAGGCGCAAAGCAGCAAAGGTGCAAAGATGATGTAAGCGGGCAAAGAGAGCGAAGGAGCGGAGATCAGATGTGACCTCCGCTCTTTTGCTTTCCTTGTTTTCTTATTTATTTCCTTTGCGCCTTTGCTGCTTTGCGTCTTCGCGTGAATTTTTGCGTGAAATAATACTCTATTTTTGCCCCATGAAATCACATGTGAAGAATATCCTGTTGCTGATTGTCGGCGCACTGATATTTGCGGTAGGTATCAACTACCTGGCCATCCCCAATAAACTTTCTGAAGGCGGGGTTATCGGCATTACCATCGTTACCTATTATTACTTCGGCTGGTCGCCCGGTATCACTAACCTGATCATCAACGTGTTCCTGATCATTGCAGGTTACCGGTTGCTGGACCGGCGGGTGATGTTATATACGATTCTGGGCATCATTTTCTGTTCCCTGTTCCTGTACCTGACAGAAAACACCCTGACACCTGTGACCTCCAACACTTTGCTGGCAGCTATTTTCGCGGGCCTGCTGGTAGGCATTGGCATCGGGCTTGTATTCCTCTCCGGCGGCACCACCGGCGGATCGGCCATTGTAGCGCGCATGTGCCAGAAATACCTCGGCTGGTCGCTCGGCAATGCCATGCTCATATTTGATATCCTGGTGATTGCGGCATCGTCGTTTATCATCGGACTGGAAAAAACGATGTATACTTTTATCGCCGTATACATTGGGGCCCGTGCAGTGGACTATATCGTAGACGGTCTTAATACCAAAAGAGCGATCACCATTATCTCCCAGCATACTCCCCAGATTGCCCGGAAGATCACCAGCGAGATGCTGCGTGGCGCGACCGTACTGCACGGTCATGGTGCCTATACCGGCGATCCGAAAGAAGTGTTGTATGTTATTATCGGCAAACAGGAGCTGATGCGCCTCAAAGAAGTGGTGCAGGAAGCTGATCCTGAGGCGTTTGTAGTGATTCATGAAGTACACGAAGTATTAGGTAAAGGTTTCTCCAAATAAACATTTCCAGTCGTTCATTTTTTCCGGGGTATTTGGATTTTGAAAAATAGATGTCTATATTGTAGACACTCAAACGCATTCCTTACCATCTTATCAACCAAATAACCCGGGGAAAATGACACAAAGCTCCCAACGCTTTTTACCGCTGGACGTATTCCGCGGCATGACTGTTTGTTTCATGATCATTGTAAATACCGGCGGCACAGGAGGCACTTACTGGCCGCTGGACCATGCCCCCTGGCATGGATGGACACCCACCGACCTGGTATTTCCCTCCTTTCTTTTTGCCGTCGGTAACGCCATGAGCTTCAGCATGAGAAAATACGAACAGCTGGGTAACGCCGCTGTTCTAGGCAAAATCTTCAAACGCACCTTCCTTATTTTTCTGCTGGGATACCTGATGTATTGGTTCCCCTTTGTACAGCATACCGATGCGGGGCTGGTGTTTAAACCGTTCAGCCACACCCGTGTGCTCGGCGTATTGCAACGTATCGCACTCTGTTATTGCATGGCCTCGTTGCTGATACATTATCTCCCGAAAAAAGGCGTGTGGACGGTCAGCGCCCTGTTCCTCTTCGGCTACTGGGCCATCCTGTGGTTTTGCGGCACGCCAGGCGACCAGTACGGCATCCATGGCAACGCCGGCCTGACACTCGACAAGCTGGTGCTGGGCGACAATCACCTTTATCATGGAGAAGGCTTCGCCTTTGACCCCGAAGGGATACTCAGCACTTTCCCTGCGGTGGTCAACGTAGTGGCCGGCTATTACACCGGTCTCTTTGTACAGCAACAAGGACGTACACAGCAGGGATTGCTGCGCATGGCCACTGCCGGCATAGCCCTCATCCTGCTGGCGTATGCCTGGAACACTGTTTTTCCGATCAACAAAAAACTGTGGACCAGCTCCTATGTCCTGCTCACGGTGGGCATCGACCTGATATTGTTATCGCTGTTAATACAATTGATTGATATGGCCGGCTTCACCAAAGGCACCGGCTTCTTTACCGTCTTCGGTAAAAACCCGCTGTTCCTTTATCTGTTGTCAGAAGTGCTCGCTATCCTGTTTTACTTCTTCCGGGTAGGCGATCAGTCATTATATCAATGGATCAATGACCAGTTCTTCCAGCCCTTATCGCCCGGCAAATTCGGCTCGCTGCTGTTTTCGCTGACGTTTATGCTGCTCTGCTGGACAGTGGGACTTATCCTCGATAAACGGAAGATCTACGTCCGCGTATAAACTATCTGGTTATTTTTTTATTTAGATATTTGGGCATTGCGTGGATTACGTTAAATGCTCAAATATCTAAATAAAAAAATAGCCCAATGAATCTCTCCTTACAAGGCAAAACCGCGCTGGTATGCGGTAGTTCACAAGGCCTCGGCCTTGCCACCGCCATAGAGCTGGCAGCCCTCGGCGCCACCTGCATCCTTACCGCCCGCAACGAAGAAAAGCTGAAAGCTGCCGTTGCCCAACTGGCCACCGACGCCGGCCAGCCTCACCGTTACATCGTAGCTGATTTTACCGACCTGGACGAAGTGACCGATCTGGCAGCAGATCTGGCCCTTGAAGGAGCGGTGCATATTCTGATCAACAATAGCGGCGGACCTGCCGCCGGTCCGCTCCTACAGGCTTCCGCCACCGCTTTTTCTGATGCCTTTTCGCAGCACGTGCTCTGTAACCAGGTGCTGGCGCAGGCATTGGTACCGGGCATGATAGCCGCAGGCTACGGCCGTATCATCAACATCATCTCTACTTCTGTAAAAGCTCCGTTGAAGAACCTCGGCGTATCCAACACTACCCGCTGGGCCGTGGCCGCCTGGGCCAAAACACTGGCCAACGAAGTGGCACAGCACGGTATTACGGTGAATAATGTATTGCCTGGCTCTACCCTCACCGACAGGCTCGACAAATTATTCCATGCCACTGCTGCCGCCAGGAACGTGTCACCCGCCACAGTGGCTGAAGAATGGCGGAACGAGATACCCATGAAACGGTTCGGCGAAGCGCATGAAGTAGCTGCCATGGCCGCTTTCCTGGCCTCCCCTGCCGCTTCCTATGTGACTGGTACCAGCATCGCCGTGGACGGCGGGAAAACGCCGGTATCCTGAATTTTACGGTCAACCAATACCGTGACTTTGCTGTTATGCATCAGTACACCTGCAAATCGTCCTGAACCATGGCCCGCGGGGCCGTGCGTTTCACGCCGGATTTTCTGCCGTACAAGCGGGTCCTGAAATCCGTGGGGGCGTCACCGTGAGTTACCCCATTTCGCCGGACAAACATTCCGGGAATGGTATTTACAATACCGAGCTAAAAACAATGAACATGGAGAATAACGCTCGTCATCAGGTGCCGGCCGCCGTAGCGCGTCAGATGCCTGCCAACAAAACCGCTTATCCGGAAATGCCGGATTTCCCTCGTCAGCATACCGACCTGCTCACCGCCTTTGAAAACCGCGTAAGAGACGCCGGTGGAGAAGTGTTCCGGCCCGCAGATGCCGCTGCCGCACAGGCTTTGCTGGCATCGCAATATCCGCAGGCAAGCGTCATCTGTTCCGCGACGCCGGAAATAACCGGCAACAGGGACATTCATGCTGTCAAAAACCCGCACGACCTGGCTGATGTGGATGTGGGTGTAATCCGCGCCCGTTTTGGCGTAGCGGAGAATGGCATGGTATGGCTCACGGAAGAAGATCTGGTGGTCAATGCGCTGGGGTTCCTGTCGCAACACCTGGTGATGCTGTTATCGCCACAGGCCATTGTGAGAGATATGTATGATGCTTACCTGCGCATACACCTGGAAGATACTGCCTATGGCTGTTTTATGATGGGGCCTTCTGCCACGGCAGATATCGGGGCGGTATTGGTGCACGGTGCACAGGGAGCCAGAAGCCTGCGTGTTTATCTCTTAGCTTAGCAGGGAACAAAATAGACGATACGTTCCAGTTTTCCGTTTTCAAAGTAAAAACGCACACTGCTGTCACTGTCCTCCACATCCGCGTCCCGCAGGGTGATCATGTCTGTATAACCCACATTTTCCGCCTGTTGCACTGCCTTCGGGAAATGTTTTTTCATTTCTGCCCAGGTAGTATTGCAGCTAAACGTGATACCCGCGTGCACCACTGTATGACCCGGGGTGAGCTTGTATTCACTACAGAAAAGGGTGTCTTTGTATAACTCAAAACGGGAACCGTCTTTATAGAAATATTGAAAATTGTCTTCAAACTGCGTACCGCAGAGGTATTCCCATTTAGGCTCCACCAGGCTGTCCGCCTCGCCAAATACGGCCGAGAAACGCGGTAAAGTCGTGTGCAGCGGCACTTTATTGTCAATCAGCGCTTTGGAAAACTGAAAGACCTCTATCTCTTTCCAGTCAATGTCTTCATGGGCTTCCAGGACCGAGTCACCGTCTTCTACTTTTTCCAGAGAGGTAATCGCCAGTTCAGAGGGCGCCGGTACGGCAGTGGGTTCATCGTCGGCAGTATTATTATGGCAAGCGGTGGCACATACAATCAATAAGGATAAAAATACTCTATGCATTCCCGGTCAGTTGTTGATAGGCGCTAAATTAAAAACTTTATTTATTATATATAAAATATTTAAATGTATGTTTAAAAAAAATATATGCGACATAAAAAAAGCCGGCATGAATCATCACGCCGGCTTTCAATTTATCAACAACTATAACTAGTACTTATCAAACCATAATTTAGTCGTCAGCAGATCGGCGCCTTGTCTGGCAACGGCTGCTTTGTAATTGGTACCATTGAGCGCCTGCTCACTGGAGGGATATTTAAACCTCACCGGTATATTACCGCCCAGTGCACCGGCATAGGCCGCCTTCAGCTGGGGGTAATCCAGCCTTCTCCATTCGGTAAAACCTTCCACTCCCTGACCAAAGAGCGCCAGCCATTTCTGCTCTCCGATGCTTTTTTTGAAGTTTGATGCATCATAGGCCACGCCTGGCTGTACCACGTAGGCAGCGGCTGCGGCTTCAGATAGGCCGTATTGCACAAAAGAGGCAGTGACAGCCTGATTGTACAGCGTTGGCGCATCACCGGTAATGAGGCCACGTTGTGCGGCTTCTGCCAGAATGAACTGTTGTTCGGCATAACTAAACAGTACCGCGGGGGCTGTAGTGGCGGTGAACACTGCACCGGCATCGGATGTTTTACTGAAACCCAGTCTGGCCGCGGAATCGCTGGGGAGACCGTTGGTCACGCCGATGATCACGTTGGTGTCTTTGGGCACCGTAGCGTATATGCTTAACCGTGGGTCGTTCAATGCATTCAACTTATCCACCACGGATTTACTGATGCGGTAGTCGTTGCGGGTTTCGCGGTTACGGCCTACCGGATTTTGATTGGGCGAAGCGAGGTAATTGAGTTTTACTACCGCGTCTTTGGGCAGCAGCGCACCAGCGCCGCCGGCAGTCACCTCGTCGAACACCGTTTTGGCAATCGCAGGCTCCCGGTCGGCTATACGTAAGGCGATGCGCAGCCGCAGCCCGTTGGCAAACTGTTTCCAGCGGGTCACATCACCACTCAGGAGGATGTCGCCATCAATGGGGTTGCTGCCGGGCGTAACGGTAGCGGCGGCCTGTTTCAGCTCATCCAGCAAACCGGTGTATACATCTTTCTGGCTGTCATATACCGGTGTCAGGTATTGACCGATCTGGCCTGCCTGTTTGTAAGGCACATCACCATAGAGGTCCGTGAGCTGCTGGAAAATCCAGGAGCGCATGATCACCGCTACGGCTTTATAGTTTGGGTTATGCAGGCTGTCTCCCAGCTGTGCCAGCGTGGTGAAGTCTTCGATGCCCTGTGCATAGAAATTGCTCCACACGTTTTGCGTACCGGTAGCACCGGCGATATAACGGTCGGCATCGGTGTATTGTATTTTAGACCAGTATTGCACATACAGCAATGTTCCGTCCATAGCGGCGTCCGGGCCCCAGTAGGTATCCACATTGGCTTTGATGCCGTTGCTCAGCAGGTAGTCCGGTTGCACGGTAGTGGGTTCATTCGGGTTCTTGTTGATCCGCTCCAGATCTTTGCGGCAGGAAGCCAGCAGCACAATAGCGAACAACAGGTAAGTTGGTATCAACAATTTTTTCATAATCCGGTGCGTAATTAAAATGAAACATTCAGGTTAATGCCGATGCTGCGGGTGGTGGGTATTTGCAGTGTCTCCAGCCCCTGTCCGTTACCGGTATTGAAAGCGGTTTCCGGGTCAATATTGGGAACATGTTTCTGCAGATAACCCAGGTTTCTGGCCACCAGCGCAATATTTACCGACTGCAACTTCCAGCGGTCAGTCAGTGTTTTGGGCAGCGTATAACCCAGTTTGATTTCACGCAGCTTGATAAAAGAAGCGTCATAAATGGAGCTTTCATTCAGGCTGCTGTTGTATACGGCTTTATAGTAATCTTCTGCGCCGAGGACAACGTTATTCTTTTTGCCGTCTGCCGTATAGCCGTCGAAGATGATACCATCATGATGTACTTCAGCACCATTAGGGGCCGTAGCGGAATGAGAGGGCAGCTGGATGTTCTGCTGACCGCTGCGGTAGTAAGGCAAACCGCCATGCTCTTCATCACGGCCGGGCAAGGTGGTAGCCAGTACGCCGGTGTAGTTACCGGTATAGTTGGTGCCGGAATAAATGGAACCGCCCTGTTTGGTATCTATCAGGAAGCCCAGGCTGATACCTTTAAAGGTGAAGGTGTTATAAATACCTCCTGTCCATTTCGGAGTATAGTAACCCAGTATCTTTTTGTTGGGGTCGATAGCGGGCGTACCATCAGCATTGACAATAATTCTGTTTTGTGCATCGCGCTGATAGGCGCTGCCATACAATGCGCCATAGCGCTGTCCTTTGCTGGCCAGTACCTGCATATTGCCACTGCTGCCCAGTACATAGTTGTTGAGGAAACCTTCTTTGTCCAGTTCCACTACCTTGCTCACGTTACGGGCGTAGTTAACGTTAACGTCCCAACGGAAACCGGAGCGTGTAGACACCGGCGTTACCCCGAGCATTACTTCCACGCCTTTGTTGCTGATTTCACCGGCGTTCATGAGTTTCTTCAGGTATCCGGTAGTAGGGCTCACATCCGCGAGCAATATCTGGTTGCGGCTGTTGGATTGATACCAGGTGAGGTCGAGACGAATGCGATTATCAATAAAACCCGCTTCCAGGCCTACTTCTGTAGAGCTGGTAATTTCCGGTTTCAGGTTTCTGGCGAGGAATTTATCCGATACGGTCAGCAACGGATACTGTCCGAATGGTTGGTTGAACGGATAGGTGTTGATCAGCTGATAAGGGTCCGTGTCTTTACCTACCTGTGCCCAGCCGCCACGGATTTTAAGCAGTGTCAGGGCTTTGCTCTTAATATTCAATGCGTCGGAGAGCACGAGGCTACCATTCACGGAGGGATAGAAATAGGAATTATTTTCTACCGGCAGCGTGGATGACCAGTCGTTGCGTGCTGTCACGTTCAGGAAGGCGTAGTTGCGGAACCCGAGCTGTGCGGAACCGAAGGTACTATACACCCGTTGCCTGGAGAAAGAACTGGTAGAGATCAGCGGATCGCGGGAGTTATTGAGCGTATACACGTCTTTCACGGCCAGCTTCGGCGCCTGCTGATAGTTTTGTTCAAACCGGTTATTACGAATGTTACCGCCAACGAGTACATCGAGGTTAAAATCGTGACTCAGCTGTTTTTTAGCGTTGAGGGTAAATTCGCCATTGGTTTCGTTTACCATATAGGCATCTTCGGTATAAGAGCCGAAAGGCGTGCCGTTGGTGTAGTACGCGATTTTATATTTTCTTCTGTCCTGATAATAGTCTGTACCAATGCGGAGATTGGCGGTCAGCCAGTCCAGTATTTCGTAAGACAGGCGGGCGTTTCCAAAGAAGCGGTTACGCAGCTGGCTCACGGTATTTTCGTATTGGATCCAGTAAGGATTGCTATAGTAGCTGTGGTTCCAGTTATAGTCGGTGCCATCCGGATTTTTATAATCCCGGAGTCTGGCCACATCTACCTGACGGCCAAACCAGATGAACTGTAACGTCACGCTGTTGCCTCTTCTGCCGTCCACACCGGGCAGGTTGTCGGCGCTGCTGCGGATATAGTTGGCGTAGGTGTTGAGCGTGAGTTTGGGGGCAATACGGAAGGTATTGCTGGCGGTGAAGGTATTGCGACTGATACCGGTGTTAGGCAGGATGCCCACCTGTTTGGTATTATTATAAGAGAAACGATAATCGATTTTTTCGGAGCTGCCGCCTACGGCCAGCCCGTTGTTCAGCGTATAGCCTGTCTCGTAGAAATCCTTCACGTTATTGGGATGCGGCACAAAGGGCACGGCTTCACCTTTGGAGAAAAACTGCGGGATCAGCCGGCCGTCCATTTTAGGGCCCCAGCTTTCGTCTGTGCCGTCGTTGAGGCCGCCGCCTTTACCATCTTTATAGGAGAACTGTCCGCCGGCGCCCTGACCGTATACGTTCTGGAAGTCGGGCAGGATCAGCACTTTATCGAAGGTAGCGTTAGAGTTAACGGTGACACCGAATCCTCCTTTCACGTCCTTCCCTGTTTTTGTTTTAATAAGAATCACGCCGTTAGAAGCGCGCGAGCCGTACAATGCCGCAGCATTGGGGCCTTTCAGCACGCTGATGGAAGCGATATCATCGGGGTTCACATCGGAGATAGCATTAGCAAAATCGCGGCCGGTGCCAACGCCCAGCTGGCTGTTGTCTACCGGGATACCATCGAGAATAAATAATGGCTGGTTATTTCCGGCGATGGAGGTTTCTCCGCGGATAACGATACGGGAAGACCCAAGGCTACCCTGGCTGTTAGTTACCTGTACACCGGCGATTTTTCCGGACAGTGCGTTCACGAGGTTTGTTTCCCTGGCTTCGGCGATATCCTTTGATTTCAGCTCCTGTACAGCATATCCCAATGATTTTTTCTCTTTGGAGATGCCCAGTGCGGTGACCACCACTTCCTGTAATTTACTGTCAGTTGTTTCCAGTGCGATGTTGACCACGCGATTACTCCCGACCGCTACGAGGGCTGTCTGGAAGCCGATGAAAGACACCTGTAAAGTATCGGTAGCGTTGGCATTGATGGTGTACTTACCATCTGCATCCGCTTGTGTACCGTGAGTGGTGCCTTTTACCCGTATAACAGCACCGGGTACACGCTGTGCATCATTGCGGGAGGTGACTACCCCGCTTACCCTGATTTCCTGGGCAAAGCTCTGCTGTAGCCACAATAATGCGGGCAACAGGCCGAGCAGCCTTTGTACGTACTTCATTCGTAACTGGTGATTTAAAAATAGTTTTGGTCGTTGGCGGACAACTATGGTTCCTCCGTTTACTACCGATTTGGTTTTGGTCTTTGCAGTTGGTGTATGATCGTTGGCGTGATCATGGCCATACAATCGTCAGGGAATGATGATCGCGTGCGCATGATTAGATATCTCGCGCAAAAGTAATCAAGATTTATTAATCTACAAAACCGATAGACTAAACATAAATACAAAATATCTATTTTCTTATCGGTCGTTAACCTATAAATAATTGATAGATAGCTCTCTACATAGCAAGATGATGGAGTGTGTACGAGGGCGATAAAAAATGGTGATGGGAGATAACTACAGGGTACAGGCATGCGGAATCCCCGGGCATAAGCCCGGGGAAAATATGATCAAAGGCAACAGGGCCGGCCTTTTCGACCGGTATGATGTTATTGGTTTAATAATTTCTTCAATTCAATCTTGCAGGTATCAAGATTGGCAGCAATGAGTTTATCCTGACAGATAGTGCCTTTGTACTTAATGGTGATTTTGTTTTTACGCAGAACGATCTGGTAATATTCCGGTGCATCGGGCGAGTTTTCCCAGGTAACAATGCCTTTTTCTTCGATACCGCCGGCCACGCGGTCTTCAATGAGCGCATTAATTTTTTTGCGCAGGTTGTCAGCGAAATCGAAGGAAGTTTCATTTTTTACCAGGCAGGTGGTGTCAGACACAGGTTGGTAATGGATTTTTGCAGAAGCGGGCCGTTGACCTGCTGCTATCAAAAAAAGAGCGGCTGGTATCAACAGCAACAAAGGGAATTGGAGTGTGCGTTTCATGGCAAGAGAAAATTATGATAACAAGGAAAATAGGTAGTAGCAATGCCGTTGTGATATTGGGTCTCAGATTTTGGTTATAGGTTCGATCTTACTCATTATTAAAATACTTCATTTATCGCACACCACAAAATAAATAAAGTATAGGCGTAGGGGTAACGGGCCCCTGAAGTGTCATTGCTTCAAAGACCCGGTTACTGGTATTTTTTCATCACGCTGTACAGCACCTTGTTGTCGGTATCTGGTGAGGGGAGCACTGTATCCTGCGGCATAAAGTGTCGTTTAAAGGCTTGCATGGCGGCGGTGGTGTCTTTCAGGTCGTAGCCGATAATGCGGAGGGCCTGCCATTTATCGAAAGCGGGTGGCACCGCTATCCGGGCGGTGTCATCGTACCAGAGGCCAAATCCTTTTGCCGCCAGCTGTTGCCAGGGGAAATAAGCGCTGGGGTCTACTTTACGGCCGGGCGCAATATCTCCGTGGCCTACGAAGTTGGCAGCCGGGATATTGTAGCGATGCTGCAGGGTATCCAGCAGAATGATCAGGCTATTGATCTGGGCGGGGGAAAAGGGTTCTGCCCCATTATTATCGAGTTCAATGCCAATAGAGCCGGAATTGATATCGGTAATATTTCCCCAGCGGGAAGCGCCGCCATGCCAGGCACGGAGGTAATCATTCAGCATATGGTGAATAGTACCATCACGGCATACCACGTAGTGGGCGCTCACCTGCGTCCGCTCCAGGGTGAAAGTTTTCAGTGTTTGTTCACATGAATTTTGGGCAGTATGATGGATAATGACCATATTCGGTTTACGCAGGTTGTAATTAACGGTGCCCGCCCACCAGGCTGGCCTGATCCCGTTTTCGCCGGGCAGCGTGGCAGGTTGCCCGCGGACCACCTGCGCATACCCTTTGGCTTTCTGCCGGTAAATTTTGTTGGTAGCTGCATACGGAGAGCGGGCGCAATAGCTGTACAATCCAATAACAGCGGCCATACAGGCCCATCTTGTCAGGTGTCGGATAGTGTTCATCTGTATATGTTAAAGTTTATAAAAGATGCACGGATAAAGATAATAAACATAATAATGCCGCGTTTTTTAAGGCAGTGCTATGAAAAATGGCATTCTTATTATATATTCACGTTTTCAATAATACTCTTTGGAGTAACAAAAACCTACGCTGTTTTGTCTTCTATTGCCTATTACCTGTTATTACCGGTGATATACACCGTATCGTTATTGCCTTTCCGCATATTGTATTTCGTCAGCGATCTGCTTTATGTTTTATTGTATCGGCTGTTGGGTTACCGGAAAAAAGTGGTGATGCAAAATCTCCGCAATTCTTTTCCTGACAAAAACGAGGCCGAGCTTAAACGGATCTGCAAGGATTTCTATCATTACCTGTGCGATCTTTTCCTTGAGACGTTCAAAACGTTGACAATCAGCAAGGAAGCGATGGTACGGCATTGCCGTTTCACAGATGAGACCGTAGCCTTGTTTGAACGGCTGGCGGCGGAGAAACAAAGCGTGGTGCTGGTAATGGGGCATAAGGGCAACTGGGAATGGGCTGGCAATACGTTCAGCATTCTGTGCCGGCAGCAACTGTATGTGATCTATCATCCGCTGGTCAACCAGCACTTTAATGGTCTCATGTATAAAATGCGGACCCGCTTCGGTACCAAACTGATCGCCATGCAGGACACCTTCCGGGACATGGTTAAAAACAGGGACCATGTGAGTGCCACGGCCTTTATCGCTGACCAGGCGCCGCAGCCGCAAACAGCGCACTGGATGACGTTCCTGCATCAGGATACGCCGGTGTTCAAAGGAACGGAAAAAATAGCCCAGAAATTAAACTACCCGGTGGTATACGTTACGGTGCAACGGGACAAAAGAGGCTACTATACTGTGTCTGCCCATATGCTTACTGCTTCTCCTTCTACAGAAAAAGAAGGCGAAATAACGGCCTTGCATACACGACAACTGGAAACAGATATCGTTACACAACCTGCGACCTGGCTGTGGTCCCACAAACGGTGGAAACACAAGCGTCCAACTGTTCAACTATAGACAATCTGTATTTTTTACGAAATCGACCCACCATTATGCTGCAAGGCAAAGATTTGATTTTGGCTACCAAGCCATACGCATGCGAGGAAAGAGCCAAGAGCTGGCTGTATTTGGTTACAACTTTATGTTTGTTACTGCTGGCCCTTGCCAGCACCCTGTTACTGCCGTTGCCCTTCAGAATTGTCGGCAGCGTGCTCTCCGGGCTGTTGATTGTGCGGATGTTTGTCATCTACCACGACCATCAGCATCATGCTATTCTGCACAATTCCCGGCTGGCCAATGTTATCATGACGCTGTTCGGCATCTATGTACTGGCGCCCAGCAGCATCTGGAAACGGTCACATGATTACCACCATAAACACAATTCAAAGCTTTTCAGCGCCAGCATAGGCTCCTACCCGATTGTTACCCGGCAGCGTTTTGAGCAGATGTCCCGCGGAGAACGCAGAAGTTATCTGTTTACCCGCCACCCGGCCACCATTGCGGCGGGGTACCTGTTTATGTTCCTGATCGGTATGTGCTGGCAGTCCTTCACCAGCAGTCCACGTAAGCACGCAGACTCTCTGCTGGCCATGGTCATACATATCGCCGGCAGCATAGCGGTCTTTTATTTTCTCGGATGGCAAAGCTGGCTGTTCTTCATACTCATCCCTTTCAGCATCGCCTGCAGTATTGGCGCTTACCTCTTTTATGCCCAGCATAATTTTCCGGGCGTAGTATTCAATGAAAACGACAGCTGGTGTTATGATAAAGCAGCGCTGCTGAGTTCCAGTTATATGCAGATGCATCCGCTGATGGCATGGTTTACCGGCAATATCGGTTATCATCATATTCATCACCTGAACGCCCGTATTCCTTTCTACCGGTTGCCGCAGGTGATGGAGGCTTTCCCCGAGCTGCAGCAGGTCACCGTTACATCGCTTCGTTTCCGCGATATACGGGGCTGCTTCCGGTTAAAAGTGTGGGACCCGGAAAGGAACCGTATGATTGGCCTGCAGGAAATCTGTAGCATCAGGACGGAGGCGCAGCAGGCATTCCGTGCTGCTGCAGCAATTCACGGATAATACCTCTTCTGATTTCCAGCATATGTTTCGTTAGTTCCCGGGTAGCCTGCAATACCGGCGTACCCGCTGTATGCGGAGAGCCTGCCCGGAAAGGCGGCGCCGGATTATATTCCAGTTGCAGCTGTACAATGCGGGCCAGCTCTTCGCCGCCAATCATGGCAGTAAGCGAAAGCGCGAAATCGATACCGGCCGTTACGCCGCCGCCGGTAATGCGGTTGCGGTCTCTCACCACCCGCTCTTCCACTACCTCCACGCCGAGCATACGCAGCAGTTCCAGCGAACGCCAGTGCGTAGTAGCTTTATAACCCTGTAACAAGCCGGCAGCAGCCAATACCAACGCACCTGTACAAACGCTGGTAATGTATTTTGCGCCCAACGCCTGCTGCCGTAGGAAATCCAGTACCGTCCGGTTGGTGAGCAACGGATTAATACCTTTCCCGCCGGGAACAAACAGGATATCCAACTGCGGGCTGTCGGCCAACGCAACGGAAGCCTGCACGGTCAGCCCACCTTCCACTTTTATCGGAGCGGTAGATTCTCCTAACAGCACCACTTCAAAACAGGGTGCTTTCACAAATACATCATAAGGGCCAACGAAGTCCAGTACGGTCATGTCCGGAAACAGGAGCATGCCTATTTTGAGTTTCTGCATACGAGGGACTTTTGATTACCTACAATATAATAAATGATCCTGCTACACAGGCATCAGCGGTGCTGCTCGTATCTGTTGACCGGCAGGACCTGCTGCAATTGCGTTATTTCCTCCGCCGTCAGCGGTGTAGCGCCCGCGGCAGCCAGCGCGTCCTGCACCTGCGGCGAGGTACGCATTCCCACAACGGCCGTGGTAACAGCCGGTTGCTGCAATACATACCGCAGCGCCGTGGCAGCCGGGCCTCTTTCGGTGGTGGATATACGCTGTACGGCCGCTGCCGCGCTGGCCACGTCGGCAGCATCATAGTTCAGGTACGGCTCCGGCGCTTTGTTAACCAGCAACCCTTTCGCTACAGCGCCCCTCACCAGCACCCCGATACGATGTTGTTCCAGCAACGGGAAACAGCTTTCTTCCGGACGGCGGTCCAGCAGGCTGTATTGCATCATCACACTTACGATGTTGGAACGTTCCACGAAAGTCCTGATCACATTGGGGCGTATGGAGGAAATACCGTAATAACGGATCTTACCTTGCTGCACCAGCGTTTCAAACGCCGAAATAGTCTCATCAGTAGGGTCTTCCAGCGTACCGCCGTGCAGCTGGTACAGGTCGATGTAATCGGTATTGAGGCGGCGCAGGCTTTCTTCCACGCAGCTCAGGATATAGTCCCTGCGGGGATTCCAGTCCCAACCGCTACCGTCGGGCCGCCATTGGTTCCCGGCTTTGCTGGCGATAATAACGTGCTGCCTTTTTCCCTGCAGAGCTTTTCCAAGGGTGATCTCATTCTGCCCGTGATCATACAGGTCGGCGGTATCGAAGAAATTAATACCACCGTCTATGGCCTGTTGTATCAGACGGGCGTTGTCGGTATCATCGCTGCCCAGCGACATGCAGCCGTAGCTGATTTCGCTGACATGCAGGTCTGACTTGCCTAACTGATGATATTGCATAAAAGCGGGTTTTAACGGGTTTTCGGCTGTTGCCTCGGCAGCAACAGACCAGACGAAGGTAAAAAAGCGGGGCAGTTTAAACAAACGCCCCATGCTTAACCCATGACTCATCAGTTGTATAATACAAGGCCGCCTGGAAAGGCGGCCCATGCTGATATTGATCTTACCATTCTCAATCCGTCCTTAATCTGAAAATCTTTAGGAGGACCGTCTGGACAAACGGTCCGTGATTAAATTCCACCGTTTCGCTTATGAATAGAGCATGTTGATGTATGATGAAGGTTGCAGCGCAACCTGAATTGTCTGGCAGGGGACTGTCTGGAAAGACGGTCCCTGAAGCTGAATCAATCGTACTGCGAACAAGCTGTTTATAGCAGTTGCCCACATGTTCATATGGCACTTTTAGTTTTCTTTGGCTACGCCATGCGAGGCGGAAAACCGGACCATCTGGAAAGATGGTCCTTTCCTATCCTTCTTTTACATGGCATTCCAACATTTATGTGATGGTCTGCTGCCGGCAGCAAGATGTTTTCTGAGGGGGACCACCTGGAAAGGCGGTCCCTTCAGCCTTCATCTTATATACCTGCATTTGGACTCAGAAATGCTTTTGAGGAGGACTGTCTGGAAAAACAGTCCTTTTCATCCACCTATTCCCATAAAATTGCTGTTGAATCAGTAGCAATGGTTGGTCAAAACATTGATGGCTAGTTAAGCCAGCACTGAGCAAAAAAGCAGTGATGGTATTTCCCGAGGAAAGTACACGTCTGGCGCCGGGTGTTAAATAAAAAAGCGTGCATAAGAAAGTTGGTTTTGAAGGGCATCTGCCATAGCTGGTATCAAACAATCGATAGTTGTTCTCAAACAAACAATGGGGATGGCAGCTGCCGGGGGTCTACATTGGGTGATTTTCCGTTTAACCTTTCCTGTTACCAGAAATCCACCGTGGTGAATGCTGGTGTCAGTACTAATTGTTACTATGCAAAGATAAAACGCCAACCGAACAAAGAGACAGTCATCAAGGTCTTCTGACGAATGAACAAGAGTGAACACACCTCTATCCGCTGTACAAATTGAACAAATAGCGGCTTTCACATACCGAAAACATTTGTTGGCACGTTTTTCTGTATATATACAATATAAATCCCCATTCTATGCAACAACAGATCACAGGCGCTTTTCTCGGTACCGCCATCGGCGATGCGCTCGGTGTTCCGGTTGAATTTAAGACCAGGAGCTACCTCCGGGAAAACCCCATCCGGGAATTTATTGGCTACGGATGCTGGAATCAGCCTCCGGGCACCTTTTCAGACGATACATCCCTTACCCTTTGTACAGCGGAAAGTCTCACACAAGGATATAACCTCACCCATATGGCCCATACCTTCCTGAAGTGGTATGCTGATGGATATTGGGGCGCACATGATAAGGTGTTTGATATCGGGCATACTACCCAACACGCTTTGCGACGGATAGGCAGCGGCACTTCTCCTTTGTTCTCCGGTGGTATTGAAGAATTTGAAAATGGTAACGGCTCGCTGATGCGTATGATGCCGGTAGCCATTTACCTGGCCCGGGAAGAGAATATCAAACAACGTTATCACATTGTTAAAGAAGTATCCGGTATTACCCATATGCATTTTCGCTCTGTGATGGCTTGTTTCATTTATGTGGAGTTTGTGCGGAACCTTTTAACGGTAAAAGACATACAGGAATCTTATCAGATCATGCAGGCAGCGGTGAATGATTTTATCCTTGAACAGCAGTTCAACCCTGCCGAAATCCGGATTTTCAACCGGATACTACAGGATAATATTACCAACCTGACTGAAAACGATATCCTGAGCTCCGGTTATGTGATACATACCCTGGAAAGCGCCCTCTGGTGCCTGCTGAATACGGGCAATTTCCGGGATGCCGTGCTCGCGGCGGTCAATCTGGGAGGTGATACCGACACTACCGGCGCCGTAACAGGAGCTGCCGCCGGCCTGCATTACGGACTGGACAACCTTCCTGAGGAGTGGGTACAGGGAGTGGCCAAATCTGCTAAAATCATTGAATTGTCACAACAATTCACGGATGCGCTGAGTACGCCCTCTGCCTGAGAATAGCCCTTAAACTATTTGATCTGAAATCAGTCTAAACATTATAATCCGAAGAAGATGAAAAACAGATTTTATATGCTGTTTGTGTTGATTGGGCTGTTATGCACAACTACAGCAACCGGCGCCTTTGCTCAACGTCACAATGGTGGCGGAGGCCACTTTGGAGGCGGAGGTGGACATTATGGCGGAGGCGCACGTATGTCTGCTCCGAACTTCGGTTCCCGTAGCAATTTCAGCGCTCCCAGAACAATAGCTCCCGTAAACAGAGGATTCTACCACGGCTATCGCGGACCTGTGTATCATGGAGGCGTTTATTACAGCCATGGATGGTATGGACCAGGCTACCGCCGTTATTACCGGTACCGTCCTTACTACTTCCCTCCTATTGGATTCTATGTTTCTACCCTGCCATATGGCTACTTTGCCCTCGGCCCTCAGTTCGGCCCTGTTTATTATTCCGGCGGGACTTACTATGAATCTGATAAAGACGATAACGGCTACCGCGTAGTAGACCCGCCAATGGGCGCAGCGGTCCCGGACCTGCCGGATGGCGCTTCTGAAATACAGTTCAACGGTAGCACCTATTACGAACTGAATGGCACCTATTATCAGGAAACCATGACCGACAATGGCCGTCGATTTAAAGTAGTCGGTAAAAACGGTAAGATCGGCGATACAGTGGTTACCCCACAGCAAAACGATAACACTAACAATGGTACGGAAACCATTCCCGGTGATATACTGAAATCACTTCCTGAAGGCAGCCGTTCCGTACAGATCAACGGACAACAATACTTCCTGTCACCCGACGGTATGTATTACCAACAGGTAAATACCAACAACGGCACAGGATATCAGGTAGTAGGAAAAATGGAAGCAGACCAATAATGTGAAGGAACGAACAACATAACAAAAGGGCGTACTATCATCCGGTACGCCCTTTTTTGTACCCAGGACTGAAGTCCTGGGCTACCTGTCCTGGGCTACCAGCTGCTGCTGGCGCCACCACCTCCCGAAGACCCGCCGCCCCAGCTGGAAGAAGAGGACGACGATGAAGAGGACGAAGAGGACGAAGAAGATGATTCCCGGATACGGGGTATCTCAAAACGGTAATCGTGTTTATAGGAACAAATCGCGCAGGCATACGTGGTGATGCCCCAACCCGCCTCTCTGGTAGTCGCTCTCTTTTTGGTAACAGACTGTTTGGATTCCAGCGAAATATAGGAACAGTGCGGACATTCAGACATCGCTGTGTTTACATTGGTATAATCCAGTACCAGCCGGTAATCGCAGGTATCACATTTCCAGACGTCGTAATCCACCGCCATCAGGTCTTCCTCTATCACCTGTTCTTTTTTAAGATAGACATCTTCGTCTTTTTCAGCCAACTTATGTAAGGCATGGGAACAATTCGGGCAATCGTACGGATCGTTGCGCAGCTGCTCCATCCGGCGTTTGAGCCCTGCCAGATAAAACCAGAGCGGCAGCGGGAAGACATATTTAGCGGCTTTTAATCTGTTTGCTGTACGGGCGTAGCTCAACCACTGTTCATGCCGGTCTTTGTCGCGCAGCGCATTCTTTGCCCTGACTGTTATGATCAGTACCGCGATGAACATAAACAGCGTCCACAGTATGTAATAGAGCACAAAGGCCGTAAAGAAATTGACCGACCACCCTCTTTTGTACACCAGGAAACCGAGGGTAACGAAGGCCGTCACGTGAATAAAGAACAGGCCGGCCAGGCCGGGACGCAGAAAGTCGTTGGGCATGTCTTTTATTCTCACCGGCATAGGGTCGTTGCCTTTTTTCTGCTTTGGCTTTTTCCCGAAAAACACACTCATCATAGCTGCCGAAATAACCAGCCAGAGGAATCCCGCGAAATAGGTACTTCCGCTGAAATCTCCTGTTACCGGATAATCGGTCGTCTGTGAAGGCGACGCTTCGAAAGGCCGGGCGTTGGCGACATATTCCTGCGCAGAAAGGGTTGAAGGCTCCGCTCCTGCTGCTTCATTGGGGTCATTGGAAATATCGGCGGGCACTGGTCGGGGAGCGGATACCAGTCCCTGTGGCTCCGGAGCTTCCCGGGTATCTCCCTGGTCCGGCAGCAGGGAATGGTCTTCCACCGGCTGCTGCATGTCTTTATCATAAGCGTAATTGCCGCTATGTAACTGGGCAGAGATGGATTTCAGTCCTTCTTCAAATGCCTGGTCGTAGTCTCCTTTTTTGATATACGGGATCATGTAATCCTGCTGAATGCGGAAACAGATCACGTCGGGCATATCTGCCTCCAGCCCTTTACCGGTTTCAAATACCAGTCGGTGGGCATCTTCCACCAGCAGTACCAGGAGACCGTTATTGGTAGAGGCATTTCCGATTTTCCAGTAATTGAACAGTTTATGGGCAAAATCGCGGGGTTCATTTTCTCCGATGGTCTTCAGCAGTACCATGGCCACCTGGGCTTTACCGCCCTGGTCAAGGGTGCTCAGTTTTCCATTCAGGCTGCCGACGGCTCCGGAGGTGAGGAGATGGTCGGGGTTACTGATATAACCGCCGCCATTTTTTTTGGGGTCAGGCACGTCCTCTACCGAGTATTTCGTTTTCTGGCCGGCGCAGGACATTAACAGGGATACCAACAACAGGTACAAAACATTTCGCATAACAACGGGTGATTCAGGCAATCGTCAATTAAAAAATAAGCCGGACCGGAGTCCGGGCGGATTTAAAAATACTATATTTTAGTATCTGTACGTTTAAGATATTCCGGCCATCACCGCAGTATTTTCAACGGCAATGGCAAATATTACATAATTTAGTGATGGCTCAGGCAGTCATCACTGTCACTATTACTATCACTCAATACCGCGCACATGAAAAGGCTTTTTGTATTGGTTGCCCTGATTTTCCCGCTGGCTTTAAGCGCACAGACCAAGCTGTCGGAAACTATTGCAGCAGATTTCTCTGCCCGGGTGGCTCATCATTATACGTTGAAGAACGACTCTATTACCGGCTATATCGCAGAGCAACTGAACCGCAGCGGTTCCGGCGGACTGGATATCGACTCCACCATGTTCAACCTGAAAAACGATCTTCCGGCGCTGGACGCAGCATTGAAATATCTGTACCAGTACAGTGATTGTAACCGGCAGCGGTTTATCACCAACCTGCGCAATATGGACCTGCAAACCAACAGCGTTTTCCCGTTGGCCACCTATACCGCCAATAAATATAAGAACGATACCAAAGCGCTGCTGGAAGATAAAAGCGATTTCCTGAAGACCTATACCGGTCCGGTGACCGGCAAACAGGCGCCGGCAGCCATTGCCCAGGCAACAGCCACCACTACCGCCGGCAGTACCACCTCCGCCGCTTCCGGTGAAACAGCCGCCGCCGGTACGGCCACCACCACGGAAAGCGCTGCCCCCGCAGCCGCAGCTACCACTCTGGCGGATACACGTAACTGGGAAGTAAAACCGCTGTTCCAGGTACGTACTCCTGAGCAACTGGTGGAAATGTATGGCAAAGACAACGTTACCCAACGCGAAGCCACCGACCTGGCAGGTACCAAAGAAGGAGAAGCCTATGTGATCTATCCTGACACCGACGATGAACTGGAAGTACAGTTTGATGGCGAAAACGGCAATATCCTCACCTTCTCTCATTTCCCGTCCAAATGGAAATCTCCCTATGGCATCAAAGCCGGCGATCCGCTGGAGAAGCTGATCAAAGTGAATGGCCGTCCTTTCCGTATCAATGCTTTCGAATGGACCAACGGCGGTCTGGTGAGCGACTGGCAGGGCGGCGCCCTCGAAGGCAAAGGCGTTGTCATCCAGCTGAAAGCCAACAATACAGGTGATCCCAAACAATATGACCAGGTAACCGGCGATAAAATCCTTCGTTCAGACCTGCCCGTGTTAAAGAAACTGGATGTGATTATTCAGTCTGTGGCTTTCAAAAGCAACTAAGCCATTAAGCCATTGGATTATTGGGCTATTTGAATATTTAAATACAGCGAAGATCACTTGATGTCAGGTTGATTTTCGCTGTATTTTCTTTAAATAAAAAAATAGCTCAATGGCAAAATGATAAAATCTTTTTTATCTTGTTTGTATGAAACAGACGATAGTTATTCTTTTCTTTGCCATCATGGGAATTTCCACGAGCACACAAGCACAGACCAAAAAATACCCGTCGCTGAACCACATCGCGATTTATGTTGTCAGCCTGGAACGCGCCACTGCTTTTTATCGGGACGTTATCGGCCTGGAGGTAATGGACGAACCTTTTAAGGATGGTCGCCACAGCTGGTTCAAAGTAGGAGACCACAGCCAGCTGCACATCATTTCCGGGGCCGCCAAAGCGGACGTGCATCCTAAAGACACCCATCTTTGCTTCAGCGTTCCTTCCATGAAAGCATTTATCTCCGTATTGGAGAAACATCACGTCACCTATGAGGACTGGCCGGGAAAACCCAATACCATCAACAAACGGGTGGACGGCGTACAGCAGATCTATTTCCGTGATCCTGACGGTTATTGGATCGAGATCAACGACGATAAATACTAATCTTCCGGGCAGCGGGCAACAAACAACGATCATCTTCCTAAAAAAAATAACGGGCAAGAGTGGTCTTTTTTTGTTAAATTCAGTGACCACATTCCAAGATTATGTCATTACTACTGAATGTTCCAGCTGCGGAAGAAACCGAAGCCAAGTCAAAAGGGGCTTTGTGGGACGCCAACCTGCAAACCTGGTACCTGCCGGATATCAATTATGATCATATCATGGAGGTAGACAGATGGATCACTGACCGGGACACCGCCATCATCCTGTCGGACGAAGTGATTATTGCCCATGCGCGCCATACCTGCCCGCATTGTCAGCACTCCACCCCTGTTATCGCTATTGGCAGCGATTTCTTTTATGAAAAAGACATGAATGAGCGGGACGAAAAGGTGTGGTTTGAACTGGATTTTTTCACGCTGTTTCAGCAAACATCCGTTATCTCAGCTCATCTGTTCAATTTTTTCCGGGACAACTACCCGCATTACAAACAGGGGCCGGCCAGAAGCGCAGATGGCTTCTATTGGTGCAACCACTGCGAACATTGTGGCAAAGGCATCGACGATGCCGCCCTTTTTGCCGACCCGGGCAACATCTTTAATCCGGACAATGCAGAAGCCGCCACGGCTATTACCCTGCGCACTTTTCCGTTTAAATACGCTCCACACATAGACGCGGATTACAATATGAATAATAATGTGCGGCTGATCAATGAATTTGCCTACAGAATTTAGGCATTTTATTATTTTGATATTTTATTATTTAAAAATTTAAGGAGTTCACTCGAAGGTTAGCCAACAAGTGAACTCCTTAAATTTTTAAATAATAAAATATCAAAATAATTAAATGATTACGGTTTTTTGTAGCCGTCTTTGGTCGCTTTTTCAGCCATGGTCACCATTCTCTTTTCGGTATCAGGATGGGATGAAAACAGCTGAGCGCCTTTCTTTTTCTTCTCTCCGTTATTCGCTTCCTGAGATGCTTTCCACAGCTTTTCAAAGGCGGTGGACATACCCCACGGATTCAGTTTATTGGCTTTCAGGAAGTCATAACCGTAGTTATCGGCCTGGCTTTCCTGGCCGCGGGAATAAGCAGAATTAGCCACCGCTTCGCCCAGTTCACCCAGCTGAGAATCGCTGAGGGCACCGGCCGCACCGCCTTGTGAAGACACGCCGTCTTTCAGGGCAGAAGTCATCAGCACGGTTTTAAACGCATCTTTGGAGTCTTTATTTTTCACGTGTCCGATCTCATGACCGATAACACCCATCACTTCATCATCCGTCATTACCTTCAACAGGCCGGCGCATACGCGCACGCTGCCATCCGCACAGGCAAAGGCGTTGATATCCCTTACCAGGTACACTTTGAAGTTCAGGTTCATGCCTTCATAGTTCGCAGCATTGGCTGTAAGCCTGGCCAGGCGCTGAGCCAAAGGATCATCGGCAGGCGCTACAGGGTTGTGCTCATCCATCCATTGAATGTACTCTTTGGTGTATTTGATGACTTCATCATCACTCAGGGTCACTGCTTTCGCAGCTTTTACGCCTGCACCAATGGTTTTGGAATTGAGCTTGAACTGGGCGCTGGCAGTAGACGCCAATGCGAGGGTGATAGCACAAACAATGCTACAGCGAGTAAAAACAAACATAAAACAACTGTTTAGTTAGGAAATGGTTTAAGGTTAAAAAACATTTGCGCGGCGAAGATAAAGTGAATACCCGAAATAAAAAAAGCTGTCCTCCTAAAGGACAGCTTTTTCGTTTTTATGAGCGATCATGGATTGGGCAATCTCAGGTCTTCCAGTTTTTTTAACTGGGTGAAATCAAAACTATCCGGAGAAAACGGGTTATAGTCCAACCGTAGCTTTTCCAGCTGCTGTAGCTGATTCAGCGCTGCCGGCACGTGTGTGAATCGGTTCCCCTGTAGTTCAGCGATGACCAGTTTTTTCATCTCCGTAACAAATGTCATGTCGGGGATCTCACAGAATTCCAGGCTCAGATACACCAGGTCTTGGCAGGCTGCCAGTCTTTCTGTATGCCTCAGTGGCACATAAGCCACCCAGAATTTTTTAAGATGCACCGCAACACCTGTCAGATCGGGAATAGCGAGATCCCTGTCATGCTTGCGCCCCACGTGTAATTCCACCGGCAGGGTAAAGAGCGGTGCCGGAATTTCATCTGTGGTAATTCTGACAGACAACTGCGTCAGCGGGAGTTGACGCAGATACTCCACCAGGCGCGGTAAATCAGTCGTATCGCTCAGGTCAAGGTTCACCGACTGTACATGCTGAAAATGTGCCAGCACATCAGAGATATTACTGGCAGGCATATCCCGCAGTACCAGGCTATTGATCCGGTAACCTTTGGGCTCCTGCCTTTTCACCATCTGAAAGGCCAGTACAAAAGCGCAGGCATCCAGTTCAGGATGCACATACAATACCTGGCAATCATCTTCCGGCCTGTCCTTGAAACGGGCCTGCCAGGAGGATTTAAGATGATGCTGCAAAGCAGCCGACGCATATTTGCGGAACAAAGTCCTCGATTGCTTCCGAATAGCCAGGTCCTGGTGAAACAGGTGAATAGCCGCCAGATAACTGAGTAATACCTTCCCAGCGCCGCCACCTTCAATCATTTGCAGCACCAGCTCCATATTATTGTTATGCTGATCGGCTAATAAACGTGTAATCTGCTCCGTTAGTTCCTGATTCTCTTCCGTCATCAGGAAAGGGGTATCATCCTTTATTTCCTGTGCTTTGAGATGATCTTCCAGGATATACTGATAATCCTGCCGGAAAAGTCCGTTGACGGTATCTTCCGGGATGTTCTGCCCGAGGAATACATGCGTAGCCTCCCTGACATCTTTTACCACAACAGCGCCCCGGTTTTCCAGGAGCTTCGTCAGCGATTTTTTATCTCCCAGTGTAGGCGTTCCCGCTACATATACTTTGGCGTCGGGTATGTTACCATCAGCGAAAGGGTAAGGCAGCAGGGCATTCAGCATGTCGTATTGGTGAGCCAGCAGGCCGAAGGCCAATTCCCGTCGGTAACCGTCGGTAATATCCATGGTCGCCATTTGTGTAAATGCATGGCGATAACGCCCCAGCACTTTTCTGTCTTCCAGTATAATCTGTCCACCTTTGGCACGGCCCAGCGCGAGCGGTATCACCGGTTTCTTTTCTGTCCAGCCGGCATCATAGAGCGCTTCGTTGGTAAAACGAAGATGCAGGGTATCGAGGTGAGATAACTCCAGTAATGTTTCCGGCAAGTGAAGGGAACCGGAATAGATAGTCGCGGTTTTCAACGCCGGTAATCCTTTCAGGCATTCAATATACCACGCCAGCGGTTTGGCGCCGTTGGTGTTAAAACGGACCGCTTTTAATGCCGGCATCCGCTTCAGATTGGCAGCGATAACATCTTCCTCAGCGCGACGATAATTACCAAAATCAAATTCTTCGATGTGCGGCAGTTCATAAAAAGCATCCGGCAATTCCTGTTCATGCGAAAAGTAAAGTTCCCGGAGCCTGGGCGCCTGTTTCAGTTGTCGTATATCCGTTTCTGTTATTTTCTTCGCGTTAAGCACCTCCAACGCCGGCATAGCGGCTACACGGGCATAATCCACTACCGTATCGGGCAACGTCAGTTTCTTCAGCCGAGGCAGGTGATATATCCATTCCGGCAGCGCAGGCATGGCACTTTCATAAAAAGATAACTTCTCCAATGCGGCAAGGCCGGAAAGATCAGGCCATGTTTCAATAGCACATTCACTCAGCGACAGGGACTGCAACCAGTTCATCTGCGCCAGCGCTGCCGGTAATGCCTCCAACTTATGCAGACTCATGGCATTCACCTGCTGCAATTGTGTAATACTGTCCGGCAGCGTCGCTTTTCCGTTTTCTATATGTGGCGTTAAATTGTCGGTGCTGAAAGTGGTGATTCCCGGATTATCCTTTATCATGTTGATGTAGAAAGGCATCGGCAGCGGCTCGGTGCTGATTATTTCCCGCAGATGCTTTAACTGCAGCAGGACCTCCGGCAGCGCTTTGAAGCCATTGTCATACAAGTCAATGGATTCAAGTCCTTCGAGGAGGGCAATAGATTCCGGCAGGGAGCTGAGGCCACAACCCTTTAACCGCAACCGTTTCAGCTTTTTACAATTGGCCAGTACCCGAAAAGCCTGGTCGAAGTCCAGCTTACTATTGCCGTTGAGCGCCACCACTTCCAGTTCCTGTAGTTCGCCGAGTTCTTCGGGCAGCGCGGTGAGTTTATTGTATTTTATATGCAGCTCTTTCAGCCGTGACAGCTCTTTGATCGCCGGAGGCAAAACAGCAATGCTGTTGGACGAAAGGTCCAGTATCTGTAATGCCGGAAAGGCAGCGATTTCTTTAGGCAGGGTCTTGATTTCATTGAAGCGCAGGCTCAGTTCTTCCAGCTTCAACATGCCGGCCAGGTTTTTCGGGAAGGTGGTAAACCGGTTCGTCCGCAGGTTGAGGATACGCAGTTCTTTCAGCGACTGAATACTGTCGGGCAGCTCTTTCAGCTGGTTACCGGTGATTTCCAGCGCCTCCAGTGCGGTTAACCCGCCGATGCTGTCCGGGAGCTTGCTCATTTTGGTTTTCGTCATGCCCAGACCAGTGAGATGTGGCAGGGCAGCCAGTTCAGCTATGGCGCTGGCGTGATCGAGCGCTTCATTGTACCCCAGATCGAACTGTACGTAGGGTATATGCGCCGCTGCTTTCACATCCGGCATTTTCTTCAGGCGTTTGCTATGCAGTACGAATCGTACTTTGGGGTGTGGACAATCTTTCGCTTCTTTTAAATCATTCAGTTCTACAATACCGGGTTCGGCATACATCTGTCTGTGTTCCATGGCTTTTCAGGTAAGGGGATTTAATATTTTTGTTTGTAGGGTGAATAGTTCAGCGTGTGTAGTTTAGGCAGCTTCAGGGCATCAACAGCTTCCTCTGTGACGCTGTTTCCCGCGATGTTAAGGGACGACAGCTGCGTACATTGTGTAAGGCCGGCAGGCAGCGCAGCGATGTGGTTATTGCTAAGGTCCAATGTTTCCAGCAAAGGCATTCCTGTTGCGAAATCTGCCGTTGACAGGTTCCCGTCTATTATCAGGCACTCCTTCAACTGTGTGCAGGCAGCCAATCCTTCCGGATTAATTATATGACCGTTCTCCACCTGCAGGCGGGAAAAGGCCATATGAGCGGATTCCAGCGGCGGAATGGTAAAACCGGAACTTCCTTTAAGCACCAGTTTAATGCCGCGTAAGGTGGGAATATGCCAGACATCGGGCGGCAATGTATCGAGCGGCGCTTCAATTACCAGGCGCTCGACATGCAGCAGGGGCAGTCTCGCCAGTAATTGCGTGATGCTACCCCGGCTTTCAATGCAAACCATGTTCATCGGGTACAGGTCACGGATACTGTCGGTAACCGCTGTGTCAGGAATATCCTTCAACCAGAGGTTGCCTAACGTATGCGCTCCTCTAATCTTCATAAAGGCCAGCAGAAAAGCGAACATATCCATCTCCGGATGCAGGTACAACGACGTAAATGCATCTTCTCTTTTATAGCGATACGCTTCTTTCCAGTGCACCTCGATATGATACTGCAAATCAGCGGACGCAAATTTTCTGAACAGGCCTTTGGCTTCTGCTACCATATCCTCTTCATAATAAAAAAGGTAAATAGCGGCCAGATAGCCCAGCACGATAGGATTAGCGCCGCCGCCACGAATAATCTGCAAGGCAAGCATCAGGCTATTGTCTGTTTTCAGGAGACGTGTCACCTGACTGATAAGCGCTTCCCCTTCTGTTCCCAATAAGAAGGGCGTATCTTCTTTCTGTAATTGTTCTTTCAGGTGATCTTCGAGCACCAGATGAAGAAGGCGGCCGGACAGCTGAGCTATTACGGTAGCGCTAATATTGCGCCCCACGAAGATATGGGTGGCTTCCGCTACCGCCCTTGTTACGGTGGCCCCGCGTTGCAGCAATATTTCTTTTAGCTCTTTTCGTGTGCACATGGTCGGTTCTCCGGCGATATATACCTGCGCGCCCGGCAGTTGGCCATCCGGCGTAAAAGGCCATGGCAGCATCTTTCTCAGCGTATCGTAGCGCCGTGCCAACAGGCAGAAAGCCAATTCCCGTGTACCCGTCCCTGTTATTCCACGGGTATTCAATACCTCAAAGGCATGCAGATATGCCGCTGTGAATGGCGTCTTCTCCAGCACCAGCTGTCCCGGGCGTGTATTGGCCAATAGGGGTGGCAGGTCAGGTATTGCCTGGCAGCTTTCGTTCCAGTGCAGGTAAATATGTTCCAGGTGCGACAGGTCCGCCAGTGATGCCGGCACCTGTTGTTCTTCGAGATAAAGCGTGACCGCTTTCAATCGCGGAAACTGCCGGAGCCAACGAATACAATCCCCCACCGGCAATGGCCTGACTTTGTTGAAAATCAGGGTATGCAGATTCGGCAGGCGACACAGTTTCGCCAATAGCGGCTCCACCTCAGTATCTTCGTGCTCATTCAGATCAAACATCGTGATACACGGAAGATCATAAAACGCGTCCGGCAGCGGGGTTGTTGTCAATACCACCTCGATATAACGCCCTTCCACAGGCTGCATAAAGTTTTGCAGGTCTGCCGCTGTCATATCATCAGCGGTCAACTTTTCCAGCGTCGGTATCCGTGCAATGCGGCGATAATCCGGCCGTGCCATGCAACGCTCTATCGTCAGTGTTTTCAACGCTGGCAACTGATAAATAAATTCCGGAAAAGCTGTGAAGCCGGTGCCTGAAATGGTTACTTCTTCCAGTCCCTGCAGGCTGGAGAGATCGGGCAGGCTGTCGTATTTCCCGTTGATAAAAGCCAGTGATTTAAGCCGCTTCAAATGGTTGATCGCAGCGGGTAGCCGTTGCAGATCGGCACAGGTAAGCGCGTCGAGATGCTGAAGCGCTCCCACGTTTGCCGGCAACGTACGAACACCATCTTCCTGGTAAGGTAATATCTTAGTGAGGCTAAACGAGCGGGTATCGGCTCTGTCTTTTATCATGTTAAAATAAAAAGGCGCCGGCAGTGGCCAGTCGCAGTCGATCTCCGTCATCTCTGTCATCTTCAGTATGTCCGGGATAGGCTCGTAGCGGCTCTTTCTCAGGTCGATGGCTATCAACTGCCGCAACAGACGGATGCTCTCTGGTGCCTTGTTGATAGCACATTTCCGCATGGACAAACGCCTCAATGACCTACAGCCTGCCAGCAACCAACAGGTATCTTCTATGTTCAGCTGCTCATTATTATCCAGTACCAGTATTTCCAGTTGCGCCAGGCGGGTAATAGATACCGGCAAGTTCGACAACGCTGTTTTACAGAGGTATAATTTTTTCAGCGCCGGGAACGGGGTCAGGTCAATGGCTTCCAGTGGATTACCGCTCAGGTGCAGTTCTTCCAGAAAGGGCATTGGGTGTTTTAGCACCGGCAGCTCGTCCAGTTTATTATCATTTAGTTTTAGCACCTTCAACTGCCGGAGGTGACCAATAGAAGCGGGAAGTTCAATCAGTTTGTTGTCTGACAGATCGAGATACTCCAATCCTGATAGCCGCGTAATATCCGCCGGTATCTCTTCCATGTTGGTGGCCACCATGCTCAGGGCCTGTATATGGGGAATCGAAGCCAGTTGACCGATAACCTTTTCATGTTGCAGCCGTTGGTTACTACTCACATCAATGTGCACATACGACAGGCGGGCGGCAGCCTCATACCCCGGGGGCAGGGTCGTCAGTCTTTTTTGTTGCAGGTCCACATATCCTGTTTCCTGCGCGGCTTTCATGATGTGGGTCTCGAAGTAATCCATAGGCGTGCGGGTTATCGCCCTATAAAGAAAGAAAACTTTCCGCTGCCTTCAAAAAGAAATGCTCCTGTTGATCATCCCTGAGAAATGCAAATATGAAAAAATCCGTATACTTATACTATGGAAATGAAACGACCCCGCCTCTATCCGGCGATACTTTCCTTATTGGGATGGTTTGCGCTGACAGCACAATATTATCTGATGATTCAGAACGGGACTTTGCCCACAGGAGAGCTGACCATTCGTTTTTTCAGTTATTTCACGATACTGACCAATCTGTTGGTGGCCCTCTGCAACACCGTGCTATGGCTGAATCCGGGCTCCCGTTTCTTTTCCCGTGCCGGCATACAAACGGCGCTCACCGTGTATATCCTGGTAGTGGGCATCATTTATAATGCTGTACTGCGTTGGCTGTGGCAGCCACAGGGCTTGCAGTGGCTGGTGGATGAACTGTTGCACAGTGTGATACCGGTATTGTCTCTTCTGTACTGGGGTTTATATACCGCCAGGCGGCGGCTGGAGTGGAAACAATGCTGGCCGTGGTTGCTCTATCCCCTCTTTTATTTCGCGTATATCCTTGTCAGGGGCACTTTCTCCGGCTTTTATCCCTACCCGTTCGTTGAAGTGGACCGGATAGGGATAACGCAGGCGCTGATCAATGCGCTGGGCATTGCCGCTATATTTCTTTTATTGTCACTGTTGTTCATTAGCATCAGCAGATATCTTACTTCAGCTCAAAAGTGATCAGCAGGGCTTTGTGATCGGTGGGCCATACCCCTGTAGGGGCAATGAATTTGTCTTTAGATGTTTCGTCTTTGATCGCGCCATACACCACAGAGGCGCGAGGCCCCACGATGGCTGCATCTTTCAGGCGTAGTCTTTTATCCGGACGGAAGAACACAAAATCGATACGGTCTCTGTCATCCGCATCCGGCGACCATGCCAGCTTACTAACGGGAACGGCTGTATTCCCTGCCGGGAAAGTGAAGCCCGGATGTGTTACCGGATTGGGATACAGCTGACGGTAGGCATCTGTAAAACCCTCTTTTTCCAGGGCCATGGTCACATTCCAGGGGATGATGGTGCCGTGATGATCAAACAGGTCTTTCGTGGCGGCGGTCCAGTCCTGATGGGATGGTTCGTTGAAATCACCGCCCAGTATCACCACGCTGCCTTTGGCGGCTTCGCGGCGGGCATCGGCCAGAAACAATGCTATTTCTTCGTCCCGCTGGGAGGCACGGTTGTCGGCCAGCACGCTGTCGACATTGGTGACCGGCGCAGGCAGTTTCTTCCAGCTGCTGCTATGATACCCGCGGGGAAGATAATTGGCCGCATGCAGGTAGTCCAGATGCGCCGTATAGACGGCCACGTTAGTACCAGCAACGCGTACGACAGCTTTGTAAACAGAGCCGTGATCATCCTTCTCCGGGCTGATGGTTTCGAAATGGGCAATCGGATAAGCCGACAGGATACCGGAATCGTAGCTGTATTCACTGTAAAACGTGCGGCCCCTTTTGGCGAGGGCTTCCCTGATCCGGTCGCAGAAGCGGGTTTGTTTGTAATTGCGTACTTCGCTGAAGGTGATGATATCTGCACCGGTATGCATAATCTCGTCAGCGATCGCTTCAAATCCGCCGGGCACCACGGTGCCTTCCTGCCAGATATTAAACTGCAATACTTTTAACGTGGTGGCCGCCTGTACCTGCCATGATAGCAGCAGCAGCAATGGTAAAGTCCATTTCATCATGTGTTCACTGTTTGGGATAAAAATACAGTTTATGGCGTGTTTTTATCGATATATTTGTCGCATGCCAGCAGACCACTGCCCTCCCCTCACGCGGGAATCCATACAGGAAAAAATTGATCAACACGGCTGTTTCATCGTGCAGGTGCCGGCAGATGACTACCTGCCCGGATTTGCCTATACAATTGGGTTGTTCCGGCGTTTTAATCATCCGGAAATTATCTGTTTCGGGTTGCCGCTGGAATTGATGGCCAGTCTGCTAAATAACGCCTGTGATCAGATAAAAGCCGGCGTTTCTTTCACTACGAATACTCCCTACAAGGAGTTGCTGGAAAATTATCCGGTGCAGTTTCTCCCCGTAGATCCGGCGTATTACCCTTACTATCCGGCGGTTGGCAGCTATTTTTATGAGCATGCTTCCTTCCCCGTCTTACAATTGGTGTGGCCCGACAAACAATCTTTGTTTCCATGGGACCCGGACTTCCATCCCGCGCTAAAACGCCGGCAGCCGCTATTAGACCGGAACGCAGATTTTATATTCCAGGAAGAGAGAAATGTAGCCGTATTCACCACCCGCCAGGTGCTGGAAGGCAAACCAATTTTATACGTTTATCATGATGAAGACGGCGACTGGCAATTTCATAGCGAAGAAGAGCCGCTGGAAGAAGACATCAAACTGGTAGCACTTTCAGCAATTGTAGGAATAGCGCCCGGCATTGTAGCGGTCCATCAGTTATCCTACGGTCAGCAGGCATCACGGGCTTCCGCAGCCAATACATGGCAATATGAATGATCTCATAACTTCCGCCGGAAATTCTTTGCCAGCCCAAATTCACCGTTGATATATTTTCCTGATTTGCCGGGAGCATAGCTTTCGAAATACATCCCAAGCGCGGTAGGATTTCTCTTTACAAAATCCATGAAACGCCGGTGAAAGCTGCCCTGATGGTATTCTCCCAGCTCCTTGTAACCAAGCCAGTAGCTTACCATTACAATCTGCAATGGACTTACCAGCGCCGGAATACACTCATAGGCGCCATAGTGCTGTTTTACCGACCGTATAATCGCCGGCAGGTGCAGCCATAACCAGCAAAAGCCTTTCAGGCTCCTCGCCCGGATGCTATTCACAAATACAACAGTTTCCCTATTGGTGATCTCTACTTCGTACATACCTGTCCGTTTAAAAGCCAGCGATAGCAAAAGCATATATCCATACGATGAACAACAGTTGCTCCGGTACCCTGAACCAGAGATAGCCCGGCCCCGGCCCGTCATAGGTGGCCTTTTCCAGGTTCACATGTTTGATAGCCGCATATATGTTGGCAGGGAAAATGGTTATAAAAAAGATGATGATAATAAAGCCGGTCATCTCCCGCAGCGTGGGCACCATCAGCAAAATGCCCATGATAATCTCCGCAACGCCGGTAACATATACCATCATGGTTTTGAAGGGTATCACCGGTGGCATCATCATGGTCATCCCTTTAGGGAAAAGAAAATGGCCGAGGGCCGTGAAGCACAACATACAGCACATACCCAGATTACCGGCGAAGATCAGTTGCCATTCTCCGGTAACCGGCCTGGATATCAGCAAAGCCACTGCAAATACTGTTATCAGTATAATAATAGGTTTCATGTAAAGGTGTGTTTTGTCTGATACAAATGTCCACCTTCCGCTATACCCGGCAAATGATGTATGTTAGTTTCTGGCGTGCAGCTTTCTGATACGGCTCAGGCTTTCCGGCTGGATGCCCAGAAAAGAAGACAGGTGTTTCACGGATATTTGCTGCACCAGCGCCGGATTACGCTGTAACAGCGCCACATAACGCTCTTCCGCCGTCAGCGATAGTAGTTCCATTTCCTTTTTTAGTCTTCTGACATACTGGTATTCCGCCACCAGACGACCTATCCGCTCTCCATGGTGGTATTTGCCATAGAACTCCTGCAGGAAACGAAAAGGAATGGCTACAACGTCGGCATCTTCCAACAGCTCAATAAAAGTCGTGCTCGGCTCCCGGGTGATCAGCGAGTAATAAGCAGTCACCATCTCCCCCTCAAAGTGGAAGTCGACCGTAAACTCTTTTCCATCCCGGATGAAATAATTGCGGGTAGCGCCTTTATGAAGGAAATAAATGAAATTCTCCACCTGTCCTTCACGAACGAGGAAATCACCTTTTTTGTAATTTTTGAGGACAAGTTTCGAAGAAAAATCCTCCCATTCCGCCGGAGAAAGCGGATAGAATTTGTAGATGGCTTGTTGGAAGGATTGGAGGTTTGTCATCCATACAAATATATGTCATCATAAATTAGTATAATACACTATGATTATCATTGGCGATCTCCACGGCGGCTATCCCGAACTACTCTCCCGGATTAAAAAACTAAACCTGGAAGATACTGTCTTCATACAGGTGGGTGACTGGGGACTTGGATTTCAACCTGTAGCTGATGATCTGAAGGCCCTTTCACAAACAGATCAGTTTATGCGCGGCCGTGGGAATCGATTATATATCCTCAGGGGTAATCATGACAACAAATGGTTCTGGGACCACGGGCATACCTTCGGACTGCAACACGTGCAACTGGTAAAAGACTATACTGTGCTGGAAGTAGCACAACAGCGGATACTATGCATTGGCGGCGGCCTTTCCATAGACCGCATCAACAGAACTGCCGGCAAAACCTACTGGCCCGATGAGGAGGTAATTTATGACGAAGCACTGCTGAGGGCAGCCTGTGCGCAAGGCATTGATAGGGTGGTCAGCCATATTGCGCCACGGGAAGTGTGGCCTTATACGTATAATGAAGTAGTGCAGCACTTTGTTGTCAAAGAGCTGTCGGCGGGCCGGGACCTGGCGGCAGATCTTGAAAAGGAGCGGCAGCTGATGAGCAGTATTTATCATGAAGCTGCCGCCGCAGGATGTAAGCAGTGGTACTATGGCCATTACCACGAATCTCATACAGAAGAAATAAACGGGATCGCCTTCAGGTGTGTATCCATCATGGAACTCTATGAACCCTTACATTAACAGCCACTATTCATATACTTTGATGATCCTGCCATTTACAGCGCCTTCCACGCTCAATAAATAGGCATTCACCACCCGTTGCATGGGCACCAGGTTGTAGCCCGGAAACAGTGCGCCATAACGTTCGTTGCTGTCTTCCACCAGACCGGGGCTCACGGCATTGATACGCTGGTCTCTTTTCAGTTCCTGAGAGGCGCCCAGCACAAAGCTGTTGACGGCCCCGTTGATCATCGCCACACAGGTGCCGTTTTTAGCCGGTAGCTCCGATGCAACGCCCGATGTCAGGGTAAAAGAGCCCCCTTCAGTGAGATAGTCTTTCCCTATCAGAACCAGGTTCACCTGTCCCATTAACTTGCCCTGTATACCGGGCATTATCTGTTGCTGGCGCATAGCGCCGAAATCGCCGTAGTAACCGGTACCTGCGGTGCAGATACAGGCATCGACGGTTTTCAGCTCGCGGAACATTTTCTCTATGGATGCTTCGGAAGTGATATCCACGCGGATGTCGCCGCTGTTGCGGCCGGCGGTGATGACTTCATGCCTGGACGCCAGCGCAGCGGCGACTGTTTTGCCAATGGTACCGTGACCGCCTATCAGTATTATTTTCATGTGATGTGATTTTATCACACAAAATTATCGAAGGCTTTATCGGCTGGATAGTCCGGCCGGCTCAATCTATCGTCATTTCGGCTCGTATAGCTTGTGGGGTATGTCCGAATTTCTTTTTAAAGATGCGGATAAAATGGGAGGTATTGTCGTAGCCGCAGTTTCCGGCGACCTCCCCTACGGGCAGGCGTGTATTCTCCAGCAGCAGCCGGGCCTGTTGCAGCCGTTGCTCATTGATCCACTGCCGGGGCGGCATATGGTACCTACGCTGGAAATCGCGCTTAAAAGTAGCCAGGCTGCGGTTCGTCAGGCTGGCCAGGTCTTCCAGGGTAACAGGTTGCAGTAAATACGTGCGCATCACCTCATCCAGGTCGGCCGGTTCGGTACTGAGCGCCGCAGTGATGAAGTCAACGACCTCCCGCTGATGTTCGCCGTTCATCAGCAGTAATAATATCTCTCTTTGTTTTAATGCCAGCAGTTGGCTGGTGTACAATACCGGTTTATCGAAATACAGGCGCAGATGGGCTTTGAAGGCCTGCACCAGCTCATTGCCGTTAAAAACAGTATAAGGCGCCGTGGAGGGCGTTTTACTACTGTGGAAGAATGGCTCCGTGGCAAGGCTCTTCAACAGCTTCACCGGCAAAAACAACATCAGGGCTTCAAAGTTCAGCCCTTCTTCGATGTATTCTGCCATGACGTAAATCCCTTTCTTCAGCAGCACCACGGTATCCGGGCCAGCTTCGACCGTCGTTTCCGGCAGATGCAGTAGCTTCACCCCTTTGGTGACAAAGATGAGGCAGTGCTCTGTCACAAAAACAGTGCGTTTGCCAGCTTTGGACTCCTGCTTCAGTTTAGCGAAGATTTCGCCGTTACTGGTCAGGAAGGTCGGGTCGGCGACAGGAGCAGCGATGGGAGGAAAGCGGTGGAACATGATGTATACAAATATACATAAAAAAGCCCCCGACACATGCCGGGGACTTTCTCCATTATCGTATATCTTTTACCGTTATTCCGACAGTAATGGATTGTTGGCAATCGCGTCGGTAGGTATTTTGATAGTATACCGCGGATCACCTGCCTGCAGCGTTACAGTCCGGCCTTTTGTGGTATGCACAATCTGCGGCTGTGTTGTTCTCCGCAGGTCAAACCAGCGGTGCCCTTCGAAGGCCAGCTCGCGGAAACGCTCGTCCTGTATTTCCTTTAACAGGTCGGTACCGGCGAGGGTAGCAAGGCGGGTAACTTCTGTCTGATAAAAGTCCGGGGTGAGGCGGTTCTTTTTCAGTTCATTCAGATAGTTGCGGGCCAAATCAGGCTGATTGAGTTGCGCGGCAGCTTCCGCAGCGACCAGGTACATCTCGGCCACGCGGAAAGATGAACGGAAACTATTGTTGTTACTGATTTTCAGGACGATATTATTCTGCTTGCTGTCTTTTCCGTAGAAAACCTTCAGACGAAGATCACCGGTAGTATTATACAAAGCATACAACGGGTCGGATACAAAGGCGGTCAGAATAGCGCCGTTGGTATAGATCTGTTCGAAAGCCTGGAGTGATTCCACAGAATTGTACATCACAGGCTGGCTAGTACTTTTATTGAAATCCACCAGCGTGGCTTTTTTCTCCAGCACAGCTTTAGCCGCGGCCAGTGATTTATCCCACTGATGCGTGTAGAGATAAACTCTCGCTGCCAGCGCCTGGCCGGACAATTTGGAGAAACGGTAAGAAGATGCCGATGCAAACTGGTCCACATTCACCAGTTGAAGACCAGCCTCTACATCGGAGATCACCTGGTCAAAGACTTGTTTAACGGTATTGCGCGGCGTAGCTACCTGTAAGTCCACTTTAGTGATTACCGGCACTGCTTTGTCGGTAGCAGCAGTGGCTTCGTTATAAGGCTTGCCGTACAGATTTGCCAGATTGAAATGGGTGTAAGCCCTCAGCAGCAAAGCTTCGCCGGCCAACTGGTTCTTTTGTTCCTGTGTGCCTTCGGTAGCGCCTCCTACAGCATCAATGATATGGTTGGCATAAAATATCTGTTGATAATTGGCTCTCCAACTATAGGTAGCGATATTGTCACCATTGTTCTCCTCCCAGAAATAGTTCGGCTTTAACTGGTTCGCATCACCGGAGCGGCCTTCATTCATCTTGATTTCGTCACTACGGTAGGAAGCGAGGCCTTTATCATAAACGACAACGGTATAAGCTCCATCCATTTCCTTACGGAAATCTTCCACGGTAGTAGGAACGACTTTCCCTACCGGTACGATGTCCAGGTATTTTTTACAGGAAGAGAAAGCAGTCAACGCTGCCAACAGTCCGGTGGTATATATTACTTTACGCATGTGTTACGGTTTTAGAAAGTGGCATTCAAACCAATGGTGAATGTTTTGGGAATCGGCTGTGCGTAGATGTTACCCATTGTTTCGGGGTCCATATAGCCGTCATAGTTAGCGCCAAATACAAACGGATTACGTACCTCACCGGTTACTTTCAGGCCTTTCAGGCGGATGCGGCCGCACACGTCTTCCGGCAGGCGGTAACCCAGCGTGATATTACGGACACGTACGTAACCGGCATCACGGATAAACATTCCCAGGCTGGTATATTGGTAGTATTTATCTTTCAACCAGTTGCCGAGCAAGCGGATATCTTCCGGTGTCTGCGGACCAGCGCCCACCAGACCGGGATATTTCGCGTCTGGATGAGAAGGTGTCCAGCGGTCGAGGATAGCCGTAGTGGTATTGGCGCCACGGTCAAAGTAGAATGGATTGAACGGCGGCTGAATCTGTACTTTCTGGCCAAGGTTAAACAGCAGGCCAACAGACAGATCGAAACGCTTATAGGTAAAGTTGTTGGTAAGACCACCGGTATACAGTGGATCAATATTACCCATATTACGGAACAACGCACGCTGCTCATCATTAGACAGACCAGAATAAGGGAACATGCCCCCGAGGTCCGGATCACCGGCGAAATCATCACCCAACTTCAGCAATTCCGACAGCGACATGGTTTTGCCATTGTGGTTCACCATGATCATACCGTGCTCATTGAGACCGGCATAATCAATACCCCAGATCGTTCCGGTAGGATTACCCTGTCTGGAAGGGAAGTAAGAGTTGTCCGCCAGCGTTTCACGCAGCACGGTGTTTTTGTTATAGGAGAAGTTAAAGTCGGTCGTCCAGCGGAAATCCTTACGGGTAATATTGCGGGTGCTTACACTTACTTCCACACCACGGTTACGCATCTCAGCCCAGTTCACGGCCATATTCTGGAAACCGGTCTCCAACGCTAAAGCATATACGTTGATCAGGTCTTTACCATGACGATCATAGTAATCGGCTGTAATACTGATCCTGTTTTTCAGGAAACTCAGATCTACACCAATGTTTTTGTTGATGGTCTTTTCCCAGCGGAGTTTAGCATTGGGAGGCGATTGCACCTGGATAACCTGCACCGGGTCGCCAGGCAGAATGGGCGCATTGTAATAAGTACCCATCACGAACGGAGAGGTATTTTTATCGACGTTACCCTGCAAACCATAGGATGCACGCACATTCAGAGTATTGATAAACCCTACATTGCGCATGAAAGGTTCTTCCATAACACGCCACAGGCCACTCACAGACCACAGCGGCAGGTATTTGTATTTAGGGTCTACGCCAAACATGTCAGAACCATCGAAACGAATGCTACCACCCAAAGTATAGCGGTTATTGAGCGTATAGCTACCAGTAGCGAAGAAAGATACAAATGCATTCTCCGTGTAGGTGTTTCTGTTAGTATACAGCTCCTTAGCCTCGTGGTCAGACTGGAATTTGATCGGAATAGTAGTCAGCGTCTTAGGATCGAAACCATAACCCGTAGTGGTCTGGTATTTATTTTTCACCCTTCTCAACTCATTACCCGCCATGAAATTGAACTCATGATGTTTGTTCAGGTTGAAGCTATATTCCGCCATGGTTTTGAGGGTATATTGCTGCATATTGCCATTGTTGTTGGTGATCACGCCACCTTTAGGCAGAATCGTCTTCTGCTCGCCGGTCACCGGGTCTCTGCGCATATTCTGATCGGCCAGCAAACGTACGAAGTAAGTTTCCCCAAGGGCAATCTGCTCACCGGTAGTGATATCGGACTGAATACCTAACTGAGAACTAACATGCAGGCGTGGGATCACTTCATAATCCAGTTTGAAGTTAGTGTTCACGGACTGTGTCTTCAGGGTATTGCTGGTATTCTTACGCTCTTCGAGCAGGTTGAAGTCAAGTACGTTCCTGTCGCCACCGATGTTCCGGTCGTACACGTAATTACCGTTGGCGTCGTATACAGGCGTATAAGGATTGGCCAGGCGGGAATACTGCACCGGGTTCGTGTTACCGCCACGGTTAGTATTGAAAGAAGTCTGTGTACGCTGGTTAGCGAAGATACCGGCGGAGAACTTCAGCTTGTCGGTAATATCGTAGTCTGTTTTCAGGGTGATGTTATAACGGTTAGCGCCGGTACCAATGGTAGCGCCTTTTTCGTCGTAGTAACCACCGCTGAAATAGTAAGTGGATTTATCCCCACCACCGGAAACGCTCACGCTGTGCTCCTGTGTGAAAGCGCTGCGGAAGATCAGGTCGTTCCAGTTGGTATTGATGCCTCTCAGTGCGTTGATCTCATTACGCGCGGCAGGGTTGATACCGTCAAATCCTTTAGCAAGATCTTCCGGCGTTACGTTGTACTTGTTGAGGATTTTGGACACGCTACCGTTGCCGGCCATATAGGTGTAGTCGGATTTGAACAGGTCCAGTTCCAGGTTTACTTTCTGGTCGCTGTTCAACAGGTTGAGGCGGCCCAGGTCAGGCTTCTGTGTAAACGTAAAGTTGTTACGGTAGTTAACGGTCATCCGTTCGCTTTTCTTACCGGATTTGGTGGTGATCACGATCACGCCGTTGGCAGCGCGGGCGCCGTAGATGGCAGTAGCGGCCGCATCTTTCAGCACCGTGATGCTTTCGATATCGGCGGGACTGTAACCTGCGATAGCCGTGGTATACAGCTGGTCGATGGACTTAGCATCGTCAGCGGTAGGCAGGTTGGTGCCTTCAATAGGCAATCCGTCGATCACCCACAGCGGGTCTTGTGTACCCTGAAGGGAAGAGGTACCGCGGATACGGATTTTGGCAGCCTGTCCGGGGGCGCCGGACTGCGGCGTGATGGCCACACCGGCGAGCTGACCTTGCAGCATCTGCTCCACGCTCATGACACCGGCCACTTCCACTTTCTCCATGCTGATCTTATCCACCGCGCCGGTAGACTTGTTCTTTTTAATCGTCTGGTAACCGGTAAATACAAATTCATTCAGGTTTTTACCGGCAGAAGACAGGGCCACTTTATAATGGTTGCTGGCGGTGAGGCTCAGCAGTTTGGTTTCGTAGCCCATATAATTAATGGTGAGCTGCTTTACCGACAGCGAGTCCGGCAGCTTCAGGGAGAACTCCCCTTTTTCGTCGGTGATCGCACCAATGCTGATGTTTTCGATCACATTCTCCGTACCGGTAACGGTACCGATGGTTTTATTGCTGGCATATACAGATACCCCCGGCAATGCTTCGCCGGAAGTGGCATCCGTTACTTTACCCTTAATAACACGCGGGGCGCTCTGCGCCTGTGCCAGGAAAGGGGAAAGACAAGCTGCCAGCAGCAGGCAAAAGACTTTTGCCAAAATCTGATTTTTCTTCATTGTTGACAGATGTACAGGTTGATAATTGATTTATTATTTGTTGTTCAAGGCTTGTTGCATACGAATGATCAGATCATTGTAGTGATCAGCGGTAGCACGGTCGCTGCTGTTTTTACGGCTATTGAGCAGTTGCAGCAGACGCACCATCTCTCCCCTTTTGGCACTAACGGCATCAGATACACGATGGATAGAGAAGTACTGCAGGTTACGGGAGGCGCGCTCAGCCTCCTTTTGCTGTGGCTGCAACGCAAAAGAGCAGAAGGAGTGCGTATCCACCGGCATAAATTCTTCCTGTAGCTTTTTGGCGTCCGGACGGGCAACGGACTTATCGATGCTCACGATCAGGGCATCTACAAAACCTTTCTGGCTGTTGCGTTCGAAGATGTCCAGCGACTGGCCTTTGATGGTTTTGGCAAACATGCCGTTGTGCATGTCATGCATCAGGTCTGCTACGGTATAGGCAGCCGGGCCGTTAGCCGCTTCGTTCTCCATCATACGGGACAGGCGCTCATCCCGCAGCAGGTCGTAGAAGAAATAGGACTGTAACCCTTTCGCATATACGAGGGCGCCATATTCCATATTCCCGATGGGACTTTCTTTGATCGGATAACTCTTAGCGTAGATTTCATTTTTAAACAGCCATGCCGGTGTATTAAACACCTCCTCCAGTAAGTATTTCACGGCTTCCTGCTGTTTCTTTTTAGGCACATGCACGTAGCTGTTCTGTTGCTGACCGAATACGGTAGGCGTAACGTAGATACCTCCTACATTGGCCATCACATGGTAGCCGTATTGGTTCCACTGGCCGATAGCAGCGTTGAGCATTTTACCGGCTTCATCGTAGGTCTGGCCTTCTTCGCGGGTCCAGCTGAGGATTTGCGGCACAATGCGTTTCAGGTTCTGCAAGCCGTAGCGACTGGCTTTCACCGCGTCGTTGCCGAGGTCTTCTATCTGGGCACGGGGATCAATGGCATCGCGGATATCCTGTTGTTCGCCGAAAGCGTAGAGTGGATCATTTTCGTGTGCGCGCAACTGTTTGTTCAGTTCCGGCAGTTCTTCGTGAGGATTTTTACCGGTATAACGGTAAGCCCATCCGATGGCGAATTTATCATACACGCCGATGGCAGGCGTAATTTGTTTTACATTATCACCAGGCTGCGCTACGTAGTTAAAACGGGCGTAGTCCATGATGGAAGGTGCTGTACCACCCATGCGGGCAGTGAATTCCGGAGAGCGCAGGGAGTCTACATCGAAAGCAAAAGAACTGCCCATGTTGTGTTGCAGACCTAAAGTATGCCCTACTTCATGGCTGGATACAAAGCGGATAGCATGCCCCATCAGCGAATCACTGAAGTGGTTGCCACGGGCGCGCGGATCGATGGCGCCGGTTTGAATGCGGATCCAGGAATGGAGGGTGCTCATCACGTTATGCCACCAGATAATGTCTGATTCGAGGATTTCGCCGGAGCGGGGATCTATCACAGAAGGCCCCATGGCGTTGGCTTTGGCGGAAGCCGCGTACGTCACTACAGAGTAGCGAACATCGTCTCCGTCAAAGTCAGGATCATTGACAGGTGCGTCTTTAGCGATGATGGCATTTTTAAACCCTGCAGCTTCGAAAGCTTTCTGCCAGTCTTCGATACCGGCTTTGATGTACGGGCGCCACTGGGCTGGTGTACTGGGATCAATATAGTATACGATAGGTTTCTTTGGTTCTACCAGTTCACCGTTCATATACCGCTGCATATCTTCCGGCTTAGGTTCCAGTCGCCAGCGGGTGATCAGCTCTCTTTGTTCCAGTTTGTGCTGTGCATCGCTGAAATACCAGCGGGGCGTGGTAAAGAGGCCTACTCTCCTGTCGGCGAAACGCGCCTTCATAGGCTGTTCGCTGAGCAGTACCAGATTGGTAGTGGTTTCGAGGGATATTTCCACGCCGGTGATTTTAGCGGTCAATTCCGATTTGGCCACGATGTTATCCTGGAAAGATTTGATACCACGGATGCGGGACAGGTCCTTAATAGGAGAACCCGGCAGGCCGAGTGATTCAAAAACGTTGTTGATGCTGCTGGCGGAGCCGTCAAACAGTTTGGAGACATTCACCACAAAAGCGGTGGTGTCTTTATTATAAGCTTCTATCTTAAACTGATCGATCAGCGACGGGATGAAGTTGTCGGCCACCGACTGCGCAATAGCGTTGCTGGCGGGCACTTCGAGGAAAGGATTCTGCTTGCGCAGGAAAATTTTATTCAGCAGGGTATCTCTTTCAAAAGTGATGACCATATTGGCATAGTTCATCCCTTTGTTGACACCTGCTTCATTCAACTGCTCCGGCACTTTGGACAGTTTGTTCACTACCAGTATCTGGCGGCCGGCCAGTTTCAGGGGGATTTCAAAGTAATAGTCTGTCTTTACCCGGTGTACCTTAAAGAGACCGTCCACGGTAACGGCATCGGCTGTAATCACTTCCTTGTAAGGTTTCAGACCTTTAGTATCGGGTTTCTTTTTGGCGGTCGTGTCAGCAACAACGGCAGGCGTTTTTTTGCCGAAAAGCCAGCTACGTTTCTTTTTCGATTGCGCCATTACATCAACGGATGTAAAGAGGGCTACGCATGGCAGTAGCCATAACAGTTTCCTGTAGTTAGCGTGCATAGATAGGAGTTGTTAAGATTGTACAGACAATACTTCAGGGAACAACGATCCGGCCCGCTGGCACAGGTACAACTGAGGTGATGAAATGCCACAGCAACGCCCAGCGAGGGCCGGGCTACAAAGGACGAATAACAGACTTGCTACAAGTATTCGGTGCTAATTCTTTTCAGTGGGCACAGGCAATCTCTTACAAGCAAAATGGTTTCCAGGTTAACATTTTTTTAACCTTGAGGGCGCAAAATTATTGAAAAGTATGCTTGAAACCGTTTTTTGCTGGATAACTTTTAATACGCGCGCGGGAAAATGACAGGAAAACGAGCCCGGACGGGCATCGCCGTTCATAACATTTTTTTAAAGCTTATGGAAGATGCGTTAGTCTCTTTTATAAATATCATATTTCACCAGCGGCACCTTCCCAAAATCCTTAACAGTACGCACTTTGGTGGTCACACTATCGGGCATGGACGCATGAAAACTATCACCGCCGTCTTTATACAAGTACCAGTTCTTGTCTTCGGGAGCATATTTGAAAGTAATGATCCGTGTCCATCTCCAGGCACTACCGCCGTAATGCTCCACAGAGAAATAACCCTGTTTGATCGTCACTCCCTGAAAAGGATCTCCCATCATCCCACCACAGTCCACACAATACACCACATTGTCATTGCGGGCGGCCAGTTTATAGGAATGGTCCGGTTGCCCCAGCAGCACCAGCAACGGCCGCTTCTCCGGATGTTCCACCACATCGGAGGTGGAGTCCTCTCCTTTTTTACGCAGGACCATCACCATATCTGGCCAGGCATCGCGGTTCAGGTCACCGGTAGTAGTATCTAAAATCTCGTAGCCTTTGGGAATAAATGCTTTTAGAGATGTGGGCTGCTGGAAAGATACTATAGCGATCAATAAGGGAGCAACCATCCATAGTTTACAGAAAAGGGGAAAACGGTTCATGAAAGGGTGATTTTAATACCTCACTGGCAGGGTTATATGAATTTTAATAGCATAAATATGCGACTCTCCCGGCTATCCGGACGTTCTAATTTTGCGGCTGTTATCGACATGCAACTGTTACACAATACCCCAACAAAACGAATCAAGTCAAACCCAAAATTATGAAATTAAGTTCATTACTATTATTGGTCTTACCGGCAGCCTCCTGCAAACAGGAAAATGCCGGCCATTCTGCCACACAGGCTTCGGAAGCAGCCCAATGGGACTGTACCCTGCCTGTGGGCATATCTAAAACCATCAGCCCGGAAGACAATGCTTCCCGGTCTGGCAATCATTTGCTGGTGACCGTCCCCGAAAGGGCGGTCACTTTCAGGAGCGGCTGGTGACATGTGCACCTACCGGCTATTTCAGGTTAAAAAAAACAATAACTATCCTATACCCTTTCCCAAAAAGAGGTCCGCAAAAACGGATCTCTTTTTGTTATTTGTCCGGATACATTTCTGTTCATCTTTATATTATCTTAGCCATCATAAACCCGTCACCTATAGTTCAGTACCCCAGCCCTTCCCCAAAAAGTTGCGGTCCGGGAACTGCCCGCAGCGGAGAAATGAAATGCCACATGAAACAGAAATTTATTTATCAGGACGAAAAGTCACACAAGTTCTGGGACATTGAAACCAATGGACCGGAGCTCACCATTACCTTTGGAAAAGCCGGCACACAAGGCCAGACACAAATCAAAAATTTTGCTACGGAAGAGGAATGCCGGAAAGCCGCGGATAAACTCATCGCGGAAAAAACGAAAAAAGGATACCAGCCCATAGCAGAAAAAGCGCCACTGCCGGTAGATGAAAAAGCGTCTCTGCCTATAGAAGAAAAAAACCAGCAAAGCGGCTTTACCCTGCCAGCCGCCTTATACGACGACCTCCTGGCGATGGCTACCTATCTGGAAGCCGAATGGCCGGAAAACGTGCAGGCATTACACCCTGTGTCCGAAGAAAATATCCGTGCAATGGAAATCGCTTCAGGCCTGCTTTTCCCACCTCCCTTTACAAGTTACTGGCGCAAAAAAGGATATTTCCTCTTTGAAAAAGATGAATTCGTCTGTGCTGTATATGCTTATAACGATACGGCCGAAAATGCCAACACGTTATACAATATGTTAGAGATGTTCATGAGATTCTACGGATGTCAAAGCGAGTGGCTTGGCCAGGAAAAAACGCTCCTGTCTCACTGTTGGATGCTCGGCATGATCATGGATGACGAAAAAAAATGGTTCTTCTTCGTTGATCCATTGGGAGAGGTACACCGCGTATATATCGAGCCGTCTTTCGCAGACGTGGACGACGAGTTGCTGACCACAGCTTTTGCGCCGCTGATCGCGGAGAAAAACTTTTTCCAGCTACCTGCGCAAGAAGCAGTCGTTGAAACGGAAGAGAAGGTGGCGGATGAAAAAGATGAAGATGCAGAAACCCGCGCGTTCATCGCCCAACACCGGCTGGAACAACTCTCTTACGAGGAGGTACTGGACAGGCTGGGTATAACATCACTGTTTGACTACTGGGACAACGACGACTATGATCCTGCTGATACCAGGTGGGCCACAGAGAATTATGAAACGGAACACGAATATTTCGAGGACAGCTCCCCCATCTATTTCTGTGACGGGGACCTTGTCATAGACGGCGACCTGAGACTGCCCAACAGTTATCTGGGCCTCTTCGTGGTAAAAGGCAATATGACCATTCGCGGCCAGGTACCCTCCTCCACACCTTACTATGTGACAGGCGACAGCACCATAGATTTCCTCTACCTGGACGCGTTCCAGAAAACCTGCGGCACTGAAAACGTACGCTACATCGCCCTCGCCCATGGTGAGGATGATGAGGTAGTACACACCATGCCTCATCGGAAAATAAACGCTCCTTACTTCTTCTCCTGGTTTTATAACCTCCGCTGTTTTGACTTTGCGCCACAAACGCTGATCACGGCCATGTACAATGAAGACGACCTTTCGGCTTACAATACCCATAATGCGCTACTGGCCTGGCATGAATATGCCTATGCCTTCCGGCCTGAGTTTTACAGCTCCATCAGCGAGAACTGGCACGACAACATGGGTATCTCTTATCGTCGGATGTATGAGGCACTGTTGGACAAACAACCCGTACTACAGGAGGGCGTAACGCCCAAAGGCATACAGCTGGTCCGCCAGGGCATCAGCCTGAAAGGACAGGATGATTTCGCCGGCGCCTATCAGTGCTTCAGAGAAGCCATTGCCGTATCTCCGGGTTACTATTGGGCGTACCACCAGGCCGGTGATGTGCTCTATAGCCAGCAAGCCTATACACAGGCGATGGAACGCTTTGCCCAAGGTATTCCGTACACCCCGGAAAAAGTGGCGTACGAATTCACCTGTATGCAGGAAGCTGCTTTTTGCGCTGTGATAACCGGCGCCGACGACAAAGCCCTGCAATGGGCGGAAATGGCCGTACAGAAGTCGTCTTCAGCACACTTCTCCCTACGCATTATAGGAGAAGTGTTGATTCGCCGGCAACAATGGGCCGAAGCAAAAGACCATCTTGAAAGGTCTATTGCCATCAAAAGCATTTTTACCAACAACTGGTTGTTGGGTTTAATATATCACCTTCAGGGAGATGAACAACAGGCCGACAAGTATTACCAGGCTGCCTACGACAAAAATCAGAAGGCCCGTCCTTATACCGAACACACGGACCTCTCTTACATTTACGGAAAACCGGTTACTGTCAACTGGGATACCACCAAACCTGCCGCTGCTGTGAAAGACCAGGCTTACTGGGAACAGTTTTTTGCAGATGCGATACAGCAATATGGCCCGGACCTGTACAAAAGGACCGGACAGTTCCCGTCACAGTGGCTTTCCAATAAGATCGCCACGATACCGGAACAGTACCGCAACGGCAGCATGCTGCAAACCCTGATGCAACACCAGCATCTGGGTGAATATGACGTGGAGGGTAATATACTACAGCTCTTCAAAGCAGCACTGATGACGCCGGAAATAGCGCTGCTGGCCGTCAACCGGGAAGACGCCTGTCATTACCAGTACATTCCTCCGGCTTTACTCACAGAAGCCATATTTAAGGCGCATCCGCAAGGAATAGACCTCTCCTATGTGCCGGAAGAAAAAAGGACCTATGACAGCTGTTTCCTTGCCGTAAGCCAGAATCAATACAACTATTCATCAGTACCGGCCATCTTCCGCGATGAGCGCATGAACATCGCGCTGATCGCCGGTGGCGTACTGGGGAATTCATCCGGCAAAGTATTACCATCGAAATATTATACCAGCGAGTATATTCAGCAAGCCATTGATCTGGGGATGCATGTGATAGAACGTATACCAACCCGATATGTGGATAAAGCCCTATACGACTATGCCACTGCCAAATACGGGCAACAGCCGGAATGGTCTTTTATAGTGGAGCAGTACGACCGTCAGCGCTGGCGCTATGGCTCCCGGCACGATATTCAGCACCTCAGCAAATTGATCCTGAAACATGGTATGGACATTTTCCTGCATATCCGTCAGGAAGCTATCCACCAGCAAAGCTATCAGTATATCAAAAAACATCTTGGTGATCAGCCCGGCTTTAAGGAAAAAGTAAAACAATACGGCTGGGAATCACGGATCAACGTTGTTTTTGAGAAAGCGGAAGAATTCGACTACGATACTTTCGGTAAGGTGTGGGCATGCTTCTGGGATGAGGATTTCATCATCGGCGCGCTCACAGCCCACGAGCCGAATGCCAGCGAACGTATCTATGACGTGCCACCACAGTACCTCACGCAGAAAATCTGCGACATCGCTGTTAAACGCAATTCCTACGATTTTCAGTTTGTACCGAAACAATTTGTGACGCAGGCCATGTGTGAAATAGCCTGTTCGCTGGACTATGGCGCTGCGCTCGAATATGTGCCGCTGGCCATGCGTACGGAAAAAGTATGCAGCCTGGCACTTGGCCGCGATGCGGAAAACATCCGCTTCATGCCGCTGGCGCTACGCACCGAACAGCGCTGCCTGCAGGTGGTCCTGAGCAACAGCTCCTATCTCAAATTTGTCCCATATGAGCATTATACAGCCGTCTTCAACACCTTGCTCCAAAAACATACCGCACGTCTTTATGAAGATATGATACTGGTGAACCTGGGCCTTGGCCTGGTCCATCAGCAACAATATGCCGAGGCTCGCACGCGACTGCTGGCAGTGGAAAAATCGGCGGAAGTGCACGATCACTATACACATCAGGCATTATACTATACCGGCTGGAGTTATCATCTGGAAGGCGACAGCAAACAGGCCGCTGAATACTGGCGCCAGGCGCAGGACGTAGCCAAAACACGGAAGATAGAAAAAGAATACTGGCTGACATTCCCCTATGACAACTTCCAACTGCCACCGGTGGGCGATGTGTATGATTTCAGCCGGGATGAATTTGGCCACAACATGCGCGAAGCCGGCTTGCTGATAGAGAGCAACAACTACCCACTGGCACTGGCCCTGCTGGCACAGGCAGAAAAGCAGCTACAGGACGCACAATGCACAGAAATGTGGCTATGGGCACAGGTATGGGACCATCAGCGATATGCGCTTTATGAAGCAGGTCAACAGGAAGCATCCCTGGAGGTATGCCGGAAAATCATTGCCGGGCTGGGCAGCCTCTCGCTCTGGGATTACCTGGAAGAATATACGCCTGTGCGCGCGGCCCTACGCAACGCACATAACAGCCTGGCATACCGTTGCTACGAAACCGCGCAGGACCTGTCACAGGTAAAAGAAGGGTTGCAGCATATCAAAATTACCATGAAAACCATCTCTCCGATTGAAGACAAAAATGCCCTGAACCCATTCTACGAAACACAGACGCTGCTGTGGCACAAAGCCATGCAGTTTGATGCTGCCTACCAGAAAGACTTTCAGAAAGGCATGGAAAAAATTGATAAGATGAAGTTGAAAGAAAAAGGATTTCTCAGTGAAGATTTCATGGAAAAAATAAATTAAACATTATCAAAGAACAGGATTGAATGGCTTTTAGTGTATACTAAAAGCCATTCTTAATATTCAGTTCACATCTGCTGTCTAAGTTTGCTTCCGGATATGGAAAAGCTAACGGACCATCGGTTGTTATTACTGATTCAGCAGGGGAATCACACAGCTTTCACCACCTTTGTGAATCGCTACTGGGAGGAAATTTATACCTATACGAAATCGCGCATCAAACAGGGCGCTGACGCCCAGGATATTGTACAGGATATTTTCATCAGCTGCTGGAACAACCGTGCACACCTGCATACCGGTGAAAACGGGCGCCTCACCGCCTACCTCTATCAGGCCGCCCGGTATGCCATCATCGATTACCTTTCCAGACCAGGGGTGACTATTTACAACGATATACTGCTGGAAGCTGCGGCTGACAGACAAATGGAAAACAACGCAGAAACGCAACTGTACCTGAAAGAACTGGAGCATCATATCCGGCAGGAAGTGGAACAACTGCCGGACCGTCTCAAAACACCCTACCTGCTTAGCCGGGAAGGCAACCTTAGCCTAAAAGACATTGCCCTGAAAATGTCACTTTCTGAACAGACCGTCAAGAACAACATCACGCTGGCGCTACGTATCCTGCGTACACGCCTGCACGAAAATGAACATTATCTCGGTACCCTGCTTTTACTGGCCACTATTCCCTCTTATAACAACTTAATAATTCCGTAACACAATGAAGCGGTACTTATAGTCCTCCGGAGAGATTCTCTGGTATGGACCATCCGCATCAACATCAGGGCGGCGCAAAAGCGCTGCTGAAACGATACCTCCGGGGCGACGCCTCTCCTGAAGAAAAGGAGCAGGTGGAGTACTGGTACAGTACCCTCCATAACCCGGCTTCCACGGCTTTATCTCCCGAAGAGCGGGACATACTGCAACAATCGATATTGCAACATGTCATTCATCATACGTTGCCTGTAAAGCCGCTCTATCGCCGCAAATGGCTGCGGTATGCCGCCGCCGTATTGCTGACGGCCGGTTTGGGCGGATGGATGTATTCCCGGTACCAACCGGCACATCCTGCTATTGTGCAGACTGGCGTGGGTGTCACCAGACAGATCGTGCTGCCGGACAGCAGTGTCGTTACACTTAACGCCGGTACCACACTGCAACTTTCCGCACACTTCGGTCAGCACGACAGATCGGTACTACTGGATGGTGAGGCCTTCTTTTTCATACACCCCGACCCTGCACATCCTTTCAGGGTGCAACACGGTCCACTCACCACTACTGTGCTGGGCACGGCTTTTAATATCCGCTCCCGGCCCGGTGAAGAAAACACAAAAGTAGCGGTGGCCAGCGGAAAAGTACAGGTGGCGGTAGCCGGGAAAAACTATACACTGGAAGGCAATGAAACGCTGCAATACAACGACCGGAGCGACCTTGTCATAAAAGGGCATGAAGAGAACGCACAAATAGGCCAATGGCAACACGCCATGCTGGACTTCAATGGCTATACGCTAACGGCGATGGTGGCGGAACTGCAACGACAGTATCCCGTCCGCATACAATTACATGCCACCCCCGCGGATACCGCGCATTACAATATCAGTTTCCGCCGGGAAGACATTCATAATATCCTCGATGTATTGTCCGGTCTCACCGGCATCACCTATAAACATGAAAATGAACAAATCATTATTTACAGTAAAACTTATGCACACTAATCCGTAATCAACAAAAAACCGGAAGTGCTACCAACACCCCCGGTTTAGTCCCTGCGCCTAAAGGAAGGCACAGCATTTTTAACGACTCACATTAAAAACATTACAAAAATGAGAAATTTTTACGCCGGTTGCGTCAAGCCGGTCAAAACTCTTTTTTCCTTAAAAATGAGACTAGCACTCTTTTTCGCATTCCTTTCCACCTCTATGGCCTCCGCCGCGCACATAGAAGGTCAGTCGATGGAAAAGATCAGGGTGGACATCCAGGCGAAAGAACTACCGATGAAAAAAGTATTGCAGATGATCGAAAAACAATCATCGCTTACCATCGGATATGATGTCAGTGCCATCCCTGCTGAAAGTAAAGTCAACTATACCGCCAACGGCAAAACAGTAGCCGTGGTGTTAAAGGAACTGTTAAGCTCTTTCCCGGTCAACATTGTCCAGGTGAATGATAAGTACCTGCTGATCCAACCGAACAACCAGCAACAAGTGGTAAAAATCAGCGGTCGCATTATCGATGGTAAAACCCATGAGCCATTGCCCGGCGTCAGCATCAGTATCAAAGGCAGCTCCTCCGGTACGCAGTCGGATATCGATGGCCGCTTCTCCCTGGGATTCCCGGCCGGGAAGGAAGAAGTTACGCTGGCCGTGTATTTCATGGGTTTTAAGAAGAAAGAAATTGTGCTGAACAGAGATAACGCTTCCAAATTAAATATCCAGCTGGAAGAAGACAGGCTGGGCCTCGATGAAGTAGTGGTGACCGGTCAGGGTGTAGATATCGCCCGCCGCAGATTATCGTCCAACGTAGTGAGCATCGGCGCACGGGAAATTGAAGATGTGCCGGCAGCAAGGATCGATCAGCTGCTGCAGTCACGTTTGCCCAACGCACAGATCAAACTCACCGGCGGACAGGCAGGCGCCACCTCCATCATACGCGCCAGAGGCGTTAACTCCGCCTTCGTGAACTCCACGCCTATCATCTATGTAGACGGCGTGCGCATGGACAACCTCAACACCGCATCCGCACTGGGCGGCGGTAGCGCGCAAGGCGCCGCTATCAGCGCCATCGCGGATATCCCGATGGAAAATATCGAGAAGATAGAATACATCAATGGCGGCGCTGCTACGACCCTTTATGGCTCTGATGCGGCCAACGGCGTTATCCAGATCTTCACCAAAAAAGGCGGCTCCGGCAATGTGTCCGTTAACGCTGAAACACAAATAGGCATTGAAACACCAACGGCCGACTTCCTCCATTTCAAACGGACGAAAGAACTGCTGATGCAGAATGGCTTCTCCCAGAAACATCATATTGGCCTCAACGGCGGACAGGATAAATTCGGCTATAGCTTCTCCGGTAATTATCTCAACGCACAAGGCACAGAAATATTCGATCAGAACCGCAACCGTAAAATCGACTTCAGCACCGGTTTCCGCGCGGGACTGGGAGAGAAAGTAACTTACGAAAGCTCCTTTACCTACGTCAACAATAAATATAAACGTAACCGCAATGGTAACCAGGGCGGCTATACGGGATTATGGTTTACCGAAAGCGGCGCTTCTGCCATCACCGGCCCTAAATTCAATCCGGATATCGATAACCTCTCCGATACAGAATTCCAACGGATGAAAGATTATGTCCGCGAAGCGGAACGCCTACAGGACAATGACATCACCGTTAATCGTTTCCAGACCTCACAATCTTTCAAATACCGTCCGCTGAAAAACCTGGTATTCAAAGCCACCGGCGGCCTTGATTATCGTGTACAGAAAAACCAGGTGATCACCACCAACAAGTACCTCTCTTTCACCACGGGCAATCCGGTAAAAGATCAGGGCAGCATCACCAACAACGACCGTAAATACCTGGGCATCACGCTGGAGCTGAACGGACAGCATGAGTGGAAAACAGATCAGTTCTCCTTTGTAACGACCGTTGGTACACAGTTCTTCCGCAACGAAGACCAGCAGATCGCCTACAATGGCAGCAACATCCGCGATGGCGCCAGAAATATCAAAGACGCCGCCTCCAAAACCAGTGATGAGTATTATCTGGAAGTAGTGAACTATGGTATCTATCTACAGGAAAACATCGGGTTCAAAAACAAACTGTTCCTCGACCTCGGTCTGCGTGGTGACGGTAACCCGGCCTTCGGCCGCAACATCGGTATCCAGTACTATCCTAAGGTAGGTTTCTCTTACATCCCCAGTGCGGAACCCTGGTTTGCCAGCCTCGAACGGGTATTGTCTTCCGCTAAAGTGCGTGGCGGCTTCGGTATCGCCGGTAATCTGCCAACAGCTTTCGCCAATGAAAGAACGATTGCCTTCCAGGGCTATAACAATGACCAGGCAGCATTTTTCGGCCAGCCGGGCAACGATAACCTGAAGCCGGAAAAAACACAAACGCTGGAAGCCGGTATGGACCTCGGTTTCCTGAAAGACCGCCTGTTGATATCTGCCGGTTATTACCATGCTGTTACCAAAGATGCGCTCTTCTATGTACCGCCTACACCCTCTACCGGTCAGGCACTGTCGCAGTTGTACAATGTTGGTAAGATACTGAACCGTGGCTGGGAGCTGAGCATCACCGCTATTCCGGTAGATACCAAAGATTTTACCCTTCGGCTGAATGCCTCTGCCAACACTATGTACAATAATGTGGAAAATGCGGGCGGCGTGGCTCCGTTTAACATCAATGGTTTCAGCGCCCGTACCATTCAGACGGTGGTACAGGAAGGCTATCCTATCGGCTTCCTGCGTGGCAACTACGGCGTATTCGGCCCTGATGGCGTGTTACAGACAACCACCGCACAGCAGAACCTGGGCACCACCATCCCGGACCTGTTCGGTAGCCTGGGCCTGAACCTGCGTTACAAGCAGTTTAACTTCTTCGTTAACGGCGATTATCAGAAAGGTGCTTACGCCAACTCTTTCGACCGCCAGTTCCGGTTCAACTATGGCGCCGGCAACGAAGGTATTCCGCAGGGAGAGATCGACAAAAACAAGCGTACCAACTGGTTGAACTTCACGAATATGTTCACCGAGAAAACGGATTACCTGAAAATCAGGCTGATTGGTTGCAGCTTCAGCTGGAAACCGGCCATGTTCAACAAAGTGATCAAAAACGCCACTGTTAGCTTCTCCGCTGTCAACCCGCTGAATTTTGCGGCGTCCTCCTTTGATCCGGAGGCTACCATCAGCGGCAGTGCGCAAGGCCAGGGAGGCGCCACCACCGGCGGTATCTCCTATGCCACGTATTCTGCACCGCGGCAGTTCTTAGGCACTTTACGTTTAAACTTCTAAACCTGTAAATCATGAAAAAAAGATATATCACCGCTGCCCTTTTTGCAGGTCTGCTTACCCTGGACAGCTGTTCCGTATTAAATCCGAATGTCACCGAACCGGTATTTCTGGAAAACCCTAACGCTGCCGCCAGCTGGGTTACCGGCCTTCGCCGGCAGCTTGCGCTGACCATGAACCAGGTAGTCGTTTCTACCGAACTGGTGTCTGACAACTACTACAACAACCGTACGCTGAGCAGTAAAGTATTTGATATTCCGCAGATCGATTATTATGATCTTGATGTCAACAACCTGCAGATACAAGTACAGCGCCTGCGGGAAATGTCCGAATACGGCCTTAACAAGGTGTTGCCCGCCGATCCTGCCGCCACCGCCGCAGATTCAGCGGAAGTGTATTTCAGCAGTGCCTATGCCCATATCCTTAGCGGGGAACTGTTTGTCGGTCTTCCCGGCAGCGCCGGCGGACCAGTGCTCACCTCTACAGCACATCTGCAGCAAGCCATCCGTCAGCTGGACCAGGCTATTTCCCTGAGCAAAAACGCTACAGAAACAGCCGCCTATACGTTGCTCAAAGCCCGCGCCTACTATGCACTCGGTGATGCCGCCAACGCAGCCAAATTTGCCGCTGCCGCCACCAACAGTAACGGCACGCTGCTCCGTCAGGTAAAATATGATGGTGTCAACAACGTCACCAATGACATGCAGACTTACCTCTTCTCTTCTACCAACAACGAGTTTGCGCCGCTGCCACGGCTGGACTTCCTCGATCCGAAATATTTCCATACCGGCCTGGCCGCCAACGACCAAAAACCTGTCACCATTGCCAAAGCAGAAGAAGGGTGGCTGATCCTCGCAGAAACGCAGATCGCCGGTGGCAACCTTACCGAAGGCCGTAATTCGCTCAAACTGCTGTTGCAGCTAGTGGCCAACCGTCCGTCTGTAATGGTAGATGATAAAAAAGAAACGCGTAATGGCGGCAACCGCACCGACTACCCGCTGAAAGCCGTCAAAGTTAAATTTGATGCCAGCGATACCCTGCGTAGCAATTACGTGCTCGACAGGCAGGCAGGTAACGTGAAAGTATACACGGTATCCGGCACACTGGTGACAGAAAACGATCTTGATGCCGCCATCACGGAAGATCAGCTGTTATACATCGTCTACCGCCTGCGCCAGGAAATATTTATCGCCGAAGGCAGACGCATGACCGATCTGGGTATTAAATTCCCTGTCTCCCAAACAGAACAGCTCAATAACCCGAACGTAAAACCAGAACACCTGAAAGCGCAGATCCCCGCCTTCATTCCGCTGAACCGGGGCATGGATGACTTCACCTACGACAAAACCAATGGCGTCGTAACCATGAAATACGATATGAATGCCGTGCTGGTGAAGAACAAACACGCTAAAGAAATTTTCCCGTTCACTAACTAAAAGCTGTTGTCATGAAAAAAGTATTCTTCTTCATATATACATTACTGTTAGCGTCCATCGGTGCCATGGCGCAACAGGCCAAATACGTGGTGCTCATCAGTATCGACGGCTTCCGTCCTGATTTTTATCTCGACCGTTCCTGGCCCGCGCCCAATATGCAGCGCATCAAAGAGAAAGGCGTGCATGCCACCGGGGTAAAAGGCATCTTCCCGACTATCACCTATCCATCCCATACCACCCTGATCACCGGCGTAAAACCGGCCAAACACGGCGTCTGCTATAACACCCCTTTCGAACCGGAAGGGGCCAGCGGCCGCTGGTATTCGGAGACCAGCCATATCAAAGCAGAAACACTGTGGGATGCTGTTGGCAAAGCCGGACTGATCTCCGCCTCAGTGTCCTGGCCGGTATCAGTAGGCGCTCCGGTAACCTATAACATCCCGGAGACATTCTCCCTCAGCAACCCTGCCGATCGCAGAGTCCCTACCAGCGAGCAGTCCACGCCCAAAGGCCTCTTTGAAGAAGTACAGCACAACGCCACCGGTGAGCTTCAGTCCACCGACCTGAATCTCCGCTACCTCGGTATGAACGAGACACTCAGCCGCATGGCCGCCTATCTCATCCGCCGCTATAAGCCCAACCTGCTGACCGTTCACCTTCCCTGCACCGACGAAGTGCAGCACCGCGAAGGAAGGGAAGGCAACGCCGTAGCCACCGCGGTAGCTTCCGCCGACCACGGTATCGGCACCATCCTCGAAGCCATCGAAAAAGCCGGTATCAGCGACAGCACCGCCGTCATCATCACCGGCGACCATGGCTTCGTGGACATTCACACCTCCCTCGCTCCCAACGTATGGCTGGCACAAAAAGGACTGGCCGGCACCAAAGCCAATCCTGGCAGCTGGAAAGCATTGTTCCACAGCGGCGGCGGCTCCACCTTCCTCAAGCTGAAAGATAAAAATGATGCTAAAACACTACAGCAGGTGAAAACCATCCTGAATGAACTGCCGGAAGGCATCCGCAAACAGTTCCGCATCATAGAACAACCCGCCCTGTCACAAACAGGCGCCGATCCTGATGCCGTACTGGCACTCACCGCCGTACAGGGCATCGCCTTCTCCGGCAACCGGGAGGGAGAAGCCGTGAAAAAAGCCAATGGCGGCGCCCATGGGTACTTCCCCGATTTCCGGGAAATACAGACAGGCTTCGTTGCCTACGGTGCCGGACTGGCAGAGAATATTACGGTTCCGGTCATGGAGCTGACAGATGTAGCGCCCCTGGTAGCTAAATTGTTAGGGATATCCCTGAAAGACGCTGAAGGGATGGTATATCCCGGAGTAATGAAAAAGGGCATATAACTATAAAAGAGAGGAGGCTATGGCCTCCTCTCTTTTAGCACAGGAATAATCAGGACTACTACCTTTATAATACATTATAAGATCAAGGCCGCAGGAATGCGGCCTTATCTTTAGTCATCATCTATTATTTAAACCAATGGCAGGATTTACCTAACCTGCCAGAAGATCTTGTTATACGCTCCATCCTGTGAGGCCACCGCCTTGAAGTTGTCAGCATTCAAAGTACGTTCCTTATCAGGATAAAGTAGTCTCAACGGAGGTGTAGGCATAGTAGTGGTACCTACATCTTTCGGGAAATACAGTTTAGGATAACCGCTTCGTCTCATCTCGGCCCAGGACTGGGGAGATAACATCACCCCATAATCGGCCCATTTCTGCAATCCTATTTTGTTCAGGTTGTCCTCTCTACCGATAGTGCCATACGCCACCTGCGGGCTGGCCAGCATAGCGCTGATTTCCGCATCGGAAGTGGCAGCTGCCGGAGTACCCCACCCACTGCTGCTATTGATTTTGAAATAGTAGGAAATGGACTGTTTGATGCCATTTTCGTAGGCCGCTTTCGGATCACCACCACCCCATCTTTCGTATGCTTCTGCTTTGGAAAAACTGACTTCTGCGGCTGTCAGTATGATACCGGGGAAGTTCACATTGTTGACAAAGGTTACAGAATCTATGCGGGAGATAAAGCCGGAGGCGATGGAATCTGTCTGGCGACCGCCATCCCAGGACATAGGCACACCAAAGTACCCACCGTTCTTATTTTTGGCAAAGAACACCCTTAACCGTGGGTCTCCTGAAGGCTTCATCAGTGAATCCAGCATATATCCGGGGGCTGGGTTGTTACCGAGCCCCTCCTTCATATCGGTAGACAGCAGGTCCGGTCCTTTTGCAACGATCTGCACATTCTCGCTGACAGCTTCTACCAGTGGATATTTGGCCGGGTTGCCCAGCAGCGTTTGCACGATACCTTTCGCTTTGGCTTCATCCTGGTAGGAAATACGCATAGCCAGGCGCAGCAGCAGTGAGTTACAGTATTTACGCCATGCTACCAGGTCGCCTTTCAATATAAAATCCTGTTTCACGAGCTTATTCTGGTAAAAAGGATCTGGCTGTACGGTGGCCAGGTAGTCACTGATCCGTTTCAGGTTGATCAACGCGGAATCATATACGTCTTTACCCTTATCGTATTTGGCGAGTATCAGTTCTCCTCCTGTGGCATTCAGTTTGCCGGCATCAGAGAAAGGAATATCTCCCCAGAGGTCTACCATCTGCGTTGCCTGATCGTAAACAAATATGCGTGCTGTTTCCATGAACAGCAGATACCCTTGTTTTTCCGCATCTGTTTTAAGGGCGCCATACAGGCGTTCCATTTCACGGAAACTGGCAATCGGGCCAGAGAAGTTGGAGCCAGGAGAAGTATAGAAGTCATTCCAGCGGTCCTGCGTATAATTCACCGTCTGCTCATACATGCGATTGGTGCCGGCGAAGCCTACTGTTTGTGTATATCGGCCCATTTGCGGAGCGATAAACGTATATAGATTCCAGTAGTTGGGAATAATACGCCTGTTTTTGAATAAGCCACTGTATAAACCATCAATATTGGCAAGTGTTGTCTTTTCCGGATCATAATACCGTTCGTCAAACTGTGATTTCTTACACCCTGAGAGTATACCCACTGACGCTGCGGCTATCATTGCTATTGTCAGAATTTTTCTTTTCATTTTTCTCATTTTAAAACACAGATCAATTAAAAGCTTAATCTAAGATTCACGCCCATCGTACGGGAAGCTGCTGTAGTACCGGATTCTATGCCCTGGCTAACAAAGCTGCTGCCGATACCTACTTCAGGGTCCAGGTTCGGTAATGATTTGTACAGGTAGAACAGGTTCCTACCAAATACGCCCACAGTAAGATTTTGCGCCTTTAGTTTGTTTCTTAATTTCACCGGCATGGTATAGTTCAGTGACAGTTCGCGGAATTTGATAAAGTTGTTATCGAACACCGCGCCTTCATAGGTGCTGGTAGAGCCGGACCCAGGCCACGAGCCCCAGCTATAGGTGTTGAGGTAATAGCTGGCAGCATCGATGATGGTGCCGTTCTTTTTACCGTCTGTTGTTAAGCCATTCAGCACAATACCATCATTGTAAACTTTTGCACCGGCAGGAGCACTGTTGCCGGCAGCCACATTTTTACCATTGGCGTCTACGTAGTAGGCAACGCCTCCATGTTCTGCATCACGGCCATTGAGCGTGCTTTTATACATCCCGGCGCCGGTTCCATAGAAGTTGGAAGTTGAAATGATCTGGCCACCCCAACGGAAGTCGACGAGGAAGTCGAGGCTCCAGTTTTTATAACGCAGGGTATTGGCAAGGCCTCCGGTCAGGTCGGCCTGAATGTTACCCAGTTTCACCTGATGATCAAAATCTATGATATAGTAGCCGTTAGCATCGATCATGTAATTGCCCTGAGCATCCTGTTTACGTTTGTAACCCATGATGTCGCCTGCCGCGCTGCCCACTTTAGCTGTTACCAGCAGGGAGCCGTTGTCCACATTAGAGAGCACCAGCTGGTCCATGCCAGGCATCAGGCTTTTCAGTTTGTTCCTGTTATAGCCGAGCGTAGCACGGGCGCTCCATTCGAAATTGCGGGTGCTGATGGGCGTGCCATTCAGGGCCACTTCCACACCGTAGTTGTTGAGGTCTCCCACATTTTTCCAGATGGAGTTGGCGCCGGTACTGGAAGGGATGGTCAGGTTAATGATCTGCCCTTTGATAGTTCCGTTGTAGTAGGAAACATCAAAGCCCAGTCTGTTTTTCAGCAATTTGGTTTCCCAGCCTATTTCCACTTCATGTTTGCGTTCGGGTTGCAGGTTATTGTTACCATAGGAGCTTTGCGGAAGCAATGCAGGCACACCGTTCATCGTGTAGCCGCTGTACACGACGTTGGAAGAGTATATACCGGCAGCACTGGCCACTTCACCATAAGACAAACGCAGCTTGCTATAATCCACGAAGGACGGTAGTTGCAGCGCTTTGGTCAGGTCCAGTGAGCTGCTGACACTCGGATAGAAGTAGGCGTTATTACCGGGAGACAAGGTAGATGCTCTCTCATAACGACCGGTCGCTTCCAGGAACAGGAAATTTTTATAGTCGAAGCTTACCGTACCGAACAAACCATCCTGCTGATAATACTGACGATAAGTAGAGCTGGCAGAGATCGGGTTTTTGGAAGCATTCAGGCTGAACCAGTTTTCCTGTGTAAGACCGCCATTGGTGCTGATGCCCACAAAGCGGTTTTCTTCTCTTCTGGCCTGATACCCAGCGCTGGCGCTGATACCAATATTTTTGGACACCTGTTTATTGTAAGACAGCAACGCGTCGCCATATACAATGCTATACACGTTGTTGTTGGTACCATAGCCCCCGCTTTCGCCAAATGACAAAGGATATTCTGCTTTGCTCATATTTTCAGCGCTATAACCGGTGAAGTCGTTACCTACCCTGCCACGCAGTTTCAGGTCTTTGGTAATTTCATAGCTCATGGTGAGGCTGGACATCAGGCGGTTGGATCTTTCGTCGTAGCTGTTTTCCAGCTGTTTCCAAAGGAAATCCATATAGTCATAGGCTCTGATATTGTACTTAATGGCTTCAGCAGGATCTTTGGAAGTTTCATTGTACTTCACATATTTGTATCCTTTGCTGGTTTTATACTTCTGCATATATACGTCCATATAATCGGCCGGGCTGAAGAAACCGCCATAGTTGGCCGTTACACGGTTGATCTGTTCCGGGCGGTTGTGTACTTTCTCGTTCACATAAGTGAGTACGAGGTCGGTAGTCAACTTAGGCGTAATCCTATAGGAGGTATTAAAGTTGAAGGTGTTTTTTTGTTGTTTGCCACCAATCTGTACGCCCTGATAGTCATTACGGGTATAGGAGAGGCGATAAGTCAGTTTCTCGCTGGAGTTGGATAATGCGACGTTGGCAATTGAGCTGCTGCCGTTGCGGTAAAACTGTTTCCAGTTATCTTTATGGCTTACATACTTGCGGTATTGGCCATCCCACCAATATACATCGCGGCCGTCCATTTTAGGCCCGAACTGGGCATAAGAGCGGAAGATAGGCCGTATAGCCTCTTTACCATCGATGGTGCCCATGTGTATCCAGCCGTCGTCGTCTGCACCAAAAGAGGATTTGTTAGTGGCCCTGTCGTAGCCCGGGCCGTAGGTCGTCTGTAAATCGGGGGTTACGCCTACTTTCTCCACGCCGTAAGAGTAGTTAACGTCTATACCGAGACCTCTTCCCTGTTTACCGCTTTTGGTAGTGATCATCACCACGCCGTTACTACCGCTGGAGCCATACAAGGCTGTTGCAGCAGCGCCTTTGAGGATATTGATATCGGCAATGTTATCAGGGTTGATGTCCAGCAGGCTGTTACCGCGGATACGGGTATCGCTCCAGTAGCCGCCGTTGTTCACAATGTCGTTACGAATAGGAACGCCATCCACCACGATGAGCGGCTGATTGTCTCCATTGATGGAGTTCAGACCACGGATCTTGATGTTTACGGCGCTGGTACCGCCGCCGGGAGCAGACTGAATTTTCACACCGGCAGCCCTTCCGTATAACGCGGAAGCGAAGTTGGTAGGGGATGCTTTCACGATATCTTCACCGGATACCGTAGAAATAGCATAGCCTACTTTACGTCTGTCTTTTTTAATGCCCATGGCGGTTACCACCACTTCGCTTAATCCTTTTGTATCGTCATCCAGCTGTGCATTAAGTATTGTTTTGCTACCGGTCGGCAGTTCCTGTTTCAGATAACCGATAGAAGTGACGATCACCACTGCATTGGAAGAAACGCTCAACTTATAGTTTCCGTGAGCATCAGACATGGTGCCGTTCGTGGAACCTTTTTCCTGTACGCTTGCGCCGATAATGGGATTTCCTTTTGCATCCTGTATTTTACCTGTAATTGTCTTCTTCTCCTGCGCCCAGATTAGCTGGCAACAAAGCAGAAAAAGAGCCGCGCATAAGAATAGCGATCTTTTCATTGTTTTCTTTTTTTGGTGAATGCGAATTGAAGACAAGCAGACATGTGATTGCCAATAGCCCGTAGGCTTTACGTGGTTGATACTGTTTTTTTTGCAAAGCAGTGCCTATGCGCTATTACATAGCACAAAATCCAATTGTCAGTTGGCTTGAATTGTTAAAATGGAATTGGCTTACCTTTTTAGCTGTTGGTAAATTTTCTTTGGTTGAATGTTTAAATAATAAATAACAAGTGCTCGTTTCGTCTACATGACTTTTTGTTGGTACTATCGGTTAGGAATTAAAAGTTGTAGGTTCAATGAATGACAGGTACCCGTAAAACATTTGAGCTTTACGCGTAAGTAAAATAACAAGTGCTCGTTTTCGTCTTAATGTTTCTCCGTTGGAACTATTGGTTAGGAATATGAATGTTGTAGGTTCAATGAATGACAGTACTAGTAAAACGTTTTAGCTTAAGTTCAAAATAAAAAAGCGCTCCCGCTCTTCTTTCTACTTTTGACATTCTTATCTAGTATCCCAAACTTATGTAAACTTTTCTAGTCGCGCAAATTTCTAATAGTTTTTTTACCAAAAAGATAAAATATAATCACTCTTGGGTAAAATAAAAACATCATTTTACCCAATCCACGACAAATTTTTCTTCATGAATGGTCAAAAAACAGGTTAAACGGTACCCTTAGATCATCAATAACAGATAGGAAGCGATAAAACAGGCCCATGCCACCGTAAGCAACACAAACACGGGTGTAAACCAATATTTTCTGGCCACCCATACATAAAAACCCATCGTTATCAACGTTAGTAAGAGCAGAAATTGACTGGAGCTCAAAAAGGCAAAATTGCGCAGGGCCAGGTAAAAATTGATAATCCCGACAAAAATGGCGCCGCTGGAATGCGTGGCGTTAAATCCTATCCAGCATTTCCACATCGTCAGCTTTTCTGTCATCTGCAGCGGAGCTTTTTTCATGTCCGCTATCACCTTTTCATCGCGGGGAAACAGTTGCGTGGTGCCCAACGTAGCACGGAGATGAGAAAGACCCGCCAGGCCAATAATAACAGAACCTGTTTCCCAGAGATATTGCGCTATCATATATTATCATTTTTTCTGTCGCAAAATTAGCGCAGGGACGGCTTTGCGTAAATGAACCTGGGTTAAGAAATGTGCCGTGATCATGATCTTAAATTGAGATCATTTGGTTAACTTAACATATCCACCGCCTTTAGTTTTTCATGAAAGAATAACAGGACCATGGTTTCAAATATTCAAAAAGAAAAAGCTGAAAAGTTTCTGAAACTTCACCATGATGAAGAAATTTTGGTGCTGCTAAATTCCTGGGATATCGGCAGCTCCAGGTTAATAGAGGCCTGTGGCTATAAAGCCATCGCCACAACGAGCATGGGCATGGCGGCAGCTTTAGGGTATCCGGATTGCCAGGTGATGCAATTACCGGAGATGATTGACATTGTTACCGGAATTGTAAAAGTAGTACAGGCGCCGGTGACAGTGGATATAGAAGCCGGTTACGGCAACCATCTGGATGAAATAATTGATTCGGTGAAAAAGATCATCGCAACAGGTATTGTTGGCATAAACATCGAAGACAGTATCCATCTAAGCCCCACATTAATTGACGAGCGCGCGTTTTGTGAACGTATCGCTGCTATCCGTTCCCTCTCAGATTCACTGGGCTTTCATCTGGTCATTAACGCGAGGACCGACTCCTTCTATACCTCCTCCGGATCAACCCAAGAAAAGCTGGCGGCATCCATCCGGCGCGGCAACAAATACCGCGAAGCCGGCGCCGACTGTATATTCGTTCAGCCGGTATGGGAAAAAGAACTGATCGCTACTTTGGTGAAGGAAATCAATGCCCCCATTAATATTCTTTCAAATCCCACTATTGGAGAAGGCGTACCGCCTTCTGTACGTGAGCTACAGGACATGGGTGTTGCCAGATTAAGCCTGGGTTCCAGCTTAATGAAAGCTACCTTAGCGCTCATTAAAAAAGTGGCCGATGAATTATCTCACCAGGGAACCAGCAACATTTTATTAAATGCCATGACACCAATTGCAGAGACTACGCTGGCGTATAAGATGGCAACAGGTCAGGATAAATAAAAGCAAGGAAAGTATAACCATAGGCAGAGAAAAGCTGCGATGATAACACAAAAGCTAATAAAGGAAGATAACGTGTTCATTATGAAAGCTACTTTACGGATCGGGATTCGGGTTACATAGAATTAACCTAACGGTAATGCTCCTTTTACATCAGCTCATAGTTTAACCTATAACTTAGGCTTAAATTGTTAACTTCTTTCCCTATGAGCAATAAAAATTCAAGAGCCCTATTGCTGCTCCTGTTAACCGGTTTTGTGGCTTTAACAGGATGTAACAAAAAAGAGCGTCTGTCCAACGAATCCCAACTCCCGAATGTAGTGTCTGTAGAAGAAGCACAAAAGAGCTTTACCGACTACTTTCACAAGCAGGCGCAAACCGAACTGCAGACCAGTAATCTTTCCATAGCACCTAATTGGGACGCCCACACAACAGTCCATCTCTCTTCAAAATTCAGTCTGCTAAAAGTACCACAAATTCAAGGTGGCCGCACATTTGGCAATAACGGAAAATGTTATTGGTATCGCGATATCATCTTTCAAAAACAAAATGACAAAGTAAATGCTGTAGCATTTGAAATCAGGATGGATACGGCTTACTTTAACAAACAAATAGCGAAACTCGGACCTGGTCTTGATATCAGAAGTTATGTAGACAATAAAAATTTCTCTGGTTACATCCTGTTCTTTACGTTGGATAATGTTTTTATTACGGGAAGAAAATATACCGCGGGGAAAATGACCTATAGCCTGTTCCCGCCAGCAAAGGATAAACGCGCCGCCCAGACGGAAGACGTGATATGCGATTACAACGACCCGGTGGTCGGTATCAGATGCTGGAATGAAGAAACAGGCGTTACCGGCGTGGATTTGCCAGGTATCGTGGTAACAGCTCCCTATACCGGTCCGGTAATATTACCGGGGTCTTCGGACCCTCTCGCACCGGTTTATAACCCTGCATACGACCCTAATTTAATTCACAATGAAGGCGGCGGAACTGGTACAAGCTCCCCCACCGCAACTCCGCCAAAATCGCCGGCCATTATCGATGATTCAAAGTTAAAAGATTGTATGAAAGAAGTGTTAGCATCTTTAAAATGGCAAAGCAAAGGAGTTAGCAGTATTATACAACAGTTCGCAGGTGAAGGAGATCGCCTTGGTTTCAACTGGAACGTGAAGAATGGGCCATTAGGACCAGATGAAAACGGCTCTACTGAACCACTCTATGACAGAGCGAATAATACCGTGAATACCACCATCGATGACAGCAAGTATAAAAATGCCACTACATTTGTGGTTGCCAGGACATTATTACATGAGGCTGTGCACGCCTATATTGTTACCAGGTTCGGTACCAACCCCATAACCGCCAATCAAACGTATGGCGATTTAGTAGAGTATTACAACCGCACGCAGGACGCAAACGGAGCACATCATATGACCATGGCAACATTTGTTTCAAGCATCGCTGATGCCTTGCAGGGATTTGGTGAATTGAACGGTATCATTACAGACCGGCAGTTTTATGAGGATATGGCATGGGGCGGGCTAACATCGACACAAGCATTCAAATCCCTTCCAATAGCCACGCAAAACAGAATTAACAATGTGCTGAGCGTCGAACAGAATGGAGTAGATATGAATGGAGCCGCTAAGCAACAGAGAGGCAAAAAATCAGGCTGTTAAATTGTATGACGATGAATGTAAAACATCTATGCTGTGGTATTCTTTTTCTTTCCTGCATAACCTTTGGCACACCGACCAAGGCACAGGAAAAGCAAAGAAACTACACGATAAAAAAACATAAAAAAACAGGTACCGCAGGGGCTTTGATTGTCATCAGGGCTTTTGAAGCCGGGAAACCCGATGAGCAGCCTTTGGTGGGCGTCAACCTCATATTGGATGCAGACACCACTAAACCATCTAGGTCGATTGGATATGAAGGCGTCTATAAACTACAGGTACGCCCCGGCAAACACAAAATATGGGCTGGTTGGCCTGGTTATAAAGCCATCACCACTGGTTATATTAGCGCCAATCCGGGAGATTCTATTCTTTTGAATTTTTATTTATCTCCGGATGGGCCATTGGTGAATTGACAATTGGACAGCTGTTAAATAGGCTACTTCCAGCTAATCGTAATGTCTTTGTATTCTATGTCAACACTACGCCCAGGCGCATCGTGAAAATATGATATAGGAATCAGCTTGAATATTTTCACAGACGGCAGTACTTTGGTGAATTTGATCACTACTTTAACCGGAGTGTCGGTATAAATTTTATTTCTGCTACTACCACTGCCAATGGAAATATTGAACGTCTTATATTCATTGGCTTCTATATCAATCGCTTTAGCCTCCTCAAATTGAAATTCCTGATTGGCATCATGATTTACCAGCGTAAGCATCACATCAACTGTTTGTTCCTTTGTATTACCCTCGCATTTTATAAGATTAAAATCTATTTTGGAGGAAGTGATTGTTTTGATGGGCGTAGTGATCTGCAATGCTTTTTTGAGAGATTCATTCTCTTTCTTTAATTCATCGCAGTTTAACTGCGCCATTGACATTGGATTTAACGCTGGAAGCAACAGCATAATAGCCATCAGGGTAATAACATTTTTCATAACAAGAAGGTTAACTGTTTTTAAGGTGGTTATTTCCGAGGTTCTACAGTTATAACAATTTAAGAAAAAAAGATGATAATTTGTTATCAGCATCTCTATTATATAAAGACTCAAATATTTATTCCTGATGCAAAACCGGCTAAAAGTATCTCCACCCTTCAATGATTGGCAGTTCGTGACCTAAAGGCCTCGAAATCCAAGTTTTGTTTTTCCCAAACTTTATTGACGTCTCGTTTTGACTCACTAACAAAATAAATTATCAAAATAGAAAAAGCCCTGCTGTCGGGCCTTTTCTATTTTGATATAAGCTCTTTATGTTGTTTATCCTGCTACTTTCAGTCATTATATTGTTTGTAGAGGGGTCAAGGTAAAATAAGTGCGGATCCTTTTCTGCTCCCCGGACGATTTTTTATATCTCCTTATCTTTTCTCTTTCTTAATTGTTTAGCATACTCACGAATCTCTTTGGTCATCTTGTTTATTTTACGAGGCTGGCTAGCAAAACTTCTATGGCAAAAGGTAATAATATGAGTCCAATTTCTGTTTTTGGACAGAAATCTATCTAATTGTGGGCCATAACCTATCACGTTATTCTCGACAATCATTTCCTGTTGTATTTTGTTCACAATTCCCTGTAGTCTGTTTTCTGTATTTTCTGTGTCTAGGGCAGTTTGACATCTGGGTGTCCTTCCACTCAACCAATGATCATGATATCCTCCGATTTTCCATGAGGGGTACATACTAAATGTGTATTTTCTCCATAACCATACTATTTTTTTGTCAGAGGTATCCTCTGCATATTCTATAAATTCCCATGTCAATCCTTTACCATCATCAATTTGAGCAACTTTTACTTCAACATATGTAAGCTCACCGATAATCTCCCTAGCGAAATGGAAAGCAAAATTGTTCAACTGATCTTTAGTCATATAAGCCGGATAGAACAATCCACTTCTATTTATGCTAAACTCATTTCCATATTCATAGATTTCATAAGACATAATTCGACATTTTTTGTTTTGATTTAAATTTACTCTCACGAGTATAAGAATTCAAAACCGTTCAAATGTGAATACCATGTTAACATCCACAGATTAATATATTTGACAGCACCGATTACTATTGGTAATTCTGTCATCTACTATCTGGGGAATGTTAGCAGTAAAGATGTAGAAATTGTCCTGCTTCCTTTAGGTTAAGCATTAACTTTATCAATTGTCCCTTCCATTCTAAAGTAGCTACAATCAGCGACCTGATAGTCAACTTCTTTTCACTTAGGTCATTTCCGTTTTGTTGCCGAGGTACAAATAAGGTACAAAAATGTCCAAAACAACGCGAAACAACCCAAAACAAGCAAAAACACCATACATAGAAAAAGCCCCATGGTCGGGGCTTTCATCATATTTCGCTATGAATGCTTTGTGTTGTTTATGCCACTTTACTTCCCGATACAGAAAGTAACAAGCCTTACCAGTAAAGAACTTCAGCAGATTAAGGTACAAATAAGGAACAAAAGTGTAGTTAATATAAGGTAACAACGATAAGAAACCAACAGGTCTATCAATGCGCTCTAAATATTGAGCGCATTGATAGACTCCTTTACTTCAAGAAATAAGCTATCTACAAGATTAGTTGCAGCTTTCAATTCGGCATTACTGACTTTGGGCTTATTATTTCTTATTTTTCGATAAAAGGTCGGTGTACTCCAACCACACTCCTTACAAAGTTCCTCCCTAAACCTACTAGGAATGTTATTCAACTGATCATAGACCCTTGTCATTGGGTGCTTTCTTACTGTCTTTTTCTTGGGCAATCTGGACATTTTGATGGATTTAAAGGGTATAAATCCGGCGCAGGAATAAAAAAGCGCGGGACTCTTACAATGTCGCCGGTGGCCCCTCGGAAGGGCGGGAAACGACAAGAAGAGCCCGCGCCGTAACGCGAGCTTCCTTCCATCATCTCCTTTCCCTTTTTGAATTTCCGAGGTTCACCGGGTGAGAATCAAGAAGCAGCTAACTAATGTCTTTGGGCTGCAAATCTAAAAAATTCACTCATTTTGAGCGAATCTCTATTTTCCTGTTAAAAAACAATGTAGATGTAGTTCATCATGATAGATTTGATTTGGTTATGTCACCGAAGATAACAAAAATATCATTCACTCAGATACTCTGGGCAAACAATTAAAGAAAGAAGGCTTTTTTGCTCAAAAAGCACAATGGTACAGATAGCAGCAATAGACCAATATATAATTGACGAAGTAAGGAAAAAACGGGTGGCGATGAAAATGACGCAGGATGACCTGGCCGATTCACTGAAAGTATCGAAGGGATTTATTGGGAACATTGAAAGTCCCAAATACATAGACAAATACAGCATGGCTCAAATCAATGAGCTGGCAAAGATATTTAAGTGTTCACCGAGAGATTTCCTTCCTGAGAAGCCGTTGTAATACTAAGGGGCTACTAGTAGATCTCATTGAAAATAACAAAAAGCACCTCACTGTGGGAAAAAGAGAAAAACCATTATCAGTTGCAGAGCAGATTATAGTGGAACGCCTAAAAGCGCTAGATTATAGTGCTTTAAAAAAATTGGAAGATAGAATGATAGATAGTTGGGGCCATTATCAGTCAATACAAGATAATTTTGAAGATTCTGTGTTAAAAGCTATAGGATACAAAATGTCAGATATTTCAAACCTGATAGACTATTATTCTTCAGCTCTTCAGCTTATTAGGGAGGCCACCGATGCGTATATAGAAAATATTTTTGGCCCGGCTCCATCACCTGACCATCTCCAACATTAAGTCCCTGTCACTTACACCCTTAGCGGCATTCAGCTGTGCAAGCAGTTTAATATATCGTTTGGTTGGATTGCCGTTATAGAACTTCCGGAAATGCCGGCTATATAGTTGATCACGGATCTGATCAGCCCTTAAAGCTGGCCCATATGTCTTTTCCAGGTGCCGGTAATACTTTGATTGAATCTGCTTTTCATAGTACCCCTCCCCTCTGTACTGGAAATAGCTGCTTTTAAAATACAGCTTACGGCACCGCTTTCCCGTCAGCGGGCAGATAAAGAACCAGACCTTACCGGTTCCCAAGTTGCTGGCCAGGGCCGTTAATTTGACATCATAGCAAATCGACTGTCCCTGCACACTGTATGATAGCTGCAAATAAGGATTGGTTGCAGCCATATTGACACAGAAACTTATTTGGCTATGTACCTTCCCACACCTACTCCAACTCAAAGTACCACTACGCCAAATATCAGGCTGTAAATAGTTCCATTTACGGAGATCTGACATAGATATTGCTTTCCTGTCTTCAAATGTTGTTGGGTATGTTCCTAGTCTGGCCATAATTTGTTTTTATAGAAACCTAAATCATTAGGGAATGTGAAGATTAAATCTTCCTCATTGCCCTATTTTTGTCTTATTTCAGTGACAAATGGTGTCACATTATGACACATATTTCAGCAGTTTTTCAACGGGAAAAAGGAAGCAGTCTACACCGTTGATTTTTCCCGGCCTGAACACTTTTCCTATACGTGCGTAAATGACTTGTGAAAAATCTTCCGACAGGTTAACCAGCTCCCCGCTGGCGGTGTATAGAACGTCGCAAACCTTAGCATTTCTTAGCAGGTAAGTCACAATTTTATAGCTGTCAATTTCTGTTATAACCGCAATAGCATTGATTTCGTGTTCCTGTCCGTCTATAGTAAGTGTCTGCTTATCCTCTGTTGGCTGTACTGGTCGAAATTGCCGGTAATCGAACCGGGTAAGATAATCCCGTAAATCTAGTCCCTGTACGCGTTCCGTTATGTCCGCGCTGCGCTCCAATAGGTCAGATACTGTAACAGTAGCAATGTCGGTCAGCTCCTTCGCTTTACTACTCCATAGGGTAAACGCCCGTCCATCTGCTGAAAGGTCAGGAAATAGGAACACTTGCCGGCCGGCAAGCGCTTGACACCGTTCAGTAGTAAGATAAGACAGGCTCCCAGCGGCCAACCATACAAAAGCCGGCAGGTAAACACTTGCCACAATGGCCGTAGCTGGTGCCTCCACGATAGCGACAGGCTTACCGGCATTCTCTGTTAAAAGATGTTCTCCAAACAGACAGCTGGCAAAATTTCCGCCTTGTTCCAGATAAGCAGACAACCAGCCTGGAAGGCTTTCCCGGCTAGCCTCATAGCTGTACTTTAAAATACTATGTACCCACGTAGTCCGGGAATGACCATCCGTTGATTTAGCTGTATGACCGGTATCATCGAACTGTTTTACCTGTCCGGCCCTTATATTTCCAGATACATCAATCCACCAAAATACAGTAGCTCCCGGCCAGCGGCTCGCGGAAGTGCCTATACGATATTGCAAAATCAGTTCGTGGGTTATGTCAATACTAAAGAGAGAATGCAGGTAGGTAACAAAACGGTTTGTTTCATATCCTTGCTGGCTCTGGGCCAGGACGTCAAAGGGAATATACGTGATTGATTTCCTGATTTCACGCTTTTTGTACTGCTGGTCGTGGTTTACAGGCCCACAGTGGCGGTTTCGCGCCTCCTTTATCTGTGCCATTGTGCCAAAATCCGGTTTGTGGAAGTAGCCACAATTCACTTCCCGGTCGCACCGCCCGTACGCTTCCGGCAGATACTCCCCGGTGTCGGTATCAATGAACCTTACAAACCGCTTCTTTCCACAACCAGGACAGATATATTTCTTATTGCCCCTTTCCAATGTATACCGGTAAGCATTCATAAAAAAGTTGTTTTTAGACCTACATATCCTACATATGCTACATAGCGCAACCAGCATCATGTAGGATATGTAGCATATGTAGCACGGAACAAAACATTATTTTTCTAAGTAAACAACCATCCCGGCCGTTTTACGCTCGATTTCATACCCATGACTACGCAGTCTTTCACCGACTGTTTTAGCTGAGCAAGCACGATAGCCGTTGTCTGCGCAGAATGTTTTATACTGGCCATAAAGCTGTTGTAGGGGAAGGAAAGCGATTCGGGACGGGTTATAGCCCTCATCATCCAGGAACATTAACACGCTATCAGATTGCCGTTGGTACTGTTGCAGCTGCTGCATGGCAGCGTCGCAGTTAGAGAAGTTTTTTTGCTCCAACAGCCGGTATAATCCCGCCAGCACCCAATTAAAGACCCCTGAAAGCTCCTGTTGGATGATCTTTTTTGACAGTTCCTTATCCTGGGCCTCCGGCGGGATAGTTACATCAAAGGGAATGATCAGGAAACGGCGGAAATAGGCATTCGTGTGTTCTACATCTTTCGGCAACTCATTACAGTTAAATATGAGTTTAGCGTAATGGGTAAGGTTAAAAGCCTGTCCGTAGGGTTGCCGGGCCTCTACAGGCTCCCCGCTGGCCAGCTGCTTAAAGATGGATGCTTCCAGATTCCCGTTGATCTCGCTGGCGTAGTTCACTAGCTTGTTTGCCAACTTGGCCCGGTAGTATCCGGTTGTATCAGTCAGGCTTTGCAGACTATAGCTGCATACATTTTCAGCACCCAGCAGAGCGTTTATGATCTCAAAGAAAACAGACTTGCCGTTAGCCCCTGAACCATATAACAACAGCGATTTTTCCAGTTTGAGCGTGTCCGGATGAATAAACACATAACCGATATACTCCGCTAACACTTTTTGCCGCTGTATATCTGGGAGTACGGTGTTTAAGTAATCTGTGAAGAGCGGTGCTGTCGCCGTGGGGTCAAATGAAAATGGCAGTTGGTAGGTAATAAAATCCTCTCGCCTGAACTCCCGCAGCCGGGTGCCTTCCGGTGTTATTTCAAAAGTGCCGTTCTTTAAATTGATGAGAACAACTTGATGGGGCCGGGAAGGGGTAGGCAGATAAGCAAGGGCGAAGAACTGTTTTACCAGATGTTCCCGGAATTGATAAAACCGGCCTTTGAATTTATCCACGCCCATTTTTTCAGCACATTGCCCCAAAAAACTTTTCAGTCCTTCTTCGTCCAGGTGTGACCAGTAAGCACCATTGTACAGATAAATAAAATCTTGATGCCGGCATATCCCCCAGCGGTTAGCAATAGCAAGCCTCAATATTTCCTCAATACAGATGATCAGGTAGTGCGCCTGTTTCAGTTTGCATTTGTTTATTTCGCTTTGTAGCATCCTTATCCGCTCCTTGATGGAAGCATCATCAGAAGCCGCCAGATTATCCGCTCTGAGCTTCTCTTCTGCTTCCTTTAGCTCAGTGCGAAGATGGACTACATGAGGAAACGCCAACGCCAAAAAATCGACCGGCTGCACCTTTGTCAACAGATGATCAAGGATTTGGGAATGAGGTAGCGGTTCTCCCATTTTTAGCAGACTATCACAGTGTTCAAGTATATCGGCAGGGGTCGGGCCGCTGGTATCTGATATTTGGTTGTCCTGGTTAATAAGTGAGGGTGTCTGACGTTCCATGTCTACCCCCTTTTTCCTTTACCGGACAGATAATTATCTGCCGCCTCCTCTATGTCTTGGGTAGTCTTTTTCCGACCGCTTTTTATCCAGGCGGTCAATTCCTGCCGGGAAAAATACAGTCGCTTCCCTTGCTTCATACAGGGGATTTTCGATTGACTTACTAATCCATAAATAGTGGGCTTAGCTAGGTTAACAAGGCTTGCCGCTTCATCAATACTTATTAAATCGTGGGGAGGCCTAGGGGATTCTAATTTTGTTTGTTCAGACAAAACATTACGTACAGCACTTTGTACTATACTCTGAAATTGGTCGCTGTCAAATTGTAAAATGATCATTGCTATATCGTTTTCACGACAAAGCTCTGATCATTTACAGAAGTTGTTTATATACCTAATATCAGGTCATTATAAATTCTGCGGTGGTTCATAATGTCCCCTATTTTCCGCCCGATCATAAACACTTAAAAAGATTTCCTTTAGAGCTTTAGGTGTGGGAAAATGTTCCGTCGGTTCAAAACGTTGATTCATCACATAACCTACTTCCCATTTCCCATCCCCTTTATGCAGTAAATTTAAATGCCCAACATAGATGGTAGGAGTGTTTTCATCAGCTAAATTCTGAATCTCAAATTTTGCCTCCAACATGTCTCCGGGCACGTTCACATCTCCATTTTTAAATACGGAAAATAAGCGACCTCTAACGAATAACGGCCTTCCTGTCTCTTGGCTCATAAAGTACCTCTTAAATCTTTCATTTACATTTTTCATAAAAAAGCATTTTCTACATTAGAGACAATAAACGAAAATGGAAGTGGTAGAGACGTTATATATTTTTATTTATAATTGAAAAACATAAATAATGTATAAAAAACATCATATTTCAAGATGATAACTTCTTGGTGACCATGTTGATGGTAGCATCTGCCATTTTCTGAAAAATCGTAACGTTCTTTTCTGTGGTTCCATTGTTTAACGCTTGGCTCAAATCTGAATCATAACCTGTAAGGTCTACTCCCAGAATTTTACCCAAACACTTCATCACCTTCTCCTTTGTAGGGATTTGCCCGTTTACATCTTCAAAAAAACGTAGTTCATACAGCGCATTTATAGTACGGATAAAATCTATCTTCTTTCCCCGCTGCTTCGACAGAATTATATCCCCTTCATATGACACCTGCATTTTCTTCAATTCTTGCTGCTGTTCTATCCGCTCCCGTTCCGCCTTACATTTTTCATAATACCCATCCGTAGGTTCCCCATTGGCTATCACCTCTTGTTGATACAATGCCATCTGATCGATTAGGTAGGCTATGCGCTCATTGTCGCTAGGTAACGCTTCAAGATGGGCTTTGGTATCACGCCAACTGAACTCAATCTCCTCCTCGCCTTCCACTTCCTCTTCCTCTTTAGGTGGGAAAATGGTATTCATTTCTCTTTCAATCAAGGTAATACAAAGCTTTATTCCCTCATGTCTCAATAGAAACACGTCACTAGTATCACGTTTAAGTTTAGCCGCTAAAACTTTGTAAACCAGGAAGCGGTCTACCTCATCGTACTCGTTTAGCTTTGATTTTACAACATCTATTGCCAACATAGGATTGTCTCGATATGAGAGTACCGTTGCATAGGCTTCATGATATACTGAAAATATTAAACCGTGGTCTAACAAACCTTTTAATATCCCCCTGTTTAACTCTTCATAGAATTGGTAGGTCGTTTCACAGGTGATATACTTTTCAACCTCAACTTTATTCAACATCGCCAGTGTCATTTGATTGATATTAACAAACATTCATAAATAACAATAAAACGAATATAATGAATGAGGCGAATATTTACTAATTTTTTTAGCAAAATGTTTTTGCATTTTTGTCATGCAGCAGCCTGCTACTTAAATATATTATTATCAATGTATTACCCAACCAAAAACGCTGCAATATCAGGTTAAAACAACCTCATTTTCGGTACTATTTTTATCAAGCGATATTTTAGCAGCGGCTTCCCGTTTTGTTTCATCAACAACCTTTGCATAAATCTGCGTAGTGGATACAAATTTGTGTCCCAGCATCTTTGACACGGTGTATATGTCTGTTTTCAGACGCAGCTGTAATGTGGCGAAAGTATGCCGGAAACAATGGAAGGTAATACGCTTCTTTATACCGGCATTTTCCACCCATTTAGCGAGGCGCTGGTTATTATGGTAGGAGTATACCAAACCCTCAAAAACTCTGTCTCTATCGCCTTTTCTATCACCCAATAAGAGGTAGGCTTCCTGGGAGATAGGCAGCACCTGCAAGCCGTGCGTTTTCTTCTGCCTGAAATGGATAGCATAACCTTCCTGGTCTTCGTATCTTATTTCCTCCCAGATCAGTTTTTTGATATCAGAGTGACGCAACCCTGTTAAAGCGGAGAACAGCGCGGCCTTTCGCAGTAACGCGATGCTTTCGGGATAATCCGCTGCGGCCAGTGTCTGCAACTCTTCCAGATACAAAAATTCCCGCTGGGTTTCCTGCTCATCGATGTTTTCCACCTTCTCGTTTAGATCCTCTTTCAATAGCCGCTGATCATACAGAATAGTCAACGCCGCCCGGAATTTACTGAAATACGAAAGGGCCGTGTTCTGTGCAATCGTTTTATCAGGCTCTTTCCTGTTGGGAGCGGTCAACAGGTAATCCTTAAAGTCTTCGCAAAAATTGATATCGATGGATGAAATGGGTATCGTTTCACCAACATAGTCCTTTAGATGTAACAGGGCGCTAGTCCAGTTGTCATGTTCTGATGTTTTACGCTTTTCTGTCAAATCGCTAAAGAACTGGATAAAACAGGCCTGCCGTTTATAGTCACTCAGGAAATCATATTCCTTGTTTTGCACAGCAATCTGTCTCCTCGCCCTGATGTTTTCCGCCAGCTGCTTGGTATTGGTATTATGCAGTTTGTCTGCCGCCTTTTTCGCGTTGTCAAAAAGGTACAGTCCTAAGAACTCGCGTCTGGTAGGTTTACCGGTTTCTGGATGGGGAATAGGTGGGTAATAGTCAAGATACAGGCTTTGACGTTCCTGGGAGATAGGCTTTTGTCTTAACGTTACTTTCGTCATCTGCTTTCAAAGGTTATAGGTTAACAATGAGGGTTAGAGCTAAACATGTCGTTAATACGCTGCCGGCTGATAATGGTGCGGTTACCAAACTTTATAGCCGGCAATGCGCAGCGTCTAATGAGCCGTTGCAATGTCCACCGGCTGACGCCTAACAGCTTGCTGGCATCTGCAATGTTTAGAAACTCTTTGATCTTCACCTCTTCAATGGGTTTTGCTTTGATAGCCAATGTTTCGTTGTCGCTCTGTTCCATTTTCGCGGCTTTCTGTCTCGCTTTGTAGAACATTTTCGCGCAGTGGTCACTGCATGTCCGGGACGTGGTTTTCTTCGCCACGAAGTCATGGCCACAGTATTGGCAAACTCGGTTTACTCGGATGTTTGAACTCATTATCTATCAATGTTTTACACTGACAGTTCAGTAATGGTGCAGCATGGGGCTGTATGGGGCTATGTGGTGCAGAGTGGTGCTGTATGGTGCATTATCTCACCTTTTAAATTTACGAAAACATTTCTATGCTTCGAGGTACAAATAAGGTACAAAAATGTCCAAAACAACGCGAAACAACCCAAAACAACCAAAACCACCGGACATAGAAAAAGCCCCATTGACGGGGCTTTCATCCTATTTGGCTATAGATGCTTTGTGTTGTTTATGCCACTTTACTTCCCAATACAAAACTTACTAAAAATATAATCCAACCGATCTTCATTCGTTACTTCGCCGGTGATTTCACCGAGATAATGAAGGGCACGTCGTATGTCCAGTGCCAGCAGGTCTCCGGGCAGACTATTGTCCATTCCGTTTTTCACATCGATCAGTGACTGCTGCACTTCCTGCAGGGCTGAATGGTGACGGGCGTTGGTGATGATGGTATCTTCTGTATTGATATCTCCGGCCATGACTTTCTGCACCAGTTTATCTTTCAGGTCCTGGATATGTTCATGATTTTTGGCGGAGATGAAAAGGATGGGGAATCCATCGAATTTGGCGCGGGTAGCGGCTTCTCCGGTGACATCGGTTTTATTGCCGACGAGGAGGAAGTTGATATTGTCTGCTTCGAATGACTGGATCTGTTGCCGGATATCATCGGCGGATAGTTCGTTGACGTCGAAGAGATAGACGACTACGCCCGCTTCGCGTATTTTCTCCATGGTTTTTTGCACACCGATGGTTTCGATGGTATCTACGCTGTCGCGGATACCGGCGGTATCGATGAGGCGGAAGAGGATACCGTCGATATTGAGGACTTCCTCGATGGTATCGCGGGTAGTACCGGCGATATCGCTGACGATGGCCCTGTTTTCATTGAGGAGTGTATTGAGCAGGGTAGATTTGCCGGCGTTGGGTTTCCCTACGATGGCGGTATTAACGCCATTTTTAATGACGTTACCCATGCGGAAGGAGTCGATGAGGTGCCGGATGGTGGTGGCGGCGTTGGTCACCAGTTCATACAGGCGGGTCCTGTCGGCGAATTCCACGTCTTCCTGGCTGAAATCCAGTTCCAGTTCTATGAGGGCGGAAAAGGTAATGAGTTGTTCGCGGAGGGCGTGCAGTTCTTTGGAGAAGCCACCGCGCATTTGCTGCATGGCGGTCTGATGGGAGGCGGCGGAGTTGCTGGCGATCAGGTCGGCCACTGACTCTGCCTGTGTCAGGTCCAGTTTCCCATTGAGGAAGGCGCGCTGGGTAAATTCGCCGGGTTTGGCGAGGCGGGCGCCTGCGGCGATGGTCGCTTCGATGATCTGTTGTTGTATATAAGGGGAACCGTGGCAGGAGATCTCGATGACATCTTCTCCGGTATAGGAACGGGGCCCTTTATAGAGGCTCACCACTACTTCATCGATCACGTGACCGTTGTGTACGAGGCTGCCGAAATGGAGGGTGTGACTGGCCTGCTGCAGCAGGTCTTTACCGGGGAAGAGGGCGTTGCAGATAGGGAATGCCTGGCTGCCGCTAAGCCTGATAACGGCGATGGCGCCCAGTCCTGGAGCGGTGGCGACTGCAACAATGGTATCATCAAATCCTGTTAGTTTTCCCAGCATACCGGTTCAATTTTTTTAACGAAAGGCAAAGGTACTAAAAATCAAAAGCCCCGTTTCAAAGAGAAACGGGGCTTTTGTGTAATATCTCGAGGCAGTACTACTCTTGCAGTGTAAAGCGGATCGGGAGGTTGAACTGTACAGAAACCTGGCGGCCGTTTTGCTTACCAGCTTTCCATTTAGGCATGGTTTTCACCACGCGAACAGCTTCTTCTTCCAGACCGCCACCTTTTGCAGCGCCTACTGTTTTCACATCTTTGATGTTACCTTCTGAGTCAACTACGAACTGTACGAATACAGTACCGGAGATACCGTTTTCCTGCGCAACGCGTGGGTAACGGATATTTTTGCTCAGGTATTTGGCCAGCGCTTCCTCACCACCAGGGAAGGTAGGAGGCTGCTCTACGAAAGTGAAGATCTCTTCTTTTGCAGGAGCAGGAGGCGCTTCTACCACACCAGTACCTTTACTGTCTTCCAGCAGGCCCGCATCGATACCGTTCGGGTCACCTTCCACAGTTTTAGTGCTGATGGATTTTTCTTTAATATCTGCCTGTTTTGGCGGTTCTTCGTCCGGTGGTACTTCGTTATCTTTCTTGATTACCGGAGGAGTGAACTGCACTGAAGGTTTAACCGGCGGCGGTGGAGCCGGCGGTGGAGGAGGCGGTGGAGGTGTTTTCGGATCATCCGGAAGTTTCACGTCTTCCATCTTGATCTCCTGGATCACCGGCTTCTTGTTGTTGTCACCTTCAGAAGCTTTTACGTAGTTGGTGATGATATAAGCCAGGAAGAACACGACGAACAAAGACACGGTACCCAGAATGGCATTCCGCACCCGCGCGTTATACTTTCTCCTCAGATCATAAGCCCCATACTCCTTGTTCCTGTTTTCAAACAGGATATCAAGAAAATCGGACTTTAAGACTTTAGCTGAATCCATTGTTAATTGTAATTTTTATATGGATGCAAAAATTTGATTAATTCCACAAAAGCTATTTAACGCCGTTGGCAGCTTCTGTCTGCTTGATCCATGTTTTGTCCTGTTCGCTGATGTCAACAGTAGCATAACGTTGTATGCGGTTGATGGCCATCTCGTCCAGAATGTCCACGAAGTTGGCGTAAGTGGCGTCGTCGTCCGCTTTGATGATGACAACCACATCTTCCGGTTCTCCTTTTGCATTCCTTGTTTTGGACACTTCATCCCTTTTCTTGATGATCTCATCGCGGATACCGCCTTTATTGGCAAAGGAAGTCGCTTTGAAGAAATCAGGATTTGCTGACGCATTCGGGTCTTGTGCCAAACCTTCGTAATAGTATACTCTGTTATCTTTTCCCAACAGGATGGTCAGCGCAGTACTTTCTTTTACTTTGTTCTGCTCTTTCTCATCCTTGGTATCTTTTGGCATGATCAAGTCCATGGTTTTGGGCTTGCTCATAGTAGTGGTGAGCATGAAGAAGGTAATCAGAAGAAAACCCAGGTCCACCATCGGAGTCATGTCTACGCGGGTAGATTGTTTCTTCGATTTCGTTCCACCGTGTTTCTTCCCACCACCACTACTGCTGGTATCCATTTCTGCCATAGTAGCTCTTTTTTTCGTTTTTAAATCAGCAGCCTTCCAGGCCAGGAAGTTATTTGCTGCCGTTTACTACTCTTTCTTACTACCAGCCTGCTCTTCCTGCCATGCGGCGGTACCTTGAGGGGCTGCTTTCAGATTTGTTACCAGGTTGAGCTTCTGGATATGTTTCTCTTTGAACGTTTCCAGAATTTCCTTGATCTTAGGATAAGGAGTGGCGTTGTCTGCTTTGATACAGTATTTCACCTTGTTGATGCTACCTTCCTGTGCAGCCATGCCATACTCAATCCAGGTCTTTAATTCATTGTTAGCGGAATCAGTAGGGATTCCTTTATCCAGACCCTGTTTCTTACGCTCGTCTTCAGAAAGAGACAGGTAATTTTTCAGGTCTTTGAGCGGAGTACCAACGCTGGCGCCGGTAACAAAGCTTTTCATTTCTTTGTCAGACAGGCCAAGCTTGAACTGTGTGTTCAGGTCCTCGATCATTTTTTTTCTTTTGGGCTGGCCGTCCATGCTGAAAAACACCCTGCCGTCCTTATCTACTGTGAATAATAACACATCAGAATCAGGTAAAAGAGTAGTGTTGATAGAAGACGGGGTAACTACCGTTACCGGTTCGTCCGGTTTGAACTTAGTTGCCAGCATAAAGAAAGTTAAGAGCAGAAAAGCCACATCACACATTGCTGTCATGTCAATAGCCGTGCTTTTCCTGGGCATTTTAACTTTAGGCATCTTTACTTTTTTTATGGTTTACTTTAAATAGATTCAAAACCGCTTAATTTCCACAAAAAATTATTTGTGGTTGGCAGCAAAGCTCTGTGTTAAAGTAAAGCCGGACTCGTCAATAGCATAAGTGATGCCATCGATGTTGGTAGTAAAGTAGTTATACATGATGATCGCGATAGCGGAAGTACCGATACCCAGTGCGGTGTTGATCAACGCCTCGGAGATACCTAACGCCAGCTGTGCAGAGTCTGGTGCACCACCGGAAGACATCGCAGAGAACGCTTTAATCATACCCAATACTGTACCGAACAGACCCAGCAGGGTTGCTACGGAAGCAATGGTAGACAGGAACACCAGGTTCTTTTCCATCATTGGCAGTTCCAGGGCGGTAGTTTCTTCTACTTCGTTTTTAATGGTCAGGATTTTCTGATCTGTGTCCAGCTCAGAGTTGGTCATCATTTCTTTGTACTTTTTCAGACCAGCTTTCAGTACGTTACCAACAGAACCTTTCTGTTTGTCACACTCAGCTAAAGCTGCGTCAACATTTTTGTTAGCCAGGTGATATTGTACTTTACGTACCAGCTCAGAACCGCTGAACTTACCTTTAGCTTTAGACAGATACAGGAAACGCTCAATTACGAAAGTCAGACAAACGAGCAATACAGAGATCAGGATAGGTACCACATATCCACCTTTGTAAACGGTGCCAAACCACTTGCCAATACCAGAATCAATTGGGTGACCATCTGGGTTATTACCTTGGAAGTTGGCTGGATTACCTAATACAAAAAAGAAAAACAGAAATCCTATCACTAAACAGATAGGCACAGCCAACGCCGCGAACAGGTTGGACGACTTTTTAGGTTGATGAGAAGAAGCCTTAGCTGTAGCTGCAGTCACAGTTGTTTTAGTCTCAGCCATGTTGATTGAAATTTTAGTGTTAAAAATTAAACTATTGTTTGTTAGAAGTTACGATTTACAATTTCTCATTGTGGAATGCTTCCCAGCACTCAATTTACTCTTTAATTTACTCTTTAATGAGCGATTCGCAAAGTTATAAGGTTGGCCCAAAAAAACAAGTGCAGCCCAAAAAAACCCACAAAAATTAACCTTACACCACAAAAGCCCTACCACAGGGCTTTTCAACCACTTGTTTTTTGTTTTGAGCAAACACTTACATCAGCAAATAACCAATAATATGCAGTCCTCTTAATTTGTTACTGTCCCAAAAATTTGAAAGCGTTTAATTTTTTTCAAAGTTGGACGCACAATTTAAGAAAAAATTCAAATGTTCCAACAGAAATCTTACAAATCTGAGAACATATTTATTCCCGCGCCAGTCAACACTTTGAGGCTCCGCTAATTGGTTTTAGCTTACCCGCCTGCACACTTTTTCATCTATCCGCTCTTCAAATTCAACACTGTGGCGGAATATCTTTTGCCCGCCCCGCTAAATGCTATATAAAAATATTATATGCTATAACAATAAATGATTACATAAAAAAGTTGGTATGGCAACTACTGTGTTAACCTCCATCACCGCCTTTAACCCGCCTTTTTTCCATTCCTACGCCCTTTCACACGCTTATGGATTTTCCTCATAAGTTAATACTTTATGTACGTAATTGCAATCCCATTTTAAAAAAATCGAACGTTACACAAAAACCAATCAATCAAATGTACAAACCACGCCACCTGAAACTGATGCTCGCAGCGGCCGGTATCGCCTGCCTTAGCACATCCGTTTCTACCCCCGCTGCTGCCCAGCGGAAAAAGAAAAACGCCACACCGCCAACAACGACCGCCCCGGCTAAAGACACCACCGCTAAACCTCCCATGATCAAACCGGGCCCTAAACCCGCTGTCAAACCCTTCGCGGAAGTGATCAACGATAAAGCCACTGCAGATTCCGGACTGTTCAATGTATACAAACAGGATGACCGCTACTTCTTTGAAATAGCAGACTCCCTCCTCGGAAGAGATGTACTCGTCGTCAACAGGATCTCTAAATCCGCCGCCGGCCTGCGCGCCCAAATGATGGGCTTCTCCGGGGACATCATCGGCGAAAACGTCATCCGCTTCGAAAAAGGCCCCAACAACCGCATCTTCCTTAAAAATATCTCCTATTCGGAAGTATCGAAAGACTCTACACAGCCCATGTTCACCGCTGTGATGAACTCCAACCTCCAGCCTATCGTAGCCGCCTTCGATGTCAAAGCATTCTCTAAATCAGGCCGCGGCAGCATCATCGACCTCACCGAATACATCGCCGGTGATAACGATGTGCTCTTCTTCGACGGCACCATCAAAAGCATGCTGAAACTCGGCGGCGCACAGCCGGATAAATCCTACATCTCCGATGTAAGATCCTATCCCATGAACACCGAAATAAAAACAGTTAAAACATACTCCCGCATGGGCGGCCCTTCTATGCCTGGCGCCCCGCCGGCACCAGGCGGCTTCGCTACCGTTGAGCTCAACAGCTCCATGGTACTGCTCCCCGCTGTTCCCATGAAACCACGCTACTTCGATCCCCGCGTAGGCTTCTTCACGACCGGTGTCACCGACTTCGACGCCGACCCGCAAGGCGTGAAAAGACTCCAGATGATCACCCGCTGGCGCCTCGAACCCAAACCGGAAGACATGGAGAAATATAAACGCGGCGAACTCGTGGAACCACAGAAACCTATCGTGTTCTATATTGATCCGGCTACCCCTGCCAAATGGCGCAAATATCTTATCATGGGTGTCAATGACTGGCAGTCTGCCTTCGAAGAAGCAGGCTTCAAAAATGCCATCATCGCTAAAATGGCCCCCACTAAAGCAGAAGATTCTACCTGGTCCATCGAAGATGCCCGCTTCTCTGCTATCGTATACAAACCGTCTGAAGTGCCCAACGCCAGCGGCCCTCATATACATGACCCTCGCTCCGGTGAAATCCTGGAAAGCCATATCAACTGGTACCACAACGTCATGCGCCTGCTCCGTAACTGGTACTTTGTACAGGCCTCTCCGAACGATCCGCGCGCACGCAACATGCAATTCAGCGATGAACTTATGGGCGATCTCATCCGATTCGTTTCTTCCCATGAAGTAGGACATACCCTCGGTCTTCGCCATAACTTCGGCTCCAGCTCTACTTATCCAGTGGAAAAACTGCGCGATAAAGAATGGGTGAAAAAGAACGGCCACGCTGCCTCTATCATGGACTACGCCCGCTTCAACTATGTGGCGCAACCAGGTGATGGCATCTCCGGGGCCGACCTCTACCCACGTATCAATTTCTATGATAAATGGGCTATACAATGGGGATATCAACTGCTCTCCGACGCTAAAACACCGGAAGCAGAAACACCTATCCTCAACAAAATGACGGTGGAAAAACTGAAGGATAAAAAATATTGGTTCGGTACCGAATCCAATCCTAACGATCCCCGTTCCCAGAACGAAGACCTCGGCGACAATGCCATGAAAGCCAGTGCCTACGGTATCAAAAACCTGCAGCGCATCATGCCTAACCTCCTCGCCTGGACACGCGTAAACAACGAAGGATACACCAACCTCTCTGAACTGTATAAAGAAGTAGTATCACAGTTTGGCCGCTACATGGGCCACGTTACCAAAAACGTAGGTGGTATCTACGAAACGCCGAAGACAGTAGAACAGGAAGGCGCTGTATACGAATACGTTCCGAAAGCTATCCAGAAAGAAGCGATCCAGTTCCTCTCCCAGCAACTGTTCACCACCCCTAAATGGCTGGTTAACCAGGACCTGCTGAGCCGCATCGGCGGAGACGGCACAGCGCTGGTAATGTCCACACAGGTACCAGTACTCGGCAGACTGCTCTCTGTTAATACACTCAATAAACTGAGCGCTGGCGAAGCTGCCCTCGGCGCCGCTGCCTACCAGCCGCTGGAGATGCTCAACGATCTGAAAAAAGCCATCTTCACAGAAGCATATGCTCACCAGCCGGTAGATAACTACCGCCGCAATCTGCAACGTACTTACGTTGACAACCTGACCGGTATGCTGGCACCTGCTGCACCAAGCCCCATGCCTGGTTTCAGCGCCCCTGACGCGTCCCGCTCAGATGCTGCCGGCATTGCCCGTGCACAACTCTCTTCACTGAGAACTGAACTGCGCGCAGCGGCGGCCACAGGTGATGTGATGACCCGCAATCACTATCAGGACCTCATCGCCCGTATTTCTAAAGCACTGGATCCTAAATAACGGATAAGTATATACGAAAATTTATCAGGTCCCCTTCCGTCTTCCGGAAGGGGATTTTTCATTTTGTTTCCCCCGGATACCTGTTTACATTATTGCGGAAATTTGCTTAATATAGCTTTACCTTTAATGTAAATACAGCCTCAAAAGTGAAAGAACGTACTAATAAAATAACGATATACGACATTGCCCAAAAACTGAATTTATCCGCTTCCACGGTATCACGTGCATTGCAGAACAATCCGCTGATCAATGAGGAAACCCGGGAAAAAATTCAGGCGACGGCCATGGATATGGGCTATGTGCCCAACTGGATCGCCTCCAGCCTGCGTAAAAAACGTTCCAATATTATAGGGCTGATCGTGCCCCGTACGTCCATGTACTTCCAAAGTACCGCCATCAGCGGTATTCAGCACGAAGCACATAAATACGGCTTTAGCATCGTGATCGGACAATCCGATGAAACCGTGGCCATGGAGAAAGAACTGGCGCATACCTTCTACTCCCTCAGGGTAGACGGCCTGCTGGCAGTAGCTTCCATGTTCACCACCAACTTCGACCACTTCAGTCCTTTTATAAAAAACAACATTCCTCTTGTATTTTACGATCGCGTACCGGTAGACTTTCCAGGCTACAGCATCACCGGAGATGACTTTAAAGGCGGCTTCCTGGCTACAGAACACCTGATCAAACAGGGCTGTAAGAGGATTGCGCACTTCTCCGGCCAGCTCTCCTGTAATCTTTACCAGCAAAGGCTTTCAGGATACAAAGAAGCCCTCGCCAAATACAACATCCCTTATGATGAACAACTGGTCTACATCCATAACCTTACCATGGATGCTGCCGGTCAGGCCGCCAGGGAATTGTTTGATAAAGGCGATCTGCCCGACGGACTATTTACCGCCAACGACAGCTCCGCTGTTGCTTTTATTCAGGAGGCCAACAAACGGAACATTGCCATTCCTGCGCAAATAAAGGTGGTAGGATACTCTAATGACCTCTCTTCCCGTATTATCTCCCCTTCGCTCACTACCATCGAGCAATCGGGCTATAACATGGGACAAAAGGCGGTAGAGACTATTGTGAAACTGATCAACCATGAAGAAAACAGTAAGGTCACCAAAAACTTTGTTTTCCCGGTAGAACTTATCCAGCGGGAATCAACCATGCTGAAGAAACAATAATTTTAACATCAACCAGTGATATAACCTACAACTTTATGAAACACCATTATCTCGCAGGCCTTGCCCTGTCAGGCATATTGGGCCTTACTTCCTGTGCCAGGCATATCTATTCTCCCAATGCAGCCAACGCGCCATTGCTGAAGGAGAAAAATGAATTCAAAGCAAGCATCTCTCCTTATAATCTGCAGGCTGCCTTCGCGGTCACCAATCATATCGCGATCATGGCCAACGGGCAATATGTCTATAAGATTGCGACACCTGATAATGACAACAACAATACGGATAATGATCTCTTCACTAATCAGGCGCTTCGGGGAGGTGTGGTGGAAGGGGCTATTGGCTTTTTCCAGCCGCTGGACCCCAGGAAAAAAATGGTACTCGATGTCTATGCAGGCGGAGGAGCAGGTGGCTTCAGGACATTGGCGCCCTATAGTAATAATGAGCAGGGCCTCAACCGGGAAGATTACCGTTTAAGCAACCGTTTTGCCAAGTTCTTTATTCAACCCAGTATTGGCTTTGTACATCCTGTTGTGGAAGCCGCTTTCAGCAGCCGCTTTTCTTTTGTGAATTTCTATGACTCCTATATTGGTCCGAAAGCCTATGCAAATGATGCTACGGCGAAAGCTGATTTTCTGAAGGTAGCGGCTAAACCTACTGCGTTTTATGAACCGGCTTTTACAGTCCGGGTGGGATATAAATATGTAAAATTCCAGTCACAACTGCTGTTTTCAGTTCCGCTGAATGATAATCTGAGTAACTACGACAGAATGAATGATTATTTTCAGCAGGTAGTATTTACCATGGGAGCGTCCATCAATATTGCCCATTGGTATGATGATTTTAAAAAAGACAGAAAGCGGAGATAATCTTTTGATTTTACTTTAGGTAGATAGATGCTCACCGGAAAAGCAATTTTTCGGTGGGTTATTTTTTTGGGGTGCTGCCATCATCGGGCAGGAAGATATAAAAACAAAAAAGCCCTGATGTATGAACATCAGGGCTTTTCC
>NZ_JACVFB010000030.1 GCF_014529945.1 Chitinophaga varians
GTCATCGATCCCTATGTTGGGTACAGACAGCACTTTCGACCAGATACCGGCCAGCAGTATCTCCGCCGCCGTACGGGGAGACACAAAGCCGTCCTGTATTTGTAATACAGGAGCTGGTAAGGCCCGGCGGTCTACTTTCCCGTTGGTGGTGAGCGGAATATGCTCTACCCGGATAAAGTAAGACGGCACCATATAATCCGGCAACTGTTGCGACAGGTACTGCCGCAACGCGGTAACACCCGGTTCTTCCTCCGATACATAGTATGCCGCCAGATATTTGTTCCCGTTGTTATCCCCTGCCGTCACCACCGCATTTTTTATCTGTCCCTGCTGTAACAAACGGCTTTCTATCTCCCCTAATTCGATCCGGAAACCTCTTATTTTCACCTGCCCGTCCATTCTCCCGATGTATTCAATCTCTCCCGTGGCCAGCATGCGCGCATGGTCGCCCGATTTATACAGTTTTCCTTTTCCCCTTATCGTATCCGGAATAAACTTCTCGTCTGTCAGCGCTTCCCGGCCCAAATACCCACGGGAAACGCCGGCCCCGCCTACGTATAGTTCGCCGATGCAACCCATCGGCACCGGATGGCCGCTTTTGTCAAGCAGGTAAACCGATAACGTAGGGATAGGGGTGCCGATATTGCTGATGCCA
>NZ_JACVFB010000031.1 GCF_014529945.1 Chitinophaga varians
ATCATCGATCCCTATGTTGGGTACAGACAGCACTTTCGACCAGATACCGGCCAGCAGTATCTCCGCTGCCGTACGGGGAGACACAAAGCCGTCCTGTATTTGTAATACAGGAGCTGGTAAGGCGCGGCGGTCTACTTTCCCGTTGGTGGTGAGCGGAATATGCTCTACCCGGATAAAGTAGGACGGCACCATATAATCCGGCAACTGTTGCGACAGATACTGCCGCAACGCGGTAACACCCGGTTCTTCCTCCGATACATAGTATGCCGCCAGATATTTGTTCCCGTTGTTATCCCCTGCCGTCACCACCGCATTTTTTATCTGTCCCTGCTGTAGCAAACGGCTTTCTATCTCCCCTAATTCAATCCGGAAACCTCTTATTTTCACCTGCCCGTCCATTCTGCCGATGTATTCAATCTCTCCCGTGGCCAGCATGCGCGCATGGTCGCCCGATTTATACAGTTTTCCTTTTCCCCTTATCGTATCCGGAATAAATTTCTCGTCTGTCAGCGCTTCCCGGCCCAAATACCCACGGGAAACGCCGGCCCCGCCTACATATAGTTCGCCGATGCAACCCATCGGCACCGGATGGCCGCTTTTGTCAAGCAGGTAAACCGATAACGTAGGGATAGGGGTGCCGATATTGCTGATGCCG
>NZ_JACVFB010000032.1 GCF_014529945.1 Chitinophaga varians
ATGGAGAGAATTTTCATTTACGATATGCTCAGTGCCTTCAGATTACTTTTGGGATAGCCTCTGATCTTGTTGACTGTGCCGGCAAAGCATGATTGCAATATGTACTTAAACCTGTATTATTGGTAAAAATGCCCAATCAATAAGGCAGAAATGCGCGCCAATGTGGAAGGCTTTATGAACAATCGAAAAAAGGTTAAAAACAAGGTGCAGAAATATTTTCACGAAAAGCACGTCAGATATGCCGCTTATGAAATCAGCAAGAACTAATTTAAGTAATGATTAATTATTAACAAGATGAGAATTACATTGATATCTTTTTTACTACTGGTCCTTAACAGCTCGTGTTTTGGCCAGCAGGATACTGTTGAGATAAACGTAACAGATTATGGCATCCATCCTGACAGCCGGGTCAATATAGAACCGGAGATCAGGAAGCTGTTGAAAGAAAACAGGAACGCGCGCTATCTGAAACTGGTTTTTCCCCGTGGCAGGTACGACTTTTATCCGAATAAAGATAGGGAGGATTTGTCCGACGCCCCCGTTGGGATTGAGATCCGCGACAGGTCGGGTGTATGCATCGACGGTCAGGGATCGGAGTTTGTATTTCATGAAAAGATGATGGCGTTCAACGTACAGAATGCGA
>NZ_JACVFB010000033.1 GCF_014529945.1 Chitinophaga varians
TCCAGGGTCGCAATATCTTCAAACAGGATACGCCATGAAACACCGTCAATCACCAGATGATGTATGACCATCAATACCCGGCTGCCATCGTTAAAATGATAAAGCCCTATTCGCATCAGTGGCCCGGAAGCCAGATCTATGCCCGACTGCAGCCGGTCATATAAAGCAACGGCGTCCGATGCGTTATTCCGAAGGTCATGTTCTTCCAGCCACAGCGACATGTCCGTGCCCCGGTTTTCCTGCACGCCATCCTGTACAAATACCATACGCAGCGCATCGTGATGCTCCTGCAAGTGAGTAAACAGCTGCTGTGCCCTGGACACCGAAAGGCCGGCCGGAAAATGCAGTAAGGCCGACTGGTTAAAATGATGTTTGCCGGTAAATGTACTTTCCAGAAACACCCGTTGTATCGGTGACAGCGGCGCCACACCGGTAACAACGCCCTGCTCTGTGATTTGCGACAGCTTACGCAGTTGTGACGCCAGCTCCCGGATGGTAGGCGATATGAAGATGTCCTTCACCGTTAGGTCATAGCCTTCCTGGCGTAACCGCGATACGATCTGAATAGATTTAATGGAGTCTCCGCCGGTGGCAAAAAAGTT
>NZ_JACVFB010000034.1 GCF_014529945.1 Chitinophaga varians
GCATAACTGCCCAGCACATGTTCTATCTCGCCCAGCTCGATCCGGTTGCCTCTCAGCTTGATCTGCGTGTCCAGACGGCCCGTGCAGACCAGGTTACCGTCAGGCTGGTAATAACCCTGATCGCCGGTACGGTACAGGCGGCCGTAGGCGGCATCACCGCCACTTAACGGATTGGCCACAAACGCACGGCTGCTGCGCTCTTCATCTTTCCAGTAGCCCAGGCCCACACAGATCCCCGAAACACAGATCTCTCCACGCACGCCGGGAGGACAAGGGTGTTGGTAACGGTCAAGAATATACGTTCGCATATTAAGGCCCGGACGGCCGATAGGAATATACGGCTGGTCAATCCGGATATCGGCAGGCACCACATAATGCGTAATATCATCGGAGGCTTCGGTAGGCCCGTAGGCATTCAGTAAAGGAATGCCCGGATAACGGCTGTACCAGCGGACAGCCAGCGGTACCGGCAACGCCTCGCCGGTAGGGATCAGCCACCGCAACGATGGCAGCGGCGCTTCTTCCGGCAGGCCTTCCAGAAAAGCAGACAACAGCGAAGGCACCGTTTCAAAAACAGTGATGTCCTCCGTTTGAAG
>NZ_JACVFB010000035.1 GCF_014529945.1 Chitinophaga varians
GGCCGGCAGAAAGCTAATCGATCATCTGTTCATCTTTGAAAATTACCCGTTGGAACAGGCATTGGACGGTAGTGTCGGGGAGGAAGCCTTTCATATCGATAAGGTGACCATGTTTGATCAGACACACTATGATTTAACGCTTACCATACTGCCTTCCGATGTGATTATTATCAGGTTGGAGTATAACGATAAAGCATATACGATGTCGCTGATGCAGCAGGTGTCAGCGCATTTGCGGGAAATCGTTGATGCCATGATCAATACGGCAGAAAAGAAAATATCCGAACTGCCGTTGTCGGTGTCGCCGCAACTGGCGGCGTGGTGCCAGGGGGAACAAGCGGAGCATCTGCTGGCCGATGAACGCCGGACTTTTACGGTATTGTTTGCCGAACAGGCGGCCCGTACGCCCTTGCAGGTTGCAGTAAAACACAACGGACAAGAACTGACCTATCAGGAGCTTTATAGCCTGTCTGAGCAGATAGCCTTTCATTTACAGCAACGGGGCGTTGTTGCCGGCGACCGGGTGGCA
>NZ_JACVFB010000036.1 GCF_014529945.1 Chitinophaga varians
CCTACCGATAAAACAGTGCTCGCCTGCACATCCAGGCAGCTGCTCCAGATGGTGGTTTCCGTAGGGCCGTATACGTTCAGTACTTTGACGCCGTTCAGTTGTTTCAGGCGGTCATAGTTATACTGGCTCAGTGCTTCTCCACCTACCAGCAACACTTTCAGCGTTTGCAGACAAGCCAGGCTACCCGCCTCTGCTTCCAGCAGCTGGTCCAGCCGGGAAGGCGTCAACTGTAATACGTCTGTCTGGTGAGCACGCATGCTTTGCAGGATGCTCGCCGGGTCTGTTGCGGTCAGCAGCAACAGCTGCATGCCATGTACCAGGCTGCCCAGCAGTTCCAGTACAGATATATCGAAAGTACAGTTCGTGGTGGCACACAAGGTCATGCCGGGTGCCAGCGAAAAGCGGGTTGAAAAGTTAGAGAAGAACGCAACTACCTGCCGCTGTTCTATCATCACGCCTTTAGGCTTGCCGGTGGAACCGGAAGTATAGATCACATAAGCCAGGTTCGA
>NZ_JACVFB010000037.1 GCF_014529945.1 Chitinophaga varians
GCTCGTCCTCTGCAGGTGGTGTTGCGGGAAAGAGCGTTGGATTTCCGTTATGAAGATGTGCGTGCCCTTTGCCAGGCTGGCGGGGAAGAGGCATCGCTGGTGCATGACATTGCCGTGTCGGACCGGGCACGGGGCTTCGACCTGAGCAGGGATGTGCTGATGCGCTTAACGGTGGTACGTTCCGCAGCAGAGACTTACTGGTTTATCTGGAGCCATCCGCATATCGTGATGGACGGCTGGTGCATGGGTATCGTTATCTCTGATTTCCGGGAGCTGTATGCCTCGCGTCGTGGTGGCCGTATGGCGAAGTTGCCGGCGGTGCGTCCTTATGCTTCGTATATCCGCTGGTTACAGGAGCAGGACAGCAGTGCTTCCCGTTTGTACTGGCAACAATACCTGTTTGGCTATGAAGGCGTTTCCTGCCTGCCCCGGCAAGTGCCGGCGGCATCAGGCTATCAGGCAGGGGTGGAGGAAGTGGTGCTGGAT
>NZ_JACVFB010000038.1 GCF_014529945.1 Chitinophaga varians
CCTCGTCCTCTGCAGGTGGTGTTGCGGGAAAGAGCGTTGGATTTCCGTTATGAAGATGTGCGTGCCCTTTGTCAGGCTGGCGGGGAAGAGGCATCGCTGGTGCATGACATTGCCGTGTCGGACCGGGCACGGGGCTTCGATCTGAGCAGGGATGTGCTGATGCGCTTAACGGTGGTGCGTTCCGCAGCGGAGACTTACTGGTTTATCTGGAGCCATCCGCATATCGTGATGGACGGCTGGTGCATGGGTATCGTTATCTCTGATTTCCGGGAGCTGTATGCTTCGCGCCGTGGTGGCCGTATGGCGAAGTTGCCGGCGGTGCGTCCTTATGCTTCGTATATCCGCTGGTTACAGGAGCAGGACAGCAGTGCTTCCCGTTTGTACTGGCAACAATACCTGTCTGGCTATGAAGGCGTTTCCTGCCTGCCCCGGCAAGTGCCGGCGGCATCAGGCTATCAGGCAGGGGTGGAGGAAGTGGTGCTGGAC
>NZ_JACVFB010000039.1 GCF_014529945.1 Chitinophaga varians
AGACGCACAGGTTACCAATCCGGTATGTAACAGTGGAAATACTTTCGACGTGGTGACCTCCAACCAGGTAGGTCTCATCACCCAGTATACCATCAAAGTTGCGGCGACAAGACAGATGCCTGGCTTCACGACGCAGACCGGTGCATGGCAGACCACACCGATCGCCGTTACCTATCCGACAGGTACCGCAGCCGGTACATACGACTTCATCCTCACCGTACAGGATGGCAGCAATGCAGGTTGTACCAAAGATGTACCGTTCTCCGTACAGATCGACGCTAATCCGACTGTGCAGATTACAGCCGTACCAGACCAGATCTGTAAAGGCGCTACCACTACCCTGTCTATCGACAACAGCAACAATGGCCATAAAATCAGATGGACCCTGGACGGCGTAGCCATCCCTGGTACTGACGACAAGGTGTCTATCACCCACACGCCTACTGTAATTGGAAACAACACCTACAA
>NZ_JACVFB010000004.1 GCF_014529945.1 Chitinophaga varians
AGATTTCTTCCGCACAGGCGGGCATAGTCTGCGTGTGATGCGACTGGTGAATGTATATCGTCAGCAGCTGCATATCAAGGTAACCGTACAGGAATTATTTACCCATACCACCATTGCGGCACAGGCGCTGCTGTTAACATCCAGAACAACATCCGCCTATGAAGAAATAGCACAAATACCGGCGGCTGAAGACTATGCAGTGTCTGCTGGTCAGCGGCGGTTATGGTCGTCCAGCCAGTTTGATGGCACCTCACAGGCGTATCATTTACCAGAGGTGATCATGCTGGAAGGCGTTTATACACCCCTCCCTTTTGAGCAGGCCATTAATTATGCGATGGCCCGCCATGAAATACTGCGCACGGTTTTCCGTGAAAACGCGGAAGGAGAATTGCGCCAGGTGGTATTGCCGGTAGCAGCATCGCCGTTTCATTTCACCTTCACAGATGCGACGGCCTATACGGCGGAAGAACTGGCGGCGTTTTTACAGCAACAGCAGGAATCGCCATTTGATCTGGCCAACGGACCGTTGCTGCGCGCGGGACTGATACGCAGGGATGAAACACATTACATCCTGCATTTTAACATGCATCATATTATCAGCGATGGCTGGTCACTCGAATTGCTAAGCCGGGAACTACTGGAATATTACAATAGTTACGCGCGTGGAGAAGAACCGGTGACGGCGCCTTTGCGCATTCAGTATAAAGATTATGCCGCCTGGCAGCAGCGACAGCTGGCCAGCGACGGGTTCGTACATCATCGTAATTACTGGCAGCGGCAGCTGTCTGGCGAACTGCCGGTGCTGGCATTGCCCGCTAAAAAGCCGCGGCCGGCCATCCTGACGCATACAGGCCGTTGTTTGTCCACCGTCATCGGGCAGCGCACCATTGCCGATTTCCAGGCAGTTTGTGCCCGTTACCAGGATACGCTGTTTATGGGACTGCTGAGCGTACTCAAAGGACTACTGTACCGTTATACCGGCCAGGAAGATATTATCATCGGCAGCCCCGTAGCGGGAAGAGCGCATACTGAACTGGAAGACCAGATCGGGTTTTATGTAAACACCATGGCGCTCCGTACCCGTTTTGATGGAAACGCCGCGTTTGCCGTGCTGCTGGACGGGGTACGGGAGGTAACCCTGTCTGCCTATGATCATCAGCAGTATCCGTTCGACAGGCTCGTGGAAGATCTCGACCTGCGCCGTGATATGAGCCGCTACCCGCTATTCGATATTGTACTGGTGCTGCAAAGTCAGTTTGGCAACAGCATGCAGGCAGATACCGATGCGGCGCCCATCGAAACAATTATCGATAACGGCCCCTGTGCGGTGAAACTGGACATGCATATTTCCTTCGTGGAAAAAACCGATGGGTTGCATATGGACCTGCAGTTCAACAGCGATGTCTTTGAACAGGACACCGTCGTGCGCCTGATGGAACATTTCCGCCGGATGATACACCAGGTTACCGCTAACCCTGAAATGCCTGTCAGCAGCATCGCGTACCTGTCTGACGCAGAACAACAGCAGCTGTTGCATACTTTCAATGATACACCGGCAGACTATGGCGCAAACAAAAATATACTCGATCTCTTTGCGACTACCGTAAAAGAACACGCCAATGATATTGCGATCAGTTATAAAGACCAACAGCTGACCTTCAGGGAACTGGATGATCTGTCAGACCGCATGGCCTGCTATCTGAAAGAACAGTATCACATCCATCGGGATGATATTATCGTCCTGAAGCTCTCCCGGAGCGAATGGATGATGGTGACCATCCTGGGTATCCTGAAAGCAGGAGCAGCTTATGCGCCGGTAGACGTGAATTATCCACAGGACAGAATTGATTTTATAATAGAAGATAGCGGCAGCAAATTGATTATTGATGAAACAGTGCTGCCACAAATACAGGCTGCGCTACAGGAAGATAAACAGGCCACCCCTGTGCTGCCGGCAATAGCGCCTCAGCAACTGGCCTATGTGATCTATACCTCCGGATCTACCGGTCGCCCCAAAGGCGTGCAGATAGAACATGCGGGGCTGTACAACCACCTCTGCTACTGCCTCAGCGTGTTTATGCCGGAAAAAGAACAACGCTATAAAATTCCGTTGTTCACCTCTGTTTCATTCGACCTCACAGTGCCCAGCCTTTTCTGTTCGTTGCTGAACGGCGGAGAGCTGGTCATCTATCCGCAGGAAGATGCTGTCAGTGATATTATGGAGGATATTTTCTTCGGTACAAAAAATATCAACTTCCTGAAATGTACACCTTCGCACATAGATATCCTGGGAGCGGCTACCTTACGCCCTTCCGCTATCGAAGGCATCATCATCGGAGGAGAGGAACTGAAACACACGCACGTGTCCCTGCTGCGGTCTGTCAATCAGGAAATGCGGATCTTTAATGAATATGGCCCAACGGAAGCAACCGTAGGCTGTATTGTTAACCCACTCGTTCCGGGAACAACACCTGCATCCGGCAGAAGCATCCCCATCGGTAAGCCGGTGACCAATAGCCGTATATACATATTGGATACCAACCGGAGATTGTGCCCTGTAGGCATTACCGGTGAACTGTATATCGGCGGGGTACAACTGGCACGCGGATATTTCAACAGACCGGACCTCACCGCCGACAGGTTCATTGCTGATCCATTCATCAAAGGCGAAAAGATCTATCGCAGCGGCGACCTGGCCTGTTGGCTGCCCGATGGCAACATCGAGTACCAGGGCAGAATAGATGACCAGGTAAAGATTCGCGGCTACCGTATTGAACTGGGTGAGATAGAACATGCGCTGGTGGCCATCAACAATATTTCCGCCGCAACGGTGCAGGTGAAAGAAGAAGCTGACGGACAAAAAGTCCTTGTCGGATATATGGTCAGCAGGGAGCCGTTGAATGTAACAACACTACGCCAGCAGCTACAGGAGAGATTACCGGAACATATGATACCGGCCCATTTTGTGCAGCTGCCTGCATTACCGCTGACGGCCAACGGTAAGATCGATAAAAGAGCCTTGCCGGAACACAGCAGCAACGCTGCGGCCACCGGCACCACCTATGCCGCTCCCCGTAACAGCGTGGAAGAAAAGCTGGTGGAGATTTTTGAAAGCATCTTCAGAAAACAAGGCATCGGCATCCGGGACGGCTTTATCGATCTGGGCGGCGACTCCATCAAAGCGATACTGCTGGCCAGCAAATTAAAGCAACAGGGATACTCCATTAAGATCGGAGAGATACTAAAGTATCCTACGGTAGAGCAACTGGCGGTCAGGGTAGGTATCGCGCAACAAACAGAACAGCCGGATAATATTGAAGGTAACGTGGCATTGACGCCGATACAACGGCTCTTTATGGAAAAGGAATATCCGGCCATGCATCATTACAATCAATCTGTGCTGCTGTACAGCAAAGAAGTGATCAACGTGCAACTGCTGAGAAAATGTTTCACCGCCTTGCTGGAACACCACGATGCGCTGCGGATGGTATACAGAAAAGAAAACGGCGGATGGACACAGTATAACAAAGGGAAAATATATGCGGCTGATCTATTCGACATACAAGAATACGGACCAGCGGTAGATCCGCAGGAGATGCGTTCCCATTGCGACCACTTGCAGGAAAGTATCAACCTCACGGAAGGCCCGCTGGTGAAACTGGGGCTGTTCCATTTACCCGACGGCGACCGGTTATTAATCATTATTCACCACCTCGTAGTGGACGGCGTCAGCTGGCGCATTCTGCTGGAAGATTTGTCGACCCTCTACCATATGCTGTTAAACGGAGAGACTCCTCAACTGCCGCTTAAAAGCGATTCCTTCCAGCAATGGGCCGAAAAATTACAGCAATACGCCAACAGTGACGCTGCCTTGTCAGAAATGGCCTATTGGGAAAATACGGCAGCGGAGTTTTCGGGTAAGCGTCGCCGTGATACGCCAGCAGCCGAAACGACCACGCTTAAAAAGTCCGTTTCCTTCGGACTGGACACCGCAGATACCACCTTGCTGCTCACCCGGACCAACAAAGCGTGGCGTACTGAAATCAACGACGTGTTGCTGGCAGCACTGGGCTGTAGTATCGGCGCTGCTTTGTCCTGGACGGAAGTGCTGATCGCCCTGGAAGCACATGGCAGAGAGGAAATACTGGACGGTGTCAATATCGGCCGCACGGTAGGCTGGTTCACCAGCATCTATCCGTTGCTGCTACAAACAAAAGATATCCGCAACAGCGTGGATTATCTCATCACGGTAAAAGAACAGCTGCGGACCGTTCCGGATAAAGGAATTGGTTATGGCATATTACGCTATCTCCGGGACGATAAAAAAGAAATCCTCGCGCCGCTGGGAGACACAGATATCACTTTCAACTATCTGGGCGATTTTGGCTTTGGCGTTACCTCCGGACAGGATAACAGCCTGTTCAGCTATTCCGGTGAATACAAAGGGCAGGATATCAGCAGCCGGAATATTGTGGACCGCGGACTAACGGTTACCGGTATGATCGTAGAAGGACGGTTGATCATGAATATCAGCTATAACGCCAATAAATACATGGACGCACAAATGAAAAGCCTTTCTGATAACTATGAAAATTACCTGAAAGCGCTCATCACTACTTTATCCGATACCCATGATATCTATCTGACTCCGAGTGACCTCACGTTTAAAGGACTTACCATGGATGAAATAAGCGCATTAAACAAAGACAACAATCTGGAAGATGTATACCGATTGTCTCCGCTACAGGAAGGCATCTATTACCACTGGGTCACCAATCCGGCTACCACGGCCTATGTGATCCAGTCGTCCTACCGCGTGCAGGGAAAACTGGACGTGTCTGCCCTGGAAAAAAGCTTCGATTGCCTCACCAACCGGCATGCTATCCTGCGCAGCACTTTCCATCATGAGTACGGCACCGAAAATATACAGGTGGTGCGGAAAAAAGTGTCGCCCGATTTTAAACACGTGTTCTACGATGCGGCGGGTGGCGATAAAGACCAGCAGGTAGATGCGCTCAAACAACGCGACCGGCTGCAAGGCTTCGATCTGAACAATGGGTCCCAGATGCGGCTGACCATATTTGAGCTGGGCAACAGCCAGTACGAGTTTATCTGGACGCACCACCACATCCTGATGGATGGCTGGAGCAGCAGTTTATTGATCCGGGAGTTTTATGGTATCTATCGCGAAATCATCAATAATCGTGAACCGGAGCCGGTGAATGTCAATTCTTACGTGAACTATATCAAATGGCTGTCTTCCCTGAATACTGCGGAGAGCCACGCCTACTGGAACGCCTACCTCGATGGATACGTCCATGCCACGGAGATGCCGTTTAAGAAGAAGGCGGCGGCAGATGAGTCTTACCGGATGAATAAGACCACGATTGAACTGGACAGCGCTTTCATGGATGAACTGCATAACCTGTGCAAAGACCAGGGCATCACGGAAAATGTTTTCTTCCGCAGTTGCTGGTCATACCTCCTCGGAAGATACAACAACAGCAACGACGTGGTATTTGGTGCGGTGGTGTCAGGTCGTTCGGAAGAAGTGGTGGGCATCGAGCATATGATCGGGCTTTTCAGTAACACCATTCCCGTGCGGGTAAGGTATGAAGAGGGTAGTCAGGTGAAAGACCTTTTATGGTCTGTGCAACAGGAGGCCATTCATTCCCTGTCGCACCACTTCCTGAGCCTCGCAGACATACAGGCCGGAAAACAACAACGGGAACTGTTTGATAATATCTTCGTCTACGAAAATTTCCCTGTGCAGGAAATCATCAATGAAGAGCTGAATGGTGCGCAGGGACTGGATAAGCTGGACGTGTTGTCTACATCAGGCTACATCGAATCCAACTATGATTTTACGCTGCAGATTGCGCCGATACGCGATGTGCTGAAGATCACCATTATATATCGTGATTCTGTTTATAGCAAGGAGTCAGTGGATGAAATACTCGTTCACTTCCGGAATGTGATCGATGGATTTATGGCCGGTGTGGATACAGAGCTGGACAGCATTACCTTATTGCCTTCTTCCGATCAACAGGCCTTGATGGAGACCAATATTGAATCCGAACCGGAAGATACCGTGGTGACACGTTTTGAAGAGAAAGCGTTGCGCCGGCCGCATACCATGGCGCTGATATACGAAGGGCAGGAGCTGACCTGGGGCGAACTGAATGAACGCGCTAATCAACTGGCACGTTATCTTCGGCAGAAAGGCGTGAAACGCGGAGCGGTGATTCCGCTTTGCATCGATAGTTCACCGGACGCTATCGTAGGCATCATGGGCATCCTTAAAGCCGGTGCAGCCTACGCGCCTATTGATCCTTCCTTCCCGCAAGACCGTATCAACTACATCCTGGACGATGTTCATGCGGAAATAGCGGTGAGCCAGGAATGTTACCGTGGCCTGCTCGCCGGGGCGAGGGAAGTGGTGGCCATGGATACCGATCATGCCGCCATCAGTAAAGGTTCAACAGATAATATCGGGCTGCCATTACGTGCGGATGAACTGCTGTATATCATCTATACCTCCGGTTCAACCGGCAAGCCCAAAGGGGTAATGATCAGTCACGCCAACATGTTGGATTATATCGATGGGCTGTTCGACAACCTGCCGATGGTGCAGTGTAAATCTTTTGCGCTGGTATCCGGTATTTTCACCGACCTGGGAAATACCGTACTGTATGGTTCTTTGTTGTCCGGCGGATGCCTGCACCTGTTTTCAAAAGATAGGTTGAACAACGGGTTTGCGCTCTGTCAGTATTTCGAAGAGCACCGGATCGATTGTGTGAAAATTGTACCCGCCCACTGGCAGGCATTGTCAACAAATGACAAAATGCTGCTGCCGGAGAGGTTGTTGATCTTTGGAGGTGAAACACTGTATGCGGAGATCCCACAGCGGATATATGCCACCAAACCATCCTGCATGGTGGTAAATCACTACGGGCCTACGGAAACCACGGTGGGTAAGCTGTTGCATGTGGCGGGTAAAAACAAATCCTACGATACCGTTATCCCTATTGGTAAGCCATTTACCAACAGCACCATCTACATACTCTCTAAAAACATGCAGGTAGTTCCCAAAGGCATAGCCGGCGAATTGTATATCGGCGGAAAGGGCCTGGCTGCGGGTTATTGGGAAAATGATAAACTGACGGCGGAATTTTTTATCCCCGATCCTTTTACCAATGTCGGTTCACGGATCTATAAAACAGGCGATCTCGTGAAACAGCTGCCTGACGGTGAAATCGTATTTCTGGGCAGGGCAGACGACCAGGTGAAAATTCGCGGCTACCGCATAGAACCGGGAGAGATAGAGCATGCGTTGCAGGAGGCGCCAGGCGTGGAAAAAGGCGTGGCGGTCATTACCACGTCGCAGGAGGAGGAAAAGGAACTGGTATTGTATGTGACCGGGAAAGTAGATGTCGGCGGACTGACAGCTTATCTGCAGGATAAATTACCGGCCTATATGATGCCGGCGGCTATTATAGAAGTGCCGGAATTTCCGCTGTTGTCGAATGGTAAGGTAGATCGCCGGGAACTGGCGGCAAGGCCGTTGAAGAGTGCCGCAAAGGTGAAAGAATATATAGCGCCGCAGAACGATATAGAAGAGAAGCTTGTCAAAATATGGACAGAAGTGTTGACAGTGCCGGGCCCTATAGGAGTAGTGGATAACTTCTTTGAATTGGGAGGCCACAGTATCAAAGTGATCAAACTGCTGTCGCGTATCAGTAAACAGTTCGGTGTTATCCTCAGCGTGCAGAAAGTATTTGAAGAGGCGACCATCAGAAGCCTCGCAGTTAAAATACAGGCAGCCATTCAGAGTACCTCGGCGGAAAGAAGTACCGGTATTCCCAAAGTGGCGGAAAGTACCTCTTATCCGTTATCATCGTCTCAGCGCCGTTTATGGGTGATCAATGCACTGAACAAGGAATCCACAGCATATAATATGCCCAGCGTGATTCCGTTGCAGGGCATCTACTATCCGGATAAATACGCACAGGCGATCCGGGCACTTACCCATCGCCATGAAATTCTGCGGACGGTATTCCGGGAAGTAGAAGGAGAGGTGACCCAATGGGTGATTCCTGCGGAAGACTTTGATCATGGCATGATATACACCGACCTGCGGATGGATGCCGATAAACGGAAGACGGCGCAGCTGATGATCCGGGAAGATCGCCTGCGGCCCTACGACCTCGGTCAGGCGCCGCTATTCAGGATCAGGATGATACAGCTGGAAGATGAAGAATACCTGTTGTATTTCAACATCCATCATATCATCGGCGATGGCTGGTCCATGAAGATACTGGCAGACGACCTTACTTATTTTTACGAATGTTATGTAAAAGGACTGGTGCCCGATCTCGAACCATTGGCAATCCAGTACAAGGACTATGCGGGATGGCAACAGGAACGCCTCGCCAGCGAGGAGTTCAGGGCGCATCGCAGCTACTGGCTGGAACAGCTGTCCGGAGAGCTGCCCGTATTATCGCTGCCGGCTTATAAGTCGCGCCCCGCCATGTTCACCGAAAACGGACATAACCTGTACACGGTGATCAATCCGGACGTGATCGCTCAGTTCAATGCGGTATGCCAGGGACATCAGGCTACGCTCTTTATGGGGCTGATGGCGGTCATGAATGGCTTACTGTACCGTTATACCGGACAGGAAGATATTATTATCGGCAGCCCGGTAGTGAACCGTGAACATCCCGACCTGGAAAATCAGATCGGCCTGTATCTGAATACGATAGCGCTGCGCACCCGCTTTGAAGGCACCGATAGTTTCGAAGTGCTGCTCAACAAAGTAAAAGAGACAACGTTGGCAGCTTACGAGCATCAGGTGTATCCCTTCGATACTTTGCTGGAAAATCTGAATGTCCGCCGTGATATGAGCCGCTCACCTGTATTTGATATCATGGTGATGTTGCAGAACCAGCACGACAGGACCGTTTCGGAAGATCAGCCACAGGTATTGTTTGGCGAGCGCGTAGTGGACAACGGCCCTGCGGTGGTTAAATTCGATATGAGCATTGAATTTACCGAGAGAGGGAATGGCTTGCATATGGCGGTGCAATTCAATACAGACGTATATGAAAAAGCAACGATTGTCCGTTTCATCGAACATTACAAACGGCTGCTGAGGCTCGTGGCAGAACAGCCGCAAGAAAGCATCGCGGCACAGCGATACCTCTCTACTGCCGAGGAGGAGGAACAACTGAAGAAATTCAACAATACCCGGGCAGACTTCCCGACAGATAAAACATTCGTAGACCTCTTCCGTCGGCAGGCTGCGCTGACCCCCCACAATACCGCCATCGTATTTGAAGGCGATAAACTCACGTACGCGGAACTCGACAACAGAAGCAACCAGCTGGCGCATTATCTAAGAGAGAAAGGCGTGAAGAAAGACGCGCTGGTACCGGTTTGCATAGACCGGTCACTGGAGATGCCCATTGTGTTGCTCGGCATTTTAAAAGCCGGCGCCGCTTATGTGCCGCTGGACCCTTCCTATCCGAAAGACTGGATCGCTTATGTGATCGACGACCTGCATGCGGAGATGGTACTGACTTACAGTCATCATGAAGAGCTGTTCACTATAGATCAGTATGATTTACTACTGATGCTGGACAACGACAGCCATTATATCATGACACTGCCGGAATCCGCGCCGGAGGAGCATCCTGCGCCCAATCACCTGGCGTATGCCATCTATACTTCCGGCTCCACCGGAAAACCTAAAGGCGTGCTCATTGAACACCATTCGCTGCTGAATTTCCTCTTGTCGGTAGACAGTTTACTGGAAGTGAACGAAACATCCAGCATCCTGGCAGTGACCACCTACAGCTTCGATATCGCGTATCTGGAATTATATCTTTTACTGCTCAAAGGCGGTACCGTGATATTATCTCCCAGGGCCAAGGTGACAGATGCCAACTTACTGATACAACAGCTGGAACAATATCAGCCTACCCATATGCAGGCAACACCCTCTACCTGGCAGATGCTGGTAGAAAGCGGCTGGAAGAACGATGAAGGCCTGGTGATACTCACCGGCGGCGAAGCACTGAAGCGGAACCTGAGAGACCAGTTGCTGTCGCTCGGAGACAACAAGTGCTGGAACCTCTATGGCCCCACCGAAACAACGATCTGGGTAACGGCCGCTGAACTGAAAAAACAAGGCACTGTCACCATCGGTAAACCGTTTCATAACTCATCGGCTTACATCCTGGACCGCCAGCAGCGGCTGGTGGCGAAAGGTGTTACCGGAGAATTATATATAGGCGGCGTACAGCTGGCCCGTGGTTATTTCAACAGAGAAGAACTGACGGCGGAACGTTTTATGGCGAATCCTTTCAGGCCCGGTGAAAGATTATATCGCACCGGCGACCAGGCCCGCTTCCTGGCGGACGGCACTATTGAGTACATCGGCAGGAATGATGATCAGGTAAAGGTACGAGGCTATCGTATAGAACTGGGAGAGGTGGAGCATGCCCTGCTGAGCCTGGGAACGATCCGCTCCGCCAGTGTACAGGCATGGGAGAATGAAAGCGGATACAAATTCCTCGTGGCCTATGTGGTCAGTGAAGGCGTGGTAAATGCGCAGCTGGTCAGAAAACAACTGCTGGAACGTATTCCGGAATATATGGTGCCCGGATTTTTTGTACAGCTCGAAAACCTGCCGCTGACGGCCAACAGAAAGGTAGACCGCAAAGCCCTTCCCAACCCTGAAGGACTGGCGATTTCCGGCGGCACTGAATATGTAGCGCCACGCAATGAGGTAGAAGAAAAACTCGTCGCCATCTGGAAAGAGGTATTCCGCACCAACATCGATATCGGCATAAAAGACAATTATTTCGAATTGGGAGGCGAGAGTATGATGGCCATCAGAATATTGGCCAGGGTGTCCAAAGAATTCGGCGTTAGCATCAGCATCCGGAAAATGTTTGAAGACCCAAGGATTGAAAGCATCGCCAGCGAAATCCTCAATGCCACCTGGTTCGCCAAAGGAGCCGCCAATAGCGGCGGAGAAGAAAGTGAAAATATCAAACTCTGATCCCGTCATCTTTTAACCAATGATCTCACCAAAAAAATCTGCTATATGAAAAATGAACCAGCCGGCTTACATACACCGGAGGAAGCCATGGCTTCCGGCAGGGAGCAATCTATACGCAAAGCGCCATTCTCTGAAAAGAGCGGTCAGGTATTGCCGCTACTGGTAACGCCTGCCGGTGAAAACGTTGACCTGGCGGCATGGATCAGCACACACAAAGAACAGTTTGAAGAGGAGCTGGTCAAACATGGCGGCATCCTGTTCAGAGGCTTCGGCGTAGATACCGTGGAGAAATTCAGCCAGTTCACCAAATGCTTTAACACCGACCCGCTACCATATATGTTCAGATCATCTCCCCGTTCTGAGCTCAACGAAAATATCAGGAACATCTATACTTCCACCATTTACCCCAATGAGCGGACCATCAACATGCATAACGAATCTTCGTATAGCCGTGTATGGGGCAGAAAAATTGTTTTCTGTTGCCTGGTGCCCGCACAGGAAGGAGGAGAAACACCCATTGCAGACTCCCGCCGGGTGCTCGCCGATATCAGTCCCGCGCTGGTAGCGAAATTCAGGGCGAAAGGGGTGAAGTACCGGAGAAACCTGTTTCCGGACCTTGGCATGCCCTGGCAGGAAGTGTTTCAGACAAATGATATTGAAGTGGCCAAAGAAATCTGCCACAAAAATAAGATCAGCTATGAATTTCCTGAACAGGACCAGATGATCATAGAATGGACTAAACCCGCTGTATATAATCACCCTGTTTCCGGTGATGAGACCTGGTTTAACCATGTCTACTTTTTTAATAAATATTCCCGCTACGAGGAGCTAGGACTGGAAGCAGACGATTTTCTTCCCTCAGAATACCTTACCTCAGATACCTTTTTTGGTGATGGCACCGAAATATCCTTTGAAGAGTACCAGGAAATTGGCAATGCCTATAAAAAGAACCTGGTGGTATTCCCTTATCAGAAAGGAGATATCATCTTCCTGGACAATATGCTGGCAGCACATGGGCGTAATCCGTACAAAGGGGACCGCACCATTGCTACCGCTATTATGGAGGCGGCCTATGATACAGAAAGCCACTCCCTTTAATTCATCTCTTTGACGTTAAAAATGGTTCGCAATGTTCGTATTGGGTATTAACGGGAGCTTATCCCTCATCAATGAAAACAGGTTTAATATAAGTTATGGTGAATTCCATGACTCGGCGGCCGTGCTGCTGAAAGACGGGAAGATAGTGGCAGCTTTTGAAGAAGAGAGATTAAACCGGATTAAACATAGTAACAAACTGCCGCTGCTGGCCATTAAAGCCTGCCTGGACAAATGCGGTATCACTGCTTCACAGGTAGATGCCTTCGCCATCCCCATGGAAGAAACGAATTTTGATGCGCTCATCGCCAGTTACCGCCGCATCGACGCTTCCTTTGCCCATGCTTCTGCCAGAGACTTTTTAAGTCATGTGTTCAGACAGTATTTTCAGGAAGATGTTTCCCCCGAAAAATTCTCCTTCGTCAATCATCACCTGGCACATGCGGCCAGCAGCTATTATCTTTCCGGTTTCGACCAAAGCCTTGTCCTCACCATCGATGGCATGGGCGATAATCTCTCCGGTGGCGTATATCAGGCCGCAAACAATGAGATAGAGAAACTGACCACATTCTCGAAAGACCATTCCATAGGCCACCTGTACCTGGAAGTAACCCGGTTGCTCGGCTTCAGCAATTTCGATGAATACAAGGTCATGGGACTGGCACCTTATGGCGACAGTGCTAAATACAGAGACATTTTCAACGGGGTGTATTCCTTGTTGCCGGAAGGGCAGTTTCATATCGACTGGGCGGAGGTGAAGAAACTGAAAGTGCTGCTGCCCGCCAGAACAGCCCGGGAGCCGATGACGCAGGACCATAAAGATATTGCGGCCGCTGTACAGGAAGCGATCGAAAATATTACGTTTCATGTGCTGCAGCATTACAAGGCTATGACGGGTGCTACGCACCTGTGCCTGGCCGGCGGGGTAGCGCTTAACTGCACCATGACAGGCAGGCTGCGCTACGCCGGTATTTTCGACGATATATTCGTACAGCCGGCATCTCATGATGGCGGCATCCCGCTGGGAGCCGCCTTAGCGGTTTTTTATCAGCTGGTTCCCCGCGCGGCACGGCATAAAATGCAACATCTCTACCTGGGCAGCGAATGCCCGGATAAAGATGCCTGCGAAGCTACGGTAAACAGCTGGCGGGATTTTGTAACGGTACGTTACAGTAAAGATATTTGCAGCGAAGCGGCGAAGCTGATCGCCCATGGTAATGTGATCGGATGGTTTCAGGGCGCTTCGGAGTTTGGTCCGCGGGCACTGGGCAATCGCAGCATCCTGGCAGATCCCAGGCCGGCAGGCAACAAAGACCTGATTAATATGAAGGTGAAGATGCGGGAAGGGTTCCGTCCTTTTGCCCCGTCGCTGCTGGCAGAAAGAGTAGAAGATATCTTCGAACTACCGGACAGTGGCCGGGAATATCCGTTTATGAGCTTCATCCTGCGGGTAAAAGAAGCGTACCGGCCTATACTGGGCGCTACCACCCATGTGGATGGCACCGCCCGGTTGCATACCGTCGCCAGAGAAATAAATCCTGCTTATCACCAATTGATTGAAAACTTCGCCGCCATCACCGGCGTGCCCGTTGTGCTGAACACGTCGTTCAACAATAACGCTGAACCCATCGTGGACACGCCGGAGCAGGCCATCAACTGCTTCCTGACAACAGACCTGGAATGTCTTGTTATCCATGATCTGATATTGGAGAAGAAAGAGATCACGGCAGAGAAAATTCTTTCTTTATATCCGGAGGTGCCCGCTTTTATCAAACTCTATACAACAGAACAAGGCGGGATGCAGCAGTTCGTGGCCGGAAATACTTACAACGAGAAGAAATACGCACTTTCCTATGAATTGTATAATGCCCTGAATAATTGTGACGGGCAAAGTTCCTTCTACTCCCTGCTGGCTGATGAGATAGACAGTGGCGCCGTGGACCCTGAAGCCCTCGCTGAAGAGATCAAAGAACTCTGGTCGCTCCGTATTATCCGCGTAAGCCCTGTATTACATCCTGTAAAAACAAGCCAGGCGGCGAGGTTAGTGTAAACATATCTTCTGATCATCTCTCCGGACATGATCTTTTAACCCTTATATGACGCGTATGAAACATTTCCTGGAAAATTTCAGAAAGCTAAATATCTCTTTCCGCATAGATGAAGACGGTAAACTGGATATCGTTGCCCCCAAAGGTGTATTGACGGAAGATGTCATCCAACAAATCAAAGAGAAAAGAGAAAACCTGATGACCTACCTGCGCAGCCTTGAAATGCAGGTGTCCCAACAACAACATATTCCGGTGGCCCCGGAACAGACATCTTATCCATTGTCTTCATCCCAGAAGAGACTATATATCATTGATGCGGTCAGCAATGCGTCTGTAGCCTACAATATGCCGGCGGTGTTACCGCTGCCGGGAGCCACAGATCCCGCCAGGTATGAACTGGCCATTGCTGCGGTAGTGAAGCGCCATGAAATATTACGTACCGTTTTCAGGGAAAAAGAGGGAGATGTGCGTCAGTGGATTATTCCTGCCGAAGAATTCAGCATACCGCTCAGATATGTAAATCTGAGTGATGTCCCCGATGCCAGGAAAGCGGCGCAAGGCATCATCGACGAAGATATGCAGCACCCTTTCGATCTGAAGACAGGACCGCTTTTCCGGGTCATACTCATGCAACTGGCGGCAGAAGAGTTTCTCCTGTATTACAATATGCATCATATCATCAGCGATGGCTGGTCTATGAACGTATTGCTCAAGGATGTGGCCTACTATTACGATCAATATACCAAAGGGACAACGCCGGACCTGGCCCCGCTGCCTATCCAGTATAAAGACTATGCCGTATGGCAACAGGAGCAGCTGTCGGGCGCCCTGTTTGCGGAACACCGCGCTTACTGGATGCAACAGCTTCAGGGAGAATTGCCGGGACTCACCTTGCCTTCCTACCGGCAGCGGCCCGCTATGATGACGGCTAACGGCTATGAACTGTCGGCCCGCATCAGCAACGATCTGGCAGCAAAGCTGCGCGAACTTTGCCAGCTGCAACAGGGAACACTCTTTATGGGCCTGATGTCGGTATTAAAAATGTTGCTGTTCCGCTACACCGGACAGCAAGACATCATTGTGGGCTGTCCCGTTGCGGGCAGAGATCACGCCGACCTACAGGACCAGATCGGATTTTATATCAACACCATTGCATTACGTACAGGCGTCAACGGTAGCGACAGCTTTTCGGAAGTGCTGCGGAAAGTGAGGGAGGTAACGCTCTCGGCATACAGCCATCAGCTATATCCTTTCGATAGCCTGGTGGAAGACCTCCAGGTACGCCGCGATATGAGCAGGTCGCCTATCTGTGATATTGTGATGGTACTGCAAAATCAGTTCGATAAAAGAGACCTGAAAGACCTGGACACCAGGCAAGGCGGCTTTATTATCGACGGCGGAAAACGTGCGGTGAAACTAGACCTCCATATTTCGTTTTTGGAAAGGGAAGGCGCAATGCATATGGGCGTGCAGTTCAACAGCGATATCTACGACAGGGAAAGCATGGTCCGCTTTATTCACCATTACGTGAATCTGCTGACGCAGGTGATCTTACAGCCGGAAATGCCGCTGCATACGCTGGAATATATTTCCACAGAAGAACGCCAACAACTGCTGACTGACTTTAACGATACCCAAACAGCTTTCCCCGACGATAAAAGTATCATCGATATTTTCCGGCAAAGGGTGAAAGAAAACGGGCAGATGCCGGCGGTGGCTTTCGAAGGGGAAACCATCACCTATGATGAACTGGAGGAGAAAAGTAATAAGCTGGCAAAGTATTTAATCAGAAAAGGGGTAAAACCCGGCGGCTTTATCCCTATTTGTATTGACCGGTCGGCCGAGATGATCATCAGCATCCTGGCCATACTCAAGACGGGTTGCGCCTATGTGCCGATAGATCCTTCCTACCCGCAGGACAGGATCGATTATATGCTGAATGAAGTCGCTGCTTCTTTTATTATCTCCCATACTTTTTATAAAGATATACTGGAAGACCAGGATGCATTTAAGTTATACGTAGATCGTGACTGGCTGGCGGTAGAAATGGAGCCTGACGGCAGCCCCGAGGTGACAATAGCGCCAGATCAGCTGGCATATATGATCTTTACCTCCGGATCTACGGGCAAACCCAAAGGGGTAATGCTCCATCATCGGGGTGTGGTGAACCTGGGGCTGAGCTATACAGCAGACCTGGGACTGAAAGCGGGGGTGGCCATCCTGCAGTTTGCCTCTTTCAGCTTCGATGCGTCCTGTGCGGAGATATTCTCTGCTTTATTAAGCGGCGGGTTGCTGGTGATACCGGTAAAAGAATCGCTGCTGTCGGCAGATTACCTGTCTGGCCTGATAGACGAGCACCGGATAGAGGTGGCTATATTCCCGCCCTCTTTCATTGCGGAGATCGGAGATATTATCGGTAAACTGAGGCTGGTGATTTCTGCCGGGGAGCCTTTGACAGCGGAGCTGGCGAAAATGGTCACTTCAAAAGGCGTTAGATTAGTAAACGGTTACGGGCCTACGGAAACAACCGTCTGCGCCAGCATGTCTGCCAACCCGGTATGGGGGCATAACAGGACCACCATTGGTAAGCCGCTGCAGAACATGTCGCTGTATATACTCGATGAGCATCTGTGCCTGCTTCCGGTAGGCGTAGCCGGCGAACTGTATATCGGCGGTTGCCAGCTGGCACACGGCTACTTTAAACGGGAAGACCTGACGGCGGAAAGATTTATTCCACATCCTTTTATTCCGGGAGAAAGGCTGTACCGCTCCGGCGACGTAGCCCGTTGGTTACCGGATGGAAACGTGGAATACCTCGGCAGGGCAGACGATCAGGTGAAGGTGCGCGGTTACAGGATTGAACCAGGAGAAATAGAAAATGTGCTGCTGGGTTTTGACGGGGTCGATGTTTGCCTCGTGATGGCCCGGCCGGATGCCAATGGTCGCCAGGAATTACTGGCCTACCTACAGGCAGAAGAGCCGCTGGACATGGCGGCATTACGCAACTGGCTCTCAGCCAGCCTGCCCGATTACATGCTGCCGCATCACTTTATCCGGCTGGACAAATTCCCGATGACGCCCAATGGAAAAATAGACAGGAAAGCATTGCCTGACCCGGAAGACAGATCACAGGCAACCATGGCTGCCTATGTGGCGCCGGTAACGGAAACAGAGCGGATAATGGCAGATATATGGGGCCGCGTGCTGGGCATCCGGGAAGTAGGCATCAGAAGCAGCTTTTTTGAACTGGGTGGAGACTCCATCAAAATACTGCGCGTGATGACCGAGCTGCGGAAAGAACTGGACCTGAATATTCAGATCAGCGATATCTATAAACACAATACCATTGAAAACATCATTAGCCATGTAATGGCACAGAACGGCACCAGCGGAAGAAACGAAGAGAAAGCCGCGCTGGAAACTGCTGTGAGAGAAAAAATAGAACACCTGAAAGCACAGGTGCTGGCATCCCTCCCGCAGGAGGTGGCCGCGAATGTGGAAGATATCTATCCCATGAGCGACATCGAGAAAGGAATGGTGTACGAATCCCTGCTGAATGAAAAATTAAGTATCTATCATGATCAGATCATACAAAGAAAGGTGATGATAGATTTTGATTTTAACCTGTTCAGTAAAGCGGTGGAGCTGATGGCGGAAAAACATGAGATCCTCCGCACCAGTTTTAACCTCAGCGATTACGACACCGAAATACAGATCGTTCACCGGAAAATAAGTCCGCGTACCGGCTATAAAGATTTGTCCGGTATGCCAAGAACAGCGCAGGAACAACACGTACAGCAATTTGTAAATGATGAGCGCAAAGACCCTTTCGTGCCCGCTGTGGCCCCGCTCTGGAGAATACATGCCTTTAACTTCGGCAACGATGAAATGATATTCCTTTTCCAGGCGCATCATGCTATCATCGATGGGTGGAGTGATGCCTCCTTTAGCACAGAGCTGCACAATATCTACCGGCATCTGAAAACAGACGTTGACTATAAGCCTGCCCGTTTGAAATCCGCCTACCGGGATTTTATTATCAGGCACGAAATGGACCGGCAGGATGAGCACATCCGGCAGTTCTGGCGGGATGAACTCTCTGGCGCCCGTCGCCTGGAACTGTTTGCGGACAAGCTCCATTTCGATACTTTCTCCCAATACCTGGAACCAGCGTTCTACCAGAAGATCGAAAAACTGGCATCGTCATTACGTACTACCGTGAAAGTAGTATCGTTGAGCGCCTATCTGGAGATGCTGGGATTATTGAGTTATGAAAGGGAAGTAATGGCCGGCGTGGTGACCAACAATCGCCCCGATTGTGAAGATGGCGATAAAATACTCGGCTGTTTCCTCAATACACTGCCATTCAGAATGACGACGGGAGGAAGTGAGTCTGTATCAGCGTTTATCACCAGGATACATGAGAAATGCGTGACACTGAAAGAGTATGAGCACCTGAGCACCCTGGAAATATTGCAGCTGCACGGAAAACAGGCAGACTACAAGAATCCTTTCTTTGACATGATTTTTAATTTTGTTGACTTCCACGCCTATGATTCCATGATGGAAGATACCGCCTCCGACAGCAAACAGTCGGCCTTGCCGGCAATGGCGATCAGCGGATACGGACGCAACAACAACTTCTTTACAACAACCGTTAGCCTTACCGGTGGCAGCTACAAACTGTCCATGAGCATTGCACGGCAAACCTTGCCCGGCTTCAGTGCCGATAAAGCTGGTAAACTGTTCCTGGAGATACTGAAACAGATGGTGGAGCGGCCGCTCATGCCGGTCTGCAAACTGGCCGACCTGCGGCAGCCGTCGAATAATAACCAGCAGGAATTATCTTACTACTGGAACCAGAAGCTGAAAAACACAGCGCCTTTCCGTCTGGAAGGCGACAAAGAAAAACTACAGGGGCAGCAACCCTACCAGGCCCGGGTATCACTTTATCAGTTCAGCAGAGAGCTGTCAGACCGGATCACCCAATGCGCCGACGAGCTGGGCACTACCGCCAACATGTTGCTGCTGACGGCTTTCAACGCATTATTATACCGCTACAGCCGGACCCCTGAAATTGTTACCGGCCTGGTTTGCAGGAATACGGCCGGAAAGGAAACCAGCCGTGTTATCCTGAAAAATGACCTCACACCGGCGCTCCTCTTTACCGGGCTGCTGGAACAGGTAGTGGTGGATTACCGCAATGCAACAGCCCTGGGATGGATGCCGCTGGAAGAAATACCGGAACTGAATATTACATCAGCGCACGAATACTTCGATATCCTGGTAGATTTTCAAACGGCATCGCCGGCGGCCATCGCTGTGGAAAATGGCCCGGCTGCAGACCTGAACCTGTTGATCAGTCAACAGGATGGCCGGTTTGAAATACAGGTGTTGTTTAACCAGCAGTATTATCATATTGCCAGAATAGAGCGGATGACCGGTCATTATGCCCACCTCCTTACTGCAATACTGGAAAAACCGTATCAGCCGCTTGCTACCATAGCATACCTGCCCGACGCTGAAAAGCAACATTTGCTGAGCGTTCAGAACGACCTGTATGTGGACTATCCAACAGATAAAACAATTGTACAACTGTTTGAAGAACAGGTGGAGAAATACCCGCACCACATCGCGGTGGTGTCTGGTGAGGATACGATCAGCTATGAACTGCTCAACAGCAGGGCCAACAAACTGGCGGCTTATCTGCGCATGCGCTACCACATCGCACCGCAGGACCTGGTAGGCATTACGCTGGACAAAGGAATAGAGATGGCGGTGGCCATCATAGCAATCATAAAAGCGGGCGGTGCTTACGTGCCGATCGATCCCGCCTATCCGGAAGAGCGTATCACCTACATCGCTACGGACAGCAATTGCAAAGTAGTGATTGACGAAGACATGCTGACAGCATGTAGCCAGGAAATAGCGGCCTGTCCGGACAGTAATCTTCCGTGGGTTAATCAGCCGCAGGACCTGGCCTACGTGATCTACACGTCCGGTACGTCCGGCAAGCCCAAAGGCGCGCTGTTGACGCACAACAATGTGGTGCGGCTCATGATTACGGAAAAGCCGCTGTACGATTTCTCGGCTGACGATGTGTGGACCATGTTCCACTCCTATGGCTTCGACTTCTCCGTATGGGAAATGTACGGCGCCCTGCTCTTCGGCGGCAAACTGGTGATGGTCCCGTCAGACGTGGCCAAAGACCCTGCTGCTTTCCGTTCGCTGATGATAAAGGAAGCCGTGACCATTCTGAACCAGACGCCCTCTGCTTTTTATAACCTGATACGGCACGAGCTGGAAAACGATACGGCACAGCTGAATCTCAGGTACGTAATTTTTGGCGGTGAGGCCTTGAGCCCGGCGAAACTAACGGAATGGCACCAACGTTATCCCGACACAAAACTGATCAATATGTACGGCATCACGGAAACAACGGTGCACGTTACCTATAAGCTGGTCACCGCAACGGAGATAGCCGCCAACAGCGCCAGCATCGGGGTGGCCATCCCCACGCTCAGCTGTTACGTGATGGATGAGTATCAGCAACTGTTGCCCATCGGTATGTCCGGTGAACTGTGCGTGGGCGGAGAAGGGGTTTGTAATGGCTATCTCAACAGACCGGAACTGACCAGTCAGCGTTTTATCCCCAATCCGTATAACAGCGCAGAACGGCTTTATCGCTCCGGCGACCGCGCCCGGTTGCTGGACAACGGAGAGTTGGAATACAGCGGACGTATAGACGATCAGGTGAAAATACGCGGCTACAGAATAGAACTGGGTGAAATCGCCTATACGCTGAACAATATCAGCGGTATTAAAGACGCAGTGGTAACAGCACGGCCGGACAGGAACGGGGAAATGTGCCTGGTAGCCTATCTGGTGGCAGAGAGGAGCATAGACCCGGCGGAGTTGAGAACATTATTGTCAAAAGAGTTGCCGCAGTATATGCTCCCCGATTATTTTGTGCAGCTGAAGAAAATGCCACTGACCTCCAACGGTAAAACAGATAAAAAGAGTTTACCCGATCCGGACGGCATCGCACTGGAAACAAATGTCAGCTATATAGCACCCCGCAATGCGGTAGAGGAGAAGCTGGTGAAAATATGGGAGAGCGTGCTGGGCAGAACGGGCATTGGTGTAAAACATAATTTCTTTGAATGCGGTGGTCATAGTATAAAAATCACCCGTCTGGCAAGTATTGTCAATAAAGAATTTGGGATAAAAATCCCCCTGAAGGCCCTGTTCTCTATGACAAGTCTCGAAGAACAGGCCAACTTTATCACCAACGCGACGCCCGGTGCTTTCGTGGATATCAGGCCGGTAGACTTACAGGATGATTACCCGGTTTCTTCTTCACAGCACAGAATGTGGGTGCTGAGCCAGTTTGAAGCCAGCTCCCGCGCTTATTATATACTGGGTAAATTTTACCTCGAAGGAAAATATGATGTACCGGCGCTGGAAAAAGCACTGAATTGTGTAGTCGCCCGTCATGAAATTCTCCGTACTACTTTCAGGGAAAATAAAGAAGGCGCCTTACGGCAGGTGGTCCATCCGTTTGACACATTCCCACCCCTCTTCCGCTATAAAGACATGGAAGGTATGCAGGAAGAAGTCATCAGAGCGTATCTGAACATGAATGATGCCCTGGACTTCGATCTGGAAAAAGGACCGCTGTTAAGGGTGGGATTGATACGACTCGATGCGGAGAAGTACCTCCTGCATTTTAATATGCACCATATTATCAGCGACGGATGGTCCATGGATTTGCTGAAAGAGGAGCTGATGGCCTATTACAGGATCTTTGAAAACGGAGCGATACCGGAGGTGCAACCGTTGAAAATTCAATATAAGGATTACGCTTCCTGGCAACAGCAGCAGCTGTCCGGTGAAGCTTTTGATACGCACCGCGCTTACTGGAAACAACAGCTGTCAGGCACGCTGCCGGTACTCTCCCTGCCGCTCAACAGGCCACGGCCCGCAGTGATGGGACATAACGGCTTCGAACTGGCTACGGTGATAGCGCATACTACTACCGACCGGTTATTGGCACTGTGCCGTGATAATGATGCCACGCTGTTTATGGGCTTGCTGGCGGTCATGAAAACATTGTTGTTCCGCTACTCCGGGCAGGAAGATATTATCATCGGCTGCCCCGTGGCAGGAAGGGAACACGCCGCGCTGGAAGATCAGATCGGCCTGTATGTCAACACCCTGGTGATGCGTACGCAACTCTCCGGTGCTGACACGGTGGCCGGACTACTGGATAAAATCAGAAGCGTGGCCCTGGCTGCCTATTCACATCAGGCATATCCGTTTGATAAACTGGTGGAAGAACTGAACGTCCGCCGCGATGTCAGCCATTCGGCTATCTTCAATGTGATCATGGCCTTCCAGAACCAGCATGATTTCACAGAAGAAGCGTTTAACCCGGACCCGGAAGCATACGGTATCAGAGAGGCGGGCAACTGTTCGCTGAAAACAGACCTGCATATCTCCTTTGCGCCAAAAGCAGACGGCCTGCATATGAACGTGCAGTACAACACCGACATCTTCGACAAAGAGACGATCGCCGGTTTGATCGGACACTTTAAAAATCTGTTGCTGTCGGCTGCAGACAGCCCCGCACAACCCATATCCCGGCTACAATATTTATCAGCCCGCGAACAGGAAACGTTGTTGCATGACTTCAATGACACCGCAACCGTATATCCGGAAGGGTTAGTCACCACCGACCTGTTCAGGAAGCAGGCGGCCTTAACGCCCGATCATATCGCGCTCTATTATCAGGGTGAAACGATGAGTTACCAGGAACTGGACGAACAGAGCAATCAGTTTGCACATTTCCTCCAAAAGAAAGGCGTGCAAAAGGGCATGCTGATACCGCTTTGCCTGGACCGCTCTTTCGATATGATAGTGGGTATCCTGGGCATCATGAAAGCGGGAGCTGCTTATGTGCCCATCGATCCGGCCTATCCGCAGGAGCGTATCGCTTATATGCTGGCGGATACAAAAGCTGCTTTTATCGTATCAGACACCAGTTACAGGGAATTGTTCGAAGACATGCCGGCCGGCGCCCGCATATTTATGAACCGCGACAGGATTGCCTTTGAAATGGAAACAATTGCACCGGTGGCCACGGTGGTGGATAAAGAAGACCTGGCGTATATTATCTATACCTCAGGGTCTACCGGCAATCCCAAAGGCGTGATGATACAGCATGGCAGCCTGTATAACTATTTGCAATACAGCCTCGGAAAATATATGAATGATCCGGGCACCATCTATAAAGTACCGCTGTTCACTTCGTTATCTTTTGATCTGACAGTTACCAGTATTTTCTGTCCGTTGCTACAGGGCGGGCAACTGTTCATCTATCCCCAGGAATCGGCTGTCAGCGAAATCCTGGAGGATGTTTTCTTCGGAGAAGCCCATATCAATTTCGTGAAATGTACGCCTTCGCATATTGAATTGCTGAAAGAGGCGGCGCCGGCAGCTACGGCAGCAGCGGTATTGATATTAGGCGGAGAGGAACTGAGATGGTCGCAGGTAGATTTCCTGCGCTCACTCAACCCCGATATGAAAATCTATAACGAATACGGCCCTACGGAAGCAACGGTAGGCTGTATTACCGAAACGCTGGAAAGAACAGATACCGATACGAAAGGTAATATCCTCATTGGTAAACCAACACCCAATATTGAAGTCTTCATATTAGATGAAGAAAAACAACTGATGGCAACAGGCCTTACCGGTGAGCTGTATATAGGCGGCACGCAACTGGCAAAAGGTTACCTGAACCGGCCGGACCTGGACGCGGAACGATTTATCGCCCATCCGTTTAAACCGGGGCAGCGGGTATATCGCACCGGCGATATGGCCAAATGGCTGCCGGACGGTAGCATGGAGTACATAGGCAGGGCAGGCGATCAGGTGAAAATCCATGGCTACCGCATTGAAACCGGTGAGGTGGAACAGGCGCTCCTGAAGCTGGACGGGATCTCCGCAGCCTGTGTGGTGCCGGTAAAAGATGCGCAGGAGATGGAATACCTGATGGCATATGTAGTCAGCAGGGAAGAACAAACGGACGTTACCCTGAGACAACGGCTGCTCGCGTATCTCCCGGCTTATATGGTGCCATCAAGATTTATGCAGCTGGAGATGTTACCGTTGACCAGCAACGGCAAGGTCGACAGAAAAGCGCTGCCCGATCCTGCATCGGCAGATATGGATAGAAAGGCCGGCTACATGCCTCCCCGCACCGATGCGGAAAAAATGCTGGTGGCAGTCGTGAGCCAGCTGTTTGATACGGCAGATCCCATCGGTATAAAAGACAACTTCTTCGAACTGGGCGGTAACAGCCTGAAAGCCATTTCACTGATCAATAAACTGAAGCAACAGGGGTATACCGTGAAAATTGACGATGTGCTGAGATATCCTGTATTGGAACTGCTGGCGCTGAAAACAACCACGGATGCCGGTCAGGACAGCACCCTGGGGGTAGCGGACAAAGTGCGACCCACCGGTAGTTATGAGCTGTCGCTCAATCAGCAGCTGTATTACCACGATGGCGTGGCGGCACATGCCTATGGTCACTTCCGGTTCCACCTGAAAGGATTCGACAAACAGCGGTTTATCGACAGCTATGTGAAAGTGATCAATGAATATGAGGTGCTGCGATTGAAATTCTCGCGTCATCAGGGTAAAATACTACAGGAAGTAGTACCACCGGACGAGATGAGGTACCAGATAAAATTCATCGGGAAAGAAGCGGCGGGCCTCAGCGAGCATAGCATCAGCATGCTCATCGAAGAGTTTCTGAATGAACCGTTTGATATCTACAGCGGCCAGGTGATAAAATGCGCCGTGTTGGGTGACGGCGACGATGCCTACGTGCTGGTAGCTATTCACCACCTGGCTACAGACAATGCCTCTAATGCCCTCATCAAACACCGCCTGATCAGCTACTTCGAAGGCACGGAAATATCAACACCGGCGCCCCTGTATACGTACCAGGACTTCATTTTCCTGCAACAACAATATTTACAGTCGCCCGATGCCCAACCCAAAATCACTTTCTGGGAAGAACAGCTGCAAAGCCTGCTGTTGAAAGGCATACCTTATGAGGCGGCCAACGGCAGTCAGATTATCGCCAACCGGGAAATCGTCGGCGGAGAAAGATTTGTACGGGTAAGTCAGTATTGCAGACGGGAGAACGTGTTCATGAGCACATTCATATTAAGCGTGTTCTATCATCTGGCCTGTCAGGAAGGTACTGCCGGGGAAGAGTTTATCATAGAGACCGTGGTGAACGGCCAGGATATGGACCTGCCCGGGTTTAGTCCCGAACAGGTAACAGGATTGTTTACCGGCACGCTGCCGCTCAAATGCTCCCATAGCGACAATGGCTATACGAAAGAAGCGATGCAGGACATCCAGCGTACTTACATGGCGGCACGCGCCAGCCAGGAAGTGCCATCCGTTTATATCCGGCGGCTGTTTAAGGAAAAGTATCATTTCCCCCTCGATAGCGTAACCCGGTATCACATCAACCACGTGAATGAATCAGGGGAAATGGCGCTGCCCGCACACTATACCCGCTATACGAAAGCCGGCGGCGAAGGCGTCACCACCAAAAGAGCGGCTTCCGCCACCCTGCCGGTGAGATGTTTTGAGTTTGCCGATGCGCTCGTGCTGGAATGGGAAACGCGTTGCATGCCGCAGCAGATGGGAGAAAGGCTGGCCGGCGAATATTATCTCCGGCAGATCAACCACATCATTGATCTCATCCTGGAGAACGGCAACAAGGAAGATGCCAACAGGCCTGATAAAACAGACATACTCAACTTCACAAAATAGATACGTCTTATGAATTTCAGCAAGAAGGATTGGAAAAAGTATATCTATTTTACCTTTCTCAGCATTATGGCTGCGTTGGGGAATATGGGCGTGGTATATACCATTAACCGCATCATAGGCGATTATTTTACCGCAGCAGCGGTATTGCCACGCACCTACCTGATGCTGTTCGCCGGCTCCCTGGTATTGTTTATCGTCTGCCGGTGGATGGTGGCCCTGGGAATCATCAAATTTACACAACAGCTACTGTATACGACACGCATCACGGTGTTGAAAATGGTGCTGGGATCTCCTTTTACCGTATTGGTGAAAAACAGAAACCGGGTATTTGCCGCACTCACCAATGATACCAATAACATCGTGAATGCGTCGGTCAGCGTCGTGGATGTGTTGACCAACACCATCGTTATACTGATTTGTTTTGCCTATATGGGCACGCTCTCCTGGAAGCTGCTGCTTTGCATGCTGGGGCTGATGTTGTTCACACTGGGGATCTACTATCTCTGTGTAAAAAGGGCCGGGCATTTTTTTAGACTGGCCCTGGCCAAAAACGACGTCTTTATCAAATACCTCAATGAAATACTGGCTGGCTTTAAGGAGATCAGTATTGCCCCGGTAAAGGGCGCCGAAATTTCCGGTAAACATATCCATAAAGCCATCGGTGACGGCGCGCTGCTGAATCAGAAAGCACAGATCAGTTTTCTGAATAACCGCATTATCGGGCAGGTAGCTTTTTATGTGTTCATCGGCCTGATAATGCTGGGACTGGGCGGTGTTTTCGCGGTGGAAAGGGCAGTAGTGGTGAAGTTCGTATTTCTGATCCTTTACATATGGAGCCCCATTGAAACAGTGATATTGCTGGTGCCCAATCTGTTGCAGGCGAAAGCCTCTATCGGCCGGGTGAATGAGCTGGAGCGGCTGATCACGGGAAAAGAAACGGTGATAGCGGAAGCATTGCCGATCGCGCCATTTGAAGGACTGCAGCTTGGCAATATCGGTTTCCGGTACCTGTCCGAAACAGACGGCGCTGCTGCCATCCCTTTTCGTATAGGCCCGATCGATCTGCAGATAAAAGCAGGGGAAGTGATTTTTATCAGTGGTGGCAACGGTAGCGGAAAAACCACGTTTATCAATATCCTGGTGGGACTGATAGCCCAGGACGAAGGCGTGATCAAAGCCAATGGCCACGCGGTACTGCCGGCACACATGGAAAGCTACCGGTCGTTGTTTGCGCCGGTGTTCAGCGACTTTCACCTCTTCGATGAGTTTTACGGTATGCCCGATCTCGATGTGGAAAAAGCGGCCAGATACCTGGAACTATTCGAAATTGATCACAAAGTGACCATCGAAGAAGGTAAGCTCCTGAACATCAATATTTCTACCGGCCAGCGGAAAAGGCTGGCGCTCATTTATGCGATGCTGGAGAAAAAACCAATACTGGTGCTCGATGAATTTGCGGCAGATCAGGACCCGCATTTTAAGAAGAAATTCTACAAGGAAATATTAGGCGTGATGAAACAGGAAGGATTTACCGTCATCGCTATTACGCACGACGACCACTACTATCAATATGCAGACAGACTGTATAAAATGGATGCAGGACTTCTTTCCGAAGTAAAAGCCATCGGCCATGATTTGCTCCTGAATTGAATGATTACATAAAAACGATAAAAATTTCCCATTATGAATAACGAACTGGTATTTCTGAAGCCCAACGTTGTGGTAGAACCATTGATAGATTCCTGGTATGCATGGCCTCATCTGATATCGCCGGCTACCGCTGCGTTAAACATCGTTAAAAGGCATCTCGATATTTTCGAGTCGTATCTTGCCAACCCCGAAGCACATGCACAGGCGGTGTTGAATCCTAAGATGCTGGGCGGCCCCTTTATGGATTTCGGCGGCGGAAAACTGGAGGAGGTGAAAGCACTGATGGACAAAACACTGGAAGAGAGAGCAGACATGATTGAACTGGCAAAGGCCATCAAAGCACTGAACAACATGCTGCAGACCAACGCAAAAGGAAGCTCTCTGGAAACATTGTATGAGCAGGTGCCGGAAATACTGAAAGGGTATGTGGAATTGTACTACGACCTGAATAATAATGCTTCCTATCGTTTCTTCGAATCCCTGTTATATAAAAGCAAATACAACAGGACAGCCTCCCAGAGCATAGCCCTCTGGATTACGAATAACGACCATCGGCCGTTTTGCCTGAGCACGCCGAGACTGGAAGACGATAATGTGCTGCGGCTCAATATTCCGTTTAGCCACAAAGGCATCGACGAGCTGGCCAAAATGAAACGGCAGCCACAAACAATTTCCTATATTAAAGAGGCGCTGGGCATTACGCCGGAACAGGCGCCCTTGTTTGAAACGTTCTTTACCAGCGAAGTACCTGCTACCTACAATAAATACACCGGCGATAAGATCCGGATGCGTTATTTCGGTCACGCCTGTATCCTGGTAGAAACAAAAGATGTCAGCATCCTGCTCGATCCGCTGATCAGCTACTATGGCTATCACTCCGATGTGGAACACTTCTCCGATGTAGACCTGCCGGATACCATCGATTACGCCATTATTACCCACAATCATCAGGACCATATACTGTTTGAGACCTTATTACCCCTCAGACATAAAATTAAAAACCTCATCGTGCCACGCACCCGCGGAGGAAGGATAGAAGACCCTGAACTGAAATTAATGTTGACAAACATCGGGTTCAATAATGTCATCGAGCTGGATGAACTGGAAACCATCCGGTTTGCCGACACGGTGATTACCGGTGTTCCTTTTACCGGAGAGCACTGCGACCTGAACATCCAGTCGAAATTATGCTACCACGTTCAGGTAGATCGTTTCGGTCTGCTCTTTATGGCGGATTCAAGGATCATGGAACCAGCATTGTACCGCCATGTGGCTGAAGCGATCGGTAAGGTAGATGTGATCTTCCTCGGTATGGAATGTGACGGGGCGCCGCTCTCCTGGTTGTATGGCCCGCTGATGGTAAAAAAACTCTCCCGGGAACAGGATAACAGCCGGCGACTGGCAGGATCTGACTGCGGCAAGGGGATGTCGCTGGTGAACATCTTCCATCCGAAAGAAATCTACGTATATGCCATGGGACAGGAACCCTGGCTGGAGTTTATCAGCAGTCTGAAATATACAGATGAATCCAACCCTATTATTCAATCCAACAGGCTGGTGGAAGAATGTACCAGCAGAGGAATGGTGGCAGAACGGCTGTTTGGTGAAAAAGAAATATTGTACAAACGGGATGGGGTACACGAAACGACTGCTGTAGCCTTCTGATATCATCATCTAAAAAAGCCGAATCATGAATAAAAATAGCTGGTATGTAAAGCCCAACCTGGTGCTGGAGCCACTTTTCGACAGATGGTATGCATGGTCGCACCTCATTTCCCCTGCTACTTCAGCCATGAACGTAACAAACAGGCATCTGAAGATATTGAACTCCTATATTCAGAATCCGCAGGTGCACATGGCCGCCGCTAAAAACCCGAAAATGAAAGGCGGGCCTTTCGTGGATTTTGACCGGAACAGGGTTGCGGAGATAAAACAACTGCGGGAGGTGACCATGCAGGAAAAAGCCAGCCAGATAAATTTCGCCGCCGCAGTGGCAGAGCTGAATGCCCTGCTGGACAAATCTGCCAGAGGCTATGCGATGGACCAGCTGTACAGCCTGGTGCCGGACGCGCTCAGGGGATTTGTGGAGCTGGTATATGACCTGAACAACAAACCTACCTTCCGGATATTTGAAAAGCTGTTGTACCATAGTGAATATTACCGGGAGGCATCGCAGAGCATCGCGTTATGGATCACGAATAACGATGAGCGCCCGTTTGTACTGAGTACGCCCAGGCTGGAAGAACCCGGTGTGGTCCATGTGAATATACCTTTCAGGCATGCTGCCATCGATATGCTGGGCGAGATGAGACGCACACCCGGTAATAAAGATGAACTGGCAGCGGCCATGGGCATCGCGGAAAAAGACATGCCGCTTTTTGATACCTTCTTTACGCAGGAGCCTCCTGTGGCGTACGAACCTTATACCGGCGACAAAATCCGGATGCGCTATTTCGGTCATGCCTGCATACTGGTGGAAACAAAAGAGGTGAGCGTACTGGTAGATCCTGTCATTAGCTACCACGGCTATTCTACGGATGTTACCAGATATTCCGAGGCCCATCTGCCGGACAAAATAGATTATGTACTGATAACCCACAATCACCAGGACCATATTCTGTTCGAAACACTGCTGTCGCTGAGGCACCGCATCGGAACGATCGTTGTCCCGAAATCGGGTGCAGGATCTCTGCAGGACCCTGACCTAAAGCTGATGTTCAACGCCATCGGATTTGATAACGTTACAGAAGCCGGTGAATTTGATACGGTAGGGCATGCGAACTGCAGGATTACAGGCATCCCTTTTATGGGCGAGCATTCGGACCTGGACATCCGGTCTAAATTGTGCTACCATGTGAAAATAGGGCAGTATAAGCTGATGTTCGCCGCCGACTCCTGCAATATAGAGCCCCGGATCTACGAGCAGGTATATAAAATTACCGGGCCGGTAGATAGTCTCTTTCTGGGAATGGAATGTGACGGCGCACCGCTGTCATGGCTGTATGGCCCGCTGCTGACGCAAGACATGCCCAAGGACATGGACGGCTCCCGCAGACTGGCAGGCTCCAACTACGAAAGGGGAAGGGCGATGGTCAATGTTTTTAAACCCCGGGAGCTCTACGTATATGCGATGGGGATGGAGCCCTGGCTGGAATTTATCAGTTCCATCAAATATACGGACGAGTCCAATCCCATTATCCAGTCCAATAAACTGATCGCAGAATGCCAATCGCGGGGTATTGTTTCTGAACGCCTGTTTGGAGAAAAAGAATTATTTTATGAAATGGAAGCGCTGGTGAAAAGTGATTGAATCAAAAAAAAATTAACAGGTAGTCGTATGATTAAACCACAGTTATTCTTATTGCATTTTGCAGGCGGGAATGTATACTCCTTTCAGTTTATGGTGTCGCTGCTGCGTGACTTTGACGTCGTGCCGCTGGAGTTGCCGGGAAGAGGAAGAAGGATTCAGGAGGAGCTGCTGAAAGACTTCAATCTGGCAGCGGCTGATCTGCATAAACAGATTATGCAGAAACTTTCTTCTCCCGTATTTCTGATATACGGACACAGCATGGGCGCCTCCCTGGCGCTTCGTGTGGCCTCTATGTTGGAGCAGTCCGGTAAATACCCGGCTTATGTGATCGTCAGCGGTAATGCAGGACCGGGCGCGGAGAGTGTAAAAAACAGGTATTTGATGGGTAAGGAGGATTTTATCCGGGAACTGGAAATCCTGGGCGGCATCCCTCCTGAATTTATCGGGAACGATGAGTTGTTCGAGTTTTTTGATCCCATTTTAAGGGCTGACTTTGAAATTGCCGAACGTACCGGTATGACAGGGGCTGAAGCGCCTGTCAGGGCGCCCTTGTTCGCCATGATGGGAAGCGAAGAGCCAAAGGTAGAGCAAATATCCAACTGGGGCCGATTTACGCTGTCGCGGTTTTCTTCTGAAATATTCGAAGGTGGCCATTTCTTTATTCATGACCATCCCGAAAAAATTGCGAATACAATCAAAAGCTGTTATAAGCGCGTCATGTTAGTCCAAAATAAGTAGCAGAAAATAGCACGAAGCAAGAATAAAATTCCACATCCTTTAAATCCACGACAATGCAAAACTATCAGTTAATCATGGAAGCCACGTTAAACAACAACGTGAAAATAAACAGGGACAATGTTCAGCGGTTGCTGATCGTGTATCAGGAAAAAGCTTTTTTTATTGGAGATACTTTTATTGATCTCAATGAAATCCGCGGGATCAGGGCGTTTTTCCACCATGCTGTGATCGATATTAATCTGATCAACAAGCAGAATGCCACGATGTACAACGCGTTGTTAAAAAATAATCCCAACCTGGATAATATCCATTTTTCGGATTGGAATGAGATTGATTACACACAATATGATGCGGTGATTTGCGCGGCCAATGATGAAGAAATACTGTTGAAGATACTACACGAAAAATATGACCCGTGTAGCGATTACAACCTGGCGGTATTCTCTATTTCCAATTTCATTCAGCAGGTAAGGGTGGACGCCCGGATCGTTTTCCCGGTAAATGAAGCACTGATGGAGTTTATCACCACAAAGGTGGCCGGTAAACCGCGCGAGATATACGTTTCTGAAGAAGAGCGGGACTGGGCCGATGGATGGCTGGCGGCGAAAGGGATGAAAGCTACAGACAAACTTTACATTCTGCTGGATTCCACTACCAGAAGAAGTAAGCTGATTAGTATGAACGTCTATTTCGATCTGTTGATGGGATTACTGGAAGCTGACAATGTAAAGGTGCTCGTCTTCGATGAAAGAAGTATTGGAAAACGGGCATTTTACAAAGAATGGTTAGGAGAAGAAAATATGAAGAAAATGATTTTCTCGGAAAGCCTTTCATTCAGGGAAGACCTGTGTTTGCTGGCATCGCGGCACACCAGGCTGGTATTGGGTCCCTGCACGGGTTTGCTGCATTGTGCTTCTGGTATCTATAACCACTACCTGAATAATGGCGCTTCGCCGAAAGATATTCCGTTGCTGATCACCTACACCGGACAATATGTTAAAAGAGAAGGAAATGCTAACTATTGGTGGGGCAGTTCTCCGTTGATGAATTGCCTGCTGTTAAAAGAGAAGAACAATAAGAAAGAGATTACAGTGCTCAGCAGCCTCACCACGGAAGAACGAAACAGCTACACGCAGTTGCCCTGCAGTGACTATACTGCAGCTATGCTGCTGGATTTTATCCGCAGCAAAATGAAAACACCGGAGCTCGTTGCGCAGCCCGTGTGAGCATTTGTATTTATCAGACAATTTAGTTATTTTGTTATTCTATCATAAGTTAACCACCGTAGGCGCACGTCTGGCGGCTTGTTAATATCTCAAAAATAAGCAGATGTTTAAAAATTATATCCTGACTACCCTCCGGAATATCGCCCGGAATAAAGCATTTTCCTTTATTAATATTTCAGGACTTTCGCTGGGTCTCGCCTGTAGCCTGCTGGTATTTCTTTGGATAAACGACGAGAAAAAAACAGACAGCTTTAACGAGCATTCTGATCGTATCTACGGCGTATATGCGAGACAGTATGCCGGAGATAAAATAACAGCGAAATACAACACGCCCGGTGTGCTGGCAGAGGAAATGAAGCGGGTCATGCCAGAAGTGGCGTTGGCCAGCGGCTTTACGATGAATGAAATGCATACCTTCCGCGTGGGAGACAGGATATTTAAAAAAGAAGGCGGATACGCCGGCAAAGACTTCTTCAGTATCTTCAGCTATAAACTATTGGCCGGAGACAGAAGTGATGCCCTGGCCGGGCCCGACAACATCTGCATCTCAAAAGCAATGGCGGAAGACTTCTTCGGAAGCGCTGCCAATGCCCTCGGGAAAACGGTCAATTTCGAAGACACGGTGAATTTTGAGATTACCGGCGTGTTTGAGGTGCCCTCCCGCAACAGCTCTATCAAGTTTGACTACCTGGTCAACTGGGACGCCCTCATGCGGCAGTACCCGGTGTTGAAAAACTGGGGTAACACCGCCGTACGTACGTTTTTTACGCTGAAAGAAAATGTGAACGCCGCCGGTTTTGAACACAAAATGACCAACTTCCTGGCCAGCTATAACAAATACGATGAGAATTACAGAGTGGAACTGGGCATACAGCGATTCGATGAGATGTACCTGCATTCCAGCTTCAACAAAGAAGGAAAAATTGAAGGAGGCAGGATCGAGTATGTGTGGCTTTTTAGTATCGTAGCCATATTTATTCTGGTCATTGCGTGTATTAATTTTATGAACCTTACCACAGCGCGTTCTATCCGGCGCGCCCGTGAAATAGGTGTGCGTAAAACCGTTGGCGCAACGCGCCTGACGCTGATTTACCAGTTTATGGGTGAAGCCCTCTTCCTGTCCGTGGCATCTATGATCATCGCCATGATACTGGTCGCCTGTCTGCTGCATAGCTTCAACACCCTCACACAAAAAAGTATCGGCTTCCCTTTCCTCAATGGTGATTTCTGGTTGTCGGTATTAGGCATTACCCTCATTACCGGACTGATATCCGGGAGCTATCCGGCACTGTTCCTGTCTTCTTTTGATCCGGTGAAAGTATTGAGAGGCGCTTTTAAAATGAACGCAGGTAGCAGAGTGTTCCGTAAGGGCCTGGTCATCTTTCAGTTCTTTTTGTCGGTTACCATTACCATCGGCACCATTGTCGTATCAAGACAGGTAAATTATATTCAGACAAAAAATCTCGGGTTCGACAGGGACAATCTGATTTATATTCCGGTGGAAGGGGAACTGGCCACTAAATACAATACTTTCCGGGAGGAAGCGTTAAAAATGCCGGGTATTAAGTATGTTTCCCGGATCAACGTCATACCTACTGATATCAAAAGCAGTACTTCCAATGTGGATTGGCAGGGCAAAGATCCGAATACGAAGATTTCCTTTGGAGATGCCGGCGTGGGATATGATTTTGTTAAAACCATGAATATGCAGATGGTGGCAGGACGGGAGTTTTCAAAAGAATTTGCAACAGACTCCGGTGCCTTTATCCTGAATGAAGAGGCGGTAGCCAAAACGGGCTATACGGACCCGATAGGCAAACCGTTTAAATTATGGAACCAACAGGGCATTATCATCGGTGTGGTGAAAGATTTCCACTTTAATTCATTGTATGTGCCGGTAAATCCTTTTGTGATGTATCTTGGTGAAGGAGAAGATGGGGGTAAGATCCTGATAAAAACACAGCCAGGGAAAACGAAAGAGGCGCTGGCTTCTCTCGAAACGCTTGCCCGGGAGTTGAATCCTAAATTTCCGTTCACCTATCAGTTTTCGGATGAAGAGTATAACAACTTATACAGAAGCGAAAATATTATCGGCAAACTGGCCAACTGGTTTGCGCTGCTGGGAATATTGATATCCTGCCTTGGCTTGCTGGGGCTCACGATCTTTACAGTAGAAAGACGTACAAAAGAAATAGGTATCCGGAAGGCCCTCGGCGCTACCGCCACTTCCCTGTTCGGATTACTGTCTAAAGAGTTTTTATCGCTGGTGCTGGTCGCTTTACTGATTGCATTCCCGGTAGCATGGTTCTTCATGTACAGGTGGCTGCAGGGATTTGCTTACCATACCAGCATCAACTGGGTAGTATTTGCGGTAGCCGGACTGGGTTCTATACTCATTGCGCTGGCTACCATCAGTTTCCAGGTGATTAAGGCAGTGAGAATAAATACGGTGAAGGGGCTGAAGACGGAATAATTTTAACGCATGTGAATTGTTGCAGAAGTATGACAACCAGAAATTTATTAGTAAGAGCGGCGGCAACGCTGCTCTTATCAGGCATGTATACAGGGAGGTCAGTAGCACAAATGAAGAAGCCCTTGTTGACAGATAACAAACTGCTTACGCCGATAGATTCGGTGGTGGACCACGCTGCCGGCATTTACATGAGTCATAAAAATACGGTGGGACTGAGTATCGGCATTTATAGAAAAGGCCGCTTTCTTACCTACAATTACGGAGAAGTAAAAAAAGGAAGCGGAAAACTTCCTTCACCGGATAACTTCTGCAATATCGGTTCAGTAGCCAAAACGTTTGTCGGTACCATGCTCGCACAGGCTATCGTGGAAGGAAAAGTAAAGCCGGAAGATGATATCAGGAAGTATCTGCCGGGAAACTATCCCAATCTTGAATATCATGGCAGAGCGGTGCAACTGGTGGACCTGGCGAACCATACCGCCGCGCTCCCCCAGCCGAAGAAGGAAATTCCGGAAGCGCTCCGGGAAAACTGGAAGAAGCTGCCCATGCAGCAACAGGTAGACTTCTTTGCTGCCTACAACCAGGACAGCTTACTGGCCGATCTGCATCATGTAAAACCAGATACCATACCGGGTACGCGTTACCGTTACAGTAGCCACGGTATGATGCTGCTCATGGTGATCCTGGAACGGGTGTATCATCAGCCCTATAATCAACTGCTGACGAACTTTTTGCATAAACACCTCCACATGAAAGATACCAGGCAGGTATTGTCTGCCGCTGATATGAAACGCGCAGCGCAGGGATACGACAAAGCAGGTAATCCGCAGCCATTCGTGAACCTGGAAGGTTTTTATATCGGACCGTCTATGAACTCTACCGTCCGGGATATGCTGAAATTCCTGGAAGCCAATCTGACAGAGAAAGATCCGGCAGTGAAATTGACACATCAGTTGACCTTTGGCAAGCCTGACGGCTTCGGTTCAGGATTGTCCTGGATGATAGATACCGATACTACCGGCGCGCGTTATATCTATCACGACGGGAGCGTACGGATTGGATTTAATACGCTGTGCCTTTTTTATCCGGAAAAACAACTGGGCTTTATCATCATCGCCAATGATACCGTTGATCAGGCGATGGTAGGTGAGGTGGAAAATAATATAAGCAGGGGATTGTCTGCCCTGAAAGAATGATGAACTGATTATTCACCTGGTGAATAGGAAAGGCTTGTAAGTTATTACTTACAGGCCTTTTTTTATGCCCCGAAAAAAAATATTGTCGCCCGCATCCCTTTTTTTGTACATTAGATAGGAAATACTGATTTCCTATCATGTCCACGTTCAATACGATCCTTGCATTGAAAGAAGGGGATACTTCCGTTTTCAGAGAACTATTCGACGAATACCACCGGAAGGTATATCTGTATGTCCTGTCCAAAACGAATTCCCAATATATCGCCGAAGAAACCACGCAAATCACCTTCATTAAATTATGGAACTACCGGCAACAGCTGCACGAATCGGAGCAGGTGGGTAAGTTAATATTCCATATTGCCCGGGCCACCTGTATTGATCTGTTCAGAAAAGATGCGGTGAGGGAAAGGATGCTAAAGCTGGAAAAACCAGTGGAAAACGATACATGGCATATCTCCGATGAGGTGGAGATCAAAGAACTGCAGCAACGAATAAAGGATGTTGTGGGAAATATGCCCCCTGTCAGAAGAAGAGTGTTTGAGCTCAGTCGGTATGAATTTAAATCCTATAAAGAAATTGCAGCATTACTTTCGTTGTCTGTTAAGACGGTAGAAAATCATATGACGCTTGCTATCAAGCATTTAAGAAAATCTCTGCTACTGTTGATCCTCTTATTCCTGCGCTAAAAAATATTTATCTTCTCATTAGGGGATGCGCTTCTTTCAAACGATATATGGTAGAAGGCTCTTCATTATCCAAGCTGAAATGATACAAAGGGAACTAATTGACAGATATTTCAGGAATGAATGCAGTGACGATGAAAGGAAGCGGGTGCTGGAATATTTTCGGGATAGTCCCGCGGAGTGGAACAGGTACATGACCGAAGAAGACTGGGACAATTTCGTCGTCAGCCAGGAGGTAGATCCGGCACTTTCTGAAAAGATGTTTAAAGCTGTCAGCAGCAAAACGCTCAGGAAAAGCCGGAAAATGCCAGTCGCCTGGCTGGCAGCTGCTGCAGTAGCGGGACTGCTGATAGGGCTGTTGTGGATATACCGGCCCGGTCCAGTGCCGCTGATGGCAAAACGTGGAGCCCTTCCAGGCACAGCGCAGCAGATGACGGAAAGGAAGAATACCTCCAATAGGCCGATGAGCATCCTGCTGGCTGATAGCTCAGTGGTAACGTTGTCGCCCCATAGCAGCATCCGGTTTTATGAACCTTTTGTTGCAGATAAGGGAAGGATCATATACCTGTCAGGAGAAGCGCTGTTTAAGGTAACGGGAGATAAAGACCGGCCATTCGTGGTGTATGCAGATAAGCTGGCTACAACGGTGCTGGGTACCTCTTTTACAGTGCAGTCGTTTGCTGAAAGTAAGGTGATCACATTGACATTGCATGAAGGAAAGGTGCAGGCGGCGGCAGCAGATTCCCTGCATGCTAAATGGAAAAGCAAGGTGGTGCTGTTACCCGGTGACGTGTTGACTTATAATAAGGCCACGATGTTGGCAAGCTTAAAACGCAATGCGCCTGCCGGGCATTTGGTAAAGGCAGGTCCTGCCAACAGTAACGCCTACACGGTGCATCGGCCCGACTGGTATACCTTTGACGCGTCGTTGCTGTCCGAAGTTTTTGATCAGCTTAGCAGCTATTATCAGGTAGATATTTATTATTATCCTGCTGACTTACAACATAAATACTTCTCAGGAAGACTACATAAAACCGATTCACTGGAAACGATATTAAACGATATAGCATTGCTCAACCATCTTACAATAGAGAAAAAAGAAGGCAGCTATATCATCAGAAAGAAAAATTAACCAAAATAATACAGACATCAATTTTCCGTAGCGTTGCTTCATGCAACGAAGGGTTCTTTATTGCCTAATATAAGACAGTCTTTCAACAATGAAAAAATGGACTTCCACGTATGCCTCGCTGGGCATAGCGGCACTGCTTTGCCTTTCCCCTCTGTGGCTTCATGCGCAAAAACGTGCAGACGTAACAGGTATCGTTAAAAATGAAACAACAGGGCAACCCCTCTGGGGGGTGAGCGTTACCGTTAAAAATGCCACAAACAATTTTTCGGCCTCTGTACAAACAGACAGTATTGGTGTCTTTAATTTCAATCGATTGCCATCCGGCACAGGGTACTCTTTTTCCTTTTCTTATGTGGGGTTTGAAAACCAAACACTGAGCGGCTATAACCTGAAACCCGGCGCCGACTTCTCCCTGCTGGTGACACTGAAAAGCCGGGAACAGCGGATCAGCGAAGTAGTAGTGGTAGGATATGGCTCTATGCGGAAAAAAGACCTGACAGGCTCCATCAGCCAGCTCAGAACGGCCAGATTGGAAAAAGAAAGTCCCCGCTCGGTACAGGACCTGTTGAGAAGCGGCGTACCAGGATTGTACGTGGGACAGAACACCTCAGCGAAAGGAGGAGGAGACATGCTCATAAGAGGGCAACGGTCTTTAAACGCCAGTAATGATCCACTTATCGTACTCGATGGTGTCATCTTCTTTGGAGAACTGTCAGAAATCAATCCACAGGATATTGAACATTTTGATGTGCTGAAAGATGCATCGGCTGCGGCGATTTATGGCGCAAAATCTGCCAACGGCGTAGTGATCATTACCACCAAAAAAGGCACTACCGACAAACCCGCCATCCGCTTTAGCGCCAACACCGGCATCGCTACACAGGGCCGCAAACGGGAGGTGTATGACGCAGAAGGCTACCTGAACTATCGTACCGACCTTTTCAACAGCACCACAAGATGGGCCACGCCCGCAAAGTATACACGGCCTACGGAGGCCAACCTGGCAAAGTATGGAATCTCCATGGCCGACTGGCGCGCCTATGACGCATTAACAGGCGATCCCGATGATATATGGCTGCGCCGCATCGGCCTGTTCGATAAAGAACGACAGAACTATGCCAAAGGCCAAACCTACGACTGGTTTGATGGCTCTTTTCAACACGGAGTGCAACAGGACTACAATGTCAGCTTTTCCGGCAGAAACAAGGATGTCCTCAATTACTATTTGTCGCTGGGATACCTGAACAACGAAAGTATTGTGGTGGGAGATAAATACCGCGCCTACAGGGCCAATATCAAAATGGACGGAAAAATCAACAAATGGATGCATACCGGCGTGAACATCAATTTCCAGGACCGCTCTGATGGTAACTTCGCAGTAGACTGGGGCGGACAGATCATCAATAACTCGCCCTTTGCCCTGCCTTTTGATGAGAACGGAAAGCTGGACCCCTATCCCATGGGAGCCAGCGTCAGTCAGGGTGTCAACTCTGCATTCAGTAATCAGTACAAGAAACTGGAAAAAGGATATACTGTTTTAAACACCACCCTCTATCAAACGATCAAACTGCCTTTTAAAATTACGTATCAGCTGAACTTTTCCCCGCGCATGCAATGGTTCTATAACAGGTATCATGAGTCATCGCAGAATCCCCTTTGGTCAGATAACGGAAAGGTGGTCCGGGAAAACACGAAAAATTTTGACTGGCAGATAGATAATATTATTTCATGGGACCACACCTTCGCGCAGAAGCATAATGTGAAGGTAACGCTGCTACAGAATGCAGAAGAACATAAATCCTGGAATGAAAGCGTTACTGCGCGGGACTTTTCTCCTACTGATGCATTGGGCTTTCACAATATCGGCGCCGCCAATCCATTAAAAACCACCATCAGCAGCAATGACCAGCGAAGCACCGGAGATGCGTTGATGGCCCGCGTATTCTATTCCTATGATAACAAATATATGCTGACGGCCTCCGTCCGCAGAGATGGATATTCCGCCTTCGGTGTGTCCAATCCACGGGCCACCTTTCCGGCACTGGCATTTGCCTGGAACTTTGCAGACGAAAACTTCTTCCACTGGAAACCCATGAGTACCGGCAAATTACGGCTGTCCTGGGGAATGAACGGCAATCGCTCTATCGGCATATATCAGGCGCTGTCGAACCTTACTACCGGCGCCGGACGTTACGCCTACGTACAAACGAATGGCACGGTATACGAACTGTCACAGCTATACGTAGACCGGATGGCCAACTATGACCTGAAGTGGGAGGCTACCTCCTCCTGGAATGTGGGGCTGGACTTCGGTTTCCTGAACAATCGTATCACCGGTAACATGGAAGTATATTATATGCCTACTACAGACCTGCTGATGAATCAATCCCTGCCCGACTTTACCGGCTTCAGCACCGTTACCACTAATCTGGGTGAAGTCATCAACAGAGGTTTTGAACTCGGTCTTACCTCGCTCAATATGCAGCGGAAAAATTTCGAATGGTCCACCACCTTCGGCTTTTTCTTCAACAGAAATGAGGTCCGGCACCTTTATTACACTTACGAGGATGTACTCAACGAAGATGGTAAAGTAGTCGGCTCCAAAGAAATCAGCGACATATCAAACGGCTGGTTCATTGGTCATGATATCAGTTCTATCTGGAACTATCGTGTATTGGGCATATGGCAGGAAAGCGAAAGGGACCAGGCTGCCCGCTATGGGGAAATACCCGGTGATGTGAAAGTACAGGACGTTAACAACGATGGGAAATATACCAATGCGGACAAGCAGTTCCTGGGCTCCACCACGCCCCGCTTCCGCTGGACGCTGCGCAATGATTTCACCCTTTTCAGAAATTTCGATTTCTCCTTCAATATATATTCGAATTGGGGTCATAAACAAGCCTCTACCGACTATCTGAATAATTTTGGCGCCGGTACGGACCGCACCAACTCCTATGTCAGAAAATACTGGACGCCGGAAAACCCGTCCGATAAATATGCCCGCCTGAATTCTACCAACGTGCAGAATATAACGCCGCCACGGGTAATTGATAAAACTTATATCCGCCTGGATAACATTGCGGTATCTTATTCGCTGCCTGCGCATATAGCAAGAAGGCTGGACATGAGCCAGTTTAAGATATATGCAGGCGTGCGTAACGTGGCTGTATGGGCGAAGGAATGGGAGTATTGGGACCCGGAAACCACCTCCCTGATGCCAAGATATTATACAGTAGGTCTTACTGCTACTTTCTAAAATGATTAAACTTTTTTACGATGAAGATCACTTTTCATAAAGCTGTAAGTATCCTCTTGCTGGGAGTCGCTTTACAAATACCTTTAAGCTGCAAAAAAGACTGGTTGAAACCCGATCCGCTCTCCTTTTATGAGCCCTCTATTACGTTTACCTCCAAAGAAGGGCTGCAGGCGGCTATCAGCAGCTGCAACAGAAATCTGAACTACGTATGGACCGGAGATGGTGCGCCCATACTCACGGACCTGCTTTTTTCAGAGGTGGCGGTGAACGGTACTACAGACAAATCAGGACCGGCGCAGGACCTGAACGCAATGATCACCCCCATCTCCAATAACAATGACGTTAATACCAATAGAATCAACTTTTTTTGGTTTGAAGGATATAAAGGCATTAAATACGCCAATACCATCGTGTCTAACCTCGACAGGGTGCCCGGACTGGATTCTACCTTGCGTAACCAGATGATGGGAATGGCTTATTTCCACCGGTCTTTCCGCTATCTCTGGCTGATATTTGATTTCGGGGACATTCCCTTGCTGACCAGAGAAATCACTGCCCCCAAGTTCAATTTCCGTTCTACCAAACGGGAAGTAATATTGCAGCAGCTCATCGCAGACATGGAGTTCGCTGTGAAGTACGTGCCAGCCAATGCTGATTACGGGATGGTCAATAAAGGTGCGTGTCAGCAGCTGCTGATCAAATGTTACCTGGCTGCCGGGCAGTTCGACAACGCGATAGCAGTGGCCAACACCCTCATTAACAGCTCCGGGTATTCTTTGATGACAGCGCCTTTCGGTACATTTGTCAATCCGATGCCGGCGATTCATAATATTACCAGGAACGTGATATGGGATTTGCATCGCGGCCCCAATAAGTCCATTGCCACCAACAAAGAAACTATCTTTAATATCATTAGCCGGGAAGAGTTGGCCAACAGCCGGATCGACATCGGCAGCATGAGAAATGCAGTTCCTTTTATCTCCGGCTCCGGCAACCAGCTGATCAGCACTCCCTCCGGTAAACCAGGCATGAGTACCAGCTATACGCTGACGCGTGATAAGATAGACCTGCGCAAAACCTATGGCAGGGGAGTGGCCATTACAAGACCTACCTGGTACAGTTCCAATGCCATCTGGGATGATCCGGAAGACCTCCGTCACAGTACCGGTACCGGTAACTGGATGCGCATGGAAGACATGGTCTATAATAATCCCGCGTTGCTTACAGACAAAGATCCTTACTACGGCAAGCCGCTACAGAAGTATAACAGCGCCGGCAAACTATTGGTAACGGATACTATCAGAACATGGTTTGATTGGCCCCACTATAAACTATGGATCGAATCACCCAGAAATGAAACCGTGGATAGCTATAACGGCGGCGCCAGCGACTGGTACATATACAGATTGGCGGAAACTTACCTGCTGCGGGCAGAAGCATATTTCTGGAAAGGTGATCTCGGACTGGCAGCGGAAGATGTGAATACCATTCGCCGCAGGGCACATTGTACGAAGATGTATTCCGCAGGAGAGATAACCATGGGAACGATCATGGACGAAAGAGCCAGGGAACTTTTCTATGAAGAGCTGCGGCATATGGAACTTTCCCGCGTATCCTACATCTTCGCACAAACCCATAAAGCTGACGAGTTTGGCAAGACATATACCGTGGAAGACCTTTCCAGAAGCAGCTACTGGTATGAGCGCGTGAGCAGGTATAACAACTTTTACAATAAAGGCGTAAAAACCGTGTACGGCGCCGTATTCACGGCAAGTCCCTATCATATATTATGGCCGGTGCCGCAATCAGATATTGACGCTAACAGGGAAGGACGGCTGAACCAGAATTTCGGTTATTCAGGGTATGAGATGAACCGGCCACCGATAGATAATTTGAAGGAGGCGATAGCAGCGCAGCAATAGGTGATAGCATAAAAAAGGAAGATCACTGGGTAACCGTAATATCAAAGGTCTGGGTATTGATGATCTGTCCGTTTTTTTCCCAGCCTCTCCGCTGCTCAAATGTAACCTTCGCATGGCCTGGTAATACGCCCGTGATCATAAATACTTCATCATTGCTTGTCCCGGCATCCCGTACAAGGGAGTCCTGTGTATAGTCATAGGGTTTTATTTCAATACAGTCGCCGTTTTCTGTTGAATAAAACCATTGGAAACCTGCGGTTCCCATGCCGGGTAAAATGACGGGGACGGAGTTCCCGGTTTTTATTGTTTTTACGATGATGTCCATATGCTGATTTTGTTAAGTTACAAGATAGTAAACACAAAAAATGAAGCGCCTGTTTAACCAGGCGCTTCATTTTTTGTGTAACAGGATAGGGGCTGTGCCCCGTAATGTATTATTATACGTACCATTTATGATACATCGCGGAATCGGTGCCTTCAACGAAGCAGTCGAGGCGGCCTGCCTGCCAGGAGGATACCCCTACGGCAGAAGACAAAATACCACCGAGGTTTTCATCTCCGCTCCAGGCTTTGCCGTCCCACCATTTATGCATCATGTTATATTGTTGACCAGGGAAGAATACATCAATCCTGTTGGGCCCCCAGGATACGGCAGCCGGGCTGTCAAACATTTCTGACTGCAGATTTTCCCAGTTGCTCCATCCTTTGTCGAACCATTTATGCCACAGTTTATTATCTGTGCCGCGGGCGAAGCAGTCGAGCCTGCCGGATGCCCAGGAAGATACAGCAGGGGCGGAGGTAATAACGCCGCCGAGATCTTCCCAGCCATGCCATGTGCCATCAAACCATAAATGCCACATGGAAGAGTTCATGCCACGGGCAAAGATGTCGATCCGGTTAGGACCCCAGCTTACGCAGGCCGGTTCGGAAGAAAGCATACCGCCGAGATCTTCCCAGTTGCTCCATCCTCCCTGGTAGTATCTATGCCACAGGTGATGGTTGAGGCCTACGGCAAATACGTCGAGGCGGCCATTCTGCCAGGAGCAGATAGCTGGCGCTCCCTGAATTTGTCCGCCGAGAGACTCCCAGCCCTGCCAGGAAGTGCCATTCCACCATTTATGGTATACGGAAGAATCCATACCTCTTACGACCACATCAATTCTGTTGGCCGACCATGACACCGCATTGGGTCTGGAAGATAACAGGCCGCCGAGGTTTTCGTAGCCATACCACGCATGCTGTTGTTGTGGTAATACGACGCCGCTGGCTGTCCAGAATGGGAATTCAGTATCAATGCCTGCTTGTCCATAGGCGATTTTGAAAAATCCGCCCTGTCCCCATCCTGTTCCCCAGGAGTTTTTGCAGATCCAGCAATGTTCCGCTTCGGAGTAACCAATAACGGTAACGCAGTGTAATCCTTTGTCTGCGCCGGTTACATGGCTATATACACCATCAGCGTAGGCAAAGAAATCTTCGTATACATGCATCACGGCAGAAACCGGACCATTGGCGGAGATGTAATTTTTACGGTCAACCACATTGGCCAGGGTAGTAGAATTGGTGATCTTTACGGCTCTGGCATCTCTGTTGGGACCAACAGTGCAGTGAGGAGGTTGCTTCCAGATGTTATTGTCCGGAAAAGCCGTGGCGTAAGGAAAACAAGGTTCATCAGGAATACCGCGTGTTTTAATCTGGTTAAAAGCATCGGTAGGCCACCAACCGCCGCAATTGGCGCCATGGTTGGAACAGAAGTGCAGATCCGCTTCAGAGAGATCTAATAACTGTCCATGTTCGATAGACGCCATCGCCTCGGTAACGGAGGTAGTGCAAAATGATACGCAGGAACCACATCCGCCCTGATCTTTTACAGGGGTAATGTGATTGCCGTTGCGATTACGCCAGTCTACCGCGCTGGCGTAATTGGCCACCGGAGCGGCACCGGCAACAGGTTTCATGACGGATGCCAGTTCAGCAGTGTTAACTACTACGCCGAGCAGGGCGCTTTGTTGATCTTCTGATAACTGAGAAACAGCTGTTTCCCTTGCCTTCCAGCGATTTTGGGTCTTTGCGAGATCGGCAATGAGATCAGTGATTTTGAGGTTTGCCATAAATGCTTCCTTTGATGGTGAACAATATGAAAGAACAATTAATAGGCATTACAATTTCCCACTGCTGCTAGCATTGAATAGCAATAGCGACAGAGAAAAGTTTTGAGGTAACGAATAGCAAATACGGGGATGATGTTTTGAGGTAACGTGCACTAAAATAAATCACATGACACAAGAAAATGAATCCACTGTTTTAGCTGTTGGTGCTAAGATAGGAAGTCAGTTGAAAGAAAAAAAATTTACTTCTCTGGAAAACGATTGCAATGCGTGTTAATTTTTTTGGTTAGGAATGGAAACTTAATTGACGATATAGGAACGTGAAAAAGAACAGCTGTTCTTTTCCCGGCAACACTGCTTTTTGTAATGATTAATATATCGTGTTGGCTACACCGGCTTCGCCATTATCCTTTTCCGGTGTTTCTTTCCCCAATCCTCCATTTCAAGAATTATTTTTTTAAGCGTCCTTCCATAAGGCGTTATAGCATATTCAATATAAACAGGCGACCCATCATACACGGTACGGCTTACCAGTTGGTTTATTTCCAGCTGGCGTAATTCCTTGGTAAGCATTTTAGGAGTAATGCCATGAATAAGATTTTGTAAATCTTTAAATCTTCTTTTTTCAAACATCAATAGCATGATAATTTGCAACTTCCATTTGCCACTTAAGATATCCAGCACATCCCGGATGGGAAGGATGGAGCGGGCACATTCTTCTATTGACGCTTTTTTCACTTGTTTCAATTTTAATTGTAAAGGTCACTATACTTTGGGAAACTACTATCTTTTGTAAAGTAAAAGTAGGTAGTTTTGATCTTACAAATCTATTCACAAATAACAAAAATACAATGACACAGGAAGCGCCAAAAGCAACAACTCCGGATAAAACAACGGAGGTATTCATCTATTACTTTAATCAGGGTAATATCGATAATTTGATAGACGCATATTATGAGAAGAATGCTGTTATTGCTGCCAGTCCGGGCAAGGCGGCACAGGGAACAACACTAAAAAATGCCTTGGAACCGTATTTTGCCCTGAATGGAAAAATATCCGGCGCAACAAGGCACACCTTAATAAATGAAGATATCGCCCTGCTGGTCCTTGACTGGGCAGTAGACTATACAGATGAAGAAGGAAACCCTGCGAAATATTCCGGAACATCAACAGATGTGGTTCGTAAAGGAACAGATGGAATATGGCGTTGTATGATTGACAACCCACACAATATACAATAGGCAACAATCCGGATATTGACCATTCAATTTGAGGTAATATGGAGACGTAAAATAAAGTGTAGGCCTTCACTGGATAGGCATATTGGTAATACGTTGTGTTGCGCGTTGTGTATCTGTATTGTATAGACACCTTACTGAGCGAAAGTCTCTTCTAAGCAGGAGGCGTTTGCAGGATGGATACGCATGCCCAAAAACAAAAAATCCTGCAAGTAAAACTTGCAGGATTTTTGTGCCCAGAACTGGATTCGAACCAGCACACCCTTGCGGGCGCTGCGACCTGAACACAGTGCGTCTACCAATTTCGCCATCTGGGCAGGGCTGTGTCCCTCGTTAAAGGGATTGCAAAGGTAGGTTTTTTATATTACCAACCAAATTTATTTTAAAAAAAAGCAATAAAACGGCGGAAACCCGCTGCCTTATTGCTTCTTAATATATTAAACGGCCACGTTGAACTCACGCAGGGTGTCGTTCAGGCTGGTCTTCAGATCGGTGGAAGCTTTACGCTGACCAATAATCAGGGCACAGTTGACCTGATATTCGCCTGCAGGGAATTTCTTCGGATAAGTACCCGGAATCACCACGCTGCGGGCTGGTACACGGCCTTTGTATTCGATCGGCTCAGGACCGCTCACGTCAATGATTTTGGTAGACTGTGTCAGTACCACGTTAGCACCGAGCACGGCTTCTTTTTCTACATGTACGCCTTCTACTACAATGCAACGGGAACCCAGGAAACAACCATCTTCGATGATCACCGGGCTGGCCTGCAGTGGTTCCAGTACGCCACCGATACCTACGCCACCGCTCAGGTGCACATGTTTACCAATCTGCGCACAGGAGCCTACGGTAGCCCAGGTGTCTACCATGGTCCCTTCGTCTACATACGCGCCGATGTTCACATAAGACGGCATCAGGATACAACCTTTGGAGATATAGGCGCCGTAACGGGCAATAGCATGCGGTACTACACGTACACCCAGATCTTTATAGTTGGTCTTCAGCTTCATCTTATCATAGAACTCGAAAGGAGGAAGCGACATGGTTTCCATCGGTTGAATGGTGAAATACATCAGGATAGCCTGCTTTACCCATTCATTAACTACCCATCCGTTCTCTGTCGGCTGCGCCACTCTCAGATGACCCTTGTCCACTGCTTCTATCACTGCTTTTACGGCGTCGGTATACTGCGTTTCCTGTAACAGGCTTCTGTCAGCCCAGGCAGCCTGTATTTGTTGTTGTAAATCCATTTGTGCTTTTTTCGCAAAAGTAATATCTAATAAATGAAATAACGAATAACGAATTTCTTTCGTGGGACTTCGTATTTTCGCAACATATGAAGATTGGTTTTGATGCCAAGCGTGCTTTCCAGAATGATACGGGACTGGGCAATTATAGTCGCACCCTGATCTCTTCCCTGGCGGCAGGCTTCCCGGAGCACCAGTATTTTCTGTTCGCTCCCAAACAAACGGATATGTACAATGCACCGGGCATCCCGGTGGTATTACCTGAAAAAGCCTGGCACCGCTGGTTTAAATCGGCCTGGCGGAGCCGCTATGTGGTAAAAGACCTGCAGCGGTACGGTATTGATCTATACCATGGCCTCAGCCATGAAATCCCCTTCGGTATCCCCGGCAGCGGCGTGAAATCGGTCGTCACCATGCACGACCTGATCTTTGAACGGTACCCGAAACAATACAACCCCATCGATGTTTTTACCTACCGCCGCAAAGCCCGCTACGCCTGCGATATGGCCGATAAAGTGGTCGCTATCAGCGAACAGACCCGGCAGGACCTCATCACTTATTACCATACCGACCCGGACAAAATAGCAGTGGTATACCAGAGCTGCGACCCCGCGTTTGCGGTACCGCATACGGATGGGGAAATACAGGAGTTCCGCGCTCGTTACCGCCTGCCTGAACAGTATTTCCTGTATGTTGGCTCGGTCATTGAAAGGAAAAACCTGCTGGGCATAGTAACGGCCATGAATACACTGAAAGGCGCGGTCAATGTGCCACTGGTGGTACTGGGTAACGGCAGTAGCTATAAAAAGAAAGTAAAGGAATACCTCGCGGCCAACGGCCTCACACAACAGGTGATATGGCTCAATGAGCAGGAAAGGCTGCCCAACAGTGCGTTGCCGCTGCTCTATCAGGGCGCCGTGGCACTCTTATATCCTTCGCTTTTTGAAGGCTTTGGCATCCCTATTCTGGAGGCGCTGTGGAGTGGCACGCCGGTGATCACCTCCCACGGCTCTTGTTTTGGGGAGACAGGCGGAGACGCGGCCTTATATATAGACCCGCTGAGCGCCACGGACATCGCCGGCGCTATGCGCCGCGTACTGGCAGAACCTTCGCTGGTACAGGATATGCGCGACAAAGGATGGATACATGCCCGGAAGTTCACACCGGAACAATGTGCCGCCGATATGATGAAAGTGTATGTGGACCTGGAAAAATAAATGAACAGTAATGGATTTTGAACAGGATATCAACGCCGCATTGCCGGTACTGCGCAGTGGCGGCCTCATTTTATACCCTACAGACACCATCTGGGGAATCGGCTGTGATGCGACCAATGAAGCAGCCGTCAAAAAAGTATATGAACTGAAACAACGCAGCGAAAGCAAAAGCCTCGTGATACTGCTGCCGGACGTGCGGGACTTGTTACAGTACGTGTCCAACCCCCGGCCGGACATGGCGGAGGTGCTCGCCGGCTTCAACCGCCCCACCACGGTCATCTATGAAGGCGCCCTCGGCCTCGCAGCCAACGCTATCAGCGATGATCAGACGGTGGCCATCCGTATCGTACAGGATACTTTCTGCCGCCACCTGCTGAAACGATTGCGTAAACCACTGGTGTCCACCTCCGCCAATATCAGCGGCCAACCATCACCGGCCAGTTTCCGGGAAGTGTCGCCCGCTATCGTGAACGGCGTGGATTATGTGGTAAAATACCGACAGGAAGAAGCCGCTACCGGCGTGGCTTCCAGAATTATCAGGATAGGAAAAGACGGTTCAATAGCCATAATCCGGGATTAAACGCCATTATTTATTACATTTGCGCCCTGAATTTCGGCGAAAGGAACAAAAAACTAATATGATCAGCAGCAAGCCATTAGACATTCCCTGCTCCCTGCAGGAACGGAAAGTGTTGGAGAAGATTGCGCTGGCAGCCCACGAACTGGGCGTGCCCGCCTATCTGATCGGAGGCTTCGTACGCGATAAAATACTGGGAAGAAGAACGAAAGACATGGATATCGTGTGCGTGGGCGACGGCATCACCCTGGCACATAAGGTGGCGGAAGCCCTCGGCGATAATATCCCCGTGAGCTTCTTCAAAACCTACGGTACCGCTCAGGTGAAATGGCACGAATTTGAAATCGAATTCGTAGGCGCCCGCAAAGAAAGCTACCGCCGGGAATCCAGAAACCCCGAAGTAGTGGCCGGCTCACTCGAAGATGACCAGAACCGCCGCGATTTTACCATCAACGCACTGGCTGTCAGCCTCAGAGAGGCAGACTACGGCGCCCTCATCGATCCGTTCGAAGGAATGGCCGATCTGGAGAAAAAACTGATCCGTACCCCCCTCGAACCGGCCCAGACTTTCAGTGATGACCCCCTGCGCATGATGCGCGCGATCCGCTTCGCCTCCCAGCTGCAGTTCACCATCACTGACGAGGCGTTTAAAGCCATCCAGGAAAATGCGGAACGTATCCGTATCATCACACAGGAACGGATATCCGACGAATTCAATAAAATCATGCTCTCCCCCAAACCCTCTGTGGGGCTCGATCTGCTCTATAAAGCCGGTCTGCTTAAAATCATCTTCCCCCAGATGATCGACATGGTAGGGGTAGAAATGTATGAGGGCAAAGGACACAAGGACAACTTCTATCATACCCTGCAGGTGGTGGACAATATCTCCGTGAACACCCGCGACCTCTGGCTCCGATGGGCAGCCCTGCTGCATGATATCGGTAAGCCGGCCACCAAAAAATTTGAACCGGGCCACGGCTGGACTTTCCACGGACACGATGCGGTGGGAGGGAAGATGGTGACCCGTATCTTTACCAAATTCAAATTACCCCTGCATGATAAAATGAAGCTGGTCAAAAAGCTGGTGGAACTCCACCTGCGCCCGATCAGCCTCACCAAGGAAAATATAACGGACTCGGCTATCCGCAGGCTGCTGTTCGATGCCGGCGATGATATCGAAGCACTCATGATGCTGTGTGAGGCCGATATCACCTCCAAAAACAAATCCAAGGTGAAACGTTATCTGGAGAATTTTGAACTGGTGCGCAAAAGGCTGAAGGAAGTGGAAGAAAGCGATCGTATCCGCAACTGGCAACCACCTGTTACCGGCGAAATGATCATGGAGACGTTTGATTTGAAACCGGGCCGGGTTGTGGGCGACCTCAAAAACGCCATCCGGGAGGCTATCCTCGACGGTGAAATAGCTAACACCTACGAAGCTGCCTACGCTTTTATGCTGGAAAAAGCAAAAGCCCTGGACCTTACCCCAGTTAAATAAAATTGGTAATTTTACATAACCAGAATTAAGAAACGATTAATTGTTATCAGCGCCCTTGACCGTGCGTTGGGAATTAATATATTTATCTAACTTATAACCAAATTGTCATGCCGGTTTTGAAATTCAGAGTATACTGGGAAGAAGATGAAAGTGTTTACAGAGACATTTCCATTAAGCCGAATCAGACTTTTTTAGCATTACATACGGCCATTTTGCAGGCTTTTGAATTTGATACCAAACATGGAGCTACCTTCTTCCGCAGTAACGACAACTGGCAACGCGGCCGGGAAATCATCCTGCAGGAAGATAAACAGCCCCGCAAGGTGGAGCCGCTGCTCATGTCAGAAACGACGATCGCTGCCGCGGTGAAAGCACCCAACCAAAAATTCATCTACCTCTACGACTTCGCCAAAAACTGGTCTTTCCTCGTGGAACTGATCGGCGTTTCCAAAGATGAGAACGCTAAACTGACCTATCCTGTATGTGTACGCAAGGAAGGCCTGGCCCCCAGCCAGTACGGCACCAAAGGCCTCGTCGGTGATAAACTCGTGGAAATGGAAGAAAAATATGACCTCAACAAAGAGGGCATGGACGAAGACGGCTTCGGCGAAGAAGGCGAAGAAGAAACCAACGACGGCGCGGATGAATTTGGCGGCGGCGCAGAAGATGAAAATAATTTCTAGCAACTGATCTAACCTGAAAACAGTCATTATCATAGCAGGCCCCACGGCCTCCGGTAAAACGGCGCTGGCTATACGGTTGGCGCAATTGTACCACACCTCGGTGATCTCTGCCGATTCCAGGCAATGTTACCGGGAAATCAGCATCGGTACGGCTAAACCTACCCCGGAGGAACTGGCGGCTGTCCCGCACTACTTTATTGATTCCCACTCCATCCGGGAAGAAGTAAATGCCGGCATCTACGAACAACTGGCCCTGCAATACGCCCGCGAAATTTTCCGGGACAACGACGTGGCCATTATGTGCGGTGGTACCGGCCTGTATATCCGCGCCTTCTGTGAAGGAATCGATGATATGCCGGCCATCCCGCCCGGTATCCGCGAACAGCTCAATGCCCAATACGAAGAATATGGCCTGCCCTGGCTACAACAACAGCTGCTGCTGCGCGACCCGGCATTTTACGCGACCGCGGAAACACAAAATCCGCAACGGCTCATCCGGGCGCTGGAAGTACTGGAAGCTACCGGCCATTCTATCACCACTTTCCGCACCGCCACCAAAGCGCAGCGGGATTTTCGCGTGATCAAAATAGGGACCAGCCTGCCCAAGGAACTACTGCATGAAAATATCCACAAACGGGTAGACCTCATGATGGACGCCGGTCTGCTGGCTGAAGTGGAGCGTGTGGTGCCCTACCGGCAACATAACGCTTTGCGCACAGTAGGCTATCAGGAGATATTTGACTACTTCGATGGTAGGCTGCCCCTCGAAAAGGCAGTGGAAGATATTAAAACGCATACACGGCAATACGCCAAAAGACAACTGACCTGGTTCCGCAAGGATACAGATTACCACTGGTTTGATCCGCGCCACCCCGAAGTAGTGGAGAACTGGCTGCAACAACAGCTGCAACCCTGATCATCACTAACGTAAATCCCTGTCGGCATCAATAAAAAAGCAAATCAAATTATGTCATCATATAAAAAAAGCTGGTCTGTAAGACCAGCTTTTTTTATCATTTCGTAGTACAGGACTCTGCCCTGCACTCATTTCTATTTAATATCATCGCCAGGCTTCAATCCGGGATTTTTGCTTCATTCGCTTAATCGAATGTCATCATCTCTAACTTCAAAACCCTGGCACCCTTTAGGATTTGAACAACATCGTAGCCCAGGGCTTTAGCCCTGGGACTGGAGGATATATCGCTCAAATCGAAAAATTAAAATTTCAATCCCATTGTCAGCACCACGTTGCTTCTGGTGTAATCCAGCGTGGCGGCGGCAGGTGTTAAGGCAGGAACGTTGCTGGTATATAAGCGGTAACGGTCGTTGCCCTGTGAGTAGCTGTAAGCCAGGTCGGCATACAGGCCTTTGTTACGGTATCCGAAACCGGCGCTGTATACTTTACGGGAGGCGTCTGTATTGGCGTTGTAAGCGTCGTTGCTGTACGGGTTGCCATACCAGGCAAAACCTGCCCTTACGGCGTAGAGGGTGGCGAACTTCAGTTCGGCGCCTACGCGCACGTTGGAAACGGCTTTGTAGATAGCGCTGATATTTTCGTTCAGTACTTTTTCGTCGTTACGGGCATTGCTCATTTTGAATTTGCCGGAGGACTGGTTCACATATTCATAATCGGCGGTGATGAAGCCCTGTGTATTGCTCACGTGGGTGATATCGCCGAAGAAATAGGTCACACCGGCCATGGCACGGAGTGGCGTAACATAGTTGTAGTCGTATTCTACAGGATAACCGTTGGTCACGTCATTGGAGTGAACGTACTGTTTGCCCATGTAGTTCTCTGTGTTCACCTCGATGTCTGCGGTATAGCTGTCATGCAGGCTGTAGTAGGTAGGAGTGTGGAAAGCGCCACCCAGACGGAAGCGGGGAGTAGCTTTATAGAGCACGCCTATTTTAGCGCCGATACCGAGACCGGTCCTTTTCAGGAACTGGCGGTAGTCGAAGTATCCAAAATCGTTATTGGGACGGTTGCCGCCGTTGTCGGTGGCGTCGTCTTCCATCACAGTGAAGTCCTCACGGTAGTTCACGCTCGGAACGTTGAGGCTACCACCAATGTATAAACGGTTACCGTAGTTGCCGGCTACCGCGAAGGCAAATTCGTTCAGGCCTCCCCGTGTTTCCACGATACCGCGTTGCTGAACGGCGGTGAGGTAGTCGGTAGGACTGTTGGTAGGACGTTGCGGAGAGGCATTGCTCATCACTTCTTCTGTCCCGTTGGTATGTTTGAAGAGGTCTATCAGACCGGCGCGGTAGCCGAGGCTGCCACCCAGTGGATAGTTGTTTTTGATGGCCTCCACATTGTCGTACCACATCTGATCTACCCAGCTGTCGGAGAAAGAAGATTTATCATTATAACCCGCTACGGCTATTTTGTTGTTATAGTTGGCCATACGGGTATAACCAAGGGAGAAGCTGACGTTGTTCCACGCATGTTCGCCGGTGCCTTTGTTGGACGCGAAGATCACGCCGATGCTGGGCATCTGGAAATTGGTCTTGTTGCCTTTGTTGTCCAGTTGGTTATTACCGAGGTAATTGGAGGAGTTGTTAGTGAGACCTAAACCTGCGGAGATGAGGAATTCGCCGGTTTTGAACATGCCGATACCGGCCGGGTTAGAGTGTGCAGAGGAGTAGTCGCCGCCCAGGCCTATGCCTGCGCCTCCCAGTGACTGTGCTCTTGCCGTCCCGAATGGTTGGTTCGGGGAGTAGAGCAGGGCGTCATTCGAGCTCTGCGCCATTGCGGTAACGGATAAAAAGAGTCCTCCTAAAAGAGGGTAAATTCTTTTAATCATAATTCTATAGACTTAAAAATTGAGATGTATTTGGCAGAATGTTGCTGAATAACGTGCTGCGACAGATATAACGTTCACAAACAGGCAAAACTTATGTCCTATAAAAAGATAAGCGTAGTTTTTTTGCTACGCTTATCTTGAATTCGTTTGTATTAACGTCCGCCTCTGGAAGGACGGCTGTAGCCTCCGCCACCGCCACCACCGCCGGTGTTACTACGTCCGCCGCCACTCGGTGCAGAGTAGCTGGGGGAAGGAGACGGCATAGAAGGACGGGAATATTCCACACGGGAAGGACGGGAATAGTTGCCACCATTATTGTTATAGTTACCACCGCCATTGTCATAGGAAGGACGGGAGATAACGGGTCTTTCTGAGCTGGACTGCTGGAACACACGACGTGGACGGTCGGTGTTGGACGGCGCATAGTTTCCGTTGCCACCGCCGCCTACAGGTGCTGTAGCACCTCTGGAAGGACGGTAATAACCACCTCCACCGGCGTTGCCACCGCTGTTATTGGTGTAGTTGGTGCGGGAAACACGTTCGTTGTTATTTCTAACCGGTCCGTAGGAGTTGGCAGGACGGGTATAATAACCACCGCCGTAATGGCCGCCGCCATAGTAACCACCTGCATAGTATGGGTAGTAATGGCCATAGTAGCCACCGTAGTAGCCGCCATAAGGCCAGTAAGAACCGTAGTAAGGATAACCACCCCAGCCAAAGCCTAAGCCATAGCTCCAGGGACGGTAGAATCCACCATAACCCCAGCCGAAGCCCATGCTGATAGAAGGACCCCACAGGCTGCTGTAGCCAAAGCTGCTGTAAGGACCATAGCCATAACCGAAGCCACTGCCCATGTACAGGTTGCTGGCTGCATTATAACCATCCCAGTAACCGCCGTTGTAAGTACCGGCGTTGCTGCCAAAACGGTTGATCCGGCGTTGATAATCACCCTGATCATCGTCATATGTCACATAAGTGCCACCATCATCGGGCGCATCCGTATATCTGCCGTTCTCATCCTGTACAGAATTACCGTTGGAACCATTGTTGGAAGCATAGGTACGCTGTTGCTGACGCGGTGAATAATATACATCGTCCGGTGTCTGGGCCGTCTTGTATGTGCTGGAACATGCGCCCAGAGCGAACGAACCAGCCAGTGCAATGTATAGTATAGGTTTCATTTGAAATATATTTTTAGCGTGATTTATATAGTAAATTTACAATTTTATAACGGATATTAGGGAACAAAGTTACAATTACAGTACGGGTTATTTTATTTTGGCCGGACTATTTGCACCTTTATGATTTTCATGTAGGTTTGTAACATTTTCTTTTTAAATATTTGAGGCAAAAACTAAGCCAGTTTGAGCCCTTCCTCCGGTTAGCCGGAAGATAATTTTGACTAGACAAATTTGATAATTTTTTGCTAAAAGATAAAGGAATATAAATTAGTATTTTTATTTATGAGTAAAGAGATCACAGCCCGTTCGGAAGATTATTCACAATGGTACAATGACCTGGTAGTGAAAGGCGGTCTGGCAGATTACTCTGCCGTTAGAGGTTGTATGGTGATCAAACCATATGGCTTCGCGATCTGGGAAGCCATGCGCGATGTCCTGGACAGCAAATTCAAGGAAACCGGTCATCAGAACGCTTATTTCCCGCTGTTTATCCCCAAAAGCTTCCTCAGCAAAGAAGCCGCCCACGTGGAAGGCTTCGCCAAGGAATGCGCCGTGGTAACCCACTACCGCCTGAAAAACGACCCCGACGGCGGTGGGGTAGTAGTAGACCCGGCAGCTAAACTGGAAGAGGAACTGATCGTTCGACCCACTTCTGAAACCATCATCTGGAACACTTATAAGGACTGGATCCAATCTTATCGTGACCTCCCCCTGCTGATCAACCAGTGGGCCAACGTGGTACGCTGGGAAATGCGCACCCGCCTGTTCCTCCGCACAGCCGAATTCCTCTGGCAGGAAGGCCACACCGCCCACGCTACAGCGGAAGAAGCGATCGCGGAAACAGAACAGATGCTGCACATATATGCCGACTTCGCGGAACAATACATGGCGGTACCGGTAATCCGTGGCGTTAAAACTGCCAGCGAAAGATTTGCCGGCGCTGTCAACACCTATTGCGTGGAAGCGCTCATGCAGGACGGTAAAGCCCTGCAGGCCGGTACTTCCCACTTCCTCGGCCAGAACTTCGCCAAAGCTTTCGACGTACAGTTCTCCAACAAGGAAAATAAACTGGACTACGTATGGGCTACCTCCTGGGGCGTTTCTACCCGCCTGATCGGTGGCCTCATCATGGTACACAGCGACGATCAGGGCCTGGTACTGCCTCCCCGCATCGCACCCCTCCAGGTGGTGATCGTTCCCATCTATAAGGGAGCCGACCAGAAAACGGCACTCGACGAAAAAGTTAACGTGATCGTGGCGGAACTGAAAAAAGCCGGTATCCGCGTGAAATACGACGACTCCGATAATAACCGCCCGGGCTGGAAATTCGCGGAATACGAAATGAAAGGCGTGCCCGTTCGTATAGCCATCGGCGCGAGAGACCTCGAAAACAACGTGGCTGAAGTAGCACGCCGCGATACGAAAGAAAAAATGAGCCTCTCCCTCGATGGACTGGCCGGCCGTATCAGCGACCTGCTGGAGGAAATCCAACAGCAACTCTTCACCAAAGCCCAAACTTACCGGGATGAACACATCACCCGCGTGGATACCTTCGGGGAATTCCAGAAAGTACTGGACGAAAAAACAGGCTTCGTATCTGCCCACTGGGACGGTACGCCTGAAACAGAAGAGAAAATCAAAGAACTGACCAAAGCAACTATCCGTTGTATACCACTGGACAACCCTCAGGAAGCAGGTACCTGCGTTTTCTCGGGAAAACCGTCCAAAGAACGGGTATTGTTTGCCAGAGCATACTAAAATCAATTACGGATTACGAATTACGAATTACGAATGCGAAGCCGTTTGTAATGCGTAGTTCGTAATTTGTAGTTAATGGAATTACAAATGACCCACTGTTAATGAACACGCTGTCATTAGCAGCCCACATTCGTAATTCGTCATTCGTCATTCGTAATTCATCATTGATGTCCATTACCCGTTTCATACTGTTATGGTGGCTGGTCATCTTTTGCACAGGTTACAACGCACGGGCCCAGGGCCTGATGATCCGCAACTACAATGTAAAAGATGGGTTAGCTAACGCTACTGTTTATGCCGCCGTACAGGATAAAGACGGATTTATCTGGTTTGCTACACCCACCGGTGTCAGCAAATTCGATGGCAAACGTTTTCGAAACTACGCTAAGAAGGACGGCCTCCCTGATAATGATGTGGTCAAGCTAGCCGCTGACTCACAAGGAAGACTATGGTTCTTTACGCTCAACGGAAAACTCTCTTTTTACGATCATACCTATATCCACAACGAGGACAATGATTCTTCCCTGAAATTTAATGGCCGAAGCCATTACATGCAATATGCCTTTGAAGGCGATGCCCGCTTTGTGTATTTCTTCAATTCCAATAACCGTATTGTCACCTATAACGGCAAAAGCACCGAATACGATAAACGGGACATCGAAACGAATTTTCTCTACCTGCTCCGCAATGGCAAAGTATACCGCCCGCTGCAAAAAGGCTTTCATGTAGAGAACCTGCGTGATCCGACAAACCCCACACAGGAAATATACTCCGTATGTCCGTACCCGTTTGACAGCGAAAATGCTGATGCGGTCCGAAACGGACCGATATTGATGGTCCGTAACTCCCTGTACACCTACGCTCCCCAGAAAATCAGCTGCTTCTTCAACGGTGCCGACTGGGGCATTAAAGACGAAATCAGCAACCTTTGTATCGATAACGATAACCTCTGGGTAGGCACCCAGCGCGCGTTATACTATATGAAAGGGTTTTTTAAGGGAGAGAAAAAAATTATCAAACTGCTCGATAACCACAATATTACCTCCCTGCTGAAAGACCGGGACGGTAACATCTGGATCACCACCTTCGGTGACGGCGTCTATAACATCCCTTACAAAAATTTCTATTTCAGCTACCTCGACAATACCAACGGCCTGTATTCCCACTCCATCTTCAGCATCGGTAAAGACAAAAAAACAGATATGCTGCTGATCGGGCAAAATGCAGGCATCCTCAATACCATCAGCAGTAACGGTGTCACCCGGCAATTTATGCTCGATACGGCCAGCGGCCGCAACAGCCTGCTCTCCATTTTACCCTACAAGGAAAATGAAGTCCTGATCGGGACCGACAACGGATTGGTGCTGTTTAATACCGCCTCCCAGAAAGCTTCTCAGCTGAAGGCGGTAAAAATGCTGAAAGACGTGGACATCTCCCCCGCGGGGAAAATCAGGATAGCAGCCAAAAATCAGGTCATCGCACTGGATGATTATGTGATCGGCGACCTGGACATGATCGTTACCTCTATTGCCAGCGTCAACGACTCCCTGTATTTTGTGGGCACCAGCAACGGCCTGTTTACCTGCACGGACGGTACCCGCAAACTGAAACCCGCTACCAACGACTCTTTGCGTAAACTCAGCATCAAAGACCTGAAGTGGATTGATGGTTACCTGTGGATAGGCACCAGCGACCAGGGAATCTACGTCATGCATGGCGACACGGTCATCAAACACCTGTCATCTGCCAATAACCTCGCCAGCGACATCTGTCAGCAACTATATTATGATGGTCACCAGAACCTCTACGTGGCCACCAACAAAGGCGTTTCGGTGATTAATGTGAAAGAACAACACATTACCCGCAATATCACCTCCAACGATGGCCTCATGTCTGATGATATCCGGGGTGTTTATGCAGATGACGGTATGCTGTATATCGCTACCTCCAACGGCCTCTGTTATTTCAAGGGCGACCATCTGCCGGTAGATACGGTGCCACCGGTGATTTATCTCAGCAACATCCGGTATGGCGACAGTACCTATCTGCCGGGAGAAAACTTCGTACATCTGTATAAGCGGAAAGCCTCTTTTGAGGCGGAATTCGGTACCATCGTATTTGACCTGCCGGAACTGGTGGAATACCAGTACAATTTCTCCGGCGATACGACCAACGGATGGGTGACCACCATGTCCAATATTATTCCGTTCCCCGATCTGCAGCCCGGCAATTACAGGCTGATGGTCAGGGCCCGTAAATACAAAAGCGACTGGTCCAGGTCGCTCACCCTGAACGTCAATATTCTGCCGCAATGGTACCAGCAATGGTGGGCCCGCGGTATTCTCCTGCTGGCGGGATTACTCGCTATTCTGGTGGTGCTGCGTTTTATCGTGAAACGGATCAAACAGGCGGAAAAGCGGAAAACGGAGTACAATCGCCGTATTGCGGAACTGGAGGCCAAAGCGCTGACCAACCAGATGAACCCGCATTTCATCTTCAACTCGCTCAACTCGGTACAGCACCTGATCCTGGAAAAAGAGGAGAAACAGGCGCTCAACTTCCTCGCGGACTTTGCCACCCTGATGCGTCAGATGCTCAACAATTCCCGGAAATCCTATATTTCCCTGGAAGAGGAAATCGCTTTCCTGACCCGTTATCTCGAGTTGGAGAAAATCCGGTTTGCCCACTCCTTTACCTACCATTTCATCATGGAGGACTCCCTGAAAGATTACACCATCTATATTCCGCCCATGATTATACAGCCAATTGTGGAAAATGCCATTAAACACGGGCTGGCGCCCAAAAACAGCGCTGGTTACCTCGAAATCCGGATAGAAATGGTGGATGATCTGCTCTATTGCTCTGTCGACGACGACGGAATAGGCTGGGACAAGTCCAATAGTATCAAAAGCTCGCGGCTGATAAAACACGAATCTACCGCACTGAGCGTGATAAAGGAAAGGTTGCAGATTATAAAATCTTTTAATGGAAGTGTTGGAAAGTTAGAAATTATTGATAAATTTAAATCTGGTTTCGGCAATAAGGAAGGTACCTTAGTTGAAATTCTGATTCCCATTGTTAAGATGTTATGAGTAATATAAAAGCTGCCATTGTAGACGATGAAGTCCGCAACATTCATATTTTGCGCAATATTCTGGAAAACTATTGTAAAGATGTTACGGTAGTCGGGGAAGCGCAGAATATCAATGAGGCGGCAGAAATGATTAAAAACAACCCCATTGACGTACTGTTCCTGGACATTGAGATGCCTCCGCATAATGGTTTCCAGCTGCTGGAAATGTTCCCTGTGCTGAACTTTGAGGTTATTTTTATCACTGCCTTCCAGGAATACGCTTTACAAGCCATCAAATTTGCGGCATTAGACTACCTGCTGAAACCGATCAAGGTAAGCGAGGTGGAAGATGCATTGGAAAAAGTGAAGAAAAGTAAGAAAGGAAGACTGAACGAACTGGCTTCTATTCTGAAAGACTACGTTAAAAACAACGACAACGCCTTCTCCAAGATCGTCATCCCGGTGAATGACGGGTATAACGTCATCGACCTGAAAGATATTATCTACTGTGAAGCATTCGACAGCTATACCAAAATACAGCTGATCAACAATGTGTCTCATCTGATCTCCAAATCCCTGAAAGAATACGAGGAAATGTTATCAGACAAGGGATTCTATCGGGTACACAAATCCTTCCTGATCAATATTCACCATATTGTGAAGATTATCAAAGGATTGGGCACCGCGGTGGTGATGAGCGACCAGAAAAATATTCCGATTTCTTCCCGCAAAAAAGATGAGTTCTTCACCCAGCTCAAAGGGGTGATTAACCTGTAAGCCTGTCTGCACTGAAGATTTTAAGCCGGTGGCCTTGCGCTTAACCGGCTTTTTTGTGCGTTCCCTGTATGGAATATACTGTTCACGAGGTCATGTAACCGAACCTCATATACTTATCTTATTTTCATTATGGGTTTTCATAGATCTAGCTATTACTTGTTAGTTTGTCCAGACTTTACTTGTACTTTTTTAAAAGAAAAGCCCCGTTTCGATTGAAACGGGGCTTTCTTTTAAAAAGGTTCCGGAAGATTACAGGTTCTCTGCGCCTGCACCGGCAGTATTAATGTTGTAGTAGTAGATATTACCACCTCGCTGCGGATAGAAACCTACCAACTGTATATTTTTCTCTTTGTCCAGGATGGAGCTGAGCGTATTGACAGAGGTAACCGCTGTATTGCCAGCCTTCAGGATAACGAAGCCGGGGACCATGCTGGTCTGTTTTTTCAGGATACCGGTACTGATATCATTTACCCTGACACCTCCTTTTACGCCGATGCTGGTGGCCTCTTCTTTCGTCAGTTCGGAAAGGTCCGCACCCAGTCTGTCGATGCTGGTGATCCGTACCACATCGGTATTGCCCTGCAGATTGCGGAGCGTCACGTTGCTGCTGGTGAATTCCTTATCGCCACGCAGGTAGGTGATGCTGATCTTGTCGCCTGGTTTGTAGCGGGCCACCTGCTCACTCATCTGAGAGGAGCCGGCAATGTTCACCCCATTGATTTTAGTGATGATATCGCCCTGACGCAGGCCGGCGGAGGCAGCGGAGCTGTTGTCCATCACTTCTGTGATCTGAACGCCGGTCACATCCCGTTTAACCCCGATTTCCCGCAGCTGGTCATCGGTCATCGCAGCAATGGCGGCCGGGGAAGCGTATTTAACACCGAGGTAAGCCCGTTGTACGCTGCCATATTTCAGGATATCGTTTACCACTTTCCGCACAAGGTTTACCGGGATAGCGTAAGAATAACCTGCATAGGAGCCGGTAGGAGAGGCGATGGCGGAGTTGATGCCCACCAGTTCACCAGCGGTGTTTACCAGTGCGCCGCCACTGTTACCCTGGTTCACCGCAGCATCGGTCTGTATAAAAGATTCGATGGAGTTGTTGATTCTGCCACCGCTTTTATTGATGCCGATAGAGCGCGACTTCGCGCTGACGATACCGGCGGTAACGGTCGCATCGAGGTTCAGCGGGTAACCGACTGCCAGTACCCATTGACCGATGTCTACGTTGTCAGAATTGCCATACAGCATGTAGGGCAGGTTCTTAGCCGGGATCTTGATCACGGCGAGGTCGGTGCTGGGGTCAGTGCCAATCAGTTTGGCCTTGAAAGTTTTATTTTCATTGGCCAGGGAAACGGTGATTTCATCCGCATCAGCGATCACGTGATTGTTGGTCACGATATAGCCATCGTCGGAGATCAATACGCCGGAGCCGGAAGCCATCTGGCCGGGGACATAGTAGCGGCGGCCATCTCCGCCTCCGTTGAATTCATCGCCAAAAAATTCGTCACCGAAGAGGTCCTGCAGGATGCTGCGTCTTTTCTGAAGTCCGTTGGTTACCTGTCGGGGATTGATTTTAGTTTTGATATGGACTACGCCGGGAACGGCCGTTCTGGCGGCAGTCACAAAATCGGAGGGAGGAACGGCATTCGTCTTGCCGTCGGTACCGGGCATGTTATACCTTGCATAGTTTACGGGGATGTCATTGGAACCGTTTTGAAAAATGCCCGGGCGTCTGCCTTCAAAGTATTTGCCATACACAAATATGGCAGCAACGGCAGTAACAGCACTGATCAACACTGTCGTAACAATTTGCTTGAATTTCATATTATAGTGTGTTTAGCGTTGTGATACTAAATAATGTATATTTTTAATAACGTAGATAAGATCAATTTATATGCCCTTGATACAAATTTAGTAGCGGTAGCGAATGAAACGTACAAAGGCATATTTACTTTAACAGATTTTTATATCAATCGTTAAATACTGCTAAAAACAGGCTGACAGGATAACACAGGGCAATGACAATATAACAAAAAAGAGAGACAAAAAGTTAGTCACGCAAAGACACAAAGCAGCAAAGCGCGCAAAGATTTTGAAGATCAATAAGAAAAATAAAGCAACAAAAAGGGGCGGAAACCAAATTTGGTCTCCGCCCCTTGGCTTTCTTGTTTTCTTGTCTATTTTCTTTGCGGTCTTTGCTGCTTTGTGTCTTTGCGTGACTACAGTTCCAGCAGGAAAGCCAGCGTGTCTACGCCATCAGCATAGTCCGACAGGGAAGGCTGCTGTGCCTTACCGAAGGGGGTAAACTGTTGTCCTACCAGACATTGCAGGTCAGCCTGGGTGGCCATATCTTCCCGGAGCTGCTGTATGTCTTTGTAATAACCGTAATGCAGCACGCTGAGAGGAGAGAACAGGGAAGCTGCCTCATGAAGCAGGATGCTGCCGTTGGTCAGATAGGCGCTGTTATTGAGCAGGAACAGCGCCAGGTTATAATCGTAGTTGTTTTTGTACTTGTGATGGTCGGCCAGGTAGTCATATTTGCCAAGGGCTTTGAGCAGCGGCTCGAAGTCATACCCTTCAGGCACCATTACCTTGGTGACGTTGCGGCATCCCAGGCCGAAATAGAGCATGACATCATCTGCCAGCGCCTCCAGTTCGGCAGCACTTTCCTGACCGGTCAGGATGGCGGCAGAGGTGCGGTTATGCCGAATGATATGCGGGTATTTGGAAAAGTAGTAGTGGAAGTACCGCGCGGAATTGTTGCTGCCGGTGGCGATGTAGGCGTCGCAGTTTTTCAGGATTTCCAGTATTTCCGTCTGTTCAGCCAGTTCCGGGTACCATTCGGTCATTTTGTCCAGGATATGACGCATCAGCACCTCGTCTTTAGAGGAGAGCTTCATTTTGATGTGATGGCCGCTGATGAATCCGCAAAGCCAATCGTGGAACCCGACGAGGGGGATATTGCCGGCCACGACGATGCCCACCTTTTTGGGCGTCCGCTCCCCACCTGTGGCAGGATACTGCTGCAGCCAGGCTTGCAGCGCTGCTGGTTCCAGATAGTACCGGCAGATGCTGTCAATGGACTTATCAATAAATTCAGGGGTGAACCAGCCATTGGCCAAGTAAGCACGTTCCTTTACTGCTGTCAACTCCGTACTGTTGCCGGCCAAATACTGGCCCAGGCGTACCAATGCTGCTTCTTTTTCCGCTATGTTCATGAAACTGTTATAAATATTTGACTTAATTAAACCGGGAATTTTTATTTTTGTCCACAAAATTAATGGCTTACTACTAAAAAAGTTTACTCTATGGCAATTAAGATAACAGATGAATGTATAAATTGTGGCGCTTGTGAACCGGAATGCCCCAATAATGCCATCTATGAAGGTGGTGTAGAATGGGCGCTGGCCGATGGTACTACCGTAAAAGGCTCTTATACCCTGATGGATGGCAGCCAGATGGACGCCGATCAGCGTAATGCCCCGATCAGTGTAGATACGTACTATATTGTGCCTAATAAGTGTACAGAATGCCAGGGTTTCCACGAAGAACCGCAATGTGCTGCTGTTTGCCCGGTAGACTGCTGTGTTCCGGACGAAATGTACCAGGAAACAGTAGATGAGCTGATGGCTAAGAAAGACAGACTGCACCTCTAATATATGCGAGCCACCTTATTAAAAGCCGTCCGGTAGTTTCCGGACGGCTTTTTTATACCTTGGGCGCTCAGCTCCCGCCGGCAACCGGAAATTAATGAAAACGCCGGCTGACCCGCTGTTGACAATTAACAAATAACCTTTAACTTTACCCGCTTATAGTAATTTATCTTATGAAGAAGAACATCGCCTTGGTAGCCGGTGGATATTCCGGAGAATATGTAATATCCGTGCAGAGCGCTGAAACTATAGAGAAAAACCTGGACAGCAGCCAGTACGCTGTTTACAAAATCATCGTTACCCGTGAGGGCTGGCGTCATACTGCCACTGACGGTGCGGTGTATGAAATTGATAAAAACGACTTCTCCCTGACTATAGGCGGTAACAAGATAAAGTTCGATGCGGTGTTTATCGGTATTCATGGTACGCCTGGTGAAGATGGCCGTCTACAGGGCTACTTCGAAATGCTGGGTATCCCATATACCAGCTGCGGCATGGTGACCTCGGCGCTGACCTTTAATAAGAGCTATTGTAATAAAGTGGTGGCGGCCCTTAATGTGGTGAACGTCTCCAAATCCGTGCATATTTTCCGTGACCAGCCACACGATCCTGCCGCTATTCTGCAGCAACTGCGTTTGCCCGTTTTCGTGAAACCGGCAGAAGGAGGCAGCAGCATCGGCATGTCTAAGGTAAAAACAGCAGCAGAACTGCCGGCGGCCATCGAAAAAGCGTTTAAAGAAGACAATCAGGTGCTCATCGAAGAGTTTATCAAAGGCAGGGAACTGACCATCGGCCTGTATAAGGCCAACGGCACCCTGAATGTACTGCCGATCACAGAAGTGGTGAGCAGCAAGGAATTCTTCGACTACGAAGCAAAATATACCCCGGGCGTGTCCAACGAGATCACCCCGGCGCCGGTGTCAGAAGATATTACGGCACTGGTACAAAAAACAGCTTCCACCCTGTATAATCAGCTGAATTGTAAAGGGATCACCCGGATTGACTTTATCTATGAAGAAGCTACCGGCAAACTGTACTTCCTGGAAGCCAATACGATGCCCGGCCAGTCTGAAAACAGCCTCGTGCCGCAACAGGTAAGGGCTGCCGGTAAAACCCTGCAGGCGTTTTACGGCGAAGTACTGGAAGAATGCATGAAAAAATAAATTGCGAATTACGAATTACGAATTACGGACATAAGCGGACGCTTAACTTCGGATTTTTAATTCGTAATTCGTAGTTCGTAATTCGTAATTTTAAAACAAATCATTATCGTGTTCGACTTTATTACCAAACGCTCTTTCGGAATTAACCTGTTGATCGTAATAGCGTTCTTTTTTGGACTGGCACTGTTGTTTTTCTCCCTGTTGGGTGTCATTACCCGGCATAATGAAGAGCTGACCGTTCCGGACGTGCGGGGGAAAAGTGTGAAAGAAGCCATGGCCATCCTGGAAAAGGCAGGATTTGAAGCCGATGTAAGAGATTCTATCTACATAGACAGCATCCCTCCTTTGTCTGTATGGGTACAAACTCCGGATAAAGGCGCGCGGGTAAAAGTCGGCAGAACGATCTACCTGACAGTAAACAAAGTGGTGGCCCCCATGGTGAAAATGCCGGACCTGGAAGGGCTGACCTTCCGTAGTGCGGAAATGGTGCTGAAAAGCGTGCGCCTGAATGTAGGGGATACCATCTATAAACCGGACTTCGCCACCAACACCATATTGCAGCAGCTGCTCAATGGCAAACGTGTCAAACCAGGGACACCCGTCGCTGAAGGCAGTAACATTACACTGATCATCAGCAGTGGTACCGGCAGCATCGAAAACCCGGTGCCCGATTTTGTAGGCCTGACCTTTGCGGAAGCCCGTGAAATGCTGAACGCCAACAATCTGAGCGCAGGTACCATTATCATCGATCCGGGCGTAACGGACACGGCTAATGCGTTTATCATCAAGCAGGTACCTACCCGCAGAAATGAAATCGGCGATTTCAACATGGTAAGGGCAGGCGAAAGCATCGACCTGTGGCTGTCTGCCTCCAAACCGGTGAAAGATTCCACGCAGGTACCGGTACAACAACCATAACAAGCATCAAAACCACCATTTTTAACTGAACTTAAACTTAGTATCATGCAGAATATCACTCAAGAAGAACTGAAACAGCGTATCGACAACGGTGAGGCACTGAATATCCTCGATGTTCGCGAACCCCACGAGCGCGCTGAATTTAATATCGGTGGCTTTCATATTCCGCTGGGCCTCGTACAGGCCATGCAGGTGGATGAAATTGAACACCTGAAAGATGAAGAAGTAATCGTTTACTGCCGCAGCGGCAACCGTAGCGGCCAGGCATGCATGCTCCTCGAAACCATGGGCTTCACCAACGTGAAGAACCTGACTGGCGGTATGCTCAACTGGCAGGCAGAATAAGCGAAGCCATATAAAAGCGCGAAGCTTAGCAGGGGTAATATGTTTTACCGTGTCCCTGCTAAGCTTCGCGCTTTTATATGGATATCACTTTATTATTCTCCGCTGATGATCGCCGTTGCTTCTATCTCCACCAGATAACGGGGATCTATCAGTTTGCTCACCTCTACCATGGTGGTGGCGGGTTTGATGGCTTTGAAAAATTCACCGTGCGCCCGGCCATACTCTTCCCAACGGGAAATGTCGGTCACGAACATGCGGGTCCTGACTACGTCGTGTAGCGTGGCGCCTGCAGAGATGAGCACAGATTCTATTTTAGCCAGTACAAAACGGGTCTGCTCATAGGCATCGCCTTCCGCTACTACTTTATCATTATCTACCGCTACCGTACCTGACACTTCAACGGTATTACCTATCCGTACTGCGCGGGAATATCCCACTTTGTTTTCCCATTGTGCGCCGGAAGAATAAAGGGTGCGTTTCATAAATTGTGTTTTGAAGAAGGATAAGAAGACGGTTCAAAAGTACGCTTAAAAGGCATTGGTTACCTGTATTTTGTGCGCCGTGTTTTCCCTGCTATGATACAGTGCCGGTTTGTCATACCCCATTATTAGCGGCCGACTGCTGTGGCGGCAGGTTACGGAATTTCACCACTCGGCCCAGCAGATCGAACCAGAAAGGCGCGCCCAGGGAGATGGCCAGGGCCGTAATGCACCATCCTGCCAGTACCAGCCAGCCATTTTTCTGATAAGGGTGGGTAAAGCCACAGTGGAGCTCCTTTTTACCACCGGTGGTGTCAGTGACGCAATCACGGCTGATGCCCAGCACATTTTTAGCATCGCCGGCATCCTGCCGGAGAATAGCATATACCCCAATGAGCGCGGTATCTTTTAACATCATGCTTACAGACGTGTCCTGCCTGAAATAGCTGCTGTCCCGATGCAGCATGTTTTTTCGTGTAAGCGTGTCCGTAACGGCCGTATAGGAGGGTTCGCGACTGGCTACCAGCCGTACCATCTGTTCCCGCACATTTTTGTCTTTCATCAGGATACGCGCAATAGCAATGGTGTCCACGTTAAATATGGCCGCGAGGCCCAGGCCCAGTATCAGCAGCCACACCTGTGTTTGACGCCGGTACCAGCCACTGGCGCGGGTCATGGTTTCATTGAACCAGGTTTCCATATTGGTCCGGAACTGCGGCACGTCGTGATGAGCGTCTTCAAAAAGATTCCGCAGATGGGTGATCGTATCCGGCGCCAATTGAAGGGTATTATGCGTCAGGCTGTTTTGGATGGCAGCAGTCTCCGACTGATTGTCTTCCAGCGTTCCGCGCAGCAGGTGCACCATTGTCTGCGAAAATATCTGTGGACTGATATACGCTGGCCTGGCAGAGGCGCTGTTTTCCCCGAGATAACGAATAGAGGGCGACTGATAAAATTTCTTCAGGAAAGGGCTGTTCTGAAAAGGGGTGAAAAAGTGGACCACGCTCCATCCCAGTTCGTAAAACCAGTTGAAAAAGGTGAACCGGCCGAAAACGCCGAGGTCCCCGCTTCGATCATCATCTTCCAGCAAACGCCGCAGCGCTTTGGTCAATACCCGCGCCCGGGCGTTGAACAGCCGCGCGGCCATTTCCTGAACAATGGAGGCCAACAAACTGTAGAGCAAATAAATGAATATCAGCCCCAGTGCCACATCTATGGCAAGATTACTAAACATAGGATACTTGATTAGTTGACATATAACTATAAAGTTAAATATTTATCCTAAAGATAGAATAGGGCAACGCAGTGTATTTGTGTGCAGGTGTATTTTTGCAAATACAACTTTTGTGTGATGGTGGGAGTTTGATTTTTTATGCTACTTCGTGGCGTTCAAAGAATGCATGTTAACCTTGTCTGCTCAAGTATTAAATATTCTGTTAAACGACGTACTTAGGAAAATTCTTCAATTGCTAAGTTGCTGGCTAACCCTGTGGGGGCGTTCAGATTATAAATGGGGAAGTGGAACTTACCCTGTATATCATCGACCTGCAAAAAAGAATCGCGACAGTGGAACAGCAGGCTAATTAAGTAAAATCAATCAAAAACCAGTATAAAACCATAAACCAAACAAAACCATGGGAGTTAATTATCTCGTATTAGGATTTACCAGTCTGTATCTGGGCGGCACTTTTCTTTATTACAAATACGCAAAGAAAAAAGGTATCGAGTTCAGGTATAAACCTTTTTACCTGTTGGCAGTAGCCATTCTCTTTGTGCTGTCACTGTATGGCATTATTGTAGGTAAGCAGTTTTTTTAAGAAAGGCTTTTACCAATGAACATACAACAGCCTGCTTTATGCAGGCTGTTGTATATAAGTTTATCATTAGCTATGGACGGAAAATCTATTTACCCGTTTCTTTGGGTACTACTCACTGTGATGCTGCTCTTTTGGTGGATGTTCCGGAAGAAAAGAAGACGAAGCGACGCGTATCAAAAACAGGATGCAGAAAAATCCAACAGGGAATGGCAACAGGAAATAGAGGCGGATAAAGAAAGAGTCACCAAAGAAGACATCCGGGCATTATTGATACACCTGAATTTGCCGGGCAACGTCATGGAGTTATTCGATGAAACCTGCCATGATGCCGTCATGCAACAGCACCGGCTTGATAAGGATTATACGTATCCATACAGTATTCTCGATCTGAAGAAATACCAACAGGATTCGTATAACATTGACCGTTACAAACCCGTTTTAGCTTACGCGCATGCCACCATTTTTGCCTACGATACACAGCTGGGAGGTTTCATTACCTACGACATAGAAAGCAACGTGGAAGCAGACAGCGAGTGCCTGACCTGGGACGGTGTTTTTTGCCGGGAAATTTTGAGATGGTGGGAATATGAAATACCCGACGATGATATTCTTCATATCGGAGCCTATTTTGGCCTGAAACACACTCAACAGGTGCTGGAAAGTATTGTGGCATCAACAGACGGGAAAGGGTTTTCGGATGCCGAAGAACGAAGCCGGTGGCAAAAGGATATTTTAACGCAAATAAATGGGGTGGTTAAATAAATCTCCAATAAAAACCCTACGGCGCAAACTCAAAAAAACAGCAACTGCCGCCCACCCAGGTGTCAGTACTGTTAAAACCTACTCCGATCATCTTCCCCTTACTGATTCTTGACAGATTATGCACTAAAACCGGCCGTGGAGAGCTGTCTGGCCAGATGTACATCATCCTGATTTCACAGATAGCCGGACCGGTAGGCGTTTGTATGGCCGGTGCGTATTTCACTTTGTGTTGCAGTATCCAGTTCTCCGGATCTTTGATATTGTCGATGTCTTCCTGGGTAACATCTATTACCACGCCCTGGCCCGCAAACGAAAACAGTGGCTTCAGCACATAATTTTCCAGATCAGTAGGGAGCACCGGCAATTCATGCAGGAACCAGCTTTTAGGCACGAATTCACTGTGTATAAAAGGCATGGTGTATTTGCTGATCCGGTAAAACCAGTTGGGATGCGTGATCCATTCCACATCGAGGTCCTGGAACAGATTCACATGTGGTTCCAGATGACCGGCCTGCTTTTGCAGGTCATCGAAAATGATTCGGTTATAGATGCGCTGGATGGGCGTTTTAACGCCATCACGCATGTAGAAAAGTTTTTTGCCTTCCTGTATCAGTTTAGTGAGGCATACCGTGCGGATGCCGATATATTTTTCGGTGCTGTAAAAATCGATGCGTGTTTTTTGTTCCTCCGGTTTTATTTCCAGCAGCACTACTTCTTCCGGCGGCAGATGGCCAACGATCATTTCCCGAAGCAGCTGATAGTAGGCTTTTTCATCGATGCCGTTGAAAAAGTTGTTCAGCTGTTCCGGAATAGGGAAGTGGTTTTTAAACTGGCGGGCCATCACATCCTGAAAGGCGTACATGGTGGGAAAGCCCTGCAGCTCGATGAGCTGTGGTGTATAAGCGCCTGCTTCATCGCGGCATACGGCAAAGTCTATTACAATAAAGTGCGGATGTTCATTTTCATGCGGCACTTTCAGGTCGGCCGGGATAGCGTCCTGTGTGATCGTTTTAAAGTCAGGCCGCAGGATCACGTTGACAATCTCTTCACAGGCCTGTATCAACTTGCTGGTCAGGTCGGCGGGTACAAACACCGGTGTTTCTGCCACTCGGAAAGCGGGCGCAATGCCGGCATCCTGCGCAATACCTTCCAGGAAAGCCTGGTAGCGGTCGTCTGTAAACTGTTGATTATATGCCTTTCTGACTTCGGGTATCATAATATTGGAATAAACGGATTAGAAAAAGGTGTTTTCATCATCGTTGTGGGCAGGAACGCCATCCAGATGCTCAATGGCAGCCAGCCTGTCGGTCAATTGCCCGTAAACGGCGTAGTCAAGGAATGCCGTGATCAGCCGGTCGTGTGTCAGCATAATTTTATCCGGATCGGTGAGTTGCTCCAGCATGCTGTTGTATTTTTCGATACCGTGATGGTCCACCACTTGTTTTTTCTTTTCTTCCTGACGGAGGTACATATGCATACCATCGGCATCGGCTTCGGGATGGAACTGGGTGCCGATGAAGTGATCATTGAAGCGGATGGCCATCGTGGCGCGTTCCAGCGGCACATGTGGCCTTTCTTTTTCCAGTGCCAGCACCTGGCCGCCCATGGCATACAACCGTTCATGGTTCAGTTCAATCACTTGCCAGTTGCGGCTATCTACGATATAGAACGGATCAGGCAGTGCGGTAAATACCTTCTCTGTAAGGCCTGCGGCGGTTTTATGTACCGGGAAAACCCCAAAGGCCGGTGACTTACGTTTACATACGTTGCCGATCTGGTAATACCGGCACATGATCTGGTAGGAGTGGCAGATAAAAAAGGCTGGTTTCTTCTGTTCCTGCGTGCGATTCCATGCGAGGAGATCTTCTATCAGGGAAAAATATTTTTCTTCCCACACGCTGCCTTCGCTGTCTACCGGGCTGCCGGGGCCGCCGGTAGAGATATAGATATCGTAGGAGGTATCGGGCACCTGTTGTTGCAGTCGGACTTCAAATTCATCGAATTGCAGGTCCAGTGCGTGCATCGCTGCATATTGCACCAGTATTTCCCGGATACAGCGCATTCCCTCATTGGCCACGCCCTCATACATATCCAGCACTGCTACTTTCCACTTGTTTTTGATTGGATGCATACTGCAAAATTACGAATTACGTCCGGGTAATCATTCATTCCGGCTCAGCAGTTCTGTAGAAACTGGTGGTGAATGTAGTCAGTTACTGCTACGAGGTCTTTGGTTGCTTCATATACTTTCAGCTGTCTGTCAGCGCCGGTACCGTTTTCAAGGATATGGCCGGTAGCTCTGATCACATCGCGGCTGCCCAGATCGTCCACTACGTCGTCGATAAAATCCAGTAGTTCGTATATGAGTGACCGTGTGTTGACTTCTATCTCTTTACCAAAGTCGATAAGGTTACCATCAATACCATAGCGGGAAGCACGCCATTTGTTTTCATTGACGAGTGCGCGGTTATAGATAATGAAGTTCAGGTTCTGCATCCGCAGTTTGTAGATCTTGGCGCAGACAGCCTGAAAGAGCGCCGCCAGCGTGATGGTGTCATCTATCGTTAGCGGCACATCGCAGATACGAAATTCCACGGTATTGAAGAACGGATGCACCCGCAGGTCCCACCATACCTTTTTGGCGTTGTCGATACAATTCGTTTTGACCAGCAGTTTGATATAGTTGTCATATTCTTCAATGCTGGCAAAATAATCGGGGATGCCGGTACGGGGGAATTTATCGAAGACCTTGGTACGGAAGGATTTAAAGCCGGTGTTACGACCTTCCCAGAAAGGAGAGTTGGTACTGAGCGCAAAAATATGCGGCAGAAAATAACGGACGGAGTTAGCAATATGCAGGGCCATTTCCCGGTTTTCCATGCCTACATGCACATGCAGGCCGAAGATCAGGTTAGATCTGGCGGCGTCCTGCATTTCGTTGACAATCTCAAAATAACGGGGATGGTCAGTGATCATTTGTTTTTCCCACTTACTGAATGGGTGGGTACCAGAGGCGCCGATGCTGAAACCGAGGTCGCCGGCTATCTGGGTGATGGTACGGCGCAGCAGGGCTACATCTTCGCGTGCTTCCTCAATATTGGCGCATATCTGTGTGCCTACTTCCACTACCGCCTGATGAAATTCAGCTTTTACCTGGTCACGGATCACTTTGTGGGCCTGCTCCACAATCTTTTGCTCATGGGACCGGAGCTCCCTTGTGGTGGGGTCCATCACCATGTATTCTTCTTCTATACCCAGCGTAAACGCTTTGAACATGATTAAAATTTTCCCGAAAATACGAATTACACATTATGAAATGTAGGTTGATGATTTATTAAGAAGATTGTTTTTGATCAGTCTGGTTGATAAAAACAAAAAAGAGCTGCCCAACAGAGCAGCTCTTCCTATACCGGCCGGGCAAATAAATTAGTGTTGAATAATGAGATGTTTACTTTCCTGAAAATGTCCTTTTTTCAGCTGTAGAATGTAGTGACCGTCTTTTACGGCTTGTACATTCAGGTTGCCGGTGGTGGCATCACCCGGTAAACTCCACTCTTTTACCAGCTTATTGGTGTAAAAATCGTAGAGGCTCGCTTTCATAGGACCACTTTCTTTCTTCATAGCATCTGTCTGATGATTGATCTGAACATTTATATGATTCGCTGCAGGGTTGGGAGACAGGGCCACATTAAAGGCCGCATTTTGCTGCATGCCCATAATGCTGCAGTCTTTCACCTCAAATTCTGTTTCATACCACTCACTGGCGCAATTTAAAAAGGAGGGTCTGACCGTTGTCACGTACCATCCTGGTTTCAGTGCGTCGTAGTACATACCGCCTCCCTGTCCCATCAAAGACATTGTTTTGATTACCTGCATACTGGGCCACGACTTGATCACTCCATCATACACCGCTCCCAGTATGTTGTAGTCTGTCTCAATCGTCAGCACATTTCCGGCGGCATTGGAGCAGAGAAACCCGTCCTGGCCATTGGGATTGGTGAACAGCAGATTGGTAATCACGGGCATACCGACATTGAGCGTTTTGGAGATATTTTGTTGCTGACCGGCGCAGTTGGTAAATGTTGCGGTAAGATTTACTACACCTGAAGCAACTTTAGTCACAGTAACGCTGTTGCCGGCAGGGGCCAGCGTTACGTTTCCTGTGGGAGTGGCCGACCATTGAACGTTGCTGTTACACAGCCCGGGAGACAGGGTGTAGGTTTCAGGTCCGCTGCAGATCATAGCGGTGCCATTTATGGTATATGCCGGTGTGCTTACAGTGATTGTATTGGGAATAGCGTTCTTCACTGTACCATTGATTGTCACCGCCACCTGGAATGGGAGCGGAGTGACACCACATACAGGGGCGAGCGTGAGGGTGTTGGTCGTTGTTTGTATTTCTGTCGGAACAGGAGCGCCATTATACGTCCAGCCCGAATTGGCCGGGAATGTCCATTTGTACCCGGTAGTCCCCTGATGATTAAACATATTACGTACTGTGAATGTCTGAGGGGTGGTAGCACCGCATGGAATGCTTGCTATTTTCGGAAGAACCTCAAACGTAGGGTCCGGATTATCTTCTATAATCGTGATCTTTCTGATTATAATACTCTGTCCTGCGCCTCCCGAGGTCACCGGGAGGTGAGCAATATTCAGCAACGGAAGTCCTCCGGCAATAGTGCCGTAGGTGAATGTATAATCCTGAAAGATATCGCTGGCAACGTTATTTATTTTTACCAGGTTATTATTCAGGGTGACGTCAATTGGTTTCGGTCCGGTACATGACGCATCTTCGCCCCCATACCCGTTGTTGGGATATACACGCAATTGGCCCCCCGGTCCAGCCGCGGTGATGACGATTTTATATTTGTAAAACTGTTTGAAGCTGAAATTAATCCGGTATTCCGTACCGTAAAATGTTGAAAGGTTGGCGTCGTAAAAGGCGTATAGGCCAATGCCTTTGTCTATGGAACTGAATGTCGGCTTGCCGAGGACCGTGGTATGCAACATGGTATGGGTAAAATCTGTTCCATAGCCATATTTTACCTCGACTCCGTTGGCGAATACATTACATTTATCGCTGGAGAATAGACTATAATCAATAATGTACTGTGCTGAAGCAATACCACTACATAAAAGTAGCAGGAGAAATAAAACAGGTTTTTTCATGATGTTTAGGTTCATAGGTAAAAATATAGGTGTGCCGGTATATGGTGCATATGATGACAATGGTTACTACGTCTTCAACGGTCGGGCATCTTCAGGGATCATCTGAAAGATAATAAATATTATTAATATTATCTTGTCATTTTACAGGCAGGATAACTTGGGGAAATGGGTTACTCGTTTCCCTTTGCTTTTCGTTTAGGGGTAGAGGTAGGTGTTTTGCTGTTTTTTTTGGCGGCTGTTTTTTTGGCAGCGGCTTTCTTCTCTTTTATGGCTTTCTCTTTTACGGGTGTTGCTTTGGCCGTTTTCGTGGTGGCCGCTTTTTTGCCGGTGTCCCGGACAAACCGGCCCCAGGTAAGATTGTCTTTCCCCGGTCTTTGTGCGATGGCCCGCTCAATGGCGTAACGGGCGGAGGTTTCCACCACCCATTCAAAGTGTTCCTCTCCGATGGCATTGATGTCCGCGTCTGGTGCGGGGTTGCAGAAATCGATCGCATAGGGGACTTCTCCTCTGACGGCTATTTCCACGGTATTGAAGTCGTAGCCCAGGTATTGATTGAGTGCGATCACCTGTTCCGTGATCTGTTGCATTAGCGCATCGCTGCCTTTAAAGTCGGACTGGTAGCGCTGATGGGGCGCGTTTTTCGGATTATAGGCCATTATCCGCACCTGGTTGCCGCCGATACAGAAGCAGCGGTAGTATTGTGTAAAGTCTATCTCTTCCTGGAGCATCATTACCAGTTGACCGGTTTCTCCATGCTGCCGGAAAAAATCCTCTTTGTCTTCCACATGGTACACGTGTTTCCAGCCGCCGCCGGCGAAGGGTTTCATGTATGCCGGAAATCCGATATAGTCGAAGATGGTGTTCCAGTCGAACGGATAGATAAGGTTTCTGAACGATTTATCGGTGGTATTGTCCGGCAGTGAATAGGAGGGCAGCAGCACGGTGCGGGGCACGGTAACGCCTATCTTTTGTGCCAGGGCGTTGTTAAAGAACTTATCGTCTGCGCTCCACCAGAAGGGGTTGTTGATGACGGCGCAGCCGGCGGTGGCGGCATTTTTCAGGAAGGCGCGGTAGAAAGGCACATCCTGGGAGATACGGTCTACGATGACGGCATATCCGCTGTCGGCGCCCTGCAGCACTTTATCGATCGTTACAAACTCCGCGAAGATGCCGGGAGGATTGATGCGGTTAACGCGGTCTACGAACGCTTGCGGGAACGAGTTTTCCTGTCCGAATAAAATGCCGATCTTTTTCATATGTTTACTTGATGAGTGACAGATAGTGTGGCAACATTTCGCGCCATACGGGCCAGTCGTGCAGGGTATGCGGCCGGATGTCGAGCCAGTGCGTAATATTTTTTGCGGCCAGCAGCTGCGAAAATTGTTCATTCTGCGGGCGGGCGACGTCGGTTTCCGCGGCGCCGAGCACAATGCCCATCCGCCACAGATCAGGGTCCTGATTGTCCGGCATAAAGTCGGCCGGATTGTGGTAATACACCTGATCGTCGTAATAGCCGTCCATCCTGGATTTAATATCGAAGATACCGCTGAGGCTGAAAAGATAGGATACCCGGCCGGGATAGCGGAACGCGAAATTAGCTGCGTGATAACCGCCAAAGCTGCATCCGGCGGCTACAATCCGCTGCCGGCCTGTCTCTGCTTCTATGCGCGGCAACACTTCCTCCACCAGCATTTTATCATAACAGGTATGATTATACGCCCGGTACTGGGGAGCGATGCTCTTATTGTACCAACTGGCAGCATCAATACTATCGGGGCAATACACTTTGACGCGTCCTTCATCAATAAACCATTTGATAGCGTCTATCAGGCCACGGTCTTTGCTTTCATAGTAGCGGCCCATGGAAGTCGGGAAGAGTAGTAACGGGTATCCGCTGTCACCGAATACCAGCATCTCAAATTCCTTTCCCAGGTTGGGCGAATGCCATTTATAGTAGTTTTCAGTCATGGGAAAGTGTTTAGTTAAATTTAAAAAAGATTATTGGTTTATCGGTAAATTGTTGGAATGCAAATGGATCGACTGACGTTCCCTGCTGTCAGACTGCAACGGGAAGTCACGCTGGACGTATATAAACAGGATGGACTACCCCGTATTTTATTACTGGTGAATGATGGACAGGACCTGCCGGCGTTGCCTGCCGCGCTGCCGTTGGGCGTATGGGTGGTCGCTGTTCATGCCGGACCACAGCGCCGCCAGGAGTATGGGGTGGCAGGCGTCACCGACTACCAGGGGGATGGTTCCCGGGCAGCGGTATACGGCCAGTTTGTGATAAAGGAATTATTGCCCTTTCTGGAACATCAGTACCCCGCTCTGGCCGGAGTAAAACGGGCCTTCGCAGGGTTTTCGCTGGGAGGGCTGTCGGCATTGGACATCGTATGGCAATACCCGCAACACTTCAGCATGGCCGGTGTGTTTTCCGGTGCGCTCTGGTGGCGTAGCCGGTCGCTGGATGATCATTATCAGGAAGCACGCGACCGTATCATGCACCGGCGTATCCGGGAAAGCGCCTACAAGCCCGGGCTACAGTTCTTTTTTGAATGCGGCACGGCGGATGAAACGGCCGACCGCAATGGTAATGGTGTGATCGACAGTATTGATGATACGCTGGATCTGATAGCGGAACTGAAGCAGAGAGGTTACCGTGAGCCGGAAGATATTACATATCTGGAAATCGCCGGTGGGCAGCATGATAAAGAGACGTGGGGAAAGGCGATGGCAGTGTTTTTGGGATCGAAGTTTTTTATGTAAAAAAGAGAAGGGCTGACCATTTGGTCAGCCCTTCTCTTTTATTGTAAGGTGATTAGCTTAGAAGCTGTAACGAACACCAATCTGACCTCTCCAGCGAGAAGTGAAGTTGTTGATGAAGTAAGGAGTTACGTCGCCGTCGCCATTTACGATTCTCTTGTAGTCATACTGGAATACAGGAGCGTTGGTAGTAGCATCGAATTTTCTGAAGGTGAGCGGTGTAGCCACCTGGTTGTTGATAAAGTAGGTTCTTCCCCAGTCTTTGTTCAGCAGGTTACCCACGTTCAGGATGTCGAAAGTAATTTCGACTTTGTGGTTTTTCCAGATAGGCAGTACCTGAGCCAGTTTAAAGTCGAAGATGTTTTCGAACGGCGTGCGGGAAGCGTTTTTCTTCGCGTTCTCGCCGCGGTGTTTGCTCAGGTATTTATCGTTGCTGATCAGGCTTTCCAGATCTGAACGCTGCTCTGCTTCTGTACGTTGGTAGATAACAGTACCGGCAGCGTTTTTCTGCTGGATAATGTCAAACCGCATAGCAGATACTTCAGCAGTAGTTGGGATGTAAAGCATGTCGTTGTTACCGTTGGCCAGTCTGTCATCACCGGTAGGATCAACAGAGTTGAAGTATACCCAGGTGTAAGGAGTACCGGATTGACCGTTGTAGAACAGGCTCACAGTAGTAGCGAAGTTCTTTTGTTTGCCATATTTGAAGGTTTTGGCAATTACACCCATTACACGGTGACCCATAGCGTAGTTAGCGCGACCCAGGTCCAGGTTGTTCAGGCCATTGATGTTAGGCGTAAATCTCCAGTTGGAGCTGGCGGTAGAAGAAGTACCGTCATTCACGGAATAAGCATCACCATAAGAGTAACCTACTTTCACGAACAGACCGTTGTTGGTTACTTTGGTCAGCTCACCGGAGATGTTATAGGTATAACCTTCGCTGGTGTTCTGCAACAGCAGTACCTGGTTGCCCCAGGCAGCAGATTTCTGTTTGTAGGCAGGACGTTTGATACCACCGCCCAATGCTACGCTGTCACCGGTAGGAATGATGTTCAGGTTGTTCCAAACGGCATTGTTGATGGTTTTAGAGAAGTTACCTTCAACGATTGCCTTCATACCCCATGGCAGTTGTCTTTCCACAGCCAGGTTGGTTTTGAACACCTGCGGGAATTTGAAATTTTTGTCGCTCAGGTTGATGTTAGCGCCGGATTTCGGGCTTACGTTAGCACCCATGGCCGCCAGCATGGTAGCAGAATACTGACCATAGAAGGGACTGTTGGGGTCATATTGGAAAGAAACACCGTTAGGCAGATCTTTTCCGGAGAGGCTGATGTTGGTGTAGATGTTACCGGAAGTGTTGTACTGGTTGGAAATCCACACGAACGGAACGCGTCCGGTGAAGATACCTGCACCACCGCGGATAATGGTTTGACCATCATTGGTCAGATCCCAGTTGAAGCCCACTCTTGGAGCGAACATCAGTCTGGATTTAGGAATGGTGGTAGTAGAGTATCCCGCGAAGTCAGCATCTTTATTAAAGTTCACGTTGTCCGGAGGAGTAGTTGGGAAGAATGGCATGTCTACCCTTACACCAGCGGTCAGGGTGAAGTTTCTGCGGACATTCCATTCATCCTGTACATAGATACCTACCTGTGCAGCTTTGAAACCGATGCCTTCACGAAGGGTGGAGTCAGCAGTAGTGTAGTTGATCTGGTATTGTTTCGGTTTCAGGCCCTGGAGGAATCCGTTGATGGAATCGTAGGAGTAGGAACCGAATGCACCCTGGATAAAGGTGTTTTTGATGTTGTACAGTTCAGCGTTAGCACCTACAGTGATGGTGTGTTTGCCTTTGTACATGGTCAGGTTATCTGTAAATGTCCAGATTTTCTGGTCCAGCGCGTTGGCTGTGGAAGAGAATTCGCTGCCCAGGTTAATGGTCCTGCTGTTGTCAACGATAGTAACAGTAGGGAAAGGCTGACCGAGGTAAGATCTTCTGTCTTGTACGCTATTATATCCCACTCTCAATTCGTTACTCAGCTTGTTGGAGAAGCTGGAGTTCAGCTCAATTACGCTGGAGTTACTTTTGGAAGGGAAGGAGTAATAGTTATTGTAGAAGGATGCAGCTGTGGGAGTACGGCCACCGGTATTGATATCGGTAGCGTCCAGGTAGTTGTGGCGAACTGTCAGTTTGTGAATGTTATTGATGTTCCAGTCAATACGGCCGAAGATAGTAGTTGCTGTCTTTTTACGCTCCTGGTCTGTATAACCGCCGAGGTCTACGTTATATTTGTTTTTAACGAAGTCGTAGATACGGGAAAGTTCGTCTACGGTAACACCGTTGGATTTAGTGCCGGGGTTGAAGTCAACCGGGTTGGTACGTTCCGTTCTTTCTACGTTAGCGAAGAAGAACAGTTTGTTTTTGATGATCGGACCACCGAGGCTTGCACCATAGATTTTGCTGTTGAAGTCGCCGTACGCCGTGTGAGCAGTGTCCGGAGATTTACCTACGAAGCTTTTGTTCTGGAGGTACAGGTAAGCAGAACCGTGGAAATCGTTGGTACCGCTTTTGGTGATGGCGTTGATACCGCCGCCTGTAAAGCCGCTTTGCTTAACATCGTATGGGTTTAAAACGATTTGCAGCTGATCGATTGTTTCGATGGAGATCGGGTTAGCACCAGCCTGGCCACCGTTGGTACCGGAAGCAGACAGACCGAATACGTCGTTGGTAACGGCACCGTCCACCGCAAACTGGTTGTATTTGTTGCTGGCGCCGCCGAAGGAGATACCCAGTGGTGCACCATCGCTACCTCTGGTGGAAACGGAAGCCTGAGGGCTCAGTTTCACGAAATCCTGTACGCTTCTGTTTACAGTAGGGATATTGTCGATCTGAGTACGGCTAACGTTCAGTGCAGTACCGCCGTTACCCTGTGTTACCGCTTTGGTAGCAGTGATATTGATTTCCTGAAGGGTGGTAGAGCCTTCAGTCAATTTTACGTTCAATTTCTGAGGAGTACCCAGCTGCAGGAAAATGTTGTTGAAAGTTTCCGTGCCGTAGCTGATAAAAGATACCTCCACTTTGTAAGGACCACCCACACGCATGTTGGGGATGGTGAATTCGCCACCGTTACGGGTGGTGGTTCCATAAACTGTACCGGATGGCGTGTGAATTGCCTTTACGGTGGCGCCGATCAGGCCTTCGCCTTTGGAATCCGTTACAACACCGACCATGCTACTGGTGGTTACCTGTGCATAGGTTAAGATCGTTGTGAGTAATAAGGAAAAGGTAAAGAGTAATTTTCTAAATCCCATGATTAGAGAAGTTTGTTTCATGGCGCAAAGGTGCCAAAAAACTTTGGGAAAATTTTAACGCCGAATTAACAAATTGTTAAGTCGTGGAAGAACACATAAACCTCGATAAATTTTTTTGATATCTTAACAGGTTAACTCACATTTGCCGGATGTTTGTTCAGGAATTTCAAAAAAAATTATGAATCCTCAAATCGGGCTATTTGCTAATGCATAAAAGCGTTATCCAGACTGAACTTTATTGTGTTCCAGATTGTTGCACGCTTAAGTTATTCGCCAAATTTCTTATTTGTTAAAATCTAACTGTATAATTATCAAATCGAGAGGAAATTGCTCCGATTTCAAACAGAATGTTTCCTTGCCTATTTCCCGTGTTTAAGTCGTAACTTTGCGGTCATTCAACATTGACCCGGAGGGATAATATATGTTAGATACAATAGCAGCAGCAATAGAAGATATCAAGAACGGCAAACTGGTAATCGTAGTAGATGATGAAGACCGCGAGAATGAGGGTGACTTTATTACCGCAGCGCGTAACGTTACGCCGGAGATCATCAACTTTATGAGCACACACGGCCGTGGCCTGATCTGCGCTCCCCTGGCAGAAGAACGCTGCGAAGAACTGGGACTGGAACTGATGGTGAGAGACAATACCGCCCTGCATCAGACACCCTTCACTGTATCGGTAGATTTACGCGGCCATGGCTGCACTACCGGTATCTCCGCACACGATAGAGCCAAAACAGTACAAGCGCTGATCGACCCCAACATCAGACCGGAAGAACTCGGCAAGCCCGGGCACATCTTCCCACTGAAAGCCAAAACCGGCGGCGTCTTACGTCGTGCCGGCCATACGGAAGCAACGATAGACCTGGCCCGACTGGCAGGCTTTGAGCCCGCCGGCGTACTGGTAGAGATCATGAACGAAGACGGCTCCATGGCCCGACTGCCACAACTGCGGGAGATAGCCGATAAGTTTGACCTGAAACTGATCTCCATTCAGGACCTCATTTCCTATATGCTCAGCACCGAAACCCTGATTGAAGAAGGGGTAAGGGTTCAAATGCCTACCAAATACGGCAATTTCGAACTTATCGCTTTCAAACAGGTCAATTCCGGCGAGATCCATATGGCACTGAAAAAAGGCGACTGGGCAAAAGACGAACCGGTCCTGGTACGCGTACACTCGTCCTGCGTCACCGGCGATATCCTCCACTCCCTGCGCTGCGACTGTGGCGAACAGCTGCACGCTGCCATGCAGATGGTGGAAAAAGAAGGAAAAGGCCTTATCCTCTATATGAACCAGGAAGGCCGGGGTATCGGTCTCATGAACAAACTCAAAGCCTATAAACTACAGGAAGAAGGCCTCGACACCGTGGAAGCCAACCTGGAACTCGGCTTTAAAATGGATGAACGCGACTACGGCGTTGGCGCCCAGATCCTGCGGCACCTCAACATCACCCAGCTGCGCCTCATCACCAACAACCCGCGCAAACGCGCTGGCCTCAGCGGCTACGGCCTTGAAGTAGTGGAAAACGTGCCCATCGAAATACATCCCAACCCGTACAATGAAAATTACCTGCGGACCAAAAGGGATAAACTGGGCCACGAAATCCTGAAAGGCTGATCATACTGATATAATATTATATAGATATCATTCATCCCGGAGCGCTCTGCTCCGGGATTTTTTTTCCCAGGGCTGAAGCCCTGGGCTACGTTGTGTTTCAGGTCCTCACAATAAAGCGTGCTTTTTACCATGAACAAGGTGTTTATCCGGGCAAACAAATCCCCAGTCAAACAACCTTCACTGCTTCTGCTCGTTCTTCGTAGCTGCAGCCTTGTTAGGGGCCGCATACCCTCACTAAATGTTCCTAAAAAGGCAGTGCCCCAATAAATTTATAGCCTAACCATTTAAAGGATTTGAACAACAAACATAGCCCGGGGCTTCAGCCCTGGGAACCTGGGAACCTCGGAATGCGTGAACCGTTGCCATTCCAAATTCAAACGCATATTCAACGGCGCATTATTTTTTTTCGGTAGAATCCTCTTTAGGCTTCAGGGCAGCGGCCTTACGAAGCGAATCCATGAGCGGAGTACGGCCACGGCGCTGACTGTGGAACAGTTCTCCCAGGCGGTTGAACTCACGGATATAGGAGATGCCCACGCCTGATTTCGTACGGTTGTTGAGGTTATATACGTCGTAATCCGATTTACTGAACGCATTGATGCGGAAACGCCCGTCGGGTGTCAACAGATATTCGATACGGAAATCGCCGGCAAAACGGTTGGCATTGGCGGAGGTGGAAGATTTGCCCCAGTCATAATCGCCACCGGCGTATAACCGGAAGCGGTTATTGAACAAGGTACTGGTGATACCGGCGCTTACCTGGTTACGGTCTACGGAGTTGTTGTCCGCAGGGCCGCCCGGACCACCTACGTTATAAGCACGATAGTTGACATTGACACCGATACCGCTGCCTTTAAGCAGGGCGCCGGTGATATTGTTGAGGATGGCGGATGCCTGGGCGGATAAGGCCTGGCCTACGCTGTTTTTGCCGGTAATGCCTACGTTGGCGGCAGCATTGGTGGTGGCATCGTCAGGCAGGAACTGGTTGAACAGCAACAGGCCGTACATCTGCAGCAATGCTTTGTTCTGGTCGTTGTTGATCTCTTTCAGTTTGGCAGCCACACCGCTTTCATAAGAAAGGCTTCCTACGTCCGGCAGCTCAATGGTATAGGAGATGTCCGGTTTCATCAGGGCGCCGCGCAGGTTGATCAGTACGTCCACGCGTTCTGTGCGGGTAGCCAGTTTGTCATTGGAGCTCACGGTGGCGGCTTGTCCCAGCAGGTTATACAGACTGACTTTGGGCAATGAGTATTTGGCGGTGATGTTCACCTTAGCTTCCTGCGGATCGCCATTCCAGGTAATAGTACTGTTCTTTTCGATATCAAACTTCCAGCTGGTCAGGCGCTGGAACGTAAAATTATAAGACCCGTTGTTGATCTCGTAGTTGCCGAACATACTGAAATCCCCTTCGGTATTGGCAATGATCTGAAGGTTACCGCTACCGTTGGCGGAGATAATATCGCCGGTGGTGGCATCCAGGATCACATCGATCTGTGCATCGGGGTTGGCGGCAATGTCCAGCTTTACGGTCAGCTTGGTATTATCTTTTTTCCGTTTGTTCTCCTTGACTTCTGTACCGTAGGTTTTGAAGATGATATAATCATATTTACCGATGTCTTTACTGTCAGACATGGGGAGATAGAAGTGGGTACCTTTCAATGGCCGGGCCAGAATATGCATCTGCATATCGTTGATGGGGCCTGAGAAATAGACTTTTCCGTCTGCCAGCACGTCTCCGTAAAACAGGTCGCTGTCGGCGGAAGTGGTGCTGAGGAACAGGAAATTGCGGCCGGTTACGTCAAAGTCGAAATTCAGTTTGTTGAAATGATCGTGACTGATATAGCCGCTCGCAGTGCCTTTGCTGCCGTATTTATCAATAACGGCGAAGTTGCCGAATTCAATCAGGTTATCGTCAATATTGACATTGAGCCGGGGGATTTTATAACGTGTGCCCAGATAATCGACGGTCACGGCTACGGTGTCCAGCTGCAGGCTGCCCCGCATGGAAGGCAGGTCGGTGGTACCGGAGATATTTACTTTTCCGGTAACGGCGCCGGTGAGGTCGGAAACATATCCTGTCAGGTATTTGCTGAGCAAATTGATGGACATGGCGTTGAAATCCACAGAGGCGTCGATATCCTTATTGGTAGCGGAAAGTCCGACCTTGCCCTGTGCCAGGAAGTTCTTGCCTTCGTTGTCAGATTTAACGAGGAAGGTAGCGGTACCGGTGCGATGCAGGTAGCTACCATCGATATTAAGCGTACCGATAGAATCATTGTCTATACGCAGCTCCCGTGTACGCAGCGCTGCTGTCACATCGAGGTCCTGCGTAGGGTCAGTGATGTGAATGGTGCCATCGGTGATGCCCTCAATGCGGGTGGTGATCAGCTGGGAAGGGATCACGTCAGGGAGGTTCAGGTTTTTAAGCGTAACGATGAACCGGGATTCGTCCGGGTTGAATTCGTTGGTCTCTACCGTGATGCTTTGATCATTGCGGGTGACGCGCAGATTGTGTACGGTGAGGAAGTCCTTGCTCCAGTATATTTCATTGCCGGGGGTAACGTTCCATTGCCGCTCGTTGACGGTAAAGGCACTGTTGAGGAAATTGACTTTAACACCTTGTCGGACGGTGACGATGCGGGCATAGAAACCATCCAGTGAAGAGGTGTCCTGCGCCTGCAAATCTACTTTCAGATAAGAGGTGTCGTTACCGGAACTGGCCAGTATCAACGGGTTTTGCAGGATGGTGTTGGTGCCGGACAATACTTTACCAATGCTGGTACTGATATTGACTTTGTTGAAAGTACCGTCTCCCTTTACCTGCAGGTCCTGCACCCGGTATCCGAGATACCCGGCTTCGGGGATATTGATGTTGAGCGACAGGTTACCGCCGTTCATGGTGTTGAGGCCTCCCTGAACGGAGGTGTTATCGAAGCCGGTAAATTTATTGGTAAAGCCTTTTAGCAGTTTTTCCACTTCTCCGAACTGGAAGGCGAAGGTGAAATTCTCCTGAATGTCCGCGTTCTGCGGGGCCAGGAAATAGCTGGGATAGTATTTGTATAACAGCAGCTGGAAAGCATCCGGCAGTTCCATGAGTTTGTACGACCCTTTTACATAGCCGCTTACCTCACTGCCATTCAGGCTTAACACTTTCTGATTGTCCTGCATATGGGTGGCTACACGGAGAGAGTCGAACTCCAGCCGTTTACCGTCTTTGTACAAAGACACCTCATGCATACGGGCGGTACCATCGAAGTTGTCGATGGTATTACCGGCGAAATTGAGGTCCATCGTAGCTTGCAGCGTAACAGAGTCCTCCACGATATGCAGCGCTTTGAGGTCTGCTTTGCGAAGGTCTGAGTGGAAGTTAAAGACGGGCAGCGCCTCGTTGAAGTCAATGGTACCGGTGAAATCCATATCCAGATTGGGATCTCTGGAAGCCAGCGAGCCATTGAAGAACTTGCGGCTCATGGTACCGTTGGTTTTGATGTTGCGGTACGTATAGCCGAATAGGCTCATTTCCTGTACATCAGCATCCACACTGGCTTTGAGCGTTTTGAAGTTGAAGCCGGCCCCGTCTACTTTGGCATTGAGCGTGAGGGTAGACAGGTTGTTGTTATCGAAAAGGGTACCTACGTCAAATCCGGTAGTGGTAAGGCTTCCGGAGTAAACAGGCACATCACGGCTGGTCTTGAAGTTAAGGTCGGAGCTGAGCTTGCCCAGGTTGGTCTGGAACTGGCCATAGGCCACGAAGTCATTGATAAAGCCGGTATAACTTCCCTGAAAGCGGATAGACGTGAGTTTATCCATGCGGATGGCCTTCACGTCTTTTACGATCGGCATGATCTGCATTACATCTGCGCCGGTGGTGACCAGTTCTTCTGTATGAAAATCGATGAAAGTTTCATAGATATCCGGCAGGCCACGCAGTTCGATGCTGCCTTTCAGGCGGGTGGTGGCGCCGGCTTCCAGTTCTATGTCGGAGGCTTTCAGGTTGCTCACCGGGCCACGGGCCTTGCCGGTCAGCGTAATTTCTTTTTTCCAGGTAGACAGTGGTGGCGCAAAAAAAGCGATATCGTCTGATGACAGCCTGCAGTCCTTGAAACGGGCCTGCATGAACACGTTGTTCACATAGTCGTTCATGTCGCTGATATCGGAGTACTGCATCGTATAGTAGTCACCGATATGGCTTCGGTTCGTTTCCAGGTCCAGTCGGGAGAACTCCATCTCCACGGGGGACATTTTGAAGCGGCTGGTGAGCTTTTTCACTTCAAAGCCGGACCGTTCTTTGGTGCTGAGGGTAAGGTCGCCGATGATACTGTCTTTCACCAGGCTGGTATTGGTGAGTGACAGGTTGATCGCTCCAAAGCGGATATGGTTAGGAGCGAAGTAACCCTCTTCTATTTTGGTGCTGTCGTCCGGCATATCCACGCCCAACATGCCATTACGGATATGCAGTTCTTTCAGTAACAGCTTCCAGTTGCCATAGTTCCAGCGAAGCTCACCTGGCGCCGTACTGTCGGGGACAGGGTTGCCGGTGAGGTGCGGGCGTTTGTGCCGCAGTGGGGAAGAGGAGTAGCTGCTGATAATAAAATAGGGGTTATCGAGAAACAGTTCCTGTATGTCGATATTATGTTTTTGCAGGTCGAGGTTTTTGGCATCGAGGAAAATGCGTTTGGCATAGCCGCGCATGTCTTCACCAACCCAGGCATCAATCTGATTGATACGGATATTGCGGAGGTCTATTTTTTTCAGGTCAAGGGAGATGCCTTTGGACGGGGCCTGTGGTTTGGAAGGAGGAGGGCCGGAGAAGGCTTCTTCCAGAAAGTGATAATTCCAGACAGAATCGTTGCGGGGCCTTAGCAGATTGACCTGCGCATCTTCCAGTCCAACGAATTTGATAACGGGTTTGTCCTGAAAAAAGAACCAGTCAGTGATACGCACCTGCAATTTGCCCGCGTACAGGAGAGTGTCTTTATGCTGATCTTCGATGAGTGCTCCTTCCAGCTGCATACTGTTGAACAGCCGTAACGTGACGCGGTTTATTTCGACCCGTGTGTGGAGCTGATCGGACAAACGCGATGTCACCTCCCTCACCAGCAGGTTCTGGACTGCGGGTATATTGATTAATACTCCCACCAGAATGATCAGGCCTAACAAACACAGTAAAATGATAGTTAGTATTTTCCGAACTTTTTTCAGGCAGCAAAGTTTATCCGGCAAAAATAGGGGTTATTTAGCCATTTTGTTATTTTGTTATTTAGTCATTTATGTATCTCTGGGCTCTACAGCCTCCTGAATTATCAAAATAAACAAATAACAAAATGGCTAAATAATCAATTGACGGCTTCTACTTTGTAACCTTCTTTCCTTAACAGGATAATAAGCCCTTTGTCGCCCGCCAGGTGGGCGGCGCCTACGGCAACAAACACGGGGCCTTTCGACATGAGTTGTTCGAGTTGTGGTATCCATGCGGCATTACGGCGGAAGAGCATCAGGTCCTGATAACCTTTCAGGTCGGGGGATTGTACAATCAGTTTGTACAGTTTATCAAGGTCTTGTTGTTTCCAGGTGTCCTGCATGATGCGGGCTTCTTTGTCATTGTTTTTAATATCCTTCACCAGCCGCACAATCATTTCTGCTTCTGTTTTATCGGGGATGCTGTCAAACAACGCCATCTGTGATTCTACTGTTTCGAGTGTGGCGATGGGTATCTTTTTATTGGTGGCCAGGTTGGCCAGTTCCCTGTCTGGTGCGGCGATGTCCTGATTTTCGCAGGGTACCTGTTTCATCATCAGCAGGGTGGTCAGCATAAACGGCTTTGCCTTATCGAGCGGGGCAAGGCTGAAATGCAGGGAATCCTGGAAGAAGCGGTCTACCATGGCGTATTGTGAGGAATCGAACAATTTTCGCAGGGAGTAGTTGTCGTCCTGATTGAATATCAGGGCTTTCATTTTGTCTTTGTTGTCAGACATCAGGTCTATCTCCATACACATGGTTCGGGCGCCCTGCAAGGCATCGGTGACGGCAGGAGCAAAAGACAGGTCGTTTTTACAGACCAGGTGCATGGTACCAAAGAGGTAAGAGGGGGCGCTGAGGCCTTTACCGGTTACTTTCCATAACAGGGATTTACCCTGCGCATTGGCGGAGAGCTGTACCAGCAGCGCCAGCAGCAAGGGACCGAGGGTTTTCAGAAGGCGTAACATTTGTCCAAAATTTTTTGTGTTGTTAATAACCATATTCTTTCAGGAACTGGTAAAGGGTCAGGATATCCTGCTGGGTATGCAGTGCTGATATGATGGCCCTATTTACCGGTAGGCTGTGGGGAAACGGGTAAGGGAAACTGGAAATGATAACATCTCGTTCGGCCAGATAGTTTAACAATGGTTGTTTTTCTGTCGGCTGTGGGAGGATGAACACGGGCAGTCCATGTGGGTTGTGGATAGAGGAATTGGCGGCCAGGTGCAGGAAGTAAGCCACATTCTGTTGCAGCAGCATTCTCTGTTGCCGGACGAGGTCGACTGACTGCAACCAGGCATGGGCGCCGGCAGGCATCATGGGGGTGCTGCCGGTAAAGAAGCCGTTCTTTTTGAGGGCAACGATATCTGCTGCATGACCGGCCACTACGCCACCTTCTACGCTATAGGCCTTGGCCAGCGAGGCGGTAATGAGGTAGCGCACCTGATCGGTGGGAGGCAGAAAATGAATGCTGCCCTGGCCCCGGGGGCCCAGGATACCGATGCCATGAGAATCATCTATGAGCACCAGCACTTTGCGTTGCAGCAGACGGAGCCAGTCGAAAGTGTATACCTCTCCGGTGATAGGATTCAGCGCATCGGAGACGATTACATAATGATGGTCAGGCTGACTGTTCACCAGGGCGACAGTATCCTGCTCCCATTGTGCCCTGTTACCGGCCGGTAGTTGCGGATTGCCCAGCCATAATGCCGGATGGGCGCCCGGCGCATAACAGAGCTGGCCGCGGGTAGCGGCGTAATGGATAGCTGCCTGCGCGGCCATATAGCCGGAGGAAAGCACTACAGCGGCTTGCTGGTCCAGATGGGCGCAGAGGGCATGTTCCATTTCTTCAAAAAGCGACAGTCGGACGTTGCCTGCTCTGGAAGAGGGGAAAAGTGTTCCATAACGGTGGATGCCTTCTGTGAAGGCTGTTTTAAAAGCAGGTTGCTGATGTAAACCGAGATAGGAAAAGCCCGAGAAGAACAGGCAGCTGCGATTGTCAACTGTAACGGTCCTTCCCGGGGTGATATCGGTGTGTAGAAGCATAGGTAGCTATTCTTTTCGGGTACGCAGAATAAAGTGGTAGTCACCGGATTTCACTTTCATATCAAAGTGGGATTCATCCAGTTTTTCCACGGTGACCAGATTTTCCGCCGAACGGGAGCCGTTGGAGGCGGTGACGGAGATCACCTTGCCGTTGCTGAGCAGGAAGTATTTGCCCGAATCCGGTTTGCCTGCGATGGTGGCCACAAATACATTGTTGTCCAGAAACTGGTAGTATACATCGGTGTAGTAGCCGTCTTTCAGGTCTTTGGCCTGAATGAGCTGGGTGTTGTTATAAGGATCACCCTGCGGCACTTTTACATCGTATACACGCCATTTTTTGTGCTTCAGCAGTTCGTCTGTCCTGCCACTGTTGCAGGCGAACAACGCTACTGCGGGCAGGATAACGGTAATGAGAGTACGTAGTTTCATAAATTATTTGTTCCCGAATTTTTCCCTGTTGAAGGCATCTGACTGGCCTTTAGGAATAGAAAGGCTTTGCCAGTTTTCGCCAAGGATCATTTTACCGATATATACCATTTGTCCTACATGGTAGGGTACATGGGTCATTTGCCGATTAATGGCATCGAGTACGGAATGGGCTTCTGCGCGGATGTAGATGGTTTTTTCGAGATCATCCGGTGTGATGCTGCCGACAGCATTCAACAGGCAGGCCCACCCTTCATGCCAGCGTTGCAGGATGGCTTCTTTGGATGCCTGGTCTTCTTCAAATTCCTCGTCACGGTGACGGTCAGGCTTCTCTCCGTCGGTGGTGAGGAAGTTGGTCCAGCGGGACAACATATTGCCGCGCAGGTGTTTTACGATCATCGCGATACTGTTGGGTTCTCCCTGGGGCTGCCAGTGCAGCTGGTGGGTATCCAGCCGTTCAATGGTTTTGGTGCCCATATCATAGTAGGAGCGGAACCGTTGTAAGGCACTGTCGAGATATAATTTCATTTGGTTATTTTTTTATTTGGGTATTTATTATTGGGTTTTGTTAGCGAAAGCTGACTATTTAAATCAATGGTCATTTGATTAAATGATCAGATGACTAAATATCAAAATCCTGCCGCACTGTCGTCGCCGCGTTTGTCGCCTGCGGCGTCGAGCGCATGTGTGCCGGGTGTCCGTTTAATAATTTCAGAACGGCCGATGGGATTACGTTTCACTACTTTGTAGCCCATCTGTTGCAGGGCAGTGATCACGTCTTCGGGAAAATCTTTTTCCACCGCTATTTCATCGGGCAGCCACTGATGGTGGAATTTGGGTTTGTTGATGGCATCTGCCGGAGAAAGGCCAAATTCGAGGGTATTGATCAGCGTCTGGAAAACGGAAGTGATAATGGTGGAACCTCCGGGAGTACCGAGGGCGTAAAGCGGTTGTGGCCCCTGTAATACAATGGTCGGCGTCATAGAGCTGAGCATGCGTTTACCGGGAGCGATGGCATTGGCTTCGGTGCCTACCAGGCCGTACATGTTGGGTACGCCGGGTTTTACGCTGAAGTCGTCCATTTCATTATTGAGCAGGAAACCAGCTTTGCCCACCACGGTGCGGCTGCCGTAGTGGCCGTTGAGGGTGGTGGTCACAGCAACAGCATTGCCTTTGTCGTCGATGATGCTGAGGTGGGTGGTTTCCTCACTTTCAGGGAAAGTGCCGGCTTTGGTGGTTTCGCTGCTGCCGGCTTTACCCGGCACAAAATCAGCCATGCGGGCGGCGAGATATTTTTTACTGGTGAGCTGTGCTACCGGTACTTTCACGAAATCAGGATCACCGAGGAACTGTGCACGGTCGGCATACGCTCTCCTTTCAACTTCAATCATCAGCTGTACTGCTTTGGGAGAATGAAATCCCCAGTCAGCCACCGGATATTTTTCCATCATGCCCATCATCTGTTGCAGGCAGATACCGCCACTGGAGGGCAGCGGCATGGTCACGATCGTATAGCCTTTATAGTTAAAAGACAGGGCTTTTCTTTCGCGTGCTTTATAGTTTTTCAGGTCGGCGAGCGTCATGATGCCGTGGCCCCGCTGCATCTCCGCTATAATATTAGCGGCTGTTTCTCCTTCATAGAAGCCGGCGGCGCCTTTATTTCGTATAAGCGTCAGCGTATGAGCGAGGTCTTTTTGTATCAGGGTATCGCCTTCTTTCCAGGGTTGTTCTTTTACAAAAGCGGTAGGGGCGGTGTTCAGTCGCTGGAAATCAGCTTTATAAGCGTTGAGGTTGGCCGCTTCGGAGGCGGTGATGGCAAATCCTTTTTCTGCCAGTAAAATGGCCGGAGCTATCAGTTTAGCGAAAGGCAGTCTGGCGTATTTCATAGAGGCAAACACGCCTGCCACGGTACCGGGAATACCGGCAGCGAGATGACCGTCGAGGCTCAGCGTGGTGATCGGATTGCCGGTACTGTCGAGGTACATATCCCTACGGGCTTTGGCGGGAGCGGTTTCCCGGTAGTCCAGCGCTACCTGTGTGCCATTGGCGAGACGGGCTACCATAAAACCGCCGCCGCCCAGGTTGCCGGCGCCGGGATATACTACGGCCAGTGCCAGCTGGGTGGCGATGGCCGCATCTACGGCATTGCCGCCCTGCTGCAATATCATGGCGCCTACGCGGCTGGCCAGCGGATGGGCCGACACGACCGCTCCATGCGGTACCGTAATATTCTTCTCTATCTTATAATCATAAGGCTGGAGCTGTTGAATCGGGGATTGAGCGCTGGCTGTATAACCACAGCTTACCGCCAGGCCCAACATGATCAGGAAACGCATGATACTTCTGTTTGCGTGTAAATTAACAAAACAATCCCTATCTTACGGTATCAAACTATTTGTTGCTATGCGCCAACACCTTCTTCTGGCACTGCTGTTGCTTGGCTTTACCACTGCTATGGCCCAGATCCCTACGCCTGACCAGTTTTTGGGCTACCCGCTGGGTAGTCAGTTCACTCCTCATTACCGTGTACTGGATTACTTCCGACAAGTGGCGGCTACAGCCAAAAATGTGAAGGTGGAACAGTATGGCACCACTTATGAAGGTCGTCCGCTGATTACCGCTACCATCGCTTCCCCGGCCAATTTCAGCCGGCTGGACGAGATCCGGCAGAGAAGCCTCGACATGTCTATGGCCAAAGGCGGCCAGGCCGGTGACCAGCCCGTGATCGTATGGCTTAGCTACAATGTGCATGGCAACGAGGCTGTTTCTACAGAAGCAGCCATGAAAACGCTGTATGAACTGGTGAATAACGGCAACGCACAAACGCAACAATGGCTGCAGAATACCGTGGTGGTCATAGACCCCTGCCTCAACCCTGACGGGCGTGAGCGGTATGTCAATTTCTATAACGCAGTACGCGGCGTACAACCGGACGTGAACCGTTACTCCCGCGAACATAATGAACCCTGGCCCGGCGGAAGGCCCAACCACTACTATTTTGACCTGAACCGTGACTGGGCCTGGCAAACGCAACGTGAATCACAGCAGCGGGTAACCCGCTACAACCAATGGATGCCACAGCTGCATGTCGATTTCCATGAACAGGAAATCGAAGCGCCCTACTATTTTGCGCCGGCAGCAGAGCCTTTCCATGACGCCATCACCCCCTGGCAGCGCGAAGTCCAGGTGATGATCGGTAAAAACAATGCAAAATATTTCGATCAGGAAGGATGGCTCTATTTTACCAAAGAACGCTTCGATCTTTTCTATCCCAGCTATGGCGATACCTATCCCATGTATAATGGCGCTATCGGTATGACCTACGAGCAGGGCGGCAGTGGCCGCGCCGGTGTAGCGGTACTGAAGCGGGACGGAGATACGCTCACCCTTACCGACCGTATCGCGCACCACTTTACCACCGGCATGTCTACCATCGAAGTGGCTTCCCAACAAGCCGGCCGCATCCTGAAAGAATATGTGCAGTACTTTGAAACCGCTAAAAAAGATCCGCAGGGAGGTTATAAATCTTATGTAGTGAAATCCGGTGGTAATCCGGAGAAACTGAACGGGCTGGCCGACCTGCTGCGCAGAAATAATATTGCGTTCGGCTACGGCGCCAACGCCGGCAACGCCAGTGGATTCAACTACTTCACCGGTAAAACAGAGGCTTTCTCTATCACTAAAGAAGACCTGGTGATCAACGCTTACCAGCCCCGCTCCAATATGCTGCGGGTGCTGTTTGAACCAACATCCCGCCTCACTGATTCGGTGACATACGATATCACCGCATGGGCCATGCCTTATGTGTACGGATTAACCTCTTACGCTGTGAAACAGCCGCTGACACCGGCCGCGGACGCTCCGGCTGCTCCGGCCAATACAGCCCTGGCAACGCAACATCCATATGCCTACCTGGCACAATGGAACAGCGTCCGCGATGTGAAATTCCTGTCAGCACTGCTTAAACGTGGCATGAAAGTACGTTTCACAGAAGCGCCTTTTACTTCCGGTGGTAAAACATTCCCTGCCGGCACACTCGTGATTACCCGTACCGGCAATAATAACAATGGCGTATCATTCGACAGCTATATTACTTCTCAGGCGGATAAATACAAGATCACACTCGATGCGGTAGCAACCGGCTTTGTAGAAAAAGGGATGGATTTCGGCTCCGATAAGATCCGTTATATCAAAGCCCCTAAAGTGATGCTGGTCACGGGCGACGATGTTTCGTCCCTGGGAGTGGGCGAGATATGGCATTTCTTTGAGCAGCAGCTGGATTACCCGATAACGGTGGTGAATGAACGAAACCTGAATAACGTGAAGTGGGACCAGATAGATGTATTGATCCTGGCAGACGGCGAGTACAAAACATTTACTGAAAAGGCAGCCACTGAACGACTGAAAGAATGGATCAGTAAAGGAGGAAAATTAATTGCCCTTGAAACCGCTGCGGAACAGGTGTCCGAGGCCGAATGGGGCATTAAACTGAAGAAAGAGAAAGAAGAAGGCACACCGGAAAAAAACAAACAACTGGAAGATGCTTCTTATGATGCGCTGAAGCCTTATGCTAACCGGGAGCGGGAAAGTGTGCGGCAGTTCATTCCGGGCGCCATCTTTAAAGTACAGCTGGATACCACACATCCGCTGGCTTTCGGTTATCCGGGAGTGTATTATACACTCAAACAGGACAGCCGGTTGTATGAGTTCATCGACAACAGCGGCTGGAATGTGGGCGTCTTAAAGAAAGATAATTATCTCAGTGGCTTCGTGGGAGCAGATACCCGTAATCGCCTGAAAGACGGATTGCTCTTCGGTGTAAAAGAAATAGGCAACGGTTCGGTGGTTATCCTGGCCGATAATCCGCTGTTCAGAAGTTTCTGGGAAAATGGTAAACTGATGTTCAGTAACGCGGTGTTCCTCGTGGGACAATAATCAGCGGTTCCTTTTAATATTACAGCCCAGTGTGCTGGAAGTGCTGGTGGTAACGGATTTGCCGGCCAGCATTTCCGTAATGGCATTTTGCAGATGACGGGCTTTTACCGCATCTGCATTGCCGGGGTTATCATCTATAGCCCCTTTGTAAGCCAGACGGTTGTTCTTGTCGAACAGATAACACTCCGGGGTATGGTTGGCGTCGAAGGCATCTGCCAGTTCCGCATTTTTATCCAGGATATAATAACATTGAAACGCATGCTGCGTGGCATAGGCCTTCATGGCGGAAAACGAATCCCCGTCGGCACGATTGGCCTCATTGGAATTCACCATCACCACACCGATATTGTTCTTATGTGCTAAAGCGCAGATGTTGTGCAGCCGTTCCTGGTTGCGTACCATATACGGACACTGATTGCTGCTAAAGATGATCAGCAGGCCGTTGCTGCCTTTGGCACTATTCAGGGAAATTTCCTTTCCGGAAACATCCATCCATTTCAGATCTGGTTTGGGAAGAGCGGCGCCGGGTTCAAGCGGATTCTCGACAGCCGGGATGGCTGCGGTAAAAACGAGGGCACAGGCAAGGTAAAGAGCGGACTTCATCATATTATGAGAATTTCGTGTCCAGTATAAATATAATCAATGCGACAGTAATTTTCCTGACAGTTGACAGGAAATTCTTAGAAAGATATAATAAAAAAAGTTAAAATAAAAATTTTCGGCAGATAAGATATTAGCGGAGTAACGGGCTACTGGCCGGCTTTTCCTCTTTCTGCTCCGTTTCCTGTCGCGCATCACTGAGCGCGCGGATACTGGCATTGAGCTCGAAGCCCACCAGAAGGATGAACGAGTTGAAGAAGACCCACAACATGAGGATCAGGATAGTACCGATAGAACCATAGATCTTGTTATAGTTCCCGAAGTGGTTCACAAAATAGGAAAAGCCGATGGTCACGACGATCATAAAAATGGTGCTCACCGTAGCACCGGCGGTGATGAACTTCCACTTTTTGGTGGTGGCGGCGCCAATACGGTACAGCACTGAATTCACCGAATAAAACAGGAATACGATGAACACCCAGCGGGCGACATCGATGAGGCTGAGCAGCCGCGCATTTTGCACACCGGTAAGATTGAACAACCAGCGGAGGGTAGCCCCCTGAATAATGATCAGGGCAACGGTCACCAGCAACAACACCACCAGTATCAGTGTCAGTTGCAGTGCAATCAGGCGGTTTTGCCACCATTTACGCTTACGGAAACCGGCGCCTTCTATTTTACTGAAGGAGCGTAAAATGCCCATCACGCCATTGGAAGAGTAGAAGAAGCCCATCAGGAAAGCCACTGACAGCAAGCCATTGCGATGGGTGTACAGGAAATCATGGATCATTTCCCGTACGATCATGTAGGTGTTGTAGTTGGGCGTGAGGTCCTGGGCAAGATCATAGAGCGTAGGCTCAATGTTCTTTACCGGCACATAGGGAACAAGTGTAAACAGAAAGATAAAGAAGGGCGGAATAGCCAGCAGGAAGTTGAAAGAAATAGCTCTGGCCCTGTCTCCCAGTCCTCTCGCTTTGGTTTCCTGGCCGAAATATTTCAGCACATCATACAGTGGTAGTCCTTCAAAACCTGGCAGGATAAGGGTTTTACTCCTGTTAACCAACCAACGGTAAGGACGTGAACGGAAGATGATGTTTTCGGGTTTAAAAACCAAACTATTTGAAGATTTAGTTATTTAGTTATTTTCTTATTTAGGGCTGTCTTGGCTATTTAGTTATCTTATTATTCGCCTACTGTAATGAAATTATGCAACCTCAATACTAAAATAACCAAATAACTAAATATTAAAATCCACGTTTGTTCAGCTCCGCCTGATATTTTCTGGCGTTGATCAAATGTTCCGCATATGTAGCTGCAAAAGCATGGTAGCCTGAAAAGTCAGACCTGGCGCAAAAGTACAAATAATCTGTTTCCGGTGTGTTCAGCACGGCGTTTATTGTTTTTTCAGATGGCGTGCAGATGGGCCCCGGGGGGAAGCCCTCATAACGGTAAGTATTATACGGAGAATCAAACTGGGTATGTGCTTCGCGTATTCTCTTCAGGCCAAAGTCCTGGAGCGCGAATTTAACTGTGGGATCTGCCTGCAGGCGCATGCCTTTGCGGAAGCGGTTCAGGTACACGCTGGAAATGATGGGTTTCTCGTCCAGTTTGTTACTCTCTTCCTCCACGATAGAGGCCAGGATGGTTACCTGAACAGGCGTGAGATTCAGTGCTTTCGCTTTCTCCCGGCGGTCGCTGGTCCAGAACTCTTCTCTTTCTTTTTCCAGTTTTTTGAAGACGGTTTCGGCGTTGGTATTCCAGTAGAACTCGTATGTATTGGGCACCACTGCGCACATGGCGGTATTAGTGTCGAGATTGAACTGACGAAGATATACCTGATCAGACAGCAGGGCGCGGAGCGCGTTGGAATCGGCTTCCAGGTTGTTGCTTACTTTCCGGACCAGGTCCTGTTTGGTACGCAGTTTATTGATCACCAGTACCACAGGCGATTGTTTACCGGAGCGGAGCAGTTTCGCGATGTCGAAGTTGCTCATGCCGTGGGCTATTTTGTAGCGGCCGGCTTTTACGCGGGAAGGGTATCCCAGCTCTTTCGCTACCCAGTTGAAGCTGTTGCGGTTACGGATGATGCCCTGGTCTTCCAGTCCTTCGAGCACATCATCGTAAGTGCTGCCGGTGCGGACATAGAAGTATTTGGAATCGCCGAAAGCTTTTGTATTGGGCCCAAACACCCGGTAGGAGAAATATACGAGGACACCTGCGGCCAGGCAGCCGGCGATGACGAGGCTGCGTTTAAGCCAAACGTTGGTAGGTTTTCGTTTCTTAGCCATTCGTAACGGGTAGTGATTAAAAAAACCTCGCTTTTAACGGCGAGGTTTTATAAAATATTATTCAGAAAAATATTATTTGGAGCCTGGAGCCGGAGTGTTCGGCGCCGGTTGTTGTGGCTGAGTACCTGGCAGTTGTGCAGGTGCGGGAGCCGGAGCAGGTGCACCACCACCAGCTCTTTCAATGGCAGTAGGTGCGGAGTTGGATACCTTTCCGGATTTACCGATAAAGAAAGGAGCGGTGAGGCAGAGTACAGCAATGATAGTTGCCAGTATCCAGGTACCTTTTTCCAAAACGTCAGTTGTCTGACGCACCCCGATCACCTGATTGCCAATACCACCAAAAGAACCGGACAGCCCGCCTCCTTTAGGGTTCTGGATCAGCACGAAAAAGCCCAACAACACACAGGCTAATATGATCAGGATACCAAAAATGATTAACATAAATATTAATGTTTGCTTTTATCTATTAAAGATTTTAGTTCTTGTATCTTCTGCGCAAAATAAGCGTTTTTGTCGGGATTAAGCAAACTTAATTTTTGATATATCCTGATCGCTTGTTGGTACTGTCGTTGACGTACCCATATTTCTGCCAGTGTTTCAGATACAATGTCGTTATTGAAGGTAATGGAGTCCATGGCCATTTTTTCGACGGTTTCGGACACTTCCGGTTCTTCGTCTTCCCCGTACAGGCGGTGGAGCTGCTGATGATACCAGTCCTTGTTGGTCCTGCCGGAGAAGTTGTCTTTGATCTGCCGCAGCCAGGAGGTGAAGCTTTTCATTTCCGCTTCGCCTTGTGCGCTGAGCTCGTCTGCATGTTCCGGGTCTTTCAACCGTTTATAGGCGAAATAATCATCGGTATACAGCGGCTGGAACGTCAGGGTGGTCTCTTCTGTTGCCGAGATCTCCAACGGGAATATTTTAATCGGCCGTTCGTCTGCTATATCTGTATTTGTCTGATCGGTTGCTTCCGTTATTGCCTCCTGATGGAGCGTATGGTTTGTTTCCGGTGCTGCCACCATGTCAGCCGGGTCCGGGATCTCTGCTGGTATCGCGTCCGGCGTAGCTGCTTCATGGTCTGTACCGTTAACCGTCGCAGGAGGCATTTCAGCAGTGGCTTCCATGACAGCAGGGATGGGCGTTTCTTCTTCCATCACTGGTATTGCAGCAGGTGCTGCGCTTGTAAGTTCTTCTTGCACTTCTTCTTTTTCTTCTTCCACTTTTGCTTCTCCGGTCACCGGTAGGTCGGTTTCCATCTCTGCTTCAGCGATCGTCTGCTCGTTTTCCGTCCGGGTAACGGGTATCTCCGTCAGGTGTTCGGGGAACTGCTCTGCGGCTGCAGCGGCAGGTTCCACATGGGCTTCAGCCGGAGGGGCTGTTACCGTTGCTTCGGGAGTTTCCTGTACTTCGGGCAGGTCATCGGGGAGGGCATCAGCCGGTATAGCCGGCGGTACGCGGTCTTCCACGGTTTCCAGCACGGGTTCGTGCGTAACGATATGATAAAAATGGTGAGGCTGACCGCTATACAACATTGCCTTCCTGATGGCGGGATCATGAAGGTCGCCATGCTGGTGATATACCTTTCTGGCCAGCAGGAGCCGGGCGGCAGAAAAATAGGGATATTCCGCTACCAGCTGGTCCATGGCGGCCACATCTACCTGGTGCAGGCTGGCCTGCAAAAAGACGTGTGCGATGATTGTGTTTGCGATCATAGTCCTAATGTAGTAAATTTTATTATTGGGTCATTTGATCATTGCATTATTTGATTTACGGATGGTAGCATTTTTTGATATACACATTTTTAATCCAGCGAACGATCAACATTATAGGACATGATGTGATCTTTCCGGTCCTCAAATTTCAAAATCAAAACATTTCAAAATCCGTAAATCCAATAACCCAATAAAAAAATAACAAAATAATCCAATAGTATTACCAGTTAGCGAAAGCTCTGTTGAAAATATCGTCCACGATGCCGGGGATGATATTGTCATTCAGCAGGCCGTTTTCCACAACGGAAGGGAGCTGGTTGGCAGAGAAATCAGCAGAACGGGTAAAGGACTGGGTGAAGCCCTTTTTATCGCCTACCCGTTTGATGAACGTGATATTGATGGTCACATTCAGACGGGAAGTGGCGGCCTGGTCTACGTTGGTAACAGCGGCGTTGGAGAAGGAGTAGCCGGTAATAGCGCCACGGAACTCATAGTCGGCACGCGGCTCATTATCGCCCACCTGTGTCAGCCTGGTCTGTGAAGTGACTTTATCACGCAGTTTCTGGGTGATTTTCTGGCTGAGGGTAGGGTTGGTGATAGGCGCCCTGTTCTCAATAAAACGTACGTTCACCGTTTTGGCCTCATTGTCGATGCTGGCGCCGGTGGTGGAATAGTGTACACTGCAACCGCCGAATAGCGCTATCATGGCAAGGGCGATGAATGTTCTGATGGTAATGGTCATGCTGTTGAAAATTCGTTTATTCGGCGATGTTATATTCTTTCAGTTTGCGGTAAAGCGTTCTTTCGGAAATGCCCAGATCGAGGGCGGCATCCTTACGTTTGCCTTTGTGTTTCTTCAGTGCTTTTACGATCAGTTCTTTTTCCTTATCAGCAATGGAAAGGGTTTCTTCCACTTCCTCATGGTGATCGATTTTATTGTCGGCCAGAATGATCGGCTGGTTATTGCTGATGCCGGAAGAAGGTACGGCCATTTCATTGCCGGCAGGATAGCTGTGCAATACATGGCTCTCCGGATGATATTCCGTGGCGTGTGCAACATTCGGATTTTGCAGGATGTCGAAGAACATTTTTTTGACCTCTGTTACATCTTTTTTCATGTCGAAGAAAAGCTTGTAGAGGATGTCTCTTTCTGAGGCGAAGTCGCCGCCGCTGCCGGGCTGCTGCTGCGGAGCGGCCAGCATCGGGAGTCTGTTGACTTCCGGTATTTCCGGGAGGAACCTTTTCAGGTCGTTGGCGGTGACCAGTTTGTCAGACGACAGTACGGAGATCTGTTCCGCTATATTTTTCAGTTCGCGCACATTACCACGCCAGGGATAGTTAACCAGCACCTGACGGGCTTCTTCATCCAGCTGGATAGAAGGTGTTTTATATTTCTCGGAGAAATCGACGGAGAATTTACGGAACAGCAAAGGGATGTCTTCTTTGCGGTCGCGCAGTGCCGGTACGCGGATAGGCACGGTGTTGAGGCGGTAGTAGAGGTCTTCCCGGAACTTGCCGTGCTGGGTGCGTTCCAGCAGATCGCGGTTGGTAGCGGCGATCACGCGAACATCTGTTTTCTGTACTTTGGAAGAACCTACGCGGATATATTCACCGGTTTCCAGTACGCGAAGCAGGCGGGCCTGTGTGCCCAGCGGCATTTCCCCGATTTCGTCGAGGAAGATGGTGCCGCCGTTAACGGTTTCGAAATAACCTTTACGGCTGTCTACCGCGCCGGTGAAGGAGCCTTTTTCGTGACCGAACAGTTCGGAGTCGATCGTGCCTTCAGGGATGGCGCCGCAGTTGACGGCGATGAAAGGATTATGTTTACGGGCGCTGAGCGCGTGAATGATCTGGGAAAATACTTCTTTACCTACGCCGCTCTCCCCGTTAATCAGTACGGTGAGGTCGGTATTGGCCACCTGTGCGGCCACCTGCAGGGCGTAGTTCAATGCGGGACTGTTTCCGATAATGCCAAACCTGTTTTTGATAGCCTGTATGTCCATAAGTGGTAACCCGATTGTTTAATGGTCCAAAAATGAGCAGGCAGCAGCGGGCAGGCTACTGTACTGCATTTCCTATAAGTGTGCCTGATGTGCAGCTATCTACCTTCACCATAACGTATTCGCCCTTTTTAAAGTTTTCACGGGGGAAAACAATCACCTTGTTCTGGTCATTGCGGCCGAACAGGTGTTCTTCGGAACGTTTGGAAGTGCCTTCTACCAGCACTTTGAAAGTTTTGCCGACATCGTTTTTCATGCTTCTTTCTGATTGCTGCCGGTGCAGTTCCACCACTTCGGCAAGCCTTCTTTTTTTGACGTCTTCCGGTATATCGTCCTGATAACGGCGCTGTGCCAATGTACCAGGGCGTTCGGAATAAAAGTACATGTACGCCAGGTCATAAGCGGCAAACCGCATGATGTCCATGGTTTCCTGATGTTCTTCTTCTGTTTCGCTGCAGAAACCACAGATGATATCTGTTGAAAGGCCGCAGCCGGGAAGGATTTCACGGATACGCGCTACTTTCTTCATATACCATTCACGGGTATACGTGCGGTTCATCAGCTGCAATATCCTGTTGCTGCCGCTTTGTACCGGCAGGTGGATATAATTGCAGATATTCTCGTGTCTTGCGATGGTAAAGAGCACCTCATCGGTAATGTCTTTAGGATGGGAAGTGCTGAAACGTACGCGCAGCAATGGATTGATCAGCGCCACTTTCTCCAGCAGCTGGGCGAAAGTCACCGTTTCACTGCCGTCGTCGCTGGTCCAGTAGTAGGAGTCTACGTTCTGGCCTAACAAGGTTACTTCGCGGTAGCCGTTTTCAAACAGCTCTGCTGCTTCTTTTACGATGGAAATCGCGTCGCGGCTGCGTTCACGGCCGCGGGTAAAAGGCACTACGCAGAACGTGCACATATTATTACAACCCCGCATGATAGACACAAAAGAGGATACGCCATTGTTGTCCAGTCTTACCGGACTGATATCACCATACGTTTCTTCGCGGCTCAGTAATACATTCACTGACTTCTGGCCTGTTTCCGCTTCTGCGATCAGGGTAGGGAGGCTACGGTAAGCATCCGGGCCTACGACCATATCCACCAGTTTCTCTTCTTCGAGCAACTTCGTTTTCAGCCTTTCTGCCATGCAGCCCAATACGCCTATCAGCAGGCCGGGCGTTTCTTTTTTGATACGGCGAAACTCCGTCAGCCGTTTACGCACGGTCTGTTCCGCTTTTTCACGGATAGAACACGTGTTGAGCAGGATCAGATTGGCTTCTTCCACATTCCGGGTAGCGCCAAATCCTTCCTGATTTAATATGGAGGCAACAATCTCACTGTCGTTGAAATTCATTGCACAGCCATAGCTTTCTATATAAAATTTTTTCCTATATGTTTGGTCATTGGTCGTCACGGGAGCAAAAGCTTCACCCTGACGGCTCTCATCGTGCACTTTAGTAACCTGGTCCAGCATTCCTGACAAAAATTTTGGAGAGCAAAAATAAGGATTAAAACGGAAAAAATGACATTATGTCATCACGCGAAGGGGGCAAAGGAATTTGTGGATTTGTAAAAGGGCGCAAAGGATCACGCACGACGTTTTTGTCACGCAAAGGGGGCAAAGGAATTTGTGGCTTTGTAAAAGGGCGCAGAGGATCATGTACGACGTTTTTGTCACGCGAAGGGGGCAAAGGAATTTGTGGATTTGTAAAAGGGCGCAAAGGATCACACACAACGTTTTTTTCACGCAAAGATGCAAAGCAGCAAAGACGCAAAGGATCACCCATTATTTTTGATTTTTGAATTTATAATATGTAATAAGAGCGAAGACAATAGTTTATAAAATCTATTGTCTTCGCTCTTATCAAGCTCTTTCTTTGCGGGCTTAGCTCACTTGGCTACTTTGCGTGCTTAGCTTGCTTTTGCCACTTTGTGTGCCAGCCAGCTATCTTTCAGCGGTATCAGCCATTTGGTGTCCAGATCAGCTTTGGTGAGCACGGTATTATTGAGATAGAGGGTGTTTTCATCAATGAATCCCTGTTCCATCGCATAACCCAGCTGAGCCATCGGCAGCAACTGCACTTTGTCTTTCACAATAAAACCGAGCAGCAGGCGGTCAAACATGTTCACATTGTATTGTTTTTCAATGCTTTTGATGACTCTGACAGAGCTATCGGTGCTACAACCGCTAACGGTCGTATCGGTTTCGTCTGCGATCAATATCACCACCTGGCCCAGTACCACACGGCCCCAGCCTTTTACAGGCGCGCCGTGGGCATTCCACTGTTCGGTAAATTGTAACAGCTGTTCGTCGATTTCCCTGATCTCCTGCTCATTGAATGGCCTGTTGCTCTGATATATCCAAACCCTGGAAGCCGGAGAAAACCCGGAAGGGAGATGTATGTCTTTTGTATCCATGATGCAAATTTAAGTCAATTAGTCGTCGTATGTGCGCTTATTCCATATTCATCGCAATCAGCTCTGCGATATCCAGCACCTTCACCTCGTCTTCCTTTCCGGTTTCTTTCACGCCGTCAGTCAGCATAGTCATGCAGAAAGGACAATTGGCGGCAATCACGGAAGCGCCGGTATCCACGGCTTCGTGGCCTCTGTCAAAGTTGATGCGGGTAGTTCCTTTTTCTTCTTCCTTGAACATCTGGGCGCCACCGGCTCCACAGCAAAGGCCTTTACTGCGGCAGCGTTTCATTTCCACCAGCTCGGCATCGAGGGTTTCGAGTACTTTGCGGGGCGCTTCATAGATATTATTACCCCGGCCGAGGTAACAGGAATCGTGATAGGTGATTTTTTTGCCTTTGAAGACACCGCCTTCTTTCATTTTGATCTTTCCTTCATCGATCAGCGACTGGAGGAAGGTGGTATGATGTATCACTTCATAATTACCGCCAAGGGCAGGATATTCATTTTTCAGGATATTGAAGCAGTGAGGGCAGGCGGTGACGATCTTTTTCACCCCATACATATTGAGCAACTGTATGTTGTTTTGTGCCATCATCTGGAAGATAAACTCGTTGCCTGCTCTTCTGGCCGGATCGCCGGTGCAGCTTTCTTCTTTGCCCAGGATGGCAAACTGAACGCCTGTTTTATCGAGGATAGTGGCAAATGCTTTGGTGATCTTTTGTGCACGCTGGTCGAAGCTGCCGGCGCAACCTACCCAAAACAGTATTTCCGGTGTTTCCCCGTTGGCGGCATATGTAGCCATTGTCTTTATCTGCATAGCTCTTCGCTTTTAGCTTTTCGTTATTGATTCATTTCGGTAGCCCATTTGTCGCGGTCGTCCATACTGAACTTCCAGGGGGCCATGTTGTTTTCGATATTGCTGAACATGCCGGTCCATTCGGCGGGTGCGCTGGATTCTTCCATCACCAGGTGGCGGCGCAGTTGCAGGATGATATCGAGAGGACTGATGCTTACCGGGCATTCCTGTACGCAGGCGTTGCAGGTGGTGCAGGCGCGCAGCTCTTCTTCTGTGATATAGTCACGCAGCAGTGTTTTGCTGTCATCGGTGAAAGCGCCGTTCTTATTGATGTTGCGGCCTACTTCTTCTGCACGGTCACGGGTATCCATCATGATTTTACGGGGAGAAAGGGCTTTACCGGTGATATTGGCCGGACAGGCAGCGCTACAACGGCCGCATTCGGTGCAGCTGTAGGCGTCCAGCAGGTTTTTCCAGGTAAGGTCAAACACGTCTTTGGCGCCGAACTTAGGCATGCCTTCCGGAGCAGATTCGTTAGCGGCCAGCTCAGGTTGCAGCATGAGCTGTACTTCTCTCTGTACGGCAGGCATATTTTCCATTTCGCCTGCGGGCTCCAGACTGGCGAAGTAAGCATTGGGAAAGGCCAGTATAATATGAAGATGTTTGGAATAAGGCAGATAGTTGAGGAACGCGAGGATACCCAGTATATGCAGCCACCAGCAGGTACGCTCGATCGCTATCAGGGTGCCGTCTGACGTGTGGTTGAATATAGACGCCAGACTGCCGGTAATAAGGAAATTGCCGGTAGCGATGTAATGTTCGCTGCCACGCAACTGCATCTGTTGATCGGCCGTGTTCATGGTCAGGAACAGGAACATCAGCACGATCTCCGTGAGGAGGATGTAATTGGCGTCGGAACGCGGCCATCCGTTCAGGTCTTTGCTGATAAACCGCCGTAGCTTCAGGATGTTCCTGCGAATGAGGAAGATGGCGCAGCCCAGCATTACCAGTACGGCCAGCACCTCAAAAGCACTGATCAGCACCGGATACAGTCCGCCTAATACGGGAACGAATAAACGATGTGTGCCCAGTATCCCGTCCAGAATAATCTCGAGGATTTCCAGATTAATAATGATAAAGCCTGCGTAGACGAAAAAGTGCAGCACGGCCACCAACGGGTTTCGGAACATTTTTTTCTGGCCGAAAGCCAGTAACAATACGTTTTTCCAGCGCAGATCAGGGTGGTCATTGAGGTCTTTGTCGCGCCCCAGCAGGATATTCCGCCTTATCTGGCGCACTTTCGTGGAAAATAGGTATACTGCCATCCCGAAGGCAATAATAAACAGTAACTCTTGTACAATTCGCATTATCTTAGATTTGACTCCCTAATTTATGTTTTTTTTGGTTCCCGGCTTTTGAAGGGGAGATTATTTTGATATTTGGCTATTTGGATATTGCGTTATTGAGTGATTGAGTGTGGCATCTTTACTACCAGGGACTCAATTAAATAACTCAATAACGCAATATCCAAATAGCCAAATTTCCAAATGAACGTTATATTTGCGCCTATGGAAAGCAGGAACATTATTCTTACACAGGATATCATCCAGAAAAAAATTGAGCGGATCGCTTATGAGATCTATGAACTGAACAGCGACGGCACAGAAATCATCCTTGCCGGTATCTGGGACAGAGGCATGGTGGTGGCCCGTAAGATAGCGGCTGTGCTGGAACAGATCTCTCCGTTGAAAACCAGGATCATATCCCTGCATCTGGATAAACAACGTCCGGATGAAGTAAAAGTTTCTGAAGACATTGACTTCAATGACAAAGTGGTCGTCGTGGTAGACGATGTGGCCAACTCCGGCCGTACCATGCTCTATGCCCTGAAGCCGCTGCTGGCTTATCTTCCGAAGAAAATACAAACAGCTGTGCTGGTAGACCGCCGGCACAAATCTTTCCCGTTGTCTGTTGACTTCGTAGGTTATTCCCTCGCCACTACCTTGCAGGACATGGTGTTGGTAGAGATGCAGGGAGAAGACATCATCGCTGCTTATTTTGAATAAGCTTTTCCTTTAAAAATATACAGGATGCAGTTTTACATTGCCCTGTGAATTGATTTCGAGGGCAGGGGCGGGGAACTTCATCATGTTCAGTACCTGAAACAATACGCGTACGCCTTTTTTACGGCTGCGGATTTTGGTGAAGTCAATATCGGGCGACAGATAAAATTGCCGCACACGGCGAACGTGGCTGTAGTCGTGGAATTGGCCATGTGCATCTGTCCAGGTGTTGTCATCTCCTCCATACATGCCTTCTGCGCCATACCCTACGGCAATGTTCAGCCAGCGGGGCAGCCAGGTGGCGTTTTTGTGGAAAGAATAGAGATTGACCGATAACCAGTATGTTTGGGCGTTATAATCTTTCAGCGTTCTTTCCCAGAAAGTATGACCAAAGAGCTGGTCCGTCTTTTCCCGGACGGGTCCTTCCGGATAACTTTTAGGATGAGCAGAAAATTTAAGCTGTATCCGTTGTTCGTCCCAGGCCAGCTCCTGGCTGATCAGCAGGGCAGAGCCAACAGCATTGGCTCCCATATCGCTCCACGAGAATCCCCATTTTTCAGAGAATCCGTCCAATACTTCTATGACTGACTGATAGGCAAAGCCACTGAGGCCGCCGATCCAGATCTGCTGTTTACGCGGCAGGCCGGACCATCTCCACATTTCCCGGCTGTACTTACCTTCAAAGTAAGCGGCAAAAACATGTCCTGCTTTATCCATCTGATTCCATTCACCTGCGTCATTGAAGAAGTGGAAGGAAGAGCGCGGATAGCCTTTGTACCAGGCGGTGCTGAGTACAGCGAGGCCGCTGCCATAAACGGCGGCAGTAGTACCGGTGAGTATCCATACCCTTTCTTTGATAGTGGTGTCGGGCAACGAAAAGAAGGGCGCCTTCTGTTGAGCAGGCGTGGTCAGGGAAATCAGCACGAGAAGAATTCCTGCCAAGGCCCCTCCTCCGCGGGGGAGGAGGGCTAACCGGGCAGTATTCTCTTTGAATGTTGTGATGGGAGTATGTTTTATTATTTCAGGTGCATATCAGAGATGATACCTTCGATCTTTTTGTCGAGATCGGCGGTAACAGCATTGTAGTCGGCCACGCTGTTCAGTGGCGCGTTCACGCTGAAATAGAATTTGATTTTAGGCTCGGTGCCGGACGGACGGGCAGAGATTTTGCTGCCATCGGCCAGTACAAACTGCAATACATTGGATTTTGGCAGATCCAGTGGCTTGATTTCGCCGGTTTTGATGTCTTTCACCTGTTGCAGCTGATAGTCGTACAGTGTGACCACGGGAGAGCCGTTGATGGTAGCCGGCGGATTTTCACGGTAGCCCCGCATCATGTCAGCGATTTCATCTGCCCCTTTCATTCCTTTTTTAGTGATGGAGATCAGGGACTCGTTGTAATAACCGTACTGGATGTAGATGTTCACCAGCAACTCAAACAGTGACTTACCCTGGCTGCGCGCATAAGCTGCCATTTCGCAGATCATGGCCACAGAAGAGATGGCGTCCTTGTCGCGGATATTATTACCGATCATATAACCATATGATTCTTCTCCACCACAGATGAATGTTTCCTGTGGTTCTTTGCGACGGATCAGGTCCGCTATCCATTTAAAGCCGGTGAGGGTATTGTAGCAGTTGATATCGTTCTTCGCGGCAAAGACATCGATGAGGTCGGAAGTCACTACGGTCTTTGCGATAAAGTCGTTGGGTTTTTGCAACCCTTTTCTGCGGCGGCCTTCCACGATGTAGTTGAACAGGAGCACGCCGGTCTGGTTACCGTTGAGCAGTACCCATTCACCTTTCAGGTCTTTCACGGCGATGCCTACACGGTCAGCGTCAGGGTCTGTGCCCAGCAGGATGTCGGCATCCAGTTCTTTGGCTTTTTTCAGGGCCAGGCTCAGGGCTTCAGACTCTTCCGGGTTAGGATATACCACGGTTGGGAAATTGCCGTCAGGGGTGGATTGTTCTTCCACGATGTTCACATTGGTGAAGCCGAAACGTTGCAATATTTCCGGTACCATGGTGATGCCGGTGCCATGGATGGGTGTATAAACAATTTTCAGGTCGTGCTGTTGTTTGTTGATCTCCGGGTTGATGGACAGTCCCTGCAGTTCTTTCAGGTAGGCCTCGTCCACTTCTTTACCGATGAGGGTAATATTGGCTTCGCCGCCGCTCCATTTCACATCGTCAGGGGAGAGGATGTTTTCCACTTCACGGATCACGTTTTTATCGTGAGGGGGCACCAGCTGGGCGCCGTCGTTCCAGTAAGCTTTATAACCGTTGTATTCTTTCGGGTTGTGGGAGGCGGTGAGTACCACGCCGCCCTGGCATTGCAGGTGGCGGATGGCGAAAGAGAGCTCCGGCGTGGGGCGGAGGCTTTCAAAGAGAAATACTTTAATGCCATTGGCTGCAAATACGTTGGCAACGGTTTCTGCAAAAAAACGGGAATTGTTGCGGCTGTCGTGTGCGATGGCCACTTTTACTTCGCCTTCGAAAGTCTTTTTCAGGTAGTTGGCAAAGCCCTGGGTGGCCATGCCGACGGTATATTTATTCATCCGGTTGGTACCTACGCCCATAATTCCTCTCAATCCACCGGTACCAAACTCGAGATTACGATAAAAAGCATCATTGAGGTCGTCGGGGTTGCCTTCCTGCATCTTTTTAAGTGTGGCAATGGTTTCAGCATCATAGTTACCGTTGAGCCATTGCGATACTTTGTTTTGAATATTTATATCCATAATCGTGTTGTTTTTCCGGGCCCTTATAGCCCGGTCAGGCTGTAAAGTAAAAATAAAAAAACGAATGTGGGAAATTCCACCTGGTCAAAATCATTGAAAATCGTAGGTAATGGTTAATTTTGCACTATGAGGCGGTATGAAGATACTTATAAACAAAAAGGATTACGCAAACAGTTAGTGGATAGTATCCGTCAGAAAGGGATTACTGATGAAAACGTATTGGCGGCTATCGGCAATATCCCCCGGCATTTTTTCCTTGATACGGCTTTCGAGAGCATTGCATATGATGACAGGGCCTTTCCTATCGGAGAGGGGCAAACGATTTCCCAGCCTTATACGGTAGCCTATCAGACGCAGCTACTGGAGCCCCGGCCGTTTGAGAAGGTACTGGAGATCGGTACCGGCAGCGGCTATCAGGCATGCGTGCTGGCGGAGCTGAAACTGAACGTTTTCACCATCGAACGCCAGAAACGCCTGTTCGATCAGGTAAAAGCCTTTCCTTTTAAAAGCAAATACCCCAACCTGCGCCTGTTTTATGGCGACGGCTACGAAGGACTGCCTTCCTATGCACCGTTTGATAAGGTGCTGGTGACTGCGGCAGCACCACATATCCCCGAGAAGCTGGTACAGCAATTAAAAATCGGTGGTAAAATGGTGATCCCTGTAGGTGGCCAGGAAGTGCAGCGGATGCTGCGTATCACCAAAATCAGTGATACAGAAACAGAGCAGGAGCTGTTCGATAACTTCTCTTTTGTGCCGATGTTGGCAGGTAAAAAATAAATTACAAATTACGAATTACGAATGACGAATTGGGGGTTCAATATGAAGCGATAGTGCAGCACTAAAGCCTGATATTGGACCCCCAATTCGTCATTCTAAAGTCGTCCTCTTTCTTTGGGCTTCTCCTCTTCCTCCTGTGGCTTCTCTTCTTCTTCCTGCGTTGGTTGTTTTTTCTTTTTAAAGAGATTAGGGTCCATCTTGCCAAAACGGTACCTTATGTTGATACGGATAAAGCGGGTAGCACGTTTACGCTCATAATCCTGAATAAACACCGGTGTTTCGTAGTGGGAGCTGAATTGCTGGGTATTGAGCAGATCTGAAATATTCAGCGCTATCACCAGTGCCCTGTTTTTAAGGACTTCCTTGCGCACACCCAGGTCAATGCCATTCATGGCCCGGAAGGTGCCTTGCGGCTGTATCCGGGGGGAGCGGTAATGTCCGCTCAGCTCTATGCTGATGCGGGACGGCAGCCTGAACTGTGTATTGGCGTTCAGCCCATAGCTGAAATTCTCATTATTGAGCGTGGTACTGGTGAGCCGGTTGTACTCCAGGTTCAGGTTGGCATTAACTTTCCACCATTTATAGATATTCAGGCTGTAAGACACGTTGCCGCCAATGTTCTGCTGGGTGGCCAGGTTCATGGGTTTGGTGGTGGTAACGCCCGTTATGGTGTCCAGCGTACTGATACGGTCAATGTTGTCATTGGTTTGCGCATAGTACGTACTGGTGCTGAAATAATTATTGGATTTGGGATAATAGACGGAATAACTGGTTTCAAACTTATGCGACAGCGCAGGCTTCAGCTCCGGGTTGCCGATGCGGATATTCTGCGGGTCGGAGTTATTGATATACGGCAGCAGCTGGTCGAAGTTGGGCCGGTCGATACGGGTGGAGTAGTTGAAGACCAGGCTTTGGTTCTGGTTTTTAGGCAGGTTATACTTCAGGAACACGCTGGGGAAGAGATTGAAGAACCTGTTGTCCACCGTCGTGTCGCGGGTAAAGGAATAGCCCTTCAGGAAAGACTGCTCGGCCCTTACGCCGATCTGATAGCCCAGATTACCGATGGCATTGGCGAAGTTGAGATAACCCGCATGGATGTCTTCTTCATAGTCATACTGGTTGGACAGCTGGTTGCTTTTGCGGAAATCTTTTATGTCCCAGTTGTACAGCATGGCCGTATAGTCGTTACTGATATGCCGGAAAGTGCTTTTCACCCCTGCTTCCAGCTTTCCTTTTTTGCCGAGGGGCATGGTATAGTCGGACTGCAGGTTCCAGAAGCGGTTTCCGTTTTTGCCGGTATTCTCTTGCCAGTTGGGATTGGGAAGCGTGTCCAGTCCTGGTTTCTGGTATTGGGTGCGATAGTCGCTGTTGCTGCCGGACCGGTTGCCGCTGTAGCTCACATAGGCGGTCAGTTCCTGGTTCTGTTTTTTGAAAGTGCGTTTGTAATTCAGGCTGGTATTGTTGTTATAGCCGTCATTGCGGCTGGTGTTATGCCGTTCGCCGGTGCGGAGGGTTTGTTTTTGTTCATCGAGATAATTCAGGAAGATGTCATCCTCATTCCGGTTGAAATTATGGTTAAGGCCTTCCGCGACGGTAAAGGTGTTGTGGTCATCGAGGAAATAGTCGAAGCCGAAGCGGCCGCCATTGTTGCCATTACGGTTGTTGTTGCGGCTGTCCTGCGAGAAGAAGGTGGTATGGCTGCTGTCGGGCACGAGGTTCTGTCGGGAGCTGTAGCCGCTGCCACCGATGGACTCGTAGCGGGCGTTGTAGTTACCGAAGAAGTTAAAGCGGCGCATACGCAGACTGGCATTGGCGCTGCCGTTGACCTGCCCGCGGGTGGCCACGCCGGCGTTGAACATCACGTTGTAGCCGATCGCTTTATCTTTTTTCAGGACGATGTTGATGATACCGCCGCCGCCTTGTGCTTCAAACTTGGCGGAAGGGTTGTTAATGACTTCCACCCGGTCGATGCTTTCGGCGGGAATCATCTGCAGGGCTGTTTTAGCATCTCCGAAGGGGGATGGTTTACCATCTACATAGATGGTGACGCTTTTACCGCGCAGGGTCACGTTATCATCGATGTCTACATCTACGCTGGGAATATTTTTCAGGATGTCTGTACCGGTGCCGCCTTCCGCATTGATCATGCTGCCGGCGTCGAATACCTGCCGGTCTATCTGCATGGAGAAAGCGGGTTTTTCCGCTTTGATTTCCACTGCGTTCAGCACTTTGCCGGCTGTCTGCAGGCGCAGGGTACCGGCGAACGCGGGTTTCCCGGCGGCGACCTTCACGGCTTTCTCCAGTTTCTCATAACCCATGAAAGTTACACGCAGCACATAAATACCGGGAACGACTGTATTAAAAGCGAAAGTACCTGCGGGCGTGGTGTACATACCGGTGACCATGGAGGAGTCGGCCTGGCGGAGCAATACCACTGAGGCATATTCCACCGGTTTGCCGGTCACGGCGTCTGCTACTTTACCGGTCATTTTTACCGGTGCGCCTTCCGGCGTTTGTGCGTAGCCGTTAGGCATAATAGCAAACAGCAGGGTTACCCCTGCAATTAATCTTAGCATCCGTAATGTTAGCATCCTTTATTCTGGCTGATCTATGACTATAAAAATAACTGCCGGTCCTTAAAATGTTGACTAATTGGGATGAATGGTATATTCAAAAAGATAGCCGGCAGGGGCACAAGGCGCTGCCTGCCGGCTGTGGTTTTGCATTCACCCTCTTTATCAACTAGAAACTCTGCATCTGGTCGCCCATCTGCGTGTCGTTGTTATTATTCTGTCTTTTCTTTTTGAACAGGGACGCGTCGAACTTACCGAAACGGTAGCTGAAGTTGAGTTTCAGGATACGGGATTCGCGCTTGCGGATATAATCCTGTGCGAAAGCGGGCGTAGCCTGGTTCAGTTCATACTGGCGTGTATTGAAAACATCTGACAGGCTAAGCGTGAGCGAAGCTGCTTTGTTTTTCAGGAAGTCTTTGCGTACTGCCACATCCACGGTGCTAAAGCCTTTGATGGTACCCTGTGAAGAAGTGGGGATCATCATAAAACCACCACCACCGCCGCCACGGCCACCACCTCCACCACCACCGCCGGAAGACGGTAATGCAATGGTAGGCGCCTGATAGGAACCGGTTACCTGTAACGTGAAATTAGCGGGCAATTTGGTTTCGGAATTGATCTTCGCAAGCCAGCTGAAACCGCTGTTGTTGAAGTTCTGGCCGTTGCTGTTCACCTTCATGTCTGTCTGGTACAGATTCAGGTTCGAAGTAAGGTCCCAGCCTTTGATGATCTGGTTTTTCAGCGTGATCTCTGCGCCATAGGAATTGCTTCTGTTGGCGTTGATAAACTGGGTGAGCAGCGTATCTGCCCCAATCGGCGTGCTGATGGTGGAGATCATATTGTTGACATTGCGGAAGTAAATGCTCCCCAACAGGTTGGCGTTTTTCCAGTTTTTAGCGTAGGAAAACTCCAGGCTGTTGATGTATTCCGGCTTCAGGTTGGGATTACCTTCCCGCTGGTTCTGCGGATCGCTGTAATCACGGTAGGGTATCAGCTGGAAGAAGTTCGGCCTGTTTACCCGACGGGAATAGTTGAGCTGTAATTCCTGTTCATGTTTGAGTTTCTGCGAGAGATATACGCTCGGGAAGAAGCCTGGCACCGCTTTGGTGGGTTTGTAATGGATTCCCTTATTTTCTCCGGCGTATACATACTGTTCTACACGCAGACCGGCCTGATAACCGAAGTTGCCCATGGTATTGGAGAAATTCGCGTAGCCGGCATAAATCTCTTCGTTGTATTTGTAGGCGGTAGAGAGCATGGCGTTCGGTATAAAGTTATCACTGACGGTGTCTTTATCGAATACCTGATAATCGCTGGTATAATCGCGCAGCGTGACTTTTGCGCCGGCTTCCAGTTTACCGTTTTTGCCTACCGGGTTGGTATAATCTGTCTGAATGGTGACGAAAGTTGTTTTACCGGCGGTGGTATTGGTTTGGGTCAGTGCCTGCCCGATGGGTACGCCCTGCGGGTTCATGGCCTGTGTGATATAGTCGCCATCGCGGTTATTAGAACTTCTGTTGTAGTTGAAGTCCGCGGTCCATTCTTTGTTGGGTTTAGCGTACGTATGCTTGAACCCCAATGCTGTGGTGTAGTTGCGGAAATTGAACTGGTTGTTGTTTTTACGGTCGCTAAGGCCGGTGATGCCATGATGGCCATTGGAGAACGTGCTGAGGAGGTCTTCATTGTTTTTGAAGTCACCAGCCACAATGTTCTGCGATAGCGAGAGGGTGTTGCGGTTATCGATTTGGTAATCGGCGCCGAAGCGTCCAAACTGGAACAGCGGTTTGCTGACGCTGTTGCTGTTCTGCAGGAGGAAGCTGGTGTCTGCCGCGCCGCCGCTTTTATAATTGCTGCGGGAGGTGGTACCCTCGCCCCAGCTTCTGTTGGCGTTGATATTATAGTTGGCGAACACGTTGAATTTACCCTGCCGGATATTGATATTGCCGCCGCCGTTGTATTTGTTGCCGGTGCCGATACCTGCCTGTACAGAGCCGTTGAAGCCGGCTTTCCGGTTTTTCTTCAGGATGATGTTGAGGATACCGGACATGCCTTCCGCATCATACCGTGCAGAAGGATTGGTGATGAGTTCCACGCTTTCAATAGCGTCAGCGGGTATCTGATCGAGGGTGAGCGTAGAGGGTTTGCCATCGACAAAGATATTGGGGGCCGCGTTGCGTACGCTGACGTTGCCATCCAGGTCCACGTTGACGGAAGGGATATTTTTCAATACATCTGTAGCGGTACCACCAACGCTGGTCAGGTTGCGTTCCACGTTGAACACCTTTTTATCGATGCCCATGGTGAAAGCGCTTTTCTGGCCGGTTACTTCCACGCCTTGCAGGGTTTTTACGTTGGGCTGCATTTTGATGTTGCCCAGGTCCTGTTCCGTTGTTTGTGGGTTGATGACCACTTTTTTCTGCAGGCCGGTGTAGCCCATGAAGTTGATACGTACGATGAAAGGGCCGAAGGGAAGGCTTTCCAGATTAAATTCTCCATTGGGTTTGGTGAGCATACCTGTTACCACGGAAGAGTCACGTTGCCGCAGCAACGCAACGGAAGCGTAGGGAATAGGTTTCCCGTTGGAAGCATCTATCAGTTTCCCGTAAAGTCTGCCTATCTGAGGCATGTCCGGTCTTGTTTTTGCGCCCTGTCCGGCTTGAGCGGCCGCTGGTCTGCCGTTGGCCGGCGCCTGCGCGTAGGACTGTACCTGCCACATTAAAATGCCGGCGAGTACGATGTACAGTTTTTTCATCCTGCTGTTTTTTATCCGCACTGTTTGTCAGATTTCAGCAAATGTATCGGTGGGTAGTGGTGAATGGTCAGATATTGTGATGAATGGAATTTTTCCCGCAGGAAGTAGAAAAAAAGACCGGTAAAAGGTCTTAACAGTAGTTAACAAAGGGGGACGGTTAACAGTAATTAACAGTACGGGCCCGTATTTCAGCGCCCGCACTGTTCATTCGTTATATAAAAAAGTGAAGGAGTATGACCGCGATAAGACCGGAAATAAAACCGGTAAAAGCGCCCAGCAGTTTGAATTTTTTGATTTCATTGCCCAGCAGCTGCTGGCTGATTTGTTGTAATTGTTCCGCAGAGATGCCGGCTATTTTTTCGGCCACCATCTTTTCGATGTTCAGGTCTTTTTCCACGTTGTCGAGATACTGGTTGATCATCACAGGAAACAGGGTGTCCAGTTCTGCCACGAGGTGTGATTTGATCTGGTTCACGATGCTGTCTCCGATGAACATGGAGAGTACCGGCATTGCTTTCGGTAGTTTCTCGCGAAGAAATGTATCGAGGTGAGCTTCTACCAGCGGGATGATATTTTTTATTTTTTCCGGATCTGTCAGTTTGGATTTGATAGTACTGAAAGATAACTGTTGACCGGCGAAAGCGCCCAGTTGCTGAGCCAGTGCTTGTTGACGTGCCGGAAGGATGCGCGTAAAGAGCGTGTGTGCTGCCAGGTGATGAATGATCCAGCCAAGCAGGGCGGTTATAATGGGAATCAGATAAATCATTGAATCGGAATGTTATTTACAATGTTGCGAAGATACTTTCCCCTGACTGAATTTCTGAATCAAAAATGAAATAGGGTAAAACGAAAAAAGGCTTCTGTGTAAGAAGCCTTTTTCATTTTCGGGTGGATGAGGGGTCTCGAACCCCCGACCCTCAGAACCACAATCTGATGCTCTAACCAACTGAGCTACAACCACCGTTTCTGCCCGTCCAACGTGTGTTTCTTTCGTTGTTGGGAGTGCAAAGATAACACAAACCTTTTTTAAATTCCAAATACTTTTCAAAAAAATTTTTCAGAAAGTTATATATCACGAAAAAACAGGGAGTGATATGATAATCATAGCGGTACATTTTATCCCTCTGATGCTTGTTATTATATACTAATGTAATCCGCGCCAGAAGGCGTTTTGAGGCTTTGCGCACTGTATTAAAACCCGTATCTTTGCGCACTTCCCATTATAATTCCCATTTTATTAAGTTGTTGAAAGTCAGCAGAATGTTTGGTTGATGGCCTCACAGAATGTCCTGATTTCAGGTGATTCTATGACCACCAGGGAAAGATATGTTAGCCCAAGTGACAAAACGATGAAAAAATGACAATTCTCCCTGAAACAGGCTATCAAACGTGAATTAGTTTAATAATTAATAGTATATATATTATGGATCAGCTTAAATTGAAGTTACAGGAGTATTATCAGCGTTACCAGCAGATGGAGCAGAAGGTAAAACCTGGCAAAGAGGAGCCTGCGAAAGAGGAGGTGCTGGACCTGGAAAATGATATTCTCACACAGTTTGGATTACCGACATCGCGCCGCTTTGTACAGATTCTGCATGACTTTGTACATCACAGCCAGGTGAGTGACCAGCTGTTGGATTATGTGAGCAAGAAATTGCGGTCGGCAGCCCGTAAATACCTGCTGGCCCCGGTGATGTCAGACGTAGACCTGCTGGAACAGGCACGTGACCAGAAGCGCAGCCCTTACGACGTATTACCTGAACTGGGTTATCCGCCGCAGGAGTACGCCCTCTTTCTGATTGGAGAATTGTACTACCGCCGTAACATGGCAGCATCAGATGTTCTGGAGGAGCTGAAGAAAATGCAGCATTTTCATAGCTGGAATGATCTGGCTTTGTTGAGCAAGACGCACAACTACTCTCACCATGAGTTGTACGCCAAGCTGAAAAAACATGAGCTGCGTTTCATCGATGATTACATCCAGCACAGCCGCCGTCAGGAAACGGCGCGGTTAGTGAACAAACGCCCCACACCGGCAGAAGAAGGCTATAAGCCCGATTATAAAACCATCACCAAAGTACAGGTGGAAGACATCATCTTTGATGAACATACGACCCCCAGCCTTTTTGGTAAGATCAAAAGCGGCAGGGGATATACCCGTATTACGATCGGCCTGGAATTTTCCGAACTGAACCAGATCCTCATGAGCAGTGATGAGTTGGGCGTGGAAATCAGCAACCACATCAAAAAGCGGTTGGCTAACCCCGCTGCGGAAAAACCAACGGTGATTGATATACGGGCAGAATTTGGTGATGTTTTAAAGCTGGATAATTGTTACCTTGAAGTATATAAGCCACAACATCGCGAAGGCAATAAATGGGTGGAAGACAAAGACAACTTCTACTTCGTGGATAAAATACTGACTAAAAAAGAATATGAAAAACGCACCAAAGAGGCTGAGGTGCAACGTAAAATACAAGAATGCCTGGAGCTCATCGGCGGTTCTTACGTCTACTATCAGCGGCTGCGCCGCCTGGGTATCACTGACGATGAGGCTAAACTGAGAGCAGGCCTATCGGATGAACTATTGTTCAAGCTATCATTTTTCCTGAACAAGGTAAAGGAATAGTTTTTTTGTTGTGATGTTTTTAAGCAGCGAAGACACCTGTCTTCGCTGCTTTTTTATTTGGACATTTGGACATTTGGACATTTGGTTATTTTGATATTTTGGTATTTTGATATTGAGTGGGCCCCATAAATGAATAAATAACCCAATACCCCAATAGCTAAATAATTTGGGTGAAATGATGGGCAGAAATATAAAATCCCTGTTCATGATACAAACGATGGGCGGGCCACAGGTTGTGCCCCGAATCCAGTTGTACAACGGTCAGTCCTTCTTCCCGCGCAATTTCCCGGATATGATACAGCAACAGGGAGGCATAACCCTGGGCACGGAATAATGGATGCGTGGCCAGGTCATCGATATAGATAAAGCGGCCGGTATGGAGATTGTGTTTGTGCCGGTAGCCGGCAATGGCGGCTACTTTGGAGGGATCTTCATCTGCCGGCAGGTAGAGAAGATGATAACCTTCCTGTTGCATTTCCCGTATCTGTGGCAACAGCCTTTCAGGTAATATATGTGGCCGCAATGTAAGGATTACTTCGCTGCAGGCCTGTATTTCGGCGTCGGTAGCCGCTGTTTTTACAATTCTCATTTGGTAGTGGTTGGATAATGTTGGCCTGGTATGCGATGCGTGGCGATACCGATACGGTTCCAGGCGTTAATACAGATAATGTGCATCAGCAGCTGGGCGGTAGTTTCCAGGCCGAAGCAGGCGAGCGCTTTGTTGTAAGTCTCCGCCGTCAGGCCCTGCTGGCTGATAAACGTCACTTCTTCCGTCATCGCCAGGATGATGCTTTCTTCTTCGGTGAACTGTGGCGATTCCCGCCAGGCGCTGAGCAGCAGCAGGCGCTGGTCTGTTTCTCCGAGCTTACGCGCATCGGCAGCATGTTTGTCGAGGCAATAGGCGCAGCCATTCAGCTGGGAGGCCCTTACTTTGATCAATTCCCGGTGCAGCGGGGAAATATTGGTGGTGGTGGTATACTTGTCCATCACCAGCATCGCTTTGAAGGCTTCAGGCTGTACCTCCTGCATAAAAAATCTCTCTTTCATCACGATTGTTTTTGCATAATTGATGAGGTAAAATTAGTTTTGCCTGGACTATTTATGTAGTCCAGATTTAAATCGATAGATAGTCCAGATGCTACCATATAAAACATTGATCACGATTGACCGGGAAGCCCGGCAGCCGGTATATCAGCAGATCGCCAACCGCTTCGCCAGTCTCATACGGGAGGGCGTGCTGAAGCCGGGGCTGTTGTTGCCGGGCAGTCGCGTACTGGCGTTACAGCTGGGGCTGCACCGGAAAACCATTGTGGCGGCTTATGATGAGCTGGTGAGCCAGGACTGGGCCACGGCCATTCCCCGGAAAGGCATGATGGTGGCTACCAACCTGCCGGATATTAAACCCCGCTCTTTTCAGGCGCCGGTGTCTCCTTACGGTAACGGACCTACGTTTTCTTTCAACAGCATTCCTTTTGTCGTTACTTCCCGGCACGACCTGGCGCCAGCCGGTCAGCTGATTATCAACGATGGCTTTGCGGATATGCGGGAAGCACCGCTGGAAGCGTGGATGAGAGAGAGCCGGGCCCTGATCCGCCGGCCCCGCTACCATCAGCGGCTCACCTATGGTTCGTCGATGGGAAGCCAGCACCTGCGGCAGCAACTGGTCCGTTATCTGACCCACACGCGTGGGCTTACCCTGTCGACAGACAACCTCATGACTACGCGTGGCGCGCAGATGGCCATCTATCTCACCGCTGCCATGCTCCTGAAAAAAGGAGATTATGTGATCGTGGGAAGCCCTGATTATTTTTTTGCCGACCTGTGTTTTGAGCAACTGGGTGCCCGTCTGCTGCGTGTGCCGGTAGATGAGGAAGGCATCGACGTGGAAGCCGTAGGGCAACTTTGCCGCACCCACAAAGTGAAGATGTTATATGTGATACCGCACCATCATCATCCTACTACGGTTACCTTGAGCGCAGAACGCAGAATGCGGCTGCTGGATATTATCCGTACGCACCGGTTGGTGGTGCTGGAAGATGACTACGATTATGATTACCACTATAGCTCCGCGCCTATATTGCCGCTGGCGGCCGGAGATCATGGCGGCAATGTGATCTACATCGGTTCCTTCACCAAGCTGTTGGGGCTTTCCATCCGCAGCGGCTTCCTCGTGGCGCCAGCCCCGTTCCTCGAAGAAATGGCCCGGCTGCGCAGACTGATGGACCTCCAGGGCGATAATCTGTCAGAAGAAACGCTGGCAGCCCTGTTAGCGGATGGCACCGTCGACAGGCACCTGAAGAAATCGAATAAGCTGTATCATGAGCGACGGGACCACCTCTCTCAACTGCTGCAAAGCCGCCTGGGCGACAGGGTACAGTTTACGGAACCCACCGGCGGCATGGCTACCTGGCTTAGGTTTCACAAACGTTACCCGCTGGCGAAGGTGGCCGCAAAAGCAGGCACTATGGGGTTGAGTATGAACAACGGCGAACAGTACGGGTATGGTACGAAGCCTATGAACGGTATCCGTTTTGGATTTGCCTCGCTGAATAACCGGGAGCTGACGAAAGCGGTGGGCATCCTTGAAAAAGTGCTCACAAAGGAGTAACGCCGTCACGCAAAGGCGCAAAGCAGCAAAGCAGCAAAGAATCAAATAAGAATTATAAGAAAGCAAAGGAGCGGAGATCAAAATATGATCTCCGCTCCTTTGCTTTCTCTGCTCGCTTATATTATTCTTTGCTGCTTTGCTGCTTTGCGCCTTTGCGTGAAAATAGTAAGTTTGATACAAAAAAATATCAGCACATGGAAGAACTGACACTGGGCGTGGGATCAAGAGTACAGCACGCACATTTTGGTCCGGGCGTTATCGTAGGCGTTAAGTATGCGCAGTACCGGGTCACTTTTATGGACCACGGGATCAAAATGATCGACAAAACAGATCCGCTGTTTGAAGTACTGGTGGCTGAGAACCAGACAGCCGAAGTGGAAACGGCATCGGACGTGGAAATATCTTTACTGAAGATCCTTCGTTTATGGGGTGGTGTTACAGAAGTGGTGCCATTGGGTGATCGCTGGAAGAACGGTACCATGGTGCTGCAACCGGGCGACACTTCCCTGAAGGCCAAGGAGCTGCCGATCGAAACGTTTTTTCATAAGATCGTGATGCTGCGTGATCGTTTGCGTGTGCTGGAGCAGAATATTAACAGCCACAAAGTGCTGACCGACGAAGAGAAGATCAATCTGCAACAGTATATCACCCGTATTTACGGATCGCTCACTACTTTCAACGTGTTGTTTAAAGAAAAAGAGCATTGGTTTACCGGAGAAAAGTCGGGCAATGATTAATGCTGGCCGGTGTTGTAAATGTGGTTGAGAAGCCAGCGGTAGGCATCCATAGAGTGATGCACAAAGATATTTTTACCATCGAAAGGAAATTTTTCATCGTATCCTTTTACCGGATATAAGATGACCGGCGTACCTGCCGGGGTATAATTGTGGCTGTTGACAAAGACAGGCCGGTTATACTCCGGCATTACTTTTTTTACGCGGCCATATACCATTTTGCCCAGTATCCGCTGATAGCGGCGACTGGCCCTCCTGGTGGGCCGGTTGAGGCGGCCGTACATATAGGAGAGGGCCACGCGGACCGGAAATTTCTGTTGCCGGAGGGCTTTTTTGATATTGGCGAAAGGGTTGATCGTATTAAAATCTGTTGTTCGCTGTATGGAAAAAGGTGTTTCCGGTACCCAGTCGCGCCCGTTCACGATCCTTATTCCCCATCCGTCCCGGGTGATGTAATCAAAGTCGTATGCATAGAACAGGTTGCCCGGTTTGGGAGCCGCGCTGCAATAGGTTTTGAAGACGATGTCTTTCGGTATGGCGTCGAGGTATTGAAAGTAGGAGCGCGCCAGAAAAGCGATAGCGCCGCCCTGGCTATGTCCGAAGATGATAAATTCGTGTATGCCTTCCTGGTAGTAGTGTTTGATTTGCTGCACCATGTCTGGCGCCATAGCAGCAAAGCCCAGCAGCCAGCCGGCGTGCACAAAAGCTTTGTCATCTTCCGCCAGTTTATAGGTAAAGGTGGTACTGTCATTCAGTTGCAGTGTGCCTTTGGCGCTGATCATGCCCGCGTAGAAATTTTCCATCCAGGAGGTGGCGGTACCGTTAGTGCCTCTGATAGAGATCACGCCAAGGCCCCGGCTGCGGTTGATCCAGAGGTCCCATCGGTTCTTAAGCCCTACTTCCGGGGAACGGTATACGATACGGAAATTTTCAGGTGCTTTGGCATTGCTCTGGTCCAGCGAGGTATCCCGTTGCAGGGAGCTGAGGTCCAGCAGATCATGGTATTCCCGGGGATTGAAATGTGGGGCCAGCTGTTGAGCATAGAGGACATTTCCTGTAAAAAATAAAAATAGAAAAGAAACCAGTGAAATGCGAAACATCATGAGAATTTACGAATTGCCAATTATGATTTACGAATAGAACAACAGTGTAATGAAAATTCTTTAGATGAAACTACAACAATTATGAGTATTATGTTGTTCTAAAAGCGTTTAACTTCCGGCCCTAAATTAAAATTTATGTCCAAGAGAATAGAACATGATTTCCTGGGGGAGAAAGAAATACCACAGGATGTGTATTATGGCATTCAGACCCTTCGCGCGTTGGAGAATTTTCATATCACCGGTATTCCGCTGAAAGTGGAGCCCATCTTTGTAAAGAGCCTGGGTTATGTGAAAAAGGCTGCTGCTATGGCCAATCGGGACCTGGGAGTGCTGGACAAAAATATTGCAGAATATATTATCAAGGCCAGTGACCGTGTGATCAACGGGGAGTTTGACAATCAATTTTTGAGTGATCTGATACAGGGTGGTGCCGGTACGTCCGTGAATATGAACGCCAATGAGGTGATTGCCAATGTGGCGCTGGAGATGATGGGCAAACAGAAAGGGGAGTACGAATTCTGCCATCCCAACAACCATGTGAACTGCTCTCAGTCCACCAACGACGCTTATCCTACTGCTTTTCGTATAGCCCTTATCCTGAAGCTGACTGCTTATAAAGAAGAGCTGGGTAAGCTGGCCGATGCTTTTGATACCAAGGGAGGTGAGTTCCAGAACGTGTTGAAAATGGGCCGTACCCAGTTGCAGGACGCTGTGCCAATGAGTTTGGGCGATGAGTTCCATGCATTTGCGATCAACCTGAAAGAGGAGCTTTCCCGGGTAGACAGCAGCAAGCGGCTGATTGCCGAAATCAATATGGGGGCTACCGCTATTGGTACCCGCGTGAATGCGCCCGAGGGGTATGCGGAGCTGGTGACCCAGTACCTGTGTGAAGTAACCGGGCTGGACCTGAAGTTGGCGGAGAACCTGATTGAGGCCACGAATGATACCGGGGCGTATGTGCAGCTTTCCGGTGTACTGAAACGTACAGCCGTGAAGGTGTCTAAGATATGTAATGACCTGCGTTTGTTGTCGTCCGGACCACGGGCAGGCCTCAACGAAATCAACCTGCCGCCGATGCAGCCGGGATCTTCCATTATGCCGGGCAAGGTAAATCCGGTGATACCCGAGGTGGTGAACCAGACCGCGTATTATGTGATCGGTGCCGACCTGACCGTGACCATGGCAGCCGAAGCGGGTCAGCTGCAGCTGAACGTGATGGAACCGGTGATTTCTTTCGCGTTGTTTACTGCAATCACTTATATGGGCAATGCCTGCCGTACCCTGCGTGAGAAATGTATTCTTGGCATTACTGCCAACGCAGAACATACCAAGCAGATGGTGATGAACAGCATTGGCATTGTAACGCAGCTGAATCCGATACTGGGGTATGAGAAATCCGCCAGCATAGCCCGTGAGGCGCTGGAAACCGGTAAGTCGGTGCATGATATCGCCGTGAAAGAGAAGCAACTGATCACCCAGGAGAAATGGGACGAGATTTTTACGTTCGATAACATGATCAGACCACAGTTCATCAACCGTTAACCGTTGGTGACGACCGATTTTTTTGAATAAAATGAGTTTGACTGTGATATTTCGAAGATTTGTGCGAATAGTGTAGAACAAGACAGATCAATTAGCAGATGTGCCCTGGAACAGGGCCAATGATAAGGCTGGTGCTACACCCGGGTGTGGCACCGGCTATGTAACCAGGATAACCAGGATAACCAGGATAACCGTAGTAACTGTAATAACCGTAGTAACCGTAGTAACCATTGTAGGGAATAGCCATAACCATCATTATTTCATTCATTATAACACTTGGTGTAGAAAGGCGGTGAAATAGTGTACAGTTATATGCTATAATTTTCTATCGATATTGATTATCTTCAGCAGCACATATTATTTTATATGATCTGGTTAGAGTTCGCAATATTACTCACCGCTATCCTGGTGGGAGCCCGTATGAAAGGCATTGGTCTTGGGGTGATGGGTATGGTGGCATTAGCGGTGTATATCTTTATTTTCCGCATGCGGCCGGCTGATCCGCCGATAGATGTGATGCTGATCATTCTGGCGGTAGTAACTACCGCTGCCACTTTGCAGGCCGCCGGTGGCATGGACTACCTGGTGCGGCTGGCGGAGAAGATATTGCGTAGTAAGCCTTCCCTGATTGTTTTACTGGGACCATTGGTCACTTATTTCTTTACCCTTTTTGCCGGTACAGCACATATTACTTACTCGCTGTTACCTATTATTGCGGAAGTATCTACCAAGAAAAAAATAAGGCCGGAGCGGGCGTTGAGTATTTCGGTGATCTCGTCGCATCTGGCCATTACAGCTAGCCCTATTTCTGCTGCCACGGCTGCGTTGCTCACTATCCTCAGTGGAAAAATCGAGCTGCTCGATATTCTGCGGGTATGTATACCCGCCACCATCCTGGGTACGCTGGCCGGTGTAGTGGTATGCTGGAAGAAAGGCAAAGAGCTGGAGAAAGACCCGGTATTCCTGGAAAAGATGAAAGACCCGGAGTTTGCGGCCCTGATAGCGGCAGATGTGCAGGAGAGCAAAGCACCGCTGTTACCGGGCGCCAAAGTGTCGGTGCTGATCTTTGGGTTGGCGGTATTGCTGATAGTGCTGGTGGGCGCTTTCCCCGATATGCTGCCATCCTTCGGGGAAGGGAAGAGTAATATGGCGGTAGATGCTACCGGGCATATTAAAATGGCTGCGGTGATAGAGCTGGTGATGCTGGCCGCTGCTGCTGCCATGATGCTGTTTTGCCGTACCTCGGCCGCCGCTGTGGCCAAAGCCAGCCTGTTTAATTCCGGTGCACAGGCCGTGGTATCTATCTTTGGGGTGGTATGGATGAGCGCCACCTTCATGCAAACCAATACCGGTGTTATTGAGAGCACATTGGGCAATATGGTCCGGGCAGCCCCCTGGACATTCGCCATTGCGCTATTCATACTGAGCATTTTACTTTTTAGTCAGGCAGCTACCACCAAGGCCCTCATGCCGCTGGGAATGTCCCTCGGCATCCTGCCGGCACATATGGTAGCCATGTTTCCTGCTGTTAACGGGGACTTCGTACTGCCAGGTTATCCGACACTGCTGGCGGCCATTAACTTTGACCGCACCGGTAGTACCCATATCGGGAAATACCTGGTCAACCACAGCTTTATGATTCCCGGGATTGTCAGTGTAGCCGTATCCGTTGCCGCCGGGTTCTTTCTGGCCGGCATCCTGTTATAGACGACCATATTTTTTCTTTAACTCCCAAATTTAACCTTTATGCATATCCGCAATTGGCTGGTAGCCTGCATGATGTTGTTTCCGCTTGCTGCAATAGCACAGCACCAGGAATCGAAGAAAGATACGCTCTATAAACCCCTCATCCCCATCAGCAAAGCTCCCCTGTTAAACAACGTGGACATCATCGCCAACATGCGCTACGCTTTCCGCAACGAGTTTGACAAAGGCACCTATACCGGCTCCCGCTTTGTTAATGAACAGTTCCGGCTGGAGATAAAAGGCAAGGTGCTCGATAAACTCTACTTCCGCTTCCGGGACCGCTACACCCGCGACCCCGAAACCCAGTCCGTAGATAACCTCAGCCGCTCCACAGACCTGGCCTATCTACGCTTCGACCCCAGCGAACACTGGAAAATATATGCCGGTAAACTGTGCGCCGATTGGGGGGGAGTGGAATTTGATGATAACCCCATACAGATCTACGAATATTCAGACATCATCGAGAATTCAGACAACTTCCTGTCCGGCGCCGGCGTGGGATATCTCCCTAACAACAACCACGAATTCACCCTGCAGCTGCTCAACAGCCGCACCAAAACCTTTAAAGAACTATATGACTCCATCCCCGGCATTTATGAAAGCAAATTCCCCTTTGCGGCGGTGATCAACTGGCGCGGCCGATTGTTCGACGGAAAAGTGACCACCATCTGGTCTTACAGCATTTTCAAAGAAGCTACCCACCAGTACATGAACTATATCGCCCTGGGCAACTCCCTGATACTTCCCAACTTTAAACTGGATTACGATTTTAAACTCAGCATGGAAAACCTGGACCGCAAATTCCTCGTCTCCAACTGGATACCCAACATGAAAGCAGCACAAGGCGTCACCTACATGAGCCACTGGCTGCGCGCCGATGTGCGCCTGAGCAAAATTGTACACCTGACCGCCACCGGATTCGTGGATTTTGCCTTTTGGAATGGGAACCCCGATCCCAACAAAGACAAAAAACTACGCACCGCCTGGGGCTATGTGCCAGCCATCGAAGTATATCCCTTCGATAAATATGACCTGAAAATCTTTCTGAATATGGTCGGCAGGGTATATCGCTATACCGACTATGCACAAACGAAATTTGGCCTGGTGAATGACGATACCTACCGGTTTTCCATAGGGTTCATTACGCCGCTGTTGGTGTTGTGATGAATGGTGTGTGGCGCGTTCATGTTTTGTGTTCACGTTCCTTGTTCGCCATTCGTGTTCCCAGGGCTAAAGCCCTGGGCTATGTTGTTGTTCAGGTTCGTTAATAGTTGAGGTTCATTATGGGATAGGGAGTTGTGTTTCCGTGCTTGGTTTTTACAGGGTTATAGTCTAGAGTAAATGTTGTTGTATTCTTGTGGCATCGGTAATTGTTGCCGTTATGGATATTATTTCTGTTGCTTCTGCCATCTTCCCATTGCCTCCATCATTTTATATCATTCTCCTCATTTCATATCATTCTCCTCATTTCATATCATTCTCCATCATTTCATATCATTCTCTTCATTTCATATCATTCCTCATCTTGCCTTTTACTCCCTATCATTCCCGTTGCTTCTTATTATCTCTATTGCCTCTTTTATCTCCATTGCACCCCTTTCTTCCATTACAACTCCTTTAATCCTTACGGATTTGAACAACAACATAGCCCAGGGCTTTAGCCCTGGGATTATGAACGATCAAAACAAACGGGGCTAACCCATTAGGTCAGCCCCGTTTGTTTTGATGAAAATTTCTTTATCGTGATTAGAATTCCTGTTCCAGCTTACCCACCGTTCCTTCATCGGTGATACCCTGTACCACTACGCGGAAACGTTTGGAGAAGTCGTTGTTATAGAATTCCACCTTGGCGGTATGTGTCAATGTGTCTACCGCAACATTGGGATTCCAGTAGAGGGTCAGGCGTTTGTCGGGCAGGGCATGCACCTCTTTTTTTACGGAGTAGTCCGGTGAATAGAAAGTTTTCACGATAGCATAACCTGCTTTTTTGTACAGCTGGAAACCTTTGATAGACGGGTCGTTAGCGGGCGGATTGTCGCCACCTTTTTTGGTATATACCGCGATAGCGCCGTTAGCGCCGCCGAAGCCGCCCATGAATGGAGGACGGAAAACTTTGATCAGCGCCACATCATTGATAGACAGGGTGCTCAGCATGCTGATGTCGGTCTGCATTTCGTTGAGATACAAGCCTGGTTTGCCACCGCGCCAGGAGAGGCTCGGATTGCTGAGGTCACCGGTGATCTGTAAGCCGGCCACTTTGGACTGGAGATACTGGAAGATATTGTAGGCGGTAGGATTCTCTTTGGTGAGGTCAAAACTATACCCATCGCCGCCGGAGAACATACCGGAAGTGTACCGTTTTTCGGTGGTTTCCTCCGGTTTGATTTTTTTCGCATTTACATTCACTTCCTGCAGATATACCGTTTTATTATTGATGGCACGATTCACTTTGTTGCTTTCAGCAGCAGTGGCGAGGAACAGCTTCAGTGAATTGTTGTCGATGGCCGGTGGTACCCGCAGCGGGTAAGGTATTTTTACCTGTGTGGCGCGGTCAAAGAAGTGGATATCAAACTTCACGTTTACGTCTTTGCTTTTCTTGGCGTCGCTGCCCTGATAGTAGATATAAGCGGTGTCAGGGAATACCATGTTGGCGATGTTGAACTGGCCTTTTTCATCGACAGGCGCAGAGGCGAACATAGAAGAGCTGTCTACCGGCAGTTTGATGATCATGTCCAGTTTGCCGCCTACGATGGGTCTGCCGTTAACGCCGGTGGTGATACCTTTTACGGTAACGCCCTGTTCATAAGGGTAACGGACTTCCGGGAATTCGTTTTTCGCAATCTTTTCCCAGCTAAATCTGCGCCATCCGTTGGTGAGCATCACGAGATCCAGGGCCTGCAGGGTAGCGGGATTGGTATCCTTGAAGTACCAGTTGGGATTGTATACATATCCTTTGATGTCGGAAGTCAGCAGGAGGGTAGACACGATATCGGCGGCATTTTTATCAACCGGCACGGCATCGGCATCGGTAACAGCCACGGAGATATTGGATTGCAGCGTATCGGGGAGGCGCAGCACAAAAGTGCTTTTCTTGCGGGGCTCGCGGGCTACGTCAGATTCCAGTACGTCCATCTCCATACGGTCGTTGTTGCGAACGAAGGCCAGTCGCTCTGCGAGCGGCGTGCCGTTGTTGCCGAACAGTGTTATCTGAAGAATGCCGCTGGGCAGTTTATCAGCCGGGATGAAGCCACTGATGCGGCCTTCCGATACATCGAGGAGGGCCTTGTAGACCAGCTGCTGGCCCATCTGTGCGATGACGACCAGCTTATTGGTGGCGGTATCGCCCATATTAGCCGGAACAGCCTGATAGAAAATGCGGGCGCCTTTATTGAAGACCTTCAGGGACGCGCCGTTGGTTTGAACAGCCGGCAACGTAAAGGTTTTGCTTTGTCCTTTGGCGCTTTTCACGACGGCCTGAAAAGCGTCGGAACCGGCGGCAGGTGTGATCTCGAAGGTGCCCATCCCGTCGTGTATGGATTTGATGGCGGTGTTTTTCGGATCTTTTATGGTACCGGTTACCTCTATGGGGTAACCGTTGTTGTCAATAGCCTTGAAAGCCACGGTGTTAGCCTGGCCTGCAATGAGGTTCCCTCCTTCAGGGAAGAACTGTACAGAGAAGTCGGCAGCGGTACTGTCGGCAGCGGGGCCGCCCTTTTTAGCCGGATCAAATACCTCGATGGTACGGGTGTAAGTGAAGGCCGGGTCGAAGTTGAGCATCCAGGCGGTATAAGCTCTCAGCTGGTATACGCCGGGTTTCTGTGCTTCGGGCAGTTCAAAATTACCGGGTGCGCCGGCATTGAAAACGGCAAACAGTTTCTTCTGAACGATGTTATTATTCTTGTCGAGCAGCTCCACATACAGATTGGTAGCCTGTGTGGAGGGGAGGCCCTGGAGGGTGACATATCCTTTGAACCAGATGGTTTCTCCGGCGGCATAGTAGTCTTTGTCCAGATGCAGGAACACTTTCTCCTGCGGATAGCGGGTGTTGTATTGTTGTAAAGCCTGAACCAGATGATCTGACCAGTCGGCAGGTGGCGGCATCACCGCCACGGCGCCCATAACTCCGGCCAGCAGGGTAGCGGGGACCATCCACTTCAGGCGACGTCTCGTTTTGGTATTGTGCACTTGCATGAACTGTATTTTGAGCCGAAATAATGGATATAAATAATAGGACAAATATAAACTTACGAAAGAATAAACGGTAAGATTACGGCAGGTTTGTTATTATTGCGTCTTCAAGCTTTGGTTTTAACAAGATTTTAATGAGTGCAATCCGGAAAAGATTAGTGGTGACCGGCGGCGGTGCGGCCGGTTTTTTTTGTGCGGTCAATGCGGCCCGCTTATGCCCCTCCCTGGAGGTGGTGTTGCTGGAAAAAACCGGTAAACTGTTATCCAAGGTAAAAGTCAGCGGCGGCGGAAGGTGTAATGTGACCCACAATGCCCCTGATATTACGTATATGACTAAACGTTATCCCCGCGGGCAACATTTCGTAAAGAAGGCGTTCTCCCGCTTTTTTGTGACCGATACCATTGAATGGTATGCAGAACGAGGGGTGAAGCTGAAAGCAGAAGCCGACGGACGTATGTTCCCGGTCACGGACAATTCGCAGACGATCATCGATTGTTTGTTGCGGGAAGCAGACAAGTACCATGTGAAGGTGGAAACGAACAAGGAGGTGACGGCACTGGAAAAGAGCGCTGACGGACGCTGGCAGCTACAGTTGCAGGACGGCCGGTCGCTGACGGCAGATTATGTATGCGTGGCTGCCGGTGGGTATGCACAGACCGGCAAATTTGGCTGGCTGGAGAAAACAGGGCATACTATTGTACCACCTGCTCCCTCACTGTTTACTTTCAATATGCCGGGAAATCCCATTACATCTCTGATGGGAGTGGCTTCTACGGCACATGTGAAAATTGCCGGTACCAAACTACAGGAAACCGGCCCGCTATTGATCACCCACTGGGGCATGAGCGGTCCCGCGATACTGCGCTTGTCTGCCTGGGGCGCCCGTGAGCTGCAATCGCTGCAATATACCTTCACGGCGGTAGTGAACTGGCTGCCTGACTACAACGAAAATTCATTGCGGGAAGAATGGCCATCATGGCGCCAGCACCTCGGCAAGCAGAAAATACACCATAAGAACCCATTCGGCCTGCCACAGCGGCTGTGGCAATTTCTCCTGCTACAGGCGGGCATCTCCGAAGAAATGCGCTGGGCAGACGTACCGGCGAAAGACCAGAACAGGTTCATGAAAATGCTGGTCAGCATGGAGTTTCCGGTAAAAGGAAAAACCACCTTCAAAGAGGAGTTTGTTACCTGCGGCGGTATCACGTTGAGCGAAATAGATCCCGCCACCATGGAAAGCCGGTTGGTCCCCAACCTCTTTTTTGCCGGTGAAGTGATGGACGTAGATGGTATCACTGGCGGATTTAACTTCCAGCATGCCTGGACCAGCGGGTTTATCGCTGCCAGCGCGGTGATGTCGAGACTATAATCCCGTTACAGTTTAAGGTAGTGCATCCCAGGCTCGTACTCTTTGTCCAGCGCCGCCAGCAGGCTTTTGAAGTCTTCCGGCTGCCGCAGGAAATCCACTTTGGTAGTGTCGATAACGAGGGTGCGGACAGGGTGTTGTTTGATATACTGCATGTACATATCGTGTACATTGAGCAGGTATTCGTCAGGTATCTGCTGTTCGTAGGAGCGGTTCCGGTGTTTGATGTTTTCCTGCAGCTTGATAACGGGCGCATTGAGGAATATCAGCAGCTCGGGTTGTACCAGTTGCGGATTGATGATGTCGAAGAGTTTCTGATAGAGGGAATATTCTTCTTCAGGCAGATTGATTTTAGCAAACAGCAGGCTTTTGATAAACAGATAGTCGGAGATCACCACATCGGAGAAGAGGTCCTTTGTTTGCAACATGTCTTTCAGTTGCTTATATCTTTCCGCCATGAAAAACAGTTCCAGCGGAAAAGCATATTGCTGCGGGCGTTCGTAGAAGAGAGGAAGGAAGGGGTTATCGGCAAACTCTTCCAGTATCAGTTTAGCAGAAAAGTGTTTGGCCAGCATATTGGCCAGGGTGGTCTTGCCGGCGCCGATGTTGCCTTCTATGGTAATGAATTTATAGTGCATGGATTAGATTTTTTGCCCGCAGAGCCGCTAAGCAGCAAAGGCGCAAAGATAAGATTAGTTTAGCTGCACGCAGCAAAGATAGAGAATAGTTTAGCTCGCCCTGTTGGGAGCAAAGGGTGAAAAGTTTTTCTTTGCGCCTTTGCTGCTTAGTGGCTTTGCGTGCTAAGTTTAACAGCGCTCAGGTCATCCGGGCATTCCTGTTGCAGCTGCCTTACGGTTTTGTGCAGTACGGGATGCAGGTAGTCGGGAACGATTTCTGTCAGTGGCACAAGCACAAACTGGCGCAGGTGCATCCGGGGATGTGGCAGTTTCAGCTCCGGAAGGGAGATCACCTCGTCATTAAAAAAGATCAGGTCAATATCAATGACCCTGGCGCCCCATTTTTCCTGACGGATACGGCCGATCCGGCGTTCGATATCCAACAGTGTATGCAACAACGTTAGTGCATCCATATTGGTTTGTATTTCAACGCCCTGGTTGAGATAATCAGGCTGGTCTACGGACCCCCACGGGGCGGTCTGGTATAGGGCGGAGGTTTTAATCACCTCTCCGGCTGTTGCGGCGATGTGCCCGATTGCGTTTTGCAGGTTGGCTACACGGTCGCCCAGGTTGCCACCTATAAGTAATATTGCTGTATTCATGTATATTCTGAGGCCCAAAAGTAGCCATATTCCGTATTTTTGAAAAAATGTATCTTTCCATTTCCCTTTCATTTAACTAAAACGTATGCGTTTCTTTAAAACTTTCCTTGCAGCCCTTCTGGCATTTATTGTCTTTACCGGCCTATGCTTTATTGTGCTGCTGGCTATTATCGGGAAAGCCATTTCCCGTGAGCCTGTGACGGTTTCCCCCAATGGCGTGCTCACCCTGCAGACCAGCCAGGCTTTTCATGAGCAGAAAATTGTAAACCCCGTAGCTGCTTTTATGGGAGATGAATCTTCCGAAATTCCCGGTCTGTTTCAGGCGGTAAGGCTTATCCAGCATGCTGCCACAGATGACAACATTAAAGGGATTTATCTGAAAGTGGATGGTAATGGTAATGGCTTCGCCGGCACGGAAGAGCTGCGCAACGCTATCCTGCGCTTCCGCAAGTCAGGTAAATTTGTATATGCCTATGGTGAAGTGATGACACAGCAGGGCTATTACCTGGCCAGCGCGGCCGACAAGGTATACCTGAATCCCAAAGGTGGTATTGACTTCGGTGGCTTTTCCACCCAGCTGACATTTTTAAAAGGTACATTGGAGAAACTGGACATACAACCTGAAATTTTCTACTGTGGTAAATTCAAAAGCGCCACCGAACCCCTCCGCGAATCACAGATGACAGAGGCTAACCGGATACAGACCAACCAGTTCCTGGGAGAGTTGTATGGCAACTTCCTCAGCGGCATCGGTAAAGCCCGTCAGCTGGATACAGCTACGCTGCATGGTTATGCTAACGGGAACCTGATCCGGGAGGCGTCAGACGCGCTGAAATATAAGCTGGTAGACGGTCTTAAATATGATGATGAAGTTGTGGGTGAACTGAAAAGTAAAACCGGTATTAAAACAGAGGAAGACCTCAACCTGGTACCTTTCCTGAAATACAACAGTGCCGTGACGCTGACCAATGGCGGGGGTGATAACAAAATAGCCGTGATTTATGCACAAGGCGATATTATCAGCGGAGAGGCAGATAAACAGAATGTTATCGCCAGCGAAAGTTATATCCACGATATCCGTAAAGCAAGAGAAGACAAAAGAGTAAAGGCGATCGTTTTCCGGGTGAACTCCGGCGGTGGCAGTGCGCTGGCCTCAGAAGTGATCTGGCGTGAGCTGTCACTGGCTAAAAAGGTGAAGCCGGTGGTGGTGTCGATGGGTGATTATGCCGCTTCCGGCGGATATTATATCTCCTGCATGGCCGATACCATCTTTGCGCAACCGAACACCCTGACCGGTTCCATCGGTGTTTTCGGTGTTATGTTTAATATGGAGAACTTCTTCAAAAACAAGCTGGGCGTGACCTTCGACGGTGTTAAAACCGCGCCGTACGCTGATTTGGGCACGATGTCCCGTCCGCTGAACGAGGTGGAAAAACGTTTTATCCAGGATGGGGTAGACAGCATCTATGCTTCGTTTAAATCCAGGGTGGTTGCCGGCCGCAAACTGAATCCTGCCGTGGTAGACAGCATCGCGCAGGGCCGCGTGTGGAGCGGTACAGACGCGCTGCGCCTCGGCCTGGTGGACCGCATCGGTGGCCTGAATGAAGCCCTGAACTGCGCTGCCCGTCTGGCTAAAGTGTCAGAATACAGAATGGTAGAGTATCCTGAAATCAAAGATAAACTGTCCCGCTTACTGAAAAATGTAGGGGGAGAAGTCCAGACCACTATGGTGAAAAGGGAAATGGGCGTGAACTATGACCTGTACCAGCAGCTGAAAGCGATTCAGCACATACCGGGCGACGTACAGGCTAAACTGCCATTCAGCTACAGATTTTAAGACTGTCAAATTTTGATAAACCAGGGGGATGAACAAGCATTGTTCATCCCCCTTTTTATTTTTAGAGATCGATATTAAAATCCACTTAAAAATCGACGGGTCATCTCCTCCAAAAACATCAAAAGCGATTAAAAACAGCAAAAAATCATCAAAAAACGATAAAAAAGGGTTGAAATGAATCAAAAAATGCTCAAAAAATAGGTTTCCCTGTCAGATTAAACGTGTTGAAGCGTGAAAAATCAGGAAGAGCGTTATTTTTTTGAGTAGTTTTACGGGATTTTTAACAAACGAGACTCAGATGAATGGAGTGAAGTACAGCCAATGGAGGGCCATGCTGGCTATAACAAAAGGAAGTTTAAGAGGTATTTTCAGAAGCCCTTCTGCGGTGGTTTTTAGCCTGGGATTCCCGCTTGTGTTCATTCTTGTATTCGGATTTATTGGCGGAGGCAGTGTATCCGTGAAAGTGGGCGTTGACAGGCATACGGATATTAACAGCCGGTTTTATGAAGGATTGTCTAAGGTGAAAACGCTGAAACTGGTGACCGACCAGCCTGCGGCAGAGATGGAAGACGACCTGAAGAAAGGCCGTATCACCGCTATCCTGAATATCATACCCCAACAGGGGGCGGATAGTCTGCCTCATTTTCTGATAAACATCAAAACGTCTACCGCGTCCGACGCCAACAAAAAAGCCATTCTGACGTCTGTGCTGAAGGAAGTGACAGCACGTATCGATGATCATATTTATCCTCGTGCCTCGGTAGCCACAATCACCACCGAAGAGATTCCCGGCCGTGTTTTCAAGACCATCGACTTTATACTACCGGGCCAGCTGGGTTTTGCGCTTATGAGCGCCGCTGTATTTGGCACCGCTTTCCTGTTCTATAGTTTAAGGCAAACACTTGTATTGAAACGTTTTTTCGCTACCCCGATCAAACGTACCTATATTGTACTGGCAGAGGCTTTTAGCCGTATGATCTTCCAGTTGATCAGCTCTGTGGTGATTATCGGGCTGGGGCATTTTGCTTTTGGTTTCACGCTGGTACACGGATGGGTCACTTTTATGGAGATGCTGGTACTGTCTGTTTTCGGGCTGCTGGTGTTCATGGGCTTCGGCTTTGTGGTGAGCAGCATCGCTAAAAACGAAAGCACGATTCCGCCGCTGGCTAATATTGTGACACTGCCGCAGTTCCTGCTGGCGGGTACTTTTTTCCCGATCGACTCATTCCCTGCCTGGCTGCAGCCTGTCTGCAAGGTGATGCCGCTGACCTATCTCATTGATGCACTGCGTAAAGTGGCCTTTGAGGGGCAACATCTGTGGCATGTGGGCTGGGACATCGCTATATTAACCCTTTGGGGAGTTGTAGTGTATGCGGTAGCCGTTAAAGTATTCCGTTGGGAGTAGCTGGGTTTTTTTGTTAGCTTTGGCTTACCTAAAATCAGCTACATGCAGGCCTTTTTTATTCTTCTGGGGGCGTTGATCGTCCTGGTATTGGGGCTTTTCATATTCAGCTTGTTTCTTCCCCCTGTGGTCAAAGTGGAGCGTTCGCTCATGATTGCTGCGCCGGCAGACAGGATCTTCCCGTTAATTAACGTAGTCCGCAACTGGGAGCTATGGTCGCCCTGGAAAGAGCAGGACCCGGACATATCCATTACCTATGGGGAAAAAGACAGCGGCGCCGGCGCCAGCTACAGCTGGAAGAGCCATAACCGCAACATCGGCACCGGGCATATGACCATTACGGAATCCCGGCCGGAACAATATATCGCCACAGACACCGATTTTATGCGCATGGGTATCGCCAAAGGCACTTTCCGGCTGGACCCGGTAGGGGAAGGCACGCTCGTCAGCTGGAGCATGACCTGCAACATGGGCCAGCATCCGCTGCGTAAAGTAATGGGACTCATGATGGATAAATGGGTAGGCCAGGACTTTGAAAAAGGACTGGAAGGAATAAAACGATTAGTAGTTCGTAATTAATCAGCATTATGCGTCTTTTTAAATTGTTAGGCATCAGCATCGTTGTACTGGGCATTTTTGTGTTTCTGTTGTCGCTGATGTTTCCCTCTACCGCCGTGGTAGAACGTACCGGGGTGATCCAGGCACCTATCGATTCTGTGTACGCGCAGATCAATGACCTCAAAGCCTGGGAAAACTGGAACCCCTGGAGCCGTCCTGATACCACCGCTCAACTGGTATTTTCTGCACAAACCGCCGGTACCGGCGCCAGCTATTCCTGGGAAGGGCAACTCAACAGCGGCAAAGTCACTATTATTGACAGCGAAGTTGACAAAGGCGTGCATTATACGCTGGACATCAAAAATATGCATCCTGTAAAAGGAGGAATTGAACTGAAACCGAGCTTTGATGGTAAAGGCACGGCCATCTTTTGGCACATGGAAATAAAACTGGGGCTCGCTCCCTGGTGGAAACTTCGGGGTTTCCTGGCCGACCGCATCTATGGCCCGGCCATGGCGGACGGGCTTACCCGTCTGAGTCGCCTCTGCGAGCACCCGTGATCATTTATTCATTTATTCATTTTATCATTTTGGAAATGAGTAAATGAGTAAATGACTAAATGAATATTTTGCCATTTATCCAATAATTAAAGGTGGAGCAGCTGAATAGTTTTAAATTGTTGTCATTACCTCATTCCTCAACACAAAAAACTACATCTGCAATGAAACACCTTTTATTGGCTGCTTTTTTCTGTATGGCCACCACACTCGGTTTTGCTCAGGAGAAAGCAAGAAAGAGCCCACATGTAAACGTAGAAAATAAAGACATTAAGGTGGTGTATGGTCAGCCTTCCAAAAAAGGAAGAGTGATTTTCGGCACCCTGGAACCTTTTGGAAAAGTATGGCGTACCGGCGCTGATGAAGCTACCGAAATCACTTTCAAAAAAGACGTGGTATTTGGTGGTAAACCAGTAAAAGCGGGTACCTACACTTTCTTCAGCATCCCCGACGCCAAAACATGGACCGTTATCCTGAATGGTAAACTGGGTCAATGGGGCGCTTACGATTACGACAAAAATAAAGGCGAAGACGTGGTGTCTGTAAAAGTACCCCGCGAAACGCTGAAAGCACCGGTGGAAAAACTGACTTTCACCCTGCCTGGCAACGCTGTGGTATTTGAATGGGATGATACTAAAGTATCTGTACCGGTGAAATAATCACGCAAAGGCGCTAAGCAGCAAAGACGCAAAGAATTATTTTTTAAGAATTACAAGAAAGCAAAGGAGGGAGATCAGCATTTGATCTCCCTCCTTTGCTTTCTTTGTTTTCTTATATCTTGTTCTTAGCGACTTTGCTGCTTAGCGCCTTTGCGTGAACAGTTCACGTACGCTACCATATACCGTTGCCAGCTGTTCGTCTGTAATACAGTAGGGTGGCAGGATATAGAGTGTATTGCCCAATGGCCGCAGCATGACGCGTTTGGCCCGGAAGAAGCGGTGAAGATGATCCGCCAGCTGGTTCGTATATCCGTCGGCGTTATCTGTGACCAGTTCAAACGCCAGGATCGTTCCTAAGAGGCGGGGATTTTTAACGGCGCTTATCTGTTGCAGCTCGCTGATGAACCGCTGATGATTTTCGTGTATCCGTTGACGGTTGAGCGCGCAGGCCGGGTCCACAAAGAGGTCGAGGCTGGCGAGGGCCACGGTGCATGCCAGCGGATTGGCCGTAAAGGAATGCCCGTGGAACAGTGTTTTCAGCTTATCGTTGGAGAGAAAAGCCTCGTAGATATCGCTGGTGCAAGTGGTGATGCCCAGCGCCATGCTGCCGCCGGTAAGCCCTTTGGAGAGACATATCATATCCGGAGCGGTCTGCATGTATTCCATGGCGAAATTTTTCCCGGTCCTGCCGAAGCCGGTCATCACTTCATCGGCGATCAGCAGTATGTGTTGTTGCCGGCAATATTGCAGCAGCTGTTCAAACCCCGCGATATCATACATCACCATACCACCGGAGCCCTGCAGCAGCGGCTCAAAGATAAAGGCTGCTATCTGTTCGGGCTGCTGCGCGGCTATGGAAGCCATGATACTGTCTATATTGTCCGGTGTCGGTACATCCAGAAAATGCACTTCAAAAAGAAAATCATCGAACACACGGGTGAACACGCTGCGGCCACTGACGCTCATGGCGCCGAAGGTATCGCCGTGATAGGCGTTTTTAAAAGCAATGATTTTATTTCTGCGTTGTCCTTTGTTATCCCAGTATTGCAGCGCCATTTTGATGGCTACTTCCACGGCGGTAGAACCGTTGTCGGAGTAGAACACGCGGCGCTGGTTGGCGGGCAACAGCTGTAGCAGCCGTTCTGCTAAATTGACCGCCGGGGGATGGGTATAGCCGGCAAAGATACAATGCTGTAGCTGCAACGCCTGCGCTGCCAGCTGTTGCGCGATATGCGGATGTGCATGCCCGTGAATATTTACCCACCAGCTGGAGGTGGCATCTATATAGGCGTTACCCTCTTCATCATACAAACAGGCGCCTTCGCCACGAACAATACCGATAGGAGCAGGAGCGGTCTGCATCTGGGTATATGGGTGCCAGATCACTTCGAGATCTCTGGCAGACAGGTTTCCTTTAGCTGTTGACATGGGGCAAATGTAGGTAATTCATTTTTTATACCTGTGGAGTACCCGGTACAGGTCTTCTGCCTTATAAGGTTTGGGAAGCATTTCTTTCACGTCCAGCAGCCGGAGTTGCTCTGTGGCGTCCGGCATGATATCGGCCGTGAGCACGATGATGAAGGCATTGGGCAGCAGGCGGCGTATCCACGGAATTGTTTCATAGCCGTTCATTTCAGGCATGTGGAGGTCAAGCATGACGCCATCGAAAGTCTGTTCCTGCATTCTGGCCACGGCTTCTTTCCCATTGACCGCCAGCGTTACCGCGGCGCCGGTTTTATTGAGTTGCAGCTGCATCACCTGCCGGTTGATTTTGTTGTCTTCCACGATAAGCATCCGCATACCGGTCAGCAGATTGGCGGGGTCAATGGAAACAACCGAAACGGGTTCGCTATGGGTACCGGGAAGTGCGAGGGTAAGAGAGAACCGGAAAGTGGTGCCATGTTGTGGCTGGCTCTCTACGGAGATAGGACTACCCATCAGCTCCACCAGTTTGCGCGTGATGGACAAACCGAGGCCCGTGCCGCCGTACTCCCGGGTAGTGGCGGAATCTCCCTGTACAAAGGTGTCAAAAATACGGTCCAGTAATTCAGGCTGTATACCGATACCCGTGTCCGTTACTTTAAAGCAGATGGTCACATGCTGGCTGTCCGACTTTTCCGGTAGCAGCTCTACGCTGATATATCCTTCGTTGGTGAATTTCACCGCGTTGTTGACGAGATTATTGAAAATTTGCCCGAGCCGTACGGGATCTCCCTGTACCTGGTGCGGCACACCGGCATCGATGCGGGTATATAGTTGTAACCCTTTGGCGGCGGCCAATGGCTGATAGTTACCGGTAATGCCGTGTATCAGATCATGCAGATCGAAGGGGATATATTCCAGTACTACTTTTCCGGCTTCTATTTTACTGAGGTCGAGGATATCGTTGACAAGTCCCAGCAGATGATTGGCGGAAAAATGCAGGTTTTGTAACAGCTCCGGATGCAATGCGCCGGGCTGGTCCTGCAGGGCGCCGGAAATACCGATGATGGCATTGAGTGGTGTGCGTATTTCGTGGCTCATGACGGACAGAAATTCACTCCTGCTTCTGGCGGCATTTTCCAGATCTATCTCTGCTTTTTTCTGCCTGTCAATATCCATGATGATACCACGGAAGGCATTCACCTTTTCGTGATGGAACACAGGTATACCAGTGGTGCGTACCCATTTGACGGTGCCTTTGGCGGAAATATGCCGCAGGTCAATACAATAAGGCTGATGATGGCGTAGTAGTTGTATCTGTGCTTCCTCCAGCAGGTGCCTGTCTTCCGGATGATAGAATACCAGATCATTGTAGACAGCGGTAAAGTTTTCCGGCAGCTCGCGCAATGTGTATACCTGTTTGGTCCAGAACACCTGTCCGGTGACGAGGCTGAATTCCCAGCCACCGATCAGCGCCATCTGTTGGGTGATGTCGAGTATCTGGATGTTCCGGGCGTAGTCTGCATTGACCTGCCGCAGCTCCAGTTCACTTCTTTTGCGTTGGGTGATGTTTTGCACAAACATCAGCACGCGGCGGGGAGAGCTGTCGCTGGCCGGCATGAGGCGCATTTTCACCGCGTACCAGTAAGGCATGTCCTGACGGATGTCGGCATATTCATAATACTGCGGATCGCCGGTCCGAAGGAGCGTATCCGTCAGCTGCAGAAAAGCGTTGGCATGTTCTCCCACAAAGTCTATCATGCATTTGCCCAATATTTCTTCTTCCGGGAAAAACAACAGGTGCTGTTGATTACACCAGACACGGGTGAACACCAGTGTTTCATCGAGCTCAAAAACAATATCATCCAGGGAAGAAGTAAAGGCATGCAGTTCGGTGACCAGCTGCTGGTTGGTCATTTCAAGGCTTTCGCGGCTACATTGGGTACGATAGGTGTGCAACAAGGCGCCGTATGTCAGCGCAATAGGTTGCAGCAGCGAGATGATGGCCGGGTGGTATCCGCCGGGTTTGTTGACCAATCCTATCATACCGATAGTTTCGCCATGGTGGCAGATGGGAATACCGAGGAAAGCCTGGAATATAGCAGGATGAAGAGGTTCGTCTTTATCCGGATGGTTGCTGAGCACCGGTTCTCCTTCCTGTAACACTTTACCGAAGAGGGAATCCATATTGGTAAAATGTTGTCCGCGTTCCAGGCGGGCACCGAAGTATTGCTCTACGTTATTGTGCCAGTGAATATTGATGATGGCCTGTACTTCCAGATAGGAATCGTGAAAATAATCTTTTTCCATGGCGCCCATAAAACCGCCTTCACTGCCGGTAAGGTTGATCAGTTCAAGCAACAATGCCTGACATACCTGTGCGGGTTTGTTGTCTGCGAAGCTGGTATGCAGGGCAGCAATGATATCGAGTGCTTTCTGTTGGGGAAAACCGGTATGGTCATCGATACCATCTTCTAGTGGCAGGCTCCTGGAACTATTGCCAGAAAAGGGATTCACCAGCATGCGCTATCAGGTTTAGAGGGTTTGGGCACATTCATGGCATGCACCTGGCAAAGGCTGCATGCAATTTATTATGAAAAAGGCTTCTCAGGCTGGCGAACGGTTATGGAACAGGAGAGGGGATTGCCTCAGGCAATCCCCTCCTTAAATATACAAAAAAACATCAGATAAGTATCTTATTATTTCCGCATGCCATTGTTTTTAAACAACGAGTAGGCGGTTTGGTAATGGGCGACGCTATGCGACAGCAGTGTGTTGTCCATTGGTATCGGCTGCTCTTCATTTTTGGCCGGGCTCCAGGAGAAACACTGGGCTTTTTGTTGCGGGCTGAGAATCACCATTTTACCTGTTTCGAGGTAAGCCAGTTTCTGGTAGGTGCTTACCATGGCGCGCGGCTGATAGCTGCTGTCGAGCACATTTTTACCATAGAAGTTGGTTTGGTAAGACCAGTGCAACATTTTCAGCAGCGTGGGATAGATATCGATCTGGGAGCACATCACCGGTATTTCCTGTGGCGCGGTGTCAGGTACGTTGAAGAAAATACAGGGGATATGATACTTGCTGATCTCTATCTCGTTTTTGCCGGCACTGCTGGCGCAGTGATCAGCCACCAGAATGATAACCGTGTTTTTATACCAGGGCTTGTCCTGGATGGCTTTCAGGAACTGGCCGATAGCGTAGTCGGTGTATTTAACAGCGCCTTCGCGGCTGGTGCCTGAAGGGATATCAATTTTACCACCGGGATAGGTAAAGGGGCGGTGGTTAGAGGTGGTCATGATAAAATCGTAGAAAGGTTTGCCGGCGGCATACTTTTCATCTGCGCTTTTGATGGCTGCCTTGTAGATGTCTTCATCACAAACGCCCCAGGCATTTTCAAACTGCACCGCGCTATCGGGGATATTGGTGCGTTTGGAGGCCAGCTTATCATCTACCAGGCGATGGCGCAGGCGGTCGGTGATATCGTAGCCGTTATTACCGAAGAATTTGTTCATGTTATCAAAGTATCCGTCACCGCCATAAAAGAAGGTGGCTTCATAACCGCTTTTCCGGAAGATAGAAGCGGCAGAGAAGAGGTTTTCGTTGTTGCGGCGACGAACGATGCTTTGCCCTGGCGTAGGTGGTACCGCGAGGGTGAGCGCTTCCATGCCTCTTACTGTGCGGGTGCCGGTGGCGTACATATTGGTAAAGAGTATTCCGTTTTGTGCGATACTGTCCAGTACCGGCGTAATATGTTCTTTGTTACCGAAGCGGGTCATGAAATCGGCGCTGAAGCTCTCGATGGTGATCATGATGACGTTGGGCTTTATCGCTGCCAGGGTATCGGTAATGTTACGATAGATACTACGACCGTTTTCCAGGTACTGCGCATCGGGAGATTGCAGCTGTTGGCGGATGGTAGTGAAAGCTTTATCATCGTCTTCCAGCAGGTAGTATTTATCGTAAGCCAGTTCATTGTTGAGATAGGCGGAGATAAAAGAGTACACGCCTGCTTTGGAGAGCTCCTGCTGATAACGGTTTTTACTTTTTTCTGCCCAGGTATTGCTGATCAGAAATGCGTGTGCGAGCACCCCTCCCAGCAGCAGGGCGAAAATCAGTATCCTTTTAGAGAAGGGGGTGCGTGACTGGAAACTGTTGCGGAACATGCCCCGGCGGCTGCACCACCAGGTGAGCAGCGCTGTGGCCAGCAATACGCCGCCAATGAGCAATGGCAGCGGATATGACTGGTTAATGTTGCTGATCACTTCATAGGTGTAGATGAGGTAATCTACCGCAATAAAGTCGAACCGCCCGGCATACTCACCCCAGAAGGTAAACTCAGCGAAGAACGAAAAGATCACGATCATCAAAGCGAGGAAAAAACCGGTATAGGTGAAAACACGGTTGAAAACGGTGTTGTTAAGCCGTTGTGGCAGCACCAACAGATACAGGGCGTAAGCGATGGTAAAGAAGAGGGCTACGCCTGCATCGAATACAAAACCTTTTGCATAAACAGAAAGGATGCCACTGAAAGAAAGGCCGGCTTGCGGGAAAGCCCAGATTAACAACGCGGTGCGTACTAAAAACGACAGGACCAGGAATAGGCCGGCAAAGCCGAAAAGAACGGCGTACCGATTTTTTGCAGATTTCATTGCTGTATAAATGTGGCCGCAAAGGTACGCCGTTCCCCGAAAGAAAAAGCAGAAATTGTTACAGGTCGAATTTAACCGACAGGTTGATGGTACGGCCGTCTATAGGGCCCCACAACTGCGCAAACTGAGGGTTGTTGACAGGGCCGGTGAACAGCGGCATGTGTTTTCCCTGACGGGCGTCGAACACGTTTTCACAGTTGAGCACCAGCGTTACATGTTCCCCGAGTTTACGGGACACCATGGCTGCCCAGAACCAGTAGTTGGGCGCTTTCTGGTTGTTTTCCAGATACTGGTTGCCTATCCAGCTGTTTTCAATACCGAAGCGCCATTGCTCTTCTATCTCATAGGCGAGTGTGGCGGCGAACTTGTCCTGTGGTGCAAAAGCTACTCTGGTGGAGGGAGCGTCGGTATATTTTGATACGGTGTGGTTGTAGCCGAGGTACAGCTCCAGATGGTCGAGTTCCATCCTGACATAGGTATCGGTACCCAGGCTGTTGACAGCATATGGCTGATTGGCCAGCATTACCCTGGTAGGATCGGTGGCACTGCTTACCGGCAGGATAGGATCTTTGATATGGGTGTAATAGAACGCCTGGTTAAGGGTGACGTCTACTTTACCAAGCGTCGTGTGGTAGTTGCCATCGAAGTTGAGGCCTTCACTTCTTTCTGATTTGAGGCCGGCAGCCAGCGGCAACAGGTTACGATAACCGATGGTCTGTGTTTGTGCAGAGAAGATGGCGGGTGATTTGTAACCGGTACCACCACTGAGGCGCAGGCTGAGGTCTTCCACGGGTTTGTATACGAACGCGAGGCGTGGCAGCACGTACCAGCCGAAGACATTGTGGTAATCGGCACGGAGACCGGCTTCGGCCATTACTTTATCGGAGAAATGGTAGCCGTCCTGCACAAAGGCGCCCATAGTGTTGTAGGTATAGTTGCCCAGCAGGGTGCTGTCGCCATTAGCGCGACGATATACTTCGCCGGTGTTGTTGAGGCCTACTACCCAGTCATGACGACCGCTTTTTTTGTTATACGCCGCTTCCAGATAAGTATTGGTTTGCCGGCCGTTCAGCGGGAAGTTGCCGGCGATGTTTTCCAGATGGAAGAAACTACCCACGCCTTTCACGGTGAGGGTACCGCCACCCAGATTTTTGCGGGTGAACTGCACATCTGCGCTATGGCGTTCGCTGTTGTTGCTCTCGGTATAGCTGTGCAGATTGTCAGCATGATGGTTGAGCACCTGCATATCACCGCCTTCCCTCTTTTCGATGGTGCCGGTATAACCCGCCACGAGCGTGGTGTTGGCGTTAGGGTACCAGAAGAAGCGGGGGTGAAGGAGGTATTGCCGTACGCGGGGCACATCGCTGAAACCATCGTCATTTACATCTACCGGATTTTGGGTAGTAACGCCGGCGAAGAGGGTCAGTCCGGTTTTACCATACCGTTGGGAATACCAGACGTTGCCGTTGGTTTCTTTCAGCGTGCTGCGGTTGGCGAGGATTGTCAGTTCCGGTTTGGCGCCCGGCGTTTTGGCCACGAAGTTGATCATGCCGGCGATGGCGCCGCCGCCATACAGTGTAGACACGGAGCCTTTGATGATTTCTATCTGTTTCAGGTCGAGCGGTGGAATGGCCAGTACGCCGAAGTTACCGCTGAGGCCTTCATATACCGGCATACCGTCGCGCAGCAGCTGGGTGTATTTACCGTCCAGGCCCTGCATACGGATGGCATTGTTGCCGCTGACGGCGGAGGTGTTCTGGATATGTATCACAGAGAGATCGCCGAGGATACTGGTAACGTTGCCGGGTTTGATACCGCCTTCTTCTATCATTTCTTCGCGGCCCAGTATTTCCACTTTCATCGGCAGGTCTGCAATGCGGCTGTTATTACGGGTAGAAGAGATAATGACTTCATTAAGATCAGCTACTTTGCTGATAGTGTCTCTGTGAACGGTGTCTTTAACGGGAGCGGTTACACGTTGCTGCGCAGTGGCAGACAACATGGCGATACAAAGGGCTCCTGTTACAATAAACGGTCGCATGAATGTATAAACTTTGGTGATGGATGTTTTTTTACATCACAAAGAAAGAAATACAATCTGGTGCAAATCTGTACTAGCAGGAGGCGGTAAAAATATGCAGGCCGTTGAGATACTGATAGGTGATCTGAATATGATAGGTTTCTCCTATTTTTTTAACGATGGCCAGCCCCAGTCCGTTGGAATTGGAATACCCCTGGTTGCTTTTCCTGAACCGCTGGAATACGTTGGCAGCCGGTATTTCCGGCAGGTTGCTGGTATTGGAGATGGTAAATGTTTTTTCCGTGAGGGTGATATGGATACGACCGGTGGGGTAGTTGTACTTAATAGCGTTACCCAGCAGGTTGCTGACCAGGATGTCTGCCAGTGCCGGGTGCAGGGGCCATGGGGCGGAGGCTACCAGGTTGGTGGCTACGGTCAGTTCTTTTTCCCGGATGAGTTCTTCAAACAGGGAGAGGTATTGAATGAGGACCAGATGCAGGTCCGGTTGTTCCGTAACGGGGTACTGCTGGTTTTCTATTTTGGCGAGCAGCAGCAGGTTATGATTGAGCCGGGAGAGGCGTTGCAGCTCTTCGCTGGTTTGGCCGATATTTTTCAGCTGGTCTTCTGAGAGGTTTTCATCCTGTAGCAGCAGTTCCAGTTTGCTCTGGGCAATGGCGAGTGGTGTTTGCATTTCATGGGCAGCATCTTCTGTCAGTTCTTTCATATTGATGTAGTCCTGATGGATGCGGTCAGTCATCTGGTTCAGCGCTTCGTTGAGCTGATTAAATTCATGAGTAGGGGTGGAGGCAAAACGCCTTGCTTCCATTTTATTGAGCTGTAGATGCCTGATTTTATCCAGCGTGCGATAGAAAGGACGCCATACGTTACGGCTGATGAACCAGTTGGAGAGGACCACAAAAACGAGCAGTCCGCCGAAGGCGAGCAGCATCACATAGATAATGTTTTTCAGCAGGTCATCTTTTTCGATCATGGATTTACGCAGTATCATCTGATAGTGTTTTCCATGGATGCTGATCACCTGCGACAACTCGCGGAAGGGCGCTTGCGCGTCTTCTGTTTCCTGATAGAGGGTGACGCCTTTGAGTTTAAATTTCCGTTGTACCGGTTGGTCGGTGGGGATCAGCTGGAACTCCTGGGTCCGGAACCGGAAGATGGGATTGTCGATGCTGGCGGTATCAAGATAACGTAGCCATTGCAGCTGATCGTTGGCCAGCTCTTCATCTGTTTCATGTTTAATTTCTTTATTGAATTTATGAAACAGGAAGAAGGCGCCGGCCCCGAACACGGGCAGCATGATGATGATAAAGTATAAAGTGGTTTTAGTGAGCAGTTTCATGCGGCGTATGTCAGTTTAGCCGAAACGGTATCCGGTACCGTATACGGTTTTGATATAGTCTTCTCCGCCGGCTTCCATCATTTTTTTGCGGAGGTTTTTGATATGGGTGTAGATGAAATCGTACGAGCCGGCCTGGTCGTAGGCGTCGCCCCAGAGATGTCCGGCCAGTGCTGATTTGGTGACTACCCGGTGTTGATTGGCGATGAAATAGACCAGCAGCTGGTATTCTTTGCCGGTTAGGGTGATGGACTTATCATGTACGAGTACTGTTTTGGATGCGGGGATGACCGTGATTTCAAAGAAGCTGATGCTGGTATTGCCGTCGAAATTTTTGCGGCGCAGCAATGCATTGATGCGTGCATTCAGTTCCGATAGGTGGAACGGCTTTGTCAGGTAGTCATCGGCGCCGAGCTCCAGGCCGCTGAGTTTATCTTCCAGGGAGTCCTTTGCGGAGATGATGATGATGCCGGCTTTGGATTTGAGCGACTTCAGTTCGCGGATTACATCGAGGCCGCTGCCGAAAGGCAGGCCAATGTCTGCCACGATGCAGTCGTATTCATAGTCGGTCACTTTATCGATCGCCTCCCGGAAATCTGCGGCCACTTCGCAGACGAAGCCCTGGTGCTCCAGGTATTCACGGATACTGTTACGTAAGGACGGTTCATCTTCTATGATCAGCACTTTCATTCTGTAAAATAACTGTTGGAAAATAACTGTGGTAGCCTGTCGCAGGCAGGTGCAGCAAAAGTAGGGATTAATTCTAAAGCAAACCTGTACCCAGGGCTAAGGGCCCCGGAATATACGGGTGAAAAGGACGGTATATGTTTTGTGTTTATTTTGAATATAATTAATTTATAAAGTGTAATATGTTTATATTTGATGGCACTTTTTACCGATCACCTGATAAGTTGAGATGGCCCTGCATAACTGACATATGGTAGGATGGATATATGATATCATCGATATGCAATGCTAATAAGACCTATGGCCGGGAAAAATCGTGCACCGGATAAATCAGGTAATTATCATGTTTATCATCGTGTAAATCCGGATGGTATTTTTTATCGTTTATATCTACACAGATATCTCAATGATGTACGGAAATTAAGTGCAGAAGCCCTGAGCTGCAGGGTAAAATGAAGGAAACATGCAGCGGACAACGTGCTGACAGCAAATAAGTACGAACGAACAAGTAATGAAATCACAACGATAAGCGATAGCGTAGCATTTGATGTCCCGGAATAGTAACCGGGATTGTAGGATGAATGTATGACGAAGAAGATACCCTTACCATGACAACCCTTATTGTGAACTTACCGTATAATGTTTACGGGGCTTAAGCCGTATACCGGCTGGCCTGTATTGTCGGCTTTTTATACTATACCTGATGAAAATCGGTATCCGTATGGGATACCACTGATGTTTTGATACTCAAAAACACATGACATTGAGCAACAAAGAAACCAAAGAGCTGTTTGACCTGATGGACCAGGTACCCAATGCCCGGCGGGTAGCCCGTGAATACCGGCGTTTGATGAAAGAAGGTAAGATAGATCCGAAAAAGGATGTAACGGATGCCGGCGCGGGATGGTTAGCCGTAGAGGATGAACTGCTGCAGGATGATAAAGCTAAATCGGTTAATTACAAGATACCCGGCATATGCGTCAGTATTATTCTGGCGGGACTCTGTTGGAGTGGCTGGTGGCAAAAGCGGCATGAAAAAGAGGTGATCCGTCAGCTGGCTTTTAATGAAAGAACGGCTGCGGGCGTGTTTCATGACCCGCTGTATGTGCAGTTGAACGGCGTGAAACGCAAAGACGGGGTTTATACTTTTCACAATGCGTCGCTGAACGATATCAGGGGAATGATTGACAAACGCTTTGCGATCAAGGTAATTTTTGATGAGCCGGAGATGTCTGGTCGCCGCTTTACCGGATGCATGGACCCTTGTCAGTCGCTCGATGCCTTTATGAACGTAGTGAAATACAGCAGTGCGGTGGATTATTATTTCAAGGGTACTACGTTACATATCCGTTCTTCACAATAGCCGGACATCAGGGAAGGCCTGCGGGCGCTCCCGTAACGGAGCGGATGAATTTTTTCAATCCTTTTTCCCTTTGCCATAATTCTCTGGAAGCGAGCCAACATACAAAAGCTTCCTGTCTGCTACCGGGCGGTATCTGCGCCTGATATTCCGTGAACTCATCTGTGGGAAACTGATGGCTGGACTTCAGCAGCTCTGCTGCCATATGAGGCCAGGCCTGTTGTGCTTCGAGGAACCGTTCTTTGGCCTGCGTGGTCAGTCCCAGCTTATAGAAGGCCAGAAAAGAAAAAAATGTGTTCTCTAATGTACGGTTGCCGGCGGGTTGCTGCTGATACCAGTTGATATAGGCTTCATACCGGCCAAGATGCATGTAACATACCGGCAGGAGGGCGGCTGCGTGGGTATCATCCTGTGGGTTGATCTTCAACAGGAAGTTGATTTTGTCCAGCGCCCGTTCGTAATGCTTTTCTTTGATATACTCCGGAATGACCGCGTGGAGCGCGCGCAGAAAAGGCCGGTTTTCCAGCATGCACCAATAAACATGATCGGTGCCCGGCCGGAAATCCGCGGGCAGCGCTTCTATACAGAACAGGTGTGCCCTGTGCATGAGGGCATTCCCCTCTATGTGACGGCCGGTCCTGTTCAGGACCACTGCCAGCGACAGCAATGCATCGATATGGCTGTTGCCACAAGCCAGGATGATTTTACGGAATACTCTCTCCGCGGCCAGCGGCCTCGTGTCCATGATGTCCATCGCGTGCAGCAGTTCGCTGTGATAGGCTACCAGTACAGCTGGCTGATGAAACACCCATGTGTCGTCTTCTTTAGTGAAATACGGTTGCCCAGGCATATCATCCATTTTTTTAGCGATTAACCATGTTGCAAGAATACAGCTTATCAAGTTGGCAATTGTTAACCACTTCTAAACGCGGGCAATTATTTTAAGATTTTTTTTGTCACCTGCTTTTCATCTGCCGGGTTATTTCCCGGAGGCGGCTTTCTCCATGATGCTGGAAGGCGCTTTACCAGTATATTTGCGGATTTCGTTGGTGAGGTGGGAGTGATCGTAGTAGCCATAGTCGAAGGCTATCTGCAAGAGGCTGCTATCGGGATTTTTGCGGATGTGCTGGTGGACGGTCTGGTAGCGCACGATATTGGCAAATGCTTTAGGGCTGATGCCGGTATGTTTGAGGAATTGGCGTTCCAGCTGCCGGGGCGTGAGGAAATGAGCCCGGGCGAGGTCGCCGATTTTGATGCATCCCCGATGTTGGTAGATAGTATCTACTACGGGCAACATATCGCGGGAGCCATGGGTATTGCGTTCCAGGAAGTATTGGTCCAGTACGGGAATAAAATGATCGCCCGCCTGCAGGAGCAACGGTACCAGCTCCTGTCCGAACTCGATACATTCATCGGCCGTATCCTGTAAGGGCAACCGGAAGAAGGAGTTAAAAGCAGCAGGCTTAAAGCGAATGCCGATCATGCGTGTCATGCCCGGTTGACACGAATCCGAGTAGCGGGTCATGGTGCCCACCAGGTATGCTTTTTCAGAGCCGAGCCACTGTTGTTGCGCAGTACCGGCATCACTGATCGCCGCATCGCCCAGGTTGCAGATAATATCCACACAGCCATCGGGCAGTATACGGCCTACGGCCGCGGAACCTGTTGCCGAAGTAACGGTCCAGTAGGCATCTATGTATGGTTCCAATAGCGGATGTGGTTTATATTGCCGGTACATAGGGTAAAGGTAAAAAGAAACGTTCATTATCGGACAAGTGGTGTGCGGTAATGACACAGCCCGGGAGAGACGCAACGGCGCGACGTCCCGTCTGGAAAGGCCATCTACGGGTGGCAGATTTATTGTAAGGTGACCGGTGCCAATTTTTCTTCATATGCTGAAAAACTATATCAAAATAGCCTGGCGGAATATCAGCCGCAACAAGGTGTTTTCTGCCATTAATATTATGGGGCTGGCGATTGGTATCGCCGCTTCCCTGTTGATCCTGCAATACGTGTCGTTTGAACTGAGTTATGAGACATCGCATGAAAAAGCGGACCGTATTTACCGCGTACGGCAGGAGCGTTATGAAAAAGGACAGTTAACTACCAGTTGGGCCGCCGGCGCCTATGCGGTGGGCAATCATTTTAAGGATGCTTTTCCGGAGATAGATGCCTATGTAAAACTGGTGAAACAGGAAGCGGTGATGCTGGGCAACGAACAGCGAAGCGTAAAGGTGGGAGAGCTTTATTGTGCCAGCAGTGCCTATTTCTCCGTATTTACCACGCCGCTGATCAGTGGGGATCCTGCAACAGCACTCACAGAGCCCAATACGGTCGTGCTTTCCGAGAGCATCGCCCATAAATTGTTTGGGCAGGAAGATCCGGTGGGTAAAATAGTCCGCCAAAACCATCGCCGTATTTTTAAGGTAACAGGCGTATACAAAGACATGCCTTCCAATACGCACCTGAAAGCAGAAGCGCTGTACTCTTACGCTACCTTCCTGGATATGGTGAAGCCGGATGATCCCGAATCAGGGTGGCAGTGGGATGGCTGTCTGACCTACCTGCTGCTTCGCCCGGGAGCAGTACCGGAAAAGCTGGAAGCCAAGTTCCCGGCGCTGGTGGCTAAATATTACGACGATGTGCCCAAAGAGTTTACGACAAAATATTTTCTCCAGCCGTTAAAGGATATTCATCTCTATTCCCATCTGATGATGGAAACGGAGACTAACGGACAGGGCAACACGGTATATCTGTTGATGGGTATCGCGCTGTTTATTATTGGCATTGCCTGGATCAACTATATCAATCTCGCTACGGCCCGGGCTATTAACAGGGCGGTAGAAGTAGGCGTGCGCAAAGCGGTGGGTTCTCGCAGATCTCAGCTGGTGGCCCAGTTCATGATTGAATCTGTGATGCTGAACGGGATGGCAGTAGTGATGGCGCTGTTCCTCGTCGTATTTTCCATTCCGCTTTTTAATAGTGTGACAGGGCAACAGTTATCTTTTTCGCTGTTGTATGACCGCCTTTTCTGGACGGTATTAAGTGTCCTGTTTATCGTTGGATCTTTCCTGTCGGGCATGTATCCGGCGTTTGTGCTTTCCCGTTTCAAACCGGTGGTGGTGCTGAAAGGCAAGGCTATTTCGTCCCGCCAGGGCAGCACGCTGCGTAAAGCATTGGTGGTGGTGCAGTTTGCCGCTTCCCTGTTTTTGCTGGTGGGCATGCTTACCGTTTTTAAACAGATACAGTTTATGCGTTCGCAGCAGCTGGGCATTAATATTGCGCAGACACTGGTGGTAAAACCACCGATCATCTACACTGATTCCACTCTAATGCAGCAACAACAGGCATTCAAGGAACAGTTGATGCGCGAAACAGCTGTCCATAGCGTAACGGTATCTTCGATTGTACCAGGCGAAGCTTCGATTGTCAATGCCGGTGGTATACGCCTGATTGAGCAGAACAGAAATGAAGGCAAACAGTTCCGCGCCATTTTCGTGGACTATGATTTTGTGCCTGCTTATCATCTGAAGCTGATCGCCGGCCGTAATTTCGACCGCGACTTTGGCATGGACGGGGCAGAAGGTGCCGTGGTATTCAACAGGACCGGTATCCGCAGGCTGGGCTTTGATCGTCCTGACGCCGCGATCGGCAAGCTCGTTTTCTTTTGGGGAGACACGTTAAGGATTGCCGGCGTGGTGGAGGATTTCCATCAACAATCTTTACATGATGCTTATGAGCCGCTGATTCTTCGGCTGCGTGCTGACGTGAAAGGATATATTTCTGTAGGCATATCACCGGACAATGTCAATACTACCATTGCTACAGTGCAACGGAACTGGAATACTTTTTTCCCTTCCAACCCCTTTGAATATTTTTTCCTGGACGAACATTTTGACGAGCAATACAAAGCAGACCAGCGCTTTGGAAAAGTGTTCGGCATCTTTACCACACTGGCCATTCTGGTGGCATGCCTTGGATTGTTCGGCCTGGCTTCCTTCACTATTGTGCAACGGACCAAGGAGATCAGTATCCGTAAAATACTGGGCGCTTCCGTATCGGAGATTGTACAACTGTTGTACCGTGAATTCGCTATACTGATCGTGATCGCTTTCGGGATCGCAACGCCGATAGCGTGGTTCAGCGTTACACAATGGCTGAACGGTTACGCTTTCCGGACAACGCTGTACTGGTGGCTGTTTGCCATTCCTTTTGTATTGGTGCTGCTGATCGCTTTCCTGACGGTGAGCTTCCAAAGTATCCGTGCTGCGCTGGTGAATCCGGCGCACAGTTTACGATCTGAATAGTTGGGTTGAAACAGATAAAATCCGACATTTACTATCGCTATAAAGTGAATGTTTATCTGTTAACAAAAATCCAATCGGTACATATGGAAATCACGATAAGAAAGGCGGTAAAGGAAGACCTGCCCTTGCTGCTTACTTTTGAGCAGGGCATTATTACGGCAGAAAGGCCCTATGATCCCACGTTGCAGGATGGCGCCATTAGCTACTACGACGTGGCCAAAATGATAGAAGCCGATAATGTGGAGGTGGCGGTGGCCGTAGCAGGCACACAGCTCGTCGCTTCCGGATACTGCCGTATCGAGCCTGCTACCAGGCCTTATCTTAAACATGATAAGCAGGCGTATGTAGGTTTTCTGTATGTAGATCCGGCCTATCGTGGTCAGGGCATCAACGGAAAAATCCTCGCCTTTCTGAAAGAATGGGCCTATTTACATGATATACTGGAAATGCGCCTGGACGTTTACGCTGATAATGATGCTGCTGTAAGGGCCTACGAGAAAGCCGGATTCAAAAAACACCTGATCGAGATGCGGATGGATTTGAGAGATGATCCTACTTATCTCGCACAATGATCATGATATCAAGATAATACCGGCCAGCCTGGGCATTTCGCACCACAGGCTGGCCGGTATTGTTTATGCGCTATCCGCAATTGAACAAAACCTGTATCAAAAGCGGACATTTTTAACAATGTGCGATATGTATATTGTTGGATATTAATACATTTATTGTTGGCATCCGATTGGAAAATCTGTCATCATGATTACCAACTACATCCGGACCGCTGTCCGCAGTTTATGGAAGAACAAAGTATACAGCTTCCTGAATATTTTCGGGTTGATGACGGGCATTGCCTGTGCCGGTATTATCTTCCTATGGGTGGAAGATGAAGTGCAATACAACAGTATGCATGAAAAGAAAGACCGGTTGTATGTCGTTTTGCAACATTGGCAGTACGATGGTTACAAACGCACTTTCTGGTCTACGCCCGCTTTGATGGGGCCTGCGATCAAAGCAGAATTCCCGGGAGTGGCGAATATCTGCCGGACAACAGAGGAGCCGGTGTCAGCGATGTTCAACAATGGCAGCACCGCTTACTACGCATCGGGGATGTATGCAGACAGCAGTTTGTTCAGCATGTTTACCTTTCCTTTTGTGGAAGGAGATGTTCGTACCGCTTTCTCACAGCCTTATTCCCTCGTTATAACGGAAAGGACTGCACGCAAATTTTTCGGGCAGACCACCAACGTCACGGGTAAGATGCTGAAGATGGACAACAAGCAGGAGTACATGGTGACGGGCGTCCTGAAAGATCTGCCGCAGAATTCCACGCTGAGGTTTGAATGGCTCGCTCCTTTCCAGACTTATTTTAATCAAAACAAATGGTTGACATCATGGGATGCCAATGCAGTCAATAATTTCGTGGAAATGGTACCCGGAACAGATGTGGCAGCATTCAACCGGCAGCTGGCGGCCTATGTAAAAGCAAAATTCAGCAGGGCTGTTACCACTCCTTTTCTGTTTTCGATGAATGACTGGCGTTTGCGCGGCGACTTTGTTGATGGTAAGCCGGCCGGCGGACGTATCGGTTATGTGCGGCTGTTTACCATCATCGGCTGGATCATCATTTTTATAGCTTGTATCAATTTTATGAACCTGGCCACCGCGCGTAGTGAGAAACGTTCCAAAGAAGTAGGGGTACGCAAGGTCCTGGGGGCCGGTAAAGGTAGGCTGATCGTGCAGTTTATCGGTGAGGCCATGATGATGTCTTTCGTGGCCACGTTGCTGGCTGTGGTGATCATCAGCCTGTTGTTGCCGGCATTCAACGCCATGGTCGGCAAAGAGATGGTGTTGGGGTTGCAACATCCTTCGCATTGGGCAGCATTGCTGGCGATTGCGGCGGTAACCGGACTGGTGGCGGGCAGTTATCCCTCTCTGTATCTGTCGTCCTTTAATCCGGTAGCGGTGCTGAAAGGGATCAAAATGCCCGGCGGCAGTGCCGCTTTTATCCGCAAAGGACTGGTAACGGTGCAGTTTACGGTGTCTATCGTATTAATCATCTCCACTATCATCATATATCAGCAAATAGAACATGTGAAGAGCAGGAAGCTGGGATATAACAAAGACAAGCTGTTGGAAATGAATGTTACCGGCAGAATGGGGCATGACTTTGCGGCCATCCGCCAGGACCTCCTGAATACGGGCCTGATAGAGAATGCGGCAATGTCTGACCATGTGACCATTGAAGGCGGCAATAATACCAACGCCTTCCGCTGGGCCGGCTCGTCGGACAAGGGCATCCTGATCTCCAACAGGAGTGTGACACCGGCGTTTTTCGCTACTTCCGGCATGGAGCTGAAAGAGGGGCGCGACTTCCTGCCCGGGGCCACAGTAGACAGTTTCAGCGTAGTGATCACCGAATCGCTTTCCCGGATAATGGGTGCTGAGGGCAATATTGGCAGAAACCTGCTGATACCGGACGAAGGAGAAGTGAACTATTATCCCTATCGCATTGTAGGGATCGTCAAAGACTATGTATATGGAGACATGTATGGCAAGCCGGACCCGGTAGCGTTCTTCAAGCGGGACAATGGTCCCCGGGTGATGTATATCCGTGTGGCTGCCAACGCTGATCCGGAACAGGCGGTGAAGAGTATTGAACAGGTGATGTCGAAAGACAATCCCGGTTATCCGTTTGCTTTCCGTTTTGTAGATGAACAGTTCAATGCCATGTTCAGCAGTGAGCAGCTGATAGGCCGGTTGTCGCGCGTATTTGCTTCATTGGCCATCATTATTTCGTGTCTGGGATTATTTGGCCTTGCGGCGTATACGGCGGAGCGAAGGACCAAAGAGATCGGCATCCGCAAGGTGCTGGGCGCCAGCGTGGCGGGCATCGCCCGGTTATTGTCCATGGAGTTCCTGAAGCTGGTGTTGTTATCAGCGGTGATCGCGTTTCCGCTGTCATGGGGAATCATGGCGCGTTGGCTGGACCAGTTCTCGTATCGTACCGCTATTCACTGGTGGGTGTTTATCCTGGCCGGCGGTATAGCTGTGCTGATCGCGCTGGTAACGATCGGTTACCAGGCCATCAAAACGGCCACACAGAACCCGGTCAGGAGTTTACAGGCTGAGTAGACGCCATAATATGGCGGCGGTGTTCCTGGCCCCAGTCCATCAGCTGGAAAACAATCTTCTCCAGTGTTTTTCCGTAGGGAGTGATTTCGTACCGCACCGTCACCGGTTTGGTGGAGCAAACGGTGCGGCTCACCAGCAGGTTAAGTTCCAGTGCCTGCAGTTCCCGTGTCAGCATTTTGGCGCTGATGCCTTCCACTTCCTGTTGCAGTTCGGAGAAACGTTTCTGTCCGCGGCAGCAGAGCACTGCAATGATCAGTACTTTCCATTTGCCCTGAAGGAGCTCCATCGCATCGTTCAGGGCTCTTGTTCTTCCTTTATAGTCACATTCCGGGTACCGGTTGATATATGGTTTCATGGTAGTTGTTATTGAGAGACAGGTACAAAAATAAGCTATCTGCCGGTTGATAAGATTTTTACCGATAATATGGGGTATTCATAATATGTATTAAATTTGCGTATTATTTGCTCAAACAATACTCCAATGACCCGTACCTATCTATTCCTGTTAGCATCTGCTATGCTCCTGTTTGCCTCCTGTTCCAAAGACGAGATGGCCGGTCCCGATCCGGACCCCACTGTAAACCCGCCAGGCACTAACCCAACGAATAAGTTGATAGGTACATGGAAATTTGCCGGCGTGGAATTAAAGGGGCAGTCGGTCACATCATTTACGGATGAGGATGGGAGTTCTTTTAAAGGGCTGCTCGACATTGACTATATCAGCACCGGCAACAAAGGCACCGTTACTTTTGATGAGCGGACGATGACATCCAAAGATCTCAGTTATACCGTGGATTCAAAAGTGAAGAGTGCCACCTACGTTAATGGAGTGCTCGTGGCATCACAGGAACTACCATGGGGTGTTACGATGCCGGCTTCTGCAAGCACTGCGGGATACGAACTGCGGGCTAATGACTCGCTGTACAGCCAGGCTGCCAGCGTTTCCTTTCCCGGCGTAGAGGGCCCGCTGCCCGGACAAGAGATGGCCGCCAAAATAAGCTGGAAAGGAGATACGCTGGTATTAAAGTCACACATCCTCTATGCTAAAACTACCATGGAAGAAGGTGTGCCTACAGCAGTCAACTACAACCTCGATCAGGTGACCAAGCTGGTCAGAAAATAATTGCTGCCGCTCTAATGAATTTCTAATATTTTTCTAAAGCCCCTCTAACAGCCTGCCAGCGCAGGCTGTAGTATTTTTGTCCTGTCAACAAACCTTTTATCACTATGGACGCAGGACCCGGACATACCGGTAATGTAAGCCAGGGTGCCCTATTTTCTTCCTGATAAGAAACCGCCCCCGGCTGACCATTAAATTATTCTACAGTCATGATCAGAACAGCAGCAGGCAGCATCAGGCGGCACATACCCTTTACCCAACAGGTAACAGCAGACGGATTTAATGTACTGGCAGCCAAAAAGCTCCGCCATGTAGCGCGGAGCGACAGGGCCGGCACGATGACCCTGTTGGACAGCCAGGAAGGCGGTCTGACAGAAAACCAGGTACAGACCAAACGCAGGTTGTTTGGTCTCAACGAGATCACCCATAAAAAAGCCCCTGCCTGGTACAAACAATTATTACAGGCGTTCATCAACCCATTTATCGGTGTGCTGGCCGTGATTGCCATTATCTCCTTCATCATGGACGTATGGCTGGCGGCCCCGGGAGAGCAGGACTATAAAACCGTCACCGTGGTAGGCGTGATGGTAGTCCTTAGCTCCGTACTCCGCTTCTGGCAGGAATTCCGTAGCAATCGTGCTGCAGAAAAACTTAAAGGCATGGTGAAAACCACTGCCATGGTGCTGCGTAACCCGGAAGGGGCACAGGAAATACCTATTCAGCAGATTGTGCCCGGAGATATTTTTCTGTTGTCTGCCGGTGACATGATACCGGCAGATTGTCGCGTGCTGCAATCCAAAGACCTGTTTGTAAGCCAGGCGATGCTTACCGGTGAAGCGCTGCCGGTGGAGAAACAGGAATTCAGCATCGCAGACGCGGAGCGCCGTGTCCCTTTTGAACTGGAGAATATTTGTTATCTGGGCACCAACGTGGTGAGTGGCGCAGCTACCGCCATCGCCATCAACACCGGTGACCAGACTTACTTTGGCTCTTTCAGTAAAACCCTGACCAGCAAACGGGCGGAAACCAGTTTCGATAAAGGCGTGAACAGTGTGAGCTGGTTGCTTATCCGCTTTATGCTGGTGATGGTGCCGCTGATCTTCGTGATCAACGGACTGGTAAAACACGACTGGATCTCAGCATTGCTTTTTGCTATAGCCGTTGCCGTGGGACTTACCCCGGAAATGTTGCCCATGATCGTTACCGCCAACCTGGCCAAAGGTGCGTTGAGCATGAGCAAACGTAAAGTGATCGTGAAAAGGCTGAATGCCATCCAGAATATCGGCGCCATGGATATTCTGTGTACCGATAAAACCGGAACACTCACCATCGACAAAATAGTGTTGGAAAGGCACCTGAACGTATTGGGACAGGATGATGAAGAAGTGCTCAAATGGGCCTATCTCAATAGTTACTATCAGACAGGGCTGAGAAACCTGCTGGACCAGGCAGTGCTGGAACATGTGGAAGTACATGAGCATATTCAGGCAGGCCACCGTTTCACCAAGATAGATGAAATACCATTTGATTTCCAGCGCCGCCGTATGTCCGTGATATTGCAGCAGCGTAATGGTAAGCACCTGCTCATCTGTAAAGGTGCTGTGGAAGAGATGCTGGCCCTTTGTTCACATGCTTTTAACCCCGGAGAAGACAAAGAACTGCACTCCGAAAATGATAACGTGATGGCCCTGGACGAAGGTATGCGTAACCATATCCTTCGCATTTCCCGCAAGCTCAATGAAGAAGGGCTACGGGTATTACTGGTCGCCATTAAGGAGTTCGACAACCGTGCACTTACCTACGGCGTGGCGGATGAAAACAACATGACACTGACCGGCTTCATTGGTTTTCTGGACCCGGCCAAACCTTCAGCCCAACCGTCTATTGAAGCGTTGCAGCAGCTGGGCATTACCCTGAAAGTACTGACCGGCGACAATGAGATCGTTACCAAAAAGATCTGCCGGGACGTAGGGATACCAGTCAACAATATCTTGCTGGGGCCGGATTTGGATAATATCAGCGATGCTGAGTTGACAAAGGAAATCGACAATATCAGCATTTTTGCCAAACTCAGTCCGCTACAGAAAACCCGTGTGGTGAAAGTATTGCAACAGAAGGGACATACCGTTGGTTTTATGGGCGACGGTATCAACGATGCGGCCGCATTGCGCGAAGCGGACGTGGGTATCTCTGTAGATACCGCAACGGATATAGCCAAGGAAAGTGCCGATATCATCTTGCTGGAAAAAGACCTGATGGTATTGCGGAAAGGCGTTATCTACGGCAGGCGTACGTTTGGTAACATCATCAAATATATCAAGATGACCGCCAGCAGCAATTTTGGTAATATGTTCAGCATGTTGGGCGCGAGTGCTTTTCTGCCTTTCCTGCCCATGTTGCCTATTCAGTTGCTGGTGCAGAATCTGCTGTATGATATTTCCCAGATAGCCATTCCCTGGGACCGGATGGACAAAGCATATCTGGAAGAACCGAAGAAGTGGGATGCTTCCGGGATCGCACGGTTTATGTTTTTCATCGGGCCTATCAGTTCTATTTTCGACTACCTGACATTTGCGCTGTTGTTTTTCTTCTTCAAAGCCAATACACCGGAGCATCAGGCATTTTTCCAGAGTGGCTGGTTTATAGAGGGGCTGTTATCACAAACGCTGATCGTGCATATGATCCGTACGCGTAAAGTGCCGTTTATCCAGAGCTGGGCCACCGCGCCGGTGCTGGCGTTAACCACGCTGGTGATGGCCATTGGTATTTTGTTGCCATTCAGTCCGCTGGCGGCAGCGTTAAAAATGCAGCCGCTGCCTGTTCCGTATTTTCCTTTCCTGTTCGCTATCCTGGCAAGCTATTGTGTGTTAACCCAATTAATTAAAAACTGGTTCATCCGGCGTTTTCACAGCTGGCTCTAGCCCAATAGAAATTACGAATGATGAATGACGAATTACGAATTGAGGGTTTCCTTTTTGAGAAAGGTACTAAGTAACCTCTCTATAAGCGGACCCTCAATTCGTAATTCGCAATTTGTAGTTCGTAATTTATTTCACGCCGTTTGCGGAGTTCCAGGATCCCTGTTCCTTGCGGACGAAGATGATCTGTCCGGTATGATAGGCATTGTGTGCTGAGATATTGGCGATGTTTCCTGCGGCGGCAGCGAGTGTTTTCTCGTCTGCTTTTTCCACGAATGTTTCCAGTCCGGTGAGTATCTCGTCCAGTTTTTTTACGGCTGTTTCCCAGCTTGCCTGGTCTACGCTGGCAAACGTTTCGTTGTTGTCGCCATTGAAGTCTTTGACTTCTTTTCCGAGGAATTTGTTGAGCTGCCGTTCGTTCCAGAAAACGAGGTGTTGTACCAGTTGCCCTACAGAATGGTTGCCGCTGCCATCTTTCCAGTTGGCCTGTTCGGCCGTAAGGCCTGCCACGGCAGTGTTGGCTGGCACGAACCAGTCGGCCTTGTTGTGTGTGCTGCGGAGTTGTGTCAGTAAAACAGATTTCAGGGTAGGCGTGGCCGTTTGTCCGAATACCTGAACGGACACCAGTACCATCCATAAGGAGAGTAGCTTTCTCATAACGCTGTTGTAATTGATTTGGGGGATGAATTAATAAGATGAAGGTAGCTGCTTCGAGTGGTATGCGCAAGTGGAAATGTATGAGCGGAAAAACGAGCAACAATTCCGTTTACAGGGCGTTACAGTTATAGGAGGCTTTTTATTATGACGGAATTATTGAAATGGTCTGATCGCCGCTTTCAGTTTGGACATACGGTCGACTACATTCCTTTTTTCATGGAGCGGTTGCGCTGTACAGCGCCCCGGCTGGAAGAGGCGACGGTGCGGGTGCCGGAGGACATCATGGAGATCCACGAAAATGACAAGTGGTCGGTGAAAGAGCATATTGGTCATCTTTCAGACATCGAGCTGCTACACGATAAGCGGCTGGAAGACCTGCTGGCGGGCCGTGACCTGACACCGGCTGACCCTGAAAATAAAGTCACCGTGGCAGCCCATCACAATCAATATCCGATCAATGACCTGGTTTATCATTTTCGGCAGGTGCGGGATAATTTCCTCAAGCAGGTAGAGCATTTTTCGCCGGCAGATCTGGAGAGAAAGGCGATGCATCCGCGGTTGGGACAGGTGCTGTCGCTGGCGGACATGCTGTATTTTATTGCCGAACATGACAATCACCACCTGACGGTGGTGGCGACTTTTCTGCGTAAGCATTATCCGTGAAGCAGGATAGAAAAAATCCCGGGTTATTTTCCCGGGATTTTTTTATTGTAGGCGAGAAGTCGCAGTCCGTTGAACACCACTACCAGTGTAGAGCCTTCGTGGGCCATTACCGCCGGGCCGATGGAGGCGATGCCGGTGATGGTAAGGGGGATGAGGATGGCTACCATGCCGAGGCTCATCCAGAGGTTTTGTTTGATGATTTTGCTGGCTGTTCTGCTCAGGCCGATGGCGAAGGGCAGGAGGGTAAGTTTGTCGCCCATAAGCGCGATATCTGCCGTTTCGAGGGCCACGTCCGAACCTGCCGCGCCCATCGCGATGCCGACGGTGCTGTTGGCCATCGCCGGTGCGTCGTTGACGCCGTCGCCTACCATGGCGACTTTATGTTCATCACGGGCCAGTTTTTGGATGGCTTCCACTTTCTGTTCCGGCAGCAGATTTCCCCAGGCGTCGGTCAGGCCGATTTGCCGGGCTACCGCATCCGCCACCTGCTGATTGTCGCCGGTGAGCATGATCATACGCTTTATTCCTGCGCTTTTAAGCGTTTTAAGCACTTCTGCCGCTTCGGGGCGTGGAGTGTCCATCACCGCAATAATACCGGCGTAAACGGTCCCTTTTCGCACCACCATGGTCGTATGACCGCCACGTTCCAGTTCCTGTACCTGTGTGGTCAGTTCCGCAGCAGGGCGGTATTCATCGAGTGATTCAAAGAGGGCGAGGTTGCCGATGTATACGGGAGCGCCCTGCCAGGTAGCTTTGATACCTTTGCCCAGTACTGCTTCCAGTTGTTGTGCTTCCGGGAAGGAGGTGTCGCCGAGTTTGGTTTTACCATCGCGGACAATTGCCTTTGCCAGTGGGTGATCGCTGAGTGCTTCCACGGCCACGGCTGCCTGCAACAGGTCCGTTTCGCTGTTGCCGTTCATGGGTATGACGTTGGTCAACCGTGGCTTGCCTTCCGTGAGCGTACCTGTTTTATCGAAAGCTACCGCGGTGAGGTTGCCCAGGTCTTCCAGCGGCCGGCCGCCTTTGATGAGCACGCCCATGCGGGCAGCCCTGGCCACACCGCTGAGTACTGCACTCGGGGTGGAGATCGCCAGCGCACAGGGACTGGCGGCCACCAGTACAGACATAGCGCGGTAGAAGCTGGCGCTGAAGGGCTCGTCGAGCACGAGGAAAGCGAAGCATAACAGGAGCACCAGTATCAGCACTGCCGGCACGAAGATGCGCTGGAAGCGGTCGGTGAACTGCTGCGTAGGTGATTTCTGGGATTGCGCTTCATTCACCATTTTCACCAGCCGGGAAATAGTAGAGTCGCTGGCAGGCTGGCTCACCATGATTTCGAGGGAGCCGTTGCCATTGATGGAACCGGAAAATACTTTATAGCGGGCATTTAAATCTTTAACCTGTTGCAGTGCGTTAGCAGGATCTTCCACCGGCATTTTATCTACCGGAACACTTTCGCCGGTGATAGGCGCCTGGTCTACACTGCTGGTGCCGGCCACCACGATGCCATCAGCAGATATCTTGGTGTTGGGCCTTACCACGATGATGTCGCCGGCTTTCAGCCCGGAGGTCTCTACTTCTTTGGTGCCGCCGTTGGTTTTGAGCAGTGCCGTTTTAGGCGCCAGGTCTGCCAGTGCCGTGATGGATTTACGGGCTTTTTCCATGGCGTAATGTTCCAGCGAGTGGCCGAGGCTGAAGAGGAACAACAGCAGGGCGCCTTCTTCCCATTTACCCAGAATAGCAGCGCCGGCAGCAGCTACCAGCATCAGAAAGTCGATTTCAAAACCGCCTTTGGAGATCGTTTCGATCGCTTCTTTAGCGGTGTAGAAGCCACCAAAAATGTAAGAAGCTATCAGGATGGGCAACAGTCCGCCTTCCGGCATTGTTCCCGCGGCAACGAGCGTACGTCCGAGTATCCAGGCGATAGCCAGTGTGGCGCCACACAGCAGGCTGAAATATAGTTCAGTGTTTTTACCGAATATCATCATCGTATGGGCGTGACCGTGATCATGGTCATGATTGTGGTCATGTTTTTCTCCGGGCTTATGTTCATGGCCGCCGTTGCAGGCGTGGGCCGGTTTGGGAGAAGGAGGCGTTGCGGTCATATTTTCTTTCATGATAACGCTTTTATGGGCACAAAAATGCTGTTGCACGTCATAACGTACAGGCAGTGTCAATGATGTTTTGTTATTGGAATATCATCAGGGTATGCGGTATGATAGTAGCTCTTATCCGCATGTCACAAAATTAAGAATTCCCGCAATGCCCGCCCATTCTATTTTTACACCGTCGTTGCAAAAAGGAGGCGTTAATATCCGTAGCTTTGGACTATGAAAGCGTTAACGATCACCGGCTATTCCACGGCCCTGTTTTCGACCTGGTATTTTGTAGAAGAGCTGGGCATCCTGCTGGACGCGGGAGACGGCGTAAGTGCCACTTTGTTGCAGAAAAGCAGAAAAATCAGTCATGTATTTCTTTCCCATGCCGACAGAGACCATCTGGCCGGACTATTACAACTCAATCAACTGAATGCGCGGGATGGTTTCCCGGTTATCTGTTACCCGAGAGACGGAGGTTCGTACCCCGCGCTGGAAGCTTTTTCCAAAAGATTTGACCCGCATGTGTCAGGGACCGTATGGATGCCAGTAGCACCGGACGATGAAATCCGTATCAAAGAGGATATACTGGTGGTGCCGTTGCGCAATGAGCATGTGCGTGCCGCCCCGGGCGTGGTCCGTAGCCTGGGTTATAAGATCATGCAAACACGGCGTAAGTTGCGCCCTGAACTGGCAGGACTAACGCAGGAGGATATACGAAAGATAGGCGCGGAGCAGGGAAAGGAAAAAACCACGATAGAGGTACGCCGTAACATCCTCAGTTATTCCGGAGACACGCCGGTGGCCAGTCCGGAAACCTGGCAGGATGCAGAGATATTGATTCATGAAGCTACTTTCCTCGGGGGTGATGAAGTGATTGAGCATCCCTCCTATAAGAACCTGCACAGCCGCCTCGAAGAGGTGATAGAGATGGTCAGCGCCACCCGGGTGCAACAGCTCGTGCTGGGGCATTTTTCATCGCGGTATACACATGAGCAGATAGATCAAAGTATCCGGCAGCTATGCGAACGTTATGCTTTGAACATCCCCGTGTTCCGGGTATTGCCGGGACAAACGGTCAGGGATATATTAAAAGGCCAGCCGGTCAACCGGTAGGCTGATACCTCATGGCGTGACGGTGAGCCGTGCGGAATGAAAGGACGCCGTTGAGCGCTGGTTACTACCTGTTGATGTACGCCCGATGATACCTTGTCAACATCCTGCCGTCGCCACTATAAATACACCCGTGTACAGATAATTCGTTTTAGCCCGTCATCCTCAACCGCTCATCCTTTTTTATTTAAAAAAATAATTTAAAAACTACCCTAGTTTATTAAATTATTTTTATATTGTGCTTACGCACGATGAAATATGAAGGAGCTGCTTTACCGCATACAATTTCACGATGACCAACTGGCCTTTAAAGCTTTTTATCAGCAGCAGATGTTTCCGCTTTATCAGTTTGCCTTTGCATTCCTGAAGCAACATCAGCCAGCGGAGGAAGCTGTGAACGACGTATTTGTGAAGCTGTGGCAGCGGCGCCATACGCTGCACGAGATAGACAACATCAAAGTATATCTTTATGTGGCGGTGAAACATACGGCGCTGAACCAGTTGAGAGCAGCCACCATCTTCGAGGAGGCGGACCTGGACAACGTTCAGGCGCCACAGGTCCGTTTTTGTGCCGGCGCTGAGCAGCTACTCCTCACGCATGAGCTGCAGGACGCCATCGCAGCAGCCATCCGCCAGTTGCCACCCAAATGCAGAATGATCTTCAAACTGATAAAAGAAGACGGGCTGTCTTATAAAGAAGTAGCCGGCATACTCAACATTTCTCCCAAAACGGTAGATGCGCAACTCATGATCGCCCTCAAAAAACTGTCGGCTTCGCTTCAACCCTTCCTGCAACATACAACTGTCTGACTGCGGTATTTTCTCACACCCGTTTTGTAAATTGTTGCTTATTCGATTTTGCTGCCACACTAAAAACCTGCATTGTTGTCTGGATAAGGGAAAGCTGAAAACCTTCAGAAAAGAGTAGGCGCCATGTTTTTCGCGTTAAACCAATTTGTTATGAAAAAGAAAACCAAAAAGAAACTCGACGTTTCCAAACTCAGAATTGTAAAATTGAATGATCCCGGCCAGCAGAAAGCCGAGAAAGCAACTATTCCTCCAAATACATTCTGGTGCACCACCACCGGTCTCGTATAAACCGAAAAAAAACAACAACGAACAACGATGGGCCGGCCTTTGGGTCGGCCTGTTTTTTGGGCAGTATTTCGGGTTGATTATTTGCTGCTGTTCCTGCGTTCTCACATTCTCGCCGCCGCGTCTCTATGTCTCCATGTTTCCATGTTTCCTGCGTCTCCACGTCTCCCGCATTCCAGAGCGCTCCTTTTTCCACATTTCCCACGTTCCCGGATTTTTGCGAATGACCCCCGGGTTCCCAGGGCTGAAGCCCCGGGCTAAGATTATTGTTCAATTTCTTTCGGATGGCAGCTGTTGTTATTTAGGCGGAGCAGTATTGTAAGCTACAGTCTTAGCATATCAATTTTAAATGTAAGACATTGCTAATGATGCTTCAATCCAGTTGCCGGCTGTTATTATTGATGTGTGCTCAATCATAGTATTTCTGAGCTATCGCTATTAAGCATAAACGAAAGAACTTATCATTAGAAAGAGCCTGAATAACATCGTAGCACAGGGCTTCAGCCCTGGGAAATCGAATCGTGGATCTAATAATGAATTTAACGGAAGAAATTTAACTCCATGTTGCCAGGGTTTCAGCCCTGGGATAAATTTTTTTTTCTCTTTTAGGGAATCTGCTTTTTATCTGTGTCCTTTTCGCAGGTAATACTATCTAACCATTCAATGAAAGCAGAAAGAATACTGGAGCTGATGGCACGGAAAGCCGGCAAGGCCGCAGGCAGGGAGGAGCTGGAAGAGCTGGAGCAGTTGCTGGCAGAGAACCCTGACTACCGTTTCATGGAAAGCGTGCTGGACACCGTGTCGGCGCCGGTCCCGGAAGTCGCTGTGGTGGCTGGTGGCTGGGAGAAGATGGAAGAGATGCTGCAAGCACCAGCCCCGATGACTGTTTCCAGACGTCCTTACTGGTGGGCCGCGGCGGCAGTATTGCTGGCAACTGTGGGAGCAGGCATGTGGTGGCTGGGCCGTAAAAAGCAACCGGCGGCGCTGGCGTTGCAACAGATCAGTGCGCCGATGGGCAGCACTATCAAAGCGTTGCTGCCGGATGGTACGCAGGTATGGATCAACGCTGGCAGTCAGATTAGCTATGATGCCCGCTTTGCCGGCAAAAGCAGAGATGTAACGGTTGCCGGCGAAGTATTTTTTGATGTGGCCAAAGATGATAACAAACCTTTTATTGTTCATTCGGACAACCTCGCCATTCAGGTATTGGGCACTTCCTTTAACATAAAAGCCTATGGCGACGACCAGAAAGCAGAGGTGGCGGTCATCACGGGAAAAGTTCAGGTGATGATGCGTAATAGTCCGGAGAAAAAAGTAGTGCTGCTGCCCCGCGAGAAACTGGTGTTATCACTCGATGCTGCTACAGTGGTGTCGGCGCGTGATAGTATACAACATGTCAACTTCCGGGTGCAGGAACTGGCCAGCAGCAAAGATCCCGCGCTGGTGATGGAAACGGCCTGGTGCAACCAGAAGCTGGCGTTCATGAATGAGACCTTCGCGGAGGTAGCCCGCAAAATGGAACGACAATTCAATGTCAATATAGTTTTTGAAGACGAAACACTGCAGAAAGAAATACTCAGCGGCGTATTTGAAAAGGAAGATATCAACAAGGCGCTGCGACTGTTGCAGATGACCACAGGATTCCACTACAGAATAGTACAGCAACAGGTTTACCTGTCCAGATAGAACATCATAGCAACATTTTATCAACTCAAAAATCACCTGTAATGAACACACGGTTAAACGCACGCATTACCTGAAAACATGTATGAGGGATGAGATAAGCTTCGTCCATAAAAGAAAAGGGAAGAGGTCTGCTCTTCCCCAAAAGGCTTATGTGTATGAACAGGGGTAAGTCAGCCTGAGAAACTTCACTTACACCCTTCTTTACAAACCTTTCTAAAACAAATCTATGAAAAAAAGCAGATTTGGAGGGGCTTCCTATGCGCTCAGCCAGACAGTCAAACTACTCCTCATGATGAAGTTATGTTTTGTTGTGGTGTTATTGTCCTGTTTACACGCTTCAGCAACCGTCTTTTCGCAGGAAAAATTCACGCTCACTTTTGTGAAGGCTGACGCAGACAAGATCTTCGCGAAGATCCAGCAGGAAAGCGACTATCGTTTTTTTTATAACTATACGGCCATCCGGCAGCTGGGTAAAATAGACCTGCAGGTGAAAGATGCGCCGCTGTCGGAAATTATGCGGCGGATGCTCGATAGCTCCGCGCTGGCTTTCCGTATTGTCGACAATAACCTGGTGGTCATCTCCCCCAAATCAGAACAGCGGGCAGGCAGGGTTACCGGCAAAGTGGCCGATGAGAAAGGCACTCCCCTGGTAGGTGTATCCGTAAAAGTAAAAGGCGGCAGCCAGGGTGCGGTAACAGATGCGGAAGGACACTTCTCGCTGCAAGCCGAACCAGGCGCCATACTGGTGGTCAGCTATATGGGCTTTATCTCACAGGAACTACCGGTGACTGCTGGTGAACAACTGATGAACATCATCCTGAAAGAATCCACCAGCGGCCTCAATGAAGTAGTGGTGATCGGCTACGGTACCCAACGTAAAAAAGATGTGACCGGCGCTATCAGCTCGGTGAACAGTAAAGATCTGCGTAACGTGCCGGTGCGCAACGCGGCGGAAGCCTTACAAGGCAAGGTGAGCGGCGTAACCGTTTCTCAAAGCAGCGGCAGCCCCGGATCTGCACCGGTAGTCCGTATCCGTGGTATCGGATCTATCAGTGGCAGTAACACTCCGCTGTATATCGTAGATGGCCTGCCGCAGACAGACATTGGCTGGCTGAACCCCAACGATATTGAAGCCATGGACATCCTCAAAGATGCCTCCACCGCCGCTATCTATGGTTCCAGAGGCTCCAACGGGGTGGTGATCATCACTACCCGCAAAGGCAGCCGCAATGATACCAAAATGCATGTGACACTGGATACCTACACCGGCTGGCAGTCGGCCTGGAAACGCCCGCATATGCTCAACGCGGCCGATTTCATCAAATATAAAACACAGGCGTACAGCGCAGACGGTGCTCCGCTGCCCACCGATATCAATACACCGGAGAAAGTAGCGCAGGTACTGAAGTTCGTGAACGATAACTCCGGCCCTAACGGTACCGACTGGTGGAAAGAGATCATTCAGCAGAACGCGCCCGTACAGAGTTATAACGTAGGCGTGAGCGGTGCCGGTAAAAACCTGGTATACGCTTCCAGCGCCGGTTATATGAAACAACAGGGCATCGTGAAAGGCTCCGACTATGAGCGCCTTTCCTGGCGTACCAACGTGACCGCAGATATCAGCACCCGCGTAAAACTGACCACCAATTTCGGCCTGATCTATGAAAACCGCCGTAATGTGGATGAGAACAATCCTTTCTCCGGTACGATCTTCAGCGCCATGGCAGCTGATCCGATCACACCGGTGTATCGCAACAACCTGAAGAGCGTGCCTGATTTCTATCAGCGTATCATGACCGGCTACGAGGCCAATAACCCCTATTCGCAATATGCCGGTATCCTCTTTACCAACAAACCGAATCCGGTAGCACAGGTGGAGCGCATGCAGCAGAGCGTATGGGAGGGCATTGCCATCAAAGGCGGCGCAGCGCTGGATGTGAAGATCATCGATCCGCTCACTTTCCGCAGCAATTTTGGAATGGACCTGGGACGCGGCATCTCGAAAGGATTTACACCGGCCTACTTCCTCAATTCCTTTGATTATGCTACCTATAATACAGTTAGCAACAGCTCTTCCTGGAGCAATTATTTTGTATGGGAGAACACGCTCAACTTCGATAAGACCTTTGGCAAGCACCATATCACCGCGCTGGCTGGTATCTCCGCTGAGTTGACGAAAGGATTGTCGTACGCTGCTTCCAAACAGAACATCGTGAACAACGAGCCTGATATGCGTATCATCGATGCGGCCACGATGAACCCCGGCGCTTCCGGCTATACCTATTCCAGCGCATTGCAGTCGTTCTTTGGCCGCATCAACTACGTGTATGCTGACCGTTATATTCTGGCCGCTAATGTACGCCGGGATGGCAGCTCCAACTTCGGTGAAGGCTACCGGTGGGGCACCTTCCCGTCAGCTTCTGCTGCCTGGCGTTTCTCTGAGGAGAACTTCATCAAAAATGCTAACCTGCCATGGCTGACCAGTGGTAAGCTGAGGGCCAGTTACGGCGCTATCGGCAACCAATATGTGAATACGAGTGGATTGTATCTGTCTACTTACGGCAATACCTACTTCCGCTATTTGTTTGGTGACGCCAGCACCGGCTACCTCGGCGCAGAACGTAAGACCATGGCCAATCCCAGCCTGCAATGGGAGACGTCTAAACAAACAGACCTCGCGCTGGACCTGACGCTGTGGGATGGCTTGCTGGACCTGACAGTGGATTACTTCAATAAAAAAGTGACCAACATGCTGGTTGTGGTACCGATACCATCTACCATGGGTTACCCTGCGGGAGACTTCTGGACCAATGCCGGCAGTATGGTCAACAAAGGCTGGGAGGTGTCACTGGGCCACAGTCATCACTTTGGCGATTTCTCTTATAATGTACGTCTCAACGTGTCCACGTTCCGCAACGAAGTGCTGAGCATGGGCGGCGGAGAACCGATCTATACGACCGCTCACCTGGGCGAAACCATCAGTAAAACAGAAGTAGGTAAGCCGGTAGGTTACTATTTCGGTTGGCTGACAGACGGTATTTTCCAGACACAGGATGAAGTGGATAAAAGCCCACAGCGCCTCAGTTCCCGCCCGGGCGATATCCGCTTCAAAGATATCAATGGCGTAGATGCCAATGGCAATATTGTGCGTGGTCCGGATGGTAAGCTGGATGCGGCTGACCGTACCATGATCGGCAACCCGTGGCCCGATTTCGTCTATGGCCTGAATATCAACCTGAACTATAAACGTTTTGACCTGGGCATGTTCTGGCAGGGTTCACAAGGTAATGACGTGATGAACATCCTGCGTTATGATACGGAGTCGGGTACCGGCTGGTACAACGCGCCGCAGGGCTTCCTGGAGAAATCCTGGAATGGTCCCGGCTCTACCAACAAGTATTTCCGCATCTCTTCCAATTCCGCGCTCAACAGCAGTGTGTCTAACTATTTCGTGGAAGACGGTTCCTACCTGCGGTTGAAAAATATACAGCTGGGCTACAACTTCCCGGAGAAATGGCTGCAAAGAGCCCGTATACCACAGTTGCGGTTATACGTAGGAGCGCAGAACCTGCTCACCTTCACCAACTACAGCGGTCTGGACCCTGAGATGGGTAACGCAGACCCGCGCCTGATCGGTATTGATCAGGGATATTTCCCGCAGGCCCGCACTTTTATGGTAGGCGTGAACGCTAAATTTTAATCCTTAACACTGTCTGTAATGAAAAAGATCGTATATACTTTACCGTTGTTGATGGTTTTGTTGACCGTTTCCTGTTCAAAGGACTATCTGAACAGGCCGCCGCTGGGAAAACAAACCGATGAAAACTTTTACAATTCGCCGGGCGCCGGTTTCAAGACAGTTGTGAACTGTTACCTTGGATTTTATGAGTTCTGGGGATACCAGGCAGCGATCGCGGAACTGGGCAATATGGCTACCGACGAAAGTGACAAAGGCGGTTCCGACGCTAACGACCGGCCGTTTGTGGTGGACCTGGGCTGGGGCCGTGCGCTGGCTACCAACGAAACGCTCAATGGTTTGTGGGCTGCCTGCTACAAAGGCATCGGTAACTGCAACGTGGCGCTGGAGCGCTTGCCGGCAGCTAAACTGCTGGATGACAAAGGCAATCCCCTTGATGATAAAACAAGGAACCGTTACCTCGCAGAGATACGTTTCCTGCGTGCCTACTATTACCTCGATCTGGTGCGTGTATTCGGTGGCGTGCCGCTGCTCACCAAAACGCTGCAGCTGGAAGACCGCAACAAAATTGTGCGGGCGGCTTCCAATGAAGTGTTTCAGTTTATCACCAGTGAGCTGGAAGCGGCAGGTAATGACGCGGCGCTGCCTTCCCGCAGCGAGCTGGCAGCCACAGAGCTGGGGCGGGTAACTAAAGAAGCTGCATGGGCGGTGCAGGCCCGGGCTTATCTCTTCTTCGCGGAAGACGATAAAACGCTCTACGCTAAAGCCCGCGATGCTGCTAAGAAAGTGATCGACGCCAATGCTTATACGCTGGACCCGCAATACCAGGCGCTGTTCCTGAAAGATGGCTACAAAAGCCCGGAAGCCGTATTCCCGATTATCTTCGGCGACGACCCGGCAGCTTTTATCTACGGTACCACGCTGCCTATCTACTGCTCGCCGCGTAACGTAGGCGGATGGGGCTTCGACTGTCCTACGCAGTCGCTGGTGGATGAATACGAGCCCGGCGATCCGCGTATCCTCTTTACTGTCCTCGATCAGGGAGATGTGTTCCCCGGCGGAGAAACGCTGGACTTCTCTTCCTATCCCAATACGGGCCATCATAACCGCAAAGTGTTCCTGCCCGCCAACCGCCGTGGACAAGGATGGGGCAACGATGCCTGGACCATGCACCTGGTACGCTATGCCGACGTGCTGCTGATGTACGCGGAGGCTTTGATTGAAAGTGGTGGCAGCAAACAGGATGCGGCCAATTATATCAATATGGTCCGCAGCCGCGCCAGCAACTCCTCCCATACCGATGTGGAAGCAGTGTCGCGCAAACGTGTGATCTCCGCTACGCCGCTGCCGCCGGTAACAGCCGGAGACGATCTGCGTAAAGCCCTGCGGCATGAACGCCGCGTAGAACTGGGCTGTGAATACGGCCGCGTGTTCGATCTGCTACGCTGGAACAGTTACGTGACCACCATGAAAGACTATTCCACCAAACCTTATTCCAACGGAAAAGGCAGCGCCTTCAGAGCGCCCGCTTCCGGCAACAAATACCTCTTCCCGATACCACAACAGGAAATAGACCGGACCGGCGGTGGTATCAAACAAAACCCCGGATACTAATTACTAATTACGAATTACGAATGACGAATGACGAATTGGGAAGGACTATGAATCACGGATTGTAATGGACTTTCAGGATAGTTAAGAAAATATCTACAAGGGCAAATAATGGACTATTACAGTAAACAGCTCCCCAATTCGTCATTTGTCATTCGTCATTCGTCATTGAATAAGTGAACTCTTTAATTGAAAGAAATGAAAAAATTATGGTTGCCTGTGTTGCTCACATTGCTTACGGCATGTGGGGCCAAGCGTTCTGTTACCCGTATCCTATGTTACACTAAAAACACAGAAAGCTCCTGGGTGAAGCAACTACAGGAGGCAGGACAAAAAGAAGGCTGGCAAATAGTACTGACCGGCGACAGGCAGTATTTTCAGGATGACTCCCTGAAAGGCTTTAGCACGGTATGTGTACCTTTTTCCCTGACAGATAGTTTGAATTATCGCGATATCCCCGCCCTGAAACGTTATGCAGAAGCTGGCGGTGGCGGTATCCTGGCGGTGAAGGACAGCGCTGCCGTTAAACAGGGATGGCCCTGGTTGCGCGAGTGGAACACGCTGCCGGAAGGTAAACAGCTGGAACAGGACAAAGGCCGCCTGTATATTGTGCCTGCTACAGCTACGGCTGCAACCATACAACCCGCTATCCGCTATCTGGTAGGCAACAATGCCTGGCCGGACTATAGCAAGTCGCTGACCATCGCGCCACCGGACACTAACCGTTACACCTATACGGTACTGGACCATGGCCTGGATGAACCGATGGAGATGGCCATCCTGCCGGGTGGCAACGTGCTGTTCGTGGAGCGCAAAGGGGCCGTGAAACTCTATGATGCCCGTCAGCGGCAAACCAGGACCATCGGCCGTTTCGATGTGTTCAGCGGTATTGAAGACGGCTTGCTGGGCGTGGCGCTGGACCCTCACTATGAAAAAAATCACTGGGTATATTTTTATTACGCGCCCGCTGGCGAAAAATGGTATAATAAGCTGGTGCGCCTCGAACTGCATGGCGATACGCTGGACATGTCTTCCGAAAAAGTGTTGATGGAAGTGCCCACGCAACGCCGCTACTGTTGCCACTCTGCGGGGTATCTTTTCTTTGGGCCGAAGGACCTGTTGTACTTGTCCATTGGTGATAATACCAATGCGGAAGAAACCCATGGCTATACGCCGGTAGATGAAAGGCCGGGCCGCGAGCTGTCGGATGATCAGGCCAGTTCCGCCAACAGCAGAGATTTGCGTGGAAAGATATTACGTATTAAACCCGAGCCGGACGGAACATACACTATTCCGGAAGGGAACCTTTTCCCGAAAGATGGTTCCAAAGGCCGCCCGGAAATTTATGTGATGGGATGCCGCAACCCTTACCGCTTCTCTGTAGATATGAAAAATGCATTTGTCTACTGGGGCGATGTAGGGCCAGACACCAAAGTACCTTCTGCCGAAGGCAGCACGTTAAGCTTCGATGAAATCAATCAGGCCAGGCAGCCCGGCTTCTTCGGGTGGCCGTACTTCAATGGTAACAACGAAGCCTATCCTCTGCTGGATTACGCTACCATGAAGGAACGCCCGGGTAAAGACCCGTTGCGCCCTGTTAATAATTCACCACATAATACGGGTATCAAAGAACTGCCGCCTGCACAACCAGCCCTGATATGGTACGGCGATGCGGCCTCGCCCGTGTTTCCGATGGTGGGCAAAGGCGGGGAGACTGCCATGGCCGGACCGGTATTCTACAGCGATCAGTTTAAGAACGCACCATATAAACTGTCTGATTATTACGACGGCAAACTCTTTATCTACGAATGGATGCGGCACTGGATTATGGCCGTGACGCTGGACTCCGCCGGCAATTACCTGCGGATGGAGCCTTTCCTGGAGAACATCGATTTTGCAGCGCCTACAGATATGAAGTTGGCCCCCGATGGCAGCATCTACATGCTGGAGTATGGCACCAACTGGTTCTCCAAAAACTCCAATGCGAAACTGGTGCGGATCACGTATTCGGAAGGCAACCGTCAACCGGTGGCGAATATACGCAGCAGCCAGTTGTACGGCGGCGCGCCGCTGACGGTGAAGCTCTCCGCTGCCGGCTCCATGGACTATGATAAAGGCGATAAGCTCACGTATACCTGGAAGATCGGCGATAAACAACTCGCCGGAGAGCAGGTGGAACATACTTTCCAACAGCCGGGCGTGTACAAGGTAGACCTGACCGTGTCCGACGATCATGGTGGTAAAGGCACTTCTTCCGTGGATATCAAAGTGGGCAATACACCACCGGACGTCAGGATCATGACATCGGCCAATAAGAGCTTCTATTGGGACAATGCTGTGCTGGATTACAAAGTGATGATCACTGACCCGGAAGATGGAAGCCCCGACAGCAGAAAGATTAAGATCACGTTTGATTATCTCCCGATGGGAAAAGATTTCGCACTGGTACTCGCTAATAACGGTGTGGGCAATACGAAATTCGCCAAAGGACATCAGTTATTCTGGTCGCTGGATTGTAAGTCGTGCCATACAGAAAACACCACGTCCATAGGCCCGAGCCTTCAGGAAGTGGCGAAACGTTATCCGGACAATGAAACGAATGTGCACAAACTGGCCGCCAAGATTATTGCCGGCGGCAGTGGTAGCTGGGGTAACCGCACCATGTCTGCCCATCCGGACATGTCTACTGAGGATGCCAAAGAGATCGTGCATTACATCCTGTCTCTCAGCAGTGTGCAGGGCACGTTGCCGATGCAGGGCGTGCAGTCTTTCAAAGCGCATGTGGGGAAAGGTACCGAAGGTGGTTATCTGCTGATGGCTACTTACACAGACAAGGGCGCCAACAACATAGCGCCGATTACCAGCAGGGATTTCCTCCTGTTGAGAAACCCCAGGGTGCAGGCAGAAGATTTTGACGAAGGCAATGTAAACCTGATCACGATCACCACAGCAGGATTGGCTTATACCGCAGCACGCAACAACAGCTATATGCGGTTCAACCGTCTGTATATGGACGGTGTGAAAAGCATGCAGTTCAATGTACAGGAGCAGGGAATGGGCGGTATCGTGGAAGTGCATCTGGACAAGCCGGACGGACCGCTGGCAGGCAAAGCGCTGGTGAAAGCCGGTAATGCAGCAGCGGCCGGGCCAACAGCCGGTTGGAAGCCGGTGTCTGCAGCGATACAACCTGTCACCGGTCAGCATGACCTGTACTTCGTGTTCAAAAGTACAGATGGTAAAGACGGGTATCTTTTTAACATGGATTGGATCAATTTCTCCAATAATAACTAATTGTATGTCCCTTTCCGTACGGCTGCGGCTGTCCGTCCTGATGCTATTGGAGTACTTTACCTGGGGCGCCTGGTATGTCACTATGGGCACGTACCTGATCACCGCGTTGAAAGCAGATGCGGTGCAGGTGGGGGCAGCCTACGCTAATCTCTCCATCGCGGCCATTATCTCCCCGTTTTTTGTGGGGCTGATAGCGGACCGTTTTTTTGCGGCGCAGAAAGTGCTGGGTGTATTGCATCTGGCGGGGGCGGTCATCCTTTATCTGACCGGCGGCGTACAGGATTTCGGTAGTTTCTGGTGGCTGATATTACTGTATACACTGTTATATATGCCCACCATGTCGCTGGCCAATGCTATCTCCTTCCGGCAGATGACCGATGCCGGAAGGGAATTTCCATCGGTGCGTGTATTCGGTACCGTAGGATGGATCGTTGCCGGGCTGCTGATAGGATTCGCCGGGGTAGAAACTACCGCGGTCACTTTTCATATCGCCGCCGCCAGTTCGCTGTTGCTGGGCATCTATAGCTTTTTTCTACCCAATACGCCACCGGTGAAAAAGAAAGTGCAGTTGTCTGATGTGTTGGGACTGGACGCGCTGGTACTGTTTAAAAGCCGTGCCTACTGGCTGTTTTTTATCACCGCTATTGCCGTGTGTATTCCGTTGGCGTTTTATTACAGTTTTACGAATGCTTTTCTAAACGACAGCGGTATGACCAATGCGGCCGGCAAAATGACGCTGGGACAGGTTTCCGAGTTTCTGTTCCTGTTGCTGATGCCGTTGCTGTTTGTTCGCATGGGCGTAAAACGGATGCTGGTGCTGGGCATGGCCTGCTGGATACTGCGTTATGTGTTGTTTGCTTATGGCGACAGTGGCGCCGGTTCCTGGATGCTGTATGGCGGTATCGTGCTGCATGGCATGTGTTATGATTTCTTTTTCGTGACCGGACAGATTTATACCGACCGGAAAGCCGGGGAGGCGGTGAAGAATGCTGCGCAGGGATTGATTACGCTCGCCACCTATGGCATTGGCATGCTCGTGGGTTCTTATGTGTCGGGGTTTGTAGCGCGACGGTTTAGTGATGTGAGTGCGGCCGGCCCGGTGTACGACTGGCAGGCTATCTGGCTGGTACCGGCGGGTATTACCGGTGTGTTCCTGCTGTTGTTTGTTTTTTTATTTCGGGAAGATGATCAACAAAAAATATAACAATAAAACATTTGTATATGGGAAGAAAAATTGCCATGCTGGGCAGCGGTTTTATCGGCCGGTTTTATGCCGATTCCATCCACAGCCAGCGCAGTAAAGACAGGATCGTCAGCATTTATTCCCGCCGGGAAGAGAGTGCGCAGAAGTTTGCTGCCGACTATCAGACACCACACTGGACTACCGTGATGGAAGAAGCGATCAATCATCCGGAAGTAGATGTGGTATGTGTCGCATTGCCCAATAATCTGCATGAAGCAGCCGTGATGGCTTGCTGTAAAGCAAAGAAAGCCGTGATCTGTACCAAGCCGCTGGGCCGTAATGCAGAAGAAGCCAAAAGGATGCTGGAGGCCGTAGAGGCAGCAGGTATCTTCCACGGTTATATGGAAGACCTGGTATATACGCCTAAATTCTCCAAGGCGCTGCAAAGTGTGCAGGACGGTGCGTTGGGCCGCATACTCTGGGCCAAGTCCAGGGAAACACATCCCGGTCCGCACAGCGAATGGTTCTGGGACAAAGAACAGGCTGGCGGCGGCTGTATCCTGGACCTGGGCTGTCATTGTGTGGAAATCGCCCGCAGCTTTATTGGTAAGGACATTAAGCCGGTAGAGGTGATGTGCTGGGCAGATACGCAGGTGAAACCGATTGATGCGGAAGACCATGCCATCGGACTGGTGAAGTATGAAAACGGCGCTATTGGCCAGTTTGAGGTAAGCTGGACTTTCCGCGGCGGCCTTGACCTGCGTGATGAGGTGATGGGCACCGAAGGCACCATCTGGCTCAACAACTTCCTGCGTACCGGCTTTGACATGTTCACCACCGGGAAAGGCGCGGAGTATGTGGCAGAGAAAGCAGAGAGTAACACGGGCTGGTTGTTTCCCGTAGGGGATGAATTGAATGACCTGGGGTACAATCATATGTTCACCGATATGTTTAACGCCATGGAACAAAACAAGGCGCCGCGTGAATCCTTTTATGACGGCTATGTGGTAAACGCCGTGCTGGATGCGGCTTACAGGAGCGCTGCCAGCAAGCAGTGGGAGCCGGTGAAACTGGACATATGGCGTGGCCGCGAAGGGGTGGACAAAGGCGCTTCTTTGGTGGATTATGATGACAAGCATTATCTGATCAAAGAAGAGAAAACACATTTCGGCAGTACGAAACTGATATTAAAAGAAAAACAGAGCGGGAAGATCATTGAAGTGACCCGTTAATCATCCAAATAAAAAATTATGACCGCATACGATCGCAGGAGATTTCTCAGAACAGCGGCAATAACGGGTGTTGGGCTCGGTCTGGTAGGCCGGGCCGGCTCCCTGTTTGCCGGTACGCCTGCTGAAGCAGGAAAAAGGGTGGGCATCATCGGGCTGGACACCTCGCACAGTGTGGAGTTCAGCAAAATGCTGAATGCCCCGAATGCAGATCCTGCCTACCACGGATTCAAAGTGGTGGCCGCCTATCCACAGGGCAGTAAAGACATCGCTTCCAGCCTGGAGATGGTGCCCGGTAACCTCGCCAAAGTAAAAGAGCTGGGCGTGGAGATCGTGGATTCCATTGCGGCGTTATTGGAAAAGGTAGACGTGGTGATGCTGGAGTCCAATGATGGCCGTGTACACCTGGAGCAGGCGCTTCCCGTATTTAAAGCCGGCAAAAGGGTTTTTATTGATAAGCCGATCGCCGCTTCCCTGGCAGATACCAAGGCTATTTTTAAGGCAGCCGAAAAATATAAGGTGCCTGTGTTCTCTTCTTCCGCATTACGTTTTATTGACAGCATCCAGCAGGTGAAACAAGGCAAGATCGGCAAAGTGGCCGGGGCTGACGTGTACACGCCATCGCCCACGGAGAAAACGCACCCTGATCTTTTCTGGTATGGCATCCATGGTGTGGAGATGTTGTTTGCCCTGATGGGTACCGGCTGCCGTAAGGTTACCCGCACCACTTCTGAAGATATGGACCAGGTAACCGGCGTATGGGCCGATGGCCGTATCGGTACGCTGCGCGGCGTGATCAAAGGCCCGTATGGCTTTGGTGGTCATGCTTTCGGTGAAAAAGCCATTATGCCCATCGGTGATTTCAGTTCGTACCAACCGTTGGTACTGCAGATCACTTCGTTCTTCCAGACCGGTATCGTGCCGGTAGATCCGCAGGAGACCATCGAGATGATGGCCTTCATGGAAGCTGCCGATGCCAGCAAAAAGAGAAAAGGCGCTCCTGTAATGATGAATGTGTAGCGTCCTGCCCCGGGGCGGGTGTCATGCCTGCTTCGGGGTTTTTACTCGTAGAGGAATTCCACATAGCTGACGTTCATCGTTTGACCGTTATGAAACTTAACCCAGCCATAAGATTTCTTCTTACGGTTATAGTCTTCCCGGTCTATCAGCTGTGCCCAGTCTCCCCGTACTTCTCCCACTTTAAAACAATCATCGCAGTTGTCTTCCCGTTTGGGGAAAGGGATCCGTTTGCTGCCAGGCGCTTCAAAAAGCGGCATGTCTGGTTTTACATGCACAATAGCTGCCCGTTGCAATAAATTTCCCCAGGTTTCATACAGGTACCAGTGAGGGTTATAGGTAGTTGTTGGTTTATCGTTATAGGGAATACTGTTGTGAAGGTCCCTTTGCACCATCGTGTTATATAGGGCGTAGCCAGGCTGTAAGTGAATAAAGCAGGTGAGTTTTTCTTTTTCGTTGATCACCACCCGGAAGTATGTTTTCGTAGCTTCCACTACGCGGAACTGTAGCTCTGGCGAAAAATGTACCAGCCCCATGTTGATGTGCCGGCGTCCTGCTTCATAGGTATCTCCTTCAAAAAAACGGTAAGGGGCGAAACGATTTTTAAGTACGTTCGTCAGGAAGGCATAGCTGCCATCTTTCTTTTGTCTGATCACGAGCGTGTCGAAAGGTTTTTTGTCGCCGGCATGGGCATACAACGGAACTTTCTCTGTGAAACTGAGTTGGAGGATGCCCGTGCCGAGAGAATCGTAGCGGGCGAGAGGGGGTAAGGAGGAACCGGGCTGCTGGCCGCAGGAAAAGAGACTGAAGAGGATGGAGAGCATTGAAAAACAAAACTTCATGAATGTTTTTTAAAGCAGGATGCCACCAACAGCCCGGATTCCATAAATTATCCTGAAATTTTTCCCATATACGGATCAGTGATGCTTTCCTGGCCTGTTTCCACGCGGCCGGCGTATCTCCGGGCGTATGAGGCATGGCCGTCTGCCAGCACCGTGAAATCGTACCATCCGTGGCTGGATTGCAGCGGCAGGGCGATTTGTGCGGACTGGTCTTTGGCTACTGTACGGGTAATGGTGTTGTTACCATAGGCGTTGTCCCGGATGGTGATGTTCAGGGCCGTACTACCGCTGTTGGACAGGGAAAGCAATACATTGCCTGTGAGTTTTTGGGTAGATTTATTTCGTTCATACGTACACGTAGTTTTGATGGCAGGACCTTCCGCATTGCCGGTGGCTTCCCGGAAGAAGCCGTTCGGTCCGTGCAGCTGAAGATGGTAGCGGTTGTTCTCAAACGCGCTCAACGGCCAATCGTAGCGGAGCTGATCGCCGGCTTTTACGGCGAAGGACCAGTTGCGGCATTTGTCCGTATTGCCTTTGTCGTCTTTGTAAGTCACCGGTGCGAGGACGGTAAAGGGGGAGCCTGCGGCAGCGGCGCCGAATACTTTATTGTCTGCAGCGAAAGAGGCTTGTACCTGGCGGGAGCCAGGTTGACAGTCGATTTCGGCGTACAGCTCATAAGGCAGTGCAGGAGAGGGGCGCACGCCTTTTTCCTGTGGCGCCAGCAGATGGGCCGGTGTAGCGTTGCCGGTGACCTGTTGGATGGCGTCGGCTGTCAGTTTCCGGAAACCGGCGGGTATTGTTTTGAATTGCGCGTTGTAGATGTCCTGTACGAATTTCTCCTTTTGCAGGAAAGGCAGTTTTTCTTTTTTAGGCACGAAAGTGCTGAAGGCAGCGGTCAGATCGCCGCAGATCGTGCGTCTCCACTGACTGATATTATCGAGATGTACCTGCTTATGGTACTTACGGTTCACGAAGGTTTCGAGGAACTGCAGTGTAGAGGTATGATCGAACACCTGGGAACATACTTTGCCGCCACGGCTCCATGGTGAGGCGATGAGCAGCGGCACGCGGAAACCCAGTCCTACAGGTGCTTCACGGGCTTGTTTTTTGTGTATGCCCTGTGCCAGTTCATTTTCCAGTCTCACATGTTCCACTTCCGTGTCAATGCCGGCAGACACTTTGCCGGTGTCGGGTTTGTTCGCATCAGGGATGGAGAAAGGCGGCACGTGGTCGTAGTAGCCGTCATTTTCATCATAGGTAACGATGAAAATGGTTTTCTTCCATACTTCCGGATTGCCGGTCAGGATATCCATGATCTCTGAAACATACCAGGCGCCGTACCAGGGAGCGCTGGGGTGGTCGGAGAAATTCTGCGGGCCGCTGAGCCAGGACACGGTGGGGAGTTTGCCTTCGCGCACATCCTGGCGGAACTGGTGCAGGATATCGCCTGCGGGGACCGTGACCTTGCGTTCCTGTCCGCCATCAGCGTATTGGAAGGTAGTGACGCTGCGGAAGTTGGGATCGCCGCTGTTGATCACAAAGGCGCTGTAGTACAGCTGTTTTTGCGGCGCAGACAATTGCTCAAAACTTTCTTTGTTCCATTTGGCCAGTTCCTTGGTGGCGTTGTCCAGCACTTCCTGTTTCTTCGCGATGTCGGTGCGTATTTTCTGCGCTGCCTCATCGGAAGAAGGGGAGGCCTCCTGTAGTTTGTTGATTTCTTCCGGCAGTGTTTCCACCTGTTTGAGCAGGGTTTGGATGTAGCGCGAAGAGAATTTCACGTGGTATGCTTCAAAGAATTCGAGGAGGTTACAGCCGAAGTTGGCCAGCCATGCGCGTTCTTCGCCTTTGAAGCCGCCGCCGCAGCTCAGATCGTTCTGATAGAATTTCCAGGAGATATTGTTTTCAGACAGTAGTTCCGGGAATGTTTTCCAGGTGTGTTTGCCGTAGCTGAAGTCGTCGTTGCGGATATTTTGTTTGGTGCGACCGTTTTCTTCGCTGTTGATTTTGCCTGTCCAGAAGAAGGAGCGGTTGGGCGTGGTGCTGGTCATGCCCGAACAGAAGTGTTGGTCGCATATGGTGAAAGCGTCTGCCATGGCGTAGTTGAAGGGGAGGTCTTCCCGCGTGAAATAGCCCATGGTGAGCGGCATGTGCGCATATTGTTTGTTGCCCGGTTTTTTGGCCAGCAGCCATTGATCGTGTTTGCCTTCGTTGTACGCATCTACCTGACTGGCGCGGGAATGCGGCAAGGAGCCCATCCACGTGATCTTTGTGTCTTTGATGTCCAGCCGGAAAGGGGCATAGGTATCTCCTTTTTCATCGGTCTGGAACCATACCGGTTTCAGGTCGGGCAGCGGGATAGCACGTGGGTCACGAAAACCTCTGACGCCCTGCAGCGTGCCGAAGCAGTGGTCAAAGGAGCGGTTCTCCTGCATGAGTATCACGATGTGTTCAGCATCGAGCCAGGTGCTGCCGGGCGTTGGGTCAATCGCGAGCGCACGTTGGATGGATGCCGGCATGATGGTGGAAAAGCCGGCAGCGCCGGAAAGCAATAAAGATTTCTTCAGGAATTCCCTGCGAGTGTCCATGAGTGGAATCGTTTAAAAGTGTGGCCTGGTTTAGTTTGTGTCAGGGCGAAAAATAGTCATCATTTTTAATTATCTGGTAACCACTCATCCATCTTTTATAATATCATAACAACACCCGCGAAAGCAGGAATACGCAGCACATGGCCACTATGCCCATGACCAGCGTGGCCATGGTATATACGCGAAGCATGTCTTTTACTTCCAGTCCGGAGAAGCGGGAGATGACCCAGAAGTAGGCATCGTTGGTATGTGATACTATCATGGAACCGGCGCCCATGGCCAGTACACAGAGGAGGGCGCCATCGGGTGTATGTAAGCCCAGTGCCGGAAGCAACGGATGAATGATAGAGGCCGCCGTGATGATCGCTACGGTGGAAGAGCCTTGTGCGGTTTTAAGGATAGCCGTCACGAGGAAGGGTAATAGTATGCCCGTGCCCGTTATAGCCGGGTTGTTGGCGATATGCGCACCGATGCCGGCTTTGGCGAGGATCGCGCCAAAAGCGCCGCCACCGCCGATGATCACGAGGATGCCCGCTGCTTTTTCCGCGCCTTCCTGTAATATTTTTCTGAAGCCGTCACCCTGACCTTTGCGTAACCCCAGCAGTGCCAGCGCGATCCCCATGGTGATGGCGATCTCCGGGGTGCCGGCCAGATTGAGTATTTGCAGTGGCACTGAAGGAGCATTTTGTTCCAGCGTGAAAAACGAGCGCAGGGCAATGAGCAGGATCGGTACGGCGATCGGCAGCACAGACATCCATACGGAAGGCTGTAACCCGGTCGTGGCGTCGGTTTCCATGGCAGCGGGCGCTATGATAGGCAGGCGTCGGCCGGCATATAACGACCACGCATATCCGCAGAAGGATGCGGGCAGCGCAATGAGTAAACCGAATAACATCACCTTGCCCACATCGGCCTGCATAACGCCGGTAGCGGCGGTGATACCAGGATGGGGCGGCATCATACAATGTACGGCATACAGACCGGTGGCCAGCGAAGAAGCCATGATCACCATCGATACGCCGGATCGCCATGCCAGCGCTTTGTTCAGGCCGCTGAGCACAATAAACCCGGAGTCGCAGAAGATAGGCATGCCTACCAGATAGCCGATGATATTCAGTGCCAGCGGCGCGCGGCCCGTGCCGGTTTGCCGTAACACATAGGCAGCCAGCACCGTGGTGCTGCCGGTATGTTCGAGGATAAGTCCGAGTGTGGTGCCCAGGATAATGAGCAGTCCCAGTGAACCAATGATCTGTCCGAACCCGGTTTTAATGGTAGTGAGTATATCCGTCAGCGGTAGCTGGAAAATGAGGCCGGCGAGTAAACCAGCGAGCAGCAAAGCGAAAAATGCGTGTATGCGGTAGCGTGCGGTTAATATCACAATCAGTGCGATACCAGCCAGCAGCCCGCTGATACTCTGCAATAGCGAGATATTGTTCATGGGCGGCAGTGATAGTTCTGATATCTTACAAGATATCTATTATATCCGCATCCCGCAAATATATAATGAACCCCGGGCTGAAACCCGGGGCTACGATTGATTCCCCTGACAGCGAAGATCAGTGCTGTTGATCATCACTCATCTGTCGTATTGTCCTGACTTGTTTTCTTTCGTTTTGTTGCTTTGATCTTCGTTAGCAGGGGAATCAGGAGGTGTGCTATTACAACAAATGTGGAGGCACAGCTATCCCTTCGCTTACATCCTCTGTCACCGGCGCCAGTCGCCTGGTTTCCAGCGGGATCATGCCGGACCAGATCGGCAGGTCTTTATCTTCATCGTCGCCGGTCATGCCGGTGCGTACTTTGGCGGAAGCTTCATTCAGCGAGAAAGCCAGCACGGTGGTTTTCCGGACTTCATTTTCCCGGATGGGCCGCAGATAGTCCCAGCTGTTGGGGACAAATTTTTCGGTGAGCCACCGGAAGGCTTCTATTTTCTGTGTCAGGTCTTCAATTTTTTCGGGGGTACCGAACAGGATGACCGAACGGTAGTTAACAGAATGGTTGAACGCTGATTTGGCTACCACGATGGCGTCCAGCAGGGTGACGGAAATACATACCGGTAGCCCTTTCTCTATTTCGCGGATGAAATGGCTGCCCACGGAACCGTGGATATATATTTTGTCCTCATGGCGTACAAAGCCGGTTGGAATGGCAAACGGTTTATTGTCAAGCGTAAAGCTGATGGTACAAACGAGCGCTTCGTCCAGGATGGCGTTGATAGCATCCCGGTCGTAGGTAGCCCTTTTGGGATAGCGGCTGGGGGTGAGATGTGGAGGAATAGGTTGCATGTCGTTGTAATTTTTCACAAAGTTGTACCTTTATTGGCTCGGTGTTATCATCCGATTCAGATATAATGAGTAGTCCAATTTTCTCCTTGTTACAGTTAGACCGGGAAGACAAGCAGCCAGTGTACCTACAGCTGGCCAATCAGTTGATGGGATTGATCCGGACCGGCCCCTTGCATGCCGGTCAGCGGCTGCCCAGCAGCCGCGAAATGGCAGAGAAACTGCAGTTGCACCGCAAAACGGTGGTACGCGCCTACGACGAGCTATTGGCCCAGGGCTGGCTGGAGAGCCATACCGGCAGCGGTACCTTCGTGGCCCGTCATCTCCCTAAAACAGAATTACAAACGCTGACCGATCGGCAGGAGGCCACTTTCAACCCGCAACGGACGGCCGGTTTCTCTTTTACCGTACCGGAACATCTCAATCGCCCGGTGATGAAGGCCACCAGCCATCTGCACCTGGATGACGGTTTCCCGGATGCCCGCCTTGCACCACTGGAAGAGCTGACGCGTAATTACCGCGGACAGCTGCTGCATGGCAATCCTTATGTGCGACTGGGATACGGGGATACCACCGGCGCTTCCCGCCTGCGGCAGGAGCTCTCCGAATACCTCAATGAAACCCGCGGCCTCAACACTACCGCAGAGAATATCCTGATCGTCAGAGGGACCATTATGGGCTTTTTTCTGGTGGCCACCGGACTGGTGAGCAAAGGGGACCATGTGGTGAGCGCCAGCATGTCGTGGGCCGGCGCCGCAGCTAATTTTAAACAGGCCGGCGCTCATCTGCATACCGTGCCGGTAGATGAATATGGTATGGACACCGATGCATTGGAACGCCTCTGCCAGCAGCAAAAAGTACGCATGGTGTATGTGACGCCGCACCACCATTATCCCACCACCGTGGTACTGCGGACCGACAGGCGTTTACAACTGTTACGGCTATCCGAAAAATATGGGTTCATCATTTTTGAAGATGATTACGATTATGATTTCCACTATCTGAGCAAGCCGCTGGCGCCATTGGCCAGCGCAGACAAGGCCGGCATGGTATTGTATGGCGGATCGTTTACCAAAGCCATCTCCCCGGCATTTCGGGTGGGTTATCTGGTAGGTTCTGAAAATGTCATTAACTATCTGGCCAAGCTGCGGCGTATTGTAGACCGTCAGGGTGATCTGATGCTGGAGAATGCGTTTGCGGAGCTGTTGCACAGCGGCGTGATTCACCGGCACCTGCGCAAATCCCTGCGTTTGTACCGGGAGCGCAGAGACTTTTTCTGTGAGCTGCTGCGCTCCGAACTGGGCAGGGACGTGGACTTTCAGGTACCGGTAGGAGGCATGGCGGTATGGACCGGCTTCGATCCCCGCATTAATCTGAAAGCACTGGCAGAGAAAGCGCTGCAACAAGGCCTTTATTTCTATGATGGCCACACCTTTGATGTGCCTGGCGTTAAATTGAATCATACGCGGCTCGGTTTCGCATCAATGACGCCATCGGAGCTGGAACAGGCGGTGGGTATCTTGCGAAAGGTTATCACGCAAAGCTCGCAAAGGTTTTTGAAATAGATTAAGCGCGCAAAGGAGCGAAGATTATGTTTTTATATCCCAGCCAAATATGATCTATAATATAATCTCCCAGTCTTTGCGCTCTTAATTTATGCTATAATCTTTGCGCCTTTGCGAGAACGGAATCCTCCACGATAGCCCTTGTTTTAGGCAGACATTCAGGATAATTTTCACGGACGAACTTCACGAGTTCTTCCCGCATATAACAACGCAGGTCAAAAGCATTGCCGGAAGTAGCAGCGCTCATCAGCGTTCTGACTTCAATGGTTCGTTCAGTCGTGTTCGTTACCTGTAATGCGCTGGCGCGTCTGTCCCACAAGGGAGACGCCTGTAGCAGGCGATTGAACTCGGCCCGGATTTTATCTACCGGCGTGGCGTAATCGAGATAAAAGAAAGCTGTTCCCAGTATTTCAGAGCTGGTGCGGGTCCAGTTCTGGAAGGGCTTCTCTATAAAATAATTGATCGGCAGTATCAGCCTGCGCTGGTCCCAGATATTAAGTACTACGTAGGTGAGGGTAATTTCTTCCACACGTCCCCACTCGCCTTCCACAACGAGCACATCATCGATACGGATAGGCTGTGTAAAGGCGATCTGAAATCCGGCTAACAGATTGCCCAGTGATTTCTGCGCGGCAAAACCAATGATGATACCACTGACACCCACGCCGGTGAGCAGGCCTGCACCTACTTTGCGCAGACTATCGAAGCTCAGCAGGATGGCACACGCTGTCAGTATCAATACGATGGAGATGGCCAGTTTACGTATAAATTGCAGCTGGGTGCGGATCTTCCGCTCTTTCAGGTTATTGGTTTTCTTCAGATCGTAAGTGTGATACACATAATCTTCTGATACCTTGATGGCGCCAATCACCAGTGCCGCAAAGGAGAGCGTGAGTGCGATTTCCACCACACGGCTCAACAGGGGCTCATCTTTGGGAGGTATCCGCATCAGCGGCATCAGCATATTGAGGATGAGCAGTGGCAGGAAATAATTAAAAGCTTTTCCCAGATGAAGCAGTGAGCTGTGTATCAGTGAAAAATCTCCCTCTTTCGATGTTGTTCTGCGCAGGAACCGGGAAAGCAGAAATTTAATCAGCCATCCTGCAATTACTGAAATGCCCACCAACATCAGGTCCCATATGATGTTGGGCAAATGGTCCGTTTTTTCTAATATATCATTCCACATAGGCGCGCAGGGCACAAAAACGGTGCCGCAGGGGCGTGTAAACATTAAAATAATGTTAGAATCAAATTATCCTGTGAGTTAAAAGAATGACAATTGAAGAATTTTTGTGATGTCAACTGTTATTTTTGGTGAAATCGTTTTTAACATGAAAAAAATCCTGTCATTCATGTTGCTGCTTGTCTCGTCCCTGGTATGGGCACAACAGCGATATAATCTTGACATGGAAAAAATCGATTCGCTGACCGGCTGGCCTGCTTACTGGCAGGGCTTTACACGCAAACCGGAAAATGACTGCAATGCCTCCACGGACAGCACGACCGTTTATTCCGGGCGGTATTCCATACGGCTGACAAAAGACAGCGCTGAGGCAAAGACAGCAGTCGGGGTTGCCTACACGATACCGGTGGATTTTTCAGGTAAGGAGATCGTACTGCGGGGGTATGTCCGGACGGAGGGGATAACAGGCGGTTGGGGTGGTTTATGGATGAGAACAGACGGGGCCCATGCCTCTAAAAATATGCGTCACCGTAATATCGAAGGTACCACGCCCTGGGCAGCTTATGAAATCACCCTGCAACTGGATAAGACAGTCACGCAGCTTGTCCTGGGCGGTTCATTAACCGGAAAAGGGAAAATGTGGATGGACAGCCTCTCTTTGTTGGTGGATGGAAAAAACGTGCAATTGATTCCTGCACCGCGCACAGTTATGAGCGATGTGGCGCTCAACTGGTTAAAGGTCCATGCAATGCCCTTAAAGACGGTGGATGCGGGCCATGGCAGTGAAGATTTGCAACGTCTGAGATTACTGATTGGTGATGCAAGGATCGTGGCATTAGGAGAATGTACGCACGGCACCAGTGAGGTGTTTCGCATGAAACACCGGCTGCTGGAGTTTCTGGTGACAGAAATGGGCTTCCGGATTTTTACGATGGAAGCCAACCTACCGGAGACCAATGTGGTGAATGAATATGTGTTGTATGGTAAAGGTACCCCTGAAACGGCGCTGAAAGCGATGAACTTCTGGATATGGAACACCCGGGAGGTACTGGAGATGGTGCAGTGGATACGAGCTTATAACATGGCTCATCCCCATGATATGGTGCAGTTTGCCGGTGTTGATATGCAGTTCGGTAAAGGAGCCTGTAACAACCTCTTACAATTTGCCTCACAATACGCGCCGGAACTGAAACCGCTGATAGATACCGTTGCGTTGTACGTTGAAAAGTATAAAGCAAGATATACTCATCCGCTTAGTAAAGACGAAAATGCACAAATGAAAAAGCCATTGGATAAGATAGCTGGCATTTTTGATAAGGAACGAAAACGATATCAACAACAGGCAGGTGACAGTATCGTGAGGTGGCAGGAATACAATTTGGTGGTATTGCAACAATATCTTCAATCGCTCTCGATTTTTCGTGGCGGGTATGAGTTCCGTGATAAGTGTATGGCGGAGAATGTGGTGTGGCTTACCAGACAGTATCCCGCCCGGAAGATGGTATTGTGGGCACACAGTGGGCATGTGGGAAGAAGTCGGCAGGGGATGGGTGGCTATCTTGATAAAGTCTTCGGGAAAGACATGCTGGTTATTGGCTTCGGCGCCGCAGAAGGTCAATATACAGCTATTAAGAATGGTGCCGGGCTTCGCCGCGATAACCTGCTATGCACACCGGTATTACATTCTTTTGAAGCTTATGCACAGGCCAGCGGCATGGGCGATTTTATACTGGATATTCGTCGGGAACAACTGCAAGAGGACCGCGCCGGCTGGTTGTTGCAAAAAGCCCGTTTACGTAATATCGGTGCGCTGGCACGCGATGACTATGCACAATTTGAATATGTTTTGTTACCGGAAGTATACGATATGATCATTTATCTTGAACATACTACTGCCAGTAACCTGTTAACGCCCCGGGGAAAATAAATGATCACCGGCTATGCAGAAACGAATCAGCTTGTGAAAATTTTTTTGATAAATGACCGTTTAACTTAGTACAACCAAGATATGCTATTCCTATATGAAAAAAGTCCTGTTATTACTGCTGCAATTTATCCCTGTTGTATTGTTCGCCCAACAGCGCTATAATCTGGATATGGAACAAACGGATTCGCTGTCGGCGCTGCCGGTGGGATGGTCGACCTTCGCCGTCAGACCAAATGTCAACCACACATTGCTGGATAGTACCACGGTGTATGCCGGGAAATATGCCATTCTGTTAACGAAAGATAGTATCGGGGAGACAACCCCCAGCATAGTCATGTATGCGATACCGGCAGGTTTTGATGGAAAAACCCTGAAGCTGCGCGGGCATATACGGACAGAAGCCGTAGAGGGCGGCTATGCCGGGTTATGGATGCGGGTGGATGGGACGAGCGCTTTTGATAATATGAGCAATCGTGGTATTAAAGGTACTACACCCTGGACACCTTACGAGATAGAACTGAAACTGGAAAAGTCGGCCACGAATGTTATGTTAGGAGGGCTGCTCACCGGAAAAGGAAAAATGTGGATGGACAGTCTTTCGCTTTCCGTAGATGGAAAGGATATACAGCTGATACCGGAAGAAGATGTTGCTGCCAAAACTGATAGACAGCGCTGGCTGAAAGCCCATGCTATGCCGTTGAAGGCCGTGGATGCCGGTCATGGCAGCAAGGACCTGCAAGGCCTGAAACTATTGGTGGGTAATGCACGGATAGTAGCGTTGGGCGAATGCACCCACGGCTCCAGTGAAGTGTTTCGGATGAAACATCGTTTGCTGGAATTTCTGGTGACGGAAATGGGTTTCCGCATCTTTGCGATAGAAGCCAATCTGCCGGAGACCAATATCATGAATGACTATGTGTTGCATGGCAAAGGCAGTGCGGAGAAAGGCCTCGACGCCATGTATTTTTGGACATGGAACACCAAAGAGGTATTGGAGATGGCCAAATGGATGCGGACCTATAATATCGCGCATCCGGATAAGATGGTGCAGTTTGTGGGTTTTGATATGCAGTTCACGCGGGGCGCCTGTGATAACCTTTCGCAGTTTGCTACGCAGTATGCGCCTGAACTGAAGCCGGTAATGGATTCCGTGGTACTGTATTGCAATAGGTACAAGCGTGTTACCTTCGATCATCCGATCCCCGGTGAGGACAAAGAACGGCTGGCCGGCTGGCTGAACGAGATCGGTGATCTGCTTAAAAACAACCGGAAACAATATGCGCAATTGGCGGGAGATAGCGTATGGGCCTGGCAGACCCGTTATTTGGTGGTATTGCAACAGTATTTGAAAATGTATGGGGAGTTCCGTTACGGTCGCCTTATCCGCGATGAATCCATGGCAGAAAATGTAGCATGGATCGCAGCGCAATATCCTGATCAGAAGCTGGTGTTATGGGCGCATGATGGCCACGTGGGCAGAAGAGCTGCTTCTATGGGAGGCCACCTGGACAAAACATTTAAAAAGAAGATGGTGGTTGTTGGTTTCGGTACCGCCAATGGACAGTACACGGCCGTGAAGAAAGGGAAGGGACTGCAACGGGATAATACCCTGTGTGCGCCCATATCACGGTCGTTCGAGCGTTATGCGCAGGCCACCGGTATTGGTAATTTTATCCTTGATATCCGCAAGGAGAGCCTACAAGATGAACGCGCCTCGTGGTTGTTGAACAGCGCCCGTTTACGCAGCATCGGTGCATTGACGCCAGACAATTGTAACACGCAGTTTGAAGGCGGTGTACTGTCGGATATCTATGACGCCATTATTTATATCGAGAACACCACCGCCAGTGAAATACGATACGGCAATTAGGCGTTGCGGTTACCAGTTATATCCTACACGCAGGGAAAGGTAGCTGTAGCCGCCTTTTTCCAGTACATTTTGTTCAGGTATGCCCATGCCCTGTGGGATGCCGGTGAGCTGTAGCCCCATATCTATTTTGCCTTTGCCTACAGGAAGCAGATAACCGGCTGCGGGAGCAATCGCCAGGCGGCTGCGCATATGTTCGCTGCCTTTGATCGCGATGCCTGTACTCACTCCGCCATAAAGGAACGGCCAGGGATAATAACGCATGCCTGCCATCACCGGCACGAGATTAAAAGTGGTGATATTCACATGAGCCCAGGGATCGTAAAAATCTGTGGAGAAGTGTTCATAGCCTACCGTTGCTGTCACAGCGAATGTAGGATGAAAATGATATGCTCCTGTCACAAATCCGCCGATACCTTTAGCATCTAATGCGCGCAGGGTGGAAATGGATGCTGATGGTCCTATGCTGACGGTGAATTTTTTCTGGGCAGGGGCAGCTATCGTCAGTAGTGAAAGGGACAACAGGGATATTATTTTCTTCATGCAGCTATAACGACCCGGAATGCGCAAATGTTACAGATTTGGAATTGGCCGCTGTGGTTTATATATTTAGTGACGGTAAGGGAGAGATTTCACGTTACTGCTAAAATTCCATTATTAATGAAGAAAATGTTATCAGGCATGGCATTGTTGCTGTGCAGTTTTTCCACACTTTTTGCGCAAAAATATACGGCCGACTGGAACTCGCTTAACAAACGGGGTATTCCTGCGTGGTTTAATGAAGCCAAGTTCGGCATCTTTATCCACTGGGGCGTATATGCAGTGCCGTCCTTTGCAGTGGTGGGCCCCGGCGGGTATTCTGAATGGTACTGGTACAACCTCGATGGCACCAAAGAAGGTAGCCATGCTAAAGTGCAGGCATTTCACGACCGGCAGTATGGCCATGATGTACCCTATCAGCAACTGGAAAAACAATTTAATGCGTCACTCTTTGATCCGGCGCAGTGGGCCGATGTCTTCAAACGCTCCGGCGCCCGCTATGTAGTGCTCACCTCCAAACATCACGAAGGATATTGTTTGTGGGATAATAAACAGGCCGATGCTTCCTGGGGGCGTCCCTGGAATGCGGTAACAGGTACGCCTAAACGTGATTTGCTGGGTGACCTGACAGCGGCGGTGCGCAAGGCGGGTTTGCGGATGGGATATTATTATTCCCTGTATGAATGGTTTAATCCGTTATATAAATCAGACAGGCAGCGTTATGTAAAAGAAGTGATGATGCCACAGTTCAAAGATCTGGTGACCCGTTACAAACCATCTGTTATTTTTTCTGATGGGGAATGGGAGATGTCAGATACCGCATGGCACAGTACGGAACTGCTGGCGTGGCTGTACAATGAATCACCCGTGAAAGATGAAGTAGCCGTAGATGACCGCTGGGGCAGTAATACCCGTGGCAAAAACAACGGCGCCACTTATCTCACCTCGGAGTATGGCAGCGGGATGCAGCCGGGCGTGGTATGGGAAGAGAGCCAGGGCATCGGGCAGTCGTACGGGTACAACCGGATGGAGACGGCAGACGATTATAAAAAAAGCAACGATCTGTTGTTATTGCTGACGGATATCGTGTCCCGTGGCGGGAATCTGTTGCTCGATATTGGGCCTACCGCTGATGGCCGTATTCCGGTGATCATGCAACAGCGCCTGCTGGATATGGGCGCCTGGCTGCAGATAAACGGTGAAGCTATTTATGAAACCAAACCCTGGAAAGATACCCGTCAGTGGAGCAGCGGCAAACGGCCGGAAGTGAAGGACGCCAGCTATATGTCTGGTTATAATATCTCCGCGATGGTGCAACCTTCTGCCGCACATGCGCACATAGAAATGTTTTTTACTACCGCGAAAGATGCCTTATATTGCATAGTGCCACGTTTTGAACAACAACTGCGCATCCGTGACTATACCGCTCCTAAGAATGTTTCCTGTAGTATTCTGGGTTGCAACAAATCAATCAAAGGGCAGCAGGAGGGAAAGGACTATGTGATTGATTTATCGGGGCTTCGCCCGGGAGATGTTCCTCCCCAACTTTTTGTAGTGAAGATAAAATAAGCGCTCATGAACTTTGAAGGAGATTGCCTCCGCGAGGCCGGGCTGCTGGACGCACCCTCATTGTTGTCTATGCTGGGAGAAGGCTGGACAGAAGACGATGTTCGTCGCCTATATCCGTTGGCGTTGCCACAGGCCACAAACGGCCGGAAAATAGCGCTGATGCGGCAGCTGGCCGATGTAGACGGTTATTCCCGTTTGTACCGTATAGGGCAGTATTACCTCTTCGAGTCTATCGACGGCTGGATGCATGACGTATTCGCCAGTGAACCGCTCATGCTGGATATCATCGCGGCGATGCAGCATCTGAAGCAGAAGGAATAAAAAATTGAAACCCCGGTTGATTGCAGCCGGGGTTTCGTATTTTTAGGCGGTAAAAAAGGACCGTCAGCATGTCACAGAAAATCCAGTTACTCGCTATTTCCGGCAGCACCCGGCAGCAATCATCCAACCATCAGCTGATACAGGCTATGGCCGCCTTAGCGGCCGATGTGGCCGATGTGCAGCTGTTTGATGGGTTAACCACCATTCCGCATTTTAATCCCGATCTTGATAATGATCAGCCACCGGCGGAAGTAACTGCTTTCCGGGAGCGCCTGCGCGCCGCTGATGCGGTGTTGATCTGCAGCCCCGAATATGCCATTGGCGTGCCCGGTACGCTGAAAAATGCGATCGACTGGATCGTTTCTTCCATGGAGTTCTCTAAAAAGCCGGTAGCGCTGATCACTGCGGGCACCTCCGGCGTGAAAGCCCATGCATCCCTGCTGGGTACCTTATTGATCATTGAATCAAAAATTGCCACCGATGCGCAGCTGGTGATTTCCGCGGTGAAAACGAAGCTGAATCAGGATGGGGTTATTACCGATGCGGCTACGCTGGAAAAAGTGAAGGGGCTACTGCTTGCGTTGATAGCAGTGGTGAAGGAAGAACCGCAGGAGCTGCTTCCCCCACCATCACTGCGTTAAATTATTTTCTGTGCCAGGGGATCAGCGTGTCTGCCGGCACATCATATTCGTAAAGCTTTCTTGTTGCGGTATTGATATATAACCATCCATCGGTGACAAACCGGGGGTTGGAATGGTCTTCCTCTTCCACATGGTGGCCGAGATGGATAATCATGTACTCCGCCGAATCTGTTTTCTCTGTGTTGTCCAGTATCCAGGTGAATGAACTGTCTTTCACCGCATATTTGATCAATTCATTGCTGGTCTCTTTTGCATAAGCCATGATCAATGAATCTGCCCAGGGGGGCGTAGCGCCGGGAATGCCGTCGGCGTTGGCTTTTGCCTCCTCTGTTGTCGTGGCAGGCGGTGCGGTATTGACAGTAGCTGTGGTGGTGTCGGTTTTCCCTTGTTGGTTATTTCGGTCAGCACAGGCCATGGTCATGCATACAGGCATCAGGTAAATAAAATACTTCTTCATAAAATATGTCTGGTATATAAACGTCTACCTGGGTACTAAAGTATGTAAATAAATTAATACCCGTTGGACCATGCCTGAAAAAATCAATAGCCTGTCTGACCCTGCAGCCTTTACAGCGGCGTATATGCCGGGAATGGACAGGCAGGAAATTTTTAAAGGAGGCAGGGAAAAATTTTTTATCCTGAAGGTGGAAGACATGTACCGGCATCTGAAAGGAGGGGTGCCCGCTACCAGGTCCACCATGCATTCCTGCCTGTTTCTGACAACAGGAAAGGCCGTGATCAGGGTAGGCAGTGAACCCTGTGAGATCTATGCGAATGAGCTGGTGTTTGTGGCGGCGGAACAAATATTTTCTTTCAGCGAAGGTGATGACAACACGGGTTATCTGTGCGTTTTTCATGATGATATGTTGATGGGCAAATTTGGGAGCAGTAGGTTGGGGACAGATTTTGCATGCCTGCGGGCCTGGGGAAATCCTGTCGTGCGGCCCGACGGGCAAACGGCCGGTTTTATCCTGCAATTGCTGTTGCGGTTGTATCATGAGTACCGGCAACAAGGCATTCAACGGCCGGATATCATTCCATCTTATCTGATAGCCCTGCTGAGCGAAATCAATACGGTGTATCAACCTTTGCAAAGGCCGGAGCGATCGGCGGCGCTTCAGTTGGCCAACCGTTTCCAGGACCTTCTCTTTACCGGTGTGCCACGATGGCGGCAGGTGGCCGATCTGGCGGCACAGTTACATATTTCTCCCAATCATCTCAATAAAATTGTCAAACAGGTGACCGGCAAATCGCCTACCCGCTGGATCGATGAAGCCACGGTGCGGGAAGCCAAAATATTGTTATCCCAACAGGAGATGCCTGTTGGCGAGATAGCGCTCACCGTAGGCATTGAAGATGCTTCTTATTTTACCCGGCTCTTTAAAAAATATGAAGGGGTTACGCCGACCACTTTCCGGAACAGGATTGAAAAATCCTGAAACAAGACTTTTCTGTCCTAGCGAAGCACTGTATTCTGCTTCAATTTTGCAGTATGTATGCTTCGTTTTTGTTTTTGCACAGTGCAACCCGCTGGGCGTTGCTGATCTCCCTGTTGTATGCCATCGGCAGAGGAATAGCCGGATGGGCGGGCCGCCGGCCTTTTACCCGTCACGATAACCTGGTGCGGCATCTGACGGCCACCATGGCGCATGTGCAGCTGCTGATAGGTTATGTGCTGTATTTCCAGAGTCCGCTGATCGCTTATTTCCGCTCGCATGTGAAAGCAACGCTGCCTTTTGAATTCCGTTTTTTCGGATGGATACATGTGCTGCTGATGACAGTGGCGGTGATACTGCTTACCATCGGTAGTGCGGCGGCCAAACGGCAGGAGACAGACCTGCGGCGGTTTCGCACCATGACCATCTGGTTTGTGCCGGCATTGTTACTGATTATGATGGCCATACCCTGGCCTTTTTCACCACTGGCCCACCGGCCATATATCCGTATGTTTTAGTTATGAACAAATTTTTCACCACACCATTGGGCAGGCTACGGCTGATAGGCTTGCTGGAAGGTATCTCCCTGTTGTTGCTTGTCGGTATAGCCGTGCCGTTGAAATATTTCGGCAATGATCCATCGCTGGTAAAGGCGATCGGGCCGGTACACGGATTGCTCTTTGTGTTTTTCGTTGTGAATACCATCACCGTGGGCATTGCCTATAAGTGGGCTTTTCGTACCACCACGTGGAAGGTATTGGTGGCCTGCATGATCCCGTTCGGGACCTTTTATGTAGACCGGAATATTCTTGCTAAAATGAAAGAGCGGCCCTGAAAATAACAGCCTGTTTTTTTTAAGGCAGGCTGTTATGCTTCTTCCTCATCACGATACTCCAGAATGTCTGCCGGCTGGCAGTCCAGCGCCTTGCAGATAGCATCCAGCGTGCTAAAACGTACCGCCTTCGCCTTGCCTGTTTTCAGGATGGAGAGGTTAGCCAGCGTGAGACCAACTTTTTCTGATAGTTCGTTTAAAGACATTTTGCGTTTGGCCATCATTACATCCAGATTTACGATAATTGCCATGGCTATACGGTTAATTCGTGTTCGGTTTGCAGTTCAATTCCTCTCCTAAAAATCTGCGCAATCACAAAAAGAGTGACGCTCATAAACAGCCATACATCGGCGCCGCCTAAACGTAAATACTGCACGTCAGGCATGGGGACGCCCTGCTGCACCAGCCATGCCGTGAACTTCGCGCCGCACCAGGAGAACAGCCCTATCATAAACGGTACATAGGACAGCCTGGCAATAAAACGTCCCACTTCCTTGCTAAACGGTTGCGAGAGGTTCAGTTTTTTGGTAGACAATATGGCAATGATGAGATAAAATAAATAGGCTTTTAATATGGCAACAATACTCATCGTTAATACCAACGTAAAAAAATGTTCCGGGCTATGCTTTAAAAGTGCTGACAGGTCCACTTCATGCCACAGATATTTGACGATCGTTGGATTGACAATGGCGAAGACCGCATTGGTAAGGTAACCGCCGGCCTCAACGCATATGCCCACGAATATTATCCATGAAAGGATATACAGTACTTTCAGTACCTGATTGGTGTTAACTTTCATAGTGACGGATTTTAGAGGTTCGTGATACGAATATAAAAATATTTATTGAATTTCGATAAATATTTATTGAAATTTGACTAAAATATTTTTTTATCTTCCTTTCTATGAAACGTTTATTATCTGCTATATTACTATTGCCATTATTCTCCTTTGCCCAACGGCAGGTGGCCATTACCCTCGACGACGCACCTGTCATGGCTTTGCCGGCGTACTACACCGCGGCCCAACGTAAAGCCACCAACGAAAAACTGCTGCAGCAAATCACGGCGTTACGCACGCCCGTGAGCATCTTCATCAACGGCGCGCACTGCATTGCGCCCGATCATCAACAGCTGTTAAAAAAATGGGCGGACCATCCGCTGGTAACATTGGGCAGCCATACGCTGAATCATCCCAACTGTGCAGAGCTGCCTATCGACAGTTTTAAGATGGAGGTGATGATCAATGATTATATCATCAAAGCGGTGGCGAAAGACAAGCCGGTGCCGTATTTCCGTTTTCCGTACAACGCTATGGGGAAGGATAGTGTGGCGCAGGCGGAGCGAATAGGATACCTGCAACAGAAAGGGTATACCGCTGTTCCGTTCACCGTGGAGAGCAGTGATTATCTGTTTGAACAATCCTATCAGGAAGCATTAAAGAAAAAGGACCCCAACAAAGCGAAAGGGATTGGAGAAGCGTATATCCGGTATACGTTGTTTTCGTTTGATTATTTTGAGAAACTGGCCCGCGAAGTATGCGGGCGCGATATTCCACAGGTATATCTCTGTCATGTGAATCAGTTGAACGCGGACTATTACACTACGCTGGTGAAAGCCTTGCAGCAGCGTGGCTATCAGTGTGTATCGCTACAGCAGGCCATGCAGGACAAGGTCTATGACACACCACTGTATGATCACCGCCCATATGGTTTTTCCTGGCTGTTTCGCTGGATACCGGATGCGGCTATACGGAAATCCCACCTGCGAAACAGCCCGGAGCCGGATCAGGAACTGGCGGCGTTTAAGTAGTTACAATTTTGCTTTGATATTTTTCAGTTGATGGATATGCCGTTGTGTGTGGGTGTTGATAAACTGGATCCATTCGTAGCGGGTGAAGGGGCCGAAGCCGTATACGACAAAATCGAGGCAGGTATCTTCCAGTTGAACGGTTTGGGCCGCGCTGAGGAGGTTGTCCCATCGCTGCCGCAGGCCTTGTAACAATGCTTCTTTCTCATGGTGTTCCTGTGTGGGCAGCACCATCTCCGGCGACGGGTATTTGGCGTTGAAGTTGAGAAACAGATCGCGGATGGCAGGCAGCTGTTCATCCGGCTGGCGATCGGTGAGGGCTGTGTTGCCATATACAATACCGCAATCGGAGGCCTTATAGATATGTTCAGCTACCTGTCCGGGCGTCCAACTGCCTTCAAACGGACTAACATTCATTTGCGCTTCGGAAAAGGATGACACTGTTTCCAGCAGTTCGTTGCCGGTGGCGGTTACTTCATTGATGAGTGCTTGTCGCATAACATGTGAATTTTGACACAAACTTACGCTGCATTCACCACCCTGAAGGGGTGTAACTATGACTTTTCGCAGGGTGCATTGCGACAATGCATTTTAATAGCTATCTTGTGCGTGAAAACAAATTCCACGTAAAACAAACTCACCATGGATTTACAAACATTTATGACTGCCATGAATGCTGCCCGGCCCCCTGATGGGCTGACAGTATATTTGCAGGCATTGTGGTATGCAGGCAAAGGTGACTGGGACCATGCACATGAACTGGTCCAGGACCTGCCGGACCGCGATGCTGCACATATTCATGCATACCTGCATCGTGTAGAAGGCGATCAGTGGAATGCAGACTACTGGTACCGCAGGGCAGGAGAGAAAAGTCCCGCCGTAGGACTGGAATCAGAATGGCAGCAGCTCGTTCATCAAATGCTGACTGCCGGCAAAAAGTGATCATCTACCTAACTCAATAAAAATATTTATGAAAGGAAAAATCATACTGACCGCCCTCTTAGCCGGCGGATGTTTTGTAGCCCAGGCGCAGGACCAGAAAGCTAAACCGGAAGACACAGAGGTATACACGCCGGTGCCACCGGAAGTGAAACCAGGCAAAAAATGCGGCGACGCTCCTTCTGATGCGATCGTCCTGTTTGATGGATCTAACCTTGACCAATGGGTAATGGCAGACGACAGAAATACGCCTGCTAAATGGAATGTATCCAAAGGCATCCTGACTGTTAACAAGCAGGTAGGTAATATTGAAACCAAAAAATCATTCTCCAACTATCAGTTGCATATCGAATGGCGGGTGCCGGCCAACATTACCGGTACTGGTCAGGGCAGGGGCAACAGTGGCGTGTTCCTGGCTTCCATCGGCAAAGGCGATGCAGGTTATGAGCTGCAGGTACTGGACTCCTACAACAATAAGACCTATACAAACGGTATGGCAGGAAGCATCTACAAACAATTTGTGCCGCTGGCCAACCCTACTAACAAGCCGGGTGAATGGCAGGCCTATGATGTGATCTGGACAGCGCCTGTATTTGGCAGCGATGGTAAACTGGTAAGTCCGGCCAGGGTGACCGTCCTGTTTAACGGGGTGTTGGTACAAAACAATGTGGAATTAAAGGGGCCTACGCAATATATCGGCGCCGCAGCCTACCGTCAGGCACATGGTCCCAGCCCTATTAAGCTGCAGGCCCACGGTGATAAGAGCGAGCCGCTGAGCTTCCGCAATATCTGGGTCCGCGAATTATAATTCTTTTTTTGCTGCTCATTTGAGTATCAGATGGGCAGCAAAAATCATCTCCCGCAACAGGAGCTGTATGTCTTCCACCAGCCAGTCAAACAACGGGTCGTCCTGCCCGCGTCTATAAGCAGTCAATACTTTCCCTACTATTTTTGTGATCCGGTAGTTCATGATGAAAGCGATTCGTCCTGTATGCATACGTTATCCCTCCGGCGTAATATTTCTCTCATAAATGTGATATTTGCTGAATACAAACTTACTGTCGTATTTTTATATCAAAGGGCCTCCATTCCGACAAAAAAGGAGGTTGTTTACGACATTGGTTTTTTTTATATTTGGTACATGAAACACATATCCATCCTCGTCCCCAAAGGTGATGTAGCCCTATCTTGCATCGAAGGCTCATTTACAGTGTTTAACAAGGTCAATGACTTTCTGGCCGCATCGGGCAGATCCCCTTTATTTAAAGTGCAGCTGGTGGGGCTTGCACGGGATCCAGAAACCTACCACCGTCTTTTTGCTGTAACACCTGATCTCACACTGGATGAAGTCAGTCAGACAGACCTGATTGTTATCCCTGCTGTGAATGGCGACATGCACCAGGTGATCAGCCAGAATCAGGAGTTTTTCCCCTGGATTGTAAAACAGCACCATAAGGGCGCCGAAGTGGCCAGCCTATGTGTGGGCGCATTTCTGCTGGCATCCACCGGACTGCTGGACGGAAAAAAATGCTCCACCCACTGGTTTGCCGCCAATCATTTCCGGAAGATGTTCCCGGACGTGCAGCTCGTCTCTGAGAAAATCATCACAGACGAAGGCGGTATCTATTCCAGCGGCGGGGCAGCCTCTTTCTACAACCTGATCATCTACCTGGTAGAGAAATATGCCGGTAAAGAACTGGCTATCCTCTGTTCCAAGATGTTCGAAATTGAATTTGAACGCAGCAACCAATCACCCTTCATCATCTTTGAAGGCCAGAAAGGTCATGATGATGAACCTATCCGTAAAGCCCAGGAATACATCGAAAATAATTTCTCCGAAAGAATCACCGTGGACCAGCTGGCGACCATGTTCTCCCTCAGTCGCCGAAACCTGGAAAGACGTTTTAAAAAGGCGACCTCCAATACCGCCGTGGAATACATGCAGCGCGTAAAAATAGAAGCCGCCAAAAACAGCCTGGAAAGAGGTTCTGAAAACGTGAGTGAAGTCATGTATAAAGTAGGATACACCGACACCAAAGCATTCCGTACTACCTTCAAGAAAATCACGGGCCTCTCTCCGCAGGAGTACCGTAATAAATACAACAGACAAGCCATCGCCAGCTAACCTCAGGGACGGCTGTCTGCCTTTTTGTTGCTTTTCTTCCTCATTCAGTCTTAACCCGGATGGGTATTTTACTGCCCATCCGGAAAGAATTTGTACTGCCTTTGCCTTATCAGGGACAGGCATAGTTTTTTATTCTGTCACTGTATAAAACAGTGATATGAAAACGTGTCCCGACGAATCCAACAGGGAAGCCCATGCTTTTTATCAGGAAGCACTTCATCACCTGAATAACAGCAGTGCCGATTACATGCTCGGCGGCGCTTTTGCCATGTTCTATTATACCGGTATCTACCGTGATACCAAAGACCTGGACATTTTCTGCAAATGGACAGAGTACCCTAAAATTCTGCAATATTTTTCCGCACAGCCCGGCTATCGGGTAGAACTTACCGACGTACGCTGGCTCGCGAAAGTGTATAAGGGAGACTTTTTTCTGGATATCATTTTTGATACGGTAAATAACATCTGCCGGGTAGATGATAGCTGGTACCAGCATACCGTGACGACTACCTTTGAAGGGGTGCCGGTGAAGCTGATGGCGCCGGAAGAGCTGGTATGGTGCAAGATATATGTGCAAAACCGCGAACGCTTCGACGGAGCGGATATCAACCATATCCTGCTTCGGCATAAGCCGTTCGACTGGAAACGGCTGCTTTTCCGGCTCGATCAGCACTGGCATCTGCTGCTGGCGCAACTGTTGATATTTCAGTTCGTATATCCGGCAGATTATCCGGACATCATTCCGCGCTGGCTGTTTGATGAGCTGATGGACCGGGCCCGCCAGCAGTACGAGTTGCCGCGGGCCGTAGAAAAAGTCTGCCGCGGCCCTTTTATAGACCAGACCCAGTACGAAATCGACGTTAAAATATGGGATTATAAAGCTTATACAATTAAAACCGTATAGTCATGACCGATACCAAACATCCTGTCCGCATTGCTGCCGTGGCAGACCTGCACGTGACGGTGGAGGACAAAGGGAAGTGGACCGATTGTTTCCGGGAGATATCTGCCAATGCGGATATCCTGCTGTTGTGCGGCGATCTTACCGATACCGGCGATGAATCGGAAGCTGCCGTGTTGTACGACGAACTGAAAGTCTGCAATATCCCGGTCATCGGGGTATTGGGCAATCACGACTGCGAAAAGGGGCGCCAGAAAATTATCCGTAATATTATTCAGGGCATTGCCCATGTGCATATCCTCGATGGGGAAGCCATTGTGGTACATGATATCGGCTTTGCCGGTGTGAAGGGCTTTGGCGGCGGCTTTGACGGCCATATGCTGTCAATGTTCGGAGAGAATGCCATGAAAGCTTTCGTACAGGAGTCAGTAGATGAAGCGCTGCACCTGGACCGGGCGCTGGCCAAAATAGAAAAAGAACATCCGGGTATGAAGAAAGTGGCGGTGTTGCATTATTCGCCTGTATCGGAAACAATTGCCGGGGAGCCGGAGGTGATCTATCCTTTTCTGGGCTCGTCGCGGCTGGCCGAACCGCTTACCCGCCATCAGGTAAATGCGGCCTTCCACGGGCATGCGCACCATGGCCGGCTGGAAGGCCATCTGGGTAAGGTGAAGATCTTCAATGTAGCCAAACCGATACTGCTGGATGCCGGCTATCAACATCCGTTCTTTATGTACGAGATCAGCTGAGGTAACGCTGCCGTATATACGAAGGGACCGCTTTGGGGCGGTCCCTTGTAAAATTTCATCTTCATCGGTTACAGGTCTTCGTTCAGCGGTTCGTCTCCCGCCAGTTCTTCATCGTCGATAGGTGTCTGTTCCGGTATATCCTCTTCTGCTCTTTTTTGTTGCGTTATCCGCTCTTTGCTATGCGGATCATGCGGCTGCAGCGTGTTTTCATCTGTAACCTTTTTGTGCTCATTGCTACGGTCAGAGCCGGTTGTTTTTTCTGTTGCTGGCATAAAAAGAGATTTGCGGATGAAAAATAAAACCGGTACGCTATCGGCCTGCCTTTTCATGGTAGGCCTGTTCCCATGCATTGATAGCCTCATCGGCGCTATCGCCGACTCCGAGGATGACAGCATCGCATCCTGCACCCAGTACGCAGAAATATTCAGGCCCATCGCGATATACATCAGGCATAAAATTTCTGGCGGCAGGAGGGAGTGCCGGATTACTATAGTCTATCTTTACATGTTCTCCTTCTAACGAGAAATGGTTCATACTTGAGCTGTTTTCTCCACCTATGTAATCTAAAAACCATGCCGCCGACCACTGATCATTTTCTTTGTTTTATACAATAAAAGCAGGGAAATGTGCAATGCCCGGGACTGCCGGTTGACTTACTTTTGCCGTAACAGACGCAACCTTCGGTAGCATATCAGCATGAACTGTAAAAACATAAAGCATATTATGTATTTGTGGCGCTAAACCGCCGCTGCCGTGGCTACTGTAAACCTTTTTGACAAAAGATTATCTTTTATAACAGTTGTAGGTTAATGATAAACCGGGGTATTCCTATCCCGGTTTTTTCATGATTTGGGTAGGTTGTTCCACGGTGAAAACCGGCTACAGCCTTGTATTAGGCAGCTATATACCTGTGTCCGAAATTTGCATGGAAGATTGTCATGTATTATTCAAAGATATTAGCCGGGGAGTGGACCGGTTATCAGGACCTGATTTTCGACAAGCTGTACAGGTGGAGCATCGCAGCCATGAAAATGTTACCCAATCTGGTGGTGGCCATAATAGTGCTGGTGCTGTTCTGGCTATTTGCCCGGCTGCTGCGGCGCCTGGCCTGGCGACTGGTATGGAAGATGACGGAAACAGCCGCTATTTCCGGACTGGTGGCCAGTACGGTTTATTTGCTGTTGTTATTGATGGGACTTTTTATCTCCCTGAACGTATTACGCCTGGATAAAGCCGTGACCTCCCTGCTGGCCGGTGCCGGCATCATTGGCCTGGCGTTGGGCTTTGCCTTTCAGGACCTCACGGCCAATTTTATCTCCGGTATTTTTATCACCTTCCGTAAACCCTTTGCTGTAGGGCATACCATTGAAACCAACGGCTTCACCGGCACTGTCAATAACATTCAATTGCGCTCCACCACCATGATTACGGCAGATGGATTACATGTGATGATACCCAACAAGGAAATTTTTCAGAAGCCGATCATCAATCATTCCCTGACGCCGCTGCGACGTATCACCCTCACTTTCACCCTGCCCGTCAGCGAGCGTCTGCCGGAGGCGGAAAAAATAATGTTGGACATCGTACGGCAAAATAAGTCGGTGCTGACCAACCAACCACGCACGGTGCGCTTCGACAGTATCGACGGTGGGAATGTAAAAGCATTGCTCTGTTGCTGGGTGAATAATGAACAGGAGGGGACCTTTGAAGATGCGGTGCATGAACTGATTGTACAGGTAACGGGAGCATTGAAGAAGGCCGGCTTACGCTGATGCCGGCTTTTTATGTATCTTCCCGGCATGATGCCCACTGCCGAAAATATGACGATTCAACTGCTGGCGCCGCAGGACGCTCTTCCCTATGATCTGTTGCTGCTGGCCGATCCTTCCAGAGAGATGATTGATACCTACATCCAACACTCCCATGTGTACGTGGCGCTGATGGGCGATTTACGTGTAGGCGTGTACGTGCTGACGCCTTTGGAAGATAACAAAGCGGAAGTGAAAAATATCGCCGTGCACGAATCCTGGCAAGGGAGAGGCCTGGGCAAACAGCTACTCGCCGATGCCGCCATAAAAGCCAGGGTATTGGGTTTCAGGACACTGGTGATCGGTACCGGTAATTCCAGCGTGGCGCAATTGTACCTCTACCAGCGCAGCGGTTTCGACATCACCGCCATCCGTAAAGACTTCTTCCTGCAACACTACGCAACGCCGATCTATGAAAACGGCATACAATGCAAACACATGATCATGCTCGAAAAAGATCTCTGATATCCATCACAGAAATGAACAAACGTGTTTCAAAATCGAACAGTTTAAATAAAAAAATATTTATAGTATATTGATTGATATGGATGCATAAGATTGGCGTTGGATATGCAGCCGGAAGGCGTCTGTCTAAAACCCGGTATCATGTTTAAAAGTTACTTCCTTACTACGTGGCGCAACCTGATCAAAAATAAATTTTACTCCCTGATTAACGTTGCGGGCCTGACTATAGGACTGGCGATTGGTTTGCTGATTTTGTTGTGGGTACAGGATGAACGCAGCTTCGACCGCTTTCATCAGCGGAAAGATCAGTTGTATCGCCTCGAGAACAGAGTGGGCACTGGTGTTAGTCGCCATATATGGACCGTCACCAATGCGCCCATTGGGTTGAATGCACAGGCCCGGCTGCCGGAAGTAAAAGGCGTGGTGCGCATCGCTGATAATTACGTGTATTCTTCTTTCCGGTATAACAACCAGCTGTTTCCCGCTAACAAGGCTTTCTTTGCAGATACTACGCTCTTCACCCTGTTTGATTTTCCCCTGGTTCAGGGTAATCCCGCTCAGCCCTTTACGGATCCGCATGCTGTAGTGATGACGGAAAAAGCCGCGCGTAAATATTTCGGTGATGCATCGCCACTCGGAAAGGTGATTGTGGCCAATGACAAAAGCAGTTTCACTGTCAGTGGCGTTATTCGGGACTTTCCGAAAAATTCTTCCATACAGGGGGAGCTGTTCTTTCCCATGCAGTTACTGAACGAGCTGTTCCTGGCTGGTAAGGGAAAATATGCTGACCAGGAGTGGGATGAGTATAATTTCCAGACGTATCTTTTTTTACAGCCTGGCGCTAAAACCGCTGCGCTGGCCAATCAGCTGCGCAATATACACCTGGAGCATAAGCCGGAAGATACCGATATCGAATACCTGCTGCAACCGCTGGTCAGTATGCATTTGTACAATGCAGATGGCGAAGACGATGGGATGCAGACGGTGCGGATCTTCACCATCATTGCTGTGCTGATACTGGCTATTTCTGCGATCAACTACGTCAATCTCTCCACCGCGAGGGCGGTGCTGAGGGCTAAGGAAGTGAGCGTGCGTAAAATCATCGGAGCAGCCAAACGTCAGCTGTTCATGCAGTTTGTGCTTGAAACAGCCTTCCTTTTCCTGTTGTCGCTGCTGCTGGCCCTGGTGCTGGCAGGCTCGTTGTTGCCGCTGTTTAACCGCCTGTCCGGCAAGGAACTGGTCATCGATTATATGAGCGGCCGTCTGTGGATGCTGGTAGGGATTACCGGACTGGCCACCCTGGCGGTGTCCAGCATCTATCCCGCATTGATGTTGTCATCCTTTGAACCGTTGAAGGCACTCAAAGGCGTGTTGGTAACGGGTGTGCGGAATGTTACTTTCCGCCGGATATTGGTGACAGGACAGTTCGCTATTTCTATCGGGCTTATTACGGGCACGCTGATCATTGGGCAGCAGTTGCATTTTATGCGGACACAAAATCCGGGTTATGATAAGGAGCATGTGCTGATGTGCCAGATGCCGCAGGGCAATGCCCACTATGATGCTATCCGGGAACGGATGTTACGCGAACCGGAGATCAGGAGCATGGTGAGGGCTTCCGGCAATATCGCCATGCTGGGCGTACAGTCGGGCGATAATCAGTGGGAAGGCAAAAAGAAGGGTGAGACAGTTATGGTATATCCGCTCAGCGTGGAGAAAGATTTTATTCCTTTCTTCAAAATGCAGCTGTTGGCGGGCGACAACTTCTCCGGTACACCGGCAGATTCTGTTCACTATATCCTGAATGAAACGGCTGTCAGGGAAATGGGGCTGAAGAACCCGGTGGGTCAGCGTTTCAGGCTATGGAAACGGGAAGGTACTATTGTCGGCGTTATCAAAGATTTTCATTTTGCGTCGCTCAGGGTGAAGATAGACCCGGTGGTGCTGTACTATCAGCCGGAGCGCAGTGATTTATTCCTGATGAAGACCGGAGGGCATGATGCGCCGGTGGCCATTGCTGCATTAAAGAAGATTTGGGAACAATACAGTTCGGAGATACCGTTTGAATATCATTTCATGGATGAAACATTTGACGATATTTATCGGGCCGACGGCCGTACGGGTTCGTTGTTTAACGTGTTTGCCGGTATCGCCATCTTTGTGTCCTGCCTTGGTTTGCTGGGATTAACCGCTTACACGGCGCAGGTGCGTACCCGCGAAATTGGTGTCCGGAAAGTATTGGGGGCCGGCGTGAGCGGTATTGTCCGTTTGCTTACCTGGGATTTTATCCGGTTGATACTGATCGCTAACCTGATTGCCTTACCGGTATCGTGGTGGGCTATGAGCCGGTGGCTGAACGAATTTGCTTACCGTATTCCGCTCAGCTGGACCGTCTTCCTTTTCTCCGGGGTCATAGCATTACTCATAGCGTTGTTTACGATCAGCTTTCAGTCGATAAGGGCCGCCATGGCCAATCCTGTCAGGAGTCTGAGAACAGAATAACCTTATTTCCAGAATCCCTGCGCCTGTATGTGGTCGCCGGAACATCCTTTTGCCTTTAATAATTTTCTGGCTGCCACCACCAGATGGGAGTTGCCCACGAGGTAGTATTGCCATGACGGATGCAACACCTGCTGTTCCAGTTGTGTGAGCAGTGCATCTGCATTCGGTAGTGTATCGAGCGGCAGTTCAGGGAATATTTGTGCAAACTGGTGGCGGTGTGCTTCTTCCGGTATCACTATCATGCCTGATATCCAATTGTGGGAAGCGGCCAGCTGCTGCAGCCCGTTGAAATGTCCAATCGCACTTTGATCGCCGAGCATCACGAGATGAGAGCCCTGTACTATTTTCTGGCGCGTGCCGTCTACACCGATATAGTGAAGAATGTCGCCAGGGATGAGGCTTTGCGCCCATTCAGCCCCGGGGCCTGCGTGATGCGTGTCGATGAAAAGCGTGCAGGTGCGGAGGGTCACATTCCAGCGTGCCGGCGTATAGTCGCGATAGTGATAAGGCGCCACGCGGCATTTGATATGTGGTGGTGATTGCCAGTTGTGCATGTTCACACCTGGCAGGTGAAGGTCTATTTCGCAAAAGCCGGCTGGTTCCCAATGACGAACGTCCAGCACAGATCCTTGCCGGTTAATGGTTTTCTCGAGGAACCCCATGCGGCGTTGACGTAAAGTAGTTGTTTCCATGTGCATTTATTTATCATGCAAAACAACGAACGAATCGGTGCCGGGGAAATAGACAATCAAAGGGAAAGATTGGACAAATCGCGGTATCTGGCCCGAAACGTCAGTGGCGTCTCACCTGTGAGCTTACGGAATACACGGGTGAAATAGGTGTGATCTTCAAAGCCGGTGCGGAAAGCAATCTCTTTGGTGGTAAGGTCTGTGTAGTAAAGCAGGCGTTTGGCTTCCAGTAAGGACTCCTGCTGTATCCAGTGGCTGACGGGGAAACCGGTATGTCCTTTCACCACTTCGTTGAGATAGGAAAGGGAGAGGTTCATTCTGTCGGCATAGGCAGCGGGGCCTTTTAGTGTCAGAAAATGTTCCTTCACCAGTTCTTTGAACTGCCGGGTGATGATAGCAGCGCGGTCTGTCTGCTGCTGGCTGTTGTTGTTGGCTTGCAGGAAGGCGGAGGCCACCATGCCGATGTAGGCGTCGATCAGGGAGTGCAGCACTTTCCGTTGCAGTGGATCGCTGTTGGATTGCTGGTCGTACTGCAATACCAGTTGCAGGCATTGGGCGAAAGCGCTGATATCATCCATCGGGATGCATTGCTGTTGGCCTTTGGCGTTTTCCAGGATGTTGCGCCAGGTGTCCTGCACCAACGGAATGTCTACGGCGAGAAACCAGCCCTGCGCGGTGCCGTTATCGGTATAGTGATGTACCTGTCCGGGTGCGACGAATCCGATGCCCTTGCCGGTGGGGCGATGGAGCGCAAAGTCGATCATGAGCTCCATGCTGCCGCTGTCCTGAAGGAAAAAGACGAAGTAGTCATCGCGGTGTGGTTCCAGGGTGTCGAGTGTACCGGGTTGTATCTGGGTGTATTTTATCTCGATCCCGTTACCGAAATCGGCTTTATGGAGCGGTACCTGTTGTTTCTTTTGTTGTTTGCCGGGCATAGTATTTTATTTAGGATGACAGGAGCGCATAGGCTGTTTCGGCCGTTCGGAGGGCGATGGTAGCGTCTTCACCGGCGCTGAGGCTCCAGGCGGCGGAGAGACCGCCGTAGGCGATGATCCACCGCAGCAGCCGGGAAGGTTCTATACGGGCCGCTGTGCTGACTACCGCTACCTGTTCCGCGAGCCGTCCTGGTGCACCGGAAATTTCCTGATCAGGATTACAGAAGATGTTGGCGTAATCATAGCCCCGGTCGCCCAGCAATCCTTTCGGGTCGATGGCGAGCCATCCTCTGGGGCCGCCGTCCAGCACGTTGCCATGATGAAGATCGCCATGCAGGATGCCTGTTTCCTGTTGATGACGAAGCAGATCGTGTGCAATCAGATTAGCATCTCCCAGGATACCGCCGTACTGATCTGCTGCCGGGGGCAGTGCTTCAAACCATTTCTCCAGCGGTACCAGTTGAGCCGGTGGCGGGGTATTACGCGGAGCATGGAGCAGATCGGCCACTTCGCAGATAATACGGCTGGCGGTGGCATCGTGGCCGTTGTGTGCCATGGCTGCCAGTACCGGCGTGCTGTTGATGCGTTCGAGCAACAGAGCGGGGCCGTCCTGCTGAAACACCCGGGCAGCGCCGGTACCGTTCCAGTAGGCCATCAATAGTCCGCCGCGTTGTTCTTCCGCTTCGAGGGCTATTTTCAGCATGGCAGGTTGTTGCTGGTAGATAACCGGTTGGAGCCAGCAGGCGTAGGTTTTGAATGGCTTACCGTCAGGTTCCAGTTGCCATTGCAGCAAATAATGTTTCCGTTGTTGATCACCGGCCCTGAAAGCAGCTGCTGTTCTCCATTCCTGCACGGGGGCGGTGTGGTGATGTTTGGACATCGGTTGAAAGGAGATCGTTGTTAAAAAAAAGTCCCTCCGGCTGGCGGAGGGACAGCCGGTGTTATGCCGGGATATTATCTTTCGCGATGACGGTCCAGTCTTCGCTGCCGTGGCCTTTGGCGATCCAGCGGTCCATTTCTTCCGCGATGGCCGGGATCACTGCGAGATGTGTTCCGTTTTCAGCGGCAGCGTTGATGAACAGCTGGGTGTCTTTGCGGGACATGTTCAGTTCCCAGGATGGCTCGTTGTATGTGCCGGCGGTCAGGCGTTTGAGCCTCGGCACTACCTGTGCGCCAGGGTTCCAGGCGTTGAACAACGCATATACTTCATCCTGCTTTATGTTGAGCGCTTTGCAGAGCGACAGCATATCAGAGAGGCCTGCAGTGAAGGTCACCAGGAACAGGTTGCCCATCAATTTAATGGCGGCGGCTTTTCCTGGCTCAGGGCCGAAGTTGAGCACTTTGCCGGTGAATGGTGCCAGCTCCGGTTCCAACCGGCTAATCAGTTCCTGATCGCCTGAAACGAGGATGTTACCGGTACCTTCCAGTGCATTGGCAGGACCCATGAACACAGGCGCATGCTGATAAACAAAGCCACGTTCTTTCCATGCCCGGGTGCGTTGTGCGGCGCCTTCGGCAGAGGTGGTGGTATGATCTATAATAATGGCGCCGGGCTTTAGTCCGGCACTGGCGGCGGCTAATACTTCATCTACAGACGCATCATCTTTCAGGGTAAGATAAATCCTGTCTGCTCCCTTTACGGCATCTGCCGCATTTTCAAATGCTTTGGCGCCGTATGCTTCCATTGCTTGCGCACGGGAGGCGGTGCGGTTCCATACCTGTACCTGCAGCCCTTTACCAATCATTGCCCTGACAAAGTTGGATCCCAGCAGGCCCATACCTAAAAATGCTACCATCATGTTGAATTTTTGGCAAAGGTAGGAAAGAGTGAGAATATGCTTTGGTATCTACAACGTCATCAGCTGCATGAAGGCAGCAGTACTGTTTTTGTTCTCCCGCGCAGCATGCAGTTCGTTGAGGTAGGGAAACGTGTGGATATTATATCGGAAAGCGGGCAACTTGTGGTTGAACTTCTTTTCAAGGTATTGATTTAGTTCCGCGTCTGTTTTATGTCCTTCTATATAATCCGTCAGAAAATAGTACAGGCTTTTGTATTCTTTTTCCAGCAGCAGATGCAGGGCGATGACAAATGCGCCATAGGTAATATCATTACTACGGGCAATGATACTGCCGGCTTTCTCATAGAAAGCAGTGTCCAGCTGTTGATAATGCAGTGGTAAAAATATCAGGCAGAAATATTCGATGTTGGTGTTTTCAAAAACGCCACCGGTAGTTTCTCCGCCGTCCATATTATGCCAGGTGGCCCATTCCATGAATTCGTTGAGCGGCTGCCTGCCGGCCAGCAGCTCTTCCAGCTGATGTACCAGTCCTGATACGGTAGGCGCAGTGTCCCGGGCGTATTGTTTATAGTCCTGCCACTCGAAGAAGTAGTCCGACTGGTGGTTTTCCAGCGCTGTTTCAAAAAGCGACACGGGGTCGGTGAATCCTGCTTCATAGGGTTCCGGCTCCAGTTCTTCTTCCAGGTGGGTAATCAGTTCCCGGGTGGTCAGTGTTCCCTGAAACCAGCGGATGATCATATCGTGAAAAAACGGGTATTCTTTTCCCGGGATATTCATGGTAAACAGGTTTATGGATGCTAATGTACGAAAGAAGTGATTACAGGATGAGTTCGCGGGCTTCGGCGCCTGCCAGGGCTTTTCATTGCCTATCAACGCGCTCCTGCTATATGTTTCACAGGTATTAACGTAATCGCCTGCCTCATAATGTTGTAACATAGGAAAACGTATTCATGAGCAATTTAAATTATTTCCTGCCGAAAAAATGTTGTTTCTCACGCTTTGCAGGTATCAGGTTTGGACGGCCGCGGTTGCATTTATCATCTTCATATATGCCCTGTATTTTAAATACGAATTAATTAAATTTATATATTTCATTATTCCTATGCTTTTAGGAGAAGATAAAAACGGGAAAACTCCCCTAAATCTTTGGCAGCCATGAATTATTTTTGCGACTCCTTTTGAGATATAATCATACCATGATCTTTAGGAAAATCGCACACTACTGGAACGCTGTGGTTAACACAGGAATACATCCCGGCTTGTCTTTCATTGAAACGAGAAGGACTAAGTTGATGAACATCGTAGCTATTCCCGGAGTTGTACTGACCTTATATTTCTGTGTCCTTAACCTGGTACAGCATCGTCCTTTGCTGGCGCTGGTGAACTTTATCCATACCCTGGCAGATGTGCTGATCCTGTACCTGAATAAAAAACGGCGTTATCTGGAGGCGCGGGCCGCAGTCCTTGTATTCGCCTTGCTGCTGTATGGCATTTCCGGGTTCTTTTTCCGAAATGGCGTGGAGTTTTACCTCATTCTTATACTGGTGCTCATCTATCTTATTTATGATAATAAATGGTTATTAGGTTTCCTTTCGGTATTGATCATATCTGTGATCGCGGTGGTATACTACGCCCCGGTGATATGGGACCTGAAGCCACTGGTACCTTCCGGCAGGGTACTGGCCAACCTGGTGATAGCGCTGGGCATGGTGGTCATCGCCCTGATTTATTTTAAAAGCGTACATACCGAATACCAGGAGCAGACGGAAGATCAGCGCAAAGCGCTGGATATGCTGAACCGTGATAAAGTGAAACTGTTTTCCATCATCGCACACGATATCCGTAGTCCGCTGGCCACCCTGGAAGGTTTGCTGCGGATGTTCAGCAATAACCACTACAGCGAGGCTGATATGAAGTCGGCAGCCGTGGAGCTGCACCTGAAAGTATCGCAGCTGGGCGAAACACTCAATAACCTCCTGCGCTGGACAGCCGGACAAATGAAAGGTCTTCATACCGAGCCGTCAGATGTACTGCTGGCGCCCCTTGTCAAGGATGCGCTCAGCACATTTGAACCGAACATCCGTCAGAAAGGATTGAAGCTGGATCTATCTGTAGATGACCATACGCCGGTATATGTAGACACCAATCAGCTGATGATCGTGTTACGTAACCTGATCAGCAACGCCATTAAATTCAGTCACCAGGAAGGAACGATTACCATCAGCGCTTCCTCCGGCGATAAAAATGTATGCCTGAGCGTGAGCGATCAGGGTGTAGGCATGGACCGCGAACGGCAGGAAACGCTGTTCTCTTTCGGCTATAAACCCAGCTATGGCACCGCCGGCGAGCGCGGCTCCGGGATTGGCCTGGTGCTGTGCGCCGAATTTATCCGACAGAACAATGGCGAAATAGACGTGGAAAGCGCACCGGGAAAAGGCACCACCTTCCGGTTAACATTGCCCGCAGGAGAGGTAAAGACCCCCGAAGAAATAGAAGAGGAGTGGTGGGCATAAATACCACTCCTCCAACTTTGCATGATACTGGGTTTGATGAAATATTTTCATAGCTTTGTTTTCAAGGCTAAACATTTTCATCAACCAAACCAATGCCCGCTTACTACGTATACGAGGACAGTGAACTGCTTGACTTCATGAAGTCGGGCAATGAAGCTGCGTTTGATGAAATTTACCGCCGACACTGGCACAGCCTCTACCACAGTGCCTATTACCTGCTACAGGATGAAGCTCCCGCCATGGACATTGTACAGGACGTATTCGTGTGGTTCTGGGAAAACCGCGACCACCTGGTACTGACCACCCTCCGGGGCTATCTCCTCATGGCCGTCCGTTATAAAGTAGCGAACTATTTCCGCCGACAAAAAGTACGTGCCGCCTTTGCCGCAGCATCCATCCTGCTGGCGCGTGAAGAAGGCTCCCACGAACAGGCGCTGGAACTGAAAGAGCTGAAAGCCGTGATCGCCAGCTTTACCGCCGAACTGCCCGATCGTTGCAGAGAAGTGTTCCAGTTGAGCCGCCAGGAACATTTATCTAACCGTGAAATAGCCCGTCAGTTAGGGATTTCAGAGAAGACCGTGGAAAATCAACTGACAATAGCGCTGAAGAAATTGCGTGTGAGGCTGGGGAGTATGAGTTTGTTGATGTAAGCCTGGGTTGAGAGGAACGACAAAAATTACCAGGTGTTACATTGCCTGGAGGACATTCACATCTGCCTGGTACATATTATCCTTCAGGTAGTTAATCCAATTAGCCAGTCGTATAATATTATCTGCACCTGCCTGGTGTAGCTCTCTGAATAGTTGCTTAAACCGTTCGTCTTTTTTGGTGTTAACTGATTTTGATACTTTCTTTAGCTGCTGCAGCTCTTCAGGTAAGCCAAAATTAGATAAGGAAATATTTACAGCGGCAGCACTATCCAGGATAAAACGTTCCATAGCTGGATAAATTTGAATGATATAATGATGTCGGGTGGTATTGAGGTGCCTATGGAGTATTAAGGAGCCTGTTTGACAGATTACCGAGAACTCTTTTAAATAGTCTATCTCATATTTGTCCTTATCTATAATGCCAAGTGCAAAACGATTTGAGAAATTTTCTTTCATCACTTTTGCAACTGTCCCACAACCTTTCTGATGATTGTATCGACTTACAGGAGGTACCAATGTTTCAATCAAATTTGTATCCACGAAACATTCCGGAATAACTGCTATGTCCATCAAATAAAGCTTTCACTATTAGTAAATAGATCTACACCATTTTGGAATACATCATGTAGGTCCTGATCGGATAGCTGTTTGATTTTTGTCTCATAATTTTCATAGTGAACAACAAAAACGGATAGCTCGTTTCGACCGTTCTCTAATAAATCGTTGAGTATGAATGGACTGTGAGTGGCAATGAAATATTGATTGTCAGTTTTATGAATCATTTCCTGAGTAAGCAACGTCATATATGGTGGAAATGAATGGGCCTCTGGCTCTTCGAATAGTAGAACACTTTCATCGTTTGACGCGATGGCCGCTTTGAAAAAGATGATTCGCTGTAGTGTATCCGCAATTGAGTTATATGGTATCAGAAACATACCATCTTTATCCTTGGATTGGATAACTTTAATAGTCTGGCTGCTTTTATCAAAAGCGATGTCAAGCCCATATTCTCTGAACAATGTTGTGACCTGGTCCTTAAGTTCTCCATATTGTTCGATGATGGAAAGCAGATTCGAGCCAAAAGGAGGGATCAGATATTTTGCATGTCCTTTTTCATAGACAACGTCAGCTTTGTAAATGTATCTTTTGACTGGCGGTTTAAAGTTGACATTTCTCCTTACCCCTTTGACGGTTAACTTCTCGTCAACTCTGAAAAGAGAATTGTCATCGGAAAAATCCACCCGGATTTTCAAGCCTACTTTAGGATCATAGCCCATCCTGACGCTTCCTTTATTGGTATTTATCACCGCGTCACTTTCACCATTACCATTATAGAACAGTTCGAGTTCATTTTCCAATCGGATCAAAGTATTTAATTTCTTTGACTTGTTTTCCATTAAATACGGGGTCGCAAATAATGACAGCGCTTCAATGATATTAGACTTTCCTACATTGGGGCGGCCGATGAATAAATTAATTCGCTTGAACCCTGAAAGTTCAAGATTCCGAATAGACTTAAAATTGGTTATAGATAGATAATTGATTGAATTCGACATCATAAGATAAAAGTAAACTTTTTTTTGTTCGCAGACTTGCTTTGAGTCATAGAAAATGCCCGAAATACCCTGTAATCATCGGCCTCAAAAAAAAATTTCCAACCCCTTTGGGGGATCCCCTCCATTCAGGTGCCTACTATACAGGAACGTCCTTTATGGAACAGGAATCACTACAGCGTTTATTGGAGAAAATCAGCGATGGCACTGCCACCGACGAGGAAATGGCCTCCTATCTCCGGTATTGTGACGCGGCGGAGAAAACAGGGGAAAGCACCCTGCCTCCTCCCCATACCGGTGGTGTGGAGCAGCATATGCTGGCAGCCATTCATCAGCGTACCGGTCGGCGGAAATCACGCCGCATCGTACGTTACTGGTATGCCGCAGCGGCGATGCTGACAGGTCTCATCGCGCTGGTGATGTACCTGAAGCCGGAACGGCATGCTACCAGATCGGCGCTGGCGACGGCCGTACAGCAAGACATCCCTGCCGGTACGGATAAAGCCGTGCTCACACTGGCCAATGGTAAAAAGATCACGCTGGGAACGGCTGATGATGAAGCGCTAGCGCGGCAGGCAGGACTACGGGTATACCGGAGCGACAGTGGAGAGATCGTCTACGAGGCTACCGGCGCCGGCAGCGGGTTTCATGAAATTGCTACCCCGCGCGGCGGACAATATCGCGTGGTATTACAGGACGGCAGTAAAGTATGGCTCAACGCGGCGTCTTCGCTGCGTTATCCGGCTACTTTCACCGGCAGCACCCGGACGGTGGAACTGACAGGGGAGGCCTATTTTGAAATTGCCGGCAATGCCCGCCAGCCTTTCATTGTACATACGCCATCGCAACAGGTGGAAGTACTGGGAACGCACTTTAATGTAAATGCATATGAAGAGAATGCATGCACACAAACAACATTGTTGGAAGGCCGCGTAAGGGTCAGCGCCGGCCGCAACGGGCTCATCTTACGTCCCGGAGAGCAGGCCAGCCTTTACCACCAGGGCGCCCTGTCCAAAGCACCGGCAGATGCCAATGCCGCGGTAGCCTGGAAGAACGGGTATTTTATTTTTAATGATACGTATCTCACAGAAGTATTGCAGCAGCTGTGCCGCTGGTATGATGTGGAAGCAGATCTGAAAAGCGTGCCCAATATGCATTACAACGGCGTCATTCCACGGAACGTGCCGTTGTCAAAAGCTTTGGAGATGCTGGAATTCACCGGCGGCGTAAAATTCAACGTGAACAATAATATCATCCGTGTCAGACATTAAAAAGTAAAAACAAGGAGGAAACAATTTTTCGTCAACCAAAAAAAAGACCGGCCATGCGCCAACATGACCGGTCAGAGATAAGGTAAAACAGTTACCAAACGCGTATTCAGTAAACTATTCTTTCACCTAACCAAGCAAATGTATGAATTTCAGAAATCCATACAAGGGGGTGTTTTGTCCCACCACCAGGATCCCCCGTCACCAGTACCTAACAAAATTTTTAAATGTTATGAAGCTGACGTTTCTGTTGATGACGGTCGCTTTCCTTCAGGTATCCGCTGCTGCATTTTCGCAGCAGGTAACCCTGCAACTGGAAAAAGCTTCCCTGAAAACAGTGTTCGCCGAAATCAGGCGACAGACAGGCTATGAAGTGCTGTTCAGCACGGAAATACTGGAGAAAGCCGCTCCGGTCAGTATACGCGTCAAAGATGCCTCTATCGATGAGGTGATGGCTACCGTACTGTATCATCAACCCCTGTCATACCGGGTGGAGGGGAAAATCATCCTGATTGGCAACAAAACATCCTATCCCGTTGCCATGCCGGTGATCGTAAAAATGCCGGTCAAAGGAAAGGTGACCAACGATAAAGGAGAGCCGCTGCCAGGTGTCAGCATCCTCGAAAAAGGCACTACCAACGGCACTATCACCGACGGCCAGGGTGCGTTTTCCCTCAACGTACAGGGTACCTCCTCTGTACTGGTTGTTCGTTTTATTGGGTATGCCCAACAGGAGATCAAAGCCAACGCCAATATGAACATCGTGCTGCAGGAGGACCTTTCTGCCATGAACGAAGTGGTGGTAGTCGGTTACGGCTCGCAGAAAAAAGCCAATCTCACCGGCGCTGTCAGCTCCGTGAAAATGGACGAAGTGCTGGGCGACAGGCCCGTCAGCTCCGCCTCACAGGCCTTGCAGGGCGCTGTCCCGGGGTTACAGATCACCTATGGCTCCGGACAACCCGGTACTTCCACTGCCATCAATATCCGTGGCTATACTTCCATCAACGGCGGCGAGCCGCTGGTACTGGTAGATAACGTGCCGATGGACATCGATGATGTGAACCCGAAAGACATTGACAATATCACCGTGCTCAAAGATGCGGCAGCTGCCTCTATCTATGGTGCCCGCGCCGCTTTTGGCGTAATACTGGTCACTACTAAAAAAGGAAAGAAAAACCAACCCGTTCGCTTCAATTATTCCAACAACTTTACTTTCAGTTCACCTACCACACTGCCTAAGAAAGCCAGTCCCCTCGAGCTGGTGCGCGCGCTGAAAGATTTTGGCACCAATTCCTACTGGACGGGCCAGAACGTAAATACCTGGCTGAAACTGCTGGAAGATTATCAGCAAAATCCGTCTACATACCCCGACGGCTATACGACGGTGAATGGACTCAAATATCCGCTCGCCGAAACGGACCTCTACGGAGAACTGTTCACCCGCGGCTTTGAGCAGATGCATAACTTCTCCTTCGGCGGCGGTTCTGAAAAAACAACGTTCCGCGTGTCTGGCGGTCATACCGGCGAAGATGGTATCCTCGTCACCAACAAAGACAAGTACACGCGCTATAACTTCAACGCTTTCCTCGGTACGGAGCTGACTAAAAACCTCTATGCCAGCGTCAACCTGTTCTACAAAAACAGCAACCGCACTACGCCGGCGGATTTCAACAGCCTGTTCTACAATGCCATCACCTACAGTTCGTATATACCTACCGGTTATGGTACCGCTCCCAACGGAGATGTATTGCCCTATAACACACCGAACAACGTGGTAAGAACAGAACCGGTGAACACTACTTTTGGTGACGATCTGCGCCTGTTTGGTAAATTGGAATACAATCCGCTCAATGGCTTAAAAATCACCGGAGAATATACGTACAACAAAAAAAATCAGGACGACCGCCAGATAAGAGGCAAAAATGAATATATCAACGCTGCTACTTACGATCGCCAGTTCCTGAACAACAATACCCGCTATACCCGCGCCAACGATCAGACGGTGTACCAGGCGGTAAATCTCTACGCCAGCTATACCAGAGCTTTGGGCCAGCACCATGCTACGGTGCTGATAGGCACCAACCAGGAAATCAGCAAACAGGAGAATTTTAATATCAACAGACTGGACATCCTGAGCCCGCAGGTGCCTTCGCTGTCTACTTCCACAGGCACCATCGCAGGCGGCGACGGCTTCGGTGAATACGCTATTTCCGGTTACTTCGGCCGTATCAACTACGACTATAAAAACAAATACCTCGTTGAAATAAACGGCCGTTTCGATGGCTCCAGCCGATTTGCGCCGGGGCATCGTTTTGGTTTCTTCCCCTCTGTATCTGCCGGATGGAATGTCAGCGAAGAAGCTTTTATGAAGCCACTCAGCCCTGTGTTGTCGCAATGGAAACTGCGCGGCTCCTTCGGTGAAATCGGCAATCAGGTGGTGTTTAGAAGAGATAAAAATGGTAACCGGGTCCCTAACTATTACCCCTATATTCCGGGCATGGAGCCGTACAACGCTTCCTGGACAGACCCTTCGACGAATATCCGTTATGTATCGCTGGGCATGCCTGCGCTGGTGAGCTCCGACTTTACGTGGGAAACGGTGCGTACGCTGGATTTCGGTACCGACATCAGTTTGTTCCGCGACCGCCTGAATACGTCGTTCGACTGGTTCCGTCGCAGCACCCTCAATATGCTGGCGCCAGGCGCTGAACTGCCGGCTATTCTGGGCGCTCCTGCGCCTTTGCAGAACGTCGCTGACCTGGAATCCAAAGGCTGGGAACTGCAAATGTCCTGGAAGGATAAAATACGTGCTGTTAGTTATTCCATCGGCTTCAACCTGTCGGACAGCCGCGCTTTTATTACGCGGTATAACAATCCTGCCGGCTTGTTGACCATCAATGCAAATGGTCAGCTGGACAACTTCTACACCGGACAGCAGATAGGAGAGATATGGGGTTTTGTGACCCATGGTTTTTATACGGTAGATGATTTCCAGAAAGGATCGCTGGACGCTAATCTGCAAAAAGGCACGCTGTTGCCCGGCGTACCGGGATACCGCGGCGTGCCGCAAAATCCCGGTGATATCCGTTATGAAGACCTCAACGGCGACGGTCAGGTCTTCACCGGCAATAATACATTGGCTGATCCGGGCGACCGTAAGATAATCGGTAACACGCAACGTCGCTTCCAGTTTGGCGTTTTCGGTAACGCCTCCTGGAATAATTTCGATTTTTCTTTCTTTCTGCAGGGTGTTGGTAAAAGAGACCTGTGGCTGAGTAACCAGCTGTACTGGCCTTATCTCAACCAGTTTGGTACCATGTATAAACACAACCTCGACTACTGGACACCTGCCAATCCGAATGGTTTTTATCCGCGCGGATATCCTGACGGCGCCGGTAATGCAGATAAAAGCCGCTTTGTACAGACTAAGTATTTATCTAATGGCGCTTATCTGCGGGTGAAAAACATTACGCTGGGATATACCGTGCCGAAGCCCCTGCTGAAACGTATCTTCATCGATAATATTCGTGTATTCGTGAGCGGTGAAAACCTCTTCACCTTCGATCATCTGCCGGACGGTATGGAAGCCGATGCCAGCATCGTGAGCGATGGCGGTATCTATCCTTTCCTGAAGAAATACAGCTTCGGTCTTAATGTTAATTTCTAACCAGCAAAACAAATCAGTATGAACCGTATTCAACATATTGTTTCCATTGCTGCCGCAGTCTTGTTGCTGCACAGCTGCCAGGGCCGGCTGGACCTGCAACCGAAAGACCAGCTTACCGAAAAAACGACGTTTACACAATACGATAATATCAAAGCATACGCATGGCAGTTTTATGAAGTGTTTCCCGGCTATGCTCCCGCGAGTGTAAATAAGGAGTATGACGCAGATCTGTTTCTGAATGCCAACCCCAGCGGGGAATCCAACTGGATCTGGCAGCGTATCACCATCCCTTCTGCATCCGATGATTATAAAGATCCTTATGCGAGGATCCGGGCAGTGAACATCATGCTGGATAACCTGGACCAGTCGCCTATCTCCACCTCGGATAAAGATCACTGGCGTAGTGTGGGATATTTTTTCAGGGCTTACAGTTATGCTAACCTCGTGAATAAATACGGTGATGTGCAGTGGGTAGAAAAAGCTTTGTCAGACGGTGATGCAGACCTGCTCTATGGCAAACGTACGCCGCGTGCGGAGGTGACACAGAAAATCCTTGATCAGCTATTATGGGCTGAAGCGCATATCAAACCCGCGGGCGATGGTCCCAACACCATCAACGTAAATGTGGTACGGGCGCTGATCTCCCGCTTTGGGCTGACGGAAGGCACCTGGCGTAAGTATCATCAGCTGGGCGATCCGCTGCCTTACCTGCGGGCCAGCGCAGACGCTGCCGCTAAACTGGTGAAAGACTTCCCACTCCTGAATCCTAACTATGACCTGGATTTCAACAGCGAATCATTGGCAGGGGTGCCGGGTATCCTGTTATATAAACAGTATGATCAGACGCAGGTGTATCATTCACTCGCATCGCTGGGACGTAACTCTGCCGGCCGCTGGGACCTTACGAAAAAGGCTGTTGACATGTACCTGATGACCGACGGACAGACACGTTGGAGCAGCCCGCTCTTTGCCGGTGATAAATCACCGTACACCGAATTCCGTAACCGCGATAAACGTTTATACTTCACCGTGCCGCCACCGTTTAAAGTGCTGGTAAACCACCCGAGCATGAACTGGCAGCCTACCCCTAATCCGGCAGATCAGGAGTATTTCCCGGTGATGGCCGCTATCTCCGGCCCAAAAAATAAGACGTTGCCTACGCTCAACTGGCAGGGGCTTGTTGTACGTCAGGAGCCGCATTTTGTAGATGATAACCAGGGACAGCCTTTTAACGTAACGTATACCGGTTACCGTTTCTATAAATTCAGCAATAAAATCCAGATGGTACAAAACCTGGACGTGAACGATGCGCCCATCTTCCGGATGGGAGAGGTGATGATCAACTATGCCGAAGCCAAATATGAGCTGGCCGAGTTTGATCAGAGTATCGTGGAGCAGACGATCAATAAACTGCGTGCGCGTGGTGGCGTAGCGCCATTGCAGCTGGCAGCCATCCCTGACGATCCTACCCGTGATCCAACGGTGACGCCTATACTCTGGGAAATCCGCCGTGAAAGAGCCATCGAACTGATGGGTGAGTCTTTCCGTTTTGATGACCTGCGCCGCTGGAAGAAAATGGATTATGCCGTGCAACAGAAGTTAGGCCGGTGGATCAAAAAAGGCGCCGATGTATCCGCCACGGCACCTATTCCCATTCAGGACGGCGCTACAGAAGGATATATCGCCTATGAGAAAGTGCCGCCCGCACCTTTCCCCGACTATTATTATCTTTATCCGATTCCATCCAATCAAACGGTGCTGAACCCTGGTCTGGTGCAGAACCCGGGATGGAAATAACCCGTAAAAAATGAACGTGATGATGAAAAAAATTGTTCTTCCGCTCCTGTCATTTTTGTTACTGACAGGCGTGTCCATGCAGGCGCAGCAGCGTCCGAACATCGTGTTTATCCTCGCAGATGATCTGGGGTATGGCGATCTGGGCGTATATGGCCAGCAGAAAATCAAAACGCCCAATATCGACCGGCTGGCCCGTCAGGGGATGATGTTCACCCGCTTCTATGCCGGTACGTCCGTATGTGCGCCGTCCCGTTCCTCGTTGTTGACCGGGCAGCATACCGGCCACACTTACGTACGCGGCAATAAGGAAATACAGCCTGAAGGCCAGGAACCGTTGGCAGATACCGTGCAGAGTTATGCTAAGATGCTGCAACAGGCCGGCTACGTCACCGGCGCGTTTGGTAAGTGGGGACTCGGTATGGTAGGCACTTCCGGCGCTCCTGATAAAAAAGGGTTCGATGTGTTTTACGGATATAACTGTCAGCGGCAGTCGCACCGTTATTATCCCACGCATCTGTGGAGCAACGATACCCGCATTGATCTGGAAGGTAATGACCTGAAGCAGAAAAAAGTATATGCGCCGGAGTTAATACAGCAACAAACGCTGGCCTTCATCGAAAACAACCGCAGCAAGCCATTCTTCCTGTTTGTACCGTCCATTCTGCCGCATGCGGAATTATCCGGGCCGGATGATCAGTACTACAAACAATATGAAAATGCGTTTCCGGAGAAACCGCACAAAGGCAACGATTACGGCCCGGGCGCGTTGGTACCGGGGTACGCTTCCGTTGAAAAGCCGCATGCCACCTACGCCGCTATGGTCAGCCGTCTGGACGCCTATGTAGGTCAGATCCTCGATAAACTGGACCAGTTGGGGCTTACACAAAATACCATCGTTATTTTTAGCAGTGACAACGGCGCGCACCGCGAAGGCGGCGCTGACCCGGTGTTTTTCAACAGCACGGCCGGTCTGCGTGGCTTCAAACGTGATCTGTATGAAGGTGGTATCCGTACGCCTTTCATCGTGAAATGGCCTGGCAAAGTGAAGTCCGGTAGCCGCAACACTTTTATGGGCGCGTTCTGGGACCTGATGCCTACATTCACGGATATCGTCGGAGCGCCTAAGCCACCGTACACCGATGGTGTTTCCCTGGTGCCTACCCTCACCGGAAAAGGTAAGCAGGCGCAGCATCCTTATCTCTATTGGGAGTTTCATGAAGACAATGGCACACAGGCTGTACGGAAGGGGAAATGGAAAGGTTTCCGCAAAGGTGTATCGAAAGATGCCCACGCGCAGCTGGAGTTGTATGATCTCGACAAAGACCCGACAGAAAAGCATGATATCGCATCATCTCACCCTGATATCGTCAAAAAAATAGAAGGGTATATGCAGGAAGCGCATATCGAAAGTCCGGTATTCCCGCTGATCAAACAATAAAAAAATCATCAGAGAGATAAAACAGCCAGCTCATTCATGGGCTGGCTGTTTGCATAAACGGGTATTTTTTTGTAGTATTAACTACGTTTAAAATTCCCGTTTATGCATACACGCCGTAATTTTCTGCAACAGGTGGCGGCCGCCACCATGGCTATTCCGCTATCATCGCTTGCCAGCCTGGCTTCCGTGCCGCGCCGCGAGGGGCAGGTGCTCAGAGTGGCCCTGATGGGATTGGGGGGCTACGCCAATCGTGTGGCAGAAGCCATGCAGTCCTGTACAAAAGCAAAGCTCACCGGTATTGTCAGTGGCACTCCCGCCAAAATAAAAGACTGGCAAAATAAATACGGCATCCCCGAAAAGAACTGTTACAGTTACGATACTTTTGATCAGATCAAAAATAATCCTGACATCGATGTGGTGTATGTCACCACACCGAATGCTTTGCACCACAACAATGTGATACGGGCCGCTGCTGCCGGTAAACATGTGATCTGCGAAAAGCCGATGGCGCTCAATGCCAAAGAAGGCCGGGAAATGATCGCCGCCTGTAAGAAGGCTGGAGTGCAGCTGTTGGTAGGATACCGCATGCATTTTGAACCCAAAACGCTGGAGGTAATCCGTATGCGTAACAATGGCGAGTTCGGGAAAATCATGTTCTTTCAGGGGCAGTGTGGTTTTCGTATAGGCGACCCTACGCAGTGGCGGCTTAATAAAGCGCTGGCCGGAGGTGGTTCCCTGATGGACATCGGTATTTACGCGCTCAACGGCGCCCGTTATATGGTGGGGGCGGACCCCGTATGGGTGACCGCGCAGGAGACAAAAACTGATCCGGTGAAATTTAAAGAGGGCGTGGATGAAACAATACAGTTTCAGCTGGGATTTCCGGATGGTACCGTGGCTTCCTGTTTGTCGACCTACAATATGAATAACCTCGATCGCTTCTTTTTAAATGGGGAGAAGGGTTTTGCCGAACTGCAACCCTCTACCGGCTACGGTCCTATCCGCGGACGTACGCACAAAGGGGAACTCACGCAGCCGCATAAGACGCACCAGACGGTGCAGATGGATGAGATGGCAGGCATCCTGCTGGAAGACAAACAGCCGCTGGTGCCGGTCAATGGCGAAGAAGCGCTGAAAGACCTGCAGATCATTGATGCTATTTATCAGGCGGTAAAAACAGGCCGTAAAGTAGACCTGCATCTGGGGTAGCTATCCTCTGAAGGTATTAGGCGCCACAGCTGTTTGTTTGCGGAAGAAATTGGAGAAGTGCGCCAGTTCTTCAAAGCCGAGGCTGTAAGCGATCTCGGAGATGCTCCAGTCTGTTTGTTTCAGCAGGATTTTAGCTTCCTGTAGTATCCGGTTGCTGATCAGTTCTGTCGTGGTTTTTCCCGTCTGGTCCTTTAATACTTTATTGAGATGATTAACGTGTACCGCCAGTTGTCCGGCGTAGTCTTTCGCCGTGCGCAGGCCGACCCTGTGTTGCGGAGAGGTCACCGGAAACTGCCGTTCCAGTAGCTCTATAAAGAGGGACGACACCCTTGCCGCCGCATTGTGTGATGGGTTCAGGATGCTGACGGGCTGCAGTTTCTGGCCGTAGTGGATGAGTTCCATGACATAGTTGCGCAGCAGGTCGTATTTATAGAAATAATCAGAAGCCAGTTCTTTTTGCATTTTTCTGAAGATGGCCAGTATTTCGGCGGCCTCTTCATCGGACACCTGGAATACCGGCACGCCTCCCGGACGGTAGATCGGCAGTTCTTCCAGTATAACGCCGCTTTTCATGCGGGTGAGGAATTCATCATTAAAAATACAGAAGCAGCCGCCCTGTTCTTCATCCAGCGGTACCCAGTTGTAGGGTATACGTGGGGTGGCAAACAGCAGCGCGTTTTTCTCCACCGGGATGACCTTGTCCGCATATTCAGCACGGTTCTTTCCGCTGATGAGGCTGATTTTGTAGTAGGTGCGCCGGTTGTAGGGCATCGTACTTTGTTTGCTGACCTCGGCGGTATTAAATACATTAAAGTGGCCTATCTCCCTGTGGGCATCTGAGGGTTGCTGTTTTTCTGTTTCCCGGTAGAAATCTTCCAGTGTACTAATATCCATGATGATGTCGGATTTGTAGTACCCAAAGGTACGAAAAGCGGGCTGATTTGAATTTTGCAAAGAATGGATTGATGCACACAACCAGTCGCAACAATAGCGCACCTACCTTTGTAATATCAAAAACAAATTTCAATGATGGCATCTCATAAAAAAATAGCATTGGTAACCGGCGGTAGCCGTGGACTGGGAAGAAATATGGCCCTGCGTATCGCTGAAAAAGGAATCGACGTGGTAATCACTTATCATAGCCGGAAAGACGAAGCCGATACGGTGATCAAGGCCATTGAAGAGAAAGGCGGTAAAGCCGCAGCGCTTCAACTGGACGCTGGCAATATCAAAAGTTTTCCGGATTTTTTTCAACGGCTGAAGGGTGTGTTGGACGATACTTTCCATACAGATCATTTTGATTTTCTGGTGAACAACGCAGGAACTGCACTGTATAAACCGTTTGCAGAAACGACCGAGGAGGAATTTGACACGGTGATGAACATTCACTACAAAGGTGTTTTCTTTCTGACGCAGCAGGCGTTGGCGTTGCTGAATGATGGCGGCCGCATTATCAATATCTCCTCCGGTCTGGCGCGGTTTGCCTATGCTGGCAGTTCCGCTTATGGTTCCATGAAGAGCGCCATTGATACGTTGACAAGGTATCTGGCCAAGGAGCTGGGTCCTCGTCGTATAGGTGCTAACGTAGTAGCCCCCGGCGCTATCGAAACAGATTTCGGTCATGGTCATGTAAGGGATAATCCTGAAACCAATAAAGCCATTGCAGACGCCACAGCACTGGGGCGTGTAGGATTGCCGGAGGATATTGGCGGGGTGGTTGCTTTTCTGTTGACAGAAGAAGGTCGTTGGATCAATGGTCAGCGGATAGAGGTATCCGGTGGTATACATCTGTAACCCTGATCGGCTTTGATTGCCGCTGACGTTCCTGATGAAGGACAGTAGTAATGATAACGAAACAGCCATGGAGGCGACTCCATGGCTGTTTTTATTTTTTCTGTTTTTTGTGTGATTTTTTTTCTTTTCCTGCGAATAATATCACAGGGAGATGTTTTGATCTCGACCTGATTTTGTGACCTGATCTTGTGAGCCGATCCTGTGACCTGATCTTGTGACCTGATCTTGTGACTTGATCTTGTGACCTGATCTTGTGACCCGATCTTGTGACCCGATCTCGTAACCGGATCTCGTGACCTGATCTCGTGACCTGATCTCGTAACCTGATCTCGTAACCTGATCTCGTGACCTGATCTCGTGACCTGATCTCGTAACCTGATCTCGTAACCTGATCTCGTAACCTGATCTCGTAACCTGATCTCGTGACCTCAACATCTTAGCCCAGGGCTTCAGCCCTGGGACTGGGCAATTCGCCCCCCCAACAACGTCGCGTCACGTTGTCGCTACGGAAACTATTTTCCCCATGTGATCGTTGCCGATTTCGTCTCCGCAGAATTGGTACCCATGCGGATGATGAACTCGCCGGGTTCCCAGACGTATTGCAGGTCGCTGTTATAGAACTTCAGGTTCTCGGTAGAGATGTTGAAGCTGACTTCCTTGCTTTCGCCGGGTTGCAGGGATATCTTGCGGAAACCGATGAGGTCCTGCACCGAGCGGGTAACGGAGGCTACGGGGTCGGTGAGGTAGAGCTGTACTACTTCTTCCCCGGTGTATTTGCCGGTGTTGGTAACGGTAACGCTGGCGGTAATGGTTTCATTGCCGACAGGTTTTTGTTTGCTCACTTTTACGTCGCTGTAGGAGAAGGTGGTATAGCTGAGGCCATAGCCGAAGGGATACAGCGGTGTATTGGGCACATCGAGGTAATCGGATTTAAACTTCTGGAATGCGGTGCCTTCCAGTGGGCGGCCGGTATGTTTGTGATTATAGAATACCGGTATCTGGCCCACATTGCGGGGGAAGCTGGCGGTGATTTTTCCGGAAGGGTTGTAGCGGCCAAACAGTACATCGGCGATGGCGTTACCTGCTTCGGTGCCGGGGAACCAGGTATCGAGGATGGCGGTTACGTTGGCATCTTCCCAGGAGATGGTCATCGGGCGTCCGTTCATGAGTACGAGGACCACTGGTTTGCCGCTTTTAACGAGTGCTTTGAGCAGGGTGCGTTGACTTTCGGGGATGTCGAGGTTACTGCGGCTGGCGCTTTCACCGCTCATTTCGGAAGCTTCGCCTAATACCGCTACCACCACATCGGCTTTCTGGACAACGTTGAAGGCTTCGTGCAGTAGCTGGTCAGGGCTGCGGCTGTCTATTTCAGCGCGGGGGCCGAAGACGTTTACATTTTTGGCGAGGGTGGTATCATCGGTGAGGTTGGCGCCTTTGGCGTACAGGATTTTCACGCTGTCGCCCACTACGTTACGGATACCTTCGCGGACAGTAACAGCCTGTTGCAGGTCACCGGATACAGCCCAGGTGCCCAGCATATTGTTTTTACTGTCAGCCAGCGGGCCTACGAGGGCAATGGTGCCTTTGGCGGCCAGGGGCAGCGTTTGCCGGTCATTTTTCAGCAGCACGAAGGAGCGGGCGGCTATCTCGCGGGCAGCGGCCCTGTTGGCAGGCGTAAGGATATCTTTGGCTACGCGGTCTTCCCGGATATAGCGGTAAGGATCATCGAAGAGGCCCAGTTTGTATTTGGTTTCCAGTACGCGGCGGCAGGCGTTGTTGATGTCCTGCAGGGTCACTTTACCTTCCTGTAATGATTTTTTCAGGGTGGTCAGGAAGCCTTCGCCTACCATGTCCATGTCCAGACCGGCTTTGAGGGCGAGGGCTGATACGGCTTGCAGGTCACCGAGGCCATGGGCGATCATTTCATTCACGGCGGTATAGTCGCTCACCACCAGTCCTTTAAAGCCCCATTGTTTGCGGAGCAGGTCTGTCAGCAGCCATTTGTTGCCGGTAGCGGGTACGGCGTCCACATCATTGAAGGAGGTCATGATGCTGCCTACGCCGGCGTCGATGGCGGCTTTATAGGGAGGAAGGTAATACTGGAACATTTTGATGCGGCTCATGTCTACGGAGTTGTAGTCGCGACCGCCTTCCGCAGCGCCATAGAGGGCGAAGTGTTTGACACAGGCCATAAGGGTATTGCCCTGGCTGTAGTCTTTGCCCTGATAGCCTCTTACCATGGCTTCGGCAATGCGGGAGCCCAGATAGGGGTCTTCACCGGAACCTTCGGCGATGCGGCCCCATCTGGGATCGCGGGCGATGTCCACCATGGGGGAGTAGGCCCAGGAGAGACCGTCGGCGGTGCCTTCCAGTGCCGCGATGCGGGCGCTGCGTTCAATCAGCCCCATATCCCAGGAGGCGGAGAGGCCCAGCGGAATAGGGAAGATGGTTTTATGTCCGTGGATAATGTCCAGCCCGAAAATCAACGGGATATGCAGGCGGGAGTTTTTAACAGCGATGTCTTGTATTTTGCGGATTTTTTCCGGGCCGGTGATGCCAAAGAGGCCACCTACGTTGCCTTTGCGGATATTGTCATCCACGCCCTGGCTGACGACCGAGCCGGTAACGGTACCGCCGCCTGGCACGACCAGGTTGAGCTGACCGATTTTTTCTTCTAAAGTCATTTTGCCCATCAGGGTGTTGACAAAGGCATTCATTTTGGCATCCTGTGCTTGTGTTTCCGTGGTGACTACCAGTAGTAGTCCGATTAGTAGCTTCTTCATCTCGTGTATTTTAAGGCCCGTTGGCGGGGCATTCAGGGTATCCGATAAGATACAAAGGCGAGTCGCCGGCCGTCGGGAGACCACGAAGGTACATTGATTGTGCCTTGTCCCCCAAAGAAAACCGGCGTTAAATCCCGGACGGTCTGACTAACGATATCGAGCAAACGAAGCTGCACGTTCTTCCCAAAAGGATGCTCCTGCTGCTGGTCCTCCATGAAACTCAGGAATACGACCAGGTTGCCGGTAGGCGACGGATGCGGGAACCAGTTGGCATAGCGGTCGTCAGTGAGTTGTTCCGGTTCGCTGCCATCTGCCTTCATCCGCCAGATCTGCATCCGGCCGGTACGGAAGGAGTTGAAATAGATGTACTGGCCATCGGGGGAGTAGTCCGGGCCGTCATCCAGCCCTTTTTCGCGGGTAAGCCTTTTTTCAGGGCCGCCGTCAGCCGATACGGTGTAGATATCGAAATCGCCGTTACGCTGCCCTACAAAAGCCAGCGTTTTACCGTTGGGACTCCAGCCATGCCAGTAGGAGGGCGACTGGTGCGTGAGCTGTCGCAGCGGGCCACCTTCAACGGGAGCGGTGAAAATATGGGAACTGTTATCGCCACTGCTGATGGCGAGCTGTGAGCCGTCAGGAGAGAAACCATGGTCATTGTTGGCCTGCAAAGTGCTGTCAAAGGGCAACTCGTCTGTGACCCGGTCGTTTAACCAGTAGCGGTATAACCTGCCTTTTTTGTTGAACAGGAGGTAGCGGCCGTCTTTTGACCAGTTAGGTGCTTCCAGCAGGGCGGGCTCGGAATACACCACGGTCCGTTTGCCGGTAGTTACGTCAATGATTTCAAGGCTACTCTGTACACCGGCCGGGGCCTGTGCCTGACAGTGACCGGCATAAAGCAAAAAGGCAGCGATGCTCGTCAGCGTAGGTAGCAGTAGTATACGTGTCATCATATGTGTAGTGTGCAGACCAGGGTTTCAGGAGAAGAGAGATCGTCTACAGGGGAAGGGCTTTACTATCGTTTGGTGTTCTCGTATAGGAAAGATAAAAAGTCTTTTTGATATGTGAAGCGGAAATTGTTGTTTGTTTTTTTTTTGTATAAACCAATGGATTGAAACCCAAGGTGGCCTCTTTGTGTAAAATCACTTTGAGTAAAACCAAAGTATAGCTACTTTGTAAATCGGTTACAAATACTGCTTTGAGCAAAATAAAGTGTATCGTATTGGCTGGTGTAAATCAGTAGCAAGCGCTGCTTTGAGTAAAATAGCGTATATGGTATTGGTTGGTGTAAATCAGTTACAGGCGCTGCTTTGAGTAAAATAGCGTATATGGTATTGGTTGGTGTAAATCAGTTACAAGCGCTGCTTTAAGTAAAATTAAATATTTAGCGGTGATTGGTGTAAATCAATTGCTGGTGTTGCTTTGAGTAAAATCAAATGTATAGAGCTGGCTGATGTAAATCAGTTGCCGGTGTTACTTTGGGTAAAACCAAATGTATATTGCAGTAGGATGCACATCACACTACTTTGAGTAAAATCAATTACAACATCAATTGTGTAGAATGACACTGTGTAATATTTCCCTGTAATACTTCATATAAAACCACGATCTATGGAAAACTTCACTATTGACCAGGACATTCCGGTATGGTATGTCGCTGCCGCCAGTTTCCCGGACGGTGTTCCGGCGGCATGGGCTGAACTGCATGGTTTATTGCCCGGCGCTACCGGCCGGCAGTTTTATGGTATTTCCCATCCGGACCAGACCGGTAAGATTACCTATAAAGCAGGTGTAGCTGCATCTTCCCCGGAAGAGGGCCGGCAATATGGCAAGTCCGGGGCTACCGTGCGTAAAGGCCTATATGCCGGCGAGACGCTGCAGCTGGGCCCGGATGCCGGCCGGCAGATAGGAGAGGCTTTCCAACGCTTGCTGAAACATCCGGACCTGGACCCGCAGGGCTATTGCCTGGAGATGTACCTCGATCAGGGAATGGTACGTTGTATGGTGCCGCTGGTGGAAAAGTAATGCTGCTATCCGACTACTGCCTTGATGATATGGGGGTATTGCCGGTACGTCTGCCAAATAATAGAGGATAACACAGGATAACATAGGGTCTGCTACCCATCTCATTCCCCATAGACAACGGCGGATGCTAAAACGACGTGTCTATAGGGACGGGGCATTTTTTTTGTGTCGTTACACGAAAAAGCAGTTATGGCAACAAAAAGGAAAGTATCGCGGCCCAAAAGGAAATGGTCTGCCCGTGTCACCAATACCAGCAATGCCATGGACCTGAAGGGCGGCGTTTTTAAACTACACGATCCGGCAGAAATTGCCGCCTCGCTAAAACGCTCTGCCAGCAGAAGCCAACGCCGGAAAGGCACGCCTTATCAGTCTGCCATGTCCATGTTGAACTTTTACATCAACAGAGCAGGCAAAAATCTCCCTGAAAAACAACAGAAAGTGCTGGAAGAAGCGAAAGGTGAATTGCGGAAGGTATTTCACCGGGAGTAACCCCTTATTTCCTTTTATGGCTGCCCGGATGGATCTGCCTGAAAGCAGTATCAGCATCCATCAGACCGATAGAATGGAAAACTTTTCCCTCCGCTTTATTATAGTTGAAGAAAAAATCTTCCAGTTGAGTGACCATTTCAGCGGGCAACTGATCAATATGCTGTAAATACTGAGAAATGGTAGAACAGATGGGAATGGCCAGATACCGGTCATTGCGGACCTTCTTTTGTTTCTCCTTTCCCTGCTCTGCCATGATGGCCCCAAGAAGATGACATTCCATCATACAGCCGGGGAAACTCCTGAATTCGGAGAGTACTATTATATCCAATGGATCACCGTCTTCTCCTTTGGTACCGGGGATAAACCCAAAGTCATAAGGGAACATCATACCGGCCGGTAAAATTTTCCTCAGCAGAAAATGCCCGGATTTCTTATCGTAGTCGTACTTCTCTGTACTCCCCCTTGGGGTTTCAATCACTACCTTAATAGTTGTTGTTTTCATGATCGTATTTTTTCATAACCGGGCACAAACGATGCTGGCGGTGTGATGGAGCCTTCTGCGGTATCAATACCGGCGGGGAAAAGCGGAAAGTTAGTTTCCGCTTCATCCCCGTTCCGGCCGGCATCAGTAAAAGGATCAATGGAAAATGCATCCTGTACAACCTGGTATATCCGGATACCGGGTTGACTGCCAACAATAGTTGATAGCGTGGTAAGGCAACTCATAGGCAGACGCAAGGGATTGGTCTTTTCCGTGTTTGATATGTAAAATGTTGCTTCTGGCTGCTGTCTATAGCCCGTCTTTTACCGGACAGGCCATGCAGCCCTGATGCCCGGGTACAAAATGAATCTAACGGGTTAGTAGCCGTAGTTCAGGCAGTTCCTGAACTTCCCTCTTGTTCTTCTTCAGGTTCCCATTCAGTGTCGTCGTCCTCTTCGTCTGAGAGGCTGTCATCTTCAAAATCATCTTCTTCCAGTACAGGCTCGGTGTCTTCCGAGGTATCTTCCTCTTCATCCGGACGCCCTCCCGGCCCGATGGCTGTTGGCACGGGGACCCGCTGCACGGCGGCGCCTGGGAAAAATGAGGGACGTTTCCGTCGGATCGTGGATGTAGGTGTTGGAAATAACATACGCGTGATTTTAACTCATGAAACCCAAAGACTACGCCATGATGCCAGATCAGGCAGAAAGGCCGTCGCGGAAAAAATATGCGGAAACACTTACTCATCCAATAGGGGAAACGGGGTACAGAATGGGAGATATTTTACAGCATGTATCCGGTTAAAATGCACTGCTAAAGGCTGTACCCGCAAAAAAATAGTATCTTCGCCCGCATTTTTTAGTGAAAGCATCATGAAACTGGAAGAACAATTACAGCAAAGAAGCGGCAACCAATGCGAGTTGTGCAGCTCAACAGACAATCTCAAAATGTATGATGTGGCGCCCCGCTCCGGCGACGGCCCCGACAGCACTGTGCTGATCTGTGATACCTGCCGCGCGCAGATAGAACGCAAGGCGGAGCTGGACAGCAAACACTGGAGCTGCCTCACCACCGCCATGTGGAACGAAGTGCCGGGCATTCAGGTGCTCTCCTGGCGCATGCTGCACCGACTGAAAAAAGAAAGCTGGGCCATGGAAGCCCTCGACATGCTGTACCTCGATGAGGAAACACTGGCATGGGCGCAGGCTACCGGCGATCATGACAATGACGACGCTGTGGAACTGCACCGCGACTGCAATGGTAACGTGCTTCAAAATGGCGACAGCGTAACACTCATCAAATCCCTCGATGTAAAAGGCTCTACCCTGAACGCTAAAATGGGCACGGTAGTGAAAAACATCCGCCTCGTGGAAGACAACATGGAGCAGATAGAAGGAAAAATCGAAGGACAGCTGATCGTGATTCTGACCAAATACGTAAGAAAACAGAACTAGACTATCGCGGCATACTGATAGCTTCCATGAACTGTTTCAGGTAAGCATCGCCAATAGGTACGCAGTGCGGACCGGTGAAAATGCGTTGCTTTTCGATGCTGTCGATTTTGTCCAGCGAGATGATAAAGGACTTATGCACTCTGATAAAACGGAAAGGCGCCAGTATCTCCTCAAAACTACGAAGGTTCTGTAATGTCATGATCTTCTGTTTGATCGTCTGGATGGCCACATAATTGCGGAGTGCTTCTACAAACAGGATGTCTTTTACATCTACCCGTACAATCCTTTTGTCTGTACGCACAAAAATATAATCGGTGCCGGCCGGCTGTGAAACGGAGACCGTGCTGCGGGCCAGTACCCGTTGCACAGCCCTGGCAAACCGTTCAAAAGACACGGGTTTCAGCAGATAGTCGATCGCTTCCCGGTCAAATCCTTCCACGGCATATTCATCATAAGCGGAAACCAGCACCACCTGCACGCCGGGAGGGGCCAGCTGCATCAGCTCCAAACCACTGAGCTCCTGCATCTGTATGTCCAGGAAGATAAGGTCAATTTTTTCCTGCTTAACAAAGGCCAGTGCTTCCATAGGATTATGGAAAACCTTCACCAGCTGCAGATCAGGCGTTTTGTGAATGAACGATACCAATACCTGCGCTGCGAGTGGCTCATCATCTACCACGATACACTTTACTCCCATATCCTTTACCAATTGATCACTAAGTTACTGAAATATTCTGCTCCGGTATCCCGGATCTCCAGCTGATGGCGGCCGGGATACAGCAGCTGCAGCCGTTTCCGGACATTGTCCAGCCCAATGCCGCCTGTTTTGTCGCGCTGCTGGCCGGATACATAGTTATGCACGCTGAAAAGCAGCTGTTGATCATTGCACGTCAGGGTAATGGTGACGGGCTTGCCCGGACGATTACTGACGCCATGTTTGAACGCATTTTCCACAAAGGGCACCAACAGCAGCGGCGCGATATTTTTGTCCGGCATCGCATTCGGCGTGTTGAAAACGATGCCTTCCTGAAAACCGGTACGGAGCCGCTGTAAGGTCACAAAATCCTGCAAATAACTGATCTCCGCGCAGATAGGCGCCCGGTAGGCAATGTCTGACGGTTGGTCTACCATGTAGGCCAACAAATGTGTCAGTGTTTTATTGGCTTTTATCACCTCCGGAGACCCCATCAGGGCAAGGGAGTAGATGCTGTTCAGGCTATTGATCAGAAAGTGCGAATTGAGCTGCATCTTCAGAAAGCCGGATTCTGCCTGCATCTGCTGCTGTTGCAGCATGGACCGTTTTTTCTCTTCCTGAAGCCACAACTGGAACAGCCGGAAGGAGAACGCAGCGATGATGATAATGATGCTGCTCCAAAGCCCCTTCACGAAATATTCCCCGAGGGTAACAAATACCTCCACCTTTTGATGGTCTACGATCTGGTGTCCTTTGGATAATATGTCCTGAGCAAAAAAGAAGGAGATAAATTCGTATTTCAGCAGCGTAAATGCCGGTAGGATCACGAGTAAAAGACTGGCCGATAGTAGCGGTCGGCGCTTGTCCAGCAAAGGGGTGGCTATCCAGCGGTAGCAGCCATAAAACAGGACAAAGTTGACCAGGCCCAGTGCGGCACTGTTGATATGCACCGTCCGGAGGGTTTTGTCGTTAAAACGGATGATCGTCATGAGATTGCCGCTATACACCAGCACCAGCCAGCCGGCCAGTAACAACATAAAATCCCGGAAAGAACGACGTACATCAGACATGATCGGGATACAGTTTAAATTGATAATGCTGTTCACGGGCATGAACAGGTTGTACACTCAGTGTGACCACATCCTGCCTTACCTGTACCCTGATGGCCACGGGACCGGTGTTGTGAGGGCACTCCTGCAGCGCCGCTTCGGTTGTTTGCTGCAGCTGCAGGGCTGCCAGCGTACCTTGTTGTGTGTCGCCGGTGATCACCAGTTCCAGCGGCTGGTCGTTGTTACACAAGGTGCGCAGCTCCACATATCTTTCAAAGTTGAGCAGTTCTTTCGGAAGACTGACCGTATCTTTTTCCAGCGCTTTGTCATACAACATATAGCGCAGCAGGTCAGACAGCAGCAGGATGGCTTTTACGCCTTCCTGGTCCCGCTTATGTTCATCTTCGAGAATAGGGGTGAGCTGTTGCAGGTTCTGTAACAATAACCGGGAATTTTCCTGCATCCGTATATAACGCGCCCGCGCTGCTTCTGCGGCAGACGCCAGCAGGCGGTCCTGTGGCCCCGTTTGCTGCCGCTGCAACAGCAGCCGGTAACTGTAGGCCAGCAACGCTACGCCCAGCCCCGTTTTGGTGGCCATCAGAAAATAAATCGGAAAACTATAATAGATGTTCGCTTTTCCAATCAGGGAATACATTCTGACCAGCACCTGATCAGGAAACAGAAAATAACCCACGGCATACTTGATAACCGCAAACCCGCACACGGCCAATATACTCCGGACAACCACCTGTGCATACTGCCGTTGCGCCACAGGCTTCGGTAACCACACAAAAACCAACAGGAAAAACAGTTGAAAATTGATGAACCCATACAGGATATCCTGCACCAGCACCCTTTTCAGGCCGAAGACAGAATGAATACTAATCCTCAGAGATGGATAGGCATACAACAGTACCAACGCCATCCACACCACAAGGTGCATAAAATACCGGTATGGTTTATTGTGTCGCATAAGTTAACAGTGGGTTGAAGATAGTATATGTCCCCTTGTTTTCTGCATCTGTAACGGCTTATTTTTTTCGTCCCCGCCAGGTGCCGGTTCGTCCTTTTAAAACGGAGGCTGATACCTGCAAAATCCTTATTGCCGGCGGAAAAGCGCTTGTCTGGCCCTAAAGGCGTTCATCCCCGGAAAAGGGCAGAATATACATTTACGTTTCCGGTACGTCCATTATCTGAAAGAAAAAATATTACGATATCTATTTTGGCAACACAATATCGGGGGACAGTATACCAACCATAATAATCAACCAACCACTTGTATGAGAAAGTCAGCATTATTTATCCTTTTATGCATGTCCGGTTTGTCCGCCTATGCACAACAGGTACTGAAAGGGACGGTAAAAGATGCCACTACCCGTCAGCCTGTTCCGGGCGCCACGGTGAAGGTGGTAGGCTCGGCCACCGGTGCTACCACCAACGAGAAAGGTGAATTTGAACTCAATGTGCCGGCCAATGCACAACTACAGATCACCTCCATCGGGTTTGAAAATGTAATGGTAGCGGCCAGCCTGATCAGAACAACACCCGTATTCATGAAAATGAAAGCTATTTCACTGACAGACGCAGTGGTAGTAGGGTATGGCACGCAGGCGAAATCCAATGTCACCAATTCCATCGCTTCGGTGAAGGCCAGCGAACTGACGGCAGAGAAAAACGTTGTCAGCGATTTTGGTAAAGCCTTACAGGGTCGCGTTCCCGGCGTATACATCGCTTCCCGGGAAGGCACGCCCGGCAACGCTTCCAGCATCATGATACGCGGCGCGCAGTCGGTCAGCGCCTCTGCCACCAACCCTCTCATCGTGATCGATGGACTGGTGGTGGATGGCAATACCATCTCCATTAACAGCATTAACCCGCAGGACATAGAGTCCATCGAGGTGTTGAAAGATGCTGCTTCCGCGGCTATCTACGGCGCCAGAGGCTCTACGGGGGTGATCATCATCACCACAAAAAAAGGAAAGGCCAACAGCAAACCTTCCCTTAACCTGAACATGTACACAGGTGTCAACAATGTGCCGTTTAGCCGCCACATGATGAATACTGCTGAGTATACATCAGCTTTTAATGATTCGCGTAATAACCGTATCGGTGACATCGACGCTATATTGGCGAATCCCGGCACATTACCCGCCAACCGTATCAAACAGTTGCAGGATGAAAAAACAGTGTTGCAGGGACAGCTGAATGGCCTGAAAATGGCTGACCGCAGCACCGACTGGCTCGAACGTATCAAACATAAAAACGCTCCGGTCAACAATATACAGGCCAGTATGAGCGGCGGTGGCGAGAAAAACAGCTATTACATGTCGCTGGGCCGCTACGCGGAAGTAGCTGCTATGGGTACCGGCCAATTTGAACGCTACACCGGTCGCCTCGATGTAACGCAACAGGTGAACAACTGGCTGAAAATAAACGGCAACATCAACCTGACGCAGTCAGTGAATAAGGACATGGCCAATCCGGTTGCCGTGGCATTTGCGGCCCGCCCGGATACACCGGAAGACCCTGTGTTACAGCCGGATGGTTCGCTGGGATACTACGTCGGCATGCAACAACATCCGCTTGGTGCGATGATGGACAACAAAAACAAAAATAAAACCAACATATACCTGGGGAGCCTGTCGGCAGATCTGCAATTGCTGAAGGAATTGTCATTCCGCTCTTCCTTCAACGCTACCAAGTATAATGGTCTGAGCAACAACTTCATGCCAGCGTCCTTATACCTCGGCAATTTTAACAACGGACAGCTGAAGGTGCTGGGAACAGACAATTTCTCCTACAACTTCGATAACTACTTTACCTACAACAAACGGTTTAATAAACTGGGCGTCAACGGAACGCTGGGCTATACCTATTACAACAATGAACTGAATGGCTTCGGCTATGAGTTGTATGGTTTTCCGAAAATCGACAATGTCTCCGGAGGCGGCGCAGCGGCCACCTATGGCCCTTCTTCCAATATCGGTAGTTTTAATACCAACAACCGCGAGATATCCGATGCCTACTTTCTGCGTACCGGCATAGACTGGGATGGTAGATACATGCTGAATGCCTCCCTGCGCCGTGATGGTTCCTCCAAACTGGTGAAGGACAACCGCTATAGCTGGTTCCCTTCTGTTTCCGCCGGCTGGGACATATCCCGCGAGGCTTTCCTGATGCAACAACGCGCTATCAGCCAGCTGAAAGTGCGCGCCAGCTACGGCATCAGCGGTAACATGCGCCCACTGGGCTATTTCGATGCGCGCAACCTGATGAAGGCTACCTCTTATATGGGTAGTCAGGCGCTGATACTGAATACCACCATCGGTAACCCGGATATCCGCTGGGAACGCACCAAACAAATGGATGCCGGGGTGGACGTGGCTTTGTTGGGTAACCGTATCACGCTGACAGCGGACTACTACAACAAAACCACCGATGGACTGATGAGTAATACCGATGTGTCCTGGATATACGGCGCTTCTAATATGCCGGATAACATCGGCAGCATCCGCAACTATGGAGTAGACCTGCAACTGGCGGTGAGCAGCCGCACAGGTACGGCTTTAGGATGGAAGGTGAGCACGAATATGAACATCAACCGAAATGTGATCCTGTCTATGAAAGACTCCACAGCTCCCTTTGGCGCGCTGGTATTTGGCGGCCCACAGTCCCGCTCCAAAGTAGGACAGCCCGTGGGTTCCGTAATGGTATTCGAGTCACAGGGCGTAGATCCGCAAACAGGTGATATGATCTATACCGACCGTAATAAAGATGGCCGCTGGGATTCCAACGACTATGTATCTATTCCGATCGCGCTGCCGAAGTTTACCGGTGGTACTTCTATCATGTTGTCGTATAAGCGTATTACGCTGGATGCCCTGTTCACCTATGTGGTGGGCAACAAAGTATATGATTTCTATGAGCAGACCCTGCGTAACTACAGTCTGGACGCCTACAGCGTGATGCCCAATAAATTCAGTAATCTGGTAGACCGCTGGCGCAAACCCGGTGATGTAACAGACATCCCCCGTGCTGTGACAGGCGTACATGGCGCCGGACAGGTGGCAGACTGGAACAGCAAACCATCCACTCAGTTTATCACCGATGCTTCGTACCTGCGTTTGCGTAATATCTCGGTGGCTTATGTGCTGCCCGCTAAAATATTACAGAAAGCAAAAATCAATCAGGTGCGCATTTACGGGTCTATGGAGAATCTTTTCACCATCACCCCCTATAAGGGATTTGATCCGGAAGCGGTGTCCAATACAGGTATCGTTTCCACTAACCTGCCGAACCCGCGTTCCGCTGTTATCGGTATTGACCTGACCTTCTAATTTGATGAGATCATGAACAAAAAATATATATTTCATATAGCCGTCGCCGGTAGTATGCTGTTTACATCATGCAGCAAAAATCTGGATGACGTACAGCCGAATACACAGGTGACTTTTGACCAGATCAACCGCAGCAACCTGCCGTTGGTGGTCAATGGCGCTAAACTGGCGCTTACCAACAATGCCCTGTACCAGATATATGGCCTGCAGGATATTATGGGAGATGATTTTCAGTCGATATCCTATCTGACTTACGAAGGAAACAATGTGCCTTCTACCGATAACTCGCTCACTTTTGCTTACAAACAGCCGTATCAGTGTGTCGCCAACGCGAACATGGCCATCAACTTTGCAGTGCAGCAGCCGGCAGGGGACAGCCTGATTACCGTCAACCTGGGCGAGGCCTATCTTTTGCGTGCCTACTCCTATATGCTGCTGACAGAAATGTTCGGCGATGTGGTGATCATAAAAGGCGGTGAAAACCCTAAAGGCCATCCGGTACGCAACCCCGTTGCTGAAGTACAGCAGTTTATAGAAGCAGACCTGAAGGCCGCCGCCATTCAGTTGCCGGATTATAACGGTAAATCACTGACCGGTTCCAAACAGGCCGCGCAGCTCTTACTTGCCAGGTTGTACCTCAATCTGGGCCGCAACGATGAGGCGCTGGCCATGGCGAACGCCGTGATCAGCTCCAACCGCTTAACGTTGCAATCCAACTTCGGCGATATTTTCAAATCCGGCACTACCAGCCCCGAAGCGCTGTACCGTATCAATGAAATGTCTAACGTCGGCAGTGCCCTCTATGGCCTGGGACAGCTTTTCGGCCCTGGTAAATACGGCGGCACGCCCAGAGCAGGCACCGGCAACACGTGGGTAGATAGCACGTTGCTGAAAACGTATGACGCCAGTGATATTCGTCGTGCTTTCTTCCTGAAAAACAAAGGGGCCGCTATCCTTGATTCGGTGTACTTCGTGACCAAATTTCCCGAGGAAACAACGCCTTCTTATCCTATCTGCCGCTACAGCGAAGCTTTCCTGGTCGTGGCAGAGGCGAACGCGCGCAAAGGCGTGGTCGACGTAACGGCCTATAACCAGCTGCGTGCGGCCAGAAAAGCGTCGCTTCGCAACAACAGCGATTTTGCCAATACCGCTGCGTTTCTGGCTGAAATTGAAATGGAACGCCGCCGCGAATTCGTAGGCGAAAGACTGCGCTGGAGTGATATGCAGCGGTTCGGTAAAATGAACGCCTGGTTACAGTCGTTCGGCCAGCCGGCGTCACATGTGCTGCTGCCCATCCCTACCCACGAGTTTGCGCTCAATCCTAATCTGACTCAAAACGCTGACTATAGCAAATAACGAAAAAACATAAAACTTTAAACAATCATCATTATGAGAAAAGCAGGAAGAACAGGTATTTTACTGGCGATGCTGGCCGCTCCGGCGGCGCTGTCTGCGCAGGTGAACAAACCGGTAAAATCCATCACTGTGAGAGGCACCGTGGAATTCACTGATCCGAAGGCAGACGTACAGAAAGTATGGCTTTCCAAGGATAATTTCTCCGGTAAGCCGGTGATAGTGGATTCTGCAGTGGTAGGTAAGGACAATACTTTCACCTTTAACATCAAACAAGACCACCAGGGCGTATATATTATCGATGCCTTGCACTGGGACCGTGCCTCCTTCTGGGGCGATGCGGATGTAAAAGTAGCGATGAGAGGCTACGATACGGCACGGCACAAAGTGAAAGTACCGCACTATAATTTTGTAGAAGGCTCTTATGACAATAATTTCATCAATCTGATGGCACTCAATTCCGAGCTGAATTACCGCCGGATGATTGATGAATATAACATGGAGTACTATGCCAAAAAAGCGACCGACACTACCTGGTTCGCCTATATGAAGAATACCAAAAAGTACAATCCGATGCGGGAGGATTACCAGGTAAGGGAAGAAACCCTCATCCGCTCTTTCATCGACCGTCCGGTATTGGTGTATGCCCTGCGTGGCATGGCCAGCACGGAAAATACGGCCCAATATGAGAAAGCGATGAAGATGCTGGAGACACTGATCGGCCGTTACCCATGGTTAACAGAAGCACAAAAACTGAAACAGACTATCCTGACTAACAGAGCCCAGGCGATGAAGCTGAAAACCGGCGAACCCATGCCTTCTGTAAAATACCCGAGCGCACAAGGTACGCAGGAAGGACTGGAAAAATACAAGGGCAAATACCTGCTGGTAGATTTCTGGGCCAGCTGGTGCGGTCCCTGCCGTCAGGCTATTCCGAAAGTGAAAGAGTTGTACAGTACCTATAAAGACAACGGCTTTGAAGTAGTGAGCATCTCTATCGATACCGATCAGAAAGCATGGAAAAAAGCAATGACGGAAGAAAATATGCCATGGGAACAACTGCTGAGCGACAACAAAGACAAAACGATGGAACAGTTCCAGTTCTCCGGTATTCCCACTATGTACCTGATTGATCGCGAAGGTAAAATTCTGGAACGCTTTACCGGCTACTCTGAAGAAGCGGAAGCCAAAGTAAAAGATATCGTCTCCAAAGGCACTAAAGCAGCACCCAAAAAAGCAGCATCTGTTCCTATGACCAGCTTCTAATAAAATCAATACACCAACCATGAAAAAAACAACCCTGATGATCGCCGGCAGTTTACTGCTGGCGATCAATTCAAACGCCCAGGAGAGAGGCTTTAAAATTACCGCTGATATCAAAGGGCAGGAAGATTACCGGTTGACGATCTCCCGGATAGCTGATGGCAAACGCATCATGGATACGGCGATCGCTCATACCGGCGACCGCTTCGTGTTCACCGGGCATGTAGACGAGCCTGTTATCGGTACTTTGGCATCGGCTCACCCATCTTCCCGTTTTGAGTTTGTCAAAGGCGGAATGTTCATGCCCGCGCCCAGCCTGGATTTTGTGATCACCAATACGGATATTACCATCACTGCGGATGCGACAGCGCTGTTTAAAGGGACCGTCGCCGGCGGCCGGGAGAACAGAGAACTGAACATGCTGCATCAGCAGGAAGTGCCGCTGATTGCACAGGAATGGGAGGCACGGAAAAAAATGCCTACCCTTAAAAATGACAGCGTGGGCAGGAACGCGCTGTTGGAAGAGCAAAAGGTGACCAAAGCGAAACTATTGGATATCCGGAAACAGTTCATCGCCAAACATCCGGGCTCTTTTGTCAGTGTGATGTTACTGAGCCGCCTGAATGGCGACTATGACATGGCAGCTTATGAACAGGAATACAACAAACTGTCCGGTAAGTACAAAAATACTTACCTCGCCCAATACGTTGCTTCCCGTATTTCCGGCGCCAAAGCCACGGCAGTAGGCGCGGAAGCGATCGGGTTTACCAAAATAGACAATCACGGGCAGCCGTTCACGTTAGCTTCCCTCAAAGGCAAATATGTACTGTTGGATTTCTGGGGCAGCTGGTGCGGTCCCTGCCGGGCCAGCCATCCGCATCTGCGGGAAGTGTATGCCAAATACAAAGATAAAGGCCTTGAAGTTGTTGGTATCGCAGAAGAGAAAACAGATGATTTGGAATCGGCCAAAAGATCCTGGCTCAAAGCAGTGGAGACTGATAAAATGAACTGGATACAGGTACTGAACAACTACAATAAAAAAGAGTCGAACATGGTCATGGCATACGGCATTGACGGTTTTCCGACCAAGATTTTACTGGATAAAGATGGAAAGGTACTGTTCAAAATCGTTGGTGACAGCGGTGCTGAGCTGGACCAGAAACTTAAATCGGTGTTTGGTTTGTAATCGTAAGCCCTGCAGTTCGTCTGCGGGGCTTTTTTTATTCTTTCTGTTTTTCTTCCATGTGATGTTCATAGCTTTTTACATTTACTAAGAACACCAGCAGGATGATGATGATCACCACCAAAACGATATACGCGATCATAAAAGGAAAATTATAGATGCTGAGGGGCATTAGATTGGGTTCTTTTTGCCCGGGCCGGGAGAACGGCGCATCATCGGCCTGTGGCGCTTTCCCGGCTTCCTCTTTCACATAGGCCAGCAGGTCGCGGATCATATCATCGGAAAGATCGGGATGGTCCGGCATGGCCACCTGGTTGTTCGCATTATATACGGCCAAGGCTTCTTTATCGCCCGCTTTCACCATACTCTGGGACGCTTTCACAAAACGGATGATCCATTCTTCGCTGTGGCGCTGGTCCACCCCGGCAAGTGCCGGACCGGTCAGTTTTTTATTCACGTTATGACAGGAGGCGCAGCGTGCCTGAAATAGTTTTTTCCCTTCTGCGGGGTCTGCGGCCTTCACTGAGAGGCCGTAACAGAGCAATAGTGATAGGCTGATCAGTTTACTGTTCATGTTGCAGTTTTTTGATGTCCCTGATCAGCTGATCTGTCGCTGAGGAGGACGTGCCTTGGTAATAACCTCTGATATGTTGTTGGGGGTCGAGCAGTACAATATTTTCACTGTGGATGAAATCATCCGGCCCTCCATCGCCGTCTGTGGCGGTGAGGTAAAGCCCTTTACGGGCAAAGCGGTAGAGCGACGGCTTGTCGCCGGTGAGCAGTTCCCAGCCTTTGGCAGGCAGGGCCATCCTTCGGCTGTAACGCAGGAGGGTAGCGCTACTGTCCCGCACAGGATCTACCGTGAGCGATAGGAAACAGATGCCGGTGTCGTTACTGAAAGCAGCGTGTACCCGTTGCAGTTGTTGCATCATAGCAGGACAAACGACAGGGCAGGAGGTAAAGAAATAGTTCGCTACCGTGATATGCTGCTGTAATCGTGTGTTCGTCACCGTGTCTCCATACTGATTGGCGAAAGCAAATGCCGGCATTACCGCTGCCTGCTGTGGCCTGCTGACGATGGTATTGTCAGGGCCATACCACGGCAGCCGGGCATAACGGTCTTCTGTCCACCGCACGAGGCGATACGCCAGCAACGGGAGGCAGATAAGTACCGCTACTGCGATCTTCCATGAATACAATATATGCCGGAAGTGTTGACGCATGTCATGGTTTTTTAGTCACGATGGGCGTGGGATCGGTCGGTAAATAGGGCGGCGCCTTTTTACCGGTATTATTCAGCGCATCGGAGATGGCGGGCAGATAAGTCATGAAGAGGATAAAGCCCATCACGATCAGCCAGGGCTGGAACGTGTCGAACAAAGGAATACGTTTTTCTTCATGGAGGCTTTCACTCACCGGGAAATCGATCATCGGCGCAGCGGTGCGCTTGCGCAGGAAAGTACCGAAGAACACGATGAAATATAGAAAGCCTGCGGCAAACATAATACCGCCGCCGGCCAGTCCCAGCATACTGGAGATCACCCAGTACGGATGATACTGCTCACTGGCGGGGTTGAGATAAGTAAGCCCCATATTGGTGCGGCGGGGTTCTCCCATCAGTCCGCCCCACATCAGCCCGGTAGAGAAAATCAGCACCCCTACGGTCCACAAATAAGGTACAATGGTATTGATAGCCGGCAGGTATATCTTTTTACCGGTGAGCTGCGATACCAGGAAAATCGACATGCCCAGGATGGCCAGGAATACCGGGCCGGCTACAGTAAGGTGAAAATGTCCGGGTATAAAGGAGGTATTGTGTACGGTGTTGTTCAGTGAATAGGAGGCGTTGACGAGCCCTGTCAGTCCGCCGAAAATAAACAGGATCAGCCCATTGATCAGGTAGCCGAAAAGGAACACGTCTTTGCGGAAGAACGGCAGCTTCCATATCCAGGTGTAGAGCCCCCGGCCACCCCGCAGCCACGACGCATGCTCCAGCGAAGCAGCAATGGTGAAGGCGGTGATGAAACTGGGAATAGCTACGGCGAAAGTGAGCAGCGACTGAGTGAGTTTAATGCCTCTGCCGATGGAAGGATCGCCAAACTGATGATGCACCCCGATCGGAATAGAGAACAGCAGAAAAAGAAAGAAGGCAATACGCCCTGCTGTGCCGGAATAGAGCTTGCCACCAGCCAGTTTGGGCAGCATGGTGTAAAACATGATATAGGCGGGCAGCAACCAGAAATATACCAGCGCATGGCCAAAGAACCAGAACAGCGTACGTGCCAGCATCACGTTTACGCCGGCTGTCCACCCCAGGCTCCAGGGCACCAGCAATACCAACACTTCGTAAGCTACCGCCAGCGTGCACACGAACCAGATGGTAAAATTGACCAATGTGCCGATCACGGCCAGCGGCGTGTTCTCCTCCCTGTGCTCCCTTTTCCAGCGTACATATATGACGGCCCAGTCCCAGTAGGCCACCCAGGACCCTACAATTAACATAGCGGTACCGATGTAAAAAGCCGGATGCGCTTTCAGCGGCGGGTAGAAGGTATATAAGACCGAGGCTTTGCCCGACAGCATGGCGGCCGCGGCCATCAGGGTGCCGACTACCATCAGCAGCAACGACAACATCGAGGCCTTACGGCCCGGTTCACGCTTCAGGAAATAGGCGATGGTAGCATGACCAAAAGCCACGGCAAAGAAAGTGGTGAGCACAATGGCGTTGATCACCCCGTGCAGTGTAAGACCCTGGTAATAGTCCAGTTTGGCCACTGACGCCTGATGGATCACGCCGGCACGGTAGATCACCTGCATCAACCCGTGATAAATGCCAATGGTGAGTAACAATACCGGTACAAACAGTTCTGCAAGAATGATGTTCTTAAGGTAGCTGCTTACATTCATCGCGACTTATTTTTTAGGATAATTGACAATTATTTCCGCCTGCATGTTCTGATGGCCCGTGCCACAAAATTCATGACATACCACTTTATAGACGCCCGGCTGATCAAACCGCACGGTGGTTTTAGCCACGCCACCCGGAACGCCCATCAGGTTCACATTTTTGTTGTAGATGTCGAAGCCGTGCACCACATCCTGCGAGGTGAGGAACAGGTCCACCTCGCTGCCCACCGGTATATAGGTGATGGCCGGTTCAAAGCTCCACATCCGGGCCACGTAAAAGATCTGGTAGGTGGTTTTGTCGATCTGATTGACCCGCGCAGTTTCGTACGATTTGTCGTAGGGGAGGCATTCCGTGACGTCCGCCTTCCGGGCGCCTAGGGCGTAAAACAGTGAAAAAATAAAGAGGCCGGATAACAGTAATGCCGCAATGATGACGTTCCGTTCAAATTTGTCGATCATGAGGAAACAGTTTATATCCTGGAAAGCATGAGGAAATAGATACCGAACCAGATTATCAGTCCCAGTACCACCAGCAGGGCGAAGAAAGCAATAGCGCCGCGGGGAACGAATTTTTCCGGGTTGTTGGATGCTTGCATAAAACAGGATTTAAATAGATATCTCTTTGTTATACAAACAATCAATAGAAATGTTTGATGTTTTAACCTGGGAAGACAAAAAAGCCCCGGGGATGCCGGGGCTGATTATTGGTTGATTGGGCTGTTTATTTCAGAAAACCGGGTTGCCGGTAAGTTGGGTCAGGATATTTATAGAAACCTTCTCCGGTGGCGGTACCAAGTTTCCCTTTGTCGATAAAATTCTCTTTCAGAAAAGCGGCTGCTTTGGCTTTCTCCGGGTCTTTGGTCTTTTCAGCGGTCATGTTGGTGATGTTGTAAGCCGTGGTAAGACCTACCACATCCAGGATGCCGAACGGTCCCAAGGGCGCGCCGGTAGCTACCATCCAGGTTTTGTCGATGGTCTCCACATCGGCAACGCCTCTTACCAGCAGCGTAGTAGCTGCGTCGAGTAGTGGCACCAGCAGGGAGTTGACGATATAACCGGGTTGTTCTTTATGTAACGGGAGTGCTACCATGCCAATAGATTTGGCGAAGGCCACTACGGTATCGAAGGTGGTTTTAGCTGTTCCCGGGTGCCCCATGATCTCGGCGGTATTGTGTTTCCAGATTTCATTGGCAAAGTGCAGTGACAGAAAACGGTCCGGTCTTCCGGTGGCTGCCGCAAACTGGCTGGGCAGCAGCGTGGAGGAGTTGGTCGCGAATATCGTATCCGGACCCGCCACGGCGGCTAATTTTTGATAAAATTCCGTTTTGATGGCCGGGTTTTCCGGGATCGCTTCTATCAGCAGTTCAGCGCCTTTTACAGCGGCAGCCAGATCGGTGAAGTAATGGATGCGTCCCAGCGCTGCTTCGGTATCTGCTTTTTCAAGGCCGAGGTCGCGCTGATAGGCGCCTGCCAGTTGCTGAAGCGTGGCTTTGGCTTTTTCGAGTACGGCATCGTTGATATCGTACACATGGACCTGATACTGGTGGACCGCGGTCTGGAAGGCTATCTGAGCGCCTAATACGCCGCTGCCGGCCACGGTAACTGTTTTTATGTTCATAAACTAAGATTGTTGCGGTGATGAAATTCGATTAACGGTAAGCGGTATGTACAGCTTTGGCCAACACGTCGGGGCGGCGGTTGTAAGGCGTTACCGGCGCCACTTCCCGGTCTATATTGAGCAGGGTGTATACCGCTGTACGGGCGGCCCTCACGGAGTATTCTTCTGTAAAAACCATGTCCTGCGGGATCTCCACAAACTGGCTGATCATCGCCAGGTTGGTGGAGCCTCTGGGCACTACCGGCGGCCGGTCGGACTTGGCATGCGGCTGAAACAGCGCATCGATGTAGGGCATCATGACCGGAATGACATTCACTACACTTTCTTTGATCTCTGCTTCATGTTGCTCAAAATGCAGGTGGTGGACCAGCTCTGTGAGGATTTCCTCGCCGGTACAGTCGATCATCCGTTTCTGCACAAAATCGCCGGTTTTATCGGGATAGAGGCCGTAGCCCCAGAAGATAGTGGTATCGTCGCCCTGTGCTTTAAAATGCGGCTGCGCGGCCACCACGATAGACATCCGCCAGGAAGAGTCTCTGAACGTCATCAGTGCGCCACTTCCGGGTTTGTTGCCGGAGAAGGCTTCAATGAGCTGCAGCATTTTATTGCCCCGGAAGGTGGCGGTAAAGGAGTACCATTTTGTTTCATCGGGTTTGCCGAAGAATGGGTCCGGGTTACCGAGGCGTGGTTTTTTTAGCGCAATTTTTTTCCAGAGCTCAAAAGAAGGTGGATTGTCCGGCAGATAACGGGCCGGCGTTTTGTAGTCACCGTTGTTGGAGTTGTCGGTGATACAGCCATTGGTAAAGAAACAGAGATCGCCTTCCTGTAAGGCGATGCTGCCTGTCTGCCCATCGGCATCCTGATATTGGATAGCCGTTACCGTTATACCGTTGTCGTCTTTGAAAATAAGATCGGTCACGGTCCTCTTCAGGGAGTAATCGACCCCGAATTTGTCGAGGTGTTTTTTGATGGGCAGGATCACGGATTCATATTGGTTGTAAGGTGTTCTGGTGACGCCTTCCAACGTGTCTATCCTGGAGAACTCGAGGATCATGCGGTTCATGTATCTTCTGAATTCAAAGAGGCTGGACCATTCCTGCCAGGCAAAAGTTGTTTGCCACATGTACCAGAAATTGGTGGTGAAGAAGTGATCGCCAAACCATTCACGGATGGTCATGTGGTCCAGTTCATGTTCATCGGTGAAGAACAGTTTGAGCATCTTCATACGGTCGTCATGATCAAAGCCCATAGAATGTACTTCGAGGATCTTGCCGTATTTGTCGATCAGCCTGGCTTTTGCGTGAGTGGGGTTGGCGTGATCGAAGGCCAGTATCTCGTCTTTCACGGAGATATTGGGTATTTCGAGAGAGGGGATGCGGCTGGTGAGGTCCCAGAAATTCTCATACGTTTCTTCGTTGAGCATTCTGCCGCCGCGGCATACGAAGCCTTCCTGTTTGCCGCCGGCGCCGTCGTTGCTGCCACCGAGGATAGGCAGTGCTTCAATGATATGAATGTTTTCTCCTTTGAAACCTGCATCTTCAATCAGGTAAACGGCTGCAGCCAGTGAAGCGAGGCCTCCGCCTACGAAATAGGCGTGTTTGTTGCTATCGTGCATAATCAATCAATTTAAGCGGTTTAACGGAGTAGTGTGAAGTGTTAACAACCGGGTGGTTGTTTTGTTGTGTTAAATGTGCGGGATTACTGCAGTGGTGTACAACGAGTACATTTTCCAGCCGAGCGTTTCATACAAAGCTTTACCGGCGGGCGTGGCCACGAGTATGCCCTTGCTGATGCCACGCGAGACAGCTTCGATGGTGAGGGCGGTCATAACGGCGCTTCCCAGTCCGCGACGCTGATGTGCCGGCGTAGTGGCGATGCGGTCGTAAATAATATAGTCGTCAACGATAGCCAGCTGACCATTGGCAGCAGTTTCGCCGTTGGCTGCGTATATGGTGGCAGTGGGGCCGGCGCTGGCAGCATCAACAGACAGGGAGTATCCTTCGGGCAACTGTAAACGGGGAGCGTGAGCAGGCAGCGTGAGGGTCATCATGAATCCGGGTCGCTGTATCTCCCAGCGAGGGGGAAGCACTGGTCTTACAAGAGACGCCGGGGCACATATTTTCAGAAAAACAGCCGGTTGGAAAATGGTGTTGGCAAAGTGAAATAAACCGGGGCCCAGTGCAGAAAAAACGTATCGCTTTTGCTGGTCAGGCCATCCTACATCTACCCGGAGTCCGCCGTGGTCGGCTATTGGAGGAGGGAGTTCCCGCGCCAGTGACCAACCTTTCAGCCATGTTTCCACTACATGAGGGTCTGCTTGCTCATATGTTTCATCTGTTGTCATGAGGCTCAATAAAGGTAGGCATTTGATGTCTCCCAAAAACATCTGTTATAGTAAAATATTCAAATTCTGTATCTGTTACATATTCTCTCAGCAGGCTAATTTTGATGTCAAAAATGGAAATCATGGAAACAGACCTGACTTATTTACCGCCCAATCTGCCTGTACCTGAAGACGACGGCGCCTGTGATCATCTGGACGGCCTGCAGATACCCGATATACAATTACCGGCTACCGATGGCACCATGGTGTCTCTGCGCGATATCCCCGGAAGACTGGTGATTTACTGTTATCCGATGACAGGACCTTCTCATATCCCGCTGCCACCGGGATGGGACGAAATACCCGGCGCCCGCGGATGCACGCCACAGGCCTGCTCTTTCCGGGACCACTATCAGGAACTGCAACAGTTAAATACCACCGTCTTTGGTATGAGCACGCAATCACCGGAGATGCAGCGCTCCGAACGGGAACGCATACACTTGCCCTTTCATTTGCTGAGCGATGAACAAAGACATTTCAGCGAAGCGCTGCAACTGCCCATGCATTACGTGGAGGAGCTGGTACTTTTCAAAAGGGTGACGCTGGTCTTCGAAAACGGATACATCCGCCGGTATTTTTACCCGGTATTCCCGCCGGATAAACATATCGATGAGGTATTGGCTTATCTGAAGACTGCTACCAGGTAAGCCCGCTTTTGTTTATTTTTGTGAGATGAATTACATAGACTGTGTTGGCCTGATTGTAGTAGAAAACAACCAACTGTTATTGGCTTTCAGTAAGAATAAAGGCGCCTGGTACCTGCCGGGTGGAAAAGTGGATGCCGGCGAAACGCCGCTGCAAGCCATGCAGCGGGAAATAAAGGAAGAGCTGAATATGGACCTCCCGGAAGACAGCCTGCAATGGTACTATCACATTACGGCGCCCGCTTTTGGCGAAAAGGACCTGCAGATGCGGCAGAACTGCTTCCTGCATCAGTTGCGGCAAACACCGCAACCTTCGGCTGAAATTGGCGCCGTGCGTTTCTTTAGCCTCGAGGCGTATCAAAAAGAGCCCCATCAGGTGCGCGGCGTATTGCTGGCATTTGAAAAACTGCAACAGGACGGCCTGGTCGATTAACTGCCTATTATGAAAATTATCCGTCACAACGATCATCTCGACATTGTTCCGGAAGAAGGGGAGGAGATCACCCTTCATCGTGAAACAGTATACCCCGACAGGATCGTGGTCTTCAAACGCTTATCTGATATCGCCTGGCAGGAAATTCATTTCGATAAAAACAATGGAGCGCTGATCAGCCGGGAAGATCGCGCACGCACCCTGCCATCTTTCCAATACCATTTCGATGAGGTGGACATGGTGGCCGTGATAGACTATATTTTTATCGATGAAGCCAACACCAATGCCTGGTCATATCCTCACAGGGATGTAGAGACCATCCGCATCAAACTGTTCCGAAATGCCCGCGTGGTGCAGTACTGCACGGAAATTGACCGGATAAATGCCAGAACAGTCAATCACTTCGAAAAAGCCAAACGGCAGGTAGACGCCTTGTTGCAACAGGAAGCCAGTAAGCGGCAGTATGATATGTTCCTGCGGGAAACTTACACCCACTGGACCGCGGAACATAAAATTGAATATCACTACCGCCGCATCCTCTTCGAAGACAGGATGCAGGGAGGCTACCCGTCTGGTTATACCAGTCCTGCTGCTCCCTACTTCTCCAAATGGTTCATGGACACCTTCGCCGCCTATAACCCTGACTACATCGGTACCTTACAAGGCATCGCCAAACAGTTCGATATCCATATCACCGACGCCCTGTTGCGGGAAATGGTCCGTTATGAAACCAACAGCGACGAATGGCAGACTATCGCCGGTCAGCTTGGGCTGCTGGATAAATAGCGGTGACGGCTATACGAAGTCAATTCATTTTTGTAATCCCCGGGAGAAATTCTAAGTTTACAGCCCATTAATACTACCGCCATGCAGCGCATGCACGAATTTCTCCGTCAACAGGTAAATATCTCTGAAGAAGACTGGCGTGTTTTTTCAGCCTGTTTTGAACCAAAAACCTATCCAGCCAGGACTTTCTATCTGCAGGCAGGAGAAACGGAGAACTATCTCACTTTCGTGGACAGTGGTGTGGTGCGTTTTTACGTGGAAGATGCCAATGGCGATGAAACGACCGTCGGCTTTGGGTTCGACGGCTGGTTTATGTGCGTGTACAGTTCGTTCTATACCCGCCAGCCTTCCCGTTATTACGGCGAAACGATCACCGAAACACGACTGTGGCGCATTCACTATGATGACCTGCACCGGATGTACGACCAACTGAGGGTGGTGGAGCGAATAGGTCGACTGGCCACAGAGCAAATGCTGCTTTTTAAATCAGCCAGGGAATTGTCGCTCCTGACGAAAACAGCAGAAGAACGTTACCTGGACCTGCTCAATAAATCTCCGCAACTATTCCGGTATGTGCCGTTGAAACACCTGGCCTCTTATATTGGTATCACTCCGCAGGCGCTCAGCCGCATCCGTAAACGTATTTCTTAACTTAGGTTCATTTGCCCGCGAAAGGTTGTCCGCTACCTTTGCTGAAAACTATGTGAAGTGAGCCAAACAGATCCATTCCGTCAGATTACGCGGGGCATATACACCTGTCTGGAAAATACCGCAGGCGCATCCTATGATTTTAAGGCCGGTTATTATGAGCGGCTGGTCAGTACCCACTGGTTCAACCGCTTCTTCTGGGATACCTCCCGCAACGATTATCAGGAGTTTGCTGCAAAAGCTATTCTACGTACGTCCGGTACCGTGTTGGACATCGGTTGTGGAGGCCTCGCACAAACATCGCGGTTGTACAGGGCCACCGGCAATGATTGTATCCTGCTGGACCGCTCCCTCGAAATGTTGAAAATAGCGCGGGCCCGGCTGTCTGCCGAAGGCGGCCAGCTACCTTCTCACCTGCAATTGCTGCAGGGCAACGCTTTTCACCTGCCTTTTCCGGACAATACGTTTGATACGGTTTGCAGCTTCGGTACCATTCATCTGTTTGATAACAAGCTGGCGTTTGTAGACGAAGCATTACGGGTACTAAAGCCCGGTGGAAGATGTTATTTCTATTCCATGACCAACGAGAGAAAGATCAGCCGCCTTTTTATGTCATCGCTGCGGTTGATCCATGAATTCGGAGAAGTATACTCCGTTGCGCAAACCCTGTCATTATTCCGGGAGCGCCCGTTGCGCTTCAAAAGTCATGTCATTGGCAGCACGGTATTCATTGAAGGACAAAAAATGAAGTAGTTTCTTACGCGGTGGTCGCCGCCCGGGACTGTACTTTGGCCGACCATCCCACGATCGCCAGTGCTATCACGCTCCACAGCAGCAGTTGCCAGGTAGCCATATCCCAGCCACCATACTGCCACGCTGCTACGCCGCAGGAAGTGCCAAGGGCCGCGCCCATAAAGTATGCGGTCATATATACGGTATTGAGCCGGCTGTGGGCGTGTTCATGTAGACTGTATATCCGCGTGAAATTAGTGATCTGTGTGGCTTGCACGCCTACATCCAGCAGGAATACACTAACTGACAGCAGAAGGATGGAGTGCGGAAATATTTTCAGCAGCAGAATACTGACGATCACCATGCCCACGCTTACCAGCAAAGATTTGTATACCTGTCCTTTATCGGCCAGTTTGCCAAATACCGGTGCTGCCAGCGCTCCGCCGATGGCAATCAGGCCAAACAACCCGATGCGGGAAGCGGAATAATGCAGCGGCGCTGCGCTCAGATGAAAAGTCAACGTAGTCCAGAAAGAGCAGAATGTCCCGAAGGTAAAAGCGCCCAGCAGCGCTGCCTGACGCAGCACGGGGTATTCTCCGATGAGCTTGATGGTGGAGGATAACAGCTGCGGATAACTCCCCCGGAACTTTGGTGGTATCACCGGAAGATAACGATACAGGAGTATGGTGACGATCAATACCAGCGCCGCTGATATGGCAAAGACGTAACGCCAGCCCAGCAAATCAGATACTACGCCGGCCACTACCCGGGCGCCCAATATGCCAATGAGAATACCCGCAAACACGCGGCCCACGGTTTTGCCCCTGTCGCCGGTGCTGAGGGTGGCCGACATCGGCAACAGTATCTGTGCCGGCGTGGAGCCCAGGCCCACAAAGAAGCTGAGCAGACAGATAAGCTGTATGCTGCGCGCAATACTCAATAATAACAACGATACAAACAACAGGGAGGTCAGCCCGGTAATCAGTTTTCTGCGGTCCAGCTTATCTCCCAGCGGCAACACGAAAAACATGCCCAGCCCATAACCCAGCTGGGCGAGGGTGGATACCCTTCCTGCCTGGCCGGCGGTAGCGCCGGTAGCAGCACTGATATCATGCAGGATAGGCTGGTTGTAGTAAATATTGGCTACTACCACACCGGCAGCAATAGCCATCAGCGGGATGGTGAAAGGATGGTAAGGCGTTGTTTTCATTTGACAAACCTACATTGCCGGGACTACGGAAAACTTGTACTTTTGAAGATATTACTTGTATCAAAATGAGATTGATCCAGCACGACGATTTATTTATCCGCCACTTTCAGACACGGGAGTGGCCGTTTGAACTGCATAACCACAATCATTTTGAGTTGATATTTATTCATCATGGGGAAGGTACGCACCAGTTGAACAGCGAGACTTTCCGCTATGCCGGTCCCTGCTTTTATGCGCTGGCGCCGGAAGATGAGCATATCTTTTACATAGAACAGGAAACGAAATTTACCGTACTGAAATTTACGAATGTATATCTGGGGCAACAGTTACAGGCCGCTGCCAAAGAGCTGTGGGAGCAGCGTTTTCAGCAGCTGATCGTGGCTACGCGCTCACATGGCGCGTCGGCGGCAACGCCGGAAGCGTTGGCTCGTATTGGCAGTGTGATGCTGGTGATCGCGGCGGAATGGAAACTGCATCCGGTGGCCTCCAACGAGGGCGTGTTGCACCTGATACGCGGCGTACTTTCGATGCTCACGGAGCTGCTGACAGAAACGGGCTACACGCCGCCACGCTCTGTGGCGCTCACACAGGCCATGCATTATATCCATACGCATATCGCCACTCCCGAAGCGCTGCAACAGGAGGTGATGGCGTCGGCACTGCAAATGGGCAAAGCCCGGTTACAGGGACTGTTTAAACAGGAGCTGGGCATCTCTGTGCGGGACTATATCAATGACTATAAAATCCGGCAGATCGAAAATAAACTCCGCTACAGTGACATGAGTATTAAGGAAATCGCCGTCCGGTATGGGTTTGGCGACCTTAGTCATCTCAATAAATTCTTCCGCAAAATGAAAGGGGTCAATCCCCGCTCTTACCGCACACAGTTAAAATCAGGTGAGGACGCCTGACAGGAAATCAGCATAAAAATCAGGGACCGGGCTGTTACGTATGCCCGTCAGCGTTAACGCCATATCATATTCCACTTTCCGTATCGTCGCTTTGAACAGTTCCGGTAACGTAGGTGCGTCACTGTTACTTATTTCCAGCCGGAGGTAAGATGCCAGCCGGTCGGGTTCTTTGCTGCGCCCGACAGAGCCGGTATTGATCGCTGTTTTCCGCCCGTTGTCCATGGTACGGATGTATGACAGGTGGGTGTGTCCCGTAATGAGGAGATCTGTGCCGGCCCTATGCATCATGTCCAGTAATATTTCCTCCGGATGATCGGCGTAGAGATAGGTCTCGTTACTTTCGGGCGTGCCATGCGCCAGCAAAATGCGGTAGCGGCCAAATTGCAGGTGCAGCAGATGAGGGAGTGTGCGCAGAAACTGTTTATTATCGACGGTAATGGTGTTTCGGGTAAATTCGATGGCGGCCAGTCGTGCGGCCCTTTCTTCCGGTCCGTGTTTGGCGAGGGGCTTCACCGGCAGGTCGTAGGCGATGCGTTCATCATGATTCCCCATAATAGTAGGAATGCGCAGGGTGCGGATGCGTTGTATCACTTCGTTGTGCCAGGGGGCGGCATCGGTAAGGTCGCCCAGGCAATAGAGCTGGTCGGCCCCATAGCGGGAAATGTCTTCCAGTACGGCCTCCAGTGCGGGCAGGTTACCATGGATATCACTAATAACGGCTATTTTCATCATCCTCTCTTTGGGATGAAGGTAGGAAGGGGAAAGAGAAAAAAAGTGGTACCAATCGCAGGAAAAGTTGTACAAATATTTTATCATTTTTTCATTTTGATATTTTTTCATTTAAAAGGGGCCTGAGCGTCTTCAAAATGAAAAAATATCAAAATGAAAAAATGGCTAAATATTATTTAGCGGGTGTGATCACGAGTTTTTTAAATTCAATCGGACCGTGGTCGCCCTGAATGTAGATCGGACCGGGTTCCCCTTCGTTGCTGTCCAGTGCGCCGCCGGTGATGCCGGGGATTTCCTGGTTGTTGATAACGGTTTTGCCGTTTACCACGATGGTCACCATCCGTCCGATGAGGGTGATGTCGTATGTCTGCCATTTATCGGGACCGAGTGCGTTGATCTCGCTGGGGGCCAGGAAGCCGTATACGCCGCTGAACAGTACGCTGGACGGGTGTGTGTCCGGGTTGCTGTCTTCGATCTGTACTTCATGACGGCCTCTCAGGTAGATACCGCTGTTGCTGCCTTTCTGGTATCTGAATTCCGCATGCAGTTTGAAGTCGGTGAATTTCTGGTCAGACACGAGGTTAGCGCCGGAGTGAGGACTGGTGAGGATACCGTCTTTCACGATCCATTGATTTTCTTTGCCTGCCGCTTTCCATCCGGTGAGGTCTTTACCGTTGAACAGGTTGATGGGCTTGCCCCAGGCCACGGTGCCGGTTTTTTTCAGGTAGGGGGCTTTCACGCCTTTCCAGTTGTATTTTTTGCCTTCGCTGGTGGTGATGGTGCCCTGAATGCCGGCGTCGGTCAGTTCGCCTTCGATGAGGAAGTCCTGGTTGCCGCCTTCCCATTGTGGCGGGATGGAGAAGCTGAATTTACCATTGTCGAAGTTGACTTTGGCAACGGGCCGGGCGCTGCCGGAGGTGCCTACAAAATATCCCACGAGGGTTTTGAAGCCGGAGAGTTTTACTTCCAGCCAGGAAGGGGCGGATTTACCGTTTTCGTCGATGGTGATGTCCCAGCGGCCAATCAGGGCTTTGGCATCTGCTGACGCCTGAGCGGTATGGGGCTGCGGCCGGCCGGATGCCATTGCCGGGGCCATGGCTCCCAATGTTAATAAGCCGCTCATGCCGAGTACCAGGATGTTTCTGCGCATATGTATCATGTTTTTAGCTGATTCGTGAAATCTTTCAGCAGAACAAGATAGCGCTTATTCGCATTTTTACAAATGCCTATCTTACCACAAAACGCAGGTATTTACTGAACACGCCCATGGTGGAGATGCCCTGGATAACGCATACGAATACACCGGGGAGATCGTTGAGCCGGAAGGAGAAGTTGGCGTGGCCCTGTTCGTCGGTATTGATCAGGTGGTTCCAATACAGGGTGGTGTTGTAGTTACGGGCAGCCACTGTGTCGCTCGCCTGTTGGAATTCCGGGGTCTGGAATACCGGCTTCACTTTTTTCACATAGTCGGGTTCCTGTTGTGGCGCCGGCATTTTGGGTTTGGTGGCAGCGGGGGTACTGATGGTGATCGCAGTTAATTCTTCCGGCGTGAAGATGGTGCTGTCAGTCATCTCTTCCGGGGTGTAGGGGTAGTTGATTTTAGCCAGTTGGTGATTGACTCTTTCGATATCATTCAGAAAGTTGATTTTAAATTCAGACTGGTTACCTTTCACCACGCTGAGGATGGCGTCGGGTTGTCCGGTGGGGGTGAACAGCTGGTAGGAGTTGAGGCAGAAGATGCCGTCTTTATTAGTTTTCAGCGTAATCATTTCATTGTTTTTCATCAGCAGCAGGGGGATGGGCTTCTTCACTTTTTTCGTTCCTTTGGTAACGAAGCCGGCGACCGGGTTCAGTTCCTGTTGCGCCGTGGAGAGGTCCACCGAAGCGGGGAGCCGGTATTGATCGATGTAATAGTAGTGGCAGATATCCCATCTATCGTGTTTGCGCAGTCTTTTTTCGCAGACGCAGGCCACGGAGAACAGTCCCTGTATGGCTTTGCCGGTGGTGTCAGTTAGTACCACGCGGCAGTTGACCATGCCCCGTTGCCGATAATCGGTCGAGTCTGTTTCAAGCTGGATGCAGATATTGGCGTCCGGCACTTTCAGTGTAGCCGTGCGGGTAGTGTCTGCCGGTGTTTTTTTCATTTTAAAGGGGGGCTGATGTGGTTTGCGGACAGAGATCCATTGCTGGAATTCCTGTTCGTGGTTATCGGCGATGTAGTTGTTGGTATAAGCTACGAAGGCATAATCGCCGGGGGGGAGGCTGTCGGGCAGTTCCAGCATGCCTTTGCAGACGCCGCGGTCGAAGGCAAAACGTTCATTGAGGACCGGCTTACGGGTATTGGAGTTGATGAGGGCTACGAAGAGCGTATGATACGGGACAGTGTCTGTTGCCTGGATATTGAGCAGGTATCCGGTAAACCAGATTTTTTCTGCCGGCATGTAGATGTGTTTGTCCGTATGGATATACAGTCCGGTAGAGTTGATGTCTCTGTTTTGTGCCGTGGAGGGTACGTACAGAAAGATGCTCAGTAGTAGCAGCGTAGCGTTTCTCATGGTCTGGTTAGTTGTAGTCAACAGTTTCGGGTTGTACCGGAACAGGCCGGTCAGCATGGGAGTGACGTCGGTACGGTCCTCACCATGTTACTGCAATACTACAGCAGAACCAATTTTTAAATCTCCTGATTTCCCTAAAAACCAACGCTTAACGTCGGATTAACATGTTGTTAGACAGGCCCTTCCGAAAAAAATGCCCTGTCCTGTGATTTTTCTCTTCATCCGGCGAACAATTAAGCAGTAACATTATTTTTCACCAATGGATTCAGCTATCACAGATCAATTCCTGGCCGTTGTGGAGGCACACAAGGGCATTATTTATAAGGTGGCCCATGCCTGGTGCAGGCAGGCGGAGGACAGGAAAGACCTGGTCCAGGAGATCATTATACAGTTATGGAAAGCATTTGGGCATTATGACAGCGGGCAGGCGCGGTACAGCACCTGGATATACCGTATTGCGCTCAATGTCGCTATTTCTTTTTACCGCAAAGAAACCCGTCGCCAGGCGGCAGCGGGCAGGCTGGAAGCGGCGGTACTGGAAATGGTGGACACCGGGCCGGCAACGGAGACGGATCAGCAGCTGCTGTTGTTACAGCGGTTTATTCATGACCTCCGGGAGCTGGACCGGGCGCTGATACTCTTATATCTGGAAGAAAAAAGCCATCAGGAAATTGCGGAGATACTGGGCATCTCCGTGACGAACGTGGCCACGAAGATTGGCAGGATTAAAGTATTGCTGAGGCAGCAATTTTCACGTATTAAAACGTAATCGTCATGCAAGACACAGACATCATTCATCTTTGGAAATCGTACGAAAAGCATTTGGAAGAAAACCTGTTCCTGAACAGAAAAAACGCGGCAGAAATTACCGGCATTAAAATCCATTCGTTTATCGCTTCTATGAGACCCATCAAATATTTTGCCCTGCTGGCGGGCATTTTATGGGTTGCATTTTTGGACACGCTGCTGGTCAGCATGTTTAGTACCGCCAGCCTGTTTTTCCTGGTGTCTATGGGCATCCAGTCGTTGCTCACCACAGCAGCTATCGGCATTTATCTCTATCAGCTGATACTGATGGAAACGATAGACATTGCAGGACCAGTGCTGGACACGCAGGAGAAACTGTCCGGGCTGAAGTCCTCTACCCTATGGTGCGCCCGTTTATTATGGTTGCAGCTGCCGGTATGGACTACCTTCTACCTGCATGCAGGCATGTTTGTCCGGGAAAACGCCTGGCTGCTGGTCGTACAGATGATCGTGACGACAGGTCTTATCATCGCGGCGATCTGGCTTTTTGTGAATATCCGTTATGAAAATAAGGACCGTAAATGGTTCCGGTGGCTCTTTGAAGGAAAGGAATGGACACCTGTGATCAGGTCCCTGGAAATGCTGGAAGAAATAAAAACTTTCCGGGAAGGAAAGTAAGGAGCGGTGAAGTGACGTGCGATGGTCTTCCGTGTTGTCTTCGAGAACATCCTCGGAAACTTGCTCGGAAAAACGCCCGAAACACCCACCTGATCAAATAAACCGTAGCCCTGGGCCCATGAATATCACGGTTGCTGGCGGCGCAGCGTATATTCAGGCCCGCCGGTTTTTTCGGCTTGTCCCGGAGCCTGTATGGAGTGGTCTTGCAGTTGAATGGTATTGTCATCCACAATAGCGAAGGACGTGCCCCGGTCGGCCAGGTTCTTATAAGCGAGATAGATGCTTTTGGTAACACCGTCATAGCTCCATTTACCGGTGTTGTCCATCTCGTGTTCCGGCTTGCCTTCTTTGGACAGATAGCTTTCTTTCATGTTGAAAGTGGAGTCGGCATTGAAAGTAATGGACACGTCCCTTTTCCGGGCGCCGCCGGGAATAGTGCCTTTGAAAGTGCCGGCATTAAAGGCGGCAGTCTCCGGAGTGGGCATGGGCGCAGGCGCTGTAGAGTCAGGTATTTCTCTTTGGGAAGTAGGGCTGTTATTGCAGCCCAGCGTAATGGCGGCAGCTACGGTACAGATCAGAAAGAAAAAAGGTGTTTTTTTCATACAGCAGTTTTGTATGCATTAACAGCTGTATGCCCGGGTTTGTTTGATGGGACGGCTCAGTGAGCAGAAGTTTTGGAAAACAGGTTCACAATGATCACCCCGACAATGATGAACAATAAACCAATAATGGCCGCTGTGTCCAGTTTCTGCCGGAACATCACCACACCGATGATGGACACCAGCACAATACCAAGGCCGGACCAGATGGCATAGGCTATGCCCAGCGGGATTTGTTTCAGGGTAAGGCTCAGGCAATAAAAGGCGATCGCGTAGCCGGCCACCACAGTGACGGAAGGCCAGAAACGGGAAAACCCTTCGGAAGCCTTCAGCGCGGAAGTGGCAATCACCTCCGCTACAATGGCAATCAGTAGTAGTACGTATTTCATCAGCATCGGTTTATGGCTAAAATAGCAGAAGCACACCGGAAAAAAAATTTTTTGTAGCAGGAGAAATCAATCACATACCACAGTCATCTATAGTTCTTCATGATCTGCTACCACTGGCATAGCAGCACCGGTACGCGGTAAATCGTATATCCCCGGCAGTGAACCACGTCAGTTGCGCTAACAGAAAGACAGACAGTTTAATCAGGCACCGGTTATTCTTTTTCGGATAACCGGTTTTAATTAAATTAGCAGCTCCTATACTTTTTGTTTTATTTATGCCAATGACCAAACTGATTGCTGTTGCACTGTTAAGCACCCTGCCCCTGATTGCCGCCGCCCAAAAGGATTCCCTGCCGGACAATGGATTGAAACCCCTGCAGATAAAAGGGAACCTGATGCTGCCGGGTATCGGACTCTCACTGGAGCGGAAGTTGTCGCCCCGGACCTCGTTACACGCGGAGATGGACCTGATAGGCTACTATTATTATACCTACAGTGATTATTACGGAGGTGACTGGGGATATGAACTGGTCCCCGTAGCCCGACTGGAAGAGCGTTTTTATTACAATCTTCGTAAACGTCTTGCCAGAGGCAAATCTATGCGTAACAACAGCGGAAATTTCTTCGCCATCAGCGGGAGCTACTTTTTTGGGACCGTCGCCAACCGTAATATGGGACGCAGCCAATGGGCGTTTTCCCTACAACCACTATGGGGAATGCAACGGGGCGTAGGCAAACATTTTAGCTTCGATGCCCGCTTCGGCCTGGGCCCGGTGTATTTTAGTGATGTCCGCAGATGGGAAGTACAACCCCGCGCACAATTCATGTTAGGATATGTTATCAAATAAACCTAAACGGCTATACGCTGTAGTGTTGATATTGCTGGCTATCGGCTGGACGGCCTGCTCACAAGGTCCGCTTAAAGGATTTAACGTCAACGGACGGGAACACCGGTCGGACTATATCCCCATCAAAGTGAAGAAAGGACGGAAGAAAATCCACCCGTCCATGTTGTTCAATGAAGCGATACGGGACTACTGGATAACGCGGAAATGTTTCCCGGCCACCCTGCAGCAGCTGGAGTATTCGGGCGACAAAGCCCGCCGGGCGGTGAGAGACATGCGGGAGTCCGGATTCACGCAGCTTGAAATAGGGTATTCATTGCTGGACTCCATGGAGGTATTTTTCCGGCATAAGCCGGTATTTAATCCCGTGATCGACGACGCTTCGCTGGCGGTAGATGCCAGCGGAAAATTCATTTACACCGCGAAAGATTCTTCGGTGTTCAATATCACGAAACTGGACAGGGGACTGTTTACACGTTAAGGGGCTTCCCGATTTTTTTAGTTAACTTGGATAGCTAACCAAGACCAGGTCCCATGAAAATAGCTACTTATAATGTCAATGGTATCAATGCCCGTTTGCCGGTACTGCTACGCTGGTTGAAGGAGTCTGCGCCGGACGTGGCCTGTCTGCAGGAGCTGAAAGCGCCGCAGGAGAAGTTTCCGGAGCTGGCTATCCGGGAAGCGGGGTATGATGTGATATGGCACGGCCAGAAAAGCTGGAATGGCATCGCTATCCTGTCGAAGGTAGGCATGCCGCAGGAAATCAGAAGGACGCTGCCCGGAGATGAGGAAGATGTGCACAGCCGCTATATGGAAGCTGCTATCAACGGCGTATTGATCGGTTGTCTGTATCTGCCTAATGGCAATCCCGCGCCGGGGCCTAAGTTTGACTATAAGCTCAGCTGGTTCAAAAGGCTGACGGACCATGCAAAGGAGCTGCTTTCGCAAAAAACGCCGGTCATCCTTACCGGCGATTATAATGTGATGCCTACTGACCTCGATGTATATAAACCGGAGCGCTGGGTAGATGATGCCCTGTTCAGGCCGGAAGTAAAATCAGCTTTCCATGCGCTGGTGGCGCAAGGGTGGACAGACGCCATCCGCAAGCTGCATCCTGATCAGAAGATTTACACTTTCTGGGATTACTTCCGTAATGCCTACGAAAGGGATGCCGGCCTGCGGATCGATCACTTTCTGCTCAGCCCCGAGGTAGACAAACGCCTGCTGGCGGCAGGGGTAGACCGTCACGTGCGGGGATGGGAGAAATCCAGCGACCATGCGCCGGTATGGGTAGAGCTGAAAGGGGTGTGATCAGACTACGCTGACTTTCCGCACCGCTGCCAGGGCTTCCAGCAATTCTGCCTGTAAGCTTTGGCCTTTATCTTCGTTGTACCACTGCTGCAATTCGATCTTCGTCCGTTCAAAATCAGCTTTCTCTGCTTTCAGCCGGTTGTACAGCACCTGGCAGGCAGCCGGTCTGGGACCCCATACCGCCATATCGTTGCCATCGTTGTCACGGATGATCAGTTTGGGGATAGACCTGGTGCCGTTGGTCAGGTATTGTTCAATCAGGAAAGGCGGTGTATCACGCAGCTGTATCTCGATGGTGATCAGCGGATTTAAGGCCGCTATTTTGGTCAGGAACGGTACGATATGTGCCGCGTCGCCGCACCAGGGCTCCGTGATGATGACCCATTGTTGCGGTGCGGTAATTTCTTTTACGGCAGCGGTAACAGCGTCGGTGATCACGCCGGTTTTCAGCCAGCGTTGTTGTCTCGACCAGTTCAGTTTGGTATAGTTGAGATAATCCGGGTTGTTGTAAGGAGCCTTCGGTTCCGCGTCTTGCAGGATGTTTTCAAACAGCTGCAGATAGTCTGTAAAATTCATCTCTCACATTTTTATTGTTGAAGGCCGGAAATAATCTTCCGGAAGGCAGCAGCGGCGTGGTGTACCTGTACGCTCCATTCTTCTGCTGCACCGCCATCGGCGCCATCCGTGATATATTTCAGGCACAGAAAAGGTATATTCTCTTTCATGGCCACCATCGCCAGGGAATAGGCTTCCATATCGATCACGTTGTAATCGACGGTGGTGTGGCCGGTCTCGAAGTTGTCGCCGGTACCGCAGATACCATATTGAAAGCCGTCCAGCTGAAAACCATATTCCAGCACCGGTTCCAGATCGGAGAAAGGCGTTTCATATTTACGGTAGCCCAGGCCGGTAACGTCCATGTCGCGTTGTATGAAACGGTTGCAGCATACTACTTCGCCGCGTTTGAAGGTGTTGCTGCCGGCAGAGCCCAGGTTAACGATCAGTCCGGGTCTTTCTTCCTGTATCTTTTTGGTCAGGTTAAAAGCAGCGTTCACTTTTCCGATGCCTGCTATCAGGATGTTGTCTTCGTTGAATTCCTCCGCTGCTTCGGAGCTGAGGGCAAAAACAAAAAGTGGTCGCTGGCTCAACAGGCTGGTGATATGCTGTGTTTGTGCTGACGGTCCCTGGATCATATGTGTTCTACGGTTGTGGTGGTAATTAAAAACTGCCGCAAAGTTACGGTAAAATGCGGTACCGGAGCGGCGTTTTGGGGGTGTGGTTACCTGTGGGATACCGCTTTTATTGACTTACATTGTTTACTTTAGGCATACGATGGACCCACAGCAACAATTTAATGATATCCTGCAGCAATGGGTGGCTTCTCTGAATGATTATTCACTGGAGATGATCTGCCGGCCTACAAAGGCGGCGGCGTGGACACTGGGACAGGTATATATGCATATCATTGATGATACCGGCTGGTATGTAACGCAGGTGGCCACCGCGTTAGCAAGCCGGGAACACCACGATCAGGAAGTGACCGAAGAAGGCCGGCATATACTGGCCAACGGTTTTCCGGATATACAAATTGCCGGACCTGCCACCAATACGTTTATTCCGCAGCCCGAAAGCCTTGATCAGCTGCGGCAGGGACTATTGGCTATTCAGGAATCGATGACGGCATTATGCCGAGAAGGTAATTTTACAGCGGCTACCGGCAAAACGAAACATCCGGGGCTGGGCTATTTCACCGCAGCAGAATGGCTGCGTTTTGCAGCGCTGCACATGCAGCATCACCTGCGGCAGAAGGAGCGAATTGATGCGCAGCTGTTTGCCGGGAATACTGTGAACAAATCAGTCACCATTAAGGCTTCGGCAGCCACGGTGTGGGAAATGCTGACCAACCCTGAAAAAATAGGACAGTGGATGATGGATTCACCGGTACACGTTGCGTCCAGTTGGGAGGTAGGCAGTCCACTGGTGTTTACCGGCGATCTGCATGGTTATCCGTATCAAAACAAAGGCGTCATACTGCAACTGGAACCGGAAAAACTGCTGATGTATACCCATTGGAGCTCCCTCTCCAAAAGGCCGGATGAACCGGAGCAGTACGGTACTATTACCTTCCGGCTCACCAGTACCACAGCAGGTACGGCGTTGGATTTTACCCAGACGAACACTGGCAAGTACGCCACGGACCGGCATATCAACTACTATTGGGGTACCGTATTAGCGTTGATTAAAAGGCTTTGCGAGGCAACGGTTTAAAGACGGGCCTTGTGTCTGTCGCCCCACGCTTCCAACTGTTGGAAAACAGCTTTTAATTCATGCGCACTTTCCGTTAGCTCGTATTCCACGCGGGGCGGCACTTCCGGATAGACGGTGCGGGTCACCAGGCCGTCTTCTTCCATTTTACGCAGCTGTAGCGTCAGCATTCTTTCCGTGATCTGCGGTATTCTCTTTTTCAGTTCCCCGAAGCGCAACCGGCCTTCGAACAGATGGCAGCAGATGGCCAGCGTCCATTGTCCGCTGAGCAGGTTGATGGCATAGACCTCCGTACAGATTTCACCAAGACTGTTTTTATTGGCCTGATGGGTAGAGTTTTCCTTGATTTTACTCATACTTACACAACTGTTAGTATCCTACAATTGGGTGCTAAGGTACAACAGAATAGCGGACGGCTTTACATTTGCACCTGTTGATAAAAACAAACCCAAATGTACACACGAATGATAATTATGCTGTTGCTGATAACAGCCACTTGCTTTCCCACACAGGCCTTTGCCGTAAAACCTGTTGCCATGAACGCCACCCATGATACCACTGCTACTGTGAGCCTTTATGGTTTCCTGCGTCCAAAAAAAGAACATGCCGCCACGCTCCGGCGCGAGTTGCTGGCGCTGGTAGCGCCTACCCGTGCAGAAGCCGGCAATCTGGTGTATAATATCCATGAAGAAAAGGACGGTGCTATTTTCATTTATGAAGTATGGCGCTCACAGGCCGATCTGGATAAGCATATGCAGCAGCCACACCTGAAAAGGTTGATGGCACAAGTGTCTGCATGGCTGGCCAGCGATATTGAAGCCTATTCCGGTAAACTCATTACGCCGGTGAAAAAATAGGGCTGTCGGTTTTGTTCTATTTTCCGGGTATGGCGACAGGTAATTTTGAGTAAAATTAAAAACAATGAAATACCTGATCATACTCGTTGCCCTGTTAAGCATTGCGCATGTTGCCACTGCTGGTACGCCGGAAGAAGATAAAGGAAAAGCCCTGCTGGTGTTGCAAACCAAATGCAATATTTGTCATGTTCGTAATAACCCTTTCCGCATTTTTAAAGAAAGGAACATGGAAAGAAATGCGAAGGATATCTATAAACAGGTATTTGTAAAAGGACGTATGCCACTCGGCAATGAAGTGAAGCTGACAGAAGACGAGCGGGAAACGCTGAAAAAGTGGCTGGAAGCCAATATTCATTGAGAACGCTGCTGACGCGGTGCCGGGGAGTAGTGCCTCTATGCTACGCCCGTGCGCCGCGTTTGTATTTGTGCTGCGAACGGAAAATTGCTATTTTCCGCGAAACAATAATGATATATGAAACTCGCTGCTGAACCGGAGGAAGTTAATCCGTTGTTGAAGGAATGGTCTGGTGCGAAGGCACACATTCAGGCTTATCATGCTTCGCTGGGGCGATTGGCTATCAGTTTAGACCATCCAGTGAATAAAGCGATGTGTTATTTTGTGGCGGCAGGATGTTGCCGTATGAAAGGGGCTTTCCATTTTGATTCGGCTCATCTGGTAGTGACGCGCGAAGAGGATGCAGATGCTGGTTTCTTTACCTTTCTTTATATAATATTGATAATCAATATATTAAAATATCTTAGCAAGATTCGTATAGAAAAATTGCAAAATCTGCATAGTTTTTATGGTTTTTCATTAAGCATATCCTGTTTTTGTTGAAAAAATATTTCAAGATGTGATGATTTGTTAGTGAATATTTATAGTTTTGCATTAAACATTGAAATATATCCAAAGCAATCTTATATCAACTAACAAAATGATCACACTAACTGCAAAAACAAACGATATCCTCCATCTGGAGAAGGGAATATCCCTCATTAAAGATTATTTCCCGGCACGATTAAGCCAACGGCTGTCGCTGACCAAAGTGTCTGCTCCTTTGTTCGTTCAATCTGGTACAGGATTTAATGATGACCTGAACGGCGTGGAGAAACCTGTGAAGTTCAACCTGAAAAATATTCCCTATCCGGTGGAAATTGTTCAGTCGCTGGCGAAATGGAAACGTATGCGCCTGCATCAATTAGGACTGGAGCCTGAACAGGGTATTGTAACAGACATGCGGGCGATCCGTCCGGATGAAGTAGTGTCACCTATTCACAGCTTTTATGTGGACCAGTGGGACTGGGAAAAGCGTATCCTGGCCGAGCATCGCCGCATCAGTTATCTGAAAGAGACGGTGGAGCAGATTTATCAGGCTATTCTGGATACCAACGCTATGTTGGAAGAGGCGCACGAAAAGGCGCTGGACCTGCCTGCTGCCGTGTATTTCATCGATAGTGAAACGCTGCTGCAACGTTATCCGGGCCTGACGCCTAAAGAAAGGGAAAACCGCATTGCGAAAGAACATGGTGCGGTGTTTATCATGGGTATTGGTGGTCTGTTGTCAGATCAGGCGGTGCATGACGACCGTGCCCCGGATTATGATGACTGGTCTACCGCCAACGAAGAAGGCTTCTATGGCCTGAACGGAGATCTTATCCTCTGGAACCCTGCCATGAATAGCGCGCTGGAACTGTCTTCCATGGGTATCCGGGTAGATGCTGGTTCCCTCCGTGAGCAACTTTCTCTGAAAGGTTGTGGCAGCAGAAGGGAGTTGTTGTTCCACAGCAATGTATTGAACGACGTATATCCGTTGAGTATGGGTGGCGGCATCGGACAATCACGTCTGTGCATGTTCCTGCTGCAACGCAAACATATTTCCGATGTACAGTCCTGCATCTGGCCGGAAAATATCTAAATATCAAAATATTAACATGTTGAAGGGTCCCAAAAGGCGTACAGCTTTTTGGGGCTTTTTCATGATGGGAGTTGCAGGGACACAACTTCCCCTATCACGATGATGGCTGGGTGACTGATACCGGCTTCCTGTGCGCGCCGATGGATATCGCTGACGGTGCCCGTTACGATGCGGGCCTGTGGTGTAGTGCCTTCCTGTATAATAGCTGCCGGCGTGTGTTGTTTTCCATGGTGTGTAAATATCTGCAGGATGGCTTCGAGGTGGTGCATGCCCATCAGGATCACCACCGTGGCGGTAGACTGGGCGGCCAGTGCAATATCGCCGGAGAGTTGGCCGGCGCAGGTGGTGCCGGTCGTTACCCAAAAACTTTCTGCCACGCCCCGGCAGGTAACGGGGATCAGCTGCGAGGCGGGTACTGCGATAGCGCTGCTGATCCCCGGAATAACGGCTACGCCTATATGATGTTGCTGCGCAGTCATAATTTCTTCCACTGCTCTTCCAAAAACAAAAGGATCTCCTCCTTTTAGTCTCACTACATGACCATGCTGTTGGGCCATTTCCACCATTAACCGATTGATCTCTTCCTGTGGCAGGCTATGACTACCGCAACGTTTGCCTACAAACTGCCGGATGGCTTGCGCGGGGGCATATTCCAGCAATAAGGGATTTACCAGGGCGTCGTACAGGACTACGTCTGCCTGGCGAAGCGTATGGATGGCTTTCAGGGTGATCAGTTCCGGGTCTCCCGGACCGGCACCGACCAAAGATAGAAATGGTAGTTTCATTTATATTATAAATAAATTAATATGAATTAGTGTCCGATGATTATTGAGATAAGCAATCTGTTTGGATGCTTTGTAATCCTCGCTGGTGAAGAGAAATGATATTTTTCATATATATAGTAAATAAATTAATATGAATATTTTTAAGTTTTACTGTTTAAAAATAAAATGAAAACGATTAATTTCATCATGAAAATAGAGAGAAAGAAACAAAAACGATAGTGGTTTGTAGTTAAGATATCATATTTAATATATTTTAATATTAATTCTCCATCCAAAATCTCCTCCCATGAAAATCGTGGTTATTGGAAATGGCATGGTGGGCTATAAATTCTGCGAAAAGATGCTCACCAAATCCGCGAAAGCACCTGTTGAACTGGTCGTATTCGGTGAGGAACCCCGTCCAGCTTATGACCGTGTACACCTCACCTCCTGGTTTGAACACAATACCGCCGATCTTTTACTGGCCACCACTGAGTGGTACGAGCAGCAGGGCATCCGGCTGCATCTGGCAGACCCGGTAGTCGCTATCGACCGGGAACAGCGAACAGTCCGCTCTCACAGCGGCATCACGGAAACCTATGACTATCTCGTCCTGGCCACCGGCTCGGCCGCGTTTGTACCGCCCATACCGGGCGTGGAGAAAAAAGGCGTCTTCCTTTACCGCACTATCGAAGACCTGGAAATGATGAAGGCCTATGCGCCCCATGCCAGGAGTGGAGCGGTAATCGGTGGGGGACTGCTGGGGCTCGAAGCAGCTAAAGCCCTGCTGGACCTGGGCATTACGAATATACATGTGGTGGAATTCGCACCCCGGCTGATGCCGCGGCAGATAGATGATAAGGGCTCTCTGCTGCTACAGGAAAAACTGGGACAGCTGGGCCTGAAAGTGCTCACCAGCAAAAACACCAAAAAGATAACCGGAGAAGAAAGTGTGAACGGCCTCCAGTTTACGGACGACACGTTTCTGAAAACAGATATGCTGGTGATATCAGCAGGCATCAAACCGCGTGATGAACTGGCCATAGCGGCAGGACTGCCAACCGGTCCGCGGGGAGGCATTGTGGTGAACGAGCAACTGCAAACTGCCGATCCGTTTATCTATGCAATCGGGGAATGCGCCCTTTATCAGAACATGATCTATGGCCTGGTGGCACCGGGTTATGAAATGGCGGAAGTGGTGGCCGCACATCTTTGTGGGGAAATGAAAGCTTTCACGGGATTTGATATGAGTACACGCCTCAAACTCATCGGCGTGGAAGTGGCCAGCTTCGGCGATCCTTTTTCACCCGCGGGTGACTGCCACAGTATTGTATTTGAAGACCGGCTCAAAGGCGTCTACAAACGCATCGACATTACCCCTGACGGACAGCAGCTGCTGGGAGGCATCCTGATAGGAGAAGCCAGCGCTTATAACATGCTGCTGCAAACGGTGAAAAATAAACTGGCTTTGCCCGCAGATCCGGCATCGTTGTTAGTGCCGCCTGCAAAAGACGGCGCCTCCACCGGCGCGGGCGTAGACGGCCTTCCCGACGAGGCGTTGATCTGTAGTTGCGAGAGCGTCAGCAAAGGCGCTATCGGTGAGGCGGTAATGGCCGGTCATGAGTCTTTCGATGACATCAAAAAATGTACAAAAGCCGGTACCTGCTGTGGTGGCTGCGCGCCTATGGTGAAAGATATTATCACGGCTACGCTCAAATCACAAGGGAAGTATATCCGTAGCGTGATTTGCGAGCACTTCGCTTATTCCCGGCAGGAAATGCTGGACATCATCAGAATTAATTCACTCCGCTCTTTTGATGAAGTGCTCGACCACTGCGGCCACGGGGAAGGTTGTGAAGTATGCAAGCCGGTAGTGGCTTCTATCCTGGCCAGCCTGTGGAACGATATGATACTGGCGCAGGGCAACGATACGGCACAGGACTCCAACGACCGTTATCTGGCCAATATTCAGAAAGGTGGCACCTACTCGGTCGTGCCGCGTATTCCCGGCGGAGAGATCACGCCGGAGAAACTGATCACCATCGGGATGGTCGCCCAAAAATATCATCTCTATACCAAAATTACTGGCGGCCAACGTATCGATCTTTTTGGCGCACACCTCAGCGACCTGCCGCTGATCTGGAAAGAATTGATAGATGCCGGTTTTGAAAGCGGCCACGCTTACGGCAAAGCACTGCGGACCGTGAAGAGCTGCGTGGGCTCTACCTGGTGCCGCTTCGGGCTGCACGACAGCGTGAGCTACGCCATCCGCATAGAAGAGCGGTACCGCGGCCTCCGTGCGCCGCATAAAATCAAATCGGCCGTTTCCGGCTGTATCCGCGAATGTGCGGAGGCGCAATCGAAAGACTTCGGCATTATCGCCACAGAGAAAGGCTGGAACCTGTACGTATGTGGCAACGGTGGCTCTAAGCCTCAACATGCGGTGTTGCTGGCCGCTGATCTGGACAGCGAAACGTGTATCCGTTACATTGACCGCTTCCTGATGTTCTATATTAAAACAGCTGACCCGTTGACCCGCACGGCCACCTGGCTCAATAAACTGGATGGTGGCATCGACTATCTCCGCAATGTGGTGGTGCACGACAGTCTGGGTATCGGCGCGCAGCTGGAAGGAGAAATGCAGCTGCTGGTAGACAGCTACAAATGTGAATGGAAGGAAGTGGTGGAGAATTCCGAGCTCCGGAAACGTTTTTCCCATTTTGTGAATTCACCGGAAGAGAAGGACCCTACTGTAAAATTCGAAACCCTGCGTAACCAGAAGAAAGCCGCAGAGTGGAAATGATCTCATCATTAAAATGTACTGCTATGTCTATATCACCAACAACGATTCACTGGTTTCTGGCGTGTAAGGCGTCGGATGTACCGTCTAACGGCGGTGTATGCGTAAAATACGGAGAAGAACAAATCGCCCTATTTTATTTTGCCCGCAAAGACCAGTGGTATGCCACGCAGAACCTTTGTCCGCACCGCAAACAGATGGCCCTGAGCCGGGGTATGACCGGCACGGTAAAGGATGAACCCAAAGTGGCTTGTCCCTTTCATAAAAAAACATTTTCGCTGATTGATGGACGTTGTCTGTCAGATGAAGCGGAATGCTCACTCAGCGTTTATCCGGTAAAGGTCGTCGACGGACAGGTATATATCGGAGTGAATGAAGAAACAGCAATGGTAGCAGTATAAGGTGAAACCCGGCAGCGGGCAGGCTGGCCGGGTTCCGGATCTTATATTGATTGGCTCAAATAAAATCAACCAAAGGTACATGAAAAAATGGTTTCATGGCGGTATCCCGTGGATACTACCGGGTCTGCTGCTGTCGCAGCACGGCTATGGCCAGTTTACAATAGGTGCCCAGCTGCGCACCCGCACAGAGTTGCGCGACGGGCAGGGCGCTCCCAAACCACAGGGGGCATCTCCCGCTTTTTTTACATCCCAGCGTACCCGCCTGATGGCAGGGTTCAACACCTACCGCCTGAAGCTGGGACTAACGGTACAGGACACACGCGTTTGGGGACAGGATGCATCCACTATTAACCGCACGACCACTCCCGATAACAACGGCTTCATGCTGCACGAAGCCTGGGCCGAAATCCTGCTGACGGATACCGTGGTAAAGGACCGGCGTTTGGCACTGAAGATAGGCCGGCAGGAACTGGTATATGATGACAGCCGGTTGCTGGGCAATCTCGACTGGCTGCAGCAGGGACGTCGTCACGATGCGCTGCTGGTAAAGTATGAAACGGCCACATGGACCGCCCATGCAGGATTGGCTTTTAACCAGAATAAAGAAAATGCGGCGGGAACGGTATACAATCCGACGCCTGCCGGTAACTATGCCGCCAACACGAATGGCGGCGCTGCCTATAAAAGCCTGGAATTTGTATATGTATCCCGAAAAATCAATCAGGGAAACCTTTCTTTTCTTTTGCTGGCCGACCAGTTTCCGAAATTTCATATAGACACGACCGTTACTCCGGCGCAGAAAAAGTGGGCAGCAGCAGTGTATAACCGTTATACTACCGGGCTATACTACACAGGGCAGTATGACCGTCTGTCATGGACGGCCGCCGCTTATTATCAGGGCGGCGCCAACAGCAGCGGGCAGGATATCAGCGGTTCGTTGCTGACAGGGTACCTGCAATATGGCTTCAACCGGCATTTCAGTGCCGGAGGAGGCGCCGACTTTACCGCTCCCGATTTTGATCCGCTTTATGGCACTCCTCACAAGTTCTGGGGCTATATGGATTATTTCTATGTGGCCAGTCCATTTGCCAACAAAGGGTTGCAGGACTACTACCTCAGGGGCAAGTGGAAAGCCGGCAGCCGCTTCACTGCCGGCGCGGATGTGCATGAATTCTTCAGTGCAGCAGCCATTAGCGGCAACAGTAAACGACTAGGTACCGAAGTGGATATAACGGCGGCGTATACACTCACCAGTATGATTGCTTTTGAAGCCGGTTACGGCCACTTCTGGAGTACGCCTTCCCTGGCGCTGATAAAACAGGTCAATAACGCGTCGGGTAATAACAACTGGGCTTACGTGACGGTCAATATACATCCTGAATGGCTGATTAAATGATTCAATAACCACCTAATTCAATCAATATGCCTGCTCTCGACAAACTGAACATATTTCGTATAGACTCAGTACAGATGCGGACTTTCCACATCACTTGGCTCATGTTTTTTGTCTGTTTCTTCGGATGGTTTGGCCTCGCGCCGCTGATGCCCACCATTCGGGAAGACATGGGACTCAGCAAGGCGCAGATTGGCAATATTATGATTGCCTCCGTGTCAGGAACAATTGTGGCCCGACTGTTAATTGGCCGCCTGTGTGACCTGTGGGGGCCGCGCAAAACGGCCGTACGTCTGCTGGTACTGGGCTCCCTGCCTGTTTTTCTGGTAGGCTTGTCAAAAGACTATACTTCTTTTTTACTTTTTCGTTTAGCCATCAGTGTAATAGGAGGGTCGTTTGTGATCACGCAGTTCCATACTTCGCTGATGTTTGCACCCAACATCAAAGGTACGGCCAATGCCATTGCCGGCGGATGGGGCAACCTCGGCGGCGGGGTGACCAATATGGTCATGCCGCTGGTTTTTGCCGCCATTGTGGGTTTCGGTTATACGAAAGCAGAAGCCTGGCGTTATGCCATGATACTGCCGGGGCTGATGATGCTGGGCGTAGCGTGGCTGTATTACCGTTATACCCAGGACACGCCGGAAGGAAATTTTGAGGAGATACCTCGTGCTGAAAAAGCGACCAGCATCGACTGGTCGGTGCTGCGCGACTGGCGCATCTGGGTGCTTACCCTGGCTTACGGGATGTGTTTTGGCATGGAGATCACTTTCGATAACGTAGCCTCGCTGCATTTTGTGGATACCTTTCATTTGTCGCAACGCAGCGCTGGTTTTTGGGCCGGCGTTTTCGGATTTATGAATCTTTTTGCCCGTGCCCTGGGTGGCATGGCCGCAGATAGAGCCGGGGCCAAAGCAGGCATCAAAGGGAAGGGATGGCTGCTGGCATTAATGCTAATCATGGAAGGCGCCGGCCTGCTGTTATTTGCCAGCGCCGGTTCGCTGGGAATGGCCATTGTTGCCATGCTGAGTTTTGCGTTGTTCCTGAAGATGGCCAACGGCGTTACTTACGGTATCGTGCCTTTTCTCAGTACGCGCAATGCAGGCCTGGTTAATGGCATTGTTGGCGCCGGCGGTAATATCGGCGGTATGCTGTTTGGATTTCTATTTAAATCAGACCATCTCACGTACATCGATGCATTTAGTTACATCGGCATGACGGTGATGGCGGTGGGGGGACTGGTACTATTTACCCGTTTTGCTCCCAAAGCCGAGCGGGCAGCCGTTACTGTGGACGACGCGCCGGTAGTGGTTTCCTGATCATTAATAAAAAGAGAACTATGCAGCCACCTCTTAAAACTACCTGTTGTTATTGCGGCGTAGGATGTGGGATACTGGTCCATAAAGACCGGCAGGGGAAGCTGCAGGTGGAAGGCGACCCTGATCATCCGGTGAATAAAGGCATGCTGTGCTCCAAGGGAATGAACCTGCACTATACCGTTATGGATACATCGGACAGGCTATTGTACCCTGAAATGCGGTACCACCGGAACCTGCCGCGGCAGCGCGTTAGCTGGGACCAGGCCCTGGAGAGGACCGCTGCCGTGTTCGCGTCCGTCATACGGAAACATGGACCGGATGCAGTGGCGTTCTATGCATCAGGACAATGTCTCACCGAGGAGTATTACGTTGTCAACAAACTGATAAAAGGATTTATTGGCAGCAACAACATCGATACCAATTCCCGTCTCTGCATGAGCAGTGCGGTGGCGGCATATAAGCTGGCGCTGGGAGAAGATGCGGTGCCGGGTACTTATGAAGATATTGAAAAGGCTGACTGTATTTTGGTAGCGGGTGCTAATCCGGCGTGGTGCCATCCTATTCTCTGGCGGCGCGTGGAAGCGGCCAGGGCGGCCAACCCCCGTCTGAAGATCATCGTCAGCGATCCGCGTGTAACACAAAGTTGCAGCATAGCGGACCTGCATCTGCAAATCAATCCGGGAACAGATATCGTGTTGCATCATGCTATTGGCAGGGCGTTGATAGAAAACGGAGATATCGATCCGGGTTTTATTGACGCGCACACGGAAGGTTATCTGAAGTACGAAACAACGGTGATGCAACGCAGTGTGGAGGAAGCGGCGGCCATCTGCGGTATAGTGGCGGCGGCCATCTATACGGCGGCGGAGTGGATCGGCAAAGCAGGCGGATTTATGTCGCTATGGACCATGGGCCTGAACCAGAGCGCTGCCGGCACGCATAAAAATCTTAGTCTGATTAATCTCCACCTGATAACAGGTCATATCGGAAAGCCCGGCAGCGGCCCTTTCTCGCTCACCGGTCAGCCGAATGCGATGGGCGGCCGCGAAGTGGGCGGCCTGTCCAACTTACTGCCGGCACACCGGCTGCTGAGTGATCCGGCACATCGCCAGGAGGTGCAGCAGTTCTGGGGCGGCACCACTATCTCCGAAAAGCCAGGCCTTACCGCCACGGAAATGTTTGACGCACTGCACGACGGTCGCCTGAAAGCGATCTGGATCATGTGTACCAATCCACTGGTGAGCCAGCCAGATGTGCGTTTTGCGGAAGCGGCCCTGCAAAAGGCGAAGTATGTGGTAGTGCAGGAAATTTCTTCCAGACCGGAAACGTTGCGTTATGCTGATGTAGTGCTGCCCGCCGCGGCATGGACAGAAAAAGAAGGCACTATGACCAATGCAGAGCGCCGTATCAGTTACCTCGGAAAAATTACCGAGGCGCCGGGAGAGGCGCTACCGGATGCGGACATCATTTGCCGTTTCGCGCAGAAGATGGGCTATAAAGGCTTCGATTATGCCACGACAGCAGATATCTACAAGGAACATGTGCAACTGACTGCGGGTACGAATATCGATATCAGCGGACTGAATTACGACATACTCAAAGCGCAACGCAGTGTGCAGTGGCCTTACCTCAATGGAAAAGGAACGCCGCGGCTATTTACCGATCACCGTTTTTATACCGGCGCAGGAAGGGCCGTGATCCATAGTTTTGGCGATGAACACCGGTCAGAGCCGCTGACGCCGGAGTGGCCGCTCATCCTCACTACCGGGCGTATCCGCGATCAATGGCATACGATGAGTAAAACCGGTAAGGTGAACAAGCTGAAACAGCATATCAATAGCGCGTTTCTGGAGATACACCACGATGATGCTGCTGAACGGAACATCCACGACGGCGATATTGTAACGGTAACGAATGCACGGGGTGAGGTGCGGGTGAAAGCCAGATGTTGTGACACGATCAAAAAAGGCGTAGTGTTTTTGCCCATGCACTGGGGACGAATACTGAATAACGATTTGCACAGAGCCAACAATATTACCAGCAAACGACTGGACCCTATTTCCAAACAGCCCGATTTTAAGTTTGCGGCAGTGCAGGTAGCACGTTACCGGAAACCGGTACAGAAAATTGTGATCATTGGCGCCGGCGCCGCTGCCTGCGGATTTGTGAAATCATACCGCGAACTGAATACCACCGATGAACTGGTGGTTTTTGGCAAAGAAGACCAGCCGTTCTATAACAGGGTGATGCTACCGGACTATATCAGTGGTTCCCAATCGTGGAAGCAGCTGGTGAAGATGACACACAGCGAAGAAAAGGCAACGGGCGTCACGTTGCACCGCGGTATCAGCATCGTTGATGTAGACCGCTTCCGGAAGGTGGTGATGGACAGTAACGGCAACGAACATACGTATGACCTGCTGATATTGGCTACGGGCAGCCGTGCAGCTACTTTACGGAATGTACCGGCGCTGGACGGTATCTTCACCATGCGTACGCGCCAGGATGCGGATGCCTTCAAAGCGCATATCCGTCCAGACAACGGAAAAGTGATGATCATCGGCGGAGGGCTGCTGGGCATTGAGCTGGCAGCGTCGCTGAAAGAGATGGGCATAGCCGTAGGATTACTGCAACGTACTTCCCGCCTGATGGACCGGCAGCTGGACACGCTGGGCGGTCAGTTGTTGTATCAGGAGCTGACGGACCGTGATATTGAGATTTACTACAACGATGAGGTGGACCGTTTTTCGGGACAGGGCCAGCTGGAAGGCATCCACCTGAAAAGCGGCCGCTATATTGCCTGTCAGGCGGTGGTAATGTCTATTGGCACCGTGCCTAATATCGAACTGGCAAAAGCCTTGCAGCTGCCCTGTGACCGTGGTGTGATCGTGAACGAATACCTGCAGACAGCTGATCCGGATATTTTTGCCATGGGAGAAATCGCTTCTTTCAAAGGGATGTTGTATGGCATCACCGCTGCGGCCGAACAGCAGGCCGCCGTAGTGGCCCGCTACCTGAACGGCGATATCGGCAGTTACTATCAGGGGTCGCTGACGATGAATATCCTCAAAATGCACGGCGCCGATTTCTGTTCGCTGGGCATGGTGGAGACACCCGATGATCCGGCTTATGAAGAAGTGGTATTTATCGACAAAGCCAAACGTTATTATAAGAAATGTATCATTCATCAGGACCGGCTGGTCGGTGCTATCCTGATCGGCGATAAATCTGAGTTCCCGGAGTTCCGTGATCTCATACAGCAACGCATGGAGCTGTCAGACAAGCGGCTGGAGTTATTACGCTCCGGCAAAAAAGGGACGCCTGTGATCGGACGGCTCATCTGTTCCTGCGGTAACGTAGGGGAGGGGAACATACAGGAGAAGATTACCGCCGGCTGTCATCAGCTGCAGCAGCTGTGCCAGGCTTCCGGCGCGGGGATGGGCTGTGGCAGCTGTCGCTCAGAAATCAAATCAATACTGGAAAAAAGCCTCGCTGTTCCGGTATCTATTCCGGTGTAACCATGGCCAGACAAACACATACTATATCCGTCAATTTCAGAGGTGGCATCATTCCTCCCGGCGTGTTGCTGGATTTACTCGAGGTAGCAGCCGAGGCGACGGTGACGCACATACGCTTTGGGCTGCGGCAGCAGCTGCTGCTAAATGTACCGGATAAACAGCTGTCTGCTTTTCAGGCTGCCTGTAATGACCGTCAGATAGACTTTTCAGCGCATCCCAATATACTAAGCACTTATCCTGCCGCCGGTATTTTTCTGCATGATACCTGGCTGGTAGAGGGGATTTATAAAGATGTTTTTAATCAGTTTGATTATCTGCCGGCGTTAAAGGTCAATATCTGCGACAGCAAACAGACGTTTGTGCCGCTTTTTACCGGGCATATCAACTGGATATCGTCCAATACCACACATTACTGGCACCTGTACCTGCGGCTGCCCGGCAGCCAGGAGCTGTTTCGCTGGCCGGAGCTGATTTATACCAATAGCATCGCCACTGTTAGTAAAGCGACGGAAACGCTGATGTTGCGGGGACTGGAGCCGGCGGCTGTTTTCAGCGATATCAAAGCACTCCTTCCTTACGTTTTTCAGGAGAGCGGCGTTGAGCCGGAGTTTCCCGCTTTCCATCTGCCTTACTATGAAGGGTTTAATAAGCAGGACAACAGTTATTGGCTGGGCATCTATCGCCGGGATGAAACCTTTCCGGTCCCTTTTTTAAAGGAGGTGTGCCGGCTTTGTCTGGAAACGCGCACGGGGCAATTGTATAATACGCCCTGGAAGTCGCTGGTGATAAAAAATATTGATCCCGCGCACCGGTATCTATGGGATTATCTGTTGGGGAAATATGGTATTAATGTGCGGCATGCGGCCAATGAACTGAACTGGCAGGTGGAAGACAACAGTGAAGACGGATTGATTCTGAAACGCTATATTATCCGGCATTTTGATGTGGCGGACGTGCGCACCTATGGCCTGTGTTTCAGTATCCGGATGCAGGAGCAGACGAGCCTGTTCGGCAATATTATTATCCGGAGAAAAGCGAGCCGCCATGGCAGCAAGCTGAAATATATGCAGCGGTATGATATCCTGTATACCGATGGTTTTAACGCTAATTCCTCTGCGCTGATACCTTACCGGGAAGATGTCTCCAAAGAGCAATTGGGTCCTTACGTGGCCTCTCTGTGTAAATTATTTTACGAGCAAAAGAGCGAGACGGACATGCTGCAACATTTTGTGAAAGCGCAGCAATCGCCCGTGGTAAGAGCGGAGGCGATGAGGAAGGTACATCAGTGCGTGTGCTGCCTGACCGTGTACGATGAAACGGTGGGGGATGAGTGGCAGGAGGTGCCGGCGGGTACGCCTTTTGCCAGTTTGCCTCCCGCTTATTGTTGTTCGGTATGTGAAGCGGAGAAAGATACTTTCCGGGAAATAACCGTGCCGGTTAGCCCCGGGCAGCCCGCTTAAAAAAACATACAGCCGTCTCCGTAGTGGGACGGCTGTATGCTTTAAACAGGGTTTCCGGTTAGCGCCCCAGGAAGGTATCTACCTGGTTGAAGAACCATTCAGGCTGATCGGTCATGATGAAATGGCGGGCATCATCTGACATCGAAATAGCCGCTTGTGGTGCTTTCTGATATTGTGAACGATAATTTCCCAGCACCATTTCACGGCTGATGCCATAGTTTTTATAGCCTATCCAGTCTGCCAGCACCAGCAAGGGGCAGGTGATCTGGCTCAGCTGCTGGCGCAGGTCGGTGGTGTACAGTTCATACATCACCTGTGCCTGGGTAGGGGCGTGGCTGCGCATAGCCATATCCATGACGGGGATGCGGTTGATGCTGTCGGTGATCAGGCTGGGAAGGATCATCAGTTGGCTGGCACGTGTTTGTTCCGGTGTTTGGGAGGCCATGCTTTTCTGCATGGTAGTGGCTATTTCGCGCGTTTGTTGCGGAGTGGCGTCGGGGCCCATGAAGAAGGCCGGGAAGAAAGGACCAGCGCTGACGGTCACCACTTTACCTGGCAGATCAGGGTACAGGATGCTCAGCTGCAGCGCTATCCAGCCACCCAGGCTATGACCGATGATAGTCGGTTTTTCCAGTTTGTTATCACGGATAAATCCTGCCAGCTCGCGCGTGATAGTTGTCATCAGGCTGTCTGACTGAATAGGGGGCTGTCCGGCAAATCCGGGCAGCGTCAGTGCATAGCAGGTGTAGTGATCGCGGTAATGCGCCACAGATTTGTCCCACACGTCGCCGGAGCAATACAGGCCGGGGATGAAAATAATGACTTTGCCTTTCCCTTCTTTTTTAACGCCGAAGGAATGGTGCTGCGCATATACTTCGGGCCTGATCATGGCCAGATACAGACAAACGAGCGTAAAAATGCGGACAGGTACGTATTTAAAAAATGGTGTCATATGGAGTTGTTTTTATCGTAATGCTGACACAAAGTGAATTATTCCGCAGGGAGGATAAAAATCAATTTGACGAAAAGGTGGTTATGGGGTATGAAATAGTGTTTTAAGGAGATGTAGTTCACCAGCGTGCCCGGGAATACCCCGATAGGGCATTTAATCCATCCGCAGCCTGTTTTCGTCAATAAATGTTGTTAACTTCCCCGGAGCATGCTACTTTGCCTAACTTATGCGTCAATTTTTAACCAAATACAGGGGGATGCATATCCTTTTCTGGGTGTGCAGCCTGAGCTTCTGGACCTATTCCACGTGCAATACCTATCATGTGTCTGTATGGGAATCCCTGCGTAACAACGGCATATGGCTGATTCTTCAGGCTATACTGGTGTATTCCATTATCTACTGGCTGATGCCGCAGTATTTCTACCGCAGGCAGTACTGGCGGTTTTCCCTGTCCGCAGCCGCGCTCTGGGGGGCCATGTCACTGCTGAATGCCTGGGTGATGTTGACGCTGGTGAGATCAGATCATCCACAGGCGCACCTGGGCAATGTTTTCTCTTTTGCGGTATTTACATCGATGACCAACTTTTATGTTTGTTTTGTGTTCATCGCGGCTAAAACGGTCAAAGATAAACTGGAGGCGGAACGGCATCAGCGGGAAGCAGAAAAGGAACGGACAGAAAATGAACTGCGGTTCCTGAAATCACAAATGAACCCGCATTTCCTCTTTAATGCCATTAACAGTATTTATGTGCTGATCCGCAAGGACCAGGAGATGGCGGCCGGAACGCTGGCCACTTTTGCAGACATGCTGCGGTATCAGTTGTATGAATGCAATACCGAAACGATACCGATAGAAAAGGAAATAGCGTATCTGAACAACTATGTGCAACTGGAGAAACTCCGGAAAGGGAAGGCCTTGCAGCTGGATTATCAGGTAGGGGAGAATGTCCGCCATTTTTCCATTGCGCCGCTGCTATTGATCCCTTTTGTGGAGAACGCCTTCAAATATGTATCTACCTACACCAGTCAGGATAACCATATCCGGCTGAAACTGGATTACGAAGATGATAATTTCCTGCTGGAAGTGGAGAATAGCGTGGAGCCGATCGCCAGCCGGCCGGTATTGAATGGTGCAGGCGGTATCGGACTGGAAAATGTAAAACGTCGGCTGGAGCTGATCTATAAAGGAAATTATGATTTACAGATCACCCCGGGTGATGCTGTTTTTACAGTAAAACTGACCTTAAAAATAATATGAATCTGCGTTGTATTATTGTTGATGATGAACCACTGGCCAGAGAAGGGCTGGAGCTGCTGGTCAGGGAAACAGGCTTCCTGGACTTGCTCGGCGTTTGCTGTAATGCGATGGAAGCCAGTCAGATGTTGGCACGTGAAAAGGTAGACCTGATGTTCCTCGATATTGAAATGCCGCGTATCCGGGGCATCGATTTTCTGAAAGGACTGGCCTCTCCTCCGCTGGTGATCATTACCACGGCGTACCCGAATTTTGCGCTGGAAGGTTTTGAGCTGAATGTGCTGGACTATCTGGTGAAGCCCATCACGCCCGAACGTTTTCTGCGTGCGGTCAACCGCGCGCGGGATATGTTCACGGTCAAACATACCCCTGCGCCGGAGGTGGATTTTTTCTTTATCAAATGCAATAGCAGCTATGAAAAAATCAACTACGACGATATTCTTTACATAGAAGGCACCCAAAATTATGTAACGATCAACACGCGGCAGGGCAAGTTTATGACGCTGGCCACCATGAAATCGGTAGAAGAACAGTTGCCTGCAGGCCGGTTTTTGCGGATACAGAAATCGTTTATCGTGGCGGTGAACAAAATACAGTCACTGGCAGGAAATGAAATCACCATTGGCACGCACAAGATACCGGTGAGCAAGATTTATAAAGAAGAGCTGATGCAGCTGATTGATAAGCATTTGATCAGGAAATAAGACGGTTTAAAACTGAGAAGCCCCGACACGTTGTGCCGGGGCTTCTCTTTTGAAGTTATTTAATACTTGTCTTTCCTGAACACGGGCGTCCATTTGCTTTTAGGTTCAAAATGTTTCCAGAGGAGCGCAGAAATTTCCCGGATCATGTTCACCGCTTCGTTATCGGCTACCCAGCGCTGGTCCTGGATGTTTTTGGTGCCGATGTAGAAAACATAATCTCCATGAGGTGCATTGACCAGCACCACTTCCGAACGGGATTCATTGACAGAGCCGGTTTTGGCAGCAGCCTGCACATATGGCGGGATCTGTGTGAGCGCCTGTTCGTCGTAATAACCTTTGGTCATCAGGCGGTACATCCGTTCACTGGAAGGGCGGCTGATCACTTCTCCCCGGAATATTTTTGTCACCAGGGTAGCCATTTCACGTGGGGTCGTCTGGCCCCATCCATATATTTTCCGGTTTTCTTCCCGGCCGGGCGTACGGGAATTTACGCGGGTGTCTTTTAAGCCATATTTCTCCATCAGGGCGTTGACGGCAGCGCCGCCGCCTGCCAGCTGCTGGTTCCAGAGGGAGGTGGTATTGTCGCTGTAAGCCATCATTAAGGCCGCGAGTACGCTTACCTCCGTTTCGGAACTGTCTTTGAAAAATTGCATCAGGCCTGAGCCACCGCTTCTGGCGGAATCGCGGTATATCAGTGTCTGATGATAACCGAGTTCGCCTTTGTCCAGTTTATCGAACAGGCCTACCAGCAGCGGAATCTTCACAATACTGGCGGTAGGGAAAATGGTGTCTGCGTTGACAGCGGCCCATTCGCCTGTAGCCAACTGTTGCACATATATACCGGCGGTGCCTTTGAATTTATCAGCAATCTGCTGCAGTTCCTGCTGCAGCCGGGCATCGGGCTTTTTCTTCAGTTGCGAAAAGGTAATGGCCGGCCATAGCAGCAATGCCAGGAGTGAGAATCTATGCATAGGAGTGAAATTGTACGGCAAAAAGATAAAAAGAAATGTGGAGGAATAAAAGTACTTTACGGTAACATCCATTACCTTATGCGTCCCTACCTTTTCTGTATGTTGACTGCCATCGGGCTGATCTATCATAGCGCCTGCCACCAGGCGCCGCCTGTACCTGTTAAAACGGATAGCACCAACATTAAACTGGTGGCTGGCTTTCAGCAGGGCGAAACGCTCTTTCGCCAGTATTGCAGCAGCTGTCATCGTTCACCCAAAAGAGGTGTCCTTCACAACGAATTGTTGGTCGGTTTGTTTGACAGAATGCCGGCACCCTCTACGCAGTACTTTATCCGGTATATCCAGGACAGCAAAGCGCTGGAGCAGGCAGGAGATCCCTATGCCCTTGCGGTAGCGCGGGACTACAACCATGCGGGCAACCATCATTTCAGGGACAGCATGACGGTAGCAGCAATGAGAAGCCTGATCGTATATCTTCGCGTGGCGGGTAGCAGATAAGTTTAGCGGAGTCCCCATAGTTCCTGTTCCAGGTTGTTTCTCAGGTTGGTGAAAAAAACACTGAATAACATGATGGTTTTGGGCCATGATGCTTCGAGAGACACGAGGTACTCGGTGGATGTTTCCGTGATGATTAATTTGCCATCGGTAAAATCGGCAAACTTACCCGGATGACGACCTATCCTGAAAGCAGTCCCTGAAAATCTCACCATGTTATTTTCTATATATACCTCATCGGCGCCACCAATACGGATCTCCCGTTTGTATAGGAGCAGCAGTTGTTCAAGCGTAGTGCCGGGGATTTGGGCTTTGATGAAATAGGAGGTAGCGATGGGCATATTCAGTTCGGTATAACAGATAAAGTGGAAATTATTTACATTAGCGCCCACAAAATAGATAAAATACCTATGAAAGCATGTTTGTTTGCCTTTACCCTGGGAGTGTTATGTTGTCATGCAACCTACGCACAGACCAAAGAAATCATGAAAACCGCTACGCCTATGCAGGTACAAGGGACTACAGTAAACGATTTTGAAGATCCCGGCGCTAAAATTCAATTGATGACTGGTGGCATGACCATCAACGGGGGATTGAATAATCAGGATAGCCGCCCTCCTCTTACAGCCGGAACTGGCAAGGAGATCCGTGCGCGTAGCAGAGACCACTATGGCTTGGATGATGGCTTTCTGAGGCTGACCGCCGGAGGCGGTACCAATGTTAATACAAAGTCTTTTATTGAACTCTCAGGATATTCACTGGTTCCCGAGATGAATCAGAATATTGTACTGGGAACCGGCGCTACAGAGCGGATGCGCATCAATCCCAATGGATATGTAGGTATCGGTACTTCAACGCCACAGTCGCTGCTTGCCGTGGCCGGTGTTATCACTGCCACAGAAGTGAGGATCGTCCCCGGCAGCACCAGCCTGGCAGCGACTAATGTATTCGATGCCACTTATGTACTGCCTTCACTGGAGACAGTGGAGAAACATATTCAGCAAAACAAACGGCTGCCGGATACGCCGGCCGATGCGGAAATGACGAAGGGCGGTATGAGTCTGGGCTCCATGCAACAGCAGCAAATGAAAAAGATCAATGAACTAACGTTATATTTGATAGAACAAAACAAGAAGATAGAAAAGCTTCAGCAGCAACTGTTGCAGCAGGAGGCCCGTATCAAAGAACTTGAAAAGAAATAACGCATGTCATATCTGTTACCCTACTTTGGAGAAATTAACCTGACACAGCTGGATGAATACTACGAAGCAACTGCTGCATCGGGGGTGAAATTTGACCTGAACTTTGAGCATACCAGCGTTGCAGAGGAGAAGGCTGATCTTATCAAGTCGTGGCTGCTGGACATCGGGCAGCTGGATGCGCAGAATATGGGGGCTATTCAGCATGATTTCAATACCGGCGAAGGTGAAACGCGGGACTACCTCCGTTTTTATATAGAAGCGCTATACGAAGAGCAGCTGGCTGGTATCGTAGGAGATACAGATAGTGATGAAGAAAAGTTAGTCGTGCTGCTTCATAAGCTGAGACTAAAGCGTGTGGGTTTTTATCCTGATGGTAAATATGATACTCCTCATTTTGCTATTTTCGACTACACCATCGATGTCGATGGCAAACCCTGTAACCAGCTGCTGGTGCTGAAATGGACAGCACAGCGGCAGCTGGCTGAAATCAGCTGGGAGAGCTAACCGCTGCTTCCTGTTGCGCGATTTTCCGCTGTTTGTTGCCCCAGCTGCTCAGTTGACTTAAGATAGGCTCCAGTTCCCGCGCGGTCTCTGTTAGTTCATATTCTACTCTGGGCGGTACTTCCGCATAAACGGTCCGTTTAATCAGTCCGTCCTGTTCCATGGCCTTCAGCTGTAACGTCAGCATACGTTCAGTGATATACGAAAACTCTTTTTTAAGCTCGCTGTAGCGCATCGTGCGTTTGGCGAGCTTATCCAGTATCAGGAGTTTCCATCTGCCACCCAACATATAAATAGCATAGGTAAGGTCGCAGCCGGTGATGCATTGTTCATTGCGGCTATAGGTTGAATTTTGTTTTCTGTTTGCCATTACGCACATATTTGTTTGTACCACACAATTAATGGTATGCAACATAAAATTAGCGGATGCCATTTACTTTTACAAAGAATTTCAAAACAACAGTTATGGACCTCTATTTAAAAGGAAAAACAGCCGTAGTAACAGGTGCTAGTCAGGGTATGGGACGTGCCATCACAAAAGAACTGGCCGCAGAAGGTGTAAAAGTATTAGCCACCGGAAGAAACGAAGATTTGTTGAACAGCCTCCGCGAAGAAGTGCTGGCAGCGGGTGGTGTAGAACCGGTGATATTATCACAGGATTTTATGGCGGCGGATGCGCCGGAGAAGATAGCCGCCGCGGCATTTGCGGGATTAGGGCATGTGGATATTCTGGTGAACAATGCCGGCAAAAGCGTACCGCTGGACATCATCGGTGCGGATAAAGACTGGGATGCCTCTTTTCTGCTGCATTTTGATCGCCTGCGGCAATTGACGCAACAGTTTCTCCCTCAAATGATAGAACGTCGGGATGGCGTTATCCTGAACATCACGAGCACTTTCGAGTTGCGGACCATCAATGCTTCATCGGTGGCTAAAGCGGCTGTAGTGGTGTGGTCTAAGCAGCTGGCCGGAGAAGTAGGCAAATACGGTATCCGGGTCAATAACCTGCAGCCAGGGCTGATAGATACGGAAAATATCCGGCCTTATTTTCAGGGCGAAGAACGCCAGCAATTTGCCTCGAAAGAAATACCGCTGGGCGACTTTGGTGAAACGCAGGATATCGCCAATGTGGTCACTTTCCTGGTGTCTCCCCGGGCTAAATATGTGACCGGCACCATGGTAGGAGTTGACGGTGGATTGCGTTACGGAGCGTTTTGATGATGGTTGTCACTGCAAAAGGCGCCTTGCAGTGATTTCATCATACCGGGAGATAAGGCTTTTGGCAATTTTTGTGGTATTTTTGGGATACCATGTCCTCCGTATTTCAACAACACGTTCGTAAGTTTGTAGAGGTCAGTGATGAAGAGCTGGCTTCTATCCTCGCTTATTTTGAGCCCATCTCCGCGGCTAAAAAAGTCAATCTCCTGGAAGAAGGAAAGGTCTGCCGATATGATTATTTTGTGCTGAAAGGTTGCCTGCGGTTGTTCTTTGTCAACAACAAAGGCGTGGAAAAGACGATCCAGTTTGCGATTGAAAACTGGTGGATGGCGGACTATACTTCGCTGCAATTACAAATACCTTCTGAATTCTATATACAGGCCGTGGAGAAATCCGAAGTACTGGCCATCGGCGTGGCAGACCGCGAAACGATGCTGGCCCGCTTCCCGAAGATGGAACGTTATTTCCGGATGGTACATCAAAAAGCCCATGCGGCCGCCCAGTATCGTACCCGCTATCAGGGAGATTATACCAAAGAGGAGCTCTACCATCATTTCAGCCGTAATTTCCCGGAATTCGTGCAACGGATACCGCAGCACCTGCTGGCCTCCTATCTGGGCCTCACCCCGGAATATCTCAGTGAACTAAGGGCCAGACGTATTTCTTAATCCACCTTAAGTTTTTCCGGAAAAGGGCGTTGTAGTTTTGTGGTGTACTAAAAAATAATCACCATGAGTCAACGTCTTAATATGAAGAAGTTAATCCCTGAAGGATATAAAGCCCTGCTGGCGATGGACACTTTTCTGGCCCACAGTCCCCTGAAGGAATCCCACAAAGACCTGATCGATATACGTACAGCACAAATCAACGGTTGTACTTACTGTATGGATATACACAACCGTACGGCACTGCAGCACGGAGAAAGCAGCCAGCGGCTGTTTGTCCTCAGCGGCTGGCGTGAAGCAGGCCTCTTTACGGACGAAGAGAAAGTGATACTGGCCATGACAGAAGAGATCACGCTCATTCATCAGCACGGACTGAGCGATGAAACCTATCAGCTGGCTTTGCAATATTTTGATGAAACCTATATCTCTTATCTGATCATGGCCATCATCTCTATTAATGCTTTAACAAGAGTAGGGGTGAGCACGCGCCTGGAAGTGGTGAAGGTGCATGCGTAATATCTATATCATAAAAGTGCCGAAATAGTGACTATTGCGGCACTTTTGCTTTTTATATCTTTTATTTTTACTGATTTTTCAGTGAGAAGTACAACATTTATACACCCTCACCGGGCGACATTTGTGTATACAAACAGCCCGATTGTATGAGCACTCGCAGAACATTTATCAAACAAACCAGCGCCGCAGGCGCACTCAGCGTTTTACCTTTTACCCATCTTTTCTCCAATAATCAACAAACAAAAACAATGACCAATCCTACTCACTGGGCAGATGGCTCCCGGCTGGTGGTGTCCGTGTCCATGCAGTTTGAAGCCGGTGGCCAGCCGGACAATGCAGAGAGCCCCTTTCCGCAAAATATGCAAAAAGGCTATCGTGACCTGCCGGCAGCTACCTGGTACCAATATGGCTATAAGGAAGGTATCCCCAGAATGCTCGATAACTGGGATAAACTGGGCATCAAAGTGACTTCCCATATGGTGGGCACAGCAGTACTCAACCATCCCGAGCTGGCGAAGGAGATCGTTCGCCGCGGCCATGAAGCAGCCGCGCATGGAATGAACTGGAGCTCGCAGTATAACCTCTCTTATGAAGAAGAAAAGAAGTTTATCAAAGATGGCGCAGATGCCGTGAAAGAGGTAACCGGGGTGATGCCGATAGGGTACAATGCCAACTGGCTGCGCAGGGGTGAGAATACCCTGAAGATATTACAGGAGCTGGGTTTTATTTATCATATTGATGACCTGAGCAGAGATGAGCCATTTGTGATACAGGTCAACCAGAAAGATTTTGCAGTGGTGCCTTATACGCTACGTTGCAATGATATCCTGCTGATCGAAGGAAAGAATTTCTCGGCCGGTCAGTTTGTGGAGCAGGTGAAGATGGAGTTCGACCAGCTGTATCTGGAAAGTGCGCAGCGTCGCAGACAAATGTCTATCAGTTTCCATGATCGTATCGGCGGTACGCCGCAGATGGTGAAAGCAGCGTATGACATCATTCGTTATATACAAGACCATAAAGGCGTGAGCTTCCAACGGAAAGATGCGATCGCTAAGATGATTTTACAGGATAAAACGGCGGTGAGGGAATAGTCCTTCACCACCGTTTTTCAGTTTATGCTATCTCTTCCAGCAGGCTATTGTGCACCGGCTGCCATCCCAGCTGCTGCCGCGCTCTTTCGGCGCTGGCCACAATATTGGACCCCATCCCGAAATGGGCCATGGCAGGCCCCCATATCTTAATGGCTTCACCAATGGAAAGGGATGTTACGTCGTTTTGCAGTCCCAGTGCGTGACGAATTCTTTCTGCGATGGCTTTAAAGGAGGTGAGTCCGTTTTCGGCGTAATAGAAAGATCCGGCAGGCGCTTTGGTGATGGCCAGTGCATAGAGCGATAATAAGTCCATGATATGTACATTGGAAGTAAGATGAACGCCTTTGCCGACCATTACCGCGCTGCCACGTTGCTGCGCTTCTCTTATCAAGGCTGGGATCTGATCACTTTCCTGCTTCAGTGCCAGCCCTTTTCCATATACCATCGTAGGACAGATCACTACCGTGTGTATGCCTCTTTGCGCATAGTGCATCACTTCCCGGTCGATCAGCACGCGGGCGGCCCTTTCAAATAGCGGCTTTTCAATAATGTCCGTGTATGCGTTGGGGTTAGCATATTGCCCCGCTGCCTTATCGCCGAGGATACCGCCGCCGGACGTGTGGATATACATCTTCCCGCTGCCTTCCAGTGCTTCGAGAATGGTCGCTACCAGAAAGGAATCATCTGAGCTGGCTACATTGATCACGATGTCAGCAGCTTGCAGCTTGGCGGTAAAACCGGCGTCACCCGTCATTAAACCGGCCGTAGCGGTGATGCCCAGCGCTTTGAGCCGCGGCACATCTGTTTCCCTGCGTACCCGACTGTGGATCTCATAACCCTGCTGCTGAAGATGAATCGCCAATGAGCCGCCAATATAACCGGTGGTGCCAAGAATGAATACGCGCTTTGTGTCCATATATTTTTAGCCGTAAAAATGGAGAACGCAGTAATGGCGGTCAACCCGAATCTTGCTGTTTTTGATGAACTGACATAGCAGTGGTAACAGAAATGGCGTCTTAACAATTATTTTATATGCGATCTTACCCGCCGCTGATTACTTTTGAATGGAAAAGAAACATATGGCTATCGAAAAGGGGGGACTTCCGGATGAAGGGCTGCTGGTAGAAAGGCTGCGTCGGGGCGATGAAAAAGCCTTCCGTGCGCTGTATGATTTCTATTGGGAAAAGCAGTACGATCTGGCTTATTATAAGCTGGGCGGGAAAGCGTTGGCGGAGGAGATCACCCAGGAAGTATTTGTGGCCCTGTGGTTGCAGCGGGCGGAGCTGGACCCTGAAAAGCCGGTGGGCGCCTGGTTATATGGCGTCGCCAAAAACAGGATACTGAATACCTACCGGAAACAGTTGTCCCATCATAAATACCTGCAGCATGCCCCTTTGCAGGAAGTTACCCATAACACGACGGAACAACTGTCCTTTAATGAACTGAATGCTGCTGTCCAGCAACGGATTAATGAACTGCCGGATAAATGCCGGGAAGTGTTTACCATGAGCCGGATACAGGGCTTCAATACACAGCAGATCGCTGAAATGCTCAATATCTCCCCCAAAACGGTTAACAACCACCTCGTGAAAGCACTCCGCATCATGCGGGTAAACCTGAAAGACTACATCACGCTGTTAATCCTCCTGTCGCTCCGCAGGTAACATTAATTTAACGTAGCCTGGAGTAGGTGTAAGCGTCTGCTTGCGGTAAGTATGATTGACACCGGCCATCAGCCGGCGTTGTAATTAATACTTCCATGCAGGACAGGAATGAATTAAACAGGTTAATAGATAATTATCTCAACGGAAAAGCCACTCCGGAAGAAACCATCTGGCTCAACAACTGGTTCGAGCAGCTGCATACGCCCGGCGAAGGAAAGGATGGCAACCACCAGGAGCTGGGACAGCGCATCTTTGCGGCGGTACAGGCGCAGCTGGATATGGCGGCGCCACAGCCCGAAACACTGACTATCCGTCGTCGTTCGCGCATCGTGCGTTGGCGTATTGCCGCTTCCGTTATCTCTGCTGCACTGGTTGCCGGTGGTGGCTGGTGGTACCAGTCGGCCATGAAAACACGCAAGCCGCTGGCCAAAATGCTGGACCTGCGCACGCAGGGCGGGCAGATGACCAAAATCACGCTGACAGACAGTTCGGTGGTATGGCTCAATGCCAACAGCCATCTGCGTTATCCTGAAGCATTCACAGAAGACCGTACGGTATATCTTCAGGGAGAAGCCTACTTCGATATCCATCCTGACCCGGGACATCCTTTTATTATTGAAAGTGGTGGCTACAGGACCAAAGTACTGGGCACCGCTTTCAGTATCCGCGCACATGCCGCACCCCAGATATACAAAGTGACGGTGGCCTCCGGAAAGGTGGCCGTATTTAAGTCCGCCGACAGCAGCCGTATCGCCTACCTGACGGCCGACCAGGAGCTGCGTATCAATGAAGATGCCGGCACGCAGCAGGTGAGGACGGTGCATGCACAAACCAAAATGTTGTGGAAAGAAGGAAGCCTTACTTTTGAAAAAGACTTCCTGTCGGAAGTGGCGATATCCCTTCAAAACCGCTACGGCGTGACTTTCTCTTTCAAAAAAGCACAGCTGAAAAATATGGAGATCAGCGGCATTTTTGACCACTCCCAATCACTCAACGATATCCTGAAAATATTAAGCAAAGTATATGGCCTGCATTTCAACAGGCAGGCAAATGGTATGATCCACATTTCCTGATCACTAAAATCTACAGCATGGAAAAGAGATTTACATAACACGGCAAAGAAAAACCGGATGACGCAAGCGTACCCGGTTTAAGGTGCGATGCTGATGATACCAGGCCTGAGAAACCGCATCATCGCGTCGCTGTCATTAACTAACCCGAAGGATTAACTAATTAACAAGGTAAAAGTATGAATTTTTTCCTGGGGAAACCCTGCGCTTATTTTAAATGGGTTATGCGTATCTCCTTTTATGTAATGGTGGCTTCCATCGTTACGACCAACCTGATGGCCAGTGTAAGCACTAAGGGGCAGTCCGTGGAACGGGTACGCCTCTCGGCCGATTTCAGGAAGACGCCGCTCCGGACAGCGCTGGAACAGCTGTCTGCCAGATCTGGTATAAGGATCTATTTTAATGATGAAAAAGTGGATAACGCCCAACGCGTATCTATCCATACCGACGATGCACCACTGCTGGAGATCCTGGACAAACTGCTTGCCCCGGCGGGACTGGCGGCGCAGGTATATAGCGACAATAAAATTACAGTCGTGCCCCTGAGCGCCATTCCTCCGCCGGTGAAAGGTATCGTAACGGATAAAAACAATGGTACGCCACTGCCAGGCGTTGGTATCCGCATCAAAGGCCAGAGCACCGGCGTGATCACCGACGGCTCCGGTCATTTCAGCATCAGCATCCCGGAAGAAGGCGCTGTACTGGTGATCTCCTATATAGGCTACCAGCAACAGGAGCTGAAAGTAGCGGCAGGCACTACCTCCCTGCAGATTGCCATGAAACCTGGCCGTACCCAGCTCAATGAAGTACAGGTACAGGCCCGCCGTAAAACCAATACGGAAGCTTCTGTCCTCGCCGAAAGAAAAGCTTCTGCCGTCGTGCAGGACGCTATCTCTGCGGCAAACATCGAAAAGACAGCGAGCATCACCACCACCCAGGCGCTGCAACGCGTGTCCGGGGTGACTATTACGGATGATAAATATGTGGCGATCCGCGGGCTGGGCGACAGAAGTGTGATCGGACAACTGAACGGTGTGCGCCTCGCTTCTTCCGATCCTGACCGTAGCGCTATTCCGCTGGACCTCGTGCCGGCAGCCCTGCTCGATAATATCACCATCTATAAAACCTATACGCCCGATAAACCGGCAGATGCAGCAGCGGGTATCATCGAACTGAAAACCCGCTCTGTGCCGGATACGGCGGTGCTGAGCATTATCGCGCAAACCGGTTTCAACTCCAACATCGGACTGGGCGGGAAAATCAACAGCTTCAACAATGCTGATCCCGGTTTCTGGGGGCAGAAAGTGAAACAGGCCGGTCTGTCCAAAGACTTCATTGCGCTCGGAAGCCAATATCCCGGCGGCTTCGCGCAGGTGCAGTCAATGATCGCCAACAGCGGCAACGACCCGCAGATAAAACAGGAAGTGAACCGCATCAACAACATCATGCACGGCTTCGACCCGGTACTTACTACCCGTTATGCTCCGGCGAAAATGAACCAGATATACTCCGTGACCTACGGCAACAGCTTTAACGTTTTTCGCAAACATAAGCTGGGCGTGATCGCCGGGGTGAACTACTATCAGCGGGCAACAGACATCCACGGCGGAGACCTTACGCAATGGAGCATCTATCAGGGTGTGCTCACCGGTAATAATCAGGTAAACAGTACCCGCATCATTCCTAATTATATCACGCCTAATAACATCAACCTCGGGAAGTATATCTCCTACAAAGAAAATACCGGTACCTCCACACTCAACTATGGATTTCTGGGAGGCCTCACTTACCGTTTTAATCCCCGCCATGAGATCAGTATGCAGTACATGGGCAGCAGGGGAGCGGAAGTACAGGCTACCAATTTGTATGGCGCCTATGAGTACACCGGTTTGTCAGGAGATGTCAGCAATATTGTGTATTCGCTGAAGCGCAGCTACCGTACCCTCAATACCTTTAACCTACAGGGAGAACATAAACTGACAGCAGGCGAATACGCACCCCGGTTGAGTTACAACTTTGCCACTTCTACTTCCAGCCAGGACGATCCGGACTACCGCTTCGTTAACCTCGCAGCATACACGCCTGTTGGCGGTGGTGCTATCAGTGTGCCCGGCAGCCTGCCTAATTCTACCGGCGTTACCGGTACACCGGTATATTATTCATTGGTGTCCGGTTATGTAAATGGCTACGGTCCCTACGGTATTATTCAGGCCGACCCTAATGGCCGCCGTTATCGCAGCCTGAAGGAAACGAACTATAACTATAAAGCCGATCTGACGCTGCCTTTCCGCCTGCTCGGCAAACGGCAGGAGTTTAAAACGGGTGTCAACTACCTGTTCCGCGACCGCAAATTCACAGAGAACGTGCTGTCACTGCCAGGCTCCAACTTCTCGTCTACCGGCAACCAGGCGCTGTATACCGTGCATGGTAACCTGGACCACCTCGTGGGATACGACCAGATCGGCATCAAACAACCAAACGGTCCTGTCGGTGAAGGACAGCCGGCTGTTGGCGGTTTCCTGTACAACGCACAGAAATCTCCCAACAACTACAAAGGTTCTTTTGAAACACGTGCCTTCTACGGTATGCTCGATCTCCACCTGACGGACAATCTGCGGTTGACAGGCGGCGCCCGTTTTGAGTTGACCGACATCCGCACAGCGGTGGACACAGCAGGTGTTTTCCTCGATCCTGCGCTGACCACGCCCAACAAAGATGGTCAGACCGTGAAGCTGGTATTTACGCAACCATATTCTATCTATAAAACCGATTACAAGCCCTATTATTCCCTGAACCTTACCTACACCCTGCAGGAAAACATGAATTTCCGCTTAGGGTACAGCACTACGCTGGCAAGGCCAGAGCTGCGTGAAATCACTAATGTGTTTGAGTTTGACCCGTTCCAGTTTGCACTGGTAGTGGGCAATCCCAAACTGGTGAACCAGTCCACCACCAACTACGATTTCCGTTGGGAATGGTTCCCGCATCCCGGTGAAGTGATCGCCGCTTCTGCCTTTTACAAACAGATAGACCACCAGCTGACGAAAGTGTATACCCAGAACTCCGCAGGACTGGACGCACGTTTCCCGGAGTTTCCGGCTATCCGCTTTGAGAATGACCCCAACCGCGGACAGGTATATGGTATCGAGCTGGAAGTAGTGAAAAACCTTGGCAGATGGTGGTACCCGCTCCGGAATTTTAATCTGGGCTCCAATCTGCTGCTGGCACAGAGTGAAATTAAAAAATCACCTGAACGGCTAAACGATTCCAGGATCGTCGATCGCCGCTCGCCTTCCAACAGTCCGCTGTTTGAACAGGCGCCTTATTCCATCAACGCTTATCTGAACTATAATAACCCGCGTACCCGCACAGACCTCACCCTTACTTTCAATGAAGTGGGAGAACGGCTGATACAGATCAACCTGACCGGTGAGCCCGACCTGTATAGCAGACCCGCTCCCGTACTGGATTTTGTTTTCAGTCAATATCTCACCAAAAGATTACAGCTGAAAGGATACGCTAAAAATATCCTCAATCCTGCCTGGAGGGAAGTATATGCCAATCCCGGTACCGGTGGAAAGTACTACGGTAACACGTATATCCGTCGCAGTTACTACAGAGGTACGGAGTTCATGCTGGGGCTGAATTATAATATTTTCTAAAGGGAATGACCGCAAAATGAAGATAATGCAAGCAGTAAAATATTTTTTCCTGACATGCCTTCTTGCCGGACTATGGGCCTGTAAGAAAGACAAAGCGGATTACCTGTTTCAGGAACTACCGCAACAGCCGCCGCTGACGGCATCTACCGTGCGGCTGATGAACATGGGGCGGACAGCCACCGAGTTAATCATCAACGACACGCCGTTGACCAGTTTCGTGCCGCCGAATATTGAAGGGTATTACCTGGACGCACGGCCTACGCCCTATTTTCAGAACGGCCGAATGGGCGCGAGTTATGCCATCCCGCAGCGTTTTATCAATCAGAACGGTAACGCACATATCAAAATCGGTAGTATGATATACGGCCATAAAGAGCTGGTCTATCCCAAGGAATTTGATATCCATGAAGAGGTGAACAACCCGACTGATTTCTATAATGTGCTGTACGGACCGCATGGCGGCACCACCCTGCTGGGTGACGACTCCCTGTTTGCCATTCCACGTTCTATCTCTCCGCCGGCCAATCCGGAACATTTCAGGATACGCCTGCTGAATCTCAGCTCTGCGCCCGATGCAGCGTCTCTTGAAGGAGATATGTCACTCGTGTTGGCAGACGGAACAAAAGTGAGCGCTGCCACCAATAATGTAGCATCCGGAAAATATTCCGATTACATAGAACTGCCTTATGGCACCTATCAGTTTAAAGTGATGACCAACGATGGCAGACTGCTGCCAGGCGTGCGGGTGAATGCGGAGGAGCTGCTGAGTTTAGTCAATAGAAATACCGGCACCATGACCACCGGCAACAACCCGGTCGTGGACACACGCCTCACGTATGCGCCTATACGTACTTTCCAGCCCGGCGGCGTGTACACCATCATGGTATGCGCCAGTATGAGCTTCAGCTCCCTCGATGCAGGCAGCAGTTCCGCTTCTCCGGCAGGCATCAACAGCTACCGCATCATTGCAGATAACAAGGAGGCGCTGAATATTACCTATGGCCGTTTACAGGCGGTGAGTGTCATGCCCGGCGTATCCGTGTCCGTTAGTGCGGACAATAAACCATTGCAGGAAGGCGCTTTGACTTTTGCTAAGGCTACTGTCTATAAAACGCTGGTCAACGGCACACACACCATACAAGTCACAGATGCGAGCGGTAAGAAACTCGCAGAACAGTCCCTGACCATACAAGGCAGCGATAACTATACCGCCTGGGTATATCCCGGAGAGAACGGCCAGCCGGTGCTGAAGCTGGTGGCCAATAACCTCAGTGGCAATTTTTATCTCAGCACCAACCCCAAAGGTGACGATGGTAGTAACGACCAGTTCTCTTACTCGATGCCGTTTAAAGTCCGTTTCCTGAACCTCTCCACCGATGTGCCCGAAGTAACGTTTACAGAGGCCAACGGCAAGCTGTTGAACGACTTCCTGAGTTTCAGAGGCAGCAGCAGTCAGCATATCACCAGAGGACGGATCGTAACAGACCAGCCTTATATCTTTTTCAATCCTTTGGCCGGCATACAAAAGCTGGGCGCATACGCTTCCCAGCCGGGCATATTGCCGGGCGACTGGATACAGGAAATTCCGCAGCTGTCGGGAACAGACTTCATCGCCCGCCCGGAATTATATGCCGGCGCCCTGCCAGCCTATGAAACGGGTGTGTATACGGTGGCGCTGACAGGCAGCCTGCATCCGAAAAATGCCGGTGAAGCCGCTGCCAGAATGATTATCATCAAGCATAACCAATAATGATCCATGAAGCAGGTATATAAAAACAAAATTCATTTTTTAGGAGGACTGATCGCGTTGGTGGCGATACTGGCAACGGGCTGCCGTAAGACGGATTTCCCGGACGTCAGTTCACCGGCCTATCTCCGGGTATTCAACTGTCTGACTTACAACGTCACCATTGATAACAAAGATGCGCCACCGCCGTTCCTCACTATGCTGATAGACCCGGTGCTGGACGCTTCCGGTATACCGGTGAGCGCGGACCTTACCTTCGATTTTATGGCTACCAGAGGGCCGCTGGCAAGACCTTACCCGGATGCAGGCAATACCGCCCTGTGGCAGAAAGAATTCCCCGGCACAGCGAAAATCCCCGTAGGGCCTATCGTAAATGGTTATGATCTTTCCGGTTACGGAATGGTGAAAAGCGGTACGCACCGGTTTATGTTCGTATCACGGCCACGCAGCAACGATCCGTTTTACTCACTGCCGGTCAGCGCCAGAAAAGGAATATTGGTAGATACTACCATCAACCTTGAACAAGGCGAGATCTACACCATGAACATACTGGAGAAGTCCGTATACACCCGGAAGATCGGGCTCTATCTCCGCAAGGAAATATTTACCAAAATACCTTTATCGGATTCACTGGTATATACCAATTTTTATAACCTGAGCTCAGAAGGCTATGCGCAGACGTTTGTGTTCGACGATAACAGTAAAAACACCTGTATCAGAGACACCATGAACATCTTCTATTCGCTCTATGGAAAAGACAGGCAGAAGATCAAAGGATATACCAATGCGTTTATGACCGGCATGACCCGCTCACAGGACCCTGCGGTGCGCCCCTATGGCCAGTTTCCGCTGTTCCCCGATTCTACCGCCAGTCATATTTACGCCGGTACGTCAGGGCAGATGTTCAATATCCTCAGTCCCGGCACACCTCCCGACCAGGGCGAGCAGTCAGATGACAGTAAAGGCAACTATACCTCCTTTGCATTAGGACCCGAAGCACCGATAGCCGTGTTTAATCTCGGCGGCGATGTACGCACCGGTATGGTCATTTCTGTTTACTCCGGTATCTATAACCCGCGGTCATTTGCTACCGTCAACACAGTGGAATATGTAAATGGCAATATGTACATCACCACGCTGCAACGCCGTTATGATCCGCCTGTCTATAAATAAACGAATCATGAAAAGATACTTCCTCGCTTATATTTCCCTGTTGATGCTGCTGGTAACGGCCTGTAAAAAAATAGATGTTACCGGTGACGAACGTACGTCCGACATCCGCACGATAGGTGACTTTATACACAACAACTACGACCTGAGCCTGTTGTCTGCTGCCTTGCAGCAAACCGCGCTGCTGGACAGCCTGAACGCAGCAGGCCCTTTCACCATCTGGGCGCCGGACAACAAAGCTTTTAATAATATCGGCATCTACAAGGCCGATGATTTCAGCCGGTTGAATAAGGACAGCCTCCGCACCGCGCTGAAAAACCTGCTGCTGCCGGAGCGTATATATACCTCCGTTATCCCTACTCAGCTGGATAACCGTTATACCTGCCTCGGTGGTATGTCTTCCTACATCTCTGTGGGCATGATAGGCGCCAACGCGGACGCGTTTCCCACCGCTTTCAACGGCAGCATGGTGTATGATGCGGGCAAACGTAACCTGGCCATGAAAAATGGGGTGATACACCTGCTGAAAGCCGTGCCCAAGTATATAGCGCAAAACACACAGGAGCTACTGGCCGCCGATACGACACTGTCCATCTTTGTGGCGTTGCTGAAGAAAACCAATCAGTGGGACGCCCTGAAAACAGCAGGCCCTTTTACCGTGTATGCGCCGGTGAATGATGCTTTCCGTAACTATCAGCTCACGCCCGACAGCATCGCCAGGATAGACCTGAGCCGCTACAAACCTCTCGCTTTTACCGTGTATACGCTGGGGTTAAAGCCACACCATATCCTGATGAGTGATCTGCTGGTGACAGGTGCCAGCAGCGCCCGCATCGATCTGGGAGATGGATATGCCATCAATCCCAATCCCTACGGTGGCTTTAACGTGTATGCGCCACCGGGAGCAAAATGGAACTATCATAGTCCCGGCGGTACCACCATTGCGGACGGTGCAAAAGGGCAGGACATCATGGGCACCAACGGGGTAGTTAACCGTATCAATAATATCCTGTTGTACCCGGACTCACTTTTAATCAAATAAAACCGGAAATGATGAAGAGACAATATTTCATATATACGTTTGCGTTGTTCCTGTTGTTTCTCTCCGCCTGCCGGTTGGAAGACGCGCAGGTGGCACCGTTAGGCAAGCCGCTGGAATATGCCGGTCCCACCCGTAAAATCCGTGAGCTGCTGGACAGCACCAATCTCACTGTTTACAAGGCTATCTGGAAAAAAGTGAACATGGATTCTGTTATTACGGATGGCGCTCTGCAGGCTTATACGCTGCTGGCCCCTACGGATGAAAGCTTCGCCAAAGCCGGCATCACGGTGGATAAAATAAACGATATGCCGGTGGCAGATCTGGACACGCTGTTGTTTTATCATGTGCTCGACAGCTGGATATCCGGCGACCAGCTGAAAAAGCTGACCGGCAGCAACAATATGCGTTCGCTGCTGCGTCGGACGGACCTGCCGGGTTTCTACAGTAACGATCCTTATATCTATGCGCAATACCTGGGCTATCATGATGGTAAGCTGATGATCAACGGGAAGCCCTATACGCTGAAACCGCTGGAAGCCATCAACGGCACCATTTACGTGCTGGACGCCGTGCTGAACAAACCGGAGCAGGATATGTACGACTATCTCCTGAGCAAACCTGAGTTCAGCTACCTGATGGAAGCATTCCGCATCAGCGACAGCATTTATCAGTCGGCATGGAAGCAGCCCCAGATAACGAAACTGCTGATGACCACCTCGGAGAATAAATCGTTCACGCTGTTTGCGCCTACCAACCGCGCCTTTCAGCAGTCCGGATTTAATACGGTAGATGACCTGCGGCAACGGGCGCTGCGTTATGAGGTAGGATATTCCTACTATGATGATAACATGTATTACGTGAGCCCTACCACTTCCCTGGACTCCGTACTGTCGGTCAACCATCTGGATTTTAATGCGGCGATGAAACCCACCTATCCGCTGGTGCTGTTCTCCAATGACCTGACGGACAATGCCATGCTGTCGGGCTTTCAGATCAGGCCGGGAGCAACCTATCACGAAGGACCGCAATTTATCCGGCTTGCCTTCACCAACAACGCCGGCAGTATCCTGGTGAAGCAGTTCAATACCCCGCTGCCTGCCCGTAAACTGGTGACCACTGATCTGCTGTTCCGCAACGGGGTTATTCACGTGATAGACGATGGTCTGTTTATGCCATAAGGTTCATCCAAAACATTTAATAAGATGAAGAAATATATATTGTTTGGGTTGATGACAGCCACCTTTTTTTCCTGTAAGAAAGACGACGACCTGTCTGCGCCCGATAAAGACAACAATAATATCCTCTATGTGATCGAGGACAACAAATTCAATTTTTCCTTTTTCAATACAGCGCTGACTGTTACCAACTATGGCGCTACCTTCCGGGAGAAAGGACCTTATACCGTGCTGATACCCGATGACAATGCCTTCCAGAAATCCGGGTATAATTCCACCGGAGATGTGGCGAAGGAAAAAGGAGCGGTGCTGATGAACATGGTGAAGTATCACACGCTGCCGGGGCAATGGCAGCTGGATAAACTGCCGTTCCGGTTTAACCAGCCGGTGACCACCGCCAGTGGCGCACCATTGTTTGTTACCCACTGGGTACATGGAACAGACACCGTCATCGTCGTAAACGGTACCCGCGTAACGGCGCTCAATATGCCGGCCGGCAATGGGCTGATACAGGTGATCAATACGGTCCTGAATCCGCTGGTGCAGGATAAACTGAGCGACGCGGTGGCAGCAGAGCCAACGCTGACCTATTTCAATGCCGCGCTGCAACGCGCAGGGCTGAAAGACCTGCTGAAAGGCGATGGTCCGCTCACCATCTTCGCCCCCAATAACAGCGCTTTCATCGCTGCCGGTTTTCCTACTACCGACAGTATCGTGCAAACTGACCCTGCGCTGTTACGCAACCTGCTTCAGTTCCATATGCTGGCCACCCGCCGCTTCGTGTATGATTACGTGTTAACAACAGACAACAGCAACCAGACGCAGCAGAATATGCTGAACAACAGTACCACTACCGTGAATCTGCAAAATAACGGCAACGACTATAGTATTACCGTTCAGGGGGCTGGTAACCGGCAACCGGCGCAGATGGTGAAATCCAACGTGCTGACCAACAACGGGGTATTGCATATCATCGATCAGGTACTGACAGAAAACTTCTGATGCGTTACTTAAAATGATCCGAAAATGAAAAAATTATATATACTATTAAGCCTGCTGTGTGTGCTGATAGTCACTCACCTGCGGGCGCAGGAAACCAGCGGACGGCTCGACGGGCGCGTGCTGGATGGGAAGGGACAGCCTGTTCCCGGTGTAACCGTACAGGCCATACATACGCCTACGGGCACACGTTACGGTACCGTGGCCGGCAACGACGGCCGTTACCACCTGGCGGGCCTTCGTATCGGCGGACCTTATACCGTGCAGGCTTCCATGATGGGCATGGGAACACAGACGAGAGAAGGCTTGCAGATCAGACTGGGAGAACCTTTGCAGCTGGAACTAGTACTGGAAGACAAACAGAAACAACTGTCGGAAGTAGTGGTGAAAGGCAGTAAAGTAGCCAAAGCCAATACCTATGGCGCCGGCCAGAACATCAGCAGCTCGCAGCTGAAAAATATGCCCACCATCAACCGCAGCATACAGGATATGACGCGACTGGTGCCGCAGGCATCGAAAGATAACTCTTTCGGTGGTACGAACTTCCGCTATAATAACGTTACCCTCGATGGCGCTGTCAACAATGACGCAATAGGCTTCAGTCCCTCTACCGGCGGTATCACCGGCACTTCCGGTATGCCCGGCGCCAGCACGCACACCAATCCGGTGTCTATGGACGCTATTGAGGACATGCAGGTATACCTGGCCCCGTTCGACGTGAAGATCGGTAACTTCACAGGCGGCAGCATCAACGCGGTTACCCGCAGCGGTACCAACACCTTCACCGGTTCCGTCTATGCTTTCGGCCGCAACGCCGCTATCACCGGCAAAGACAAAGCCGGTTCCCTCGGTAAAATGAACAGTGACTTCTACGATTACCAAATCGGCATACGACTGGGCTTTCCCATCATCAAAGACAAACTGTTCTTTTTTACCAATGAAGAATTTACCGGTCGCCGTGACCCTGCGCAGCTGCTGGCCGGCCAGCCAGAAACAGCGCAGATACTCAGTGTGAAAGACGAACAGGATATCCGCAACGCTACGCTGCAGCGCTATGGCCATGCGTTTGATCCCGGCACCGGCGGCGCATTCAGCGCCAACAGCAACTCCCGGAAATTTTTCAATCGCCTCGACTGGAACATCAACGATAAACATCAGCTGTCTATCCGCAATAACACCATCTTCTCGGAGGCAATGATGATGGACCGTGACCAGGCCGATTTCCGCTTTACCAGCATGGCTTACAAACAGACCAACAATCAGACGTCCACCGTGGCGGAACTGAAGTCCCGCTTCAGTCCCCAACTGGCCAACAGCCTGATCGTCGGTTTCACATCGGTAAAGGATAAACGTGATCCGCAATCCGATCCTGCCTTGCCGCAGGTGCAGATCATGGGCCGCACACCAGGTACTACCATCTACCTGGGAACAGACAGGGAGGCAGCTATCTTTAACATGCAGCAACGTACCTGGGAAATCACCGACAACGTGACGCTCTATAAAGGAAAACATACTTTCCTGTTTGGTACGCACAATGAACTGTATCATATCAACTACGGCTTCGTAAACAGCTGGAACGGCCGGGTGGATTATCTCAGCATAGATGACTATCTCCAAAATAATCCGTGGCGGGTAAGAGGCAGCTACAACTATACGGACAATAGCAGAGGTTACATCATGGACCATCCACAGTCCTTCAACCTCGATATGTTAAGCGCCTATGCGCAGGATGAAATTCAGCTGACAGACAAACTGAAAATCACACCGGGTATCAGGGCCGACTATACGTTGTTGCCCGAAAAACCCATCCTAAGTGATAAAACCCAAACCGCCATTCAGGACGGCTTTCTGGGCACTACCTACTATTATACACCGTTGAATCAGATCACCAATCATTATTTCAACAAGGTACAGATCTCTCCGCGCCTGGGTTTCCGGTACGACTGGATGGGCAACCAACGCCTGATTCTCCGGGGTGGTATCGGTATGTTCACCGGCAGAATTCCGCTGGCCTGGCTGGCATATGCTTACTATAATAATGGCGACACTTACGGCGCCTTCGATCAGAAAGCAGATCAGCAGGCTTTTGTAAAAGGCACTGATCCGCTGAAAGGAGGTAGTAATGGTATCGGTGGATTCATCGAACAAAACGGCGCTGTATTGAATAACAAGAATACCGGTAAAACGCAGGTGGACGTGGTGGATAATAATTTCGTGATGCCGAAAGTGCTGCGTACCAGTCTGGCGGCCGATTACACTACGCTGTCAGGATACAGGTTTACTATAGAAGGCATCTATACCAGAAGCCTGAAAGATGTGATGTTCAGACAAGTGAATATCAAAGACGACCCACGTTATGATGGATATGATGTGCATCAATCACAGCCTGTATTTGCTGGTAGTGTGGATCCCCGTTTTTCCAATGCTTATGAATTGAGCAATACCAATAAAGGTTACCGTTACAGCCTCACCGGTAGTATCAACAGGAATTACGCATTCGGCTTAAATGCCGGGGCGTCTTATACCTATGGTGAATCAAAAGACGTGTCCAACGGTATCCGTAACTCCATGGAGAGCAACTGGCAGCTGAACCAGGCGTTACATCCCAATAATCCGGACCTGGCTTATTCCAACTTCGATATCCGTCATCGTATAGTGGTGCACGTAGATTACCGCAAGGCATGGGATAAAAAATGGACCAGCACTTTTTCCTTGTTTGTGAGCGCCCAATCCGGTTCTCCGTTTACTTATGGTATTGTGAACAACAGTATCCAGGGGCTGCCGCAGCAGGTGAGCCTGGTATATATTCCACAGGCAGCAGAAGCGGCCCGTTATTTCCAGGACTATACAGATGCCGGTGGTAATGCCGTAACCGCTGCAGCGCAGGCAGAAGCCTTTAACCGCTATGTGGACGGGAATGCTTACCTGCGTAGCCGCCGGGGTAATTTCACCGAAAGGAATGCCGGCCGCACCCCATGGAACACACAGGCTGACTTCCACTTCGGGCAGGAGTATCATTTCTCCGACCGCCCGGGCAGCAGCTTCCTGACCTTTACGCTGGATGTGATGAACCTCACCAATCTGCTGAATAAAGACTGGGGCAGGGTGTATTTCTCTCCCAATACTTTCAACTCAACGGCCAGCGTGGGACTGACACCTTTTTATCCTGGCCGTCAGAGCAAGGAAAATTATCCGGTGTACATGTTTGCAGATCCGGGAAAACCTTATGCGGTTGATTTCTTTAACTCCCGCTACCAGCTGCAGTTAGGGATGAGGTATTCATTTTAGGTAAATCCATATCAAATTAAACGTGATGAAACATTTTATATATTTTTTAGTAGGCACCGCCATCATGCTGGCCGCCTGCAAAAAAGACCACAAGGAGGTAGAGACGCCACTGACGGTTGCCGGCTTTATGCCGGGCAGTGGTAATCCGGGTACGGTGGTGACTATACGGGGAACAGGTTTCAGCCGTACGCTGGAGTCCAATGAGGTGGCTTTCAACGGAGCCGCCGCCCGCGTGATGAGTGCCAATGATTCCGTGCTGGTAGTACAGGCTCCTGATAAAGGCACTACCGGTCCGCTGACTGTGAAGAACGGTGACCGTACCATACAGGGCGGCACCTATACCTATCAGGCGCTGAGTGTGCATAACATTACCCCGGCTAACGGTCCCGCCGGAACGAATATCTACATTTCCGGTGCTGGCTTTACCGCTACGGACGGTCCTGCAGAGGTGACTGTCAACGGGCATACGGCCATCATTGCCAATTCCAACGATACCTTGCTGGTAGCCATTGTACCGGCAGATGCCGGCGCAGGCCCGGTAGAAGTGAAAGTGAACGGTACCCATGCCACCGGCCCGAAATTCAATTATCAATCTATCACACAAATCAAACCGGCAAAAGGTGGTGCTGGTACACAGGTGACAGTGACCGGTACCGGTTTCGACCAGGTAGCCACCAACAATCAGGTGGCCTTTAATGGCGCCGTGGCCACCGTGGTGAGCGCCACCGCCACCTCCCTGGTGGTGATAGCGCCGGCTAATGTGAAAACCGGCCCCGTGTCGCTCACGATGAACGGGCAGAAAACCACCGGCCCTGTATTTACACAGGTACCGCCGCCTTCTATCAAAACGGTAGCGCCGCTGAGCGGTCCTATCGGCAGCACCGTTACCATTCAGGGCGATGAGTTCAGCGATATCACGGATGAAGACTCCGTATTTATCAATGGTACGGCAACGACTATACTAAGCGCCACCAAAGGCCAGCTGGTCGTTACCGTTCCTCCCGGCACTGCCTCAGGCACACTTAAAGTGGTGGTGAACGGCCAGGAAGTAAATGGTCCGCGTTATACCGTGCAGGCACTGGGCATATCGCAGCTGCTGCCCGACAACGGCCTGCCAGGCACCGTGATCAAAATCAGGGGTACCGGCTTCGATCCGGTGGCGGCCAATAACAACGTGACCATCAACGGACTGGCGCTGACGATCAATACCGCATCGGATACGGTGTTAACGGCTACCATACCTAACGGCATTACTACGGGTACGCTGCAGATCACCACCGGCAGCCTGTCGGCCACAGGTCCGCTGTTCCGCAGGGCAGGAGTGAGCCTGTTCTATAGTGGAACGATGGTAGTACCTAATCAACGAGGCATGGCCATCGACAGCAAAGGGTATGTGTACCTGAGCGCCAACACTAAAATCTACAGAATTAATCCGGACGGTTCCGGCGGCACCGTCTTCGCAGGCGGCGATAATTCCGGTAATACCAACGGCACCGGCGCAGCGGCGCAGTTCAATGGTATCTGCGGCCTCGCTTTTGATGCCAACGATAACCTGTATGTGGCTGATGGCTGGAACAACAGTGTGAGGAAGGTGACACAGGCAGGCGTGGTGACTACCTTCTATTCCGGTATCGAGAACCCGCCGCGTTATATTACGGTCGATCCGTCAGGTAATGTGTACGTCGGTTCTGAATACAACGGTACCTATCGCATTTCTGCCGACGGGTCGCAGATCAAACAGCTGTCCAGAGGAGGCTTCTCTTCACCATTCACTTACGTGAATGGAGCTGTGTTCTGGTCTAATACCGACGGAGGTGCTGTGTACCGCTACAACAGTGTTACCAGTGAGGTGGGCCTGTTTGCCGGTACGTTCTTCCAGTCGGGGTATGTGGACGGACCACGTGGCGTTGGTAAACTGGACGGACCGGGTACGCTGGTATTTGACCCGGTGAGCGGATTGATTTACGTGATCGATGGTAACAATGCTTCTATCAGAAGTATCTCACCGGCAGATGGCACTATTAGCACCATCACCGGCTCCGGCGGAACCTATGAGCCATGGCATACCGGCAATAAGAACGGCACCTTACAGGAAGCGCTTATTTCACCGGCATCGGCTGGGTCTATGGCAGTAGACCGGCAGGGAAATATCTACTTCGTGGAAGATTTCCTGCATCAGATCAGGAAAATAACGTTGCGCTAAGAATAGCTTTGTGCAGTGAAAAGGCTCGTTTGTCTACGGATGAACGGGCCTTTTTAGGCAATGAAAATCCGCTCCGGCAAGCCAGAGCGGATACCTGTTATATTCAGATCATTTCAGATTGTGGATCTAGTAACGTTGTTTGTCTTTTTCAGACAAGGTCTTTAGTACAACCACTGTGCGGCTATCTTGTCATAGTTAGACAGTACAGTAGCGCCTGAATTACACTGACCTGCATTCATCAGAGAATTGGCGTCAGTAACAGGTGTGCCGGGGATTTGCATACCACCGGTTTGATTGGTGTGCATGATGGAAATATTATGTCCTATTTCATGCGTAATCGTGCGTTGACGTTGGGCAAAACTGTTGCCGGCAATATATGCCTTGTTGATCTGAATGAGATTACCTGCCTTACCACCGGAAGGGAAGGTACCCTGTCCGCAGATACCTGCACCAAGATTGGTATCCTTGATGAGGATGTCGTAGGATGTACCGGTAACGACGCTGATGTTTAAGGCAATAGCACCACCAATAGTGTTCCACTGGTTAATGGCAGAATTGATTTCCGGCATCATCGAAGTCATGCTGGGATCCACTTTGATACGAACATTCAAAGCGTTGGCTGCGGTCAGTTTGCTACCTGTCCATTGTTGTTCGGTAGAAACGTTGCCATCAGGAGTTTCCATGTCTTTCGGAAAACGGATGTCTCCATCGACGATATATGCGTCGCCGTTATCAACGATATCGCTTTTGGAAAAGCCCAGGCGTTGAATGTAGGAGAACACCTTGTCTGCATTATCTTTTTTTTCCTGCACTACAGGTACGTCCGCATTTTTGCTGCATGATGCCAATAGTAATGCTGACAGTACAATAGAGGCGAGTGTTTGAAGGGTTTTTTTCATGGTTAATTTAATTTGGTGATTGAGGGGAACGATCTGAATATACAGGATAACATGTACAGTAGCGGAAATAGGTCTATTTCGCTTTACTACCGGAATGTTTTTTTGTGCATGCTGGTATGCTATTATATATGTATAATAGTGTGTGCGCTGGCGGATTTTAGTTGTTTGGAAAGCAATGGCAGCATAGCTTTTCGGGTATGAAGCAGATGCGTATCATTCCTATCGTGCCGACAGATGTAGTGCTATAAATATGGATGATAGTAAAATAGGTTTACAATATTATTTGTTATACGGTTCGATCAGATTTTTCGTTGTGCTGGTGGCTCTTGAAGCGTGTGCCTTGCTTTCGTGTACAGATTTTGGTTCTTGTCAGCAATAATACAATAAGCAATTCAAAAAAAGAATTTTTTTTGAATGAAAAAACGTTTTACCCGGATGATTATTTGAAGAATGTTGGGCATCCTTCAAATAATCAAACAACAAATGTCTACACAATAAAATAGTGGCGGAATGTTTGTAACCATTTCTTTTCACGGTCCCAAAGCAGGGCGGACTTTTTACCGGTCAACAACTCGTAGAGCTTTTTTATTTCGGGATTACCGGCAACGTGTTGCACCAGGAATTCCAGTGCCACGATGATTTCTGTTTTACCATCTGTGCTGATAGCCTCAATGGCCCGCTGTTTGGCGATCAGCTGTTTTACACGTCGGATAAGATCAGGCACCACCTTTTCATCGCCGTATTTAATAACACCATGCAGGGCGGTGAACTTATTTTTTCCCTGTTCCAGTTGCTCGCGGAAGAGGTCAAGATTGGAAGCGTCTCCCAGCTTGAGAATGGCGCCCAGCGCCGTACCGGAGACATCCTGTTTTTTATGTTCCAGTAGTTTGATGAGAAAAGGCAGACTGGCCGGTGAGCCGGAGGTGGACAAGGCCATGTTGGCATATATCAGGTCATATTCATTTTTGCTGGTACTGATCACTTCCAGCAACGCTGCTTCCGCTGTTTTTTCTGCGGAGCGGGACAGCGCTTTGATCGCACTTTGCCTGATTTGCCAGGCACTGCTTTTCACCGCCTCGATGAGGGGCGTGAGATCGGTACCGGCCGGCTTTTCCAGGTCTCCGATCTGTTCCAGCATAGACGACAGCATGTACTTATCTTTTTCTTTTGTTATCCGGGAGATAAGAAACTCCATCGCTTGCCGGTTGTTGGTATTTTTTCCGATATGTGCCAGCGTGAAGTAAGCGCTCTTCCGTCGTTTGGCATCTTTCTCTGCGTTGATAAAAGTTACCAACTGAGGTATGTAGGCAGTATTATCGAGTTTTTCGGCCTCTCTCAGCGCAGCCCACGAAATGGTGGTGCTGCTGCTTACACCCGGTGGCAATGGCCAGTCACTGGTGTCATTCATGCGGTCGATCAGTTCAGTCAGATATTGGTCCATGGCGGATGACAAGAATTAATGAGGGGTTAAATATAAGGAATTGTCTGCTAGGATGTTATACTATTTCCGGTTTAGCCTGTCCAGGAACTGTTGCCGGTAAGTAAGTCCTATCGGCAATGACAGCGTATGCAGCATCACCATGTTTTTCTCATACATCGTAATATGCCGGAGAGACACGACATATGATTTGTGTATCCGGATGAAATGCTGTGTGGGCAATAGTTCCATCAGCTCGTTCATATTCATCAGGGCCATCAGTTTTTTGGCTGACAGATGAAACTGCATGTAGTTGCCGGCAGCTTCGATATACAGAATGCTGTCTATCCGGACGCGGTGCCACTGTGCGCCGCTCTTGATCACGATCTCTTCCTCTGCAGGGGGAGCTGTTGATTTAACATTGGCGGCGGCGATAGCTTTGTTGACGGCCTTCAGGAAGCGGGGGTAGTTAATGGGTTTCAGCAGATAGTCGACCGCGTTATAATCATAACTTTCTGCGCCAAATTCTGCATAGGCCGTGGTAAACACTACCATGGGCTGCACCGGCAGAGATGCCAGCAGGTGCATGCCGGACAATCCCGGCATATGGATGTCGAGGAACAAAAGCTGCACCTCTTCCCGCAGCAGATAGTCCATGGCTTTAAAAGGATTGGTAAAGCTGCCGGCCAGCTGCAGCTGCGGCGTTTGTTCAATATAACGTTGCGTTAGTGCCAGGGCCAGAGGCTCGTCATCCACCACTATGCATTTCATGGCTGTTTAAATTTATTTCAAGCAGGACATCAAAATGATGCGGATGGTCATGGATCTGTAGCTGATGCCCTGAAGGATATAGCAGGGCAAGCCGCTTTCTGACATTGGCCAGTCCTACGCCGCCCACCTGCGGCATGGCTGCTGCGGGCGCTCCTCCTGCACTGTTTTTTACAGAGAAAGATAAAACATTATCCGCTACCGTTAGTTGTATGTCGATGAAGGAAAGTTCTCCCAGCCGGATGCCATGCTTAAAGGCGTTTTCCACAAAGGGGAGTAACAACAACGGTGCTATCTGATGATGGCTGTCGGCCTTGTGTTGAAACCGGATATCCGCCCGGACCTCATCAGCGATACGGTGTTGTTGCAATTCAATGTAATCTTCTATGTACGTGATCTCCTGCTCCAGCAATACCCGCTCCTCATTGCTTTCATATAACATATACCGGATCAGATAACTGAGTTTGTCGATGATGCCAGCGGTCCGGTTGTCTCCATACAGTGTGGCGCTGGCATAGGCAGTATTGAGCGTGTTGAAGAGAAAATGAGGATTGATTTGCGCTTTCAGGAAATTCAGTTCAGCCTTCAGTTTTTCCTGCTGCACCACCTGTTGCTGGGCTTCCTTTTGTATCCAGATGCGTATAAAACCATAAGTCATGGCCAGGCTCATCAGGATAAAGCCGAAGATGGCATTGATCCATATCTGTTCTTCAAAAGGCTCTTTTTCCGTGGACACGATGCTGTCAAAAAAGAAGAAATCGATGACGGACTTCAGGATGGTGGTGCCGATAAAAAGTAACAGCAGTTGTAACGCCAGCTGCTTTCTTTTTTTCAGCGCTGCGCCCCGGGGGATAATGATCAGCGACGCAGTATAAAATACAGCGGCATTGATCAGTGTTCCTACTGTCAGCGGGTAAAAGAGCGTGTGCTCCCTGCTGCTGAAAACGCCAACAGTAGTGGCCACGAAGGCGAAGAGCAGATAGGCGCTGACCCAGATGGCCAGGTGAATAATAGCTTCAAGGCGTTTTCTTTTCAAGCGTGGTGATTTGCGGATGAATGTAAAGCTATTCCGGGGGACGGGAAAAAAGAGTTGATAAACAGCTGTTTTTTTATTTGAAATGCATTGATCATGTTAACCGGCCTGTACGGATAACCGTAGCCGTTACTGGTGTATTAGCCGGGACCGGCGTTGGATTGAAGGGTAAGTTTGCGGTAAAACAACAACGCATGAAACGCTACTTTACATCACTCTTGTTGCTATTGACGATAACCCTTTCCATGAGCGCGCAGGACCTGAAAGGTATCTGGGTGGGCACCGTCCACCTTACCGGGATGGAGCCTCCGGAAGTGGCCTTCGAAATTACCGCCGACAACGGCGGCAAGCTCCGGTCACGCATGCACGTTATCAATCAGCAGGTTTTTAATATCGAAACAGAAAACCTGGTGGCCACCGGAGGAAGGCTGCAAATGGACATCCCGGCGATGAACACGCATTATGAAGGCCAGCTGATCAACGACAGCACCCTTGCCGGTTTTTTTCTGATGAAAGACAAACGTAAATTTTCATTTGAGCTGAAAAAGCGGGATGCCTTGCCGGTGGCTGCCCTGAAGAGACCTCAGGAGCCGGTGCCGCCACTGCCTTACCAGGAAGAAGAGGTGGTATTTGATAACGCCAATGCCAGCGTATCGCTGGCCGGTACGCTCAGCCTGCCGGCAGGGAGAGGTCCCTTTCCCGCAGCGGTGCTGGTTTCCGGCTCCGGCCCCAGCGACCGCAATGAAACAGTTTTTACCCACAGGTTTTTCCTGGTGCTGGCAGATTACCTTACCCGCCAGGGTATCGCCGTGCTGCGGGTAGACGACCGCGGCGTGGGGAAAAGCACGGGCGATTATGAATCGGCTACCAATGAAGACCAGGCAGACGATGCGTTGGCGGGTGTGCGTTATCTGCAATCGAGGAAAGAGATAAATCCACGGGCTATCGGCCTGATAGGGCACAGCCTCGGCGGGGAAATTGCGCCTATTGCGGCAGCTTCGCCGGATGTGGCCTATGCGGTACTGATGGCCGGTAGCGCGTCGGATATGGTAACTGCCTATAATGAATCTATCGTGGCTGTCGGAAAGGGGAGTGGCGCCAGCGCAGCAGCGATTGACCTAAACGTAAGGCTGGTGGACAAAGTATTGGAAGTTATCCGGGCAGAACCCAATGACAGCATCGCTAAAATAAAGCTGGCGGCAGCGTTGCTGCCGTTTGACCGTGAGGTGGCGCAGCTCTCCGCCCGCGACCGGGAGATCATGGAGCTTACGCAGCCTCTTCATGCGGAAGAGTTCTACCCTTTTTTGTCACGCCCCAGGCGGGCCGACTTATTCCGTCATCAGGCGGCGATATTGCAAAAGGTGAAATGTCCGGTGCTGGCCATTAATGGCAGCAAGGATGTACAGGTATTGCCGGCGCAGTTGCCGCGCATTGAAAAAGCGTTGCGGGAGGGAGGCAACAAACAAGTCACCATTAAATTGTTTCCCGGAAAAAATCATTTGTTTCAAAACGCTACAACGGGGCTCCCATCTGAATATCCGGACATCGCGCAAACCATCGCTCCTGATGTCCTGGCGTATGTGGCAACATGGATAAAACACAGGGTATATTAATGAATAGCGGCCATTGTCAAATGGCCGCCATTAACTATTTTATTCGGCCTTCAGGCTCTTCACGGGGTCGGCCAGCGCAGCTCTGATGGACTGGAAACTAACGGTGATGATGGTGATGACGATTGCCCCCAGCGCGGTGATGAGCAATACGCCGGCGCTGATATTGATGCGGTACTCATACTGCTGTAGCCACCGTTGTAATATATACGAGGTAAGTGGTGCGGCCACCAGACAACTGAGCACCACCAGTACGACAAAATCTTTCGAAAGCAATAGCCATACCTGTGATATGGAAGCGCCCAACACTTTCCGGATACCGATTTCTTTGGTACGTTGTTCTGCCATATATGCGGCCAGGCCAAAGAGACCCAGGCAGGAAATGAAAATAGCCAATACAGCGAATACACCGGCCAGATTCCCCACCAGGGTTTCAAACCCGAACTTATCGGCATACGCATCATTGATGAACCGGTACCGGTAGGAATAGAAGGGATTATGTTTGTTGAAAACGGGTGTCAGGGCGGCGATGGCTTTCTCTGTGGGAACACCTGGCGACAGGCGATAGGTGATCACATTGGCCCAGTCAGGATTGTAAATAAACATACAAGGCGGTACTGATGAATAGGGAGAACCCATCAGGGCATCCTTTACGACGCCGATTATTTTCTGGACTTTAACCGGGTCGCTCCAACGAATAACCTGGTTAATGGGGTCTTTGAGACGCATGCGTTTAACAGCTGATTCATTCAGGATGATATAGGAGGTGTCCGCGCCCAGGTTGCCTGAGAAGTTTCGGCCGGCAACGATCTGCATGCCCGTGGTCTTAAAGTAATCTGCGTCGGAAACAGCGGTAGTGCCTAATTCCAGCGATTCGCCAGGTTGTTTGCCCTGCCATTCCCGGATATTATTGGTGACCCAGATGCCGGTAACAGGACTGGAGGATTTGGTGACACTGGCTACCATGCCGGTTTGCAGCAGGTCATTTTTCAACGCCTCGTAGTTGCGGTTCATGTCCGGGCTGTTGTCGGTCATCATCAGCCGTTGCGCGTCGTAACCCGTAGGGCGGTCCTTGGCATGTTGTATCTGTTGATAGATGACAATAGTGCTGATCATGAGGGCAACGGAACAGGTGAATTGTACCATCACCAGTGCCTTTCGCGGCAGGGAGGCGGCTTTACCGGTATGTATACTACCTTTCAGTACTTTTACCGGTTGAAAGGAAGAGAGATAGAACGCGGGTCTTCCCCCTGCCAGCAAAGCCGTCAGCAGTACATAGGCTGTCAGTATGCACCAGAAAACAACGCTGTGGTAAGGAATCCGGATATGGGAATTCGTCAGGGCATTAAATGAGGGGAGCGACAATTCTACCAATATCAGAGAGAGCACAAAGGAAATCATGGTGATCATCAGCGATTCCAATAAAAACTGAAACACCAGATCATTACGGTGAGAACCGATCGCTTTTCGTATACCCACTTCCCGTGCCCGTTTTTCAGAACGCGCGGTAGAGAGGTTCATAAAGTTGATACAGGCAATCAACAATACCAGCAGTCCGATAATGCTGAACATCTTCACATAGTCCAGCAGACCGCCGGACACCACGCCATTTTTGAACTCCGCCTGCAGATGCCATTGTTTCATCGATTGCATGAATAGTTCGCTTTTAGCGATAGCGTATTCATCTACACTGTATTTTTTCAACAGCATCTTCATGTTGGCAGATACCTGATCAAAAGAAACATTGGGTTCAAGACTTACAAACGTCTGGAAACTGTTGTTGCCCCATTGGGTGCCCCAGTGTTGCACTTTTACCATGTAGTCTTGTGGTATGATATAACGGAACTGAAAAGTTGAATTAGCAGGTATATCTTCCAATATGCCTGTCACTTTCAGGTCTGTCTGGTTATCGAGACGGACAATTTGATCGATAGGGTCTGCATCTCCAAAAAGTGACTTGGCCGTGGAGGCCGTGAGTACAATAGAATGCATATCATTCAGCACATCGCCGGCTTTACCGCGTAGTAACGGATACCCGAATACCTGCAAAAAATCGGGGCTGGCTGTTATGCCATTCAGGTATAACTTTTTCTCTTTTGCTACCAGTCCATGCCAGGCCGTCCAATCAGTTTGAGTGACATACCGGATGCCGGGTACTTCCTTTTTTAATACCTCCGCTAAAGGATAGGAGGTGGACCGCTGTGTGAGGATGTCGCCGTTGTAGACGGTCTTGTACATGACCTGATAAGTATGCTGGTAGCCGGGCAGAAAGCGGTCGTACGAAAACTGATAATGTACCCACAGCCCAATCAAAAGCGCCACCGCCATCCCGATGGCCAGTCCGAAAATGTTTAGCGCGCTATAAGCCTTGTTGTTGGTGAGGCTACGCCAGGCTGTTTTGAAGTAATTCAGCAACATGTAAAAGGAGTTAGTCAACAGGCATCTCTGAAGAATAATGCCATAAAATAATCTATTTAAATCTAACTAATTATGATTTATAAAATATTTTATATTGTTCGGTTTTAAAACAACGCTGTCCGGTTTTAACAGGCTTGTTATCTTTGAGGCGATCTGTCTTATTTAACCGGAACCAGCACCCTTCCCTGCGGGATGGTCCTTCATCTTCAAAACTACCTGTAATATGGGCAAAAGTAACAGTAATAAGAAGAAATTATCATCGGAGCAACAGGCTGCGCTCCTGGCTACCCTGCAATCACGTTTTGAAAAAAACATGCCCCGGCACAAAGGCCTGGAATGGAAGGCCGTAGAGGCGAAGCTGAAAGCCAGCGGCGACAAACTATGGTCGCTTCAGATCATGGAAGAAACCGGCGGGGAGCCGGATGTGGTAGGATTTGACAAAAAAACGGGCGAATATACTTTTTATGATTGCGCGCCCGAAACGCCGGCAGGACGCAGAAACGTGTGTTACGACCGCGAAGCGCTGGACGCCAGAAAAGAACATAAACCGGGAGACAGCGCCGTAGATATGGCAGCAGCCATCGGTATTAGTATACTGACGGAAGAACAATACAGGGCGCTACAACAGCTGGGGAAATTTGACCTGAAAACATCCAGCTGGGTGGATACGCCGGCGGCTATCCGAAAACTGGGCGGCGCGCTGTTTTGCGACCGGCGGTATGATCATGTTTTTCTGTATCACAACGGTGCGTCTTCTTATTATGCGGTGAGAGGATTCAGAGGGGCGTTGAGCGTCTGAACTTACGCCAAATACTATACGAAAATAATGAGGCTGAAGAAGGCTTGATTTTTGCAATCAGTCTTCCAAAGCCTCTTTTTACATGACGACAGAGAAAACCTATATCAACCGGGAAATAATATCGTTGTTTGATTATACCAATAATACCGGCGCTAAAGCCTCCCTGCATGCGTTGTTTGACAGAGCCGGGTTGACCCGTGAAGAGGTGACGGCCCGACAGCTATTATTGCGCACCTTTGTGGAACAATGGGATATACTGGAAGATCTCAGGTACCAACGGTACGATTTTGAAGAAGTGCATCGCTTTACTACCACGCTGAAACACTACTATGGAGAAGAAGGGCCGGACAGGATTTTTTTGCTGTTCAGCAAAGACAAACATCGCCTGAAGGCAAGTTGTGCACAAACAGTCCTGTTTTTTGATCGCTTATATAAACAATATTTTGAGAAGGCTGCAAAGGTGAAATTCCCGGAGGCATTTCAACCTTGTCCGGAGCGGATTGGCGCCTTTCTTTCCGGAGCAGAAACGGCGCAACTGGCCATGAAGATAAACCGGGGAACGACATTATCGATTTCCGACATGTCGGGGTTATTGAAATGGTTGCTGCAGAAAGATGCCAGCCATGAGCTGGAATATTTCTGGCAATCATTGTTTGATTTTGAAGCTATCTGGTCGGTGGCGAAAGGAATTAAGACACGTCATTTTGTTTTCCCGGTGTTCACGCAGGAGATATTGCTATTGGAACAATTCTATCATCCAATGCTCAAAAATCCTGTGTGCAACGATTTCAGCACCTGCAACAGCGTGATGTTGCTGACAGGGCCCAATATGGCCGGTAAATCCACCGTGCTGAAGTCTGTTACTATTTGTGTGCTACTGGCGCACCTGGGCCTGGCGGTACCAGCGCAACGATGCGAGGTGCCATTTTATGACGACTTCCTGATTTCCATTAACGTAACGGACGATATCCAAAGTGGCTACAGCCATTTTATGCAGGAGGTGATGAGTCTGAAGACGATCATGCAACAGGCTGTCAGCGGGAAGAAGTGTTTCGCGGTATTTGATGAATTATTTAGCGGAACCAATATCGATGATGCGATCGATATTACCTGTTCAACGGTGAGGGGATTATCACAGCAAAGCGGTTGCCTGTTTATGATTTCCACGCACCTGTATCAGCTCGATGACCTGTTGCCCCGCAACAGCTTTGAGGCGTATCAGCTGGAAGCTATGATTGAAGAAGGTATGCCCAGACATACCTACGTGTTAAAGAAAGGATGGTCACGGCTGAAGTTCGGTAAGTTACTGTTTGAAAAGGAGGGGCTGAACAGCCTGCTCAACGGAATACCCGAAAGTTGAAAATGTGTTTACCAGATAATTTGGAGGAGATTAACGGACGGTAGTACTTCCCGGACGAAATACATCAGGATGACCAGCCGGAAAAAAGATTAGCCGTTCCCGTGAGTTGATAGGGGCCGGAATAAGCTCACTGTCGGTGAGCTTATTCCGGTTTTATGCTTTTTACCGGATTGGTGAGCGCTGCTTTGATGGCTTGTGAGCTGACTGTTAACAGGGCAATGACGATAGCTAGCATGCCGGCAGTGAGGAATATCCCGATACCGGGCGTTATCCGGTAGTAGAATTCCTTCAGCCACTGTTGACTCACCCAGTAGGCAACGGGGGAGGCGATCAATACGGCAATGACTACCAGTCGCACGAAATCTCCCGATAGCAGCACCACAATATTGCTCACAGAGGCGCCCAATACTTTTCGGATACCGATTTCTTTGAAGCGGCTTTCGGCCATAAATGCGGCCAGGCCAAACAGTCCAAGGCAGGAAATGAAAATGGTCAGTCCTGCGAAAATGGCCGCCAGTTTACCGGTAAACTGCTCGCTGCTGAATTTGTCTGCGTAGGCGTCGTGCGCAAAATGCATTTCCAGCGGAAAAGCAGGGTTATATTTTTTGAATACCTTTTCCATGCCGGCAATATTAGTGGCAAGAGGCTGTTGAGGGTTCAGTTTTACAAGGATAGTACCAGTCCAGCTTTTCGCGCCTTTAATAACGATCGGTTTTACCGGCATGTACGGTGACTCCTGTATGAAATCTTCCACCACGCCCACAACGTGAAATTTGTCCTGGTCATCGAAGATTTCCTGACCGATAGGATCTTTAAAGCCCATCAGTTTCACGGCAGCTTCATTGATCAGGCAGGCGGTAGAATCAGTGGGATACTGTTTTAAGTCGATGTCCCTGCCCTGTAGCAGCCGCATGCCGGCTGTTTTGACCAGATCGCCTTCCGAAGTATACCGGTTTACCTGCGCCTTCAAATTTTCCGGCTTGCCTTTCCAGCGCAGACTCAGTCCGTATGCCCAGTTTTCTGATAAGGGCGACATGACTTTGGATACAGCAGTAGCATAGCCTGAAGTAATCAGTTCCTGTTTGATCAACTGGAAGTTCTTGTCCATTTCATCATTCAGGAATACATGTACCAGATTATCCATGTCGATACCGGTTTTTCTGTTTTCTCCATACCTGATTTGTTTGGTCACAACGATCGTACAGATGATCAGCACAATTGCGAAAGTAAATTGTAACACCACCAATACCTGTCGTGGTGTGACAGGGGTACGAACGCTTCTGTAGGTGCCTTTGAGCGCAGAAACGGGTTTGAAGCCGGAAAGGAAAAAGGCGGGGTAACTACCGGCGAGCGTGCCGGTCAGTAAGGTGAAGCCGATGCCCGACAGCCAGTAATAAGGATTACTATATTCCAGTTGTAGCTGTTTACCAGTAAGCTGATTAAATGCGGGCAGGCAGAAGATCACAATCATCCAGGCTATTACACCGGAGATAACGGCGAGGGTAATTGATTCTGTCAGGAACTGAAGGATGAGTGAATATTGCTGTGCGCCAATCGCTTTTCGTACACCTACTTCCCTGGCCCGTTTACTGCTTCGCGCCGTGGAGAGGTTCATAAAATTGATACAGGCGATCAGCAGGATCACCACTGCTACCAGAAAAAAAGTGCGCACGGTGGTAATGCGACCACCCACGGGTATACCGTTTTCAAAATGATCGTATAGCCGTAAGCGACTGACAGCATACAGGAATGACTCCGTGCCGGCATCTTTGGAGTGTTCCGGCACTATGCGCCTGATTTTCCGGTTAATGATCTCCGGAGAAGTGTTAGGGCGCAAGAGCACAAAGGTGGCAACGGAAACGTTGCTCCAGTCTTTATCGATATGCCCTGTCAATGTTTCTCTTTCGTAGGAAAGCAGGTACTCGGCAAAGCTGAACCTGGAATTGTCCGGGAGGTTCTTCAGGATGCCGGACACGGTATAATTGACGTTGCCTATTTTTATTATTTTCCCTATCGGATCCTCATGCTGGAAGAGTTTCCCGGCTAATTTTTCCGTGATGACAATATTGTTGGGGTCTTTTAACACCGTCTGTTCATTTCCACTCAGGAGCGGGAAGGAGAACATGGAAAGAAAACCGGGATCTACCACGGCTCCGGCAGACATCAGCTTCCTGTCCTGCCGGGGGGCCAGCAGGAGGTTGCGTGTCCAGCGTACACGCGTGGCGTCTTCTATCTCAGGATAATCTGTTTTCAGAGAAGGCGCCATCATCTCAGAGGTACTGGTCATGGACCTGATCTTGCCCTGAATGCTGTCGTTGGACCATACCTGGTATAACCGGTCCAATTTGCTGTGGAAGCGGTCGTAACCTGTTTCATCTTTTACCCAAAGCAGAATAAGTATGGCGCTGGCCATACCGATGGCTAGTCCGCCGATATTGATGAGCGAAAATGCTTTGTTGCGGAACAGGTTCCGGATAGCGATGGTGAAATAATTCCTGAGCATGCGTGCCCCGCGTCGAAAAGAATGCCAGCTTTTAAGTTTTTGGTTATGATGGTGTTATGGGTTTGTAAAACACGGGAGATGTCCGTTTTTGGTACAGGCGGCCGTACGAATGCGGACAAGCCCCTGTCGGCCGTTCATAGCATGGTGTCTACGGTCTCAACATAGTAATTTTTGAGGTAACTTAGATACAAGTCTGAAAATCTTATGAAGATGGATACCAACATATTATCCTTCCTGGACAGCTATCCGGCAACGGTGGCCACCCGGGCGCGTCAGTTGCGTGACACGCTGCTGGAGATGTTGCCGGGTATCATTGAGCAGCTGGACGTGCCGGCCAAAATGATCGCTTACACCTACGGTCAAAAATATACGCAGATGATCTGCACTCTTATCCCTTCGCAAAAGGGATTGAAGCTGGGGTTCTATAAAGGCAACGAGTTGCCCGATCCTGCCGGCATATTGAAAGGCAATGGTAAGATATCCCGCTATGTGGAAGTCAAGGATGATGAAACCCTGCATAGCGCTGCGCTGAAAAAGCTGGTAGGCGCAGCGCTACAGGCATATAGGGAAAGAATTTAGCGGTGTTTGCTGAGCGCCATGCTGATACTATTCTCCAACGTCACAAACATCTCATAAATGCGGTCAGCGGCATCCGGCCTGAATCGGTCCTGCATCACAAAGTCCGTATAGGCTTGCGGGTTGGTCTGCAACGTCTTCACTTTGTTTAAAAGCGCTGCGGGGTTTTTCTTATCATAAAAGAGGATGGCCTCTTTGTTCAGTATTGCCGGTTCAGGGTTGTTGTTATCTCCCCAGTAAATGGGGATACAACCACATTGAATCGCTTCAAAAACTTTCTCCGTCACATAGCCATGCCTGTCGGTGTTTTCCGGGCATATATTGAATTTGTACTGCCGGAGAAAATCCACTTTGTTATCATGGAATTCCTTTTTTAAGGAATCGGTGTTGTTCATAAACTTACCGGCACTGTCCACTTTCTCCACGGTACTGATCAATTCAAATAACTTCTTCCGGTTACCGTTTTTATCATGACTACAAATCAGGGAGCAGAAACGCTGTTTGTCGGCAATGGTGCTGCCTGCGTTTTGTCTGATACCATCAACTTTGGCTTTGATAGACGCATAGGTGCTGTCAGCCTCAAACAAAAACAGTAACCACAACGGAAACCGGACATAGCCCGGGCGATGTATATAATCAAATCCGATGGACACGTCCACGAAGTCAGCGCAGTAATCGCGGTATTTTGGAAATCGGGCCAGGTTTTCTCCGGAGAAAAACACTTTGGTTTTTGAGGGACTTTTCCGGATATGCGATTTCTCTCCGAAAAGCGATGACAGCAGCAGTGAATTGTCTTTATGCAGGATGTCACCAAATCTGGCAGTGACAAAATGATAGAGCCACAGGTCTTTGCTGGCTTGTCCGGGCCAGAAATTCAGTACTTCTATGCCGTTTTCAAAAGGTGTATAGGTGTAGTTGTCTTCAGTTTTGAATAGTTTATCCCAGAAATTAAGTCTCATGTAACAATTGATAAATTGTAGTGGCCGGCTATGACATGGTTCCTTTTGCCGCAATGCCGCAAAGGTACAACGGATTCGGCTATCCGGGAAATATTAATAAAAGGTTAAGCCGGGGGATGCCGATGCGCACTTATTTCCGGAAAGGATAATTTTATAAATTTGATTTTCAGGAGGATATATCATAGACATGAAGTTTGAAAAACGACCCGGCAGTTGAAAAATGATCCTGAAAAAAAACGGAATAAGGTTATCATGATGACATATTTGTACACGGCACGCGCCAGGTTTGATAAAAATCATACGGATGATTTCTCCTGGTCTGGATATATTCAATGGAGCAGGCTGGAACAGCTTACAGAGCTGGTTTCTCTGGATACGGGTTTAAATGAAGTGTTGGTGGAGCCTGATCGTGACAGTGACGAAGACAGGAAAGAAATAGTACTGGAGAGTTGTTATGAAACAGGGCTCTTCAGGACACAGGAGTATGTGCTCAGGAAGAAGAACGGCCCGGAAAAATTTAGTTTATTGGCCGTGGTGATCGAGCCGGAATCTGATTGTGCTTTGATTCACCTGGAGAATTATGAATTTCTGGGCTATGAACTTTTAGATCAATACTATGATACCAGCGCATTAACTAACTGTGGCGGATTTGACGAAACGTTTCTTCCTGGTGATTTAAATGAGTTTGGGTTGATTGATCATTACGAAAAAGCCTATGCCATTCGGGAAAATCTGCTAAAAAATAATCCGGGGGAAGACCATGCAGATACGATCGTGATTGCCATTTGGCGTCATCGTTCCATAGGATGGTGAGGATTAAATATGGCTTAAAATATCTATTTTTAGCGGATCGCCTAAAATGTAACATACCTATGAACATGCAACTTTTGAAGGTCGTGAATGGCCTTAGACCCCGGACAGTGCTGGCACTTATTATCCAGGACGACGGCAGCCTGGATAACCCGGGACAGTTGATCTACGATGACTTCTCCGGACCGAAGACGACCTCCTCCGTGATTTTCTATAACAGTGACAGTATCTATGATGTGTGGGTGTCTCCAACAGGGGATATCTGGTTGTGCAGTTCTTACGGCAATGTATACACTACGGCCAATGTCAAATTTCCTGAAAGTCCGGTGAAGTCGCCCTATGATCTGGACCATGATGATATCCGTAATAGTGGCTTTGACTGGAAAATGTACTGTCTGGACGCTGTTCAGAATGGCGTGTCGATCTGGTCGCCGGACGGTACTAATATCTTCGTCGGAACCTATTCAGGCCATGTTTATCTATGGGATGGCCAAACCTGGACCCGGCAGGAAACGCCTGTCAGTCAAAATGACGGAAAATACATCACCCATTTTGCCGGTGCTGCTGCTAACGACGTGTATGCTATTGGGTCACATTCCCGTGAGCTGCTGCATTACAATGGAGAAGTCTGGGAAGGTACAGCCTATGACGAAAACAAACACGGAAGTATGGCCGCTGACGGGATTGCGCGAACGCCTGCCGGCGATTATTACCTGGCCAGTGAAGGAGGAAGGGTTTGGAAAACCCGCGATGGTCAACATTTTGAGCTGGTGGCAGCAGATCCCGGACTGGACTTCGCAGGCCTCACTTATGCGCATGACCAGATCATCCTGGCGGCCGGAGAGAAAGGCGTTTACGGGATTCAGGAGGGGAAGCTGTTGAACCTCCGCAATACGTTTAGTGCGGAGACGGTGGCGGGAGAAGGCGCTCAGGCTGTTTTTGTCCGCCCGGCGAAGGAGGACAAGGATGGGACCATGCTCAACTATGCCGTATATACGGGAGCTGAAACCAGGCCCTGGGTTGGATATTCTGTTTTCTTTGGTAAATAAGTAGGGGGAAGACAGCCCGAAGGCGTCTGATAAAGGGAGGTGCCCGAAGGGGCCGGAGAGTTAGCGAACTCTTACGCCAAATGGTCGTTAAAAGGAGCATTTATCGCCGGCTTTTCCTGAGGTACGGCCGTTTTCCCGATGTAGGAAATATTTTGGACATCCCCCTTGCTGAAACGAATAATATTTACATTATATTTATGGCTCCTTTGAAAGTCATGCCTAAAAACTCAAGAAGTGCAAACTATCACTGAAACTGCGGAAAACACGCAATTATTCGATTACGCTCATTGGAATGCTCAGCTGCCTACACTAAGCAAAGATTACCAGGGGGCCAGTCCTTATCCTCATATTGTATTGGAAAATTTCATGAACCCCGACGTATTAGCTACATGCGCCCGGGAGTTTGATAAATTAAATGAGGAAGAAGGATGGATCAACTATGTCCATTACAATGAAAACAAAGCCGGGTTAAATAAACTCGATTTGTTGCCGACTACCATCAAGCGGACCATTAATGAGCTGAATTCCCCGGAATTCCTGGAATTCCTCAGTAAGCTGACCGGCATAAAAAATCTGAAGAAAGATGATCTCCTGGAAGGTGGTGGCATACATCAGTCCAAAAGAGGAGGCTACCTGAACATCCATGCCGATTTTACCGTACATCCGCACCATCGCCACTGGCAACGCCGGGTAAACGTGCTGGTATACCTCAACCCCGACTGGGTAGAGGAATGGGGTGGTAAGCTGGAACTGTGGGATACACAGATGAAAGCCTGTGAGAAGAAAGTGCTGCCCGTTTTTAACCGCTGCGTGATTTTCAACACAGATGCAGACTCCTACCACGGACATCCGGAACCTACTACCTGCCCGGAAGACCGCCACAGAAGATCTATCGCTTTGTATTATTATACCGAAGAAGCACAGCCTTTCCGCAGAGCTACCCACTACATGGTACGCCCCGGAGAAGAGAAAAAGAAATTCATGGTGAAACTGGATAATACCATGGTGGCTGTTTACACAGAAATCAAAGGTATGCTGGGATCAAACGATAAAGTGATCAGCAAGGTATTGCGGTTCTTCTCCCGTAAGAAGAAGAAATAGTATACCGGATTCAAATCATAAAAGAAAAGGCGTTGAAATCATTTCAACGCCTTTTCTTTTTATTATCTAACCAGTTATTTCACCGGTTCTCTTTTCAGAAATACAAATCCGTTTTTACGATACAGTTCCTTTAAGGAGTACTGCTGGTAATCGTTTACCCGGTCTACTTTGGTGACAAAATAAGCGGGTTTATCGATATTCCCTGTCAACAGCCAGGATTCTTCATAAGAGTTGGGATTCGTTGGTTTCTCTTTATGGGTGTAGAAGAAAGGGGCATAGCTCCAGTAACCTAAGCAGGTGACGTAGCAATCTTCTCCCTGGCGCTGCTCAAAGAACTCGATGGCGGCGGCCTGTGAATACTTCTCTACTTTCGGTACGATGATCGCTGCTGCCATGAAAATCACCAGGCCGGTTCCCACAAAGTAGGCGGTGGCGGCTTTGATGAAGGCGTGTTTGCGCAGCTGTATCAATCCTACGATAATGGTGACCACCATTAAGATGCCCACAGAACCTTCCAGACCGCTCCAGTGTACATCAGCCGCCATATTCGCCTGCGCGAAGGTGTCGTGCACATAAGGGATGAGTCGTTTGATATTTAAGGCGATCAGCGTAACGGCCAGCAGTACGATGGCGATGATCGCTCCCAGGATGGTGGTGAATACGCCCACATATTTTTTGTAATCCATCTCTTTCCTGTCCCATTTATAAAAGGAATAGGCTGCCAGGAAGGTTACCGGGAACCAGGCCAGTGAAGAGTAGTGGATGATACGGGACTGTACAATGGTGAATAAGATGGTCACCACCCAGAATAATAATATCATCCAGATTTTAAAGTCTTTATCATACTTGCTGGTGTAGCGGCCCTTAAAGAATGCCGGGATCGCAAAAAGGGAGGCCGGGAAACAGCCGATGAGCAGTACTACATAGTGATATCCCCAGAAGCCTTCCTGTCCGGCATCGTGGGTGGTAAAGAGACGATATTGGTACTTTAAAAATTCGGTAATAAACCACGGACCGTTTTTGGCGGTTTCATATCCGTACCAGGTGGCGGTCACCAAAGCCGTTACGATCAGGAACAGTAACGCATGCCACCAGTTGAAATAGATCCTGAAGCGGTTGTAGAAGAAATACACACCCAATACCATCAGGAACACCATCAGGGCCACCTGCCCTTTGGTGAGGATGGCCAGTCCCATAAAAATGCCTGACCAAACGGCATAAAACACCGGTTTCTTGTTGAGGTCGTCCTTGTCAAATCCATTTCGCTTCCAGTGATACAATATAAAATAGTAGAGCGCCAGGAAGGTGAACAGGTTGAACCACGGATCAATGATACCGGATTTGAAGTACATATTGGGGAAAAGGGAGCCACCAAATGCCAGCGCCCACAGGATACCAAACTTTCTGTCGTATAACCTGGTACCACAAACGAAAAGTACAATCAGCGTCACAATACCGCAAACTGCATTGGGGAAGCGCGCGGCAAATTCATTCACCCCAAATATCTTCATGGACAGGCTCTGCATCCAGAAGAACATGGGCGGCTTTTCCCAGAACGGCTTGAAATTGACATAAATCCTGGTGTAATCGTCCAGTTTCAGCATTTCTCTGGAACACTCTGCAAAGTTGATCTCATCCCAGTCAAATAGATGCACACGCCCCAGGAAAGGAATGAAAAAAAGCGCTGCAATTACGGCCAGTAATAGAATAGTCGATAGTTTGGGTGTACGCATGTGTACTGTATGTAAATGATTGTATTGAACAAATATATGTTGGTATATTATCATTTGCAAATCTGCCGGGCGAAATGGCCCGCTGGCAGCTGTGGAAAAGCGTGTATCCGGCCGCTGATACATCCTTTGAGCAATATGGAAGGAGAAAATAGCGCTGCTGGCCGGAAAGATTCGATGAAACCCTGCTTTTTTTCGACAAAACAAGACCCCGGGCGCTTTAACAGAAAATGGATCTGTTTCAGAGAATTAGCAGGGACAGGGAAGGTAGCCTGCTTTTTCTTTGCGCCATAAATAATCTATTTATGAGATACCTGCTCGTCATCTTACTGCTGCATACGGCTTTATTCAGTGGGGCGCAAACCCAACAGCAAATTAATAATGTTAAAACTGTCGTTGACCACAAGACAGGCCGGTGGCTCGACAGCCTGATGGCGGTGGTGGGAGACAAGCGGATCGTGGCACTGGGAGAAGATACCCACGGCACCGGAGACTTTTATGAACTGAGGGCTGCCATTACCCGGCGCCTGATCATGGAAAAAGGATTCAACACGGTCATCCTCGAAAATCCGCACGAAGACATGATGGCCCTGCAGGAAGGATTGCCACATGAAAAGCTGGATACCCTGATGCGGCGGCACCTGTTTGCTATTTACCAGACCAAACAGATGAAGGATTTTTTAGTCTGGGTTAAAAAATATACCAGGAAAGGGAAGGCGCTGCGCCTGGCCGGTTGCGATGACAGCTTTCGCGAAATCCTTCCTCAGGCATTAATAAGGGAAACAGCAAAGTATGGCAATAATGAGTTGAATCATCTTTGCCAGGAGTTCCTGCTGCGACAAACGCTGTCCATTAAAGCGTTTTATCAGCGCCAACCATCTCCCCAACCTGATTCCCTGCCCGGCGAAATGGCTTTTGGACTGGCTACTTATCGCCTGCTGGAAAGAATTGATACGGTATGCCAGCAGTTGCATATCAACAGCCCGGAGACGAAGGAACTGATTTTTCATGCGAAGACATCCTGTGTTTATTATGAGCGAGTGGCAAGAAAAGCCGCTGTTTCACGCGATGAAATCATGGCTGATCGTATCAACTATTACGCTGCGGACAGTAATGCCAAAATAATTGTATGGGCGCATAATGCACATGTGGCCAAATATGCCTGGCTGTACGATGAACTGGGACTGATGGGTGCCACGGTCGCCAAACAATTTCCCGGAGCGTATTTGTCTATCGGCATGAGCAGCGGCGAGGGGAGTTATTCGTATATCAAAAACCGTTTTATTAATGACGACCATCACTTTACAGACACCCTGTATCATGGTATCCTGCGCCCGAATAAGACCGGTTCCTGGAACGAATTATTGATGAACAACGTATCTGGGGATTATTTTCTTGACTTTTCCAGGTTGACTGCCGCTGAGCGAACCGGTTTCGATGAAAAGAAAACACTGAAGTTAATGGGGTATGGAAAGCAGCGTGAAAAAGAAGAGGAATACTATGAGGTGTCGCTTGCGCGGATGTTCGATATCCTGATCTTCCTGAGAAAAACGGCCCACACCACGGCGTTGTTCCCCGACGTTACGATAAAGCGTACTACACAAAACCAATAACCACCATCTCAGGCTGCCTTCATCCGGCATAAAAACCGGACAAAGTGAAATGATGTTCACTTTGTCCGGTTGTACGTACTATTATCAGATTATTTTTATCAATACCCGCGGGCTCTTGTCAGTTGAACAAACAACTTTTTCCCGGAGCCATCGCGGTTCGTTTTATATAAATTCCAGGTGTTGGCATCTACAGCCTCTAGGTGAAATGACAGGGAAGGATCTGCCAGTGCTGTTTTTACCCAGCGGGGGAAAGCGTTTGCAGCTCTCGCATCTTCCCAGGTCCTGATGGTTTTAAAAATCTCGTTCTTCTGAGGGCAGCTCTCCACGTCCTTTTGGTTGAGGTATAAACTATAGGTAGTACCTACCCCTACAGAAATGGCCTGGATATGGTCGTATTGTGCCACTGTAGAATGGGCTTTGATGGGAAAATTTCCGCCCATTCCTACCGGGAAAAAGTTAGCATAAGTAACATCCCGGAGGTCTTTGCCCTGGCTGGTGGTGCTTCCCCACTCCCTGGTATCAGCATCGTAGAGGTTCTTTCCTCCGCCTACATTCCAGATGCTCTGGTAATGCCAGGAACCTTCCGATAAGGTAGCGCCGGTAAAGCGGATGGAAGGCAGTCCCAGCTTAGCCGCTCTTTCAAACATTTTACGGAAGAAACGTTTGGCGGAGTAGTAGCCATGTCCGTTGTTGAACAAAAACTCCTGGCCGTCGAGATCATAATACCTTAAGCCGTTGAGGTGGCAGACATCTGCATAGTAGGCCGCCATTTCATCCTGTAACTGCATATTGGGTATAATGCCATCGTAGCCATAGTTGATGGTTACCTGGAGTTTATATACCGTGTCCCGCAGCTGATGGCTGGCTGGTTGCGTGTTCCAGTAGCCTCGTTTTACCTGCAGCAGCCGATGAGGCGCCTTGTCTGAAACGCCCAGGTAGTGGATCAGTTCCTTCCCGATTTTTATCATATTCAGGTTGGCGCAATGTCCTTCCCAGCTGGCAATTTCTTCCAGGTGCTTAGGATCATCCACTATGATAACGGTGTCGGTGGGACTAAGGGCCGCCATCAGCAAACGGCGTTGCTGGTAGCAGAGGCTGTCGCTGGGAACGGGACTGGCGTCCAGGGTGCCCGGCGCCAATGCATTGGTGATCGTCGTTCTGCCTATGGTGACGCCATATTTTGCGGCCATGTCCGCAAATGCTTTGTGCGACACGTTGCCAGCGGTTAAATGGATGGGCCGCTTCTCGAAATTCTTTCCGTCGATGTAGCCATGATTGCCCCGGTCAGGTCTCAGGAAACCCTGATCATATAAGCTGATCGTCTTAAAACCGAGTCTCGCTGTATAGGATATAATACTGTCGTACAGATTACCACTGGTAATGGCGTCCGGAACATACGCAGCAGGGTCTTTTACCCATCTGCCATTAATTGTCGGATAGGGGAGTTGTTCCTTCAATACAATATGCTGCATTACATCCAGCAAGGCGGTGCTGTCCGGGCTGCCCCATAAGGCGATGGAAGAGCCTATGTAGTCCACTCCCGGCAACGGTTGCACTTGTATGTGGTTGGGCGTATTGGCAGCCATATTCGGGATCAGCGAATAATTGACTTCTCTCTCAAAAGACCGGTCCCTCGACTGATAGGTAATCGATATCCTTCCTTTGTCATCCACGCTGGCTGCATTGCCATACATGATCCTGTAGTAGGGTTCTTTGTGGGCATAAAAAGCTACATCGCTCACCCCATCGCCGCCCAGCGTAAATACCTGGCCTTCATGCAGACTGTCAGGCAAAGGGTAGCGTGTTGCATCAGGAGAATGGATGATATATTGAAACGGCGCTGCGTCAGCGATAGTTTCCGCAGTGCCTCCAAGCGTATTGTCGTTTAAGGCCAGCATACCGATGGCGTAATTCACGGCATGGCTGGTATCGCGGCTTACGCCGATGATTTCGCCAAACAGATTGGTAATATTGGTATGATACGCGCCCCATTGAATAACATCGATGCCATTCCGTGGAGCGAGGGACTGCAGCGTGAGTTTAAAATATTTTTCCTGTGGCTGAATGGCAATTTGGGCCACTGATCCGTTGGCGTAACGCAGCAACAGGGTTTTGTTTCCCTTGTTGTACGTGGCTTTTATAGGTTGATAGAAAACTTTTTGCTGACTGTTATATAAGCTCATCAGGGGAGACGGCTTGTCGGCCGGACTAAATTCCCTGTTGGGCGTTACCGAGATATTCTTCATACTGGTGATCCATCCTTTCCCGTTGATGTGAATTTTAAAATACTTCGTATTAAAATCACATTGCGCAGACAGGCTGTAGGTAAGCGTGCACGCGATAAGCAGCGTAATGATTTTCTTTATGACCATCTTGTAAAAGTAGGGAAGAAAGCAGGTAGAATACAGTGCGAAATTAGCTAATTCCTATGTTTTATTTGCCCGGTACAGGAAAACAGGGCTGCGTATCTCCCTTGCTTCCCTGAAAAGTTTCATCAAAAGAAACTCCGCGCGTGGCAGAATCATACAGTCAGTCGATTTTAATATTATATTTGTCAATAAGACAATTTATTTTTATGCAATTGGAATTTTGCATAATCTGATATTTTATTTTCATGCGCGAAGATATCCCTGAACTGCGAGACAGAATACATCATGGTGATACACAGGCATTTAAAGAATTATACGATTGCTGTAGCGCTCCATTGCTGCAGTTAGCCCTGGCCATCGTTCATAACAGGGAAATGGCGGAAGAAGTGGTAGCTGATGTATTTATTGCCATATGGCGGCAGCAGAAAGACCTGCTTCAGGTAAGTAATCTGAAATGGTATCTCTATGCCTCTACCCGCAATATTGCGCTTAACTACCTCCGTAAATATGCCCACAGGAAAACGTTGCATCTCGATGAAGCATATGGGCTTGAATATGAAATAAACCCGGAGAATCAACTCATTAATAATGAAATGATACGCCATATCAACATCGCTATTAATGAACTGCCACCGCAGTGCCGCATCATCTTTAAACTGGTAAAGGAAGACGGGATGAAATACCGGGAGGTAGCTGACCTGCTGAACATATCCATCAAAACCGTGGAGAACCAGGTGGGCATCGCGCTGAAAAAGCTGACCAAAACGAAGGCCTTCCTCTTCACGCCGCATTCCGGGCATCAGTAAACGCGCTAAAAAAAGTTGCCCCTTTGGGGGTATTTCCTCTTTCGTGTTGTCTTATATCCCTGAGCATCATTTGTTCAATAATTTTCAATATTTCTATGAGCAACGATCGTATCTGGATATTACTCGGTAAACAGCTCAGCGGCGATATTTCTTCCTCGGAACTGGTTGAACTGGAAACATTAATGAAAGATGATCCGGAAGTGGAGGCATCCCGGGAATTGGCCGCCGCCATTTGGCAGACACCCTTGCGGGAGGTGGGTAGCGCTGATAGCAGTAAGGAACGTATCTGGAACATGATCGATACACAAACAAAGCCGCGCTATCGCCGGCCGGTTATCCGGAGGCTGGCCACCGCCGCCGTGGCGGCAGTAGTAGTAACGGCCGTATGGGCAGGATGGCGATATACGCATCCTGCTGCATCCTCGCCACAGCAGCTCCATTCCTTCGCCGGAGGTAAATCCCGGATGGTACTTCCTGATGGCTCCACGGTATGGCTCAACGCCAATAGCCGGCTCCATTACGAAGAAAGCGGTTTTGGCCGGCAACACCGGGAAATAACGCTCTCCGGAGAAGCCTATTTTAATATCGCTAAAAATGATCGTGTCCCGTTTATTGTCCATGCAGGCAAGGTCAACATTCGCGTACTGGGCACTGCCTTTAACGTGAAAGCCTATGCAAACGACAGCATCGTGTCCACTACGCTGGTCAGCGGAAAAGTGGCCATATCGTTTCAGGGGAAAACGATGGTGCTGCATCCGGAAGAAAAAATAACGGTACCGGTAACCAGTCCGGCTCCTGTATTTCAACAGCAGCACCTGGAAAAAGACAGCAGCGGCCAGCTCCCGGAGATATCCTGGCTGGACAACAAACTGGTATTTGACAATCATGCATTTTCCGAACTGGCAGACAAAATGAGCCAGTGGTACGGTGTTACCTTTCATTTCGAATCCACTGACCTGCAACAATTGCGTTTTTCAGGAATTATCAACACAGAATCACTGGATGAGGCGCTGAAAATGCTGCAGCTTTCACGCCCGTTTACTTTTCGGATCAACGGGAAAGATGTGTACATCAGTAAATGACATCATCGTCCTGATCTTTAAAAATTAAGAGTATGACATAGCAACGCTACCACACGCTACTTTCCTTCACCCTTTTATATTCCATGTTATGAAATTAATGTTCCTACGGGCTTTAAATAAAAGCCTGCCTGGCGGACTGACGGCCCTTCTCACGGCGGCCCTGTTGTTCGCCGGTATTATGCCTTCATCTGCCATCATTACCATCCAGGAAAAGATCAGTATCTCTCTGGAAAAAGTCAGCATTAAAACCGTGCTGAAAACGATTCAACAGAAAAGCCGCTACCGGCTTATTTACAACGACGATATCCTTCCCTCAGAACCACCAGTATCCATTCACGCAGAAAATGCCACTGTAGAGCAACTGCTCTCACAAACCTTTGCCGGCACAATGTTGCGTTACACGGTAATGGATAACGACGCTATTGTGATTGCGGCCGACAATAGCAGCGCCATCAAAATAAGCGGCATCGTGAAAAATGAGCGCGGCGTGCCGCTTATCGGCGTATCTGTAAAAATAAAAGGTACCAGTATTGGCACCACTACCAATGAAGCCGGGCATTTTGAATTGCAGGCCGCGGCGGGCGTTACGCTCGTATTCAGTTACGTTGGATACGAACAAAGCGAAGTGATAAGTACCGCTGAGCCGCTCAACGTTGTCCTGAAAGAAAGCGCCAGCGGCTTAAACGAAGTGGTGGTAGTTGGTTACGGTACGCAGCGGAAAACCTCTTCAACAGCGTCTGTAGCTGCTGTGCAGGGAAAGGAACTGGCAAAATCACCGGTCACCAATATCTCCAATTCACTGGCCGGGAATATTTCCGGTATTAGTATGCGCCCCAATGGCGGCCAGCCCGGAAGGGATAATCCTGATATCCATATCAGGGGAATCGCTACTACCGGTAATAACGCACCGCTTATCGTAGTAGATGGTATCATCCGCAACAACATCAACGAGATTTCGCCCGCTTCCATTGCTTCCGTTACCGTATTGAAAGATGCTGCGGCCGTAGCGCCCTATGGACTAGGGGGCGCAAACGGTGTGATCCTCATCACCACCAAACGGGGCCAAACAGGCATGCCTGCTCTTTCCCTCCATACCTATTACGGATGGCAAACACCTACCTACTACCCCAAAATGCTGAACGCCCAGGACTATATGCGCCTGCGTAATGAGGCCTACAGGAACGAAAATCCCGGAGGGACACAACAACCTTTCACAGAAGAGCTCATTAATAGTTATGCCGACCTGAATGCCAAAGACCCCGACAAATATCCCATCAGCAATACGAAAGACCTGGTACGGATGCATGCGCCCATTCAAAATTATAACCTGCAGTTGAGCGGCGGTACTAAAGTCGTGAGATATTATGCCGGCCTTGGTTTCCTCAAACAGGACGGTATGTTTGACCCGGTGAACTACAGGCGGTATGATTATAATGTTAACATGGAAGTGAGTGCAACCGCTACTACTACCGTATCGCTGTCCATCCTCGGCGCGATCGAAAATACCAATAGTGTGGATGCGGCCACCACACCGGGACAATTGTTCCGGAGCGCCTATAAGTTGATTCCCATTACCAACCTGTATTATAGCAATGGTCTCTGGGGTGAGTTTGCGGGCAACTCTCCGGTAGGTATCCTGAATGCTGGTTATTCCCACCGCAAGGCGACGTCGTTGCTCACGACACTTTCCGTGGAGCAGCAGCTGCCTTTTGTGAAAGGACTCAGCATGAAGGGAACTTTTAGCTATGATCCCAATGACTTCACGGTGAAAGGATGGCACACCCCTTTTTATTTCTATTCTCAGAATACCACCACTACCCCTTACTCCTATACGAAACAGATATCCACTTCAGAAGGCAGCGCAGCCCCATACACCTGGCTCAATCAGGAGTACGCTAAAAATCAGTATTTCACCTACCAGGGATTCCTCAATTATCACAACACCTTCGGCAAGCATGATTTCACGGGGCTGCTGGTGGCAGAAGCCCGTAAGAATGACTCCACAGGTTTTTCTGCGCGGCGCAACAATTTTGCGGTAAACATCGATGAGCTGGGCATGGGCAGCTCCAATAAAAATGATTTTGACAACAATGGTTCAACCATTACCGGCAGTCAACTTGGATTTGTATATCGCTTAGGCTACATCTACGATCATAAATATCTTTTCGAGGCGGCCGGCCGGTACGATGGCCACTACTATTTTGCGCCCGGAAAACGCTGGGGTTATTTCCCGGCCTTCTCCGCCGGCTGGATCATTTCGGAAGAAGCGTTTATGGCGGGTCTTTCCTCCACCTTGAGCTATCTGAAATTAAGAGGCTCCTGGGGAAAATCAGGTAACCTGGCCGGAGCAGCCTTCCAGTACCTGAACGGCTATAATTTATACGGTAACGCCTATGCCTTCGGTAACGGAAGCATGGTGCAGGGTTCCAATATCACCCGCGAGCCCAATCCGAATATCACCTGGGAGATATCCACCAAAACAGATATAGGGCTGGACCTTACGCTATGGAAAGGATTGCTCAAACTGGAACTGGATTACTTTCATGAAAGAAGAACAGGCATGCTACTGCCGCCGGCGGTAACAGTGCCGGTAGAATACGGCCTCAATCTTTCCGACGAAAATGAAGGCATCATGGAAAATCGTGGTATCGAAATCTCTGCCGGTACCAGCCACCGGTTCTCCAATGGTTTGCAGTTAAACCTCTCCGGCAATTTCAGTTATGCCAAAAATAAAATGGTCCAGGTGTTTGAAACCTCGGCCACCCGCGATAACCCTAATCGCAGCAGAACAGGCAGGCCTTCCGGTACCCAGTTTGGCTATCATGCACTGGGACTGTTTTCACAGGCAGACGATAAAAACAACGACGGTATTATCAATGCTGATGACGGATATAATGTTACCCAGTTTGGTGTATTGCATCCCGGCGATATCCGCTATGCGGACATTAGCGGCCCCAATGGCAAACCAGATGGAAAAATTGACTCCTATGATGAAGTAGTGACCGGCAACCCGGTATATCCTTTCATCACGTACGGCTTCACGCCCAGTGTCTCCTGGAAAGGATTTGACCTCAGCCTGTTCTTCCAGGGATCTGCCCTCGCCAGCCTTAATATCCGTGGCTTTCAGACAGTGCCCTTTAATAACAACAACAGTAATTCTGCCTATGAATACTATAATAACCATTGGACACCCAATACCCCGGATGCAAAGTATCCGCGTGCCAATCAGTCGCCTTATGCCAACAACACCCAAAATTCTGATTTCTGGATGATGAAAACGGGCTATCTCCGCTTAAAGACCGCTGTACTGGGATACACCCTTCCATCCAATATTTCCAAAGCGATGAAGATGCAGGCCCTCCGTTGTTATTTCTCCGGCCAGAACCTGCTCACCTTCAGCAAAATGAAATTCATGGACCCCGAAGTAGGCTACACCGACCTTGAAACAGCCTATCCCAACCAAAAGGTATTTGTGTTTGGCCTGAATGTCACTTTTTAGATTCATCCTGTTAAACTAGTTATCATGAAACGATATATCAAGCTATTGCCTGTTGCCATACTGTTACTCGGTATCCTGTCGTGCAAAAAAGAATTCCTCGAAAACACGGATAAAACAAAACTCACGGATGACATCCAGTGGAGCTCAGAAGGGAACGCAGACCTTTTCCTCAACGATATCTACAGTGCATTGCCCAACTACTGGAATCAACCGGAAAACCTGGATAATTTTACCGATGATAACGATGCGGGGTTTTACTATACTTCCTATAACTGGAAACAGGGTATCGTAGAAGCTTCTTCCAACGACTATACGATATGGGGCGGTATCACCGGTTCAGGAGATCTCACCAACTGGACCACCACCTTCACCAATATCCGAAAATGTAACACCTTCATTACAGCCGTGCGTAAGAACGCTACCAATTTCTCACCGGAGTGGCTGAACAAACGGCTGGACGAAGCCCGGTTTATTCGTGCTTTTTTTTATAGCGAGCTGTGGATGCATCTGGGAGGACTGCCCATTATTACCGCCCCTGCTGAAAGACGCGCCATGGACAGCGCCGCCATTTATACTCCCCGGAGCACCTTCGCGGAAACAGTAAATTTTATTACCAGCCAGCTGGACTCCGTTGTTAAAGACGGCTATCTGCCGGCTAAATACAACAAGGGCGATGCTAATGCCGGCCGGGCTACCGCCGGCGCCGCCCTGGCCTTAAAAGGGTGGGTGGAACTATATGCTGCCAGCCCCGCATTTAATGATGCACAGCCCGCCGCAGGCAATGATCCTTACAAAGTGGCCGGTTTCAATAACTACGACGCCCAACGCTGGGCAAAGGCGGCCGCTACCTTCAAACAATTCATAGACCTGTATGGCAATGGCAAAGTATATGAACTTTTTCCGGAAACTTCCGCTATTTGGTATGAAGCCAATGAATACCATTCAGAGGTGATATGGGACCGCCAGGTAGTAGCCAACATTATGGGATCGTCTTTTGAACAATATGGTGGCCCCGTGTGGATCAATGGCGCCTACTATACCTGGGGCAACTATTGCCCTACGCAGGAACTGGTGGACCAGTTTTATATGGCCAACGGTAAGTCCATCACCGACCCCGCTTCCGGCTATGATCCGCAACACCCCTACATAGGCCGTGAAAAACGCTTCTACGACTGGATCGTATATGACGGTGCTCCTTATAAAATGACATGGATGGACAAAGGTGATACGATATATACCCGTATTGACAAAGTGAATCCCTCCAAAAACCAGATTGACTTCGGGACCGATGACGTGAGCAATACCGGCTATTACTTTAAAAAGCGGCTTAACCCGCTGGTACGGCCCGGTGGCGGCGCTGTCAGCGGCGCCAACTTCATTTACTACCGTTATGCAGAGGTACTGCTGGGCTATGCAGAAGCACAGAACGAAGCCGCAGGGCCCGATGCTACGGTATACAACGCCATCAACCAGATCCGCAAAAGAGCAGGTCTTCCCGATATCACGCCGGGGTTATCGCAGGCAGAAATGAGGGCCGCTATTTACAACGAAAGAAGGGTGGAACTCTGCTTTGAAAACAAAAGGTTTTATGATATCATACGCTGGAAAACCGCCAATACCGTGATGAATGTCGACAAGCATGCTATGAAGATCAGCAATACAATACCCGATAATAATGCCGGCGTATGGAAATATGAGATCGTGCCGCTGAACCATCCGCATGTGTTTACCCGCAAAATGTACCTGAATCCTATTCCGCAGGACGTAATAGACAGAAATCCAAAGATTGTGCAGAATCCGGGATATTGAGTGGAGAAAATACGATGGGCTTATTCAACGCTTTCTACCTACGAAACCCGCTATTAGAGCGGGTTTTGTAGGTAGAAAGATCACCGACGTTATTTTATCCATGCGATCAATGTAACCGCGCTTAACCATCCCATAATGAGCACCACGCACCAACCGATGGTCTGCATCCATACCGGATACCGGTAGGCGCCCATTAGTTTCTTTTTTAACGTGGCTATCAATATCACTGCCAGGGCTACCGGTAAGATAAGGCCGTTTAGCGCGCCGGCTGTAATTAAGAGCTTTACCGGATTGCCAACGAAAATGAAGATGATGGTGGAGAAAACAATAAAGAAAGATATGATCCAGCGTTCGTATACTGCTATCAGTGGATGAAATGTTTTGAGAAAAGACACCGAGGTATAAGCGGCGCCTACTACGGAAGTGATGGCAGCGCTCCACATCACTACGCCAAAAAACCGATAGCCCGCTACGCCGGCCACGATGCGGAATACGGAAGCCGGCGGATTATTGGGGTCTAGTGCAATGCCTTTGGTTACTACGCCCAAAGTGGCCAGGAATAGCACGGTACGCATAATACCGGTGATAATGATCCCGTTGACGGCGCTCTTGTTGACCAGCTTTAGTTGTCCGGTCCCGGTGATGCCTGCATCCAGCAGCCGGTGTGCGCCGGCGAAACTGATGTAGCCGCCAACGGTGCCACCTACCAGCGTAATGATCGCTTTGGTGTCAATCACGGAAGGCCAGAAAGTCTGCCGGACGGCTTCTCCCAGTGGTGGCACGGAGCTGATGGCGATGTATACGGTCAGCAATACCATCAACAACCCCAACCAGCGGGTAAACTGGTCGAGCATATAACCCATCTCTTTTATCCAGAAAACGAATAATGCAATCGCACAACTGAGTAGTGCGCCATAGATAGTATCCATGCCCGTGATCACCTGTATGCCCAGTCCGCATCCCGCTATATTCCCGATGTTGAACGCCAGTCCGCCGAGTACGACCAGTGCTGCCAGCAGGTAACCCAGTCCGGGCAGCAGGTCATTGGCGAGGTCCTGCGCGCGGCGTTCAGTAATGGCCAGCACGCGCCAGATATTGAGCTGCGCGCCGATATCCAGTAAGATGGATATCAGTACCACAAAGCCGAATGCGGCGCCCAGCTGCCAGGTGAAAACAGTGGTTTGCGTCAGGAAGCCCGGCCCGATAGCGGAGGTGGCCATCAGGAAAGCGGCGCCCATGATGGCGGAAGATTTTTGTTTACTCACGGATGTTGAATAGTTAGGTGATGATGAAGCAAGGCAGTATGTATGGCGCGGGCATATTCCAGGGCATGGGCACCATCGCCGTGTATGCAGATGGTTTCTGCTTTCAGCGGAATAATCTTCCCGGACAGCGCGGTCACTTCCTGCCGGGTGACCATTTGTAGTACCTGGCTAACCGCCGCCGTTTCCTTGTCAATCATAGCGCCGGGTTGTGAGCGGGCTGTTAGTGAACCGTCGTCCTGGTAGCTTCTGTCGGCAAATACTTCGCTGACGGTCTTCAGTCCCGCTGCCGCCGCTTCACTGATCAGCAGACTGTTACTCAGTCCGAAGAGCCGTAAACGAGGATCGACATCCTTCACCGCTTTGGCAATGGTTTGCGCCATCGCAGGGATGCGGGCGGCCATATTATACAGCGCGCCATGAGGCTTTACGTGATGCAGTGGTACGCCATGGGCGCGGCAGATGACTTGCAGGGCATATAGTTGCGTGCACACCAGGTCATACAGCGCCGGATCGGTGAGCTGCTGCTCCTTCCGTCCGAAGTTCTCCCGGTCTGCAAATCCGGGGTGTGCGCCTATGGCCACGTTGTGTTCCATAGCCAGCAGCACGGTTTTTTTCATGGTGTTGGCATCGCCGGCATGATAGCCACAGGCGATGTTGGCACTGGAGATAAAGGGCATAATGGCGGCGTCATTGTCCAGCCCTTCGCCCATGTCACAATTAAGATCAATATAATTCATATGGTAACAACCATTTTTCCAAATGTAACTGACTGGCATGTTGCAGGTAGCGTATCGCTCTTTCCTGTTGCCACAGCGCTTCTTCAGCGGCTTCCCGGTCGGTGATGCTGAACTGCAATGATTGCCCCGGCTGATATTGGGCCAGCGCAGGTATATCGGCAGTCGCCACATGTGCTGCCACCGGATAACCGCCGGTAGTCTGATGATCGGCTATCAATATGATGAGCTGTCCGTCGGGGAGTAGCTGGATGGCGCCTTTGCATATGCCGGCGGATAATTGTTCCTCTTTTTTATGCGTACGCAGGGGCGCGCCATTTAGCCGGAATCCCATCCGGTCGCTGTGCGGACCTATCCGGAAACTGCCGGTCAGCAGTTGTTGCTGCGAGGGCGCATCCAGCATGTCCCAGCAGGCGCCGGGCAGGATGCGGATGGTATCTTGTGTATTATACAGGTGGTCTGTGGCAGCTGTCCATGGGAACATATGCCTGTCACCGATAGTTTGTAATGGCTGACGGAGGGGCAGTTGATCGTTCTTCCGGAGGGCCCTGCCTTTAAAGCCACCCTGTGCTACTTTAAGATGTGTGCTGCAACTGCCGAGCCATGGTGTGAGGGCGAACCCATACCGGACAGCCAGGTAACAACGTGCGCCGGTACGGAGCTTTTCAAAAGCGAGCATCGCGCCGGCAGGAACATATAATGGTTGGTGTAAGGGTACCGCCCGGCCGTCGATAGTAGCGCTGAAATCGGCTCCCGATAAGGCAATCAGGGCGGGTGCTTCAAACAGGTATTTGCCGGCAGGGAAATGTAGTTCCAACACTGCTTCATCAGGCGGGTTGCCGGTGAGCGCATTGGCTACGGCCATGGCTATACGGTCCATCACACCACCCGGATTGATCCCGAGGTGTTGAAAACCATATCTGCCTTTGTCCTGTATGGTGTCCATGATGCCCTGTTGTAATACGACTATGCTCATTGCTCCTGTTGTATCTGTCTGAAAACTTCCGGCGTTATTGGTATGAACTGCACGCGGTCACCGGGTCGGCAGTAGCAGGGATCGGCACTTGTGGCATCAAACATGCGCAGCGGTGTTTGTCCGATGATGTTCCAGCCTCCCGGAGAGGTCAGCGGATAGATGCCTGTCTGTATGCCTGCAATGCCCACGCTGCCGGCAGGCACCTGTAGCCGCGGTTGTTGTCTGCGCGGTGTTGCCAGCTCGGGGCAGACTTCTCCCATATAAGGAAATCCCGGCAGGAAACCTGTCAGGTACACGGTGTAGATGGTCTGTGAATGCCAGGCAATGATGTCCGCTATGTCTACATTCCTGGAGGCGGCCATCTCGGTAATGTCCGGACCCAGTGATGGATCATAACATACCGGAATTTGCAGTTCCCGGGGAGCAGGGAAAGTGATGGTTGCCTGTGTTGTTGTTTTCTCCCGGATATAGGTGGTCATCCACTGTAGTCCGGGCACACGTTCCCGGCGTCTGAGCTGCGCGGCATCATATACGATGGTTAAGGAGGCATATGCCGGTATCAGGTCGAGGATATAGGAAGATGACCCTGAGCGTAGGCTGTGATAGGTTTTCATCACCTCCTGATGTATTGCCATACTTATTTGCTGCTCCCATTTCAGGATAACAGCGCTGTCTCCAAGCGGATGTATGACATAGCCAGCATTCATTGTAACAAGATAATGTTTTACCGCGGGAAAAACAGCAGCAGGGATATTATTTTGTTATTTCCGCGAAGAGGGTGGTTATTTTCCCAGTCCCACCTGAACGCCGGCAGTGAACTGCATGGCCTTGCGCGTTGCTCCGTTGAATTGTGTTACAGGCATCGCGCCGTTAGCCAGATAGAGCCGGTCGACGCCTTTGCCTGTTTGCTGGTAAGTATATCCAAAGCCGGTATGGAGCATCAGATGGTGAGACAGACGATAGTCGATACTGATACGGTCGGTGATGCCTACACCATTGGCTTTATCTTCAAAACTGAGCGGGTGCTGAAAAGTTTTGACGAGGTTCCAGTTAGCGGTAGCATGAAATGTCAGTTGCGCTGCGGTGAATTCATTGGTCAGCTGCCATTTTGCAGATAACCGGAAAACAGCGGCCAACCGGGCGGAGACGCCGTTCCAGTTGGTGGCATAGGTGGAGTTCAATCCTACACCTGGGTCTAACATGTATAACTTTTGCAGTTGAATGGAATAACCTACGCTGGGGATTAGTTCTACCAGGTGTGTATGCAGGATAGGATAACCAATATGAAAATGATATGCCTGCACGTTTCCCTCATGGGCCGCAAAGTGGCCCTCATAACTGTTGACAGTGCGGTGATTACCGAGATAATCCATATCAGACACACGCCCCTGGGTAATAAAAGCATAGTCAAAATCGGCAGCCAGGACTAGTCTGCGCCAGGGATTCCAGTGGAGATGGCCTGCCACGCAAGGCCCGCCAATATTTCTCCATATAAGCTCTGAATAGATATCCGGGTTTTCTCCATGAATATTGCCAGCTACAGACCATTGAAAATTTTCCTGATGGTAGCCTGTCATCAATCCAACAGAGAATTTTTTTTTCAACTGGCCATCAGCCTGATAAGACAGCAGGTATATGAACAGAAAGGCAATACAACGTTTCATCAGCTATCATGATAAAAGTGTACCGCAGCTCGCGGTACACTTTATGAATAGGAATCGGTAGTAAAATTTAACCAGCTATCTTAAAAGAGCCAGGGCGCCGAAATATTGAATGGCTCATAACCGGGTCCTTTTATTGTGGCGGTCCAGGCCCATTTGTAATAGTTGCCGCCAACATATGCGCCCAGATTCCAGTCTTTCTGCACCACGCCGGTGGTCTGGCCTGCGGGGATTACTCTGGTTGCCTTGTGATCAGAGTTTTCCAACGCAGGTAAATTCATGTAGTAATCATATGGACGACCTACCGCCGTGAATACTTCAGTCGCCATGTTTACTGTCAGGTCTGCGGGAACCACCTGCGGTGTTTTCTTATCTCTGTAGAAAGCTCGTACATATACATCTCCCACATAACCTGCCGAGGTGTAGTGCATATTCTCATATACGGTACTGATATATAATTCAGTGATCATCACCACACCGTTGCTGCTCAGATACTGGATGATATAGTTTCTTACCGCTTCCTTTTTATTCGGGTCGCTGATGAACTCGTACAGCGGAACCAGGCCATTGGGGCCGAAATTAATTAACTGCGCATTTTGTACCGTCGAACTCCCTTGCCAGTTTTGTATATTGATAACCGGGTTGTTGGCGCCCACCTGAACAGTGCCGATCAGGCCTTTGCTGGGGTCGCCGCCGTGGGTTACGTAATGCAGTTCCTGAGAGGAATTGGATTGTGCGGAGCTGTCACTGTAGCTAAAACCGGTGTTGATGTTGAATATTTTTCCCACACCAGCGGTTATGCCGGCTGAAACAGCAGTTGTTCTGTTACTGGAGGTTGTTTCTGAACGATACAAGAGTTCCAGCTTAGCGCCCAGGATGATATCGGTGAGTACGTGCGTACCATATTTTTGCACCAGCAGCTGTGGGCTGCTGTGTTCTACATCGTACAGGAATGTAGGTTGTAAGTATTGTTTCAGCAGATCCACATCAGCATTTGTTTTTACTCTTTTCTGCTGAATAGTGAGATCATAGCTGCAATAGGCATATCGCGAATAAAAAGATTCGCTGCCTGCAAATGAAGTGCTGACGGAAGCTTTAAACAGGCCAACACCAACAGAACCGCTTATATTAAGTGATTTTTTTTCGAGGTAGGATTTGACATTTTCCCCTGCGATTAATTTACCTTCCTGTTTGGTAGACAGGTCCCATTCCACCCTGGTGGGATAATCTCTTTTAAGTGCTTCGGCATTAAAAACGGAGTAGGTGGCAGAGGCGGAATTGGCATATTCTCCGGTAACATCATAGCCATATCCGAGCAAGTCATTTTGGCCGTCACCGGCCGACCGGGCTTTAGTTGGCGCACCACTATCCTGAGAAGTGATATCTTTTCTACAGCCATAAAAGGTTGTCATTAATAGCAGGCCACCGATGATGGTTGGTTTAAAAATGGTTCCGAATTTGGCATGCAGTGCCGTTGACTTCAGGGAAGCCGAAAATAGGGATTCTCTTTGTTTTCTCATGAAATTTAAGTCTTAGGGATTTATATTAATGATGTTGGGTTAATGCTGGGTTAATTAATTAGTTGTCGACTATTCTGAGTATTGTAAACTTAGTAAAGAGTTATGAATATATATGGAAATAAATTTAACTAGATAAATTCTGGGTTCAGGATGATTGCTTACCTTAACATATCATCACCTCGTTTTGTATTAATTTATCAGGAGCCAACGATATCGCTATGAACAGAATTATGATATCCCTTACACTATTCCTTTGCTGTGCTGCCGGCCCAATCAGGGCGCAGCGGTCCGCACCATTCCCTTTTCAAAGTAATGCCAGGACCCTGAATGTGTCTCCTCAAGGCAGCATGGCCATCACTACCAAAGGGGGAGAGCTTGCCTATGCTGATTCTGTCAGGGGATTATGGCGTAGCGCTGCACCCATGAATGAAGGAGGTAGCTCCTCGGGCCAGTTATTGGAACGTACCAATCTGTTTAATAATGATACCGCCTTTACCTCAGGATTCATCAACAATAAAGGTAAATATGATATCATTTACAGAACAGAGAATGCCGGAAAGACCTGGACAGCCGTGGATTTCGGGCAGGATGGATGGATAGACGCCACAGCCAACCTTTCCAACGGGGAAGCCTGGATGAGCATCGCCGGGAAGGGCGTTGCGCATACAGCAGATTTTGGGAAGACCTGGGAGATTTCACTGGCGAGGCAGGACCAGCGATACAGTACAATGTTTTGCAATAATAAGCGGGAAGGAATAATGGGAGCTGTTTGGAACTCACTGCTTTATTCTTCCAATAACGGTAAAAACTGGGTGCCGCTGAAGACACCGCTGGACCAGAAAAAATATGACAAGACAGACCCCAATAAACACCCGGAATTTGACGATGTCGCCATCTTTAAAAATTACTTCCTCGTGAAACAGGAAGGTATGGTTTTCATTACAGGAAAGGATTCTTTAGCCTGGAAATATGTCAGGAATATTGAAAGCTTCTACGCAGATCCGGAACATGATGTATTGTATCTCTGTTTGAAGGATAAGTCTATCCTACACGTCAATGAACGGCTGGACACGGTAGCAGTAGGTAAAGTGGAAGGTCCGCCATTTTCCGGCACCTGCGTGAATCGTAATCTTTATTTGCACATCAATAATGATGTGATTTGTATCTCCGGTAATGAAAATATACAGCGGTTCCCTGTTCTGTATTTAGATACTACTACTGTCACTACTGCTGTGGAGGAACCTCAGACATTTGGGATGTCCCCTGATCGTAAATATTATTATGGTATCGCTGGTGAGATGATTTATAAAACGAAAGTGGAAAAGGAAAAGTGGAAGCCTGTCCGGAAGCTTCCGGTAAGTCTTGATGTGAGTACAATCAGATTTAATCCCCAAAGGAATGAAATAGCCTTCGAGATGGATGACGATTCTATTTATCATCTTAACATAGCTGATGGTCAAACAAGAGTAGATCGCAAAGGGGAATATCTGTCCCGGTTTCAGCAACATCCTGTTAGTAAGATAACCGTCTCTTTGGGTAGCTATGGTTGTTTTCATAGTTATAGCGACAATCTCAAATACGAGCGGGATGGAAATGAGTTTGTATTGATGGACAACAGTTCGAAAGGAACAGAGCATGCCAAACAAATGGGATCTTATGTAGAAGTAATACCGGCAGATGATGTGAGCCGGTTGGTGAAAGCGGTATGTAATGATCACAGCAGGCTGCCGGGTATTGCTGATCTGGGATTTACTAAAAAGGAGTTCGACCGGTGTAAAAAGGATATTCAGACGTTTAGGGCCGATAGAAAAACAGAGGACAAATTTGGAGGAACTTCCTTTTATATAGGGCAAAATAATGTCGATTTTGATAAACTGATTTCATTGGTAGACAGTATTGGAACATTAGATAGTGTGGCAGTGGGTGAAATCCTTCGGAACAGCAATAATTTTGGCAGCACCACTACCGACTGGATGTCAGTAACGCTGGTAAATGATAATTCAGCGGTGCTGCAAATCCATTATACATACTATCAACAGCCTAATGCCATGCGTTTGCCCTGTGCCTTATTTTTTAATGACGAAACGTTGGCGGCGTTTACACCGGAGATCACTCGTTTCCTGGAGAAAAATTGTCCTTCTTTGATGAAAGATAGGAACCGCATGCCTTTGTTGTATGATATGGTAAAATACCTGTATGCAAAGAAGGGGGAATAAATTCTTTCATTCGGTGATCACGATGTCAGCCACTGCCATAATGATGGGGCCCATAGTGTGGAAAATTATGCCCATGTCCCGGAGGATTTTATGATGTCATTATAGCGGTAACGCATAAGTGGAGCGTCGTTTTCGAGGCATGGGGGAATGGCATAGTATATGACGACACCCTTCTTATGAATTACAACATTATAGCATTTTCCGGCAGTTTGAGAAAGGAGTCCTACACGACCAAACTGGTAAAGGCGTTTCAGCAATTTGCTCCGCAGCAGATGACGGTGAACTATGTGGAAATCGGACACTTACCTTTTATTAATCAGGATTTAGAAGCCAATCTGCCTGCGGCTGTCCTGGACCTTCATGAGACAATAGCAAAGGCAGACGGCGTCATCTTCGCCACGCCTGAATATAACAGGTCTTATTCTCCGGTGTTGAAAAATGCGATTGACTGGGGATCACGGCCGGAAGGGGAGAATAAATGGAAACGAAAACCCGTGGCCATCGTTGGCTGCACACCTTATAATTTAGGTGCGTTCGGTGCTCAGAATCATCTCAGGCAATCTATGATGTATTTGGATATGGTCCCCTTACAGCAACCGGAGTTTTACTTAGGTAAAGCGGCTGAAAAATTTGATGCCGCCGGGAAACTGACAGATGAAACGAGCATCAAAAAAATAATAGAATTATGGGAGGCGTTCGCGCCACTGATAGCAATGCATGCTGAAAAAAAATAACTAGCCTATATTGCAGGAGTAGTCGATTAAATGAAAGTATATGCGAAAAGTAATCTTAAACCTGGCAATAACTTTCGATGAACTGATTGAAGGGCCTGATGGCCAGCTGGATTGGATCGTCAAAGACGAGACAATGGACTACGCCGATATTTTGAACGAAATTTTAAGTGATAAGGATATCATTTTTTACGGCCGCGTCGCCTACGAAAAATGGGGGAACACTCAGCCGGAAGAAGGGGCGCCGCAGAAGATCAGGGAAGCCTATAAACTGCTGCACGCAAAGAAAAAATATGTATTCTCCAGAACGTTGACCGGCGACGGAACAGACACCGTCTTTATTGGTTCCGGCATTAAGGAGAAAGTGCTGGAAATTAAAGCACAATCCGGAAAAGATATCTGGCTGTATGGAGGCGCAAAAATTGCTGCTACTTTTTTAAACCTGGACCTGGTCGACGAAGTGAGGCTGGCCATCCATCCGGTGATTTTAGGAAAAGGGAAACCACTTTTTCAGGAAATTGTGAACAAGCATGACCTCGAATTAATAGACGTCAAAAGTTATAAGTCAGGTGTATTACTCGTAAAATACAACGTCAAAAAGGGTGTATAGCGGCGCTGCCCCGTTACTTGTTTTCCAAATCGCTTTCAGTATGCATGGCGCAAACCCAACTGCCATTTTCTTTTATCCAGGTTGATGTGCAGGCGCATTTCATCACTTGTCCATCATAGTCCAGCTCAATCAGATAACCAATCATCCCGTGGTCCTCGCCGGTTTGTACCTGTTCGTCGGAAACGCTTTTTACCTTCATGTTCCTGTTGCCGCCTTGTTCGAACATTTTCCTGAAACCGGGTTCATCGATGCTCGCCACACCTCGCCTCCCTGCTACAATACAAGGAAACTTTGTCAGGCTTCTGATCGTTTCATAGTCCTTGTTGGACATAGCATTCCAATATTTCTTTTCGAGATCTGAGATTTCATTTTTCATAACTACTGTTTTTGTTTGTAGTGGTATGACAAAAATCAGACCTGCCCGACCTTTCTATGTGATTTAAGGTGGTTCTCTGGTGGATTTAGCGCGCTTTTGAGCTGCCCTCCACTATTTTTTAATCAATGTATCTATAAGGTTGATGGTTTGCTGCTGCTGCCTGATAAATCCTTCAAGTTGTCTTGTGGTTGGCAAGTTATCCTGTTGGTGTTTTTCAACAACAGGCAGGGTCCTTACAATTCTCAAAACGGTATGAAGGTCTGAAATTTTGGCGTCGTTTATTGGAATGGTTTTCAGCAAATCATGGTGTTTGGCACTTCCCAGGTCATATTTTGCAAGGGTGCCGGCAATTAAAATTTTCATTTTTTCTCTCAATAAGGAGTCTTTGATTTTTAGGGCCTGGTTGTCCGCTGATCTGAAATACGATTGGATTTTCTGATCAAACCTTTCAAATAATTTAAGAGAGTCGTGCTTACTGCTATTGAGATCGTTAATTTGCTCTTCCAGTCTCTTTAGCTCCACGTCTTTGCTGGCAAGCTCATTGTAGAGGTCTTCCATTAAATCCTCGGAATATCTGAGCTTTGAAGCAACCTCAAAAGAGTTTTTGTCTTCCAGTGCTTTGGGCGCCTCCTGTTGGGGTTTGTCTGATGTATGGTTATTGCCACAGGAAGTAAGTATGAATGCAAATATTGCTGATAAGCATATGTTCTTCGTCATATAGGTATAGTGTTGTTTAAGTGTCTAAATTTTGCGCCGAAAGAATCAACCGTTCTAATGTAAGCATCCATCCTTTCAATTGCAAAAAAGGGTAGCAAAATTTATATATTGGGGTCTTTAGCCCCAATTAAAGGCAGGTGTAAAAATTTACAGGATGGTGTGGAGACCATCCTGTAAATTTTGCAGGAGCCAGGAACAAAGCATAAGTGTGTGCGTTTGATCAGCAACCGTCTTTGCGAGGGGCACGTTTATAAATTACTTTACTATCTCGTTCTACATAGTCGCCCGATACGATTGGATATAAATACTTGGGTGCCCACGATACACTACGGCTTCTTATGATTATTTTGTCGTTGACTTTCAGGCTGTGCAATTGCTGGAATTCATGAGCGTTTTCCAGCCCAAAACTGAGAATATAATCGTCACCGTTAATCCTGGCCATCACTCCGAAACCTAATCGTGAGCCTGGCGGAAGGGAAAGAGAGGTTACAACAGCCTCCATATTGCTGGAGGCACTTGTATACTTCCTTATTTTAGCAGCACCGGCAAGCACTTTTTTACCTTCGGGAGATGCTTCCCATTTTTTGTACTTTATACCCTCAGGGGTAGCTTCCCATCTTTCCCTGTCGGCTTTCATTTCGGCAGCAGAGGGTGGCTTAGGAGTTGATTTTTCAGGAGGACCATTTTTGATTTCGTGACCGGCAAATACTAGTCCGCTTACCACCACCAGTGGTAAGATCAACGCATAAATAAATTTTTTCATGTTTTTTGTAGGTTTAAACCTGGACCTGTCTCCTGATAAATCAGATCCGTTGAAGGCATTTTTTTTGTTTTTCATATCTTATAAAATTGATTTCAACGAAATTAACTCCCTGTTTTTCGGCCTGGAAATCAGGATTGTAAATAAAAATGTAACCTTTGTAAATAAAATGTAAAGTAGTATGTCTGATAGCCCAAACCTCCTCTCCGGGAAACGTAAGTACCTGTTCGGGTTGCTGTTGTTTTTGTTTATCTCCCTAATAGGTGTGGCTTTCGGCATCAGAGATAGGGACGATTTTGACGTCTCCAGAAGAGAAGTTTTGCTCCGGAAGATAGGACATGAACTACTTTTACAGTCGGGTGACAGTACATCACGGGTACTTCCCGTGGAAAAACTCGGTGACAATGAATACCAGGTGAGGTTTGAGAAAGAATTTACGTTTCAACCCGGCTCCCTGGTGAGCACTACTCAGCGTTTGTTGGCCCAAGACCCGTTCGCAAGTGATTATATTGTTAACGTACTTAACTGTGCCAATGCCAGTGTCGCTTATGGATATGCTATATCAAAAAATAAGAAGGATGATATTGTACCCTGTTTGGGAAGAAGGCAACCCGTAGCATGTTACATCATCAACATTAAATTTAAACCATCCGGTATCACGACCGCAAAAAATACATATTTGCTGGGAGGAGGCCTGTTATGTTTGGCCGTTGTCGGTCTTATTTTTTTCAGGCCTGTTAAACCGCGAAAAGTTTTACCTGTGGATGATCAGCATACGGACATGATCACTTTGGGAGCAGTGTTGTTCGATACGAAGAACCGGAAGCTGATCATAGACGGCATAGCAACAGACCTGACCGGAACTGAAACCCGTGTACTCAGCATTTTCGCAAAGTCTCAAAATGAGATAATTGAGAGAAGCAGGTTACAAAAAGAGATATGGGAAGATGAAGGTGTTATTGTAGGGCGTAGTCTGGATATGTTCATATCAAAGCTTAGGAAGAAATTGGAACCTGACCCGAATATCAAAATTGTGGTGATACGCGGAAAAGGATATCGGCTTGAAGTCAGCGCTTCAGAAGAATCTTACCGAATCCGGTAGGTAAAGCCAATAAAAAAAGCCAGACATACATTACTATACGTCTGGCTTCTTGTCGGGATGACTGGATTCGAACCAGCGGCCTCTTCGTCCCGAACGAAGCGCGCTACCGGGCTGCGCTACATCCCGTTTTTGCTCGGGGCCACAAATTAACCACGATTTTCTTAAAAATCCAAGTTTTTTTAATGTAGTGGTAGAAAGCCTTTACTGTATGACTTTCTGTAGAAAAGTACCGGGTGCTGCGCCGGTAAACTGTTTGAACTCTTTGATAAGATGATTCTGATCGTAATAGCCATGGTCCAGGGCTATGGCCATAAAATCGGCTGGCCGGGGAGGCAGCAGCTGCAGACAGGCCTGCACAAAACGATGCTGCCGCAGGAACATTTTGGGAGGAAGACCGGTGTAGTAGCGGAAGTTGCGTTCCAGCCATTTGTAGTTGACACCCAATAGCGAGGTTAGTTCTTTCACGGTCACCACGCCTTTACGTTGACAGATATACGAAAACGCGGCTTCGAGCAAACCGTTATGCCCCGGCTGCTCCGGTAGCTGCGTGGCCATCCATGCTTCTGCGGCCTGTATTTTCTGTGGCAGATCGGCAGCGGAGCTCACCTGCTGCTGAAGGGTGGCACCATCGCGCCCCAGCATATCGGGGAGACTCCAGGCGGCGCCCTGCTGCAGGCGTGCCGGCAACAAAGGCCAACGCTGGTAAAAGAGCACGGGGTTGAACCGGATGATGAGCAAATCGCCTTGTGGCTGTGGTAACTGCAGCCTTGTCTTTTCCAGGTACTGGCTGCTGATCCATGCGCCGGCGAGGGTAGTGGCGGTATCACCGGTGGTAAACGTGACCTGATCGGACGGGTGCGGCAGGAAAGCGATAGTGGGCATCCCGTCGCTGACGGCGAGGCAGTTTTCCTGCAGCTGACTGGCCGGCAGCACGTAAAAACCGGTGATCAGCCGCGACAGCGCGGCAGATGGCCGGATCATATCCAGACTTTGTATGTATTGGTACAGCGTCACGGGCATATTACAAATGTACTGGTGCCGATGCGGCCGGAGAAATAAATTAATGTCTAATATTTACTACGAGGCTACAGCGGGTCGCTGCATTTTTGTGCTCAAAAACATGATACTTCCTGTTATCGCTTATGGCCATCCGGTGCTGCGTACGGCCTGTGCAGCAGTGCCGGCAGATATGGCCGGTCTCCCTCAACTCATTGCCGACATGTGGCAGACGCTGGAACGCGCCCGGGGCGTGGGACTGGCAGCGCCGCAGGTCAATCAGCCGCTGCGGCTGTTTATCGTGGAAAGCCAATCCACCTTCGCGCACCTGGGCGAAGAAGAACGCCTCACCCTTTTCCCTGATGGCGCCGGCATCCGCGAAACCTTCATCAATCCAAAGATCACGGCTGTTTCGGAACAGACCTGGGAAGACGAGGAGGGGTGCCTCAGTATCCCCGGCCTCTGGGCGCGGGTGAGACGCCCATGGAGCATCACCATCGACTATCTGGATGCTGCGCTGCAACCGCAGGTACGGACCTGCGCCGGCCTCACGGCCAGAATGGTCCAGCATGAATATGATCATCTGGATGGCCGCCTGTACTTCGATCATCTGTTGCCGCTACAGAAAAAGCTGCTGGCCGGTAAACTGGAAAAGGTGCGCAAAGGCTACTACCGGGCCGGTTATCCGATGAAATAAATCGTACCTTGCCGGTATGAAAATGAGCCAATATCTGCGGCAGGGGAAATCCGAAAACTATCAGGATGCGGAAGAGAAAGGTCTGCTGAAAGCCGGCGACGTGGCCCGCCTGCTAACGAAAAAATTCAAAGAGAAAATATCCGCAGCAGAGCTGACGCCGTTTGCCTCGGAATGGCATCATGCCGGCGTATTTAAATCCGGTAACGCTTTGAAAGGAAAACGGATTTACTTTTTTTCACCGGCAGCGGTGGAAAAGATAACGCTGGAGCGGATCCTGGCCGGGCGGCAACTACCAGTGAAGGATACTCGCGCGGTAAAGGGATGGTACCCGCAATATTTTCGTATGACCGACCCCGTAAGCCGGCGTACCTATAATAAAGGTTTTGTGGGTATCTACGAAGGGCCGGCACATAAAGCGCCGAAGGGGTTCAAATCATTGCCGGATGAGGCTTTTGCCCGTGCTGTGCAACAAAAAGGAAAAGAGCTGAAAGCAGGGGAGGACCCCGTCTTTTAGGCTTGTATCGCTGTTTTTATCCGGCGATAGCCTGATGTAAAAACACCTGCCGGCAAATAACGTTCTACCCTGTCAAGTATTTCAAGAAAAGGCTCTTTGCGGTAAAAATTGCGGTCCAGCCGCAACTTACGACCGCCGTAACGGATAATCAGTTCCACTTCCCGGTATCGTCCCACACGCTTCAGGTCTACGCTGGTAACATCGGTCCACTGAAAATGATGCGGCCGCAAGCCTCCGGTATACCACACTTCCTGAGGACTAAGCGTGAGTTTAAGTCGCGGATAGGCATACATGGACCACGCCAGAAAAATAAATATCAGGCTCATAAAAACGAGGCTGTCTCTTTTATGCTGTGAGAACTCCACATAGGCAACAAAGACGCCCAGGCTCAACATAAACACAGCGCCTGTATAACAAAGGTTACGGTACCAGTTCGGAAGAGTAAATGTTTCCTGCATATAACGAATATATTACTTTCGCGCCTGCTTTGTTGTTTCGCATGAAAAAACGTATATTAAATACCGAAATACGCCACGGTATGAAAAGTTTGCCAACACTCCCGCTGGTCGCAGACCAGCCCCGCTTCAGCCTCCTGGACCCGGTGCGGAACAGGATTGAACTGATCATTTTCTGCAGTGTTTTCAGTTTTTGTTTCATGTATGTTTTCCTGCCCTTTAATATCAATATGTGGTATGAAGGACAACATCTGCACCTGGTCGTGTTCTTCGGTATATTTACCGGTTGCGGGATACTGGGGCTCACTATTTCACAATTTCTGCTGGCAGGTTGGAAAGTACGCCGCAGGCTCACCAACGCCACCTACCTGTGTTGGCTGCTGGGGGAAATCGTGCTCGTCGCGTCCATCGTGACCATGGTGGACGTGCTGCTCACCGATACTTTTTTCTTCACCTGGAGCGAGTTTATCAACACCCTGCGATATACCGCGCTGATCATGCCCCTGCCATATATGATCTCCCTGCTCTGGTTTTTCTCCCGGGAGAAATATAAGCAGTTGAAGTCACTGGAAAACAGGGTGTCACAGATACCAGGACCACCCTCCCCGGTGGTAAGCCTCCCGGCGCTGCTGCCGGTAACAGTGCCCGACAGCTGCCTGCAAATAAAAGATGAACAGGGGAAGACGGTCCTGTCGGTGCATCCGGCCAAACTACTCATGGTCAAAGCGGAAGATAACTACGTACAGGTGTTCTATCGTAATGGCAGTTCCATCAGCAAAGAGCTGGTGAGGGTGCCCCTCAAAAAAATGGAAACACAACTGACAGGCAACGGCTTCGCCCGGGCACATCGTTCCTATCTGGTCAATCTGTCTAAAGTGGTACTTTTTAAGAAAAATTCAAAAGAGTGCTTTTTACAGATTGAAGGAATGGAAGATACCCCCGTTCCCGTTTCCGGAACTTATCTGCCGGTATTTCAGTCAGCCTTCGGCTGATGATATCGCATAAATATCAAAATGACAAAATATTAAAACATCAAAATGGCCCAATAACCAACAGCCTGTCCCTCAATAGTCATCCAATCTCAAAATATCAAAATCTCAAAATACCTAAATTCCATTTCGCCCCGTATGTGCCTGATTTCACCCCAAACCCGCCGCCGTGGGCATGTTGCCACGGGTGTTTTTGGTAATATCGCCTTTGTCAACCTGTCTAAATTCCACCCTGATGTTCAAAGTCTTATTATCAACCATTATTTGTCTGATGGGTTTTATCCATCTGTCGCAGGCCCAGATCACGGTCTCGGGCAACGTGCGCAATGCGGACACCAAAGAGGTGGTCCCCGCCGTATCAGTAACGATGAAAGAAGCACCTAACGGCGACTATACCAACGATCAGGGAAACTTCCGCTTTTCTGTAAAGAAACAGTATCCCGTTACCCTGGTTTTTTCATCCCTTGGATTTGAAACCAAAGAGGTGACCGTCGCTAGTGCCGGTCCACTGAAAATAGAGCTCACCCCCGTATCCGTCCTCGGACGCGAAGTGGTGGTCTCCGCCAGCCGTTTTACCCAGAAGAAGATCGAATCACCCGTTACCATCGAACGAATCAGCACCAAAGAAATCATCAACTCCCCCCAGCCCAGTTATTTTAATATGATACAGGGCCTCAAAGGGGTGGATGTCACTACCTCCAGCCTCACCTTCACCACCATCACTACACGCGGTTTTAATACCAGCGGCAACACCAACTTCACCCAGATCGTTGACGGCATGGATAACCAGGCTCCCGGCCTCAACTTCCCGCTCGGTACAGCTATCGGCCTCACCGAACTGGATGTGGACAACCTCGAAGTGCTGTCCGGCGCCTCCTCCGCCCTCTATGGCTCCCGCGGCCTCAATGGCACCCTCGTCATGACCGGCAAAGACCCGTTCAAATACCAGGGCCTCAGCGCCCAGATCACCCAGGGCGTGAACCACGTCAGCAAAGGCAAAGCCAACGATCCTTTCGGGCCATCGCCTTACTACGACTGGACCGTCCGCTGGGCTAAAAAAGTGAGCGACAAATTCGCCTTCAAGATCAACGTACAGTACATCCAGGCTAAAGAATGGATGGCCACCGACACCACTAATACCAACGGCCCCGGCGGCCCGCTCACCGACCCCAAATACAACGGGGTAAATATGTACGGCAGCAAAACAACGGTAGACATCAACCCCTTCCTGATGGCCGCGCTGCAACAGACGCCGGAACTGGCGCCCCTCATCAACCCGCTGCTGGAAAAAGGCAGCAACTATGTGGCCCGCACCGGTTACCCGGAATACGGCTACCTGAGCAACGACGCCAAATTATTAAAGGCCAACGTAGAGCTGCGGTACAAAATCAGGCCGCGACTGGAAGCCATTATCTCCGGCACCTTCGGCAAAGGCAACGCGGTATACAGCAACGATACCCGCTATGCCCTCACCAACTTCGAACTGGGCCAGTACCGCGCGGAACTGAAAGCGGAACACTGGTTCCTCAGAGGCTATACCACCCGCGAGAACTCCGGTAATACCATTATCGCCAGTCCTACGGCGCAACTGATCAACGAAGCCTGGAAGCCCAGCTTCAACCCCGCCACCAGCGACGGCTGGTATCCGCAATATACCGGAGCGCTGCTGGAAGCGATGGCAGGAGGTAAAAGCTACCAGGATGCCAGCAACATCGCCCGCGCCTTTGCGGACCAGGGCCGGCCGGATGCGTCCAGCCCGCTGTTCCAACATCTCAAAGACAGCATCTCCTCCCTGCCTACTTCCAAAGGAGGTACCCTGTTTCTCGATAAAAGCAAACTGTATAACGTAGAAGGACAATATAATTTTACCCACCTCGTGAAATTCGCGGAACTGATAGCTGGCCTCAACTACCGCCTGTACCGCCTCGATTCCAAAGGCACACTGTTCCCCGACAACGACGGTCCTATCGATGTGGCGGAATACAGCGCTTATGTCCACGCCACTAAAAAAGTGCTGAAAGAGAAACTCAGCCTGAGCGCCGCTTTCCGTTATGATAAAAACACCCTCTTCGAAAAGCCCCGCATCACCACCAGGGCGTCGGCAGTAGCGGAGGTCAACCGCGAAAGCTTCATCCGTTTCTCTTACCAGAACGCCTATAGCTTCCCTTCCAATATCCAGGCGCTGCAGAGTACCCCGGTCGACTATAACAGCTTCGCTTCCGGCGGCTCTTCCAGACTGCTCAACGGCGTATATCAGTTTGACCGGTATCCGGCCTATACCCTGGAAAGCGTGACCAAATACCAGCAGAGCAACAATCCGGCTGATCTGCAAAAATTTGCCCTCAACGATATCAAGCCACAATCCGTTGATGCCTTCGAGTTAGGTTATTCTTCCCTGATCGCCAAGCGGGTGCTGATAGACGTGCTCGGCTACTACGCTACCTGGAAAAACTTCATCGGCTATGTGAACGTGGCCAATACCCCCGGTACCGACGACCCTACGGCCTTTAAAGACCACAGCACCTATATGGCCTACAACATCGCCTACAACGGCGCGGAGAAAGTGAATACCTATGGTTACGCCGCCAGCGTCGGCGTAGACATGTCACACAATTTTATGGGGAAAATCAATTTCTCGTCCGACTTCCTCCAAAACAGAAACAACAGCCAGGTCAACAACTTTAATACACCGAACTATAAATTCAATATTGACTTTGGCAATACCGGCTTTGGCAACAAAGAACGTTTTGCTTTTAGCACAACTTTCCGTTACCGTCCGGGTTATTTCTATCAGATTGGATTTGCAGCAGGCAACGTGCCAGCCTCCGCCGTGATAGACGCGCAGATCAGCTACCGGCTGTTACAGGCGCATTGCAGGATTAAACTGGGCGGCACCAATATCACCAACGTGTATTACCGTAACGGCTTCGGTAGCCCGGCTATCGGCGCTATGTACTACGCCAGCTTTTCATACAACGTATTTTAATCATTTATAAAAATGGAAATCATATGAAACGACACAACAGATATCCTATCCTGGCCCTCGCCCTGGCAGGCCTGCTGATGGCATGCCAGTCGTCGCAGGAACACAAGGACGGCTACAAAACAAAACTCACCTTCGGCCCCGGCGATGAAACCAAAATAGCCGAAGCTTTTCTGACCCTCAAAGACAGCACTAACATCTACCTGAAAGAAGGGACCTATAAGTTTGATAACCTGAGCATCGCGCAGGTGAAACATATCCGCATAGAAGGCGCCGGTCCCGATAAAACAATACTCGACTTCTCCTCCCAAAGCCAGGGTGGGGAAGGCATCCGCGTAACAGACGTGCACGGCTTTGCTATTCACGGCATGACACTGAAAGACTCCAAAGGGGATCTCATCAAAATAAATAAAAGCCAAAAGGTGTTCATCACCTACCTGCACGCCATCTGGTCGGTCTCCGATTCCACCAGCGGCGGATATGCTATCTATCCGGTGATGTGTAAAAATGTGCTGATAGAAAACTGCTATGCACAAGGTGCTTCCGACGCAGGTATCTACGTAGGGCAAACCGACAGCGCGGTGGTGCGTAACTGTAAAGCCTACAAAAACGTGGCAGGTTGTGAAATTGAAAACACTTCCAACGCACAGGTGTATAATAACGACTTCTATGGCAACACGGCCGGCTTCCTCATTTTTGACCTGCCCGACCTGTCTCAGCGCGGCGGACATGTGAAAGCATACAACAACCATTTCCATGACAACAACGAGCGCAACTTCGCAAAGGCAGGCAGTTTTGGGTCTACCTGGGGCGTGGGGAATGCCGCTCCCGGCAGTGGAGTGGTGATATTATCGGCTTCCGATATTGAACTGTACAACAACCGCATCCTCAACAATAATTCCAGCGCTATCTCCGTGGTGTCCGGATTTTTTATTGATCCTAATGCGGGCGCTAAAATGAATGATCACTATGACCCTATACCTAAGAACATTCGCATCCATGACAATGAAATGCAGGTGGGCGACAGCTTTCCACCAGCTGTTTATGAGCATCATACCGGTAAAATACTGGTTGCGCTTGAACAACAGTTGAACGCGCAGGATCCTGCCCGTAAAAACGCCCGCCTGCCTTTCATTACCTACGACGGTATCACGAGTAACGTGCTCACAAAAGGTGCCGCCGCTAATCCCGATTCCATCTGCATCAGCCAGAAACAACCTAACCTGTTTGTGAATGTACACGCATTACAAATGGGGACTAAAGAATGGCGTCCTGATACGGATGTGACACCGTTTGTATGTAAGTAGTAGATTGATTTTTTGATTTTCGATTTTTTGATTTTCGGATGTCGCTCACCAATATTTGTTTTTAATTTTTTAGCGAGATGAGGAAGCCTTGTTTGCTGTTATTGATGTTTGTTTCACTGCTGGCCTGGCTCAACAGCTGCCAGCAGCAACCTGCGGGGCAGGCACATGCTGGTTTTCAGTTTAAGGAAAAACTGTCTGATTATGGATTTTTTACCGGCGATCTGAAAGCGCTTACCCCCCGTAAAGGAGTGACACATTATGAACTGTCAACGCCGCTGTTTACCGACTATGCGGTGAAAGACCGTTTTGTGGTGCTGCCGGAAGGACAGGCCGCGAAGTATACCGCCCATGGCGCGCTGGATTTCCCGGATTCTACTTTTATCATCAAAAATTTCGCCTATACCAGTCCGGAACACAAGAAGGTGATGATAGAAACACGGTTGTTGTTCAAAGACCCGGCCGACAAAGGCTGGAAGGTGATGAACTATCTCTGGAACGATCAGCAGACAGATGCCGTGAAGTGGATACTGGGCAAAAAGATCCCCATCACTTTGCTGGACGATAACGGAGAGAAAATTTCCACGACCTATCAGATGCCCAATACCAATGACTGTAAACGTTGCCACATCAATAACAGTGTGCTGACGCCTATCGGTCCGAAGGCACGCAACCTCAATTTTACGTTGGCCGGACAGCCGTCCAATCAGCTGCAGCAGTGGGCCTCCGCAGGCCTGCTCCAGGGATTGCCGGCGTTGAAAGATGTGCCGCAGCTGCCCGACTGGAAAGACAGTACGCACTATTCCGTCGACCAACGCGCACGGGCCTACCTCGATGTGAACTGCGCGCATTGCCACACCAAAGGCGGCGATGCGTTTAATACAGGCCTGTTCCTCGAATATGAGCAGACCGGCCACGATCAACTCGGTATCATGAAGCAGCCGGTATCTGCCGGCGGTGGCGCCGGAGGGCTGGACTACGACGTGATCCCCGGTGATCCGATGCACTCCATACTGGTACATCGCATGAACAGCACAGAGCCGGGTACCGCCATGCCCGAACTGGCCCGCACCGTGATCCACAAGGAAGGCGTAGCACTCATTACCCGGTGGGTGGCGCAGATGACATCAAAATAATTTGCTTCCCAACGATAGTGATGACAGGGCTGACCAAATGGTCGGCCCTTGTTATTTCAATCCCCCCAAGCTGAAGCCCTGGGCTACGTTGTTTTTCAGGTTCGTTCGAGGCATGAGCAAAAAGTATGGGCAGGGCATTTATTTTAAGCGGCGCGGCAAAGAGATACGTATAGGATAGGTGAAGGATACGTGAAGGTTGATCGAAGAATACTAATTTATAAACATGTAAATCAATTCGTTGTAAATATTTGATTAATAATAATATCTCAGAATCCGATATTGTTTTATCTGAGGTTCTTATTTTTTCTTTGTTTTCTTTTTATTCTTTGCGTCTTTGCTGCTTTGCGCCTTTGCGAGAACTCCTTAGTTTTACGGGGAACAATGATCGAAGCTACATGAATAGCGTGCCATCAGAAATTGTCATATGTGAGCGCTTGGCGGCGGGAGACGAGGATGCATTTACCTGGCTGTACGAACATTACCAACCAAAACTGTTCCTGTTTGTCTTTCCGTTGACGGGGTTTTCCAGGCAGGACACCGACGAGGTGGTCCAGGATATTTTTGTAAAACTGTGGTTGAGGAAAGAAACGCTGGTCACGGTGCAGTCGTTGCAGGCCTATCTTTTTATGATGGCCAAAAACAGGCTGTACGACCTCCGCATGGCGGTAGCACGGCAATCCAAAGCCCGTGATATACTGTTACAGCAGCAGCCGGAAGCGCACTTTGATGTACAGGAAAAAGTACAGTTCAACGAATACCATGAAATTGCCCGCAGGGCCATCGACGGACTTACGCCGCAGCGTCGCCGTATTTTCCTGCTCCGTAATGAAGGTGGCCTTTCGCTCGATGATATCGCCATCGAACTCAATATCTCCAAGTTTGCGGTAAAGAAACAACTATATGAAGCGGTGCGTGATGTTAAGACGTACCTGAAAAAACATGCCGGCCTCGATGCTGTCGTGCTCACCCTCCTTTTCACCTCTCTCAAATAAATTTTAAAAAAATATTTTTTTTCAGGTGTCCTTTCCGGATTCCTGTCAGTCTTATGGTTAACAGCATGATGGAACAGGAACAAATCACAGCCTTACTGGAGAAATTTGCCGGCGGCATTACGCTGACGGAGCAGGAGCAACAGGCCTTATCTCAATACATGTCGTCTTTACCGGAGGAGCAGTATCGGGCGCTGATGGACCGCTACGAGCAGGTGGTGCTACAGGCGCCGGTGACCCCGGAGCCGGACAGGCAGCTACTGGCGCAGGTCCGGGAGAAGATCGCGGCGCTGGAAAACGCGCCCCGGCCGGTCGTGCGCTGGTGGCGGTATGCCGCCGCCGCAGCCGTGCTGGTGGGGATACTATCTGCCGGATGGTATTTCCTGCATCCGCGGCATACGGCCACGGATGCAGCCGCACAGCCAGAGCAGCTGGCGCAGCACGATATTGCGCCGGGAGGCAACAAAGCAGTGCTCACCCTGGCCAATGGCAGCACCGTAGTGCTCGACGATGCGGCGAATGGAATGATCGGTCAACAGGGAGCGGTGAAAGTCATCAAACTCAATAGCGGCCAATTGGCCTATGCCGGAGAAGAGGCGGCTTCCGGGAAAATATTGTACAACACCATCGCCACGCCCAGAGGCGGCCAGTATCAGGTGATACTGCCCGATGGTAGCAAGGTGTGGCTCAACGCCGCTTCCTCGCTGCGTTTCCCGGTTGCCTTCCGGGATGATAGCCGCGAGGTGGAACTCCATGGGGAAGCTTATTTTGAAATTGCCAGCATCGCAGCCCCGTCGAAAGGCGGCGGCACACACAAACGGCCTTTCCGCGTAAAAGCAGGTGGTATGGCCGTGGAAGTGCTGGGCACCCACTTTAACATCGCAGGGTATAGTGATGAACAGGCCATCAGGACTACCCTTACCGAAGGGTCGGTGAAACTGGTGAAAGGTAATGCCAATACCGTGATCCGCCCCGGAGATCAGGGCGTGCTGGACAACAACGCCACAACGTTTAAAGTAGTGCCGGCCAATGTAGAGGAAGTGCTGGCCTGGAAAAACGGCTATTTCTTTTTTGATAAGGCAGATATACAGACTGTCATGCGGCAGGTGGCCCGCTGGTACGATATGGAGGTCGCCTACGAAGGTACACCCACCGCCCGTGAATTTGTAGGCACTATCAGCCGGCAGGAAAAACTGTCGAAAGTACTGCGCCTGCTGGAGTTAAGTCATGTGCATTTTAGAGTGGAAGGAAGGAAAATTATTGTCGTCTCTTAATAGAAAAACATCAACCAAAACCGGCAGTTATGAACAAAAGCCCGTGAACAATGAACTGCCCGGAAAATAAAAAACCAGGAGCGCTTGGACCCGCCCCTGGTGGATTATTGCCGGGAGATTATCAACCAATGTTTCCGCTAAGATCAATTGATTATTTAATTCCCTAACACAACAAATGTATGCATTCCCTTCGTTATGCAAAAGCTTCGCCACCAAAGGGGCTTTTAGTCACTAAAAGTCTGCTTATTATGAAATTGACAGCACTGCTGCTACTGGTCGCCTTTTTACAGGTAAATGCCATCGGCTATTCCCAGTCAATCAGTATCTCGGGAAAGAAAATGCCACTGGAAAAAGTCTTCAGGGCCATCGAACAACAAAGTAACTACCGGTTCTTTTATGATTACCGGGAGTTGAAAACATCGTCGGCCATAGATGCCGATTTCAGCAAAGCCACTATTCAGGAAGTGCTCGCAGCCTGCCTGAAAGGCCAGCCCTTTACCTTCACGATCGAAGACAAAATGATTGTTGTGTCCCGGAAGCCGCAACCGCCGGCCACCCCGGGTACCAACGCAGTTGTGCCCGCAGATATCCACGGCACGGTGAAAGATGAACAGGGCAACCCTATCCCCGGCGTATCTGTCGGCGTAGTAGGCACGGCACGCGGCATCATCACCGATGCGAAAGGCGCTTTTGTGATCAGGGCTACTGCCGGTGAAACGCTGAAGTTCACCATCCTGGGCTACAAACCCTATACGGTGCAGGTAGGGGAGGGCACTACGCTCAACGTGGTATTACACCCGGAGGCCAGCGCCATCAGCGAAGTGGTGGTGGTAGGTTACGGCACCCAGAAAAAATCACAGCTCATCGGATCGGTATCGCAGATCAACGCGGAGAAAGTCAATAACAGAACGGTGCCACAGTTGTCCAACGCGCTGACCGGCCAGATGCCCGGCGTTACGGTGATACAGCGCTCCGGCAGGCCCGGCGCCGCCGGTGGCGAAATACAGGTGCGCGGCGTAGGCTCCTTCGGTGCCGGCCCCGGTGCACTCATCCTCGTAGATGGGATGCCGGTCAACTCCTTCAACGATGTAAATCCCAACGATGTAGAGGCCGTCTCCGTGCTGAAAGATGCCTCTTCTGCCGCTATATACGGCGCCAGAGCGGCCAATGGGGTAATACTCATCACCACCAAATCGGGCAGCGCCAGCGGTAAACTGAAACTGAACTATAACGGTTACGTAGGTACGCAGAAACCCACGGCCCTGCCGCAGTCGGTCAACTCATGGGAGTATGCCCAGGCCATGAATGAAGCGGTGCCTGGTTCGTATTCACCAGCCGAGATACAGCTGTTTAAAGATGGCACCAACCCGGACAACTACCCCAACTCCAATTTCTACAAAGACTTCTTTAAGCCATACGGCCTGCAAACAGGGCATAATATCTCGCTGGCCAATGGTAACCAGGTCAACCAGTACCAGCTTTCCTTCGGGTATATGCGGCAAAACGGCATCGTGGCCAGGAACAACTACGACCGCTACAATGTGCGCCTGAACATGCTCACCAATATTACCCGCAAACTGAAGCTGACTACCCGCATCGCATCTTCCCTGTCCACGACGAATGAACCGGCACCTCCCGCAACACTGGATTATAACAACATGCTCGATATGATCGGACAGGTGGTGCGTTATTCGCCGATATATCCTATACGCATGAGCAATGGCGACTGGGGCGTGGGCATCAACGGTAAAGGCACACCGGTGTCCAATCTGGAAAGTGAATCTTTCTATAAAGAAAAAGGCATTGACCTGAATGGTAACCTGCGACTGGACTGGAACGTGATAGAAGGCCTGAAGCTTTCTGCTGTAGGCGGCGGCTACATCAACTACGGCGATAACAAACGTTTCCTCGCCACGCAGTATCTCAATGCCAATAATACATTAGGACCGTCTACATTAAACCAGGGTTCCCGCAACGCTAATTATAAAACCATGCAGGCGTTGGCGGAGTACAATAAACGGTTCAATAAACACAACTTTACGCTGTTGGCCGGTTACTCTTTTGAAGAGGCGATGGTAGACTCTGTGAGTGCCTTCCGCAGAAACTTCCCCGGCAATTCATTAACATCTATCAATCTGGGATCGGCCGACGGGCAGACCAACGATGGCGGCGCTGCCGCCTGGGCTTTGTCTTCCTTCTTTGGCCGCCTGCAATACAACTTCAATAGCAAATATTTCGCCGAAGGTGTGCTGCGTTATGATGGCTCTTCCCGTTTCCCCGCTACCAAAAAATACGCTTTCTTCCCTGCTATGGCAGTAGGCTGGCGGATTTCAGAGGAACCATTTATAAAAAATAATATTAAATGGGTGGATGAACTGAAGCTAAAGGCTTCCCGCGGTACGCTGGGCAACCAGAACATCGCTAACTACGGCTGGCAGAACATCCTGAACACCGGTACCAGGTACAACTACAGCTTCGGTGATCAGGTGGCTACCGGCGTGATGTTGGTGAATCTCGCAGATCCTACGCTCCGTTGGGAGTCTACCCGGTCTACGGACGTGGGGGTGGACTTTACCCTGCTGCATGGATTGCTCAGCGGTAGCGCTACATATTTCGACAAATACACGTATGATATCCTCGTCAGTCCTGCCGGCAGCGTGTCCAGCGTACTGGGCTTTACAGTAGGACTAAAGAATTCCGGCAGACTGAAAAATACCGGCTGGGAATTCACCCTCGGTCATCATCATACAGTGGGCAAATTCAGTTATCATATCGATGGTAATTTCAGCATCATCAATAATAAGATACTGGATTTGGGTGTGGGCAATGTGTTACAACCCAATGGGCTGGTGGGCAATGGAAGTGCCACTACGCCCTTGTTTATTGGTTATCCGGTGAACGCTTATTATGGATATGTGGCTGACGGGTTGTTTGTAGATGCCAATGAAGGAGCCTCCTGGGCCGACCAGTCGGCGCTGGGCTCTCAGAAGAAGCCGGGTGACATTCGTTACAAGGATATCAGTGGGCCTGATGGCAAACCGGATGGTAAGATCACACCGGCATATGACCGTGTGATATTAGGTAGCCGTATCCCGCGGTATACCTTCGGATTGAACCTGGGTGGCAAGTACCGCAATTTTGATCTCAATGTGCTGATGCAGGGCGTAACAGGCGTGAAAGGTTACCTGGATGGTTACGCTGGTATCGCGCTGAACAATACGGCCACGGTACAACGCTGGCAGTTCGATGAACGCTGGACGCCGGAAAACCCTGACCGTAACGCCAAATACCCGCGTATGGAGCTGGTGCCTAACACCGGTACCGGTAACACCGTTGTGTCTTCCTACTGGATGCTGGACGGTTCCTATCTCCGTATCAAAAACATACAGCTGGGCTATACGCTGGCCCCGGCCGTTACACGGCGTATAGGCATCGACGGACTACGGGTTAGCCTGGCAGCAGAGAATTTATTTACGTTCAGCCGTTACCGTAAGGGATGGGACCCGGAAGTTAATTCCGGCGGCGCCTACTATCCCATTCTGCGTAACTATACGCTCGGTGTAAATGTTAGTTTCTAATCTTCAAACGACTGAAAAATGCGCGTACCTTACAAATATATAATAGCCGCCTGCCTGTTGTTAATGCTCGGCAGCGGATGCAGCAAAAAACTGGATAAAGCACCGCTGTCGCAGTTCTCCAATGAGAACTTCTGGAAGTCGGAAGACGATGCGATGCTGGCGCTGGCAGCGGTGTACCGGGGAAATATTGCCGGAGGCACGGAGTTCAGCCTGTCAGACTGGTGGTCTTATGTGGGATTGGTGTTCCTGGACATGTCTACCGATAATCTCTATGACAGAAGAGGGGATAACTCTGATGTCAGCAAAATGACCAATGGCGGCATGACAACGACCAACTCCCAGGTCAGTAATTACTGGACCGCCGGCTATACCCGCATTGCCCGCTGTAACTACTTTCTGGAGAACGTTAACCGGGTACCGGCATCTCCCGATAAAATCAAAAGGATGACGGCAGAAGTCCGTTTTATCAGGGCGGCCGTCTTCTTTTATTTCTCCCAGTATTTTGGCAGTGTGCCGCTGACCACCAAAACCATGACGGTGGAAGAAGCGAATACCGTGAAAAAAGCGACCAAACAGCAGCTCGTGGATTTTGTAATATCGGAGCTGACCGCTGCGGCCGCCGATCTGCCGAGGTTTAAAGACCTCGCCGGCACAGAAAGAGGCCGTGCCAGCAAACAGGCTGCATTGGCCTTCCTGGGCCGCCTGCAACTGGCTGAGAAAAAGTACAGCGATGCGGCTGCGACTTACAAAACCATCATCGACTATAACGACAATATCATCGATCCCAACTATAAAAGCCTTTTCGATGGTACCAACGAAAGCAGCAAAGAACTGATCTTCGCCATCCAGTACGTGCCTAACCTGGTGCCCAACGGGATGTTGCAACACTTCTTCCCGGCTGTCAACAGCGGATGGCATCTGCTAAACCCGCTCGGCAGCCTCGTGGAAAATTATGAGTTTAAAGATGGTACGCCTTTTTCGTTTACAGATCCCCGTTATAATCCAAAAGATATCGGCCAGGACCGTGACCCACGGCTGACCTACACGGTCCTCTATAATATGCAGACATTCAACGGCCGTACTTATATCTCTCATCCGGATTCCACCAAATCAGTTGACCAGCTCACGCTCACCCGCCAGGCTACGCGTACCGGTTATTGCATCCGTAAGTTTCTGCCGGATAACTTCTCCGGCGACTTACAGAATTCCGGTATCGATATGCCGGTGGTCCGTTATGCAGAAGTGCTGCTCAGCTACCTCGAAGCTAAGCTGGAAGGCGGTGAGCCTATCGATCAGGCACTGCTGGACGCTACCATCAACCAGGTGAGAGGCCGTGCTTCCGTTGGCATGCCGCGGGTAACGATCACCGATCCGGTGGCGCTGCGTGTGGTCCTGCGCCGTGAACGCAGAAATGAACTAGCTTGCGAAGGACTTCGTTATTGGGACCTGCTCCGCTGGGGCACTATCGCTCAGGTGATGAACGGTGATTTTTATGGCGCACCATTCCCCGGCGCAGTAAATTTGCGCAAGAAAGGGACTACCGTAGACCCTTACGGCCGCTGGTTCGTCACCACCAAAGCTTTCCGCGCCGGGACCGATGAAAAATGGCCCGTGCCGCAAAGTGAACAGGATATAAACCCTAATCTGAGATAATATGCATTACGTGAAAAAATTACTCTTTACCGCCGTCCTGATGGGCGTGGCCCATGCGGCGGTAAAAGGGCAACAGAAAGGACAACAACCCAATGTGATCGTCATCTATGCAGATGACCTGGGGTATGGGGATATCAGCTGCAATGGCGCTACCCGTGTGAAAACACCACATATCGATCAACTGGCATCGGAGGGGATACGATTCACTAACGGCCACGCGACAGCGGCTACGTGTACGCCTTCCCGTTATTCCATCCTCACCGGTGAATATGCCTGGCGTAAAAAGGGAACAAACATTCTCCCCGGCAACGCGGCCCTGATTGTGCCAACAGACCGCACCACGCTGGGCAAGGTATTCCAGCGCTCAGGCTACCGTACGGCCTGCATCGGTAAGTGGCACCTCGGACTGGGCACACAGGGAGAACCGGACTGGAACGGGGAAATCAAACCTGGTCCGCTGGAAACAGGTTTCGACTACGCGTTCTTCTTCCCCGCGACGGCCGACAGGGTGCCTACGGTATATGTAGAAAATCACCGCGTGGTAGCCCTCGATCCGAAAGACACCATACAGGTCAACTACCAGCATAAGATCGGTAACGAACCTACCGGCAAAGAAAATCCGGAACTGCTCAAAATGCATTCCACGCCCGGACAAGGACATAATCAGACGATCGTGAACGGCATCGGCCGCATCGGCTGGATGACCGGCGGCCAACGCGCCCGCTGGACAGACGAATCCCTGGCAGGTGATTTTGTGAACCAGGCGCAGCACTTCATCGAAGAACACCGCCGTCAGCCTTTCTTCCTCTATCTGGCTCTGAGCGATATCCACGTGCCACGCATGCCGGACACCCGCTTCAAAGGGAAAAGTGAACTGGGCTACCGTGGTGACGTGATCATGCAGCTGGACTGGTCAGTAGGAGAGATCATGAAGACCCTCGACTACCTCGGCATCGCTAAAAATACCATCATCATCTTTAGTAGCGACAACGGTCCTGTGCTGGATGATGGTTATCTGGACGGCGCCGTTGCCCAGCAAAACGGACATCAGCCGGCAGGTGTTATGCGCGGTGGTAAATACAGCATCCTCGAAGGCGGTACCCGCGTGCCTTTCATTGTTCGTTGGCCCGGTACCGTGAAGCCCGGTGTTTCCGGCGCCCTGGTAAGTCAGGCCGATCTGCTGGCCTCCTTTGCAGCCATGCTCCGCCAGCCGTTGGCCGAAAGCGATGCACCGGACAGCTGGAACATACTGAGCACCCTGCTCGGTAAATCACAGCAGGGACGCAGCAGTTTTGTGGAGCAAGCCAATACACTCGCGCTCATCAAAGGCGACTGGAAATATATTGCACCGCAGCGTGGACCTAAACTGTTTGAGGCCGTGAATATTGAATCCGGATTGGATACTATTCCACAGCTGTACAACCTGAAAAATGACCTGGGTGAAAAAAACAACATGGCAGCCGCGCATCCTGACATAGTGAAGGAGATGTCGTCCATGCTGGAAACGATCCGGAACAGTGGCCGCAGCCGCTAAAAATATTGCCCATGAAAAAGTATTGGTTATATCTGAGCGCTTTCCTCGTTGCTGTCGCCGCCTCGGCGCAGTCGGGGAAAGCGCCCCGGCCCAATGTGATCTTTATCTACACTGATGATATGGGCCGCGGTATGTTGTCCGGCTACGGTCAGCAGATCGTACAAACGCCTCACATCGATTTGCTGGCGCGCGGCGGTATGCGCTTTGATAACAGCTACGGCAGCATGTATTGCGCCCCCGCGAGGGCCAGTATGCTCACGGGTTACAGCGATGTGAGAAAAGGAAAGTTTGCTCTCAACCGCGCCGGTATCTATATCAATTATCTGCAAGGGAAGCTTACCCTGCCGGAAGTAGACGAACGCCTCGCGCCCTTTGAACAGTCGGAGCATCCGGGCATGGTGCTGCCACAGGTGTTTAAAAAAGCAGGTTATGTGACCGGCGAAATCGGTAAACTGGAATGGGGCTTCGCCACATCACGCAGGCAGATGGCCGCCCACGGGTGGGACTACTACTACGGCTACCTCGATCATCGCATGTGCCACGGCTTCTATCCCATGGTCATGTTTGAAAACGGAGCGCCGGTACGCATCGCCGGTAATACACGGCCAGACTCCTATCCGGATAGTGCCGCCCTGCTGAACGGGAAAGAAAAACCGCAGTATGCCGAAAACCTGTTCATGGAAAAAGCACGCCAATTCATTGTCGGCAATAAAGACAAACCTTTCTTCCTCTATTATCCGACCAACCTGCCACACGGACCGGTGTCCGTACCCGCCATCGATCCGGCATTCGCGCACAATGATCAGTTGACCGAACGCCAGAAGATGTACGCCTCCATGGTAAAAATGGTGGACGACAACGTAGGAACGTTTATTCACCTGATAGATTCATTGGGACTGACAAAGAATACCCTGATCATCTTCGGTTCAGACAACGGGCATTGGTTGTATTATGAAGGGAAACAGCCACGTGTCGATAATATCACCACCCGTTTTTACAGTGATAACGGGGCGGATATCTTTAACGGCAACAGCGGTCTGGCAGGACTGAAGGAAACTAACTGGGAAGGCGGTGTAAGAGTGCCTTTTATCTGTTATTGGCCTGGCAAAGTGCCGGCAGGAACGGTGAACCGTAATCTGGTAGCCGGTTACGACCTGCTGAGCACGATGGCAGATCTGTTGCAGGTGCAGGTGCCTGATCAAAAAGATGGTCGTTCCTATCTGCCATCTATGTTGGGGAAAAAGGCGATACCCCGTGATCAGGTGGTGTTCTCCTCATTTATGGGTCCCGCGCTGGTCACCCGCGATGGCTGGAAACTTCGCACCTATCTGCTGGATAATAAAAATATCTTCCAGCTATATCATCTGCCAACAGATAACAGGGAGACAAAAGATCTCTCCGCACAATACCCTCAGAAAGTGGATTCACTCAAAAGGGTGCTGACAAAGGCCTGCGACGGGCAATTGCAGAACGGGATATTTTACTTCAACCGGTTGCCCGCCACGGAAGTTTTCACGCAGAGCGCGCAAAGGTATTTGGAAAAATAAGTAAGAACGCAGAGGAGCGGAGATAGCATTTTGTTGTTTGTCTCACGCAAAGGCGCAAAGCAACAAAGCAGCAAAGAAAACAAAGAAGACAAAGAAAAATATTCCCTACACTATAGTATAAACACACCTATCACACTATAGTATAAACAACAAATTACCTTTATTTCTTTATTTTCTTTGCTGCTTTGTTGCTTTGCGCCTTTGCGTGAAAAGACAAAACATAATCTCCGCCCCTCTGCGCTCTTACTTATTTTTCCAAATACCTCTGCGCGCTCTGCGTGAAAAAAAACTCGCCTGTCGGTTTTGTTCTATTTTCCGGTAGCCCGGTGTGCTAGTTTTGACATATAAAAACAAACATACCATGAAAACAGCACCCGTTTTAATATTAGGAGGTACCGGTAAAACCGGCAGCAGAATCGCGCAACTGTTAGAGGAAAAGAAATGGCCTTTCCGGATTGGCTCCCGTTCCGGTACGCCGGCATTTGACTGGGAAAATTCTGCTACGTGGCGCGCTGCGCTGGAGGGTATTGCGTCTGTATATCTAAGCTACTATCCTGATCTAGCAGTGCCTGGCACGGCAGATATCATCCATGCCTTTGTGCAACAGGCCGTCGCGGTAGGCGTAGAGCGGATCGTGTTACTGTCTGGCCGTGGCGAACATGAAGCAGAAGCATGTGAGGAGGTAGTGAAAAAGGCCGGTGTGGAATGGACTATCCTCCGCTGCGCCTGGTTCAGCCAGAATTTCAGCGAGGGTTATCTGCTGGAACCCATACAGGCCGGCTTTGTGGCGCTCCCGGCCGATGGTGTGCGGGAACCTTTTATCGATGCAGATGATATCGCTGACGTAGCGGTGGCGGCCCTCACCGAAGAAGGGCATGCCGGGGAACTGTATGAGCTGACAGGCCCCCGCTTATTGACTTTCGCGGAAGCAGTAGCCGAAGTGGCCAGTGCAACCGGCCGGCAGATCGCCTACCAGCCTGTCAGCCTGGGTGACTACACCAACATGCTGAAGGAATATGGCCTCCCGGATGACCACGTGTGGCTGATATCCTACCTTTTCTCCGAAGTGCTCGATGGCCGCAATGAAAGCCTGACCGACGGGGTACAGCGCGCCCTCAAAAGGGCTCCCCGCGATTTCGGAGCCTATGCACGCACTACTGCCGCATCCGGCATCTGGGATCAGCAACCATCCCATCCGGAAAAATAGCAGGAATCCGGAATCAGGAATGATCCAATCCGGAAAATATCAGGGACCTATCATCGGTTCCTGATATTTGTTAAATATGTAAACTATTGAATATTAATGTAATGTAGTTTTTAAGTGAAAATTTTTCCGCTTTGCGTAAATGGTTTTCCCGATTCGCCCGTGATATAAACCGGACCCGACGTTCCTTTGCGCAAAATTTATTGAGCGTTGAAAAAGTTATACTTCCTTATTGGTTTTGTTTTGATGAGCGTGGCCGCTATGGCGCAAAACGGTGTTATCAAAGGTAAAATCAATACTGCCGATGGCGAGCCTGCAGCATTTGTTACAATTGGACTGAAAGATACTAAAAGAGGCACCGTTACTAATGAAGACGGTACTTTCACTGTTAAAAACGTTAAGCCGGGCGTATATACGCTCGTGATATCCTGTACTGGTTGTCAACCTATCCAGAAAACAGTGACTGTAGCACCTGATCAGTCTGTGGAAATCCACCTGGACCTGCAGAATACCGCCAGCCAGCTGAATGAAGTAGTAGTAGACGGGAGCCGTACCCGTACTATCAACCGCAAACCGGTATCCATCGGCAAACTGCCGGTACCGGTGATGGACCTGCCCCAGAGCGTGGCCATTATTGGTCATGAAGTATTGGAGGATCAGCAGGCGCAACGCCTCAGCGATGTGGTGAAAAATGTGAACGGCGTATATATGGCTTCTCAGCGCGCTGGTACACAGGAAACCTTCAATGCCCGTGGTTATGGTTTCTCCAGCACCAACATGTTCAAAAACGGTACCCGCGTAAACTCCGGTGCCATGCCTGAAATGAGCTCCCTCGAAAGAGTGGAAATCCTCAAAGGCAGCGCTGCCATCCTGTATGGTAACGTAGCACCCGGCGCGGTAATGAACATGGTGACCAAACAGCCGAAATTTAACTTCGGTGGGGAAGTAAACCTGAGAGCCGGCAGCTATGGCCTGCTGAAACCCGCTTTCGATGTATATGGCCCTATCTCTTCTAAAATAGCTTACCGCGTAAATGGTACCTTCGAAACAGCTGACAGCTACCGCGATCAGGTACATTCCAAAAGATACTATGTAAACCCGTCCCTGTTGTTCAAACTGAGCGACCGTACCGAATTACTGGTACAGGGCGATTACCTGAAGCACGATTTCACCCCTGATTTCGGCCTGGGTTCTATCGGTGATACACTGATCAACAAAGCGGCCCGCAATACTTTCTACGGTGCGCCATGGCAGTATGCCCACACACAGCAGTCTACCGCTTCTGCCAACATCAAACATAAATTCAACGAGCACTGGTCTGTCAATGGACTGGTGTCTTACTCCAAATATGCCCGGGATTATTATTCTATTGAAAGAATCCAGGCAAATGCTGCTGGTGACTGGAGCCGCCCGCTGGGCCGCAACGCAACCAGCGAAGACTATTATGCCGCTCAGGTAGATTTGACCGGCAAGTTCAAAACCGGTTCAGTAGAACATACCGTGCTGGCTGGCATAGACGCTGATCGTTATGTAACCGGTACCTACGCGTATGGCCTCGCTGCACCGAAAGTCAACGGTACTTATATCTATGACCAGATGAATGTGCTGGACCCTAATAAATATACCCTGCGTACGGACCGTCCGGGCGACACGCTGTTGACTGTTAACAACGTGCCTATCAACAGAGTAGGGGCCTATGTTCAGGATTTGGTAAGCATCTCCGAAAAACTGAAAGTATTGGCAGGTGTGCGTGTTTCTTATCTCCAGAGTGAAATACCGGTCACCTATAATTTCCAGAACGATGGTAAAACATTGGGGGCTGCAAAAGGTAAGTATGATAATGCAGTATCTCCTCGCTTTGGTATCGTCTACAAACCAGTCGTTACTACTGCGCTGTTTGCCAGCTACTCTACTTCCTTCACGCCGAATACCGGTCAGGATGTTTACGGTCAACCCGTAAAACCATCTATCATAGATCAGTATGAAGTGGGCGTGAAAAATGATTTCTTTAAAGGTCTGTTATCTGTGAACGTGACAGCGTACCGTATTCGTAACAACAACTACGCACAAACGGCTCCGTTCCTTGCTGATGGTACACAAAACAATAACACCAATATCAAATCCCTGATCGGCGAAACCCTTAGCCAGGGCATAGAAGTGGACATCGCCGGGCATCCGTTGCCAGGATTGGACGTAATTGGTGGTTACAGCTACAACAACATGACTGTTGAAAATACGCCGAACTCTAAAGGTTCTGTGATTGCGGGTCAGCGTCTGGTGGGTAATCCTAACCATACTGCCAATGCAAGCGTTTTCTATACCTTCCAGCAGTCAGCTGTAAAAGGCCTGAAACTGGGTGCAGGTTTCTATTACATCGGTCAGCGTTTTGCCGGTTGGAACAATACCGTTGGTCAGACGCAGACATTTGACCGTATGATTTCTGTTCCGGGTTATACCACGCTGGACCTCAGCGCTGGTTACACTTTCAAACGTTTTGCGGTGATGGGTAAAGTGTCTAACGTAACTAATACTTACAACTACTACGTGCACGAAAACTACAGCATCAACCCGATTCCGCCTACCCAGTTTGTGGGCACTGTTTCTTACAAGTTCTAGTGGATACTTTTTTATAAGCCAACAAAGAGGCTGTCTCGAAGGAGGCAGCCTCTTTCTTTTTATATCATCGCTTATAATCTCAGAACCGGCAGCGGATACCCGCGCTGATGTATAGGTTCGTCGCCAGCCGGTGTTCCGGACGGGTGGAGAACATGTCTGATAGCTTCTTGTCCCTGAAGGTAACGGAACGCAGCAGTACCGTGCCGCCAGCGAGGTTAAAGTCGATTTTTTTGCTGAGATGCAGGGTGTTTTCCAGGCCCAGGCTCATTTCCTGATAGCCCATCAGGCGTTTGCCATCAGCTCTGTTTTCTACGTCATAGGCGCCACCGTTGAAGCGGAAAGCGAGCGCCAGGTCGTCGTATTTGCTGAGGGAGCTGCTTACACTGAGTTTTTCGGGGAAGTTGATATCCACCCTGAATTTGTTGCCGGTGCGCCACTGTACCAGCAGGGCGGGCAATACCATGGGCGTACCGAAACTGTTGGTGAGGGCGGCGCCCACGCCAAGGTTTAATTTGGAGTTGATCTTGCGGATGAAGATTACACCGCCGGTGATAAAAACATCTTCGTAGGTGATTTTCTCCATATCGGTATATAATCCTACAGACACCATGCCCATCAGGCTCCACTTGGGATTGAGCGTACGCATATGTTGCAGCGCTATTTCCCCGCCGAATAATTCTTTCGGGAATATATGCTGTTCGTAGTCCTTATTGGAAAAACTGGTGTAGCTGCCCATCACGCCGAGGTTCCACATACGCATCTTACCGGTGGCAGTATCTATCTTTTGGGAGAGCGTGAAACCCGCTCCCAGTGTGAAACGGCGTTGCACCGTAGTGGCAGGCATTTTGAGGGAATCTTCCGGACGTATATAATGACTGGAAGGCTGATAATCGGCATTGATAGCAATGCCCGGACCATTGAGACTGCTGGCGCCCAGCTGCGCTTTGGCACTGCCGGCCAATAATAAAAGGCCGGGCAGCAGCCAATAAGCAGGTTTATTAAATACCGGCTTTTTGATAAGCCGTGTCTGAATGCTGGAAAGTAGGTGTACCATATCGAAAAAAAATATTCAGTTTCGATATCGACACCTGACTATCTATCTACCCCTATTTACTTGCAGGAAATTTTTGCAAGCGGCTCCACATCAAATTTCAATGTCGCATCATTGGCAGAGAAAACCGGGATGCCTTCGGGGTTAATGCTGTCGGGCACCGCTTCGTACGCTTTGTCGTCCTGTAGCTTGAACACAACGGGGCGGGTGCTTTGCGTGCCTTCGCTCATGAAAGTGTATTGCGCATGGATAATATTGTTGCGGATACTGCCGCTGATGGTACCGGTATTTTTATCTTTTTCAAAATAACGATAGCTGAGATCTCCGCTGATGCTGGTATCCTGAATATGTACCTGCAGCATTACGCTGTCTTTGCCGGTGGTTTTCAGGAAACAGGCGTCGCTATTACCGCTGGTCACCTCAGTTTTTAAACTGTCGGTATTTTTATTAGCTTGGCTGCCCGACTGGCTGCAGGAACTCACCACGGCGGCCAGCAACAAAAAGAATGGAAGTGTTTTCATAAAATTTAAACGTTTGAAGAGCTAAAAGTAACCAAATGACCAAATTTCTGAAGATTTTAGGGGTGTTATTTTTTTTACGGGGGATGTGTACTGCCGCGCCAGATACGGCTGTTGCCGGCTGTCAGCGCTGCATCGTGCTGGCCGAACAGGCGCAGCACCGTATTGCAATCGCTGATGTCTCTGCCGGGGAAATCATCTGGGAATGGAAGCCTGCCCTGTGCGGTGTATTACCGGAACATGTAAAATGGTTCAACAATCCCAGCGAAGCCAAAGCGGTGTACAAAGGGAAATACATCCTGATGACAGCCTCCGGAGGCGGCGTAGCGCTGATCCGTATCGCTGATAAAAAGACGGTTTTCTACGGATATGCCGGCGGTAATACCCACTCGGCCGCTATACTGCCGGACGGTAACATTGTCAGCGCTTCCAGCACGGGCAACTACCTGATGTTGTTTAAGACAGACACCACGGGATATAATGCCAATGCCTATACGAAAAAGATACCGGTGGCCTTTGGGCATAACGTGGTGTGGGACGCGGCACATAAACGGCTATGGACAGCGGCCATGGACAGCATGATCGTATACCGCTATAACGATAACCAGGCGGCGCCGGACCTGTTGCACGAAGCAGCTATGAAGCTGCCCGGCACGGAAGCGCATGACCTGTACCCGGAATATGGTACCAGCAACCTGTGGCTGACCAATACCACCCATGTTTATCAGTTTGATGTCAACACCCGGCAACTATCTGTCGCACCAGTGATACAGGACAATATCAAAAGTGTGTCATCCGGGCCGGCGGGCTATCCGGTGATCGTCTGCAAGCCCAAGGTATCCTGGTGGACAGACGAGGTGCTGGATGCACAGGGAAAACGGGTGTTTATGCAGGCTGGACTGAAGATCTACAAGGCCCGCTGGGTATTGCCAGACCCTTTCAGTGAATCGATACGGTAAAGGCAGCGCCAATTTTTATTTTCGTACTTTTGCCGCAAATGCAAAAAGGAACATACTCATTAGGAAATATTCTTTCCAATCTCAAGATCGACGCGCTCAACGAAATGCAGGAGGCATCAGTAGCCGCCAACCAACAACAGCAGGACGTTATCCTGCTGTCCGCCACCGGCTCCGGTAAAACCCTCGCCTTCCTGTTGCCCGTGCTCGACCGGCTGGACCCGGACCTGAAAAAAACACAGGCTATGATCGTAGTGCCCTCCCGTGAGCTGGCATTACAGATAGAAAAAGTGTTTAAACTGATGGGCACCGGCCATAAAATTACGGCCACCTATGGCGGTCACCTCCGGGAAACGGAAGAAAACAACCTGATACAGCCACCAGCCCTCATTGTAGGTACCCCCGGCCGTATTGGTGATCATATTCGCAGAGGCAATATCACGACCGACACCATCCAGACGCTGGTGCTCGACGAATTTGATAAAACCCTCGAACTGGGCTTCCAGGAAGAAGTGGCCTTCATCGTTGAATCGCTGCCGAATGTGAAGAAAAGGATACTCACCTCCGCTACAGAAGCGGTGGAAATACCCGACTTCGTGCAGCTGAACGAGCCGCAGAAGCTGAACTTCCTGCCGGAAGATGGCACCCCGCAGGCCCGTCTGGCCTACAAACAGGTGCTGTCGCCGGAAAATGATAAGGTAGATACCCTCTTCCGGTTGATCTGCCACCTCGGCAACCGCTCTACTATCGTGTTCTGCAACCATCGCGATGCGGTGGAACGCACCAGCACCATGCTGAGCGAAAAAGGTATCCTCAACGAGTTCTACCACGGAGCGATGGAACAGCGCGACCGCGACGCGGCCCTGTGCAAGTTCCGCAACGGCACGGTAAACGTCCTCGTTACCACCGACCTGGCCGCACGCGGACTGGACATCCCCAATATCCGCTATATCGTGCATTTCCACCTGCCACATACAGAAGACAGCTGGACACACCGCAACGGCCGTACCGCCAGAATGGAAGCCAGTGGCACCGCCATCGTCATCCTGGCGCCGGATGAGAAACTGATGCCTTACGTCACCGAAGAGATAGAAACCATCGAACTGCCGGAGACAGCTGTTCTGCCGCAGAAGCCCAAATGGACAACGTTGTACATCTCCGCAGGGAAAAAAGACAAAGTCAATAAAATTGATATCGTCGGCTTCCTGACCAAAAAAGGCATGCTGAAGAAAGAAGATGTGGGACTGATAGAAGTGAAGGACTTCTTCTCTTTTGTGGCGGTTGTGAAATCCAAAGCCTCTCATCTTTTGCAGCTGGTCAAAGACGAGCGGATAAAGAACAAGAAAGTGAAGATAGAAGTAGCTAAGTAATTATAATAAGAGAAGGCCGGAAGCGATTCCGGCCTTATTTATTTTTGTTGCCCGGGAAAAGCAACATCAGATCTTTCAGTAGTGAACTTACTCGTACCGGTGCGTTACCTCAATCAACCCCACAATATGATCATTCATGGCTTCCAGCTCTTCTGCCGGTATCCATAATTCATCATGAATAACGCCGCCCACGTTCTGCACGGGGTAAGCTTTCAGAAAATCGGAGTCGACTTCAAAGCGGGTCACATAGCCTTTGCCATAAGCTGGTACGTTCCATTCGGTCGTGATTTGCACGGCATATGCTTCGTTCATCACAGGGTAGAAAATAGGTTGTTCCGGCAGGCGGGGTGGAAATCGTTTCCAGCCGGATTGTTCGATCAGCAGTAGTTCTGCTTCTCCTACGGGGCGGTATAAAGTAGTGGTCATAAGGGGTTAAACAATTTTCAATGATAAGATGGTCCGCTCAAAAGTTTGTTTCAGCAACGCCTCACTCAATTTGAACGGTTTGTCGAAGAAAGGGTTGTTATGCACGTGGAAGCCGACAAGCGTATAAAACGGCCCATAAGCCAACGCCCAGTACACTTCTACCGGAAGTTCAGGGATCTGTTTACGGCGGATGGCATTGGCCGTAAACTGTTGCATCGCCTGCCTGAACGCATCTTTTCCGATGGCCGGATGGCGGATCAGCGGTGAATGACGGAACTGTTCGGAAAACAGGTAATGCAGCGGATATCGCTGGATATAACGGAAACGGTTACGCCATTGCAACCAGAGCCCTGCTTCAAAGTCCATCTCCGGATCAAAGTCCTGCAGCGTTTCACGGACAAACACCGCCATGACATCGATGTACAACTGGTTCAGCAGGTCTTCCCTGTTTTTGAAGTAGATGTATATCGTAGATACGGATATATCGACCGCTTTGGCCAGTTTGTGCATACTGAGGCCATCGAAACCCTCGCGTACGATCATTTCGATGGCCTTTTCCTGAATAAGGGCGGCTTTTTGCTCGTCTTTTACACGCATAACGCGACAAAGATAAGCGAATAACCGTTCGTTTTTATCTTTTAATGAAGAAAATTCAGGCTGCTGCCGGGATCTACTTCGTAAGGCGCTTTACCGGCTTCAAACACGCGGGCAGTGGGTCGGCCTTCCAGCGTAACCTGATCGCCCTTTACCAGTATCCAGCCGCCTTCGCGCAGGCCCAATACCGGCGTGGCATGCTGGGTATGGAATTCTTTAATACGCGTTTCGCGTGTTTCGCCCATATGTGGCAGATCGGGGATAGGATCGAGATAATGCGGGTTGAGGTTAAACGGCACCAGTCCCATGGTCCGAAAATCGGGCGGATACACGATCGGCATATCATTGGTCGTTTGCATGGAAACACCACCGATATTGCTGCCGGCACTGCATCCCATATACGGACGGCCTGCTTCCACGGCAGCCTTCAGTTTGTCCATCAGTCCGCGTTCCAGCAGCTCTTTCACCAACAGGAAAGTATTGCCGCCACCGGTAAAAAAGCCTTGTGCCTCCTGAATGGCCGCGGCAGGATCGGCAAAAGTATGCAGCCCTTTTACCTGTATCTGTAACGGTGCAAAAGCCGCTGCGGCCTTTGCCGTGTATTCATCATGGGAAATGCCTCCCGGACGGGCAAACGGCACAAAAATAATTTCGCTGACACCGGCAAATAATGTTTTCATCACCGGTTGTAAATAAGCCAGGTAACCTTCCCCATAGAGGGTGGACGTACTAGCCAGGACAATATGTTTCATATTACGTTTTTCTCGAAGGCCAAAATTAAGGGTTCAGGCGGAGAAAAACAGGTTTGTGGGAGAGGTACGACGAAAATACAAGAGTATCGCTACCTTGCCTTTTTATCGCTGCTATCGGTTCTCTTGTGAGAAGGCTTCAATTTGCGGCCGGTACTTTTATAATAGTGAATGGCTTCACTGATTATTTGACGATCTTTATTAGTCAAAGGTTTGGGATCAACTACCCAATCAACTCCTTTCGCTTCTTTAATGTATCCCATATGTCATTATTTGTAATATTTGTTAATGAGAATGGCAGCATTCTCTGGAAAGATAATCATTTTATGGTTACCAATATGCGTTGCCCCGAGGCTTTTTTCATAGTGGGAAATAAGGCGCGTTTTGGAAGCAAATGCAACAAAACCCTGATAGCCTTGTTCCAGTGATAACTTACAGGCAAAAGCGAAAAGATTACCAGGAACTCCCTCATAAAGCTTGGGACTTCCGGTGTTAAAGGGGGCGCTTTCAATTAGATGAATATAGTAATGGTTCCCGCAATCACTTAAACTCATGAGTCCCTGAACAACTTCATGATTATCGATGATCGTCAGCTTATAGGTTATTCTGTCTTTTAAACGGAATTCCTTTTTCCAGTCAAATTTCCAACTTGTTTTAGTCGAAATCGTTCTTAAATCTGCTTTGTTTACAGGATGGACTAAAGTTTCAAAACTGTCTCCGGAAATGGTATTGACAATACTGTTGGTTAATTTGTCAATAGGTACTTCAATACGATATTTGGTCAGTGTTGACATGAGTTAACAAATAATGGCTAAAAAATTATGTTTGGCACCCAATAATACCCACAAATTGCGACTCCTGTAACCTGCTTCTTGTTAATACAATATTTTTCATAAATGATTCACCTGGTCCTGCAACCAATAATTAACATCTCCCCATTTCTTCTTTTCCCTAATTATCACGATATTTAACGATACTATTCACTTAACCTTATATACGTTATGGAAATCAACCTCAGGGGGCTCTCTGCCCTGATGATCTCGGGCGCTGCCCTGTTGGGCGCCTGCAATGGGACTAACACAGCTAAAGAAAGCAGTAAGACCGGCGCTGATACGGCCGCCGCTGTTACCGCCACTACCGCACATCCTTATGGACAGACAGACGGACAGGAGGTATTACAATACACCCTCCGCAACGCTGCCGGTATGGAAGTGAAAATTTTGAATTATGGTGGTATCATCACAGATATCATCGCACCGGACAAACAAGGGCAGAAAGCCAATGTGGTATTGTCTTACGACTCGCTCAGCGGTTATCAGCAAAAAGGACAGCCTTACTTCGGCGCGCTGATAGGCCGGTATGCTAACCGTATCGCGAATGCCAAATTCAAACTGGATGGTAAGGATTACACCCTGGCACCTAACGATCACGGCAATACGCTGCACGGTGGCGTTAAAGGATTTGACAAAGTGATCTGGTCTGCCGCACAGTCGGGTGATAGTTCCCTGCAACTGGAATATACCAGCAAAGACGGGGAAGAAGGATATCCCGGTACAATGAAAGCGACCGTGTTATATACCCTCATGCCGGACAATGCGTTGAAGATCCATTACACCGCCACCACCGACAAACCCACGCCGGTGAACCTCACCAATCACAGCTATTTTAACCTCTCCGGCGGAAAGGACAGCACTATCCTGAACCAGGAACTGGAACTGAAAGCGAGCCGCTATACGCCGGTGAATGATAAACTGATCCCTACCGGTCAACTGCAGCCGGTGAAAGGCACCATGATGGATTTTACTACCCCTAAAAAAGTAGGAAAAGATATCGCTGCGGTGAAAGGAGGATATGACCACAACTTTGTGCTGGATAAACCAGCCGGTAATCTGGAAACAGTCGCTACGCTCTATGACCCTGCCAGCGGACGTTTCATGGAGATGTCTACAACGGAGCCGGGTGTTCAGTTCTATTCCGGTAACTTCCTGGATGGTACACTGGCTGATACCCGCGGCGGACAAAAATATGTGCAACATGCGGGGCTTTGCCTGGAAGCGCAACACTTCCCTAATTCCCCCAACCAGTCTGATTTCCCCAGTGTCATTTTAAAACCGGGAGAAACCTATCAACAAACAACGGTGTATAAATTCTCCACCAAATAATAAAAGAAAAAACGGTGTTGCAGTGGAAAACTACAACACCGTTTTAATTTTTAGTAATTCGGATTCTGTACCAGCGTGCCTTTGCTCTTATCTATCTCCGTCTGTGGCATCGGGAAATAATAATGTTTCGGCCGTATAAATTTGCGTGGCGAACCTCCTCTGCTCATCACCGTTCCATCATAAGCCAGTTTAGGCTGATTGTTGATGGCCACTATATCAATCAGCTTCGCTTTATCCCATCTCAGCAGGTCCTGCTGCCTTTCGTTTTCTCCACATAGTTCTACCCGCCGTTCATGCATCAGCTCTTTCATACCGGCACTGTGTACCGCTGGCAGGGTGGCAGATGCACGGGTGCGTATGGCTTGTATCTCTACATCGCCGGCACCGGGGCCGTTGAGCCGTATCTTCGCTTCTGCTACCAGCAACCAGATATCGGCGCTGCGCATGAGCGGGGTTTTAAGGGAATAGTTAAGGCCACCGGATGATTTCCAGGCGCAGAATTTTTTGTAATGATAACCGGACCAGGAAAGGTCGGCGGTAGCGGTTTCTATACCGGTACCGATATTGACTTTGTCGCCGGGCGCCATGATACAGATTTCTTTCCGTGGATCACCGGGTTCAAACTCGTCTACCAAACCTTTGGTGGGATAGAAAAAGCTCCAGCCATTCCATTTGCGTGGTGCATGGTAGGTGACGAAGTCAGAATAACCGTAACCATCAACGGTTTGTACGGCCAGCAACATCTCGGAGTTGTTGCCGGTGGCTACACTGAAATTATCGGCGTACCGTGGGGCGAGCGCATAGTTGGCGTTGTTGATCACCTTGTTCCCTACAGTGATGGCCTTGTCCAGCTGTCCCCACTCCATGTACAGTTTGCAGAGCAGCCCCCATGCAGTGCCTTTGCTGGCGCGACCTTTATCGGTTTCGCCGTAGGTCTCCGGCAGTTCGTCGGCAGCCAGTAATAAGTCGGCTTCTATCTGTTTACGTAACTCGTCGGCGCTCACTTTGGGTTTGTTGTAGTTGACTTTTGTCACGTCGTCTTCTGTGATAATGGGCACTTCCCCGTATATCAGCAACAGGCGCCAGTAAGCGTAAGCGCGGAGGAAATGGGCTTCTCCGAGGCAGCGTTGTTTGATGGCGGCGTCAATGGTGGTGATCTTCGGAATATTGATCAGCGCACTGTTAGCGCGGTTGATGGTTTCATATTTCCATCGCCAGCCGGCACGGACGGTAGGAGTGGAGGCGTCGTAGGTGAATGCTTCGATGGCGTCGTCATAATCGTGGTCGCCACCGCGTACCTGATCATCGGAGCAGTTATCAAAAACAAATTCATTAAACCCGGTAAAATCTTCTTCCAGCAGAATATTGTAAATGCCGGTGATGCCTTCTATCGCCTGGTCCTGATTACGCCAGTAGTTGCCGGTGGTGAAGTTGCCCTGCGGCTGTACATCCAGCACATTTTTGCAGCCGGATAAAAAGGTGGCGGCGGTAAGGCCGGCCAGCAGTATATGTTTCATTGATTGCATGGTCGTCATTTTTAGAAGTTGAGCGTAGCGCCAAAAGTGAATGTTCTTGCCTGCGGATAGGCGGCCACGTCTACGCCGCGTTGGCGGTTACCGTCCTGTGTGGCATCGTTATAACCCAGTTGTGGTGTAAGCCCGGAGTAGGAGGTCAGGATAAACAGGTTCTGTGCGGCCACATATACCCGTACATCGGAGATGCCGGTACGGCCCCATACTTTAGCCGGAATCGTATAGCCGAGCGCGATATTGCGGAGGGAGAGGTAATCACCTTTCTCCACAAAGCGGTCGGAAGTACGGTTGTTGCTATTGTCGCTGGAGAGGCTCATGCGCGGCACGCTGTTGCTGGTACCCGGGCCATGCCAGCGCTGGAGCGCTTCAGCATACATGTTGTACGGATAGGTGGGGTCCATGCCCTGCATCTTATCGGCGTTATAGAGTTTGATACCGCCTACGCCGGCGAAAGACAGGCTCAGGTCAAACCCTTTGTACTGTGCACCTGCCTGGAAACCGTATACTACACGGGGATTGGGATCGCCGAGATTGGTGCGGTCCAGCTCATTGATGATACCGTCGCCGTTGATGTCCACAAAACGTACATCACCAGGTTTGATGTTGCCTTTGTTGGGATCTTTGGCGATAAAAGGATCGGCGTCGATTTCCTGTTGGGTTTGATAAATACCATTTGTTTTCCATCCATAGAAAGATGCCAGCGGCTGTCCTTCGTACGTACGGGATATCTCCTGATTTTGCCGGCCATAGTTGGTAGAGGAGATGTAGGAGCCGGATTCATAGAGACGGGTAACGGTATTTTTGATAAAGGAGGCATTGGCGGAGAGGTTGTAGCGGAAGCGTTCATTGCCGCCCTGATAGCTTACTTCCAGCTCCCAGCCTTTGTTGTTCAGCTGACCGATATTCTGGTCGGGGATAGAAGCGGTGCCGTGCAGGTCCATGGCTGCGGCGGGCACCAGCATGTCTCTGGTGTTTTTATTGAACCAGGTGATCACCGCGTTCAGCCTGTTTTCAAAGAAACCGGCTTCCAGGCTGATGTTGGTCATTTCGGCTTTCTCCCAGGTGATGGCGGGGTTAGCGAGACGGGAATTCCAGATGCCTACATAAGGGCTTTCGCCGAAGTTGTACCGTCTGTCTTTGTTCACCGGTGCGAGGTATTGGAAATCGCGTACGTTTTGATTGCCCAGCTGGCCCCATCCGCCGGTGATTTTCAGGTTGCTGACAAACTTCACATTGTCTTTGAAGAATGCTTCATCCGAAACGCGCCATCCGGCGGAGAAAGCGGGGAAGTAACCCCAGCGTTTGCCTGGTGCAAAGCGGGAAGATCCGTCGGCACGGAAGGTAACGGTGAGCAGGTACTTTTCTTTGAAGCCGTAGAAGCCTCTTACGAAGCCCGATGCGATAGCATTCTGTGGGTTGAAGTTGCCGCTGGCGTCGTGGATTTCGTTGCCGTTATCGAGCACGCGTACGTCTGGTGATTCGTCGGCAAAGCCCCAGCGTTCGCCTTTAAAGAAATAGCCTTTGGCCTCCTGTTGGGAGTAACCGCCGGTGAAGGTGACGTGGTGCTGATGGAAAAATTTGTTGTAGGTAAGAAACACTTCACTCAGCTGAGAGCTGTTGGACTCGCTGCGGTTCCACAGTTGGGCGCGGTCACGGGTACGTGTCTGGTCCAGTACTTTGGGTACGAAGTTGGACTGGTTGTAGATGCTGCCGTCATAACCGTAATTGCCGCGCAGGGTAAGGCCGTCCAGGATTTCCAGTTCAGCATATACGTTGGCCAGCATGCGGTAGTTCTTGGCCCATCCGTCGGTGGTTTGTGCGGTGAATACCGGGTTGTTGATATCCCCGAGTTCATTGCTGGCTTTAGAGGAGCCGTAGCTGCCGTCCGGATTAAATACGGGAATGGCCGGATTGAAGCGCAGCGCGCTGAAGATAAGGCCTGTCTGGGAAGAGTAGGTATCGAAGCCTTCGTTCTGACGGTAGGTCAGCTGTAGGTTCTCGCCAACTTTCAACCGTTTGCCCAGTTTATGTTCTGAATTGATGCGGACGGTGTACCGTTTGAAGTAGGTGTTTTCGATAATACCTTTTTCATCGTAGTAGCCGGCGCTGAAGAGATAGTTGGAGGTGCTGTTGCCACCACGGAGGCTCACATCAGCGTTGGTCACCTGGCCGGAGCCGAGCAGGGCACGCTGCCAGTCGGTCCGCTGTTGGGCGTAGTAGGGATCATTCCAGATAGGATCTATTTGTTTGCCGTCGTTGGTGTAACGTTCTTTTTTGAGCATCACGAGGTCGGGCGCGGTGAGCAGCGGAATGTAGCGGGTCGCGTTGGACACGCCTTTGTACAGGTTCACAGAGGCTTTCAGTTTCTCGCCATAGTTGCCTTTTTTGCTGGTGATGATGATCACGCCGTTGGCCGCGCGAGTACCGTAGATAGCGGAGGAAGAAGCGTCTTTGAGCACTTCCATGGAGGCGATGTCGTTGGGGTTGATATCGCTGAGGCCTCCGGCAGGAACGCCGTCAATGATAACCAGTGGTTCCGCGTTGTTGATGGTACCGGTACCGCGTATACGAATACTGGGGGAGCTGCCGGGCTGCCCGTCGGAGCGTACGATGTCTACGCCTGTCACGCGGCCCTGCATGGCCTGGGCAGCGTCGCTGACAGGCAGGTTTTTGATGTCGGCGCCTTTCACGGAAGAGATAGTGCCCGTCAGGTCGCGGCGGGTTTGTGTGCCGTAGCCCACTACCACTACCTCGCCCAACCCTTTGGTGGTAGATTGCAGTGCGATGTTGATCACTTCCCGGCTGCCGATGGTGACGGTCTGTGCTTCGTAGCCGATGAAGGAGAAGGAGAGCGTCTGTGCCGTGGCGGGTAACGATAACTTATACACGCCGTTGGCATCGGTGCTGGTGCCGGTACTGGTACCGGGCACGGTGATGGTCACGCCCGGCAGCCCCTGACCGTCAGTGGCGCCGGTTACTTTGCCGGTGATCGTTCTTTGTGCCATGGCCACTGCGGTGATTGCGCAGAGAAAGGCCAGCAAAAAGCCCGTTTTTCTAAGAAAGGAAAACTTCATAATGAATTGAAATGAGCGGTGAATGAAAACTGTTTGTAAGCGTTATGATGGATCGTTCTGTCAGGCAGTTGGACTTTTATACGTTGGGATAAATAAGGTTTTTAGTTTTTTGCAAAGGTTTGCATTGATACAAATTCACATAACCGGCTCCGTTAGCCTGTATAACAAGTGCTCTCCTGACCGTTCATATTGTTTGTCACGGATCATATGCCCGCAGTTGGCCACAGCAGATAGCGATCACCGTATTATCAGTGATTTGATATCAATTATTTCATCCTGTTTGATGTTGTGCGCTGAACATCCTACATACCATACTACGCCGCTTGTGCCTTAACTATATCGATTTAGCTAAGGAGACCCGCTTTAACATCTCTCTAAAAATGTAAGCGCTAAAATCTACATGGAAAATACAGTTGTTGGTTTTTCTTTTTGGTCGATGCTGTTTGCTTTTAAAACAAGTTAATGAATTATGTAAATTAAGTGTATAGTTTTTTCTCAACAGGATACAGCATGTTAATTATCTATTAACAGTTGGCGTAAAAATACCAGCAGGTATGCCATGGGGCAGCATTTCATTTGACCTGTTCTCTGTAAACACGCTCACCGCGCCATTTCCGGGTGGCAGGGAGCGGTGTTTCACCGAATATGTTCAGTGAGCGTCAGGGAAGCTGTTGTCAGCTTCAGGATGCGTTTATTCCCAATAGCATGATATGTTCAGGCAGGTTTTACGCCCTTCCCGGAATTTTTAGGCATTATCCGTTCGGATATTCAGCTCCAATCCTTTTTACATATCCATCAATTGCTACACAAACGTTACTGGTACACTTCTTTCGCATGCCGTAATTTTCCCTGCTATGATGATGCAGTAGCGGTGCCGTTTCTTATCATGCTCATGTGATGTTAATGGTTTCCGTATAAAATAGTTATCTATCTCTATACATTTATCTGGCCTGGTACCACTACTGGGTACCTGCCTGAAAGGATGCTTTCCATCAAAATCTTTCTTTTAACCCGAATCTTCCCCCACCTCAAACCTTCTTCCCACTCAAACCTTCTCCTAACTCAAACGTTCTTCCCACTCAAACGTTCTTCCCACTCAAACGTTCTTCCCACTCAAACGTTCTCCTAACTCAAACGTTCTCCCCACTCAAACGTTCTCCCCACTCAAACCCCGTAAAAGCATCCGAAAAATAATTTTACTTTGAAACACAAAGTACTTTCTATAACTTTGACCCCGTAATCCCGTTATTATGAATGAATATCCCTCGGGCGCGTTGCTCGTTATTTACCGCATTGGTCTTTTCCTGTTAGCCGCTTACTCCGCTGTTTGGTTACTGTTCTACTATGTATGGCATGAAAACGGGCTGGTGAGGGAAGTCATATTCCTGACGGTGTTAAATGTGGCCTGGCTGGTGACGGTGGTTATCATGAAGGGATTAAAACGGGGAAGTCCGCTCAGGCGGAAAATAACAGCTGTATGGCTTTGTATGTTCATGCTTTCGGCGCTGTGGGTGAACAGTACCATCTACCGGGCGTTTGTATCCCCGGCAGGATGGTATGTCATCGCGTTGCTGTTGATATGGTTGAATACTTTCCTGTTGTCTTACTTCGATGATATGCCGGAACATATCAGGGAAATACAGGCTTTTGTGTTAGGCATCAGTACCTGGGTTTTATTGTATCTCATGATGTATCTGCTTCCCGTATACCCGTTCGCGTTAATGGTCTCCTTTCTTTTCGGGATTTCCTTGACGGCATTTGCCCCCCTGGTATTAACCTGGTATAACTGGCGCACGATCAGGTATATGCTTTGGCCGCACAGTCGGTACCGGCGGGCATTTCTGTTGGGAGCTGGGATATCTTTGACGATCGTTACCTGCTTTTGTATTTATTTTGGTGTGGTGCAACACAATATAGAAAGACGTTATGAGCAACTGGGAAAGAGCGCTGCTGTTGAAGACCCTGATGCGGCACTAGCCAGAGAACTATCCGGCAGCTTCATGGAAAAACGGGTGTTGAAAGCGGGTATCGTATATACTACACCGTTATTTTGCCCTACTAATTCAATATTTGGAGCCGATGAAACAGAAGACGTAGAAATGTGCAAAAAAGGAATCCACGATCCCCTGGTCATGACAGCTGCTTTCTTTTGCGGAGAATCTTCCATTTTGCAGGGAGATAAGGAGGTAATTGTCCGGCTGATGTCCGGAGAGAAATTGCTACCACGGCCCAAATTCACGCCACCGGTAATAGTTGATTCCATCAGAGGCCGTACAACCTGGAATCTGCCTTCCGAACATCTTGCGGATGATTGACCATCAGTGGTTATTGCAACGCATATACAATAATATTCACGCCGAACTTCGTGTTGTCCTCTGCCAGAAAACGTTTGTTCCGGAAATCATAATCCCATTCACAGCCGTAATCTTTATTGCTGTACAATACCCCGATACGGCCATTGACCTCAATGGCCTTCAGGTAATCATGTACCAGGTCGTCGCCCCAGCCGTTCAGCTCAAAAGAAGTATTAGGCGGGCCTTTTTCAAATTTGAAGAAGCTGTTATAAACAGCGTGGGAGGAAGGGATCTTTTTTAAGGCATGCGGCCCAAATAATTGCCCCATCTGCGTTTCAAAAGAACGGGCAAACAGCCCGTCGATGTCGTGGTTGCAATCATCCACAAAAATAAAGCCGCCCCGATTGACATACTGTTTGAAGTTGGCCGCTTCTGCCGCATCAAACTGTACCAGCTTATGCCCGCTGAGATAACAAAACGGATATTGAAACAGCTCGCTGCTGCTGAGATCAATTACCTTCTCCTGCATGGCCACCGGGATGGTGGTGTATTCAATCAGTGAATTGAGCAGGTTGGAAGGCATCCGCTGATCAGTGTCCCAGTCGCCCGACCGGTATCTTAATCTCACAAATGTAAATGTATTCCCTTGCATGCGTTTATCATTGGCTGTTGCCGTCAGTCTAATTTTTCTTCAATTTCATATTTTTATTTCGTTATTTACTAATTTATTATTTGGTTATTTTGCGAGAGAAGAAACCTGCGGGAGATTTACTAACCCGATGCCAAAATCAGATCGAAATCAAATGGGTATACAATTGCTGGAAAAGTTGCCGCTGCTTAAACAGGAAATCAGAAAAGTTATTGTTGGCCAGGAAGCCGTGCTGGACGAGGTACTGGTAGCCATGATGGCCGGAGGTCACTGCCTGCTGGAAGGGGTGCCGGGACTGGCCAAAACACTGATGGTCCGCACACTGTCACAGGCATTACACCTGTCTTTCCGCAGAATACAGTTCACCCCCGATCTGATGCCCACCGATATCATCGGCACAGAAGTGCTGGAAGAAGATCATGCCACGGGTAAAAGGTTTTTTAAATTCAACAAAGGCCCCTTATTCGCCAATATTATATTAGCTGACGAAATCAACCGTACGCCGCCTAAGACGCAGTCCGCACTGCTGGAGGCGATGCAGGAGTTTGAAGTTACCTACGCCGGACAAACCTACGCACTGGACAGACCGTTTTTTATCCTGGCCACCCAGAACCCGATAGAACAGTCCGGTACATATCCATTGCCCGAAGCGCAGCTGGACCGTTTCCTGTTGTATGTCAAAATAGGTTATCCCTCCGAGCAGGAGGAAACCGCGATCCTCACCGGCACTACCGGCACTCGTAAAGTTGACGTGCAACCGGTGCTGGATGCCAATGATATCAAACAATTACAACAGCTGGTGCGGGAGGTGTCCATCGATGCGGACCTGGTAGCCTGGGTAAGCCGGTTGGTACGTAATACCCGTCCCGATACCACTACTGTCGATTACGTAAAGGAATGGGTACGCTGGGGCGCCGGTCCCAGAGCGGGACAGGCACTGGTCCTCACCGCGAAGGCACACGCTTTGTTACAAGGCCGCTATGCTGTCACCACAGCTGATATCACCGCTATGGCTTATCCCGTATTACGCCACCGCATCCTCATGAATTTCAGAGCAGAAGCAGAAGGCGTACATCCTGATAAAGTCACGGAGAAACTGTTACAACAAATAGAACGAACGGCCACCCGCTTATCCTGATTGATATGAGTAACCTGCTGGACCCGAAAGTATTGCTGGCTATCAAAGATCTGCCACTCGCTGCCAAAACAGCGGTGGACGGTTTTATGGCCGGTATGCATGCCAGCAGAGTGAAAGGGGCGGGGCTGGAATTCAGCCAGTACCGCAGCTATCAGCCGGGAGATGACCTCCGGTGGCTCGACTGGAAAATGTATGCCCGTTCCGACCGATATTATATCCGTGAATCGGAAATGGAAACCAGCATCGATATCAGCTTTCTGATAGATGCCAGCAATTCCATGTTGCACACGGAAGATGGAATTTCCAAAATAAACTATGCCCGCTATCTGGCGGCCTCTCTCGCTTATCTCGCCCATTTGCAGGGCGATGCAGCAGGGCTGGCAGTGTTGCATAACGGTGGCCTGTATACGATGACCGCCAGAAGGGAAGCACAACACATGGCCCGCTTGTATTATCAGCTGGAGAAAATACAGCCTGGTGGTACTTTCACAGTGCCGGCCCGTTACCGTGATCTCTTCAGTGGCCCGCATAACCGGCAGCTGCTGGTTTTCATCACCGATTACTACGAGCAGTCCGGCGAAATCACCACGCTGCTGCAGACCTTATCTGCCCTGGGTCACGAGATACTTGTGTTTCATTTGTTGGGAGATAAAGAAAGCCGCGGCGATTTCCGGGGCTACGATGCGGTGGAAGATCTGGAGACCGGCCAACGGCTGGAATTGACGGGCGTTGCGGATACCGACTATCCTTCAAAGTTTGAACAATACAACGATCACCTGCGTACACAATTGTTGCAGCGGGGTATCTATTACCGGCAACTCCTGCTACAGGAGCCATTGGATACCGCTTTGCGCGATTTTCTGAACCAGCGCAACAAAATGAGAAAATAACAAAATAAAAAAATAGCAAAATATTTGTGCTGCACCTGCTACAACCCATATGGATGTCACTGGCCGCCGGAATAGCTGTTCCGGTGTTCATTCATTTGTGGCATCGTCGACCGGGAAAGGTGCTTAAAATCAGCAGCGTGCAACTGCTTTCAGCTGCTTCCGTCCGGCATGCCCGCAGCTGGCGGTTGTCCGACTGGTGGCTGTTAATACTACGCTGTCTGCTGATCATTCTGATGGCATTGCTGTTGTCTCAACCGGTATGGCGTCAGCCGCTGACTACCCGTACCGTGAAAGGCTGGGTGGTAACGGAGCAGGCTGCATATCCGGCTTTTCGCCACCAGATTGATTCTTTGTTGCAGCTTGGTTTTCAGCTGCACGCCGCAGATACCGGCTTCTCCCGGCTGCGCCGGCCGGAAGACCTGGCGCCTGACACATCCACCGCCTCTTATTGGCAACTACTACGGACGCTGTCCCAAAGGGTGCCCGCTGATTTGCCGGTATACCTGTTCACGGGCAACCGCCTCGCCCGTTTCTCCGGACCGATGCCGGCAGTGGCGTTGACGCTGCACTGGCAAACCATGACACCGGCCGATTCGGTTATTAACTGGAACGACTATACGTATTTTCTGGATAACGATAGCCTGCGTGTCCGACAGGGCAGGAGCGCTCCCTCCGGCACTGTTTTCAGCTTTCACGATACCCTGCCCGGGAAAGCGGATACTACCACCTTACATTGTACCATTTATACAGATAAGTATCCGGAAGATGCACGCTACCTCGAGGCGGCGCTGAAAGCGGTACAGCAATATACCCACAGGAAAATAAACCTGCTGGTCGTTCGACAGACAACCGCTATCCCTGCTTCGCAGGACTGGCTCTGGTGGCTGTCGGACAGCCCGGTGCCTGCCGGCATGAACGCGGGCAGGACTATCCGTTATGCCACCGGCAAACCACAGGCTGTATCTACCACCATCGGCAATACCCCGATTCATGTTTTTCAGCGCCTGCCGGTTAAAGACACAATTGGCGCCCTGTGGCTGGACAGCTACGGTGAGCCGCTGCTGACAAAAGATCATCTCTATACACATATAGATCCGGCATGGAACGAGCTACCCTGGAGCGGCGAATTTCCGGAGACGTTGCTGGAGCTGATGTTTTCGGCCACTACGGCGAAACAACATGACCGCCGTAGTATCGATATACGGCAACTCGTGTTGCCGCCACGGGCGGTGGCTGTTAAACCGGCTGTCCTGCCGCTACAGGAAACATCGCTGGAGAAATCTATCTGGATAATACTGTTCCTCCTATTTTGTGGAGAACGATATCTTTCATCCAAAACAGCTGTGAAAAGTGAGTAACGTCAACGGTCATATGAAAATAGCTGACATCCGTGCCCGCTGGGTGCGTAGCCAGCTATGGCGTTATGTGCTGTTGTCGATGGCATTGGCAGCCCCACTGGCGCTGTTGGGCGTGATGCCGGCCCTTATCGGCGGCGTATTGGCGCTGGTGGCCCAACTCTGGTGGCACCAACCCTGGCGCCTGCCGGAGGAGGAAGTGGTCCGTTACCTGAACCAGGCATTTCCGGAACTGGAGGAGAGCGCGGCGCTGTTTTTAAAACCCGCGGCTGATCATCATCTGCTGGAAACCCTGCAGGTAGGGAAAATTGCACCTGTGCTGGAGAAGCTGTCGCTGCCACGGACATTTTACAAACCGCTGCGTCAGGCAGCCATGACGGCCCTGTTCATGATATTGTTCACACTGGGCTGGTATGCGCTGAATACCCGCATCACATCGCTGCCGGTGAGTCCGGCTAATACGAACGCCCAAACCAATCACCCTGAAAAAGTGTTGCCGGGCATTAATGGCGCACAGATCACGTTACAGCCACCCGCTTATATGCGCCGCCCCGCCCGCACCCAGTCGGCGTTTAATATCACTGCTCCCGACAGTTCGCTGGTGAAATGGGAACTGCACACCAATAATCAGGTACAGGAACTGGCCCTGGTGTTCAACGACAGTACCTGGTTGACACTGCAGCCGGATGCGGCGCATACCACCTGGACGGCTACACGAACCATACGCAAATCCGGTTTTTATCAGGTGTCGCTGAATGGCCACCTGTCTGAATTGTACCAGCTGCAGCTGATACCGGACCAGCTGCCTGTCATACGTATTACCAGCCCCCAACCTTATACGACCATAGAATTCGGGCAGTCCACCAAAGTGAATGTGCAAGCCACGCTGAGCGACGACTACGGCGTCCGGAATGCGCTGATCGCGCTCACCATTGCCAGTGGCAGCGGGGAGGCCGTACGCTTCAAAGATCAGGAATTGCCTTTTGAGAATAACTTCAGCGCGCAGCTGACGCAGTACCAGGTCAGTAAAACACTGAACCTGTCGGCTATGGGACTGAAGCCGGGCGACGAACTGTATTTTCATATACGCGTTACCGATACCCGGCGGCAGGAAAACCGCTCTGATGTGTATATCGTGACGCTGCCGGATACCGCGCAACTCTTTAGTATGGAAGGACTGGTGACCGGCGTGGCTTTCAAACCGGAATACTTCCGTAGTCAGCGGCAGATCATCCTCGATGCGGAACAGCTGCTCCGCGAAAAAGACAGCATCGGCAAAGAAAAATTCAACAGCCGCAGTAACGATCTGGGCACAGACCAGAAGCTGCTGCGCCTGCGCTATGGTAAATTCCTCGGCGAAGAATCTGAGTCCAATATCGGCGATCCCCGCGTAGCCGCAGAAGCGGGTCATGATGATCACGATCATGACCATGATCATCACGGGAAAGAAGAAGGAGGAGTGGTGGACCCCAAAGACTTTGGCAACGCCGCCAAAGTGCTGGATGAATTTACTGACAAACATGATAATGCGGAAGATGCGACTTTCTTTGATCCGGAAATAAAAAAACAACTGAAGGCCACCCTGACGGAGATGTGGAAGTCGGAGCTACAGCTACGCCTGTATAAACCGCAGGAGGCCTTGCCATTCGCTTACAAGGCGTTGCGCCTGTTGAAGGACCTCCAGCAGCAGTCACGTGTATACGTGGCGAAAACGGGCGTTAAAACAACGCCGCTGAAGCCGGAGAAGCGGCTCACCGGAGAGCAGGATAAAATTTCGCCGCGGCAGCAAAAAGAAACGATCGCCTATCAGGACCAGCTGCTGGCGGTGCGGCAGGCCCTGGCCGCCCTGGATGCCATCAAAGCAGGTGATACGAATGTGAGTACGGTCGCCCTCCGGGACGCCCAACAGGTGCTGACCACCCAGGCTGCCACCACACCGGCGCTATACCTGCCGGCGCTGGAAGCGATGCGTCGCATACAAATGCATAAAGGCACGGATAAGGATATACGTACTGCTCAACAGGGACTACAGAAGATACTGAAAGCACCGCCGTTGCAGCCGCAATCAGCGCCGGCATCGGTATCACCTTCTTTGCCGCAACACTATTTTCATAACCTTAAAACCGGTAGGCCATGACCAGCTGGAACTACCTCCTGTTAGTCGCCGGCCTCACAGCTGCCGGGTGGCTGATCACAAGAGAGATACGCCGTCCGAAGAAAGACCGGCTTATCGGACGTATCATCGCTACCGTTATAGCCGTGGCGGGTATCGTGTTGGCCGGCTGGCCGTTGTACGTTACCCGTGAAGGGACAGCGCCGAAGCAGGTAGTGCAATCCGATGCTCCGGCTATAGGCATCGTTGCCTGCGACTGGGCCCGCAGCCTGACCGCCGGCAGCGAATGGACCGTACAGGGAGCATATCATAATCGTACAAACAAACCGGTCACCTTACGGCTGGCTGGTTTTGACACCACGCTGGACTCAGTGGTGATAGCGCCTCAGCAAGACTCCTCTTTTTCCCTCAAAGCATGGCCCTTGCATCAGGGCAGGGCCGTTTACCGGATTACCGCCATGGGAGGCAGGGACACGCTGGAACAACAGCCGTTACCGTTGGAAGTGAAGCCCGCCACGCCGCTGGCGGTGCTTTTCCTGGCACAGTCGCCGGACTTTGACAACCGCTTTCTGGCCGATTGGCTGGTGCAACAGGGTAATGCGGTGGCGATGCGCACACTGGCAGCGAAAAATAAGTACCTGCTGCGTTTCTCCAACTTCCCGGAGCAATCATTGGATGTGCTGACGCCAGCGCTGCTGGCCAAATTCGACGTGGTGATCGCGCAGAGCGGGGCTGTCGACAAAAATACCCGTGCCCGGCTCGAAGAGGCCGGTATTGGACTGGTATTAAAAGCTGACAGCGCCGGCACGCAGCCGCGTCCTTTGTCACTGCGGCTCCGCTCCGGGCAACGGTTGCCCGCCTTGTCCACAGATCCGGGACAGGCATTGCCGGCAGGCAACAGTCAGCTGCCGCTGGTAACAGACAGCCTGCATCGGGCTTATGTGACGGTAACGCTCGCAGGCTCAGGCAAACTGGTGCGTACGCATTTGCTCAACACTTACAGCTGGCAACTGGAAGGGCAGTCGGTCGCTTACGGACAGTACTGGTCGGCTATTCTCGAAGCCGCCGCCCGGAAAAAAGCCGCTGCGGAAAAAGTATTGTTTTCTCCCGCCATCGCCCGTGTGTACCAGCCGTTGGACATACAGCTGGAAACTACCGCCACGCCGGCGTTACAGGCCGGTGGTATTACCCTGCCGCTGGCACAGCACCCCTGGCTGCCTTATCGTTATACCGGTACCTGGTGGCCCGTGAAACCAGGCTGGCAGCAAATCGTTACCGGCACGGGAACAACATGGAAGTATATTTTTCAGGAAGATGACTGGAAAAATCTGCCCGTCATGGAACAACCAACAGTGGCGCCCGCATCCCGCGAAATAACCCTGGTACGGCTGTCACCCGTTTGGTGGCTGCTCCCGTTGTTCTTCGCCCTCATCTTTTTATGGTGGGAAAAGAAAATGTGACGAATGGCTAAAAAAAGTAAGAAAAAAAAATTAGCTTAGGATTCAATAAGGGTTACAAGGTTTTATGCTCATGAGAATTGCATCACCATGCTGCGAATGGTGCGTGGAATCAGGATACCCACTGTCAACTAAAATCTAAACTAAACCAAACCGGAGGACTTTCATTTGAAACGTAAAGATTTTATCCAGCTGTCCGCTATGGGGCTGGGAGCACTTGTCCTGCCGAACTTTTCCGCTTTCGGCACACCCGTCGACCCATCACGTTTTCTGAATGATGGCCTGGACGTAAAAATCAAGAAACAACTGGCAGATGTGGCGCTTAACACCGCCCGTAGCAAAGGAGCCACCTATGCGGACGTACGTATCGGCAGGTATCTCAACCAGTTTGTCGTAACCCGCGAAGCCCGCGTGCAGAACATCGCCAACGCGGAATCCTTTGGCGTAGGCATCCGCGTGATCGCCAACGGCTGCTGGGGATTTGCTGCTACGAATGTGGTCACCAAAGAAGCGATCGCTAAAGCTGCGGAAAGAGCGGTGGCCGTGGCGAAAGCTAATTCCCGCGTGACGACCACACCGGTACAGCTGGCCCCGCAAAAAGGCTACGGCGAAGTATCATGGAAAACGCCCATCGTACAAAATGCCTTCACCATTCCGGTGAAAGATAAAGTGGACCTGCTCCTGAATGTGAACAGTATCGCCATGACAGGCGGCGCCAACTTCGTCAATTCCGCCATCCTGGCCATCAATGAACAGAAATATTTCGCCTCTACAGATGGCTCTTATATCGATCAGGATATCCATCGCCTGTTCCCCACTTTCACCGTCACTAAGATAGACCGCGGCAGTGGTAAATTCGAAACCCGTAAATCACTCAGCTCTCCGGTAGGCATGGGATATGAATACCTCACGCCTACGGCAGATAATAAAGTCGGCGGTATCGTGACCCGTTACAAAGACCGGTACGATATGCTGGAAGATGTAAAAAATGCGACCGCAGATGTTGACCAGAAGCTGAAGGCCAAATCAGTAGAGCCAGGCAAATATGATCTGGTGCTCGATCCTTCCCACTTATGGCTCACCATCCACGAATCAGTGGCGCACCCTACGGAACTGGACCGCGTACTGGGCTACGAAGCCAACTATGCCGGTACCAGCTTCCTGACGCTCGACAAATGGAAGTCACGCAACTTCCAGTTTGGCAGCAAACTGGTCAACGTAGTGGCAGATAAATTACAGCCCGGTTCCCTCGGCGCCGTAGGCTACGATGATGAAGGCGTGCAATGCGGTAAGTGGGACCTGATCAAAGACGGCGTGCTGGTCAACTATCAGGCTATCCGTGATCAGGCGCACATCATCGGCCTCGATCACTCGCAGGGATGCTGCTACGCGCAAAGCTGGTCTGATGTGCAGTTTCAGCGTATGCCCAACGTATCGCTGCAACCCGGCAAAGAAAAACTCAGCGTGGACGATCTGATCAAAAACGTGGAAAAAGGCATTTACATCATCGGCGATGGCTCCTTCTCTATTGATCAGCAACGGTATAATTTCCAGTTCGGAGGACAGACATTCTACGAAATCAAAAACGGAAAAATTGCCGGTATGCTGAAAGATGTGGCCTATCAGGCCAACACACAGGAGTTCTGGAACAGCTGCACGGCCATCGCGGACAAGAGCGACTACCGCCTCGGCGGCGCTTTCAATGATGGCAAGGGACAGCCCGGCCAGTCCAATGCCGTGTCCCATGGCAGCTCCACTACCCGTTTTAATGGTGTAAATGTTATTAACACAGCAAGAAAAATCTGATCTAACGCACATGGCTATATTAAAAAAAGAAGAAGCAAAAGCATTACTGCAAAAAGTGATCGCTCACTCCAAAGCAGATGAATGCGAAGTGTCGCTCCGCGGCGAAGAAGGCGGCAATATCCGCTATGCGCGTAATGCCATTTCTACCGCAGGAGATATCGACAATACCACCCTGTCCGTAACGTCTTACTTTGGTAAGCGCTCCGGTACCGCCACCATCAACGAATTCAACGATGCCGCCCTCGAAAGGGTAGTACAGCGCGCAGAAGAGCTGGCGCGCCTCGCACCGGAGAACCCGGAATATATGCCGCTGCGCGGTCCGGCAGATTTTAAGGACTCCAAAACCTACGTGCCGGCTACAGCAGCCATCACCCCCGACACCCGTGCAGACGCGGTAGCTAAGAGCATACAGGTGGCAAAAGAAGCGCAACTGGAAGCTGCCGGTTTTATTGAGAACACCACCAGCTTCTCGGCCATACTCAACTCCAAAGGACTGTTCGCCTACGATACAGATACCAACGTGGTGTTTACCATCACTACCCGCAACAGTGCCGGTACCGGCTCTGGTTTCGCGGCACGTGGGTATAACGATATCAGCCGCCTGGATACGCTCTCCGCTACCAAAACAGCGGCAGCCAAAGCCAACAGCTCCGCCGGCGCCAAAGCGATAGAGCCAGGTAAATACACGGTGATACTGGAGCCGGTGGCCGCTACCTATATGCTGGAAAATATGTTCCGCGGCCTCGATGCCCGTAACGCGGACGAAGGTCGAAGCTTCATGAGCAAACCCGGTGGCGGCAACCGTATCGGGGAACAACTCATGGATGATAAGGTAACGATCTACTCCGATCCCTTCCATCCCGATCTGCCTGCCTCTACCTGGAACCGCGATGGTTTCCCCCTGGAAAAAACAGCCTGGATAGACAAGGGCGTGGTGAAGAACCTCGTATATTCCCAGTACTGGGCCAAAAATAAAGGGGTGCAACCAGTACCGCAGCCATCCAATATCATTATGGAAGGCGGCAATGCTTCACTCGAAGAGCTGATCAAAAGCACGGAGAAAGGGATCCTGGTGTCCCGCCTCTGGTACATCCGCCTGGTAGATGCGCAGACATTGTTGTTGACAGGACTTACCCGCGACGGGACTTTCTACATCGAAAACGGTGAGGTCAAATACCCGATCAAAAACCTCCGTTTTAATGAAAGCCCCGTAATCATGCTCAATAACGTGGAAGCACTCGGGAAAACGGAAAGAAGCATCAGTATTGAGTCTTACCGGAGTTACCTGATTCCGCCGATGAAGATCAGGGACTTCACCTTTACGTCGCTTTCCGACGCTATCTAAAAGATTATCTTGATTGAATTGATGGATGTTTTGTTCGCTGTAACTTGTTATCTTTAAAAATAATGAAGACAGCCAACGGGACATCCATTTTTTTTCGATAACACATCACCCAAATTCTTAACGCCAAATACGCTCCCATGTAACAACGCTCAACACAACGTACTAATCCCTTATTGCTAACATTCAGATCACTCCTTTAATCCTGCTATAATGAAAAGAAGAGAATTTCTCCATTACACAGGCCTCGGACTGGGCGCAGGGCTGCTGTCCCAGATCCCGATCATCGGAAAAGCGGTTCCGCTGGAAGCTCCCTGGTACACCATCGACGTGGCGAAGAAAAAAGAGCTCGCCGATGTGGCCCTCAATGCTGCCCGCAGTAAAGGCGCTACCTACACCGATGTACGCATAGGCCGTTATCTCAACCAGTTTATCATCACCCGGGAAGACAAAGTGGAAAATGTGGTCAACACAGAATCCTATGGCATCGGTATCCGTGTGCTGGCCAATGGCAGCTGGGGCTTTGCCTCTACTGACCAGATGGACAAAGACAGCATCGCCCGCGCTGCCGCCACGGCGGTGGCTATCGCCAAAGAAAATGCCCGCCTGCTGACCACTCCCGTTCAACTGGCCCCGCAAAAAGGTTATGGCGAAGTAAGCTGGAAAACCCCCATCGAAAAAAATGCGTTCGATGTGCCGGTGAAAGAAAAAGCAGACCTGCTCCTGTCTGTCAGCGATGCGGCCATGAAAGGCGGCGCTGATTATGTAGGCTCTTTTATGTTCCTCGTAAATGAACAGAAATACTTCGCTTCTTCCGACGGGTCTTACATAGACCAGGATGTACACCGCATCTGGCCTACGTTCCAGATCACCAAAATCGATAAGGCCACCGGTAAGTTTGAAACACGCAACGCCCTCAGCTCCCCCCGCGGCATGGGCTATGAATACCTGATTCCCCGTGAATCAGATAAAATAAGAGGCGTAACAACGTTATACCGTGACCGTTATGATATGCTCGAAGATGCCCGCCAGGCAGGTACGCAGGTAGGAGAGAAGCTGAAAGCGAAATCGGTAGAACCCGGAAAGTATGACCTGGTACTCGATCCTTCTCACCTGTGGCTTACCATTCACGAATCGGTAGGACACCCGACAGAACTGGACCGCGTACTGGGCTATGAGGCCAACTTTGCCGGTACCAGCTTCCTGACGCTCGACAAATGGGAAACCAAAAAATTCCAGTTCGGCAGCCCGCTCGTCAACATTGTGGCAGATAAAACACAACCCGGCTCCCTCGGCGCCGTAGGATATGATGATGAAGGCGTGGCCACCCAGAAATGGGACCTGATTAAAAACGGGGTGCTGGTCAACTATCAGGCCATCCGTGATCAGGCGCATATCATCGGCCTTAAACAATCACAGGGTTGCTGTTATTCCCAAAGCTGGTCAGACGTGCAGTTCCAGCGTATGGCCAACGTATCGCTGCAACCCGGCACCGCTCCGCTTACACCGGCAGAACTGATCAAAAATGTGGAAAGAGGCATCTTCATCGCAGGCGACGGCTCTTTCTCCATCGACCAGCAACGCTATAACTTCCAGTTCGGCGGCCAGCTCTTCTACGAGATCAAAAACGGTCAGATCGTAGGCATGCTCAAAGATGTGGCTTACCAAAGTAACACACAGGAATTCTGGAACTCCTGTAAAGCCATCGCCGATAAGAGCGACTACCGCCTCGGTGGTTCCTTCTTCGACGGAAAAGGCCAGCCTTCACAGGTGAGCGCCGTATCCCACGGCTCAGCGACTGCCCGCTTCAATGGCGTAAACGTTATTAATACAGCTAGAAAAATTTAATATATGCCGATACTCACTAAAGAAGCAGCACAGGCATTATTGAAAAAAGTGCTTGCCTATTCCAAAGCAGACGAGTGCGAGGTCACCCTTTTTGGTGGCGACTCCGGCAATGTGCGTTATGCCCGTAACGAAGTATCCACCAGCGGCGCCAACAGCAGAAACATGCTGGTCGTTAATTCCGCTTTTGGAAAGAAACTGGGCACTGCCACCATCAATGAATTTGATGACGCCTCCCTCGAAAAAGTAGTCAGAAGGGCAGAAGAACTGGCCCGCCTGGCGCCGGAGAATCCCGAATATATGCCCATCCTGGGGCCCCAACAATTTGTGGAGCCCTCTGCCCAGTACAACGAGAATACAGCAGCAGTGGACCCGGCCTATCGGGCAGACGCGGTGGCGAAAAGCCTCGCTATCACCAAACAAAATAAACTGGTGGCAGCAGGTTACCTGGAAAACAATGTCGCTTTTTCCGCTATCATGAATTCCAAAGGCCTTTTCGCCTATAACAGTTCAACGAATATTAATTTCAGCATTACTGTCCGCTCAGAAGATGGTACCGGCTCCGGTTATGCATCCAAATCATACAACGATGTCCGGAAACTGGATGCCGGCAAAGAAACCAGCATCGCGGCACAGAAAGCCAGCGGCTCCAGAGGCGCCAAAGCCATTGAGCCGGGCAAATACACCGTGATCCTCGAACCGGCAGCTTCCATCGTACTGATCGAACAGCTCATCGGCAATATGGATGCCCGTAGCGCAGAAGAGGGCAGGAGCTTCCTCAGCAAAGCCGGTGGTAAAACCAAGCTGGGCGACAAACTCATGGACGACCAGGTGACCATCTATTCCGATCCCTGGCATCCTGATATGCCAACCGCCTACTGGAACAACGATGGCAGGCCTCAGGAGAAAACTACCTGGATCGATAAAGGTGTGGTGAAAAATATGTACTACTCCCGCTATTGGGCCCAGAAAGACAATGTAAAGGCCATTCCTTCTCCCGATGCATTTATCATGGAAGGCGGCACCGCTTCTCTGGAAGAGCTGATTAAAAGCACGGAGAAAGGTATCCTGGTAACCCGCCTGTGGTACATCCGCCCGGTAGATCCACAAACACTGTTGTTTACAGGGCTTACCCGCGACGGAACTTTCTACATCGAAAATGGGGTGATCAAACATCCGGTGAAAAACTTCCGCTTCAACGAAAGTCCGGTGATCATGCTCAATAACGTAGAAGCATTGGGCAGACCGGAAAGGGCTGTCAGCGGAGAAAGCAACCAGAGTGCCATCCTCCCGCCGATGAAACTGCGTGACTTCACCTTTACCTCTTTATCAGATGCTATCTAGAATGACGAGTTAGGAATTAGGAGTTACGAATGACGAATTAAGGGCTTCTTTTTAGATCGGTTCATTAGTAGCCTTTCTATAAGGAAGCCCTTAATTCGTAATTCGTCATTCCTAGTTCGTCATTAATTCCTCGGTTTCTTTATGTCTGGGTTGATACCAGATATAATAGTAAGCTAATAACAGCAGGCCAGACACAAACGGGATTAACGCCAGATGTTTGTAGGTAATCTCTCCCCATACTGACAGCATATCAAAGTGGAAGAACTCGCTGATCATCCAGTAGGAGTTGGCCGTTATCCATAAAGAAATAGCCACGTTGTGGCACAACTCCGACATAAACTGCCGTGTGCGCCAGGCAATCACAATGGAGATGATCAGCGTGGGAAAGATCATGGCCACACCCAATGGTTTCCAGATCATACACCAGCTGATATCTTTTAATAACCAGAATACGATATGCAGGTTTTCCATTTTTCGGTAACTCAGCGGAATGCTGTATACCGGAGACTCTTTGGTGTCTTCGCTCATGCTGTGTGTCAGATTTAAGTTGATATGACCGCAAAAATATAAAAACAGCTGCATAACAGGGCGAAATTTTGCATGAGAATAAATGTTTATATTCGCTGGCATGAACGAATTTTACTGGTCATTCCGGAATACCCGCTTTCACGGCGTCAGCTGGATACCTGAGCACTTCAGCCGGGTGATGATCATCGTGCATGGTATCGGTGAAGAGGTAGGACGGTACGATCATGTGGCCCGTTTCTTTAACGGGGAAGGGTATGCGGTGCTGGGCATCGACCATTACGGTCATGGTAAGAGCGATGGTAAGCGGGGCGCTACGCCCGGCTTCGAATATATGTTCGACTATGAAGCGGCTTTTCTGGCTTATGTCAAAGAGTTGTACCAGCAGCCCGTGGTGATGTACGGACATAGTATGGGCGGTGGCTTGCTCACCGGCTTCCTCTTACGCAGGGGCCCTGATATCATGGGGGCGGTTATTTCCGCACCGGCGTTGATTGTGGCCAGGCGTCCCGGCAGTTTCCTGCGTGGCCTGCTGCGGGTACTGAACAGAATAGTGCCTAACCTGCGGTTAAATCAGGGGCTTGATATCACGAAAATATCCCACGATACGGAAGAAGTAGAGAAATTCCGTCACAACCCGCTCCGGCATGACAAAATGAGCGTGCGTCTTGCCAGTGATATGATCCACAACGGCCTGTGGTGCCTGGAGCATGCCCGGGCCCTGACAGTACCTGCCCTGCTGATTCATGGAGGAGAAGATGAATTTACCGCGGTAGATGGCTCCCGGCTCTTTGCAGAAAGAGCGCCGGCCAGTCTGTTGACCTATCGCGAGTGGCCCGGCGATTACCATGAGCTGCATAATGAAATAAACCGTCAGGAAGTGCTGCTTTTTGTAGCAGGATGGTTAAGTGCTTTACGCTAGTGCAGATACTCTGCGTAGTAATCATTTACCTTCGTAACAACATCTCCTGAAAAGGAACCCCAAATTCGTAATTCGTAATTCGTAATTTGTAATTGATTATCCTATGGCCATCAGAAAACGAAAGGAGAGTGCCGACCTTACCGTTAACCCGGGATCGGACGTTATTCTCAATATCACTATCGGTAACGCCCAGATTGGTGCCAGCGTGGTGCGATTCGACAAAGACACTGATGCCCTTGCAAAAGGGGAAATCCGGAATCTTCGGCTGGGCGCCGCGGCAGACCTGAAAGGCAAAACACTGAAGGTGACTACCAACGTGCTGGACACCAACAGCCTCACCAACGGTATTGTCGTTACCTATGCTTTCAGCACCTGTACGCCCTCTGTTATCCTTTATCAGGATGAAGTGAAGACAGACGGAGATATCATGTCTTTTTTGCTGGACTTTAATTTTAAGTAAACCATGAAAAAGTTATTCTGGTGGGTGCTGCTCCTCGCAATCGCCCATCCCGGCTATGCCCAGTTAAAGGATTCCCTGAAGATATCCGATATGACCATGCCTTCGTCGCCGGGACTTATACTGGCCGACAAGGCGCCGGCAGCTATCGATAAACCCAGCAATCCCAAAGCCTTTGGGATCAGCCTCATCAACCTGTGGCAGGGCGGCGCGATAGATGTAACACCCTACTGGCTGACGAACAAACCAAACCTTACTTTTGAACGGTATCTGAACAACAATTTTCCGATACTGCAAACATTCAACATATCGGCCGCTACTTTCAGAACGGATACCACTACCAGCATCTCCGCCGGCTTCCGCACGCAGGTGTTCCGGTTTTATTACCGTCGCAACCGCGAAGCGATGCTGCAAAAGAAAAAGGAAATAGAAGCCCTGCTGGCGGTAGAAGATCCATCACAACTGGATACCGTGGCCCTGGCCCAAAAGAACGCAGAACTACGCGATATGTTTGACGTGCAGCGCAACAAAGGCCTCGTCATCGTGGAACTGGCCGGCGCATTGGCCGGCAGCGCGCCGGGCAACCGCTTTAAAGAGCTGGCCTCCAATCGCTCCGGCATATGGACCAACATCCGCTGGGCGCCAGGCAAATTTCCGCTCGATTTCATCGCCCTCGGCCGCTACATCTGGAACAGCCAGGACGTATCTATCGGCAGCTTCCCCTATAATAGCCAGCTGCTGGACTACGGCCTCTCTGCCAACTACCAGAAAGGCCGTTTCGACCTCTCCGCTGAATATGTGAACCGCCACGATCTGAAAAACGGCCAAAACTACGACCGCCTCGCTTTCGTTACCAACTTCATGATCAGCGACAGTTTCTACGCCGTAGCTGCCTTCGGTAAAAACTTCGACCGCATGGATAACATCCTCGCCATACTGGGCATCAAATTTGCGCTCTCTAAAGAAATTGTACGTCTTAATAACAGCCGCCACTAACTAGCCCATTATAAAATAAGCCCCCGGTGAAATCTTCACCGGGGGCTATCTGTTTATTGTCATGTCATAAACTCCGCGCTGCGTTATCCCACTACATCGCGCGCCAGACAATCTCTAAGCCTAAAGAATTTGAACATCAATCGTAGCCCGGGGCTTCAGCCCCGGGATCGGGGCCATTACGGATTCGTAGACCACATGGAAGCGGTCTTCAGCACCACCCTTCTGTTCATCTTCAGTTGCGCTACCATCAGCTCTGCCAGGTCTTCCGGCTGCAACACCTTCTCCGGATTGCCATCCGTCAGGTTCAGCTCTTTGGCCATATCGGTGGCGATAGTGCTCGGCGTGAGCGCGCTGACGCGGATATTATGTTTTCTCACTTCCAGCATTAATGATTCGGTAAGACCGAGCAGCCCGAACTTAGAAGCGCTGTAGGCGCTGGTGAGCGGGGCGCCACGTTGGCCGGCAGTAGAAGAGATATTGATGATATCGCCGGTTTTACGGGCAATCATATCCGGTAATACGGCACGGGTGACGTAGTATACGCCGAGCAGGTTCACCCGGATGATGTCTTCCCATTGAGTGGGCGTGAGGTCCATGAAACCGCCGAAAGCCGCAATGCCGGCGTTGTTGATCAGAATATCGATGCTGCCCAGTTGTTGTGTGAGACTGGCAACGGCTTTGTCTACTTCTGCCATCACCCCTACGTCGGCGGTAGCGTAGGCCGCTTTCACACCCATATCAGTGAGGGTTGCAACGACCTCCTGTAACGGCCTTTCGCTGCGTCCTATTAAAGCAATGTCTGCCCCTTCCTGTGCCAGCGCCACCGCTACAGCACGTCCAATACCTTTACCACCACCGGTGATCAGTACTTTTTTTCCTTGTAATGATTCCATATGAAACTGCTTTTGAGAACACAAAGATAACATGCATGAAGCGAACAGCAGGCAGGGGAACGCGTTAATTTTTGTTTATCTTCGTTTTTCTAAGGCTTTACACGTATGATAACTATTTCCAACGATCAGCTGACTATCTCGCTGGCTGCCGCCGGCGCCGAACTGCAACATATCATCCGCAAAGACAACGGACTGGAATATCTCTGGAGCGGCGATCCTGCCGTATGGGGCAAAAAAAGCCCGGTGTTATTCCCCATTGTAGGCGGGTTAAAAAATAATACCTACACATATAACGGTAACACCTACACGCTGGGAAGGCACGGGTTTGCCCGTGAACAGGAATTCGAAGTGCTGACACAAACTGCCACGGAAGCGGCTTTCCGGTTGGTCGACAGCGAGGCGACCCTCGCCGTATATCCCTTCCGGTTCGATTTCCGTGTCCGCTACGTACTGGAAGCAGATACGCTGAAAGTGACCTACCACGTGCAGAATACAGATAACAAAGAATTGTTGTTCTCCGTGGGCGGCCACCCGGCATTTAAAGTGCCCCTGACAGAGGGCACAGACTATGAAGACTATTTCCTTACCTTCAACAAAACCGAAACAGCCGGTCGCTATCCGTTATCACCCGGCGGACAAATAGAACTGCAACCAGTGCCCATGCTGGACCATACCCAACACCTGCCGCTGAAAAAGTCATTGTTCCTGGAAGATGCCCTCGTCTTTAAAGAACTGGCCTCCGATACCATCAGCATCAACAGTAGTAAAACACCGCACGGCCTCACCGTAACGTTCGGCGGATTTCCTTTTATGGGCATCTGGGCGGCGAAGAACGCGGATTTCGTATGCATCGAACCATGGTGCGGCATCGCCGATAATGTAGCGGCTACCGGTGAACTGGCGGAAAAAGAAGGCATCAATCGGTTGGCGCCCGGCGCTTCATTTGAACGTACCTGGACAGCGACCTTTTTCTAAATAATACCATGAATTATAAGATCATCCAGGATGAAGAAGCCCTGAAAGCTTTCATCGACTGGCTTCCTGCGTGTAATGAGCAGGAACAGTACTACCTGTCGCTGCTGGCCCGCACCAAATATCTGGAAGAAGGCCACGGTTTTAAATCAGATAAACAACAACTGAAACGGTTCACCAGCAAAAAAGAAAATATGCTGGAGAAAATCCGTCAGCTCGAATGTGCCGTAGGCGCCTATACCCAGCGGGGAATGCCCATTCCGCAGGAAGCGCTGGCATTGTATATCAGCATCAATCCACGCGATCTGTGGAAAGCTACTTTCGCTTCCCTGGTCACCTTCGCGGAAAATATTCAGGCGAATGCCAGCGCGAAAAACCCACATCAGGAAGTGATGAGCGCTATTCAGCAATCCTGCAGCAATAAGTATTACATCGATATTGACGTGGATGCAAAAGATCCGGCTATCCTGGAGAAAATAAAGGAATACGTCAATCCTTCCTGCCTGACAGTGGTGGAAACAAGGGGCGGTTATCACGTATTGGTGGAACTGGCAGCATTAGACCCCGCTTTCCGGAAATCATGGTATCCCAATATTATGAATCTGCCCAATGTAGATCAGAGCGGAGATAATATCATTCCGGTGCCGGGGTGTACACAGGGCGGGTTTACGCCGAGATTTATTTAAACAGAAGGGGGCACCTCAGGAGCTATGGAATAAACTGGTAGCTCCTGAGGTGCTTTTGATCTACTAAAATGGCAGATCTTCAAAATCGAAAACATCATGTGGTAAATCTGTTACATCCCACGATTCGGGATGTTCGTTTATAGCCTTCACCAGATTCGGGATGTTTTTGAAGAGAGGATTTAAATTGATCTCATCATGAGACAAATAACAGACTTGTTGCTTTAAAATGATTTTCCACCAGGAAGATCGTCACCACTCCTTTGGTGTCGACCATTATTTCTTCGGGCACATTTTTTACACGAGCTCTTTCCAGTATGTGATCGGGAACACCTACATTTTCAAACCAATTAATTTCTTTTAGATTCATCATCCATCACCTGATTAAAACTATCGCCTACTTCTTCTCAAAATAGGAGACTATTTTTTGTGCAATGTCCTGCTCGGGATTGGGCGACTTTCTATAGTCGTAAAATCTTAAAAGGCCGCCTTCAGCATATTTGTTGACCAATGCAGGTAACTCATCGGTCGTCCATTTTTTTGCGTTTGTCAGGTAAGCTACGATATAAGCAGTAGCGTAGGCATCTTTAAGACATAACAGAAAGTCTTTGTTGTCGAAGTAGGATAATAATGACTTGTAGTCTTTGCAAAGCGCTGTTGCCAAGGGTAACACAAATGCATCAATGTCCGAAAGGATATTGGATACTACCTCTTCCGGTTTTACAGCAGTACATACGATGTAACGATCATTTCTGTTTACTGATGACGGTAAAATATACATTTCTTTTCCTGAGAACAACAACGGATGGTCCATTGTGCTTGTGCCCGTCTCCTTTTTGATACGGTATATCTCGGTATTATTGACTACTAAGGAATAACTGATCATAAAAGCTCCTATCTCTTTAATGCCGGCTTTTAAAACGTCAAACATTATTTCAAAGCTACTTTCATTTTCAAATGTAATTTGCATTCTGTCAGGTCGAAAAGCAGACGTAGCAGATAATGCTTTATACTTTTCCTCCAGTTTAGTTGATAAGAGTTTTAATGTTTCTTTTTTCATAGTTTAATTTTACAAATCATACCAGTTTGTATGAAAATTAACATTATTTAGTGTTGTACCTTTCGATACTGAGCCGGTTGGTTGATTCGTACCGGTTGCAATACCATCGAGTTTAGTTTGATTCCCTGTGCTGAGGGTTGCATTGGCAGTTTTACCTTTTGTTAAATCGAGGTTACTATTGCCGGTTTTGTTGCTATTGGCGGTACTATTCTTATCAAATACATTAGCACCGGTCTGATTAGGGGTATACTGGCTGTTGCCATTTTTTACCTCAAAAACATGGATCTCTCCTGTTACAGGATCAAATGCCACAAAATCAGCCCGGATTCTGCTTCCATTCACTTCCATGGTAACTTCTTCGCCAATTATTTGTAGCCCCTTATTGTTTATATCCTGTTCGGCTTGTAGTCTGCCTTTGTCGGCGCTGCAACTTTGCACAGACAACCCCAAAATATCCACAAACTCATTAGGATCATTAACATAACCATATAGTGTCGGGTTATTTCCACCCAACCTGATCGGGTCCTGGCTAATATATACCCCCTCTTCAGGGTTGTAATACCGGAACCGGTTATACGCCAGTCCGGTTTCCGTGTCCAGTGTCTGGCCCTGATAAAGATAATTACAAAAACCGGCTTCTCCATGAAGCATGCGGGTATTTCCGTAACTATCTATTTCCCGCTGCCATATCAGGTTGCCTGTTTCATCATAACCCTGTATGGGAGTGCCTAAGTGGTCTGTTACAATACTGTACTTTTTCGTGCCTTTTATTTTGGCGGCCGGCGCAAAATTGTGATGGTTAAACACCCAGGTGATGACATCGTCCGGTGAACTGTCTTTCGCATCAAATTCTTTCCATTCATGCAAAGGCTTTTGTCCATCCCATACCCATTTGGTGATGGTCTGTTTATATTTTTTTTCAATCCTTCTGCCTAAAGCATCGTATTTAAAACTGACGGTCTCTCCGTCGGGGCGTAGTACATTCTCCAACATGCCGGCAGGGTTCCATCGGTATTGCCACACCCGTCCATTGCGTTCTTCCTTGCGTACCATGTTGCCGAGCTGATCATACTGATAGGTGGCATTGGGGCTTCTCAACAGCCTTCCGCCTTTATCATAGCGCCGGTCTGTTTGTTGCGGGGTTTCAAACAGGTTACCCACGGCATCGGGCATACGATATTCCACGCTGCCATCGCCGTAGATGACTTCGGCCAGATTGCCATAGGTATCGTGCTTAAACTGTTTGGTGCCGGTGGTGCTGTCGTGTATGCCCGCCAACCGGTCGCCGTCCCAGGTATAACGGCGCTGTAGGCGTTTATTGTTCTTTTCGGTGATCTGATCTACCAGCCGGCCGGCAGGATCGTAATGGTTTTGCTGGACCACCTTCCCGGTCATGGCGCGTTCGGTTATCTGACCGCGGGAATTGTATGTCAGCTGTGTGCTCCAGCCATTGGCTTCCATTTGCTCCAGCCAGTTCATGGTGGGGTTGTAATGGAGGTCGAGCTGTGCTCCCAGGCTGCTTTGAAGTTGGGTGCGTTGCCCCAGCAGATTATACCGATGATGGAGGATATGTTCGTTACTTTGTTCCTGCGCTATCCATCCCATCAGGTTACGTTGTAACTGCACGGTGGCATGGCCGTTCTGCGCACTGATGAGCTGCGCCATCGCATTGTAACCAAAGGTTTCGGCACTGCCGTCTGCCTCGTAATACACGGTGGCAATACGTCCGGCAGCGGTATACTCATATGCCTGTTCGCTGCCATCGGGAAGGGTGGCACGTACCACCTGCCCGCCGGCATTGCGCAGGAAGCGCCGGACCAATCCGTCAAAACCGGTTTCGGTCAGTACGTCGCCTTCGCTGTCCAGTTCGTAGCTGTATACTTCCCGGTGTTCGTTGATGACACGACGTAACTGTCCTTCTGTATCATAGGTGAATTGAATCTGGCTATCGCCTTGCTGGCGCTGGATAACATCTCCGAAAAAGTTATAACGCAGGGTAACCGACTGGTGCCGGTCACTTACGCCGATGGCATTGCCCATACTGTCATATTGCAACTTCACGGTATTGCCATTGTTACTTTTTATCCAAACGGGTTTGCCCAGCAAGTTGTATCGCCGTTGTAATTCCGCTCCTGCCGGGTCTGTAATATCAGTGACCCGCCCCAGGCAATCATAAACATACTTTACCGTGGCGCCGTTGGCCAATACGATGCTGCTGAGGAGATTTTGTTTGTTGTATTGTAGTTGGGTAACGGCTCCCAGCGGATTGATGACCTTATTTACCTGGCCATCCTGGTAGGCAAACTGTGTCACGGCCCCCAGGGGATTGGTACGCTGCAACAGGTTGCCTGCCGCATCATAGGTATACGTCCAGATCCCGCCGTTAGGCTGGGTAACGGTAAGCGGTTGCCGCAAATCATTGTAGGTAATGGTCAAAGAGCCCTGGCCCGGAAGGTGCAGTCCGGTCAGGTTACTACTGTCGTCATAATCATAGGTGGTGGCGATACCCAGCTCGTTGGTGTCAGACACCAGGTTGTCTGCCTCGTCGTACACAAATAGTCGCGCTGCTCCGTAGCTGTTGACGATCTTGCTGACAATACCATTGGCATGATAGTAGGTCTTCTGATGTTTCAGGCTGTTGGTGGCCACCGTATAGCCGTCAAAGTATTCGAAGGTATAACTATATAAGCCAGCCGGCCCCAGCGCTGCAACGCAGCGGCCATGGCGGTCGTAACGAAACGTAAATTCAGTGCCATTGTTAAATCGGCGGGCGATGATATGCCGGCCTTCCCAGCTAAACGCATTGTGATATCCTTCTGCGTTATACATCTCCTTCAGGTTCCCTTTGTCATCATAGGTATAACGCATCATCTCCACCAATATCCCCTGGTCGCCTAATTCCGGATGGGGCGCTTGTATGGTGGTGATCAGGTTTTGGTCGTTGTACCGGAAAAAAATATCCCGGTGGGCACTGTCGATAATTTTTTCCAGCAATCCGTCCTGGTTGTAATAAAACCGGATGATAAACCCGCTGCGGTTCGTAATACTGCGCAGTTTAGCATGGCCTTTGTCTTTATAGCCGGCACGATAGAAATGATACTGCAGGCCGTTTTTGTGGCTTACATAATATTCGCCGGTTTCGGTACAATGCAGTTCATATTTTTCTTTAGGGTGATAAAAGCTGGTACCACGTTCCAGTATGGGAAATACCACCGGTCTGCCTGCGGTGTCGCTCATCACGACGGCTTCATCTTCGTCGCTCACCAGCAAGGTGATGTCATAGCTATGGTAAATATTTTTGCCCAGCGGACCATCATAATGGCTGTCGCTGTAGTAGTTGGCGTTCCAGGTAAAAGGAATAGGCCCTGGCAGACTAAAGCCTTCCAGATGGCTGGCCATATGGCCGCTGGCCGCATCCACCGGCTCTCCCAGGTAGGTGCAGATAAAGGGCTGGACTGCCGCTCTGAACTTGCTGAACTGCGGAAAATGGGCCTCCATTTTAGCCAGTATGCGGGTCAGTAATTTACCCAGCATCTTTAAGGCGAACTTTAATCCATGCATCAGCCCCATGAAAAGCAGGGCGTTCAGCAGGTCGGAGAGCTTTAGTTGTTGCTCTTCTTTCATCCCCCCGATCATCACCGGCTTGCCGATAGGTAATACTACCATAACGGCTGTGAGGAAGTTGAGATAGAAGCCGCCGGTAGGGTTATTCATTAATATTTTGCCTACATCCTGACAAGAGTACGCCCTGCACAACCAGGTACTCTGGTACATCCCCTGGCTGATAACGGTTTTACTTCCATGTGAAAGTTGCCCTTCATGCGGGTGAAAGAACTTTGGCAACAGAAACAACGGGTGCGGTAACACGGAATGCAGCAGGTTGATTTTGCTGACAATTTTGCCCAGCCCCTTCAATTTGCCCAGGAAAGGTGGTACGGAAGGCAATCCCCACAACGCGCCCTGCGCTACCCCTTTATGCATCCCGTTGAAATATACCGATCCGCCGGTGGGTACATTTCTGGCTAAAGTGAAACCGCCTTCATCACTATACACGGGCATAGCCGGTATGGTGACATGGATATAGTCCATCGGGTCAAAAATCAGGGCGGCAAAAGGAGTGATAGGGCAGGGGGTAAACGGCCAGGGGACTTTCAGCATGTGAAAATCCAGCCCCAGCACTATATCAAAGTGTTTGGCGACGGGTTGGGGGTCAATGGGGGCCTTGGGGGATAAGGGGTCGTTTTTTATCTGAATGTATGCCATCTGTCAGGATGTTTAGGGTAATGATCTTACTACTTCATCACCGGGGTTATCAGGGTTATAATAAACAGTTACAGTATCGCCTGGTTGCAGCTCTTCTCCTAATGTGATGTTGGAAGCAGTATATTTTTTGCCATCTTTGGCGGTGAAAACAAGGTGGTAACGGGTGGGCTTGGCGCCATAGCGACTTACCCTGCCGGCCAGTTTGTCGGTGATGGAAGCGGTTACGGGCAGGTAGTTTTTATACTTCTTTTTGTCCGGCTGCTGCCGTATAAAGCTCCAGGCAGTGTAAGCCAGGGAAATTAACACTACTACTGCAATAACATAAACGATCGATTTTGACTTTTCCATTTTCAGTTTTTTAAAAAATACGGTTAATTGTTATCAGCGCCTGCATAGGTCTGATATGCTTTGTGGTTCCTGATCCTGTACTGCCAGTCGGTCCCCCATAGCTCATTCATCAAAGGCAGGTGTTGGGTTAGTCGCGGATCATTTAACTCGAGCATATCTCTTGCATAAAACAGGGGCATTGGGTTTTCTTTCAATTCTTCTGCAGGCATCTGTATAAGCAGCTGCCAGCCGGATAATAACGTGGCCGCGGCGGCTTTGTTGCCTTCTGTGCGGCGCTGACAGGAAGCCAGCATCTGGTATAGTCCTGCCAGCATCATAGGGTTGGAATCCTTACGGTCCAGCGCCAACGCTGCTTTATATATATTGGCCGCTTCGGAAAGGTTTTTGTCGAAATAATAGAGATTGCCTTTGGCGATGCGGTATTGAAACTGTTCCTGGTTATTTTTTGTCAACCCTTTCAGTACTGCCTCGTCGCTCAGGCGGATAGCGGTATCAATGCTTTCGAGGGCTTTGGCCTTGTCAATGCCGGAATAGAAATTATGCAGGAAGAAGTAAACAATCGCTTCCTGTTGCAGCCATCGGTGCCGCTGGGTGATGGTACAGCATTCTTTTTTGTAAAATAACACATCTTTTTCACTGGAATAGGTAGAGGCTTCATTTAGCTTGATCAGGTTTTGCTGAAACCGGATCATGTCTATTTCTTCGGGAGACGTCTTTTTCGCTTTGGCCTCTTCCAGGATCTGGTCCATGGCGCCGGGTATGTCCAGGTCTGGCTTTATGTACCTGGCCTTCGCATTATGTTTGACGAGGTCTTTATATAATGCCGCTTCTGTGTTGTCGTACAGCATAAACCTTAGTGATACGGGAATTTCAACGGCTGCCAGCTGGGTCATCCATGCTGTTAGCTGGTCGAAATCGCTGACCTGTTCCGGGAAAAGCGCGATGGCCAGTATTTCCCTGCGGCCGTCTATGTGTAAGGCCGCTGCCAGCGAGGATAAGGCAGCCACCAGCTCTTTGGGGGTGACCGCTGATTTTTCGGGATAAGGATGTTCCCATATCACCTGTCGGCCATAGTCCGCTACAAGTTTGCTGTCCTGATTAAACTGCTGAAAATATCCATGCAGCTGTTGCAATAAGCGCCAGGCGTAGGCCCCTCCATCTCCGTCGAATGGTTGAGGATATAACAGGAACACGTCGGGGAGCGTTTTCTCCGTAGATGTCTGAAACATCACGAAGCCCTTAATGGTCTTGTATTCTACCAGATTAGCCCCCATGATGGCGAATACCCGCGCCTCCGGATGGGTCTTTACTTCCTGGCTCCATAAATCACTGAGTTGCAGCACGCGCTGCATAATGGCATTGTTCTGCATCCCTTAGTTGATATTCACTTTTGAACCTACAAGAAAAGACTCACCGCCTGCCTGCATAGTGAGTTTGCCGGCTGTTCCCACTTCCATCTCTTCTTTGGAAGCGATACTGCATTTTTGTTTGGCGCCGATATTGATCTGTGTCGGTTCTATCGAAAATCCGGAACCGTTGAAATCATTCCCGTTAACAGTCCCGGATCCCATGGATACCATCTCGGAACCTACGCCGGACACTTTCTTCGCCTTCAGCATGATGTCCTTTTCGGCAGCGATCATAATTTCTCCTTCCTTATTTAAAGTGATGGAGCTTTTGCCTTTTTCCCCTTCACCACATATCAGGGCAATGGTTACTTTGCTCTTAACCGTGATATTCCCGGCGCCGTCCATCTTCATATGATTACCATCTTTGTCTTCCACCAATACGCTGCCATCTTTATCATTCAGGATAATTTTGTTCCCGCTCCTGGTTTGTAGTGCTTTGATATCGTTGGCGGCGTTGCCGAAACTGTTATTGGCCTGTCCGTGATACACGGCGCCGATGATGTAAGGTCTGATGGCACTGTCGCCTTCAAAGCCAACAATCACCTCTTCCCCGGCTTCGGGGATAAAGAACATCCCTTTCCCGCCGCCGGCATGAGGCGTGGTGACCCTTATCCAGGGCGTTTTTTCTTCGCCGTTCATCCAGTGGAATTTCACACGGATCCTGCCCAGGCCTTTGGGGTCGTGGTTGTCGGTTACAATAGCGCTCTGGGCTTCACAGACCGGCGCTTCCGGAATGGCCACCGGCGGCAGTTTAACGGAAGACGGAATAGCGGTGAAATGATTACTGTATTCTCCTTTGGTGTCCACATAATGATGGCTGGAAGTCACCAGGTATTCTCCAAACTCTTCTGCGTCGCCATTGAATACGTTGTTACCGCTGATGTCGATCCTGGCTCCTGCTGCTACACCGGGATGGCCGCTTTTGCCGGTAAGCCGCACCATTTTGCTGCTCTCCATCGCGTTGTACAGCGTGGCCATATCGTCCTGCTGTTTTTTACTACTGGAAAAGCGGAAATTCCATTGCTTAGGCTGCGTACTGTATACAGCCTGCGCTTTTTCATATACTTTTTCGCCCAGGGAGTTGAGCCCCGCTTTCTGGCCTACGTTTTCACTTTTAGGCAGACTGGTATATAACTCACTGTTGTGATAGTCCCAGCCCATATACTGCATCTGCGCCGGCCGGGCATTCAGGTTGATGCTGAAGTCACTGAGGGAGCTGCCGTATACCAGTTTGGTTTTGGTGTCACCGGGCGGTGGACCGATAATCAGACTACGGCCATCCCAGAACATCCATTCTCCGCTTTCTGCGGTCAGCCTTTGCAAAAATGTCCATGCTGTTTCCTTGTATTGTACCACGTATTCAAAAGGCTCTTTCTGCAAAGGGTCCACTTTGGCGGCCAGCTGGTTCTGTGGAAAATATTTCAACACGTCCTGTGCAATGTTTTTCAGTGATTTGTTTTCCCATGTTTTACAGTGTGGGCCACTGTCCAGCATGATGGTAGGGCTATAGCCGGAAATAATAACGGCTCCGTAATCGCCGTTAACACGGCAGGTCTCCACACTGGTGACAATGCCGTTAAACAGCAGGTCTCCTTTAAGCCCGATACCGGATATATGCGCTCCAAATGCAGCACCGATCATTTCCCGTGAGGAATTGAAAATACCTGTTATACCATCAATTGTCTGCGCCGGACAGATAAATTCAAACTGATGATGATCAAATATGGTCTGCTTAAGTGAAAAGGCGCTGAACTGTGGTATGGGATTACCATTTATACTAAATATAGTATCAGTGAGCTGGGACATACAGTGGATTTTTTTATGGTTAATACAACACTTTATGCATGTTATGAGGGTTACCCGAAATCAAATACGTTTTACTTCAATTCAAGATACAGTATTAAACATTTTCCCTGCGGAGAGCCTGGCAGTATGAAATATTGGCCAGAAGTAATTAGAACTGCTAATGATCCGGGCGTTAACAATCGTAAGTTTGGTATAAATGTAAATAAAATAGGTGGAATTAAAATTTTCAAGTTAAAATACATATGCCCGGTTACGTTAACATACCGGCATTTTCGGCAACGGAAGGGATAAAAAAACATTGGGGCCGACCTTTTCCGGTCAGCCCCAATGATATACACGTTAATAAATGACGTCAATCGCCAGATATCAAAATGACTACATTTAAAAATTATATCCTGCTTTCAGGCCAAAGAATCCATGGGTGCCATCTTTGAACCAGGCTTCATATTTACCTTCCACATCCAGGCCCAGTAAGCGGATGCCAATGCCGGGAGCGAACAACGCACCCATACCATTGTTATAGTCACCGGTGAAGTTGACAGTACCACCTTCTGCTTTTACATACAGGATAGATATCAGATTGTAACGAAGGCCCAGTCTTACCGGTATGGCTTTCACAGAAGCATAACTGATGTTGTTATCGCTTTTACCTTTAAAATACATAAAACCGACGGAACCTACTGCGGTCAGACCGGCCACCAGTTTTACGTCAGCACCCAGCCCTACGCCGAAACCAGACTTGTGGCTGTTGCTGAAATCACCGGTAGGAAACCCGCCTTCTACATAAGGACCGATACTGAATCGCTTTAACTGTGCCTGCGATTGTTGTGCACTAATGCATACCGTCAACATGACTGCGATAAACGCCAGGATGTTTCTTTTCATAAGAACAAATTTTCAGAGGAAATGGTGGTAGTAATCGTAATAGTCCCAAAAATAAGGAAGAATTACGAATTCAGCACCGCTTCCTTCGGAATAGACAGCTGATGCCCATGTCCGTTGCCGTTATGCTCCGGGGATACCGGTTGCTCAGCAACTATTTTCGGGGGAATCAGCTTGTACACTACCGGCGTAACAATCCTCGATAACAGGGTAGAGCTGATCAGCCCTCCTATCAATACAATGGCCAGTGGCGCAATCATAGGATTGGTAGAGATAGCAATGGGTATCAGTCCCCCGATGGCGGTCAGTGATGTTAACACAATCGGGAGGAACCTGATCTCACCAGCTTCCCGTATAGCCTCTTCCAGTGATTTGCCCTGTGTGCGTAGCTGGTTGGTGAAGTCCACCAGTAAAATGGTATTCTTCACTTCAATACCCGCGAGGGCTATCAGTCCCACGATGGCAATAAAGGAGAGGGAGTTGCCGGTCAGCCATAGTGCCACGGCCGCGCCCACAATCCCTAACGGTATTACGGACAGCACGATCAGTGTGCTCTTGAAAGTTTTGAACTCCAATACCAGCACGGCAATGAACAGGAAGATGGTCACAATGATGATACTCATAAAACCACCGAAAGAATTGTTCCTGCTTTCCACTTCTCCCCCCATTTCGTAGGTATAGCCCTTCGGAAGCTGCAACTGGTCCATCTGCCGGATCACATCATTGATCACACGGTCGGGCAGAAATCCTTTTTTTACAAAGGCACCTACCGCCACCAGCCTGTTTTTCTCCTGATGATTGATACTTAAGGGTGACGTCTCCAGTTTCACGCTGGCTACCTGCGACAGCGGAATGGCGGTACCGGCCGCATTGTTGACATACAGGTCCCTGAATACGTCCAGTGTGGGTTTGCCGCTTTTTTGTTTGGTGACCAGGATATCGTAATCGGTATCGTTTTCATCATTATACCTGCCCAGATTAATACCGGCGATGGCTAAACGTACTGCCCGGTCGATATTGACGGTAGGGATGCCCAGCTGCTGCGCTTTTTCACGGTCGATGTTCACACGGATATCTGATTTCAGTGTGCTGACCGGATTATTGATATAGATGGTGCCGGGCGTTTTCTCCAGCATCCTTTCCACCCGTCCGGCCAGTGTACGCAATGTGTCCAGGTTGTCGCCAAACAACCTTACTTCCACCGGAGCGGTAATGGGAGGGCCCTGCTCAAAGTTCTTCACTTCTACCTTGGCGCCGGGATAAGGCGTCCATTTTTTGCGGAGTTTTTCAATGAGGGCCAGTTTGTCATCCGGACTGGTATTGGGGTCCAGCTGGATAAAGAGCTGTGCATAATCGCTATGCTCATTTTCCTGTACTTCGTTGTAATAGATGCGGGGATTACCTTTCCCGATGTTGCTGGCCACATAACGGATACTTTTCTCCTGTTTGAGCGCTTTCTCCAGTTTTTCCACAATGCTGTTGGTATAGGCGAGGTTCGACTGGGGCGGTGTGAGCACATTGATCAGAAACTGCGGCTTCTCCGAAGCGGGGAAGAGGCCGAATCCCACTGCTTTCATCAGCACCATAGCACCGCCGAAAAGCAGGAGAGACACCAGAATGGTCAGCACCGGACGATGCAACGCTTTATCCAGTAGCCTGGCATAACTGCCATGGATCAACTTTTTCAAAAGGCGCATAAAGATATTGCCATCAGGGTTGCCACTGTGTGGTTTCAGCAGGCGGCTGGCCAGGAAAGGAATGATCGTGAGCGATACCACCATGGAAGCGAGTACGCTGAAGATCACTGCCAGCGGCATACTGCGGATAAAGTCGCCGCTGCCTTCCGGCAGGAACACCAGTGGCATAAAAGCAATGATGAGCGTAGCGGTACAACCAATAACGGCCATGCCTATCTGAGAAGTGGCCTTCAGGGTGGCTTCCATTCTGGAATGTCCTTCCAGCATCCAGCGCTCTATGTTTTCAATCACCACAATACTATCATCTACCAACAGACCGAGTGCTACTACGAGGCCTACGATGCTGAGCTGGTTCAGGTTGTAGCCGAATAGTCGCAGCAATACCACACCAATGGAAAGCGATAACGGAATAGAGATCATCACAATGAGTGCCGGCCGCTGACCTAACGGCAACAGGGTAAACGCTACCAGTGCGATGGCGATCAGGAAGTCTTTGCCCAGGCCGCTCAACCGGTGGTTCACGGCTTCAGCCTGATCAAAATATTGCACCATGTCTATGTTGGCGGGCAGCGTCTTTTTAAACTGTGCTATTACCGGTTTGTACAGCAGCTGTGTTTTGCTGATGTTCTCACCGGCTTTCTGTGCAGCCGATAGGCTGACGCTGCGGTGCCCGTTGAGCCGTGCGAAATATTTCTCATCTTCAAAACCATAATATACCCGTGCGATGTCTTTCAGGAAGATGTTTTTGCCATTGGCGGCCGTAACAATTGTGTTGCTGATTTCGTCGATGTTTTTGTAGTTGCCGCTGGTTTTGATATTGAAGCTTTTGTCGCCCGCATCGATGCTGCCGCCGGGGATATTGGCCATTTCTCCCTGGATGGCCGCCATCACGGTGCTGGCCGGAAGATGCAGCTGCGCCATTTTGTCGAGTTCCAGTTCTACGCGTACCTGCTGGTCGGGCAGGCCATGTATCTTCACATTTTTTAGGCTGGAAACTTTTTCCAGGTCTTCCTGTAATTTTTCGGCATAATATCGCAACTTATCTCTCGAAGCATTTTCTGATATCAGCGCTACCTGTAGCACATTCACATCGGAAGGCTCCAGTTTCTTTACTTCTATGCTATAGATGTCGGCGGGCAGCGAGGCTTTTTTGTTGTTGACTTCCCTGACCAGCTCCTGATATTTTTGGTCTACGTTGGATTCGTATTTGTATTCCACGCGTAGTACGGCCACCCCATCGCTGATGGCGGTACGCAGCCGTTTGATATCGGCGAGGCCGTAGATATCTTTTTCGAGCGGGTCTACTACGAGATCTTCCATGTCTTTGGGACTGGTACCGGGGTAGATGACCACTACGGTAAATTGTGGCGCCTGCATCTCCGGATCTTCGGAGCGGGGCATATTGAGAATGGTTGTGATGCCGAGCACAACGATCATCAGGAAGATGACGAGGGTGAACTGGTAGTTCTTGACGGCATAACCGGATATTTTCATGATGATAGTGTTATTGGATGATACGGATGCGGGATTCGTCTTTCAGGTAAGCGCTGCCGGAGATGATCAGGGCCTGTGCCTGTTCCATGCCCTGGCTGATGAGCACCTGGTCTTTCTCCATGCCGGCGATGGTGACAGGGATACGACGGGCGGTTTTATTGTCGTTGGTCACAAATACATAGCCGCTGTTGCCGTTGCCGTCGAGCAGGGCAGCGTAGGGAATACTCCAGGCAGTACCACCGCCGGTGCCACCTGAGGTGATGTGGCATCTGCCGAACATACCGGTGGCAATGGCGGCGGGCTTGCTGCCACTGAGCTGTACATCGATCACGAAGGTGCCGCTGGCGGCATCAATGCCTTCGGATTTGCGTGTGACGGTGCCGGTGAAAGTTTCACCCGGCAGGGAAGGGGTTTCAACGGTAGCTTTGTCGCCGGTGCTGACCTGTGCCCACTCCCTGTCGGTAACGCCTATACGGAGTAGCCAGTGGGCGCTGCGGGCGCCGTTGATCTGTAATACGGAGGTGCCTGCGGATACAAACTGGCCGGGGTTCGCGAGTTTGCGGAGCACGTAGCCGTCCTGTGTGGCGCGGATAGCGGAATAGCTTTTGTTGAACTGAGCGGAGCTGAGTTGTTGTTTGGCGATGTCCAGCGCTGTTTTGCTGTTCTGTAGTTGCTCCAGGGTAGCTACGCTGTCATTGTGCAGATTAAGCGTACGTTGATAGTCACGTTGTGCTTTCTCAAATCCCAGTTGTGCCTGCTGCACTTGTGCATCTATCTCGGTCAGGTTGAGGGTGGCCAGCAACTGCCCGTTATGCACGGCATCGCCTTCTTTGACGAGGATGGTGTGAATGATGCCATTGGTTTTGAAAGACAGATTCACCTCATCGTCGGTGGTGAACTGCCCGGATGCGTGGATGGACACGGCGCTGCCGCGTTTTTCCAATGGCATCACCTTTACCGGTATCACATCAGTGCTGTCTGCATTGCTGGCAGCTGTCTTTTTATCGCCGCAGGCAAACAGCAGCAGGGAGAGCGGTAGGAAAAGGAAACTATTTTTCATGGAAATATTTTTATGGTTGAACGGATTCGATATTGTAAGAAGCTTGTGCACGTTCTACACCCGCGTAAGCTGTTTGTACGGCGGCCTGTGATACGGCCATCTGCAACTGTGCCTGTGTAAGCTGGTTTTGTGCATCCACCAGCTCTATATACAGCAGCTGCCCTTCCTTGTACACCTTCAGCTGATCGCGGTAGTAACGCTGTGCGAAAGACAATTGGCTTTCTGCGGTAGTCAGGTTGCGTAAAGCGGTCCGGTAGTTATTACCGGCCTGGTACAATTGCAGCTGTAAAGCATCTGTTGTTTGCGCGGTGGCGTTCTCGATAGCTTGTATGTCCAGCGTGGCTTGCTTAATACGGTATTTGTATTTATGAGAGCCGAACAAGGTCCATTCGAGATTTACGCCAAAGAGATAGTAGCGCGACTTATCATCGAAACGAAAGGCGGTAGATTGTGATCCCAGATCGAGGAAGGTACTCAGCCGTGGGATGATATAGGCTTTCTGCATTTTTTCGTTTAGGCGGTACGCGGTAGCAGCGCTTTTGTATTGTTGTAGTTCTTCTCTTCCGCTGATGTTACCAACAGCAAGGGCAGGAGGTAGGTTGATCAGCAGGCTGCTGTCCAGCGCAATGTCTGCGTTCAGGTCGCGGTTCAGCAGGAAGTTGAAATACGCCTGGGCATTCTGTTGTTCGTTCAGCGCCTTGCTGATGGAGGCATCGGTTTTCTCCTTTTCAGTCTGCGAGCGGTATAAGGCGGTGTTGTTGCGGACGCCGTTGCGCACCATGCTCTCATTGATGCGGATACTTTCCTGTATCAGGGAGAGGGCGTTGCGATAGATGGCTACCGCCTGCGATGCCTGATAATATTGAAAGTAGGCGGTTTTGATGTCTTGTACCAGCTGCCGTTTGTACACATTAACGGCTGCTTGTTGCCGGGTGATGTCTTCCCTTTTGATCTTCTGGTTGTAATATATCTCAGCATTGATCAAAGGCAGACTGGTCCTGAATTTGGCATCGTAGAAGTTGTCGGGGTTCAGTAATACGGACACGTTGTCTACCTGTGGGAACTGATGACTGTTGGTCAACTGGTTTAGGCTGGAGTATACCGGATTCAGCAGGTCGCCAATGGGCATATCGATGGTGCGGCCGCCGCCGGCCTTGGTGTAACTGCCCATGAAAGTGATGTTCGGCCCAAAGAGGCTTTTGGCTTCCTGCAGGGCTGCCAGTGATTTGTCCAGCTGAAAACGCTGGTCTTTCAGGCCTTTGTTGTTGATGAATGCCTGCCGGATGTATTCGTCGAGCATACCGTCGCCGTGTTCAAAGCGGGTGGTGGCGCTGTCTTCATGGCGTGGCGTTGCCGGATGTGTTGTCGCGCTATAAGCGGGGATTGCCTGCGATGTCTCGTGTACGGCGACCGGTGTGCCTTTGGGGGCGTTCCCTTTATCTGCGTACTGGTCAGCTGCACCATAGGCAGGTGCTTCTGGTGGCGTGTTGTATACCGCTGCGGGAGTTCCTTTGGTGGCTCCTTTGTCGGCGTACTGAAACGCTGCACCATAGGCAGGTGCTTCTGGCGGCGTGTTGTATGCCGCTGCGGGAGTTCCTTTGGAGTTTTCGGAGTCTGCATACCGGACCGCTGCACCGTGGACTGGTGCACCTTGTGATGTGCTGTATGCCGCCGCCGGCGCATCTTTCATGGTAGTGCCGTTTTTCCCGGTTTGCGCCCTCACGCCAACAATAGTGGAGTGTGAGGCGCCAGGTGCCGCCACCAGTGTGTTTTGAGGAGGAATTCCTTTCCCCGCATATTGGGCCATCACACCGAATCCTGCTACCAGCAATGGTATTAACATTGCTCCTTTTGTGATGATTGTTGACATAATGAACGGTGTTTATTTATCTTGAAAAAAATAAGCCCCAAGGGCTCTGATTGTCAATGTTTATATACTGAACAGTGTTTAATGCTGTTGCTTTAAAAAGGCCCAAGGGCCTTTTACCTGCCTGGGGGCAGCGCAATATGTTTTCTCTCAACGTCTTACTTCACAACGTGTTACCTCATGTCCTATCAATTGCTGATCTTAACAGCTGGTCTCAATTCTCAGCACTTCACCCTCCTCCGCGTCTTACGTCAATTGCTGATCTCGATGCTTAGCGTTTCACTCAATGCCTTCATGCTGATTTCAACAGCTGATCTCAGCATTTGCCCTCCACGTGTTACATCTCAACACTTGATCTTAGTTCCCAACCTCTCATCTCTTCATCATCAACGGCCGACCTCAACCCTTCTCAACGTTTCACCTCCACGTCTTACAGCTCAACACTGATCCTAGCTCCGAACCTCTCATCTCTTCATCATCAATGGCCGACCTCAACCCTTCTCGACGTTTCACCTCCACGTCTTACATCTCAACACTTGATCTTAGTTCCCAACCTCTCATCTCTTCATCATCAATGGCCGACTTCAACCCTTCTCGACGTTTCACCTCCACGTGTTACAGCTCAACACTTGATCTTAGCTCCCACCTCTCATCTCTTCATCATCAATGGCCGATCTCAACCCTTCTCGAAGTTTCACCTCCACGTCTTAATCAACAACTAGTCTCAATGCTCGATGTTTCATCCCGGTAGTCGTTCTCTGCCTCATATCATGCCACCTCAACACCTGACTACATCCAGATATGCCCTGATAGAATCATCGATACTTACATTCAGCGTTTTGTCCGGCAACTTGCATACCTTCAGCCGTGAACGAAGGTCCAGGCTGATCAGGCCGTGCGCAAAGGCCCAGATAGACATCGCGGCGATGGTCGGGTCTTTGAAGCGTATCACTTTCTTCTCCACACATTCCGCTACCAGGTGGTACAACGCATCATAAGCAGAATCGCCGTTTTTCCATTTCTCCTCTTCTCCTTCTGCGTTCATCGGTGCTTTGATGATGAACATCAAATCATACAACTCGGGATTCTGCCGGTAAAAACCAACGTAAGCCCACGCCAGTTGTTCCAGCCTCTCCAGCGGATCCGCCGCGGTGAGGTTGCGGGCAAAATGCTCCGCCAGCGTCGCAAAAGCTTCCTTTTGCACGTCGTATAACAGCTCGTCTTTGTCTTTGTAATACAGGTAAATAGTGGCAGGGCTGTATTCTATCTTGTCCGCTATGTTTCTGATAGATACCTTTTCGTAACCCTCTTCCACAAACATCTTGATCGCTGCGTCCACAATGCGCCTGCGCATATCTGCCCGCTCACGCTCTTTTCTTTCTGCAATGCCCATGTGAGAATGTTTACGCTGCAAATATACTGAACGGTGTTTATTTTCCAAATGAACAGAAAGGAATTTTGAATATTTTATTTTAAAGTGTTTTAAATGAGTATTTTACATATTTTAAAAGTGTAATCAGAACTTACGCTGGAATACCAGGTATATATCATACTGGTTCTGATAATCGGTATTGGTGATCTTCTGATTGATCCAGGTACCGAAAAGCCCCACTGTGGTGCGGTACCGGATCACCTTCTGATAACCGGTACCCACGCTATGGGTCAACAGCCCGGATAGCTCCGGGAACCGGATCAACCGGCTACGGTCATCCGGAGAAGTACCAATAGCGGCTATCAGCGTTACAAATTCCTGCCGGTTGTTCATATAATACCGCGTGGTCAGATTGAAGGCGGTATAAAAGTCGGAAGACTCGCTGATAAAATATGCCCGCAGATTCACCCAGAAATCCCCGAAAGGACGCGCAATGGAAGTAACACCAGTGAAACTGTTGGTGCTGTCAAGATTCAGATAACGGGCGCCCAGCTCCAGTTCTATCTGATTATGAAAGGTCTTGAAAATGGAATAGGCTGCCCGCACTTTGGGAAACACTACGTAATCAGAGAAAGCCAGAAGTCCATAAGAATACAACGATGGATTATGCGTGTAATACAGTTCTGCCTCTCCCTGTATCCCATTGCCCGTCTGCCTTCCGGCATAATTGGCCCGCAATGCGTAAGACCCTCTCCTGAAATAATGCCGGTATTCTACAGTAGCAATATTGTACTTGTTATCGGAGAAGTCATAAGAAGAATTCAGATAGTACAGGGCAAACTGGTTCTTTAGCGTCTTGCTTTCCAGCATATACCGGTAATCCCTGTTAGGCGTGCTGGGATCAAGTTGCACCACGGAATCCATCACGGCTGCTGCGGCGGCATAGTCCTTTTTATTCTCCAGGGTGACGGCCCGCTTCAGCATAAACGTTTCATTACCGGGATAATGATGAAGGCCTTCTCCGGCATAAGCCAGCGCGATATCATAATCCTGCCGCTCATTATTGATATTGATACAATACAATAAGGCCAACGTATCTTTCGGATTGAGGACCAGCACACTATTATACGCTATCAGCGCACTGTCAGACCGCTGATGCTGCTGATATGTCCGTCCGGCAGCCATCTGGCTGGTCATAAATGCATTTCTGTATTTAACGGTGTAAGGATACTTTTCCATGAGTCGCTGCGTGATGGCGGAAGAACCGCTATAATCCTTCATATCATACAACACGGAAGATTTTTTCAATAACAGGTCACGATCATCAGGATAAAACTCCAGCGCCTTGTTGGCATAGATCAGCGCGCGGTTCAGATGGCCGGTAGCGCTTTGCAGATTGATCATATAATTCAGCGCGTCTTTGTTGGAAGGCTCCACCGTGAGCACCTGCTCCAGCTGCTGTTTGGCCGGGTCGTAATCTTCCGATTGCATCAGCCCTCTGGCATTGGTCATACGGATATCTGCCAGATTAGCCTTGTAGCGCGGATCGTCAGGGTTGCGGGTAGCCAGATCGGCCATCAGGCTGGCGGCTTCTTCGTGCTTGCCACTGCCGGCAAGCAGACTGGATTTCTTCAGCTTCAATCGCTCATTGTTGGGCTCGTAGGCTATAGCCTGGCTGAGGATGTCCAACGCTGCACTGCTGTCTTTCTGCGACAGATAGGTATTGGCCAGCATGTCAAGTACGGCAGTGTTATTGGGACTGAGTTTCCGCGCGGCCTCCAATGCGGTCAATGCCTGTTCATACTGCTGGTCGGCCAGAAAATCGCGGCCACTGTTCAATTGCAGCCCTGTCAACCGTTCTTTCAATTGCGGATTGGGCGACTGCTGATACAGTTTGGTGGCCAGTTCGGCGGCAGCGCTATATTTTTTGTCTTCTTCCAGCATATCCGTTTTTAAAGTCAGCAAACGGTGGTCGTTCGGGCTGCTGCGCAAACCCTGATTGATCCAGTCCATCGCCTCCTGCCGGGAACCCCGCGCCATGCTGTATCCTATCAGTTTCTCCAGCGCATCGCGACTATGGCTTCTTTCATATACTGACTGATACAGCGAGTAGGGGTCGGCGTTAGTATAATATTGAGCCGCTTCCATGCGCAACGTACTCTCCATAGAGCGGGCCTTACTGTCGCCCGGATATTTGCGGATGATTTCCTGCAATACGGACAAGGCCTCCGTATAGGCGTGCATGTCCTGTAAAATACCCAGTTTGCGCATGAGCAGGTTGTAGGAACCCGGATTGACAGACAACTCACTGTTGACCTGCTCCAGGGCACTGGTATACCGGCTGCCTTTCAAATCGGCTGCCAGCCCGCCTTCTTTGGCCTCGTCATTCAGTGGGTCTGCTTCCAGCGCTTTGTCAAAACTTTTGCGGGCCATATTGGTATTGCCGGTCTGTTTATAATAGCGGCCGCTTACCAGATGATGTTCGATATAGGCTTTCCTGATAACCATGTCGGTAGGGTATTTGGTGAACATGAGTCCGGCATAGTTATCCGCCTGCATGACTTTATGTTGTGCATCCAGAATGCTGAGCTTCTTCAACATCAGGTCTTTGCTCCCGGGAAAATAATTCAACGCCTGCTCGGTATATTTCAGCGCCTCATCGTAATGACCGGTAGACAACTCTATGTTGATGGCATAACTATAGGCATCACGGTACCGGGGACTTTTAGCCATCACCTGCTGAACGTATTTGCGTGCATTGTCGTACTGTTTCGTTTGCAGGTACAACTTACCCAGCAACAGCTGCTGGTCCACAAAATCGGGCTGCCTGGCCAACGCCTGTTGCGACAGCTCAATAGCTTTGTTGTAATGTTGTTGGCGGGCTTCCTGGACCGCCTGTTTATAGAGTTCTTCCGGGGTTGACTTATGCTGAAAGAACTGTGCGGACAGCTGTAACGTTGTACACAGTAACATCATAGACATCAGGGATTTTAAGGCAGTCATAGTACGTCATTTAAGTTTGGGAAAGGGGGCTGTCGGTTGACCGAAGCCTTGCCGTTGCATATTGCCCCACGGTGTTTTTTTACCGGTAAGAAAAAACCAGTATCCGCGCAAAGCAAAAAACATAATCAGCGGATGATAGATAAAAGGTTCCAGATAAGCCATCAGGGCTAACCCCATTACCTCCCGCCAGCTGCGGTAATAACGGTAGGTGAGCTGGTCCCAGCAGATAGCCAGCGTGGTGATCATCACGGAATACAGATAGGCGAATATCAGCAGGATGGTAGCATACAACCAATATACCTGATGCGTGAAAATCAGATAGAGATAGATGATCAGGCCCACAAACTCAATGATGGGGGCGAGAAATTCGAAGAACAGATTGTAGGGCAATACGAGCATGCCCAGCTTTTTATAACGGGGGTTGAAGATCAGCTGACTATGCATGTTCATGATCTCTGAAAGGCCGCGGCCCCAGCGGGTGCGCTGCCGGCCGAAGATGGTCATATTAGGCGGTCCCTCTGTCCAGCATTGTGTAGTAGGAATATACCGGATGGCATACTGCTGATGGTTGTCCATCATATAGGCAGACATCCGGGTAACGATGTCCATATCTTCTGCAAACGACTTGCTGTCATATCCACCAGCCTTGATGGCTATTTCTTTGTCAAACAAACCCAGTCCGCCGGATACATTGGGTACGCTGTTCATCATGCTCCAGCCCACTTTCCCCAGCACGTAAGACCGTACATATTCCATTTCCTGAAAGCGTGGCAAAGGGTTCATCGGCGGCCGTACCCGCAGGATCTCGCCTTCTTCTACTTCGCAGGAATTGGCGATGCGCAGCGTGGCGCCGGTGGCGATCACGCGCTTACTGTCTTCTGTTACATGTACGTGACCACACTCCGGACATGGTTCACCTACTTCTTTGGTCTGTCGTAGCTCTTCGGTCATAAAGGGTTTTACCATGCGCAACAAAGTATCTTTCTCTAACACAGAATCTACATCGGTACACAAAAAATAGTTAAAGGAAGCCGCATTGATACCCGCATTGGAGGCATCGGCCTTGCTTTTGCCATTTATTTTGTCGATGACCAGCAGTTTTTCATATGCAATATTGATCGATTTGAAAAACCGTCGTACCGGCTGGGTTTTGATTCTCTCGTGATAGGCAAACTCAATTTCGATCAGTTCAAAAGCCTTTATCAATTTGTTCAGCGTATCATCTGTACTGCCATCGTTGATGATAATGACTTCAAAGCGTGTATAGTTCAGTGTTAGTAGGGAGCGCACGTTGGAAATGATGGTCAACCCTTCGTTGAAGGCCGGTGCTATCACGGAGATGCCCGGCGCCAGCGGTGATTCGAGCAGCTGGTTAAAATCGGTGAAACTGTTGTGCTTCCGGAACAGCTGTATCGACCGGTAAGAGAGCACGGCGAGTATGCCATACATCAGCAGGATGAAGGCGCCGTATATAAATATCAGGGTGCTGAGCAATATTTTGAGTGAATACATAATCAGACAGCGTTACTTTTTACCAAAGCCCTGCCGCTGCATATTTCCCCATGTCACCCGTTTGCCGGTGAGGAAGTTGTAGTAGCCCCGCAGGGAGAAATACACGATAATGGGATGATATATAACAAACTCGAGGAAAGCGGTCATACAAAGGAATAACACTTCTTTCCAGGTCTTATAATAACGGAAGGTGAGCTGGTCCCACAAGATAGCGATGGTGGTGATCATAATAGAGTAGGTATACACAAACAATAACAACAATAGTGCATTGTGCCAGTGTATATATCCCAGCAGCGCCAGCAGCAGGTAGGTGATAAGACCAAGCATTTCTACCACCGGGGCCAGCAACTCAAAAAAGAAATTATAGGGGAAGATGACCATTCCGATTTTGCCATATTTGGGATTGAGAAACATGTGAAAGTGAGCGTGTATCAATTGTGCCAATCCTCTTGCCCAGCGTATCCGTTGCCGTTTGAATATTTCCAGTGTATTCGGTGCTTCTGTCCAACACAAGGTTTTAGGAACATAACGGATGGCGTAGTCAATATTGTAATCATAAGCATACCGGCACATACGGCTCATCAGTTCCATGTCTTCACCAAAGGAAGTATGGTCATAACCGCCGCAGCGGATGGCTACTTCCTTGTCGAATAATCCCAGTCCGCCGGATACGTTGGGGACGCAGTTGATATAACTCCAGCCCATTTTACCGAGCACAAAAGAACGGATGTATTCCACTTCCTGGAAACGGGGCAGTAGCTCCCGTGGCGGCCGCATACGGGTCATCACGCCCTCGTCAAACTCACAGGAGTTGCCGATTCGCAGCGTGCCTCCGGTGGCAATGACCCTTTTTTTCTCTTCCTGTAATACCGGCCGTATCAGCTCCAGCAGCGTGTTTTTGTCCAGTACACAGTCTACATCGGTGCAGAGGAAATAATCGAAAGATGCTGCGTTGATGCCGGCGTTGGAGGCATCGGCCTTGCTCTTGCCGTTCACTTTGTCGAGTACCACCAGCGTGGAATAGGCCGGGTTGGTGGACTTGTACACCCGCTTCACCGGTTGGGTCTTCAGTTTTATGTGATAGGCGAAATCTACTTCCTGCAGACTGAATTCCCGGATCAGCTGTTCCAGCGTATTGTCGGTGCTGCCATCGTTGATGACAATGATCTCGAAGCGGGGATAATTCAAGGTCAGCAGGGAACGGACATTGTCGATAATCGTGAGGCCTTCATTGTAAGCCGGCGCCAGTACGGAGATGCCGGGAACGATGCCGGAACCGGCCAGTACGTCCAGCTGATAGTCGTTGTCCTGACGGGCATACTGCCGCACGCCCAGCATGGAAAAGAAGGCCAGCATGGCATATACCAGCAGCAGCACCAGCCCGTACAGGAAAATGGTGCTCTGATAAATATGGCTGATGGCGTTTACAATGCTTTGCATCAGTACTTGATTAAGGGGTTCATACAATGTCTCAGTATCCGCAGGTTTTCCTGCGAAACGGAGGAAAGCAGTTCATCACCGGGATGATCGCTCACCCATTGGTTCCTTACCAGCGATTTGGCGGCGTGTTTACGCAGGTCAAAATCGGTGGCGTGTAAAAATTCTGTTTTCAGAAATTCAACATGTTCTCCGCTGCCGATGCGGCCCAATGCTTTGAGTATTTCTATCTGACAGGGGATAGGCTGATGGCTGTATAATGCTACCAGCTTATCTTCCGCGATGCGGGCACGTAACTTGCCGAGGCAGTTGATGGCGTCTGCACGCAGATAGTGGTCCTTGGTCTCCAGCAGCCGGAGAATAGCGGGTACCGCATTGTGTTGGTTGTAATATACCACCAGCTTCAGACAGAACGAAATAACACTCTTGTTGCCGGAGTAGATGATCCACCGCGCGAAATTGGGGATAGCGATATTTTCTGTGCTGGTGATGGTCCGGAACAGCTCTACCTGGTCCCACATCAGCAGCGGCTCTTTAGCAATATCAAAGAACTTGAAAGGCTCGTTTTTACTCAGTTTAATATAGGCGTGCCTGGCGGCGGCACGCAGTTCCCGGTTACGGTCGTTGGTCATCGGGAGGATGGTGACATCAGAGATGAACATATCCAGACTGGTCAGCTCTGTAAGTGCCTGTACCTTTTTCTCCCAGTGCCGCGATTTCAGTTTTTTCAGGGTGTCGTTGTCCAGGTCCAGCTGCATGTACAGGTTACGCAGCAGTAGTCCTATATTGCCCCGTACATTACGGCGGAAATGGATAATACGGCCGGTGAGCGCCTGTCGTGCCCATCTGCGATGCAGGGGCAGCTGCTCAAAAGGAGCGATGTTAAGCTGTATTTCATCTGGTGGAACATGCTGCTGTAGCGACGGGTGGCTCAGCACTTCATCTATCAGCAGGTTGTCGATGCGGGGACATAAACGCGCCAGTTTTTTGTCTGTCCGGTATCCGCGGTAGCGATTGCGCAGAATGGAGATATAAGCCAGCGCTGTGGTAACAATGGCAATGATGATAAACACCATCGCTATCTGGATGGTGATAGGGGCGTTCAGGAAAGTGTTCTCCAGAAACCGGGTAGCTGCTTTGACAGATGTGAAAGCTGTTTCCAGATATGAGGAAACTGTTTCCACAGAAGCGGAAAGTGTGGGGTTGTCAATCTGTGACATGACGAACGATTCTACATTAACAATTTTTTGACCCTGATCAGCAGTTCAGCAGGGAGGATAGGCTTTTTTAAAAAGTCATCTGCACCCAGCTTGAACCCTTCCATGATCATGTCTTCGTTACCTGCATTGGAAATGATAATGACGGGGATGGGACGGTCCCTGTGCTTTATCTTACTCAGAATCTCGAAGCCATTAGCGTATGGCATCATAATATCCGTAATAATCAGGTCGTAAGCATAACTGGTCTCTTCCAGCAATTGTAGGGCTTCTTTACCATTAGATGCATGTTCCAGCCGGTATTCTGTGGAAGGGAGGATACGAGCCACTATCTTGGGCATGATCTCATCGTCTTCTATTAATAAAATCTTCTTCATAGGACCTCCTTTCGGGCGTTAACAACCATTTTAACAAAGTAGCGCATACATTGTTTCATGGATAAATGTTAATGATTTGTTGTCGTATGTGCGTTACTGCAACCTAACGGGACAGCATGTTGTTATTCAGGTATATGAAACTATCTCCTGCAAAAAGACTATACCTCGGCCTCGCTGCTGTTTCCCTGCTGATGTTGCTGGGAGGGATCCTTTCCTGGTGGCCTTTCCCGCAACGTGCACGCGTTACCGGTTTTATGCTCCCGTTGAATACTGCTATTATCCTGTGTATTGGTTGTATACTGATGTATTTTTTTTACAAAGAATTTTATTACGGTCAACTGGTACGGAAAAAACTCAACAGCAAACTGGAGGAAGTAGTTACGCTCAACAGAGAGTCGAATGATCGTAACTGGCTACTCAGTAGGCTGAACGATATGAAAGAAAACCTGCTGGGCATTCATAAGCCGGAAAGCCTGGCGTATAAATGTCTGCTGTCCTTCACGGAGCATGCCGGCTTCGCAGCAGGTGCGCTGTACGAGTACGAAAAGGAGGAAGCCCTGCTTCGTTTATGCAGCAGTGTTCATCTGCCTGCAGATATCCCGGTACAGTTAATGCCCGGTGAAGGACTCGTCGGTGACGCGGCTACCGGCAGGGATATACGCATCATCAGCCAGCTGCCTGTCAACTATCGGAATACATCTGCCGCGGGCGCCCGCCCATCTCCCCATATGCTGGTATTTGTTCCGCTGTTAATGGGAGATGAATTAACCGGCGTCCTGGAACTGGTGACGGCCAAAGCTGTTACTCCGCTTCAGTTGCAGCTGCTCGAACTGGTATCCGGAGATGTGGCAGTAGCGTTACATGCTGCACGCGAAAGGGAAAAAGTACTGGTGCTCTTACAACAGGTACAGGAGCAGAAAGAAGCCCTGTATGGCCAACAGGAAGAGCTGCGCCAGTCCAACGAAGAACTGAGCCGCCAGTCCGAATTCCTGCAAGCATCTGAAGAAGAGCTGCGGGTGCAGGAGGAAGAACTGCGGCAGGTCAATGCTGAAATGGCCATGAAAAACACAGAGCTGGAAACGGCCCGCCAGGCCCTCTCTCTTAAAGCTGCGGAGCTGGAAGCCAACAGTCGTTATAAATCCGAATTCCTCGCTAATATGTCGCATGAACTGCGGACACCGCTCAACAGTGTGCTGATACTGGCTAAAATGCTGGAGGAAAATAAAGAAGGTAACCTGTTTCCCCGTCAGGTGGAATACGCAGGGATCATGCATAAGTCAGGTTCGGACCTGCTACGGTTGATCAATGATATTCTCGATCTCTCCAAAATAGAAGCCGGTAAAGTGGAGCTTACACCTGAACCGGTGCGTATTGCGGCTGTAATTGAAGACCTGGATAATCTCTTTGGGGTAGTGGCCCAGGAAAAACAAATACAATACACCACTGAAATGGCCGTCAATGTACCGGCAGTGATCACTACCGACAGGCTGCGGCTGGAACAGGTAATACGCAATCTGCTGTCTAATGCTTTTAAGTTTACGCCAGTCGGAGGACAGATTAGCCTGTCCTGGTATATACTGCCTGAAAATGCGCTCTGTATCAGCGTTACTGACACCGGACCGGGCATCCCCGCAGAAAAACAGCAGCTGATCTTTGATGCTTTCCATCAGGGAGATGGCGCCACCACCCGAAAATATGGTGGTACGGGCCTGGGGCTGTCCATCAGCCGGGAACTGATGCTGTTACTGAAAGGGGCCATACATCTCGAAAAAAGTAGCCCGCAAGGCAGCACCTTTACGGTGATATTACCATTGAATGCGGAACCACTACAATTGCGAGATGACACGGTACCGGGTGTACAGAATGCAACAATACGATTTCAAACCAAACAAAATGATGACGGCCGTCACCTGTTCGCCGGCGGTCAACAAATACTGGTCATCGGAACAGAAATATTTACCGGCAATAAACTGAACGTTCGTTATGATGTGGCGGCTAACATGGCTGTGGCCGCGGATTTGCTGGCAGCCGGGAAATATGACTGTATCATCCTGGACATGGGCTGCCTCCCCCAGGCAGGTAAAGCTGCCCTCGCTACTTTACAACAAATGAACACTGTGGCCCCTACGCCTGTTATTGTATATATCGATCAGGATATTTCAGCTTCCGAAGAACAACAGATCAGAAAACAGGTAGCGGCTATTATACGTAAAACCCCATTCCCGACAGACCGCCTGGCCGATGAACTGGAACGATTGCTGAATAACAAAAAGCCCCCGGAGGCAGCTCCCCGTCTGCCTGGTCATGTGACTAAAAATATACTCGCCGGAAAAAAGGTGTTGCTGGTAGATGATGACATGCGCAATGTATTTTCCATGAGCGCCTTGCTGGAAGAACAGGGCGTCTGTGTGCTTACCGCCGCCGATGGCAGAGAAGCGCTCACAGTGCTGGAAGGGCATCAAATGGTGGACCTGGTCCTGATGGATATGATGATGCCGGAAATGGACGGCTTTGAGGCCATCCGGCACATCAGAAATGACCGGCGGTTGATGCAGCTGCCGGTTATCGCGATCACGGCGAAAGCCATGCCGGGCGACCGGCAGCACTGCCTGGATGCCGGTGCATCGGATTACATCGCTAAACCGGTAGACAGCATCAAACTGTTATCACTACTGCATGTATGGTTATCCTGAACTGATAAATATTTCCGATACCTATGATAAAAGAGATCAGTAACGAGGAACTGGAAACACTGGTCAGCCTTATTCATCGCCAATACGGCTACGACTTCAGTGACTACGCGCGCTCTTCCCTGAAGCGCCGCTTCCAGCGCTTTATGGGGTATGCCTATATAGGCGGCGTAAATGAGCTGTCAGACAGACTGCTACAGGATGCAACTTTCTTCGAGCGTATGGCCCAGTTCATCACGGTCAACGTCACGGAAATGTTCCGTGACCCGCTCTTCTACAAAACACTGAAAGATCTGGTGCTGCCCCGGCTGGCCACTTATCCTACCATCAAAATATGGCATGCCGGCTGCGCTACGGGCGAAGAAGTATTCTCCATGATCATCCTGTTACAGGAAGCCGGACTGCTGGAACGTTGCCGTATTTACGCCACCGACCTCAATGCGGTCAGCCTCCTGAAGGCGGAAAAGGCCCTCATCCCCCTGAAATGTATGAAAGACTATACCCAGAACTACCTGCAGGCGGGTGGGATGGAAGATTTCTCCAGCTACTATACGGCAGATGATGAACATGCTGTCATCCATTCGGCGCTGCGCCGCAATATTGTCTTCTTTCAACACAACCTTGTCACTGACCAGGTGTTTAATGAGTTCCAGCTGATCTGTTGCAGGAACGTGTTTATCTATTTCAACAGACAGTTGCAGGACCGTGTGCTGCGATTATTCTACGATAGCCTGGCGCCGTTGGGATATCTCGCACTGGGACTGAAAGAATCGATGATGTTTTCCGAAGAAAGCATACGGTTTGAGGCGGTTAGTGCTGTCCATAAAATTTTCAGACGTAAAAGCTAAAGCTTGCAGATACCCTCTCCATATGATATGATCGCCATTGGTGGCTCCGCCGGTAGTTTACCGGTGCTGGCAGAATTGCTGGAGCAATTGCCGGTATCCATCGATTGCACTATGATGATTATTGTACACCGGCTCAAGAACGTGCCCAGTGACCTGGACCGTCTGTTGTCACTCAAAGCGCCTATCACGGAGCCGGAAGATAAACAACCGGTATTATCCCGCCGGATATATCTCGCACCACAGAATTATCACCTGTTGATAGAAACCGATGGCACCTTTGCCTTGGATTATTCTGAGCCGCTGCATTACAGCCGGCCATCCATCGATGTGAGTTTTGCCAGTGTGGCGGCAGCCTACGGACCGCGCGCCCTGGGCATCCTGTTGAGCGGCGCCAGTAAAGACGGCGCTGCCGGTATGCAACAGATCATTGCGGCAGGCGGTACCGGTATTGTACAGGACCCGGCTTCCGCATTGTTCGATACCATGCCGCTGGCAGCCCTCGAACTCTGCCCGGAAGCACAACCCATGAGCATTACGGATATGGTACATTTTTTAACGGAACTGAAAATGAGCGCAGAACATGACCAGTGACCCCCGAAACAGTTTTGCCATTTTATTGGTAGATGATAAAATGGAGAACCTCATCTCCCTGCAACGAATGCTGGAAGGGGACAATCGTTGTTTTCATCTGGCCACGTCCGGAAACGAAGCGCTGAAAACAGTGCTCCGTAATAACGACATCGGCCTCATATTACTGGATGTGCAAATGCCGGAAATGGACGGCTACGAAGTAGCCCGCCTGCTACAGCTCAATCCCAAAACCCGCGATATCTCCATCATCTTCGTCACCGCTATCAATAAGGAAGATCAGAACGTGATGCGCGGTTTTTCCGCCGGTGCGGTAGACTACCTTTCCAAACCCCTCGATGTAAATGTCACCCGCGCGAAAGTCAACGTATTTGAAAAATTATATTTCTCCCGCCAGGAACTAAAAGACGCGCTGGCAGAAAAAGAAAAGATCAACAAACAACTGGAACGATTTACCTACATGGTGGCACATGACCTGAAATCACCGCTGGCCGGCGCTATCAGCTTGTTGTCCATGATCAGTGAGGAAGACTGCGTACAACAATCGCCCGAAATAAAAGACCAGATGAGCACCGTGCTCAGTGCTACCAATCACCTGACAGAAATGATCTCCGCGATACTGGACTACGCCCGTCAGAATAATACCACAGACACCACCGAAACAGTGGACGTCAATCTGCTGATCACGGATATTGCCCGACTGCTGTTTCCTCCCGCTAACATCCGCATTGTAGCGGATGGCCGGCTACCGGTGATTACCGCCACCAGACTGAAACTGCAGCGGATATTTCAAAACCTTATTTCCAATGCCATCAAATACAATGATAAAACGGATGGCCTGATTGCCATCGGCGCAACAGACAGAGGTGAGTTTTACGAGTTCTATGTAAAAGACAACGGCCCCGGTATGCAACAGCGGGACACCGACCGCGTGTTTCGCCTGTTTGAGCGGTTGGACTACCACGGTAAAGAAGAGGGCTCTGGTATCGGCCTGAATATTTTTAAAATGCTGGTGGAAGAACAGGGTGGAAAAGTATGGGCCGAGTCGGAACCAGGGCAGGGCAGCGTTTTTTATTTCCTGTGGCGCAAAATCTGAACAGTCATTCTTCAAAAATCCAGAGACGGCCATTGATACGTTGAGAGGTTACCGGCAGGCATGATACCCGGTATGTTATGGGCGATTCACCGTCCAGCTTCCATTCCCAGTCACTGATCGCATTTTCCGGCGAGGCAAATAACTGTATGGCGGTATTGTAAATATCTTCGGTGTTCACGGCCCTGTTCCGCAGCTGTGTCATGGCATCGGAGAGAATGGCCGGCAATTGCTCGCCAGGCCCTGCCAGCTCCAGTATGTCTGCTGCTTTCTGATTTACCCAACCGGCATAGCCGTCATTGTTGATAAACACTACCGCGTGAGGCAGGCTATGCAAAATGGCGGCAAATCTGATGGCGATGCCCTGAAAGTACAACCGTTCCTGCGTTTGGGTAAGGATCTCCTTTAGCCGCAGCCGGATGGTTTCAATACAATCCTGAAATCCCTGATCAAATTCCTGTGGGTCTGACCAGCCGAGCAACAGCAGGCTGTTATGAGGTTCTATATTGATGGGAATAATTACGGCGCAAAGCAGGTCCTCTAGCTGGTCCTTCAACGGGTTGTCTGCCGGAAACTCCTGCCAGTAAATGGTTTTGAAGGCGTTGCGGTAAAGCAGCTGTCGAACAGGATCAGGATTAACGACCGCTCCGTTGTGAAAATTGGGGGAAGCATTTTTTACTTTTGCGGAGTGTTCATTCTCAAATTCCAGTTGCAACGCCACGTCTGCCTGCAGCAAATTTTTAACCAGTGAAATACTGAATGCCAGAAAAGAAGAGATGTGCTTTTCCTTATCCCAGCGGCTGGTCTGGTTGATAAAATCGAGTGCTTTACTTTCCCATTTAATCACGGTATAAAGATTAAATACTGAATAAACTATACAAATGATTGCAGCGCGGCGATCACTTCGTGTGGCGCGCTGAGCTGCGGAAAATGGCCTTCTGCGTTTATTTTAATTCTTTTGCTGCCGGGGATATGCCGTTCCATATATTCACTCACAATGGGGGGTACAACAATGTCGTTGGCTGTTTGAATGACCAGGGTAGGGTGCGAAACGCGGGGCAGTTCCTGCCGGTGGTCCAGCAGAAAAATAGCCTTTGCCACGGCAAGGGCGATGTCCGGTCTTAACGCTTGTAGAGAGCTGGCAAACTGTTTGGCCAGCTCCGGCCGGTCTTCGTTGCGCATCGCCATCGGCGAAAAGCCGATCACCCATGCTTCATAGTTGGTCTGCATGGCTTCAAACAGCGCTTTCAGCGCCGCATCATCAAAACCGCCGATATAGGAGCTGTGCTGATCATCGAGGTAGCGGGGACTGGAACCTATCAATACCAGCTTGTCGAATAGTTGTGGTTGCCGGTTGGCCACCATCATGCCTATCATACCACTTACGGAATGCCCGATGAAAGTAGTGTGCGTTCCCTGAGCGAAAGCCATAATGGACATCAGATCTGTAACATAACCTTCCAGTGTTTCGTAACGTTCATAGCTATACGAAGAAAGATCGGAATTGCCGCCGCCTGCATTGTCATACAACACAATCCGGTAGTCTTGTTCAAAAGCAGGAACGATCTGGGAGAAGGATTGTTGGTCTATGCCAAATCCATGTCCGAAAACGAGTGTTTTACCGGCTTGAGGGTTACCGGCAAAATGAATATTATGTTTTTTGCTGAGGTCCATTTTCAAATAGCGCTTTATCTTTTGCGATACCTTTCGGCAGCAGCTTTCATAACAATGGTCTGTAACGTTTTCAAATATAAGTAAATAGTTCCGTTCGGAACTATTTACTTACTGCCAGTATACGGAAGGTGCCAGGGGCGATGGCGGCCTTTCCGTCAGCACCGGCCGCCTGTCGGTCGGCCACAGGCAGAAATACCGTATGGGTCAGCGGGTCAACGGTCAGCGTTTTGGCGCCTTTGGCGGTGGGCACCCGGGCTACCAGCTTGTACTGGTCGGCGGTCTCCTGATGGTATACCGACAAATTGCCTTCCCCGTTGGCGGCAAATATGGTTTGTTCCGCAGCATCAAAGGCTACGCCATCGCAACCATCGCCGATAGGCAGGGTGGCCACTATCCGGCCGTCATGCTCGTCGAGCACAATCATCACCTGATTGTCGCAACCGGCAAAAAGCCGGTGATGCACCGTGTCGATCGCCAGCCCGGTAGGCGCTTCGCCTTTGCCCAACGGCCACTCTTTTTCTACCTTAAAGGTGGTCGTGCTGACAACGGCAATGCGGCTCTTATCTTCCAGGTTAACAAACAGGTGGCCTTTCCCGTCAGAAACGGCTGTTTCCGGCCTCGCCTGTAAAGGAACGGTGGCCACTACCTTTAGGGTGTTCGGATTGATAATGCTCAGGTCCTTGCTGGCGCCGTTACAGGTAATCACCTTATCGGAAAACGGCTCAAACAAAATAGCATCGGGATTACCGCCCACAGGAATTTCTCCCTGCACCTGATTGGTACGCAGGTCAAAAACAGTAACGGTGTTGAGCTTGCCGTTGCTCGTAAAACCTTTGCCAAACGGAACGGCGAAGGCGGTCCCGTGAACACCGGTAGTATGTGGGATGATACCCGCTTCAGACCCGGTGGCCTTGTCCAGAATATTGACCTCGGTGCCGTGGGCAACGTACAACTGTTGCGTCACAGGACTGACAGCGATATAATCCCATTTGCCATCGCCTTTCACGGGATAGGTGGCAGACACATGCCAGGAGGATGTTTGCGCGGATGTTGATAGAACAGTGAACAGCAAAACCGGCAACAATAGTTTTTTCATATCAGGAGCTTTTGTTTTCAAAACTCCATCTTAATTCTGGAGAGAAACTGTAGGCGGATATATTATCTTTGCGCCCATGAAAGCGTTTATTTTCGATCTCAACGGGACCATGATCAACGACATGGAATTTCACCTGGACGGCTGGCACAGTATGTTAAACAAACTGGGGGCCAATATGAGCCGGGAAGAAGTAAGAGGCCATATGTATGGTAAAAATGAAGAGCTGCTGATGCGCATTTTCGGAAAAGACCGCTTCACGCTGGAGGAAATGCTGGATATCGCCCATCAGAAAGAAGTATTGTATCAGGAGGCTTTCCGTCCTCATCTGGAGCTGATAGCCGGTTTGCCGGCGTTCCTCCGCGAAGCTGCCGCCAAAAACATCCCGATGGCCATCGGTTCTGCGGCCAACCGTTTTAACATCAGCTATGTACTTGATAACCTGCAACTGCACGATTTTTTCAAAGCGATCGTCAGCGCGGAAGATGTAACAACGAGTAAACCCAATCCGGAAGTGTTCCTGAAATGCGCGGCTGCTTTACAGGCTGCCCCGGCAGATTGTATCGTTTTTGAAGATGCGCCTAAAGGCGTGGAAGCGGCCCTGAACGCAGGGATGGAAGCTATCGCATTAACTACCATGCATACACGGGAGGAGTTTGCCAACTATCCCAACATCCGGGCTTTTGTGTCTGACTACAACGATCCGGTATTACAGCAGCTGTTGACCGTATAACCCACCGAATATTTTTTTAATATCATCCCGGTGACATAAATTGCTGTTGTCAACTGTTTAACTGTTATGAAACATCATACCGGGTGGTCTTCCCTGCTGGTGACGGTAGAAAATATAATCTTCGGTTTCGATGGTCAGGACCTGAAACTGTTACTGGTAAAGCATCTTGAAGGGCCGCTGAAAAACAGGTGGTGTCTGCCCGGCGACTGTCTGCACTCCTCAGAAAATTTCGATCAGACGGCGGCCCGTATTCAACAGGCACTTACCGGGCGCGAAAAAATTCACCGCGAACAACTGGGCGCTTTCGGTCCCTCCAAACGTACGGCTGGTGCACGTAAGGCGTCTGTCGCTTTTTTCTCACTGATGTATATCCGCAGGGAGAAACTGTTCTCCTGGCATAACGGTCGCCCGGAATGGCACCTGTTTCACGAATTGCCATCACTCATGGCGGACCATCATCGTATACTGGAAGCGGCGTTGCAATACATCCGTTATCAGTCGTCCGCGTCGCCGCTGCTGTTTAAACTGCTGCCGCCAAAATTTACCATCCCACAACTGCAACTGCTATACGAAGTGGTGCATGGCCATCCTTTCGATAAACGAAACTTCAGCCGCAAAATGCTTTCTACCGGCCTGCTGATAAAACAATCAGATAAAGAGAAGCTGAGCTCGAAGCGGGGAGCGTACTATTATAGGGTTCACGCAAAGGCGCAAAGCAGCAAAGAGCGCTAAGAATAATATAAGCAAACAGAGAAAGCAAAGGAGCGGAGATCAACATCTGATCTCCGCTCCTTTGCTTTCTTATAATTCTTATTTATTTTCTTAGCGCTCTTTGCTGCTTTGCGCCTTTGCGTGAACCCCTAATGATTTTAATATCTTCTTAAAGATTTCATTGTTCTCATACACGCCCTGGAACTCCTGGCTGTTGGGGCCGTAGGCAAATACCATCACCGGAATACCGGTATGGTCATTGGTAGCGAAATGGCCACGCAGCGTGCCGTTGGCGATGCTGCCGTCCATCAGGGCCAGCCCGCCGGTTTCGTGATCAGCCGTCACGATAATGGTGGTCTGTTTGTCTTTGTCCGCAAAACGCAGGGCTTCTCCGATGGTATCGTCGAAGTCCAGCATTTCCCGCACGAGGTAATCGAGATCGTTATGATGACCGCCATGATCTATACGCGAGCCTTCTACCATCAGGAAGAAACCTTTGCCGGAAGCGTTGAGTTGCTGCAACGCTTTCTTAAGGGCGTCTTTAAGGTAGGAGCCACGGCCGTCGCGCATGGAGGTAACGGTTTTGTCAGACAGGACCACCAGGGTGCGGCCTTGTGTGGCAGCGTCCCAGGCATTGAGGTCATCATAGAAGCGGATGCCGGACTGGGCCAGGGTTTGACGCAGGTCGCCCTTTACATCGCGGGCGAAATCTTCTTTGCCGCCGCCAACAGCCAGCTGCAGTTTGCTGCTGATCAGTTGCTGGTGGAGAATTTGTGTATTGTCACGGTCTGGTGTATGCCCATAGAAGCCGGCAGGCGTGGCGCCGGTGATTTCTTCGGTAACGATCACGCCACTGGCAATGCCTTTGGTAGCCAGTATCTCCGGCAGCACAGGGATAGCATGGTAGGTATTGTCCATGCCTATTTCCCGGTTATTGGTTTTGGAGCCGGAGCTCAGCGCGGTAGCGCCTGCCGCGGAATCAGTATGGTAGTTATCGGTGGACGCTGTTTTGGACAGGCCCAGCTGCCGCATGCGAAACAGGTTCAGGTCGCCCTTGTTGGCAGTGTAACCGGCAAACATTTCCGCCAGACCGGTACCGTCGCCGATGAAGAGGATCACATTTTTGGATTTTACCCGGGTGGCGTCAGAAGCGTAAGTAGGCGTATATACCGGGTGAACGGGCAGGTTGCCGGTACTGGTATGGGCCGTGTTTTTGAGCACGTCCGCCAGTTCCTCAGGATAGTCGGTGCCAATGACATCGGCGCCGAGGTCCATCAGCTTGTAATAACATGTCCTGGCGGAAGGGGCGCCCCAGAAGCGGAAAGGGAAGCCCTGCTGGTGCACCTGGGCGATCACCGCTTTTACTTTTTCCAGTTCTGCCGGCACGAAGGTGCCTTTACCATTCCATTTGCTGTACTGGTGGAAATCGGTGCTCACCAGCGCTACGCGCTGTTTTACGGCAGCAGGGTAGGTGCTGTCCGGACGGCCATCGAAGAAAAAGAGTTGATCGAAATCTGTCCAGGCGCTTACCGGTGGAATGTTTCCGGAAAGGATCACCTGCACGGCGTTAGGATTGACGGAAGGATCAAAATACTGACGATAAGGGAGCAGCAGTGTCTGTAAGGCCTGCAATGTAGGTACACCGGCCGTTTTGATGTCTACCAGCAATCGCAGCGGAGCGCCGTCTGCATAGGCTTTGCCGTCGTTGAGGGCAAATTGCCGGATCACCGGCTCCAGGTATAAAGTTTTGAAAGTCCGGTTGGGCCGGATATCCCTGCTGTCATGGGCCACATACAGCTCACCATCTTTCAGGTGGATGTCTGCTTCGATATAACCAAATTGCAGGGCCGCTGCCTGATAGAATGGTGTTTTACGTTCGTAGTCGTTATGGGAATGGGCGTTAGCCAGGGTGTAGGTCTTCGTTTGGGCGTAGGTGTTAACCGACAACCACGCGCTGCATAAGAGAATGATTTTTTTCAATTGTCTGGATTTTAACGGCTTAACTATGAAAAGGAAGGGGCAAAGGTAGTCGCTGGGAAGGGTTCCTGCAGGGCTCCCTGTTTTATGTTTATGTTAATTGTCTACCTTAAAACCCTGTAGAAAATCGATTTAGGAGCGATGAGTAAAAAAACGGGCTATAGGGTAGGCCAGTTTTGTACCAGTTCTTTCAGCAGCCGCTGGCCCTCCAGCCATTCCCCGAGGTTGGAACTGGCATTGATGTGTCCTTTAGGGCCCGCGTTAACAAAACGGCTGCCCCAGTGTGACGCCAGGAACGAAGCACGGGTAATACCACAATATTCATCATTGGTGCTGGCCACCACGATGCTGCGGAACGGTAGTTCCTGTAAAGGGATAGGGGTGAAACCGGTCGCCTCGGCCGGAAAGCCCGGCCGCTCTGTGTCGGCAGGCGCTACGAGCAAAGCTCCGGTAATGTGCAACCGGGTCTGCTTCGCCCAGTGTGCCAGGGCTATACAGGCAAGGCTGTGGGCGGCAACGACTACCTGCGGACCAGCTTCTGCCACCGCAGCTTCGATGGTCGCCACCCAGTCGGCACAAACAGGACGGTCCCACGAATGCTGCTCTATCCGCCGGGTGCCCGGTATGGACTGCTCCCAGAGGGTCTGCCAGTGCAACGGGCCGGAACTGCCCAGCCCGGGAGCAGTCAATACTTTTATTTCCATGACAAAACGGTTGTGAAGTGTTTAAGTTGGTTGCTGAAGATAGCGCTTTTGCACCATTTCTGAAAATCTCCGCAAAGCCGGTAACGTGAAGGCTTTTTTAAAGATACATACGTATAGCCGCTACGGTTACCATCTTCCGGAAAAGAAAAAAGGTCGAAAGAATTCGACCTTTATCGCTAAAATTCCACGTTATGGCACTCAGGTCCATAAAAAGTTGAAATGTGTCCTAAAAATGGCCACTATATTGAGTTTCTTTGCTTTTTTGTTCAAAATAAAATGCTGTTAATTGGACAAAAACTGACATAAAAAGACTAACTTTCGACATAAATTTTGACATAAAATGAAGGGAGAGTGTACTACCATTGTTGCCAATAAATACCTATTTATCAGTTATCATTGTTCCGACGGCCGCCTAAGATACCCCACATCTATCAAATCGATTGATGATAGCCCCAATTCGGCAGCCAAGTTACAAAACATTAAGAAACTTGCAAATGACTATATTTCAAAGCTTATCCTGATGGGGGATGATATCACGAAGGCTGAATTTGAAAGATACCTAAATATGAAACTCAAGCCTGGTAAATCTAAAATGGCAGAGAGGGACTTGATCAAGGACCATGCGGAAATGATTAAGGACATGCGGGAGGGTAAGCTATTAAAGAGAAAGTCCAAGGCTAAATATTCGCCTCAAACTATCGCGCAGTATGAGAGAATGTGTGAGCGGTGGCAAGAGTGTGCAGCTGACCCTGAAGGCAATTTCAAGCTCAGCTATTCCATGACTATTGATTCTGTGAAGAATCTAATATCTTGGCTGGTTCAAAAGGATTATGCCCAAAATTCCATTTATGATATTATAAATAATTTGCAAATATTCCTTAGATATGCCAAACGGAAGGGATACCATCAGAATGACGTACAGGATAATAGGGACTTTACTGTTGCTCAGGAGACTAGTGATGCAATCGCCCCGACCTTTGATGAGATACTCACCATATATAACCACAAATTTGAAATGCCAGGCATGGAGCGCGCACGAGACTTTTTCGTTTATGGATGCTTTTTGGCTCTCCGTGTAAGGGATTTACAGAAGATAAATGATTACAAGCTTTGCGGAGATGTATTTGAGGTGTTTACCCAAAAGGGGGGCAAGCGGGTTGTCATACCTTGCCACTGGATTGCGAGGGAGATATATTCAAAGTATGATGGTAAGATTCCTGTTAGTTGCCGACAGCACCTCGCAAGATATCTTCCCAATATCTGTAGGGAGTCAGGGATAACTGGCACTAAATTGATAGTCTATACGGAAGGGGGCATAAAAAAAGAAGTACAATATAATCGATGGGAGCTATTTACTCCTCATACTATGCGGCGATTTTTTGCCACATGGATGTATAAAGACCTTCGGAGGCAGCCTAGGGAGATAATGCCAATAACTGGACATGAATCAGAGGAAAGCTTCTTCAGATATATTAAAATTGAACTTGAAATGAATGCCGAGGAAATACTTAACGACCCGGCATTCAAAAAGCCAGCGGGGTTATAACCCCGCTGGCGTCTTAAACTTTTTCAAGTCTTTTCGTTGTATCAGGATCGTTTTACCTACTTTGTACCCCTGAATCTTCAGTTCTTTCATTCGCCGCTTGATGGTCCGGGTGCTGCAGTTCATCTCCTTTGCTGCCGTTTGGATTGAAATATCCTCCCATTCAGAAGGTTTTTTCTGCTCTTCAAGCACCTTTTTTACTGCCGATATAGCTGATTCATTCAGCATTGCTTGCAATTCTTGTAGCGAAATTCCTGTAATTTGTATCGTTTGCATCATTTTCACGTTTTCTCCCTCACAGGGGGTAATAAATTCATGAATCCTGCATTAACTAATTGATTGTTAATCAGTTATATTGTTTTTTGTTAAAATTAATGGCATGTTTGGATTCCGGGCCACCATGGCCACTTTCAACGAATAGATCCGTTTCTCCTCATCCGGTTGTATTGGGCTGCCGGCATACTGGTAAGGTGCCATTTTTTGCAGATGTGGCATAGGTAGGAGCGAATTGGCTGCACTCCTTTCCACAGGGGCCGCGCCGAAATTAGAGTGGAATCGGCTGCGGATTTGCTTTGGTAACTTTCTTTACTACACATTTCACTTTCACTTTTTGGTTAATAATCAATACATGGTACCTATCCCTGAAGGTTTCATCCTGAGCGGACCGGAAGGATATGTAAAGCCCTTCCTTTGTCTCCCGCTTCTCGTCTATCACCGTACCGCAGTCATGGTTGCGCTTTTCGAGAAAATATGCGCTGGCTGCCTTCTTCGCCGCGAAGTAATCACTGAACTGGTGGATTACCGGCTGTTCTATCTCCTTCTTCATTTTCTTTCCCTCCTTTTTCTGCCAGCTGGACCAGCAGGCCTTTTATTTGTTCTTCATAGCGCCGGTTTTGCTCCCGGAGCTGGTGGTTTTGGATGTGGAGTGTTAAGTTCTCCTGCCTCAATTCATCGATGGTCATTTTGTCCGCCCTCCTGTGCGGGTGGTTCGGGGAGGGGCATCCAGTGTGTAACCTTCATATCTTCATATGGATCTCTCCCTGCACCCCATACCTGAAACAAGTTTCTGCTTTTTTTGTAGTAGCAGATGTATATGTTCTGCGTATCCTTCATGCAGCCCAGAACCAAGTCACTTTCCTCCGGCACCCTCTCGGTTATCGGTATCCACCTTTGCTGCGCCTCGGCCCACTCAGCGCCTTCAACGAATGCGGCCTTTTTTACGGCCGGTCCCCAATTGTGATCTTTGTATTGCAGTTCAGCTGCTCGGTGTTTCTGTTCAAGTGTTGTCATTCTCCTTCTTTTTTTTGATTGTCCACAATACGAGCTACCCTGTCCCATAGCTCTGTCTCCTGTTCTGTGAGCAGTTCCGCTCCGGCGCATCCGTAATACTCGTGAAGCTCACGTAGGCACTGAATTGCTTTAGCGTCCTGATGTTCCTGCCATTCTGCACCGGACACAAAGCCCCTTTTAAATCCGATATTGCCGTTAACTGAGTACATCTGTTCAGCGGCGTCCTGTTTCTGCTTTAGTGTTGTCATATTACATTTTTTGAATTTCTTCTTTTACCTGTTGCCAGTATTCCAATGAATTTCCGATTGGTTTCGCCTTTATGATCTCATCAACCCACATCAGGGCTACTGATTTTTTCCACTCTTGATAGCGTAGATATTTTCCTAGTTTGTCACAAAGCTCCTGTGCTTTTTCCTTTGGTGTTGGTGTCATTCACTTTCAGTTTTTCGAGTGAGTTAATAATCTGCTGCTCGGTGAAGCCCATCTGTTTTAACATCAGGCGAACGCTCAATCCTAAGTACCATGATTCATCATGCCCTTGATAAGCTTCTATTTTTACGACGTAATCGCAGAACATCTGTGCTATCTCTTCGGCGGCTTCAGCTTTATTGTCAATGCCAAAATCATCACAGACGCATAAACGATCAGCCAATATTTGATATACTTTTTCAGTCATCGTTTTTGATTTTTAGTGAGAGTGGTTCCGGTTTGAGTTTTTCCCACACCTCTGTGAAGATGCTGTCGATCTCATCTGCGGACAACACCTGAAGCTGTGCTTCTTTTACCAGTGCTTTGCGACCCTCCGGGAAGCTGGCCCGTCTAAAGTCCCATCCGTCTGTGTCGATAATGTTATCCCATTTCGTTGACCCCCTTTTGCGGGCATGCACTATAAGGGTATATTCACCGTAGGTAGCGACCCCGTGATTCGGGTTAGATGAGCCTCTAAGCGTGGCAGTAGCCCTTAACCTTGTACCGTCTTCTCGAATGAATGTCTTTTCTATTTCGTATTTGTTTTGCATATCATTGCCGGTGGCCGACCGGTGCGGTTTTTGTCTTATACGATCTACAGGTAAAAAAGTACTATGTAGACGGTTATTTAGCTTCAGTGCTTGCCTCCTGTTCCGGTATTACTTCGCAGTCTGATTTGAGGATATAGTATCCTGTAATTCCTTCAAAAAAGAAATATTCATCACCTTTCCAATTAAGCGTAACTTCAAACGTTTCACCTACATGTTTTTTGTACCAGTAACTTTTCTTCGGAATATTTAACTATTCTTACTTTCATCGCCTGCCGCCTCCTTACCGGATTCCGGGATCAGACCGCGTTCAGTCATCATAGTCTTCATTCTACCATTAACGTAAAAACTCATTCCCCATTTAGCCCCTTCGCCATACCCTGTAGAAAATGCATTTGCCATGTGCTTAACGGCGATGCGGGCATCTGGCAAATGGTCACTTATTCGCCACTCACGCGCCTCCACGTGATATTGTTCCCAGCTGATTGTTGGTTCAAATTTCTTACTTTTGGCTTTTGCCATTTCTTCCGCTATCTCGCGGACAAGTTTCTCGTGATTATTCATATATCAATTGAATGTCAGTTGGTTTATAATATTTTTTCCTTGAAAATGCCTTGTTCAACTCGGAAGTGATAGTGGTAAAATCTACGGTGGCAGCAATGTCAATCAGTTCTCCGTTTTCATCTCCCACCTCTTCTTGACCTTCTAAATATTCGCTAAGCAATTCGAACAGCAATTCGCCGTCAATAGAAAATGTATGTAATTCTCTTTCACAGATTACTATATTGCTTCCGTCGAAGTAATTTTCTTTCATTTCTTCTATTCTCATTAATCGACCATCATCTCCTTGGAATATACCATAATCTGCACAGTGCGTGTAACCTTGTTCAATCGCCTGCTTAATTGTTAACTTATTCATTGGTTTGGCCCTCCTGTGCCGCGATCCTTTTGTTCATAGCGACACTATTTTCACACTGGGTAATAGCATGGTCAATTTTATCATCCGGCATGTTGTCAACAACTTCGGCGATGCTCGAGTAAATTAGCCGTCCAGAATACATGCGGATGAAGACGTTTTGTTGTCCTTCCGTGCATTGTTCCAGAAGTTCCTTTATTATTCTACGGCCTGCGCTGGCAAATGTTTGGTTCATTTTTCTCCGGCCTCCCTGCCGGTGGATTTACATTTACACTTAATTAACATTTGGAACGTTTTATCAATGTACCTTTCAGAAAAAACTATGACAGTGTTTATTATCGAAAAGGCAACTAACAAAGTGGTTCACACTATTGAATGTAAGGGCGATCCCTTTAGAGTTCAACGAGGGATCAATATCAACCTGGATCATACCAAGTATTACACTGTTGTTGATTAGGTATTACTGGGGACCTCCCTGCCGGTAACCGACCGGCGGCGGGGTTTAATGTTTAGTGGTGCTCCGTGTGAAAGATTTGCGCAGTATCTCCATCTGTTGCAGGTGGTCAATGTAAGTCGGGTCGCGCGCTATCCATGCAGCTTTGACTTCTTCTTCAACATGCTGGTACTTCTCATAACTATAGTGTATCCACTCATTGCTGGGAAGCGGGCGAATGACTGATTGAGGGCCGGGATATATGCTTTTGTGTCCGTGACGAGGTGACCCACCATTAAGAACCTTGTTGAGTCCCATGCCATCAGAGTTGTCCAGATAAAACACCTCTCTTTTGTATATCACCCTTACGGCCTGCCTTTTCTGCCCAATAAAAGGCACAAACCACAGATATCGTTTGCCGGTAAAAGCTGGTTGTTTCGTAAAGTGCTGTTTCATCTCTTCTGGTTCATCGCCGACGGTGATTTCGACCACTTCAAATCTGGCAGGCTCCCCGTTCCAGTATCCGGGGTGGCCTATTTGTAATTTTGATTCTTCTTTTTTCATCTTTTACCGGGTGCCGGAGCCGGTGCGGTTTAATTGTTACGGGTTACCGTAAAATGCTCTGAAATACATGTTTTAACTTTACTGTGGTTCGGAGAAAGGCCAAATGGCTCATACATAATCTTAAGCATTGTGATCAGCTGGGTGTCTACCCAGCTGGTATTTTCAATACTTGCCCCTCCAATCATCGCAGGTAGCTGACTTCTTTACCGCGAAACCACCGAGTCCACAACGAAGATTCGACTCAGAAGTCCACGTGTGCGTTTGGTCCCACTTGCCTGAGTGTGTTTTTGTTTCGCTGGTGAAATGCCGGCAGTTTACACATGTCGACGGTATCGGCTTCGGGTTATACCCCTGTGCTTCTTTTGCTTGTTGTACTTTGCTCATTGGATTTTATTTAACATAGTTCTCTGATGAAACGTATGGCCATGGCTGCCACCTGGATGGCCTCTTTCTTCATGGTTTCACGGTCGCTGTCCTTTTTTACCTCGTCCCAAAGCTCGTCTACCTCTTCTTTCAAAACAGCAAACCCTTCATGAGGACTATGAAATGGATTTTCACCGTGTTTAGCTTTAGCTTTCGACAGTTCATCGTCTATCGCCTCAGCGATGTTGTTGCCTATTCTGGGTAAATAAATTGGATATGACATTTTGATTTTCGTTTTATACCACCTTACGGGGCGGCGGGTGAATTAATTGCCCTGAGGCATTTCAGGACATTTCCTTAACCATGTAAGCGCCTCATTTAATTTGTCGAGCAGGACGCTTTGTTCCACAGAAGGGGACTGCGCAAAAATGTCTTCGTGTTTTGCGACCAGTTGTTCCAGTTTTTTTTCGGAATCTTTGAAATCATGTGGTTCACATGTAACTGCTGTGTTTTGTGTTTCTGTATTCATTTTATTTAGTTGCCCTTCCGGGCCGGTTTAAAAAAGCGTTGGTAATTGTTGTTTATCTTTTAGATCATACACAATAAACTGCGTTGGTCCAGTGAATCCTTTCTGTAGCTGCAGCACGCAAGTCTGTATCCTGGCGTATTGAAATGTTTTTCGGGGCAACGCTGTCACTGATATCAGGCCGTAGGATTTAAGGTGCCGCAGCCGAACATCTGAATCAGAAATTGTGAACCACGGCATCAATGCTATTACATTGTCGCTCATTTCCATGTTTTCTGTTAGGATCTTATAACCTAATCGCATCCCATATTTTGAGAAATCTCCCTCCGCATTATCCAAGTAGGCATATTTTGCAGAAAATGGCGGATTCAGTACAGCGGCGTCCCAGCGGTCAGGAGGAAGTAAGAAATAGTCCTCCGGTGCTGTAACCTGGTAGCCGGACCTTTCCAGCTCCCGAACTATGTTGCCGATACCGGGCGTTGGTTCCAGGACAGTTGTTATACCAGCAGGTAAAAGACTTACCATATATTTCGCAACCTCTACTGGCGTCTGAAAGTCAATACCTTTCTGATCTTTTGTTAGTTCCATTGGTTCACTTTACGTTGTTTCATAATTTGTTGTACATTTTTATATCCATGTTTTCTATTCAGGCTGTCAATTTGTGTTCATTTTATTCATTAATAGCCGTTCATTTGTCAGTAGTTTGTTTCTGGCGTAGATTGATCGGAATTTTTAGTCATGGTTCAATCAATAGTTATCACCGACGTACCAGGGAATCTACAGCAATCTGTAAATAGTGCTTTGATGACAATTCAGAGCGCAGCTAACGGCCTTCATTTAGAAATACTTTCAATGTCACAGTGCAACTCTAAAATGGATAGAATGGGAGTGCCCAAAGAGACGATTACTGTCACAATCGTTTATGATTTTAAATCATCTTAGCCTGCAACCAGCTTTTCGAGTTCTGCGATAACAGTTTTGTAGTTATTGACGGTGAACCGGATCACACGCCAACCTTCGGCGGTTGCCAGGTTGTATTTTTCGGTATCCTTCGTGTAGCCGGCAAGGGTGGTGTGTCCGCTCTTTTCGCTCATCAGGCCTTCGTACTCTATGCCGATTTTATGGTCCGGAATAGCGAAGTCAAAGCGGAATCGGCGTGAGGGGGAGAAACGAAGCTCATCGACCACACGGATGCCGGTATGGAGCGACCATGCCGCCAGCTGGCCCCACATCCACTGTGCCTGATGGCATTTTTCACCCGGTAGCGGCATGTTGGCCTTCTTCTTCACCGGCTGCTCCAACTCCCTGATTACCGCCGCGTTTAAACCTGCTACGGTAGACGCCTTTAGCTCGCTCAGCGTAATATGCCCTTTCGATTTCCGTTTCATCTGGCACGATTGTGATTGTGTATGTTTTGTCCTGCAGGTGGTGGGTGGTGATCCAGTAAAGGAGGATACGGTCCCGGTGCTGGTCGTTCTGATACTGCTCATAGCCGGCCAACTCGTCACTGATGAGAAGCTTTACAATGCCTCGCATAGCGCCGGGAATTTCGCCGGGCGGCCGGTTGTGGACAGTACTCTGAAGGAAATGACCCACACCCAGGGATTGGTGCCCCATGATTCGGCACCGTTGATCTTTGACCACAACTTCCGGTATGCATCAACAGGGTTTACTTCCCAATCATGCCATTGCCATCCCTCCGCACCAGGCAGGCCATCAGATTCTGGGAGGCCGTATTTCCATGTAGGGGATATAGCGTGTTTTAAACAATAAGCGTGATCTTTTGAGACGCAGGCGAACCCTTCGGAAATAACATCGCCTTTGCTGATATCCTGCACCAGCTCGACGCGGATATCGGTCACCTGCAGCCATATCCGGGCGGCCACTTTCGGCATGAAGCGGGGAGACTTCCAAGGTGGTGTCAAAAAATTTGGATGATCGTCTTCCAGTTCGGGCCTGTGCCAATCTGGTATGTCGGGTCCAGCTTTATAGAAATACCGATCGGAGCCTATTCTGGTTTCATTCTCGTCAATCATGTGTCCTTTTATCCATGTTTCTTTCACATAAAGGATGTTTCCAGGCTGTCCGTATGGACACAATAGTGCATATCCATTTTGCCAAGGAGAATGAAGAAAACATTTTTTAAACATGTGTTTGTGATCACCGGAATACACATATCCACTTTCTTCATCAATTATTGGTTGCGGCTTAACGATCCGCCGTGTATGCGTCTTCCGGCCTTCGAGTATTGCCCGGACCATATCGCCGGAAAAAAGAATTGGACGCTCTTTAGTTGTTTTACTTTCCATTCCTTGGTAGTTTGAATCCTAATAATTCAGCTGCTTTGCTGTTTTCTTCAACCCAGATCAGGTTACAATGTGTGCATGCAGGAACCATTTCATTGGTGTTAAGGAGCCTCTCTGTCGTAGCCTTGCCCCGCTTATGATGCATTCCGGTCGCATACCTTTGACACCCCTGAGCTTTGATCTCACATTCTTTACCCTGCCAAAGAGGCTTGGTGAGTTTGTAATACTCCCGGTTGATCGCCGCCCGCTTGTCGCTGAATGGTTTTATCTTCCTCACTTTCTTTTCCTTGACCGGCTTGCCCTCGTTTTTGATGCGACGCCGGTATTCCAGGTAAGATTCCATACTTAACAGATTTTCAGGTTACTCTATTGCTTTTTTAATGTCGGTGTTCAGTAGCCTGTCGATGGTTTGGTTGAAATATCGGGCAACGGCACTTAATGTGTTATATCCTGGCGTTCCGTTACCGAGCTCCCACTGTGCGTATCGCTGGCGCGAGATATCCAAGTCCACAGAAACATCTTCCCGGCTAAGGCCCATCGTCTCACGTAGGAAGCGGATGTTTTTAGCAAAATTTTCTCTCGGTGTCATATTATCCATTTTGTTCGTTTGCAATAGCGTTTAACGCCTCAATCCTGACCGTCTCCCTTTTGCCGTAGTCCACGACCGCTGTCCAAAGTCTTTCTTCCTGCTGCCATTCCTTACCCTCTTTTACCAGTAGCTCGTATAGGCGTCGGCCTTCTTTGGTGGGTGAAATGACCAGGGCTTCTTTCATTTCCAGTGCGTAGGCCTCGCGGCAGTCTTCCAGTACTTGCCACCTTTCGGGACCGGTAAGTGTGATCATTTTGTTTCTAAAAAGCCAGTCGTATACACAGGTGGTTATGAAGGATGCCTTCAGGATGCCATTACGGGCGTTATTTTTGATCTTCTCCCATTCGTCTGACCAATCTGTTTCACCGGGAGGTAAGGCCGGTAATTCGGCCTCGTTTGCCCGTTTTTGTGATTCCAGTTCAGAGAGATGCTGCCGTTTGCCTAAATACTCGCAGATGGCATCGTCGATTAATGACAGGTTCAATGCTTTTCCCCAATCCTTGATCTTCGTTCCGTAGGTGCGCATTGCATACTCGAACTCATCGGGATTTATGTTCTGGTAGTCATCAATAGCCTTTTTTCGTAGCTGGTCTGTCAATATGGTCACATATGCGTCGTCTTCCGCCAATTGCCAGCCGGTTATAACGGCTGTTTTTAGGATAAGCGCTTCGATGATGGTATGCAGCTCTGTATCGGTATAGTTGCCAAACCGTTTCGAATTATACTTCATCTGAAGTACCCGCTGTTCCTCCGGGAGAAAACTGTTGAAGGTTGTTCCTAAGTCTATCTGCAAGGATTGCAAAACCTCCACTTTTACCGGTAAATGCTCCTTTGTTTCCTCCGCTGGTTCCGCTTGGAGGTGGTTTGTTGCCTGTTGTAGTTGCTTTTCGTTCATCTCTCTCCTCGTTTTCTCTGTAGTTACGTATGAAATTTCCTGCTAATGAAGCCCATCGGACTATCTTAGTGCCTTTGTGTATCCATCCTACTGCATCATAGCTGTTCCAGAACTTATGCGCCATCTCTTCGGTTCCTCCCGCCCCCCTGAACCAGCGGATAACATCTTCTATTGGAGGACCGGTAAAAGAGGGGGGCGGCGCGGAACTGGGGGGTGTTAGATTTTCGTTTTCAGTTTCTAAGTTGTCATTGCCCGATGGCGATTCCCCTTTATCCTTCTCTTCTCTTTTATTTTCTTCTTCTATTTCTCTTTTAGGCAGTGAATCATCATTACTGATTCCGTGATCATTCACTGAATGTTCAGTGAATATTGTTTTTAGTTCTTCCTTGCTGATTAACAGATCTTTATAATTCGGTCGGTTAATTGTTTGGTGCTTACTGAAGTTTGGCAGATAGTAGAAATCCTCTTTTTTGTGAGAGAACTGACTAATAAATCCATGGGCAAGCAGTTCATTTAACCATGATCCGAATTGTTGGAGCTGTATTTGATCGTAAGGGAAAACCTTTGATTTGATAAAAAGATGATCGCAAACCAGAATGCCTAAATCATCTGCCAGATTCCAAAGACCTATAAAAAGCAATCTTGCATCCCGGCTTATCTTCGATAACTTCCTATCGTCCCAAAATTTCTTTCTAATCATTCTGTCTCTGGCCATGACCTTAAAATAAAGTTGGTTGTTGTACCGGGTGTATCTCCGCATACCCGGCGCCGGTAGTTTTCTGGAAAAGATGCTCCGGTTGCTTGTATGGTCCTATTCTGGTTTGTGCCAGCATCCGGATGGCACCCTTAGATTTTAGGTCACTCAGTGCCCTCCTGATGGAGGTGATTGGCGTGCGCTTGCTGATTAATACCCTGGCTTTAAGATGTTTTGTTAGCTCCGAAGCGGTTATCTTCTTTTTCGGGTGCTTCCGGAAATACTCAGCGATTATGGCCTGCTGCCCTCTCGCGGCCTTTATTCGGTTGGCCAGTTGTCGGCCCGTCAAGTTTGTTGTGTTGTAGTATGTCATACCCTCAATTTTATCGGTGAATCAATCAGGCACTGGGTAGATGCGGGTAGCTACTCTTCGACTTTATCCTTCCCATGGATTAGGATGTCAAAGGCGGCATTGGTTACTCTTTCATCGATGGTGCATACCATATCCACGTTGTTCACATAATCACCTAAGGCCTCCATTACCGTAGTCAGTTGGCTAAGGGCTGCGATAAGCACCTCTTCAGTTGCGGCGGCTCCATCTATTTGTATTTGGGACATACCTGGAATTGACCTTACCTGTGTAATTACAGTGTTCATGTTGGAGGCCAGATAGTTAATGGTCTGCGTAGCAAGTAGTATTTTGCTATAAGTGTCGAGTTTTTCTGACATGTGATAGTTTTTATGATACAATAATGTATTTGCTATTTGAAATCTTCTTGTCAAGTTCATTCAGGAACTGCCGGCACTTTTTCACCTTAGCGTATATCTGTTGGATCTTCTCTTCGTCGCGGGTAACTGAAAACTCTATTACCCGCTGCGATAATGGAACGTCGTCATACACTGACAGCTTCCTTAGTTGTTCTACTGCCTCGATGTAGTCCGGATCGGATTCAAAGCCAGCATTCATTTTGTAGAACAGTTTACGTTCTTCGTCGGCGGCCAGGTGTTCCGGAGTGTTTGAAAGACAATATCCCAGTCTAGCTTCCGGCGCCCCGGTAAGCGCCATGTACCCCATCAGCTGCCAGTAATACTCCTGGTTGATCTTTTTCTGGATATTCCTGAAAAAGGTGAATATGTCCCATGAGGACTTAATGTCGATAATACAGGTGGCTTCGAGGATGGACGAACCCTCGTAAAGATCAGGTTCGCCCATAATGAAATCGTTCGTGAGGTGTTCTGTGTTCTTTCGGAAGAACTGCCCCTTCACCCGGCAGTACAGCGTGATACTTTCCTCTTCTACCGCCGTTCCCTTTTCGGTATACTTGCTGGATACATCAGACTGTCTACCATACTTTTTCGACACATACACATCTATCAGGTGGGTTTTGGCCCCTTCAGATAATTCTCCATCCTCTTTATCTGCTTTAGACTTTGGTTCAGTCATAATGTGGCCCAGGGATGAACATCTAAAACGTTGATCGTCAAACATCATGATTCGAAGGATTTTAGTTTCGCGTTGAATGTCTCCATTTGCGCCGGCATTACGTACTGTCTGATTTTTTCCAAGGTATCTGCTGAATCAGCATCGTTGATAAGGTGCATGATTCTTTCGGCCTCGATCTCTTGCGGGGTTTTTGTTTGCGGCTTGATTCCCCCCCTAAATGCCTGCTCGATAGTAGTGTCGCCGTCTTTAATTGCGGTGCCTATACCAATCAATACTACAAGATCATCTGATGTGATGTGTGTTATTGCTGCTTTCCCTATTGCTCCAAGTATCTCCTGTTCTGTCACACTGAAGGTGTCTTTCAGGCCGTCAACCACCTGTTTCCGTCTGGCTATTAATTTAGCCTCATCGGATACATCCCCTGTTATGGCTTGTTTTGCGGCCGCATATACTTTGTCCACGATGGCACGAGGAATAACAGACAGTACCGCGTTTCGCAAGGCTATAGAGTTTGCCGCGTTGCCTGTCACTGTGATCATGTCGTCACTGTATCTTCCGGTTTTACCCATTATAGAGCGCTTTACCTGAGCCTTGATTGCAAGGTTGTTTTCAAGGTCAAAACAAACTGCCTCTGAAGTGACCTGTTTATTGTCGATTGATACAACCTTTGATTCTATCCGCAGGTTACCCCATACCTGGGAAAGTATTTTGGCCAAGTGGACAGATGGGCCGGTGATCGGCTTGCCACCTCGTGGTACTGAATATGTGCAAGTCTTCGCTGTCTCTTGATCCATTGTGACAATTGCAATGGCATTATCTAGCGACCGTTTTATGTTCCGCGGATATGCCTTAGCGGTGGCAATTTGCATGTCTATCGCCGCCTTGTCTTGCAGGTAAACGATTTGAGGCGATACGTCCTCGATGATTTCATTTGTTGAATTTTCCATTTTAGTTGATTTTAGTTTTTGTGAAACACTAGGTAAGCAGCTACCGCAATTCCGGCAGTGATCGCCATCCGTATGAAGCCTCCCCAAGTGCGTATGTTTCTGTAAATAGTGTGCATGTTTTATGGTTTTTCGCTGCTCGCATTAGGATCACTTAGCAACCTTTCGCATTATTTGTAGGCTCTCTCGGTATTCATTGCGTTCTTGGGTGATTCTTTTCAACTCAGATGCAGCGTGTTTGCAGTTCTCACATTCCGGTTTATATGCAGAATGTTGGTAAGCGCCAGTTTCTTGTTCCAGCTCTAGGTATGTATATAGGTCTTTTGCTATTGCCGTTACCGTTTCACTGGAAACGTTGATGCCGTTGCATTCCAGTATTTCGGAAATTGCATCTATCTGATAAGGGTGTAGCTCTGTGGACATTGTTTAATATTTTGCTGTGTGAAGAAGATGCTTTTTTAAAACCGGGTGACGAGAACCAGCCACCCGGCTGTTATATTCATTTCCCGCGGGCCTTAACGGGTGTATATTCATCTGTCTTATGGACGTAATCAGGATTTGGGCCCATTCGCTACTACTTCATGATTTGCGTTTTGGTGAATCTCTTTTCGGTTCAAGACAGCCCCGGCTGCAAACTGCCCCCTCAAGAGGGATTACGGTTCGTTTGTTCACAATTCAAACTCAAAATGATGGTGTCCACTCAGGCAGGACGCCGTTCTCCAAGACATCGGGGCCGTGCCGCGAATCAGCGAGTATAACTCGATTCTTGGCACCCCTGGCCGGGAAGGACTGATTCGAACAGCCAACTACAAGGTGCCCCCTGCGCTCTACCAGTTGAGCTACTTCCCCATAAAGCCGGAAATGATTGTCTACCGGCTCTATCTCTGAATTTCAGCTTGAAAATTTTGGCTTCACTTACGCAGAACGCCTTTCTCGTTTGTGATCAGGGCAGGAATCGAACCTGCAAGATGTGTATACCGGATGAACCGTTGCCATAGCGTCTACCATTCCGCCACCTGATCATTTGCCGGTAGTCGCCGGCGCGCTCGGGTAGCCACCCGACAAGCTCTTTTCCGTGAGGGGCTGCCAGCCCTTGCAAGGGACTTAGTCGTCACTGGCACCCTTTGCGGAAGGACTTATCCTTCATTCAGATGTCCTTTCCATCAGTCAGCCTATCCTCAAATGCTACTGTACCGAAAACGCGTCTGTCATGTCATATCGCTATTCTTTCCATGAAGTCAGAGCAGAGCCAGCTGCCCCTGTCGGCCTTGGTGATCATTTTACTTTCGGCGGTCCATCTATAAGGCGTTGCTACCGGGGACTGGATCGAACAGCCTATCTTCCTGTGAAAACAGAAGGAAATACCCTTCCCGGTCAGGTAGTAGAGGAATCTCACCTCTACCCTCCGAACTTCAGCCGAGGCTGTCGGATCGCGTCTACCCAGTATGCCGGCTTTGGCTGCGCCCAACGCTATTAGTGTTGTTATACAGGGTGAAAAGTTTGCGGGGCAGGCTTGAGTACCTGCATTCTACTACAGCTCACGTGCTACTGTTTCAACTCAACCAGCTCGACCGACTGACTCCCGGGAGCACTTGAAGGGTGTCTACTTCCACCACCCGCAGTATTTTTTATCAAATAGCTTCAGTTTAAATGCCGCCGGTGGATACCGGCCGCGTGTCATGTGTTCCACGTTATGAAAAAGGTTGTGTTATACTGGAAATGTTACTTCGCCAACAACTGAATCATCAGTACTGCCGAATCGTGCTTTTTCTGGTGTATCGTAAAGGGTGTTCCCTGTTATGTAACGATCACCTTCAAGGTAGACGCTGCAATACATTGTCCTTGTTTCCGTGAGCATAAAAAGGTCGTATTCGCTTTCTGTCCCATCGAGAAAGTAGTGACCGTCTACTGTCCATCTGCGAGGATAGGCATCTCCTTCGAGCGGGCCATACAATTGCTGTCCATCTACAGTGTTAAAGAAGTATTGGTCAAGCAACTTGCGTCCGGACCGTGAAATTACCGGGTGTCCAGCTGCTGCTTTTTGACGGTCAAATGGGGTACATTCAACCCCATTGATTACAACGTTTTCAGACATTATCGTATATAGTTAAAGGTTAATAAATGATGTTTTTAAAGAAGGGCAGGAGGTGGATACAACCCGCCGATGATTAAACCTGTTACTCTTCTGCTGTTTCGTTATGAACACCACTCCCGATTTTCCGGAAGCTTGTCCGGTCTTTATACCGGTCCTCTCCGTCAATGTTTTTTTTCGGCATCAAAATCCCGAATGCCACACCCACAATAACTATCGCTACAACTTGAGCAGGGAAGGTGTGTAGGAAGTCTATCACTGATTTTTGCATCGCCAGCTTTTAAAAGGTATTTGGTAAAGAGTATCACGCAGTAAATAGAGACGCCAACCATTGCTATGATAAAGAGTGCCATGATCATGCTGCCAGCGCTTTAATGGTGAGCGACAAGTTCGCGGCATTTGCCTTTTCCATAAGCTCATCAGCTTTCGCTTTTGAAAGGTTGCACATGGAGACATTAAAGTCTAAATGAGCAGTATAAGCTTCCACTGTATCAAAGTCATTCAGATGAGCAGAAAGTGCGGCATCTTGAAATTGCTGGGCTTTGTACATCTGGTCTGCTGCCTTTGCCAGCAGCTGGCTTATTTCAAGGAGTGTCATAACGTTATTTTTTGAAGGTTAAGAAGAAAAGACTACGTATAGCCACCGGGATAGCGAAACCTAGCATCGCATATCCGGCATCATGGTGATAGATAGCTAGGCCAATACCGGCAGCAACAAAGGCTACCATGACAGCGAAGCCGTACTGAGGTGTGTATAAAGTTTTCATGCATTTGGGTGTTTTGCAGTGGTGATAAGTTTTTTAAGAAATTTGGTAGAGTTGCTTTTCAGCTGGTCATTAAGGAAAGTCAGGTAGTTCTTTTTAGTCATCTTCCTCTTTCCCATCACTGTTCTTTCGGGTATATCTACTGTGTACCACTCTGGGTGTCCCAGATAGAATGTGCTGCCGTGGATCATGTTGCACTCTTCCAGTAGGTCCATTAGATCCAGAATGTAGAAGTGGGCGCATTCCATTTGACCGTCCGGCAGGTAGTACATTACCATCAATCCGCCCTCGCTATCTATATGTGAAAGAAAAAGTTTCATAAAAAGCTGTATTTTCGCTGTGAATAGTTGTTATTCTGATTTCGTTACGCTATTCGTTGCCCGGCGCGCCACGTCGGGCATTTTTATAGTCCCCTACTCGTTGCCTTTCGGGGATATTTTGTATCAATCCATTTGGTGATAAACTGTTGCCGGTATATCCATTTCAACAAGCTTTCTCTTTGCTGCTATTACCATTCGACTTCTGTTATTCCCCTGACCATTCGCTGAGAAGTTTACAAATCTGTATCCTTTGTACAGGCCAGATAAAGGGGAGCTGATGTTTATTCCGCTGGATTTTATCACTTGGTCTATGTTTGCCTGACGCCAGCCTTTGAAGTTTATTATAACCGTGTCTATATTGCAGGTGCCGCCATCCTCGTTTTTGTTGGCTGATAAGGATGCCTCCTCAGCTGCTTTAATGGCCTTTATGTATTGTTCAATTTTGTCTTTCATAACAGTGGTTATTTTACGCCCTACGGGCAGGTGAGTAATCGTGTTTGGTTTCTTCGTCCAGTGCTTCGCGGACAGCAGCGGCCAGTTCTGGTTGATTCAGGTCGTCTACATCTTCCAGTGCCTCCAGATCGATGGCGAAATCAGACAGTTTCACGCGGGAATCATCCATGTCAGCAGGGTAGTACCTACCACCGGCGCGCAGCTGATTAACCACTTCTTTCTCCATCCACTCTTCAGCTCCTTTCTCCATATAATATGGTACCTCTTCCGGGCGGCCACCGCACAGGGTCACTATCGCTATTACGATACCCTCTTCTTCGGTGAAAAGCCATACTTGTGGGCAAAGCTCCGCCTGCAGGCTGGTGAAAGTCTGTTTCATGATGGTAGATTAAAGTGGTGATTAAATACTTACTGTTTCGAGTGCTTTTTTGCTTTCTATCAGTTCCCAACCGGCGTTTACTATATCCTGATTCCAATGTGTTGATTCGGGATTAAGCGCCGATTTTACTGTTTGGATGTGGTAGGGAACTCTCGCTTTCACGTGGATCAACAGCACCCTGTAATTTTTCATCTCTTTCCGCAAAAGAACCTTCTCTTCCTGCTGTGCCGTTTTTGATACTGCGATTCTCATTTTGCGTATATTTACTCTTTTTATACTGTACCGCGTAGTGTACCTTCGCGATTACAATACAAATATAGATATAAAAAGATAGAAAAAGGTATAAAAAGATATAAAAGATAAAAATTTAGATTTTGTCTAATTTTCTACGTATTTGTTGATAAATGAATCAGGAAGAACTCAAAAAGGCCCTTAGGATTTTAAAAACTAAGAAGATAACCCAGACAATGGTCGCCAAGGAATTGGGGATGAGTGTTGCCTATCTATCTCATGTTGTGAACGGAGTCAAGCCAATTTCTCAGAATTTTGAGGATATTTTTATGGTGAAGTTCGGGGCACACTTGACTGGTGTTGCGCTGCGTGAGTTTAGCCCTGAGAAGGTGTTAGTGGAGTTGGAGGCAATAAGGGCAGAAAACCAAACCCTAAAAAAGATCATTGTGAACCTATTTGAAACCAGATTCACCAGCAGGCAGAATCTACCTGCTGATGAGTGGTTAAGCGAAATAGTGAAGCATCCAATGAATGAAAAGGTCATCGAGGCTTTAGAGAACGAGATTGAAGCAGCTGCATTACGGAATATGCAGGAATAGTAATCTGCGTTGGTTGTAGGTTGTTGTTCGCTTTGGTTGTTTTGGTAGGTGGTTTTACAGGCCCTTTCTTTTGGTTCGATTTCTTGCGCTGCATATCGGTTGCAATTTAGGGTGTTGGGATAATAGAGGGTTGTAAGTGTACGGTAATAGCTACATGTGATGTAGTTTTTTGAGTTAAGCAATAAATTTTCGGAAATAGTGGTTGGTCGGCAGTACTGAAATTAAATTTCCGGTGCGCATCGTATATGCGTACTGCGGCGTATCCGCAAATATTCATCATAAACGGGTTGTGTCGGTTAAGAATATGAGTGCAAGCTACTCCGGTTTTTAAGATCATTGAAAATTCAATTTCGTAACAGTTGTTAAGTGATTGTTATGGTAGCAAATTGTGAAAGCTAATTTAAGAATGTATAATTAATTCACCGTGAATATTTTATGCAGTTTTATGAATAAAGTATTCACCATTAATTTTAGATCCACTATGAAAAGAATTGTACTGTTGGCGATCCTATTCGCCCCCTACCTGGTAAGAGCTCAGAAATTTTTTGTTGAAAAGAATGACGAAGGCTGTGAACGCCCTATAATCAACAAGCTGCTTGAGAAAAACATAAAGCTTGTATTCAAAGAAGATTCCGCTGACTACATCATAAAGCCTATAATAAATGAGGTGAGGCGCGATAAGGCACGCGGGTACCTGCTTATTACCAACGCAAAAACAGGTGAAATAGCGGCAAAAACAGAGCAGGAGAGTGCCGTGTCAACTGTATATAACGGGCTACAGAATCCCAAGGTTAGAGTGGTAAATAAAATTGTTGATAGATCTTTGCTTAAAACCATTGAAGGTTTAACCAAATGAGATTGTAGTATTAGAGATAAATTCCAAATATGAAGGCACTTTCTTGGTTGCTTTTAACCATTTTTTCGATTGTTTTTTTCTGTTGTAACAATTATCAACTTGAACCTAATCCGAAGGTCTATGATGATCTACCGATTGACCAGCAGAATTTTTCAGCCATCATCAAACGTGCTGAAGCCTACTGTCTATTGGACAACGAATTTAAAAGGGCAGAGGGGATTGATAGTATAATTAATGTCCTAAATAAGATTGCAGATTCGTCTATAGTAATTGGTTGGGTGGGAGTTGTTCGTGATTTCAAGGCGGATTTTGATGCGGTGCTGCCCGGAGTAAAAAATTGCGTGAGTTTTGACATCAGGGTAAATCCATTAGCTTCAAATGTTACTTATTCTTTTTCATCCGATGTTGTGATCAATAAAGATAGTTCAAAAACAAATTTCCTTTATAAGCAGTTGAGTGAAGCAAATTTGAAGGAAGGTGACACTATACTGTTTGATGGCATTTTTTCGCTCTATTCTAAAGAGGATCGCACGGCGGTAAACTTCATCAATAAACCACTCAGCGGTTATCGTGATTTAGTTTCGCCATGGTTCAAATTAGACTTAACGAGCATAAAGCATTTTAATGGTAGTTTTGATGATTCACTGTATCAGTTAAAGCGTTCGACTGACTCTGTGTATAAATATGCTAAAATTATTTGCAATAGAGGGTTATACAATAGTGATGATGCAAAAGTATCGCTGAACAAAGCAATGACGGGGTTAGAGAAAAAGTCAAACGGCGAAGGTGCGGAGGGATTAAAATATTTGGTTAATCGTCGGGTTTTAAGGGAGATATTATTAATTAAGTAAAAATGATCGAACCCCAAAAGAGAGCCAATATTATACGCCACCACGAAAAAGTCACTCTGGTATGATTGACCCAAACGATTTTAATTGGCGGGCTACCTGTTATGATAAAGCGGGGCACGCCTTCGGAACTGCGGAAATTTATTCCAAAAGAATGCAGTTGCTTGAGAAGTGGATAAATTTCAATACAACACTTGGTATTGTTGTTCCTGTCTTAATAGGGGTTATTTTATCAACATACAATGATCAAACCACCCGTGCTATTGTGTCTGTTTTTGCAGTGGTTCTTGGTGGAACTCAGCTGGTAATTTCTATTATAAGTCTGACATTCGGGTGGGAAGCTCGCAAATCTTATTACTTAGAATCAGCCATAGCAAACCGGCGGTTTTCGGAGAGGTATAACGACCTTTTAATGAATGCGACTTTTGAAGTACAAAAATTTCGAGAAATAGAAGAAGAAGATAGAAGAAGAAACGACCTGGATGATAAATACCCCTTTTCCGATAAGGAGACAAGGCGTGCACACAGGATCGGACTGAAGCGATTTCAATTAGAGTGTGCTACTTGTCATGAGGTTCCTGACTCGTTGGAGTCGTCTGAATGTAATACATGTGGTAATTTTTAAACTATACAACTATGACGGAAAATGTAAAACAAATTCTAGCTGGTTATTTCAAATTAACTCCATCAGAACAGAGTGATTTTCAAAAAGCTCTTAAAGACGACGAGGCTCTATCTGGGCTCAAAAAAATACAGAATAGAGAAACATTCAATGAAAGTATAAAAAGGGCAACCGGTCCATCAGCGCAAAATCGTTGTGCCGTTTGTGGTAGATAGAATTTAAAAACCGGACAATTCCGGTTTTTTTAGCTACCTATATTTCTAAAACTATCGATAGTTCAAATATTTCTGAAAAATATGTAACTTTATTCCTGTACCATAAACAGTTACAGAACATGAGAGGGGGAACAGTGGTTTATAAGTACGACCAATCCGGGCAGCTCGTCCACACCTACAAGAGCATTCGCCAGGCGCGCAAAACAGAAAAGGTGCGCCATTATACCATTCTTCAGGCGATCGACACCCATGCGCTTCTCAACGGCGCAGTATTCAAAATGGGGGAGCAATTCAAACGAAACTTTAAGCCAGCGACAGACAATGCCCCCTGGGAAGGGGAGAACGGAATGTTTGATGTCAATGGGCTGCTATCTATGTCTTATTGATTTGGGAACCACATGCGGGACTAATTTTGTGGAAAAGAAGTTGATCCCGTGGCGTTGGAGCAGAAGCAGAAGATTTTCATCAAGCACTATGTGAAAACAGGCGACCATATTGGCGCTTATCAGAAAGCTGTTCCCGGAACAAACCGCAAGGTAGCCGCAAGTTGCGGCAAAAGATGGCTGAAAAAGCCAGACATCGCTGCTGAAATCGCGCGGCTTTCTTCCGATTCAGTGGTCCCCTTAGTGGAAATCGCCAACTTTTCAACAAATACCACAGGTGCTCCTCGTAAAATGGACGCGAAGGAGAAGCGCTTCTGTGAGGAATACGTCATTGATCTCAATGCAACTCAGGCGGCTATACGTTCCAAGTACTCAAAAGCCAACGCAAGGAACATCGGCAGTGAGCTGCTGACGAGGCCTTACATCCAAGACTACATCCACGAATTAAACGATGCCCGCTCTCGCCGTACGGAGGTGACAGCGGACAATGTGCTGAAGGAGCTGGCCTGTATCGCTTTCGCCAAGGTGACGGACTTTGTCAGGGTAGAGAAGCAGGAAGTGCCTGCGAGGTACCAACCTGCTCGCGTTTCAGGCTTCGGGAAGGATGAAGACAAAGGGGAAGATGATATCCCCGAAGAGGAAGAAACTGAGCTGCAAACCGTGGTCACCATCTTCGAAACCGACAATGTCCCCGAACACCAGCTGCGGGCGCTGGCCAGTATAAAACAGGGACGTTCTGGCATTGAAGTAAAACTCCATAGCAAGGAAAAGGCCTTGGAGCTGATTGGCCGGCATTTGGGTATGTGGAATGATAAGCTACAGCTTGGGGCAGATGAAGAACTGAAAAACCTGTATAAAACCGTGATGGATGGAAGTAAGTGAGGAACTGAAACAGGGACTGGCAGAGGTGCTGCGCAAAGGCCGTGAAGACTGGCCATATTTCGCGCGTACGGTATTTGGAGTCACGCTGGACCCGGAGCAGGAAGCCGTCTTGCGCTCTGTCCAGGTAAACAAGATGACCTCAGTAGCATCGGGCACCGCACGGGGAAAAGACTTTGTGAGCGCTGTGGCGGCCCTCTGCTTTCTGTATCTTACCCCAGTGTTCCACAAAGGGGAGCTGGCGGAAAACACCAAGGTAGCCCTTACCGCTCCCACAGACCGCCAGGTAAAAAACATCATGATGCCGGAGATCTCCCGGCTTCACCGGAAGATGATCCGAAATGGTTTTCGCTTCATGGCGGGCCGGCTCACTGCTTACGACGTGAAGACCGACAACGAAGAGTGGTTTCTTACCGGGTTCAAGGCGGATGAAAACAATCATGAGGCATGGTCTGGCTTCCACGCCGCCAACACCATGTTTGTGATCACAGAGGCATCAGGCATACCGGAAAACGTATTTGAAGCGATAGAGGGTAACCTGCAGGGCAATTCACGAATCCTTATAGTGTTCAACCCCAATACCAACGTGGGGTATGCTGCGCGTTCTCAAAAATCAAAGCGCTGGAACCGGTTCCGGCTCAATAGCCTGAATGCCCCCAATGTGGTCCAGAAGAAAACCACCATCCCCGGTCAGGTAGACTACGAGTGGGTGAAAGACAAGGTGGAATCCTGGTGCACCCCTATTCAGCAGTCTGACTTCCAGGAGGCCGAGGGTGACTTCTGGTGGGAGGGGGCCTGTTACCGGCCTACAGACCTATTTCGGAAAAAGGTATTGGGCCTGTTCCCGAAAGAAAGCGGCGACGCCCTGATCCCAGGCGCCTGGATAGAGCTGGCGAATAGGCGCTGGAAGGAGTTTGTAGCCAACAAATTTCCTCTCTCCAATAAACTCAGTTTAGGGGTGGACGTTGCCGGTATGGGCCGTGATAGTTCCTGTTTCTGCCCGCGGTACGGCGATTTCGTGGATCATCTCGAAATGGTACAATCTGCCGGCAAGGCAGAGCATATGAAGATCGCCGGCCTGACGCTGAACAAAATCAAACAGCACAACGACGCCTTTACCGGCAAAGCGGCCAAGGCTTTCATTGACACCATTGGAGAGGGTGCCGGTGTGTACTCTCGTTTGCTGGAACAAAATATACCCGGCATCGTCTCCTGTAAATACTCAGAGGCGGCAGTAGACAGCGGTGGCAAACCACTGACAGACGTAACTGGCCAGTTTCAGTTTGCTAACATGCGCGCTTACTTGTATTGGGCAGTCCGGGACTGGTTAGACCCTACGAAAAACGGAAAGGCAATGCTGCCGCCGGATGACGATTTATTCGCAGAACTGACAGAAGGAGAGTGGAAGTTTCAAAGCAATGGCAAGATCATTATAGAACCCAAAGAAGACATTAAAAAGCGCCTCGGCAGGTCTCCGGACCGGTCCGATGCGCTGGCAAACACATTTTACCCTGAACCTCTGGAAGTGGTTGCACAGAACCTTTCCGGTCTATTCTTTTAACATGATAGAAGACTATGAACAGCGTTTCCCCGGTAATGACATACACCCCACAGCGGTGATAGGACCTAACGTGACCATGGGTACCGGCAATTACATCGGTCCTTACTGTGTAATCGGTATGCCTGGTGAGCACCGGGAGAAGTGGGGAGAAGACAAGGGTGTATTAATCGGTGACAGATGTAAATTCACCGGGCATGTAACTATTGACGCCGGTATTGAAGGCCGTACGATGATCGGCGACAACGCTTTCATTATGAAACACGCGCACGTCGGTCATGATGTTGTTATCTACCCCAACGTTACAATTTCATGCGGTGCCAAGATAGGCGGACATACTATCGTACAAGTAGGTGCGAATATTGGCTTGAATGCAGTGATTCATCAAAAACACTCAATCGCAGCAAACGTAATGATCGCCATGGGGGCCGTGGTCACACTGAAGTGCCAGACCCGTGAGGAGTACATGTACGCCGGCAATCCAGCGGTTGAGAAGGGAAGGAATAAAAAAGCCCCTTTTTACAAAACAAATTTACCTGGAAGCTATCAAACAGAGAATGTTAAGTCTTTTCCGCATGTAATAGGCCCTGTTGATGTGAGGATAAGATGTGGAGACCGCACGCTGATTTATTCTGGCATATTTCAAGATGTGGATGAACACACTAAGAATCTCATAGTTAAATCAAAGTCATGATACGATTTTGTTTGTTTGCTCGGTGGTGATTTTTCATTTCTTGTTTAAATAATACCATGATGAATGACTATAACAAAGTGTTTGATGATTTCTGGAGAGATATTGTATGTAATCCTGATGGATCACTAAACTCAGAACAGGTCAAAAAAGAATTGGCTGACTTCAAATTTGTGATGGATCAAGTCCCTAAAGTGTACTGTCACGTAACAGGTGGTGTATTATCAAAGGTTATGTATCCAGCGGAAGTTGTAATCGCATCTGCTGATCAAAACTTTAACACACAATTGGAGCTTGAAATAAAAGAACGGAAGGAGGACGGGGAACTATGAAAGTAGCGGTGCTGATGCTCAGTTTTGAGAGGTATGAAACATTGAAGCATGTGCTGGAGCATAACCTGGCCAATGCCGGCTATCCGTTTGACCTGTTCGTCTGGGATAATGGCAGTCAGGATGATCGTATACCTGAACTGATAAGATGGCATGAACCTAAGCATTTTTACCCGGCTAAGGAAAACAAAGGCATCGCGGCGCCATTAAACGATATGATTAGGTTCGCGTATAGTCTTGGATATGATGCCTTTCATGTGATGGCCAATGACATATTGGAGCCGGACAACTGGTTGAGTGATAAGGTGGAGTTTATCAAGTTATTGGGGAAACTACATATACCATTGGTAAACGGGAAACTGCTCGGAAGCCCAAACCATACTACCGTTTCGAGCGGTATGGTTTCTATACCTCCCGGAGAACACAATTATCCGGAAGTAACACCATGTTTCGATGCTTCTGATAGACCAAACATCGTCGGGCCTATAAGGTATTACCCAGGTGACGTTATCGGCCAATTCTTGATCACGCGCGAAGTATACGAAGCTGTTGGCGCTTTCCGTGAGGATTTCGGCTATTACGGACCAATCGACAACGACTATAACGTCCGCTGTGCTGCCAAAGGGTTTGTGAACTACTACATTCCCGGCCAGTCCATCCACCTGGGAGACGATAATCCCGGCTACGGGTATGATAAGGGCACCGTAGTGCAGGAAACATGGCCGCGGCACGTTGAAAATGTCTACCGGTATCTGGAAGACCCAACAACGGCCTATATACCGCCGTCGGGGGAATGTACAATCAACATGAAACAGTTTGAAGATGGAAGAGATTAACCTATTGTGGGCAACAGACGCTCAAATGGATGCATTGGGTATCGATAAAAAGCTGGTACGGGAGATGCGCGAAGATTCATACTTTAAGCGTGTTTTCAGGTTTGATAAAGCAATTGAAGACCTTAAATATGAATTGTTTAAGGAGTTTCACGATGGAGGCCTGTGGCTAATTGGGATGTTTAAAAAGTTGTGTAGTCATGATTAAAGCGCTGGCACTATATCAGGATGGTTCTGGCTGCGATTACCACCGCCTTGTTTTACCGTTTCAGTACGAGGATGGATACATTGATCATGAGTACAAAAACAGGTCGGATTTTGATATGGATACGCAGTTGGCCGCTTCCGAGCTGGTGGTGTGGAACCGTGATTGTCCTATAGGGTTATCCTATATCACAGAACTAAAGGCGCGTTACGGGTTCAAAGTGGTGGTTGACCTTGACGACCATTGGGAGCTTTACCCACATCATTACCTGTACAATCGCTACCAGCGCCAGCGCATTCCGGAACTGATCATTAAAAACCTACAGCTGGCCGACGCTATCACAGTGACCACTTCTCGCCTCGCCGACAAGGTAAAGCCGATAAATCCCAATGTGCACGTTATCCCCAACGCGCTGCCGTATGGATTCGGCCAGTTTCAGGCTAAGAGGGTGCCGGCGGATATATTCCGGTTTATTTATGCTGGCCAGCGGTCACACCTACATGACCTGAAACAATTGCAGGGACCACTCCGCCGCATTGCATCGGAACAGCACCGAAACATGGGCTTTACTCTTGCCGGATACAATCACCATTCCGAAGATAGAACCAGTACATGGCCGAAGATGGAACAGATATTCAGCGCCGGCGGGGCAATGATTGGATACCAACGAGTGGAAAATAAACCACTTGGCGAGTATATGACCGTCTATGAAAATTCCGATGCCTGCCTGGTGCCGCTGGAAGGTAATGCATTCAATGCTCATAAATCAAACCTGAAGTTGCTGGAGGCTGGGGCCAAGACACTACCAGTTATCTGCCAGAAAGTGCCACCATATAGCGACTGTGACGCGCCGGTTTTGTGGGTTGAAAGACAAACAGACTGGTATAAACACATCCGCTACCTCGCTGCCAACAGGAGCGCCGCTGAAGATCTTGGCTTACAGCTTCACGATTGGGCTGTGAGTAACTACAACATTTTTGATCATAATAAAACAAGATTCGAACTATACACCCATATTATAAATAGTTGACCCCATTAATTGTTAACCCATGGAATTAGTAGATCTGCAGGCGCTTATCGGCACCTATGATGAACTTATAAAAAAAGTGCAGGCTGCGAAGCCAGTAAAGAAGGTGCCAATTGCTGACGCCCTTAAACAGCTGGATCCTACGCAACACCCCGTTACCGACAAAAGCCTTCGCCAGGATAAATCCAAACAGGTAAACGGCCAAACAACCCCTGTGTTTGTTGCCCGGTTGCCTATCCCGATGCAGAAGAAGATTGTGAACTTGGCCGCGGCTTTCCTTTGCGCAAATCCGATCCAGCTAAGCGCCCAAACCATCGACGATACCCAAAAGGGACTACTGGCTGGGATTAAGAAGTTATGGGACGATAATAAATTGGACTATGAGAGCATGGGAGAAGCTGAGCTAATGATGGCAGAAACGGAAGTAGCGGAGCTTTGGTACGTGGTAGATGCTCCGGAAGAATACTGGATTGGCACTCCATCGGAAGGGAGCAAACTCCGTCTGAGAATGCGCATTCTCGCCAATTCTCTCGGAGACCAGCTCAACCCGGTTTTTGACGCTACGGGCGATATGATCGCTTTCGGACGAGGATACTCCATCAAAAACGGCGACAACAACGAAGAGCATTTTGACCTCTATACAGACACCCAGATCATCAAAGGGGTAAAACAAAGCAGCGGATGGGTAACAACCTCCGAGAATAACATGATCGGAAAGATACCAGTGATTTATTATTCCCAACCACTCCCGGAATGGTCTGACGTAGAAGCTCTGATCGAACGCCTGGAAACCAATGTCAGCAACAACGCTGATACCAATGACTATTTCGGTAGCCCTATCGTGTTTGTAGAAGGGGAAATACAGGGGTTTGCAGACAAAGGCGAAAGTGGCAAGGTGCTACAGGCGAAAGCTGGCGCCAAAGCCAGCTACTTGACATGGGATCATGCCCCCGAAATAATCCGATACGAGTCTGACACTCTGCAGCGGCTGATTTACAGCATGACGGATACGCCAAACATCAGTTTTGAGGAAATGAAAGGACTCAGCACCTTCTCTGGCGCCGCCCTTCGAATGCTTTTCCTTGGCGCTCACCTGAAAGCCGCAAGGAAGGAAGGGATTTTCGGTAAGGGCATTCAGCGACGCATCAATTTCATGAAAACTGCCATGTCGATTATTGATGTTAGGCTTCAGCCGGCGCTTTCCCTTTCGATTAAGCCTGTTTTCGAATACTATCTGCCTAAGAACATTCAGGAAATCATTCAAACGTTGTCAGAAGGGGTCGGAGCCGGCAAGCCTGTAATGTCCCAAAAAACTGCGGTACGAAACAACCCACTAGTAGCCGATGCGGATCAGGAATTTGTACTTATGCAGGAAGAAGGGGCCTTGACTTCCGATGTTCAAACTGCATAATCGTCCGCTATGAACTTAATGGCCAACATAAGCAAGCGGTATGAGCAGCGACTATTGCTGATGCAACGGAAGCTCATGTTCGAAATGGACACAATTTTGTCCAGGTCTTTCTTCGACTTGGCTGCCGCCGCGTCGAAGGTGCGCTACCGTGATAAGGTCATCAACATCCGGCGGTACCCTGGACTGCAAAAGAAGGTAGACGAAATATTATCCACCATGAAAACGAAGGTGGAAATTACACTTGTTAACGGCATTGAAGGAGCATGGGGGTTGTCCGACCAAAAGAATAAAATTTTCGTAGAACAGCGGTTCGCGGATACCGTACCTACCAAATTCCGTAAGCAGCTGTACAACTCTAATCTACCGGCACGTGAAAAATTTATCAACCGGGTGGAGGATGGGATGAATTTGTCAGACCGGGTATGGAATCTAACAAAATCTGTCAAAAAAGAACTTGAAGCAGGTATTCAGAAAGGTTTGGAGGTCGGTAAAGCATCTAACGTGTTTCAAAAAGACCTACATAATTACCTACTGAACCCGAAAGGGCACCCTTATCCCGGCCGCGGTGTATACCGGTCGGCGCGGGCCAACGCTTTCCGACTTACTCGAACAGAAACTAACATGGCCTACCGGACTGCCGACTATGAGCGTTGGAATAGCCAACCCTTTGTTGTAGGAGTGCAGGTTGATACCAGCAATAATCACCCAGATTATGATATCTGCGACGAACTGGCCGGGAAGTACCCTAAAGACTTCCTATTCCGCGGCTGGCACCCACAATGCAGGTGCCATGCTAAACCTATTTTGATCACTTCCGACGAGATGGACAAATACGAGGATCATATATTGGGCATCGGTAAGTGGGATGGAGAAAGCAAAAACGAGGTGACGAAAGCCCCACCAGAGTTTTACCAGTACCTACGGGAAAACAAAGACAAGATTAACCGGTTGAGCAATACACCTTATTGGGTCATTGATAACAAGGGGTATACCGCTTTGCTGAACAAATAATATGTAAATTTGCAACATGGTAAACGCATCTGAATTAAGAATAGGTAATCTACTTTATTATAAAAATGAGGTGATAAGAGTCAGTATGTTTTCTCCCAATAATGTATATTTTCAGAACCAAAAACAGGTGGGAGTTATTTTTGTTAATCCAATCCCATTGACCGAAGAATGGTTGCTTAATTTGGGGTTTAGTAAAGGACAAAGATACGAGTATAGGATTGATCTTTTTAAAATATTCGGTGATGAATTAATTATTGATATGGAGTATTACGGCGATTATCGATTACAACCAGGCAATACGAGTATTGAACATCAAACAGTAGGTGGATCATGTCGACATGTTCACCAATTACAAAACATCTATTTTGCACTGACTGGGCAAGAGCTGACATTGAATACAGGTTTGCATGAGAATAGTTAAATATCCTGAATTTGTAAAATTGCCGGCCGGCACAGTATTTTGCAAATTTGAGCCTTTATTGTTTACTACTGGTATTTGTGTAAAGGGGGAGTCGTATAATGATGGCATATCATATAATTACACCGATTTCACATCAGTGGAAACGCCGGATCAAATAAGGCAGGATGACGCATTTTGGAATATGGTTGACAAAGGGTCATCTTATCCGCTTGAAATAGATTTCGATCGGGACGGGAAAGACGTTTCTGATAGTGAGGATTCGCTGTTTGTTATTTATGAAAAAGACGATGTTCAGAAGGTGATAGACGTACTGTCGCAAAATATTGAGGCAAAGTGGTAATTTGGTTCGACTCCAAATGCCTCACAAATGCGGGTTCGAGTCCCGATCGCTGGCCGAGGTTAGGTAAGGGGAAGCGGGTTCGAATCCCGCACATTGAAAAATGTACTCGATGGTTCGAGTGGCTACAAGGTGGGATAATTCCCGCCTTTTTTTATTCCCAGAAAATAATTTGGGAACCACATAGACGCATAATTTTGTATTCAGAAATCAAAAACATTGTTTGTTAACCCACTTATTCTCTCTCTCGCAGGCAATGGGTTTGATTTCGTTAACCCAATTTCAGTATGAAGTACAAAAGCCAGATTTTGGCAAAACTGGGCGTGAAGTTCCCAGGGTTGTCAAAGCAATTGCTGGGACTTATCGCCGACAAGCTTGCAGCGAAAGTAACAGAAGAAGACCAAATCGAGGGGGCCATCACCGCACTCGATGATTTACCAATTCCCATCCCGGAATATGCCAAATTTTTGCAGCAGGAATCTGACCGGCGTGTCACCGAAGCTTTAAACAAGTCCAAAGATGATCCTGATGATGATCAGGAAAGGGAAGACACGAAGGATACAACAGCAAAAAGCAAAAAGAAGGAATCAGATGATCCTATTGCTAAGCTGACCGGCCTAGTAGCTACCCTCACGGAACAGGTGACCAACATGCAAAAAGATGGCACGAAAAAGACCTACACCGAAAAGCTTCATGCCCGGCTTGCAGAAAAAAAGATCTCCCCAATCCTGGCCAAAAATATATCGGTTGAGTCAGATGAAGAGTTGGAAACAGCAGTCGCTGAAATTGAAGCAAATCACACCGCGCTGAAGCAGGAACTGATCAATCAGGGCCTTGCCGGCGGAAAACCTCCATTAGGCGGAACCGGTGGCGATGCTACGAAGACGCAAGTTGAGGCGGCAATCGGCGAATGGGCCGATAAGCACAAGCCTCAAGATTCACAAACCACAAAAAAATAAACCGTGAGTTTACAAATCACTAAAGAAGTTGTTGCCTCTGGTGCGCCCATATTTCAGAAGGTGTTGGAGACCGCCCGAGGTGGTTTCACACTGGACTCTACCGGCTTGACCAAAGGTGCTACTATTCCAGGCGGCGCACCTATTGCTTACGATGAATCCACTCGTAAGGCCAAGGTGTTGAAAACCGCAGAGGTGGTGGAAAATGCCGGCGCATCCGCGACCGCATACCAGGTAAAAAAAGGCTCCTTGTTCAATGTTGGTGATTACATCGCTAATGTAAAAGGAGGCAAAGCCTTTGCGATTACCAGTATCGACGCTTCAGGCTCAAATGACTACGACACTATCAATGTCGGTACGTCCATTGGTGCTATTTCCAAGGGTGATGCTGTTTTCCAATCTAGTGCGACAGGTGCAACGGCCGCAGCATTCAATATCACACCGCAGGGTCTACTGTACGAAGACACAGTAGTTGCAACAAATTCTGATCTGTCGGTTGTTGTCCGCGGGACAGTATATGCTCGGCGCGCACCTGGAGCAACAGCCGAAATCAAGGCGCTCATGCCACTCATCATTTTCTCACAATCATTCTAAACCATAGGAGGATATAGAAATGGCAAAATTAAAATCAATTTTCGGTCAGTATGCTGAATCTATGCAGCTTATGATCGACAGAAGCCAGGACAGATTCGGCCCTACTTGGTTTCAGAATTACTTCACATGGGCACCGCCACAGGTCGGCCTGACTTTCACATCCATAATTGGTGCGTCTCGTATCGAAGCCGCTGCCTCTGTTGTCTCTCGTGATTCTGAAACACCGTTAAGATCAAGAGGGCAGCTGACCAAATTGTCTGGTGAAATTCCGGCTATCCGTCAGATGTTTAAGATGGAGGAATCTGACTACCGTGATTATTTGGTAATGCAAAACATGCCAGTTCCGGAGACAACCCGCCGCGATCAAATGCTGGACATGATATTCAATGATGTGTTGAAGTGTGGCAAAGCAGTCATGAAGCGTCTTGACTACATGACTCTTCAGGCCGTTTCTACAGGCGAAATTGATCTATCCGCGCTGAATAACCCGGATGGTATCATTTTGAACGAACCTTTGGATTTATTGATGCCATCAGGTAATAAGTCACAGGCTGCAGTAAGCTGGTCCAATCCGACTACGGCAACACCGATTGCCGACATTGAGGCCACGGTTGAGAAAGCAACCGAGGCAGGCAGGGCAATCGGCAAAATTCTGATGTCAAAGTTGCTGTGGTCAAAATTTAAAAAAGCCAAAGAAGTAATCGATACCATGGCGGCCTTTCTTTATGGACCAAAGCCCGGATCCGGATTCAACCCTACAGCTATTACGTCTCTGACCAATGTTAACAACTATTTGTCAGAAAACCTGCTGCCGGTGATCGAGATTGTAGATCAGGTGATTGGTATCGAAAAAAATGGCATCATCTCCCCGCAACGCCCATTCAGTGACAACAACGCAGTCTTTATCCCTGCTGGCCCGCTTGGAGTAATCAAAAACGCCATCGCTATCGAAGAAGCTAAGCCTGTAGAAGGAGTGAGCTACGCTAAGTTCCAGCAGGCGTTGATCTCCAAGTGGAGCGCAAACGAGCCGTTTGGTGAATGGACTAAAGGGGACCTGAACGCATTCCCATCACTGGATACAATTGACGGTATTTTCCTGCTGACAGCTGTTTACCCATGACCAATAAAGAATACCTAAATACCATCCTGGGAAAATTCGGAGTATCCCCCGATGAAATAGACCTGATCATGCTGGAGCGGGGCATTGTCCCAACAGGTGAGGTTACTGGCCAAGCTGATATCATCGCATTAAAGCGCGCCATTTATTACCAATTGCCGCAGTTGCTCGCAGGTGTTCAGGATATTACGGAGGGGGGCTATTCCATCAAATGGAACTTGGACGGTATCAAGATTTGGTATTCCGCACTGGCCAAAGAGCTGGGACTTCCAGATGATTTATTCCCCAAGCCAACGATAACAGGAGCCTCCCCATGGTAAAGCAGTATCCACATACCCTCACGGCGACAATTGTTACTGATTCACATCAGGACGCTAATGGCAATTGGGTACCAGGCACGAAAGTAGAAAGGGCTGAAGAGTGTCGAGCGGAGCCAAATATAAGGGCATCATATCAGCTAAGTGGCGCTGACGGCGTGAAAATACAATTCGATTGGACTGTGTACATGCAGGTGGGTGTACTCCCGATTCCAGAAGGGACACTGGTGGATATTCGGTTTAATGGAGCGCCTGTAGCAGTTGGTAAAGTGCGCCGTTTTTCCAATGGCCAACTTAACACACGGCTATGGCTGTAATACGCCCTCGCTTCAGCAACGGGCAAATACAAGAGATGCTTACGGAGCGATTGAAAAGGATCGACTCAGCAATATTAACCCGGCTGCAGTATATCGGGGAGTCTTTTGTGAAAAATGCTCGCGAAAAAGCTGATTTTACTGACAGGACCGGCAACCTCCGTAACTCAATTGGTTACATCATACTGAAAAACGGGGTACAGATGTACGAGAATTTCCGGAGGACGGCTAATGTAGAGGTAAGCATAAAGAGTGGTCGAAACAGAGGTCAAAAGCGCAACACCAAAGGCGGGAAAAGAGGTATGGAAGCAGCCAGGGAAGTCGCAGCAAATGCTGCAGGGAATTTCCAAAATGGCTACGTGCTTATAGTGGTTGCTGGTATGGAATATGCCGCCTTCGTTGAAGCGATGGGATATGATGTACTTACTGCCTCTTCTGAAATTGCGAAAAGAGATCTTCAAAACGCGATAAAGAGCATTAAACAGAAAATGACCAGGATGAGATGATAACAACATTAAAAGCGATTGATGCCATTTGGAAACTTCTTAATGATAGTGCGCTGAGAACAGAGGTATCTGGCGGCGTGTATAAGCTGAAACGCCCAATAAACTCGCAGAGAGAAGATGTTGTCGTTAACTCGCTTCCGTTTGACTCTCTTCAGTTACAGAAAGGCATCATCAACGTGAATATTCACGTTCCCAATTTGGTAATTACAGCCAACGGAATACAGGATACAACTCAGCCTGATTTTGTCCGACTCAGTGAGCTTGCCAGTATAGCGGCTCCGTTGCTGACAGATTCATGGAATGATGAATGGCATTTTGATGTCCAACAGCACACCGTCATCGAAGAAGCTGAACTGAGAGAACACTTTGTAAACTTCCGCCTGGAATTTTACGCGATCAACTTATAATTTTTGTTAACCCATATAATTTTTACACAATGGCAGCAAAAGCCCGTATTGGATTAAAGAAGTTGGAAATGGGGGACGTGGCCGCTGATGGTGGCATGGGCACTTCCCTGGCTGAATTTGGGGCTACTGTGTCCCAAACTGCTGTACTTCAAAACGAATCGCCGAATGTGACTGATTTCAACATTGAAGAACAAAGCACTCCATTTTACACAGCATCAGTTGATGGAAAAATCACCCTCACATGGAGCTCATACAACGTTGAACCCTCATCTCTTGTTTTGGTAAAAGGTGGTACTGTTACCACCGATCCCAGCGGCACAACCTGGGCGGCTCCGACAGAAACTCCTAACATCGAAAAATCTATACGACTGACGACTAAGGATGGTACCATTATAGAGATCCCTCGCGGTAAGCTCGATACAGTTTTCCAATGGAACTTCCAGAAGGATAAACTGGCTCAGGTTGATTTTACCTGCACTGTGCTAATGCCAACAAAGGCCAATACACCCCACATCACTATCAAAACCCCTGCGTAACGAATGACCGAAGTTCTGAAGCAAGCAGCAGATGCGATCAACTCCAAGCCCGTAAGCCTGGAGATTGATCATATTTCCGCCTGTTGGTGGGAAAAGATGGCAATCAGGATGAGGATCTTGCCTGCGACGAAAAGGTTTGAAATCAGGCCGGCCACTTTGGGGACAATGATCCGGATTTCTCAACTACTACTGGAAATTGATCCCAACATTTTCAAATCTGAAGGTACAGCCTTAGACTCAAATTATCAGTTGTACGGTGCACACGGAGACAATATTGCCCGTGTAGTGGCGGCGGCAATTGAGAACCGGGAGGCAGTACCCTCTGAAAAGCTTGTGGCATTTATCAAAAATAACCTGTCAGCCAGTGAACTTATGGCCGTTATCAAGATCGTCTTACAGCAGCTCAATGTGATGGGTTTTATGAGTACTATCATCTCTCTAAGGGGGATGAGCCTACTAAACACAGAGGGGACAATAGCCTCTGGGGAATGATTGGCGGAATTGCCAAGTACTTCCGGTTTTCATTTCAGGCAATATTATGGGAAATCAGCTGGGCAAATTTATTGATGCTGTCAGCTACTATCCCCAAGTATGACGAAGAAGGTAATCCGGATACACCGGTTAAAGACATCGAAGGCAGCGAATTGGCTGCGTTTTTAGGAATGTAAAGGCAGATTATGGCGCTGAATGTAAATGGGGGAGCTTTAGAATTTGATGCCATCATCAATGGCTCACAGTTTCAGGCGCAAATTAATGCTATGGAGCGTCAGCTTCGTAGTTTATCGGAGAGAGCTAAGAAAGAATCATCCGATTTGGAGCAACTGGCCCAAAAAGCTGCTGCTGCGATAGGCAGTTATCTATCCATCACAGCAGCAACCAACTTCGTTAAAAAAATGATTGAGGTGCGCGGAGAGTTTCAGCAGTTGGAAGTAGCCTTTACCACTATGCTCCAAAGCAAGGAAAAAGCCGACCAACTATTAGCTGACGTAGCCGACCTCGCAGCGAAAACGCCTTTCGGATTGCAGGATGCTGCTCAGGGAACAAAGCAGTTGTTGGCCTATGGATTTCAGGCTGACGAAATAGTAGATACCCTTACTCGCCTTGGAAACGTAGCATCCGGCGTTTCTGCCCCATTAAATGATGTAGTGTACCTATATGGCACCCTAAAGACACAGGGGCGTGCTTATTCACAAGATATAAAGCAGTTCACCGGGAGGGGGATTCCCATTCTTCAGGAGCTGGCGAAACAATATGGCGTAGCGGCTGATGAGGTTAATGACCTGGTAGCCGCTGGAAAAGTCGGTTTCCCTGATATAGAAAAGGCATTCAAGTCCATGACTTCTGAAGGCGGGATGTTCTTTAATCTAATGCAGGAACAGTCCAAAACCCTCGTGGGTCAGATAAGCAACTTGAGTGATGCTTTTGATATGATGCTCAATAATATGGGCAAGCAAACTCAAGGCATTGCATCTACTACCATACAGGGACTGACGACATTGGTCGAAAACTACCAAGCAGTTTTGGATGTATTGGAGGTGTTGATTGTTGCTTACGGTACTTATAGAGCCGCTGTTATTGCTGTGAATGTTGTGACTGCTGCAAATACAGTAATTAACGCAACCAATACGGCGGGAGTCGGAGCGATGACCATATGGGAGTACCTTTATTTACAATCATTGGTTGCTGTAGAGAAAGCTCAGAAATTACTCAATGCTACAATGCTATCAAACCCATATGTAGCAATTGCGACATTGCTTGCGGCTCTTGTTACTGCAATGATAGTGATGAAAGAGGAGACTATCAAGGCGAAGTCTGCACAAGACCTTCTGAAGGATGCAAACGACAAAGTTACCCAAGGTGTCAGCAAACAAACTGCAGCTATATCCCCATATATCTCAATCCTAAAAAATGCTAATGCTACCGAGAAAGAGCGTGAAGTAGCACTTAAGAAGCTGGCTGAAATAAGCCCGAAGATAGTTGATGGGTTAAATGCGCAGTCAATTTCGCAGGAAAGGTTGAAACAGAATGTTGACGCCTACATTGATTCACTTCGCGAAAAGTATAGAGTAGAGGCGTTAGGGGAAAAAATTAAGGAATCTATTGAGCTTGAAGAGAAATTTCGCGAACAAATTAAATACACTCAGAAGGCAATAGAGGATGCCAAGAATGCCACAGGGGTTGAAAAGAATGAAAATTTGGGCCCTGTATACGAACGTCAGTTAAAGGAACAGGAGGAACAACTTAAAAAGCAGATAGCGACAACCAAAGAGCTGGCATCTGGACAGGTTCAGGAAGAAGCAAAGCGGCAGGTGGCATTGAAGTTGACGAACGCCCAACTGATTGCCCAGGCCAAATCTCTTGATGATATCGACGCCGTGAGGGATAAGATTGACAAAGACCGTAAAGCTGCTACATCACAAGAAGAACAAATACGGTTGACGAACGACCTCCTTGCTGCTGATAAACGACGTGCTGAAATTGATATCTATGCTGCCCGGACAAAATCAGGCAAAGAGGCACTCAAAGTTGAGTCAAAATTGAAGGCTTTGCTTGATCAAATTATTGAACTTGAAGCCCGTGCCACTTCTGTCAATGAAGGAAAAGAAGATGGTACGGTTGCTAAGCTCCAGGGTGAAGTAAGCAAACTTGCTGAGAAAGCTAAAGCAATTAAAGCCAGTGATGGTGTAGTTCTCCGAATACAAAAGGCTGGTAAAATCCTGATCGACGATGCTACTGCAAAAGCGGCCGCGAGGGATGTTCAAAACCAACTCAATACTGAACTTTCTAACATAAATATTAATCTTTCTGAATCAAAACCTAACACAGAAGCAGAACTTTTGCTGAGGAAGGAAGGTATTGCAAAACGTGTACAGCTAGATATCGAAGCCACCAAGCAGCAGTACGCTAATGACATAAAAAGCCAGCAAGCACTACAAGCTAAAACCAATGAGATTAAAGCAGCTGGACGCCGTGAGGCGTTAGATCTCGACCGGGAATATGCGCAGAGAGCTGTTGATATTCAATTACAGGCAATTAAAGATCAGGCAGATATAAAAAACATCCAAGATCAGCGAATCGTTAACAACCCGACATCAACAGTAAATCAACGGTACGAGGCACAACAACGAATATTGGAGCGTAATAAAAAGGCCATAAAAGATATGATCGCGGCGCTCGAAGCCTTTGAAAAAACTGGATTGGGCAACGCTACTGAACTGAATAAGCAGATTGAGCAACTATACAGAAATCTTTCCGATGTAACCACAGAGGGTAATAATCTAACCAAGAGCCACCTGATTGAAGTGTTTGAGAATCTTCAGAAGGTTCTCGGCAGTTCAAGCGGTGCTTTGCGCAGTTTTGCATCCGATTTGGCAGGAATCAATGATGGACTTGCTGATACTTTAAATACGATGGCTGATTTAACAGATCAGGTTTCATCTATCGTCGGAACGGCTCAAGGTATCAGTGCCTACTCAAAAGGAAATGCTGGCCAAGGCAATAGTAACTTTAGTGCAGTAGGTGGGTTAGTAGCAGCTGGAGCAACAATTGGTGCATTTTTCGGTGGCATTGGCGCTCCGGTTGGTGCAGCAATAGGTGCTATTGCAGGCGCCGTTGTTGCTATTCTTAAAGGCGGCAAAAAGGTGCGGGAATCCCTCCAAAAAACCTATGAGGCAATTTACACCTTCCAGATAAACCAAGAGCTAGGTGAGTACCGCATTAACGCGCTTCTCCGTCAGCGGAATCTGATCAAAGCCCAAGAACTCAAGCTCACGCTGGACAACATGAAGGCCCAGGAGAAGGCATTGACGCTGAACCAAAAGCAGAATCAATCCGACCAGGATCGCATAATGGCGTTACTTCAGCAGGAGAGTTACATCACCGGTGTTGATCAGAAGAAGTACGGCGGCTTCTTGGGTCTATGGCGTAAAAGCATGCCGGTAAATCAGTATTCTACGCTATTAGGCATGACCTTCGACCAGATAGAAGCGCTGTATCAATCCGGCCAGCTGGACGGGAAAGCAAAGGCATTATTTGAACAACTTCAGCAGCTACAGCAGGAAGGTAAAGACATACAGTCCCAATTAGATGCCTTGGCAGATAAGGCCAAGGAGGTATTTACCGGGACAACAGCCGATTCCATTACCGACAGCATTGTCGAAGGGTTCAAAAATGGTCAGTATGCGGCTGAGAGCTTCGCGGACAACTTCGAAGAACTTATGCGCGGCGCCGCTCTCAATGCTCTGAAGTACCAGTATTTGGAAGGGCCACTGAAGGACTTCTATAATCAATTTGCGAAAGCCTCCGAATCGGACGGTGTGTTAACCAAAGACGAGATTCAGCAGCTTCAGGAGAAATACAACCAGATTATCAAGTCTGCCGGCGACCAGTTCCAGCAGCTTCAGGATATTACCGGGCTGAACTTAGCATCTGGAAGCGGCAATAGCCAAAACAGTCTGAAAGGGGCATTCTCAAGCATGACAGAGCAGACAGCGGAACTCCTCGCGGGGCAGTTTGGTGGGCTCCGGATCAACATGATTCAGCAGGTACAGATCTGTACGCAGCAACTGTCGGTACTTACTAAAATAGAGTTCAACACAGCGACCCTTATTGATGTACGTGCCGATATCCGGTATTTAAAAGACAAAGGAATTAAAATAGTGAAGTAATGGCATATCCTACCGGACAATATTTTATTGATGGAATGGACCTGTGGGTGGTCTTCAGCATCATCGTTGCTGCAGGGTCCGACGACCTTTTGAAACTGCCGGCCAGAAAGGACAGCATCAGCCACGACTGGCTAGACGAAAACGGTACTGATGTTGATCTGTCCAGAGTATTTTTTGAAAGCCGGGAAATCAACCTGGAATGCGGCATGATCGCCAATGATGAGGCTGACTTTCATAACAAGTTTACCGCGTTTAAAGCGGTAATTGCCCAGCCACAACTTCGCCGGCTGGAGAGTTCTGAGCTATCCAGCAGTTTTTTTGTCTACTATAAAGATTGCTCGTCTTTCGTTCGGGCTACACGGATTAAAGCGGGCCCCAATGCCGGCAAAGTAGCCGCAAAATTCACGTTGGTGCTGGTGGAGAAGTCTCCCACCATTGATTCAAGCAACGTTTTCATGATTACTGATGACAATAGATTGATGATCACATGAGTTTCCCTATCACCATATTGAGAGCAGGGGCCGAGGTGGTGACCATTAAGCCTGACAGCGGTAGTAATCAGCAGAAAACTATCATGGGTGATAACATGGTTACCCTTCAGTTTAGCCTGAACCGTGCAGTGGCCTTTAAATTGGGCGACTTCTGTAGTGTCTATGGTGAAAATTACTTCCTGAATGATGTGCCTACCGAAAAGAAAGTCAGTACATACCGGTATGAATACACGCTCACAATGCGATCCGAGTACTTTGACCTATCTAAGGTGCAGTTCATGGACTATGACACTGCTGAAAATGTACGAAGCGGTGTGTTTTCGCTCATGGGGAATGCCGACACATTCATGGATCTTTTGATCAAAAATGCGAACCGCGTCGGCGCAGGCTGGACCCGCGGTACAGTGATCGGAACATCATATCAGAATATGACATTCAATTCTGAGTCATGCCTGACGGTGTTGGGCCGGTTGGCTCAGCAGTTTGGCACAGAGTATTCCATAGAGGGTAAAAAGATTAGTCTTGATAAGCGGCAGGTAGACACCGGAGTCACTTTACGCCAGGGAAAGGACAAAGGGCTTTATGATATCACCCGGAAGAATTTTTCAGACAGTCGTGTGATTACCCGGCTGTATGCATTCGGGGCATCAACCAATCTGCCTCCTGATTATCGAAACTATGCCGGTAGGCTTCTTATGACCGGAGGGATTCAGTATTTGGAGAAAAATACATCCAAGTACGGGGTAATTGAGGCGGCCAAGGTATGGGACGACATTTATCCGCATCGTACAGGAAAGGTAACTGCAGTTAACGCAGGGAATGTGTTCACATTTAAGGACGCGGCTATTGACTTCAACGTCAATGATCAGCTACTTCCGGGTGTATCGGCTAAGGTTACATTCAATACAGGTGAACTGGCCGGCTACACTTTCGATATCCAGAAGTTTGACAATATTGCCAAAGAGTTCACCATCTTAAAAAATAAGGATGAGAAAGCAGTCGATGTACCAAGCGCCATACAGCGGCCGGCGATCGGGGACGAATACGTGTTGGTGGATATCAAAATGCCGCAGACGTATATTGATGCAGCTGAGGCGGCGTTGAAAACCGCGGCTCAGGATGTTCTGAATGCTCAAAGCGAACCCCTAATTGAATTTGACATGACATGTGATCCTGCTTACTTCCGGAAGTACAATTTGACGCCTAACATCGGTGATCTGATTTGGGTAGTTGATGCCAACCTTGAAATTAATAAGCGCACTCGCGTGACTTCTTTTACTAGGGAGTTTGAAGATGAGTATACATTCAAGCTGACGCTTTCTGATGGGGTGGCTGTCCAGCCGGTGCAGGAGCTGTATAATAACACTGGGGATAATTCGCGTGAAATATCCAATATCAACCAACGGTTAAACAACCGGACAAGTGAAAACAACTTTGTAGGACCGGTAGTTATGGCAGATATTCCAACAATCACGGATACTACAGGTTATAATCAGCTTTTTGTTGATGCAAATGGCAAAGTGTATAAAAAGGTTTAACAATGGCAGATTACCAGGGCATAATAAACGAAACCGGGCAACATGTAACCATTTCACTGCCCACAGCTCGGCAGCCAGAATATCCGGCATTTACTGACATCGCTGATGATGACATAATTACTGGTTTTGATACTTCTGAGAACAAAACCAAGAAGATGTCAGCTGCTCAGCTCCGTGATAAGTTAACCGGTACCGGGACAACTACCCCGCCTGTACTTTCCGGTGCGGACATGGAAATTACCATTCCCAGTACGCTTGTTGGTCAGAAGCGTATCGATATCCCGGCACTCGCAGGTCTTACCTACTATATTGAGCGTATTGGATCCGGCCGACTATGGTCTAGCTGGTACAACGTTATTTCCACTGGCGGCTTTGAGTTGACAAGGGGTAACGATGTTTTTAGGCAGAATGATAAATATGTAGCGCATATCTACGAATATGAAGGCGGCAACACCTCAATACCAGGTGGAGGAAGTAGTTCTTCATTCATCAAAGGTATTGTACCGGTTACCGGTGATAAAATTCTGACCAACTCGGACATCAATAAGCTGATCAATTTTTCAACTGGTTCGGGTAAAGTTACCGTCACTTTGGATGATGTTGCAGCTATTGAAGAGAATGGTGTTTATCACTTCAGTGCGATGGTTAACAATACCTACAAAACCACTATTAAAGGTACCAACGGCCAGTTTATCTACATAAACGGGTCCGCGAAACTTAAAATATTCTTAGGGCCCGGAGAAACTTGTAGGTTATATCGCGCTACCGACGGTTGGTACTGTATAGACCCTATTGACGGCTATTTAAGAGTGGGTCAGCCAATTGCAGCATACGGTAATTTTTTAAATTCTGTGATAGCAAATGGTTCTTTAATAATGCGAAGTTCAGAGCCTCGGTTGTGGGAAGCTGTACAGGAATTTGGTCTTAGCCTGGTCAGCGATGCGACTTGGACTTCTAGTATTGATTACTGTGGCTGCTTCTCAACTGGAGATGGTTCAACGACTTTCAGATTGCCGGATCTGCGTGGTACCTCAATTCGGTTTTTAGATTTAGGCAGAGGGTTATCCACAGCCCCCAGGCCTTATAATAACGCTGGCGGATATCGTCGGGATTACACAGGACCACATACCCATCCTTATATAGACACTGGTGGTCCTTTCATGGGGACTGACAACTTTGTCGGAGGAGGTACATTTAACGCCGGCCAATTTGAAAGAGAATCTGGCATTAATAGGGATTCGGGAACATCTACAGAAACAACTATTAAGGACGTAGGGTTTTACCCGAGAATAGGGACTTGATTCCTGCCGACAGTAAAGCATAATATCAGTAAAAATAATTTCTAAAAATGAAAAGAATATTGTTTGTTACCCAATTTTTGATTTATTCGCTCGCTACGAGCGCACAGTTCTTAGATCCTGACTATGAACCAAAGAATTTGGACATGTTGCGTGTTGAGTCTGTATTGCAGCTACCACATAGAGATACCGTTAATCTTATTAGTCCCGATACAATAGGAACAATTGTCTTCCGTCCAGCCGACAACACAGTCTACATAAAGAAGCCTGGTAAATGGGAGAGTCTAGCCAGCGGTGATGGAATTGCTGCTCGCTGGGATTCAACTACCACCAAAATAAAACTGGGCTATGTCAATGTGCAGTGGTTCGGTGCGAATCCTGATGGCACTGGAGATAATAAAGCGGCAATTCAGGCGGCGGTAAACAGTGCGCCGGCTGTGTTTTTCCCGGCTGGAACCTATTCGATATCCGGAAGCATATTATTAAACAGTGCGACGCTTATTTACGGCAACAACGCCGTAATCCGTATTACCAGCAATGGTCCTGCATTTGTCGTAAACGCAAGTGGGTGCCAGTTCACCGGCATGAACTTTAAGGGCACCGGCCGGGGGACCATGACCAACTACGCTACCCTTTACCCGAACCAGCACGGTATCAGTGTATCTCAGAACCTCTACAACCTGGTTGTGGACCGGGTATCGGCTGATAGTTTGGGCGGTGCAGCGGTATACGCAAAGAAGAACACAACCGGTTATATTGTGCCGGGACTTGGTGGCCGGATAACAAACTCCCGGTTTACCAACAGCATGTACGGGGTATATCTGGATAGTCTGACGGAGTACTTCAGCACAGCGAACTGTCATATAAGCCATAACCAGTATGGATTTTTGAACCGGGGCGGTAACAACAGCATGATCGGCGGCACGCTGGATAGCAATCGTACGGCCGTGTTTCTGGATTCAACCCTCAATGATGGGCACAGCGTGTTTTCCGGGGTGACCATCAATCATAACATCGACTACAGTATCCGCGCCCGTAAGATAATTGGCAGCTTCCTCTTTACAGGATGCCAGATCTTCTTTGGTGATATCAAGCTGGACACCAGCCGGTACATCAGGCTTATCGGTAGTACCGTGAAAATTGATAGCATCCATCTTAAAAAATCGGATTCGCTATTAGTTTCAGGCAATCTATTTTTCTCCCCACCATACCTTGATAACGTAAGCAGTAGCACCAAGTGGTTTGACAATACTTTCATGTCTGGTGTGCCTACCGTGGATATGGGTAATAACCTGGCATACGGGCTTAACGTATCCGGCCCTGTTTCTGTGGCGAACTACATCAAAACCAATGTGCCCCCCACTAATATAGGGGCAAGTCACTATTACCTGTCCAATGGGAATCTAAGGAACACCATGGGCCTCCTTAATCCAGAGACCGGTGCTGAGGGTGTAGGGTCAGATTTTTACATAGCGCACTATCCACAATCAGGCAGGGCGGATAGTGCTAAAATTGACTTGCGAATCGTGCGGCAGAACGGTAATGTGGCTGTGGGATTGGACACAATAACACCGCTGTATAAGCTGCATGTCGGTGGCATCATAAGCAGCAATCACAATCCCATTGTAGGCACCACCGAACTAACTGCCACAACCAACGATAGTCTGGCCAGCACCAAGTTCGTGAAAAATGTCATTTCTGCTACTCAGATAGCGATAGGAACCAGTGGAACAGATGTGAATATTGCCGGCAACCTTAACCCTGCAGGGGCTGTGACGCTCAATGTGCCCTCTGCCAGCAGCACCGTCCGCGGTGTAGTAACCACCGGTACACAAATCTTTGCAGGTACAAAGACATTCCTAAACAATCCCATGGCAAATAACGCCAGTGGCGGAGCGTTCGTCGCACAGGACGGCGCCGGCAGCAATCTGCTTTTTCTCGGAGCAGACAAGGCGGCCTTTGGAGGTGGAAGCGCGGATGGTCTTGCGTTCGTTTACGGAAGCAACAGCTTCCACATCGCCACCAATGCCCAGCGGCGTGTAACTGTCGATGGAAGTGGTAATATGGGCGTAGGAATTACAACCCCAACAAGTAAAGTCGACATTTCGGGTTCTTCCGGGTACAATCAGTTACGGCTGAGGACATCATACACACCTACCGCAACAGCTGATGCCAATGGTAATACGGGTGATTTCTCTTGGGATGCCAATTACTTCTATATAAAAACCGCTGCTGGATGGAAAAGAGCAGCTTTATCAACTTTCTAAACAGTGAACAATGAAACAAGAATTAATTCAACAGTTGCTTGGCGGAATAGAGTTAATACCATTCACAGTGGCCGTTTTTTATGCATTTGTGGGCGCAATATTAAACCTGCTGCTTCATGCCAACAAACGTGACGTGAATGCACCTGGCAGCCCAGCCAATTTCAGCTGGAAGTTTTTAATCAGAGACAACTGCAGTCGAATTTTAACAGGTGCGCTACTGATCCTGATTTGTGTTCGATTTAGCCAGGAATTGCTGGGGCAGCAGCTTACCATGTACTTGGCCTTCGTGATAGGTTTCTCCATTGATCGGTTAGCGGGCCTCATTAAAAAACTTGACAATAAATAACCATGGATATACGAGATATACGGCTGAATGTTATTCAGGTTGCTGTGGTGATTGGGCAAACTATTGCGGTCGTGGGGTATGTTAGCCGGCAGACCAGTAAGATCGATAGCGTTAACGAATCCACCACAAGGATTGAGCGAAATCAGGAGGCCCAGGCTGCAGATAACAAAATATGGAAGGCTAAAATAGAGGCAGATATCGCTGATCTGAAAGTTCGAACTGCCTTGCTGGAGGCCAAAATTAACACTTTGGGACGATGAAAAACATAGCCTTATCAATAGTCTTTCTCGCCTGCAGCTGTGCAAGCGTCAAAAAAAGCAGTAGCCGGATAGAATCGTCCAACCAGCATACCGACAATAGCACGGTGCAAAAGGAGCAGTCCAAAACTACAACGGTCACCGAGACGGCAGGTGTGCCGGTATCCACCCGGCCGGATTCTGCCGCCGTTTCCGGATATATGCCGGCAGACGATACCGTGGGGTTCTCTCAAACGGTTACCGCCGGCGCCATCACCATGAAGACAATGGTGACACCGCGGCGTGTCCATGGCCGCACAACCGGTTATGATATCACCAGCAAGGCCACGAAGGCGCCGGAGGTAATCACCGCGCCGGTTAGCCGGCAGACCACTGTAGTGGAAACCGGAAAAGAACAGGAACATAAAGCAGTTCAGGACAAGACAACCGTGACCGCCACAACCACGAACAAAACCGCGTTCCGGTTCAATATGGCCGGTGCCGTTGCTGTTATCGGCAGCATTGCGGTAGTTGTGTTCCTGTACCTTATTTACAAATACTTTAAAAAGCCCAAACGTGAAGAATTATTATAGCGAAAAGCCGGTAGTACCTTATAAAAGAACCCAGGTTGAAATGCCTGTGGTGATTCAAGAGATCAAGAACACCAGCTTCCCGGTGGAAGTGAAGCGGGCGGCATACATGGTATTTCGGAAGGAGAGCGGTAACGGCAAATCCGGCATCAACTTCAACTTTTCCGGATTGCAGGCGGACGCCGGCAGATGGCCCGATGAATATGACCATCTTATCTCCGGAGTGGTGCAGAAGACCGAAAACGGAACCGGCAAAGTGCGGCTGTTCATTGCCTTCAACACCCTGGCCGATAGCCTGTATATGCTGATGGACCGGCTGCTGGCCCGCGGGTTATTTGTCGGTGGTCGCATTGACATGGATAAACTGGGTATCTATATGAACATCCCGGATATCGACCAATTTACCAGAGGCTATAAAAAGAGCTGGGCGGCCGGTAATAAAAACGCAGAGCCAACTGAGGACGATTTGGAAGGATTTAGGAGCATGTATAAACAGGCAATCACGATATTTCAGTAACGCACATACCATGCGTACCGCCAACGTACTTTTGGAATGGTCGGAATTATATTCCAAAATTCACATGATGATACATAGTAACCCGCTATTCTTAGCGGGTTTTGCTTTTAACGCATATACGCTGCGTACCAGTGCGGCACCTTAGCGGCGGTTACCACCCTGTACCGTGTATAAAGGCGCTGCAGAAAGAATCCGCCGACCATGACCGGCGGATTTTTTTGTTTAACGAAGTTGAATAAACATGGATTCGCTAGTTATAGTACCACTATCGCTATAGTAGTACAATAAATCACTAGCTGTATAACTGTCACCAATATTGGCCTGAACAATTATTCCGCCGTAGCTAAAGTTTCTCCAAACTCCATTTATGGTTATATGACCACTCATGACATATAATCCAGATGTTTTATATGTTATCTCAAACCAAATATCCTGTGTTCTTTTTGTCAGGCCGGCCGTGGTTTCTGCAGAGTGAGCATTTGAAAATGGAGTGAACCCCAGTAAAAGGGAGAGTACAGATAGAAAGAATAGCTTTTTCATACGATTAGGATTTTACCAAAATTATAACACAGATGCGCATTTGGCCGTCAGTGAACACAGTGAACAGTCGTAAATCAGTGAACAAAAATGGACAGAATCATACTTTAACAGTAAAGTATATTGCGCCGGGTTAACATATTAAATGTCAGATTTCGGCCGCTCTTTTCAGGGCGGCTTTTCTATTATCCTGGGTAGACACCCCGGATCTATCGTTCTCTTTTTTTATGGATGAATTGATTACGCCATATAGGACAGCCCCTGCTAAAGCACAAAGAACCAGTACAATGCAAATTCCTTGTATTATTCCGAGAAAGTAAAATGGGTCATTTTTATGTTCGCTGGACATTTTTGAGGGAGTTTATGGTTATAAACTCCGCGCGGGAAGAAATAAAAAATGCGCGGAACTCTTACAGTGTCGCCCTCACCGACCAAGGCAGGAAACGACAAAGAAGAGCCCGCGCACAGAGGTCGCGGGCCTCACTTTGTACCCTGTTTCCTTAATACTTGGTCGGTGAGGACAGGTTAAAAGCGATGCCTCAATGTTTTTTTGGGGAGGCAAAGATAAACGAATATAGTAAAATTTCGAATTGCGATACTCTAGTATCGCAAAATTTATGATTATTTCTTCCATCTTTCGTTCAGATGAATGAAAAGGAAGTATTAAAACAGCTTGGAATTAAACTTCGTAGGCTCAGGAAGGCAATGGGACTTTCCTTGAGGGATATCGAAGCGCGCACTGGTGTGCCAAATACCTCGTTGTCCAAGATAGAAAGAGGATTGAAAGATGTGGAGTTTTTAACGATATGTAAACTAGCCAATGGATTAGAAACGACTATCTCCGAACTTACCAAAGATCTCGACCATGGAGACGTTTGAACTTATCGTGAATGGTGTTTCCTACCATATTTCCCCTAAAGAAGAGGGGGGAGAAATTACCTACAGTACCAATGTGAATGGGCGCGAGATGTTGTTTAAGCCTGAAAACGGCCATCTTAAAGCAGTGTCCGCTGATCTCCCTGAAGGCATGGAAGACCTGGTGGACGGCATTGCTCACGCTATCGAAACATATTTCCTTTGACTTGCTAAATATTTTAGTATTTTCGCCAAAGACGTATCTAAGGCCTCGGAATCCTATGTGTTTTTTAACCTATGGTTCCGGGGCTTTTGTCTTTGTTTGGTACTAATATTATTAGCATGTGTAGGATTGATATTCGCTATTACGCCTTCTTTGGTGGAGAGAAAAAGCACATTGAAATATCCCAGGTAACAGGTGCTTGGCATCAATTTTATTTCCATGTCAGTATTGAAAAGCGAGTCGTTTGCGAGATAAGGAAGAACGAGAAAATAGACGAATTTGGGAACAAATACTTTGGCTGGGAAGTTAGTAACAACGAAGCATTAACCCTTGAGGACATTGATCATGTGACAGCTCTTATCGACTATGAGTTGGATTTAATCGATGAAACTCTAACCACACTTTGTGGAGTAGAATTGAGGCGGTCCAGGCAGACCACTGAAAGCGACTGGGATTTCTTTGTAAATGGGGTACCTGTAAAAAGATGGGTGTATTATAGTACTCGTCAGGACTGGTACTGGTCAGCACAATTTAACCAGAGGGTTGAAGATCTCAAAATCATTCATTTCCCTGAATAACAATTTTGTATGGAAAATCCTCTCCTGTTGCTTACGGCCGAGATATTGGAAGCGCTATTGCAGGCGGGATACCGGTTTTTTGTTCTTCAGAGTTACCCGCAAGGAATGGTTGCAGGGGCGAAAGATAGCCTGTTGTTAAGCCCATACAGGGATATAGCTGAGGCCAACGCTCATTTTCAGCACATTCAGTTTGATCGGCGGAAGTACATTTACCAGACCCACCACCCTGAAGAGGTAGAGCGGTTGAGAAAGGCAGCAGGCCAACCAGAAGGGTACCGGGTGTACATCGCAATCTTGGCACCTCACCAAAAGGCCCCTCGAAAGGAGCTGCTTCCGATCATAAAGCAATACGTCCGTACCAAGACCAAATGGCGCAGCGGGGATGGGCACATCTCAGCGGAAATCATCTTACAATATGGTGTTCTCTCTGTTCTGCTGTCCGGACCGGATGGCTCCGAAAAAGTGGTATCTTTAGAAGACCTCCTAAAACTATAACACATGTGCTACGACATCTCCCTGAAAATTAGCATCCGCGAATTTCTGGACTTCGTTCCAAACGTCAAAGCAAAGAAACTGGTCAAGTTTCAGCCGACCTATCATCAGTTGGGAATGTCATTTAATCCATGGCCGGTAGTTGTAGACGAGGGGGATGGTCCGGAGCTGGACGAATTTATTTGGGGACCGGTACCGAAAATACTTGACACGCCAGACAAGTTGAGAATGGAACGCCAGAAGTATTTAAACGCTCGTTCCGAAAAATTTCTGGATGGTAAGAGTATGTGGAGTGCTATCCGGCATCAACGCTGCATCGTTCCTATTACCGGCTTCTTTGAATACCGGCAAATCGAACAGGAAAAGCAGACGAAGAAAGGGCCCAAGACAGAACTAGTTAAAGTTTGTTATTATATATCAGAGGGAGGTAAGCCCTTCTTTATAGCAGGTCTGTGGGCGAAGTCAATGGTTCCGACGAAAAATCCCGAGGGGAAATGGGACTATGGAACGACTACTGAAGCCAAAACGTTTAATCTGGCTACCACCGAAGCTAACAGTGTGCTTCGCCAAATACATAATTCCGGGGATTTTGCCGGCCGGATGCCATTAATCCTTACAGAAGAACTGGCAATGGAGTGGATTAACCCAGATCTCGACGATGCTGGCATTCAACGAGTGACCAGCTACCAGGCACCGAATGAGGTGTTCACATTTCACCCAGTTGTCTCAGTCAGAAAAGCTCATGAAAATGTTCAAGAAATTCTAAATGCTATTGAAGTGCCGGACCTCCCGCCGATCACCGTGTCTTAGCCCTGCTGCTCTAAATGCTTTCTGATAGCTTCAAGCCGGACTTCAAATCCTGAAAAGGTGGAGTTGTTTCCGCTATTCTTCAAAACTGCGAGATGGCTATCTATACACTGCCGTGGATTCTTAATTACCGTAGCGTCGTCGAGCCTGATTTCTTCCGGAAGCTGTTTGCCGGAAAAGTACTCTTCCCACTCCTGTACTGTCATTTACTATCGTTTTTTTGACATAAAAATAGACATACACAAAAGTATGTCTTTCGAAATGCTGTACTATATTTGATCGTAGCGATAAGTTCTAAAATTCCACGTTATGGCACTCAGGTCCATAAAAAGTTGAATCAGATTATCTTCCGGCGAAAGCCGGGATATATATAATTGATTGAAAGCATTTATCGGGTACAAAAGTAGGTCATGCTAAATCTATTGTCAAGTATTTAGCAGATATTATTTTGTTAAAAGATGAATGAATCTTGTTAACAATATATGCGGATAATTTAATACGATAGTATCAACCTTTGATCAGGATAATCTGTACTTTTTAGGCCTAATTCCATGTGATGATAAAACGTTTCCTCTTTGCCATATCCGGCTGCCTGCTGGCAACCCTCGCTGCCAGCGCGCAACAGGCCCACCGTCAACCGGTGGTGACGCTGGATTACCACTACAATTACGAACATAAAAAAGATAAAGCCGGTAATACTGTCCGCTGGCACTACATCTGGGACGAAGATGACAGTGGCGGCCTGTCCATATGGGGCCATATCTTCGACTCCCTCGGCATCCGCCGCGATACCCTCCATGACGCACCTACGGCTGCCAATCTTCAGGGATCAGATATCTATATGATCATCGACCCGGATACCGACAAGGAATCGCCCGCTCCTCATTATATGGATGCGGCGGCAGCTAAAGTTATCTACAACTGGGTAAAAGCGGGAGGTGTCCTGGTACTGCTGCAGAACGATTCGCTCAATGCGGAATTTGATCATTTCAATCTGCTGAGTGAGCAGTTTGGCATTCATTTCAACGGCGATAGCCGCAATCGCGTGCAGGGGCGCAACTGGGAACAGGGCGCATTTATATTGCCACCAAACCATGAGATCTTCCCCGGAGTAGGGAAAGTATATATTAAGGAATTATCCACGCTCACGCTGAAAGCGCCTGCCAAAGCCGTGTTTAAAGATAACGGCTACAACATTATGGCAGTGGCCAAAGTAGGGAAGGGCACCGTTTTCGCCGTCGGCGATCCCTGGTTCTACAACGAATATGTGGACGGAAAAAGACTGCCGGCCGAATACCGCAACTACGAGGCAGCCGCTGCGCTCACGGCCTGGCTCAAAAAACAGCTACCAGCCCAACGTTAGGGCTTCGGGTTCAGGAAGTGAAGGTTCCTCCGGATACCGGCGTACTTACTGCGTTTTAGCGGGGAATGCCGGAAAATTTCCCGGAAAGCTTCTTCGGTCATGTCTTCCCAGTCCTGCGTACTGAAATTGAGAATGGCCGGCACCGGCGTGAACTCCGCTTCGGAGTGCGCCTTGGAGAAACGGTTCCAGGGACAAACATCCTGGCACGTGTCGCACCCGAACATCCAGCCGTCAAACTGTCCCTGCATCTTTTCAGGGATAAGCTGCTCTTTCAGCTCTATCGTAAAATAAGAGATACAGCGACTGCCATCCACCACGCCGGGCGCTACCAGCGCGCCGGTGGGACAGGCATCCAGGCAGCGGGTACAGGTGCCACAGTAATCGCCCACCGGACTGTCATATTCCAGCGGGATGTCCGTGATCAGGGTGGCAATGAAAAAGAAAGAGCCTGCCTGCTTGTGGATGAGGTTACCATTCTTGCCTATCCAGCCCAGGCCGCTGCGCCGTGCCCAACTGCGCTCCAGCACCGGTGCGGAGTCTACAAAGCCGCGTCCCTGCACCGGCCCGATGTGTTCCTGCATGCGCAACAACATGGTTTTGAGCCTGGCCCTTATCACCTCGTGATAGTCCTGCCCATAGGCATACTTGGAAACTTGCGGCGCGTCCGGCCGCTGCCGTTCTGAAGGGAAGTAATTGAATAAAAGCGTAATCACGGATTGCGCACCTTCTACCAGTTTACGGGGATCTATCCGCTTGTCGAAGTGATTCTCCATATACTGCATGTTGCCATGCATCCCCTTATTGAGCCAGCGCTCCAGCCGGCGCGCATCATCGTCCAACTGCTCCGCCTTTGCAATGCCGCAATGGTCGAAGCCCAGTTCGGTCGCCAGCTGTTTGATATATAAGGTGTTGTTCATCCCCGCAAAATTACGGATAACATTTAAGCGATTCATAATTTCCGTTATCTTCGTTGCTCAATCCCCTATACCTGTATGAATCGCAAATCCGGTTTATTAACCTTTGTACTGGGTTGTCTGTGTGCCGTAACAACCCTTGCGCAGGATGGCGCTAAAATTAAATATGGCAAAGTTTCCAAAGAAGATTTTACTGTAGCCCCCATCGCCGGCGACTCCGGAGCGCACGCTATCATCCTCTCGAGGATTGGCTCGTCCCGCTTTGAATCCGATGGAAGCTGGTTCCGCATGGTGTTTAAAGTCCATGCCCGTATCAAAATCATCGACAAAAATGCCTACGACCTGGCTACGGTAAAAATTAACCTGTATAAAGGCAGCTCCGACGAGGAAGAAGTGCGCAACCTGAAAGCCTCTGCCTACAACCTCGAAAATGGAGAAGTAGTGGAAACAAAAATGGAGAGCAAAAACATCTTCACCGACAAACAGGATAAAAATATCGTCGTGAAAAAATTCGCGATACCTGCTGTGAAAGAAGGCTCCATTATCGAGTACACCTACACCATCTATTCTCCTTATTACCAATACCTGCGTGCCTGGGACTTCCAGGGAGAATACCCTGTCCGCTATAGTGAATACAGCGTGGGCATCCCGGAATATTTCGACTATATCCAGATCCCGCAGGGATACGAGAAGTTCGAGTCCTCCAAAGAACAAAGCCGTACTACCCTGACTTTCCGATCACAGAGCAACAATGGTTATGGCGGCAATACCGGTCCTACTACCGTGACAACGCTGACGCCCAATGTCACCATTTATAAATGGTCGCTGAAAGATGCACCGGCTATCCGCGACGAAGATTTTATCACTACTACGGATAACTATGTCAACCGGATGGAATTCCAGCTGTCTTCCATCAACTGGCCTAATTCACCTTCCAAGCCCATCAGAAGCACCTGGCCCAAACTGATGGAAGAACTGATGAAAGACGAAAACTTCGGTTCCGCACTGGGTAATAACAACGGCTTCCTGGGCGATGTGGTGGACGGTTTGATAAAGGACGCCAAAACAGAGGAAGAAAAAGCGACTGCCATCTATCATTGGGTAAGGAGCAACTTTACCTGTACGGAGCACTCGGGCGTATGGATTTACAGAAGCCTGAAAACCATCTTCAATAGTAAAAACGGTACGGCTGCGGAAGTAAACCTGTTGCTGGTAGCCATGTTGAAAAGAGCCAAACTGAATGCTTATCCGGTGATCCTCAGTACCCGTGATAATGGCCATATCTATCCGTTTTATCCGTTGCTGTCCCGCTTTAACTATACCATCGCCGGGGTACGTTACGATGATAAGTTCGTCAGCCTCGACGCTTCCGACCCGATGCTGGGGTACGCCCGCCTCTCTCCCCGCTGCTACAACGGGCCTGCCCGTATTGTGGATGAAGAAGCTAATGGCGTGTCTTTCGAAGCAGACTCCCTGCGTGAGCAGAAATTTACCAGCGTGATGTTCGGCAAGGTGGAAAATGGTATGCTGGAAGGTTCTTTCCAGCAAAGGCCGACCTACTTTGAATCCTACAAGGTCCGCAAAATAGTAAAGGAGAAAAATCAGGACGAGTTCTTCGACAAAGTACGCAAGGGTTTTGTAGGTGAAATAGAACTGGCCAATAAAGAGATTGAAGACCTGAAAGTACTGGAGTCTCCGGTGATGTTGAAGTTTGACTTTAAAATCAAACTGGACAACGATCAACTGATATACCTCAACCCCATGTTTACGGAAGCCAACCGCACGAATGCCTTCAAATCAGCGGAGCGCAAATTCCCGGTTGAAATGGAAGCGGTGTTCGATGAGATTTACTCGCTTAACATGGAAGTGCCGGAAGGATACGAAGTAGATGAAATCCCGAAATCAGCTATGGCGAAGTACAACGAAGACGAAGGCGTTTTCCAGTACCTGATCCAGCAGCAGGACAACCATATCCAGCTGCGTTGCCGCGTGAAACTCAACAAAGCCAACTTTGCACCGGAAGACTATCCTTCCCTGCGTGAGTTTTTTGATCTGATCGTGAAAAAACAGGCAGAACAGATCGTGTTAAAAAAGAAAAAGTAATCTCCATGTATAAAATATTGTCATCCCTTGCAGCCACATTGTTTTGCTGTACCAGGCTGATGGCCGGTGATCCGGTATATCCTGTAAAGGCCATTCCGGATGCTATGCAGAAAAATGCCCACCTGGTAAAACGGTTTGAGGAGATCACCCAGACCATCTCCGGCGTCAAAGAAGTAAACATCGTTACCCGTTATGCGCTCACGGTGCTGGATGAGGAAGGTGCCGATGCTACCACGCTGGTACGGGCCTACAGCAAACAGACCGATGTAAGGTCTATCAGTGGCGCATTATACGATGCAGACGGTAAAGTCGTGAAAAGGCTGAAACAGTCAGATATCAAAGACCTGAGCGTGGACGGTGATGGTAGCCTGATGACCGATACCCGGTACAAAGTGCACCGCTTCTATCATAACGTTTACCCCTACACGGTGGAATATGAAGTGGAAGAACGGCTCAATAACACCCTAAACCTCCGCTCCTGGATGCCGCAGCCTAAAAGAGACTGTACGGTGGAATCGTCCCGGTTCGTTGTGATAACGCCGGCAGATTACAAACTGCGTTACTTGGCTTCCGGCGTTAGCGACAAACCAGCCGTGACGGAAAAAGGGAAACTGGTATATACCTGGGAGGTAAAGAATGTTCCTACATTTACGAAAGAGCCTTATTCCAGGGAGTTTGTGGAACTGAGCGCCAACGTGCTGATATCGCCTTCCGCTTTTAAAATAGATGATTACGAAGGCAATAGCTCCAGCTGGGAAGAACTGGGCAAATTCGGCTACATCCTCAATGCCGGCAGAGATGAGTTGCCGGACAATATCAAACAGAAAGTGCAGGAACTGACTGCCGGCCAGTCTTCCAAAGCACAGAAGATACAGACGCTCTATAAATGGATGCAGCAAAATTACCGTTACATCAGTATTCAACTGGGTATCGGCGGATTGCAAACTTTCGATGCCAAAACTGTGGCAGCGAAAGGGTATGGCGATTGTAAGGCGTTGTCTAACTACATGATGGCGCTGCTGAAAGAAGCCGGTATTAAATCGTATTGCGCCTGGGTCAACTCAGGAGAGGGTGAGAAATATCTCAATGAAAAGTTTCCCCGTGATGCCTTCGATCACGTGATCCTGTGTGTACCGGACAAGGATACCACCTGGCTGGAATGTACCAGTGGTACGCTCCCCGCCGGGTACCTGAGCAGCTTCACATCAGATCGCGCCGTATTACTGCTTACAGAAGAAGGTGGAAAGCTGGTGCGCACGCCCGCACTGGGGATGCAGGACAACCGGCAGATACGTACGGTGAATGCTGTGATGCAGGATAATGGCAACCTGAAGGTGACTGCGGTGACGATGCGCAGCGGAGAGCAGCAAGACGAGCTGCATGGCGTCCTGCATACGCTCAGCAAAGACAAACAACTGGAGGTGATGCGTAAATCCCTGGACCTGTCGAGCTATGATGTGGCTAAATATGAGTGTAGGGAGCTACCAGCCGTTGTTCCAGAGATCGAAGAAAAGCTGGACCTCAATTGTAACGCCTATGCAACGGTGACGGGTAAACGTATTTTTATTGTGCCCAATATCCTGAACAGGGGGATCGGTAAACTGGAACCTGATAGTACCCGGAAGTCCGATGTAGTGCTGAAATTTGCATTTGCAGATACCGATTCTGTCAGTATCACCGTGCCAGACGGTTACAAAGCAGAGTCCCTGCCGGCGCCGGTTTCCCTGCAAACAAAATTCGGTAGCTACACCGCCACGGCCACGATGAAAGGCAATACCATCACGTATATCCGTACACTGCAAAGAAAAGCCGGTACTTTCCCGGCTGCTGACTACAACGACTTTGCTAAGTTCTATACTACCATCTATCGGGCAGACCGCAACCGGATGGTGCTGGTAAAGGAATAAAGTCAATTACGAATTAGGAATTACGAATTACGAATTGAGGGCTGTCTCATAGGTAGGTTACTTATTAACCGCTCTATAAGACAGCCCTCAATTCGTAATTCGTAATTCCTAATTCGTAATTTGTATAGTGGTTTATTTTTCGCGAACGCTCACAGAGATATGTCTGTCTTTTTTCCTTTCTTCATCAGGAGCAGTGGCGGCAGCTTTGGCAAACTGCGAGCCATAGCCTTCAGCGCCAAGCAGTTGTTTCATATCTGCTTTTTCATTTTTGAGCGCCGTTTCTACAGCGGTAGCGCGTTCCTGCGACAGTTTCAGGTTCTTGGTGCTGTCACCGGTGCGGTCTGTATAACCACCGATTTTGATTTTAGATTTAGGGAAAGCTTTGAGAATAGCAGCAATGTTTTTTACCTGCTGCATGCTTTCCGGGGTGATCTCTGCGCTGCCGGTTTTGAAGTTGAGGTTATCAAAATCAAACCATACATCTTTTCCGGCCGGGCGGGTGTCGTCTTTGAGGAACGTTACCAGCTGGTCTTCAATACCGCCTTTGTAAGCCTGGAGTACGGTACCGTCAGGGAGGGTGACCTGAATATTTTCGCGGCTCACCACCGGGCCACCTTCTGTTACATGCGTAGCAGCAGAATCGGCCAGTTGACTGGTAGTGATGCTGTCCGTAACGGCGGTGCTTTCCGGCTTGTTGCCGCCACAGCCTCTCATCAGGTACCACAGCAGGATGATGGCCACCAGAATCAGTAGCAGCGACCATATCCAACGGCCGCCACTGGCCTGTTTAACGGTATTGGCGGCGGCTGTAGCTGCGCCGAGGCCGGCGCCTCCGATACCGGCGGCAATGCCACCCAGTTTTTTGCCAAGGTCGCCCAGGCTGGAAAGGCCCAGCATGCCGGCCAGGTTTAGCCCGCCGGGCACGGCGTTTAATATGCTGTCTTTTTGTGTATTCAGGAAGGAAAGGAAAGAATTGGGAGTGAGGTTGTTTTGTGCCGCATATTGCCCGGCTACGCCTAATGTAGCGGGTGTGGCCGTTTGCAGCAGCGTGCTGGCAGAAGATTCCTTAATGCCTGCAAAGGAGGACAACATCCCGGTAATAGAGCTGATTTTGTCGCCAAAGAGGCTGCGCAGCAGATCGCCACCCTTGGCCAGCAGACCGCCGCCACCGCTCTGTAATGCACCAGCCACGGCAGATGGATTGGCATCGCCTGCCACGCCTTTGATCATATTCAATAAACCACCGGCATCCCCACCAGAACCGGCTTTGTTCAATAGCCCCGTTAATACGACCGGTATAATCCCACTTAATGCTTTTTGTATGCCGCCTTCGCTTTCTCCCAGTTGTGAGGAAGCCTGACTAACGACATTACTGTTAAAAATACTTTTTGCACTTTCAAGTAAGTCAAATGACATAATTGTAGGGTTTAATGATGAAGAAATTGTGCTGGAACAGATTGGAATTCAACTGACCTTATAACAATCTCTTCTGCGAGGTTGTTTGATGTTTTTTAAAAAATGCTTGGCAGCTGAGCCATTTTTTTGTATTTTTGCAAAGCTTAACGCAAAATCCGACTGTTTAAAGTGCCTTCCGAGCACAACGCATTACGCTATAACGGTCAATATTTATTGGAAATTTGATCATTTGTCGGGCCATTTCGCGCCCGGTTTTCCTTTTACGCTCGCTGTCAACAGTACAGTGGCATGCCCATAGGTCCCCTATGTCGCCCGGGAATAGATCAGCTTAAACATATTAAATAATTGATGACTATGATTAAATCATTGCATTGGTTGTTGCTATGCTTATTGCTTCTCTTGCCTAGTTTGGTTATTGTTGCACAGGATAGTACGGACACCAGAAAAACAGATAAACCCACCTTTCACATCGGAGGTGCATTACGGTTCAATTACAACCTCTCTTCCTGGAAAAAGGAACAAATGAAAAGAGGAGGCGACTTCGGATTCGATATGTTCCGCATCAATGCGGACGCCTCCTGGAAAAAATTATCACTGCACGCTGAATACCGCTTCTACGCTAAAGATTTTGGTGGCAGTTTTCTCAAAGAAGGATACGTGCGGTACCACTTCAACGACAGTACGCACATCGATATAGGCCTTACACAGGTGCCCTTCGGTAATGTTACCTACAACTCCCATAGCTGGTTTTTTAACCTGCCATACTACGTGGGAAAGGAAGACGATTACGACATGGGGATTAAGTTCGAACGCCGCGCCAACCGCTGGCTATACCAGCTCGCCTTCTTCAAAAATGCAGAAGAACTCAACTTCGGCGATAAGTCGGCCATCGACCCCGGCCGTTATTCCTACGATGTGGCAGGCCGTAACAAAGAAGTCAATCAGGGAAATGCCCGCGTGGAATATTTCCTGAATAAAAATAACAGTATAGGCGCTTCCGTAATGCTGGGCGGATTGTATAACATCCCCTCCGGAAACATGGGAAGCCACTGGGCTGCAGCGGTACACAGCAATCTGAATAAAGACCGCTGGAACCTTAAACTGCAATCCATGTATTACCGGTACAATGTGGCCGATTCGGCTCAACTGGAAAAGCATGTGGAAATGGCCGCCTATGGCTCGTCCTATCAGGTGGCGTCGGAAGCGTTTCTGCACACGGCCTCCTTGTCCTATACGCAACCGGTACACTGGGGGCCTGTCAGCGCATTGACGTTTTATAACGACTACTCCTATATGCAGAAACAAGCCAAAGGGTTTCACAACTCGCAGATGAACGTACTGGGATGTATGATCACTGCAGGCCACATCTTTACTTATATCGATTGGGCCACCGGTAAAAATCATCCCTGGCTGGGGCCTGTATGGGATGAAGCGCTGGCAACAGGTACGCCCGATGCACGATGGCACAGTCGCCTCAACCTGAACATCGGGTACTATTTCTAAACTAAAATCATGATGATGCCTAAACTAAAAATAGAAAACCTTACGCTGATCTTCGGTCGTGAACAGCAAGAAGCGCTGCAGATGCTCCAACAGGGCAAATCAAAGGCGGAAATACTGGAACATACCGGTGCCACTGTAGGCGTAAAAAACGCTTCCTTCGACATCGAAAAGGGAGAGTTTTTTGTGATCATGGGTCTCTCCGGCAGTGGTAAATCCAGCCTCCTGCGCTGTCTTAACCGCCTCATAGAACCCAGTGCGGGCAAGGTGCTGCTCAACAACGTGGATATCACGGCGCTCGCTGAAGCGGACCTGCAAAAGGTACGTCGCAAGGAAATAGCCATGGTGTTCCAGAAGTTCGGCCTGCTGCCGCATCGCTCTGTATTGGAGAATGTAGCATTCGGCCTCGAGCTGCAAGGCTTGCCACCCGCGGAAAGAGGAGAGAAAGCACGTAATGTGATCGAACTGGTTGGCCTCAAAGGCTATGAAAATATGATGCCCGCAGAATTGTCCGGCGGTATGCAGCAACGCGTAGGCCTGGCCCGCGCACTGGCCAACGAGCCGGAAGTGCTGCTGATGGACGAAGCCTTCTCGGCGCTGGACCCACTCATCCGCACACAAATGCAGGATGAACTGCTGGACCTCCAGGAGAAAATGCACAAAACCATTGTGTTCATTACCCACGACCTTGATGAGGCTATCCGTCTGGGCGACCGTATCGCTATCATGAAAGACGGAGAAGTCATCCAGATCGGTACCCCGGAAGAAATTCTTACCACACCGGCCAATGAATACGTGAGCTCCTTCGTGGAAAAAGTAGACCGCAAAGCGATCATCACCGCTTCTTCCCTGATGGACACCAAACCCACCGTGGCGGTGTTCCGGAAAGACGGTCCCGAAGGCAGCCTTCGTAAAATGAGGGCCACCGGCCTTAAAATACTACCGGCCGTGACGGTAGATAAACACTTCCTCGGCTTTGTGTACCTCCACGAAGTGCTCGAAGTAAAACAACGCGGCGATAAAACCATCGAAGCAGTCATCCATCGCGATGTGCCCGTAGCACATCCGGATACCACCGTAGAACAAATGTTGCCCTTCATTGCGGAAACAGATAAACCGGTGGCTGTGGTTAACCCCGCCAATAATAAGCTGCTGGGACTGATATCCCAGACCTCCCTGATAATTGAAACCACGGGTAGCCAGTCTATCCCGCAAGCATAAACGAATTTTGTATGATTAGAATCGGAAAATATATTGAACAATTTATCAATTGGCTCACGCACAATTTCAATCCCTTCTTCAAGATGGTGAAAGCGGGCGTGGAAACCATGGTAGATGGGGTGGTGGGGTTATTCACCTTCCTGCCCTTTTACGTGGTGATCGCACTGGTAGCGCTTCTCGCCTGGAGAAGAGCCGGATGGGGCATCGGTGTGGTGACCGCACTGGGCCTGTCCCTGATCTATGCGATGGGCTATTGGGCGCCTACCATGGAAACACTCTCCCTGATATTGGTGTCTGCCTTTATTGCATTAATAATCGGTATTCCGCTGGGGATATGGGCAGCAAGAAGCAAAACGGCCGGTCGCATCATGCGCCCGCTGCTCGATTTCATGCAGACCATGCCGGCCTTCGTATACCTTATCCCTGCCGTACTTTTCTTTGGACTGGGTAAAGTGCCTGGTGTCTTTGCGACCATTATCTTTGCTATGCCGCCTGCCGTAAGGCTGACCACGCTGGGTATCAGTCAGGTGCCCGATGACATCGTGGAAGCTACCCGCTCTTTTGGCGCTACGCCGCGGCAATTGCTCTTTAAAGTAGAACTGCCGTTGGCACTGCCGACTATTCTGGCAGGTGTTAACCAGACGATCATGATGTCGCTTTCCATGGTGGTGGTATCCGCAATGATTGCCGCCGGCGGCCTCGGGGAAATTGTATTGAAAGGGATTACCCAGCTCAAAATAGGACTGGGCTTCGAAGGTGGTATCGCTGTGGTGATACTGGCCATTATCCTCGACCGTATTACACAGTCATTCGGTAAAAAGAAACTAAAGAAAAACGCTAAATAAACAGACGTATGAAAAAGATTCTCCTCCTCGCGCTGGCAGCGGTAACGTTAACCTTCGCAGCCTGCCAGCAGGGCGATAAAAAAAGCGGTAAGAAAATTACCATCGGTTATGTCAACTGGGCGGAAGGGGTAGCCATGACCCATCTGGCTAAAGTGCTCCTCGAACAACAAGGGTATACCGTTACGCTGAAAAATGCGGATGTGGCGCCCATCTTCGCAGCTGTAGCCGGTGGCGATGCTGACGTGTTCATGGACACCTGGATGCCCGTTACGCATAAAACATACATGGAAACATTCGGTGATAAGGTCACCGTACTCAATACCAACTTTGACAGTGCCAGAATCGGCCTGGTAGTACCTGACTATGTCAGTGCCCGCACCATCGAAGATCTCGCTAAACAGAAAGCTGCCTTCGGCGGTAAAGTGGTAGGCATCGATGCCGGCGCCGGTATCATGACGAAAGCAGAAGATGCTATCCGCGCATACGACCTGGACTATGAATTGCAATCCTCCAGCGAAGCCGCTATGATGGCCACGCTGAAGAAAAACATCGATGAGAAGCAGCCCGTGGTGGTAACAGGATGGGCGCCGCATCACATGTTTGCTCGTTTCAAACTCCGTTTCCTGGAAGATCCTAAAAAAGTGTTCGGGGAAATGGAAAAGATCATGACGATCGCTAACAGCGAATTCACCGTAAAAGATACGGTAGCCGTTAATTTCTTCCGCAAATTCAAACTCAATTCAGAAGAATTAAGTTCCCTCATGAATGCCATGGCCGATGCCGACGGCAGAGAGGACGCTGCGGTGAAACAATGGATCAGCCAACACGAAGCACTGGTAAAAGAATGGATGTAGATTTTTGATTTTCGATTTTTTGATGTTGGAATGTCGGGAATTTAAAAGCGAAGACGGTAGCGGAAATGAAAATCGCTATTGTCTTCGCTTTTAAATTCCCAAAATGCTGAAATCAAAAAATCGAAAATCAAAAAATGATTTGTTGTGTTTGATTCCGGAAGATCGTCAGTTTTTTAGGTTTATCTCCCTGACGGCTATACGTATTCAGAAGATCACTTACCTTTTGCACAACGGTATCTCCTGCTTTTAAGATCACATCACCCGCTTGTAACCGGTAAGGAAAGTTGTCCGGCACGCTCATAATATATACACCGTTATCATCCGGTAACCCGGCTGCGGAGCGTTCTCCCAGCGTTTCAATGTTTTTGATGCGGGCGCCCAGCCAGGTAGTTTCAGAAGTGCTCAGCAGCCGCTGTTGCACCAGCACGGGCAATGGCGCTTTTTTCGCCAGCTGCCGCAGCGCTGGGGACACTACGCCAAAACTATCCATGGGGAAGTTGTTGAACACGATCCGAAGGGCAGGGGAGCCGGATTTCACCCGGTAGTCGCCCGCAATCGGATTTACAAATCCTGCATCGCCGGAAAGGGAATGTTTGTCGGTTTCCACAGGATGGTCTGTATTTTCCGGGAAAAGATTGTTATCTACTTCATCGCCCCAGAAATGGATGCCTATGGGTTTGTAGGCGCTGGTAACGATATTGTGCCGGAAGATATCATGGCTGTTCTCAAACCATACATGCGGGTGGAATGAGTTGTTAAGGATAACATTGTTCTCCACGGTCCTGTAGAAGCCTTCGCGTAGTTTAAGGCCACCATTGAGGCACACATTGTTGTAGATATAATAATTGGAAGAGCCGTCATCCAGATCTATGTCCCAGCCATGATCGCAGCGGAAGCGGTTGTTGTGCAGCCGGGTGGTATAGATGGCGTCCAGCAGAATAAGCTCGGGATGAGCGGCCGTCAGACTGTCCATGATGTGACGGTTAGGATGCCAGTAGCGGTCCCGCCCCCAGGAGTTAAATGCGCCATGATCGCCTGTTTCCAGCACGGTGTTAAATACATCATTGTAGGCGATGTCATGGCCGCCGAAAGTACCTTCACTCACGTTGATGCCTGCACGTGGCACATCGTAGATGGTGTTATGCAGTACGCTGATATTCATCGCCATGGATAACTGTATGCCGGCCGTTTGTTTTTCGATGGTGCCGGTACGGTAAATCAGGTTGTTGTAGGCTGTACAGGAATCTGGATAGTGGCTGGTTTTAGGACCGTGTACCGTATCGATGGCCACCAATGGCTGCGACTCATTATACTCAAACAACGGGGAACGAACGGCATCCGGATTACCCACAAAACAGATACCACTGCCGCCGGCATCATGAATATGACATCCGCTGATGCGTGCGTGACGGTTGTAGTTGCTCACAAATACGGCATTGCCGCCGTTATGGTCAAACTCACAATCCCGGATGGTACAATGCTCGGTGCCGTCCAGCAGGAGGGTGCCGCCGCGATAGATGGTCCAGTCGCTGCGCAGCAGCGGTTCGCGTGTGTCCATAAACGTGGGGGCGGTATGTGCAAAGCGCAGATGGGCAATGGTCACATTCCGTACCGGATCGTCTGCGCTGCCTTTCAGCGCTATCACCTGCTGCAGCCGGGATACCACTACGCTGGCTTTGGACAGGCGCGTGCCGGCTGCCGGCTTATAATACAGTGTTTTATTAGGTTGATCATAGAACCATTCGCGGGCCGTATCCAGCTCTTCGAAAATATTCTCCACAAAACGATGGGTGGCATGCATGCCCATTTGCCGGTTGTTCTGATAACCGCCTTCCAGTTGAAGGGTATAGTCCGGGTTTACGCCGGTGATGCGGTAATGATAACCGCCCCATTCTCCTCTATGTAAAGCGTGAACATAACCGCCCTGCGGATGTTTCCACGTTTTTATCCTCTCCGGGCTGAGGGCGTCGGCGGCGCTGCCGTTGTAATGTCGTGCGCTGCTGTCATAGTTGGGATAGCGGGCGCGTACCTGTTGTATATCATTGATGTACAGTTGATCAAAGTTGTAAGGCAGGTCCAGGGAGGCTTTATAGATACCTCGCTTCCAGCGCCGCCATTTTACCTTTACCGGTTGGCCACCACTGAGGGTGACGCTGTCTCCCGGGTTGGCAGGCATAAAAACGATCCCGCCGCTGCCGGTAGCCATTTCCGGTGTGATAACCAGCGTGGTATCCAGGTAATAGGTGCCGGGCTTTGTAAACACGATGGCCAGTGTTTTACCCGGATAAGCTGCTCGTCTCTCCCGGATAGCCTGCTGCAGCCTGATTGTGTTATTGTAAAGGGGTGGCAGGAAGCCCGGGATGTCTGCATAGATATATGCGGTATCATTAGAAACACGTTCCTGGGCCACAGTAGCCAGCGGCCCGGTCAGGGCCATCAGCAGGAAGAGATAGAGGTTGATAGATTTCATCGCTCACATATTAGAGAAACGCTAATATACGGCGTTGATTCCAAGTCTTTCATGCAATTTTAGCAGTTAATAAGCTTATCTTCTGCTAAAAATGCAGGAAACTTATACGTAATATGTCATAATTTCCGAAAAACAACATTGGTGCAGGCTTTGTTAATACAACAGCACGTTTGTAAATCACTAAAAAAGGAGCAAAATATTACTATATGAACTTGAATAACTTCACTATAAAATCGCAGGAAATACTGCAACAGGCACAGCAACTGGCATTTAATAACCAAAACCAGGCGATCGAAACAGGGCATATCCTGAAAGCTCTGCTGGAAGATAACGACAGCCCGGTAGAATACCTGCTGAAAAAGAACGCTGTAAATACCAGTCTGCTCAACACCAAACTCAATGAGCAGCTGCAGAAATATCCTAAGATCGCGGGCGGCGAAGCCGGACAGGTACTGAGCCGCGACGCCAATAACACGTTACTGCGTGCAGGCGCCACCATCAAGGAATTTAAAGATGAGTTTGTAAGTGTGGAACATCTGCTGCTGGCCCTCCTCGGTGGTAGCGATGATACCTCCAAACTGCTGAAAGATGCCGGTCTCACCGAGAAAGGCCTCAAAGCAGCCATCAAAGAATTACGTAAGGGCGAAACCGTTAATTCCCAAAGCGGCGGCACCCAATTCAATACTTTACAGAAATACGCTAAAAACCTGAACGAGCTGGCCCGCGAAGGCAAGCTGGACCCGGTGATCGGCCGTGATGAGGAAATCCGCAGGACCCTGCATATCCTCTCCCGCAGATCTAAAAACAACCCGATACTGGTAGGTGAACCGGGCGTAGGTAAAACCGCTATCGTAGAAGGCCTGGCACACCGTATCCTCAATGGCGACGTGCCGGAGAACCTGAAATCAAAAACCATCTATGGCCTCGACATGGGCGCACTCATGGCAGGCGCCAAGTACCGTGGTGAGTTTGAAGAAAGGCTGAAAGCAGTCGTAAAAGAAGTGACCGACAGTGATGGAGACATCATCCTCTTTATTGATGAGATCCATACCCTGATCGGCGCCGGCGCCATGGAAGGCGCTATGGACGCTGCCAACATCCTGAAGCCAGCGCTCGCCCGCGGTGAGCTCCGTGCTATCGGCGCCACTACGCTCAACGAATACCAGAAATACTTCGAGAAAGATAAGGCATTGGAACGCCGCTTCCAGAAAGTACTGGTGGATGAGCCCAGTGTGGAAGACGCTATCTCTATCCTCCGTGGCCTGAAAGAAAGATATGAAAGCCATCACCATGTGCTGATCAAAGACGAAGCGATCATCGCAGCAGTGGAACTGTCGCACCGTTATATCACCGACCGTTTCCTGCCCGACAAAGCGATCGACCTGATCGATGAAAGTGCAGCTAAACTGCGCCTGGAAATGAACTCCATGCCGGAAGAACTGGATGAACTGGAAAGAAGGATACGGCAGCTGGAAATTGAAAAAGAAGCGATTAAAAGAGAAAATGATGAAGATAAACTCAGGGAGCTGAGTGAAGAAATAGCCCGCCTCAGCGAAGAACGGAATACGTTCAAAGCAAAGTGGCAGGCAGAAAAAGAAGTGGTTGATAAGATCCAGGGCGCTAAATCCGCTATCGAAAACCTGAAACTCGAAGCTGAACAGGCAGAGCGTAACGGTGATTTCGGTCGGGTTGCTGAAATACGCTACGGTAAAGTGAAAGAACAAGAGAAACTGGTACAGGACCTTACAGAAGAACTGAGTACAATATCTGCGCACAACAAACGTCTTCTTAAAGAGGAAGTAGATGCGGAAGACATCGCGGAAAATGTGGCCAAAGCTACCGGTATCCCTGTAGCGAAGATGATGCAGAGCGAGAAAGATAAACTGCTGCACCTCGAAGAAGAGTTACACCGCCGCGTGGTAGGACAGGAAGAAGCAATCATCGCCGTGTCCGACGCTATCCGTCGCAGCCGCGCCGGTTTGCAGGACCCGCGCCGACCTATCGGTTCCTTCATCTTCCTGGGTACAACCGGCGTAGGTAAAACCGAGCTGGCCAAAGCACTGGCCGAATACCTGTTCGATGATGATCAGATGATGACCCGCATCGACATGAGTGAATACCAGGAGAAACATTCCGTAAGCCGCCTGGTGGGCGCGCCTCCGGGATATGTAGGATACGATGAAGGCGGTCAGCTGACAGAAGCTGTGCGCCGTAAACCATACTCTGTGGTACTGCTCGATGAAATCGAAAAAGCGCACCCGGACACTTTTAACATTCTGTTACAGGTACTCGATGATGGCCGTCTCACCGACAACAAAGGCCGCGTGGTGAATTTCAAAAACACCATCATCATCATGACCAGCAACATGGGCAGCCATATTATCCAGGAGAATTTTGAAAACATTAACGATTCTAACAGAGAGGAAGTAGTTGACAAGACGAAAGAAGAAGTAATGGCACTGCTGAGGACCACCATTCGACCAGAGTTCCTCAACAGGGTGGATGAAGTGATCATGTTCCAGCCACTCATGAGAGATGAGATTAAAGGAATAATTAACATTCAGTTACAACAACTGAAGGACATGGTGGCAAAAAATGGCATGATATTGGAATTTTCTGATTATGCACTGGAGTATCTTTCTGTACAGGGTTACGATCCGCAGTTTGGAGCAAGGCCACTGAAAAGATTAATACAGAAAGAAATCATCAACCTGCTCAGCAAAAAAATACTGGCAGGGGACATTGATAAATCCAAACCTGTGCTGATCGACGTGTTCGACGGCGTGGTAGTCATCAGAAACAAATAATAAGAGCAATTCTAAATACGACGATACATAGTTAACGATAAACCCCGCGATTCTTCGCGGGGTTTTTTTATGCCTTCTTTTCGGTAAATTTGAATGAATCAATATTTGTAGTGCTATGATAGGGGAAAGAGAACGGAAATTCATGCAATATGCAGTGGCCTTGTCCCGCAAGGGAATGGAGCAGGGAGATGGTGGCCCTTTCGGGTCTATCGTTGTGAGAGGAGAGGAGATCGTGGGGCAGGGATGGAACCAGGTGCTATGCGAAAATGATCCTACCGCCCATGCGGAAGTAATGGCCATCCGCGATGCCTGCAGAAGGCTGGGCACTTTCCAGCTGACAGACTGCGAAATCTATACATCCTGTGAACCGTGTCCCATGTGCCTGGGCGCTATTTATTGGGCGAGGCCTTCAAAAGTGTATTACGCTAATACCAAGGAAGATGCTGCTGCTATCAATTTCGATGACTCCTTCATTTACCGGGAGATCGCAGTGCCGCATGAAGAAAAGAAAATCCCGCTGATAGCGCTGCGGGATGAAGATGCACTGAGCGTATTCCAACAGTGGGAAGCTTTGAATAATAAAACCCTGCATTGAGGCATTAGTTATTTAATCATTTAGTTATTTAATCATTTAATGATTGGATTTACGGATTTTTGAATGGCCTGATTTTGGTATTTTTTCCCTTATATCATTCGCTGTATGCCAAATCACTACATCAGGAAATTCCAAAATCACTACATCAAAATGAAAAAATAACTAAATAACTAAATTGCTCAATGAGAAAAGTGGTATGCCCAGAACATCGCCAGTAGCAGGAAAATGATACAGAGGATAATAACGGCGAGGGGTATATAATTTTCTGTTTTCCTGCGGGTGCGGTATTTCTTCCGCAATTTTTTCAGGAGGTCCCACTTCATTTCGCTGATCCATCCGGGAATTTTTTCCTTGTCTTTGATATTAGACAGGCCTTCCAGGGCTTCACTGCAAAACTCACAATCAGTCAGGTGCATTTCCACTTCGTGTTGTTCCTCCGCTGACAGCTTGCCCTGCACATAGTCCAGTAGCTGCTGTTGTGAAGGACAGCCCGTAGTGACAAATATATCATTGAAATGCTCGTTCATATCGCTATTTGATGCAAATTAACGCTTGTTTGCGCGTTGTTGTTTTTCCAGTATTAATTTGAGATTACGTTTACCATTCTGGATGTAGCTTTTTACCTGCAACAGACTGAAACCTGTTTGGTCGGCTATTTCCTGGTAAGATTTCTTTTGCAGGTAGAAGAGTTCCACACAGATTTTCTGTTCCGGATTCAGAAAACCCAGGGCCTGTTCCATGTTGCTGAGCATCAGGTCTTTTTCCTGATGTTGTCGCTGATCTTCGGGATCTGCGGCCAGTTCCCCTGCATGTTTGTCGGTAATCTCTTCCCGGTATTTCAGGTGTTGCTGCCGTAACTGCATGAGGCAGTAGTTTTTGGCCACCTGGTATATCCAGGCGCGAAAAAACTGTATCTCATGTTTGTTGACGTCAGATAACACCTTCAGAAAGATCTGTTGCACGGCGTCGCGTGCGTCTTCTTCATTTTTCAGGTATTTCATGCACATACCCAGTAATAACAGGGCATAGCGGTCAAAAAGCACACCTATCCATTCACTGTTTTGATCAGTTTTGAACCGTTGCAGTAACTCCTGGTCTGTTAGTTGTTGTATCGCTGGATTATTCACAGGCTAAAAAGAATGCTGTCTGTAAGATGCAGACAGCCGGAAAATCCATAAAGCTAAGAAATTATGGATTGTAAATATGCGTACTTAAGATAATTCCAAAGTCAGTTATCAAAATCAGTAGATAGCTAAATATCAAAATCCCTAAATATTACATGCTGTCCAGCGCTTGTTGTGCGTTGTTTTTGAGAGAGCCGTCCATCCGTATTACTTCCCGGAACAGGCGGCGGGCTTTGCCCATCTGCCCTTTGCTGCGGTAGCAGATCGCCAGCTGATAGGTGGCCATTTCCGCGTATTTGCCGGAGCTATTGGCGGCAATTCGTTTGTATCTGTCGATGGCTTCGCCGAGGTTGCCTTGTTGTTGGTATACCATGGCTGCCTTATAGAGGTATTCGTCGCTATTGACAGGTTCGGCGGCAGGAGGGGTCTCTTTTTTGGGCTGCGGCGCCGGTTCTTTTACTTCTTGTTTGGGTTCAGGCTGCGGTTCCGGTTTTTTGTTGTCGCTGTCATTGCCCTTTTCCTTTTCTTTTTTCAGGGAATCCTGTTGCTTCTGAAGGGCCAGGGCTTTGCGGATGCTGTCAGCCGCATGTTTTTTCTGCTGCGCTTTCAACGCGGCGGCTTTCGCTTTGGCGATAGAATCGGCTGCAGTAGGGCGTACCGGAACCGGTATGGCCGTGGCGGGCTGACCGGCGGTGGTGGCCGGTGCGGCCGGTTTGGTAGCCGGCGTGGTGGTGGCAGGCGTGGCAGCAGTATGATGCCCGGGCGCCGGTGCCGGTTGTTCCGCTGTCACAATAGGTTGATTGGTCACTTCTCCGGAAGGGGAAGTGGCGGAATCTTTCGCGGGAGGCTGGGCAGCGGACAGCATACGGGGTGGGGGCGGCGGCTGGTTGCGCAGATGACCGCGCAATACATATACGCTCGCTATCCCGATTACCAGAAAGGCGATCAGCCAGAAATACACCAGGAGGCTTTCTTTGGTCTTTTCCTTTTTGGTGTACTGGGCTACCTTATGGACATGGGATACCGGTTGTATACTGTCATGTATATAACGCTGGAGTTTGCCGGTCAATTCCTGGTACTGCTCGTTACCTGCTTCCCGTTCCAGCGCCTGAAGGGCGTCAAAACAAAGGTCGCAGTCGGCAAGATGTTGCTCTACGAGGTGTTTTTCAATGTCTGTCAGTCGCCCTTCCATATATCGGGGTAACTGATCTTTGCTGAGACAACGGATACCGGAAAATACCTTTAAAATTTTTTCATTGTTTGGTTTACTACTAAACATAACCCTGATTCATATATAGCTTGGCAAGTTTCCCCTTGGCTGCTTTCAGCTGGTTCCTCAGTTTTTCACGTGTTATTCCCATGGCAGCGGTCAGATCGGCAAAGCTTTTATTATCAATATAGAACTGCGTTATCAGATCACGGTCGTCGGCATTCATCCGCTGAAGGGCCTGTTCGAGCCTTACGGCCAGGTCCTGACGGTCGATGATATTGGTACCTGCTTTTTCGACTTTGTTCTCAATATGCAACAGGTCCCTGCCATCCCGTGACGGGTAGAAGGGGATATTTTTGTCAGGATTATTGAAATATCCTTTCTGAATGTGTAATATCCATTCGTTGGCTTTGTAAATAGTCTGGGTTTTAAGACTGGCGCTGAGCCGTTGCAACAGGGTGGGAAATACGATGTTGGGGTCTGGCTTTGGGGCTTTATCCAGATAAGGTAGTGTAATGGCCACCAGTAAATGACTATACCTGTCCATTAGTACACCTTCTGCTTCCCGGTCTTGTTTCCGGGCACGGGATATAAGTTCCTTATCTGATAAATTGGTTAACTGTTGGTGCATAAACTTAATACTCTATATTTACGTATAAAAGCGGAAAAAGTTCATTCAGACGCGAGATTATTGGATTAAAAAACGGAATTATACAATTAATATGCCATACGCGATCGTTGTTGTGCCCGTAGCACCCCTCAGGGCAACCGCCGCACACAGAAGTGAAATGATTTCCCAGCTGCTTTGGGGCGAAGGGGTGGAAATCATCAACACAGCCCCCGACGGATGGGTGGAAGTGGTTAACCAGTACGACGGCTATACCGGCTGGGCTTCCCAGTCACACCTCGAAGAAGTTTCCGAAGAGATATACCTGGCCCCGGCTACCCACTACCTGCAGGAATGGAACAATGAAATCCTGCTCAACGGTCAACCTATGATCGTACCCTTTGGTTGTTTGTTGAAAGGGTATACCAACCTTTCCGCAAAATGGGGAAATACACAGGTGACTTTATTAGAGAAACCTCCTATACTGCCTGCAGCAGGAACGCCGGTGAATGTGAAACATCTGCTGGCAGATGCGATGAAATTTCTGAATACGGCTTATCTCTGGGGCGGTAGGAATGTCTTTGGGGTGGATTGCTCCGGTTTTGTACAAAATGTATTTAAACTGTCGGGGATACCTTTACTCCGCGATGCGTCGCAACAAGCTACACAGGGTACCACGGTCGACTTTCTACAGGAAGCCAGGCTGGGGGACCTCGCCTTTTTTGATAACCCGGAAGGAAGAATTACCCATGTGGGCCTCTTGCTCAATGATCACGAAATCATCCACTCTTCCGGTAAGGTACGCATAGATCCGATCGACAACCAGGGTATCATTAATGCTGATACCCACCTCAGAACGCACCAGCTGCGGATTATCAAAAGATTCTTTTAAAATTCCTTGATTTTCGATTTTTGAATTTTGAGATTTCGGGAGATGTCCGACAAAATCTCAAAATTCAAAAATCGAAAATCAAAAAATAGGTTATTTAGCTTTGTTTGAAGATCTTCCTGTAATCTTCGAAGCTCTGGTGAATGATCTGTTCCGCTTTTTCCTTGTTCTGGAATTCTTCCACGATTACAGATTTTTTCTCCAGTCTCTTGTACTCTTCGAAGAAGTGTCTCATTTCGTCAATAAAATGAGGCGGCAGTTCAGAGATATCATTGATGTGGTTTACGCTCATATCGTTTGCTGCCACGGCGATGATTTTATCATCCGCCTCGCCACCGTCTACCATCTGCATTACACCAATCACTTTGGCTTCAATGATGCACATCGGTACACATTCTACCTGAGACAGTACCAGGATATCCAGTGGATCATGGTCATCGCAGTAAGACTGTGGAATGAAACCATAATTGGCAGGATAGTATACAGAGGAATATAAAACGCGGTCCAGCTTCAGCAAACCGCTTTCTTTGTCCAGTTCATATTTGGCACGGCATCCCTTTGGAATCTCGATAATGGCATTTACAATGTGTGGTACCTCAGATCCGGGACTCACACTGTGCCAGGGATTTGTCATCATAATAATCTACTTTTCTGCTTTTAAGGTTTATTGTTCAATATTGTATTAATGTTTGAAAAGTGAATACAGTATTCACCTCACTTTTCATGAAGATATGGTCAGTGGCTTCCCTTGTTGGCCCTTGGAAATCAATTGCCCCTGCCCATTCATGCATCGGCAAAATTAAGGCAACTGATGATTAATAGCTAAAAATTATCCCTTTCTTACCCAAAAAAGCATGGAAAGAGGCAAAAATCATTTAACAGCAGGAACTCCCATGCCGCCGGTAGTAGTGTCCGGCGTTAGTACAGTAGTGGAGTCCAGGCCCTGGCTGGCCGGGGGAATATAGTTAGGTATGATACTTTCAAATGTCAGTGAAATCTTCCATTGACCACTTTCCTTTACCAGCTGCAGGATTTCCTGCTGATTGGCGGAGGAGTTCTGAATGGTCACCGAAGCTTTGTTGCCGTTTTCCTCTACGCCAACGACTTCTATTTTGGCCTTCCGGATTTTTTCTCTTTCCGCATCGCTGCGGCGGCCGTCAAAAATTGAGTAAATCTGTATTACCTGCTGAGATTCTTTGGTGGCGTAGTCTCTTGCCTGGTCGAAGTTCGAATCCTGTATAGCGTGCATAAATGCCAGCGCTACCTCTTGAGGGGTGGCCCGTTTCTTACAGCTGCTCAGCAGCATCATTCCCATCACTGCCAGTGTCAGAATTCGACGATAATTGGTCATGCGGTCGATAATTATTATATCAGAACAAAAATAGGGTTAAACATTCAAATCTGCAAAGTACTATCACCGCAATGCTGAATCACAGGCTTCCGAACTGAATTATCCCCTTAAAAAAACAGGTAACTTACTGCAAAGACCGTTAAAAAAGCGTTAATATTCAAAAAAATTTTCATTTAGTCATTTATAAATTAAGAGGCTACAATATTGACCTTTCAATTTATAAATAACTAAATGAAAAAATTTGTCAATTATCCTTCTCTCTCTTTATCTGCGTCATAGGCGCGGATGATGGCTTTCACCAGGCGGTGACGCACCACGTCTTCTTCATCCAGCTCTACAGACCCGATACCATCGATGTTACGCAGGATACGGGTCGCTTTTTCAAGGCCCGATTTCTGGTTCTTCGGCAGGTCAATCTGGGTAAGGTCGCCGGTAATGATAGCTTTGGCGGAGGCACCGATACGTGTCAGGAACATTTTGATCTGCAGATCAGTGGCATTCTGCGCTTCGTCGAGGATAATAAAGGAATTATCCAGTGTACGGCCACGCATATAAGCCAGCGGCGCTATTTCTATGACGCGATTGGTCATATAATAACTCAGCTTTTCTGCCGGGATCATATCGTCCAGCGCATCATACAATGGCCGCAGATAAGGATCGATTTTTTCTTTCAGATCGCCGGGAAGGAACCCGAGGCTTTCACCTGCTTCCACTGCCGGACGGGTAAGAATGATTTTTTTAACAGCTTTGTTTTTTAATGCACGTACTGCCAACGCCACAGCGGTATAGGTTTTACCCGTACCCGCCGGTCCAATGGCAAATACAATGTCATTCTTGTCCGCCAGTGCGACCATCTTTTTCTGGTTGGCTGTACGGGCCCGTACCGTACGGGCATTCGGACCAAACACCAGCACCTCGTTAGGGTTACGGTCGCTGAAATGATCCACTGCCGTTCCCTCTTCATCGCCCAGAATCTGCTCAAAGTAATTCTCCGTCAGATTACCATTACGCTCGAGATATTTTACGATTTGACTGATTTTTTCCTCCGCTGTGGCCACTTCTTCCGGTGCCCCACTCAATTTTAACTGGGTACCCCTGGACAGGATCTTCAACAGCGGGAATTTTTTCTTCAGCAAATCCAGCTTTCCGTTGTTAACACCGAAAAACTCAATGGGATTAATACTGTCTAAGTTAATAATGGATTCAGTCAATGATTCAATGATTTAAAGTCCAGGAAAATATTCGAAAATTCTCACTCCGAATATATGAATTTAAAGACAACCTGGAGAGCAGTATTGTTAAGCAATCACTAAATTCTGTAACCGTTTTGTTTGAATGCTTCTACTTTCGCAGCAATGGCATCGTTGGTCAACGCAAACATACGCGCAGCCAGTACCGCAGCATTGCGCGCACCTGCTTTACCTACGGCTAAAGTGCCTACAGGAACGCCTGACGGCATTTGAACAATGGAATACAGCGCGTCGATACCTCCAGGCAAACCACCTTCCAACGGTACACCCAATACAGGTAAAGAAGTGAACGCAGATACTACGCCAGGCAGATGCGCCGCCATACCAGCTGCCGCAATCACCACGCCGAAACCTTTCTCCTTCGCAGTCATACACAACTCACGTACCTGCTCCGGATTACGGTGGGCGGATGCTACTACCATTTCACCTTCAATGCCAAAGTATTGGAGATATTTCTGTGATTCTTCCATTACAGGTTTGTCACTCTCGGATCCCATGATAATCAGAACTTTCATTAATTGATGTTTTATTTTATGTGAAAATTAGTTTATTTGTAGCCCCGGCTCTGCCCGGAAATGAATGCGAAGATATTGATCAATCAACAAAATCTGAAAACTGAAAATCCACAACTGGTGGATAATTCTCTGAACAACAAGCACTACCGGAAAACAATCGGGTGTAAAAAACGGGAAAATCATACCGGAAGTTGTACCTTTTGATACTGTAATGGCGCTTTTTTGTCATATAATGTCTATTTTGAGCTTAAATACACAACGATCTTAGAATCCCGCTAGTTAAATGAAGGACGTTATGCTGGAACAGCATTACCGGCATCTGCAGCATCTGGAAGCTGCCATCAATGCCTGCGCATTGTCTGTGAACTTGGATGCCGCTGAATGCATTACTACCCTGAACCCGCGAATGGCCAACGCGCTGCAGCAACCATCGGAACTGATCTCCGGACGCTACTTCAGGGAATTACTCCTGCCCGCCGATGAAAAACAGTGGGCCCGGATCTGGCAACAGCTACAGGCCGGACAATCCGTACAGGAGCAAATCTGCTTTCTGCTGCATGGGAACACCCAACTGTGGCTGGAATCGGCTATCTACCCCGTAATGGGCAACGATGGCCGGCTACAGGAATGCCTCCTCGTAGGCCTCGATATCACCGACCGTAAACTGCCCGAACTCCGGGTCATGGAAGATGAACAATATTTCCGTCAGATACTCGAAAACCTCCCCGTAGGCCTGCAACAGTTCGAACCAGACGGCACCTGCGTGGAGATGAACAGCCGTCAACGCCAGATATGGGGCGCCCAACACGCTTTCCTCACCAATCCGGAATACAAATGGCTGCAAGACCCGTTCTACCGGCTCAATGGCCTCGCCCGCATGTTCGAGGAAGCCCGCGATACCGGTAAAACACTGAAACGCGAAATCCTGCTCAACTACGCGGAAAAGAACTATGGCAACGTCACCCGCCTGTTCCCGCTGTACTACGAAGCCACCATCTTCCCGGTAACAGACCGCCAGAGCAGAATGGCCAACTACTTCCTGATCCTCGACGATATCACGGAGAAAAAAGTAGCGGAAATCAGCCTCCAGAAAAGCGAAAGACTACTCGATAATATCATCGAAAACCTCCCCATCGGTTATATACAGTTTGATAACTTCGGCTTTATCCGCCGCATCAATCAAACACAACGATTTTTCTTTAATAGCCCGCATCCTGCAGCCCGCCGGAATTTCAACGTGATGAACGATGAACTGGCCACCCGCTTTGAACTGGACAAACTATTCCTCCAGGCACTCGAAGAAGGGAACCCGCTGCGCGTGGAAAAGAAAATAGATTTCAGCCAGGATGAACGATGGACGACCGTAGGCCGCGAAGTATACCTCGACCTCACCGTGTTCCCGGTAGTGGAACCCGTGGATAAAGAGATGATCGTGGTAGCGCTGGTAAACGATATCACCGATAAAAAAATGCAGGAACTGGAAAATGTCAAAAACCAGGAATTCCTGCTACAGACAGGCGAAATCGGAAAAATAGGCGGCTGGGAATTGGACCTCGATACAGAAGAGGTACGCTGGTCCTACGAGTCATACAAAATACACGATGCGGAACCGGATACGCCAATCAATTACCGGGCAGCTATCAGCTTTTTCTCGCCGGAATCCCAGCCTGTACTGGAAGGACTGGTGAAGCAGTGTATCGAAACAGGAAAACCATTCGACGCACAACTGACCATCATCTCCGCCAAACAACAAACCAAAAGAGTCCGTTGCATCGGACAGCCGGGATATGACAACGGCAAACGTACACGCCTCTTCGGAGTGGTGCAGGACGTAACCGAGCAATCGGCCATCCGGGAAGCATTGACCCGCAACACGGAGCTGATGCGCCTCTTCTTCGATACGGTGGATATGGGCTATGCGGCCATGGAAAAAGATGGTAAACTCAATTTCCTCAATCAGAAAGCCGAAAAAATGATCGGCCAGAAAGTGGAAATGGGCAGCAATATTTTTGAAGTGTTCCCCAGACTCTCCGGCACCGTGTTCTATGCACGCCTGCAGGAATGCATACAGTTGCAACAGTCACAATCTTTCGGTATCTATTTCCCTAAACCGGACAAATGGTACGACTTCCTCCTGACACCCATGCAGGACGGCGGTATCTCGGTCTTCATGCGCGATATCACAGAAAGCCGTAAGATGCAGAAAGACCTGCGCAAAGCGAACGACCAGCTGTCTAACCTAAACAAAAATCTGGTCAACCAGAACAAGCAGCTGGAAGACTTCGCCCATATTACATCGCACAACCTGCGTGCGCCAATCGCTAACCTGCGCGCACTGATGCAGATGCACAACGAAGCATCTTCCCAGCAGGAAAGAGAGCTGTATCTGGGCATGCTGCATGAGGTGATCAAAAAGATTGATGAAACGCTCAACGACCTGGTGGAGGTGGTGCAGATACGGAAAGATGTGAATGTGGAAAAAGAAAAACTGTTGTTCTCAGAGCGGGTGCAAAAAGTGAAAGATATTCTGTTGGTAGATATCGAAACCAGTAATATCAAAATTACCTATGATTTTGACCAGGCGCCGCAGATAGAGTATCCGCGGGTGTATCTCGACAGTATCCTGCAAAACTTCATTACCAATGCGATCCGCTATCGTTCACCGGAACGGGAACCGGAGTTGCATTTACAGACATCGAAGGAAAACGATAACATCGTGCTCACGGTGCAGGACAACGGCATCGGTATCGATATGGAACGTTTCGGCAACAAGCTGTTTGGCTTCCGGAAAACTTTTCACCGTAACAAAGATGCAAAAGGCATCGGGTTGTTTATCACTAAAACACAGGTGGAAGCAATGGGTGGAAGTATCAGGGCGGAAAGCAGGCCGGGACAAGGAACCAAATTTATTATTACATTTAGGCCGGAATAATCCCTTTTATGAAGCTGATCAATATGATTTTTATAGTAGACGACGACCCAATTCACCAGCAAATTGCTAAAATCATGATAGAACGGCAGGGGATATGCACCAATATCAGGGTGTTTTCAGATGCGCAGGATGTATTGGATCATATCCGGCAGCATGCAGATAAGGTGGACGAGCTGCCCGACCTTATTCTGCTGGACCTCAATATGCCGATTATGGATGGCTGGGAGTTTTTGGACGAGTACAGCGTTTTTCATGACCAGCTGCCCAAACAAATCCGCATCTTCGTGTTGACTTCTTCCATCGATGAGAAAGACAAAGAGCGTGTCCGTCACTATCCGGTGGTAAATGGCTATCTTACCAAACCCCTGTCCAAAGAGATTATTGACCACCTCTCTTAAGTGCGGCAATTGTTTTTTCAGGATCTGCTGAAGCAAAGATGGAGCTGCCTGCCACCAGCACATTAGCGCCTGCCTGCACCAGCTGGCCGGCATTTTCTGTACTGATACCACCATCCACTTCTATCAGGGCTGTAGCCTGATTGTCTTTGATCAACTGACGTACCTGTCTTATTTTCTGATAGGTTTGTTCTATGAATGTTTGTCCGCCGAACCCCGGGTTAACGCTCATCACCAGCACCACATCAATATCGCGGATCACGTTTTCCAGTACCACTGCCGGTGTATGCGGATTGAGGGCCACGCCGGCTTTCATGCCCAGACTTTTAATTTGCTGGATGTTGCGGTGCAGGTGTATGCAGGCTTCTGCGTGCACAGTGAGGATATCAGCACCGGCTTTTTTGAAATCGGCCGCATATTTCTCCGGCTCTTCTATCATCAGATGTACGTCGCATGGTTTGCGGGCCACCTTTTTAATCTGTGCGATCACCGGCAGGCCATAGCTGATATTGGGCACAAAACGGCCATCCATTACATCGAGGTGAAACCAGTCAGCTTCGCTGCGGTTCACCATTTCCACTTCTTTTCCCAGTTCAAGGAAATTGGCCGCCAGCAAGGACGGCGCTATCATTACGGGAGCGTTTTCCAATAGTAATCAGTTTTATATACTAAATGTAAGCATTGCAGGGCACATAAATACGGGTAGCGCTGTTAGTGGCTCAACCGTTGCATGGCTTCTTTTGCTTCTTTAAAATCTTTTTTGAAAGACGCAGCTTTCGCATAGTCGTCTATCGCCTCTTTTTTATTGCCCAGCTGTTCCTGGCTCCGGGCGCGCTGGTAGTAGGCCTGTGCGTCGGTGGGAGCGGCTTTGGCGGCAAGGTTATAGAAGTTGTAAGCCTCCTTCCATTGATTCCTGCTGCTGTAGATGTTACCCAGCGCCATGTAAGCCGGTGAAAACCCCGGATCGGCTACAATGCATTTCCGGTAAGTGTTCATGGCCGCGTTGACATCTCCCAGTTCTTCCTGCACCTGGCCGGCATCGTAGAGCGGGGTTGCATTCAGGGAGTCCTGATGCCAGGCTTCCGTATAGTAGCGAACGGCTTCCGGCATTTTGCGGGTGCGCAGCAGATCGGCCAGTTCCAGCATCGCTTCGTATTCCGGATGTGGGCCTGCGGCGGCAATGGCTGTTTTCAGATGCGCAATGGCGGCGGTGATATCATGACGATCTTCTGCCATGCGCGCTTTCAGGTAAAAAGCTTTGTCCCTTCCTTCGGCAGTGCCGGCCAGTACGTTTGCCAGGCTGTCGGCCTGCGTAGCGTGTTTGTTCTCCAGCATGGCGGTGGCCAGTTTGTACTGAAGGTACGTATAGGTGGGAGCGTTAGCCAGCGCCTGGCTGAAATGATGCTCCGCTTTGTCGTAATGATTTTCCAACAGCGCGGCTTCTCCTGCGCCGGCCCAATAGTCGGGATTCGCCGGCTTCAGGCTGGCAGCTTTTTCAAAGTCCAGCTGCGCGAGGTTGGGATTGGTATTAAACAGCAGCAATGCGCGGCGGTAGTACAGCGCATCCTGGTCCGGGAAATGTTGAATAGAGTCTGTCACCGGCCGGATAATATCGCTGTACAGCACGGAGTCAGCGCCTGATTGCGCTTCGGGCTTTTGGTGTTGGTTATTACAGGCCACGACACCAGCCATGGCCACCAGGATAGGTAAATATTTCATACACCGCCAAAACTAAGAAATCCTTAGCGCATTAACCAGTTTTTGAACGCATCATAATCTGCCGGCAGTAACGTGGCATTTTTTTCTTTACCATAAAGCGACATCACGCGGGGCGGTGTGTGGATCTCTTCACGCACGGCTTTGGGCGCGGTATCTTCAAATTTTACCGGGTGGGCTGTTTCCAGAAATACGCCGGTGAGCTCAGGGGCCTGCGCAAGAAATTGCTGCAAACCGAGGTAGCCTACGGCGCCGTGAGGGTCCAGCATATAGTGGTGTTCTTTCCATACCTGCTCCATAGTGCGGGCGGTATCTTTATCGGTGTAGGAGTAGGCGGTGAATTTTTCTTTCAACGCCGGCAGGCTGTTGCCGAATAACTGTAATATCCGTACGAAATTGCTGGGATCGGCCACGTCCATGGCGTTGGACAGGGTGGGCACTGCTTTGCCTGGTTCGTACTGGCCGTTCTGCATGAAGCGTGGCACGGTATCGTTGACATTAGTGGCGGCAACAAAATGAGACACGGGTAATCCGATGGCGGCGGCCATCATGCCGGCGCAGATGTTGCCGAAATTGCCACTGGGCACGGCAAACACCAGCCTTGGATGCGCCGCTTTCATCTGTTTGTAAGCCAGGAAATAATAAAACATCTGCGGCAGCCAGCGGGCCACATTGATGGAGTTGGCTGAAGTAAGCTGCCGGCGTGATTGTATATCGGCGTCAAGGAAAGCGCTTTTCACCATACGCTGACAGTCATCAAAGGTGCCTTGCACTTCCAGCGCGCGGATATTGCCGCCGAGGGTGGTCAGTTGTTTTTCCTGTAGGGTGCTGACTTTTTGAGAAGGGTAGAGGATCACCACATCTACGCCGGGAACATTATAAAAGCCGCTGGCCACAGCGCCGCCGGTGTCGCCGGAGGTGGCTACCAGCACGGTTACCGGGCGGTTGCTGCTACGACGGAAATAGCCGAGGCAGCCGGCCATGAAACGGGCGCCTACATCTTTAAAAGCAAGGGTAGGGCCGTGAAAAAGCTCGAGTGCATAAGTGTGGCCGGTGACCTTTTGTACCGGAAAAGGAAAATGCAGCGTATCGTTCACTATCTTTTTCAGCGCGGCTTCGGGTATCTCATCACCAATAAAAGGGCGGATCACTTCATAGCCGATCTCCTGGTCTGTATATTTGTGCAGGTGCGTGATAAATTCCGGGTCCAGCGAAGGTATCTGCTCCGGGAAATATAATCCTTTGTCCGGTGCAATGCCTTGTATAACGGCGGTTTCGAATGATGCCTGGTACTTTGAATCCTGTAAACTGTAATACTGCATGCGATATGGATTGGTGAAATTAGTCAATGATTTTAACGCCGGCGGTGTTGATGCGTGACACATATATTTTATAGTCCACTCCCAGTGGCGCATATACGTTGTTCATGGTTTCGGCTACGCTACGGGCGTTGGCTTCGCCTTTGCTGAGCATGAATACGGAAGGGCCGGAGCCGGAAATTCCGCCGCCGAGGGCGCCGGCTTCCTTGCATTTGAGCTTCAGCTCCTGAAAGGCCGGTATAAGGATAGACCGTACCGGCTCCACGATCACGTCTTCCAGTGAACGGCTGATCAGGTCATAGTCCTCCTGATAGAGTGCTGCTACCATGGCGCCTACATTGCCCCACTGGCGAATGGCGTCTGTCATCAGTACTTTTTGTTTGAGTATCTCACGGGCATCGGAAGTTTTAACTTCTATCTGTGGATGGATAACGGTCACCCACAGCTCAGGGGGCGTATGCAGCGTGGTGATGTCCAGCGGGCGGTAGCTGCGTACCAGCGTAAATCCGCCGAGGATGGCCGGTGCCACATTGTCGGCATGCGCAGAGCCACAGGCCAGTCTTTCTCCTTCCATGGCGAAACGTACCAGTTGCTTTTTGGTGAAGGGTTCGCCCAGCAGGTGGTTGGCGGCTACTACGGCGCCGGCGCTGCTGGCGGCGCTGGACCCGATGCCGCTGCCGGGATGGATATGTTTGAAGATCTCTATTTCGATGCCCGTATCAGGATGGTCATATTTCTGTAGTAATGCCTGAACAGCCACGCTGGCCACGTTTTTGGCGGGGTCAACGGGCAGGTCGGCGCCATGCACGGCTTTGATACGGATGCCGGGTGCGCTGGTGCGGCGAAGAATCATTTCATCGCCGGGGGCGTCCATCGCCAGACCGATTACGTCGAAGCCACAGGCTACGTTGGCAACAGTGCCGGGTGCGAATACTTTTATGCTTTCCATATGGGAAGGGTTGCGTTCATTAATTTAATCATTAGTGTTGCTTGTGCAACGAGGTGACAGAGATTTAACAGGCCATTACAAGCGGGCGGACCGGATAATGTCTGCAAAAATCCCGGAGGCGGTGACGTCTGCACCGGCTCCTGCGCCTTTTACAATCAGTGGTTGCTCCTGATACCGGTTGGTGGTGTAAAGCACGATATTGTCTTTGCCTTCCAGTTTATAGAAGGGATGATCAGGTGCTACACATTGCAGGCCTACGGAAGCCTGGCCATCGGCATAACGGGCCACGAACTTCAGTCTTTTGCCGGCATTGGCAGCTTCGTGGTACAACTGCTGAAAATGATCGGCGTGTTCATCCAGTGTTTCGTAGAAGTCCGCTACAGATGGTGCATCCAGACAGGCATCCGGCAGGAAAGAGTGATTGGTGATATCGTTCATTTCGATAGCGGCGCCACTTTCGCGGGCCAGGATGAGGATTTTACGCATCACGTCTTTGCCGCTGAGGTCAATACGTGGGTCTGGTTCAGTGTACCCTTCGTCCTGCGCGGCTTTTACCACACTACGGAAGCTGTTGCCGTTCACAAAATGATTGAATACAAAGTTGAGGCTGCCGGAGAGTACTGCTTCGATGCTCTGTACCCTGTCGCCGCTCCTGACAAGGTCATTGAGCGTGTTGATAACAGGCAGGCCTGCGCCGACGTTGGTTTCGAAAAGGAAAGAGGCATTGTATTTACGGGCCAGGTCTTTCAGCTTTTTATAGTAGGCATAGTCAGATGAACAGGCGATTTTATTGCAGGTCACCACAGAGATGCCATGCTGAAGGAACTCATGGTATACGGCCGCTACTTCGCCGCTGGCGGTGTTGTCTACAAAAACACTGTTGCGCAGGTTCATGGATTTGATGCGGTCCACGAAGGTAGGCAAGTCCATGGCGTCGCCCTGTGCCAGCTGGTTTTTCCAGTCGTTGAGACCGATGCCGTATTCGCTGAACAGGGCGTTTTTGCTGTTGGCCATACCGGCCACTCTTATCTGTAATCCCAGTTCTTCCTGCAGGTAATGTTGCTGTTGTTGCAGTTGTTCCAGTAGTTTGCTGCCTACGTTGCCTACACCGGCCACGAACAGGTTGACCTGTTTGAGCGGTGCCTCGAAAAACGCTTCATGTATCAGGTTGAGCGCTTTTTTGAGATCGGGTTTGTTGATCACTGCGGAGATGTTTTTCTCCGTAGAGCCTTGTGCGATAGCCCGAACATTGACGCCATTGCGGCCGAGGGTGCCGAACAGTTTGCCGCTGGTGCCGTGATGGTTTTTCATTTTGTCGCCCACCACTGCCACAATGCACAGGTCTTTTTCGACTTGTAGCGGCTCGATGCGTTTTTCGTGTATTTCCTGCGCGAATTCGCTGTCCACGGCGGTTTTGGCTTTCAGCATGTCTGCCTCGTGTATGCCTACTGTGATAGAGTGTTCGGAAGAACTCTGCGTAATGAAAATAACGTTGATGCGTTCCTGTAAGAGCGCTTCAAACAGTCTTTTGGAAAAGCCGGGGATACCGACCATGCCGCTCCCTTCGAGGGTGAGCAGTGATATATGTTGAATGCCGGAGATGCCGGTCACCGGGAAAGAACGTTCTTCTGTGTCCTGTATCAGGGTGCCGTAATCTTCCGGGGCAAAAGTATTTTTGATCCAGATGGGAATTCGTTTATCCATCACCGGTTGTATGGTAGGGGGGTAGATTACTTTGGCGCCGAAGTGCGACAGTTCCATCGCTTCTTCATAAGAGATGTGTGCGATGGGGAGCGCCTGGGATACCAGCCGCGGATCGGCGGTCATCATGCCGCTGACATCTGTCCAGATATCGAGGCAGTCGGCGTGGAGGGCTGCCGCGATGATGGCGGCGGTATAGTCGGAGCCGCCGCGGCCCAGGGTAGTGGTGTCGCCGTTGGGGGCAGCGGCCACAAAGCCTGGCAGCACCACGTAGTCTGCCGGATGTTGGGCAAAATATTCAGTAATGTGGTGGTTGGTGGCCTGAAAGTTCACGGCGGCGTGGCCATAATTATTATCGGTAACAATCAGTTCGCGGCTGTCTTTACAGGTAGCGGAGAAGCCCAGCTGTTTGAGTTTTTCGGCAACGATCACACAGGAGATCAGTTCGCCGTAACTCATGATTTTGTCGAGTGAGCGGGCGCTTAGTTCGCCTACCTGAAAAATGCCATCACACAGGTTTTCCAGGGTGTTGAGTTTTTTCTTCAGTTGGCTGATCATGCTGCTTTGCGCAGTGATAGGGAACAATTCGCGGATAGTGTCCAGGTGTCTGTTTTCTATTTCCTGTAATACGGACTTGTATTGTTCCTGGCCTTCACCGGCCAGTTGTCCGCAGCGTATAAGCTTGTCCGTAGTGCCGCCCAGTGCAGATACGACGATAGCATAACGGCCGGCCGGCTTATTTTTTTGGAGGATTTGACAAACCTGGTCTATGGCTTTGGCGCTTCCGACAGAAGTGCCGCCAAACTTAAGTACTTGCATAGTGAATAAAGTTTATACGAATGGATATTCCGGGTTTCCGGTGGTTACCACGGCTGTGGTCGCTGGATGATATGTGTATATTAACCCCGCCTTGGGGTTGTAATGGTGGTGGTCGTAATAATAGTGCTCAGGCATTCCCGCTGGAAGGAGGGAGTGGCGGAGGAGAGATGATATGTAGCTATTGCTTGCACTATTATGACGATTGTGTAACAAAAGTCTGGAATTCTACCGGTAAATAAAAGTGCAGTGGGGATATTTTTAAATAATCTAAATAATGTTTGTTTGTTTAGATTTTGTTTAATTATTGTTATTTGTATTGAATTTTTATGTTGTTTACTGCGATTTATTTGATGGAGATTGATGCGTATTTATACGGTTTGTACTATCTGAAAGATATTTTAAAGACATTTTTATGACAATTGTGGACAAAAACAAGGCAAATTATACCTGTTGTTTTGTCATGAAAAGCGTGACAATGGCAACGTCAAACAAAAAAGCGGTGATCATCCTGATCAGCCGCTGATGAATAAATGAAAACGCATGGTAGCCCCCGGGAGATCAATAATAAATCGTCTCCTTACATCCCGGAATATGCAGTTTATTTTCCCCGAATTCAAAGGTGTCCAGCAGGGGAAGGGTCGTAAAGGTGTGTTTATATTGTTTGCGGCTTTTCTTTGGCTGGGTATTAGGCTCTTCATCACAGCCGCCGTCGGGAACGACTGATATCACCACGTCGCCGGTAGAAAAGTTGATTTCGAAGATCTGCGCACCCCAACAGTTCGTGTTCAGCGAGGTCCGGGAGCCAATCAGGTACCAGTTGTCCTGCTGAAAGCGAAAGATATGGGTGTATTGTGTCAGGTTTCTGCCGCCTGGATATTCTTCCTGTTTGAGCACGATAGTATTACGGTTGATGGCGAGGTCTTTCACCTCGGTATACTGCGGCATGGAGTGGGCAGGCAGAATGGCCAGCACTTTTTGTTTCCAGAGACTTAATTCCCCGTTGGTGGTCCGGCAGATATATAATATCCGCTTAAAATTATCTTCCTTATCGGGTTCAGTGTCATAGATCATTACCTGTTCGTCTTTGCCGTCTTTATCCAGATCGCCGGTGGCCTCGGCCACTTTTTTATAACTTTTGGGGACATGCAGCGGTTGGTTGGGTGCATTTGTCTGTGCCAGTACGGTGAGGGGCAACAAAAACAATAACAATAAATATTTCATGATATATAGTCTAAAGAACACTAAGATAGTTTTTTATGGTTTTCCATAAAAGCGGGATGTACGGTTTCAGGTGCTAACATTTTTGTGCTAAAACAATAATTTACTTGGAAGGAAATAAAATATCCTTAACTTTAGCTGACTAAATTATTTGCCACTTGTCCGTTTCACTGAAATATACAAGCAACAGTCAGCTGAACTACTACTTTCTCATGGCCACCCTCGCCATGGATTCGGCTTTGGCATAACCCTTCCGAAACAGCCCCTTCCGGCTGCTTTTCCTGTTTATAACGCGTAACTTTGTAATAGCTTTTTCCTATCGCTATTGCCGCATGTGCGCACCTCGTTTTACCGGCAATTTGTCTTTTAGCATCAGCCTTTATTGTGCTGCGCGATAATATCCAATACAGCAAGTTTTTGCAGTCATACACCAATTCAATATTACATACACCAAAACAATCTTTTAATCGATACGCGTTATGCCACATTATCATCAACTAGGACAAATCCCACATAAACGGCATACCCAGTTCCGCAAACCGGACGGGGGACTGTATTCGGAACAATTGTTTTCTACGGAAGGTTTTTCTTCCAATTCCAGCCTCTTGTATCATTGTCATCCGCCTACCGAAATTGTGAAAGTGGACGAGCCATATTCTGTGGCGCCCAGGGTAGCGGAAGAAAAGATGCTGAAGCATCGCAGTTTTCAGGGCTTTAACATCCAACCGGAAGACGACTTTCTGAAAAGCCGTAAAGCAGTACTGGTAAATAACGACCTGCATATTGTGCTGGCCGCGCCACGGAAAAGCATGGAAACGTACTTCTACAAGAATGCGGACGCCGATGAAATGATCTTTGTGCACGAAGGCAGCGGACTGCTGAAAACACAATACGGGCAACTGGAATTCGGCTACGGCGATTATCTCATGATTCCCCGCGGTACCATTTATCAGATCACTTTCGCGACGGAAAACAATCGTCTCTTTATCGTGGAATCGTTTAGCCCTATGCGTTACCCGAAAAGGTATCTCAGCAAATACGGGCAGCTGCTGGAGCACGCGCCTTATTGCGAGCGCGATATCCGCCAGCCGAAGAATCTGGAAACCATTGACCAGGAGGGAGATTTCCTGATCAACATCAAAAAGAAAGGCGTGATTTACCCCATTCATTATAAACATCATCCTTTTGATGTGATCGGATGGGATGGTTGCGAATATCCTTTCGCTTTCTCTATTCACGATTTTGAACCTATCACAGGTAGGGTGCATCAGCCACCGCCGGTACATCAGACATTTGAAGGCAACAATTTCGTGGTATGTTCTTTCTGTCCGCGTTTGTTCGATTATCATCCGCAGGCCATCCCGGCGCCTTACAATCACAGCAATATTGACAGCGACGAGGTGCTCTATTATGTAGATGGCGACTTTATGAGCCGTAAGCACGTTACCCGTGGCATGATCACCCTGCATCCGGCCGGTATTCCGCATGGCCCGCATCCGGGCGCTGTAGAGAAGAGCATTGGCGCTAAAGAAACCAAAGAACTGGCGGTAATGGTGGACACCTTCCATCCGTTGCAGATCACCGAAGCAGCGCTGGGCATTGAAGACGGCGGTTATGTGATGAGCTGGGCAGAATAAAATGCTGAATCAGAAAAAGATCAACAGATAAACACCAAAACAACTTAAACAACAAAAATCTAAAACACTGAATTATGGAAACCGCAGTAGCAAACGCTTCCAACCTGACCGGTCAGCAGGACTTTCTGCCATTGAACGGTACTGATTATGTTGAGTTTTACGTAGGAAACGCAAAACAGGCAGCCCACTATTATAAGACCGCTTTCGGTTTTCAGTCAGTGGCCTATGCCGGTCCTGAAACCGGTGTAAAAGACCGGACTTCCTATGTGTTGGTACAAAACAAACTGCGCTTCGTGCTGACCACCTCCCTGTTGCCCGATACCGACATCGCCCGCCACGTGGCCAAACATGGCGACGGTGTGAAAGTACTGGCGCTCTGGGTAGACGACGCCCGTTCTGCTTTCGAGGAGACTGTTAAACGCGGTGCTACTCCTTACCTGGAGCCGATCGTGGAAAAAGATGAATTCGGCGAAGTGGTGCGCAGTGGTATTCAGACTTACGGCGATACCGTACACCTTTTTATAGAACGCAAGAACTATAACGGTCCGTTCCTGCCGGGTTACAAAGAATGGAAAACCGCCTACAATCCTGCCGATGCCGGTTTGCAATATGTAGACCATTGTGTGGGCAACGTAGGCTGGAATGAAATGAATACCTGGGTATCTTTCTATGAACGCACGATGGGCTTCAAAAACCTGATCTCGTTCGACGACAGCGATATCTCCACTGAATACTCGGCACTCATGAGTAAAGTAATGAGTAACGGTAACGGTCGTGTGAAATTCCCGATCAACGAACCGGCGGAAGGAAAGAAAAAATCCCAGATCGAAGAGTACCTGGATTTCTATGGTGGTCCCGGCGTACAGCACGTCGCGATCGCTACCAATGATATCATCCAAACCGTTTCCGATCTGCAGGCCCGTGGCGTAGAGTTCCTGACCGTGCCCGGCAGCTATTATGATACGCTGCTGGAAAGAGTCGGTACGATCGATGAGTCTATCGAGCCGCTGCGTAAGCTCGGTATCCTGGTCGACCGTGATGATGAAGGATATCTGTTACAGATTTTCACCAAACCTATTCAGGACCGTCCCACCGTATTTTTTGAAATTATACAGCGTAAAGGCGCCCAGTCTTTCGGTAAAGGCAACTTCAAAGCACTGTTTGAGTCAATCGAAAGAGAACAGGCCCTGCGCGGTAATTTATAATTGTTAAGATAGCATAGAAGCCCCTTGCCCGGCTTTGGTTACAACTTCGATTTTAGGCCTGCTATATTGCTGAAGGCTAAAACAAAAACAACTCCTGCACCGCACCGCGTTTCCCGTGGTGCGGTTTTTTTCTGTCCTTCTTAAGCGTACTCATCAGGTGACTTTCGCCCCTGTCCTTATGTTGTCTAAAAGCCTGATAGAAATAATATATATGTTATAATTCATAATATATTTTTATTATCTTCACTAAAACCATTTTACGTCGTTTTCCGTAGATATATCCGACGAAAATCAATGCTTTAAATAAAAACCATATTCCTGGCTTTTTCCCTGTTTGTATATATAATATTTTAAAATATTTAGATAGATAAATTTTTAAATATATACACCTATGCTACATTATGCCAAAGCCCAATGGGCTACCTGTGCCTTGTTGTTAACATCAATGGCCTTTACTACTGCCTTCCGGACAGACAAAGACACGCCCGGCGGCACTTATCTCCACAAAATATCATCCCCTGCAGGGAACACAATGTTGGAGTATAATCCGGACAAAACACTCCGTAAGATCATTCAGGTACATCAGGCGGAAGATGGTTCTACCTGGCAGGACATTCAGCTGCCGGTATATGAAAACGGCCGCCTTGTCAAAACACTCTCCACCGACGATGCCAAGGCCCTCACCGGCGACCTGAACGCGACATTCAGCTATGCATCGGACAGCCATCAACTGCAAACCATCAGTTACTACCGGAACAATGCGGTATATACCCAGGATTCCCTTGTATACAACGCCGACGGGAAGATCACTGCCCGGTACCATCTGGCGGTGCAGCCAGCCAAACGGGAAATTACCGGATACCAGCAATACACCTGGGACAAGGAAGGAAACGTGGCACAGATGGACAATTATGGCAAACAGCCCGGACAAAACCGCTTTAACCTGACCTCCACCGTCACCTATACGTACGACCGCCAGCAGAACCCGCAACAGCTTTGCCAGGAACTGGCTTATATGATGGATATGACGCCCGCCAACCTGTCGGCCCATAACGTACTGTCCGAAAGCATCAGCACCGCCCATTCTTCACGTACCTACACCCATACCTATACCTACGCCTACAATGCCAGCAAATATCCGGTACGTGGCACCTTCCGCAACGGTATGGATGAAGGAACTGTTAAACTGGAATGGACAAAGCTCTAACGATAACAATATTCGTGTAACTTTACAGGACAATATTCATATTAACTGTTTCGTTTTTTTTATGAGCTTACAAACACTGTTTGGCGTACTGTTTTTATTAGGTGGGATTTTTCAGGCATTTACGGCGATATTGATCTATCAGGGGCACAAGCACTATATACTGAAGATAGCCAACAGAAAAGTAAGCATGGTGATATATTTCATTTTATCATTGTTATTGTTTTATCTTGCCTACATAAATCTGGTGTAATTCTTAAAATTTTGTGAAAATCTGATATGAAGCGACTTGTTGTTTTGGCTATGTTGTTGTTGGGGGTAGGTACTCTTTCAGCTCAACAGTCTTTCCTGGATAATCAGAAAATGTTCCCTAAAGTAGGGGAGGCATACCGGGAAAAAGAAGAATTGCTAAAGAAGGAATTTGAGAAAAAAGGGCTTACTTATCCCGCCAAGTACATTTTTGTCCGCTCTTTCAAGCTGGACAGTGAAATGGAAATTTGGGTGAAAAATAGTGTTGCCGATACGTTCCGCCTGTTTAAATCGTACCGGGTATGTACCCTGTCCGGTAAAATGGGACCTAAAAGAAAGGAAGGCGACCGCCAGGTGCCGGAAGGATTCTATTATATCAACGACTTCAATCCGAACAGCAACTATCACCTGTCGCTGGGTATCAACTATCCCAACTTCTCCGACCGCATCCTGAGCGATCCGAAAAAACCGGGCGGTGAAATATACATCCATGGCGATTGCATCACCGTAGGCTGTATCCCGCTGACCAATGAATTCATTGATGAAGTGTACATTTTGGCCGTAAATGCTAAAAATGCCGGGCAGGACTTTATTCCGGTGCATGTATTTCCGGTAAAATTCGGTAACGTCCGGTCACTGGAGTACCTGGGTAACTTCTCCCTGACAGACAATTCCTCCAAACAGTTCTGGACAGAGTTGAGGAGCGCGTACGACTATTTTGAGAAACACCACCGTCTGCCGGTAGTCATGGTAGACGACAGAGGCAAGTATATTATGTAGGCCGGGGGCCATCCTGACCACTGAAAAAATAAAACGAAGATCCGGGCATATAATAATTTGCCCGGATCTTCGTTTTTTTCAACAATTCGGCATCCATCAAGCGTATTTCATCATTATTCTATTTGTTTTTTAGAATTTTTTTTTGAAACTTGTCCGAAGGTCAAATCAATATACTATTTATGCACAGAAGAGACGCAATCAGGAATGTGGCGATTTTGTTGGGGACTGCCATTTCCGCTTCCACGTTATCAGCATTAGAAAGCTGCACCGGTTCCGCACCGAAAAACTATGATTTGCACAAGCCTGAAACCAAAGCGTTACTGGCTGAAATAGCGGAAACCATCATACCCACCACCAGTACTCCTGGTGCCAAAGCCGCCAAAGTGGATGACTTTATTGTAGTGATGATGAACGATTGCTACAAAAAAAGCGACCAGGAGGTCTTCCTCGATGGCCTGAAAAAAATTGATGCTGCCAGCCAGAAACAGTTCAAAAAGAACTTTATGGACATTACCCCTGAGCAGCGCACCGAATTATTGACCCAGATCGACAAAGAGCGGGTGGAGTACAACAAGCGGAAAGACAAGAAAGAAGGTGATCCTACCCATTACTTCCAGTACCTGAAGGAACTGACCCTGCTGGGTTACTTTACTTCCAAGGAAGGCGCTACACAGGCATTACGCTATGTGCCGGTACCAGGCAAGTATGAAGGCTGCATCCCCTATAAAAAAGGTGACAAGGCCTGGGCCGTTTAAGCTGTTCTTACAGATAGACGGAATGGCTGGCCCGCGCCGGCCGGTATCTTTCTTTTCAAACCCATAACGACTTTCCATGAACTTAAATATCAAAGCACAGGAGCAAAACACCTACGATGCCATCGTTATCGGCTCCGGTGTAAGCGGTGGCTGGGCTGCCAAAGAACTGACAGAAAAAGGCCTGAAGGTACTGATGCTGGACCGTGGCAAGAAGCTGGAACACGTGAAGGACTACGAAACAGCCACCAAAGACCCGTGGGAATTTACTCACAGAGGCCGCATTACGGTAGATCAGCGCGAAACCCATCCTAAACTGAGCCGCGACTACCCTTATAGTGAGCACAACGAAAAATACTGGATCAACGACTCTCAGAGCCCTTACAACGAAGTGAAACGCTTCGACTGGTACCGTCCGGACATCGTGGGCGGTAAATCCATTATGTGGGGCCGTCAGTCGTACCGCTGGAGCGACATCGATTTCGAAGCCAATCTGAAAGACGGCATCGCTGTTGACTGGCCGATCCGTTATAAAGAGATTGCACCCTGGTACGACTACGTAGAGAAATTTGCTGGTATCAGCGGTCAGAAAGAAGGCTTGCCTCAGCTGCCCGATGGCCAGTTCATGCCAGCCATGGAAATGAACTGCGTGGAGAAAGACGTGAAGAAAGCCATCGAAGGCAAATACAAAGGCCGTATCATCACCATGGGCCGTGTGGCAAACATTACCAAGCCACTGCCTGGTCGTGAAAGCTGCCAGTTCCGTAACCTCTGCAGCCGCGGATGTCCGTTCGGCGCTTACTTCAGTACCCAGTCATCTACGCTGCCGGCAGCCATGGCGACAGGTAACCTGACACTGCACCCGGATGCCATCGTGAACTCCGTTATCTACGACGAGAAACAAGGTAAGGCAACCGGTGTGAGAGTGATCGACAAAAACACCAAAGAAATGGTGGAATACTACGCTAAAATCATCTTCATCAACGGTTCTACGCTTGGTTCCACTTTTGTTATGCTCAACTCCACTTCTTCCCGCTTCCCGAACGGACTGGGCAACGACAGTGGCGTACTGGGCAAATACCTGATGGACCACCATTTCCGTACAGGCGCTTCCGGTACCGCAGAAGGCTATGATGATAAATATTTCTTCGGTCGCCGTGCCAACGGTATCTACGTGCCCCGCTACCGCAACATCGGTAACGACAAACGCGACTATCTCCGTGGCTTCGGTTACCAGGGCGGCGCCGGTCGCGGCGGATGGAGCCGTGGCATCGCTGAAATGGGCGTGGGCAAAGACTTCAAGGAAATGCTCACCGAACCAGGCCAGTGGAGCATGGGCCTCGGCGGTTTCGGTGAATGCCTGCCATACGAAGACAACATGGTGACCCTCGACACGTCTGTGAAAGACGCATGGGGCCAGCCAGTGTTGAAATTCGATGCCGAATTCAAAGAGAACGAAAAGAAAATGCGCGTAGACATGATGAACGACGCTGCCGAAATGCTGGAAGCGGCCGGTCTCAAAAACGTGAAAACATACGATAACGGCTCCTACCCGGGTATGGCCATCCATGAAATGGGTACCGCCCGCATGGGTCGCGATCCGAAAACTTCCATCCTCAACGGCTTCAACCAGATGCACGCAGTGAAAAACGTGTTCGTAACAGACGGCGCCTGCATGACCTCCGCGGCTTGCGTAAACCCGTCTCTCACGTACATGGCCCTCACCGCACGCGCTGCAGACTATGCTGTGAAAGAACTGAAGAAAGGCAACATCTAACCATTTAGCTATTTGGATATTTTTTTGATTTAGTAAAATTTAGGGAATGTAATGCAGCGGGTAAAACCGCTGCATTTCAATTTTTGATTCCACACCACACTTCAACATATCATGAACCTTAATATAAAAGCGACAAAGGAAAATACCTACGATGCCATCGTGGTAGGCTCCGGTATCAGCGGCGGCTGGGCGGCCAAAGAGCTCACAGAGAAAGGACTTAAAACACTGGTGCTGGAAAGGGGCCGTAACGTGGAGCATATCAAGGATTACACCACCGCTACCATGGACCCGTGGGAGTTTAAACACCACCTGCAAACCAGCAATGAAATGCGGGAAAATCATCCCATCCAGAGCCGTTGTTATGCATTTGATGAAGCTACCCAACAGTTTTGGGTGAATGATAAAGAAAACCCCTACAACGAGGTAAAGCCGTTCAACTGGCTGCGCGGATACCATGTAGGCGGCCGTTCTATTATGTGGGGCCGTCAGGTATACCGCTGGAGCGACCTCGATTTTGAAGCCAATGCGAAAGATGGTCACGGTGTGGACTGGCCTATCCGTTACAAAGACATAGCACCCTGGTATGCTTACGTGGAGAAATATATCGGCGTGAGCGGACAGGCGGAAGGACTGCCGCAATTGCCCGATGGTATTTTCCTGCCTCCCATGGAAATGAACTGCCTGGAAAAACATGTGGCTGCCCGTATCAAAGAAAAATTCAACGACCGTATTATGACTATCGGACGTGCTGCGCACCTGACTAAAGGCCTCAATAACCGCGGCCCTTGTCAATATCGCAGCATGTGCGCCCGCGGCTGTCCGTATACCGGTTATTTCAGCAGCAACGGCGTTACCCTGCCGGCTGCCGCCGCTACCGGTAATCTTACGCTGCGCCCGGATTCTATCGTGCTGGAAGTACTGTACGATAAAGACAAGGCCAAAGCGACCGGTGTGCGCGTAATGGATGCACATACCCTGCAAACGGTGGAATACTACGCTAATATCATCTTCCTGAACGCTTCTACCCTGGGTACTACCTGGATCATGCTGAACTCCGTATCTGACCGCTTCCCCAATGGTTTCGGCAACGACAGCGGACAGCTGGGCCACAACCTGATGGACCACCACTTCGGCGTAGGCGCCGGCGGGGAGTTTGACGGTTTTGAAGACCAATACCACGGTGCAGGCCGCAGACCCAACGGTATCTATATTCCCCGCTTCCGTAACGTAAACGAACAAACGAAACAAAAAGATTATGTTCGCGGGTTCGGCTATCAGGGCGGCGCCGGCAGAGGAAGAGGCGAAAGCTTCGACGGCATCGGTGCAGCACTGAAAGAAGCACAGGAAGGCCTCGGCAAATGGGGCATGGGCATCGGTTCCTGGGGCGAACACCTCCCGTACTTTGAAAACAAAGTATCGCTCAACAAAGAGAAAAAAGATAAATATGGCCTGGCTACCCTTGATATCGACTGTGAATTCAAGGAAAATGAAAAGGCCATGCGCAAAGACATGCAGGAGAGCGCCAAAGAAATGCTGGAAGCTGCCGGACTGAAAAATGTACATGGTTATGACTCCGCACCACCTCCCGGCCACTGTATCCACGAAATGGGTACGGCCAGAATGGGTAAGGACCCGAAAACCTCCGTGCTCAATGGTTTTAATCAGGTACATGAAGCCAAAAACGTGTTCATCTCCGATGGCTCCTGTATGGCTTCCTCTTCCTGTGTAAACCCATCTATCACCTACATGGCGCTGACAGCAAGAGCCTGCGACCATGCGGTCAGTGAATTGAAGAAAGGAAATATCTAATACAATTACGAAATACGAATTACGAATTACGAATGGAGGGCCCGCTTTGGAAAGGTTATTTAGTAACCCTTCTGATAGGAGGGCCCTCCATTCGTAATTCATATCACAAGTGAACAATGAAAAAGACAATACTCGCACTGGCTTTGTCCTGCTGCCTGGGACAGGCCGTCTCTGCACAACAAAAACACACTTTCGCGCTCAGCAAATCTGAGTTCCTGCTGGATGGTAAACCATTTCAGATGATCAGCGGAGAAATGCATCCGGCGCGTATTCCGCAGGAATACTGGCGTCACCGCATCAAAATGACCAAAGCCATGGGCTGTAACACGATTGCTGCCTACGTGTTCTGGAACTACCATGAACAGGTAAAAGGACAGTTCGATTTCAGCACGGGTAATCATAATATCGCGGAGTTTATCCGCATAGCCCGGGAGGAAGGCATGTGGGTGATACTGCGCCCCGGTCCGTATGTATGCGCCGAATGGGAATTTGGCGGACTGCCTCCCTATCTGTTGCAGACACCTGATATCAAAGTACGCTGTATGGACCCGCGCTATATGGAAGCGGTAACCCGCTATGTAACGAAGCTTGCCGCGGAAGTGAAACCGTTGCTGGTAACTCATGGTGGTCCGGTGGTGATGATGCAGATCGAAAATGAATACGGCAGCTACGGCAATGACAAAAACTATCTCCATGCACTGAAAGACCTGTGGGTGAAAAATGGCATCGACATCCCTTTTTATACCGCTGACGGTCCCACTGCCTTTATGCTGGAAGCCGGTACCGTAGATGGCGCCGCTATCGGCCTGGATTCCGGTGGCTCCGAGGCCGACTTCGCAGCAGCCAGAAATCAAAACCCGAATGTGCCTGCCTTCAGCAGTGAATCTTATCCTGGTTGGCTGACGCATTGGGGCGAAGCCTGGCAGCGGCCGGGTGTGGAAGGCATCGTGAAGGAGGTGAAGTTTCTCATGGACACCAGACGCTCGTTCAATCTGTATGTGGTCCATGGGGGTACCAATTTCGGATATACTGCCGGCGCCAACTCCGGCGGCAAAGGCTACGAGCCGGATGTGACCAGTTACGATTATGATGCGCCCATTAACGAGCAGGGGAACGCTACGCCCAAATACGAGGCATTGCGCCGGTTACTGGCTTCCTATCTCCCTAAAGGCAAAAAATTACCGCCAGTACCGGCGCCTATTCCGGTAATCAGCTTTCCGGACGTGACATTGACACCGTTCACCAGTCTGTGGGACCATCTTCCGCAGGCAGTGCACGATGTACAGCCCCGCCCATTTGAGGCGTATGGCCAGGACTATGGCTTTATGCTCTATAAAACTACGCTCATCGGCCACAAAAGCGGAAAACTGGTGATCAGGGACCTGCACGATTATGCAACGGTGTTCCTCAATGGACAATACGTTGGTAAAATAGATCGCAGGCTGGGAGAGAAGTCAATAGAGCTGCCTAAAACCGACGTGGCCAACCCTGTACTGGAAGTGCTGGTGGAGGGAATGGGCCGCATTAACTTTGCGGATGCGATCATCGACCGAAAAGGCATCACAGAGCGGGTTACGCTCAACGGTATGACGCTGATGAACTGGGACGTATATGGTTTGCCGCTGACAGATAAAGAGGTGACCGGCCTTACTGCTTCGTCCGGAAATGCCGGCAAGCCAGGACAGTTTTTCAAAGGCACTTTCAACCTGACGCAAACCGGCGATACCTATATCGATGTATCTGCATGGAAAAAAGGGTTGGTGTGGGTAAACGGGCACAATCTGGGCCGCTATTGGGAAATAGGCCCGCAGCATCGCTTGTATTGCCCTGCTTCGTGGCTGAAGAAAGGCAATAATGAGATCGTTGTACTGGATTTACACCAGGACAAGCCCGCTGTGGTAAAAGGAACCGAAACATTGTATTAACAGTATACAATATCGTTATGTAGGACCCCGGACTAACCAACAGTCCGGGGTTTTTCATTGAAACTAAACAACATCGTTGTCCAATATTGCATCCTTTTCATGAAAACAGCCTGGATCTCATCGTAGCCCAGGGCTTCAGTCCTGTGACTGGGGCGGGAATGCGGGCATATTTCATCATTCGCGCCGGAATCGGGGACCACAGGGCAGTTTGAATTGAGGCTTGATTTTACCGGTTAAATTGCTTAACTTAGGTAAACCAGGTTTTTCATATTTCTTAACTTTCTAAAACAGGCTTGCCATGGGAAAAGTACGTAATATCCTGCAGGGCAAGGGTCATGCAGTTTACTCTATCCGCCCGGATAACACCGTTTTTGAAGCCCTGCAAATGTTGGTTGATCGCAATGTGGGCGCGCTCACTGTAGTAGACGAAAATGACAGGTTCCTCGGGATTTTTTCAGAACGGGATTATGCCCGCAGAGTTATTTTAAAAGGTCGTGCTTCCAAGGAAACACTGATCCGTGAAATCATGACAGAGCGTCCTATTACTGTTACAGAAGACGACTCTATCGAAGACTGTATGGTAAAGATGACCGACAAACGTATTCGTCATCTGCCTGTTACCGATGAGCAGGGAAGACTGATAGGCCTTATTTCCATTGGAGACGTGGTGAAATTTATAATAGACGATCAGCGCCATATCATTACCAGTCTTGAATGTTATATTACCGGCACGCATACCTGATGCAGGGAAAACATTTTTGTTTTATTGCCGGATTAATTGTAATTTCAAATTAGCATATAGCCTATACCGTTATGAGGTTTCTGACGTTATGATAACTAACTATGAAACGATATTTTCTTCCTACCCCAAAACGGTTTTGATTAAAGACACGATTCTTCAAAAGCAGACTCAAAAGATTGGTAATAAACGGAACTTTAAAGTCAATCGCTCGGGAGGGCGAACACCTTGCAAAGCGCTGTTAATGATACCATCCCTGTTTGGCCATTTGTAGCATATGGCGGCATAGTATTGATACTCGTTAGTCTCATACTGGGGCTGTCTTATGTACTTGGGCAACGGCATAAAGACCGTGCTACCGGAGAAGCATATGAATCCGGTATAGTTTCCACGGGCTCTGCACGACTTCGCTTCCCTTCTCAATTCTACCTGATAGCGATGTTGTTTGTCATTTTTGACATAGAAACAGTACTGATCATTTCCTGGGCCATCGCCTACCAGGAAGTGGGATGGGTAGGCTTCGCAGGCGTATCTGTATTTATTCTCATACTACTGGCCGTATTGATATACGAGTGGCGGAATGGTGCGCTGGACTTCGGTCCGGATGGCCGGAAGATTTTACGCGCATACAAGAAACGTAAAAAGGAAAGCCAGGCACACAACGATGCTTTTACGCCGCTTCAACAGCAACAGGCCATGATGTAACACCGTATGCTCCGTGCTCATTGTTCAACAGTAACACCTGCATGATATGAAATGGTGGTTAACAAAAGCCGGGGATCCCGCTGGTAAAATAGCTGGCAACACCTCCATGGAAGACGTGGTGCAACAAAGTGTGTTGTTCTCCAGCGTAGAACGCCTCCTCGGCTGGGGACGGCAGAACTCCATGTGGCCCTTTCACTTCGGCCTTTCCTGTTGTTTCGTGGAAATGGCCACGGCCATGACCCCCAAATACGATCTCGCCCGTTTCGGCGCGGAAGTGATCCGCGGCACGCCCCGTGAAGCGGATGTGATGATCATCGCAGGTACCGTATTCATCAAAATGGCGCCTGTCATCAAACGTCTCTATGAACAAATGATGGAACCCCGCTGGGTCATCTCCATGGGCTCCTGCGCTAATTCCGGCGGCATGTACGACATCTATAGCGTGGTGCAGGGCGTGGATAAATTCCTCCCCGTAGATGTATATGTGCCCGGATGCCCGCCACGCCCCGATGCTTTCATGCAGGGACTGCTCCTGCTGCGCGACAGCGTAGGCAAAGAACAACGGCCGCTCAGCTGGGTCATCGGTGACCAGGGCGTGATACGCCCGGAAAAAACTTCACAACGGGAACGGTTACACGATCACAGACAACAAATGACGCAGTTTAAAACACCGGACGAAATATAAAATGTTTACTAACAGTAATGGTTATATGAATAATACTTAAGCAGTAACGAATCAACAATAATCCTGTCCTTCACAGTCAAACTTAATACGCCATGCCAGAGAGCATTGTAGCGGAATTAAGCTCCCGTTTCGGCGATGATAGCATCACGCCACTCACTACACGGGATGAGACGCCCACCCTCAGGACGCCACAGGAGAAGATTGTGGCCATACTACAATACCTCAAACACGAAATCAAAATGCCCTTTCGTATGCTCTATGACCTGACGGCCATTGATGAGCGTGCGTACAAAAAAGAGCAGAACGGCCACAAGCCATATGATTTCACGCTGGTATATACCCTCTTCTCCTTTGACAGAAATCAGTTCTTACGCCTGAAAGTTGGCCTCCACGGCGAATTCCCTTCCCAGGACACCATTACCCACCTATGGCCCGCTGCCAACTGGTACGAAAGGGAAGTATTCGATATGTTCGGCATCCGGTTCAACGGCCACCCGCATCTGCAACGTATTCTCATGCCCCGTACCTGGCAGGGACATCCGCTCCGCAAGGAACATCCTGCCCGCGCCACTGAAATGGGGCCTTTTAAACTCTTCGATGAAAAAGTAGACCGCGAACAGCACGCTTTGCAGTTCAGTCCCGAAGAATGGGGCCTGAAGCGCCATAGCGACGATGCCGACTTTATGTTCCTCAACATCGGTCCCCAACACCCGGGCACGCACGGCGTGTTACGCATTATCCTGCAACTGGATGGTGAAAACATCATCGATGCGGTACCGGATATCGGCTTCCATCACCGCGGCGCAGAGAAAATGGGTGAACGGCAGTCATGGCATACCTATATCCCTTATACCGATCGTATTGACTACCTCGGCGGTGTCAATAACAACCTGGCTTACCTGCTGGCCGTGGAAAAGCTGGCCGGTATTGAAGTGCCGCTGAGAGCACAGGTGATCCGCATCATGCTTTGCGAACTGTTCCGCATCGCCAGCCACCTGGTATGGTATGGCACTTTTGCACAGGACCTCGGCCAGCTGTCGCCCGTATTCTACATGTTCACCGACAGGGAACGGGTATTTGAGATCATCGAAGCCATCTGCGGCGGCCGCATGCATCCCAACTGGTTCCGCATCGGCGGAGTGGCACAGGACCTGCCCAAAGGATGGGATACGCTGGTCAAAAATTTCGTGGAGTACTTCCCGCGCAAACTGCGGGAGTACGATAAAATGGTGATGAAAAATTATCTGTTTAAGGTACGCACCAAAGGTATTGGTATTTATACATTGGAAGAAGCCATAGAGTGGGGCGTTACAGGGCCCGGGCTGCGTGCCTGCGGCCTTGAATGGGACCTGCGCAAGAAAAGGCCCTATGGCGGCTACGAGAACTTTGCTTTCGAGATCCCGGTCGCCCATAATGGTGATTGTTACGACCGCGCGGTAGTACGGGTGGAAGAAATGCGACAGAGCCTCCGCATTGTACAACAATGCCTGGAGTATATGCCTGCCGGCGATTTTAAATCGCACCACCCGCTGGCTACCCCGCCAGTGAAACAACACACCATGCACGACATCGAAACGCTCATACACCATTTTCTCAACGTCAGCTGGGGACCGGTTATTCCGCCGGGAGAAGCCATGGTATGTACCGAAGCCACCAAAGGGTGGAACAGCTACTACCTTATCAGCGACGGGAATACTGCTTCCTATCGTACCCGCATCCGCACCCCGTCATTCCCCCATATGCAGATGATACCGCTCATCAGCAAAGGATATACGGTAGCCGATCTGTTGTCAATACTGGGAGGAATGGATTATGTGCTGGCGGACATAGACCGGTGATATGTAGCCATTGGGTTATTTGGTTATTTGATTATTGAGTTATTGAGATATCCTTTAAAAATGACACCATGGCCTCGCAACAAAATATCAAAATATCAAAATATCAAAATCCGTAAATGATATGTTGTCTGCTATCGAAATAGAAAAAATCACCCACGAGCTTCAACAGGTGCCCGTCAAAAAGGCCGCCTGTATTGAAGCGCTTAAGATTGTGCAGCAGGAGCGGCGCTGGATATCAGATGAAAGTGTGGCGGATATTGCTGCGATACTGGAGATGAGCACCGCGGAGGTAGATAGCGTGGCAACTTTTTACAACCTCATCTTCCGCCAGCCGGTAGGTCGCCATGTGATCCTGTTGTGCGACAGTATCAGCTGTTACGTGATGGGATATACGGTATTACGGCAGCGGTTAAACGAAATATTGCTGATCGGGTATGGGCAGACCACAACCGACGAGCGTTTTACCCTGCTGCCCAATGCCTGCCTGGGTACCTGCGACCATGCGCCGGCGCTGATGATAGACGACGATCTGTACCGCGATATCAAACCGGGAGATCTGGAACAAATACTGGAAAAATATCACTAACCCAACCTTATATACAATGGAAAGACCACTCACACAACATATTCCTGATAACGGCGCTGCCCTGCATCTCCGGGAGTACGAGGCAGTGGGTGGTTATTCCGCCCTGCGCAAAGCCCTGCGTGACATGGAGCCGGCGCAGGTCAGCACGCTGATCAAAGATGCCAACCTGAAGGGCCGCGGTGGTGCCGGTTTTGCCACGGGCGTGAAATGGAGCTTCGTGCCGATGGATGTGCCGGGACCTAAATACCTGATTGCGAATGCGGATGAAATGGAGCCGGGCACTTTTAAAGATCGTTGGCTGCTGGAAGGCAACCCGCATCAGCTGTTGGAAGGTATGGTCCTCGCGGCCTATGCCATTCAGGCTACCGATGCGTTTGTATTCCTGCGCTGGGCCTACAAAGATGCAGCCCGCGAAATGCGCCGCGCTATCGCCGACGCCTATACGGCGGGATACCTTGGGAAAAACATCCTTGGCAGCACTTTCAGCCTGGAGATGCAGCTGCATACCGGTGTGGGCAGGTATATGTGCGGAGAAGAAACCGCGCTGCTCAATTCACTAGAAGGCAAACGCGCTACCCCTCGCGCCAAGCCGCCATTTCCGCAGGTAAGCGGACTATTCGGAAAACCTACTATCGTTAATAATGTAGAAACCCTCAGCTGGATTTCCCATATCGTCAATAATGGCGAAGCATGGTTTAAATCCCTGAGCTATACAGCCGACGGAGGTACGAAAATTTATGGCGTCAGTGGCAGGGTCAATAAACCCGGTGCATGGGAGCTCCCAATGGGTATTACTATGCGCGAACTATTGGAAGAACATGCCGGCGGTATGCGGAACGGCTATCGCTTTCGCGGGGCCTTGCCAGGTGGCGCGTCCACTGATTTTCTGACTGATGCCCACCTGGATGTGAAGATGGACTTTGCTGGTGTGGCTGCTGCAGGCAGCAGGCTGGGTACCGGCACGATGGTCGTACTCGACGACCATACGTGTCCCGTCGGTTTTGTGCACAACCTTGAACATTTTTTTGCACAGGAGTCCTGCGGCTTCTGTACTCCCTGTCGGGAGGGACTGCCGTGGACGGAAAAAATATTATGGTCGCTGGAAAACGGTACCGGCGAACCGGCAGATCTGGAACTGCTGGAAAGGCATGCCAGACTGCTGGGGCCGGGCAACACGTTCTGCGCCCTCGCACCAGGGGCCATGGAGCCGCTGCAGAGTGCCCTGAAATATTTCAGGGAAGATTTTGAACAACATATCAAAGAAAAAAAATGTCCGTATGCCCATCATCAACATTGATAATATTCCGTATGAGGTGAAGGAAGGCAAAAACCTGCTGGAAGCATGTTTGTCGCTCGGCCTCAACCTGCCTTACTTCTGCTGGCACCCGGCCCTCGGCTCGGTAGGGGCCTGCCGGCAGTGCGCTGTCAAAATCTTTAAAGATGAACAGGATACCCGCGGTAAACTGATGATGGCCTGTATGGAGCCGGTGAAAGACGGCATGCGTTTATCCGTCAACGATAGTGATGCGGTGGCTTTCCGCGGCCATGTCATCGGCTGGCTGATGACCAACCACCCCCACGATTGTGCGGTATGCGATGAAGGTGGTTCCTGTCATTTGCAGGATATGACCGTCATGACCGGCCACGCTTACCGCGATTATCATTTCTCTAAGAGGACCTATCGTAATCAGCATCTGGGACCTTTCATCAATCATGAAATGAACCGCTGCATCCAGTGTTATCGCTGCGTGCGTTTCTATAAAGACTTTGCCGGCGGGAAAGACCTCGATGTCTTTGCGGCACATAACCACGTTTATTTTGGCCGTCAGCAGGACGGCACGCTGGAAAATGAATTCAGTGGCAATCTGGTGGAAGTCTGTCCTACCGGCGTATTCACCGATAAAACACTCAAACAGCATTATACCCGTAAATGGGACCTGACCACGGCGCCGTCTATCTGTCAGGGGTGTGGATTAGGATGTAACATTATTGCAGGCGAACGTTATGGTTCCCTGCGGCAGATCACCAACCGCTACAACGGGGCGGTAAACGGTTATTTCCTGTGTGACAGGGGCCGCTATGGCTATGAGTTCGTCAACAGCAAAGACCGTATCCGGGAACCGTTGGTGGTACATGCTCCGGATGATAAAGCCAATGGCCTGCCTGTGCTGCAACACGTGCGCAACCGCATGAAGCCGGGAAAGGTGATTGGTATTGGCTCTCCGCGGGCTTCTGTGGAATCGAATTATGTGTTGAAGGAGCTGGTAGGAGAGAACAACTTTTATCTGGGTATCGGGGAGATAGAACATGAGTTGATCCGGTTGATGCTGAAGTTACTAAAAGAAGGTCCGGTGCGTGCAGCCTCTATGCAGGAGGCAGCCGCTGCTGACGCAGTTGTGATACTGGGAGAAGACCTTACCAACACCGCGCCGATGCTGGCGCTGTCTGTACGCCAGGCGGTGCGCCGTATGCCGGTGGACCATGCCATCAGCAGTATTCATATGCCCGCATGGCAGGATGCTGCGGTACGTGAGGCGGTACAGGAAAACAAAGGACCGCTCTTTATTCTCCATGTAGTAGAAACCAAACTTGATGAAGTGGCTACCGGTGCTTATCATACCGCGCCTGATAATATTGCGCGTATAGCCTTTGCTGTTAGTCACCTGTTGGACGGTACCTTGCCGGAAGTGACCGGTATGTCTGATGAAGGGAAACAGGCCGCTGCTACCATCGCTGCTGCGCTCAGGGGGGCGAAGAGACCGCTGGTAATAGCCGGCTATGGAGGCGGAAGTGAACAGGTGATCAGGGCCGCAGCCAACCTGGCCTGGGCCCTGAAGCAGCAAGGCGCTGATGCCATGCTCTCTTTTACAGTGCCGGAATGTAACAGCATGGGACTGGAAATGCTGGGAGGGCTTCGGCTGGAATCAGCTGTGGACGCGGTGCTGAACGGTAGCGCGGAAACAGTGCTGATACTTGAAAATGATTTATACCGCCGGCTGGACCTGCATACGGCCAACCAGTTCTTCGGGCATTGCAAAGAAGTTATCGTGCTGGACCATTTGCACAATGCTACTACTGAAAGAGCCAACATCGTGTTGCCTGTGGGCACTTTTGCGGAAGCTGATGGCACGCTGGTCAATAATGAAGGCCGCGCGCAGCGCTTCCTCCAGGTATTTAACCCGCAGGGAGCCATACAGGAAAGCTGGCGCTGGCTGTTGCAACTGGGGGATATTTGCGGCCATACGCACCTCCGCTCGCTGTTGCACTATGACGATCTGCTGAAAGCCATCGCCGCCAAATATCCGGTGTTCATAGGTATCGATACCCTCACGCCGCCGGCTGATTTCAGGATCGCCGGACAGAAGATACCGCGTGAGCCACATCGCTATAGTGGCCGCACCGCTATGCAGGCCAATGTGAATGTGAGTGAGCCTAAGCCGGCGGAAGATGGAGATACCGCACTGTCGTTCACCATGGAAGGATACCGCGGCGAACCACCTTCTTCCGTGATCCCGTTCTTCTGGGCGCCGGGATGGAACTCGGTACAGTCGGTCAACAAATACCAGGTGGAGACTGGTGGTCCCCTGCACGGCGGCAATCCGGGCAAACGCCTCTTGGAACCTAACCCAAACGGTCCAACGAAATTTTATACCAATATACCCGACCCGTTTATACCGGTGGGAGGACACCTGTTGCTGGTACCGCTCTACCATATTTTCGGCTCGGAGGAGTTGAGCATCCATACGCCGGGTATTGCCCAGCGGATGCCTGCTCCCTACATCATGCTGCACAGTGAGGACGCGCGCCGTTTTCAGGTGGCAGCCGGACATCTGCTTTATTTTATGGATAACGGACACCAGTATGCGCTGCCTGTCGTCATCAACGATACCCTGCAAAAAGGAGCCGCCGGTATTCCGGTAGGGCTGCCGCATATGCAGGTGGCGGAAGCACCGCAGCTGGTCAAAATTTAAAGCTATGATAAACGCCTGGTGGATTATTGGAGGAGTACTCTTTGTACTGTTGAACACAGCCGCAGGACTCATATGGCTGGAACGCAGGATGCTCGCCCTCTGGCAGGACCGTTACGGTCCCAACAGGGCAGGCCCCTTCGGACTGTTTATTGTGTTGGCAGACACCCTGAAACTGTTTTTTAAAGAAGACTGGATTCCGCCCTTCGCGGACAAAGTGGTGTTTGTATTTGCACCCGCCGTTGTGGTAGCCAGTGTGCTGATGAGTTTTGTGATCGTGCCGTTTGCACCGGGCATAGTCGTGGCCGACCTGAACATCGGTATCCTCTTTTTTCTGGCCATGTCCTCTTTAGGGGTATACAGCATTGTGCTGGGAGGCTGGGCCTCCAACAACAAATACGCCCTGCTGGGCGCTATGAGAGGCGCTTCGCAGATGATCAGCTATGAAGTGTTCATGGGACTGGCATTGATGGGCGTCGTGGTGCTCAGTGGTAGTTTTAACCTGCAACAGATCGTCGAGTCGCAACGTACTGTCTGGTTTGTGATTCCGCAGTTGCTGGGCTTCCTCATCTTCATGGTGGCAGGCGTTGCGGAAACACACCGGTTGCCATTTGATATCCCTGAAGCAGAAAGTGAGCTGGTAGCCGGTTTCCACTCAGAGTATTCCGGAATGAAGTTCGGTATGTTTTTCATCGGCGAATACCTGGGTGTTACACTCATCTCCGCCATGGTGGTGACACTGTATTTCGGAGGCTGGCTGGGACCATCATTTCTTCCGCCTGTTGTCTGGTTCGCCATCAAAACGTTTGCTTTCATCTCGTTGTTCATCCTGCTGCGGGCTTCCATGCCACGGCCGCGGTATGACCAGCTGATGGAATATGGCTGGAAAGTACTGTTCCCTTTGTCGTTGCTGAACCTGCTGGTGACGGCAGCCATCAAACTCTGGTTAGTAACTAAGTAACTAAATATCTAAATATCTAAATATCTAAATATCTAAATATCAAATACCAACATGTATGTTTAGTCTATTGCGTAGTATGTGGCTGGTGTTTCTGCACATGTTTCATAAGCGGGACACCTATCAGTATCCTGAACAGAAGGCGCCCCTGCCGGCACGGTGGAGAGGCCGCATCGCGCTCACGCGCGACCCCGACGGAGAGGAACGCTGTGTAGGCTGTTATCTCTGTGCAGCAGCATGTCCGGTAGACTGCATCTCGCTGCAGGCCACGGAAGATGAACATGGACGGCGATACCCGGAGTTTTTCCGGATTAATTTCTCCCGCTGCATCTTTTGCGGCTTCTGCGAGGAAGCTTGTCCTACTTACGCTATTCAGCTGTTGCCCGATTTTGAAATGGCCGAATACAATCGGCAGAACCTGGTGTATGAAAAACATGATCTGCTGATACCCAGCCAGGGTAAGTATCCGGGATATAACTATTACAAAGTGGCAGGACTTGCCATTAAGAATAAAGATAAGGGAGAAGCAGAACAGGAAGAACCACCGGTAGATATTAAAAGCCTGTTACCATAAATCAGAAGTGTTATGGACATCGCATTTATCGTTGCTGCGCTGATAGCCGTGGCGGCCACTGTGAGGGTCATCACCTGTTACAATATCATGCACGCGCTGTTATACCTCGTGGTATCATTGCTGGCGGTGGCCGTGGTATTGTATACCTATGGCGCGCCGTTTATGGCGGTGCTGGAGATCATCATTTATGCCGGCGCCATCATGGTGCTCATCATCTTTTTTGTAATGATGCTGAACCTGGGACTGGAGACAGCAGAGCATGAGAAAGCCTGGCTGCGGCCACGGATATGGCTGGTACCGGGGATATTTTGCGTGGTGCTGCTGGGGGAACTGCTGTACCTGATCCTGCAAAACAAACAACCGGCGGCCGGTATCCAGGTGGTGCCACCCAAACAGGTAGGTATGGCCTTATTCGGTCCATATCTGATCGCAGTAGAGCTGACCGGTATCCTGCTGATGGCGGGTATCGTAGGTGCTTATCATCTGGGACGGCAACATAAGAAAACCTTACATCGATTTCTTGAAAATAATCTGGACACATGAACCTGCATCCTACAACGGCGGGCCTGTTATTGGCCGGTATCCTGTTTGTGCTGGGACTGATCAGCGTATTGATCCGTCGCAATATCATTTTCATGCTGCTGTCGGTAGAGATTATGCTCAATGCCGCGGGACTTGCTTTTGTGGTAGCTGCCTCCCATTGGGGGCAGGCCGATGGACAGGTGATGTTTATGTTCATCCTGGCGATGGCTGCCGCGGAAGTATCGGTTGGACTGGCGCTGATATTACAGCTGTATCATCAGCTTCGTACGCTGGATAGTGATGAAGCCAGCAGGATGAACGGTTAATTAATCCTTATCACCATTAAAACGTTATCAGATGCTGCCTGCACTCATACCTGCCATTCCTTTTCTCAGTGCATGTATACTCATGCTTTGCTGGAAACGTGTAAGCCGTAGTGCCGTTACCGTTATAGGTTGCGGTAGCGTGGGCCTGTCGGCGATAGTGGCGCTGGCAGTGGCAGCAACGGTGGTCGCTGCAGGGAAAGAGCCGTTGGTACAACATGTATGGCAATGGATACAGGTGCCGGGCTTCGCTGCAGGCATCGATTTCCGGATGGATGCTTTGTCCGTGGTGTTCACCCTGGTGATTACTATCGTCGGTTTTTTAATACACGTATATGCTACCGGTTATATGCATGATGACGAAGACTATGGCCGGTTTTTCGCCTGTATGAACCTGTTTGTAGGGTCCATGCTGGTGCTGGTGATGGCAGATAATCTGCTGTTGTTGTACCTGGGCTGGGAAGGAGTGGGGCTTTGCAGCTACCTGTTGATCGGCTTCTGGTATAAAGACCCTGAAAATAACTACGCGGCCCGTAAAGCATTCCTTGTAACGAGGGTAGGAGATACCGCGATGGCCATCGCTTTGTTCCTCTTATTTGAACATATGGGCACGCTTAATATCCAGCGTCTGTTACAGGAGGCGCCGGTATTGTGGGCCAAAGGTGATCCGATGGTGACGCTCATAGCGTTGTTGCTGTTGGGCGGTGCTGTAGGCAAGTCTGCCCAGCTGCCGCTGCAAACATGGTTGCCCGATGCGATGGCGGGCCCTACGCCGGTCAGCGCCTTGATCCACGCTGCCACCATGGTGACAGCCGGCGTATACCTGATAGCCCGTATGCATGTGATCTTTGAATTATCGCCGGCTGCACAAACCGCTACGGCTGTAATCGGCGCGGTTACGCTGCTGATGGCAGGTGTCAGTGCCCTTGTGCAAACAGACATCAAGAGGGTACTGGCGTATTCCACCATCAGCCAGATCGGATATATGTTCCTCGCACTGGGCTGTGGCGCCTGGTCGGCAGCCATATTCCACTTTGTGACACATGCTTTCTTTAAAGCCTTGTTGTTTATGAGTGCAGGCGCAGTGATTGTGGCGCTGCATCATGAGCAGGACATGTTTAAAATGGGCGGACTGAAAAAGACGTTACCGGGTGTGTTCTGGGTATTCCTGATTGGTTGCGCTTCGCTGACGGCGATACCATTCGTGACAGCAGGCTTCTACAGCAAAGATCAGATCATCTGGCTGTCGCTGGCTGCTGCCGGCGGACATAAAGTTTACTGGCTGGCAGGTGTGTTGGGGGCTTTGTTGACCGGCATGTATACTTTCCGCATGTTTTTTCTCGTGTTCTATGGGGAGGCCAAAACGGCCGTGCATCATATACCCGGTCCCGTGATGATGGTGCCCTTGTATATCCTTGCAGGACTCTCTACTGTAGCCGGGTTTATAGAACTGCCGCATACGCTGGGGCACGTAACATTGTTCAGTAACTGGCTGACGCCGGTGTTGCCAACGGTGCAGATGGCGCTGGAAAGTACGGCCCTGGAATGGCTATCGCAGCTGATATCTGCGGTATTGGCACTGGGCGGTATATGGCTGGCTTATGTATGGGTGATGAAAAGGCCACAGGGCATGGTGGATTTTCTCAGCATGCCGGGGCAGGTATGGTTACAGGGCTTCTGGCGACGCGGCTGGGATATGGATGCGCTTTATAATGCCCTGATTGTACAACCTTTTGTGTATCTCTCTAACATCAATCGTAAAGATTTGATCGATAAAATATATACCGGAATGGCGCAGCTGACGGAAGCGTGTCATAACGCGATGGCACGTACGCAAAGCGGCATCCTCCGATGGTATATCATGGGGGTGGTATTAGGCGCAGTGGCCATCTTGTCGGTATTGATATGGCGACTGCATGAGGTATCCTAACGTTAACGGCTAAATGTTGAAATAATGATTCTCCTGTTACTGATCACCATTCCGTTGGCTGGCGGACTGTTGTCCTGGATAGCGGCAGCACGGAATACACTGTGGTCAAGATATATAGCACTGGCGTGCCTGTTGACAGATCTGGCGATAGCAGGCCAGATATGGGCTACGCATCCGGCTTCCGGTGGTCGATGGTTATACCAGTACAAGGTAGACTGGGTACCGCATTTTGGCATCAGTCTGAACCTGGCAATGGACGGGCTGTCGTTGCTGATGCTGGTACTTACCTTTTTCCTCGGTGCACTGGCCGTGCTGATCTCATGGAAAGAGATCAACCAGCGTGTGGGCTTTTTCCATTTTAACCTGCTGTTTGTGCTGGCAGGCATCACCGGCGTGTTCCTGACGATGGACCTTTTCCTTTTTTATTTTTTCTGGGAGATGATGCTGATACCGATGTATTTCCTGATCGGTATCTGGGGACACGAGCACAGGGAATATGCGGCCAATAAGTTTTTCCTTTTCACGCAGGCCGGCGGCCTGTTGATGTTGCTGGCTATTCTGGCATTGTACTTTATCCATGGCGCTAACACCGGCGTATATACGTATGATTATTTTTCGCTGTTACATACACCTATGCAACAGGAAACCGCCCGCTGGCTGATGCTGGGCTTCCTGATTGCGTTCCTGGTGAAGTTGCCGGCAGTACCTTTTCATACGTGGTTGCCGGATGCGCATACCGAAGCGCCAACAGCGGGTAGTGTCATCCTGGCGGGCCTGTTACTGAAAACAGGCGCCTATGGTATCCTGCGGCTGGTATTGCCATTGTTTCCGGAGGCATCCGTTTACTTTGCGCCGTGGATCATGTTCCTGGGTGTGTTGGGCATCATTTACGGCGGAATGCTGGCTTATGCGCAAACGGACCTGAAGCGGCTGATAGCCTACACGAGTGTGAGCCATATGGGCTTTGTGCTGGTGGGTGCTTTTTCTTTCAATGTGCTGGCCTACGAAGGAGTAGTGATGCAAATGATTGCGCATGGCATCAGTACGGGGGCCTTGTTTATCATCGCGGGTGCGCTGTACGAACGTATCCATACCCGCAACATACAGGAGATGGGCGGGCTATGGTCGAAGATGCCGGTGATGGGGAGCGCTGCCATGATATTTGTGATGGCGTCGCTGGGCCTGCCGGGCCTGGGCAATTTTGTAGCGGAATTCCTTATCCTGCTGGGCAGCTGGCAGGCCAACCGCTGGATCACTATTTTCGCTGCCATCGGACTGGTGGTGGCTACGGCCTATTCACTACGTATTATGCAGAAAGTGTTCTTCGGGCCGGGCGACCGGCAATATGCTTTACCGGACCTCAACAAACGGGAGCTGGTGATCATTGTGGCATTAGTGATGGCCATTCTGCTATTGGGATTACATCCGCAACCGGTTTTGAATACTTCTCAAAAAACAGATTATGTCGTTCGCTGATTTCATAAGCCTCGGGCCATTGATCACCCTGTTCACCGCCGTGGTGATTTCCATGTTGCTGATTGCTATCAGACGCAATCACCGGATTACGTACGCCTTTTCGTTATTGGCCTACCTGATGGCGCTGACGGCTATCATACCGGCGATGTTGTATATCCCGCATACGGTGCCGCCACTGTTGGTAGTGGATGAGTTTTCACTCTTCAATACCGGATTGGTACTGACATCGGGTTTTATCATCTTACTGTTATCCTACAACTATTTTGAAGAGCGGGAAGAACGCAAGGAAGAATATTACCTGTTGTTACCGCTGGCCACCACCGGCGCCCTGGTATTGGTGGTGAGCCGTCATTTTATGTCTTTGTTTCTTGGTCTGGAGATACTCAGTATCAGTTTGTATGGACTGATAGCTTATCTCCGGGCGCGTGAACGCTCAGACGAGGCGGGTATCAAGTACCTGATACTGGCGGCTTTGTCTTCTGCGTTCCTGTTGTTTGGTATGGCGCTCGTATATGCCTTTACGGGGCATATGGATTTTCCGGGTATCGGCGCAGCGTTGCGGCAAGCGGGATATATACCCGTCACCGTGCTGGCGGGCTTTGGTATGATGCTGATCGGCATCGGTTTCAAACTGGGAGTAGTGCCGTTCCACATGTGGGCGCCTGATATCTACGAAGGCGCTCCGTTGCCGGTATCCGCTTTTATCGCTACGATCTCCAAAGGTGGTATGCTGGTGGTGCTGATTCGCTTTTATGTGGATATTCACGGCAACGACTACTCGATGATATGGTGGATGCTGGCGATTGTGGCGGTGGCTTCTATGTTTGTGGGCAACTGGCTGGCGTTGACACAACAAAATATAAAACGTATACTGGCTTATTCTTCAATAGCCCATATGGGCTACATTCTGGTTGCTTTTCTTTCAGGTGTGCAGACGGGGCTGGAGGCAATTTCTTTTTATCTGGTGGCCTATTTTATTACCAGCATTGGTGCTTTCGGCGTGTTGATCGTGATGAGCAGTAGTGTGCAGGATGCGGAAACATTAGACGATTACCGCGGTATGTTCTGGCGTTATCCCTGGGTGGCGACGGTATTCACAGCCATGTTGCTGTCTCTGGCAGGGATCCCGCTGACGGCGGGGTTTATCGGGAAATTTTATATCGTGATGGCTGGGGTGAACGGACACATGTGGTTCCTGTTGTTTATGCTGGTCATCAACAGTGTGATCGGCCTGTATTATTATATCCGCATTATTGCCATGATGTTTAAAACACCGGCTACAGGGGAGGTGACTTATATCAAACCCTCGCTGCCTGTAGCCGGTAATATCACGCTGATGTTGCTGACACTGATATTGATAGGACTGGGGGTATACCCCACGGCGATGATGCAACTGATCCAGCAGATGATGAAAATGATTGTTTAACCCGCCCTTTTCTGTTCGTCACTGGTACCTGTCTTTCTCTCACGGGCGGCCTTGATGCTACTGTTTCCAAAACGGTAGCTGAAATAGATGCTGGCTGTTCTGAATTGCCATGTATTGAAGATGTGCAGCGCCAGATTGCTGTATTGGGCAATACCTCTGTAGGATTCATTCCGCAGGATATTGTTGTAGTTGAATTTGATGGTGGCTTTTTTATCCCAGAAGGTTTTCTGTATGCCCAGGTTCAGGTTGTATTCAGCATATCCTTTGAAGATGGCATACACGAAAGGTGAATTATAGTAACCGGCTACTTCCAGCTTAAAGTCCTTCGGCAGCGTAATGGTATTGGTGCTGTTGAAGCTGTAGGTAAAGCTGTGGGTCATTTCCGGCTGGTTCTTATTATTGGTAAAGAAGTAGTCGTTATAGGCAGCATTCATATTGTTGTCGCTCATCCACCATTTGGTGACCTGGAAAGGCAGTGTCACCGCGAGGCTGTACACATGGCTTTTCTTGTAGTTCATCAGGGTGCTGGTGGAGGTTTTGGCGCTATCGTCCTGATACAGGAATTCGTTGATCACATCAGTAGTGCGGTTGTATCCCAGCGTAGCGATGTATTTGTCTTTGAAGGTATACGCCAGCTCCACATTGTTGGTGTATTGCGGCTGCAGGTAAGGGTTACCGCGGAAGAAGGTATATCTGTCGAGGTAGAACATGAACGGATTCAGCTGGCTGTATTCCGGGCGTTCGATACGGCGGGAGTAAGCGAGACTGATTTTGTTGTTGTCGTTCAGTTTTTGATCGATGGTGAGGTTGGGGAAGAAGTCGGTGTAGTTACGTACTACCTGACTTTTGAGTGTTACGGAATACCCGTCGGATTTGGTATTCTCTATCCTCAATCCGCCCTGGATGCTTGTTTTAGGCGTCAATTGTTTTTTATAGCTGGCATAGGCAGCATATACATCTTCCTGATATTTAAATTCATTGCTTTGGCTGGGCGCAAAGATATATTCGCCGTTTTTGAGGGAATCATAGGCCAGTCTGTTGGTAGTGGTCACCAGGCTGGCTTTTAAACCCGCTTCTACTTTACCATTTTTGCCCAACGGCCAGGCGAAATCGCCTTTCAGGCTTTTGATGGTGATTTGTGTGGCACCCTGGTTACGGATGCCATTGGGATTGCGTACCCGTTGGCTTTTTACGTCCAGCATACTGTCGTTCAGCACCAGGGACCGGTCGGCGTTGAAGCGGGCATAATCCGCGTCCACACTGTATTCGCGGCCGGCCGTATCCAGTACTGCCTTGTAGTTCAGGTTGATGGCGATATTATTGAAGTGGTTATTGTTGGTCGTGTAGGAGTTGACGATGGAATCTGCCAGTGCGCCCGGCGTGTTCATGAAATTGGTCTTACTATAAATCTGGTTATTAAAACGGTTCTTAAATCCGTTAACCAATACACCGATGGTGTGTTTGTCGCTAATGAAATAATCCAGTCCGATTTTGGCGGCATTACGCTGGAATCGGTTCCGCTGGAAGATATCCTGTGTTTGTTCGGTGACAACGCCTTTGTCGTTGAACGCTCTGCTGTATTTACGGGTGATCTGGAAAGGCCGGTCTGTTCTGCCGAGATCGCCGAAGAGGTTGAATCTGGTGGTGCGCCAGTTGAAGTTGCCATTGGCGCTGTAGCTGCCGTAGCGGGACTGTGACAGGGTTGCATTTACGGAACCGTTGATGCCCGTGAGCTTGCCTTTTTTGGTTTTTATGTTGATGATACCGCCATTGCCGGATGCATCGTATTTGGCGGAGGGGCTGGTCAGAATTTCTATCTGTGCGATAGACTCGCCGGGGGTGTTTTTCAGCAGGTTGGTGAGGTCTTCACCGCTGAGGTAAGTGAGTTTCCCATCGATCATTACGGTCACGGTCTGGCCTTTCATTTTCACATTTTCATTGTTGTCGACCTGTACGCCGGGGGCTCTCTTCAGGATGTCGAGTGCGCTGTTGCCCACGGCGGTAACGCTGCTTTCCACATTGAGCACGGTTTTGCCGGCGCTTTTTTCGATGAAAGGCTTGGTGGCGGTCACATTCACCGTTTGCAGGCTCTTGGAGAGCGGTTGCAGGGCGATGGCCGGGAGGCTGACGGTGCTGTGGGAGGCATCCACGGCGAAATTAGCCGCATAATGGGTGTTAAAGCCCATCTGGGATACCTGCAGGTAGTATTGTCCGAAGGGTATTTTTTCAAAACGGCCCTCGCCGGATTCGGAGCTCATTTCCCCTTTTACCTGGGCGGAATCCTGCGTCTTGCGCAAAAGTACGCTGGCAAAGGGAAGTGGCTTGCCGGTGGCGTCTGTTATTTTAAAGGAGATGGTGCCGGTAGGATTTTTTTGTGCGAAAGTACCCATGATAACGGACATGAGTATCCCCAGCACGACGATGAACTTTTTCATACTATCGTTTAGATTTTTCTCAGAAGCGATTCCAACAAGTTGATTAGGAAGACAGTCTATTGGTTACTGCCGGATCTGGTTTTGTGAACGGTATATATCGAATATAGTTTTTACAGCATCTTGAATGGGTTCAGTCCTCAGCTGCACATTATCGGGGCTAACGGTGGCATTGACCTGGGCGGTGGGTGGAATACCAGGGCAATTGGCATGTGTTATCACAAATAAAGGCAGCATGTCTGGCGGACTGCTCTGTACCGGCGCCATATCTTTCAGCAGGCCCTTACAGGCCACAACCAATGCAATACAGCAGGTAACAATCAGCAACAGGGCGACTTTTTTCATATCATAGCGCATTTAACATCTTAAAGACGACTTGTCTGAAAAAAGGTTGCACCTCCGGGCAAAAAATTTTTTTTCCAGTGGGTGCAGGGGCTCATATCCAATCTCAAAGCAGTGGAAACCAATATAAAATTAAGCAGGGAATTGATTCAGGAACGGGGAATGGTATGGTTGTTAAAATCCGGGGATAAGCGGTTGGTTCTCGCAAAGAAATCACGCAAAGGCGCTAAGCAGCAAAGACGCAAAGATGATGCAAGCGAACAGAGAAAACAAAGGAGCGGAGATCACATTTGATCTCCGCTCCTTTGCTTTCTTATAATTCTTAAAGATTTATTCTTTGCGTCTTTGCTGCTTAGCGCCTTTGCGTGAACCCTACTTCTTGAGCAGCCGTTGTACGGTTACCTGAGAGCGCTGTTCCAGCAACACCGTATGGTGGTTGCTGAGGTCTTCCAGGAGGCCGTCCTGGTAGTAACGCACGGTCAGCAGTTCGAGGGATTCGTTGTAAGAGATTTTAAAGTCGTTATGCAACGCTTTGATCAGCAGCTCAATCTTTTCCGGATTATGGTCAATACAGCAGGAGAAGGTGATGGCGCCGTTCTGCATCAGGTTGATCTTCACTTTCAGCCGGTGGAAAGTTTCATAGATATCGCTGATCTTATCTTCTGTGATAAAAGCGTAGTCTTTGGAAGTAAGGGTCAGCAATACCTGGTTCCTTTTCAGCACAATGATAGGAGGCAGCTGCCGGGTGTCTGCCTGTTCCTTGATGATGGTGCCGGGCAGGTTCTTATCGAGGAAACATTTTACCAGCAGCGGGATCTGTTTGTTCTGTAAGGGTTTGATGGTTTTCGGGTGAATCACCTGGGCACCATAGTAAGCCATTTCAATCACTTCCCCGTAGCTGATCTCCGGAATATTGACGGTATTGGGGAACAGTTTAGGGTCGGCATTTTTGAGGCCTTCCACGTCTTTCCAGATAGTCTGACTTTCAGCATCGAGCATATTGGCGAATACGGCGGCGGAGTAGTCGGAACCTTCCCGGCCCAGCGTCACGCTTTCGTTCTGGTCGGTGCTGCCGATAAAGCCCTGTGCAATCACGATGTTGGTCTGATTAAACAACGGCACTACTTTTTCGGTCACCTGTTTCTGGGTAAAGGCCCAGTCGATATTGGCATCCCGGAAGTTATCGTCGGTACGGAACACGTCCCGGACATCTACCCAGGTATTGGATAAACCTATGGTGTTAAAGAAGGCGCTGACGATAGCGGTACTGAGTAGTTCGCCCATGCCTACCAGCTGATCATAGTAGTAATCATAAGCCCTGATCGGTTTTTCGCCCAGCGTCCATTCCGCTTCGGTGAAGAATTGTTGCAGTTGCTGGAAAAGCGGATGCTGACGGGAACCCAGCAGGGACTCGGCCACCTGGATATGGTGTTGCTCCACATTGTACAGCAACTGCGCAGCGATCTCCCTTTTACGCATGTAAAAGTTCTGCGCCACCTTTTCCAGTTCATTGGTCGTTTTACCCATGGCTGAGATAACGATCAGGAGTTTATCATCCGGAAATGACTGGACGATCTGTGCTACTTGCTTAATGCGTTCAACACTTTCTAAACTTGCGCCGCCAAACTTGAAAACCTTCATATGATAGTTTGTCCTTTTAAAAAATTATTTGGCAAAGTAAGGCAAGTTTAGAATTGTTTTAAAATCTGTTTACAGATAAATGACATTTCCCTTAAAATAAGCGCGTATTCCTTTAATTTCGTTCCGGAAAACTGAAATAACATTATGAATCACAAGGAAAAAGTAATGACGCTGGATGAATTCACCATCCAGGAATTACGTAACTATCCCGGTGCTACCGGCCAGTTGTCAGGTTTACTGCGTGATATTGGTCTGGCAGCAAAAAGGGTAAATGTGGAGGTAAACAAGGCCGGTATTGCCGATATTCTGGGCGAAGCCGGGAAAACCAATGTTCAGGGGGAATCCGTAAAGAAGCTCGACGAATTTGCCAATGAACAGTTTATCAATTCGCTGCGTACCAGCATTTACTGCTGCGGGCTGGCCTCTGAAGAGGAGGAGCACTTCATCGCTTTCACCGACGAACACTCAAAGAAATCCAAATATGTGGTATTGCTCGATCCGTTGGACGGTTCCAGCAATATCGATGTGAATGTCTCCATCGGCACTATCTTCTCCGTTTACCGCCGCCTGTCGCCGGAAGGAGAGGAGTGTAACCTGGAAGATTTCCTGCAGCCGGGCACGCAGCAGATCGCGGCCGGTTATATCATCTACGGGTCTTCCACGATGATGGTATATGCTACGCGTCGTAGCGTACAGGGCTTCACACTCGATCCTTCCATCGGGGAGTTCTGCCTGTCGCACCCCAACCTGAAATGCCCGCCGGAAAGCGACATCTTCTCCGTCAATGTAGGTTACTATTACCTGTATGAAGAGAGAGTACGCCAGTCCATCGATCATTTTATGGCGCGGGATGAAAACGACCGTATCTACCGGCATCGTTTCGTAGGCTGTATGGTGGCGGAAATCCATCGTACGCTGATACAGGGCGGTATCTTCATGTACCCCGCTTTCGGTAAGTACAAGTCGGGCCGTCTGCGGCTCTGTTATGAGTGTAATCCCATGTCTTTCCTCATGGAAAAAGCAGGCGGCATGGCAATGGCCAACAGCCGTCAACGCCTGCTGGAGCTGAAACCGGCGCAGCTGCATCAGCGGGTGCCTATTTTCATCGGCTCCAAAAATATGATGGAGACCTGGAAAGACATCATGAACAAATAGCGGAACACGCTTTGTTAATTGCATATCAAAAGAGGCCCGGGCGTGCAATAGCAACGTCCGGGTCTTCGTTTTTTAATAAGCTGTAATAAAGTTATCCACGCTCGATAATTTGGTACGGCACTTGCTTGCATGCTGAATATTATCATTATTAACCATCAGTTTTTATGTCCATTTTGAAAAGCCGCAGTATCCTGGTATTACTGCTCGCACTGTTTGCCGCATTTCAGGTAAGCGCGTGTTCACGTGCCACCAGCCGTGCAGACAGCACCACCACAACAGGAGGAAGTCTCGAAGAACAGATCCTCTATTACACGAACAAATTCCGTCAATCCAAAGGCCTGAAACCCCTGCAGCTGGATGAAACCATCAGCCAGCAGGCGCGCCGCCACAGCCGGGACATGGCCAATGGCAGTACCGGTTTTGGACACGAAGGTTTTGAGGACCGCGTGGCTATCGTCTCCAAAAAGATGGGCCGCGTAGGAGCCGCCGCTGAAAACGTGGCCTATGGCACCCTCGACGCAGAAGCAGTAGTGGATGGCTGGATCAAAAGCCCCGGCCACCGGCGCAACATGCTGGGTGACTATAACCTGATCGGTATAGGCACCGCCGGAAAAGGCAGAATTACCTTCTTTACGCAGGTGTTTATTAAGCACTAGCTGAATGACGGATTTACGGATTTACGGATTTTGGAATTTTTTGATTTCGGGATTTAAACGGGAAAACAATTTTTATTTCAATATTTAAATATTTGATTGTCAAAATATATGATCTCTTCCCAATTTAAATCCCGAAATCAAAAAATTCCAAAATCCGTAAATCCGTAAATGTTTTATAATTTGGTGGCATGGAAAAGAACAAGATCATTGAGGTGAAGAACCTGGTGAAAAAATACGGGGAATTCACCGCAGTAAAGGGTATCAGCTTTGATGTGTACGAACATGAGATATTCGGCCTGTTAGGCCCTAACGGCGCCGGTAAGTCTACTACCCTGGAGATCATTGAAACATTACGCGACAAAACAGAAGGCAAAGTGACCGTCGGTGGATTCGATCTGGACGCCGCCCCTAACGATATTAAAAAAATCATCGGTGTACAGCTGCAAAGCTCCGGCTACTATCCCGGATTGAACCTGGTAGAGCTGATCGAGATGTTCGGCGGCCTGTACAACCAGCCGGTGGAACCCATGGAACTGTTACGCCTCTTCAACCTCGAAGACAAGGCCAGGTCCAAGTACAAAGAACTCTCCGGTGGCCAGAAACAACGTTTCTCTATCGCCACCACCCTGATCAACAAGCCCCGCATCATCTTCCTCGACGAGCCCACTACCGGCCTCGATCCGCAGGCAAGACGCAATCTGTGGGACCTTATCCTGCAGGTACGGGCACAGGGAACTACCGTTGTGATCACCACCCACTATATGGATGAAGCTGAATTCCTGTGCGACCGTTGCGCCATCGTGGACAGCGGACAGGTGATCGCTATTGACTCGCCCGACGCCCTCATCGATAACCTCGTGTCTAAAGGGTTCGAGCGCAGCAAAGAAGTGAAGAAGGCCAATCTGGAAGATGTATTCATCCATCTTACCGGAAAAGATCTTCGCGAGTCTTAATAAACCCGCTTATGGAAGCATTACAATATCCTATCGGTCGTTTTGAACCGCTGCCGGATTATAGTCCCGCCATGTTGCGGGAATATATCAATGATATCCGCGACCTGCCCACCCTGGTGGAATTGGCCGTGCAAAACCTGGACGCTTTCCAGCTGCAGAAGCCTTACCGGCCCGGCGGTTGGAATATCCAACAGGTGGTACATCATCTGGCAGACAGCCATATCAATGCTATTGCCCGTGTGAAAATGGCACTGACAGAAGAAAAACCTATTATTAAACCATACGATGAAGCTGCCTGGGCGGAGCTGGAAGACGTGAAAAACACACCCATCAATGTGTCTGTCACACTGTTGCACGCCCTGCACACCCGTTGGGCCAACCTCATGGACCGCCTGACGCCCGAACAATGGGAACGTTCTTTCATTCACCCGGAACATGGCCGGCGCTTTAACCTGAAAACCGTGGCCGCTAACTATGCCTGGCACGGAAAGCACCACCTCGGCCATATACAGGGACTGAAGGAACGCATGAACTGGTAAAGTATTATTATGAATATGGATTGGAAACTGCTGTCGTCTGAATATCTCTTCAAAGACGACTGGTTAACCGCGCGCAAAGACAAATGCATTACCCCACAGGGGACAATTGTTGAACCTTACTACGTACTGGAATATAACGATTGGGTAAATGCGGTGGCTGTCACGGAAGATGGCCAGGTGATCATGATCCGCCAATACCGCCAGGGTATCGGTCAGACACTGCTCGAAATTCCCGGTGGCACCATGGACAAAACAGATCCTTCGCCTGAATTTGCGATGGGACGCGAACTGCTGGAAGAAACCGGCTATGAATTCAAAGAATTGATATCACTGGGGAAAGTGGCTGCCAATACCGCCTCCAGTAACAACTACACCCATATGTTCCTCGCTACCGGCGGCCGTAAAGTGAAAGAACAACAATTGGACCATAACGAGGAAATTGAGGTGGTGCTGATGTCCGTTCCCGAAGTGCAGCAGCTGATACTGGACAATAAAATTGTTCACAGCCTGCATGTGACAGGCCTGATGTATGCGCTGCTACACATGGGACGTATGGAGATGAAATAATTACATCGCTTCTGCCACGATAAAGAAGCTGCCGCATACCAGGATCATATCTTCCGGTTTGGCATGTTGGCGGGCTGCCTGCAACGCGGCTTGTACGGACTCGTAAGCCCGTCCCTGCAATCCGTGTTGGGCGCCCATTTCAGCCAGCGCTACTTCATCCAGCGCCCGTGGCAATTGCGCCCTGCAGAAATAATAAGTGGCCGTAGAAGGGAAAAGCGGCAGTACATTTTCTACCTCTTTATCTTTTACAAAACCCGTAACAATATGCAGCTGCTGGTAGTTGACATGCTCCAGTTGCTGCACTACCTCTCTGATACCGGCTTCATTATGGCCTACATCCATCACCGTGAGCGGATGTTCGCCCACTACTTCCCAGCGCCCCCGCAGCCCGGTCAGCTTGCGCACATGCGATAAAGCAGCGGATACGTGGTCCCAGGTGATGTGCCACCCCTGTTGCTGTAATAACCTGACGGCTGATAAAACCCCCATCACGTTCTTTTCCTGATATTGCCCGCTGAGGTCCAGCCTGAAATGATACATCTTGTTTTGTCGTGTATCCAGCAACGTTAGATCCAGATGGTTGTCTTTGATATTGCTGCCGTCCACCATCCATTCCTGGTCTGCAAAATGAATAGGGGAGCCTGTTTCAGCTGCCTTGCCCTGGAACACCCATTGTATTTCGGACTGCGTTTCACTGATCACCACCGGCACCCCGGCTTTGATAATACCGGCTTTCTCGGAGGCAATTAGTGGGAGGGTGTCTCCTAAAATATTTTTATGGTCGAAGCTGATGTTGGTAATGAGAGAGAGTTCCGGCGTAATCACATTCGTGCTGTCCAATCGGCCGCCCAGCCCCACTTCTATAATAGCGATGTCCACTTTTTCCTGTGAAAAATATTGAAAAGCCATGGCTACGGTCAACTCAAAAAAAGAGGGTGCAATGGTTTCAATGAACGGTCGCATATTGTTGGTGAAGTCCACTACAAAGTCTTCCGACGCTACCTGCCCGTTAATACGGATACGCTCCCGGAAGTCCAGCAGGTGTGGCGAGGTATACAGGCCTGTTTTGTAGCCCGCCTGTTGCAGGATAGCTGCCAGCATATGACTGGTAGAGCCTTTACCGTTAGTGCCGGCAACGTGTATGGTTTTGAAAGTATGCTGCGGATTGTTGAGCTGCGCTAATAAAGCGACGGTATTGTGCAGGTCTGTTTTATAAGCACTGGCCCCTACTTTGGTAAACATGGGCAGTTGTGCGTAGAGATAATCCAGTGCTTCCTGATATGCGTTCATAAAGGTAAATTAATAATTTACCGGACATCCCAGCTGGCCTTTGCCTTTATTGCGCTTGCCCAGCATGCCCGGATTGAGCCGCAAAGCTACGAAAGCATCCGAATGGTTGATGCGGTGTTGGAAAAGCGTGGTAAAAAGACTGTAAGAACCCACCACCAACGGACCGATACGGAAGCCGGCGCCTACATCTGCCTGCCCGTTGTGGTTAATAACAAACGGCATATAGGCGCCAAACAGTTCTGTTTCGTAGCGCGGTGTAATTAACAACTGGGTCATGGCATATGTTCTGGCCAGGCCGCTTTTTCCTGCATTGAGGGCAATGACAGCGTTGGCGCTGACAAAGAAGCGGCTGTCGATGTTGTAATCAGCCATCAGGTTGAGAGAGGCAGGCAAAACCATCACAAAGCTGCTGTCCTCACCGGCAATGGGGGTGAAATAGCGGTTCAACCGGCGGGAGTATTGTTTCAGGCTTTCATTGTTTTTGTAAGTGATATCGTTCGGATTGAAGTTGTCTTTCGTTAGATCGAGATCGGTGTTGTAAGCGCCTTTTTTATATTTAATCCGGCCGATGTCATTGATGGACAAGCCAAGGCGGAATTTATAGTCGTCGGCATCGGTGCCCTCATACTTGCCGAAGCCGCCGTTGTCCGGGCGGTATTCGTAGATCACGCCGAGATCGAAGCCTACGCCGTTGTTGTGAAAGAGCTGCAGATTACGGGTGTCGGGTTTCTGCCAGTGGTCCAGCTCTTCACTGTAGGCGTAACGGAGGGTGCCACTGGTGATGTCTGCGTTGCGTTTGGTGTTGAGTACAAAATTAACGTCGGCAGCCTGTGAGTAACCCGCTGCAATGCCGCTCAGCAGTTTTACCGTAACACCGGCTTTCCAGCGACTGGTATATCCTTCATGAATGGTGCGGGCGTAGCTGAAACCCAGTTCATTCCACATATGTGCGCCTACGCCTACTTTTTCTATACTCATGTCTTTTCCGCGGTATTGCAGATTGGGGAAGTCGTTCCCGAAGAAGTTGGCGAGTGGCGTGGGCAGGTTACCTCCGCTGGCGCTGGCGCGTACCCGCCATACAAAGGAAACGGATTGTTTCTCATCGATGGCATACAACACAGAAGGCATTACTATTTCGGCCATTACCCATCCGTTCTGTTTCCGGTTGGCCGTGGTATCCAGAAAATAGTCCTGGTTACGTACCCATTTGTTGCGGGGGGGAGGATTTAACAGGACGGATTTGGGCACTTTCACGTAGGTGTTGCCACCTTTCACGTCGGCGCCGATAATATTTACGTCCCACTTGTAACGATACCCTGCCGCGCTGGCGGGGTTGGAGAGTACACCGTAAATACCGGCGTAGTTGCTGGTATTATAACCGGGAAATGATTGTGCCATGGCGGCATAGGCCGGCCATAAAAATAACATAGTGCTGAACAGGATTCGGTGCATTCTCATCGTTGGCGAATAAAAAAACAGGTTTCTCAAAAAGGTTTATGATCTACTTTTGATAGCATAGGACATAAAAAGGACATTTTTTGATTTCCTCACTTCCAATCAAAAAATCCTTCCATCAAAAAATTACAACGTATTGGCTATTCGGCTTTAAAATAAAAGCGGATGGTACCGAACTGCACTTCCGGCGCGTCCGGATTGGCATTGTATTTTAACTGACCGTTGAGTGCAGCTTTCCGCGCAATGTCTATCAGTTGCGGATTGCTGAGGGTAGACCCTTTCATGCTGAACGTGGCAGCGATCACATTTCCTTTCTGGTCTACTTTGATATTGACAGCTATGTAACCGGACTCGGTGCCGTCGTAGGTAACGCTCGGCCGGCTGATAAGATTACGTCCATTGAGGCGGAAATCGGAACGTCCGCCACCGAGGCCACCGCCCGTATAGCCTTTGGCGTTAGGGTCGCCATTGAGCTGGCCTCTGTCGCCGGGCTTGCCGGTATTACCCTCACCCGTGGAGTTATTGGACCCCTGCGCGCCATTGCCGCTATTGGCGTTGGTGCTGGTGCCGCCGGAATAAACCGCTTTAGGCTGAGGTTTGGGTGCAGGGGGAGTTGGTTTGGGCTCTGCTGCCGGTTTCTTCACCGGTTTGGTTACCGGCTTGGGTTCCAGCTTTTTAGGCAGTTCCTTCGGTTTTTCTACCGGTTTCTCCGGCTTTTTTATTTCAGGTGCTTCTTCATCATCCTGTGTGGCCACTTCCTGCGGCGCGCTGTTATCTTTTTCAGTGGCAGCGGGTTGTTCGCTTTCCGCGGGAGCAGGGGTGGATTCCGCTGCGCTGGGAGGATTGGGGTTGAGTGGCTGTTCATCGCCCATCCCGTCATCGGAGGTACCGAGGTTTACTTCCATCCCCAGGTCCTGGTCGGGCAGGGGTGGTGGCGCCGAGAAACCGGCAAATACCAGTGCTACTAACAGCAGCGCATGTACGCCGATCGTTACTCCTAATGCCTGAATATTTTTTTTGCGGTTGTTTTCCTCCATGATAGCTGATTAAGCGCCAGTAAGCGTCAAAGTTAAACTTTTGAATGAAAAAAAATATAGATACAGCGATCTGAATTTATCATCTTTGCAAAAACTATGCTGTTAATCCTAATTGTTGCATTTTATTTTGCGGCTGTTGTATGAATTTGCTCAAACAAACTATCCGTCTTTACCAGAACGCCTATACGGGACTTTCTCCGGCTACCTGGTGGCTGTCACTGGTGTTGCTGATCAACCGCAGCGGCGCTATGGTGGTTCCCTTCCTGACAGTATATCTGACAGCTCATCTGCATTTTTCCATCGCCCAGGCCGGACTGGTAATGGCCTGTTTCGGTTCCGGCGCTATTGTAGGCGCCATGTTGGGCGGTTGGCTGTCTGATCGCATCGGCTTTTACCAGGTACAGTTCTGGAGCCTCCTTTCTAACGGTTTATTGCTCATTTTATTGGGACAGATGCGCACCTTCCCGCAGATATGCGGGTGCGTATTTGTGCTAAGCTCTGTGGGAGATGCTTTCCGGCCGGCCAACAGCATTGCGATTGCAGCCTACAGCGCTCCGCAGAACCGTACCCGGTCTTATTCGCTCAACCGCCTGGCGGTCAACCTGGGCTGGTCTGTAGGGCCCGCACTGGGTGGGATATTAGCCAGCATCAGCTACCAATGGCTGTTCTGGGTGGATGGTGGCACCTGTATCGTGGCGGCTGTGCTGATGCGTATTTTCCTGCCGCCGGTGCCGGCGCCCGCTAAACCGGAAAAGACTGTCGCTACCGGAAAAACAGAAAATGTATGGCAGGACAGCCTGTATCTCTGGTTCCTGTTGTTCGGCATGATCAATGCCATCTGCCTCTTCCAGTTCTCCAGTATGGTCCCGTTGTATTTCAAAGAAGTAATACGTATGCAGGAATGGGCGATCGGGCTCAATATGTCACTCAACGGGTTGCTGATTGTGATGGTGGAGATGGTCATGATCCATCACCTGGATGGTAAACTTCCCAACCTCTCTTATGTATCCCGGGGAGCCATGATGGTCTGTTTAGCCTATCTGTTGCTCTGTGTGCTGCCACCGGTATGGGGTATCGCCGCGGTGTTTATGATAGTAGTCACTTTTGGGGAGATGCTCTGTCTGCCTTTTATGAACAGTTTCTGGATTAGCCGGAGCCAGGACCATAACCGTGGACAATATGCGGCGCTCTATACCATTTCCTATTCACTGGCTACTGTAGTATCGCCTACCAGCGGGGCTTTTGTGGTGCAGCACGTAGGCTTTACGTATTGGTGGGCCATTACCGCGGGAGGCTGTGTCCTGTCTGCTTTAGGGTTCCGGTGGCTGCAACAGAAGCGGGCGCGTGCTGAAAAAATGATAGCAGCGTAATTGTTCAACACTTAACGGATATTGTCCGGGAATAACTAATTTTGCCCAAAAAGGAGTAAAATTGGTAAATGAAAGTAATTCAATTTACTGTTCCGGTAGCTGAGGAAGGGTCTGTGGTCATCCAGGAGGACATACTTCCTTATTTCTACAATTACCTGCACCGTCATAAAGAGGCGCAGCTTACCCTCATCATCAAAGGGGAAGGCACCCTGATTGCAGGTAGTTATACCCAGCCGTTCAAAGCCGGCGATATTTACGTGATCGGCGCCAACCAGCCACACATGTTCAAAGGCGATGCCCGCTACTTTGAAAACCTGAAAGAGAAGAACATCCACGCCATCCATATTTTCTTTGATCATGATAACGCGCTGAAAGGCATGCTGGCATTGCCGGAGCTGGAGTCTGTCCGTAAGTTCCTGCAACTGACCCGTTCCAGCCTGCAGCTGCCGGCTGCTTATGAAGAGAAAACTGCCGCGGAAATTATGCGGCTTTGTAAACTTACCGGGGCGGAGCGATTGTTTGCCTTCATGTCGCTGCTGACTTATTTCTCCCGGCAGGTGAAGGACTGGAAATCACTGTCCACCGGCTTCCTGCGTCATGCCTATAGTGAATCAGAAGGGTTGCGCATGAATGACATTTACCAGTATACGCTGGAACACTATGCCGAAAATATCTCTCTGGCGAGAATAGCTTCCGTGGCACATCTGACTACCTACGCGTTCTGTAAATACTTCAAGAAACACACCCGTAAAACGTACCTCGAATTCCTCAACGAAATCCGTATCAACGCGGCCTGCAAGAAAATCATCAATGGCGATGCGGAAAGTATTGCCTCGGTGGCATATGCTACGGGGTATAACAATCCCATTACGTTCAACCGGGTATTCCGGAAAGTGACGGGCATGTCACCGTCTGCCTATGCGCGTCAATACCGTTTCGGGCAAGAGAACGCGCAGAGGAGCGGCTTTATCAGTGAGTGGGAGGAAGTAGCGCTTTAGTGAGCGAAATCAGCCATGTAGTCGCCTTTGATGCGCTCCATGGGCGGGTTGAAATAACCAAACTTCAGGTCGGGAAACTCTTCGTGTATCATTTCCTGTAACTGTTTGATGCCCATGCAGGGACCAGGCTCCGTAATGCCCAGTTTACCAAGGTACCAGTCAGGATCGATGTTGAAGTTGCGCCACTGGATCATATTCAGGCCGGTTTCCCGGATCAGTTTACGCAGGGCTTCATACTCCTCTTCTGTGTCGGTCATCCCCGGAAAAACAAAATAATTGATGGAAGTCCATCCATTAAATTCCCGCACCACTTTCAGGCTTTCGATGATATCCTCAAACGCGTAGTTGTTGGGGCGGTAATACGGCGTGTAGTACTTTTCCTGAGCGGAGTTGAGGCTCACCCGGATACTATTGAGGCCCGCTTCGCAGAGCGCGCGTACAGCATCGGGTTTGCTGCCGTTGGTGTTGATATTGATACTGCCTTTAGGCGTATGCTTACGTATCTGGATGATAGACTCACGGATGGTTTCCCACATCAGCAGCGGTTCGCCTTCACAACCCTGGCCAAAGCTCACGATCGGGTAGGGCGCTGTTTCCAGATGTGGTACGGTATATTCCACGATTTCTTCCGCGGTAGGCTTGAAGCGGAGGCGGTCTTGTGTAGACACGATGGTTTCATCTTCCGGCTGGAAGGAGATACAACCCACGCAGTTAGCGTTACAGGCCGGAGAGGAAGGAATCGGGCATTCCCATCTTCCCATAAAATAATTACGGGCAGCAGGACATTCGTAGGTGAGGGCGCAGTTTTCTGCCAGGTGCTTTACCAGCCTGTTGTGCGGGTAAGCATCTATCAGTTGTTTTACTCCTTGTTTTACTTTTTTGGCATCAAAGCCGGCACATTCCTGACGGATATCGGCTTCAATGCGGGTAGCGGGCACATAGAACTTGCCATCGAGCCAGCCTACTGCGGTGTAGCAAAACAGCGGCAGGGTGGGAGCGTCGGGCATGGTTTCATACGCTGCCAGGTAAAACCCGGTATGGGCTGGCGGAATAAACGCCGCTACGGCCCAACCTTTGTCACACAGGCCCATTTCACCGGTGGCAACGTCGATGCCGATGCCGCGGCGGCCGGGCAGTTCATACAGATTACCGCCTTCAGGAAGCTCGATCCATTCTTCCGGATCAATAGGGAAAGCATCCCAGCCACTACGGCCTACCACCTCCATAGAGGTGTCTTCAAAGATGTTTCCTTTCCCGTCGGAGTATAATATGTAAGGTGTTTGTTTCAGCATAATTTTAGTTATTCATTTTATTATTTTGGCATTTAAATATTCTATCGCCGTTTGTCATTAAGCCATTGCTATTCAGTCATTCAATGATAAAATATCCAAATAAAAAAATAACAAAATCTATGTAAGTCTTTCCCGGAAAAATCCGTTCATTTTTTCACGTTGTTCCTGCCCGGGCTCATCCAGCACTTCCAGTTGAATGATTTTGTTGGATTTGAAATCCAGGGTGAACAGGTCATCACGCAAAATTACGTTATTCAGCTCGTTCCAGCCAATGCGTTTCTCGGAGAACGTAGTGGGCAGGGTGATGCCGGTATTGTCCATTTTCACGTATACAGGCTGGAAGATCTTGTATTCCATCCAGCCGATGTAGGCCATACCAATGCCTACCACGAACATCAGCAGACCGGTAATGGGCTGCTGATGTCCCAGAAAATACAGGCTGCCGCTTAAACAGATAAATGCCTGCAGCAGTCTGGCGATACTGTTGGTTTCACTGAACTTCCGCGTGCGCTTCACCACAAACGGGAAGGCAAGAGACAGCAGCCCTACCATCATAAAGAAGCCTACCAGCAGCCAGTTGGGCTGAGCGCTTTTATAGATGCCGATGGCATCGAAGAGAAACAGGATGCCCACCAGCCCGTGCATGACCGGCAACAGCCGGAGCCTGCTGGCAGTAGCCGGCTGCATGATACGCAAACTATACATAGGCTTATGAATTAGCGCTAATCAGCAGATTACAGAGTTTAAACAGTACACGCGCACCTACGTTGGCGTCCCAGTCGTCATGAGAGGCGCTCACCTCGTTGAGGTCAAAGCCGATCAGCTGACGGCCGCTGGCCAGTAAGCGTTTGAATAAATAATATATCTGCTCTGCCTCAAAACCACCAGCTACCGGTGTACCGGTGTGCGGGCACAGTTTAGGGTCGAGACCGTCAATGTCGAAACTGATATACACCTGTTGCGGCAGGGTTTCAATAATGCTGTCGCAGATGGATTTCCAGGTTTCACCTTCAAACTGGCGTTCTTTGATCTGTTTGTCGAAGAAGGTCACCACACGGCCATTGCTATTGTTGATATAATCCACTTCTTCTTCGCAGTAGTCACGGATGCCCACCTGCACCAGTTTGGTCAGCTGGGGTACTTCTGCCAGCGCATTATACATAATGGAGGCATGGGAGTAATGGAAACCTTCGTACCCGTCACGCAGATCGCAGTGTGCGTCTATCTGAAGGATACCAAAATCGCCTTTATGTTCGCCGATGGCTTTGAAAAAGCCCAGCGGGGTGCTGTGGTCGCCACCCAGCAGACCTACCAGTTTGCCTTTTCCCAGCAACTGTTTGGTCTGGTTGTATACCCACTCGTTCATGGCGCGGGTACCATTGTTGACATCCACCAGCGTTTTCTTCAGAAATTCATTTTCAGAGATATCTCCGCCTTCGGTCAGGAATTTCAGGTACAGTTCTGCTTCTTTGCGCAGATAATCGCTGCGCAGCAGCAGGTGTTTGTCCGGCTCACGCATGAAAAAACCCTGTTTCCAGCCGTCCTTTACATCAGCATCGTACAGGTCTACCTGAAAGGAAGCCCGGAAAATATGTTCCGGTCCGCGTGCTGTACCATTACTATAAGATACGGTCACTTCCCAGGGCACAGGTAACAGCACCAGCCTGGCCTCTTCCTCAGAAAAAGGTAAACCAAAAATGTTGTTGGACAACAACCCCACCGAGTTTGGGTCAAATTGAGATAAATCAGCCATGATATAATCTTACTTTTCAAAATTCCGCGCAAAGATAGTATTATGTTTACTTACAGCGTCCTTCCCATAAAAAGAATTACCTTTTATATAAATTTTGTCGGAAGACGGTCATTTTGCGTTAATTTTGCCCCGTGAATTGGAAAGAGATAAATGCAGGTAGGGTAAGATAAATGGAGAATCGTTGCTGGTAGCGGATTTTACAACCTGTGTCACAACAATAGGGAAGATAATTTTCATATGAAAAAGACAAATATTATTCTGCTGGTGGTCATTGCGGTTGCAATTGGTGTGATTGTAACCATGGTAGGCGATTTTAGTACCTATGAAACTTTTGCCACAGCACGCGAGAAAGAGGGGAAAGAGTTCCATGTGATCGGTAAGCTGGACACCCTGCAGGCGATGCACTACGATCCGATAAAGGATGCAAACCTATTCAGCTTCTACGTACACGATAAAACAGGCGAAACCCGCAAAGTCGTTTTCTACGGCGCCAAACCTACAGATTTTGAAAAAGCGGAATCCGTGGTCCTCACCGGAAAAATGGATGGAAATGAGTTCCATTGCAGTAAAATCCTCATGAAATGCCCGTCTAAATACAAAGACGATCAGGTAGTCGTGGGCAACAAACAGCTTTAAAAATTTTCAGATTTAGATATTTTGTCATTTGGCTATTGGGTTTCCAATAATAAAATAGCTAAATAAAAAAATATTTAAATTCTTCAATCTATATATCATTTCTCATGAAATTTGAAGGGGAACACTTATTGCCGGGCCAACTGGGCCATTTCTTCGCCATTCTGGCATTTGTAGCATCATTGGTAGCGACGATCTCTTATTATAACGCTGTTAAAGTCAAAGAGCCGCTGGTACATGATTCATGGAAAAAGCTGGCCCGCTGGGCGTTTGTGATACAGTCAGCCGCCGTGATCGCCGTATTTAGTTGCCTCTTTTATATTCTCGCCAATCACTATTTTGAATATAAATACGCATGGCGCAATACTTCCCGCGACTTGCCAACACAATACCTGTTCTCCAGCCTCTGGTCCGACCAGGAAGGTAGCTTCCTGCTCTGGAGTATCTGGAACAGTATCCTCGGTATCATCCTGATCCGCACTTCCAAAAATCTGGAAGCACCGGTGATGACGGTTTTCTCCCTGGCACAGCTGATCATGGCGAGCATGCTGCTCGGTATCTTCATCCTGGGCTATAAAGTGGGCAGCAATCCGTTCATGTTGCTCCGACAGGCGCCTGAAAATCAGGCTGCGCCTATCTTCCAGGAAGCTAGCTACATGCAGCACATCCATGATGGTAATGGTCTTAACGTGACCCTGCAGAACTACTGGATGGTGATCCACCCGCCGGTGCTGTTCCTGGGCTTCGCTTCCATGATCATCCCGTTTGCCTTCGCCTTCGCCGGCCTCTGGACCCGCGATTATACCGGCTGGGTAAAGCCTGTGCTGCCATGGACGCTCTTCGCGGTAGCGCTGCTGGGCACCGGTATCATGATGGGTGCTGCCTGGGCTTATGAATCGCTCAACTTTGGCGGCTACTGGGCATGGGACCCCGTAGAAAATGCGTCCCTCGTGCCGTGGCTGACGATGGTGGCGGGCCTGCATACGCTGCTGGCTTATAAACACACCGGCCACGCGTTAAAATCGACTGTCTTCTTCTTCTTTATATCCTACGTGCTCATCCTGTATTCCTCTTTCCTCACAAAAAGCGGCGTACTGGGCGATACTTCCGTGCACTCCTTCACTGATATGGGCATGACCGCACAGCTGCTGTTTAGCATGTTGGTGTTCACCATACCTTCCATTTTCCTGCTGATTGCACGCAGAAAAGAGATCCCGGGCAATAATAAAGAGGAAAGCACCTACTCCCGTGAGTTCTGGCTGTTTGTGGGTTCACTGATCCTCCTGATTGCCGCTATCCAGATCACTTTCACCACTTCCATCCCCGTATGGAACCAGCTGCTGGCTTTCACCGGCCTGAAAGGACTGTTCAAAATGGACGATATTGCACCGCCATCAGACGTGATGTTCCACTACAACAAAATCCAGATCTGGATTGCCATCGTACTGGGCGTACTCACCGCTGTGGTACAGTTCCTGAAATATAAAGACACGCCTAAAGGTTTCTTTACCCGCAAAATCTGGGTGCCTACGGCCCTGGCGGTGGTATTCACCGCCCTGATCGCCTGGAAAGGCCCTATCACTTACGATAACTATGGTGCAGGTTTCCTCACTGCTATTTATATTATGCTGTTCGCCAGCATCTATGCGATCGCCGGCAACTTCACCTATATCTTCAGTGGCCTGAAAGGTAAACTGAAAAATGCAGGCGCCTCTGTGGCCCACATCGGTTTCGGTATGGTGCTGCTGGGCGCATTGATCTCTTCTTCCAAGATGGAGGTGATCTCCATCGACAGGATGAAGATGCTCAACGATGGCTTCTTCCGCAAGGAAAGTAAACAGAACCCGCGCGAGAACATCATGCTGCCCAAGGACGTACAGGTACAGATGGGCGACTATCACGTGACGTATGTAGGCGACTCCACCGCAAAAGGAGATCCTAAAACCTACTACGTGATGAACTATGAGCGCAAAGACAAAACCACCGGTGAAGTGAAGGAGAGATTTACCCTCTATCCCGATGCGTTTGTAAACCGTAAGGAGAATGCACTGTCATCCAATCCGGCATCCAAACATTACCTCACCAGGGATATCTTCACTTATGTGTCGGCAGCGCCGAACAAAGCAGAAGCTGCCGCCGCGGACACTACCGCCTATGTGGCACATGAGATCAAAGTAGGCGACTCTATCTTCTTCTCCAAAGGTTTTATGGTACTGAAAGCATTAGAGCCGGCGCCTAAAAACAAAAACTACATCGCGGAGAAAGGTGATCTGGCAGTAGGCGCGAAACTGGAAGTACATACACAAACGGATGACCACTTTAACCTGCAACCTATTTATTTCATCCGTGACAGCAGCTATCAGTACAGCGTGGAAGATACACTGGCCCCGCTGAACCTGAACGTGCGCTTCACGAAGATTATGCCCGCAGAAAATAAAATCGAGCTGAAAGTGAAAGAGGCTGCCGGTTTCAGTGACTATGTAGTGATGAAAGCGCTGGTGTTCCCGTATATCAATGTGCTGTGGCTGGGGGTTATCATCACCATCGTGGGTACCGGTATGAGCATTGTTCAACGTACCAGGAGAACAGAAAAAGACAGCAAAGTGCCTACAAAGAAAACACCGGTAAATATTTAAGGATTTTTTGATTTGTTAATAAAGGGGATCCGGATTGCTTGAAAATTTTACGTAGATTTTCAGGTAATTCGGATCCCCTGGTTATTTAAATCAACTCGTCCCGCATGAAGCGATCGCTGCGCATATCGTTGCTCCTTGTCGCCTTATTGGCTGTATTATTCCTGGTAGGCCCGCATCCCGCTGCGCCGGTGTATTCTCTCGCCCTGCCGGTGGTGCCGAAAGATGGCCGCGCACTGGAACAATATATTCATGACCGGGAGGCTGCTCATCGGCTGAAGCCCGATAACGAAGCCCGGATCGTATGGGCTGACTCGCCTTTTCATCCCACCCCTTATGCGGTGGTGTACCTGCATGGTTTTTCTGCCTGTCAGGAAGAAGGAGATCCCATCCACCGCGATTTTGCCAAACGTTATGGCTGTAATCTGTACCTCAGCCGGTTAGACGGCCACGGCATCGATACTTCTGATGCGTTGCTGACGATGACGGCCGACGGGTTGTGGCAGGACGCCAAAGAAGCTTTGCAGATCGGAAAGGCATTGGGGCAGAAGGTGATCCTCATGGGCACTTCTACCGGCGGCACCCTGGCGCTGAAACTGGCCGCTGCTTATCCGGACGACGTATATGCGGTGATTAATATGTCGCCCAACATCGCCATCAACGATGACCTGGCCTTTCTGGCCAATGATCCGTGGGGGCTGCAGCTGGCCCGGCTGGTGAAAGGCGGCAAATACAAGGAGTCCAGTGATACTAATGCTGTCAGGGCGCAGTACTGGAATAATAAATATCGCCTCGAGGCGGTGGTGCAGCTGCAAAATCTGCTGGAAACCTCCATGAAGCCCGCTACTTTTAAGAAGATACAGCAGCCGGTATTGAACCTGTACTATTATAAAGATGAACAGCATCAGGACCCAACTGTTCGTGTATCCGCTATTCTGAAAATGGAGCAGGAGCTGGGCACGCCCGATAGTCTGAAGGCGGCCGTACCCATTCCGGGCGCAGGCTCACATGTGATGGGCAGCAGGCTGACTGGCCATGATCTGCCCGCTGTGGCCAATGCAGTGAACCGGTTTGCCGATTCGGTATTGAAAATGAAGCCGGTGCGCTGACCGCTTTTTCAAGCCCTTTTTAGTTGTTATTTAGTCTGAAATGTTTTTTAACTTGTGGTAACATTTACCCATTAGCATCGTTAAAAAAGTATGCATCGCCGTAAAATCCTTTTATCCGCCATCCTGGTCCTGGGCATTTCGCTTTGCCGGCAGGAAGCCAGCGCGCAGTCGCAGGCGCCACATGGCGTGGATACCGTCGCGCTGCATGCGGTCGTTGTTGGGAATGACACCATTCCGGTGATCACACTGGCGATTTTCGATGTGGTGGACAGAATGCCTAAAGCCCTGCGCAAAGAAAAAGAACGTTACAACCGCCTGCGCAACGCCGTATACGTTACTTACCCCTACGCCCGTACTGCTGCCCGCCTGCTCAAAGATGTGAACAGCCGCCTGGCCACCATGTCTTCCAAAAAAGAGCGGAAGGCTTTCCTGGCTTCCAAGGAAAAGGAAATGAAAGAACAGTTCGGCGATAAACTGCAAAACCTCTCTGTATATCAGGGTAAAGTCCTCATGAAACTGATTGACCGTGAAACCGGCCAGAACTGCTATGAGATCATCAAAGAGCTCAAGGGTGGTTTTAATGCCCGCGTATGGCAAACAGTAGCTTTCTTCTTCGGAGGCAACCTGAAAAGCGATTACGATAAACAGGAAGACAAAGACATCGAAGTCATTGTCCAGGAACTGGAAATGTACCAGCGGTACCGCGCTTATAATTAATATGGCTATCTTAGCTATATGAAGAAAGCTCGGATATTGTTATGCAGCCTGTTGTTGACCACACTGGGCGCTATGGCACAGCAGGAAGAAAATGATGCGCCGGTGTATGTGATAGACAGCGTACTGGCAACGCCCGCCCTGATGGAAAACCTTCCCCCTGACCAGATCGGTCTGATTACCATTGCACACGGACAAAAAGCTATTCTGAAATATGGCAGCCAGGCTGCCAATGGTGTGGTATATGTGGAAACCAAACCCTTTGCCCGCAGCAGGGTGCGCCGCCTGCTCAGTACAAAGGCGCCGGCATACGACAGCCTGTTGCGCCGCTATGGCAACGACAGCAGTTTCCAGTATATCGTTAATGACCACATCATCACACCTACCGATGAAACCCGCCTGATGACCGTGGACCAGAAGACTTATGTGTCGCTCGAAATACTATCTCCCAAAGTGCTGGAAGAAATCTATCATATCAGAGGGCGGCAGGCCGGTGTGCGTATTGTGAGCACTGAAAAGTGATGCGGTAATCAATTATTTCCCATCTTTGCACCTCAATTTATTTACAGCATGAAACTGGATATACTCGCCATCGCTGTACACCCGGACGATGTGGAACTGGGTTGTGCAGGTACATTAATGATACACGCGCAGCAAGGTATGAAAGTAGGGGTTGTGGACCTTACCCGTGGAGAACTGGGCACCCGCGGCACTCCTGCATTACGGGAGAAAGAAGCGCAGGATGCCGCTAAGATCATGGGACTGGAAGTAAGGGAAAACCTCGGACTGGCTGACGGTTTCTTTAGAAACGACACCATGGAACAAATGGCGATCATCACCGCCATTCGCAAATATCAGCCGGATATTGTGCTGGCCAATGCGATGGACGACCGTCACCCGGACCATGGCCGCGCCGGCAAACTGATTGCCGACAGTTGTTTCCTGGCAGGGCTGCGTAAAATAGAAACCTCCGTGGACGGGGTGGCGCAGCAGGCATGGCGCCCTAAACAGGTGTTCCATTTCCTGCAGGACCGCTATCATGAACCTGATTTTGTAGTGGACATCACCCCGGTGATAGAAAAGAAACTGGAGGCCATCAAAGCTTTCAGTTCCCAGTTCCTGGCCCCGAAAGACCATGAACCACAAACCTATATCTCCGGCTCCGGCTTCTTCGACAGCGTTGTTTATCGCGCCAAAATGCTGGGTAAAATGGTAGGGGTAGACTACGCCGAAGGCTATACGTCTGCCAAAATGATCGGTATCCGCAATTTCGCTGATCTGATCAATGAAGTGACCTGATAACGGTGACGCCAATACGTAATTAATACCGGCGCTGACCGGAAAGATACTGCCCCGGGCCCTTTGTGGTGCCCGGGGTTTTGTATTATATTGGATGACAGATACGCTGATTGTTTCATTTCCTTCGGGGTAAATCAACCAAAATATGCAAAAGACGCTCTTTTTCTTCCTTTTTATGGTGGCAGCGCAGACTGTCTCCGCACAGCAGACAGATAAGCGGCTGTATGACAAACTGGCGCCGTTGCTGGCAGCACATCATGGTCGGGCCGGCGTGTATGTGTATCATCTGAAAACCGGCAGCGCGGTGGCCATTAATGCAGATACGTTGTTTCCCACGGCGAGCATGATCAAAATGGCGATACAGGTGGGTGTTTTTAATAAGTTGCAGCAAGGGGAGCTACAGTACCGCCAGATGCTGACGTACCGCGATTCGCTGCTGTACCCGGGTGATGACATCCTGGGTTCATTTCGTGACAGCCAGCAGGTAACGCTGGACAAGGTGGTGATGCTGATGCTGACAATGAGTGATAATACGGCCAGTCTCTGGCTGCAGGCGCTGGCTGGTGGCGGGGCGCAGATCAATGCCTGGCTGGAGGCCCATGGTTTTACGCATACGCGGGTCAATTCCCGGACGCCGGGCAGGGCAGGGGACTGGAAGATATATGGCTGGGGACAAACCACTCCGCGGGAGATGGCCATGCTGATGGCGCAAATTTATAAAGGGGAAGTTGTCAGCCATGCGGCGAGTGAGCGGATGTACCGTAACCTGACCCGTAATTTCTGGGATACAGAAGGGTTGCGGATGGTGCCTCCGAATATCCGTACTGCTTCCAAAAACGGAGCGGTAGACGCTTCCAGGTCTGAGGTGGTCCTGGTAAATGCGCCGCACGGCGACTATGTGTATTGCATCATAACAAAAAACAACGCAGATGAGCGTTGGGACCGGGATAACGAAGCCTGGGATCTGTTAAGGAAAGTAGGGGGTGCAATATGGCAGCATTACGAACCAAACAGCAAATGGAGTCCTGACCCCGGCCTGGGGCAGTTTTGATCGGCACAATGGGACCGGCTAAACACTAGATGAACAGATCTTTGGTAGCGTCAAATTCATCCTGTTTGATGATGCTGTTTTTAATAAACGGAATCAAAGCTAGTCCAATCGTTATAATCACCAGTAATACGTATTTCTTTTTCATTTCCATGCTATTGTTGAATTTAAAAATCTCTGCTTATATAACTAAATAACGTGCCAAAATGTTACAGAAATGGCATTAAAATGTTAAGTCCGGGAGATTTTTTTTGATTATAGAAAAAACGCATGCGGATATCCTTCCTGTGCCTGCTAAAAGGAACATATATAGACAAACTCAATGTCACATTTTAAAAATCTATTTGACTAATACTGAATGTAAAGTGATCTTTGCGCCGGTAATTTGATAGAATGCCTGTTTGTAAATCAAAAATCGATATAGAATATGAAAAATGTTATCTTATCCGTAGGGTCAGAGTTTCCCGAATTCAAAAAAACGGCTGTTGTTTCCATCGAAAAGGGTAAAGAGTTTTATGATCTGTCTTCCGAAGAGCTGAAAGCTTCCGGTAAATGGATGGTTATGTTCTGGTGGCCTAAGGACTTTACTTTCGTTTGTCCTACTGAAATCGCCGAGTTTAACAAACATGCTCAGGATTTCGTTGACCGTGACGCGGTACTGATCGGTGCTTCTACTGACAGCGAGTTTGTACACGCTGCGTGGAGAAGAGACCACGAAGACCTGCGTGATCTGAAATTCCCGATGCTGGCTGATACTTCCAAATCTCTGGCTACTGAGCTGGGTATCCTGGAATCCAACGAAAAAGTGGCTTACCGTGCTACTTACATTGTAGATCCTCAGGGTATTGTACGTTGGGTATCTCTGTACGACCTGTCTGTAGGCCGTAACGTGAAAGAAGTACTGCGTGTATTGGATGCACTGCAGACGGATGAGCTGTGCCCTTGCAACTGGAACAAAGGCGAAGCTACCCTGGCTGTTTAATTTTATTTGAATAATAATCCGCAAAGCAGCAAAGAATCCTTTGCTGCTTTGTTTTAAATACGAGGAACAAATTATGTTTGCAACTACCAATCAGGATACGGCCGTACAACTGCTGGAAGCCGTGGGCCTGGCGGGAATTACGCCTTCCGCGAGCCTGCAGGCGCTGGTGAACGCCGATGCGCGTTACCTGAAAGACTTAAAGATCAATGTTACCAATGCCCTGAATGCGGGCACGCTGAGCAAAAAAGAAGCTTACCTGATCGGGGTGGCCGTAGCGGTGAATGATAAACAGCCGGTGCTGCAGGCTTCCTTTGAGAAGCTGGCTACCGCAGAAGGAGCTACTGAAAAGGAAATTGCAGAGGTGATCAGCTGTACTTCCCTCATGAGCGCCAATAACGTGTTTTACCGCTTCCGTCACTTCGTGAACAAAGAGTTTTATACCGCTACGCCTGCCGGTATCCGGATGAGCATTATGGCCAACCCGGTGATCGGTAAAGAGTTTTTTGAGCTGTTGAGTTTGGTGGTATCTGCTTTGAACGGATGTGAAATGTGTGTAACTTCGCATGAAGAGGCCGTACTGAAACAAGGTACAGAACAGCTCCGCGTACTGGAAGCCGTTCGTCTTGGTGCCGTACTGCGTAGCCTGGTCGTATTGTTATAAAATTTATATAAAAAATATTGACCTCGTCCGGACAGATGTAAATTTGTCCTGCAACAATTGATAATCAATGGTTTGCACTGTGTTGGTTTTTTTACTGGACACCTGGGATTAAAGGGATTATGACGGATTGTGAATAAATTCATCTAATAATATTTGCAAAATCAATAAAAAAGTTTGACTTTTGCATTCCTAAATTTTTTAAATCATGGCAAGAGTATGTCAGGTGACAGGAAAGAAGCCGATTACAGGTCACCATGTTTCCTTCTCCAACATTAAGACAAAGAGAAGGTTTCTGCCCAACCTGCAGAAAAAGCGCTTTTTCCTCGCGGAAGAAGACAAATGGATATCTTTAAAGGTATCTGCTGACGGTTTAAGAACCATCAACAAAAGAGGTTTGTATGCAGTAGTCAAAGAATTGCGTGCAGCTGGTACGGAAATCTAATTCTAAGGACTCACTTAATTTGTATACACAATGGCAAAAAAAGGTAACAGAGTACAGGTAATTCTGGAATGTACAGAGCATAAAAACTCTGGTCAACCCGGAACTTCCCGTTATATCTCCAACAAGAACAAAAAGAACACTCCTGAGCGTCTGGAGTTGAAAAAGTACAATCCTATTCTGAGGAAAGTGACTGTACACAAAGAAATTAAATAAGTAATTGTGAAATGGTGAATGGCTGTTCTGGATAGCCATAGCGCCATTAGACCATAAAAACAATAAATACAATGGCAAAAGCAGCTTCAAAGAACTCGAAAGTAAAAGATGCTAAGGCAGCAGCTGAATCTAAAGTGTGGACTAAGGTAATCAGAGCGGTGCGTTCTCCTAAAACCGGTGCATATACTTTCAAAGAAGCAATTGTGCACAAAGACAAAGTTCAGGAGCACATTAATCAAAAGTAATTCGGCTTTACTAATAATACTGAAAAGCTGTCCCGTTAAAGGACAGCTTTTTGTGTTGTTACCAGTCATCTCCCTCATTATTACCATAAGATTGTCTCTTTATCCCCTTTGGGTGCGATTGTTAACACAAAAGCTGTATTTTAGCAGCCTGTTTGGAACAGTTCGAATGCTGGCTGCCAGCACCCGGATAATGCAGATAAGGGAATCACAGATTCCAGCCCAATTAAACTAAACTATGAGCTTTTTCAACAAACTATTTTCCAGGGAAAAGAAGGAAAGCCTTGATCAGGGGTTACAGAAAACCAAAGAAAGCTTTCTCAGTAAGATAGGACGTGCCATCGCCGGTAAGTCGACCGTAGACACCGAAGTACTGGACAACCTGGAAGAAGCCCTGGTTTCTGCCGATGTGGGTGTTGATACAACGGTTAAAATCATTGACAGGATCGAACAGCGGGTGGCTAAGGACAAATATCTGGGAACCAGTGAGTTAAATAGATTGCTGAAGGAGGAAATTGCAGCCATTCTGGTGGATGCGCCCGATAGCGGCTTCCGTGAGTTTGACGTTCCCCCCGGTAAAAAGCCTTATGTGATCATGGTGGTAGGCGTAAACGGAGTAGGGAAGACCACCACTATCGGTAAACTGGCCTATAATTTCAAGAAAGCAGGCAAGTCCGTATTGCTGGGTGCCGCCGATACCTTCCGTGCCGCCGCGGTTGACCAGCTGACCATCTGGAGCGAACGCGCAGATGTGCCCATCGTAAAACAACAAATGGGTTCCGACCCTGGTGCTGTAGCTTTTGATACTGTACAAAGTGGCGCTGCCCGTGATGTGGACGTGATCATTGTAGATACCGCCGGTCGTTTGCACAACAAAGCCCATCTGATGGATGAGCTGGGAAAGATTAAGCGGGTGATGAAAAAAGTAATTCCCGATGCGCCCCATGAAGTTTTACTGGTATTGGACGGTTCTACCGGACAAAATGCTGTGGAACAGGCCCGTCAGTTTACCGCCGCTACGGAAGTGACGGCTTTAGCGATTACCAAACTGGATGGCACCGCTAAAGGCGGGGTGGTACTGGCCATCGCCAATCAGTTCAAAATCCCGGTAAAATATATTGGCATCGGGGAAAAAATGGAAGATTTACAAGTCTTTGATAAAGAAGCGTTTGTGGAAACACTCTTTAGTCTAAATGATTGATTATTATAGTATTGTGTGTGCTGTTTTGAAATCTGAATCAAGCCCACTTAGCATTTTACTTTAGGTAAATAAAATATCCGGGCTAACAGGTTACGCCCGGATATTTATTTTTGGCCACGTTTTCGCTCTTTACATTTTGTCCGTTTATAAATCTGCATTTGTTACATTTGAATTATAGTATTTTTTTGTAATCCTACTTAACAATTCGTAGTTATGATCATAAACAACATAGACCGAGTTGACGATATCACACCTGAGGAGTTTCGCAAAAATTATTACTTACCCCGTAAACCCGTTGTAATCTCAGCAGCAGGGCTGAGCCAACAATCACCTGCCTACAGCAAATGGACCTGGGACTATTTTAAGCGTATTGTCGGGGACAAGAAGGTGGGTGTTTACAATAATGAACGTGCCGGCGCCAATACACTGGTGAATGGAGCAGACGACTACATTACTTTCGGAGAGTATATTGACATGGTAAAAAAGGGCCCGGTACAACTGCGGATATTCCTGTTCAATATTTTTCAACACGCCCCCCAACTGGTACAGGATGTAGTTTGGCCCGACCAGTACGCTAAAGGTTTCCTGAAAAAATACCCCATGCTGTTTGTCGGCGGAGCCGGATCGGTGGCGCACATGCACTACGATATCGACATGTCGCATATCTTCCATACCCAGTTCATTGGCCGTAAGCGGGTGTTGCTGCTGGAAAATAGCCAATCCCCCTACATCTACCGCATGCCTTTCACAGTGGAAAGCGCTGCTTCCTTTGTGAACTGGCATGAAAAGCTGGACGAAGAACAGTACCCTGCGTTGGCCCACGCCAAAGGACTGACAACGATACTGGACCATGGCGATACCCTCTTTATGCCAGGAGGCTATTGGCATCATATGGAGTATATGGACGGTGGCTTTGCGATGAGTCTCCGGGCACTGGACGACCTGGCCGGTAAACTGAACGGGCTGTATCATATTGTTGGTCTCCGGGGCATCAATAACCTGATGATCAAACTGGCGCCACAGTGGTGGTACCATAAAAAACGGGAGCTGGCCTATCAGCGTGCTGAGAAGACCCTGGCAGATTTGACAATTTAAATATTTAGATATTTTGTTATTTTATTTACAGATTTGGGATTTTTTGATTTTGGAATTTAAATAAATCGAAGGCTAACATTTATTATAAATATTTAAAATAATGTTATTCGCTTATTTAAATTCCAAAATCAAAAAATCCCGAAATCTGTAAATCCAATGATAAAATGGCCAAATGGCCAAATAACCAAATAATTTCCCTACCTTTGCACCTTCCTTACTCAACCCCCACTAAGGCTCAAAGTCACGTACAGTAAGTCTGCTGTTTTATACAATTAGTGTCTGTGTGTCTTCGTGGCGGTAGCGGGCCGATAAAAAGCCGGCCGCATGCTCTAAAACATTCGCCCTTGAAGACGAAAACTTTAAAGAAAGACAAGGTTAACATTATTACGCTTGGTTGTTCGAAGAACATGGTAGACTCAGAAGTGCTGAGCGGGCAACTGCTGGCCAATGAGATCGATGTCGTACATGAAAGCACCAAACGGGACCACAATATCGTGGTCGTGAACACCTGTGGGTTTATCGACAAAGCTAAAGAAGAATCCATTAATACCATCCTGGAACAGGTAGACCTGAAGCAACGCGGAAAGCTGGATAAAGTATATGTGACCGGCTGTCTGAGCGAGCGTTACCGTGGCGACCTGGAATCTGAGATTGGTGGTGTAGACGCCTGGTTTGGTACCATGGAACTGCCCCTGCTCCTGAAAAAATTCGATGCTGATTACAAATCCGAACTGATTGGCGAACGTTTGCTGAGTACGCCTTCCCATTATGCTTATCTGAAGATTGCGGAAGGGTGTAATCGTACCTGCTCCTTTTGCGCTATTCCGCTGATGCGCGGTGGCCACGTGTCCCGCCCTATCGAGGAACTGGTGAAAGAAGCGGAAAAGCTGGTCCGTTCCGGTGTAAAGGAAATCATGCTGATTGCGCAGGAACTTACTTATTATGGCCTGGACCTGTATAAACAGCGTCGTCTGGCCGACCTGATGCGTGCACTGGCCGGTGTGGAAGGTCTGGAATGGATACGCCTGCACTATGCTTATCCTACCAAATTCCCGATGGAAGTGCTCGACGTCATGAACGAGTTCCCTAACATTTGTAATTATCTGGACATGCCTTTGCAGCACGCTTCCAATGCCATGCTCAAAGCCATGAAACGTCAGATCACCCGCGAGGAAATCGAAGAACTGGTTCATCAGATCCGCGCCAAAGTACCCGGTATCTGCCTCCGTACCACCCTGATCGCAGGCTTCCCTGGTGAAACGGAAGATGATGTGGAAGAGCTGAAAGGTTTCCTGGAGAGAATGCGTTTCGACAGAGTGGGTGTATTTACATACAGCCATGAAGAAGGTACCAGCGCCTATGAGCTGGAAGACAACATCCCTGCTGAAGAGAAAGAAAGAAGAGCACAGGAGATCATGGAAGTACAGCAGGAAATCTCCCTGGAGAAAAACCAGGAAAGGGTAGGTAAAGTATTGAAAGTCATCGTTGACAAAAAAGAGGCCGGCAGATACCTGGCCCGTACAGAGTTCGACTCTGTGGAAGTGGACAATGAGGTGATCATCAATACCACCAAACGCCTGAAACCCGGCGAATTTGTGAATGTACTTATCACCAAGGCGTTTGACTACGACCTCGAAGGTGAACTGGTATAGAAAATATTTCAACAGCCCGCCGCCCGCAGGCGAAGGGCCTTACATGGCTCCCGACGGAGCCCGATTAATGCAAATCAATGACAACATTTGAATCACTGGGCTTACAAGAGCCTATTTTGAAGGGAATTACGGACCTGGGTTTCGTTTCCCCAACACCGATCCAGGAACAGGCTATTCCCGTTCTTTTAACCGGAGACCGCGATTTTGTGGGATTAGCCCAGACGGGCACCGGTAAAACCGCTGCTTTTGGCTTACCATTGCTGCAACAACTGGACCTGAAAATCAACAAACCACAGGGACTGATCCTGTGCCCTACGCGTGAACTGTGTCTGCAGATCACCAACGACCTCAAAAACTTCAGCAAATACCTCGGTGAAGTAAACATTGTGGCGGTATATGGTGGTTCCAGCATCGTGCAACAGCTGCGCGAGCTGAAAAGAGGCGTACACATTGTGGTAGCCACTCCGGGCCGTTTGCTCGATATCATCGACCGTGGCGCTGTCAACTTCGATAACGTACGCTATGCTGTACTGGACGAAGCTGATGAGATGCTGAACATGGGATTCCAGGAAGACATCAACAACATCCTGTCCAACACTCCGGAATCTAAAACTACCTGGCTGTTTTCCGCTACGATGCCACAGGAAGTGCGCCGTATCGCGAAAAAGTACATGGAAGATCCGTTTGAGCTGACCGTAGGTACTAAAAACAGCGGCAACGCCAACATCGAACACGAATACTACGTGGTACGTCCACGTGATAAATATGCTGCCCTGAAACGTATCGTGGATTATAACCCCGATATCTTCGGTATCATCTTCACCCGTACCAAAATTGAATCTCAGGAGATCGCTGAATCCCTGATCAAGGACGGTTACAATGCCGACGCCCTGCATGGCGATCTGACCCAGCAGCAGCGTGACAAGGTGATGAAACGTTTCCGTGAAAAAGCCCTGCAGGTACTGGTAGCTACCGACGTGGCTGCCCGTGGTATCGACGTTGACAACGTGACACACGTTATCAACTACGACCTGCCGGATGACGTGGAAAACTACACCCACCGTAGCGGCCGTACCGGTCGTGCCGGCAAATCCGGTGTATCCATTGCCGTTATCAGCAGCCGTGATACCGGAAAAATCCGCCAGATCGAAAGAGTGATCGGCAAAAAATTTGTGAAAGCTGAAGTGCCCGATGGTTTCGCTGTTTGTGAGAAACAACTGTTTGGCCTCGTTCACAAAGTACACAACGTTACTGTCAACGAAGAGCAGATCGAACCATACCTGGAACGTATATACGAAGAGTTCTCCACGATGACCAAGGAAGAGCTGATCAAACGTTTCGCTTCCCTGGAATTCAACCAGTTCCTCGAATACTATCAGGATGCTCCGGACCTGAACATGAAAGAAGACAGACGCTTCGGTGAAGAAGGTCGTGACCGTCGTGGTTCCGGCAAATACACCCGTTTGTTTATCAACCTCGGTTCCGTAGACGATTTCAACCGCGGCGATATGCTCCGTTACCTGTGTGATAACACCGGTGTTCGTGGCAACAAAATCGGCCGTATCGATCTGAAAGGTGTTTACTCTTTCTTTGAAGTAGAAAATGACGAGCTGGAAAAAGTGACGCAGAGCTTCAAAAAAGTAGAATACAACGGTCGTGCTGTGCGGATTGAAATGTCCCAGGACGGTGACAAACGCGGCGGCGGTGGTGGTCGTTTCAACGGCAACAACCGTAGCGAAGGCGGTCCCCGTAAAAAGACCTGGTCTTCCGGTGGCCCACGTTCCGGCGAAAAACGCGAGTTTTCCGGCGGCGGCAAACCTCCGTTTAAACGTAAGTACTAAGTCGTTTTCATAGTTTAATGTTTGGGTATTTTGATATTTGGGTGGCTGAAGGCCCCTGAATATTGAGATACCCAAATTTTTTTTGCATCGCAGTGATCCGGTCGGAAAATCTCTCAAATACCCTAATTTCGCAAATTCTTAAATCTCAAATAACCAAAGATCTAAACGACAAATAGCCAAATTTAGACTATCTTGTTTATCCAGACACCCAATTCACACGTTACTATGACCGGAGTTATCAATCGCCCTTTGCAGTCAGTAGAACCATTTTCACTTTTTTCATCCGGAGATATTGCCCTGTTTCAGGCAGGGTCACATTACCGGCTATACGAAAAATTCGGTGCACATACGCTCGAGTATGAAGGCGTGGCAGGCACCTATTTTGCCGTATGGGCCCCGGATGCCGCCTTTGTGGCCGTCATGGGCGATTTTAATAATTGGGACCACTATCATCATACCCTTTTACCCCGCTGGGACAACTCCGGCATATGGGAAGGGTTCATTCCAGGTGTAAAAGCCGGCAGTCTGTACAAATACTTTATCCGCTCCAACAGCGGTGAAGAACTTTTTAAAGGAGACCCGTTTGCCACCCGCTGGGAAGTACGTCCTAAAACAGCTTCTATTGTGCATCCGCTGGACCATACCTGGCACGACAAAAAATGGATGCAGGGAAGAAAGAAACACAACAGCCTGAACAGCCCGTTTGCTGTGTATGAAGTGCATCTGGGATCCTGGCGCAAGCCCGATCCTAACGACGAAGAAAGTTTTTACACCTATGGCGAAATCGCTGCCATGCTGGTACCTTATGTAAAAGAAATGGGCTTCACCCACGTGGAGCTGATGCCGGTGATGGAACATCCGTTTGATGGTTCATGGGGCTATCAGTTGACCGGCTATTATGCCGCCACCTCCCGGTATGGTTCGCCACAGGATTTTATGGAGATGGTCGAGGCCTTTCATCAGGCAGGCATCGGCGTAATCCTCGACTGGGTACCTTCGCATTTTCCGCATGACGCACATGGCCTGTACCGGTTTGACGGTTCCCATGTATATGAATATGCCGATATGCGCAAAGGCTATCATCCCGATTGGAACAGCTATATCTTTAATTACTCCCGCAACGAAGTGCGGTCGTTTCTGCTGAGCAACGCCATTTACTGGCTGGACAAATTCCACGTCGATGGCCTGCGTGTAGATGCAGTGGCCTCTATGATACATCTGGATTATTCCCGTCAGCGGGGCGCCTGGGAGCCTAACGAACTGGGAGGTAATGAAAATCTGGAGGCGATCAGCTTTCTCAAAAAACTGAATGAAACCATCTACGCCCTGTTTCCCGATGTACAGACCATTGCAGAAGATTCCACCAATCATTATGGTGTATCGAGACCTACCTTCATGGGAGGTTTAGGCTTCGGCATGAAGTGGATGATGGGTTGGATGAATGATACGCTGGATTATTTCAAGAAAGATCCTGTTCACCGCAAATGGTACCAGAACGATCTGACCTTTAGCCTGGTGTATGCTTTCAGCGAGAACTATATGTTACCGTTGAGCCATGATGAAGTAGTACATGGCAAGTCGCCGCTGTTGTACAAGATGCCGGGCGATGACTGGCAGAAATGCGCCAACCTGCGGCTGTTGTACGGTTATATGTACACTCATCCGGGGACTAAATTATTGTTCATGGGTGGAGAGCTTGGGCAGACTTCCGAATGGAATTATAAACGCGAGCTGGACTGGCATCTGTTGAAATATGCTACGCATAAGGGGATACAGGACTTTGTAAAAGATATCAACCGGTTGTACCGGGAGTCTACCGCTTTGTATGAACAGCAGTTTGAAGGAGACGGTTTTGAGTGGATGATCGTCAATGATTATGACAATTGTGTGTTGGCTTATATGCGAAAAGGCAAGGCGGCAGGGGATTTGATGCTGGTGGTGTTGAATATGACGCCGGTGCCCCGGGAAGATTATCCGGTGGGCATCCCGCTGGGTGGTTTGTGGGAGGAAGTCTTAAACAGCGATCATCCCCGGTACTATGGAAGCGGGGTGATAAATACCGGTCAACTGAAGGCCGCCAAACAATTTTATAATGGCCGCGAATACACCCTGTCTCTGCGTATTCCGCCACTGGGTGTAACCATATTGAAACCCGTTACTGCATAATTGTTTGACATACATCTTATTTGAATCCGGTATCCCGAATTGTCGGGATACCGGATTTTTCTTTTCATGTCTTTAAACCTTTTGCTTTTTGTACCATCTATTATTTGACGTTTGAGAGACTGCAATAAGAGGAGAGATACCAACGTTTTTGTATAGCAATAGCAATTAGTCATCGCCTGGTTAACGAACACCGAACACGCCGAAGAAGACCAATAATCAGCCGGGAATACAACCGGTCCTATCTGCTAACTGCTATCATGCATCAGCCATAATTTTTTTATTGTATAAAAACCTACAAAGTATGAAAAGTACTCTCCTGAAGCGGGGCTTGCTGGCCGTGTCTATTCCAGTGCTGGCCGCCATCCTGTTGTACTCCTGTAAAAAAGACCAATCTTCCTCCACAGAGCCGATTCCCCAAAATCAGCAGAAGGTTAGTTTATTTCTTTCAGATGATCCTGGCTTGTTCGACAAAGTATTGCTGGACATCCGTAAGGTAGAGGTATTGGTAGATACCTGCGGAAAAGCAGACGATGACAGTTGGAACGACCGTGATCGCTGCTGGTGGGATGAAGACCATGATCATGATCGTCAGGGCCGTGACTCCTGTCTGGTATGGGACTCCCTGAATATTCATCCGGGCGTGTATGATCTGCTGACACTCCGCAATGGTGCTGATACTTTGCTGGCCGGCGGTTTGGTGAAGAAAGGCGTGATGAAACAAATCCGTATCACCATTGGTGATAACAATTCCCTCGTGAAAAACAGCGTGACGTATCCGGTGACTTCCATATCCGGCCAGTCAAAAATTATTGTCAGGATCAGGCATAATGAATGGGACGAGGTGTCTACCGATAATCTGCAGCTGTGGCTGGATTTCGATATACAACGCTCCATTATCCGTACCTGGAACGGTAAGTTTATCCTGCGTCCGTACATCAATGTATTCACTATCCTGAAAATGGGCAGCCTTTCCGGCCGCGTTACGCCCTGGGATGCCTACCCTGTGGTCTCCGTCTACAACAGCAACAAGGACACACTGTATGCTTTGCCCTGGAGAAGCGGTGAGTTTAAAGTGCGCGGTTTGAAAACCGGTACCTGGAATGTGTATGTGAACACATCCAATGGCTACAAAGACACTACCATTAACAACGTGACCATTGAGCGGGGTAAGGATACCAAGCTGGGAGATATTAAGCTACATAAATAGTAACGCAACTAAAAACAGCAGAGCCGGTGCACATCCCATGATGCACCGGCTTTTTTTTGTCCCGGGAATACATGTCGGAATTATTTAACTTGTGATAAAATAACAGCGTATGCGAAAAATAATAGTGGGGACATTCATCGGGTTAATGCTGGCAACAGCAGGTCACGCGCAAAGCCAGGCTGGGCAGATTAAGCAGGCCAGGAACCAGAAAGATGCCCAGCAACGCAAGCAGGGCTACTGGATAGAGCAGGTGGACGAGCTGCGGGGTGAACCGGGGTATATTTGGGAAGGAACGTATAAAAACGGCCGTAAGGAAGGTATCTGGAAGAAAACTTCCCTTGGTGGTAACATCATGGCTGAAGAAACCTATAAGAACAATGTGCTGGACGGTTACTGCAAATATTTTTATCCTAATGGGAAGCGCGCTGAAGAGGGCGTTTATATGGCCACGGAAATAGAAGGGCAGAAAGATACGGTGATGGTGGTAGACCCTGTAAGCCAGCAGGAAACACCTGTGGTGATTGTGCGGCAGGGTAACTCCGTACGCAACGGTGTATGGAAGTTGTATGATGAAGATACCGGCAAAATGGCGAAGGCTTATTACAAAAGAGGGGAGCTGGTGACGCCGGAAGATATGGGAGAAGACAGCACCACTGTCGCAACGCCACCCACGACACCTGCTCCTGCGACTTTGCCCCATCAGGACGCGGGTAAGCGGAAAAAGCGGAACTAAAAGGGTTGAACAAAATGAACGGTTTTTTGTGTCAAAATGAGGGATAAAAGTTGTCCATTTTAGCTTTTATTTTGTACTTTCATAAGGGAGTAAATGATCAATAAGGCTCTGGTGGCAATGTTTGCGCTATTTTATTGTGAATCCTTTAATTTGTTTGTATGAAAAACCTGATAATCAACCACGGAGATGGACCTCATGAATTGAATGGCCTGGAATCCACTCCTGACAGAACTGAGATTTTGTTCCGCGCAATTTTTGTGTTGCTGGTTTTTTGCGCACTGATCTCTATTTTCTTTTTATCGATTTTTTATTGAGCAGCATATACCCGGATATTTTGATAGGCAGGTATGATCGGGAACAATTTTTACTATTCCGACATCATCCGCATAACAGGATATCCGGATTTTTTTTGTCGTTGTTGCTAAATGGATTTTGTTGTTGAGATGCTTTGTTGACCTGCATTTCGGAAGATTGATATTTTAAAATTGCCGGATACCTAACCTCAATGTAAAGCCAATTTCCTAATTCAATGTTAACGAATTCGTTCATTTTGTTCATTCTGCCTTTGTCGGCGGTTGGGATTTTGTGCATAGCATTTAAGCCATTAATTTTATGGTCTCTAAAGTTGGCATAGGTTAGGAACCCGGCGGCAGATCTCTATCTGAGAGCCTTTTTCTTTTAAAACCTTCTTTCGCCAGTTACATTGATTTTCCTTCTTTTATTGACATGTCGGGATCGTTGACAGCTGAAGCTGTTACGGAATTGGCATGAAGGCAACGAGTTGCAGAATACCTGTTTACCGGCTGAGTACCAGGCGGGGAGGGGCGTATAGGTGTGTTTATGCGCTGAAGTAATCGGTATGCAGGAGAACCAGGAGGTGTTGTTGATAAGTTGTGATAAACAGCGGATAATTGGGTTATTGTCCAGGCTAAACCAGCCATGAGGTGAAGTAGTTGGTGGGCAATTGGTTTATTGGCTGAGTTAAACCGGCAATAGGCTGCATGGATGGTTTAACGGTTGAGGTAGGCAGCGGGCAATTGCGTTACCGTATGGGGTAAACAGACGATGGAACTGAGCAGTGATGACCGGCTGAGATAATCAGCGGTAATGGACCGTGTACGTGCTCCACGGGTACGGATAACCAGCGGCAATGAGTTGCAGGTGTCCACCAGCCGGGTAACCATCAGGTAGACTGATCCGCATGCTCCGTATCAGCACAGGCACTGCTTACACTTGAAACATATTGCGTCTGATACTTTTTGCGACTAATATTTCTTACGGCGTTATACTTTGGAGGAAACCACGGACAAGCGGATGCGGATGCTCAGCAGTGGAACTGGTTTGTGGCACAAAAAGCGTAGCAACATAAAAAGGATGATCAGTCAGCTCCAGTATCCTGGCTTCTCCGCCGGTGTCAATGCCCACTACCTGAAAGCCGTGCTGGTGCAGCATTGCCTGGTAATCAGGATTTAGCCCGAAGTTACAATAGTATCGCTCTGTTATTTGATCTGTTTGCAGCGATTGTCCTGTTTTTGAGTGCTGGTCCCTGATGTGTATTTGCAGTGTTTGCCCTACCAGTGAGCAGCTTAACGGCGTAACTACCAATCGGGAAGCGTATGGATCATACTCTGCGTGGGAGGCGTCTTCCAGCTGCAGTACATGCCGCGCAAATTCGATCACCATGTGCTGGAACCCGCCACAGGTACCGATGGTAGGTATGCGGTATTCTCTTGCAAACCGGATGATCTGCAACACGCCGGCAAAATCTTTGTACGGACTTCCGGGCGCAATCCAGTAGGCATCATAGTGATCGCGGACAGCCTCCCACTGCGGAAGGATATTTTCCGTGGGAATCCAGTCGAAAGAAACGGATAGCCCCAGCTGTGCGGCAGCGTGCAGCAATGCATCGCCGGTGGCGGTGTGGGTGGCGGCCTGCGGGTTGTAGTCTCCAATAATGGCAACTTTCATACGGGTAAATATTTATCTTCCTAAAAAAGAAAAACCGGCCACGGACATCCTCAGGATTCACGTGACCGGCCTTATAACAAAACGTATTATGCTTTGCGGATCGTAATATTTTCGAACCCACGGTCAGCTATAAACGAAATAGTGCCATCGGGTAAATGATTGTCGTTCGTCAACGTGAGCGGCGTGCCATCTATCAGCACGGTGTCTGCTTTGAATGGCAGGCCGTGTAGTATAATACGGTGATGGGTATACGCTACTTCGTAGTTGACATAATATTTTTTCTTCAGCATAAATTGTTCTGCAGAAGAAACCTGTTTGAAGTTGATCACATTGTACTGTCCGTTCTTGTAGCCATAGTGATCACCGGCATCTTCATAGAGTGTGCTGGCGGTGATTTCTTCACCATAATAAACATGTAACAGCATTTCTGTGACTGGTGTTTCGTTCGTATGCTGCATAACAGGGTAGCGGGGAACAACGGTACCTGCTTTTACAAACAGCGGCATTTCTTCCAGCGGCGTGGCTACTGTTATCTGTTGACCACCGTTGTACACCGTATCGTTCCAGAAGTAGTACCATTTACCTTGTGGCAGGTATACTGCTTTCTCTTTCATGCCTTCTTCACTAACGTGACTGATCAGCAGGGCATCGCCCATCATGAATTCATGCGTACAGTTGTGCGTGGCCGGATCATGTTGTGCCACAAAAGCGAGCGGGCGTAACATGGGCGTGCCATAGGTGGCATATTGCCAGAAGGTGGTATACAGATAAGGGAGCAGTTCATAACGCAGGGAAATGAACCTGGCGACTATTTTTTCGTAATCCGGCCCGAAGCTCCATGGTTCCTGGTTAAAGCCGGTTTCATTACTGGCGGAGTGAGTACGCATCAGCGGGTGGAAAGTGCCCAGCTGGATCCAGCGGGTATAAAGTTCTCCATCGGGCTCGCCGATAAAGCCACCGATATCGCTGCCGGCGAAGGAGAGGCCGGAGACGGCGAGGCGTTGGCATTGTACGGAGGCCAGCCAGAGGTGTTCCCAGCTGGAGACATTGTCGCCGGTCCATACCGATGACCAGCGCTGGGCGCCGGCGTAGCAGGAGCGGGTGATCAGGAAAGGCCTGTTGGGCAGCAGGTATTTTTTCATACCGGCAGCGGTAGCCTTGCTCATCAGGTGACCATATACGTTGTGGGCTTTACGGTGACTCACTTCTTCGCCATCGTAATCGTGCCGCACGTCTTCGGGGAAAGTTCCCATTTCGAAGACGGCCGGTTCGTTCATGTCGTTCCAGACGCCGCGGACGCCGGTTTCAGCAAGTCCTTTAAAAAGACTGCTCCACCATTCCCTGACTTCGGGATTGGTAAAATCCGGGAACACGCATTTGCCCGGCCAAACATCTCCTTCCATCAAAGCGCCGTCGGCCCGTTTGCAGAAGTAGTTGTTTTTCACGCCTTCCTGATAGATGCCATAGTCCGGGTCTACCTTGATGCCCGGGTCGATGATCACCACCACTTTGAAGCCCTGTGCTGTCAGGTCCCTGATAAGGCCGACAGGGTCCGGGAAATATTCCTTATTCCAGGTAAAGCAGCGGAAGCCGTCCATATAATCGATGTCGAGGTAGATGACATCACAGGGGATGTGGCGGTTTCGGAATTCAGCGGCAATCTCCCGTACCCGTTTATCCGGGTAGTAGCTCCAGCGGCACTGATGGTAGCCGAGCGTCCACAATGGCGGTAGTTCGGGCGTACCGGTGATGCGGGTGTAAGAGGCGGCTACGTCGAGCAGTTCGGGACCATAGATGAAGTAGTAGTTCATTTCTCCGCCGCGGGCCCAGAAACTGCAGGCATCTTCCCTTTCCTTACCAAAGTCGAAGATGGTGCGGAAGGTATTGTCGAAGAAGATACCATATCCGATACCGTTGTGCAGCCCGTAATAGAAGGGGATGTTGCGGTACAGCGGATCGGTGTCTTTCTGATAACCGTAGGCGTCAGTGCCGTAGTTCTCGAGGCGTTTGCCGCGAAGGTTCAGGTCTGTGGGTTTGTCGCCAAGGCCGTAGAAACATTCGTCTTCCTGGACGAGCTTGCTACAGTAAACGATCTTGCCACCTTTTTGCAGATAGTGCTGCCAGTGAAAGCCCATTTCGTCCTGGTTGATCACCTTACCGTCTTTATCGGTGATGGTGATACGCAGGTTGTCTCTGGCAATGAATACTTTCAGGACGTCGGTATATATTTCAAAAGTTTCCTCCCATTCTTTGATACCAAAAGAGATAGGGGATTCTTCGAGTGTATCGCTGGTAGCGTAGGAGAAGTCACGCTGGAAAGTGCCGTCGGCAGCGTAACGGAAACGGATGATCTTGTCGGCGATCACCCTTACTTCCAAAATGGTTTCGCTGGTGTAAAAACAAAAATAGTTTCCTTCTTTCTTCCATTCCCGGATAGCATCAGGGTAATGTTTTATCCCATATTTACTGGACGAGGTTTCAACTTGCATAGTCTCTTTTTGTGAATCACGGACAACAGCTGGTGTGTTTTTACCGGATGAATTTTTCCGGCTGTTGCATGGTCTTAAATTACATAAAAAAATCAGAGTAGTACAGACATTCGCGTTAGAAGTGAATATTCCTGCGTTTACGATTTAAATCACTCTTTTGACAAAAAAGAGTGAAAATTGACTTGATTAGTTAGTAACTTCATATTGTAAATGTACTTTTTGCTTTAACCTATTTTTCCGGTGCCCCTTTCCAGGAGCACCTTTTTATTTAGGAATTTTGTCATTTTGTTATTTGATTTACCTCACTGCCTGGAACCCTTGTCTTCACTCAATAAACAGATAATCAAATAACTAAATTTCTAAATGAGCAATGGATTTGCCCGCCAAAAATAGGCGTTTTCCATTTCTTGATTTTGCTGCGCAGTGAAATCCTTCCCCTATTTTCTTCCAGTCTTTGCCGCCGTTTACAGAAATATCCGTGCCGGAGGTGCCGGTAGTGACGAGTATTTGTGGCGTGAGCCAGGCCACAGCCGATTTGAAGCCCCCGGCGCCGTGCGCGGGCTGGTCCAGGTACGGCCGCCATCGTAGGTGAGCAGACAGTTTCGTTGACTAATAGTGTCTTTGCTGTAATCGCCGCCAACGACAATGCCGGTGCGGTTGTTCAGAAATGCCACAGAAAAGGCGCCGGTACTGGGCTGTCCCTGAAGCAGTGGCAGGGGACTGCTGCTCCAGCGTGTGCCGGTTAACTGATGCAGACGGGATACTGTTCCGCCGGTAACAAAGACCGTCAGCCCTTTGCGGGCAATGAGGCTGGTACCGCTGGCGGCGAAGATGGATTCGCCGGCGGCAGCCCCGGGGGATTGTGCCGGTGTATCCAGGGTCCAGGTGTGGCCACCGTCGCGTGTACGGAGCACGGTAAAATGTTGCTGCAGCGGATCGCCGATGGCGATGCCTTCCTGGTCATTATAAAAGGTAACGGCGTCAAAGAAGATACCGGGTGTGGCGTTGAAGTATACCCGCTCCCATGAGTGGCCGCCATCTTCTGTGAGGAACACGTGTGCCGGTTCACCAGCGTTGATCACGACCGCTTTCCGGTCGTTGAAGGCGTAGAGGGAGCGCCAGTCGCAGCTGTCGCATGCTTTTATCTGATGCCACTCCCAGGTGTCGCCACCATTGATGCTGCGGCCTACCATGCCACCTGTGCCGGACGCCCATACTATGTTGTCATTTACGGCACTGAGGCCTCTGATGCTTTTTAGGGGAGGTTGTGCTTCCAGTACACGGACCTGAACGGGCCGGGCACTTTGCGCCGATGCGGGGATACGCGGGACTGTCAGCATCAGGAGTAAGAGGCAGCAGGTCAGGATTCGCTTCGCGAAAATCATCCGCCGGGAGGCGCCTGAAAGCAGATATTGCAGGGAATGAGAAAGTATGGACATTAATTATAATATTTATTTCCAATCTGTTAAACCGGAAGAAAAATACAAAATAGCTAGAAAGTGTGGCGTAGAATTATATATTTGCAAAAACAGCCTAAACCAGCTTACTGTCAATAACTAAATTCAGCGTGCTTCATTCCCGCCACTTGAAAAGACTTTTTCACCTGAGCCTATGCGCCCTACTGTTGGGCACCGGGATGGTGTATGCGCAGGAGAAGCCGTATATTTTCGACAGCTACAGCGTAAATGACGGACTATCCCAAAGCACCGTCTTCGATATTACACAGGATGATCAGGGGTTTCTCTGGATAGCCACTCGTGATGGTATCAACCGCTTCGACGGTTATACCTTCAATGAATATCGTTACAAACCCAGCTCCCAGCTGAGGGCAGGAGAGGGCAAAGGAGAGCTGGTGCCCCGCGGCAGCAATGGCAACCGGGCGGTGATCAACCGGTTTGACCTCAAGGGGTACAAAGGATACTCTTTCTACCGCGATAGCCATCATCAGCTGCTGCTGGCCCATAATAATGGCATCAGCCTTTATGATAAATACCGCAATAATTTCCGTAGCGTATTGGTAGACACTTCCAATGTGAACGCGCAGGAACGCGATGCCAACGTCAAGTTCAGGATACTGGGAGAAGATCCCACCACCCGGAGCATTTGGGTATGGCGACCCATGAAAGGGTTATATGTACTGGACGACAGCACTTATGCTACCCGTCGCATCATCTTATATCCGCCTCAGTTCCAGCGCATGGGCATCATTCCATCCGCCCTGCTGAAAGACGGTAATACCATTTGGATGAGTGGCGACGAAGGGGAGCTGCTGGCCCTGGACATTAAAACGCTGCGGTTACAAACCTACTGCCTGCCGGGTGTCGGCAAAAGCCCTATCATGCGTAACCTGAATGCAGACTCGCTGCTGATCGTCAGCGAGGGCCACGTCATTGTGTTCAACAAACGCCGGAATAAATTCAGCGACCTGAGCTATGATTACCGCAATGAATGGGGAGAGGCTTTTACCCCCAATGTGATGGAGATCGATCATGAAGGCAACGCCTGGATCGGGGGAACAGATGGTATTCTTATCTATAGCATCGCCCGCAATGAAATTATCCGGCATATCGTCAGCTTCAATACATTTGAAACACGTTCCTTTAACCTTGTCAGCTACCTCTACCGCGACGGTTCCGATAATATGTGGGTGGGCACTGACGGGGACGGACTGAAAAAATATTCCCCGCACAAAAAGGTGTTCAACCTGTACCGTTCTCCCTATATCTCCCATAACATGGTACAGGCGGTGTATAAACACGACGATGGCAAACTGTATGTGGGCCTGATGCGTGACGGACTGAATATCTACGGCGATCAGGGTAAGTTTTTGGAGCGCATCAGCAACGAGTTATATCCGCATAAGTTCCCGGGTAATGACCTGGGGGCTATTTGTCGGGAGAATTTTGAGCATCTCTGGCTGCACTTTGCCGGGATGCATATCGGATTGTTCAATGTGCAGACCAAAGGGTTCCGGGACCTTACCGATAAAGTGGAGGCACTGAAACTGTCGCCGCAGAAAGATCCGTTCCCTTTTCTGTTCAAGCGGGCCAATGGAGAGCTGTATTTTAACTATGGCCGTTATCTGTTGCGTTTTGAGGAGCACGGTGGTTTGGATTATACCGTGTCTGTGGTACATGATTTCCAGGATGAAATGCTGACCACCTACTTTGAAGATCTTATGGGCAATCAGTATGTGGGGACTAAGTCGGCCTTATATATCAAACACCTGGCGGATTCTCACTGGCGGTATGTGAAGCTGCCGGAAGGCACTACTGTGAAGGGAATCAACAAAACGCCGCACAAGGAGCTGCTGATCGCCACCAGTAAAGGGCTGTTTGTATACGATGCTTCCGAGCGGCTGAAAACCCATTATAACAGTTACGACTATCCGAAACTGATCAATGATTACATGTACGGGGTGTTGCTGGATGACAAAGACCGTATCTGGGTGAGCCATAACAAAGGTGTTACACAGATTAATCCGGTAACCCGGGAGATCACGACGTTTAATCATGAAGATGGATTGCAGTCCAACGAGTTCAATACCGGCGCTTTTTATAAATCTATTGACGGGGAGTTGTTTTTTGGCGGTACCCGTGGCGTCAATGGTTTTTATCCGAAGGATTTCCGTAAAAACCCGTTTAATTCCAAGGTGATTATCCGCAGGATGGAGGTGTTGGACAAGCCATATGAATCTGATACCGCGATATCGCTGTTGAAGCGGGTGGAGTTGCCATACAATCAGAATACGATTGCCATAGAGTTTGTGCCGCTGGAATATACCAATCCGTTGAAAAACAAGGTTCAGTATAAACTGGAAGGGGCTGATGAGGATTGGGTGGAAGCGGGTACGTTCCGCATGGCGCGGTATACGAACCTGCATCCCGGCAGTTATATCTTTAAGGTAAAAGCTTCCAACAATGATGACAGCTGGAATACCACGCCTACTATGCTGGAGATACAGATCCGGATACCGTTCTGGCAATCGTTGTGGTTTAGATTTTTATTGCTGTTGTTGTTGTTAGGCATTGCATATTATTTCTCCACGTTGTATCTTGATTATAAAATAAGGCATGAGAAACTGAAACTGGAGAAGGAGCAGGCAGTAGATCAGGAGCGGGCGCGTATTTCCAGTGACATGCATGATGATTTAGGGTCTGGTTTGTCCACGATCAGACTGCTGAGTGAAATAGCCAAAAGAAAGATACCGGATACATCACAAACGAAAGAGATTGAGCGAATCAGTGAAACCGCCGGGGAGATGATCGACAAGATGAGTGAGATCATCTGGGCGATGAATTCTTCCAATGACTCTTTGGCCAATCTGATCGCGTATATGCGCAGTTTTGCTGCCGATTTTCTGGAGCATGCGCACATCTCGCATCAATTTTTCTTCCCTGAAGTTATTCCGGACATCAAACTGAGCGGCGGTACCCGGCGGAACATTTACCTGGCGGTAAAGGAATCGTTGCATAATGTAGTGAAACATGCCAAGGCAACCGAGGTAATCATAGAAGTGAAAATGCATAAAAACATGACGATCATGATCAAAGACAATGGCAAGGGGTTTGACCAGGAGAAAGTCCGTTTGTTTGGCAATGGCTTGAAAAATATTCAGAAGCGGATGATGGCTGTGGGGGGTAATGCAGACATTACTTCCAACAATGGAACAATAGTTTTTCTCGATATCCCACTAAATTAACATACATTTGTTTTAAGTAACATTTAAGTGTTATAATTCCTATAAACATGACGGTATACTCAAAGAAGAAGTCCCAGGATAACATGGACATCATTTCTATTGCGATAGTAGAAGATAACCATGATATCCGCACGGCTATGGAATTGCTGATTAATGGTTCTGACGGTTATGCCTGTGTTGGCACCTTCAATAATGCAGAAACCGCACTGGAGCAAATCCCTCAATTGCTGCCCAACGTAGTACTGATGGATTTTAACCTTCCCGGTGGGATGAATGGTATTGAATGTATTGCCCGGTTGAAAGCAGAGTACCAGGATATGCAGTTTATGATGCTCACTGTATATGAAGATGATGACAAAATTTTCATGGCACTGGAAGCCGGTGCAAGTGGGTACATCCTCAAAAAAACCTCTCCCGGTGAGCTGTTGGAAGCCATCAGGGACTTGCACGAAGGCGGTTCACCTATGAGCTCTCAGATTGCCAGAAGGGTAGTCGCCTTTTTCCAGAAACAAGCCAAACCTAATCCGGCACTGGAAGCATTGACCACGCGCGAAAAAGAAATTCTGGACCAGTTGTCCAAAGGTTTCCTTTATAAGGAGATCGCCAGCAATCTGTTTATCAGTATAGAAACCGTGAGACGGCACGTTCATAATATTTACGAGAAACTGCATGTCCGTAGCAGGACCGATGCGGTGAATAAATACTACAATCGCTAAACGCATTAAAAGCAGAAGGAGTTGCAGATGATCTGCAACTCCTTCTGCTTTTGTATAGTTCTTTACTTCGTTGCGTGTTTACGCAATAAGTGAGCACAGAGTACCACTGCGGCAATAAGAAGACATGCCGTCTTGAATAACAGACCAGTTTTCATAGGATGGGATTGTATGGTTAAATAATTTTTCCCTGTGTACAAAAAACATGACACTCCTCTGAAGGCGATAGCCAAACGGATGCTCTTTTGCTGATAGTAATGTAGGAAGACCTTGCTGTGTGTGACGAATTACCGCATCATTTGCCAGGAATCAAATTTCCGGATGAGACGGAGGAATTTATTACCGATATTGTTTTCCTGTTCACGACGGATCATATAAGTTGCAATCACAGCCGCGATCAGGGCGATTAAAACGAGAATGATAAAAAGCGTTTTCATAAGGACATAGGTTAGGATGTTTTCAATAAGTGTGTGTCTTTAGTAAATATAAAGAATTATTTAAATAAAAAATATTTTTTATAGAAATTATCGAATCAGGAGATAAAAAAATAAGATAATATATGGATGTTCCCCATCTCCCCCAAAATTTAACATGATCAATACATTGATTATTAATAATCTAGACATATTGTATAACTAATACTTGGGATGATTCGATGAATCCTTTATTTTTGCCAGCAATCGGATTTTGCTAAAAGATTTAGTATCCTTGCAGCAGCATTTTAAACCCTAGGAAAATAAATATTTAGGAAACTTTAATATAATATGGCAAACACGGATAAGACGGATAACAAAGATCTATTTGCTTCGTATACGGAGGACTCCATACGGTCGCTGGACTGGCGGGAGCATATCCGCCTTCGTCCCGGTATGTACATCGGTAAGCTGGGCGATGGCTCCAGCATGGACGACGGTATCTACATCCTGTTGAAGGAGGTGGCCGACAACTGCATCGACGAACATACCATGGGCTTTGGCAAGCAGGTAGACATGAAAGTGACCGAGCACAGTGTAACCGTGCGCGACTTTGGTCGTGGTATTCCGCTGGGCAAGGTAGTAGACGTAGTGAGTAAGATCAATACCGGCGCCAAATACGACAGTAAGGCCTTCCAGAAATCTGTTGGCCTCAACGGGGTGGGTACTAAAGCGGTGAACGCCCTTTCCAGCTATTTCCGCGTGCAATCAGTGCGTGATGGCCGCATGAAAGTGGCAGAGTTTGAACGCGGCGTACTGGTGAAAGAACATAAGGAAACCGCCACCTCCGAACCCAACGGAACATTGGTGACCTTCACACCGGACGATACCGTTTTTAAGAACTATCGTTTCATCCCGGAATTCCTCGAAAACCAGATCTGGAACTACTGCTTCCTGAATGCAGGCCTGACAGTGAATTTCAACGGGAAAAAATATCTCTCCAAAAACGGTCTGCTGGACCTGCTGCAGCGTAAAACCAATGAGGAAGACCTGCGGTATCCCATCATCCACCTGAAAGGAGAAGACATAGAAGTGGCCATCACCCACGAAAACCAATACGGTGAAGAATATTATTCTTTCGTGAACGGTCAGCATACGACACAGGGCGGTACACACCTGGCGGCTTTCCGCGAGGCTTTCGTGAAAACGGTGCGCGACTTCTACAAAAAGGACTATGAAGCCACCGACATCCGGTCTTCCATCTGTGCGGCTGTTTCCGTGCGTGTACAGGAGCCGGTGTTCGAATCACAGACCAAAACCAAACTGGGCTCGCAGGTGGTGTTCGAAGGCGGTCCGTCTGTAAAAGCGTTTGTATTGGACTTCCTGTCCAAACACCTGGACGATTTCCTGCATCGTAATCCAGCTGTAGCCGATGCGATGAAGAAACGTATCGAACAGAGCGAGCGCGAAAGAAAAGAGCTGGCCGGTATTAAAAAACTGGCTAACGAAAGAGCGAAAAAAGCCAATCTGCATAACCGTAAACTGCGTGACTGCCGTTTTCACCTCAACGATGAATTTACCGGCAAGGAGAAAGCTGAACTGGAAACCAAAAGGCTGGAAACGACCATCTTCATTACGGAAGGTGATTCCGCCAGCGGCTCCATCACCAAATCCCGCAACGTGGAAACACAAGCGGTGTTCAGCCTGCGTGGTAAACCACTGAACAGCTTCGGCCTTACCAAAAAGATCGTATACGAAAACGAAGAGTTTAACCTGCTTCAGCATGCGCTCAATATTGAAGAGGGACTGGAAGGGCTGCGTTACAACAACATCGTGGTAGCCACCGATGCCGACGTGGACGGTATGCACATCCGCCTGCTGATATTGACTTTCTTCCTGCAGTTTTTCCCTGACCTGGTGAAAAACGGGCACGTATATATTCTGGAGACACCGCTGTTCCGCGTACGTAACAAACAGCAGACCATCTACTGTTATTCTGAAGAAGAGAAACAGAAAGCGGTTAAAAAGCTGGGCGGTAAACCTGAGATCACCCGATTTAAAGGATTGGGAGAAATTTCTCCGGACGAATTCGGTCGCTTCATTGGTGATGATATCCGCATTGAGCCGATCATCCTGTCTAAAGACATCCACATCCAGAAATTGCTGGAATATTACATGGGCAAAAATACCCAGGCCAGACAGGAGTTTATCATCAATAACCTGCGGTACGAAAAGGACCTGATTGAAGAAGAAATATAAATCAATGGCGAATGACGAATTACGAATGACGAGTGAAAGGTTTTTAATTCATTGGTGGTTCATAATTGGTGATTCGCAATTGATCATTCGTAATTCGTAATTCGTAATTGATGTTACATATTGTGTTTGGCGAGGCTTCCGTGCCGGTACTGACAGAAGCCATCAACATGGACGAAAAGATGCAGGGCGAACTGCTTTGCTTTGAAGACGACCTGTCTGTTGGCCCGCTGTTTATACTGGATACCAAAGAAGGACAAGCTAACCGCCGCTTATGGTGGCAACAGTTGGCCGCCGTTCCGCAGTTACAGCAACCGGAGTTAATGCCGGAAACAATGGGCCAGGAAGCTACCGCTACGCCTGCATCTGCTGTAGAAGAAGCACCCGGCGACGCGGACAGGCTGAAAGCGCTGAAAACACAGCTGAAAGAAGATCCGGACCTGGAAGTATGGATATGGGCCGGCCAGAATGCCCGCGATGTATGCGGCTATTACTGGCTGGTGAGCCAACTGTATGATTTTGCAGGCCGCATCTATATCATCTACCTGAACAACCTGCCTTTTCTGAATGAAAAAGGCGCTGTTTTTTATCCCACCCATCTGTATCAGATATTGCCCAAAGAATTCCTGAAGGCAAAGAAACTGGCCAGAGCTATCTCCCTGGCGGAGTTTGAACTGGATGGAGAAGAGTGGCACCGCCTTATGAATGAAAATTCCGGTATCAGAATGCTGGAAGGGGGTAAAAAAATCAAGGGAGAACCCACGCTGTTTTATGACAAGGAACTGCTGGCCCAAACCGGGAAAGAGTTTGTGAAAGCATGGCGGGTGGTACAGCAGGTCACCGGTAAATTAAAATATCCGGTGCTGGACCAGTTCCTGGGATGGCGCCTGAAAGAACTGGTGAAAGAAGGTAAGGTAGAAAGCAAAGGTGACCTGAAAACAATTCGTGACTTTGAAGTGAAGCTGCCGGGAGAAGATAATAACACCGCAAATCCTGTAACGGAATGATAAAAGTAACCGCCCTGTCTCTGGCAGGAGAAGACGACCGGGGAAGTAACTATCTCTGGGACTGTACCCGCAACGGGGAATTAATGCTCTGCTACCGGCATGCAGGTAGCAGCAGCGGCCAACACTATCATGAAGGGAAACAAGCTTATAAAGACCCGGAAATATTGATATTCTGCAGCGGAAAGGCATTGCTGCATTGGTGTCATAAGGATGGCGACCGTATTGAGACCACTGAAATAACAGCGCCTGCTCAGGTAGAAATCCCGGCGAATTATTGGCATCAACTAATCGCGGTAACGGATTGCTGTTATCTGGAACTGAACTCCATGGCCGATGTGCAGAAAGACAGTGTACGCGTTTGGAGGACAGACCTTGAAAAAATGTTTATCGAAAAATAGTAAGAGTATCATACATGGATATGGAAAATATAACATCAGACGAATCGCTGCATAATATCACTCACGTGGGTGGTATGTATGAGAGCTGGTTTCTGGACTATGCCTCCTATGTAATCCTGGAGCGCGCCGTACCCAGCGTGGAAGACGGGCTGAAACCTGTACAGCGTCGTATCCTGCACGCCATGAAAGAAATGGATGACGGCCGTTTTAATAAAGTGGCCAACGTGATCGGGCAAACCATGCAGTACCATCCGCATGGTGACGCTTCCATCAGCGATGCCATTGTAAACCTCGGCCAGAAAGACCTGATGATAGATACGCAGGGCAACTGGGGCGATGTGCGCACCGGTGACGATGCGGCTGCAGCAAGGTACATCGAGGCACGCCTCTCCAAATTCGCACTGGACGTGGCCTTCAATCCCAAAACCACTACCTGGCAGCTGAGCTATGACGGTCGTAAAAACGAACCGCTGTCGCTGCCGATGAAGTTCCCGCTGCTGCTGGCACAGGGCGCTGAAGGTATCGCGGTGGGATTGTCCACCAAAATATTGCCGCACAACTTTAACGAGCTGATAGACGCTTCCATCAAATATCTGAAAGGAAAGAAATTTGAACTGTTCCCCGATTTCGCTACCGGCGGCATGGTGGACGTAGCTGCCTACAACGACGGTAAACGCGGCGGTAAGGTAAGAGTACGCGCACATATCGAGGAGAAAGATAAAAAGACACTGCTGGTGAAAGACGTGCCTTACGGCATCACTACCACCCAGCTGATGGAGTCTATCGTAAAAGCCAACGACAGCGGTAAAATCAAAATCCGTAAAGTGGTCGACAATACTGCCGCTGAAGTGGAAATTGAAGTACAACTGGCACCAGGCATTTCCCCGGACATTACCATTGATGCACTCTACGCGTTTACGGATTGTGAAATATCCATTTCACCCAACGCCTGCGTGATCGTTGATGACAAACCCCACTTCCTGACAGCATCTGAACTGCTGAAAGCCTCCACAGACTTTACAAAAGAGTTGCTGAGACAGGAACTGGAAATCAGGCTGGCGGAACTTCAGGATAAATGGCATTACACCTCCCTGGAGAAAATCTTCTTTGAAAAAGGTATCTACAAGGAACTGGAACAGAAGCATAAAGACTGGGAAACAGTGCTGAATGCGATCGACAAAGGTTTCGCTCCGTATAAAAAACAACTGAAACGCGATATTACCCGCGAAGACATTGTGAAACTCACGGAGAAGCCTGTACGTCGTATCTACCGCCTCGATATCAATGAGCTGAATGAACAGATCAAAGGTCTGGAAGCAGACATTAAAGAGGTGAAAAACGACCTGCAAAATCTCGTGGACTATGCGGTGTCTTACTACGAAGGATTGCAGAAGAAATATGGTAAAGGCCGCGAGCGTAAAACAGAAATCAAAACCTTTGATACCATTCAGGTGCAACAGGTGGCCATCGCCAATACCAAGATATACGTCAACCGTGCGGATGGCTTCATCGGTACTTCCCTGAAGAAAGACGAGTTTGTGGCAGATTGCTCCGATCTCGACAATATCATCGTATTCCGCCGGGATGGTAAAATGCTGGTCACCAAAGTGGCCGACAAAACCTTTGTAGGAAAAGATATCATTCACGTGGACGTGTTCCGTAAAAACGATGAGCGTACTACCTACAACATGATCTATGTAGAAGGTAAAACCGGCGTCAGCTACGCCAAACGCTTCAACGTTACCGGTGTTACCCGTGATAAAGAATATGATCTGGCACATAAAGGAGAGAAAAACTCCAAAGTGCACTATTTCACTGCCAACCCCAATGGTGAAGCGGAAGTAGTCACCATCAAATTGAGCCCGAACTGCTCCGCCCGTAACAAGGAGTTTGACCTGTTCTTCGAAACCATTGCCATCAAAGGCCGTAGCTCCATGGGCAACCAGGTGACCAAATACCCGATCCGTGGTGTGAAGTTCAAAGAGAAAGGCGTATCCACCCTGGCTGGCCAGAAAATCTGGTACGATTCCGAAACGGGCCGTCTGAATACAGAAGAAAGAGGCGTGTACATCGGCAGTTTTGAAGGAGATGACAAAATCTTCGTGGCTTTCAAAAACGGTACTTATGAGCTGACAAACTTTGAGCTCACCAACCGCTACGAATCCAACGACGTAGTGTATATCGAGAAATTCAATCCTGAAAAGATTGTAACGGCTATCTATTTCGACTCCGATAAAAAGCAGTTCAACGTAAAACGTTTCCGTATTGAAACACAGACGCTGAACAATAAATTCCTGTTCATTAAGGAAGGCAACGGTAACTATCTGGAAATGGTCACCACCCATACACAACCGGTAGTGTTGCTGAGAACAGGCAAAAAACGGAGCCCCGAAGAGGAAGAGATCGATCTCTCCGAATTTGTGGAAGTGACCGGCTGGAGAACAGTAGGTACGCGCATTGCAGGAGAAGACCTGATCAGTGCAGAGTTGTTGTCTGAAGATGAAGATCCTGATCCAAATGACGACTCACAGGTCCAGGGAGAACTGTTTTAAATTTCGATATTTTTTGATGTACGATTTTTTGATTTTGTAGATTGATAAAAAGAAGACCGAAGCGAAAATATCCGCTTCGGTCTTCTTTTTTATATGCGCTGATGATTCACGAAATCAAAAGATCGTACATCAGGAAATCCCTAAATATTTACTGTTTCTTTTTCGCGGGTTGTTTATTGCCTGGTTCCGGCTGAAAATCTTCGGCTGACCGCGGGTTGGTCATGCTCTTCTTTTTCTGGTCCAGCGGTTGCGGTACCGGAGCCCCTTTACCTAAAGGAATAGCGTCATGGAATATTTTGTTGACGTGCGTCCATTTCCCGCCTTTCCATTTAAAGCCTTCATAGTCCATATCGGACACGTAGGTATATTTTTTTGCCGGCTCATTGGTTTCGGATATCAGGTGGTCGAACACGATCATGTCCAGTTCCTTGTTGTAGTTGAGCGTGGCCGTGCTCTCCTTTTTGTATTCGAGGATAAAACGGTTCCTGGTGGGTTTAGGCACGGAGTCTTCTGCATAGCTGAAGAACGGGCCGCCAAAAACCGGGGTGCCGTTTTTAAAGGTGAGCATTTCCACCAGTTTTTTCTGGCTACGGGGATTATTGGCGTCCCAGCCGAAGAGGGTGTAATACTCCTGATTAAAATAATGTCGCTGTACGATGTTGTAATACAGGCAGCCGTACCAGGCTTTGTTGCCCGCAATGGTGTCTGTATTGGTGATATAGTCTGATATATCAAACAGGGGGAACAGTTTCAGCTGGCCATCGGGCGTATTCATCTGGATAGCGCCATAGTGTCGGTAGAAGCCTGTTTCTCTTTCCAGTGCCCAGGTGAATATACGGAAGCTGCTGTCTTGTGGATATTGTATGGACACGGTGCGCAGGGAGTCGAACGGAAACCGGAAAGACCAGGGCGTTTTAAGGGCCCGTACCAGCGCCGGGATAAACTGCTCTGTGGCGGCTTCCCGGCCGGCATCGCCTTTCCCGGCGAATATTTCCCGGCTCAGCTGCTGCAGTGTGTCCTGATCTTTTCGCAGGCGTGCATAGCCGGCAGCATCAGGTTTTTGCGCCCATATACCGGTGACAGGTATCAGGAACAGCAGTGACAGTATTATTTTTTTTATCATATCTATAATACGGTTCTGGCTTTAAATTATTGTATGTCTTGTGCAAACCGCAGCAGGTCAGGATATTTTTTATCGATCAGTGGATTGGGAAAAGGCGTGTCTGGCAGGGTGGTGGCGATGAATACCGTCTGCATACCGGCATTACGGCCAAACTGCATATCGCTGAGCGTATTGCCGGCCATGATGGCTTTACTGAAATCAATTTCCGGGAAATCGTTTTTTGCCTGCATGGCCATACCGGCGTTGGGTTTGCGGCATGGGCTGTTGCTCTCCACGTCCGGGCAGAAATAGATCTGGTCTATACGGCCACCAGCTCGTTGGATGGCATCCAGCATTTGTGCATGGATTTCCTGCAAACCATCTACGGTGAGCAGTCCACGTCCGATGCAGCGTTGGTTGGTCACCACAAAAATCCGTTCAAAGCGTTGGGTCAGCAGCGGCATTGCTTCCAGCACGCCTTCACTGAAGCGGAACATGCCGGGATTCAGTACGTACCCGTCTTTTATTTCATCGTTGATAACACCGTCCCGGTCAAGAAAGAGGTACATATTTATATTTTGGAGAAATGATCGATGGCTTTGTTGTAGTCTTCCGGTATACCGATGTCGATGAAATAGGTATCGCTGGTATAGCCGTTGAGGTTACCCTGTGCAGCTTGTGGTTCGAGCACGGTTTGTTCGAAAGAGAATTTCACCGGGAGGGACAGGCTTTGGAGGAAGGATGCGCTGGTGAGGTAGATGCCGCCATTGATCAGACCGTGGTCGCAGTATTGTTTTTCCCGGAACGCTTCAATTTTATTGTCGGTGCCGAGCACGATGCTGCCATAGCGGTCGAATTGCTGCATGGGCTTCAGCGCCAGCGTCAGCTGGGCCGGATGGTTGCGGTTGAACCGTACCATCTGCAGGAGGTCCACGTCAAAGAAGGTATCGCCGTTGACGATGAACAGCTGATCGCCTTCCAGCAGGGGGAGAGCATGCAGGATGCCGCCACCGGTGCCCAGTGGTTCCTGTTCTACGCTGAAGGATACACGAAGTGGCAGCGGTGTTTGCCGGCACCAGGCGATCACCTGTTCAGACAGGTAACCGAGCGACAGTACCACATGACGGATGCCTTGCTGATGCAGGTATTGTAACAGGAAGTATAAAAAGGGTTTGTCGCCGATAGGCGCCATGCATTTGGGTTTGTCCGCTACGGCGCTACGCAGGCGGGTGCCCAGGCCTCCGGCCAGTACGATACACTCCATACTCATTCGCCGAAGAGGTTATTTTCCACGATTTCGCAGATGATGTGGCCGACCGTAATATGGGCTTCCTGGATACGTGGGGTATCGGTGGAAGGGATATTGATCAGATAGTCACTGTCATCTTTCATTTTGCCGCCGGTGGCGCCTGTCAGGGTGACGATGGTCATACCTTTATCCCGGGCTACTTTCATGGCTTCGAGGATATTGGCGGAGTTGCCGGAGGTGGAGAGGGCTACCAGCACATCGCCGGCCTGTCCCATACCGCGCAGCATGCGGGCATATACATGTTCATAGCCATAGTCGTTGCCTACAGCAGTCATATAGGAGGTATTGCAATGCAGGGCTTCTGCATAGAGCGGTTCACGGTCTTTATAGAAGCGGCCGGAGAATTCAGCGGCCAGATGTTGCGCGTCAGCAGCGCTGCCGCCGTTGCCACAGAACAGCACTTTATGGCCCTGTTTCAGGCTGAGGCCGATCACTTCGGCTACCTGCTGGATCGTATGTAACAGCCGCTCATCCTGGCAGATAGCCTCTTTCACAGCAATGCTTTCACGGATGGTTTGAGCGATTTTTGTTTTCATGTCGGAATGTTTTAAGATCAGATGCTCCAGGTTTGAATACCATGGTGCGTGAAGGTATAACGTTTTACATCGCCACCAAAGCTGCTGAGTGCGTCTACCACCCTGAAACGGGTGTTTTTCGGGCAGTAGAAGATCATAAAGCCTCCACCGCCGGCGCCGGAGATTTTACCGCCGCTGGCGCCCGCTTTGCGGGCCGCATCGTAGATCTCGTCGAGCTGTGGGTTGGTGATGCCTTTCGCCATCTGTTTTTTGTATTCAAAACCGTAATTGAGGATTTCCCCTATCTTATCGATGGTACCGCGCAGCAGGGCTTCTTTCATCATGACGGCCTGCTCCTTGAGGTGGTGCATGGCGGCAATGGAGTCGTCCTTTTTGTCGGTCACATTTTTTTGTTGTTCGGAGATGATGGTGGAAGACAGCCTGCTGGTAGACGTATAGAACAATACCAGATTGTTTTCCAGCTCATGCAGGTGTACTTCTTTGATACGCAGTGGGTTGACGATCACTTTATCACCGCCATAGAACTCCATGAAGTTGACGCCGCCGAAGGTGGCTGCGTACTGGTCTTGTTTGCCACCGGCCTGTTGCAGGTCTTCCCGTTCAATGGAATAGGCGAGATGTGCCATGTCGTATTCTCCCAGCGGCAGTTTGAGCCATTCGGCGAAAGCGCCGAGCACGGCCACTACCAGGGTAGAGGAGGTGCCGAGGCCGGAGCCGGGAGGAGCGTCCACATAGGTGGTGAGCCGGAAGCCGGAAGATGGCAGGCCACCATAGTCTTTCTGTATTCTGTTGATGACACCTTTAAGGATATCCAGTTTGCCATCTAACGGGAGCGGATATACGGCGTCGTAACTCAGTTGTTCTCTTCTGTCGGCAGATTCAAAAACAATTTTCCCGTCGGACAGCGGTTCTATGGAAGCGCGGGCATACAGCGAGATGGTGGCATTGAGAATGGCGCCGCCATACAGGTCGGAATACGGGCTTACATCGGTGCCGCCACCGGCCAGGCCTATACGTAATGGTGCTTTACTTCTGTAGATCAATGTTTTACTTTTTTTAAGCCGATGATCAGCTTTCTGCTAATGTATGAATTTCCCGGGCGAGGCGTGACCAGGAATATTGTAGTTTTTCCTGTTGCAGCGCAGCGGTCATATCTGCTTCCCGGTTGTCCGTGAAATATTTTTCGATGGCAGCGGCGATAGAAGCCGGTTCCGGATCACACTGGAAGCCTACCACGCCATCGGGCACCATTTCAATGAGACCGCCTACGCGGGTCACCACCATCGGTTTTTCGAAATGGTAAGCGATCTGGGAGATACCGCTTTGTGTGGCGCTTTTATAAGGCTGTACTACCAGATCGGCTGCACAGAAATAGTTTTTTACCGCATCTGTGGGGATGAAATCGGTGTGCATCAGCACCCGGTCGCCCAGTTGCAGCTCCTGCAGCAATTGCTGATAAGGGGCAGCATCTTCATAATACTCACCGGCCACAATAGCGTGAACATCCAGTTTTTTCATGCGTTCGTCGGCCATGGCCTTCAGCAGGAGGTCGAGGCCTTTGTATTGACGGATAAAGCCGAAGAAAAGAATATATCGTTTGCCTGGTTGCAGCTGCAGCCGTTGGCGGGCTTCCGCTTTGGAGACAGGCGTACCGTAGTTATCGTAGATGGGGTGGGGGATGAGCGATGCTTTTTTGGTAGGCTCAAATACCCGCAGATCATCGAGCACCGACTGGCTCATGGCGATAAAAGCATCCACCGGTTTCAGGAAGTACCTGGTGAACGCCACGTCGCCGGGGCGTTTTTCGTGCGGCACCACATTATCCAGTACGGCGATTACTTTGGTATTGCCGCGTTTGCCCAATCGGAGCAGGGTCCCCAGTGAAGGGCCCATCACGGGCAACCAGTATTTGGAGATGATAATATCGGGTTTCATTTTCCGGATCTTACGCCCTACGATCAGCCAGTTGAGCGGATTCACGGAGTTGATCAGCCGTTTGATCCGCAGGTGTTGCGGCGGCGGGTCGGTAGAGTACTGGCTTTTGCCAGGGAAGAGGAAGCCCGGATATTGCACGGTGAAAGTGAATATCTCCACGTCGTCTGTCAGCTGCAGCTCTTCCGCCAGTCTTTCATTATAAGCAGCCAGCCCACCCCGGAAGGGATAGGCTGTACCGAGAATGAGTATTTTCTTTTTAGTCTTGGCCATTAGTTAATTGATTTGTCCATTCTTGCCTCCACGAGGTAGCTGTTTCTTTCGGGAGCATTACGGGTAACCAGTTCACCGATAAATCCGGTCAGGAACAATTGAGAACCGATAATCATGAAGAGCAGTGCCAGGTAGAAGATCGGTCTGTCTGTCATGTTATACTGGTCCTGGAAAATTTTAGCAAAGGCGAGGTAAAAGGCAATCACGAAACCAAAGAAAAAGAACAGGGTGCCTAATGCGCCGAAGAGGTGCATGGGGCGTTTGCCGAACTTACCGATGAACATGATGGAGGCCAGGTCGAGGAAACCGTTGATAAAACGTTCCAGGCCGAACTTGCTGACACCGTATTTACGGGCGCGGTGTTCCACTACTTTTTCACCGATGTTGCGGAAGCCGTTCCATTTAGCGATGACCGGGATGTAGCGGTGCATTTCGCCGTATACCTCGATTGACTTCACCACTTTTTTACGATAGGATTTGAGGCCGCAGTTCATATCATGCAGCCTGACACCGCTCATACGGGTGGTGGTGTAGTTGTACAGTTTGGAGGGCAGGTTTTTCGTGAAAGCATTATCGTAACGTTTCTTTTTCCAGCCGCTCACCAGATCGTATCCATCTTCCACGATCATGCGGTACAGTTCCGGAATTTCGTCCGGGCTGTCTTGCAGATCGGCGTCCATGGTGATCACCACGTCGCCTTGTGCGGCATTAAAGCCTTCATTGAGGGCGGCGGATTTTCCATAGTTGCGTTGGAACTTGATGCCTTTGATACAGGGGTTTTGCATGGCCAGTTGCTGGACCACTTCCCAGGAACCATCGGTACTGCCATCGTCCACCATCCATACTTCGTAGGTGAAACGGTGCTCCTGCATCACCCGGTCAATCCAGGCGGCCAGTTCAGGAAGTGATTCTTCTTCGTTTTTTAAAGGAACGATTACGGATATGTTCATCTTGATAGAATAGTATTATGAATGTTGTTGCTCCGGCGCTTTTTTACGCAGGATCAACGCAATAATGGCGGCTACGGCGAAATAAAAGATCACGATTCTCAGGTAATCGAGGAAAGACTTGGTAAAGCTGACCGTAAAATCAGTTGCTTTAATACTTTCCACCTGCTGGTCGATGATGTCCTGCGGTGCATTCAGGTACCGCATCGCACGTTCTGTAAAAGCCAGCGTATCCGCTTTCATCGCGGCGGACAATGACGGATCGATATACTTATACAATACAAACTGGTAGACGGTTACCATTAACATGCTAAGGATAAAAGTGGTGTACACCGGTTTAATGGCTGTTTTAAACCCGATGTATGGTCCCACCTGTTTTTTGCGTTCTCTTCCGGCCAGTACCGCGAAAATAATGAGCAATGCCAGTTGGCTGATGCTGTTCCAGAAGGAAAAAAGCACCTGAGGGCCTGCCTTCCAGGTCACCACATTCAACAAAATAAGGACAACGCCGGCGATGAAACCCCATTTCACGCCGGGATTAGGAGATTCTTGCATACAGTTTTATTTGTTGACGTGAAAAACAGGGCCATTCACTGTTGCCACAACTTTGCCTTTTAGTGAGCTGCCAATATAAGCCGAATTTTTTGATCTGGAGGCGATATGGGCGGTAGTGAATTCCCATTCCGCTGCCGGGTCAAAGATGGTGAGGTTGGCTGCGGCGCCTTCCTGGATCGCAGGTTGCGGTTGTTTGAAGATGGCGCGCGGTTTTTCTGTCAGCATCGCAATATGTTGTTCCAGCGGCAATTGCGGCATGTGCTGGCGAATAACGCCAAAGCTGCTTTCCAGGCCTATCATACCGTTTTTCGCATATTCAAACTCCACTGTTTTGGCGTCCCATTCCTGTGGTACGTGGTGGGTGGCAAAGCAGTCGACCGTGCCGTGTACGATGGCCTCCTGAATAGCTTTCACGTCATCGGCGGTGCGCAACGGCGGATTTACCTTCAGGTTGGCATCATAATTTACCAGTTGCGCATCGGTGAGCGACAGGTGGTAAGGCGTTACTGAGCAGGTTACCCTGATGCCGTCAGCTTTGGCGGCGGCGATCAGTTCTATGGATTTGCGGGTGCTTACGCCCGTGATATGAATGCGGGAGTCGGTGTATTTCGCCAGCTCCAGGTCGCGCTGTATGATCAGTTCTTCTGCCAGCGCCGGTTTGCCGGGCATGCCCAGCTGGGTGGAGTAGATGCCTTCGTGCATGAGACCATGGGCAGAGATGCTCTGGTCGTCCGGCAGCTGGATCAGCGTACCGTCAAACGCTTTGATGTATTGTAATGCTTTGAGCAGGAGGCCGGGCGACTGTACGGGTTTGAGGCCGTCGGAGAAAGCTACGGCGCCGGTTTGCTGCATCTCATACATTTCCGCGAGGCTGCTGCCTTCCAGATTTTTGGTCACGGCGCCGATAGGCAGTACCGTGGTGGCGGCATGGCGGGTTTTGCTCAGCACATACTCTATCTGCGGCTTGGTGTGCAGGGCCGGTTGGGTGTTGGGCACTACCATGACGGTGGTGTAACCGCCTGTGGCTGCGGCTTTTACGCCGGTATACAGGTCTTCCTTATGCTCCAGCCCCGGATCGCAGAAATGGGCGAAAATGTCCATCCAGCCCGCAGACACGTGCAGGTTCTCTCCGGAGATAACCGTTGCCCGTGCATCTTCCAGATGGTCGCCCACCTGTTGGATAATACCGTTCTGTATGGAAATGTCTTTTTGCTGCCCGTGAAAGGGAGAGGAAGGTGCTATCACCTTTACGTTTTTGAGTAGTATGTGCATGCTTTACGTTCTATTCAATATCAAAACCTGTCCAAAAAATACAGGGGCAAATGTAACATAAAACTATTAATTGATAAAGCCCTCCCGTAGCCCTTTTCCAGCTTTTTGTTCAGGTTGGTATGATAATTGAAAATAGAGGGTAGCAGATCAAAATAACTTAGGATGAATGATTATCTCATTAACCTTGTCACACGTATATGCGACCGCTCGGAACAGTTAAATAACTCCCAAACGATTAGCTGGCAGGCGCTCCGTGAGGCCGAACAGCTGGCCAACCACGCGTATGTGCCGATTCTGTACCAGTACATCGCAAACGAACCTGATAAGGAAAGACGCCGCGCCGCCGGCTTTATTATTATTCAGCTCTCCAGAAATACCAGTGATCCGGAAGTGATCCGGTTTATGCTGGACCGTCTCCGGATAGAACAGGAGCCTGATATTGTCACCGCTATCCAGCAGGACCTGGAACGCGGCCTGCCGATCCCCGGATATATGAACCTGGACCCGCTGCTGAACAATGCTTTGTCGCTCAATAACACGGTGCGCCGCTCCGCGCTGTTTGCCCTCCGTGGCACCAACAATCCACAGGTGGAAGAATTTGCGCTGAATTTACTCAAAAGGACTGTAAATGAATATGATATATATTATATAGTCCTGCTACTGCATAAGGTGGCCACCAAAAAGAGCCTGCCGGCGCTCAAACGCCTGCTGGAACACCCGCGGCAGGACGTAAAAGGACTAGCATTCGCTACCATCGCAGACATTGAGAAAGAGAAAGAAGCGCTCTTTTATGCCCGCTGCCTGCTCCGCGGCCAGTTGAAATCAGAGGCCATGGAGGCGATTTATAAATACGCAGACGAAAGTGCCATACAAGCGGTGATCACCCGTATCACGGAGATGCTTACCAAAAGACGCAGCAACGGCCGGCTTTCACTGGAGACGTTCAAAAACGGCTTTACTGATCTGATGCTGGGCATGGAATTCCTTTTCCGCTTCCGCACCGCTAAAAGCGAAGTGAAAAAAACTTTCTCCTGGATCACTGAAAAAAGAGCTGAATACCTGCTGCCCGAAGAACGTGAATGGATACAACGTAACCTTGTCATGAACAAAGGCTGATACCCCGTCTACCCCGCCTCTTTTCCTCCTTTTATCCTGATATTTATCCGCATAGCTCCCCTAACGGTGGTGCATACCTCGTAATTCTTTACATTTGGAACCTTAAAATGTAAGGATGAAAAGAGGACTGATATTGCTATTGACTGGTTGCATGGCGGTCGGGGTACACCCTGCCCGTGCGCAGCAGCAGACGTATACCATGGCACAGGCTACCAATGGGCTTCGTGCAGACCTGGCACCGGAACGACTGAAACAGTTTGAATGGGTGCCCGGCGAAAACGCCTACACCAGAGCGGTACTGGCCGGTGGCCAGCAGGTTTGGGTGAAATACACGGTGTTGGGTGGCAAAGCCCTGCCCAAAACGGACACCCTGTTGACACTGAACACCCTCAGCCAGCAGCTTTCTTCCAAAACCCCTTTACGTGGTTTGCCTCCGTTGCACTGGATAGATAACACCCATGCCTGGTGTAGCATCGGTAATGATCTGTACAGCGGCACGGTCGAAAACAGGACAATCCAATTCAGCAAATGGTGCGCTCTGCCTGCTGACGCGGAGAATGTAACGGTCAATCCTAAAAGCCGGAACATTGCCTACACCGTAAAAAATAATCTTTTCCTGCGTGCCGCCGATGGTCAGGAACAGCCCATCACACAGGATGCTGACATCAATATCGTGAACGGTAAAAGCGTGCACAGAGAAGAATTCGGCATCGACAAAGGAATTTTCTTCTCTCCTAATGGCGATCTGGTGGCCTTCTACCGGATGGACCAGCGGATGGTTAATGATTATCCGGTCATCGACTGGTCGGTAGTGCCTGCCCACGCCAATATCATCAAATATCCCATGGCCGGCGGCAAATCTCACGAGGTAACACTGGGCGTCTATCAGCCATCTACCCGTAAAACCGTCTTCCTGAAAACAACTGGTGAAGCAGATCATTACCTGACCTGTGTTACCTGGGCGCCTGACCAGCAGTCTGTTTACGTCGCGCTGCTCAACAGAGACCAGAACCACCTGTGGCTGAATCAATACAGTGCCACTACCGGAGAGTTGATCAAAACGCTTTTTGAAGAAACAGACCCTAAATATGTACATCCGTCACATCCGCTCACTTTTGTGCCTGGCAAACCCGATCAGTTTATCTGGTGGAGTGACCGTGACGGCTATACGCACCTGTACCTGTACAATACAGCAGGACAGTTGCTAAAACAACTCACCAAAGGAGATTGGGTCGTGAACGAATTACAGGGTTTCCATACAGCAGGCAATGAAGTGATCATCACGGCGGCCAAAGAAAGCCCAATGGAAAAACATGCTTATGCCGTAAACCTGAAAAGCGCTGCCCTGCGTCGTCTGGACCAGGCGGCCGGCTGGCACGATGTTCAGGTGAGTAGCCAGGGCGATTACATACTGGACAGCTATTCTTCCGGAGACGTTCCTTCCTCCGCCATTATTACAGGACTGAATGGTAAGTACGCCGAGACGATCCTCAAATCGGCAGATCCCCTGAAAAATTTCAAACGGCCGGAAATCAGGCAGGTAACGCTGAAAGCAGATGACGGCACCCCGCTGTATGGAAAACTCATCTTACCGGTGGACTTTGACAGCACCCGTCAATATCCGGTGATCGTATACCTGTACAATGGGCCTAACGTACAACTGATCAAAAACACCTTCCCCTACAGTGGTAACCTGTGGTACGAGTATATGGCACAACGCGGATACATCGTATTTACCATGGACGGCCGCGGCAGTGCTAACCGGGGAATGGCTTTTGAGCAGGCTACCTTCCGTCAGCTGGGCACGGTGGAAATGAATGATCAGCTGCAAGGCGTGGCTTATCTGAAATCATTGTCTTATGTGAATCAGCAGAAGATGGGCGTACATGGCTGGAGCTTCGGCGGCTTTATGACCACCTCGCTGATGTTGCGTCATCCGGGCGTGTTTCAGGCAGCAGTGGCCGGCGGTCCGGTGATTGACTGGAGCATGTATGAAGTGATGTACACCGAACGTTACATGGATACGCCGCAGCAGAATCCGGAAGGTTATGCCAATTCGAATCTTCTCACCAAAACCAAAAACCTGAAAGGGCATCTGATGCTGATCCATGGTACCAACGATGACGTAGTGGTATGGCAGCATTCCATCAATTTCCTGAGAGCCTGCGTTGATAATGGCGTACAGGTAGATTACTTCGTGTATCCCGGTCACCTGCACAATGTGCTCGGCAAAGACAGGGTACACCTGATGCAGAAGATCACTGATTATTTTGACGCGCGATTAAAGTAATCACGCAAAGGCGCAAAGCAGCAAAGGGCGCAAAGATTTTTTGAGATGAAATAAGAAAGCAAAGAAGCGAAGACCAAATTGATCTTCGCTTCTTTGCTTTCTTATTTTCTTATTCTATTCTTTGCGCTCTTTGCTGCTTTGCGCCTTTGCGTGATCACATCCCTCCGGTTTTCGCATCTTTAAATACACCTGGTGTATAAACAATCTCAGAGAACGTGCTGGTACAGGCTTCTCCCAGTGGTGACTGGGAAGAAAAACCAACTTTGATGGGTGCTTTAGGCACGAAGTTTACCAGGCGGATTGCTTCCCAGTTTTTTCCTTCCAGGGAATAGAAAAGCCCGAACATGTTACCTGATTTTGCCAGGCGGAAATACACTTCGTTTTTGCTGGTAACAGCGTTGTTGCTATCGTCGGTGTAGGTGTTGGTCACGCCGGAGCATACGGAGAGTTTACCGTAATGGCTGTTTTCAAAGAGGAATTTGATGTATTGGGTAGAATCCACCATCACATAAATGGCGCCACCATCATACGTTTTTTTGAAATCCACTTTGATTTTAGCGGTGAGCACAAAGTTCTCGTCCGGTTTAAAAACCAGGATGGGAGCGGTAGCAATGTTATAGTTGCCTCCGGGATAATTGTAAAAATCGGAGCCTTGCGCAGCGGTGATGGTGAGGCTGTCGGCAGCCGCATTAAAGCTTTGTGGTGTGTTGATCCAGCTACAGGGATAGGGTATGCCTTTGATCCGGACGCTGTCTGCCGGATTGGCTATAGCGCTGAAAAATGCCATGATCAGGCTACCGAGTACAAAAAGTTTCTTTTTCACTATCGTGGTTTTAAATAAATACTGGCGCCCAATATATAAAAAAAATTTCCGGTGTTATAGCTTCGGGGCAGGATGGCAAAAAACAACAACCTGGCCGGTGATGGTCAGGTTGTTGAGCAGGAGATGACAAACTGTTATTGTACAACAGTATTACCATCCGCATTTACTACAAAAGTTTGTACAGCGCCGTTTTTAATAACGCGTACAGTATAACAATCACCACCATTGTTGCATTTCATGGAAGTAACATCATACAGATCGGAGCCGTAGGTTGTTTTCAGATTAGTCAGGATGTTGGAAGGTATAAAATCTTCCATTACCGGTAATGCAGGTTGCGGATACAACATGCTATTGTAGTAGTAGGTATTGACAGGCATGGGGTTAGTTGTATTCATATTCATGTTCATGTTTGTGTTCATGTTCATGTTTTTGTCCATGGTCATACCTGTTCTTCTTTCTTCTCTTTTTTCAGCTCTGGCTTCTTTCCTTTCGGCTCTGGCTTCTCGTTTTTCCTCTTTTGTCCTGTGCCGGTGACGGCTTGCATCGCTGGCATGAGTCGGAACAGCTGCAAATACGCTGATTCCTGTGGCTAACAGATAAATCATCATCTTTTTCATAATCTTAAGATTTACAGATGAATAGATTTTTGCAGTATAAAGTTCGGCCATTTGGCTGGAAAACAGCTCAGGGCGTGGGAATGGGGTATTTTACATAAAAATGGCATTACGATGGAACAGGGCGAAAACGCTGCGTCATCAAGGAAGAGAGAGCTAAAGCCGGATGATAATTTTAACATTCATTAAATAGGGAAATTAACACATGTAAGGCTTATCATCCGGCGTAGGGGAGCGTTTACTGATCTTTGGCCAGTTTGCGCAGGGTGGGAAGAATGTGGGCTGCAAAGCGTTCCATGCCTACGTCGGTGGGATGTACGCCGTCTACGGTACCTTCATGGTCGTTGCCGAGGAAGCCGTCGCCGCTGAGATAATACAGGTTTTTAACACCGGCTTTCTGCAGGTAGGCATAGGCTTTTTTCAGTTCCGCTCTTTTACGGAATACGATATCACGGATGTCTTTTTCAAAATAGCCATGTTCATACATGTAGTTCTCCACCAGTAGTATGCGTGTTTGCGGTTTACAGGCGCGTATTTGCGCTATCAGTATCACTGCGCGTTCATATATCAGTTCCGGCTGGGTATTCGGATTACAATCGATGACAATGAGGGAAGGGTCTGTTTCGCAGATGGCTTCGCCTACGGAAGTTTCGAACATGCCGTTGCCGCTGAAGCCGAGATTGACGATGGGGCGTTGTAGCTGGCGAACGAGGATATTGGTATAAGCCATGCCGGGCCGGGTAGCGCATCCGCCTTGTGCAATGCTGCTGCCATAGTATACGATTGGTTTTTTGTCCAGCAGCAGTGGCTGCTGTGGCTTTTCGATCAGCGCGCCTGTATTAACGCCGATGGAGAGAGAATCTACACCATCATACAAGGGAAGGAAGAGCACATATTCCCGCCAGGTGCTGTCGCCTTTTTTGAGTATGGTACGTTCCGAGTTAAAACCGTTTTCCGGGATGGCGCTGTTAACGAATTGCCATTGATTATTCACCAGCGCATAGAGGTCGAGGCCTCTGATACCCGTGGCGGTCATATGGTTCATGGAGGTGTTGTTGAGTACTTTCCAGCGGGCGCCGATGCTGGTGGCATTGGTGCGGAAGCGGATGGCGATGCCTGCGGCATTGCGGCTCAGCGCCCATACGGCCGGTCTTACCGTTTTCTCGTATCTGGCCGGAAGCCGGTTATAGTTAGGTTCCTGGTGGTATTTACCGATTATGGGAAACTCCCTGGCATCGTGGTAAACAAGCGAGGGTGTTTGTGCAAAGAGGTGGCTGCAGCACATCAGCAGTGCCATCAGGGATAGCATCGTTTTGTTCATCATACGTGATTATTGGTTAGCACCGGACAAGATACAGGAAAAGAGACAGAAAAGCATGTTTTAAGGGCTTTACGCAAACGCTTGCGCGGATAACGCAAGCGTTTGCGTACACGGAATGTCGAAAGAATTCTCTAAAATAGTGGAGCAATTACAGAAAATAGATTTCAGCTCTAAGCAGCAATTACAGAACAGCGAACAATGAGGTCGATTAGCCTGTGCCACGGTGCCGCACTGTGGCAAGGTTATCGCCAAGCCCCCTGATTTTTACCGGTCATGTATCACTAATCTCGACTCCATAATGGTGTTGGTATAGTCATTCAGCGCATGCTCTCCGTTGAGGAGCGACAGCAGCATATTGGTGGCAGCCTGTCCCTGTTCATAGGGGAACTGTTCTACCGAAGCAGCCGGCGGAAAAGCTGTATATCCGCTGACCGGCGTGTTGGCGTAAGATACAAAAGTAATGTCTTTGTTTATTTCCAGTTTTCTTTTAAGCGCGTATTGTACTGCATCCATGGCCACATAGTCATTGAAGGTGACTACGGCGGTTACTTTTCGTTTCAGCGACAACAGGTATTCCATGGCGGTGTCTGTGCCGGCGGCGGTGAGGTCGGCGTTGACAATCAGTTCAGGGTCGTATTTGAGGCGATGTTTGCGCAACGCCTTGATGTAGCCGGTAGCCCTTTCCTTGCTGGCCACCAGTTGCTCAGGACCGTTGATCATACCAATTACCCGATGTCCTTTTTTCAGCAGAAAATCCACTGCCTGTATGGTACCGGATTCCAGGTTACAGGATACGGCATGGATATCATGGAGGTCAGGCACACGGTCGAAGAACACCACGGGAATACGTGCCTGGCGCAACATTTCGAAGTGATCGTAGTTACGGGTATTTTTACCGATAGACACAATACAACCGTCTACCCGATGTTGTTTCATGCTCTGGATGATCTGCTTTTCCCGGGCTTCGTCGTCATGTGATTGTCCCAGTAGTACGGTGTAGTTATTACTGTAGGCGGTATCTTCTATTCCGCTGATGGCGCTGGAGAAAAAGGCTTCAGACAGTTCGGGCAACAGGATGCCGATGGTAAAGGTTTTACCCTGCTGAAAATAAACCGCCGTCTGATTGCGCTCGTAGTTTAATTCCTCTGCCAGCGCTTTTACCCGGGCTTTGGTCCTCAATCCGATACTGTGATGGTCATGTAATGCCCTTGATACAGTAGATACAGAGATATTCAGCCTTTTTGCAATTTCCTTTATTGTTGGTTGACCCGAAGAAACCACCTTTCTCATACATTTTACAGCAATTAATGGAAAATAGATTCAGCAATATGCGCCAGGTTGCCAAGTTACTTAGTTCTTGTATAATATTAACTTTTTTTTATGGGTTCATTTAACGAATTGAATATACATCATTTAACTAAAGATATAGAAAACTAGTTTAATGTAAAAAGATTAGAATTCTTTAATGCCTGTACTCTTCGGCTTGTTATTTGCTACTTTCGTGCATCCTCCATTGAACCTCTGCCATTTTTTATATATTTTATTTGTTAGATTAGTTTTATTTAAAATCTATTTTATGAGGATAGAACACTTAGCCTTACCTGTGGCACTTATCACCATTATGGCCTCCTGCTCTGCACCCAGGAAACTGAGAGAGTCTGAAGCAAGGTATGCACGACTGGATAGTCTCTACAGGGCTACAGAGAACCAGCGCAAAAAATGTGAAGAAGACGCCGCAAGAGCAGCAGCCAGTTACAAAGACAAGATGGACAATCTGCAGGAACAACAGGCACAGTTGAAAACCAACAACTCACAGATGCTGGACCACCTGAAAGAGCTGTCTGTTATATCCAATGCCCAGGCGGAAAGCATTAAGAAGTCACTTGACAACATTGGTGCAAAAGACGCCTACATCAAAGACCTGCAGTCTGCCATTGCGCGTAAAGACTCCCTGAACATGCAGCTGGTGATGAACCTGAAAGGAGCCGTTGGCAATATGGATGACAAGGACATCAACATCAAGGTAGAAAAAGGAGTAGTGTATATCGATATTTCCGATAAACTGCTGTTCAAGAGCGGCAGCTACGACGTGACCGACCGTGCGAAAGATGTATTGGGCAAAGTGGCCAAAGTGCTCATCAATCAGCCTGATATCGAGTTTATGGTAGAAGGTCATACCGACAACGTGCCTTACCGTCCGAACGTATTGCTGGACAACTGGGACCTGAGCGTGAAGAGAGCTACTTCCGTAGTGCGTATTCTGCAGAACCAATACCAGATACCGGCAGCACGGATGACAGCAGCCGGCCGCAGCGAATACCAACCGGTAGCATCCAACGATACGCCGGAAGGACGTGGCGCCAACCGCAGAACTAGAATCGTGATTCTGCCGCAGCTGGACCAGTTCTTCAAATTACTGGAGAAACCAGCCGGCAACTAATCATTTCCTGTTACAATAAAAAAGGAAGGTCTGCATATCACCTATGCAGGCCTTCTTTTTTTATTGTACCTTCCCGTTTTTACGTTTTTATATTATGCGAGAACCTTTATTCTGTGATCCGGCGACCGGTGTTTGTGAGATTCCCGGTGCCACTGCCGCCGCTGGCGGAGAGCATACTACATTGCCAACTGATAAGCCCTTACAGCTTATTTATTTTACAGACCCGATCTGTTCCACCTGTTGGGGCATTGAGCCGCAATGGCGCCGTTTAAAACTGGAATATGGGCATTTGCTCGATATCCGTTATCACATGGGTGGACTGTTGCCTTCCTGGGACGTATACAATTCCGGCGGTATCAGCGGGCCGTCAGATGTGGCCCATCACTGGGAGGAGGTGAGCGGTCATTACCAGATGCCGATAGACGGCAACGTGTGGCTCGAGGATCCTCTACCGTCTTCCTATCCGCCTTCCATCTGGTTTAAGGCCGCGCAGCTGCAGGACGAGCATAAAAGTGTGATTTTCCTGCGCCGCCTGCGAGAAATGCTTTTCCTGCAAAAAAAGAATATTTGTCGCCCTGAACCCGTGCTGGCCGCCGCCGCGTATGCACAGCTGGATACCGCGCAACTGCAACATGACTTTGAACATACAGCGCCGGCACTGTTTGAACAGGACCTGCAACTGCGTGCACAAATGGGCGTGCGTGGCTTTCCGTCCGTATTTATGATCAGCGCCGACGGCCACAAAGAGCTGATATACGGCGCCAAACCTTATGTGGTATTTACCACCACGCTGCATAAACTTTTTCCGGCAGCCGCGGCGCGCACCTATCTGCGCGGACTGGATACTTTTTCCTACTTCCCCACACTGACCACCAAAGAATATGCGGTGCTGAATGACCTGACGATGGAAGCAGCCCATGCACAACTCGATGCTTTTCACCGGGACGGCCACCTGCAGGTGACCGTCGCCGGTGGTGGAGCATTATGGACGCGTTGATATCAGGGTACTTTAAGCGTAGATGTTTTGCTGCTTTTACGGCCGTAGGAATACGTAAGGCTGAACATATAATACTGGGAGAGGTTGGTGGTTTCCAGCCTTTCCCGGTAAGTGGAACCGTAATAGATGATCACACTTTTATTTTGCCGCAGCAGGTCGAATGCATAGAACTTGGCAGAGAGTGCCCTGTTGGGCAGCAACGTCTTACCGATCCATCCATTGAGCAGGGTGAAATGGGTGGCGGCATCGGTATTATTGATGTACTGAACGTTGGAGCCGATATTAAAATCCTGCGGCAGCCATGCATTTGCATTAAACGCAAGCGTATACTGAATGTAATCGGTGTAATGATCATTCTGAAGGGAGAGCATTGAACCTCTGTAATCTACTTCCACTTTAGCTATAAACTCCATCCTTTTTTGCCAGTTCACGGAAGCCGCAAGGCCCTGAATAAGAGAATACTTTTTGGTGATATTATCGAGATGATTGATTTGTGAAGCAGTCCTGTTGTATTCAAATACATTGTTGTAATTGATGGTGATGCCGGGAGTTTTGAGCCGAAACCCCAGCGTGGTATTATCTGTAACCCCCCAGGTCCCCGACACATTAATAGGCATGCTTACCTGTCTGCCGAGAGAATCTGTGAACACCGAAGTGGAAAATGAATGTTGGATATATCGCGCTTCAAGATTATGGCCGAAGGCTACTCCTTTGATACTGTTGGAAAAGTAGGTGAGTGCCAGCGTATTGGCGAAGGCGTTGATCAACTCCGGATTGCCGAGTTGAACATAGAGCGGGTTACTGTTGTTGTTGATGGGCCATAACAGCTGTGCGTCCAGCGGCAGTGTTACCCCATTGAGCGAGATGTTGAGCGTTTTATAAGGATCTATCTTGATGACGGCGCTGAGTGCACGGTCTACATAGGTAGTGTGCCGCACGGCTTTGTTACGGGTGGTAAAGTTGTCGCTCGTGAGCGTACTAAGTGAAAGCCCGGCGGCGCCGATGAGCATTAGTTTCCCTTTGTTATAGGTGAGGGATGGTTTCACCGTATGGTTCACGATCCTGCTGTTAAACCGGTATGTCAGCGAGTCATTGATGATATAGTCATGCTTGAACAGGTTAAAATCGAAAGTGTTCTGCCGGTTCCTGGTGAGTGCGTTCTGAAATGCATAGGCCATGGCCAGTGACCAGTATTTTCCGATAGGCTCGCTGTATGTTACTGAGGTGGATACATTTGACACCTCATTTTTCGGCGCGACGTACTGATTAATGGTATCTGCGTGATATAACGGACGGAAGACATTGTTTTGGCTGATATTGGACTGGTAGCTGTACTGCCAGGTTTTTCTCAGGGATGTCTGGAGTGATAATATCCTTCCTGTTTTACCGAATTTATGGGAGTAGCTGGTCGTAAGGTCTAAAGCTTTATTGACGGCACTATCGTTATTGTGGAGGGTACCGCTGTTGAGCGTGTCCATGCGGCTGTCGGTGGTGTTGTACAGCCGCTTGTTGTCTGCTTTTCTCATTTCTCTTTCGACATTGGCCATTACAATAATTTTGTTATTGATATTGGGTTGGATGTCCATGAAGAGAATACCGCCATTCCGTTTGCCGGTCAGATGTTTTTGAGCATTGCTATGATAGAACGTGCTGCTGTCGGCAAAGATGTTTTCCTGTTCCTGTAGTTCGTTGCTGATCATATCCTGTTCCTGATGCCTCAGGTTTACACTGAGTTTGATCTTCTTCCCGATTTCCGCGGTGGTGTAGGCGCCGACATTAAATATTTTATTGGTCCCCTGTTGATTGCTGCCGATAGAGTTGCTCCGGTAGTTGGTGCTGGCATCACTTTGGGTATTATTGTTATTGGTGAGCACATCGCCCAGCAGGGTGAATTTTTTCCGGAACATATTGAGGGTGGCGCCGGTGTTGTAGCGATCGTGGGTTCCGTATCCACCGGTAACGGTGCCGCGAACACCTTTTTTCATTTCATTTTTCACCACAATGTTGAGCACTTTTTCATTTTTGCCGGGTTCGGTGATGCCTGAAATATTTTTTTTATCTGAGATCTGAATTTTTTCTGCGAGATCGGCTTTCAGTATTTCCATGACCCGTCTGACGTTACTCATGTTTTGCAACAACGAGCGTCCGTCAACAAACAGTTCTTTAATGGGTGATCCCAGGTAAAAGAGATTGCCGTTCTCATCTACGGTGAGCCCGGGGATTTTTTCGATGAGTTCATGCATATTGGCATTGGGCAGCGTGGGTAGTTCCCCGGCGTTAAACTCGATGGTATCCTTTCGGATGGACATCAATGGCCGGTCTGCCTTTACTTCCACTCTGCTGAGGCTGATGCTGGGAGAGAGCTGGATATAGTTGAAGGTGACTACTTTCACCCGGGGATTGACTTCCACAGGGATCATTTCTGTCCGGTTGCCCATAAAGCTGACCAATAGCCGATAGAAGCCTATCTGTACATTTTCAATAATGAAATTACCGTGTTCGTCTGATTGTGTATGGGCCTTTATGCGGGCCTTTTCATCGTAGAGCAATACAGCTGCGCCGGTAAGCGTTTTTCTGGTGTCTTTCTGATAGATGGTCCCTTTGATGGTATGTTGCGCGTACAATGTTGCAGAGGCACAACAACCCAGCAAGAGGAGGACCAATTGCCGTTTAATTTGGTTAAATCCAGTTGTAGTGGCCTGCATTAGTTTTTCAAGTGCATGGAGTAGTGAATATATTAATGGGTTATGAAGTACTGTTTTGGTTGCACCGCGCTAATAGCGGGATGGATGATTGTGATACAGGCTAAGGTCGCACTTGTGAAGGTTATTGCGGAAATTCAATTTCGTAAACAGTTGTTAAGCGATTGTTATCGAGGAACGGTTAACAAACCGAAATTTTGGGCTTTACAAGTTGTTGTGTACTACATTCGCGTAGCCGGAGTAGCGCAAAGGTGATAAAATATTTTAAAAAATGATAGAATATTTTGAAGACAAAAGAACGGAGAAAATAACAGACAGGGAAGCGACGATAGCACGGATATGGGCGATAGGAGGAGAGCGTGGTTGGTATTATGGCAACTGGATGTGGCAGTTGCGTGGTTACCTGGACGAGCTGGTGGGAGGTCCGGGATTGAGGAGGGGCCGCAGGCATCCTTCCGATTTACGGGCGGGGGATTATCTGGATGTGTGGCGGGTCCAGGTAGCGGACCGCGAAGCGGGCCGGTTACTATTATCGGCAGAGATGAAGTTACCGGGTGAAGCCTGGCTGGAATTTAGGGTTGTCGATGGCCATTTGATGCAGACGGCCTCTTTCAAAGCAACGGGTTTAGCAGGAAAATTGTATTGGTATACGATGTTGCCCTTTCATGGGTTTATATTTCCGGGAATGATCCGTAAACTAATTTAAACGCTGTTGCTATGGACACCAAAAAGGAGATCATTAAGACATTGAAAGATCTGTTATTAAAAGCTCATGCGCATGTGAGTTTTGCGGAGGCGGTGAAAGGCCTGCCGGCAGAACTGCGGGGCGTGGTACCTGAACGGCTGCCTTACAGCATCTGGCAGCTGGTGGAACATATCAGGATTACGCAGGCTGATATTCTGGAATTCAGCCGGGATGCCGATTATAAGTCGCCCCGCTGGCCTGAGGGCTACTGGCCCAAAGCATCGGCGCCGGCCAATGATCATGTATGGCAGAAGAGCCTCGACCAGATCCGGGCCGACACGCATGCTTTCGTTGAACTGCTGGAGGCGCCGGATGCTGACCTGTTCCAGCCTTTTCCGTATGGCGACGGGCAGCACCTGTTCCGCGAAGCGGTGCTGATAGCGGACCATACCAGCTATCACACCGGTGAGATCATTGCCATACGCCGGTTATTGAACGCCTGGAAATAGTTGTTTACACTCTTTGCCAGAGGGCGTCCACAAACCATTTTTTATTGTCGAAGAAGCGGGCAACCGGCTGAAACCCTGTTTCGATGGCCAGTTGCTCTGTTTCTGCAAGTGAGTATTTCTGTGATATTTCCATATACAGTGGTTCATCGGCTTCAAAGTCGATATGGACATCCTGACCGATGTGTACCTGCTGTTTTTCCAGACTGATCAGATAACTTTTACAGGCGCCGGTACCTGGATCGTACGTGGGATAGTGTTCAAATTTTCTGATGTCGAAATCAGCGTCCAGCTCCCGGTTGATACGGGTCAGCAGGTTGAAGTTAAACGCACGGGTAATGCCTGCTTCATCATTATAGGCACGCAGGATCACCTGTGGATTTTTTTTGAGGTCGAAGCCTGTCAGCAGCAGGTCGCCAGGCAGCAGATAATCCCTTAGCTCCATACAGAAATCATGGGCCGCAGCGCTGTTGAAATTGCCGATGTTGGCGCCCATAAACAATACCACCTTCTTTTTATGGCTGTAGGTGTTTGCCTGTTGCAGCATGTCGAAGTATTCCCCGTTCAGGCCTTTCATCCGCAGGTCGGGGAGGACGGCCGGTAATTGTTGTTCCAGCTGCGCGATCACGTTAGCAGAAATGTCGATGGGAAAGTAGGTGAAGTCTGTTCCGTTAGCAAGCAGTTGCCGCAGCAGATGGATGGACTTGGTAGCGTCGCCGGCGCCCAGTTCCACTACATCGAAGGTATGGGCCTGTTGCACGAGGGTGGCCGCTATTTCGGCGGAACGGGCCGTAAGGATTTCCATTTCACAGCCGGTCAGGTAGTACTCCTGGCATTGCATGATTTGTTGAAACAGCCGGTCACCTTCTGCATCATAAAAATATTTGGAGTCCAGATATTTCTGCGGTGCGCTGAGTCCTTTAACTACTTCCTGATAAAAAGTGCCGGTCACCGGTTTTCTTTTACATAGGACCGTACGGCCTGGAATTACAGTGGTTTGCATACGCAGTCTTTTTAGATGAAAGCCTATTTTGCCAGCCTGATACCGGTAAACTGCCATCGCAGGGAAGGATGGAAGAAGTTGCGGTAAGTGATGCGGCTATGATGTGGGGGCGTTACTTCTGAGGCGCCCCTGAGTACCATCTGATTGATCATGAATTTACCGTTGTATTCGCCGATGGCGCCGGGGGCTTTGGTGAAGCCCGGATAGGGGAGATAGGCGCTTTCCGTCCATTCCCAGCGTGTTCCCCATGCCAATTGAGGGGCAGCTGCTTCCCATTCGAATTCCGTCGGCAGGCGCATGCCTTTCCAGGCTGCAAAGGCGGCGGCCTCATAGTAGCTGATATGGCACAGGGAGGCATCCGGAAGCAGGGGTTGCAGGCCCTGCCAGTTGTAATGCATCCATTGGCCGTTGATATTGTACCAGTACATCGGCATTTCCACCTGGTTTTTCTTTACCCAGTCCCATCCTTCCGCGTGCCAGTAGCGGAAGTCGCGGTAGCCACCCGCCTGTATAAAGTCGAGGTATTCCGCATTGGTGACCAGCGTTTCACTAAGACGATAGTCTCCCAGGTATACTTTATGCCGGCCCAACTCATTATCAAAGCAGAAACCGTTACCGGAGAATCCGATGTCATATACCCCTGCCTTCATCTCTAACCAAGAACCGGCCGCTTTTGTTGCGGCAGGAGATGTTTTAGCCGGGTTGTAGGCCGGAAAGAGCGGGTTATGTCCGAGTATGTATTTGATGTCGGTATACAACAGCTCCTGGTGTTGCTCTTCATGGTTGAGCCCAAGGGTGATGAGCGCTTGTAGCTCCGGCGGGTGCGCGGTATCCAGGAATACTGCCATGGCGTCGTCCACATGACGGCGGTACCGCATGATGTCTTCCACGGCAGGCCGGCTCAGATTGCCGCGGTCCGTGCGGATTACGCGGGCGCCTACCGATTCGTAATAACTGTTAAAGACAAAATTATATTGCGGATCAAATTCCGTATATCCTTTCGCGTTAGGTATCAGTATAAATGTTTCGAAAAACCAGGTGGTATGCCCGAGATGCCATTTGGGGGGACTTACATCCACTACCGGCTGTACTACATAATCCTCCGTTTTGAGCGGCGCACAGATATCTTCCGTTCGGTTGCGTACTGTGAAATAATCTTTTTTCAATTGCATGACTACTGGTGGTTAGTGATGATGCACATATTTTGCTAAATCGGAAATGCTGTTGATATGTAGCCTGGAAGCCTGTTCCCGGCGCATCATCAGCGCGTAGGTATTGTTGAAGCCGATGGGTTGCAGCCACCGGACCTGATATTGTTCTGCAAAACCTTTCTTTACATAATCGTATACTTTTTTACTGTCTCCGATAATGCTGTCTATTGTTTGCTGTGGCGCCTGCAGGATCACCAGCAGGCCGGTGCCGGTATATTCCGGGTACATGTCTATCTGGTCGTTGACCAGCGCGTCGAAGACGATTTTAGTGCCGCCGAGCCCTGTTTTAGTGGTGGCGTTCAGATCGGTATAGCCTTCGATCAGCATTTTGTACATGTTAGCCAGAATGTAGCCATCACCGAATATTTTGGCGCCAATGCGGATGGTGCCTTTGGTGCCGTTCCTGGCTGGTTTCCAGAGCCGGGCCGACACAAGGAAGTCTTTGGCTACCTGCTGCGGATTTTGTTTGAGATAATCCACCCGATAGTTGAGCTCTGTCATGATGCTATCATTAATTGTACCAGAGAGCTGATCAAGGGCAGGGGCGAGCTCAGGATATTTTTCCAGCACAGCCTGCCGGACAACCGGCGCGGCATAATAAGGTGGAAAAATATGTTTATCATCTTTCAATACCATCAGGTCAAATGCTTTCACGCGGCCATCAGTGCTGCTGCCGCTGATGACGTCCAGTTTTTTCCCGTAGGCGGCTTTATACATGATCATGTCACTGATCACCAGCGTGCGCAGATGAAGGCCATACACGTTACGCAGCCCTATGGCGCCGTCTTTCCGGCCCATGAACTCAGGTGTGAAGCCTGCTTTGATGCGGGTACTATAGGTATCTGGCAGCAGGTAGAAAGAAGACAGCAGCAGCAGTACTGCCGGCAGTACCAGTACTGTTTTTCGGGCTTTGCGCATATTGAGGCGTTGCAGGCGCGACAGTCCCCAGTCGAACAGGATCGCCAGCAAGGCCGCCGGAATGGCGCCGGCAAGCATCATATGGGTATTGTTGAGCGCGATGCCACCGAAAATAAACTCACCCAGGCCGCCGGCAGCAATATACGCCGCCAGCGTGGCCACCCCTACATTGATGACGGTGGCGGTACGGATACCGGCAAGTATGACGGGCATAGCCAGTGGCAACTGTACTTTCAGCAGCAGCTGCCGCGGGCTCATCCCCATGCCGGTGGCGGCTTCGGTAATGTTGGGGTCTACACCCAGAATACCGGTGTAGGTGTTACGCACCACTGGTAGCAAGGCATAAAGAAACAACGCTACGATCGCCGGTTTGGGACCGATGCCCAGCAAGGGTATCATAAATCCCAGCAATGCGATACTGGGAATGGTTTGCAGAATGCCGGTGATGCCCAGCACAGGCCCGGCCAGTTTTTTACGACGGGAGATCAGGATGCCGGCGGGCACGCCAATGCATACGGCTATCAATACAGAGATGAACGTAAGCCCGGTATGGGTAAGGGTTTGCTCCAGCAGCTTACCGGACTGCTGCCGGATAAAATCAAGAAACGTTTCAGGCGTGTCCATGCTGACCGATAGTTTTTTTATAAGCGGTAATAGCGTTCATCAGGATGTTTCCGTCCAGATGTTTGTTTTCCCCCCGGAAAGTACTGCCGACTTTGCCGTGGGTAAGACTTTCCAGTGTGTCCCAGCAGTTGGTATCGGCAGACAGAGTGATGTCTGCCACGTTGCCGGTTTCATCCAGATAAGGCCATATATCGCGCAGCCGGAGCGATTTTAATTCCAGCTCCAGCCGTTGTTTGTCCAGAAAATGCCGCACAAAATCATTAGCGGGATTAAACAGCAGTTCGGTAGCGGTGCCCATTTGCTGGATACGTCCTTCGTTCATGATACAGATACGGCTGCCGAGTTCAAATGCTTCTTCCACATCATGCGTAACAAGAATGATGGTCTTGCTGTTCAGTTCATCGAGCAATTTAAATTCTTTTCGTACGCTGATGCGGGTGAGGGGATCGAGTGCGCCGAAAGGCTCGTCCATCAGCAGGATGGGAGGGTCGGCGGCGAGCGCGCGTGCGAGTCCTACCCGTTGCTGTTGCCCGCCACTGAGCTGTTGCGGATATACGTCAGCGTAGGAGGCGGCCGGCAACCGCAGTTTTTCCATCAGCGCCAGCGCCCTCGAACGGATGCGTGCTTTGTCCCATTGCAGCAGTTGTGGTACCACGCTGATATTTTCGAGCACAGTATAATGCGGAAACAGCCCGGTGTTCTGCAACACATAGCCAATATTGCGGCGCAGTGTTTCCGGTGTTTCGGAACTGATGGCTTTTCCCTGAATAAAGATTTCCCCCTGGTCGGGTATCAGCAGCCGGTTGATCATGCGAAGGGTCGTGGTTTTGCCGCAGCCGCTGGTGCCCAGCAATACGAGTGTCTCCCCGGGCTGTACTTCAAAAGACAGGTCGTTTACTGCATTTTTACCGTGACTGAAACTCTTTGAGACATGCGATACTTTGATCATAATATATAGACGGTGTTGGGGAAAATAATACTCAGATTGACCTTTATTTTTCCAATGTCATAAACAGGTTATTGATAGACTCCGCATACAGGGGATGAGCGAAGATCATATCCCGTAGCTGCGTTGCCGTTATACCGCCGAGCATGGCCATTTGTAAAACAGACATCACTTCGCCGCCTTCCGTACCAATGACAGCAGCACCGAGTAGCTGTCCGGTGTGTTCGTGCACGATCGCTTTCATAAAGCCTGCCGTTTCGCCGGTTTCGATGGCCCGTGCTACTTTGTCCATGCCCAGGTGCGCCACTTTCACGGGATATCCTTCCTGGCGGGCGCGTGTTTCAGACAGGCCAATACGTCCGAGTTGCGGATCGGTGAACATGCAGTAAGGCAGCTGTCGCGTTTTGATGCTGAGTTCTGCTTCTTCGAACAGGTTTTTGTAGAGTATGAGGTGGTCGTTATAAGAGACATGGGTGAAGGCGGGCCCGGGTTTTACGTCTCCTATGGCGTAGATGCCCGGGCAGCTGGTTTCCAGCTGGTCATTGATCTGAACATATCCTTTTTCATCGAGGGTGACGTTGGTTTTGTCCAGTTGCAGCGTAGCAGTTTGAGGCAGGCGCCCGGTAGCCACCAGCAGGTGTGTACCGGTGATGGTATTGGATTTACCACCTGTCTGCAGTTGTACTTGTAGGTTACCCTGGCTGCCGCTTATTTTTTCTGTGGTGGTGGAGGTGAATACCTGTATATCTTCTGCTTCGAGGATTTTTTTCATGACTGCCGCCACATCCGGATCTTCTTTGGACATCAGCTGAGGGCTCTTCTCCACTATGGTAACGGTACTGCCTAAACGGCGATAGAGCTGCCCCATTTCCAAAGCGATGTAGCTGCCGCCGAGGATGATCAGTTCCGGTGGCACCTTCACCTCGTCCTGCAAGGTAGTGGAAGTAAAGTACGGCACATCGCGGAGACCGGGAATGTCCGGAATATAAGGGGCTGCGCCGGTATTGAGGAAGATATGATCCGCCGTGAGCTCCTGGTTGCCGCCATCATTCATGGCCACCGAGAGCGTTTTTACACCAGAGAATGCCGCCGTGCCATACAATACGGTGACACCCGCTTTTTCGAGGCTATGGGCGATACCGTTCCGGAATTGCTCCACGACTTTGTTTTTTCTGGCTACAATGGCCGGCAGATCGATCGTGTAACCCATGTTGTCGATACCCCAGGATTCGCTGTGAGACAACAGATGGGCTATCCGTGCGCTGGCGATCATCGTTTTGGTGGGCGTACACCCGTCATTGATACAGGTGCCGCCGAGCTGCCGTTGTTCTATCAGGGCGGTTTTCCAGCCTTTCTCCGCCATTTTCTTCGCCAGGGGATTGCCGCCCTGTCCTGAACCGATTACAATTGCGTCGAATTTTTGCATGATATTATTTTTTCGCGTTTTGTTTCGTCCCCGTTTCGTTCCCAGGGCTCACGCCCCGGGCTACGATGTTGTTCAGGTTATTTAATGGAAAGATGTGATATGTATGGTTTATCTGTTTTCATGAATAATGCGGTAGAGATGACAGTAAATGGTTAATTCTATTTTGTTTCTGACTCTCGATTCTTTTGACGATGTTGTAGCTACCATGGCTTTAGTGAAGTATAATAAACGATTTTCATTCACAGGACCTGAACAACATCGTAGCCCGGGGCATGAGCCCCGGGGACCTGGGAACGCGAAATCCGGATCAATATTCGTTCCCAAATGGGGTGACAAGACGTGTTTTTGACAAACATTTGAATCCGCAGCTTTCTGTGCCAGCGGCAAATGCCGTATCTTTGCGCTCCTGAAAATACAGATTTTGGTTAAGATTGACAACATAACACTGCCCGATTTCCCCTTGTTGCTCGCTCCCATGGAGGATGTAAGCGACCCGCCTTTCCGTGCTGTCTGTAAAGATACCGGGGCCGACCTGATGTATACAGAATTTATATCAAGTGAAGGCCTGATCCGCGATGCGATCCAGTGCCGCCGTAAACTGGATATTTTCGAGTACGAGAGGCCGGTGGGTATCCAGATTTTCGGGGGTGACGAGGATAGTCTGGCTTTGGCCGCTAAAATTGTGGATGTGACCAATCCGGACCTGCTGGACATCAATTTCGGTTGTCCGGTGAAAAAAGTGGCCGGCCGTGGCGCCGGCGCCGGGGTATTGAAAGACCTCGATCTGATGGTGCGTCTTACCGATGCGGTGGTAAAGGCCACCAAGCTGCCAGTAACGGTCAAAACACGCCTCGGCTGGGACGATGATACCAAGAATATCGAAGAAGTGGCAGAAAGGCTGCAGGACGTAGGTATTAAAGCATTGGCCATCCATGGCCGTACCCGCTGTCAGATGTACAAAGGCGAAGCTGACTGGACCCTTATCGGAAAAGTGAAGAACAATCCCCGCATACATATTCCCATTTTCGGCAATGGAGATATCAATTCACCGCAGAAAGCGGTTGAATATAAAAATCGCTATGGGGTAGACGGTATCATGATCGGAAGAGCTGTTATCGGTTATCCGTGGTTGTTCCGCGAAATCAAACATTACGTGAAAACCGGGGAATTGCTGGCCGGCCCTACGCTGGAAGAACGTATCGCTGTCAGCAAAAAACACCTGCGCCTGTCGGTGGAATGGAAAGGACCGGTGGTGGGTATCAACGAAATGCGTGGCTGTTATGCCAACTATCTCAAGGGACTGCCTAATATCAAAGAATTCCGCAGTCGCCTGGTGACGCAGAAAACAGTGGAAGAAGTGGAAGCCGTGCTGGATGAAGTAGAAGCGTATTACAAAGGCATTGAGATTGAAAAGGAACCCATAGAAATGATCGATTATCATCAGAAATGCCCGCTGTAGGTATTCAAACGATATAGAAAGCCCCGACGGACCATTACCGTCGGGGCTTTTATTTTTAAGGGATGATACGCCTGTTTTTCAGTTGCCCGAAGGCGTCCAGCAGCACTTGTGTACTGTTCCCGTTCATCTCCTGAAAGCCATATCTTCTGGCTTTATTCACATCAAAGAAAGCATCATCTTCCACATTGAATATGGCATCTCCAAATCCCCACTGTACCAGCTGCTCCAGCGTATAGGGGGAGAGGTTATACTTTTTCACGATCGCTGCCCAGAGATCTTTTTCCCTGGCATATATTCCCTTAATGAAAAGGTTTGTGGCTCGGCTACCGGTACGCCAAAGTATTCCCCGATCTGTGGCCATACCTGCGACCAGCGGAAGATGTCGCCGTTGGTGATATTGAAGACTTCATTTTCGGCATTGTCATTGAGTGCGGCCCATTCCAGTGATTTAGACAGGACACTGTCGCCGGTAATATTAACAAGGGCGTTGTACGCTTTGTATGAGCCGAGAAAGCGCATCGGAATACCTTCTTCTTTACAAAGCGTAGCGTATACCGCGATCAGATTAGCCAGGTTCATGGGCGTGCCAACTGTAAAGCCAATGACAATATCGGGGCGAATAGCCGTCCACGACCATGATTTGCCAACGGACTGTTTTCGCAGATAATCTTCCTGATCGTAGTAAAAATTTGGGGTGATGCTTCTTGGATCTGTCTCCAGCGCTGGTGTTTTGTATCTGCCCAGATGTGCGCCGTATGCTTTCCCTCCCTGTATGAACAGGACACGTTTGAGGGCGGGGGCTACCTTTTCGAGTACAGGTACCAGGTTGCTCAGTAGTTTGAGATTGGCTTCAGCCTGTTCATAAGGGGTGAGGCGCTCCGTATAGGCGTTGAAGAAAACATGGGTCACTGTTTTCAGTTGATCGCCTGCTGCTGCCACGGCCTGTGCATCGTTGAGATCGAGGGGCACGAAGGTGGCCGTTGTTTTATCATGCAGTGCTGTACGCGCGGAAGCCAGTACGTGCCATTTACCGGTGGCGATCAGGTGTTCTGTTAAATGCCTGCCTATGATTCCATTGGCGCCTGTGATTAACGCTGTATTGGTGTTCATCTGATTTGTCTTTTTTAAGGTGAAGAACCAAATTTCGGTGTTGGGCAGTGATGATCGTTATATCAATAGTTATTGATCGTTATCAGCATTCTGATAATGGTACTCAACAGAAAGCCCTGATACCGTGAAGTACCAGGGCTTGGTTGTATTGTTGGTGGTCAGCGGCTGACCGGCTGATATGCTTCAAAAGTGACCGAGGCGTTAGCCCTTCCGGAGGAGAGGGTACGCAAGGTGGTTACATATCCGAAGAGGTCGGCCAGTGGTACGCTGGCGGTGATGTCCTGCACATTGTTTTTGATTTCCATGTGCCTGATCACACCACGGCGTCTGTTGAGATCGCCGGTGAGCGCGCCGGTATATTCTTCCGGCGTGGTCACTTCCACTGACATGACAGGTTCCAGCATCAACGGGCCGGCCTGCGCTGCAATGTTGCGGAAGGCGATCATGGCCACCTGTTCAAAGTCCTGCGCGTGAGAGTCGTTGGAGTGGATCTTTCCATCGAGCAATCGTATGCGCATGGCGTGAACGGGGTATCCTTTGAGCGGACCGGTTCTCATCGCCGTTTCAAAGCCTTTGCTGATGGAAGGGATGAACTCCTTCGGTATGGCGCCACCTTTGATGTCGTTGATAAATTCCAGTCCCGGTTTACCATCTTCCCGTGGCGACAGTTCAAACGTAATGTCTGCAAAGTTACCTGAGCCACCGGTTTGTTTTTTAAACACTTCATGGTGGGTGATGGGGCGGGTGAATATCTCCTTATACGCAATCTGCGGCGCACCTTTGTTGACCTGCAGCTGGTATTCTGTTGCCAGTTTTTCCAGCACCACTTCCAGGTGTAGTTCGCCCATGCCTTTGAGGATGGTCTGGCCGGAGGACTTATCTACTTCCACAGACAGGGTGGGATCTTCATCCAGCAGTCCTGCCAGTGCTTCGCCGAGCCGGTCTGCATCTTTAGAGGCTTTCGCTTCCACGGCATAACCGATCATGGGTTCAGGGAAGCTGATGCGTTCCAGCAGCACCTGATGGTCCGGATGGGCCAGGGTGTCGCCGGTTTTAACGTCTTTCAGTCCTACTACAGCGCCGATATCGCCGGCACCTATTTCAGTGACGGGCTCGAACTTGTCGGACATGATACGCAGCAGGCGGCTGATGCGGACTGTGCGGCCGGTGCGGCTGTTCCAGAGCATATCGCCGGTGCGTAATATGCCGGCATATACGCGCACTAACGTCAACCTGCCTACGTAGTCATCTACCATGATCTTAAAGGCCAGCGCAGCCACATTGGCGTCGGTGTTGGCCGGTATGGTGATGGCTTCGCCCGAATCCGGGTCGGCAGCATGTACCACCGGGATATCTTCCGGAGCAGGCAGGTAGACAGCTACCGCATTCAACAGCGGCTGTATGCCTTTATTTTTATAGGCGGCGCCTGCCAGAGCGGGTACGGCCAGCATGTTGAGCGTAGCATAACGCATCGCTTCCACGATCAGGTTTTCGCTGACGTTGTCAGGCGAACCGGTGTACTGCTCCAGCAATGGTTCGTACAACAGCGACAGTTCTTCTATCATGCTGCGGCGCGCCTGCATGGCGGTTTCCAGCAGTTGTTCCGGTATGTCTTTTTCTTCAAACAGCTTACCGTCATCATCATGCCAGAGCAGCGCTTTCATGCGGACGAGATCTATCACGCCCATGAAATTGTCTTCCTGGCCAATAGGTAATTGCAACGGAATCACATTAGCGTGTAGGCGTTCCCGTATTTCATTGACTACCCGTTGAAAGTCTGCGCCCTGACGGTCCATTTTATTGATCATCACAATGCGTGGCACGCCGTAGTGATTGGCCTGGCGCCATACGGTTTCCGACTGCGGCTGCACACCGGATCGGGCGCAGAAGACTGCCACGGCGCCATCGAGCACACGCAGGGAGCGTTCCACTTCAGCCGTAAAATCCACGTGTCCGGGCGTATCAATAATATTGATCTGGTATTTATCGTCTGCATAATTCCAGTAGGTGGTGATGGCAGCAGAAGAGATGGTGATACCCCGTTTTTCTTCCTGCGGGTCCGTGTCCATCATGGTATTACCGTCATCTACGTTACCCATTCTGTGTGTCAGGCCGGTGTAATACAGCATTCTCTCTGTGAGCGTCGTTTTGCCGGCGTCGATATGCGCCATGATACCTATATTTCTGAATCGGGACAATTGTTGTCTCATATAATAATCTTCTTTAAAAAATGGAATAAAAAAGCCTCTCATGCGGTAATGAGAGGCTTTGCGTTTAGGCAACAGCATGCCAGACATTACCGGTATGGCCGGATGTATACAGTCATTGTTGTGATCAATACTTTCATAAGGCAATGATCATTTACAGCATGTAAAATGGTGATCGGGGAAGCGCGGGGAGACAAAATAAAAAGGCCTCTTCGGATGAAGAGGCCTCCAGTATGATAATGGGAGTTATTTCATTTGATGATACCTCTTATATCCGGGTTGGATCTGCCTCCCCGTCTTGAATAAAGACAATACGGGTACTTGCAATTACCGCTCTGATAACGGAATCGTTTTTCCTGTTTGTCTGATATTTAAAGGTCTGTTTCATCTGTTTTAACGCAAGTGAATTTTTGCGATGCAAATATAGTGATTTTTTTTATGCCAACAAAAACGCGTTTCAATTGTCTTCTATTTTTACAGAAAATTCAAAGAATTGTACCAATGTTATCTAAAAGACGGGGTGTACTTTTGTGTATCATTTCAAGATAAAATATAAACGAATGAATATTACAGATCTTACAGGCACCGTGCAGCTGGCTAATGGCGTAAAGATGCCTTATTTGGGATTGGGCGTGTGGCAAACCAATGACGGACAGGAAGTGATAGATGCCGTAACTTATGCACTGGATGCAGGTTACCGGCATATCGATACTGCAGCTATTTACGAGAACGAAGAGGGCGTAGGCACAGCTGTGGCCAATAATAAAGTAGACAGAAAAGATATTTTTATTACCAGCAAAGTTTGGAATGCTGACCAGGGATATGATAAAACCCTGAAAGCGTTTGATGAATCGCTGGAAAAACTGAAAACCGATTATCTGGACCTCTACCTGATACACTGGCCGGTAAAAGGACAGTATAAAGAAACATGGCGCGCATTCGAAAAACTGTATGCCGACGGCCGTGTGAAAGCCATCGGTGTGAGCAACTTCCTGCAGCATCATCTGGAAGACCTGTTCCAGGGCGCCAATGTACTGCCTATGGTAGATCAGCTCGAGTTCCATCCGTTCCTGGTACAACCAACCCTGCTGGACTTCTGCCGTCAGCATCATATTCAATACCAGGCCTGGAGCCCGTTGATGCAGGGTAAAGTGTTCAAAGTGCCCCAATTGCAACAGCTCGCCGAAAAATATGGTGTGTCTGTAGCGCAACTGGTACTGCGCTGGGACCTGCAGAAAGGAGTGGTGACCATCCCTAAGAGCGTTCAGCAACAACGTATCATTTCTAATGCGGAGATCTTCAATTTTGAGATCACCCCGGAAGATGTAGCAGCTATTGATGCGCTGGACCGTGGCGAAAGAGTAGGCCCCGACCCTGACAATTTTAATTTCTAGCATAAAGCATTCGGATCATGCTTGTTACATAGCCGTCTCTTCACAGCAGAGGCGGCTTTTTTTATTTTTTCTGTTAAAACATCTGATGTTTATTTGAAACATCATACCTTTGTACAGTAATCAGTTTTATATGGACCAGACATCGAAACTTTCCAACCGCGTCATCAACGCTATCCAGAAAGACATCTCTCAGGGGATTTACAAACCAGGGCAGAAGATACCGACAGAACCTGAATTGATGGTGCAGTACGCCGTGGGGCGTTCTACCATCCGGGAGGCGGTGAAAACGCTGGCTATGTCGGGAGTATTGCGTGTGCAACAAGGCTCCGGAACTTTTGTGAGTGAATCGGTACAGACAGAGTCGCTGGACCAGCGGCTGCGGCGGGCTGATTTTGAAGAGATCAATCAGGTGCGGCGTATGCTGGACTATGAGATCGTGAAACTGGCAGCGCAGCATCATACCAAGACCTCGCTGACGGAAATGAAGAAATATCTCGACCTACGTAAAGCGGCCATTCTCGGGCAGCAGTACCAGGATTGTATGGAAGCGGACATCGCTTTTCATACCGCTATTGCCAAAGCCAGCGGTAATCATGTGCTGGCGGACCTGTATCGCAGTTTCACCGTGGTGATACGCGACTTTTTTGCCAAAAGGGATACGGAAAGCATCAGTCACTTTGCGATCAGCCACCACCTGCACGAGCAGCTGTATGAGGCCATCAAAAGCGGCAATGTGAAGTTATCCCGGCAGGCCATGGAAGATATACTGGACAACAATTATTAAACTTTCCGAAAGATGAACATACTTATTTTTAGTCTGATACTCCTCGCAGGTGCTTATGTGGCGGGCCTTTTAGGTTCACTGACCGGACTGGGTGGCGGCGTGGTAGTAATCCCTTTGCTGACGCTGGTGTTCCACGTTGATATCCGTTACGCTATCGGCGCGGCGTTGCTGGCTTCCATTGCCAATTCCTCCGGCGCGGCATCGGCTTACATCAAAGAGGGAATTACCAATGTGCGGTTGGGCATGTTCCTGGAGATCGCCACCACATTGGGGGCCGTAGGAGGGGCGCTGATCGCTGTTTTTACGCCTACCAATACCATTGCCATACTGTTTGGGGTAGTGCTGATTTTTTCCGCATTGATGACAGTTCGCAAAAAACAGGAGCATACTTTACAGGAAGGCAGCCGGTTATCTTATGTGTTAAAACTGAACAGCAGTTATCCAACGCCGCAGGGTGAAGTGCCTTACAAACTCCGGAACATTGGCGGCGGTTTCTCTATTATGTTGCTGGCGGGTGTTTTATCCGGGTTGCTGGGTATCGGCTCCGGCGCCCTGAAAGTGCTGGCGATGGATGGCGCCATGAAGATACCATTTAAAGTAAGCACTACTACCAGCAACTTTATGATCGGTGTTACCGCTGCGGCCAGCGCGGTGGTATATCTTCAGCGCGGCTATATTGACCCGGGGATTGCCTTTCCGGTGGTATTGGGTGTACTGGGCGGAGCCTTTACCGGCGCGCGTTTGCTCACGATCATGAACCCGAAAACGTTGCGATACATTTTCTGCGTGGCTATTTCTTTTGTGGCGCTGGAAATGATCTACAACGGCTTACATCACCAGTTTTAAACATCAGCCATGAAACTCATCAAAACATTAACGGGCGACCGGGATATTGCTTTACTGGTAGGACAGGTGTTGCGTACCGGCGTGATCACTGCCAGCGCCATTGCTTTCATTGGCGGGGTGTTATACCTGGCCAAGCACGGCGCTGACAGTCTTCCTGACTATAGTACCTTTACCGGAGAAGGAAAAGAATACACTACTTTCGGCGGTATTTTCCGTGGCCTGGCCTCCTTCAAACCATCAGCAGTTATTCAGTTTGGTGCGTTGATACTGTTGGCGACACCCATATTGCGTGTGTTCTTTTCCCTGATCGGCTTTGCCGTGGAGAAAGACCGGATGTATGTGGTGATTACCCTGATGGTACTGGGCATCATCCTGTTCAGTATGTTTGGCGGCCTGAAAGTATAGCGTTATTGCAGCGCTGCAAAAAGTGCATCAATATCGCCTTTGTTGTTATAGAAATTCAGCGCCACGGTGAGCATGTTATTTTTATAGCGGGCCATAAAATGGCGCTGTTCCAGCAGCTCAAATTGTTCCGGAGAAATTTTCAGTCGCTGTATCGATGAAAGGTGCTGTGGTTCAAAATTGGAGAGGACTTCAATCTGATGCTTTTGCGCCTGTTCGTGCAGGTAGCTGATCAGTGATTGTATGTAGTCGTTGATATCGGCCACGCCAATCGCTTCAATATATCGCAGGGCTTCTCCCATCAGTAGTATGTTGAGGAAAGCCGGCGTTCCCTGTTCGAACACCCGGGCGTCCTGCTTGGGTATAAACTGCGTATAGTCCTGTATGATATCAAAATCGGGATTGGGATAGGTGACGTTGTACCATCCCATGGTTTTAGGCGGATATTTTTCCAGCAGTTGCTGAGATACGTACATGCCGCCGGCGCCATAGCCTGCTGTTACCCATTTGTACGCATGGAAAATGAGGATGTCGATGTGATGAGCTGCCACATCAATTTCATTGACGCCAAAAGACTGGGTCGCATCCACAATCAATATGATACCATGCTTTTTACACAAAGCGCCTACTGCTGCCAGGTCGTGGCGGTAGCCGGAGCGGAACATCACATGGCTGAGGATCAGGATACGGGTGTCGGGCGTGATCTGTTGCTCGATAGCGCTGACAGGTATGGCGCCGTTTGATGCTGCCTGTACCAGCCGGACAGGATGACCGTGATGTATCCACGGTACGAAGCTGGTAGGGAAATCATCCTTCATGCTGAGGATTTCAAACGTGGTGGGGAACATACCTGTCAGTAACCCCATTGCCTGCGCGGTATTGGTGATAAAGGCGATTTCCGAAGGAGCAGCGTGGATAGAGCCGGCAATAGACGCGCGGATTTCCTCTATTTCCGGTACCCAGGCAGACATTACGCCGCGGCCCTGTTCACTCAGGTCGGTCAGCAGTTCCTGTGCCCTGGCGACTATTGGTTTGCCAACAGGCGCGCCGCCGTTGGTGAAGAGGTAAGTATATTTATTGAAGACCGGATAATCGGCTCTTATTTTCTCCCATTTGCTGTCGGTGGCTATCATCTTTTTATACTATTTTATTAATTGTTGATTCTTAATAAGCAATCCGCCGGTGCCCGTTTTGTTTACGAAATAAACATGATAACTTGCGATGTACGACGGGAATTAATTCTTATACAATTTAAGGCTTTTAGCATGTTGAAAAAAAGAAAACTGCTGGCATATGTGATGCTGCTGCTACCGGTGGGAACATTGTGCGCACAGGAACAGCCACTGTTCCGAAAGGCAGGCGCGCCGATTGATCAGCGCGTTCAGGATCTGCTGCATACATTGACATTACAGGAGAAGATTTCGCTGTTGGGATATAATAGTCCCGCTATTGAGCGACTGCATATTCCTGCTTACAACTGGTGGAATGAAGCCTTGCATGGCATTGCCCGTGGGGGTGAAGCCACCGTGTATCCGCAGGCTATCGGTTTGTCGGCATCCTTTAACGCTCCGCTGGCGCAGTCAGTAGCTGCTTCCATTTCCACGGAAGCCCGCGCGAAATATAATCTCGCTGTTGCCGCAGGGCGTCATGTGCAGTATATGGGGCTTAATTTCTGGACACCGAATGTCAATATCTTCCGTGATCCGCGGTGGGGCCGGGGCCAGGAAACCTACGGGGAAGATCCTTATCTGACAGGTGTGATGGCTGGTGCCTTTGTGCAGGGACTGCAGGGAAATGAACCGGGGGCGCTGAAAACAGCTGCCTGCGCCAAACATTTTGCGGTACATAGCGGACCGGAAGCGGACCGTCACAGCTTTAACGCGGTAGTAGATGAAAAAGACCTGCGGGAAACTTATCTCTATGCTTTTAAAAAGATGGTGGATGGTCATGTGGAATCTATCATGTGTGCTTACAATCGGGTAAACAGTCAGCCTTGCTGTACCGGTAATACTTTACTACAAGACATCCTGCGGAAGGAATGGAAATTCGGCGGGCAGGTAGTGACCGACTGCTGGGCGCTGGACGATATCTGGCTGCGTCACAAAGCTATTCCTACCCGTGAGGAAGTGGCTGCCGCTGCTATCAAAGCTGGTGTCAACCTGGACTGCGCCAATATTTTACAGGACGACGTGTTAAAAGCGATCGATAAAGGATGGCTGAAGTCTGCCGAGGTAGATAGTGCACTGAGTGCCAGTCTGCGTACCCAGATGAAACTCGGGCTGTATGATGCGGCGGGAAGCAGCCGCTATAGCGGTTATGGGGCTGATAGTGTCAACAATGCCTGGCATACTACGCTGGCATTGCAGGCCGCCAGGGAGAGCATGGTACTGTTGAAGAATAACGGCGTGCTGCCATTGCAGCAAGACAAATACGCTTCCATGCTGGTCACCGGTTCTAACTCCGCTTCGCTGGAAGCCTTGATGGGTAATTATCACGGCGTATCCGGGAATATGGTGACGTTTACCGCAGGACTTAGTAAAGCTGCCGGACCAGGCATGGCCACACAGTACGACCAGGGATGCGACTTTACCGATACGCTGCATTTTGGCGGTATCTGGGCATCTCAGAACTGCGACGTGACCGTTGCGGTGATAGGGCTGACGCCCTTGCTGGAAGGGGAAGAGGGAGATGCTTTCCTGTCGGCTTCCGGTGGTGATAAAAATTCGTTGAGCCTTCCCCGTTCGCAGGTTGTGTTTATGCAGAAATTAAGGGCCGCGCATAAGAAGCCGATCATCGCCGTGGTGACGGCCGGCAGCGCGGTAGATATCTCTGCCATCGAACCTTATGCCGATGCGATCATCCTGGCATGGTATCCCGGAGAACAGGGTGGTACTGCACTCGCAGATATCATCTTCGGAAAATATTCGCCCGCAGGGCGACTCCCGGTCACCTTTTATCAATCGCTGAAAGACCTACCGGATTATAAGGACTATAGCATGAAAAACCGTACCTATCGGTACTTTACAGGCAAGGTGGCCTATCCTTTCGGTTTCGGTCTGAGCTACACCTCTTTTGCGTATGACTGGCAACAGGCGCCCGCTAACGGTTACAGACTGAATGATACAATTCGTATGACCGTTAACGTGCGTAATACCGGCAATATGGATGGAGACGAAGTATTACAGGCTTACATCACTTATCCGAATCAGGAGCGGATGCCGCTGAAAGAGCTGAAAGCATTTAAACGGGTGCTGGTAAAAAAAGGCGATACCACTGCCGTGACGTTGGAAATACCGATGGCTGAATTGCAGAAGTGGGACCTGCAACAGCAGCGCTGGAGACTGTATAAGGGAACTTACGGGGTACACATCGGGTCTTCTTCCGCTGATTTTAAACTCACACGTAACATGGTTGTAAAATAAAAAAGAATGCCAGGACGAAAGCCCTGGCATTCTTTTTTTGCAGCCGTTATGCGATCATTTTGTTGACCACCCGTTTCAGGGTGAGTCCCTGTATGATGATAGAGAACAGCACTACGAAGTAACTTCCGGAGAGAATGATTTCCTTGTAGGGAGACTCCGGGAGAGACATGGCCAGTGCTACGGAGATGCCCCCACGAAGACCGGCCCACACCAATATGGTAATGCCCTTGTAGGTTGTTTTCAATGATCGTTTTAGCAGTAATGATGGGAGGTAGATACTCATGGCTCTGGCCACCAGCACAAAGGCTACGGCAAAGAGGCCTGTCAGCCAGTAGTTCTTAAGGAACGGCATGAGTACGATCTGCAATCCGATCATTACAAAGAGAATCGTGTTGAGCAGTTCATCTATGAGGTGCCATACGTTATGGAAATAGCGCTGCATGTCTTCCGACTGTTTGGTACCCAGGGAGGTATTGCCGAGGATAAGGCCGGCAGATACTGCTGCCAGCGGAATAGACACGTGTAGCATAGCGCCCAGTACGGATATCACCATGACCATGGATAAAGATACCATGACAATGATCTGGAAGTCATCTACCCGTTTCATGGTGCGATAGGCCACCAGACCGGAGATAACACCCAGCAGGATGCCACCGAACACTTCCTGCGAAAACAGGGCGACCGTATGTGAAAAGGAGACATGCGCGTCGGAGCTGGCTGCCAGCTCTTTCAGGATCACAAAGAGCAGGATGCCGGTACCGTCATTCAATAGGGATTCACCGCCAATGATAGTTTCCAGCGAAGAAGGCACTTTGGATTTTTTCAGCACAGACATCACCGCCACCGGATCGGTAGGTGAGATGAGCGCACCAAACAGCAGGCAGTAGAGCAATGGCAGTTCTATGTGCAGCAGTCCCGTGGCCCAATACAACAGATACCCGAAGATGAAGGTAGAGCCGATTACGCCGACGGTACTGAGTATCAGTACAGGGTATCGTTGTTCTCTCAGTTTCTGGAAATCAAATTGCAGGGCACTCGCAAACAGGAGGAAGCCTAACATAATATCCAGCAGTGTTTGTGTAAAATCGATACTGCTCGTAAGGTCTTTGATGAACGCGTAGGCGTCGGGGAAAATTTTACCGGTAAACAAAATCAGCAGGGACAGCAACAGTGAAACCACGATCACGCCTATGGTTCCGGGGAGTTTGATAAACCGGTTGTTGATGTACGAAATCAGCGCACTGATAGTGATTAAAGCCGTAATAATTGTAAAAGTGTTCATAGCTTCCAGATAATGCCAGTTAAAGAATACAGATTTAAAAATGATAATGCTATCACTATAGGGGGCGCTAAAGATAGAAAAACATTTGTAAATCGCCCTACTGGCGGCCCGGAACGGCTACTTTTTTTTAGCGGCAGCTTTCTTTTTCGGGGTGGCTGCTGTTTTCTTTTTGGATGGGGGTGCCAACTTGTTGTACGCTAAAGCTCTGTCCACCCAGTGTTCCAGCTGTTTTTTGGTATGCAGGGCGCTGTTGTCTACGAACACAAACCCGGGCATTGTTTTGCCGCCATGCACCATGGGGGTGCAACCTTCTTCTTCCAGCACCGCATCTGTCAGCGCCGGATCGATGCGTAACATGATGTGGTCTGCCTTTACACCTACACACATTTTATCATCGACCATAAAACAGAGGCCGCCGAATATTTTCTTTTCTTCCACGTTGGAAGACGCCGGCGCGATCAGTTCTCTGACGCGATCGGCCATTTTTTCGTCGAAAGCCATATGAGAGGGGTTTATCTATTAAAGATACAGGTTAATATCCATATTTTATTTCGAGTGTATGCAGGAGCGTGTCAGCCACGCGCGTGGTATTTTCCTGTTGGATATTGGTAAAAACAATATAGGTGCGGTTGACAGCAGGAATAACTTTTACCGTGGTGACGAAGGTGCCTGGCGTACCGCTGTTCTGTGATACCGCGTGGCCCTTAGCATTGATGTTTGTGAACCAGCCATAGGCAAAGCCGGGAAGACCGAAATGCAGTTGTTGGAAAACATCAGCGGGGAGGAGCGACGATTTTCCTGCGAGGCCGCGAAGTTGTTCCTGTACAAACCGGGCATAGTCCCGCAGGCTGATGTGGATGTTGCCGGCAGCCTGTAACCAGTTGAGTTTGGGCTGATAGGCTGGTGGTTCGGGATGGCCTTGCGCATCGTGGCCCCATGGCTGCGTACTGTCGGCAACGTTAGGGCTGCCGAGGCCCGGGTGGACGTGTAATTGTTGGCCAAGTACTTTCAGTAGTTGTGCATAGGTTTTGCCGCTGGCTTTTTCCAGCATAAGACCGGCGAGCGTATAACCACTGTTGGTGAGATTAAGCCCGGTATCTGTGACGGGTGGCTGTTGCAGCAGCCAGCGGGCAAATTGCAGGCGTTGATTCGCTTCACTGCCGGTAATTTGTTGTGGACGGGGAAGGGGATAGGTGTACGTATAGTGGGCGAGGTTATTACGGAAGGTTAGCAATTGTTGCAGGGTGAGGTGATGATACACTTTGTTTGCGCTGGTTTTCCAACCGGGGAAAAGCATGAAGAACGGCGTGTCCCAGGTGATGACGCGTGCCTGCACCAGCATAGCCGCGATCATGCAGGTGATGGCTTTGGTATTGGAGCCTATCCGAAACTGATGATCTATGGTGGCAGGGATGTTTGTATTGATTTTACAGACACCTGTCATCCCGATGTCCAAAATAGTGTCTGATGATACTACCGCGTAACCGAGGGCGGGGATGTGATGAGCTTGCCGGAGACTATCAGCGTAGGTTTGAAAGGACTGGGCCGTGGTGGTAACGGAAAAAAACAGCATCAGCAGGAGCGCTGACAGGGATGCACGCATGAAAAAGAAATTTGTGCAAAGGACGGAAAAACGGAGAGAAACTCCGCTCGTCGCCTGAAATTTCTCAGGCGACGGCGGATATATGAATAGGACATGGTCATTGGGCGTTCCGTATATACACCGGATCGCAATGGAAATAGTTGATGAATGCGATGGTAAACGCTTGTTCGTCCGGCAGGCCAATGCTGTGGGCGATTTCAGCGAGGGCAATATCTCTGTATACCAGCAGGTGATAAGCTTTCAGCATTTTCTGCTGGAAAGCAAAATCCTCCAGGGGAATGTAGAACATGTTTTCAAACGCGCCTGCCAGTACTGCGCTGGGCAGGTTAAACAGAAAGGCCGTGTGCATCAGCGGGGACTCCAGTTGTACATTGTCTTTCAGGTAATGAAATACACGTGTTAGCGTGTCATCGTCTACCGGGCGTTTGATGTTTTCCGGTGTAGCGTCCTGGCAGAGATAATTGCTGAAGATGGCAACACAACAGCGGCGCAGGAGGCATTCCGCCTGGTCTTCAATCAGTCGGCATTCCTTGATCACGTCCAGCAGCTGCTGGATAGCGATATTGGTGGTACAGTCGCGTTGATTGAGCGGTTCGCTCTGGTCTGTGACTTTTTTGCCCAGCAGACCTCTGAGTTCCGGAAATTCCCGTACCAGCGCGCCCATACAACCAGGTATGATGTTGATATGGAAGCTGCTGATCTGTATCCCGGGAATAACGGGAACGGTGTGCATTTGCTCCGGCAGGTTGAACAGGCAGATTTGTCGTCCTACCATGTTGAAATCGCCTCTCCCATGGATATTGGCAACCACCGCGTCCGCCTGGTTAAAATGAAGGGCCAGGATATGCCGCGGTGAATAGGGGGTGAGCAGAATATTTCTTTTGGCCAGTACTTCATGGTGCCAGATGGAAAAATCCCTTACTTTGATATTCTGGCAGAACATATCGCAATCCGCGTCCTGCTTGAAATACTGACGGGCAAAGGGAATCACGGTATCGTTGAAATCGTCCGGGATTAGTTCCAAAGGGGTAAAATACTGGTCGTCACGTTCTATCAGAAGTATCTTGCGTTCTGGCGTGGGTTTGATAGTATTTTGGTCATCCATAAAAAAAATACGATTAAAACTGATTGTCACGAATACATAATCCTTACTTAACAGGAATAGGTCAGTTAGAAAGTCATGGTTATTTGTGCCTGTGATATATTGTTTTTGTCATTATTTAAAACAGTGTATCACGCAGAAAAGTACTATATCAAATCCGGGTTTTTTTCAAACAAAATAGAAGACTATCTATCCAGTCTTTAAATATGTCGATAAATTAATATCTTTCTTTCATCCGGAGAAATCTTTTTTCCGGGGCAACATTGGGTTGATGACTACAGTTTTTTTTATAGTAGCAAAGATCGGGGAAAACAATTGTATGTCCATCTCCCCTGTTAGAGGGAGATGGAATTTTTCTGATGAATTTTTCTAGTGGGATAAGACGGCACTGCCTTTTTCAGCCGAAACAGTGGTTTTGATCTGCCGGCGCCCGATGAACAGGATCACCGATGCTACGAGCGAAGTGCCACACATGGTGAAGGCGAGGGGAACAGCGTTGTGGGTGTCGTAAAGGCTGACTACGGTTGCTGCCAGCGCGCCAACGCCCATTTGCAACGCGCCCATCAGTGCGGAAGCCGTGCCTGCGTTTTTGGTAAAGGGCGCCAGGCAAAGGGCAGCCGTATTAGGGTTGATGAAACCCAGGCAGCAAAGGAAGAGGAACAGCAGCGCCAGCAGGCTGGTGAGACTGAGCCAGTCGTTCCATGCGCCCACAGCCATCACCACGGCGACGAGACCCTGCAGGGTGAGGGCTACCGGTACGATCTGCCGGCTTTCATAACGTTTCAGCAGCAGGCTGTTGACCTGGCTACAGCCGATGAAGCCGATGGAGAGGCCTGCGAAAATCCAGCCATAGGTTTTACCGTCCAGATGATACACATCCATGAAAACCTGCGGAGAGCCGGACACATAGGCAAACAGCCCGGAGAAAGCGATGGCGCCGGTGAAGGCGTAGGTATAGAACTGCGGGGTGGTGGCCACTGTCCAGAAGCTCTGGATGATAGGGCCTGGCTTCAGCGACAACGAGGTGTCGGGCTTATAACTTTCGGGCAGCCATAAGATGGTAGCCAGCAAAAGGAGGAGACCGATACCTCCCAGTACTACAAACACTGCATGCCAGTGGAAAGCGGCGGCGGTATATCCGCCTATGGTGGGCGCCAGCATGGGAGAGGCGCCTACTACCAGCATCAGCAGGGCAAATACTTTCGCGTTTTCTTTTACCGGAAACAGGTCGCGTACCATCGCTACAGATGCCACGGTGGCAGCACAGCTACCCAGCGCCTGTATAAAACGAAGTATTACCAGGCTGTTTAACGTGCCCGCATATACGCAGCCCAGCGAGGCCACCAGGTATACCAGTAATCCCAGTATCAGCGGTGTTTTGCGGCCAAAGCGGTCGAGCAATGGGCCGTAGAGCAGCTGCCCCGCGGAAATACCGATGAAAAAGCTGGAGAGGGAAAGTCCCACACGGGCCTGCTCCACACCAAAGTCTTTGGCGATCGCCGGAAAACTTGGCAGGTACATATCTATGGAAAAAGGCGCGAGCGCCGTCAATGAGCCGAGTATCAATATCAGGAAAAAATAGCCGGATCGGGTATGTTCTTGTGTCACAGTCTGTTGGTTTAAATATCAGGCTGTAAAATTAGAACAACCATTTTATTCCTTTCACTTCTTAGCGGAATGATAATATTGATGATCGCATAGAGGAAAATGATAACTATCGGTTGATGATTGATGATGATAAATTTATATATATTTGCGCCGTCCTATTATTGTCCAGATGAGCACTACCACATTGAAAAACCTGGCTGCGGCGTTATTGCTGCTGCTGGTCCCCATTATGATCTATGCCCAGGAAGGGATGCCGGCAACGGTACGTCCCTGCGGCACTGATGTTTTACAAGAGCAATGGCGCCGGAATCCTTCGTTTCTGGCACGGGAACAAGCCATCAACCGGGCACTGCTGCAACGTCATTACATGACAGTACCGGGCGCACCTGTTGTTGATCCTGCCATCGTTACCCTGCCGGTGGTAGTGCATATCCTCAACGAAAACCCGAACGCCTATACGGACCTGGACGTGGCCAACGCTATCCAGTCACTGAATGACGCCTACGGCGCCACCGGAGCATTTACCGGCGGCCGCACCGATACCAAAATCCGGTTCTGCCTCGCGAAGACGGCCCCCGATGGCGGTCGCACCAGCGGTATTGTCCGTACCTACACTTACCTGAATGATTTCGATGTGGACATGGAAGGAGGGGAGGTCACCGACATGGGAGCGTGGGACCGTACCCGTTATATCAACATCTGGGTGGTATCCCAGATCCGTTCCGACTATATGCAGGACTTCAGCTGCGGCCAATGGAGCCGCCTCACCATGGGCGGATATGCCAGCGCCGGCGGTGATATTGTGGTGGCCGGACTGGGTACGGGCCTGCTGGCCCATGAAATGGGACATTACCTGAGCCTGCTGCATACCTTTGCCGCCCGCGACTGTAAAAACGATGACTGCCTCACCGACGGGGACATGGTCTGTGATACGCCACCGGAGAGGACCATCACCGGCGGTTATGCCTGCAGCGCCCCGCAGAACTCCTGCAGCACCGATACCTTATCCGGGTTTACGGTGGATGTGCCAGACCTGCCGGACAATTTCATGGATTACGGACAGGGAACGGGTTGCGTACTGGGCTTCACTGCCGGGCAGACCCAGCGTATGCGTAATTTCATTGCTGCCGCGCTGCCGCTGATGCAGGCCAGCATTGTCTGTAACGATCCCTGTGCAGGTACCGTCACCGCTGCTTTCACCCGTGATATTGCTTATCCCGTAGTGGGCGATGTGGTCACTTTTACCGCCACGGTCGCCGCGGGACAGTCCGTACAATGGCTGGTAGACGGCACCACTGCCGGAGCAGGCGTTACGCTGGCGCTTCCGGTGACGGTACAGAAAACCTACCAGCTGGAATTGCGTGTAACCGATAACGTGACCGGCTGCCATGCTTCCACTACCGACGCCATGGCTGTCAGCTGCGGCGTGGTGGCCCGCTTCTATCCTGATAAACGGAAAATCGCTTCCAGGCTGGGCGTACAAACCGACCATGTGGTGTTTACCAACCGCTCCCGCAACGCTACCTCCTGGAAATGGCTGATCAGCAACGACAAGGGCATGGCCGAAACCGTGGTGAGCACCGATGAGCAGCTCGACTATATATTTAATACACCTGCCAACTATAAGGTACGGCTATACGCCACCGACGGGCACTGTGAAGACTATACGAACCCCGTGACCATTGTGGTGGACGACCCTACCGCCGATGGCGTCGTATATGTGTCGGCGGTAGAATGTTATCAGCAGAACAAACTACGGGTGAAGCTGTATTTTGAAAACAAAGGTTATGTGACCATCCCTAAAAATACCCCTGTCTCTTTTTATGATGATGATCCGCGGCTGGGAAAAGGCAGGCGGTTAGGCACGCCCTTCCTGCTGCCCGCAGACCTGCCCGGTAAATGCGCGTCGGTATTATATACCACGATTGTAGATGCCGGTCGCGACGGCATCGATACTTTGGTGACGGTGATGAATGACAACGGCACCGTTTTCCCGCTGGTACTCCCTAATGCCAGCACTAGTGTAGAGGAAAGTAACTACGGCAATAATGTAAGCTTTAAGAAAGGTTTCCGGTTTCATGTGTCGCTGGCACCGGGCGATTATACCCTGACGCCGCAGCAGCAACTGGTGCTGAAGCCAACTTCCAAAGGCGGCGCCATCACTACCGCCACCTGGGATGCATCGCCGTATCTGGACTGCACCACCTGTATCAACGCCACTTTCACTGCGCCTTATCGTAAAGATACCGTCACCACCGTGAAGGTGCGTGGTTATACGCAATATGCCTGTTACGCAGATACCGTGGCCACTTTGCACATCCCGCCGGTAGATGACTATACGGTGAAACTGGATAAAGTGAACTGTTCCCGGGGCGATAGTCTGTATGTGGACTTCTCGTTGTGCAATGCCTACGCGCCGGGTAACATACCCGCCGCGCTGCAAGTGGATTTTTACGACCGTCTCCCCGGCGATCCGGCGGCGGTGAAGCTGGGCAACACTTTCCTGACGCCGCTGGCATCTGCCGGCGTTTGCAGCAGTTACGGGCAATATCTACGGAATACCGCTACCGGACAGGTAGTGGCCGTGGTGAACAAAGACCATCAGCCATTCCCGCCGTCCAGCGGCCTGAATGAAGCAGACTATACCAATAATACCCAGACCATGGGTTATGTGCCGCCGGTACTGACGGTGTTCCCCCAGGACACTACTGTGTTCCGCAAAACGCCATTCCATTTTTATTATGGAGTGACCGGCTTTGATCCGGTTACTATCCGTTGGGATAACAGCGACGCTTATACGATGGATTGCACCAATTGCCCGGCGCCGGCCGTCCGGATGCTGGACAGCAGCCAGATAGGATTGCAGTTGACGAACCGCTACGGCTGTATATTGAAAGGAACGGAATATGTACACCTGGTGCCGCCGGACCTCACCGTCACGTTGTTGTCGGCCCATTGTTATGACAATCAGCATATCCTTGTGAAGTTCAAAGTATGCGTCGCCAACGGCTATGATACCATCTTCCAAAAAATACCGGTATCCTTTTATAATGGTGCTCCCGGTAATGAACGCACCACGTTGTTGCAACCATTGTTTTATACGCCGACAGCCAAAGAGGGCGACTGCCGTGAATTTACCCATGTGCTCAGTGCGCCCGGTACTGCGGAGGTAGCGGCTGTGGTGAATGACAAAGGCGGCTTTGTGTGGGAAGAGACAGATTATACCAACAACCAGAGCGTAGTGGATTATGAACCGTTTACCGTGAGTGCCACGCCGGCATTGATTTCGTTGCCCAGGCCGGCCAGTGTGCCGCTGCGTACGTCCGTTACCGGTGGCCCTGCCACTTCCTATACGTGGGAGCCACAATCGGGTTTGTCGTGCGTTACCTGCCCTTATCCGGTAGCGGCGGCCACTTCCTCTATGCGTTATCTTGTCACCGCCACCAACGATTATTGGTGTACCGATACCGCCAGTGTACGGATACAGACTTTCGTCAATGCGGGCATTAGTATGCCGAATGCCTTTTCTCCCAATGGCGACGGCCAGAATGATTATTTCTATGTGATTGGCAGCTGGGATATCCGGCAGGTACGGAACCTGTCCATATTTAACCGTTCCGGCAACAAAGTATTTGAAGCAGTGAATACACCGGCCAACGATCGTGGTTATGGCTGGAATGGGCTGGTAAACGGCAGGAAAGCTGATATGGGCACTTACGTGTACTTTGCCACGGTGGAGTACATGGATGGGACAGTGAAACTAATAAAGGGAACGGTGACGCTTATACGATAACTATTGCATTGCTTTATAAAAAAGGAAAACCGGCTCCCAGTGAAGAGCCGGTTTCTTTTTTTCATCCTTCACACACACTATACATGAACAGTTTTAAGCATGGTCCCGTTTTCGTTGAAGCGGCTATGCCAGCTAAGTGCCTCCTGCAGCAGGTGGGGCGTGTGGCCCCCGCGGTTGCAGGCGTCGGTAAAATAGTTGTTCAGTTCGTCTTTATAGCTGGCATGCGCGCATTTGGATATGATCAGTCTTGCACGTTCCCGGGGCGCGAGTCCCCGTAAGTCTGCCAGACCGTTCTCTGTTACTATAATGTCTACATCATGTTCAGTATTGTCTATATGAGAAGCCATTGGAACAATGTGCGAAATACCGCCGGCTTTGGAAGATGATTGGGTGACGAATATGCTCAGGTAGGCGTTGCGTGCGAAATCATTGGAGCCGCCGATCCCGTTCATCATAGCAGTGCCGCCGATGTGCGTGGAGTTGACGTTACCGTAGATGTCGCATTCAATGGCTGTATTGATGCTGATAACACCCAGCCGGCGAATGACTTCCGCTGCGTTGCTGATATCCTGAGGCCGCAGGATGATATGCGGCTTATATTTTTCGAAATTGCTGAAAACCCTGTTGTAACATGCCTGCGAGACGGTGATGGAAGAGGCGGAGGCCATTTCCAGTTTACCGGCGTCAATCAGGTTAAATGCGCTGTCCTGTATCACTTCTGAGTACATGGTCAGGTGATGGAAATTGCCATCCATAAAACCTTCCATGACAGCATTGGCGACCTTACCGATACCGGACTGTAGTGGTCGGAGCGATGTTGGCAGCCGGCCTTTTGATATTTCGTGCGAAAAGAATTCCAGCAGATGAGCCGCGATGGCGGTCGTTTTTTCATCCCTTTCATTGATAGAAGCCGGGCTGTCGGTGGTGGTGGTCAGTACTATCGCCACAATCTTTTCCGGATCAACGGGAATAGAAGGTCGTCCAACACGGTCGCCGGCCCGGGTGATGGGGATGATTTGTTTATCGGGCCATATGCCTGCAGAGAAGATATCGTGTACTCCATATACCGAAAGGGGTACAGAGAGATTGATCTCCACGATGATTTTGTTGGCCGCGGCCGCAAAGGCGGCGGAGTTGCCAACGGAGGTAGTGGGTACGATGCTTCCGTCTTCTTCGATCAGCAGTGCTTCGATGACGGCCACATCTACACGGGGAATGATTTTCTCTTCCACGAAGGAGGCGCTTTCGCCGAGGTGCTGATCAATGAAGAGTACTTCACCGCTGTTGATTTTTTTGCGTAACGCAGGATCTACCTGGAAAGGCATGCGTTTGTGCAGTATGCCTGCTTCAGCCAGGGCCCCGTCTGTGTCGTGACCCAGTGAGGCCCCTGTGAGCAGCGTTATTCTGAGAGGTTTAGCAGGAGCTGTTGACGCCAGTGCTTTTAATACCGCTTTGCTGTCGCCCGCTTTGGTAAAACCGCTGGAGGCCACGACCATCTGGTCTTTAAAAAACGTGGCGGCTTGTTCGGCACTGGTGATCTTCTGTAGTAAGTCTCTTCTCTTGATGCGTTCTTCGTACATGGTGCAGGAATGTGCGCAATGGCAAATGTAGCTTGCGGATTGCGGGTACAATATTAGGACGGTTTCCGGTGGCTGATTAGTGCATCTGGGACAAACTTTTATTTGTTCCGGCCAATCCGGAGCACTGTTTTTATCGTTATATTTATAGTGTATAGGCTGTCACTTTCATTTCCATTACATAAACCATCCTGCAACATGAAAAAAGTGTTCCTCTCTCTGTTATGTGTTTGCTTTTTTACTGCTGCCTCCGTGCAGGCTCAAAGTATACTGGACCAGGCAAAAAAAACAGCCGGCAGTGTACAAAATCCTTTAGCCGATTACAGCGGTGTAGCCGGCAGTATCCTGTCGAAGCTGACGCCCGCACTTGGATTGACAGCAGTCCAGAAACCGAAGGTGACCGATCTGGTGACTGGTTTTCTGAAACAGAAAGCGAGTATTTTGCCTTTGCAGCAGAGTAATCCTGCTTCGTATGCTTCTAAATTCGCCGGCCTGCAAGGGGGGCTTTTTTCCAAACTCAAACTGCTGCTGACAGCTGCCCAGTACACCAAATTTCTGGGACTGAAGCCGAAAGCCAATGATGCGACGAATGTGTTGTCGCAGTTGTTCTTCTAGTCTCGCGAAAGGTTCACGCAAAGGCGCAAAGCAGCAAAGAGCGCAAAGATTTTTAAGTGTTAAATAAGAAAGCAAAGGGGCGAAGATCAAATCTGATATTCAAAATTTGATCTTCGCTTCTTTGCTTTCTTTGCCCGCTTATATTATTCTTTGCGCTCTTTGCTGCTTTGCGCCTTTGCGTGAATTCTTCGTGAGTTATTTATCTTGAAGAGACTTTGTGCCCTTTGCTCACTTAGCTCCTTTGCGTGAAATCTTTGCGAGAACTATCTTCTTTATTATCTTCGCGGCCCTATGCCAAAGCCAAAGAAGAAGACACCGAAGAAGAAAACGTCGAATAATAGTTTAGCCGTAGCCGTTATACTGATACTTGTCACTTTTGCTGTGACCACCTGTTCCCGGAAGATAGCCGGGAGAAAGGAAAAAGACCCTCCCCGGAAGACTGCTGCAAAATCGCATGCTAAAAAGAAGACCAATAAATACCTGTTACAGGAAGATTTTGAAAAAGGCAGCAAGACCAATTACAATTCAGAAAGTGTAGACTTGTCCAGCGGCAGCTGGGCGTTCAAAGACGCCGTGACCGGCAGTCTGGATGAAGACCATAAAGTGGGTACGCAGGCGTTGCGTATCCGTGATAATGGTAGGGCCACGATGGACTTTGATATTGCCGTGAATGGCACCGTGACGGTTACGCTGAAGTATGCGCTCTATGGAAAGGACAAAGAAGGCGCCTGGGAATTGTGGGCGTCTGTGAACCGCGGGCAACGTTTTACCAAAGTGGGCAATACGGTGGAGGTGAGCTCCAATAGTCTGCAAACGGTTAGTTTTACTGCCACTACGCAGTCTACCATCCGTTTCAGCATTCGGAAAACAGACAACACAGGAAGCCGTCTTAATATAGATGCCATCAGGGTGAGCGCAGGGGGTAAAGAAACGCCTGCGGAGAAGCCTGATAAAGGAGAAGGCGCCGTGCGCGGAGATGACGATAACCTGTTGCTGGGTAATCCCAGCAATGCCACGTCTGCGGTGGTAATGGCCAACAACTACCTGATGGATAAGGGTTATTATATCTTATCTTATAACAGGGACAACGGAACGCCCAATTGGGTGAGCTGGCATATCTCTGCCGGTGATCTGGGGCGTATGGCCAGGGGGAATGATTTCCGGCCGGACGCGGATGTTCCGGAGGGCTGGTTCCAGGTAACACAGTTCAGCTACAACGGCAGCGGGTTTGACCGTGGACATAATTGCCCTTCCGGGGACCGTACTGCTTCGCGGGATGCCAATGAAGCTACTTTCCTGATGACGAATATGATTCCACAGGCGCCTAATCATAATCAGCATTTGTGGTCCAATCTGGAAGGATATACGCGTTCGCTGGTGAAAGATGGTAACGAAGTATATGTGATCATGGGAAGCTATGGCAGCGGGGGGACAGGCAGCAAGGGCACGTCTAAGAAGATTGCCGGCAGCCGGGTGAATGTGCCCGCGAGGATCTGGAAGGTGATCGTGGTGTTGCCGGAAGGTAATAATGACCTGAAGCGGGTAACCCGGCAAACACGGGTAATTGCCGTTAATACTCCTAATAACAATGAGGTAAATACGAAGTGGTCTGCATACCTAACTTCTATTGAGGAGATTGAAAAAGCCACTGGCTACAAGTTGTTGTCCAATGTGCCGGCAGCAGTGCGCGAGGAGCTGGTGAAGAAGATTGATACCGGTGAATGAGGAGGTTAGCATGAATGTTGCAGTAGTGAATTTTCTTCTAACGGAAAACCGGTAGTGCTTACCGGGCAAAAAAAATATTGGGCATTGTAATAATTAATTATAAATTGCATAAATTTGCCATATTTTTAACGACATAAAGTTTTATCTCTTTAAAAGGATAAAATATAAAGGTAAAAAATACGCTAATTGTCAACTAGCCATATTAGTAATTTTGCTTTATTGAAGAATTTTAACCTTTTGTATTTATGTATGTGTAACATTTGAAGACCTTAATTCGTTAGCTAACAATAGAGAATGATTGGTGAGATAACGAGCATAGTTTGAAACTGACAAAGAGACCTACAATTTTCACTGATGCAGCGCTCATACTTCCTGTACCGCCAGGTAAAGGGGAGAATGTAGCTGTAATAAAGAGGAGAAGGCAGGCGTTATACCAGACAAGTATCAGTCGGTGCTCGATGAAGAAAAATTAAAAAATAACAAAAATATATAAGTTCAGATTATATGGGTGATAGGATGTCCGTGGCCTTATTAATTACGACCTACAATTGGCCAGAAGCGTTAAAGCTCGTTCTTGAAAGTGTGCTGAGGCAAACTGTTTTGCCAAATGAGGTCATCATCGCAGATGATGGATCCGGCGACACTACCAGATATGTCATTGAAACGTTCAAACGGAGCAGTACTATTCCGGTAAAACATTTCTGGCATCCTGATGAAGGTTTCAGAAAAACCATCATCATCAACCAGGCTATCTCCGGAACGGAATCTGATTATATTATACAGATAGATGGAGATATTGTACTGAACGAGAATTTTATCAGAGATCATATCAACGAAGCAGAGGAGGGGTATTACATCCGCGGCAGTCGTGTACTGTTGCCGGAAGACAAGACCCGTTATTTTCTGCGCTCCGGTGAGTTTGGGAATGTGACCATATTTGGCCGTGGCATAAAGAACCGGTTTAATGGTGTGCGTATTCCGTTTCTCGCTCCGTTACTGATTAAGAAGAGCAAGCGTTCCAATAATTTTATCGGCGCTAACTGTGCCTACTGGAAAAAGGACTTCCTGCGTGTAAACGGATATAATAATGAACTGAAAGGGTGGGGCCATGAGGATATCGAACTGGCTGCCCGTTTTATCAACTCTGGCCTGAGCCAGAAAAAGGTGAAGATGAAAGCGGTTTGCTATCATCTGCACCATCCCCTCAATGACCGGGTCCATGAGAATGTCAACTACAGGGTATATCTCGATACTTTAAACAAAGGGATTACCTATTGTACAAACGGCTATCACCACTAAGATCACCAGCAATACGATCTTTACGATCTTCCACCGGTTAGTACGGAAAGAGCTTGGGTTTTCTTTTGCAAAGCCCATGTCTATTCTTTTCGCGAATCCGTCAGGACGGCCACGCAACAGTGCGTCGTACAGATAACCGGCTTCCCAGCAATTTTTTGCCCACATGAGTTGAAAGGCTACGGCCGGCGACCATGTTTTGCCTACCGTAATGGCTTTGAACCAGTTGGTCAGGTATTCTGCCAGCGGAACGGCCACTACCAGGCATATCCATAACTTCACGGTTCCCGTAAACAGGGCAGCAGGGAACAGGAACAGCAGTAGCAGTAAGGTTTCCAGCGTATTGGTAAAATCGCGGTAAGTATATCTTTGTTCCGGTTCCTTATGGGCCAGTTGATTGGCAGCCATGCCATAGCGGAACTGGCGGCGTGTTTGCATCGCGCCATTGTCGTGCCAGGGGTGCGTTACCGCAGCGGCCGGCACTGATTGGTATTTTTCATTGAATTTCAGCCAGTGGCGCACGAAAAAGTCCACATCTTCCCCTCCTTCTTTCAAATTGGTATCAAACAGGGCCGGGTCCAGCTTCTCCCGGTTGATCATCATGTTGGTGGTAGGCGCCCAGGTGATTTCCGGGTAGTACAGCGCCAGTTTAAAATGATGTACGGAGCCATTTATTTCCAGTGCGCGGGTAGCGGCATTGATGGCTTCGGGGAAATAGGTGACCCCTGCAAAGCCCAGTGCCTGGTCGTTTTGGGAAATAGCTGTAGCGTATGCTTTCAGCAGGTCTGGCTGCGGTACGATATCATCGTCCAGCAGCAGGACCCATTTTGCCTGTCCCGCCCGGATGCCTTTATTGCGCGTGCCGGAGAAACCGAGGTTGGTTTCATTGACCAGCAGGTGTATTTCGCCGGTACGGTCCAGTTCCTTCAGCGTTTCGGGGATAACAGCAGCAGGATTATCGGCCACGATGAAGGTATTGACCTCAAAGCCAGCTGGTTTTTCGAGCCGGATAATATTTAAAAGCAGTGCCGCTGTTAGCCGGAAAGAGGGCACGACGATGTCTATAGCGTTGGGTTTAATCATAGCTGCAAATATACATACAGTTATATTGATATATAGATTATCGTTAATCTATCTATTCTTCTGTTACCGCCTCTTCCTTATTGGAAGCGAAGGTCTGCATGTCGATGAGTTTTTTGTAGAGGCCGTTGTTGGTCAGCAGTTCAAGATGTGAGCCCTGTTCCACGATCCGTCCGTCTTCCAGTACAATGATGATGTCAGCGTTCTGGATGGTGCTGAGGCGGTGGGCGATCACCAGGGAAGTGCGGTGTTTCATCAGGTTGTTGAGGGCGTCCTGCACCATTTTTTCGGATTCTGTGTCCAGCGCGGAGGTAGCCTCGTCCAGCAGCATCAGCGGCGGGTTGTTCAGTACGGCACGGGCGATACAGATACGTTGTCTTTGTCCGCCGGAGAGCCTGGAGCCTTTGTCACCGATATTGGTGTCATAACCTTCGCTCATGGCCATGATAAATTCATGGGCGTTGGCAATGCGGGCTGCTGCCTCTACGGCTTCCGGTGTGGCATCGGGTTTAGCGAAAGCGATATTGTTGTAGATGCTGTCGTTGAAGAGGATGGATTCCTGATTGACCATCCCTATTTGCGAACGTAAGGATTCCATCGTTACGCTCTGCAGGAGGCGGCCGTCGATGAATATATCGCCGGATTGTGGCTCAATGAAGCGGGGGATCAGGTCCATCATGGTGGATTTACCACCACCGGACGGGCCTACCAGCGCGACTGTTTTACCTTTAGGGATGGTCAGGTTGATATTTTTGAGGACCGCTTTTTCACCGTAGGCAAAAGATACGTTCCTGAATTCAATTTCTTTTTCAAAGCCGGTCATGATGGTGGCGTTGGGGGCATCCACGATGGCCGGTTTTTCGTCGATCAGTTCCAGTACGCGTTCGCCGGCAGCCACCCCTGAGTGGATATTGCTGAAGGAAGCGGAGATCGCTTTTGCGGGGCGCATTACCTGGGAGAACAGGGCGATATAGGCGATAAAGGCAGCGGCATTGAGATCGCCCTGGTTAGACAGTACGAGGGTACCGCCGTACAATACGATACCTGCCACCATGATTACGCCTAATGTTTCAGATACCGGTGAGGCCAGTTGTTGTTTTCTGGCCATGGCGCGACCAATTTTGGAATAGCGGACGTTTTCGTTATTGAAGCGGTCGGTGGTGAACTTAACCGCGTTAAAAGCTTTAATGATACGGATACCATGAAGCGCCTCATCCAGGTAGCTGATCATCAGGCCGTAGGTACGGTGGGCTGCGACCGCTTGCTCTTTCAGTTTTTTAACAATTTTGGAGATGATGAAGGCGGCCACCGGGATTACCAGCATAGAGGCCAGTGTCAGCTTATAGGAGATGATGAACAGCATCACCAGGTAAAAAAGGAGGGTAACGGGTTCTTTAAAGATCACCTGTAGCGTACCTGTCACGGAAAACTGCACTGTTTGCACATCACTGGCAATTTTAGAGATGATATCGCCTTTGCGTTCATTGCTGAAATAACCGAGATGAAGGTTCATGACGTTATTGAAAACAGCCTTTCTGAGATTGAGGAGCGTATGGATACGGAGGCTTTCCATGGTTTTTTCCGCAAAATAACGGAACAGGTTACCGAGCAACACGGAGGCCACGATACAACCGCATACAAAGCGGAGCGTTTGTACGGCGCCATATTTGTTAAAAATGAGGGCAGTATAGTAGTTAAAAATAGCGAAGATATCTATCCAGGTTTGTGGCTTTGGCGGCACCTCTTTTACGTTACTGAAAATGGTGGCCAGCAATGGAGCCAGCAGTGCCAGGTTCAGTGTACTGAAGATAATGGACAGCAACGTAAAAAGGATGTAGGGAATAGCGAATTTGTTAATAGGTTTGGCAAAAGCTAAAAGTCGGAAGTATGTCTTCATATTACTGTATAATAACTATCTATATAGAAAGCCGCATCAAAGCAAAGCTGATGCGGCTTCTCTCACAACGGGCAAAATTAAGGCTTTTGCCCGGAATTGACAAAGAAATTAAGGCCCAATAAGGTATCTTTATGTTAGTCATCTCCCCCAAAATACCCCATATGAAAAAAGTACCCGTCATTTCTTTTGAATTCCGCCATCAGGCGTTGGATATCGCTTATCTGCAAAGACTTTACCAACATCAGCCATCGTATGCTTTTGACATGTTTGAAGGGTTTCTCTCAGAGATAGGCACCCGGATAACGCAATTGGGCAATGCGGTGACGGAGAACAACCGGGAGCTGGTCAGGTATTATGCGCATCAGTTGAGGGCTTTCACCGGTATCGTGGGGCTCACCAGTGTCCAGTCCACCACAGAGCGGCTGGAGTGTTGCAGCATGGCCGGCAGTCCGGATGTGATACAACAGCTTTTCCGGGAGATCAGCGCTGGTATCCGGCAGGCGATGCCACCGGTACGGCTGGAGTTTGAGCGGCTCCGGGCCTTTCTGCAATCGGGAGAGCTTTAAATCCGGGTGATGATAAACGTACTGGTATCCACCTGGCTGCGATGTAGTAGTTTATTCAGCGTGATAACAGCTTCCCGGAAAGTCGCTTCGTTCATGCCCTGTTTTACTTTGCCCGTCATGTACAGGTAAAAAGCGGGACGCAACCTCACCTGGGCGAGCATGATGTGCATGCCGGGAATACTCCTGTCTATCGCATAGAGCAGGGTAGTGGTATCCTGTAGTGGTACATTCCAGCTAACATCGAATACAGGATAGTTGTCCTGCCCGGTGGTATCATTGGGGCGTACATTGGCCGGCCGGATACGTTGTTTCGGGTCGTATGCCCGAAAGAAAAACTGCCGGCTGGAAGTATCGGATTTCATTCGGCGGACAGCGGAGTCTCCACTGATAACATAGATGTCCAGCTGCGCGGAATCGGGGTTGGCGAGGATCGCAGCAATATCTTTATTGGCTTCCGTGTATTGAAACAGGTCGATATTCAGCGGGTTGCCGGTATTGATATAGGGGAACAGTTTAATCGTTGCTGCATGATCGTTAGTATAGAGGAAGGCACCGCCTTCCCGCTTTAATCGTTGTGCTACCAGTTCATCTACTTGTTGTTTCCCTTTGTAAAAACGTTCTTCAGCAGCGGCTTTCATACGTTTAAAATCGGGCTTTCGTGAATGGGTAACACAAGTGCCCACTCCGAATAATATTACTACTATTAGGATGAGGCCTATCACGAGGCCGCTGAGATGATTGCCGGACCGGTTGATGCGGCTGAGCTGTGCTGCTGGCGTGATATCTTCAGTTGTGCTGGTGTGTTGAGCCTTGAGCAGGTCTGGCTTCGGGGTTTGTTTGGTCATGGCCGTCTCCAGTTGACGGAGGAAATCTTCGAAGACTATGACTTCTTCAGGCGTGTTTTGTATCAGCGCGCGGCTGCTGCGGACCATATTCCAGGAGACGCGTCTCTTATCTAACCGGAGTTTGATAGCCGGGCTCATTGCTCCCCATGGCCTTGATATTTTCCGGATGTCGGTGAAGTAGATGGTGCCATACAGGGCAGACTCAATACGATCGTGATACAATGTGAGGGTTTCTTTCCTCCACATCCATGTGATGGTGAGAAACATGAGGGTAATCATCACCACCAGCATGACCGTAATGATTATTCCAACGCTCAGGTTCAGCAAAAGGCCCGGGACCACCGTGCCGAAGAAGGCCGTCATCATTGCTACAAAGGCCCATATGCCTCGTTTCCGGTCTGCGATATTAAACTGCCAGGTGGGAGGATTTTTCATGGGCCGAAGATAAGGTTTTCAGCGGAGGTGGGCTATCACGCAAAGGCCTGTTCCTTTGCGTGACAGCCGAAATATTAGTGAGACTCCAGTATTTTCAGTGCTTCCTGATCGTTGTATTGCAGGATCAGTTTTTTGAGCGTGGCTTTGAGTTCGGCGGTAATTTTTTCTGTGCCTTTGCTACCGTAGATGTTATTGACCTGGTGCGGATCTTTCTTCAGGTCGTACAACTCCCAGCTGTCGCCGGCTCCGTAGAAGCGTACCAGTGTGTATTGTTCCGTGCGCACACCGAAGTGAGGATATACATGGTGCGGTTCCGGGAATTCATAATAGTGATAGTATGCTGCTTTTCTCCAGGATGCTTTGTTGGCGTTTTGTTCCAGCAATGGCAGGAACGAGGTGCCCTGAATATCTGCCGGCACGGGTACGCCGGCCATCTGCAGGATGGTGGGCGCCCAGTCGATATTCAGCATGAGCTGATTCACCGTGGTGCCGGGTTTGGTGACGCCGGGGTATTTGATGATAAACGGTGTGCGCAGGGATTCTTCATACATAAAACGTTTATCGAACCAGCCGTGTTCGCCCATATAGAAGCCCTGGTCGGAGGCGTAGATAACGACGGTATTCTCTGCCAGTCCGTTTTTGTCGAGGTAGTCGAGCAGGGCGCCGATATTGCGGTCGAGTGAGCGGGCAGTAGAGAGGTAGTCTTTCAGGTAGCGTTGGTACTTCCATTCCACGAGGGCGTCGCCGGTGAGTTTTTTCTCATCGAATTCTTTGCTGACTTTCCCTTCATAATAAGCTTTGAAGGCTTCCTTTTGTGCCGGCGTAAACCGGCCATAGATGCCTTTTTCATAGTTGGCGTGTACTTTCAGGTCTTCTTTCAGGCGCATGGTTTTGTCGATGGTCATGTCCTGATTTTGTGCTGCGATACGATTTTTATAGTTGTCGCGGAAAGTGGCCGGCAGCGGGAATGTTTTGTCATCATATGCGCCGAGGTCCTGTATATCGGGCAGCCATTCGCGATGGGTTGCTTTTTCGCCTACGACGAGGAAGAAAGGTTTGGAGGTATCGCGGTGATTGAGCCAGTCGACGGAGAACTGCGTGATCAGGTTGGTGACATAACCTTCTACGCGGGTGGTATCGCGGGGACCGATGAAGTCCGGATTATAGTATTGCCCCTGATTATTAAGGATACGCCAGAAGTCGAACCCTTCCGGCAGATTGCCGAGGTGCCATTTACCGATCCACGCCGTCTGGTAGCCATTTTGTTGCAGCAGTTTAGGGAACAGTTGCTGGCCGACATTAAATTTCTTTTCATTGAGCGTGTAGCCATTGATGTGGCTGTACTTGCCTGTCAGCAAGGTGGCCCGGCTGGGACCACAGATGGAGTTGGTGACGAGGGCGTTGCGGAACAGCACACCCTGACGGGCAATGCGGTCGATGTTGGGTGTTTGTGTCAGTTTGCTGCCGTAAGCACTGATTGCCTGATAGGCATGGTCGTCTGAGAAGATAAAAATAATGTTCGGTTGTTGCCTGGGTTGCTGCTGGCTGAAGCCTGTCTGGCTGATAAAAGCCAACAACAGCCAGGAGAGGCGTTTCATTGTTTTCATATCTGTTCTGCTTATAAAGGAATGGTGGCGGATAAAGATATCTATTATTCAGACTACTAGGTAATATTATGATAATTTGATATTTTAGGCAGCTGGCAAGTCGTGTAATAATAAGATGAGTTTTAAGTTTATCCCCTATGTCCGTTTGGAGATTTATGGAGGATGTTTTAAGATAATTAAATAGGTATATGAAACTACCGATGATGATGACACGTCGGAAGCTTTGGTACTGTTGTTTTTGTTTTCCTGTACAGGTTAGTTTTTATCTATTTTCAGGGATAAGATGTTAAAGAAAGAAAAGACGGTGTATGTCTTTGAAAATAGTTACGGGACTTACCTTGCCAGTTATCATTTTAACAAAGGGTATCTGGTCTCTTTCCGCTTTGGGTATGATAATTCCTGATGTGGTATTGCGTAAAAGTAATGCTGTTTTGTCTTAACAATAACGTCACCCCCTATCCGAAAAAATATTTCATCAGATAATTTTTTTATCTGAAATTAATTTCTAGATTTGTCGCATAAGAGAATAAAAATATCCTAATACCTATTTGTTAACCAATTGCCACATAGTGGATCGTTTTTGAGAAGTGTAGTATTAATATTGTTATTATCGTCCCTATTCCTTGCTTCGGAGTGTGCAGCGCAGCTTCATCTTCCCGTAGATTCTAAGGTTTCGGATACTGGTCATTACTTCATTCATACAGGTTGTAAAATGAAGATGCCGGTGTTGGTCCTGTTGTATGAGGAGCCCAGAGGAGACACCAGGTTGGTAGCCATCAAACGGAAGTTGCCGCCCGCTCAACCCGTTGTACCTGTACATAAACCTTTCCTGAGCATACATGGAAACGTGATGTATGATTTCTATTATCAGTCGCATACAGATACCCCTTATCTCGAAAAAGATATCCATCAGCATACCGTTCAGACCACACTGGATATATTGGTCAAAGACAGATATCCGCTGCATCTGACATTTAATACCAGCAAAGGAAATTCTTATCTGTTCAGAGATATTACCGGCGTTAATTTCCGGTATACGCAACAGGATTTCCGGCAGTTGCTTTTAGCCAAAGCGAGAGACTGGGATGCCGGCAAACGCAAGCAGTTGCAGGAACTGGAAAAGATGAAACTCAAGCTGGACGAGCAGTGGGACGCCCTGAACAAGCTCCGTTACTGGTTTAACTCACCGGTACAGCTGCAGCGGATGGTAGAGCAAAAAGAAAGAGCATATCGTCGCCGGCTGGCGGATTCTTTGCAGCAGTTGCTGCCGGTGCAGGACGTGGATGGATACAAAGCAGCCTTATCCGGGGTGTTGCAGAAAAAGGCCGATAGCCTGAAAAATGCTGTGGCTGCAGATTCCAGCGAAGCGCGTTTTCTGGCGCAATATGAAGAAAAGAAAAAGAAGCTGGACTCACTGGAGAAATCTTTCGCCGCACTGGAGAAGTTGTATGCCAAACAACAGAAAGCCTACTCCGCGAAGAAAGGTTATCTGATGGATGTATTACAACGCAGTAAAAATCCGCGGCAGATGATGCAGGACCTGGAAAGCATGAATTTGCCCGACAGCATTTTACCCAAAGGATATAAGACCTTGCTGGCAGTGAAATCGGTGGGGATTGGTCGTACCATGGTGGATTATTCGGAACTGACTGCCAAAAACATCAGCATTACCGGTGTGCAGGCCGAATTTAACCCGTCCTATTATATTGCTTTTGCTACCGGTGCGGTAGACTACCGCTTCCGTGATTTTATTGTAAATGACAACAGGGTCAGACAATACCTGAATATCGTCAGAGCCGGCGTAGGGCAACGGGATGGCAACAACGTTATTCTGTCTTTCTATACCGGAAAAAAACAGGTATATAATTTTAATACCACTACTTCCGGTACCGGCGTAGTAGAGGCGCCGGACTATCGTATCATGGGGTTGTCGCTGGAAGGCAGATGGCAGATAAATCGTAATAACTATCTGATTGGGGAGGTGGCTAAGTCTTCGTTACCTTATTATGAACGCAAGCTCAATCATGATGGCCTTGGCAGTAGCATGACCAGTTTGGGTGATCGCAGCAATGAAGCTTATGCGGTGAGCGGCTTTTCCTTTGTTCCCCTGACCAAAACGAGGATCAACGCCATGTTTAAAAGGATGGGCGCCAATTTCCAGTCCTTTAGCTTGTACGCCACCGGCTCTGCACAGAATGCATGGATGGTGAAAGTGGACCAGCCTTTCTTTCAGCAGCAGCTGATGATCACCGGTAGCCTGAAGCAGAATGTATACACCAGTGTTTTTGAGCATAGCAGTTACCGCAGCAGCACGGTGTTCAAAAGCATACAAGCAACGTTCCGCCGGAAAAAATGGCCAGTAGTGTCCGTGGGATATTATCCGACTTCGCAGTTGATGAAACTCAGTGACGACAGATTTGTAGAGAACCTGTTTTATACTATGTCGGGTACCGCCAGTTACTATTATCAGTCCGGGCGGGCCACGATGAATACCATCTTCTCCGGGACACGGTTCTATAACCGGCAGGTAGACAGCAACTTCGTGTATTTCAACAGTACCAATCTGTTGCTGAACCATACTGTGTTTATCGGGAAGTTTACCCTGAACGGTGGGTTGTCGTCCGCTACCAATCAGGATTACGCCTTATATGGCGCTGATGGGGGCGTACAGTATAAGGTGACCAACTGGCTGGAGATCGGGGGGGGCGTCAAATACAATTATCAGACCGTATATCAATTAAAACAAACCGGCTATTCTGCCAATACCAGGATCAATATTCCGAAAGTGGGGGAGATAGCGCTCATGGCCGATAAAGGGTTTGTACCAGGTGTGAACAGGCAGCTGGTGTCTAATGAAACCGGTCGTTTAACCTATACCAAAGTGTTCTAAAAATATCGTATGAAAAGATCCCTATTCCTGTTGTTGGCCCTTGGGCTATCGCTGCGTGTAGCCGCACAGGTTAGCATGACCATACAGCTGCCACCTGCCGGCGTAATGCTGAAAGCCCAGCTATGGAATATTGTATTGGTATCTGCTTCCAATGCATCGGTGAATGTGCGCATCACGATGCGCCTTACCGATCCGCAGACCAATCAGCCGTTGCTGACAGGTATTACCCGCACTATTCTGTTGAACAAAGGCGCACGACAGTTGCAGTTGCAGGATTTTATGCCGGTGCAATACGAATATCTATCTCCTGCTATCGACCGCAGTGCCAATGGTTTTCTGCCATCAGGCAATTATATGGCCTGTTATAGTATGATTGTGGAAGGTGATAAGTCCGGCAACCAACCGGGAGAAGATTGTATCCCGTTTACCATCGAGCCGGTGAGTCCGCCGTTGCTGAATACGCCTGCTAATAAAAGCGAGTTGGAAACCACCCTGCCGCAGTTTACCTGGATCCCGCCCGCCCCGCTTAATTTGTTCAGTGATCTCAACTACGATCTGACCCTTACCGAAGTATATCCGGGTCAATCGCCTGAAGAAGCGATCCAGCAGAACATTGCGGTGTACCGCGCTCCCGCGTTGCGGAATATTTTTGCCAACTACCCATCCGGAGGCGTACAGCTGGATACCGGCAGGCAATACGCCTGGTCTGTGACCGCCCGCAATGGCCGGTTGTTTGCCGCTCAGACCGAAGTGTGGACATTCCGTATTAAACCATTGGCCAAACCGGGCCATACACCTGCCGGCGCTTATGTGCAACTGAAAAGAGAGCTGGATGGCGCCGTGGTAAAAGCAGGTCGTATGCTGAGTGTCAGCTATACCAATGAAACCGCCGACAGCACGTTGCACTACGAGGTCATACCACTGGAAGCCGGTCAGCGTGCCGTAGCGGAAGGAACGTTGAAAGCGGAGCGGGGACATAACCGCTTTGAAGTGCCGCTGGAGCGCAAAGGTTTGTCGAACGGCCGTCTGTACCTGTTTCGGCTGTTGAATTCCCGCGGGGAATACTGGCAGCTGAAATTTATCTACAATAAAGAAGATTAATGGGAACCGAAACCCTGTACCTATAAAATAAAGTGAAATGATACTGGCTATTGCTGAAAAGTGGAAGAAAGCAGTTGCATGCTTTCTGCTGGCAATAATTTATGTTGAAACGGTGGTGCCGGGCTATGCGCTGGGCAGTAACCGTAGCGGCCGGGTTCCGGTCGGAGTAACGGTGGCGCCTGCACGCGAATGGCTGTCTTTAGTTCCTCCGTCAGTGCCGGCGCCTGCAGCTCCTGCTCCTGCATCTGCAGATAAAGTGGATGGTGGCCCTACGCAACCGGAGGCTACCTCTTTTACCGCCGTGGGAAGTGATAAAATGGTGGACCTGTTTACCGGGGATTTCTCCTATAGTATTCCATTGCTGGACGTAGGTGGTTATCCGTTGACGCTGGGATATAATAGCGGCATCTCCATGGACCAGGAAGCCAGCTGGACGGGGCTTGGATGGAACCTGAACCCGGGCAGTATTACGCGTAATATGCGTGGTATTCCGGATGATTTTAACGGGGAAGACCAGATTACCAAGACAATGTCGGTGAATGAGAATAAGACGACGGGGGGATCGTTGGGTATCACCACAGAGCTGTTCGGTATGGATCTTAAAACGGTAGCAGGGAAGGTCGTTGATAGTATCCGTGGTGGTTTTACCGCTTCGGCCAGCATCTATAACAACACTTATCGTGGTTGGGGAGCGGAAGCGGGTTTTGGCACGAGTCTGAGTGTGGGCATACAGGGTGCTGGTTCTCTGACAGCCGGGATGGGGCTTTCCAACAGCACTTCTGATGGAGTAACCGTCAGCCCAAGCCTGGATGTTCAAACCACTGCTATAAAGAATGGTGATGGTGGGGCATTTACCGGTAATGTGTCGATTGGCTCGGCTTATAATACCCGATCCGGTATGAAAGCGCTACAGTTTTCCGGTGGTGTGAGAATGTCGACCGACCAGCTGAAAAGGCCGTATACCTTTTCATCCATGGCTGACAGCAAAATTTCATTTGCTTATCCCAGCTCTACACCGAATATCAGTATGGCCTATACGAATAGTATGTTTACCGGTAAACTGGCGATTGGTTTCGAGGCGAATGGTATTCACTATAATATATTCGGTACAGGTTATCAGTTGAAACAGACTATCGAGAAGGGGGATCAGGTACGTAAGTTGCCAGCCTATGGCTATCTGCACTATGAAGACGGCACTAAAAGACCGGAGGCATTGCTGGATTTCAACAGAGAGCGTGAGTTGCCTGTCAAAGAAGCGTTGAAAACTATTGCCATTCCTTCCTACACCTATGATGTGTTTTCCATTTCCGGAGAAGGTACCGGCGGTATGTTCAGGGCTTATCGCAGTGATATCGGGTACATGTATGATCCCTATCTGAGGACTAAGGACAAGTCATTCACTGGTGGCCTGGATCTTGGTGTGGGCGCAATTTACCATCTCGGTGCGAACCTTGATATAAGCTCCTCCAATACCACCACCATGGCATGGCAGACGGATAACCAGCTAGGGCAGCGGGTGGCTTTTACCTCTTCTGAAAAAAAATACGAAGCAGCTTACTTCAGGAATCCCGGTGAGATGTCCATTAATCCCAAAGCGTTTTATGAGACAGTGGGTGGAGATGATGTGGTGACAGCGCAGCTCACCGGCGATGGTACCCGTAATATTGGTACATCGGGTAGCCTTTACCGTTATAAGGATGGCGTACATGCCGGTCTGTTACCGATTACGACGGCGACTGCCCGTAAAACGCAGCGCGATAAAAGAACGCAGCTGATCACTTATCTTAATGCCAAAGAAGCCAGTGAAGCAGGATTGACGCGATTTATTGAGAACTACAGAGAGAATAAATATACGTTTGATAATTGTAATACAAAGTATGCTGGCGATCCGGAGGAAAAACGTGGGATTTATGCTGAGTATGAGACACATGGGCGGGCCTCGTTAGGTTCCTGTAACCAAAGGGGCTATACTTTTTGGGATTTGGAAACATTGATGGCCATGACTCCTGGTATAAAATTGCCTTATGACTATTTCATGATGACAAGCAGATATCGGTTAAGAGCTCCTGTAACCGGTGTTTATACCGTTCATTGTGAGTTTAACGATCACTTTGCCCTCTCCGTGAATGGGAAAGAGATTAACGACTTCCAAAAGGATTGGAATGGGAGGGACGAAAACCATGATGAATATTATTCCATTAACCTGGAAAAAGGTAAGATGTATGATGTGGCTATGTGGTATATGAACACAGAAGCTGACGGATATCTGAGTGTAAAGTGGCAATGTGGTAATGTTACTGTCACAGATGATGATCTCTTCTTACCCAATCCTCCGGATAACTTTGAGGTAGTACCGGGAAAGTTGAATAAGGAAAAGCGGATAAACAGTTTCCGTAAGCCGCACCATATCTCTGAGGTTAATGTGCTCAATGCAGATGGTAAACGTTATGTATACGGATTACCGGTCTACAACCTCAAACAGGAAGAAGTTACCTTTTCTGCTGACTACAGTAAAGCGAATGCAGTAGAAGGGGTGGTGAGCTATAATTCCACTAATACCCAATATCGTGATGACTCCACGACTAATGGCAATGGGAACGAACACTATTTTAACAGGGAAGAGATTCCGGCTTATGCGCATTCCTTCCTCCTGACCGGTATTGTGTCACCGGATTATGTAGACATCTCCGGCGATGGTATCACGGATGATGATGCCGGTAATGCGGTGAAGTTCAACTATACGAGAACTGCCGGTGTCAACAATCCTTATAAATGGCGTACACCTTACACCAAATTTGCTACCTATAATGAAGGGCTGAAAACTGACCGTCGCGATGATAAAGGCAGCTATGTATATGGTGAAAAGGAGCTGTGGTACCTGAACTCTGTTGAGTCCAAGAATATGATCGCGATATTCAAACTGGGAGACCGGGACGATTTATTACCGATTGACAGCGCCGGTAACAAAATTGTGGGCACTAAACAGGCCAAACGACTGGATGAAATCAATCTGTATGTGAAAGCAGAATACCTGAAAGACAGCGTTAATGCCAAACCGGTAAAGACAGTCCACTTCGAGTATTCGTACGAGTTATGCCCCGGGGCGAATGCTCCGGAAAGCAGTTCGGGTAAGCTGACGCTGAAAAAGCTTTGGTTCTCCTATAATGGTAACGAAAGCAAGACGAATAAAGCCCGTAACCAACAGAACGCCTACGTATTTCACTATAATAGCAATAATCCGGGTTATAATAGTAAGTCATTTGACCGTTGGGGCAACTATAAGGATGCCAGGAATAACCCAGGCTATGCCGACAACAGTCCCATCAGTAACGTGGAGATGCCTTATGCGTTGCAGGACAGCACCATGGCAGCTAAAAATGCCGCAGCCTGGACGTTAGACTCCATCGTATTGCCTTCCGGTGGGCGTATGAAAGTCACTTATGAATCGGATGATTATGCTTATGTGCAGCATCGCCGTGCCAGCAAGATGACGCGGATTGCGGGTTTCGCAGGGGCCCGGCCTCAATCAGTGGACGAGCTTACCGACAATTTATACGAATTGACAGGTGGCCGTCATGATAATCTCTATGTGGCATTTGATGCGGAGTTGCCGGTTACTTCCAATAAGGAGGTTTTTGACAACTATTTGTCGGAGCTGCATGATACGGTCTTCTTCCGCTTGAATGTGAAGATGCCTTCAGATACTTATGGATCAGGATATGAATATGTGCCCTGTTACGCATTTCTCGACAGAAATGATTATGGATTCTTCAACAACGGTAAAACCATCTTCGTGAAATTACGCCCGCTTAAAGCCAATGGTGAAGAGGGCGGCAGTTACAGCCCGTTGGCCAAGGCTGCGGTGCAGTTCCTGCGACTGAACCTGCCTTCCAAGGCGTTCCCTGATTCTGAGATGGCGGACATGGACCCGATAAAAGCTATCCAGACAATTGTGGAGCTGAGTACCAATCTGCCTTCCAAACTGAGGCGCTTTGATGAAACTGCCCGTAGGAGCGGCTGGGCTATGAAAGTAGATCTGAAACGTTCACATGCCAGATTAAACGATCCGTTATATAAGAAGTATGGTGGTGGCCTGCGTGTGAAGCGTATTGAAATCTACGATCACTGGAATGCCATGACAGGTCAGAAGGAATCAAAATATGGTACTGAATACAACTATACCACCACTGTTAAGGTGGATGGTGTGGAAAGACAAATCAGTAGCGGTGTAGCGACCTACGAGCCTATATTGGGAGGGGAAGAGAATTCCTGGCATACGCCAGTGATGTATAAAGACCAATTGGCTGCGCTGGCACCTACCTCTGTCAGCTATGTGGAAGCACCGCTGGGCGAGTCTTTTTTCCCTGCAGCATCAGTGGGTTATAGCAAAGTACGGACACAATCTATCTATTCAAAAAATGTGCGTTCTGCAAAGGGGTATGAAGAAACGTGCTTTTACACCAGCTATGATTTCCCGACGATTGTGGCCAACTCTGAAATTGAACGGCCTTATAGCAAAGCTATGTATAAGCCACGGTTAGGTAGTATCATGAATATTGACTCCCGTTACTATCTCGCGCTTAGTCAGGGCTTTAAAATAGAGCTGAATGATATGCATGGAAAGATACGGTCACAGAAGTTTTACAGTGCAGGCAAGACGCCTCAGATGATTAAGTCTACCACATATTTCTATAAAGTAGATAATGAGTCTGCGCAGCAAAAACATCTCAATAATGAAGTAATGGCCATCGATAAATCTGGCCAGATAGCATCGTCCTTTATTGGTAAAGATGTGGAGCTGATGACAGACATGCGCCGTCAGGTGTATGAAAGCGTGGCCGGCAATATTGTGGTAGACCTGGATGCTATTTACATTGGCATTTTCCCGGTACCGATCCCGACTTCTTTCCCGATGCCACAGAGCGAGGAGAATATTTTCAGCTCTGTAGCTATTACCAAGGTGATCCATCGCCATGGTATCCTTGACAGAGTGGAGGCGATTGAAAATGGCAGCAAGGTAGTGACCCGTAACCTGCTGTATGACGCGGAAACCGGAGATGTGTTGCTGACCTCTGTTCAGAACGAGTTTGGAGACTCCACTTATCAGTTTAGCTATCCGGCTCACTGGGCTTATGACGGTATGAGCGGCGCCTATAAAAACATCAACACTACCCTGAAAAATGTGTATGTGAAAGGAGGACGGATTGTTTCAGGGCTTTCTGAAGCAGAAGTTAGCGACTACTTCGCTTCCGGTGATGAGGTCATTACCTACTCCCGCAACCGTGTAGCCGGAGACGAGTGCAGTCCCATTTTAGCGACTTTCCCCAGCTCCGGTAAAGTATGGGCACTGGATGCCAATGCCCTCAATGGCGGTACGCCGGATATATACTTCCTGACAGCAGAAGGTACACCCTTTACCGGTAATGATGTAACGATGAAGATTATACGCTCCGGACGTAAAAACATCCAGGCACAGATTGGTACGGTAGTGATGATGAAAAACCCGCTGGTATGGAACAACGGTGCTTATCAGCTGGAGATTAACAAGGATAAACAGATCCTTAGCGCTTCCATGACAGAATATAAACAGAATTGGCATGTGGAGGATAAAAAGAGCTCCTATAAAGAGTGTGCCTACAAATAATATAACGACTATGAATACACGTATAATTATCATAATAATTGGACTGATGCTGATGTTGGGCCGCGGATACGCCCAAATACCAGCAGAAGGACAGAAGATGCAGGGCCGTTGGGAAATAGTGAAGGTGGAGGCAACATTGTTCAGTCAGGGAGATGAAAGGGTATTGGAGCGGAAGGTATTGACCGCAAAGGGAGACATTAGTATGGCTGGAGGGATGATTCCTTTGTCGCTTGGGTTTAACGGAGATGTTTGTACGGTAGAGCGTAATGGCAGAATTGAAAGAGATAGCTGCAAATGGGAGCCTCCGTTTGTGTTGTTGCAGGACCCGGAATCTGTTCTTGTTCGTTATCATTCCTGGCAATATTCTTTTATAGACGCTGATCATATTGAGGTGGGTTTACCAGCTGTCTTTTACATGGATCCTCAGCGTAAAGTACCGGTAAAACGACAATTTATCTGCACCTATGGTAAGAAAGGGTAATGGTGTTTAGCTGTATCAAACGATTTATATGCAAATAATCAGATCATATATATTTCTGGTGTTTTCCGTTGTATGTTTCCTGGCGGGAAGCACAAGCGTATGGGCGCAGACGCCATGCGATAACTGGAGTATTCAGACGCAGATTGACAGTGCGACCTGTAAAGCAAATGGCAAAATTGCTATTACATTGGCAGGGGCGGATAAGGTCAATCTGGGAAGTTTATTGTATAGCCTCACTCCTATAAGTGGTGGTACTACTAAGGTGGTACAAAGTGCGACCGCTGTATTGGAGAATATAGAGCCCGGAACCTATGACCTGTTGGTAGAGGCTGTTTGTTACGGAACTCCTGTTTCAAAGAGTACTCAGGTACGAGTACCGGGAAAGTATGAGAATGTGAAGCTATTCCTAAAACCCAATAAGGCAACTTTTGGAAAATGTGCTGTAGGGGGAATTGAATGTCATATTACGAAAGGAAATGCTCCCTATACGATTAGCGTACTGGATGCTCCTGCCAGCTATACAGGAACCCGGACCTTTACTACAAACGACAGTGTATTTCAGATAGATAACCTGAATGAAGGCGCGTTTAAAGTAGCTGTTGAAGATGGCTGTAATACAAGGGAGTTGGATAGTACCAAGGTTGTGAAAGAAGCGCTGCCAATAAACGGAAATGTATCAATTGTAAAAGACCAGTATAACTGTAGGGTCTATGTTAAAGGTTTCTGTGACTTGTACGAAAGGACAGATGCACGATCCCATTATTCCTATGCTTATTCTTTTAATGGCGGACCAATAGGAAGTTACAAACCAATTGGCGTACTGAATGATACTGTTGATGTTCTGGTTGGGACCACATTAAAGGACATCAATAACAGAGATGTCAGAATCCATATTAAATCGGATTGTGGAGATACGCTTTCGATGGTAAGAACGGCGTATGGGGCTCAGTTAAGTAACGATTTTAAGTTGAAATGTAGCGGAAAGTTTGATGTTTATTATCGAATATCCGGAGCTAATGTTATCTGTTTTCCGGTATATGTGAAGCTGACTAATAATACAAAGAATCTGGTTTACTACGATACTGTCCTAACTGCTGCTACAGGAACTGTTTCGCGTACAGTATCAGAGGTGGAGGAAGGAGAATATTCTGTAGCTGCAACGACGGCGGATGGTTTAGTTATAAACTCCGGGTTCTATGCCCGGAATGTTGGACCTCTTTACTCTATTATGTTGGATCCAACTACCAGTCAGGATGGTAATGATGGGAAAACTGGTTTTGTTATTGTCAGGAATGGTACCTGGATGCGCAACTCTACAGTTGAGCTCATTGGAGGCCCTCCTAACATCCGTTACTATTACAACTTAGGGAGTTTTGCTCCGTCAAGCCATTTCTATTTTGAACAAACTACAGAAGCCTCGCCTCAATATTTTCCAACCGGAAGCTATTTGTTCAGAGTAACTGATTCCTGTGGTGTTTATGATCTTCCGATAGTTGTTACAGAACAGGATGTATATCGATATCATTGGGGGTATACAGTTCAACAGACTTGTAATGGTTTGAAGGTTACTCCCACAGGGGACTATACTTACAAAGGGAAAACAGCGAGTGCTTTTTATAAGATTTTTTCAGGCCCTGATGGAGAGGGGACACTTGTTCGCAGTGGTGAGAGCCTTCTTCTTCGTTTACCGGGTAAATACACTATTGGTACAGGTCCGTACGCCTATTTCCGTGACTTTAAGGTTAATGTAAAAACAATTCAGTATAACGCTCCGGACGAATTAAACATTGATCGCCGGAATAGTCTTGGCTGGGTTTGTCCTGGTGCTGCTCCCAATACAGGTTCTATCAGGGTTCTTGCTGTTGGAGGCAAGAGTGGTTCCCGAATATATACCTACAAATTGGCTGAACAGGGTAACGGTGCCAACGGTCCATATCTTGACAGCAACAGCACTGGCTCCTTTACTTCCAACGCACGATATTCCCTGATGAAAAATCTTAGTTATTCTATCAGAGTAATCGATGCCTGTGGAAACTCCATCGTTCAGGACATTCAGATACTTGATTTCGCCACTTACCAGATCATTACTACAGATAAACCTATGTTTTGTGTTGGCGATACTGTTTACCTGCGGGCAATCAATTTGCCAACTACAGCAAAGAGTTATCATTGGGATTTCCCGAATGGCCAGAGCAAGGACGGAGTGCAAAATCCTATACTGTATAATATTGATTCCAGTTGGGCAGGCAAATATAAAGTCACCATTAGCTCTGACCTCTGCGGTCAGCCCATTAAAGGAGAAGTCGATATCAAAGTAGCGCCATATACCATCCGCTGCTATAGTGCCGTGACCGACACCAGTGTGAACCCATACATCCACGGTCTGCTCGGAAACTGGCGCCCTTCCAAAAACTATGTATACTATGGTGCCAGGGCGCAAGCTGATCCGGCTGTCAAAACGGATATCCGGAAAGATGGTGCCTATGCTGATTTTATGTCTTTCTGGGAAAAACAAACCAGCTCCTGGACTCCGCATCAGGATACTACCCGCTGGGTATGGAATGCAGAAAGTACTGTTTTCAGTAAGAAAGGACTTGAGTTGGAGAATAAAGATCCTTTGGGCCGCTATAATGCTGGCCTCTATGGTTACGACGGTGCGGTGCCGGTAGCAGTGGTGCAGAATAGCCGTTATCGTGAGTCCGGGTTCGATGGCTTTGAAGATTATGATTTCGTGGCGGGCAAATGCGATGATGGATTCTGTCCTGTGGGTCGTCATTTTGATTTCTCCCGTTATAAAAATAAACTGAGCGGTAAGCAAAGTCACACCGGAAGGTTTAGTCTGAAGGCTGCCAAGGGAGATAGTATTATGTTGTCAGCGCTGGTAACGGATAGCGACAGATTATTGACAGCGCCGGATTTCCAGCAGGCAATTAAATGTAATACAAACGTATTGAAAGCAGTTCGCCTGAATCCGGGCGTGCTCGTACCTGAGTTCTCACCGGTAGCGGGTAAACGTTTTCTGTTCAGTGTATGGGTGAAAGAGGAACAGGACTGTAAATGTACATCTTATTCCAGCAGTGAAATCACTTTGCTGGTAGGCGGTCCGGTAAGAGTGACAGCCACCGCGAAGCCTAAAGGAGCGATCATCGATGGCTGGCAGCAATATGAAGGAGTGATCGACGTGCCGACAGGTTCTACTGCCTTTAACGTGGTGATTGTGCCTCAAAACAACGTAAACGTTTATTATGATGATCTCCGGGTACATCCTTACAATGCCAATATGAAATCTTTTGTGTATGATCCTGTGAATCTGCGGCTGATGGCTGAACTGGATGAGAACAACTATGCCACCTTCTATGAATATGATGATGATGGTACCCTGACCCGGGTGAAGAAAGAAACCGAACGTGGTGTTAAAACGATTAAAGAAACCAGGAGCGCACTCCTTAAAGAAACCGCGCAATGATAATAAGATCCCTGAATACCCTGTACCTGCTGGTGATGTTTAGCGTTTGTACGACCCAGTTACATGCACAGCAGCAAACGCAGGAACAGCGCGATACTACCGGTCTCGCTGCTGAGATGGCGGTGATGTATAAGATGTATGCTGATAAACAATATGCGCTGGATATCCGCTATGCTTTTGCCGCTTCGTCGGAACCAAAACGTTTGCTCGATTCGGTGATCGGGCGACTGGAGGTGGTAGATAAAAGCTTCCGCTACGAATTAGGTAATACCTTAAGCATGGCTAATGGCCGGTACAATGTTGTTCTGCAATCTGCCATGAAAAAAATGTATGTGTCAAGACCGGTAGCCGGTGATCAGCCTATGAAAATGATACAGGCGGGATTTCCGCAGGTGGCTGTGAAAAGCTGGTCTGCGCGTCAGAAGGGTAATCAACGAGTATTCCATGCGGACTTTATCACTGGTTTCCCCTTTGTCTCTGTGGATGTGGAAAAGGATATGGCTACCGGTTACCTGACTGCGCTGCGTTATCTCATTCCCGCTGATCAGCTGAAACGTTTCGGTATTGATACAGGAGAGACAAAGGAAGATTTTGGTGATTACGCGATTGTGTATGTAACCTATGTACAGGATAAAAAATATAAACCCGATATGACTGTTTTTGATGAGCAGGGTTATTTCCATAAAACGGAGACAACTTTGGCGCCGGCACCGGCCTTTAGCGGATATCAGGTATTTAAAGCATCCCCAGACCTATAGAAATATATGAAACCTATTTTGCTGAAAGTAGCTGCCCGTTTAAGCTGGTTGTTACTGTTACTGCTGATGATGAACAAGGGCCAGGCGCAGACTGGTACCGGTATTGTATTGAAAAAATCGCTGGACGGGGCCAGGGGCCAGCTGGTAAAGGATTCTGTGGTGGCCATACAGGACAGCATTTATTTTGATGCCGGCCTAATGCCGAAACTCGATACCCCTTATTCGGTGCGGAACATTGTTACTTTCCGGATCAATGAATATAGTAACCTGTATATCGGGGTACCTTTCACGGCTACGCTGAAGGCACGTATTTTTTATACTGATGCAGGTGGCGCGGAAAGTTATACTGATCAGGATTTTGTGATCAACTATGATACGGCGGGTACCTACACCATGCGCCGGAGCTTTGTATTCAATAATGCGCACAAGGTGAGGGTACAGGTGCTGGGCATCGCGCATAATGCGGGTAAAGATATCTCCGGTGTGCTGATGCTGGACAACGAGATGGAGGTACATCCTAAATACAAGCTGGAATGCGCGCTGGATGCTGTTAAGCAGATAGCTATGACGGCACCTGATGTTCCTGAACCAGATGAGCTTACTGTATCGTGGCCAGCGGTGCAGGGGGCAGATGTATATGACCTGGAGTGGGCCTACGTAGATTCGAGTGCGTTAGAATCCGGTCGCTATGGTATCCCGGCTACGGCTGCAAGAGTGTTTGCAAACAATACCACTCGTGTAACGGTACCGGGCAACAGCTACACTATCCCGTTGATGTATGATAAAATAGGCGTACTGTATTTCAGGGTGAGAGCAGTGCAGGAAAAAGGCAATGACATTCGGCTGGAAACAGCATGGAGCAGCAACTACAGCAATGGTTTCGGTAAATTTAATTTCGGTGGTCATCAACCTAATATAAACTGGCAGTCTTCCGTTTCTTATGCTGAAGATGGCAAACGTAAGGTATTGGTGCAATACTTTGATGGTAGCCTTCGCAGCAGACAGACGGTTACCAAAGAGAATACGACGAATACTATTACTGCCGGTGAATCTTTTTATGATTACCAGGGTCGACCGGTGATACAGGTGCTGCCGGCGCCTACGCTCGATAAGGTGATCAAATATACCCGTAACCTGAACTCCGCATTAAACCGGCAGGAGTATGACAAAGACCGGTATGATTATCTGGCAAGAGAAGAAGACTTTCTGACTGCCGCTGCCCAACCGATGGACACGTCCGGCGGCGCCAACTGGTATTATTCTCCTGCGAATAAAAATAATCACCCGTTAAATAAATATATCCCTGACGCGGAAGGTTTTGCTTTTACAGAAACCTCTTATACGCAGGATAATACCGGTCGCATTAGCCGGCAGGGTGGTTTAGGGCCTACGTTTAAACTAGGTAGCGGCCATGAGACACAGTACTCCTATAACACACCTACCCAGGAAGAGCTGGATGCGATGTTTGGAACTGAAGTGGGTATTAACACGCATTACTTCAAAAATGCAGTGACGGATGCCAATGGTCAGGTTTCGGTGAGCTATACGGACATGCACGGAAGAACAGTGGCTACTTTATTAGCCGGTCGTGCAGATAATCTTAATTTACAGGATCTGCCTAACAAAGTAGCGGAGACAGTTACCGACAGCTTATCCGGCGGGGGAAAAAATACTATCAGCGAGATGGGGTTGGAGAGCCAGTATGCGCTGTTGGTACCCCAGGCCGGTGACTATACATTTAAATATCTGTTGACACCGCCGGTGTTAAAGAAAAAAGATTGTAATGGTCAGGAGCACTGTTACATTGGTTCCTACGATCTAAAGATCACCATCACCGATGATGCCTTTAACCAACGCTTAGGCGGACAACCTTATGTGATCACGTTAAAGAACTATAACGCTAATCAACTTTCTGGTGATTGTCAGACACCGGCGCCTATCACGAGCACGTTTACCAAGCTGTTACCCAAAGGGTCTTACATCGTGTCTAAACAACTGGTGGTGAGTAAACAGGTGATGGATTTCTACCGTGACAGTATCTTTCTGCCAGGTAGTGAGTGCATCACGATGGATTCGCTGATCCGTAAGAAAAAACTGGAATACCAGCAGCTGGCCTGTGGGCCTGACTGCGGCACCTGTGACAGTGCGAAGATAGAGCAGGACGATATCCGTAGGGCAATGTTGCAGGACGTGTCTCCGCCATCCGGTCAGTACGCGCGGGTATCCGAGGCAGGGAATGAACGTTCCATCTTCTATGGGACCGGACGTTATAATTATTCAACGCTTAAATACTACAACGCAGTTGGCGTTTTGGATTCTGTTACTGATCCGCTTACCGGTAAGCGTGTGCCACCACAGGCATTGACACCGCAGCAGTTTGCCGATGCTTTCCAGCCTTCCTGGGCCAATTCACTACTTCTTTTTCATCCTGAGAACTGTAAGCTGGAGGCGATGGAGCGTATAAAAGGGGCGCAGCAGTGGATAAAAGATTTTGAGAAAACAGAGACATATGCCGAAGCGAAACAGAAAGGTTATCTGAACCCACTGGGTAATACATCGCGGTTCCCATCCGGTACGAATGATCCGTTACCGTATGGAGTCTCGGGTACTTTACAAAACCAGCTGAACAATTTTCAGCAGGGTTACTCTATGTGGAGTGTCGCCACGCAGATGGTGATGTGCCAGGATATGTCACAGGCCTGCGCTGATAAATACAAAAATATCAATAACGCCTTTGATGAAAGTGTGATGTGTGCCGGAGATCTTGATATGGCGTGGCGCAGTTTTCGTAATCTGTATATGAACTACCGTCGTCAGGCTTTACTGGTATGGCTTGACGAGCAATGTAATATTACTGCCGGAACAATCATTAGTTGGGGTAAGGCTCCTCGTTTCAACAGTAGGAATGATGCCGCCGGTCAGGTAAATATTCCGACTGGTATCCGGCCGCAGGACGAAACCCGCGCTAAAATGGATGCGCTGTACGAGAGTAACTGCCGCGCCTATGTAGAAACGTGGATCAAGCAGTTAGCACCTTGTAAATATAACGCTGCTGCATTAGCGGAAATCACGGAAAAAATGGTAGCGGTATGTAAGGCAGGTTCTGACAGTACCCATCCGCGTGGCGCCAGCAGTGTCAGTCCTGCTGCTAAAAATCCACCCTATCGTTCCTTCGAAGAAGTGCTGAATGCCTATAATAGCCAACACAGTATCACAGATCCGCTGGTATGTAATACAGAATTGATCACCCTGCCGAAGCCATACGACAAGCAGGTTTCGATGGGTAATCCCGGTAGTTATGTAAGACCATCAGATTGCCAGTGTGAGAACCTGACAAATCTCAAAGTAGAATATCAGCAACGGAAACAAACTGCTGATACTACACTTGCTGCTTATCTGAAACGGGTAAAGGGGATTAAAATCTCTCAGGCTGAGTTAGACCAGTTGATTAGTGCGTGTAATGTGCCGAAAACCAGTAGCTGTACGTTTTATTCACTCCCCATTCGTATTCCGGCTTTCCTGGATTGTAATGTAGCACCTCCGTGCGTACCCTGCAAGGTGACCGATTCGCTAAAGACGCTTTTCACGCAGAAGTATCCCGGTCTGGCGCCTATGGCAGGCAGTGCGGATTCCATACAGGGGCGCGTCAACCAATTGTTTGCCGCGTATATGAATAACCGTTTGGGTTATAACAAAGAAGCGTGGGAATATTTAGAATTTATCGACAGCTGTGGCAAAGCGCCGACCGGTAATGGCAGGGTTGTTTGTGTGCCAGGGAGTGCTGCCTCCAGACAGCAGGTACGTACTTTCCTGAATGGCAATGCCAGCATTTTCCGGGATGTACAGGTGACTGCTGACAATGGTTTCATCATGGCAGGTTCCACCACGGTCAATAACGTTGTGGATGCCTACATCGTGAAGGCCAATCAGGCCGGAGATCTGTTGTGGGCCAGAACTTATGGTGGAGGCATGTACGATGTCTTCAACAAGATCACGCCTACCCGTGATGGTGGTTATATCGCCATTGGTACCACCAATTCCAACTGTTATGATAACGGTGCGATGCTGGTGGTAAAAGTAGATGGCAGCGGTGATGTACTATGGAATAAGGTGATCGACTTTGGTGTGAATCATGGCAGTGAAGGCAAGGATGTACTGGAAACAACCGAAGGGCATTATGCGCTGGCTGGTCTTCGTCGTACCGGTAGTTCGGCTACCGACTGGGTGACCGGGCTGCTGACCAAAGACGGTGAGCTGCGCTGGATGAAACAGACAGGCTCTACACAGGTGCGTAAGAACATCAGTCTGACGGAAAAGAATAACACCCTCATTGCGGCCAGCTCCATTATGGAAGGTGCCGACTACGACGCAGTAATTTTAAAGATCAACAAGGAAGATGGTCAGCCGATAAGCACCCAACAATATGACATTGAAGGCAAAGCCAATACCACCGGTAACATCCTGAAAACGGCTGATGGCTACAAAGTAGCGGTGATGAACGGTTCCAACAGTGTACTGATGGACATCGCGGAAAATGGCAGTGTGACTGCTGCGAAACAATTACCGGTACCGGCGACCGGCCAGACAGATGCCGATTCCTGGACAATTGCTGCTACCGCCGATGGCGGGGTAGTGGCGGCACATGCCAATACCGATGCTTACTGGTATAAGTTTGGCGCTGGGAACAACCTGGAATGGAACCGCCGCAGTGTGATCAACGGACAGACCGAACAGGTGCGTCGCGTGGTGCAGCACCCTGACGGTACCTATGCTGCCGCGGGTGAATCCCAGGCCGCTAAAAATCATGGTCTGCTGATGCGTGCCAACAAAGATGGCCGCACCGGTTGTAATGATGCTACTGATAATATTACGACTACCGATGTAAAAGGATCTGCCGTTATTAAAACACCGGCTGCGCAGACGACGGTAAATATTAATACCAGCTATATCAGCACGGTAGCCCTCAGGGGTATGCTGACCACTCCTATCATTACCGCCCAGGGCTGTCCTGGCATCGATAGTTGTTTCATCGTATATGACGGCCCGATGCTTTGTGGTAATACTACCGGTGGTTATGAAGAAGTAGAAGTACCTGAAATCACGGCTTGCTCTGATAGTACCATTATCTCAGAGACTAAGGGCATGGAATTGTATTTTATATACCGTGATTCCATCCGGAATGATTTTGACACTTCCTACATCAGCACCGTACTGGCAGCTGACAAGCTGGAGCAGTTCTCTGTGACGCATGTCTCCGCAGAATACCAGCACACACTGTATTATTACGATCAGGCGGGTAATCTGGTGAAAACCGTGCCTCCGGCAGGGGTGAAAGTGAACCGTTCTAAAAGCTGGACGGACAGCGTGGCTGTGGCCAGGAGAAATGGTGAGACGCTGACGCCTAAGCATGAACTGGCTACCGATTACCGTTATAATACGCTTAATCAGGTAGTATCCCAACATAGTCCTGATGGCGGTACCAGCCGCTTCTGGTATGACCGTCTTGGCCGATTAGCTGTTTCCCAGAACCTTCAGCAGGCACAAAGCAACGCTTACAGCTATACGCTATATGATGGCTTGGGCCGTATTACTGAGGTGGGAGAGCTGCGTAGCAGTACCCCTATGACGGATGTCATTAGCAGAAGTACAGCCACGCTGTCCTCATGGGTATTGGGCGCTGGAAGCAGCCGTTCACAGATCACGCGTACCATGTACGACCTGCCTTACGCAGGTGACGGACCTATCCTACAGGCAGCTAATCTCCGAAACCGTGTTTCCTGGAGTGCCGTATACAATAGCATCAACGACACGCTGCCGGCCGGTCAGGCTTCAGCCAGTTTCTACAGCTATGATATTCACGGTAACGTACGTACGCTGGTACAAGAATACAACGGTGGTGTGGGTAATGATGGTAACCGTTTCAAGCGTATGGACTACGGTTATGACCTGATCAGCGGTAAAGTGAATACTGTCAGCTACCAGCGTGGTATGCCGGATGCGTTCTATCATCGTTACCTTTACGATGCGGAAAACAGACTGACTGACGTAGAGACCAGCCGTGATAGCGTATACTGGGAAAAGGACGCCAGGTATCAATATTATAAACATGGTCCGTTGGCGAGGGCGGTGATCGGTCAACAGCAGGTGCAGGGGCTGGATTATGCCTATACCCTGCAAGGCTGGTTAAAAGGCATCAACAGTACCACGCTGACGCCCACTTTTGATATGGGGCATGATGGGGCGACTAATGGCATTACTGCCAGAGATGCCTTTGGATTCTCCCTGCATTATTTTGGTGATGGGGATTATAAGCCGCTGGATGCCGGGGTGAAACCATTTGCCTCCGCTGGTAATAACCTGCCAGGCTTATATAGCGGTAATATCGCCGCGATGAGTGTGAATCTGCCGAAAGCCGGAGTGCCATTATTCTATACTTATACCTATGATGTGCTGAATCGCCTCAGACAAATGAAGACGGCACATACTCTGGATGCAACCACCAATACATGGACGCCGGTACCGGTAGATGACTTTGGCGAGAAAATTTCCTACGATCCCAATGGTAATATCCTGACGTATAACCGTAATGGTAATGCTACCTGGGCGGGTAAGTCGCTTGAAATGGACAAGCTGACCTATACCTATAAACCCGGTACGAACCGGTTGCGCCATATCAAAGATGCGGTAGGTAAAGATCTGTATGATATCGATATCGATGATCAGGGAGATGATAACTATGCCTACGACAGTATTGGTAATCTTGTCCGAGACAATCAGGCAGGTACCTCCGTTAAGTGGACCGTGTATGGTAAAATCAACGAGATTACAAAAGATGATGGTACACATATTATCTACACCTATGATGTAGCGGGTAACCGTATCAGCAAGAAGGTCGGAGACCGCCTTACCCGCTATATTCGGGATGCTGTGGGGAATGTGATGAGTGTCTATGAATCTGGTAACCCAGCCGTAAATAATGGCCGCCTGACACAAATGGAGACATATCTGTATGGTGGCAGCCGTTTGGGCATCAGTAGCTTTGCCACATTGGTTGATGACCCAGAGGCACCTGCATCGGTGCGATTAGGAATACTAGGCTCGGGAACTTTTACTAGATTTACAAGAAGAGAGAAGCTCTTTGAGTTGAGTAACCATCTGGGGAACGTATTAGCCACCGTGAGCGATGATAAGGTGGCCATCGCTGGTTCCGGCGGAATAGTGGATTACTACGTGGCGAATGTGGTGTCAGCACAGGATTATTATCCATTTGGGATGATGATGGCAGGACGGAAGTGGAGTGCTGGTGGTGGCTATCGTTATGGGTTTAATGGGAAGGAGAATGATAATGAAGTGAAGGGAGAAGGGAATCAACAGGATTATGGAATGCGGGTGTATGATCCAAGGATTGCAAAGTTCCTGAGTGAGGATCCTCTTTCCAAAGATTATCCATGGTATACTCCTTATCAATTTGCAGGCAATACTCCTTTACAAGCAATTGATCTTGATGGTGGAGAACCAAAGTTGTATCATGTAACTGGTACTGATGCAGCACAGAAAATTTTAACCGGAGGTTTTCAAGGACGGAGTATGGGTAAGTACTCTGCTTATAATTGGTTTTCCGTTTCACTTGGTAATGATGCAACTGGCCGCACACTCGGAGAAGGTAAAGTAGCACTTACAGTGGAGGGGATTGACAGGAAGGATGTCGATTTAATTACAAAGGAGCAAACAGCTACGTGGAGGAGTCAAGCTCAAGCGAAAGTATTGAAACGTTCCGGTATTACCGAAGAGAAATTTGCTGAAATGTTAGGGTCTACCACAAAAACAAAGCAAAACCAGGTGGGGCGTTTGAAGGGTCAAATCGAAGGAATTGTTTGGAACAAAGTTGGAGAATATATGACTCAAATGAAGCAGTCCGGATATTACGTTGAGGAGATTCAAAGTTATGCATTTACCGATGCTGCTGTGAATTCACCCGGTGTTAAAGTGACTCAAGTTAGTGGCGCGGGTGCTGCCGAGGTAATTAACGCTTCAACGAGATCAGCCTTTAGTGGTGAAGCTGCAGCTGCATTAGCTCGGTATGGAAAAGCCGCGAGTACGATAAAATGGGGCGGACGTGCCTGTATAGCTATCGCAGCGGCGGCAGATGTTTATGAGATATACTCGAGCGAGAATCGAATGCGGACGATGAATATTAAAGTAGGCGGCTGGGCTGGTGCAATTGCCGGAGGGGCGTATGGCGCCTCGATAGGTGGAGCTTCAGGTACAATTGTTCCTGGAGCGGGGAATGCAGTCGGAGGGGTTTTAGGTGGTATTATTGGTGGAACTATTGGCTATATGGCAGGTTCTACAGCGACTGAACTTGTACATGATTTTCTGTTTACCCCTGGTGTACAGGTGAAATAATCCGTAGATAGTTGAAAAGTGACGATTATGCATCGGTAAAGTGTATATTACTTAAAATAATAACTAAAAAAGCGAAAAATGGTACTTTGGGAATTTGAAAAGGTATATGTAAGAATAGTTGAAAGAGATATTGTTGAGTTAGAATGTCTCTTTATTCAAGAAACCTCTTCCAGTCTTTTGGTCTTTAATATTGGGGAGTTTTTTTGGGTAAACAGGGGCGAAACATTCAACCATGAGGGATTTAGAGAATTTGATATGCCTTCAGTATTGGATAGAGAGCAACCAATTATCTTAAAAGGTTTGTATTATTTTATGGGTAATTCGTATATGGATCTGGATGGCAGTATTATTAAAATATATAATCAATTTAGTACTCAGTACGGAACCTCTGAGAGCATGTTGGAAGTTGTTACACCGGCACTTGACAACGCTAAATATAATTTATGGAAAGAGGAAATACGTTTGGCAAGTATGCGGGAAATAATTGATTTTAGGTATATAGCGAAAACAAGATGAGTTGTGAGTTTAGTAAGGAGAGAATACCTGTATTGCCATCGCTAATGCAAAGTTGTTGATTCAGCATTGATGAAGCAAAGCTTCCTGCTACTGGTCGCACTTCTGTGTGGTAGGGGCTGGTGCTCTGGTTTGCACTGGACTGAATAAAAAGCTGACTAATGGCATACGTGAGATAGGAACGAAAGCGACGATCAATCGGGTGCTAGTGGTGATAGATAATGTAGGCCATTGTAGGACAACATACAGAATTAATTGGAATGACGGTCCTTTATAAATTATACAAAAGGCCCAAAAAGAGCCAGTTCGCTCTAAATATAATTGAATGACCTATACGATGAGATTAATATTGTTTTTTGTTGTTATGCAATATGGTCGCTCAATTCCCAAAGTGTTAATAAAATTGCCGGAGCAACAACGTTATATACAATTTGAACCGGATAAGTGATTTCCAATGTACTCTATTCAACGATTTAACAATATCTGGTATGTAAATCCAAGATTTGGATTATCTCTTAAATAGGAATCACCTTCAATGTCAGTTCGGATATACCGGTCGGTTCTGATCCTGAATAATCTTACCTATACCATGAAAACTTTATTCTTCTTTATCACGATTACCCTCTTCGCCTTCGCTGCCTCTGCGCAACAAATCTACCAAATCCGGGCCGACAGCGTCCGCATCTATAATGTGTGCGACACCGCTGAACTGATCATCGAAAACCGCACGCAGGGCACACAAGGTTTCCTGTATAACAAAGGCGCAGGCCGCACAGAGTTCCGCCGGGTACGACTGGAGAAAATCGGAGATTCCAAAATCGCTATCACCGGTCAGGATACCATCGACCTGCGTACTTTGACGGGGATTGGTGGTATTGAAAGTATCTTCCGTCGGGGAGATGATATTATCTACGTTAAAAACGGACAGCAGTTCAATGTGTATGCGCCGATACCGGGGTTTGTTAATGTGCCGAACGGCGGCGCCTCCGGACCAGCCGAATTTGTCAACGGCCGGGTAGTCGGATTTGACGCGTATGATTCTCCCGATATGCCGTTGGTGTCTGATCAGGCACTGACGAATGGGGTTACAGAAAGAAAATATTACTCCGGTCACGCGGTGTTGCTCAATGGTCGCGGATACCAGATGGCAGTGAACTGGGATGGGGAGGAAACCGGCTCCAAGGGAGTTTTTATCCGGAATAAAGATGACACTACGCCCGTATGGGGTGCCTGGCGGGAATTGTTATTTAAAGACTATGCGGATCGTAAATATGCCATAAAGAACGAGGTTGCAGATAGTTATATTAAAAATGGCAGTACACTTCAGCCGGCGACTTTCAATATCCAGGGCAAGGGTAATATTACAAATGACTATACTTTTGATAATAGTGCATATGCTGCCGGTAACCTTGAATTGAGATCTGCGAATAACCCGGGGATAGGTTTTCACCGGCCGGGGGTATGGGGATGGTCATTGTATTCTGATTGGGAGCTGAGCCTTAAAGCGCGTGGTGCCGGGGGACAAGATGCTACCTTCTGGCATTCGATCAATGCACCGCGACCAGTAGTACAGCGCGATTTTCGCCTGCATCAGGATGATGGGACCAGTGCAAACGTTTTTGGGCAGGGAACTACATTTTGTTACGCTGCCGGCTCTCCCTATAACGGCCCCCTGTTATCTTTCGGAGGATTGAACGGGGGATATGACTGCCAGATCAATGCCGAATATTACGATGGTAAGACCATAGCTTTCCGCGTGCGGAATGGAGATAAGCAAACCTGGAATCCGTGGTTGCGGTTAATACATGAAGGAAATGTCGCCACGAAAGGCAGTGACGTGGTGCTTAAAACAGAGGCTAATGGTTATTTGGGCGTAGAAAACTGGATACGGGTAGGGCAACAAACGGGTTTATACACTGCACAGGGCAGTCATTTTTTCCCTAATACTGCTTATAGCTGGGCCATCCGCCCGGAACACGATGCCGGCAGTACCTGGCTGGAATTGCAGAACCACGCAGGGAATAACATTGGTGGATTTTATGGTGATATGAGTGGCGCTGTCGGAATCGTTAACGCGGGTGCCAACGGTTGGCGCATTAAAACAGATGTCGGGGGCAATGCCTATGTAACTGGTCAGGTGCAAGCGACTTCCTTTTTCCAAACTTCCTTAAGAAGCCTGAAAAAAGACATACAGCCGTTACCGTATGCTGCACTGCCGGTGCTGATGAAAGCGCAGGTACGCTCTTTTAAATTCAAGGCAGACAGCACCGGAAAAACAAATGTTGGTTTTATCGCGGATGAGGTACCGGAAGAAATGTCTATACCCGGCAGAGGGGGAGTGGACCAGGCCAGTACAGTAGGTCTGTTAGTGAAGTCAACGCAGGAGCTGAATACGGAACAGACGGATCTGAAGCTACAGGTGAAGGAGCTGCAGCAACAACTGCTGGACATGCAAAAGCAGCTGAAACAGCAGCAGGTATTAATCGAACAATTATTACAAAAGAAACCCTGACAATTTTTATAGTTGATGAAACGTATTTTGTTCTTGTTGTTACCCATCTTCCTGGTGCATTGTCACAATGCCTGTGGACAACTACAGACCGCCAGTATAGCGGGCATATTGGATATTCACCAGACATTTGCCGCTCCTCGGATCGCTCAAAACGGGTATCTCGTTACCCACAATGAAATTCGCCAGAAGATAGCTGAAGGCTATTTTACGGCGCTCAACCTGGCGGCCATTCCACAGGATAATACCTGCATTACGGCGGCTAATGCGAAATTGTGGCTGAGTATTGATGAAACCAAATTACCCACCAACGGAAGATTGCCGCTATGGCAGGAACTGGTGCCCAAGGCGGTGGCGCCGGTATGTACCGGCGTTGACGAGAAGCTGGTCAACGGAAAATGCGAGCGGGGATACAGGACCATTGACAGTCAGGAACAACTGATGAAGAACGGACAACCGTATTGTAAAACGACCTACAGGGTTACCTGGAGTGATGGTTCTTTTAGGACCTACGTAGACACGGCTCCGGGGATGTGTGCGTTGTCGTAAACTATAATGAAAAAACTGTAATAATTATTTGTCATTACAGAGCGTGACCAGTCGACGGAAAAGAAACCCCGATATCATTTGTTTTCGATATATTGTGACGAATTACCTATGAAACGCATTGTGTTATGATTGTTGTTACCCGTCCTCTCATGCAATATGCCTATGGACACCTATGAGCAGCCGCTATGGCGACTAATCGGATATTCATAAAGTATTTGCTGTGATAAATAAAATTACCAGGAGTGACGGTTCCGGTATAACCTATACGTACATTGTCCCGGACTATTAATGAAAGTACCTATACCATGAGAGTGTTTTTGTCATTTTTTATTGCCATTGTATTATTAACCACTGCAGGTCATGCGCAGCAAATTTATCAGATCCGGGCTGATAGTGTCCGTATCTATAATGTGTGCGATACCGCGGAATTGATCATCGAGAACCGTACACAGGGCACACAGGGTTTTCTGTTCAACAAAGGGGCTGGCAGAACGGAGTTTCGCCGGGTACGGCTGGAGAAAATCGGTGATTCGAGAATAGCCATTACCGGGCAGGATACACTGGACCTGAGCACTTTGCCAGGCATCGGGGGCGTAGAATCTATCTTCCGCAACGGAGACAGCATTATCTATGTGAAAAAAGGCCAACAGTATGGCATATATGCGCCGTTGTCGAATGAAACGCTACGCAGCGTAACCGACAGAGGTTCTTCCCTCATTAAAAATATTGAATTTCAGTCGCCGCGAAGTGACTCTTCCAATGGTTTATACTGGGGTTACAATTCTGACCTGTGGAAAATATTTGTTGAGTCATTCAGTGATAGCCCCGCCGGTAACCTGATTTTTGAATCCGGAGATAATATGGACGAAGGATGGATATTTCGCTGCTGGGATTATAAAGCGCCGCTTCAAAAAACAGATGTATTGTCATTGGCCAGCAACCGTTTTAACTACTTAGGCAAGCCAGTGTGGCACGGCGGAAACCTCAACCGGCCGATGGGGCAGCATTATTACAGCCTGCCTGCCTCCGATGGTGTGAATGCCGATTATTTTGCGCAAGGCACCACGTTTACTTATGGCGGTAGCGCACCCTATAATGGACCTTTATTGTCTTTTGGTGGCTTAAATGGAGGATATGATTGTCAGATCAACGCAGACTACGGTGTGGGCGAAGCCATTTCCTTCCGTGTACGGAATGGAGATAAACATGTCTGGAGTGCCTGGAGACGGTTCATTCATGACGGGGAGGTGGCTACCAAGGGCGGGAATACCGTTATCAAAACAGAACCTAATGGTTATCTCGGCGTAGAAAACTGGATACGTGTGGCAGACAACACCGGGCTTTACACGCCCACTAAAAGGTATCTGTACAATGGTGGGCCCAACAATTGGGTTATCCGTGCAGCGGAAGGCACATCAGACGCGGTTTGGCTTGCTTTGCAAACAGGAGACGGTGTAGAGCGGGGGAATTTTTATGCAAACAGCAGCAACGAAATAGGTTTTACCAATGCGGGTACCGGCACCTGGCGGCTGAGGACAGACGCTGCTGGCAATACTTATATGGGCGGCGTGGAAGCCGACCAGATGGGACGGTTTAAAGGCTGGTTCAACAGCGGTAGTGGTAAAGCCATGGAAGTGGGTATGTTGGGAGATGCCGCTTATGCGATGGGGTATGACCGCACCGCAAAAAACTATCTCCCCGCACGGTTTATGGGTAGCGAGATAAACCTGGAGACCAGAAATGCGCAGGACCAGGGATTACTTGCCTTCCGCTCCAACACCAATGCCTACACTTATGGCAGCTGGGTGTTGGATGGTGCTGCCGGTAATTGGTCGGGACTGGTTTTCCCTTATGGCAATACAATACCATCTCTGATCTTCAATAATAACAGCCACGGAGGTATTTTTCAGCAAACTACCGCTAAATGGATTCTGTATTGGGACAATAGCACACAAGCATGGAGCACTAATGGAAATCTTTTCTGGCATACCGGCAACCTCAATCCACAAACCACAGCGGTAGCTAACAGCGTGGCCTTGCGTGATGGCAGCGGCAGTATCACTGCCACTGGCTTCTTTCAGAACTCCAAAGCTGCGCTCAAAAAAGATATCCGCCCTTTTATGGAAAACGCCCTGTCCCTGTTGAATAAGGTAACCATTCAGCAGTTTGTGTATAAAGATGATAAAGAAGAAAACGTGCGGATAGGCATTATCGCTGACAGCACCGACTGGCATTTCTCGACAAAGAAACAGGACCGTTTTGATACCAACAGTTCATTGGCAGTGACGATGAAAGCAGTGCAGGAACTGAGCGCGCAGAATGAAGCATTACAACAAAAGGTAGCCCGACTGGAGGCTTTGGTCCAACAATTACTGAACGAAAAGAAATAGTTGAATATCCCTAATCTGTGTCTATGAAGAGATTATTATTGTTTTGTCTGTTATCAGTGGGAGGTGCAACGGCGACGCATGCGCAACAGATTTACCAGATCCGGGCCGACAGCGTCCGCATCTATAATGTGTGTGATACGGCTGAACTGATCATCGAGAACCGTACGCAACATACGAATGGCTTCCTGTATAATAAAGGTAACGGGCGTACGGAATTCAGGAAAGTGCGGCTGGAAAAGATTGGGGATACACAAATAGCAATAACGGGACAGGATACACTGGATTTGAATACACTGCCGGGCATTACCGGTGTGGATACTATGTACCGGGAAGGCGACAACATAGTCTACCGGAAACGAGGCAAGTTGACTTCAGTGTATGCACCGATCTCTTACTTTTATTCTATTCCTAAAGATAGCGTCTATGGCCCTGATGCCTTCAGCCCCTGGAAAGTGCTGGGCTTTGGTGCCTATGATTCACCGGATATGCCTTTGACGTCGGAGCAGTCAACCGGTACCGGACCATCTACACGAAATTACTACGTAGGTCATGTCGTGTTGCAGGGTACTCAGGGCTATCAGATGGCGGTCAACTGGGATGCCGAAGATCTGGGCGTCAGAGGAGCTTTTATCCGCGGTAAAGATGATAACCGGCAGGCATGGAGTCCCTGGCGGGAACTGGTTTTTAAAGATTATGTTGATAATAACAATAAATACATTAAAAACCAGCGGAGCGTTGGCCAATCAGGCGGATTTTGGGTAGCAGATTATGGAATGGTAGGCGCCACTAACGGCGTTGGGTCGGTGGCGTTATTTCCGGGGCTCAGCTCCGAAGCTGGTTATATTTCTTTCTATTCACCCGCTGCGAAACGAGTAGGATATGTGGGGGGGAAGCCGGATAGAATGTACTACAACGCAGAAGTCGGCATCCATAACTTTGCGCAGCAAATCGAATGTGAACAGACAGGGCGCTTTAAAGGCTGGTTTAACAGTGGTAGCGGCAAAGCCATGGAAGTTGGTGTAGATAAGGATGTAGCATATGCCATAGGATATGATCGCACCGCTAATACTTATGTCCCTGCAAAGTTTATAGGGAGCGAAGCAAGTCTTGAAGCCAGAAACCCTGCCGGACTAACAATATTCGGTTTTCGTTCTAATAACAATGTTAACACCTTTGGCAGCTGGATCATAGATGGACAGGTTAATCAATGGTCGGGCCTGAATTTTTCCTATGCTCCCAAAGTACCATCCCTGTTGTTTAACAATGCTAATGATGGAGGGTTCTATCAGCAAACTACCCAAAAGTGGATCTTGTTATGGAATGATTATATGCAAACCTGGACGACCAACGGCAATGTTCTGTGGCATGCCGGTAATCTCAATCCACAAGCTACCGCTGTTGCTAATAGCGCCGCCTTGCGCGATGCCGGCGGTAACCTTATTGCCAACGGTTTCTTTCAGGGATCTAAAGCTATCCTGAAGAAAAACATCCGCCCTTTCACAGAAAACGCCCTGTCCCTGTTGAATAAGGTAACCATTCAGCAGTTTGTGTATAAAGATGATAAAGAAGAGAACGTACGGGTAGGCATTATCGCGGACAGCACCGACTGGCATTTCTCCACAAAAAAACAGGATCGTTTTGATACCAATAGTTCGCTGGCGATAACAATGAAAGCAGTGCAGGAACTAAGTGAACAAAATAAAGTATTACAGCAGGAAGTGACCGAATTGAAAGCGTTGGTGAAACAACTACTGGAAGAAAAAAAATAATTGATACCGCAAAAAAATGTCTATGAAAAAACGATGGTTGTTACTATTACTGTCAATAGGATGTGTCGCTACCTCACATGCGCAACAAATTTATCAAATTCGGGCCGACAGCGTCCGTATTTATAATACCTGTGATACCGCGGAATTGATCCTTGAAAACCGTACCCAGGACACATTAGGCTTTTTATTCAACAAGGGCAAGGGCCGCACCGAATTTCGGCGGCTGCGGTTTAATGACATAGGTAATGGAAAAATATCTTTCGGTAATCAGGACACGCTGGATTTTCGCTTTTTTTTAGGAGGTAATTTTATACAGAATCAATATAGCGCTGCCCAAAATGCAGGTTATTGGGTAAAAGGCCCGGGGCGTGTTGACAGCACTTTTATGGTGAGTAGGTATAAGAATAATATCACAGAAGACAGTTTACTAACTACCAATACGCAGGGAGAGTTAAAGTTAGTCCATAAAAATGTGGTTGCCAGTAATATTTATAACTCAAACGGAACTTTAACAGGGCCACGGGTAGTTAACCTGGGAGGTAACTACCTTAGTTTTATAGGTGGCAAAGGTCTTGTGATAGGTAATAGTTCCAGCGATTGGGCAATTGCTCCCTCATCTCAGCTTGTCACTACGGGAACCGTGTCTGTCAAAAATACGATGTCGGTAAGGAGCTCCTCTGATGACAATGCTCTTTTTGGGATATCCTATCTTGGAACAAGTGTATCAATGGGCTCGTCTGGCATGATCAAACCGGCAAGCATGACTATAGGATATGCAAACCAGGGAATAATGATGACACAGGACGGTAGTACTTCGGTAGGCGATTTTTATGGATCTTACCCCAATAGTACACTGTACCTGTATGGTAAAGTATCGGCGGTAAATTTAAGAAATACGGTAAACGAGGATAGTGTAGTGACGTCTAACACCGGAGGGCTATTAAAAATGAAATACATGCCAATAAAAGGCCCCGGCGTTTCCTTTAACACCAACATCATTACGGGTAATTATACCGTGTCAAATAATGATTACACAGTTATTAACCGGGCCAGCTCCGGAAATCCGGCGGTTACATTGCCCAGCGCTTCACAAAACAAGGGGCGGACTTTGATCCTGTTCGATGATTCGGCCAACCGAATGACGTGGAGCCCTGCTGTCTATTCCTATACAGGCGGTACTGGCTATACAAGTTTTAATGATGCCGCCTTATCTGCATACAGAAAAATAACCATACAGAGCGACGGCGCCAACTGGTTTATTATGTCGGCATTTTAGATATGCCGGGAGGCGTAAAAAATAACTAAATATCCCCAATATCTATCTATGAAAAAGTTATGCTTGTTGTTATTATTAACTGCAGGATGGACTACCACACTCCGCGCACAACAGACTTACCAAATCCGGGCCGACAGTGTCCGTATATACAGTGCCTGTGACACTGCGGAGTTAATTATTGAAAACCACACGCAGCGTGTTCCCGGCTTTTTGTTTAATAAAGGAAATGGCCGTACGGAGTTCAGAAAACTGCAGCTAAAAACGCTTGGCGCCAACTTATTGTCTATCATCGGACAGGATACGGTGGATTTGAGCCCGTGGGGAGATACCCGTTATGATCTGGCAAATACCAACTATTGGAAGATCCCGGATAAAGTGACAGCACCATTTGAACAATGGCCCATGCATAAAGTGATAGGCTACGATCAATATGCTGGCGTAGATATGCCTTACTTGTCCAATCAGGCGTTCCAGTCGATAGGGCAGAACACCTATTACAATGGTTTGGTGGTACGTACAGGTTCAACCGGTTTTGATATGGCGGTCAACTGGGATGGGGAACTGGAAGGACCTAATGGGGTATTCTTTCGTGTAAAAGATGATACCAAACCTTACTGGAGCAAGTGGCGGGAAGTGTTATTCAAAGACTATGCGGACACATTCTTTATCCGCAATCAGAAAACAGTCCCGCAAGTTGCACATTTATGGATCAGTGGGGCTGCGAAGATCGGAGATAGCATTGTATTGGCTAAATACAAAAATAATGTGGCCGGCGATAGCGTTTTGACAACAGATGCCGCCGGGAATTTAAAATTGAAACTGGCAGGCAGTGGGAGTGACTTCTATACTGTGGATGGCGCACTAACGACTAATAGAATTGTAAACGTGGGCAAGCGCTCCTTGTTGTTTAAAGGTGTTAATAGTGCGACTGACTCCACCTATATGTTTTTCCGCTCTGATGGTGTGAAATTGGGTACGTTAAACGATCCAACAATACAAGGAGGGGCTTCAGAGATATCAACAAATAGGTATGCCGGGGTACAGATGACGTGGTCCAAGGGGGATACAACCGCGTACATTCTGGCGAACAAATATGGTGTGGGTACCGTATATGCAAAAGGCATATATACTACACTCACTAATAATGTGACGAGCAACGCAATTTATCTTAATTATCTGAAAGGAAAAGACGATATCAATGGCCCGGCAATAAGTATAAGTTTTGCGCTTGATAGTTCCAGGATTTCATTTTTCAAGTCGAATTCGCCCTTAATGGATACTAACGACACCCTCTTTTACGTCACCAAATACGGCGACGCCAAAATAAACGGTACACTGGAAGTCACCGGTATTTATCAGTCTTCTCAGCGCAAGCTGAAAAAAGACATCCAGCCATTTAGTAAATCCGCGCTGGACATCATTAACAAAGCTTCGGTACAGACGTTTAAATACAAAGCGGACAAAAACGGCATCACCCATATCGGCTTCATTGCGGAAGACGCGCCGGAAGAGATGGTGGCCCCACAGCGTACCGGGGTAGACCAGGCCAATACGATGGCCCTGTTGGTGAAAGCGATGCAGGAGATGAACCAGAAAGTAGAAAGTCTTCAGCAGGAGGTAACAGCGTTGAAGAAAGAGTTAGCTGACCTGAAGAAAGGAAAATAAAAAACGAAACGGGCCACTCGGCCCGTTTCTCATTATATCAGGGTATATATGGCCCGCCTGTTTCACCCCATCCCCATTTGGGCATAGGCTGTTCTTTATCCATCTCGAGCGTCTCTTCCTGCGAATTGATCACAGCAATGCGGGTACCCCATTCGAGATAACCCACAAAGGCCGACCGGAACTCCGGATCTTCCGGCAGGCCCAGCTCGTCGGCTGTTTCCAGCAACAGCGTTATCCATCTTTTACGGTGCTGCTCGGTCAGGTGTTTGCCGAGATGCTTGTGTACCATCTGGTAATGGGACCCTTCGTTGTCGCTGTAAGTTTTAGGGCCGCCAAACACTTCGGCGATAAAATGGGCCACGTGCAGCTGGTGTTCCGGGCTCATGTGTTTGAAAACAGGCTCCAGCAAAGGATCTTTCAGCACCTTTTTATAGAAGGCATCTGTCAGTTTTTCAAATACCGGTGTACCGCCGGCCCATTCGTATAAAGAAGGAATTTTTTTATCGTTTGTCATCTTGTTAATTTAGTGAAAATTGCTTTCAAATGTATACAAGCTGGGTATCAGGAGCAATAACTTACCAAAAAGTAGGGAACAATGATCACACTCAACGATAAAACATATACCTGTCCGGTGGACGTCACCCTTGGATTTATTGGCGGCAAGTGGAAATTGCTGATTCTATCACATCTGCACTGGCAGCAGCAGCGCAGCTACACCCAATTGCGGGAAAACCTGCCGGGCATATCTGAAAAGATGCTTAGTCAGCAACTGAAAGAACTGGAGCGGGATTTACTGGTGACTAAAAGTGTCATCTCCCGGAAACCATACCGGGTCCATTATTCGCTGTCTGAAGAAGGGAAGTCACTCTCACCGCTATACGAATTTATGAGTGGATGGGGCGTGCAATACCTCAAAGAACATGGTATCGATTACGTGCAGGACCAGCACCTGTATAAATAGATATCATCCTTCGATGATGCCTTTCGCCAGACCACCCCACTGCGCTTTGGACAGGCCCAGGATGGCACCTACGCTGATAATCAGATTCCTGATTTTGTCCAGCAGCCTCCTTACGGCTGTATTAGGGACTTCATTTCTGCCATATACGCTCGCTTTTACCTCCAACCCGTTTTTCTCTACAATAAAAGAACTGGTAGCATAGTGTTTAAAGAAATGCGCGGTCTCCCTGTCGGCAGCATGAGGCAACGGTAACGGACGTACGCGCATACCGGTATATGCCTGGTCCTGCGTGCGGATCTGCTCTATCTGTACCCAGTCGAATCCCCTGCCTGTTTGGGTGCCTGGGCCGGGGAGATTAATGCGGATATAATCCCCCTGATGGGCAAAACGGTCAACGGCCTCGCCTCTTTCATTGACCAGCTGAAACCGGGCACTGAGCGGTTTACTGAGCAGTTGCCATTGATTTACATCGAGCAATCTGCGCCGTGCCACTTCATATAGGGCTACCGCCGCGTCCTGGCTGGTCGCCCGCCGGCTATAGCTGGTATTGGATTGCCCTCCCAGCCGTTGCTCCGGAATGAGGCCGCTTGTGGCTAATAATGGATGCATAATTACCCAGATTGTTACCTGGAAAACGCCCCAACAATTATGCCCTCGTATGCTTATTGTACCCGTCTCAGCATGGGACAGGATAGTTGCCCGGGATAATTGCCCTAATTTACCTTTCGTATTACTGCATGATAAAATTCCACATGATGCCAGAGAAGCCACTGATCGTATCAACCAACGGGCTGAGATAGCCTGAATCCAAAAAAAATGTCGTATAACCGTTGCTGTTACACGGAGCTGTAGCCCGTGCCGGGACAGTTGTGCCTGAAATTGTCCGATAGTCAAAAATTTATTGTTCAACAAAAGATTTCACGTTATGTCTAAACGTTATGCACGTCTATGGCTGTGGCATCGCCATGTCTGGTTATATGGACTGTTGCCGTTGCTATGCTGCCAGCACCTGCTGGCGCAGCAGAAACAGATTACCGGCATCGTTTCGGATAGTGCCGCCGGCGCCCTCACAGGGGTGACGGTACAGGTGTTGGGAAAAGCCATCGGTACTCAAACGGATGCCAGAGGCGCCTTTCACATTACCGCGTCACCAGGTGAAACGCTGGCTTTCCGTTTTATCGGTTATGAAGAAAAAAGGGTGGTAGTAGGTACGCAGGCGGTGATCCATGTGCTGTTGACATCCAATACGGCCGGCCTGAGTGAAGTGGTGGTCATCGGTTATGGCGCCCGCCAGAAGAAAGACCTCACCGGCGCGGTGGCCACGCTGAACAGTAAACAGATGCAGGACCTGCCGGTGGCAGGGGTAGACCAGAAACTGACAGGCCAGATACCAGGCGTACAGGTGAGCACCGTTTCCGGTACGCCCGGCGGCGGCGCTGCTATTAAAATCCGCGGTTCCGGCTCCTTCGGCGCCAGCAGCGATCCCCTCTTCGTCATCGATGGTTTCCCGATAGCGGCCAGCTTCGGTCAACAAGCCAGCCCATTGGGCTTCATCAATCCTGATGACATCGACAATATCACTGTCCTGAAAGATGCTTCTTCTACGGCCATCTACGGCAGCCGCGGCTCCAACGGCGTAGCGATCGTGACCACAAAGAAAGGCCGGAAAGGCATGCCGCTGGTACAGGTCAATAGTTACTACGGTATACAGGAAGTACCGCAGAAAGGCAGGCCGCAAATGCTAAACGCACGTGAGTTCGCACAGTTCAGAAAAGATATCATCGTAGATGATTTTGCCTCCCGCGGCCAAACGGCCACCGACGCGGATATCCCGGAGGAATACCGGAACCCTGAACAATACGGCGAAGGCACCAGCTGGTACAATATGGTATTACGCAACGCGCCGCAACATAATACAACCGTCAGCGTTAGTGGCGGATCGGAAAATACACGGTATTATTTCTCCTTTGGCTATTTTAAACAGGATGGCGTGCTGCGGTATACGGGCTACGATCGATACACGGTCAGGGCCAACATCGAAAGTAATGTAGGGCGTAAAATAAAGATAGGCCTCAACCTCGCGCCAACTTACCATACGCAGGCGGTCAATGACTTTGAAAACGGTTTTACCGATGTGCTCACCCGCAGCCTGTGGCTTAGTCCCCTGATTCCGGTAACGGATAAAAACGGCGCCCGCACCCCTTACATCAGTTCTCCCGGGATGTTCAGCGCGGCTAATCCGCTCAACTCCCTCGAATATGGCGCTACGAAGATAAAGTCGCTTACCGGGCTGGCCACAGCCTACGCGGAATACGAAATCATTCCCGGCCTGAAAGCGAAAGGCAGTTTTAACGTCAGCTACGGCAACGGGTCTACGTTTGTCTTCAATCCGTCTTTTCTCGGTGGCGTGAACAACCCGCCGCCCGGCATTCCGAATTCTTCGCAGTCTAAAGCCAACGGCCTGAACTGGCTCGGTGAAATGTTGCTCACCTATGATCGTACTTTTCACAAAGACCATTCGCTCAACGTGGTGCTGGGCTACACGGCCCAGAAATCCCGGGAAGATGCGCTGGTGATCAATGCCGGTAACTACCCGGATGATCTGATAAAGCCCATCGGCGCAGCGGCCACTATTCCGTCCTACTCACAGGATGTGCAGGAATGGGCCATCCTCTCTTACCTGGGACGAATCAATTATGCTTATAAAGACAAATACCTGTTCACGGCTACGGTCCGTTCTGATGGCTCCTCCCGCTTCGGCTATAACACCCGCTACGGTACCTTTCCTTCCGCCGCCATCGCCTGGAGGGCCTCGGAAGAGCCGTTCCTGAAACAGGTGTCCTGGCTCAGCGACCTGAAAGCCAGGGTGAGCTATGGCCTCTCGGGCAACTATAACATCGGTAACTATACGTATATGTCTAACGTGGTCACCAACAACTATGTGCTGGGCAATCAGATCGCCAGCGGCCGCGCTACTTCTTCCCTGAGCAATCCGGACCTCACCTGGGAGGAGTCTTCCCAGCTGGACGCAGGCGTGGACGTAGGGCTCTTCCGTAATCGTATAACCGTCACCGTGGATTATTACAAACGCCTTACCAAAGGGATGTTGTATAATTCAGAGATACCCTTGTCTTCCGGCTATACAAACGTGATCATCAACGCCGGCAAGGTGGAGAACCATGGACTGGAAGTGGGGGTGGGCAGCGAGAATATCACCGGCGCTTTCACGTGGACCACCAACGCGAACATTGCGTTCAACCGCAACAAGGTACTGGCGCTCAATGACCGCAACGATCCTATCTACAGCGGCAGGAGCGGTGAAGGGTCTTTTACCCACATCACAGAAGTAGGCAAGCCCGTGGGCCTGTTTTATGGCTATGTGGTGGAGGGGGTGTATAAAGATCAGGAAGACCTGAACAAATCGCCCAAACACGTCACCTCCGTGGTGGGTTCTATCAAATACAAAGACGTGGACGGCAACGGCGTAATAGAGCCGGTCAATGATTTTGCTATCATCGGCGATCCCAATCCCAAATTTGTCTGGGGCCTGACCAATCATTTCTCTTTTAAAGGCATTGACCTCGGTATTGTGCTGACCGGCGCACAGGGCGGACAGGTGCTGAAAACGGCCAACCAGTACCTGCAAAATATCGATGGGATTTTTAATACCGACCGTAGTGTATTGAACCGCTGGCGGTCTCCTCAACAACCGGGAGATGGTAAAACACCCACCACTAATGGCGCCCGTGTGATTTATCGGGATGTGAATTCCTCCTGGGTGGAAGACGGTTCCTTTATGCGCATACAGAATATCACCTTGGGATATAACCTGAACAAAGCATGGTTGCAACGGACCCGATTCATTTCACAGGCACGTATATACGCCGGTGTACAGAACCTGCATACGTTTACCCGCTATTCCGGCGCCAATCCGGAAGTAAGCCGGAAAACAGTGTCCGGTAACGCCACCAGTACAGCGTTGACGCCGGGAGAGGATTTCACCAACTATCCGCTGGCAAGGACTTACACCCTGGGTATTAACCTGTCTTTTTAAAAAGTAAAAATGTGTCTTATGAAAAGGGCTCACTATTTTTTATGTTTTGCGATATGTTTATGCAGCTGTGGCAAGCGTTTTCTGGACCTCAATCCGGAGACCTCCATCAATGGCGCTGCTTTTTATAAATCAGAAGGGGAGATAGAACAGGCTGTCAACGGCACTTATAATATGCTGCAACCATTAGCTTCAGAGAGCTATTGGATTTTCGGGGAGATGCGCTCAGACAATACCGCTTTCCAGTATAATACGGCCGACAGGGGCCATGAGCAGTGGGAGTTTGTGGATGAGTTCCTGGTGGGCGCCACTGCTGAATGTATCACCAATTTCTGGAAAAACAGTTATGTCGGTATCTCAAGGGCCAATGATGTCCTGGATAATATTCCCAACATCAAATCATTTTCATCCGGTAAGCAGGACCAATATACGGGGGAGGCAGAATTTCTCCGGGCTTTTCACTATTTTAACCTCGTGCGCCAGTTTGGTGGTGTGCCGCTGCGGGAACATTCGGTGGTAGCCCCCGGCGGCGCGCTCTCGAAAGGACGGGCATCGGTGGAGGAGGTCTATGCACGCATCATCGCAGACCTGACGGATGCAGCGGCCAGGCTGCCGGTGGCCTATACCGGCGCTGCTGTGGGAAGGGCTACTTCCGGCGCCGCCTATACGCTGCTCGGCAAAGTATACCTGACCCGTCATCAATACAGTGAGGCCCTCACGGCCCTCAAAAAGGTAAGTGCACTGGGATACAGCTTAGTTCCAAACTACGCGGATAATTTTGAACCAGGAAAAAAGAACGGACCAGAATCGATATTTGAAATACAATACCTGGGTTCGCAGACGGGACTGTTTAGCACGTTCATGTACATCTTTGCGCCGTATACTTCGGGCAGCGCCGTCACCGGCGATAGCAAGACCAGCATCAACGGTAGCGGCTCCGGCTGGAATATTCCCACTACGGATATGATCAGCGCTTATGAACCGGGCGATAAACGAAAGGAGGTGTCGATGGCGGAAGGCTATAAAGCGGCCAATGGCTCCTTTGTGGCCATTCCATACGTGAAGAAATACAATCACGGCTATACGGAAGTGGGCCGTACCAATGATAACTTTCCCGTACTCCGCTATGCTGATGTGCTGTTGATGATCGCAGAGTGTTTGAACGAGCAGGCTTTTGTGGCTAACGGAGAAGCCTTTGACCTGTTGAATCAGGTGAGGCTCCGAGCCGGTTTACCGAAGAAAACTGCCGGAAACCCGGACCCTGCGCTGAATATCGCCAGCCAGGAAGATTTCCGGAAAGCCGTATATCATGAAAGACAGGTGGAGCTGGCCTTTGAAAATCACCGCTGGTACGATCTGGTACGCACCGGCAAAGCGGTGGAAACCTTGAATGCGCACGGCCTCCGGGAGAAACAACAGAAAAATTATATACCGGGCAACGCCTATCAGGTGACCACGAACCGGTTGCTGTTGCCCATCCCTCAAACGGATATCAACCTGGATAACCTGACTCAAAACCCGCAATAGTATTCAAAATCTTTTATCATGATCAGACAGATTGTTCTTTTGTTATTGTTTATTACGGTGTCCTGTGCCGCACAAACGGGCCAGACAACGTTGGCCCGTTTACGTTGTGAATACCGTGAAAACCCACTGGGCATCGATGCCACCACGCCCCGTTTGAGCTGGGAGATCACCAGCGGCAAACGCAACCTGATGCAGCAAGCCTATCAGATTATGGTGGCCTCTTCGTTGGCCGATCTGAAAGCTGGTAAAGCTGACCGGTGGAACTCCGGTAAAATCAGCTCGGACCAGTCCCTTGGCGTGACTTATGCCGGGAAGCCGCTGGGCACCGGTGATGCCTGCTTCTGGAAAGTAAAAGTGTGGACCAGCGACGGAAAAGAATCGGCCTGGAGCGAACCGGCATCGTGGTCGATGGGACTGTTGCGGGCGTCCGACTGGCAGGCGGTGTGGATCGGCATGGACAGCGCCTTTGCGGGCGATCGGCCTACCGATACCTTTACCCGTTTGTCGGCAAGGTACCTGAGAAAAGATTTCCGTCTCCCTAAAAAAGTAAAAAAAGCAACCGCCTATATCAGCGGGGTAGGGTTGTATGAACTGTACGTCAACGGCAGTAAAACGGGTAAAGACGTGCTGGCCCCGGGTCCTACGGAATACAACAAACGGACGTTTTACAACACCTACGATATCACGACACAACTGCAACAGGGAAATAACACCATCGGCGCTATCCTCGGCAATGGCCGTTACTTCTCCATGAGAGGCAATGGTTCAGGGTTACCGCCGATTACCAATTTCGGTTATCCTAAAATGATCTGTCAGGTGGAGGTGTTGTACGAAGATGGTTCCGGCGAGAAGATCATCACTGATAACAGCTGGAAGGTCACCGCTGCCGGTCCGCTGGGCGCCAACAACGAATATGACGGCGAAGAATATGATGCCACCAAAGAAATGCCCGGATGGAGCAAACCTGGCTTTAATGCCGCGTCCTGGCTACCGGTGCAGCTGGTGTCCAAACCTGGTGAGCTGCTGGTAGCGCAGATGAACAACAATATTCGCGTGATGGACACGGTGAAGGCGCGGCAGGTAAAAGAGATAAAACCAGGCGTGTTTATCTATGATATGGGCCAGAACTTTGTAGGGTGGGTACGGCTGAAAGTGAAAGGCCCCAAAGGTGCCGGGGTAAAGTTGCGCTTTGCTGAAAGACTAAAAGAGGATGGTTCCCTCTATATGGCCAACCTGCGCTCCGCCAGGGTAACGGACAAGTATACACTGAACGGCAAAGGGACCGAAGAATGGGAACCTCGTTTTACGTATCATGGTTTCCGTTATGTAGAGGTGACCGGTTATCCCGGGAAGCCCGACCTGTCTGCTATTGAGGGCAGGGTGGTGTATGATGACATGGCCACTACCGGCCATTTCGAAACGTCCAATGAAGTGATCAATCAGATTTACAAAAATGCTTACTGGGGTATCCGGGGCAACTACCGCGGGATGCCTACCGATTGTCCGCAGCGGGACGAGCGCATGGGGTGGCTGGGTGACCGTGCTGTTGGCGCCAGAGGAGAGGCCTTCATCTTTGGCAATCATCTGTTGTATGCCAAATGGTTGCAGGATATTGAAGATGCGCAGACACCTGAAGGCAGTGTGCCTAACGTAGCCCCGTCCTACTGGCGCATGTACTCCGATAACATGACCTGGCCGGCTGCTTACCTGATCATCGCCAACCTGATGTATGAACAGTACGGCGATGACCAGCCCATCCGCCGCCACTATGCGTCTATGAAAAAGTGGATGGCCTACATGAAAGACAAATACATGAAGGATGGTATTCTTACCAAAGACACCTATGGTGATTGGTGTATGCCGCCGGAATCACCGGAGCTGATACATTCCAAAGACCCGGCCCGTAAAACAGCCGGCGATTTCCTCGGTACAGCTTTCTATTATCACCTGCTGACGCTCCTGGAGCGCTTTGCCACCATTACCGGCAATACCGCTGATATAGCCACTTTCAAGAGCCTGGGTGAAGAAGTGAAGGCGGCCTTTAATAAGAAGTTTTTGAATCAGGAAGGCGGTTATTATGCCAACAATACACCCACTGCCAATATCTTCTCGCTGGCTTATCAGCTGGCGCCGGAAGACCGGCAAAAACAGGTTTTCCAGCATATCGCTGATAAAACGCTCCATGATTATAAAGGGCATATCAGCACCGGTTTGGTGGGAGCGGAATGGCTCATGCGCACGCTCACGGACTATGGCCGGGGAGACATCGCTTACAAACTGGCCACCAATACTACCTATCCCAGCTGGGGATATATGGCCAAAGAGGGCGCTACCACTATCTGGGAACTATGGAATGGCAATACCGCCGATCCGGCCATGAACTCCGGCAATCACGTGATGCTGCTGGGTGATCTGGTAGTGTGGTATTATCAGAACCTGGGTGCTATACAACCGGATCCTGCGGCTCCCGGATTTAAGAAGATCATCATGAAACCATTGGTAGTGGGAGATTTGAAGAAGGTAGATGCTTCCTATCATTCCGGCTATGGCCTGATTCGCAGCCACTGGGAACAGAACGGACCGTCTTTTAAATGGCGTATAAGCGTTCCTGTTAATACCACGGCTACCGTGTACGTGCCGGCAAAAGACGCTAAAGAGGTGAAGGAAGGAGGAAAGCCAATGGCCGATAATAAAGACGTGAAGTTCTTAAGAATGGAAGAAGGGTATGCGGTGTATGAAATTCCTTCAGGGAACTATGATATACAGCATGATTTCTGATGCTCCTGACGCGTGGAGATAAGCGCGATGAAAATGCCCCCATTGGCTTGCTGCCAGTGGGGGCATTTTCAATTATGGATTAATACGCAGGGCGTCTTCCCATTTTAGTCTGCCTGGAAATCCCCAGCTTTCTTTTGTTGGATCACAGAAGTCACCATGGGAGCGCATTTCAGCATAGAGCAATGTGCGCAGGGCAGTAACTTTTTTCTGATAGGATTTTTCCTGCGCGAGATTATGTTTTTCCAGGGGGTCTTTGGAGAGATCAAACAGTTGTACCGGATGTTGGCCATCCACATTGTATTCAATCAGTTTCAGGCTATCTTTTACAATCGCCCGTTGCAGATTGGAGTATGTCAGAAACAGCAGCGGACGGCCCTGGAAACCGGATTGAGTGAAAGCTTTATGTACGGATTGTCCGCTTACCGTGGCAGGTTGCGGCATGCCGGTCATATCGCATAAGGTAGAGAATACATCACTCAGGTAACAATAGGCATCGGTTTGGCGATTGGCCGGAATGCCAGGGCCGCAAAAGACCAGCGGTACCCGCATGGAATGATCATAGAGATTTTGTTTGCCGAGTAGTCCATGTTGCCCTACGGCCAGGCCATTATCTCCCGCAAATACGATAATGGTGTTTTCATATTGACCGCTTTCGCGCAGTGCCTGCAATACGCGGCCTATTTCATGGTCCACCTCACTGATCATGGCGTAGTATTTGGCTATTTCCTGTTTTACGGCGCCGGGATCACGAGGCGTAGGCAGTAGTTGCTCATCGCGCACCGTCAGTTCTCCGTTATCGAAAGGATGGCGGGGCAGGAAGTTGCCCGGTAATGCGATGCGGGACGTATCGTAGCGGGAGAGGTATTCAGCCGGTGGTGTACGCGGATCGTGCGGCGCGGTAAAGGCCACATACATCAGGAAGGGCTGCTGTTGCGGTTCCCGGAGGAAACGAATGGCGGCGTCCGCATAGTATATGGAAGAGAACTGGTTACCGGCAAAAGCGTTGTTGTATTTCCCGGTGCTGTCGTAGTGATGGAGGCGCGGTGTCCAGTGACCGCCTGTTTTCTCCTGGTGCATACCGCCCATGAAGATGTTGTCGCCACTGGCGAAGGAGCGGTTAAAAGAGGCGAAATCACTGTGCCATTTGCCCGTAGCGAAGGTGTGGTAACCATGTTCGCGGAATACTTCCGGGAAGGTCTTTTCTGTGGCAGGAATCAGGCCGCCGTCTTTATGTACCTGGAAAACAGAGCGGCCGGTCAGCAGCATGGCGCGACTGGGCGCACACACGGCGCCGCCGAGGGAGCCCATGATATGGGCCTGCCGGAAAGTAGTGCCGCTTTTGACCAGCTGGTCCATGTTAGGCGTGTATACTTCCGGGTTACCCAGCGCGTGAATGGTGTTGAACCGCTGGTCGTCGGTGAAAAGTACCAGTATATTATACCGTTTACCCTGTTGTGCAAGTGCTGTCAAATGAAGCAGCAACAAGCATAACAGACATGACCATCTTGTAAAGAAAAATCGCATCATCCGTAATTTGGCTGAAAATACGCAAGTCGGCGAAGGGAGGCTGGTAGTATTTTCACCAAAATCAATGGCTGAATGTCACGCTTGTTTTTTGGGCGAGCTTTACCCGAAAGTCTCTTATAGACGTGCGGGGCGCATCTGCTGCTACCTGTCCGGTGATGATCAGGTGTTCCAGTCTGGAGCTAATGAATGCATCGCCAAGGCTATTTCTGGGATTACTAAATCCCATCACCTGTCCAATGACGCTGACGGCGGACTTCCAGCGGTTGGTGCAACGCGCCAGGACTTCATGATCATGTGCGGAAAGGTCCAAAAACTGCAGCACGCCGTTTTCATCGCATTCCCGGAGTTGCCCGGGGTGTGATACGATAGCCTGATACTCGCGGGCCAGGGCGGCGCGTGCTGTGGTAGTCAGCGGTATGGCCTGTTCAATCAGCGGCGCCAGCTGCTCCGTGGAATACATTATGATGCTGTGATGGCCATGGATGGGTGGCACTTCTGCCAGTATAACGTTAACCGGTATATTTTCCAGCCAATGACAGGCCATTCTGAGAAAAACATAGTCGTCTCCGTTACCGCTGGCGGCCCAAATAACGAGCCTGTCTACCGGCTTATCAACTAGCCTGGCCTTTAACTGTATCCAGGGTGCAAAGGCATCTGGTCCATCATCCGACCAGTTAGTGCCTTTTTTTTCGTAGTGAAGGCTTCGCTGAAATTCCTTTCTTATCAAGCCATCGTGCAGCGGGCCGGTACCGGGAATATCATTGATGGCGTAGGCGTCGCCAGTCAGCAGCTGCTTCTTTATAGCGGAAGAAAGCGCGGCGGAGGCGGTAGGGGAGGCGGTAAGATGTAAGTCTGACATAAAATTATGGGGGCTGGAAGTATGAAAATAACTGCGCTACATTTCAACCGAATTTAATACTTTAAATGTATTAACTCCCTGTATGAAAAAAATAATGGTATCCCTGTGCTTTATTTTATTGTCTGTTTTGCAAACAATGGCAACCAGGTATTCTCCTGCAGATTCGCTGAAACGCATGGTGAATGTGTCCGTCAATAATTACCCTTCCCTGAAAGGTATCTGGCTTTGGACACCCGTTATTTTCAGAGATACGTTGTATGTCTGTGGACCTGAAAAAATGTTGATGATAGACCTGAAGAAGGGGACGGTTGGCACCAATAGCAAGGTTAACGCTGCTTTAGCACCTTTGTGGGCCAGACGGTTGATGAACGCACAGGTAGTACCTACGGAAGAGGGGTTTTATTATGCCTGTAGCGATGGCGTGCGGTTGATTGCCAGAGATGGAAGATTACTCCTGTATCATAAAACGCCTCATCCGGTGATATTTGTGAATGTAAACGATCATGCCGTGATTGCCCATTGTTTGCGGGAGGTGGTGAGTATTGACAGAATTTCTCTTCAGGTACATGTGCTGAAGACAAATGATGACCTGGCCACGACAATGGGCGCTTACCTATCCTACAAGGATGGCATCTGCAGGGATGAACTGACTTTTATGGCGGAGTTTACGACAGATACTACGGGTGCCCTCGTGCGCAGGGATATTGACCTGAATGGGTTTAATAAGAAAGAGGATGCTTACTTTCTGTATGCCAACAAAGAGTTTTATGTTTATTATGATATGGAGAAGAGGGATGTTCTGTATTTCGTGAATAAACAAAATTTGAATGTACCTTTTAAGAAGATCGATATCCGAAAATATAATTTCAAACCCACCACGGCTCAGCGGGAGAAAGAAGAAGATAATCCGGGGCTGAAACTGACTTATTATAATGACGCTTTTTATCTGGTGTCCTGGAAGCAGGGCCAGTTGCAGGTCTTCACTTTTTAAATCACCCCGTCGATTTTTTATTTTTTTGTAACCAATCGGTTACTTATATTTGTAACTGAACGGTTACAAATATAATTTTATGCGCAGAGATGTTTTTCAGGCGATAGCAGACCCCACAAGAAGGGAGATCATTCATCTGTTGGCCGACAGGTCATTGAGCCTGAATATGGTGGCGGACCATTTTGATATCAGCCGCCCCGCAATATCCAAACATGTCAAGATACTGACAGAATGTGGGCTCATCATTATCCAGCAGCAGGGGAGGGAGCGCCATTGCAAGGCCAATCTGCATCAGTTGAAAGAGGTATCGGAATGGGTGGAACATTACCGCCGGTTCTGGAACAGGAAACTGGATGCACTGGAAGCTTTTCTGGAAGAAGACAGCAAAAAGAAAAAGAAGAAAAAGTAAATCATCACCTATAAATCATGTGTTATGAAAAATCAACCGCTGGTCGTTGAACGGTTACTGAATGCACCTGCCCACAAAGTTTGGGAAGCATTGACAGTGAAAGAAAAAATGAAAGCCTGGTACTTTGATGTATCTGACTTTAAACCGGAAGTAGGGTTTGCGTTTAGTTTTGTGGGCGCAGACCAGGGTGTTGAATACATCCATCATTGCGTGGTGACGGCTGTGGTACCGGACCGGAAGCTGTCTTACACCTGGAAATATGAACACTATGAAGGCGAGTCTTTGCTGACGTTTGAATTGCAGCCGGAAGGAGATAAGACCCGGCTGGTATTGACGCACGAGGGGCTGGAAACATTCCCGCAGCACCTGAAATCCTTTACCAGGGAGAGCTTCACCGGTGGCTGGAATTACTTTATCAACAATGCGTTGCCCAAATACCTGGACCCTGAATTTGTGCCGGAGCCTCAGAGTGAAACCCGGTGCTAGGATGAAAGTGCCCTGCTATGACCAGTTTCCCGGCCGAAGGACTTACATGTTGAGATAGGAAGCACACAATTTTAGATAAGATAGAAAAGCTGGGTGGCAACGTTCAACGGGCGAATGGTGCCACCCTTCAGGACATATAGCAGGGAATCACTTTCAATCACCCTCTCTGGACCAAAGACCGGGAGGGGTGGTTTTCCGGATCATTATTTTATATGCCTGACCGACCCCAACGCTCATATTTTATTATCTTGCCCCTTATGGGGCGATTTTCCTTTTCTGTATCCAATATTATTTATACCCTGCTGTTAGGGGCATTGCTGGCGATTTTATTCATCCCCGGAGGGAGAGTATGGTTTCTGCAGCAACTGATGAAAACGGGATTGTTTCAGCCGGCAGTGCCGAAAACAGACGCGGATGCCTGGCCTGCGCCGGAGATACTTTTCCGCGACGCGGCAGGGGCGCCGGTGGCGCTGTCTTCCCTGAAGGGGAAGGTGGTGTTCATCAATTTCTGGGCTACCTGGTGTCCGCCGTGCAGGGCGGAGATGCCTTCTGTGGACCGCCTGTATCGCCAATGGAAAGATAATGCCGGTATCGTGTTCTTGATCGTGGACGCCGACAGTGAGCCGGAGAAGGCTGCTGCGTTTATGCGTGACAATGGATATCAGTTGCCCGTGGCCTTTCTGGCCGGAAATGTGCCCCAAAATGTATACAGTGGTACGCTGCCTACTACCCTCATCATCGACAAGGCGGGCCGGATCGTGTTCCGGGAAACCGGCGTGGCCGACTATGGCAGTCGCCGCATGGAACAATATATTCAACAGTTACTGGCTGAAAAGCAATAGTTTTTGTAAATTTTAGGTATGGTGACCGCTAAAACCATATAGCTATCCCAAAATTGTTTACTTTTGAATAAATATTTCGTTTACATTATTTACTATGAAAACAGATTCATTAGCCAATAAAGTGTATGTAGAGCTGCGTCGTAAGATTCTTTCCAATCAACTGGTACCGGGCATGCGCCTGAAAGAAGACGTATGGGCCAAGAAAACAGAAGTGAGCCGTATGGCTGTGCGGGAAGCGCTGACAAGGCTGCTGGGCGAGAATCTGGTGGTGTTTGGAGAGAAAGGCGGTTACTTCGTAAAGTCCATGACAGCTGAAGATATCCGTCAGATCCGGGAGCTGCGTGAATTATTGGAACTGGGCGCCATCCGGATGGCCATCCACAAGATCGGCAAAGCAGACATTACAGCACTGGAAAAGATCTGTGACGATTTTACCAATATGGTGAAAAGCGGCTACATGGGCGGCGCCTGTGAAGCAGACATGAAATTCCACGAAACCCTGATCTCCCTCGCCGGCAATACCAAACTGATGGAAATATACCAGTCCAGCAATATCCCCCTGTTCCATATGAAGCTGGGCAAGATGCTGGTGCAGATGGACGATTATGAACAGACCGATGAAGAACATCGTGCTATTCTGCAGGCCCTGAAAAATAAAGACGTTAAAAAGGCGGAAGAAGCGCTGGTAAAGCATTTGCTGCGTGGAGAAGTAACCACCCTGGAAGTAGAATAACCCCTTTTCTTTTATAGGATGTCTCCCTGATTTCCCCCTCCTCACATTTTTTCTCAAATATTTTTTTGTTTACAAAATTTGAATATATTTGTAAACAGAGTAGCGAACAACTGACCGTTCCCGGCTGGTACTAAAGCTAACGTTATGTGAAACTCGCGGGCTGTGCCAACGCATCGTGTAACCGTGCCCGTCATAATTATCAACCTGTAATGCCGACATGTGTTCTTTCATTTTAGGACAGTGAACGGTTAATAAACTAAAACGCGAAAAACTCATCCTGCGCTGAAAATCTATATCGGACGGATGACATGTCAACAGCCACCGGTGCATGACTATCATGCGCACGGGATTATCTAACCATTTTATCTAACCAGAATTATGAAAGGAACACACCTTTACCTATTTGCAACCCTGCTGGCACTCGTCGCAGGTCTTTGCAAGCCACAAAAGCTGATAGCACAGGAGGTCAGGGAAATCAAAGGGACGGTGCTCGACAGCGCTACCCAGGCTGCTCTTCCGGGTGTTACGGTATTTATCAAAGGCACGCAAACCGGCGCTTCTACCAATGCGGAAGGCCACTTTACCATCCGCGCTGCCAGTGGCGATGTGCTCACCTTCTCCTACATTGGTTATGATAAAAAAGAAACGGCCATCGGTAACCGCAATAATATTTTCATCTCCCTGGCACCAAGCAAAACCACACTGAATGAAACGGTGGTCATCGGTTATGGCGCGGTAAAGAAAAGCTCCGTGACTGCCTCCGTGGCCAAAGTGGAAAATAAAATACTCGACCAGGTGCCTGCCGGTCGGCCGGAAGCTGCACTGGTAGGCCGTATGGCAGGAGTGAACATCTCCCAGTCACGCGGTCAGGCAGGATCTGCGCCCACCATCCGCATCCGCGGCATCGGTTCCATCAGCGCCGGCAACGACCCGCTGATCGTCATAGACGGTATCCCCGGCGGTAACCTCGGTATGATCAATATGAACGACGTACAGTCGGTGGAAGTACTGAAAGACGCCTCCTCCGCAGCGATCTATGGTTCCCGTGCAGCCGGCGGCGTTATCCTCGTCACCATGAAAAAAGGCGTGGCCGGTAAACCGAAATTTAACTTCAATGGCTATGCAGGCCTGGGTAAAGCAATCGTCCACAACGACTGGATCACCGGCGACGAATACTATCAGTACGCCGTTAAATACCAAAACCGCGAATACGCATGGGTGGGCGGAGACGTCTCCCTGCCGGTATGGGGCGATGCCAGAAGACCGGCTGCCTATCAGGTAAGCGACGTACTGAAAACAGGTCACACCGTATGGCAGGACGCTGTTATGCGCACGGCGCCCATCCAAAGCTACAACATCTCCGCCAGCGGCGGTACGGACAAGGCCACCTACTACGTGGCGGCTACCTATAAAGACGAACAAGGCGCCATGGTGAACACCTGGTTTAAAACCTATGGCCTCAGAGCCAATGTGGACGTGCAGGCCAGTAAGGTGGTCAGTGTAGGCTTTATGCTCAATCCTACCTATTCCAAACGCCGCTATAACCCTTCTGAGATACCTAACTATTCCAAATATCCTTCTTTCGTAGACGTGCAGCGCCCTAACGGTACCTACCCCACGGCACGCGAATACTGGGGCGCTGTGGTGACCGGACAGGTAAACCCCATGGCTACATTGCAGGGCTCTGAATACTATGGCAGCAGCATCAGCAATATCGGAGAAGCCTATCTGAAACTGAACCTCGCCAAAGGCCTGAGTTTCCGCTCTTCTGTAGGCACTACCATGGACTTCAGTAACCGCGACGAGTTCCAGGCTTCCTGGGCCACCAGCGCCGCGAAAAATTCCGGTACCGATATCACCAGCACCAACATCAACATACTCAACGAAAACGTGTTGAGCTATAACACCACGTTCAAAGGAGGCCACGATCTGTCGGCCATCGCGGGTGCTTCCTATCAACGTAACGACAGCAAGTCGGTGAACCTCTACGCGGTAGCCGGCAGCTATAATAACGATATCGTACACACGATGGGCAACGCCACCCTGGCACCCAACAGCAATACGCTCAAAAGCAAATGGGGCCTGATTTCCTACTTCACCCGTGTAAACTATGGATATAAAGATAAGTACCTGCTGTCTGCCTCCATTCGTACAGATGCCAGCTCCCGCTTTGGTCCGGATAACCGTTGGGGTTATTTCCCTTCCGTGTCCGCCGCCTGGCGTGTGAAACAGGAAAGTTTCCTGAAAGATTTCAACCCTGTCAGTGATCTGAAAGTACGGGCCAGCTGGGGCGTGACAGGCAACTTCAACATCGGCGATTTCCAATACCTCGGCCTCATGGGCAATACCTTCTATTCTCCCGGTAACGTGGTGACCAAAGGCCAGGCTGCTGTGAGCTATGGCAACAGCCAGCTCGGCTGGGAAAAAACCAAGGGCATCGACCTCGGCGCTGAGTTGTCCGTGCTCGACAACCGCATCAGCATCGTGTTCGACTACTACGACAAACGGACCACCGACCTGCTGTACAGCATGCCGGTGCCGGCCACTACCGGCTTCGCTACTACCATGACCAACATCGGGGAGATACGCAACCGCGGGATAGAGTTGGAAATAAATACCCGTAACATCACCGGTAAGTTCAACTGGCAAACATCTTTCAACTATTCCCGCAACAGGAATACGGTGGAAGATCTGGGCGGTGTCAACAATGTGATCATTGCAGACCCTTCCTCCAATATGAACTGGATACTCCGTGTAGGTGAGCCGATGTTCTCTTACTATGGTTATAAGATCAACGGTATTTACAAGGATGCTGCTGACGTGGCGGCCAATCCGGGTATTGCCGGCTCCCGTCCGGGTAATCCCAAATTTGAAGATACCGATGGTAATAAAAAGATCGATGCCAACGACAAACAGATACTGGGCAACTTCCAGCCCAAGGCCATCCTCGGAATGGTGAACAATTTCTCCTACAATAATTTTGACCTGAGCATCGCCATGCAGGCTTCCCTCGGAGCGAAAATGTACAACTACGAAAACCAGTTCTATCAGGGTTCGTTGCTGGGCGCTATGCGCCGCTCCCTGGTGGAAAACCAGTGGTGGTCGCCCTCTGACCCGGGTAACGGTAAAGTGCCGGCCAGCGCACTCAACACATTGGGATTCCAGACGATGTCTGACGCTTATATAGAAGACGCCTCCTTCCTTGCCATTCGTAACGTCAACCTGGGGTATACCCTGCCTGAAACGCTGGTCCGCAAACTGCGGGTCACCAACTTCAGGGTATACCTCTCTGCCAGCAACCTGTTCATCTTTACCAAAAAGGAATTCCATGGATATAACCCGGAAGGTTATACGAAAGGAGAGGTGAACGGGGTTGCCAGCATGCCGGGCGCCAACTACGGAGCAGAACCGATCAGCCGCATTTATGCGCTGGGATTCAATTTTAACTTCTAACCAGCAAAAGCGTATTCCATGAAAAAGAACAAACTATATATACCGGTCTTACTGCTGGCCCTGGCCGGTAGCAGCTGTACCAACAGCCTGCTGAATATGACGCCGGATTCTTCCCTGACCACCAACAACTTCTATAAAACGTCCAATGATATGGACCAGGCGGTCATCGGTATCTACAGCGGAATGCAGGACCGCAAACCGAAAGACTATCTGCTGATGGAGATGCCCGGCGATAACCTGTACATGGGCACCGCCATGCCCGGCGTAAACGATCTGGACTACCTGACCGTCAACGCTGAAAATACCGCGGTGGCTGACTTCTGGGAGAAAAGTTTTTACGGTATCGGCCGCGCGAATGCCGTACTGGAAAATATTGATCGCCCTACTGACTATGCCGCCGGTAAAAAAGAACAGTTCACCGGTGAAGCTCAATTCATGCGCGCGCTCTTTTATTTTGATCTGGTGAGACTGTTCGGTGGCGTGCCGATGGTGACTAAAACACCGACGATCAATGAAGCGAAGAACATGCCGCGCGAATCGGCCGATAAGATTTATGAACTGATCATCGCTGACCTGAAAGCGGCGATTGATTTATTACCTGCGCCAGGTATCAGAGGACGTGCCAGCAAAGGCGCTGCCACCGGTCTTCTGGGTAAAGTGTATGTATACCGGAAAGACTGGGCCAACGCGAAAATTTATCTGGAGAAAGCCCTCCGCGATTTTGGCTACCAGCTGGAGCCCAGCTTCGCCACGTTGTGGAGCCTGGCCTCAGAAGATAATAAAGAGATCATCCTCGCCATCAAATATACCGATGGCTCCAATGGCCACTCGTTGGGTATCGACTTTGCCCCGATCGGTGGTATCGCTGGTGTGGTGGGGTCCGGCAACCAGTATGCTTTCCCTTCCTGGAGCCTGAACAAAAAATATGTCGCCGGCGATAGCCGCAAAGCATCCACTATTTCGGACTATGTAGTGAAAGCCACTTCCCCGAATGATCCGCCGGCATGGGGCCCCTACGTGAAAAAATACGCCACAAAATTCACCGGGGCCACCTCCGGTCAGGACCTGCCTGTGCTGCGACTGGCGGATGTGGTCCTGCTGTATGCTGAAACGCTGTACAACAGCGGTGATAAAGCCAGCGCCCTGATACAGCTCAATGCAATAAGGGAAAGGGCTTTCGGTGATGCCTCCCACGATTATACCGCTGCGGATATCGCCAGCCCCGACAGCTTCCTCGATATCCTGTTGCTCGAAAGACAACTGGAACTGGCCTACGAAAACGAACGCTGGCCCGATCTGGTGCGTACCGGCCGCTTTATGACGGTGATGACCAGCGAAGAAAGGGATTATAACCCCGCTACCAGCACCACCACTAAAGTAACGTTGTCGCCCAAAGCCACCATGGCGGTATTTCCGGTGCCACAGCGCCAGATCGATCAGTATGCCCCTGGTGTGCTGAAACAGAACGACGGATATTAATTTCATCAATAACCAATCATACGCTTAATTGTACGGGATGTTATACCGAAAAGGAATCGTTAGACGGATAATACTGATCAGCATGGTGATAAGCTGTGGTATAATGTCCCGTGCGCAGCAGGTGACCAATGTGCGCGCTCATGGTGCCCTGGCGGATGGTAAAACAGACGACAGCAGAGCTTTTCAGAGAGCAATTGTACAGGCCCAAAAGAACGGTACACGCAAAATATTCGTTCCGAAAGGGCACTATCTGATCGCACGGCCTATTAAGTTACCTTCTTATTTTACGCTGGAAGCCAGCCCGGATGCTTATATCGAATTGAAACCCTCCTGCCATCAATACCTGTTGCAAAACGAAGACCTGATTAACGGTAACGCACATATTAAAGTAACAGGCGGCAAATGGAACGGTAACGGCTGGACACAGACACGCACCATTCGCAGTACGGTAGACAGTTCCGACTTCTGTTTCGGTATGCTCTTCTATAAAGTGCGGCAGCTGGAAGTGGGGAATTTGCAGATCGACAGCACCCGTAGCTGGGGCATTGCCTACATGGAATGTGATACCGTGCATATACACGATATCCGGTTTCAGCAAAACCCGTTTAAAGACGCGCAGCATACCAGCGCGCTTATGCAGAACGGCGACGGCGTCACCGGTGGCGGCAATCACGTGCTCATTGAAAATATCTCCGGCTTCACCAACGACGATCTGGTAGCCTTCGCTGCGGGCGGCGCTTCCTTCCAGGGAAAGATGTCGCCCTTCCCGGCCGTGGATTATCACCACGTGACGGTCCGCAATATCACCCCTGAAAATATGTACGATTCCATTCCTGCCCTGAAGGCAGTCGCTTTTTACACATTTGAAAACAGAAAAGTGAGTGACATCACGATCGATAAAGTACATGGCAACACCGCCATGGCATCGGTCCTGTTTTACAGCCTTTTCGGCAAAACCGGTTATTTTTCTCGTGTCACGATCAGAGACGTATCAGGCGCCAATGTATATGGCCGCGCTACGCAGCCGCAATTACCCACGGTATATGGCATCATCAGCGTTAAACAATCGGTGATAGACCGGCTGGATATCAGTGGCGTGAGCCGGGAAGAAAACCGTTATGCCAATCCTCAGTTTTTATTTGACGAAAATACTGTTATCGATTCTCTCATGATAAACCAGGTAGACATCCGGCATCGGCATATCCAGGGCAACCTGCTACTGCAGTCGGCCGGTGCGGTCATCAAAAACAGCCGTATCAACGGGGTGTCCATCCAGAACAGGGAATAGGTGAGATTTTACATAAAATTTTAACAGCATCGCTATTATGAACGCATGGCCCAAATCATCCTCGCTTTTAAAGAGCAATGAACAATGGATACCCGGTGGGGTGGTATCGCTGAACCGTAAGTCAGACCCCAATATTTGTTTTGTCAGCGGACAAGGCAGCCGGGTCACAGACCTCGAAGGAAATGAATACATCGATTACCAGGCTGGCTTTGCCGCCTCGTTTCTGGGACACAACGATCCGGACGTCAACAAGGCAGTACGCGCCGCGCTGGACAACGCCACGCTGCTCATGGGCGCCGGTCCCACCAACCTCGAGGGCGAATTCGCGCAGCTTTTCTGCGACAGCGTGCCCTCGGCAGAAAGCATCGAAATCACGACCACCGGTTCTGAAGCAACGTATCACGCTATTCGTATAGCCCGTGCCGTTACCGGTAAAAATCATATCATCGTCATGCAGGGCGGATACAATGGGTGGCACAACGATGTGGCCTGCAATGTGATCAGCAGCCTCGCGGATGTGGGCGAGCGCGTAAGCCCGGGCGAATATCCGTTCGATTCCCTCTCTGCCGGTATTCCGGATGGCCATTCTGAACTGGTGCATGTGATCAACTATAACGATATCGCTTCTGTGGAGTATATCCTGCACCGTTATCCCGTAGCGGGCATATTGCTGGAGCCTGTCTTACAGAACATCGGGGTGGTGAAGCCACAGCCGGGTTACCTGGAGGCATTACGCCGACTGGCCGATGAACACGGATTCCTGTTGATATTTGATGAAGTGAAAACAGGGTTCCGTCATGCGTTGGGTGGTTATCAGCAACTCTGCGGCGTTACGCCCGACCTGAGCACTTTCGGTAAAGCGGTGGCCAATGGCTATCCGGTGGGGGTGATCGCCGGAAAGAAAAAATATATGGATTATTTTATTCATCCTGAGAAAAGCAAAAAAGTACTGATAGCCGGCACTTTCAATGCGCATCCGCTGACAACGGCAGCAGCCATTGCTACGGTACGGAAGCTGGCTTCCACGGAGTTTAAAGTGTATGATCATGTGAATGCATTAGGACAGCTGCTGGAAAGCGGCTTAGAGGATATTTTCAGCACTTCCGGCCGGCCTTTTCATATTGCCCGTCAGGGGTCCGCTTTTTGTGTGTATTTTATGGACCATCAGCCGGTGGACTATCATGACATATTGAAACACCACGATTTTGCGTTTGATAAAACATACCGTCTGAAACTGATAGAAAAAGGAATCTTTAACTTCCCGTTACCGATCAAACAGGGCAGTATCTCTTACGCACATACGACCAAAGACATTGAAGAAACATTAGAGAAAACCAAATCAATATTGTCAGCGCTATGAAGATAACGGCAATAGAAACACAGGTTTGTCACGCGCGGATGCGTAACTGGATCTTTATCAAAATCGTGACAGACCAGCCCGGCCTGTGGGGTTGGGGCGAAGCCACGCTGGAATGGCATACCAGAGCAGTAGTAGGCGCCGTGGAAGATATCAGTCAGCTGTTGATCGGTGAAGACCCGCGGCGTATTGAATACCTGTGGCAGATGATGTACCGCCAGCACTTTTGGCATGGCAACGGTATCGTTCGCGGCACCGCTATCAGCGGCATCGACATCGCGCTCTGGGATATCCTCGGGAAAATACATGGGGTGCCCTGTCATGAACTGTGGGGTGGCCGCGTAAGAGATTATATCCGCCTGTATTGTCATCTGGGCGGTGGTAAGATGGAAGACTTTTATGAAACACGCCCGGATGATGCGGCCCGTTTCGGTGAGCTGGCGTCCCGCGCGGTGGACGATGGTTTTACCGCCTTTAAATCGATGGCAGTGCCGGAAACGATGCCACTGGAAGGATTGAAACCTGTCCGTTATGCAGAGGCCTGCGTGCGCGCCATGCGGGAGGCGGTGGGAGAAGATGTGGATATCATGGTGGACTGCCACGCCCGTCCCAGCCCGCTGATGGGGCTTCAATTCGCGAAGGCGCTGGAGCCGTATGGTTTGTATTTCTTTGAAGAGCCTTGCTGGCCCGAAACGATGGAAGACATTGCCCGTATACAGCGTGCCGTGAAAACGCCGATTGCCAGCGGTGAAAGGCTGGTAGGCGTCCACGCTTTCCGGGATATGTTGGAGAAACGCGCCGTAAGCGTGATTCAGCCAGACATTACCCATTGCGGCGGATTAAGTGAGGTGCGGAGAATAGCTGCGCTGGCGGAAGCCTATCGCGTGGCGGTAGCGCCGCACAACCCGCAGGGGCCGGTGAGCACCGCCGCTTCTATTGAGCTGGGCTTTGCTACGCCTTCCTATGCCATCTGTGAAAGTGTCCACAACGACGTGCCGTGGCGCGAAGAAGTGGTGAGCGAAGGATTTACCGTAGAGAAAAAAGGACGGATCGTAAAACCGAACCACCGTCCGGGTTTGGGGATAGAGATCAATGAAGAAGCAGTGAAAAAACATCCTTTCCAACAGGAGGTGTTACAGCGGACGTTTTATAAAGATGGTAGTGTAGGTGACTGGTAAAACAGCAGTTATGGAAAAACAATTGGAAAAGAAAACAGTCCTGATCAGTGGCGCGCTGGGCGACATTGGCAGGGCTGTGGCCCTGGCGTTTGCCGCACAGGGCGCCGGCGTGGCGCTGGGGGATATACAACCCGAAGCGGCAGCACAGGCATTACTGGACGAACTGGCGTCGATGGGCGTCCCTTGTCACTATGCACAGGTGGACGTGTCCGATGCCGTGGCGGTAGACCGCTGGCTACAGGCCGCGGAGGCAGCATTGGGACTGGTGAGTATGGTAGTCGCCAATGCTGCTACTGTCACGATATCGGGCCTTTATCAGATCACGGCGGAGCAGTGGAGCAAAGAGCTGCGGGTGAACCTCGACGGTGCTTTTCATGTGGCCCGTGCAGTAACAGCCCGTATGCTGCAACAGCGTGTAACCGGCAGCGTAGTATTCGTGGGCAGCTGGGCGGCCGAAGTGGCCCATAGCCATATCCCCGCGTATTCCGTATCCAAAGCAGGTCTGCGCATGTTGTCCAAATGCATGGCGCTGGAACTGGCACCACATGGTATTATGGTCAACGAGATCGCGCCGGGCTACGTGGATGCAGGCCTTAGCCGCGTGGTATGGGAGCAGGCGCCAGAACAGAAAGAAAACGCGCGCCTGAAAACACCCGTGCGGCAGTTGATCACGCCGCAGCAGGTAGCACGTGAAGTGGTGCGTCTCTGCGATCCGGAAAACAGGCATATCACCGGTAGCGTGCTGCTGATGGATGGTGGCCTGTCTCTATTGTAACAAACCAACAACATGACGAACTATCACGGAACCATAGGCATCGCCAGAGCTGATATCACGCCGCCGGTGGGCATCTTCGCCCGCAACTGGGGAGCGGCCACACATGATGTGGCTGCCGGGGTGCATATGCCGCTGACCCTTACCTGTATTACTTTTCAGACAGATGAAAAGACACCGCCGCTGGTGCTCATCTCCGCTGACCTCGGGTGGTGGAAGAGCGCTGCGGACGAAAGAAATTTACGGCATGGCATCCTGAAAGCGTTGTCACTGCCGGAAGAACGATTGATGTTCTGTTTGACCCATACCCACGCAGGCCCCAGCACCTTCAGCGAAGATGCTGGCAAGCCTGGTGGTCATCTGATTATCCCTTTTCTGCAACAGCTGCAGGAAACGGCCGTCCGGGCAGCCCGTGAAGCCATGGCTGCTGCTCAACCGGCTACGCTTACCTGGCAGTACGGTAGTTGCAACCTGGCGGTGGACCGCGATTTTCCCGAACCGGGGGGCGACAGGCTGGTGGTAGGCTACAACCCGGCAGGCCTGGCAGATGATACATTGCTGGCCGGTCGTATCACTAACGCCGACGGCTATATTATCGGAACTATTGTAAACTATGCCTGCCATCCTACTACGCTGGCGTGGGACAACCAGCTGCTGTCGCCCGATTACATCGGTGGCATGCGCAGCGTGGTAGAACCGGCTACCGGCGCACCCTGCCTGTTTTTGCAGGGCGCCTCCGGTGAACTGTCGCCCGCCGAGCAATACAGCGGTGACACGTCGTTGGCCGACGGCTACGGCCGCCAATTGGGCTTTGCGGTATTGTCCACACTGGAAGGCATGTTACCGCCCAATACGGAACTGGCCTTCACCGGAGTGGTGGAATCCGGCGCTTCCCTGGCTATCTGGAAGAAATCACCTGCGCCTCCGGATACCACTTTGATGGCGGAGATGACCACCGTGGAGATGAGGCTGAAGCCGATGCCTTCTCTGGCGGAAATAGAAGCCGCCTGGGCTACGTGTGAAGACCATGTGATCAAAGAACGGTTATGGCGGCAACGTGGTATTCGTAAAACGGTGGGAGAGGGTACTATCGCTAACATGCCGTTATGGATATGGCGACTGGGCAATACGATACTGGCTGGCCAGCCGAACGAAGCATATTCCGACTTTCAGCTGGAATTACGCCGGGAGCTGGCGCCGGCAGCGGTGGCCGTGATGAACATCGTAAACGGCTACGCCGGTTATCTGCCGCCGGTAGCATCGTTTAACCATCAAAGTTATGCGGTATGGCAAACGCCTTTTGAGAAAGGCTCACTGGAGCAACTGATACGCTCCGCCACCACTATTTCACAACGAATGATCCGAACCGCATGAACCTCAACCTGACTTTACTTGATGCTGTTATCTTCGGCGCTTATATCCTCGGCGTTATTGGCCTGGGTATCTATGCTTCCCGGAAGGCACAGCAGACTAAACGTGATTATTTTCTCGCAGGGGATAAACTGCCCTGGTGGATGATCGGCGGCAGTATCATCGCCGCCAATATCAGCAGCCACCATCTGGTAGGCGCTATGGGCATGGCTTACAGCCGGGGCTTTGTGGCCATCGCCATGGAATGGGGCGCTATCCTCATGGGATTTAACGCGCTGCTATGGATATTCCTGCCCTTTTATATCCGCAACGGTTTTTATACCGTGCCGGAATTTCTGGAAAAACGTTTCGGCACAGCGGCAAGGGCCACCTATGCAGGCCTGATCCTGTTGACTTACGTACTTGTGGAAATCAGCGCAGTATTGTATCTCGGCGCATTGTCCTTACACTCGCTGTTGGGCATCTCTGTGATGACCTGCGTGGTGATACTGGCGGTCATCACCGGCATATATACCATCGCAGGCGGATTACGCGCGGTGATATATACTGAAATGTTGCAGTTGATCGTGTTGGTGATGGGCGGTATTGCACTTACCATTGCTACGGTAAACGCTGCCGGCGGCGTGAGTGCTGTCACTGATACGATGAAGGACTGGGACCTGATCCTGCCGGCAAACGACCCGGATTTTCCGTGGACCATGTATCTCGGCGGTGTGCTTTGTATCAGCGTATTTTATTGTGCTACGAATCAGTTTATTGTGCAACGGGTACTGGCAGCGAAAAACGAATGGCATGCCCGGATGGGCGTGGTGTTTGGCGACTACCTGAAGTTCCTGGTGCCGTTGATTATCACCGTGCCGGCGCTGGTGGCGCCGAAGCTTTTTCCTGACCTGGAAAAACCGGACCTGCTGTTTCCCACGCTGGTGGAGAAGTTGCTGCCTACCGGTCTCGTTGGACTGGTCATGGCAGGCCTCATCGCAGCGGTGATGTCACATCTTTCCGGTGCTATCAATTCCTGCACTACCATCCTGACGGTAGATATCTATCTGCCTTATTTCCGTAAGAAAGCCACAGAAGCAGAAGCGGTGCGTTTCGGCCGCTGGGCCGGTGCCGCCATCATCGTGATTGGGATTCTGTGCACCGGTTTGTTCCTGACACAATCCAAAAAACCGGTGTTCCTGTATCTGATGAATGCCTATGGATTGTTTACACCCGGCATCGCAGCGATGTTCCTGCTGGGCATCCTGTGGAAACGCACTACACACGCCGGCGCGCTGGCGGCAGGTATTCTCACCATTCCGATGTCTGTTGCCATGGAGATGATTTTCCCGGCGATGCCTTTCTTTAACCGCACCGGTATTGTTTTCTGGACCTGTGTGGCATTGTGTGTAGTAGTCAGTCTGCTGACGAAACCGGTACCCGAAGCGCAACTACAAGGACTGATCTGGAACCGCGAAAGCCTGAAGCTGCCGGCCGATCTGTTACAACAGTCGCGGGGCATACGTAATCCTACCTTGTGGTGGGCGCTGATAACAGGCGTGGTGCTGTACTTCTATATCGTATATGCGTAACAGTGATCGCTATGGCTGAATATAGAAAGCATGATTCTCTTTGGTGATAATATCAATCGGCATAAAATGGGTTTTCTCTACCGGTACCTTCATCACGAGGTGCTGGTAGAGTGCCATAATACCACGATAGCCCTGTTCCTGCGGCTGTTGGCAAATAAGAAAATCAATGTGGCCCTGATCGAGGCGTGACACGTTCTCCCGGGTGAAGTCATAGCCAATAAGCAGGATATCTTTATCCATGCCCTTTTTCTCGAGGTAGCGGGAAACGGCGGCCACCCTCGAATTGGTGACGAAAATGGCGCGTACGTCTGCATGTTGCTGCAGTGCTTTCGAGAGTTCTTTTTCAACAGAGGCCTGATCGGTTTGACGGACATCTTTTTTTACAATAGGACGTTTGGTGTCTTTGAAATAAGCGCGCAGTCCTTCTTCCTTGCGTAGCAGGTGATGATGGTCTTCTATCTCGTGGGAGATATTGAGCACCAGCACGCGGGCATTGCGCGGAGTACAGTAGTGGATGAGCTGTCCTGCCTGGTAGCCGCTGCGGAACAGGTCGGGACCGATGTAACAAAGGCTTTCCTGTTGCGGGATATCAGAGTTGATAAAAACGTACGGAATATTGAGTTCCTTACAGGAACGGATAAACGCTACAGATTCTTCGATAAAGGAAGGGGCCAGCAGGATACCATCCACCGGATTTTTGAGTACCTGTTTGGCGACTTTTCCAAAAGACTTCCGGTCGTTAAGATCGAAGAAATAAGGTTCTACTTTGACGCCGAACGGTTTTATTTCTTCTTCTGCTTTCTGGATGCCGGCTACCGGAAGTGTCCAGAAATCAGTTTCCTGAGAGGACACTTTCGGCAGTACGGTCGCCAGTCGCAGCACATGGCGCGATGCCAGCCGTCTGGCCAGTATATTGGGCTGATAGTTCAGTTCCCGTATGATAGCTTCTATTTTACTTTTTGTTTTGGGGGAGACACCGGGCCTGTTATGGATAACCCTGTCCACGGTGGCGATGGCCACATTGGCCCTTCGGGCGATCTCCTTGACACCGAGGGGCTGTTCGGCCGCTTTTTTCTTCATATCGGTTGATGATTATAATTTCTCCAAATATACTACAATGCCGGATTACTGTTTTTTCGCCAGTGCCAGCGCCTGAGTGGTGGTGTAGTATTTGGCCAGCATATTGGGCACTTCCCAGTCCGGCATGTTATTTTGCCGCACATACTCCAGGAACTGCTGCATCACTTTACCGAAAAGGGCTTCGTGTTTTTTGGCCAGTGCTTCAGGGATGACAATTTCCCAGCCTTTGTCGTTGGCTTTCAGCGATAGTCCCGGATATTTTTGCGCCAGCGTGGCGATATGCGCAGCGACGGTTTTCGCATAGGCGGCATCGTGATGATGGGCTGACTCAATGTACAGCACCGGTTTGTACTGTTGTTCCGCTCCCTGGCGGATCACCAGCGATGCTTTGGTGCCCCGCAGCAGTGAATAGTGGGTGTCTCCGGTGCCTTCCGGCGCCTGGTAGTTCCAGGTAACGGATATATTGGCATGAACACCTTTGATGGTATAGTCAAAAGCACCGTTGGCGTACACCTGCAAGAGGCTGTCTTTATCGACATTTTTGGCCAGGTAATCAGGGAAACTGCTTTGCCCCGTGATATCCGCATATTGCCGCAAACTCATGGTGGTAGCCCAGCGGCGGGCGCTGTCTATCTGTATGTCGTGATGGAAGTCGATGATCTGTCCGGGGAAGCAGGTCCATTGCACGAGGTCCACCAGATGCGTGGTGACGTCCACAATGCCTTCTCCCTGCTGCGTTTCGTCCATATACCACGCGGGACGTACCATGGTTTTGCCTGCCACCAGTTTCTTAAAATGATGGACGCTGTTTTTCACGACGGCAGGATCGTTTACCGTGCCGGTTTCCAGTGTGCCGAAAACTTCCGGCAGCTGTGCCAGCTCCCGTTGCAGGGTGTTCCTGATTTCATACCGTTCGGTCATGATATCATAGAGCTGCACTTTTTGCTGTGCCGCTTCGCGGAAGGAAGCCTGGAGAGAGTCGAAGCCTGCAGCATCGATGGCCATGGGTTTATCTGCCAGTACATGCTGCCCGGCATTGACAGCGCGGCGGATGTAGGTGGCTTTGAGCCGGTTATTGCCGGCAATCACCACAATATTGCCAGCCGGTTGCTGTAGCATTTTTTCCAGATAGTCCGGGCCGGTATACACGTCTGTGGCCCAGTGCACGGGCGGGTCGGTTTGTTGGTTGAACCGCGCGATGCTGGCGAGATATTGTTTTACTTCGGGTCCTTCAGGCGCAAATACACGGATGGTGGAGTCTATGCCGGGGTACATCTGTTGTTGTACCAGTGAAGCATGGAAGTGCCCGGGATCTAAAGCGATCAGTTGCATAGATGATTGTTTTTGTCGGGTGGTGCCGCATGACAGCAAAGCTGCTGTCATGCCGGCAAATATAATCTTTTGCTTCATGGTGTCAGGGTTGTCTTTCTTGGGTGATGGCAGTAACGCCGATGCTGTCGGCATGGTTGCCCCAGCTGTTACGGATATACGTGGTGATGGCGGCGATCTCTTCGTCTTTCAGGAAATGGAAGGCGGGCATCTGTTCGCCATAGGCGCTGTTTTTGCTTTTGGTGTCGCCGGTACGGCCGCGCAGGATGGTCTGTACCAGCAGCGTGGCTTTGCCGGTGACGAGCGGATTACCGGCCAGGGGAGGGAAGGAAGCCGGTACCCCTTTGCCGTCGGGCTTGTGACAGGCTTCGCAGTAGTTCTTATACAGCGTGGCGCCGCTGGTGGCGGTAGCAGTAGCCAGCGCTGGTTGAGCGGTTTCCCGTGTAGCCGTGGCCGGTACTGACTGACCGGGCTTAAGCGCGGCGATGCGCAGGATACGGTCGTCATGTGGCAACGGAAAACCTTTGCCGGGGTTCCAGTCACGGTTGCTGGTAGCGACGTACACATCGCCTTCGGGAGAAACGCAGAGGTCACGCAGGCGGCCATACTTTCCGGTAAAGAGAATTTCTTCGGCCGTCACGGCGTCCTGTGCGTCATTCAGGTGTATTACATGCAGACTGGCCGCTTTGAGGGTGCCCAGCAACAGGCTGTTTTTCCATTCGGGTATTTTATCGGAATGGTAGTAGTCGATGCCGGCAGGCGCAATGGTAGGCGTCCAGGCTTTGAGTGGCGCGATGAACGGAAAAGAATCGGCATGGGCTTTTTCATCCGGCCGGTCTGCATATCCTTCGATGCGCGCCCAGCCATAGTAGCCGCCTTTCTCAATGCGGTTCAGCTCATCGTCGGTAGCGTCACCATGTTCGGAGGCGAAGAGCTGCCCCTTGTCGGTGAATACCAGTCCCTGTATGTTACGATGTCCTCTGGACCACATATAGTTGCCCGGATAAGGATTGTCTGCCGGCACGGTGCCGTCTATATTGAGGCGTAGCACTTTCCCGTTGAGCGATGCGGTGTCCGGCGCGTTCTGGTCACGGGCCGCATCACCGGTGGACAGCAGCACTTTCCCATCAGGGGAAATAGCGACTCTGGAACCATTATGGCCGGTATTGCCGGGAAGCTCCAGCAGTAGCAACGGGTCTTTCAAAGTATCGGCCGTATAGGTGTAGCGCACTAACCGCGATACGATGGAAGAGTCGTTGTTGAGATGCGTATAGTCTATAAACACATACGGTTTGTTTTTGTCAGGATGAATGGCCATGCCCAACAGGCCGAGCGTACGTTGACGATATACATCCGGAATCGTCAGCAACAGCTTTTTGACGCCGGTATGCGGATCTACTTTGCTGATGGTGCCGCTTTGTTCGGTGAACCAGATCTGGTTGTCAGGCCCCCAGACGATCTCCCAGGGCACATTGAGATCGGAGATGATGGTGCTGATGCCCAGCGTGGTTTTATCCAGTTGCAGCGTGCCCTCGACAGGCTGATTAAACGCAGTGGCCGGTTTCGGCCGCAGCAGCCAATAAGTGCCGGTGGCTACTATCGCGACAATCAAAATGAGAAGACCGGTACGTTTCATACGTGGTAACGGGTGGTTGGTTTAAGAAAAGAACAGGGTGATGGCATTGCTGACAGCCAGCAGTAACATGACAATCAATCCTACCGCCCCTGCGATGTTGGTAAATGTATTGTTTTTCATCTTACCCATAATAGCAGCATCATTCGCCACCAGGTACAGGGCGATACCGATGAAGGGTACAATGAAGATGGTGACAGCTTGCGCCAGCACAATCAGTTCCAGCGGCAGTTTACCGAAGGTGATGGCCACTCCTGCGCCGATGAGCATGATCACGGCAATGAATATACGTACCATACGGGAGCTGAGCTGCCCGCCATATCCTAGTGCGTCGCCCAGTAAAGTGCCGCCCAGCGCTGCGTTGCCGAGCAGAGAGGAAAAGGATGCGCCGAAAAGCCCGACGAGGAAAAGCGCCGAGGCCGCATTGCCAAACACCGGTTCCAGTGCAATGGCCATATCGGTGGCGGTGGTGATTTTAATGCCGGCAGGATGTAATACGGTGGCGGCGCAGATCATCACCGTAGCGCTCATAAAACCCAGTATCAGCATGCCGGGCAGGGTCTCCTTGCCGGTCTGCGCCACATCAGGGCGGATACGCTTCCGCTCCTGCACAAGATAGGATTGGTAGATAGCGCCGACGATCGAAAAACAGGAAGCCATAAACGCGATGATCAGTTTCCGGGAACCAGGCGCCACAGACGGCGCAAATCCGGATGCGATGCCTGCCACAGGCGGGTGGGAGAGTACCATGGTCACAATAAAGGCAAACAACATCATGATGATGAGTGCAATCATAATTTTCTCCAGCATTTTGTAAAAGGCACGGAAGAACAGGATGCTGATGCCGGCTACATTGCAGACGATGATCCAGATCGTTTTATTGGTATGGGTGGCTTCCGCCAGCGTAATACCGGCACCAATAGAGTTGCCCGCCTGAAAAGAGGCCGTGACCAGGAACACGCCCACGCCAATACCAATACGGGCAGGGCGTCCCCACTTGCGGCTGATAGTGCTTAGTAGTGATTCGTTGGTAGCGATGCCTACCCGCGCTGCCATGGTGGTGAAAATGATCATGAAGAAGATGGCCACCGCCACAATCCATAACAGGGAAAAGCCATAGCTGGCGCCCATGATGGAGGCGATGGTCACCTTGCTGGGACCGAATACCAGCGCGGCGGTAATCAACCCCGGTCCGAGGGATTGTAGCCACGTCTTGTATTGACTGCTTTTCGGTGTGCTGCCTTTTTCGGTAACAGGCGCTTTTTCCATTGTTGATCCGGTAGATGACATCAGGTTGATTTTTTATGATTTTCGGATGTGTTGACGATATTGGTCGTGAGAGTGCTGGAAGCCTCTGTAGTGCTGATTTTGGATTGATTCCGGTATTTTTCCGGGTACGTTACCGAAAGATAGATACATTCTTTGGGAAAGAAAAGAATTTTTTCATACAGGTATCAAAAAATGTAAGGAAAATGATACTTTTAACGCGTAACCCTTCAGTGAAGGCAGGAATAACACCAACTTGCCCGCTGATTTAAATCTGTTTTAAATGAAAAATGTACTGTACCTGTTGTTGTGTGTTTTAATGTTATCATGTCAGCAAAGCAATTTTGATTTGTCAACCCTGTCCTTACCAGCTGATACCAGTATGATCAGAAAGTATCAGTTGGAAAAAGAATTGGAAGTAAAAGAATGCGTTATATACCAGTCGAAGCAGCCGGACCTGCTGCAACTGTATGGCCAATCTTTTACCGGCACCATGGACCCGAAGAACGACGCGGGCTTTGGCTTCTCTAACTACGTTGCTCTTTTCCTGACACCGGAAAACAACAAAATGGGCGCTTATGCGCTTCATACAGAAACAAAAGACAAGACGGAACAGCTAAACAAGCTCGTGAATGAGAAAATGGGCAAAACAGACTATCACTACCGAAGCAAAGAGTTCACCCATCAGGCATGGCATAAAGATGGCTCCTACTATTTCCTCACCACCAATAGTTCGGTGGTCAATGCTGGCCAGAAAACCATCACCGGTGATTGGACCGTTATCAGTGAGCAAAGCCCTGTTTTCCTGGAGTGGTTTACTTCCGGCGCCGGTTTCTCCTATTATGGCGAGTATCTGAAAGAAAAGAAAAAGCCTGAACATCAGGGAAAAAATTATTCCTACAAAGATTTTATAGAAGAAGAAAAACAGAAAGGCTCCTTCATGGGTAGTACCTATTTTGAGGACTACGTGCAATAAAATGCGCGGGCTTAATGACAATCCGGGGCCATGCATGTGTTTTGTATTCTCATTCGTATTCCCGGTTCCCCGGGCTTACGCCCGGGGCTACCATGTTATTCAGGCATGTATTACCGAAAATCCTTTCTTATAGAAGGATTCCCGTTATCTGTAAATGATACAAAGCGCTGCTCCTCTCGGGAAAGCACGGTCCTACAACCCTTCATAGAAGGTTCTCTGTACCTGATACCTGAATAACATCTTAGCCCCGGGCAACAGTGTTATTCAGGCATGTATTACCGAAAATCCTTTCTTATAGAAAGCACGGTCCTACAACCCTTCATAGAAGGTTCTCTGTACCTGATACCTGAATAACATCTTAACCCCGGGCGTAAGCCCGGGGTAACAAAACGCAATCAATCCGCCGAAAACCAAACGTAATCATCTCCCGCAACAACACATCATCCATCGTCCATCTCCCGGAGCTCCACCCGATCCTTCTCCTGGAAATCAAATCCGGTCCATCTCTCATAACAACGCATCCGCTGTCCCCACTACCAAACGATGATCTCACCTGCCATCATCTCCCTGAAAAATCCCCCAAAAAATCTCGTGGTCATAAAAAAAACATTGTGTGTTCTCAAAAAAAGAACTATTTTTCGGGTACGTACCCGGAAAATGACATTTTATACTTCCGGCGGCGCAGCGATCAACTGAAATTTTCGATAACAGGCCAACTGTTAATACTATATAAGGACATTCATCAGCCCGTCCGGATCAATTAAAAAGCAACCGTAAAAATTCCAACATGAAAAGCAGTCGTCGCATTTTTATCCGTAATACCGCGTTGGCAGGCATAGGAACAGGGCTATTGGGGAGCCTCCGCCCACTCTATGGCAGGAGCCCGGTCCAACAAACGAACGGGATACGCATCGGCATCATCGGGCTGGACACCTCCCATGCGATCGCCTTTACCAAAAGTTTCAATAATCCGGTAACGGTTCCCGGACTGGAAGGCATGCGGGTAGTGGCAGCCTTTCCGCAAACAAGCCCGGACATCGAACTAAACAAAAAAAGACTGCCTGGCTATATAGAGCAGGTGAAAGCCATGGGCGTGGAAATCGTTGATTCCATGCAGATGCTGCTCGATAAGTCTGATGTGATACTGGTAGAGTCAAACGACGGCCGGCCACATCTGGCACAGGCCATGCCGGCCATCAGGGCGGGTAAAAAAGTGTTTATCGACAAACCACTGGCGGCATCGCTGGCAGACGGCATCGCTATCGTGAAAGCAGCGAAAAAATACAACGCATCGATCTTCTCTTCTTCTGCACTGCGTTTTATGGACAGCGTGAAACAGGTGAAGCAGGGCGCTGTTGGCAAAGTAACCGGCGCCGACACTTTCAGTCCGGCGGCACTGGAAAAAACACATCCCGATCTTTTCTGGTACGGCATCCACGGCGTGGAAACACTCTTCGCGGTAATGGGCGGCGGTTGCAAAACCGTGACCCGTTTTAATACGCCCGGCAGTGATGTGGTAGTAGGGCAGTGGGCAGATGACCGCATCGGTACTTTCAGAGGTACCCGCAACAGTCCGGATGATTTCGGCGGCCGTGTTTTTGGCGAAAAAGGAAACCTGGCGCTCGGCCCCTTCAAAGGCTACGAAGCATTACTGCAGGAGATCGCCACCTTTTTCCGCACCGGCGTGGCGCCGGTAAAACCGGAGGAAACGCTGGAGATACTGGCCTTTATGGAAGCTGCGGAAGAGAGCAAGCGCAAAGGCGGCAAAGCCATCGCACTACCGAATGTATCCAATATATAAACCTGTAATTCCAATACCAAAAATCTGATAACTTATGAAGGCGTCCCGTAGAGACTTCCTGAAGAAAACAACCAAAGGCACGGCCGCGATTATGCTGGGCAGCATGTTGCCCGGTATCAGCGCTGCCAGCTATGCCCGTATCATGGGTGCTAACGACAGAGTGAGGGTGGGCATGATGGGCGTGAATTCCCGTGGACTGGCGCTGGCCAATAACTATGCCCGTCAGCAGAACTGTGAGGTGGTATCGGTGTCCGATGTGGATACCCGTGCAGCAGCTAAATGTATCGACAGTGTGTTTAAGATCACCCAAAAGAAACCAAAGGACGTTCCGGATTTCCGGAAAGCGCTGGAAAATAAAAACATGGACGCCCTCGTAGTGGCCGCGCCGGACCACTGGCACGCGCCGGCGGCTATCCTCGCAGCGAAAGCAGGTAAACATGTATATCTCGAAAAGCCCTGCAGCCATAACCCGCATGAAGGAGAGCTGCTGGTAAAAGTGGCTGACAAATACAAGAGCGTTATCCAGATGGGTAACCAGCGCCGCTCCTGGCCTAATGTGGAAGCGGCTATCCGGGAAGTGCATCAGGGCACTATCGGCCGCGCGTATTTCGCCAAAGGCTGGTATACCAATAACCGCGAATCGATCGGTCGTGGAAAGGAAATAGCCGTGCCGCAATGGCTCAACTACGACCTGTGGCAGGGCCCTGCTCCCCGCCGCGCATTGAAAGATAACCTGATCCATTATAACTGGCACTGGTTCTGGAACTGGGGCACCGGCGAAGCATTGAACAACGGTACCCACATGATAGACCTGATGCGTTGGGGCCTTGGGGTGGATTATCCCAGTCGCGTTACCTCTGCGGGGGGCCGTTACCGTTACTCCGATGACTGGGAAACACCCGATACCCAGGTGATCACACTGGAATTTCCTAACAATACCAGCATGACCTGGGAAGGCCGCAGCTGCAACGGGCGCACCGTAGAAGGCAATTCGGTAGGCGTTATTTTCTACGGCGAAAAAGGGTCACTGGTAATTGACGGTAACGCCTATACGATTTATGATCTGGACAACAAAGTAGTCAAAGAAGTAAAGAACCAGGCGATCATTGATCCGCGGAACCTGATGAACCCTGCTGAAAGTCTCGATGCGCTGCATATTCAGAATTTCTTTGAAGGCATCCGCAACGGTGCAAAACTCAATGCGGATATCCTGGGCGGCTATCAAAGCACCTTGTTGTGCCAGCTGGGCAACATCTCGCTTCGTTCCGGCAATGCGCTGCATATCGATACCAGCAACGGTCACATCCTCAACGATGCTAAAGCGCAACAATACTGGCAACGCGAGTATGAGAAAGGATGGGAACCTACTTTATAATCAAATACAAATGACGAATGACGAATTACGAATGAAGCGTTCTCTAATAGAGAGATGCTGTTGGTAAACTCCTAATTCGTCATTTGTCATTCGCAATTCGTAATTTATGAAAAACGCTAACCGGGTAGATCCGGGGCAGCTGAGCCGAAGGGATACATTTATCTCCATTCTGATCATCGGGATGTTGTTTTTTATCTTCGGCTTTGTCACCTGGGTCAACGCTATTCTGATACCGTACTTTAAGATTGCCTGTGAGTTGACCAACTTCCAGTCTTATCTGGTGGCTTTCGCTTTTTATATTTCCTATTTTATCATGTCGGTCCCTTCTTCTTACCTGCTGAAAGCCGTCGGGTTTAAGAAAGGTATCATGATAGGATTCTGGACCATGGCGCTGGGAGCAGCGATCTTCATTCCGGCAGCGCTTACACGCACCTATGAGGTGTTTCTGCTGGGACTGTTCACCATCGGGCTGGGACTGGCAGTGTTGCAAACGGCTGCTAATCCGTATATCACTATTCTGGGGCCGAAAGAAAGCGCCGCGCAACGTATCAGCATCATGGGTATCTGCAACAAGGGGGCGGGTATTATAGCGCCGCTCATCTTTGCGGCCGTGATTTTGAAACCGACAGACAGCATGTTGTTCGCACAACTACAACATATGACGGGCGCTGTTAAAGAAGCTGCGCTGGATGAACTGATCAGGCGCGTCATTACACCGTATAGTATTGTGGCGGTCGTATTGTTTTCGTTAGGACTGCTGGTGCGTTACTCGCCGCTGCCCGATATAGATACCGAGAAAGAAGAAGGAGCGGTGGCGGCGGCCAATGCCGGTAAAAAGAACATCTTCGGTTTTCCGCACCTGATACTGGGCGCCATCGCTATTTTTCTGCATGTAGGCACCCAGGTGGTAGCCATTGATACGATTATCGGTTATGCTACTTCCATGCATATGCCACTAATGGAAGCTAAAACATTTCCCTCCTACACGTTGTTTGTGACCATCTGCGGCTATCTGCTGGGGATCGTCACCATACCGAAGTTACTCAGTCAGGTAAATGCCCTGCGTATCTGCACATTATTGGGCGCGCTGTTCACCATCGGGATTATTTATATGAAGGGAGAAGTAAGACTGTTAGGCCATACGGCCGATGTGTCGATCTGGTTTGTGGTGTTACTGGGATTTGCCAATTCGCTCGTGTGGGCCGGTATCTGGCCCCTGGCGCTGGATGGACTGGGGCGGTTCACTAAGCTGGGTGGTTCGCTGATGATCATGGGGCTAAGTGGTAATGCCATGTTGCCGCCTTTATATGGTTATTTCGCTGACCACTATGATGTGCGTCATGCTTACTGGGTACTATTCCCCTGTTACCTGTACCTGATATTTTACGCTTTCTACGGGCATAAGATCAGGCACTGGGCGCCTGTAGCGCGTTCATTGAAAGTACACCCTGAAAAAGAACTACATGGAACTGAAAAAGTATAAGATTGTCAACGGACATATTATCACACCTTACCGGATTATCCGCAACGGCACGCTGATCACGGAAGGCAGCCGTATCCTCGCTGTCAGTGACCGTGACCTGGAGATGCCGGATGCAACCGTCATGGACGCGAGGGGGCAATATGTATCGGCAGGTTTCGTGGACCTGCATGTGCATGGCGGTGGTGGCCACGACTTCATGGATGGCACCGTGGAAGCGTTTCTGCGCGTGGCGGAAAAACACCGCGAGTTTGGTACCACCTCCCTGGTGCCTACTACCCTGAGCAGTGATAAAGCCAGTTTGCTAAAAGCGATTGACGTATATGAGGCGGCACATAAGTTGAATACCGTGGGGGCGCGGTTTGCCGGCCTGCATCTGGAAGGGCCGTACGTAGCCATGAACCAGCGGGGGGCACAAGACCCGAAATACATCCGCAACCCGGATGCTGCGGAGTATATGGAAGTGCTGGCGTCGTCCAATGTGGTGACGCGCTGGAGCGCTGCGCCGGAATTACCGGGGGCATTACCTTTCGGCCGCTACCTGCGATCTAAAGGGATTCTCGCGGCGGCTGCCCATACCGATGCTGTTTACGAAGAAATGCTGGAGGCATACGAGAACGGCTATACGCATATCACCCATATGTATTCAGCCATGTCAGGCGTAACGCGGCGCAATGCCTTCCGTTATGCCGGCGCTATCGAAGCGGCGTACCTGATCGATGAAATGACGGTGGAAATCATTGCCGACGGCGTACATCTGCCAGCACCTTTGTTAAAGCTGGTGTACAAAATCAAAGGGCCAGGCAAAACAGCCCTCATCACCGATGCAATGCGCGCGGCCGGTATGGGGCCGGGAGAAAGTATCCTCGGTGGATTGGACAACGGTATCCGGGTGATCGTGGAAGATGGTGTGGCCAAACTGCCCGATCGCAGCTCTTTTGCCGGCAGCGTAGCAACCACCGATCAATTAGTACGCACCATGGTCAACCTGGCGGAGGTGCCACTGGTGGAGGCGGTGCGCATGGCCACGGCTACACCCGCTACTATCGCCGGTATTGCGGACCGTACAGGTTCGCTGGTAGAAGGGAAGGACGCGGATATCATCTTCTTTGACGAACAAATCAGGGTGAGCTCAGTCTTCATCGAAGGGGTGCTCGCAGGGGTCCACGCAGAGACGCTAAGTACAGCAAAGAATAAATAAGGTTATATAAGAACGCAATAAATAAACAAAAAGAGGAGCAAATGGCTCTGCGTTCTTAACAACTCCAGGTAAGCCCGCAGGGGTCCACGCAGAGACGCTAAGTACAGCAAAGAATATATAAGATTATATAAGAACGCAATAAATAAACAAAAAGAGGAGCAAATGGCTTTGCGTTCTTAACAACTCCAGGTAAGCCTTTGCTCACCTTTGCGTGACATGATTGATTTTTTTACAGATAAACTCCAGGTCCAGGTATACCCAACGCGCGCAGCCATGGGCGCTACTGCCGCTGAACAGGCCACTGCGGCCATTGTTCGTCTGCTGGCGGAGCAACCGGTGGTCAATATCATCTTCGCTGCCGCACCTTCGCAGCAGGAGTTCCTGGAGGCATTGGCTATACAGCCGGGTATCGACTGGCAACGGGTCAATGCTTTTCATATGGACGAATATGTGGGCCTGCCGGCCGATGCGCCACAGGGTTTTGGCAATTTTCTGCGGGAACGTATTTTCTCCAGGGTCCCGTTCCGTGAAGTGTTTTATCTCGATGGGCAGGCATCAGATCCGGCAGCTGAATGCCGGCGTTATGCCGCTTTGCTGGAACAATACCCGACCGACATCGTGAACATGGGCATCGGCGAAAACGCACACATCGCTTTCAACGATCCGCATGTGGCGGATTTTAGCGATCCGGTGCTGGTGAAGGTAGTAGACCTCGACGTGGCGTGCCGCCGGCAACAGGTGAATGACGGCTGTTTCGCAGCGATAGATGAGGTGCCACGTTATGCGCTTACGCTGACCATCCCCGCGTTGATGCGTGGGCGTTATCTCTTTTGCATGGTGCCCGGAGAAAAGAAAGCCACCGCGGTGCAGCATACCGTGCAGGATGTTATACAACCGGCCTATCCTTCATCCGTTTTGCGCACGCATGATGCGGCCGTCCTCTATCTCGACAGCGACAGCGCCGGGCAAATCGATCTATCATCTTTCAACATAAAACCATCCATGATATGACAGGTAACATACAGGCAACAGTAGCGGCGCTGCTGCAACCATCAGACGCGCTGGTAGCGGCCATGGCGGCGCTGGAAGGCGATATCCTCCTTCTTGGCGTAGGCGGTAAAATCGGTCCCAGCCTGGCAAAACTGGCCAAACAGGCCATCGATCAGTCCGGCGTGCCCCGTAGGGTGATCGGCGTGTCCCGGTTGACAGAACCGGGCTTAAAGGAACAACTGGAACAGGACGGTATCGAAACCATTGCCGCCGATCTGTTGAATGAAGACGACCTCGCCGCGCTGCCGGACGTAAAAAACGTGCTGTACCTCGCCGGTACCAAATTCGGCACCACCGGCAAGGAAGCCTTTACCTGGGCGATGAATGCCTATCTTCCCGGCAGGGTGGCGGAGAAATACCGTCACTCCCGCATCGTGGTGTATTCTACCGGTAACGTATATCCGCTGACGCCTGTGCTCGACGGTGGCGCCGACGAGTCCATGTCGCCCGCCCCGGTAGGGGAGTACGGCCAGTCATGCCTCGGCAGGGAAAGAGTATTTCAGCATTTCTCCAACAAATACAATACACCGGTGCTGGTATACCGGCTGAACTATGCCAACGACCTGCAATACGGTGTACTACTGGAAATAGCCAAATCGGTGCGCGATGAAAAACCGATCGACCTGCGCATGGGCCATGTGAACGTCATCTGGCAGGGTGATGCCAATGAAATGGCTTTGCGTGCCTTCGCTCATTGTGCTGCGCCTGCGAAACTGCTGAACATCACCGGGCCGGAAACAGCGCCGGTACGGTGGATCGCGAAAGAATTCGGTAAACTGCTCGGCAAAGAACCGATTCTCGTCAATGAAGAACAACCTACTGCTTTGCTGAGCAATGCAGCAGAGAGCTTCCGGCTGTTCGGTTACCCGAAAATTTCCCTGAAAGAAATGATCGGGCTCACGGCTGCCTGGCTACAGCAGGGGGGCCGCACTATCTCCAAGGCTACCCACTTCCAGGAAAGGAAAGGTCAGTTTTAATTTCCATCATCATCTACAATCCACCAATCATGATACCGGATTTATTATACAGCGGTACGGTTATCCCGGCGCACCCGCTGGCGCTGGGCCCCGACAGGCAGCTCGACGAACGCCGTCAGCGCCGGCTCACCCGTTATTATATCGCCAGCGGCGTAGGCGGTGTGGCGGTAGGCGTGCATACTACGCAGTTTGCCATCCGCGATCCCAAAATAGGACTATATGAAACCGTACTGCGACTGGCGGCGGAAGAAATAGATGCCGCGCAACTGGCACGTCCTTTTATCAAGGTGGCCGGCCTCTGTGGCCCTACGGCACAAGCGGCCGATGAAGCCAGGACGGCACTGAAATATGGTTACCATCTGGGTTTATTAAGTTTGGGCGGTTTAAACCATTTGTCGGAAGGGGAGCTGATAGCGCATGTGCGAACCGTATCGGAAATCATCCCCGTTTTTGGGTTCTACCTGCAGCCTTCTGTAGGCGGCCGTATCCTGAGTTACCGTTTCTGGGAGCAGCTGGTGGAGATCCCCGGTGTGAAAGCCATCAAAACGGCGCCGTTCAACCGCTACCAGACCCTCGATGTGGTGAGGGCGGTCTGCCACTCTTCCCGGTGTGATGATATCGCGTTGTATACGGGCAACGATGATAATATCGTGGCGGACCTGCTGACAGCGTATCGCTTTACTGTCAACGGCCGCGGGGTGACTAAACGATTTGCCGGCGGACTGCTGGGCCACTGGTCGGTTTGGACCAGTCGGGTGGTACCGCTCTTCGATCGCATAAAAAAGTGTATCATTGAGGATTATTCGGGCGCAGAACAATTGTTGACAGAAGGGATAGCAGTCACCGATATGAATGCGGCGCTGTTCGATCCTTCCAACGCTTTTCACGGCTCTATCGCCGGTATCCATGAGGTATTACGGCGACAGGGGCTCCTGGAGGGTATCTGGTGCCTGGATGAAGCTGAAACTTTATCCCCTGGTCAGCTGGAAGAAATTGACCGTGTGGCGGCCGCTTATCCGCAGCTGACAGACGACGATTTCGTGAAAGCTTTCCTCGAAAAGGAAAAAAATATCGTCAATGCTTAAAGAAAAAATCCGGCAGCTGGCCGGCCATATTCAGGAAGAAACGATCGCCAACCGGCGCTATCTGCATGCGCATCCGGAACTGTCCTACAGGGAGGTGAATACGGCTGCCTTTATTGCCGGCAAACTGAAGGACCTGGGCATCGCTTTTGAACCGATGGCCAACACCGGCCTGGTGGCCCTGTTGAAGGGCAACAAGCCGGGAAACGGCCAGGTGGTGGCGCTGCGTGCTGATATCGACGCGCTGCCCATCCGCGAACTCAATGAAGTGCCTTATAAATCCAAACATGATGGCGTGATGCATGCCTGCGGCCACGACGTACATACGTCGTCGTTACTGGGCACTGCCACTATCCTCAGCAGGATGAAGGATGATTTTGCGGGTACGGTGAAACTCATCTTTCAGCCGGCGGAAGAACTGATCCCTGGCGGCGCCAGCATGATGATCAAAGAAGGCGTGCTGGAGAACCCGCGTCCGCATCAGATATTGGGACAACATACCATGCCTGAACTGCCTGCCGGCAAAGTAGGTTTCAGAGGCGGCCGTTATATGGCCAGCAATGACGAGATTTTTATCACGGTAAAAGGCAAAGGGGGACATGGCGCTATGCCGCACCTGGGCATAGACCCGGTGGTGGTGGCATGTCATATCGTAATTGCCCTGCAGCAGATCGTGAGCCGCCGCGCAGACCCACAGCTGCCGTCGGTGCTCTCTTTCGGTAAGATGCTGGCCAATGGCGCTACGAATGTTATTCCGGATGAAGTGCGGCTGGAAGGTACTTTCCGCTCGCTCGATGAAAAATGGAGAAGAGAGGCACATGCCAAAATCAAGAGGATGGCCGTTTCCATCGCGGAAGGCATGGAGGCTGCCTGTGATATTGAAATACACCAGGGATACCCGGTGTTGATCAACAATGAAAAATTAACCGGCATTACCCGCACCTATGCGGAGGAATTCCTTGGTGCGGATAATGTGGTGGACCTGGATATCTGGATGGCGGCGGAAGATTTTGCCTATTACTCCCAACAGGCAGACGCCTGTTTTTACCGCCTCGGCGTGCGCAACGAGGCCCGCGGCATAGTGTCCGGCCTGCACACCGCCACTTTTGATGCGGATGAGCGGGCGCTGGAAACCGGCGCGGGCCTGATGGCTTACCTCGCCCTGAAAACACTGGGCAATTAAGAAATTATAACTGCCATGTTCCCGTGACGCCCGTTTCTTCCAGGAAGCGGGCGTCGTGCGATACCACGACCAACGTACCCTGGTACGCGGCGAATATCTGTGTCAGCATCTGAATATTGGTCAGGTCCAGGTTATTGGTCGGCTCGTCCAGAATGATCATGTCGGGCGACTGGCTCCTAAGCGTCATACAGCACAGCGCCAGCCGGAGTGTTTCCCCGCCGCTCAGGGCGCTGCACGACTTGTCCCAGTCATCCGGGCCAAAGAGAAACCGGACCAGCATGGTGTTGAGTTTCCCTTCATCCACTTTGATGTCATTATTGGCCGCCGCTTGTTGCCGCACCGTTTTACTGCGGTCAATACTACTATAGTCCTGGTCCAGCACAAGGCTGCTGAAGGGTGCTACGTATAGGCGTCCCTGTTGGGATGGTAGCTGGCCGGTAATCAATTTGATGAGCGTGGATTTACCGCTGCCGTTATTCCCGGCAATAGCCAGCCGGTCGCCGCTTTTGATGATAAAATCAAGAGGCTGCGGCCATAAGGGTGCTCCGTCGGCATAAGCATAATTGAGTGCTTCCGCCTGTACCAGTATTTTCCCTTTGTGGCCCGGAGGCGTGGCGAAATGGCCTTTCATGATACGTGCCACCTGATCGTTGGCGGAAGCTGCATCCAGCGTGGCTTGCAGGCCGGCTACTTTTTCTGCATGCACCTCCTGTGTGCGCGCAGTGGTCTTCGCAGCCTGGTCTCTGCGGCCATTCATCAGGATTTTGGGGATATTCCCTTCGGCGCGACTTTTATGCCCCCGCGAATTTTCACGCTGCTGCCTTTCAGCGGCCTGCTGTTGCGCTGCCCGCGCCTCTTTCAGCGACTTTTCGGCATGAGCGATCTGTTGTTGCAGTGCAGCGGTCTCTTCGTTTTTTTTCTTTTCATAGAAAGCATAATTGCCGCCATACACCTGCATACGGGCGTTGGACAGCTCCCAGATAGGGCTGCACAGCTCCAGCAGCTGGCGGTCGTGGCTCACCACCAGCAACGATTTGCTGTTGCGGGTCACCCAATCGTATAGCTGTGACCGTGCGGTTTTGTCGAGGTGATTGGTGGGCTCGTCCAGCAGAATGGCCGCAGGTGCGGTAAGATCGCTGCCGGCGAGGAAGGCCCTTGTCTTTTCACCTCCGCTGAGTTGCGAGAAAGGCGCTGTCAGCGGGATGTGGGCGATGTTCCAGCGGGCAAACAGTTGTTCGCAGCGCTCCATAATATCCCAGTCATCGCCGAGGGCGTCGAAATGGGCTTCCTGCGTGTCACCGGCCAGGATGGCCTGTAGCGCGTGGATGCGGGCATCGATGCCCAGTACCTGCGCAACGGTGCGATCGTTGAACTGCCCAAAATGTTGTGGTACATAGTACAATGGTGCACTCCGCACAATCGTTCCGCTTTGCGGCGCGAGCTCGCCTGCCAGTATTTTCAGCAGGGTGGACTTGCCGGCGCCGTTGTCGCCGGTAATGGCGGCATGTTCGTTCTTGTCCAGCGTGAAATGCAGGTCATCAAATAAAACCCTGTTGGGAGGCAGTTGGAAATGGAGGTGTTGTGCGGTCAGTAGCATGCGTTTCGTTTGTGATGTAAACAATGAGATTCCGGGCGGCAGTGTGTGCTACTTGTTTCATGGGTGTAAATTTTAGATAAGAAAATAACCACCGGCAATAATCAGGTGATTTATTAAAAATGAATAAATAAACTAAATGAAAAAATGACCAAATGGTCAAGGTTCCGGAGCGGAACAGAGGATTATATGTGTGTGGGTAATTCTCACATGATGGGGCAAAGATACGATTTTCCCGGATCAGGCCAAAGGAAATGAGAGAAAAAACGAGCAGCCCTTGTCAGGATTGTTCTGGAACCATATGCGGCCATGCTGGGCCGCCGTGTATTCGCTGCACAGATACAGCCCCAGCCCGATGCCTTTTTCATTGCCGGTGCCAAAGGTGGAGCGGGCTTTCAGAGAGAAAATTTCCGGCACCCGCTTGGGGTCGATGCCAGTTCCGGTATCCCGAATGGTGATCAGACATTGCTGGTTTTCGGGATGCGCCTCCAGCATGATCTGTCCGCCGGGGGCGGTAAACTTAATGGCGTTGCCCACCAGGTTGCGAATGATCAACTGCAACATGTTCAGGTCGGCCATAGCGGTGAGCTGCTTATCAATATTGGTGGTGAGGTGCAATCTTTTGTTGGTGATCACCGTGGTGTGTATGTCCAGTACGGGCATCGCGGCCTTGTAAACATTCACCGGCGCCAGATGTACGGTCAGTCCCTGCAGCTGGCTCTTGGACCACAGCAGCATGTTGTACAGCATGTCCTGTGTATTGTTGACCATCAGCAGCAGCTCTGCTTCCAGCTGCAACTTCTGCTCCGGCGGCAGCTGGATGTCTTTCATTAATTCAAGATAAGATTGTATGGACGCCATCGGGCTGCGCAGGTCGTGGGAGATGATGGAAAACAGTTTGTTCTTCTCTGTATTCAGCACTTCCAGCACCCTGTTTTTTTCTTCCCCCTGTTGTTTCTCGCGGTTATACGCATTTTTCAGGTAGATAGTACCGAAGAAGATCACCAGCACGCTGGTGAAGTAGGTGGCAGAAAGGTCCACGATCTTCGATTCATGGTCGGCATACATATTAGGCACCAGCTCCGGGCGATAGTACTCGATAAGAATAATAGCCGCCACCAGTAGCAGGTTGAAAACCAGCCATATCACATACTGCCCGCGGGGCGCCACGATCATCACCAGAAAAAAGGTGAGCGTGAAGGTCATCAGGCTGGCCCCGGAAATACCGGAGCTCACAAAGTATATCCAGGCAAACAGCAAATTGACCAGTACCACGGTAATGGCTATACTGAGCGCAGAACGGTTTTTAAACCGGGACAGATAATACAGGCCTGCTAATGCCGACAGCAGCAGTCCGAATATAATACCCGTCATTTTGAGGCCGGTGAAATAATTGAAAGGGACCTGTACAATGCTTACCACCATTGCAATCAGGCACATAGAGTTAAAAATGCGATCTTCCAGGGTTACTTGCTCCGGCGGGCCAACAAGGTATAGCAGTTTCTTTTTTAAGTCAATTCTCATAGATGATGGCATATGGCAAAACTAAAAATAAATAGCAGGAATGGAATTGGTCTACCTCAAATCTCCAAACTGGACTAATTAAAAATAGCAGCTTAATGTGAAATTTACATACTAAAAAGCGTACCATATTTTTAAAAGGGTTCAACGAATCACTTAAAGAAACTAAGAAAGGAGCATGTTATCGAAGATTACGCAAACCTACCGGTCTTCATTTAGTGGACTAAGCAGGGAGACCTGGCTACTGAGCCTGGTGATATTGATTAACCGTACAGGGACCATGGTGGCACCGTTTCTGAGTATCTATCTGACGAAGAACCTGCACCGCGACATTGCCGACGCCGGCCTTATTATCACCTTGTTTGGGGTAGGTGCTGTAATGGGCTCGCTGGCCAGCGGCTACTTTATTGATAAACTGGGCTTCCGCGCCGTTCAGATTTTTACTTCCATTACCGGCGGTATATTATTTATCACTTTTGGGTATATCACCAATTTTTCCGTCCTCTGTGTGATGACGGTCGTACTGAGTTTTGTGGCAGAAGCCTTCCGGCCTGCCAACGGGGCTGCTATTGCCGCTTACTCCAGGCCCGAAAATCTTACCCGTTCCTATTCACTCAATCGTTTTGCGATGAACCTTGGCTGGGCGCTCGGTAGTTCCATCGGTGGTATTCTGGCAGCCATCAACTATCACCTGTTGTTCTGGGTAGAAGGCGGCGTATATATGATCGTCGGCCTGTTGATCCTCTTTTTATTGCCGGCTTATAAAGGCGCGCCGCGCGCTACTACGGTCAAAGATGTTACGCACGACCTTCCCATCTGGAAAGATCCTTTCCTGTTTCGTTTCCTGATCTGGGTCACGATATATACGGCTTCTTTTGGCCTCATTTTCCGCCTCGTGCCCATCTATTGGAAAAACGACTGGCATATCAATGAGTCGTTGATAGGCCTGTTGCTGGGCGTGAACGGAGTGATCATCGCCTTGTTTGAAATGGTGCTGGTGAGGCGCTGGGAGAACCGTAAATCATCCCTGTATTATATTGTAGGGGGTGTGGTGGTCACCGCTATCGGCTATTTCTTTTTCCTGGTGCCGCCGGTGGTGCCGATCGTATTTGCTTTCCTGGGCGTGGTATTTTTTACCGTCGGGGAGATGATGGCCTTTCCTTTTATCAACGCGGTGATCATGGGCCGCTCCAACGATACCAACAGAGGACGTTATGCGGCAGCTTATGCATTGACCTGGTCCGTTGCACAGGTGATAGGACCGGGTGGTGGCGCGCTGGTGGCAGAACGTTGGGGCTTTGTGATGTTGTGGTCTATCCTGATAGTGGTTTGTGCTATCTGTGCAATTGGGTTGTGGCGCCTGTCGGCGAAAAAGGCCGTGGCAGCTTGATCCGTAACCATTTCGTGTGAGTGGCACCATTTAAATCCTTATATTTATAGCGGATTTAAATGAAATATCGCTGATGGCCATTGTTGATACAGTTAATGCAGACAGATATCCTTTTCTGGCTGGTGGAGGTGAAACCGGCGCCCTGATCCGTAACTATCCCTGGGAAAAAACTTCGATAGGTGCGGCTGACAAATGGCCACAAAGTTTGAAGACCTGCCTGAGGATCATCCTCACTTCCAGTCAGCCCATGTTTGTATGGTGGGGCCCTGAACTGCTCAATTTTTACAATGATGCTTACCGTGCTATCGTTGGCGGCAAACATCCGGCCTGCCTCGGACAGCCGGCCCATACGGTGTGGTCGGAGATCTGGGACCAGATCACGCCCCGCGTGGAGCAGTGCCTGAGCAACAATGAAGGTACCTACGACGAAGCCCTGTTGCTGATCATGGAACGCAACGGTTATCCGGAAGAAACCTACTACACTTTTTCGTATAGCCCTATTCCCGGCGACAATGGCGTGCCGGAAGGCATCCTGTGCGCCAATACCGATGATACTGACCGTATCGTGTCTGCCCGTCAGATACGTACGCTGAAAGACCTCGCACGGTTTAACCTCAACAGTAAACGGATACAGGACGTATATACCAACAGCCTCCTCGCTTTGCAGGAGAACGAGTATGATTTTCCTTTTGCTTTTTTTTATACGAAAGAACACGATATTAATCACCTGAAGGGATATACGGTCAATGATCTGCCGGAGACTATATTCCCCCGTGAGATCAATAGTGCCGATGAAACACTGGTCTGGCCCCTGGCAGATGCCCTTCGGCTCAACAGGCCTGTGCTGGTGGAACACCTGCGGAGTAAGACAGGCCCTCTGCCTGCCGGTGAGTGGAAACTGCCGCCAGACAAGGCGTTGGTAGTGCCGGTATTGCACAACAACTCCGGGGCGCCCTACGGGTTGCTGGTCATCGGCCTGAATCCTCACCGCCAGCTCGATGAAAAGTACCAGGCTTTTTTCCAGCTGGTGGCCGATCATATAGGCGCCGCTATTGCCAGTACCAAGGCTTATGAAGAAGAACAGCAACGCGCCAACTCCCTGATGGAGATAGACCGGGCCAAAACTATTTTCTTCAGTAATATCAGCCATGAATTCAGGACGCCGCTGTCGCTCATGCTGGGACCGCTGGAAGATATGCTGGGCAGGGCAGATCAGCTGCCCGCCGGTATGAAGGAAGAGCTGCAACTGGCGCAGCGCAACACACGGCGCCTGCTGAAGCTGGTCAACTCCCTGCTGGATTTCTCCAGTATTGAAGCGGGCAGGATGCACGCCAGCTATAGTCCTGTGGACATGGTATCGCTCACCCGTGACCTGGTCAGCAACTTTGAACCGGCCATCCGCAAAGCCGGCGTTACGCTGGTAACAGCCTATGAGCAACTTTCGCAGCCGGTGTATGTGGACCGGGACATGTGGGAGAAGATCGTGCTGAACCTCGTTTCCAATGCTTTTAAATATACCCTGGAAGGAAAGATTACGGTCCGCCTGCAGGAACATACCGACCATATCTCGCTGACAGTGGAAGATACCGGCGTGGGTATTCCACCGGAGGAAGTGCCGCATCTTTTTGAACGTTTTCACCGGGTGTACAATAAAAATGGCCGGAGCCAGGAAGGTACCGGTATCGGCCTTTCGCTGGTGAATGAGCTGGTAAAGCTCCATGGTGGCTTGATAGCGGTCAGCAGCCAGGAAGGCGGGGGGACTGTCTTTACCATCCGTCTGCCATTGGGCCATGCCCATCTGCCGGCAGATAAAGTCACCCATCAGGCGGACCATACCGGTTCTGATAGCCGCCACGCCTTTGTGGAAGAGGCTTCCCGCTGGGACGACCCGGTGCTCTGGCAGGCAGCGCATCACGAAGGAAAGCCCTATGTGCTGCTGGCCGATGATAATGCAGACATGCGGGAATACATCCGGAAACTGCTTGGCGACCGTTATGACGTAGACGCCGTCAGAGACGGCGCTGCTGCATTGGAAGCCATTGCACGCCGTTTGCCCGATCTGGTGATCAGCGACGTAATGATGCCGCTTATAGATGGCTTCGCTCTGGTGAAACTGCTCAAACAAAATCCCTCCACCATGCACCTGCCGGTACTGTTGTTATCTGCCAGGGCCGGTGAGGAAGCAACCGTGGAAGGGCTGGCAGCCGGCGCAGACGACTATCTGGCCAAACCTTTCTCTTCCCGCGAACTGATGTCCCGCGTGGATGCCAATATCAATACGGCAAAAGCCCGGAACTATGTGGCCAGCCAGCTGCGTGACCTGTTCCGGCAGGCGCCCGCAGCCATTCTGCTGCTGCATGGGCCAGACCACATCGTGGAACTGGCCAACAACCGTTATCTCGAAACGGTCGGCATGGAGGAAAACGAAATGATAGGGAAATCACTGCTGGACGTGGTGCCCGCATTAAATAACAAAGGATACCGCGAAACACTGGACAAGGTGTTGCATACCGGCGAACCTTATGAAAGCAAAGCGCAGGAATTAACGTTTATCCGTCAGCGTAATCACATCAAACAATATTTTAATTATGTGTTACATCCTGTACGGGACTATAACGGCGGTATTACCGGCATCATGATGGTGGCCGTAGAGGTGACGGAACAGGTATATGCGCTGCGAAGAGCGGAGAACAGCGAACGGTACTATCGTCATCTGTTACAGGGGCTGCCCGCAGCGGTCTACACCTGCGACATAGAAGGGCGCATCCTCTGGTACAATGAGGCGGCCGAGGCCTTATGGGGCCGTACGCCTGTTATCGGAAAAGATATGTGGTGCGGTTCCTGGAAAATTTTTGACATCGATGGCGTTACGCCTGTGCCACTGGACACTTGTCCGATGGCCAAAGCATTGCAGACAGGGGAAGCCATCCGCGATACGGAGATCATCGTGGAAAGACCGGATGGCACCCGCCGCCATGTGCAGCCATACCCCGACCCTATCTTCGATGAGCAGGGACGTGTAACCGGCGCCGTTAATATGCTGATTGACATCACCGAACTAAGAGCGGCAGAGATACACATGGCCCGGCTGGCCGCTATCGTGCAGGGGTCTGACGATGCTATCATCAGCAAAACCCTCGATGGTATCATCACCACCTGGAACCCCGGCGCGGAAAAACTCTTTGGTTACACCAGCGAAGAAGCCATCGGACAATCAATTATGCTCCTGATACCGGAAGAGCGTGCACAGGAAGAGCAGGAAATAGTGGACCGGCTGAGGAAAGGACTGGTGGTGGACCACTTTGAAACCAAACGCAGGACCAAAGATGGTCGCCTGCTGGACATCTCCCTGACCGTATCTCCGCTGAGAGATACACAGGGACGTATTGTAGGAGCGTCTAAAATAGCACGTGATATCACAGAACAGAAAAAACTGTTCTCCGCCCTGCAGGAAAGCGAAGCCCGTTACATGCAGGTGGCGCAGGAAATGGAGGAAATTGTGGCACAACGTACGCTCGAACTTACTGAAGCTAATTACTATCTCGAGAAATCCAATAAAGAACTGGAACAGTTTGCGTTTGTGACCAGCCACGACCTGCAGGAGCCGCTGCGTAAAATCCATACGTTCGCCGGCCTGCTGAGCGATTCCACCCAGGGTATGCTCAGCGATACCGGCAAACTATATGTGGAAAAGATGATGATCAGCGCCCGGCGCATGTCGCAGCTGATACATGACTTATTGAATTTCTCCCGCCTCAATCGTTCCGATGATCCATTTGTATCCACTGATCTCAATGAGGTGATGATGCATGTGCTCAACGATTTTGAAGTGACGGTGGGGCAGAAAAAAGCTTCGGTGACCATTGATCCCCTGCCAGTGATACCGGCCATACCGTTGCAGATGAACCAGCTGCTGTACAACCTCTTGGGCAATGCACTGAAGTTCACCGCAGAAGACCGTGACCCGGAAATCCATGTCAGCGCACGATTGCTGACGCCGGCCGACTTTACCGTTTATCCTGAACTGGATATTAACCGCAGTTATTATGAGATCTCGGTAAAAGATAATGGCATCGGCTTCAATCAGGTATATGAAGACAAGATCTTTCAGATTTTCCAGCGCCTCAATAACCGCGCTGCCTATGAAGGCACTGGTATCGGGCTGGCCCTGTGTAACAAGATTGCCATTAATCATAAGGGTTGTATCCGCGCATTAGGCGTTCCCGGTGAGGGCGCCGTCTTTAACGTTGTTTTGCCTGCCATGTAAATATTAACCCAGCCTCCTTCGATTGGTATTTTTTTTGATCGATGCAGCTGTCCGCCTATTTATCTCTTTTATCGTTGACCAGGTTAATTGCGTATTCATGATTATAAAAGAGCTGCATGTGGTGATTGAAACACCCAAAGGGAGCAGTGAAAAATATGATTTCGATCCGGCGTCGCGCTTCTTTGTATTGAGCGAGGCATTGCCTGCCGGCATGATGTTCCCGTTTGATATGGGTTTTATTCCCGGTACCAGAGCGGAAGATGGGAACCCGCTGAATGTGATGGTATTGTCCGAGTTCAAAACATTTACCGGTTGCATGATTAAATGTCGGTTAATCGGCGCTATCAAGGCCGTCATCTATGAGCCTGACGGCGCACAGGTACGGATGGACCGTTATATCGCCGTGCCGTTTTTGTCAAGGGTTTACAAAGAGCTGGATGTGGTGCCGGATAAACTGGTGCGGGAATTGGAGAGTTTCTTTGTGGCTTACCACGGACTGGAAGGCAGGCTGTTTAAGCCAGCCGGCTATCTGGACGCGGCTCCTGCCTACGAGCAGATAAAATTCGTTTGATATGGATATCACTGATGTCTTGTGGGGCAACGGAGAGCAACTGGACCTGTTGCAGATGTCTGTCCGGGCCAGTTGTATGTTCTTCATCGCCTTCCTGCTGATCAGGCTGGGCGGTATGCGGATCTTCGGCAAACGTTCCCCGTTTGATATGATCATTATCATTATGCTGGGTGCCATTCTCGCCAGGGGAGTAGTGGGGGCATCGCCCTTCTGGTCAACGGTAGCGGCGTCCACCATGATGGTGGTCATCAATCGTTTGGTGGCATGGTTATGCACCACCAGTGACACCGCCAATGACGTCATAAAAGGAAAACATCTGCTACTCTGCGAAAATGGACAGATTCACTGGGACAATATGAAAGTGGCTTCTTTAAGTAAATCAGATCTGATGGAAAGTCTCAGGCTCGAGACAAAACAGGACTCACTGGAAAAGATAGAGAAGGCGTATATGGAAACGAACGGAAGAATCAGTTTCCTGCTGAAGAAGACTATTTAAAACATTTGTGCCATTTTTCTTCCAGCACATCTTTCAAAATACGACAAAGGGCATCAAACGAATCGGGCTTGGTGAGAAACAGACGGGCGCCCAGCGCCATGGATTCCTGCACATCTTCCACCATGTCGGAAGTGCTGAGGATCACCACTTTGGTGATGCTTCTGTGAATGAGTTTCCCCAATTCCCGCAAACATTCCTTGCCGTTCATCATCGGCATGTTCATGTCCAGAAAAATATAATCCGGATTGACAATCTTCCTGGTGAAAAGCATATCAATTGCCTGGATACCGCTTTCGCAGTAGTGGGTCTCCACATCGGGCGAGACTTTTTTGATGGCTTCACTGAAGAAAATCCTGTCATCAGCGTCGTCATCGATGACCAGGAGGGTGTGTGGCTTCATACAATATGGTTAATTCAGGTTTACAAATGAAAAATTCCAATCTAAATTTCTCAGTTTGATGTTTTCATAGGGTTATAAATATCGGTCAATAAAAAGATAAAATCAAATAATAATATAAGTAATATATTGTTGTGACAGCTAAAGCGCATTGGAGTTTTATTTGCAGGGATAATAAGGAATCCTGTAAATAATATCTTATGAAGATCTCTTATGGTTTGTTGTTGTTATTAACAGCCTGTCATGCGGCAAAACTTAACCCGGGTTCCTACGGTGGTTCGGCCACCACCCAAGGGTATCAGGCCGATTCACTGGCAGCGCCTTACGCTACGCCTTCCGTCACCAATTACAGCAGGGTGATCGGGTGGGCAAGCGGTCAGACACCGATTGCCCCCGCTGGCTTTACGGTAACACGTTTTGCGGATGGACTCGACCATCCCCGATGGCTATACGTAGCAGACAATGGCGATGTATTGGTGGCGGAGGCCAATACGGAACTCAAAGGCATCAAAAAAGTAGGCGCTAAAATCTCCCGCAAAATCAAAACACAACATTACGGTAAAAGTGCTGACCGTATCATCCTGTTGCGTGACAGCAATAAAGATGGCTACGCAGAGCAGCATTACGTGCTCAAAAATGACCTCCATCAGCCTTTTGGTATGCTGATAGCTGATGGCCATTTTTATGTGGGAAATACAGATGCCCTGATGCGTTTTTCTTATCACGCAGGAGATACGATGATCAGCGACAGCGGTGTTAAATTGTTGTCGTTGCCGGCAGGGGAACACAACCGCCACTGGACACGTTCTTTGCTGCCAGACCCGTCGGGAAAGAAGCTGTACATCGGTGTGGGCTCTGGTACCAATGTCGCCGAAAAAGGGCTGGACAATGAAGTGCGCCGCGCTTGTATACTGGAGGTGAATATGGATGGGAGTGGTGAACGAATTTATGCGTCAGGGCTGCGAAACCCGGTAGGCATGGACTGGGTACCGGGTACCGGTCGGTTGTGGGCGGCTGTCAACGAGCGCGACGAGCTGGGGGATGAACTGGTACCGGATTACCTGACGGCAGTGCAGCCGGGAGGGTTCTACGGCTGGCCTTTCTATTACTATGGGTCTCATCCGGAGCCCCGCATGGAAAAGGAGATGGCCAGGGCGCCCAAACAGCCGGTGATCACACCGGATGTGCCGCTGGGTTCTCATACCGCTTCGCTGGGACTGTTATTCTACCGGGGTAAAACCTTTCCGTCAAGATACCATGAGGGCGCATTTATTACGCAACATGGCTCCTGGAACCGCTCCATTATCTCCGGTTACAAGGTGGTTTTTGTTCCATTCCGCAACGGCCGCCCTGTCGGACCGCCGGAAGATTTTCTCACGGGGTTTGTGGCGAATCAGACCCAAAGTGAGGTACACGGCAGGCCGGTAGGGATCGCCACACTGGCCGATGGTGATTTACTGATTACAGATGATGTGAGTAATGTGATCTGGCGGGTGCACCATCAATAATTTGATCATTTAGCTATTTGGTTATTTGATGATTAAAAAAATGCAGCGGATGATCTCCGCTGCATTTTTTTAATCATCAAATAACCAAATGAAAAAATATCAACATGGCATTATTGTTCTTTCACGATCCTCTTCACGGCTATATGACCATCCTGTACCAGTTTGATGATATATACGCCGCCCGGTTGACGGCTGCCATGGAAAGTAGCCTGGTGGGTGCCGGCAGACTGTTGTCCGTTGAACAGCACTCCTACGGGCTGACCAGCGAGGTTGTATACGATCAGGCTGGCGATGCCTGCTTGGTTAAGTGTATAGGTAATATGCAGGTCTTCCCGGAACGGAACAGGGTAGGCGTCCACGTTAAGTTTACCGGCTTTTGACGGCGCATCGTTCACCGGGTTGAAGATGGCTGCTGAGGTAGCTGCCAGCGCTGCCTGTGTTTTCACTTTCACTTCTGTATAACTGTTCCATGCGTTGACATCATTGCCATGTCCTGCAATTCGTACATACTTGGCCGTTACAGCAGTGAAATTAAATGATTCGAAGGCGGTGGAGGTGCCGCTGCTTAGTTTGTTGGCGGCCACGGTGGTCCAGCTGGTGCCGTTGCTGCTGACGAGGATATCGAATTTAGCTTTGCGGGTATCGCCTTTATAGAAGGCGATGTCTACGCCGGTAACGGTTTGATCGCTGCCGAGACAGAACTGTATATATTGTTCGCCGCTGGCAGACCAGCGTGTATTAAAGTCATTGTCCAGTACATTGGCGGCTACGTTGCCGTCGTCGCCGCTGGCTTCTACCGGATTGCAGCCGGGAGTGGCTGCTACGGTGATATTCACGGCAGCGGAGGTGGTGCTGCTGTTGCCGTTATCGGTGGCTATGGCAGTGAGGCTGTAGTTGCCGGCCGCCACGTTGTTCCAGGTGTAGGAATAAGGGCTGGTAGTGTCTTCTCCCAGTTTGGTGGTGCCGTTGAAGAACGCTACTTTTTTCACCGTACCATCACTGTCGGCAGCAGCAGCATTGATGGTGACGCCGGCCGGCGCCGTATAGGCGGTATTGTTAGCCGGCGCGGTGATGCTGACGGTTGGCGGTTGATTAACAGGGCCGGAGTTGCCGGGAATCCACCAGTTGCCGGAGATGAAGAGCTGGCAAAGCAGGCCGTAGGAGTCGCTGTAGTAGCCGCTCTTGGCTGACTTTAGCCAGTTCCAGCCGGCGTTGAGGAAAGCCTGGTTGTTGCTGCTCACCACAGAGGCGGCCACGAAAGGCCCGATGAATACGGCTTCCTGACCGGTGCCGCGATTGCTGCCATTCAGTTTATATCCATCTACGATGGCAGTAGGGTTGTTGTTTGTTTTGGTTTTAATCCAGTTCACCATTTTGTTGGTAATGGTCAGTGCATTGCTGTTGCCATGCATGGCGTAGTCCATCACAATGCGGAGGGGCACGCGGCAGGCGTTGTAGTTGTATTCATTGGTTTCCGTGTATTCGCCGAGGAAGTCGGTGGGGCACGGCTCCGGCGGGTTCTTCACCACAAAGTCGGAGATGAGGCCGGTAGTGGGCGTGTAGGTGGCGGAGAATTGTGAATACACGCTATAGAGGTTGTTGATCACGTTGAGCCAGGTGACGTCGCCGGTTTCCTGATAGAAGGCGCGGAGGTGGTCCATCATCCAGTCAGAGGGGCGGGTGTCGTAGGTGGATTTAGAGTCGGAGTCGCTGAGACTGAGGCGCTTGTTGGTGGTCACGTAGCTGACCTTCAGGCCATTATTGATCATGTCTTTGGCTTCTGCGAGATAGTTGATGGTACCGTTGGAACCCCATTGGTAGTGGGCCAGGATGAGTGCATAGGCGATGTCAATGTCGCCGTCGGTAGCGGAGCCAAAGTGTCCCTGGGCGCTGGCGGCATCGGCTACCACCCAGCCCATGAGTTTAGGATTGGCGGAGCTGTGGTAGGCCCGCGCAGTTTTGAACAAGCCGTTAAAGATAGTCTGGGCATTGGGGTCGTGGCCGGCCATCAGGGCTACGATCACCATTCCATACCCTTGTCCTTCTGAAGAGCCCAGCGGCTTATAGCCGTCTGCGCCACCGGTAATTTCGCCCTTTACATAGTAGCCACCCGGCAGAGAAGAAAGATTGTTCTTCAGATAAGTGGTTTTCCAGTAATCGTAATAGCTGGCCACGCTGGCGTTCATAGCGGCCTGGGTAACGTTGTTGGGCTTGATACAGTTGGGATAGCTGATGGCTTGCGGGAAAGGCTTGTTTTGTGCCTGCGCGCAAAAACCGGCTACATTCAACAGGCCGGCCAACAAAAACAATAAATGTTTGGTCATAAGGGTTTGTTTTAAGGGGTGAATTATTAAAGAACAGATTTTGGTTTCCGGGTAATTTGGTTTCCGATTCAGTACAGTTGTGGTTTCTTTTCACGGGACAAACAAAGTCATGGCTTCAGTACAAACAGTTGTCCTTACAATAGCATGGTCTAATCAATCGATTGCAATATAGTATTAAATTAAGTAATTTTTTCGAATAAAAGAAGGGTGAATAAGGTTTTGAACTGGATGGGATTGATAATGACCAGATTATGCAATTTTTTTGTGAAAAATAAAAAGCCCTGTCTTACTTCCGGGCAGAAAGTTTGACAGGGCATATAGCGGGAGGGAAATGCGTGATCAGTATTGATAATGTATGTCGCTGCAACGGGCCAGATAAGACAGGGGCAGGTCGGCGAGGACTGCTCTGTTCAGCAGGTGTACGCGTACCATTATTTTATCTTTTCCATTGTATTTGACTACTTCGCATTCCAGACCGGCGAGCGGGCCTTCAGTAATATGAAGGATTTCTCCGGCTGAAATGTATTGTTGAGACACAGACAGTTCCTCGCGGGAGTTGAGCAATATTTTCAGGTTACTGACAACGGTATCATCGACCCGCACAATTTGTTTACCAATGCGTACATATTGTACGGCTCCTTCAATACCCAATGCATCGAAATAATCTCTATTGGATTGGAGGTAGGTAAAAACATACGAGGGGAAAAGAGGCGCTTCTATGGTTTTTTTTCTGTCTGACCACTTTTTAGTTATCTTGACTATCGGTAGATAGAATTCCACATTTCTTTTGTCCAGATGTAAAGCGACCTTTTTTTCACGGTTTGGCCTGGTGTAAAGCAGGTACCATCCTTTGTTGAAGTTATTCATAAAATTGGCAAGATTGTAACCTGCACAGTGTGCAGTAAATAGGAATTTGTTGGCGGTAAAAGGCAATAAACATCCCTGTACGGCGGGTTACGTCGTAGTAATTGATGTTTTTCATGCTTAAATGGGGAAATGCCTTTAAGTTGAGTGCGTCAGGATTGAGTTAACAGTATTTGTCATGGTAGTTATTTTTGAGTTGTGTACGGGAAAATTTGCATCAATAAAAAAAGCTATCGCTACCGTCAGCTACAGATAGACGGGCACTAACTTGCCGACACGGGGATCAATGTTCTGAGGGCAACAGGTCACATTTAAAAACCTACATAATTTCGCTGAAAAATACTATTGGCTGTTTTATTGTTTTATTCGATAAAACAATAAGGGTTGTCCGTAATGTATGATTACGAGAGAAACTAAAATAGCAATAATATTTCTTTTTTTTCGCCTTTTTTTGAGCAAGAAAAAAATTTAACTGCGATATAACTATCAGCTAATAAAAAATATCAAAAGTGGATTGATTTTTTTGCTTAGACAAATTACGTTTGGTATATTGCTATACGTTAGCAATATCATCGCGAACAATCTTCCCAAAACAACAGATACGCTTTACGTTTGAACAATCCTGTGTTACACATGGTAGCGATAGCTATGTCTACAACTTACTGTCGTTTCCGGTGTTACCGCTTCGCTTCAAGTTAATCCTCAGATCATATGTCTCATTTATCAGTACGGAAGCACCGGCATTTCAGCTGGGTGGGCAGCAGATCTCCCCATGGAGGCAAGAAAGTAGCCCTGCTTATACCTCAATACAATGAAGGGAGCAACCCTAACTTTACCCGGCGCCTGGCTTATTTTCAGGAGTTATGGGACCAACACCATGCTATTGTGGATGTTATTCTTATCGATGACGGGTCGACGGACGAGAGCCTTCAAAAAATGCAGCTGTTTGCCAGCGGGCAGGCGTTGCCGTTATATGTGGCATCCGTGTTTCCCAATGCCAATAAAGTTGGCGCGTTGTACACCACCATACTGTCGTTGTCGCATGAGTTTATTATTCTCTCGGACTTCGATACGGATATCATGGGACTTGAAAAGCTGCTGGACGTTCTCTCGGTACTGGACAAAGACAGTTCCCTGATGGGCGGTTATTTCCGGATGCTTCCTTTTGAAGGACGGGGAGCTGCATTCAGGTTTCAGCAGTTGGAATACGCGTTGCTCAGAACACTGTATAAATTCCATCAGAAAGACCAGAGCGTGCCGGTGATGCCGGGCGCAGGCTGCTGCTATCGCCGGGATGTACTGATCAGCATCTATCGCCGCCATAGTGGGTTGCGCAACGGGGAAGACCGGGAAGCGACCTTGCTGGGATTAAAAATGGGTTATGGCGCGCAGTACATGAATGATATCCAGACACTGACAAGACCGCCACTGTCCTTTAAAGCGCTGGTAAAACAACGTGTTCGCTGGTATCTCGGATACCTGGAAACGTTGTACAAGGAACGGACTTATTACTATGAACAGGTCCGTAAACGTACGCCAATGGGTATACGTACGGTGCTTGATATTCTGACGGTAGGACTGATACTGTCTACCGGTCCGCTCCTGCTCATTACCGGTCTGCTGCATCCGTTGGTGGCGCTGGGTATAATAGCCGGTATCTATCTGAGTTATACCCTGGGCACCCTGTATCTGATGATCACTTCCCCGAGAGAAACAGGGAAGATCAGTCTGCAAATTTTATCTGCCATCTTGCTTTTCCCGTTGATGAAAATTAGTCTCGAGTATCTCGCCTGGATCAGGGCGTTTATCGTTTTTAGAAAGAAACGGGCTACCTATAAGCAATCCGAACTAACGATAACGGATATCTATACTTATCAACAGGTAGCCAGAGAAACGCAGGAATCCATGGACAAAAGGGTACTTCCTGTGGATTGACCTCATAAAAGACATAAAAAAAACCGGAGCATTGTTACAATGCTCCGGTTTTTTTTATGTGCATCCGGACTGTTTTATAGGGTGTGCATCAGTTGAATAATATCACGGCTGATCTCTTCATTCCGCCATTTGTTTTCTATCCATTCGGCGCCCGCGCCGGCAAGCGTTTCAAAGTGTTGCCGGCGGTTATATACATCGGTGATAGCGTCTTTGATACCCGCTGCGGTAATGAGGTCCCACGTGCCATGGATACTGCCGTTGAAATTGGCGGTTTCCCTGCCGGCAGATGGAATGACTTTACAGAAGCCGCTTTCCGCCAGTTCGCGGTGTGTTGGGATATTGGAGATAATGGTGGGCACGGCGAGGTACATACTTTCCCGGGGGGTATAGGACCAGCCTTCACCACTGGAAGGAAAGATGTAGCAGGATAAACGATGGTACCAGTCAGATACCCAATCGGCGTCGTGTTTGCCTGTGGTCCAGCTGACAAACGGAGCTTTTTGCATTTCTTCAAATGGCCGGGTGTCCAGCCAGTCATAGAACGAAGCAACATGTATATGTAGTTTTAGCTCCGGTATATTGGTCTGTTGCAGTTCTTTGCAGGCTTCATATAACTTGTCCAGATTTTTCCGTGTGACAGGTATTCCCAGAAACCCCACATGGAAATGCTGATTGTCAAGGGTCCTTTTTTTTCTGGGATATCGCCGGTAACCATTGTGTACAACGGAAACGGGTATACGTATCCCGGCATTCAGATACATTTGTTTGACCGCTTCATGCGGAACAATGCAGTACTGGTATTGGTTGATGGCTGTTATCCACTCCTGCGGAAGATTATCGGATTCAAATGTGGTGAATATCATATTGGTGTTACGTGCCGTTATCCGTTCCTGATAGAGCGTCGGAATACCACAGACCAGTACGCTCGCACCTGAGAGATGGGAGGTGTCCGGTACGATAGGGCCCACCGGCCTCACTTCATTGAAAAGCCCTGATAGTCCGTCGTACGCGGCTTCTTTGGAGGGATAGGTTTCCAGCACTACGATTTCTCGTGGAGATGTTTGATCAGCTGCGTTGTTCATGGGAGGTGAGATTTGGAGAATGACCTGTTTGCCAGCGCCAGGAGCCCATATGCATGTGTATGGCATAGGTACCGAAATGACAGGAAGCGGGGCCACAGGAAATGGGGCAGTCGCCGCCGTCGTTGGGCAACAGGGTGATGTTATTGTATTGACCGGCATACTGGTGATATACATGGGTCAACAGTCCGGGACCGGTAGTTTCCAGGATATCTGATTCTGCCACGACCGGTTGTCTGGCCTTCTGCTGTGCCGCCTGGAGGAAATGCAGCCAGAACGGATGCCGGGGTATTCCGCCGAACATATAGTTTGCGATGCGAACAGTATGCTGATGACCCAGCAGGGTGCATTGTTCCTGTGACAGCACTTTTTCGGTTGCCAATACGAGGCTGTGGACGGAGAGCGGATCCAGTGGTTTCAGGCAATGCATGTCCAGGTCGAGATAAAAACCTCCATGGAGGTATATGATCATCGTGCGGAGGATATCTGCCCGTTGCACCGGCCGGGGATAGGCTTCATAGTCCGGCAGCCATTCCGGGAAATGTGCGGACACGATGGCGATGGCAGCCTGATCATCCCAAATCTTTATTTCCCACTCCGGATGAAAATGCCGCATCTCCCGGATGAAGGGAGCATATTGTGGGGGGAGTTCCTGCCGGGCGCTGATGAGGTGGATTACTTTAGGGATAGCGTCCATATTAACTGTATTGTGATGCCGGCTGAGAAAGGCGACGGAACTGACCGACCGTTTGCTGTACATCGCTGACGGCTTTTGTTACCAGTGCATCAAAACAGGCGGCGATATCTTCTATCATCGGTGGTTCGAAGATGTACTGATTGTATTTCCAATTGAAGACCAGTCCGTTGTCGTGCTCTGTGATCATGCAGTATATGGGGTAGTGTATGGCGTTGACCGGATGGTGCTGGCCGTCGGGCTGCAATGAATCGGGGATGTCTTCTCCTTTGCGGAAGTAATTGACATATAGATCGCAGCAGTTCCGGAGCTTGTCGCCCTCCAGGCTGAGGAAATTGTGGCTGAAGATCAGTTTCCCTTCTGTGATGAGCATAAATATTTCCTGGTGGACGTTGTTGACGAAATCATCTATTGTTTCATCTTCGTTGATCGCCAGAGGAAGATATACGCTGCCCAGGAGACAGCCGATCAACTGATGGTAGTCGCGTTCAAACCGATCGGCCACGAGAGCGGGTATTAGTACTTTCTTTTGGCCGGTGTAGGCATAGAGGAGTAGTGCCAGTGCTGCATATACAAAAGAGGGAACAGTATATTTTCCGGCGAAGGCTATCTGGCGCATTTGTTCGAACACGGGTCCGGTAATGGTGCTTCTGTAGGCGCTGGCATCCGGACGGTCCAGGATGGCTGACAGTTCCACTGCGGCGAGCGAGGGCCGGTCATTCAGGCGGATGCCTGCTTGTGGATGTCTTTGCCGGTAACTTTTTCTGAAGATGTCTGCATCGAACATGGTATCGAAGCTGGCCAGTTTGTTTTTCCAGAATTGACTCAGCATGCCCTGCTGTTCCCGCAACCACCGGTTTTGTCTTTCACAGTAGTCTTTCAGCTTCACCTTTACCGGGGGCAATACGGGCTCTTGTCCCGTCAGAAAAGCGGCATAAATGACAGCCAGTTCCTGCCGGATCAATTTGTCGGACCATTCGTCGCAGATGATATGGTGTATGAGGAAGGAAAACAGATTGGTACCATTTCCTCTGAATATAAACATTTTAAAGAGCGGGCCTTTCTCAATATTGGCAAAAGTCTCTGCAGCTCTGTCAAAACATTTTTTCCGGATGGGGGCTGTTTCGATGTCTCCGGCCACGGTGATATATTCCAGCCGGAACCGGGTGTCGCTGACTGGCAGTACCACCTGCCGTACTTCGTTGTCCACAAGGGGGAAGACCGTACGGAGGCTGTCATGCCGCTGAATAAAGTACTGTACTGTTTTTTCTGCCACTGTGATGTCCATCTGCGGCAATTCCAGTTCTGTCAGTATAAACGATGGCTTTTGAACAGCGCTCATCGCCTGAAGGTATTTCAGGTATTCTATCTGTCCTATGGAAGGCTCGCTGGAGTTGTTAATTGTTTCGTCCATAAATAAGTTGTTTTCCGGGATATAACTATTGGGTAATCTGATGATAATGCAGTTGCGTAATGTTATCGAGCAGTTGCGATGCGTGTGAAATGGAATGTTCTCCGTTCAGTATCTCACAGATGGTAGTGGTATGTTCATTATTCAACCGGTGGCTGCAGGCAAAGATGTAGCTCCAGTGCTGATGATGCCAGGTGTTGCCACCATGGTAGATATAGATATACAGACCGGGTGATTGGCTGAGGGGGTGAAGATGATTGTTGGCGGTCAGGTATTCTACCGTGGCGGTGTCTTCTCCTGCTTTCCTGCTTTCATATGGCTTTTGTTGCAGGATTTCTTTTTTACAGAGGATGCTGCCTTCCCATATCCGGGTATTGGAGATGTAGGCCTGTTGCTGCGTGGCGTCAAATACAATCCATTCGGTGAGTACAGCGCCATCGCGCTGGTGTGACAGCAAGGCCTGATACTGGCGGGTGAGCCGTTCCTGATGGTACCAGTCGTCATCGTCCCATTGACAGATAAATGTTCCGGACGCTTCGCGGATACCAATATTGCGGAGCTCCCCCAGGGTTTGTTTGGGATGTATGGAAATGCTGATAAAGCGGATGTTGCTGTCCGGGACATATTGGCGTACGAAATCTGCCGTGGCGGCGTCATCTTCTTCATATACCACGATCAGTTCTTTTTCGGGGTAGGACTGTGTCTGGAAACAGGTGATTGCCCGCTGGAGCATGGCGGGTTTTGCCCGGGTAATACAAACACAGGAAATAACAGGATAATGATGGTCCATATACTAACTTTTTTTCCACCAGGTACCTGCATAGTGGTGAATGCCATATGCATGTTGCAACCGGGTGAGGATGGTGGTGTCTTGTGAGGAGTAATCGGGCGCCTCTAATTCGTCTTTCGTCAACGGATATAATAATTCAGGCGCCAGCAGGTTGATTTCGTCTTTACGGGGGTATTGCTGGTATATCCGGGAAAGCATGAAAGGCCCTGTAGACTCCAGCACCCGGTTATTCGGATGGGTGGTGGTATCTGTAGGATGGAGCAGCTCCTCACAGATATACCGGAAAAATTCACTGTCAGGGATGGCGCCCATAAAGGCATTGCTGATGATCAGGTCTTTTTCATGGATAAGACAATGTTCTTCCGGCTCCTTCCCGAATATACAGGTGTTGTTCTGTGACAGCAGTGGGTCCAGGCGGGCAAGGCATTCGAAGTCCAGGTCGATGAAAAATCCACCGTATTTATACAGCGCAAAATACCGTACAGCATCTACCCTTTGTATGTTAGTCGGATAGTTGTCATATACGGACAGGAAATGGGGAAAGTGCGTAGCGATAAAATCCCTGTTCATATCGTCTGTCCATAACCGGTATTCCCAGTGGGGGTGCCGGGACTTCCAGGTTTGTGCCATCTGGGCAAACATTTCGGGAATATCGTGACTCTTCCATGTCTGATGAATGATACATGGTATTTTCATGGGAGAAACAATAAATATATAAGGAGTGTTTTTGTGCTGTGATGACAGGCGACAGGATAAAGCTATCGCTGCTTTTAGCTACAGTGAGCTATCAGCCAATAAAAACGGAAGGAAATAATGATGATAAATTGCTGGCAATCGCCGGTATTGAACAGAAGGTAGGGCGATCAGTTGTTAAGTTAATCGTTTTAGAATAAAAATCAAAATTAATAAAAACTACATTACCGGCATACTGTTGTTGATACTGGTCATAAACATCGTGTCAGCAATATTTGCAGGCAGAATTATTTTTTGATGGATACCGTATTTCAGTAGTCCGACGATGGATTTTACACCCAGTTTTTCTTTCATGTCCTGTCTTATTTTCTCAATTGATCTGATACTGAGATATAGTTCGTCCGCAATTTCCTTGTTGCTTTTTTCTTCCCAGAGCAATTGCAACACCTGTTGCTCTCTTTCACTTAATATAATGGTGTGCCGCTGTGTGCTGATATCCCGTAGTTTGTTCCGGTACAGTGCTTCTGTCAATAGTTTACTGCAGAATATACGATTGTTGGAGATGGTGACAATGGCCAGCAGCAGGTCTTCCGGCTCATCGGTTTTGGCGATGAAGCCGTAAATACCGAGATCCAGTAAGTCGCTGATCAGGTGTATGTCAGTGGTGTCAGACATGACCAGAATCCTGAGTTCAGGATACCGTACCCTGATGGTTTTGAGTATTTGCAGGCCATCCAGGGGATGTTTGAAAATGTCGATAATCAGGATGTCCGTTGTAAACGCATCTAGCTTATCAAACAATTCGGGGAGCGCTGAAGCATGTGCGATGACATTCACTCCTTTTTGGTCACAGAGATAATTTCTCAGTATCCTCCGAAATAATACAGCACTGTCGAATAAGGCAACATTAACAATTTCCGCCGGCATAAGATAGTCTTTTGGGTTAAACAAAATTGACCGTCAATATTGTATACGATGTTACTTTGAGTTTTTGAGACAGTCGTTTGTCTATTTTTTAAAGATACAAAATATTTGAAAATGCATACTTTGTTTTATCGCTGTAGAAAACCGTCACGTTTTTAGTAAAACCCGCAGAAAATTATCGTATAATTACTATCTGAATTCCAAATGGAGTAAACTATTTTAGTAGCAAGAAAACCGTGTGTGTCGAATGCCCTATTGGCCAACAACTTTTTATAGAATCCCCTTTTTACATTTTCCAAACAACAACTTGTTAGTGATCATAGCGATAGCTATATCTGGTCGGTAGATATGCTGGATGTAGAATGCGATACCTTCAAAATAAGTTGACAGTGCCTGCTGCCATACAGCAGTTTGGTATTTCCCCTTTCTCCAATGTGCTGAACTAAGACCAGGTATTGCCGGTAGTGATATCGGTGCGATACAGTAGGTTCCGAACAATCAGCATTCAATTAACCATAAAAGACAAGCAAAAAGTGAACAAGACAGGCATTTTATTTTTCTGTTGTTGTATCTGTGTGACCCTGTTTGCCGGAGACACCGGCAATGGACCGTTATTGCGGAAAATCGATCAGCAGGTGGGACGGTTGATGAAAGAAGGCAATATTCCGGGCCTGACACTGGTCATCATCAACAATCGCCAGGAAAATATCAGGACCTATGGTTATGCCGATCTTCATGCCCAAAAGCCGGTAGGGACAATGACGCTATTCGAAATCGGCTCATGTTCAAAAGCATTTACCGCGCTGGCCGCCCGCCAGTTGAGCGCTGCCGGCAGGCTAAACCTGAACGGGCGCGTATCAGATTATATTCCTTTTTTCCGGGCAACCTATAAAGATAGTGTCGTTGATATATCCCTGTTGCAGCTATTGCATCACAGCAGTGGTATCCGATGGGAGTCTATTGCTGCCATACCGGAGGCAGCAGGGCACGATGCGCTGGAGAAAACAGTGCGGGCCGTCAGCGATATAAAGCTGCGACATCTTCCCGGCACCAAATATGAATATGCGACGGTGAACTATGACATCCTTGCTTTTATTATTCAACGTGTGACGGGACAGTCTATCGAAAGTTACGTGAAACAGCATGTCCTCGATTCGCTGGGTATGCAGCATACTGCTATGGGAATGGCGGTTGACAGTACGCTGATGGCTACGGGATATAAGACCGGATTTTTTTATCCCCGGGCGTACAAAGCGCCGGCATATGCCGGTAATAATGCGGCCGGTTATATTGTTTCCAATGGCAGGGACATGGCCCTGTGGCTGCGATTCCAGATGGGACTGCTGAAGTCGCCGCTACACTCCCTGGCATTACAGACGCAACAACGCGACGAAACTGTTCCGCTGCATGACATGGCTTCTTATGCGATGGGTTGGGACATCTCCCTGAGCGGTAATCAGGAGATATCCCATTCAGGATGGAACCCGAATTTTACTTCGTATATGGCTTTCCGTAAGGATGCCGGAACTGGTGTAGTGGTGCTGGCCAACTCCAATAGTCCTTTTACGGACCTGATTGGTGAAACAGTGATGAAAGTGCTGACAGGTGAAAAAATTGAACAGAAGTTTGACCCGGGAGACAGAAACGACCGCGTTTATTCGTTGATGGCTGGAATATTGGCGCTGTACATCTTATTAGTACTGGGTTTTCTGGTATTGTTAATCGTGTCTGCGGCACAGGGAAAAAGACAATACACGGGTATTACGGGGGCGCATGTTTTGAAAGCGCTTCGTTTGCTGGTAATATTTGCTCCTTTTTTATATGGCCTGTATCTGTTTCCGGAGGCTTTTGCAGGATTCAACTGGCGGACCCTCATCGTCTGGAGCCCTCCCAGTTTGCATGTAATGGTGGTATTGATAGTGGCTGCTTTTGCGGTAAGTTATCTTGCTTATATAGCGGGTTTGTGTTTCCCTGAGCAGAACCGTTTTAAGAGAATGGTACCGCAGATACTGTTGGTAAGTATTCTGTCGGGCATGGCCAATATGGTGGTCATCGCCCTTATTACCACCTCTCTGTCGTCCACGATAGCTGTGCGGTATCTGGTTTTTTATTATCTGCTGACATTAGTGGTTTACCTGCTGGGAAGAAGGTTCGTACAGGTTAACCTGATCAGGTTTACGAGAGGCGTTGTCTACGAGTTGCGCATGCAACTGATCGGGAAAATCATGTCCACTTCTTATCAGCGTTTTGAGCAGATGGACAGAGGAAGGGTGTATACCGTGCTCAATGATGATGTAAATATTATCGGTGACGCTACGAATACGATTGTTATGCTGGTGACGAGCGCATTTACTGCCCTGGGAGCATTTATCTATCTGGGTACCATCGCGTTGTGGGCCACCGTATTAACACTCGCGCTTATCTTGTTTATTACGCTTACCTATTATGCTGTCAGCCGCAGCACGGATAAATATTTCGAAAAAGCACGTGACACACAGAATGATTTTCTCCGGCTGATCAATGGATTGATAGACGGCTACAAGGAAATCAGTATGCACCGCAGTCGAAAAAAGGAATATAAGCAGGACATAGACCACACGGCGGGCGAATACAGAAATAAGATATCCGTTGCCAATATCCGTTTTGTGAATGCATTTCTGGTGGGTGAGTCATCACTGGTGCTGTTACTCGGACTGGTGGTATTTGCGCTACCAAAGATGTTTGGAGGGATTCAGTTTTATACCGTCATGAGTTTTGTGCTGGTGCTGCTGTATTTGATTGGCCCGGTCAACGATGTGCTTAACTCCATTCCGGCACTGATGCAGCTAAAAGTGGCCTGGAAACGGATCCGGAAATTCCTGCAGGATATTCCGGCAGACGATGATACAGATACGCCGGTTATTCCGGGAGGCAGCACATTGGAAAGCCTCACCCTGAAAGCGGTACAGTTTCACTATCAGCAGGGGTTTTCTGTGGGCCCTATCAATCTGGAGGCGCGGAAAGGAGAGGTCCTGTTTATCGTGGGGGGGAACGGAAGTGGTAAAACCACACTGGCCAAGCTGATCACCGGTTTGTATGAACCGGATGAAGGACAGGTGCTGGTGAACGGGGAGGTGAAGAAAGGCGCTGATCTGGGCGGTTGTTTCTCCGCTGTTTTCAGTCCTGCACATCTTTTTGAAAAACTGTACAACATAGACTGTGATCGAAAGCAGGACGAGATCACCCGTTACCTTAAAATCCTCGATCTGGATAAAAAAGTCCGGATTGAACAGAACCGGTATAGTACTATTTCACTCTCTGGCGGGCAACGTAAACGCCTGGCACTTTTGCAGTGTTACCTGGAAGACGCGCCGATATATCTCTTTGATGAGTGGGCGGCTGATCAGGACCCGGATTATCGTTATTTCTTTTACCGGACATTATTACCCGAAATGAAAAAAAAGGGGAAGATCGTCATCGCCATTACACATGACGATCACTATTTTGACGTAGCAGACCATATATACAAAATGAACCAGGGAAAGCTGGAGCATCACCCCAGAAGCCTTTTGTATCCCGGACTACGGCCGGAAGAATCACATTAACCGGAGCTACCATGGAAAAGACTACCGTGAAAAAACGGGTGAAACTTTTTTGCTTCCCGTATGCGGGTGGCTCATCTGCTATTTTTCACTCATGGAAGGCACACCTGGCCCCATTTATAGAATTACATGCCGTAGAGCTGGCAGGCCGGGGACGTCGTTGCCATGAGCCGTTTTACCGGCATGCACAGGAAGCGGTGGACGACCTGCTGCGGCAGATCACTACCGAAATTTACCGACAGCCATTCGCGTTCTTTGGACATAGCCTCGGTGGCGCATTGGTTTACCAGCTTGCCAAAAGAATGAAGACACTGGGATTGCCGGCTCCGGTACATATTTTTTTCTCGGGTAAAGGCGCCCCGCATATACGGCGGGTTGAAAAAAAAGCTTACCACCTGATGTCTGATGCCCGGTTTGCGGAAGAACTGATCAACCTGGGAGGCACGCCGCCTGAGTTCTTTGAACAGCCCGGACTGATGGAGTTCTTTATGCCTTTGCTGCGCAATGATTTCCGGCTAGCCCATGAAGCCGGCCCGGATGAAAACATCGTTTCCTTTGACCATGATATTACCGTGTTTTTAGGAAAGGAGGAAGACTTCATCGAGGAGCAACGCGATGGTTGGAAATTATATACCAAAGGCCACTGCCACATACATTATTTTCCGGGCGGACATTTTTTCCTGCAACAGGAAACGGCCGCAGTCCTGGAATTGATCAACACAACCTTACAGTAATCCATTGTACTCCAAACATCCATACACTATAACGTCATGACTTTAACAGAACTGATCAGAGAACGGAGCTGTCTGACCGGGAAAGGTATCACCTTCATCGAAGGAAGCAGCCAGCAGGTATTGCTGTCATATAGTGATTTGTATGCTGTTGCGCTTAACGTGCTGGGATACCTTCAGCAATGTGGTGTCAGGCAGGGAGATGAGCTTGTTTTACAGGTGCCGGCCAACAGGGACTTCGTCGTTTTATTCTGGGCCTGTATATTGGGTGGGATTATCCCCGTGCCACTGTCTACCGGCACCAACGAAGAGAACCGGTCAAAGTTGTTTGCCGTGTGGCAGGTACTGCAGCGTCCTTATCTGGTGGCTGGCTCAGATGAACTGGCCCGGTTGAGAGACCTGGCGCAGGCGCGTGGTGAAACATTGCTGCTGGCCCAATTGGACCGCCAGGCCCTGTCGGTATCGGATATTTATTCCTCTCAGCAACCTGGTGTTGTTTATCCCGCAACGCCTGATGATATTGCCTTTATCCAGTTTTCTTCCGGTTCTACCGGCACGCCCAAAGGAGTGACCCTGACACATCAGAATCTGCTTTGTAATGTGGAGGCAATCAGCGAAGCTGGAAGATATACGCCCGATGATATGATGGTCAGCTGGATGCCGCTGACACACGATATGGGACTGATCGGGTTTCATCTCAATCCATTGTTTGCTGCGATGCATCAATGTCTGATTCCAACGCCGCTGTTTATCAGAAGGCCGGCCATATGGATGGACGTTGCCACACAATACAAAGCTACCGTGCTGTGCTCTCCAAATTTCGGCTATCGTTATCTGCTGAAACATATGGGGGACGGAGTGCCGGACTGGGACCTGTCGGCCGTCAGGATTCTTTATAATGGCGCGGAACCTATCGCCGCAGACCTTTGCCGGGAATTTCTCGATGTATTCGGCCGGTTTGGACTGAGGCCTTCTGCCATGTGCCCGGTGTACGGATTGGCGGAAGCCACGCTGGCCGTGTCGTTCAGCGATCCGGAAGCTGTTGTGATGGCCGTTCAGATAGATCGGGAGCACGTCGGCATAGGAGATCATATTGTATTGAAGGAAGGGGAAGAAGGCGCTACATTTGTCAATGTGGGGATGCCGGTAAAATATTGCTCCGTGAGGATTGTTGATAGTAACGGTTCTGAAGCAGCAGCGGAAGTGATCGGACATATTCAGATAAAAGGCGCCAACGTAACACGTGGCTATTATAATAATAAAGCAGAAACCCTGCGCCTGATATCTGCGGATGGCTGGCTGGATACCGGAGACCTGGGCTTTATGCACGAAGGAGCCTTGTATGTTACCGGTCGTTATAAGGATATTATTTTCCAGCACGGTGAAAATTATTACCCGCATGATATCGAACGGATAGCTGAAGAGATAGATGGGATAGAGCTGAACAGGATAGCGGTGGCGGGCTTCTTCAATAGTGATACTCAACAGGAGGTGGTCGTGGCATTTGTCATGCACAGAGGTGACCTTCGTTTGTTCCTGCCGCTTGTAAGCCAACTAAAAGCACATATCAATGTACGCACAGGCATTCGTATCGACGTTGTGGCGCCCGTGCGTGAAATTCCTAAAACTACCAGCGGAAAGCTGCAACGGTTTAAGTTGCTGGAACGATTTAAGCGTGGTGAATTTGCAGCAGTAGTGGAGGAAATAGAAATGCTGACAGCCGGACAGCTGACAGAAAAAACAGGAGGGCTGCCTGATAACGCGCAGGAGCAACGTATTCTTGATATCTGGAAAACGGTACTGGACAATAACCTTATTACGGTCACTGACCGCTTTTTTGAGGCAGGCGGTAATTCATTGAAAACAATGGAGATGGCATTGATGGTGGAGCAGGAATTGGATGTAGAGATACCGGCGACACTGTTGTATAAGGCGGAAACCGTACGTGAACTGTCTGCCGCTATTGATGGACTGTCCCGCCGGGAACACCAGGCCATACCGGCGGCAGCGGCACAGGAATATTATCCGGTGGCACCTGTACAGCGACGGATTTATTATGCGTGGCAGCTGGACCGTGAATCTGTGGCCTATAATAACCCTGTCGCGCTCGAACTTAAAGAAGCCGTCGATGTAACAAAATTGCAACAATGCATCCGTGATATGATCGCTGCAAATGAGTCGCTCCGGATGTCGTTTCATGCGATGGGCGAACCAGTGTTCCGGGTACATAACGAGGTCGCGTTTTCCATTACGGTGGTGGACTGTCAGGGTGGCCTTCCCGATGCGCTGTTGCGTCTGCATGTTAAGCCGTTTGATCTTACAGCAGCACCATTGTTCCGGGCCATATTGTTCAGGACTTCGCCAGACAACAGCGTCTTGCTGCTGGACTTTCATCATATCATTTCTGACGGGCTGTCTGTTTTTTACTTCATTGACAGGTTGTTCCGGGCTTATGAGGGTAAAGAAACGATATTGCCATCCATCAGGTACCGCGACTACGCGGTTTGGGCCAATAAGGCATTGCAGGAAGAGCGGATCAACAAACAGCGCAGTTTCTGGAAACAGTACCTGCACGAAAGTATACCGGCGCTGGAGCTACCGGTTGATATGGTGAGGCCGGCCATTATGAAAACAGAAGGGCGAAAATATTTCTTCACCCTTGGTGGAAAAGAGAAAGAAGCGGACCATTTGATGAAGGGGCTGGGCGCTAGCCGACATCAGTTTTTTTTCGCGGTTTACCAACTGTTGCTTTCAAAATACACCGGCAGGAACGAAATACTGACCGGCATTCCTGTGGCAGGTAGAAATCACGCTGCATTGGGTGGCGTATTGGGCATGTTTGTGAATAATTTACCAGTATATACCCATATAGATGATGATCTTTCCTTCCGCGAATTGCTGGCTGGCATAAAGGGAGACCTGGAAGCGGTGTTGCAACAGCAGGAGCTTCCATTTGACGAATTAGTGGCTGCCACAGGAATAAAGAGGGATGCGAGCCGCTCTCCTTTGTTCGACACCATGTTTGTTTATCAGAACATGGGTTTCCCGAAACTGGAAAATGTATCCCGCTATCCGTTTGATCCGGGGTTCTCCAAATTTGACCTGTCTCTGGAGATTTTTGACGAAGACAAAGAAATATCCTGTGCCATAGAGTATAACCTGGCGCTATTCAGCGCAGCTTCAATAGAACGGATGGCAGCGCATTTCCGGGTGCTGGTAGCACAGGTGGCCATGCATCCGGACAAGCCGGTGTCGACGTTGTCTATGCTGACCGGCAGGGAATACGCGGCACATGTGCATACCTACAACGACTCCTTTTTCGAATACCCCACCGAAGTGCCGGTACATAGCCTGTTTAAGCGGATGGCAACCCGGGTGCCGGACAGCACGGCCCTTGAATACAGGGAGGAAAAACTGACCTACCGGCAACTCGATGAACGGGCGGAGCGTCTGGCAGCCTTCCTGCTGCAACGGGGAATTGGAGAGAACAAAGTAGTGGCCGTCATGATGGAGCGGTCACCGGCGCTCGTTATCAGTATATTGGCGGTGATGAAAACAGGTGCTTGTTTTTTGCCGGTAGACAGGGAGTTGCCTGAAGAACGCATGGTTTTTATGCTGAATGACAGTCAATGTGCTTTATTACTGGTAGATGACAGCATTCATCGGGACCTATCCCGCTGGGAGACTGTTCGTATAAATAGTGTGGACCTGACGGCAGGGCCATTGTTCCGCACAAATCCTGGTATGGCGGATACAGGACATACCGCCTACATTATTTACACCTCCGGTACTACCGGAAATCCAAAGGGCGTGATGATTTCACATCGGTCGCTGACCAACTATATCAGCTGGGCTGCCACCACTTATGTAAAAAAAGAGATAGTAGCTTTCCCCCTGTTTACATCTATTTCGTTTGACCTGACGCTTACTTCGCTGTTTACCCCCTTGATCACAGGGTGCCGTTTGATCATTTATCCTGATGATCCGGACAACTTTGTGATGGAAAATATCATTCGGGACAACCGGGTGCAGGTAGTAAAGCTCACGCCTTCCCATTTGAGGTTGCTTAAAAATATATCATTGCCGGAAGACGGGTCTGCTATCAGGAGGTTTATTGTGGGCGGGGAAGATATGAGCACACAGCTGGCATCCGATATTGACAGCAGGTTTGGCGGCAATGTGGAGATATATAACGAGTACGGCCCTACGGAAGCTACGGTAGGTTGCATGATACACCTGTTTAAAAAGGATACCACTACCAAAAGTGTTCCCATCGGCGTACCATCGGGGAATATGCAGATATACTTATTGGACAGGTATTTGCAGCCCGTGCCAACCGGCGTTCCGGGCGAAATATATATTTCCGGTGACGGTCTGGCAAAAGGGTACCTGAACCAGGAAGAGCTGACAGACCAGAAGTTCATTACCAATCCTTTCAATAAGGGAACAAAAATGTACAAGACGGGGGACCTCGCCAGAAGGTTGCCTGATGGCAGCCTTGAATTTGCAGGCCGCATTGATGAGCAGGTGAAAATTAACGGATACCGCGTAGAACTGTCCGAAATAAGGCAGCAGCTGTTAACCTGTGGAGGCGTTGCCGATGCAATGGTACTGGTGAAAAAGAACGAGGCGGACTATCGATTCCTTTGTGCTTACTATATCGCGGAAAAAGATATAGAGGAGATCATATTAAAAGAACATCTCGCGGAAAAGTTGCCCTATTACATGGTGCCTGCCTATTTTATTCGGATCGGGCATTTCCCGTTGACAAGAAACGGGAAGGTGGACGTAACAGCATTGCCTGACGCCGGCGCCATCAGAAAAAGTAAGACTGAAGGGTGGGAGGAGAGTGAACTTCTTCGGCAGATGCAGGAGGTGTGGAGTGATATTTTCCAGGCGCCGGTATCTGTGGCGGATAATTTCTTTGAATTAGGAGGAGACTCCATCAAGGCGTTACAGATAGTGTCCCGGTTGTTGCAGAAGGACATCGTTGTCAATACGAGAGACATCCTGCTTTATCATACCATTCAGCAGATCAGCAAACGGGTAGAAAAACAAGGCGCCAGCCATAGTCATCAGGGTATTACAGCAGGCAGTCGCCGCCTGAATCCTGTAGAAACCTGGTTTTTTCATCAACATTTCCATAATCCCCATTACTATAACCAGTCGGTGTTGCTGCGGGCCAAACGTTCATTAGACCCGGTATTGCTGGGAGAGGTATTCAGAACGCTATTGGAACATCATGACGGCTTACGGTCGAACTATGATCCTGTATCCGGGAAAATGTTTTATAACAATGGACGGCTGCATCAGCCCTTTGCGGTAGAGGTGTGGGACCTCGACGAAAATATGGCGGTTGCTGATATCTGTGCGCAACAGAAAGCGAAGTTCGATATTTTCAACGGCTGTCTTCTAAAGGCCTTATTACTTCGGCGTACCGGGCAACCGGACCTTCTGATGATCACTGCACATCACCTGGTGATAGATGGCGTGTCATGGCGGATTGTGCTGGAAGATCTTTATCAGTTGTATCTCGCTGCCATGGAAGGCAGCAGGTATCGGTTGCCACTTAAAACTGCCAGCGTTGCTGTATGGGTAGACGCGTTATATGCAACGTCGACCGGTAATTTACAGCCGGAGGAAGATGAATGTTTTGAGGTGCCGCAGGACTTCGAGACAACAGACTGGCGAATAGCCGTGCAGAAAACCGTTTCCGGCCAACTGGATGCTGAGGCAACAGAGCGCCTGTTAAAACATTCCTATGGGCTCACAGCCGAGACGCTGCTGGTGACCGCACTGGTAAAAATGTTGCACGAATGGACGCAACAGGATCACATTAATATCGAGATGGAGACACATGGGCGGCACCAGGACACGCCGGATGTGTCCAGGACGGTAGGATGGTTTACCGGTATATGCCCTGTAGTATTTGAATTGCAGCCGGGCAGTTCCGTTGTGGAATATATCAGCGCTGTCCGCAAAAAATTGCAGGAGCTGCCCGCCAGGAGCATGCAATACGGAATAGACCGATACCTGCACAGTGAGGTGGCTAAACCGGAACAGATAGCAGCAGTGAGGTTCAACTATCTTGGACAATTTGAACACGAACTGGAGAATTCCTTATTCACCTACGAACCGCTGAATACCGGCGGTGATATTGATCCGGCCAACCGGCTTACGGCCAGACTGGACTTTAACCTGATGATTATTGGTGGTACGCTTCGCGCAGACATTGGCTACAACAGCACCGCCTACGAACAGGGCACCATGTTGCGGCTCAGGGACCAGTTTCTTGACCAGCTGGCGGCCATACAGGAAATTGTCAGTGGCCAGGATGAATGGATGACCATGGATGGAGGTTTCACAGCCGATCTCAATACGAAAGACATGGACAGCCTTTTCGACTAAACAAACATTTTTTCACTGAAAAAATATCGAACGTTATGACAACATCTAGCCTTTATGAGAAAGTAGGCAATACACCGCTGGTCTCTATCCGGATGGAAGAATTTGATCAGCTGAACCTGTTCGTTAAACTTGAAGCTTATAACCCTACCGGTAGCGTAAAAGATCGTGCTGCCGCTTATATGTTGCGAAAGCTGCTGGCCTCCGGAACAATTGATAAAGAAACGACGATCATAGAATCTACTTCCGGTAATTTCGGGGTGGCGTTGTCTGCCTTTTGCCGGTACTATGGACTGAAATTCATCGCTGTCGTAGACCCCAATATTACCAGTATGAACCAGATGCTGATAGAAAGCAATGGAGCTGAAGTCGTGAAAGTCACCAAGCCGGATAAACATGGGGGATATTTGCTGACCCGCATTGAGAAAGTAACGGAACTGAAGGAGGCGATTGCTAACTCTTATTGGATCAACCAGTATGAAAACCCGCTGAATGCCAGGGCTTATTATGATTCGCTGGGAAAAGAGATCTGCTTTCAGGTCGAAGAGATTGACTATGTATTCCTGGGCGTCAGTTCAGGTGGTACGATCACTGGCGTATCCAAAAAAATCAAAGAGAATTTCCCCGATGCCAAAATAGTGGCCGTTGATGTAGAGGGCTCACGCATTTTCGATCAGCCTGCAAAAAAACGTTTCATCCCCGGAATTGGGTCGAGTATGGTGCCTGGTATTCTGCAGCACGCCACTATCGATGAAGTGGTAATGGTGGACGAATTGTCGACGATCAATGCCTGTTATGAGCTACTGGAAAAACATGGCTTTTTTGTAGGCGGTTCTTCCGGTTCAGTCCTGGCCGGTATCCGGAAATTTTTCTCAGACCGTCAAATGGAGGGGAGTGTACATGCTGTATCTGTTTTCCCGGACAGAGGGGAAAGATATTTTGATACCATTTACAATAAAGAATGGTGCGATAAGGTAAAAAGATTTAAGGAAGAAGAGCGGTTAAGCTTAACCAATGTTTTATAACCTGATTAAACAGTTTCCTATATGGTGCTTCTTGACGAAAAATATATTATAAACGCAGGCATTGACTGGAACCGTACGATTGACGTGATCGAAGACGCGGTAAGGTGTATTGGTAACAGCGATTTTTCCCAGCCTATAAAACCTTATCTTCGTTACCGTAACCTTCGTAACCGCATCATTGCCATGCCCGCCTTTGTAGGAGGGGATATCAATATGGCCGGCATCAAATGGATTGCCAGTTTCCCTGATAATATTAAACAGGGTGTTCCCAGGGCCCATAGTGTGGTGATATTGAACAATGCGGATACCGGAGAACCGGTAGGGATTTTCTGTACTGCGTTGTTGAGCATTATTCGCACTGCTTCCGTGAGTGGTTTGCTGTTAAGGCATTTTATCCGGCAGCGCAATCCCGATAAAGTGAAGGTTGGTATTACCGGTTTCGGTCCAATCGGACAGTATCACCTGAAAATGTGTCAGGCATTGCTGGGCGAGCGGATCGAGCGTATTTCGCTGTTTGACATAAGACCCATAGACGCCGTGCTGACGGATGCATATGATAATGTGGAAGTGGTGGATACCTGGGAAGCCGCTTTTCAGTCCGCTGACATTTTCATTACCTGTACCGTTTCCGATGCGCCTTACATCAATATTCCGCCTAAGCCTGGCTCACTGCATCTGAATGTCTCTCTGAGGGACTATCGTACGGATGTTTATCCCTGGTTTAAGGGGGCGATTATTGTAGATGACTGGGAAGAGGTATGTCGTGAAAAAACGGATATTGAAATGTTGCACCTGGAGCAAGGACTACAGAAAGAAGATACCCGGTCCATTGTAGATGTGGTGAATGGCGATTGTTTGGCACAGTTTCCTCCCGATGCGCCAGTGATGTTTAATCCAATGGGGATGGCTGTTTTTGATATTGCCATCGGCAGCTATTATCTCAAACAGGCACCCGTACCGGCTGTGTGAGAAGTGTTCGCAATTGAATCCGTTTTTGTCCAGATTTGAACAAATTATTTTTATTTTTATTTGTATTCATTTGGTTTTTATTTTTTTTAAAGGATGGCATTTTCTTGGCGCGTTCAGACAATGATTATTTTGTACGATGCATAATTTGCGCCGGGCGCTATTGTTCACTATCAGAAACTCTAAAGCATGTTTCGCCATAATTTGTTATTAATCTATCGGAATTTCAGAAGATTCAAAAGCACATTTGCCATTAACCTGATAGGTTTGTCCAGTGGGATTACCTGTGCGTTGTTGATCTATCTGTGGGTGCATGATGAGCTCAGTTTTGACAAGTTCCATGCTAACGACCGTCAGCTGTATCAGGTGATGGAAAACCAGCATCATGAAGGAGATATTATGACCACGGACGGCACTGCCGGATTACTCGCTGAAGCTTTAAAGGCTGAAATGCCGGAAGTGGAGTATGCGGCGGCGGTAACACCTACCTCGTGGTTCCCCGGTTTTGTGGTGTCTGCCAGGCCTGAAGAGAAATTGAAGGCTACCGGCCAATTTGCAGGGAAAGACTTTTTTAATATATTTTCTTACGGACTAATAGCGGGCAACAAAGATCAGGTGCTGACAGACAAAAACAGCATGGTGATTTCTGAAAGCCTGGCCCATCGTTTATTTGGTACGACAGAAAATATAGTGGGAAAATCCGTGGAATGGCAAATGGAAGACCAGAAAAGACAGGTGCTGGTATCGGGGGTGTTCAAAGATGTACCGCATAATTCTTCCAGTCAGTTTGACTTCGTATTGCCGTTTGAAACCTATAAAGAAATTAATCCGGAGGTAATAGACTGGGGCAACTATGGTTGCAAGACTTACCTTGTGCTGAAAAGCGGAACAGACATCAGCCGGTTCAATACCAAAATAGCGCATGCTGTTGATAAACGGAAAGATGGAAACGCCTATCGTACCCTTTTCATCGCGCCTTATGCTGATGGTTACCTCTATGGTAACTATAAAAACGGTGTACAGGCGGGCGGCAGGATCGAGTACGTAAAGCTGTTTTCCATCATTGCTGTATTTGTATTGGCCATCGCCTGTATCAACTTCATCAATCTTTCTACGGCCAAGGCTACTACAAGATTGAAGGAGGTGGGCGTGAAAAAAGCTGTAGGCGCTGATCGTAAGGCGCTGATCATGCAATATATGGGTGAGTCTATGGCGGTAAGTCTGATCGCGTTGATGATCGCCATCATACTGATTATTATATTCCTCCCGCGGTTCAACGACATCACCCAGAAGCAGATTATGTTGCGGCCGGGATGGGAAGTGGTAACCTCTTTCCTCGCTATTACACTATTGACGGGTGTCGTGGCGGGTGGTTACCCGGCATTGTATCTGTCCGGATTTAATCCGGTAGCAGTGCTGAAAGGAAGGATCAAAGCCTCTGCAGGCGAATTGTTTGCGCGTAAAGGTTTGGTAGTCTTCCAGTTTGCCACTTCCATTATTCTGATTGTGGCAGTACTGATCGTCTATAAACAAATCGAATTCGTACAGTCGAAAAATGTAGGCTATAACCGTGATAACATTGTTTATTTCCAGAAAGAAGGCGCCATAGCGGAGAACCTCGATCCATTCCTGGCAGAAGTAAAAAACATCCCTGGCGTAGTGAACGCTTCCAGTATGGAAGACGTTATCGTGGGAACGCACAGCACTACCGTTGGTGTGGACTGGAACGGGAAAAGCGCCAGCGATGTGGTGAAATTTGAGAATGTAACGGTAAACTATGACATGATAGAAACCCTTGGCGTTACAATGAAGGAGGGCCGGGCATTTTCCCGGAAATTTAGTACCGACAGTTCCGCCATCATATTTAACGAAGCGGCTATTAAAGTCATGAAACTGACAAACCCTGTGGGACAAACGATCAAGCTCTGGGGAAAAGACAGAATGATCGTTGGCGTAGCCAGGAACTTTAATTTCCTCAGTTTACACGAAGATGTTAAACCGCTGTTTTTTAAAGTTAATCCTGCCGGCACCACTAACGTGATGGTAAAAATAGCTGGTGGCGATGAGCGAAGAGTTATTGATCAGATAGCGGAAATATACCACCGGTTTAATCCAAATTATACTTTCAATTCCCGGTTCCTCGATGCGGATTATCAGGCGCAGTATGTGTCGGAAAAAAGAGTACAGGCACTTTCCCAGTATTTTGCATTCCTGGCCATCCTGATCTCCTGCCTCGGTCTCTTTGGCCTGGCTGCTTTCACCGCTCAGCGGAGACTGAAGGAAATAGGTATCCGGAAAGTATTGGGGTCCGGATTTGTCAATATTGTGATTTTGCTCACGAAAGATTTTACCAAGCTGGTATTGTTGTCTATCGCCATCGCTTTACCGATCAGTTATCTGATCAGCAGGAGCTGGCTGGACGGTTTTGCTTTCCACATTAAGCTGACCATCTGGTATTTTCTTGGCGCGGGCGTTATTGCCATACTTACTGCATGGATCACTGTGGGCATGCAGGCCGTAAAAGCCGCCCGTGTAAACCCGCTGAAATGCCTCAAAGATGAGTAGTCCATCAATTTTGTAATCGTTTTTTCGTATATCACAGCCGTTTGTTAACCCCGCTATAACCCCTCTTGTTGTCTGTTTGCTACTACAGTACAACCCCAACCCTTGTGTTTTTCTGAATCATTAATCCATAGACCCGTGGAAAAAATTGCGAGATCCAATACGCAGGATGTCCTGGACCTGAATATGGTCCAGAAAAGCATGTTGTTTCACTATCTGAAAGAAACGCAGGCTAATCTTTATAATGTGCAGCTTTCGCTGGTGATCACCGGCGTGCTGGATGTAACCTTGTTACAACAGGCAATAGCTGCGGTACAGGCGAATAATGAAGTGTTGCGGTCTGTCTTCAGATGGGAACACATCAGCAAGCCTGTACAGATCATCCTCAAAGAATGTCCGATAACATTTGATTATCACGATAAGTCGATGCTGCCAAACGAAGAGAAGGACGCGTTTATAGTATCCTTCCTGTCAGAAGATATGCAGCAGCGGTTTGATATGCGGAAAGTGCCGTTGCGCCTGGCCCTTATCCAGACGGCAAGAGACTCTTTTGTTTTTGTCGTTACCCATCATCATATGTTGTACGATGGTTGGAGTACCGGCATATTCCTGAAAGAAATTTTCCAGTGTTATAAGACGCTTAGTGACGGCGGTACGCCGGTTTTCCCCGGAAAGGCGGCTTACAGGGCATTGCAGGTGCCTACGCTAACAGATGAAATACCGGAAAAATCCGCTGCTTTCTGGAAAACTTATCTGACGGAATACGAGACATTCCCCTCATCTTTTGGAGAACCACCTCCGGCAGCTGAGATAAAGAAATGTACCCGTGCATCACACGACATCGACCTCGATGCTTTTTCACGGAAACACGCAGTTACCAAGGCGGCGGTCATCTATACTGCTTTCGGTATCCTGTTGCAGCAATACAACAATGTCTCTGATGTAGTGTTTGGCACAGTAGTGTCCAACAGGGCGGCCCGGGTAAAGGGCGGCGACCTGACCATGGGCAATTTTATCAACACGCTGCCGCTCCGGCTTCATCAAAAAACAGATGAGTCCTTACTGGAGGCGGTGGTAGCCGTGAATAGAAGTCTGATTGAAAGAAGCAGCTTTACCGGGACTTCCTATCCGGAGATAAAACAAATGCTGCACTTCCCACCTTCGGAACAGCTGTTCGATACACTGGTGGCGATTGAAAATTATCCGCTGGAGGAAAATATCATCAATGGCAATGCCGCTTTTGAGGTCAGGCTGAATACCGTTGTGGAAAGTACCAGCATTCCGCTTGCATTGACCGTCTTCCTGAAAAACGGTGTCGCTTTTGATCTGGCTTACCGCTCCGGACTAATGCCGGATGGTATGGCGGAGTCTATGTGCGATCACCTTTTAGGTATCATTACAGCTATTATCGACCGGCCGGAGGAAAAAACGGAGACATTCAGTTTATTGTCTGCTACAGAA
>NZ_JACVFB010000040.1 GCF_014529945.1 Chitinophaga varians
TCGTTAGCTGATGTCTGAGATCCGATCTCTGTGGCCCGTTTGGCCGTACATCTTGTGTTATTTTCAGAAGAACTTTTGTGTGTTTCGCGTCGTTTGCGTTGGGGTTGCAAAGGTAGTGATTCTTTTTATTACCACCAAAACTTTTTTAAAGTTTTTTTCATCTTTAATTACCACTTTTTTAATCACTTATCTATTAGAAGAAAGTTTCATAACCAGTTGGCAATCAACCCTTATTTTTACAAAGAACGGCGCTTTTTTTAGAGCGGATGGCAAAGATAGTATCTTTATCATTCGCAGCAAAAATTATTTCAACTTAATTGCTTAGTGTAGTATTTCAAGATGATCCGTTATAATGGACCGGAGGTAGTCTGAATGGTTGCGGTTAGAGCCGGAACCTGAAGATAATCGCAAACACTGCAGGTCTTATACCTGTGAGCAGTGAGCCTTTT
>NZ_JACVFB010000041.1 GCF_014529945.1 Chitinophaga varians
AATGGCCGGGCAGGTAGGCGTTTATGCCGGCGTGATGTATGGAGAGTATAACCTCTCAGGAAGCCTGGCCAGTATCGCCAACCGCGTGTCTTACTTCCTGAACCTGCATGGGCCAAGCATGACGCTGGACACCATGTGTTCCTCTTCGTTGACGGCTATTCACCTGGCATGCCAGGACCTGAAGCAGGGGCGTACGGACCTCGGTATAGCCGGTGGCGTTAATGTGAGCATCCATCCCAGCAAATACCTGATGCTGAGCGCTGGCCAGTTTATCTCCGGCGACGGCCACTGCCAGAGCTTCGGCGAAGGGGGAGACGGGTATATTCCCGGCGAAGGGGTTGGGGTAGTGGTGCTGAAACGCTTGTCAGAAGCGGAGCGGGACGGTAATCATATTTATGGCGTTATCAGAGGCAGCTCACTGAACCATGGC
>NZ_JACVFB010000042.1 GCF_014529945.1 Chitinophaga varians
ACCATGGTTCAGTGAGCTGCCTTTGATAACACCATAAATATGATTACCGTCCCGCTCCGCTTCTGACAAGCGTTTCAGCACCACTACCCCAACCCCTTCGCCGGGAATATACCCATCTCCCCCTTCGCCGAAGCTCTGGCAGTGGCCGTCGCCGGAGATAAACTGGCCAGCGCTCAGCATCAGGTATTTGCTGGGATGGATGCTCACATTAACACCACCGGCTATACCGAGGTCCGTACGACCCTGCTTCAGGTCCTGGCATGCCAGATGAATAGCTGTCAGCGAAGAGGAACACATGGTGTCCAGCGTCATGCTTGGTCCATGCAGGTTCAGGAAGTAAGACACGCGGTTGGCAATACTGGCCAGGCTTCCTGAGAGGTTATACTCTCCATACATCACGCCGGCATATACGCCTACCTGGCCGGCCAGC
>NZ_JACVFB010000043.1 GCF_014529945.1 Chitinophaga varians
AGACTTGTTAGTGATCTGTGCGTTGTGGTTATCGCCCACAAAAGTCCATTCACCTATCTGATCGGACAGTGGCTGGTTGGCCACAATGGTGAAGATTCCATTATCACATTGACTAATCGCTTTGTTGGTGACAGTAGCAGTAGGCATGGACCTTACAATCACCACCTGGTCGTCGGACACCTCGCAGACACCGTTTGTCACGGTCACTTTGTAGGTGTTGTTTCCAATTACAGTAGGCGTGTGGGTGATAGATACCTTGTCATCAGTACCAGGGATGGCGATGCCGTCCAGGGTCCATCTGATCTTATGGCCATTGTTGCTGTTATCGATAGACAGGGTAGTGGTAGCGCCTTTACAGATCTGGTCTGGTACGGCTGTAATCTGCACAGTCGGATTAGCGTCGATCTGTACGGAGAACGGTACG
>NZ_JACVFB010000044.1 GCF_014529945.1 Chitinophaga varians
CAGATTGCTCTTATAGTAGAGCACATCGATTACCTCCACAGTATACAGTAGTATACAGTTTCGTAGGTCCGTTACCGTGGACCAACTAAAAACGAAAAAATAAATAGCAATTAAGTTGAAATAATTTTTGCTGCGAATGATAAAGATGCTATCTTTGCCATCCGCTCCAAAAAAGCGCTGTTCTTTGTTTGAATAAAGGGTTGATTATCATCAGATTGATACTGCTTTTCCTAATAGATAAGTCATTAAAACTGAGATAATTAAGCATAAAAAACTTTAAAAAAGTTTTGGTGGTAATAAAAAGAATCACTACCTTTGCAACCCCAACGCAAACGACGCGAAACGGACAGAAGTTCTTCTAAAAATAACACAAGATGTACGGCCAAATGGGCCACAGAGATCGGATCTCACACATCG
>NZ_JACVFB010000045.1 GCF_014529945.1 Chitinophaga varians
CAAGGATCTCCGGATACATTTCCGATAAAGATCGCCAGGGACCCGGGTTTCACCAGGGTTTGCCAGTCTACCTCCAGGTCCGCTACCTATGGACCAATTGAAATACTACATCAGCAATTAAGTTGAAATAATTTTTGCTTGCGAATGATAAAGATTATATCTTTGCCATCCGCTCCAAAAATAAACGGTTCTTTGCCAATAAATGGGTTGATTATCAGGGTACTACATTGATCTTTTTCCGGTGATATCTGATTAGATAAGTGCTTGATACCAAGGTAATTAAAGATGAAAAAAAACTTTAAAAAAGTTTTGGTGGTTTGAAAAGAATCACTACCTTTGCAACCCCAACGCAAACGACGCGAAACACACAAAAGTTCTTCTAAAAATAATACAAAGATGTACGGCC
>NZ_JACVFB010000046.1 GCF_014529945.1 Chitinophaga varians
ATCGCTTTGTTGGTGACAGTAGCAGTAGGCATGGACCTTACAATCACCACCTGGTCGTCGGATACCTCACAGACACCGTTTGTCACGGTCACTTTGTAGGTGTTGTTTCCAATTACAGTAGGCGTGTGGGTGATAGATACCTTGTCATCAGTACCAGGGATGGCTACGCCGTCCAGGGTCCATCTGATCTTATAGCCATTGTTGCTGTTGCCGATAGACAGGGTAGTGGTAGCACCTTTACAGATCTGGTCTGGTACGGCTGTAATCTGCACAGTCGGATTAGCGTCGATCTGTACGGAGAACGGTACATCTTTGGTACAACCTGCATTGCTGCCATCCTGCACGGTGAGGATGAAGTCGTAAGTACCA
>NZ_JACVFB010000047.1 GCF_014529945.1 Chitinophaga varians
GTGATCATGCGTCATGAAATATTAAGAACAATATTTAGAGAGAATGCGGCCGGTGAACTGAGACAAATTATACAGCACAATGCTGATGCTTTTGTGATTGCGTATAAGGACTTACAACCATCCCCCGCAGAAGTAGCTGCGGCGGTACGTTCGGAAGTGCTTCGTCCGTTTGATCTGAGCTCAGGGCCTTTGCTGCGACTTTTATTGTTACAAACCGGCGACGCGGAATATGTGTTGGTGTACACCATGCATCACATCATCAGCGATGGCTGGTCGATGGGCATCTTAATAAAAGAATTATTGTCCTGTTATGAGGGGCTGGTATCCGGCCACCAGGAGGCTTTGCCACCGCTGCGTATCCAGTAC
>NZ_JACVFB010000048.1 GCF_014529945.1 Chitinophaga varians
CTGATCATGCGTCATGAAATATTAAGAACAATATTTAGAGAGAATGCGGCCGGTGAACTGAGACAAATTATACAGCACAATGCTGATGCTTTTGTGATTGCGTATAAGGACTTACGCCAGTCTCCTGCTGAAGTGGCTGCGGCGGTACGTTCGGAAGTGCTTCGTCCGTTTGATCTGAGCTCGGGGCCTTTACTGCGACTGTTGTTGTTACAAACCGGCGACGCGGAATATATGTTAGTGTACACCATGCATCACATCATCAGCGATGGCTGGTCGATGGGCATCTTAATAAAAGAATTATTATCCTGTTATGAGGGGCTGGTATCCGGCCACCAGGAGGCTTTGCCGCCGTTGCGTATCCAGTAT
>NZ_JACVFB010000049.1 GCF_014529945.1 Chitinophaga varians
GCCTACAGCACTACCGTGACCGGTGTGCCTAATAATGTGACAGTTACCCTTCAGTGGACTGTTACCAATAAAGACCTGGCTACTTGTACCGCCTTCGATCAGCTGACGCTGACCAATACCAACAAGCTCTCTGATAGTAAAGCTGGTAATGCCATCGTACAGTGCGGCAACAATGTGTTCCAGCTCAGCGCCAACCAGCCTGCTACCGGTGAAACCGGTAAATGGACAGGACCGGCCAACGTTACCTTCGGTGACGCTACTGTGTACAACACCACTGCTACGGTAGCCGGTGCAGCGCCACAGACTGTAACGCTCACCTGGACCATCAGCAACGGCGTATGTACAG
>NZ_JACVFB010000005.1 GCF_014529945.1 Chitinophaga varians
ATGAGGATGAGGATGAGGATGAGGATGAGGATGAGGATGAGGATGAGGATGAGGATGAGGATGAAAGCTCAACTAACGAAGATACAGATAAAAAAGACTAACATAACAGCCTGCGAAAGCAGGCTTTTTTTATGCGCTTCGCGCGATGTTAATGCTCGTTGATTGCCAAAATGTCTTGCTGTATGGAGGATAGATAGTTATTTCATGAAAAGCTGTTTTTTCGAAAAAAGTGACGTTTTTGGCTAGTTTTCGGCATTTTTGACGGGGAAGCCCAGTTCCCGTGTTGCTATCTCCTGGAAAGTCTCTACCCATTGCAACCATTCTTCTGCTGCCATATAGGCGCCTACCAGTAACCCCGATGGCTCTACGGAAGCGCTGATGTGTTTCTCATTTTCGTTGGTCCCAAACCAAAAAGGAATACCATTTGAAAAGCCGATCCACCCCGGTAGTTGTTCATATACAGCTATAACTTTTTCCCATGCCTTGTCGTTTACGCGTACCTGTAACCATGCTACGAGGCGTTTTTCACCAGGGATATGGGCTGTTTTGCTAAGGAGGAACCATTTGCTGTGATAGCGATGTCGGTGATTTTAGGTGCTTTGTGTGAGGCGTCCTCATTTTTTAATTGTCAAAATGTCTTGTTACGTGAGGTTGGCCATATGCGTTGAAGCCTCATATTTTTCGAAAAAGCACCTCTTTTTTACGTTTTTTGACATTTTTGCTCGTGTGGCGGTCTCATCATTAAACTATTGACTGTCATACGGACACCTTTCCATAACGCTAATGGCGTTGTGGAAGGTATCAGTTTCCTTTCCGGGAAATAAAATAAAACAGTGGTGGAAAGAAACGTTTGAACCATAACAATATCCTTTCTTCCCGGGCCACCAGTACCTGTTTTTTTCGTTTGCGCATGCCCGTAATAATGCGGCGGGCGCATTTTTCTACCGGGATACCATGTTCCTGGCCGGGGTCCATTTTACCGAAAGGGGTACCATCGGCCGTGATGGCAGCATAGGTGATCGGTGTCTGGATACGGCCGGGGCTAACGATGGTGGTGTGTAGCTGAGGAATGGGCTGTTCCGTCTGCAGGGTTTCAAAATAGCCCTGGAGCGCATGTTTGGCGGCATTGTAGCCGGAGCGCCATGGGTAACCCATCAGGCCGGCCATACTGCTGATGACCACAATTTGACCGTGTTGCTGCTGTTGAAAGTAGGGCAGCAGGGCTTTGGTGAGCATCACCGGACCGAAGAAATTGACCTCCATCAGTTGCCGGATGGCGGATACCTGCGTATCAATCAGTTTAGAGCGTTGGGTAACGCCTGCGTTGTTGATCAGCACATCTATCCGGCCGTATAGTTGCCAGGCTTTTTGGGCGCCGGCATCCACCTGTTCGGGCCTGGTAATGTCCATGGTCAGGATTTCGCAGAAAGGCGTGTATGACAGGCATTCCTGCCGTACTGCTTCCAGGGTGTCTGCATGTCTGGCAGCGAGGATCAGCCGCGCTTTTTCCTGCGCTAACAAAAGCGCCAGCTGCCGGCCTATACCGGAGCTGGCGCCTGTAATAAAGATCACCTGGTCTTGGTAGGACATAAGGTTATATTATCCCTTCAGGGGAACCAGTTTAATATTTTTCCATTTTACCTTGATACCGCCGCCGGAGTGGATTTGCAGGGCAATCTGACCGTCGATGGCGCCGATTTTTTCGTCTTTCAGGGTAATCATTTCGTGGCCATTGAGCCAGGTCGTTACCTGATCGCCGTCCACGCGGATTTTCATGGTGTTCCATTCACCCATTTTCAGGTATTTTTCTTTCTCTGCTTCCGGTTTGATGAGCCATCCGCGGCCATAAGATTCGTAGATACCGCCGGTATGCATGTTGGGGGGCGCTACTTCAGCCTGCCAACCGGCAATTTTAGTACCCTCGAGAGAAGAGTGGAAGAACACGCCGCTGTTACCATTGGCTTCCTGTTTGAACTGAACGGTCAGCTCAAAGTTTTGATATTTTTTGTCGGTAGCGAGATAACCGTATTCTTTATCCGGGCCGCTTTCGCAGATTAATTCGCCTTTCTCCACATACCATTTTTCAGTACCATGAATTTTCCAGCCATCCAGGTTTTTACCATTGAACAGGGACTGGGCTTTCTGTGCAAAAGCGCTGCTGGTGCCCAGTACAAGGGCGGCACCCAATACAAATTTTAAAAAAGACCGCTTCATATAGATTATTGGATTTTTGAGATGAGTTTAAACGTGGTTCCGTTGTTCACCGGATAAAAAAAGTCCCCCGGTGTTTGGCCGGAGGACTCCAATATAATATCAAAATTCCAGATATCTAAATCAGAATGATTAGCGGGCGATGTTTACTGCACGTTTTTCACGGATAACAGTCACCTTGATCTGACCCGGGTACTGCATTTCGGTCTGGATTTTATTAGCAATTTCGAAGGACAGACGGTCGGCGTCGTTGTCGGATACTTTATCACTTTCAACGATGATACGCAGTTCTCTGCCGGCCTGGATAGCGTAGGCTTTTTCCACCCCTTCATGAGCGAGGGCGAGGTTTTCCAGGTCTTTGATACGTTGCAGGTAGCTCTGCATAATTTCGCGGCGGGCGCCGGGACGGGCGCCACTGATGGCGTCGCAGGCCTGAACGATCGGGGAAATCACGTATTGCATTTCCATTTCATCGTGGTGAGCGCCGATAGCGTTTACCACAGCGGCGTGTTCGCCATATTTCTCCGCCAGCTTAGCACCGAGGAGGGCGTGGCTCAGTTCCGTTTCTTCGTCTGGCACTTTACCAATATCATGCAGCAGGCCGGCGCGTTTGGCGAGTTTGGGGTTGAGGCCCAGTTCCGCAGCCATCACCGCACACAGGTTCGCTGTTTCTTTAGAGTGCATCAGCAGGTTTTGACCGTAGGAAGAGCGGAAACGCATTTTACCTACCAGTCGTACCAGTTCTTTATGCAGGCCATGGATACCCAGTTCAATCACAGTTCTTTCACCGATGTCCATTACCTGTTCTTCCAGTTGTTTCTTGGTTTTCTCTACCACTTCCTCAATACGGGCAGGGTGGATACGGCCGTCCTGTACCAGGCGTTGCAGCGACAGGCGGGCGATTTCACGGCGCAGCGGATCGAAGGAGGACAGTACGATGGTCTCAGGGGTATCATCCACGATAAGGTCAACACCTGTAGCCGCTTCGATGGCGCGGATATTACGTCCTTCACGGCCGATGATCTGGCCTTTGATTTCATCGCTTTCCAGGGTGAACACGGTAATGGTGTTCTCGATGGTTTGCTCGGCAGCGGTACGCTGGATGGACTGTATAATGATTTTCTTAGCTTCTTTGTTAGCTTTCAGCTTAGCGTCTTCGATGATTTCCTGAATATGGGACAGCGCCTGGGAGCGGGCTTCCTCTTTCAGGCTTTCCACCAGCTGATGTTTGGCTTCTTCAGCCGTGAGTCCGGCTACTTTTTCAAGGCGGCGGATATGTTCTTCCTGATGTTTTTCGAGTTCGGTACGCTTAATGGTCACCAGTTCCATCTGGCGGTTCAGCGTTTCCTTGATCGCTTCGTTCTCGTTGATGTGTTTCTGGAGCTGTTCGTTTTTCTGATTGAGAGACTGCTCTTTCTGTTTGATGCGGTTTTCTGATTCCGCTATTTTCTGGTTGCGCTGCATGACCTCTTTCTCATGCTCACTTTTTAATTGCAGGAATTTCTCTTTTGCTTCGAGTAACCTGTCTTTTTTCAGATTTTCAGCGCTTACCTGTGCATCGGCGACGATTTTTTTAGCCTGTTGCTCAGCGTCATCAATTTTTTGCTGTGTGTTTTTGGCAAATATCACCTTACCTAGCACTATTCCTAAGATCAATGCCACTACTGCAGCTATTGTCGTATAAAGTGTAACATCCATATGAATTATTTATACTTGATTTATGTAGTATCCTCATACCCAAGTCACTGCTAAAACGCGACAGGGGCGAGAACTGACCCGCGAAAATACAAAAAAATAGCAGTAAAGCGTGTTTAATACGTGATAATTAGCGAATTAGCTAAGTCATTGTTTAGCAACGGGTAAGTGGTCTAACCCAGTGCCTGGTTGATGATTTCTTCCAGCTTTTCCAGTTTCTCCTGCAGAAAGGGAGCAGTAACGGCCTGTGCCTTGCCGCCGCTGGTGCCCGGATGGGTAGCGTACATAATGAGGGCCATAGCAATATAATCCTGCTGGTCTTTACCAGCGTAGGAAGTCTTAAAATCAACGATTTTCTCATTCACTTCTTTCATAATACGGCGTACCTCTTCCTCCTCTTCCGGCCGTATTTTGATCCGGTAAGAGCGGTCAGATACCACAATATTGATTGGAATGAGTTGTTCCATATGTTGAAATTATTTTAGGTCAGCCGTTCAATAAAGCGATACACCGGTCAATTTCTTTGATATACTCATTGATTTTGTTCCGGATCTCTTTTTTAAAGGCTGCGTCTTCTGTTGCTGTGGCGCCTCCCTGGGCGGTGGCTGCAATCTTCGACAGATGCAGTTTGTCTTCCATTGCCTGTATGGTCAGCTGTTGCTGTTGCAGTGCCTGCTGTTGTTGGTTGACTTCTTCTTTGAGCGATGCATTCTCCGACTGCACATGGTGAAGTCTCTTCACCAGCAGTTGTAGCTTTTCTTCTACCCGTTGAATGTATTGCTCTAAAACCATTTTAAACAATTAATCTATTTAGACATTTTGTTATTTGGCCATTTGAAAATTTACTGAAGGAATTTTATGCTAAACGGATCAGTAAATATCCAAATGGCCAATTACCCAAATATCAAAATTATCTCCGTATTTCTGCTTGTAACTGTGTTTCAAAAGTCTTTACCAGCTTGTCCATTACCCCGTCGATTTCTTTGTCGGTCAGGGTCTTTTGGGTGTCCAGGAAGGTAAAGCTCACAGCATACGATTTTTTATCGGCCCCCAGTTTCTCGCTTTCAAATACGTCGAAGAGGTTGATATCCTGCAGCAGGGGCGATTTCACCGCACGGGCAGCAGCTTCCACGGCCGCAAACCGTACCTGTTTACCGAGCACCAGCGCCAGATCTCTCCGCACAGCGGGGAAACGGGGTATTTCTCTGTAAAAGTTATCACTTTTTTGTAACAGTCCGATTATTTTATCCCAATTAAAAGTGGCAAACCATACCGGTTGTTTAATATCGAACTGCTTCAGTTTCTGTGTGGTAACGCCTCCGAGGGTTACTACCACCTGGTTTTTGACCTTTATTTCCCAGGCGGGCTGCAGACCGGCTTCGGTGCTTTCTACCCATTGGAACTGTTGATATCCCAGCTGTTTCAGGACATTTACCACAAATCCTTTCAGGTCGTAGAAGTCAACCGGAGAGGATTTATGCATCCAGGTTTCTGCGGTGCGTTTACCCGTCAGGTATAATACGAGGTGGTTGTTCTCGGCATATCCCTTTTCGAGTACTTTATAGGTTTTTCCGAATTCGAAGAAGAACAGGTCTTCGTTCTTACGGTTCAGGTTGTGCGAGATGCTTTCCAGGCCGGTTTCCAACATGGAAGGGCGCATGACGTCCAGTTCCACAGTGAGGCTGTTCATCATTTTCACGGTATGTTCCAGCACTTCCGGCGTATAGTATTTGCTGTTGGTGATGGAGTTGGTGAAAATTTCGTTGAAACCGTTGCCGGCCAGATAGTTAGCCACTTTCTCGCGGATACCTTCTTCATCAGGCTGGGAAGCCATGGAAGGGGCAATCGTGATGTGGGAAGGGATAACGATATTATCGAGTCCGTCTATCCGCATCACTTCTTCTACCAGGTCAGCCGGCAGGCTGATGTCGGGTTTGCTGAAAGGCACGGCTACCCGCAGTTTTTCCGGTGTTTGCGCCATGACGTCTATGGTTTCAGAGATGATCTCGAAGCCCAGACTGGTGAGGATATTCTTGATTTTTTCCGGTGTATATTGGCTGCCGCTGAGTTTGTGGATATAAGCATAGCTGGTTTCCACCTGTGTTTTTACTCTTGGCGACGGATAAACGTCGATAATTTCGGAGGCTGCCTTGCCGCCTGCCAGTTCACATATTAATGCTGCAGCGCGTTGCAGCACAAAAACGGCATTGGAGATATCCACCCCTTTCTCGAAGCGGGTGGCGGCGTCAGTACGGAGGCCATGCCGGAAGGAAGTGGTACGGATACCCCCGGGGGCAAAGATGGCGCTCTCCAGGAAGACGTTCTGTGTGGTGTTGCTCACGCCGGAGTGCAGTCCGCCGAAAACACCGGCAATACACATGCCTTCGCCGGCGCCGTTACAGATCATCAGATCGGTAGCGTCCAGTTTTCTTTCTTTTTCGTCGAGTGTAACGAAAACGGTGTCCTGTGGCAGGTTTTTCACTACCACGGCATTGCCTTTGATCGCTGCTGCGTCGAAAGCATGCAGCGGTTGGCCGGTCTCGTGCAGTACGAAGTTGGTGATGTCCACAATATTATTGATAGGACGTACACCGATGGCCTGCAGGTGATTTTTCAGCCATTCCGGAGAAGGTGCTACGGTAACACCGGTGATGCTGATACCGACATAGCGCGGGCATGCATCTGTATTTTCGATGGTCACGCTGATCGGAAGCGGTGCCGCTGCGGCAGGCAGGGCTTTTATTTCCGGTAGCTGTACCTGGTATTTGCTGGTATGTTCCAGGTTATTGAGGAAGGCGCACACGTCTTTCGCCACGCCGATATGGCTCATCGCGTCCATACGGTTGGGGGTGAGGCCTATTTCGTAGATCCAGTCCTGTGCCGGTTTGAATATGTCGGCGGCCGGTGTGCCGGGTTGCAGGGAGGCGTCGAGCACCATGATACCGGCGTGGCTGTTGCCCAGGCCGATTTCGTCTTCAGCACAGATCATGCCCTGGCTTTCTTCGCCACGGATTTTTGCCTTTTTCATGGTCAGGGGCTCGCCACCCAGCGGGTAGATGGTGGTGCCAATGGGGGCTACCACTACTTTCTGGCCCACGGCTACGTTGGGAGCACCGCAAACGATGTGCAGCGGCTCACCGTTGCCGGTGTTTACAGTCGTCAGTTTCAGTTTGTCAGCATTGGGGTGCTTCTCGGCTGTCAGCACTTCACCAATCACCAAGCCGGCCAGACTGCCCTTTACTGCCTCGAACTTTTCAAGGCTCTCAACTTCCAGGCCTATTCTTGTCAGGATGGTGGACAGTTCCTCCGGTGTAGGTTTGACCGGTAAATACTCACAAAGCCAGTTGTATGAAATCGTCATTGTCTGCTTGGTTTATAAAGAAGCGTAAAGTTAAAGAATTACAAATTACGAATTGCGAATTACCGGTTTAGCCGGAGATTGCCGGGGAAATTTATCGGGAAGGAGGATGGACAGCGGTTTCCCGGCAGCTGTTTTCCTCTGTTCCCCTGTCTGGTCAACATTCCGGCGACCTGGATGCGATATTTCCTGCCAATGTGAAAATCTTTTTTACACAATGTGTGTGAATAATCAGACCTTTGCATGTGGTTTTTCCGGTTTTTGGTGGATAACTGTTGTTGTCCGGTGGATAACCCCCTCGTTAGTGGTGGATAACCTGTGCGCGGGGTTTAATAAATTTAGTCGTCAAATAAAAAAGGTTAATTAAAAAAATGCCTTTACCTTAGTTTGTACGGCTCGAGAAAATTTACAATTTCTTAAAGCGGCAAATGTTGCCGGGATACAGGAATAATGCAAATAAATACCGGAAAGGCCCATTGACTGTAACCTTTTATTAACTTTTTTTAATACTCTGACCATAAATGGATCTCAATCTTAAGAAGGACCGCAATGTTCGCAGAAAACCGGCCATTGAGGTATCATCCTTGGTGTATGGCAAGATACCACCACAGGCTAAAGAATTGGAAGAAGCTGTTTTGGGAGCCATCATGCTGGAAAAGGGTGCTTTTGATATTGTGGTGGAAATATTGAAAGGCGAGTGTTTTTATGTGGAAGCACACCAGCTGATATTTTCCGCCATGACCCGTCTGGCGTCGAAATCAATGCCGGTAGACATTCTCACCGTGACAGAAGAGCTGAAATCTATGGGCTCACTGGAAGCGGTAGGCGGACCTTTTACCGTGATGAAACTCACCAATGCGGTAGTGTCTTCGGCCAACATCGAAGCACACGCCCGTATCATCCTGCAGAAATTTATTCAGCGGGAGCTGATCCGCATTTCCGGAGAGATCCTTACCGAGTCCTATGAAGACACGGCAGACGTGTTTGACCTGCTCGACAGCGCTGAATCCAAGCTCTTCGAGATCACCAATAACCACCTCCGTAAAAACTACGACTCCATCGACCGTGTACTGGTAAACACCATGAAACGTATCGAGGACCTGCGTAATAAAGGCGATGATATCACCGGCGTACCTTCCGGCTTCCCGTCACTCGACAAAGTGACCTATGGCTGGCAGTCTACCGACCTTATTATCATCGCAGCCCGTCCGTCCGTAGGTAAGACAGCATTTGCGCTGAACCTTGCCCGTAACGCGGCCCTTCACCCCCGCTTCCCCAAAGGAGCAGCGGTATTCTCCCTGGAGATGTCCTCCGGCCAGATCGTACAGCGTATTCTCTCGGCCGAGTCGGAAATCAAACTGGAGAAAATCTCCCGTGGTAAGCTGGAAGAATATGAGATGAAGAAGCTGATGACCCACGGTATCGAACGCCTGGCGAAAGCACCCATCTTTATTGATGATACCCCGGCACTGAACATCTTTGAGCTGAGAGCCAAGTGCCGACGATTGGTACACAACCACGGCGTAGGCGTGATCATCATCGACTACCTGCAGCTGATGAGCGGCAGTGGTGATGGCAGAGGCTCTAACCGAGAACAGGAGATCAGTAAAATCTCCCGTGACCTGAAAGGCCTGGCGAAAGAGTTAATGGTACCGGTAATCGCCCTCTCCCAGTTGAGCCGTGACGTGGAAAAACGTAAAGACGGTAATAAGATGCCACAGTTGAGCGACCTCCGTGAATCTGGTGCGATCGAACAGGATGCCGACATGGTAATGTTCCTGTACCGCCCCGAATACTACGAGATCAACGCCAACGAAATGGGCGAGTCCAATAAAGGGGAAACCCACGTCCGGATCGCGAAACACCGTAATGGTCAGCTGGATACCATCAAATTAAGGGCTGTATTGGAATTCCAGCGCTTTGAAGATGATGGCAGCCTGGAAAACCCTGGTGGCGGCGGAAGCCCCTTTGCAGGCATCTCCCGTCCACAAGGCGGCGGCAACGATGAGGCGAAGCTGTACATACAGAAGGGTTCCAAGATGAACGACATGAACTTTGACGAAGGTTTTGAAGATGCACCGTTTTAGCACCTATAACGATATTTGCTTAAAGGCCGGCATCATTACGATCGCCGGCCTTTTTGTTGGTACCGGATAAATTTATCACTATCGGAAAAATTTACCCTGCTATAAGTCTTACATTAATCAGAGGAATCAATGAAACAGCTTTATTTAAAATACAGGCATTATTACAAGGACAATTTCCATTTAGCCTATCCTGTTGTTATTTCCCAGTTGGGGCACACGCTGGTGGCCCTGTCAGACAGTATCATCATCGGACATACCGGGAAAGTGCCCCTGGCGGCGGTATCCCTGGGCAACAGCCTGTTCAGTATTTTTATGGTGACCGGCATCGGCATGTCTTACGGCCTTACGCCACTGATTGCACAGGAAAACGGCCGCGGCAACAAAAAAGCCATCGGCCACCTGTTGAGCCATAGCCTGATCATCAATATGGTGGTGGGTTTGCTGTTGTCTACGGTTATTTATTTCGGCAGCAGCCATCTCGAATTATTGAAACAGGAAGCAGATGTGGCCGCACAGGCCCGTCCTTTCCTGCGCTACCTGGGCTTTTCGTTTATCCCGCTGATGTTGTTCCTGTCATTTAAACAGTTCGCAGAAGGACTGGGCTTTACCCGGCAGGCCATGAACATCAGTATTATCGGTAACGTCATCAATATCATCATCGGTATCACCCTGGTATACGGTCTTTTCGGCATGCCTCGTATGGGCGTGGTGGGTGTCGGTATCGCTACGTTCACCGACCGGCTGATCATGGGTATTACCATGGCTTTTTATGTATTGAGATCTCCCCGGTTCAAGCCCTATCTGCAATCTTTTGGTTTCCGTCATCTGGAATGGGCATCTGTCAAAAAAATCCTGGGTATCGGTACACCGGTGGCCCTGCAATATATTTTTGAGATCAGCGCATTCAGCGGCGCAGCTGTTATTGTAGGCTGGATGGGCGCTGCCGAACTGGCGGCGCACCAGATCGCGCTCAGCCTGGCGGCCATGACCTACATGATGGCCAGCGGTATTTCCGCTGCGGCCGGTATCAAGAGCGGCAACAACTTCGGGAAGAAAGATTATCATTCCCTGCGTCATTCCGCTATCGCCAGTTACCATATGGTGCTGGTGCTGATGGGCACTACCGCGTTGATGTTCCTGTTGTTTAAAAACCTGTTGCCGGCGATGTATATCAATGATCCACAGGTGATCCATATCGCTGCGGGATTATTGGTGATCGCCGCTTTCTTCCAGTTGTTTGATGGCACACAGGTCGTGGGACTTGGTATCCTTCGCGGCCTTGGCGATGTGAGGATGCCTACGTTCATTACGCTGCTGGCTTACTGGGGTATTGGTATTCCATTGGGTTATGTGCTGGGCATTAAATTGGGTTACGGCGTGGAAGGCGTATGGTGGGCGTTGTTACTGGGCCTGCTGACGGCCTCTGTATTGTTGTTCTTCCGCTTTCATATCAAAAGCCGCAAGCTTGTTCATTCAGGTATTTAGTCATTTGGTTATTTGATTATTGAAGTGTGCCTGGCCATCCTTCAATAATCAAATAACCAAATGATAAAATAATCAAATAATTTGCGTCCATGGATAAGCCTATCTTTTACGCGCCGGATATTGCCGCAGATGCCGCAGCCTATACAATGAACGAAGATACTTCCAAGTATTGTATACAGGTGCTCCGGCATGAAAACGGTGACGAGGTATTACTGGCCGACGGCCGTGGGCACCGGTTTCACGCGGTGATCACAGACGATAACCGTAAACGCTGCGGGGTGCGGATCACACAGTGCGACACATTGCCGGCGCCGGTACCGGCGCTTCGTATAGCCATTTCATTTACTAAAAATGCTTCCCGGATTGAATGGTTTCTGGAGAAAGCGGCTGAAATAGGTATCCGGACGATCATTCCGCTGGTAAGCCACCGTACGGAAAAAGAGAAGATCAAAGCGGAGCGGCTGCAAAATATACTGGTGTCGGCCATGTTGCAATCGCAGCAGTTTTATCTGCCGGAGCTGCTGGAACCACAGCCGTTTGATAAGGTGGTGACCACCAATACAGATCCGCAGCAACTGATCGCTCACTGTTTACCCGGACAAAAAAGGGAGATGATCCATCACCTGCAACCCGGAAAAGACACCATTATCCTGATCGGGCCGGAAGGCGATTTTACGCCGGAAGAGATACAGCTGGCACTGGACAAGGGATTTGAGCCGGTGTCGCTGGGGAAAAACAGGCTGAGAACGGAGACTGCGGGAATGGTGTCTGTAACAATCATGAATATGCTGAACGTCGGTGCTCCGGAACAATGATAAAGGAGTTTTTATAAAAAGAAAGCCCGGAACACCGTGTTCCGGGCTTTCTTTTTATCAGCTGTATGGATGTTAGTGCTGTTTGTCATCGGGTTTCAGGGTGGGTTCTTTTAGTTCCACCGGCTGGCTATGACCTTTCCGCACGCGCATATTCAGCATTTCCACCCCGAAGGAGAAGGCCATGGCGAAGTAGACATAGTTCTTCAGGTGCAGGTCGTGGGCTTTCTGAGCGTCCCAGCCTTCCACAATGAGGATGGCGCCTACCATGACGAGGAAGGAAAGTGCCAGCATTTTGAGGGTAGGATGTTTGTGAATGAAGTCACTGATACGGGGCGCAAATAGGAACATGACTATCATGGCGATCACTACGGCGATGATCATGATGGGGATCTGTTTGGCCAGGCCTACCGCGGTGATGATGCTGTCGAACGAGAACACCGTATCGATGACGATGATCTGGCCTACCACGTTGAGCATGGATACAGCGGGTTTGTTGCCGTTGGGGGTTTGACCGGCAGTTGTTTCCTCGCCTTCCAGTTTGTGGTGGATTTCGAGGGTAGTTTTGATGAGCAGGAAAAGACCGCCACCGAGCATGATGAGGTCGCGCAGGCTGAAACCGTGGCTGCCGATGTGGAACAGCGGGTTAACGGCCTTTACGATGTAGCCGATGCAAAGGAGGAGGATAATGCGTACAGCGATGCCGGTGAGCATCCAGATGCGGCGGGCCGCGGGGCGTTTTTCAGCGGGCAGGCGGTTCATGACAATGGAAACGAAGATCACATTGTCGATGCCCAATACCACTTCCATGAGCACCAGCGTCAAAAGGCTGATGATTGATTCAGCCGTCAGAAATTGTTCCATATAGGTTGTAATTGAGATGCTGCCTTATTTACGCAGGCCTGCACATATCTTCTTCACGATGGTCGGGCCTTCGTAGATGAAGCCGGTATACACCTGTACCAGGGAAGCACCGGCATCCAGTTTTTCCTGAGCATCGGCCGCGGTGAAAATACCGCCGGCGGCGATGATGGGAATATTGCCCTGGCTGCGTTGATGTATATATTTAATAACGGCGGTGGACTTCTCTTTTACCGGAAGACCGCTTAGTCCGCCAGCACCTATTTCCGCGATGGTAGTCGCCGGAGTGGCCAGTCCTTCCCGGCTGATGGTGGTGTTGGTGGCTACAATGCCCGCCAGTTTGGTTTCCTGTACAATCTCGATAATGTCGTCCAGCTGCTCGTTGGTGAGGTCTGGCGCTATCTTTAACAGGATGGGTTTAGGTTTCAGCTTCTGTGCATTGAGCAGTTGCAGGTGGTGCAGCAGCTGCTTCAGCGGCTCTTTTTCCTGTAACGCCCGCAGGTTGGGGGTATTGGGAGAGCTGACGTTTACCACGAAGTAGTCGGCCACGTCATACAGTGCATGGAAACATTTTTCGTAGTCGCTTACGGCTTCTTCGTTAGGCGTATTTTTATTTTTACCGATGTTGCCACCGACGATGATAGTTGATTTTCTGCGGCGCAGTCTTTTGGCGGCAGCGGGAGCGCCCTCATTGTTAAAGCCCATGCGGTTGATCAGGGCCTGGTCTGCCGGCAGGCGGAAAAGGCGGGGCTGATCGTTGCCGGGTTGTGCCAGTGGGGTAACCGTACCGATTTCCACAAAGCCGAACCCGAGGCAGGCCAGTTCATCGATATATTTGGCGTCTTTATCAAATCCGGCGGCCAGTCCTACCGGGTTGGAAAAACGAAGGCCAAACAGTTCCCTTTCCAGTCCTTTCGTTTTAACATCACAAAAGGCGCGTAGTACATTTTTGCCAAAAGGGAGCGCATAAATTGTTTTCATTCCACGCATCACAGTGTGGTGGATCTTTTCCGGCTGAGCGCTGAAGAGCAGTTTTTTAATTAGTTGATACATTGCGGGGTCAAAGATAACCAGTATTTGGATGATTTTTATGGATTGGGAGGACGGGCAGGGCCATATTTAAAAGAAAAAAATATAACAAAAATTTGGCATAATAAATCTTTCACTCGTCGCATTCGTCCGTAGAAATCATTTAAATCCTATTTATATTTGTGCCTCATCATGTTGGAACTCCAGTCATTCGAATCATTGTTCCGGGAAAATCATGCGCAATGCGTCGCCTTTGCCACACACTACATGGGAGATTCCCATGCGGCGGAGGAGGTTGTACAGCAAGTGTTTTTAAGGCTCTGGGAAAAGCGGGATAGCATTACTATCACCGGGCCGGTAAAAGCGTACCTGTTTTCTGCTATCCGGAATACGGCTATCAGCCAGTGGCGCAAGGAAACAGTGAGGGTGGACAGGGAAACGCATTACAGCACTATCAGGGAAACAGCCACAGAGGCCACCGACCAGGCCCGCGAACTAGAGCGGCTGTACCAGCAGGCGTTGGACAGGCTGCCGGAAAGATGCCGGGAGGTATTTGTCCTGAGCCGTCAGCAGCAGATGAAATATGCCGAAATTGCGGCTACTCTTGATATTTCGGTAAAGACAGTCGAGAACCATATGGGCAAGGCCCTTCGTATCCTGCACCAGGAGCTGAAGGAATACCTGCCATTGTTAACAGGATTTTTATTTTAAAAAATATTGGGGACGCATAGGGGAAACACAATTTTCCATGCGTCTACTTTTATGGACATCCGCGATAGCGGGACATGATAAAAAAACGTACAACTGCGCATGACATCAACCTATTTTGATGAGGCTCTTTATACCTTGCTTTGCAAGTATCTGCTGAATGAAGCAGATACAGAAGAGCGTGCCTGGGTAGAAGCCTGGTTGCAGGAAGATACCGATAATGCCAGGCTACTGGCATCGTTGGGTAAAGTGCTGCAAACAGCCGCCGAGCAGGCGGTAACGGTGCCGGTGGAGACAGACCGCTCCTGGCAGCAGTTGTATACTAAAATGAATGTGACGCCGGTAACCGCGCCGTCTGCGGTAGAACCGGAACCGGTAATGCCCGTTCGTAAGTCCGGTTATATCTATACCCTGCTGAAAGTGGCAGCGGTATTATTGATAGCACTGGGCGCCGGATGGTGGTTCCTGGCCGGTAAAAAAACAGACGCTGTTTTTGCGGGACCAGCCACTGCTCAGCTGCCCGATGGCAGCAGTGTACAGCTGACGGATGGTTCAAGGCTGGAACTGGCTAAAGGTTATAATAACAGCAACCGGACTGTCAGCCTGCAGGGCGTGGCCACCTTCGATGTGGCCGGTAATGCCATACAGCCGTTTGTTGTACTGCTGGGGCATACGGAAGTGAAAGTACTGGGTACCCGCTTTACGGTACACTATGTCCCCGGCCAAAAAACAGTTTCTGTACATGTAGCCAGCGGTAAAGTAATGGTGATCGATCATGACAACGCAGACAGCGTAGTGCTTACGCAAGGCATGCTGCTAAGGAATGATAGTCTCCGGCCTGCTTTCCGTATCGCCACACATGTTACTGATATAGAGAAAAAATCGCTTGCTTTTCACGATACCCCGCTGGAGGAAGTACTGCAAACCATCACGGAAGTGTATGACGTAAAAGTGGAACTGGAAAATACTTCCCTGTTGAAACTGACCGTCAGCACCAACTTTAATGGTGAACGTATTGATGATGTGATGAACGCATTGGCCATGACGCTCAATGCTTCGTGGGAGAAAACAGGCGACAGACAATATAAATTGAAGTAGGCACCACCTATGGTATTTAGCGAACTTGCCGGGAGATTTTCTGTAGCGGATCTCCCTGTAGGTTCGCTATTCAGTATTATTAGCGGTGTTCTCCAATATCCCGATAACAAAGTCATTCATTAAAATTATGTCGTTAGCCGGCAAACTGCTGACGGGGATCTTATGTTTGTTATTATGTTTCCCGTTAAAAGTTTCAGGGTGGGATTGGCAAACAAGAGTCACAGTGGTAGTAAAGGACCAGCCCCTGAGGGTGGTGTGTGAAATACTGGAGAAAGGATACGGTATCCATTTTTCATATAGCAGGGAACTTGTAGACTTATCCCGTAAAGTTACGGTCACAGCACATCAACAGCGGCTCAAAAGCCTGCTGGAGCAACTCTTTGCGCCTGATGATATCCGTTTTACCCGTGTTGGAGAACAGCTGGTACTGCAACAGATTAAACGCAGCACCCGCACCATCAGCGGATATGTACAGGATGGCGTGAGCGGCGAAAAACTTCCCGGCGCCACCATCTACGCCCCCACCCTCAAACAGGGTACTACCACCAATCAATATGGCTTTTTCAGTTTGACGACCGTCAAGGACACCAACAGCCTCATTGTGTCTTATGTTGGCTACGAGCCGGCACTGCTGCCGGTAGACGGGCAGGCCAACAGGATACTGCTGGTGCCGCTGCAGCCATTGGCCAGCTTACAGGAAGTGGTGGTAAGCGGTACGGATAAAACCAAAATACAGGACCAGACCCAGATGAGCAAGGTACACCTGCCACTGGCAGCTGTTCAGTCTATGCCCAAATTACTGGGTGAAGCAGACGTAATGCGCACCCTGCAATCTATGCCTGGCGTAGGCGGCGGCATGGACGGCGCCGGCGGTCTTCATGTCAGAGGCGGCAGCCCCGACCAGAACCTGATCCTGATGGACGGTACGCCGGTGTTCAATTTCTCTCATTTCTTCGGGGTGTATTCTCTCCTCAATGCGGAAGTGGTGAAGTCGGCAGATCTTTATAAGGGCGCTTTCCCCGCCCGTTTCGGCGGACGGCTGTCATCCGTGGTGGATATTTCCCTGAAGGATGGAGATATGCGCCATTATCATGGTGATGTGGCCATCGGGATGATCTCCGCCAAGTTCAATGTGGAAGGTCCGATTGTAAAAGACAAGACTTCCTTTATTGTGTCTGCCCGCCGTTCTTATCCCGATCTGTTATACAACGCCACGCTTAGGACAGATGGTGAATTTGGAAAAGGCGGCGCCTTCTATGCTTATTTCTATGATGTTAATGCCAAAATCAATCATATTTTTTCACCGAAAGACAGGATTTACCTGAGCCTGTATAAGGGAGAAGACAACCTGTTGATTAAATCAGTACCTGACAGTATTATTCCGGACGCCATCGGGCGTATGACGGAGAGCAGCCGTTTCCAGCTGGGATGGGGCAATACGATCGGTGGACTGCGCTGGAACCATATTTACAATACCCGTCTTTTTTCCAACGTCAGTCTTAACTATTCCCAGTATGCCTTCCGGACAGAGTATGAGTTTAAGTATAAGCTGCCGGCCAGCGAACAGGTTTCCGACCTGTACGGGAAGTATTTCTCGCGGATGAAGAACATCGGACTGAAAGCGGATTTTGATTTCCGCCCAAGCCCCAGTCACGCTGTCCGCTTTGGGGGCGCTGTTACCGCGCATTATTTCCGTCCGGGCCTGATGAATCTTTCTGATAAAGGCTCTACTTCTGTGATACCGTTGGATACCGCTAAAAACTGGTTGAATATACGGGGTACCGAAATGTTGTTATACCTGGAAGACGACTGGCGCCTGGGAGAGAACCTGTATGCTAATCTGGGGGTGCATGCATCCGGATTCGCCGTGGAAGGCCGCTTTTATCAGTCGCTGCAGCCGAGGCTGGGACTCAGGTATATGCTGCCGCGCAACTGGGCGGTGAAAGCGTCCTATACGCATATGAACCAGTATATTCATCTGTTGTCCAGTGCGGGAACATCTCTGCCAACGGATATCTGGGTACCCTCCACGCAACGGGTGGCGCCCATGCTATCGCGGCAGGTGGCAGCGGGTATCGCCAAAACCAGTATGAACAACGCTTTTGAATTCACGCTGGAAGGATATTACAAGACCATGTACAACATGATCGAATATGCGAACAACAGCACCGCGATCGATCAGCCACTGGAGCGGTGGGACGAGAATGTGGTGATTGGGAAGGGCTGGAGTTATGGTGGAGAAGCGATGATCAAAAAACAAAAAGGTGCTACTACCGGATGGATTGGTTATACATTGGCATGGAGCACGCGACAGTTCCCTGATATCAACAAAGGCCGTATTTTCCCTTACAAATATGATCACCGGCATGATGTGGAGATAGTCTTGACACAGAAAATCGGCAAACGCTGGGAGGCATCCGCATCCTGGCACTATACTACCGGTGCGCCGCTGACCTTGCCGGTAGCCAGCTATCACGGCGCTGGCACAGCTTCCCCCTGGGACCCCGGCAGTGGCGTGGATGTGGGGATCGACCGCTACGACGGTCGTTACAACTACCGCGCAGCCGATGTACACCGGCTGGACGTGGGGATCACCTATTCAAAGCAGAAAAAACGCTGGCGTAAAAGCTGGAACCTGAGCGTATATAATGTATATAATCAGAAAAACCCTTTCCTGTATTATATGAAACGGGATGGAGATGAAAAGCAGCGTTACCTGTCGAAGGTAACGGTGATGCCTATTCTGCCGAGCATTACCTATTCGATCAAATTTTAAAACACAGGGTATGAGATCTTTTTTCGTATATGGTATACTGTTAGCAATATTGCTGAGCGCCTGCGAAGAGCGGGTGAATATTCAGCTGAAATATGAAGGAGACAAGATCGTGGTCAACAGCCTGCTGCAGCCGGATAGTGTGGCGTATGTGCGTATTACGCGTAGTGTGCCGGCCAATGTGTACGACGAAAGTGGTTTCGCGGAAATAGGGAATGCACAGGTGACCCTGTTGCAGAACGGTGTTGCGATGAGCCCCCTGCAACAGCAGACCATCAAAGGGCGTAACTATTTCGTATCCAAAGAGAAGGTGGCTAACGGTAACAATTATACGATCAATGTGACCGCAGCAGGACTGACACCGGTCACCGCGCAGGACACGCTGCCACCGGCGCCGGTGGCGTCCGATCCGGTGGCGAAGCGCAGCAGTACACGGATCGTCTTTACACTAAAGGACCGCCCGGGCGCGGCGGACTATTACCGGCTGCGCGTATTTGCATACGGCCCCGACAACCTTCCGGACACGATGCGCAACTTCCGGCTGGACCCTGCATTCAATAATAACCTGATCGATGTGATCACTAACACGCATTATCCCAGCCTGATCATAGACGATACACGCTTTGACGGCAAGACGGTCAACTTTGTGCTGGAAACAGAACATCCCATCAATGCGCCCCGTATGATGATAGAAGTTAGTTCACTCACCTGTAGCGGGTTTAAGTATTTCCGCACCGTAGATATGCAAACCCGGAATGGCGGCGTATTGATCACAGAGCCGTTCACGGTATTTACCAACGTGCGTAACGGTTATGGCATCGTAGCCGGTATTAATTCTCAAAGACTGGAGTTTAGCACGGAATAAAATTTATGCATCAGATTTATCACTGATGGTATGTTTCACCGGAAATGAATATAGGTCGCACTGCGAACTATTTTATTTTTCACATCATTCTAATTTTTCCTGATTCGATAAAAGCATTGTCTTTTTATGACGTAGGTTTGCGCAGCAATAGTTGATATTGTTGCACCCTATGAAACCCCTGCGCCCGCTGTGTTTACAGCGGGCGCTTTTTTTGGGGAGATGCTAAAAGAATGTTAAGGAATCTTTCCTTTTTGCGTAAATCGTTTTCCTGATCCGTCAATGCCGGTTGTGTGCTCCGATGTACTTTTGATGTAACAAGATGCTTCGGCGTATTTGCTATACATACATAAAGAGAGGTGTCTGTTGTTTGTAACCTCATTTTCGTAAAGAGTGATGAATAAGTCCTGACAGCGGCCGATTATCCGGCCGCTGGAGGCACTAACCGCAAAATAGCTTATGTGTAATTATCAGACTTTATATCATAGCAGCCAGGGATATGTGATCCGTTGCGCCCATTGCAAAGGCATTCAGATGGCCTTTGGTACCAGTGTTGTGAACCTGGCCCCGGAAGAATTTTTTTGTTTCGCAGACATGGTGATTCGTTTAGCTGATAACAGAGACCCGCTTTATCAGGAAAATGAGAAAAGTATTTGTCTGCCTTTGCCAGCAGATCATGTGATGATGCTGTTAACACCCGCAGAAATAAGCAGGCTGGCCAAAATGGTCATGGAAGTGCAGGCATTGCTGGAGGCCTATGCTATTCTGGATGGGGCCTCTCACTCCCAGGGCTGACGCCCCGGGGTTACGATGTTATTCAAGTCCTTTATGAAAAGGGCTGGTTCATTTATCGTGATTGTTGTTGTTCATCTCCCAAAAATTACCTCCCTGTTTGAACTTTATTCGCTTTGGCGTGTTCTGATAGCTGCGCAGATCAGCCATCGGGGCTGATATCGGTGTGTTGCAAATCCAAAATCCTTTATCATGCCTTTACACAGAGTCCTGAAACCCATCATAAGAAGATTGCTTTTTTTGCTGGCGGGTATGTTGTTATGCTGGAGCCATAGCTATGCGCAGAAGAATACGTTGCCTACGGAAAAGCGTATCCGGGAAGTGATGCAGCAGGCATACAACCAGTTTAAGAGCAGCAGTGGTGGCGCCAATGCCAGTTATATCCCCTATCTGGCCAATGTAGACCCGGAACTGTACGGTATTGCTATTTGCACCGCCGACGGGAAAGTGCTGGAACTGGGCGATACCAAATATGAATTCGGGATAGAGTCTATCTCCAAAGTATTTGTGCTGGCGCTGGCCATGCAACAGCGGGGAGCTAAAGCCGTAGAAGATAGTATTGGCGTGAATGCCACCGGCATGCCTTTTAACTCGGTGATGGCGGTGGAACTGGACCCGCAGCGGGCGGTGAATCCGCTTGTGAATGCCGGGGCTATGGCCACGCATAGTTTTATCAGGGCCCCTAATAGTGCCGCCAAGTGGACGATGATTGATGATATGATGGCGAAGTTTGCCTCCCGCCGTTTGTCGGTCATTCAACAGCTGTATGCTTCCGAAACCGCTACCAACCTGCATAACAGGGCTATCGCGTGGCTATTGTATTCCTATGGTCGTTTTTATGATGACGTCAGTGAATCGGTAGACCTGTACACCCGTGCCTGTTCTTACGGCTCCAGTGCCCGTGATCTGGCTATCATGGCCGGTACCCTGGCCAACAACGGCGTGAACCCGGTTTCACGGGAAAAGGTGATCGATGCGGTCCTGTGTCCGCGGATACTGGCTACCATGATCACAGAAGGATTGTATGATAATACCGGTTCATGGGTATATCATACCGGTCTGCCTGCCAAGAGCGGCGTAGGTGGTGGTATTATCGCCGTGGCGCCGGGTAGGATGGCCATTGCGGTGTTTGCCCCGCCGCTGGACAAATCGGGGAATAGCGTGAAGGCGCAAAAGACGCTGCAATATATTATCGATGAACTGAAACTGAATTTATTGATGCCCCAGGTTCCCCAAGGCTGAAGCCCTGGGCTACGATTTGTTATTGCCAGCCTGAAAGAGTCGTGCAGCCTGCCACATCATATGGCCCAGGGCTTCAGCCTGGGAATCCGGGCATACGAACATCGTGTTGCCGTTACCGTGGCAAGCGTACCGGTAGACATGGTGGCGGTTGTGGTCTGGGAAAAGGTGGGCATCTCCCTATAAAATGTCGCTTTTTTCCGGTATATTTCTTGTGGCCAATTTAACTCCTGAACAAGTTTCAATCATCACATGTTGTATACTTATGGACGTAAAAGATTACTACAAGATACTTGGTGTAGAGAAGGCAGCAACAGCGGAACAGATCAAAAAGGCGTACCGGAAACTGGCGGTGAAATACCATCCCGACAAGAACCAGGGAGATAAAGCCGCTGAAGATAAATTCAAGGAAATCAACGAAGCATACGAAGTCTTAAGTGACGCGGAAAAACGCAAAAAATACGATCAGTTCGGGGAAAACTACCAGTATTACGAGCAGCACGGTGGGCGGCCGGAAGATTTCGACTGGTCGCAGTATGGCGGTGGTGGCCGACAAGGCGGGTATACCTATTCCGGCAATATGGAAGACATGTTTGGCGGAGGAGGTGGTTTTTCCGATTTTTTTGAGCAGCTGTTTGGCAGCCAGTTTTCCGGCGGTGGCCGGCGGCAGCAACAAGGTCCGGGCCGTGGCCGCGATGTACAGGCTACGATGGAGGTGTCACTGGAAGATGCCTACACCGGCGCCACCAGGCAGGTAGAGGTGAATGGCAGCCGGCTGAACATCAAGATGAAGCCGGGCCTGCATAACGGGCAGGTAATCCGCCTCAAGGGAAAGGGCTCGCCAGGGCGCCAGGGTGGCCAACCGGGAGACCTGCTGATCACCATCCAGCTCGGCGCACATCCACAATACGAACTCAAAGGACAGGATATTCATACGGAAGTGCCGTTGCCCCTGTATACGGCTATTCTGGGCGGTAAACTGAACGTACCCACCCCTGCCACCACCCTGAGCATGAACATCCCCGCAGGCACAGACAGTGGCAAGGTATTCCGGTTAAAAGGCAAAGGCATGCCGGCATATGATCATAAAGGGGCTGCCGGCGATCTGTACATCAAAGCGGTCGTGCATATTCCTAAAAATCTGTCCGAAAAGGAAAAAGAACTGTTTCAGCAACTTTCACAACTAAATGAGAATGGTCATGCTTAAACTTTTTGATTACCTGGAAGAAGTGATTGCCACTGAGAGGATTTCACAGCTGAGAAACCCGCCCCTGCTGTATACGGCCAGCGAAATCATGCAGGAGCTGGGATATAAGGACCCTGCCATGATACAGGAGCCGCTGGACCGGGCCATGCATGCCTGTGCTTCCCTGCAAATACCTGTCAACTATAACTTTCACAAAATTTACTGCTTTAAAGACGGTGGTGAAATGGAGACAGACTGGCAGTTGTCAGAGCTGGCCACGTATCTGCTGATGATCAACTGCAATCCGCTCAATCCGCTGGTCGCCAAAGCGCAGCTTATCTTTATGATGAAAGACCGCGTATGAGAGATATCAACAGGACCGGTATTCTGATTGTGATCATCATGGGTACCACCATGGCCGGGATAGACTCCAGCATTGTCAATATATCCCTGCCCGTTATGAGTAAACAATTTAATTGTACACTCAGTGAAATTGAATGGGTGATCACTGTTTACATGCTGAGCTTCTCTGTGCTCATGCCCCTTACCAACTGGCTGAAGAACCGCATTGGCTTTTTTAATCTCTATATCGGCGCTATTTCCCTCTTTACTTTCGGCTCTCTGTTATGTGCCTTATCGACGACGCTGCCATCGCTGTTGGTTGGCCGTGTGGTACAGGCTTTAGGCGGCGGCGCTATGGCACCCACTTCCATGGCCATTATCTCTTATGTATTTCCTGCAAGGGTACGGGGCTCTATTTTGGGCTGGTGGGGACTGGGTAATATGGTAGGGCCAGCTATTGGGCCTACATTGGGCGGTATCCTGACAGAGCAGTTCGGATGGCCTTCTATTTTTTACATCAACCTGCCTATCGGTGTGATCACGGTGCTGTTGTCTTTCAAATACCTGAATGTATTGCGCAGTCAGCCTAAGTTAAAACTGCCATTCGACCTGACGGGCTTTACCACCCTGACTATTTTCCTGGTATGCCTGCAATACGGAGTGGCCCGGGCAGAGGTGCTGGGCATCGGTTCTCCGGAGATACTGGTCACGTTGGGGATAGCGGTGGCAGCACTGATCGTTTTTGTACTATTGGACCGTCGCCATCAGGCGCCTATTATAGACTTGCAGCTGTTTAAAAACTATTCTTTCGTCAGTTGTATACTGGTCACGATTTCCCGGGCCGCCGCCTTGTTTGGCGGTTTGTTCCTCATGCCTTTTCTGTTGCAGGAGCAGATGGGATTTTCCGAAGGTGTATCAGGGTTGCTGATATTGCCCAACTCCGCCTTTATGGCCGCGTTGATGCCATTTGCCGGCAAATGGTCTGACAAACACGGTTCCCGTGAAATATCCATGTTGGGGATTATGTTGCTGGCCGTTTCCATGTACCTGTTTTCCGTGCTGGACCGTGGCAGCGATATCTGGTCCGTTATTATTGCGATGACAGTAAGGGGGCTTGGCATGGGCCTGCTGCTGGCGCCGTTGAACGCCGCTACGCTCAGTTCGGTACGGCCTGCCGAAGTAACCATGGCATCATCCGTTAGTACGCTGATGCAACAGGTAGGTGGCGCTATTGGTATTGCTGTGTTGGCTATTATCACGCAAACAGCCTACAATAACCATGTGCTGGCCGGTGCCACGTCTATGCGGGCGCATCATCTGGCGCTGCGCGAAGGATTTAACATTTCCCTGATTATCCTCCTGGTGACTCTTATTCCCGCCTGGTTCCTGCCTCGCAGGAATGTGGCGCTGAAAGATGTTGACGCTCATATTGATACCTGACGTATATTGGCACATATTTATTAAGGAAAATAATGGAACTATACCATTCCTATGGCTATAAATAGCAAGAAGCACATTTTGATGATCGATGATGATGAGGATGATTTTTTCCTGGTGAATGCGTTGCTACAGGATATTTCGCCCGACGAGTATGTTTTACAGTGGGTATCTTCCTACAGTGAAGCGTTGGGTATTATCGACACCCGGTCGCATGATCTGTATCTGGTAGACTATCGTCTGGGGGCCCATACCGGCATAGATGTGTTGCATCATTTCCGCAACCTGGGTTATAAAGCCCCGGTTATTCTTTTTACCGGCAAGGGGGATTATCATATCGATAAAGAAGCGATGCAGGCCGGTGCCGCTGATTATCTGGTGAAAAGCGAGATTACTGCGGTGGGACTGGAACGCGCTATCCGTTATACACTGGATAAATTTACCCATCTCAAAGCCATTGAGAAAAGTGAAAAACGATATTTCAGCATTTTTGAAAAATCCAATGATGCCATTCTGCTGGCCGATTGCGAGCATCGTATTGTAGCGGCCAATCCGGCTGCTATCCGGTTGTTACGCTATGAGGAATCATCTCTTTATAACAGTTATCTCGGTTCGCTGTTTGCCAACGAGAGCCAGATCAAAACGTTTATTGACCAGTTGTGCAGCGAAGATGGTGTAGTACGGCAGGAGTACGTGTTGCGCACCCGTCAGGGACAACAGCTCGATGTTGTGGTGAATGCATCGCTGCTCGATGAAAAAAAGCAGCTGTATCTCTGTATTATTCAGGATGTCACAGAGCGTAAAAGAAAGGAACAGGAAAAGCAGCAACAGGAGAAATTCGCCATCACGGGGAGAATAGCCCGCCTGATTGCTCATGAAGTGCGTAACCCGCTGACCAATATTCTGCTGGCAGTATCAGAATTAAAAACTTCCGAATTGCCCGAAACAGCCGACTCCCAGCTGTATCTCGATATCATGGAGCGCAACTGCCACCGTATCAATCAGCTGGTGACGGAGCTGCTGGAGTCTACCCGCATGTCGGAACTGAATATGCTGCCGCAGGGGCTTAATGTGCTGATAGAAAAAACGATCCATCTGGCGGCCGACCGCATGCAGCTGAATGATATCAAAGTGATCAAAAAATTACGGGAACCCGATCTGTATGTGATGGCCGACGAAGATAAGCTCATCATCGCCCTGCTGAACATTATCATCAATGGTATTGAGGCTATGAAGGCAGGAGATGGTACGCTGGAAGTAGAAACCTGGCTTGAGTCTGACCGGGTGTTTGTTCGTATAAGCGATACCGGTAGTGGCATTCCGCCGGAGAATCTGGCCAAGATGTTTGAACCATTTTTTACCAGTAAGACCAAGGGTACGGGCCTTGGGCTGACGGCTACCCAGAATATCATCCTTAATCATAAAGGAACGATACATGTGGACAGCCGTCCGGGAGAAGGCACACAGTTTCTGATCAGTTTCCCGATCGTGAAAGCTGTTATTGATCGGGATCCGCTTCTTTAATGCCTGTTTGGGTGAAGATGATCTTCCGTTGTTTATACAGGTTGCCGATCGTCATTTTGAATGTTTTTTTGCTCATGCCGAAGAACTCCTGTATTTCTTCAGGGGTGGATTTATCATGATAGGGCAGGTAACCATTGTTTTCCTGCAGGAGGCGGAGTATTTTCTCGCCTTCATCTTCCACCCGTTTGTAGCCGGCCTGACCGAGTACTACATCAATTTTATCTTCCCGGATACCGCGGATAAAACCTTTGAGTTTATCTCCTACTTCCACGCTGCGGAACAGTTCGTTGTGATGAAGGATACCGGTGTGCCGGTTATTGATGATCACTACGTAACCGATATCCGTGCGGCGGTACACCACCAGGTCGACCTGGTCCATTTCCTTTACCGTCAGGTTTTCATTGCTGAGGAAGCGGTCTATTTTTTCCGTAGCGGCGAGGCGGCCGGTCAGTTCATCGATGTATATTCTCACGAGGTATTCCTGTCCGGGCACCATACGGGTCAGTTGCTGTGACTGTGGCACGAAGAGGTCTTTCATGAGGCCCCAGTCCAGGAAAGCCCCTTGTTTAGTGACGCTGAGCGCTTTCAGGTTCACGATATCGCCTGCGATGCCGTAGGGTTTCTGGGTAGTGGCGATCAGCCTGTTTTCCGAGTCATGGTACAGGAATACTTCCAGTTCATCGCCTACTTTGGTGCCTTTAGGCACAAACCGTGATGGCAGCAGTATTTCCTGGTCTACACCTTCCAGATATACGCCGAAATCAGCTTCTTTTTTAACCCTTAACAGGTTATACTCGCCCACCTTTATCATATTGAGAAATTAAGTATATGGCTGCAAGTTACTTATAGATTACGGATTGTGGGAATCATATTCTGCTTACTTTTGCATCATTGGCCGTGAAGGGCTGTTTTTATTGCCTGTAATTGTCGATCTAAACCAACCAACCATCTTATGACGATTTTATTATTTACACTGATCCTGCTTGCCGGGGCCTTTCTGGCGGGGCTATTGGGGTCACTTACCGGGCTGGGGGGCGGTGTGGTCATTATCCCGCTGCTGACGCTTGGTTTCCACGTTGACATCCGCTATGCGATTGGTACCGCCCTGATCGCGTCTATTGCCACCTCTTCCGGTTCTGCTTCCGCTTATGTAAAAGAAGGGATTACCAACATCCGGCTGGGCATGTTCCTGGAAATTGCCACTACCACAGGGGCCGTGGTGGGAGCGCTGATTGCGGTATTTATCCCTACCAATGTGGTGGCCATTATCTTTGGCTGCGTACTGATTTTTTCCGCGCTGATGTCTTTCCGTAAAAAATCGGAAGCTATTTCTGATGACGATGTCAGTAAACTGGCGCGTGACCTGAAGCTGAACGGAACTTATCCTTCCGGCGGCGAAATGATTTCCTACAAGGTACGGCATGTGCCAGGCGGTTATTTTATGATGACGTTTGCCGGTGTAATGTCAGGATTACTGGGTATTGGCTCCGGTGCGCTGAAAGTGCTGGCGATGGACAACATCATGCGTATCCCGTTTAAGGTGTCTACCACCACTTCCAACTTCATGATCGGGGTAACGGCGGCGGCGAGTGCGGTGGTATACCTGCAACGCGGATATGTTAGTCCCGGTTTGTGTATGCCGGTGGTATTGGGCGTACTGTTGGGAGCCTTCGGCGGCTCCCGGTTGCTGGTAAGGGTCAATACCAAATGGTTACGTATAGTCTTTGGCGTAGTGATCACGTTTCTGGCGCTTCAGATGATTTACAATGGTATCAACGGAAAACTGTAGCAGATGAAGCGTTTATTCTCGAAACATTTCTGGGCCGACAAAGATGTACAGCAACTGATCGGTAAACAGCTCCGGGTGGGCGTGATCACTTCCAGTATTATTGTATTCCTGGGAGGGATGGTATATCTGTACCGCCATGGGCATGAAGCGCCCGACTATGGCACCTTTGCCGGTGTACGGCAGGGCCTTGACAACCTGCCGGGCATCTTACAGGGTATTATGGAAGGAAAAGGCATGAATGTGATCCAGCTGGGCATTGTGCTGCTGATCGCTACACCTATTATTCGTATTGCGCTTTCTGTTTTTGCTTTTCTGCTGGAGAAAGATTATCTCTATGTGGTGATTACCCTGATTGTATTAGGTGTGATCACCTTCAGTATGGTAGGAGGACTGGAGCGATTGTAAAAAAAAACATTTTTTCGTATAATGGAAAGGGTTAGTGCAGCGCACTAACCCTTTTTTGTGAATACAACATTGATAACAGCTACCAGCCGATGTTTTGCGGGTAAGGCGTTCCGGTGGTAGTAGCATCTATCTGGTCTTGCGGTATGGGACGCAGCCAGTGTTTGGGAGCTTTAAAGTTGATCCTGGCGTTGTCGTCGCAGTGTTTCAGCAACCGGGTTTGCAAGGTGCCCGTTCTTACAAGGTCCAGCCAGCGCACATTTTCACCTGCCAGTTCGCGGGAGCGTTCATCGAGGATAAAGTCGATGTTCAGGTCAGCAGCGGTGATATCCATTTTGGTTTTATCGCCGGTAGGATAAGCCGCTCTTTCCCTGACAGCGTTCACATATTGTACCGCTTCGGCCGTGCGGCCGCTCTGCATCAGCGCTTCGGCGGCCACCAGGTAGGTTTCCGCGAGGCGGTACGCAATCAGGGGACGGATAGAAGGCGCGTTCATGTCGGAGCGTTTGGTGTCCACATATTTGGACAAAGCCGGCGACATCTTGATGGAGTATTTGTTGGACGGTATCAGTGTGTAAGGAGAGGCGGCTATTTGTGCATCGGTGAATTTACCTTGCGGCATGTAGATACAGGTGTCGCCCAGTTTCATTTTGGGCTTTCCGGGAGCAGCGCCCGCCGGAGCGCCCGCCGGCAGCGGGTTAGGCCATACCGGAATACTGCCGGCATTGTTGCAGAACCATACTGTCTGGAAACTTTTATTGAAGCGCGTATCATTTTTCCTGTCAGCGAAAACGGTGTCTGTCAACCATTTGGTGGGTACCGTACGGATGTAAGGACGGCCATCTTTGATGTTGCGGGCCATGCCGTCGATTTTCTCATACTGTGGTACAAAGAGATGCACGAGCATATTGTCCGGTGTGCGGTTGTCCTGATTGGGAGAGCCGTTGTAAGCCAGGCTGGCGGTATGTTGTACGCTCCACAGCACTTCTGCGCTGGCTTCGTTGCCTTCCGCGAAGACGCTGCCAAAATCGGGTAGCAGGTTCAGGCCCAGCGCCGGTGCGGTGGTGAGCAGGTCGATAGCCGTAGCGGCAGCATCCTGATAGTCGGTGGCTTTGGCGGCTTTGCTGCCTGCACGGGTCAGGTAAACTTTGGCCAGCACATGTTTGGCGGCAGCGGCGTTAGCGCGGCCGGCATCTATTCCTTTAGGGCCGGGCGCAAGGTCGGGGATGGCTTCTTTCAGGTCGGTAACAATGGCGTCGTATACTTTAGCCAGCGGGTCTCTGTTGGCTGAAGTCACCGGACCGGAGATGAAGGAAGTGGTGAGGGTCACATCTCCCCAAAGCTGTACGAGCACAAAGTAATAGTTGGCCCGGAGGAACTTCGCTTCAGCAATAGCTTTTTTGCGGATATCATCTGAAATACCGGTGGCCTCGGGCGCATACTGGATCACTGCATTACAGGTGTTGATATACGTGTAGATGTTGTTCCATTGTGATTTGAACTTACCATCGCTGGGCAACAGGCCCGGGTCATAGGTCATGAAGTTCTGGTTGCCGTCGTTCCCTCTTTTGAATTCATCGGTACCGGGCGTGGTCATGGAGAAATAATCCTCACAGCCCCAGATGGTGCGGGTGCCTGCGTAAGAGGCGTCCAGTGCGGCGTTCACGCCTTGTGACGTTTTATAGAAATCCGGTACCAGTACGGCCCGGGGTGTTTCGTTCAACATTTTGCTGCAACCTCCCAACAGAGAAGCGGCGGTGAATATGCCGGCAGCGAACCATATCTTTTTCATCACACTCAATTTTGAAGGTTTATAAAGTAAGGTTTATACCGAAGAGCATAGACCAGGTGGCCGGGGTGTCTGCGTTGATATTGCCGGCAGATTCCGGGTCAACACCGTGGTACTTGTTGCGGTATTCGGAGAAGAAAATGAACGGGTCCTGTGTGGTTACATATACCCGCAGGGAGCGTGCTTTCAGCTTCTGCACAAAAGAGCCGGGGACGTTGTAACCAAGGCTCAGCGTTCTTATTTTCAGGTAGCTGCCGTCGAAGTAGCCCAGTGTGGAGTTGTATTGGGTTTGTGTTCTGGACTGATTGGGTTTCGGGAAATAATTCTCGCTGTTGTAAGGCGTCCAGTAAGGCACATTCAGGTTGTTATAGTTGCCCTGGAAGGTGTTGGCAAAACCGCCGCCATACAGCTTGCTGTTGAGCGTGCTGCCGATGCGGGCATACATCACCACTGTGAGGTCGAAACCTTTATAGCTGAAGCGGTTGGTCATACCGCCCTCCCATTTAGGCTGCGGAGAGCCTACGATGGTCCGGTCGGCGTCGCTGAAAGTGCTGTCGTTGTTAACGTCTTTCACGCGGACAGTGCCGATAACGGAAGAGTTGCCGGTTACCTTCTGACCGTAGCGCAGGGCGAGCAGTGAATCGGGTTTGGTATTCTGCCAGATGCCGATACGCTGATAGTCGTAGATGGCGCCAATAGGCTGCCCTACAAACCAGCCGTTGGAGATGTCCTGCTGGATGCCGTTGTATAATTCTGTGATCTTTCCTCTGTTGATAAAGAAGTTGAGGTCTGATGTCCAGGTGAAATCGCCGGCGCCTTTGCCTTGTATGTTCACCGTAGCGAGATGTACATCGATCCCTCTGTTTTGTGTTTTGCCAACGTTTACGAGCACATCGCCGGGGATGCCGGAAGTACCGGGCAGGTGGAGCGGCAGCAACAGGTTACTGGTTTGCGCGGAATATACTTCCGCACTACCGGTGATACGGTTGTTGAACAATCCGAAATCTACCGCGAAGTTGGCCGTGGTAGTGTATTCCCATTGCAACGCCGCATTGGGAGCGGTATTGATAAACACACCGGTAACGTTGGTAGAACCGTAGTTGTAGTTGATGCCTTTCAGCGCACCAAGCGTCTGATAGGGATTGATGGCAGTGTTGCCTGTGCGGCCATAGCTGGCGCGGAGCTTCAGGTTGCTGAATACACGTGATTCGCGCATGAAGTCTTCATTGCTGACGATCCAGCCTACGGCAGCCGAAGGAAATCCTTTGAACTTATTGCCGGGTGCGAGGCGGGAGCTGCCGTCGCTGCGTGCTGTGAGGGTGAGCAGGTAGCGGTCTTTGAAACTGTAGTTAAGACGGCCCATATAGGAAACGATGTCCCATTTGCTTTCGGAGCCGCTGCCGGCGAGGTTGAGGCCGTAGGTGGTATTGAAGTATTGCAGGTCGTCAGACAGCAAGGTGTTGTTATTGTAGCTGTTGGACTGCCCGCGGGATTCCTGCAAGCTATACAGGCCGGTGAAGTTCACATGATGTTTACCGAACTGTTTATCATATGTCAGCAGGTTTTCCAGGGTGTAGTTCACATCGGAGCCGTATTTGTTTTCGCTGGTATTGAGGCTGCCGAGGTTATTGGTGGTTTTGCTGCCATAGAAATTGCCGTAGTTGTCGCTTTTGATTTCAGCGCCGCCGTTGAAGCGGTATTTTAGTCCGGGCAGGATGTTCACGTCCAGATAGGCAGTAGTGAATGTTCCGTTGCGTTTTCTTTTTTCCACGGTAGCGCCGGGAAGGAAGTCGGCCAGGGGATTCCAGATTTGTTTCTGGCTGCCGGCAAGGAAGTCATTGATCACGGCGCCGGTGCTGTCGTATGCAGGCGCCATGGGACTGGCTCTCAGGGCCTGTCCCATCGGGTTTACGCCTTCGCCGGTGGTGGTGGAGAAGTTGTTGAGTGAGCTGACGCCTATTTTGAAGATGTTATTGATCTGATGGTCTACGCTCACTTTCACGGTGAAGCGTTCAAAGGCTTGTCCCGGATATACGCCTGTTTCTTTGTAGTAACCGGCGGAGGCGGCGAATTGTGTCTTTTCGTTGCCACCGGAGATACCTATCTGGTGGTTGGTCATGATACCTGTTTTATAGATCAGGTCTTGCCAATCCGTGCTATTGCCTTTAGCGAGTTGTCTTCTTTCCTCTGCGTCGAAGCCATCGATGAGTATTTGCGGATCATCAGGACCGCTATATTTCAGCGGGGGGTCCTGTGTGCCGTTCCAGTAGGCCCATTTTTTCAGATCGGCATATTGTTGGGCATTCATGAGATCGTATTTACCGGAGGGCTTTACGAAGCCGGCATAGCCGCTGTAGGTAACCACTGCTTTGCCGCTGCGGCCACGTTTGGTGGTAACGAGGATAACGCCATTGGCGCCACGGGAGCCGTAGATAGCGGTAGAGGAAGCATCTTTCAGTACATCAACGGAGGTGATGTCATCCGGATTGAGGTCGTTGATATCTCCGTTGTACGGGATACCATCCACTACAAATAGCGGGGAGTTACCGGCTTTCAGTGAGCGGGTACCACGAATGAGGATGGTCGGTTTAGCGCCAGGCTTGCTGTTACCACCGCTTTTCTGGATATCGATGCCGGCGCCTTGTCCTTTAAGGATGGAAGTCAGGTTAGCAGCGGGTATATCACGGAGTGACTGTGCGTTGATGGAGGTGATGGAACCGGTAACGTCGGAGCGTTTCTGGGTACCATAGCCTACTACCACTACTTCATTGAGTTCTCCTTTATCTACCGCGAGGGAGATACTGACGTTGTTCATATCCGCATTTTCCACTTTCAGTTCACGGGAGATGAAGCCGGTGTAGGTAATTTTTATGAAAACGTTTGCAGGCACATCTAATTGAAAGGTGCCGTCAACCTTGGTGGTAACGCCACGGGTGGTACCTTTTACCACGATATTGGCGCCGGGAAGTGGTTCTCCGGTTTGTGAGATTACGCGGCCTTTGACGCTGACGGTTTTGTTTTGCGCGTATAACGGTGAAGTATATACGCATACAAACAATAACCAGCATACCATAAGTGAAAGCAGGCGCAGGGCATGGGCCTGCCATCCTGGGATCTGGAATTTCATAACGCTTAGTTTTTGTTGATAAAATGGATTATAGGTTAGTTGGTAATATCCTTGCCATAAAGTCGTAATGCCAGTTGCGCTTCAAAAAGGGATGCAGGTGCGACTGACTGTCCGGGCAGTTCGTTGATGCCTGCATTGTCTACAGTTACTTTGGAATCGGCCTGAAAGCCTTCCAGAATAGGGGCTGCGATGGTATAGTTCCGGCGGCGTTCCATGTCCCAGAAGTTGTAATGTTGGTCTTTGGCGGAACTGTGCCGGAAGTTCCATAGCACCAGTTGTTTGCCGTGATGCGGGTGACCGGGTTCTGGTCCGCCGAGGTTGTAAAACACGCCACCGCGGATATCATCGAACAGCGTAGCATAGGGCTGTCCGGAGTGACTATCGAAATTCTGATCGGTGCCCAGCGCGCATTGTGTGATAACGGTGCCGGCAGCGCTATAGCCGGTGCCGGGGCCATGATGTTGTGCGCCGTTGAAATAACATTGTTTGATCAGCACGCCGTAACCGGTGCGGGCATGTACGGAGGCGTGACCTTTTTTTCCGATGAATGTTACGTTCTGTACGGTGACCTGATAGCCGGCGCGGATGTTGATGCCTTCGTTCCAGTCCTGAAATATGCAGTCGCGTACCCAGCTGTTTTTGACGTATTCCATGCCTACGGCCTCCCAGGCATAGTCATGGATTTCATTTTTGTGATGGACAAAATCTTCCGGATAATTTTTCCAGTTGCTGGAAAAGCGAATACCGGTGATACCACATTCTTCGAGGCTGTTGTAGCTTACCAGTTCAAACGGCTTGCCGTCAATGAGGTGGATGTCCAGGTGCAGCGGGTTTTTGAACGTGATGGTGTTACCATTTATTTTTTCGATGGTATGTATTTCCTGGACCTGCATGCCGCCGTTGTCTCCGAGGAGGCGTGTCCATTGGGGTTTCAATGGCAACGGATCGAAGTACCATTTCGTATAGGCTTCACTGCGATGTTTTATGATAACGTCCTGTCCGGGCCGTAGTTGGGAGGCATCTGCCACTTGCACGGTGAAGGTTTCGCGGGGCGCGTTGGCGGTGATGGTGGTGAGCCGTTGCTGCTGCTGTTGTGCCGGACGGAAGAGGAACTGCCGGTCGTTGAGTCTTTTTTTATCCTGATAGATTTCTGTGCCGCCTTCCTGGCTGCCACTACCCTGCAGGATGATATTGCTGCTGGTGATGAGGATTTGTTTTTTATTGTCTTCATCGGGTGCCAGCAGGAACTTGCCTTTGGGGAAAAAGACGATACCGCCGCCGGGATTGGCCATGGCTGCATCTACAGCACGTTGTATGGCTTCGTCGTCATACTGATCGTCATTAGGCACCGCACCAAACCGGGTGACATCGAACTTCTTCTTACCGGTCAAATCTGGTAAGGGGCTCTCTGAAAAATGATAGCCGGCATAGGAAAAATCGGGCAAAACAGGCACCGTATTATTTTTCCGTGCCGCTACAAATTCTTTCCACAGTGGCGCCACGGGCGGCGCTGCGACAATGGTGCCATCCACCGTTACATTCCGGGCAGCACCTTCCAGCTGGAGGAACTGGTCGGGTGCGGGGTGTTTGACGGCTTTCAGTTCTACCGCTCTGGAGTCCGCGATGCGCACCAGCGGCTCTTTGCCGGTATTGCCGGGAAGTGCCCAGTTGATGAGCTGCACCTGGTCAATATCATGGGCAATTACCGCTGGCCGCGCGTCGGGCTGATCGCAGGTATAGGTGATATCATGGAAACGAATATTTTTAGCGTGACGGATGTACAATGCATAGGCCGGTATCTGCTTACCGAACATTTTTATTTCAGGGTAATCGCGTTCCCTCTCTTCCAGTTTAACCTGCGCGTCTGCTGCGGTCCCTTCGCCGGGAACGTTGATGTGGATATTGTCGAGTGTGATGCCGTCGATATCGTGTCCGGGAATGCCGCTGATGAGCATGCCGGTCCAGGTACCCTGTTTGACGGTCACGTTTTTGATGCTGATGTTGCTGATACTGCCGACTTCCTGTTGTGCATCACCTTCGCGGAAAGTTTTCAATCGTGCGCCGAGGCGGATGATGATGGGCATATTCACCTTGTCCATTTTCACGTCGCTGATGCTGATGTTGCGGAGTTGTGAGCCATCGACAGAGAAGAGTTTGATTCCGCCTTCGCGGGCAAAGGCCACATCGATATGGCTGACGTTTATGTTTTCGAAGTTGCCGGCCGATTCGGTACCAAATTTAATAGCGCCTTCGCCGGTATTGATTTTAATGTTGCTGATGGTGACATCGCGGCAGGGATAGGGGCTGGTGGTTTTAAAGCAGATAGCATCGTCGCCGCTGTCGATATCGCAATCGCGGATCACCACTTTTTCGCAGCAGTCGATATCGATGCCGTCATTGTTGCCCAGTCCGCGGCTTCTGATGGTTACTTTTTCTGTTAATATGTTGGTACAATGGAAGAAATGCATGGTCCAGGCCGTAGGCCCCTGGAGATGGATATCGGATACATTGACCTGCTTGCAGCGAACAAAACGAACGAGGAAAGGCCGTCTTTCGTGGCCGCCGGAAGCCCTTACCAGTTTCCCCTGACCATCGATGGTGCCTTTGCCGGTAATGCCGGTGTTAGTCACGTCTACCGCACCGATGAGGGCATAACCCATTTGTTGACCGAGACCGTCTTTAAAGCCATCCACGATCTGATAGTCTTTGATATCGGGGCTGCCCAGCAATGTGGCGTTTTCTTCCACGAGGAGCAGCACCTTGTTTTTGAGCAGCAGGGTGCCGGTAAGCCAGGTGCCGGCGGGCACACGGACTTTCCCTCCGCCGTTGGCGGCACAGGCATCGATGGCCTGCTGAATGGCTGCCGTATTCAGTGTTTTGCCGTCGCCCACCGCGCCGTAGCGGGTGATATCGACAACAGTTTCTTTGTCCATGGCCATGCACATGGAGGATATCAACAGCCAACAGAGCAGCTGTAGTGACAGGTAGTTTTTCATAACGCTGTGGAAATAGAGAGACAGGCGACAACCAATTCTCATCGGTTACCGCCTGTTTTTTATAAAGTTCCGGTTGTTTCTACTTTGATGACAGTAGCGATAGCATCGGGAGCCTGGGCGGGTACATTGATGAGGAGTCCTTCATCTGTGGTGGTGGCATTGAGTTTTTTACCACCGGCCAGCAGGCGGGCGCTGTTGACTTTATTTTTCAGGCCGGGCACTATCAGTTTACCATCAGCGGGCCAATTGAATACGTGGAGATAAAGCGTGGTGTTGCCGTCTTTCACTTTCCGGGTGCAACGTCCCCAGGGTAATGCGCCGAAAGGACTGCCATTAGTGGCGTAGATGGCTTCACCGTTCACTTTCATCCACTGGCCGATGCCTTTCAGTCCATCGATGCTGGCTTGGGGGAATTGTCCCAGCGCGTCCGGGCCCACATTCAGGAGATAGTTACCATTTTTAGAGGAGATGTCTATCAGGTTTCTGATCAGTGTTTCTGTGCTTTTCCATTTGTTGTCATAGCTTTTATAACCCCAGGTGCCGTTCATGGTCATACAGGTTTCCCAGTCGCGGCCATCCAGTTCACCCTGTGTGGGGATTTTCTGTTCCGGTGTTTTGTAATCGCCCGGGAAATTGGGTCTTTTAAGCCTGTCGTTGGTGATGATATTGGGTTGCAGCGATAATACCGCTTGTAGTTTTTTAGCGTATTCGTCGGTCATGTTAGTAGGCGTATCCCACCATAACACCGCCACGTCGCCGTAGTTGGAGAGCAGTTCTTTCACTTGTGGTACTGCTACCTTATCTATATATTCTCCCATGGTGGCGCTGGTTTGTGCCGGGTCCCAGTGGCCGGTGTTAGCCTGCGTATAGGCGTCAATTTTAGCTGAGTCGGGGTTGGCCCAGCCTTCTGCGGTGGCTTTGCGGGCAGCGGCGCCGCCGGGGTTGTTCCAGTCCTGTGCCTGAGAGTAGTAGAAGCCCAGTTTGAGGCCATATTTTTTACAGGCAGCTGTCAGTGGCTGGAGCACATCTTTTCCATAGGGAGTAGCGTCCGCGATGTTCCATTTGCTGGCGGCAGATTTGAACATGGCGAAGCCGTCGTGGTGTTTCGCGGTGATAACGATGTATTTCATGCCGGCATCTTTCGCTGCTTTCACCCAGGCGTCCGCATCGTATTTTATCGGGTTGAAGGATTTAGCCACCTGTTGATAGTCGGCCACTGATATTTTGCCGCGGTTCATGATCCACTCGCCGCCGCGACCTACCTGATGTCCCTGCCAGTTGCCGGCCAGCTGGGCATAAACACCCCAGTGGATGAACATGCCGAAACGGGCTTCCCGCCACCATTTCATGTGCTCATCGTGAGCTGTTTGTGCGAAGATTGATTGCGCAGCGCAGCAGCACGCCAGCAAAGAAAGCAATAGTTTTTTCATTACGTGTTGTTAGTTGTTATAGGTGGTGAAAATATCGATTTTGGTGAATGGTCTGGTGCGTATTAAATACTGATTTCTTCCCGTTTCCTGTTGACTGATGACGTATCTCTTTCTAATTTACTGCAATCGTTTGCATTTCTTCCGCAAAAAATAAGCGCGAGGCGCTTTCTTCTTTTATAGTGTTTGTTTTACACTTAAATTTTGATGTTCTAAAGATCGGAAATAAATCACCTGGGGAGTAAGCTGATTTTCACTTTTTGTCATGTTTTTTTCGCAATGTGGGGAGGGCTGGAAAAGAATAGTGTCAGGAAGTATTCCTGAACTTTTCTAATATGGTGGTGAGTCCATCAAGCACTACGGAAAAATCCGGTGTTTGTCCATATAACATATGGTCTGTCATATATAGATAGTCATCCTTGTATGCGTCAAGAAGCTCCAGGGGTGGAATAAATGAAATATTTTGTCTGTCAAGGGAAGTATAGTTCCCCATGTATTTCAGACGACTGTAGTGTTTACGATGCCTTTGGATGGTAGTATACAGTTCAGTATCGGCAAGTGCTTCATCAGCTATTCCTGCATAGTCCATTTGTATCATGTCGTAGAAATGCCGTGACATACGTTCTATCCTGATCTTCCTGATATCAGTTTTTATGAATTCCTCACTTAGCAGAAATGCTTTTTCAAGAAACGTTTTTTTGGGAATCACGACTGGTATGTAAAAATCATTTTTTTGTCATAGTGTGAGGCTTGAATAAGTTAACAATGAAGTCATTGACTTTTGCCGGTGCCAATGACAGGTCGTGTTTTAGTTTGCGAGGGTCTTCCTGCTCCAGCAGACCTTTGATTTTACTTTTTGTCACATCTCCGATTTGGTCCAGCGTTGTCTCTTCTAACGCGAGTATTACCAGGGAGCTGATTTTTCCTACCCGGGACAGGCGTTTTCGGGACGTGGCCTTCATCCTGACCTCCAGTTTCCCGATTTTTAGTTTTCTGGGAGAACCATCTGTCAGATATACCAGCTTAGTAGGTACTTGTGTGGTCAATCCAAGCATATTCATGGCATTGGCGCCGGATGGAACGATGTGTATCTTTTCCTTTTTGGCGATCATGTTTACCACATCTTCTGCTCCGGGTTTTAATTCTCCCAATATGCTGTCTGTTTTGGGAGTGTGATAGATGCCATGCGCCAGCCGCCTGATAGTACCGTTGCGTGTCATCCGGAACAGCGCTTGTTTAATCGCCGTCTCCGTGCCAATACCACGAAAATCCGTGGGGAAAATAAGTGCCCCTGGTTTTTTCCTGGCTATCTGATCAGCGATCTGTGTATGGACCTTTTTCATGACAACGAATATACTAATAAAAACAAGAATCCGATTTAAAATTTGTAACTAAAATTTGTAAAAAGGTTACATTTTATCAATTTAATAAATTGATTATCATATTGATATATTTTATTAACATATTTTAACATGTAAATGCAGGCGGGTTGGGTTGTTACATTCTCTTTCAGCGAATCAACACGTAAAATTGATAACAGCATTTATACTAATGGTGAGGAGATAGGCATCGGCCGTTTTTCGGCTTGCCCTCATCTAATTTTGAGAAACCTGTATCCATTTTTTGTGACAACGAAGACATCTAAAATGCAGGAAATGCCAAAAAACTATTTTGAAATCTGCAATCGTTTGCATAATTTAGGACCACAGCCAGGATCTGAAACGCCAAAATTCACTTTGGAAACCATAGACCATTTGTAGCCTCGTACCTGAAAAAATCCCGGAAACTACCCTGTAGCCAAGTGTTGTTGAAAACCCGTTTCCACCGTACCATTTTATTGATTGTTTAAAACATCATTGTATGACATCCTCTTAATGCCATGTACATCATGAGCAGGACAATGCCCGCCTGCTCCCCGGAAATTATGCGCAAGTGTATAACTATGACGGATATACGCTAACGGGCGACCTATGTATTTATCACCCTCATTATCCACCTTTAAAGTTTTTGATGATGAAAAAAAGATACGCGATACTTCTGTTATGGTTGTTATCCGTGACGACTGCCCTGTCGCAATCCCTGCCAACCAATTTTCAGCGGGTGCAGGTAGTGAACGGCATCAGCAGCCCCACCTCCATGGCTTTCCTGCCTGACGGCCGCATACTGGTATGTCAGGAAACAGGTCAGCTGCGTGTGGTGAAAAACGGCGCGTTGCTATCAACGCCGGCGATCTCGCTGTCGGTCAACAGCAGCGGGGAACGTGGCCTTATCGGCGTGGCGGTAGATCCCGCCTTCGCCAGCAACCACTACATCTATCTCTATTACACGAACACGTCGGGGCCTCACAACCGCGTCAGCCGCTTTACCATGACCGGCGACGTGGCCGGCTCTGAAACGGCTATTCTGGACCTGCCTACTCTCAGCGCTATCTACCACAACGGCGGCGGCCTGTCTTTCGGCAACGATGGCAAACTGTATGTCTCCGTAGGGGACAACAAAGTGGGCAATAACGCCAGCAACCTCGACAGCTACATGGGCAAACTGCTACGCATCAACACCGATGGCTCCGTACCGGCAGGCAACCCCTTCAGCGGCGGTGCCCAACGCAGTCGCGTATGGGCGTACGGGTTACGCAACCCCTTCACTAACGCCATAGACCCCGTTACCGGCAAAATCTACATCAACGACGTAGGCGAGTCTACCTGGGAGGAAATCAATGACGCGACCACCGGCGGACGTAATTTCGGATGGCCCACACAGGAAGGTAACTGTACCAGCGGTTGCTCAGGCTTCACCAACCCTATCTACCGCTACAGCACCAACCGCGATGGCTCCCCGCCAGACGGCCAGGGATGCGCCATCAACGGCGGCACCTTCTTCAATGGCGCAATCAGCAACTACCCGGCTACCTACAACGGAAAATATTTCTTCCTCGACTACTGCGGCGGATGGATCAACTATATCAACCCGGCTTCCCCCTCCCGCACGGCTTTCGCTACCGGCCTCGGTGGCGGCATGGTATACCTGAAACAAGGCCCCGATGGAAACCTGTACTACCTGAGCCGCGACAACAGTGCGTTGTATAAAATTGTGTATACCGGCACACAGGCGCCGGTGATCAGCACCCAACCACAACCGGTAACGGTGCCGCAGGGACAGACAGCAGTGTTCAGCGTAACAGCGGTGGCCAATCCGGCGCCGACCTACCAATGGCGCAAAAACGGCAGCAATATCAGCGGGGCTACTGCGGCAACATACGCTATCGCCAATGCGCAACCTGCCGACACTGGGCTGTACAGCGTAGTGATCACCAACAGCGCCGGCAGCGTTACCAGCAACAACGCAAAGCTGACGGTAACCGCTCCTAATACCCTGCCGGTGGCCACCATCACAGCGCCATTGAACAATGGAAAATTCCGTGCAGGCGACACCGTTAGTTTCGCTGGTACCGGTACCGATGCGGAAGATGGTACGCTACCAGCCAGCGCCTTCCACTGGTGGGTGGACTTCCATCATGCTAATCACGTGCATCCCGGTCCACAGACGCCCGACAGCGTGAAAAGCGGCAAGTTCGTGATCTCTGCCGAAGGTCATACGGAAACAGACATCTGGTATCGTATACTTCTCTCTGTGAAAGACAGCCGGGGCGAACTCGATACTACGTATGTGGAATTATTCCCGGTGACTTCCAACCTCTCGCTACAAACGCAGCCCGCAGGTTTGCAGATCAAACTGAATGACATGCCGTTTACCACCCCGTATAGTACCCCTGCTTTATCGGGCATGGTACGACCGATGGAAGCGCCGTCTCCACAGGTGCTCAATGGCGTTACCTATATTTTTGACCACTGGGCACATGGAGGCAACCGGGCGCAGAACATTAAGATCACCGATAACGACACCACTTATACGGCAGTATTCAAAGCTGCGCCGGCAGCCACATTGCTGCCACCGGTGCAGGACGCCTATGTACGCGACGGTACCAACGCCAACACCACCTGGGGCACCTCCGATTCCACCTTCCTCATCACGAAGGTGTCGCCGGCAGGACAGCTCAACAACGCGCGGGAGGCTTATCTCACTTTCGATCTTACCAATACGGCCAGCAGCGTGTCTGCAGTAGTGCTGCGATTGTATGGACGTGTAGACGGCACCGTAGCGATGAGCGTGCCCGTAGGCGTGTATCCGTTGAGCAATACTACCTGGTCTGAAAAAACCATTACCTGGACTAACAAACCAGCTTCGGGCACTACGTTGCTGGCATCTACCGTGCTAACGAACGACAGTGCGCGTTACTACACCTGGGATGTGACCAGCTACGTGCAGAGCGAGCTGGCAGCCGGCAGGAAGAAAATTGCTTTCGTTATGAAGAGCCAGCAGGCCCATGACCCACGCATCTTCCTCAATTCCAAAGAAGCCGCTGTCAATCCGCCGCAGCTCTCCGTGATCGGTGACAGCTCCGGCCCCGGCCCTGTTTGTATTCCGGCACAAGCCAGTGCCGACGATGGCAACGTGGCCGCCAATGCGATCGACAATGACCTGAATACCCGCTGGTCGGCCTCCGGCGAACAGTCGATTCAGTTCTGCCTCGGCACCAGCAGTACGACTGTCAGTGGTGTGGACATCGCCTTCTATAAAGGAGATACCCGCCGCGCTTCGTTCGATATACAGGTAAGCAACGACGGTACTACCTGGACCAACGCCGCTACCGGCCTGCAAAGCAGCGGTACTTCCACCGCTTTCGAGTCCTTCACCTTCGCGGCTGTCACGGCCAGGCACGTACGAATTCTCGGCCACGGCAACAATGTGAACGCATGGAACAGCTATGCAGAAGTGAAAATCAAAACAGGCACTGCCCTGGCTGCTAAAGAAACGGGGCTGGCAGTGATGAACACTTATCCCAACCCCGCTACGTCTGTGGTGACGGTAACATTCAGGTTGCCATCAGACGGACGTACCACGCTGGGGGTGTATGATCTTGGCGGTAAACTGGTGCAGATGCCGGTGAATGGCCAGTTACAGGAAGGCGCCCATACAAGGACGCTCTCCGTATCAGGATTACCGGCTGGGATGTATTTCCTCAAACTGGTACATAATGGAAAAGTGATCGTGAAACGGGTAGTAGTAGGAATGGGTCAGGCAGATAACAGATAAATACATAACGCTTAGAACGACAAAGCCCCTGCGTTTCCGCGGGGGCTTTTGTATATAATACAGGTTAATCGCTGTTAGTCCTGGCCTACTGCCTGCATGGCTTTCAGTTCCAGTACTTCTGTGGTCCAGGAACGCAGCTCTTCACACAGTTGTGGATTGTTGAGCAGGGACTGGCCATAAGAAGGGATCATTTTTTTCAGCTTCAGCTGCCATGCTTCCGTTTCCACATAGTCTTTGAAGCAACGTTTCAGCAGGTTGAGCATGATAGACACTGCAGTAGATGCTCCCGGGGAAGCGCCCAGCAGAGCGGCGATGGAGCCATCGGCTGCGCTGACAACTTCAGTACCGAATTCGAGAATACCGCCGTGTTCGGGATCTTTTTTGATCACCTGTACACGCTGACCGGCAATTTCCAGTTTCCAGTCTTCCATGCGTGCCTCAGGGAAGTATTCGCGGAGGGCATCCAGTCTGTCTTCCGGCTTCTGGCGTACCTGTGCGATGAGGTATTTGGTCAGCGGAATATTATCGAGACCGGCAGAAACCATGGGGTGGATATTATCTAAGCTGATAGATTTAGGTAAATCCAGGAAGGAGCCGTTTTTCAGGAATTTAGTGGAGAATCCGGCGTAAGGTCCGAACAGCAGGGCCCTTTCACCGTCAATCATGCGGGTGTCGAGGTGAGGCACAGACATAGGCGGTGCGCCTACAGAGGCTTTGCCATATACTTTCGCCTGATGTTGGGCAATGATGTCGGGATTGGTGCAACGCAGCCACTGGCCACTAACCGGGAAGCCGCCGAAGCCTTTGCCTTCAGGAATATCAGATTTTTCGAGGAGAGGGAGGGAACCACCGCCAGCACCGATGAAAACGAAGTCCGTTTTGATCGTTTTCTTGTCGCGGGTTTCGCGGTTTTTCACCTTGATCTGCCAACCGCCGTCATCGGCTCTTTTCATATCACGTACATCGTGATTAAAATAGATGGTCACACCATCGAGTTGTTCAAGGTGATTGAACAGTGCACGGCTCAGGGCGCCGAAATTCACGTCTGTGCCCATTTCCATATGCGTGGCTGCCACTTTCTGATTCGGGTCGCGACCTTCCATCACCAGGGGCATCCAGGCATGCAACTGCTCTTTATCTTCGGAGTATTCCATCTTTTTAAACAGATGGCATTGTTGTAAAGCTTTGTAGCGCTTCTTCAGGTAGTCCACGTTCTCTTCTCCCCAAACAAAACTCATGTGAGGGATGCTCTGGATAAACGCTTGCGGATTGGAAATAATGTTGTTTTCTACCAGATAAGCCCAGAACTGCCGGGATACTTCAAATTGCTCGGCAATATTCACGGCTTTTTTGATTTCCACAGAGCCATCCTGCTTCTGTGGCGTGTAGTTCAGCTCACAAAAAGCAGAGTGACCGGTACCTGCATTGTTCCATGCGTCGGAACTTTCTGCAGCTGCCATATCCAGTCGCTCATAGATTTCGATGGTCAATTCTGGCTGCAGCTCTTTGAGGAGTGTACCCAGGGTGGCGCTCATGATTCCTGCGCCGATTAAAACCACATCCGGACCTGTTTCAGACGTACGCTTGCTTCTAAACATAACCCCATTTTTATTCGAGGTGCAAAGTTACAATCAAATCATTTAGCGAGGGTAAGAAAATGAAGGATTCAGGGTAATATTAACAATCTGATTACAATTCTTTCTGAATAAATTGAAAGTTGAGCGGCAATTATGAAAAATATCAATTTGCAATCGATGGAGATTTTTGGAATAATATATTGATAATCAAATATTTATTATATCATGTATGGTGAAATCTCACATATGATTATGGCTTTTAGCTGATTGATATTATCTTGTGTGAGCCTGATGTTTTTTTAACAAGCGCAATTATGCTCCATGGCGAATGGCGAATTACGAATGATGAATGAGGACGGCAGCGAATTTCACGTAGTGATGACAGGAAAAACAACGACATTTTTATAATTATCTAGTCGTTTCATTCGTCATTTGATTTTTCTGTTAATATATAATCTGTAGCCATCGATTCCATCGGGGAAAAACTAATTTTAACTCATGATGAACAGACGTGAATTCTTCCGCGGCGTATCAGCTGCCATTGTTATCCAGGCTTGCGGTAAAATCGTTACCGCCGCCACCAGCAAAGACTTTAAGAATAAGACCGTATTCCGCTTCGCCATCGGCTCCGACTGGCACTATGGTGAACCGAAAACGGAATGGGAACAATATTACCATGATCTGGAGAAAGCTTTCCACGCATACGAAAAAGACAACCCCTGCTCTTTCTTCGTACTCAACGGCGATGTGATCCACAACGACCCCTCCTTCATGGTGCCCGCTGCCACGATGTTTAAACAGATCCACCCTAAGGTATACGCCACCCGCGGTAACCATGATCAGGTGACGCCGGAAGTATGGCAACAGGCATGGGGCTTCCCGCTCAACCACGACGTGGTGTTCGGCGACAACGTGATCCTGCTCGGCGACACGGCAGATATCAAAGGAAACTACCTCAGTCCGGATGTGGCCTGGTTCCGCGAGAAACTGGAGCAGCATAAAAAAGCAGCCAACATCTTCATCTTCGTACATATCACACCGGTGAAATGGACCAAACACGGCATTGACGCACCGGAATTCCAGGCGCTGATCAAACAATATCCCAATGTACGGGCGGTATTTAACGGCCACGACCATCAGGAGGACAGCGTGAAAATGCTCGATGAAAAAATACCTTTCCTCTGGGACGGCCACGTAGGCGGTAGCTGGGGCGTAGCATACCACGGCTTCAGAGTAGTGGAACTCAGGCAGGATGGCAGCATACTGTCATTTGTGATGAACCCCTACCAGAAACAGGGAGAACAGTCCTTTAAACGCGCATTGGTGCACAAATAAGCTGTATCTTTCCGTGCCAAAACGATAGAGAAAGATGACGACACTGGAAACCATAGAGCGGGAACATCAATTTGAATATCCTGCGCTGTATAAACAACTGGACAGGGATGGTATGTTATCATGGGGGACACTGGGACCGGGATGGTATTCCACCGAGTTTCCCCGCGTAAAGGACAATCCTCCCTTCTTACTGTTTGCCAACGATTTTGAAATCATTGAGCAGAAAGATATTTCAGGAGAAGTAGCGGAAGGAATGCTGTTTGCCGATAAAAGTCACCGGTTTGTGCCTTTGGGATACACCGGCGCGGGCGACTGGTACGCCTTTTATTACAACCTGAAAGATGGTGATGACGTGCCCATCGTGTTGGTTTATCACGATTCCAACGAAGCGGTGATCATGGCTAAAAACCTGCAGGACTTCATCTTTGCGCGGTTGCTGGAAACGTTGATTGAACAAGACCCTGCGTATCCGGGGCTGATCACTGAAGGAGACCAGGCTGCCAATGCGGGCAATTTCCTCCGTACCCACGGACGTTATCTTTCGCCCCGTCAGCAGGAGATCGCAGCCCGCATATACGAAAAAGGAGTGATCACGGAAGATGAGCTGCGTGACATACTGGAAGCGGAGATCAATTTTGACTGGCTGGACAGCAGTTTCCCTTATCAGACAAATGACTAAAATAACAGATCGCCGGCCACGCCATAGCGGGCCGGCGATTGACTACTCTTTATAAAAATCTATCAACGAACCGAAATAGGCCTCCTGCCAGCCGGTCGTAATATCTTCAAAGGCCTCGTCCGGAATATTGGTGTGCCTCAACTCCACATCGGTACCTTTTTTACCGGGATGCAGAATGATGGTCACAATGGAGGGCGCTTCTTCCTCTTCCCCAAAATACCATTGCTGCACAATCTTCCTCCCCGGCTCAAATTCCAGGTTCTTACCCACAATGCTCTCTTCCCACAGGGCAAACTCTGACCCCGGTTCGGTAGACATCTCCGCTGGCTCACCAGTCCATAATTGTATCGTGGCCGGATTGGTCAATGCCGCATATACTTCTTCCGGTTCTGCCGGAATGCTAAAATATTTCTTGAAATCTTTCATATCAGTTTTCTGCTTGCCCAAAACTAGCCCATTTTTAGATTTTGACATTTTATTATTTGGCCATTGGGATTTTGGGATTTTTTGATTTACGATTTTGGAATTTCGGGGGTTTAGGAGTTGAAAGATTGAGTAACCTGGTTATTGGGTGGTTGATCGGAGGATTTTGGTGATTCGTCGCATTTTACTTTGCTGTCTGAGCGAATTTTTGAAGTTTTATTTCAAATTATTGGGTAACTTTTTGGACAAAAATTTTACGATAGGCTATCATCAAATCCCCGAAATTCGTAAATCAGAAAATCCGTAAATCCAATAATCCAATACTCAAATGACAAAATACCCAAATGAGCCTGTGTTTTTTGAGACGGGAGCCGCCTTCCGTAAATGGCTGGATAAAAATCATCATAAAGCAGAAGAGCTGCTGGTTGGATATTACAAGACCAGCTCCGGGAAAAAAAGCATGTCGTGGTCGGAGTCGGTAGATGAGGCGATCTGTTATGGCTGGATAGATGGCGTTCGCAGGTCTGTCGACGAAGAAAGTTACACGATCCGCTTTACGCCCCGCAAGCCTAAAAGCATCTGGAGCGCCATCAACATCAAGAAGGTGGAAGACCTTACCCGCGAAGGCCGGATGATGCCGGCGGGCCTCGCCGCTTTCAGTAAACGGGAAGTGAAGCGTTCCGCTATTTATACCTACGAGTTGGAGGAGTCAGCAAAGCTCTCTGATGAATTTGAACAACAATTCCGTGCCAACGAAAAAGCCTGGGCTTTTTATCAGAAAATGGCGGCTGGCTACCGCAAGTTGACCGCCCACTGGGTGATGACGGGCAAACAGGCCGCCACCCGGGAGAAACGGCTGGCGGAGCTGATACGGGATTGTGCAGAGGGAAAGAAAGTGAAAAAATATAACTATTAAGGATATACGAAATCATGGAAAAATTAAAAGTAGCAACCGCTCAATTTGAGAACAGAAGTGGAGACAAAGATTATAACCTTCAGCAGATAAATGACATGGCCGCACAGGCTGCGGCTGACGGTGCGCAGGCCATCGCCTTTCACGAGTGCTCCGTAACCGGCTACACCTTTGCCCGCCACCTTTCCAAAGAGCAGATGCTGGACCTGGCCGAATTCATTCCTGACGGCCCCAGTATACAGGTCCTCACGGCCATCGCCCGCGAACACAATATCGCCATCCTGGCCGGCCTCTTTGAGAAAGATGCGGAAGACAAACTATACAAAGCGTATGTATGCGTGGATAAAAACGGACTGGTGGCCAAATACCGTAAGCTGCATCCGTTCATCAACCCGCACCTGACGCCTGGCGATGAATATGTAGTGTTTGACCTGCTGGGATGGAAATGTGGTATCCTGATCTGCTATGACAACAACGTGATTGAAAACGTAAGAGCTACGGCTTTACTCGGCGCCGACATCATCTTCATGCCACATGTGACCATGTGCACGCCTTCTTCCCGCCCCGGCGCCGGATTTGTAGACCCTGCCCTGTGGCAGAACCGCGAAGCTGATCCCACCTCCCTGCGGCTGGAATTTGACGGCCTCAAAGGCCGCGGCTGGCTCATGAAATGGCTGCCCGCCCGCGCATACGACAACGGCGTGTTCGTGGTGTTCTCCAACCCCATCGGTATGGACGACGATCAGCTGAAAAACGGGTGCTCCATGATACTGGACCCCTTCGGTGATATCCTGGCAGAATGCCGCAAACTGGGCAACGATTTCGCTATCGCCACCCTCACACCCGAAAAGCTGCAGCAGGCGGGCGGTTACCGCTACCGCAAAGCCCGTCGCCCCGACCTGTACCGCGATGTGATCGGTCAGCAGCATACCTCCGAACAGAAGGTTGTATGGCTGGACAATAAATAAGTTTTATTATTTTTAAAACTCCGGGTAGAACAAGAGGCAACCGGGTTTGCCACGATGCATACAATTCCACATAATGAAACCGAACTACTAAAACGTTTGGCCAACGGGGACGCGGTAGCTTACCGCGAACTGTTCGTGCGTCATTGGGATGCTGTGTATTCTTCGGCCCTGCTGCTTTCCCGTTCTCCCGATATTGCTGAAGATATTGCCCAGGAAGTATTTGTGACCCTTTGGGAAAAACGTGCGCAGCTGGCACAGGTAGAGAAGCTGGAAGCCTACTTCTTTATCATGGCCCGTAACCTGCTCTACAGCCGGCTGCGCAAGTTGGCTTCCCAGGATGCCTATCTGCAATACGTGCTGAACTATCAGCAGGAAGCCAGCCACGCCGGCACAGAAGCCCGGGCAGAATTTAAAGAACTGGAAAACGCTGTCCACGCTGCCATCCGCCGGCTGCCACCCCAACAACAGAAAGCTTTTCGCATGAGCCGCTTTGAAGGCATGGGGCATGAAGAAATAGCCCGTGTCATGGGTCTGTCCCGCATCACCATTAAAAGTTATATTGTACAGGCGCTGGCCACCCTCCGTAAACTACTACAGCACTATCCCGGATTGTTCCTCATTACCATTGCCACATTGGCCAACTGCTACTGAAAAAAATATTTTTCCGGCGGCACCTCCCTCTGTTCTATTGACGCGTCTTTACCATAACAACGTCGCATACCGGCTATGGAACGAACACCTTTATCAACCCTGATAACACGATATCTCAATGAAGCGCTGAGCGAAGAAGAAACCGCACAGCTCTGGGAAACCCTGCGTGACGGCCATGGGCAGGAAGTGTGGGATGAAGCGCTGCTGGCCCTGTTGCAGGACAAAAGTAAACATGGGCATGCCAACCCGGAACGGATGGAGCAAATCTACGCGTCTATCCGCCCTGCTGACACGCCGGTAGTGCCGGTGAGCCGCCGCCGCTGGCTGTACCCTGCTGCGGCAGCTGCGATACTGGCCGTTCTTGTTGCTACGGCGTTCTTATGGCGGGCACGCAGCCCCCAACAGCCACTGGCCGGCCACCCGGAGGCACCGGTGCATGAAGTGCTGCCGGGAGGCAATAAAGCGGTGCTTATCCTGGCAGACGGCAGCAGCATCGCCCTCGATAGCGCCGGCAACGGCGCCCTGGCGCAGCAAGGCAATGTACAGGTGGTGCAGGTCAATAACGGTCAACTGGCCTATCAGCCCCGCGGCAGCCATGCTGCCGGAACGGTACAATACAATACACTGGCCATCCCCCGTGGCGGACAGTTCCGCGTGACGCTGCCCGACGGTACCAACGTATGGATCAATGCCGCCTCCACCCTGCGTTATCCGACCTCCTTCTCCGGCAGCGACAGGACCGTGGAACTTACCGGCGAGGCCTACTTTGAGGTGGCCAAAATGCCGGAGAAACCTTTCCACGTAAAAGTGCGCCAGATGGATATTCAGGTGTTAGGCACACACTTTAACGTGATGGCCTATACGGAAGAAACATCCGTGCAGGCCACTCTGCTGGAAGGCGCCGTGAAAATACACACCCCCGGCACGCAGACAGCGCTGCGGCCCGGACAGCAGCTGCGGATGGAACAGACAGGCCGGCTATCCGTTGTCAATGATATAGACCTCGATGAAATAATGGCCTGGAAGAATGGCTATTTCCGGTTCAACCATGAAAAACTACCCGGCGTGATGCGACAAATCGCCCGCTGGTATGATGTAGACATTGCCTATGAAGGCAGCATCCCCGACCGGGAATTCGGCGGTAAAATTTCCCGTAACAGCAGCATAGAAGAGGTCCTGAAGATACTTGAACTCAGTAAGGTCCATTTCAAAATAGAAAAGAAGAAGATCATCGTCATACCATGAAAAAACAACCGTTATGAAAAATGATTAATTAACACAGCAGGGGCCCAAAAAGAAGCCGGAAGTGTTCCAGCACTCCCGGCGGTCGTTTGGGTAACCCATGAAAATCGTTCCACGACTCTCGCTTCCGGGTTTTACACCGGGATAGGGCTTTTATTACCCAAACAATTCAAAAGTATGCAATTTAGTTCTATTTGCAGGCGACCGGCCTATCAACCACGGTGTATCGCCAAAATGCTACTGGCCATGAAATTATCAGCCATTATCTTACTGTGTGCCTGTTTACAGGTCAGCGCAAAGGGGTATTCCCAGAGCGTTTCCCTGTCAGAAAAGAATGTTCCGCTCGAAAAGGTTTTCCGGGCTATCGAAAAGCAAACCGGCTATGTCTTTTTCTTCGACCATCGCCTGCTCGATAACGCGCGGCGTGTAACCGTAGAAGTGACATCAGTGCCGCTGGAAAAAGTGCTGGAGCACTGCCTCCGGCAGCAGGCGCTCACCTGGAGCATCGTCGGACAAAATATCGTGATAGAACCGACCGAGAGCGGAAAGAATGCCCCGCCGGCAACACCGGTACAGGAACAGGTGCCCGTCGCCGGCCGTGTGACCGCCGCCACGGGAGAGCCGCTGCCCGGCGCCACCGTGGTGGTGAAAGGCAGCAAGACCGGCACCCAGACGGCCGCAGACGGGTCTTTTAAATTAATGGCTCCCCGTACAGCCGTTCTCGTGATCTCTTATATCGGTTATAAGCCGCAGGAAATAGCCGCCGCAGGTAAACAGCCGCTGTTGGTACATCTCGAAGCTGAGGTGAACAAAGCCAACGAAGTGGTGGTGATCGGTTATGGTACCGCTAAAAAAGGCGATCTTACCGGCGCCGTATCACAGATCAAATCCGCTGACATTACGGCCCAGCCCAATACCAACGTGATGCAGGCATTGACCGGCCGGGCGCCGGGCGTACGCGTGATGCAGAACAACGGCGCCCCGGGTGGCGCTATCAGCGTGCGTATCCGTGGTATCAACTCCATCATGGGCGGCAACGACCCTCTGTACGTGATCGACGGATTCCCCTATAACGGCAACCCTACCTTTTTGCAGCCTGCGGATATTGCTTCCATCGAAATTCTCAAAGATGCTTCCTCTACCGCCATATACGGCTCCCGCGGCGCCAATGGCATCGTGATCATCACCACAAAAGCAGGGAAGAAAAAAGAAGCGACCAACGTAGAAATAAACGCCGGATATACCATCCAGTCAGTTTCAAAAAAGATGAAACTGATGAATGCGCAACAATACGCGATGTTATACAATGAACAGGCCGCCAACGACGGACAGGCGGCGTACTTCACCAAAGCGCAGATAGATTCGTTTGGACTGAACCCCGGCACCGACTGGCAGTCGCTCGTGATGCATAAGGCCCCCATCTACAATACCAGCGCCACGGTGAGCGGTGGCACCGACAGAACACGTTTTTCCCTTTCCGGTGGTATGTTCCTCCAGGATGGCATCGTTCGCAACAGTAACTACAAACGCTACTCCATCCGCGGTAGTGTGGAGCACGATATCAGCAAAATATTCAGCGTATCGTATAACGCCACATTAACACGCATGGATACACGTAGTCAGAATTCCAGCCTCGGTAACCGTGGCAGCGACCTGGTCTCCGCCATGCTCATGGCGCCGCCCACGCTCACGCCTTATCTGCCCGATGGCAGCTATCGCCGACTTACCACAGCCTATCCTTTTATCTCCAATGCCATCATCAATCCGATGGTGCCCATTAATGAGATATCGGACCGTCTGAAAGGCGATCGCGTATTCTCCAATGCAGCGCTGACGATTAAGCCATGGAAAGACCTGTCTATCCGCATTTCCGGCGGTATCGATAACCTGAACGACAGGGCGGACCTCTATACTGACATTGAACCTTCTACCAATTCCGTCGGGTCTGCAACGGTGAAAACGACACAGTCCACCAGTCTGCTCAACGAGAACGTATTGTACTACAATAAGAAGTTGGGCATCCATAATATCAACGTAACTGCCGGGTTTACCTATCAGGATTATGTGCGTACCACGATGGATGGCTCCGGCATCGGTTTCCTCAGTGACGTCACCAAAACGGGTTCCCTTGGAAGTGCCGGTACGCCCGGTGTTCCGGCCAGTAGTTATGAAAAATGGGTATTGCTTTCTTACCTCGCCAGGGTGAATTACACCTTGCTGGACCGTTATCTTTTTACCGTGAGTGTGCGCCGGGATGGCTCTTCCCGCTATTCTCCGGGCAATAAATGGAGCAACTTTCCTTCCGCCGCCATCGCATGGAGGGCCAGTGACGAGCCTTTCCTGAAAGGTTCCCGCGTAGTATCTGACCTGAAAGTGAGGGCCAGCTACGGCGCCACCGGCAGCACTGCGGTAAGTCCCTATCAGACCATGAACCAGCTGCGGCCCGGCAATACCATCTTCGGCGATGCATTATACACCGCTTTCGCGCCCGGTACTGTTCTTCCCGGTAATCTTAAATGGGAAACCACCTATCAGGCTGATTTTGGGGTAGATGTGGCGCTTTTAAATGATCGGTTGCGTGTTACTGCCGATTTTTATCATAAACGCACAAAGAACCTGCTGAATACCGTGCAGCTGCCGGCTTCCATGGGATATCGCACGACCCTGCAAAACGTAGGGGAAATGGAAAACAAAGGCATGGAGTTCGCAGTTGACGTGGATGTGATGAAAAAAGCCGTCACCTGGAATGTAAATGCCAATATCTCCTTTAACCGCAATAAAATCGTGAAGCTGTATAATGGACAGGATATCTTCGGTAATACTATCTATACCGGTTCCCTGAATGATTATGTGAACCTGCTGCGCGAAGGACAGCCCTTTGGTATCTTCTATGGTTATGTGGAAACCGGTTATACGGCACAAGGCAATTTGCAATATGCAGATCTCAACAAAGACGGCAAAATCAGTGCAGATGACAAAACCTACATCGGTAATCCGAATCCCGATTTTACCTATGGCCTGAATTCAGTGACCAGTTACAAAGGGTTTGAGTTGTCCATCTTCATACAAGGGTCTAAAGGCAATGATATTTTTAACCTCAACAAGGCCGCCACGCTGGATTTGGGAATGGGCCTGAACCTGCCCGCAGAAGTGGCCTACGATCATTGGACACCGGAAAATACACAAGCTAAATATCCCAAGATCACTCGCACGCTGGCCGCCAATATGTCGACCCGTTTTGTGGAAGATGGTTCCTATCTGCGGTTTAAAAATATACAGCTGGCCTATAACCTCCCGCTGGAAAAAATGCAGGTGAAATGGTTTAAAAAAGCGCAGGTATATGTAAGCGGACAAAACCTGATCACCATCACCCGTTATTCGTGGTATGATCCGGAAGTAAACGCGTTTGGCTCATTGCTGGCCCCTGGCGCCATCAGCTCCGTCAATCAGGGAATAGATTATGCGACCTACCCGACCAACAAATCGGTAACGTTTGGTATCAGATGTGGTTTTTGATTTTCCAACATTCAATCTTTTTTATGAAATATAGTATCCTCGCCATATTGTCTGTGTTGCTGTTTACTTCCTGCGAAAAACTGCTGGAGGAAAAACCGCAATCTATCGCAGCTGAACAGTTTTATAATAACGCTGCCGAAGTGCAGGCCGGCCTGAACGCCATTTATACGCCCATCCGTGCAGGCGGCATTATGGGCGCACTGTATCAGATACAGCAGGAAATCTACACAGAGTATATGTATGGCCGTGGTAGCCACGCTCCTCTGAACGACTACGCCGGGCTGGACAATACCAATATCACCCGCGCGGCCGATATGTGGGCCGCTTTTTATGAAGCCATCCGCAATGCCAATATTGTGATCCGGAAAACGCCTGTTGGTAAAAATCTCGCTGACGCCGATAAAAGTAAATTTCTGGGCGAAGCCCGGTTCATGAGAGGTTTATTATACTTCTATCTGGTGCGTAACTGGGCCGGGGTGCCTATCCGCAAGGAAAATAACATGGACTCCCTGAATGTGCCGAGAAGCAGTAAAGAGGCGGTTTATCAGCTGATCACCGAAGATCTGCTGTTTGCCGAAGCTAATCTGCCGGACGTAGCACGGCTGGTAGGTGCTCCCTCCAAATGGGCTGCGAAGACGGTGCTGACAGACGTGTATATGAACGGGAATGATTACCAGAAGGCGCGTGACAAAGCGCTGGAGGTGATACAGTCCGGTAAGTTCTCCCTCGTGAATGTGACGGTGGCAGCAGATTTTGACAAACTGTTCGGCCCGGATATTATCACCACGCCGGAAGAAATTTTTTACCTGAAATTCTCCCGCCAGCCTAATGGCCAGGGTTTTCAATATCCCATGTACACCCATTATCCGGGCTCAGGCTATTATCCTCCCGGAGGATATTATACCTTGTATAGTGACGCCGTAAATAATACTTTTGTACGGAACTGGGACAAAAACGACTTGCGGTACGATTATAACTGGTACGTACAAACGTTTGGTCTCGGCGCCAGCACTATTCTCAATAAAAAATTCAGCGACCGTACCACGTCCACCGCAGCCGGAAATGACTATCCGATGTACCGTTATGCCGATCTGTTGCTGTTTTATGCAGAATGCGACAGTCGCGTTAACAACGGCCCCACCACCGATGCGTTAGAGAAACTGAATATGATACACCGCCGGGCATATGGAAAGAACCCGTTGATAGCAGATGCCACGGTTGATTTTAAGATAGCGGATTATGGCAGCTTACAGGCTTTTGTTGACCAGATTGTGAAGGAACGTGCCTATGAAGACTGTAGCGAGGGCAAACACTGGCTGGACATGAAGCGGCTGGGCATTGCAAAAGAGGTGATTAAAGCCATGAAAGGTATTACCGTGGCAGATAAACATTTGCTATGGCCGATTCCTACTATTGAATACAACTATAACAAAGCAATTGATCCAATAAAAGACCAAAATCCCGGGTATTAAAATAACAACTATGATCAGACAAATTAAATTGTGGCTGCTGGCCATCTGTTGCCTGTTGACCATACCGGTCGCCTTACAGGCCGGGGCGCCTAAAGAAAAAGAAGTGGACATCTGTGTGTACGGTGGTACTTCCGCCGGTATTATGGCTGCTTACACCGCCAAAAAGCTGCACAAATCGGTATTGCTGATAGAACCGGGAAAACACCTCGGCGGGCTCACCACCGGTGGTCTTGGCTATACGGACATCGGTAACAAATACGCTATCACCGGCCTGGCCCGTGACTTTTACCGCCGCATTGGCGCGCACTACGGTAAGTTTGAACAGTGGATTTTTGAGCCGAGCGTAGCCTCACAGACATTTGACGGTTATCTGCAAAATGCGAAAGTGGAAATTTGGTATGATCACCGGTTGAGCAGCGTGCGTAAAGAAAACGGTTATATCCGCGAAATCACCGTGGAGGGCGCTGCTCCGGTGGTAGTAAAGGCCCGTATGTTCATCGACTGTTCCTATGAGGGCGACCTGATGGCCAAAGCCGGCGTTTCGTATACTGTTGGCCGTGAGGCTAACAGCCAGTATAATGAAACTTACAACGGGGTACAGCTGTTGGAGATGCACCAGTTTCCTGATGGCGTAGATCCTTATAAAACACCGGGCAAACCGGAAAGCGGGTTGTTGTGGGGTATCAGCCCATCACCGCTGGCAGCCAAGGGTAGCGGTGATAAAACGGTACAGGCGTACAATTTCCGTATCTGCCTGACGAACCGTCCGGATAATATGATCCCTATCACACAGCCAGAGGGGTATGACGCCTCCAGGTACGAGCTGTTGCTGCGCGTATTGGAAAAAGCGCCTGCCAAAAATCTGCGGGCTTTTCTGAAGTTTGACCTGATGCCCAACGGGAAGACAGACATCAACAACAACGGGGCATTTTCCACGGATATGATCGGGATGAATTATGATTATCCCGAAGCGGATGACAGGAAAAGAACGGAGATCATCCGTCAGCATGAGCAGTACAACAAAGGGTTGTTGTATTTCATTGGCCATGACCCGCGGATGCCGGAGCATTTGCGCCGGGAGATGTTGCTGTGGGGGTATCCCAAAGATGAATATGTGAAAAACGGGCATTGGTCGCCGCAGCTTTACGTACGGGAGGTGCGCCGTATGGTAGGCGAATATGTGATGACGCAGGCCAATTGCCAGGGTCGTGCTACCGTGACCGATGGTGTGGGGATGGCTGCTTATACCATGGATTCGCATAACTGTCAGCGGCTGGTGGTGAATGGTATGGTGAAAAACGAAGGAGATGTGCAGATCGGTGGCTTTGGTCCGTATCCGATTTCCTACCGGGCGCTGGTGCCTAAAACCGGTGAATGTGCCAATCTGTTGGTGCCTGTTTGTTTATCGGCCTCTCATATTGCGTATGGTTCTATCCGGATGGAGCCGGTGTTTATGGTGCTGGCCCAATCTGCTGCTACCGCGGCGGTAGTGGCTATCGACAGCAAAGTGCCGGTGCAGCAGGTGGCGATAAAGAAGGTGCAGCAGATGCTGGCCGCTAATCCGCTGGCTGATAACAGTACAGCCGAAATACTGGTCGATAATGACGATGCGGCGCATGTGACGGTGAAGGGCGACTGGAAAAAAGACTGGCGGGGCGCCTATGGTCCGTCGCTGTACCTGGATGAAAGCAAGGGAAGCATGCCGAAGTCTGCACGTTTCACCCCGGAGATACTGAAGGACGGTGAATACCATATTTACAGCTATCTCCCGAAGCTGGCCAGTCAGGCGACCGTCACCCATGTGCGGGTTTTTGACGGAAAGGAAGTGAAGCAGGTGAAAATAGATGCCGGTGCCGTTAAGGTAGAAGGACAGACTTCCGGGGAGTGGGTATCGCTGGGTGTTTTCCGTTTGCCGAAGGGGACAAAGGCTTATGCCGAGATCAGTAATGAACAGGCGGATGGCCCTGTGGTGGCTGATGCGCTGCTGTTTATAGCTAAATAGCATATCGGGTTTTATCTCTTGATATTGGCCATCCGGCGTGTTGCCGGGTGGCCATTTTTTTGAACAAAGACCATCAACAGCAGGTGGTCATCGCCCCAAAAAAATACTTTTTTAAAAAAATATTACGCGATAGCATAGCGTTTTACGCAGGAATCTGCATGAAACTGCATTTTTATATTTGTTTGAATGCGTTTTTTTGCCGAATTTAAGGTAGAATTAACTTCCTATGTTGAAAAAGGAACGTCAGGCATATATCTTACATCAGGTCAACCTACATAACAAGGTATTGTCGTCGCATCTGAGCGAGCAGATGGGGGTTTCGGAGGATACGATCCGCCGGGACCTGGCGGAGCTGGCACGGGAGGGAAAGATTCTTAAAGTACATGGTGGCGGGTTGTCTAACTCATTTCACCAGGGAGTGATCGCGCAGGATGTTTATGCCATAGAAGAAAAACGCATGATCGCGCAGAAAGCCGTGGGGCTGATACATGACGGCATGTTTGTGCTGACGACCGGCGGCACCACCATTCTGCAGCTGGCGCGGATATTACCGCCTGAATTGCGGGCGACTTTCATCACCGTGAGCTTGCCGGCAGCTTTCGAATATGCCAATCATCCAAATATAGAGGTGATCGTTATCGGTGATAAGCTGGCCAAAAATTCGAAGATCACGGTAGGGGGAGAAGCCATCGCTAAAATCCGGGACATCCGGGCAGATCTGTGTTTTCTGGGCGTCAACGCTATCGACGTACAGGCGGGCCTTACAGACAATGACTGGGAGGTGGTGCAGGTAAAAAAAGCGATGGTGAGCACTGCCAAAAAAGTAGCGGCGCTGTGTATCTCAGAAAAGGTGAATACCGCAGAGCACCTGAAAGTATGTAATATAGAGGACATCGATATATTGATCACCGAGTTGCAGCCAAAATCGAAGAAGCTGCAGCCCTACAGTAGTAAAGGAATTAAGATTTTATAACAATCATTTTTATTATTTAACACGTTTATCAACAAATAGCCCTCCCGGGCTGTTTTTACAGGACAAAAACAAGTTTGAAGAAGCGTTGTGGGAAACGAATTTCGGGAATGGCCGGTGAGGTAGTATGACACCGTTCCGGTCTCTATTTTCAAAAGGCACAAAAAAGAGGATTCAATAAGCAATCAACCATTCAACAGTTGTTATACGGCTGTTTTAAGGGCTACCAACAACAGTAACCAACATTTAAAAATCACTTATGATCACGCGTGTATTTATGCGATTGACAGGGGGTGGCCGTGTGCTGCTTTTACTGTTGATGACCTGCCTGGCCGCCACCGTCAGTGCGCAGGTGAAAATATCCGGTAAGGTAACAGACGAAACCGGAACTCCCTTACCTGGAATTACCGTTACGCTCAAAAACACCAAACTAGGCGCCAATACTACGGTGGACGGGCTTTACAGCTTCGTGGCCAACGTACCGGCAGGCAACTACGTACTGGCTGTTACCGGTGTGGGTTTTACCACGCAGGAAATACCGGTTACGATTGGTACTTCCAACATCACCCGGGATGTGAAAATGGGTGTTTCCGTATCCAAACTGGATGAAATAGTGGTCACCGGTACCTCGCAGGGCACCACCCGCCGCCAGTTAGGTAGTTACATCAGCTCCGTGAAGGCAGAAGACCTTAATAAAGGCGCCACCGGCAACGTGCTGGCAGCGTTGCAGGGTAAAACAGCCGGTGCGCAGATCACGCAGAACTCCGGTGATCCTTCCGGCGGTATTTCCGTAAAACTGAGAGGTATCAGTACGATCGGTGGTTCTTCCGAGCCGTTGTACATCGTGGATGGAGTAATTGTGGATAACTCTACCACCCGTGTTACCAATGCCGATCCCAACTATGGTGTCAGCACGCAGGGAGGCAACAACTTTGTTGGCAATGTTGGTCAGAACCGTATGGCGGACATCAACCCGGACGACATTGAACGGGTGGAAGTGCTGAACGGCGCCGCTGCCGCCGCTATCTATGGCTCCCGCGCCAACTCCGGCGTAGTGCAGATCTTCACCAAAAGAGGCAGTGCGGGCGCGCCGGTGATCAACTTCTCCACCGGTATCTCCATCAACGAGCTGCGGAAAAAACTGGACGTGAACCGTGCTCCCACTAAGTTTGGCGGGAACCCGAACGATTCTACGCAGAACATCCTGACGCCGGCTGTTGTCAGCACCTTCCCGGTACAACGTTACGACTACCAGGATTTTATATTCCGTACAGGCGTGGGCACCGATAATAACATTTCCATTGCCGGTGGAAAAGATAAAACGAAATACTATGCCTCTGCCGGTTACTTCTATAATCAGGGTATTATCAAAAATACTGACTTCAACCGCGTTAGTTTCCGGTTGAACCTGGACCAGGAAGTGACTAAATGGCTGACCATGAACGCAACTGTTAACTATGTTTACAGTAAGTCGAACGAGAAGCCCGATGGTAACACTTTCTATTCTCCGATGAACTCCGTTACCATCCTTGGTAACTACTACGACATACAGAAAAGGGACGCGCTGGGCAACCTGATGAAAGTAGGTAACCTAGGCCGTGTGAACCCGGTGTCCATCATTGATGATTTCCGTCAGCAGCAGCAGGTGGGCCGTGTGATTGCCGGTTTGGGTTTTAAAGCGAATGCTACTAAAAACCTGACACTGGATTATCATGTGGGCATCGACAACTATTATCAGGACGGTACCACCTTCATTCCTCCATTTGCCTATAATGTGAGTACCGGGTTCTTTGGTGGCGGTACTGCGCTGGACCCCAGCCTGAACGGCTACGCCAGTGCCGGTAACAACACGTCCTTCCTGATCAACCATGATGCGAACGCCACCTACAACGCCCGTATCAATGATAATCTCGAATCCGTGACCCAGGTAGGATACTCTGTGCAATACTCCCGGCAGCACTATTCCGTGCAACAGGGAAGAGGCATGCCGCCCTTTGTGCAGACAGCAGATAAAGCTACTACCGCCATTCCCGGCAGTGACCAGCGTTCTGAGTATTCTATCTCCGGTGAATATATCCAGCAGAACTTCAAATACCGCAATCAGTTGTTCCTGACAGGTGCGCTGCGTGTGGATGGCTCTTCTGTATTCGGTAAAAATGAACGTAACCAGCTGTACACTAAACTGAGTGGCAGTTATGTATTGTCCGGCACTGATTTCTGGGCTAAATCGGCTGTCGCCAAATGGTGGACACTGTTTAAGCTGCGTGCTGCCTACGGTGAATCTGGTAATATGACCGGTATCCAACCATACGCCCGCTACAATACTTACCTGGCAAATGCTTTTGTGGGAGCTTCCGGCTTTCAGGGACAACTTATCTATACAGATCCTGATGTAAAACCAGAAAAACAGAAAGAACTGGAATTCGGTACAGACTTGTCTTTCCTGGATGACCGTATCGGACTGAGTGTGAACTACTACCGTAAGAAAGTACAGGACCTGTTGATTGACCGGGCGGTAGCACCTACCAATGGTTATAACTTTATACGGAGCAATATTGGTTCCCTGCGGAACAATGGTATAGAAGTCGTGCTCAATGCGGTGCCGGTGAAGACCAAAAATTTCAGCTGGAACCTTACCGCTATCTTCAACCGTAACCGCAATGAAGCGTTGGACATCGGGCAGTCGCTCGTGCTGCTGAATACAGTAGGTGGAGCACCTGTAGCGATTGCTGCTGGTTATCCGATTGGTTTCTTCTATGGCACCTTCTATGCCCGCGACGCCAACGGCAATATCCTGACTACGCCTGCCGGCATCCCGGTTACAGAAAGAGGTGTCCAGAAAGCGCCGTTCGACTATCAGCCGCAGCGTGATCCGGCTACAGGGTTGCCACTGGCTTCCGCTCCGGCACTCAACAAAAAAATCGGTGATCCTAACCCTGACTGGACCGGTACTTTCACTACCGACTTAAATTATAAAAAACTGGGACTGCATATACAGCTGGACGCCGTGCAGGGGGTGGATGTTTTCAACGCAGATTTCAGGACCCGCCAGGGCGTTGATAACGGTAAGATTGCAGAGCAGGAAGACCTTGGCCAGCTGCCAAGAGGCTGGATCGCCGGTGTGTATAACATCCAGGAATTCAGGATAGACAACGGCAGTTTCGTGAAGCTGCGTGAAGTAGCCTTCAGCTACGATTTCGGAAAAATAGGTAATACGGTGAAGAACCTGACCGTAAGCCTGGGAGGCCGGAACCTTATTTCATGGGACAACTACAAGGGTTATGACCCGGAAGTGAACGCCGCAGGACAAAGTACTGTTTTACGTGGTATAGACTTCGGAGCCGTACCTGTTCCGCGTACTTATAACCTGACCGTCCGCGCCAAATTCTAATCCTAAAAAGACAAATCATGAAACGAACTACTTTCTATACATACATGACCATGGCCACGTTCCTGTTGTCTGCGGCGGCCTGCAAAAAAGATTACCAGGACCCTTCCGGTCCTTCCCAGGACCAGGCTTACAGCTCCCCGCAGGCCATTACTGACGCCGCTGTGGGGTTGCAGGCCAACTATGTGAAGGACAGGACCGGCTTGATTTATACCACCATTACTTCGGGCAGCCTGTTGAGCGGAGAAACATTCGTTACCAACCCGGGCAACGCCGATGAAGGGCAGCTGGGCACCGGTGGCAATACGGTATTGAACAACAACGTAGTGGTGACCGGTATGTGGTCTTATACCAACAAAATCCTTTTTGATGCGGAAAAAGTACTGCGTGCCACCAATACCGTGATTACCGATAAAGGTTATGCCAGTGGCGTGATCGCGTATACTTCTATCTTTAAGGCGCTGGCGCTGGGCGTGCAGGCCAATTACTGGGAGCAGGTACCGGATACCATCGGCAGCCCGGATGCGACCACCCGGGTGGGTTTTATTCCGGGAAAACAAGGTTATGCAAGGGCGGTACGCACCATCGACAATGCGTTGAATGCAATTGCTGCCAACCCGATCAGCCCCTCTATCGCCCCTTTCCTGCCTAAAGGGATCAATGTGGTCAATACGCTGTACGCGCTGAAGGCCCGTTATGCCCTGTATGCCGGCGACTATGCCGCGGCGCTGGACGCTGCCAATAAAGTGGACCTGACCAGTGCAGGCATCAGCACGTTCAACTTCAATCCGCAGGTGGCCAACCCAATCTTTACCCTCGTATCTTCTACGAGCAATATTTACCAGGTAGTGGACTCCACGATGGGACTACCCGTGGCGCTGGCTCCTACGCCGACTGATGCCAGGATACCTTTTTACATGACAAGACAAGCTACCGGATTGAAATTTGTCATGAGCGGATTCTTTAAAAGCAATATCCAGTCTATTCCCGTGTTCCTGCCCGGAGAAGTGACGCTGATCAAGGCAGAATGTTATGCACGGAACAACGACCTGGTATCTGGTCTTACGGAGCTGAACAAGGTGGTGACCAAAAAGCCGTCGGATGATCCTTTCGGAATCGGGGCGAATCTGCCGCCGGTTGCTGCCGCTACCATACCGGACCTGCTGGCGCAGATTTACAAACACCGTCATATTGAAATGTTCATGTCAGGACAGGAGATTGAAGACCAGCGGCGTTTTGGCCGTCCTACAACCGAAAGGAAAAGGAATTTCTTCCCTTATCCTTTTGTGGAAAGAAATGATAATCCAAATACACCAGCCGACCCTACTTTTTAATTTAATAAGTTTTTTATCTTTACTAACGGCAGCCGGAAACTATTCCCGGCTGCCGTTCACATTTACATCCTGTACCCTAAATGTCCTATAGCCATGACAGAAATCGGCGTTGTTGCCCTGGTGATCATTATCCTGAACCTTGTGTTGTCTTACAAGGGATTTAAAGACACCGTTTTTTATGACAAATATGCTTTTGTGGTAGATGAAATACTGGTCCACAAAGGATACTACCGCCTTGTTTCTTCCGGCTTCCTGCATGTGGACTGGATGCACCTGCTTTTTAACATGATGTCGCTCTGTTTCTTCAGTTATGAAGTGGAAGTTGTCTTAGGGATTAAAAATTTCATCCTCATTTATGTGAGCAGTCTGGTGGGCGGTAACCTGTTGTCGCTATTCATCCACCGGCATCACGGCGATTATGGTGCGGTAGGCGCTTCCGGCGCTGTATGCGGTATTATCTTCGCATGTATCGCCCTGTTCCCCGATATGGAACTGGGCTTCTTTGGTATCCCGTTGTACCTGCCTGCATGGATATACGGGGTATTGTACATGTTGTTTACCATCTTCCGGATAAAAAACAATAATGATAACGTAGGGCATGAAGCGCATCTGGGTGGCGCTTTTATCGGGTTGGTTTTTGCCATATGCCTGGAGCCCATGGCGGTGAAGCAGCATTACCTGCCGATACTGGCGATACTATCGCCCTGCCTCGTATTCATGTACCTGTTGATACGTAAGCCGCATATTGTGCTGACCGGCAACACGCCAGGGCCGCAACGTTTCCTGAATATGGAAGACCGCTACAATCAGCAGAAGGCGATACAGCAACAGGAGATAGATGCCATACTTGAAAAGATTCACCAGCAGGGTATCAACAGTCTGTCTGCCGAAGAAAAACAAAAGCTGCAGAATTATGCAGAGCGATGATGTAGCACTATATTACGTAGCAAAATGTAACCCGTATATATGAAACTATCCAGTACTGTACTGTGTTTGGCCGTGTTGAGCCTGACCGCCTGCCGCAAAGATGATTCCGGAAACGATCCGGCATTAAATTACAACCATGTTAAAATCGCGGCCATTTCGGATATCCCTGCTTTTATCTATGAAGGCGACCGGCTGGTGGCCATGGGCAATGAGAAATTTTCCTATGATGATCAGGGCCGCATTGTTGGCAGTCGTATTGAACACAAGGACACGCTGAATAATATCATTACCGGTTATGTTTACAAAACATCTTTCACCTGGGCCAATGGCCTGTGTGCGGGCGGTATTGCGGATTCCCTGTACAGTTATGTTAAAGGCACAGATGGTAGCATCAAAGATGAACGTTTTGCCAGCGGTACCGTTCTCAGCAGTTATGATTATAACCTGTCTGCCGGTCGCCTGAGCGCCATCACCTTTACTCCCGGCAGGTGGAACACGGCCGTATACACTTCGATCAAATTTGAATACGATGGCAAAGGGAATATCATCCGGGCGGTAACCACGCAGCCTAACCTGTTTGGAAGACCCGGTGTGCCCGATCTGGTAGCAACGGTCACCTACCAGTACGACAACCATCCCAACCCCTATTACGCCATGTTTAAAAAATATGGTCTCATACTGCCGGCCCTGCAACGCTTCGCTGATTGTATCTCTCCCAATAACGTGATTAAAATGCAGCTGAAGATTGATAACATGGTGGAGTTGGTACAGCAATACACCTATGAATACAACGCAGCGGGGTATCCGGTAAAAATTACCACCAATGGTGGAAGTGTGACTGGTCAGACCACCTATATTTCCTACCGCTAACAGTCGTGTTGTCTGCACATTTTGCCGTGTTGTCGCTTCTTTGGGGATAAACTGCCCCGGAGCAGCGTGCTTTGCAGTATATTTATATTGTACATGAAAGCCATCCTGACCGCAAAATATATCAACATCACACTGCATGCACTGATCTGGGGCATGCTGTTATTGTTGCCGTATGTCGTATCATCTCCCGAAAATCAGTACAGTATTGGTCCTATTCCCGGCATTTTTTTTACCATTGCCGGTGTGATCCATATGGGTATTTTTTATGGTAATGCTTTTTACCTGTACCCGCGGCTGCTCAATCGCCGCTACTGGTGGCTGTATATCCCGGCAGCATTGCTGCTGTTGTTTATTTCTTTTCAGCTGAAGTATCATATCATGGCTGCCTGGTTTCCCGGGTTGTTGCACAATAAAGCGGCCTACCGCTTTGTTTTCGGGCCTTCTGTGGCGGTACTGGTGATCAGTATTTTATACCGTAAAATACTGGACCGCATATACGAAGAACGCCGGCAGAAAGAAAAACAAGCCGAGCAGCTGTCTACCGAACTGAAATTTCTCCGCTCACAGATCAGCCCGCATTTTTTGTTTAACGTGCTCACCAACATGGTATCGCTGGCACGGAAGAAGTCGGACCAGCTGGAACCGTCGTTGATCATGCTGTCGGAACTGATGCGGTATATGCTGTATAATACCGGCGGCGCAAAAGTATCGCTGCAAAAGGAAGCGGCTTATCTCGACAGCTACATTGCGCTGCAGCGGCTGCGTTTCGGTACTGACGTGGACATTCGCAGTGAGCTGCCTGCGCCTGCCGTTCTGGAAAATTATATGATAGAACCTATGTTGCTGATACCCTTTGTGGAGAATGCTTTTAAGCATGGTACAGGCGTAGAGCAGCCTGTTATCCGTATCCGGCTGTCTGTTCAGGAAGATGTACTTACCTTTGAAGTGGAAAATCATTTCGATCCGGTACAGGACACCAGCAAAGACGACAGTTCAGGCATAGGGCTGGCAAACGTGAAATCCAGGCTGGAGCTGTTATACCATCGGCATTATACGCTTGTGGTCAATACTGAGGGCAACCGGTTCTTTGTTCACCTAACGTTGACGCTTATATGATACGTTGCATAGCAGTAGACGACGAACATCTGGTGCGGGAGCTACTGGAAGACAGCATCCGTCAGGTGCCATTTTTGCAGCTGGTAGCCACCTGCAAAAATGCGATGGAAGCCATGGAAGTAATGCAGCGGGAGCAGATAGACCTGATGTTCCTCGATATACAGATGCCACGCCTCAGTGGCCTGCAGCTGTTACAATCGCTGCAACGCCCGCCGCTGGTAATTCTTGTAACGGCCTATGAAAAATACGCACTGGAAGGCTATGATCTTCAGGTGGTGGATTACCTGCTGAAACCCTTTAGCTTTGAACGTTTCCTGAAGGCCTGCCAACGGGCCAGCGACTTGTTCCGGCTTCAACAACCACCAGCCCCCGCCCGCGCCATCACCGATTTTTTTGTGAACGTGGAATACGCACAGGTGAAAATTGTGGTAGCTGATATTGAATACATCGAAGGATTAAAAGATTATATCAAAATACACCTCTCTTCCTCTCCCCGGCCTGTTCTTACACGCATGACCATGAAAGCCATCGCAGAGAAACTACCTGCCGATGATTTTGTTCGTACCCACAAATCCTATCTGGTGGCGGTGAAGAAGATCACCTCCGTGAAACGTGATCTGGTATGTATCGGTGAAAAAGAAATACCTGTCAGCGATTTCTTCAAAGAGAATGTTACCCGTTTAGTACAAGGCCCTCCACACTGATGTAAACGGACTTCCGCATTTTGTCGTCACAATTGCCTGTGTTGTCTACACCTCAAAATTCCGGTCGTGCTACCTGCTAGTTTTGTGGGTAAATAATACTTCCGGTGATGACCAGATACCTGATATGGATTTTTTTAGCGGCCCTGCCGGGCATTGTTTACGCACAGCAGGTGCCGAAAGACAGTGCTGCAAAAGCGGCGTCCGATACTATTCCCCGGGGCACCCCTAAAAACCTGAAGCAGGTCACCGTCAGCGCCGGCGCTTTTGAAGCCAGCGATAAAGCCAAAGGCGCCTCCCTCACACCGATGGACGCCGTTACCGTTGCGGGCAACAACGGCGACCTGTCGCAGGCGCTGCGTGCATTGCCGGGCGTGCAACAGATCGGGGAAACAGAAGGACTGTTTGTAAGAGGCGGTACCAGCGATGAAACCAAACAATTCATTGACGGTACTTTATTCAAATATCCCAACTATCCTTCTGTGCCGGGTATTTCACAGGGAGCCCGCATCAATCCCTTCCTGTTTAAAGGAATTCTTTTCAGCTCCGGCGGTTACTCCGCGCTGTATGGACAAGCCATGAGCAGCGCGCTGATACTGGAAAGCGTGGACCTTCCGGAGAAATCTTCTGCCAGTGTTTATGTGTTTCCTTCCAATCAGGGCGCCGGTATGCAGCGGCTGGGAAAAGACAACCGCAGCAGTTTCGGAGTGGGGCTCAACTACTCCAATCAGACGTTGTACAATGCCCTGGTGCCACATGTGCCCGATTATTTTCAGGGTCCTTCGTACCTGGAAGGCAATGCCAATTTCCGTATTAAAACAGGCCGTAGCGGTATGTTCAAGGTATACGCCGTATGGAGTAAAAGCTCCGTAGGACTGTACAATCAGGACGTAGACAGTGCCGCGCTGCGTTCCGGTTACCTGGTCAAAGGAAGTAACGTTTATACGAATATGAGTTACCGCACCGCGCTGGGGCAAGACTGGAAAATGGAAACAGGGCTGGCTTACAGCAATAATAAAGACAAACGTGTTGTCAGTCTTGTAGATGCTGCAGAGAAACCTGCTACCCTGCCGGAGGTACCGCTTACCTTAAAGCATAACCGTAGTGATATCCATGCTGATTTTGCGCAGGCCAGGGTGGTGTTTACCCGCTTCCTGTCCGGAGACCAGGCGGTCCGTTTTGGCGCCGAACATTTTTATGCCAAAGATGCCGGTGTGTACCGGGACAGCGCCGTGGCGCAAACTGATCAGCTGTCGGCCCTTTTTGCGGAGAGTGATATTTATCTGACAGGCAGCCTGGCCGCCAAAGTAGGGCTGCGGCTGGAGCATACTTCCCTGCTGGAGCAGTGGTCACTGGCGCCACGGGTCAGTCTTGCCTGGCGGCTGAACGACGAGAGCCAGCTCAACTTCGCCTATGGCCTCTTTTATCAGGAGCCACAAAATGAATTTCTGTATCGCAACCGCGACTTGTCGCTGTCCCGTGCGGCCCACTATGTGGTGAACTATACCAGGAGAGCGCACAACCGTTTCTTCCGGGTAGAAGCCTATTACAAGCAGTATAATGATCTGATACGGCTGTTGCCGCCGGATGCAAAGAGCATATCTACCGGTAACGGCTATGCGAAAGGAGTGGAGTTGTTTTATCGGGATAAAAAGACGTTTAAGAACCTGGACTACTGGATCACCTATACGTACCTGGATACCAAAAGAGATTACCTGAACTATCCGACGGAGCTGCGGCCGCCTTTCGCGGCGCCGCATACCATGACGATCGCCGTGAAGAAATTTTTCCCGGATTGGTCTACCGGTATCAACGTGTCTTACGCGCTGGCTGCGGGAAGGCCTTACTACAACATCCGGTACAGCGATGGCTGGCAGTTGGCCGACGAAGGAACGACCAGGCCCTATAACGTTGTGAACCTGCATATCTCCCATCTGATGACGTTGTTCCCGCGCTGGAAACACAAGGACTTTTCCGGCTTTGCCGTGGGAGTAAATAATGTGCTGGGGACTAAGCAGGTGTTTGGGTACAACTACAGCTATGATGGCCAGCATAAGATGGCCGTGTCATTGCCGGCCAATAGGACTTTTTTCATCGGCTTCTTTATGAGCCTTGGTATCGATCGCACAGATGATTTTATCAATAACAATTTATAAACAACAAACTCGCTCATTATGAAAAAAACAATCCTCTCTTTATGGCTGTTGCTGTCCTGCTCCGTTTTTGCGATGGCACAGTCGCTGGAAGACGCCGTGCACAAGCTCGACGGAGCCGCTTCGGTCAAAGATTATGAAGCGTTGGAAAAAACGTTTGTGACGCTGACAGGCCAGCAGCCTAATAACTGGCTACCCTGGTATTATGCCGCTTACTGCAATGCGAAAATTGGGTTCCTCTATCAGGAAGATGGGGATAAAATTGAACCCTATAGTGTGAAGGGCGAAGAACAGATCGGCCGGGCGCAATCGCTGCTGGACAGCACCAAACAAAAGCAGGAGTTGTCGGAAGTACTGACGGTAGCGAGTATGGTGAACCGCACCAAAGTGTTCATCAATCCGATGACTTATGGCCGTAAATACGGTATGATATCAGAAAAGTACCTGCAACAGGCGCTTCAGCTGGTGCCGGACAATCCGCGGGCTTTATATGTACGGGCATGGGTGAAATATCATACACCTAAAATGTGGGGTGGCGATAAACCATTGGCAAAAGAATTAGCAGAGAAGAGTCTGGGGCTGTTGGCGAAAGATAAAGCAGGAGCAGTTCCTCATTGGGGCAAGGCTGAAGACGAGGCATTGCTGGGCAAGTTCAGGTGATTATTCAACCTTTTAAAAAATCATGTTATGTTTTTTCCTTTTCTTATCCTTTTCAGGATACTGTTTGCGGCGAGTATGGTATTTATTATCGGTTACATCTTTGGTGGTTTTTCCAAAAGACCTGCGTTGGCGCGTGTCTCCAAAGTGGCTGCCATACTTGTTATTGTACTCTTTATCGGTGTAAATATCCTGTTGATGTGGGCCGCCTTCCACCGTGACGGGCACGGAGGATGGCGAGGTTGTGAACAGGTCAAAACAGAAAAGCAGGGCTGACCAACTGGTCAGCCCCTTTTTTGGTGTTATGATTTTATGCTTGCCAGGAATGTAATGCTAGTGACGTCCATGGCCTCCACCACCTCCGAAGTGGCCGCCGCCTCCTCCGAAATGTCCGCCGCCGCCAAAGTGGCCTCCACCACCGCCGTGGAAATTGCCTCCTCTGGAGATAGACGGCTGACGCGTGAAGTTGCCTTGTGAGCGGGCGCCTCTGTCCATGGCCATCGGCCGGTTCATGCCTGCCTGATGATTACCGTTCCAGGCGCTGCGGGAGGCATTCATGGTATTATTTCTGGTGAAATTATCCCGGTTGTTGTTCACCGTGGTATTATTACGGTTGAAGTTATTCCGGTTATTATTGATCACCGTATTGTTATTGTTTCGGGTGATGTTTTCGCGATTGTTATTTACCACATTATTGTTGTTCACCACATTGCGGGTATAACTGGTACGGTTGATATTGTTGTTGACGACGCTTCTGTTGATATAGGTGTTGTGCACTACCGTGGTATTCACACGGGTGATGGCTGTATTGTAATGGAAGGCATTACCTCTCCACATACCGCCGGAGAATCCTGTACCAAAGTAGCCACAACCATAGTTAATACCGCCATAGTAACCGATGTGCGGGCCCCAGTAGCCGGCATGCCAGCGGTAAACACCGCCAATAAAACCCCAATAGCCCGGCGTCCAGAGTGCGCCCACATAAGGCGCCCTTACCCATATGCCCGGCACCCAATAGTAGTGGGTGTTATAAGCCCAATAGCCGGGAACCCACATGTAGCCGTCGCCGGGGCAGGGAGGCTGTGTATAGACCGGTATCGCAGGTGGCGCGATGCCTACAGATACGCCGATGCTTACCTGTGCAGATACCTGCGGTGAGGCTGCAGCAACAGCCAGCAGGGTATATATTATCACGACAAACTTTTTCATGACCTCATGGTTACGTTCACTTCTTTGACGTTCGGGAGGGGGCCAGGTTTAACGCTGGCAGAGGTCGTTGGGAAAGCAGCCACGTCTGCTACCTTATCCCGGTTGAAGTTCTCCGTCAAAAAGCCGCTATCATGAATGGCCAGCCAGAAATGGCCGGCCTTACTCGTACGAAAATTTATTGCTCGTTGTAAGCAAGGGGATGTGGTGTATCCCCAGAATATGAAGGTAACACCTGCTTTGGCCAGGCATTTATTGAATCGGAAAAAAAAATTACGCAATCAGGAAAATCTTAATTCATTATATTTAAAGCAGTTAATCTACCTGTTACATGGAAGCCCATCCTTTAAGAAGCATGGTTTTAAGTGCGGCATTTGCGGCAATGATCAGTAGTGGCGTAATTTCACTGTTATGGTTCGAGACGATTGTATTGTCTGAGGCTGTCCGCAACAGTAATTTGGGTCATGTATTGATCGGTTTTTGCGTTATCTGTATGGCACTGTCTACTGTCACTATCTTTTTAAACAACTTAGCTGTTGTCAGGAACAATGTTATCCTGTCTTTGTTGTCCTTTTTTCTGCTGCCGCTCCTGGTAGCTGTCAGCTTTTGTATAACTGTTTTTGACGGAACTGAACTAGTCTTGTTTTTTTTGATGATCGCGTCTTTTAACCTGCCATTGGCATTTTATTTTGTACGCTACCGCAGGCTGCTGACCATCCTGGACGCCTGACATCCAGCGTATAGGCTGCACAGTTATATATTTTGGAAATCCGCGCCGGTCGGCACTTCCGGTGCATGGCATCAGTGTGTCCAGATCATTCCCTGCGGGTTGATGTTCCAGTGATATTTCTGGGCTTCTGCGAAGTTCAGGAAGTCTTGTTTTTTTCCGAGTACAATTTCTTCGAAAGCGGTGAACATTTGGCGGGCGCAGATAATGGGCTGCATTCGGCCTACCCCCGTGCATAAACCGGGAATGGCCACTGACTGAATCTCCGGATGCCGGTTGGCATGCAGTAAGATCGCTTTCATGGCGAGGTAGGCATTGATCGACGTATCAATGTTAAAGTTGGTGGGGATACGCATGGTAGGCGCCGAAATCAGCCATGGAATGTCGGGGTCGCCGGTTTCCAGTGTGAGCGCAGTGCCGATCAGCAGTTCTCCTTCGGGCAGCTGTTTGATTTGTTGTTGGAGCCGCTTTTCGAGGTCCCAGCCGAGTCTTTCCGAGATGGCATAGTCCAGCGAACCATCCATAAAACCAAAAGAGTTAGCGGGACTTACAAGGGCGTCTACTTTCAGCCGGGTGATGTCTCCTTCGGTAATGTTCACCTCCGGGATATCGGCGAAAAATTCCTGCCAGGCCGTAATGAGCTTGGGATTAGTGTCGGCAAGTATATATTTCATGGTATAAAATTACGGTACAACGGTCGTAAACAGATAAGTGGCCAGGATCACCAGCAGCACAATGCCCTGTAGGATATTGGTGCGGCCGGCATTAAAGGAAATACTGATTGTAAACAGGGATAATATCAGCAACAACGACGATTTGGTGTCTATGCCCAGGGTGACACTGAAGCCGGCAAAGACGGTCACGATAGCCACTGCCGGGATGGTAAGCCCGATACTGGCCAGCGCAGAACCCAGCGCCAGGTTCAGACTTGTCTGCAGCCGGTTGCGTCGTGCCGCCCGTATGGCGGCCAGCCCTTCCGGTAACAGGATCACTGCCGCAATGATAATACCCACCAGGCTTTTAGGCGCTCCCATGCTGATCACCATCGACTCGATCGTGGGCGATAGTTTTTTGGACAGCATGACTACCAATACCAGCGCTATTAGCAGGAACAACATGCTGATGGTGGTGGTCAGGTTGTTGGGCGGTGCGGAATGTGTTTCCCCCTCATCTTCCGGCAGGAAATAATCCCGATGGCGGCCTGTTTGTACGGATACAAAGCCACCATACAGGACGAGGGAAATAATTGCCACAAACAGCAGCTGACTATTGGAATACACCGGTCCGGGGGTAGTGGTGGTATAATTGGGCAGTACCAATGTTAGTATAGAGATGGCCGTTAGGGTGGTAAGAGCCGCGTTGGTGCCTTGTTTGATAAACACTTGTTCTTTGTAGCGATAGCCGCCAAGGAGCAGACAGAGGCCGATAATGCCGGTCAGCAGGATCATGATGGCGGCAAATACGGTGTCTCTGGCCAGCGTGGAGCCTTCGGCCCCTTCACTCAGCATCAGGGAAACGATCAGCGATACTTCAATGACGGTAATAGCCAACGCCAGAATGAGCGTGCCATAAGGCTCTCCCACGCGGTGGGCCACTACTTCGGCATGGTGCACGGCAGACAATACGATACTGATCAGCGACACCGCCATCAGCACGGAGAAAAACGGATTGTCCATGCCGCCGGCCAGCATCAGGATGACAAGTCCGATCAATGGGCTGACGAGGCTCCAGATGGGTAAGGCGATATTCCAGCGTTTGTATAGAATGTGTTTGTATGGCATATACGTAATTACAAAAAAATATTTAATTAGTTCATAAAAAATGCCATTCCACAGCTGACAGATAAAGTTTAACTTACAGCACACATGCTGAAAAATGAGAACGCAACTGATCACACCGCTTCCTGCGTTGGCCCATTATGTAAGCCACATCATGGTGCTGGAAAGTGAGCACCTGCCTTTCGGCACCACCCTGCCGCTGATCGCCAAGGGGTGCCCCAGCGTTGTTTTTCAGCTGACAGCCAGTCATCTTCCTGTAGACCATCTTGTACTATACGGACAGAACATACGGCCCATCTTATTGCCCGTATCCGGGCCCACCATGCTGATCGCGTATTTTCTGTATCCGCATACGCTGAAAGCCTTGTTTGGCTGGAGCGCAAAGGAACTAACAGATCTGAGTGTGGATATCAGCCTGTCTGAACCTGCTCGTGGCATGCGTTTAAAGGAACAGCTGCTGAATGCGCCATCGCCGGCACAGCGACTGACATTAATGAACGACTATTTCTTACAGTTGGTATCCCCTCGTAAACCGGACCTCAGTCAGCCTGTCCTTTTTGCTACGCAGATGATACAGCAGCATAGCGGAGCACTGCCTATGCTGAAAGTGCAGCAGGAGCTATATGTGACGGAGCGTACTTTGCAACGTATGTTCGAGATGCATGTGGGCGTGTCGCCTAAAACATATGGCCGCATTTGTCAGTTTGATGCCGCGTTGCGGCAATTGAGCGCCAACGGCTTTACAGACATGGCCGGTGTAGCCTTCCAGCACGGCTATGCAGATCAGAGCCATCTGATACGGGCGTTCCGGGATTTTACCGGCCTGACGCCGCTGGAATACCTGAAAGCGGCCACAGACTTCCCCTCCTGAAGATTGTCGGGTTTGTTCTATACCACGGACTACCGCCGTCGTTACTTTGTATAAAAAAACAACGTATGAGAAAGTTAATCGTTTCTACCTGGCTGACACTGGATGGTATCTTTGATGCGGAAAGCATGGGACAGTGGTTTAACCCTTACGACAGCCAGGCAAGGCAAGACATTATCCGCGAAGGTATTCTCTCGGCAGACGCCATTGTTTTCGGGCGTAAAACCTACGAAATGCTGGCCCCTTACTGGTCTTCCTTAAAAAATAATGAAATGGGCGTTGCCGCCAAACTGAACAGCGTAGAGAAATATGTGGTGTCTACTACCCTGAAAGAAGCCACCTGGGAGCACTCCACGATCATCCGGGATAATATTGAACAGGAAATAGCCCGGCTGAAGCAGCAACCGGGCAAAGAAATACAGATAGAAGGCAGCGCGGCGCTGGTCCAATCACTGACAAAGGCCGGGCTGATCGATGAATACCAGTTCCTCGTGCATCCGGTGATGATGGGCGGCGGCAAACGTTTCTTCGGAGAGGGTGTGCAGGCAGGCTTACAGCTCACCAACAGCCGCCAGCTGGATAAGGGGGTGATGTGGCTCTGTTATCAGCCGGCGTAACGGTACTGTAATACCACCATGCCGGAGCCATAAGCAGTGGCCTTGACTAATGACAGTCCCAGGATACCCTGCACCTTGTCGAATATGGGCATTCCCCTCCCGATAGCAGCGGGATTGATGATGAGGTGATACTCGTCGATCAGCCCCGCTGCTATCAGCGCGGATACGAAAGATACGCCGCCAAATACGATCAGGTTTTTGCCGGGTTGTTTTTTCAGCGCTTTCACTTCTTCTATAAGATCGCCTTTGGCCAGTACAGTGTTGGGCCAGTTGGACTGTGTCAACGTATGCGTAAACACCACTTTCCGTGCATCCCTGATATGCCCGGCAAATACGGATTGCGGATTAGCGGTATTAGTTGCCATCTTTTCCCAGTGGCCGATGAAACCTTCTTCGGCCATTTTTCTGCTTAACAGTATTTCGTCTGCTGATGCTATCAGCTCAGTATGATAAGCCTGCAGGGCCGGGTCCCAGGTCCAGTCGTCTCCGTAACTCCATACCATCCAGCTGCCGCTCCCATTGGCCGCCGCTGCAAAGCCGTCGATAGACAGCTGCATCTCCAGTATCAGTTTTCTCATGAAAGTTTTATTTTTCAACAAACCTACCCTCATTTTTTTAATGGGAGCAGGGGTGATTGAGACAAATTAGTGGTGAAAAGAGACAACGTGCGAATGATAATTGTTTTATCGTTAGCTTTATAGTAAATAATGTCACATGATACCCCGGGACAACAAGCCGTTGCTATGCCGTATGCTTTTATGAGAATCATGTCTTCGTAAATAATAATTATGATTGTTTAATAAAAAAAACGCTATCCAACTCAAAATCGATTGCTTATGGAAAAATTACAACGGGAAATCCGGTTGTTAAAAGTGTATTCACTTGTGCTCACCACCGTATTAATCGCCTTCTTTTTGATGGCTTTCCGCCATGATTTCGGTAAACAACGTTTTCAGGAGATCGATGTGGAAAGGAAGGTGGCTGGGGCACTGAAAGGCTCTTTGTAGGAAGGACTTTCGATGAAGAAGTCGGTTTGTCCGCGATACCAAAGGTAGCGTCAGGATTAAAAAACCAGACTAAAATAGAAACCTTTGATGAAAAAGGAAATTTGATCACTCAATAATCTAAACGCTACATGGAAAAATTACAACGGGAAGTTCGTTTTTTAAAAGCCTATGCTCTTATTCTCACCACTGTACTGATAGCCTTCTTCTTCATGGCTTTCCGCACTGATTTTGGTAAACAACGTTTTCAGGAAATAGATGTGGAAAGAATCAACGTAGTAGAAAAAGACGGTACCCTGAAAATGGTGATCGCTAATAGTGAAAGGCAACACCCGGGACTGATAGAAGGTAAAGAAATACCCGCAAGGGAGCGGTCGGCCGGGCTTATCTTCTTCAACAGCGCGGGCGACGAATGCGGTGGACTGGTATATGATGCCACCAAAAAAGATGGCGCCGGCATGGTGTATTCTGTGGACCAATACCGCAACGACCAGATCATGCAGCTGCAATATGCGCAGGAGCTGGACGGCAGCAATGCCCGCTCCTACGGCCTGAAAATCTGGGACCGCCCGGATGACTTTACCGGTGCGCGTTTTATGAAAATAATAGATTCTCTGAAGGCCCTGAAGAATGAAAAAATATATGAAGAAGTAACGAACCGACTGGCGTCAGAAGGGAAGTTAGGCACCGAAAGACTCTTCGTAGGCCGCACCTGGAAAGATGAAGTGGGCTTGTTCATCCGTGATCAAAAAGGAAAAGTAAGGATCAAAATTTATGTGGATAAACAAAACCAGACGAAGATAGAGACCTTCGACGAGGAGGGAAAACCGATCAGTAAATAATCATAGAAGAGCCGCTCTTATAAAGCGGCTCTTTTATTTGTATATTTTTTCGACGCTTAAAAAGCATCCGGAACAGATGGCCAGCGTGGAATTACGCTTTTTGATATGGCTGATCAGCCGCTTAACTGGCGCAGGTATCGCGTAATTCTTTTCTTTAAGCATATAAAAGCCAGCTACACCGAAGGCCTGCGTTTCACAATTAAAGCTCCGGAGCATGTCTGTCAATGCTGCTGTATTTTTTTCTTCCACAAGCCGTTTCGTGTATTTGCCTCCCTCGGTCTTTTGCATTCCTTCCCCGCAATAAAACGCATAGAATTCCTGCGTCGATAGCTCCGCAAAAAGCTCGTCTGCCGATTTGGATGATTGATAAAATTTATTCCGCTGATGCAGATAATCGTTTAATCGTGAAGTGTCATAGTTCCTGAAACATATAGCACTATCCGGGCCTGTGATGCAGGAAAGTACAATGGTGTCATTTTTTGTTAACACGTCTATGCAGTAGCCCATTCTGAAAAATCCCGGCTGTAGCCTTATGTGTCGATGTGAAAAATCTACATCCCTATTTAGAAAAACTCTGCCTGATATCAACTTGTTTAGTGTATCCAGTCTGTATTGTAACTGTTTGCAGGAAGTTTCTGTATGAAGGATATGTTTAACAGGTTCAATGGCCGACTGGATTTCCTGCTTTTCCTGTGAGAAAAGTGAGAAGCTGGCAAAGAGATAACATATGGTGATAAGGACCTTCTTCATAAAGACTTTCGTATAGTCTATGAAGGTAGTTAATATTGCTAAATTATAGCCCTTTCTCACTCTGTCTGGATTTTTGTATACTTGCGGACAGAACATTGTTGATTATGACCCGCAGTATGTACTTATGTAACCTGGACCATGTCCCGGCAACGATACAGGAAAAATATCTCCCATTGTCAGCTACGGAAATTGTTTATGCTTATACCCCGATGATGCGTTGGGAGAATGAATTCCCACTGTTGTTCCATCCGCTGTTTGCTGATGATATCGCTGTTGCCCCACCGGCCGATTATGGTACCGGGGGCGGTCTGTATGCCCTGGCGGAAAATGGAATTACCGCACTGCGTGTATTGTATGATTTTATTCAGACACACCAGTCCACGCTGCTGGATGACCCTACAGCTTTCCAGGTAGCCAGGGAGAAGCTTTTCCGGTACCTCGACGAAAGAATGAAACAAAGATTCTTCCGCCTGGCTCCCTGGGGAGAAGCAGTGGACGACGCACTGCCTGTAGATGGACATCTGTCCGAGGCGGTAGTATTGAAAGGCAGCATCGAAGCGAACAATGCCATCATCGTTCGGGCAATAGCAGCCAATGATCCGTCGCTGTTGAATGAATGCCCATTTTTAGGCGAACGGACTTTCCGGCAATATCTGAATGAACGGGTATATGATTATGGCTGGGCATTGATCAGATCATCCGTCAACCCTTTTATACTGGACGTTTTTAGTGAAAACGGACTAAAAGGAATGAAGGATACGCTGGGCGAGGTAATAGTGCCGGCGGAGTATGATACGATCGGTGAGTTTTTTATGACGGAAGCGCTGGCCGTCGTTTCGAAGCAGGGTAAATGGGGATATATGAATCGTCGCGGTGTGGAGGTGGTGCCTTGTGTCTACGATCGCGCTGATGATTTTGAATATGCTTATGGTACGGTTACCCTGGATGGTAAGTTTGGTGTGGTAGATCAAAACGGACAAACAATTATTCCAACGGTGTATGATGATGGTCACCTGCTGGACCATGATTTGTTTGCAGTGAAACAAGGAGATGAATGGGCTATCCTGGATGCTTCCGGCGAAGTGCTGTTACCGTTTCAACCTGCCGGCGATATCATCGCTATCCGCGACACGGAAGGACGCAGTTATTTTCAGGTGGAAAAGGAGCATGGGGAAAAACTGTTTTTTACGCATCGGATGAAACCGTTGCCGGTGGAGGTGACTGATAAGGTAACGGTTGCGGAGGAATATTATATCGTTACCCGCGGAGAGACCACCGCCTTGCTGGACGCCGGGGGCGAAACGTTACTGCCTTTTGCGCAACAAAGGTTCCACTGGATGCATGAACTCTCCGCTTTTGCCGTAACTGTTGCGAGAAAGACGGGCCTTTATGCTCCGAAGCATGGCTGGTTAACAGACACGGTTTACAGCAATATAGCATCGTTGTATACCCCGGAACACAGTGAGCGGTATGCAGTAGTCTACCATGGCATGAAAGCAGGGTTGCTCGCCGTGAAAGAGCAACCCCACTGGGTCCTTCCGGTGGCATATTCCCGTTGCTGTTATCTGAAAAAAGGTTTCATCGGCTATAGTACTGCTGAGACCAGTTGGGGCATAGTGCGTGCAGACGGAACAATTGTTACAGATACTATTTTTGAATACCTGGATGGGAAAATGGGGAATATTCCCGACGGAGTGGCCATTGGTCTGAAAGATGGTGAGATGGTGACGATCGCGGAAGACGGAACTACCACGCCTATGTCGCCGCAGGCGGTAGTGGCAGCACTGGAAGGTGTCACCAATATCGCATTGCTCAAAGTGCTCCGGGCCGCGAAGAAGGCCATTGCACCACACCAGGAACAACAAAACCCAAACAAAAGTTAATGTTTAGATAATATCGCTGCTATTTTTTTGCCCTTATGTTTGCGACTGGAAAAATTGGAAGGAACATATGAGCGAAGCTCTACACGACTTATCAGATTATTCACTGTTGGAACAATGCAGGCTTGATAATGTGAAGGCGTTTGAAGTGTTGTTCGACCGGTATTCCAGAAGGTTGTATAACTATGCCCTGAATTATCTCCAGGACAAAGGTATTGCGGAAGAAACAATGATGGACCTGATGCTGTGGGTTTGGGAGAAAAGACAACAGCTGGACCCGGACGTGCAACTGGCGCCGTATTTATTCCGTGCCATTAAAAACGCCGTTATCAAAGCCATGACGAAAAAGTCACTGGCTATACTGCCTTTAGAGCAGGCCTATGACGATGAAACCCTGTTGACCCCGGCGGCAGACAATCTTATGAACTGTCATGAATTAACACAGGTGTATCTCGATAAATTGGATGAGCTGAGCCCACAGCGGCAGCGGGTATTTAAGATGAGCCGACATGAACACCGCTCCCATGCTGAAATTGCCAAAGAACTGAACCTCTCTCTGTTTACCGTAAAAAATCATATTAAAGCTTCCCTGAGCCATTTCCGGTATCACCTGAAAGACTATACGGATGTTACCATGGTAGTCATATTTTATTGGTGGATGCCCTGACATCACCCACCAATGTTATGTAATTGTTACCTGTACTACCTCCATTAGCCCCTCCTCTTTTTTTTCTGCCCTATATAAGTGAACGGACCATCGTTCACCACAATCAACATGGTAAATACGATCACGAAAGCATTAATGAACAGATACCTGGATAATCGCTGTACGCCGGAAGAAAAGGTACGGGTGGCGGCTTTTATCCAGCAGCCGGAAGGACAGCAGTTACTGGACGACGTGTTAACGGAACGGTTGACAGCAGACATGTTGCTGATGGAACAGATCAGAGTGGACGACCAGCAGGCAGCCGAGTGGAAAACAACCCTACGCCAACGTATAGCCGCCATGCAGGCAGAGCAGGAGCCTGTGATGCCACGACCGGTGAAGCGGCTCTCTTTCCTGCGCCGCGCTGCCATATGGACCATCCTGGTGTCAGCACTGGGAACAATTGGGGTGCATCAATACCGTAAGCACAGTAAAACCACCGCCACGGCGCTGGCCAATCTGGAAAAGCGCAATCCTAAAGGGCAGCGTGCCGTGATCACGCTGGCAGACGGATCGGTGATACATCTGGGCGCAGACAGCAGGCTGGAATATCCGGAAGCGTTTAGTGGTCCTACCAGGGAGATTACGCTCACCGGCGAGGCTTTCTTTGAGATCAGTGAAGATCCGGCGCATCCATTTATTGTGCATACCGGCACTGTGCAAACACGGGTATTGGGGACCTCTTTTAAGATCAATGCTTTTAAAGGAACGCCGCTGACAGTAGCGGTAGCTACCGGGAAGGTGCAGGTGGAGCATGCTAATAACGGACATGAATATACGTCGGCGGTAGCGGTGCTGACGCCTGGTCAACAGGTAACCTGGGACCCGATTGCCCAACACCCCGCCATCGCGGAAATGCCGGTAGCAGATATCGCCGGCTGGAAGAACGCCCGGCTGGCATTTAACAACAGCACTTTAAGAGAAGTGGCAGACGTATTGGAGCGCTGGTATAATGTGAGCATCAGCTTTAAACAATCCACTACCGCACAAAAGCGGATCACTGTTACACTGTCAGCCAACAGGCCATTGGAGGAGACGCTCCGTGTATTGAGCGCCGGCAGCAGATTTACCTACAAAATAAATAACCGGCAGGTCACTATTCATTAACGCGCAAAACAAACATATGCACTAACAGTACACTACTAAAAAAACGTTCCCGGTATCTGACAAATACACGGGAACGCCTTAAAATGATTTCATCATGCCTGATAAGTTTTGGACGACGAACAGGCACATGAAAGAAGATACCAGATTTCCCGGAAAACCGGGATTAACCAGTAACATTCAAAAGTATGGAAAAAGGATTAAAAAGAAATCCTTTAAGATTTAGCATGCAACCCACCTTCGCCTGCCAACGGGCCTGCCCGGAGCATACACAGCCCGGTGCGCTGTTGGGAAAAAGGGAAGGATTAAGGCCCATAATTTATTTCCTGATGAGATGTTCATTTATTGTGCTGGTATTGCAACTCACCGCAGCGGGGTTGCTTTTGGCCGCAAATGTAAATAGCCAGGATCTGACCCGGAAAATAAACCTGCAATTGAATAAGGTAGCCCTGAAGGAGGCTTTGCTCGCGATCGAAAAGCAGAGCGAAGTTAAATTTATGTTACCGGAAGAATTGCTGGAGAAAACCCATAAAAAGGTGACCATCAGCGGCGCCGATATCCGTATTCAGGACGCCTTACACGGCATGCTGGAAAATACCGGCCTGGAATATAAGCTGGTAGAAGGTTACGTGGTGATCGCTCAACAGCCGGTGCCCGTAAAGATCAGCGGGAAAGTGATCGACAGCAAAACCAAAGAAGCCATCCCTGGTGTTTCCGTACGCGTGAAAGGCACTGCCACCGGAGCTTCCACCGATATGAACGGGGTATTTCATCTCACCGTTACGCAAAGCAGCGTGACACTGGTCGTTAGCTATATCGGCTACGAATCAAGGGAAGTGAAAGCCAGCGCGGCAGGCACCATGATCATCGCGCTGACCGTTTCCAGTAAACAACTCAGCGAAGTGACCGTCAACGCACGCCGCAAACTCAATACAGACATCGCGGTGCTACAGGACCGGAAAAACGCGGCCATCGTACAGGACGCAATATCTGCCGCACAGATAGAACGTACCGGCAGTATCACCACCACACAGGCGTTGCAGAAAGTATCCGGCGTAACCATCACCGATGATAAGTATGTCGCGATCCGCGGTCTTGGTGACCGCAGCGTCATCGGACAGCTGAACGGCGTACGCCTGGCCTCTTCCGATCCGGACAGAAGCGCTATCCCGCTGGACCTCGTGCCGGCTTCCCTCCTCGATAATATTACCATCTTCAAAACAGTTACACCCGACAAGCCCGCTGATGCGGCCGCCGGTATCGTGGAACTGAAAACGAAATCCGTTCCGGACAGCGCCATCTTCACGGTCATCGCACAAACCGGTTTTAATTCCAACATCGGTCCCAATGGAAAAGTGAACAGTTTCTACAACAGCGACATGGGATTCTTCGGTACCAAAGTGAATAAAAAAGACCTGACTTCCGAGTTCCTGAACCTGTCTAAACAATATCCCGGCGGATTATCACAGATACAAAAACTGATCGCTAACAGCCCTAACAGTCCGGCTTTGCAGCAGGAAGCTACCCGCATCAATAATCTGATGCACAGCTTCGATCCGGTGCTTACCACTCATTACCGCAAGGCGCCGCTGAACCAGCTTTTTTCTGCTACCTATGGCAATAGCTTCAAACTATTTGGAAAACATACTTTGGGTGTTATCGCCGGTGCCAACTACTACAGCCGTACTTCCGATATCTATGGCGGAGATCTTACCCAGTATAGTGTTTACCAGGGCGTGATCACTGGTAACAAAGATGTCTACAGTCCGCGGAACATACCCAACTACATTACCCCGAACAACCTGTTCATGGGTAAATATCAAACCTATAAAGAGAACACAGGAACACAAACAATCAACTATGGAGCATTGACGGGGTTGACGTACAAGTTCAACCCCCGTCATGAAATCAGTATGCAGTACCTGGGTAGCTGGGGCAGTGAGGCACAGGCCGTCAACATGTATGGTCAGTACCAGTATTCCGGTTTGCCGGGTGATGTAAGCAGCCATATCTATTCACTGAAGCAGACATTCCGCACGCTGCATACTTTCAACCTGCAGGGAGAGCATAAGTTCACAAAAGGCGAATACAGCCCGCGCCTGAGCTATAATGTGGCTACTTCCAACTCCTCACAGAATGATCCGGACTATCGTTTTGTTACGCTGACGGATTATACGCCACGCAAGGGAGGATACTATTATAAACCCGATGTCAGCACGTTTCCCAATTCAGGTAGTCTGGTGTACACTGATCACCTGTATGCACTCAACTCCGGTTATGTGAACGGATATGGCACCTACGGTATCATACAGGCAGAGCCCAACGGCCGCCGCTGGCGCAGACTGAAGGAAACGAACTACAACTATAAAGCCGACGTAGCGCTGCCTTTCCCATTGTTTGGCAGGAAGCAGGAATTTAAAACCGGTGTCAACTATCTGAATCGTGACCGTAGTTTCCGGGAAAATATGTTTTTCCTGCCCGGCTCTAATTTCTCCACCTTCGGCGCCTATCCGCTGTATGCGGTGGAAGGTAACCTGAACCGTCTCGTAGGCCCGGAAATGATCGGGATCAAGATTCCTGGAGGCAATACCGGTGAAGGCGCTCATCCAATAGGCGGCTTCCTGTATAATAGCCAGAAATCTCCCAATAACTATACTGGTTTCTTTGAGACCAATGCCTTCTATGGTATGATGGACCTGCGTTTGCCGGGGGATCTGCGTCTTACCGGCGGTGTGCGTTTTGAGAAAACCAACATCCAGTCCGCCGTAGACACTTCCGATGTATATCTTGATCCGGCGCTGACAGCCGTAGATGGCGAAGGTACTAAAGTACCGGTGGTGCTGATCAATCCTAACACGCGTTATCAGACAGGCTATAAACCCTTTTATTCTGTCAACCTCACCTATACGCCGCTGGAAAGCATGAATTTCCGCGTAGGCTACAACACTACGCTGGCAAGGCCGGAGCTGCGTGAAATCACCAACGTGTTTGAGTTCGACGCCTTTCAGATGGGCCTCGTGGTAGGTAACCCTAACCTGGTGAACCAGCATACCGAAAACCTCGATTTCAGATGGGAATGGTTCCCTCATCCCGGAGAGGTGCTGTCCGTATCGTTGTTCGGTAAAAGAATACAGAACCAGCTGGTGAAAGTATTCAGCCTGAAAACAGAGGGACTTGCTGCCAAATATCCGGAATATCCCACCATTCAGTTCCAGAACGATCCTAACGAAGGTAAAGTATGGGGCGTAGAGCTGGAGGTGGTAAAAGACCTGGGGCGGTTGTACGCGCCGCTGAAGAATTTCAACGTCGGTTCCAACCTGTTGCTGGCACAGAGCCTCATTAAGAAATCAACGGAAAGATATAAGGCCAACAAATCCCTCGACCGTCATACGCCGGAGTACAGCCCGCTGTTTGAACAGGCGCCTTATTCCGTGAATGCCTGGCTGAACTATAAGAACGGCAAGTCCGGTACTGACCTGACCGCCACTTTCAACATGGTGGGTGAGCGCCTGGTGCAGATCAACCTGACCGGTGAGCCTGATCTCTATACCCGTCCTGTACCGGTGCTGGATTTCATCTTCACCCAGCGTGTTACCAAACGTTTGCTGTTTAAAGGATATGCGAAGAACATCCTGAACCCGGCGATAGAGACCGTATATGCAGCGCCGGGCACCGGCGGCCTGTGGTACGGTAATAAATACACGAACCGCAGCTTTAAGCGTGGCAGTGAAATCATGCTGGGCTTTACTTATAATCTGTTCTAACGGTAACGGTTATCCGGAATAAAAAAAAGAAAATGAAACATATTTCCATTATAGCAGGTGTGTTGCTGGCAGGAGCCGGTTTGATGGCGTCCTGCAACAAAGATAAAATGGACCATCAGTATGACAACAGGATCGTTCAGGATGCCCGGGCCGGTTCCGGCGTCCGGATCGTGAACCTGGGGCCTTACAGCCAGGTAATCGCCAATAATGATACGCTGACCAATTTCGTATTGCTGCCGTACAATTCAGGCAAGTACGAGTATCCGACTACTAAATTTTTCCCGGACAAAGGCCGCCTCGGTACCACCTGGACGGTGCCTCGTGAGTTTTTTCAAAATAACGGCACCGCGCATCTGAGAATAGAATCAAAAGAACTGGTGGACAATGATCAGCCGGTGGAAGTGAACGCCAAGGACGATTACAACCCTGCTGATTATTATATTATCCGTGGCCCTTTTCTGCTGACCGGCGATATACCGCAGGTCAACAAGATACCACGTTCCGTGGAAGCGCCTTCCCGCCCGGACCATTTCAAGATCCGGATCGTGAACCTGGCCTCGGGCATCAAGCGGCCTGAAAGTGTCCAGGAGCTGATCAACGGGCCATTATCACTGGCATTTGCTGATGGCACGATAGTGAACGCTGCCACTTCGAATATAGCTCCCGGCAGCTGGTCTGAATATGTGGAAGTGCCTTATGGAACCTATCAGTTCAAAGTGCTGACAGCCGCCGGTACACAGGTCACTGCGATCGGTGGCCCCAGAGAAGAAAATGCAGCGATGGTGGACCGTGCCACTTCCACGATTACCACCGGTACGCTCCGTCCTGTATCTACCAGGCTGACTTTTGCGCCGATACGGACTTATCAGCCGGGTGGTATATATACGATTGTTATCTCACCACAGCAGTTGCTTTATGATGTTCCGGGTGGTACAGATGAATCCAGTTTTACGCAGAATGCCTTTCAGATCATCGCCGATATTGCTGATCCGGCGAATGTTACCTATGGGCGTGTACAGGTAGTAAATGCCTTGTCCGGCGCGGCGGCTATCGGCCTGAAAGTAAATGGCGGACAGGTGAGCAGCAACATTGCATATGGTAACGCCAGCGAATATACGAATGTGGTGTCCGCGATGACGACCCTCGAAGCAACGGATGCTTCCGGTAAAATACTGGCTACTGTTAATAAGATGATGAGGCCGGGAGGTAATTACACCGCCTGGGTATACGCAGATGCCAAAGGCTCGCCACAGATAGCCGTAGTGGCCAATAACCTCAGCGCAGGCGTGTATCTTCCCGGTGGTGATGGCCAGGATGGCTCTTTCTCCCGTCTTCAGTACAAATTCCCTTTTCACTTCCGCTTCTATAATTTCTGCCCGGACATCCCTAACGTGAATTTCACCTCCCCTAACGGACAGGAGTTCGGCAGGTATGGCGTTACCCGCGGGCTACAGCCAGGCGTTATTCCCGAGGATGGTACTAATACCGTGGCATTCATGGCAGACAACCCTTACCAGATCATGGCCTTCCAGTCAAACCCCGGGGTGTTTCCCGGTACATGGCTCACACAGGTGCCGGTAGTGAAAAGCACTGAGCTGATAGCACGAAAAGAATTGTATGTCCGTGGTGGTATACCTGACCAGGAGCCTGGATTCTATACCATTGCGCTGATAGGAAGAAATGCTACCGCTGCGCCCGAGGCGTCTAAAGCGAAGATGATCATTGTTAAACATAACCGGTAGCCCTAAACTGTTAAACGTATGAAGCAAAAATTTTCAATAATCATAGCAGGTCTGGTGTCGGCTTTATGTAGCTGCGCCAAGATAGAACATAAGAAGATCGATGATCCGGCCTACCTGCGTGTGTTCAATAACCTGAACTACACCGTAGCGCTGGAAAATAAAGACGAAGAACAGCCGTTTCTGACAATGCTCATCGATCCGGTGACAGATGCTTCCGGTATGCCCACCAGTGCAGCTATTATTGGTGATTTCCTGGACCAGCGCAATTCCTATGCACCGCCATACCCTTCTCACGTGGGCACCAGTATCTCTTTCCGTAATCCGGAGTATCCCGGTAAAGAAGATGTGCTGGTAGGACCCGTACTCAATGGTTTTGACCTCTCCAGCTGGGCGCAGATACCTTCCGGGCAGCACCGGGTAATGTTCATGTACCGCCCCGTGAGCGGTATCCCGTTCTTTAGCCTGGAAGACCGGCTGAAAAAGAAAGTGTTACTGGATACAGTTCTACAGCTGGACAGCCGCGAAGTATATACGCTGCACATCCTGCAGAAAAATTTCAGGACCAGGGAAAACGGGATGCTGTTACGCCGTGAAATTTTTCACAAACTGTCACTGTCTGACTCCCTGGTATATGTCAATTTCTATAACATGAGCGCAGAAGGGTATGAAGAAGCCGACAAATCAAAGAAGAAAAGAAATGCAGATGCCGGCATGCTTCAATATGGGATAAAGGATGAAGCGAATATCTGGATGAGTCTCTATACAGCTGACGCATTAACCAAGCCGGTGCCAGGATATAATTTCAGGTTCCTGACCACACTGCGCCGCAATAATACGTCCAATGCGGTGAGCAGCTATTTCAGCTTCCCCTTGTTTGCCGACAATGCCGCTGATGGCATCCGTACCACGGCCTGGCAGCGATTCAGCCTGATGGGGCCAGGCCTGGACCCGCTCAGCAACCCTTACAACGACAATGACGGTGAAGTGGTGAATGGCAATTATGCAGTGATCTCCTGCTATGGAAATGGTTCCCGTGCAAACTTTGAGCGCTACATCTGCAGCCGGCCCAATATGATCGTCAATATTCACTCCGGTACCAACAACCCGCAGTCGTTTGCCACCGTGAATACCATCGAAATTGTGAACGGTACCGCTTATTTAACTACCGTACAACGCAAATATCCGACGCCGATCTACTAAGCGGTGACTCTAAAATCATCAATTATGAAGCATTACATTATCATATTCTTAGCGGCATTCGGGATCATGTTTACTTCCTGTAAACATGATAAACTGGATTTTGAACAGGAGATGAAAAACTATCGCCCTGCTGCGGACTTCATCCGGAACAACTATGACCTGAGCCTTTTCTACGCAGCCATCGAAAGGGCTGGTATGACGGCTGAACTGAATGGCCCCGGACCGTTTACCATACTGGCGCCCAACAACAAAGCATTTAATGAGATGGGCATCCTGAGCGCAGCCGATCTGGCCAAAATGCCGGTGGAAAAAGTGAAGGAGCTGATACAGCTGCATGTGTTGCCCGGTACGGTACGGGAATCTAACCTGGCGTCAAATTCAGTGGACGTACGCTTTAAAACCATCGGTCCACGGGAGCTACTGGTAACAATGTCTACCAACCCTTTCGGCTCAGCGGCCAACCGTAATGCCATCTACTTCCATGGTTGTCTGGTGGATGTGAAGGACGTGGTGGTCACCAATGGCGTATTGCAGGTGCTCCAGCAGGTAATAAAAGATCAGCCGGGGACCGTGCAGGACCTGCTTTCGCAACATGAAGAATTCAGTCTGTTCGTTGGCGCCCTGAAACGTTTCGGCTTCTGGGACCAGCTGAAAAGCGGCGGCCCCTGGACTATCCTGGCGCCCAGCAATGCCGTGCTCAAAGCCAACGGCCTTGATGAACAGGCGATCGCTGCATTAAACCCGGATAAGTACATCATAGCCCGGCTGTTTGGAAGCTACATCATACATCAGCAGCACTATTTCTTCTCTGATATCCGTGCCTTTAAAACTATGACTGGTGGCTCAGACCCACTGAGGCTTAAAATTAAGGACGATACCTATCTGCTGGAGATCAGCAGCGGGGATGTTACAGAAAATGGAGTTCCCAAAATCCGGTATAGCTGTTCCGTCCGGCAAGACAGGGACCATCAACCGCTGAATGCTATACCGGTTGAACGGAAAGGCATCGTGGATTATAATACTGACAACGGTGTGGTGCATCAACTGGATGGCTTGCTGCTGAAACCCGAACAGGCCGGAAAATAAGGTCAACAGTTAACGACATAATCATCATGAAAAATAAAATATACAAAACGATACAGGCGACTATCCTCTGCGGGGCGTTCTTTGGCATGGGGTTGTTGCAAACCGGTTGCAGAAAGGAAATGTTCATGCCGGAACCGGAAGGCGAAACTGTTCCCTATAAAGACAGTGCCAGCGCCGATATCCAGACAGTCCTGAAATCGACTCCTTATAAGCTGTTTTATGCTGCCTGGCAACGTAGCAATATAGATAAAGACCTGGTGGCATTAGGCGCCAGGGCGTCCGTTACGGTGCTGGCGGTAGATGATGTTTCCATGAAGGCTGCGGGGCTGGATGAAACAGAAATCGGCAAACGTTCTCCGGAAGAGCTGAATCAACTGATGAGATATCACATGCTCAATGAAAAACTGGAACCGTTGACCATTCAGACGCAGAAACTGAGTTCTCCCAGAATGACGATGCTTGATAACCCGAATTTGCAGGAGTCCCGCAATGGTGCAGGGTCAGGGGTGTCCCGTCCTTACACCTACACGTACCGTCACTTTATGGCCATGGCGAAAGACAGCCAGTTGATCATCGATGGCCAGCTTTGCGGAAACTATAAACCCGTAGCAGCGAGGAATGGTATCATCTGGCCGGTGAACAGGCTGTTGCAAAAGCCCGAAAAACATGTCCGGGAGATACTGGAGGAAGATGGCCGTTTTACCATGCTGCTGGCCATCAACGATATGAATGATGCCAGCTGGATGGAATATACCTTCGGGTCTTTTGCGCGCTATGGTGGTATGTTTTGGGGGATAGAACCTGCTTCCAATTCAGTTTTTTTTAACTCCTATCTGGCCCCTACCGATGACGCTTTCCATCAGGCAGGCATTCAGGATATAGAGCAGATGATGGAAATTAACAGCCGCTTCACCCCTGAGCTGGACTGGGAGTCGTACACCATGTCTGGTTTAATTCCTACCGACAGTATCCTCGACTATCACAACTGGGGCAGGTCATACGCTCCCACCAGCAGCGTTGGTTATATCCCTTCGGCAAAGACGGTGTTTTACTCCAATGACCTGGATGATAAACTGCTCGGAGATTACTGGATAACGATGCCCACGTCAACTACAGCCGGGTATAAAATGCCACTACAGTTTATCCGAGAAGGCAATACCATCAAGGTAAAGCTGAGAAACGCCAGTACGCCCGCAGCTACTATCATCGCAAGAGACATCAACACCTTCGAAGGGCCGCTGCATATCGTGGACCGGCTTTTCCTGCCGGATAATTTCAAGGTGAACTAACTGTTGATCCGTTAAAGATTCATGATGATGACTACAAACACAACAATATTATCCAAACGATATTTTTCCTGCCGGTTGCTGGTAGTGGGTTTGTCTTTGCTGATGGCCAGCGCCTGTAAAAAAGATGATACCAGTCCGCAGAACGGTAACGACCGCCTCATGGAAGTGGTGATGGACAACTTTAACCTGAGTAAGTTCAAGGCAGCAGTTGACCGCAGCGACATGCGGCCGGTACTCACCAGCACAGGGCCGCTCACGGTACTGGCGCCCTCTGATGGCGCATTTACCAACGCGGGGTACAAAACGCCCGTTGACGTGGCTACCACCAGCATTCCGCTGATGATAAAGCTCACGGGGTACCACCTGCTTATTGGTAACTATGACCTGAATAAAATGCCCTTTCTTTTCAACCAGGAAATACGGACCTACAACGGTGGCAAACTATATGTGACCCGTTGGGTGAAAGACAACGACACCGTACTGACAGTGAACGGCAGCCGTGTATTGGCAACAGGCATCAAAGCCAGCAACGGCAGCTTACAGGTAATTGACCGGGTGCTCGAACCTTACCTCTTCGAAACGCTGGGAGAAGCGCTCACTGCGGACGCCAGCCTGAGCCTCTTCACACATGCCATGCAACGTTCCGGTTTATTCGATTTGCTGAAAGGCAAAGGTCCCTATACCGTATATGCGGCTAACAATGCTGCCATGACAACCTATGGCTACAGTACGCTGGAGCAGATAGAGGCAGCAGATCCGGCGGTGCTGGCCGCGCTGATGCGTTATCACGTAGCGGCCGACCGTCGTTTTGTATACGACTATATCCTTACCGCCGGTAAATCAGCGATCATCACCCAGACCATGCTGGACGATAACAATGTGAAGATTCAGCTGGTGCCGGATCCAACAAGCCCGGGCCTTTACAACGGTATCACCCTGCAGGGACCGGGTAACTCATCACCCGCTACACTGCTGAAACAGAATATCATCACCGGTAACGGTGTACTGCATATCACCAACCAGGTATTGAAAATAACACGGTAATCAGTTACAATCAAAAGTGATGAACACAAAAAAGATCATTATAACGATATATTCTTTCCTGGCGTTACTGCTGGCAGCTGTTGCCAGTACAGCCCAGGAAACCTCCGGCGGCCTTACCGGAAAGGTACAGGACGGCCAGGGACAGGCCTTGCCCGGCGCCACTATCATCGCGGTGCATGAACCTTCCGGTACCCGCTATCCCGCTATTTCAGATCCCGGTGGCCGCTATCACCTGTTGGGCATGCGCATTGGCGGTCCTTATACCGTCACCGTTACCATGATGGGCATGGCGCCGCAGAAATACCAGAACGTCACCGTACGGCTGGGAGAACCGCAGCAACTGAACGTAGTACTGGGCGACGACCGCAAACAACTTTCTGAAGTAGTGGTGAAAGGCGCGAAAACAGGACCTAAAGCCAATAACTACGGAGCTGGTCAAAATATCAATCGCAGCCAGATCAACAACATGCCGACAGTGAGCCGCAGCATTCAGGACATTACCCGCATGGTGCCACAAGGCAGCAAAGACAATAGTTTCGGCGGTTCCAACTTCCGCTACAACAACGTCACCATCGACGGCGCCATCAACAATGATGCGATCGGCTTCAGCCCTTCCATGGGCGGACAAAGCGGTACTTCCGGTCAGCCCGGCAGCAGTACCCGCACCAATCCCGTTTCCCTCGATGCGATCGAAGACATGCAGGTATATCTCGCCCCCTTCGATGTGAAGATCGGTAACTTCACCGGCGGCAGTGTGAACGCCGTCACCCGCAGCGGTACCAATACCTTCAGCGGCTCCGTGTACGGCTTTGGTCGTACCGCAGCGATGATCGGTAAAAACAAAGCCGGCAACGGCGATAAAATGAACAGTGACTTCAAAGACTATCAGGCCGGTATTCGCCTGGGTTTCCCCCTTATCAAAAACAAACTGTTCTTTTTTACCAATGAAGAAATCACCCGCAGAACAGACCCTGCGCAGCTTTTGGCCGGTAAAGAAGAAACGGCCCGCATCTTCAGCGAGAAAGATGCCGACGATATCCGCCATGCAACCATCCAACGTTACGGCGATATCTTCGATCCGGGTACGGCTGGGATGTACAACTCCTCTTCCGAGTCCAATAAATTCTTTAACCGTATAGATTGGAACATCAACGATAAACATCAGCTGTCTGTCCGCAATAACACCATTACTTCCAGCGCCATCAGCCTGGACCGCGACCAGCAGGATTTCCGTTTCGGCAGCATGGCATTCAAACAAACGAATAACCAGAGCAGCACCGTTGCGGAACTGAAAAGCCGTTTCAATAACACCTGGTCCAATAGTTTTGTCGCCGGTTTTACTACCGTGCATGATTATCGTGATCCGCTCAGCGATCCCACGCTGCCACAGGTACAGATCATGGGCCGCACACCAGGAACTACCATCTATCTGGGTACCGACAGGGAAGCGTCTATCTTCAACATGAAACAACGTACCATCGAGATCACCAATAACCTCACCTGGACAAAAGGCAAACACACCGTGTTAATGGGTACGCACAATGAGCTGTATCATATCAACTACGGTTTTGTGAACGCCTGGAACGGCCGCGTAGACTATCTGAGCATCGATGACTACCTGCGGAATTCACCTTACCGCGTAAGAGGAAGTTATAACTATACCAACAACAGCCGTGACTATATCCTGAACAATCCCGGCGCTGTATTCAACGTAAACCTCTACAGCCTGTACATACAGGATGCGATACGCGTAACCGACAAACTGACCGTTACGCCAGGATTACGTGCGGATTATACACATCTGCCTGCGAAGCCGGAGCTGAGCGATAAAGTGACCAACGCCATCGCTGATCCGTACTTCGGGACCACCTATCACTATACACCGCTGAACCGCATCGAAAACCGCTATTTCGGAAAAGTACAGATATCTCCGCGCCTCGGTTTCCGTTATGACTGGCTGGGAGATCAAAGCCTGATCATTCGTGGCGGCGTAGGTATGTTTACCGGCCGTATTCCTTTCGCATGGCTGGCTTACGCATATTATAATAACGGCGTGAACTACGGTTCTTTCGACCAGAAAGCGGACCAGAAACCATTCACCCCCGGCAGCGATGCCATCAAGCCCGGCAAAAATGGTATTGCTGATTTTATTGAGAAGAATGGTACTGTGATCAATAATCCGAATGCTGGTAAAACGCAGGTAGACCTGATCGATAATAATTTTGTGATGCCGAAGATTTTGCGCGCCAGTCTCGCTATCGACCGGACCACCGCCAGCCAGTGGAAGTTGGGTATAGAAGGTATGGTGACCAAGAGCATTAAAGAAGTATTTTTCCAACAGGTGAATATTACGGACAACCCTAAATATTATGCTTACGATAAAAACCGTCAACAGCCTATCTATTCGGGTAATATTGATCCGCATTTTTCCAATGCTTATATGTTGACCAACACCAATAAAGGTTTCCGTTACAGCCTCACGGGTACGGCCAGCAAAACCTTTACCAATGGCTTGTTCCTGTCCGGCGCTTATACCTATGGACAGAGTAAAGACGCGTTCAACGGTATTCGTAATTCTATGGAATCCAACTGGCAGCTGAATCAGGCGCTGAGCCCGAATAATGCACCGCTGGCTTATTCCAACTTCGATATCCGCCACCGTTTTGTGGTGAATGCCAGCTATCGCAAAGCATGGAATGAGACATGGGTGAGTACCCTTAGCCTGTTTTTCAGTGCGCAGTCCGGCAGTCCGTTTACCTATGGCATTGTAAATAACAGCATACAGGGATTACCGCAGCAGGTAAGCCTGGCTTATATTCCGCAAACAGAAGAGGCTATCCGTTTCTTTAAGGATTATACCAGCAATGGACAGCAGGTGACTGCTGCCGAACAGGCAGAGGCGTTTAACCGCTTTATTGATGGCAACACATATCTCAGCAGCAGAAGAGGCGATTTTACAGAGCGGAATATGGGGCGTACGCCGTGGAATGTGCAGGCAGACCTGCATTTTGCACAGGAGTTCCATCTGCGTAAACTGAAAACGCACTTTATCACTTTTACGGCGGATGTAGTAAATCTGACGAACCTGTTGAACCGTAACTGGGGCATCAGCTACTTTTCTCCCAATACCTTTAACTCTACTGCCAGCGTTGGTTTGACGCCTACCTTGTTCCCGCCGGAACAAAATAAAGGGGGTATACCTGTGTATACTTTCTCTGATCCTGGTACGCCTTACTCCATTGACTATTTTGGTTCCCGTTACCAGGTACAGCTGGGACTGCGTTACACCTTCTAAACAACAGATCATATGCAAAAGCTAACAACATATTTATTGGCCGGGTTACTGTTATCCCTGATGGGTATTATACAGGCCTGTAAGAAAGATAAAGTAGCGACGGTGGTGCCGTTTGAGGTCAGGAGCTATTATCCCAACAGCGGTGGCGCCGGTACACTGGTCACCATTTCCGGTAGCGGTTTCCTGGATGGAAAAGCCAGTGTGGTTTTCAACGGCACAGATGCGGAAGTGCTGAGCAATACTGATTCGGTAGTGGTGGTACGTGCTCCGGAGAAAGGACAAAGTGGTACCATCACTTTCTCCAACGGTACTAAATCACTGACTGTAGGGGAATACACTTACCAGAAACTAAGTGTGCAGAAAGTATATCCGTCTAACGGTCCCGCCGGTACGCAGATACGTATCAGCGGCGCCGGCTTCAGCAGCCTGAAGTCGCCGGCGGAAGTGCTGATCAATGGAAAAAACGCTACGGTGGTAAGTGCCAGCGATACGGTGCTGGTGGCTACTGTGCCGGACGCGGTAGGCAGCGGTCCTGTAACCGTGAAAGTAGATGGGATGGTGTCTGTTGGCCAGCCTTTTCAGTATCAGGCAGTCAGTGGTATTAAACCTGTCAGTGGTGGAAAGGGCACCCGTGTTACCATCAGCGGTGAAGGGTTTACGGCCAACAATGTGGTGGATTTTAATGGTACCAGGGCGGAAGTAGCAGAAGTATCGGGTAACAAACTGGTGGTGATTGCGCCGGAGGGTGTGACCAGTGGCCCGTTGGCAGTAAACATCAACGGACAGAAGATCGTTGGCCCCGCATTTACGGTAGTGCCGCCTCCTGTTATCCGGCTGGTGAGCCCGCTCAGCGGCCCTGCCGGCGCTGAAATGACCATCGATGGAAAGGACTTCAGCACAATAGCAGATGAAAACGTGGTAACGATCAATAATATACCGGCGGTGGTGAAAGCGGCTACAGCCGTCCGTCTTACGGTAGTGTTGCCGATTGGCATGGGTAAAGGACCGGTGATGCTCAGCGTGAATGATCAGCCGGTGAAAGGGCCGGAATTTACGGAACAGAGCCTCGGTATTCAGAAGCTCGAACCATCCAATGGCCTGGCAGGCATTAAAGTCGTGATCACAGGTACCGGCTTCAGTGTAAACCCGGCAGAAAACGAAGTGACCTTCAATGGTGTAGTGGCGCAGATACTCAGGGCAACGGAAACGACCCTGGAAGTAATGACGCCGGCCAACCTGACAACCGGCCCGGTAAAAGTGAGAAGAGCCACATTGGTCGCTGAAAGCCCAACTACGTTTAACCGTGCAGGTATGGCTACCCTCTCCAATCAAATGGGAGCCTTTATCGGCGCCATTGTGGTGGATAACCAGGGTAATGTGTTTGTGTCCAATACCCGTGAGAACTATATCTCCAAAGTTACGCCTGCCGGCGACGTATCCATCTTTGCCGGAGAACCTAATGCAAATGGTTTCGTTAATGGCAACGGCAGAAATGCCCGGTTTGGATCTATTTATGGGTTGACAATAGATGAAGTCAATAACATATACGTTTCAGAGGTAGGTGCCGGCGGTGGCACTATCCGTAAGGTTACGCCTCAGGGGGATGTGACGACGGTCAAAAGTGGTCTGCCCAACGATGTAGGGTCGATCACGAGAGATAAAAAAGGCAACCTCTATTATACGCAGCTTTACAAAGGCGTTTTCCGGTTGTATCCCGATGGTATGCTGGAGAATGTGTTCGGTCGGACAGCCGAGGATTTACGAATTGCTATTAGTAACAATAATGATCTGTTTATAGTAGGGGACAAATATGAGCCTACTTTCTACTGGCAGCAGCTCAACAGTGCGAAGTTGACCTGGGTGGGTTCGTCCAGCGGGTATCAGGACGGGCCGGTATCTTCTGCCCTGTTTGGCGGTACCATCAGTTCATTGCTGATGGACAATGAACAAAACCTGCTGATTGCGGACATGCACAACTACGCCTTGCGTAAGCTGGACCTGTCTACCGGTCAGGTCAGCACGGCCGTTAAACTGTCGAGAGGTTATGCAGATGGTAGTTTGGACCAGGCGAAGATGGGCTTTGTCGCAGATATAGCTATTGATAAAGAAGGAAGTATTTATATCTCTGATCCCAACAACAGGGCTATCAGAAAGATTGTGCTTAAGTGATAGTGCTTGCAATTGAAAGGGTGGGCTGTTCCGAAAGGGGCAGCCCTTTTTGCTGTTATCAGGGAGTTTTACAGGTGGACTTCTAAACAAAGCGAAATCGGACGTTTGAACAAAGTCGGTGGAGGCAGGGTGTTCTACTTTTGTTTCAACAAAAACAATAACAATATGGAACACACAAATTATCAGGGAGCACTGCAAACTCCGTTGGGTTCAGGCTTTCATGCGAAATCCACTACAGGTGAAGTCATCAAAGGCATCGATCTTGCCGGCAAAATTGCCATCGTCACCGGAGGCAATACGGGCATTGGCCTGGAGACCACCAAAACGCTTGCCGCTGCGGGCGCTACAGTGATTGTGCCTGCCCGCGATATCGACAAGGCAAGGAAAAACTTACAAGGCATTGCCAATGTGGAAGTGGCTCCCATGGACCTGATAAACCCCGCTTCCGTAGATGCCTTTGCTACCAGCTTCCTCGCCTCCGGAAGATCTTTGCATATGCTCATCAATAATGCCGGTATTATGTGGGTACCACTACGCCGGGACCAGCGTGGTTTTGAATCGCAACTGGTTACCAATTATCTGTCCCTGTTTCAACTGACGGCCCGGTTATGGCCTGCATTACAGAAAGCAAACGGCGCCAGGGTGGTCAATCTCTCTTCCGGCGGACATCAGTTTGGTGCTTTCGATTTTGAAGACCCCAATTTCCTGTACCGGGAATACGAAACGCTACTGGGATATGGACAATCCAAAACGGCTGTTAACCTGTTTTCCCTCGAAATGGACAACCGTGCTAAATTCTCAAAAGTCAGGGTGTATGCGGTGAACCCCGGCTCCATAGGAGGAACGGAGTTGGGCCGGGAAGCGCCACCGGAACTGTTTCAGAAGATGGGGTTTTGTGATGCCGAGGGCAACTTGTTGCCTGAAGTGGCAGCATCCTTAAAAACGATACCACAGGGCGCCGCTACCACCGTCTGGTGCGCCACCAGTCCATTGCTAAACAATATAGGCGGTGTGTATTGTGAAGATGGAGATGTGGCGGCAGCTGCTGCCGTAAAATCATACTCCCAGGATGAAACCAATGCAAAGCGGTTGTGGACACTAAGTGAAGAGATGACAGGCATTACATTTAATATCCAATAAAACAAAGACCATGTTTAAAGATAAAACAGTGCTCATTACGGGCGGCAACAGCGGTATCGGCTATGCCACCGCAAAACAATTACAGGAAAGTGGCGCCAATGTGATCATCACCGGCAGACGAAACGATGCTGTAATGCAAGCGGCATCGGAACTAAACGTGACCGGCCTGGTGGCCGATCAGTCCAGTCTTCCGGCTATTGAAAGGCTTGCCGCGGAGGTGACCGCACAATATGGGAAAATTGATTTGTTGCTTATCAATGCAGGTATTACCCAGCTCGCACCCATTGAATCGATGACAGAAAAGCTGTTTGATGAAATGATGAACGTAAACTTTAAAGGGGCGTATTTTACCCTGAGCAGGTTTGTTCCGGTGCTGAATGATGGAGCATCTGTGGTGTTATTATCCTCTACGTCAGCGATCATTTCTCCTCCGGGCGCATCTGTATATGCGGCCAGTAAAGCCGCCATCAATGCGGTAGTGAAAATCGCCGCGCTGGAACTGGCCTCCCGGAAAATACGGGTGAACGCGGTAAGTCCGGGGCCTGTAGCCACGGAGATCATGCATAAAATCGGACTGAATAATGACATGGAGGCTCGGATGGTCAACAGTATCCCCATGGGAAGATTCGGTCAACCATCTGAAGTGGCGGACCTGATCACTTATTTGTTGAGTGACAAGGCGGCTTTTATCACCGGCTCAAATTTCCTGATCGATGGTGGGCAGGCCATCTAACAGCAACGGTATCAAATGGTTATTTTTAGTTGGCGAAAGTGGGAGATACGGGTTATTTTTACACAGGCGATTTTCTTTTCAGATCATGAAATACACAGCCCAATATATTACGGAAGATATAAAGCTCTCCTGCTATGAGGACAGCTTTTTTAAGTCAGACATCATGTTTGACCAGCATATGCTGGTGTGGTTCATCTCCGGAGAAACAAAGATCGTACAGGCAGAAACTACTTATCTTTTTAAACAAGGAGATATCTTTTTAATTCCCCGTAACCAGCTGGCCACAATTATCAATTATCCCAAAGATGGCCTGCCACACAAAACAGTGGTGATGCACCTTTCGACAGCCAGATTAAGAGATTACTATGAAAAACTGGCAATGCAACCGCTGGTCCCTTCAGCACAGAAAATTCTCTGCTACAATCATCACCCTTTGCTGGAGAGCTGTCTTTCTTCGCTGGTTCCCTATTTTGATATGAAGGAGCTCCCGCCGGACATAGCGTCATTAAAGATAACGGAGGCCATTAGTATTCTCAGGGCCATTGATAAAGGGATTGATAATGTCCTGGCGAATTTCGATGAGCCAGGGAAAATAGAGCTGACCGGATTTATGGAAAAAAATTTTATGTTCAATTTACCGCTGGAAAAATTTGGTTATCTCACAGGACGTAGTCTGACAACATTTAAGCGGGATTTTCAGAAAGCGTATCAGATAACTCCTCAACGGTGGTTGACACAGAAAAGACTGGAACTGGCCCATTATCATTTTGTGGAAAAGCATGCCAGGCCAGTGGATGTTTGTTATGAAGTAGGTTTTGAAAACCTGTCCCATTTTTCTTTTGCTTTTAAGAAGCAGTTTGGCTATACACCGACAGAACTGTTGAACAGGCAGTAGGGTTATCGTCAATAAGATATTTGCAGGAGATCAACAATACCAAAGGTCCCGGCCTTTGATATTGTTGATCTTTTTCATTACAGCGTACAATTATCTACTGTTCTGCGACAGCCAGGGCAGGTAGTCTGGTCAAAGGATGTCAGACAAATAAAGCCCTGTTTGGGAGTGACATTCAGCGCAGCAATTTGCACTTTCGCGAGCTGCAGTTTTTTGGGAAATGTGTTCTTTTTCATAAAGGTGGATTTACATTAAATAAATAGTCCTCTCCTGTCTTTAGCCGGCAAGCAATGCCCTGGAGCGGATGTTCAGCATAAGAGGTGGAACGCTAATAATATGTATAGAAGGGAAATGTGTGCAAGTGGGTGTTCGCAAGCATAGGTGAATGCATTTTGAGAGAAATAATTCTTTCTAATTTAAATGAAATTTCTTCAATGTGGTAGTCTTAACGGTTTTTGTTGGTGAAAAAAGTTTAGCAAAAAACAGGCTGACTCCTTTGAGCCAGCCTTAAGTATGTGCATACAGTATTGTCTGTTATACGCAAAGAATGGTTTCGATGCAGCCACGGCAAGTGGTTTCAGCAAAAGATGTCTGACAGATGAATTCTTTTTGTTTAGCTTGATTGATGGTCAGCTCGGCGATTTTTACTTTCGCCAGTTGCAGTTTTTTAGGAGAGATTTTCTTTTTCATAATAGCGTTCATTAAATAAGCAGTCCGCTCCTGTCTTTAGCTGCGGAGCAATGCCATGGAGCGGTTGTTCAGCATGTGAGACAGAAAATAAGTCGGGTTTAGTCCGTCCTGAATTTACCTTTTACAGGCAGATGATGGTTTCGTAGCAGCCACGGCAGGTGGTTTCAGCATACGATGTTTCGCAGATGAAATTTTTCTGTTTGGGTTGGATGGCATTCAGGTCAGCGATTTTTACTTTTGCCAGCTGCAGTTTTTTTGGAAAAGTGTTCTTTTTCATAAATAGTGAATTACATTAGTTGTCCTCTCCTGTCTTTAGCCTGGAGGCAATGCCATGGAGTGGTTGTTCGGCATATAAAATTGGAATATGGGTGATGTCTGGTGTGGAAGACGTTAGCAAGCGGGCTTTGCACAGGTTAAACATGTTGAGGGAAATTAAAAGAAATTGGACGTTCTTTCTAATTTAAGGAAATGGAGGTATTTGGAGCAATTTTGACGGTTTTTGTTTATAAAAAATAATTGGTCCTATTACATGAAAGAGAGATTAATACATAAATACGTGAACATGGCGATAGCAGCCGTGTGGATAATAAATGGTTTATACTGTAAAGTCTATAACGGGGTACCCCGGCATCAGCAGATTGTGGCCCGTATCCTGGGAGCCGATTACGCCGGAATATTGACTCGTACCATCGGTTGGCTGGAAGTCTTAATGGCGGTGTGGGTATTGTCAAACATAAAATCCCGTTGGTGCGCTGTTTCACAAATTTTTCTGGTATTCGCGATGAACGTCATTGAATTTTTGGTAGTGCCGGATTTACTGTTGTTTGGAAGAATGAATATTGTCGTGGCTACTTTTTTTATCTTTATTATATACTGGAATCAGTTTGGTTTTTATCGTACCAATACAAATTGTTGATGTTGACGTTACTTAAAAATCACCCTTTTGCTGTAGAAGCATATTTCGAAAGCTCTTTGGTGCTGACTTATGCCGTTCCTGAAGCGATGTTACGTCCGCTGGTGCCGGCCAAACTGGAGTTGGAGCTGTTCGATCATCAATGGGCATTTATAGCAGTGGCGGTAGTGCAAACCCGTCATCTGCGTCCGAAAGGGTTTCCGGAATTTATGGGCCATGACTTTGTGCTGACTGGTTACCGTGTTTTTGTACGATATACGAATAGCCAGGGGAAGAAGCTGCGGGGATTGTATATTTTGAAATCGGAAACAGATAAAAGGAAGATGGAGATGCTTGGCAACCTGTTTACGCGTTACCGTTATACCACTACCGATATTGAGGTGGAAAATGGGGCGGATTTTATCCATGTAACATCCGTTAAATCCGGTATGGATGTCGCTGTGGACCTGACCGATCCGGATGCAGCACTCCCTGCGGGCTCACCTTTTAATAACTGGAAAGAGGCCCGTCGTTTTGCCGGTCCTTTGCCATTTACATTTACCTGTAATGATATGTCAGATAAGGTGTTGATCATTGAAGGCGTACGGGAAAACTGGACACCCAGGCCCGTCGCCGTGGTGGCCGCGAAGGTAGACTTTATGAATCGGCCGGAATGGAAGGATGCTGTGTTGGCGAATGCCTTTTTGATTCAGCATATTCCTTATTACTGGAAAAAGGGCAAAGTCGATATATGGAAAGGGTAAAGCGGAAGGCCTTTCAGGGCGTTATGAATATTATCCGGTTCAACTGGCATTTCTACGTGCTATCGGTAGCATTGTTGATAACTGGTTTGTTTTTTCGTCACCTTGTTCCTGTGCAGGTGTTGTTGTGGCTGCTGACGGCCAGCGTGGTGTTGTCTTTGAGCGTTTCCTGGTATGTCTACGATGCTTCCCGGCTATATCAGTTGCATTGGCTGGATGGTTTAAACATGCGCACTAACGGACGGATTGTTAATATTAATGCTGGTTTTGACGAAACCAGTCACCTGCTGGCTCAAAAATATCCCGCCGCACAGCTCCGTGTCTTTGATTTCTACGACCCCCTAAAACATACCGAAGTATCTATTGAGCGGGCGAGAAAAGTATATCCTCCTTATCCGGGAACGGAAATAGTCAGCACCTCAGCAATCCCTTTGGATACCGCATCTACAGACGTTATCTTTCTGTTGATGGCCGCTCATGAAATAAGAGATTTCCGGGAGCGCAGCATTTTCTTTGGGCAGCTATGCGATAGCCTGCATGAAAATGGACGGCTGATAGTGCTGGAGCATTTAAGAGACCCGCTTAATTTTATAGCCTATAATATTGGCTGCTTCCACTTTTTTTCCGGAAAGTCCTGGCGGCGGGTGTTTGCTTTGTCCCGATTAACTGTTGAAGAAGAACGCAGGATTACCCCTTTCTTATCAGCCTTTATACTTTGTAAAAATGGAACTACATCTTAAGATTACCGGCTATGTGCTGTTGCTGTTATCGCTATTACATGTTTTCTTCCCAAAGTATTTTAACTGGAAGAAAGAGTTTGCCCAGGTAAGCCTGTTAAGCAGACAGGTGATGTACGTACATACTTTTTTTATTGGCCTGATTGTATTCCTGATGGGACTTTGTTGCATCTATGCAACAGAAGAGATATTGCATACCCGGCTGGGTCATTTGCTGGGTATGGGCCTTTTTGTTTTCTGGGCTTGCCGTTTATTCTTTCAGTTTTTCGTGTATTCTTCCGCATTATGGAAAGGGAAGCGTTTTGAGACGACGGTGCATGTATTGTTCTCGTTGCTTTGGGGATACTTCAGTGTGGTGTTTTTGCTGGTGTGGTATCACTAACTAACTAACTAACTAACTAACTAACTAACTAAAAAGCAACTGCCTCAAAGTACTTTTGAGGCAGTTGCTTTTTTGCGTTTATATAACTACAATGAATACACGAGCATGAGAATACAGTGTGACGTAATATATTCGTTTGTTACTGTATTAGCATTCCCTGGTCCGGTGAAATGCCGGTTGGTAGTACGTTCTATATTTCGTAGGTGATCACCAGTTTCGGACGGCCGGCTACATTTGTATTACGAGGACCTGTGAAGATCAGGCTGCGGTAGTAGGCTTCTGTTTGCAGTTGCATGCTAAAGCCGTTATTCTGCCCGCTGTTGATGAGGTCCTGTACCAGGGAGGTAACGTTAAGGGTTACACTGTAATTCCACTGAGAAGTAGAGGCCGGAATGGCTACCTGATTGGTGGTAGTAGTCGCCGGTTGGTTATTCCAGGTAATGGTGCTGGCAGTCCAGGATCCGGTTACACGTTTGATCCAGGCAGGGTTAGTGCCGGAAGAATTGTACGGAGAACCTGGGTAGTAGGAGTTGCCCTGTGGCGCTGCGGCGCTGCTGGTCACACCGGTAAAGGTAAGTGTGGCAGAAACGATGGTAGTGCCAGCCGGAATGGTGCTAAGGCCATTGAATCTGAAGAACTGACGGCCGGTGCCAGGTGTGCCCTGGAAGGTCCATGAAAGCGCCAGGAAATCGGTCTCAGAACTGAAGTTGCGGTTCACCCAGTCCGGATGATTGTAAACAGCCGCGTCGTCCTGGGTACCAGCGCCTTTAGCGAGAGGATCGCCGATGCCGAGGGTAATGGTTTTTTTGCCGTCTTTAATCTGAGCATTGAAGGCCTGATCATGCTGCTGTGGAGTTGGATCTATTGCCAGGTCTTTACGACAGCTGGTTATCATTACCGTTGATGCTAAGATAAGGGTAACAAAGACGTTAGAGATTTTCATACATTAAAGGTTAAGTGAGTAATAAAAAATGGATAAACGCAAAGAGGTATGAATGCCTTATGAAAGCATCATTATTATTGGCACAAGAAAATAGCATGTTAACAAATTAATAGGGCATTTTCACAAAGGTCCGGGTTGATAGTGGTTCAGTTATTTTGAGTTTTCAGGATGGGGGATTTACGATACCATCTATACAAAGATAGGTATTCAGTTTTCATAAAATTGAAAAATAAAAACTAGATAGTTTTACAGGAATGCTAATAGAGCGGATGTAGGAGTAGCTTAGTGCTGGTGTAATAAAAAAGCCTTCAGGTTCTTAAACTTGAAGGCCTGTGCCTTGTCAACTTTATAGCGGCTATTTAGTTAACCGTCGCGCTGACGAAGGTGCTTGTTATGACGCCGGATGCATGCATGTTGTAGCGTGCGTCATAGATGTAATAACTCTGACCGATGTTGGCCTGTACGCCAATGCCCCCTACCGTAATATTTCCCGCAAATGCACCATCGATATAGAGTGTGGCATTAGGAACGAGATCTCCATTGATGTATGTAACGAAAAAGAAAACATAATCAGTTCTTTCGTTGGCAACTGGAGTCGAATGGGCGTTTGAATGAGTAACATTGATGAAGCTTAATGAAAAAAGAGCCAGGGTTAATAGAACTATTTTTTTCATAAAATTTGGGTTTCCGTAAAGGTCTGCAATCTCTGCGCGAGGCATCGGCAGTTGATACCGTAATTTTTCTTTTCCCGTAAAAAAATCTGCTATATTTGGGGCCCCTTAACCTCGTTACCTTGAAAACACAGCCCTTACGCCAACAACAAAATTGTCTGAATTGCGGGAATGATGTACCAAACAGATTCTGCGGCTATTGCGGACAGGAAAATACTGTTCCTCACGAAACCTTTGGCCATCTTGTAAAACACTTCGTAGCAGATATTTTCCACTATGATTCCCAGTTTTTATTGACATTAAAATATCTGTTTACCAAACCTGGTTTTCTTTCCCGCCAATTGCCCTTATCAGCGGATCAAAAGGGAGCATCATGATATCATTGATATCGTCCGGTATAACTACAAAACCTACGGCGGGGGAATTATTCCGCGCCTGCTGAAAGGGGCTGTGGCCGAGGTGAGCTTCTACGGAACTGATTGGGAGACCGGCCTACCAGTAAAGATTCGCCCGGACTATTTCAACATTGAGGAAAACATCGGCGTCAACGCTATTATTTCCTTCAAGACCACCTCTGCGCAGAGCCTTAGCAAATTCCTCTACGATTCTGCTAAATACCAGTATTAGCTTTCTGAGGGAATGTATTTACAGGTGCCGTCAGAGATTAGCGGCAGGCAGTTTAAGGCAGTCTTTACCATCATGCTGCAGACCGTTCCTCCTTATCTGGTGGCAGTGTTTTTCTGGAGCCCAGAGGATCTGGCCAATGGTAAGTATAAATACCGTACTGCATTGATTACTGTCAAGGAGTGTGGGGAGAAATTGAGCTGGCCTGGCTTTGATGCAAATGCTGAAAACGGAGATTGTGGCATCATTCATATGAAACAACCGGAGTGGAGCTTCAAGGAGCTGCACTCGGTAGACATTGACGAATAAAACACATAGCATGAACAGAAATATCAAGCAGATCAGCGCTATTGGTACTATTATTCAGCTCTGTCTGGAAATCCAGAACAAAGGTATGGGGACAGCTTTTGTGGAGTTCACCGGTCATACCGGTACTCTCTTTGGCAGATTCTTTATTCCGGAGTGGAAGGGTGGTGCACACGCTGAATACGCCTTCCAGGTACAATTTGACCAGAAGCACTACGAACCGGAAAAAGCAATCATGCTGATCACCAATCTGCAGGATGTTATCTATACCGGTGTATTCCCGAAAGATTTTAACCATGTCTCCGGAACCGTGTCTGCTGGCTGACGCCTTGTCTGTGTTCTACCAGGACAAAACACCTTTATGCTACGGTAGGACCGGTGATCGTATCCGGATAATCTCTGAGCACGGCGCCGTCCCGATCGTAGAAGATAAAAAGAGTAATCGGCGGCTTTGCGGAGAACTCGGAAGCCTTCCTGGCACGCCAAGAGCATTCGAGAGGAGTACCACTACCAGAAAGAATCCAGCGCATGACCAATGGAAAAACTGGCCAACTCAACCCCCGGTTTGTTCTGGAGATGATGGGTTTCCCTCCGGACTGGACGGAATTACCTTTTCTGAATGGCGAACAGAAAGCATAAAAGCTGCTGGAAATGACGTTGTTCTAAATGTCGTGCTTCAAATTTTTAAATCCATAGAGGCATACAGGCACGTAACCGGATTGGGTTGTGCGTAGATAAAAAAACGGCTGAATTACAATCTATGTATCAAAGGTGTTTTATCATGGTTTGGGCGAAGTGAGTAACCACAGGAGCCTCTGTAGGTTTGGGTTTTATAGTGTAAACATTAAAGCATTGCATTGGACCGAGTGGCTGCCATCCTTCTCTTATGTGATTCTTAACGTAAACTACTAATTGGTTTGTCTCGGTGGCGTCCAAAACTATATAGTCGGTGATCATAAAAATTGCTGGTTTGAATATTAAAAGGCACCACCGCAAACTCGGAAGCGGTGGTGCTGTGATGGTTGTTAGTTTGGGCTTGTAAGCAAAATTTGGAATAAGGTGATTAATGCTTCATGCTGATCCCATGACCAAGCAATGCTGCCTTCATTAGTCTTTGTATGGATTTCGTCCGAAAAAATTATTTCTTCTGAATCCTTACCTGGGATTAGTATTTCGAGGCGTACTGATTTTTCAGAGAGCCTGTGTACTAAAACCTGGTTTCCGCGTGCTGTTCTAAAGCTGTTAGGTATTTTATTCATTTTATAAAAGTTTGTAAATAAGATCAACAATATTTAGTTCACATAGTGGTATAAGGAAATCGGATATATTTTTTGCTAATACTTCACCCTCAATTTTTGTTGTCCACATATAAAGTGATTTTAAAATGAACCTGAAAAAATTTGATTCCGTCAATACTGTGGCTACAGGCCGCGGTAAAATGACAATTTCGTTTAACCATTCCGGTGTTATCGCAATCTCTGGTAAAGCTTGCGAGGCAATGGGTGTAGAGAGTACAGTCTGTCTCTATAAAGATGAGGATTCGGAAAGGGACTGGTATGTAATGCCTGACGGTCCCGACGGGTTTCACCTGAGAAAAAACACCACGAAAGGGTCCGGCAGCGCTTTCAACTCAACGCCCCTTGCCCGGCAGGTACTGCTCGATCTCGATTGGAATGAAAAAAAGGCAGCTATCTGTCGTATCGTGCCAAACCCTGTGGAGGTGAAAGGAGTCGGAAGACTATACCCTATTTTGATTTCATCGGCCCGGAAACCGGAGTTATAGCCCATTTAAATTAGACCTATGGCAAAAGATCCAACTTTTCCGTTTTACGCACAGGACTAATTGGTGGATACCATCAGGTGGTCTCGTGGCATGAAAAGTCTTCATGTCGACCTGCTTGCTGAAAGCTGGATTAACGGAGGGCTCATTGATGAAGGTGATCACCCTTTAGGATTGGAGGGTGAGGACCTGGAGCTTTGGGGCCGGATAAAACATAAGTGGGAAAAAAGGCTTGGGTTTTGGGTAAATCCCAAATTGGAGGAAACCCGCGCGCGGCGTGAAAGTTTCCGCGAAAAGCAAAAAGAGTCCGGTAAAAAAGGGGGCGTCCGAAAAAGGCCACAGTGGTTGAGTCTGATGGAACTGAAAAAGCCAACCCTTTTTTTCTCAAAACCCAAATGAAACCCCTTTAGAAAAGGAAAATGAAAAAGAGAAAGAAATTGAAAAAAAGGAAGGGGTTGCAGGGGAAACCATACTGACCAGGTACCTGATTCCGGAGATGCTGTCCGTGTGGAAAAAACATTCCCCCAGCTATCCAGAAGACCGGGTAAAAGATTTCGAGGCGCTGGGAGGTCTGGCAGAATTCCTGTGTAAACGCCTTAGCGTGCCGTATAATCCCCGTGACAGTGGCGTGGCGGATAGTGTGCTCGCAGAATGGGAGAAGGTGTCGGAATTCGCCTGTAAACACGTTTTTTTTAAAAACTACAGCTTGCAGCAGGTAAACACGCATTCACAAAACATTTTTCAATCGTTGTATAATGGAGCAAGAAGAAAAACGAACCAACCGAACCAACCGAACCTTCAGCCTGGAGGATTTGCTATACCAGCTGGTCCCCGTAAATACGGAAAGCTTTGAGCTGACCCCGGAGGAGGCGGAAGCAGCTCTCCGTGATGCGCAGTGCCGTAAGGGGGACCGGATAAAGTACAAGCTGGACAAAGAGCGCCGTCTGTTATGGGAGACGGAGCTCCTCCGCCCATGGACACCGACGGAAATGATGGCGTTCGTGGAGTGGAAAGCCACCCAGCGCGGCTTGACCTGGTGATGGATGCCAACAACCACGCTGTGTTTAAAGCACTATGTCACTATTTCACCCGGTCGGATAAATTTTGTTCAGCTGGGGAGGGTTTCTCTCTCAACAAAGGGATTATGTTGTGCGGCCCGGTCGGTACTGGTAAAACCACGATTATGGAACTGTTCCAGGCCAATCATTATCGGTCTTATCGTGTGGTTAGCTGTCGTACCATTGCAGATGCCTTTAAAACAGACGGGGAGTACGCATTACACATCTTTTCCCGACCATTCCCGGCGCCGTCACATGCTTCCACCTTCTTTCACGATACATTAGGCCTGTGTTTGGATGATCTGAGTACAGAGGGCATAAAGCGAAACTTTGGGGACCAGGTCAACACCATTGCGGAAATCATTTTGAACCGGTACGATAAAAAACTACCTCATTACCTCACCCATCTGACCACCAACTTAACGGCGGGGGAGATTGAACAGTGTTATTCGGAGAGGGCGCGAAGCAGGATGCGGGAGATGTTCAATATGCTCATTTTAGGCGGTGGTGACCGCAGAAAATAATGAAATGTAAAGAGTTATGAATTTTCCTTTCAGCTATGTTAACAAAGGTGTTGATAAATAAAAGCTCAAAAAAGCTAAAAAAGTTCGTTGTGATGAAAACTTTTATATTTTTGAGTTGTCTTTAAAACAAAAAACGCTGAAATATTTTAATATTTCAGCGTTTTGGGAAAAACATTTACAGATGTAAAAGACCTAATTCCCTCGCGTAATAGGCGATTGAGGAAATTTGAGCCAAGATCATTAGAATCTTGTTCAACGTGTCCAGAGCGTAGCTAAAATTTTGCTTTGGCATTTTGGTTTGATTATAAGATTAATTAATGACCGGACTGTTCCAGAGTCCGGTTTTTTTATGTCATTACAAATGTAAGCTACTGTCAATGCGGCATAAGTTTTAGTTTTCAACAGGTGTGGAAAAAGAAAGTGAAAAGCGTTGAAATGTATTGTGGTATTATGTTTCACAGGCGTGTGGAAATATTGTAATGCTAATATTTTTATATTTTTTACATCAAAGTGCTAACTATTTTTTCATTCTTTGCCCGTTCCAAACTGGTTATAAAAAATAGAGTGATGGCTGTTTTGCCGGTCTTGCGGGAGCTAGTGTTCCTTCTTCAAAAGTTGTCTGTATCAGCTGTAGAGATTTACATTTTTTTGTTTTTCTGTAATTTGTTGATATTTAGTGTTTTAAGCTGGCCTTTTGTGTTTCCCAGTTTGTCGGAAAGACAGAAAGTTCTGTGCGGTAACAGCCATTTAAAAGCAGCGTCTTCTCTTTTGCTTTTCTTTTTTTCATTTGTAGCAATTTGAAAGGTTAACTGTTAGAGGCAATTGTTAGAGGTTGCCTGTTTTTGCTACAAATATTTCAGTGAAGAAGAAACTAAAGCCTGTATGGTGGCAGGCTTTAGTCTTGTGACCCTGTAGGGACTCGAACCCTAGGCCCGCTGATTAAGAGTCAGCTGCTCTACCAACTGAGCTACAGAGTCATTGATAGCTCACCCAAAACGGGTATCGACAAATTTAACGGTTCTCTCGCATATTTGTGTCCTTAATTTAATTAAATTTGGTAACAAGGTAAAAATGTGGATAAATGTCCATGATGTTGATAATCTAACCGTTAGCTCATTAAAATTATTTTTTCATGCAAGAAGCGTATATAGTAGCCGGCTACCGCACTGCGGTAGGTAAGTCCAAAAGGGGAGGATTTCGTTTTTACAGGCCCGATGATCTGGCTGTAGATGTGATTACCGGATTGCTGCAATCTGTGCCACAGCTGGACCCTAAAAGGGTAGATGATCTGATTGTTGGTAATGCTGTTCCGGAAGCGGAACAGGGACTGCAAATCGGTCGCATGATCTCCGTTCGTGCTTTAGGAATTGATGTGCCGGGAATGACGGTCAACCGCTATTGCGCTTCGGGGTTGGAAACAATCGCTATTGCAACCGCTAAAATACAGACAGGGATGGCCGACTGTATCATCGCTGGTGGTACAGAAAGTATGAGCCTGGTGCCGGTGGCCGGCTGGAAAACCGTGCCCAACTACACCGTGGCCAGCACCACCCCTGACTACTATATCGGCATGGGACTCACCGCTGAAGCAGTGGCCAATGAATTTAAAGTGAGCCGCCAGGACCAGGATGAGTTCTCTTTTAAATCCCATCAGAAAGCATTAAATGCGATCAAAGAAGGGTACTTTAAATCCGGTATACTGCCTATCAATGTTGATGAAGTATATGTGGATGAAAAAGGTAAAAAACAAAAACGCACCTTTACCGTTGACACCGACGAAGGACCACGCGGAGACACCTCCCTCGAAGCACTGGGCAAACTGAAACCTGTTTTCGCTGCCGGAGGCTCCGTTACCGCAGGCAATTCCTCACAGACTTCCGACGGCGCTGCCTTCGTCATCGTGATGAGCGAAAGAATGGTCAACGAGCTGGGACTGAAACCTATCGGCCGTTTGGTGGCCTGCGTTTCTGCCGGCGTGCATCCCCGCATCATGGGGGTAGGACCGGTAGCTGCTGTACCGAAAGTGCTGCAGAGAGCTGGTAAAACGCTGCAAGACATCGATCTGGTAGAGCTGAACGAAGCTTTCGCTTCCCAGTCCATCGCAGTGATCCGTGAATTAGGCATCAACCCGGATATCGTGAATATCAACGGTGGCGCCATCGCCCTCGGCCATCCGCTGGGCTGCACCGGCGCTAAGCTCACCGTGCAAATCCTCAACGATATGAAGCGGCTGAATAAGAAGTACGGCATCGTGACTGCCTGCGTAGGTGGTGGTCAGGGTATCGCCGGTATCATCGAAAATATTACCTGATTTTTTTCGTAATACATTATAGCTCAAAGCCGCAGGAAGATTTTCCTGCGGCTTTTGTTTTATATCCCACCAGGTTTTATGATAATTTAATCCTGTTGAATTAAATTTTTTATTAATTTGGCGGAATTAAAGGCCATCCCGCTATCTCAACCATATCGCTTTATGGATCGCAGACAATTCCTGACCTTATCGCCTGCCCGCAATGCGCGGAACAGCAAAGCTGTTGCCCGTACGGCAACCGGGCTTACTCCCTACACTGGTGCCTGGGGTATCCAGCAACTCATTCACCTGCTTAAACGAACAACTTTCGGCGCTACGCCGGACAATATCAATGCCCTGAAAGGCCTTGGTATGCAGCAGGTAGTGGACATACTGCTTACAGCGCAGGCTGACCCTACCCCTCCGGTGAATAATTATGGCAGCGACAGCACTGGCGTGGCTCCCGGCGCCAGCTGGGTGAGAGCTGCCCAGGGCGACGAAATGCTGGAACGCAAAAGAATTGATTCCTACAAAGCCTGGTGGGTAGGGCAGATGCTCAACCAACAGGCAAGCATACACGAGAAAATGGTGCTCTTCTGGCATAATCACTTTGTGACAGAAACCACCATGGTCAACGACAGCCGCTTTATCTACCAGTATAATCTCACCTTACGGCATTATGCAATGGGTAATTTTAAGGCGCTGACCAAAGCCGTAACGCTGGATCCCTGCATGCTCGTGTATCTCAACGGTTACCTGAATTCCAAAGGCGCTGCCGACGAGAACTATGCCCGTGAATTACATGAGCTCTTTACCGTTGGAAAAGGACCTGATTCCCACTATACGGAAGACGATGTAAGAGCCACTGCGCGTGTGCTGACAGGCTTCCGGGTAGATCGTACCGCGATCGTTAGCACGTTTAACACCACGCAACACGATATCACCAACAAACAATTCTCCGGTTTCTACGGCAACAAAGTCATTTCCGGTCAAACCGGCCCTGATGGCGCTGCTGAAGTGGACTCCCTCCTGGATATCATTTTTGCACAACCGGAAGTCGCTAAGTTCATCTGCCGTAAACTCTACCGCTTTTTTGTATACTACGATATAGACCAGGCTACTGAGGCAAATGTCATCCTGCCGTTGGCAGACATTTTCCGTAGCAGCGGCTACGATATTAAAGTCACGCTCAACGCGCTGTTTACCAGCGAGCATTTCTTCGATCCTCTCAACATGGCCTGCCTGATTAAAAGTCCTGTGGATTTCTGTATCGGGATGTGCCGTGAGTTCGGCGTAACGTTCCCCACTGACTATACCACCCAGTACCAACGCTGGGGCGATTTGCACAATGCGATGGCGGTTATGCTGCAAAACCTGGGCGATCCGCCGCTGGTAGCCGGTTGGGAGGCCTACTACCAGGAACCGGCTTATCACGAGCTCTGGATCAATACCGCCACATTGCCCAGAAGGAACCAGTTGAGCGATGGCATGATCACTGCCGGCTACAAAAACGTAAAAATCGATCCGCTGGCGTTTGCAGACAAACTGTCCAACCCCGGCGACCCGGTGGCGTTAGTCAATGATTCACTGGATATCCTGTATCGTGTAGGCGTCTCCGATAATGTGAAGACATTCCTGAAAGACACCATCCTGCTGGCCGGACAAAGTACCAATGGCTACTGGACCAGCGCCTGGAACACCTACAAATCCAATCCCGGCGACGCAGCCAATACGAAAGAGGTGACCAATCACCTGCAAGCCCTGTACAAATACATCATGAACCTTTCAGAATATCAATTGTCCTGAAAAACCTTTCTATGAAAAGAAGAGATTTCCTGAAATATACAGCCCCGGCCGCGATATTGCCCACCATTATCAACGGCTTTTCTATCAAGGCTTTTGGAAGCTCGCCTATGCTGGCTGCATTAAGCGGCGCCGCTGCCGACAATGACCACGTACTGGTGATGATTCAGCTTACCGGAGGAAATGATGGGCTCAACATGGTCATCCCTCTGGATATCTATGGAAAATATCAGTCAGCCAGGACGAATATTGCTATTCCCGAAGGAAAGGTACTGCGGCTCGACAATTATCTTAAATCAGGCCTGCACCCCGCCATGAAAGGTGTGCAGCAATTATATAACGAAGGCAAAGCCAGCATCATCCAAAGCGTTGGTTATCCTTCACCCAATTTCTCGCACTTCCGCGCTACCGATATCTGGCTCACCGGATCAGACTCCAATGAGATACTGACTTCCGGCTGGGGAGGCCGTTATCTCGATACTAAATACCCGGGACCGCAGGACAGTTATCCTAACGCTGATAACCCCGATCCACTGGCCATACAGATCGGCTCTATTGTGTCCCCGGCTTTTCAGGGCGCAGATGCCAGCAGAGGCATGGCCATTACCAGCGCAACAGATTTCTATAACCTCATCGATGGGGTGATGGACCCTGTGCCCAATACCAAAGCTGGCAAGGAGCTGGAATATATCCGGATGATCGCCAAACAGACCAACAGCTATGAAAAGGCAATCAAAGCTGCCGCCAGCAAAGTAACTTCTCAGGGACCATATCCTGCTAATAATAATCTGGCCGATCAGCTGAAGATTGTGGCCCGTTTAGTGGCAGGTGGACTTAAAACCCGCATGTACATGGTGAGCACGGGCGGTTTCGACACCCATGCCAGCCAGACAGAATCCGGTGACACCACCACAGGAGGCCACGCTAAATTACTCGGCGGCGTATCCGATGCCATCAAAGCCTTTATGGACGACCTGAAGGGGCTGAAAGCTTCCCGTAGGGTAGTAGGCATGACGTTTTCTGAGTTTGGTCGCCGTATCAAATCCAACTTCAGTATGGGTACAGACCACGGCGCGGCGGCACCTATGATCGTTTTCGGTGATTATGTGAACCAGGGCGTGCTGGGTAACTCGCCGGCCATCCCCGACAATACCAGCGTTGCGGATAACGTGCCCATGCAGTACGATTTCCGCTCTGTATATGCCTCCATCCTGGAGCAATGGTTCTGCGTGGACCAGACCGACCTGAACAAAATCTTACAGAAAGATTACCAGCGGCTGCCACTGATCAGCGGTGTGGCCTGTGGCGTTATTACCGGTCTGCCTGATTTGAATACCGATGATAAAAAGCTGATCATCAACAGTCCCAATCCTTTTACCAGCGCTACTACCATCACCTATATCACAGGCAACGGCAATACCATGATACAAATATTTGATACTATGGGACGGCTGGTGAGCGTGCCTGTCAATAAGATACACACGCCCGGCACCTATACCTTCACGTTCGATGCGGAATACCTGCCTAACGGGGTCTATTATGCCCGCTTCCAGAATGGCGCCGTTCAGCAGGTGAGACCGATGCTGAAGGTGAAATAGTGCAATATAAATGCATCGTTGTTGCAAATGAGTAAAGTTTATTACCTTTGCTCCGGTGTATAAACATTTTCAAAAAATATTAGCGATCATCCTGCTGGGCGTATTCACCCTGAATACGGTCCCACGGGAGTTTATACACCTGTTCGCCGGTCACCACGATACGCAGGATGCACACACGCCTGTAGGCGGAACAGCAATTTCGGAGCAACACCGTCACTGCGATTTTCTGCAGATAGGGGTGGAGCCGTTCGATCAATACACTACTGCCTATATCTCGCCGGTACGTCCGGTGATATGGGTGTTTCAACCGCGGCCGTTGCCGGAAACCAGCTACGTTACCTATCGTGACCTCTCTCCCAGGGCGCCACCAGCTGAGGCTGCCTGACTTTAACTTCACATCACACATAGCTGTTATTGCCTGAAGGCAATAGACGGTTAGGGGTATCTACTGATTTCTTATTTCTTATTATTTACATATGCATTATTTGCGTGTATTCATACTCGGATTAATGGCGGCATTGCTGTCGCTGCATCCTACTGCCCAGGCTGGAACTCCTGAAGATGGCACTTTCTCTAACGTGCTCACCGGAAAAGTAACGGATAAAGTTACCCATGCCATTATTCCCGGCGCTACTGTTTATCTGCCAGACCTGCATGTTGGCGCAGCTGCCGACGCACAGGGAAATTATACTATCAAAAACCTGCCGAAGGGAAAATATATAGTGGAAGTGCATTCCATGGGATATGCCGCTTATACGGAAACGGTTAGTGTGAATGGCACTACCACCAAAGATTTTGAACTGACCGAAACACTGATCGAAAAAAATGAAGTGGTGATCACCGGTGCCAACCTGGCTACCTCTGTGAAAAAAACACCTACGCCTATCAGTATCATTCGCCGGGATGTGCTGGACCAGAGCATCTCTACCAATATCATCGATGCGATCGCCAAAGTGCCCGGCGTTAGTCAGCTTTCCACCGGTCCGGCTATCTCCAAACCTTTCATCCGCGGCCTCGGCTACAATCGTGTCGTGGTTGTCAGTGATGGTGTTCGTCAGGAAGGCCAGCAATGGGGCGATGAACACGGTATCGAAGTAGACGACTACAATGTCAGCAAAATAGAAATACTGAAGGGGCCCGCTTCTCTGGTATATGGCTCCGATGCATTGGCCGGTGTGGTAAACATCGTGCCGCCGGCGCCACTGCCGCAAGGCAAAATCAAAGGTAACGTGGAAGCCAACTATCAGACCAACAATGGCCTGATGGCGTATCATGCTGATATCGCCGGTAACAACAACGGCTTCAGCTGGGGCGCCTACATCACGCAGAAACAGGCCCACGACTACAAAAATAAATACGATAGTTATGTGTTCAATTCACGTTTCAACAACACTAACTACGGCGCTAATATCGGCATTAACAAACAGTGGGGCTTCTCCCGCCTGAGCTTTACCTCTTTTAATCAGCACCTTGGTCTGGTGGAAGGAGAACGTGACAGCGAAGGCCGCTTTATCAAGCCCATTAATGATAACGGCAACAAGGAAGAAATAGCTGTTACCGATAGCGACAACAAGTCCTACAGCATGACAGTCCCCAAGCAACAGATCAATCATCAGAAACTGGTTTGGGACAACAGCCTGTACCTGCATAATGGCGGCCGTATCGGATTAACACTGGGTTACCAGTGGAACAACCGCCGTGAGTTCGGAGATGTGCTGCACCCCGATGAGCCGGAGCTCTGGCTGAAATTACAGACTTTCAACTATGCCGCTAAATATTATCTCCCTGAAATGAACGGCTGGCAAACAACCGTAGGTATCAATGGGATGCAGCAGAAGAATGAAATCTCCGGAGAGGAATTTCTTATCCCTGCCTACAACCTGTTTGATATCGGCGCTTTCGCAGTAACCAGCAAAACCTTCAACAAGCTCACACTGAGCGGTGGTGTACGTTTCGACAGCCGTTCCATGCGTTCCAAATCGCTGTTCCTCGATGCTGATGGCAAACCTGCCGCATCCGGCGAAACGAAATTCGACGCGTTCAATCGTAATTTTTCCAATGTGTCCGGTAGTGTGGGGCTGAGCTACGAAGCCAGCGATCACGTGGTGTTGAAGCTCAATGCAGCCCGTGGCTTCCGTGCTCCCAATATCTCCGAACTGGCTGCCAATGGCGTACACGAAGGCACTATCAAATACGAATATGGCAATCAGGGCCTGAAGCCGGAAGTAAGCACCCAGATAGACGGCGGTATTGAATTCAATACCCAGCACGTTTCACTGGCAGCCAACGTTTTCTACAATCATATCAACAACTTCATTTTCTCCCGCAAGTTGTTTAATGCCGCTGGTACCGACTCTATTCCTGTAGACGATAACGCAGAAGGATTCGCTGCCTTTAAGTATCAACAGGCTAATGCCAATCTCTATGGTGGTGAACTGATGCTGGATATACACCCGCATCCCATCGATTGGCTGCATTTTGAAAATACACTTTCTTACGTACGAGGTACCGCTACTAATGCAACCGACTCCACTAAAAACCTGCCGAATATCCCGGCTGCCAGATGGTTGTCCGAGCTGAAAGGCAAGTTTAAAAAGGTGGGTGGACCGCTGCGTAACGCTTACGTAGGGGTACAGATGGATATGAATTTTGCCCAGAATGATGTGTTCTCTGCTTATCAGACTGAAACTGCAACAGGAAGCTACACACTGCTAAATGCCGGTCTGGGTTCAGAATTCGTGAATAAACACAATAAAACCCTGTTCTCACTGCACTTTGCTGTGAACAACATCGGTGACGTCGCTTACCAGAATCACCTGAGCCGTTTGAAATACGCTCCGGTAAATGAAGTGACCGGTCGCCCAGGGGTGTTTAATGTAGGGCGTAATTTTAGTGTTAAACTGGCTATCCCTATTGACTTTAAATAGGTTTTGTCCGGATTATTCAGTCATACAAGGCTGGCCTGCGGGCCGGCCTTTCTTATGTTGTATTATTGTTGTGCTATTGTATCCTTCGTTTTCGTATAGGTGGCCCTGTTGTCTTTTATTTTAAATCGAAATGCATCCTGCCGGATACTAAATGTAATAACGGTATCTTTTCCATTGATCGTCATAAACGGCGTTGGTAACGTCTTTTCAGTCGTATCTACGGACCGTATGTAGTTGATCAGCCGCTTCTCGTCTTTTTTAATGCTGATGGTTTGTGATGCATCCGCTGTTTGATCAAAGGATACTGTTATCCCGGATAAAACAAAAGATGCCCTGCCGCTGTCAGGATGCCCTGACTGCAGCTTAAAAGCCACCGGTTTGCCGGCTTTGGATGTAAAGAGGCCGCCAGTCTTGCCAGAGGAACCAGGCTGCTCCGACTGGTTACAGGCTGCTAAGGATAATACTAGTACAGAAAACGATAAAAGGATAATAGCTTTATTCACAATTCATGGTTAATTTGAATATAAAGCTATTGAATTTTTTCACTTTCCGGAGTATGTTTTAACAGATAGGTCTTAGTCGTGTCTTCGAGGATCGCACTTGAAATAATGTAATAGTTGGTGTCTTTCCGGAAGATTTTGAAAAGAGGGACCTCCGGACTCCAGTATTGCTCTATGCCACGATTGTCGTAGCAAAAGAATCCCAAAAGTGTGTCCTTATTGGTTTTAAGTACACATTTGGCCTCGAATGCATATTGTATGCCATCGCCGGTAAAGAGGCAGCTGTCGTTTGTAGTGTTGATTTCGTAGTCGGTACCAACAATCATCCCATTCATGATTTCATTTCTTGAGGTACTTAAATTGTATTTTCTCGGCCAGGCGGAGATTGTATCTTCCTCCGTAGACTTTAAAGTTTGACTATTGCAACCTAAGAGAACTAAATTTAGTGCCTGAATGAATAAAAACTTTTTAGATGGATTTAGCATATTGAAGTTCCTTTTGAGGGTTAATAATTTCATTTGCGCGGAGTTCTTTGATAATTTCTAGAGGATCAACCCGACCATCGAATCCTCTTCCCACAGTTTCTTTAGTTCGTATTTCAAAGTGTAGATGCTCTTGTTCTTGTTTGATGCTTTTTGCATTTCCGGTTTTTCCTGTGAAACCAATAATATCACCCTTTTTTACATGATCACCCACATTGCATTTTGAAGCATTTTTTAAATGCGCATAAAAGAAATAATAATACTCACCATTATACTCACCATGGAGACTCAAAGCATTACCATAGGAGTCAGAATAATAAGATGAGATTATCTCCCCATTAACACATGCATATACCGGAGTGCCTTCGGGCGCATAAAGATCTAAACCCTGATGTTTACCACTCTTACGCTCAGAAATAACCCCAAATTTACTTCTTTCAGGAGCCCAGCAGTTGTACCATCCCCGCAACTGCATGTCGGATAAGGGATGGTGCCACTCATTTTTGGGCGTTGCGGCATCCATGTGCATTGGACAACTAAGACTACAGCCGTTTCTATAGCTTAGTCCCTCTGTATACTTTTTGAAAATTATTAATTGCACCTCTTTTTTATAAACAATACCGTCTTTATCAATATCAAGTCCTTTATTTTTTTTGTACCAACTTCTTTTATTCGTTATGTCTTGCTCTTCACTAAATACAATGTGGTCTTCAGTTTTTCCGACCGATTCTGGTTTTAAGATGGTTAAATAGAAGTCTTCCAGTGATTTAAGCCTGCCCCTAAACTCGCGTAAATAGTGATACACATAATCCAACTGTTCTTCTGCTGACATCTGCGAAAGTTTCTTTTTAGTAGTCTTTAATTTCCATCGATTATTTATATGATCAACAGCCGTCTGCGTAAACTGCACTAACCCTACCGCATGCTCCGCCAGCACCCCCTCCGTTAATTTCTCCACCGCCGGCGTAGTCCCCGGCTTATAACCATTCAGCAAATGCGGCAGAAAAGATCCACCTGTTTCAAACGCCATGCATGTCATCAGATGGTTGGGGTCTGCCTGCAACTTTCGTGCAATGCTGATAACCTTTTTTCGGAACGCACAACTTACTTTACTGCCCCATACCAATGACTGACACGCGGACTCATCTTGTGAAACGGACACGCGTTCTATCACGGCGGTGGACCGTGCCTTTACTGCAGGTGACAGCCGTAGTTGTTGACCTGGATAGACGAATAACTGTTGTGAATAAGCGGCATTAAATCCGGGAAGCTGTATCAATGCATAGATCAGGCTGATACCAGACAACGATTCCAGCGGTACAGGCAGCAGGGCCGTTCCTGTTTTATCGATCACGATCTGCTGCTTGTTGATGATGGTATCTTTCTCCAGTAATGGCAGCAGTTCTTTCGTCGGATAGAGGGTGAGCGGACGTTGCAGCGGTGGCGATCCTTTTCGCCGCAGGAGCGTCACCTGTAATTGTTGACCGGCCAGGTTGACGGCGTATATTTTCAGGGCCATCTGCTGGTGATGGTCGGTGATGAAATATATCCGTTGATCGTGGAGATCGGTGAAATACGCTTTCACAATACATTGCCGGCGATGTAGCAGCAGCTGTGGGCAACTTTGTTGTTCAATCGGTATGTTGTCTGTAGCCTTGATCTGAAAATAAAGCTGAAGCTGTTGGTTGTCCCATCCTGATGGAAGTTGCTGTCGGAGGCTGCTGACAGATAATGGAAGGGATACCACAGGGGCCGTGGTGATCTGTATGGTCTGCGAGTGTACCAGTTTGCTGTAGAATGCTTGCCGTGCATATATTTCCAGCAATACTTTTCTTTTTTCGAGACCGGTATGCTCAAAGTACAGACAAACATCCTGATCATGCCCTGCCTGACGAATGACATAACCGTTAGGGGTAGTCCATTGTGCTGAGATAACAGTCGCATTTTTTACTTCGAAGCGTAATACGGCTTCCTGCTGTAGGTTGTAGAGGTAAGCATATAATGTATAATGCCCACAATGGATGAACAGGTGCCGGAACGTGGTTTCTCCTGCACAGTGCGTACTTTCAGGACCTTCCAGTTTCCAGTGCAGCTTGAGCTGTTCCCTCTCTGTTAAATCCGGGAAGGTGCTGGTGATGTGGAAGGTGATGACTGCTCCGCTGACAGGTTTCCGGTCTGCCTGAATGTTTTGAATCTGATTATTACTGATGGTGACAGGCTGTTGCCATGTCTGATCACCTGTGGTTGCACGAACAACGTAATGGCCAGGTTGTGCAAACGTCAGTTGAATTTCCGGACCGGTATCTTCGGACGTACCATGAAGACCTGTGTCATGGGTCCATTCCCACCGGAATATATCAGTGGGTTCTGCATCTGCTATCGTGAAGCGGATGCTTTGTCCGGGCCGCGTTGTACGCTGTGAACAAATGATGCCGGTGGGAGTTACCTGTATCGCCTGTGTCAGCATGATGTCCGAGTCCTCTCCGCTGAAAACGCGCAGGATATAATGTCCGTCGTGTAGAAAACGATGGCGGAAAATATGGGCTCCATGTGAGGTGGCCTCCGCGATGCCCTGATCGTTTTCAAGTGACCAATGCAACAGGTCAATATCTCCGGAGGAAGGCGGGTGATCAAATGTCACTTCCCAGGAGGTGGGGCTTAGCTGACGAACTTTCTCCGGTCCTTTGATGCGCATGATGCGCGGCAACTGCTGTGGAAAATTCAGGGAGCACTTGTCGGCCGGGCGTTGGTGATCGCAGCTGTACAACCCCGGAGCGTCATGATCGCCGGAGGGAAGTTGACCATGTGTAAGGATCTTCAACCGGCCGCCTTTCGTGAGGCATTGGGCGGTAGCGTTATCTGGAAGAGGATAGGCGCCGTTCGCCAATGCAATGCGCTGCTGACTGACAGGTATCTGCCATAACAGTTGTGGCATACAAGGCGCCGGTTGTCCACCGGCAAGACAGCTGCTGAAATGCAGGGCACGATGATCATTCTCGTGGGTGGTAACTACCGGACGATCTGTGCCACTGCTGCTATGGACATAATAGCGGTCATGCGATACCACCTTCATAGCTGTCGGCGCTGCGGCCATGTTGCAGCTGCAGAGGGCGCCTTCACACACCAGATGTCTGGCAGGGTTACTGGATGGTATCATATCACGACAGTTTTATTTTTTCTACACTGTTAATAGCGATGGTAGCGGCAGACATCAGTGTCAGGTCCTCCCGGATACTGTTGAGCAATATACTTTCTGCCTGTTCTTCCAGTTTGCGCGAAGTGCGGGTAAAGCTGTCGTGCGCCTGTTCAATAATATGTGTGGCCAATACCGTGGTGTGATTGCCGGCATACATGCTGATGTTTTCTCCGGCGCCCTGCGTAAGATTGCCGCCGGCATGCATATCCAGCTGATCGGCCGCTTCGATGCTGATATGGTTGGCTTTGAGATGCAATTGCCCCGGCGAAGCGATGGTGATATTACCCCGGTGAGTGTCAAGCTGAATGATATTACCGTTGCGGTCATGGATCTGTAATTGCTCAGCTCCGTTACTATCGTCCAGTTGTATGGTATGACCGCTACGCGTTTTAATGATCTTCAGATTGTTTCCGGCGTCGCTAAATTTCGTACTGTCTTTACCGTTATAGGCGGTGCCTACGGCAAAAGGCAGTTCCGGATTACCGCCTTCAAAGTCTACCCATACTTCTTCTCCTTTTTCGGGGATAAAATGAAACCCCTTACCGGCGCCGCCATGCGGGGCTATCAATCGTATCCAGGGCGAACTTCCCTGTTGTTGCCAGCGGTACCGGATCCGGATACGGCCCATGCCTTCCGGGTCGTGGTTGTCGGTGACGATAGCACTTTGTGCTTCACAACAGGGAGCGATACCGCTATGGCCGGACGGGATGCAACAATCTGTAGGCGTGCAGCTAAACTGATTGAAATAAGCGCCGTCTCCCTGACAGTGATGGTCAATACGGGTGACGGTGAAAGTACCTTCCAGATCGGGTGAAGAGAGGGAGGCTGCTGCTTCAATGATATCTCCAATACGGATACCCGGATGTTCGCTCCTGCCGGTAAGTTCCACGGACGCTGCCAGTTGGCGTTTTTCGTGTAGCTGTGCCTGTAAGGCAATCCCGGCCAGTTGTTGTGAGCACGTTTTGTCATAGCCTTCTTCCTGATAAAGCAGTTTGCTGGCGGCCCTTGTCCGTACGGTGAGGGGCCCCGCGCCCGCCACGCCTGCGGGCGCGGGCATGCTGTCAATAGCGGACCCTGTTTCATAATCATAACCGGTGAAGCGGCGGTTGCCGGATGTTAGTTGTAACCGGATATCGAAATGTACCAGCTCCCGGGGATGCGACAGGATAATTTTAGCAGGGGCATAGGCGCCGAATATCATCTGCTGGCCATTGTAGAAATACCATTCTCCAAAGCGGGCTGCCAGTCGTTGCAGAAAAGCAAAATTACTTTCCCTGTATTGTACCAGGTAGGCGTGGTGGGCGGTGTCGCCCGGCGCTATCTGTACATCTATATGGGCTGCTGCTGCTTTCAGGCAGTGACGGGCAATATGCGACAGGGTCTGTGTTTCATATACCCGTAACTGTGGTTCTCCGTCCAGCACTATACCGGGGTCTGTGCCTTTCAATACACAAAATCCGGCCGTGGCATCACCTTTTTTGCCGGTATGAATGGCAGTGACCAGTCCCTTGAAATGCAGGGTGCCTGTCTGCCGGGCAGCAGCGGCCGCTATCTCCACCTGTACGTCTTTCCCCAGGAGGTCCTGCCCGTTACCGGAAACATCAGGCCATAAGCTGGCCAGCCACCCCTGGTCAATATGTATTTCAAATGTATGATGTCCGTCGATCCGTTGCTGTATCAGCAACTCGCGGAAATGTGGAAAAGTTCTTCCATCGATGGTGATGTTGGTTAATGTATTTAAGGGCATAACAAGTAGTTTTTCGGGTTAACAGTAACGTATATACGAATCAGGAATGCGGCCACGGGTTTTGATACACACTTTGGTTCAATGCCAGCTCCCGGGCCGATAATTTTAATTGTACCTGCATGGGGATGGCGCCACTGGCATTAAAATGCTCGCCATACCGGACACAATAAGCATCGGTGAACCGTAACTCTTTCATCCGCGACATCACATCACGCCGCCAGAAAGTAACAGTACCGCTTTTAACGCCGGTATTGGAAATCATCCAGTCAAAAAGCCAGCTGCTGCCGTCTGACTCGATAACAATACGGATAATGCCCCCTCGGGGACGATGGGAAGGTTTGCCGGTTTCGTCCGTTGCCTGTGAAAAGGTAAAATGACATTCCAGCACATTCATGGTCGATCCTTCCAACGACAGGGTCGCTTTAAAAGACATATAATTGCTGATTTATTGATGAATAAACAACAAGTATATAAGATGAAGACTGGTAGCGGGCTTGATAGGAATTTCCAAAGGAAATGGGGCAGCTGCTCGAACAATTTTGATCGTCAGAAAATCAGATCATCACCGTTATTACTGAAGTTACAAATAATCTGTTTACAGATCATTTTCAGCGACGTTTTTTTTCTGTTCATCGCAGAAGATTTACCATTTATATAAAATTATGGTTTTTGTGTTGGGGGATTTTGTAGCTTCGCCATGCTTTGTAAGACTGTGTGATTGGTTGTCCCGCCTTGGAGGCTAAGCAGTTTTCCCTCTGGTTATTTTATTATTGGTTTTTGCTGGTAAAGATTTTCTGACCACCATTGGTTCAGATTTTGGTTGAAAAAGAAAGGGGCTGTTTTCACAGCCCCATATTTTTTTTCAATGAATTTTTTTAATGATGATGTTGTTGTTGCTCAGGAGCTTTTAACCCCGCTGTACTATCGTCATAATACACGAAAAAGTAGAGGTAGATAACACGTGAAATACGCATCAGCCAAGGCTGTATCAGCACCAGCAACACGCCGTTCACACCCAGCCAGATGAAAATACTGTTATCTCTCCAGGTAATACCGAAAAACAACGCATACCAAATCAGGTTAAACACACTAAACGCCACGGAAAGGGCATAACTCACGTAACCTGTCCCAAACCAGAACCCTGTCTCCAACTCATACTTCTGCCCACATACCGGACAGTTATCGTACATGTTGAAAATTTTGGAGAACTTCAGATGAAAAGGGTTTTTGTCTTTGAACATATCTCCTCTCCGGCATTTGGGACATTTCATCGTTAACAGGCTGACGAAATAATTCGGGCGTTTGTGTTCCATATTTTTTTACACTGATTCGGTGCAAAAATAAGTTTTTTAATTCACTAGACGGTCTCCAGCTTGCGCTCGCCTATCTGCTGGCGCCACATGGCGTAATACAGCCCCTTTTCTTCCAGCAGTTCTTCGTGCCTGCCCGTTTCTACAATATGCCCTTTTTCCAGTACATAAATACGGTCGGCATGCATAATGGTGCTCAACCGGTGGGCGATCATCACGGTAATATGCTGCTTGCTGGCGGTTACCTGCCGCACTGTTTTGGTGATCTCCTCTTCTGTGATGGAGTCCAGCGCAGACGTGGCCTCGTCAAATACCAGCAAACGTGGCTTACGCAATAATGCCCGGGCTATTGACAGTCGTTGTTTTTCTCCTCCGGAGATTTTAATGCCTCCTTCTCCGATGACTGTCTCCAGACCTTTGTCTGCCCTCGCCAGCAACGAATAACATGCCGCCTTGTTCAGGGCGTCCATGATCTCTGCATCTGAGGCGCCTGGATTCACGAACAACAGGTTCTCCCGGATAGTGCCGGCAAACAGCTGTGTGTCCTGCGTTACAAACCCTACCTGATGACGCAGGTCATCCATGTCTGCTTCGTTGGCATCTACGCCATTGTAAAGGATATGTCCTTCATTTGGCTTGTACAGTCCTACCAACAGCTTTACCAGCGTTGTTTTGCCGGAACCGGACGGCCCTACAAAGGCGATGGTTTCTCCTACCCGGGCAGAGAAATTCACCTTGTCCAGCGCCTTGGTGGCGGCTGTCAGATGCTTGAACGTCACCTGCCGGAAAGTAAGATCGTCAATGTGATTGATCTTCACCGGATGCGCTGGCGTCTCTTCTACCGGCGTATTCAGGATTCCCTGGAAATTCAACAGCGATACCTGCGCTTCTCTGTAGTTAAGGATAATGTTGCCCAGCTCCTGCAGCGGGCCGAAAATGAAGAAGGAATACAGCTGAAGCGTCATCAGTTGCCCGATGGACACATAATCGCGATAGATGTAAAACAACAGCAAAAACAGGATGCTTTGCCGCATCAGGTTCACAAACGTGCCTTGCACAAAACTGATACTGCGGATGCTGCGTACTTTCTTCAGCTCCAGCATCAATATCTTGATGGTGGTGCTGTTCAGCCGGCGGATCTCCTGATGGGTAAGCCCCAGGCTCTTCACCAGTTCTATGTTACGCAACGATTCGGTGGTAGAACCAGCCAGGGCCGTGGTTTCTTTTACGATCGTCTTCTGAATAACCTTGATCTTACGGCTCAGCACACTCATCAGCACGGCCAGCAGCACACAGCCAATGAGATATACAAACGGTAAGGTCCAGTGTACCATAGTGGCGTACACCATCACGAACACCACACCGATCAGCGATACAAACAATACGTTCACAAAAGCGGTGATGAACTTCTCGCAGTCGGTCCGTACTTTTTGCAGAATAGCCAGCGTTTCACCGCTACGCTGATCCTCAAATTGCTGATAAGGTAGTCGCAGAGAGTGTTTCAGACCATCGGTATATACCTGTGCGCCGAATTTCTGTACGATGACGTTCACAAAATAATCCTGGAAGGCCTTCGCGATACGCGATACCATGGCCACGCCAATGGCGGCGCCAATCAACAACAATACGCCGGACAAATATTGCCCTTCCGGCCGCAAAATATCACCTCCCTTCAGGGTGGTGTGCGGATGGGAGGCAAACCGGTCAATGATCCACCCGAAAATCAACGGGTCTAATAAGGAGAAAAGCTGGTTAATGCTCGCCAGCGCCATAGCCAATACTACTAGCCATTTATATTTCTTCAGATAATGTAGCAACAGTTTCATAATATGTTCTTTACAGGTGCACAAAGTTACTGCATGTTGCAACATATTATGGGTAATCAAAAGGTCATTTTTTTGGCCAAAAATCAGTAACTTAATAGTAGTAGCTCTTTGTTTGGCAACGGTGATAATCGATTACCTGATTAAATCTCCACATATGAAAACGTATGATGAAAAACATATCAAAAACATCGTACTGTTAGGCGCTCCCAAAAGCGGAAAAACCACCCTCTCCGAAACAATGCTGTTTGAAGCCGGTATCATCAGCAAGCGCGGGACAGTAGAAGAAAACAACACCATCTCGGATTACCATGAAATAGAACACGAACGCGGTAACTCTGTCTATGCCACCACATTGCACTCCGAATGGAAAGACTACAAAATCAATATCATAGACACGCCCGGCCTGGAAGACTTTATCGGCGAAGTAATCGCCTCTATTCGTGTATGCGATACCGCGGTATTATTGCTCAATGCCCAATACAGCGTGGAAGTAGGCACTGAACTGATCTGGGATTACGTCGATAAATACCGTAAACCCACCATTCTGGCTGTAAACCAACTGGATACGGAACAGGCCAATTTCAACAAAACCGTGGAAGACGCCACCCGCATCCTGGGCAACGCTGTCACGGTCATGCAGTACCCCGTTAATCAGGGCCCCGGTTTCAATGCCATCATCGACCTGCTTAAAATGACCCTCTACCGCTTCCCGGAAACAGGCGGTAAACCCGAAAAACTCCCCATCCCCGACAATGAAAAGGAAAGAGCGGAAGCGCTGCACAACGCCCTGGTGGAGAAAGCGGCAGAAAATGATGATACCCTCATGGAACAATACTTCGAAAAAGGCAGCCTCGACGAAGATGAACTCCGGCAAGGCATCAAAATAGGGATGCTCAAACACCAGATATTCCCCGTTTTCTGCCTGTCGGCTAAAAATGATATGGGCAGCGGCCGTCTCATGGGCTTCATCGATAATGTGGCCCCCGCAGCTGCTGAAATGCCCGCAGAAATGACGAGCGACGGCAGGGAAGTGCCCTGCGATCCCGCCGGGCCCCCCTGTCTCTTCATCTTCAAAACACTGCAGGAGCCACACGTCGGACGCCTCTCTTTCTTTAAAGTGATGTCCGGCGAAATAAAACCAGGCATGGAGCTGTTCAACGAGGAAGCCAATACATCCGAACGCATCAGCCAGATCTTCATCGCCGACGGTAAAAACCGCAACAACGTAGAATCCCTTAAAGCCGGCGATATCGGCTGTACCATCAAACTGAAAAATACCTTCACCAACCACACCCTCTCCGATAAAAACAAATCCATCCAGATAGACCCTATACAATTCCCCACTCCTAAAGTCCGCGTAGCCATCGAAGCCCAGAATAAAGGCGATGATGAAAAACTCAGCGAAGTGCTGGCGGAACTGCATATGGAAGATCCAACCCTGCTGGTGGAATTCAACCGGGAGCTGAAACAGGTGATCCTCCACGGCCAGGGCGACCTGCACCTGCTGGTCACCAAATGGCGCCTGGAAAACATCTACAAAATGCAGGTGGCCTACCTGCCGGCTAAGATACCTTACCGCGAAACCATCCGTAAACCCGCCCTGGCTTCCTACCGGCATAAAAAACAATCCGGTGGCGCCGGCCAGTTTGGCGAGGTATACATGAAAATTGAACCCTGGTACGAAGGCATGCCACCCCTGAAAGAATATCCGGTAAGGGAAACGGAAGAGGTGCCGCTGCAATGGGGCGGAAAACTCGTCTTCAATAACTGCATTGTAGGCGGCGCTATAGACAACCGCTTCCTGCCATCCATCCTGAAGGGCGTAATGGAAAAAATGCAGGAAGGGCCGCTCACCGGCTCCTATGTTCGCGACATACGGGTAAGCGTATACGATGGTAAAATGCACCCGGTCGACAGTAACGATATCTCCTTCAAAATAGCCGGTATGATGGCTTTCCGCGATGCTTTCCACCAGGCTGCCCCACAGCTGCTGGAACCGGTATTCGACGTGGAGGCTACCGCCCCCGATACCATGATGGGGGATATTATGAGCGAATTACAAAGTCGCCGCAGTATTATAACGGGGATGGATACACTAAATGGATATCAGGTGATCAAAGCCCGGACGCCACAGGCGGAATTGGACAAACTGTTCGCCGCGCTGCGCAATGTGACACAGGGCAAAGCTAAGGTCCACTCTGAGTTTGCGGAATACGCGCCCGTTCCGCCGGAAATCCAGAAGAAACTGAGCGACGAATACCAGAAAGAAGAAGTAGTGTAATTCGTAATTCGTAATTCGTAATTCGTAATTCGTAATTCGTAATTCGTAATTTTTTTTACATCCATCCTTCCCTGTCAAGGCTTCTGTACTGGATGGCCTCCGCCATATGCGCTACCTCTATGCGCTGGCTTCGCGCCAGATCAGCAATGGTGCGACTTACCTTCAGTATCCGGTCATACGCCCGGGCAGAGAGCTTTAGTTGCTGAATAGCATTTTTCAGCAACTGGTTGCAGTTTTCATCGATGGTGCAATATTTCCCCAGCTGCTGGCTGTTGATCTGCGCATTGCAATAAATGCCCGGTAATGCTGCATACCGCGCTGCCTGTACCTCCCGTGCGGCCATCACACGGTCACGGATATACGTGCTTTTCTCTTCTTCCCGGTTGGCCGTCAGATCGCTGAAAGAGACCGGCGTTACTTCTACATGAAGATCAATACGGTCCAGCAAAGGCCCGGATACCCGGTTGAGATATTTCTGCACCATACCGGGAGAACAGGTACATGCTTTTTCAGGGTGATTGAAATAGCCACACGGACAGGGATTCATAGAGGCCAGTAGCATAAACCCGGCGGGGAAATCGATCGCGGAGCGCGCCCGCGAAATCGTTACCCGCCGCTCTTCCAGTGGCTGCCGCATCACTTCCAGCACCTGCCGTTTGAATTCCGGCAGCTCATCCAGAAACAACACGCCATGGTGCGCCAGCGAGATCTCTCCGGGCTGGGGCTGGCTACCACCGCCTACCAGCGCGGTATCACTAATGGTGTGGTGAGGCGAACGGAAAGGCCGCTTCAGTACCAGCGAGGCATGTTGCGGCAGCTTGCCTGCCACGGAATGTATTTTGGTGGTCTCCAGCGCTTCCTGCAACGTCAGCGGCGGCAGGATGGTCGGCAGTCGCTGGGCCAGCATCGTTTTGCCGGCGCCCGGTGGCCCTATCAGAATGGCATTATGCCCGCCGGCAGCGGCTATCTCCAAAGCCCGCTTAATGTTATGTTGTCCTTTTACATCACAGAAATCAACATCAAACGATACCTGCGTGCGCTCCGGAGATGCCGATGGCAGCGGCGTGAGATACTCCGGCTGACTGAAAAACTGCATCACTTCCGACAGGTGAGATACGCCATATACTTCCAGTTGCGCTACCATAGCGGCTTCACGTGCGTTGACGGCAGGCAGTATAAATCCCCTGAAGCCTTCCTGCTGCGCCTGTATGGCCATGGACAAAGCGCCGCGGATAGGCAGCACGCTGCCATCGAGCGATAACTCCCCCATCAGCAGATAACGGTCAAAGGTATCGGCAGGTATCTTACCGGAAGCGCCTAATATGCCGATGGCAATAGGCAGGTCGTACGCTGCACCGGCCTTGCGGATGGCGGCAGGCGCCATATTCACGACCGTCCTGGTACGCGGCATCCGGAATCCGAGATGACTGATGGCAGACTCGATCCGGCGCTCACTCTCTTTAACAGCGCTGTCCGGCAGCCCGACCATGTAAAAACGATTCCCCTGCGGAGATACATTCACTTCTATGGTGATGGTAATGGCATCTACGCCGTAAATGGCGCTGCCGAAGGTTTTAACAATCATATGGTGTTGGGTTAACAGCTACTAATATAACAAAAAGACTTCTACCGGCCCATTCCTGCTGTTTACCGGTAGTCAGAGATGGTTTAGCCTGAAGACCGTTGTCCGGCGCTGCTGACAAGGATACTTTTACAACATGAAAACAAAGACCGTACTGATATCCGGGGCCAGCGTGGCAGGCCCGGCACTGGCCTTCTGGCTGCATAAATTTGGCTTCGACGTAACGATCGTGGAACAGGCGCCGGCCATCCGGCCGGGTGGCTATGCGGTGGACTTCCGCGGGGCAGTGTTACCTATTATTGAACAAATGGGACTGATGGAAGAAATTCGTCGCTATGAAACAAGATCAGGAAAAATCCGGATGGTAGATGAAAACAACCGTACCATCGCCCGTTTCCCCGATGGCTTCACCAGCGGTGAACTGGAAATTATGCGCGGCGATCTGGTGAAGGTGATATATGAAGCAACCCGTGCGCAGGTCAATTATATTTTTAATGACTCCATTACCGCCTTGTCACAGGATGAAACCGGCGTGGATGTTACCTTCCGCCATAGCCGGTCTGCCCGCTATGACCTTGTTATCGGGGCAGATGGTGTACATTCTAAAGTGCGCGCTATCGCGTTTGGGGAAGAAAACAAATACGTTTCCCATCTGGGATTATACCTCGCCATCTTCACCACGCCCAATTTCATGAATGTGGGCATGGACGGCCTGTATTATGGATCGCTCGGAAAACGTGTAGGCGTTTTCGGTGCCTGTGAAGGCAAAGAGGCCCGGGCTTCTTTTTACTTTTCATCGGAACCGTTGCATTACGACCACCGCGATGTGGAACAACAAAAAGCGATCATCCGTAAAAAATTTGCCGGCGAATCATGGCAGGTGCCCCAGTTGCTGGAAATGATGGATACAGCGCCCGATTTTTATTTTGATGCTATCAGTCAGATTAAAATGGACAGTTGGTCCAACGGACGCGTGGCACTCGTGGGCGACGCGGCGCATTGCGCATCGCCAATGGCGGGAATGGGCACCAGTATGGCGTTTATCGGCGCCTATATTCTTGCAGGGGAACTTTATGAAGCAAATGGCGACTATCAAAAGGCTTTTTACCATTACGAAACAACCATGCGGCCATTTGTAAAGCGCTGCCAGGACCTGGCTACGGGCGCCGACTGGTTTGTGCCCAATACCAGATTTAAGCAGTGGATGAGCAAACAGTTCTGGAAAATACTGCCTTATACGCCCTGGAAAAATATGATGATAGAAATGCCGATGAAAATCGCACGCTCTATCACACCAAAGGTATATGCGTGACCCGGGACTTCAGTGTAGCCCGGGACTTCAGTCCTGGCAATACACGTCGCCATTATATATCAAAAATTTCTTTGCGCCTTTGCTGCTTTGCGCCTTTGCGTGCCCATGAACGTGCTCAATGAACGTGCTCAATGGATTTGTTCCAGCAGGTCCAAAACCTTTTCCCGCCTGAGAATCAGATAACCGATTTTCTCCTTGGCGATACCATCCTTCAGCAGATAGGTAAAATGAAGGTCGTCCTCAATCACTTCAGATTCAAAATATTTAAACAATATTTTGGACTCTCCCCGCAGTTCTTCTACTACTTCATACAGATGTGTGGAAAGGATAAAAAGACAGTTGGAGCTACGCAATAATCCCCGGATAACCGCCAGGGAACAGTTTTTGGCGTCTTCTACGTTGGTGCCTTTGAACATTTCATCGATCAGCACCAACCAGTTTTTGCCATTGTTGATCTGAATGATGGTGTTTTTGATGCGTTGTACTTCACTATAGAAATAACTTTCTCCTTTGAAGATATTGTCCTGTACCTGAATATTGCTGACAATGCCATGGAAGAAACTGAGTTCCATTTGTTGTGCAGGCACGCCCATGCCTATATGTGCCATGAAAACGGAGATACCTACGGCTCTGATGAAGGTGGTTTTACCGGCCATGTTGGCGCCGGTGAGGAACATAAAGTGGTTGTTTTCGTCCAGCGTTACATCATAGGCTACCGGCTCCTGTAAAATGATATGATATAGTTGTTTGGCTCTCACGGCCGGCCGGGCGCTGTTAGTGAACGTAGGGAACTGCAGCTTGTAATGTTTCATGGCTTTGGCCATGGCATAATAAGCGTCCAGCTGCTGATAGAGGGTCACCAGTTCTTCCACCACTTTTCTGTGCCTTCTCCGGATATAGTTATCATACCGGAGGATTTCCACAAAATTCATTTTCCCTGTGGCGTCCAGTTCAAGGATCTCATTGAATTCTGGTTTGTGCAACAGGTGCTGTGCCCTGTCCAGCAATATTTTCAGCACTTTAGGGGTGTTGTCGGAGTTGAATACGTCTACAAAAGTGCGGAAACCGCGAAGCAGATTGACGAGCTGGGTAAACGAAAATTTAATGAAGCCAAAGTCAGGCGCATACAGTGTTTTATTGATGATCGCCTGTAATCGCAGTGGAAGGCCCTCCGTGCTGGAAATGGGTTCTATCTGGGCTTCCATGTAATTTTCCACTACTACGATGGTGCCATTGGATATGATGGAAGGCCAGCTGTCTTCCAGTTCGAGAATATATTGCAGGGCTTTCTGCCGTTGCTCGATTGCCTGGATATCCTGTAAAGGAGAGCTGAAAAGCTGGCGCAGATGATCTCTTCCGCCTGCAGTGGTGGTGAAGTCCAACCGGTGGAACAAAGAAAATTCTTCGTCACGGTTGAAAATGGAAAGGTCGTAATAGGATGTTTTGTCCAGCTGCATGCAATATTATTTTGATTAATATATAGGGAAGATGCGATCATCAGGATTTTCCATACGCCAATTTATATATTTTGATATTTAGACATTTAGATATTTATTCCAGGTAGCCTGGCCACAAAAGATAAGCCAGGCATACGCAGCATAAATATCTAAATATCAAAATAACTACATCTCGAAATGGAGGCGGTGTCCTTTGGTAGATTCATTGAACTGGCCGTTTGCATAAGCGAGGTGACCGCTTACAAACGTATGGGTGATGGCAGCCGGGAAGGTATGGCCTTCAAACGGGCTCCAGCCGCATTTATAGTAGATGTTTTCTTTGGCTACAGGTGTTTTGTCGTGCATGTCCACGATCACACAGTCGGCATAGTATCCTTCTTTGAGGAAGCCTCTTTCTTTGATACGGAAGCAGATGGCGGGAGCATGGCTCATTTTCTCGGCTACTTTTTCAATGCTGAGGGCGCCTTTTTTCACGTATTCCAGCATCAGCAGCAGGCTGTGTTGCACCAGTGGTACGCCTGACGGGGCCTGCTGATAAGCCTGTTGTTTTTCTGCCCAGGTGTGCGGGGCGTGGTCAGTGGCGATGATGTCCAGCCGGTCGTCGAGGAGGCCCTGCCACAGCGCGGCTTTATTTTCCGGTGCTTTGATAGCAGGGTTGCATTTGATCAGATTGCTGTACAGTTTATAGTCGTCGGATGTGAAGTGAAGGTGATGTACACACACTTCGGCCGTGATGCGTTTCTGTGCCAGCGGCATCATGTTGGTGAACAGTTGCAGCTCCTTGGCGGTGGAGATATGGAGGATATGCAGGCGTGCATCGTGTTTTTTGGCAAACTGCACGGCTGTCCAGGATGATTCGAAACAGGCTTCCACACTGCGGATCAGCGGATGGTCAGCGGCGGTCAGGTGATCGCCTTTCTCCTGTTTGAACGCTTCCATGTTGGCACGGATGATTTTTTCATCTTCGCAGTGGGTCGCGATCAGCAGTTCTGTTTCGGAGAATATTTTTTCCAGTGTCAGGAAATTATCTACCAGCATGTTGCCGGTGGATGATCCCATGAATATTTTCACCCCGCATACGCGGTCTTTTTTGGCGTTGGTTTTCAGTACTTCTTCGGTGTTATCGTTAGATACGCCCATAAAGAAGGAGTAGTTGGCGAGGGAATGCTGACTGGCAATATCATATTTGTCTTCCAGCAGTTCCTGTGTAAGAGCGGCGGGTTTGGTATTGGGCATTTCCATGAAGCTGGTGGTACCGCCGGCCACGGCAGCACGGGCTTCGGTGTAGATGGTGGCTTTTTCGGTGAGGCCTGGTTCCCGGAAGTGCACCTGGTCATCGATTACACCGGGCAGGAGGTATTTACCTTCACCGTTGATTTCTTCGTAATGGCCGTTCACGGTGAGGTTTGGGCCCATTTTGGCGATGCGGCTGTCTTTAATCCATACGTCCTGTACGGTGGTCGTGCCTTCATTGACCACAGCGATATTCCTGATAAGATATTGTTGCATGGTTACAAAGATAGTTCACACCGGGGTTATGCAAAGGAAAAATGCTTATCCTTCCAGGTGGATGGAAAATACAATCATCCGTGACTGTAGTTTGTCGATGACATTGGCATAACGCAGGTTCGGGTCTTTAACCAGCACATTGCCAAAACCATTGCTGATCTTGAATTCGGGGGAGAAAATGAAGCTTTCAAAGTAAAATTCGAAGCCGGCGCCTGCCTCATAACCATAATCGCTTTTCTGTATTTTGATCAGGTTTTCTGCCCGGCGGGCGCGTGCGTTGGAGGCCAGGTCGTAATCGTATTTCAGGCCGCCGATAACGTATACCCGCATGTTGCCGATACGGTCCGATTTGAACTTCAGCTGTAAAGGAAAGCTTAGCAGGATGGATTCTATCTTTTTATCGGTACTCTCCGGTTTGGGATAGGTATCACGATAATACAGGTTTTTGGAGGCAAAAAGTAGCTGAGGATTAAAACGAAGGTCGAAATGCTCCGACAGGCGGGCATTAGCGAGCAGTCCCAGGTTGAACCCCATTGTTTTCAACGGCTCCGCAATCATGGTCGAATCATCGGCCAGAAAGGCGGTAGAGTGCTTCAGCTTGAAAAAAGACTGGTTGGCGGCCAGTGTAATGCCAAAATAATAGGGTTTTGCATCATGATCTATCATATTCAGGTTGGTTTGTGCTGTTGCCGGTAGCACAAACAGGAGCAACAGGGATATCAGCGCGTAGCGCAGTAGATAGAACATATGCCGAAAGTGAGCGTTTTGCATGTAACGGCCGGGAATCCTGTGTTAAGTAATATGGTTCGCATTTCTTCGCCCTGCGGGAACGCTTTCACAGATTCTGGCAGATAACTGTAGGCCGCTTTGCTTTTGGCCACAAATTTCCCGATCAGGGGTACGATCAGACGAAAATACGAATTATATAATTGTTTAATGGGAAAAACTGTCGGGTTCGAGAATTCAAGAATCACCAGTTTTCCACCTGGTTTCAGCACCCGCCGCATTTCTGCCAACCCTTTTTCGAGGTTTTCGAAATTACGGACGCCGAAGGCCACTGTTATGGCATCAAACGTCTCATCCGCAAAACTTATTGTCTCACTATCGCCCAACTGCAGGGTGATTTTATGCTCCAGCCCCAGTTTTTTGATCTTTTCCCGTCCGTGAGACAGCATGCCTTCGGAGATATCAATGCCGGTGATACTTTCGGGATGCAGCTTTTTTTCGGCCATCACGGCAAAATCACCGGTTCCGGTGGCCACGTCCAGCATTTTTTTAGGTTGCAGGCTTTTCAGGTATTTCAGGGCTTTCCGGCGCCAGATCACATCAATTCCCAGCGACATAAAATGGTTAAGGAAATCATACCGATAGGCAATATCATCAAACATGGATGCTATCTGCTCCTTCTTGCTTAATTTTGACCCTTCAAAGGGTACGATCTTCTGGACGTTTGTATTCGCTGACATGGCCGCAAAGTTACGTCATCTGAAGGAATGCAAACAGGAAGATGCGGGATTTTTAATGGAACAACATAATATCATGGTTATTAAATCTGCAGAATATCTGATCAGCAGCCCCGACTGGGAGAAATGCCCCACACCGAACATGCCGGAATATGCTTTTATCGGCCGGTCTAATGTGGGTAAGTCTTCCCTGATCAATATACTGGCCAATAATGAAAAACTGGCCAAAACATCCGGTACGCCCGGAAAAACGGTGATGATCAACCATTTTCTGGTCAACAAGGAATGGTACCTGGTGGACCTCCCCGGATACGGTTTCGCCAAAAGAAGTATGTCGCAGCGCAAACAGTGGGAGAGAATGATTGAAGATTACCTGCGCAAAAGGACCAATCTGGTCACCATCTTCATATTGATCGACAGCCGTCATAGCCCACAGAAAATTGATATCGATTTTGTGAACCAGCTGGGTGAATGGAATGTGCCCTTCAGCCTCGTGTTCACAAAAGCTGATAAAAGCACGCAGGCGGAAGTGAGCCGCAACGTGAAGGCATTCCTGAATAAAATGCGGGAAACCTGGGAGTTTCTGCCGGCCCACTTCGTCACTTCTACCGTGAAAAAATCCGGTCGCGACGCAATCCTCGGCTACATCGAAGAATTAAACGCACAGTTCAGGGCTATCGCCTGAGCCACTACATAACAAAACATTCCGGGCCTGACGTTTATCCAATAACGTTAGGCTTTTTTATGGGGTGGATGGATGGTAAACAGGAGGTAAAAACGGTTGGATTAGGGGGAGAAAATCACCCGACGTGCAGCACACGTCAAAATTTGAGGAAGGTACAAACTACTTACAGGGTTGGGGCCTTGCTTAATTTACGATCTTATTGGCGCAGCTGCTGCTGGCGAAGGCCTCCGGCTTAGCTTTAAAGGCGAAGCCCATACCAAGGATGTAGCCCATGGCTTCCCGCAGTGCCAGATTACTTTTGAACTGGGGATTCGTATTGATGTCAGCATGTACTTCCATGTCTACGTCATATTCAGTAAACAGGTCGCACAATTCATACGCGATCTCAATACTTTTGGCCACTTCCACCAGCATACGCTCTTTGATGGAATAGCAGTCCTTGGTTTTTTCATTGTGGATAAACATAAATCCGCCATGACCTTCCCGGAGGAATACGATCACTGTAGCAAATTCCGTATCCAGTCCTTTTACCTGGGAATCGGTGCCTATACATACTTTCAGGCGATAGCCCCGGGCGGTTTCCCGGATAATGGCCTGACGCACTTCTTCCTTGATCGGAAGGTGGATAACCTCTCCATTAAATCTTCTCCATTGCATAAAATATATATTAAAGGGTGAATATGCAACTGTGTCAGATGGGATAATGCCAGCCAAATGAAGTAATGCCAAGCTATTTGGGTCAACAAGATGGAATCAGTCCATTGGGGGGTTAAACGGCTAATCTATATTTATCGAATATACGAAAAGCTGCTAGTTATTTGCCAACAGCTTCTCATAAAATTTTTTCAGGAGAGGTACGCTAACGGATTAATACTGTCCGGTGCTCAACAACACCAGGGTACAGGCTTCCTGCGGCAGGATGTTGTTTTGCCGCGCTAACGCTTCCAGCTCCTCGTTTTCAGCACCAGGATTAAAAATAATGCGCCGGGGCTGCAGCTGTAATATATAGTCGTAATACTCCTTTTGTAATATCGGGTTCATATACAATGTCACGGTGTCTACATGTTCCAGCGGTGGATGTTCGGTGATCACCGGCACCTCTCCGATAGTGGCGGCTCTTTTACCGATAGCGACTACCGGATGCCCGTGGGCGGTCAGCCGGTTAACCGCCAGGTAGCTGTATCTTTCCGGATTAGGCGATGCGCCCAATACGACTGTCAGTTTCTTATCGTTGGTGGTTTCCATATGCCTAAGGTACGAATTTCAAAACAAGTGATAAGCGCTTCGGGGCATATGGGCCAGAATATCGGAGAAGGCGGCATCGAGGGCCGGATACTGAAAAACAAAGCCCTCCTGCCGGGCGCGGGTGGGCAATACCCACCTGCTTTTGAGCAATAGTTCCGTTTCTGTGCCAATAAGGGCTGCCCCGATGCGCAATAATGGCGCTGGTGCCGGCAGGCCGAACAAATGACCGGCTTTTTTTCGGAGCAGCCGCATAAAAGTGCGGTTAGGTATAGGGTTAGGGGAGGTACAGTTATATACGCCGTTAGTCTTGTCATTTTCATACAGCCAGTCTATCATGCGGCATACATCGTTGATGTGTACCCAGGTAAACATCTGCCGGCCGTTGCCCTGATGCCCGCCCAGCCCGAATTTCACCAGGTTCAGGTAAGGCTGCATGACACCACCGGGCTGCCATCCCAAGGTGACGCCTATACGTAGAATTGCTTTACGTGTATGCGGCAACGTTATCTCATTAAAAGCGGCTTCCCAGCGTTTGCACACCTGAACGGAAAAGTCATCGGCTATTTCGCCGCTGAATTCGTCCATCGGGCGGTCTTCTGCGTGACGATAGATGGTGGCGCTGGCCGCGTTAACCCACAACCGGGGCGGCTTTTCCAGCGTTTGTATCACGGCGCCGAGAATACGCGTGGCGTCCGTGCGACTGCTAAATATGGCCTCCCGGTTTTGTTCATTGTAACGGCAGTTCACACTCTTGCCGGTCAGGTTGATCAGCAGGTCGGCACCTTCCAGGGCGGTAGCCCAGTCGCCGCGTGTACGGCCGTCCCAGGTTAGGTATTGCACCCGTCCGCCGGCCGGTTTCGGCCTGCGGCTCAGGATCACGATGTCGTTGTCGTTTCCAAAATATTCCACAAGGCCATGCCCGATAAACCCACTGCCGCCGGCTATGATGATGCGCTTGTCTTTCATTTTTTTATTTTTATTATTCAGAACTTTCAGTAAATATTGAAATATAATAACAAAAAAATAAGCCTACTTGATAAGCTTAAGCAGGCTGCTGTAAAACCAGCTCTCTTCCGATTTAATGAAGGCGCTGATAGTTCTGTCTGTTTGCTGGGCAAACTTGTTGATATTGGAGATGGAATCTTTGAAGGCTTTCAGCTCTCTGTCTTTGGGATCTCCTTCTGCCTGTTGCAGTTGCAGCAGTACCTTCATAATGGGGTCCAGCTCTCTCTTTTTCCGCTCCCGCGCAATATAAGTGGCTACTTTCCAGATATCTTTTTCTGCTACGAAAAACTCTTTTCGTTCACCCGGAATCAGTACACGCTCTACCAGCCCCCAATTGATCAGCTCCCGCACATTCATATTGGTATTACCACGGGAAATATTCAGTTCCGCCATAATATCATCAGCGCTCAACGGGTCAGGCATCACCAGCAATAACGCATGGATCTGGGCCATGGTGCGGTTGATGCCCCATTGTGCTCCCAGAGATCCCCAGGTTTGAATAAACTGCGCTTTTGCATCCACTAAGTTCATGTAGGTCGATTTGTTGAACCCAAAAATACACCAAGTTTTTGAACTTTCAAAAGTTAATGAAACAAAATATCCGGAGATGACACCGGGGTGGCATTTTCAGGAAGAATAGTGGTGTTTCTGGAGATGGGAGCGCCCTTTCTGTGGCGGGCTGCTTCGTTTTGGGAAACCTGTTCTGCAATGAATTCACGGGTTATCTATGTTTTTATATTTCTGGAGATGGGAGGGTCCTTTCTGTGGCGGGCTGCTTCTGTTGGGGAGACCTGTTCTGCAAAGAGTTCACGGCTATTGTATGTTTTTATATTTCGGGAGATGGGAGCGCCCTTTCTGTGGTGGGCTGCTTCTGTCGGGGAAACCTGTTCTGCAATAAGTTCACGGGCTATTGTATGTTTTTATATTTCGGGAGATGGGAGGGCCCTTTCTGTGGCGGGCAGCTTCTGTTGGGGAAACCTGTTCTGCAATAAGTTCACGGGCTATTGTATGTTTTTATATTTTGGGAGATGGGAGCGTCCTTTCTGTGGTGGGCTGCTTCTGTTGAAGGAAGCTATTATACCAATGAGTTGACAGACTTTTATCTTTCCAATGATAAGAGCGCCCTTATCTGCCCGGCTGTATTCTCCTCTGGCGCTACCCGATAACTAAAGAAAAACGGCCTCCTAATAAGCCTGAAGAACTCATCGTAGCCCAGGGCTTTAGCCCTGGGACATAAAAAAAGCCCGAAGCGATAACTTCGGGCTCCATTATTCATAATAAACAAATTCGCGTTGGGTACTACACCAGCATGGTTACCGGATTTTCCAGGTAAGTCTTCAGGGTAGCCAGGAAACGGGCGCCTACGGCTCCGTCCACGCTTCTGTGGTCGCAGCTGAGGGTCAGTTTCATGATATTGGCGATTTTCACCTGGCCTTTTTCAACGATGGCGGTTTCTTTAATGCCACCTACAGCGAGGATAGCGGAATCCGGCGGGTTGATGATAGCGGTGAATTCGTCGATGCCCAGCATACCGAGGTTGGACACGGTGAAGGTGTTACCGGTGAAGTCCTGCGGTTGCAGTTTTTTGTTTTTGGCTTTGTCGTACAGGCCTTTGGCTTCACCAGCGATCTGGCTCAGTGATTTCTGGTCTGCAAAACGGATTACCGGTACAATCAGGCCGTCTTCGATCGCTACAGCGGAACCGATGTGTACATGTTGGTTATGACGGATAAAGTCGCCCATCCAGCTGCTGTTCACATCCGGATGCTGACGCAGTGCCAGGGCGCAGGCCTTGATCACCATGTCATTGAAGGAGATTTTCACCGGAGACATCTCGTTGATGGCTTTACGGGCGTCCATGGCTTTATCCATGTTCACGTCTATCTTCAGATAGAAGTGAGGAGCGGTAAATTTGCTTTCGCTCAGGCGTTTGGCGATCACCTTACGCATCTGAGAGAGCGGCGTATCGGTGTAACCTTCCTGGCCGGCAGGTACGAAGGCTGGCGCAGCTGGTGCAGCAGCGCTGGTTTTGGCGGCAGGAGCAGCAGATGGAACGAAGTTGTCCACATCTTTCTTCACGATACGGCCATTATCACCGGAACCAGCAACCTGGTTGATATCGATACCTTTTTCGGCAGCCAGTTTCCGGGCCAGCGGGGAGGCTTTTACACGACCATCGGAGGAAGTGGCGGCAGCAGGTGCGGTGGCAGCCGCCGCGCTGGTGGCAGCGGGAGCAGCAGCTTCAGCAGGAGCGGCCTGGGCAGGAGCAGCGTTTTCGCCGGCGAGGATCACGTCCACATTAGTGCCCGGTTTACCGACGATAGCGATGATGCCATTTACTTTGGCAGCTTCTCCTTCTTTAACGCCAACATACAGCAGTGTTCCGTCCGCATAACCTATCACTTCCATGGTGGCTTTGTCGGTTTCTACTTCTGCCAGTACATCGTCGCTTTTTACGACGTCGCCTACTTTTTTATTCCAGGCAACTATTTTTCCTTCTGTCATCGTATCGCTCAGCAGCGGCATACGGATAACAGTTGCATTTTTCAGTGCTTCTTTTAATGCAGCATCATCAGCAGCAGGGGCAGCGGCGGCCGGTGCAGCTTGTGGTGCCGGTGCAGCGGCTTGCTGGGCAGGTGCCGCAGCGGTAGCGCCGGAATTTCCTTCCAGCAATGGTTTATAATCTTCGCCTGGTTTACCTACAATGGCGATAATACCATTCACTTTGGCTGCTTTGCCTTTTTCCACACCAATGTACAGTAACGTGCCCTCTACGTAGCCTATTACTTCCATCGTCGCCTTGTCCGTCTCCACTTCAGCAATAACATCGTCTGCCTTTACTTGATCGCCCACCTTTTTATGCCATTCCGCAATCACCCCTTCCGTCATCGTATCACTCAGGAGGGGCATTCTGATAACTTCTGCCATAGTGTTTATTAAAAATTTTGCTCAAACCTACATGTTTTTGCGCAAAAACGCAAAGAAGGAATGCTAAACGGTTTAAAAATGTCTAATGATCGTTAAGATATAATAAGTGAATCTCAATTAAAAATCGAGCTCCATATTTAGTCTGTCTTTTAACTCTTTTACCAGCGGATATTTTTCCGACATATGCTGGAACTGCTCCCTGCTGGAAAGTGGTGCCGGTCCCAGGTCCTGCACCTGCTGGCTCTCGTCCAGCTGAAGGGTCAGTACCAGGGTCGGATTGTTGAATTTCTGCTTGAAAAACTCGGAAATCGCCATTTTCTCCTCTTCCATGAACCGGTGCTGCACAATGTTGCGGCTCACAATGCCAATCTCGGTCGCTCCCAGCAATTTCAATACGGCCAGTGCCAGATTGCTCACTACGGTCATCTTATTGGCCTGACGGAACCGCTCAATGAACTCCTCCCAATGAACTTCCAGTGCTCCGGCTGTCAGCGGGATGCTCTGTACATGCGCGCTGGTCTGCTGCCTGGCTGCCAACGCTTCTTTCATGGCGGCCAAACCGGTGAGCTTGCTTGCCGGCGCAGCGGTTTTGGCGGTATCAGGTTGACTACCTGCGGTAGCGGTACCATTACCGGTTGCTGGCGCGGTACCGGCGGAAGGGGCGGCCGTGGCGGTCTGGGCTGGTACGGCCGGATGATTGTTATTATTGATAGCGGTATTTCCGGTGGAGGGGCTGCCGGCAGGGCTTCCTGCCTGCATGCCGTTGCTACTGGCGGCAGGACTGGCTGTTTGTCCGGCGGGATTGCCCGTGGCCGGCTGCGGGGACGCGGGAATAGCAGGAGTACTGTCTACTGTCAGCCGGGCAGTTTCGGGCGACTGGGCCGCGATGCTGGCTGTAGTGGCCGGTTTGGCGGCTATAGGCTGTGTGCCGGCTCTTAATCGTTGTGGCGGCGTACCATCAGCTACTACCTTTTTTTTTAATACCTCCCCGTTATTGTCGTCACTCACCAGGCTAACGGCCTGCTGCAGGTAACAGAGCTTGATCAGCGCCATTTCCACATGCAGGCGCTTGTTACGGGCCAACCGGTAGTTGATCTCCGTATCGTTGAGCAGATGAAGGGAAGTGATCAGGTAAGCGGGACTGATCTTGCCCGACAATTGTTTATAGCGGTCTTTCAGATTGCCCGACACTTCTACCAGATGAAAGGCTTTTTCCTCTTTGCTGAGCAACAGGTTGCGCAGGAATTCGGCCCAGCCGTTCAGGAAGTTGTCTCCTTCAAATCCTTTCTGTAAAATTTCATCAAATATTAACAGGGCAGTGGCCACATCCTGCTGTAACACGGTGTCCATAATCCGGAAGAAATAATCATAGTCCAGGATGTTCAGGTGTTCCAGGGTATTCTGATAGGTCAGATGGCCACTGGTAAAACTCACGATTTTGTCCAGCGTACTCAGGGAGTCACGCATACAACCGTCCGTTTTCTGGGCTACCAGATGGAGGGCGTCGCCATCAGCCTGGATATGTTCCTTCTCACAGATCTCTTTCAGATGGTCTACCGTGTCCTGTATGGTAATACGCTTGAAATCGAATATCTGACACCGGCTCAGGATGGTTGGTAATATTTTGTGTTTCTCCGTGGTAGCCAAAATAAAGATCGCATAGGAAGGCGGCTCCTCCAGCGTTTTCAGGAACGCATTAAAGGCAGATGAACTCAGCATGTGCACCTCATCTATGATATAGATCTTGTATTTGCCGGCCTGTGGCGAAAAACGTACCTGCTCTACCAGCGTCCGGATATCGTCTACCGAGTTGTTGGAGGCGGCATCCAGCTCATGAATGTTGAAGGAACTGCCTTCGTTGAAGGATTTACAGGAATGACATTCATTACAGGCCTCCCCATCGGGCTGCAGGTTCTCGCAGTTAATGGTTTTAGCCAGGATACGGGCACAGGTGGTCTTCCCTACTCCACGTGGTCCGCAGAACAGGAAAGCGTGCGCCAGCTGATTATTGCGGATGGCATTCTTGAGCGTGGTGGTGATATGTGCTTGTCCTACAACTGTTGAAAAGTTCTGTGGACGGTATTTACGGGCTGAAACGATAAAATTCTCCATATGACTGCAACGCTTTCGCGAGCGTCGAAAATACGCACAAATTCAGTAAGAGAAAAATAGAAGCCACCGGCGCGGCTTTCAGCCTAGGCTTCCGGCTCCATGGTCAACAAAAACTCCAGAAAAGATTTCCGTAGCAGCACATTGCTGTTGTTGTATTGTTCCATCACGGAAGAAATAATGTCGTGCAACTCCTGCAAGGCGGCGTAATCCGGTACCTGGTCCTGCATAAAAATACAGTCCTGTGCGGCAAACCGCTGCACTTTGTCATACAGCTCCGGCGAAAGACAACTGGTATATCCCGGAGAGGCGGTGACTTCATGCAGCAACCGGCGGAACCGCCAGCATTCGGCCCGCAACTCCTCCATCCAGGGCCCCAGCAGGGGAAGGGTGTCATGCCCTACATTAAACACCTGGCTGATAGCGTGGATAACCCGCACCACCTGATCGTTCAGCCGATTGGCAAATTCCTGGTGCATCAGTATATGCTGGTACTGCGTGGTCAGCAACCGGACGGTGTCAGGCCCTTTGGCCAAAGCACGCTGATAATGATATAAATAGGCCTGCTGGTCGTGCTGTTGCAGCCAGTCCTGTTCGGTGGCTACATGCCCGGCCAGCTTCCGGGCCAGCTCCCGGGCATCGGAAGCCCTTTGAGGTTGCCCGTCAAATTCAAACGTACGGGTCTGGAATTGCCCGATAGCGATGGCGTGCAACGTTTCTACATCCTGCTTGTCGCGGTAGAAACTACGGATCCGCCATACAATGTCCGGATGATACAACTGCGCCATGTTCGTAACAGCGGTTGCTGACAGGGCCCGTTCATCTTCCGTATTAATAGCGGTAAATGCCCGGTTATCATAATAATCATGGAAGGCGGCAGGATATTCGTATAACCGGTGCCGGTGGGTCAGCTCTGCTACAAATTCAGCCGGGGTGATCGTTTCGCCCATAAAACCCGGCGACAGGACATCATACACCTGCCGGGTGCTTTGCACCTGTAACAGCTCGGGGTTATTGAATAATTGCCAGGCGCTGGAAGTGGCCTGCTCACAGGAAATGCCGGCGGCAACATAGCGCTGTTCCCGGTCTTCCCTGGTAGGATGCGAGGTCCATTGCTCCCGGAGCTGTACCCGGCTTTTCAGAAAAGAGTGGAAATAACTGTCGGGGATAACCGGTAACCCTGCGGTATCGGTATCCAGGCAGTTCTGCCGGGCGTAATAATTTATGACGGCACGATGTGTATCGAAGATATTCCGGAACTGTTGCCCGCTGGTTTCCAGCTCAGACAGCTTATGCATGCAGTGATCAAGGCAATAAGTACCCATTTCCACCCGGCGGCCGCCACTAATGGCCGCCGCCGTGCCAGCCAGCGACACGGCCAGCATATCTGCCTGGAACTCCATCTCCCGGCTTAGCTCAAGGTATTGCCGGTTGATAAGCCGATAAAGTTTGCGTAATAAAAACTGTATACTGTTCACCAGCATCGTGGTGACATGCGCAAAAAATCCGGGAAGGCTGCCATTGCTGCTCCACCGTATGGCAAGGTCGTTCCAACTGTCGTTCTCATACAACATATTGTACAATACCTTATTCAGTACATAAACGTAACTGCCCAGCTTCATGCTACGCCTCGAAAAATGAGCAAACTCCTGCGCCAGTATCATTTTGAATTCGCTGATATTGACACTGTTCACCAATCCCAGTCCGATCTCCAGGTTCATCCGCGCAGGCCACAGCAAATTGAAAAAGCTGGAGTTGTAAAAAACGGAAACATTCACCTCGGGCACCACAAACACTTTCTCCGGAAAACGGATACGGGTTTCTTTTACCAGCTTCGATATAAAGTCAAATAACCGCGGATGATGATCGGCGTCTATCAGCGCACGATAAGGGTTTACCGGCGGGCGCCGGTAAAAGAGAAACCGCACAAGGAAAAACAACGTCAGGCCTCCCAGTATGATCAATGCCGGGCCGGCAATAAACGTAAAGATATTGGGATAATAGCCGGTCAGTGCGATGCCGGCTGTTATGAAAGCCGCACCCAACGCTATGGCTGTTAGTAAAACGATTGCATACAACAGAAAAAAGAGCAATATAAAGCCGATCACCTTTACTATCTGTAGCCTAAACGCTGCCGTGGGCTGAAAGACCGCGGGATCTTTAATCCCCGGACTTGCAGGATATAAGTTGGTCATAACAAAACATCAGGTTAAAATACGATAGCCACTGCAAAAGGGATTTAAATATAGCCAATATTCAGGTATTTATTGTCCTGCTGCGGGATATCGGATATTGATATGATGCCTGAAAAGGCCAGACTGTGGCGGGTATACAGCAAAAGAAAGCCGTAAAGTTGTCATGCGGATTTTTGAAATAAAAAAGCCCGGCTACCAGATGGTGCCGGGCTATGCTGTTAACGGATAACGTTATTTTAAAATCGGATGTCTTTCTACCGGTACGTTAGGGTCAAACATACAACGATAGGTAGTCAGTATTCTGGAAGGCTCAGCACCCAGGCTGGTCGCCACATTCAGCATACGGGGGTTGAAATCACCAATCCATTGCATCTCATACTGATTGTAAGGCATGCTTTTGCGTTGTATCACTTTAGCGCCTTCCAAAATAATATAAGCGTCTACTCCCTTGCCCTGGAACTCCGGTACAATGCCGAAAATGATACCCACTATCTTATGGCATTGTTTGGTCAGTTTCATCCAGAGGAAGATCAGTTTGCCCCATAAGCCCATTTTCCCATTCATGTGTTTTACATACTGGTTCAGGTCGGGCAAATTGAGCCACATGGCTATTGGTTCATCTTTATAATAGGCAAACCAGGCCACCTTTTCGTCCATTAATGGTTTCATTTGATTGAAAAGGCTCAGCGCCTGCCCTTTGCTCATTTCTTTGCCACCGGCATGTTGGGCCCACGCCTTATTATAGATGATGCTGAAGTCCCCGGCAAACTTTTCCAGCTGGTTCTTCTTAATATGTCGTGCAGAGTAATCCGGGTCCTGGCTAACGGCCGCATGGCGGGAGTAGAACTTGTCAGACAGTTCTTCATAGATATGCATATCGTAGCAGATCTGGTTGAAGAACAGTTTAAAACCGTAAGTTTCAAACAGACGAACATAATACGGCGGATTGAAATTCATGCCGTATAAAGGTTCGTGGTAACCTTCGGTCACCAGCCCCCACCAGTTGTTACGTTCTCCAAAGTTGATGGGGCCGTCCATAGCCTCCATCCCTCTTTCCTGTAACCATTTTTTGGCGGTGTCAAATAACAGGTTGGCAGCTTCCTGTTGATCGATACAGTCAAAGAAGCCCATACCGCCTACCTTTACTTTATCCCCTTTATTGGTATACTTCTTATTTACAAATGCGGCCACTCTGCCAATCAGGTTTCCCTGTTTGTCTTTCATGATCCACCGGGCACACTCCCCATGACGGAACGCTTTGTTCTTCCCGGGGTCAAAAACAGCTTCAATATCCTTGTCCAGTGGTCTGATCCATCCAGGTACGTCCTTGTTTAGCCTGATGTGTACTGCTAGAAACGCCGCCGCCTTTTGGGCATTGTCAACTAAAATCAATTCCATGGATACTATTTGTGCAAATTTGCGCAAAAATAAGAAAAACAGCCGTTGGCATTATTTTTTCTGCTGATATCTTATGAAGCGAAACTATATCCTCCCCCTCATACTCTGTATCTTTACCATTATTCTGGCCTTAGGCTATTGCCGGCAGCAGACGGAAGTCCGCAGGGTGCTCACGGAAAACCAACGTTTATGGAATGAAAACCGGGACCTGCGCAAAAGTGTGGAACAAAGCAACAATGTAAGTCGCCAGATAGATGACCGCCAGGCTGTTCAACAACGGGTGGCCGGGCAGTTTGTAGAAAGACGCGCCTATTACCGCCGCAACTGGCAACAGTTTATCACCGTTGCTGCCAGCGACTACCGCACCGGCTTCCTCGGTGGTATCAAAAATCTCAGCATCATCGTCCGTAATCAAACGGAATACCCGATAGACAATGTAGTGGTAACGGTGCAGTATATGCGCAACAACGATGAAGTCTTCAAAACAGAACAATATACCATCAACAATATCCCCGAAAAAAGTGAACGCAGCGTGGCGGCTTCCAACAGCCGTAAAGGCAGTAAGGTAAACGTGAAACTGGTGAGTGTCACCAGCCAGCCCATGAACTTCTGTTGGGCTGCCGGCAAGCCCGCGCCAGCTAATAATCCCGACCCGTTTGAATGCGTGCCCTCTCCCCCGAAGAATCCTTAACTTTGGTACATGATTACATTACAACAGGTAAATACTCCCGGGCCGGCAATAAAAGAACTGTATGAAGAAGCTTTTCCCTACGAAGAAAGAAGGGATTGGCCGGTAGTGTTGTCATTGCTGGACAGCGGCAAGTTGAAGGTCCTGCAGCTGGAAAAGGATGGAGTATTCGCCGGATTTGTATGTTACTGGCCTTTACCGGATTATACCTTTGTAGAATATCTGGCCGTCCATGCCTCTGCCAGAGGCGGCGGTATCGGTACCCATATTATGGAAGAACTGGAAAAACGTTTCGGTAATCTGGTATTGGAAGTAGAGCCACCGTTGACGGAACAGGCAAAACGCCGTATTGTTTTTTACGAAAGACTAGGGTATCAAACTTTCGATGAGCCCTATTATCAGCCCCCTTATCACGAAGGGCACCAGCCTTTGGAACTGCGCTTAATGCAGAAAGGTTCCACCCATAATGGTGAAACCTTTCTCAAAATTAAAAATCAGATTTATCGTTTTGTGTACAATCTCCTTTAGCCTCTTCTGACTCTTTCGCCGCCGCCACCGCTGTTGCCGCCGCCACCACCAGATTCCCGGGAAGGGCGGGACTGTTGTTGCTGTTGCTGCTGCTGCTGTTGTTGTCGCTGCATTTGTTCCTGTTGCTGTTGTTGCTGACGTTGCATCCTTTCCTGTTGTTGTTGCTGCTGCTGCTGCTGACGCATCTGCTGCTGTTGTTGCTCACGCTGCGCCCGTTGCTGTTGTTCCATTTGTTGCTGCTGTTGTCTCATCTGCTGATCACGCTGCATCTGTTGTTCCCGTTGTACTCTTTGCTGTTGTTCCTGTTGCTGTTGTTGCTGCTGACGCATCTGCTGCATTTGCTGATCACGTTGCATCCGTTGCTGTTGTTCTACCTGTTGTTGCTGTTGTCTCTGCTGATCACGTTGCCATTGCTGGTCGCGCTGCATCTGTTGCTCGCGTTGTACCCGCTGCTGCTGTTGTTGTTGCTGTTGCTGTTGCTGTTGTTGCCATTGCTGGTCACGTTGCATCTGCTGCGGATTATTATTGTTATTATTCGGCGTCACTCCCCTTGAAGGGCGGTTGTATCCGGGCTGATTGACACTATTACCATTATTATTGTTGTTATTACCGTTATTGAAGTTGCCGTTGTTGTTAAAGTTCGGTTCACGGGACACACGGCCACCACTGTTGTTATTGCCGTTATTATTGCCGTTGTTATTATTACCGTTATTGAAGTTGCCGTTGTTGTTAAAATTCGGTTCACGGGACACACGGCCACCACTGTTATTATTACCGTTGTTATTATTACCGTTGTTGTTATTACCGTTGTTGCCATTTAACACGCTGCGGGAAGGCCTGCTGGCATCCCCCCGGTTAAGTGCGTTAGCATCCGGACGGAAAATCTGCAACTGATCGTTTTGTATCCTGCCGGTGCCGGGCCTGTCGGTATTGGCTACTCTTACAGGTCTTACGCTGTTACCGGTATAACGTTCCACTTCCCGTACATCAGGGCCTCTGGATATTCTGCCGGAGCTGTAGTTGTTGCGGGAACCGGTACCATTACCATAATTGTTGATGATAGTTGTGTTATTGATGATTGTTACGTTCCGGCTATTGTTGATATAGTAATTGTTGATCTGCCGGCTGCCGATATACCTTCTGGGAACAAATGCCCAGTAGGAAGTCGGCATATTGTAGGATGAAGGGCCCATCGGCGCCCATCCGTAGTAGTCTCCTCCACTTCTCCAGTCTACCCACGCCGGACCCCATTCAGTACCGGGTATCCACATCCAGCCATACATGCCGTCAAACATCCAGCGGCCATAGTGGAAGGCGGCCCATCCCCAGGAATAATCAGACATCCAGGTCCATCCGTAATCGGAATAAACCCAGTGCCCGCCGGTATAATACGGACGGAAGTCTGGTCCTGCATTCGGTATCCATACCTGGTTGTAGCCGGGATAACTTGTCCAGCGGCCATAAGGGCTCAATTCATCATAGAAAGAAATAGAAGCCCCCACCTGTACTTGTGGCCCCGGGCTGTAGGCGGAATAGGTAGTTGCACAACTACCCAAAAAGAAGGATATAAGTAAAAGAGATAATCCTGTGTTTTTAAATAATCTGTTCATACTCCTGTTTTTTAGTCCTGATTGGTTTCGCTGTTATTAGACTTTGCGGAGATTCAATGGCTTTTGTTTGTTCCGGTTTTATACTTCAATGATCTGCTACTTACTGGGTGTCGATTGGTGTTTCAAACGCGGTCTAAATGCAGTTAGTCATTAAGGCAAAATGTTAAACGAAATTGTTAAAATTTTTATAACGCTTTTTGCTGCAGATAGAGCGTTACAACGACTATCAGGCAAAAATGATTCCAATTTATTTACCCTAATCTAAGTTATACTGACACAATGTTTTAAGAATTGTGTATTATTGCTCTGTGAATGTTTTTTATAATGTGAGATTTTGTTTAACTGCCAACATCCCAAATCATATTTTTTGACTACATTTTTCTAACCCAAAAACCTATATGTACCATGCCTGTTTTACCAACGTTGAAGTATAAACGTATTTTTATCTGGCTTGTGCTTGTTTTTCTGGCCATGTTCCTGCTCCGCCTGCTATACGGCTATACGCAGTCACGCAGCAGTGATAATATCGGACAGAGCGAGAGTTTTCTGTCGCAGGTGCAGCAGAAAAACTATGCCTCAGAGAAAAAAATCCTGAAAGGAGAGGCTGCGCCAATAGCCTCCAACCAGAAATATGAGAAAGTAGCCTATGTGCATTCCCGTTCTACCAGTTTTACGGAAGATGAAAAACAGCTACATGGTACCATTCGTCAGTTTGGCGCCGTCATTCAGTATCAGCAGGAATCTGGCAACAAAGGCAACCGTGATCTCCGGTTGATGATCGGTGTGGCGCCGGAAAAGTTCGATTCCTGTTATTATGCCATTCAGAAAATCGGTACCATAAAATCTACCAGCATCACCAAAGTAGATAAGACCAACGAATACCGGAAACTCAATGCGAGTAAGGTTTCGCTGGAGAAGAACCTGCAATCGCTGAACGGCCTTACTTCCCAGCAGGGAAAAATTGATGAACGGATACTGCTACATGAAAAAATTGCAGAGGTAGAACGGCAGCTGCAGGAACTGGGCGTGGAACTGGGCAACTTCGATGAGGAGAATGAGTTTTGTACGATACAGTTCAGTATGTACGAAGGTGCGGCAGAAAGAGGTATTCCTTTTTATTCCCGCGTGAAGACGGCGCTCGAATGGACGGTGAAATATTATGTGCTGCTGATGGCAGGTATCTGTCTGGCATCGCTGGGCGCCTGGCTGTTGCTGAAAGTACTGACCATGGTAAAAGCGGAATAGCAACATGGGATTATTTTTTCATTTAGCTATTTTTTCATTTGAGAGAAGCACGGCATCCCTCAAATGAAAAAATAGCTAAATAGCTAAATAGCTAAATGAAAAAATGACTAAATGACTAAATAGTATATTCCCCCACTTTAGTACCGTCATCGCGCAGCATGGTGAGTGTGAGCTGCTTCTGGTCCGCTTTTATTTTGATAAGGGTGCGTTTGCCTTCCTGTGGGCCGCCACCGATGATCAGCGGATAGTTGTGCTGGCCGGCAACAGGCGCATGGACGCCATAGGTGTGGGTGTGGCCGCATACAAGGATGTCAATCTTGTATTTGTTGAACAACGGGCCGAAGAGCTGGCGGCAATGGGAGGCGCCGTGCCAGTCGCCGCCATGGTAGTGCGGGATGTGCATCAGCACTACTTTATGTTTCGCTTTTTTATAAGCCGGGCTTTGCAGTTGTTTTTCCAGCCAGCGGGCCTGTTCTTCGCGGTAGCCGTCGAAATCAGCGATACCGGCATATACCGGGGCGCTGTCTTCTTTGTCTTCTCCGGTGTCCAGCACGATGGTATGTACCGGTCCCCAGGTGAAAGCGAAGTAGCTGCCGTGACTGGGGTTGTCGAAGTACTGATGCCATTCGCGGGCGTATTTACCACGGGTTTCGTGGTTGCCTCTTACATACATGAAAGGTTTCCGGGTGGAGAAGGTATCACCGCAGGGCGACAGCAGGTGGTCGATGATCTGTTGTTCATTTGACTGATAGTCGAACATATCACCGTTGAAGAACACAAAATCGTATGGATCGTTGCCATTCAGTCCCATCAGGTGTGGGATGGACTTTGGCCGGTCGTGTATATCGTTGAGCATGAGCCAGGATACCTCTTTGGCTTCCGTATCGGGAGCGGTGAAAGTATAGGTATCGCTGGTGAGGGTGTTGCCATAGGTGAGTTTATACGGCTGGAAGTCGGTGATTTCTTTGGACAGCACGCGATAGCTGTATTGTTTGCCGGGTTCCAGGTGAGCCAGTTCTATCCGGTGGAGGCGGTTGTTGGCGTCTACCAGTCCTTTTGTAACGTGGTGGGCCTTCTGGTTGAGCTGACCGTCGGTGCCATATTCTACCCAGCTGTAGCAGGGGCGGGAGGTGAGCCACATGACAGCGATGGTGTCGGGGGCGGGCATTTGCAGGTAAGGTTTGCAAAGGAAGGCGTGGGCGGGCTCTTCGGTGGTGGTGCCGGTGGTGTTGGTTTTACGTACAGCGCCGGCTGCCAGGGGCGACAGGCCGGTTACGCCCAGCAGCCCCGCTTTGGACAGGTTGCCCAAAAAGGAGCGGCGTGACAGTTCATTGTTCATTTTCTTCATATTATAGTCAGATATATGTGAGGAATCGCTAAAAATAGTTAGCAATAAAAGAAAAGCGCATTATTTTTATATGAACGGAGGAGGGATGGAGTGAAGAAAGGGACGATAAGTTATAAATGTTGAAAAATCTATATTTGATAGATTCCGCGTTGTCTGGACAGGAATTTAGCTGTTAGCAACTAAAAACATCGCGTCAATTGAGGATTAAAAAGGTTTTTTTTCCTTAATAGCTTTTTGATTTTCCCCCATTTACTATTACCTTTGCGCCAAATTTTAGAAACCGTTGCGTAGCAGCAGTTTTTGAGGAAATAACTTTTTAGTATTTTATAAACCTCTTTAAAAATATGCCTAACACAGGTAAGATCAAACAAATTATCGGTCCCGTGGTGGACGTGCACTTTGATGACAAATTGCCCGAAATCTACAACGCATTGGAAATTACCCGCGAAAATGGTCAGAAAGTAGTATTGGAAGTACAACAGCACCTGGGTGAAGACAGTGTACGTTGCGTGGCAATGGACTCCACTGACGGTATGGTTCGCGGAATGGCCGTAGTGGATAAAGGTGCGCCGATCAAAATGCCAATTGGCGACCAGGTGAAAGGACGTTTGTTCAATGTGGTAGGTGAGGCTATCGACGGTCTGGGTGATATCGCCACTGACAATGGTTATCCCATCCACCGCCAGCCGCCTAAATTTGAAGATCTGGCTACTGACACAGAAGTACTGTTCACCGGTATTAAGGTAATCGACCTGATCGAGCCTTATGCCAAAGGTGGTAAAATCGGTCTGTTCGGTGGTGCGGGTGTAGGTAAAACCGTATTGATCCAGGAGCTGATCAACAACATCGCGAAAGGTTACGAAGGTCTGTCCGTATTCGCCGGCGTGGGTGAGCGTACCCGTGAAGGGAATGACCTGATGCGTGAAATGATCGAAGCTAACATCGTAAAATATGGCGACAAGTTCAAAGAATCCATGGAACATGGTGACTGGGACGTAACCGCTGTTGATAAAGAATTACTGAAACAGTCACAGGCTACCTTCGTGTTCGGTCAGATGAACGAACCTCCCGGAGCCCGTGCACGTGTGGCCCTGTCCGGTCTGACCCTGGCGGAATACTTCCGTGATGGTGATGGCTCTGCAGGTGGCGGCCGTGATATCCTGTTCTTCGTAGATAACATCTTCCGTTTCACCCAGGCAGGTTCCGAAGTATCCGCACTGTTAGGTCGTATGCCTTCTGCGGTAGGTTACCAGCCAACCCTGGCCACTGAAATGGGTCTGATGCAGGAACGTATCACCTCTACCAAAAATGGTTCAATTACCTCCGTACAGGCGGTTTACGTACCTGCGGATGACTTGACCGACCCTGCTCCGGCTACTACCTTCTCCCACCTGGATGCTACCACCGTATTGGACCGTAAGATCTCCGACCTTGGTATCTATCCTGCGGTGAGCCCGCTGGATTCTACTTCCCGTATCCTCACCCCGGCTATCGTGGGTGAAGCACACTACAACTGTGCGCAACGTGTGAAACAAATCCTGCAGCGCTATAAAGAATTACAGGACATCATCGCCATCCTCGGTCTGGACGAGCTGAGCGACGAAGATAAACTGACCGTTTCCCGCGCCCGTCGTGTGCAACGTTTCCTGTCACAGCCTTTCCACGTGGCAGAACAGTTTACCGGTCTGAAAGGTGTACTGGTACCGATCGAAGAAACTATCCGTGGTTTCAACATGATCATGGACGGTGAAGTGGACGAATATCCTGAAGCAGCCTTCAACCTTGTAGGAGGTATCGAGCAGGCTATCGAAAAAGGTAAGAAATTACTGGAAGCAGCTAATAACTAATCCGAATGGTCCTCCGGGACCATTTAATCACCATTCACGATCATAACATGCTATTAGAAGTATTAACACCAGAAAGAAAATTATATGCAGGCGAAGTGTACGGCGTACAACTGCCAGGCATTGATGGTTCTTTTGAAATACTGGATAAACATGCGCCCTTAATCGCAGCGCTCGGAAATGGTAAAATGAAAGTGCTGAAAGATAAAAACCACAGCGAATTCTATACTATTACCGGCGGCTTCGTGGAAGTGCTGCGCAACAAGGCTACTGTGCTCGTAGAAGGTGCGGTGGCAGTGGAAAAATAAGATACTACCAGTAATACATATCATTTAACGGACAGGCCGGGTAAGATTACCCGGCCTTCGTTTTGTCCTAACTATTCCAATCTTAGAAGACCCGTCATTCGGGTAAGATTACCTCCCCGGGATTTCCGCTAATCTCACTTCTGCACAATACATCCCCGCAGGGCCCCACATCACTGTCGGACCGCAGTTATGCACGTACATCCATGAGCAGCCCTTTCACAGGCTGTGTATATTACCTAATGAATAATGCGCTTACTATGATGATATATTTCTTCCTATCGTTGTCTCAGGTAAATTCGGGCGTCTTTCTGTGAAGGTGCAATGTTTTTCATAGGTAGCCTTCATAGGTGTATTCTATCGGTTGTTCCTTACCTGAACTATAACGGGTTATTTTGTGTTGTTACTTTAGCAAGATATTTAATTTGTTGCAAAAAAAGTCATTCCTTTTTGTTCATTTTTGCACAAATAACTCCTGTCGAAGCACATCTGCTTCGCTTTCAGAATATTAGAAAATTTAATTTAGTGAAGGATCGATGGGGAAATTTGCCATCATGGCGAAATTACTGCCAAGATTTCTCAATGCTTGCTGCCATATTTGCTGCTCCCGGGAGTCAAAAACTAACGATGGGGTGCTCTCAGAGGGTATCCACGACTTCTCCCGCAACTCCTCTTCCAGTTGACCGGTCGTCCAACCGGAATAACCTATAAAAAACTTGATCTTATGCAGGTCTAACGCCCCCCTGTTCAACAACTCCACTACATCATCAAACCGGCCGCCCCAGTATACCCCCGGCACCACCTGTACCCCGCCCGGGATCTGGTCGGGCATCTGATGCAGGAAATGAATGGTATCCACCTGTACCGGCCCCCCGTAATGAACCGGAACACCAGGGTAAATGACATCAGGAATCAACGCGTCCAGGGTCTGATCAAATAACCTGTTGATAACGAAGCCGAAACTGCCCTTTTCGTCATTTTCACACAAAAAAATCACCGTGCGTGCAAAATTCGGATCTTTCAGAAAAGGATCGGCTATGAGCAAAATACCGGGCGCCAGACTAACCATATACATACGTTTTGATCGGTAATCAAATTTAATTAATTGATTACAAAGCAGGAAAGAAATAAAAAGGAAAAAGGAAACGGTTAGGAAGGGTAACCAAACTCATTGAAAAAGAAGGAAATAAAAAAAGGAGGCTAGAAAACCTCCTTACCATTTTATCAACCAAAATCTAAATCGCTTATGGAACGAATCCACGTCGATGTATGTAGAAAGTTTAATTACTTTGTTATAGAATGTTACTAATCAAATTTAGTACCAATTCTGTAAAGCAAAGGTAAGGAAAGTCGCATTAATAAAATCAGACATCCCCCGTTAAAATTACGTTAAAGTAATATTGTATTGATGTTAAGACGCTTGGAGGCGTTTGTAACTATTTAATTTTGTATCATAGTTGCTATAGCAAATATCTTTTTTAACAATTTTTAATATGTCAGGTTAAGTATATTTAAGGCCTGACAAGATGTTCATGATACCACTAAAGAAAATTTTCCCTGTAATCGTCGTCCTGATCACACTATCTCTGCTGGGCATTATCTATATCCAGGTGAGCTGGATCAAAAATGCCATGGCCATCAAAAAGGAACAACTGGTGGAACGCTCCATCAATATGATCACCGATGTGCAACGCGACATGCTGGCCACCCGGCAGACATATGCGATGTTCCGCCTCAACAACAGAAAGGACCCGGCTGTCTCCAAAGGATTTGCCCTCGATATGGACAGAGGCACACCTTATTTGCCTTCGATGAGCGATATCTATACCAACCCACAGGCGTTGAGAGAACTCATTCAGGCCAAAATGAGGAAAAATCACCTCGATTCTACCCGTTTTGAGTTCGCTATCCTGGCGCCGGTAGATGGTATCGGCTCCCAACTAAAAGTACACTCCGCCAATTTTGAACGGGCATACCGGGAAAATGAAAAAGACAGTTCAAACGAACTGAAACGGTATCAGGTGACTTACATGCCGCTGGAAGACATGCTCAATCTCAGCCCGCAAACGGAAAGCCTCATGATCATTATGCCAGCCGACGATTCCATTGCCCGGCAACTGGGCTTTATGATCACCGGCAGTGTGCTGTTCACGCTGATCATCATTACAGCTTTCGCACTCACCATCCGCACCCTGCTGAACCAGAAAAAACTCTCTGAAATAAAATCGGATTTCATCAACAACATGACACACGAGCTGAAAACACCGTTGGCTACTATCTCTCTGGCCATCGATGCTATCGGCAATGAAAAAGTGATGAGCAATACCGAGAAAATCCGCTACTTCTCCGGCATCATCAAAGAAGAAAATAAACGGATGAACAAACAGGTGGAAAGTATTCTGCAATCGGCCCTCCTGGAGAAGGATGAGATAGGCCTGAAATTGCAGGCCATGGACGTGCATCAGGTGATCCGCAACACGACTGATAACCTGCAGCTGCAGCTGGCCTCCAAAAACGGCGTGGTAGACCTCCAGCTGGATGCCATCAACCCGGTGATCATGGCAGACGATGTGCATTTCTCCAACGTGGTGTTCAACCTGCTGGACAATGCAATCAAATATTCCAGAGAAAACCTGGAAGTCAAAATACAGACCTACAATACCCGCAAAAGCCTGTTTATCGTCTTCACCGACAATGGCATTGGTATGAGCCGGGATACTATTTCCCGTATCTTTGAAAAATTCTACCGCGCTCACACCGGAAATGTGCACAACGTAAAAGGTTTCGGCCTCGGCCTCACCTATGTAAAAGCGATCGTAGATGCCCACAAAGGGAAAATAAAAGTGGAAAGTACACTGGGGAAAGGCAGTAAGTTCACCCTGGAGTTTCCACAGGAATAGATAAAAGATCCAGCGTATGACATTAAGTGAAAAAGAACTGCAGCATTTTAAACATCCTGTCGCGGTGCCTGGCATAGGCATAGACATGCAGGATAAACTGAAAAACGCCCGTGTACTGGTGGTTGGCGCCGGCGGCCTTGGCAGCCCGGTATTGCAATACCTCAGCGCCAGCGGCGTAGGCGTGATCGGCATTGCGGACTACGGCGTGATCAATGATGAAGATATGCCCCGTCAGCCGATCTACCAGATGCAGGACATCCGCAAACATAAAGCGAAAATGGCTGCCAGCAGGCTGTGGGCCGTGAATCCCTTCACCAAACATTATCCGATGCTGGTACAGGCCAAACCCGAAAATATCGCGCTGCTACTGCCCGGCTTTGATCTGGTGATTGATTGCACGCAGCATCTGCCTACGCACCTGCTGCTCAACGACGCCTGTGTGAAACATGAACTGCCGCTGGTGATGGGTGAAGTCCACAACTGGCAAGCCTGGTACAGTGGTTTTAATATGCCGATGCCCGATGGCAGCAGATCTGCTACCTATCGCTGCGCGCTCGACCTCACCGAAGAATACCGCAATTTCGATGCGGGCGCACTGGGAGCCACACACGGCGCCACCGGCATGCATATCGTGCTGGAAGTGCTCAAATACCTGATGGACGTGCCCGGAGGCCTCGCAGGTAAACTGTACGGCAAAGATTACCTGCATAACCTGACGACAGTGCATGACCTGACCGTGAACGCGGAAGTGCTGGAAAACACCCGTACCGCAGGTATTCTCACGGCGGAAGACTATGGTCTGGAGATTGTTCCGGATGTGGAAGATTAAATGATGATGATCCAATAAATAAAAAAGCACCCGGTGAGGGTGCTTTTTTTATAGAAGGTTCCTGGTAATAGATTATTTGCAAACCAGTGTGGAGCGCAGTTCTCCAACTTTCAGGTCGTGTTTTACGCCCAGTTTCAGCGAATAGTTTTCCGGCTGATGGCCACAGGGGAAGCCGAAACAAACAGGATAATCATATTCCTTCACCATATTGTGGATAATTTCGTATTCCGTCTGGCCAAAAGGAGTGGTGGTTTCTTTGCCATCCGTGAAGGAGCCTACTATCAGTCCGGCGAGTTTGTCGAGCCAGCCGGCGCGTTTAAGGTTATACATCATCCTGTCGATATTATAGCGGTATTCTCCGATATCTTCGAGGACAAGGATTTTATCTTTGGTATCGATCTGCGATTTACTGCCGGAAACGTTGGCCAGCAGGGATAGGTTGCCACCTACCAGCAGGCCGGAAGCGCTGCCTTCGCGGTTTAGTATATGCGAGGGCGTAGTATAACGGTAGGACTTGCCTTTCAGCACCGCAGCGAGGCTATTTACATATTCATTATCAATTGTTTCAGGTGTGATACCACTGCACATCATGGAGTGGATGGTAGGAATACCGTAACGTTCATGGATATGAGCATGGAGCGTGGTCACATCGCTGTAGCCACAGAGCCATTTGGGATGTTTGCGGAAGCGGGTGAAATCAAGTTTATCAAGGATACACACCATGCCATAACCGCCGCGTCCGAACACGATCGCCTTAATTTCCGGATCGTCCAGCATATCCTGCAGCTCTTCCAGCCGAAGTTCGTCCGGTGCGGAAAAGTTGTGAAAGCTGGTACCCACGGTAATACCCAGATGTACCCGGTATCCCCAGGATGACAACACGCCGGCAGCATATTCAGCCGCCTGTAGTTCCATTTTGCTGCTGGGGCACATCACTCCAATCAGATCGCCTTTTTTCAGATATGGCGGAATTTTTACCATTGTACTTTTGTTTACCTTTGCAGATTAGTGAATACTTTTATTCGCCTGACTAAGGTGATAAATTGTTTGATGATTCCAAAAACAAAAACGAGAAAAGAAATTTATTTAAGCATTCTTTAAGATAGTATGGGAAATTTTAACAGATATCTAATAACTGCGGCATTACCTTATGCCAATGGCCCCGTCCACATAGGACACCTGGCCGGCTGCTACCTGCCCGCGGATATTTACGTGCGTTACCTGCGCGCTAAAAAGGCAGACGTGAAATTTATTTGCGGTTCTGATGAACACGGAGTACCTATCACCATCAAAGCGATGAAGGAAAACGTAACACCACAGGACGTTGTAGACCGCTACCACAAGATCATCGGCGACAGCTTCGCTGCCATGGGCATCTCTTTCGATATTTTCGCACGCACCAGCGCTCCCATACACCATTCCACTGCGTCCGACTTTTTCCTGAAGATGTACAATGACGGCCTCTTTGAAGAAAAAGAATCAGAACAGTACTTCGACCCGGAAAAACAAGTTTTCCTGGCCGACCGCTATATTATCGGTACCTGCCCCAAATGCGGCAACGATAAAGCTTATGGTGACCAGTGTGAACGCTGCGGCACTTCTCTCAGCCCGGATGAACTGATCAACCCGCACTCCGCGCTCAGCAACGCCGTGCCGGTGAAAAAAGCCACCAAACACTGGTACATGCCACTCCAGAACTATGAGCCATGGCTGAAAGAGTGGCTGCTGGAAGGTCATAAAGACTGGAAAAACAATGTGTACGGTCAGTGTAAAAGCTGGCTGGACTCCGGCCTGCAAAGCCGCGCCATGACACGCGACAGCAACTGGGGCATCAAAGTGCCGCTGCCGGACGCTGAAGGCAAAGTGCTGTACGTGTGGTTCGATGCGCCCATCGGTTATATCTCCGCCACCAAAGAGCTGACGCCTGATTGGGCCGACTACTGGTGCAAGGACGACACCAAACTGGTGCACTTCATCGGAAAAGATAATATCGTGTTCCACTGTATCATCTTCCCGGCCATGCTGAAGGCGCACGGCGGATTTGTACTGCCGGAAAACGTACCGGCCAACGAATTCCTGAACATCGAAGGGGAAAAAGTATCTACCTCCCGTAACTGGGCGGTATGGGTACACGATTACATCAAAGATTTCCCCGATCAGCAGGACGTGCTCCGTTATGTGCTGTGCAGCACCGCACCGGAAACAAAAGACAACGACTTTACCTGGAAAGATTTCCAGACCCGCAATAACAGTGAGCTGGTAAACAACCTGGGCAACTTCGTGAACCGTACCATGGTGCTCACGCATAAACTGTGCGGTGGCAGAGTGCCCCGTTTCCATGAAGAGATCGCTGATGATACCGACAGGGAAATGCTCGCCGCTTTCCAGACTGCCAAAGAAAGCGTGGAAGCCAGCCTGGAAGCTTACCGTTTCCGCGAAGCACAGGCCGGCATGATGGACCTGTCTGACCAGGGTAATAAGTACATGCAGAAAAAGTTCCCCTGGCTTTTGGCTAAAGCAATGGATAAGATCAAAGCAGGCACTCCTGATGAGGGTTATACCGAAGCAGATTTACCTGTATTGCAGATGAAAATCGATAACTGTCTGCATGTATGTCTGCAGTTAATGGCTAATCTGGCCATTCTGAGTCATCCATTCCTGCCGTTCACTTCCCGGAAGATCTGTCATCTCCTGAAAGTGGTAGATCGTATGCTGGAATGGGAGAATGCAGGTAGCACCAAACTGGTGAATGTAAACTATCCACTTCGTGAACCAGAACTGCTTTTCCAGAAAATAGATGACGAGAAAATCGCTGCGCAGGTAGAAAAACTGCACGCGGGCCTCGTTAAACCAGTCGCTGAAGCAGCTGCCGCCCCCGCGGTAGCAGAGAAACCTGCCGCGCCGGCCAAAGCAGAAATCCAATACGATGATTTCGCTAAGCTCGATCTGCGTGTAGGCACCATCATTCAGGCAGAGAAAGTGGAGAAAGCAGATAAACTGCTCAAACTGCTGGTAGACATCGGTACAGAACAGCGTACAGTCGTTTCCGGTATAGCCATGCATTTTAATCCTGCGGACATCATTGGCAAACAGGTAACACTGGTGGCCAACCTGGCTCCCCGTAAAATGCGCGGTATCGAAAGCCAGGGTATGATCCTGATGGCAGAAGACAATGGCAAACTGATATTCGTGAACCCGTCAGAAACAGTCGCTCCCGGTAGCGGCGTTAGCTAGTTCACGCAAAGGCGCAAAGAATTTTTTTAAGAGTGATAAGAAAGCAAAGGAGTGAAGATCAAATGTCTTCGCTCCTTTGCTTTCTTTATTTTCTTAATATTTTCTTTGCGTCTTTGCTGCTTTGCGTCTTTGCGTGAAAAAAAATCCTAAATTCAAGGATTACAAAAAGGCTAAAGCTATGCAAAGACACATCAACAAAGTAGCCGTCCTCGGCTCGGGAGTAATGGGATCAAGAATTGCCTGCCACTTTGCAGGGATCGGCGTACAGGTTTTACTGCTGGATATAGCGCCGAAAGAGTTGAATGATGCTGAAAAGAAAAAGAACCTCTCGCCCGAGAGCCCTGCTGTGAAGAACCGGATCGTGAACGATGCGCTGCAAGCTGCCATTAAATCAAACCCTTCGCCGGTATATACCAAAGATGTGATCAAACGCATCAAAACCGGCAACTTCACCGATGATATGAAACGGGTGGCCGATGTGGACTGGATCATCGAAGTAGTGGTGGAAAACCTGGATATCAAAAAAACTGTTTTTGAACAGGTGGAGAAATACCGCAAACCCGGTACCCTGATTACTTCCAACACATCTGGTATTCCTATCCACCTGATGACAGAAGGCCGCAGTGAAGATTTTCAGAAACATTTCTGCGGTACCCACTTCTTTAACCCGCCCCGTTATCTCCGGCTGCTCGAAATTATACCCACGCCACATACAGACCCCGCTGTCACTGATTTCCTCCTGCACTACGGTGATCTGTACCTCGGTAAAACCACGGTACTGTGTAAAGACACGCCGGCGTTTATCGCCAACAGGGTAGGGGTATATTCTATCATGGCTATTTTCCATATCATGCAGGAAATGGGACTGGGCATCGATGAAGTAGATGCATTGACCGGTCCGGTGATAGGCCGTCCCAAATCGGCCACCTTCCGTACGGCAGACGTGGTAGGCATCGATACGCTGGTCAAAGTGGCCAAAGGAGTAAAAGATAACTGTCCCAACGATGAAGAGGCAGCTATCTTCGATATACCGTCCTTCCTGCAGAAAGTAGTGGAAAACAACTGGTTGGGTGATAAAACAGGACAAGGCTTCTACAAGAAAACAAAGGGAGAAGGTGGTAAGGAAATTCTTACCCTCAACCTGCAAACGATGGAATACGGGCCTAAACAGAAACCCAAATTCGCCAGCATCGATGCGGCCAAACCTGTGGAAGACCTGAAACAGCGCCTCCGTATGCTGGCAGCAGCCACAGACAAGGCAGGACAGTTTTATCAGGCGTTCCACGCACGCCTGTTTGCCTACGTATCTCACCGCATCCCGGAAATTGCGGACGACATCTATAAAGTGGATGACGCTATGAAAGCCGGTTTCGGCTGGGAAATAGGGCCCTTTGAAAGCTGGGACCTGCTGGGTGTGGAAGCATCCGTTAAACTGGTAGAAGAAAAAGGCCTCACGGTGGCACAATGGGTGAAAGATATGCTGGGCAAAGGCATCAAAAGCTTCTACAAAGCAGAGAACGGCAAAAAATTCTATTACGACGTCGCCAGCCAGGCGTATAAAACTGTTCCGGGCGAAGGCGAATTCATTATACTGGAAAACTTCTCCAACAATATCATCTGGAAAAACAGCGCCTGCAACCTGATCGACATCGGCGACGGTGTGGTGTGCTTCGACTGGAAAACCAAGATGAACACTATTGGCGGCGAAGTCCTGGAAGGATTGAATAAGGCGGTAGACCGCGCGGAGAAAGACTTCCGCGGCCTCGTCGTTGGTAACGAAGGGACCAATTTCTCTGCCGGCGCCAACGTAGGCATGATCTTCATGCTGGCCGCCGAACAGGAATATGATGAGCTGGACATGGCCGTGCGCTTGTTCCAGCGTTCCACTATGCGTTTACGTTATTCTTCTATTCCGGTGGTGGTGGCGCCGCATGCGCTCACCCTCGGCGGCGGCTGCGAAATGGCGCTGCATGCCGATAAAGTACAGGCTGCTGCAGAAACCTACATCGGTCTCGTGGAACTGGGCGTAGGCCTTATCCCCGGTGGTGGCGGTACCAAAGAAATGACGCTGCGCGCCAGCCTGGAATTTAAAGAAGGACGCATCGAGGAAGAACCGTTGAAAGACTACTTTATGGCCGTAGCAACCGCCAAAGTGGCAACCTCCGGTTTTGAAGGTTTCGATATGGGCGTGCTTCGCAAAGGACATGATGAAATTACCATGAACGCTTCCCGCCTGATTGCAGACGCTAAACGCAGCGTGATAGCCCTGGCCGATGAAGGCTACACCAAACCGGTGGAAAGAACGGATATCAAAGTAATGGGCCGTAGCGCACTGGGCGCGCTGCTCGCCGGCGTGTATGCGATGCGCTTTGGTAACTACATCTCCGACCACGACCAGAAAGTGGCCAATAAACTCGCCTATGTGATGTGTGGCGGTGACCTCACCGAACCATCATTCGTGAGTGAGCAATACCTGCTGGACCTGGAAAGGGAAGCATTCCTGAGCCTCTGCGGCGAACGCAAAACACTGGAGCGCCTGCAGAGCGTTATTAAAACAGGTAAACCCGTGCGTAACTAATAACTCTTTTTATCAACTATAAAGGGAAATACAGGGGAGATTTCGCCATAAGATCTTTCACTGTGTTTCCCTTTCCTTTTTCTCAACTAAATACCAACGCCAGCTGTGTCTATCCTTTCCTTACAGAACATTTCAAAGAAGTTCGGCGCCGTACAGGCTTTGTCCGGCGTGTCTTTCGACGTGCCACAGGGCGCCGTCTACGGCATCCTCGGTCCGAACGGGAGTGGTAAAACCACCCTGTTGGGCATCGTGACCGATATCCTCAAAGCCGATACCGGCAGCTTCAGGCTGTTCGATCAGGCCGCCACTGCCCGGCAACGCCGACAGATAGGGACTTTACTGGAAACGCCCAATTTTTACCACTACCTCAGCGGTTATCGTAACCTCGAGATCTCCGCTGCTATTAAACAGCGGGATAAAAATGACATCGCCCGGGTGCTGGACATCTGCGGCCTCACCGCCAGACAGCATGCGGCTTTCAAGACTTATTCCCTGGGCATGAAACAACGGTTGGCCATCGCTTCGGTGCTGCTGGGTGATCCGGAAGTATTGATACTCGATGAACCGACGAATGGGCTGGACCCCGCCGGCATTGCTGAAGTAAGGGAACTGGTGCTTAAGCTGGCCAGTGCAGGTAAAACCATTATCCTCGCCAGCCATCTGCTCGATGAAGTAGAAAAGGTATGTACCCATGTGGCCATTCTGCGCTCCGGCAGGCTGTTGCGCTCCGGCAGTGTGGATGTGGTGATCAGCCGGCATGATTACCTCGAGCTGGCCGCAGCTGATAATGAAACACTCCAATCCGCCCTGGCAGCATATCCCGGCTGTAGCAGCGTACAGATCAACGGCAGTGTGGTGGTGGCCGTGTTTGACGCATCGCCCGAACCGGCGCAGGTCAACAGCTATCTGGCGCAGCGAGGCATCTGGCTGCAGCACCTGCAACTCCGCAAAAAGAGCCTCGAAAAAGCATTTCTGGAAATAACCAACGATCCCGCATGAAACAACTACTCTATACCGAATGGCTGAAAGTGAAGAATTACCGCACTTTCTGGATAATGCTACTAGTCGCGGTGATCATGATCCCGGCCGGAAATTACGTGCCGGCGAACGTGATGTCGAGCCGCGAACTGGATCAGGCAGCGAAAATGCTGGGGCAATCGCCCTTTGGCTTTCCTGTCGTTTGGCAAACCGTTGCCAATATCAGCAGCTACATGACAGCTTTATATGGGCTGATGCTGATTATTTTAGTTACCAATGAATATACTTTCCGTACCAACCGCCAAAATATCATCGATGGTTGGGAGCGCCGGCAGTTTGTATATGCCAAACTGATATGGGTACTGGTTTTGTCAACTGTCGCCTTCCTGGTGGCGGTGTTAACGGCCACAGTGCTTGGATTTGTATACGGCAGTAATACCTTTAGCCTGGAGGGTTTCAGCTACCTGTGGTACTACTGGCTGCAGCTGGTGCTGGAACTGAGCCTGGCGCTGTTGCTGGCTGTACTGATGAAAAGGGCGGGGTTTGCCATGGCCATTTTCCTGGGATATATTATGATGCTGGAGCAAACGCTGGTGTTGTTGCTCAAAAAGTACCTGGGACCCGTTGGCGGCTTGTTACCTTTACAGACCGGCGATGAACTGCTGCCCTTCCCGTTGGTGGGAAAAATGGTCGCAGCGAACAGCGACCGATATGACGACAGCGTTTATTTGTTATTCCTGGTGGCATACATTGTATTAGGCATCTATCTGGTTTTCAGGAAAGTATTAAAATCGGATTTGTAAAAAAAGCTATATATTTCACATTCTTTTAAAGCGAAATGTTTGCGAGAGAGCTTAAATTTGTTGAGCAAAGTAAAAATGTGAAATATGGAAAAACAGGAGCGCATCATATTAGTGACGAACGACGACGGTATAACGGCGCCGGGTATACGGGCTTTGATTGAGGCAGTGCGGCCGTTAGGAAAGGTTGTGGTAGTGGCGCCGGACAGCCCGCAATCGGGCATGGGGCACGCTATCACCATTGGGGTGCCTTTGCGTCTGAATCAGGTTAATATTTTTGAAGATATAGAAGCATGGCAATGTTCCGGTACACCGGTAGATTGTGTGAAACTGGCGAGAGATAAGATATTACATCGTAAACCGGATATCTGTGTAAGTGGTATCAATCACGGTGCGAACCATTCCATTAACGTGATCTATTCCGGCACCATGTCAGCGGCCATGGAAGCGGCCATCGAAGGTATTCCTTCTGCTGGTTTTTCCTTCCTGGAATACAGCTATGATGCTGACTTTTCCCTGCCTGCCAAGGTAGCCAGGGAGGTGACAGAACGGATGCTGGCGTCCGACCTGCCCGCCGGCAGCCTGTTCAACGTGAATATTCCGGTGGTGGAGGAAAAAGACTTTAGAGGCCTGCGCCTTTGCCGGCAGGCAGATGCCAAATGGGTAGAGGAATTCGATGAACGCCGCGACCCACATGGCAAAAAATACTACTGGCTCACCGGAGAGTTCAAAAACAGAGACGTAGGAGAAGATACGGATGTATGGGCACTGGAAAACAACTATGCGTCTATGGTGCCGGTGCAGTTCGACCTCACCAACTACAAGCTGAAGAAACAGCTGGAAGAATCCTGGAAGGATCTTTAGGAACAAAGGCAATATTGCCATTATTATAACCGTATGTTGAAAAAAGACAATCTTTCGTTAGGAATTGTACTGGGGCTGCTAACTCCCCTGGTAGCATTTTTCCTGTATTACTTTTTCCTCATCAGACCCCATAATAACATCGGGCTGGGACAGTTTTTAAATATCATGAAAGACAACCGGCAAATGATTCCCAAAATTGTGAGTATCTGCCTGTTGTTGAATGGATTAGTCTTTTTTCTGTACACCAGGACCCGGAAAGATATTACCGCTAAAGGCATCTTTCTGATGACAATGCTGTATGCCATTGCCATCTTGTTACTTAAACTGATCAGATAATTTTTAATAAACACCAGATTGAAATATTACATTATTGCAGGAGAGGCATCAGGTGATTTGCATGGCAGTAACCTGGTGAAGCAGATGAAGCAGCTGGACACGGCAGCGGATATACGGGGATGGGGAGGCGATATGATGGAAGCCGCCGGCGTGAATGTGGTGAAACACTACAAGGAACTGGCCTTTATGGGCTTTGTGGAAGTGGTGATGAACCTCCGCACCATCCTGCGTAATATGGAGGTGTGTAAAAAAGATATTGCCGCTTTTAAACCGGACGTGCTGGTGCTGGTGGATTACCCCGGCTTCAATATGCGCATCGCAGCATGGGCCAAACAGCAGGGCATCAAAATAGTGTATTATATCTCTCCACAGGTGTGGGCCTGGAAAGAAAGCCGCGTAAAGAAGATCAAGCGCGATGTGGATAAGATGCTGTGCATCCTGCCATTTGAGCAGGATTTTTACCATAAATGGAATTACGAAACGGAATATGTAGGCCACCCACTGGTGGAAGTGATCAAGGCGGCGAAGGATGAACCGGCCGATACGCCGCTGTCTGACAAACCTATTGTGGCAGTATTGCCCGGTAGCCGTAAGCAGGAAGTGAGCGTTAAATTACCGATCATGCTCACCATGGCCAAACACTTCCCGGAATATCAGTTTATTGTGGCCCAGGCGCCCAGCCTCGACGATCATTTTCTGGAAAGCCTTACCGGACAACACCCTAATGTGTCTATGGTGAAAGGCAAAACCTATACACTGCTGCGGCAGGCCAAAGCAGCTCTCGTCACCTCCGGTACCGCTACGCTGGAAACAGCGCTCTTCGGCGTGCCCGAAGTGGTGTGCTACAAAGGTAATCCCATCTCGTATTTCTTCGCTAAAAGACTGATCAAGGTCAAATATATCTCACTGGTCAACCTCATCATGGACCGGTTGGTGGTAAAAGAACTGATCCAGCACGATCTCACAGAGGAAAATCTGTTGAAAGAGCTGACCAGCCTGCTGAAAGATGATAAGGCCCGTCAACACCTGCTGAAGGATTATGCAGAACTGTGGCATAAACTAGGAGAAAGAGACGCCAGCAGAAGAGCCGCGGAAGTAATCGTTAACTACGCCGGAACAAATAACTAAATAACAAAATACCTAAATCGTAAATGGTTTAGTGTCTTCTTATCAGCCTCACCATCATCACGATCAGGGCAATCAGAAAAAGAATAATTGAGATGCGGTTCATGCCATGCATCATCGCTACATAACGTGTTTTAGGCGCGTTAGGGTCCCCTTTGCCAATATAGAAGTATCTTAATATTTGTTGCCAGAAACGTTTCATGTATCAAAGATCGGAAATCAATATTATTTTTGGAGCTGGCTGAAAAATCAAGATATGAAATATATGAGATGGGGTCGATGGCTGGTATCGATCTTTTTTTTGACCTGCATAACTAAATCGATTTATGCGGCGGGAACCGTTACGGACACGCTGGTTGCAGGATGGGAGTTCTCCCGCGTGGATGAAGGCGTATGGCGTCCTGCCACTGTGCCCGGCACGGTACATACCGATCTGCTGGCCCACCACCTGATACCCGACCCGTTTGTGGGTACCAACGAAAAGGCGGTACAATGGGTCGATAAAAAAGACTGGCAATACCGGAGAAAATGGAAGCTGTCGGCTGCTGAACTGCAATATGACGTGCTGGAACTGGATTTCAAAGGACTGGACACTTATGCGTCGGTATACGTAAACGGTCAACTGGTATTACAATCAGCCAATATGTTCGTGGAACAGGTGGTCAATGTAAAACGCTGGCTGCGCGAGGGCGACAACGAAGTGCGGGTCCTCTTTGACAGTCCCATCAAACACGACATGCCGCAATTCCTGAAAGACCAGGTGATTTATCCTGCCGGTAATGATGCCAGCGATATTCCACTGAGCATCTATGCCCGTAAAGCGCCCTATCACTATGGCTGGGACTGGGGCCCGCGCCTCGTGACGTCCGGCATCTGGAAACCGGTGCTGCTGAAGAAATGGAATAAAGCGGCCATTCGCGACGTATGGTGGCAACAGCAGCAACTGAGCACCGCCAGCGCCACGCTCAACGCGGTGACTACCATAGAAGCCGTAACTCCCGGCACTTACCACCTCAAACTGACTACCCAACTCGGGAGCTACAATAAAGTCACTACTACCAAAGTAACGCTGAAACAAGGCAGCAACACCGTTCAGGTGCCGGTGCAGATCCGCCAGCCACAGCTGTGGTGGCCAGCCGGACAAGGAAATCCGACTCTTTATACGATGGCGGCCGAACTGCTGGATAACACTGTTTCAATCGATAAAGATCAACAATCGGTAGGATTGCGAACAATAGAGGTCGTTAATCAACCCGATAGCCTTGGTGAAAGTTTTTACGTGAAAGTCAATGGCCGCCCGGTATTCATGAAAGGAGCCAATTACATCCCGCAGGATAATTTCCTGCCAAGGGTGTCCACATCTACCTACAAACAGTTGTTTGATGATATGCGTACCAGTCATTTTAACATGGTACGCGTATGGGGCGGTGGTATTTATGAAGACGATCTTTTTTATTCACTGGCAGATGCCAACGGTATCCTCGTGTGGCAGGACTTTATGTTTGCCTGCACGTTGTATCCGTCTGACACGGCTTTCCTGAGCAATGTGAAAGCAGAAGCAGCGTATAATATCAGAAGGTTGCGCCATCACCCGTCGCTGGCTTTGTGGTGCGGCAATAATGAAGTGGCGGTAGCCATTAAAAACTGGGGCTGGCAGAGTGGATATGCTTACACCGATGCACAATGGGCCAGCCTGCAACAGGGATATGATCAGTTGTTTAAAACAGTACTGCCAGCTGTGGTGAAGGAAAATGACCCGGGACGTTTTTATTTTCATTCTTCCCCTATCAGCAACTGGGGTAAGAAAGAAGATTTTACCAAAGGGGATAACCACTATTGGGGCGTATGGCACGGTATGGAATGGTTTGAAGCGTTTAACACGCATATACCCCGGTTCATGAGTGAATACGGTTTTCAGTCGTTCCCTGAAATGGCCACCATCGATAGTTTTGCGACTAAAGCAGATTATGATATCTATTCCAACGTGATGCAATCACACCAGAAGAGCCCTGCCAAAGGCAATACGGCTATCCGTACTTACATGCTGCATTACTATCAGGCGCCGAAGGACTTCCCGTCTTTTGTGTATCTGAGCCAGGTGTTACAGGCGGAAGGCATGAAGGTGGCTATTGAAGCACATCGCAGGGCGATGCCTTATTGTATGGGTACTTTGTACTGGCAGTTAAATGATTGCTGGCCTGGTCCGTCCTGGTCCGGCCGCGACTATTACGGTCGCTGGAAAGCGCTGCAGTACTATGTGAAAGACGCTTTTAACCCGCTGCTGTTGTCTGGCGTTATCGAAAACAACCAGCTGAAGGTGTGGGCTGTTTCTGATGAAACCCATAGCCGCAAGGCGGTGGTGGAGCTGGTAGCCATTGACCTGGCGGGTAATCCGGTATGGAACCAAACCCTGTCAGGTGTGGAGATAGCTGCCAATAGCAGCAAACAAATTTTTACGGTAGATACAGCAACTATCCTGAAGGGCAGGAATCCTGCTGAGGTAATATGCTACGCACAACTGCGAATTGACGATAAGATTATCAACCGTAATATCTTTTATTTTGCCCCGGCGAAGGAGATGTTGCTGGAGAAACCAGCGATAGCGGTCACTTTCGGAAAACAGGCAGCACAGGACGGTAGTGTGCTGATGACTATCCGGACCGACAAATTCGCCAGGAATGTTTATTTGCAGATGAACAATGCGGCCCCGGATGAGCGGTTCGAAGAGAACTACTTTGATCTGCTGCCTGGTGAAACCCGTACTGTCAGGATACACACCAGACGTAATCCGGTGGAGATCAAAGCGGCGTTGACAATTACCTCTTTGGTAGATACTTATAAAAATTGACTATGAGAAAATTATGGATGGCATTGGGTTGTGCATGGCTCGCGGTGAGCGCTGCCAATGCACAAACGGAAGAACCGCCGTACGTACCGGAAACAGATCCGGTGGTGGTCCGGAAACTGGACGAGTGGCAGGACTGGAAATTCGGGATGATCATTCACTGGGGGCCTTATTCCCAGTGGGGCGTAGTAGAGTCCTGGAGCATCTGTCCGGAAGATGAAGAGTGGATTGGGCGTAAATATCCCAAGATGTCATATTTCGAATACCTGCAAAAATACCAGGCGTTGGGTAAAACCTTTAATCCTACAGCCTTTGCTCCGGAGAAGTGGGCTAAAGCCGCCAGGGAAGCCGGTATGAAATACCTGGTGTTCACCACCAAACATCATGATGGCTACTGTATGTTCGATACCAAACAGACAGATTACCGGGTGACCGCACCGGACGTGGCTTTCAGTAAAAATCCCCGTGCCAATATCGCGAAAGAGGTGTTTGAAGCGTTCCGTAAGGAAGGTATCCACGCCGGGGCTTATTTCTCCAAGCCTGACTGGCATTCCGATGCTTATTGGTGGAATTATTTTCCGCCCCGCGACCGTAATGTGAACTACGACGTTAAAAAATATCCGGAAAGATGGAATCAGTTCAAGCAGTACACTTATAACCAGATCGAGGAACTGATGACAGGTTATGGCAAACTGGAGATCCTTTGGCTGGATGGCGGCTGGGTGAGGCCTTTGAAGCAGCAGACAAAGGAGTCCCTGTCGTGGAGTAAAACCCTGCCACAGGACCAGGACATCGATATGGGCCGGATTACGAAGATGGCGCGTAGTCACCAGCCGGGGCTGATTGTGGTTGACCGCAGTGTGCATGGTCCGTATGAAAACTACCGTACTCCTGAGCAGCAGATCCCGGAGAAGCCGTTGGCTTATCCATGGGAAACCTGTATGACCATGGCCAATTCCTGGTCTTATGTGCCGGACGACAAATACAAGCCCGTTGGTAAGCTTATCCACAATCTGGTGGATATCGTGGCAAAGGGAGGCAACTACCTGCTGAATGTGGGTCCTGGCCCGGATGGCGAGCTGCATAAGGAAGCTTATACCACTATGAAAGGTATCGGCGACTGGATGAAGATAAACGGAGCGGCTATTTATGGTACCCGTGCCGTAGCGCCGTATAAAGACGGGAAAGTATGTTTCACCCGGAAAAAGGACGGCAGCGTGTATGCTATTTACCTGTTGGATGAGCAGGAGCAGTTGCCGGCCACGATTGTTTTTAAAGGGCTGAAACCAGCCAGAGGGGCATCTTTACAGTTGTTGGGGGCTTCCGGTAAACTGGTGTGGAAAACCGAAGGGGCCACTGTTACCGTACATATCCCTGAAAAGCTTCGGCAACAGGCCTGGAACCACGCAGTCGCTATTCGCATAAGTGCTGTGGAAAAAGTGTGAAAATGATGTGAATTAGTGTTAATTTGTAGTGAATAATAAAAACAGGCCGCCGGTAACCCAAGGCAGCCTGTTTTTTGTTTTATAGGTAGATATGTCCAAAAAGGTTGACTATGAACATGCAAACCCAAGTGAATAAGACCCCCCGGATTTTGCTGGCGGAAGATGATAAGGTACTGGGAGAAATCGTCAAAAAAAACCTGGAGAGCGCCGGTTATCAGGTAGAGCACTGTATGGACGGTGAGGACGCGTGGGAAGAGTTCCAGCGCAAACGCTACGATATGCTGCTGCTGGATATTATGATGCCCCGGAAAAACGGTTTCCAGCTGGCCCAGGACGTACGCAGCAAAAATACACTGGTGCCCATCTTCTTCCTTTCTGCCGAAAAAACCATGGATGCCGACAGGCTGGACGGATTCCGGTTGGGCGCCGATGGCTATATCGTAAAACCTTTCAGCCTCCTGGAGCTGCAAAGGAGAGTGAAAGCCTTCCTCAAGTGGACCCGCCCTCCCAAAAATGAACTGCTGATCGGCCACGTGGTGGGCGACCATACGTTCAACTACCGGAAAATGAAAGTATACCCCCGGGATAGCCAGACAGCCTATGTGGCCACGTTTTCCCCCACAGAAGCCAAACTGCTGCGCTATTTCTTCAATCGCCCCAATGTAATCATCAAAAAAGACGAACTGCTCATGAAGCTCTGGGGACGCGACGACGTCACCTCCAGCCGTAGCATGGACGTTTTTATCGGTAAGATCCGTAAGCAGATAAAGCTGGAACCCCGGCTCAACCTGGAAACGATCTTTAACGTAGGCATGCGCCTCAATGTCCCTAAAGACCTTACTCTGCAAAAGATCACCATTCCCATCACTAATCAGGCAAAGCAATAGCTACCGCCTTTTGGACCCCTGTTTCTTTCAGATTATATTAAATCGTAACTTTAGGCCCAATGGAAACAGCGGCAGTTCAAAAATATAATCTAGACGAAGAGCAGGAGAAAAAGGAAATCGTCCGGCACTACCGCGCCTTACTCAGGGCGCTCAAACCCCGTCTGAAAAAAGGCGACAGGGAGCTGGTACGTACTGCTTTTGAAATGGCAGCGGATGCCCATAAGGAAATGCGCCGTAAATCAGGCGAACCTTATATCCTGCATCCCCTCGCCGTGGCACAGATATGTGTGGAAGAAATCGGACTGGGCGTGCGCTCAGCTATCTGCGCCTTGTTACACGATACCGTGGAAGATACAGAAGTAACCCTGGAAGACGTATCCCGCGAATTTGGCAACGAAATCGCCCATATCGTGGACGGCCTTACCAAGATATCCACTGTCATCGATTCCAATACCAGTACCGCACAGGCGGAAAACTTCAAGAAAATACTCCTGACCCTGGCAGATGACCCCAGGGTGATCCTGATCAAGCTGGCCGACCGGTTGCACAACATGCGCACGCTCGACAGCATGAGCCGGGAAAAACAGCTGAAAATAGCCTCAGAAACGGTATTTATCTACGCCCCGCTGGCACACCGCCTCGGATTGTACAACATCAAGTCCGAGATGGAAGACCTGGCCATGAAATACACGGAGCAACAGACCTACCGTGAAATCGCCCGGCGCCTGAAGGAAACCAAGCGTGAACGCACCCGCTATATCAACGAATTTATCAAGCCGATCAAGGAAGTGCTGCAGGAGGAAGGATTTACCTTCGAGATCTATGGTCGACCGAAGTCCATCCACTCTATCCACAACAAGATCAAAACAAAAGGCGTAGCCTTTGAAGAAGTGTACGACCTGTTCGCGATCCGCATTATCCTCGACTCCCCGCTGGACAAGGAAAAGGCCGACTGCTGGAAGGTATATTCCATCATCACCGACTTTTACCATCCCAGCCCGGAACGTACGCGCGACTGGCTCAGCAACCCGAAATCCAACGGCTACGAGGCCCTGCACGTAACGGTAATGGGCCCACAGGGTAAATGGGTGGAAGTACAGATACGCTCCAAACGCATGAACGACTACGCCGAAAAAGGGGTGGCCGCTCACTGGCGTTATAAGGAAGGATCGCCCAACCCGCAACAAGAGTCTAAATTCGACCAGTGGTTCACGCAGATCAGAGAGATCCTCAGTAACCCGGATTCCAATACGCTCGACTTCCTCGCCGATTTTAAAAGCAATCTCTTTACAGAAGAGATCTACGTGTATACGCCTAAAGGCGACCTGAAAATATTGCCGGTCAACTCTACGGCCCTGGACTTCGCCTATGCGATCCACAGTGCCGTGGGCAACAAGTGTATTGGCGCCAAGGTCAATTATAAACTGGTGCCGCTGAGCCATAAACTGCGCAGCGGAGACCAGGTAGAGATCATCACTTCCAACAAACAGAAGCCTTCTGAAGACTGGCTCAACTTTGTGCTCACTGCCAAAGCCAAGTCCAAGATCAAGGACGCGCTGAAAGAAGAAAAAAGGAAAGTGGCCATGGACGGGAAAGCTGCGCTGGAGCGTAAGCTGGACCATATGAAGGTCACTGCCAGCCAACACAATATCAATGAGCTGGTACAGTTCTATAAACAACCATCCCCGCTGGATCTGTATTACCAGATCGCGGTAAAGAATATTGACCTGAAAGAGCTGAAGCAGTTTAGCCTTCTGGGTGATAAGCTGGAGCAGCCTAAGCCGGTGAAGCAACCGGAGCATGTTCCGGAAGAGCATGTGAAGCATCAGATCCCGAATAAAAAAGACGCGGAACTGATCATTTTCGGGGAAAGCTCCGATAAGATTGCCTACAAACTGGCCAACTGCTGCCGTCCCATCCCCGGCGACGACGTATTTGGCTTTATTACCGCCAGTGAAGGCCTTAAGATACACCGTACCAATTGTCCCAATGCCGCCCAGCTGCTGGCCAATTATGGCCACCGTGTGGTGAAAACCAAATGGGTCAAAAACAGGGAAATCTCCTTCCTTACCGGTTTGCGGATTATCGGTATGGACGACGTGGGTGTTATCCATAAAATCACCAATATCATCTCCGGTGAACTGAAAGTCAATATCTCCGCGCTCAGCATCGAATCCAAGGAAGGGCTGTTTGAAGGCCTGATCAAGGTATATGTGCATGATAAGGAGGAGCTGGATGAACTGGTGGACAGACTGAAGAAACTGGATGGTATCCAGTCAGTACAACGACTGGAAGAATCACAACTATAGCACGCCAAGGCGCAAAGCAACAAAGCAGCAAAGAAGATAGTGTAATATTTTTTAATACTTTCTTTGCTGCTTTGTTTGTTTATTTCTTTGCGTCTTTGCTGCTTAGCGCCTTGGCGTGCAACAGGAGCAAAACACTTGTCGTGTGCAGGTTTCGCATCGTGCGGGTCTTTGCGGGCTTACCAATCCCAACCCTTCTCTGCGCTCTTTGCGAGAGAAATTTGATTTTGTGGTATTTCAGCGTAATTTTGCCACTTCTTTTAAAAGCAACCTCCGATAATTAATTAAATCATTATGGTAGACGTTTTGTTAGGCCTGCAATGGGGCGACGAAGGCAAAGGTAAAATTGTGGACTATTTTGCCGGCAGGTACGACGTGATTGCCCGTTTCCAGGGTGGACCAAATGCGGGCCATACCTTGTATGTAAACGGTCAGAAAGTAGTTTTACGCACCATTCCTTCCGGTGTGTTCCATGATAAAACCATTAACCTGATTGGTAATGGCGTAGTACTGGACCCTGTAGCTTTCCAAAAAGAAAGTGAAGATATCGCTGCACTGGGCATCGACCTGACAAAAAACCTGTTTATCGCGGAAAAAACGCACATTATCGTTCCTACGCACCGTGCGCTGGACAAGGCTTCCGAGCTCTCTAAAGGAAACGAGAAAATCGGTTCTACGCTGAAAGGCATCGGTCCCGCCTATATGGACAAAACAGGCAGAAACGGCCTGCGTGTGGGTGATGTGATCTCTGCTGATTTTGAAACACTGTACGCAAAGCTGAAGCAGAAACACCTGCAGATGCTGTCCCAATACCAGGTAGAAGGGCTGGAAGCCGACATTGAAGCCTGGGAAAAAGAATTCTTTGAGGCGGTACCTTTCCTGAAAAAAATGAATATCGTCAGTGGTGAATATTTCCTGAATGAAAAACTGAAAGCCGGTAAAAAAGTATTGGCCGAAGGTGCACAGGGAAGCATGCTGGACGTGGATTTCGGTACTTATCCGTTTGTTACTTCTTCCAACACTATTTCTGCCGGTGTATGTACCGGGCTGGGCATTGCTCCGCAATGGATCAAAGAAGTGATTGGCGTTACCAAAGCTTATTGCACCCGCGTGGGCAGCGGTCCTTTCCCTACCGAACTGCATGATGCCACCGGTGAAGAACTGCGTAAAGCCGGACATGAATTTGGCGCCGTAACCGGTCGTCCCCGCCGTTGTGGCTGGATCGACCTGGTAGCCCTGAACTATACCTGTATGCTGAGCGGCGTTACCCAACTGGTCATGACCAAAAGCGATGTACTCGATGAATTTGATGAAGTACTCGCCTGCACAGCCTATGATATCAATGGCCAACAGACTAAACAATTGCCTTTCCAACTGAACGGACTGGAGGTGACACCGGTATGGGAAACCTTCAAAGGATGGAGCGAAAAGACTGCTACCTGCAAGCAGTTCAACGAGTTACCTTCAGAGATGAAAACTTTTGTGGAAGCAGTAGATAACTATCTGGGCGTTCCCGTGAAATACGTTTCCAACGGGCCGGGACGCGATCAGATACTGGAGCGCTAAACCACAAAAATTAAGGAAAAAAAACGGCAAAAAAAATTTGGCTAATCAAAAAAACTGTTAAAACTTTACGGCAAAGAAATAAGTGAACCTATTATGAAATCAAAATCTGATAAAGAGAAAGAGACGAAAAAAACTACTTCTCCTAAGACTGCAAAAGACGCTCCTAAAGCTGCGGCCAAGCCTAAGAAAGAGGTGGATGAAGATGATGAGGAAGACGAGGATGAAGAGGAAACTACATCCAAGAAAACCTCAAAGAAATCAGATAAGTCAGCTTCCAAATCCAAACGTAAAGACGACGATGAGGATGATGAAGAAGATGATGATGATATGGATGACATGGACGACGCGTGGGAAAAGGGCGAGGATGAAGACTATGATCCGGACTTTGAAGAGTTTGACATGCCTAAGTCAAAAGGTAAACGCGGCCGCCCTGCAGGTGGCAAGAAAACCGATGACGACGACGATCTGGGCATCGACGACGAATTCAAGGACATGGACCTGTTCAATGACCGCTTTGATGACGACGACGACGATTTTTAAGGATTAAAAGCGATTAGTATCAGAATATTTCACACTTTTCCGGTCAACGATCAGAAAGTATTTAAACAACAAATGTTGAATTGGGCCAACCAGTTCAACATTTGTTGTTTATTGGATAATAATAACTATCCGGCTGCTTATCATCGTTTTGAAGCCCTGCTGGCCGCAGATGCGCTACAAACACTGGAAGCCGCTGCCGGTAACGCCTTCCCCACGCTGGAACGATTTTATGCCACTCATCGCGACTGGCTCTTCGGACACCTGGCCTACGACCTCAAAAATGAAACAGCCCCAGGCCTGCGCTCCGAAAACCCCGATGGAACCGGTTTCCCCGATATGCATTTCTTTCAGCCCCGGATCGTTATCCTCCTGAAAAACAACCACGCCCATATCGGCGGTATCCACTTCTCCGCTGAAGATGCCCTGGCTGTTTACCGGGACTGTATTCGTATGCCCGTTACCGTTAATGCGCCGGCGGCGCCCCGGCTAACCGCGCTACAGGCGCGTTTGGACCACGACCGCTACATCAGCGCCGTGAAAGGCATACAGGCACATATCCTGCGGGGTGACTGCTACGAGGTGAACTTCTGCCGTGAAAACTTCATGGAAAACGCCAGCGTTTATCCGCCTGCGTTATTCTCGCAGCTGAATGCCTTGTCACCCGCACCGTTTGCGGCTTACTACCGCCTGCACGACCGCTACCTCATCAGCTCCAGCCCTGAAAGATATCTGCAGAAAACAGGTGACACCGTCATCTCCCAACCGATCAAAGGCACCAGCAAAAAAGACCCGGACCCGGCACTGGATAAGGTGCTGCAGGAAGCGCTGCGCAACAACCCCAAAGAAAGAGCGGAAAATATCATGGTGGTAGACCTGGTACGCAACGACCTGTCACACACCGCCTTACGGGGTAGCGTACACGTAAAAGAACTGTGCGGTATCTACTCTTTTGCACAGGTGCATCAGATGATCTCGACCGTGGCGGCGAAAATAGCCCCCGGCACACAGTTGACCGACATCCTGAAACATACGTTCCCCATGGGTTCCATGACCGGTGCTCCCAAAATCCGCGTCATGCAGCTGATAGAAGAATATGAGCAAAGCCGCCGTGGGCTCTACTCCGGCGCTGTGGGGTATATTACGCCGGAAGGCGATTTTGATTTCAACGTGGTGATCCGCAGTATCATCTACAATGACACCCGGCAATACCTGTCCTTTCAGACCGGCTCTGCTGTCACCTTTTACAGTGATCCTGAACTGGAATGGGAAGAATGCCTGCTCAAAGCAGCAGCGATGATACGGTTATTTGAATAGTTGCGCCATCGCTTCGCCGATGGTAGGGTAGGAGAACTGAAACCCGGTGTTTTGTATTTTCCGGGAAGAAGCGTTCACGCTCTTTAATACTTCAATACTCATTTCCCCCAATGCCAGCTTCAGGGCAAAGGCCGGCACATAGCTGGTAATGAAACTGTTGCCTTTGGCAGCATGCGCCATGGCGAGCACCAGCTCTTTATGCCGCACAGGGTGTGGCGCTACAGCGTTGTAAGTGCCCTCCAGGTGATCGTTCACAATAGCATTAAAATATAATCTTACCAGGTCCTGTATGTGGATCCAGCTGATATACTGGTCGCCGGAGCCCAGCACCGTGGCAAAGCCAAACTTCAGCGGTTTGTAGAACTCTTTCAGGGCGCCCCCTTCCCGGCTCAACGCAATGCCGGTACGAAAAATTACCAGCTTCTTGTCTAGTGCTGCCACCGGCGCAATACTTTGTTCCCAGGCCAGCGTGGTGCTGCCGAGGAAATCGGTTGCCGGCGGGTCTGTTTCGATGAAGGCGCGCTCTTTCGTTTCCCCGTAATATCCGGTGGCGGAAGCGCTGATCACTTTTCTGATTTTATTGGGGTGGGTTTGCAGGGATTTAACAATCAGTTCACTGCTTTTGGTACGGCTCTCCAGGATCTGCTGTTTCCGGGCCGCTGTCCACCGTTTTTCCGCTACGTTGGCGCCTGCCAGATGAACGATATAGTCAGCCTCCTGCAGGGCGTTAACATCTATTGTTTGATTGTCCACGTCCCAGGCGGCATAACTGACAGCTGTATTGGTGCCTTTCTGCGGTTTTCTGGTGAGGATGATCACTTTATAGCCACGCTCCAGTAACAGCCGGGTGAGTGCCGTTCCTACCAGTCCCGTTCCACCGGTTATCATAACGGTTTCCATCAGGTATATCTCTTTAAAAATATTTTATTAAAAATACACAATAAATCCCGCCTTTTGGTATTTAAGTAAAGACGCGGTTTACCTCACGTAAATTGCCGTATTAATTTCTGATTTTTAATGTAAGTTTGGAAATGGCGCGACTGTTCGCGTCATCTACCATTTTCATCATCAGCATTATTGAAATTTCATCAGAGTATGCACACGCTATACCGCATCCAACTGTTACTGATGCTGCTCTTCGCCGGCAGCGCAGCAGTAGCGCAGAAAATTTCCTATTCCGAACCAGAAAAAGATGATTACAAAAGTACCGAATTTGAAATCATAGGTAAGGTGGGTGGCAATATACTCGTCTATAAAACCGACCGGGGCGACTATTCCGTGTCTGTTTATGATGCTGATATGCAACTGAAAGACCGGATAAAACTGGACTTTCTGCCCAGAAAGGTGATCAGCATGGATTTCGTGGCCTATCCCGACAAGGTGCTGATGATCTATCAGTTCCAGCGTAAAGACGCGGTGTTCAGCTTCTGCGCCACCATGACGCCTGAAGCACGGTTCAATGATGCACCCGTTATGATCGACTCTACCCGTATCGGCATGTACTCCAAGGAAAACAAAGTGTATTCCATGGAGGTGTCTGAAGACAAACGCCGTATCCTCGTTTATAAAATCAATCAGGACAAGGAAGATAACAACGTATTCTACACCTTCCTGTACGACAGCGCCATGACGCTAGTCAATAACAGCCGCCTGTCGCTGCCTATGGCCGGCCGGAAACAGTTCCTCAGCAATTTTAACCTGACCAATGACGGCGATCTGGTGTTCAATAAACTGGAACGTACCTCCAACCGCGACTATGTGGTGAGTGGTAATTTTGTGATGAAACGTGCACTGGTAGACAGTTTTGAGGTCTCCCCCCTGTCTTTTAAAGGCCAGCTCCTCGATGAAGTGAAAATGAAGCTGGACAACAACCGGCATACCGCCCTGATTACCGCTTTCTACTATAAACAGAAGCGGGGCAATGTGGAAGGCATGTACCTGTATAAGTACGATTATCAGAACGATAAGCCGCTCTACGAAAAATCAGTGGTGTTCTCCAACGAGCTGAAAATGAATGCCCGCGGCGAATCCAATACGGCCAGCGCTTTTAACGATTACTTCATTCGTAAAGTCATCAATACCGCCAACGGCGGCTTCCTGCTGACGGCAGAATCATTTTATACCTCTTCCCGCTATCAGCCGTGGAACCGCTGGAACTATATGTACGGCGCTCCCTACGGCGGCATGTATTATTCTCCTTACTATTACTCTCCTTATTCTCCGTTGTATTACAACCCATGGTACTGGAACAATTCACAGGGCGTGCGCTATCATTACGATAACGTGGCCGTTTTGTCTTTCGATGAAGAAGGCAATATGCAGTGGAACAACTTTGTCCGCAAAAGCCAGTACGACGATAATGCAGACCTGTACCTGTCTTACCTGATGGTGAACATCGGCAGTGAGCTGCGTTTTCTGTACAATGAGCTGGACCGGCGTAGTTATCTGCTGACAGACGTAAGCCTGGCGCCGGGTGGAAAAGTAACCCGTATGCCTACCCTGCGCAATCTGGACAAGGGTTTTACCTGGATGCCACGGTATGGAAAACAGATCAGTGCCCGGACGGTGTTGGTTCCGTGTGTATATAGAAACTATATTTGCTTTGCTAAAATTGACTTTTAATCACACCTTTGCACTGTGATACGATTTTTCCGTTCAGGCAATCCGCTTACGGTATTGCTGTTGCTGATATACACATTACTGGTTAAGTTCTACTATCTGATACATCCGGCCGCCTATATGGCGGACGGGTCTGAAGGCCTTTTGTATCATCTGCTGGTCAAATGGCTGCAGGTGATTACAGGCGGCAGTCCTTTTGTATTCACCGCGCTGGCGGTGATGCTGATCCTGCTGCAGTCATTGCTGCTGACGAAGATCATCAATCATCACCGGTTGTTTCCGAAACCCACCTATCTGCCGGCGATGTGTTACCTGCTGTTCACCTCCCTGTTACAGAGCTGGAACATTTTTTCTCCGGCGCTGCTGGTGAACGTAATTATGCTGTGGGTATTTTCCAGTATAACGGAGTTGTACACACGGACATCCGCGCGTGATGTGGTGTTTAATATCGGGTTTGCGCTTGGCATGTGTGGATTGATTTATTTCCCATCTATTATTTTCTGCCTGTTATTGCTGGTGAGTATGCTGATAATGCGCGCCTTCCGGCTGGCAGAGTGGATTATTGCCATCCTGGGACTTATCTGCCCGATATACCTGATGGGTACTTACCTGTTTCTGACCAACCAGATGACCCTGCTGCGGCAGATCCCCAATATTGGGCTGTCATTACCGCTGATCACCGATTATAAAGTATGGGGGGCGATGATTGCCTGCCTGTTGTTCTTTGTGCTGGGCTGGCTGCTATTGCAGCGTCCGCTGATGAAAATGCTCATCCAGGGCCGTAAAATATGGGCGGTGTTGATTGTATACGTGTTGGTGGCCATGCTGGTACCTTTCTTCAATGTACACTTCTCTCCCGCATATTGGGTGCTGGCGGTATTGCCTGTCGCAATGTTTGCCGGCAATGTGTTCTGGTCTGTAACGAACGAAACCTTCGCCAATGTTATTCACTTCATTGTACTGGGGTATATGATCGTCATGCAATATTTCAGTTAAACTGCTTTTTTAAGTAATTGACTGCCAGTATTTTGTTAAATCAGGATGAGCGGCAATGGAAAATTGCGAATGTAGAAGTAATTTTGTCCTTTCCCGGTAGCTCTGACATAGTGGTTTAATATCATGTGAATAGCGGGAGAAATCGATTTATAAAACATTATTTACATATAAACACAAAACATTTTCAGATGAAATTTGGTGTTGTCACCTTTCCGGGCTCTAACTGTGATCATGACATGATTGATTCCCTGCGTAACGATCTGGGGCAGGAAGTAATAGAGCTGTGGCACAAGGATAAAGACCTGAGCGCATTCAGCACAACAGATTGTATTGTATTACCGGGTGGTTTTTCCTATGGTGACTACCTGCGTTGCGGCGCTATCGCCAGGTTCAGCCCCATGATGCAGAGCGTGATCGAATTTGCCAATAAAGGCGGTCGCGTGATAGGTGTATGCAACGGTTTCCAGGTACTGTGCGAAGCAGGACTGCTGCCGGGCGTATTGCTGCGTAACCAGAACCAGCAGTTCATCTGCAAAAATATCTTCCTGAAAAGCGAAAACAACGTGGCTTCCCTCACTAAAGACGTGACCGGCCGCCCGCTGATGATTCCTATTGCCCATGGCGAAGGCCGTTACTATGCTGACGACGCCACCCTGGACGAACTGGAAAGAAACAAACAGATCCTCTTCCGCTACTGCGATGAGTTTGGCAATGTTATTGACACCGCTAACCATAACGGTGCCATCCGTAATATCGCTGGCATCTGTAATAAAGAGAGAAACGTATTTGGGATGATGCCTCACCCGGAAAGAGCTACCAGCAACGCGCTCGGTAACACTGACGGACAGCTGATATTCCAGAGTTTGATCAATAATAATTAATCAATCACCAATCAACCAACCAACCAATTAAAAAGAAAAGCATGAAAAAATTACTCACAGCACTGGCCCTGTTCGCCCTGCCTATCCTGGCAAGCGCACAGATCGAGAATCCGGTTAAATGGAGCTTTACCTCCAAAAAGGTAAATGCCACCACTTATGAAGTGCACGCTACTGCCACCATCGACAACGGCTGGCACCTGTATGCGCAGGAAGCAGGCGAAGGCCCGGTTCCCACCAGCTTCAAATTCACGAAAAACCCGCTGGTAGCTACCTCCGGTAAAGTGAAAGAAAATGGTAAGCTGCATAAGTCTTTCGACAAAAACTTCAACTCTGAACTGAAATACTACGAAAACACTGTCAACTTCGTACAAACTGTGACCGTTAAAGGTAAAGCAGCTACCAAAGTAAAAGGTTCCGTAGAGTTCATGGTATGCGACGACCATCAATGTCTGCCTCCGAAAGAAGTGGAATTTGCGGTAAGTGTGGGAGGAAAATAATTGCACACGATCACCAAAAATATGTCTATACGATGAACGAGTTCCTCCCGGGGGACTCGTTGTCGTTTAATCTACTGTATATTCTTTAAAGCCTATTGACTATATGAAGCATTTGCTTTCATTGCTGATACCGGTCTTCCTGCTATTCACCTTCAGTGCCAACGCACAAGACCAGAGCCCTAAGCCTGTTAAGTGGGAGTTCTCCGCCGAAAAGAAAAACGACCAGGAATACGTACTCCATGCCAAGGCAACGATAGAAAAAGGAGCGCTGTTGTTTTCCACAACGATGGGCAACGATGACCCGAATACCCGCATTGTTCCCGACAGCGCCACCAAACTTACTTTGGGCACCATTACTGAAAAAGGTCAGGTGCTGCAGCGCAAAGAGCCGCTGTTCGACAACCTCGACATTAAATACTTTGAAAACGAAGTAGAGCTGGTAGCTGAGATCAAAGGCACGCCTGCTTCCGGTAAAATCAGGGGCAACATCGTCTACATGGTGCTGAAGGGAGAAGAAGTGCTCCCTGAAGAAACTGCCTTTGATGTGGCAGTAGCTCCTGCCGCTGCCGGTAACGGCAATACGGTGGCACCTGCCGCTGATGGCACCACCGCTGGTGATGTGGCGGAAGATGATGCTTCCAACAAATCCCTGATGTGGATATTTCTGGCCAGCTTCGGTGGCGGCTTCATCGCGCTGATCACGCCCTGCGTGTTCTCCATGATCCCCATCACGGTGAGCTTCTTTACCAAACGCAGTGGAACAAGAGCACAAGGCATTAAAAACGCCTTTGTCTACTCCCTGTCTATCATCGTTATTTATACCCTGCTGGGCTTCCTGATCACCAAAATATTTGGTGCCAGCGCGCTCAACTCCCTCGCGAGCAATGGTATTGCCAACATGATTTTCTTTGTGATCTTCCTGTTGTTCGCCTTCTCGTTCCTCGGGGCGTTTGAGATTTCGCTGCCCAGCTCCTGGGCTAACGTGTCTGACTCCAGAGCAGGCATGGGCAGCTTCATCGGTATCTTCTTCATGGCCCTCACCCTGGCGATCGTTTCTTTCTCCTGCACCGGTCCTATTTTGGGTAACCTGTTGGTACTGGCGGCGAAAGGCGGAAACTCCGGTCCGCTGGTGGGCATGTTCGGCTTCTCGCTGGCACTGGCCATTCCTTTCTCGCTGTTTGCGCTGTTCCCCAGCCTGCTGAATAAAATCGGTAAATCCGGTGGATGGCTCAACGCGGTGAAAGTAACCCTTGGTTTCGTGGAACTGGCCCTGGCCCTGAAGTTCTTCTCCAACGTGGATATGGCTTATCACTGGAACCTGCTGGACCGTGAGATCTTCCTCGCGCTGTGGATCGCGATCTTCGGCCTGTTAACACTGTACCTGATCGGTAAGCTGAAATTCAGCCACGACAGTGATGTGCCTTTCCTCTCTGTGACCCGCCTCTGCTTCGCGATCGTCACCTTTACCTTCGTGATCTATATGATCCCGGGTATGTGGGGCGCTCCGCTCAAAGGTATCAGTGGCTTCCTGCCTCATGAAGGCTCACAGGACTTCAACCTGAACAAATCGCTGGTGGATATACAAGCATCGCTGGAAAGTGGTGGTGGTGGCGGTGGCAACACCGGAGGCCACGCTAATACCATCAAACCGAAAAAACTGGTGGATATCCTGCATTCCGAAATCCCGGGTGTGGAAAACGTATTCTTTGATTACGACGAAGCACTGGCGGCAGCGAAAGCGGCCAATAAACCACTGATGCTCGACTTTACCGGCCACACCTGCGTGAACTGCCGTAAGTTCGAAAAATCAGTGCTGTCCAATCCGGCGGTGATGAAGATCCTGCGCAATGATTTCATTGTGGCTTCTTTGTATACCGACGAGAAGACTTCCCTGCCGGAAGCGGAGCAATATGTTTCCAAATTCGACGGTACTAAGATCAAAAACATCGGCCAGAAAAATCTGGACCTGGAAGCTACCCACTTCAAACGTAACTCCCAGCCGTACTACATTCCTGTAGACCTGACAGGTGCTGCGCTGGTGAATAAAGGTTATGGTTATGATCCGAAGGAAGATGCCAACGCCTTTATCGAATACCTGGAAAGTGCGAAAGCTGAATTTGCCAAAAGACAGAAATAATTTGGTTATTTGACCATTTGGTCATTTTGATATTAAAAAAGCGGAGATCAGTGTTATGCTGATCTCCGCTTTTTTAATATCAAAATAATCAAATGACTAAATAATAAAATCTTCCAGTTGTTCCGCTTTGATTTTCTCCTGCTGGCCGGTGTTGAAGTTTTTCACTGCGATGAGGCCTTCCTGGAGTTCCGCTTCGCCGAGGATGATCACATAGGGGATACCTCTTTTATTGGCGTATTTGAGCTGTTTGTCCATTTTGGCGTTCTCGTGGAAGAGTTCTGCCGCGATGCCTTTGGCGCGGAGCTGCATCATGTAACGGAAGCAGGTGCGGGCACTTTCATCGCCCAGGTTGAGGAACAGTACTTTGGTGGACTGTTGTGCTTCCTCGGGGAACAGCTGTAGTTCTTCCAGTACGTCATAGATGCGGTCTACCCCGAAGGAGATGCCTACGCCGGAGATGCCTTTCAGGCCGAAGAGGCCGGTGAGGTCGTCGTATCGTCCACCGCCGCCGATGCTGCCCATTTTCACGGTCGGGGGAGCTTTTACTTCCACGATCATGCCGGTGTAGTAGTTGAGGCCGCGGGCCAGGGTAACGTCGATTTCCGGTGTGGTATGGAAGGAGCCGAAGCCGGAGTTGAGCACATAAGACAGTTCCTCGATGCCTTTGAGGGCAGTAGGGGATGACTGGAGCAGGGTTTTGAGCTGCGCCAGTTTCTCTTCGCTGGTACCGTTGATGGCGAGGAAAGTCTCGATGGTGGCGATGTCCGCGTCGGTCAGTCCTCTGGTGGCCAGTTCCTTGCGTACGCCTTCTGCGCCGATTTTATCCAGTTTATCGATGGAGATGGTGATATCCGTGAGCAGTTCCGGTTTGCCGATTACTTCAGCGAGGCCACTCAGTATTTTGCGGTTATTGATGCGTAGTTCGTAGCCTTGCAGGCCCAGTTTAGTGAGCACGGTATCGTAGATGAGGAGCAGTTCCACTTCGTTGAGGAGGGAGTTGCTGCCTACCACGTCTGCGTCGCACTGATAGAATTCGCGGTAGCGGCCACGCTGGGGTTTATCGGCGCGCCATACCGGCTGCATCTGGTAGCGTTTGAAGGGCAGGGCCAGATCGTTCTGGTTCATCACCACGTACCGGGCAAACGGGATGGTGAGGTCGTACCGGAGGGCTTTCTCCGTGACGGCGGCCACCAGGGATTTATTATCGGTGGCAGCTTGTGCTTTAGGGAATATATCGCCGTTGTTGAGTATTTTAAACATGAGTTTATCGCCTTCCTCGCCGTATTTGCCGGTGAGGGTGGAGAGGTTCTCCATAGCGGGTGTTTCGAGTGGCTGGAAGCCGAATACTTCAAATGTTTCGCGGATGGTCCGGAAAATATAGTTGCGTTTTCTGACTACAACCGGGCCAAAATCGCGGGTTCCGTTGGGAATACCGGGTTTTATCATCTTCAAAAAATATTATAGTGATCGTGGTGGTTACTATTCCTGATCGGCGATGTTTTTACAGGCATCATAGATCAGTTGATATACGGGGGCAAAGAGGGCGTCATCGAACCAGGGGTCCGGTACGTCCTGGTCATCTGTCAGCAGATGTCGTACTTTGGCCTTATCCGCTTCGCTACGGGCCTTTTTCAGCACGTCGCGATGGTTATTACGGTCCATCACATAGATGCGGTCAAACCGGTCAAAATCGGCCGTTTCAAACTGTCGGGCGGCGAGACCGGAGATATCCACGCCCTGGCGCCGTGCTTCCCGGATGGCGCGGTGGTCTGGCGGATGGCCCACATGCCAGTTGCCGGTACCTGCCGAGTCAATTTCCCAGTCCAGCCCCTTTTCTTGTGCAAGTTGCCGCATAATACCTTCCGCCAGGGGAGAGCGGCAGATATTGCCGAGGCATACCATCAGTATCTTCATTGTTTCAGAGAATTGCGTATCAGGCCGCAAACCTACAAGTTATTATGGAAATGTTCATCTATTTGCATCTTTTAGTCAACAAAAGCAGTCACGCCGGCTGATATTGCTTTCATACAAGGAGCGGATATGTCAACTATAAACATCAGAAAATGATGAAATTTTAAATCAAAAAATTACAACATGTTGAAAAAATGCCTCAAATTGCGTTTCAATGGGCATCCGGTAAGGGTTTTGTAGCTTTTTTTTAACATTCCTCTAAAATTCCAGATTCAAGATTAAAAAATATTTTTTTGTATAATTGTAAATCGCAAGACGGAAATGCAAGACGAACAAACAAACAGGCTACCGGAAAACAGGTACAGGCCTATGGGTGAACTGATAAGAGGTATCTTCTTTATTCTCTTCGGGCTTTTCGCAATCTTCGCGGAGAAGCTTGGACTGGGTGAATTCCGCATATCCCCGCAATGGATGATGGTGTTAGGCATTGTATTAATGCTTTATGGTATTTTCAGGGTATATAATGGTGTACGGAAGTTATTTTTTAACAGGAATTAAAGAGTTGGAAGATATGTTTTTCAGGATTACTAAAAAGTATGCTGTATATTTAACAGCCTTGACATTACTACTGGCGGCCTGCGGCCCCAATCCTAATGCGAAAAAAGTGGATACGGCCACGGAAGGTGAAATACGTATCAGCGTGGATGAGACGTACAAACCGCTGCTGGATTCGGAAATTAAGGTGTTTGAATCACTGTATCCGAAAGCACATATTATCCCTTCCTACAAACCGGAAGCGGAGTGCTTTAAAGATCTTTTAGATGATAGTGCCCGCATGATTATCGTGACACGCGATTTTAATGCCGCCGAACGTGATTACTTTAAAAAGATAAAGATCACACCACAAAGCCTGATGCTGGCGTGGGACGCGCTGGCGCTGGTGGTGAATCACGCTAACCCTGATTCCATCCTGACGATGGACCAGGTACGTGGAATTATGGACGGCACGAATAATGAAAGAAAATGGCAACTGGTGTTTGATAATGCCAACTCGAGCACCGTACGTTATATTCAGGATTCCATCAATAAAGGTAAACCTTTGCCAGCCAATACCATGGCAGCCAAGACTAACCCGGAAGTGATAGATTACGTTTCCAAAAACAAGGACGCAATCGGCGTGATAGGCGTGAGCTGGATCTCTGATCCCAGCGATTCACTGGCCCTCGCATTCACCAACAAAGTGTCTGTTGTAAAGCTGAGAGCGGATAATGGTTCGGAATTTGTATTGCCTTATCAGGCTTACATTGGTATCGGATCCTATCCATTAAAACGTGGCTTCTACTTTTGTCTGAAAGAGCCTTACCATGGTTTAGGCTCGGGATTTGCTACCTTCCTTGGTAGTTATGAGGGCCAACTCGTGATCAAACAGGCCCGCTTGTTCCCGGCAAGATTGAACGTGGTATTCAGGGAAGCCAACCTTAAATAGTCAAAAAACACAACTAAAACTAAAAAACCAGATTGCAAATGAACAGACGGAAAAGTTTACTCGTAGCATTGCTGTGCGCCGCCTCCGGCAGTGTGATGGCTCAATCTGTGCAGGATGGATTGAAAGACCTGTATTATGGTAAAAACCTGTCCGCCAAACAGACCTTTGAGAAAGTAATTGCTGCGAAACCAACTGAAGACAAAGCTTACTATTACATGGGTATAGCACAACTCGCTATGGAAGATGTAGCCGGCGCTACTGCCACCTTCCAGAAGGGTTTGCAGGCCGTGCCAACTTCTGCATTGCTGCAAGCTGGTATGGGCCGTATCGATCTGATAAAAGGCGATGCTGCCGCTGCTAAAGCTAAATTTGAAGCTGCTACCGCTGCTACCCAGGGCCGTGATGGCGACGTAGCCCGCGCCATTGCTGATGCCAACACAGAAGTAAAAGGCGGTGACCGCGCTTATGCCCTCACTGTAATGGACAAGCTCCTGAACAACGAAGGCCGTAAGAAAAAAGATATGTACACCGCTACGCCGGCTGACTATATCGAACAAGGTGACGCTTACCGTTACCTCGGTGGTGAAAACGGTGGTAAAGCGATCGCTGCTTATGAAAAAGCACTGGAGCTGGACGCCAACAGCGCTGAAGCCGTGATGAAACAAGGCCTCGTAAACTACAATGCGAGACTGAAAGCGGAAGCAGTGGCCGACTGGACCAAAGCAACCAATATGGACCCGAACTATGCTCCTGCATTCAATGAGCTGTTCCTGTTCTATACTACGCCGAAAAAAGATCAGCTGTCATGGGAAAAAGCGGCTGAATACCTGGAGAAATACATGGCGATCGCTGACCCTGCAGATAAAACCAAAAATGAATACCTGGCTGCTTCCGTAGCATTCTTCAAGAAAGACTACGACGGCGCTATCAATAAAGGTAAAGCTGCAATGGCCACTGCCAACGAGTTTTACAAAAACAAATTCAGCCTGCTGGTAGGTGATGCTTACCTGCAGAAAGGTGACTCTCTGAGCGCGAAAAAAGTAATGGATGATTATGTACTCGCCGCAGGTGAAGGCAAGCTGGACTCCAGCGACTACAAACTGCTGAGCACTATCTACATCCGCCTGAAATCTTCTGATTCCGCTACACAGGAGCAGTATACCAACAAGGCACTGGGTTACCTGGAGAAATTCGCTTCTTCCACTACCGCCAAAGATCCGGAAACTTTCACCCAGATCGCTGACGCGCTGCAATCTGCGAGAAAATTCGAACAGGCCGGTGACTGGTATGAAAAAGCCAATGAACTGCGCCTGGCCAATAAAGAGCAACTGAGCGCCAGGGATTATTTCAACGTAGGTATCAACTATTACTACGCTGGCGTGAACGTAACTCCTTACGACACTGCGCTGATCAACAAGTCTGACATCGCGTTCCAGAAAGTGATCGACGTGAAACCTGACCTGGGTACCGGTTACTACTGGAGAGGCCGTGCTAACTTCGCAAAAGATCCGCAGGCACAGTCTGGCGTGGCTAAACCTTTCTATGATAAATACATAGAAATCACTGAGCCACTGGGTCCGGAGAAAAACAAACCAACGCTGACTTTCGCGTATACTTACGAGCTGTTGTACTACTACTTCAAGGAAGACAAAGCTAACGTAACAATATGGGCTGATAAACTGGCTGCTATCGATCCGAATAACGTAACCGTTAAACAGGTAAGAGAAAACATGGCCAGCCGTGAAAAAGCAGCTGCTAAGCCGGCTACAAAACCAGCTACCAATAAAAAATAACATGAACTGCTTGTCATAAAAAAGCCCCGGGCCGTATGGTCCGGGGTTTTTTATTGGGGGTATAACTCCTCCGTGCCGGAAATAAAGCAGGGGTATTTGCTGTCAGATTGGCATTTTGAACTTCCGGCAGGACGGTTTTTCCTATCACGGTCAATTGCCGGCGGGGAATGAAGGAATCGATGGCCGGGCCGGTAGGAGCGGACGCAGCGGGGTGTTACCGGTTTATCTACGGCGATAGCCTTGCTGATCATTGATCTATCCTGGTGATCTGCGATAGGGCTTGACAAAATGACGGGTACGCTGCGGTGTAAAAGGCCTATTTATATTTACGTTAATTGTTATATCTAACTGTTAATCAGGACCCTACTGCGTTATTCATTGTGTAAAAAGCACAAAAAGGCTTTAAATGCTTGCTTCCGGCGGATGAACCGGTAATTGCCCGAATGGTTTCCGTGGTTTCCGGTTGGCAAAAAAAGATAATATTTTAACGACTAAATAGATTTGATATTTGGTTTAGTTACAGTATTTTTGCGAATTCGGACAATGTTTTATCGGGAAGCTTATGTATACAGATACTGTATTTTTGTCAGCAACGACTACTCCTTTTAGCTATTTCCCTATAGTACTGCAATTACTTGCTGCTTTAGGTTTTGTTGGGATCACCATGCTAGCCACTCACTTTTTGGGACCCAAGCGTAAAACAAGTGATAAGCTTATTAACTTTGAAAGTGGAATTGAGCAGCGCGGCAATGCGAGGCAGCCGGTGGCCATCAAGTACTTTCTGACGGCTATTCTCTTTGTCTTATTCGATGTGGAAGTAATCTTTTTCTACCCGTATGCTGTTAATTTCAGATCGCTGGGTTGGGAAGGATTTGTTGCTGTGTTGATGTTTGTGGGCTTCTTCCTTTGTGGTTTTATCTACATCGTGAAGAAAGGCGCCCTGAAGTGGGAAGACTAATCTTAAACCTTTAAATCTTAATCCAATGGCTCGTCCGGTTCAATATAATACCAATGTGAAGATGGTGGAAATCCCTGAGGGATATTCCGGTGAAGGGTTTTATGCCACCTCATTTGATAAGGCCATCGGTCTGGCGCGTAAGAACTCCATCTGGCCTTTACCATTCGCTACCTCCTGCTGTGGTATCGAATTTATGGCTACGATGGCGGCTACCTACGATCTGGCCCGTTTCGGCGCAGAACGTATGGCATTTACGCCGCGTCAGTGTGACCTGCTGATGGTAATGGGTACCATTTCCAAAAAGATGGGCCCTATCGTACGTCAGGTATACCTGCAGATGGCTGAGCCACGCTGGGTAATGGCCGTGGGTGCCTGTGCCTGCAGTGGTGGTATTTTTGATACTTACTCTGTTTTACAAGGAATTGACCAGGTGATTCCGGTAGATGTGTATGTTCCGGGATGCCCTCCCAGACCAGAAGGCATCATCGACGGTTTCATGAAAATACAACAGCTGGTGGGCAATGAAAGCCTGCGTCGCCGCAACTCCGATCGTTATAAAGAACTGATGGAGTCTTACGGTATCAAATAGGGTGTGAATGGTAACTTGTAACTCGTAAATCATTTATTGTTAATGTCTTTAACAAACGAACGCATACAACAACGCCTGACGGAGAAGTTCGGGGATGTACTGACCGGTTTTGAAGAACCGTTTGGGATGCTCACCTTCACCGCACAGAAAGATTATAACCTGAAAGTAATGCAATTCCTGTTTGATGATGAGGAATTGCGTTTTCGTTTTCTGACAGACATCACAGCGGTACATTATCCCGAACGTAAAGGGGAGGAGCTGTGCGTGGTATATCACCTGCACAACTTCGTGGACAATGTACGACTGCGCCTTAAAGTATATACGCCGGTGGCAGCGCCGAAAGTATTTACTGCTACCAGCCTGTATGAATCTGCCAACTGGATGGAGCGCGAAACGTACGATTTCTTCGGGGTGGATTTTGTAGGGCATCCTAACCTGATCCGTGTCCTCAACGTGGATGAAATGACCTATTTCCCCATGCGTAAGGAGTTCCCGCTGGAAGATCCCATGCGTACCGACAAAGACGACGAAATGTTTGGCAGGGGCGGTCACTTTTAATCAATTAGGCTATGTTAGACCAGAAACAACATATAAAACTGCCGGAAGGCTCCATAGAGAAAAATACGACCACACTGAACCTGGGTCCTACCCACCCGGCTACACACGGCGTATTCCAGAATATCCTGGAAATAGATGGCGAAAGAGTAGTGAGCGCGGTATCCACGGTAGGATATATCCACCGTGCATTTGAGAAGATCGCAGAACGCCGTCCATACTACCAGATCACTCCGCTCACAGACAGGCTTAACTACTGCTCCGCCCCTATCAACAACATGGGCTGGATCATGACGGTGGAAAAGCTGCTGGGACTGGAAATACCCAAGCGTGTTGACTACCTGCGGGTGATCATCATGGAGCTGGCCCGTATTGCAGACCACCTGATCTGTAGCGCGGTAATGGGGGTGGATACCGGTGCCTTGACCGGTTTCGTGTACCTCATGACCTACCGTGAACTGATATACGAAATTTACGAAGAGATATGTGGTTCCCGTCTGACGACCAACATTGGTCGTATCGGCGGTTTTGAAAGAAACTTCACACCGGCTGCTTTCGAGAAAATTGAACGTTTCCTGAAAGAATATCCGGTGGCGCTGAAAGAATTTGAGACCCTGCTGACCCGTAACCGTATCTTCATGGAACGTACACAGGGCGTAGGTGCCATCAGTGCTGAAAGAGCCATGAGCTATGGTTTCACTGGTCCGAACCTGAGAGCGGCCGGCGTGGATTACGACGTGCGTATTGCCAGTCCGTACTCCTCTTACCAGGATTTCGACTTCTCCATACCGGTAGGTACTACCGGCGACTGCTACGACCGTTATCAGGTACGTAATGCAGAGATGTGGGAAAGCATCAGCATCATCCGTCAGGCGATGGACAAACTGAAAGGCTTACCGGACGATGTATACCATGCAGACGTTCCGGCTTACTACCTGCCTGACAAAAAAGACGTGTATACAAAAATGGAAGCACTCATCTATCACTTTAAAATTGTGATGGGTGAAACAGATATACTGCCTGGCGAAGTGTACCACTCCGTAGAAGGAGCTAACGGTGAACTGGGCTTCTACCTGATCAGCGATGGCGGCCGTAGCCCTTACCGGTTGCATTTCCGTCGCCCCTGCTTCATCTACTATCAGGCTTATCCTGAACTGATCAAAGGCTCGATGTTGAGCGATGCGATCGTGTGTATGAGTAGCCTTAACCTGATTGCCGGTGAACTTGATGCATAGTAGTACCTTGCGGGTACTATTTGTTTTTATGATAGCGTCTAAAGAATAAAATAAGCTTACTTAAACATAATTTTTTAATGGCTGTGGTTCAATTTTCTGAAGAGAAACTGAATAAAGTAAAAGAGATCATCGCACGCTACCCGGAAGGGAAGCAGAAGAGTGCGCTGATACCTGTGCTGCATCTGGCACAGGAGGAATTTGGCGGTTGGCTGAGTGCAGAAACAATGGACTATGTTGCAGGTATCCTGCAGATTACGCCTATTGAAGTATACGAAGTAGCCACTTTCTACAGCATGTTCAACCTGAAGCCGGTAGGCAAATACCTGTTTGAAGTATGTCAGACGGGGCCCTGCATGGTAAGTGGTTCGGATCAGATCATTGACTATATTAAGAATAAACTGGGTATCGGTGTAGGTGAAACTACGCCTGATGGCATGTTTACCCTTAAAACGGTAGAGTGCCTCGGTGCCTGCGGTTATGCCCCGATGATGCAATTGGGCAAACATTTCCGTGAACACCTGACCCCTGCCAAAGTAGATGAGATCATCGCAGAATGCAGGGCAAAAGCTAATTGATGCATCAGCAAAAAAGTATCGTCATGCGTATCGGTTCATTATTATATCAGCACCGCCTGACTATTATCGAAGCGGTATTGTTGATGGCAGCACTGGCAGGTCTGTGGCGGGTGAACAACTGGTTCCTCTCCTTTATCTGCGGCGTAGCCTCCGGTTATCTGTTTTTCCGGCTGGCAGAACGTATGGCGCAGCACCGGATACGCAAGGCATAAAAGATATATCATACAAATCTGTTGATGGTGCTGGCTTACCTATCACCATTAAACCATAAGGAAGACAATGGGACGCAAATTACTGTTAGACAAAGCACACATAGAAGGTATCCGGTATTACGACACTTACCGGGCTAACGGCGGTTATGCTGCGGCGGAAAAAGCCCTGAAATCCATGGGCCCTGAAGCTGTAGTGGAAGAAGTAAAGAAGAGCGGCCTGAGAGGTCGTGGTGGCGCCGGTTTCCCTACCGGCCTGAAATGGAGCTTCATCGCCAAACCGGAAGGTGTTCCGCGTTACCTCGTTTGCAATGCGGACGAATCAGAACCGGGCACATTCAAAGACCGTTACCTGATGGAGTTCATCCCTCACCTGCTGGTAGAAGGGTTGCTGATCTCCAGCTTCGCCCTGGGTGCTAACAGCGCATATATCTATATCCGTGGTGAATACGCCTGGATTCCGGATATCCTGGAACAAGCGATCGCTGAAGCCAAAAACAAAGGCTGGCTGGGTAAAAACATCCTCGGTACCGGCTATGATCTTGAAATATTTGTACAACGCGGCGCCGGCGCTTATATCTGCGGTGAAGAAACAGCCCTGCTGGAATCACTGGAAGGTAAACGCGGCAACCCCCGTATCAAACCTCCGTTCCCGGCCGTAAAAGGTCTCTGGGGATGCCCTACCGTGGTCAACAATGTGGAAACCATTGCTGCGGTAGTGCCCATCGTCAATATCGGTGGGGATGAATATATCAAATTCGGTATTGGTAAATCTACCGGTACCAAACTGATCTCTGCCTGTGGTAACATCAACAAACCCGGCGTATATGAGATTGAAATGAACATCTCTGTAGAAGAATTTATTTACTCTGACGAATATTGCGGAGGCATCAAAGGTGGTAAACGCCTGAAAGCGTGTATCCCCGGCGGTTCTTCCGTACCGGTGCTGCCAGCCAACCTGCTGCTGAAAACAGCGAAAGGCGAAACCCGTATGATGACCTACGAAAGCCTCAACGATGGCGGTTTTGCTACCGGCTCTATGTTGGGTTCCGGTGGTTTCATCGTTATGGACGAAGACCAGTGTATTGTACGCAATACCCTCACCTTCGCCCGTTTCTACCACCACGAAAGCTGCGGCCAGTGTAGCCCTTGCCGTGAAGGTACCGGCTGGATGAAAAAAGTGCTGCACAATATCGAATACGGAAAAGGTAAAATGAGTGATATCGACCTGTTGTGGGATATTCAGCGGAAAATCGAAGGCAACACTATCTGCCCGCTCGGCGATGCCGCCGCATGGCCGGTAGCCGCTGCCATCCGTCACTTCCGCGACGAATTTGAATGGCATGTGAAACACCCGGATGAAGCGCTGACCCGCAACTTCGGACTGGCACACTATGCGGACCCGCTGCCAGCACCGGCTGCGGCGGCGGTGTAGTGCTCGCAAAGGCGCAAAGCAGCAAAGGCGCAAAGATTATTTTCTGGAATTGTTAACCCAAAATATTTTCATCCATGACAGAAAATGAAATCTCTAAGGAGGTTGTCGATGCTTGCTTTGTAATACACACCAAGTATGGACCAGGATTATTTGAATCGGTTTATGAAGAACTACTAAGTTATGAACTGATAAAAAGAAATCTGAAGATCGAAAGACAGGTATGTGTGACGTTGATTCATGATAATATAGTTCTTAAAAAAGCATTCAGAGCAGACTTGATCGTTGAAAACAAGTTGATTGTTGAAATTAAATCTGTAGAAGAGTTGAAAGACATGCATTATAAGCAGCTTTTCACCTATATGAAACTTGCAAATGTGAAACTCGGATTACTGGTGAATTTTAACGTTGCGCTGATAAAAAATGGCATTCATAGAATAGTTAACAAATTATAAAAATATAACCTTTGCTGCTTTGCTGCTTGGCGGCTTTGCGTGCAAAAAATATATCCAAGATGGCGGAGGAAAAAAAATTATTTAAGGTTAAGATCGATAACATCTCCGTGGAGGTCGAACCTGGTACTACGATACTGAATGCGGCCCGGTCGATAGGTGGAGATGTGGTACCGCCGGCTATGTGCTACTATTCCAAGCTGCAGGGCAGCGGTGGTAAATGCCGTACCTGCCTGGTAAAAGTAACCAAAGGCTCCGAGGCCGACCCGCGCCCGATGCCTAAACTGGTGGCCAGCTGCCGTACCACCGTTATGGATGGTATGGAAGTGGCTAACATCACTTCTCCGGAAGTACAGGAAGCCCGTAAAGGCGTGGTGGAATTCCTGCTGCTCAATCACCCGCTGGACTGCCCCGTTTGCGACCAGGCCGGTGAATGTGACCTGCAGAACCTGAGCTATGAACACGGCGCTGAAGCTACCCGCTACGAATTCAAACGCAGAACTTTCGATAAAATCGACATCGGTGATAAGATACAGCTGCACATGACCCGCTGCATCCTTTGCTACCGCTGCGTATTCACTGCTGACCAGCTCACGGAAAAACGTGAACACGGCATACTCGGCCGTGGTGATGCTTCTGAAATCAGCACCTATATTCATCAGTCTCTCGACAACAACTTTATCGGCAACGTCATCGACGTATGCCCGGTAGGCGCCCTCACCGATAAAACCTTCCGTTTCAAAAACCGGGTTTGGTTCCTCAAACCGGTGGATGCCCACCGTCACTGCGATGACCCGAAATGCTGCGGTAAAACAGTACTGTGGATGCGTGGTGATGAGGTGTTCCGTGTAACTGCCCGTAAAGACAAATACGGTGAAGTGGAAGACTTTATCTGCGATACCTGCCGTTTCGATAAAAAAGAAAAATCAGACTGGATCATCGAAGGCCCTCGTAAAATAGACCGTCACAGCGTTATTTCCCAGGGCCATTACGTGAATACCGTTAAACCGAAAGACCCCCTCGTGGAAGTACTGGACGGAAGACAGCCTAAGTTGCTGTTCGATATCCACTCCACCAGTGAGGTGAACCGGCCGGAAATAGATCTCTCTAAGATCGAAGGTCCTGCTCATTCGGACGATTTTAATAAGTAAGCATCGTATTCGTAATTCGTAATTCGTAATTGGAAAATGACGTTATTAAGCATAGACTGGTTTTTTATTCTTGAAAAAATACTGCTGATATCCGCAGTATTGGTGCTGTCACTCGTAGTGGCCATGTACTCTACCTGGGGCGAAAGAAAGGTGGCTGCCTGGATTCAGGACCGTCTCGGCCCGAACCGCGCCGGTCCGATGGGACTGCTGCAACCGCTGGCTGATGGTGGTAAACTCTTCTTCAAAGAAGAGATCATCCCTACCAACTCCAACCGGTTCCTCTTTATCCTCGGTCCGTCTATTGCCATGTTGGTGGCATGTATGACCAGCGCCGTAATACCATGGGGCGATACGCTGACCATCGCTGGCCGTACGGTGTCTCTGCAGGTGGCTGATGTTAACATCGGTATCCTGTTCATTTTTGGTGTGCTGAGTGTGGGCGTATATGGTATCATGATCGGTGGCTGGGCTTCTAACAACAAATACTCCCTGCTGGCATCTGTAAGGGCTGCCTCCCAGATCATCTCTTATGAGCTGCCGATGGGCCTGGCGCTGATCGCGCTGCTGATGCTGACCGGCACGCTGAGCCTGAAAGAAATCGTAGAACAGCAACGCCACGATCTCTGGAACGTGGTATACCAGCCGCTAGGCTTCTTTATCTTCCTGGTAACGGCTTTTGCTGAAACGAACCGTGCTCCTTTTGACCTGCCGGAAGCAGAGAACGAACTGAATGGTGGTTACCACCTGGAATATTCTTCCATGAAACTGGGCTTTTATCTCTTTGCAGAATATATCAATATGTTTGTCAGCTCTGCGCTGATGGCCACTATGTACTTCGGCGGATATGCTTTCCCGGGTATGGACAGTCTGGGCGTTAGTCCCAACCTGCTCACCATGCTGGGCTTCCTGGCGCTGTTCGTGAAGATACTGGTGTTTATATTCTTCTTTATGTGGGTACGGTGGACGATCCCGAGGTTCCGTTATGATCAGCTGATGCGGCTGGGTTGGAGAGTGATGATTCCGCTGGCATTGGCCAATATGCTGATTACCGGTGCTATTGTACTGGCCCGTCAACACTAATTTTTTATCAAATAATTTATACACACCACGGGTGTGGACTAAATAAAGCATTTATTATGCAAGCATTAACAAACAGGGCAAAACCGGTGGACCGTAGTCCATTAAGCTTTACAGACAAGTTGTATGTGCCTGCTATTGCCAAAGGCATGTGGATTACCTTAAAGCACTTATTCAAGCGGAAGGCTACCGTTGCCTTCCCTGAACAGCGCCGTCAATTCAGCCCGGTATTCCGTGGATTACACGTATTGAACCGGGATGAAGAAGGTCGTGAAAGATGCACCGCCTGTGGTCTGTGCGCGGTGGCCTGCCCTGCAGAAGCCATCACCATGGAGGCCGCGGAAAGAAAACCAGGAGAAGAGCACCTGTACCGTGAAGAGAAATATGCGGCCCGGTATGAGATCAACATGCTGCGTTGTATTTTCTGCGGATTCTGTGAAGAGGCTTGTCCCAAAGATGCGATCTATATGTCTGAAACCTTCGCGCCGTCTAACTATCAGCGTAAAGGCTTCATTTATGGAAAGCCGGATCTGTTGATCCCTGATCCAAAACAACAGTCCAAATAATTATTCACAATACGCATAAGCTAAAAACACATAGTCAAACATAGCAGAGATGGGAATGAGTATACAACAAATAATTTTCATGGTGCTTTCAGTCATCGCCCTGGTTTCGGCGCTGGGTGTAGTATTGAGTAAGAATCCCGTGACGAGCGTATTGTGTCTGATCGTAACCTTCTTTACCATTGCGGGGCATTACATTATGCTGAACGCACAGTTTCTGGCGGTAGTGCATATCATCGTATATGCCGGTGCCATCATGGTATTGTTCCTTTATGTGATGATGCTGATGAACCTGAACGCGGAGGTAGAGCCTCAGAAACGCAACTGGCTGAAATATGCCGGCGCTATCAGTGGGGGTGCTTTGCTGGTGGTACTGGTAGCCGCCCTGCGCGATGCCAGCATGCCGGCTGTCGGCGCAGAAGCAAATGAAATAGGATTGATCAAAAATCTCGGCCAGCTGTTGTTCACGCAATATGTGGTGCCGTTTGAAGTGAGCAGCATCCTGTTCCTCAGCGCCATGGTAGGTGCCGTTGTTATCGGTAAAAAAGATTAATTAAGCGGATACGGGAGCCTTTTCGTAATTCGTAATTCTTAATTTGTAATTCATTTTTATGCCTGTTCAATATTACATATTCCTGAGTATCGCCCTGTTCTGCATTGGTGTGATGGGGGTGCTGATGCGCCGTAATGCCATCATCATTTTTATGTGCATAGAGCTGATGCTGAATGCCGTAAACCTGTTGCTGGTAGCATTTTCCAAAATGTGGGCAGATGCTGGAAGAGTAGATGCGGGATCAGCGCAATTGTTTGTATTCTTTATTATGGTGGTGGCTGCTGCAGAAGTAGCGGTAGGCCTGGCTATCATTACAATGGTCTACAGAAACACACACTCGGTAGATATAAACATTCTTAACAGGCTGAAAAATTAATAATTCATCCTCTTTAATTATTAATTGTTTCGACGTCGTAAATAGAATTGATAAATGATTAAACTAGTTTGGCTGGTACCATTTTTACCATTATTGGGTTTCCTGGTGAATGGTTTGGGGCGCAGATTTTTATCCAAGTCCCTGGTAGGGTTTATCGGAAGCGGCACCGTACTGGCTTCCTTTGTCGTGAGCTTATTGGCATTTTTTGAAGTAAAAGCCCCGGGATTTCAGGCACAGGTGGTACACCTGTTTAACTTCATTTCCGTCGGCAGCCTGCATATTCCTTTCGCATTCCAGGTAGATCAACTGAGTGCGTTGTTCCTTCTGATCATCACCGGTGTGGGCACCCTCATCCACATTTACTCCACTTCCTACATGCATGATGAAAGCGATGAGAGCTTTGCGAGATATTTCGCTTACCTCAACCTCTTCGTGTTTTCCATGCTGATACTGGTGCTCGGCGCCAACTATGTGATGATGTTCATCGGATGGGAAGGCGTTGGTCTCTGTTCTTATCTGTTAATCGGATTCTGGTTTAAAAACACCAGTTATAATAATGCTGCCAAGAAAGCATTTGTGATGAACCGTATCGGTGACCTCGGTTTCCTGCTCGGTATCTTCTTCATGATCATGCAGTTCGGCACAGTTACATTCCCCGACGTATTTGCGAAAGCAGCGCCGCTGGGCATGAACAACCCCACGCTGGCGGCTATCGCCATGCTGCTGTTTGTAGGCGCCATGGGTAAATCTGCACAGATACCGCTGTATACCTGGCTGCCCGACGCGATGGCCGGTCCAACCCCGGTATCTGCCCTCATCCACGCGGCTACGATGGTGACTGCCGGTATCTATATGATTGCCCGCAGCAACGTGATCTATACACTGGCTCCGGCCATTCAGACCGTAGTAGCGGTGATTGGTATCGCTACCGCGCTGTTTGCCGCTTCTATTGCACTGAAACAAAACGATATTAAGAAAGTACTGGCTTACTCCACCGTAAGCCAATTGGGATATATGTTCCTCGCACTGGGCGTAGGTGCCTACTCTGCGGCTGTTTTCCACGTGATGACGCACGCTTTCTTTAAGGCGCTGCTGTTCCTTGGTTCCGGCTCCGTTATCCACGCGATGGGCGGCGAACAGGATATCCGTAAAATGGGCGGCCTGAAAAAATACATGCCTACCACCAACTGGACGTTCCTCGTAGGATGCCTGGCGATCGCGGGTATCCCTGGTTTATCCGGTTTCTTCTCCAAAGATGAAATCCTGGCCAGCGCTTATGCCCACAACCCCGTACTGTATGCACTGGGACTGATTGGCGCGCTGATGACCGCTTTCTATATGTTCCGTCTGTACTACATTACTTTCTCCGGAAAATTCCGTGGTACACACGAACAGGAACATCACCTGCACGAAAGCCCTTCCCCGATCACTATTCCGCTGATCATTCTGGCGATCCTGTCAGTGTTCGGTGGTTATGTGGGCCTGCCGGAAGTATTTGGTAAAAACCTGCTGGCAGAATACCTGTCACCGGTGTTTGCGCCTTCTGCTCCTTTTGTGACAGAACATCACCTGTCTCACGGCACCGAATGGATGCTGATGGGGCTGAGCAGTGTACTGGTTATTGTCTTTATCCTGATTGCCCGTCAGAAATTCGCGGCTTATGAAGATACCGGCAAAGAAAATACAGGGGTGGCGAAAGTGCTGGAAAACAAATGGTATATCGATGAGCTGTATGATGCTATCATCGTAAAACCATTACAGGAGCTTTCCCGCTTCTTCCGTGACACTGTTGAAAAAGCAGGTATCGATAAACTGGTAAATGGTGTTGGCCGCAGCGTTCAGTGGGGCAGCCAGCAAATCCGCCGTGTTCAGAGCGGACAGGTAGGTTTTTACATCTTTGCCATGGTAATCGGTATGATCGTATTATTTGTGATCGGATTCTTATTATAAACCAATAGCGGAAGTTACAAGCGCAGATAAATTATGTTGACAGTTTTATTAATACTGATTCCTTTCATAGCGGGCCTGATCGCATTCGGCCTGAAGGGGTCCGGGCCAAAGGTGCTGGGCATGATTGCATCCCTGGCGTCGGTAGCCACAGCCATCGGAACCGTGTGCACGCTGCATGCCGATCCGAAAAAACTTTCTTTTGTTACCGATTGGATACCTCAGCTGGGAAGCCAGTTCAGGGTAGGCCTGGATGGTATGGGCACCATGCTGTGTTTATTGACAGCGATTGCCTTCCTCCTGGTTTTCATTACTATTTATAACCGCGACATCGAAAGGCCTAACAGCTTTTACGGACTGATGTTGCTTTCTCAGGCCGGCCTGGTAGGTGTTTTCACCGCCTTCGACGCCCTGCAGTTTTATGTATTCTGGGAACTGGCGTTGATACCGGTATATTTTCTCTGCTCTATGTGGGGTGGCGAAAAACGTATACCCGTTACGTTTAAGTTCTTCGTTTATACGTTCCTCGGTTCCCTGTTGATGCTGGTGGGTATCATCTACCTGTATTTCCAGACCCCGGACCATTCCTTTAGCTGGACATCCTTCACCAGCCTGCAGCTGAGCATGGGTGACCAGAAATGGCTGTTCTGGCTGTTCTTTGTGGCATTCGCCATCAAGATGCCGGTGTTCCCGTTCCATACCTGGCAGCCGGACACTTACGAGCAATCACCTACGCCGGTGACCATGATCCTCTCCGGTGTGATGGTGAAAATGGGCCTGTTTGGTGTGCTGCGCTGGCTCGTGCCGGTACTGCCGGAAGGTGCCGCCATGTGGGCAGACGTGGCTATCGTACTGTCTATCATCGGTATTATCTACGCTTCCTGCATCGCCATGGTGCAGAGCGACCTGAAACGACTGATCGCTTACTCTTCCATTGCGCACATCGGTTTGATGAGCGCTGCTATTTTTGCGCATAACGAACAAGGTACACAAGGTGTGTTGCTGCAAATGTTCAACCACGGTATCAACATTATCGGGTTGTGGATTATCGTGGAAGTGATACAGAACCGCCTCGGTGTGAAGAACATGGACCAGATGGGTGGTATGGCCCGCAAGGCGCCCCGGATGGCTATCTTCCTCGTTATCATCAGCCTGGCGAACATCGGTTTACCGCTTACCAACGGATTTATCGGTGAGTTCCTGATGTTCAGCGGCCTGTTCCAGTACAATCACTGGTTTATGGCATTCGCCGGATTAGGTATTATCCTCGCTGCAGTATATACGTTGAATATGATTCAGAAAGTGATTTTCGGTGAAGGCAATACCCTGACAGACACCACTACCGACCTGCAACCCGGCGAAACGGTGGCATTAAGCCTGGTAGTGATCATGATCTTTGTATTGGGTGTTTATCCACAACCGATGCTGGATCTGGTTAGCAAGGCATTTTGATATTTAGTTATTTCGATATTTAGCCATTTAAAATGACTAAATATTAAAATATCCAAATCAGAAAATTTTAAACGGGTTTTGTAACGAAACAATATGAATGCACTAATTTCTACTGCTTTATCGGGCGTTGTTCTGATGTTTGTCGGTTTATTTGTACGCAATAAGCAGCATATTAAATTTTTCGCCATCGCGGCCATCATCCTATCATTTATAGCCAACCTGACACTGTATCCTACAGTGCAGCTGGGCAGCTATATCCAATATGGTATGATTGAAGTATCAAAGTTCAGTGTGTTGTTTAATGCAGTGGCTTTAGGTGCAACCCTGATATATTTCCTGTTGTCCGGGAAAGAGTTTGAAAAAGTAGGTGAACATGTGGGAGATTACTTCGCCCTGATCTTCTTCATACTGGCGGGTATTACGCTGGCCTCTTCTTTCAGCAACCTGCTGATGTTGTTCCTGGCCATCGAGATCATGTCTATTCCGCAGTATGTACTGGCAGGAGCCGACCGTAAAAGCCTGAAAAGCAATGAGGCGTCGCTGAAATACTTCCTGATGGGCTCTTTCTCTACCGGTATCCTCCTGATGGGCATCGCCCTGATTTACGGAGCTGCCGGCACCTTTAATATCACCGAGCTCGGACTGGGTGCAGACCCGGTACATCCGCTGGCTTTGTGTGGTATTATCCTGATGGCTTTTGCGCTCGCTTTCAAAGTATCAGCTGTACCGTTCCACTTCTGGACACCTGACGTATATGATGGTTCTCCTACCGTATTCACTTCTTTCATGGCTACTGTGGTGAAAGCCGGCGGTTTTGTGGCTTTCCTCCGTATGTTCCATGTGAGCTTCTCCGGTGGTGCTATCAGCCAGCACTGGACATTGATACTGTCTATCATCACTGCTGCCACCCTGATCCTGGGCAACTTCAGTGCCGTGTTCCAGCAGAGCGTAAAAAGGATGCTGGCTTATTCCAGTATCGCGCAGGCAGGTTTCATGTTGTTTGCCGTTATCGCTATCAATCAGTTCGCCGCACAAGGCATTGTGCTGTATGCAGCCGCTTATAGCCTGGCTACTATCGGTGTATTTGCCGTGCTGATGAAACTGAAGGACTATACTTTCGAAGGATTTAATGGCCTTGCCCGTAAACAGCCGCTGCTGGCGCTGGCAACCACCATCTTCCTGTTTTCACTGGCTGGTATCCCGGTAACAGCGGGTTTCTTCGCCAAATACTTTGTACTGTCTGCCGCTATTCAGCACGGTCATCTCCTCTGGCTGGTGATTGTAGGCGTACTGTGTGCCGCGATCAGCGTATACTACTATTTCCGCGTGATCATGGCCATGTATTTCAAACAGGGTGATCCGGAAGTAGAACCCATCTCCGGCGGTTTCAGGGCAGCCCTGGTGCTGACCATCGTCCTGGTGCTGGTCCTGGGCCTGTTCCCCGGCCTGCTGATCGGCTGGCTGTAAAATCGTTACAAGACAAATTTTTTCCATAGACACAAAGGAAACGGCCCCGCCGTTTCCTTTGTCATTTATAGCCCCCGTAACCGCTCAAACGGCATAGTTCACGTTCCTTCACTTTTTATTTTGCGCCTGTCTGAACTTCCATTAACTTTATTACATGCGGTTTTTAGATATATTTTCCCTTGCTTATCGTTCCGTGAGTGGCAACAGACTACGCACGGGTCTTACTGTTTCTATTATTGCTGTAGGTATCACAGTACTGGTGGGCATCTTAACGGCCATCGACAGTATGAAAAACAGTATTTATTCCAGCTTCGCCAGTATGGGGGCCAATAGCTTTTCCCTCAGAAACCGCGATATGCAGGTGCATATCGGGAGTGATGGGGATAAAGCTTCCAAGGGTAATAAAAACCAAAAAAAGGTCAGAAAATCCATCAGTAATAAGCCGATCTCTTACCAGGAGGCGCTGGCCTTTAAAGAGAGATACCATTTCCCTGCCACAGTGAGCCTTAACTTCCGGGCGAGTGGTATTGCCACCGTATATAAAGACGATAAGAAAACGAACCCCAATGTGACCGTCATCGGCGGCGACGAAAACTATCTCGATATCTCCAACTATACCATCCAGGACGGCCGCAATTTTAATGCACTGGACGTGTCTTCCGGCCGTAATGTCGCTATTTTGGGTAAAGATGTGGCGGAGAAGTTGTTTGGCCGCAAGCTGAAGAACGTGGTAAATAATACCATCCGCGTGGGAGACGTACGTTACCGCGTCATCGGCGTACTGCAAAGTAAAGGCAGCAGTAACCTGATGAGTGCCGATAACGTGGTGATTACCACGGTCAACAATACACGAAGAATTTTCAACCGGCCCAATGCGTCTTATCAGATAGGCGTGGCCGTGAAAGATATCAAACAGATGGAGGCTGCGCAGGGAGAGGCCATCGGTACTTTCCGCGTAGTCCGGCAGCTGGCGTTGAATGATGAAGATAATTTCACGCTGAGCAAAAGCGATAGTATTGCAGAAATGCTGTTCCAGAGTTTGGGGACCGTAAACTTATTTGCCGTAGCTATTGCAGCGATAACGCTTTTCGGCTCCGCTATCGGTCTGATGAACATTATGTTAGTGTCTGTGGCCGAAAGAACGCGTGAAATAGGCGTTACCAAGGCATTGGGCGCTACCAGCAAGACCATCCGCAAACAATTCCTCTACGAAGCCATCATCATCAGCACTATGGGTGGCATCTTCGGCGCCCTGGCGGGTATGCTGCTGGGCAATGTCGTGTCTATATTATTGAAATCTTCTTTTGTCGTGCCCTGGGCGTGGATTTTAGTCGGCGTTGCTCTCTGTGCCGCTGTAGGCCTGGTTTCCGGCATTTACCCCGCTTATAAGGCCTCTAAACTGGACCCTATTATCGCTTTGCGTTACGAGTAGAATTCCCGGAATCAATTTGTTATCTTGTTCTTTCCAAAAGAAAGAGCATATGCCATTATTGATCGTTATTGCTGCTATTCTGCTGTTAGTGGTACTGGTTACCTGGTGTAAGATAAATACCTTCCTGTCTTTCCTGATTGTTTCCCTGCTCATGGGACTGGCCCTGCATATGGACATCGGGCAAATTACCCAGTCCATACAAACCGGTATCGGCAAAACTTTAGGTTCGCTGATCGTGGTGATTATTTGCGGCAGTATGCTGGGCAAACTGGTAGCCGAAAGTGGTGCTGCGCAACAGATTGCCGGCGGGCTGATGCGCCTGCTCGGGCCGCGTTATATCCAGTGGTCGCTGATGCTGACAGGTTTTATTGTAGGCATACCGCTGTTTTACAACATCGGCTTTGTACTGATGGTGCCGCTGATATTTACCGTGGCTGCGCAAACCCGTCTCCCGGCAGTATATCTGGGTATTCCGATGCTCGCCTCCCTGTCAGTGACCCATGGCTATCTGCCGCCACATCCTTCTCCTACCGCATTGGTGCAGCAGTTTCATGCCAGTATGGGACTTACGTTGCTGTATGGCATTTTGCTGGCGATACCGGCTATTATCCTGGCGGGACCGGTATTTTCGCGATACCTGAAAAAATATACCACTGAACCGGGAAAGATGTTTGTGGCGCCGCCGCTGCCGGAAGAAGCGTTACCGGGTATGTTGTCCAGCCTGTTCGCCGCGATGTTGCCGGTGTTGCTGCTGGCGACAACCGCGATGTTGAAATTATGGTTGCCTGCTGATCAGCTGTCGTATAAAATTGTCAACTGGCTGGGCGATCCATTGATTGTAATGTTGCTGGCGGTATTGAACGGCATGTACCTGTTGGGTATCCGTCGAGGTATGGCTTCCAAAAAGATACTGAACCTGATGGATGACGCTGTGAAAGATGTAGCGGTGATCATCCTGATCATCGGCGGATCGGGCGCGCTCACACAATTGTTGCACGACAGTAAGGTGAGTGAATACATCGCTGCCACGCTGCAGGGCATGCATATGCATCCGCTGTTGCTGGCCTGGGGCATTGCGGCTATTATACGGGTGTGTATTGGATCGGCTACGGTAGCGGGTTTAACCACCGCTGGCATCGTAGCGCCACTGATCGCCGCCTCCGGCGTAAACCCCAACCTGATGGTGCTGGCTACCGGCGCCGGCAGCCTGATGTTCTCACATGTCAACGACGCCGGCTTCTGGATGTTCAAAGAATACTTTAACTTGTCTGTGAAAGATACGATCAAAACATGGTCAGTGATGGAAACCATCGTTTCGGTAACAGGTCTCATCGGTAGTTTGCTGCTGAGCATGATTGTCTAACGTAAACCAATAAACGAAAATGACACCGACTGAAAATTTTAAGGCATTAGGTCTTACGCTTCCGCCGGCGCCTGCGCCACTGGGAGTGTACAAGCCGCTGCTGATAGATGGAAAACATGTGTATGTTTCGGGGCATGGTACCGTGCAGGACAACGGTCGCCTGATCATTGGCCGCATCGGCAGAGATCTTACGGAGGAAGAAGGTAAAGTGGCGGCAAGGCAGGTGGGACTGGCGATCCTCTCCACACTGGTCGCCCATCTGGGCAGCCTCGATCAAATCAAGAGAGTCATCAAAGTACTGGGGATGGTCAACTGCGTACCGGAATTTGAACGCCATCCCCATATCATCAACGGCTGCAGCGAACTGTTTGCTGCGGTATGGGGCCAGGAGAACGGGGTTGGCGTACGTAGCGCTGTTGGTTTTGGCTCGCTGCCGGATAATATCCCGGTAGAAATAGAAGCACTGTTTGAATTGCATTAATGATATAACCTATGGAATGGTATCAACTTCAGAAGCCTGAACAGGTAGATTCACCAGCGCTGCTGGTATATAAAGACAGGATTAAACAGAACATCGATCTGTTAAAAACGATGATCGATGATGTACAACGGCTACGCCCACACGTAAAGACAAATAAAATAGCAGAGGTAGTACAACTGATGCAGGCGGCCGGCATACAAAAGTATAAATGTGCTACTATCGCCGAAGCAGAGATGCTGGGCATGGTAAAAGCCAGAGATGTGTTGCTGGCTTATCAGCCGGTAGGCCCTAAGGTAGGACGTTTGTTGCAGTTGGTACAACAATATCCGGATACTGATTTTGCCTGTTTGGTAGATAATAAGGCAGCCGGAGAAGCCATCAGCAGCCTGTTTGCGGCCGTGGGACTTCAACTGCCGGTGTATATCGATCTTAACGTAGGGATGAACCGTACGGGCATTAAACCGGAAGCGGCACTGGAGTTATACCAGTATCTGTATACGCTGCCGGGTATACGGCCGGTAGGTATACATGTTTACGATGGTCATCTGCATGATACGGATATGACTATACGGAAAAAACGTTGTGACGAAGCTTATGGACCGGTGCCGGTATTGCAACATGCCATTGTAGCCACGGGATTGCCGGAACCGGTGATCGTGGCGGGTGGTTCTCCTACTTTTCCCATACATGCTGCCAGACCAGTGATTGAATGCAGTCCGGGTACGTTTGTGTTTTGGGATTGGGGTTATGGAAAAAATCTTCCGGAACAACCCTTCCAGTGGGCCGCACTGGTATTGTCGAGAGTTGTTTCTGTGATTGATGATCAGTTGTTATGTCTTGATCTGGGGCATAAATCTGTGGCGGCGGAAAATCCACAGCCACGGGTATATTTTCTGAATGCGCCGGAGGCACAAACGGTATCCCAGAGTGAGGAACACCTGGTGCTCAAAGTGCCCGATACTGCTGCATATCCGGTGGGTACTACGTTTTATGGGGTGCCATTACATATCTGCCCCACGGTGGCGCTGTATGAACGGGCTTACGTAGTGGAAGATCATGTGTGTACAGGCTCCTGGAAGGTGATTGCGAGGGACAGGACCATTGCTCACTAAATGTAATAATGATAATAAAAAAAACGGCCGTCAATCATCATTGACGGCCGTTTTTTTTATTATCATGAAAAATCAAGGTTGTTGTACTACACGGAGATTGTCGATTTCTCCTTTAAAAGCATTCACGGTATCACCAATCATCTGCAGGGGAAATACGAGCGTCTGAATGATGGCATTTTTGTCTTTGATATTGGGAAATGACCGCATGGCGCCTTCCAGTTTTTCTTTTAACTGACCATCGATAAATAACGAAGTGCCCTTGTTATTGCCGGTGATCTTAACATGTGTCCATGTGCCGGCAGGGAGGCTGTAGTTGAAATGATAATGATATCCTTCTCTGGAGAATCCCAGTTTGCCGGTTTCCTGTTGCAGCAGGGTGAGTACGGCATTCGGAGAGGAAAAGATAACAGCTCCCGGACGGTTGTCTGTATCAGGTTTGATGTCAAATTCAATACTGTAAGGATACCCAACTTCTGTTAAAGGTGTTTTTACATAGCTGTTACCGCCCTGTAATACCAGTGTTTGTTTTGGGGAGATGCCGACCTGATGTTGTTCCAGTGCCGATCTGCCGTTGCCGCTGATGTCACGGATCGTACTGTTGGAGAAATCGTAATGTAGCGCCACGGAATCCCGGCTGATTATTTTAGCCCGCATATTCAGTCCGGGGCCTTCTCCGATCAATCGGCTGTTGGTAGCAAACTGTTGATAGTCGCTTTGTGCGGTATGGCCGTTCCACATTTTTTCGGCCAGCACCTGCATAGCGGGAAATACGCGGTCGTGTACGTCCTTTTCGGTAATGCCGTTGCCGGCATGATCGTTCCAGACAGCGAAGGAGCCGCCTTTGATCTTTGGATGTCCCATAGGGAATACCGCTTCGCCGATCATATTAGGTTCCCATTGACGATAGATTTTAGCGATGTTGAGGTAATCGTGATAGTAGCCAGCGGCCGGAACGATATACAGCCAGCCATCGGGTGTGCTGATAAGATCGTATCCCTGGCGCATCATCTCTGCGGGTTCTGCGTAACCATTGTACCAGGCATTCATGGTCACACCGGCTGATTTTACCGGTGTGGTGCCCTGGGCATGGGTCAAAGAGCCCCACATCCGTACTTTCTTGCCGAAGCTTTCCACATAACGGATGTAATGGTCTGTAAACGCCCTGAATTTCTCTGCTTCTTTTTTGGAGTACTCATCTGTACCGATATGTACTTCATCGCCTTTAAACACAGGTTGCGGCCCTTGCAGGTACTCCCGGAATACTTTGTCGATCATATCGTAGGAAGCGCTGTCGAGATTGAGGTGATCCCTTCCATATAGGAGACTGGCTGTTTGCGGTACTGCTTTGGTGAAAGCGAGCGAGTGTGCCGGTACATCAATCTCCGGAATGATTTTAACCGCAAAGCTGTCGGCCAGGTCCTGCAAAGCAATGAAAGCTTTTTTGGAATAACTGCCGTCTTTTGCGGTAAGGTTGGGGAAGGTATTGTTTTCCAGCCGGAAGGCAGCGTAGGTGCTGTCCCAGTTGTTACCAAAGAATTTGTCGAAGGCGTTATCGTTGAGGTGAATGTGGAAGTCATTCATCTTATAGTAAGCCATGAATTTTACATAATGCCGGAGGAAATCCATGGAGAAAAATTTACGGCCTACATCCAACACAAACCCACGAACGGCATATTTGGGATAGTCACGGGTGATGCCCTGCGGAATATGCCGATGTTGTTTGTCCTGCTCCAGTATTTGCAACAGGGTACGGGTAGCCCAGAATGCGCCTTGCGCATGCGTGGCCTGTATACGGATATCTCCGGTAATCTCCAGCTGATAACCTTCCCTGCCCAGTTGTTTGTCGGCAGATTGCAAGCTGAAAAAGATGTCGCCCTTACGTGGTTGTCCGGTCCGGATGCTAACATGCTGAATCCCTGTCAGCAGCTGCAGATCTTCTTTAAAAGCCGTCACTCCGGGTAACAATGCCGCCGCATCCCGGGGATCCATGACGAGTGCCGGAGTGGAGGACAAAGTATACGTTCCTTTGCCGCCATACCACTCGCGCAAGGCGGGTATCACAAATGGTTGCGGATTGCCTGCATTGGCAGCGTATTTTCCGGGTATGTTGACGGTGATATTGGGTATGTCCATTTGTGCATTGTCCTGCTGGCGTTGCAGCACAAAATAGAGGCTGACAGGCGTGTTGACAAGCGGCGTGGTAATATGTCCCTGCTGGTCAATGACGGGCAGTCTGTCGGTCCCTTTTAGCTGCAATGAGTAACCGGCGGGGGCTGTGGGAAGGGGAAGTTGCCGGGTATTTTTGCTGATGGGAGGTATTGTTTTAACGGAAGCCGCTACTTTGGCAAAAGTAGCGGAATCAGTTACGTGTTGGGCCGTGGCAGTCTGCCATAGCAGGCCCGACAATACGGCGAGGCATTGATATTTCATTGTTCCTGTTATTTATAAAGCCCTCTGCAAAAGGCAAAGGGCTTTTTGATGGCATGAAGTTAATAAATCCGGAGGATGTTTACCAGGGTTCGTTCTGTGTCAGTTCCTTGTTTTTTTCCAGCTCTGTTTTCGGGATGGGAAGCAGGTAGTAAGCATCTGTAAACACCCTTGGTGAAGAAGCGCCCAGATCGGCTTCTACTATTTCATATTGGTATACGCCGTTGTTGAGCGTGATGCGCATGCCGTGGAACGTTTTACCATTCAGCACGCTGACGGCGGTGCGCCAGCGACGGAGGTCCCAGTAACGGTGATTTTCGTAGGCCAGTTCGATTTTCCTTTCATGCATGATGATGTTGCTCATCTGTGCCTGTCCCTGTGCAGTTGGGACAGCTGGCATCTTAGCGCGTGCACGAATAAGGTCGACATAATTTTTAGCGGTGGCAGGATCGTTCAGGTTGTTCATTGCTTCTGCATAATTCAGGTAGATTTCTCCCAACCTGAATTCCACCCAGCTTTGGGTGCTGCTCCAGATTTTATCCAGCGACAATGTTTCGTCGAGATACTTACGGATATAGTAACCGGTTTTGGTATTATCGTTGGTCGTATTACGACCTACAATCTCATCGGTGCCGCCTACACGCGTTTGAATTACCCGGCCTTTCCATGGAGCGCCTTCATACAGGATGGTGGCATAAAAACGTGGATCACGACCTTTGTACGGCTGTTGCGCATCATAGCCGGAAGCCGCGTCGGTAATGGCTTTTCCGGTAGCCTGCATCTCATAGTCGTCAACCATTTCCTGTGTAGGCTGGGTTAGACTGGTATAGTCGCCGGGATTGTCAAAGTACGGCACGTTCATCGCGTCATAGTTATGCACGCGGCTGGGGTCCAGATACTGTATTTCGAAAATGCTCTCTGATGAAGCCTGTTGTTTGGTATTGAACAGGGAGCCGTAGTTGGCTGCCAGGCTAAAGCCGCCGTTGTCAATGATTTCTCTGGATGCTTTAGCGGATGCGTCCCATCTGCGGGCGTATAACATAGCGCGGCTTTTCAGCGCGAGGGCGGTCCATCGGGAAGCTAGTCCGGCTTTGGCGCTGGCGGGCATTTTGCTGGCGGCATCATCCAGTTCTGTAGCAATAAAATCGTATATCGCGGTAGTGTCTGTACGTTTCACCATCAGGTCTTCTGTAAGCGTTTGTGGCTGCGTGATCAGCGGTACGCCACCATAACGTTTTACCAACTCAAAATAGTAGAAGGCCCGCAGGAATTTGACCTGACCGATAAGGTTGTTGCGGTCACTTTCCGATAAATTGGGAACGCCCGCGATCTGTTGAAAGAAGACGTTTGTTTTACGGATACTTTTATATGCGCTGCTCCAGATATTCAACGGTGCGTTGATGGAAGTGTACTTCCCGTTGATCTGTAGAAGATTGGCGTCCAGCCAGCCATAGCTGCCTCTGGCCTCATCTGTAATACAGGCAAGCGTGGCAGTGCCATCGGGCGTAACGTCAAAGCCAATTGGCAGGTTCTGATAAATGTCCGCAATGTAGAGTTGCACCAGTTTGGGATCTTTCCACACAATTTCGTCTGAAAGACTGTTTACCGGCGACTGGTCCATTTTTGTACAGGAAAACAATCCTGTCAGGAATATCCCGAGTACCAGTTGTATATATATCTTTTTCATGTCTCTTTCCTTGTTTTCGGTTAACCGATAGATTATAAAGTCAGGTTTACGCCAATGTTTACGCTGCGCTGCTGCGGATAATACCCACGGGTATCAGAAGGTACCTCCGGATCGAGTCCTTTCAGTTTGGAGAAAGTCAACAGGTTGGTACCGGCTACGTATATACGTGCCTGTTGTATACGTGCTTGTTTCATCCATGCTGCGGGAAGCGTATATCCGATGTTGAGGCTACGCAGTTTAAGGTAGCTGGCATCGCGCAGCCAGAAAGAAGAGGCTTTCAGGTTGTTGGCGTTACCATTGATAACAGGCCGGGGGAACTCAGCGCCACGGTTGTCGGGAGTCCAGTAGTCCAGCATGTAAGTCATAGGGTTGGAGATATTGAAAAAAGGATAAGCTAATTCTGCGCTGATGTAGGTATTGAAGTTGGTAGCTCCCTGCCACAGCATACTGATGTCGAAACCATTCCAGGAAGCGCCAAGATTGAGCCCATACACGACTTCCGGCACTTTGCTGCGACCAATCACGGTGCGGTCCAGGTCATTGATAATCCCGTCGCCATTGATATCGGCATACCGGATGTCGCCGGGCTTAGGCTGGAAGTTGTATTGTTTGGGAGCGTTTTTGATTTCATCTTCACTCTGGAATAATCCCATCGCTACCAGACCGGTGTATTGATCGAAGGGGCGTCCTGTTTGCCGTAGCGACTCCTGGATATTGGCCGCTTCGTCCATAAAGATCACTTTGTTGCGGGCGAAAGTAAAAGTACCACGGGCATTGTAATTTACTTTTCCGATACGGTTTTCATGACCTATTTCCACTTCAAATCCGTGGTTGTCTACAATGCCTACGTTCTGGAAGGGCAGCTGTTCTCCGAAAGTACCGGGAACGGAAGCTGTCCTGGGGCGAAGGATATTGCTGGTGCGTTTGTAGAAATAGCCCGCATCCAGTGTCAGCAGTCGGTTCCACAAGGAAGTTTCGAAGCCGATATCTGTGGTGGTGGCAATTTCCCAGCCGATGGATTTGTTAGGATAGCCTGCTGAAAAAATGCCATTGTAAGGTTTCCCATCAATGATATAAACAGATGTGATCCCCTGGCCTGAGCCGGCATAGTAGGATGGCAGGTATTGGAAAGCCCGTACGCTGTCGTTTCCCAGCTGGCCGAAGGAGGCTTTTATTTTCAGGTAATCAACGGTGCGTACATTGTTTTTGAAGAAGTTTTCTTCTGACACTACCCAGCCGGCGGATACGCCCGGGAAGAAGCCCCAGCGTTTATCACTGGCAAAACTCAGCGAGCCGTCATAGCGGAAGGTGGCTGTCAGCAGGTATTTGTGTGCATAGGCGTAGTTGAAGCGACCGGCCACCCCTGCACGGGAATAAACGTCTGCCGTTCCGTCGTTGTTTAAACCGCTTTTAGAGCCGGCAAATAGCTCATCGAGCAGTGGGCTGTCAAACTGCTCACGGTATGCCTGCATTTTGTCCATGCGGTAGTTGTAGGTTTCATACAGCAAGGTTCCGTCTACATCATGTTTGCCAAAGGAACGGATGTAATTCACGATCGCCTGTGTGGTAATGCCTGCCTGCTGTTCGGAGTTTTGAGTCAGGTTGATATTACCGGCGCGGGTAATTTTATCATACTCTTTTGTAGACGTATTGTACTTGTAATAGGAATACGGTGTGGAGAACTGTTTTTCGTATAACATTCTTTTATCGTAAGCCGCTACACCTTTGATAGACAGTCCTTCTACACCGGGAACGGTATATTTCAGCGCAAAATTACTTTGGAAAGTGTTCCAGTCCTGTTGTCGGTGACCGCTTTCTGTTGCGTCCAGCATAGGGTTACGGCCTCCGGTAGTTCCGCCCGGCAGACCATTGGGATAAAAATTTGCATCCAGTGGAGATGCCCGCACGATGGTGTTGAAAATAGTGCCGGGATCTAAGCCGGGGCCTGTGCGGCGTTCGAGGCGGCCTGCGAGGTCTATGGAAGCCAGGAGGTGTTTGCCGATGTTGGCATCCACATTGGAACGGATATTATAACGTTTGTAGTTGGTGGATTTGTACAATGAGTTTTGGTCCAGATAACCGATGGACACGTAGTATTTGGCTTTATCATTACCACCTCTCACACTCAGGTCATGCTGCGTTTGCATGGCGGCATTGTTCATGGTGGTTTTCCACCAGTCGGTATTGGCCAGGCCCCTTAAGGGATCGGGGTTATTACGGATGGTGTTGATCTCTTCTTCGGAATACCGGGCTGGTTGTCCGTTAGCGGCTAAACCGGCGTTGTACATCTCTGCGTATTGCACGCCATTCAGTTGTTTCATCCGGATAGTGGGTTGCTGATAACCTACGTATCCGTTGTAGGAAATGGTAGGGACCCCGCTGGTACCACGTTTGGTGGTGATCAGCATAACGCCGTTGGCAGCTCTGGAACCGTAGATAGCGGCAGAAGAGGCGTCTTTCAGGATGCTGATCGTTTCGATGTCTGCCGGATTCAGCTCACTGAAGCTGCGTTGTATACCATCTACAATGACAAGCATGTTGTTGTAGCCGAAAGTGCTTTTCCCCCTGATGCTGAGGGATGCGCCGTCATTACCAGGCTCTCCGCTGTTTTGCCGCGCAATGATGCCGGGTGCCCGCCCGGCCAGTGTGTTGGACAGGTTGGCGGCAGGCATGGACCGGATATCTTTCCCGCTGACGGTCGCTACGGAACCGGTGAGACTGGCTTTTTTCTGGACGCCGTAACCTACTACAATTACTTCACTCAGGCCTTTGGTATCATCGGTTAATACGGCATCTATGGTAGTTCTGTTGTTAACAGGAATAACCATTTGTTGATAACCAATATAGGTAAAAACAAGGTTGGCGGTGCCGGGCGCTTCCAGTTTGAACTCGCCGCGTTCATTGCTGATAGTGCCTTTGCCGGTTTTATCCACTTTGATGCTTACGCCAATTAAAGGAGTACCATTCTTATCGGTTACTTTTCCCTGTACCATCAGCTCCTGTATAACTGTATTTACAGGAGCAATCACAATGAGGTCATTTTTCAACAAACGGAATGTAAGGCCGGTATTGCTTAATACGGTGGATAGTACAGTTTCCACCGGTTCATCATTTACGTTGACAGATACGGTAAGATCAGGTGCGATGGCGTCGTCATTGTATACAAAGCGACAGTTGGTTTTTTTCTCTACCAGTTTCAACAACTTCATCAGCTTAACTTCAGATACATTGAGTGTGATCCTGGAGCGCTGTGAATAGGCGGTGGCAGATACCTGCAGGCAGGTGATCAGTGTTATAAAGAACGATAATTTCATTAGAATGATCGTTTTAAGGATCAGGAAGGGAAAGGAAGTCCCCTCATGAAAAAAACTCCTTGATTTTTTCATACATTTAGAAAACTTTTGGTCAATAAAAAAGCAACAGGTCCCTGTCCGCCAAGAGAGGAGTCCTGCAACTGTTGATCAGAGGTAGGGGAGATGTGTCTGCATTTCCCCTTTTAGTTTGTTCACTGTGGTAATCAGGTCATAAGTGGTGTTTACTTGGTGATAAAAATGTCTTGCTGGTTTATCTGGTAATGGAAAGGAGCGGACAACTGCAGTGCTGTCAGCGTTTGGTCCACTGTTTCATTCTCAAAGATGGCGGTGAATAGCAGTTTTTTCAGTGATGGGTCCTGGATATGGATATTTACACCATACCAGCGTTCCATCTTTACAGCGATTTGTTCAAATGTTTCGTGACTAAATACCAGCTTGTTTTCTCTCCATAAAGTTTCATTGAGCGTGCTGTCTTGGTTGGCTACACTGTTTTTTACTTCATAGACTGTCGTCGGATGTTGTTTGGATGATGATGTATGCAGTATAATTTTTTCGTTGGGCCGTAAGCGTATTTTGGAAGACTCCTGTTCCCGCAGGGTGATTTCTACTGCGCCGCTTACCAGCAATGTTTCATCTGATACGTCGTTTTTATATGCTTTTACATTAAAGGTGGTGCCTAATACGGTGATGTCCATACGCTCGGTATGGATAACAAATGGATGTGCCGGATTTTTTGCCACATCGAAGAAAGCTTCTCCTTCCAGTGATACGGTTCTGTCATCTCCCGGATAGCAGGTAAGTTTACTTTTTTTATTCAGCCATACCGCGGTACCATCAGGCAGGCGGCGCTGGATAATGCTGGCATCAGCGCTGATGAAGGTAGACTGGTGTTGGTAGCGGTAAACGATTCCCCAGGTACTGCCGGCGATGAGCGCTACGACTGCTGCGGCCTTAAACCATGGCCGCAGGTAGAAAGGTTTACGTATAGGTGTTACCGGAGCAATAGCCTGCCAGCCCGCTGCTTTTAGCGCAGCAGCTTCCGGTGTTCCCGGCAAGGCATCGGTTTTCTCCCCGGATATATCCAGTTCATCATACCATTTCCTGATCTGGTTTATTTCCGCTTCAGTACACTGGTTGCGGCTATATTTTTCCAGCAACAACAGTAGCTGGTCGTTGTTGAGCGCATTGTTTTCCATAACTCGTTAGTAAAGGGTCGATTGAAAGAGGAGGATATACCAGATGAAAAAAAATTATTTTTCCCGGCGGGAAAAAAGGTAAGTATGGGCCAGTTTGTTCCGCAGCCGGGCCAACGCATTGCTGATCTGGTTTCTGACGGTTTGTTCGGAGATGTTGAGCTGACTGGCAATTTGAGCAGCACTCATGCCTTTATCACGGCTGAGCAAAAATACTTCCTGCATTTTGACAGGCATCGCCTGCACTTCCTGCTGCACCAGCGATTCCAGCTCCCGGAACTGAACGGTGTCTGTTACCGGATAATGACGCTCGTCCAGTGCTTCCAGATATTGTTGATAATAGTTGATCCGTACCGCCCGGCCGCGATAGTAATCAATAATTTTGTAGTCCAGCGCTGTCAACAGATAATTTACGAGGGTGGACCTCAGGGTAAGGGTATGACGATTCTTCCAGAGATACGCAAAAATCTCCTGAAGTATGTCTGAGATATCTTCGGTAGCGTGGATTTTCCTGAAAGCGCGGCTGTAAAGCAAATCCCAATGCCGGTTGTACAGGATCCGGAAGGCATCTTCTTGATTCTGTTGCAACGCAGACACCAGTGCTTTATCTGACCAATCCTCCAATTAGGTTACTTTTCGTACAAACATAACAAAGTTCATTGGCTTTATTTAGAGAGAAGTACGCTTAGTAATACAATTGTGATAAAACATTTGTCTCATCAAATGTTTTGGGTTTCAGTCCCATAAACTCAGTGTATTGGGTAAGGGTGAGCAGGGGTTTAAGTCTGTTATGCAGCCCGTTCTGCATGCTGTTGAGCTTTGTCGTATAGGCCTTTTGGTTGGACTGTTGCAGTGGCAGGATGTTTATTTTCTGTTGCAGATAAGAGGTGACAATGGTGAGCAGCTTGGGCTTTTGTTGTTCGGTGAGAAAAAGAGATTTGTCCAGTTTGGAGACAATAGAGTTGGCTGTTCCATCCACATTCATGGTAGGCGCCTGTGACAGTCCGAAGTTGGCAGCGGCGTTTACGGTGTAGCAAACAACGGCTGCCAACATCAGGAGAAAGAATACTTTTTTCATACGCAGAGGATCGATTTTGGTTACGGTCATTAAATATACTAAATAGGCCGTAACATCGATGCGCTATTGCATCACCAGTTTCACATAACGTTTGCGGTCGTGCGCAATGTCTTCATGAGTCTGGTAAATGGCAATCAGTGTGTTATTATCCACCCATCGAACCTCATCAATTCCGTATTCAGTCAGTTCGGGCGCTCCGACCAGCCGAATGTTTTTGTTATTGATTTCAAACAATTGAAATCCGTTGGGATTAAAACCGGCTTCTATGTCCATGCTGGGGCAGAGGAAGTATTTCTTATCGGGGGAAATAATGGGGGCTGTCCAGGTATACAGGGTATCGCCATTTTCCGGATTGAGCAGTTCAAATCCGTCTGCTTCATAATAGGTAGCGAAGATACCGTGCCGGTGTAATGCGGGATAGTAGCCTGCATAGCTATAGCGTACATAACCATCATCATCTTCTGAATTATCGGTGCGTATTTTCTGTTCTCCGTTAGCCAGGTGAAACTCCAGTTGCTGGCCTACACGTTTTACATCCGTGTTTTTGGCAAGGGCATTTGTTTCGGAGGTGTCGCCTGAAAGTTGATAAGCCGGGTATTGTTCATAGGTAGCCTTGTCAATAAAGGATACCAGGAATTTTTTGTTGCCCGCCTGTATGGTATCGATATATCCCGACGCGGCGCTGGTATTGGCTTCCGGCTTAACACTGTCACGGGCAGCCTGGGTGCTGTCGGTAACGGATTGTTTGCCGCTGTTGTTACACGAATATATCAGGTGAACAAACACCATCAAAAATAGGATCCTTTTTATCATAGTACGGAATTTAGGAATACAAATGTAGGTAATTATCATAGGTAAAATTACCTGTTGGGTAAACGTAAGCCGTCTGCTTCGGTAAGGGTAAAATAATAGGCATAACCTGTCAGCATACCACTGAGAAACCCTGCCAGATGCGCGGCATTGTCGATGTCCTGTGAGAAGCCGGCCACCAGGAAATTCAACAGGATAAACAGGCTGATATAACCGAGAAAATTATGACGGGCAGCAGGAGGAAAGAGGCGGGTGGTGAGCAGCGCGAAAAATACGCCATAGATGCCGAAGATAGCGCCGGAAGCACCTACGCCCACCATGTTGCGGTGAAACAGGACGCTGGCATAATCGGCTATCAATCCGGTTATCAGGTAAGCGATAATGAAACGGAGCGGTCTGATCACCCGCTCCAGAAAAACGCCGGCAATAAAGAGCCCTGTCATGTTGGTCAACAAATGCCACCAACCGGCATGTAAAAACATACTGGTGAGCAGGCGCCAATATTCACGATGGCCTACCGTCAGCGGCCAGTAATTGGCCCCCCAGTGTAATAGCTGCTCTCCATTGCCCCACCAGAGATTCATGCCGGCCATCACTGTCAGGATATACACCAGCACATTGGCAGCTATCAGCAGTAGGGTAACAGGCATCTGTCTGAATAGGGTACGTTTATACATCCGTTAAAAGTTACGGATAATTCCCGAATAGACTTATTGATAGATATAATCGAGGTTAACCTGTGTATCGGAGCCCAGTTTCGTATATCCTTCCGAATGGAGATGTACGGTTGCCCGCTGTGGATATCCGTCCTTATAGGCATAAAAGAACTGCACAGTGGTATTACGATGGTATTGCTGCGAGGTGTTTTTGTAAACAGCGGTTTGTTCTTCGTCCATCTTTATCAGGGTAGGATTATTGGTACTCACCGGCAACAGGAAAGTGGCCAGATTGGGCAGCGGTGTTGGTGACAGCACCGGAGCAATACCAGGACCTAATACCAGCTGATTGGCCAGCGGCCGGAGGGGATTGATGGTATCATCCCATTCAAACCGGGCGGAGCGTACATAAAAACCGGTGTCCTGATGTCTGCCGACGAGGGTGTCAGTACAAATGTTTTTCCAGTTGGGATTACCATTGGTATAGTTCCAGCTCATGGCCTGTGAAGAGTCGATGTATTTCAGGGCAGCAGGCATGCCTTTTTTCCAGGTGAGGCGGGCCAGGCGCAGCGGGGTGTTGTCTGCCCCGTAATACTGCACTTCTGTGATATTGCCGGTATCGTCCCAGGCATTGACGGTGGCCTTTTGTACGATCGTTTTCTGTTGATGGCTTTCGTCTGCCGATTCCATGCAGGTGAGGCGATGGCGGCTGTCGTAGGTAAAGGTGGTGACGTTGGTGTCCTGATCGCTATAGTGTTTCACCAGTTTAATAAGATGCCCGGCCGAATCATACTGAAAAGAATACTGCGGGATGTTGTCGCCGTGTATGGTAATGGCAGTCAGGCGTACAGGTGCCTTCTTCGCCTTGTGGGTACCGCAGGCCGTAAAAAGAATGGGTATCAGCAAACAGTAAAGGTATTTTCTCATACAAATGGTGGAAATAGATGATGTATGAAAATACTAATAAGATTTGAGTTTTTCAGCGGTGGTAAACGACAAAAAAAATCCCGGACTGTCACCAGTCCGGGAAATATTTTATTCCGGTTGTCCGGAGAAATACTACTCAGCTACTACTTCAAACTCCATTTCGGTTTCGTTGCCTTTACCGAAATCCAGGCGTGCTTTGTAAGTACCTAATTCTTTAACATCATCCAGGATGTGGATGCGGCGACGGTCAATTTCGTAACCTTTCTGTTCTTTGATCGCACGGGCAATCTGAACACCAGTAACGCTACCGAAGATTTTACCGGAAGTACCGGTTTTAGCGCCGATTTTAACAGGAGAAGCTTTCAGCACTTCCACCACTTTCGCGATTTCAGCCAGCAGTTTCTCTTCTTTCACTTTCTGCACTTTCAGGCGTTCCTGCAGTTGCTTCATGTTGGAAGGACTTGCTTCTACCGCGAATTTCTGCGGAATCAGGAAGTTCCTGGCGTAACCATTCTTTACGTTAACCAGTTCATTCTTCTGACCCAGGTTATCTACGTCTTGTATTAAGATAATTTGCATAACTTCTTACTTTAAAAGGTCAGTAACATAAGGCAATAAAGCCATTTGACGAGCTTTCTTAATAGCCTGGGCTACTTTACGCTGAAATTTCAGGGAGTTACCTGTGATACGGCGGGGCAACATTTTACCCTGGTCGTTCAAAAATTTCTTCAAAAACTCACCGTCTTTGTAATCTACGTACCTGATGCCCATTTTCTTGAAACGGCAGTATTTCTTCTGACGTTTCTCGGTTTTTACGGCTGTTAAGTACTTAATTTCTTGTTTTTTCGGTTTAACTGCCATAATAATTAAGCTTCAGTGGTTTTAGATTCTGCATTTACACCATGTCTTTTGCGGTTGTTGTACTCAACAGCGTGTTTGTCGAGCGCAGTGATCATGTGGCGTAATACATTTTCATCACGGTTAAGCTGGATTTTCAGCTTCTCATTGAGGTCGGATGGCGCACTGTATTCCAGAACCAGGTACATGCCTGTAGTCTTTTTCCGGATAGGATACGCCAGTGATCTTAATCCCCAGGGATTTTCGTGCGTTACATTTCCGCCGTTCTCTTTAACGAGGTCAGCGAATTTTTTCTGAGCCGCTTTGTATTCGTCTTCAGAAAGCACAGGGGTAAAGATCACCATCAATTCGTAGTTCATAATTCCCTGTTTAAATGGTTTTAAATAAAAAAAATTGGAGTGCAAAGATACAGAACTATTGATAATTTCCACGTTCTGTTGACTTTTAATCCCTAAATATCTTGCCTTTTCTCTTCCTTAATGTATAAGTAACTGTAAATCAAAAAGAAAAAAGCCGCCCCAGCTGACTGGAACGGCCTTTTTAAGTATCAAAATATCAAAATGTTACCGGTTGATCACAATCTTCGTTACCTGTACATCCAAACCCGACTGAATCCTCAGGAAATAAACACCCGCCGGCAACTGGCTCACATCCAGCGCCCTGGTATTTTGACCCTTGATCAGGGTAGTTTGTTCCTGATGACGAACTCTTCCCTGCATATCTATCAGCTGTATGGCGGCAGGACCGTTCTTGCTCCAGTCGATCCAGTATTGCAACTGATGGCCCAGGATACACCACCATAACCGCAGCCACAGATCTTTTCCGGTCAGCATGACCGTTTTCACCGGACTATATTTGATGCTGCCATCCAGTCCCTGATATTTTATCCGATACAGGGCAATGCCTGGCCATGGTGACTCATCATACCAAAGATATTGATGTGCCTCCCCGGTTGTACCATGGGCGGCCACAGTGTCTACCGGGGCAAAATGTATCAGGTTACGGGAACGCTCTATCACAAAGGAACCACTATTGATTTCATAAGGTGTGTTCCAGCTCAGTTGCACTTTGCCACCATCCACTTTGGCGTCGAAGCTGTTCAGCGGCAACGGATTAGCCAAAATGCGAAGATCATAACGGCTCAGCACCGGATAGTGGTCGGTGGTGGTAGAGCTGTAGCTGCTCACCAGCTGCTGCACCTGCTGCATTACTTTGGCAGAGGCCGGCAGGTACGCCACCCCGGTTTCGTCAGATCCGATTACGTTGTCGATCACGGAAGAGAAACTGGCGGTAGAACGCTCCCCCGCAAGGCTCAACGGTAAGGTCAGCGGCTTGTAATGCAGGGTGTCGTTCATAAAATCAATATAAGAGGTTGTCGTGTCCGGCGCTCTTTCTGTGGTAATGGTCCGCGCCAGATCATCGTTAAAGTCACCCAGCATGATCAGGTTATTATAAGGATACTGCGCATCCAGGGTGTCTTTCAACTCTTTGGCGCCGTTTTTCCGGCGGTCCCACGAAACCAGCTTCTCCGCTTTGGTACCGGTATTGGCCTTGGCATGCAGCAGTATAAAGTTGATACGGGCAGAGTCATTATCCAGTTTGGCGGTAGCCTCCATCAGATAAGGGAAGCGGCCGGACGACCAGTTATAATAGGCGTTGCTGCTGCCACCCTGACGCAATACGCCATAGGTGCGTATTTTACGGATCACGGATGTTTTATAGACAAATGCCAGTTTTTGTGCCAGCGCATAATCCACGTCGGTAACACTATCGGCATAAGAACTAAAATCTGACATGACATAGCTGTAGCCGGGCAACTGGCTAACGACCGCCCGGAAGCGGGCGGTGTCCACCACTTCTGCCAGTGCGAAAATATCGGCATCCAGATATTGCAGGATGCGGGTCACATTGGCCTGCTGCAGACTGTCATTGGCAGGGTTTTGCACCGGACTGCCAAACCATTCTATGTTCCAGTTCACTACTTTCAGGGAACGGAGGGAAGTACCGCTCAATCGGATATGGCTGTCGGCAAAGCCGGGCGCGTTGAATGCCAGGGTGCCGTTGTACGCAGTGTTGGCGGCGGTAGGTGTAAATTTCACCCACACCTGCTGCGGACCGGCGCTGAGCGTGGCCAGCGGAATAGTCAGTTGTGTGCTGTAGTAATTGCTGTCGGCAGATAAGCGGAAACCAGCCGGCGCATTGATTTGCAGGTCACCGGTAAAGTCGTTGGCCCAGTAGCTGACCTGCTGTGGGGTGGACTGCTGTCCGGATTTTACATAATCAAAGTCGATGGCTGCCGGGCTGCTCGTAAGGGTCGGTGCCGGCGCAGCGGTGGTATCTTTTACGCTGAAGTCGTCGACCGTCCAGCGCGCTGCCTGCTGCGTGGGAGAGGAGGTATATACAAAGGCGACGTATACGTTCGCTCCTTTGTAACCCGCGAGGTTGATGCCCTGACTGGTAGTCCAGACGTCACTGCCGGTTGCGGGAAAGCGACCGTTCAGCGTATGCCATGTGGCATTGCGGGGATCGCCGCTGCCGCTATAGTCGGTAGATACGCGCAGCGCAAGACCCGGACCGGTAAATGCAGTGCGACTGCTGAAACGTAGCAGGGGTACCTGGAAACCGCTCAGGTCAAAGGCCGGTGATATCAGCCAGTCTTCATTGTCCTGGGCGCCGCCACTATAACCGTTGATTTGTACGCCGTTACTGTTATTTTGTCCGAAAGTAGTGCAGGCCCATGTCTGTGCGCCGGTTACACTGTATTGCGTAAAGCCGCCGCTCAGGGTGGTGCTGCCTGTGGGCGCACAATTGTTAAAATCGAAGCTCAGCTGTTGTGCGCCAGTGCTGAAATGCCACTGGCTACTATCGGTAATGCCGGCAAAGACATTGCCGGAAAGGTCCTTCACCAGCGCGCTGTCGGCAGTGATATAATAAGTGCTGTAGGGACGCAGTATTTTATTCAGCGTAAGCTGATTATTGTTAATGCTCAGCGCCGGGTGACCAATAGCGAAAGTATCGGTATGTCCGTTGCTGCTGTTGTGCAGATAAAGGCTGCCCTGACTGGCGGCAACGTTTTCACTGAAGGTAATCTGCAGTGGCGTGGAGGGTGATACATCAACTGATTGATTGGCTGGCGCCAGGCTGTTGATAGTGGGGGGCGTGAAGTCGCCGCCGGCGCCTTCCACGGAGATATTGTCTGCCGCAAAGGAAGGTCGTGAGCCGCCGCCGCTGATCTGCCGGTTTACCCAGCGCAGCTGCACCAGCGGCTGGTTGTTACAGGCTGCCGGCAGGATGATGCTGATATGCTGCAGCTGTTGCGGTTGCGTGATACCAGAGCCTGTCTGCGTAATGGTGTTGTTCTGGTAGGTGGTGCCGCTGATATTAATGAAACTACCGGTATCGCCTATACGATATTGCAGTCCCATTTCATTGATGCGGGTGTTAGTGGTGCCATCGTACGGATTCCTGATGGTCATGGCGTCGTAGCTGACCGTGACATTGATCTGGCCGCTGGTGTTAACGGCAAGCACCAGTGAATTGTCTACCGAGCCGCTGTTCAGAAAGCCCAGCTTACCGCTGTAGTTGTATACGCCATTGGCCGTGCCGGAGGCGCTGCCGTTGGGCGTCAGTGCCTTATCGGCAGAAGGGGCGGCAGTGTTGAAGTTACTGCCGGGAGCGCCGCTCAGCGTCCAGCCCTGCCATCCGTCAGGATACACGGTGGAAGAGGCCGACAAAGCGTCAAAATTCTCCTGGTAAGGCAGCAGTCGCGGCTGCGGCTGACTTTGCGCCGAAACACGATGACTGTAAATAAGGCTCAGTAAAAGAAAAAGATAGCGTAAAGGTCTACTCATAGATTAGATTTAAAATGAAAGAGGGGTATCAGATTCAGTATTTTGGTAATCTAAATCTACTAAATTGCGGCCGCCTGAAAATGTTTTTATATGATTTATATGTTAATTTAGGGAGATTTATAATATTATTTTTTTATCGAATGTTGTTGTGGCTGTGATGACTGCTGTTGTATATCGGGCAAAATTTTATACGAAGATTGACATCTTGTCAGCTATCACCCGGCTGGCATATCGTTTGAAAAAAGTGAACAGAAAAAAATCAGATATCAATGCAAAAAGGAGCAATACGTGTTCAAACGGAGAACATTTTCCCCATCATCAAAAAATTCCTCTACTCAGACCATGAAATCTTTATCCGCGAACTGGTAAGCAACGCGGTAGATGCTACACAGAAGTTGAAAACCCTGGCCAGCGTTGGTGAATTCAAAGGAGAACTGGGCAACATAGACATTGAAGTAAGACTGGACAAAGAAAAAAAGACGATCACCATCGCCGATCATGGCGTGGGCATGACTGCTGAAGAAGTAGATAAATACATCAACCAGGTAGCTTTTTCGGGTGCGGAAGAGTTTCTGAAGAAATATAAAGGCCAGGAAAACGGGACCAACATCATTGGTCACTTTGGCCTTGGTTTTTACTCATCTTTCATGGTGAGCAGTAAAGTGGAAATCTTCTCCAAATCGTGGAAAGATGGCGCTGCGGCTGTACGCTGGGAATGCGACGGTAGCCCGGAATATGAACTGGAAGAAGTAACCAAGGAAGAAAGAGGTACTGAGATTGTGATGCATATCAACGAGGAAAGTGAAGAATTCCTGGACGAAGGCCGCATCCGTTCTATCCTCACCAAGTTCTGTAAATTCCTGCCGGTACCGGTTAAATTTGAAGGCCAGCAGCTCAACAATACAACACCTGCCTGGACTAAAAAGCCAAGTGAACTTACCACGGAAGATTACCAGAACTTCTACAAAGAATTATATCCCTTTGCAGAAGCACCGCTGTTCTGGATCCACCTCAATGTGGATTATCCGTTCAATCTCACCGGTATCCTCTATTTCCCCAAAATTACCAAGAGCTATGAAATACAGAAAGATAAAATCAACCTGTATTCTAATCAGGTGTATGTGACCGATGAGGTGAAAGATATCGTACCGGAATTCCTGATGTTGCTGCATGGTGTGATCGACAGCCCGGACATCCCGCTGAACGTAAGCCGCAGCTACCTGCAGGGCGATCCGAACGTAAAGAAAATCAATGCCCACATTACCAAAAAAGTAGCGGACAAACTGGACGAAATGTTCCGTAACGACCGTAAAGGTTTCGAAGAGAAATGGGAGTCCATTGGCCTGTTCGTGAAATACGGTATGATGACCGATGAAAAATTCATGGACAAAGCCAACAAATTCCTCGTACTTGAAAACGTGGATGGTGGCACTTTCTATACCCGCGAAGAATATAAGACTGCCGCCGAAGCGCTGCAAACCAATAAGGAAGGCAAACTGGTAATCCTCTACGCTACCAATCCGGTGCAGCAGGACAGCTATGTTCAGGCCGCCAAAAACAAAGGTTTTGTAGTGGTTAAAATGGAAACATTGGTGGATTCAGCTTTCATCAGCAACATCGAAGCGAAATGGGAAAACGTACAGTTTACCCGCGTAGATGCGGATATCGCCGATAACCTGATCGACAAGGACGAAAATAACAACACCGTCCTCACTGCTGATCAGGAAGGCAAACTGAAAGAGATCTTCACCGCACAGGTAACACAGCCCAACATTAAAGTGGAACTGAAAGGCCTGAATGCTGAATCGCAGCCGGTAATTGTTACCCGTCCTGAATTCATGCGTCGTATGAAAGATATGGCCAGCATGGGCGGCGGCGGTATGAGCTGGTACGCTGCCATGCCAGACGAAATCAATATGACTGTCAACGCCAATCACCCGGTATACCTGAATATCCTGGATGAAAAAGACAATGCATTACAGGAAAAACAAGTGAAGAACCTCGCTGATCTGGCCCTGCTGTCTCAAAACCTGCTGACAGGCGCCGATCTGACCGCCTTCGTTAACAGAAGCGTGGAATTGATGGCCAATGCAAAAAAATAATATGTCAAGATAAGGTGAAGTAACATTCTTTCTTTTTTTCACTGAATTCTCACTTCCTTTGTAAGCGTTCAACCCAATTTGGAGATAACCTTATACTTATAAAGCAGTCCCCTGGCAGCCATGCCAGGGGACTTTTAGTTTACTGTAGTTATATGAAAAAAAGAAAGATTGTCATTTTGAATTATGTATTAGTCGTTGGGCTATTTGCTTTGTTTGCCTGTTCTAAGTCATCTGACGTTGCTCCAAATCCATCCGTGACACCGCCTCCCACGGCGCAACCGCCGAAAGACACCGTCAAACAACCGCCGAAGGATACTACCGGTTTGCCACCGAAAGACACTGTCAAACAGCCACCGGTGGAGGTCCCGTTACCCGCCCCTGCCTCCTTTATCGTGGAAGCTGTCAACACGAACGGTCCCAACATCACCCAGTATTTGCTTTATTTACCGGATGGTTATAACGTTGATGAATCCTATAAATGGCCGGTCGTGATTTACCTGCACGGTCAGGCGGGTATTGGTACTGATATCAGTGTGTTGAAAAATTCGTCGCTGCCCAGAATGGTGAATGGTCAGCCTTTTGTGATGATCGCGCCGCAATGCCGCACCAGCTGGTGGAATATGGACGCACTGGAATTATTTTACAAAGCAGTGATCAGCAAATATCGTGTTGATCCTAACAGAATATATCTCGCCGGTGCAAGTATGGGCGGTATGCAAACGTGGGACTGGGCAATGCTGCATCCGGAGCGGTTTGCGGCCCTGGTGCCGGTTGCCGGCCGGGGAAATGTAAAATTGGCGATCAATATTAAAAACATACCGGTATGGGCTTTCCACTCAACGAATGACGAAGTCGTTGGTGTGGCCGGTTCCCGGGACATGATAAAAGCGCTGCGTGACCTGGGCGGTCCCAACATAAAATACACAGAATATGCCACCGGCGGGCACGATGCCTGGACGCGTGCCTTTACCACAGCAGAATTGTATACATGGCTGCTGGCACAAAAGAAATAACGCACGAACGATATTTATCCTTGCAAACCCATCAAACAAAAATCCCCGGGCAGTGACCCCGGGGATTTCTAATGATATAAAGGCGTCAGGCGTTAATTCGAAGCTCTGATGTCAATGACTTTCAATTGCAGGCTGGTTTGGCCGTTCCATTCGTTTTCATCGATATTGAATACCATATCGAATGGTTTTTTGCTGGTGACGATGGGGAATTTGTCGGCCATATAAAACCCGATCCCTGAAAGGGTAGGGCCGGTGCGACCTTGTTTCACCGAAAATTTGATATGTTCTTCCTTCACCAGTTTGGAGTAGCCGGTATCGGTAATGTTCCGCGCCAGAAAAACAGGCCGCAGGTTATCCGGTCCCAATGGCTCAAACTGTTTGAGGATATTATAAAACGCATTGTTGATATCACTGAAATAAATCTCGGTATCGATCACTATTTCCGGAACAAGCTGGTCTGGCCTGATACTGTTGGCCACTACTTCTTCAAAGCGTTGCTGGAAAGCAGGTACATTTTCCGGTTTAAGGGTCATGCCGGCTGCATAAAAGTGGCCGCCGTAGTTCACGAGCAGGTCTTTGCACTGGTGAATGGCTTCATATACATTGAAACCCGTAACGGATCGGGCAGATCCTGCCACCACGTCATTGGATTGTGTGAGGATGATGGTAGGGCGGTAGTAGTATTTGTCGATCAGTCGTGATGCCACGATGCCCACCACGCCTTTATGCCAGTGTGCCTGATACAAAACCGTTGATTTTCTGCGGCTTACCGATTCATCATTTTGCAGCAGGGAAACAGCTTCCTGTGTGATGGTATTGTCTATTTCCTTCCGGTCGAAGTTGTCGGCGTGTAATACCGCAGCGATGGCGGCTGCCTTTTCCTCGTCATTTTCTATAAACAGGTTGACGGCCTTGCGGGCGTCGTCCATGCGGCCGGCCGCATTTACGCGGGGGGCGATGACAAATACGAGATTGGAGATGGTAAGCTGTTCTTTCAGTTCGCTGAGGGTGATCAGTGCTTTGATGCCTGGTAAGGGGCTGCTGTTCACCTTTTTCAGTCCATGAAAAGCCAGGACCCTGTTTTCCCCCGTCATAGGAACGATGTCTGCTGCGATGCTGGTGGCTACCAGATCGAGGTATTGATTCGCTTCTTCGATGGGGATGCCTCTTTTCTGGGCGAAGGCGCAGATCAGTTTGTAGCCGATACCGCAGCCGCTTAGTTCTTTATAAGGATAGGGACAGTCGTATTGTTTGGGATTCAGAATGGCCACAGCCGGGGGGACTATCGCATCGGGCAGGTGATGGTCGCAGATGATGAAGTCGATTCCCATGTCTTTGGCCGCTGAGATCAGTTCTACTGATTTGATGCCGCAATCCAGCGCGATAACGAGGCTGAAGTCATTGTCACGGGCATAAGCGATGCCTTCCGTAGAAATACCATATCCCTCCCGGTACCGGTGTGGGATATAAAACTCGATATTATTGTAGAGTTTGTGTAGAAAAGCGTACACAGTGGCAACAGCCGTACAGCCGTCCACATCATAATCGCCGTAAATAAGTATTTTTTCGTGGCGGAAAAATGCCAGTTCAATGCGGGAGATGGCTTTGTCCATATCCTTCATCAGCCAGGGATCATGGAGATCATCGAGAGTGGGGCGAAAAAACTGGCGGGCAGCCTCATAGGTATGTACATGCCGTTGTACCAACAGCCGGCACAGCAAAGGATGTATGCGGAGCGAGGATTGAAGTGCTTTTTCCTGGTTTGGTTGATATGCTTTGACTGTCCAGCGTTTTTGCATTATGTTGTCAGGTAAGAGGAACCGTTTTAAAAGTGAAAAATGTAAAATAATAATGTAAGTGGTAATGGCTGGCGGTTTTCGCGAGCATTATTACAGCTACAGTTTACATTTATTATTTTACATTTTTGCTTTTTTCTTCTAAAATGTTCTGTCGGTGGTGAATCTTACCAGTGATTCCAGGCCGTTCCGGATATCGTTTTGCGGGAACTTGTGCAGGATCGCGAGGGCTTCATCGCGGTATTCCAGCATTTTTTGTTTGGTATAGTCAATTCCGCCGGAAGCTTTTACCAGCTGGATGACTTCTTCCACGCGGTCTTTTTCCGTATTGTGATTTTTAACGATGTTGATGATTCTCCGCCGTGTTTCAGGAGTGGCATGTTCGAGCGTATAGATCAGCGGAAGGGTCATTTTCTTTTCGCGGATATCGATGCCGGTGGGTTTCCCGATTTTGGCAGAGCCATAGTCGAAGAGGTCGTCCTTGATCTGGAAGGCGATGCCCACTTTTTCACCGAACAGCCGCATTTGTTCCGTGGCGTGGTCGTCGTTGCTGGCGCTCCATGCGCCGGCAGCGCAGGCGGAGGCCAGGAGGGAGGCTGTTTTGCGCCGTATGATCTCAAAGTAAATATCTTCCTTGATATTCAGTTTTCTGGTTTTTTCGATCTGGAGCAGTTCCCCTTCGCTCATTTCCTTTACCGCTTCGGAAAGGATTTGCAGGGAACGGAAGTCGTTGTTGTTTAATGACAGCAAGAGCCCTTTGGACAGTAAATAGTCGCCCACCAGAACAGCTATTTTGTTTTTCCATAATGCGTTAATGGAAAATAATCCCCGGCGCTGGTTGGCGTCATCTACCACATCATCATGCACCAGGGTGGCAGTGTGCAGTAGTTCCACGAGCGCAGCGGCCCGGTAGGTGCTTTCCCCGATTTCCTGACTGAAAAGCCGGGCAGACAGCAGTACAAACATCGGTCGGATCTGTTTCCCTTTCCGCTTTACAATGTAATGCATGATCCGGTCCAGTAATGGCACGTGGCTTTTTACTGAATCTGCGAATTTGCCTTCAAAATCCTGTAATTCCTTACCTATCAGTTGCTTGATATCGTCCATGTATAAAATAAAAAGGATTGCTAAGCTAGGTTTTAAATGGGAAACTTTAACATTTTGGCCTTTAATTTGTATATGAAGTATAACATTCCTTTAACACAGGTGAAGGATTCTTTTAACAAGGGCTAAACAATACTTTAACTTAACGTGGAAATAAGGTATATAAATACTTTCAGTTAAGCTCTAATATTGAAGCACTTATCAATGAAAATAATATTGCAAGAAAAATTTGTATATTCATTTATGATATTTACCTTTGCTAGGTAAAAAACGGGTTATTAGTAAATTTTTAACAGTTTTTAAATAAAACACAATTATGGCAAGCAAAAAGTACTTATTACTGGCAGGCGCTGTGGGTTTACTATCAGCATCTACCGGTTTTGCACAGGTTCAACCAACCGGCTATGATGCATTGGATTCTTCCAAAGTGTCAGGCAAGCGGTTGGTACAACAAAATAACTTCCTGAACCATCAATCTAATTTCCCTGCTAAACCTAGGGATATGTGGGAACTTGGTCTTTCTGGCGGTTTACACCTGATCAGCGGAACCGTTCCGGCTCAACCAGGTTTTGGTGGTGGTATCTCCCTGAGAAAAGCACTGGGTCATACCTTCTCACTGAGAGCTGAGTACATCGGTTCTATCGACAAAGGACAAGATTACAAACTGCGTCCTGCTATCGCAGCAGCTGGCAACCCTTGGGCAGCAACTGCAGCTAGAAACGGCGGTATGATCGTTCCTAACTACCGTTCTCAGAACCATCAGCTGTCTTTGGACGTGATCGCTTCTCTGAGCAACATCCTGTTCTACAGAGCAGAACCTAAAGTTAACTGGTACGTACTGGCAGGTTACTCTATCGTAGCTGCTGACGTTGACGTTGACGCTCTGGACGGTAACGGTAATGGTTATGACTACTCTGGCATCAACTTCGGTGCTAAACGTAGCGACATCAGAAAACAACTGAACAACCTGAGAGATAAAAAATACGAGCAAAATGCTCCTTCTCAGGGTAACAGAATCTCCATCGGTCGTAACGACGACAACCAGCTGATTCGTCACGCGCTGGACGTTGGTACCGGTGTTGCTTTCAAAGTTTCCAAACGTTTCAACATTGGTATTGAAGAGAAAGTAACGATGCCTTTTGACGCTTACCTGGATGGTTATCCTGGTCCTGGCGGTTCTTCAAAAGACTTCTACTCTTACACCAGCGTACGTCTGAACTTCAACCTGGGTAACGCTTCTAAACGCGTACAGCCACTCTGGTGGATCAACCCGCTGGAATACGCTTACAGCGAGCTGAGCAACCCTCGTCACATGAAACTGCCTACTCCTGTTCTGCCTGATGCTGACGGTGATGGCGTTACTGATCAGTTCGACCGCGAACCTAACACTCCTGCAGGTGCACCAGTTGATTCTCACGGTGTAGCTAAAGATACAGATGGTGACGGCGTTCCTGATTACAAAGACAAACAACTGATTACTCCTACTTACTGCCAGCCAGTTGACGCTGACGGTGTTGGTAAATGCCCGGATCCTGAGTGCTGCAAAAACCAGCCTGTAGCTGCATCTTGCGGTTCCCTGGTTCTGCCTAGCGTTTCCTTCAAAGGTGCTTCTACTAAAGTAGGTCGTGATCAGGAAGCTATCCTGGCTTCTGTTGCCTCTACCCTGAAAGCTAACCCTTCTTGCAACGTGCTGGTTACTGGCCACGCAGGTGCTAAAGGTAAAAAAGGTGGTGTTGACCTGAGCAGCCGTCGTGTTGACTCTGTGATCGACTACCTGGCTGACAAACAAGGCATCGACCGCGGTCGCTTCATCAAACAAAACACTCCTGGTGAATCCGGTACTGTTGACTTAGCTCCTGCTAACTAATCAGTTCCATCTCACTAAGATGAATAATTAAAAAAAGCCTCTCCCAGTACAACGGGAGAGGCTTTTTTAATGCCAACTACCCCCAATCAACCTCTTCCACTGTCACCTTTTTATTGCTGGTCTCAATATTTACTCCTAATTTTGGAGGCTTTTTTAAAAATTTTTCTTCGTGGGCATAAACATTAACAGGGTATCCCTGGCAGGTTTAGTAGTAGCGCTGGGTATCATCTACGGCGACATCGGAACTTCTCCGCTCTATGTTTTTAAAGCCATTGTTGGCGGTAATCCCATCAGCGATCTCCTCGTTATCGGCGGTATCTCCTGTATCATCTGGACGCTGACCCTACAAACTACTGTTAAATACGTTATTCTTACCCTCCGGGCAGACAATAAAGGCGAAGGAGGCATCTTCTCCCTGTACGCCCTTGTCAGACGACATGCCAAATGGACGGTAATTTTTGGCATGATCGGTGGCGCTGCCCTCCTGGCAGATGGCATCATTACACCGCCTATCACCGTCACCTCTGCCATCGAAGGTCTCCGTACCCTGGAGGTATTTAAAGACCTCAGCCAACTCACTATCGTAAAAATCGTATTGACCATCATCACCGGCCTGTTCATCATGCAACAGTTCGGGACCGTGTCTATCGGCCGCATGTTCGGGCCTATCATGGTATTATGGTTCTCTATGCTGGGCATTCTCGGCATCTCCCATATTACAGACGATTTGGGTATTCTCCGGGCCTTCAGTCCGCATTACGCCATCGAATTGCTGACGACCTACCCGAAAGGATTCCTCATCCTCGGCGCCGTATTCCTCTGTACTACAGGGGCTGAAGCGCTTTACTCCGACCTGGGCCACTGCGGCCGTGGTAACATCCGCGTATCCTGGATTTTCGTGAAATCCTGCCTGGTACTGAACTACCTCGGGCAGGGCGCCTGGCTCCTGAGCCAGAAAGGACAAATCCTGCCTAAAGACCAGAACCCGTTCTTTATGATCATGCCGGAATGGTTTATCATCTTCGGTGTACTGATCGCTACACTGGCATCCATTATCGCCAGCCAGGCATTGATATCCGGCTCCTTTACCCTCATCGCGGAAGCGATGCGGCTCAACCTCTGGCCTAAAATGCGGGTAAACTATCCCACTGAAATGCGCGGACAGCTCTATATCCCCGGTATCAATACCATGCTTTTTGTAGGCTGCGCGGCCATCGTGATCCTCTTCCAGGAATCTTCCCATATGGAAGCGGCCTACGGGTTGTCCATCACCATCTGTATGTTGATGACCTCCTGTCTGTTTGCCTTTTACCTTTATACGCGAAGGGTCTGGACCGGCTGGATACTATTATATCTCATCGTATACCTTTCTATCGAATTCTCGTTCCTGTTCGCCAACCTTGTTAAGTTTATGCATGGTGGTTACGTGACTGTAATTGTGGCAGGAGCCCTCTTCCTTGTGATGATCGTATGGTTCAAATCCCGCAAGATCAAAAACCGCTACGTGGAATTTGTACGGCTGGAAGATTATCTCCCTATTATCCAGGAACTCAGCAATGACACCACTATTCCCAAATACGCCACCCATCTGGTGTATATGAGCAGTGCCGACAATCCCAAGGAGATAGAACATAAAATCATCTATTCCATCCTCAATAAAAAGCCGAAAAGAGCCGATATATACTGGTTTGTACACGTAGATGTGGTAGATGAACCTTATCTCAGCGAATACTCTGTTCAAACCATTATACCCAACGAAGTCATCCGCGTGGAATTCAGACTGGGCTTTAAAGTGGAACAGAGGATCAACCTGATGTTCAGAATGGTGGTGGAGGACATGGTAAGAAATAAGGAAGTGAATATCACCAGTCGCTACGAATCCCTCAGCAAAAACAATGTGGTAGGCGATTTCCAGTTTATTGTCATGGAGAAATTCCTTTCCCACGATAATGACCTGCCATTATATGAAAGAATGGTGATGAAGATGTATTTCTTCCTGAAGAAAATCAGTCTGTCAGAAGAAAGAGGCTTTGGACTGGACTCCAGTTATGTGACTATTGAGAAATACCCGCTGGTAGTGGCTCCGGTCACCAACCTGCAATTAAGACGCATTATTCACCACTAATCATTTGAGAATTTTGATATTTTGATATTTGGATATTTATGACTCGAAAATCCCGGTTTTTTTTAAGATCTTGGAAGTCATGGATTTTGTACTGAGTTTGGGCTAATAAACCCAATAACCAAATCTCAAAATATCAAAATTTCTAAATTATTGTATGGTGAACAAATTTTTTGGCGTGCTGGTATTACTGGCATTGCAACAAAACGTATGGGCCCAAAGTGGTCCGGCCGGTGATTATCAGGAGATACCTGATCCCAGACCGGTCAACAAAGCTTCCTGGGAAGCTGTCAAGGGCGACCAGCTCCACGTTGCCTTTGGTTCCAAAGATATCCGTTATGAAAAGAGGAATGCACCCGATCCGCAAAGCCTGGCAGCCTCCTGGAACGCCAAAGCCTGGAAAGGCGAACGGATACATACCCAATTGCTGATCTGGACTACTCGTCCGCTTACCAATGTCACGGTTACCTCCGGCGCGCTGCAGGGCGGCAAAGGCACTACCATCCCAGCCTTCGCGATCACCACAGGCTTTGTGAGGTATGTCATGACCGATGAGTTGAATAAAGACGGCAGCGGTTGCGGTTATCGTAAACCGGAGAATTTCGATTCCTCCCTGGTAGCTGACGGTATTGACATCCTGCGCGCCAAAGACATCGCTGCCAATCAAACGCAGCCCGTGTGGCTGAGTATTCAGGTACCTGCCGGCACCACTCCCGGCGTGTACAAAGGCACGGTGAAAATCAACGCGGGTGGCGCCGTCAGCAGTCTGCCTTATGAAGTAGAAGTAGTAAATCATACCCTGCCGGCACCGAAAGACTGGAAATTCCATCTGGACCTCTGGCAGAGCCCCGACGCCATAGCCCGCATGTACAACGTAAAACCATGGAGCGAAGCCCATTTTAAGGCGATGACGCCTTATATGCAGATGCTGGCCAATGCTGGTCAGAAATGTATCACCGCCACGCTCATTTACGACCCATGGAACAGCCAGACAGAAGATGTGTATGGCAGCATGATAAAATGGACTAAAAAGAAAAACGGTACCTGGTCTTTTGATTACACCATCTTCGACAAATGGGTGGAATATATGATGGGCCTGGGTATTAAAAAGGAAATCAACTGCTACAGCATGATTCCCTGGAACCTGAAGTTCTATTATTATGACGAAGCCAAAGGCAAGGACACGCTGCTGATCGCCAAGCCCGGCTCTCCGGAGTATGCCGCACACTGGCAGCCTATGCTGAATGATTTTGTCAAACACCTGAAAGCCAAAGGCTGGTTCAATATTACCACTATTGCCATGGACGAGCGTCCTATGGCAGACATGCAGCAGGCGCTGGCCCTCATCCGCAAGGCGGATAAAGACTTTAAACTGTCGCTCGCAGGCAGCTATCATGCGCCGCTGGACAAGGATATTTATGATTTCTGCGTGGCCTCTAAAGAGCCTTTTCCGGATGAAGTGCTACAGGCAAGGCTGAAGAAAGGCTGGCCTACCACTTTCTATACCTGCTGTACAGAAGGTTTTCCTAACACCTTTACTTTTTCACCTCCGGGAGAAGCTGCCTTTATGGGCTGGCATGCGGCTTACAAAGGATACACCGGTTATCTGCGCTGGGCTTACAACTGCTGGGTAAAAGCACCGCTGCAGGATAGCCGTTTCCGTGCCTGGGCGGCAGGAGACACGTATTTCGTATATCCGGGACCGCGGTCATCTATCCGCTTTGAGCGGCTGGTAGAAGGTGTGCAGGATTATGAGAAGATCCGTATACTGCGGGAGGAATTCACGAAAACCAATAACCGGGAAGGGTTGAGTAAACTGGAAAAGATGTTATCACCATTTGATATCAACGCTCCGAAAAACACGCCGGCCGGTGATTTGGTGAAGGCGGCCCAACAAACACTGAATACTTTATAAAAAGAAAAATCCTCCGGGGAACCGGAGGATTTTCTTTTAACACAACTAAAAAACAATCAAATGTCCGAATGGAATATCTCTATGTTCATCAATCGGGCTTCTTCCCATCTAAAAATGTATTGATAGTATTTATTTCAGTGTGATTGTTCTGGCCCGGATCGCTCACGGTATAGTTGGAATAGAAGTGTTCGGCGGAGCCGGCACCATTTTCCAGGGCTATGTTACGACGCAGGTAGGCCGGAACATTTTCAATTTCCGCATTGTTGTCCATGTTCTTCACGTTGAAGCTGATGCTGCGCAGTTTAGCTACTCTTTCAGCTTGTTTACGTTTTTGCTCTTCCAGTTCTTCATAGGAAGAGTGTTGCATGGGCACTTCCGGAGGCAACGGATTGCCTGGTTCTTCTTCTCTGTACACCATTTTCATTTCCGGGGGCGTAGGCGTGCTGCCTGGCTCCACGTAGATGTTAGCCGGACGGTTCAGGTAACCACCTGCTGCGCTGCCGCCCTGTGGCTGTATTACGTTCACATTAGGCTGAACAGGTTGTTGCACATGTTGCGGCTGCACAGGCTGTTGTACGTGTTGCTGTTGTTGCGGCACGTGCTGCTGTGGCTGCGGAATGTGCTGTTGGACCGGTTGTTGTTGAATCGGTTGCTGTTGCACCGGCAGGTGTTGTTCCTGAGCGGGTTGCGGCTGCTGGGCGGGGATCTGTTGTACGTTCAGTACATAGTTCTGCCTTGCAGGAGCAATGGGCGCCTGTTGTTGTGGTTGCGGAGGAGTATATCCGGTAGCAGGTTCAGGATGGGATACTACAGGTTCCATCAGGCGCGGGGCCATCAGGTCCTGTGGTTCCTGGAACAGGAGACCCTGAGACTGCTGGATGTTCATTTTTTTCTCATCGCCGTCTTTACCCAGTTGCATCACGATTTTAGGTTCGGTGCGTTCCGGGGTGGAAGGGGTCATTTTCATCTGCTGGATGGGTTTCTGTTCGAAGCCGGTAGCGATGATCGTAACGCCCAGTTTACGGTCCAGTGTCTGGTCGTAGCCCACACCGAGGATCACGTCGCAATCCTCGCCTGCCTGGCTTTGTACGTAGGCCTGGATGATATCCATTTCATCGAGGGTGTGTTCGAATTCACCTTCAGAAGAAGAGATATTGATGAGGATCCATTTAGCGCCACGGATATCGTTGTCGTTCAGCAGCGGAGAAGTCAATGCATCTTCGATCGCACGTTGAGCGCGGTTTTCACCTTCAGCGATAGAAGCACCGAGGATCGCCACGCCACCGTTACGCATAACGGTGCATACGTCGGCAAAGTCCACGTTGATCTGACCGGTGGAGTTGATCACATCGGTGATACATTTGGCAGCGGTAGCCAGTACGTTGTCCGCTTTTTCGAAAGCGGCCTTAAACTTCAGGTCACCGAATTTCTGTCTTAATTTATCGTTGGAGATGATCAGCAGGGTATCCACATACTCTTTCAGGCGTTGTACGCCTTCATCAGCCTGCAGCATTCTCTTTTTTCCTTCGTAAGAAAACGGGGTGGTAACAATACCAACGGTCAGAATACCCAGTTCCTTGCATATCCGCGCGATGATAGGAGCGCCACCGGTACCGGTGCCACCGCCCATACCGGCAGTGATGAAGGCCATTTTGGTATTCACCTCCAGTATTTTTTTGATTTCTTCAAAGGACTCTTCTGTTGCCTGCTTACCAATTTCGGGATTGGCGCCGGCACCAAGGCCCTGTGTGAGGTGTGGTCCCAACTGTATTTTGTTGGGCACAGGACTGTTGGCAATAGCCTGAGCATCGGTATTGCAGATAATAAAATTCACCCCTTCAATGCGCTGGCTATACATATGATTCACCGCATTACTTCCACCGCCACCAATGCCGATGACCTTGATGATAGAAGATTTTTCCTTAGGAAGATCAAAATGTATCATGACTCTATACTTTTATGGGTTAGTATGGATAATTAATAATGAACATGTTCGGTGTTATAAGCGTGTATTCTTTGCCGTTAATATGGTTCATTTGTCCTATCATTATTAATTATCGATCTTAATTCTTATATATTAAACGTTTGCAGTTCACAACAATTGCGCCATTTCACATTTACAGTTTTGCATCTTCTTCTTCTGTAAACATGTCAATGATCTTCGTTTTCATTTTATCCAGGAAATTCTTCAGGGAAGCATTCCTTTCTTTGGCTTTTCTGTCCTGTATTTCCTGAGTAGTGGGGCCTTCTTCCTCCCATTCTTCCTGTTGGGCTACCGACTGAGCGGCTTGTTCTTTCGCGAGGTAACTGGTATTAATTTTTATATAATTTTCTTCCAGTGATTTACGGTCATTTTCGAAATCGTTGTAGCCTTTGAGGATCAATCCTACGCAGGTCGCATACATGGGTTTGGTCAGCTCCTCATCGAACAGGCCGCTGGCCAGGTGTTCGTTGGGGAAACCGATGCGTGCGCTGGCGCCGGTAGTGTATTCTGTCAGCTGGATCAGGTGTTTCAGCTGAGAACCGCCACCGGTGAGGATAATACCACCATTCAGCATTTTATTGTCCATCCCGATCTGTTTAAGGTGATATACTACGAAATCGAGTATTTCACTCATACGGGCCTGGATGATATGTGCCAGGTTTTTAACGGAGATTTCTTTGGGGCTTTGTCCGCGTAAACCAGGGATAGTGATATAAGCATTGCTTTTAGCTTCATCGGCCAGTGCATAACCGAATTGGACTTTCATCTGTTCGGCCTGTGTTTTTAATACGCCCAGACCGTTTTTGATATCGTTGGTAATATTTTCGCCACCATAGGGAATAACAGCCGTGTGTTTCAGGATGCCTTCGTAGAACACCGCCAGGTCGGTGGTACCACCGCCAATGTCTACAATGGCCACCCCTGCTTCAAAGTCCATATCGCACATCACAGCTGCGGCAGAAGCCAGCGGCTGCAGTACGAGGTCGCGGATTTTAAGCCCGGATTTTTCCACGCTGCGGTTAATGTTGCGGATGGCGTTTTTATCGCCGGTGATGATATGGAAGTTGGCGCCCACCTTCACACCGGACATACCGATAGGATAGGTGATGTTTTGCAAACTGTCCACAATATATTGCTGAGGGATCACATCAATGATCTGATCACTCGCGGGAATGACGGTTTTATACTGATCATTGATCAGCTGGTCAATATCTTTCTGGGATATTTCCGCGTCAACATCATTGCGGACAATATCACCACGGGTTTGCAAACTTTTGATATGATGACCGGCGATGCCGACATATACTTCATTGATTTCCAGGTGGGGGCTGGAAGCATAACAGTTTTCCAGGGCTTGCCTGATCGCTTTAATAGTCTGGTCAATGTTCAGCACCATTCCATGCTGCACACCAAACGATGTAGCTTTACCGAATCCCAGGATTTCCAGTTTCCCGTATTCATTCTTCCGTCCTGCTATGGCAGCAATCTTCGTAGTTCCGATGTCGAGACCTACAATGATGGGAGCTTCCTGATTCATGGCGTTGTTTGTTTTTTTGATGTGTTAACAGATTTATTCCCTGGCTTATACACTGCTTTAGGTTGTTGCTTGGGCGGCGCCGCTTTCTGTGGTTTAGCTTTCTTCTCTGGCGCTTTTGCCGTCGCTTTGTGGTGGGCAGCTGCGGGTTTAGCCGCTGGTTTCGCTGCCGGTTTTTCGGCCGGTTTGGCAGCCACCGTTGGATGTTCCGGTGGTTTTGCTGCCGTTGTTTTCTCTGCGCTGTCTTCACTTTCCGCGATGGGCGCTTCGTCAGGCACAAACTGTTTGACCGAGTCTTTGGGTATCACCGGTTGCAACGGTGCTACACCATCCTTACGCGTACATACGACTTCATTCTCAAAAGCGATGTTGATGCGTGAATAATTATTCCAACCTACCTTATTCAGTCCTTCCTTGTAAAAAGCCAGCAGTTTGGTGAATTTTTTTTCAATGTCGGCACCGTCTCCGAAAACGATCACCTGATCGCCCAGTTTCGGTATGAATTCAAACTTCCTGTCGGGTGTGACCATCAGCTGTTCTACCTGCGCCATCCAGAAAGGGTCTTTGCCGATAAAACGGCCCATGTCCACTATCTGGGCAGCCAGCAGGCTGTCTGTCCGTTGCAGCTTGTCGGCATCTGTGGGGAAACCGGTAAATACCGGTACCCTGGCGGCGTAGCGGGATGATACCGGTATACGCTCTGCTGCTTCGTCGAGATAAAAGCTGTTGCCCGAAAAGGTGAACACCCTTGCTACCGGTTCCCGCTGTGTTACTTTAATATGCAGTTCCTGTTTGCTGTTGAAATAGATCTCTGCATTTTTAACCCATGGGTCCTGGTCTACCACTGCTTCCAGTGTCCGGATGTTGATATCCCGGATCGGTTTGCCTACCGGGTTCAGTGCCTTGTCTTTCGTCAACAACGACCGGATATCTTTGGATTCAATGAAGAAGTTATCGTCCTTCCCTTCAAACTTCACCTGAATGCCTTTGCAGATACCAGATTCCTTGTCGTTATTAGCTGCCGCCAGGAGGATAATAAAGCCGGTTACCGCCAGCACCCAAAGGAGCAGCGCACCCAGTCTTTTTAATATCGTCGTGGTTTTAGCCAATGTTTTTTCTGTTTAGTGAAGCAGTTGACTGATCGGTTCTTTTAACTGGTCAATATCGCCTGCCCCGGCTGTTATTAATAACGGGACGGGTGTTTTCTTCAGCCAGTCCAGTACTTCTTCTTTTTGCATGATCTGCACCGGTACGGTGATCTTTGCTTTCAGTATCTCGCTGGTAACGCCTTCAATTGGCAGTTCCCTCGCGGGATAGATAGGCAGGAGGACCACTTCATCCGCCAGTGAAAGACTTTCCGCGAAGCCATCCGCCAGGTCACGGGTGCGGGTGAACAGATGCGGCTGGAATATCACGGTGCAGCGCCTGCCGGGGAACAATGCTTTCGCACTGGTGATCAGTGCGCGCAGCTCTTCCGGATGGTGAGCGTAATCATCGATATACACCTGATGATCGTTCTTGATCACATATTCAAAGCGTCTTTTGATACCTTTGAAACTTTCCACTGCTGCTCTGATCTTATCAGCGCTGATGCCCAGCAAATGCGCTACGGTAATGGCTGCTACCGCGTTTTCAACATTGTGCATGCCACCGATGTGCAATCGGATGTTGTCGATCATCCAGTCCTGCTGCATCACATCAAACTCATATCCACCGTTGATCATCCGTATGTTGGCAGCGTATACGTTGGCAGCGTCGTTTTGTAAACTGTACAGCAGTTTGTTGTCTGCTTTCAGCTCATTTCCGCGATGCAGGCCGAACTTAGCAATCAGCGTGCCATTGGGCTTTATATTGTGCGTATAAGTGATAAATGCTTCTTCCATGGCCTCCGGTGTGCCGTAAATATCCAGGTGGTCTGCATCCATGGCAGTCAGTATCGCGATATCCGGACTTAATTTCAGGAAGGAGCGATCGTACTCGTCTGCTTCAATCACCGCCACTTGTTTATCGCTGCTCCAGAAATTTTTGCCGTAGTTAACGCTGATGCCGCCCAGGAAAGCGTTACAGCCATATCCGCTGTCGGTAAGGAGGTGCGCGATCATGGTGGAAACGGTGGTTTTACCATGCGTGCCCGCTACCGTGATGGCGAACAGTGATTTGGTAATTTCCTGCAAAACATCGCTGCGTTTCACCACTTCAAAGCCATGGTCCCGGTACCATTTCAGTTCTTCATGGGTAGCGGGGATGGCCGGCGTATATACGACCAGGTTAGCCTTTTGGTCCAGTGCATGGATATCGTCAGTATAATGGATCTGCATACCCTCTGCCTCCAACTGCCTTGTCAGTGCTGTTGGGGTACGGTCATAGCCGCTTACTGCCACTCCTTTCTCATGGAAGAAGCGGGCGATGGCGCTCATGCCGATACCGCCGATGCCGATGAAATAAACCCGTTGTATGTTGTTCAAATCCATATGAATCCTAAATCCCTAAATATCAAAATCAAAAAATGTTTATCACTTCTCTGGCAATCACCATATCTGCGTTGGGATTACCCAGTTCGCCGATATTTTTCTCCAGTTGTTCCATCAGCGCCCTGTTTTGCAGAAGGCTGAACAGTACGGAGGAAAGCTGTGCTCCTACCTCGTCGTTTTTGATCATCAGGCCAGCCTTTTTGTTCACCAGGTTCATGGCGTTGGAAGTCTGATGATCTTCCGCAGCAAAAGGGTACGGCACAAAGATGACCGGTTTTTTCACCACACAGAGCTCGGCGATGGCCAGTGCGCCTGCGCGTGAGAGTACCACGTCTGCTGCTTTGTAGGCGAAGTCCATCACGTTGATGAACTCATGCACTTTAATATGGCTGCTGTATGGTGCAGCCGCAGCTTTGGCGGTTTCGTAGTAAGGCTTGCCGGTTTGCCAGATCAGTTGCAGGTCTTTCTGCACCAGCGTGGGCAGCAACGGCTGCAACGCTTCGTTGATCGATTTGGCGCCCAGGCTGCCACCTACGGCGAAGATGGTTTGTTTCTGACTGCTCAGTCCAAAGTGCTGCAGGGCATCTTCTTTCGTAACGGCGGATTGTGTGATGTTGTTCCTGACAGGATTGCCGGTGAAAACAATCTTGTCTGCCGGAAAAAATTTGTCCATGCCATCATAAGCCACACAGATCTTTTTAGCGTGTTTACCCAGTATCTTATTGGTTTTGCCTGCAAAAGAATTCTGTTCCTGTATGAGCGTCGGAATACCATTTTTCTGTGCCCTTCTCAGCATGGGGAAGCTGGCATAACCACCAACACCCACTACTGCATCCGGTTTAAATTCGGCCAGGATGTTTTTGGCCTGCCGGAGACTTTTCCAGATTTTGAAAGGCAGCAGTATGTTTTTAAAAATATTGCTGCGGTTAAAGCCTGCTATTTCCAATCCTTTGATGGGATAACCTGCCTGCGGTACTTTTTCCATTTCCATTTTACCGACGGCGCCCACGAAGAGGATGTCAATATCCGGCTGGATTTTCTTCAACGCATTGGCAATCGCTATCGCCGGGAAGATATGTCCTCCCGTGCCTCCACCTGCTATAATCACTTTGCGTTGCATGTTCTTCAGTTACGATTGATATTCTGTCTGTTTATATAAATACGCTTTAAGCTACTGCTGCGTTTTCTGCATTGGCAGCCATTACGCGTTCGAGTCTTTCTTTTTCTGCCTGTTTTCCTTCCATTTCTTCTACGTTGCGGGCCACGCTCAGGATAATGCCGATGGCCATGCTGGTGAAGAGTACGGAGGAACCACCCATGCTGACCAGCGGGAGCGGCAACCCGGTTACGGGAAACAGCTGTACGTTTACCGCCATGTTGGTCAACGCCTGTATTACCAGTGTTACGCTGAGTCCCAGTGCCAGGAAGGCGCCGAAGGCATACGGACATTTTTTGTATATCCGGATACAGCGCAGCAGCAGTAACATGTAAGCTGCCAATATCAGGAACGCGCCCATCAGCCCATATTCTTCGATGATGGTAGCGTAGATATAATCAGAGTAGGCGTGTGGCAAAAAGTTACGTTGTGTACTGTTGCCGGGACCTTTTCCGAGTACGCCGCCGCCTGCGATGGCGATGTTGGCCTGTTGTACCTGATAGGGTACTTCTGTGTGGTCATCATTCATGAAGCTGTCCAACCGCTTTTCCCATGTTTTGGTACGCATCTCCATTCCGGAGATTTTAGCGATGGCAAACATCAGTACGATAGCCAGTGCTCCTGCGGCCACCATTCCGGCGAGGAACCTCACCGGTACCCTGCCAATGAAACAGAGCAGCATGCAGCTGGCCATTAACAGCAAAGCCGTGCTCATATTGGCCGGCATGATGAGTACGCAGATAATGCCTACTGGTATGATGATGGGCAGAAACCCTTTTTTAAAATCGTTGATCACATGCTGCCTTCTCGACAACTGCCGGCTGACATACATGAAGATGGCCAGCTTGGCAACGTCCGATGTCTGGAAGGTCAGATTGATGATCGGTAGCCGTATCCATCTGCTGGCGTCGTTGATATGCGAACCGAATGCCAGCGTATAAACCAGCAGTGGTATTGATATCAGGAAGCCTACCTGTGCCACCCGCGAGTAAATGGTATAGTTCACCCGGTGAGCAAAGTAGATGATCACCAGTCCCATTCCCAGTACGATGAGCTGCTTCAGAAGATAATACTCCGTATGGCCGCCCCGTTCGCGGTAGGCAAGTGAGCCGGTTGCACTATATACAGCCAGCAGGCTCACCAGCGATAGAAAAATTACTATCGTCCAGATGACCTTATCGCCTTTTGTTCTATAGAGCAATCCGTTCATATTGTTAATAATTTCGTTTTATCGTTTCCGTTATTCAACCCTTTTACCAGCAACCCCGGTGTTTACAACGCTTTCACTGCCTCTTTAAATTTCCGGCCCCTGTCTTCGTAGTTTTTAAACAGATCGAAGCTGGCGCAGGCGGGAGAAAGCATGACCACATCGCCTTTGGTGGCTTGGGCAAAAGCTTCGCGTACGGCGTCCATCATGCTGGAAGTGCTGATCATCACGGGCGTATCTTTTGATAACGCGTCAATGATCGGTGTGTTGTCCACGCCCATGCAAATAATGGCTTTTACTTTTTCTTTCACCAGGTCGCGGATAGCGGAGTAATCGTTGCCTTTGTCCACACCGCCCATGATCAGTACGATGGGTTTTTCAATGCTTTCGAGGGCAAACCATACAGAATTAACGTTGGTAGCTTTGCTGTCATTGATAAAATCCACGCCTTTTACAGTTGTCACATATTCCATCCGGTGTTCGAGGCTTTTGAAGGAAGCCAGGCTTTCGCGGATTTTTTCCTTTCTAATATCCATGGTTCTGCCTGCAATTGCTGCTGCCATCGAATTATACAGATTGTGTTTCCCTTTTAGCGCCAGGTCATACATCGACATGATGACCGGCTCTCCGTCAACCAGTATTTGCAACTGCTCGTTGGCGATAGAACCGCCTTCTTTCAGTGGTTTCATGATGGTAAAAGGTATTAATGTTGAATAAATGGGTTGCTGCGCCAAATGCTGCATGATCTCCGGATCGTCCATACAATAAACGAAGGCATCTTCTTTTGTCTGGTTCATCGCGATCCTGAACTTGGAGGCTACATAATTTTCCATTTTGTAGTCGTACCGGTCCAGGTGATCAGGCGTAATGTTGAGCAGGATAGCAACGTTGGGTTTGAATTCCACGATGTCATCCAGCTGAAAGCTGCTGATTTCAATCACATAATACTCCGCCGGTGCGGTTGCCACCTGCCTGGCATAGCTTACGCCAATGTTGCCGACCATGGCCACGTCCAGTCCTGCCGTTTTGAAAATGTGGTAGGTGAGGGCGGTGGTGGTGCTTTTGCCGTTGCTGCCGGTGATGGCAATAATCTTTTTACCTTTTGAAAAACGGTAGGCCAGTTCAATTTCGGAGATGACGGGTACGCCTTTCTCGCGTACTTTTTTCATCAGCTCGGTTTTTTCAGGGATACCCGGACTTTTGACGATTTCGTCTGATCCCAGTATTATGTCCCACGAGTGATGGCCTTCTTCGAAAGGAATATGGTTTACCGCCAGTTCCTGTTTATAGTTGTCTTTGATAGTGCCGCCTTCAGACACAAAAACATCATACCCTTGCTGTTTTCCCAGCAAAGCTGCTCCTATCCCGCTTTCTCCTGCTCCTAATATGATGAGTTTATGCGCCATTTTCGTATATACTTCTTTGTTAGTTTTTTAGTTTTTAATTATCTCATTTTCAGTGTCGCGATCGTAAATACCACACACATGATGGTGATGATCCAGAAGCGTACGGATATTTTACTTTCGTGATAGCCGAGTTTCTGATAGTGGTGGTGCAGGGGCGACATTTTCAGGATGCGCCGGCCTTCACCGTATTTTTTCTTGGTGTATTTGAAGTAAGACACCTGCAGCATGACTGACAGCAGTTCTACGAGGAATACACCGCAGAAGATGGGGATCAGCAGCTCTTTACGCACGATAAATGCCAGTGCCGCGATGATACCACCCAGTGCCAGGCTGCCGGTATCGCCCATGAATACCTGCGCCGGATAAGCGTTGTACCAGAGGAAGCCCACACATGCGCCCACAAAGGCGGCGATGAAGATGGACAGTTCACCCAGGTTAGGGATGTACATGATGTTGAGGTACTCCGCAAACTGAATGTTACCCGATACATAAGCAAAAATGCCGAGACATATTCCTATGATACCCGACACCCCTGTGGCTAGTCCGTCCAGTCCGTCCGTTATGTTTGCGCCGTTGGATACGGCGGTAATGATAAAGATGACGATCAGGATGTAGACGATGAACGTGTATTTTTCTGCGCCGGGGATCCAGGAAATCAGCTTGGCGTAGTTGAATTCGTGGTTCTTAACGAACGGGATGGTGGTGATGGGTGTTTTCACATCCGCAAACCGTTGACCATCGCGGGTCACCCTTTCCGGGTGATTGGTGAGGCGTCTTTCATAAGGCGCCAGTTTCTGCGTGTTCATCAGCTCACGCGACACTACCACGTCGTTATTGAAATACAGGGTGGTGCCCACGATGAGGCCCAGTCCTATCTGTCCGAGTATTTTAAAGCGGCCGGCCAGCCCTTCCTTGTTCTTTTTGAAGACTTTAATATAGTCGTCCACGAAACCGATGAGGCCTAACCATACGGTGCAAAGCAGTACCAGCCAGATATACACATTCGCTACCTGCGCAAACAGGAGGGTAGGGATGATGATGGCTGCGAGGATGATGAGGCCGCCCATGGTAGGGGTGCCCTTCTTGGTGTTTTCACCCTGAAGGCCCAGCTCGCGGATCGTTTCTCCGATTTGTTTACGCTGCAGGAATCTGATGATACGTTTACCCAATAACAGGGAGATGACCAGCGACAGCAACAGGGCCATCGTTACCCGGAAGGTGATAAACTGGAACATACCACCACCCATGATGCTGATCTTAAATTCTGTTTTCAGGTAATTTAAAAAATAATATAACATATGTTTTAGTCGGAGCCTCCCCGTCCGCCTCATTTGGACAGGTGGCTTTTAAGTCATTGAGTTATTAAGTATTTAGTTTCGTTCCGTTAAAATTATTTGTCGAGCAGCCTCATTACTTCTTCCAGCACTTGTTTATCATCGAAGGGATGTTTCACCCCTTTGATTTCCTGGTATTTCTCGTGTCCTTTTCCGGCTACGAGGATGATGTCTTCTTTTCCGGCGAGGGTTACGGCTGTTTTGATCGCTTCCCTGCGGTCGGTAATGGAGATCACTCTTTTTTTCAGGTGTACCGGCACCCCTGCTTCCATTTCGCGGATAATCGCTTCCGGTTCTTCGGAGCGGGGATTATCGGAAGTGAAGATGACCCGGTCGCTGCTGTCTGTTGCTACCGCTGCCATGACAGGCCTTTTAGCCGTATCACGGTCGCCGCCGCAGCCTACCACTGTGATGACCTGTTCATGTCCTTTGCGCAGGTTTTTGATGGTGGCCAGCACGTTTTTCAGGGCATCAGGTGTGTGGGCGTAGTCCACAATAGCGATGATCTGGTCGTGTGCAGACACGATATAGTCGAAGCGGCCTTCCGCGCCCTGGATATTACTGAGGGCGCGCAGCACCGTGGCTTTGTCCTGTCCCAGCAATACAGCTGCACCGTATACTGCCAGCAGGTTGTAGGCGTTAAACTCACCGATCAGGCGGAAGTGCACTTCCGTGTCGCCCACCTGCATGATCAGTCCGGTGAGATTGTTTTCCAGGATTTTACCCTTGAAATCAGCCAGTGTACGCAGACTATAAGTGGCCTTGCGGGCTTTGGTGTTTTGCAGCATCACCATGCCTCTTTTGTCGTCGAGGTTGGTGAGGGCAAAAGCGGTGGCCGGCAGGTTGTCAAAGAATGCTTTTTTTACCCGGATGTATTCATCAAATGTTTTGTGATAATCCAGGTGATCATGGGTGATATTGCTGAAGATGCCGCCGGCGAATTTCAGTCCCGCCACCCGTTGCTGATGGATCGCATGGGAGCTCACTTCCATGAAGGCATACAGGCATCCTTCCTCTACCATCCGGGCCAGCAGTGCGTTGAGGCTGATGGGGTCCGGGGTGGTGTGGGTAGATGGTATCACGGCATCGCCTATCTGGTTTTGCACGGTGGACAGCAGTCCGCAGTGATAGCCCAGTTGAGAGAACAAACGGAACAGGATGGTGGCGATGGTTGTTTTTCCGTTGGTACCGGTTACGCCTACCAGCTGTAGTTTGTGGGAAGGGTTATCATAGAAGTTGCCTGCTATGATGCCGCTTGCCTGGGCGCTGTTGTCTGCCTGTACATAGGTGACGGTGTCCAGCAGCACTTCCGGCATGGTTTCACAGATGACGGCTGCAGCTCCCTGTGCGATGGCTTTGTCGATGTACTGATGGCCATCGGTGTGTACTCCTTTCACGGCAATGAAGGCATCGCCGGGTCCTACGGACCTGGAATCAATAGCGGGCGCGTTCACGGTGATATCGGTATTACCGTGTACGGCCCTGATGCCTACATTGTATAATATGTCGCGCAGCGTCTTCATCTAGCTCAGTTCTATTACGATAGTTTGTTCGTTTCCTATTTTGGTGCCACCGGGGAGTGATTGTGTTTTCACTTTACCGGCGCCTTTTACCACTACGCGCAGTCCTGCATTTTCGAGCAGGTACAGTGCGTCTTTGAGTCCCATTCCCGTTACATTGGGCACGGCGCCTTTCGCCTGGGAGAGCTGTTGGAAGCTTACTTTCCGGTTGCTCACGCTGGGGCTTACCCAGCTGTTATTGGCGATCGTGCCGCTGATGGGCATCTGCAGGGTTTTAAGTATCTGTTTCCATTCGCCGCCTTTTCCGTTTTTCAGGGCCAGGAGGGTGTCCAGTTGTACGTTTGCCTGCATGGGTTTCTGTTTTTCCACAGCGATGGCATAGAGTTTATCAGCCACTTCGCGGAACACAGGGCCTGCCACGTTAGCGCCATAAAAGCGCAGGGCATGCGGTTTATTTCTGATCACCACCACACAGGTGTACTGTGGGTCATTAGCGGGGAAGTACCCTGCAAATGAGGATTGGTAGATCTTGTCGGCATAACCGCGGCTGCCGTTGGCCACCAGGGCGGTACCGGTTTTAGCTGCGAAGCTGTAATAGGGGTTGGCCAGTTTTCTGGCGGTGCCGTCTATTGCCACTCCTTCGAGCATGGACTGTACCTGCTTCAGGGTACTGTTGGTGCAGATGCTGTCCAGCAGTACGGTGGGCTCAAACTGTTTAACTACCTGGCCATATTCCTGTATGGAGTTGACGAGGTAGGGTTTCATCATTTTACCGTTGTTGGCCACTGCATTGTATAGCATACAGGTTTGCAGCGGGCTTATCAGCACTTCATACCCGAAAGCCATCCAGGGCAGTGACGTGTTGCTCCATGTTTTGGAGCTGGTGGTTTTAATCACCGGATGGCCTTCCCCCACCAGGTCGATGCCCGTGTTCTGGTCGAGCCTGAGTTTTTTCAGGTTTGCCACGAACTTGTTGGGCTGTCTGCCATAATGTTGGACGGCCAGTTTAGCCATTGCCACATTGGAGCTGAGCTCAAATGCGTGTTTGATGGTCACGTTCTGGGGGCCGGGATGCGGTTCGGAATCGAATACCGTTCTGCGTCCAACCTGCCAGCGTCCGCCGTCCATGTTGACCATCGTGTTCATGGAGGCGTATTTATCTTCCAGCACAGAGATGACGGTGGCCAGTTTAAAAGTGGAACCTGGTTCGCCTACCTGCAGTGCATAGTTCATATCTTCCCAGTAGCTGCCATCTGTTTGTCTGCCCAGATTGGCGATCGCTTTGATTTTTCCTGTTTTCACTTCCATCAGGATACAGGTACCGTGGACTGCTTCATTTTGCACCATCATGTTCATGAGGGCTGTTTCCACGATGTCCTGCATGTTTACGTCGAGGGTGGTCACCACATCGCGGCCGTTTTCCGGTTCGATGTCATATCCTTCCACGGGAACGTATGTACCACCGGCGATGCGGCGCATGAGCCTTTTACCGGTCACCCCTTTCAGGTATTCGTTATAGGTCCTTTCCAGTCCTACGCTCTGCGAGTTTTCGCGGGGCAGTCCGATGGTCCTGTTGGCCAGCAGTTTAAAGGGGTTGATGCGTTTGCTTTTGCTTTCCGCGATCATACCGCCTTTGTTTTTGCCGAGGCGGAACATGGGGAAGGCGCGCATTTGCTGGTACTGGTTAAAGGGCACGTTTCTTTTTAGGAGAAAATAGCGGTCCTTTGATTTGTAGCCTTCCTGAAGCATATCTGCATAAGCGGCTTTGCTGCGGTCGCCGAACATCTGGGAGAGGGACAGGGACAGGGAGTCGAGATTTTCCCGGAACACTTTCCCTTTTTTGTCCCGCAGGCCGTCGGCTGCGAAGTCTATCCGTATATCAAAATACGGGATGGAGGTAGACAGCATTCTGCCTTCCTCCGAATAGATGGTGCCTCTTTCCGCGTCGAGCGCTACGTAGCCGGTGTGCAGGCTGTCAGCCATATTGCGCCAATAGCTGCCTTTCACGTTTTGGATGTAAAAGACTTTTGCCAGGATGGCGACGCCGAAGAGCGCCATGCCGATCAGGCACAAATACACTCGCCACAATATGTCTTTTTTTACGTCCACGTTCCGGCTGTTTAGCTTTAAGCTTTTAGCGGTATAACTTCCAGGGTTTTAGTTGCCGGGAAAGCGACTAAGGCTAAAAGCTAAGGGCCAAGAGCTAAAAAAGATACCTGACGCTGGCTGCTATTTATATGAGATGCTTGCCATTTGTTTTTACCAGCATCCCCGTCCTGTAATTGTTTCAGGCGGGCAGCATCAGGTACCAGTATTGAATGTTATTTTTCGTTTTCTTTTTTCAACACTATTTTCTGTGGAGGGGAGCTGAGTTGTTTAAGGCCCAGTTGCTCTACAGATTTGCTGACTTCACTCATTTTGCTGCGAAACATGAGCTCACTCTTCACGTTGATGTATTCCCACTTAAGCTCTTTTATTTCTTTGCCAAGCTGATTAATGCGGCGTATTTTTTTTTCAGCGAGGTGGCTGTTAGCGATATAGATCAATGCCAGAACAGCGAGGAAGCCGATATAGGGCAGGTTTTGTACCAACGCTCTGTAGTTGATACGGAGCCGCCATTCCCTTTTCGGTTCTTTCACCGGTGTACTTTCGGTACCGGTAGGTTCTTCCTGGTTTGTTTCTATAACTTCTTCCTGCAACACGCGCTATGCTTTTTTAATAAATTGACAATATAAAATTGAAAAGCAAATCACAACAGATGTGTATAGGATAGGATAGGAGCTGGATGATAGGGTATTAACCGTATCATGCTGTTTTTTCGGCCACCCGCAGTTTTGCGCTTCTCGATCTGCCGTTGAGCTTTAGTTCTGCATCGCTGGCGGTTACCGGTTTTTTTGTGATTAATCTGAACAATTTAGGGGGTGTTTCCTTTCCAAACGGATCTTCCGGTGCTTCCTCGAAACTGCCTGTCTTCATAAAATTCTTTACCAGCCTGTCTTCCAGCGAGTGGAAGGTAATGATGGCCACTCTCCCTCCTGGTTTTAACACATTGGCGGACTGGGTGAGCAAATCTTTTAAGGCGCCCAGTTCATCGTTGACGGCTATTCTTAGTGCCTGAAACACCTGTGCGAGGTATTTCTGCGGGTTGCCTTTTACGATGGGCTGGATCACGGATTTAAATTCCGCGATGGTGCGCATGGGGTGTGTTTTTCTTTGCCGTACAATGGTTTGTGCCAGGGTTTTGGCGTTGGTCACTTCTCCATATTCCTGGAACAGGAGTTGTAACCGGGCTTCGCCCCAGGTGGCCAGAATCTGGGCCGCAGTGAGGGTAGTCCGGGTGTCCATCCGCATGTCCAGATCGCCGTTAAAGCGGATGCTGAATCCTCTTTCGGCGGTATCGAACTGGTGTGAAGACACGCCCAGATCTGCCAGTATGCCGTCTACCTGTTCCGCTTTATGTAACTTCAGAAAACGTTGCAGGTGCCGGAAATTTTGTTGTACAAATGTTACACGGTCATCGATGATTCGGTTACGGTATGCATCCTCATCCTGATCAAATACAATCAGTCGTCCTTTTTCGCCCAGTTTCTCCAGTATGGCCCGGGAATGTCCTCCGCCTCCAAACGTGGCGTCCACATAGGTCCCTTCCGGGTTAATGTGTAACAGCTCCGTTGTCTCCTGCAGCAGAACGGGTAGGTGATATTGTTGTTCGCCCATATTGCTCCAGTTTAAATTGAAATGTTGTTGTCTCCTCCTCCCATTACCTGTTGAGCCAGATCACTGAAGGCCCCTGGTGAGAAATTTTCAAAGAACTCCTGGTATTTACCTTTATCCCAGATCTCGATTTTATTGGATGCTGCTGCCAGCACAATGTCTTTTTCCATGTTTGCGTACGACAGCAGGTTTTTCGGTACCAGCAGTCTTCCTGCGCTGTCCAGTTCCAGAATGGTCGCCCCATTGAGGAAGTAGCGCCTAAATTCCCGCACTTTCGGGTCAAAATCGTTCAGCTTGCTGATACGTTCGAAAATGGGCTGCCACTCGTTCATGGGATACAGTGACAAACATTTTTCAAAGCCTCTGTTGATGACAAACTGTCCCCCGGCGGCTTCTGACAACTGCTTTTTGAATCCGGCAGGTAACAGAAAACGTCCTTTTGCGTCCAGCGTAGCCTCATATTCGCCTAGAAAACCTGTCATACCATGGGGCAAAGTACTTGAAAAACCATTTTCTAACACAAAATAACACTTTTTCCCACTTTTTAACGAAAAAATACTTTATAAATTTTTTCCACAGGAGAACATGGCCTGCCGCAGCGGGTTTGGACCACCTTTATGCACCTTTTTTGCGCAAGGGATATCAGATGGTGTGGATAATGTGTGAATATGTGTTAATATCGTGTGTGTAACCTGTTAAAAACGCAACAGGACTGATATTGCCAGGGGTAAAATGACTGCAGCTTTTTTTCAGCAACGCGAATGAATGTTTTTTTTACAAATAGGATTAAATTATAATTCGATACCTCTGCGCTGATATTTTTTTGACAATATCCGGCGGTTTTTTATTTTCGGCAGGTAAGCGGCAAAAGGAATCATTTCTTCGGTAAAATGTCCCGACTCAGCGATTTAACGGCCTCTTTTGCAAAATTTTAACAGCAATGAAAATCTCTTCGCCTTACATTTACATTTAATTCTTAATTTTGCCACTCTTTTATGCGGAAATTTTTATTGTATAGCAGTCTCCTTGCGCTGATCGTGGTCGCTTCTTCCTGTAACAATGAACTGAGAAGAATCGAAAAAAGCAACAACTTCGAGAAGAAGCTGGCGTATGCTGACAAATTGTACTCGAAGAAAAAATACAATACGGCGCAAACACTGTATCAGGACCTCCTGCAGGTGTATAAAGGCACTGAGAAGTTTGAAGGCCTGTATTATAACTACGCATACTGTTCCTACTACGTGAAGGACTATGTTCAGGCAGCTTTCCATTTCAAAAACTACCTCGACGTATTCCCCAACAGCCCCAGAGCGGTGGAAATCGACTATATGCAGGCATACTGCTATTATAAGCAGTCACCCAAAGTATCGCTGGACCAGACCAACACCATGAAGGCCATCGCCCAGATGCAAACCTTCATCAATAACTACCCGCAGGCAGAAAAAGTACCGGAAGCCAATCTGGTAATCGAACTCTGCCGCAGGAAGCTGGAACTCAAAGAGTTCAACAGCGCCGAACTGTACTATAACCTGGGCTTTTACAAAGCGGCCGGTATCGCCTTCAAAAACCTGATGCGCAACTACCCCGACTCTGACAAAAGCGACGGCTACAAGATAATGGCCATCCGCGCCTACTACAACTATGCTAAAAACAGCATAGAAGAAAAACAAAAGGAACGCTACGAGACCGTTGTCAGCGAATACATGGACTTCGCAGACCACTATCCCAACAGCAAATTGAAGGCGGATGCCGAAAAATTTTATACCTTAGCGCAAAACAATATTAAATCACTGGAAAATGAGCAAAATAAAGAGAAGTCTAACCAGTAGTCTTAATCCCTGGGTAGAAACCAAAAATACTACCGATATTAAGAACCGGACCGGTAATTTATATGAGTCTATTGCCGTGATAGCCAAACGCGCCAATCAGATCAATATTTCCGTGAAAGAGGAGCTCCATTCCAAGCTGGAAGAGTTTGCCAGTCATACTGACAACCTCGAAGAAGTACACGAAAACAAGGAGCAGATCGAGATTTCCCGCTTTTACGAAAGGCTGGCAAATCCTGCTATCCAGGCTACTCAGGAATTCCTGGACAATAAAATTTATTTCCGCAAGAACGACGACGACCTGTTCAGCTAATCCGCCACACATTATTTTGTGAGGTGCGTGATTGCGAAAAATAAAAATATTAATTTCATGGCGGCAGATTCAATTCTGCCGCTTTTTTTATATCTATGGACGATATCAAAATACTACAAGGAAAGAAAATCCTGTTGGGCGTGTCCGGCAGCATTGCTGCCTATAAAGCCGCTACCCTCATCCGGCTGCTCGTGAAGGAAGGCGCCCTCGTGAAGGTAGTGATGACACCGGCAGCGGCTGACTTCATCACGCCACTGACCCTCGCCACCCTCTCCAAAAACGAAGTACCGCTCCATATCAGCGACCATAACAGCTGGAACAACCACGTCATGCTCGGCCGCTGGGCCGATGTGATGCTGATTGCACCCGCTTCTGCCAATACCATCGCCAAAATGGCCAACGGCCTGTGCGATAACCTCCTGCTGGCCACCTACTTATCCGCTACCTGCCCGGTACTCTATGCACCAGCTATGGACGAAGACATGTGGAAACATCCGGCTACCCGCGCCAATGTGGCACGCCTCCGCGAATACGGCCATACGCAGATACCCGTGGCTGCCGGTGAACTGGCCAGCGGCCTCGTGGGAGAAGGACGCATGGCGGAACCGGAAAATATCGTCGCCCTGCTGCGCCGCCACTTCAGCCAGGTGGCCGGTGCCCGTAAACCACTCGATGGCAAAATAGCCGTCGTAACAGCCGGCCCTACGATCGAACATATTGACCCGGTAAGATATATCAGCAACCACTCCAGCGGTAAAATGGGCATCGCGATTGCCGAAGCCCTCGCCGATGCCGGCGCCCAGGTGAAACTGGTGCTGGGACCCACTAACCAAACCACGCACCACAGCGGTATCGATATCATCCCGGTACAATCTGCCGATGATATGTTCCGCAGCGTAATCGCGGTATACCCACTGTCGGATATTGTAGTGGCGGCAGCTGCCGTGGCCGACTACCGCCCGGCACAGGTGGCAGACAAAAAAATCAAAAAAGGAGAAGATAAGTTCAGCATCGCCCTGGAGAAAACACACGATATCCTCCGGACACTGGGCAACAATAAAGGTCCGCAGCAACTGTTGGTGGGCTTCTCCCTGGAAACAAACAACGAAAGGGAGTACGCCCTGAAGAAACTGCGCGACAAAAATCTGGATATGATCGTGATGAACTCCCTCGCCGACCCGGGCGCCGGATTCAACTACGATACCAATAAAGTGACCCTGTTCGACAACAGGGGAAAAGAACGTGACATCCCCCTCAAATCCAAACAGGAAGTAGCCAGGGATATTGTTTCTGCTATAATAGAACTGCAACATGCGTAACCGCTTCCCCTTCGCCCTGCTGCTGGCAGGTATTTTCGTTTTCACGGCCAACTGCCTGCAGGCGCAGGAGATCAGGGCTAACGTGACCGTAGTGGCCAACCAGGTCCAGGGTGTTGACCGGAAAGTGTTTACCACGCTGCAAACAGCCCTCAGGGAATTTCTCAACAACCGCCACTGGACAGATGATGCCTTTACGCCGGCAGAAAGAATTGAATGCAACTTCCTGCTGAACATAACAGGCGTGACAGGGGAAAACATGTACAAGGCTTCCCTCACCATACAGGCTACCCGCCCGGTGTTTAACAGCAGCTATGTGACCAGCCTGCTGAACACGCAGGACAACAACGTGGCCTTTCGTTACGTAGAATTCCAACAGCTGGAATTCAGCGACAACCGCGTAGTGGGCAACGATCCCATGGCTTCCAATCTCACCGCCATCATGGCGTATTACGTGAATATCGTTCTCGGATTGGACTACGATTCGTTCTCTCCCCGCGGCGGTGACGTCTATTTCAAAAAAGCGCTCAATATTGTCAACAACGCGCCGGATGGAAAAGACATCTCCGGATGGAAAGCTTTCGAAGGTACCCGCAACCGTTACTGGTTGCAGGATAACCTCCTGAATGCCAAATTCCTCAACTTCCATGATGTGATGTACCAGTATCACCGCAACGGACTGGACGTGATGTACGAAGACGTTAACAGAGGCCGTGCGGCCATTATGAACTGCCTCAACCTGCTGTATGCCATTCATCAGGACATACCCAACTCCATGTTGATGCAGACATTCTACTCCGCCAAGGCCGATGAACTGCAGAAGATATTTTCCAAGGCCATGCCACAGGAGAAAATGAGGGCGGCCGAATTACTGGCCCAGATGGATGTGCCCAACGCACAGAAATATCAGCAGATGAAATAACAGCCGGTGATCATCTCCGGACACAACAATTTTTTAGAAAAGAATGAACAACCGTTTTAAAGCGCTCGTAGCAGGACTCGTATTTTTGATGGCAGCTTGTGGTGATCCGGGCAATGTCCCCAAGGAGTATATCCAGAAGGATAAAATGAGCAAGATCCTGGTAGACATGACCCTGGCAGACGCCTATGGCAACGAAGTGAGCGCGCTGACTACACCCCTGCCTGATTCTGTCAGACTGGAAAAAGTAAAGATCTACTACAAACAGATACTGGACCTGCACCACGTGTCCGTAAAGGAATTCATGACCAGTTATAATTGGTATGAAAGTCACCCGGACCGGATGAAAGACGTGTTTGAAAAAGTGCAGGCAGATATCGCTATCAGAAAAAATAAACTAGGCAATCCGGTGGAAGAAAACGCGCCTGTAAGGCACCGCCTGAAAAGCTTTTTCCCCAACGCAGACAAAGCTTTCCTGTTACCCGCTTCCGATACGGTACGCCCCTTTATCAAGCGACAGCCATAAGATCAATATAAAACACCAAAACATGAACAAAGTAGTAGCAAATGCAGACGAAGCCATAAGGGACATCCGGGATGGCGCGGTGGTAATGCTGGGGGGATTTGGTTTGTGTGGTATTCCGGAAAACTGTATCGCAGCGCTGGTCAGAAAGGGCGTAAAAGAACTGACCTGTATTTCCAACAATGCCGGAGTCGACGACTTTGGATTAGGCATGTTGTTGAAAACCCGTCAGATCCGCAAGATGATGTCTTCCTACGTAGGGGAAAACGCAGAATTTGAAAGACAGCTGCTGGCCGGCGAACTGGAGGTAGACCTGATCCCGCAGGGTACCCTCGCCACCCGCATACAGATGGCCGGTATGGGCATCCCCGCTTTTTTCACCCCCGCCGGTTATGGCACTGAAGTGGCCGCCGGTAAAGAAACCCGCGAATTCAACGGCAAAAACTATCTCATGGAGATGGCACTGCATGCCGATTTTGCTATCGTGAAAGCCTGGAAAGGAGATACCATGGGCAATCTGGTATTCCGTAAAACCACCCGCAATTTCAGTACCTCCATGGCCAAAGCCGGTAATATCACCATCGCGGAGGTAGAGGAACTGGTACAGCCGGGTGAACTGGACCCCGATCACATCCACGTACCGGGAATCTATGTGCACCGCATCTTTGCAGGCTCCGACTATGAAAAACGGATAGAACGCAGGACCGTACAGATGTAACGGTAACGACTACACGTTATTATTCCACTTTCCAAAATCAGTATGTTATGCCTCTCGATAAATTTGGTATCGCCAAAAGAATAGCAAAGGAGTTAAAAGATGGTATGTATGTCAACCTGGGTATCGGTATTCCCACACTGGTAGCCAATTACATCCCTGCCGGGATTTCTATTATGCTGCAGTCTGAAAACGGTATGCTCGGTATGGGCCCGTACCCGTCTGCCGATGATATAGATCCGGACCTGATCAACGCCGGTAAGGAAACGGTGACTCTCCTGCCCGGTGGCAGTTTCTTCGATTCTGCCGAAAGCTTCGGCATGATCCGCGCCGGCAAAGTAGATCTCACCGTATTGGGCGCTATGGAAGTAGCCGACAATGGTGATATCGCCAACTGGAAAATACCCGGTAAAATGGTGAAGGGCATGGGCGGCGCGATGGACCTGGTAGCTGCGGCCAAGAATATTATTGTGGCCATGATGCACACCAATCCTAAAGGAGAGAGCAAACTGCTGTCTGCCTGTACACTGCCGTTGACCGGTGTCAACTGCGTTAAAAAAATTGTGACGGACCTCGCGGTGCTGGAAGTTACCCCCGACGGTTTCCGCCTGCTGGAACGTGCTCCGGACGTGAGCGTGGAAGAAATCAAAGCCAAAACTGCCGGCAGGTTGATTGTGGAGGGAGATATTCCTGTAGTAGCGATTTAAAATAACTGAATACATGAGTGGCCCGCCTGATAATTTTCCGGCGGGCTTTTTTTATGCTCATATATTTAATTTAACGTCTATGTTACTCCATGGGTGAATGAGTGTTTTTTCTGTGATTACCCTGCCTGATTTTAACGTTTCCTTTTTGTTCGATTACCGCTATGGTTGCGGCGAATCCCTAAAAAGAGGTCGCTGAAATGACAAAATAATTGGGTAACTTACACTTTGCTAAACACAGTTCGAGGTGCAAGTTGGTTTTCTTTGTTATAATGGTAAGTTTTACTCTTCCGGTGACCCGATTTTTACAGCAGACAACCGTTCTTTTCGTTATGGGGACGGCTGCTTTGAAACAATGCGGGTGCATCAGGGAGAAGTAGTATTGAGCGATTTACATTTTGAACGCTTACTTGCCAGCCTGCATCTGCTGCATTTTGATATTCCGTCCCATTTCACGAAAGCTTTTTTCCTCCGTCAGATAACAGACCTGTGCCACAAAAATAACCTGACCCATATGGCACGGGTGAGGTTCTCCGTATTCCGCGCTGATGGCGGATTATATGAGCCGATCAATAATCTTCCGTGTTATCTCATACAGGCATGGGAATTGAGCAGTACCGTACTGGAACTGAATGAAAACGGACTCGTGTTGGACATCTTCCCGGATGCCAGAAAAACCAGTGATAAATTCTCTTCCATTAAATCCAATAACTGTCTCCCTTATGTGATGGGCGCCATGTATGGCAAACAACACGGCTTCAATGAAGTACTGTTGCTTAATCAATATGGCCGGGTGGCAGACAGTACCATCGCTAATGTTTTTATGGTGCATCATAAAACCATTTACACACCACCGCTTTCGGAAGGTTGTGTTTGCGGCGTGATGCGCAAGCATCTGCTAAATTCAGAATTACCCTTTAAAATAGAGGAAAAGCCACTCACTATCGAAGACCTGGAAAATGCAGATGAAATATTTCTGACCAATGCTATACAGGGCGTACGCTGGGTAGGTCTTTTCCGTGACAGCAGCTATGGCAACGCCACTGCTGCTATTTTACACGAAGTACTGTTTGATGGTAAAGTCTAGTATGAAACCTGCTGTTAATCTTTGCTGGCTCCGCCGCGATCTGCGGCTGAATGACCAGGCTGCTTTATATCATGCGTTAAAAGGCGACCGTCCGGTGGTCCCCGTTTTTGTGTTTGATGCCCAGATACTGGACGACCTGGAAGAGAAAGCAGACCATCGCGTGATATTTATTCACCAAACGCTGGAAGCGCTGCAACAACAACTCACGGCTGCCGGCACTACCCTGGATGTTTTTTACGGAACACCGGAAGCAGCATTTAACCACTGGACAGCACGGTACGATGTGCAGAAAGTATTTACCAACAACGATTATGAACCGTATGCCCGTGAGCGTGATACTGCTATCGCCAAACTGTTAAAGGAAAAAGAGATTTCTTTTCACAGCTATAAAGACCAGGTCATTTTTGAAAAGAAAGAAGTCTTAAAAGATAACGGTGACCCCTATACGATATTTACCCCTTACAGTAAAAGATGGCTGGCCACGCTGACACCATTTTATTACAAGCCTTATCCGGTGGAGAAGTATACAGACAACTGGTATCAGCAGGCGCCGCTGAAAATACCTTCACTGAAAACAATGGGATTTAAGGCTGTCAAAGTCACCTTTCCGCCAGCCGATATTCCGGAAAAAATTATCAGCCACTATGATAAAACCCATGATATTCCTGCCATACCAGGCACTTCGCACCTGGGGGTGCATTTACGCTTTGGTACCATCAGCATCCGGGAACTGGTAAAAAAGGCACTGGACGACAACGAGACGTTTTTGAAAGAACTGATCTGGCGGGAGTTTTTCCAGATGATATTGTGGCATTTTCCGGAGGTGCAGCATGCTTCCTTCAAAAAAGAATATGATCGCATTCCATGGCGGAACAATGAAAAGGAATTTGAACGCTGGTGTCAGGGACAGACAGGCTATCCCATTGTAGATGCCGGGATGCGTGAACTGAATACCACCGGTTTCATGCACAACAGGGTGAGGATGATCACCGCCAGCTTTCTCACCAAACACCTGTTAATCGACTGGCGCTGGGGGGAAGCTTATTTTGCCGCTAAGCTATTGGATTACGACCTGGCTTCCAATAATGGTAACTGGCAATGGGCCGCTGGCTGCGGTTGCGATGCAGCGCCTTATTTCAGGGTATTCAATCCAACGTTACAGACACAGAAGTTTGACAAGGACCTGCATTATATCCGTCAGTGGGTACCGGAGCTGGATGATTTTTCTTATCCCCGGCCAATGGTGGAACATGATGCGGCGAGGAAGCGTGCGCTGGAGGTGTATGGGAAGGCGCTTGCCCGGTGATCACGCAAAGGCGCATAAGCAGCAAAGACACAAAGAATAATATACACGAGCAGAGAAAGCAAAGGAGCGAAGATCAAATTTTGATCTTCGCTCCTTTGCTTTCTTATTAATGCTGATTGAAAAATGCTTTGCGTCTTTGCTGCTTATGCGTCTTTGCGTGCAACAACACCTTCAGCTGCTGTCATCAGCGCTGCTACCGCTGCGTGGCCTTCTTTGCCGAGGTCGAGGCTGAAATCGTTGACATACAAATCGATATGCTGGCGCATCACCTGTTCATCCATTTCCTGTGCGTGGGATTTGATGTAGTCAGACAGCTGAGGATATTCACTGTAGGCATGTTGCAGGCTTTGGTGGATCAGTGCATCCACCTGCGCGCGTGTTTCAGCGGGGATATCCTTGCGGATGAAGATACCACCCAGCGGAATGGGGTTGCCGGTGGTAGACTCCCAGTATTCGCCCATGTCCATGAGTTTCACGAGGCCTTTGAGCTGATAGGTAAAGCGGTTTTCGTGGATGATCACGCCGGCGTCCACATCACCATTGAGCACGGCGTTTTCGATTTCTGAAAACAGCATCACCTTTTTGTTGGTCGCTTCCGGGAAAGCGATGGAAAAGAGGAGGTTGGCCGTAGTATTCTCGCCGGGGATGGCTATTGTCAGGTTTTTGATTTCTTCGCGGGGGATATCTTTCTTAGCGATGAGCAGGGGGCCGCAGCCGCGTCCGAGGGCGCTGCCGCTGTTGAGCAGGTCGTACTTGTCCCTTACTTTCAGGTATACCGCAAAACTCAGCTTCGTGACAGGCAATTTCCCTTCCAGCGCCCAGCGGTTGAGCGTTTCCACATCTTCCAGCTGCGTATCAAATGTAAATCCTTGCGTATCGATCTTGTTGTTAACCATGGCATCGAAGATAAAAGTATCGTTCGGGCAGGGTGAGAAACCTAATGATAAGTGCATATGCTTAGAAAATTTTATTTGTTAAGTTAAGCTTGCCAGCGACTTGACAACTGAAATGAGTTCGTCGTTCAGTTGTTTGACAGCCAGGGGGATATTCCATTTGCTTTTATCGCGTATTTCCACATAGTTGGAGATGCTGCGGACCTGCAGGAAGGGAATATTTTCCGAGAGGCAGGCGTAGTGGAATGCTGCGCCTTCCATGCTTTCCACATCGGGCATGTATTTGCTTTCCAGCCGGGTGATGGTGGGGGTGCTGCCGCTGACCATATTTACGCTGACGCCTGTTGCTTTGGGCAGCTCAGGCCGGTAGGGCAGGTTGGCAAAGGTGTTCACGAGGGCGTTGCCGGTGAAAGGGGCCTGGGAGGGCTGCCAGAGTTGTATATCAAATAAATCTTTAAACTGATCCTGATCTTCCGCGCCGAGGTCGGCCAGGTATTCCCGGTCCACCATCACCACGGAGCCGAGTGCCCATTCACGGCGGAATGAGCCGGCGATGCCGGCCTGCAGGGCCATATCGGGGCGGTTAGTGGCGAGGTAACGGCCAAGGCTGTATGCATAGTGCATCATGCCGATACCGGCAATCAGTACCTGAATCTCGCAGTTGGCCAGGCGGTATTGGTGGGCAGATACTTTTTGGCTTTCATGGTCCAGGAATTGCAGAAAAGGCTGGACTTCCAGTATGGTCGCAGCGGTAACCAATAATTTCATGCGGTAAAAGTACGGCAAAAATGATCGCTGGCAGTGTAAAACAATTGACAGGAATAAGGATAAACTTGGGACTACTCATAGAATAGTGGTATTTTTGCGAAAATTTTTTGCAATAATGATTTATTTAACGCGAGTAGAGAACTTTAATGCAGCGCATAAGTTATCTAACCCGGCATGGAGCGCAGAAAAGAACGAGGAAGTATTCGGAAAATGTGCCAATGTTAACTGGCATGGTCATAACTACGAATTGCATGTAACCATCAAAGGTAACCCTGATCCGGAAACCGGGTTTGTGTTCAATGCCAAGACTTTAGGTGTGATTATCCGGGATGCTGTTATTGAAAAGATAGACCATCGGAACCTCAATCTGGATGTGGATTTTATGGCAGGTAAGTTTACCTCTGCCGAAAATCTCGCTATTGCCATCTGGGACCAGTTGACCCCGCATTTACCTGCGGAAGTACAGCTGCACTGCATCAAGCTGTATGAAACTCCCCGTATATACGTAGAATATTACGGCGGCAAATAATATTGCCCACGCCTCATAGTATGACTTTGCGCAGTATTGGCAGGTGCGGGAAAGCATTTGGAATTTGAATAAAATCATATAAGAATGGCGTATAATAAGGTTGAAAGTTACGATGAAAAGATCACGTCCGGTCTTGTAAAGAACTATAAAGAGTGCCTGGAACTGCTCGGTGAAGATGCTGAAAGGGAAGGGCTTCTGAAGACACCGGAAAGGATGGCCAAAGCGATGCAGTTCCTCACACAGGGTTATCAGCTGGATGCCAGGGAAATCCTGAACGGTGCCAAGTTCACGGAAGCCTACAGTGAAATGGTGATCGTAAAAGATATAGAACTGTATTCCATGTGCGAGCATCATATGCTGCCTTTCTTCGGCAAAGCGCACGTGGCTTATATTCCCAATGGCTATATCACCGGTCTGAGCAAACTGGCCCGCGTGGTGGACGTATATGCCCGCAGGCTCCAGGTGCAGGAAAGGATGACACACCAGATCCTGGACGCTATCCAGGAAACACTGCAGCCGCAAGGTGTGGCAGTCGTCATCGAAGCACAGCACCTCTGCATGATGATGCGTGGGGTGTCCAAACAGAATTCCGTTACCACCACTTCCGCTTTCAGCGGCCAATTCCAGGATGGTACCACCAGAAGTGAATTCATGAAACTAATTGGCAGATAATCCTTTTACGGACAAATGAAAAATGGTTTAACCGGCAACCGGTTAAACCATTTTTTGTTTTAATGCTTTTTTGATGCAGCTTTGCAGCACCCGTAATAATTCTTTATTAAATTCTAATTGATTGTATATTTGAATTATTTTTCATTTGATATAAACACTTCAATATAAGCAACCATGAAGCATGCATATGTATTTCCCGGGCAGGCATCACAATTTCCGGGTATGGGCAAAAACCTGTACGACACCAATGCTAACGCAAAGGAACTGTTTGAGAAAGCCAACGAAATCCTGGGATTCCGCATCTCTGATGTAATGTTTACCGGCACTGAGGAAGACCTGAAACAAACAAAAGTAACACAGCCGGCGGTATTCCTGCATGCTGTTGTCGCTTTCCTGACCTCCGAACATTCACAACCGGAAATGGTAGCCGGCCACTCCCTCGGCGAATTTTCCGCGCTGGTAGCCAACGGTGTACTGTCTTTTGAAGAAGCCCTGCGCCTGGTAGCTATCAGAGCGAATGCGATGCAGAAAGCGTGTGAACAACAACCATCTACCATGGCCGTTATCCTCGGTATGGAAGATGCGAAAGTAGAAGAAATTTGTGCTAAAGTAGCCGCAGAGACCAATGAAGTGGTAGTACCGGCCAACTATAACAGCCCGGGTCAACTGGTGATCTCCGGCACCCTGAAAGCGGTGGAGACTGCCTGCGCGGAGTTAAAAGCTGCCGGTGCCAAAAGAGCGATGATCCTGCCGGTAGGTGGTGCTTTCCACTCTCCGCTGATGGAGTCTGCCCGCGAAGAACTGAAAGCTGCGATCGAAAAGGCAGTGTTCAACACCCCCAGCTGCCCGGTTTATCAGAACGTGGTGGCCGCCGCCGTGACTGATCCTGCTCAGATCAAACAAAACCTGATTGACCAGCTCACCGGCCCGGTAAAATGGAGCCAGTCTGTATTGGCCATGGTAGCCGACGGTGCCACTGAATTCACAGAAGTGGGTCCCGGTAAAGTATTACAGGGATTGGTGCAGAAAATTGCCAAAGAAGTAACTGTTAACGGAATCAGCTAAACGATTTACGGATTTTCTGATTTTGATATTTAGATATTTAAAATGCAGCGGAGACCACTTTATATCAGGTGATTTCCGCTGCATTTTTAATATCAAAATATCTAAATAACCTAATGACTAAATCTCTATCGCCATCTCATACTGAGACAGAAAGTGTTGGAGTCCTGACTTTTCGAGAAAAGCGCCTATCTCCGGATTTTTTTCATCAATGTTGATAATGCTCATTGGGCCATTCAGCGCTGTGGACACATGTTGCAGCAGCGTGCTGCCAACACCACGCCTACGGAAGCCCGGATGTACAGCGATATTACGGATACGCCTACTCTCTTTATGTACACTGATGAAGCCGGCTGTTTGTCCGTCCAGCGTGGCCTCGAAAGTAACCGTGGCCGGATATTCCCTTTGTATGCTGGCAACGGAGTTGCTCCACGCAGGTGTCATATCCATGAACGTGTTCAGTACAGCCCATTCAGGCTGCTCGGTTTCCCGGATGGTAATACCTGGCGTGGTGTTATGAACGGTTACGGTTCCTTTGTAGCAGTGGAATGTGCGCAGTTTGTGAAACCCGCTGTTCGTATAGGCTTTAATGGCTGGAAGGTTAGAGCTGATTACTTCCAGTATTATTTTCCGGATGCCTGCCTCTTTATAACGCGGAATAAATTGCTGATACATTTTCTGTATCAGGTGCTGGCCGCGGTAGGCGGGTGTTACGCCGGTGCCGCCATTATACAATACAGCAGGATGTGCTTCATGGTCTGTGCCATGCAGGATAAATGCGCCAAGGTCGTTTCTGTTGAAAGCGCCGATAGACCACTCCCGGCGGAGGTTTTCAGCTTTCATTTTCTGCTCAAGGATAGAGGGGGTCAGGTGCATCGGCACGATGTAATCGCTGAATGCTTCGTTGAACGTATGGCTGAGGGTTTCGGTGGATTCTCCCCGGAGGTCTCTGAAATCGTGAAGAAAAATCATGATAAAAAATGTATGTCATCAATATTAACGATGATTGATGACATACGGGATGAGAATATTATAAACGGGAAGTTTATGATAACTCGATGCTTACGTTTACCCACTCCGGATCAAATTTGGCGGCGTATTTTTTATAGAAGTTGATGGCGGGTTCGTTCCATTCCAGTACCTGCCAGAGAACGCCACTGTATTGCCTTTCCTTAGCTTCTTCGATGATGCGGTCCAGCAGCAGTTTGCCAATACCTTTGCCGCGCCATTGTTCTGTCACGATCAGGTCTTCCATGTACAAACGGCAACCTTTCCAGGTAGAGTAGCGGATGTAAAACAGGGCAAATCCTACCACCAGTTCTTTACCGTCTGCATCGGAGGCGGTGGCTACAAAAGCCTTCCATACCGGGCTGGCGCCAAAGCCGGCCTCTTCAAAGTGAGCGAGGCTTACCGTTACTTCCTGTGGGGCTTTTTCAAATTCTGCCAGCTCCCGGATAAGTTCCATCAACCGGGGACAATCTTCTTTTCGTGCAATCCTTAACGTTATATCTGCCATATGGTGTTTGTTTACATGAGTGAGTCCGCGATTTGTTTCAGCACTTCCGGCCACCAGTCTATCTGCCCCCATTTTTTGCCAAAACGTACGATGACGGCCTGTTTTCGGGGGGAGATATAGATCAGCTGGCCTTTTACGCCTAACGCAAAATAATCAAAATTATGAGGATCTGTTTGGTATCCCCACCAGAGGTACTTGTAATATCCATGCGGGCTGCCGGCCCATTTACAGAGTGGCGGCATCATGCGCGACAGATACGTTTGGGTGTCGGGCATATGTACAGGCCTGCTGGTAGACTCCTGCATCCAGTCGGCCGGAATAATGGAGCGGCCATTCAGTTGCCCATTTTGCAGGCACAACTGCCCGAACCGGGCAAAATCGATGGCCAGTGCGTTGAAGCCACTTTCCATTTTCGCGAAGCCGGAGTGACGGCTGTCCATGCTCCAGGAGGCGCCGGCTTCGGCGCCCATAGGTTGCCAGATTTTTTCACTGAAATAGGCCGGTACGGATTGTCCTGTTGATTTTTCGAGGATCATGCCCAGCAACAGGAGATTGTAATTGTTGTAGTGATACACCGTGCCGGGTGTTTCTATGAGCTTCGCTTTCAACGCCTGCTCGCGCAGGCGGAGGCCATAATACACGCGGGCATCGTCTGTCCACGGAAACACCCCCTCCCTGTAATCCAGCCCGGAGCACATCTGCAGGAGATGGGAGATGGTGATCTGGTCGGGTCCGTGCCGATCGAAAGCCGGGAGGTAACGGGCCACAGGATCGTGTACGGAATGAATGGCCCCTTCGGCGATAGCGATGCCGACGAGCGTCGAAGTCATGGACTTGGCCGCAGAAAAGGACGTGTTGACAGATGTCCGTTGATAGCCATTGAGATACTGTTCATATAGGACCTGGCCATGTTGCAGCACGATGCAGGCCGTGGTGCCGGTGTGGGCCAGCAGGTCGGGAAGCCTGCCTTGTTTTGGCTGCCCCCTGAATTTCCAGGAGACAGTGGGCAGTGGCATTTTTTCCGGGGCCGCTTCCAGCGGGAGAATAGTGTTGCCATTGGCAATAGAGGCATTGGCAAAGCGTTTGTAGTCGTCGATCTTCGGGATATTCCAACACACACAGCGACAGAGGTAAGTGAGCGTATCCATCATATTTCAGGTTAGGGATGGCAAAGATCGCAAGTAAATTGACAAACAATATTGTAATTTGTTGAAGAATCATTAGGATTTGAATAAATAACCTTTTGTCCATGAAAGAGATCCTGGTGCGGTTCGCATCCTATAACCACTGGGCTAATCAACAGCTGGTGGCCGTCATGTTGAAGCTGAATGCAGCGCAGGTCATGGAGGACCTTGGAGGTAGCTTTTCTTCCCTGTTTAACACGGTCTGTCATGTATGGTGCCGGGAGAGTATCTGGTACCAGCGGTTGCAGCTGACGGAGCAGCCGGTAGACCCTACGGCGGCTTTTAGCGGTACTTTTGCGGAGGCTTGCGAGGCCTGGCTGCGGCAGTCGCTTCAGCTGCAGGAATGGGTGAAACAGGCTACTGAAGCGAGATTGAGCCATACCATCGCGTTTACGCCCCGTAAAGGGGAGCAGGTAAAGTTGCCGGTACAGGACGCCGTGATTGATACCTGCAACCATAGCACTTTTCACCGCGGACAGCTGGTACATATGCTGCGTCAGCTGGGTGTTAACCGCATTCCTGCTACCGATTACCACCGCTTTAAGCCTAAAAAGTAGGCGATTTATATTATTTTTACCTCCTATACGCAGGAAAAAATTCCGTTTTATGAATGCTGCTTCTTTTTATGCCCAAGCCCCGAAACACCTGGTGGCAGTAGACTGTATCATCTTTGGTTTTGACGAAGGAAAGCTGAAGTTATTGGTGATGAAACGAAAAGTGGCTCCCATGGAGGGCGAATGGTCGTTGGTAGGTGGTTTTGTGCAGGCGGAAGAAAGTACCGACGATGCTGCGGGACGGGTACTCAAACTCACCACCGGTCTGGAGAATATCTATATGGACCAGCTGCATTGTTATGGTGAAGTAAATCGTGATACCGGCGCAAGGGTGATATCTGTGGCTTACTATGCACTTATCCGCATCAGGGACCATGACCGGCCGTTGGCACAGGAACACGGCGCCCACTGGCTGGAACTGCATGAAATCCCTACCTTGATATTTGACCATAACCGCATGATCAATGATGCATTGGTACAACTGCGTAACAATGCTCATTTCCATCCTATCGGATTTGAACTGCTGCCGGAGAAGTTCACCTTGTCGCAGCTCAGAAGCCTGTACGAAGAAATATACCAGAAGACACTTGATAAGCGCAATTTCCGGAAAAAAATACTGTCGCTGGACGTGATGGAGAAGCTGGAGGAAAAGGACAAAACGTCTTCCAAAAAAGGCGCACACCTGTATCGTTTTGACCCCGCGCGGTATGAAGCACTGATGCGTAAAGGGCTGGTGTTTGAGATATAGTCAGTGCCGGATGAAAATGAACAAAATGAACAGCCACGGATGATGCCCGGTTCGCTGTATTATTTTTACTTTTCCGGTTGAATTATGATGATCCTCAGACGATATATGCTGTTGCATATGTGCTGGTTGTTGTTTGTTTTCCCGACATTGCTGCCTGCGCAGCATAAAGAGATCGGCAGGATTAAATCACAACTGCCGCATATAGGCGACAGCGTAACCTACGTAGATGCCCTTAACAGACTGGCGGCAGTGTATCAGGCCTGCCAGCTGGACAGCTGTGGGCGTTACGCGTCTATGGCGCGGGATATGGCCGTCCGCATCGGTTATCCTTCCGGTAAGGCCCGCGCCCTGCGTAATCTGGGGAACTACTACGCACTCCGTCCCCACCGTTACCTCTCTTATCTTTTTTATAATGATGCCCTGGACGAAAGCCGAATGGCCGGCGATTCCGTCAATGTATCACAGGTGCTGATGAACATAGGCATCTATCACTATTTTACCGGTAAATATGCCTCTGCCAATGATTACGTGACCCAGTCACTGAAACTGACCCATACACTGAAAGAAGACTCGCTGCACGCCCTTGGGTTGGGCAACTATTACGCGATCAACTACACGGACAGCAGTCATCTCCCGGCGGCTACGAAAGCATTGCAGGAAGCCACTACGCTGGCGGAGCGTTATCACGATATCCGGGAACTGCTTTATATCCGGTTGCTGCTGGCCAATGAAGATTATATGGCTGAACGGTTTGAAGCTGCCAAACAACGGGTACGGGAGGTGCTGGACACTGCGATAAGAGACGGCTTTGAATATTATGCCATGCGCGCTTCGATGGAACTGTCGGAGTACAAAAGCCGGCTCAGGGAGCCCGATTCATTGGTCTATCTCCAGGATGCGGTCACACATGCTGTTACCGGCGGGTATGTAGGCCTGCTGCTGCCACAGGTGACGCAGCTATACCACTATTTCCAGCAACAGAAAGATACCTTGCAGGCGGCCCGTTATAGCCGGATAGCCCTGAATATCATGCAACAGCAACAGGATGATATGCAACAGGGGGAAATGGACTATATCGCCTATTCACTGCAGGACCAGACACTGGATTCGCTGAAGATGCAGTCAGCGCTGCAGAAAACGGCGCTGCAGAAAACAAGGCTGGCGCAACGCTACTGGCAATACCTCTTCATATTTGTGGTGGCCATTATCATGCTGCTGATGATACTCACCTGGTTCCTGATCCGCTCGTACCGCTCTTCCCGCCAGCGTTCTGTGAGGCTTGCCCGGGTGAAGACAGAAATAGTCGCCGCCAACGAAGTGCTGAAAAAAAATGATGACTTTAAAAACAAACTCATCTCCCTGATAGCGCACGATTTCAGAACACCATTATACAACATAATTGATATCACCGGGTTTGTGAATGAAGATATTCTTACCCCGGAAGATGCTGCCGGTATGGTGATGGAAGTGGAACAAACCGCCACCGCCACGCTGACTGTTTTTGAAGAGATCCTGAGCTGGATGCGGACACAGTTGTCAGGTTTTGTATACCGGCCGCATTCCTTTGTGCTGACGGATATGCTGGAAGTATCTGCCCGTAATGTACAACATCTGTTGCGCGAAAAAAGTGTTCGTCTGGAACTGCGTATCCCTTCAGGATTGACCGTGCAGGGCGATTTCGAAATGCTACAGTTTGTACACCGTAATTTTCTGCATAATGCCATTAAGTTTTCACCGGAAAACGGCACTATAACGATTATGGCTATACGTAAAAATGGCTATGTGGAAGTTTTTTTCCGCGACCAGGGACCGGGCATTGATCCGGTGGTGTTACCGGGTCTGTTCACCTACGATAGTGAAAGCTACGCTCACAAGCGAACGGGCAAAGGTGCGGGACTGGCGTTGATCATATGTCGCGACTTTATTGATAAAATGAAAGGTGATGCCGGCGCTGTGAATAACGACCACGGTGGGAGCACCTTCTTCTACCGGGTACCGGAAATCGATGTTTAAAATGGATACAGGGTACATGATAAAAACGTTTATACGTAGGCGTTATATAGCAGCGATGGCGGCAGCCGTATCGCTGTTGCTGCTGCCGATGCTGAAAAGCAGCGGCCAGGCAGCCGTATTGCCACGTTTGCAACACGATCTGGCGCAGCAGCGCGACAGCGCCGGCTATGTATCTGTATTGGGCAAAATAGGCGCACTATATGCCAGCATCAATCTGGACAGTTCTTTTTATTATGCACGCCAGGTACTGGAAATAGCCAGTCGCCGGAAAGACCTCAAAGGCATGGCGGATGCCAACAATATGCTGGGATGGTATTACACGGCCAAAACAGACTATAACGTAGGTATTCAGTATGCTTATAAAGCATTGCTGCTCAACGGACAGCTGGGCGATTCTGCACAGATGGTCCGCTCGTTGAACATCATCTATGGCTGTTATAAAAATTCCGGTCACCCGGCGGAAGCCAACACTTACTTTTACCGCGCTTTTCATATCGCCAGCCGGCTGCCATCCGACAAAGACTCTATCACAGCCACCATGTTGGTCAACTACGCGTGGCGCTTTTTAAATGACAGCACAAAAATAGATTCGGTCCGCCTCGTGTTGCAACAGGCAGGCGCCATCCTGAAGAAATACCCCGATAGCAGGGCCGGTTTTTATGTGGCTGCCTTTGAGGCCGACCTGATGGTGCGGGCAGGCAAAGGAAAAGCAGCAGAGGAACGGATATATACGCTTGCAAGCCTGGCGCAACAGAAGGGCATGTCTTATGTAGCCATGGATATGTATGCACGGCTATACGATTTTCAGCGCTTAGGCTACTTTGCGGACTCCACCCGTTATCAGGAGCAGGCATACGAAGTAGCGCGACAGTCTGCCAGCATGGAACTGAACCTGTATTGGCTGGGCAGACTGTATGATTATCACCGCAGCCGCCGGCAGCCGGAAAAAGTAGTGTATTACGGCAATGAGATCATGCGGCTGGCGGCAATGGACCGCTATCATGACCATCACGAGGAAGCTGCCTACATTGATTTTTTCCTGAAAGAAAAAGCCTTGCAGGCTTTATCGCTTTCCACCAGAATACAACAACAGGAACTGGAAAAGGAGCTGGCGGAGAAAAAGAACAGGACCCTTATTGTCAAAGGGCTGTTGATTATCATCCTCCTCCTGATATCGCTGTTTGGCAGCCGATACCTGCATTATCGCCGCTGGAAACACCAGGAGAATGCGTTGGCGCTCAGTTATGTGCAGCTGGCCAAAAACAATGCGGCCCTGACAGAGAACGACGTGTTCAAAAACAGGTTGATCAGCATGCTGGCAACGGACTTCAGAACACCGCTGCATCATATCATTGCCGTGGCTGATCAGCTGAAAGCGGGTACGCTTACACAGCCGGAGGTGGCAAGTCTGCTGAAGCAGATCGGTAATGCCTCCCGGAAAACACTGGATGCGTTCAATAATATTCTGAAGTGGCTGAAGCTGCAGTTGTCGGGGTTTGTGTACCGGCCGGTCACGACGGAGCTGCTGCCGGTGATTGTGGAGGCGTTGGCGCCGTTGCAGGAAGAGATCCGGGATAAACAGCTGACCATCGTGAACAGAGTAGGGCCGAGAATTACCGTTGTTGCAGATACGGAGATATTGCAACTGGTAAATGTGCAGTTGCTGCAGGTGGCTGTCAGCACCGCGCGGCCCGGTACCCTGCTGCTGATCTCCACGTATGGTGAAAAAGGGAAAGTGACGGTGCGGTTGATGGTCGACGGTGGCGCAGCTACCCGTAAGCTGCTGGAAGAACTGAAAGACAAAGAACATAATATTTTTGCGTTAGGTATTATTATCAGCCGGGACTTTATGCACAAGATGAAGGGAGGCCTCGTAGTCGAAGAAGAAGACAACGGGTTTCTCATGATGGAGTACACGATTTGATCCTGTAGTTATCCATTCTACGTATATGCGTCAGTGTTGTATCACCGCTTTAGCATGCCTGATATGCTGGCAGCTGACGGCGCAGGTCCCGCAAATGCCGGAGTTGCAACGTGAGTTGTTGCAGCAGCATGACAGCGCCGGTTATCTGGCGGTGCTGGGCAAGATCAGCGCGTTGTATTCCGTGATAGACGTAGACAGCAGTTTTCAATATGCGGTTAAAATACGCGATATGGCAGCCCGGTTGCATGATGCAAAAGGGCAGGCTGATGCCAATGATTTGTTAAGCTGGTATTATGCTTTGAAAACAGATTTTGGTGTGGCGGGCATCTATGCCTACAAAGCCCTGAAAATACATGAACAGCTGGGCGACTCCGCCCGGATAGCCAAAACACTCAGCAATATTTATCTATACTACCGCAACACGGGCCGGCGGGAAGATGCCAATAATTACTTCTACCAGGCATTTAAGATGGCCAGCCGCCTGCCACCCGGCCGCGACTCCGTATATGGTATCCTGTTAGTTAACTATGTGATGCGCTTTTATAAAGACAGTACGCATGCAGACTCGGTCCGTTGGGCATTGCGGCGGGCGCGGCAGGTGATCGAAAAATATCCGCGTTCCAAAATCAGTTTTTATGTAGATGCTTATTCACTGAATGATCTGGTCCAAAAAGGACAGGGCCGGGAGGCAGAAGAAATGATCTATCAGCTGGCAGACAAAGCCCTGCGTAGTGGCATGCCCTATGTGGCGATGGACATGTACGGACGGCTGGATGATTTCCCCCGCATGGGTTATTGTCCGGACACCGTCCGATATCAGGATAAAGCGTATCAGTTAGGCGTGCAAACCGGTAGTATAGAACTGAATCTTTACTGGCTGGCACGGCTATACGATTATTACAGTAAGAAAAAAGACCTGGGACATGTAGTACAGTATGGGCGTGAAATCATGCGGCTGGCAGCAGAAAAGAGGTATCAACCCAATGCCCATTCATTTGATTACATCGATATTTTCCTGAAAGAAAAAGCGGTGGCGGACCTGCGTCTGCAAAATCGCCGGCAGCAGCAGGTGTTGACTGCGGAACTGACGGAGTCGGACAATAATCAATTGATCGTGGTGGGGATACTGATCGTGGTGGTGCTGTTCATTGCTTTGTTCCTTGGGCGGTATTGGCACTATCAGCGATTGAAGCAACAAGATGAGGCGTTGCTGCGGGGCTACCGCGAAATGGCGGCTGTCAACCAGGTATTGACGGAAACAGATGCTTTTAAGAATAAATTAATCAGCATACTGGCGCGGGACTTCAGGGGACCGTTGGTACATTTAACTGAGGTGGCGGCCCGCTTTAAATCAGGTAATCTGTCGAAGGCAGAAATGACTTCCTATTTGAAGCATATCAGTGTCACCTCGGGGAAAGTGCTGGAAGTGTTTGACAAGATCTTAAAATGGCTGCGGTTGCAATTGTCCGGTTATCGTTATCAGCCGGTGCGGTGTTTATTGCTGCCGCTGATGCAGAGCGCACTGGAGCCGCTGGAAGGGGAGCTGGCGCAGAAGCAGCTCAGCGTGAAAAATCATATTCCGGGAACAGCTTCCGTACTAACAGATGAGGAGATGTTGAAACTGGTGAACATACAATTATTACAGATAGCCGTTGCCGTAGCAGTGGCCGGCAGTATGCTGGAAATAACTGTTGACCGGACGATGGGGCAAACGGAGGTGTATATCAGGGTGAAAACGGGGGCCGATGCGCATTTTGTGCTGGCGGGGCTGGAAAACTGGCAGGACAACGGACTGGCGTTGGGCCTGGTGATCAGTCGTGACCTGATGAGGATGATGAACGGCTATATAATAGCAGAAGGCCAGGAACATTCGTACCTGGCCTTCGGGTATATCTTACCGTAAAAATTATTTACCGATTTTGTCGCCGTCGTAAGCCCATTTGATGTAGCTGGCGCCCCAGGTGAAACCACCGCCAAATGCGGCCATGATGATGTTATCACCTTTTTTCAGTTGTTTTTCGTAGTCCCACAGGCACAAAGGAATAGTACCGGCAGTGGTGTTACCATAGCGGTGGATATTCATCATTACCTTTTCTTCCGGCAGGTTGATATACTGCGCGGTGGCTGCGATGATACGTTTATTGGCCTGGTGTGGTACGAGCCATGCGATATTTTCTGCATTGAGGTTGTTGCGCTGCAGGATACCGTTAGCCGCTTCGGCCATATTGGAAACCGCGTATTTAAACACCATTTTACCTTCCTGGTATACGTAGTGTTCGCGGTTCTGCACTGTTTCGAGGGTGGCTGGTTTTACGGAGCCGCCGGCTTTCATGTGCAGGTATTCGCGGCCATGGCCATCACTTTTCAGGATGCTGTCCACTACGCCGTATCCTTCCGTGTTAGGCTCCAGCAGCACGCCGCCGCCGCCATCACCGAAGATGATGCAGGTAGTTCTGTCTGTATAATCAATGATAGCGCTCATTTTGTCGGCACCGATCACCATTACTTTCTGATAACGGCCACTTTCAATGAACCGGGCGCCGGTGTCCAGTGCGTACAGGAAACCGGAGCAGGCAGCACTGATGTCGAAACCGAATGCGTTTTTAGCACCGATTTTATCTGTGACAACATTGGCTGTGGCGGGGAAGGTCATGTCAGGGGTTACTGTGGCTACGATCAGCAGGTCGATCTCTTCAGGGGTAATACCTCTTTTTTTGCAGATTTCCAGGGCGATAGGTACACATATGTCGGAAGTGCCTTTCCCTTCTCCTTTAAGAATTCTTCTTTCAGAGATGCCCGTTCTGGTTAAAATCCACTCGTCTGTTGTGTCTACCAGTTTTTCCAGTTCCTGATTGGTCAGCACGTAGTCAGGAACATATCCACCCACCGCTGTAATAGCGGCCGTTATTTTATTCATATAAACTAAATATGTGTTTAAATCGAGGCGTAAAAATACGATATAAACGAATATTTCCTAAAAAAGTCGCATATGAACCCGTTAAAGGCTTGTCAATCCGTTAAAAGTTAGCATCTTTGTCGTTTATTGACACAGGGGGTAATTATTCCTCTTTTTTCGTAAGTTTAAGTAAATTATCGAACCTTTACCTTCTATGATCGCTTATTTGGATGGAAAATTGGCTTATAAGTCACCAGCTCTTGTTCATATGGATGTGCACGGAATAGGGTATGAAGTTCAGATCAGTCTGAATACCTATTCAAGGATACAGGGCCTGGACAGCTGCAAATTGTTAACCTTCCTGCAGATCAAAGAGGATGCACACACGCTGTATGGTTTTTTTGAGGAGGCAGAAAAGAACCTGTTTCTCCTGCTGATCAGCGTATCGGGTGTAGGCGCCAGTACGGCGAGAATGATGTTGTCTTCTCTTCAACCGGAAGATATCCAGCGGGCCATTATGATGGAAAATGAAAAAATGCTGGAAAGTGTAAAAGGCATAGGAGCCAAAACAGCCAAAAGAATTATTCTGGAACTAAAAGACAAAGTAAAGAAACAAAAGGATACCGTCGGACTACAATTATCTGCTACCGTAAACAATACAATTCATGAAGACGCGTTAAATGCTCTGGTAACTCTTGGCATAGCCCGGAACATGGCGGATACGGCAATTCAGAGAGTTATGAAGAACGAACCACTATTGCAAAACTTGGAAGAGCTGATCAAAAAGGCCCTGAAGAGTTTATAATTATATCAAGACCTCTATAAAAACCTATTTTTCTTGGCAAGAAAGACTTATTATGGCGCTTTTGCAGTAATAGGAATTGTATCTTTTATCATTGTTGACACCGCCGCAAGGGAACGATCCGGGAATTTTCATTTTTTGAGCAGAACGAGTTGGAAGTCGGATACCACAATTACTGGTAATACCAAAATCGATACTACCGGGAAAAAAGATACCTTGAAATATCCCCTGAAGGACAGGCGCGGCCCCAGTATAGCGGATCCGGCGTCCAGGAATGTTATTGACCTGAACGACCCCGCCAATATCAACAAAACAGTAGAATACGATCCCGTTACCAAACAATACACCGTTACGGAGAAAATCGGTAATCAGAATTACCGAAACCCTACTTATATGAACTTCGACGAGTTCTATAAGCTCCAGTCGGCGCAAAGTGAAAGAAACTATTGGCAGAAAAGGGCCAGTGCTCTTGGTAACCTGAACCAACGAGGCAACGGTCCCCAGCTGTATAACGGCAGCAATCTGTTTGACCGCATCTTTGGCGGCAGTAAAGTGGATATCCGTCCCCAGGGTAGCCTGGACCTCACTTTCGGCTATCAGGGCCAGAATATCAAAAACCCGGTACTGGTGGAACAAGCCCGGAAAAACGGAGGGTTCAACTTCGACATGGGCATCAACATGAACGTCACCGGCCGGATCGGGGATAAACTGAAACTCATCACCAACTATAATACCCAGTCCACCTTCGATTTTGAAAATCAGGTGAAACTGGAATACACCGGCTATAACGATGAAATTATCAAGAAAATAGAAGCCGGTAACGTGAGTTTCCCCCTGCGTAGTTCCCTGATATCCGGTATCCAGTCTCTCTTCGGGGTGAAAACACAACTGCAGTTCGGCCGCCTCACGGTAACCAGCGTACTGTCCAACCAGAAATCGCAGAAACAGAACCTCATGCTCAAAGGCGGTACCATGGTGCAGGATTATAATATCCGGGCCGACGAGTATGAAGATAACCGACACTTCCTGCTGGCACAGTTCTACCGTGATACCTTTAACTATGCCATGTCTAACCTCCCCATCATCCGCTCCCTGTCCAATATCACCAGGATTGAGGTATGGGTGACGAATAAAACAGGGGCCACCACCCAAACCCGCGATATCGTGGGCCTGATGGACCTCGGGGAATATAAACCCTACAACACGGGGATCAGGGTAAACACCTCCTCGCATCTGCCTGACAGGGCTACGAACAACCTGTATGAAAGCCTGATCAGCGATCCGGCCAGCCGTAATACCAGCATCGTCGTCAGCCGGTTGCTGGCTTTGGGACTTAAACCGGTATCGGAATTTGAAAAAACATTCGCCCGTAAACTCGACTCTACAGAGTATACCGTCAACAAACAACTGGGCTTCATCTCCCTTAACCAACAGCTGCAACCGGATGAAGTACTGGCGGTAGCTTATCAATATACTTACAACGGCCGTACCTATCAGGTGGGTGAATTCTCACAGGACGTACCGCCAGACCAGAACAACAGCGCCAACTCCCCGGTGCTGTTCCTGAAATTGCTGAAAGCCACATCCGCCCGTCCGGTACTGCCCATCTGGAAACTGATGATGAAAAACATCTACGCTACCGGCGCCTTCCAGGTGAACAAAGAGGACTTTAAAATGGACGTCTTCTATAAAGACCCCGGTGCAGATGGAAGACCGCCGAGCGATAAACGTTATCTCCCCGATGGCAAAGGCGATTATGCCGGTGCACCGATCATCACCGTGTTAAACCTGGACCGCCTCAACAACCAGCTCGATCCGCAGCCGGACGGCGTGTTTGATTACGTGGAAGGATATACGATCAACTCCCTGACGGGCAAGATCATGTTCCCCATGCTGGAACCATTTGCTGATGGGCTGAAGAAGGCCTTTGGCGGTGACGGTACCCTCGAAAAACAATACCTGTACCGCGTGCTGTACGACTCCATCAAGGTGGTGGCGCAGCAGTTCCCGCAACTGAACCGCTACGTGATCCGTGGGTCCTATAAATCGGCCAACTCGTCGGAAATTAATCTGGGCGGCGGTATCACCATTCCGCCCGGCTCCGTGACGGTTACCGCCGGCGGCCAGCTGCTGCGGGAAAACGTGGACTACATCATCGACTATAACCTCGGCAGGCTCAAAATTATCAACGGCGGCGTACTCAACTCCGGCGTACCGATCAATGTACAGTTTGAAAACAACGCCCTGTTCGGACAACAGGTGCGGAACTACTTCGGTACCCGCTTCGACTACCTCGTTAATGATAAACTCAGTATTGGCGGTACCGTTGTCCGCATGACGGAACGACCCTACTACCAGAAAGTAAACTACGGCGAAGACCCTATCAAAAACACCATGGTAGGTCTCGATGTGAACTACGCCTCTGAATGGAAAGGCCTGACACGTTTCCTCGATAAACTGCCTAACTACAGCACTACCGCCCCGTCAAACATCCTGTTCACCGGTGAGGTGGCCCGCCTGTTCCCCGGTCACAGTAAACTGATCAACCAGGCCGGCAGCAAGCAGGGTACCGCTTATATCGATGACTTTGAAGGCGTGAAAAGCGGGTATGACCTGAAGTTCCCGGCTACCAGCTGGGCACTGGCTTCTACCCCGAAAGGCGCCACCAACGCGGCAGGTACCGTGTTATTCCCCGAAGCAGAGTTGAGCAACGTATTTGAATATGGTAAAAACAGGGCTAAACTGGCGTGGTATATTCTGGAACCTACCCTCCAGCTGCCCAAATCACCTAACCTGCCGGCAGGCATCTCCCTGGATGATCAGTCAGATCCGCGTGTAAGGCTGGTATATCAGAAAGAGGTGTTCCGTAACAGGTCTACCGACTTCGGACAAAGCCAGCTCAGCACCCTTGACCTGGCCTACTATCCCACGGAAAGAGGCCCGTACAACTTCACCAGCAGCCCTACGGCTATGGACCGTGACGGTAAACTGGCACGTCCGAAAACAAGATGGGGCGGTATTATGCGCGCCATCGACAACAGCGACTTTGAAACCGCTAATATTGAATATATCGAGTTCTGGATACAGGACCCATTCATTAAAACGCCCGGTAGCAGCGGAGGTTCCCTCTTCTTTAACCTGGGTAACGTATCTGAAGACATCCTCAAAGACTCGAAGAAATTCTTTGAGAATGGTATGCCTGATCCCCGGCAGGACCCGAATAAAATCGATTCCTCCAAATGGGGCCGTCAGCCTAAGTTCCAGCAGCAGATCACACAGGCCTTCGACAACGATCCCAACATCCGGTCTTACCAGGACGTGGGATATGATGGTCTGAAATCTTCTGACGAAGCAGCTTTCTTCAGAAGTTATATGGACACCATGGCCATGAACTTCGGCGGCTCTCCGGTATACCAGCAGGCGCAGAAAGATCCGGCCAACGACGATTATAAGCACTATCGCAACGCCGATTACGACGCTGCGCGTGCCGGTATCCTCGAGCGTTACAAGAACTACAGCAACCCGGAAGGCAACTCCCCGGTGTCTGACCCGAAATCCACTTTCTCTACCGCAGCTACCAATATCCCTGAATCGGAAGACCTGAACAGGGATAACACCATGAACGAAACGGAAGAATACTTCCAGTACCGTGTGGACCTCAAACCAGGTATGGCTGTTGGTACCAACTACATTGTGGATAAAATTGATGCGCCGGTAGATCTGCCGAATGGTCAGAAAACCACGGAAACATGGTATCAGTTTAAAGTGCCGCTGAACCAGTTCAATGCAAAAGTGGGCAACATCCCCGACTTTAAGTCCATCCGCTTCATGCGTATGTTCCTCACTGATTTTGCGGAACCAGTGGTAGTACGTTTCGCCAAACTGGAACTGGTGCGCAGCCAGTGGCGCCGCTACATGTACGAGTTGAGACCAGGTGATCCTGTGCCGTTAGACCAGACCACTACTTTTAACTCTTCTTCTGTTAATATTGAAGAAAACTCTTCCCGCAGCCCTATCCCGTACGTGCTGCCTCCGGGAGTGGTAAGACAAAATACTATCAGCACCAACAATACCACGCTGCAGCTGAATGAACAGTCCCTGTCCGTTCAGGTATGTAACCTGCAGGACGGTGAAGTGCGCGCGCTGTATAAAACGCTCAACATGGACCTGCGTCAGTACAAGAAAATGGAAATGTACATGCACGCAGAAGCCGTAGGTTCCGCCACCGCGTTGAAAGACGGACAGGTACAGGCGGTCATCCGTATCGGTAGCGACTTTGTGAGCAACTACTACGAATACCGCATTCCGCTGAAAGTAACTGCCTGGAATTCCAAAGCGCCGATTGAAATATGGCCTGATGGCAACAACATGCAACTCATCATGGAGCGCCTGAGCCAGCTGAAACAGAAACGTAACATGTGCGATTCCTGTTCTCCGCTGCTGGCTTATCCGATGACACCGGTGGCCGACGAATTCGGCAACTTCATGTCGGTGGTAGGTAACCCCAGTCTCGGCGATGCCCGCACCATGATGATCGGTGTCCTGAACCCGAAAGATGATGGTATGCCTCGTTGCGCTGAGGTATGGTTCGATGAGCTGCGCCTCTCTGATTTCGATGAAAAAGGGGGGTATGCTGCCCTCGGAAGACTGGACCTGCAACTGGCGGACCTGGGCACCCTCTCTCTGTCCGGAAATATGCACACGGCCGGTTTTGGTAACATCGACCAGCGGGTGAATGAACGTTTCCGTGACAACTTCCTGCAATATGATGCAGCGGCCAACCTCGATCTGGGTAAACTGCTGCCGAAGAGCACCGGTATGTCGATCCCGGTATATGCCGGTTATTCACAGTCAGTGAGCAACCCGGAATATGATCCTTATGATCTTGATATCAAACTGAAAGATAAACTCTCGCTGGCGAGGTCCAGATGGGAGCGGGACTCCATCCGCAAAAATGCGCAGGACTTTACCTCTATCACGAGCCTGAACTTTACCAACGTCCGGAAACTCAATCTGCGGCAGGGTAAACGCCACCTGTGGGACATCGAGAACTTCGATATCAGTTACTCCTTCTCGCAGATCAACCGGCATAACCCGCTTATTCAGAGCGACCTGCTGACCAAACACCGCGGTGGTATCGGATACAACTTCTCCGGCCAGCCGAGATACCTGGAACCGTTTAAGAAACTGATCAAAACCAAGACACACTGGCTGGACCTCATACGTGACTTCAATGTCAACTATGTGCCGTCCATTATCAGTTTCCGCGCAGACATTATCCGTCAGTTCGGCGCCTCCCGCATCCGTAACGTAGGCGGCGATGTGAAATATCAGTTGCCCGAAACGTATGATAAATACTTCACTTTCGACCGGTACTATACCCTGAAATGGGACCTGACCCGCAGTCTTAATATAGAATTCAATGCGGTGAGCAACAACCGTATAGATGAACCTGCCGGCAGAATCAATTCCGGCGCGAAGAAAGATACCATCTGGCGTAACTTCTTCAAAGGCGGCCGTTCCGTGAATTACATGCACAACGCCAACTTCACATATACGCTGCCTACCGCCAAGTTCCCGGCCCTGAGCTGGACCAACGTGGCCATTGGTTATAGTACGGAATACCGCTGGACAGGCGCGTCCCGACTGGCGCTCTACCTGGGTAACGCCATTGAAAACAGCATGCAGAAAACAATGACGGCCGAATTCAAATTTGTAGAACTGTACAACAAATCGAAATTCCTCCGACAAATCAATACACGCAAGCCTGTTTCCAACAACAATAACAATCAACAGAACAAAAACAACAATCAACAGAAAGATCAGCAAAACAATAACTCATCATCTTCCGATGAAATTAATCCGTGGGTGAAGGGTGTATTGAAAGCGCTGATGGCACTGAAACGTGTTGGGTTCAACTATAACGAGAACGCCGGTACACGTTTGCCTGGTTATCTGGACAGTACCAAGGTGCTGGGCATGAACTGGCAGTCAATGGCGCCGGGCCTCGGTTTCGTACTGGGTAAACAACCTGACAAAAAATGGCTGGATGATTTTGCGAAGAAAGGACTGATCACCCGTGATCCGTCATTGAACATACAGTTCCAACAGCAGTACACCCAACGTTGGGATTTGCAGGCACAGCTGGAACCGTTCAACGATCTGCGTATCGATCTGAGCATGACCAAATCGTTTACCAAAACACATACTGAGCTGTATAAAAACCTGGTGGACACCAACGGGGTTGATCTGGGCTTCCAGCACCTGAGCCCATATGATGCGGGTGGTTTTGAAATCTCTTACATCGCCATTCAAACGATGTTTGGTAAAATCAATACCGCTAATGGCGTATCAGAAACGTTCCGCAACTTTGAAGCTTACCGGAATATTATATCCAGGCGTTTGGGGGCGGCCAACCCGTACAACAAAGACCCGGGTGTTCCGTCTGGCGATCCTAAAGATCCCAGCTATGCTTACGGTTATACGAGATATGCACAGGACGTGCTGATTCCGGCCTTCCTCGCGGCCTATACCGGTAAGTCCCCGGACAAAATCGGTCTGTTGGAAGGACCGGGTAATACCGTGAAGAGCAATCCGTTCAGGAATTACGTACCCAGGCCCAACTGGCGTATCACATATAATGGTCTGTCCAAGTTGGAACCTTTCCGTAGCTTCCTGACCAACTTTACGCTTACACATGGGTACATTGGTACGTTGTCGATGAACTCCTATAATACCTCTATGTATTATGAAGATCCCAGATTAGCGGGTTATCCGGCGTTCAGGGATACCATATCCGGCAACTACTATCCGTACTTCCTGGTGCCTAACCTGACGCTGACAGAGCAGTTCTCTCCGCTGCTGGGTGTGGACCTTACTTTTACGAATAGCCTCAATGCGCGGGTGGAATTCAGAAAGAGCCGTTCACTCAGCCTCAGCCTCATCGATTATCAGTTGACCGAATTACGTTCCAGTGAAATCGTGATAGGCGCCGGTTACCGGGTAAGGGGATTGCAGCTGCCTTTTGCTGTGGGTAAAAACGGTGGTAAACGTCTTCAAAATGATCTCAATTTCCGACTGGACCTGAGCTTCAGGGATGATAAGACGGCCAACAACCGACTGGATGCTGATCTGGTGATTCCTACCAGTGGTCAGAAGGTGGTCGGCATAGCGCCATCCATCGATTATGTGGTGAATAACCGCCTGAACCTGCGCTTCTTCTATGATCGCAGACAAACGATCCCGGTTATTTCCACCGCTTATCCGATTACGAATACCAGAGGTGGTATCACCTTCCGGTTCGTATTGTCGCAATAGTGAAAGAACAGATACGATTATCATAGTATATCCCCGGGGTTGAGCCCCGGGGATTTTTTTTGCCCTTCGGGCGATGTTTAACCGGGAGCCTGACCATGCTTAACAAGCTGGCTGACAAAAATCATGAACGCTTTAACATTTCTTTTATAAGTTTGTGCCGTGAAATATTTCCTCATCATATGCATTTCTTTGGGCCTCTTGCTGCAGACTTTCAGCAAAAGCCTCATTGTGCTGCAGTTCAGGGCGCAACAGTCCTTTATTGCACAGGTGCTTTGCGAAAACCGCAATAAGCCCGAAATGCATTGTAACGGTAAATGTTATCTGAAAAAGGAACTGGACCGCGATGCCAGTCAGGACAAAAACAACAACAGTAACAAAGAACGTTACGAAGTGATGTTTGTCAATGCCCTGCCGGAACGCCTCACACCACCGTCTGCAGCACCTGTGGCGCACATCGTATTCTACACCGAGCCGTTCCTCGAAACTCCCATCCACAGTATTTTCCACCCGCCTCAGTTCCTGAGTTGACTACTTGTTCGGAATGCCTTTTAGTTAGATGACCTGACAACCAGATGCTCGTATGGAGCCATCTACAGGCATGTTCCATCCTTTCCGGGGCTTTGGCTCCGGGTTAAGATATCAGCGGGCTTTTTATCCGGCCTGATGTAAGTCTGGTATTTTCCTGATAAACCAAGATGTATGTCTGCCAAGGCATGCGTCCAACTAATGACGTAATGAAACAAATTTATATACTGCTCATTGCCTGTTTGGCGATGCGGGCAAGCTATGCCCAGGAGCTGGCCGGACGCGTGGCAGATGCAAGGACACGGGAAGCTTTGCCTGGCGTAAGTGTGAATCTGATAGCAGCCGGAAAAGGTTGTACATGTAATGCACAGGGACGATATTCATTCGCTGTAACTGCCGGCGATGACACCCTGAAAATATCCTATGTGGGTTATATCACCCGGAAAATAGCCGCGTCAGCGGCAGCCCAAATGCCGGTCATCTATCTGGAAGCCAGTTCCACCAATCTGAATGAAGTGATCGTTTCCTCTTCCCGCGAGAAACAACGGCGGACAGAAGCGCCCATAGCCATCAGCACCATTTCCCCGCAAACGCTACAGGAAACCAAAGCTACCACGCTTGATAAAGTACTCAACAAAGTAAGCGGCGTATACATGGTAGATCTGGGAAATGAACAGCATACCATGGCCATTCGGCAGCCGATCGGTTATAAAAGCCTCTTTTTGTATCTCGAAGACGGTATACCTATCCGCACGGTGGGCGACTTTAACCACAACGCCCTGATAGAAGTGAACATGGCCGCCCTGCGTAATATTGAAGTCATTCGCGGCCCCGCTTCTTCCCTGTACGGCAGCGAAGCGGTAGGCGGCGCGGTGAATTTTATCACGGCGGCGCCTACGCTGGTGCCTACGGCTAAAATACAGCTGGAAGCCAGCAACCGGGGCTATAAACGGACCGACTTCAGTGTGTCTGATACCAAAGGCAAAGCGGGTTTCTATGTAGGTGGTTATTATGCTGATCAACGCAACGGATATATGGACCACAGCGATTTTCATAAACTCGCCGTGACCGCCCGTACAGATGTTCAGTTGAATGAACGTAATAAATGGACCACCACTGCCACGCTGGTCAATTATAAAACAGACCAGACCGGTGGCCTCGACAGTGCTCATTTCTATGCTAAAGACTATACGAACTTCCAGACATTCAGTTATCGTGAAGTAAAAGCATTGCGCATCCGTAGTACGCTGGACCATACCTGGAATGCCAGCAATCATACCAGCATTACTGCTTTCTTCCGGCATAGCACCATCGGACAAAATCCCTTTTATGCCATCAGGGATATTCGCAATACCCTGAAGGCAAGGGGAGAAATCAACAGCGATGCTTTTTATAGCTATGGGGTGATTGCGCAGCACAAGAAAGATTTCGACTGGAAGCAGGCATCGCTGATAGCCGGCATCAGCGCGGATTACAGTCCTGCTACCTATCATGCCAATTACATTGACATTACTAAAAATGCCGCTGGTTATTATACCGGTTATCAGGCTTCAGACTCACTGTTGACCAATTATCGTGTAGGACTGCTGAATACCGCCGTATATACACAGTTTGCTTTTGCACCGGTGGAAAACATGCGGGTAGTAGCGGCATTGCGTTACGACAGAATGGATTATAATTTTGATAATTACCTGCCGCCGTCTGCCTTTACCGGAGCGCCCAGTGAGAGGAATAATTTTAATGCACTGACTCCCAAACTGGGGCTGACATATAATCTGCAACACAATCGTGGCCTGTATGCCAACTACAGCAGAGGTTTTGCTCCTCCCAATATTTCAGAGTTATACAGAGGGGTGAAAGTGCCGGTATTGAAATCCGCTACGTATGATAACTACGAAGCAGGCGGTTGGTTTGCTTTCGCCCGGCAGAAGGGGTATGTGGACGTGAGCATCTATCAGATGAAAGGTACAAATGAGATTGTCAGTGTACGCGATGCGGATGGCTCTTATAGTAATCAGAATGCCGGCGCCACCACACACCGTGGTGTCGAATGGAATGTCCGTTATACGCCGGTAAAGTCTTTGTTTTTGCGCACCAGCGGCACCTACGCGCGTCATATCTTCGACGCCTATACGGAGAATGGAAAGACTTATGATCATAACGAAATGAATGGCGCGCCCAAATGGATCACCAATACAGAGATGACCTGGAAGCCGGTGTTCTTAAAAGGTTTCCGTATCGGCGGGGAGTGGCAGCATGTCAGCGGATACTATATGGATGCGGCTAATACTGCATGGTATAAAGGTTACGACCTGTTCAATATCCGCGCCGGCTATCAATGGAAAGGATTTGAGTGCTGGCTGAATTGCATGAATGTGGGTGATCAGTTATATGCTACCACGGCGGAGAAATCTGCCTATGGCAAGAGTTATCGTGTCGGTCCCAGACAGACGTTCAATTTCGGCGTGGCCTATACATTTGTTGGGAAGAAGTAGGCTCGCAAAGGCGCAAAGCAACAAAGGCGCAAAGAAATATAATGGGTTTAAAACATAAGCGTATGAAACGAAATATATGGTATATGGTTGTGTTGTTGTTGACATTGGCTTCATGTCAACCGAAAGATACAACACCGGCGGGCGCCGTGGTGCTGTCGCATGCAGGTAAGGATGCGTCCTGCCCGTACATCACCAAAGATGCAAAGGGGCGTACCGTGATCAGTTGGGTGGAAAAAGACAGTACAGAGGATACAGGTATGATGTGTTATGCTGTTTCTAACGACAACGGGTATACGTTTTCTGATCCGGTGAAGATAACATCCACAGCGGGTGTGTTTCCTCATGCGGAAAATCTGCCCAAGTTGCTGTTCCGTCCTGATGGCGGTATTATAGCGTTGTTTGGCGTGGAGCAGCATGATCCGCGCAACAAGTACGCCGGTAAAGTGATGTATGCGGTTTCTGCCGACAGTGGCCATACGTGGGGGGCGCCGGTGCCGCTGGTAACAGACACGGCGGGTTATGATCAGCGTTATTTCGACATGGCGTTGTTGCCGGATGGAGAGGCAGCGGCTATCTGGCTGGATAACCGTAAGGACACCAAAGCGGAAGGGTCTACACTGTATTGGGCGGTGACCAACGGCAGGAGCGGTTTTCAGGCGGCGAAGCCTATTGCGAATACGGTGTGCCAGTGTTGCCGTACCCGTTTGTATGTGGCCAGCAATGGCGATATTCATGTGGCGTACCGTGATATCATCAACGATTCCATCCGGGATATGGTGCATCAGGTGTCTGTTGATGGCGGCCGGTCTTTCAGTGGACCGGTGCGTATCAGTGCGGATAACTGGGTGGTGAATGGTTGTCCGCATACAGGACCGGCACTTACGGCCAATAAGAATGGGCTGCATTTTGCCTGGTTTACCATGGGCGGCGGTCAGGGCGTTTTTTATGCCGCGTCAAAAGATAACGGTAAAACCTATACGCAGAAGGAGTCGCTGAGCAAGGCACCGATGGCCAAGCATCCGCAGATAGTGACCATTCCGGACGATCGGGTGGTGATTGTTTGGGACGAGCCGGTGAAGTGGCAGGGAGACTTCCGGAGCAGGGTAGGGATAGCGATAAAATCGCCCGAAGGGCAAACCATTACCAGTCGTGCATTGACAGCGGACAGTGTGTATGCCACCTATCCGGTGACGGGTGCGGTAGACAGTAAAACTGTGATAGTGGCGTATACCCGTAAAGGACAGGTCGTATATGAGAGAGTAAATATCTAAATACCAAAATATCAAAACCCCTAAATGAACAGGGCCAGACATTTGTCCGGCCCTGTTGCATTTGATAATTTCTTACTCAGCTATAGCTCCAGCTATAACCCTCACTCCAGTCTTTGCGGGATGCCCAACGGCCATAAGTGCCTCTTTGGGTTTTTCCGAAATAAAGGCGCCACTGTTCTTTCCATCTGGGATAATACAGGCGCAGTACGTACATAGTTAAGAACGTAAGCATAGGGATATGGTTTTCAGTAAGAGGATAGTCTTATCGTCTCGGATTTAGTCTGATGATGGCATTGGTATAAATTTTTCACACATAGGGTATGTAAAAAATATATAAATCATTTCAAATATAGAAAAACCGACTTAACTATGTACTCACATAAACGTGTTAATTTTTATCTATATAATAGGCGTTGGCCTGTTGTAGCGGTGTTAGTACCAGGTCATTGATACATACATGCGGGGGGAGGGAGGTGCAGTAATATACTACATCCGCCACATCCTGGGCGCTCAACGGAATAAAGCCTTTATAAAACTCTTTGGCCTTGTTTTCATCGCCTTTGAAGCGAACAACGGAAAACTCTGTTTCTGCAGCACCCGGGTGAACAGCCGTCACTTTAATCCGGTAAGGCAGCAGATCTATCCGCATACCCTGTGTGATGGCATCAACGGCCGCTTTGGAAGCGCAATACACATTGCCTTTAGCATATACGTTTTTGGCAGCGGTAGAACCGATGTTAATAATGTGGCCGCTGGTACGGGCGCGCATCCAGGGGATCACCACGCGTGATACGTACAGCAGACCTTTTACATTGGTGTCTATCATCGTATTCCAGTCATCCAGATCCCCCTCGTCGATGGTATTGAGCCCTGCTGCCAGCCCGGCATTGTTGACCAGTATGTCCACTGCTTTCCATTCCTGGGGAATGCTATTCAGTGTTTCCTGTACAGCCTTTTCATCGCGTACATCGAAATTCAACGCCAGCACATTGGCGCCATATTCCTGTGATAACTGTGTCTGTAAAGCGTCGAGCCTTTCTTTGCGGCGGCCGGTAATGATCACATCATATCCTTTTGCTGCAAATGTTTCTGCGCATGCCTGGCCAAAACCAGCGGTAGCACCTGTGATAAGAACGATTCCCATAATAACTGATTGATGACACTCACCGGTGTGAATGCCTGTTGAAACAATACTGTAAAATTAGCGTGATATTGCCTAAAAACGATACTTTTTCCGGCAGTCAACGGATGAGCGTGACAGTTCCTTTTTTAAGGATTTCCCGGCCATTAAAGTCGGTGCCCTGTAATATCCACAGGTAGGTGTCCACCGGTGCGGGCATTCCCTTGTAAGTACCGTCCCATCCGCTTCTGAAGTCCGTGGAGGAATATATTTCCTGCCCCCAGCGGTTAAAAATCCGGAAGAATTTATAATTGACGATGCCCACGGGAATAAAGCGGAAGCGGTCGTTGAGGCCGTCGCCATTGGGAGTGAAAGCATTGGGGATATACATCTCTGGTCCGGTATAGTATTTTACACTGATCGTATCATATCCGGTACAGCCTTGTTGATTGGATACCCGCAGCACATAAGTGATGTCTTTGTTATAGTTGAGCAGCGGGTGCGCGATGCCGGGATCGCTCAGGCCATCTGACGGCTGCCAGGAGTAAATATCGCCGCCACTGCCCTGCATCACCATGGTTTGTCCTTTAGCCAGAATGGTATCGTTGCCGGCAAAGGGCAATACTTCGTATATGCGTATGCTTTGGGTCACCGTTTTATCGCATTGTTTGTCGGTATGGAGCGTCAGGGAAACGGTGTACAGGTTGCCTTTGTCGAACCGGTGCGCGATGTCCCGGGTGTTGCCCGGGACCAATACACTGTCTGTTACCCCGAATTCCCAGGTACGGCTGACAATGTTGCCATAACGATAAGAGGACGTATCGTAGAAGGTGATAGGATCGCCTTTGCAGACACCAGCGCTGGTGAAGCCGGCGCGCAACCCGGGATAGTTACGGACTACGCCCGTAATACTGTCGCGGCACGAAAGGTGTGGATTCACGACCAGTTTTACTTTATACACACCGGTATCCGGATACTGGTGAAAGAAAATGGTTTTGTTCTCTGTAGTGGTATCGGTACCATCGCCAAAGCTCCAGTAGTAGGTGGAAGTATATCCCGCTGTACTATAATTGGGAAATGCCACCTGCAGCTCGGGCGACTCTGTACAGTTGTTGAGCACCGATGGGAAACCGGCCACAATTTTAGTGGTACAGTCAAACACCGTGAGCAGGATATCTTTGCTATGGGTACCCAGTAATTTTTTAGTCACCCTGTCGAATTCGTTCACACATACCGTGATCACGAATTTGCCCGCCCTGTCGGGCGTGCAGGTGATCATGCCCTGATTGTCGATGGAGATGGCCGGACTGCCGCCCATCGGATTGGAGCCGGAATACGGCGGAATATACCGCACGGTGGAATTATAAGGCGGAGGGGTAGTGGAATTGGTTTCGTTGTTGACAGTGCCATCTGTCAATGCATTGCAAAGATGATAGGTCAGGCTGTCGCCATCTTCATCAAAAGCAGCGTAGTTAATTTTAAACGGCATCTTATTACAAATCACAATGGCGGAGTCTTTGTCGAAATAAGCGCTGTTATTGTTAGGTCTGGATTCTGTGCCGGGTATCACAGTATAGTAGGTGGAGCCTTCATGCTCCGAATCATATATGTTGGTTAGTTTTTCTCCCCGGCAGCAACGTTGTGATGCCACATAATATCCCCCGGGTGCGGGCGCCAGTTCTATGGTGGCAGTATAAAAGGCTACTTCCAGGTGTTGTGCCTGCGGAGCGAGACAGGGGTTTTTCAGGGTATCGATCAGTGGTACTACATGACTGATATAGAGATATACAGAAGACATGACGCGGGTGCCGTTGGCGGAGTAAACATTGGCTACCACCGGATTTTCAAACCGGTCAATACAACCCTGCCGGTCGCCGCAGGTAAAATCTGCGTCACGGTATAGTTTAAGGGTGATGAGATAACGGTAGCGGGAATTATCTCCACTCATACCCATCGTCTTGTAATAAATTTCGCCACCAATGATGTGGTAGGCGGCTGTGTGGAGGTGAAACAAACAGCAGCCAAGAACCAGTAACAGGGTGCTCTTCATGTTTGGGGGTTACTCCTATCTGAATTTAACAAAAAAAAAGCAGACCCGGTTCAATAAGCTAAAGTATTATTTCCCTGTACCACAGAGGATTTTAGGTGAGTTGATTATATGCAATTAAATATCGGAATACCTAATGACTTACCTGTCAGCAGATTTATCTGATGAGTGTGACGGTACCTTTCCGAAGGACGGTTTTATGGTTGATATCCCTGCCTTGTACCACCCATACATAGGTGCCGACAGCTGCCGGTTGACCATTGACTCTGCCATCCCACCCTTTCATATAGGTGGTATTGTCGTACATCAGTTTTCCCCAACGATCAAATACACGGAAGAAGTCCATCTGCACCATGCCCACCGGTATCGGCCGGAATACATCGTTCAGTCCATCGCCATTCGGTGAAAAGGCGTTAGGGATATAGATTTCAGGGCCTGCGATGAAACGTACGAAGATGTCGTCTGCACCGGTGCAGCCTTCTTTGCTGTAAGCGGTAACGGTATAGGTAACATCCCGGTTGATCAACGTCACCGGATTGGGAATGTTGGGATTGTTCAAACCGGTGACTGGTGTCCAGGTGTAGCGCACACCTCCGGTGGCCAGCAATTGGAAAGGTATGTTGAGCATCACGATGGTATCGTTGCCTGCAAACGCATGGACCTGCGGTACCACCTGTACCAATACGCTGGCGGTCACCTTTTTAGGACATCCCAGTGTATCCGTGACGGTTACCGTAAAGCGGGTAGTGTCCACAGGGTTGGCAAAGGTAATGGGAAGGGTAGGGTCTTTTACATAAAAGGAAGGAGACCATCGGTAATAGGCGCCGCCTTCCGCCCGGAGGAGAACGGGCATACCAAAGCAAATGGTCGTATCCGGGTAGGCAACGGCCTTAGGCGGGTCTACCACCTTTAGGCTAACGGTATCGGCTGTATGACATTTACCAAGGCTGGCCAGCACTTCGTAGGTCTGCCGCGGCGGGGCCGGCGTAACAAAGGCATCGATCAGGTTGCTCACTACCTGGTTGTTGCCCAGGTTGGTCCACTGATAGGCATAGGCGCCGTCGGTCTGTACAGAGAGATGGACTTCATCTCCGGTACAAACAGCACTGTCGCCGGGTATCGTGTGAATAAACAGGGAGTCCCTCACATCCACGCCCACTCTTTTTTCGTTGGTGCATCCCTGTTGGTCGGTGAAGGTGACGGTGTAGGCAGTGTCTATCCTGGGGAATACGACGGGATTGGGCGTATTGGGGTTCAGTATCTTATAGTTGTTCGGCGTCCACTGGTAAGTGCCCGGCATAGCAGAGGCGGCCCACATTTGCAGGCTGTCCCGGAAACACAGCAGTGTATCTGCAGTAGCGCTAAACGGTGGCCGGTCATATACAGTAAAAGGATGGACGATATTTTTTTCACAGCCTACGGTGGAGCGCACAAACAGCTGTACGTTATAGGTGCCTGGTTGTTTGTACTGGAACCGGGGGGCAGGAGTGTTGGTGGTATCATCTGCATTGCCGGTACCGAAGTCCCATTTGTAGTAGGATACCGTACCGCGGTCCACCCGCGTTACGTCGGGCGTAAACAGGGATGGTTTTTCGGTACAGAGTCCGGCTACCCTGAAATCGGGATCAAATTTAGGGTAGGCGTACACGGTAGCCAGGGCACTGTCGCCACAGTTGCTGTTTTTGTCTACCCACAGTTTTACGTAATAGGTCCCTTCTTTGGCGTAGGTATGCGGAAGAGGATCGGGGGAGGTGACTGTCAGCTGGGGCGTACCGTCGCCGAAGTCCCAGGTGTAAGGTTTACCGAGGGTGCTGTTGTTGATAAAGGTGATGGTGAGGCTGCTGCAATCGGCATATTTTTCCGGCATGGCGGCGGTCACTTGTTTCACGCAGGTGGTGACGGTGATATGAAAGTCCTTGCGCAGGGTACCTATTTTTTTTCCGTTGCGGTATTCATTGACACAAACCGTCACCACATATTTGCCGGCGGCTGGTGCCGTCCCGGAGATAATACCGGTTTTGCGGTCGATGATCACCTTAGGGCCGAGCGGAGATTGTCCGCTAAACGGAGCGGTGTATTGTACAAAACTATACGGCGGGTTCACGGCCATGGGAGGGATGCCGCTTTGGTCTGTCAGCTCGCCGCCTTTGTAGGCGTCACAGAATTCATATTCCAGCTGGTCGCCGTCGACATCGGATGCAGAGAAATCGTATACAAATTTTTTGTCGGAACACACGAGGATAGCTTCCTCCTTGTTAAAGGCAGGACTGGAATTTTTTACCGCACCGCTGACAGGGTCTATAGCGCCACTGTTGGTACCGGGGATTTCAGCGAAGTAGGTAGCGCCGGTGCCGCGGTCGTTAGACCCCGGAATACGCTCTGCTACGATATTCATCATAAAGGGATCGCGGCAGCAGCTCTGGAATGCGATCGTGTATCCGGCCACGTTACTCGGCAGGGTAATGGTCGTTTCAAAAGTACCCACCTGAAAACACACTCTGGGCGGGTTGACGATGCAGGGATCTATCTGGGTAGCTGATTTTTCTTCGAAGGCGGTGCGGTCAATCCTGTACTGGGCAACATAACCGTTATCTTTTTTATCGAAAGAAGCCAGGATAACGGTTTTAGGCATTTCTGCAATTCGCTCCCCATTTTCACAGATGCGATATAGTTTCAGTGTCACCTGGTAGGTGTTCATTCCGCTTTCGGAGCGTAGTAGTTTATAGAAAATCTGGCCACCGATAATATGGCTGGCATACACGGGGAGGGTGCATACAAAGCATATCAGGAGAAGAGTAATTTTCTTCAAAACAGGGTGATTTTGGTCGTGGTGATAAAAGTTTTGTCAAAGCTGACAGAACTCCACAAACTGCTGCAAGATCACGTTGGCAGTTTCATATATTTCCCACATTCCCATATGTCCTACTTCATCAAAAATATGAATGCTGCTTACCTTGGGGAGAGTAATCTGCGGCAATATGATGTCTGTCGGTACGGCTGCATCATCTTTCCCAATGACGAACAGCACGGGTATCGTTGTGTTTTTTAGTACGCCGGTGCGGTCCGGGCGCTGCATCATAGCTTCATAATAGGCTATCATGGCTGCTTCGGAACACTGCATGCCCATTTGTACATAGGCGTCTGTACGGTCGGGCTGGGCGGTTTTGAATGCCGGGCTGAACATGTTTGGCAGGGTTTGTCTGACAAAGGTTTCAGCCCCATATTGTTGCATCATCCGGATAGACTTCCGGCGTGCATCTCTTTTTTCGTCGGTGTCCGCGGTGGCAGTGGAATGGAACAGTCCGAGTCCCTGCACCAGCTGCGGGTATTTCTCTGCCAGGGCCAGGGCTACATAGCCGCCCATGGAGTGACCGATGATGGTTGCTTTATCTATATTTTCGGCTAACAGGATGGCATATACGTAATCTGCCATGGATTCCATGGTCAGGGGTGTTGTCAGGGGTACATTGCCGGCGCCCGGAAGGTCCGGGGTGATCACGCGGAAGCGGTCTTTGAGATAAGCCTGCTGGATGTCCCATAGGGTGGCATTTTCAGCAAAACCGTGAATGAGTACTACTACCGGGCCGGTGCCCTGATCATCGTATTGGCTGTTTCCGTTATCCGTTGTTTTCCGCATGTCTTAAGCCGGGAATAAATCGTGAAATAAAAGCATGTACCAGCAACAAGATACAAAATATTACCGCTCCTTTGGACAGAAGATCGCCATTTTTGACATAGAACGTTTGCTCCCGCCTGGGTGTTACAGTTGCCTTAAAAACGGCTTCTTCCCAGTAGGGTTGGAGGTGATACAGATTGCCGGCAGGGTCGGCGACGGCGGAGATGCCGGTATTGGCGCTCCTGACTACCCATTTGCGGGTTTCGATGGCGCGTATCCGGGCATATTGCAGGTGTTGCCGATGCCCTTCGGTACGGCCCCACCAGCCGTCGTTGGTGATCACCATCAGCAGGTCGGCGCCGGGTTTCACACCAGCGGCCACATAGTCACTGAAAACAGACTCATAACAAATGGTGGGGAATATATTGATACTGTCGGCAGGATTGGTCAACAAAGTAGCGCCAGGGGTACGGCCATAGCCGCCGGTGATACCGCCAAAATCCAGGGCCAGTGTCTGCATAAAAGAGAGGTACCGTACATAAGGGATCAGTTCCACGCCGGGTACCAGTTCATATTTATGATATACCTGAATATTTTGTGAAGTATCAATTTGCAGGGCAGTGTTAAACGGCTCCCAGGCGGTCCCGTCTTCCATGCGGCGGGCGGTGGCCGGTATTTCGTCTGTCTCGCGGTATTGTTTCATGGTCACCGCGCCGGTGATCACTTTGGCTTTGGGATATCGCTGCAACATGCGGCGGATGGCCTGTATCTCCGGCTGATAGTTCAGCTGATGTTCCCAGGCGCCCTGGGGGAACAACGCCGTTTCCGGCCATACAATATATCGGGTGGTGCTGTCTGTTTTGGACTCGGAAAGACGGATGAACTTTTCCAGTTGCTGCATGACCGAGTTCGGCGTAAACTTTTCATCATAGGGGTCGATGTTGGGCTGCACCACTACCACACTGATTTTCCGTGCCGGATCGTCCGGGGTGGGGTAGATGAAGGCGGAGCAGAGCAGGGGCAACAGCATCACGGCAGCCGGTTTCCAGATTTCTTTGCGAAGTAGTTGTCCCCAGCTGAGGTCGTATATCCGTGCCCGTTTCCAGGTCTGGTAAAGGATGATATTGGTTAATAGTACCCAGAGGGTGCCACCGCTGGCGCCGGTGAACTGGTACCACTGTATCCATCCCGGCCGCATGGCGAAGGCGTTGCCCAGCACGAGCCAGGGCCAACTCAGTTCCCACGTCTGATGTATCAGCTCAAACGTTAGCCAGTATACGATCAGGGCAAAGTAGGACACTGTTTCCGGAAGGCGCCGGCGGCTGTTTTTGTAGGCCAGCCAGGGAATGCTCATCAGCAGGGCATTAAAGCTGTTGGCGAAGACGCCGCTGGCAGGTACGGTGGTGTTGCCTACCCACCAGGTAGTAGCCACATTCCATATCAAAAAGGAGAAAAATATCCATCCGAAATATTTCCCCCTGTGATGTACTTTTTCAGTCAGGTATAATAATGGAGTGAAACCGATGAAAACCAGCGGGGTAAAGGGCATGGTGGGCCAGGCCAGCCATAGTAACAGGCCGCTGAAAATACTGCAGAGGAAGGAGGATAATTTCATGATCGGATATAAATCAAAACAGGGGCGAAGATAAGGAAAGGAGCCGCGCTATTTTAAGTAGATTTTAATGATTTAATTCAATATTAAAACGGACATTTATTATATACACAAGATAAATAAGCAGAAAAGCTCTTGATAACTAGATAATACGAATCATTAAAAATCATATATGTCTACGCTTGAAAAGTTTAACAATTTTTTCATAATTTAGACCAGTCATACATATAATGGACCGACTACATAAAAAGTATGTGTTGTTGTCCGGATCGCGCTATAAAGAAGTCAACTGGAGAGCCATAGAAGGAACGATGAAAAATCAGGCTGCAGGACGCAGCTGTCAACCGAAGCAAAGGCACTTGTTAAGAAGTCAATGAAGGAAGGACGCAGGCTGGGCGTCGGTAGTTCCAGCAGTTATTTTACCTTACTCGTGAAGCAACGATATGAGCCAGGTCCTCCCGGACAGGCAATATGTATTGTGCTTAAAAGGTTTTTGCATCATCTAAATCAAAAAAAAACAACATCTAAATCTAAAACAGCGACCAATTATCTGAACACTTAAGCCAAGTGCTTAACTAACACCATTATCCCGGATCATCACTGTCACACAAAACTGGCATTACATCCCGGATCAGGATTTTATTGTCTACTAAAACCTTTTAGTACGTATAACCTACATGGCTATACGAATTAAGAGATGGCTATGCCATTGTTATCAGGTATCAGAAATCATCTTTCAAAATCTAAATTGCTCATGAAGAAAGGGTTATTCCTTTGGTTGTTCGTGACCATCTGTATGCTGCATGCATACGCACAAACACGGACCATTACCGGTAAAGTAACCGACGCAAAGGACGGTTCTCCCTTGCCTGGTGTAAACGTACTCATTAAAGGCACCTCTAAAGGCACCATTTCCGGACCGGACGGAAACTTCAAGCTGGAAGCACCCGCGGGAGCTTCCCTCGTATTCTCTTTTGTGGGATATTCCAATCAGACAGTGGTAACAGATGCCAGCGGCAACCCGCTCGTAGTTACCCTGAAAGGCAGCAACCAGGCGCTGAATGAACTAGTGGTAACGGCACTGGGCATCAAACGTGATAAACGCACCCTTACCTATGCTACGCAGGAAGTAAAAGGCGCCTCCATCGTGGAAGCGAAACAAAACAACCTGGTAAACGCATTGTCCGGTAAAGTGGCAGGCGTGCAAATCACTAACTCCAGCGGCATGCCCGGTAGCTCCGCCAGGATCGTGATCCGTGGTAACAGCTCCCTCACCGGTGAAAACCAGGCCCTCGTGGTTATCGATGGTATCCCCATGGATAACGGCGAAGCGGGCAACCCTGACGGCGCCCTCAGCGGTGGCGGTACTTCTAACCGTGCTGCTGATATCGATCCCAACATCATCGAAAGCATTAACGTGCTGAAAGGCTCTGCGGCCACTGCCCTCTACGGCTCCGCAGCGGCTAAAGGCGCTATCATCATCACCACCAAAAACGGCATGGGCGCTAAAGCCGGCAAACCTACGGTATCCGTAAGCTCCAGCTATTCTTTCGAGAATCCTATCCTGCCCAGCTTCCAGGACAAATATGCACAAGGCTCCGGTGGTAAATATGTAAACGGTAACGCCGGTCAACTGGGCTCCGCTTCCTGGGGACCACTCATCGATACCCTGAAAGTAGGGGGCGTTCCTGTTCAGAAAAGAGATAACATCAAAGACTTCTTCCGTACCGGTCATACTACTGATAACAACGTGTCAGTAAGCGGTTACACCGATAAGTCCAACTACCTGGTGTCTTACTCTTTCGTGAAAACAGATGGTACCATGCCTAACACGGATTATTCAAGGCATGCACTGTTTGCAAAATATGGTATAGAGCTGGCTAAAAACCTGCGCCTCACCACCCAGTTCAACTACATTCACTCTGATAACGATCGTCTGCTGGAAGGTAACGGCCTCGCCAATCCACTGTGGACAGTGTATGCTGCACCCATCTCCTGGAATCCGTTCCCTACCACTAAAGCCGACGGTTCTCAACAGGTATACCGCGCTGCCCGTAACAACCCTTACTGGCTCGTAGACAATACCGGTCTGACAGATAAAGTAAACCGCATCATCCCGGTGATCAACCTGTCTTACTCTCCGCTCTCCTGGTTAACCATCACCGAAAGATTCGGCGCCGATATGTATGTTAACAATACCGACTATCATGAAAACGTTGGTATCATCGGTTCCAAATCTGTTGACGGAAGATTATACAAACGCGATATCCAATACCAGCAGTTCAACCATGACCTGATTGTTCAGGCTCATAAAACCTTCGGCACAGACTGGACCACAGATGTGATCCTGGGTAACAACATCCTCTCCAACTACAATAACAACAACTATGTAGAAGGCGTGGGCCTGTCTGTTCCTGGTCTGTATACTGTTGCCAACACCAGCAATGTGACCTCCAACTATTATCTGTATAAATCCAGAAAAGTAGGTTTCTATGCACAGGCAAACGTAGAATGGAGAAAAATGCTGACATTGGCCGTGACAGGCCGTTATGACGGTACTTCCGTATTGTCTAAAGACAAACAATTCTATCCTTACGGTTCTGTGAGCGGTGGCTTTATCTTCACCGAAGCACTGGGCATGTCTGATAATAAAGTCCTGAACTTTGGTAAACTGAGAGTGTCCTATTCTGCCGTAGGTAACGACAACGTAGGTCCTTACAGCCTGACCACTCCTTATATCAAAGCTTCTGTAGGCAATGTCAACTTCCCATTCCAGGGCCAGAACGGTTATCTGCAAAGCACCACTTATGCTTACCCGCTTAAAAACGAAAGCGTAAAAGAATTTGAAGTAGGTCTCGAAACCAAATTCTTCCAAAACAGAGCCGGACTGGAAGTAAGCTACTTCGACAGAAAAAGCTCCGACCTGTTGACTACCAGCACGCCGATTTCCGGCGCTACCGGTTATCCTGCTGCCAGCATGAACTCCGGCGATATGCGTAACAAAGGCGTGGAAGTAGTACTGAATATAACACCGGTGAAAACCAAAAACCTGACATGGGATATCGGTGTTAACTACACCAAAATTGATAACAAGGTTACCAGACTGGCTCCTGGTCTGAACAGCATCTTCCTCGCAGGTTTCACCACGCCCGGTATCTATGCATTTGAAAACCAGGCTTATGGTGTGATCATGGGTACACACTTCAAACGTAACGATGCCGGCCAGATGCTGCTGAGCGACGATGGATATCCGCAGGTGGCTGATGATATTGCTGCTATCGGTCACGTAACACCTAAATGGCTGGGTGGTATTACCAGTACCCTCACCTGGAAAGCGCTGACTTTCTCCTTTGTACTGGACCACAAGCATGGCGGCGACATCCTCAACCTGGACAACCACTACCTGCTGTTCTACGGAACACCTAAGGTTACTGAAAACCGTGGTTCCAATGTGGTATTCCCGGGTGTGATAGAAAGTACTGGTAAACAGAATACCCTGTCAGTACCTTATACACAGGCCTATTATACCAATATCTATTCCGCTGCGGATGAAAGCTCCATCGAAGACGGTTCTTTCCTGAAATTAAGACAGGTATCACTGGGTTACAACTTTGGCAGTATCCTGAAAGGAACACCTTTTAAAACACTGGCAGTGAACGTTACCGGTACCAACTTTATCCTGCATAAAAACTATACCGGTTCAGATCCTGAAGTGAGCCTCAACGGAAGCGGCAACGGACAAGGTTTTGCCAACTTCATGGCGCCTTCTAACCGTACCGTGATCATTGGTTTAAAAGCAACCTTTTAGTAGTATTTAAAAGCATAACAATCATGAGAAGATTACATATAGCCACCATATTTTTAAGCACCGTGCTGTTGGGTAGCGGCTGTAAAAAGTTCCTGGATGTGAACCAGGATCCTAATAACCCGATGGAAGTATCGGAAAAACTGATTCTTCCGCCAGTAGAAGTGACGGTGTCCACACAGGTAGTGGGCGGCTTCAATGGCGTGAATGGCGCTTATTGGATGCAGCAGTTGTCTCAAAACCAGCCGTCACCCGGTCAGGAAACCTACCGTATTTTCCCGGTAGATGTGGACAACACCTGGACTTTCTACATCTATCCCAACATCCTCAACAACCTCCGGTTGATGATGGACCAGGCCAGGGCTGCCGGTCATAATGAATACATGGCGATAGGTAAAACGCTGTTTGCCTTCAACCTGGCTATTGCCACAGACGTGTGGGGCAATGTGCCTTACACCGATGCGATGAAGCTGCCGGCTATTTCCCGCCCGAAATATGACAGTCAGGAATCTATCTATCAGCAGCTGCAGGCAACACTTGACAGTGCCATCTACTTTGCCAGCCAGCCGAAAAGCGCTATTGCGCCCGGTTCAGATGACTACATCTATCAGGGTAATATGACCAAATGGAAAAAACTGGCTTACATGCTGAAAGCCCGTTTTTACCTGCGCCTGACCAAAGCGCCCGGTCATACCGCTGCTGCACAGGCAGATCTCGCCCTTGCCGCGCTGGCCAATGCTTTCGCTGACAACAGTGACAACGCCACCGTAACTTATACCGGCGCTGCACAGGCAGAAAGCCCCTGGTTTAAAAACACAGAACCAGGCGCCGGCGGTGTGGTAATGAACAAAACCTTCATTGATTTTCTGAAAAGCAATAGCGACCCTCGCCTGCCCATCATCGCTACCACAGACGTAGATGGCGGTTATACCGGTCGTACCCCTGGTGCTACAACTGTTCCCGATCCAACCGTGCTGTCACAGGTGAACAGCTTCTACGCATCAGCTGATGCGCCGCTGTACCTCGCTACCTACGCAGAAGCGATGTTCATCAAGGCTGAGGCTACTTTCCTGAAATCAGGCGCCGCTGCCGCCACACCGGTATACCAGGCTGCTATCAAAGCTTCCATGGATATGCTGAAGGTAGGTGCTGCTGATGCGCAGACTTATATCAACAGCCGCCCTGCGCTCACAGATGCCAATGCTATACAGCAGATCATCTATGAAAAATATGTGGCAGGCTTCCTCTCTATCGAAACCTACAACGACTGGAGACGTACGGGTTATCCGCAGTTGTCACTGCCGGAAAATCCTTTCGTGAACTACATTCCAAGAAGATGGCCTTATCCTTCCAATGAGATTCTGGCCAATCCTCAACCGGATCAGAAGGTGACTACCGCTGACCGTGTATGGTGGGACGCGAAATAATTACGAATTACTAATTACGAATTTAAAAGCGAAGACCTGAGCATATAATATCGCTCAGGTCTTCGCTTTTTTAAATTCTTATTAATCTCCGCTTACTAATTCGTAATTCGTAATTGATTATCGGCTGTAGTTCGGTGCTTCTTTAGTGATCACCACATCGTGAGGGTGGTTTTCTTTCACGGTAGCAGCGGTGATTTTTACAAACTGAGCACCCTGCAGGGCTTTCACGTCTTTAGAACCAGTGAGGCCCATACCTGCACGCAGACCGCCAACGAATTGCTGGATGACTTCAGACAGGTAACCTTTGTAAGGTACACGACCTACGATGCCTTCCGGAACCAGTTTCTTGATATCATCTTCATCCTGGAAGTAGCGGTCTTTACTACCTTCCTGCATGGCTTCGATAGAGCCCATGCCGCGGTAGGACTTGAATTTACGGCCTTCGTAGATGATAGTTTCTCCGGGGCTTTCTTCCACACCGGCGAAGATGGAACCGGCCATGATACAGGAAGCGCCGGCGGCGATTGCTTTTACCATATCACCGGTATAACGGATACCGCCATCGGCGATTACCGGAATACCCAGTTTCTTCAGTGCTTCAGATGCTTCCAGAATAGCGGACAATTGAGGGAAACCAGCGCCGGTTACGATACGGGTGGTACAGATAGAGCCTGGTCCCACACCTACCTTCACAGCGTCAGCGCCTGCCTGTGCCAGTGCCAGCGCACCTTCTGCGGTAGCTACGTTACCGGCAATCACCTGCAGTTTCGGGAAAGCTTTCTTTAATTTTTTGAGTGTGTTGATCACCGCGATAGAGTGACCATGGGAGCTGTCCAGACAAACTACGTCAACACCTACGTTGATGAGAGCCTGGGCGCGGTCCAGTACATCGGGGGTAATGCCCAGTGCAGCACCTACCAGCAAACGGCCAAATTCATCTTTTACGGCATTGGGATAGCTGGTCAGCTGCAGAATGTCGCGATAAGTGATCAGGCCAACCAGTTTACCTTGTTTGTTAACAACCGGCAGCTTTTCAATTTTATATTGCTGAAGGATTTTTTCCGCCTTTTTCAGATCGGTGCCTTCTGGTGCTGTGATGAGTTTTTCACTGGTCATTACTTCTGATACCAGGCGCTTTTTGTTTCTTTCGAAACGCAGGTCCCTGTTAGTCAGAATACCAACCAGTTTGTTATTGTCATCGATAATGGGAATACCACCAATGCCGTTTTCTTTCATGAGCTTCAGCGCCTGGCCAATAGTGGCATCGGCTTTCAGGGTAACGGGGTCCATAATCAGACCGCTTTCGCTACGTTTTACCCTTCTTACCATCTCCGCTTGTCTTTCGATGCTCATGTTTTTGTGGAGAATACCTATACCCCCTTCTCTCGCCAGCGCGATAGCCAGATTGGCTTCTGTCACAGTGTCCATAGCCGCTGATACCATCGGAATGTTCAGACGTATGTTCTTGGTGAGTTGCGTAGAGATGTTTACTTCTTTAGGCAGAACTTCGCTGTAGGCCGGCACGAGGAGCACGTCGTCAAAGGTAAGGCCGTCAGCTACAAATTTGGGTTTAGATTTTCCCGCAGGCATGATGCAATTATTAATCAGTTAAAAAATAATTGCACGCAAATGTAGCTCTATTTTGCCAATAAATAAAATATTCACCACCAACACACCCCTGATGGACTGTTAATATTACGTTATTAACATTGGTCGTGTATCTATACTATTAGCTCGTAACGCTGTCCGGGTAAGCTTTTGAGTACACTTTGCATTTCAAGCCTGAACAACGCCTCCGCCACCTGACTACCCGTGAGGCCGGTCAACAGATACAACTCTTCCACGTGCCGTGGCGACTTCTCCCGGAATAATTGCATCAGCTGCTGTTCATTGTCTGACAATTGTAAAAACAATTCCCGCTGGACGACCGGCGGCTTTGACGGTTCTTCCCATCCCATCATCTGTAAAACATCTGCTGCGCCAGTGATCAACATCGCTTTATTGTTTTTAATCAGATGATTACAGCCTGCTGCCTGCGGATCATCTGCTCTTCCCGGAACACAGAACACGTCCCGGTGATAACCACCTGCCAGGTCTGCCGTAATGAGGGATCCGCCCTGCAACCCGCTTTCTATGACAATGGTAGCATCACAGATACCGGCTACGATACGGTTGCGCTTAGGGAAGTTCTGCCTGTCGGGCAGATGCCCGCTCATAAAATCGGTCAACAGCCCGCCCTGTGCCATCATGGCTACAGCGGTGCCTTTATGCGCCGCCGGGTAAATACGGTCCAGCCCATGCGCCAGCACGCCAATAGTGGGCGTACCTGCCTGCAAAGCCGTTTCGTGGGCCAATATGTCAATGCCATATGCCAGTCCGCTCACTACTGTTACCTGCGCGGCAGCCAGCTCTTCCGTGAGCTGCCGGCAAATACGCCGGCCATACGATGATGGCTTCCTGGTGCCTACCACACTCACCATCCGCGTTGTATTCAGCGAAGCAGCACCTTTAAAATATAACAGCGAAGGACTGTCGTAACAATGATGCAGCCGCTGTGGATACTCCGGGTCCGTACAGAACAATGCCCGGATACCATACTTCTCTATAAAAAGTATCTCTTTCTCCGCTGCGCTGAAATCACGGAAACTACGAATGGCATTGGCCCTGACGCTGCCTACGGTTTCTATGCATTCCAGTTCGCGCCGCCGCGCACGGAAAATATCACCGGCACTGCCAAATGTTTCCAGCAGCTTACGGACAATCACATCACCAATTAAAGGAATACGGGTTAAGGCTATCTGGTATAGCAACTCCTGGGACATAACAAACAATTTCCTTTTAAATTACGATTTTCCTATCAGCACACATGTTGCGGGAACCAATTATTTTTGCAGTCAACAACAGTAATTTTTATGATGATGAAAAGGTTATGGACAGGCGCACTGCTGCTGGGAATGCTGGCCTGTAAAACAACAACGCCCGTAGCTGTGCAAACACCCGCTGCACCGGCTACACAACTCACGCCCTACGGCCCCGCATGGGCTGCTTTATGGCAGCAACAGGCCGGTGAATACAAAGCCCTCTGCCTGCAAGCCTATCAACTGGCGGCTTTGCGGCTCGATCAATACCTGACACAACCCCATCATCTGCCACTCGCTGTGGTAACAGACATCGATGAAACAGTACTCGATAACAGCCCGTACACTGTACATCAGGCATTCAACGGCAAAAGTTATGACGAGAAAAGCTGGGTGGAATGGACCGCCAGGGCCATCGCTGACACAGTACCCGGCGCGCCTGCTTTCTTTAAATATGCTGCCTCCAAAGGGGTGAAGGTTTTTTACATTACCAACAGATTGGAAACAGAAAGGGCGGCTACACTGAAAAACCTGCAACGCTACGGCTTCCCCGACGCGGACGATCAGCACCTGCTGCTGAAAACAGCCGGCTCCGGTAAAGAACCCCGCCGCCAACAGGTATTGCAGCAGTATGAAATTGTACTGCTCTTCGGTGATAACCTCAGCGACTTCGCCGCTGCTTTCGATAAAAAACCGGTTGCAGAAAGGAATGCTGCCGCGCTACAATCCGCTGCCAGCTTCGGTAGCCGGTTCATCGTACTGCCTAATCCTATGTATGGCGACTGGGAAGGGGCGTTGTACAACTATCAGTATAAACTCACGCCATCACAAAAAGACAGTGTGATGAAAACGCGGTTGCTTAACTACTAGTTTTTTTTCACGCAAAGACGCAAAGCAGCAAAGGCGCTAAGACAATAAAAGAAAACAAAGAAAGCAAAGGAGCGGACACCAAATGTGATCTCCGCTCCTTTGCTTTCTTACAATTCTTAAAAATATTTCTTAGCGTCTTTGCTGCTTTGCGTCTTTGCGTGAAACTATTCCACGCTCACAATACGGAATACCGTTCTCCTGTTCGCGGCGCGTCCTTCCTCGGTATCATTGGTGGCAATCGGCTGCGTTTCCCCATAGCCTTTGAAGGTAAGGCGGTTCGCGGCAATACCTTTGTCTGTCAGGTATTTTACAACTGCCTTGGCCCGATTGGTTGACAGTACCATGTTGTCTTTATCAGCCCCCACATTGTCGGTGTGGCCGGTGATCTCGATTTTAATCACGGGGTTGTCCTGCATCAGTTTCACGAGTTTGTCCAGTTCGGTCACCGACGCCGGTTCGAGGCTGTACTGGTTGCTCTGGAAGAAGATGTTATGCAGGATAATGCTGGCGTTGACGGCCAGTGGCTGCAACGGAATGTTTTTCTCAAACGGTACGCCGGGGTGATGATCTTTCAGGGAGAAGTTATCGGAATAGAACAAATATCCCTTTTTATTCACGTGGAAAGCATAGTCTTTCCCTACCGGCAACGGTGCCAGGAAATCGCCGTTATCGTTTGTTTTAACTGCCGCAATCGGGTACCCGCCTTGCAGGTCTATCACGTCGATATTGGCGGTAAGCCTTTGATGTGTAGTGGTGTCGTATACAAAACCTTTTACATAGAGGGTTTGCAGGGGACGGGCTTCGGGATACAATTCAAAGCGGTAGATGTCGAGTGCGCCGCGGGTGTCTGAGCGGTCGGAGGCAAAATAGGCCGTTTTACCATTGGCTTCTACTACCAGTGATGCGTCTTCATCGATGGTATTAATAGGATAACCCAGATTGGTGGCGGGGCCCCAGCTGCCATCGGGCTGGCGGCGGGAGTAGAAGATATCGAGGCCTCCATAGCCGGGATGCCCGTTGGAAGCGAAGTACAGCGTTTGTCCATCAGCGTGGATAAAGGGAGTGGTTTCTCTGCCGCGGGTGTTAATATTAGGTCCAAGTCGCTCCGGAACGCTCCAGCGGCCATTTTCAAGCCGACGGCTCATAAAGATGTCGGCACCTGCATCAGATGTTTCGCGGGCGAAATACAACGTTTGTTTGTCGGCAGAGAGGCAGGGCTGAGATTCCCAGTCACGTGTATTGATCGGTGCCCCGATGTTCTGCGGTGGTGTCCAGCCGTTGGGTGTTTTCTCGGAATAGTAGATGTCGCAGCTGCCTTTGCCTTCAGGGAATTCACAGCCGGTGAACACAAGTAAGGTACCATCCTGGGAGATGTTCTGGGCGCCTTCGTTGAAGGAGGTGTTTACCGGTTCTCCCATATTCTGTGCGGGCTGCCAGCCGCTGCTGTCGCGGTGAGAGATGAAGAAGTCCTCATTGCGGCCATTAACGCGGCGTGTATAGATCAGCGTTTGTGCATCGATGGTGAGTGACGGAAAGTACTCCGGGTCCTGACTGTTGATATGATCTCCCAGATTTTCAGGATGGAAAGGGACCTGTTGATGTTGGGTGACTGCAAACTCATAATTATCTCTGAGTCTTTCTGCGTTTTTATTCAATGTTTTGCTGGTGGCAAGATATTGACGGATAGCATTCAATGCGCTTTGAAAGTCGCCGGTGCCGGCGAGAGAGCGGGAATAGGCTACCATGACCGGTTTGAGGCCGCTGCTATCGAGTTGTTTTAATTTTGTGAAACTTTCTTTGGCGGCGGAATAGTCTTTCAGATCGATGTAGCAGAGGCCCATCTGACCATAGGCATCGGTAAAGCCGGGCGCCGCTTTGATAGCGTTCTGCAGCAGGCTGATGGCTTCTTTGCTTTTATACATGCGGACAGCGTCTACTGCCTCATCAAAAAAGGCTTTGGCTTTCTTAGGGGCTGTTTCATAGGTGACAGTCTGGGCCTGCGTTTGCAGGCAGCAGCACCATAAACAGGCGGATAATAACAGCGCACGTTTCATAAGTGTATCTGGGTTGTGTGACGAAGATAAAAGATAAAACGAAGAAGCCACTGCTTTCATTGCAGTGGCCTCTTCGTTTTATCTTATCTTATCCTGTTACGGTACATTGATATATTTATGTACCTGTAAAGACAGGCCCCATTCGGGGTGTTCTTTGATGTAGTCGATGATCAGCGGCGTCATTTCTGCGCTGCGGTCCCATTCCGGCGCGAGGTACAGCTTACATTGTTTGCTGACCAGTGCGGCATATTTTTCTGCCCAGGCGAAGTCGGATTTGTTGAAGATGACCACTTTCAGTTCGCTGGCCACTTTACAAACTTCCGGCAACGGCGCTTTGAATTTTTTGGGTGACAGGGTAATCCAGTCCCAGCTGCCGCTTAGCGGTGAGGAGCCGGATGTTTCCATATGGGTACGGAATCCTTTTTTATGCAGGGCTTTGGTGAGCGCGTCCAGGTTGTGCATCAACGGTTCGCCGCCGGTGATAACCGCGAGGCGGCCCGGTTGGGCAGCAGCCTCTTCCACGATATCCGTGATCTCGCGTTGTGGGTGTTTTAAGGCATCCCAGCTCTCTTTTACGTCGCACCAATGGCAACCTACGTCACAACCACCCAGCCTGATAAAATAGGCTGCCTTGCCCTGATAGTAGCCTTCACCCTGAAGGGTGTAGAAACTCTCCATCACCGGCAGGGTGCTGGTCTTGGTATTTGTTGTAATAACTGACATGATTTACGGCACAAAGTTCGGTATTTACCGCAACTTTTAGTTCATACTTCCTTTCAGGCCGATATTGGCGTGATAGGTATTTTTCAGCAGCGCTGCGATGGTCATAGGACCTACGCCGCCCGGTACTGGCGTGATGAAGCTGCATTTAGGCGCTACTTCATCAAATTTAACGTCTCCTTTAAGGCGGAAACCGCTCTTTTTGGAGGCGTCAGCCACACGATTGATACCTACGTCCACTACGACAGCGCCTTCTTTCACCATATCTGCAGTCACAAAGTCCGGTTTGCCGATGGCAGCGATGATGATATCGGCCTGGCGGCATATTTCAGCCAGATTTTGTGTGCGGGAGTGGGTGAGCGTCACGGTGCAGTTGCCCGGGTTGGTATTACGGCTCAGCAGGAGGCTGATAGGGGTGCCCACGATGTGGCTGCGGCCTATCACTACAGCATGTTTGCCGGCAGTAGGAATATTATAGTGTTCCAGCATCAGCATGATGCCATAAGGTGTGGCAGGAATAAAGGCTGGTAAACCGCTGACCATTTTACCCACGTTCATGGGATGGAAGCCGTCTACGTCTTTGCTGGGATCGATGGTATTGATCACCAGTTCTTCGTTGATGTGTTTGGGCAAAGGCAGTTGTACCAGGATGCCGTCCACATCTGCGTTTTCATTGAGCAAAATGATCTGGTCCAGCAGGTGTTTTTCGGAAATCTGCTCGTCAAAACGAAGCAGGGTGGAGTTGTAACCACATTCTGCACATGACTTTACCTTGGAAGCTACGTAAGTTTCGCTGGCGGGATTGTTGCCTACCAGTATAGCTGCGAGATGCGGTACTTTTTTACCAGCAGCCTTTAATTCAGCCACCTGAGCGGCTAATTGGGCTTTAATAGCCTCAGAAACGAGTTTACCGTCTAAAATTTGCATGTGCAAAGCTACGAAATCAATTACGAATTACGAATTACGAATGAAGGGTTGTTTTACAGAAAGGCTACTTAATAACCGCTCTATAAAACAACCCTTCATTCGTAATTCGTAATCCGTAATTAATTGCGCGGCATCCGGCAAAACAAGCAACAAGGGGAGGCACTTGTTTTGCCCGGGCATTGCGCCCGTCAGAATGCGCGATAGTGGAAATTATAAGGCAAAACTTGCATATATACTTCCCTGCTACCCGCGGGTAGCAGGGAAAGATTTTTGATCACATAAGAGAACATCAGATTTTTGGTGCAGCAGCGAGGATTTCAGCGTCTGCAGCGGCAGCGTATTTTTCGAAATTGCGGATGAACTGGGCGGCCAGGTCTTTCGCTTTTTCATCGTAGGCTGCTTTGTCATTCCAGGTATTACGCGGGTCCAGGATTTCGGCCGGAACGCCGGGGCAGCTATCAGGCATCGCCACACCGAATACAGGATGAGGGTGGAAGGTGGCGTTGTCCAGCTCTCCTTTCAGGGCAGCAGAGATCATCGCACGGGTATAAGACAGTTTGATACGGCTGCCGATGCCATAAGCACCGCCGGTCCAGCCGGTATTGATCAGCCATACGTTCACCTGGTGACGGCGCATTTTCTCACCGAGCATCTGGGCGTACTGCGCCGGGTGCAACGGAATGAAAGGTGCACCAAAGCAGGCGCTGAAGGTAGACTTAGGCTCGGTAATGCCTGCTTCCGTACCAGCTACCTTGGCGGTATAACCGGAAATGAACTGGTACATCGCCTGACCGGGCGTGAGCCTGGAAATAGGCGGTAATACGCCATAAGCATCACAGGTCAGGAAGAATATGTTTTTAGGAATGCCTCCGATAGAAGGTTCCAGCGCATTATCGATATAAGACAGGGGGTAAGATACCCGGGTGTTTTCCGTAATGGTACAATCAGTGTAGTTAACAGTGTTGGTGCCGGGGAAGAACTGAATATTCTCCAGCAGGGCGCCGGGGCGTACTGCACGGAATATCTGCGGCTCTTTTTCTTCAGACAGGTCGATACATTTGGCATAACAACCGCCTTCAAAGTTAAACACGCCGGTGGGTGTCCAGCCATGTTCGTCGTCGCCGATGAGTTTACGGGAAGGATCTGCACTGAGGGTCGTTTTACCGGTACCGCTCAAACCGAAGAAAATGGCAGTATCGCCTTCGTCTCCCTGATTGGCAGAACAGTGCATGCTCAATACCTGCTTATCATGTGGCAGCACGTAGTTGAGGATCGTGAAAATACCTTTTTTGATTTCGCCGGTATAGGCGCTGCCACCGATGATGATGGTTTTACGGGAGAAGCTTACCATGCTGAAGTTGCCCTGACGGGTGCCGTCAATGGCAGGGTCGGCGAGGAAACCAGGCGCCTGGATCACTGTCCAGTCGGTATGCATGTAATCCAGTTCTTCTTCTGTGGGACGCAGGAACATGTTATAGGCAAACAGGCTGGACCAGGGCAGTTCAGTGACCACCTTGATGTTAACCCGATAGTCTTGATCTGCGCAGGCGTAGCAGTCACGTACCCATACATCTTTGCCGGTAAAATAGGCAGTGATTTTCTGATACAGACGGTCAAACACGTCCGCGGAAACGGGAATGTTAAAATCGTTCCAGTTAACAGTGTCAGCGGTGAGCTCGTCTTTTACAATAAATTTGTCTTTGGGTGATCTGCCGGTAAATTGGCCGGTATTAACGGCCAGCGCTCCTGTGTCGGCCAGTACGCCTTGTTTTCTGGCTAACGTCTGTTCAACCAGTTTTTCTGGAGACAGTTGGTAGTATACATTCGACACATTCTCTATGCCCAGTTCCCGTAAGTCAGCAACAGGGTTCCTTACGCTACTCATTTGCATAAAAAGCAAGATTGTTTTGGTGTAACAGCAAAACTAGGCATTTTTTGATATCGTCAAATTTTATCGGTGTTACACCACTAAAATTTAGAAAAAGTGAGTGGTACTTGGGGTTATTGTTGATAGATTTTTAATTTGGCTGCGTTTCCTTGCAGTATTTCAAAAGGTAGATGTGTGAATATAACATTAAGTATTTGCAAGAGAGTATCAGTATTTAACCAGCTCTCTCCGCTTTTTAACCAGTTTACCTGAATTTAAATTTATCACACAGCGGATTCATGAAATCACAAAATTTTGGCCTAGGTTTGGAGCCTCATTTGAAATATAGACGATATGAAGAATCTGCCCTTGGACTCGCAGCTGTTCGTTAAAAACCGCGCGCGTTTTGTGGCCAAAATGCAGCCACAGTCAATAGCTATTATCAACTCCAATGATGAATTGCCGACCAACGGTGATGCGTTGCATAAGTTCAAACAAAACTCCGATCTGTACTGGCTTACCGGTATTGATCAGGAAGATACCATGCTGGTGTTGTTCCCGGACAACCCGGACCCGAAATACCGCGAAGTACTGGTACTGGTACGCCCCAACGAACTGAAAGAAAAATGGGACGGCCACCGCCTGCGCAAAGACGAAGCCTTTGCCATCTCCGGTATCGGCACGGTAGTATGGCTCGACAGCCTCGATGCCCTGCTGCAGCAATGGATCAACGATGCCACCAATATCTACCTGAACTCCAACGAAAATAACCGCAAAGCCAGCCTGGTACCGGTAAAAGATTACCGCTACGTACAGGAAATGAAGCTCCGCTACCCGCTGCACCACTATCTCAGAGCGGCTGTTATCTTCAAAGAGCTGCGTGCGGTGAAAACAGCGGAAGAAGTGAAAGTGATGCAGGAAGCGGTAGACATTACAGAAAAAGCGTTCCGCCGTATTCTGAAATTTATTAAGCCCGGTGTATGGGAACATGAAATACACGCGGAAATTGTGCATGAATTCCTGCGCAACCGCTCTGCCGGTGAGGCTTACGGTTCTATCATCGCTTCCGGCGACCGTGCCCGTACCCTGCACTACGTGTCCAACAACCAGGAGTGTAAAGACGGTGAACTGATCCTCATGGATTTCGGCGCGGAATACGGTGGCTATAATGCTGACCTTACCCGTACGGTGCCGGTTAATGGCAAATTCACGGACCGTCAGCGTCAGGTGTATAACGCCTGCCTGCACCTGCATAACTATGCTAAAAGCATTCTCCGTCCCGGTATCACCATCGCTAAGTACCACGAAATGGTAGGAGAGGAAGCCGGTAAAGAGTTTGTGAAACTGGGCCTGCTGACGGAAGCAGATATCAAAAACCAGGACCCTGAAGCGCCGGCATACCGCAAATACCTGTACCATGGTATCTCTCACCATCTGGGGGTAGACGTGCACGATCTGGGCCCGTCTATGTACAAACCTATACCGGAAGGCGCGGTGATGACTGTTGAACCAGGTATCTACATCGAAGAAGAGAAAATGGGCATCCGCATTGAAAACAACATATGGCTTACTGCCAGCGGCAATGTGGACCTTTTCAGGAATATTCCTATCACTGCTGAGGAGATCGAAGCACTGATGAAATAAATTACGAATTACGGATTACGAATTACGAATGGAGGGCTTGCTGGCAGAGCGGTTATTAAGTAACCTTTCTGTGAGCAGACCCTCCATTCGTAACTCGTAATTCGTACTTTGTAATTGAATTAAAGCTATTTGAATGCGACAACTTCCTAACATTATTACCCTATGTAACCTTTTTTGCGGTGCATTGGCCATTATTTGTGTGCTGCATGCGCCGGAGTTCCGGGTGGAGTTTAACGGCAATGATTATACGGTGACTAATCCGGAGCCTGTATACTGGGCTTCCGCATTGGTGGTGCTGGCGGCGGTCTTCGATTTCTTTGACGGTATGGTGGCGCGTTTGCTGAAAGTACAGTCGCCCATGGGCAAGGAGCTGGATTCGCTGGCAGATGTGGTGACTTTTGGGGTAGTGCCCGGCATGATGCTGTACCGGCTGCTGCGAAGCGCCTACTACCAAATGCCGGATACTTTTGACGTATCCATGGTGAACCTCGCGCCGGCCTTGCTGGTACCCTGTTTTGCGGCGTACCGTCTGGCTAAGTTTAATCTCGATACCCGTCAGTCTGAAAACTTCATTGGCGTGCCAACACCGGCTGTAGGCCTGCTGGTGGCCTCTTTCCCCATGATCGTACTATATAATCCCTATAATCTGGCCCACTGGTTGCAGAACATCTGGGTCTTGTATGGTATCATCGTAGCGCTCAGCTATCTGATGGTGGCGGAAATTCCCATGCTCAGCCTGAAAATAAAGGAGAAATCCCTGAAAGCCAACTGGACAAGGCTATTGCTGATTGCACTGGTGCTTGTCAGCATTCCTTTTCTGAACTATGCAACAGTTCCGTTTATATTCATCTGTTATGTGTTGCTCTCGCTGGCAGTACCGCCCAAAGTAACACCCGCATAGCATTACGAATCACGAATTACAAATTACGCATTACGAATGGAGAGTTCGCTGTTGGAGCGGTTATTCAGTAACCTTTCAATGACAGGATCCCTGCATTCATAATTCGTAATTCGTAATTCGTAATTTTTTTTAGTAGGTTTGCGCCAAATTTTAGCACAATGACTTTTACTGCACATATCAATGTGATGCCACTGAAAGAATTATTGGACCCGCAAGGTAAAGCGGTGATGAGTGGTCTCAAAAACCTTGGCATGGGCCAGGTGCAAGATGTACGGATTGGCAAACACATTACCCTGCAAATTGAAGCCGCCAGCAAGGAAGAAGCACAGCAGATCGCTGAAAGTGCCTGCCAGAAGCTGTTGGCCAACCAGGTAATGGAATACTTCGAAGTACAGATACAATAAAAATAATTACGAATTGCGAATGACGAATGACCTGAAACAAAACGGTAGTCCCCAATTCGTCATTCGTCATTCGTAATTCGTAATTAACATGAAATTATACCTCATTCCATCTCCAATCGGTAATCTCGCCGATATTACCTACCGGGCTGTCAAAGTACTGGAAGAGGCGGAATTGGTGCTGGCCGAGGATACCCGTACCTCCGGCGTGCTCCTCAAACATTACCAGATCAACAAACCGGTAACTCCCTACCATCAACATAACGAACACAAAATTGTGCAGCACCTGCTGCAACAGCTGCAATCCGGCAAAACCATGGCCCTGCTCACAGATGCAGGCACGCCCGGTGTTTCCGACCCCGGATTCCTGCTGGTCCGCGAATGTATCCGTGCCGGCGTGCCGGTAGAATGCCTGCCCGGCGCTACCGCATTCGTTCCTGCACTGGTCAACAGCGGCATACCCATGAACCGCTTTACTTTTGAAGGCTTCCTGCCGCTCAAAAAAGGCCGCCATACACTGTTCACCCAGCTGGCCACCGAAGAACGCACCTTCGTTTTTTACGAGTCACCCATGCGACTGGTGAAAACACTGGCCGATCTGATACAATACCTCGGTCCCGACCGCCCCTGCTGCGTTAGCCGCGAACTCACCAAAATGTTCGAGGAAAACAAACGTGGCACCCTGCAGGAAGTACATGACTACTTCCTCGAAAAAGGGGTAAAAGGCGAAATCGTGGTAGTTGTACAGGGCGCTGACTAAACACATTTTTTCATTTTCTCATTTTTATATTTCCCTAAAATCCCAAAATCAGGGAATTCCAAAATTAATAGCCCAATAACCCAACAGCCCAATAACTCAATAATCAAATAGCCAAATACCTAAATGTTGTTTATTTTAGCCCGGAATAAAAATAACACTGAATGAAGCACGGGGTATTAGGAAGCTGCCTGGCCCTTACCATGATGACGGGCAGCTGGTTACAACTAAATGCACAGTCAGACCGCTGGCAACAAAGGGTAAAGTATACAATGGATGTGGCGATGGACGCCCCTGCCAACAAACTGACCGGTAAACAACATCTGGAGTATGTCAACAATTCTCCCGATACACTGAAGAAAGTCTTCTATCACCTGTACTGGAACGCTTTCCAGCCAGGAAGTATGATGGACGTGCGCAGCCGTGAACTGGGCAAAATCGTGCTCGGTAAAGATAAAAACGGCAATCCCCGCCAGGACTGGGATGCACGTGTACGGGACCGCATCTCCAAACTGAAACCGGATGAAATAGGCTACCAGAAAATCATCTCCCTGAAAAGAGATGGTAAAACACAAGCCTTCAAGGTAGTGGAAACAATTCTGGAAGTACCACTGGACAAGCCTATCCTGCCACATTCAAAAGCTGTGTTCGATATGGAGTTTGAAGCACAGGTACCCGTACAGATCCGCAGAAGTGGCCGCCAAAATGCAGAAGGCGTGGACTTCTCCATGGCCCAATGGTATCCTAAAATGTGCGAATACGACTACGAAGGATGGCATCCTACTCCCTACATCGCCCGCGAATTCTACGGCATATGGGGCGATTATGATGTGAAAATCTCCATCGATAAAAAATATGTGCTGGGTGGCACCGGTTACCTCCAGAACCCTAACCAGATCGGCTATGGCTACGAAACACCGGGCACTAAAGTAACCCGTCCTGCTGGTAATACACTGACCTGGCATTTTGTGGCGCCTAACGTACACGATTTCGTATGGGCCGCAGATCCGGACTACAAACACATTACACAGAAGGTAGATGGCTTTACGGCGCATTTCTTTTACATAGAAAATGAAAGCACCCGCGAATCATGGCCCGAGCTGGCTAAAATGATTCCGACAGCTTACCAGTATATCAAGTCACATTACGGCGCCTATCCTTATCAGCAGTACTCCTTTATACAAGGCGGTGATGGCGGGATGGAATACCCAATGGCTACGCTGATCATGGGCAACCGCAACATCTCCGCACTGTATAATCTGGCACTGCATGAATGGATGCACACCTGGTACCAGGGGATGCTGGCTACCAACGAAAGCCTCTATCCATGGATGGACGAAGGTTTCACCACTTTCGGTGAAGACGCTACCTACTATAATACCGTGGATTCCCTGAAGGGAAGAAACCCGCATGAAGGCTCTTACGATGGCTATTTCGCACTGGTGAAAAGCCCTTATGAAGAGCCGGCGTCTACCCATGCAGACCACTTTAATTCCAACTATGGCTACAGCCTTACTGCCTATTCAAAAGGGGCTGTATTCCTGGAGCAGCTGGGGTATGTGATCGGTAAGGACAACCGCGACGCCGGCCTGTTACGCTATTACAACGAATGGCGTTTCAAACATCCGAATGCCAATGACTTTATCCGCGTAATGGAGAAACAGAGCGGTATCCAGCTCGATTGGTACAAACAGTACTTTATCAATTCCACCAAACATATCGATTATGGTATTGACAGCATCTATAGCAAGGGTAGCAAAACGGTGGTGCGCCTGCGCCGTATTGGTCTGTTCCCCATGCCAATAGATTTTATGGTGACCGATAAAAAAGGCAATCAGGTGATGCACTATATTCCGTTGTCGCTCATGTTTGGGGAAAAACCCAATGAGCAACCATCAGTAAAACGTATAGTCGATCCTGTTTGGTACTGGACCAACCCTACTTACGAAGTAGAACTGGACCTGCCGCTGTCTGACATAAAAGAGCTGGAAATTGACCCCAGCCGGCGTTTGGCAGATGTTGACAGAAGTAATAACAAAGCAATATAAATTACAAATTACGAATGACGAATGGAGGGTTTTTTCATGGAGAGGTTAATAAATGAACTTCTCATGAGGAAACCCTCCATTCGTCATTCGTCATTCGTAATTTGTAATTCGTAATTACCTCAGCGGCTTTCGTTTCCCCGTCGGCTATCATGTTTTTAATAGCGCGGTTGATAAATTCCAGTCCGCCCATACCTGCAGCCGGCGAGGTATCCGGCCTTATCACATGCAGGTTTAATATTTTTTTCCCTTTGAACGGCGCTGCCTCCGGCAGGTCAAAGCATTGATGGATCGTGTCCGGTGGTACGCCTGCAGCCTGCAGCTGGCGTTGTATCGCTTCCAGATAACGAAGCGACTGATTGTACACCATCGGTACGGCGATATCCTTTTCAGACATATTGATGGTGGCCCAGTCCATGGTACGTTCCAGTACGTCCACCAGATTTTTAAACTGAATATTATATTCTTCCTGTGCTACCGGCGTATGCAATACAAGGTAAATGTCTGTTGCACCCCTGTCTATGGCGAGTTTTACCGGAGCATACAGTGGGCCGCCGCCATCAGTGAGTTGTTGAAGTGGTTGATCGGGCTCGGTAATATCTACGGGCGGCATAAAGGCTGGCTGCGTAAAAGAGGCTACCATAGCGTCGCGCAGCGTGTTCATATCCGGGAGCTTTTTCACCGTGTAGCCGTCACTGTTGGACTCCCGGTTGGAGAAATAGATGTTGCCTCCGGTTTGAAGGCTTCTGGTGGCAATGAACAATTCACGCGGAGCGTCCATCAATTGCTGGTAGCGGTCTTCCGTAACGATGGCGTTGATCTTGTGCAGTAACGGAATAATGTTATACAGCGAAAGATGGTTGTTGGCCAGTCGCTGAATAGCATGATTGGTGGAAAGGAAGTCGGGTGTAACATTGGCGGTAAAAATCTTTTCGGCCAGTTCATTGTCTCCGATGGCTGTCAGCAGGGCAATCAGCGAGCCGGTACTGGTACCACAAACGATATCGAACTGGATATCCGGATGATACTGTCGGATGTATTTGACCACTCCTATGGCGAAGGCGCAACGGGCACCGCCTCCTCCTAATACTAATGCTGTTTTCGTCATGATAGATTTTTCAAGAATGATGTACGGTTTGTACTGCTAAACTGGCAAGGGGTTATGCGTATGACATTTGGTGGTCATCTCTCAAATTACAAAATCCGGGCAAAAAAAAATCAGGACAGCATCGCGGTCCTGATCAGGCGTAAAAATAAGTTGGATATATAACGATTAAAAGATGAGTTGTTGTAATTGATTTTCCCAGTTGTGGCGTTGTAGTTCATGGAATTTCAGCTGTTCAAGATGGTGTTCTGTATGATAGGCCGTGAAGTACAACATTTCCCGCATGGTGATTTTGCCCAGCAGGGGGTGGGGCAGGCGATACTTATCAAGCTCATTTTCAGACCATCTGCCAAGATTTTCCAGCAGTCTGCCCTTTTGTTTAAGGAAGGCTTCTATGAGTACGGGCCGCTGTGCGCCGTAAACAATACCGGGCAGGTAGGTGATGGTGGATTTGCCGCCATGGGCCAGCAGCTGGCGATAATCTTCCACCAGTTCCGGATAGGAGCGTGATGGCTGGCGGCTGGTGCCAAAGTAGTGCAGCAATATTTTCGGATATCCCATAGCGGTAGCTACAGGCCTGGACGATTTAATGAGATGTTGGAGTTGTTGTCCTGCAGACCATTTACCATAAGGCGTAGCCGTGAAACGATGATCCGGCAATGTCTGCACGAAATCAACAAAATTATCGAAGCTGCTATTGATCTGAGAATGGATCTCATGCTGGTTCAGGTACATAGGAAATGATTTAGAGGGTGCATAAAACACAAAACCGGACGCTTCCAAACTGATACCCGGGCCACTTTGCATTCTTCCTGAAGTTACGCCGGTTTTGTGACCTGTCCAATAAATTGATAGATATAAAATATAGTAATATTTACTTTTCAGGTGCTAAACTCAATAAATTGATCATTTCTACCTGTGAAAAATCAATTATTCCAGTATTTCACAGAGAAATCCCTGTCGTTGTACGAAATCAATGATGATATTCTCAGTCACCTGAAGGTCGCCAATTCTGAGCACCCTGTCGCAGTCATCGAGGTCCACGTGGCAGCTGGCTACCTGGAAGCTGGAGGTAATAGCCTGTATCATGGCTTGTTTGTCGTGTTGACTTCCGATATTGGTTTTGAAGATGCCTATCATAGCGGAACGGGTTTAGTTGGGTTATACTTGTTTGTCCTCTCTTTCACCGCGATCTTTCTGTTGATCGAATTCTTCCTCGCGCCAGTCAAACCGGCGGGGATCACAGTAGTGGCGGAAACGTTGCCTTATTTTTTCCCGTTGTTCCGGTGTCATGTTGGCCAGTTTCTCTTTCCATTCTTTGCGTTGGCGCCATCCGCCCCATCTGCCGCCACCGGGCTTATGGCCATGCCAGCCAAAGAGCAGTTTGCCTAATACGAGCAGGCCGAGGGCTTGCCAGTAGGAGATCACGGGGCCGTGGAAGAGTTCTGGTATCAGGTTGTTCCATAATACTTGTGTCAGCAGGATGACGAGGGCAAAAAAGGCGATGCCTGCCAGTACCAGCCCTATTTTTTTGATGGGTCGCATATCTTGAATAATTTGTTTAGTTATTAAATAGTTCCTGATAAAGTTCCGACAGCCGTTCCCGCAGATACAGTACTGCATAGCGTTTCCTTGACAGCAGCGTATTCACGCCGACGCCTGTTTCTTCACTCATTTCTTTAAAGGATTTGCCTTCCAGTTCATGTTGCAGGAAGACCTGTTTTTGTTCGGCAGGCAGTTCATCGATCGCCTGTGTAATAGCTTCTGATATGATCTTCCGTGTCAGCGGGGAATCGGCTTGTAAGTTCTCGTCAGCAAGGATTTCCGGCAGGAAAAGAACTTCTTCCCCTTCTATTTCGCGCGTAAAGTCGGTGAAAGGTGTTTCTTTTTTCTTGCGGAACCAATCGGTGATACGGTTGCGCGTCACAGCGAAGAGCCAGCCCGTAATGGAATCAATCTGGCTGCCAAGGCGCAGGTATTCGGTAAATTGGTACAGTACGTCCTGCAATATGTCCTCCGCATCCGACGCGTTGCTAACACGCTGCCGGATGAAGTGCAGTAAACGCTTGCGTTCCTGCTTCACCGTAGCCTGTATGCGGTCGTTTTGCTCTTGGGCCATTATGCTGTTTGTGAGGAGCAACTGTTTCATCGTAATAAGGAAGACGAAACAGTAAAAACGATATTTTATTTTTCGAAAAAAAAATATCAGGGGCAACAAAACCGGTATCCATGGCGGTTATTCCTCAACTCTTCACCATCACAATGTATTTTTCCTTAAAGCTTTCTTCCGGAAAAACGTCATAGAGGTCTATTAACCGCGGTTTTACGCCGCTTTCGGAGATTTCTGCTGCCAGATCGCCGCCTTTCAGGCATATCAGTCCTTTTTCAAACTGTTTGCCGGGCACGGCCGATTTTTTCAGCAGGGGCTTGCTCCACCGCCACAGGTCGGCCAGCGGGGCTACGGCCCTGGATACAACGATATCGAATTTACGGTTTTTAATTTCTTCTACACGGCTATGCGCGCTGGTCACGTTTTTCAGGCCAAGGGCTTCTGCAACGCCCTGTACCACCTTGATTTTTTTGCCGATGGAGTCTACCAGGTGAAACTGTACTTCCGGGAAAAAGATGGCCAGCGGAATGCCGGGGAAACCGCCCCCGGTGCCCAGGTCCAGTATCTGGGTGCCCGGCTGGAAATCTGCGATGGCCGCTATGCTCAGGGAATGCAGCACATGCCGCTCATACAGGGAGTCAATATCTTTCCGGGAAATCACATTGATCTTCCCGTTCCATTCCTCATACAATCCTTTCAGGGCTTCCAACTGTTGTAACTGAGCAGGCGTAAAATCGCTGAAATACTTTAAAATAATCTCCATGGCGCAAAAGTAAAACCATTTGGTTATTTAATCATTTGATTATTCGATTATTTAAAAAGGGGACGAAAATCCGCTCGGATCTTCGTCCCCTTCTAAATATCTAAATGACAAAATATCTAAATGACAAAATAATCAAATGAACGGGTCTACCATTTGTTCTTAGAGCGAAACATCAGCGCAGGTGTAAATATGATATAATATAACACCATGAAGATGTCCATCAGCCAGCTGAACTTGAAAAGATCACTCTCATCAAGCCTGCGCATGGCGGAGTAGGTGATGACAGACTGCACCAGCACTTTGGCGGCAAAGATACCCAGCACATACCACAGGACCGGCGGTGGGAAAAACAGCGCGAAAATAAGCGCCGGATAAAACAGGAAGTGGGTCAGGGAAAACAGGCCCAGCACAAACTTATGCCCAAAGCGGTAGTGTTTGCCGGTAGACATATGCCTTGTTTTTTGCCTGAACCAGCTTTTCCAGCTCAGTTTCGGCTCCGAATAGGTAAAAGCCTGTTTATCAATGACCACGCCCACATTTTTGCGGGTAGCGGCAGAATTGACAAACAGATCGTCATCACCGCTGGCCAGATGCTGGTGGCTGGTGAATCCTTTATGCCGGAAGAACAGCTCTCTTTTATAAGCCAGGTTACGGCCCACGCCCATATAAGGCATGCCGCTCATAGCGAAGGAGAGATGTTGCAGCGCACTGAAAAATGTTTCGTAACGGATCACCTTATTCAGGAAGCCCGGTTTTTTATGATAAGCGCCGTAGCCCAGCACTATTTCCTTTTCATCCTCAAATCCCTGGCTCATTAATGTCAACCAGTAAGTACTGCCCGGTTTACAATCAGCGTCCGTCAGCAATACGGTATCGTACTGGGCACCTTTCAGGCCTATAGACAGCGGATATTTTTTCCCGGGAATGAACTTGGCGGCTTGTTTGATTTCAATATGCCGGTAGTGGGGATAGCCCGGCTCTATAGAGCGGAGATAATATTTGGTATCATCTTCAGAGTTGTCGTTGACCACAATCACCTCATATTCCGGTTTATGGTGCACATGATAACGCTGTTGCAATACGCCCGGCAGATTTTTCTGCAGGTTAAGTTCTTCATCCTTGGCGCAGATGATCACTGAAAAAGGGCCGCCAGGCGCTTGGTCCAGGTCAAACTTACGACGATAAAAAGCTACCCGGGAAAAAACAAACAGATAATATATCGTCTGAATTCCTGCTATGGCAGCGAAAAAGTATAAGGCAATTTCACCCAGATTGTCAAGCATAATGCTGGCAAAAATATAATATTTTTATTATCTGTAAAATAATAAAAAACCCATAGAATTTTTAAATTTTAAAATTTGATTATTTAGATATTCGATTTAAGGATTGGGGAATTTCCTGATTTTTGAATTTGAAATAGCCCGAAGACCACGTTAGATCGTTCTTCACGGATGTAAAATTCCCCAATCGGTAAATTCCCAATCCGTAAATCCAATAACCAAATAACCCAATAACAAAATGCCCAAATAATCCGATCTTTGCACGCTGAAATTAAGAGCTGTGAATTTTGAACTGATAACAACAGATAATGGCAGTAATGCCAGGGCAGGTAAGATTACCACGGCCCACGGTACCATAGAAACGCCGATTTTTATGCCGGTAGGCACGGTGGGCAGCGTGAAAGCCGTTACCCAGGACCAGGTGCGTGACGATGTACAGGCACAGATCATTCTGGGCAATACCTATCATCTTTACCTGCGCCCGGGGCTGGAAGTGTTGTCACTGGCCGGCGGCCTGCATAAATTCAACGGCTGGGAACGCCCCATACTGACCGACAGTGGCGGGTATCAGGTATTTTCCCTGGCTGCCAACCGCAAGATCAAGGAAGAAGGGGTGGTATTTCAATCCCATATCGATGGTTCCAAACACCTGTTCACCCCTGAGAACGTGATGGATATCCAGCGGACCATCGGCGCCGATATTATCATGGCGTTCGATGAGTGCCCGCCCTACCCGTCTGAATACCGCTATGCGCGCAAATCCATGGAGCTGACGCACCGCTGGCTGGACCGCTGCATACAGCGCCTCAAAGACACACAGCCTGCCTATGGTCACGAACAGACCCTGTTCCCCATTGTGCAGGGCAGCACCTATAAAGACCTCCGTAAGGCATCCGCGGAGTATATTGCCTCCCGCGGCGCCGCCGGCAACGCCATCGGCGGCCTGAGCGTAGGCGAACCCGAAAATGAGATGTATGAAATGTGCGGACTGGTGACCGAAATCCTGCCGAAAGACAAACCCCGTTACCTCATGGGCGTGGGCACTCCCTGGAATATCCTGGAGAATATCGCCCTCGGCGTGGATATGTTCGACTGCGTGATGCCCACCCGTAACGGCCGTAATGGCATGCTCTTTACCTGGAACGGTGTCATGAACATCCGCAATAAAAAATGGGCCACCGATTTCAACCCCATCGACGCCAACAGCGAATGTTTCGCCACCCGCGACTACTCCCGTGCCTATCTGCGCCACCTGTTCGTGGCCGGCGAAATTTTAGGCATGACATTGGCGAGTATCCACAACCTCGCTTTTTATCTGGAGCTGGTAAAAGAAGCCCGCCGCCAGATACTGGCCGGCACCTTCGCTACGTGGAAAACAGGAATGGTACAGCAACTGAAAACGCGACTGTAAAAGTTCAGACTATAAAATAAACTAATATCTTTGGGCTCATGACTAAAATAGACTGGTACATTTTACGCAAGCTCATTGGAACTTTTATTTATTCCCTGATGATATTGCTGGTCATTTCCGTAGTGATCGATATCACAGAGAAGATAGATGATTTCATTAAGTATCATATATCCCTGCACGATGTGATCGTGGATTATTACTTTGGTTTTATCCCGCATATCGCAGCCTTGCTGTTTCCCCTGTTTATATTCATTTCCGTTATTTTCTTCACCTCCAAAATGGCCTACCGGTCGGAGATCATTGCGATCCTCAGCGCCGGTGTGAGTTTCCGCCGCTTCCTGCGCCCTTACTGGGTAGGTGCGTTCCTGTTTGGCGGTATCCTCTGGCTGGCCAACTATTGGGTGGTGCCCAATGCCAACCGTGTCCGTACCACTTTTGAAAATACCCGGATACATACGCCGGACAATGAGCAGTCGCAGTACGACCGTACCAGCCGTATCGACAGCTTCACCTACGTAACTTTCGGTACCTACGACCCCAACTATAAAAGCGGCAGCAACTTCACCATGGAAAAAGTGGATAAACAGCTGATGTCTGTAAAGTTGCGTGCCGACCGTATCACCTGGGATTCCACCAAAAAAGCATGGAGACTGGATTATGTGTCTGTGCGGCATATGGATGGACTGAAAGAAAAATGGTACAGTCGCCAGGATTCCATTCTCAAAATAGCACTGAACCCGAAAGACCTGCTGGAGGTGAAAAATCTGCAGGAGGCCATGACTACGCCCGACCTGCGCCGGTATATCAAGCGGGAAGCCATTCGGGGCTCTGAAGGGCTGAATACCTATTGGGTGGAGTATTACCGCAGAACGGCTGCCGCTGCTGCCGTGGTGATACTGACCCTCATCGGCGGCATTATCGCCGCCAAAAAAGTTAGGGGCGGCAGTGGTTTGCACCTGGCGGTGGGCATCGTGATCAGTGCCAGCTATATCATCCTGATGCAGTTTACCACTGTATTCAGTACCAAAGCCGACCTGAACCCGCTGGTGGCGGTGTGGATACCCAATGTGCTCTTCGGGGGACTGGCATTTTATCTGTATCGCCGCGCGCCAAAATGATGCAAATCCGCATCCCCGTTCCCAGGGCTGGAGCCCCGGGCTACGATGTGTGTCAGGCTGGTGATTTCATAGGGCATAAGTATTGGCTACCTACCGTATTTCTTCATAAGGAGGCTCCTTTAAAGAGGGGCCTTTTTCATGTGACAGGGTATCTCAGGGGCTCCAGCCGGCGTGAAAATTTGCTTCATTTTATCATGAGCGCAAAAAAAACTGTTTTATTTTCTCTCTGCGTTATAACGGCGTCCCAATTTTGTTTCGATAAACAAAAATTGTCCAATCTGATATACGAAAATGAAATTTTAAGGCCGATGCTTTCAGTATTTTCAATTCATTCTGAAAAAATTTACATTTCTTTAACGTCGATTTAGTATGGTTTATTTTGTATTTATAAGTGATTGATTTGTATATATGTTATATCCATGTGTTGTTACCTGACCTTCTTGTTCTTCGCGGTTGATTTGCTTATTAAATTGACATTAAATACTGCTAAATGGTGGTAACTTCGTTAACAAATCATTACTTTTGACAATTGATCGATTTTGTTTCATTTTATAAACAATAGCAGTAAAATGGGGTACATAAAAGAAAAGTTCAAGGTTAAAGCAGATGATCTTAACGTTGAAGTAAAGGACCTGGTAAAGAACCACGGCACAAAAAAAATTGAAGACGTAACGTTGGCGCAGGTTTATCAGGGTATGCGCGGTATTACCGGCATTGTAACGGAGACTTCCCTGCTGGATGCAAATGAAGGTATTCGTTTTCGCGGATATTCCATTCCGGAACTGAGGGAGCATTTACCCAAAGCGCCAGGTGGTGCTGAACCACTGCCGGAAGGGCTGTTTTATCTGATGTTGATTGGGGAGCTGCCAAGTGAAGCAGATGTTCAGTATATATCCAGCATGTGGGGGCGTCGTTCTCATGTACCCAATCACGTATTTGATGCTATTGAGGCATTGCCTATTACTACTCACCCGATGACGATGTTTACTGTAGGTATTATGGCGCTGCAAACGGAATCTGCTTTTGCAAAAGCCTATGCTGAAGGTATCAATAAAAAAGACTACTGGAGCTACATGTATGAAGACACGATGAACCTCATCGCCCGTCTTCCCCGTATCGCTGCTTACATTTACCGTCGCAAATACAAAGGCGGCCAGCATATCCAGCCTAACGGCATGCTGGACTGGGCGGGTAACTTCGCACACATGCTGGGTTACTCCGACGAAGGCTTCAAAGAGCTGATGCGCCTTTATATGGTGATTCACGCCGACCACGAAGGTGGTAACGTGAGCGCACACACGACGCATCTCGTTGGTTCTGCACTGAGTGACGCTTACCTGTCTTTCGCTGCCGGTATGAACGGCCTGGCAGGTCCGCTGCACGGCCTGGCCAACCAGGAAGTGATCAAATGGATCCTTGCTATGCGCGAAGAACTGGGTGGTGGCATGCCTACCAAAGAACAGATCGAAGCGTACGTACGCAAAACCCTGTCTGAAGGTAAAGTAGTGCCAGGCTACGGTCACGCTGTACTGCGTAAAACCGACCCCCGCTTCACCGCTCAGATGGAATTTGCTAAAAAGCACCTGCCTAACGATGAACTGGTGAAAATTGTGTGGACAGTATACGAAACCGTACCGCCGATTTTACAGGACCTGGGCAAAGTGAAAAACCCATGGCCTAACGTAGATGCACACTCCGGCGCATTGCTGGTACATTACGGCATGGTAGAATATGAATTCTACACCGTACTGTTTGGCGTATCCCGCGCACTGGGCGTACTGGCTTCCCTCTGCTGGGACAGAGGTCTGGGACTCTCCCTCGAAAGACCTAAATCCGTTACTACTGAATGGATGAAACAGTTCGTAGAAGGAAAAGTAACTGCTGACGCAGAATAATTCAGGATACTGACCGAAAATAGAAGATTAGCGAAGATGAAAGCTTTAGCAGCTTTTATCTTCGCTAATCTTTTTAAATTATCTTCGTGGCTCATTAAAACCGGTTTAATATTTCAACTTTCACACCCATATTATCCAATCCGATAGAATATCTCAAAGGCGTAGGTCCGCAGAAAGGAGAGCTGCTGCGCAAAGAGGTCGGCATACACACGTTCGGCGATCTGTTGCAGTATTTCCCTTTCCGGTACGTAGATCGCACCAAGATAGACAAGATAGCTTCCCTGAGCGGCTATGAGGATTTTGTGCAGATACGCGGACGTATCCTGCGCATGGAAGTGGTGGGGGAGAACAGAGGGAAACGACTGGTGGCCACCTTTAAAGACGAAACCGGTGTCATTGAACTGGTGTGGTTCCAGGGATGGCAATGGATGCAGAAATCCCTGCGTGAAAATGTAGCCTATCTGGTATATGGCCGTATCTCCGTATTCAACGGCGTACCGCAGCTGGCGCATCCGGAAATGGACCTGCTCACGGAAGAGATCGCGTCAGGAAAACAATACCTGGAACCGGTGTATTCCACCACTGAAAAACTGAAAGCCCGCGGACTAACGGCAAAGGCTATTGGAAAATTGACGAAGGCATTGCTCGAACAAATGTCGCCTGCAGAAGTAAGGGAAAATATTCCGGTGGAAGTATTACAGCAATACCGGCTGATGCCCCGCTCCAGAGCCTATTTCAAGATACACCTGCCCGGCAATGAAGACGAAGCACATCAGGCCCAGCGCCGCCTGAAATTTGAAGAGCTGTTCATTGCACAGATCAGAATATGCCGGCTTAAAATTAAACGGCAAAAGTTATCGCACGGCTACGTGTTTGGCGCCGTGGGAGAGTCTTTCAATGAATTTTACAATAACCATCTGCCTTTTGATCTCACCGGCGCACAGAAACGGGTACTGAAGGAAATCCGCATGGACACTGTACATGGCCGTCAGATGAACCGTCTGTTACAGGGAGACGTGGGCAGTGGTAAAACCATGGTGGCCCTGTTGACCATGTTGCTCGCTAAAGACAACGGTTTTCAGGCCTGCCTCATGGCGCCTACGGAGATCCTGGCGCAACAACACTATAAAGGGCTGGCAGAACTGCTGCAGCACATGCCTGTGAAAATAGCACTGCTGACAGGCAGCATCAAAGGCAAAGCCCGTAAACAAATACTGGCCGGCGTGGCCGACGGCAGCATCCACTTCCTGGTAGGCACTCATGCCCTGCTGGAAAAAGAGGTGGTATTTCAAAATCTCGGCATGGCTATCGTAGACGAACAGCACCGTTTTGGTGTGGCCCAACGGGCACGGCTATGGGAAAAAAATACCATTCCGCCGCATATCCTCGTTATGACGGCAACGCCTATACCGCGTACGCTCGCCATGACTATCTACGGTGATCTCGATGTGTCGGTGATCGACGAAATGCCTCCCGGAAGAAAACCCATCACCACGGTCCACCGCACAGAGTTCCAGCGCCCGCAGGTGATGAACTTTATCAAAGATGAACTAAAAAAAGGCCGGCAGGCTTATATCGTATATCCGCTCATCGAAGACAGCGAGAAACTGGATTACGAAAACCTGATGAAAGGGTATGAGGAAGTGAAAGCATTTTTCCCCGAACCGCAGTTTTACATCAGTATGGTGCATGGCCGCCAGCCGGCAGAAATGCGGGAAACCAACATGCAGCGTTTCGTTTCCGGCGATACCCACATCATGGTGGCCACTACGGTGATCGAAGTAGGCGTGAACGTGCCCAATGCCTCTGTGATGGTGATTGAAAGCACGGAACGTTTCGGCCTCTCGCAGCTGCATCAGCTCCGGGGCCGCGTAGGACGCGGCGCTGAACAGTCTTTCTGCATTCTGATGACAGGCAGCAAACTGGGACAGGTATCCAAAGAACGCATCAATGTAATGGTACAAACCAACAATGGTTTTATCATCTCGGAAAAAGACATGGAACTGCGTGGGCCGGGCGATATCGAAGGTACCCGCCAAAGCGGGATACTGGATTTCAAACTGGCGGATATCGTGCAGGACAGGGCCGTGCTCGAAGCCGCACGCGCCAGCGCCGAAAAAATATTATCAGAAGACCCTGATCTCGTCCTCCCTGAAAATCAAGGCTTAAAAGAATATTTAGCCCTTCAGCGCGGGAAATCTCAATGGAGTAAAATTTCCTGACGTTTTTAACGTTTATTAATTTATACCGTCTGAATATATGATATAATCCCTAAAACATATCGTCAGGACAGCGGTATTATATCTTGTGCCCGTAACAATTTAATGGGCTTCTGCGTTTATAGATGTATATTGGTTTTTTTAGCATTAAAATAAATCTTATCCCGTTGAAATTTACCCTCCCGAGCGGCCTTATTGGAATGATGATCCTCCTGTTGTTTACCGGTTTCATTGCCCGGGGGCAACAGTCAACCAATTTCACCCCATTGAACTTTATCGAAAATAAAGGCCAGTGGGACCCTCAGGTCCTGTTTAAATCAGACGTGGGCACCGCCGATATATGGCTGAGAAAAACAGGCTTCACTTTCATGTTGTACAACAAGGATGACATGCATGACCTGTACGAATATATGCATGGACATGGCGAAGCTGCTGATTCCGGCGCAGTGGTGGTGCCGAAAAATAGTATCGCCGGTAAAGCTGCCGCAGCTGCCGGAAGCGGAGAGCCCTCACCAGGAAGGCCACGCCGGTTGCCGGATGTAAGAGGTCACGCATATCAGGTTAATTTCATCGGCGCCAACGAGAACCCCGAAATCATCCCGGAAAAGGCGCAGGAATCACTCAGCAATTATTTCATCGGCAACGACAGATCTAAATGGGCTTCCAATGTGAAATCCTATCAGGGGCTGTTGTATAAATCATTGTACCCGGGCATTGATGCACATGTATACTCCGATGCTTCCCAACTGAAATATGATATCATTGTGGCGCCAGGCGCCAACCCTGACAAAGTACAGTTATCATACGAAGGCGCCGGCAGCATGGAAATCAAAAAAGGACAACTACTGGTACATACCACTGTAGGCGATGTGATTGAGCAATTGCCTTATGCTTATCAGTACGTTAATAACCAACGGGTGTCAGTAAAAGTATCCTATCGCCTGAATGGTAACAAGGTAGGATTTAAAATCTCCGGTGAATACGATCCTGCTTATCCGCTGGTGATAGATCCGGTATATGTATTCTCCACTGTTTCCGGTTCCCGTGCAGACAACTGGGGGTTTACCGCTACCTATGACGATGCGGGCAACTTCTATGGCGGCGGCATTGTATTCGGTGCTGGCTATCCTACTACTACCGGTGCTTATAAGACAGCATTCAATGGCGGGACCTTCGATATTGGTATCTCCAAATTCAACCCTAACGGTACCCGGTTGATTTACGCTACCTATATTGGCGGCGATGGCCAGGAGCAGCCACACAGCTTATTTGTAGACAAACAGGGCAATCTGGTCATTTCCGGCAGAACTACTTCCGCCAATTATCCTTATGATAAAGTGGAAGGTACCAATCGTGGCGGATGGGATATCGTAGTCACTAAACTTAACGCTACCGGCAGCGGTCTGATCGGATCATTGATCATTGCCGGCAGCTCAGATGACGGCGTTAATATGCGGGAAAACCGCGCAGGTGGTGACTGGGTACTGCTGCGTAACTACGGTGATGACGCACGCAGCGAAGTAGTGATTGACGATGCCGGTTATATCTACGTGGCCGGCTGTACCCGTTCCGGCGACTTCCCGGTAACAGCAGGCGTTTTCCAGGGGACCTTCGGCGGTGCTCAGGATGGCGTGGTGATGAAGATCAACCCGCTGTGCCAGGCTTTGGTATGGGCCAGCTATCTCGGGGGCTCGGCAGAAGATGCTGCATACGTGATTGCACTCAATAAACTCAACACCTTATACGTAGCAGGTGGTACGGCCAGCAGCAACTTTACGGTTACTCCCGGCGCCATTTATCCTGCTTACCGCGGCGGCGTATGCGATGGTTTTATTACCCACATCACCAACGACGGAACAAAAATATTGCAGAGCACTTACCTCGGGTCAGACGATCCGTCGGCTGATCAGGTATATGGTATACAAATGGACAAGAACGGATTTGTATACGCCATGGGAACCACAGAAGGAACATGGCCCATCAAATTGCTCAACCCCGGTGACTACAACGATAACTCACTGCAATATATCGTGAAGTTGCAGCCCGATCTGAGTGCCTTTGTTTATTCTACCACCTTCGGTAAGCGGCGACAGCTGGCTTCTACGCCGTCGATCTCTCCTACTGCTTTTCTGGTGGACCGTTGCGAAAACGTATATGTGTCCGGCTGGGGCGGAGGTATCAATAACTCATTGCACTACCCGAACTCCGGTACCTTCGGTTTGCCGGCAAAAAATCCTATTCAGAGTTCTACTGACGGCATGGATTTCTACTTCTTTGTGTTGCAGCGTGATGCGGCCGCGCAGTTGTTTGGCAGCTGGTTTGGCGGCAACGGTCTGTATGAACACGTAGATGGTGGTACCAGCCGCTTTGATCGCAACGGTGTGATCTATCAGGGCATCTGTGCATGGTGTAATGTAAGCGCGAACGGTAGCAAGCCCCGTTATCCCACTACGCCGGGCGCTTATTCCAGCACGCCGCCACAGGCATGTAACTATGGCGCTTTAAAAATTGCTTTTAACCTGGATGGGGTGAAAGCGGGTATTAAAACACTGAACCGCAGATCGAATTTCTGTGTGCCCAGTGAAATTACTTTTGTGGACACTACCCGTCTGCCGGCTGAAAGATGGGAGTGGCATTTCCCGGATGGGACCGTGGTGAATGGAAAAGATACTATTAAACATACTTTCAATCAGGTAGGCACTTTTACCGTTATGCTGGTAAAAGTTGACCGCGCGAGCTGTAACGGCGCAGATACTGCGTACATCGATGTGAAGCTGGGTAACAACGAAGCAAAATTTGATTTCGATGCGCAAAGGCAACCGCCCTGTGCAGACCTGGCCTATATCTTCACCAGCAATGCCACACCTGCCGGAGCATTCCGTGATAGTTCCTTTATCTTCGATCTGGGTGATGGATCTAAGCCGGAATATGTAGGGCCGTCTAAATTCCCCTATACACATAAGTTTGCCGCGCCGGGTGTTTACAATGTAAGCCTCACGCTGGTAGACAGTAACTTCTGTAATGCGCCGGAGACCATTACTAAACCATTACGTGTGGCCGTTAACGTTACTGCGCAGTTTACAATGCCGGATACAATTTGCGTAGGCACAGAATTGCAGCTGGATAATACCACGCTGGGTGGAGACAGTTTCCTGTGGACATTTGAAGATAACGGCGAGCAGTCTACCGAACCATATCCGTTACACAAATTCAATGTGCCCGGACTGTGGAAAGTGAAGCTGGTGGCATTGGATGAAAACACCTGTAACAAGAAAGACAGCATTACCAAACAGGTACTGGTGGCCGCGCCACCGATTGCTGATTTCGACTTTAATCCTACCAAAGCTACTGAGAATACACCCGTTACTTTCACCAACCAGACGCAGGGACAAGAACCGCTGCATTTCCTGTGGAACTTCGGTGACGGCGATACGACCTCTGTGCGCAACCCGCAACACCAGTACCTCAAAACCGGTACTTATAACGTGTGTCTCACGGCTGCTAATCAGGAGGGATGTACCCATACTGTCTGCAAACAGGTGAGTGCTATCGTGGTACCGTTGTTTGACGTGCCTTCGGCGTTTTCTCCCAACAACGACGGCATAAACGATGTATTTTATGTGAAGTCTTTTGGTGCGACTAAGTTTAACCTCAAGATATTTAATCGCTGGGGACAGTTGATTTTTGAAAGTTCTGACCCCAGAATAGGCTGGGATGGCCGGTTTAAGGGAGCGGTGCAACCAATGGATGCATATGCCTACGTGGTAAGCCTCGAGTTTACAGACGGTACCAAGGCCAATAAGACAGGAAATGTAACCTTGTTAAGATGATGAGTCATGAAGAAGCTGATTGTTAACATCACCGCAGGTTGGGTGATTGTAATGTTGATCACGGTAAGCGTGTCCGCCCAGGACCTGCACTTTTCGCAATATTACAATTCACCGTTAACCACCAACCCTGCTAATACCGGTTTTATCCCCGACGGAAATTTCCGGGTGGGGGCCAATTATCGCGACCAATGGAGCAGTATCCCGGTGCCTTACCGGACCATGTCGGTATATGGTGATTTCCAGCTGTTGAGCGACCGGCTCATTTACGGATGGCTGGGCGTAGGCGGCGTTATTCTTCGTGATGTGGCAGGTAGTGGAAACTTGTCCTCTACCAAAGGCTATGCCTCTATAGCCTACCATCAGCTGCTGGGCGAAAGCAGCCTGTTGTCAATGGGCTTTCAGGCCGGTTCCGCCGGTAAACGGGTGGATATCACCAAGCTGACTTTCGGTGATCAGTGGAACGGGAAATTTTTCGATTCCCAGGTGCCCACAGCAGAACCTTTTACCCAGTCGAGCGTGAATTATTTCGATATGAATGTGGGAATGAATTATGCTTATTTTCCTACAGAAAACCTGTATATCAATACCGGTTTCGCTGTGCAACATATCAATACGCCACGGGAAACTTTCTATAACGGCGATAACAAAGTGCCCCGCCGGTATACCGGTTTTCTGAATGCCAGTATCAAAACAAGTGATGTGTTGATCCTCAACCCCAGCGCGTATTACTCCCGGCAGGCCAGCACCAGCGAGTTGGTGATAGGGTTCAATGCAGCCTACAACCTCTCCGGTGATGGTAATAAACAGGTATCGGGTGGTATTTACTACCGCGCCAAAGATGCCGCTATGTTTATGGTAGGTTATCAGTTGAGTAATATTAAACTCCAGTTCAGTTACGATGTGACCACTTCTAACCTGGCTGTGTCCAACAGCAGGAGAGGAGCTTATGAAATAGGCCTGGTTTACAGTGGATTATACTCCAACCGTAGTTTTACAAATGCAAAAAAATCTACTATCTGTCCATCTTTCTAAAGAGAAACAGTAAATGGTTATTTTTGCCCCGGAAACAAGCTATCACCCCTAACATTAGTTAACATAACAAACCAGGTATGAAACGTTTATTCATAGGTATCTGCCTTCTCATTTCCGCCCAGCTGGCGCATGCACAGTATTATAAAACAGACACCAGTGCGCCGCGCGGTTTCGACCGTTCCCGATTGATACTGGGAGGTTCGCTGGGTATGGTTTTCGGCGATTATACCAATGTGGAGATTTCCCCACTGGTTGGTTACCGCTTCAATGATTACATTGCTGCCGGTATCAACGTAAACGCGCAGTACGGGCAATTTAAAAGCTACGATGGTTACGGCTCTGTGGCCCAGCGTGATAAGTACACCATCTTTGGCGGTGGCGTGTGGGGCCGCGTATATCCTATCCCGATGCTGTTTGTGCATATTCAGCCGGAATATAACCACATCACCCAGAAATCAACCGTGTATTATACAAATCCTAAAAGTGATTTCAGCACCAGCTACACAGTGCCCAGCCTGTTGGTGGGCGCCGGGTATACCCAGAGCGTAGGTGGCCGGGTAGGTATCGGTATTTCTATCATGTATGATGTCATTCAGGATAACCGCTCCCCCTACCGCAATAACCTGATTTACCGTGTAGGCGCCGGTTTGGGCTTCTGATCTGCCCCCGAAAATATTTTTATATGACCCGTCTGGCAATGGTCGGACGGGTTTTTTTATGTCTCCCCATGTTACCTCCTTGTTAAATTTGTTTATAAATGCTAAACTTATTTTTACAACTTTTATACCTTTGTTCCATCAATTTTTAAAGAGATGGAGATTAAATTAGCTGTTTTTGATATTGCGGGCACCACGCTGCACGACGAGGCCAATGTGGCCAAAGTATTGCAAAAGGCCATTCAACTGGCCGGTGTGCATGTATCCCTGGAAGAAGTCAACGAAGTAATGGGGTATGCCAAACCTTATGCGATCCGTTATTTGCTGCAACAGAAGAACGATGCGCGGTATGCAGACCATGATTTTATCAACGAATTGCACACCCGGTTTGTGGAAGACATGAAAGCGCACTATGCTACAGATACCTCCGTGAGGGAGAAGCAGGGCGTATCCGCGGTGTTCGCAGCATTGCGGCAGAAAGGGATTAAAATAGCGCTGGACACCGGTTTCGACCGTGACATTACCAATGTGATCCTCCAAAGGACCGGCTGGCAGCAGCAGGGCCTGATCGATGCGGTAACCACCAGTGATGAGGTGCCTTATGGCCGTCCTTATCCTTATATGATTTATCGGATCATGGAAACGCTGGAAGTGCGTAGCATCGCAGAAGTGATGAAAGTGGGCGATACTATCTCTGATCTGGAAGAAGGTACCAATGCAGGTTGCCGTTATGTGGTAGGGGTTACTACCGGCGCTTATAGCAAAGAAGAGCTGGAGAAAGGTCCGCATACCCACCTGGTAGCTTCTCTCGATGAACTGTTATCTATTTTATAAACTCTTGCTCAATAGCGATCATGCAACAACAACAAGCGGATGTAGCGGTAGTAGGCGCCGGCATCGTAGGACTGGCCATGGCGTACAAACTGGCGTCCAAAGGGAAAAAAGTAGTTTTATTTGAAAGAAACAGCAGGGCCATCAGCGCTTCCATCCGCAATTTCGGACTGGTATGGCCTATCGGTCAACGAGCAGGCAAAATGTACCAGCGTGCGATGCATAGCCGTAGCGTATGGAAAGAACTGGCGGCAGCTACAGGGCTGCAGTGCCAGGAAACCGGTTCCCTGCACCTGGTGTATGAAAAAGATGAACTGGCCGTACTGGAAGAGTTTGCAGCGGCAGCACCCGCCAATGGCTTTGACTGTCAGCTGATAGCACCGGAAAATATCGGTCAATATACCCGGGCCATCAAAACGGAAGGCTTGCAGGGCGCACTCTGGAGCCCTACGGAGATGACGGTTAACCCGCGGCAGGCCAGTGCTGCCATCGCGCGACACCTCGAAGAGCAAATGAACGTCACCGTGCGTTTTAATACAGCCGTTAACGGTATCAGCATGCCTTATATCGAAACCAAAGATGAAAAGTGGAAGGTAGACCAGGTATATGTTTGCAGCGGAGCCGATTTTGAAACACTGTATCCCGCAGCATATGCGGCGGCGCCACTCACCAAGTGCAAACTGCAAATGATGCGCACCATCCCGCAGCCGGGCAACTGGCAGCTGGGGCCCGCATTGTGTGCTGGCCTTACATTGGCCCACTACGCTTCTTTCAATGACTGTGCTGCACTGGTACCGCTGAAACAACGGTTCGCAGAAGAGATGCCGGAGTATGTAAAATGGGGCATCCACCTGCTGATTTCCCAGAACGGTGCCGGTGAACTGACCATCGGTGATTCACATGAATATGGTCCGGACTTCGAACCATTTGATAAAGCATTTATCAATGACCTCATCCTGAAGTACATGCACACCTTCCTGGAGGCGCCTGCTTACACTATTCAGGAGCAATGGCACGGGATTTATCCTAAACTGACTAATGGTGGCACAGAACTGATACTGACCCCTGAAAAGGACGTTACTATCGTGAATGCCCTCAGCGGAGCTGGTATGACGCTGTCATTCGGCCTGGCAGAGGAGCTGACGAGCATTTAGATATTTTGATATGTAAATATTTAAAAAGGGAGAACTATTTCGTATAGGCGAAATAGTTCTCCCTTTTTAAATATCTAAAACAGCCTAAACCAAATATCTAAATATCAAAATAACAAAATCCCAAAATGATTAGGATTTTGTACGAATTATTAATAAATTAAATGCAGATCAAACGTTATGAAAACAATGCCACGACGATGGCCTTATATTGTGCTGAAACTTATTCACCATATTGTATCACCCAACTTTAGCAACGTTTCTGCAGCCAGGTTTTAACAACATGGCTGCATGTTCATAACGTGTTAAATGTAAAGCGGGTTTCTTTTAAGTTACCTGCTTTTATTACTTTATATGCCAAAAAGCCAATAATTCTATAAATTACAGGGTGTCCCTGCCCGTAAGTAGAGGATCGCATTTTTTTACAAAAAAAAGCATCGGCATGAATGGTAATTTAAAAAACCTCAAGGAAAGAGACTGGACAGAAACAAGAGCGCATTCCAGCTGGCAGATATTCAAGATCATGGCGGAATTCGTAGAAGGCTTTGAATCACTTGCTAAAATAGGCCCCTGTATATCTATATTCGGATCTGCCCGCACCAAGCAGGGCAACCGTTACTACGAACTGGCACAGGAAATTGCACGCAGACTGGCAGAAGAAGGTTTTGGTATTATTACCGGCGGCGGTCCAGGTGTGATGGAAGCGGCCAATAAGGGTGCACAGGCTGCACATGGAAAATCTGTAGGTGCCAATATTACCCTGCCACACGAGCAGAACCCCAACGACTTTATTGATCCTGATAAACGGCTCAACTTCGATTATTTCTTCGTTCGTAAAGTAATGTTCACCAAATATTCCCAGGGATTTGTGATGATGCCTGGCGGGTTCGGCACCATGGATGAATTTTTTGAAGTGGCCACCCTGATCCAGACCAAGAAGATGGAAGAAACCCCCATGGTACTCGTAGGCCGCGAATACTGGAGCGGTCTGCTGGAATGGATACGTACCGTCATGATGGAAAAGGAAAGCAATATTAACCCGCAGGACCTTGGCCTGTTAAAGCTTTTCGATACTGCCGACGAAGTAGTGGAATATTTCCGCGTGTTTTACACTACCAATAAACTCAGACCTAACTTTTAATACGGCCGCGCCCGTCTGGCGCGGATATACCTGCCCGTTAGCCGGAAGAATAAATTCCGGCCGGGCAACGTTATGTTGATGGGTGTCGCCGCAACCGGTTTTTTCATAGCTTTGCAGAAATTTTATATATGGAGCTCATACCGGCAGTTGAGGCATATGCTGAGAAATACACCAGCCCGGAAAATCCGCTGTTGTACAAGTTGAACCGTGAAACGCATCTGAAAGTGGAATTGCCGCATATGTTAAGTGGCCATGTACAGGGAAAATTCCTGGAAATGGTCAGCCGTATGTTGCAGCCCCGCCGGATACTGGAACTGGGCACGTATACAGGATATTCCGCCATCTGCCTGGCAGCAGGCCTGCCCGATGACGGTATATTACATACCATCGATATTAACGAAGAACTGGAAACCCTTTGTCATCAATATTTTGAGGCATCCGGGTATGCTGATAAAATAAAAATGCACATCGGAAAAGCAGCCGAAGTGATGACATCACTGGATGAAGTGTTTGATTTAGTGTTTATTGATGCTGATAAAGCCGGTTACGTGCATTATTACGATCTGGTTTGGGAAAAACTGCGCCCCGGCGGATTTATTCTGGCTGACAATGTATTGTACCACGGACAGGTACTACAGCCGGAAAATGAGCAGGGTAGCCAGGCTAAAGCCATGGTCAGATTTTGTGAGAAAGTGCTGGCAGACGACCGCGCAGAACAGGTGTTACTCACCATCCGCGACGGTATCCTGCTGATCAGGAAGAAATAAACCAGCACCTACACCCATGCCCATTAAATTCGATTATACATGCAAGTAAGAAAATTTTTGTTGGTAGTCAGTTTTCTTATTGGCTGCATGCCTCTGCTGAAGGCACAAAAAATGACGACCCAGCAATACATCGCTACTTACAAGAGTATTGCTGTGGAGGAAATGCGCCGCACAGGCGTGCCCGCAGCCATCAAACTGGCGCAGGGCATCGTGGAAACCCAATCCGGCAACGGGACCCTCTGTTTACAATCCAACAACCACTTCGGTATCAAATGTAAAAATACCTGGACCGGCAAAACCATCCGCTACGATGATGATGCCGCACAGGAATGTTTCCGCGTATATGATAATGCCAGGGATTCGTACCGTGACCACTCCGACTTCCTGCGTAGCAATCCACGCTACGCTTTCCTGTTCCAGTTTGATGGTGATGACTATAAATCCTGGGCTTTCGGACTGAAACAGGCAGGATACGCCACCAATAAAACCTATCCACAGCAGCTGATCAAGGTAATTGAAGATTACAACCTGCAGCAATACACGCTGATCGCGATGGGTAAGGCCGCTCCCGAACAGGAGTACAATGAGGAAAAACCGCCTGTGTACGCGGGCAACAACGGTCGCCCGGATAACCGCCCAACACCTTCCAGGCCCCAGCCCGGCGGCGGTAAACCCACAGCTGGCAATTATCCCAAAGGCGTGTTTGAAATCAATGGTCGCCGCGTAGTATTTGTGAAAGCCGGTACCTCTCTGATACAACTGGCCAGCAAACATGATATCCGACTGAGCAAACTGGTTCGCTTTAACGATCTTGATAATGACAACCCTCCCCGTAAAGACATGTTTATCTTCCTGCAGAAGAAAGGTAAAAGAGGTAGTAAGGAATTCCATCAGGTAGGCAATGGAGAAACCATGCACGATGTTGCACAGGCAGAAGGTATCCGGTTAAGATGGCTGCGCCGCCGTAATAAAATGCATGAAGGGGAAGAACCCGCTGCCGGTCAGCGCCTCGCGCTCGAAGGTTTTGCCTCCGGCACCCCTGCACTGGCAAAAAATACCCGCATTGTGAGAGAAGAAGACCAGGAGCCACCAGAAGATTTCTCTCCCCGCAAAGAAATTGAAAAAGTAAAGGAAGAAGTGGCCAAATCCACTGGCGGCGCGACTGCTGTGCCGGAATCACAGCCAGCCCGCCCACAGCAGGGCGGCGTTCCTGCCGGTATGGTGGACGACCTGAAGAAAGTAGGCGACGTGGGTGGCAATGGTACCGCCAAAAACACGACACCAGCGCCCCAACCTCCGGTATATAAGCCCGCTCCTGCTCCTGCTCCGGCCACACAGCCTCCTGTCTATAAACCGGCACCCCCGGCATCAGCCGGCACGGGCGCCAGATACCACGAAGTACAGCCAAAAGAAACACTGTACGGTATCTCTAAAATGTACAACAAGTCTGTAACCCAGTTACAGGAATGGAATAATTTGCAGGGCTTCGATATCAAAATTGGACAGCGCCTGTTGGTGAATAAATAAGCAGTAATCCTTTTCGGCTTATTATTGTTAAATATGGAAATGAAGTAGTATTATGTCGGTTATTCAGGTGCATGACAAGAAATTCCAGCCCTATATCGGTGCAACAGAGCTGCAGCAGCGTATTAAGGAAATAGCTGCAGACATGAGCAGGGACCTTCAGGATGAGCGCCCGCTGTTTATTGCTATCCTCAACGGCTCTTTTATGTTCGCCGGTGATGTGTTCAAATATCTCAACATTCCGGCTGAGATATCCTTTATCAAACTGGCTTCCTATAAGGGGACCAAATCTACCGGTAATGTGGTGCAGGCCATCGGTCTGGACGAAGACCTCTTCGGCCGTACGGTGGTGATCCTCGAGGATATTGTGGATACCGGTAAAACACTGAGCCAGTTCCTGCCACAACTGGAACATCAGCAACCTAAAAAACTGCTGGTAGCGTCTTTGCTGACCAAGCCGGACGCCATGGTACATCCTATTAAAATTGACTATCTGGGCTTCTCCGTGCCGAATAAATTCCTGCTGGGCTATGGCCTCGATTATGATGGTTTGGGCCGCAATCTGCCGGAAATCTATCAGCTGGTAGAAGGAGAGTAGTTCACGCGCCCGCAAAGATGCAAAGCAGCAAAGAGCGCAAAGAGAATAAATAAGAAAATAAAGAAAACAAAGGAGCGGATATCAAAATTTGATCTTCGCTCCTTTGCTTTCTTCGCTCGCTTATATAATCTTTGCGCTCTTTGCTGCTTTGCGTCTTTTGCGAGAACCCTGAAAATGATTACCTTAACATATGCGAAAATTCCTATTACTCCTGTTGTTATGGGCTGGCAGCGTACATGCACAAACAATCTGGGTATCGGGAGCAGTAGAGGACAGTGTTACCCATCGTCCTGTAGCCGGAGTGACTGTTAGCGTTATTGATGATACGACGAGAGTACTGACAAATGCCTTCGGGCTTTTTAGAATGGGGATCCCCTCCACTGTTGCTCAGCTGCTGTTTACCCGGGAAGGTTATCGCCCGTTACAAATGACGGTGAAATCCACGGATCGTTTGTTGATAACGCTGGCGCCTATACGTAAAGTCCCTGATGCCATTGCCCTGGCCAAGGCCAGCGCCCGCACAAGGCAGAATAGCAACCCCAACTACGGCAACGTAGGCATGGGCATACATGCTTTTTATAATGAAACATACGGCACCACTTATGAAAACAAGTTCACCCGCACACAGGTACAACCGGTATCCGTATTTGCGGTAGATGTGGACAGGGCCGCCTATAGTAATATCCGGCGTTTCCTGCGACTGAAAGAACCGGTGCCGGTAGATGCCGTCCGGATAGAAGAAATGGTGAACTATTTCCACTACAATTATCCATTGCCGCCGGAAGGTAAGACCATGGCGGTATACAGCCATTATACCTCCTGCCCGTGGGAACCCGCGCACCAGCTTTTGCAGATAGCACTGCGGGCGAAAGCCCTGCAGACAGACAGTCTCCCACCCAGCAATCTTGTTTTTCTGATCGATGTTTCCGGCTCGATGGGAGTGCCTAACAAACTACCCCTGTTACAGGCAGCCTTCCGTATTCTGGTCAACAACCTGCGTCCGGTGGATAAGGTGGCGATAGTGGCCTATGCCGGCACGCCCGGCATCAAACTGCCCGCCACGGCCGGCGACCAGAAAGAGACCATCCTCAACGCCATCGATAACCTCAGTGCCGGCGGTGCTACCGCCGGAGAAGCAGCCATCAAAATGGCTTATCAGATAGCCGTAGACCAGTTTATCCCGGATGGAAATAATAGGGTGATCCTGGCTACTGACGGAGATTTCAACGTAGGACTTACCAGCGATGTTGAAATGGAGGAGCTGATCATGCAGAAGAAAGAAAGCGGCGTGTTGCTGACCTGCCTGGGTTTTGGTATGAAAAACTATAAAGACTCGAAGCTGCAATCCCTTTCCAGCAAAGGCAACGGCAATTTCGCCTATATCGATGACCTGGAAGAGGCCAGTAAAGTCTTTGCACGCGAATTCGGCAGTACGCTGTTTACCGTGGCCCGGGATGTACAAACAGAAGTGACATTTAATCCTGCGGTGGTAAAATCGTATAGGCTTATCGGTTATGAGAACAAGGTGTATGAAGCGAATACAGATACTTTATCGAAACACAATGGCGGCATTGTAGGAAGCGGACATTGTGCCGTGGCCATGTATGAAATTGTACCGCGCGACAGTGTGATGGCAGCTGATAAACAGTTGGCCAATATCAGCATTTCTTACCGCCTTCCTCTGGATACGGCATTATGCACACTGGAAACCGATGTCAAAGCCAGGGCAACAGCTTTTGAGGCAGCTCCGGATGATTGCCGGTTTGCCGCTGCGGTGGCGTTATTGGGTATGATACTCCGCAATTCCGCTTACCGTGGCTGTGGTGATACCGACATGGTATCAGAAATCGCCCGCAGGGCCCTCGGAAAAGACAAAGAAGGGTACCGACAGGAATTCCTGAAGATGGTAAAGCAGGTCCGTAAAATGAAGCGTTAAGGCTTATTTAATAAGCCGGTAGCATTTACGCACCAGTTTCTGCTGGAAGTCGAAGGGAAGTGTTTGATTGGTGATGTCCTTGATGCTGCTGGCATTGATTTTATCTTCTTCCAGTATAAAACGACGATAGTTATTACTGAAATATACCACGCCATCTTTTTTAGTAGCGAGCAACACTTTGTTGAGTAGTTCCGCATGGTCCCGCTGAATATCCAGGAAATCCTTCATCCGCTTGCTGTTGGAGAAGGTCGGCGGATCGATGATCACCAGATCGAAAGTGTTGAGTTTAAGGGTATCGAGATATTGCAGCACATCGGCGTGTACAAAGGGATGTTTGGCGGGATCGAAGCCATTGAGCCGCATGTTGTCTTCAGCCCATGCCAGGTAAGTCTTGGAGAGGTCTACAGACGTAACTTCCGTGGCGCCGCCGGCAGCTGCGTATACGGAGAAGGAGCCGGTATAGCAGAAGAGGTTGAGCACCTTTTTATCCTTTGCTTCGCTGCGCACCATATTACGGGTGGTGCGATGATCGAGGAACAGGCCGGTGTCGAGATAATCGGACAGGTTGATCTTAAATTTCAGTCCGCTTTCATTTACCGTCATTTCCCGGCTCTCCGTGCTGAGTTTTTCGTATTGGCTCTGGCGGTTTTCTTTCCGTTGCCGTTGTTTCACCCAGATATGGGAGGGAGGCACGTTCAGTACTTTGCTGATCAGTTCCAGACAGGTGTCGAGCCAGGCTTCATGATCGGCTTCTTCCATGCCGTGGCGGCGTTGATATTCGGCGATATATACGTGGTCTTCATACATCTCGATGCTGAAGGGGAATTCGGGAATATCGTCATCATACACCCGGTAACAGGTGATGTTTTGTCGCTTGGCCAGTTTGGAAATATGCCGGAATACTTTGGTGAGCCGGTTCTCGAACATCTGCAGTTTGGAATCCATCTTATTTTGATATTTGGTTATTTGGCTATTTAATCATTTAAAAGCGAAGACCACAGCGAACAGAAATCCGCTATGGTCTTCGCTTTTATAACTAAATAAAAAAATATTCAAATAGTAAAATTAACTAAATATGTCTCTGACTTTTTCAAAGAAACCTTTTTCCGATTTTTCGGGATTAGGTTTGAAGTTGTCAGAAGACTGGAGCTTGTCGAGCATGGCCCGTTCTTCCGCGCTGACGTGTTGCGGCGTCCATACGTTTACATGTATAAGCTGGTCGCCTTTTTCGTAGGAATTGACAGAGGGGAATCCTTTGCCTTTGAGGCGGAAGATTTTACCGCTTTGTGTTCCCGCTGGTATTTTGATTTTCGCTTTACCGTCGATGGTAGGTACTTCCACCTGTGTGCCGTATACAGCATCGGGGAAGGAGATGTGCAGGTCGTAGGCTACATTGAGGCCATCGCGCTGCAGTTCCGGATGTGGCTCTTCTTCGATGAGAATGAGCAGGTCGCCGGGTGCGCCGCCTCTTTCGCCGGCATTGCCTTTGCCACTCATGCTGAGCTGCATACCTTCCTGTACGCCTGCCGGGATATCGATGCTCACCATTTCTTCGCCATACATGCGGCCTTCACCTTTACAGTGGCCACATTTGCTGGTGATGATCTGGCCTTCACCATGACAGGTAGGGCAGGTGGTAACAGTCTGCATCTGGCCGAGGAAGGTTTGGGTCACCTTTCTTACCTGGCCGGAGCCGCCGCAGGTGTTACAGGTCTGGAATGCGTTCTTATCTTTCGCGCCCAGGCCGCCACAATGCTGACAGGGAACGTATTTCTTTACTTTGATTTTTTTGTTGGCGCCTTTGGCGATTTCCTCGTAGGTGAGACGGATTTTCACGCGCAGATTGGAGCCACGGGTACCACGACCACGACGGCCACCGCCGCCGGCGCGACCACCTCCGAAGAAGCTGCCGAAAATGTCGTCATTACCGAAAATGTCACCGAAATTGGAGAAGATGTCTTCCATGTTCATGCCACCACCTCCAAAACCACCACGGCCGCCATTCATGCCAGCATGCCCGAAACGGTCATATTGTGCCCGTTTGTCCGCATCGCTTAATACCTCATAGGCTTCAGCTGCTTCCTTGAACTTTTCTTCCGCTTCCGTATTGTTGGGATTGCGGTCAGGGTGAAACTGCATGGCCACCTTCCGGTAAGCTTTCTTGATTTCATCCTGGGAGGCGGATTTGGAAACACCCAGTATTTCGTAATAATCTCTCTTGGTAGACATTATAAAATCACTTATAACCGGTGCCAGGCACCGGTTTTTTTCAGTAAAAAATATTGTTTTACATCTGCACAGGCGATCGCTGCGGGACATGCCACATCGTCACATCTCTTATTTACCTACTATCACCTTGGCATGACGGATTAGCTTGTCATTCAGGTAATAGCCTTCCTGTAACACGTCTACCACTTTACCCTGAAGATCTGGCGTTGGGGCCGGAATCTCCGTAATAGCATCGTGCAGGTCTGTATCAAAGGTGGCGTGCAGGCTTTCCATAGGTTTCAGTCCTTTGGCCTGCAGGGTGGTTTTCAACTTGTTGAATACCAGGTTTACCCCGTCTTTGAGAGAAGCGATATCGTTGGCAGTGCTCAGCTGTTTGGCAGCCCGCTCTGAATCATCCAGTACGTCCAGCAAAGATATGATAACTTCTTTACCCGCCGTCTGCAACAGCTCCAGTCTTTCCTTGGCTGTGCGCTTACGGAAGTTATCAAACTCAGCCTGCAGACGAAGGTATTTATCCCGCATTTCATTCAGTTGCTGATCTTTCTTGATCAGCTCCTCTTCAGGTTCTACCTCTAATGCATTAGTCATATGAGATGTTTCACTGATATTTTCTTCAGCATTGAAATCAGGCATGCCTTTTTCGTTTTCTCCAGCATTGTTTGCCTGTCCGTTTGTCTGCATGTCTTGGTCTTTTTCTGTCATAATTGTAATGATTATCTGCAATGGTGCTTAGTCAATTATTTTGCCAACCCGTGTTTTGCCGCCAAAAAGACAGCATCAATTACGAATGACGAATGATGAATTACAAATTCAGGGCTTTCTGAAAGCTTGTTTATATATTTAAATTTTTAAATATGAATAGCAGGGTATGCTCGGTTCGTAATTCGTAATTCGTAATTCGTAATTGTTTAGTGTAGTTTTGCGGTTCGAAATAATGTCAATGACCAAGGTTTTTTTAAAGAAACAGATACAAAACAGGGTATTACTGGGCCATCCCTGGATCTTCGGCAATGAAGTAGGCGAAATCAAAGGGGAAGTTGTTCCGGGTGATATCGTGGATGTGCATACGCATCAGGGCTCTTTTCTCGGCAGAGGGTATATCAACCCACAATCCCAGATCCTGGTACGCCTGCTGACACGCGACAAAAGCGAGGAAATCAATCCGGAATTTTTCTACCGTCGATTGCTCAAATGCTGGGAATACCGCCAGAAACTGGGATATGTGGAAAACTGCCGCCTCGTTTTCGGGGAAGCAGACGATCTGCCTGCACTGGTAATCGATAAGTTCAACGACTATTTTGTGCTGCAAACCCTGGCACTGGGCATAGAGAAATGGAAACCTGCCATCGTGGATGCACTGAACCGCATATTTTCCCCCAAAGGCATATATGAGCGCAATGACGTGCCGGTAAGGGAACTGGAGGGCATGGAACAACAGAAAGGCTTCCTCAGCGCGCCTTTCGATACCAATGTCATCATCAATGAAAATGGGCTGAAGTTCCATGTGGATATCGTCAATGGCCAGAAAACCGGCTATTTCCTGGACCAGCAGGACAACCGCCGCGAAATACGCCAGATCGTGAAAGATGCCAATGTGCTGGAAGCCTTCTGCTATACCGGCACCTTCTCCTGCCATGCGGGTTATTATGGCGCTAAAAGCGTACTGGGACTGGACATTTCGGAACATGCTGTGGAAACTGCGCGTCGCAATGCGGAGCTCAACAATCTGCAGGATGTATGTAAATTCCAGGCAGTAAACGCATTCGATCAACTGAAACAATATACCCGGGAAGATCGCAAATTTGATGTGGTCATACTGGACCCGCCAGCCTTCACCAAAAGCCGTGAAAATATCCGGAAAGCCGTTACCGGTTATAAGGAAATCAATCTCCGGGGCATGAAACTGCTCAATCAGGGAGGTTTTCTGGTCACTGCTTCCTGTACCAATCTGGTATCACCGGAACTGTTCCTGGAAACCATCGACGCTGCTGCAAAGGACGCCAAAAAACGCCTCCGCCAGGTCACTTTCCAGACACAGGCAAAAGATCACCCCATTTTGAGGAATATTGAGAATACAACGTACCTGAAATTTTTGATCGTAGAGATCGCGTAAAAAAGATAAGTAGAGTAGCTTTCGGTATAGGCTTTCTTTAGGATAAAGTAATCATCTGCTTGAGGGAAAGTCAATAGCTGAAAGCTATTTTACAACATTAAACTTGCCGGATTCCACCAGATTGCCCCGCTGATCGCGTAGCTGGAAGATATAAAGACCATTGTAGTAGTTGTCGAGATTGACAGTGGTACGACTGCTGATGCTCTTTATCTGATCAATTTTTTTCCCGAGAAAATTGTACACAATAAGATCGTATATGCGGTCGTTATTATGCTGTTGAATTTCAAAATTGATGAAGTTGGTGGCAGGGTTGGGATAAAGTTTTACAATTTGCCTACCCCCCTCCGGATTATTCGGTAGGGACCCGCTTTGAGCTTTACCCACAAGGGATAAGAGGCAGAAAACTGTAAGAAAAATGAGGGTAGAGGTTTTCCACATAGTATTATAAAAATAAAGTTTTTTTCAAATATTTCCCAATTTTTGTTTGTTAATAACAGCGCATTAGCCCTTTGTCTCACTCATAAAATTAACAAACTATGCGCCATTTTGTTAGGTTTACTGCTTTTTTAGAAAAAATTTAACGGTTTTAATTTGGTGATATAAATTATTGTTTATCAATGATTTAGAATCTTGGGCAATTCAGACGCTCTAAAGTGCTGTTCCGGCTGTTAAGGAAACCCTTGAAAACCAATGACACCTCAAATCCGCCAAAGCTCTGGCTGGCGGTCCGCAACTGCGAAATATTGGCATCATAACTCATGGCCACCTCAAATTTTTCCATATCTATTTTGATAGTGGGGATGATGGCATCGTTCCAGCGCAGAAATAACCCGCCATAAATAGCCCGGGTAGACTCCAACCCTTCGTTCATCAGGCCGTAACCAATCAGCGCGCCGCCAATATATTCGGAATAGCCGCCCTGATGCAACTGATTATAATGCGCAATCAGCTTTACCCGCTCTTCCAGCGGGATGGTAATACCAGCATTGAAGGTCAACTTAGGCGCCAGCTCGATATTTTTGTCGTTGTAGAAAGAAATCTTTGCCCGGTTAAAGTGATACAAGGCTGCCCCGATGAAGTAGGCCACATCTTCTCCGATCACGCTGTTATAGCTCAAGCCCACACCGGCATCAAGATAAGTATACCCCTTCAGCGCCAGTTTGCCCTCTTCACCGGTAGGCGCTGCCGGGTCAAAACGGCCACTGGTGTACTGGTTATTGAACGTCATATTGGTGGGATCAAACTGCCGCTGTACCAGGCCGCCCATAAAGCCCAGAGAGAGGAAACTTGTCTTGTCTTCGTTCAGTGACTTGTGATAGTTGACCGCCGGAAAGATCTGTGTGGATTGCAGTTTGGAAGTACCTGCCCGGTCATAGGTCAGCTGCAGCCCGGTGGTAATATAGTCGTTGCTGTTACCCACGGGGAACTTGATCTCACCGCTCATTGTGCCGGTTTGATAAGGAATGGTCACACTGTTCCACTGGTTGCGGTATACAGCCTGAAAGCGCACATCACCATTGAAAATACCGATCAGGGCCGGATTACGGAGTATCGGTGTTTCATAAAACTGTGACAGATGTATGTCCTGTGCCTTCAGCTGTAATCCACAGCTGAAGCAAATGACTGTCAATAAGACTTTATATACAGTTTTCATATAGACCGCTTTTTATTATCTGAGTAATGTTACGTTGCCTTTCAGGCGGAAAAATTCGTTGGCGTCGCAATAAGCTTCCACGAAGTAAATATATACGTCTGACCCCTGTGGCTGCCCGTTGAAGGTGCCATTCCAGCCGGCATTGACATCTTCCACCTGAATATTTTCCCGATGGAACACTTCCTGTCCGAGGCGGTTAAAGACGCGGAACGACTTCACCAGGCTGATGCCTTTACCGCGCAGGTAAAAGATATCGTTCACACCGTCCCCGTTAGGGGTGAAAGTATTGGGAATGAATATCAGGTCGGTATTGCAGACGAGATCGATTTTTACCACGTCACTCTTCGTACATCCGTATTGGTTAGTTCCTGTAATCGCGTAAGAGATAGATTTCCTGACCGCCGCACTGGTAAAGGGCGACGTTGGATTGTCGAGGTAATCTGCGGGTGACCATTGCCATTTCACGATATCGGCGCTGCCATTGGCCATGAGGCGGACAACATCTCCTGCCATCACGGTCTGGTCGTTGCCGGCGCTGATAGTGGGCACCTGTTTTACAGACACTTTAACAGATAGCGGCGCGCTCATGGGGCACAAGGCGTCGTTGGTGCCGGTTACCTGATAGGTAATATCTGCAATAGGCGTAGAAACCGGATTAGCGATGGTGTTGTTGGTCAGGCCGGTTACCGGCGTCCAGTTGTAGATGGCAGCACCGCTGGCTTTCAGCTGAACAGAAGAGCCATAGCAGGCGATCGTGTCTTTGCTGACAGTGAGATTTACTTTGGGTACCACAGCAATATCGGTGGAATCCCTTGTCGTGCAACCGTATACGTTAGACGCTTCCACGAGATAGCGGGTGTTGGTCACCGGAGAAGCTACCGGGTCAGGGCAGTATACACAGCTAAGGCTGGCAGCGTTGAACCATTGCACAGTGCCATCGGACTGGGCATGCAGGGTAACGTTGCTTCCTTCGCATATTTTGGGCTGCGCAGCAGAGGCGCGGACAAAAGGTGTTGCATTGATGTTGATATCTTTTGTCACAGAGTCCTGGCAGTTGCGCGCATCGGTGATAACCAGTTTCACCGGATATCCGCCGGAGGCGGAATAAGTGGTGGCAGGCGGTGTTTGCGCGGAAGACACTTTACCATTGCCAAAGTCCCATTGCCAGCCGGCAATAGGGATGTTCGGCGAAGGGGTGGAGTTATTGGCAAAAGAAACCGGTTGCCCTGCACAGGTAGTTGATGCAATAGTAAAATCTGCCTGTGGCGCCAGAATGTTGATATTATCCGTTTTGGTAACCACATCGTCGCAGTAGGCCGGGTCTTTATAACGGATGGTCAGCTGGTCGGTGAAAATGCCGGCGGTGGCCCATGTTTTCACAAACCGCTGATCGGTGGTGGTATAGGTGGAACCGTCGCCAAACTGCCAGGTGTAATCGGCCACCAGGTTAACGGGCACGTTCAGTACCTCGTAGGTAGCTTTACTGCCGCGGCAGATGCTGCTCACGCCGGCAGAAAAGTCCGCCTTGAAATAATATGCCGTCTGATAGCTGCTATGGCTGCAGTTGCTGCCATTATCGCTGATGGTCAGGCGTACGGTGTATTTGTCCGGCGTGGTGTAGGCGTGGGTAGCATTCAGACCGGTAGTCACCGGGGTGTTATCTCCAAAGTCCCACTGGTAGGTGGTGGTGGGAGTAGTGCCGGTAGAAGTGTTGGTGAAAATAAATTTGCTCTTATCGTTGCAATCCCTGGTAACGGTGAACTGTGATACCGGGCCTGTGATGTTGACCATGACCGGAGCTGCCGGTGTATAACAGCCGTTGCTGCCGGCTTTCATATTGATGGTGATAATACCGTTAGTGGTAAAGCCGTGGCGGATATCGTTGGTAAATACTTCTTCTTTGGTGCCGTCGCCATAATCCCAGCTGTAGCTGTCAGCATATTTGGCGTTGGCCAGCAGCCTTACGGGCGCTCCCACGCAGGCACTGGCGGGCGTAGCGGTGAAACTCACTTCCGAGGGAGGGTTGCCGGTGCGTACGTGTTTGTCGAATGTCTTGCTGATCTCACAGCCGCCATTGGTGCGGACGGTCAACACTACATTGTAGGTGCCGGTTTGCACATAGGCATGGGAGGCCGTGCCGGCGGTGGTGGTGGCAGAGCCGCCGTCGCCAAACGTCCATTTCCATTCGGCCACAGGATCATTGAGGTCGTTGGTGGAGGTGGCATTGAATGTAGCGGTATAAGGCACGCAACCGCTCACCGGAGCGTCTATGGATATTTGTGGCTGGGAGATGGTGATGTAGGCCGCTTTTTTCAACACAGACTGGCAACCGTTGCTATTGGTAACCGTGAGGGTGACATCGTACTTGCCTGCTTTCGTATAGGCATGTGAAATAAATGCGTTGCTGGTGGTAACAGGAGCCGTGCCGTCGCCAAAGTCCCAGATACGGGCCATAGCATTAGGAGTGGCATCTGTAAAGTTGGCGGTATAGAGCTTGCAGCTGTTGGTCACATCAGCGCTGAAAGCTACCTGAGGGGTAGCTCCCACCTCAAAGGTGCGGTAATAGGTGCTGGTGCCGTTGGCGAAAGTGGCTACCAGCGTCACTTTTTTAGGCCCCGGCGCCGTATAGGTGATCTGTGGATCGACGTCGTGAGAGGTCCTGCCGTCGCCGAAATCCCAGCTGTAGGCGGTGGGACTGCCGGTACTGTTGTTTTTAAACGTGAGTGTAACCGGATTGCATAATGTAGCCGGTGAGGAGGTATAGGAAAAGTCGGCCTGCTGTGCCAGCAAATAGTTGCCCGGCACGAGGAACATCAAAAGCAATACGATGCTCAGACATTTAACCTGGTGGTATTTCAGAGGATACATACCACAAATTAACTAAAAATATTATATATGTAATTTATTAATTTAAGCTTTTTTGAATTATTTCCTGTCTTTTGGCTGTCTGTGCGGCGTTGTAGCGGTCTAAACCGGTTACCGGAGCAGCGTGATATTTCCTTTCAAAATGGTTGATTCACCGTTGTCACAAATAATTTCTGCATAGTAGATGAACACGTCCGGGTTGAGCAGGACTCCTTTGTAACGTCCGTCCCATCCGGCGGAAACGTCATCGGTGGCCAGGCCGAAGCGTTCAAACATCACCTGTCCCAGGCGATTATAGATCCTGAAAACGCGCACGCTCTGCAAACCGGTTCCCCGGATGTAGAAAACATCGTTCATTCCGTCCCCGTTAGGAGAAAAAGTATTGGGAATGAAGATGTTGGCCCCATTACAAAGGGTGGTGATGTGGATATCATCCCCGGCAATGCAGCCGTATTGGTTCATCACGCTGATATGGTAGGTAATAGACGATTTGGGAATAGCCACCGGTGTCAGACAGTCGTTACAGCTCAGGCCTGTAGCAGGTTGCCATACTATACCGGTGATATCGCTGCTTCCTTTAGCGGTAATGGGCACTTTGGTGCCGGTAGACACTACCACGTCGGGTCCGGCATCTATCTGTGGCAACGGATTTACCGTGACGGTGGCAGAGGCGGTATCCGTGAAGCATCCTGCCTGATCAAATCCTACTACCTGGTAGGTGATGGTGCGGGACGGACTGGCAATAGGTTCGGCTATATCGGGGTGGTCCAGTCCTTCGGTAGGAGACCATTGATACCGGAAGGCACCGCCAGTCTGCATTTGTATGCTTTTCCCGAAACAGATACGGGCATCCAGCACAAACATTTTGAATGGCTGTATCACACTGACGGCGACAGAGGCTTCATTTTTACAACCGAATTCGCTGACTGCTTTCACCGTATAGGTGGTATCCTGGTCTGGTTTTACCACCGGTGTTTTGCTGGTGGCGCTGGAGATATTGTACGGCGTCCAGCTGACTGTGGCAGCAGGGTCGGTATTAGCAGACAGTTGGAGGGCGGCACCCTTACAGATAGTGGCTGTTGCCGGTGTAGGACGGAGGTTGGGCGCCGGATGAACAACGATATTGGTATTGGCCATTCCTGGGCATGATCCATCTGCATTGGTAATGGTGAGTGTCACCGGCGTAATACCAACAGTATTAAAGTTGATGTCTGGTGGACTGGGGACATTGAATTGCTGGCCATCGCCCAGTTGCCATTTCCACAGCGTGCCGGGCAGGTTCCTGTTGTCTGTGCCGCGAAGTTGTACCGTGCCGGCCACGCACAATTCCGGGATAGGCGTAATGATGGGTTGCGGTTGTGTAGGGACCAATACAGGCAATGTTTTGCTGTCTTTGCAACCGTAGTTGCTCGTCATTTCAAGCGTTACCTGATAGGTGCCGGTGTTGGCATAAGTAAATGCGCCATCTGTATTCGTGGAAGTGCTGCCATCGCTATAGGTCCATTTGCTGCTGTAAGGGAGATGGAGTAAATCGTTGGTAACGGAAGTGCTGGTGTTTTTAAACGAGACGTTTCCTCCGCCGCAGGCAGCGCTGTTGTCTACAGTGAAATTGGCCGTCATTTTATCTGCCACGATCTTGTAATTGCCGTCAGCTTTCACGGCGCAGCCTCTGTTGTCTACTAATGAAACGCGCGGGGTATAGATGCCGGGCTGGGTATAGGTATGTGGGGGTGCTGTTGGTGTTGGTGTAGTGAGTACAATGCCATCGTCGAAGTCCCATTGGTAGGTGACGGTTTTATTGGCCGTTGCTGTCATCGTTACCGGTAGCGGGACACAGCCATTCACAGGGGTAGCGGTAAATGACCCCACCGGGCCTTCTACTATCAGTGGCACCGTTTTGACGGACGAACAGTTGCCATCTGCATAAACGGTGAGGGTAACATTGTATGTTCCCGGTTTGACATAGATGTGCGCACCGGGATCGTTTTGGGCGGAAGTGCTGTTGTCGCCGAAATCCCATACTGACCTGGTAAAGCCGCTGGAAGTATTCGTAAACTGTACCTTCACCGGCGGACAGAGTTCCTGGATAGACGGAAAGGTGAAATCCGCTATCGGATTGGGCACCTGTAACACACCGGCCTTACTGACCTGGTCCGTACAACCTATACGGGATGTTACTTTCAGGGTAACGGTATAAGTACCGGGAGCGCTATAGGTTTTCACCGGATTAGCGCCTGTGCCGGTGGTGTTGTCGCCGAAATCCCATACATAGTCTACAATGTCGCCGGTTGACTTGCTGGTAAAGGTGATAGGGCTGTTTTTACAGGCTACGCCTGACTGAAGGGAGAAGTCCGCTTTAATAACTTCCACATTCACTGTTTGCTGCATTTTTGTTTGGCAGCCATATTGATCGGTAGCCGTCAGCGTGACGACGTAAGCATTAAAATCCGTGTATCGGTGCGTTGTCTGTAAAGGTTGTGTGGTGCTGCTTTCCTCCGGGCTGCCATCACCGAAGTTCCATGTCCAGTTGACGATGCTGTTGCCGGCATCAATGGTCGATTTATCCGCAAAAGTAAGCAGGTTGTTTTTGCAGGGTTGCCCGGTGACCGTGAAATTGGTCATGGCGCCGTGTACGGTGATGGTTACAGGCGTGGCAATCCGTTTACATCTGTTGGAATCGCCGAGGGTGAGCTGAATCACATAGGTGCCGGACTGTTGGTAGGTATGCGATAGTCCTTTCGCAGGATCAATATCGGTGCCTGCGAGTTCCAGTATTGTCCCATCTCCCCAATCCCAGAAATAGTATCTGATATTAGCAGGATTCACCGGCCCTATGCCCACATGCAGTGATTTGCCAAGACATATCTGAGTGGTGTCTGGTAGTAATACCGGCTTTTCATCGATGATATAGATGTCGGTAGACGTTGTTGATTTACAGACACCGTCGTATATCGTCAGGGTGACGGTTTTTTTGCCGGGAGTGGTATACCGGAAATCCGGACTTTGTAGTGTAGATGTGGCGCCATCCTCGCCGAAATTCCAGAGCCATTGCTTCTGGGCTACCGGCTCCGGCCCAAAACTGGATTGATCGGTAAACTTCCGGTGGTAGAAGTCATCACAATCGGGCGTAGTGGTAAACTCTGCTTTGGGAGGCTGAATTTTGATATACCGGGATTTGACGAGCTGGCTGATACACCCGTTGTTATTAACGATCAGGCGAATATCGTGCAGGCCGGGCTCCGTAAACCGATGCGCCGGATTTTCTTCCGTACTGGAGCTGTGGTCCTGCGGGAATATCCACAGATAGGTTACGCCCGTTCCTTTGGGGGTGGAGAGGTTCGTGAATTGTACCGGCTCCATAGGACAGGATTGCAGCGGTGACGCCGTGAAGTCGATGACTGGCGGCGTGCCCACGCGGAAAGCAACGGTAGCATTCACCACACAGCCCAGAGCCGATTTTGCCCGGAGGGCAACCGTATAAGTGCCTTGTTGTGTATAGGTATGGGAGGGGTTGGACAAAGTAGAAGTGGTACCATCGCCAAAATCCCATTGATAGTCTGTGATGGCTTCCGTGGGATTAAGGCTGCCGGTAAAGCTCACGTTATAGGGAATACACCCTGAGTCGCCTGAGGGTGTAATGGTAAGCGCCGGCAGTGAAATGTTGATGTAATTGGTACGGGTCACGGTAGTGGCGCAACCTACACTGTTGGCAGCTGTCAGCGTCACGGAAAAAGTACCGCTGCTGTTATAGGTGTGGAAGGGATCTTTTGCGGTAGCGGTAGTACCATCACCAAAATCCCATTGCCAGGAGTCGGCATACTGTGATTGTGCCTGAAAGGATGTTGTAAAAGGCGCCATACAGCCACGCAGGGGGGTAGCGATCGGGTCTATGACCGGACGGGGATCAATCACCACTGGCTGTTGAATTTCCCGGGAACAGCTACCAAACGTGAGTGCCATTTTCACAGTATAGGACCCTGGCGCACCGACAATAAAATGAGCGGTCGTTCCACTGGCAGTAGTGCCATCCGGCAGTGTCCAGGTGATATTGTCCGGTGTTGGCGTGGTGGTGCTGGTCAGTGTTACCTGATCGCCGGGGCATTTTGTTTGCGCTGAAAACCCCGGAACAATTCTCTGGATGATGATGTAGTCTTTTTTCTGCAGGGGTGTTGCACAGCTGTTGGGCGTTGTTGGTATCAGTGTTACAGTGTAACTGCCTTCTGCCGTATAGGTATGGCTGGCATCGGTACCCGTGGTGCCGTCACCGTAGTCCCATGTATACGAAATGGGCGTACCGCTATTATTGGTGGTCGTATTTTGGAACGTGACGGTGAATGGGGCAGAACAACTTTTGGTCTGGTCTGCCGTAAAAGATAACACGGGTATTTCTTTCACGGTGATGCTTACCGGATTGCCGGAGGCTTTGCAGCCCTGACTATTGGTGACCAGACTGATGACGTTATAAGTGCCCGGGGATGTGAACTGGTGGGTAACCGTTGTCCCCTGGTCAGCGGCGCCATCACCGAAGTTCCAGAGAATGTTGGCAATAGTGGTTCCCTGGCCGGGGTCAGATTGATCCGTAAAATGAGCAGTCAAAGGTGCACACCCGGTGGTATTGTCCACGGTAAACGAAACCTGTGGATTGTTAAAGACGTTAATGTCTACTGATTTGACTATTTGAGTTGTCGGATATTTAACGGTTAAGGTAACGTGATAGGTACCTGGTGTGGTGAATATCCTGGAGGGTGACAGGTTGCCGGTTACCTTCGCGCCTACACCAAAATCCCATTCTATGCTGGTATAACCCGGATCGGCTTTGCCGTTGAAATTCACCGTTAGCGGAGCGCAACCACTGGTTTTATCGGTAAGGATCTGCACACTTTGCGCTAACAGCGCGCTGGTCGGGACCAGCGGGATGAGGAAAGTGCTGAGAAGCACCATGAGGGGTATACTCGTGTTTTTCATCGGGGCAGTAGGTGTCAGTCGGCTTAAGTACCATAGTCATAACGCCTACGCCCCTATTATAGTTCAAAGGACCAGATAACGGGATGGCCTGTTACCTGATCAGTGTCACGTTGCCCTTCATGATGATTGATTCTCCGCTGTCACAGATGACTTCTGCGTAATACACATATACGTCCGGATTGAGCAAGGTGCCTTTGAAACGGCCATCCCAACCGAAGGAGGGATCATCGCCGGTGATACCGAAGCGTTCAAACATCACCTGGCCCCAACGGTTGTAGATACGGAACACACGAACGGTCTGCATACCACGGCCACGGATATAGAAGACATCATTCATGCCATCGCCATTGGGCGAGAAGGTATTGGGAATGAAGATATTACCCCCGTTGCAGATAGTTTTGATGTGGATATCATCGCTGGCGATGCAGCCGTAGCGGTTCATTACGGTGACGTGATAGATGGTGCTGCCTTTAGGCGTTACCACCGGAGCAAGGCAGGTGTTGCAGCTCAGGTTGTTGATAGGCGTCCATTCTACCTGCGTGATGTCGCTGCTGCCTACGGCGGGTATGGGTATAATGCTGCCGGCAGCAACTTCCATGTCCGGCCCGAGGTTGACCTGCGGCGATGGTTGTACCGTTACTTTGGCCAGCACGGTATCAGTAAAGCAACCGATATCATCATATCCTACTACCTGGTAGTTGGTGGTGGTAGCCGGGGTGGCCACCGGGTCTGCAATATTGGCGTTGTCGAGGCCGGTGGTGGGTATCCATTTATAACGATAGGCACCGCCTGACTGCATTTGTACACTTTTGCCGGCGCAGATGGTAGCGTCGAGTGCAAACATCCGGAAAGGTTGTATCACCGTAACGCGCACACTGCCAGTACTTTTACATCCAAACTCGCTGACGGCCTGTATGGTATAGACCATATCCTTGTCAGGTTTTACGGTAGGTGTTTTACTGGTGGCGCTGGAAATATTGTAAGGCGTCCAACTTACTGTGGCATTATCATCCGTATTGGCAAACAGTTGCAGTGAGGCGCCTTTACAGATGCTGGACTCCAGCGGCGTTGGTTGCAGGTTGGGAGCAGGATGTACCACGATGTTGGCGGTGGCACTAGCAGGACAGGAGCCATCCGCATTGGTGATCGTCAGTTTAACCGGCGTTACGCCAATGGTGTTGAAATCCATATCCGGTGGCGACGGTATGTCGAATTCCTGGCCATTGCCCAACTGCCATTTCCATTTGGTGGCCGGAAGGTTTTTGGTGTCGCTGCCACGCAGCTGTACTTTTCCTGCCACACATAACTCAGGGATGGCGGCAATAGCGGGCTGCGGCTGCGGTGGTATCACCACCGGCAGTGTTTTCTGGTCTTTACAACCGTAGTTACTGGTTATTTCCAATGTCACGTTGTAGTTGCCGGGCTGGGGATAATTAAAGGAGCCGTCTTTCCCGGTGCCGGTGTTGGTCGGTGTATAAGTCCATTTGCTGGCGAAAGGAAGTCCCAGCAGATCATTGGTCACAGCGGTGCTGGTGTTTTTGAACAACACATTACCACCACCACAGGCGGCACTGTTGTCTATCGTGAAATCAGCCACAGCATTGTCTGCCACTATCTTGTCGTCGCCTTCCGCTTTGACGGCACATCCTTTATCATCGATCAACGATACCCGTGGGGTATAAATACCTGGTTTGGTGTAGGTATGTGCGGGGGCAACAGGGGCTGTTGTTTTTAATACGGTGCCATCATCAAAGTCCCACTGGAAATTAGTGGTTTTATTGGCAACGGCTGTAATGCTTACTGCCAGCGGCACGCAGCCGGTTGCCGGCGTAGCGGTAAAGGAGCCGTCAGGTCCTTCTATCGTAACAGGAATTGTTTTGCTGGCGGGACAATCACCTTCTGAATATACGGTCAGTTTAACGTTGTATGTTTTGGCGCGCACATAGATGTGATTACCAGGATCATTTTTGGAGGAGGTGCTGTTATCACCGAACTCCCAGAGGGACTTCACATAGTCGCTGGACTTGTTGGTAAACGGTACGGTTACCGGAGGACAAAGTTCCAGGTTGGGCGGAAACGAAAAGTCGGCTACGGGATCGGGTATACGAAGTGCCTGTTTTTTGGTGATCTGGTCGGTACATCCTTCCCGTGTGGTAATTTTCAGCGTAACATCATAAGTGCCGGAAGCGGTGTAGGTCTTGGCCGGATTATCGCCGGTACCGGTAGTGTTATCCCCAAAGTCCCACGCATAGTCTACAACGCTGCCTGCGGACCTGCTGTTGAAATAGAACCGGCTGCCTTTGCACACCACGTTGGCCGGCTGGGAAAAATCAGCTTTCACGGCTTCGAGGTACACCTGCTGTTGCGCCGGAATGATACAGCCATATTGATCGGTGGTGGTGAGTGTTACTGTATAGGATTTGAAGTTGGTATAAGTGTGTTTGCTGTTGAGGGGCTGTATGTTGTTGCTTTCCACGGGACTGCCGTCGCCGAAATCCCATGTCCAGTTGACGATTTTGTTACCAGCATCGATGGTGGATTTATCGGTAAACGTAAGCTCATCTTTTATACATTTTCTGCCGGTAACAGTAAAATCTGCTACAGCACCATGTACATCCACTGTAACGGGAACGGCTGTACGTACGCAGCCATTTTTATCCACAATAGTGAGCTTGATGGTATAGGTGCCTGACTTCCGGTAAATATGAGACAGGCCTTTAGAGGGGTCCATCTCATAACCCATGAAGTACAGCTGCGTGTTATCGCCCCAATCCCATGCATAGGAGTTGATATTACCGGCAGTCAGCGGACCAAGGCTCACGTGCAATGATTTACCAATACATACCCATGGTACGTCCGGCATCAGTACTGGTTTTTCATCTATAATGTTGATGTTGATGATGGTATCGGATTTACAAACGCCATTGTCTACACGTAGTTTTACCGTTTTGCTGCCGGTAGTGGTATAGTGGAATTCCGGGTTTTGCAGCGTAGAGGTGGCGCCGCCTTCTCCAAAATCCCAGAACCATTTTTTCTGTGGCGCCGGTTCAGGCCCGAAATCGGAGGCATCTTTGAACTGCCGGTGATAAGGGTCCACACAGTCCGGAACGACGGAGAACCGGGCTTGGGGCGGTAATATCTGAATATATTTTGGTTTGAGCAGTTCACGGATACAGCCGTTGTTATTCACTACCAGGCGTACGTCGTGCTGGCCGATATGATTAAAGCTGTAGCTGGGGTCTTTGCCGGTGATGGTACCATTGTCCTGCGGAAAAATCCACATGTAGGTAACATAAGGCCCAACAGGTGTGGACAGGTTGGTAAACTGCACGGGGTCTATCGCACAGGATATGAGTGGCGTTGCCGTAAAGTCCACTACGGGCGGTGCTCCGGTATGGAAAGTAGTTTTAGCTTCTGCAGTACAACCACCAACGGTCGTTATTTTCAGTGTGACTATAAAAATTCCTTCTTTGTCAAAAACATGCGTGGGATTGGCCTCGTTGGAGGTGGTGCCATCTCCGAAGTCCCATGCATAGCTGGCCACGGCATCGATACTGGTCACCTGCGCGTTAAACGGAATGGTCATCGGTAGGCAGCCTTCCGTGCCGGCGGGGAAGATCGTGGCAGATGGCGGGGTGATGAGGATGTAGCCGTTTTTGCCCGCTGTTGTTGTACAATTGCTGCCATTGGAAGCCTGGAGCGTAATGCTATATGAACCGTAGCGGTTATAGGTATGTGTTGGATTTTCTTCCGTAGAGGTGGTGCCGTCGCCAAAGTCCCATAACCAGGAAGTCGCGTTCTGCGACTGTGCTTTAAAGCTGGTGGTGAGCGGGGCTGCGCAAGACCTGGTAGGAGTGCCTATGGGATCGATCGTAGGGCGTTCGTTGATATGTACTGTTTGTTCAATATCCTGAGAGCAGGTACCGATGGTGGCGCTCATCTTCACCTTGTAATCACCGGCAGCGGCAGCAAAAAAGGAAGAGTTGAAGCCGGTAACAGTGCTGCCGTCCGGCAGGGTCCACGTAATCTTATCAGGTACAGGGGTGGTAGTGCTGGACAATGTGGCCAGCGTGCCGGCACATCCTTGTTTCAGCTCGAAGCCGGGCGTTAGTTTTTTGATGACAACAAAATCCTTTTTCACCAGTGGCGCCGCGCAGCTGTTGGTGCTGGTGGGAAGGAGCGTGACGGTAAAACTGCCTTCTGTGGTATAGGTGTGAACGGCGTCTGTGCCCGTAGTACCGTCACCGTAGTCCCACACATACGAGATCGGATCTCCGGTGGTGTTGGTGCTTGTGTTCTGGAAGGTGACTGTTAGCGGCGCTACGCAGCTCTGTGTTTTGTCTGCCGTGAAAGAGAGTACCGGCGCTTCTTTGGCGGTGATGGTCACCGGATCGCTGCTGGTGCGGCATCCTTTGCTGTTGGTTACCAGGCTGATAACGTTGTATGAACCGGTTTCCGTGAATTCGTGGGAAACGGTGGGGCCTCCGTCAGCAGCACCGTCGCCGAAGTTCCAGATGATGCTTTCGATGGTGCCGTCGCCGGGGGTGGAGTGGTCGGTAAAATTAACCTTCAGCGGTTTACAGCCGCTGGTTTTATCCACCGTAAAGGAAACGACCGGTCTGTTGTACACGGTAATGTCTACTGTTTTGGTGATTTTTTTTCCTGAATAATCCACTGTGAGAACGACGTGATATACGCCCGGATCAGGGAATATTCTGGAAGGAGTGGGGTTGCCGGTCACCTTGGCGCCGATACCGAAATCCCATTCCAGGCTGGTATAGCCGGGATCGAGACGGGTATTGAAAGCAACCGTAAAAGGAGGACAATCGGCAGTTTTATCTGGTAAAATCTCTACGTTTTGCGCTAACAGGTCACAGGAAAATACAAGCAGGAGTAGCAAAACGATGGCAATCCTAGTGTTTTTCATCAGGCATAGGGTGGTCAATCGGGAAATAAAGTATAAAAATAACAATTATGTTTGTAAATAGCGATTTTAAGCGGAATGATAATATGGAGACTACAGACCCTCAATACTGGAATAACCGTTATTTGACAGGAGATATCGGTTGGGATATGGGCCGGGTGTCACCTCCCCTGCAAGCGTATATTGATCAGCTGGAGGACCGGGACCTGGAAATACTGATACCGGGCGCCGGCAACAGTTACGAAGCGGCTTACCTGCTGGAGAAAGGATTTCGCCGGGTAACGGTACTGGATATAGCACCGGCGCTGATCGGGCAATTGCGACAGACTTTTGCCGGTACAGCTTTGCAAATAGTGGAAGATGATTTTTTTCAGCATCAGGGAAAGTATGATGTGGTATTGGAACAGACCTTCTTTTGCGCGCTGGACCCCTCTTTCCGCCAGGACTATGTAACGCACATGCATACACTGATCAAGCCCGGTGGTCATCTGGCCGGCGTATTGTTTAACAGAAGTTTTTCACACGATGGCCCGCCTTTTGGGGGGAGTGAGGCTGAGTACCGGGAATTGTTTGCACCATTATTCAAACTGAAAACATTAGCAGCGTGCTATAATTCTCACCCTGCCCGACAGGGGACCGAAGTGTTTATTAATTTTTTACCGAAATAATCCAGTATGTACCGTTTTTTGATGGCCGCCCTGCTGTTGTGCACGGGTGGCGCTTTACAAGCCCAACAGCCGCAACAGGAAGATGCGACGACTTTTGCCAAAGACATTCAACAACCTGGTGTACAGGTATTTGATGTGCGTACGGCAGCAGAATTTAACACTGGTCATCTGCCTCATGCTTTACAGGCGGATTATACCAACAAACCGGAATTTAATGAGCGGGTGAAATATCTCGACAAACAGAAGCCCGTGTATATCTATTGCCTCAGCGGAGGGCGCAGCAATAAAGCGGCACAATGGATGCGGGAGAATGGTTTCAGCAAAGTAGTGGAACTGGAAAATGGCGTGAATGCCTGGAAACAGGCTGGTTTACAGTTGGAAGGCGTGCATGCTAAAAAGCCACAACTGACGATGGACGCTTACAACAAAGGAATCGCTAAAGGTGTGGTGCTGACAGATGTAGGTGCTGAATGGTGTCCTCCCTGTAAACAGCTGGAACCAATATTGGCCGCGTTTCTGAAAGGTCATCAACAGGTGAAGCTGGTGAAAGTAGATGGAGGCAATGATACCGAGGTGATGAAAGCTATAGGAGCCAAAGGATTGCCGACGCTGATCGTGTATAAAGATGGTAAAGAAGTGTGGAGGAAGCAGGGCGTTGCTACAGCAGAGGAGTTGGCCGCAGCCGTGAAATAAAGTAGAAAACAATATTCAAATAAAAACCCCGGGTCACTTTATTGCCCGGGGCTTTTTTATGTTATAAATTATAAATGAAGTGTGATGGCGTTGACAGTAGTTACCTGGCCGGTAGTGACGTTTACATTGGTGACGAGGGTATCTTTTACGGTACCATCACCCACAATGGAAACGTTATAAGCACCTGCGCTCAGGCCCGGGATCAGGTAGGTACCTGTTAACGGGTCGGGTTTAGCAGCTGCTATTGTATCCATATTTTGAATAGCATAAATGCCGGACACATGGAGCAGCGGTAATGCGATGCCTTTGATGGAGCCGCTGGTAGCCTGTGTATACGTGCGGATCACCGGTTTCAGCACGTAGCCGCCATTGCCGGTTGTTACCACAGAGCGGTTAGCATCGAAATCGAGCCAGAGACGGTATTCAATGCCGGCTGTCAGGGTAGCGTGCACATTGAGTTTCAGGCCTGACTGTTGCGCGGAAGGTGTAGACAACGGATAGGAGGTGCCTTTTACTACCACGCTGTTATTGGTACCCAGTATTAGTCTGATTTGGGAAATGTTGCCGGCCGGTATATCCTGTGACGCCAGCACGGTATCAAGGCCGTTGCTGAAATTCAGCAGGTTGTAAATACCAAGGCGCAGCAGATGGATGGATTGCCAGCCGTTGTCAGTATTGGAGGCGTTCACCTGTACGTCCTGAATGTCTATGTTCACCGCGTCATAGTTGGCGGGAGCGTCGGTAAGATATACCGTCATTTTAGCTTTACCACTGTTGTCAGAATCATTTTTGTTGCAGGCAGTAAATAACAGTGCAAGTGCAGGCAGGGCTACAATAGCGGCCCAGGTTCGGTTTTTCATGATTTAAATGTTTAGACAGAGATTGAATTGCAAAAATAATATAATCTATAAAGTATGGCGTTTCGACGATCTACTGGTATTCATTTGGCTGTCTGATGATTTGCATTCCAACATTCGTTTACGTTATAACAAACCACAGGCCAATTCCTGTGACTGCTTATCTGTAGGGAGGTTTAGCGATGTGGATAACTGAAACGGGCCCACTGAATGGCATCAGTGGGCCCGTTTTCGGGTATTGTCGTACCGGCGTGAATTTACCAGTTGTAAATACCGGCATATTTTTTCGCTGCGTAGTCGAGGAAATAACTGAATTGTAGTTCCTGGCCGGTCACTTTCTTACAGAGTTCATTGGAAGTATAGAACCGTCCGAAGGGATGGATATTGGCGCGCAGCCATTCGAGCAGCGAATGGTAGTTGCCCTGGCTGATCGCATTGTCCAGCCCTGGTACCTGCTTTTGGGCGGTGGTAAAGAACTGGGCGGCATAGAAGCTGCCGAGGGAGTAGGTAGGGAAATAACCGAAGCTGCCGTGTGACCAGTGGATGTCCTGTAAAACGCCCTGTACGTCATCCGGTACAGTTACGTGCAGGTATTGCCGGTAGTGCTCATTCCATACCTGTTGCAGATCGTTGACCGGAATACTGCCATCCATCAGTCCTTTTTCTATTTCATAGCGGATCATGATGTGAAAATGGTAGGTTAGTTCATCCGCTTCCGTACGGATCAGGGATGGCTGCACCTGATTGATGGCCTGATAGAATCTTTCCACTGATACGTTGCCCAGGTTTTCGGGGAAGAGCTGCTGTAGGCGGGCGTAGTGGAATTTCCAGAAGTTCAGGCTGCGGCCCACGTTGTTTTCCCAGAGGCGGGATTGTGATTCGTGGATGCCGAGGCTGGCAGCTTCTCCGCAGGGGAGGCCGTATTGTTCTGCCGGGAGGCCTTGTTCGTAGAGGGCGTGGCCGCCTTCATGGATGCAGCTCCAGGTCATATTGCCGAAGTCATTCTCATCGATGCGGGTGGTGACGCGTACATCGTGGGGGTTGAAGCTGGTAGTGAAAGGGTGCTCGGAGATATCCTGCCTGCCGGCCTGGAGATCGTAACCCATTTCTTTCAGCAGATCGAGGCCCAGCTGCCACTGTTTATCGCGATCATAGTGTTTTAGCAGGAAATCTTTTTCTACCTGTGGTCTGGCTTCAATTTTCGCCAGCAGGGGGGAGAGGGCTTTTTTCACGTCCTCAAAGATTTTGTCCAGCATGGTAGTGGTGGCGCCTTTCTCGTATTCGTTGAGCAGGGCGTTATAGGGATGGCCTTCATATCCCAGGATGGTGGTTTCCTGTTTTTTGAGGGCGATCATTTTGGTGAGGGCCGGCGCAAAGATGCTGTAGTCGTTGGCTTTACGGGCTTTGATCCAGGCGTGGTAGCATTCGTTGGTGGTATTGGACATCTCTGCCACGAACGATGCCGGATATTTTTTGTTTTTATCGTAGTCTTCCAGGGAGAGGGCGATGTTTTTCTGCTGGAGGGCGTCGAGTTCGCTGTGGTTGTGCAGTTGCCGGAGCAGGTCGCCGAGGGCGTCTTCGGTGAACAGTTCATGGGCGATGCCGCTGAGGGTGGTCAGTTGCTGGCCTCTGAAGGCGGCGCCTTTTTCAGGCAGGTATGTTTCCTGGTCCCAGCCCAATACAGCCATGGTGTTTCTTACGTCTGCAATTTTTTGCATCTTTGACTGGTACCCGGTATATTGTTCTGCAGTAGATTTGCTTCCTGTCATAACTGGATTTTTTGCAAATGTACAGGATACCAATTGCTTTGCTATGAAGATAAAAGAGATCATACAGGTACTGGAGGCCTATGCGCCTTTACCGTACCAGGAAAGTTACGATAACGCCGGCCTGATCTTCGGTGATCCGTCGTGGGAGGTGACCAATGTGTTGTTGACGCTGGATGCCACCGAGGCGGTGATCGATGAGGCGATGGCGCGGGGATGCAACCTGGTGGTGGCCCATCATCCTATTGTTTTCGGCGGACTGAAAAAGATTAACGGCCGTTCCTATGTGGAGCGGGTGGCTATTAAGGCTATCAAGCATGATATTGCCGTGTATGCAGCGCATACCAATCTGGATAATGTGCGTAACGGCGTATGTGCGCAGATGGCGGACCGGCTGGGGCTGGAGCGGTGCAGGGTATTGCAGCCGAAGACCGGTCTGTTGAAGAAACTGTATACTTTTGTGCCGGTAGCGGACGCGGAGAAGGTAAGGGCTGCTTTGTTTACCGCCGGCGCCGGACATATCGGCGATTACAGCGAATGCAGCTTTAATGCCGAAGGGCAGGGCACTTTCAGGGGAGGGGCAGGTACCGATCCGTATGTAGGCACCCCTGGTGAACGACATTTTGAGACTGAAATAAAGTTGGAAGTGATTTTTCCGGTATATTTGGAATCCGGGATTGTACAGGCCCTGTTGGCAAGCCATCCCTATGAAGAGGTGGCTTACGATGTGGTGACGCTGGACAATGCTTACCAGCAGGTAGGTTCCGGGTTGGTGGGCGAGCTGCCGGAGGCGATGGAGGAGCAGGCGTTCCTGGCGTGGGTGAAGCAGCAGTTCCAGACCGGTTGTGTGCGGTATACCCCGTTGAGGGGCCGTCCGGTAAAGAAGGTGGCTTTGTGCGGGGGAGCAGGTAGCTTTCTGCTAAAGCGGGCCATTGCGGCGGGGGCGGATGCCTATATTTCCGCGGATTTTAAATATCATGAATTTTTTGACGCTGATAATCAAATAGTTATAGCAGACATCGGACATTTCGAGAGTGAGCAGTTCACAGTGGAATTATTTTATCATATATTGACTGAAAAATTCCGTAATTTTGCGCCTCTTAAATCTACGATTAAAACAAACCCGGTAAATTATTTATAATACATGGCTACCGTAAAAGAATACTCCGTTGAAGAAAAATTAGCATCTGTGCTCAAGCTGCAGAAGATTGATTCCAAGCTGGATGAAATCCAGGTGTTGAAAGGGGAGTTGCCGATTGAAGTAAAGGACCTGGAAGATGAGATCGAAGGGTTAAATACACGTCAGTCTCATATCGAAAATGAGATCAAAGGTATCCAGGACTTCGTTGCCAGCAAGAAAACTGCTATTAAAGATGCAGAAGCGCTGATCAAGAAGTATGAGAAGCAGCAGGACAATGTGAAGAACAACCGTGAGTTTGAGGCGATCACCAAGGAAATGGAGATGCAGTCACTGGAGATCAAACTGGCTGAAAAGCATATCAAAGACGCGAACGAAGAGATAAAAGAAAAATCCCGCACCCTGGAAGTGGCTAAAAAGGCGATCGCCGACAAAGAGGCTAACCTGAAGCACAAGAAAGGGGAACTGGAGAAAATCGTAGCAGAAACGGAGAAAGAGGAAAAAGCTTTCCGCAAGGAAAGTGAAGACGCTAAAGCCAAGGTAGACCCCCGTTTACTGGCTGCTTACGAGAAAATCCGCAAAAACTACCGTAACGGCCTGGCCGTGGTAACGGTAGAGCGTGACTCCTGCGGCGGTTGCTACAACGCGATCCCTCCTCAACGTCAGGCAGAGATCCGTCAACACAAAAAAATCATCGTTTGTGAGCACTGCGGCCGTATCCTGGTAGACAACGACCTCGAGGCGACTGTTACCATCTGATGCGATCAGGCACACCGAAAACATTGAAAAAGGGCATCCATGGATGCCCTTTTTTCGTATAGGTGTTATCGTTATAAAAATATACTAATTTATTTAGCTTTGTTTTACTAAATATGTTAGCTTTGCCCCTGTACACCATACGCAGGTAGTTTGCGTAGCAGTTCTTTTAATTTGTGGCAGGAAATTGGATGGGGCATGCAACATTTAAAAAATGTGAATTGTTAATTTGGGATTTGTGGAATTGTTGTGTGAGATTTGAGATTATTCCAGGAATTTTGCCCTTATGCGTATTATTTTTTCTTTGATTCTTTTGCTGGGATTAGGATTTACCGTTGAAGCAAGACAGAAGACCTATGATTTCAACAGCCGTTGTGAACAGGCGTATGAAGCCATCATGGAATTACGGTTGAACGCCGGCAAGGCGCTGTTGGAAGCAGAAAAGAAAGAAAACCCGGACAACCTGGTGCCTTATTTTCTGGATAACTACGTGGACTTTTTCCCGTTGTTTTTCAATGAAGACCCGGCAGAATACGCCCGGAAAAGAGGCATGCGCTCCATCCGGCTGGATATGATGCTGGAAGGATCACCGGATTCTCCCTATTATCTGTATACACAGGCGGCCATCAAGTTTCAATGGGCGATGATCAAAATCAAGTTCAATGAAAAATGGGACGCTACCTGGGAGATCCGCAAAGCTTACATGACCCTGAAGGAAAACCAGCGCCGGTTTCCGGACTTTATGCCTAACCGCTTATTACTGGGAGCCATGCAAACGGTTTTCGGCACTATCCCGGAGGGGTATAAGTGGATTACCAACATTCTGGGAATGAAGGGAAGTATCCATCAGGGCATGGAAAATGTGAATGCTTTTATTGAAAGCAATGCGCCGGAAGCTAAACTGTTCAGGGAAGAATCCTATTATTACTATTGTTATCTGATGCTCTTTATTGTGAATAAACCCGAGGACACCTGGGCTTTTCTGCAAAAAAAGCAGCTGGATACCAAGAATAACTACCTGTATGCCCTGATGGTGGCCAACCTGTCACTGAACAACCAGAAGGCAGCCAATGGCATCCGGGTACTGGAAGAACGGCATGACTCCAATGAATATGCAGATATAGAATACTATAACTATGTGTTCGGATTGTTGAAACTGACCCGGCTCGACAGCGATGCGCACGTATACCTGGAGCGGTTCGTCAACGATTTTAAAGGGAAGTTCTATGTGAAGGAGTGCCTGCAACGGTTAAGCTGGTTCTATTACCTGGAAGGCAATCAGACCATGGCCAACAAATACAGGAACATGATCCTGAGCCGGGGCGGTACGGAAACAGATGCCGACAAACAGGCGCTGAAGGAAGCGGAAAGCGGCAAATGGCCCAATCCCTTCCTGTTGAAAGTGCGATTGCAGAGCGACGGCGGGTTCTTTAATGAGGCACTGAAACTGCTGCTGACAAAAAAAGCGTCCGATTTCCCTGCCATGGAAGACAAACTGGAATATGCCTATCGCCTTGGCCGTATCTATGATGAAACCGGACAAGACGACAAAGCCATTACCATGTACGAAGTGACGATCAAGGTAGGAGCTAACAGGCCGGAGTATTATGCCGCCAGAGCTTCCCTGCAATTAGGGTATATTTACGAAAAACGAAAAGATAAAACCAAAGCCATTCAATGTTATCAGCAATGTATGGACATGAAAGGCCACGATTATAAAAACTCCCTCGACCAACGGGCAAAAGCAGGCATACAACGTGTAAACGGCAGTTGAACGGGGAGGAAAATTGTGATTCAAGTTATTTCCTGACTTATGTTACAGCGACTAATCATTAAAAACTACGCCATTATTGACCACCTGGAAGTGGATTTTTCAGGTAACCTTAATGTCATTACCGGTGAAACCGGTGCCGGTAAATCTATCCTGCTGGGCGCCCTTTCCATGATCCTGGGAGAACGCGCTGATCCCGGAGTACTGTTCGATAAAACCGGCAAATGTGTGATTGAAGGCATCTTCAAGGTGAAAAAAACACAGGTGGCCGCTTTTTTTCAGCAACATGAACTGGACCTGGAAGACCCGCTGATCATCCGTCGGGAAATCAGCGCTGCCGGCAAATCAAGGGCGTTTGTAAATGATACTCCTGTTAACATATCCCAGCTGTCTGAGCTGGCAGGCTACCTGGTAGACCTGCACCAGCAATTTGATACCCTGGAACTGGGCAACGCCGATTTTCAGCGGGAAGTAATTGACGCACTGGCCAAACCATCTGCTTTACAGGTTTACCATAACCTGTTCCTGCAATACCTGCAGGTGCAGAAAAAATACAAACAGCTGCAGGATGACCGCGATCAGGCCAACAAAGAGCTGGACTATAACAAATTCCTCCTGGATGAGCTGCTGGAAGCGGATTTCAGTCCCAATGAAGTGGAAGAGCTGGACAATGAGCTGCAGCTGCTGACACATGCGGAAGAGATCAAAAATACCCTGAACCGGGTATTTTTCCAGCTGAAGGAAGATGAACAACCCATCCTGCAACAGCTGAAACAACTACAATCCTCCATTCAACATATTTCCTCGTTCCACAAAGACATGCCGGCCGTATCGGAAAGGATGCTGTCTGCCTATCTGGAACTACAGGACATTGCCGGTGAAGTAGACAGTATCAACGATCAGGTACATTACGACGCACAACGCATTGAGCAGGTAAATGAACGGATGACGCTGGGATATCGGCTCTTCAAGAAACACGGCGTACAGACCACCGACGAACTGCTGGTCATCAAAGACACGCTGGCTGCAAAAGTAGATGGTGTGCTGAACCTCGATGAGCAGCTGGCGACGCTGGAAAAAGAACAGGCGCAGCTATACGAGGCGCTGGTGAAGGATGCGGCGGCCATTACAGCCGAAAGGCAGGAGCAGGTGGCGCCTTTTGAGAAAAAGGTAAACTCGCTGCTGGCGCAGGTAGGCATGCCCAATGCGCGCCTTAAGGTAGATATTGTACAGGGAGAGCTGAACCCTTACGGACAAGATACCATCGAGTTCCTGTTTGATGCCAACCGCAGCAACCAGTTTGCACCGGTAGGCAAAGTGGCTTCCGGTGGTGAGTTGAGCCGTCTGATGCTCTGCATCAAATCACTGGTGGCGCAATCAGTTGCATTGCCTACCCTCATCTTCGATGAAATTGATACCGGTATTTCCGGTGAAGCTGCCAGACAGGTGGGCGTTATCCTGAAAGACCTGGCCAAGGCACATCAGATCATCTGTATTACGCACCAGCCGCAGATTGCCGGTAAAGCTGACGCACATTATTTTGTATATAAAGATGCCCGTGCGGAAAAAGTGACCACCAGCGTAAGGCTGCTCTCTATGGAAGAGAGAATAGACAAGATCGCGCAAATGCTCAGTGGAGAACGGCCTACAGCCGCTGCCCTTGAAAATGCCCGCGAAATGGTAAGATAACACAGGCGTAACCGTTATTGCTTCCCTGCCCGAATGCTAAAAAGCCATGGCAGGGAAGCAATAACTTTTTTTTTCAACTATAACGACTATTTTTGCCAAAATTAATTTTGACCAAATGGCTCATAACTTATTAAAAGGAAAGAAAGGTATCATCTTTGGTGCACTGGACGAAAAGTCTCTGGCCTGGAGAACTGCGCTCCGTTGTGTGGAAGAAGGCGCTGAAATAGTGCTCACCAATGCACCTGTCGCGCTGCGTATGGGTGAGATCAACAAACTGGCTGAAATCTGCAAGGCCCCTGTTATTCCGGCAGATGTAACCATCACGGATGACCTGAAAAATCTTTTTACCAAATCCATGGAGCATTTTGGCGGTAAAATAGATTTTGTACTCCACTCTGTGGGCATGAGCCTGAACGTTCGTAAAGGACGCTCTTATACAGACCTGGACTATGACTTTTCGCTGAAAACCCTCAATATTTCCGCACTGTCTTTACACCGTGTGCTGCAAACCGCTTATCAGATGGACGCCATCAACGAATGGGGTTCTGTAGTGGCACTCACTTATATCGCTGCACAACGTGCATTCCCTGACTATAGTGAAATGGCTGATGCTAAAGCGATGCTGGAATCCGTGGCCCGCAGCTTCGGTTACCACTATGGTATCAAAAATAAAGTACGTGTGAACACGGTATCCCAGTCCCCTACGCCGACTACTGCCGGCAGCGGTGTGAAAGGTTTCGGTGGTTTCATCGGCTACGCAGAAAAAATGAGCCCGCTGGGCAACGCTTCTGCTGACAACTGCGCTGATTACCTGGTGACCCTGTTCTCCGATATGACCAGAATGGTAACGATGCAGAACCTCTATCATGACGGCGGATTCTCCTTCACCGGTGTTTCCAATGCTATCATGGAAGCATTAGACAAATAATAACATTTAGCCATTTAGTTATTTGATTATTTAGGGATTTTCCCTTTCAGAAAATACTTAAATAATCAGATAACTAAATAACCAAATAAAAAAGCCGTTACAACAGTAACGGCTTTAATTTTTTATCAGGCACAGGGTGCCGGGGAGTAGTACACTATAAACGCTCAGGATCTAGTACTCATCTTCATTAAAGAAGAAGTCGTCTTGCGACGGATAATCAGACCAGATATCTTCAATCCCCTCATAAATTTCTCCCTCATCCTCCAGCTCCTGCAAATTCTCGATTACTTCGATCGGTGCACCGGAACGAATGGCGTAATCAATAAGTTCGTCTTTAGTAGCTGGCCATGGAGCGTCCTCCAGGTATGAAGCTAATTCTAATGTCCAGTACATCTTATTAAAATTTTTACTTTTTAATTTTCCGCAAAAGTATTATTTAATTTGAAATAAACAACTTTTACTATTTTATCGGTTATTTACTTTTCTTTGGGTTATGCTAACCGCTCGCAATGTTACCAAAAATTATTCCAACTTACCGATTCTCAGGGGAGTAGATATTACTGTCAGTAAAGGTGAGATCGTAACGATCGTTGGGTCGTCCGGGGCAGGCAAAAGTACGCTGCTGCATATACTCGGAACACTGGACCAGCCCACCCAGGGCGAGATCTGGCTGAATAATGTCAATCTGACGGGTTTAAGCGGCAATGAGCTGGCTGACTTCCGGAACCGACATATTGGCTTTATCTTTCAGTTCCATCACCTGCTGCCTGAATTCAGTGCGCTGGAGAATGTCTGCATCCCCGGTTTTATTGCCGGTACCCGCAGAAGCGAGGTAAAGGAAAAAGCAGCGTTTTTACTGAAAACCCTCGGCCTGGGGCATCGTTTGGAGCACAAACCAAATGCGCTCTCCGGTGGCGAACAACAGCGGGTGGCTGTGGCGCGTGCGCTGATCAACAACCCCGACGTGGTAATGGCCGATGAGCCTACCGGTAACCTCGACTCCCACAACGCCCGGGAGCTGCACAATATGTTCCTTCAACTGAGAGATCAGTTTCAGCAAACCTTTATTATCGTTACGCACAACGAAGAGCTGGCTCCGTTGAGCGACCGGCAATTACTGATGAAAGACGGACGGATCATTTAGAAATTCTGATATTTTGTCATTTTGATATTAATAGGGTTCTTAAACGGCATCGCCCTGTTATTCAGGGTTATAGCCGATAAAGGATCTGCTAAATATCAAAATCTCTAAATATCAAAATCCGTAAATGCTCAGTCCTGTTTTGAAGGTATGGCAATGCGCGTTCACAATATCGCTGATGCGGGTGGAATAACCGCCACCCATGGCCACAGCGCAGGGGATGCCGTGCCTGTGCAGCAGGCTGAAAACGATTTCGTCCCGCTGCCGGCAGCCTTCAGCGGTTAGTTTAAGTTTACCAAACCGGTCTGTTTCCAGCACATCCACCCCTGAGAGATAACATACGATATCGGGCTTTACCTGCTCTATCAGCCGTGGCAGCGCTTCTTCCAGCAGTTGCAGGTAGGTGCTGTCTGTGATGCCATCCGGCAGCGGGATGTCCAGATCGGAGGTCTCTTTATGGAAGGGATAGTTATGGGCGCCATGCATGCTGAACGTAAACACCCGGTCGTTGCCGGCAAACAAGGCAGCGGTGCCGTTGCCCTGATGTACGTCCAGGTCGGTGATCAGCACTTTTTTCACTTTCTTTTGTTGCAGCAGATAATTGGCCGCTATGGCGAAGTCGTTGAGCAGGCAGAAGCCTTCTCCCCGGTCGGCGAAGGCGTGGTGGGTGCCACCGGCCACATTGAAGCCGATGCCGTGGTCCAGTGCGTGCAGCGCAATATCGATGGTGCCCTGTGCGATAACGATCTCCCGTTGGGTAAGCCGGGGCGACTGGCGGAAGCCGATATGCCGTTGCTCTTTGTCCGACAGTGTTTGATCGCGCAGCTTCTCCCACCAGTCGGCGGTGTGGGTGGCCAGTATCACTTCTTCGGGGGCTGGTTCCGGCATAAACAGCTGTTCATGGCTGATAACGCCTTCCCGCAGCAACTGTGCCGGTATCAGCTCGTATTTTACCATCGGAAAACGATGATCGGCCGGTAACGGATGAGCATATATGTCGTGGTAAGCTATCTTCATGATGATCGGAAAACTTATTGCGTCCGGATAATCGATTTTCCGGCGATTACAAACACCGGTTCGTCCGGATAAGGGTCCAGGGTCGCCAGGCCGGTAAAGTCGCCAAAAGCGGGTAAAATGCCGCAATGCCGGCCAAAATAAAAGCAGGGTAGACGGAGCCGTTGTTTGGCAGGGCCGGCCATCACCACTGCAGGGTGCAGGTGGCCGGAAAACGTGTACTGATAACCGTTGTTGTCACCGCAAGGCTCATGGATAAAATGAATATCCCGGACGGTCAGGGTATCATGGGTATTTACCTCCAGCTGGCTGTATACTTCTTCGGCCATGATGTCATGGTTGCCCAATACCAGGTCTACCCGGATATGGGAAAACTGGCCGCGCCATATTTTGAAATACTGTACTTCGTTATTGTGACGGCTATGGAACATATCGCCGACAATAATGAGCCGTACCGGCAGATAGCGTGTAATCAGCTGTTGCAGCCGGAACAGGTCTTCCTGCATAATACCTGCCGGCACGGCAATGCCGGCTTTACGGAAATGGGCTGATTTACCCAGGTGCAGGTCAGAAAGGATCAGTGCTTTTTCTTCTTCCCAGTAGATCGCCTTTTCCGGCAACAGATGCCAGTGTTGTTGTTTGAACCGGAATATTTCCCCCGCCGCGGTGTCCTTGTTTTGCATGGGCTGCAAATTATTAATTCTTATCCGTTGACGGCAATCAATTTTTTAATCCTGTCTTCCAGTTTCTCGCTGGTCATGGTGTCCCGCAGGCTGTCTACCTTGATGGGGAAGCAGAAAGGCGTCAGTTTATCCGGCTCCGTGATCACGATATGGCTTTGTGCGATACGCTCCAGCGTTTCGCGGAGGCGCGCTTCTTCCATCTGGTAGAAAAAGGCTTCGTTGAAAGCCTGCTTCAGCAGCAGGTTCTGCGGGTCGTAGTCTTTAAACACATTGAACAATAACGAGGCAGACGACTGAAGGTGCCGATTCGCTTTGTGTTTGCCCGGATATCCCTGAAAGATCAGGCCGGCGATGACAGCGATATCGCGGAATTTGCGGCGCGCCATCTCTGTGGCGTTCACGCTGGTTTGCAGCTCTGTCAGCAGGTTGTCGGTCGTAAACAATGCTTTGGCGTTTTCTGCGGTCAGCGGTATCGGCTGGTCAGACAGCAACTCAAAGCCATAGTCGTTCATGGCGATGGAGAAGGTGATGGGCTGTATACGGCTGATACGGTAAGCCAGCAGGGCGGCCATTACTTCATGTACCAGCCGGCCTTCAAAGGGATATACGAAAAGATGGTAACCATCTTTGGTGGTAATTTTTTCGATCAGCAGCTCGTTGTCTTTCGGAATACGGGACAGCTCTTCCTGGCGGCGGAACAGCGGTTGCAAGGCTATCAGCTCCGGGTCTTTCGTCTTGCGGGAAAGCGCCTCATTGAATTTCTGGCGCAACATCCGGCCCAGGTTGGACGACAGCGGGATGCGCCCGCCCATATAACTGGGCACGATGGTCCGTTTGGCGTTGGACTTGCGCACCAGCACGGTCATGTCTTTGATCATCACAAACTCGAGGTTGCGGCCGGCGAGGGTGAAGCTGTCGCCCGGCGTGAGCCGGGAGATAAAGCTTTCTTCGATCACGCCCACATAGCCGCCGCTCATGAATTTCACTTTGAGCATGGCATCGCTGACGATGGTGCCGATATGCAGCCGGTGCCGCATGGCCAGCATACGGCTTTTGCAGTAGTAGTGGCTGCCTTGCCGTTCCAGTTTGCGGAATTCATCGTAGCTGCCAAGCGCATCGCCGCCGGTGGTGAGGAAAGCGAGTATCCACTGCCATTCATCTTCTGTGAGATGTTGATAGCAAAAGGTTTTACGGACTTCCTCGTAGATCTCCGGTGCATGGAAGCCGTCAGAAACGGCGAGTGTCATGAGGTATTGCAGCAATACATCGTATGCCAACAATACGGGCATGCGACTTTCTATCAGATCTTCTTCCATGGCTGCTTTGAGCGCAGCGGCTTCCACCAGCTCGAGGGCGTGGGTGGGCAGGAAAAAGATGCGGCTGATGGCGCCCGGCTGGTGGCCGCTACGGCCTGCCCGTTGCAGGAAGCGGGCCACCCCCTTGGGGCTGCCTACCTGTATCACGGTATCTACCGGGCGGAAATCCACCCCCAGGTCGAGGCTGGCGGTACATACCACCGCTTTCAGGATACCGTTGTGCAGCGCTTCTTCCACCCATATACGCAGTTCCATATCGATGGAGCCGTGGTGGAGCGCCAGCGCACCGGCCAGCATGGGCTCGTGCTTGAGCAGCGACTGGTACCATATCTCCGATTGTGAGCGGGTGTTGGTGAACACCAGGGTCGTCTGGCTATTGTCGATGATAGGCAATGCCTGCGGCAGCATGCGGATGCCAAGGTGGCCGGCCCATGGATAGTTTTCTATCTCATGAGGAATCACGCTTTGCAGGGCGATGTTCTTTTTCAGATCGGCGCGGATGATCAGCCCACCGTTGTGATAGGGGCCCAGCAGTACTTCCAGGGCTTCATCGAGATTACCGATGGTAGCGGAGATGCCCCATATTTTCAGCGATGGCCGTAACCCGCGCAGGCGGCTTAGTCCCAGCTCCACCATCACGCCTCTTTTGCTGCCCAGCAGTTCATGCCATTCGTCCACTACCACCGTGTGCAGGTGTTTGAAAACAGCGGGGTATTCCTTTTGGGCCAGCAACAGGTGCAGGCTTTCGGGCGTGATGATCAGCACCTCCGGCATTTGTAATTTCTGGCGGGCGCGGGTGGCCACAGGGGTGTCACCACTGCGGATGCCTACTTCCCAGGGGATGTCCAGTTCCCGCAATACCTCGTCCATGGCGCGCCCCAGATCTTTGGCCAGCGCACGGAGCGGTGTTACCCACAGCAGCTGCAGGCCATTCTTAGCTTTTTTCCGGTAGTCTTTTGGATGGGCATCAATCCAGGCGATCACGGCGCCGAGGAAGAGCGAGAAGGTTTTGCCAAACCCGGTAGGCGCATTCACGATCCCCGACTGGCCCTGCAGGTATGCCTCCCAGGCATCTTCCTGGAACCTGAAAGGCTGAAGGCCCTTCTCTGCCAGCCATCCGGTAATCACTTTCCATCCACGCGAATGTTGTTGCATGAAATGAAATTAGGATAAAATGATAAATCGTGAATCGCTTATTTTTGCAGCATGCTCGCAAAATTTTTCAGGCTCTCCGAAAACAACACTACGGTAAAGAAAGAAGTACTCGCCGGATTGACCACCTTTTCTACCATGGCATATATTCTTGCCGTGAACCCCAGCATCCTGTCCAGGACGGGGATGGATTTTAACGCATTGATCACGGCAACAGCGCTGGCAGCGGCCATTGGCACGCTGGTGATGGCACTGTATGCGCGCCTGCCCATTGGCGTGGCGCCGGGCATGGGGCTGAATGCTTTTTTCGCTTATACCATTGTATCGGGTATGGGCTATAGCTGGCAGTTTGCGCTGACAGCGGTTTTCCTGGAAGGGATCATTTTCATCATTCTATCGATGTTCCGGATACGGGAGGCAATTATCAACAGTATACCGGAAAACCTCAAACATGCTATCTCTGTGGGTATCGGACTATTGATAGCGCTGATCGGGATGGCCAATGCCGGTATTATTGAAACCGGTATGCGGCATGTAGGGGATGGCCGGCTGGAGGGCGTGATCCTGAAAATGGGGGATGTAACCAGTCTCGGGCCATTGATTGCGTTGATAGGCCTGATCATCAGCGCCGTGCTGATGTACCGGAAGGTAAACGCTGCTTTGCTGATCGGAATTTTGGCGGCCACGGTAGTCGGCATCCCATTAGGTATTACCCATCTGCCCGAAGGGCACCTGGTAAGCCTGCCACCCTCTGTGACGCCTATCGCTTTTAAACTGCAATTTGACAAGATATTCAGCCTGGATATGGTGATGATTTTATTCACCCTGTTGATGGTCAACCTGTTTGATACCGTGGGGACCCTGATCGGCCTTTGCAATAAAGCCGGACTGCTGGATGAAAATGGCCGGCTGCCCCGGGCCAAGCAGGCGCTGATGGCGGATGCGGTGGGTACTACTGCCGCCGGTCTGTTAGGTACCAGTGTGGTAACTGCCTACGTGGAAAGCGCCAGCGGCGTGGCCGCAGGTGGAAGAACGGGATTAACGGCACTCACCATATCCGTGATGTTTTTACTGTCGCTGTTTTTTGCGCCGGTATTTGCCATGATACCGCAGGCGGCTACAGCGCCGGCGTTGATCATTGTGGGCATGCTGATGATGGGTTCGGTGGTGAAAATTGATTTTAATGATGTGACGGAAGCCATCCCGGCGTTCCTGGCCATTGTGATGATGCCTTATACCTATAGCATTGCCGAAGGCATCGTGTTCGGTATGTTGTCTTATGTATTGTTGAAAGTGTTGACGGGCCAATACAAACAGATCAGTCCAGTGATGTATGTACTGGCCATTCTGTTTATCGTCACTTTTATGGTGAAATAGTTATTCCTTTAACAGCACCTTATCGTCCGCCACTGTCAGCGTATGCATCATGCCACATTTAAGGGCATAGTTGTTTTTCTGGTGTCCTGACGGGAAATTGAAGCACACCGGGTATTTGAAGTTTTTTACTTTTTCCATCACGATGTCGTATACCGTGCGACCGAATTCTTCGCCGGGATCATCTGGTTTTATTCTGTTGAAACCACCGATAATGAGCCCGGCGAGGTTGTCCAGTTTATGAGAGCGCTGCAGGGTGTTCAGCATACGGTCGATGTTGTAAAGATATTCCCCCACTTCTTCCAGAAAAAGAATTTTACCGTTGGTGTCAATTTCAGAATCAGTTCCTGAAATGCTTTGTATCACCGACAGGTTGCCTCCTATCAATACACCTCGGGCCGTGCCTTTGCGGTTGTTGGCATCCGTAGGTACTGTATACTGCATCTTCTTCCCGGTCAGCGCCTGATAGATAGACATGATCGTGTCCTGTATGATCGGTTCTGCTTTATTAAAATCGTCCGGGAAGCTATTACACATTTTGGAATGCAGGGTAGCAATACCAAAGTGTCGATTGACATGGCAATGCAAAGCGGTGATATCACTAAAACCGATGATCCATTTGGGATGGTGCTGAAAGCGGGAGAAGTCCAGCTGGTCCAGTATCCGCGCTGTTCCGTATCCACCGCGGCCGCACATGATGGCTTTTACGTTAGGGTCATTGAGCATGACCTGCAGGTCTTTGGTCCTCTCTGCGTCTGTGCCGCCAAAGGAATAATCCCGCATACCAACGGTATTGCCTATACGAATATTGAATCCCCATCTCTCCATCATACGCAGCGAGGGTAGTATTTCTTCTTTGTTGATATAACCGGCGGGGCAGGTGATACCAATGATGTCTCCGGGTTTAAGGTAAGGAGGGATTTGTGGTTCTTTAGCGGGGGCAGTACCGGTAATACCCATGGCAGCCAGACTTTGGGTGGCGGGTATACCGATACCGGCGGTCATCAGGGTGGATAAAAAATGTTTACGGTTCATGGAATTAAAATAGCATATTTTCTCGCAAAGCACGCAAAGATTTTTCACGCAAAGCAGCAAAGCAGCAAAGCAGCAAAGATTTTTTTAAGATTAATAAGAAAGCAAAGAAGTGGAGATCACATTTAATCTTCGCTCCTTTGCTTTCTCTGCTTACTTATATAGTCTTTGTTGCTTTGCTGCTTTGCGACTTTGCGTGAACAAACAATGGGAAAGGCCTGCTATTTGCCCTCAAAGGTATAGGTGATACCGACTTTGCCGGTGTTATTATAGAAGGTGGCATTTTCACGTGTTTGTACGCCGAGGGAGTACCGGGCATTCACGCCAAAGCCGCGGGGAAGCTGATAGCCAATGCCCAGGGAACCACTTACATTGAGCCGGTTGTAATGTCCGATAATGCTATGTGTGTCGCCATAGATATCTTCTTTGGCATCGATGAGGTAATTCACTTCAGGACCGGCTTCCACGTATAGTTTAGGTTTGGCGTAATATTTTACCATCAGCGGGATGCTGATATAGTCTTCTTTTCTTTTAGCTTGTGCTACATGATCATCCGGCGTGGTATAATACTGTCCCGGGTTCTGGTTACGGTAATATACCAGTTCCGGTTGTACCGCCCAGTGTTTATTCAGTTTAATTTCTGTAAAGCCGCCGGCATAGGCACCTGGCCGGAAGTTATCAAATCGTGCATCGTTGTTAGAAATATTCAGACCGCCTTTCAAGCCAAAGTTCACTTTTTTCTGGGCGTAGGCGCCCGCTGCCGCTGACATGGCTGCCAGCGATACAAATAGCATTTTTTTCATTTTACAGTGTTTGACAGGTGATGTAAATACGACTATATAGGTTGTGACAGTAACGCATTACGGTTGTAAAAGTAACCGCGCAAATGTTAAGGAAATCCTTACAACACGGTTTTTGATTTTTTTTAACGTAACTGATAAGTTGGCTTTGAAAACGAGCATGGCAACGTTTTTGCAGCGTATGGGCAAAACTTCGTATATGCGCTGTCTGTTTGCTTTAGTCGGATTGCTGTTCACCACGTGTGTTGTAAACGCTCAACAGGAAGCCTGGCAGATTGTGCCGGGAGCGTCTGTGGGGCATGTAAAACTGGAGATGCCCGCCAATGAGCTGGCATCGCTGGGTAAACCGGATGCCGGTGATGCGGCCATGATGAAAGCATGGCGCATATGGTATGGTCATAAGAAAGACGGTACAACGGATTCATCGTCTGTACTGGCAGTATTTACCGCCATGCGTACGCAGGATACCCAGTATGTGAAAGAGATCAGGGTTACCTCTCTCCGGTTCCGGACAGCCAAAAATGTAGGTGCCGGCAGTACCATGAGCGCTATCAGAAAAGCCTATCCCGGATTACATTTGGCTAAAGTATACGTATCCAAAAACAAGGCCCGCCGCATTGAAGTATATGATGATGAACAACTGGGGATAGCTTTTGAAACGGCTAATTCCCGCAGCAGCCGCGCATTGTGCAGCATGGTGGTGGTGCATACGCCGGGCGAAGCGCCGGGCAGTTACCTCGATTATCACATTGGTTTCGACAACCTGCTACCGTCAAAACGTTAAATACCCCTGCGGACAGCATGAATATTGTAGGAAAGCCCTGCGCTACCGATACCGTATATATCAGGATTGTATTGGTTACTGTTGAACAGATAGCTGAAATGAAGCCCCAGTGATGTATGGCCGATCAGAAAACGGCAACCGGTAGTAAACACCGGGCCGGACACATGCACCTGATCGGTAATGCCTTCTTCTTCGTCCACGTCATTGATATTGCGGCTGCCATTATGGAAGCCATAACCGGCACCGGTAAAGATGCCCAGCCGGGTATGTGCGCCGGACGTGGCAAAGGTGCCATAGTTGTAGGTCACGAGCAAAGGCACATCCGCCATAAAAAAGCTGGTGGAGTTACCGCCCGAATAACGGTTGTAGCTGGAGCGCAAGCTCCCGCCCAGCGCGAGTTGTGTGCCTATCGCAAAGGCGGAACGGCTGGAGATAACGCCGAAATTAAATCGCGGTGAATAAATAATGCCTCCGGCAAAATGATTGTTACCGGTATACAAGCCGGCGCCCACGGAATGCGCGAAATAGCGCGACTGCCCGCTGGCCGGCATAACGGTAAATAAAAGACATAGTGCATACAGCCATGTGTATAGCTTTAACATAGGTTCGCGGTGTAGGTTTAGGGTATGAATTACTGTCCACCACTAATATACGACCTGATGTGTTTCTTTTATAACAGAGATCACAAAAATACTTTGGGTATGACTCAAATTGTCTAATTCTCCCAGTTTATTCACATAAAACTCGCGGTATTCGTCCATGTCTTTTACCTGTACTTTGATCATAAAATCAAATTCCCCGGAGATATTGAGGCATTCTGTCACTTCCTGAAATGAAACGATTTCCTGAATGAATTTTTTGCCGTTTTTTTTGTTGTGCTCTTTAAGGGTGATGTACACCAGCACTGTCATTCCTTTATTGATTTTCCTGGGGTCCACGATGGCGGCATACTGTCTGATCACCCCTGCCTGCTCCATTTTGCGGATGCGTTCATACACCGGCGTTGTACTCAGATTCAGTTGCCGGGCAATATCGCGGATCGTCATTTTAGCATCCTGTTGCAACAGGCGAAGTATGCCCATGTCTTTTTCATCCAGTGTCAGTGGTGGCGTCTGTTCTTTTTTATGGTCCATTTTATGATGTTTTTAGAAAAATAATCTATCGGTAGATATAATTGTGTGTGTTTGTTCCAAAATTATTAAAATTGATCGATTGGTGTTCTAAAATTCTAGGTTTGTGGCGAAAATGGAACTATGGAAAAGCGAATTATTCTGACGGTGGCCTGCATGGCAATTTTTTTTGAAGCACTGGACGTATCAGTGTTGAACATGGCATTGCCGGGCATGCAGGCGTATTTCCATTTTGGTCCTGACGCCATTCAGTGGGTACAAACCGTATATGTATTGTTTTATGCGGGGTTTGTATTGTTGGGTGGCCGGTTGTCGGACACCATGGGAAGAAGGAAGATATTTATCACCGGCGCTATTCTGTTTGTGTTGGCCTCATTGGGAGCCGGCTTTTCCATGTCATTTGCCTGGTTGTTGTGTTTCCGCGCCCTGCAGGGCTTAGGTGTAGCGTTAGCCATACCTGCGGCCATGGCCATTATCAGCCATACCTTTACGGAACCGGCAGAGAAGAACAGGGCTTTCGGCATCTTCGGCGCGATGGCGGGTATCGGTTTCGCTACCGGACTGGCCATCGGTGGACTGATCAGCGCCTGGATGGGATGGCAGTGGGTTTTCTTTATCAATGTGCCGGTGATTGGCGGTGCTATTGTGTTGGCATTCCGGTTTATTCCGCGTGACCGGCAGCAGGAGCGGCAACAGGACAGCAACCTGCTAAGCGGGATATTGATTACCCTGCTGCTGATGCTGTCGGCCTGGCTGATACACGATCTGGGCCATATTGCGGCGCATCCTGCTGCTTTTGGGTTATCACTGGCATCGCTGCTGGCAGCCGGGATTTATTTTGTCCGGAGAGAACGCGTACATGCGTCGCCGTTAGTCGACTTTGACCTTTTCCGGTTGAAGGGAGTGGTGACCGGCAATATTGGCGCCACCTTGCTGGGTAGTACCTTCCTGCCCTATATTTTTCTGCTGACACTGTATTTGCAGGAAGTGCTGGGCTTTAGTTCCTCACAGGCGGGGTTATTATTGTTTCCCTTCAGTATCTTATCCGGACTGATATCCAAATATGTACTTCCTCATTTGTTTCATAAGCTGGGTATCACCCGCACCGGCATAACGGGCAGTTGTTTCATGTTAGGTGGTATCCTGTTTTTTGCGTTGAGTTATTTCACGGCCTGGCATGTACCGTTTATGCTGCTGGCGGTATTATGTATCAATTCACTGGGCATGTCTATCACCTTTCCTGCGATCACGATCCTGGCCATACAGGCTGTTCCGGAAACGCAGCATGGACTGGCTTCGGGCATCAATGGTACCTGCAATGCCATGGGTGGTGGATTGGGATTGTCGCTGGTAGGACTAATGATGCAATTGGCGGTTACGAATCGTTGGAACAGTTATGCCGCAGGGCTTATTGTACTGGCGCTGATAGCCATGGGGGCGATATTGCAGCTTTGTCGTTTCTGGTGGCGGGAGTCTTCCGTGGCCCAACCGCAGTTGGTAGAAGTACCGTCCTGATAAGGCTTATATTTCCATTCCGCCGCTTTGCCGCAGCAGTGCTTTCAGATCATCGAGGGTATTAATTTCTGCTACCGGTTTATCCTGCCTCCATCTGTTGATACGCGGGAAACGCAGGGCTACGCCCGATTTGTGCCGGTTGGAAGCCGCAATGCCTTCAAATGCAATTTCAAATACCAGCTGCGGCTGTACCGTACGCACCGGCCCGAATTTCTCCAGCGAATGCCGTTTGATCCAGTTGTCCACTTCTGCAATTTCTTTGTCCGTGAGGCCGGAATAGGCTTTGGTAAAGGGTACCAGCTGATCGCCGTCTTTTACGGCGAAGGTATAGTCGGTGTAAAGGTTGGAGCGGCGCCCATGTCCTTTCTGCGCATATATCATCACTGCATCGATGGTATATGGATCTATTTTCCATTTCCACCAGTCGCCACGCTTGCGACCTACCTGATAGGGGGCGCTTCTTTTTTTCAGCATGAGTCCTTCGCTGACCTGATCGCGCGCCAGTTCCCGTATCTGAGCCAGATTGTCCCATGAGGCAGCCGTTACTTCCGGCGACAGTAGCAGGGCTGGTTGTTGCTGCATATGGATCAGTTGTGTCAGTAATGTTCTCCTTTCTATCAGTGGTTTTTCTCTGATATCGGCGCCTTCCCATTCCAGCAGATCGTAGCTGAGAAAGGCCACCGGCGCTTCCTGCAGCTGTTTACGGGTGACATTTTTTCTGCCGATGCGTGTTTGCAGTGTCTGAAAGGGCAAGGGTCTTTCGTTGGCGTAGGTGAGGATTTCACCGTCTATCACCGTACCGTCGGGGAGGGTGTTTGTGAGTGGTATGAATTCAGGGAATTTATCGGTAATAAGTTCTTCACCGCGTGACCATACAAACAGTTGTCCTTCTCTTTTGATGATTTGTCCGCGGATACCGTCCCATTTCCATTCCGCCTGCCAGGCTTCGATGGGGCCGAGGCTGGCGGGAGCTTCCTCCAGCGCATAAGCGAGGTAGAAAGGGTAGGGCCGTGAGGCGTCTGCGCCGCTGGTGCTCTGGTGCAGCAGCGCTTCAATGGTCACGGTGCCGGGGTCCCAGCTGCCGCTGATCATATGCGAGAGGGTAGCGGCCGGGATATCGTAGGTTTTGGCGAGTGCGTTGACCATCATTTTCTGTGATACCCCGATGCGGAAACCGCCGGTGATCAGTTTATTGAAGACGAAGCGCTCTCCATCGTCCAGTGTGTCCCATGTTTGCAGGATGAAAGTTTGTTTTTCCGCTTCCGTCGCTTTCTCCAGCAGTTGCAGTTGCTGTAGCCAGTAATGTAACGGATGACTGGCGGGATGGGTACGTGGCGGCAACAGGAGGGCGATCGTTTCGGCGAGATCACCAACGGTGAGGTAGCATTCGTTGAACAGCCATTCGGGCAGTCCTGTGGCCTGTATGCACCATGTTTTCAGCTGTGTGCTGTTGACCGTGCGTTTAGGTCTGCGGCCGGAAAACAGTGCCAGTACCCAGGTTTTGTCTTTATCCGGGGCGGTGGCGAAATACTGGCTTAGTGCTTCCAGTTTTTCGTTGGTTTTGGTGCTGTTGCTCAGCACTTTGACGAGTTGGGCGAACTGCTGCACGGTATTATGTTTCCGGGTTAGTAATGGTTTCCTCGTCACCGTAGGCGGTGCTCACTTCTCTGGCGTCGATACCTTTTTCGCTGAGATAGCGGGCAAATACGCTGCTGAAGCCATGGGTGGCGTATACGCGTGTGGCACCTGTGGCGGCTACCGCTTCCAGCAGTCCGTTCCAGTCTGCATGATCTGATAGCGCAAAACCGGCGTCGGCATTGCGTCTGCGCATATGACCCCTTACCTGCATCCAGCCGCTGCACACGCCCAGCGAGTAGGGGTTGAAGCGGCGCATCCAGGCCGAATCATCTGCCGAAGGCGGTGCTATGATAACCGCATTTTTAAAAGCTGCTTTAGGTGTATCTGGTGTTATTCTTTCGATATGGGGTAATGGATACCCCTGTTCTATCAACAGGTCGTTTACGTTGGTGATGGCACCGTGGCCCATCATACGGGTAACTTTATCCTTTAGATGAAAGAGCAGCCGTTGGGCTTTACCGAGACTGTAAGCGGTGATGACCGATGCTTTGTTGGCCTGCTGATTTTCGTATATCCAGTTGGTGATTCGGGAGAACAGCTGCTGTTGCGGTTCCCAGCGGTAAATAGGCAAACCGAAAGTAGACTCTGTGATGAAGGTATGGCAGCGTACCGGTTCAAAGGGAGCGGAGATACCATCGGTTTCCAGTTTGTAGTCTCCGCTGGCCACCCATATTTCCCCGTTCAGTTCCACCCTTACCTGTGCAGAGCCGATCATGTGGCCGGCAGGATGTAACGACAGTCTGACACCGTTAAAATAAATACTTTCCCCATAGGCGATGCCCTGCACATGGATATCCGGGCCCAGCCGCAGTTTGAGCAGCGGGATACTGGTTTGCTCACAGAGGTAGTACTGGTTGCCCCAGCGGGCATGATCGGAATGCGCATGCGTGATCACCGCACGTTGTACGGGTTTCCAGGGATCGATATAAAAATCGCCTGCTGCGCACCAGATGCCTTTGTCGGTAAATTGAAGCAGCTCCATATACATGAATATACAAAAAAAGGCCATGGCTGCTGCCATGGCCGTGTTCGACTCAACAAGCTATCACCTGGACAGCTGTAAAAGCGTTTATTGATTCATTTTCACATCCGAGCTGTCGCCTTTCTGGATGATGAAGATGTTTTTGTTTTCGAAGTAGGAAGGTGTTTGTTCGCCATCGCGCACATACACCGGTTGGAAATTAAAGCGGGTGATGACAGACGGAGACGCTTCCACAGCGCTGTTGAAATATACGCCGTTGCTGTGCAGCAGCCGTACGAAATAGAAGGTGAGGTCAAAACCTTTGTACGCCATATCGGAAGGGCGTGCTTTGTATGTTCTGCGGAAATAGTCGCTCAGGTAGCGGCTATAGGAATCCGATTTGTCGTTGAAGTAGGGAGAAGAGTAGAATACCTGGAGGCTTTTGAATTCCGGCTCTTTCAGCTTCAGCACGTCCCAGGTAGGCATACCGAATATCTGCATCGGGTAGTTGGTATTGGCTGCCGCGAGTTTGCGCAGGATGCTTTTGGCGCCGGCTTCATCGAGTGCAGTAACGATCACGATGTTAGGACGGTCGGTGAGCAGGTATTTGGAAAGCTCTTCCGGGGTAGTGCTTTCGTTCCAGATAGCTTCGCGGATCCTGGACTTTTTCGGGCTGTTCATTTTGTCGTAGGAGCCTTTGAAATCGGCCGCGAGGCGGTTTTCAAAAGTGGTGTTCCGGCGGAGCAGCACGATATTTTTATTGGAGAAAGCCTCCTGTACGTAGTTGTGGATGGCTTCGCAGTGTGTTTTCAGGGTGCTGTTGGGAATAAAGAGGAAAGGATTGTCGCTGATGCCGGCATCATTGGGCAGTACCCCGGATACCAGGTTGATCTCTTTCTTTTTGGCGAAGTCGCTTGTTTCCTTCAGTTCCGGGTTGCTGAACGAACCGATGATGAGGTCGGTGGCATCGAGGGCTTTGCTGTTGATCAGTGAAGCAATGCTCTGGCGGCCTTTGGTGTCGTATACATTGACTTTCAGGTTATAGCCCAGTTGTTGGAGGCTGTCGAGCGCCAGTTGGGCGCCTTCATAAAATTCAAGGCCGGCCATTACATAGCGGGGCATGGTGCGACCGGGAATATCGTTGGAGTTGGCAAATACGGAGTCGAGATACAGCGGGGCAAAGAGCGCGATGTTATAAGTGGGTTTCTTCACCTCGCGGGCGAAGGCCGGTACGTTGAACGGGGCTGCCTTAGCAGTTTCGTTTTTGTTTTCCGGTTTCTTTTCCGGTGTAGGCTTGCTCAGAGAGGGTGGGGGACCGTCAACACGGCTGGTGCTCTTTCTGGAGGAAGAACAGGCTGTGAACAGTACCGACAGAGCCAATCCGGCCAGCAGGTTTTTAACAGATATCAATTGGTTCATAATGGGCGCTAATTTACAAAAATCATTCCGGGGTAGTGCACGCAAAGTAAAATAAGAAAGCAAAGGCGCAAAAAGATAAAATACATCCCTTGTGCCTTTGCTTTCGGTATTGTTCAGGGAAGTACTATTCCCATTCGATCGTAGCAGGTGGTTTGGAGCTGATGTCGTATACCACGCGGTTGATACCTTTTACCCGGTTGATGATGTCGTTGGACATTTTAGCCAGGAATTCGTAAGGCAGGTGAGCCCAGTCGGCCGTCATACCGTCGGTAGACGTTACCGCTCTCAGGGCCACGGTAAATTCGTAAGTACGTTCGTCGCCCATTACGCCTACGCTTTGTACGGGGAGGAGGATGGTGCCTGCCTGCCATACTTTATCATAGAGACCGGCTTCACGCAGTCCTTCGATATAGATAGCGTCAGCTTCCTGGAGCATGGCCACTTTATCAGGAGAGATAGCGCCGAGGATACGGATCGCGAGGCCTGGTCCGGGGAACGGATGGCGGCCGAGGAATACTTCGCTGATACCGATTTCGCGGCCTACGCGGCGTACTTCGTCTTTAAAGAGGAAACGCAGCGGCTCTACCAGCTGCATGTTCATTTTTTCCGGCAGTCCGCCCACGTTGTGGTGGGATTTGATGGTCACGGAAGGTCCGTTTACAGATACGGATTCGATCACATCAGGGTAGATGGTGCCTTGTCCGAGGAAGGAGATATCGGTCAGTTGCGCTGACTCATGCTGGAACACCTCGATGAAGAGGCGGCCGATGATTTTGCGTTTTTTCTCCGGATCGGTAACACCGTCGAGCTGGCCGTAAAACATGTCTTTTGCGTTGACACCTTTTACATTGAGGCCCATATGTTTGTAAGATTCCAGTACTGTTTCGTATTCATTTTTACGTAACAGGCCGTTGTCTACGAAGATGCAGAAGAGGTTTTTGCCGATAGCTTTGTGGATCAGTTCAGCAGCCACGGTAGAATCCACACCGCCGCTGAGGGCCATTACCACTCTTTTATCGCCTACCTGGGCTTTGATTTTTTCGATGGTTTCCTGCACAAAAGCTGCCGGGGTCCAGTCCTGCTGGCAGTTACAGATGTGTACGAGGAAGTTGCGGAGGATCTGTTTACCTTCCAGGGAGTGGGTCACTTCCGGGTGGAACTGCAGGCCGAAGATCGGATGGGCAGCGAGGGTAGTGCTTTTGAAGGCGGCTACCGGGATATTTTCGGTGGTAGCGATGATCTGGAAGCTTTCCGGGATACGTTTGATAGTATCGGAGTGGCTCATCCAAACCTGGCTTTTGCCGGAGATGTCGTATAATAATTTTTCCTCTTTGTCATTGTGCTCCATAAAAGCGCGGCCATATTCACGGATGTTGCTTTTGGCTACTTCACCGCCGAAGTTTTTGGCCATCAGCTGGGCGCCGTAGCAGATACCGAGTACCGGTACTTTGGCGGCGATGGCAGCGATGTCGAGGGTAGGCGCTTTCTCGTCGTTTACGGAGAAAGGACTGCCGGACAAAATAACGCCTTTGATGGAATCGTCCCAGGCAATTGGCTGGAGACAAGGTTTAATTTCGCAATAAACATTCAGTTCCCGGACGCTGCGCGCGATCAGCTGTGTGTATTGGGAACCGAAATCGAGGATAAGTATCTTTTCTGTCATGGTGGTGCAAAGATAAAGTCCTTCCTCCAATTTCGGATTCTGAAAATAGAAAATAGGAAATCTAGTTGTATCTTTCTCTTTATAATCTAAACTTATGCAAACCAAAATCACCCTGTGCTGCATGACAGTAGCCCTGTCCATAGCGGGCCTTTTCAGTGCCTGTATCGGCCAAAACCGCGTAAAAGGTAGTGGCAATGTTATCAAAGAAGAAAGAGAGGCCCCTTCCTTTCACCGAATCAAAATAGAAGGCAGTATGAACGTGTTTCTTTCTCAGGGAGCAGCCAAAAAAGCCGTGATAGAGGCGGAGGATAATATCGCGCCGCTGGTAGAGCTGGTGAATGAAGACGGCCGGCTGAAGGTGCGTTTCCGCCATAATACGGATGTTTCCACCCGCAAAGGCGTAAACGTATACCTCACTACCCCGGAAGTAGACGAAGTGGCGCTGGCAGGCGCCGGCGACGTGAAGCTGGTAGATAAGTTTAACAGTAAAGAGGAGATGAAAATCACCCTGTCAGGCTCCGGTAACCTGAACGGCACCATCAACGCGCCGGAAGTAAAAGCTTCCATTGCCGGTTCGGGTAATATGAATCTGCAGGGAGAAACAAAAGCAGTGAGGGTTTCCATTGCCGGTAGCGGCGATTATGTGGGTGATGACCTGCTGTCTGAAGAAGCGGAAGTAAAAATTGCCGGTAGCGGTGACGCCAGTGTACATGCGAGCGTAAAACTGGAGGCAAAGATTGCCGGGTCCGGTGATGTGAAATATAAAGGAAATCCCAATGTGTCCAGTTCTGTAGCGGGTTCCGGCTCTGTCAGGAAAATCTAGCCGAACAATATTTACAAATTTTTAACAGTTTTAAAATCATATCGAAAGCAGTTTTGCTGTTATTTACATTGATTTTCAAAAAAATCTAAAGTCCTTTTGTCCAGATACTGCCGCAGCAATAACAAGCCGGCTGAGGCAGTATCTGGCTGGGGCACAAGCCAACTGAGAATGCTCCCCCACCCCAAAGCTCAGCCTTACATCTGTCAAATTATTATTAAATGACATAAATAATACTCCTTTTTTGTATGTTTACAGTTTGGATTGTTGAACTCCTATTCCTTTTATGAACGAAAGACCGAAGGTCCTGGTGGTTTATTATACCCAGACAGGCCAATTAAAAAGGATTATTGATCATGTGTTGGCGCCACTGGCAAACACGGTGGATATTACATACGAAGAGCTGGTTCCTGAAACGCCTTTCCCTTTTCCATGGGGAAAGCAACAGTTTTATGATACAATGCCGGAAACAGTACAGGACACGCCGCGCGGCATCCGGCCGCTGAAGGTGGATGTGAATGCACATTTTGACTTGGTGTTGCTGGCATATCAGCCCTGGTTCCTGTCGCCCTCCCAGCCAACAGCCGCTTTCCTGCAAAGTGAGGCAGCGGCCCGCCTGTTGAAAGGTAAGCAGGTGATCACGCTGTTGGGCAGCCGCAACATGTGGCTCAATGCACAGGAAAGAGTAAAAGGATATCTGCACAGGATGGGAGCCAACCTCGTGGGAAATATTGTGCTGGTAGATAAATCGCCTAACCTGATTTCCCTGATCACCATTCTGCGTTGGGCTTTCAAAGGAAAAAAAGAAGCCACCCGTTTCCTACCACAGGCGGGAGTACAGGAAAATGAGATCGTCACCGCCAACCGATTTGCCGGTCCTATCTCCGCGGCGCTGGAAACACGGAAGTGGCAGGACCTGCATCCACAGCTGATGTCGCTGGATGCGGTAGAGTTGTTGCCTAATCTCGTACTGCTGGAAAATAATGGTATCAGCGCCTTCCGTTTCTGGGCCAAATTCATCAGTGCCAAAGGAGGACCTGGGGCTGAGGCTCGTCAGGGAAGAGTAACGATGTACAGATCATTATTGTTGGTGGGGATCTTTGTGTTAACACCGATCACATTGATTTCCTCGTTCATCAAACTCAACCTGAAACGAAACGAGTTGAAACGGGAGGTGGATTATTACAAGGGCATTACTTTGCGTTAACCTTTACCCGTACCGGAAGATCAGTGGTGGCGTGATAATTGTAATTCCGTTTAGAGTTATATATTTACGTCCGCTTAATAAGTATACAAAACAAAACATGTTTATCACCGCAGAAAGGCTGGCCATTAAACGGTTGTCACTATGGGATTGCATGCGGCCTTAAAAGACGAATTATTTTCAAATGAAGGAAGTTTATATTACCAGGCTATCTAAATTCTTACCCAACAAGCCTGTTGAAAATGAAGAGATGGAAAGCATCCTTGGCATGGTAGACGGAAGACCTTCCCGTGCACGGTTGAAGATTTTGGGCAACAACAAAATCAAAAACCGCTATTATTCTCTGGATCAAGACGGCAATTCCACTCATTCCAACGCTGAGATGACCGCCAACGCTGTCAGCGCATTGTTTGATGAAAAATTCCCCATCAGCAAATTACAATTACTGGCCTGCGGTACTACCTCGCCCGACCAGCTGCTGCCTAACCACGCCGCGATGGTGCATGGTCTGCTGAAATGCCAGCCTGTGGAACTGATCGCAGCTACCGGCGCATGCGCTGCAGGTATGCAGGCTTTTAAATATGCCTGGATGTCTATCCGTTGTGGTAACACTGCCAACGCGGTAAGCACCGGTTCTGAAAAATTCTCTGCCTGGATGCTCGCTCAGAAATTCCAGCCGGAAGCAGAGAACCTGAAAGCGCTGGATGAAAATCCGATCATCGCTTTCGAAAAAGACTTTCTCCGCTGGATGTTGTCTGACGGCGCCAGCGCTGCCCTTTTCCAGGACAAACCGAATGAAGAAGGCCTCTCCCTGCGTGTAGACTGGGTGGAGATCCTGTCTTATGCCAACGAGCTGGAGACCTGCATGTATGCCGGCTCTATCAAAAATCCGGACGGCAGCACCAAAGGCTGGATTGACATGACCCCCGACGAGTGGGCGCAACACAGCGTATTCTCCTTCAAACAAGATACCCGTCTGTTGGGTAAAAATATAGTGCCTTCCGGCGCTCAGATGTGGAAAGAACTGGTGGAAAGACACAACATCAACCTCGATGAAATTGATTTCTTCCTGCCGCATTTGTCTTCCGAATTTTTCCGTTTAAAGATCGACGAAGAAATTACCCGCCTCGGTGTTCCTATTCCGCTGGAAAAATGGTTCACCAACCTGGCCTGGGTAGGTAACGTAGGAACCGCTTCTCCTTACCTGATGCTGGAAGAGCTGATGAACGCCGGCCGCTTCAAAAAAGGACAGAAAGTGGTGATGATGGTACCGGAAAGCGCACGTTTTTCCTATGCTTATGCACACATCACCGTTGTATAGGCATTCACTTCTAAAACTGCAGTCATGAAAAAAGACGAAGTGCCACAGGATAGTGATAACCTGCACGAAGGCACATTCAAACAGATTATGTATGCGGTAGATAACACCGGGAATTATGTACAGGTGCAGAGTGCAGGGTGGGAACCGGAGAACATTGCCCTTACACAGGCCTGGGAGGAAGTAAACGAGAAAGTAGCAGCCGCCAAAGTACTGGTGCAGTCCGGCGAAATCAGCCCTGTTGCCTACTACATGGAAAAGAACCTCATGGACCTGGCCTTGCTGGCCAATTACGTAGGGAAGTTCCAGTGGCAGGTAAAGCGGCATATGAAACCGGCCGTATTCCGGGGACTGAGCGATAAAATGCTGCAGCGCTATGCAGATGCCTTTAAGATTAGTAAGGACGATTTATTGCATATCAAATAATGCATTATCACGCAAAGCAGCAAAGCAACAAAGCAGCAAAGATCATTGAACATACATTTCTTTGCTGCTTTGTTGCTTTGCTGCTTTGCGTGAACACATAAACAACTATGAATAGTCATCAATTTCATCATACGCAGACAGCCCACTGTGAAAGTGGTGTGATCTCCAATCTGCTGGGGCACCATGGCCTGAAGATCAGTGAGCCGATGGCCTTCGGTATTGGCGCCGGCATTTTTTTCGGACACCTGCCGTTTGTGAAAGTCAACGGTGTGCCGGGCACAACTTACCGCATCTGGCCCGGCGCTATTTTTCAGCGGGTATGTAAGCGGCTGGGCGTAAAAATGGAGACGGCCAAATTTTCCTCTCCGGAAAAAGGAATGGCGGCACTGGACCAGGTAATCGCCAACGGCACGCCTGTAGGCCTGCTTTCCAGCGTTTATTACCTGCCTTATTTCCCTCCTTCCTATCGTTTTCACTTCAATGCACATAACCTGGTTGTATATGGCAAACGTGAAGATCAATATCTGGTGAGTGATCCGGTGATGGACACCGTTACCGAAATAGATCCCGAAAGCCTGGCGCAGGCCCGCTTTGCCAAAGGTTTCCCGGCTCCCAAAGGGAAAATGTATTACCCGGTACATGTTCCCGGAAAAGCATCTTTCGAAAAACCGATCAAAGAAGGGATTGCGCAGAGCTGTCATTATATGCTGAAAATACCGCTCCCTATGTTTGGCGTAAAGGGTATCCGTTTTCTGGCCAATCGTGTAAAAGACTATCCGCAGAAAGTGGGAGAGCGCAAATCCGCGCTGTATCTGGGTAACGTTATCCGGATGCAGGAGGAGATCGGTACCGGCGGCGCCGGCTTCCGTTTCGTATATGCCGCGTTCCTGCAGGAATCGGCTGTGTTGCTGAACAAACCGGAACTGAGCCGTCTGGCTACAGAACTGACACAGGCGGGAGACCTTTGGCGTAATTTTGCCTTTGCAGCGGGCAGGGTATGTAAAAGCAGATCTGCCGACAACGTGTCCTACAAAGAGTTGAGCGAGATGTTAATGCAATGTGCGGCAACAGAAGAAACCTTTTTCAAAAAACTGGCGAGAATTTAGAAATTTTAATATTTAGCTGTTTTTTTATTGGATTTTGGAATTTTTTGATTTAGAGATTGAAACAACCCGGAGATAATGTTATGTCCATCTTCGCTTATTAAATCCCAAAATCCGTAAATCCAATAAAAAAATAACCCAATAACCAAATGATATGCTGGCAGTAAAGGAATTGTGCAAAACCTACAAAGGTGCGGCAGAAGCCACCCTTAAAGGGTTAACCTTTGCCTTTCCGGAAGGGAAAATCGGTGGGCTGCTGGGCCCTAACGGCGCCGGTAAAACAACCACTATCTCTATTCTGTGCGGCCTGGTACAGGCAGATAGCGGACAGGTGATGATACATGGCCTGCCACAGGACGCTGCCCACCGGGAACAGATCAAAAAAATCATCGGTATTGTACCGCAACAGATAGCCCTTTATCCCCAGCTGTCGGCTGTGGAAAACCTGACGTATTTCGGTAATCTGTACGGACTGAAGGGCAAAGCGTTGTATGAAAAGATCATGCATTATCTCGAAGTGTTTGGTCTGGAAAAGAGCGCTCATAAAGAAATTCATAAATATTCAGGGGGCATGAAACGCCGTGCGAACATCATCGCAGCTATCCTGCACGACCCCGATCTGCTGATCCTGGACGAGCCCACCGCAGGGGTGGACGTACAGTCACGCAGCATGATCCTGCAATTCCTGCGCCGCTACAACGAGCAGGGCGCCAGTATCCTGTACACCTCCCACCTGCTGGAAGAAGCGCAATCACTTTGTGATGAGGTGGCCATTATGGACGAGGGTAAAATGATACTCCAGGGCAAGCCTGAACTGTTGATCGACGAGCTGCCGGAGTGCCGCAACCTGGAAGATGTTTTTTTACACTATACCGGGCATGCGTTGCGGGACTAACAAAATGAAAGAAAGCTATGCTTAGATTACTGGCTACCATAAGAAAAGAATGGCAGCTGCTGTTGCGCGACAAAACGGGGCTTACGCTGCTGTTTGTGATGCCGGTGGTACTCATCACCGTGATGGCCCTGATACAGGACGCGCCTTTTAAGGACTATCAGGACGTGAAGTTTGATATATTAACGGTAGACAATGACCACGGGCGTTTGGGCAAATATATCCGGGAAGGACTGGCATCCGGCGGGCAGTTCAATATTATCGATACGCTGGACGGGCGTCCTGTCACCGAACAGCAGGCCCGTGAGCTGGTCAACAATGGCCGCTATAAAATCAGCATCATTGTGCCGGCTGGCTCCACGGCGGCGATTGTCAGCAATGCGAACCGGATCGTGAATGATATCACGCAGCGTATGGGCATGAGCGTGTCGCTACCGGTGAAACAACACGCCGACTCGCTGAATGTGGTCATCTATTTTGACCCGGCGGCCAAAAAGGCTTTTAAAGGTGCTATTCATCAGGCGCTGGACAATTTCCTGACGCAGGTGGAAACAGATATGCTGTTGGGGCGTATACAGCAACAGTTGCGCCGCAAAGACACAACAGCAACGCCCAATGACACCCTGCCCATCCGTTTACAGGCAGTGGGGCTGAAAGAGCATGCCACCGGTACCAGCAAACAGCTGGACGTGGTGTCTAACTCAGTACAACATAACGTGCCTGCCTGGAGCATTTTTGCGATGTTTTTTATCGTTATCCCTATTGCCGGCAACATGATCCGGGAGCGGGAAGACGGTAGTCTGTTGAGGATGAAGCTGATACCGGGCTCTTATCTGTTGATTCTGGCGGGAAAAATGTTGTTTTTCGTAGGTATCTGCCTGTTACAGTTTTACCTGATGATGCTGGTAGGTATCTATGCCATGCCTTTGCTGGACCTGCCAAAGCTGGTAATGGGGCACTACCAGGGCGCCACGCTGCTGGTGGCCGGCGCCATAGGATTGGCTGCCACGGCATATGGCATACTGATCGGCACGCTTTTTAAAACGCCTAATCAGGCCCTGAATTTCGGCGCTATTTCCATTGTGATCCTGTCGGCCATCGGCGGCATCTGGATACCATTGGAAGTGATGCCGGGCAATATGCAGGTGATCGGCCATTTATCGCCGCTCAGCTGGGGCCTGGACGCCATCAATGATCTTTACCTGCGTAACGGCGATATAGGATATGTGTGGAAGAATGTGTTGCGGCTGGTGTTGACAGGCGGGGTTATGCTGGCAGTAGCCGGATTTGTCGAAAAACGAAGAATGAACTGATAAACTATTTTCTAAACAACAGTAAAACTGTATTTTTACTCCCCACAAAGGGAATCTCCGTGTACAGCCGGGGATAAACCTACAACTTTATTATGGAAGATTTAAAAAGCAAACTCAAAGCGCAGATCATTGAAGCATTAAATCTGCAGGATACCAAACCGGAAGATATTGACGACAATGCCCCTTTATTTGGCGAAGGGCTGGGCCTGGACAGCATTGACTCGCTGGAGCTGATGGTGTTGCTGGAAAGACAATATCATATCAAAGTGGAAGATCCCCGCGAAGGACGTAAAATCCTGCAGTCTGTGCAATCCATGGCTGACTTTATCCAATCCAAACAGCCGGCATAAGTAAGAAGCTGACATGGCGGAAAGAGTGTTTATAACAGGGATGGGAATGATCACCGCCATAGGTGATAATGTGGCTGAAAATCTGGGGCAATTGCGGCAACAACGCAGTGGTCTCGGTTTTACCAGTTATATCGATACCATATACCAACAGGTGTTGCCGGTAGCGGAAGTGAAGCATAACAACGATGCTTTGTTTGCCCTTGCCGGCATCACTTCCCACGAAGGATATACCCGTACCACCCTGCTGGGGCTGACCGCCATGCGGGAAGCGCTGCGGCAGGCCGGTATTACAGATGTACAGACAGCTCCTACCGGTTTTATCAATGCCAGTACGGTAGGCGGTATGTGTGATACCGAAAAAGTTTATTTTGATATTGTTGATCCCACCAAAAGTGGCACTTTTCTGCAATATATTGATACGCTTGACTGTGCCGACTGTACACAACGTATCGCTGACACCGTGGGTTTCACTGAGCATATTGCTACTATCAGTACGGCTTGTTCTTCATCGGCCAACGCACTGATGTTTGGCGCCCGTATGATCAAACAGGGTTTCATGCCCCGGATGGTGTGCGGCGGAACAGAAGCGCTGACCCGTTTTACCCTGAACGGTTTCAACTCGTTGAAGAACGTAGACAAACAATTCTGCCGGCCGTTTGATCAGCAGCGAACAGGACTGAACCTCGGCGAAGGCGCCGCTTACCTCGTACTGGAAAGCGAATCATTTGCAAAAGCCAACAACAGCCGTATCCTGGCGGAATTCACCGGATACTGCAATGCCAACGAGGCGTTCCATCCCACCTCTCCCTCTCCGGATGGCGACGGTGCTTACGAAGCCATGAAAGCGGCACTGGCCATGAGTGGCAGAACGCTGGAGGAGGTAGATTATATCAACGTGCATGGCACCGCCACGCTCAACAATGACGTGTCAGAAGGAAAAGCGCTGGAACGGCTATTCGGCAACAACGTGCCGTTGTTCAGTTCCACAAAACCCTTTACCGGCCACACTTTGGCCGCAGCAGGCGCTATAGAAGCCATCTACGCTGTACTAGCCATTCAACAGGGATTGATCTTCCCGAATCTCAACTTTAAAGAAAAAATGGAAGAGCTGAACATCTCCCCGGTAACGGAGCTGATGGAAGGCGTTTCCGTGAACAATGTTATTTCAAACTCATTCGGCTTTGGAGGTAACAATGCCTCCCTGGTGATCAGCAAATATGAAGGTTAAGTGTTACATACAAGGAATGGCGGCTATTTCCCCGCAAGCTACTTTTGAGGGGGATGTTTTTTCTGCGCCGCTGGTGCATACGGACAGTAATCTGCTTACCTGTATGGAACCTGACTACAAGCCGTTTATTCCTGCTAATAGCCTGCGTCGCATGACGCGATTGCTGAAAATGGGATTGACCACCGCGTTGCAAAGCATTCGTGACAGCGGTGTGGAAGCCATCGGTCCTATCGTGACCGGCACCGGCAAAGGCAGTCTTCAGGACACCGAAAAATTCATCCGGGAGATAGAGCAGTACAAGGAAACAGCCCTGAATCCTACTCCTTTTATTCAATCCACCTATAATTCTGTCAACGGTCTTATTGCCCTGCAGGTAAAAGGTACCGCTTACAACAATACATTCGTGCACCGCGGCTTTTCTTTTGAAAATGCGTTGCTGGACAGTATGATGTTATTGGCTGAAGGCGCGCCCAATACCCTTACCGGGGCGCTGGAAGAAATGACGGCAGAACATTTCTACATCAAGAGCCGTATCGGTTTCTGGAAATCGACACCTACAGATAGCCGTCAGTTATACGTGCAGCAGTCGCCCGGCAGCATCGCCGGAGAAGGCGCTACCTTTTTTGTACTAACGGGAACGCCTACTGCCCATAGTAAAGCAGCCCTAACCGGCTTTAAAATGTTGTATAAACCCACGGAAGCCAAGGTGGCTGCCGGTTTGGCGGAGTTTAAAGAAAATGTTGATCTGGTACTGACCGGTCGGAATGGCGACAGTCGGTATGAACATTTTTACCGCCAGGTAGACACGCTGTTTCCCGGAGTCCCTCAGTTGCCGTTTAAACATCTTTGCGGTGAGCACGATACCGCCGGCGCTTTTGGTATGTGGCTGGCAGCGCAGATATTGCATACGCAGCAGGTACCAGCGCAGTGGTTTCCGATGTTGGAGGCGTTGCCTGCCAACATTAACAGGATATTACTCTACAATCATTTTTACGGAGAACAGCATACGATGATTGTGCTGGAGCGGGTGTAATCGTTAGACAATTACTTTATCAAAATAATGAAATAAAAAAAGGAGACACAACATCGTTGTGTCTCCTTTTTTTATTGAAACAGATTTTATCCGCTACAACACCCTATACACCGGATACCGCATGTATTCCGGCTCTGCGTAGGGCGTATTTTTGTAGACGAAATTCAGTTGAGCGCTGGCACTGTTGGCAAAAGCGGTATCAGCAGCTTTTTTCTTGTCCAGCAACGTTTGTAGTTCGGGGTGATTTTTCAGGTATTCGGCGGCGGTATCTTCGAAAACGTAGGGTGAGTAACCTTCTTTCTGACCCAGGACAGCATCAAAGAAATTCCAGGCGAAGAAAGAATCACCGCCGGTGGGCTCCAGTGTTTCCATGAGGAAGCGGTTGGCTGTCTGGTTCATGGGAATGTAGTAGTCGCCGCTGCGGAAGTGCATAGAGTCTTTGGTGCTGGTGACTTTGATGTCAGTATGGAGATAGTGTTTCTCATATGGCTTCGGATAGGTTTTGAAATCGCCGATATGATACACTTCCACATAGATGGTGGTGTCTTTTTGCAGTCGCCGCATCTGTATGTGATTATTTTTCAGCTGATCGATGACGGCCCACCAGCCTTGCGGAATGATGTATGCCTGTGGTTTGTCCACATAGTTTTCCGCGTTGGCGTAGTTGTAGAATTTTATCTGCTTTTCATAAGGTTTGCTACGATCGTAGTACAGACGTGGCAGCCCGGAGATAGCGCTGGGCTTGTGACCGGACGCGAACCCCCTGAAGGTGATGAGGCTGTATTTGTTCATATCAAACTCCCAGGAGAGGGGGAAGCTTTTCTGCGTAATAACGCTTTGTTTCGTTTGATCGCGCAGTTGTTTGATGGTGGCGCTGTTCTCGCTGGTGAACTGTATAAAGGCTTCCATCAGGGCGTAGGTGGCTTTTACGCGCTGTGGGTATGGTTTCAGCATATGTGTTTCCGGTACAAATCCGAAAGTATGGAAGAGGGTAGTGTAGCCGGAGGAGTAGCGGGGAAGGTCGGAGAATTCGACCCATCCGCTGTCGGGTGTTTCATCGAAGTGGTTCACGTAGGGGACCAGATCGTATCCTTTCGTCTTCATCAATTTATATAGACCAGGTTCGAAGGAGTTGTGCATGAACTCGCCCATGGGACCGCCCAATTTGTTGTACTGGGTGGAGAGGAGGGTGATGATATGTTGATAATCGGCGCCGTTGCTAACGTGGTTGTCGATAAACACGTCGGGGTCGGTGAGATGATATATTTCCTGGAATGCCTTCGCATTTTTGGAGTCGGTTTTAATAAAATCGCGGTTTAAGTCGAGATTTTGGCCATTTCCGCGGGAACCGAAGGCGTCGGGACCGTTCTGGTCTACCCGATAATAGGTTGAACGGTTGAGTGCGCCACCGATATTGTACACCGGAATTACTGCGAGAACGATGTTATCCGGTAATTTGGTTTTGCCTTGTGCAATATCGCGGAGCAACATCATGGAGGCGTCTATTCCATCTGGTTCGCCGGGATGTATCCCGTTGTTGATGAGCAGTATCCGTTTATTCTTACGGTGGAGGCTGTTAAAATCAAAATCTTTGGCAGGGGAGCAGATGACCAGGTGGAGGGGGAATCCGGCGTCCGTAGCACCTATCGTGATCATTTTCAGCAATTGTGGATAACGGGCGGTCAGTTGCTGGTAATATTGGATGACTTCGGGATAGGTGGCTGTTTCGTTGCCGTTTGTTTTTTCATAGCGGGTGGTGAACTGCTGGGCGGGTGTGGTGGCCCACGTCAGCATAAGCACTATGATAGTGAATAGCTTTCTCATAAGAAGAATATATATATGAAGGCAATAGGAAAAACAAAAAGCCCTTCCTTTGGTAAGGAAGAGCTGTAAATATTTGTTACTGAAAGGACTAAGCCAGGGTAGCTATTTTCTTAGCCAGCTTGCTTTTCAGATTTGCAGCTTTGTTTTTGTGGATAACGTTACGTTTAGCCAGCTTGTCAATCATAGATGCCACATCAGATAATTCTTTCTCAGCTTGCGCTTTGTCAGTTATCGCCTTCAGGTCACGGATGGCATTACGAGTAGTTTTACCGTAGTAACGGTTACGCTCATTACGCTTTCTGCTTTGACGTACGTCTTTTTTCGTTGCTTTATGATTTGCCATTTTTCAAATTTCAAGTTTCGGACGGCAAAGGTAAGGATATTCCAAATACCAAACAAACAAAAAACAACTTTTCCGTCCGACGACAAAAGTAAGGCATTGAACCATATTTACAATCAACCTAAATCATATGATATTTTCTCATTTTTTCCATCCTCTGTATTAAAAAACGTGCGATATTTGCAATCCCATATATTAATATATCGGGCACCAACAGAAAAGTATTTGAACTGAAGATCAGCAAAACTCGTTGTAAATGAAGGACTTCTCATTTGTCACTAACTCACATCCTGCTTACATTGAATCGTTATACCAGGATTTCCTCAAAGATCCCAATTCTGTAGACCCTGATTGGGTAAAATTTTTTGAAGGATTTGATTTTGCGGTTTCCAACGCAAATGGTAAAGCGGCAGGTGCGGCTCCGGCAGCAGGCGGCGGCTCTATGCCGGTGAGTGGTGATCAACAAGCCAGGGAACTGGGCGTATACCGCCTTATCCAGGCATACCGCAAAAAGGGCCATCTCATTGCTAAAACCAATCCTATCCGCGAAAGAAAAGACAGAAGGGCCAATCTCGATCTGGCCAGCTACGGACTGGGAGATGCTGATCTCAAAACCCGGTTCTATGCAGGCATCGTGGTAGGACTGAAAGACGCCACACTGGAAGAGATTGTGGCGCACATGAAAAAGATCTACGCCGGCTCCGTTGGTATTCAGTATACCTATATCAATGACCGCGATAAATCCAAATGGCTGGAAAAAGAATTTGAAGCCATTATGACCCAGCCGATGTCTCTGGAGCAACGCCGCAGGGTGTTACAGAAACTGAACCAGGGCGTTATTTTTGAAAAATTCCTGCATACCAAATATATCGGTCAGAAACGTTTTGGCCTGGAAGGGGGCGAGTCCACTATTCCGGCGCTGGACGCGATGATCAATGTGGCGGCCGAATATGGCGTGAAAGAATCTGTGATCGGTATGGCGCACCGTGGCCGTTTGAACGTACTGGCCAATATTCTGGGTAAAACCTATGAGCAGATCTTCAATGAATTTGAAGGCCTGGCCGTTCCGGATATGACCATGGGCAGCGGCGACGTGAAATATCACCTCGGTTTCCGTTCCCAGGTCAGCACTCCTTCCGGCAACACGGTGAACCTGCAGCTGATGCCGAACCCATCACACCTGGAAGTGGTAGACCCGATCGTGATCGGTTTCTCCCGCAGCAAGGCTGATGTGATCTATGACAGTGACTATGACAAGATATTGCCTATCCTGATCCATGGCGACGCTGCCGTGGCAGGTCAGGGCATTGTATATGAAGTGGAACAGATGAGCAAACTGAAAGGTTACTACACCGGTGGTACCATTCACTTTGTGATCAACAACCAGATCGGCTTCACCACCGATTTTGATGACGCCCGCTCTTCTGATTACTGTACCAGCGTTGCCTCTATCGTGCAGGCGCCGGTATTCCACGTGAATGGTGATGACACTGAAGCCGTAGTGAAAGTAGCCCAGCTGGCTGCCCGCTACCGTCAGGAGTTCAACGAGGACATCTACATCGACATGGTTTGCTATCGCAAACATGGCCATAACGAAGGTGATGAGCCTAAATTCACCCAACCCAGCCTGTATGCGCTGATCGATAAGCATCCGAATCCGCGTGAGGTATATACCCAGTATCTGCTCAACAACGGTGAATCCGATGCGCAGGCACTGGCCAAAGAAATGGAGACAGCCTTCTGGGCTGATCTGCAGGCCCGCCTGGATGAAGTAAAACAACATCCGCTGCCTTACTCCAACCAGAAGCCGGAAGAATGGTGGCAGGCGCTGCGTAAAGCGACACCACAGGACTTCGACAGCTCTCCGGTTACCGCCATCAAAGAAGAGGACTTCAAACGCCTGTTTGACGCCCTGATGAAATGGCCGGAAAATTTTGTGCCGCTGCGTAAAGTGAGCAAACTGCTGCAGGACAAAATCAAACTGTATCAGGAAGAAGGTAAAGTGGACTGGGCTACCGGTGAACTGTTGGCTTATGCCAGCCTGCTGATTGAAGGTAAAGATGTGCGCATGAGCGGAGAAGACGTGAAACGCGGTACTTTCTCCCACCGTCATGCTGTACTGTTTGATGAAAATACCAACGAAACGTATAACCGTTTAGGTGAGCTGGCCGAAAAACAAGGCAAGTTCAGAATATACAACTCCCTGTTGAGCGAATATGGCGTACTGGGCTTTGAATATGGCTATGCGATGGCCAACCCGAACGCCCTGGTACTCTGGGAAGCACAGTATGGCGACTTTGTAAACGGCGCGCAGACTGTGATTGACCAGTATATCAGCAGTGCTGAACAGAAATGGACGACCCAGAATGGTCTGGTGATGTTGCTGCCTCATGGTTATGAAGGTGGTGGCCCGGATCACTCCAATGCCCGTCCGGAGCGTTTCCTGCAGACCTGTGCGGAAGAGAACATGGTGATCACCAATATCACCACTGCTGCCAACTTCTTCCACGCGCTGCGTCGTCAGTTGACCTGGCAGTTCCGCAAACCATTGATCAATTTCTCACCGAAAGCCAACCTGCGTCATACCGGTGCTTATTCCACCATGGATGAATTCACGCAGGGTGGGTTTAAAGAAGTACTGGACGATCCGTTCATTACAGATGCTTCCGTGGTGAAGAAAGTGTTGCTCTGTACCGGTAAAATGTATTTTGACCTGAGCGACAAACAGATGAAGGAAGACCGTAAAGATGTGGCCATTGTAAGGCTGGAACAGCTGTATCCGCTGCCGGTAAAACAGCTGGAAGCGATTGCGCAGAAATACAAGGGCGCTACTTTCTTCTGGGTACAGGAAGAGCCGCTGAACATGGGCGCTGCAGCTTATCTGCAGATGAACCTGAAGCAGATCAACTATGGTGTTATCAGCCGTAATCCAAGTGCGTCTACCGCTACCGGTTATGCGAAAGTGCATGCCCGCGAGCAGCAGCAGATCATCGATACAGCTTTTAACATCTAACTAAAACAGCAAACAATAAACAGAAACGAGTGTTCAGCTGTTAGCCTTTAGCGACGAAGATTGTCAGCAGCTAAACACTGGTTCACCATCAACTGATAAAATATGGTTATCGAAATCAAAGTCCCTACGGTAGGAGAATCTATTAGCGAGGTAACAATTGCAAAGTGGTTGAAAAAAGACGGAGATTATGTGCAGCAGGACGAAGTGTTGTGTGAAATGGAATCAGAGAAGGCCACCTTTGAACTGAATGCAGAAAAAGCAGGTATCCTGAAAATTGCAGCACAGGAAGGAGCCACGCTGAAGATTGGTGATGTGGCTTGTACCATTGATACCGCTGCGGCAGCGCCTGCACAGGACGCAGCACCAGCACCGGCCGCACCGGTTGCCGCCGCCGCTCCGGCAGCAGCAGCTGAAGCGCCTGCAGCACCGGCAGTCAACAAAGGGGTCATTGAGATGAAAGTGCCTACAGTAGGTGAGTCTATCAGCGAAGTAACCCTGGTAAAGTGGACTAAAAAGGAAGGCGACTATGTGGAAAGAGATGAAGTGCTGTGTGAACTGGAATCAGAGAAAGCTACTTTTGAACTGAACGCAGAAGAAGCCGGTGTACTGAGCCTCGTAGCCAAAGAAGGTGATACTTTAAAAATAGGCGATGTAGCCTGCAAAATAGATACCGGCGCACCGCGTCCGGCAGGTAAAGCCGCGCCAGCTGCTGCGCCGGCCGCTCAGCCAGCAAAAGCTGCCGCGCCACAGGCCCAACAGGCCCCGGTGACCAGCATCCCGAATGATATCCGCACTACGCCGGTAGCGGCCGCAGTGATTGCCGATAAACAAGTAGATCCGGCTACCATCAAAGGTTCCGGCGCTCACGGCAAAATCATGAAAGATGATGTGTATGCTGCCCTGAAGAACCCGGGCGTAGCCATCGGCCAGGAAATGTTCTCCCGCAACGAACGTCGCGAGAAAATGAGCAACCTGCGTAAAACCGTTTCCCGCCGCCTGGTAGAAGCTAAAAACACCACCGCTATGCTCACTACCTTCAACGAGGTAGACATGACCAACATCATGGCGCTGCGTGCTAAATACAAAGACATTTTCAAAAAACAGCATGAGGTGAACCTGGGCTTTATGAGCTTCTTCACCAAAGCCTGCTGCTTCGCATTACAGGAATTCCCTTCCGTAAATGCCTATATCGATGGCGAAGAGCTGGTATACCACGATTACTGTGATGTTTCCATCGCAGTATCTGCCCCTAAAGGCCTGGTAGTACCGGTGATCCGTAACGCAGAAAGCCTGGACATGGCCGGTATCGAAAAAGCAGTGTTGGAACTGGCTACCAAAGCCCGTGAAAACAAGCTGACGATTCCTGAAATGACCGGTGGTACTTTCACCATCACCAACGGTGGCGTATTCGGTTCCCTGATGAGCACGCCGATCATCAACATCCCGCAATCTGCGATCCTGGGCATGCACAAAATCCAGGACCGTCCGATGGCTGTTAATGGTCAGGTAGTGATCCGCCCCATGATGTACATCGCGCTGAGCTACGACCACCGTATCATCGACGGCCGTGAGTCTGTAAGCTTCCTCGTCAGAGTGAAAGAAATGCTGGAAAATCCTGAGCAACTGCTGTTCGGTAAAGATCCGCTGAAAGCGCTGCTGAAACTCTAATAACAGCTTTAAAAAATATAGCGGGGCGAAGAGCAATCTTCGCCCCGTTTTTTTAGGATACCTTTGTATATGACCCGTTGGGAGAATTATGTAGCATCCGCTACCAAAATTATCGGCGCCTATCAGGGCAGCCTGCCATTGCATCATTTCCTGAAAGCTTTTTTCAAGGAACACCCTTATATGGGCAGCCGCGACCGGCGCTGGATTTCGCAGTTGGTATATCACTACTACCGCCTCGGCGACTGGGGCCGGGAATTGCCCACAGCAGAGCGTTTGACGGCAGGCACTTTTCTGTGCGAACATACCTCCACCGATCTGCTTAAAGCATTGAAACCTGAATGGGATGAACAGATTACCCTGCCGGTGGCAGAGAAAGCTGCCTTGTTGAAACTACCGGTAACGGCTACACGTATTTTCCCGTTGCTGGATGAATTGTCCCCCGCGATGGATGCAGAAGCTTTCGGACTATCGTTTCTGCAACAGCCACGGTTGTTTATCCGTGTGCGGAACGGCAGGCTGGACAAGGTATTGAAGCTGTTGAAGGAAGCTGCTGTGCCATACGAAGTAGCTGAAAACAATGCCACCGTGGCCCTGCCCAATGGTACTAAAGTAGAGACACTGTTGACCGAAAAAAGCTGGTACGAAGTACAGGATGCTTCCAGTCAACAGACCGGTACCTTATTCCACCCCGCGCCTAACCAGCGCTGGTGGGACTGCTGCGCCGCCAGCGGTGGTAAGTCCATCCTGCTGAAAGACCAGCAGCCCAATGTACAATTGCTTGTCAGTGATGTACGGCGGTCTATCCTCGAAAACCTGCAGCAACGTTTTACGGCCGCCGGTATCAAAAATTACGAAGCACGTGTTGCTGACCTTACCGCCGAGCGTTTTCCTGAAACGATGGGGCAGCAACGGTTTGACGGGATCATCCTCGATGCGCCCTGCAGCGGTTCCGGTACCTGGGGCCGTACACCGGAAAGCGTCAGTTTCTTCAAACGGGAAGAGATCGGCAAATATCAGCAGTTACAAAAACGTATAGCCCATAACGTTATACCCTTCCTGAAAAAGGGCGGTTCACTGATTTACATTACCTGTTCCGTGTTCCGGCAGGAGAATGAAGATGTGGTGAAATATATTGAAGAAAATAGCGAGCTGCGGCAGCAGGAAGGAGGCGTTATTGCCGGATATGGCAAGGGCGCGGATACCATGTTTGCCGTAAGATTTTCGTAATCAATCATTTGTATTTTTGACAATAGAAATTTTGTTAAATATTTTGACAATAGATTTTTTGTCATTTAATTTGACAAAAAATCCATTGTCATGAAAAACCTCATTGGTATCCCCGCCCGACTCGATAACTTTTATCAGCGTCAACGCGAAGTAGATCTCGTTGACCGCTCATTATCGAACGGGAATAATATTCAGATAGCCGCACCCCGCAGGGTGGGCAAAACTTCGATTCTTTGTTATCTACTGGATAACAGCGTTTCTGGTCGACATTATGTATACATTGATACGGAGAGTGTAACCGAGTCGTATCAATTTTATAAAAAGATGCTAGAGGCGATTGTGAGATCGCCGGTTATATCGAAAACCGTGAAACTTGCTGCCGGGTTAAAGGACAAAAGCGGCCGTTTTTTCAATAAAATCAAAAGCATCTCTATCCTCAATAATTCCGTGGAGTTTAATAACGATATGGCTCCAAGGGACTATCATGCGGAGTTTTACCATTTTTTGCTGGCTTATGCCGAAGCAGAGGAGACGCCACTGGTATTGCTGATAGATGAATTTCCGCAAACCATCCAGAATATTGGTAATACAGATCCTGCTACAGCTGTTGTTTTCCTGCAACAGAACAGGGAAATCAGGCTAGATCCGGTGGTTTCACAAAAAGTCCGTTTCGTATATACAGGGTCAATAGGCCTGAACCAGACCGTAGCTGCATTGAATGCTACTGCTACTATTAACGACCTGGCTTCGCTGGAGGTAAAGCCGCTTACTGAGGAAGAAGCGCTGGACTTATTTCATTTGTTGTTGCGCCAGGAACAGAGAACAGCTGATAATAGTGGGAACGCCGCTTTTAAGGAGATGGTACGGTGGTTTATTCCATTTCACATTCAGCTGGTGGTACAGGAGGCTCTGCTAATTAGCCAACCTGGAACGGTCATTACCCGGCAAAAAATTGTTTCCGCAATAAAAGAGGTGTTAAGCCTGAAACATAAAAATCACTTTGCACATTATCATACCCGGTTGAAAATGCACTTCAAAAATGGGGCTTTTCTTTATGCAGAAGAGTTTTTGAAACAACTAGCCACAAGAAAACGATTAGATAAAACTGCAGCCGCAGCATTGGCAACCACTTGCAGGGTAACTGATTATCGCCTGGTCATCGAAAACCTCATATATGATGGTTACATTGAGTTTGATGATGACTCACAAAACTATCTTTTTAATTCCCCCATTCTTATGCGATGGTGGGAGCTCCATATATGTTAGCTTATGAGCATCTTCTTATATAATCCTGACAAAAAGGACAAACCTGCGTTTTTGGACGAATTTGTTATCCGTACCCGCATATTTGATGATATGTTTCGGGAGATCAGCACGGATAAAATGATTGTACCCGAACAGCATTACATGATCGTGGGTCCACGAGGGGCAGGGAAAACCAGTATGCTGCTACGGCTGAAATATGCTGTGGAAGATGACCCTGTATTATCCAGACGGGTGATCCCGGTGATGTTTGGAGAAGAGCAGTATAATATTGGAGAGCTGGGGAACTTATGGGAACGTATTGCGGAATATCTTGAAGATTATCATGGTTTCGAAGATATTACGGGAGAAATAAGGAAGCATATTCACCGGGATGATTATGAGGAAGCTACTTTCAGAATATTGATCAAATATCTGGATCAACGACAGCAGGATAGAATCTTGCTGCTGATTGATAACATTGGTCAGCTGTTTGATAAGTTCGACATCAACGAAATCAGGCGTCTACGGGAGGTATTGCAGACATTTCCACACATTAGGCTGGTAGCGGGTTCTCCAACGATACTACACTATGTCGTTGATTACGATCAACCTCTGCATGAGTTTTTTAAAATCATACGATTAAACAGCCTTACTGATGAAGAAGCGACGATACTATTGCGTAAGCTAGGTGTTGTTCATCATGAAGAAGAAAAGATAGAACGGATACTTGCTCAAATGCCGGAACGTGTAGCAACGTTAAATACTTTATCAGGCGGAATTCCCAGAACAGTTGTTTTGTTATTTAAGGTGTTCGTAGACAATGAACATGGTAACGCATTAAGTGATCTGGAAAATATTTTGGATGCTGTAACGCCCTTATATAAACATAGAATGGATGACCTTCCACCGCAGCAACAGAAAATCGTTGATGCTGTAGCATTACATTGGGAACCGATAGAAGTGAAAGACTTGACAAAGGCGATTAGGTTGGAAAGTAAAGTAATATCAGCCCAATTGAGGCAACTGGAGAAAAACCAGGTGATAGAAAAGTACCGGACTAAAACCAAAAACCATCAGTACCAGTTGAAGGAGCGTTTCTTTAATATCTGGTATTTGATGCGTTATGGTCGGAAAATGGACCGGAATAAGGTAATATGGTTGGTGAAGTTTCTGGAGGCATGGTGTGAAAAAGGTGAAATAGAGAGGAGGATTAAAGATTATGTTAGGAAGGCCAAAAGAGGATTGTTGAATGATAATACGTTAGAGATATATGGATTGACTTATTCCTTTTTTGAGAATATCAAGACTGATACAAAATTATTGTTGAAGAACAATATCCCATCCCATCTTTCAAAGAATATAATAGTTAAAGATGAGGATTTGTTGATTGCCTTCGACCAAGAGGTAAGAAAGAAAAATGGAAGAAAAGCCTTTGAGATTGTAAAGAACTTTGATCTGACTAAAGAAAAAAACCGTGATAAAATATTGGCATATTTAATAAAGGCTGACGTGGATTACGTTGTATATTCTGCTAAGCAATGGCTTAAGATCAATGAACGTAATGAGAATGTATCAAGTCTGTTTTTTATTACAGGATTAATATTGGCATCTCATAACATCTTAAAGTACTTATATGAGGCTGACAATGAAGAGCTGTTTGATATGGTGAAAAGTCTTTCAAAACTTCTTAGTTTGAATCATGATAAAATAACGGTCGGGGCCAAAGGCCTCATTCTTGCATTAATTCAATTTTTGCTATGTGCCAATCACTTTGAAATGGTGATAGACTTCTTTGAGAATAATAGTTTTATAAAAGAACGAATGCAGTCTTTGCATCAACTTTCACTATATTATATAGCAATTGTTAATAAAGATGAAAAAAGGATTTATGCTATTTCCGCACAGCTGGAACAGACGGTTGGTTTAGAACGAATGGATAGATTTGTTAAAGAAGTAGAAGAAATCAAGCATATTAAATAAAATTGTATTCATTCCCGCACTAACGCCCACATATTAATATCAAACAATCTTCCTTCCCATTCCATCCATTTTTTGAGCGTGCCTTCCTGCCGGAAGCCGTTCTTCAGCAGCACTCTTTCGGAGGAAATATTGGCGGGCATGACTTCTGCCTCTATGCGACTGAGTTCCAGTTCGCGGAAGCCGTAGCGCACCAGTTCGAGGATGGCTTCGGTCATGTATCCCTGGCCCCAATAGGCGTGTGCGAGGGCGTAAACGATCACGCCGCGGTGCAGTTGTGGAAAACTGTTAAAGCCGATGGTACCGATGAGTTTTGACTGTCCCTGAAGGGTGATACCCCAACGGATACCCAGGTGGTCTTTAAATCGATGATAGAAATAGGAGATGACTCTTTCCGCGTCCAGTTCCGTTTTGAGCGGCATCACGTGGTAGTATTGCGTCACGAGGGGATCGCTGAAAAGTTCCAGCAGATCGGCAGCATGCCAGGGCTGTAGCTCTACAAGGTCCAGGCGGGGAGTGTGCAGTTGGGGAAATATGTTGGGTAACGGATGCATACAATCGGTGGTTATCTCTCTAAAATACAAAAAAAGAGCGGGATGGTTCCCGCTCTTATATGTTTATAGTGTATAAGATTTATTGGTGCAGTGAAATGGGGCCACGCTGGATGATACCACCACCGATCACATCATCGCCTTCATAGAAAACGGCTGATTGTCCAGGTGCGATACCTTTTACGTGCTCAAAGAAGTTGACTTTCACTTTGCCTTCTTCATTGTGCAGGATGCTCAGGGCGCCTGGATCTTTGTAGCGGATTTTAGTGATGGCTTCCATGCCTTCGGGGATAGTTTCATATTTACCCATGTTGAGGCCGCTCACGAACATTTCATTTTTCTGCAGTTCGTCTTCGTTGCCGAGTACGATGGTATTGGTTTCCGGGATGATTTCGGTGACAAATACCGGGCGTCCGAGGGCGATATCAAGACCTTTGCGTTGTCCGATGGTATAGAAGGGGTAACCTTTGTGTTTACCCACGATGGTGCCGTCGGCCAGCACGAAGTTGCCGCCGTTCACTCTTTCTTCCAGTCCTTCTACTTTCCGTTTGAGGAATCCGCGGTAGTCGTTATCGGGCACGAAGCAGATCTCATAGCTTTCTGCTTTTTTAGCCAGTTCGGGATAACCGAAGTCGAAGGCCATCTGCCTGATTTCCGTTTTCCGGTACTTCCCGAGGGGAAGGATGGTACGGGCGAGGACGTCCTGCTGGATGCCCCACAGTACATAGCTCTGATCTTTTGTTTCGTCGATTCCTTTGCTGATAACCATTCGGTCGTTGTCATGACGCCGGATCTGGCCGTAGTGTCCGGTGGCAATAAAATCACAGTCCATGGCATCGGCCCGTTTCATGAGGGCGCGCCATTTGATATGTGTATTGCACAGTACGCACGGATTGGGGGTGCGACCGGCAATATATTCGTCTACGAAGTTATTGATGACAAAGTCCCCGAATTCATCGCGGATATCCAGCACGAAGTGCGGAAATCCGTGATGCACCGCGGCAGCGCGGGCATCATTGAATGAGTCGAGGTTACAGCAGCCGGTTTCCTTTTTACTGGCACCGGCAGAAGCATAATCCCAGGTTTTCATGGTGATACCCACCACTTCATAGCCCTGCTCATGCAACATCAGCGCTGTAACGGTACTATCGATACCGCCGCTCATGGCCACCAGCACTTTACCATGCTTGCTCATTTTTTTAAAGTTTAAGGATGCAAAATTACTGATTTTCCGGGCAACCGCCTATTGATAGAATTAATGCCGCTATTGAGGCTACTTATGAGCTTGATAGCATTTTACCCGGTTTTAGCTAATATTTGTCCACACACTATAATTTGTAACAGCAAGATTATATATTTATTGGATTAAGTATCTATTTAGCCTAATTTAGACCTGATGCTACACATATTGAACAAAGAGTATGTATTAAATCATGCAAATTCCGGCGTTAATGAAAAAACCTTTCATTTTCCGGAGAAGATATTACAGTTTGGTACCGGTGTTTTGTTACGCGGGTTGGTAGATTATCTGGTGGACCAGGGCAACCGCAGCGGCTGCTACGAAGGCCGCATCGTGGTGGTGAAATCCACCGATGGCGATACCAGCGAATTCTCCAGCCAGGATAACCTGTATACCACGCATATCAAAGGTATCGCACAGGGAGAGCTGGTTGACCAGCTCCTGATCAATTCTTCTATTAGCCGGGTTTTGCAATCGAATGCAGATTGGGGAGAAGTGCTGGCAGCCGTAAGGCAACCGGCGATGCAGACGATTATTTCTAACACCACAGAAGTGGGGATACAATATGTACCGGAGAAAATCGGGGACAACGCGCCGGCTTCTTTTCCGGGTAAACTGCTGGCGGTACTGAAAGAGCGGTATGAATACTTCCGTGGCAGCAGCAACACCGGCTTTGTGATCGTTCCTACTGAACTCGTGGTGGACAATGGACGTTTATTGAAGGAAATCGTATTGAAGCTGGCGGCATACAACGAGATGCCGGCCGCTTTTGTGCAATGGATTGAAACGGAAAATCATTTCTGTAACTCGCTGGTAGACAGGATCGTACCGGGTAAGCCCCGCAATCTGGCGGAGCAGGAAGAAAAAGCGGGTTATACCGACAAATTGTGGATAGAAGTGGAGCCTTTCCTGTTGTGGGCCATCGAAGGAGATGCCCACGTACAGTCTGTACTGGGCTTCCATAAAGCAGATGAACGGATGCTGATCACCCCCAGCATCGTGCCTTTCCGGGAACAGAAACTGCGGCTGCTCAATGGCAGCCACACCGCCGCCGTACCGCTGGCCTACCTCTCCGGACTGAACACCGTATATGAATGTATGCAGGACGATTATATGCGTCAGTTCTTCCAGGAAGTGGTCCTTCGGGAGATACTGCCTACCATTGAACAAACCTGTCCACAGGCAGCCAGCTTTGCGCAGGACGTGCTGGACCGTTTTTCGAATCCGTTCATCGCGCATAAACTGATCAGCATCACCTTCCAGGAAAGCTCGAAGATGAATGCCCGCAACGTACGTACACTGACCCGTTACTTCGATCAGTTTAAGACGCTGCCGAAAGGCATGTGCCTTGGCTTTGCCGCGATGCTGTTGTTCCTGAAGCCCACCCGCGTGGAAGATGGCAAATACTTCGGTACACGGAACGAAGAAGAATATCAGATCACGGATGATAACATCGCCATTTTTGCTGCGTACTGGGACGCATATACTTCGCCTCAGCAACTGGCAGAGCAGGTATGTGCCGATGAAAGGCTCTGGGAGTCTAATCTGGCCGCTATTCCACAGTTCACCGAAACAGTGGCAGGCTACCTGAAAACGCTGATGACCAGTGTGAAGGATATTACACAACTCCAGCAACCAAAAAATTAATCATTAGTATATGAAGGGATTTCTGACGGAAGATTTTTTACTGCAAACAGAAACGGCTAAACGATTATATTTTGATTATGCGCAATCGATGCCGGTGATTGACTATCATAATCATCTGCCTCCCGATGAAATTGCACAGAACAAGGTCTTTAAGAATATGACCGATATATGGCTGCGCGGCGATCACTACAAGTGGCGCGCTATGCGGGCCAACGGTGTGGCAGAAACGTATATCACCGGCAGCGCGGACGACTTCACCAAATTCCGTCACTGGGCAGCTACCACGCCATATACCATGCGTAATCCGCTGTACCACTGGTCGCACATGGAGCTGAAAAACCCTTTCGGCATCACCGATCTGCTGAGCGAGGCGACTGCCGAAAAGATATGGGACGCCGGCAATGCGAGACTGCCACAGCTTTCCACCCAACAATTACTGCAACATTTCAGGGTGGAAGTAGTATGTACCACCGATGATCCCACCGATTCACTGGAGCATCATAAAGCGGTGGCCAATAAGCCTTTCGGCACCCGCGTGCTGCCTACCTTCCGGCCGGATAAAGCAATGGCCGTAGATACGCCGGCAGCGTTCAATGCTTTTGTGGATAAACTGGGGGCTGTCACCAATCGTGACATCCGTTCCTATCGTGACCTCGTGGAGGCGCTGCAAGCGCGTCATACCTATTTCCATGAAGCCGGTGGCCGGTTGAGCGACCATGGCATCACCACCTTCAGCTTTGCCCCGTATACACTGCAGGAGCTGGATACTATTTTCCTCAACGCCCGTGGTCATCAGGCGGCTACTCCTTATGAGAGCGAGCAGTTCAAAACCGCTATGCTGCTGCAGATCTGCGAATGGAACCATGAACGGGGCTGGGCGCAGCAATTCCATGCCGGCGCTATCCGGAATAACAATTCCCGGCTGTTACAGCAGTTAGGTGCAGACGCCGGTGTGGACTCCATCGGCGACTGGAGCATGGCCTCGGCCATGAGTGCTTTCTTCGATGCACTGGATAAGAAAAACAAACTGGCCAAGACCGTTATCTATAATCTCAATCCCGCCTGGAATGAAGTATTTGCCACGATGGCCGGTAACTTCCAGGATGGTACGGTGCCCGGCAAGATCCAGTTTGGGTCTGGCTGGTGGTTCCTCGACCAGAAAGACGGGATGGAGAAACAAATCAATACCCTGAGCAATATGGGGCTGCTGAGCCGTTTTGTAGGTATGCTGACAGATTCCCGGAGTTTTCTATCTTTTCCCCGCCATGAATATTTTCGTCGTATTTTGTGCAATCTCATTGGTCGTGATGTGGAAAACGGTGAACTCCCCAACGACATTCCATGGTTAGGGAAAATGGTCCAGGATATTTGTTACCACAACGCAAAAGCATATTTTGATTTTTAGATGAAGTCTGTAAAAGTTATCACTTTCGGAGAACTATTGCTGCGCCTGTCGCCCGACCTGGGCAACCATAGTGCTGCTATTTTTGTTGGTGGCGCAGAAGCCAATGTGGCCGCCGCATTGGGACGCTGGGGCACACCCGTGGCCTATATCAGTAAAGTGCCGGAAAACGGTTTTTCCCGGGAGGTGCTGCGGCAGCTGAACCACAGAGGCATTACGACCGACCGTATGTTGTGGGGCGGTGACCGTATTGGTATTTATTATCTGGCGCAGGGCAGTGACCTGAAACATGCGGAGGTGGTGTATGACCGCAAATATTCTTCTTTTAGTCAGATAATACCGGGAACTGTTAACTGGGACGAGCTGCTGGGCGATGCGGAATGGTTTCACTGGAGCGCTATCAGTCCCGCGTTGAACCCTGATGCGGCCGTTATCTGTAAAGAAGTGCTGGAAGCCGCTACCCGCAAAGGAATGACGATTTCCACCGATCTTAACTACCGCAGCAAACTATGGCAATACGGAAAGCAACCGCATGAAGTGATGCCTGAGCTGGTGGCTTATTGTGATGTAGTGATGGGCAACATCTGGGCAGCCAACACCATGCTGGCTACCACATTGGACGCCGCTGCGCTGGAAGCAGATACCAAAGAAGCATATCTGGAGCAGGCCATGAAGGTAGCAGTAGAGATTACCGCACGGTATCCACGCTGCAAGCGGGTCGCTTTTACTTTCCGTTTCAGCAAAGACGCTACCCATGCACAGTATTATACTTTCTATTATCATAACGGGCAGGCCAGTATTTCAAAAGAATATGAAACACGTGAAGTAGTGGACCGCGTAGGTAGCGGCGACTGTTTTATGGCCGGGCTTATCCATGCCCAGCTGGAAGGAAGGGACGATCAGGGTATCATCTCATATGCCGCCGCCGCCGCTTATTCCAAGTTTTTTGTGAAAGGAGATTTTAACACCACCTCTTACGAGGATATTATAAAATTGATGTAATCTATGGCACCACACCCGGAAACCATTATTGCTGCGTTTGAGCAGAGCGGTATTATCCCCGTATTTTATCATGATGATGCCGATGTTTGCTGCGAAGTGCTGCAAGCTTGTTATGACGGCGGTCTCCGCGTATTTGAATTTACCAGCAGGGGAGCGCAGGCGCAGCAGAATTTCTCCCGGCTGCTGGAGCTGAAGCGGGCTAAGATGCCTGATCTCTACCTGGGTATCGGTACTATCAAAGATGCCGCTGCCGCCGCAGCATATACCCAACTGGGAGCCGATTTCATCGTGTGTCCGATCACAGATCCCGAAACGGGTGCTTACTGCCGTTCACAGCAGATCCTGTGGATACCGGGCTGTATGACGCCTACCGAAATAGCCGTGGCAGAAAAAAATGAAGCCCGGCTGGTGAAACTGTTTCCCGGCAACGTGTTAGGGCCGGCTTATGTAAAAGCCATTAAGCCGCTGTTCCCGAACCTGAAATTTATGCCTACCGGTGGCGTAGAGCCTACCCGCGTGAGTATGAACGCCTGGTTTGATGCCGGTGTTGTTTGCGTAGGGATGGGTAGTAACCTGCTCGCTAAATCCCTGATTGACAGCCGTGACTGGGCATCGCTGAAAGAGAAAATTGTGCAAACGTTTGCATTTCTCGACGACAAGGCGTAAATTAAAGCCAACTTATAAATTTCCAAATCAGCCATAATGAATTCCACAACTTTAGGTAACTATCGCTGGCGTGTGTGCGCACTTCTCTTTGTAGCTACCACGATTAACTATATTGACAGGCAGGTGCTGGGTTTGCTGAAAAGTGACCTCTCCGGTGAATTCAACTGGACGGAGCAGGATTATAGTAACCTGGTCATGATTTTCTCTGCGGCCTATTCCATCGGTTTACTGTTTTTTGGACGATTGGTAGACAAAATGGGGTCCAAAAACGGATACAGCATTTCTATCGTTGTGTGGAGTCTTTCCGCGATGGCGCATTCGCTGGTGCGCTCTACCATGGGTTTTGGCATTGTGCGTTCTGTCCTGGGCGTGAGTGAAGCGGGCAATTTTCCGGCCGCCATCAAAGCTACCGCCGAATGGTTTCCTAAAAAAGAGCGTGCCCTCGCTACCGGTATTTTTAACAGCGGCTCCAATATTGCAGCTGTTGTTGGTCCGGTAATGGTATACTGGCTCGCCCGCAACCATGGCTGGCGCCATGCTTTCTTCTGGACCGGCGCCATTGGCTTCGTCTGGCTGGTATTATGGTGGCTTTATTATGAGATCCCTTCCCGCCAGAAACGGCTGGGCAAAGCAGAATTCGATCATATCCACTCTGACCAGGAAGTAGAAGAAGCGGCACCTCAACCAGTAAAATGGGGAAGACTGCTGGGCATCAGACAGACATGGGCTTTTGTGTTTGGTAAACTGCTCACCGATCCTGTATGGTGGTTCTTCCTTTTCTGGCTGCCGGGATATCTGGAATCCATTTTCCACGTTGACCTGAAAGCCAATCTGGGTCTGCCTATTATCATTATCTACTCTGTGACCAGCTTCGGCAGTATCGGTGGCGGATGGTTATCTTCCCACCTGATCAAAAGCGGCTGGCCTATTTTCAAAGCCCGTAAAGTATCGATGCTGATATTCGCATTGTGCGTGGCGCCGATTGTATTGATCCAGTATATCAACAACCTGTGGATAGCGATTGCATTGATCAGCCTTGCTACTGCGGCGCACCAGGCCTGGTCTGCCACCATCTTCACTACGGCTTCGGACATGTTCCCTAAACGTGCCGTGAGCTCTGTGGTAGGTATCGGCGGGATGGCCGGTTCTATCGGTGGCACGTTGTTCCCCATTGTGATTGGCTCTATGCTGGAGCATTATAAGGTGCTGGGCAATATCGGCATTGGCTATAACATTCTCTTTGTGATGTGTGGCGTGGCTTATCTGCTGGCCTGGACCGTGATGCATTTCTTTGCACCAAAAATGGAACAGGTGAAATTATGATGCCCGGAGTTCCAGGGCTAAAGCCCTGAGCTACGCTGTGCGGATGCTTCTGATGCGGGGAATATTAGTGATAATAGTGTGGTAGAGCGATACATTTTAACACAACTAAAATGCAATAAAACAGGAAGGCCGTCTGAATATTCAGACGGCCTTTTTATTATGACATTCTCAGAAATAAGCGAATTAGTAATGCAGTGTCTGCGCTGATTGTTCAGAACGTAGCCCGGGGCTTCCACCCTGGGGGCGGGGATTATAATGACACCCCTCTTTTCCACGGAATAAAGTCATCCTGGTTCAGTTGTTCGGCTTTGGTATGTACCTCGCCGCTGGCAGCTTTGATGACGTAATCGAGGATTTGTTCGCCCATTTCAGCGATGCTGTGTTCTCCGCTGATGATGGTGCCGGTATTGATATCGATGATATCTTTCATCCGGGTGGCCAGTTTAGTGTTGGTGGCCAGTTTCACCACAGGAGCGATCGGGTTGCCGGTAGGGGTGCCGAGGCCGGTGGTAAACAGCACAATATTGGCGCCGGAACCTACTTCCGCGGAGGTGGACTCCACGTCGTTGCCCGGTGTGCATAACAGGTTAAGGCCTGGTTTGGTGACATACTCCGTATAGTCGAGCACGTCAGTTACCGGTGAGGTACCGCCTTTTTTAGCAGCGCCGGCAGACTTGATCGCGTCGGTAATAAGACCGTCTTTGATATTGCCGGGGGACGGGTTCATATAAAAACCGGAGCCTACTGACTGGGCCTGAGTTTCATAAGCCCGCATGATCCGGATGAATTTATCGGAGATTTCTTCCGTCACGCAGCGGTTGATCAGCTCCTGTTCCACGCCGCACAGTTCCGGGAATTCGGAGAGGATAGAAGTACCGCCGAGTGCAACGAGCAGATCGGAGGTATGGCCTACCGCAGGATTGGCAGAAATACCGGAGAAGCCGTCGGAGCCGCCGCATTCCAGACCTATGACCAGTTTGGACAGCGGGCTGGGCTGGCGTGGCTGTTTGTTGGCTTCAATCAGTGCCAGGAAAGTGTCCTTGATGGCAGCTGATAACATCGCAAATTCAGAAGCGCTTTTTTGTTGCTCGTACACCAGCACTGGTTTATTGAATTGCGGGTTCAGTTTTTTCAGTGCTTCCTGGAGGATAGACACCTGTGCATGCTGACAACCCAGGCTCAGGATGGTAGCTCCCGCCACGTTGGAGTGGTGGATGTACCCGGCCAGCAGGGCGCACAGCGCATCTGAATCCTGACGGGTACCGCCGCAGCCACCTTCGTGGGTGAGAAACTTGATACCATCGATATTCGGGAATATAACATTACGTTTAGCCGTTTCCGTTACATTGCCTGCTTCGTATTGTTTAACCGCGTCTATGTTACCGCTTTTGTAGAGGGACACGAGGTCCTGCACCTGTTCGTTGTAAACCTCTGCCGGCGCAAATCCCAGCCCTTTTTCAAATGCTGTTTTAATCATGCCCACATTTCTGTTTTCACAGAAAACCAGTGGAATAACGAGCCAGTAGTTACGGGTACCTACCTGTCCGTCTTCACGTTGGTAGCCCATAAAAGTAGCATCTTTCCATTTGCTGATATCGGGCGCCTGCCATTGGATGGCGCCGTCTTTTTCATGGAAAGCATTGGCATCGTGTATAATGTTGTCGGTGGTAATGCTTTCCCCTTTTTTCAGCGGACGGGTAGACTTCCCTACCAGTACGCCGTACATGGTAATGGGAGCGTTGCCGTCGATATCGTTGATCAGGAATTTATGTTTCGCAGAAATATTTTGCTGAAGCTGTATGTCTTGGCCGTTAAATGATATATTGGTACCGGCGGGGATATCTTGAAGGGCCACCAGCACATTATCACTCGGATGAATTTGTAAGTAAGTGTTCATAAAAGCTAAAGTAGTAAATAACGTTACCGGCTGTTAATACTATAATGTTAATCCTTGATAAGATTTTGACTATTTGCCTGACACGCTGTAACGTTTGATGGTAGCAAGTTACGAATGATTTATCATTTCCCGTGAGCTGATGGATGGTTAAAAAATCACGTGTTTTTTCACTGATGTTTTTTAATCATAACCTGATATATTCTTGATAAAATAACTGTTTGCATCGCCTTCACGGTTGTGCACCCCGACAGAAAACATGCAGCATATTTTATATCTTACCCGAAATAATGGTCGTATGCGCATTTCGTTACTGTTGATTTTAATATGTTGTTGTTGTCGCCTGGCTGCTCAGCAGGAGCCCCGGAATTACCTGTATACCGCCTGGAAAGCGGCGGATGGTAATGCTGCCTTCAGCAATATGAGTTGGCGGGAACGGCAACGTAGCCATATCATTGAGGTGGTACAGCAATTACCGGCAGCTACGCGCGAGCAGATGCTGGCAGACGCGGATAAAGCGATGAGCTTTACCTGGCCTGCTTTACCAGCCTCTTTATATCTGCAATACCGTGATAATGGAAACCGGGTCAATTTTGAAAACGCGCAGTTTGAGCGGCGTAAGGTATTGTCGGTGCTGGTGGCAGGTGAGCTGGCGGGCGGTAACGGAAAATATATACCACAGATCGCAAATGGTTTGTGGGCTATCCTGGAGGAAAGCACCTGGGTGTTGCCGGCACATATCAGCGCCCAGAAAGCGGGCAACGGCCTGCCTGATCCTGCTGAACAGATCATCGATCTGTTTGCAGGCGAAACAGCGGCTACCATCAGCTGGGCGCAGTTTCTGATGGACAGGAAGCTGGATAAGTATTCGCCTGTGATCAGCAGAAGGATTGAGTATGAGTTGAACCGGCGTATTGTGGTACCCTTCCTGGAACGGACTGATTTCTGGTGGATGGGCTTTAGCGGCAAACCCATGAACAACTGGAATATCTGGATCAATACCAATATCCTGCAGACAGCCCTGCTGGCTGTAAATGAAAGGAATACACGTAATCAGGTCATAGAAAAAGCCATTCGCAGCGCAGACTTTTTCCTGAATAGTTATCCCGAAGATGGGGGTTGTGATGAAGGCCCCAGCTATTGGGGGCATGCCGGCGGTAAACTGATAGAATTCGTCAACTGGATGCGCTGGGCTTCCGCCGGTAAGGCTGATCTCAGTAAAAATGAACTGATACATCGTATTGGCACTTATATCTACAAGATGCACATCGATAGCAGCCGGTTTGTGAATTTCGCGGATGCTTCTGCCAGCACTATCCCGCCGCCGCATACGGTATTTATGTATGGAGAAATCTTCAAAGACCAGCAGATGAAGGAGTTTGCGGCTTATCTGTACCGGCTGGCCAACCCTGATACCAACCGCATCAAAACTAATTCGTTGTTGACGTTTGTGTATGACCTTGAAGGGCGTAAGTCTTTCCTCAGCACGACGCCGGCAGCGCCTTTTACTACGGTCAACTGGTTGCCCGATCTCCAGGTGTTGTCGCTTCGTTCCAAACAAGGGGCCTCCAGGGGCTTGTTTTTCGCCGCTAAAGGCGGTCATAATGCCGAAAGCCACAACCATAATGACATCGGCAATTTTGTGCTGTATATGGATGGCAAACCGGCGATCATTGACGTAGGCGTGGGCACTTATACCAAACAGACGTTCAGCCAGGACCGTTATCAATTATGGTATATGCAATCACAATGGCATAACTGTCCCACGGTGAATGGCGTACAGCAACGTGATGGCCGCAGGTATCAGGCGAAGGAGGTATCTTTTGCAGATAAAGGCGCCACCAAAATATTGGACATGGATATCGCAGCAGCCTATCCTGAAGCCGCGATGGTAAAGACTTTAAGGCGCACTTTCACGTTTATGCCGGCGGAATCCCGGCTGAAGCTGACCGAAGCCTATGAACTACAATCCTGGAAAGCACCTTATCTACTGCATTTTATGACTTGTTTGCCTCCGGATATCAATACCCCCGGAAAGGTGTTGTTGAAAGAAGACTTCGCTACGTTAGAGATGAGCTATGATGCCTCCCGGCTGGAAGCCTCCGTGGAGCGGCAGGCAGTAGATGACGGCCGGTTATCGCCTGTCTGGGGAGATGCCGTGTATCGTGTTACACTGAAGGCCAAAGGGCAGGCATTAAAGGAAAAGCATCAACTCGATTTTGTGATCAAACGCAGGCAGTATCCCTGGTAAAATAGCGGTTGAAAATACATTCTGTAATATTTTAATATAATAATGATGCAGACACCCGCACAATGCGGCAGTACAGTGGATTTGGTGGTATAATTGTCTTTTTAACAATTAATTTATGCTATCTTTTTCTATAAAAGCTTTGTATTTTGCAAACGTTTGCATTACTTTAGACCGGCTAATGAAGCAGGATGGTGGGTAGAGAAATGAAGCCATGAACAATGAAGTTATTACTGCCTGAGGGAAAGGCAGTTCCACGTTAGTGCGTGCCGTTATGCTACATAACCGGCAAAGCCGGACTGCGGACATCTTCCCGGGGCATCCGGAGAAATCAACATCGAAAAAATCAACATTCAGTATAACAGATAACCATAACGATATGAGCACACAGTATGAATCAAGGTATGCCAGCAGTCCTGCAGAGGTGAAGGGCATGGATACCGAAGCGCTGAGAAAGGCATTCCTGATAGAAAAGATCTTTGAGGCAGACCGTATTTCCTGGGTACACACGCATTACGACCGGTACCTGACAGCAGGGGCGATGCCTGTAAAAGGCGGCCTCGAACTGCAAACGATTGATCTGTTGAAAGCTACTTACTTCCTGGAACGCAGAGAACTGGGAATGATCAATGTTGGCGGTCCGGGTATGGTAGAAGTGGACGGAGAACAATTTGAGATCGGCTTCAAGGAAGCTTTGTATGTGGGAAAAGGCAAACAAAAAGTGGTTTTCCACAGTAAAGACGCTGCGCAGCCGGCGAAATTCTATCTTAATTCCACCCCGGCACATCACAGTTATCCTACCCGCAAAGTGTCTGGGAATGAAGCGGAAGTAGTAACGCTGGGCGCACTGGAAACATCCAACCATCGTACCATCAACAAGCTGCTGGTCAATTCCGTACTGGAAACCTGTCAGCTGCAAATGGGCATGACGGAGCTGAAGCCGGGCAGCGTATGGAATACGATGCCGGCGCATACACATGACAGGCGAATGGAAGTATATTTCTATTTTGAAGTACCAGAAGGGCAATCCGTTTGCCACTTTATGGGGCAGCCACAGGAGACCCGTCATATCTGGATGCAGAATGAACAGGCGGTGATTTCTCCGCCATGGTCCGTGCATTCCGGCGCCGGTACCAGCAACTATACTTTTATCTGGGGCATGGCAGGGGAGAATCTGGATTATGGCGATATGGACCATTGTAAGATCAACGAATTACGTTAAAACCCGATCATCATATTTATCATGAAAATGAAAAACATCATTGCAGGAAGCCTGCTGGGTCTTTCAGCCCTTCACTTCGGGCCGGATGCGGGTGCTGTTCCGCAGAAAACGGCTACTGTGACGCCTCCGATCAATACGGTGTCGGCGCAGTTTGTGCGTAACTACATGGAGAAAGTGGCCAACTGGCAATGGCAGTCCATTGAGCGGAAAGGGTGGGCCAATCCACAAACCAACTGGACTAACGGCGCCATGTATGCCGGCATGATGGCCCTGAGCCAGGTAACCGACAATCCGTTTTTTATACAACGGTTAGTACAGGTAGGCAGGGATAATAACTGGAACACAGGGCCGGACCGCTTTTTTGCGGATGAATACTGTATTGGTCAACTGTATGCCCAGCTATACCCTTACTATAAGGACCCCGTGATGATTGATAAATTCCGGAAGCTGGCAGACAGTATTGTGGCCGCTCCGCATACAGAGCCGCTCGACTGGAAAAACGGTATCCATCACCGCGAATGGGCCTGGTGCGATGCCCTGTTTATGGGGCCGCCGGCATTGGGCTATCTGTCTGCCGCCACTGGCGACCCGCGTTATCTGGAAACAGCCGACAAGCTGTGGTGGAAAACAACTGACTTCCTGTTCGACAAAAACGACAGCCTGTATTATCGCGATGCCCGCTACTTCGACCAGAAAGAGAAAAACGGCGCTAAAGTATTTTGGAGCCGCGGCAATGGCTGGGTGATGGGAGGACTGGCGCGCCTTCTGGACAACATGCCTGCCAACTATGCCAACAGGGCCCGTTTCGTGGACCTGTTCAAAAAAATGGCTTACCGCATTGCTCCCCTGCAAACAGCCGACGGTACCTGGCATGCCAGCCTGCTGGACCCCGACAGCTACCCTTCCAAAGAAACCAGCGGCACCGGTTTTTACGTGTATGCGCTCACGTGGGGCGTGAACAATGGCATCTTACCGGAGAAAGATTTTCTGCCCGTTATCCGGAAAGGATGGCAGGCACTGACAGACTGCGTACAGCCCGACGGTAAACTGGGCTTTGTGCAGGTAGTAGCGGCAGCCCCGGGAAAAGCCACTGCCGATGATTCTGAAGTATACGGCGTAGGTGCTTTCCTGTTGGCCGGCGCTGAATTGATAAAACACGATCTCCGGCAGAGCAGTCCCGGTGATATCACTATTACCAACACAACAGGACTGAACCGCGAAGGCGAGATCGTGGAGATTCCTTACGATCAGTTTACGGCGAAGCTGAATAAAGAAACACGTAAATCCTTCCGGGTAGTAGACCTGTTGTCCGATCAGGAAATTCCTTATCAACTGATATATGAAGGTGGGAAAACACCTAAAGCAGTATTACTGCAGGTGAGCGTAACGCCGGCCGGTAGCCGTCAGCTGGCAGTGAAAGCGGGTACGCCCGCTGTAGTAACACCAAAAGCATATGGCCGTTTTGTGCCCGAAAGGAAAGATGACTATGCATGGGAAAACGACCGGATGGCTTACCGCATGTACGGCCCCGCGCTGGAGAAAACGCCGAAGGAAATGGCTTATGGCATCGATGTATGGGCTAAACGTACCACCGACATGGTAATTGATACCTGGTATAAACTGGATAACTATCATCATGACAATGGCCAGGGTCTTGACTATTACAGTGTAGGTCTTACGCTGGGCGCCGGTGATATCGCGCCCTATGGTAAAGACACCATCTATTTCCCGAAAAACTACCGTCAATGGAAACGGCTGGACAACGGTCCGCTCCGCACCACTTTTGCGCTCACCTACGATACCTGGCAGGCCGGTAATATACCCGTTACCGTTACCAAGACCATCTCTCTGGACGCCGGTTCCCAGCTGAACAAAATGCAGGCGCAATACACCTTCAAAGGCGATCAGCTGCCGGTGATGACAGGCATTGTAAAACGGAAAGAGCCCGGCGCCGTGCTGCTGGACGAAAAGAACGGTGTGATGGGATACTGGGAGCCGCAGCATGGTGAAGACGGTACCCTCGGTGTAGGATGTGTTTTCCCTGCTTCCGTGCCCGGCATGAAAACGGATAACGTACATTTACTCAGTCCCGGTATGGCGGGCAGCCGGCAGCCGTATGTGTATTATTTCGGCGCTGCCTGGAACAAAGGCGGACGGATTGCCAATGCAGATGAATGGTTTAAATATTTAGAAGCATTTTCACAACGCATTAAAGAACCACTTAAAGTAACGATTCAATAAAGTTGACATATGGACCTGTTTCAATTGAAAGGAAAAACCGCGCTCGTCACCGGATGTAAGCGTGGCATCGGCAAAGCGATGGCGGTGGCGCTGGCCTCCGCCGGTGCAGATATCATCGGTGTGTCTGCCTCCCTGGAATTGCAGGGCAGCGACGTGGAAAAGGAAGTAACAGCGCTGGGCCGCAGTTTTAAAGCCTATCAGAGCGACTTCTCCAATCGCGCGTCATTGTATGCCTTTATCAGCCAGTTACAGCAGGAAGTAAAGGCCGTCGATATCCTCGTCAACAATGCCGGCACTATCCTCCGTAAACCCGCAGCAGAGCACCCGGACGAGTACTGGGACGAGGTGATCAACATCAACCTGAATGCGCAGTTTATCCTTACCCGTGAAATCGGTAAGGGGATGATTGAAAGAGGCGCCGGAAAGATTATCTTTACAGCCTCATTGCTTACCTTCCAGGGTGGGATCAATGTACCGGGATATGCCGCCAGCAAAGGAGCGGTAGGCTCACTGGTGAAAGCTTTCGCCAATGAATGGGCCGGCAGGGGAGTGAACGTCAATGCGATCGCTCCGGGCTATATCGCTACCGACAACACGGCCGCCCTGAGGGCGGATGAAAAACGCAGTACCTCCATACTCGACAGGATACCTGCAGGACGCTGGGGCGAACCGGAAGACTTTGCCGGACCCGTTATTTTCCTCGCTTCCAAAGCTGCGGATTATGTACATGGTACTATACTCACCGTAGATGGCGGCTGGATGGGCAGATAATTATATTTACCGTTAATGGCTAATACATGAGCAAACGTACAGAAAAAACAATCGTTGATATTGCAGAGGAACTGAAGTTATCGGTATCTACTGTATCACGCGCCCTGAACGATAATCCTAACATCAGCGCACGTACGAAAGACAGGGTAAAAAAAATGGCTCGCAAACTGGGCTACCGTCCTAACGCGCTGGCTGCTGGTTTACGTAACAACAAAAGCAAAACCATCGGCCTGATCGTTCCGCGTATCTCCATGTTTTTTCCGGCTACTATTAGTACCATTATCCAGAATAAATTACAGGAACATGGCTACAACCTGATCATATGTCAGTCCAACGACTCCTATGAACAGGAAGTAGCCCTGGTCAATACCCTGTATTCTGCCCGGGTAGACGGCCTGGTGGTTAGCACTACCCTGTATACCACCGACTTCTCGCATTTTGATGTTTTCAAAGACAACAACATCCCGCTGGTGTTTTTTGACCGCGTACCCAAAGATTACAACGTAAAGGTGATCAAGGGAGATGATTACCTGGGAGGGTTTACCGCCACCAGCCACCTGATAGAAAGAGGCTGTAAAGACATTGTGCATATATCCGGCCCGCTGACCTGTAATCTGTACCTGGAAAGGGTAGCGGGTTATAAAAGCGCTTTGCAGCAACATAAGCTGCCTTTCCGTAAAACCAGGGTTTTCTATCAGGAACTTACGCGCGACAATGCGTGGCAGGCCTGCGAAAAAATTTTCGCACAGAAGCCTTATCCGGACGGTATCTTCGCGTCCAATGATACTACTGCCATCACGATCATGGAGTACTGCCGCAAAATCAACCTGCGGGTGCCGGAAGACCTGAAAGTAGTGGGTTATTCCAATGATCCGAGAACCGAAATCGTTACACCGCCTATCACCAGTGTGGACCAATACCCTGCTATGATGGGCGAACGGGTGGTGGCCGCGCTGATGGAACTGGTGACCAGCCGTCAGACCGGTACCCCGCGCTATTCACAGGAGATCATTCCTACCCAGCTGATCGCCAGGGAATCCAGTGCCGGCACTACAAAAGCCGCCACGAAAAAGAAATAAGTCAACCTATCACCAGCTTACTGCTTTCCCGCAAAGCAGCAAAGAGCGCAAAGATCTTTTAAGTTTAAATATTATGAAAAAGAACCTGTTCTTTACCTTGCTGCTATTGCCTGCGATGTTTATGCAATCGTATGCACAGTCTGGTAAAGCCAACCAGGCATTGCTCCGCAAGGCCGACGAAACACTGCAATTTGCCGCCCGACAATATAAACTGATGATGCGCCACGTGCCGGACACCGTACTGCCCCGCAGCACCAACAAAGACGGTAGCCTGATGACCTCCAACGCTGTATGGTGGACATCCGGATTCTATCCCGGCACTACCTGGTTCCTCTACGAATACACGAAAGATCCGGCCTTTAAAACGGAAGCGCTCAAACGCATGGCGCTCTGTCAAAAGAACGAATTCAATACCCGTACGCACGACCTCGGATTTATGATGTATTGCCCCTTCGGCAACGCCTTGCGCATCACCGGGGACACCGCCTACAACCGTATTCTGCTCAACAGCGCCCGGTCGCTCTCCACCCGCTTTAATGCTACCGTAGGTTGTATCAAATCATGGGACCACGGCACCTGGAAATTCCCGGTGATCATCGATAATATGATGAACCTGGAACTGCTGACATGGGCCACCCGCCTGTCCGGTGATCCGAAGTTTGATCAGATAGCCCGCACCCACGCCAACACCACGATGAAAAACCATTTCCGTCCGGATTACAGCTCTTATCATGTGATTGATTATGATCCTGCTACCGGCGCTGTATTACAAAAGAAAACACATCAGGGACTGGCAGACAGCTCCGCCTGGTCGCGCGGTCAGGCCTGGGGCCTGTACGGTTACACCATGATGTACCGTGAAACCAAAGACAAAGCTTATCTGGACCAGGCGCGTCATATCGCTGAATACATCCTCCATCATCCGCATATGCCGGCAGATCTGATTCCTTACTGGGACTATGACGCACCGGAAATTCCAAACGCCCCGCGTGATGTTTCTGCGGGCGCTGTAGCAGCTTCCGCGCTGCTGGAGTTAAGCCGTTACACTAACAAAACCGAAGGTAAACGTTACTGGAACGCTGCGGAGACCATGCTCACCAGTCTTTGCAGCCCGGCATATCTGGCCAAAGAAGGAGAGAACAATGATTTTATTTTGATGCATAGCGTGGGTTCCCTGCCTCATCAATCTGAGGTAGACGTGCCACTGACCTATGCTGACTATTATTTTGTGGAAGCCTTGCTGCGTTACAAACAGTGGGCTAAATAGATCATCAACTTGAACAGACGTTTTTTTCTAAAAGCGGTACCGATGGCCGGCATTGCCGGATCGCTGAAGACAGATAAAAGTATGCTGGCAGACCTGGCGGCGGCGCCGCCGGTAAATGACCGTGCTTACAATCTCGACCTGCTGCTGCGTATATGCCGCCCCGTTATGACCCATCTCAGCAAGGGGCAACTGGTGGCCAATATGCCTACTGAAGTAGCGCCGCATTACGGTAAGCCGGTACGCAAGGTGACCTACCTGGAGGCTTTCGGCAGAACACTGGCCGGACTGGCGCCATGGCTGGAACTGGGATGGGACAATACGGTGGAAGGCAGCAAGCGCATTGAGATGCTGGCGCTTACTCACAAAGCGATGGCGATGGCAGTAGATCCTTCCTCTTCCGACTTTATGAACTTCACCGGACAATTTGATGCGCAGCCGCTGGTAGATGGCGCCTTTTTAGCCCATGGCCTGATACGTGCGCCGAAGCAGGTATGGAAACAGTTGTCAGACCGTACGCAACAGCAGACAGTAGACGCCCTGAAAAGCCTGCGCAGCATCAAAGCCTTTAGTACCAATAACTGGGTGCTGTTTGCCGCTATGATCGAAATAGCGTTGCTGCAGTTCGGTGGTGGCTGGGACCGCAAGCCGGTGGACTTTGCCGTTGAGAAAATCATGGAATGGTACAAGGGCGACAGCATGTATGGAGATGGTCCCCATTTTCACTATGACTACTACAATTCCTTCGTGATTCAGCCGATGCTGGTGGATGTGCTCAAAGTGCTGGCGGAGAAAGGCGAAGGCAGTAAAGAACAATACGAGCTGGCGCTGAAGCGCATGCAACGCTACGGCGCGATCCTGGAAAGACAGATCTCCCCGGAGGCAACTTTCCCCGTGGTAGGCCGCTCCATGCCTTATCGCAACGCTGCTTTTCAAGCGCTGGCGCAGCTGGCCCTCGAAAGAAAACTGCCGACAGAATTACAACCGGCACAGGTGCGTTGCGCACTAACGGCAGTGAATAAACGAATTTTTGAAGCCCCCGGCACTTTCGATAAAAACGGCTGGTTGCAGATCGGTTTCTGCGGGCATCAGCCGGAGATCGCTGATGTATATACTTCTACCGGCAGCCTTTATTTATGCACTACCGGTTTCCTGGATTTGGGATTACCGGCGAATGATCCTTACTGGAGCGCTCCTGCTGCTGAATGGACGGCGCAGAAAGTGTGGAAAGGGAAACCTGTTCAGAAAGATCATGCTATTGACATGTAGGGATTTTGTGATTTTCGATTTTTTGATTTCGGGGATTATGTAAGCGAATCATCCTGTACAATAAAAAAGACCGATGTGATGTTAATCACTTCGGTCTTTTGTTTTTATAATCTGTTCTATCAGAACGAAATCAAAAAATCGAAAATCAAAAAAATCTTACATAATCACGGAAACAATTTGATCCCTTCCTTCCCATCCGGCGTAAGCCATTTTTCATACACGATCCTGACGGGTTCATACTGTTGCGATGCCAGAAACTGCTGCATCCGCAGGTTGTTGCTGAGGGTATAACGTACGATCCTGCGAATACCTTTTTGAAGGTAGATGGCTTCCAGGGCATCGTTGAGCTGACGATAGATACCCATGCGGCGAAAGGCCGGCGCTACATAACCGTCGGAGACATAGAGGGTATCGCCGGTATAATCTTCGATACGGCTTTCGTCTGGTTCTTCTACATAGGCGAAGATAAAGCCTGCCGGGTCACCGTCTTTGGCAGCCAGCAGGCAGGTGCCGTCATTTTCCTCCTGTGTGGAGATGACATGCTGCATATAGTCTGTCTGTATATCTTCCCAGGCGGCTGTTTTAGGGAAGAACTCCAGTTCAGACAGATGGAGCTCCTTCAGCATGGCTGACAGGAGCTCGTAATGATCTTTTATGCGTATAGGCGTAATCGTTATCATGGCGTCAGGTTATTCCGGTCTGATAGGGCTGCCGGTCCAGTCGGTGCCGGGTTGCAGTTTCTCTCCTTTCATCACGAGCGACAGTGGCGCGATGTTCACGTCATCTCCAATCTCACTATCGTAGAGGATAATGGTGCGGGCGCCGATACTGGCGCGGTCACCGATTTTGATGGGACCGATTTTCATGACACGGTCTTCAAACAGGTGCGTCTGTGGTCCGCTGTCTTCATTGAGCGCGGAGTCAGTACCTATCTCCACCATGTCAAACTCGGTGATGTCGGTTGTGTTGAGCCATACGCGGTAACCGGTTTTTACACCCAGCATGCGCAGTAAAACGGGCAGCCATGGCGTACCCCGGAGGAAGTCGAGCAGGAACGGCACGGACAGTGCTTCGTAGGTGGAGGTGGTGCCTTCACTGCGCCACACTTTGGAAGTCCACATCGGGTTCTGTATGGCGTGATATCTACCGGTCAGTACCCATTTCATCATCACCGTGAAAAGGAAGGCGGGCATACCGAGGAAAAAGAGGTAGTAGAAAGGCAGTTTGAGAAGGATCTGCCACCAGGCTTGTTCGGTTACCAGGTCATGTCCGTAGGCAATGAAAAGGATGCTGCAACAGATAACCATTGTTTCCGGTATCAGGATGCGGATAAATTCCACGAAGCCTCTGGCCATCTTCCTTTGCGGAGAGGGATTGGTGGTCAGTTCCGGCGGAAAGAAACGGCTTTCCTGGCGGCGTGGCAGTGCGATGGCGGGAGAGCCGAACCAGTCGCGTGCCGTGCTGTTGGCCAGCTGTTCTGTTGAAGGCGGTGTGGACAACACGCCGATCAGCATGTTGGGCGGCAGGACATATCCCTGTGGAATAAGTGCGCTGTTGCCTACAAAGCTGGTATCGTGGATGATTGTTTTTTCGAGGATCAGTTGCTGTCCGCGTACATCGGATTCACCGAGTGTGACCGCATCCGCGATGAAGGCGCCGTTGCCTATTTCGAGCAGCGGGTGGGTAACGCTGCTGGCGGTAGATACTTCCGTGTTTTTACCGATACGGGCGCCCAGCGCGCGGAACAGGCTGGAGATATATACTGTCGCAAAAATAGGATGGATAACGATCAGCGTGAGTGACATCAGCTGATCTGCAAACCATTTGCGTACATAAAACAGGCTGTAAATAGGGTAAGTGCCGGGTTTGATGCCCCATTGCAGCACGCGGCTCAGCACAACGGTTTGCGTGGTGAACAGGATGATATAACTCAATGCCAGGGATGGCGTGATGACCATATAGTTGAAGTTATAATCCGGCGCGGCGTTGTCGAGCTGATTGAGGGTGATGATAGTAGGCAGCAGGGGCAGCAGGATGGTGAATGGAAATACGAGCAGGAACAGCGAAAAGATCAGGCTGTATTTCCGGCGGGTAGCTGCAGACACGGGTAATGGCTGCGGCATTTCGCTCATTTCTTTTTTCACTTTCAGCTGTGCGGGGCTGCCATACCATACTTCGCAGGTACCTATGCGGCTGTTGGCCGGCAGGTAGCTCAGGTCCTGCAGTTCGCTCCAGGGTTCCATAACGGTGTCGCCGGCGATGACAGCGCTGCTGCCGATGTAAGCGTGGTCGTCGAGATGTACGGAGCGCAGTTTGAGCCAGCCGTCTTCTACCCAGGCATTGTTGATAACCGCCTGGGAGCTGATGCTGACATCGCTGCCGATGGTGACCAGGTCTTCCGCGCCGATGGTGACAGCCGCCAGTTGTGCATCGGAGGCTATTTTCACGCCGAGTAGCCGCAGATAGGTGGGATACAGGGGCGTGCCGTTGAGGAACTGGGAGGGCATCAGCCGTTGCATGGTTTTCACCAGCCACCAACGGAAGTAATATTGTCCCCACAGTGGATAGTCGCCCGCTTTCATTTTGCCGATGATCAGCCATTTGGCGATGATAATCAGCGCGGAGAAAACGGGTGGCAGCAGGCAGAACATGCACAACGCGGTGATGATGGCATATCCGAGGTGACTGGTTTCCTGTTCTATGTAGTAGTATCCCAGATAAGGCAGGAATATCTGCATGGCAAACAATCCGAAGATCACCAGCAGGGAAACGCTCTGTGCTGCCCAGCAGGCGAGGTGGCGCCACCAGGGCACTTCATTAAAGCTGCGTTCTTTTTTCTTACTGCTTTGTGGTTGTACGTTCCAGGTATCCACGAGGGCCTGTAGCGGACGATGTATATAGATATCTTTCAGGGATGCCTGTGGCACGTTGGCTTCGCGGCGCAGGCGCGATACGAAAGCAGCGGCCAGCAGTGAATGGCCGCCAAGGTCCGTGAAAAAATCCTGTTGAAGGTGGATGTCCCTGTCGGGAAATACTTTGGAGAGGATGGCCATCACCCTGTCCTGTAGCGGCGCATTGGCATCTATTGCTTCATGGCTGACGGGCTGTGCGAAGGCTGGCGGCAGCGGCAATGCTTTACGGTTGATTTTGCCGCTGGGAAGGCGCGGCATGTCCTCCAGTTCGAGGATGGTGCCGGGTACCATATAAGGAGGCAATACCTTTGCCAGTTCAGCCCGGAAGAAACTTTCGTCGAAGGGTTGCGCATCTTCCATGACCACATATCCTACCAGCTGGTCTTGTTCGTTGTTATCTTTTTTCACTGCTACGGCAGCGGAGATCACGCCGATGATGGCATTGAGGCGGTTTTCAATTTCACCGAGTTCAATGCGGTATCCGCGTAGTTTTATCTGATCATCGAGACGGCCCTGGAAGTCGATGTTGCCATCGGGCAGGATGATGGCCGCATCGCCGGTGCGGTATACCATATCGCCGGGGACCATGTCCATGGACGCCGGTTTGGGAACGAACTTTTCCCGGGTAAGCTCGGGGCGGTCGATGTAGCCGTTGCCCACGCCGGGGCCGGTGATCACCAGTTCGCCTCTTTCTCCGAGGGGGAGAATATTGAGTTTGTCATCTACCACCGCCATATTGTAGTTGGGCAGGGGATGACCGATGGTGATGGCATCGCCGGGTTTGAGGGCAGCAAAGGTGGCGCTGACGGTTGTTTCAGTAGGGCCGTAGCTGTTGTAAAAAATTCTGGGAGGGGCGCCCCACCGTGCCAGTACCTGTGGAGTACAGGCTTCGCCGCCGGCGTTGATCAGGCGGAGGGAGGGTATATCGTCTTCCATGACGGCCAGCAGGCTGGGTACGGCATGGAGGATGGTAATTTTTTCGTTGCGCAGCACGCTGCCCAGTTCATCGATTGCTTTAGCTGTGGTGGCATCTGCTACCCAGAGGGTGGCGCCTGCGAAATAGCTGACCCATGTTTCTTCGCACCACATGTCGAAGGAGACGGAGAAGCCCTGGTACACTTTATCGTGGGAGGTGATTTTCAGGACGGTCTGTTCCGCTCTTACCAGATGACATATCTGGCGGTGTGAGATGGGGATGCCTTTGGGTTTTCCGGTGCTGCCGGAGGTATATAATACGTAGGCGATGTTGTCGGGGGAAGGGCCGGCTTTGAGCGTGAATGTTTGTGTGGCGTCCGGTACCGGCGGAACGGAGAGGATGGCAGCGTCCAGGTGCAGGGACGCTTCACTGAAGCAGGCGGCGGCCTTTACTTCCGTGAGTACGCCTTCCACTCTTTCGGCGGGCATTTCGCGGTCCAGCGGCACATAAGCCGCTCCGGCTTTTACGATGCCCAGGATGGCCGCATGCAGTTCCAGCCCGCGTGGCCACCATACGCCTACCACGCTGCCGGGGCCGATGCCGCGCGCCTGCAACATAGCAGCCACCGCATCGCTCCAGTGGTCCATTTCAGCGTAGGTGAGGGATTGGTGTTGAAAAATCAGAGCAGGATGATGAGCATGCTCTTTGACTGATTGTCTGAAGATATCCGCCAGTGTTTCCTGATGCAACAATTCCTGAAGCTGGGGTCCTTGTACTATACTATAGCCGTTCATAATTTTGCTTCCCGTAGTATTCATTGGTCTTGGTATTAACAAAGTTACAGGGTACAGTGATAGGTATGCCTTATAATTAGCTTAAAAATAAGTTATTATAGGCGAATTCAGATTTACGGGCGCTCAAAATGCCTTAACTGTCGGTGAATTCCCGTTGCCGGCGCCATGGAGGCCGGTTTTTCTCATTTTGATAGCGCTCCTTTTAACATTTTAGCCGGTCTGCCCTATGTGAAGCAGGCGGTTTTCGCCAATATGGTGGTGCATGGTAAAAGGTTTTTTCATAAGGGAAATGGTAGATAACGTTAACGGTTATACGATGTTTTAATATCGGTTAGCCGTTTTGTGATTTGCCGATTTCATCCAGCACGTGCGTCCAATAGGTTTTCATCGCTTCGCGCTCCTGGCCATTTGCCAGCCATTCGTGATGGAAGCTGATGGTGGTTTTGTCTTTTGCCGGGATGACTCTGATCTGTAAGGTGGAAGCAGCTGTCTGGCCTTTCTGTTGCCATTTCATCCGGATCACTTTTACCTCCGTAACACTGGTAACGGTGACGGTTATGCCAGCATCGGTGGTATAGGTATCGTTTTTCTGAAAGGCGATATCGGCCTTATTGTCGAGCCATACACCAAGAACAGGTTGACTGAAAAGCATTTCCCATGCTGTTTCGGGGGAGAGGGTGAAAGTACGTCTGACACCAATTTCCCAGCCCTGGGAGGTCGTATGTCCGGGTGCGTTTTCCTGTGTGCTCATTTTTTTATTTGGATAAAGATATAAAAAAATATTTTGGCAGCTTTTTAATATGTAATAAATTAGTTATCATTAATTTTAAAAGAAATCTTGTCTTGATAGAAAAGATCGGAAAAGAGAAAGTGTAGTGGGGTTCAAATTTTTTTTTACTTTTATTCTGACCTGTTTATTGGGTGATCGTAGAGGATAACGATAGTATTGCAACCAAAATCTAAATCAGTGATACATCTCGTGAAGACTGTAGCATAAAAAACCAAAATCGAACCGTTTTTCTTAACCAGTAAAACAAAAAAACTAAGCGAAGGAGAAATCTAAATCTAAAGACACCGACAGCAGTGCTGTGGATCTATGGCCAGAAATCATTAAAACTAAACTGCATTCTCAAATTCGAACGCTGCGAAATATATCATCATGACTGACCTCATGATGCTGGAGAAACTATGACCAAAATCTGATATGATCAGACTTCTTTTTAATTAATCTAAACCAAAATCTGCAATTACATGAGGAAGTTCTTACTCGTGGTAGCCAGCATGCTGTTCCTAGCATCAACTTTGTTGGCACAATCTCATCGTACGGTTACCGGGAAGGTCACTGATGAGCAAGGCGCTGCTTTGCCCGGTGTATCTATCAGCCTGCCCGGCGGCAAAACCGGTACTGTAACAGACGCCAAAGGCGCGTTCTCCCTATCTGTTCCTTCGGATGCAAAGACATTACGCATATCCTTCGTAGGGTATGAAGCGAAAACCTTACCTATTACCGGAGACAACATAGGGAATGTTAAATTAACGGCAGACACCAAAGCTATATCTGAAGTAGTAGTGGTGGGTTATGGTACACAAAGAAAAAGAGAAGTAACCGGTAACATCGCTTCGGTGAAAGGCACGTCACTGGCTAATTTGCCGGTACAGAGCTTTGAATCCGGTTTGGGTGGCCGTGCTGCGGGTGTACAGATCACCGTACCTAACGGTGTGGTAAACAACCCGCCGGTGTTCAGGATCCGTGGTGTCAACTCCCTGTCTATGAGCGCTTATCCGTTGATCGTTATTGACGGAGTGCCTACTTTCAGCGGCGACGTAGGATCTACCAACGCTCCGTTGAACCCATTGTCCAGCATTAATCCGTCTGATATCGAATCTATTGATATCGCGAAAGACGCTGCTGCTACAGCGATCTATGGTAGCCGTGCCGCCAACGGCGTGGTACTGGTAACCACCAAAAAAGGTAAAGCCGGCCGTCCGCGTGTTATGTATGATGGCTGGGTGGGCATGACTACGCCAACCCGTTTGCCTAAACTGCTGAATGCACAGCAGTACATCGATATTAAAAACGAAGGCCTGGCGAATGCCGGTGATGCCAGACGTTATGAGTTCAACAAAGATGCCAATGGCAATAACATCGATACCAAATGGCTGGACGTTGTATACCGTGACAGAGCGATCTCTCAAAGCCATAGCCTGAGTGTAGGCGGTGGTACTGAAAATACCAGCTACTATTTTTCTGCCGGTTACACCAAGCAGGAAGGTATCCTGAAACAAAATGATTTTATCCGTAAAAACCTGATGGTGAATGTAGACCAGAAGGTAGGCAGAATCTTCTCCGTGGGCACTAAAGTAGCCTACTCCAATGAGTCCAGCCTGATCTCCGGTTCTTCCGGTTCACTGGAAGGTGAAGCCTTTAACTCTGGTGGTCTGGCCCGTCTGGCGTTCCTGACTTCTCCGATCGTCGCTCCGTATAACAACGACGGTACTTACAATACCAACGGCGGTTCCGGTATCGGTGGTGCTAAAGGTGGCCTGAACGTGGGCATCTACAATCCCAAGATCCTGCTGGACCTCGATCACTCTAATACAGAAGCTAACCACATACAGGGAAGCGTATATGGCCAGTTGAAACCATGGGAATGGTTGACTTTACGTACACAATACGGTATCGACTATATCCTGATGAACAACGACGCTTACAGCAACAACAAAAACGGTGACGGTTACAGCAGCAATGGTGACGCTACCAGCACCTATACCCAGTATAAAAGATGGATGTGGACCAACACCGCGCAGTTTGATAAAACCTTTAATCAACATAGCCTGAGCGTACTGTTTGGTACAGAACAACAGCGCGATCAGCGTGAACGTTATGGTATCGGTCGTCAGAACCAGATGGACCCTTACTTTAATAACTCTGAAGGCGGTTGGTTGACTGACTTAAGCCGTAACATGTTACGCCGCAGCAACTATCTGCTGTCCTGGTTCTCCCGTGCGAACTATAACTATAAAGAGAAATATTTCCTGAGCGGAAGCATACGTCAGGACCAGTATTCTGCGTTTGGTGAAGACAAGAAGAAAGGTACTTTCTTCAGCGTGTCTGCCGGTTGGGAAATCACCAAAGAAGATTTCTGGGCAAACAGCAAACTGGCTAATGTGTTCTCTACCCTGAAACTGCGTGGTAGCTACGGTAAAGTAGGTAACTATGCCGGCCTGGGTGATTATGATGCGTTATCTCTCTACAGACCCGTACCTTATGGTGAAAGGCCTTCCCTGTATTTCAGTCAGGCAGGTAACCCGAACCTGGGCTGGGAAGTAAGTAAAAAAACAGATGTGGGTATCAGTTATGGTTTCCTGAACAACAGGATTACCGGTGAACTGAGCTACTACTATAACAATATCGACGGCCTGATCCTGTTTGTACCTCAAATCCCCTCCGCCGGTATTCCTTCTACTACTGCTATTGCCACCATTCCTGCCAACGTAGGCAAGATGTATAACAAAGGCGTGGAATTCAGCATCAGCGCAGCAGCGGTAACCAAGAAGGACTTTACGTGGAACACCTCCTTCAACATTGCTTACAACAAAAATGAAATCACTGACCTCGCAGGAGCCCTGGACAAAATTCCGTTTGTGACCAGCTCACTGGAACAAACCAGCGTAAACCAGGTAGGCTATCCGGCCAGTATGATTTATGTTGTTCGTACCAATGGTGTAGATCCGCAAACCGGCAGAAGGATTTTCGTTAACAAAGCGGGAGAACAGGTATACTACAATCCCGTAGGTGCCGTGTACTCTTACGCTGACGGCAAACCTGCGCCGGCTGTAGGTACAAAAGACGCGGTGGCCTACAAAAACACCAACCCTAAAGTGGTGGGTGGTTTTGAAAACACTTTCCGTTACAAAAACTTTGAATTGAACGTATTGCTGACTTATCAAACCGGTTTCTATGTTTACTATGGTAGCCTTGCCGGTATGAAAGACCAGCGTTACTGGAACAACGGTGTAGAAGTGCTGGACAGATGGCAGAAACCTGGCGATGTAAGTGAAACACCTAAACTGGTAAATGGTGATAACATCTCCAATGGTTCGTCCTTCGCTATTGCTGCTAACGTGTTCAAAGGAGATTTCCTTAAACTCCGTACCGTGGGCCTGACTTACATTTTGCCTGAAACAGCGCTGAAGTCTATTCACCTGAGCGGCGCCAAGGTATATGTAAGAGGCCAGAACCTGGCTGTTATGACCAAATACCCCGGCCCGGACCCGGAAGTATCTTCCAATGGTAACAACGCTTCCGGTCAGGGTATCGACCGTAACACACTGGGCAATGGTCGCACGGTGACTGTGGGTTTAAATGTTAATTTCTAAAACGATCGATGATGAATAAAATTAGTGCATATATACTGGCGTTAGGCATTGCGGCTTTGGGCACTGCCTGTCAGAAGGATCTGCTTACGCCAAAACCAACAACCGATATCCCCGACTGGGAGGCGTTTACACTGAAAGAGCGAATTGGCAACGAAGCTACCGGTTTGTATACCGTGATGAAAAACGGGAAGTTCCTGGGTGGTAAAGTGCTGATCGCAAATGATGTGAGAGGGGAAGATTTTGTGAACCTGACCACCAACAACGTAACGCTGAATGCCAGCTGGAAAATGACCGCCGTTGGGGAGTCTCAGGAGATCAAAGAGATCTGGTCCCAGGGATATATGGCCATCAACAACGTGAACGTTTTCCTCGCCGGTATGGCTGCCAAAGGCAATGCTGTAGCTGGCGACTCACTGGCAAAGATATACGCCGGCGATGCTAAATTTGTAAGGGGTCTTTCCTATTTTTCCCTGCTGCAGTTGTTTGCCCGTCCTTACTGGGATGGTGCTGGTAGTAAACCGGGCCTGATTCTTTTCTGGGAGCCGCATACCAAGCTGGGAGATTACTCCCGCGCGCGCAGCACCGTAAAAGAAACATATGACCAGATCATCCGTGACCTGGACTCTGCAGAAACACTGTTGCCTAAGTTAACAGCATCTACCAAGTTCTCTGCCAACAAGGGCAATTCCTACAATGCTGTTGCGCTGAAGATGAAAGTATACCTGCAAATGGGGCAGTATGATAAAGTGCTGACAGAAGGCGCTAAACTGATTGCCGGTTCTGGTCCGTTCACGTCTCCTGCCGGTTACGTGCTGGAGTCCGACTTGAAGAACCTGTACACCCCAAAGTATGCCGGTAAAGAAGCGGTGATATACATGCCATTCGGTGCTTCCCCTGGAGACTTCCCGGGTACGCAAACCCAGCTGGGATACTACTACAGCCCCGCTTCTGTTGGTGGCAACGCAGAGTATGCGCTGAACACTGCCACCGGTAGCATCGTAGCAGATGCATCCTGGAAATCTACCGATGCCAGAAGGCAGTTTATTTTACCGGTTGGCACACGTTCCTTCCTGGTGAAATATGCCGGTCCGAGCCCTTACCTGGACTTTGCGCCGGTGCTGCGTTGGGCAGAATTGCTGCTGATTGAAGCGGAAGCGAAAGTACGTGTATCCAATACCGTAGATCCTACCGCTATCGCTTTGCTGAATGCCGTGCGTGGCCGTTCAGATGCGACGACCGTGTTTACAGCGGCTAATTTCGCGACGCCCAACGATCTGATTGATGCTATCTTAAAAGAAAAACATATTGAATTACTGGGAGAAGGTAACAGAGCCATGGAAATTATCCGTCTGGGTATTCCGTTCCCTGCGAAGAGTGCTACTGTGCTGGCAGTACCGCCAACAGCTGCAGGTTACATCTGGCCTATCTCATCCGATGAGCTGGTGTATAACAAGCTGGCTGTGGATAACCAGTAATACCACATTATCCTCTAATAAACAGACAGGCACTCTCTAGTGCTGGTCCTCTTTCATAAGCAAATAAGGGCTGCCCTTCACGAGTGGGCGGCCCTTCTTTATTTACGGATTTTGATATTTTGATATTTTCCCGGTTTTGCGAATTGGGTGATTTAAATATTAAAATGATGAAATGACTCAATGATTAAATGATTGTGCAGATTCCCAGCCGATCATCGCCTGTTTGCGTACATCCCCCCAGTGATAGTGCCCGAATTCGCCGGTGGCTTTGATCACCCGGTGACAGGGAATGAGAAACGCCACGGGGTTCTGGCCTACGGCAGTACCTACCGCCCTGGAGGCTTTGGGATTGTCCACCGCTGCTGCCAGTTGCTGATAGGTGGTGAGATTGCCCATCGGGATTTTCAGCAGGGCTTCCCATACTTTCAGCTGGAAAGCAGTGCCTTTCAGGTGAAGTTTGATCTCTGACAGGCGATGCTGTTCTTTGGTGAAGATATACAGCGTGTTTTGCTGGATGAGGTCAGTCATCTGTGTGAACTGCGCATTCGGGAAATTGGCGGTCAGCTCTTGTAGCGCCGCTTCCCGGTCGTCGGCAAAAGCCATATAGCAGATGCCTTTGCTGGTGGAGGCCACCAGGATATTGCCAAACGGGCTCTCGGCAAAGCTGTAATTGATGTGCAGCGACTTTCCCCCATTTTTATATTCTCCCGGTGTCATGCTTTCTATGTTGACGAACAGGTCGTGCAGCCTGCTGGTGCCGGACAGGCCCGTTTCAAAAGCGGCGTCAAACAGGGTGGTTTTTTCCTGCTTCAGCAGCTGTTTCGCATGATGCAATGTGAGATATTGCAGGAATTTTTTAGGTGTAACACCTGCCCATTCACTGAATACCCGTTGAAAATGGAACGGGCTCATGTGTACCGAAGCTGCCATATCTTTCAGTTCCGGTTGTTCCTTGTAATTGTCGTTGATGTAAGCAATTGCCGTGGCAATTTTATCGTAATTGTTCATGGCTTTATCATTTTAAGACAAAGTTACCCCTGCGAAAGTCGGCAAAAAACCCGGAACTTGCGGACATCAGAAAAGATGGTCGCTACCGTCTGTTATCTTGCCGCTGACTAACGTTTTTGCCTGTACGAAGCCGCCGGCGCCTTGCCCATCTATCAAAAAAATTACTTTACATATATAATTTTTTGTAGATTCCGTATCAGGAAGCTTTACATACTATTAAATCCATGGTCATGAAAATGAAAAAAACATTCATGGTAGCGGCGGCGTTATCGGCGGCAGTTACCCTGTGTTCCCTGGCTTTGCCTCAGGAGCCGGAGAAGCCTAAAAACCTCAAAGTATTACCCAAGAACATCAGCCATGAAGAGCTGATTGCCACTATGCGCGGGTTCAATACAGCCCTGGGCGTAAAATGTGGCTACTGTCACGCATCACAAAAAGATGATCCTAAAAAACTGGATTTTGCCAGCGATGAAAATCAACACAAAGACATCGCACGGTCTATGATGAAAATGACACACCGCATCAACAAGAAGTTCTTCAAGGGAACAGAAGTGATGTCTGTGACCTGTTACACTTGTCACCATGGTAACGAAGAGCCAAAAACCAAACCTGAAGAAGCTGCGGCTCCCAAGCCTGGCCAATGACATTCCTGATGGGGGCCTCTCCTATGGGAGATAGCCCCTGTCTATGTGTAAGTAGTTGATTTGTAGTTTGTTTTATTATCATTATTTCCACATATAACCATTATCCGCGCCCTGACCGTTTGCTGACGGGAAAATCCGTATCTTTACGTTCGTTATGTTGAGTTAAAAGCATAAAGCTCTCTCCAGAATCTTTCTTTACTGCTCTCCTCAATGCTGAACGCCGGCTATTAAGAGGCGTTCAATTTTATTACCGAAGATTATAAATACAATATGCTATTTGAGCAATTAGGGTTGATTGAGCCCATTTTAAAAGCAATTAAAAAAGAAGGTTATACCCAACCTACCCCCATACAAGTACAATCTATTCCGATCGTTTTAGCAGGAAAAGACCTGTTGGGATGTGCACAGACCGGTACCGGTAAAACAGCCGCTTTTGCCATTCCTATTCTGCAACAGTTGTACAACACCCGCTCCGGTGTGGAAGGCGGTTATAAACATATCCGTGCCCTCATCCTGACACCTACCCGGGAACTGGCCTCACAGATTGATGAAAGTTTTGAAGCGTATGGCAAATTTACAGGGTTAAAACACGATGTTATATTTGGTGGCGTACCACAGCACCGGCAAACCATCGCGTTACGCAATGGCACTGACGTGCTCATCGCTACGCCGGGCCGTTTGCTGGACCTGATGAACCAGGGCTATATTTACCTGGACCACCTCGAGATATTTGTGCTGGATGAAGCTGACCGCATGCTGGATATGGGCTTTATCAATGATATCAAGAAAGTAGTGCGTGAGCTGCCGGAGCAACGTCAGACACTGTTCTTCTCTGCTACCATGCCTCCCAATATCGCGAAGCTGGCCAACTCTCTGCTGTACAAACCGGAGAAAGTGGAGATCACCCCTGTGTCTACTACTGCTGAGAGAGTGGAACAATGTGTTTTCTTCGTGAAGAAAAAAGACAAACAACAACTGCTGGACCACATCCTGCAAGACAAGGCGATCAAACGTACCATCGTATTTACACAGACGAAACACGGCGCCGACAGGATTGCCAAGAACCTGCGTAAACGTAATATCAATGCTGATGCGTTGCACGGCGACAAGTCGCAGGCTTCCCGGCAAACCACGCTGACCAACTTCAAGAGCGGTCGTTTACGCGTACTCGTGGCCACAGACATCGCCGCAAGGGGTATCGACGTAGAAGCGCTGGAACATGTGATCAACTACGACCTGCCTAACGTATCAGAAACTTACGTACACCGCATCGGTCGTACCGGCAGGGCCGGCGCTACCGGTTACGCGCTCTCTTTCTGCGCTACCGAAGAACGCCCTTTCCTGAACAGCATCAACAAACTGACGAAGCAGAAAATCCCTTCTGTGCGTCACCCATTTGAAGAAGCTGCGTTGATTGAGGCCAACAATGCCGATCCGGACGCGCCAAAAGCAGAACCGAGAAGACCGAAACCACGCAACCGTAACCGCTACGGACGCCAGGGCAAGGTGGACAAGCGTGATCAGAAAATAGATTTTTAATTTGCAGTTCCCCGGGAATTGTACCCCGGGGCTATATTCCTAGGCTGTCGTTATGTACAGCTGGCGAGAGGCTGAGAGGCCTCTTTTTTATTTTCCCGGATTTCCGGGTTGCGCGGATTGCCGTGGATTTCCCCGGTCCCCCGGCTGAAGCCCGGGGCTAAGATGTTTTTCTGGCTGTTTCTATAGCGGCCCGACAAGATATTGAGAAATCTTTTATGCTTTTTCCACGGGCAGCTTTCCATTGCGGATGGCTTTGGTGAATACTTCGAAATCTTTTTCCGTTTGATTGGCGTAGGCTACGGCGAATTTACCGATGGCGGTGTCCATCAGTTCACTCTTTCCCATATAGTCGCTGATTTGCTGGCCAGGCCCGGTTTTGGCGTGCGCACGCGCCAGCATACGGCCACAGAGACCGGCATATGCCAGCAACACCTCTTTATCGAAGCTTTCCACATCAGGGGCTATTTTACGGTCCCTTAGCTGCCGCAGATAATAATGGCGGCCGTCATTGGCGGTGCTCCAGCCGAGGAAGATGTCGCTGGCAGCCTGCACCAGGCGCTGCCCCTGTACTACCCGTTCCCCTGCATGTTTGTATTTGCTTTTGGCGGTAAAATTCTCCAACACACTGGCGCGCGCCTCTTTGATTTGCAGGAAGAGGGGTTCGTCTTTATCATTCATCAACAGCGCGATGAAGCAACGCGTGCCTACGCTGCCTACGCCGACCACTTTCAGGGCGATGTCTACCACATGATATTTGCTGAAAAGAAAACGGCGATCTTCCTGTAACGTACGCTGGTAGCTACTCAGGAAGGATTTGATATTGTCTTTCTCTTTTTCAGGGTCCAGCGGATGGTATATCAGCGGGTGCTGATCGGTAATTTCAAAGGTCCCCATCACGCTCTGCGTGATCTTATAAAACACCTGCTGAGGTGTTGCTTTCTCTGCTTTTTCAATCGCGTTGCGCAACAGGTTCCGCACTTCTTCACTGGTGGCTTTGTTCAGCAGCGCATGCATTTCAAATTTTTTGTACCATAAGTCCAGCACGGGCAGTTGTGAAAATTCGTACATGCTGTGCCGGTAGGACGTGGCCATGCTGATGGCCATTTCATGCGCATCTGTTTCGCGGAGCTGATTGTGCCGTGCTGCCAATACGAAGCTGGTGGCCAGCCGCTTAACGTCCCATTCCCAGGCTGCCGGCAGTGTTTCATCGAAATCGTTGGCATCGAAGATGAGGGTGCGCTCCGGGGTGGCAAAGCCGCCGAAATTACACAGGTGGCAGTCGCCGATGGCCTGCACTTTCAGCTGCGTATGCGGCAGCTCCGACAGGTCCTGCGCCATCAGTCCGGCCATACCGCGGTAGAAGGCGAACGGCGAAACACTCATGCGGCCGTGGCGGATCGGTATCAGGTTCTTTATCCTGTCCTGATTGGACAGGCGGATAGATTCCACCACACCGGGCCGTTGCGGAGATAGTTTAAAATCGCCTTGTGAGGTGCGGGGAACGGCAGCTCTGATTTTTTTTCCGGGAGTATCTTTTTCAACAGCCATAAGACAGGCCGGTCAGTGATTAGGATAGCGGCTGACCGGTAATTAAATATACGAATAAACGGCCGGAACCGCTAAGGGAGGGCGTATGGCTTATAGATCGTGATCGTGGTAACGGGAGAATTTGAATTTGTCTTTGATATACTGGTTGAAATACGTGCCTTTCGAGAAAGCGGATTTCATCGCCTGGTATACGGATTCCGGTACGGCCTCATAGTCGTATATAGCGCCCGAAACAAACACAATCCGAAGAACAGCATGCTGGGCGTCGTAGTAATATGAACGGATGACAGACGACGGCATGGTCTTTTTGCTGATTCCCTGGTTTTGCCGTTCAATTATCATACCCGGTGGAAATTAATTTACCGGAAACGGGAGGAAAGATTAACTTTATGCTATGGCAAAAACGACCTCTGAAAAGCTGATATTGCCATGTGAACAATAATCTTTAAGTGTATGCGTATTGCGATCCTGGATTATGAAAATGCTGTGCCCTCAAGCGTAGCAGGTCCCGCGGACATACTCGCCTCTATCATGCGGACCTCCCCGTTACTGACCGGCCACCCTGTCAGTGTACGGTTCGATATCGATTTTATTACAGAGAAAGATAACCAGCTGTGGCGTCAGACCAAGGGCACGGCGGTACCGGTCAAACTGCGGAAGCAGGAAGTATATGATCTGGTGATCGTGCCCGCCATGGAATCTGATAAGATACAGCTGGTATTGCAGCGGGAGCGGCGGCTGATCGACTGGCTGCGGCAGCAGCACCTGCAACGGGCGGAGCTGGCCAGCATCTGCGTGGGCGCGTTCATGTTGGGCGCCACCGGCCTGCTGAATGGTAAAGTAGCCACTACGCACTGGCTGTTTGTGGACCGTTTCCGGGCCATGTACCCGGAAGTGGAAGTACAGGACGATAAAATCATCGTTGACCAGGGCAGCATTTATACTTGTGGCGGAGCTTTCAGCTTCACCACCTTTATGATGTACCTCGTGGAGAAATTCTGCGGGCATGAAGCCGCTGTTGTAGCGTCCAAAATATTGATGATCAATATGCATCAGCAGCCCCAGGATGCCTTCTCCATCTTCCGGCTGCAGCACGATCACACCGACAGTATGATCAGCAAAGCCCAGCAGCACATCGAAAAAAATTATGCAGAAGCTATCAGCATAGAAGCGCTGGCGGTACAGCACAATATGAGCATCCGGCATTTCATCCGCCGGTTTGAACAGGCCACAGGCAATACGCCACTGGCCTATCTTCAGCGGGTGCGGATAGAAGCTGCCAAAAAGATGCTGGAAACCAGTCAGGATGGGGTAGAACAGATCGCTTTCCATTGCGGTTATGAAGACATGAGCTTTTTCCGGAAGATATTCAAGCGCCATGTGGCCATGACACCCAAGGCATACAAGGAAAAATACGGGCGTAACGGCCTGCGCCTGGTGACTACCACTGCGGTGTCATAGACGGATATTTATCATGTCTCTGCGAATATTAACCGGGCAGCCGCGGATATTATACCGGCCACCATCGAATCACTTCACCTCTTAATTTTGTACCTGTTAGCAATTGCTTATAAGGGTATCCGGATATACGATCATGATCAATCTGTCGAGAACACATAGATTATTACTTCCATTCTTTGTTGCCCTTTATTGGTGTGCCGGTTGCAGAATGCCCGATCAACAGACGAAGGACCCTGCTGATACCGGCACATCCGATAAAACCTATATTACTTTCATCCTCTCTGAGGATACGGCTAAAAAGAAGCCGTATGCCGACGGCCTCGGGGCTTTACTGGCCCGCCTGGAACCCACGCCGGACAAATCCTCCAACCCCTGGTACTGCTACCTGCGCGGCAATTTGTATTCGCTGGAGCGGAAATATGACAGCGCATCGCTGTATTTCCGTCAGATATCTCCCGCCCCGGAGCAGACAGACCTGCAAACCCTGAAAGATTATGCCACCCTGAACCGCGCATTGTCCGGTTCAGACATCGCTAAAGCTGATCTGGTGACCCGCATTCTGGAAGCAGTGAAGAGAGGAGAGCATCACCAAAGTGTATTCACCTACCGCCTGTACGATCTGCTGGCAAAATCCTATTACGTTAACCAGAATGTGGCCAAGTCGGTGGAGTATACACAGCTGTACTATGACCATCATCCTTTCCGTTCCCATCCGATTGTCCGCCAACGTTACTTCGATATTTCGTTTTTGCTGGCAGCGCAGCAGCTCAACAGTGCGGCGATGGAGCGGTTTCTGGACAGCGCGCGGCAGCTGGCCCTGCAAATAGACGACAGCATGGCGCTGGCCCGTACGTACGATTACGAAGCACAGCTCTATTCTGCCCGCCATGAATATGGTAAAGCCGTTGCCTCCGGCAAACGGTATTTTAATTATTTGCAGACAGAGCAGAAGTTGCACCTACAGGCGTTTAACAACCTCGCTACTACCTTTGTCCGCAATCATCAAACTGATTCTGCTATCCGCTATTACAAGGCTGCTATTTTATGGGCGGCAAAACAGCCGGAGACCATGAACCTGGTGAGCGAATATCAGGGACTGCATGAAGCCTATAAACAGAAAGGGGACTATAAAAATGCACTGGACGCTCTACTCACCGCATTCAATATTTATGGCCGTAACAAGGACGCTATTGAAGCTTCCAAAATAGAAGAGCTGCATACGCAATATCAGACAGAGAAAAAAGACCAGGCCATCGCTACCCTGCAAATGAACAATGAACTGAATAAAAAACTCATTGCTCAGCAACGCTGGATTTTTGTGGGTGTCTGTATGTTGTTGGCCATCATAGCGTTTTATGTGTACAACGTGTACCGTCAGAAATTGCTTCGCGAGAAAAACGAAAAGCTGGCCATTGAAAACAAACGACTGTTGCTGGAACAGAAGACCCGTCAGATGCAGCTGAACCCTCACTTTATTTACAACGCCATCGCCAATATGCAGGGCCTGATCAGCAGTAATAAAAAGGCAGAGGCCAATGCTTACCTGGTGTCTTTCTCCAAGTTAATGCGTAACGTGCTCGAGTTAAACCGTCATGACCTGATTCCGTTGGAAGATGAAATAAATTCACTGAAGAATTATATTGAACTGCAGCAGATGCGTTTTGAGCATGCGTTTTCCTACAGCATTGACACGGATGGTACAGACGTAGATGCCATCCTGATACCACCCATGCTGGTGCAGCCATTTGTGGAAAACTCCATTGAGCACGGCTTTAAGTCCATCGATTATCCGGGCATGCTGACGATCTCCTTCCGCCAGGAACAACAGCAGCTGGTCATTTGTATTGATGACAATGGCGCCGGCGCACAGGTGAAAACGCATGGTCCGCGGGAGAAAACATCCCTGTCACGTATTATCGTACAGGAGCGTTTAGATCTCCTGTTCAACAAAACAGCCCGTGTGGCATACTTTGAGGCGCAGCCCAAAACAGCAGAGCAGGGCTTCCGGGCCACCATCTATCTACCGTTATTAATTGATTAAAAAAAACATGTCCAATGACTGTTTATATACTTGAAGACGAAATCAATATCCTGAAACACCTCATGGCGCTGGTGAACGAGATGCCTTACCTGCAGGTAGTAGGCTATTCCGGAGAGGTGGCCAAGGCGCAGGCTGAAATACCCACCCTTCAGCCCGAACTGATCCTGGCAGATATACAATTGAAAGACGGTAACAGCTTCACGTTGTTTAGCCGCATCGATGTTTCCGCCAGTCAGATCATTTTTATTACCGCTTACGATCAGTATGCATTACAGGCATTAAACCTCGGTGCTTTTGCCTATCTGCTCAAACCTATAGAGACGGCTGTTTTTGAAGAAGCCGTAGACCGCTGTTTCAAAAAAAGCGAGCAACAGAAGTTTAACCAGCATCAGCTGGAAATTGCCGTCAATCACTATAAAGGAGGAACGCGGCCGAAGCGTATTGCCCTCAGAAGCGCAGAATATACGCAGATCATCGATATCGGGGATATCCTGTATTGCAAGAGCGATCGCGGATACACCACTTTTTACCTGAAGAACGGCAGTTCCATTCTCGTATCTAAAGTGTTGAAGGAGTATGAAGCCTTGTTGCCCGAAGAAACGTTTATCCGTTGCCATCAGTCTTATCTTGTGAATGGCAATTACGTCAGCAAATATTTCAAGGAAGGGTATCTTGAAATGTTTAATGGGGAAACAGTCCCTGTGTCTGACCGTAAGAAGGAAGTCGTACTCGGTTTTATTGATAAAATATAAGCGCGGATATTTTTCCACCACCTACAGATGTTAATCCACAATGCGCGGAAATTGATCTGCCCAACAGTGTGAAACAGTCCTTTGTTAACTTTAATCACTGAAACCTTATTTCAGGTAAAAACAGTGATTCCATGGCACAAATTGCAGGAAAAAGATTCATCGGGCTGTTACTGGTATTGGTATTAATAGGATGTTACACCGGGTATGAGTTATTGTTGAAACCAACGCTCAACGGGTCAACGTTGATTGATAATCCGACAGGCAGGGACATAACTGTTACGATAGACCAGACGCCGTATGTGGTACCGGCCAGGTCATTTCTGAGGATTGCACTGGCAGATGGGTTGCACAGTATCCGTTGTGAGGCATTAGGCCTGCCTCAGCAGGAGCTGAACCTGGAGCTGACATCCTACGGTGTGATTAACCCTTCCCGGGCGAAGTATGTCATTTACAACACCATCTATACGAAGAAAAACCTCAGTTCCCGGTATAAGCCCTACGCAGTGGAAGGCCGTGAAGTATATTCGCTGCTGGGGGAGCCGGAGGTGACCAATGCGTTGTTTATTCCCGACCGCACCCTTGGCAGAGGGAATCTGGATGTGGCGGCGCCGTCTGTGAGGAATTATCAGCAGGTAAATCAGGATTACGCGTATCTCACCCGTATTTTCCGCCTGCCTGATTTTTTTGAGTATTGTAATCAGCACAATTTATGAGCAGATTTTTATACATCATTTACCTATTTGGGACCATGACCATGCTAACTTTAATGAGCGACGGCGCCTCAGCGCAGTCTATTGCCGGCCGCTACGGCGGAGTGCAGGACGGTATCTGTATTTTCGACGGCGGCCGGTATTTTCTTTATGGCTATGCTACGCTGGCTCCCGGCACCTATCATGTGGAAAAAGACAGGATCCGGTTTGTTCCGGACAAACCGGCCAATACTTTTATCGTATTTGCCCGGGAGAATAAAAATCTGCATGACAGCGTACGGATGTATTTCAATGGCTTTGAGCGGGGACAAACCTTTTTACAGCTGGACAATGGAAAAACACGCCGCGTATTCAACGAAGGGGCGAATTGTTTTAACCCGCCCTACGTGTATGAAGATGCCGCCGTGCCCTCTCAGATCACGTTTTCCCACGTGACGGACGACTATGGTGTATTGAAGACAGATAAGAATACGGAGAGCTATCGTCCGGATAAAAAGTTCAATGATTTCGTATTCCTTTATCAGAAGCCGAACCGTTATCAGGAGCCTTTTGTAGGTGTTATCACTAAAGAAGAAGGAGAGACGGTGCTGCAAACAAGCCTCACCAGCCGAAAATTCGCAAAGGAACCGAATGACAAAGAGACCGAAGAGAAGATGGCCTATCTGAGCGAAGGGAAAGCAGGAGAGGAGGTGCTATATGCCAATCGTTTTTATAAACTGCTGACTGAAATTGATACATCTGAGTACACATACGACGCCGGGAACCAACAGTATACGGCACATGGCACAAAGCCGGAAGCGCTGACAGAGGAATACAATGATGTGCGTATCCTGTATAAGTACGAACCCCTGATGCCGGTATTGAAAGAATTCAGAAAGCCGGGGAAAATTGACCTGCCGCCTTTGTTTTATACCACCTGTGAAGATCCGGAGAAATCATACCGGTATAAACCACTGGAGAAGCCGTCTACCCCGCCGGACGCACCATTGCCTACTACCGCTGCGCCGGTAGAAATAAAGTAATCGCGATGACAGGTATTAATCAAAGGGAATTCAGTTTTCGGGGAGTTGACTACAAAACTGAGATATGGCTGGGTATCTCGATCATTCCGGTGCTGATGCTGCTGGGAGGCTGTGTGTATGGTCTTTCGAAGTTTTGGCAGATCGATTTTTTAAAGATACCCCGTGGACTGCTCATTCCTGCGCTGCTGGGTACCAGTTTGTTTTCCCTGCACTGGATGGTGAAGCTGGTGCGTAATAACAGATGGATAGTTAACGTAGATGACGAACGGTTGTGCCTTCAGTATGGAAAGCAGCGTTTTGAGATCCCATGGGACAACCTCCGTCGAATAGAGAACATGGGCAATGCGGAGTTAAGGTATCTGTCGTTTGTGGCCAAAGACGGGCTGAAAGTGCGGATACGGGTGGGGACCGGCGCCATGACGCCCTTTTCAGGGCCGGAAGACATAGCAGCTGTAGACGCGTTCATAAAACATCTCAGCCCTTATATTGACAAACATTTCAACAAAAAGATCCTTCGAAATAAAATCGACCAGAACCCTTTTCCCCATTATGGCGTATATGTTGTAAAAAGCGAGCCCCTTACTTATAACTTTTTACAGAAAATGACGCCCGGGCAGATCATGCTGCTTTTTATGACAGCGGGCATGTTGCTGGTTTTTTTGATGCTTCAGTTATTGTTTTATTATTTAGACAGTAAACACTAATGGAAAGAAGTTTTCGTATCGAATACTGGCTGGTAGCGAGGCCCAGGCGAAAGCTGATCCTGGCCCTGGCTGCTTTCTTCCTGTTGTCGTTGTTGTATGTAGTACTGATGCGGCCATATGAAGCCGGGTTGTCTGCTATGGGCATTCCCCGAACGCTTCGGATGATGCTGTTATTTATGCCTTTTTTCGCTGTGATACTGGTGCTGGGCAACTACGCGAGCGGTATGCTGTATCAATGTGAACAGCTGTTGTTTACGGAAGACCGTCTTGTATTTATTCGTCGCGGGAAGGCTATTGTTTTCAGGCTGGAAGACATTACCCGTTTTAAGATCAACGAGCAGATGGACAAGGGAATGATCACGAATTATTTTATTACGGCAAAAGGGGTAACGTATTCCGTTTACACCAATGGCACAGCCGTGATGCATGATTTCATTCATCAGGCGTTTGTGCATTTTTTTGAGTTGGACACTTATCAGCCGATGGTGGAAACGGTGAGTGGGATAGAAAAGCGGGAGTATGCCTTTAGATAACAATGTCAGGGCAAAAAGCGTAACAGGTATATTGTGTCTTATCCATTAGACGATTCCGGATTTCTCCGAAAGCAGGACTCGAACCTGCAATCCCAATCCCCTGCGGAAGTAACCCATTACTACGGCACCTGGCATTGTTAACACAGGGTAACAAATTGAATAGGATGGTCTACAATGAAAATGAAGTATCCCAGTCAAACGACACCTGTATATTTTTGAACATCGCCTTTCGCGATGTTTTTTGTTTTTGGAAGATATAACAACAGCAGGGCAAAAGGGCGCAACAGGATAATATGGATCTGCCCCCGGATTTCTCCGCTGCAGACTGCCTGCGTCCTGCCATTAGACGATCCGTGATTGCTCACGGAGCAGGAATCGAACCTGCGTATCAAACCTGGAAACGAAGTAGCCCGTCGCTACGGCACCTGCTGTTGTTATATCAGGGTAACTATTATGATAGGATGAGGTTTCATTGACAGTGAAGTATCCCATCATGACGACACCTGATAATTTGGATAACATAACAACAAGGCGATAAAATTAACAGGACTTTTTTTCTGATGTTTACCACTTACTACCCCGGGATGTGCTCACCGGGAGCAGGATTCGAACCTGCGCTTTCAGACTTGGATAGAAGTAACCCGTTGTGACGGCACCTGTTGTTATGTTATTGTATGTGTTGCCCGGACAGGAGTCGAACCTGTATTTTCATTGCTGAACAGTATGGCTGTAAATACGCTTCCCTACTAACGTTGAAGTGTTCGGTGCACTGTAAATTCTGATCATGGCAGGGCGTACTTGCCACGATATGTTCCATACACTCCGCGGTGTAGCATTTTACCGCAGCTTTGTCCGTCTTAAGCTACCGGGCCGGTAGGGCAGCGCGCCCTTTCAGCGCGCTGCGTTTTTTATGTAGTTAACAAAAACGGATGATTAAAGGGTTATACTATGGATGTGTTCCAGTGCGGTCTGTCCATTTTCTATGGCTTCCACCACATCGAATACTTTATCGCTCCAGCCACTGATCAGATATACATCATTTTGACGTGTATCCACCGGCGTTGTACCCAGCCCTTTCAGGTCAAAGAGGTACAGTTTGGCTTTGGGTGCTACCCGTTGTTTATAGGTGGCCCAGCTCTGGGCGAACGTGTTGTCGGTACCGTCGCTGTTCCACAGCTGGCAGTCGGTGAAGAGCATGATCTTATCGGCCACGTAGGCACGTTTGATCAGGTCTTCTATCACCAGGTAACCGTTGGTGGAGTAACCTACTTCTCCTTCTCTTTTGTAGAACGCGTCCACATTGGCAAGGATACTGTTACCCGGCAGCGCTACGGTTTTCCAGGTGTTTCCGAACATGCCGCTTACCACGTTTTTGCATTTATGCTGCAATAACATACCGAGCATCAGGCCGATGTCGTAGCCTTTGATTTTGCTGCGGGCAGACAGCGGGAACTGCATGGACCCGGACACGTCGCAGGCGACTACCACGCGGGTATTGACATCGAAACCTTTCAGGTGTTCCACGCTGGTTTTGACAGCGGTTTCCAGGGCCTGCATCAGTTGACCGGTAAGGCCGTGCGGTACTTCCTGCAGCTCGCGGTAGGCCGCGAGGTATCGGAACGGCAACTGTTTGGATTTCAATACAGCTGTCGGATTGGTCAGGTGTTCACACACCATGCTGATGTACACCGGGCTGATGTCGGCCTGCAGCATATTGCGCAGGTTACGCATGGTAGCCATGTATCCCAGCTGCTTGCTGGTGATCAGTTCTTCCCAGGCTTCCCGCATCGCTGCTTTTTTAGCGGCTTCGGAAGTGAAGGAACGCTGGCCAACGGCCGACAGGGTGGTTTCCCATGTATAGGGCACGGACAGGGTGTTGTTGACGATTTTGTTGAACACTTCCTGCTGTGTTTCGTTCTTTGCTTTCGGGTGTACCAGGAACAACGCGTCTCTCAGGGAGATGGCTGTTTTACGGTTGTATTTTGCAAACTGGTATTCATCGAAGTGGTTGAATGCCAAGGCCAGTCCCTTCTGTACCTGTTTGCTCAGCCTGTTCAGCTTTTTTACTTCCGTACGTTTGTTGGCCATGGTATAATAGGCCAGCATTTCCGTGATTTCATCCGCACGTTGTATTACACGCGCCACTGTTTTACCCACCAGCGCATTACCGTTGAAGCGTTTAGCCATTTCTACGGCCAATACCATCGGGATGCTGCGCAGATACATTTTTTCGCGGGCATAAACGGCCAGTCTGGCTACGAAGGCCGGATCGTTCTGGTCCATCAGGGTGCAGATACGAGTCAGCCTGTCACTGGCTCCTTCATAGAACTGGTCATTCAGCGATGCTGTCACCACGCTGGTGTACAGTTCCATTTCCGGGGTCATTTTGTACGCCGGTCCGCCTGCATGATTGGTTACCTTCTGGCTGCCTTTAGTGAAAAGATTGAATTTCATATCATTTTGTATTACTGTGTGATTGATGATACAAAGATGTCCCCCTATATGCGCAGTCTTTTTGCGCAGGTCCATTTTTTATTTATTTTTATTAAAATTTTTTCCGGATGCCTGTTAACCGTAACGCATTAATAAGATACAAGACCATTGATACCTGCCTTCGAAACCGCCGCCGGCGCTGGACTTTACAGAATCTGATCGATAAAGTATCGGACGCCCTGTATGACTATGAAGGCATGGAAAAAGGCATCAGCCGCCGTACCATACAGGCGGACATCCAGATGATGCGCAGTGATAAGTTGGGCTACAACGCCCCTATTATTATTGTAGAGAAGAAATATTACACCTACGAAGACGCTGATTATAGCATTACCAATATCCCGCTGAGCGAACATGACCTCACCCGTATGACAGAAGCCGTGGAAGTACTGAAGCAGTTCAAAGGCTTCTCGCATTTCCAGCACCTGAACGATGTGGTGCAGAAACTGGAGGGGCATGTGTACTCCTCTTCCCATGACCAGCGGACCATCATCGACTTCGAAAAAAATGAGCACCTGCGTGGACTGTCGCATCTCGGCACGATCTACGACGCTATCGTCCGGGAACAGACAATGCTGATAAAGTATCAGTCGTTTCGTGCTAAATCAGCCACTGATATGCATCTTCATGCATGGTGGCTGAAAGAATTCAAGAATCGATGGTTCGTGATAGGGACAAAAAATACTTCCCCCGGCATTATTACCCTGGCGCTGGACAGGATCATGTCACTGAAGGTTGATGACACCGAACCATACCGTCCTAACCTGGACGGGCACACGCCGGAGGACTACTATCAGCATGCCATCGGGCCTACTGTAGCCCGGGTAAGACCGCAGAAGGTGACTATTCTGATAACACCGGAGCACGCCCCTTATGTACTCACCAAACCGCTGCATCACAGCCAGCAGGTGGTGTCTGAAGGCGAGGAGGGAACAGTGATCACCATTGTGGTGGAGCATAATTTTGAACTGGAACGGGAGATTCTCGGATTTGCTGACGGCATGAAGGTGTTGGGCCCGGAGAAGTTGCGTAGGAGTATCCAATGGAAACTACGACGCGCAGCAGATACCTACGACATTCAGGAAGAATAAAGAAACAGCCGGCTTAACAAGATAAGCCGGCTGTAATTTTTTGCTGAATTCCAGTCTGTTGTTTAGTTTTTATACACTCTCACGTAATCTACTTCCATTGTTCCTTTGGTGAAGGCCGGGTCAATAGCGCCACCAAATGTTCCGCCCATGGCGAAATTGAGCAGGATAAAGAAATGATGGTTGAAAGGCAGGCCGGCAGCGTTGTTAAAAGTGAAATAGAGTTTATCATCCACATACCAGCGGAGCTGTTTGGGCGACCAGTCCAGCGTATATTTATGGAATGCGCCGGTTTCGTTGGCTACCATGGTACTGCCGCCGTCCGCATTACCGCCGGCATGGTCAGGATGATGCACCGTACCATATATTTTCTGTGGTTCGTTGCCTTTGTGCTCCATGATATCTATTTCCCCGCAGGCAGGCCACCCTGCTGTAGCGATATTGCTGCCCAGCATCCAGATGGCAGGCCAGGTACCGCCACCTACCGGCAGTTTAGCGCTTACTTCCACGCGGCCATAAGTGAAATCAAATTTGCCTTTGGTCAGCAGCCGGGCCGACGTGTACTCCTTGCCGTTATAGCTCTCTTTCTGCGCCGTGATTTTCAGCGTACCATTAGAGATGGTAGCATTCTGCGGGCGATCGGTGTAATACTGTGCTTCCGCATTGCCCCAGCCGTTGTCGCCGTTACCAATGTCGTAGCCCCATTTTTTCGGGTCGGGCACCCCGTCCTGATTAAATTCATCAGACCATAACAGGGCGGTAGACACCGGCACTGCTACAGACACCGATTTGACCACGGTAAGGCCGTCAGCGCTTTTAGCGGTAACCTGTACGGTATAGGTATTGGTACCGGGCGTGTTATAGGTATAACTCGTACTGCCGTTGGCGGTAGTTCTGATATAGCCGTTGCCGAAGTCGTAGTCATAACTCACCGCATGGTCTGCTGTTGCAGTGAAGATCACCGTCCCGCTGCTGTCTGTGCTCACGGTCGTGTTGACGACCAGATTCAGCGGCGCCACCTTTTCTGCCGGCTTGTTGTCGTTTGATTTTCCACAGCTGCTCAGGGCCACGAGCAGCGCCATCATCATTCCGGTTACATGTTTCATAAGCTATTGTATTGCGATTAGTTTAACATACCATGCACCAGGGTCCTGGACGCAGCGTAGCGTCATGTGCGTGTCTGTCCTTTCCAGCACCTGATATTTGTGTACTCCCAGATATAAGCCGAGATGACCTTTCACCGGGAAAGTGATGAACTCTTCGGTAGCGCTGCCGTCGTATCCGAATGTTTCCGTATAGTCGGCGGCTGTAGGCCCGGCAAGGGTATAGTCACCGGTGCCTGTCAGCGATGGGTCAAAGTCTTTGAGATACTCTTTTTTGCCGAACAGGTCGTTGTGGGTAGTGTGGGTGAACACGTTGCCGTTAGCACTGAAAGTATAGATGTCATCATAGATACCGAGACCATCTTTTTCGTTTGGCGCAGCGGCCCACCATGCCGGCGTAAATACGTCGGCGGAAGATACGCCCAGGTGGCCGGGCGCATCTTTGTCGACGCGCCATTTTTTAGTGCCGTTGTTCGTTAACATGCTGACCAGCTCCGGGTTGGGTGTGAAGGCGCGGTATATCTCCACTTCTACGGTATTGGTGCTGGTGATGCCGGCTTTACCGGAGGCATATACGATGATCGTGAATTTTTTAATACCGGTGTGTTTGTACGTATACGTATAGGCGTTCACGGTACTGGTCTTAGGTGTTTGTCCGTCGCCGAAATCCACTTTGTAGTTGTAGGCATGTTCGGCGTTGATGCTCAACTGTATCGTGCCCGTGCCGTCGCCATTGGGATGGGTAGCGTCTTTCCCGTTGATGGTGAGCGTGAGCGCAGGTTTGCCCGGTGTGGTGAGGTCACCGAATTTATAGTCGTCTTTGTTGCAGCTGCCGGCCAACAGGAGCGCGGTGGCGAACAGGAACGTTAGTTTAATATACTGGATCATACGTGGTGCGCAATTAGTTGGTTAATACGATGTCATCGAACAGGATGGTGTAGTTTTGGCTGCCATCGCCCTGTGTGCCATTGTCCAGGAAGAACAGGATGTTCTGCAGTTTCTTGCTGTTGTCCATGATTTTACCGCTGAAGTCGAAGGTCAGTTCTTCCCAGGTGTTGGCTTGTGTGGTAACGGCTTCTGTGTTTTCCATGAAGGAGTTGTCGCCGTTTCTTTCCAGCTGTAGCAGCACGCGCAGGCCGGGGCGCCAGGAGTATATTTTCACTTTGAACTTTTTGTTGGTGGTGAAATCCATCGGGCTGCTCATGACGATGTAGTTGCCAGCCCAGGTCTGGTCTTTTGTTTTGATGATTTTACCTACGGTGGCGCTGGTATTGATACCGCCTGCATAGGGGTTGGGGATGACGGTAGTAACGCTGCCGCCGAAATCGCCCCAGGCGTAGTTGACATCCGGTTGTTCAAATGTCATCGGCAGGGTGAGCGCATTATAGATCGTCACATCTTTGGTGGCGGCGGTGATGGCGGCGCCTCCGCTGAGGGCTTCCACCTTCACCTGGTACTTACCGGCCCTGGCGTAGGTATGTGTAACACTGGCACCTTCAGCGATCAATACTGGTACTTCATTGGCCGCATCGCCGAAGTACACTTTGTATCCTCCGGTCGCAAACAACGCTTTAGCCGACACTGTAAGATCATGCAGGCTGGCGTTGGCCGTGATGGTCAGGCTTTCAGGTGCCCGGAATGTTACAACAAGTTGTTTGGTGGTCTCGGCCTTCTGGCCGGTGATACCGCTGGCCACTACTTTCACCGGATAGGTACCTTCCTTATAGATGTGGGTGGTATTTTGTCCGGGAAGCACCCGTACCGGGTCGGTGGTGGCATCTCCAAAATAAATATCATAGGCGGTAGCGCCGGCGCTGTTAGGCGTAATGGAGACAAGGCCGGAGTTATCGTCGGTAATTTTAAAATTGATGGCTTCGTCGGTAGGCGCGGTACCTGTTTTCAGGAAGTCCGTATCGTCGAAGTTGTCTTTGTTGCAACTACTGCCCAGCGCGAGGAGCAGCAGGAGCGGTATATACGAAAGTTTGTTCATGCTGTTGGAGTTTGGTGGTTAGTAACCCGGGTTTTGTTGCAACTGTGAGATCTCTATTTCCCGCTGGGGGATAGGGAACAATTCATTCTTTCCTGCTTTGAAACCGGTGATGATGGTGGCAGCGCGGCCGGTGCGTACCAGATCAAAGAAACGGTCGCCTTCCATGGCCAGTTCCAGCCGGCGTTCATCCCAGATGGCCTGTCTCAGGGCTGTTCCGGAGGTGGCAACATCGTGTAGGTTGTCGCGGAAAGCGCGGCGGCGAACACGATTGAGGTAATCGCGGGCTTTGGCATCATTGGGCGTGGTGGCGCGGTTGTTGGCCTCTGCGGCCAGCAGCAGCACCTCTGCAAAACGGAGGGTGCGGTAGTTATTGAGATAGTTGAGTTCCGTCTGACCGGAAGTTTCTCCTTTACGCGGCAGGTATTTCTGGTTATACAGTCCTGTGTTTTTATAGGGAGCGGCCTGATAGGTGATAGTAAATTCCGGATGTGCTGTCTTATAGGCTTCAATGTCCAGGACGGTAACGTCTTTCCGTTGATCGCCGGCAGCATAGGCTTTGGCCAGCTCCTGGGTGGGCAGGTTAGTGCTCCATCCGGGGGCATAGGGACTGGTGCCGGTAAGGCCGCGAATACCGCATTGCTGTACGGCATAGTTGCCCTGGCCGCGGGTAGCAGCGCCCCAGTTCCAGTAAGGGAAAAGATTGGAATACTGGATTTCAAACACGGCTTCAGGTCCGTTCTCACCAGACTGTACGAAGATGTCCGCAAAGTTAGGCACCAGTGTAAAAGGACCGTTGGCCACATTTTCCAGGATGGAGGCAGCGGCATCGAATTTATTTTCGTAGATCAGCACTTTACCCAGCAATGCCTGTGCAGCGTATTTAGTAACCCGGCCTGCCTGTGGGTTGGAGTTAGGCAGTACGGCGATGGCGGCATTCAGGTCTTTTTCTATCTGTGCGTACACATCTGCTTTGGGAGATCTTTGCAGCTTCCGGGAGTCGGAAAGGTTTAATCGTCTTTCAAAAAACAGGGGTACATCTCCGAAAAATTTCACCAGCGTAAAATAGTAGTACGCACGTAGGAAATATACTTCTCCGTAAAGCGCTTCTTTGTTGGTGAAATTAATGGGGTTGCCGGAGATATTTTTGTCTTTGTACTGGGTGAGATAATTGGCGCGGTTGATACCTTCGTAGGCTGATTTCCAGATCTCGGTGAGATAATCGTTGGCCGGTGTATACGTATAGTCATCGATCTGTTGCAGGCCCAGCACGTCGGAGGCGTTTTCGCCGCCGGTAACGGCGTTGTCGGAAGCAATGTCGCCAATGGGAACGGTCTGGTTGAGCCATTGCAGCGGAGCGTATACGCTGATCACCATCGTGTTGTAATCATCGGACGACTGGAGGTAGTCTTTTTCGGTAACGAGAAAATCTTCATGCGCGTCATAGTCTACCCACTTCTTGCAGGAAGGGAGCAGCGTCAGGGTTACGAGCAATCCGGTTATATGCAGTAAGTTCTTCATGTTGTTGTTTTTTTACAGTTTGAAATCAACGCCTACAGACCATGTTCTGGCTTGCGGGTATGCGCCGCGGTCCACACCGGTGTTCATGATGAAACCGGATATTTCAGGATCGTAACCGGAATACTTCGTGAAGGTGAAAGCGTTTTTCACCTGTACGTATACGTGTACCTGTGAGAAGCCTGCCCGCTGGAAGAAAGTAGTCGGCAGCGTATAGCCGAGCAGGATATTTTTGATTTTCACGAAAGAGCCGTCTTCCACGTAGCGGTCGGATGCGCGGATGTTGCTATTGGCGTCGGTGAAAGAGTAGCGGGGATGGCGGGCGTCGTTGGTGCTGCCGGGGCCGGTCCATCTGTCCAGTACATCGCGGAATTTGTTGGTGTAGTTGGCGTTTCTTTCATAGGCGCGATAAACGTCGTTGCCTACCGAAGCGTAGGTGAATACATTGAGATCAAATTTTTTATAGGAGAGTGACAGGTTCCATCCGAGCGTGAATTTCGGGAAAGGGTTGCCGATTTCGGTTTTGTCTTTATCGTTGATAACGCCGTCGCCGTTTACATCCACGAAGCGGATGTCACCGGGCTGGGCGCCGTCTTGCCTGGGGGCTTTGGCGATTTCGTCGGTGGTCTGGAACAGGCCGGCGGTTTGGTAACCGTAAAAATAGCCGGGCGCTTTTCCTTTTTCAAAGCGGGTCACATTCTGAGACACGCCGTTGAAGTAGCCGCCGCCCTGTATGAAGGCGGTGCCGTCTTCGTTGGTGGCCGTTACAATATTGCGGGCAGTCGTGAAATTGAGGTTGGTGTTCAGTTTCAGGTCACGACCGATATTTTCATTATAACCTACCGTCAGTTCCACGCCACTGCTGCGGGTGGAGCCGATGTTGGACTCCGGTACCTGTGCAGTGCCCAGATACAGCGATGGTTCGGATACAAACAGCAGGCCTTTTACTTCTTTCCTGAAATAATCTGCTGACACGGAGAATTTGCTATTGTAGAAGGTGGCATCGAAGCCGGCGTTGAACTGTGTCTGTTTCTCCCAGGACATGCCGGGATTAGCATAAGAAGCCACGGTGGAACCAGGAAGGAACGTGTTGCCAAACGTATAGCCGTTGTTGTTACCATCGGAATAGTTAGGGCCGCCGGTAACGATTTTAACGGGGGATGGTTTTACGTTCTCGTTGCCTACCGTACCATAGCTGCCTCTGATTTTCAGGAAGCTGATAAAATTTGACCGGAAGAAGTCTTCCTGTGAGGCCACCCATCCGGCGGAGCCGGAGAAGAAGTTGGCATACGGGTTATTTAAGCCAAAGGCATAGGAGCCGTCCCTTCTGGCGGTAAAGGAAGCCAGGTATTTGTCTTTATAGTCGTAATTGATCCTGCCAAAGTACGACAGGTTACGCCGGAAGGAGTAATAGTTGCTGTTCGTGCGGGCGTTGAGGTTAGGCGCCACGTCGCCGCGCGGGTCGCGTACCTGCGTGGCCACCCCGTTGATCACCGTATCGCGGAAATAGATCACGCCGGCGGTATTATTGCCGGTGGCGGCGCTGAGGTCGGCGAAAGCCCAGGAGTTGAAAGGCACGTCCTGTGCGGTAGCGGTGATACCGTTGGCGGTGGTTTTATAGATAGTGCCGCCGGCTACCACATCAAAGTGGTGATCTTTCTTCACGTTAAAGGTATAGTTGGCGAAAGCCTCGGCGGTGAAACTGAAGTTACCTTCTTTGGTTTGGGAGACGTTGTTATGTGAACTGGAGGAAATACCGCCCAGTCCATTTTTGATGACTACCGGCGTACCATCGGCCGTCATGGTGTTTTCCACGTTGAGCGGGCCATAGAACACCAGCGGGGTGAAGGTTTTGCCGGTATTGTCCCAGTTGGTGTAGCCGAAGCGGCCGGTCAGTTTCAGGTCTTTGATTACTTCATATTGCAGTTCTGCTTTACCATACAGTTTGTTACCGTTGTTTTGGTTGTAGGTGTTTTCCAGTTTGGTAAGCGGGTTGAAGATCTCGGACAGCAGCAGGTTACTGAAGCTGTATTTGCCGGTGGTGTTGGGAACATTATTGTATACGGGCACGGTAGGGTCGAAGTTGAGTGCGCTACCGATGATGGAATTGAACGAGTTTTCCTGTATCCCTTTGCTTTTGATGTTAACGAAGCTGGTATTCAGGATGAACTTCAGTTTGCGGGTGATGTCTACGGAGACGTTGGCGGTAACGTTGATCCTTTTGAAATTGGACTTGTTGCCGCCGCCGGTGATACCATCCTGAGCGAGGTATCCGGCAGACAGGAAGTAAGTCATCCGGTCGCTGCCACCGCGGGAGCTGGCGTTGTAGCTCATGATGGGGGCGGAGTGGAAGATCTCTTTCTGCCAGTTGGTGCCTGCGCCTAACTTAGCCAGGTCGGGGAAGATGATATTGCCGCCAGAGGCAACGCTGCCTTCATTAATAATGGCGCCATATTCCGCCGCGTTCAGCACCGGGATGGTTTTCAGCACTTCCTGTATGCCGTAGTTGGCGTTGATGGTGAGGTCGGGCTTCTGGTTCTTTTTGCCACCGCGGGTGGTGACAACAATCACGCCGTTGCCGCCTTTAACGCCATAGATAGCGGTGGTAGCGGCGTCTTTCAGTACGTTGATCGATTCGATGTCGGCGGCATTGAGGGCGTTGAGGTCGTCGAGCGACTGCATGGCGCCATCGATGATCACCAGGGGATCGGTGCCGGTATAGGAGGGAATGCCTCTTATCAGTACCGTAGGTTTGGCGCCGGGGGAACCGCTCTGGATCACATTCACGCCGGACGCGCGGCCTTGCAGGGCTTCTTCCGGCCTTACCGGCCGAAGGGCAGCGATATCGTTACCTTTTACCGTAGATACCGCTCCCGACACCTTCGTTACTTTCTGGGTACCATACCCTACAACGAGTATTTCGTTCAGGTCACTGGGAGACGTTTGTAATCTGATGTGCAGCGGCGCTGCGGTGATGGTGACTTCCTGCTGTACAAATCCGATGGCGGATACGTGCAGGATTTTTTCGCCCTGGAGCACATTGATACGGAAGGTGCCATCGGCATTGGCGGCAACTGCCGTCTTACTATTGCGGGACACCACCGATGCCCCGGGGATCGCTTCCCCTTTTTCATCTGTTACTTTGCCGGTAACAGGGATGTGCTGCGCCCATGACATATTGGCAAAAAACAACAGTACAGGCATCAGCATGCATGGAAGAAATTTTTTCATACGTGAGTTCAGTTTTTACAGTTTCATACGGGAGGGTGTCCGGTAATGATGCTGATCTTTCGTTTCAATTTTTTTGAAGATTCCGTTTTGATTTTAGTTGACAGGGATGTTGTTCCGGATGCAGTAAAATTATAGGAAGCACTTTTCTGCCCAAACAAAACGGCTACATCTCTACTACATCACAAATCTTCAAAAGATTGATTTTCAATAAATATTGACTACATCATTACTACATCATCCGAATTGTATATCTTCATTTCATGAGAATATGGTGCTTGCTTATCCTGATATGCCTATGCACGTTGACCTGTGCCGGACAAAACACTATAGGGCTACCGCAGATCATCAATTACAATAAGAGTGACTTTAAAGCAGGGACACAAACCTGGGATATCCGGCAAGACAGCAGGGGCATGATGTACTTCGCCAATAATGAAGGGATGCTGACCTATGACGGCAGTCACTGGAACGTATATCCGTTACCGAATAAAACCATTGTGCGTGCCCTGGCGATGGACAGCAACGACCGGGTATATGCCGGTGGCCAGGATGAGATAGGGTATTTTGAAAGAGGGGCCAATGGGGTGCTGACCTATACTTCTTTGAAAAAATTGCTGCCAAAATCGCAGAACAGGTTCGCGGACATCTGGCGGATAGAGCTCTTCGGAGAGTCGGTTTTTTTCCAGGCATCGGACCGGCTCATGGAATTTCGTAACAACAGTATTAAAGTATACTCTACCACCAGCGAGTGGATGTACCTCCGGAAGGTGGGCAATAAATTATATGCACAGGACAAAGCAAACGGTCTGCTGCAACTGGACCGCCATGAGTGGGTACCGCTCCATACCAGGCAGCCGCTCAATAATGTACTGATATCAGGTATGATGGAGATAGGCCCCGACAGCCTGTTGATTACCACACAAACAGATGGACTTTTTCTCATCGGCCCGGATGGCAGTCTGCAAAAGCAGGACAGCCGTTTGCCGGCAGGCGTTAATCTTTCCGTATGTACCCGCATCAATGCCGGAGAGCTGGTAGCGGCTACCACGGCGGAAGGCTGTCTGGTGATGGACTTCGCCGGACGTATTGTGCAGAAGATCTCCCGGACAGAAGGGCTGCAGAACAATAATGTGCTCAGTGTCTTCCTGGATAAAGACAATAACCTGTGGGCAGGATTAAATAACGGGATCAGTTTTATCGCTTATAATGCAGCTATTAAATACATCAATCCCAGTAAGACCAACGAGGTATCGGGTTATTCTGCCCGGATCTTTAAGGGACAGTTGTATCTCGCCACCTCCGACGGCGCTTATTATGTGCCGCTGTCGGGCAGTGGCGACCTGAGTTTTTCCAAAGGAGATTTTGTGCGGATGGCTGGCAGTCAGCATGAAGTATGGCGGTTTGATGAGGTGAACGGCCACCTGCTGATAGGGCAGCATATTGGTTGTTTTGAAGTAGCAGAGCATCTGAGCAAGCCGCTGGCATATGGGCCGGGCACCTGGCTCTTTAAGCCGATGACGGCTGTGTATCCCGCCGCCGAAGTATTGGCCGGTACCTACGCCGGCGTGCGGATGCTGGGGTTTGAACAGGGGCGTTTTGTGGACCGGGGCATGGTACAAGGGTTACAGGAGTCCATCCGTTTTCTGGAGATAGACAACAATAACATGATATGGGCCTCGCATCCGTACCGGGGCGTATACCAGCTACAGCTGTCGGCCGATCGTAAAACGCTCGCTGCTCATTTGTTTACCGACAGTGCGGGGCTGCCATCAGCGCTGAATAATTTTGTGTTTAAAGTAAAGAACCGGGTGGTGTTTGGTACCGCGAAGGGGGTATACGAATTTGATGCAGCTACCGGGAAGTTTGTCCCTTCTGCTTTCCTGCAGCCTGTTTTCGGCACCATGGACATCCGTTATCTGAATGAAGATACGGATGGTAACCTCTGGTTCTGTAGCGGTAAAAAGATCGGGGTAGTGGATTTTCGCCGGTCGTCGGGAGGAAAGCCTTTTACCATCACCTATATTCCTGAGCTGGATGGGAAGATCTTACTCGGATTTGAGAACATCTATCCTTTTAATAAAGAGAATATTTTCATCGGGTCTGAGAAAGGCATGATCCACCTGAACTATGAAAAGTATACGGGCAACCAGCAGCAGGTGCGTATTATGATGGGGCAGGTGCGGGCACTGGGTAAATCAGACAGCCTGATTTTTGGCGGTTACTTTAACCGTACTGCCACGGGCTATGTGCAGGAAGAGAAAGAAGCGCCGGCGTTGCCTAAAAGTTATAACTCTTTCCATTTCGAATATAGTTCCCCGGCTTATGGGTTGCAGAACAATATAGAGTACAGCTATCAGCTGGAAGGGTATGATGGGCGCTGGTCTGCCTGGTCGTCGAGACCGGAAAAGGATTATACCAACTTACCTGACGGCCAATATGTGTTTAAAGTGAAGGCCAGGGATAATCTGGGGCATGAATCTGTGGAGTTGCGTTATCAGTTCAGTGTGAAGCCGGCATGGTATAAAACCGTATGGGCGTACCTGTTATACAGCCTGTTGCTGGCGGGGTTGTTATACCTGTTATATCGCTGGCAGGAGCGTAACCTGGCCGTGCAGCAGCGTAAGTTTGACGAAGAGCAGGCCAGGCTGAAATACATTCATCAGCTGGAGTTGGAGAAGAATGAAAAGGAGATCATTGAATTGCAGAATGAGAAACTGGCCAATGAAATCCGCTTTAAGAACAATGCACTGGCCGACGCCTCGTTGCATCTGGTGGAGAAAGGAGATGCGCTGGTGAAGGTAAAGGATATTCTGGCCAGTGTGTATAAGAAGAATGACAATAACCCTGAGATCCGCAATGCGTTGCTGTTGCTGAATGATGTAGAAAAGAACAATGCCAACTGGGAGCAGTTTGCCTCTCACTTTGATGAGATCAATAATAATTTTCTGAAGAAGCTGAAGGACCGTTATCCGGTGTTGACCAATACCGATCTGAAGTTGTGTGCTTATTTACAGCTGAAGCTGTCCAGCAAGGAGATCGCGCAGCTGATGGCGATATCCGTGCGTGGCGTAGAGATCAAGCGTTACCGGTTGCGTAAGAAGCTGAACCTGCCTACCGAACAGCAGATGACTGATTTCTTTCACACTATCTAGCAATTTCACGCAAAGAAAAATTAAAAGACCTACCGTGTTTTGTAAGAGCGCAAAGGAGCGAAGATCGCAGTTTGTCGATTATACTAAGCCTATGGCTAAATGTTGTTTTTAACAAACTGCGATCTTCGCTCCTTTGCGCTCTTACAAGTTATGATGGGCCTTTGCTGCTTTGCGTGAACATAAAACGTTTTACCTGCTTTTACGTTTTAGCTGATTTTTACGAGCTGATTTTTGCTTTTTTCTGATACAGAATTAACATTTTCATAATAACTTCACGCATTTTTTTGATAATTATATCGAACTAATTAAAATTTTCATGGAAGTTCTTGTTTAGTTTTAGAAAGTTTGGCTATCTTGAACCGGAATTAAGAGATTCGCTGATTCACTTGTTATAAAATCGAGACCAGACAAATATTATCAATCAAAATGGTGTCTGACCGCCAAGAATTATTCAAGAAGACAATACTGAAACACCTTTACTTCAACAAGGAGTTATCCTGTACCGACCTGACGCAGTTGACCGGCAGAAGTTTGCCGCATACAACGAAAGCGCTGAACGAATTGGTGAAGGAAGGGTTAGTGATAGAGTCGGGATATGCGATATCTACAGGAGGGCGTCGTCCGCAGGTATATTCTGTACGACAGGACTATCTGTATATATTATCGGTGGCGATGGACCAGTTCATGACCAGCATTTGTATTCTGGACATGAGCAACCGGATGGTTGGTGAGGAGCATGTATTGGAGCTATCATTATCAGCGCACCCTGATGGGATTTCAATCCTGGGGCAGGAATTAAAAAAGGTGATAGCAGTATCTGGTATTCCCAAAGAAAAATTTGCAGGTATTGGTATTGGTATGCCGGGTTTTGTGGATGTGACAAAGGGTGTCAATTATTCTTTCTTTGACATACCGGCGAAGAGCATTCATGAATATCTGGAGATGGTGACCGGGGTACCGGTGATGATTGACAATGATTCGAGCCTGATAGCATTGGCGGAGTGGAAGCTGGGCGAAGCCCGTCAGCGGCAGCACGCGCTGGTGATCAATATTGGTTGGGGCATAGGACTGGGGATGGTGTTAAATGGTAGTCTTTTCCGTGGTGAGAACGGATTTGCCGGTGAGTTCAGTCACATTCCTTTGTTCACCAACAATAAGATATGCAGTTGTGGAAAAATGGGCTGTCTGGAAACAGAGACCTCACTTTCCGTGATCGCAGAAAAAGCGATTGCCGGTATTCAGGCCGGAAGAACCACGGTGATGAAAGGCTTGTCTATGGAAAACAGAATTGCCACGTATCATCAGATAATGGACGCCGCTATTAAGGGCGACAAATACGCCGTAGAATTATTATCGGAAGCAGGATATCATATCGGCAGGGGGATCGCTATACTGATTCATTTATTTAACCCCAAGCTGGTGATTTTGAGCGGCAGAGGCACAAAAGCAGGAAAGCTTTGGTTAGCGCCGGTTCAGCATGCATTGAATGAGCATTGTATTCCAAAAATCGCGGAAAATGTAGAAATAAAAATTTCGTCCCTGGGATATGCTGCAGAAAGACTGGGAGCAGCAGCACTTGTTATGGAAAATTTGGATAGGGGCCAACTAAGAGGATAATACAAAAATTTTAAAGCATCAATCAAAAGGATAAACAGCACTGCCTGGGCTGTACAAGGCTTCGTGTGCTGTAACTGTAACAGTAACGTGTCATCATTTATTATTTAAATTCAAAATTTACCGCAATGAAAAGGTGGTTAGGCTTTGCGCTGCTGGCTTGTCTGGTAGCCCTTTGCTGTCAAAGCGCTTATGCGCAGGAGAAAAAATGGGTATCCGGTACCCTGAAGGATGGCTCCGGCGCCCCTATAATCTATGCAACCATTGTTGAAAAGGGTACCACCAATGGTGCTACTTCCAACGAAAAAGGTGCTTTCCGCGTACAGGTAGGCCCCAATGCTACCCTGGTCATCACAAGTGTAGGATTCACCAAACTGGAAGTGCCTGCCAACGGTAACCTGGACCTGGTCATGCAGGATAATTCCAAAGGTTTAAATGAAGTGGTGGTAACCGCTTTAGGCATCAGCCGTGAGAAAAAATCACTCGGCTATTCTATGCAGGAAGTAAAAGCTAACACACTGGTGGAAGCGCATGAAACCAACATCACCAACGCACTGACAGGCGTGGTGGCTGGTTTGCAGGTAACCCGCGCCAGCGGCGGTCCTGCTGCATCTTCTAAAATCAACCTGCGTGGTAACACTTCCCTGAATGGTAAGAACCAGCCGCTGATCGTAGTAGATGGCGTACCTATCGATAACTCCACCGGCGTTGGTACCGATGGTACCAATGACTACTGGAACCCTTCCCTGGACATGGGTAACGGTTTGTCTGACCTGAATGCCAATGACATCGCCAGCGTTTCTGTGCTGAAAGGCCCCGCCGCTGCTGCATTGTATGGTAGCCGTGCCGGTGATGGCGTACTCCTCATCACTACCAAAACAGGCAGAAAGAATTCCGGTGTTGGTATTACGGTTTCCTCTTCTCTGGGCGTGGAAACTTTCTTCACTCGTCCTGACAGACAAAAAACTTTCGGACAAGGTGCTAACGGCGTGTTCAACCCGATCGACGGCAACAGCTGGGGCCCGAAAATCGAAGGCCAGGAAGTGACCAACTGGGCCAACAAAAAAGAAAACATGCGTTACTTCGATAACGTCAATGCTTTCTATGGCACTGGTATCAACCACAATCAAAATATCTCTTTCCAGCAACAGCTGGATAAAACGGCTGTATTCACCTCACTGAATTATCTGAATGATAAAAGCATGATCCCGGGCGCTAAACTCTCCCGCGTGAACGTGACCAGCAGGATCACCAGCAAGTATGGCGCAAAAGACCGTCTGTCTACAGACTTCAAAGTGCAATACTCCAATACCAACGCAGTAAACAGGCCTGCTACCGGCTCCAATGCCCGTAACTACGCCACATTGCTGTACACCATGCCTGTTTCCATGGACATCACCCAGTTCAAAGATCCGCTGAACGAATTCGGTAAAATGCGCTGGTATTCCAATGGTAGCGACATCAACCCTTACTGGGCCACCAAATACCTGCAAAACCAGGATATCCGTAACCGTTTCATCCTGAACGGCGCCGTGAAATATCAGTTCACCGACTGGTTGAACGCTGAAGTAAAAGCAGGTGGTGATATGTATACCACCAACACAGAAACTAAAACATATGCCGGCAGCCCTGCCGCTACCAATGGTGGTTACAGCACCGGTAAATTCACTTTCTCTGAGCTGAACTACAGCGCATTGGTGACTGCTAAGAAAGATAATCTGGTAGGTAAACTGAGCGGTAATGTCAGCGTGGGCGGTAACCTGATGAAACAGAAATCTTCCCGCCTGGCCAGCAGCGCTGGCAACCTCGTGGTACCGAACCTGTTTTCCATCAACAACGCAGAAGGTAACCCGGGTATCGTTGACCAGGTGTCTGAGCAACGTATCAACTCCCTGTATGCTACTGCCGGTGTGAACTGGGACAGCTACCTGTTCCTCGATGTTACCGGTCGTAACGACTGGTCTTCTACCCTGAGCCCTGAAAACCGCTCTTTCTTCTATCCGTCTGTGAGCCTGTCTTACCTGTTTACAGAACATATCAAAACACTGCCGTCCTGGTTGAGCTATGGTAAACTGAGAGCTTCCTACGCCGCTGTAGGTAACAGCTTGCCTGCTTATCAACTGTACAACAACTACGTGATCGGTAAAGATCCTAATGGTAACATTACTGCTTCCCGCGATAAGATTTTCTTCGACAAAACGGTGAAAAGTGAGTTGATCAAATCTCATGAGTTTGGCGCAGAATTCCGTTTTGTGGACAACCGCTTCGGACTTGATTTCACGTACTACAAATCCAATGCGACCAATCAGTTAATCGATTTACCAATGGACCCTGCCAGCGGTTACAGCAAACGTAAGATCAACGCCGGTAACATCCAGAACAGTGGTTTTGAGATCATGGCGGATGCCAAAATCCTGACCAGAGAGAAAGGACTGCTGTGGAACATCTCCGGTAACGTATCTATCAACCGCAACAAGATCATCGACATCAGCCATGCAGAAGGTGTAGACATCTATCCGCTGGGTGGTTTTGACGCAGTATCCATCCTGGCTAAAACAGGTTCCCTGTATGGTGATATCTATGGTTCTCAGTTAAAACGTGTAAAAGACGAAAAAAGCCAGTACTACGGTCAACTGATACTGACAGCTGATGGCCGTCCGCAGATCGACGGTACCAACGTATATCTGGGCAACCAGGGCGCTAAAGCGCTGGTGGGCGTGACCAATACCTTTGCTTACAGAAACTTCACCCTTGGCTTCCTGATCGATGCCCGCATTGGTGGTGAAATGTACTCCGTAACGCAACTGATGATGCAGAAAAGTGGTACCGCAGCCGTAACGGCGCCAGGTGGAGAAAGAAATGATCTGGTAGTGCCCGGTGTTATCGATAACGGTAACGGTACTTATGCAGCCAACAACAAATCCATTACACAGCAGCAATACTGGAAAGCCGTTACCAACGGTAACCTCGGTGCTTCTGATATCAACGTGTACGATGCTACCAGCATCCGTCTCAGAAACGTACAGCTGAACTATAGCGTGCCAAGAAGCGCATTGGGCCGCCTGCCGGTACAGTCCGTGAAAGTAGGCCTGGCCTGCAACAACGTATGGATGATCTCCAGCCATATGCGCGGCCTGGACCCTGAGTCTGTATTCGCGATCGGTTCCAACGCTACCGGCTTTGAAAACGGTGCACCTCCCACCACCCGTACATTCCTGGTGAACCTTAGCCTTAGTTTCTAACCATTAATTTGCAACTGACATGAAAAAAATATTCATAAAATCAGGTTTGGCTTTGGCGGCGTTTTCTATGCTGCTGACCGCCTGCAGTAAATTTGATGATATCAATCAAAACCCAAAGTCAGCCAGTGAAAGCCAGGTGCAGGAAGAATTCCTCATCAACAGCGCTATCATTGCTGCACAGATGGACCCGGATGTGGCCGAACGTTCTTTCGTGCTGTACTGGAAATCCGCTGCCCACCAGGATTTAGATGACGGCTTCACTGCTGGTCAGGTAAATGACGGCTGGAGCTCCGCTTACTACAACCAGGTGACCAGCTGGCTCACCAGCATCAACGCTGCAGTGCAGATGTCAGAAGGGAAAATTCAGAAAGGCGCCGTTAATGAATATACGAACAACCTGTTGCAGGTGGCCCGTATCTGGAGAGCGTACCTGCTGACAGAAATGTCTGATAACTTCGGACCGGTGTCTATCGATGGTTATAAAGGCACTACGCCCACCTTCGCGAGCGTAAAAGACGTGTACTATTTCGCATTGGCCGAATTGAAAGATGCCAGTGCCAAACTGAACCTGGACCTCGCACCTACGGAACCACTGAAAAAGCTGGACCCGTCTTACGGCTATGACTTCAAAAAATGGCAGCGGTACGCTAATTCTATGCGTCTGCGCCTGGCTATGCGTTTGTCTGAAGTAGATGGCGCCAAAGCAAAAACGGAGTTTGAAGCGGCTGTTTCCGGCGATCTGATCACGGACATGAGCCAGACTTTCCAGGTACAGGAAAAACCAGGATGGGATGCACTCACCGGTGTGATGAGCCGCGAGTGGAACGAACAAATTCTCTCCACCACCATGGAAAATATCTATAACGGCCTGGGGGGTGTGAAAACAGCTGATCAGCTGACAGACGCCGTGTATCAGCCTTATATCAGACCTGCTGACTGGGCGGGTTTACAGTTGACAGACCACTTCCCGACTACTTCCAACGATCCGCTGGCAGGTTTCTGGTTTGATGGTTTGCCGCAAACAATCGACCCACGCGCTTACAAGGCGTTTATCCCTGGTGGTGATTTCTCCAATCCTAACTTCTGCCGCTATCCTTCCTGGAACGAATCTGCCTGGAAACAGACCGCCCGTGCGCTGATCAAAAATGGCAAAGACACGGCTAAACTGCTGGATGGGAAAATGGCATGGAACGGTTCTACCGGTGGTGACTGGGGCGATAAAGGCACCAACAACCGTTGGTACTACTGGCCTGCAGCTTCTCCGCGTATGAGCCAGCAGTTCCGCAGCAGCACCAGCAAACGTATCTTCTTTGCTCCGTGGGAAACTTACTTCCTGATGGCGGAAGCCGCTGTTAGAGGATGGAACGTACCAATGGCGGGTAAAGCAGCGTATGAAAAAGCGATCACGCAGAACTTTGAATACTGGAACGTTTCACAGTTCCTGGGCACTTACCTGACTTCTACTGATTTCAATACCGTAGGTACTTCCGTAAGCTGGGACCACGTTGCTGAACCACCAGCTACCCGTACGATGAACTTCAAAAACGGTTACACCGATGCTCCGGGCACCGTTGCCGTTAAATATCCGGTTAACAACCTGTATAAAAATGGCGCAGTGAAAAATGACCTGCTGACCAAGATCATCACGCAGAAGTACATCGCGAACATGCCATGGCTGCCATTGGAGGCCTGGAGTGATCAGCGTAGACTGGGACTGCCTTTCTTCGAAACGCCGAACGTAGAACAACCATTGCCTGGTTTGCCTGCCCTCACCAACAGCAATTATATGACCAGCAGCATCAAGTTCTTCCCGCAGCGTTTGAAATATCCTTCCGTGGTAAGAAATACCAATGCACAGGGATATGATCAGGCTGTGAAAGCGCTGGGTGGTACTGAAGAAGCGACCACGCCGCTGTGGTGGGCTAAACAACAGTAATTATTTGCTTCACCATAACTGTCACGTCAGCCGTTAGTTGGAAACAATTAACGGCTGACTTTTTTTACAGTGCTCCCATTTCTTTGCGGAAGATATCTTCCACCATTTTGATTTCTTTGCTGTAGATAGTTTTTTTACGAGACCCGAAATACAGGGTGTTCTCCACTTTGATATCGCCTGCCCATACTGCTTTCACCTGCCCTGATTTGATCTCATCGCGGCAAAGGAAATCGGGAATGATCGCAAAACCCTCATTGCCGCTCAGGCAACGAACAATGGAACTGATATTAGGTACGATGTAGTTGGGCTTGAAGTCGATGTTCTGCCGAAGGTTCATTTTCCAGAACCGTTTCAGATGGTCCATATCTGCCGCGGTACTATACCACACCTGTTGTTTCAACCAGCTTTCCAGCGCGCCGATTTTAGCCGCTTTTACTTTCTCATCTTTTACTTCGAGCTCTTTCAACAACGTTTTCAGCGGTTTGATATTCGTGCGTTCACCACATACCAGGAGGATTTTCTCGCGGGAGAAAGGTTTGAATTCGAGGTTGGTCTGCTCGCCTTTTTCCGGTGTCACGATCAGGTCCAGCACACCTTTATCGAGGTCATGTATCATTTCCTGATACAGGCCGAATTTCACGATCACATTGAAGGGTAGTGTGGAGATATATCTTTCCAGCGTAAACTGGAACGTTTCAAAGCACATGCCGATGCTGATGGTAGAGCGGCCTTCCCGGCTGCTGCGGTGAAATACCTGTTCCGCCATTTCCAGTCTGCCCATCGGCTCCTGAATGAAGTTGTAGAGTACTTTGGCCCTTTCCGTAGGCACCATTTTCTTCGCGGAGCGATCGAACAGTTTGTAGCCGGTAGCCACCTCCAGTGAGTTGAGATGCAGGCTAACGCCCGGTTGCGAGATATATAACGCCTGCGCTGCCGCAGTAAGGGTACCTTTCTCGTAGATGGTTTTGAAGGTACGTAACCATTCCATATTCAGATTCATAACCTATCATTTTTCTGATACAAAAGTACAACTTAACTTATTTGTATGATGATTTATTTAGTAGGAAATTTGCCTTATCGAATGAACGACCTAAAACAGAAGACAATGCTTTTCACTAAACATACTATCGGAAATATCGTACTGAATAACAGGATCGTGATGCCGCCCATGACCCGTTCCAGGGCTGGCGCCGGCGATGCTGCCACCGATCAGATGGCGGAGTATTACCGTCAGCGCGCCACTGCCGGACTGATCATTACAGAAGGTACGCAGATCAGTCAACAAGGGCAGGGATATGCCTGGACGCCGGGCATTTATACCGCCGCGCAGGTAGCAGGCTGGCGAAAAGTAACGGAAGCGGTACATCGTGAAGGCGGGAGGATATTTGCCCAATTATGGCATGTAGGACGTGTGTCACACGTATCTCTACAACCCGGCGGCGCTGCTCCCGTAGCTCCGTCTGCCATCCTTGCCCAGGGGGTGAGCGTGGTGCTGGATGCCACCGGCGCAGGCCCGGCTGGTGGCGGTTTCCGTAAGGAGCAGCACTCCATGCCCCGTGAGCTGGCCATCCCGGAAATCAAGGCTATCATCAACGATTACGCCGTTGCCGCGGAAAACGCCATAGCTGCCGGATTTGACGGTGTGGAATTGCATGGCGCCAATGGTTATCTGATAGAACAGTTCCTCGACTCACAAACCAACCATCGTACAGATATATATGGTGGTAACCTTGAAAACCGTTTGCGTTTCCTGAAAGAGGTGACAACGGCCGTTGTTGCGGTCATCGGAAAAGACAGGGTGGGCGTGCGTCAGGCGCCGCTCACTACCCTCATGGGCGCAAAAGATGATCATCCGGAAGAAACGTACATCGCTGCTGCCCGGCTGCTCAACGAGATCGGGGTGGCGTATATCCACATTGCGGAAGCCGACTGGGAGGATGCTCCTGTGATGTCTCCCGACTTCAAGGAGGCTTACCGGGAAGCCTTTAAAGGCACCCTGATCTATTCCGGTAAATACAACAAGGCCAGAGCAGAAGAAGCGCTGCAGAAAGGCTGGGCCGACATGGTGGGATTTGGCCGTCCTTTTATCGCTAACCCCGATCTGCCCTACCGCCTGCAACACGATCTGCCACTGAACACACCAGATCCCTCTACTTTCTTCGGAGGTACCGCCAAAGGCTATACGGACTATGCCTGTTGCCCGCAACCTGCCACTGCTTTATCATAAAATATACAAAGGCTGGATATCCTTATCCAGCCTTTTTTTGCGCTTCTTTGCTGCCACTATTTGCGTTATATTTGGATACAACCAATTTTCGTTAATCCAAAATATCGACTCCATGAAAAAATCCCTCATTGCCTGCGCCGCTATTGTATTGTCCCTCAGCGCCGCCACTTCCCGGGCCAGCCATTATGGGCCATCTCCTTTGCCGGTAGCCGCCGGAAAAGCTTTTATCAACATGACCGGTTCTAATACCATTAGTCTGTCTTCCGGCGTGTATGACTACTCCGTTAACCTGTTTGGCCAGCCGCCGGCTTCGGATGCCAGTTGGGTGATTACGCACAACGGTACGGTGGTGGCACGGTACGATGTGAGCCTGATCGTAGATGGGAAAGCGCTCATCTCATTAACGGGGGCTAATTTTGGCAGCACCGGCTCTTTTACGCTGATGCTGGCAGGTACTACCGAAGATGGTTTTGGAATGATTTACGGCTCTAAAGGCATCACGGTGACACCGTAAAGCATGATGGTCAGGTCATGGGCTTCAGCCGGCGACCTGACTGTTTTCAGCGCGGAGATGTTTTATCTTTACTGAAAGTACGGATGCCCTATGCAAAACAATGTTGTTGCGCGGATAAAGACTTTCTTCCTCCCTTTTATGGTTGCATTGTTGCTGTTTACAGCCGTGTATAGTTTGTTGAACTGGTGGCTGTTCACACATCTGGCCATTTTCCCGGTGGAAGAAGATATACTGGATAAAACGCTCCCTTTGATATTAGCCTTTGTGCCGGCCTGGTACTGGGTGTGGCCACGTATTGCCTTGCTGGATATCTGGCACGACAAATCCGACTTTTTATACTACCTGATAGTATACATGGGGCTGGCGCTGCCGGCGATACTAACGCAATACTATATACGAAATGAGCGGAAGACGTTGGTGCAGCTGCAAACTATGGCAGAGATCAGCCAACGGTCAGCCGAAGCTTATCAGGTAAAGCAATGGTATGTTGGTAAGGAGTATGCTTCTGTATGGACGCAGGTTTCCATAGAAGGGAAACATAGCAATCTTTTTGTTTTTAGTATGTATGTGACAGCGCCGGTATTTAATACTGCCAGTGATACGGCTGTCGGTAAATGCCTGGCGTGGTATGGCGCTAAATACCGGACCTCTATGAGTAACAAGTTATCTGATGAGGAGAAAAGCACGCGTTGTGATGACTTCTTCCGGCATAGCTGGCAGTTGTTTCAGGAGAGAACGGTATATGACTGTTCTTATCTGGAGCGGCAGGGACATACCTGCGAACGCGCTAATTTTCTGCGGGCGGTTTATCAGAACAACAGGTATAATAATAACACCGATATACTCCTGTTGCCGATGACACGGCCGTTTAGCGCAAGAACGGGCAGCTCGTTGTGGTGGTTGCTCGGCACCCTGTTGCTTTTTCCGGCTGTATGGTTGATGGTGTGTTTGAAAACGCCGCTGAAACAGCCGGAAGGTAAGCCCGTTATTTCGCTGAGGCGGCGCTGGAATCCTGTCACCGTGATACTTTGCTGGTGTATCGGATCTTCATTGCTGATCGCGGGACTGAGCCGTCCGGGGGCCGATGAACTGACGTTTTGGGGAGCGGTCTCCCGCCCGCTGCTGGTCCGTGGGCAGTGGTGGCGCCTGTTGACCAGTTTGTTCCTGAACATTGCGCCATTACTGGGTTTGTATACGGCTATCCTGTATCTGGCCGGTTACATACTGGAGCCGGTGATTCGCGGAAAACGTTTCCTGTTTGCCTGGTTGCTGAGTGGTATGGCCGGCAGTTTACTGAGTATCATCGTATATCCTGACCGTCTGAGCTTTGGCGCGTCTGGCGCTATTCTGGGCATATGGGGCGTGATGTTGATGTTTATTCTCAGGAGAAAATTCTCACAGGACCTGGGTGTGGTCCTGCTGTATGTGATGGCCGTAGCCGGGTTGTTGGTCCTCTTCCTGATATTGGGATTCAAAAGTGCTGGTGATTCCGTAGCAGATATCGGCGGATTGACAGCGGGTTTGGTGATAGGCTGGATATATGCCCGGAAGCTTCCTGATCAGCAACAGGAAGAGCTCCCGGAGCATAAAAGTGCATAATCAGTGCCGGCCTGATGTCCGGCGTCAGTGCATTATCATGGCAGATGTGGCATGGCGTTGAGCAAAATATACTGTCGTTGTTGTCCGCTGAAATGTTGTTCTCCGGAAGTGAGCAATACCGGCCTTGTCACCAGCAAGGCGTCGCTGATAACGATACCCTGGCGGAAGGTGGTGTAGCCTGTCCAGTGGGAGGTGCCCGGTTTTACCTCCACGCGTAGTTTTTTCCCCTCTGTGGTGGCGATCTCCATTTGTTTGGCGTCATTGTCATAAAACCCTTCGCTAAAGCCTTCTCTTTTCAGCGTCACAGTTTGATGCTCCTTATCTAATGCGACGACCGTGATTGTTTGTGTGCCAGGGCCCCCCAGCTCCCAGGGGACGCCGATGGTGTGTTGCCAGGTGTCGCCCTCATGCAATTGTGCCGGCGCCGGCCCCCAGATCAGTGTATTGTACATCAGTCCGCTGGCGCTGGTATTGGCATAAGGTTTATCCTGCCAGATATTATTACCATCCAGGCCGATGACGGTAGCGGAGCGGTTTTCCGGGCGCCCGTCGTACCGATCAGTTTCCACAAAGGCCGGTCGGAGCGGATGGTTGTCGGTCACCTGATAGAAGCTGCTACCGCTGATGCGGAATACGAGCGGAGCAAAACCCTCGCCGGTCATGGCGATCGTCCGGGAGTAAATATTTGTCAGCGTGTCGCCTTTGGCCAGGTGAGGGGAGAGACAGGAGCTACCGGTTTGACCGTGGGCTAAACAGGGTATCAAACCTATTATCATGATTAAGAATAAAAGCGGTTTCATATTTGTTTTTTTGTGTACTAAAGGTGGTTATAAAGCGGTTGCGGGAAAAATCAATTAAACAGTTATAGGAAGATTTTCAATGACGGGTACTTCCTTTTCAATAATTCTGTTGGAGCAATGGGGGGTGGCACGAAATTTTCCGTCTTATTAGTACTACAACTGTTAATTGATGCTGCAAACCTTAGTCTGTACTTTGAAGGGATGGGTGGTGTTATTTTGTTTGCTATTGTCTGCAAACCAGGTTTGGGCTCAGCATTCCGCTACGACAAGCGGGAGGGTGGTGAACAAATTTACTGAAGAGCCGTTACCATTCGCTACTGTATATTGGAAAGCCGCCGGCTACGGCGTGATGACGGACAGTGCCGGTTATTTTAAACTGGCCAGAAGTTCCCGTCGGGAAGATACGCTGGTAGTGCGTTATGTGGGATATGATCAGAAAATGGTTCCACTGGCGGCTACTGAGGTGTCCTCATTGCTGGTGCAGCTGGAGGCCACCATGAAACTGGGGGTGGAGGTGAAAGCAAAGATGGACAAAGGGCTGGTATGGTGGCGGCAGATAGTGGCGCATAAAGGAGCCAATGCGCCCGGTCATTATGATAGTTATTATGCCGAACTATATAACAAACTGGAGATCGATGTCTCTAATATCAACAAACAACGCTGGGAGAAATCACGTCTCATGAAACCATATTCGTTTGTTACCCGGCGGATAGATTCTACTTCCGAGCAAACACCTTTTCTACCGGTATTCCTGAGTGAGTCAGTATCGGATTATTATGTGTCCGGCAGCCCGTCCAGAGTGCGGGAAGAGATCCGTGCCGTGAATAGCAGTGGCATCAAAAATGAGTCTGTGATGGAATATATGGGCGGCATCAATCAAAAAATCAATACTTATCACAACTCCATGTTGGTTTTCGGACGTGAGTTTATCAGTCCGCTCAGCAGCATAGGTGACCGCTACTACAACTACAAGGGGCTCGATACGGTTACCCAACACGGAGAACAATTCTACCATCTTGCTTTTACGCCAAAGCAGGAAGGTGAAAACCTGTTTGCCGGCGATTGCTGGATACAGGCCTCCACCTGGGCCATACAGAAAATCAGTTTGTCGGTGGTGGGCGCCGTGAATATCAACTTCGTAAAACGGCTGGACATCATTCAGGAGTTCACACAACAACGGGAAAAAGAGTGGGTGGTCACGAAAGATCGTTTTGTGGTGGAACTGGCCCCTTTGGGAAAATCCAGGACTACCTTCATCGGCCGTAAAACAACCTTGTACAGTCATATTACGACCAATCAGGATTTTATTACCGCTAAGCTTAATACCAACCGCAGAAATGAAGAAGTGGTGATTCCGGACAGCGCGACGACAGGCGGTAAAGCATATATGGAGCAGCATCGGCCGGAGACACTGACGCGCAACGAGAAACATGCTATAACGTTAGTGGATACACTGAAATCGCTGCCTTCCTTCCGGCGGTTGAGTAATACCATTACTTTTTTGGTAGATGGGCATATCAAACTGGGCAAGGTGGAGATCGGGCCATGGTACAAATGGGTGAGCCGCAACCGGGTAGAAGGGCCGCGGGTGCGGTTTGATCTGGGTACTACCGCTGAGTTCAGCCGTAACTGGCGATTGAATGGTTACCTTGCCTATGGTATGAAAGACGAGTCGCTGAAAGGTAAGATGGCCGTGTCCTATACCTGGCCTAAAGATAACGGATGGCAGGTTTTTGCTTCTTATAAAGATGATCTGGATAATAATCAACGTGGATTTAACGGCGAGGAAGTGTCGTTAGACAATATCTTCGGCCAGCTGGTGCGGCGCCGTGGTATCCCGCAGAAGTTTATCCGCGAGGCGGATATGCGGGTATCCGCCATCAAACAGTTTCCACAGGAGTTCTCCTTACAGGGTACTGTTTCCCGTACCTGCTATACCACATTTGAACCGTTGCCGCCGCATAAGATCTTCCTGTCGGGAGAGCATGAAAAGGTCGTTAATACAGAATTTCAGCTGAAATTCCGCTATGCGCCCGGAGAGAAGGAAGTGCGTACTTTCCGTAAAACAAGGCGGGTGCGGAGCAATCTGCCGGTCACCGAAATCGCTTATTCCCTGGCGCCATCAGGAGTGCTGGACAGCAAATACCAGTATCATAAGGTGAGTATGAGTGTGCGGCAGCAGTTTAATCTGACCGGCTGGGGGCGTATCAACTACATGGTATATGCCGGGCAGATCTTTGCGGACAAGCTGCCTTTTATGTTGCTGCAGGTACATCCGGGCAATGAGACCTACTATTATAACAAAGAAGCTTTCAGCCTGATGAACAAATATGAGTTCTTCAGCGACCGTTATGCAGGTGTCAATATAGAACACAATTTCAATGGTAAGCTGCTGAACCTGTTGCCTTTCATGCGCAGAACGGGCGTGCGTCAGTTCTGGAATGTGAAGTCAGTGATTGGTGATTTATCACATAGGAACCGTGTATATAACCAGATGGAATATAGCCGTTATGGTATGCGGTCTCTTAACGGTAACATCTATACGGAGGTGGGCACCGGCTTTGATAATATTTTCCGCTTCTTCCGGGTGGATGCTGTATGGCGATTTTATCCGCAGCCGTCGTCGACGAAACATAACGCGGATTTTGGTGTGTTCGGAAGTTTCAGGTTGCAGTTTTAGCCGGGTGTGATGATTGAATTTTTTGTAGTATTTTATTTTTATCATATTGATTTGTAATAAATCAAAATTTTACGGACAGCGTGAGAGGGAATGTTTTGTATGTAAGATCTGTGGCTGTTTTTCTTGTGTCTGGCCTGTGGTGTTTTATCGAATTGTATTTGGTGTGTTTTTTTAGTAAGGTGTGCTTACTAAATTTGAAAAGTAAAAAGTGAAGGGATATATTTGCTTATGCAACCATTTTACAATGAGTGATGCAGAATTTAATGCACTAATGGAATTGGCAGAAGAGCAGCTCAGGGAAGATGTTACACCGGAGGAAGCGTTGCGTTCGTTTGTGGGCGCAGGTATCCTTGACTGGGATGGTAATTTTAGAGAGCCATATACTGAACTGGAGGGAGTTTTTGCTGAGTTGTTCCTAAGAAAAAAGGTTGACCCCAATAATCAATAGTCATATACGATGTTGAACCCCAATACTGTCGTCGGCTTCCACGTGTGTGAGGCTTAGGGTGCTATATATTTATCTGATACGTTAGCATAAAATCTGTGTACTATATTCCTGATAAGTAAGTATGGAAACAACGCTCAATATTGAAAAACTGGTTTATGACATTCGGGAAACCAATCAATATTTTTTAAGTCATATTCAAAAGCAGGTAAATACTGCGTTGACTTTACGTAATCTAATCATAGGATTTTATATTGTTGAATATGAGCAAAAGGGCGAAGATCGTGCAGGGTATGGTCGTGGGTTATACAAAAACATCATTTTAAGGCTAAATGAGACAGGTGTTTTGTCAATCAGAGAACGTCATTTGTATCTCTGCAAGGACTTTTATAAAGCCTATCCGCATTTTTTTCAAGGAACCGTCTTTGGTTATTATTATGCTGATTTACAACGGATTGGAATTTTGCGGACACTGTCCGCAAAATCTTCCGGGAGCGCAAATACTGCTGTTGAAGTAGATTCCCTGATTACACAACTGAGTTTTTCTCACTTTATAGAGTTACTAAAGCTCGACATGCCATTGAAACGCTGTTTTTATGAGCAGGAGGCCATAAAAAACAATTGGAGCGTGCGTGAGCTACAGCGGGCTATAAACAGCTTGCTGTATGAACGAACAGGATTAAGCCTGGATAAAGAGTTTGTTATGAAAGGGCAGATACGGGAACAAGTGTTAAAGCCTGAGCATGTTTTTAGAGATCCCTATATGCTGGAGTTTCTGGGATTGGAAGAGAAAAACGCATACTCGGAAACTGATTTGGAAGAAGCGATTATTAACCACCTCCAGACATTTCTATTGGAATTGGGACGAGGATTCTGTTTTGAGGCCCGACAGCGACGTATAACTTTTGATAATACTCATTATCGTATTGATCTGGTTTTTTATCACAGGGTATTGAAATGCCATGTATTGTTAGACTTGAAAATAGGTGAGTTTACGCATGCCGATGCCGGGCAAATGAATGTATATCTAAACTTTTTCAGAGAGCATGAAATGAGTGAGGGCGATAATCCGCCTGTAGGTATTGTTTTATGTGCCAGTAAAAACGAGAATCTTGTCAGGTATGCGACGGCGGGTTTATCTCAACAAGTATTTGTTTCAAAATACATGATTAATCTGCCAAGTGAGACAGAACTTGCCAGGATCATTGAAGAGGAGCAGGAGAAAATGGGGATGATTTAAATCACCCCCTGAACTGCCTCAAATGATGATCAATATGTTTATATGCCAGCTGCCCCATCTGGTCACGGGTCATTTTGCCGAAGAAAGGATGGTTTACTGACTGAACAGCTGCCTGCGCATAAGACTGTAGCAGTGTTATCCATTTTGTTTTTTCTTCGGAGATATCGCCGTCCGGCCCTGTGATTTTCATGGCCGCAACGGTAGATGCGCCACGCATCATCGGTTTCTCGTCTTTGAGTATTTGTTTCAGTATCGTTTTACCGAAAAGGAAACTTATCAGTTTGCGCTTGTAGGTTTTGTGGCCCAGTGCCATTTCTTCCCAGAGGCGGCAGTGTTTGAGCATCTGGTAAAGGGTCATGTGGCCCCATTCGGGGCTGGCATCGGGTGGAAGGGCGTTGATACGCCGGATGATTTCTTCCCGTACTACGGGGTCAAGGAGTGTTTTCATATTCAGGTGAGTTGAGCCAGGGAAAACCAGTTACCGGAATCGTCTTTGAAAATAGCCTCGGTGCCATAGAATTCTTTTTTGGGTGCTTTGGTGAATTCCACGCCTTTGGCGGTCATTTCCTCGTAGGTAGCGTAGATATCGTCGCAGGTGAGTACGGCTACGCCGAAGGTGCCTTTGCTGACAAGGTCTGTCATAGCATCCACGGTTTCCTGTTTGAACATCGCGGTGGAAACGGGGGAGAGCACGATTTCGAGGCCTGGTTGCTGTGGCGGGGAAACGGTGAGCCAGCGGACATCTTTGCCCATGGGCACATCGGTGACCACGCGGAAGCCGAGTTTATTGGTGTAAAAATCCAGCGCACGGTTTTGGTCCAGCACGTAAACCGTCATGTGTGTTACTTGTGTGATCATCGGGATATCTTTAGTTTTCTGTTACAAAGGACGATGATGCTCCGCTATTTCATTTGTTCAAAATTGCTGTTTTGGGAGCCATCCGTATTTTTCGGCGAAGCAGCCGGGTATATATGCCAGCGGAGTGGCGGCTACCTGTGCTTTGAGTGCCTGGTGTTGCTGAAGATAAGCGGAGGGTGCCATGCCGGTGGCGCGTTTGAAGAGATGGCTGAAAGAGCTGATACTTTCAAAGCCGACGGCATAACAGGTATCTGAAACGGGGGTGCCTTCCTGTAGCAGCTGCCGCGCTTTTTCTATTCTCACTGTTTTGAGGTACTGGTGGGGCGTCTGGTGATAAATCGCTTTAAACTGCTTGATGAAATGGAATTTGGAGAAATAGGCTTCGTCGGCGATACAGTCGAGGTCTATAGCCTCAGCATAGTGCCGGTCAATAAAAAGTTTGGCCTGGACCAGCCGCCGGTACAAATACATTCTCGGATATTGCGGGCCTGTCATAGACTACCGGTTTTTACGAAGTCCCCGAAAAATAGTCATTTCGCAGGATAAATTATTACAAATTAATTATTTATTATCTGTAAAGATCTACTCTGTAGTATGTATTAACAAAAAATAACAAATAAACATGAAAATTTTGCTGTAAATTGATGAGTACATTAAAACTCATCATTATGATCTGGACTATTATTATCGGAGGCATCGCTGGCTGGCTGGCCGGTAAAATTATGCGTGGTGACGGGTTTGGGATTATTGTAGATATTATTGTGGGAATCATTGGCGGCTGGCTGGGAGGCTGGATTTTCGGTAAACTGGGGCTGCATATGGGCAATGGCCTGATCGGTTCGTTGATCGTAGCGCTGATAGGCTCCATTATATTGATCTGGCTGATACGCCTTGTCAAGCGGTAATCATCTTTGATAGCGAAGAAAAACGCCGGTAAGAAAATACCGGCGTTTTTTATTTTCTCTCTTTGAAAGATATAACCGTAACGGACATATGAAATCGCGGTGTGGCGCAACGGCATACAGGATAAGGATCATGTTTTTTAGTGTGGAGTTTGCTATCATTTATAGACGATATTCCAGAACGTAGATACGTAATAGTTATAGCATACAAACCGGAACATTTGATGGATCATGGCTTGAAAGTTGATAGAAAAAAAACGTAAATTGGAATAGTTGTTGTTTTTTTTTATCTTCATAACAACGATATGCGAACGTTAAGACCGGATACTATTTAGCACCTCGTGCAGCCTGGAATAAGGCGTGGGCAGTAACCAGCGAACATTTTATTTTTGATAACCATAATCTTTGTCCCCTCAACAAGATCGTATGAAAACACCAAACCTTATGGCAGCGTTATTGCTGGCCTCCGCTTTTTCTACCGCAAATGTCTATGCGCAGGAAACTGCTTCCGCAACTGCAACCGCCACTATTGTAACGCCTATCAGCATTACGAAGGACGTGGACATGAACTTTGGTAATGTGGCCGTACAGTCTACTGCCGGAGGAACCGTAGTGCTTTCCCCGGCCGGCGTGCGCACAGTAACAGGAGGCGCCACATTACCCAGCACGGCTACCGGAACAGTTACTGCTGCGTCTTTCACCGTAACAGGGACCGGCAATTACACTTACAGTATTACACTGCCTTCCACAGCGCTCACTATTACCAGCGGCTCCAACACCATGACGGTAACCAATTTCGTCAGTAACCCTTCCGGCGTGGGACAGTTGTCATCCGGTACACAAACCCTTACGGTAGGGGCTACACTAAATGTGAGCGCAGCGCAACCTGCAGGCACGTATGTGTCCGGTACTCCTTTCGATGTAACGGTTAATTATAATTAATTCAGCCATGATATGGTATTGAACAGGTGTCTCAAAAGAATATGCGACACCTGCAAGCAGCCAATTGTACTGGCTGTGGGTGTGTAGATATGTACATAATCGTCGTTTATCTCAGTGGAAAAAAATCAACAAATTATGGAGTTGTTGCCGGCACAACCAAAATCCAGGTCTATCGCTTTTTTTACTTTTATTTTTTCAGTTGCCTTGTTGTTTCACAAACCTGTAGTTGCCCAGGGGAATCTGTTGATAACTCCCGTGAGAGCCGTTTTTGAAGGAGCACAACGTTCGGTGGAACTCAATCTTGCCAATGCGGGAAAGGATACCGCCAGGTATGTAATCTCCTTTTTGGAAATCAGAATGAATAAAAACGGAACATTTGAGCAGATCACTGAACCGGATTCAGGTCAGTTGTTCGCCAGCAAATATCTCCGGTTTTTCCCCCGTAGCGTGGTACTGGGCCCGAATGAAGCGCAGGTGGTAAAACTACAGTTGACTGGTGTGGCGCAACTTGCCCCGGGAGAATACCGGTCGCATCTCTATTTCAGAGCGGTGCCGGATGAAGGCCCGGCGGACAATCCTGATAATGCAGGTCACAGTGATATTAATGTGAAACTTACACCGGTATTTGGCATCACCATACCGGTGATCGTGCGGGCAGGCAATACCACGGCAAGTGTACAACTGTCAGATCTTTCGCTGGACATGGAAAAAGGCCCGCGGTTGACCATGCTTTTCAACCGGACAGGCAATGCATCCGTTTACGGCGATGTGACGGTAGATTATATTTCACCGCAGGGAAAAAAGATACAGGTAGCAACGGCCAATGGGCTTGCTGTATATACCCCCAATCAACAACGGTATTTGCATCTTCCACTGAATAATGCGCCCGGGACAAATTTCCACACAGGAAAACTTCGTGTAACATACTCCGTTAGTGCTCAATCAAAGACTTCACAACTGGCAGCAGCAGAACTACCATTAAGATAAGGCCCCGATATCGCCGGCAAAGCCGGAAAGCCATTGCAGACCGGAACAATCAACCCAGTAATCTTTTATGAGGTGATGGTACATTTAATCATACAGCTATGGTACGGCAGGAAACATACGCCGGGCGTTAAGTCCCGGTGTTTCGGATGGGGGATGCTGGCCGGCTGGTTGTTGCTGCCGTGTCTGTTGTTTGGGCAAACCAGCTGGACAGGATTGTTCAGCAGCTCTTGGTCCAACAGTTTGAACTGGACAGCAGGCGTGCCTAACAGCAATGTGGATGCGGTGCTCGGCGATGCCAGTTTTGTCGGACTTTTTTATCCTACTGTCAATACAAGTTCCGCCTGTCGGTCGCTGACAGTGGGTGCCGGGCAAACGGTATATCTCACCATCAGTAAAAATCTCACGGTAGCCAGAAACCTGTCGATTAGCACGGGAAGTACTATTTCGCAAGGCGGTGTTACGCTGACGGTGCAGGGCAACTGGACCAATGCGGGCACCTACAGCACTACCAGTACCAATGCCAAGGTCATTATGGCCGGTACCACACAGGCTATCGGAGGGAGTGCTACCACTACCTTCCGGCGGCTTACCATTGGCGTGGGCAGCGTCACAACGCAGAATGTGAACATGAACGTGTCTCTTGCCTTCAGCGTAAATGGCACATTTATTCCCGCTGACGTGGCCACCCCGCCGGTCGTCTCAGGAGCGGGCACCCTCTCCGTAACAGATGGTGGCGTGCTCCGCGTGAATGCGGCCACTATGGCCGGTAACTATGCAATTACCGGTACGGTTAGTTTAACGCAGGGCAGCATTGTAGAATACAGCGGCACACTGGTGAATCAGACTATCAGAAACAATTTGACATACGGAACACTCCGTGTAAGTGGCAGCACCATCAAAACGCCTGCGGGCAATCTCAATAGCCTCAACGCCACTACGGCTACTGCCGGTAATATCGTTGTCTTATCCGGCACGCTGGACCTTTCTTCTTATACGGCCAACAGGGGCACTACCATCACCGGAGGGGCGCTTACGGTAGCCAACAATGCCACGTTGAGGATTGGCGGTACCAATACCTTTCCGCTCAACTACAGCACGGTATCGCTCAGTCTGACCAGCACGGTGGAATATTACGGGACCAGTCAGGTGGTCGGGCAGCAAACGTATGGTAACCTGACCTTGTCGTCCGGTAGTGGTGCCGCTGTGAAAACATTGCCAGCCACGCCATTTACCGTGGCTGGCAACCTGACGTCCACCATAGGAAGCGGCACTTCCGTTACCTATACCGCCGGGGCAGATATGACCGTGAGCGGTAATGTGGTGATAGGCGCCTCTACTACGTTTAATGGTGGTAGTTATAACATTACCGCTGCCGGTAACTGGACTACTAACGGCACCTTTAATGGCAACACCGGAACGGTGACAATGACGGGGGCAGGCAGTAGTATCAGCGGCTCAGGCACGCAGAATTTTAACAACCTTACTGCTGCTGCCACAAATATCACCGCTGCTGCAGGTACTGCTATTACCATTACCGGAAACCTGGCCACATCGCCTCCGGGTACTTTTACCCATCTCACGGGCGGCACCATCACCATGAGCGGCAGCAGTAAAACTATCAGCGGTACAGGTATCTCGCTGGAAAACCTGATTGTCTCCGGTGCTGTGACTGCTGCTTCCGGTGTTACGCTCACCGGCAACCTTACTGTCAACGGGAGTTTCAATGGTACCGGCGGAACAGTGATCATGAGCGGCGCCAACAAAACATTTTCGGGCAGCGGCACCATCACCTTTGGTACGCTTTCCGTGGCCGGCTCCGTGACGTCTTCCACCAGTTTTTCTTTGAATAACACACTCGATATACAAGGTGCTTTTACAGCCAGTGCAGGTACGGCTACCTTTGCCGGCAGCAGCTTCCTCAATGGCTCCGCCAATCTGTACAACGTAACGCTGAATGGCACTTCGCTGCAGCTATCGGCCAATGCCGTGCTGGGAATAGCCGGTACATATACCATTACGGCCGGCACGCTGAACGTTACCACAACGGTGCCGAATACGGTGAACTTCAACGGGGCAGGTACACAAACTATTCCTGCCGGCACGTTTTATAATCTTACCGTGAGCAATGCCAATACTAAAACATTGGGTGGTACGGTGACCGTGAATAATGATTTTACCATCACCACAGGAACTACTTTCAACGGAGGCACTTCACAATCACTGACTATCCTGGGCAACTGGATCAACAGCGGCACCTTTACTGCTGCTACCGGTACTGTCACCCTGGGAGGGGGCAGTAATACCACCCTTACAGGGGCCAGTACCTTTAATACGCTGGTGCTTAATAAAACTGCGGGTACCAACCAGGTGACATTGCAAAACAATGTTTCGGTGCAAACATTGACCATGACCAGCGGTACCATGCTTACCGGCAGCAATACAGTGACCATCACCGGTAACAGAAGCGGTAATGGGATCATACTGGGTAATATCCAGCACTCCCATGCATTCTCGCTGGGAGTGGCTTATGCCTTTGAAGGTCCCTACAATACCATCACCCTCACCGGTGTGACGCTGACCGGCTCTATTACAGTATCCGTTAACCCACAGGTAGTGGCCGATTTCCCCTCCGGTACCGCCGTTAACCGCGAGTATAATATTACTTCTTCAGGAATCACATTGGCGGCCACAACATTGCGTTTTCATTATGAAGATGCAGAGCTGAACGGCAACAATGAATCCAATCTGAGCATCTGGCGGAACACCGGTTCCGGCTGGGCTATATATGGCAACACGGCCAGCAGCACCACCAACAATTACGTAGAGCAAGCCACGTTACTGTCAGCCAGTTTTACCGGCAGATATACCCTGGCCGCTACTTCCAATGTAGTAAGATGGAATGGGTCGGTCAGCAGCGACTGGAATACCGCCGCTAACTGGACGGTGGCGCAGGGATCTCCTTCCCGTCCTCCGGGAACAGGGGATGTGGTGGAAATAGGAACGATCGCTTTTACGAACCAACCAACTATCAGCAATAGTGTGACCGTTGCCGGCATCTCTTTTGGCAGCGTCCAGGCCGCCACCGTTACCCTGGCAGCAGGAGGCTCCCTGACTACACAGGGAAATATAACCGGTATATGGTCGGCTAACGTTACACATACTATCAATGTTAATAATCAAAACCTGACGGTAAACGGCAACCTTTCGTTGAGTGACGGCACGACAGGACATAACATACAACTCAATATCGGTAATGGCAACGTTACCGTAGGCGGAGCATTAACGCAATCCGGCAATGCCGCGATCACCTGTTCGGGTACCGGTGGACTGACTATCGGCGGCAACTTTAACTACACCAACGGCGCTTTCAACGCAGGGTCCGGCACCGTGACTTACAATGGCAGCAGCAATCAGACTGTGGCCGGTCTTACCTATAATCAGCTGAACATCACCAAAACCGGCGGCAGCGCGCTGATCGGCAGTACTACTACTGCTAATGGAAATGTGACTGTCAATAGCGGTGATCTTAGTATCAATGCGGCTACCACCATCAACGGTGATTTTAACATCAACACCGGGGCTACCGCCAAAGGAGGCTCGTCTTCGCTGACCGTAGGGGGCAACTGGAATACGAGCGGAGTATTTACACCCGGCTCCGGTACCGTCACCCTTACCGGCGGCAATAACCAGAACATCTCAGCCACCACTTTTAATAACCTCATCGTTAATAAAGCCGGTAATGCAGCCACGCTTACCGGTAATGTAATTGTCAGCGGTAACCTGACTGTTAATGCCGGTACGCTTTCTCTTTCTACGTATAACATTAACCGCAATGCACCCGGTGGCATTTTTACACTGGCCAATGGGGCTACCCTGAATGTAGGCGGCGCCGCTAACTTCCCATCCGGTTACACACAATACCAGCTGGGTAACAGCAGTACCGTGGTGTATAACGGTACCGCACAAACGGTGACGGGCGGCATCGCTTATGGTTATCTGACATTGGCAGGCAGCGGTACTAAAAGCCTGGCGGCCAACATTACTGTCAATAGCGATCTGCAGATCGGCGCAGGCGCTACCCTGAGCGCAGGTACCTATACTACTAGTCTGTACGGCAACTGGAACAATGCCGGTACTTTCAACGGCGGTAGCGGAACGGTGACGCTGAATGGCAGCGGAAAAACCATCACCGGCAATACCACTTTCAACAGGGTGACCGTATATGGAAGTTACAGTGTGGCCGGTAGCAATATTGTCTACAACGGGCTGCTTCAAATCCTTACCGGTGCCTCGTATAACGGCGGTAGCGGGTCCGCCACCGTTAACGGTGATTTGATCAACAACGGGTCGCTGATCAGTAATGGTGTCACTACCTTCTCCGGTACCGTTGTGCAAACAATACGCTTTGTAAACGCTGTAGTATCCAATTCCAGCGGGGTGATCAATTTTAACGGCAGCGTGGCGCCGATATTAAACTCCACCAGTTCCCCCACTTACGCAACACTGAACATCAACAACACTGCAGGAGTGACCGCAAGTGTGGGCTGGATTGTACTGGTAGCATTTAATATCAGCAGTGGCGCGACTTTCAATGGAGGTGTTTCCACGCATACCATCAGCGGCAGTTTCACCAACAACGGTACTGTCACCAGCAGTGGCATACTGAACTTTAACCCATCAGCAGCACAGAATATTCAGTTGACCGGTACCAACTTCACCAGTACCGGTACCGTGATATTTGGCGGTACTGCGGCAATGACGGTAACAGGTACGCCTACCAGCCTGAATGCGGTCACCATCGCCAATACAGTAGGTGTTACTCCCGGCGCGGGGTGGACCGTTGGCGGAGACCTGTATATCAATGGGAACGCAGTATTAAATGCTGGTGGTAATAGTTATACCATTGGGGGCGATATCGAGAGTAATGGCACGCTGCATGGTGGCACATCTACTTTTACCATGACAGGCGCTGGTGCTGACCTGACGGGTAGCGACAGCACTTCTTTTTACAACCTGGTCATCAACGGCAATACAACGGCCAATTCCAACTTCAATGTGATGAGCAACCTCACCCTGAACGACACGCTGGATGCTTCTGTTGGCACACCGGTGATGACAGGCGCCAGTGCTTCTGTTATCGGGGGGACTGTCAATCCTTTTAATCTGGCTACGCTGGAAGTACAAAAATCGAACAACGCCGTGGTCTCGTTGGGCCGGTCTCTTTCTCTGATGACGGTGCTGGACATCCTTTCGGGCGTGCTGGATACCAAAGATTCCACCATTACGGAAGATGCCGTTAACGGAGGTGCGCTGACTATTAACAACAGCGCCCGACTGATTGTACGAGGTGTCAACAGCCTGCCCGCTTTTGATACTTATTCACTGGACACTCTAAGTTTTGTGGAATACGGTGGTACCACACAAGCCGTTTCCGCTGCCACACCATATGGCAATTTGGTCATTTCCACCGCCGGCACCAAAACTGCATCGGCGCCGTTAACCATCCTGAATGATTTCTCCCTGAGCAACGGCACGTTTGTCCCTGGCAGTTATACCGATACACTGTTAGGAAACTGGACGATGACCAGTGGTGCATTTACCAATACCGGCTCCACTATCTATTTTGCCGGATGGGCCAATCAACAGGTAACGTCTACAGGGGCCTTTAATAATATGCAGGTTAATAAACTATCGGGACAGGTGGTATTACAAACCAATGTCACCGTTAGTGGAAAGCTGACGTTTACCGCAAAAAATATCAAAACCGGTAGCAACACCCTGATCATGCCTGCCGGAGGGACCGTGACAGGCGCCGGTCAAAATACAGGCTGGGTATATGGCCGTTTGCAAAAGAACGTAGCTGCCGGTTCATCGGTATCGCGGACGTTTGAAATAGGAGACAGCCTCGTTTATTCACCGGCGACAACTTTGTTTGCCAGCGTGAGTACGGCCGGCAATGTAGTAGGGGTGACTACTCCGGGCAATCATCCCAATATAGCCACCTCCGGTATCGATACTGCGAAAGGGGTGAACCGTTATTGGTCGCTTGTTAACAGCGGTACGGTGTTCACGACTGTAAATATTACGCTCAACTGGGCGGCCGCCGACGTAGATGCAGGTGCCAATACCGCTAACTTTAAAGTGGCCCGGTATGATGGTACCAGCTGGTCGCTGCCGGCAGTCAGTACTCCTTCGGCTACCTCCATTCAGGTTACCGGGCTCACTGCTATGGGTGATCTGATAACAGGAGAGCTTTCACTGGGCACTGTCTGGACAGGAGCGTTGAGCACCAACTGGTTTACCGGTGGCAACTGGTCGACCGCCATTGTGCCACTGAGCAATACCAACGTCACTATTCCTTCCGGGCTGGTGAACTATCCGCTGGTGGGCACAGGAACAGCCAATGCCAACAACATCACGATACAAACAGGAGCCACCGTCACCGTGGCCAGTGCCACGCTTCAGCTGGGAGGTGTTATCAGCGGCCCCGGTACCATTATCGCTACTACCGGCACCATTGTATTCAATGGTAACGCCGCGCAGGTGGTGCCGGTGGGCGTTTTTTTCAACAAGACATTGCAAAACCTGACCATCAACAATACTGCTGGTGTAACGTTGTCGGATACACTAAATATCAGCGGCATACTGAAGCCGACCGCCGGGCAGTTCAATGCCGGTGGATTGCTGACGTTACTTTCCACCGCAACGGCCACCGCTTTGATTGACGGCAGTGGCGCCGGACAGGTGACCGGCAACGTTACCTTACAACGTTATTTGTCCAGCGCCTTTGGCTACCGTTACCTCAGTTCACCTTTTCAGGCGGCCACCGTCCATGAACTGGCAGATGATATTAACCTGAATGCCTCTTTCCCTTCTTTGTACCGTTATGACGAAAGCAGGTCTTCATCCGGCTGGGTAGCCTATACCAGCGCTGCCAGCCCGCTGGTGCCCATGCAGGGTTATACCGCACAGATGGGGACATCTTCGGCGCCATTCACAGTAGACATGACCGGTGTGGTGAATAACCAGTCCGTTACCTCGCCGGTGCTCTCCAATAACCATCTGCCCTATACGCAGGGCTTCAATCTGATAGGCAATCCTTATCCTTCTCCGATAGACTGGAACGCGGCCTCCGGCTGGACGCGTACCAATGTGGACAATGCCGTGTACTATTTTAATCCCGGCATTTCTGACCAATACACCGGTACCTACAGTACTTATATCAACGGGGTATCCAGCGACGGGGTTGCCAACAACATCATCGCATCTATGCAGGGTTTCTTTGTACATGTGACAAACGGTGCTTTTCCGGTGACGGGCAGTATTACGATCAACAACAATGCTAGGGTCAACACACTGACGCCGGTCTTTCACCGGGTGTCACAGGAAACGCCGGTATTAAGGCTGAGTGCCGCTTTTGCAGATAATGGGCAGCCAGGTGACCCACTGGTTATCTATTTTGATGCGGAGGCCGCCCCGGCATTTGAAACGCAGCGGGATGCTGTCAAACTGATGAACACTGATCCGGCAGTGCCTAACGTATATGCGCTGGCAGAAGACAGTTCACGGCTCTCCATCGGAGCATGGCCTAACACCTGGGACTCTACCATGGTGATCCCGGTGGGCATTAACATTGCGCAAACCGGCTGGATCACTTTTCAAACGATGAGTCGTGACCGTATTCCGGATAACCAACCGTTGTACCTGAAGGACGCAGTTACCGGAGCATATACTTCCCTGTTGCCCGGCAATAAATACCGCCTGTATCTGGAGGCCGGCAGTTATAATCGCCGCTTCTCCATCGTGTTCCGGAAAGAAGGGGGAAGTACGCCCTCTTCCGGTGAGCCGGTATTCAATGTATATAACAAGAGCGGCTCGCTGTATGCCTATTTTGATAAGGTGCCGGGAGAGCAGTGTTTTATCAGCGTTACCAATATTGTAGGACAGGTATATAGCCGGAAATTATTTACCGGCAATGGTTATCATTTACTCGGGTCGCGATATGGAAATGGTATTTATATCGTGTCATTTCTGGCAAATGGTAAGGTCACGTCCCAAAAGATATTTATCGGAAACCCATAATCGCTTTTATGTCAGATAGCAGGACCCATCGCGGAAGGCCGTTTTTTTTGTTGCCGATGCTGTTGCTGGCGGCGCAGGCGGTGGTGGCACAGGAGTCGCCTCCCCGACCAATTGCCGTGTATGTGAACCCTGCACAGGGACTTATTTTCGGGGCTTTCTTTCAGGGCTTGTCGGGAGGTACGGTGATCGTTTATCCGGATGGCTCACGGGCAGTTACCGGCAGCGTAATACAGGCGAACATGGGTTATCCTTTTTCCCCTGCCATCTTTGAGATCGTAGCCAATCCCGGAACAGTAGTATCCATCTTAAACGGGCCGGACGTACTGCTTACCGGCAGCAATGGCGGCACGGTGAGGCTGCATATAGGTGCCGCCAGTACAGGCAGCTCATTTGTAACTACCGTAGTGCCACCGGCACGAAATGAAGTAAGGATAGGAGGTACGCTTACCGTAGGACCTCCGGCTGCGAACCCTTCCGGCTCTTATAGCGGTGTGTTCACCATCACGTTTGTTCAGGAATGAAGTTAGCAGGCGTACATATAACCTATTGTGACCTGGCCGGTCTGATGCGGGTGTTGATCATCTGTACGTTGGTGGGACTGTTGTCCTGTTTTGCTGCAAAGGCAGCCGGACCCGGCGAGCCAGATCCGGTATTTTATGAAACGTCGATATTTGTGATCGTACAGGGAATTGGCGGAAAGGAGATACCTGCCGTTGTTAACAACGATTCCGCTTATTTATCTGTCAGGGATATTTTTGATTTTTTGAAGATAAGAAACACGGTGGCGCCGGGGATGGATACTGTCACTGGTTTTTTTATCACCGAAAAAGCACCTTTTCTCATCGATGCTAAAAATTATGCGGTGCAATATCAGGGGAAAAATTTCCCGCTTAAAAAGGAAGATATCATTGTCACCAATAGCGCTTTGTATCTGCGGACGGCCTGCTTTGGCACCATATTCGGGCTCGATTGCCGGTTTAATTTCCGGTCGCTTTCCGTCAGGCTGCATACACAACAGGAGCTGCCGGCCATCAGGGAAATGAAGCAGGAGCTAATGCGCCGCAACATTGGCCTTTTGAAAGGACAACGAAAAGCAGATACGATCATCGGACCGCGGCATCCTATATTCCGCATAGGCACCGCCGACTGGTCTGTTGTTTCCACGCAACGGCCGGAAGGCGGTGGAAATGATACCTGGCTGAACCTGTCGCTGGGAGGGATGTTGCTGGGAGGGGAGACCAGTGTCTCCCTGAATTATAATAACTATGCGGAGCAACAATGGGCCTATGTTCATGACAGTGCGCTGATAAGACCCTTTGACCAGCGCAGGCAATACTACCGCTGGCGTTATGTGAACAATGATAACAAAGCATTACGACAGATCATTGCCGGTAAGATCTTCGTGCCTTCCATCGCATCTATATTTGATCCTATTGTGGGTGTTCAGCTTACCAATACGCCCACTTCCTACAGGCGTTCCTTCGGCGCCTATACCATCAGCAATTATACAGAGCCGGGATGGACCGTAGAACTGTATGTGAATAATGTGCTGGTAGATTACACGGTGGCTGATGTGGCCGGTTTTTATACTTTTCAGGTGCCGCTGGTATATGGTAATTCAGTCGTGCGGCTACGTTTTTTCGGGCCATGGGGAGAGGAGCGTTTTCGGGAAGAGAATATTTCCATTCCGTTCAACTTTCTGCCGAAACAGGAATTTGAATATACGGCCAGTGCCGGTATGGTAGAGGACGGGCACAACAGCTTCTTCTCCCGGCTGCAGGCCAATTACGGCGCTACCCGCCATCTCACAGTCGGTGCAGGTGTGGAATATCTGTCTTCCATTTCCAGGGGTAAAACGATGCCTTTTGTCATGGCGTCTGCCCGGCTGGCGCCTAACTTATTATTGTCCGGAGAATATACCTACGGCGTAAGAGGCCGCGGGATACTAACCTACAGAATGCCGTCCAATCTGCAGCTGGAATTATATTACACTAAATACAAAAAAGGGCAGCAGGCCATCATCTACAATTATCTGGAAGAAAGAAAGATTGTATTGTCAAAACCTTTTCTGACAAGGAAGATAACGATGTTCAACAGGCTGACCTTCAACCAGATCATTTTACCGGAAACGCAGTATGCCACGCTTGACTGGCTGTTGTCTGGCGCTATCCAGCGGGTAGGATTCAATATCAATACCTACGCTATCTTCATCAAACCAGCGCCGGCTTTTGTATATACCAATTTCGCCGTTACCTACCGGGCGCCCTGGAACCTGCTCGTCACCCCGCAGGTGCAATATGAATACAACACCGCCAGTCTGATGACCGTGCGGGGAGAAGTAGGTAAATATGTGTTCCGGCATGGTTATGTGAACGCTTTCTTCGAACACAATTATAAGAGCGAGATCACCAATGTGGGGCTGGGCCTACGGTATGATTTTTCTTTCTCGCAGATTGGTTTTTCTGCCTGGAAGGGCACCAATATGTCCACTTTGGTGGAATCTGCCAGAGGTAGTCTTGTTTATGACGATGTTTCCCGTTCTGTTGGTTTCAGCAACCGCATCAGTGTAGGGACAGGCGGGATACTGCTGGTGCCGTTCCTGGATATGAACGGCAATGAGCAGCGTGATCCGGGAGAACCTAAAGTGCCGGGCCTCAAAGTAAATTGTACCGGTGGCAGGATATTACATCAGGCGGGCGACACCACGGTACGTATCATCAACCTGGAACCCTATGAATATTATTTTATAGGGTTGGTGAAAAATAGTTTTGATAATATCGCCTGGCAAATCCGTAAACCAGCGCTGAGCGTTGCAGTAGACCCCAACCAGATGAAGCTGGTAGAAATACCGATCAGTGTGGTGGCTGAAGTGTCTGGTCGGCTTCGGCTGGAAGGAGAAGACAGCAACAGGGGACCGGGACGTATTACGCTCCGTGTTTTCAGAAATGATACGGTGCCGGTAGTTAATATAGAAACCGAGGGTGATGGGACCTTTAATTATATGGGTTTGCAGCCCGGATCTTATACGATAAAACCGGATGCTGCACAACTCAACAGGCTGGGTTTGAAGGCGGAGCCGGCGCAGCTTCCGCTGAAGATACGGTTTAAAACAGATGGGGATGTTGTGGACAAGCTGGATTTTATATTGAAGAAAACGGAATAGGCACAATGCAAACGCCGGCGTGTGGCGCCGGCGTTGTGTATAACATAGATGAATATACGAAATTAATGCGCCACTTTAATGTAGCCCCATCCTTCCCGTTGTTTGGTAATGATCTCATAAATGGCGTCGGGTACTACCTGCACGCCAGGGAGCAGTTCACTGGCGTTTTTGTTGTTCCTTTTCATGGTGGCGCCGCATACTTTGAAGTTCACATTTTTATGATTATTGATTAACTCGCTCAGGGCTGGTGCTACGGTGGATTTATCTTTCAATACCATATCCAGCGCATCGCCGTATACCGCTACTTCCAGTTGTGCATCGGGAGCGCCTTTCAGGATGCCGTTCAGCTGACGGAGCAGGGTTTGCTGGGCTTCCGGCGTTTTACTGGTGATATCGAAGATCACTTTATAATCGGCTTGTGCAAAGCAGATCATACTGGTCAGTAAAAACGTGAGGATGATAAGCAGCTTTTTCATAGCAGATTGTTTTAGGTGAAACGGATTATTTTTTATGCTGTCGCGCAATAGGAGCAAAGGGCCCGTATTTATGCTGCGTGGCAGGGAAGGTGTCGCTGAAAGGGCCGAAGGGGTGATCAGGCGGTTTGGTGCGGATATCGGGCCAGTCGGCCGGAAAGGCTTTCACTGGCCGTGGCTGTGAGTTGACATATGCGGCCACATTCCACGCGTCTTCATCGCTGAGTATCGGATGCTGATAATCGGTGCCCAGCGGCATGTTATATTTTACGTACCCTGCAAATCGGGACAGCCGGTATAGTCCGGCGCCGGTGTTATAGCTGCCAGTCCCCCACAGCGGCGGATACTGGTATTCCGAAGCGCCGGCCAGCCGCAGACCATTACCGTTGGCGCCATGACATCGCTGGCACTGCTGCAGAAAAACAATGCTGCCTTTGCCGGTATCGGCGGCCACCGGCAGGTAAGGCAGATCACGGATGCCGCTGCCGGGTGTTTTATAGCCTTTAGGCAGGTCTTTTCCCAGCCACCGGATATAAGCGATGATAGCCTGTAATTCGCGGCTGTTACTGTCGAGGGCAGCGCCATTGAGACTTCTTACAAAACAATCATTTACTTTTTTGGCGATAGATTCCACGGTGCCACTCCTTGCCCTGAATTTGGGATAGGTAGAGGCGGTGCTGCCGTAGTTATTACCCCACGGCTTGGTGCCGGCATCGAGGTGGCAGTTCTGGCAGTTCATGCCGTTACTTATTTTGGCAACGCTGCCCTGAGGCCCGAGATATTGCGCGGTATGGGCTATCAACGACCGGCCATACCGTACCATATCGCCTGCCGACGTGTGTGGAATGGTGGTGGTATCCGGTGCCTGCCATAATTTTTCCTCCAGCGTGCCTGCCCGGCGGCAGCTATACAGGGCGGTGAACAGCCCCATCAGAAAAGTAAGATGCCATTGTTGGTTTGTCATCCTGCAAAACAGTAACCGCAGTTTTTTTCCTGTGCCCGTCCGATAGCCCACATGCCTGACGGCACTACATCTACACCCGGTAAAACACCTGCCAGCCATTCATTCTTAACCGCCACAGGGTCGAGCGACATTTCTTTGGCAACGACAGCGCTGTACACGGTGATGGCCATATTGCACACGGCAAACAATACACCGCTGGCCTGTAGCTGGTTAATACCGATGTCCACGTTACCAATGCCCGGCACGTTAAAATCCCCCGGCTTAGGCATCCAGAAAGGATTGCGGACAGCCGGTGCTTTTGTTTTAGGGTCATCCACTTTAAACAACTGACCGAACTTGTATTTTTCCCACAGCTCATCTTTCATAGCGTAAGGAATAGCTTCATGTCTTAATATCATCACAGCGCAACAGTCTTTTTCCGGCGTACCGGTGGCCTGGTTGGTCAACAGAAAAACTTTTGCCCAGGCAAAAGGAAAAATTTCATGCGGCCGCGGAACATCTATTACGATCCGGTGCTTGCCCTTGATCTTGTTGGTCCATGCATCCGTATTACTGGTACTCATATGCTTGCTTTCCTGCGCCAGTCCTGCGAAAGAAGGAATACTCAGTATCGTGGCGCCTGCCAGCATTTTTCCGAGGAAGTCGCGGCGGTTGGTACCCCCGTTTGGTGTATGGTTCATAACTTTAAATTTTGAGGTTATCGTTTGGCTTCAACCAGGATATGGTTAAAAATACCTGAAGAGAGATACTATAAATGTAAAAAAACACACCAGGCACTTATCAGATAAAAGTGACAAAATCGGAGGGGTGTTGCGGAAGAAAATCAGAGAACTGATGCGGTAAACGGTGCGTGAAATAACGAAACTCGTTGATGAAATGTGTCTGATCGCAGTATCCTGCTTTATGCGCCAGCAATCTCCATTGTGGATACCGCATCCGCACCATGTAATCGATCGTTTTTCTGAAGCGGACCAACCGGCAGAACATCTTCAGATGCAATCCTGTCTGATCGATGAAGGCTCTTTCCAGCGTGCGTTTGGTGAGGAATACCTGTGTTTCCAGTTGCCGGATGGTAATATTGCCATTCGCGGCAAGGATGAGCTGCATGGCCTGTTCGAGGTTACAAATATTTTTCGGCGTGCCTGTCAGCTGCTCCAGCAGCCAGGCTTCCAGCAACTGTACCTGCTGCCGGGGATGGTCGCAGGCATGGATGTTTGTCAGCAGCGCGGCTACACCGGCACCCAACAGCGATGATAAATCGAAGCAACGATCGCAAAATAAGGCTGCGGGGATGTTGAACAGCCTCGACCAGCTGCCGGGTCGGAAATGCGCTGCAAGCAGCCGCATATCGCCGCTAATGCGCCATTCGCTGACACTGCTGCGCGGGCCGGTGAGCACGGCGGGCGATAAATACTCCTGTCCGATCACATCATACAGGGTACGGTCCGGGCCAGCATTGAACCACATGCTTTGAATAAAATGCGGGAGAACAGTCAGATATCTGACTTCTTCTGCGGGAAAATCACACGTGATCATCTGCCATGGAAGCAGGTAGTCGCCAAGCCGCTGATGAGGCCGGAATGTTTGCACCTTGAACATAGGTATCGGTTTCTTTGGGGCACAGTGAGATCTGGTGCAAAGATCCGATTTTTTTCACGCAAAGAAGCAAAGGGAGCAAAGCGCGCAAAGAATTTTTTTCACGCAAAGAAACAAAGGGAGCAAAGCGCGCAAAGAATTTTTTTTCACGCAAAGAAACGAAGGGAGCAAAGTGCGCAAAGAATTTTTTTCACGCAAAGAAATAAAGGGGGCAAAGTGCGTAAAGAATTTTTTTCACGCAAAGGAACGAAGGGAGCAAAGCGCGCAAAGATTTTTTTTCGTGGAGAAGAAGGGGAAAGGCTTTATTACGCATGATCGTATGCCGGCTGCCACGATTGACTAACGCCCGTTTCTATGGCCTTGTTGGCCATATGTACGGCTATGGCGGCTATCTTACCCGTCTCCGCATTAGAGGCGGGAGGAATATTTTTACGGATACTTTCTGCAAAAGCCAGCAGCGCAGAAGTGGTGGGTTCCGGCTGTGGTTGCCCGGGAACACCGAATTTCAGTGGCACACCTTCTCCCGTCTGGTCCGTTTTGGTGGCGCCGGTAACGCCATCTACCACGGCCAGCTCCTTCTTTCCTTCTTCACTGTATACAAATGCTTTGTCCCGCTGTATTTCGATAGTGCCACGATTGCCCAGCACCCGGATGGAATAGCCCTTGTAAGCATTGCTGAGGATGGAAGAAACACTGGCTTTCACACCATCGGGATATTCAAAGACCGTCCGCACATTATCCCACGTTTCCCTGCCGTCTTTCCAGTAGTCGATGCCGCCCATGCCCACTACGCGAAGCGGATGCGCATCCAGCAGATAATTCACCATATCGATCTGATGCCCACACAATTCCGCTATCAGGCCACCGGAGTATTCGCGGTACATGCGCCAGTTGATCAGCCGCTCCATGGCCGGATCGGTAACAGGATTTCTCCAATCGGCATTGCGATGGTACTGACATTCAAAATGGGTGACTTTCCCCAGCCAGTTTTGTCCGATCACTTCTTTTACCCGGTGATAGAGATCGTAATAGCGGTATTGGTGACCTACCTGTAAAACCAATCCGCTTTTCCGCACCTGAGCGGCCAGCTGCAATGCCTGTGGAATATCATAAGTCATGGTTTTTTCGAGATATACATGTTTACCTGCATTCAGTGCATCTTTGGCCATAGGGTAATGCAAAGAGAGCGGTGTGGCGATGATCACGGCTTCCACCTTTTTATCTTCCAGTAGCTGCCGGTAATCGGTATACGCTTTGGCGCCTTTGGCGGCGAGCGACAGGCCATGTTGTAAATGCGCAGGTATCACATCGCAGCAGGCTATCAGTTCCATACCGGGCATTTTCTGCAATAGTTTGGCGATACCGCTGCCGCGGTTGCCCGTGCCGATCATGCCGATTTTTAAGGGGGCTGCGACTGTCTGCCCTATGACAGGCAAGGCGTTGGTTAACATGGCACCGGATAGTGCCACAGCGCCGGTATATAAAAACTTTCTACGGGTAAAATGGTGGTCTTGCATATCCTACAAAATAATCAATTAAATACCCTGTGGGAGATAAAAGAGCGAGAACGTTCTCGCTCTTTTATCTGGCGGGGGACTGGCATTGCTCTTCGCCAGTGATTATATTTAATGTGAAAACAAACCACCCATGCAAGCGAACCGCAGAAATTTCCTGAAACTAACCGGCCTGCTGGGCCTTGGCTTTACCGGCAGTGGTATCACCAAAGGCTATGCCGATGCAAAAGACGCGTATACCGCCTATGAGAAAAGCAGCTATTCCCAAACGTTTAATATGTCCGGCTACGCTGCACCGAAGCTGGACAAAGTTCGTATCGGCTTCATCGGATTGGGCAACCGGGGCCCTGCCGCTGTAAAACGGATGGCCCATATTGAAGGGGTGGACATCAAAGGCCTTTGCGATCTGCGCCCGGAGAAAGTAGACGCCGTCCGGAAACAACTGGCATCTGTGCCGGGGTTCAAACCGGATGTTTATACCAGCCAACCGGAAGCCTGGAAAAAAATGTGCGAGCGCCCGGACATCGACCTGATATACATCTGCACACCATGGGCTTTGCATACGCCTATGGCAGTTTTTGCCATGGAGCACGGTAAACACGTATGCGTGGAAGTGCCGGCCGCCAAAACGGTGGATGAATGCTGGCAACTGGTGAAAACATCAGAACGTACCCGCCGGCATTGCATGATACTGGAAAACTGCTGTTATGATTTCTTTGAACTGCTGACCCTGAATATGGCCCGCCAGGGCTTCTTCGGTGATATCATACACTGCGAAGGCGCCTACATACACGATCTGCTGGAAGGTAATTTCTCCAAAGATAAATACTGGGAGATGTGGCGACTGAAAGAGAATGTGCGGCATGGCAATCTCTACCCTACCCACGGCCTGGGCCCGGTGAGCCAGATCATGGACCTTAACAGGGGCGATAAAATGGAATATCTCACTTCTATGTCCGGCAACGATTTTATGATGGGTAAAATGGCAAAAGAACTGGCGGCAACTGATCCCTTTTATCAGCCTTATGTGGGTAAGTCATTCCGGGGAAATATGAACACCACTACTATCCGGACGAATAAAGGACGCACCATCATGATACAGCATGATGTGACTTCCCCGCGGCCCTATTCCCGCATCCACACGGTCAGTGGTACCAAAGCCACCGCCCAGAAATACCCGCTTCCCGAACGGATTGCCATCGGCGACAACTGGGCTACTGCGGAAGAATACAAGGCGCTGACGGAGAAGTTTGAACCCGCTATCACCCGGCAGATAGGGGAGATGGCCCGTAAGTTTGGCGGCCATGGCGGCATGGATTTCCTGATGGACTGGCGCACGATCGACTGCCTGCGTAACGGGCTGCCGCTGGATATTGATGTGTACGACGCTGCCTTATGGAGCGTTATCGGTCCGCTCAGCGAATGGTCGGTAGCGCATCGCTCCAATTCCATCGACGTGCCGGACTTCACCGGTGGATCATGGAAAACCAATCAACCGGTGGACATTACACTCGCGAAAGGAGGCACTACCAAAATCATCTGATCAACAAAAATATACTTCATGCGATTCACCAAGATCACAAGGGCTATGCTGGCGGCTATGGGGCTGCTGCTCTGTAGTTTCCTGCCTCAGCAAAAGAAAGTACGCATCTTCTCCATCGGTGATTCTACCATGTGCGACTATGATCAACAGTACCTTACCGGATTTGGGGGCGACAGCCTGTATCCCATCCGCGGCTGGATGCAGATGGCGCGTACCCTTTTCCCGCCATACGTGGAAGTACATAATGCGGCCCGCAGCGGCAGAAGCTCCAAAAGCTTTCGCACAGAAGGATACTGGCAAAAGGTGATCGACAGCGTACAACAGGGCGACTATGTGTTCATCATGTTTGGACCTAATGATCAGAAGCCGGATACCGCCCGGCATACCGATCCCCATACTACCTTCCGTCAGAACCTGGTCAATTATGTAAACGAAGTAAGAAACAAAAAGGGCCTCCCTGTTCTGTTTACCTGCATCGTTCGCCGGAAATTTGACAGCAACGGCAAAATAGAAAATACACACGGCGATTACCCTGCGGTGGTGCGGGAGATCGCTGCTGAAATGAAAGTGCCCCTGGTAGACCTGAATAGAAAATCCGCAGCACTGCTGGAAAGCTATGGACCGGAAGCCTCCAAAAAATTATTCCTGCACATCCAACCGGGTATCTTCCCCAAACTACCGGATGGTAAAAAAGATGATACCCATATGAGTGAATACGGTGCTACGAAAGTAGCGGAAGTGGCTTTGGCAGAACTTAAAAATTTAGGGATTTTTTCATTTTGATATTTTTTTATTGATGTACGAAGACCAAAGCGATTTTATTCGTTTCTATCTTCGCACATCAATAAAAAAATATCAAAATGATTAGTATCCGTAATCCTGTGTTAGCTTGTGATTGGCTTCGATTGATGTTTGTGGTATCGGTAACAACTCACTGCGATTGGGTGTGAAAAGCTGTGCCACGTTGGTTATCCAGCTGGTGGTGATGGAGCTGGTCCAGTTGGCTTTTGCATACCCGGTAGGAATGGTAGCGGGGGTAGGCTGGTACAGAGAGTTGCCCCATATCACAGTGGCAGAACCGGTTTTGTAATACATTACCTGTGGAAGATTGTTGTAGGGTGGTTCGCGGTTCATCATCTTCGTATAGTTGGCCCTTGTTTCCTGTATTTTTTGATAGAGAAGATTCCAGCGGATGAGATCATACTTGCGGATGCCTTCTCCTCCAAATTCAAAAGAGCGTTCGGCCACCAGTGCCTGAAAGAAAGTTTCTTTGGTGCCCGGTGTCAGTCCGATTTTATTTTCATTGCCTTTAAAGCCCCTTTTTCTTACTTCCTCGTAAGCCGCTATGGCAGCACCTGTAGGGCCGTTGTTTAATTCATTCTCTGCTTCCGCGAACATCAGCAGTACATCGGAAAAGCGTAGTACGGGCCAGTTGATACCCAGCTGCTGAGCGGTGGTAGTGGGCGCTGGTGTGATCCAGTCGGCGCGGAATTTTCCGCTGACCATATTCACGATCGTTTGCACCGTTTTCGTTTTGTCTGCGTTGTTGTAATAAGGCGCCGCAGTTACATCCCGGCGTGTATCCAGCGAATCAAAGGAATAAAAATAGGTGGGGATAATGCGGATAGAACTGTTGCCCAGTTGACCGGTATTGCCGGCCACAAAAAAACGTGGACCGTCATAATAGCCGAGGTTGCCTGTCAATCCCACTGCCATGGCTATTTCAAACATCACTTCTCCGTACGGGTCCTGTTTGTAGGCATCCAGTCCGTCTTTGAATACGGCCTGGAAGACAGGGTTGAGGGTATGTTTGTCGCGACGCTGCATGATGTCAGCGCATTCGTCGCGTGCCATTTTGTAGTATTCCGGATAATCTGCGGTACGTTCCATTTTGCGTGAAGCACGACGCAGGGAATAGCCTCCCCTGAACAACGCTATCCTTGCGCGTAAGCCTTTCACGGCTCCTTTGGTGATTCTTTCGTCTGCCGCCACGCCTGGCTCGTTACGCCAGGGTACCAGTTCCGCGGCCAGTTTCAGGTCGTTGAGGATACGGCGATAGATGGTATCCCGGTCCGTTTTGGGAAGGAACAAATCCGGCTGGTCGATAGACGGTTCAAATTGTGCGGGCACATCTCCCCAATTCCGGATCAGTTCAAAGTAGTACTGGGCGCGAAGGGTAAGCGCTTCACCATGCAGCCGGCGCAACTGCTGCTGTTCGGTGGCGCTGCCTTTGCTGTACAGGTCCATGGCCGGAATGTTCCGGATGCAGGTATTAGCGCGTTCAATGCCAACGTACAGCTGCTGAAAAGGGCCGGGCAATTGTGCATTGGTGGCTTGCAGGTTGTAGCGGGAAAGATCGCGGGAGCTGTTGTCCGGCGCGGAGGTGTTGGTGACACCGATCATTTCATCATTATCGTAGGGATACATGAGGCTCAACCTACTGCCATAGGCCTGCTGGTGGGTGAGAGGCTCATAGGCGCCGATAACGGCGCTGGTGGCGTTGGGCACGTCGCTGAAGATATACCGCTCGTCGAAAGCGGAGGAAGGTTCCTTGTCGAGGAATTTCTTGCAGGAAACGGTCATTGTCAATATGGCGATACATCCTGTGTAGTAAGCTATCTTCATCATCTTCATAATGTCAGATTTAAACCAAAAAAGAAAGAGCGGCTGCGCGGATATGCGGCATAATCTACTCCCGGCGTAATAGGTGTGGAACGACGGGAATTGACTTCAGGATCGTAACCGGTGTAACGGGTAAGCACGGCCAGATTGTTGCCGGTGGCGTAAATCCGCAGGCTGCCGATCTTCGCCCTGCTCAACCATCTGGACGGAAACGTATAGCCGATGGTGATATTATTTATCCGCAGGAAGGAGCCGTCTTCCACGGCCCAGGAGGTAGGATAGAAAGCGCCGGCGCCGGAGATGGGCATCCAGATATTGGCGCCGCTGTTCACAGCGGCCAGCTCCTCAGGGGACGCGCCGGTGACTACCTGTTTGCCACCTACGGTGATCACCTGCTGTATTACTTTTCCGTTGTTGTCGATGGTGCGCCAGCGGTCTTCCATGATGCCCAGCATGTTGGTATGGCGTGAGTAGGCATTGGTAAATTCCACTTTGTTGGCATTGAGGATACTATTACCGACCACAAAGTTCAGGAAAACGCTCAGATCAAAATTTTTGTATACGAACTGCTGATTCAGGCCGCCGCTGTATTGGGGATTGGCATTGCCGATAATGGTTTTGTCGCTTTCATCGATGATGCCGTCGCCGTTGAGGTCTTTTAGTTTCATCCAGCCGGGCTGGGCGACGCCGATGGCGGAGGATACGTCTGTGACGCCTGGTTTCAGGCTGTATATTTTCGTACTGGCGTCATAGTTAAAATCATTCAGCGTGTAGAAGCCATCGTTTACGAACCCATACATCGAGCCCACCGCCTCTCCGGTCCTGACAATGAAATCGGCCGGCTGTCCGGAGATGCCCCAGCCGGAGTTTTTATAGAACTGTGTCAGGTAACCGGAAAGTGATTCCACCTTGTTGCGGTTGAATGCGATGTTGAATGTGGAAGTCCAGCTGAAATCATTTTTCTGTATGATCGTGGCGGCCAGTTGCAGCTCTATGCCCCTGTTGGATGTGGTACCTACGTTCTGCAATTGTTCCAGATAACCTGAGCTGGTGGGAATACGGATGGGGATAAGCAGGTCTTTTACTTTGTTGTCATATACATCTGCGGTGAATTGCAGCCTGTCTTTGAAGAAAGCTGCATCCAGCCCGATATTGCGTGACACGGTAGTTTCCCATTTCAGGTTTTTGTTAGCCAGACTGTTAGCGGCATAACCAGGGGTGATCTGTTCGTTGAGCGCATATTGCGCATTGGCGGCGTAGGTGTTCAGGTAGAGGTAGTCGCCGATACGGTTGTTGCCGGACAGGCCATAACTCACACGCAGTTTCAGGTCGGAGATGACATGTACCTCGCGCATAAACGCTTCCTGTGATACCCGCCAGGAGAGCGCTGCCGACGGGAAGTATCCCCAGCGTTTGTCGGGCGCGAATTTAGAGGAACCATCTGCACGGAGGCTGGCGCTGAATAGATATTTGTCCTGATAGTCGTAGTTGATTTTTCCAAAGAAAGACAGCAGGCTGCTTTCGAGCACCGTCGTTTTAGGAAAGAGCGGTACCGTCTGCCCCAGGTTGAACTGCGCGAAAGCCTTCTCCGGCGTGATGCCCGCGGGGAAGTAACGCAACTCGTTGTCCAGCATATTGGACGTGGTGGTGTAGGTTTCTTCTCCGAGCAACACATTCACATGATGACCACTTTTTGCTCTGTTCGCGTAAGTGAGTACGTTAGCGTTGTTCAGTGAGCTGCGATGGGTGAGTATATTGCTGATAAGCGGCAGGTTGGCGCCATTGAGCCTCGAATTGGAGGTGACGGAGCCATCGAACGCATTCAGCTCCTGGCTGTTGCGGTCGTAGCCGATCGTGGAACGGAAAGAGAAATTTTTGCTGAAGGTGTAGTTCAGGTAACCGCCGATGTTGAATATGCGGGTATATCTTCTCCGGTATTGCGCATTGCTGAGCAGTACGGGATTAATAATACCCAGACCGTTGCCGGCGTTGGTGTCGTTGTAATAATCCACGTCGTCTTCTTCTTCCGCGTTGCTATTATCAAGTTTAAAAGGACGGTATTTGATGGCGTGTCGCAGCCCGTTATATGCGGATGCGCCTTCGTTGGAAGAGCCGGCGCCGCTGATAGTTTCATCGCTGTACCTTACGTTGAGGCCTATACGTAATTTGTCGTTGGCTTTGTGGTCCAGTTTAAAGTTGAGGAGGTTACGTTTTAATCCTGCATCGAGCATGATACCTTCTTCCTGATTGTTGGTATACGAGAGGTTGAACCGTGTGCTGTTGGTACCACCGGCGATGCTGACGTTATGCGTTTGCATCAGTGCTTTGCGGCCGAAGACATTTTCCTGCCAGTCGATGGTGGGAATGGACTTGTATTTCTCCAGATCTTCCCCGTAGATATTGGCGAAAGAGAGGCTGTCTGCCGAGAGGCCGCGGCTTCTTTCATATTGATAGAGCACAAACTCATAAGGAGAGAGTACTTTCAGCGCTTTAGGCAGGCGTCGTATACCGACGGTGCCGTTGTAGCTGACGATTGTTTTGCCTTCTTTCCCGTTTTTGGTGGTGATGATCACGACGCCGTTGGCGCCGCGGGCGCCGTATATGGCCGTAGCGGAAGCATCTTTGAGTACATCTACAGATTCGATGTCCTGTGGCGCGATGCCGGCAAATCCGTCTTCCACCTGCACACCATCGATGATGTAAAGTGGCGCATTGTCTTGTGTAACGGACCCGCCGCCCCGTACTTTAATGGTGAAGTCTGAGCCGGGCTTACCTTCTGAGGAGGTGATCTGTACGCCGGCCAGGCGGCCGGTGAGCGCTTCCGCCGCGGAGTTGACCGGGATGTCTTTCAGCTGTTTGGCATTAACGGAAGATACTGCGCCTGTCAGGTCTTTTCGTCTGACAGTAGCGTAACCTACTACCACTACATCGCTGATGTTTTTCGTTTCCATCGCCAAAGACACATCAATCACCGCACGGCGATTAATAGTCTCTTCCCGGCTGACATGGCCGGTATAGGAGAAAACCAGCTTGTCGGCGACAGCTGGTAGCTTCAGTTTATAACGGCCTTTTTCGTCGGTGATAGTGGCTGTTGGGGTGCCTTTCCATCTAACGGTGACGCCTATGAGTGGTTGGTGATCTTCTGCTGAAGTAACCGTTCCCGTTATGGTGCTTCCCTGCGACTGTGCTGTGGCGGCGGGCGCCAGCCACAGCATCATACAGACGAACACGGCGGTGAGTTGTTGGGTAAAATCCTTTTTATACATCATGACAATCATTTAAAAATGATGAACACCTTTCCTGTCCTTGTTCCTCCGTTGTCCATTACCAGCAGATAGGTGCCATTGCTTAGTGCTCCTGTGTTGATTCGTGTTTCCGTAGTGCCGTGGGCGGCGATGAAGGTTTTTACCCGTTGCCCGTCTATGGTGTACAGGGTGATGCCTGCCCTGCCTTTTACAGCCGGATGGCCTACTACCAGTCTGTCGGCGACAGGATTTGGGTAGATGGTGAGGCCATTGTTTTTGTTGTTTACGGGAGATGACAAAGCCTGCATCAGCGCTTTGTTGGCCTGTTGGCGCATCATCAGCGCGTTGCCGAGGGTGATGGTCTGGCTGTACACCGTGTCGCCGGTGCCATCGAGACGGTAGCTGCCGATTTTGTAGTAACAGGTTTGTGCCGGCGCTGTGGCATCATCCGTCACGTAATGTGTTTGGTTGATATTGGAAGTAATGGTGGTGATCTTCGTGAAATGTGTGTTATCAGTGGAACGGAAGATGCCGAATGCAAACACATCTTTGGCCCAGTCGATGTCGAAGCTGATGCGTGCGGTATCTCCACCTGTGCGGATGCCGGCAGCCTGTGTAAATGTTACCGGTTGATCAGGTGAAGGGATAGCGTTCAGGTATTGTTCCAGCATGGTAAAACCGTCGCTGTCGAGGCTATTGGCCGCCACGCCGAGGGAGTCGCCGCCTGTCATTTTCTCCCACCAGTCAGGTAGCCCGTCGTTGTCGGTATCATTGGGGTAGGTAGAAGAGGTGAGGGTAGGCCATCCGCCAACGGTGTTCTGGCTGTCGATGATGCCGGAGGGGTTGCCTGCGCCGGGCGCATGATAGCTGGTGTCGCCGAAGGTCGCCGTGCCGGTGCGTGTTTCCCGGACGATGCGTCTGTCGACTGTATCTCTGCGGGGAAGGATGGCGCCTACGCTGTTGGTGACGGCCGTATAGGCGTCCTGTGCTGTTTGTGTGGCCACCGGGGCATAGGGGAACGGCGTATTGACACGGGCCGTGGCCAGCGCGGCTGCTGCACCGGGTTGTCCATCAGGATGCACGCCATAGGTCCAGTTGTTGGACGATGTGTCGGTGGTTTCTTCCACGCAGGAATAGCCGGGGACATAATTGCCTTTGATATAAAATTTCCCGCCGGGAACGGTGTCTCCCGAGAGCGATAGGCTAAACGTCGTATACATCAGGATACGATGACGGCGGTTACCGGTAGCGCAGGCAACGTCGCCGGTGGTGGCCGGACCGGGTTTGTAGTAGTTGTTGACCATATTCTGATGGCCACCGGCGCCGCCGTAGCTTGACCCTACCCAGTTGTAGATCACATTGTTCCGGAAATCGACATACTCCAGTTCCGGTTGCCCGGTGGTGGCGCTGCCGGCGAAACGCGGATTGCGGTTGCTGTGGCTGGCCAGCAGGTTATGATGGAAAGAAGAAGATTGCCCGCCCCAGATGCCGCCATAGCCGTGCGGTGTTTCTTTCACGTGTTTAGACTTGTACAGGCTTTCGCTCAGCAGGCTCCATTGCAGCGTAAAATTGGAGATAGCGTAGAAGGAGCCGGCTTCGTCGGTAGACCAGCTCAGGGAACAATGGTCCACGATGATATTGGAATACGGTTTGGTAATCGGTGTCCCGAAGTTGTTGTACATGGCGTCCACTGCTTTGGCGGTATCATTCGGGTTGAGGATAATATCGCCGGGACGGCTCCGGATATAACGTACGATGATGTTGTTGGCCCGGATGCCCAAGCCATAGTTAGCCAGACAGATACCGTCTCCCGGCGCGGTCTGTCCCGCGATGGTGACGTTGTCCTGTGTGAGCACCAACGCGCTCAGGAGGTTGATGGTGCCGGAGACTTTGAACATGACAGTGCGGTTAGGTTGACTGACAGCGTCGCGGAGGCTGCCCGCTCCGGAGTTATTGAGATGGGTAACGTAGTATATGCTGCCGCCCCTGCCGCCTTTGGCGAACCTGCCTGCGCCTTCAGCGCCGGGGAAAGCGATCTGGCGGAAAGGATAGGTGGTGCCGCTGATCATCACGTTTTTAGTGACGAGGTATTTATTGGGGATGGTGCTGGTGGTCCATGGGTATACCCGCAGGTAAAAGGTTTTGCCTTGTGGCACATCGATATTGAGATTACCAAAGGAGTAGGCTACCGGTGTGGAACCGGCTGTCAGTGACTGATTGGCGGTGAAGTCGGTGAAGGAAGCACCATCTGTGGACCACGCGATGCGTGCATGTGCATAGTCGGAGGAATTAAACGAAAGCGGAACGGTGACCTGTTGCACCACGAAACTGTTGCCCGTTATGGGCGATACAGTGTATTGCACGTATCGTCCGTTATCCGGACCGGTGGCTGCCGGCCAGGTGCTGTCCGGCGGTAGTAGCCGCTGGCCGCCGTTGCCGGCGAGGTAGTTGTTTACTTTCAGGCCGGCGAGGGTTTGTGCAGTAGCGGTAACATCGCCGGATACTGTCGCTGACGGGTCAGTAGTGAGCGCCCAGGTGATAGCCGGTACGATGTACGTATAGCCGGCAACGTTCACATCACTCATAGCGAGCGTGGTATTAGCTGCCGCGGTGCTCCACGGAGATACACGGAAGTAGAGCGTTTGGCCGGTGGTGACGGTAATATCGGGTGTATTTAGCGTATAGGTGTTGACGGTAGTACCCATGGAAAGCGTTGTGTCCAATTCCGTATAGTCTGTACCGTTAACGGACCACGACACCCGCGCCTTGCCGATGGTAGCGCCGAAAGCGAGTGATAAGGAAAGCTGTGTGGCCGTGAAAGCATTGCCGGTGGTAGGTGTGATTGCAAACTGTGCATGCCTGCTGTTCGCCGGGCCGGTTTCCGCTGGCCAGCTGCCGCCGGCGGGCAATAGTTGTTGCCCACTGTTGTAGCTACTGACAGACAGATCGTTGAGTGTCTGTGCTGCTACGGAGATATTGCCGGTGGCGCTGCCCTGCTGGTTCGTGGTGAGCGGCCAGGTGGCCACCGGTGCGGTGGTCGTCAGTCCTTTAATGACCACATTTTTTGTGATGAGATATTTCCCGGTGACAACCCCCGTGGTCCACGGGGAAATCCGGAAGTACAGCTTGCCGTTGTTACGCACGTTGATATTCAGTCCGGTGAAGGTATAGGCCGTTGGTGTGGAAGAAGACACCAATGCAAAGTCGGTGGTGACATCGGTGAAATGTATGCTGTCCGTAGACCATGACAGCTTTACCCTGCCGGTGCCGGAGCCGTTGAAGCTGAGGGATACGCCTATTTCCTTTACGGTCAGGGTGTTGCCGGTAGCGGGAGATACGGTATACAGCATATTGCGCGTACTGTCGGCGGCTGTTTGCGCGGGCCAGGAGCCGGCTGTGGGGATGGTACGCTCTCCGCCGGCAACGTAGTCGTAATGCACGAGGCCATAGAGCTGTTGGGCCGTGGCGGAGATGCTTCCTGTGGTGACGACCTGCTGGTTGGCCGTGAGTGCCCAGGTGGCGGTAGCAGAAGTTTGCGAATAGGCGTTGCCGTTAGTGACAGTGGTGACAAGCAGCGTTGCCGGCAATAAATGAAGTAGCCATTTTTTCATAAATATTCCCCCGGATATTAGTTAGACAAATATTTGCGGTGTTTGCCGGAAAGCGCTGCCCGCCGGCCGTGTGGCCGGATGGGTCATGCTTATCTCCACGTTACATGGAAGACGCTGTCAGTATATGAAAGACGTGGTGAACAGGCTTCTTCTGCTTCTCTACTTCCCTGATGCTATAGTATAATGCTGGTTGATACAGTTTCTCTAAACAAATTACGCCCGAAACCGGTTACTTTGCAACCATTCGGGCATATAAATCACCGAGAACGTTACCGGAAAAAGGAGTAGTCCGGGGGGAATGGAATATTATTGATGTGTTATCCGATGGCGTCGAGGTCTTTTTGCAGTAGGTACAGGTCCCGCTGTAGCTGCTGCTGACGGCAGTAATCCACCAGTTCCTGCAGTCTTTTTTGATTATCATATCGAAGGTTCCAATACAGTTTTTGCTGACAGGCAGAACAGAGGCGGTTGGGTGCCCTGTCCGTTTCACCAAGGTTGTTAGAGCCGTTCATGGCACATTGGGCATGGAGGCAGTGATGCAGCGAAAACATATGGCCAATTTCATGGGAGGCGACTTTATTGAGCCTTTTTAAGCAGGTGGTATAGTTGGCCGTGTCCAGTGTTTCGTTCTGTAGCCGGTAAATGGAGGTCACCCCTACCTGGTCCACATAGGAGGCGAGGCCGAACACATAATTCCAGTCGCTTTTCGGATACAGGTCCTGTGCACTGATGGCCATCAGCGTGATGCCGTCGTTCGGAATATGGCCTTTTAACAGGCTGTCCAGTATGTAAGGCGCCAGCACCTGGATATGACCATCTTCCCGCTGGCGGAAGGTATTGGGAGGAAAAGCATCATCTGAACGGGCCGGCAGGAGCACTGTTTTCAGTTGAAAAAAAATAGCGGTATACTCCCGCATGGCTTCCAGTACTTTCTCCTGTAGCGGCGTGAATTCACCCACCGGCAACAAATAGATCACCGATCGGGCGGCCGTTGTTTTGACCGGCCGTGCAGCCTTATAGGCTTCAAAGGTTTGTTCTTTTTCTTTGTGTGCCGCACGCCAGTCTCCTTCCTGTGGTGGACCGAGGGGGATATCATTCCGCGCAATGCCGTTGAAATAAGCTTTCCGGGCGGCGATCACCGGGTCGGCATGTCTGTAGTTGCAGGAAAAGGACGCAGCAACAAATAACAGCAGGAAAACAGCAGTTAGCTTCATATCGTTGAACATTGTAAATGGAAACTTTAGTCCCGCAGTAATTTTGGTCTCCCCTATAGGATGAAATAACCCGGGGATTCCATAACACAAAATACTATTTCCCATAATTGGGGAGATGACCGTTTTTCTTTATTTTACCCGATAAATCCTCCGCCAACAAATCGAACCTTACATGAAAAGAAAAACCGGTTTTCTACACAATATCCCTGTATACTGTTTGGTCATCATCGGGATGCTCACCTGCTCCGCCCGCGTTCAGGGACAGGATTCCCGAGTATTCACGTCCGATGTTGATCACTTCTGGACTGCCTTTGATAGTGTGAAGACAGTGAATGATACCACCCGGCAGATCGCCTTTATGCAGGCGCTGTACATTGACAAGGCTACAGAAGGGCTCCGGTTGTTCATGAAACTCAGAAGGTTCGATGCCGCCAGACTGGTAACGGCTATCAATAAGTATCCTAAATTCTGGGCTTCTATCCGGGAAAATACGTTGAAGATAAAACCCAAAATTCCCGCTATCGAAGCACATATCCGGGAGTTTAAAGCACTGTATCCCGATCTTCGTCCGGCTAAACTGTACTTCACGATCACGGCCGTACGCGCGGCCGGCACCGTACAGGATTCGCTGGCGCTGATAGGAACGGAAATCGCTACCGGAAATAAAAATACCGACGTATCTGAGTTCCCGGACAAAAGGCTGGCGAACTTCTTCCAGACGCAAAGCACAGACAATATCATTCCCGTGGTGGTACATGAATATGTGCATACCCAGCAACGGTCGGAAGCCAAAATACTACTGGGACAGGCGCTGAACGAAGGCGCCTGTGATTTTATTACGGAGCTGATCCTGAAAGAACCGTTGATGAATTCTTATCTGCAATATGGCAGGAAGAACGAGAAAGAGCTGAAAGAAGCTTTCAAAAAAGAAATGCTGGGGGAAGATTTTTCCAACTGGTTGTACAACGGTTCCACCACCAAAACAATGGGCGACCTGGGTTATTTTATGGGATATACCATTTGTAAATCTTACTACCAACAGGCCAAAAATAAAAGTCAGGCGATAAAAGACATCATCACGTTGAATTATGGTGACCAGGCGGCCGTAGTGGCATTTTTAGAGAAATCCGGATATTACGACCGGATGTAGGCCGCCTGTGGCCGGTAAGAGATGGCCATTGTTATTTTTATATATTGCGAATGGTGCTTATATTTACAAGTATTTCAGCGGGTTATCCGCATCCAATTAAACAGGAGAACACAGATGTCATTAATAGATAAAGTACTCAATACACCGGAATTAACGAATCAGCCGCCTGTTTTGGTGGATATCGGAGCATCGGGCGCCATCCATTTCAGATGGAAGAAGATCGCTAAATATGCTGTCTGTATTGCGTTCGATCCGGATGACCGGAAATACGGTTACATCGTCAAAGAGAATGATAATTACCGGAAGCTGTATGTTTTTAACTGCGTAGTGGCGGATACTTCCAGCGACGGGCAGCCGTTCTATCTGACGCAGTCGCCTTACTGCTCCAGTTTTCTGGTGCCCCGCACAGAGGATTTAAAACCCTATGCTTTTGCGGATAAATTTGAGGTGGAAAGGGAAACCAGGCTGATGACCCGCACCATCCCGGAAGTGTTGCAGGAGCTGAATATTGGGTACATCGACTGGTTCAAGACCGATTCACAGGGACTGGACCTGCGTATTTTCCAGTCGCTGGATGATAAGATGGCCCGTGATATTAAAATAGCAGAATTTGAACCGGGCATCATGCATGCCTATCATGGCGAAGATAAGCTGCACGCGGTGCTGCGGCATATGGACAACCTGCCGTTTTTCCTCAGCGAAATCACGGTGAAAGGGCCTAACCGCATATCACAGGAGCAGCTGAAGAGCATTAGCTCCAGCCCCTTTATGCAGAAGCTGCTGGCCGCCTCCCACCGGGAAACTGCCGGATGGGGCGAAATGGTGTACCTCAATAACTTCGATGCACGCGCCCATCGCTCACAACGCGACCTGCTCCTGGGATGGGTAATAGCTACGCTCAATGAAGAACACGGTCTGGCTTTGCAGATCGCATCACAAGGGGCGGAACAATATAAAACGCCCATTTTTGAAGAGCTGCGCCGTGGCAGTGTGAAGAACATCCGCCGTAGCTTGTGGAAGCTCCGCTTCATGAGCCACGTGTGGCGTAAACTGTTTTAATAATCTGTTTTGTATAAAAAAGGACCGCCCGCTCAGATGAGCGGGCGGTCCTTTTTTAGGTTATATTTAAGATAAAATATCCCGGTATGAAACCATATGCGGCAAGCGTAGATACGATACCGTCAGGGATGTCTATTGTCGAAATAGCCTCCGGGAAGTTCCATTGAAAAAAACGAAAAGTTCACCATAATTCAGTAACTTATATTGTCGAGCTTTGTTACCATTAGCCGTGCATGAACTATCATACACTGGTTTCTCCCATTGATTATACTAATACTGTTTGTCATGGTCTTAAAAATCATCAATATTGTATTGATTCTTTTTGCCGTATGTATGGGCTTAAAACAAGGTTATGCCATGTTTTCAGGAAAACCGGAAATGCTGGAGATGTTTGGTAAATGGGGTATTGGAAAAACCGGTGTGATGATCAACGGGATCATTACGATGGTGGCGGCGGTGCTCATCCTTTTTCCGAGAACTTTTGTCTGGGGAAATTTTCTGATGGCATTGGGCATCCTGCTGATTATCTGTTTTCACCTGATGGATAAAGATCTGAAAGGTGTGTTGATAGAACTGCCTTTTCTGTTACTCAATCTGGTGATCATCTACCTGCAATACCCGCTCAAAAAAGCTTAGTCATGTACAGGATCATTTTCTTCATAGCGCTGGGTTTGCCGGTGGCGGTGAAAGGACAAAATCATCCCCGGCAAACAGCGGAACAATCATCTTCAAAAAAACAAACTATGGATGTCGCTAAAATAACCCATCCGGCTGTACGAAAAGCCATCGAGGCGTTGCAGGCCGGTGATAAAAGTTGGTATTCATTTTTCACAGACCATCCGGCTATGACCGATGACGGTAATGCGGTCGATTTTAAATCTTTCTTTGGTAAAGCGTTGGGGAATGAAAAATTCCTGTCTATCGATAAAGTGGAAAACGAAGGCAAAGACGTGTATGGCAATTTCAAGGCTGGTAGCTGGGGCACTTTTAAAGTGTTCTTTAAGTTCCACGAGGGAGCAGGTGGGAAGTTCGACCGGCTGGATATCGGGCAGGCAACCTACTAAAGCAGTGAATAAAAGAAACGCCCGGCCATTGCCGGGCGTTTCTTTTATGACGAGCGTTTACTCAGTTTTATGGTGCGATTGGAAATGTAAGGCACGGCAGGATAGGTCCAGTCATTTTCCGGCATGCCCAGCGCTGTCGGTGTTTTGCCGATGAAGCTGCTGCTGCGGCCGGTTATTTTCGTGGTGCCGTCAGCGTGAATTTCTACCAGCGCCCACAGCGGGTCGCGGTAGAAAGACATGTATTTCATCAGTGGATACTGTTTGTGGATGGCGGCATCAAATGGTTCATCCATATAACGGGTGCCCCGCCAGAAGTACGTGGCGCTGTTGATTTGCACGTGATGTACGTCATTGATGCAGTTATAATAATCCTGGTGAAAGTGACCAGAGAAGGCCATCTGCACTTTACGGAAGCCTGCTTTTTTGTTGACGTGTTCAAACAGCAACCTTACCTGGGCCGCGTTTTCTACGGCATTGTCATTATCAAATCCCTGATGGCAAAATACGATGACCGGCAATGATGTGCTGTCAAGGTCTTTTGCCAGCCACTGTAACTGTTCTTCGCCGATGAAACGTTCGTATTTCCATTTGGGTTGGTGGGCAGGATTCGTGTCGTTACCGTCGAGCACAATAAAATGATATCCTTTCAGATCGAACGAATAGTAAGTGTTGGGAATTTTCCAGTATTTCGCCGCGTCGGCAGGAGTGAAGCCGCCGTCGGTTTCGTGATTGCCTACTACGTGGTAAGCCGGACCGTTGAACCGGTCCCAGATATCCATGATCGCTTTGTTTTCCTGCTTAGGCTGACAGAAGTCGCCCAGCTGGATGATCATATCCGGTTTAAGCTGCTGCATATCGCTGATAAAAGCTTCCAGCCGCGCGGGCGCATCGTGGGTAAAGTCCTGATGCAGATCGCTGATGATACCAAAGCGTATAGGCGTGAAGGTATCTTTTCCTGGTAGCGGTGGCATTGCGGAGGTGAGCAGGGGCGTGCCTAAACCTGCTGCCAGTGATAACGAGGTGTTTCTGAGAAAATGTCTCCTTTTCATGATGATGTTATTTTTTCTGGCCGTGTTGGATGGCGATCAGAAAACAGTTGGATAGAACGGGTTTTAAACTACAAATAAAAAGGACAAGCCACAAGTGATTTGTCTGTAATCAGTATAAAAAAGAAAACCCACGCATCAGCGTGGGTTTTACAAATACGTTTATCCGTAATGCGTTAGTAGATGGCAACAGGGTTGATGTTTACCTGTGTGGACCCAACATACAGCGGCTGTCCTAATACAAACAGAAATTCCCATACTTTATCGCGCACCAGCGGGCGGCTGTCGATCAGCTCCAGATTGTAGATGCCTTTTTTCGCCAGCATAAACTGGTTAATAGGAAATTCTTCTTTGGTGCCGGGGTTGGGGTATACTTCAGATGCCCAGGTGTCTCCGCCAAAGGCAATGATACCCTGATCAGCAAGCCATTTGGCCGCTTCCATACCGATGCCTGGTTCTACTTCCAGGAACTGTTTGTTGTCTTTTCCGATCAGTTCCAGCCAGCCGGTATTAAAGAGCACTACATCGCCTTTACGCAGGGTGAGGCCTTCTTTTTTCAGCACGGCCTGTATATCGGCAACGGTAAACTCTGTACCGCCGGGCACTATTTTTTTGCCGTAATATGCTGTCATGTCCAGCACTACGCCGCGTGTGACCATGGGCGGCACTTTCTCGATGCCCAGTTTTTTCACGCCTTCCACGGTAACGAAATCCACGGCTTTGTTGCCGTTATAATACACGTTGTCGATGCCGATGTGACCAATGCCGTTGAGCTGTGTACCTACGCCTGTCCAGGCATTCACCAGTTCATCGTTGAAGCTGAATTTGTTGGGGCCGAGTGTTTTTCCGCCCTGTTCGCCTGGTTGGATGTTGTACAGGTGGAAACTGCGGTGACGGAATGCCGGCAGGTTTTTGTCGACCGGAACGGCCAGCGGCAGTGTTTTACCTGTTTTTACCAGTTTTATGGACTGCATCACTATTTCCGGTGTCAGCAGGTTAGCGGCGCCGATTTCATCCTGGTGGCCGTAGGCAGAGTGGTACCAGCTGGTATCTGCCTTTTGTCCGAGAGAAGGCAGGGCGGCTATCATAACGGCGCCTGCCAGTATGGATATTTTATGGAAAATTGACGTGTTCATGTTGTATATACTTTTATTTTGCGAGTGCCTGCTGCATAAATTGCAGCTCCTCTGCTGTTAACGTAATGTCTGTGGCCTTGGCATTGCTTTCGGCCTGAGCTGCATTTCGTGCGCCTGCCAATACTACGGAGATGCCTTTCTGCAGGGTTGTCCAGCGGAGCACCAGTTGTGCCAGCGATACGTTTTTGCTTGCTGCCAGCGGCTGAAGGGCTGCTAATAAAGCTTTCACTTTTTCGGGGTTGAACTGCCCAAAGTAGCCGTTGCGATGATCATCCGCTTTTAACTTTGCATCAGCAAAGTATTTACCGGATAACAAGCCTCTCTCCAGCGGACTGTAAGCGATGATACCGATGTTGTGCGCCGTTGTATAAGGCACTATGTCCTGTTCGATACTTCTGTTCAGCATACTATAAGGCACCTGATTAGAAGCAAGGGCGATTGTTTTGGCCGCAGTTTCCATCTGTTCAAGGCTGTAGTTGCTCACCCCGGCCGCTTTGATCTTCCCCTGCCGGATTAACAACTCCAGGGCTTCCATTGTTTCATCGATGGGAGTGGTGGCGTCCGGCCAGTGCAACTGTAGCAGGTCGATGTAGTCGGTCTTCAGCCGTCGAAGGCTTTCCTCTACTTCTTTGATCACGTTTTGTTTTGCTGCGTATTTATATACCGGTATCGTCTTTCCGTTTTCTGCTGCGTCGAAGAAAAATTCACCTTTGCCTTGGTTGCTGCCGTCCCATACCAGGCCGAATTTGGTCAGTATCTGTATTTTGCTGCGGTCTTTGCCCACCAGGGCCTCACCAATTATTTCTTCACTGAGCCCGAAGCCATAAAATGGCGCGGTATCAAGGGATGTAACGCCATGATCGATAGAAGCATGGATCGCCGCAATCGAGTCCTTCCGTTCATTGCCTCCCCACATAGCGCCTCCGATGGCAAATGCACCATAAGTAATGGCGGATAATTCGAGCGGAGACTGTCCTAACTTTCTGTATTCCATTTTTCTGTTTTTTTGATTTGACAATGCAAAAGTCCGCCCTTTTACACTATTCTTAAAATAGTATAAATAATGTGTTTGTATCAGAAAAATGATGATAAAAAGCAGGGCCCGCTTCGCAGATAGCGGGGACAGCAAAGGAGGGGCTCGGATTTCCTTATCCTATCCTCAGGCTATACGGAATGTGGGTGATACGATGCTGAAGAATGGGGGAGTAATTCTTTTAGCAGCTGCCTGATCGCGGCCATATGTGAAAACAAAACCAGCGGTACCAGGCACGTAGGAAGCAGCAGGAAAGGAAAATACGCAAGGGCGATGGTAGGCAGCGCAAGCCCGGCAGGCGGTACTTTCGCGCTGACCGTCACCATGGCAATAGTGACGATATTCAGTAACAGGCCCAGGCTGACCAGGTTCCATATCAAAAGCATTGTCTTGTTCAGGCTTCCGCTCACAAACGCAAAATACCAGACCAGTGGGGCCGATAAACCAGCGAGGATATCGAAATTCCTGCCCTCAAAAGTCATCACCTGGGGAATGACTTTGTGCAGGAACAACCAGTACAAGACCATCTCTACCGGTATCCTGATAGTGTGTAAAATGGTTAGGGTCCTGATGTGCAGGCCGTCGATAAATCGTCTGCCGGCAGGGACCATCAGGGTGATCAGGAGTAACAGCACCGGCGGCACTACGAGCAATAAGAACCGCGGAGGTGTGGTGTCGACCGTATAAAAGTCATTCATGCCCAATATGGACTGAAAAACGGCCCAAAGGGAAACAATGACCAGGAACCGTTTTGAGCTGTTAGCAGCCTTATAAAACAACGCAATGGTCGCGATAACGGTCAGATCAAAAATGATATAAACGTAAAACGGTAAAGGTTGCATGGATAGAAGGTTTGGTCTACTACGCAAAGAACGGCTATCGTAGCAACAATCCACTTGCCATATGGCAACTAATGGCCGTCGGCCTTCTTTTTTGAGAACTCTTTGCGGATACGGCTCAGAGAGGAATCGGTGATGCCCAGGTAGGAAGCAATGTACTTAAGTTGTACATGCCGGAATATTTCCGGGTTGGTATTGATCAGATCACTATACCGCGCTTCAGCCGTTTGGTTGATAAGCGATAACGTTCGCTTCTTATAGGCGGTAAATTCTTTCACCAGCATAGCGCGTCCGAATTCACGGAACTCGGGCACCGAGTGGAATAACGTGTTTAACTGCTCGATGGAAAGGAAGAATCCATGACAGGCCGTAACGGCCTGGATGTTTTCCATCGACCGGGTCCGCGTGAAAAGAGAGGTGATCTCAGAAACGTGGTGGTTGCTATTGTAAAAGTAGGTAGTCACCTCTTCCCCTTCAGGGTTGCGTGTAAACGCCCGCATAAACCCTTCCGTCATAAAGAAGCTGCCGGTGCTGACCTGTCCTTCCCGGACAAACAGTTCATCTTTCTCAAAGCTTTGAGGTTCGAAATAACCCGCTATCTCTTCCAGGACCTGCCTTGAAGGGGAAAGATGGGATGACGAGAGCGTGTCCCGGACAAATATGATGAGGGGTTCCTTATCCATTTGGTAATAAATATAGTGAGATTATGGGGATATTGAATTGTCCATGCAATTGTCAGGATTGTCTATGTTTTCTGTGTCTTTGTCGCCGTAGCTTTGACCTATCAAAATCAACAGATACAATGAAATCCTTTAAAATCTACCTGTTTGTCCTTGGCGTCTTATTCGCAGGATCAGCAGCGGCCCAGCACCAAAAAACATTCCAATGGATAGGCGGACCAACTTACGTTTTACAGCTGGGGAATTTCAAAATACTGACCGACCCCATGTTTAGTCCCAAGGGAGATTCTGCCTTTATGATCAAAAAACATCCTTCTACCGGAGCGGCCAACGCTTATATTCAGCGTTATATTGCCCCTGCGGCATTCGATACCTCGAAGATAGATATCCTGCTGGTGAGCCACCCGCATGCGGACCACTTTGACCGTGAGGCCAGAAACACCCTGAATAAACAACTGAACGTAGTAGCGCCGGCTGCTAATATATCCACCCTCCGGGACTGGGGATTTACCCATATTGCCGGGCTTAAATGGGGCGATACGACCGAATTTAAGAAAGGAAATGAAACGCTGCGTATCATCGCTGTGGAAGCCATGCACGCCAAAGACGATCCATTAAAAACGGAACTGGGGAAAGGCAATGGTTATATCGTTGAGTATACCGTTGGTAAAAAGGTGTACCGGGTATACTGGACAGGCGATACCGTTTGGTTTGATGACATGCAGCAGTACGCCCGTTATGGAAAAATCAACCTGTTTATCCCGGATATGGGCGCGGTAGGTGCTGATGGCAGTATCGGCCGTCGCGGATTAAATTCACCGGACTGTTTAAGGATCATTGAAACCCTGCATCCTGATGTGATTGCGCCGGTGCATCACTCCACCTTTTCTATGTATGTAGAGCCTATTGCCACGCTGCAGCATACACTGGACACTACAGCCTATGCGAAGCGATTGAAAATCGTTCCGGCCGGAAAAGTAGTGACGTTGTAACTGCATGCCAATGATAAAATAAAAAGCCTTCAGGTACTGATACCTGGAGGCTTTTTTGTGGTATCAGGCAAAAAAGGATTTCCTGCCCGGTACGGGTATATCTTCACCAGTTATTTCCGGATATTGAAGAACAAAGAAAATGTACAATTGAAAAAATATCATTATATTTGTCCTGCTTTTTTTAATTGATCCCATAACCCGTCACCTCTTTTACGGCTTGTTTAACTTTCCCGTCAGCGCGTATGCTTGTTGAACGGGACATTACTCCTGATATACACATGACAAAACCAATGCATGGCACATGCACGAAGTGGATACCGGTATTACTGGTTTTCCTGTGCTGGTTTAATTTTTTGGGAAACCCGGCTAACGCGCAATCCGGAAAAGACTCCGTTGCCACCGCCACACCAGGCCCCGCGAAGCTCAGCGCCGACAGCCTGTTGATACGCATGGAGGAACTTCACAACACCCTGAACCGCATCAATGACATCACATCGCGGGGATTTGATACACGCGGTATGGAAGCAGAGCTGCCGGAAATAAAATCCAACCTGCAAACGATTGAAGATAACCTGAAGCTGTACAATAAAGTTTTAAATATCCGCAACCTGCAAATGTTCCACGTATTGCTGACCGATATGCGGGAACATCTGGACGACTGGCGCTCCCGGTTGTTCGACTATAACAAGGAACTCGTGCGAATGAATGCCGAGATGATGGCTTTTACCAAAGACTCCTTCGTCCGGCAAATCAAAGCAGATACTACTTTCCGGAAATTTTATCTGCCCGAATTAAAAGAGCTAAAAGGTAAATGGGATGAGGCAAAGAAAGCTACTACACTGCATTTGGATAAAATTACCGTATTGCAGGCCGGCGTTTCGGGCAGCTATTTTAAAGCGATAGAACTGGAAAACAAGGTCAATGAACAATTGCGGGTTTTCAGCATCAAATCTCTCAGTAAAGAATATAACTACCTCTGGGAGGATAAAGGCCGCAACGATTCCTCCGCTGCCACACTGACGCAGCAATCTTCCAAATCATTTGAAGGACTGGGGAAAATACTGAATTATTACACCCGCACCCATTCCGATAACTGGTTATGGATGTTGTTGATAGGACTGGTGTTTTTCTTCCGGGTAAATAAACAATTCAGAAGAATAAAAAAGGCCGGCAAAAGCGAATTGCTGCAGCCGCCGTATATCAGGTACCTGCGGGCGCTTCCTTTTTCCGGTACGCTGGTGATCATACTGAATATCGCCTCTTTCTTTGACCTGCATGCACCGGCAGCTTATATAGACGGATTACAGTCTTTTTTACTGATTTTGCTCACGGTGTTGTTCTGGCGCAAGTGGGAACGCCGCATGTTTGTTTACTGGATCGCCATTGTGGTGTTATACCTGCTGACCACCGGAACTGCGGCGGTGGTGGTGCCTGATGTGCGTGTCCGGATATGGATGCTGGTACTGAATGGCTTGTCTGTGGTAACGGGTTTGTTTATTTATTTCCGTATCTACAAAACTTTATCTGCCGGAAGGCTGGTCAGGATCGTATCCATGGTCTTTGTTGTATTAAACGTACTGGCGGCACTGTTCAACCTGTATGGTCGTTTAAGTATCGCGCAGGTATATAGCACCGCCGCGATCGCCGGGTTATTGCAAATCATTGGCCTCACCGTATTTATACAGATCGTGGAAGAAGCTTTTTACCTTCAGATGCAGGCCAGCCGCATTGCCGGTGGCATCACTGCCCGCTTTGATTTTGAAAAGATACGCGGAGGACTGCACAAGCTGCTGGTGATACTGGTAGTGGTATTATGGCTGATGGTGTTTACCACCAATCTGAATATCTATAATGATTTATACAGTGGTATCAGCAGCCTGATTACCGCTCCCCGCATTATTGGCAATACTTCTTTCACGCTGGGTAATATCCTGTTGTTCTTTGTGATTCTGTTAATATCCAATCTGTTCCAGAAGTATATCGGTTATTTTTTTGGGGAGACAGATGATGACATGGTCGGTGAGGTAAAGGAGAAAAGTTCCCGGCTGCTGCTGTTGCGCCTGTTGGTGCTGGTAGCTGGTTTTCTGATTGCCATCGCAGCTTCCGGTTTACCGATGGACAAAATCACCGTAGTACTGGGCGCCCTGGGCGTAGGTATTGGTTTGGGCTTGCAGAACATTGTCAACAACCTGGTATCAGGCGTGATCCTCATCTTTGAACGACCGCTGAAGATTGGCGACTATGTGGAGGTAGCCGGACAGAAAGGCCGGGTAAAAGACATCGGTATCCGGTCCAGCAGAATGGTGACTACAGAAGGCGCGGAAGTCACCGTTCCCAATGGTGATCTGTTATCTTCCAAACTGATCAACTGGACACTGAGCAATAATCATATCAAAACAGAATTGTTAATCACTATCGCTCCCTCTTCAGCATTGCCGCTGGCAAAAAAAATTATCCTGGAAGAGGTGGCCGGTTCAGATGCCATTCTCGGCAAAGTAGCGCCCGAATTATTGGTGAAGAGTATTAATGACAACAACGTAGCCCTGAAGCTACAGGTATGGATCCAGAATGTACACCAGGAGGAAGCATTTAAGAGCCGTATGTTACAACAGATGTATCAGCGATTGAAAGATAATGAGATTACGATGTCCTAACAGGCAATCTTATGATTCACTAAAAATGAAACCCGCCATCATGGCGGGTTTTTGCTTTTGCCAAAGAGAGTGGAAGCCTGGCTGTTTCCCTGATGCAGTAGCTATTATGATGAATGGTCAAAAAAGGACAATAACAGACAAAGCAGTATGCCTGAATAGTGTTAACTTTTCTGTACGTTATTGAATCACTATCTACCGGGCTTAGCTTCTGTAGATGTATAAGCCCCATAGATACCTTTTTTGCTTACCTAAATTTCATGTAATGAAAAAGACTGTCATCACCCTTATGGCCCTTTTGATGGCCGTTACCCTTCATGCCCAGTTCAATACGGTACCCAGTGGCGGTAACAAAACGGCCTCCGTCAGCGAAGGTATCGGTATTACAGAGGTGACCATCCACTACAGTCGGCCCGGGGTCAAAAACAGGGAAGGTCATATCTGGGGAGAGGTGGTCCATAAGGGGTTCGCTAATCTTGGCTTTGGCACCTCCAAAGCGGCACCCTGGCGGGCCGGCGCCAATGAAAACACCACCATCACTTTCTCCACTGATGTGAAGATAGATGGACAGCCGCTTCCTGCCGGCACCTATGGCTTCTTTGTGGCCTACGATCCCACTGAATGCACGCTTATCTTTTCCAGAAACGCCAGCTCGTGGGGGAGTTTCTACTACGATCCTGCGGAAGATGCCTTGCGTATAAAAGTAAAACCTGTTGCCACGGATAAAAGTGTGGAATGGCTCAAATATGAATTCACCGATCAAACGCCCACCAGCGCTACTGTTGCCCTGGAATGGGAGAAGCTGGTGATTCCTTTTAAAATAGATGTAGACCTGGTAAAAACGCAGATTGCCTCTTTCCGCAATCAGCTGCGCGGTAGCAGTGGCTTCATCTGGCAAACATGGAATGCCGCGGCCAGCTTCTGTCTGCAAAATAATACCAACCTGGAAGAAGCCCTGCTATGGGCCGATACCGCCACCAGCGTCAGCACCGGTGGTACCAAAAGCTTCCAGGCCTGGAGCACCAAAGCCGCTATCCTCGATAGTCTCGGCAGAGGACAGGAAGCGATGGCCGTGATGAAAAAAGCGCTGCCCTTCGGCGATATGAATGAACTGTATTTCTACGCGAGGAATCTTGCACATCTCAAAAAAGGCAAGGAAGCATTCGACATCTTTAAAATAGATTACGATCAACACCCCAACGAATTCCTGACGAACGCAGGTATGGCCCGCGGATATTCAGCACTCGGCGACTACCGGAAGGCGCTGGGCTATGCCCTGAAAGCGCGGGAACAGGCGCCCGATCTGCCCAACAAAGACCGGCTGGAGAAAATGGTAAAGACGCTTCAGGAAGGAAAAGATATCAACTGACGATTTCATCGCTGATATAAAAGTCAAAGCCTTCAGTGTTTATCTGAAGGCTTTTTGCTGCGGAAGGAGTGACCTTATTTTTACTGCGGGTATCAACTTAATATAGATGAAAGCGGCCAGGAAGATAACGGCTGTAGCAGCTACGTATAACCAGCCTGCACTGTAATAATAGATGGCTCCGCCGCCGATAGGCACCAGAATATTGGTAAGGGATTGCAGACTTTGATTCACGCCCTGCAATTTTCCCTGCTGTGTTTCATCCACCGCTTCGGAGAGTTTGCCGGTATAGGTTGGCTCAAACAGCCCTTCTCCGGAAATGATCAGGATGACGGCCAGGGCAATCAACAAGGCGGTATGGACATACACGCTGAACAGGATCAATGCCAGTCCCGTAGCCAGCAGGAGCAGGCCCGCAATACTGATCTGTTTACGGGGAAGGCGTTCCAGCAATCGGGGCAGCAGCACTGCCCGTACTAAAATATCGCAGATGCCGACGAGGGTCAGTAAACTGCCGATCTGTGCAGGTGTCCACCGGTACACGTCTTTGAGGAAAAGGGTGAAGTTGAACTGGAAAATACCTAATCCGATATAGAACAACACGCCTATACTCAGTAATATGGCGACACCCTTAAGACTGAAAATACTGTTGAAATGGGAAAACACGTTGAAGCTATTGAAAGCAACACGTTTGGTCCTCTTATGTGCCTCGAGGGATTCCGGCAATAGAAAATAGACCATCAGCGCGGAAAGGAATATCAGAAAAGCCGTGATGTAAAATGGCAACGCCACGGAGATACTGCCTAACAGCCCGCCCAGGGCAGGCCCGCCGATTTTACCAATGCCCATGACAGACCCTACGTAACCAAACCATTTCGTACGTTCTTTCGCATCTGTCATATCTGAGATGTAAGAGAAGATGGCACTGATGTTTCCGGCAGTAAGCCCGTCAATGAGCCGGCTCAGAAAGAGGACCCATAAAGCTCCGCCAATGCCGAACAAGACAAAGCCTACAGCTGATCCCAGCAAGCTAATGATTAAAATGATTTTGCGGCCAAATCGATCGCTCAACGCACCGAGCACCGGGGCAGCAAAAAAGGTGCAGGCAGCATATACAGACAGCAATGTGCTCATGCCGACTACTACCTGTTGTTGGGGTAAGTACTTGCCGACCAAAAAAGGCAGCAGTGGCAGTACGATGGAAAATCCTATTGAATTCAGGAGCACAATGGCCAACAGGATAAATAAGGGGGTTTTTCTTTTCATAAAAAAGGAGTTAGTTCACAACAATCACCAGTTTGCCTCTCACTTGTTTCTGAGAGCTGATAGTCTGGGCTTTGACCGTTTCTTCCAGTGGGAAAACAGCCTGTATATGCAACTGGTATAACCCTTTCGCATATAGGTTGGCCACTGTTGTCAGCACGTGATGGATATTTCTCGGAGGACCGTCTGAAAAGCGCGCGCCATATTCCGTGGCGGAGAAATCGGCTACTGATACCACTTTTGAAGGATCGCCCGCGATGTCGATCAGTTCAGGGATAATGCCGGAACCCGCGATATCCAGCGCGCCGGCTATTCCATCATGAGCAAGCGCTTTTACGCGGTCCTTCAGTCCGTCGCCGTAAGTAGTAGGTGTAGCGCCCAGTGCCCGTAAATAATCCTGATTGCGGATACTGGCGGTGCCAATTACCTGTAGCCCGCGCCTGCGTGCCAGCTGCACTACGGCAGAGCCAATCCCGCCCGCTGCGCCGCTCACCAGAATAGTGCTGCCTGCGCTGACATGTAAATCGTCCAGACAGCGCCAGGCCGTCTCTGAAACAACCGGGATAGCCCCCGCCACTTCAAAAGGAACACCTTCGGGCTTTTTTACCCAATGTGATAAAATCGCATATTCGGCCATGGTATCGTTACCGTAACCAAAAACGGCATCGCCGATATGGACACCGTCTACGCCTTCGCCAATCGCATCCACAATACCGGACGCTTCTACGCCCATCCCGGAAGGGAAAACGACTTCCTCAAAACCCTCGTACTGTCCTCCCATCCGTTTCCAATCGGATGGGTTAACACCGGCAGCACGGACTTTTATGCGTATCTGTCCGGCCAAAGGCCCGGGTACAGGGATGTGAGCAACTGCAAGCACCGCTTCAGGCGTGCCATAGGCATGGTATTGGATCGCTTTCATGAGAACATTTGCATTCATGTCTATTACATTTAATGATTCGATGAAGCAAAGTTCAGATAATGATTGGGGATAAAATAGCTATATTTAGCTATAAAATAGTCGTAAATGACAAATTCGAAATTGTCCAATAATGTTACGCCGCCCATCCTGTTCCGCCTGGCCAAATTATTAGGCGTAAAAGTTAAGAACGGGAGGGTCGACATTCCTGCGTTATATGGGAAAGGATATTGTGCGGGCTGTGTGTTCAACGAAAACATCCGGATACTTATTCTGAACTACGGATTGAATGAAGAGATCACCATGGACAACCCAGAAGTGAATACGCCGGGGAAAACGATATTGTTCAAGTTTCAACATATCCAATCGGATCTTTTCGTGCAACAAAGTCCCTCGGTGCTGATAGCCACCAGCCGGTTTAATACCGATGAGGTAATTTCTATCCGGGAAGACACTTCTTCCATTAATATTGAAGTGGGGTCATCATATTTAGAGGAGCTTTTTGCGCTTTCCCAAAAGTCTCCGGTGTTGCAAAGTCTATCCCAAAATACCCAGCCGTTGTTATTTGAACAGATGATTTCACCAGGCATCCAAAAGATCCTGGACGAAATTATCTCCGAAACGGTGGACGAGCATTTTAAATGGGTTTTCAGAAAAATCAAAGCGGAAGAGCTCATCTGCATGTTACTGATGAAGCTGGAAGAAAGACCGGAGAAACAGCTGTATCCTGTGAAAGGGGCCGATGCGCAAACCATCTATGCCATTAGAGAACGCATGCTTGCAAATCTTGATGAACCGCCGGTACTAAAGGATTTGGCCACAGAAGCCAATATGAGTGCCACTAAACTAAGGACATTGTTCCGGCAAATTTTCGGTGACAGTATTTTCGATCACTATCAAAAGAGCAGAATGAAAGAAGCCGCGCGACTGTTAAGAGAAGGCCAGCTCTCCGTTTCGGAAGTAGGCTATCAACTGGGTTTTTCCAACCTTAGCCATTTTTCACGGGTGTTTGAAGCGCACATGGGAATGAAGCCGAAAAAGTTTTCGGTGAAAAAATAATCTGATCAGGCGGTAGCTACCGTTTCTGGTAATGATGTGCTACGCATCCGGATTTGAAGGTGATGGTATCTACCAACTTTAAATGGAGGTTTTCCTGCAGGCTGCCGGCGTCGATCAATCGTCTGCCTCTCCCTACTATCACCGGATGGATCACCAAACGGAATTCATCGATAAGGCCTGCTGTGATCAATTCCGGAAGCATGCTGACACTGTCTACCGAGATTTTTTTGCCAGGCAGCTGTTTGAGTGTCAATAATTCTGCCGCGGGATTGCTACGAATAATCCGGGTATTGTACGGTGCATTTTCTAACGTTCTCGACACAACCACCTTATCGATAGAAGTCAGTTTCTCCGCAAAACTGATTTCATCTGCTGTGCCCGATTGGTTCTTTGCCACATCAGCCCAGTAGGGAAACATGAGTTCATACATCACACGACCGAAAAAGAGCAGGTCTACATCTTCCATCATACTGGTGAAATAGTCGTAAAGCGCTTCTTCGGGCGTAAAAGTAGTGTGGTCACAATAGCCATCCAGGCTAATGTTCATACCGAATGTTACCGTTCTCATGTGAATGGTTTTTAAAGATTTACATCAAAAATAAATGATAGCATTCACTATAGTGAGGGGGATTTACGACAAAAATAGAAGGCAATAAAACGGAAACATGCCTATATTTATACACCCTTTTCAACCAATTATCGTATGCACTTTATTAGAAACACTGTCCTGCTGTTGCTGACATCTTTTGTAACGACCACACTTAGCGCACAAACGAATATTTACGATGCAGACATTGATCTGTTTTGGAAAACCTTCGATAGCGTACATACGGTGAAGGATGCCGGACAGCAATTACAACTCATACAGACCATGTATCTTGATAAAGGCACCAAAGGGTTAAAAGAACTGGCCCGCATCAGGAACTGGACACCGGAAAAATTTCAGAAGAGTTTTGCGGCTCATCCCGAATTCTGGGCATCTATCAGGCCCAACACCCTGAAAGTAAAAGCGCGTAAACCAGATATTGAAAAGTTAATAGCGGCCTATAAAAGGCTATATCCCTCCTTTAAGACACCGGCCATTTATTTCACCATCGGATATATGGGAACAGGAGGGACGACTACACAAACGGAGGTGCTGATAGGGACAGAGATCGGGTCATCAGACAGCACTACTAATGCGGTGGGACTTAATCCTTTTCTGCAAGGCTATTTCAAAGACAATCAGGGCATTTTGCAGATTGTGGCCCATGAGCTCTCGCATACGCAGCACAAGGGCGGGGATATGGAGGATAAAGCCCGTACCAACCTGCTTGGGTTTTGTATAGCAGAAGGCTTATGCGATTTTATGGCGGAATTGTTGTTGCAGCACCCTTTAAAAACGCCGTATATGCGTTATGGTAAAGAGCATGAAAAGGAAATATGGCAAAAATTCAAACAGGAGATGCATGGAACTAACCTGAAAGACTGGTTGTACAATGGCGTTGACCTCGGGTACTTTGTAGGATACGCCATCTGTAAGTCTTATTATGAGCATGCCACAGACAAGGCTAAAGCCATCGACTATATGATAAAACTGGACAATGAGCAGCTAGCCGGGTTGGATAAGTTCCTGGCTGCTTCCGGGTATATGCAGTAGTACAATTAAACGCCCTGTTTTAAATATTAACTTGTGTGGAAGTGTTCTATTAGTCCATTTCTTCAACAGTGCCTTCTGTTTCTCCCAGCTCCCGTCCCCATCTGGCAATACTTTCGAGAGGTTCAATAAGGGTTTTTCCAAATGGGGTTAAAGAATATTCCACACGAAGTGGTGGTTTGGCACCGAAAGACTCCCGCTGGATCAATCCGTCCTCTTCCAGCGCCTTTAACTGAAGGCTTAACATTTTCTCGGTAATATCCGGCATTCGCTGACGTAGCTCCGTAAATCGCATGGTACTATTTCTCAGGTACCACAGAATGACGCTTTTCCATTTACCCCCGATATAATCCATCGTAATATCCATCGCACAGTGGTAGGTTTTTCCCCGGAGCTTGAATCCGAATTTTTTTCCGTTGATAATCATATTGTTTTTTTTGCACCTGTCAGAATTGACAGTTATTGTGTACGATGCCGAAGCGATTTACTTTTGGTGCTCTTAATAATAATTCAAAAGTAAAAAATGAAAACAAGAATTCATACTTATAGCTCACAAGAGCCGATGCTGAAGGTAAATGCTTTCATCGTGGAAGGAGCAGACGAGCTGGTAGTGGTAGACACCACACTTACCAGAAGCGACAGCCTCGCATTAAGGCAACAGGCCGATGCACTGGGAAAACCGGTTGCAGGAATCATTCTCACACATGGGCATCCGGACCACGTGGCGGGTACCTATCACGTTAAACAACAGCAGGATATTCCGGTGTTTGCCGTACCAGCGGTAAAACAGTTAATGCAGGATACTGAACAAGTCAAACATGCACAGTGGTCGGGTATGTTTGGAGAAGAATGGATACCGCAATGGTCATATCCCACGGAGTTGGTCAATAACGGTGACCAGGTACGTATTGGCAGCATGACATTTTCTGTGATGGATATCGGAGCAGGAGGGGATTGTGATGCCAACTCTATCTGGTTGTTGGAAGATGAAAATAAAGCTGCTTTCGTCGGTGATCTGTTATACAAAAACAATCATACCTATATGAACGACGGTGGTATCCTGCGCTGGCTAGCCAATCTGGAAACATTGACTCCTGCGTTGAAAGACTTCCACTCCTTTTATGTAGGACACGGACCGGTATGTGACATCCGGGATTTCGGCAAACAGCGGGAATACTTCCTGCGGTATTGTTCAGCAGTACTAAAAAATACCAATGGCACCGGCATTTTTGATGATAACAGCAGAAAACAATTTGAACAGGTCATGTTAACTGCCTTCCCGGATTATGGTTGTCAATTTATGGTAGGGCTGTCAGCAGACCGGGTAGGGAAGGAACTTACAGGCATTCATCAACACTAAAAAAATCAATGGGATATATGAAAAATATAGGAGTGCTCGGAACGGGCATGGTGGGTAATACCATCGCCACAAAGCTCATCCGGCTGGGATATAAAGTAATGATAGGGTCAAGAACGGCCGATAACGAAAAAGCTGTTGCCTGGGCAAAAGAAAACGGCGATAATGCCAGCGCCGGCACCTTCGCGTCTGCTGCTGCCTTTGGTGATATCATTTTCAATTGCACGCTGGGTGAAATATCACTGGAGGTGATGAAGCTGGCGGGTATTGAGCATCTTCGTAATAAGATACTGATAGATGTGAGCAATCCGCTTCAATTCGCCCCCGGTCAGCGTCCGGTGCTTATTCCCGAATTATGTAATACGAATTCATTGGGAGAGGCCATTCAACATTTTTTGCCTGATACCCAGGTAGTAAAAACACTGAACATCGTGAACTGCGAGGTAATGGTAGACGCCGGCAAATGCGGAGGCGAGGCTACTATGCTGCTGGCGGGGAATAATGGGGAAGCCAAGGCCGCTGTAACTGAAATTTTACACCAGTTCGGATGGAACGATATTATTGACATGGGCAATATTGAACATGCCCGGTCCACAGAAATGATGCTGCCGGTTTGGTTGAGCGTGTTTATGGCAACAAAGAACGGACATGTGGCATTTAAAATAGTGCGGTAGTTATGCAATAAAGCAATATGAAAATTAAAAAAGGAAACACCGTTCATGGAGCGGTGTTTCCTTTTTAGTTTGACTCTTTTTCATGCTATAGCAATGATGTTATCTGTGATGAGGATTCAATTTAAACTTATTCACCGGTTGCTGCCCGCCTTTCGAAGTGGCGTAACGGTATACGAAATACCAGGTAATCAGTATCTGAAATAAGATGACCGATGGCAACAGAAATGGATAATGCATAAAAGGAGTCAGTGCATCACCATGTGCTAACATGATCGGCAGATCTATTACATTGAACACGATGATGACCCAAAGTAATGCCTTGCCCCCTTTAAAATACCACCAACAAAACAGGCCATAGGCAAATTCAACGGCGAAATTCAGAAAAGGGTGATCGATAATGCCCAATCCGAAAACCGGCGTGGTGGAAAACGGCGACAACTGAATATCTTTTTCATGGAAGACCAGGTCAATGAAGACATGCGACATAACGCCGATAGCAAAGGCTACGGCGAGCTTCCTGTTGTGATAACCCCGGCTGATCACACAAAATGAAAGCGCCGCGGCCACCACTCCTGAAAAAATTGAATGTGAATAAGGCAGGAAGTCGAGATGAACTGCGCCGCCGGAAATGGAAAAATGCTCCCAGCCCAGGTAATTAAAAAGTACCCATAATATTTCCACCAATTGCACGGAGATCAACAGCGGAAGCAGAGGGAGTGTTGATTCTTTTTTTCTTAACAGCAAAGCTGTTGCAGCATGGTTAATAGCATACATAAAATAAAGTTTGGATCTTTTTTAGGCAAAGATCCTACTGTTGCTTTACGTAGGCTTGTATGATCTGGCTATTCTTCAATAAAAACGAAGGGGCTATCCCGAACATTCGTTTGAACGTCCGGTTGAAGTGCGGAGCGTCGGAGAAACCTGCTTCCAGGGCCGCATCCGTGATGTCCCTGGCGTTAAGGATGTACTGCAGGGCTGCTAATAGCCTCACCCACAGCATATATTTCCTGATAGGAATACCGACCTGTGTCGTAAATAAGTGGATAAGCCGACTGGGAGAAAGATAGGTTATTGCTGCTAAATCTTTGATCTTTAGCGGTATAGGTTCCGGCTGTTTAAGGACTTCCAGCACTTTGACAATCCGGTCGTCCATATCCTCCTGTTCGCCTGTATGCGACAGTTCCCGGAGAAACCGGAGCGTAATATTAAAAATGCGGTCGGCAGTTGTGGTATCCGACAGCAGCGGCTTGATCCCCTCCAATAATTCTTCCACAACCGCTTCCGGGAGCGGCACCACCTTTTTACCGGCGAGGCAACTCTTCTTAAGGCCTCGCCCTGTTCTACATTCCGGGTCGATATTGATCAGCAGAAAAGTGTTGTTGTAGGTCCTGCACTCATGAGGCTCATCAGAGTCGATGATAACCGCCTGCTGTTTCATCACCGCATCCGCGGTGATGATCTCTATTTTATCCTCAAAGCTGATGGCAATCTGTAAAGCATGATGCTCATGAATAACCGTGTCAACAGCATGGCCTATATAGATAAAATACCCGGTAGAAAAAAATAATAGCGGCTGTTTCATCCCATGTAGGTTTATGTTTGGAGGGTGCCCTGATAAAGTTACATCAATGCTGCTAAATAGGATCATCAAAATCCAATTTGAGTTATATATTGCGTAACTAATTCTTGTCAACCTATGAGATACATGTTTACTTTTCTGGTCCTGCTCTGCACGATGTCTGCTTTGGGGCAAGCGGTTTTTCCTAAAGGTTTTAAGTTAATAAAAGCGGATAATTTAACGGGAAGCGATGACAGATACTCCAATGGAAAGGAGGTTTTTCAGATGCATATGTATTTTAGATCTTACGACGGCGACTACAACTGGAACGATGATAAATATAAACAACACATTGCAGAAAGCACCGGATACCCCATGTATCGGACCAAAGACAGTCTCCTGTGGGGAACGGGAAAAGTAGATGGATATTACTCCTATACAGTAATAGACTGGCATGGTGAAACCTTTGAGCTGTTTTCCCAAAACAATGATGCAGGTTTCTCCTATTACTCGAAATGGCTTATTGAAGCGATAAGGGACTATCGTAAAAGAGGAAAGGTGTTTATGTTTGAGCGAAGGTTTCGTATGCTTTATACAACTAAATAGTCAGGATGCGCTGAGGTACCCGGAAGGGGGAAAACAAATTTCTTTTAACTAACTAAAAAGCCTTTAAATCGAAAGATTTAAAGGCTTTAAAGCTTGAGAGGAGAAGGTTACACTTTCTTATATTTGAGACGAAGGAGGCGCATCGGACATCCATGCGACTTTCTGTTCCGACTGATGCTCCTGTCCAATGATGTCCCGATAGAGTTCAGGACGGCGGGCCTGAATATAACGATATCCTCCGGCCATCCGTAGTTTTTCGCGCGTGAGTGTGGCTGTGACCAATTGATCGCCAAGTTCGGTACATTCTGCCAGAATATCTCCAAAAGGATCGATTATCATAGATCGGCCGTTCCTGAGTTGATCGTGATCTACGCCAATGGGGTTAGAAAAGATGCAATAGATGGCATTATCATAGGCCCTTGCCGGTAGCCATTTCATTAACCAGTCGCGCCCTTTCATTCCTTCAAATTCCAGCCGCAAAGAAGTAGGGTCATTCTCTTTATTTTCCCATAGCCGGAGATCCACAAAACCCGCGCCTGGACGAGGTGAGGGAGTACACATGGTGGCATGTGGCATGAAAATGATTTCGGCGCCCAACAACCGCGTTGCCCTGACGTGCTCGATGATATTATTATCATAACAGATCAAAATCCCGCATTTCCAGCCAAAGAGGTCGAAAATACAGTACTCATTCCCGGGACTGATATGGGGGTTAATAAAAGGGTGTAGTTTTCTGAATTTAGCAACGAGCCCATTTTTATCCACGCATACATAGGCCTTATAGAGGCGCTGTTGTTCATCTTTTTCAAAGAGACCGGCAAGGATTACAACATCATAAGTTGCAGCAATAGCTGCCAGCTTTCTGATGGAGGGGCCTTCCGGGATCAGCTCTGCCAGGTCAAGCATTTGTTCTTTGGAAAGCTTGCTTGCAAATGTATATCCCGTGATAGAACATTCATGGAAGGCGATGACCTTTGCGCCCTGTGCGGATGCATTTGCAGTCATGCGTTCGATCGTGTCAAGATTGTAGGCTTTGTCTCCGCTGCGGTGTTCAAATTGAGCGGTCGCCATGATAAGTTTTTCCATATGGCAAAATTGCACATCGTCATTTGGAAAAAATTGTACAAACGCGACAGCTCCTTTTTTTTAGCATCACAGCCGGAGGAGATTTACCGCCAACGGTTCGGAATGTTTGTAATACTGAGACGGCGTGAGTCCTGTAATCTTCCTGAATTCCCGGATCAGATGAGCCTGATCATAGTATCCACTATCGTAGGCGCAGTGGGTGAGGTTGGGTTTGGGTGCGGCGTTTTGCAAAGATTTGACGAAGCTGAGGGTGCGCACGATGTTACAAAAATGTTTGGGGCTGAGTCCAATGGCGGTGTTGAATTTACGCTCAAGCTGTCGGGAGTGACAACCGATGCTATCGGTCAGCTGCTGAATGGTAAGCACTCCTTTGTGCCTGTGGATCAAATCCAGGGCGGTATTGACTAAAGGGTCTCCCATGAAATGATGGGTGCTGAGCATCTTCCGAAAATAAAACTCAATATGCTCTAATTTTACACTTAAACTATCGGTAGCCGCTACCGCACTTTCCAAAGCCTGACCAACGCCGGCGAAAATGTCGGAAAGAGAAATGATTTTATCGTTTAACTCGCTGGCAGGAACGTTGAGGAGGCGATAGAGGCCATGGGGATGAAAGACAATAATAATCAACCGGGCATCGCCTTGACAGCATATTTCTTTGTATTCCGTTATCTGTCCGTAACAAAAGGCAGCGGGAAGGGGCAAAGCATCAAGAAACAGCGTTTGATGAGAGGCAAGTACGATTCCGCTGCTGCCGTCCGAAAACAAACGGAGCTTTCGGCTATGATTTCCTGCTATGTTGAGGAAAAGATAATGCCTGATAAAGCCAGATAGATCTGAGGAAGGAGATACTTGCATGGGCAAACACAGGGAAAATCTTTGTCCCCGCAACTTAAAGGTAGGGTATTTAATATCAAGGCAATGAAAAAGAGGAAAACAAGGACGTCCCGACCCCTGGAAATAATTGACAGGTAATCTACGGAATAAAGAAGGGGCCAGTAAGAAAATTCTCGAAACTAAAAAGCCTCCAAATCTTTCGATTTGAAGGCTTTAAAGCTTGCGGACTGGACGGGACTCGAACCCGCGACCTCCGCCGTGACAGGGCGGCATTCTAACCGACTGAACTACCAATCCTCTTCCCCTAAGGGAGTGCGAAGGTAAAGATTTCTTTTTTTATTTTCCAACAAATCGGCAAGATTTTTTTTACGCATATCATTTTAAGAGAGCAAGGGCAAAGAATACTATTTTTGTGAAAACAGGTTCCACATAGAAAAGATACTGCACCGTCACGACTATCCGGCGCATCGTAAAACCCGTATCGCGCCCACGCCCAGCGGCTTTCTGCATCTGGGCAACGTGTTTTCTTTTGTGCTGACGGCCACGCTGGCACGCCGTTGTGGTGCTTCCATTCTCCTCAGGATAGACGATATGGACCAGCAGCGGGTAAGACCGGAATATGTGCAGGATATCTTCGATACGCTGCATTTCCTGGAAATACCCTGGGAGGAAGGGCCCCGTACGCCGGAAGACCTGAAGCGGGAATGGTCGCAGCTGCATCGTGAAGCGCTCTATCAGCAGGCACTGGAAGCGTTGAAGGCAGGAGATAAACTTTTTGCCTGCGACTGTAGCCGGTCGCGGTTACAACACACCGGCGGCGTGTATGATGGTCATTGCCTTCACCGCCAACTGCCATGGGACGCTCCTGATGTTTGCTGGCGCATCAACACGGCCACGCCATTATCCCTGGACATGCGTACGGCCAAGGGGGTGCTATCGGCCACGCTGCCAGCTGAACAGCGGTATTTTGTGGTGAGGAAAAAAGATGGCCATGCTGCCTACCAGCTGGCATCAGTAATAGACGACGATTATTTCGGGGTAGACCTGATCGTCAGAGGAGAAGACCTCTGGGATTCCACGCTGGCACAGTTATACCTGGCCCAACTGGCAGGGATGGACTGCTTCGGGGATACTACCTTTTATCATCATACCCTCCTGATGGAGACGCCCGATAAAAAACTCTCCAAGTCGGAAGGTGCTACTGCTGTACGTTACCTCCGACAGCAAGGCAAAACAAAAGCTGACGTCTTTGCTGCCATTGCCGGTATGCTTGGCATCCGGGAACACGCGGCGGACTGGCAAACGCTGGGCGGCCTGTTGCTGGATCATTACCCGGTGTTGCGGCAGCCGGTGCCAACACAATATTGAACCATTGGTAATGATTTCTTAATAGTGGTTATGTAGCTTCACACCCGAAATCATTAAACAGGGGTGTTATGAAGTATATTATTTTACTGGGAGCTTTTCAGGCATTGGTTGTATTCAGCATCTTCGTTATCAGCCATAAGAAAAGATCTTCCGATAATATATTGAGCTGGTTTTTAATGTTGGTGTTTGTCCATCTGGGCGCAGGTTTTATGCTGCATACGTTGTTCCCCCATGCGGAAATCCACAAACAGTATTACACATTTATCACGTTGATGTATGCGCCGGTGTTGTGGATGTATACTACCCACCTCTCCGGAAGATGCCAGCAGGCCCGGCGGAGCAACTACCTCCATTTCCTGCCGGCGATAGGCGCTGCGATCGTGTATTTTGCGATTGCCGGTTATATCATTGCCCACAATGGTAAAACACCGCCCGCCATCATTTATTATAACCAGACGGTGGGGTACATAGCATTGGTATCTTATCCGTTGTATGCCATACTATCGCTGTGGGAGGCCCGACGGATCCCGGCTTTCTGGCAGTCGGAAAAACAGCTGGTCCGTTTTATGGCGATCATGTTTCTGGCCACCACGCTTTTTAGCTGCCTGCTGACGGTCAATAATACCCTGTCCCCGGCTTCCCGGTTTATTATTGATACCCACCTCTGGGGTAGAATCATTACCTACATCTCACTGTTGAGTATCTGCCTGGCGATTGGCCGGGTGAGAATTTTATTTTTGATGGATACCGGCACTTCACTGCCGCTGCTGGAAAACGCCCCTCCTGTGGCTGCTGTGACAGAAGAGCCATTAGAAGAAGGGGGAATGCCGGATACCTCCTCGCTCCCGCGGAAATCTGTGCTCTCTGCCCCGCAACAAGCTGCCATCGCCGCTCAGGTGAAACAATGGATGTACGAGAAAGCACTTTATAAAGACCCTGAACTGACGCTGGATAAACTGGCCGCTGTCATGGAAATATCCCGGCATCATCTTTCAGAGGCGCTGAATCAGTACCTCGGACAGTCTTTTTATCAGTTCATCAACGAATACAGGATCCGGGAAGTGGTGAAGCTGTTAGACAAACACCGGCAGGACAAAGAAATCCCCAACATCCTTTCTCTGGCGTTTGAAGCTGGTTTCCATTCCAAGTCATCGTTTAATCAGTACTTCAAAAAAGTGACCGGTACTACCCCTTCCGCCTATATGAAAAGTAAAAATACGGTGGTAATAACCGCGCAAAGTACGGTGAATGGCGCCCTGACATGATCAGCTTAACAATTCCGTAATATTTTATAACTAATTGATTTTAAATTGATAATAATAGTCTTTGTTTGTCCCGATCGATAAAATCGTACGTCTTTATCTAGAAGGACGACTTCTGCTGACCTCCTGCTCAACTTTGCGGAAAAATATTTTTCGCCATGAGCAGCCGGCTTTTATTATTGATTTTACTCCTGCCTGTTTTCTGTACGGCACAGCAGATCAGGGGAAGTATTTTATCCAAAGAAGGTCCCTTGCCTTCGGCCACCATTGTCATCGATGGTTCCGGAACACAAACAGATCTTTCGGGGGTTTTTAACATCACCCTCCGGAAAACAGGGAAAGTGACACTGAAGATCAACTATGTGGGGTTTGCCGTTAAAACACTGGAGGTCGATGTTAAACCGGGATTAAACCAACTGGGCGCCATTATGATGGAACCTGCCAACGATGTACTGGGAGAAGTAGTGGTGAAAGGCGCTTCTGCCGGTTCACAGATACGGGCCATCAGCATCAAAAAGAATGCGCCGGGAATTATGGAGGTGCTGGCGGCAGATGCTATCGGTAAGCTGCCGGACCGTAATGCGGCGGAAGCGGTACAACGCATCCAGGGTGTTTCCATCGAGCGCGATCAGGGCGAAGGACGGTATGTGTCTGTACGCGGTACGCCTATCCAGTGGAGCGCCACCCTGCTGAATGGGAACCGCCTGCCTACGGCCAGCCTGGATTACACCGACCGCCGCATTCAGATGGATATCTTCCCATCGGAGCTGATAGAATATGTACAGTTGTCCAAAGCCATCACGCCGGATATGGAAGGCGATGCCATCGGCGGGTCTATCAACTTCATCACCAAAGCGGCGCCGCAGTCAAGGATGCTGCGCGTCAATGCAGCCGGCGGATATGGCGACCAGGCCCGCAAAGGTTCCTATAATGCGTCCATCGTTTATGGCGATCGCCTGCTGAAAGGCAAACTGGGCTTTGTATTATCAGGCGTCATTTGGGACCGTACCTCCGCCCAGGACCGTTATAACATGAACTACGATTTCGCCAATCCTAACGTAAAACAGTCCTATTCCATTACCGACCTGCAACTGCGTGATTATATTGCCCACCGCAAAACCATCGGTCTCAACGCCGGCCTGGAATACAAATTCAACGACCGGCACAAGATACAGTTCAGAGGCATCTACAGTTCTTTCCTCGACGGACAGAACGTACGCGAAACCTATTTCTATTTCAACAATAAAAACGCCACCATCACCGACAGAGCCTCTAATTACTTCACGGACCTGTATTCGGGAGAATTGAGCGGTCAGTCGGTCCTCTCCGGAAAACTGACGCTGGACTGGGCAGCGGGCATGGATAAATCGAAATTCCGCTTTAAAGACCCGGGATACTATCCCATGGCCACTTTCCAGCAGGCGGTCACCTACGAGGGACTGGCTGCTGACGGTAAAAAATACCTGGCCATGGATGCTCCTGATGGAAAAGGAGACGTGATAGACGCCGTATTACCACATATATCGGTCAACACGCCCATTACTGCCGATGCCATGAAGCTGTCGCAGGTGATTATGCTGCGCGCCACCAACTGGGAAGAGAACAAACGTTTCAGCTTCAATTTAAAATACACCCCGTCGGAAAAACTGATGCTGAAGTTCGGTGGTAAGTTCATCCATAAAGACAAGGTGGTGCAGTCTCCTTATAATATATACCTGGCGGGTATGCAGGGGGCGGCGCCTTCCATGGCCAGCCTCGGCACCGAGCCATTCCCTTACAACGGCGGTTTCCTGTCGGAAATCCATTCTCCCTATAACAATGTGGTCATCGATCAGATGGCGCTGGGAAACCTGAGATCGCTCGTAACACCGGAAGGTATCCAACAGTATAAGCTGTATCCTTTCCAGGTGGATTCCGCTACCAATGCGTCTGGCGCTACCAAATACTTCAGTGGTGTGGAAAACGTATATGCGCTTTACGTGATGGGAGAATATAAGGTCTCCGAAAAAATCACGCTGACCGGCGGTATCCGCAACGAGTACAATAAAGTAACATTTAACGGCAGCAAAGTAAATGGCAAGCAGGTGACGGCTATCACGCAGGACAATAGTTACAATGCTTTTCTGCCCATGCTGCACATGAAATACAATGTAACGGACAAGGATATACTCCGTATAGCGTATACCCGCAGCTTCGCCCGGGCGGATTTCAATAATCTGAATCCCGGTACCACACAGGATGACGCCAATAAACTGATCACCCGGGGCAATGCCGGCCTGAGACCTACGTTCGCCAATAATTTCGACCTGATGGCCGAGCATTATTTCGGCGGTATCGGTATGGTCAATGTGGGTGCTTTCTACAAAAAACTTACGGATCTGGTATATACCAATCAATCTTCCGAAAACATCAACGGCATACAGTATACGGTAAGCGAGCCACAGAACCTGCAAGGGGCCTGGCTGGCAGGCTTTGAGGCTGGTTTTGTAAAAAGATTCACCGGCTTGCCGGGCTTATGGAAAGGATTGGGGGTAGATGTAAACTATACCTATACCGATTCCAGAGTAAAAATCCCCCGCTTTGTGAATAACGAGAAGATCGAAGACAACAGCGTGATTCCTAAACAGGCCAAACATATCTTCAACGCTTCGCTGCTGTATGAATACGGGAAGTTCATGGCCAGAATCGCTGGTAACTACAAAGGCAAATACCTGGACGTGATCCGTCAGGCTGCCGGCCCCGACCACTACCGCTGGTATGCGGAGAATTTTACGGTCGACTTTTCCGCGTCCTATGCTATCACGCCAAAGATCCGGACATTCCTGGAGCTGAACAATATTACCAATGCGCCGGTGCGCTACTATCACGGCACTTTTGATCGGGTGGAGCAGGCCGAATGGTATGCTCTCCGTGGACAGCTGGGCGTGAGCGTGAAAATTTTCTAACAACAAAAAATCAATTGACGATGCAGACAACTATCACCCGTGCGTTGGGAACAATGCTGATGGCCTGTGCTACCACTATTTGCGGGGCACAGTCGCTGGACACACTTAAGATAAATCAGGTACAGGTACTGGGCACGCACAACAGCTACGCCCGCCCTGTGGATTCTGCGGTACTGGCTTTGGTAGATCCTATTATTGAAAAGGTGGGCCAGACCTTTATGAAGAGCATGTCGAAGGAACAGCTGGCATCTTTTCAGGAGTTTCATCCTAATTCAATGAAGTTGGGTGAAGGACTACGTTACAACCATCCTCCGTTTGACGTGCAGCTGGACGCGGGTATAAGAAGCATCGAGATAGATGTGTATAACGATCCTACCGGTAACCGTTTTAATGATCCAGCCACTTATCGGATACTGCGTCAGAAAGGGGTGACCAACCTGGCGCCTTTTGATACCAAAGACCTGGACAAACCGGGTTTCAAAGTGTTGCACATGGCGGATATTGATTTCCGTACCCACTATACCACGTTTAAAGCCGCGTTGTCGGCCATGCGTTCCTGGTCTGACGCACATCCGGGTCACTTCCCTATCTATGTGATGATTGAAGCGAAAGACAAAGGCATTCCGTTATTCCCCGGCTCCGCGGTGGTGCTGCCTTTCGATGAGAAGGCCTTTGATGCGCTGGACCAGGAAGTGATTGCTCAGCTGGGCAGGGACAAACTCATCACGCCGGATGATGTACATGGTAAATATCCTACGCTGCGTGATGCCGTGCTGGCTAAAAACTGGCCAACCGTAAAAGCTGCCAGCGGTAAATTCATTTTCCTGTTGCTGCCGTCTACTGCGGGCATGAACCTGGTGTCTGACTATGCTAAAAACAGGCCTAACCTCGAAGGCCGGGTGATGTTCATGCAGTCGGCGCCACAGGACAGCTATGCCGCGTTCTTGCTGTTGGACAACGCCATCGTGCGCCAGCAGGAGATACAGCAGGCCGCGCAACAGGGTTTTCTGATCAGGACCCGTTCTGATATTGAAACGTACGAGGCGAAAGTAAATGATCATACCCGCGCCGAGGCAGCGTTTAAAAGTGGCGCGCAGATTATCTCCACCGACTTTTTCCGTCCGGGAAATAGTTATGGTACACCCTATTTTGTAACCCTGCCGGGTGGCGGGGAGGCAAGACCTAATCCCGTGAATACTGCGAAGTAATCAGGGTTTGTTTCTATGCAGCAGCATCACTTCTTCAGCGGTGATGCTGTTGTTTTTTTTGGGGGAATAATTCGCAATAGGCAGCGCTGTAAGTTTGCCCGATGCAACGAGTATAACGGAGATGCCTATATTATCAAAAGCGACGGTCGACCCTGGCGCCGGCGAAAGTGATAGCCATGGTATTATTGGCCAGGAAGGACGTCCTTTCGGGGATCTTCCCTGTAATTCCTTGCAGGTAAGGGGCATAAGGATATGGTTATTTTGTGTTATATCGACTCAAGTGGTTGGTAGTCAAATAATAAGGTAAGGTTGCCTCACAAGATGGTTTTTTGGTTATAATAACGGGAATGCCTATCTTGTATCAGAATACGAATACAACCAAACCAAACCATACCCAAAAACCATTTCCCATGAATTCCCAGCAGTATATGGAACTGTACTGGCAGCAATTGAAGGATCTGGGTCTGAGCAATGAGATGATTAACCTGTACCGCCAGCAGATGGAACAGTCGATGAACACGACGGACCAATTATTACCGTTTGCTGAAAATATCAAACAGTTTAATCAGTTTTTCACCGGCGACGATGCTGATGAAGAAGCGCTTAGCCGGGAGCCAGAAGCCGTTTTGCTGAATAAAACCAGCCTATTAACCCAGGAGCAACAATGGGCCGTCGCTTGCGGGGCCGATCTGGCTTTCCTCAATGGCCAATACCTTAACGACATTACAACAGGCATCTCTAAGCAGGACTGCCGACAGTTACTTTCCGAATGGTGGGACATCGATAGCCCGGAGGAATTGTACGACATGTTCGCCTGGCTCCGTGAAAGCGGCCACCGGATTGACTATGACATCATCCTTCAGGCGATCAACAGCGTATCCATGAAGGAAAGCAAAGCCTTTCTGCGGGAGTATATCGCGGCCAACGAGCTGGAAGAAGCGGTGGTGATGGAGCGCCTGCGTAATACCCGCGATGCGCTGGAGCTGTTCCGCAGCAAACAACTTATCCACGACAAGTTGCAGCCGGATATGCTGATATGGGATTTTGCCCGTATCATCAATCTCTCCAGAGCAGGATTTGACGCGGGCCACATCGGGTATGAAGCGGCCATAGAGCAGATCATGTCCTGCGTGCCGGTGATACGGCGTACCTATAGCTCCTGGAAACACCTGTCCCTGTCCTATCAGTTTGCCCGCTGCGTATGGAACGGCGTGGAGGAAGACAGCTTCCAGGCGTTGCAGAACAATATGAATTATCTGTTGCAGACACCGGACAGCCCCTGGGTGGTGCTGCCGTGGAAGGCATAGCCTATAACATATCAAACAACTTATTACGGGCCAGCAGGGAGGCGCCAATAACGCCGGCCCTGCTGCCCAGTTTGGACAGCTTGTACTGCGTGTCGTTGTTCACCAGGCTCAGGGAATATTTATTAATAGCGCTTCTCAGCGGGAGGAAAATCGTTTCTCCCGTGGCCGACAAAGCCCCGCCTAAAATAATCAGCTCCGGATTATACAGGTTGATCAGAATGGCAATACCCTTGCCCAGTTTCTCTCCGATAGCGGCAATCAGTTCTATGGCCAGCGTATCGTCGTGGTTGGCGGCGTCCAGAATGTCTTCCAGTGTGATATCCTTTACCGGTACTTTTTTGGTGATGCCGGAAGTGGCGCCTTCAGCGATCCGTTGTTTAAACTGCCGCACCAGGGCCTGACCGGACGTTTCAGTTTCGAGGCAGCCTTTTTTACCACAATGGCAGAGGATCTCGTTCTCAAAAAAGGGAATATGGCCAAACTCCCCGGCAAAACCGGACTTACCGTAATACAATTCCCCGTTGATCATAACGCCAAGGGCTATACCGTAATCGGCATTGATGAAAATCACGTTCTTCTCGTTTTTCACCACTCCGTTGCAGAACTCGCCATAGGCCATAGAGCGGGAGTCGTTTTCCACATAGGTTTTGATGCCCAGTTTACCTTCTATGATACGGGTGAGGGGTTCTTCATTAAAATAAAAGTAGCTGTAGCTGTAGCCGGTGCGGTAGTTGATACGGCCCGACAGGTTGATGCAGATACTGGAAATTTTTTTGGAAATGCCTTTCAGCTCTTTGATGAACTGGTTGATCAGCCGGCAAAGCTCATCCAGGGAGGCGGCCGTGTTGCTCAGCTCATAGGGGATCTTTTCCTGGAATTTGACCAGTTCCTTCTGAAAATTGAGCAGGCCGATGTTAATATGATTGTTTTTTACTTCCACTCCCAGAAAGAAGAGGGAATTGGATTCCAGCCCATACAGGTTGGGCCGGCGGCCAACGGTAGATTCCGTTTTGCCATAATCCTTTACCAGTCCGGCTTCCATCAGCTCATTGATCAGCTCTGCGATCTTAGGCGAACTTACATTCAACACTTTGCTAAGGTCAGCGATGGTGGTATTGCCCTGGTTGGCAAACCACGACAGGATACTTTTCTTCAGCTGCAGGTTTTTATAAGCAACGCCGGTTATCTCCTCGTTATACAGATCACTGAGAAATGAGTTATTTCTTGCCATGTATGGTTGATAAAGGATTTGATAGATGATACCAAGATAATCAATTTCCCCCATTTGCTCCATCTGGCTACCAGACAAGAAAAACCCCCGGTGTAGACCGGGGGAACTCATAACGCTATAAAATTATCGTCCTTGTCTTAGACGTTAACTGACACATGAGCGGATTGTCTATAGTACATAATACCTTCTTTCTGTTTCCAATACTTCCTCCTGTGGTTCGTATTGTTCCTGTAACATCTGCCGCAGATCTTTTTCAATATTGCGGGCAATGGTAGTTACCGGCGTATCTGTCGGTTTATTTTCAAATGGGTCCTGTAAGTTGATGCCCATCTTTTCTATCAGCAGGAAAGAAGAGGCGATGGCGATCACCAATGGTATCTCCATAAAGCCCAACACATCTATCAGGGCAAAAGGCAACAACAGGATAAAAAAGATCAGGGTGAAGTGGGTATACAGGCTGTAAGTAGCCGGGAATACCGTGTTTTTGATCCTTTCGCATTTACCCATGGAATCACACAGGCGTGATAAGGTCTGGTCTATGCTTACCTGCTGGTACTGGTTGATCCAGCCATTGTTCAGCGCTTCTTTCAGGTCTTTACCATGTAAAAGCAACAAGGCAGCCGGTACATTATCATACTTCATCAAGTGGTTTAACTCCCTTCTTGTTATTAACCTGTCCAACCCTTTTACCGGATCCGTTTTTCTTAATGTCTGGCCAAGACTGTAACACCAGGCTGCCTGCCGCTTTACAAACCGTTCCTGAAAATGCTGCAGTTCTTCTGATTGATACGTTGCATCCATCAAACTTAAGACCTGTCTTGTCAGGGAACGGGAATCGTTAACGATAGCGCCCCATATGCTCCGGGCTTCCCACCAGCGGTCATATGCCTGGTTGGAACGGAAGGCCAGCAGCAGCGATAACACGGTGCCTAATACCATGGGTACGGCTATCGGGATAACGATGAATGTCAAATCAAATCGGTAATAAAGTGTGCTGATGACCATGGTATACACCGCTACCAGCAGCATCTCGTATTTAATTTTACCGAATACATATTTTAAGGGGATATTTTTCTTTAGTAACATAGCACCCTGTTTTTTAGCGGTTTATTCTGTAGCCATCAACAATGCGGAGATCGTTGATTTGGCGATTATCTTCCGGGTAGAGCCGGTCAATGTTGTTTTGATTAAAGGATATTTGGAAGCAGCAATCAGCTTCGTCGGATTGTAACTTCTCTTCGATGGGCAAACAAAATCGTTGTCCGTAGGCTGTAAAATCACATCGATGTTCTGTGCCAGGCAGAAATTGCGGAATGCCACTCTGGTATTGCCGTGGAAGAATTCCACTTTCAGTTTGTTGACAGAAGAAGCATATTTATTACGGATGATCTCACAACCATCTTTAAAATCGGCGGTGATCAATTCGATATGCCTACTGTTACGGGTATACGTAATAAAGTCAAACAATGAATCAGGCATATGCAGGGCGTGCATAAAAATGATATTTACAGACTCGTTGGGGTAGTGTGCTACAACGCTGTGCACATATCCCAGTGAACGTATGGAGAAGTCGGTCGGAATGAGTATATTTTTCATAGCTGTTGCTTTTATGATCACAAAACTACCAGCCTGCGGTTAGGAAGCGGTAAGAAGGGGGTTAAAAGGTGGTAAGAATGTGGTAAGAAAACGGTAAGAATAGCGAACGCTACAGTGGAAGTTCAACCCTGATCTCGGTTCCCACGTTTACATGGCTCTCTACGAGGATATCGCCTTTATGCATCCGGATGATGTTCATGGCCAGCGGCAATCCGATGCCGTAGCCTTTAAAAAGGCCGGTATTAGAGGCGCGGAAGAAGGGGGAGAAGATATATGGGATATCAGCGGGGGGAATACCGATACCCTGATCTTTTATATTGATGATCACTTTCTGGTCGGTAGCGGCGAGCGCAATGGAAACGGGTTGGTTGTTGGAATACTTGATGGCGTTCATCACAATATTGCTCAGTGCCAGTTCCAGCAGTTGTTCGTTGCCGTTGACAGACAGTTTCTCTTCCTCTTCGGGGAACAGGCTGTAGTCTATCTCCACTTTGTTGCCGGGGTGAATTTTGTCAACGGTGCTTTTGATGGTAAACAACAGCTCGTCCATGCGTACAAGGCCCCAGTCCTGCTTTTTGCCGTCGAAGCCGGTCTGTGCCAGGTGTAGCAGGCTTTTGGTGATGTGTTCCAGCCGGCCTGCCTCGCTGAGGATGCTGCGCAGGGCGGCCATATAATTTTCGGGCGTTCTGTTTTTATTGAGGGCCAGTTCTGCTTCCCCGATGATGGCGGTCAGCGGGGTGCTCAGTTCATGGGAGGCATTGCTGACGAAGTTGTTCTGTGTTTCAAAGGCGGTCTCCAGCCGGTCCAGCATATTGTTGAAGGTGGTGGCCAGTTCATCTATTTCGTCGCGGCTGTCTTTGGCATTGAGCCGCAGGTGCAGGTTGCGCGAGCTGATGCTCTTTACCTGATGCATGATGTCCCGGATAGGCCGGAAAATATAGCGGGAGAAGAAGATGCCCACGGTGATCAGGATGGCCGACGATACCACAAAGCAGATCAGCAGGATTTTACGTAACCATCCCAGGTATTCGCTGCTGTACTGGTTAATCGCCGATACGATAACGATATACAGTCCCTGTTTGCTTTTATACAACACCCCTTCATAGAAGCGGTTGCCATCCCGGTGGGTGGCCTTACTGTTGGCCAGTACCTGCTGATAGAAGCTGACAGGCAGTTTCAGGCTACTGTCCTGTTGTACATGGTCGGTACCGGTTACCTGCAGCAGGTATTCTTTTTCCGCGGGAAGTTTTTCCAGGTGTTCGTCCCGTATCTCGTTGTAGATCACGGAATCGGCCTCATAGTAGGGGAGGGAGGCCCGGGCGGTAAGGTAGGCGCGTATTTCGAGCCGTTTATAAAAATCTTCGAAGGAATGTTGGTTGGCAAAATAATACACAAGAACGCTCATCACCATAATTGTAGAGATGGTGAGACCGGCAAAGATGAGCAGTATTTTAGTGCGTATTTTCATCCGCCGTTTGTTCCTTTAACATATAACCCAGTCCTGTTACGGTTTGTATCAGTTCAGGGAGATTGTTTTTGTTGATTTTTTTCCGGAGATAGTTGATATAGACGTCCACCACTTTGGTGTTCATATTAAAGTCGATGCCCCACACCTGTTCCAGTATTTCCATGCGGGATAATACTTTGCGGGGATTTTTCATCAGGTATTCCAGCAGGCGGTATTCCGTGGCGGTGAGCTGTATGGTTTTACCCTGTCTGCTGGCCGCTTTAGTGTCGGTATTCAGCTCCAGGTCGCCTACCTGTAGCACGCCCTGTTGTTCAGGGACGGTAACGGGAGCGGCTATATTATTTTTCCGTCGCAGCAGGCTGCGGATACGGGCTTCCAGTTCTGCCAGCTTGAAAGGCTTTACCAGATAGTCATCTGCGCCGCTGTCGAGGCCCATCACGATGTTTTCGGTGGTGCCCAGCGCGGTGAGCATGAGGATGGGCGTGGCTACCTGCGCAGCACGCAGGGCGCGGCATACCTCTATGCCGTTCATGTTGGGGAGCATCACGTCCAGTATGATCAGTAAGAAAGAGGGGTTGTCGAGCGCCATACGCAACCCGCTGGCGCCATCAGGCGCTACGCTCACTTCATAGCCTGCTTCCGCCAAACCGCGCGTGATCACGGATACTACCGCCGGTTCGTCCTCTACTAATAATAATTTCATACACGACAAATATAGGGCATGTCGACTAAAGTGCGTCTCCTCCCGTTTGTTTTTTTGGCTATCTTCGGACATGCATTAAACCGCATCCCATTAGCCTATGTTACGTCCGTTTGTATTGTCCGGGGGCGGCGCCCGGGGGTATGCCCACCTGGGAGTATTGAAAGCCTTTGCCGAACGGCAGATTTTTCCGGAAGCCATTGCCGCTACCAGCGCGGGTTCTATCGCCGCCGCATTTATCTGCGACGGATTTCATACCGATGAAGTCAGGGAGATATTCCAGCAACAGAAGCTGGGATTGTCGATGGAGTGGAAAAACTGGCGCGCCGGTTTCCTTTCGCTGAAGAAAGTGGAAGATGCATTAAAGAAAAACCTGCGACATACCACCTTTGAAACGTTGCCCCTGCCGCTGTATGTGACTGCCACTAACTTCGCCAGCGGGGAACAGAAAGTATTTGATCGCGGTCCGCTGATACCGGCCGTCCTGGCTGCGTCTACTGTTCCGTTGTTATTTCGGCCGGTGGAGATAGACGGCGTGCCGTATGTAGATGGAGGGCTTTCAGGCAACTTACCTGTGGAGCCGCTGTTGGCAAAATATGAGCGTGTGATAGGCGTGCATGTAAACCCGCTGACGCCGTACAATCCGGCGGGCAGCTTCTTCGCTAACATGGAGCGTACAGTGCACATGGCCATCCAGGACCCGGTGCTGAAAAGCAAACAACAATGTGCATTTTTTGTAGAGCCGGAGGGACTGGGAAAGTATGGGATCTTCGATTTTAATAAATTTGACGCGATCTATACTATCGGTCTCGACTATACGCGAAAGTTGCTGGAAGCAACCATGGAAGATTAAAAAAAATCAGGCCGGAGCGCTTGCGCCCCGGCCTGGTATATATGGAGTTAATTGTTTTCTGTGTACTTGCGGAAGTTGTCCAGAATGGCCTGCCATCCGGCATGCTGCATTTCCAGGGAGTTGGTGCTTTCCGGGTCAAAAGTTTCCGCGATGTGCGTAGTGTCACCGTAGCTGTTGAAGATGATCTTCACCCTGCGGCCATCACCCAACACATAAGCGATCAGCTCATGTTCTTTTACTTCCGTGTATTCACCGCCGAAATCGAAGCTGAAGCTGCCGTCTTTTGCGGCCATGGTAGTGCTGAATTTGCCACCGGTACGCAGGTCGTTGGTGGCTTCCGGAGCATGCCAGTCGTCAGATGCTGCGCACCATTGGGTGATGTGTTCCGGAGCGCTCCAGTATTGCCATACTTTTTCAATAGGAGCATTGATCGTGCTTTCAACGGTGATGGTAGTCTGATTTGCGGTTGTCATGATAAATATTTTAGATTATTTTTTGACTGTTGTTAACGATACAAACTTACGGCGACTTCGCCGGACGGAACGTGTGTGATCACGGCAAATAGGAGGCGTTTTGCGCCAACGTTGTTTTTTGTTTTATGGCGCTTTATAAAACAACAAGGGGCAGTAGAAAACTGCCCCTTTCTTTTTGTTGATGGTTATCAAGCCCCATTTTTCGATTACGTCCGTTGTGTTTACCACCCTTTATTGTTGGGTTTTATATTTGGATTGCTCAATATTTCTGATTGTGGGATAGGAAGATAATAATACAGCGCCGCAGGCGGCAGGTCTGTTTGTGTGTCTCCCTGTTGCAGATCGGCCTCGTCCCTTTGTATGGGCAGTCCCAGTCTTTTTAAATCATAATAACGATGCCCTTCAAAAGGCAGTTCCAGAAACCTTTCCAGCAGGATGGCTTTGAGCAACTGCTGCACGTTGCTGAACGCGGGCGCCTCGTATCCCTGTATACGGGCATGGCCGATGGTATTCAGGTCTGCTGCGGCTTCCGGCAGTTTGCCGAGGTGCATGTTGGCTTCTGCGCGGACCAGGTACATCTCTGATATCCGGAATACTTTCACGTCATTGCGGTTTTCGGCTCCTTCTTCCCCTGCATATTTCCGGACCACATCTATGAGCTGTCCGTCGGCGGCCAGGGACGCGTCCTGGGCGAAATAGCTGCTGTAGCGGATATCATGCTCTTTGTCGTAAGCCTTTAATAGTTTTTGTGAGGGCGCAAAATAAACGATGCCGATAGACGGGTTTTTCCAGATATCGCCGGGACGCAGTGTGCTCAGGTTGGTCCGTTTCAGCTTAAAGATCACTTCGGCGTTACTCTTATCGGTCCAGATGGCGGGAAATTCTTCGCGGCCCGCCAGTGTCAGCCGGCCGATGGCCCGGGTGGCGCTTTCCGCTGCCACGGCCCAGTTGCCGGTGTAGAGGGCTACTCTTGCCTGTAGGGCATATATGGCCTGTGTATTCATGCGGGTAACGTCGTCGGTTACACGCTCTCCTGATAAGGTGAGTGCTGCTTCCAGATCGCTTTGCAACTGTCGGAAAAAATCGGCGGCAGCAGGGCGGGATGGTTTGTTGTTGATGTCCGCGCTGGTCACATAAGGTACGGCGGGCGCATCGGGCTGGTATACACCGGCGTAACTGTAATTGCGGTACAGCTCAAAGTGCTCAAAGGCACGGATGGCCAGCAGTTCTCCACGCAGCTGCTGCTTCTGCTGCTCTTCGGCGGTATTGTTGGCGGGCACGCGGCCTATGCCTGCCAGGATACGGTTCGCACGGTTGATCACCTGATAGGCGTTGGTCCACGGTGCGGAAATTTCTGCGTCGCCGCCGGCAAAAGCCCATCTGAACAGGTTTTGGGCAGACCCGTTCACGCCGGCATTTTTTAATCCGATGCGGCATTCGTCTGCCATCACGGAACCAATGCGCAAAGTGTGTTCGGGTTCCCATCCGGCGTAAACGCCCAGCACGGCCCGGTTTACGGTGGAAAGCGATTGGAAGATATCTTCACCATCTACCTGATCGGTGGGTTTTACCTCCAGCATGTTATTGCACGAGGTGTTATAAACGGTAAGAGTGGCGGCGCAGCAAACGACTGCTATCTGTTTGATGATACGGTTCATGTCGGGAAAATTTAGAAGGTGACGTTAATACCGCCGGTAATGGTGCGGGGCATCGGGTATTCGTATTGTGCGATGTCGTTGGCATCTTCTGGGTCGAAGCCGCGCCATTTCATGATGGACAGCAGGTTCTGCCCACTGGCAAAGACTTTCACGTTTCGGATGGCGCCGGACATACGCTGCGGTACAGGGATGTTATATCCCAGCGTGATGTTGCGCAGCTTCACATAATCAGCGCTGGCGACATCGCGGGAAGTGAAGTAGGTGGCATATTGTGCACCAGGGTATCGACTGATATCGCCGGGCTTCTGCCAGATATTGAGCATGTCTCTGGACTGACTGTACCGGCGATAATTCGGGCTGCCGGAATGGGCATACAGATCAGGGTAATTGAGGCGTGACATGCCGTGGATAAAGCTGACAAGCATAGATAAATCGAAACGTTTGTACCGGATGCTCATCGTGGCGCCACCAATCAGCGGCGGATCATAGGTTGCTTTCAACGGCACGGCATCATCGGGATTATAGGTGTTGGTTTCTTTTCCTTCTTTGTCGAGATAGATCGGCGCACCTGTCTGCGGATCTACTCCTTTCCAGCGTACGGCATAGAAGCTGCCCAGTGGCCGGCCTACCATATTCATGGTGGCTTCGTCCGCAAAGATCTGATCTTCCCCGCCCAGGCTCAGGATCTTGTTTTTATTGTAAGCCAGGTTCAAACCGAGGGTGAGCGAGAAATCCCTGCTTTTGATGGCATCGCCTTCCAGCATCAGTTCTATCCCGCGGTTACGCACCTTGCCGGCATTAGCGGCGATGGTAGGGAAACCGGTGGTATGTGAAAGATTGCGGTTCACAAAGAGTCCTTCGGTAACACGATTGTACAGGTCTATTTCACCCCGCAGGCGGTTATGGAAGAAGCCGAACTCCAGCCCTATATCGCTGATACGGTTCATTTCCCAGTTGTAGGCAGGGTTGCCGGGTGTGGTGGGAACGAGCGTTTTATTGCCGTTGTAGTCAGCAGGACTGTACAGTGTTCTGAAACCATAGTCGCTGGTGAAGCCGCCGGCATTGCCGGTAAGGCCGTAACTGGCGCGCAGCCGCAGGGTGCTGAAGGCCTGCTGGTCTTTCAGGAAATCTTCTGCCAGTATGTTCCAGTTACCGCCGATGGCATAGAAGAATTTGTAGCGGTTGGCGGCGGGTACCTGAGATGAGCCATCACGGCGCAGGCTGGCCGAAATCGTATATTTGTCACCGTAGGAATAGCGGAACAATGCAATTTGAGATATCAGCAGCCGGTTGGGAGTTGTTTGTCCACTTACCAACGGAATGAAGTTGTTGTCAGGTGTACCGGGCGTAATACCGCCAGGTGTGCCGGGCAGCTCAGGTACGAGACCATAGCCGGTAAAACCAAAACCATTGCCTTTTATTTTGTTGATTTCAGACAAGAGATTAGCTTCTACTTCGTGATGTTTTCCCCACTGTTTGTTATATCGTATGCCACCGGTGGCAACCAGTCCCAGCCTGTTTGTCAGTCCCCGCTCATAAGAGCCCTGATTGCCGTTGCTCACCAGTTTACCATACCATGAATCCGGATTCAGGTAATTGGTGGCGTTGTTCTGCTGAAAGTCCATGCCCACGGTGCCGGTCAACTGAAAGTCTTTGGTCAGCTCCACCGTTTCATTCAATGACAACACGGCTTTTATCTGGTTGTCTTTTTTCAGGCTGTTGGCATAGGCATCCAGCGCGTTGGCGCCGTAGCGGCCCGGCCCTGGTTTGCCGTAGGGCGATTCATATGGCAAGGCATAATATAATGCCGCGATGGGATTTTTTTCAGTGATGCCACCGCCGCCTACAGCAGCGCCGCCTTCTTCAGCCACGCCTTCGTCCTGTATGTATTTGATGGTGGCGGTGGAGATGCCCATATTGAGCGTAGTTTTAAACCTGCCGCTGCGGTTTTGTACATTGGCGCGCAGGCTGTAGCGTTCCATGCCCGAGTTGAGCGCAATACCTTCCTGGTTAAAATAACCGCCGGAGAGATAGAAAGTGGTTTTCTCGTTGCCGCCGGAAACATTCAGTGCGTGCGTCTGGATACGTCCCTGCCGCAACAGGTGTTTGCGCCAGTCGGTGTTGATCTGCCGGAGGCTGTCGAGGTACTGACTGCCGAAAGTATAGTCTTCCGCAGTTTTAGGTACCAGGGTACCGTTTACCAGTTTGTTGGGGTTGTTGCGGGAATAAGCCCATCCCGGCAGGGTGGGGTCCTGGAGTATCTCTTCAAACTGCAGGCGCTGGCTGGTGTTCATCATATCCCATTTGCTGCTGTTGAGACCAGACACGCCAAACTGGCCACGATAGTTCACGCGTACTTTTCCGTCTTCCCAGGCTTTTCCTTTTTTAGTGGTGATAACGATCACGCCGTTGGCGGCGCGGGAGCCATATTGTGCGGTGGCAGCCGCGTCTTTGAGTACGTGGATGGTTTCAAAATCTTCCGGGTTGAGTGCCGCGAATGAGTTGTTGGCGACCGGTACGCCATCTACGACGTATAGTGGGTTCACATCACCGTTGATAGAGCCGAGGCCACGGATGGACACACGGCCGGCTTCTCCCGGCTGGCCGGTAGGAGTGCCGACATACAGGCCGGGGGCGCGTCCCTGCAACATCACATCGAAGGAGGCTACCGGCGCCTGTGTGGTAACGGCCGTAGGCAGACTGGTAACGGCGCCGGTTGTACGGGATTTGCTTTGTTGCGTATAACCTGTGATGACTACGCTGTTGAGTGACTGCGATACGGACGAAAGGGCCGCATGTAGTTCGTCATTGCCCGGCGTTGTTTTGAGGGATAGGTCACTGTAACCTATATACGAAAATCGAAGGATGTTCTTTCCGTTGGGCAGAACGATGGTGTAATGACCATTAGCGTCGGTCACTACGCCGGTGGCGGTGCCGGGCACTGCTATGGTGACACCGATCAAAGGTTGCTGTGTCAGCGAATCGGTGACCGTTCCCCGGATAGTCCGTTGCTGTGCTATGCCGGCAAGCGATACTGCCAGCAGTGCTACAAACAGGAGAATAGATTTGATGTGCATAATCAGTTGTGTAATGAATAAAATGAATAGGCTGTTGAATACGGATGCAAAGCTAGCAGCAGTGTATTAGAGCGGAGTTAAGAGGGAGTGGGTAACTGTTAGAAGGCAATTAAAAAATTACGAATTACGAATTACGAATGGAGGACCTCTCCGTGGGAAGTTCAATTAGTAACCTCTCTATAAAGAAACGCTTAATTCGTAATTCGTAATTCATCATTCGTAATTTATCTCAGGACATAGCCTACACCAACAACAGTATGGATAAGCGGTTGGTTAAAACCTTTATCAATCTTGGCGCGCAGGTAGTTGATATATACATCTATGAGGTTGGTTCCCCTGTTGAAATCGATGCCCCATACGGTTTCGGCCATATAGGCGCGGGACAGTACTTTGTTGTTGTGGGTGATGAGTACTTCCAGCAGGGAGAACTCTTTTACGGTAAGGATAATTTCTTTGCCGCCCCGGAAAACAGTGCGGTTATAGCAGTTCATTTCCAGGTCGGCCACGCGGTATATGGCGGCCGGCGTATTGGTTTGCCTGCGGCGATGCAGCGCCTGGATACGGGCCAGCAGCTCCTCGAAATGGAAAGGCTTGGGCATATAGTCATCTGCGCCGCTTTCAAAGCCCTCTACTTTATCTCTTACGGTCCCTAAGGCAGTCAACATCAGTACAGGCAGGCCTTTTTTAGCAGATTTGATGCGGCGGCAAACTTCGAGTCCATGAAGGGAGGGCAACAGCCGGTCCAGTATTACCAGGTCGTAATCATATTGTATGGCCACATGGCAGCCGTCTCGTCCGTCGTATGCTACCGTGACCGTATGTTGATGTGCTTCCAGTCCTTTTCTGATAAATGCTGCTACACTGGGTTCGTCTTCTATCAATAAGATATTCATAATTGTAAGGTGATGGCTAAATTAAGCCACCACACGCATTCTCCGCGGGTGATTAAAATATTCTAATCCGCCAATGCCTGTTTTTAATCACAAAGGCCTGTTAATTTTACATTACCCGGTAGGGGGTGTTGTTTTTTTTAATGTCTTATCAATAGACATCTTTTATTTTTGCGATTTTTTATGACGAATTGGAAGACCTTGCTGCCGGCAGTATTGACTGCATTTGTTTTTGTTTCCTGTGAGGACGACAAGAGCAGGCCTGCTACTCAACAGGCTTTGCTGATGGCGGTAAACGCGGCGCCCCAGGCAGGCCCCGTCAGTGTGGTGTATAATGAGAGAAGAAGGGTGAATAAATTATCCTATGGTAGTTACAGCAACCGTTATGGCAGCGCCTACCGCAGCGTTAATACACAAGACACCGACGACCTGATGGTGGAAACAGCCGATGGTAAAGTCGTCATCGCAGATAGCCTGCGCATAGAACACGGAAAGAAATATTCCCTGTTTATTTATGATACCCTCCGGGGAAGCCCGTCAAGACTCAATTATACCCTTGTTCCCGATAATATCCCTGTGCCGGCTGCAGGCAGCGCACAGGTACGTTTCCTTCATCTTTCTGCGGATGCAGCACCGGTGGTGGTAGACCTGTTCATGGAAGCAGACAGTATCCGGCTGACCGGCGCGGCAGTGCCTTACCTGGCCTCCCAGCGTAATCCTGCGGCCATAGCGGCTTTTAAAGCTGTAAAAGGAGGAGTGTATCAGGTAAAGGTGAAACAGTGGAAAGACGATGTACTGGAAACCCTGTTGGACATCCCCCGGGTAAAGCTCAATGAAAGAGGCACTTTCACCCTTTATCTGCAGGGTCTCATGAAAGGCCAGCCTCCTTATGCGCTGGCCCTCGGGCAGATCCGTCACTGATCATCCTATTGCTGCATGCTGCTTTGCCAGGTGAACCAGCGGGAGTGGCTGAACAACCATTCCGGCAATATGTCTGTGGTATATAAATCACTGAATATTTCATGTGGCAGTTGATCAATCTCCCAGGCCCGCAGCTGGCGCCCCTGTAAAGTGCGGATCAGCATGGAGTCGGTGCGGTAGGGGTTTTCTGTATCGGCATTACCATGGACCACCCATAGGGGAGTAGCTTCCAATGCAGGCAGGTGATCGAAATCGGGGATGCCGGAAATGGCCACACCGGCAGCGAAAAGGTCGGGCCGCTGGCCGATGCTGTTGAAAACACCGGAAGCTCCCATAGAAAAACCAATCACATATATGCGTCTGCCATCTACCGGCAGTACTTTCTTTAAAGAGTCCACCAATGCCAGCACCGTATTGATATTAGGACCAGGCACAGATACCAGCGTGTGCCGGCTGCTGTCCATCACATAGTTGGAGGAGCGTTCGGGAAATTGCGGCGCCACCACAAATGCCGGGTAACTTCGCCGGACGCGGGGCTGCGCCCATAGTTTGGCGAGAAGGCCCAGCTGACTGATATTGTCGGTGCCTACCGCACCGGAGCCATGGAGCACCAATACCAACGGATAACGTTTATGCTTCTGTAAAGCGGCGGGCTTCATCAGACGATAACGGACCGTCCGGAAGGACAAGGCCTCAAAGGGATGAGGGTCCATTTCCTTAAGAACGTTTTTGATACTATCGGCTTTGCCTTTGTCCGGCATGATACGGATGAGGGAATAACCGGTATTTTTTTGCGCGTTGGCCATCCATGACGACAGCCCGCATATACAAAGGAACAATAGCTTTTTCATACAAAAGGGCCTACTACCATAAGTTGTACCAATCTTTGACGGCATCGGGAAAAAATAAACGCAATTTATCTTGAAGCGTGGGTTCTGTTATTGCAGATAGGCGCTGACCTCTTCCACGGTCTTACGGGCGGTCCTGCCTACGCCTATCAGGGTGGCGGAGGCGAAGCCGGTCCATTGTCCGTAGCCTACCAGCCATAATCCCGGCATGTCCGTGGCGGCAGTGCCGCGGGTGTTGATTTTGCCGTTGGGCTGCATAATGCCCAGCGGTTGCAGGTGTGCCAATGCGGGCCGGAAGCCGGTACAGAAGATAACGGTGTCGACGGTTTCTTTTTGTCCGTTCTCCCAGGCAATGCCATCTTCATAAAAATAATCGAAGGCAGGCAGGTAATGTTGATAAACGCCTTTGTCCCGCGCTGCCTTCACCGGCGGCACCATCACGATCTGGCCGAGGGAAGGCCGCTGGAAGTCTTTGCCTTGTTGCATGGCCTCATACTGCATGGTGGCGGCGTCAAAAAGATATTTACCGTCGATATGGTCGGGCAGGAAGGTGGGCGGCTGTCGGGTAATCCACAGGGTATCGGCCACGGGCCACAGGTCTGCCAGTATCTGCGCGCCGGAGTTGCCTTCCCCGACCACGGCTATACGCTGGTCCCTGAATATTTCCGGCGACTGATACGAGGAGGAATGAAGCAGGGCGCCACGAAAACGCTCTTTCCCGGGGATGTCCGGAATGTACGGATTCACGAAGCTGCCGGTGGCGCTGATCACAGCACGGGCATGGTAGCTGCCCGCGGTGGTATCCAGCCGGTAGCCGCCGGCCTGTTTTTCCACGCTCAGCACCTTTACCGGCCTTTGTACCGGAAACTGATAGCGGTTTTCATACTCTTGTAAATAATGGATGGTTTCATCGCGGGTAGGGTAATACTGTTGACCGCCGGGCATCAGCACACCGGGCAACGAGCTCCATAATGCCGGCGAAAAAAGGGAGAGCGAATGCCATCCATGCTGCCAGGAGCCTCCCGGATGGGCTTCGCCGTCGAGCAGCAGATAACGCAGAGAGGTGCGCCGGAGATAATAAGCCACAGAAAGCGCACTTTGGCCACCACCAATGATAATTACATCATATTCCATGTATGTAGTTTACGATAATATGTTCAGCCGGCCAAACAGGTATTTCTTTTTTCAAAAAACAGGATTATATTCGGTATAACGACGTGCCGACCGTACAGCAGGTGTTGCAACATTTATTGAGCGCGCGCCAGCCCTGCTGAGAAAATTAATATCCACGTAATATTGAACGATTACTTTTGTTGAGACTGTTATATTTCCTTTTATGACCGTGCATAAACCAATCAATTCCTGTAAAGTCGGCGCTGTGGCGGATTTTGAGCAATCTGTGGGTGTTTACTGGAACAAGCTGCTGGCCATTGCTGTGGCCAAAACGAATGCACACGACGCGTTTGATATCGTGCAGGATGTTTTTCTTTCCCTCTGGGAGAAATGGGAAACTGCTCCTAAAGATGAAGGTCTTGAGTATTATCTTTTGCATGCCCTTAAGCTCCGTATATTTAAGTATTACCGTACAGCAGGCCGTTATCAGGCCCATCTGAAGCACCTGGAATTATTATTAAATGATTCGCTGGAAACGCCGGGTACTTTTGCCCAGGAAGAACTGTACGGGTTGCAGGAAGCCATTCTCAATAAAGCACTGGACACCTTATCGCCCAGCCAACAGCAACTGATGACCCTACGGGTGCGTCATCATTATTCCTACCAGCAGATCGCCGGCATCCTCGATATAGATGCGGCATCCGCCCGTGTGTTATACTGCCGTGCCCTGAAGCAGGTAAAGACACATATTAAAGCCAATCCATCGCTGGCAGTTAGCCTGGTATCTGCCTGGATGTTGTTTACAATTTCTTAACGTTGGCGTAGTTAACATTTCTTTCGCATCGGGTATTCTCTAGTAGATGACACCGCAAAATTATCCCGGGGCACAAGCCCTGTTAGAAAAATTTCATGCAGGGAAATGCACCCCTGAAGAACTGGCGGTCCTGGACAAATGGTATAACAGTCTGGGAGCGGGAACGCCTGTCGATCTGGAAGGACTGGAAGCAGACCTCCGGCGGCAGCAGTTCCTGGCCGGCTTCCGCAGCGCATTGCCGGTGGATACCTCCGGGTTGAAGGCGGTAGACCGCACCTTCGGACAAAAACCTTCAGCTACCGGACCTGAAACACAACGTAGCCCGGGGCTTCAGCCCTGGGGTTGGCAACGATGGGCCGCTGCGGCCAGTATCGTATTGTTGGCAGGGGCAGGCTGGTTATGGCGGCAACAAACGGTTACACCACATCCATCACCTGTATTGATCGGTATGGTGACGGTCACCAACGAAACAGCCGGCATCAAACAGGTAACGCTGCCCGACAGTTCACGGGTATGGTTAAACGCACATGCCACCCTCGCGTGGAAAAAAGATTTTAACCGCCATGAAAGAGGGGTGACACTGATCGGTGAAGGTTTCTTCGATATTCATGCCAGCGAAAAAAGACCATTTGTCGTTCATACGCGTGATATGGCCATCAAAGTACTGGGCACCCGGTTTAATGTGGAAGCTTATGCCGGCGAGAAGATCACCCGCGTATCGCTGTTGCAGGGAAAAGTACAGGTGAAAGCACATCCGGAAAATGCCAGGACGTTGATATTGCAGCCAGGTTATGCCGCTGCCTGCCATGCCGACGATACCCTGATGCAGGTCAACGAAACCGATGCCGCTAAAGTGGCCGCCTGGAAAGAAGGCGTTTTCACCGCTGCCGACATTTCACTCAAAGACGCCGTGGAAAGGCTCTGCGACCGCTACGGCTATTCCGTTAGCTGGAAAAACAAACAGGATATTGAAAAGAATATTACCGTGATGTTCAAAACAGATAGTTTCACGGGAATGCTGGACAACATATGTTATATCAGTCGTAAACAGTATAAAATTTCCGGTAGAGAGGTGACGATTTTTTAAAAAAGCTACAACACTCCGAAAAACAATTTTTATTATGAAAAGGAAATCTACAGTCTCGGACCATCGGGTCCGCAGCGGCGGGCTTGCCATGTCAGGGATGAAACGCTTCCTGTTGCTGGGGTGCTGCCTGCTCCCCGCCACCATCGGTTTCGGCCGGCAAAACAGCCTGAACGAAAAAGTGAAACTGGACATGTCCAACGCTTCTTTGTCACAGGTGCTAAAAGCATTAAGCAACCAAAGCAGCTTCACTTTTAACTATGTCAAACAGGATTTTGACAACATCATCATCCGCGATTTCAAAGCCAATAACATTACCCTGAATGAAGCACTGCACCAGCTTCAGGATCAGTCAGGCATTGAATACAGCGTGAATGATAAAGCTATTCTGCTGCGTAAAACACAACAGCAGGACGCCCCGCAGAGCGGCAAACAGATTGTAGCCCGCCGTATCTCCGGCCGTGTAACGACTGAAAACAACGAACCTATCCCCGGTGTGACCGTATGGGTGAAAGGCACTAAAAACAGGGCCATCACCGATCCTGAAGGACGATATGAAATCACCATCGATACAGAAAACCCGATCATCAGCTTCAGCTATGTAGGTTATCAGACCACAGAGCTCACGCCCGGCAGCGGTAACACGCTCAACCTCGTGATGAAAAACGGGAACACGGCGCTGGATGAAGTGGTGGTCATCGGTTACGGTACCGCTAAAAAAAGTGACCTCTCCGCCGCTGTGGCAACAGTGCCGGACATGAAACAAATCAAGGAACGCCCGGTAATGGACGTGGCCAATATGATCCAGGGTAAAGTACCCGGTATCACCGTTGTCAGCAATGGTGGCCATACCAAAGATGCCAACAGTGTGGTGATCCGTGGCGTAGGCTCCCGTGGCAAAGAAAGCGTGTTATACGTAGTAGACGGAGTGCCTAATGCTCCTTACAACCCGGCCGATGTGGAATCCATCACCGTACTGAAAGATGCGGCATCTTCCGCTATCTATGGTGCTTTCGCCGGCGCCGCAGGTGTTATCCTCATTACTACCCGTCAGGCTACCAAAGGGGTGCCGCAGGTGCAATACACCGGTTTCGTAGGTGCTAAACAGGCCTGGCGTACGCTCCAGTCCCTGAGCGCCGAAGATGAAGCGAAAGTATCTAACCTGGCTTACAAAAATGCGGGCAAACCACCGTTGCCAGGATGGGACGCTTCTCTCAATCCCTATGCACAGGTAACCCGTACCAACTGGATGAAGGAGATATTCCGCACCGGCATGATACAACGCCACAACGTAAGCCTGAATGCAGGATCAGAGAAATTCTCCACCCTGTTGCAGGCACGTTACGAAAATGAAGAAGGAACACTGCTCAATACCTACAACAAGAACATTTCCCTTCGCTTCAACGCTAACTATGAGTTGTCGAAGAACGTAAAACTGCGGCAGGACATCTTCTGGAACAACAACGATAACCGCGATGCGGAAACTTCCAGCGGTTATACCGGCGTTATCCTTTCCGCTATCTACATGCCCCGCTCTGCTACCCCTTATTATGCTGATGGCTCCTTCGGCGGCGTAGGCCCTGCCGATTCCAAATACCTCGGTGTCCATGGCGACGTGGTGAACCCTGTTGCTGCCCTGCTGCGTAACCAGCCTTTCAACAAAAAGAGCGATCTGCAGTCAGTGACGGAACTGACTGTCTCCGACATCATCCCCGGCCTTACTTATTTAACCCGCTTCTCTTATCGTCAAACCAATGCTTTCTGGAAGAATTTTGAACCCAGAAGACTGGAGCCAGGTAAAGCCAACGCGCAAAATAAATTGTCTTACTCTACAGACAGAGATTACAACTGGCTGTGGGAAAATACGCTCAACTACAACAAGATCCTGAAGAGACACAACATCGGCGCTATGCTGTCCATGACAGGACAGGAGGCTGGTAACCGCAACTTCGCGATTGCTGCCAGAGGTTTTGAAAACGAATCTGACTGGGCCCGTTTTATGTCACTGGCGTCTGTATTTGACCAGGACCGTCCAACAGATGGTGAATGGAAAGACAGAAACGTTTCTTACGTGGGAAGAGTTTCCTATAGCTGGGCCGATCGTTATTTCCTGACCGGTAGCTACCGTTATGATATCGCCGGCAGGCTGCCTTCCGGTTTCCGCGATAAAGGTTTCCCTGGTGTGACCGCCGCGTGGAAAGTAAGCTCTGAGCCGTTCTTCCGGGTACCGGCTGTTGACCTGCTGAAAATCAGGGCCAGCTGGGGCCGTATCGGTAACATCGCTTCTGTGGACCGCTACTATGGTTATCCGCTCCTGGCCAACGACTACACCTACCAGGTGGGTAATGGTGCACCACTGTCCAATGCGCTGTTTATCGATAAACGATTTAACCCTACCCTTACCTGGGAAACATCTCAGCAAACAGACATCGGTATCGATATCGCGCTGCTGAAACAACGCCTGACAATAACAGCTGATTATTTCGACAAGCAGACCTACAACCTGATCAAACAACAGGATACTTACTGGCCTAAAACCTTTGGCCTTACCGCTCCGTTGATCAACCAGGGTAAAATCGGCAACAAAGGTATCGAAGTAGCGGTGGGCTGGCAGGATAAAATCGGTCAGGTAGGTTATAACCTGAGCGCTAACATGGCCACCCTGAAAAACCGTGTGCTGGAAATCGACGAGAACCCTAATTCTGTATGGACGCACAGCGACAACTGGAGAACAGTGCTGACCCCTTACCGTTCCAAAGTAGGACAGCCTTATTATTCTTATTGGCTGATACAGTCTGCCGGTATCTTCCAGTCAGACGCAGAAGCCAATGCTTATCAGAAAAACGGACAGAAGATCCAGCCTAATGCCAAAGCCGGTGACCTGAAATTCATCGACGAGAATGGCGACGGTAAAATCGATGATGCTGACCGTGTATACATGGGTGCTGCTTTCCCGAAACTGACTTATGGTTTCACTGCCAGCTTCACCTGGAAAAACTTTGATCTGAGCCTGTTCCTGCAGGGTGTGGGTGGTGTGAAGCTGTTCAACGCTTTCAAACAATCTACCCTGAACGGTGCAGAACAAGGATACAACCGCTGGGACAAAATCCTGGACGCCTGGTCTCCTGAAAATACCGGTTCCAATATCCCCCGTATTTCTGCGGATGATACCAACAAAAACTTCCAGACGGCTTCTGATTGGTACCTTGAAAATGGTAACTACCTGCGCCTGAAAAACCTGCTGATCGGTTACACCTTCAGCAAGATGCGCTGGAACAACGGTCTGCGTGTATACTTCAGCGGTGACAACCTGCTCACCTTCACCAAATACACCGGTATGGACCCTGAAGTGGGCGGTATCGGTCTTGATGGCGGACAGTTCCCTGTTTCCCGCACCTATTCCCTGGGCCTTAATGTTAAATTCTGATCAAACTGACAATCATGAAAAAGAAATATATCTATATACCCGCACTGATGGCGCTGATGGCCGGTTGGAGTTCGTGCGCCGATAAATGGGTAGACACTAAACCCAATGGTTCGCCTTCCACCGCTTTTTTCTGGCAGAGCGATAACGACCTGCGTAAAGCTACCGCCGCCATGTATGTGGAAATGAAAGATGAATATACCTGGGGCCGTGACCTGTTCTGGGTGCAGGATGCCAGCGATGACCTGATCGTAGGGCGTACCAAGGCTGATGGTGAAAACATCAAGAACTTCATTCCCAGTGGTCGGGAAGGTTATCTGACCAATGGTTGGGAGAAGTTGTACAATATGATCAACAGGGCTAATCAGGCGATTGAAAATATTCCGAAGGCGGTGAACGTATCGGAAGAGGTACGTAAACAATCCCTGGGAGAAGCTTATTTCATGCGTGGTTTCGCGCATTTCTGGGTAGCCTACATCTATGGCCACAAAGATCAGGGTGTTCCATTTGACGGCCCTGAGAATCCTGAATATGGCAAACGTATACCACCACAGCTGCCTTCAGTAACGGACAATTATACGCAGATCATCAGCGACCTGCAAAAAGCCGCTGACATGCTGCCGCTGTTCGAAACGTATAAAGACGGCGATAAAGGCCGTGCGCACAAAGCTGCAGCATGGGGTTATATGGTGAAAGTATATGCTTACTGGGCACAGTATGATAAAACCAAATGGCAACTGGTGCCGGCATTGTGCGATAAAATCCGCGATGAAGGCCATCGTGCACTCATCAGCGGACAAGCCAGCAGCCGCGAAAACTACCAGGCTGTTTTCCGTGTGGCCAACAACTGGTCATCTGAATATATCTGGTCTGTTAACTCCAGCATCCAGGGTGGTTCTGAGTTTCCCGGTGTAGTACTGGAAAATAAAGGATGGACCAAATACAATGGATGGGGTTACTTCCAGCCAACAGAAGAGCTGTATGAAGAATATGAAGCCAACGACCCGCGCAGGGAAGTAACGATTCTGAAGTTTGGTGATCCGTTCGTGTATATCGGTCAGGCGAGACAATATTTCTCTACCAACAGTCTGTCCGGTTTCCAGATCAATAAATATATGGAGCCCTACAGCTACGGTTCCAACGGTGACATGGCCAGCAACGTTTTCGCCAGCTCTAACCCGGACTATCCTACTACGGCGCTTAACCTGCCGCTGATGCGTTATGCGGAGATACTGCTGTTTAAAGCGGAAGCCATGATACAGCTGGGCCGCAATGGTGAAGCCGCAGCGCCGCTTAACGAAGTAAGGGCGCGGGTGGGGCTGACACCGGTAACCAATCCTACCATCGCTGATCTGAAACATGAGCGTCGGGTGGAACTGGCCTGTGAGTGGACAGATCGTTTCCATGACCTGAAAAGATGGGGCGATTATGACAAGATCAACGCACCGCTGCATGGCCGTATCCATGCTAACCGCCAGGACCCTGCTTCTCCCTATACCATCAAAGAGGTTTGGCCAGCGCGTAATTTTAATCCGGCCAAACATATGGCATGGCCTATCAGCCCGGATGAGATTGCCCGTACCAACGGCCTCTACAAACAAACACCCGGCTGGTAATCTTCCGGTTACGAAGTCATGATAACAAACAGCGGAATTTTTCCTGTTACCGGAAAAATTCCGCTGTTGTTTTTACAGGTTACCTATCTTTAGGTACAACCTGATCTGTTACTATGCTATTCTTTTTATTACTGATAACGGCCGTTACGGCGGCGTTGATGGGAGGCCTGTTCTACGCCTACTCCTATTCTGTCAATCCCGGCCTGGGCCGTTTGTCGGATGCTGCTTATCTGGCAGCCATGCAGTCTATCAACCGGGCGATCCTCAATCCGGTATTTTTTGTCGGATTTATGGGGCCTGTTTTTTTGCTTCCGCTCAGCAGCTGGCTGATGTACCGCGAGGGAATGCCGCCAGCGGGGGGATGGTTGCTGGCAGCTGCCCTCACTTACATAGTGGGTGTTTTTGGCGTTACTGCAGGTGGCAATGTGCCGTTGAATAATGCGCTCGACAAGGTGTCGTTGCAGGACGACAGTGAGGCACTGGCCGCGCACCGTGCGCGTTTTGAACGGCCCTGGAACAGGTTGAACGCCATTCGTACCGCAGCAGCCATTGCTACGGTGACGATGGTCATCATCGCCTGCCTGAAGTCATCAGTTTAACATGACGTTCTTCATAGATGTAGCCGGGCGCAGTAATACGCCCGGCTTTTTTGCTGACGTTGCAGTTGCTCGTCGCTGTGCTGATATAAGTGGATGTTAGTTTTTACGGAGATAACCAAACAAACCATGTGACTCGTCATCAGGACCTGCAGTGAAGAACAGCTGATTCGGGGCTGAAGGCACATTGCTTTCCAGTGCCCATAAGCCATCTATGATAACCGGACCATTACCTTTCTGCAACTGTCCGAGATAAGTTCCTTTTTCACTATATGCGTTGATATGCCCGTCGCCGAAATTGCCGATGAGGATCACGCCATCTTCCATACCGGAGCAGCCCTGTGTGATGCCCCATGGTGAATTGAGTGTGCCTTGTGTGGCAAACCTTCTGATAAGGGTGCCATTAGGTCTGAAGAGGTCTACATATCCATTGCCTGGGCCTTTTTGATCGTCTTTCCCGCCAGGCGCTTGTTTGGCATAGGTAACAAAAAGAACACCTTCTATATTCCGGATATTGAACGGCGCAAAGCCTGCCGGGATAGCCGGATCATGGAATGGTTTGGTGGAAACGTAGTGATAGGCGGAGTCAAATACATCGATGGTGCCATTGTGGAAATTGGTGGCATAAATGTAGTTTTTGCCACTGTCGCTGGCCAGTGCAATGCCTTTGTAAACAGCATTGAAAGAGGAGCGGTTGGCCTCAATCACACCCGTGTTGCCTGATGTCCAGGATACAATGGTGCCGTCTTCTGTAGCAAAAATAAAGTGAGCGCCCTTGAAGCTGGTGGTACTGTTGAACACCTGTCCGGTAGGAGTGCCGGGGTCTTTACCTCCTGGTGAAGGGATGGTTACGGGCGGTCTCAGGGTGACACCGTTTTTGTCATAGATCACGCTGGAGCCGTCACCATTGGAGGAAATCCAGAAGGCCCCTGTAGGCCCTACGGCAATGCCCCAGGCATTCAACAGATGCGGATCAATGAGGGATGCATTGAAACCGAGGGTGTCAGCTACCAGATTGGTTTGTTTGTAAGTTTTGCCCAGACAGTCACACTGGTCACAGGCATGGAAAGGGTCATTCTTATGGCAGCTGGTTACCGCCAACATAAAAGTGATGACCGTCATCGCGATGCCGGCTCGAATAAATTTGGGGGGCGTTCCGACAGGCTTTGATACTGCCGGCATTTTTTTAAACAATGCGCTCATGTTGATACATTTTAAAATGTGAAAGATAATAGTATAGGTGAAGCGCTGTCATGCGACAACCTTCGGTGAAAAGGGGTTTCTGCCAGTCTTAGTAATCATCAATACCAAACACGATGAACACGATTTCTCTTTGGGGTGATTTTTTTTCAGGAGGTGAGATGAATAAATAAGGATTAACCAGCAGGAAATGTTGTGCGAATGTTAAAAAAAATATTGTGGTGGCTGGGTGCGGTTACATGCAACATTCGATTGTTTTTACCACGCATAGATTATATTTGATGAATCTGCCTGGACTTCCGAAATTTCATCGTAACAAACTGTTGAGCCTTATGAAACCAATGTTGCTTTTTCTTTTGATGACCACCGTCACTAATACTGTTTTTTCTCAGCACATTTCCGGGACGTATGCTATCTGTAATGTGCAAACCGGCATCCTGCTGCGCATCAAAGATGCTGATACCCGCAATGGTACGCCCATTGTAGCGTATTCGCCGGTCAACTGGAAATGTGTGACCTGGGATTTTAAACAGGTGGCAGACAATACATATCAGCTGGTGAACCTGTACTCCGGCAAAACATTGCAGCCGCAGGTTACAGCAGCGGGAACAACACTGGAAGAGCAACCCTTGGAGAGCGGCAAAGACACGCAGCAATATGAATTTCTTCCCGCCGGTAAAGACCAGTATCTGGTGCGACTAAAAGGAACAACACTTTATCTGACGCCCGCCGATGACAAAGGAGCGGTGAACGCCCCTGTGGTACTGGCGCCTGCCAATAATACCGCATTACAACACTGGACATTGAAGGAACAACATCCTGCTATGTAACAAAAAATAATTTTTCGTTGTTGATTGTTTACCCACTAAAATGCCGTTGTCTTATGATCTTTGTTGAAAGCGAATTTGCGCCACTGCGCACCGTCGTACTGGCCGAATCAGAATTTGGTATGCCTAAGGTGCAGCGGGAAGAAGACCTGAAATTCCTGACGCCGGAAGCACGCGCCGACCTGCACACTAAAACAGGTATGGACTACGGTGACGCCTATCCGGAGAATCAACAGGCCTGGATAAAAGAACGCGAGTCTTTTAAAACGGTACTGCTCAAACATGGTGTGGAAGTGCTGCGTCCACGGCGCCTCACCGCCGCGGAGAAAAAGGCCGGTGGTGATGACGGCTACGCTAATTTTTTCTCCCGGGACCCTTTCTTTACGGTCGGTAATCTGGTGATAGAAGGGTCCATGCGTTTGCTGCACCGCCGTATGGAAGTACTGCCCATGCGCGACATAATGCAGGAACGGGTGTATCCGGAAGATAGTATCTACGTGGCAGCACCACGTGCAGCAGTAGCATCTCCCGATGATGCGACGCACGGCCCAGGCCCTTTCATTGAAGGTGGCGATGTGTTGGTGCTGGACAAACATATTTTTGTTGGCAGCTCCGGGCTTGCCTCCAATGCGCTGGGCGCCCGGTGGCTGGAAAAGCTGCTACGCCCCCACGGGTATACACTGGAGATCGTGCGGCTGCAACCTGATATCCTGCATCTGGACTGTGCCCTTGGCCTTATCAGAGATGGACTGATGGTAGTATGTGCAGCTGCCTTCAAAGATGGCATCCCTGATAAACTACGCTCGTGGGACCGTATCGATGTGACTTATAAAGAAACCACCAACCTGGCTACGAACGGACTGCCGCTTAGCCCGGAGGTATATGTGACCGATCCGGTGTTCCGGCATATCGGCGACCGGATAGCCAGCCGCGGTGTAGCGGTGGAATATGTGGATTTCCATATCACCCGCAGCCTCGGTGGCTCTTTCCGTTGCAGTACCCAACCGCTGTTACGCAAAAGCTGAAGCAGACACAGCAAGAAGAAATCTATCCTTTCCCGTAAAAATACCTTTCTGAAAAAAGGCTTCCTGTGGTTGGAAATGTCCTGCCAGTGAAGTTTTTAACTATATTATCCCGCCTGTTGTGAATGTCTTTCCTGATCATTATATTTGGTAGAGAATGTTCGGAGGACTTACAGATTTTGTTACCCTGGTTTTATGAAGCATTGGACAGATGAACACTGTTTTTTGGTATAATAATTATTTTGAATGCGTTTTTTCCCTGTGTATTGTGATCATCGCTTTAATGGAAAAATAAAAATATGGTGTTGGTGGGTCCCCTTGTTATGCTGTTTGTCGATGGCCTGTAACCATGCTGATAATGATAACGTAGATCATCCGGCATATTTTGAACCGGTTTTTCAGAAAATAGATCTTCTCGCCCCCGGCCGGAAGTCGGAGGCTTTCCGCATATTGGATTCTGTGTACGCAGGCTTCCCTAAGCCGGGACCGATGGACCTGGCATGGAAATACCGGTATAAGCTCGATTACTACTGGCTTAGTCAAAACGACCGCTTTCATACGAGACTATATGCAGACAGTATATTGCGCGTGTTGTCGGGAAAAACCGACAGGCCGGGGTATGCCGTAGAATATGGCAGGGCATTGATGTACATCGGGGATATATGCCGGGATGAAGGAAAACTGGACAACGCCGTGTCGTTATATTACGAAGGCAGAACATTTATTCAGCGGGCCGGTGATTCCTGTGATATGGGAGAATACAGCCTGAGACTGGCGATGGTATATTACCGGCAGCGAAAATATAACCTTGCGATTCCTTATTTCAGGGAGATGTTTGGGGAGCTGGCAGCCTGCAATGCCAAGCCGTTTTATCGCTTTTGTTATCAACAGGGGCAGCTGGATAATATCGGATTGTGTTTTGATCATCAGGATCAAAAAGACAGTGCGATGTTTTACTACGACAGCGCTATGCGTTATATCCGGCAATACAAAGCCCCTTTTATGAAATTGCCCAACCAGGTGATGTATACACTGGCTGCGGAAGCGGTAATTCTGGGTAATCAAGGGAGCCTGTTCTTACGGACCGGCGATACAGCTGCGGCGGAAAAACTGCTGAACGAAAGTGTCCGGATCAATCTCTTACAGGGTACAGAATTCAGGGACGCGCTGATGACGATGGGCAAACTGGTGAAGCTGCAACTGGCACAAAAAAGATTCCCGGAGGCACGGGAGGGATTGCTGAAAATGAGAACAGCCCTCGATTCCTTACCTGTCAGCGCGGCTGAGCTGTCATGGCGGGAATTACAGTCGGCATATTATGAAGCTATCGGTAGGCACGAAGATGCGCTGGCATTCCTGCAAAGTTATCAGCGCATGAAAGACTCACTGGCATCCCTGGATGATCCTTTTCAGGCGGTGGATATCAATACACAGTTTAATTATCTGTCTGGTGAGATGGAATTGGACCTGCTGAAAAAACAAAACGAAATCAAAAATATCTACCTCAGCGTCATGCTGCTCTTTACATTGATGGTGGTCATCATTGGCGTGCTTATCTGGCAATACTCCAAGCGTTCCAAAAAGCAGGCGGCCAAGCTGGAAAGCCTCAATCGGGTGATCACCCGGCAGAATGAACATCTCGAAAAAGGCCTGCGGGCGCTGGAACACAGCCAGCAGGATAACACCCGCATGCTCAAAATTGTAGCACATGACCTTCGCAACCCGGTGAGCAATATGATTTCCATGGCCGACTTCCTACAGCATTACGGCGATGTGACGGCAGAGCAGCATAACGAAGCATTACACCTTATTCAGCAATCCGGGCATATGGCACTGGAGCTGATCAGTAATCTGCTGTACATGAATATACGCGGAGACATCAGGAAAGAGCAGGTGGAAGTAGATGTGGCCCTGCGTTATTGTGTGGATCTCGTCAAAGCGAAAGCCAGCGAAAAACAACAACAAATTATTGTTCATCTTTTTCATGCTACTATATGGGCCAGCCGCGAGAAGATATGGCGTGTGTTCTCCAATCTAATTACCAATGCAGTTAAATTCAGTCCGGTAGGCGGTGTGGTGGAAGTGTCCATGCAAATGGCAGATGCTGTTGTCCGCATCACGGTACGGGACAATGGCATTGGTATACCAGATATGCTGAAAGGCAGTATTTTTAATCTCTCACAGGACGTAAAACGCCGCGGCACCATGGGAGAAGAATCTTTTGGTTTCGGACTGGCGATCTCCAAACAAATTGTAGATGCCCACGGAGGCAGAATATGGTTTGAAAGCGAAGAAGGAAAAGGTACTGAGTTCATTGTAGAACTGGAGAAATACAATGAGGCAAATCATCATTGAAACGGTCGCTATCGGACCATACACCTAAAAAAATGCAACGGAAAGCCGTATAGCCATGCTATATGGCTTTCTGTTTTTTGAAAAAAAATAGCTTATTTTAGCATGAGAGGTATTATTGATTACCTATATCTACCCTCTTTTTGACCGAAATCTCTGCCATCCCCATCTGATCTGAATATCGCCATATCGTTGTCGACATTTAAATGAAACTGACTATCCATGGCAAGTATGATCAATGTTGTAACAAAAGAACTGATTGTATTAACACCCTATTATGCCTTCGGACGCAATGCGTCCATCGTTCACACTACGATACCGCAGCAGGATGTGTCCCAATCCCATGCTACTATTTTCTGGAGCCGGGAAGGCTGGTACCTGCGGGATCACAGCCGTAACGGCACTTTGATTGATAATGAACTGCTGTGCCAGTCGACCCGCAAGCTGAGCAAAAAACACCAGATACGATTTGGCAGCACGGAAGGTACCTGTTGGAATATCATCGATCTGAAACCTCCTGCTCCTTATCTGAAGTCGGTGCAGACAAAAGACCGGGTCCTGCCATTGCCAACCGGAACGGACGCACGGATATATTGTTCGCCCCATCACGGATGGGTATACGAAACGGACGGACATATCACGTATCTGGCGGATGGCAGCCGCTTGTTTTTCCGGAATGAAGAGTGGCTGTTCGTGGCCAACGGTTATCTGGATGATACGATCGATCATCAACATCTGGTGAACAACACCGTTTTCCTTTTCACGTTGAGCAGTAATGAAGAACATATCCGGTTACAGTTGCGGGTATCTGATGACCAGCTCATTGATCTGGGGAGCCGCACGCATAATTACCTGTTGCTGGCACTGGCGCGCAAACGGCTGGCAGACCATCTTTCAGGGCAAAGCCCGGAAGAGCAGGGCTGGATTTCTCTCGATGAACTCATGAAAGACATCTCCAAAGAGATGCGAAAAGACATAGATGTGTATTTTATCAACCTGCAGATTTTTCGCTTACGGAAACAGCTATACGAACAACTGTCCTTCGGGCAAATGTTTGCCAACGTTGTGGAAAGACGTATGGGAGAAGTCCGTTTAGGGCATCCTTTCTTCAGCATCAGCAAAGGAGCTGAAGAGCTGGGCGGTATATTGCCCTGATGGGAGGGATGCCCGAAAACAGCAAAGCATTCCTTATGGAAGAACCCTCAGAACATCACCCGTTTCCCTCCATGGAATATTACAACATCGTGGAAGTGTTGTGCGATGGTATGCACAGCAGTGTGTATAAGGCCGTGCAAAAGGCTACCCGTCAGTATGTGGCCATTAAACTGATAAAAGGGCATTTATTGTCAGGCAGGCAGTTGCAGGAACGATTTGACAGAGAAGTACGGATCTGTGCAGAAATCAACCACCCTTATATTGTAAAATTACTGGATACCGGTTATACCGGTGACCACCTGCCTTTTGTTGTTTTTGAATACATTGCCGGTATTACCCTGAAACAGTTCCTGCAACAGGAAGGTGCCATCAACCTCCCGCTGGCAGTAGAACTGATGGGGCAGGTACTGGACGCGCTGGCCTGCGCGCACGGCATGGGCATTGTGCATCGCGACCTGAAGCCGGAGAATATTATGATCACACAACCCGGCGCCAGACCCTATGCCAAGGTGTTGGATTTTGGCATTGGTGCTTTTATGGGAGATAGTTTTCCGGTAGATGATACCGCCGGTACCCCTGCCTATTGTGCGCCGGAGCAGTTGCGGGGAGAACCGCCCACCACACGGTCCGATCTTTATGCCTGGGGGTTATTGCTGACAGAATGTATCACCGGTACGCCTGTTGTGAACGGCCTTACCGCCGCCGCCGTATATGCGCAACAGTTAAGCCCCGACCCTGTGCCGCTGCCGGATTTCATCGTCGGCCATCCATTGACCGGATTGCTACAAAGGGTGCTGGAGAAAAAAGCAGTTAACAGAGCAGGGGACGCACATCAGTTGCTGCAGGAACTGGCCGCCATGGACTTCATAGGTCCGCCGCTGACGGCGCCTGTGGATAACCTGCTGAAATCCTCCCACACCGGAACAATGAATAACATGCTGGCATGGAACTATGAAAAACGGGAAAAACGACTGATTACTGTACTGTGTATAAAACTGGATGTACCGGGCTGTTTGGGTACCCATCCGGAGGAGGAGATGCTGGAGGAATTACAACACCGGCAGCTAAGCACCTGTGCTGCTATAGCAGCTCGTTTCGGCGGTTTTGTGAAAGGCATGATGGCCGATCATCTGCTGATTTATTTCGGTTATCCACATACAACAGATAATGATGCACGCATGGCCTGCCGGACCGCACTGGAGGTATTGGGCAATATGCAGCAATGCAGCCTGGCGCTATATGAACAAAAGAGAGTCGTGTTGGAGACCAGACAGACCATACATACCGGCACCATTATTTCGCGGCGAAACAGAGTGCCGGAAGGCACTACCGCCAATACAGGATTCAGGTTGCTACCCTATACGCCGGCCAATCGTATACTCGTTACCGGTAGTACCGCTGCCTTGATCGCCACCTTTGCAGAACTGGAAAAGGGCCATGCGGTGGCAGGAGAGGCGTTTTTGCCGGTGCAGGAAACGTTCTACGTACTGAAAGAGCGCCGCGCGGAGGCATTTTCGCAGCTATACGCCGTAGCGGCCAACCGCTCCATGCATGGCCGGACTGCCGCGCTGGATACCATTATCCGGCATTTTGAGCAGGTGGATGTTGTCAGGAAAAAGATCGTGTTGGTCACCGGTGACGCCGGCATCGGCAAATCGAGGTTGCTGTTGGAAGCCCGGAAAAAAATGACGGCCGTTACCCTGATGGAGCGTCGCTGTTTGCCAGAGCATCGGCATATCGCCTTGTTTCCTTTCATGGAAATTATCCGTCAGTATTATGGGTTATATCAGCACGCGGGAGATCGGATTGTGCCGCTGCTGGAACAGCTGTTGGCTGTTGCCGGTTGCGACCCGGCCGTTACCTTGCCGGTGCTGTTATCGTATCTCGGATTCCCTTTTACCGACAAATATCCACCGCTGCAGACAGCGCCGGCAGAGCAGAAAAAGATCCTCTTTCAGGCGTTAAAAAAAATGATGGGAAATATCTCCCGAAAGAAAAAATATGTATTGCTGTTAGAAGATCTGCATTGGATGGATCCCAGCAGCCGGGAGTTGCTGGCGGACATGATTGCCGGAAAAGAAGAGAACGGCGGACTGTTCCTGCTTTCAGCCAGAACAGCATTTACACCCGAATGGGACAGTACTTCGTTTACCCAACTCTCACTGGGCCCCCTGGATGTATGTGCTGCGAGAGACATGATAGAGGAGCAGCTGGGGGAAGGAAAAAAGATAGCCACCGCTTCGCTGCATTATGTGATGCAGCATACAGACGGCGTACCGTTTTTTATTGAAGAGCTGCTACAGCTGTTACTGGCAGAAGGGTGGCTGGTGGCGATGCGGGACACTTATCATCTTGTGGATGATGGCCGGCAGCCCGGTGTGCCGCTGACGCTGAAAGAGCTGTTACATGCAAAGCTGGACCAGGCCGGTGGCGCCAGAGAAACGGCGCAGCTGGCCGCAACGATAGGACGGGAATTCTCTTCCCGCCTGTTGATGAAAGTCGCCATGAAAGAAGTCTGTAGTGTATGGAATGACTTGCAGACACTGACAGCCGCCGATATCATTGTTCCTTTACGGACGGAGAAAGGGTTGTGGTATGTGTTCCGGCACATGCTTTTTTGTGAGGTGACGTATGACAGTCAGCCGGTACCGGCGCGGGAACAGGCGCACGCCCGTATTGCAGAGGAGCTGATAGCGGCCATAGATCCCGACGGGCAGCCGGATGTGCTGGCGGTGAATGCCCTCGCGCAACATCTGTATGGTGCAGGAAATGTGGCCGCGGCCATTGAGTGGCAATTGACGGGTATTCAGCAACTGATCAGCACATCGGCCAACCGGGAATGTATCCCGCTTTGTGAACAGGCGCTGAAATGGCTGCGGGAGCTGCCCGACGATCATATCACTGAACTGGCTATCCGGCAATACCTGCTTTCCAATCTGGTGATTGTGGAAGGATATGGGGCTACTACCGTAGGCGAGCAACTGGATATCATGTACCGGTTGTATGAACAGGTGCCCGCACAGGAGCAGCTGCTTCCCGGCATGTTTATTTATACGAGTTACTACGCCATGCGGGGCGACTGGAAAATGGCCGCCATGGTGGCACAGCGGTTATATGAGCAGTCGTTGGCGTTGCAGGACATAAAATACGCGATCGTTTCTGCTGTTTTTCTTGGGCTGCAATTGTTTAATGATGGCCGGTTTAAGGAGGCCGCTGCCGTACTGGAGAAAGCGCTGGCGTTGTATGATCCGGCCAGTCAGGATGAGCGAACCGCTGCCGGCACAGCGACTGTCCGCAGTTGCTGGGATGCTGCCATGGCTGCCATGGAAGCGGTTTTCCGGCATTATGCCACCGCAGAAAGCCGGGTACAGGATTGTTTGCGTTTCGTGAACAGTTCGGATGGACAATCATATATCACCGAAACCTATCGTTTGTTATCGCTGGCAGGCGCCGGTAAGCAGGCCTATGCCATTGCCCGCAAATACCTGGCCTTATCGCAGCAAATGGCGGAAAAACAGCAGGGGATGGTGATGCGGCGTATCGCTCCCCTCCGCCGGTCTTTTTATATCAACAGCACATCAGCTACTGCTATCAATCCTTTCCCCACCACTACCTGCCTGCCATAGCGCGTTTCAATTTTTACGGATGAAGCTGTTCTGCGGTATCGACTGAAATATGTTGAAATAGGAATTTTTTATACCGCTGGTTAGCTTTGAAACAGCAAGTCAATGGAGCTCCGGATTGACTATCAGCAGGCGGATACCGAAAAGCCTGAAAAGAGTAGGTAATACTTTAAAATTTTAATAAGATGGCTGATTATAGTTTATCAGTGCAGTTTACCCAGGCACAGCTGGATATCCTGTACGCTACTGGTAGTAATGTGGTAGTGGCAAAACCCACCGGAGGCTCTAGTCCCAATGTTGCCTGGCAGGTATTTAGGCCCATGCGCTCCAACAAGCTTGGCTGGGGTGAAGAATATGGTATCTATGCTTCTACTTCCAAAGTAGAAAATGGTGCCAAGCTGGAGCAGTTATCTGCTACACCGATAGGTGCTGCCAGGAACAAGTTGTATACCCTGGAACCTTCTGCTAATATCAAAGGGCCGGTGAGTGGCGGTAGTCCGGACGCATATGCCCTTTTGAATAAATATGATCCACAACCCTACATGACGGTAGGTCTGTACCAGGATGCTACTGTCAATGGAACCGACATTATAGGCAATGCGCTGTCTGCAGTTCCTGTACTGCTGTCCAGTACTGCCACTATGACTCCCTTTACCACGGTTTATATCTGGCTCCAGTCTCAGGTAATCAGCAATACTGTTGTTTCGCTGGTAACATCTCCCATGACCCAGCTCAAATATGGTGATGGGGTGAACAGTTTGTCTGTAGCGTATGACAGTAACTCTGGTAAGTTCTTGTCTACCGACAATATCAGAGCCACGGAAGCCCTTATTTCGTTTATTGAGCCTATTTTGTAAACCCCATTGCCGGGGCCTTTTCTCCGGCTAAAAGAAGCACTATGGAAACTGTATGTGGTACTGTTACGATGCAGTCCCTGTTACTAGCCATGCAACAAAGAAACCTTGTCTATAACTACGATTTCCGGTATTACAGCAATAAAGTCATAGTAGGGAATGACGTCACTTACAATTCCCCTGATGGCTGGATATACCTTGATCCCGGAAGGAATGGCAAGATCGGCTTTGACCCGGCCAATAACACCTGTATCATTACGAAAAGCGAGGATAACAGCCCAATGCGTTTTGCCCAGGCTCTCCATGAATTCCCGCGCTGGCAATCCGTGCTCGCTGGCAGGCAGGTAACGGTAAAGGCTATACTGAATATTCCTTCGGGGGCGGAAGTGACGCTTTCGCTGACAGACGGAATAGACGCCGGCACAATTGCCCGTAAAGGCAGCGGTCTGACGGAGATGGTAGTACAACTGACCATCCATCCTAAGTCCACCGCTGTACTTGTGACCGTGGGTTGTGCCACGCCTTTTGCGAAGATCGCGGTGTACAGCATGTGTGCCAATGTAGGTGCGGTGGCGCTGGACAATCTTCCCTGCACGGTGCAGGGAATTATCGGAGAGCGAAGACAATATATCGCTACCGATAGTCCTCCGGCAGAAGAATTGTCGCTCTGTAATCCGGCGGCGGAACTGGGCCTTGATTTTTCCCGGCTGAACAGCGTCATCAACGGCCGTTTTGGCACCGGCCCCAACAAGCGGTCGCTCTTACCCGATATGCGGGGATACTTTAGCAGAGCCTGGGACCATGGTGCGGGCGTCGATCCGGATGCCGGTCAACGTAAGCCCCTCGGCGGTACGATCAAAGGCGATAACGTGGGAACCCTGGAAGAAGATGAATTCCTCAAACATGACCATCCGTTGTCATTCTCCACAGACAAGCCTATCCTGACCGGTAAAGAAGGACCGGCCACTATTATCAACACCGGTAATACCTCCAATACCAAACCCGCCGGAGGTAAAGAAACAAGGCCTAAAAATTTGTCGGAGTTATTTACGATCAAATGGGCCTGAAATTTTTAACCCTTTAATCCCAATTAATTATGGCAAACTTCATCCTTAGATGGGCTAACAGATCCCAATCCACACAGGACTGGATGGTCGATGTGCCGGATCAATTTACCCTGGCGCCGGACTATGTACGGACCGTCAACGTAACCCTTAACAACGATTATACTTTTCAGATAGCGGTGAGCACCGAAGGAGGATTTGCAGCCGCCACGCTGAACTATCACCATGGTTCAGGCAACTGGACCCTCCATAGCAACACGCCCAACGAATGGCGCCTGAGCACAGGCAACGGTTATGTTACCGTGGCTTGTATGCTGGAAGATGTATATGTGGGCCGGAACCGCCTCGAATACTTCGCTGCAAGGCCGGAGGCCGACATCGCCAGTACTAAAGACGGATATCCGGCTTATCAGCTGTATCAGGACGATACCGGAACAATTTATTGCACACCTACCAAAGTTAAAAGTCACCAGGTAGGCGCCATGTGGATTAAAGCCTGCCTGGCAGCACATCCCGGCACCAGCTGCGATGGCAAGCCCTGGATCAGCGAAGACCAGGAAGGGGTTATCTGGCCGTGATAGATGTAGTATGTATGCGAAAGCGCGCGCCGTATTCCTTCTTCGGAAGGAATGCGGCGTATTGTTGTCGTGTGTAAAAAAATGTTGATACGTGACAGAGGGTTTTAGATGTTTCCATCGTCATATATCCGGAAAACCTAAAACCCTTTACACCATGCGTTTATTTTGTAGTATCCTCACCTTTGCCATGATGGGCCTATTGAGCTTTTCATCATGCAGTAAAAAAGAACAATCAGAAGACAACAAAACTGTCAGTAAAACATCACCTAAAGTCAGTACAGAACAGATCAATTACCGGCAGGAATTACGCAACTTCATTCAGGAAATCAGCGCCTGGGCAAGAACGCGTAAACCCGGATTTATAGTGGTAGCACAAAACAGCACAGAACTGCTGACGACCACCGGCGACACGTCTGATCCTATTGTACCGGACTACCTCAACGCGCTCAATGGTATTGGCAGAGAGGAGTTGTACTACGGCTACGAGAACAAGGACAATGCCGTTACGCCTGCTGCTGTTACCCAGGAATGGGTACGATTTGGCAAACGGGCTACCACCAACCACCTGACCGTGCTTGTTACCGACTATTGCAGCCAGGCGCCGTTGATGGCTGCCTCTTATCAAAAGAACGAAGCCAACGGATTTATCTCTTTTGCCACCGCCAGCCGTCAACTGCAAACTATTCCTGCCGGTGCGCCCAATCATGAAAACGCGAACAACATCAACACATTGGCAGACGCTAAAAATTTCCTTTACCTGATCTCTCCTGATGATCAGTATATCGCCAAGCTGAAAGCAACCAACTATGATGTGCTGATCATCGACGCTTTCCCGCCGGCGGGAGGAAAAAATACCTGGACTGCCGCGCAGATCAACTCACTCAAAGTGAAAAAGAATGGTGGCAAACGCTTAGTACTGGCTTATATGAGCATGGGACAGGCAGAAGATTACCGCTGGTATTGGAAGCCGGAGTGGAATACACAGCATCCGGCATGGATGGCCGCACTGGACCCTGAATGGGAAGGTAATTACTATGTTCGTTACTGGATGCCGGAATGGAAAGCCTATATCTATGGTAACGCTGACTCCTATACGCAAAAATTACTGGACGCCGGTTTTGATGGCACCTACCTCGATCCGGTGGATGCTTCCGGATATTGGGAAAATCCGCAATGAAAATAGTGGATGATAAAAAAAGGCGAATCGACAGGATTCGCCTTTTTTAATTTGCTCCGACACCAATTTAAATATTTCCCCAGGCAGACCATCCGCTACCACTTATCCAATAAGTGGTGGTCATGATCGTAGCATTAGCAGCAAATACATCAACAAAGTTAGGTCCCCTTGAAATAGCTGCAGGGATGGCATTAATAGGACCGCCGAGGTTGACGGAAGATGACCAACCGGTGCCGGTCCGGTTGAAATTGATCAGGGCGCTGCCATTCCTGGCAAAGACCTGCAGATTATTGGCATCCCTGGCTACTACAACAGGATCGGAGGACAGTGTGCCTCCCAGGTCGCTCCAGGCACTCCATCCCGTACCTTCTACCCAATTCAGCGTAACCAGGCTGTTGGTACTACTGCGGGCGAAGACATGTAGAAGTTGCGTTGTGCTGGCATTGACCGCCGGAGCACCGGCAATATTACCGCCAAGATTATTCCATGTAGACCATCCTCCGGTAGTAGACCAGCTTATCTGCGTCAGATTGTTATTGGTTGTTTGGGCGAATACATGCAGGATATTCGCGCCGCTGGAAGCCACCGCGGGTTGCGAGGTGAGTATACCGCCCAGGTCTTCCCAGGCAGACCATCCGGTGCCGCTGGTCCAGGTCCTGGTAACGAGGGTGTTACCGGCGCTTCTGGCAAAGACACTGATCACGCCGGGTGTTCTGGCATTCACTACCGGCGCATCGGCGATACTGCCGCCCAGGTTTTCCCAGGTAGACCATCCTTTGAAGGCTGTCCATGAGATGTGTATCAGATTATTGGAAGGTCCTTTGGCAAAAACATCCATGTAGCCGCCAGCCCGCGCTACCGCCGCCGGGATAGAGGAGACAGGTCCCAGTGGTTGCCATCTGGACCATTTGCCGGTGTTGTTCCAGGATTTGTGCATCAGGTTACCGGCAGGACCAATGGCAAAAACGCTCATGTTATTCGCATCTCTGGAAATGGCCACCGGAGGGGAATAACAAGGAGCATCCACCGGAACGCGATAGAGGTATTCCAGGGCGAGGCGATCGTTGGCGGTAAAGCTGCCACTGGGGTCACCGGTGGTGCCCAGGCTGTAACACGCCAGCATAAAAGAGCCGGCATCGGGGCCCGTAGGTGTACCCGGAATAGGGATAGCGCCGGCAGTACCAGCTCCCTCGTTGCTGCCACTACCGCAGCTGTAGCTGGAATTGTTCCAGTCGGTATGCCGCAACCCAATGGTATGGCCCATCTCATGTTCCACCACATGCCTGATAAAATCCACGTTGTTGCCCAATTGCGATGAGCAGGTATTGATGGTAATAGTCGGATAAGGGTGACCGTTAACCGGGAATCCCGAAAAACCCAGTTGACCTGCGCTAAGGCAAGCGCCCTGCACGGTAATGTCCGCCGTAGTGGTGGTTACGTATTTAAAAGTGAGGTCGAGGTTCAGCGCGTTGTAATTATTGATGGCCTGCTGCACCGCCGCGACATACACACTGCTGAGGTTTACGGTACGTACCCTCAATTCACGTGGTAAACCACCTACCAGTTGCGTTGTTCTGTACTGCTCTGTTGCTGCCACCCGGAGAGCAGGGCCTGCCGGTCCCAGGTCGCGTTCATACAGCAGAATATCCCGCTCTACGAGATAACCACTGTCGATACGTTGCAGGTCTTTGGTATTGAAGCCTAATGCCCTGATACGGGCAAGAACGGAAGCATCGACAGGGCCGGAGTTACCTGGATCATCACGTTTACAGGAAATGCTCTGAAAAATGAGCAGACAACATAGGAAGAAGATGAATTTTTTTTGCATAAGGGACAGATTTTTAGCTACATGAAATGAAGAGGAATACAGCGCCAGGCTTTTGGGTTATACTTTAGGGAAAAGCTTTATCGGGATAGTGGCGTAAATATAGGCGGGATGGGTGCTACGGGGTCACAGGTGGGGAGCATGGCTATCTCGCAGACCAAATCAGTAATATGGATGCTGGGAAGCGAAAATAAAAGAGGGACCAATCATCTCCGGGATGATTGGTCCCTTAAAATTTCTCCAAAGACGGTTTCCCGTAATGATCGGCATTTTTCATTATCTAGTTTTGATGTGACACTAAATGATGTTTATGAAATTAGAAGAAACTAAGTGGAGTTTTATGAAAACGAAGTATTACGTATCCTTAATTCAACAAGCTAATGGAGATCAGGAAGTCCATTGTGAAACCTGCCGAGCGCTCCCTAAGCCGGAACACAGAGTGTTGCTCGGAGAGTTTTATGCCTGCCAGGATGCAGTAAGGGCAGCACGAAAAATCTATCTAACAGCCGATGGCTGTAAAATATGTTCCCCCACATGTCATTCGAGGTAATACAAGAACGAATATATATTGCCATTTTCCTTCCGCCATTTTTAAATATCCTTTGTTTTGTAAACCTCAAAATGTAATTCCTTTCTCCAAAAGAAAAACGATTTATTATGGGTTGGTCATTCCGTAAATCTATTAGCGCCGGACCATTCAGGATGAACTTTTCCAAAAGTGGCGTCAGTTATTCCGTAGGGGGTAAAGGAGCGCGCATCAATACTGGTCCCCGCGGAACATACGTCAACCTGAGCGCGTATGGTATCAGCTACCGGCAGAAGGTGTCTGCTCCTGTTTCCCCCTTATCTCCTCCCTCCTTTGAGACATCACCAGGTGAACGACATAATAATATAACTTCTGCCGCAGTAGAAGAGTTGACAGATACAGATTCTCAGTCATTCATTACTGAACTGAACCAGAAATGTGCAAAAGTCTCCTATGCAAAGGGGGCAAAATTACCATTACTTCTTTTATTGGCAGTATTACTATTTAGCTCCTGGGGTAAACGGGACAGAATAATACAGCCGGCAACAGATACTACTTTTGTAAGAGTAGTGGCCGTAAACGGCGCTAATATCCGAAAAGAGCCCAATGTAAAATCCAGGATTTTAGAAACAGCTACCTATGATCAGAAATATATATTGCTGGACACTTCCAATCGACAATGGCTTAAGGTAGGGGTGTCGGATTCTTCCGGTTATGTCAGCCGTGATCTGGCTGAAATTAGCCATCTTTCTTATGATGAGGTAAAAGAGGAAGAATCGTATCTGGTGAATGAGTATCTGGGATATGAAATTGTTTTGTGGATACTTGGTTTTGTTTTTCTTATTCGCTGGTTGAAAAGGGTAGATAGGAAAAGGTTTACGATGGAACTGCATTACGCCATGGATGATAAGTACGAACAGGTATACCAGCAATTCAAGGCTCATTTTGTTACCTTTTCCCGGTCTTCCAGAATCTGGCAATATCTGAATACCCAGCGTACAACAGATTATAAGCGACATGCCGGGGCGGGTAATCTGATTAGAAGACTGAGGATAAGGGGCATATCTGAGAATAAGATACCGATTCCTTATTTTGTTACCAATGTGGCTATTCCCTATATCTCACTTCACAATCTGGAACTATATTTTTTACCGGAGCGGTTGCTGGTAAAACGTGGAAGCGCTTTTGCTGCCATATATTATAAGAATTTGCATATAACTGGTCGTGTTACTGACTTTATCGAATCGGATATGTTGCCTGGTGACGCAAGAGTGGTTGACTACACGTGGCAATATGTCAATAAATCAGGGGGGCCGGACAGGCGGTTCAATAATAATCGTAAGCTTCCGGTATGTGCCTATTCGGAGTATACGTTTACATCAGATACCGGCGTGTTTGAGACGATAGCCACTTCAAAACAGTCTGCTATGGATGATTTTGCTGGTTTTATTCTAAAAATAGGTGCTTTGCAGGAGAGGGTGGGAGCTTGTTACCAGTAAAAAAATGGTTACCCAAAAGAAAAAGCCTTCAGATCATTAGGTCTGAAGGCTTTTTCTTTTGGCAGAGATAAAAGGCCTGACCTCCGGGTCTATTTCGCGCTCACGCCCGATAGAATGTGTGCTTCGATCATATGAGCAGTAATGGGTCTCAACTGATAGCCAAACACCACCGGATGTTCGCCGGGTAAGGTATAATACTCCATTTTGCCTTTTATTTTAGAATACCAGACTTTTCCTATGGCCTGATAGGTGATCGTGTCCGGGCTGGTTATTTTCCTGAAATATTTCAACTTCATGGAATCTAACGGTACGATCCTCACATTCGGCATGGCCTTGTTACAGGCAACAGGCTCATAATGATCTTCCTGCCAAAACATGCAGGTGCCTGAGCCCGGTGGCTGAATTTTATCCTTCCACCACCACATGCCCCCCGTTCCCACCACCAGCGATAACATTACTGCTGCTGCCAGCGTTTTCGTGGATTTCTCCCTTGTTTTCCGTGGAGCATTGGTTTCTACGATTTTAATGTCTGTACGCTCCCTCCTTTTTGAATCATCTATCCTGATCGGAATTATCGGATTTTCCGGAATTACCGGATTTTCAGTTGGTTTATCCACTTCCGTTGCAGATATATCGATGGGGTGGATTGGCCTTGACACCTCGTTTTCTATTACCGGGCTGGTATTATCTAACGCCGGGTTTTCCTCTATTCGTTCATCACCGGAAATCGTTTTCCCGTTTTCCCAGGGCCTGCCTGGAAAGTCAATTAACCAGGCCAGGAGCTCAATATTCTTCTCACCGGGCTTTTCAGACTTTCCCTTTAGGTAATTGACCAACGGCCTGAACTTATCCGTGTCGCATCGTTGAAGGATAACATGACAGCTTTTCGATTCATTCAAATCTCCACAAAAATCCCTGATGGCCTTTTCATCTCGCTTGCTTACATCATTAGTACATCTCTTCACGCATTCGTCTTTGAGTTTCGCAGGTGTCAGGTGCATCAGACCGTGGGGTAGTGCATTGTTTGCCTTCTTTCGTTCATAGGCTTGCATGACCAGTTGCTGGTAGTCAATAAAAAATGTCGCCATAAATGAAATTATAGAACTGAATAATCGGAATCAGATCCGCATTCCCGGAATTAAAAGTGGAATACCAGGAATTACTGGAATTATTGGAATTGTTTGTAAATCAACCATTTATCTCAATCTATCTTTGTTTTGCAATCGGGTAAATACCTCCTTAGCTAAGAGGTTCTCTGTACAGGACCGGTTCACCCAGGGTTAAGAAAGCGGAAGCCGGTTACCGGCTTGGGAAGCGGTCAACAGCTTCCGTAATCCTCACCCATCCTTCCCAAAAAGCAAGAAGCGCTTCTTCACTATTTCAAAACTCTGCTGCCGGCAGCCCCGGCAACCGGCAGCCTATTGCTTCACAATTCAAAAACTAAAACAATGTTTACTATTATAATAAGCCTTTTCCTGGCATTCCTGCATCCCGGTCATTCCAATAACGGTCATCATAACAATGGCGAACAGGTTACTACTTTGGATGATACCGGTGGCGAAACCGGAACAATTCCTCCAAGGAAACCCAATCCATAATTTTCCGTGAGGCAAGAAATTTCTTGCCTCACTTTTTTTTATTACCCGTCAATAATAATGCTCTCAAAATGAAGAAATTCGATACTTTTAAGAGAAATAATCCATCGTGCGTCCCTCAACCATCATCCTGCCCATACTCCTCGGCAGCCTTTTAGCCTGCACATCCAATCGGGAGCACCCGCAACCCATCTCTGCACCCACGTTGGAAAAAGGAGAATCTTTTTTCAATAAGAATAACGATTCTGCCTTTTATTACTTTAATCTCGTTGCAACATCAGCTACAGACAGCCTGAAAATTGCCATGGCCTATACTTATATGGGAATCATCCAGGCATATGAGGGCGACCATTACGGGGGACAGGAAAGCCTGTTGAAATCCCTTACTTATCTGGATGAACACAAAACGAAAGACCAGGAATGTCTGATGTCAAATTATCATGAACTGGGTAATATCTGTCTCGATCTCAAAAACTACGAAGCAGCTATCGACTATTATCGTCAGGCGCTTAAATATATTAAGCAGACAGGTGACGAAACCATTGCCTTAAACGGTATCGCCCTTACTTACCAGAAGAAAGGCGACTATGATCAGGCCATCGATATGTACAAATCCCTGCTGGCTAAGAGTAAGGATAAGAAAAAAGAATATGCCCGGGTACTCTCCAACTATGCCAAAACCAAATGGTTGAAAGATTCCACGTATCCTGCCGGGCCTGAGCTGCAACGGGCGTTACAAATCCGTAGGGATTCAAACGATATCAGGGGACTTAATGCCAGCTACGCACATCTGTCGGACTATTATTCGCTATCCTTACCTGATTCAGCACTCTATTATGCCGTGAGAAGATACGAAATTGCCAGGGAAATGAATAGTCCGGACGACGAAGTAGAAGCCCTTTCAAAACTTATTACACTTAGTCCCGCCAATTTGTTGAAACCTTATTTTATCCGCTACCAATACCTGACGGATAGTATCCAAACGGCAAAGAACGCAGCCAAAAACCAATTTGCATTAATCCGGTACGAGGCCGCAAAAAGTAAAGCCGATAATCTCCAGCTCCAAAAGGATAATGCACAAAGGAAAACCCAATTGGTCATACAACGGTTCGTATTAGTACTTACCATCCTGTTTTTCAGCGCCGGTGGAATTGTTTTAATCCTTAGGTCCCGTAGGCGCCGGCAACAAATAGAGTTTAAATCCCGGCAGACGATACAGGAAAATCAACTTAAAACCTCCCAGAAAGTGCATGATGTGGTGGCTAATGGCTTGTACCGCATCATGGCAGACCTTGAGTATAAAACGGCTGTAGACAAAGAGGAATTGATCGATAAGATTGAGGTGCTGTATGAACGATCCCGCGATATCTCCTATGAAACCCCCACTATCTCAACGATTCCTTTTCCTGATAAAATTGACAATTTGTTGGAGTCATTTAGCTCCGATCATATCAAGGTCCTGATCTTTGGCAACGGTCCTGTGCTCTGGAACCGGATCAATACGCAGATACAGCACGAAGTGGAACATATTCTGCAGGAATTGATGGTTAATATGAAAAAGCATAGTCAGGCCAGTTCCGTGATGATAAAGTTCGAATCTCAAAACGACCAGGTTCAAATCCTCTATACCGATAATGGTATCGGTATTCCTGCGCAAGTTACGTATGGGAATGGACTGAAGAATACGGAAACCCGTATTAAAAGAATTGGCGGGAAATATAGATTTGAACATCCTGTTAAAGGAGTAAAAATTCATATTTCCTTCCCAATAGCTTAGTACATATGATTACAAAAATACTTATTGCAGAAGATCACGAAAGCGCTAATATCTCCGTACAGAAAACGCTGGAAGAATTGGGCATCACTGATATAGCATACGCCTATTATTGTGATGATGCTTTGAACAGGATAATACAAGCAGTTAAAGCCGGAAGCTCTTTCGATCTTCTTATTACCGATTTGTCTTTTGAGCCAGATGGCCATAAACAGACACTGGCCAATGGTATGGAGTTGATTACTGCCGCCAGGAAGGAACAGCCAGATCTGAATGTCCTGGTTTTCTCGGCAGAAAACAGGCCAACCGTTATCGAGCAGCTTTACAATAACTATGAAATCGACGGCTTTGTACGCAAAGCCCGAAACGATGCGCGGGAGCTTAAAGAGGCCATTCATGAAATAGGCCGGCACCGGCGTTATTTTCCGCGTCATATCAGCCAGCTGATCGATAAAAAGAACACTTACTCATTTTCCGATGTTGATATCACGATCATACAGCTGCTGGCACAGGGGACGCTACAGAAAGATATCCCTGTGTATCTTCAGCGTAAAGGGATAACGCCATCTGGCTTAAGCAGCATAGAAAAAAAGCTTAATCACATGAAATCAGTACTGGGCTTTACTAAAAATGAGCAGCTGGTGGCTTATTGTAAAGACATTGGTGCTATATAAGCATCTTTGAAAAATTTCAACGGAAAATACCAGATTACGGTTTTCCGTAAAAAATGGTAATTGACCTGATATATTTTTGTCTCATAAATTTTAACAACAACAACTTTATGAAGCAGAAATACTATGTAAACAACAACGCTCAATCCAACGGCGATCATGAAATTCATGTTGACACCTGTTACTATTTTCCCATGATGCATAACAGGACTTATCTGGGTGAATTTGAAACTTGTCAGGAAGCTGTTCGGGAGGCAAAGAAACGTTATGAAAAATCGAACGGCTGTGTAGATTGTTGCTGGCTATGTCATACCAGCTAAAGGATAATGTCAATTTTTTTGTAACCCCCTTTCTTCAGAATCAATCGAACCATGAAACTCCTATATGCCTGGCTGCTCATAAGCCATGTCCACTGCAACCAGGTAATGGTATATATCTGTGACAGCAGGGGTGCTACAAGATATCATTATAATTCGAACTGCCGCGGACTAGGTAATTGCAAACATCAGATTATCCGTGTTTCTCTGGAGGAAGCAAAGATCACCAGAACGCTTTGTAAGTGGGAGCAATAAATCAGCGGCAACCGGCCCCCTATTTTCATAAAAACTCATCCTGTGTTATGATGACAACTCCCAACAACGTACCACATAAGTATTTGCAGTTTAAAGGAGACCACTCCTACAGCAGATATATCCGAAAGGGTATTCCTTCAAATTCTCTCCCGGCGGAACCTCAGAAGGTAGGTTTCCAGGAGGGTAAATCTCACGGCAGTTACGGCGCACTTTTATTTCATCCCAACTGGAAGACGAAACGAAAGGAAATCCTGCACCGTGATGGGCATCGGTGTATCCATTGCCATAGCGATAAAGATTTGCAGGTGCATCACCGGCAATATCACTTTATAGCAAACCTGCAGCAGTTCCGCCTCCCGTGGGACTACCCCGGCCATTTACTCATCACGCTTTGCGAACCCTGTCATACCAAAGGGCATAGTAAATATAAAGTGCCAACAATCACCATTTAATAAAACATGTATGGGCTTATTTGATATTTTCAATCGGAAACGCCAAAATGGGCATACCCACACCATGATGATCGACAACGCAATACCGGATATCCCGGAGACAACTTTCATTGAAAAAGATGTCCCGGAAAAAGAAGAACCCGTCGAAAAATCGGTTGCGCCGCTCAATGGTGGAATACATCTTTTATACGAATTTCTTGACAAAAATTATGAGTCCAAGGGATATGAGGATGCACTGATAAATCCCGATGCAACTCACCTGGACCAAAATGTGATAGCCTTGAAGAATGACCTGGAAAGGTCTATCCGAAAGGTGAAAACATTTTACGAGGACTTTATCCGACAAATCAATTTCCACATCTCGAGCAGGAGCAGAAGTGGAATGATAGATACCGTTGAGGAGCTTACCATCAAGAAAGAAATTGCCGAGAGTCATATCCATCAGGTGAAGGAAATTGAAGAACAGGCGAAGATTAACGAAGGAGTAGGGCATGGCATCATCATCAGTTACACCCGTGGATTCAGAAATGGTCTGGCGGCCATTTCAAGTCACCTCATTCTGAATAAAAACTTTTAAAGTCAAGTGTTATGAAACATCTATGGATCCGTTTCGGCTGCTTCATGACCGGATATAACTATAATATTTTGCGAAATTGTAGCGAGGCTGCTTTTAAATCTGTGAAGAAGTATACGGCAGCGATGCTGATCGTTTGTATTCTGTGGTTTTTTATAGGATTCACTTTTGCGCAGCGATACTTGTCACTCAGTGTGCCGGGTTGCCTGCTGGCGGCAGGGCTCTCCACTGTGATTATTGTGCAGGTGGAAAAGCAGATCGTCTTATCCGTTAAACCGGGTTGGTTGCTGCGAATTTCGAGGATATTGCTGGCTTTCGTGATGTCTTTTCTGGGTGCTGTGATCATTGATCAGATATTGTTTGCAAAAGATATTGAGGTCGAGAAGAACGTCTACGTTTCAGAAAAAGTAGATAGGCTATTGCCTTCTAAAACAGAAGAGTTGAGGAGACAAATTGCCGCACTGGACACGACGATCAATAAAAAGGAACAGGAAAAAGAGAATTACGTGGCGGATATAAGCAAACGTCCAACCACAACTGTTTCAACCACGCAAACTGCCAGGAAACAGGTGCCTGAACGGAGAGTATCTGCGTCAGGCAGGGATACGACTATCTGGAAAACGGTAGTGGAAGGTACGGTTGCTACTACGCTGGTGCCAAATCCCAAAATAACCCTGATACCGTCCCTTGATTCTGTCATTGGCGCCATGCGGTTGCAAAAAAGCCAGAAGGAGGATGAGCTGCTTCACATCAAGCCTGCACTTGAACAGGAAATGAAAGCGAGTACTGGTTTTTTGGACGAGTTAAAGATCATGTGGCAAATAATAACCGAATCCGGTGTTGCATTAACATTCTGGTTGCTTTGGGTGTCGTTTTTCTTTTTTATAGAGATGTTGGTGTTGTTCGGTAAAATGAGCGACGGGCCTAATGATTATGAAAAGGTGGTATTACACCATATGAACTTGCAGATGCGGCGGCTCGATGCGCTTGCAGAAAGGATTTGAAAGTTGGGTAGTATCTAAATAAAATCAAACTGAAGCCGTACAAGCCTTAAGGTCTTGTACGGCTTTTGTATCGTCTCATTCAATTATCTTTTTCAGTTCTGCCTTGGTAGGTAGATATAATTTATATTCCTTTGCAAAGATGGTTTTATTATCCTTGGGTAAGGTGATTTCAATTATAGCATCACTTTTGTCCTTGCAAATGATAATTCCCACGGTGGGTTTTTCATGAGAGACTTTTATGTACCTATCGTAATAATTTACATACATCTGCATTTGACCAATATCTTGATGTTTTAGTTTTCCTATTTTCAGATCAATCAATACGAAGCATTGTAAAAGGCGGTTATATAGCACGAGATCCACAAAGAAATTTTCTTCGTCAAAGGAGAATCTGACCTGCCTGCCCTGAAAAAGAAACCCCTTTCCCATTTCTAGCAGAAAATGCTCAATTTTATCAATGATGGCTTTTTCCAGATCAGACTCGGTATAGCAATTTTTATCATCCAGCCCTAAAAATTCCAGTATATACGGTGTTTTAAGTATATCCTCCGGTTTTTCAACAATTTGGCCTTTTTTTGCGAGTTCCTGTATTTTTCTTTTGTCTTTACTTAGTATGAGTCTTTCGAAAAGGTTACTGTTGATTTGACGCAGCAACTCCCGCACACCCCAGTTGTTATGGGTAGCTTCTATTTCATAGAATGAGCGTTCATTATTATCCTTTATTCTGCATAACAAAACATAGTGTGACCACGACAAAGGGAATACTTTGGTGGCAGGACGTTCCAGCCGTATTTTGACAGATTCCGCAGACGCTGTCTGCGGAATTGCCAATTGTTTCTGACGATTTTTATACATTATAAAGAATGCCCTTATTTGTTCGAGATTTCGTTCAGAGAAGCCATTCCCAAATTTTTTACAAAGTGCTTTACTCAGATGTTTGATCGTTGATGCACCGTAAGTGGCTTTGGATTGTCCCTTTTGCTCATGTTCAACGATCAGGTAGCCAAGATAGAAATAGGTAAGTGCCATCAGACTGTTGGTCTGTTTTACTGCCTGATGTCTGGCTGCTTCCAAAAGGCTCACAGCTTGCTTTATTAATAGTGTGTTAGCAGTCATAGAAAATACTGGATTTTAAATTTAACTGAGCGGCTAGTTTCTTTTATCTCTTGTGTTAACATCGAATGCTATCATATTGAACATGGTTCTTATTCTGCTGGATAGCTGAAGACCATAGGTATCCTCCAGTTTCTGACTATTTAAGTTAGTAGTTACATGAGTAAGCATTTTTTTGCTGATGAATAACTCATACCGGGATAGTAGAATTTCAGCAACTGCATTACAGGTATTTCCTCTATGGATTGTATTGGCTTCTAATCCCCAATCATCGAAGCAGTATACCTTTGGCATATTTGAAGAGCGGTGGAATGCGTTATGGCTATATTTATAGATGATGTCAAATCCAATTTTGCCGAATTCAAAGCTAATATCCCGACAGGAAACAATATGATACTGATGAACATCTGTACATAATGGCTGCATAAGTGTCATGAGAGTCGTTTTGCCGCAACCAATTTTGCCGGTAAGTAGAATTCCTTTATGAAGGTCTATTCCTTCGTTCGCAGCGCTTACTTCATCTTGCAGGTGGTATATCAGCAGTTTGTGTACTACAGGATAATCTATTTTATCTATTTGGAAATGTGGGCCGTAGATACGTTTTCCGCATTCTTCAAGCAAATGAGTGATTTGGGTATAGTCATAAAAAGGATGGATAGTTTTACTTTTGTTTGGTGTTTCTGCCATTTTTTTATTTTGGAAAATGAATAATTTGAACTACTATGACTTTGTTCATAATAGCTGATTTTGATTGACGGCAGCAAAGGAAAAGAAATAATCAATGTGAGAACAGTCACGAGGGTAGCGATACCCATTATAACTATTTGATAATTAGTGTATTAATTTTATATAATTTTTTCTTTAATATATTTATAATGCGACTAATGTTTTAGCTTTATTTATCAGGTCAATTAGGATACTCGTTACGCCTTTTATTGTTGCTGCATCTGGTGTATAAAAATCACTCCGTAGGCTGCCGGCTGAAATATTTTTCTGTTGGGGAGTTGAGAAGTAATACGAGAAAAAGTCCAGCGTTTTGGTTCTTTGTCCGGTTTTAATTTGGAAAATACCTTGGTCCACACACAATCTGACCAATAGTCCCAGTTGCGCTACGGTAAGTGTGGTATTGACCTTAAAATCTTTCCAACGGGCAAGTTCGTCCGGAACTGTGCCGCTGCCGTCAAGTGTTTCCTTGTTTGTTTGATAACTTATTTCTACAGATAGCCATGTATTTAATTGGTTTTGGAGAGAAAAGTATGTTTTGCAGAAAATTGCGTCAGATTTAACAACTATTTGGTTGATCTGCTTTTGAAGGAATAGAAGTTTGTCAAGTTTTTCACGGACTGTTGGCAACTCTTGAATTTCGGTATGGACTAAATCCGTCCAATACCGGAAATAATGTATATCATTAAAGTTGAGGTAATGTAGTATATCCTGTAGCTTTTCGGTGATAGTTATATCACATTTATGGTATGCCACTAGTTGAACAAGATTTCGTTCAAATTCCTGTAGATAGAAGAGCTGATGATAGCTGATGTTATGACCTCGGTAATCAGTTTTTATCAGATCGTGGAAAGGGAGAAGTGTAATTAGAAGCAGGTTTTCATCGACTTGACGTTTTTTTAATTCATTTTCAATAAAATCCAATTTGACCGTAAAAGATTCCTGCGCAGCCAGCAACGTTGTAACGGGAATTTTACAGTCAGTGTCCAGATAATGTTTAAAGTGGTGTTCTATAAAGGTTAGTAGTTCTTTAAGATAACCGTGGATAATTTTGATGAGATTTGTCAGGGTTGCGTTCGTTGACGGTTTTTCGATGTCGGTGAAGGCTTCTTCCTGCAGGTACATCGTTGTTTGATCTAGTAATGATACCAATTGACGCTGATATTGCCGGATGTGCTGTGTAGTTTGTTTTTGATCGCCAAGGTTATGCAGTTGCCCAAAGAAAAGTAATATGTCTTCCTTTTGGGAGGCTATATCATTGGTAATAAAAAAGAAGAAATTTCTGTCTGGTTGTTTTTGCTGTAAGCTCAGTTCTTTTAAGTCTATGCGTACTACTTTTTCGAGTTGAGAAAAAGGATAATGCTGTTGCATCATAATACTGTAGTTTAAATGTTTTACATAACTATGTACATAGGCGCTAGGTATCTATGCCCATAGGCGTTCTGAAGGGTATGTGTTTTGTGTGAGCAGTTATGGGTTTTATCTAAAAAGAGGCTCGCAAAATAAAGAAGAGGAATTCATAACAATGGGTTTTTGAGGAAATGGCAGGTGTTAATTAGTTGTTAATCAGTTTATTGTGTAAGATAGTAAAAATGATGAGCGCCGAACGGGAAAGGCTATACGGAAGTGAGTAGTTACATTCTTAATTTCTAAAACGCAAAAAGCCTGTACTCATTGTACAGGCTTTTAATTTTTTGCGGACTGGACGGGACTCGAACCCGCGACCTCCGCCGTGACAGGGCGGCATTCTAACCGACTGAACTACCAATCCTCGCTGTGGTTCTGCTTTTCAGCCAAACCGTTGGCCCCGTTTGGGGTTGCAAATATAGAAATATTTATCTGAATCAACCAAATAATTATTCAAATTATTTCGAATAATTATTCAGATGCTTGCTGGTGGCTTGTTTGGCCGCGATTTATATTCCAATAACGCCAGCCGCGCATAGTGATCTGCCAGCCGGGTCGTCTCCGGAAGACGGTATTGTGTGGCCATTTTCAGCACGATATCGGTGGCGGTAGGCAGACTGATTTTATGACCTACGGAGACAAACACCGGATTGATGCCGTCACGGGTACGCAGGGCGTTGCCGATCAGCGCCTCGTCTTCTTCGGCTGTCAGCGGAGCGATACTGCCACGTGCCTCCCCCAGATGGTCGTACCGGCCGCACAGGCGTGTTTTGCCGCAGCCGATCACGGGCTTGTTGAGCGTTACCCCAAAATGACAGGCCAGCCCGAAGCGGCGCTGATGAGCCAGCCCCTGGCCATCGCAGATGATGACGTCGGGCTCCACCTCCAGCTGACGATAGGCTTCCAGCAGCGGTGGCATCTCCCGGAAAGAAAAAAGGCCGGGGATATAGGGGAAAGTGACTTCCATGCAGTGAGCGGCCACGGCTACTACGGACAAAGTGTTGTAATCCAGTACCACCACGCTGCCGGCAATGAGGTCGGTGGATGTGTCATACTCTACGTCGGTACCGGCAATGGTACGGATAGGGTGGGGGAGCATATCGGTGGTGATGACTTGCGCCCTCAGCTGCTCCTGAAGGGTAATGGCATCGGCGGGTGTGATCATGTACTGCGTTGTTTAAGCTACAATATTAACTATTTGTATATTTGATTACCATATCGCGTCACCGGGGCATATTTTTCAACCAGTATAAATGATCTCATCATGACACTTTGCTCGCATCTGAAAGCCATCACCGACATTAAAACAGCTAAGGCCTACGTCTGTGAAGAATGCATCAAACAGGATGGTACCTGGGTACACCTGCGTACCTGTCAAACCTGCGGCGCCACCCTCTGCTGCGATGACTCTCCCGCCAGGCATATGACGCAACATTTTCACCAGACAGACCATCCGGTCGTCTCTTCGGCTGAACCGGGAGAACAATGGCTCTGGTGCTATAAAGACGGAGTTTTTGCTGAATACTGAATAAATTTTTATTAATATTGACGGAATACAAATTCCACCGGATGAACAATGATGATCCACGATACGATAGCCGCGGCGTAACCTTGTGTTAATAATAGCATGTTAATTTTGTCTCCGTCATGGACAATACAACCAATCTGATTTCACCGAAACTGTTGCAGCGCCTCCGCCACGGAGAGGAAGACGCTTTGCGCTCCCTGCTCGATCTGCTCGGGCCGAAAGTGCTGGCATACTGTAAAAAGAAGGTGGGCAATGAGGAAGATGCGGAAGAACTGCTGCTGGACATCTTTCTGAAACTGTGGCATTTCAGGGAGAAAATCGACCAGACTGCCGATGTGCAGGTATTGCTCTTTACCATCGCGCGCAACCATCTGCTGAATTTTATCCGTAACAAAGCTACGCGTCAACTGGCCACCATCGAGCCTGCGGAGACGTTACCACAACAGGAAGACCATATCCGCCAACGGATGGATTATAACGAACTGTTCAGTCAATATCAGCTGGTGCTGGAAAAACTGGGAGAAAAACAGCGCGCCGTCTTCCGCATGAGCCGCGAAGAAGGCCTCTCCCACCGCGAGATAGCAGATAAACTGGGCATCTCCATACGCACGGTGGAAGCCCATATCCACAGTAGCCTGAAAACAATCCGTACAGAATTAAAAGATGCCTATATATTAATCGTGTTACTGTTGATCCGATAAATTTATTTCACTCCACTAAGTAGTCCCTTCTTTTTTCGTGTATATAAGGGAAAGAGCCAGTTAAATATGACGAAGTACGATGCCTCGGACATGCAGGAACTGATCCGGAAAATACAGGAACATACCGCTACTGCGGAAGAATTGCGGCGTTTCCTGCACATGACGGAACAACCGGCGTTAGACGACCTGCTGCCGTATACGGAATGGCAGCAAAGTCAGGAGGAGGCATTGCCATCCGGACTCAAAGAGAAAGTGATGCAGGCGATACCCCGAAACGGGCTACGCTCGCTACAACATTATCTCCGGAAGTCATGGCCCTATGCGGCTGCCGTAGCCCTGCTGCTGACACTGCACCAGCTGCTGCCCCATATAGGGCACCACCAGCCTGCACTACTGACAGCCGCCACCAGGGATGGCGAAATAAAACGTATAACCCTGCCCGATAGTACCGCCGTGGTGCTCAACGCCCGCTCCGCTATCCGGTATGCGTCATCGTCCGATGCCATCCGCGAAGTGTTTCTCGAAGGGGAAGCCTACTTCGATGTCCGGCAAAATGAAAACAAACCTTTTGTGGTACGCTCCGGCGCCCTCAGCACCCGCGTACTGGGCACTACCTTCAACATCCGGGCATACCCCGGTGAAACACAACAGCTGGGCGTGGTGTCAGGGAAAATACAGGTGTCATCCCCGGAGGGTAAATCACTGGTCATGATCAAAGGCGATCAGGTGACCTATGATGCTACGGCCACTTTCGTCAGCATCACCGCCGATCCGCAACAGATAAGCAGCTGGCAGAAAGGCATCATCGATATGAACAACCTGACGCTGCAACAGGTGACGGCTATTCTGGAAAGATGGTACAGCGTTAAAATTGTCCTGTTGACACCAGGCATCGGCCAACACGTACTGTCCGGCACACAAACCAATACTTCGTTAACGGCTACACTGGAATCCATCTGTTTTGTATACAACCTCCAATACCAACAAGAGGGACAGATCATTAAAATCCGCGAAAAACAATAACTGGATGATACTGTCACTCCTATACGACGCTTACAAAATTTAAGCTATGAAACTATCTTTATCCACTATCCGTGGCCTTACGGGAAAGGTCATGCTAAATTTCCTGTGCCTGCTGCTGGCAATAGCGCCTGCTACGGCCCTGATGGCACAGGCTTCCGGGCCGGACAACCAAACGGTCAATATTGCTGTTAAACAAGCCCCGGTGGTGGAAGTATTCCGCATCGTGGAAAAACAAACTCCCTTCCGCTTTCTATTTGATAAATCCCTGGAATCTTTTGGTGCCAGGGTTTCCCTCCAACACAAAAACATCACGGTAGCACGACTGCTGGAGGAGATGGACAAACAAACCGGCCTTCAGTTCAAAACATCCGGTACAACTATTTCTGTGGCTGTAAAAAATAAACCTTCTCAGGTGCACCCGGGCGTGGACGCCCCAAAACGGGAAATCACAGGTATTGTTCTGGATACTTCCGGGCAGGCTATGGTGGGTGTGACCGTCGCCGTGAAAGACAGCCGCATCGGCACCGGTACGGACGTGAACGGCCGTTATATCCTCTCCGTGCCAGATGACGCCATACTCGTGTTCAGCCTCCTCAGTTACCGCAGGCAGGAAATACCGGTGGCGGGAAAGGATAAAATCAACGTGATCCTGCAAACAGCTTCTTCTGCATTGGAAGAAGTAGTAGTGGTAGGCTACGGCGAACAGAAAAAGATCAGCCTCGTAGGTGCACAGGCTACTATCTCCCCCAAAGACCTGAAACAACCAGTGTCTAACCTCACCAACTCCCTCGGCGGCCGCATCGCCGGTATGGTGTCTGTACAACGCAGCAGCGAACTGGGCTACAACGATGCCAATATCTATATCCGCGGTATCTCCACCTTCACCAAAGGCCTCAGCGCGCCGCTCACACTGGTAGACGGCGTACCCAGAAATATTGCCAACGTAGACCCGGAAGACATCGAAAGTTTTTCTGTGCTGAAAGATGCATCGGCAACGGCTATCTATGGTGTTCGTGGGGCCAACGGCGTTATACTCATCACCACCAAATCAGGGAAAGCAGGTAAGCCATCTTACAATATCCGCTATACGGAAGGCTTCACGCAGTTTGCGAAACTGCCTTCTTTCGCAGATGGTCCTACCTATATGCAGCTGTCCAATGAAGCCCTGAAAACACGCGGCAGCGCGCCGATCTATACCGACGAAGCTATCCGGAAAACACGCGACGGCAGCGACCCTTACCTGTATCCCAATGTGGATTGGTTCAAAGAACTGTTCCGCGATCATGGTAAAGTACGCAACGCGAATGCTAATATCAGCGGCGGTTCTGAAAAAGCAGTGTATTATATCGGCCTTGGTTATTATGATGAACTGGGCCTCTACAATGTAGATGGTCTCTCTAAATACAACTCTTCCATCTATTCCAAACGTTACAATGTAACGTCCAACATCACGCTCACACCGTCAAAAACAACGACAGTCAAACTGGGTATTCAGGGATATCTGAACAACGTTAACCTGCCGGCTACCGGCGTATCAGATATTTTCTCCGACGCCTACTACCTGACTTCTGTGCAGATACCCACCCGTTACCCTGACGGCAAAATAGCGGACCTGCGCGGCGGCGGACTGAAGAACCCCTGGGCTTCCCTGACACAAAGCGGTTATGCCAATCAATGGAGAAGCCAGCTGTACTCCAACCTGCGCCTTACCCAGGAACTTCCTTTTATCACCAAAGGCTTGTCTGTTACCGGTATGTTTTCGTTTGATACCTATAACTATACCAGTAACCGCTATACGAAAACACCCGATACCTGGTACGCTACCGGCCGCGATGCCGATGGGAAGCTAATCTATGAACAAACAGCTATCGGTACGGAATATCTCGCGTATGATAAATCCAATGTGGGAGAAAGGTCCTTCTATAACGAACTGGCGGTAAACTATAACCGGAGCTTTCGTAAACACGATGTATCGGGTATGCTGCTGTACAACAAAAGTGATAAGGCCAATACTTATGCAAGCAGCCTTGAAACATCCTTGCCATACCGCTTTCAGGGACTCGCGGGTAGATTTACCTACGGTTATAACAACAAATATTTCGCGGAACTCAACTTCGGGTACAACGGCGCTGAAAACTTCTACCCGGATAGACGTTATGGTTTCTTCCCTTCTGCGGGCCTGGGTTGGGTATTATCGGAAGAGAAATTTTTCAAACCTCTTAAAGATTACGTTCAACTGTTTAAAGTGCGCTTCTCCCATGGTCTTGTGGGTAACAGTAATATCGATGGCAGAAGGTTCGCTTACCTGGCTACGGTGGCTAATACCGGAGATTATTATTTTGGTAAAAATATGGACCAGAAGTTTACCGGTAAAGAAATTGGAGAATATGCGGTGGACGTACAATGGGAAACCTCCAAAAAGACGAACCTCGGTTTTGATATACAGGTGCTGGATGAAAGCCTTGCTTTGCAGGTGGACCTCTTCAAAGAATACCGCAGTGGTATCTTCCTGCGCCGCAAGTCCCTGCCCGGTTACATCGGTATGATCAATGCTCCTTTCGGCAACGTTGGTATCATCGACAACAAGGGCATCGATGCATCGGTGACTTACAACCGTCACTTCGGTGAACTGTCTGTGCAATTGCTGGGCAATTTCACCTACAATAAAAACGAAGTCATCGAAAATGATGACCCGGCATGGAAATACCCGTGGCTGGAACGAAAAGGCCACAAGGTAGACCAGCGCTTCGGTTACATCGCGCTCGGCCTCTTTGAGAGCGATGAAGAAGTGCGCAACGCCCCCCGTCAGCCCGGTGATGTCCGTGCAGGCGATATCAGATATAAAGATATCAACGGAGACGGTGTAATCGATAGCTACGATCAGGTTCCGATCGGTTACGGTGATATTCCTGAAATCATCTACGGATTTGGGTTCACACTGGGATATAAATCCGTAAGCCTTTCCGCGTTGTTTCAGGGTGCTGCCCATGTGGACGTGCTCCTCAGCGGTGAAGGCACCATGCCTTTCCAGCAAGGCCTGGCAAGAGGTAACCTCTTCAGCAATATCACGGATCGCTGGACAGAAGAAAATCCACGTCAGGATGTATTCTATCCCCGCCTGATGGCCGGCTCGCTGAACGATAACTACGCTGCCAGCTCCTGGTGGGTGAAACGCAGTGATTACCTGCGCCTGAAAACGTTGCAATTTAGCTATAGCCTGCCGCAACGTCTTATGAAACGTATCGGTTTTAAATCATCCAGCATATTCCTGCAGGGTGTCAACCTGTTGACGTTCTCCCCGTTCAAATTATGGGATGTGGAAGTAGGCAACGGCAGAGGTGCGGCCTATTCCAGCAACAAATCCTATACTGTCGGCGTAGCCGTGAATTTCTGATGATTCGCTAACAACAATAATCTCCTTCGGATGAAAATAAAAAGACTCGCTTACCTGGCACTGGTAAGTACTTCGTTTCTGACAACGTCCTGTAATAAGGATTTCCTCAATCAGGTCCCCGATGACCGTATCACCATCGAGCAGGTGTTTGCCCGCAGACGTTATTCGGAAGAATACCTGGCCAATATTTATTCAACGATACCCAACGAAGCATACCGTAATACCTCTCCCTGGGAAGGCTGTTCCGACGATGCGGATATCACCTACGACCGTCCGGGCTCGGGTTATGACACGTATCCCATCAATCTGGGCAACTGGAGCGCGGCTTCCGGTTATATGGACACCTGGTCCAAATATTACCGTGGTATCCGCTCAGCGTCTTATTTCATGCAACACATCGATGAAAACAAAGAGATAAAGGAGTTGCCCAACGGTCAGGACCTGATTGATAAATACAAGGCAGAAGCCCGCTTCCTCCGTGCCTTCTTTTATTATGGCCTGTTGCGTCAGTATGGGCCAGTGATCCTGCTCGGCGATACACCTATCGCCGGTGACCTGGAGCCTTCTGATGCGGAAATGCAGAAACCACGTAACAGCTACGATGAATGTGTGAACTACATCGTAACTGAACTGGATCTCGCCGCCACGAAGTTGCCCAAACACTTCACGGAACAAGCCGATGCGGATTATGGCCGCGCTACCGCCGCCACCTGTAAGGCCATCAAAAGCCGCGTGCTGCTGCTGGCCGCCAGCCCCCAATTCAACGGTAACACTGACTATGCCGGTTTCTCTAACATCGATGGTAAACAGCTGATCAGCTCCACCTTCGATAAAGAAAAATGGAAACGTGCAGCCGACGCGGCAAAAGACGTGATCACCGGCTTTAACTTCTCCCTGTATCGCAAAAACGATGCTGCCGGAAAATACGATCCTTACCTTTCCTGCCGCGACGTGCTCCTCGATCCATGGAACAGCGAAGTGATCTTTGCCCGTACCACCAACAACCTGAAAGACTGGGAAAGATCTACCAGCCCCCGTCTGGCCAATGGTTATGCTGCCGTGGCAGTTACCCAGCAACTGGTCGATGAGTTCGAAATGCAGAATGGTAAAGGTATTCGCGAAGCCGCTTCCGGTTATGTGGAGACGGGCTTTTCTACCGCTGCCACCAAATACACCACCGCCGGTACTTACAATATGTATGTCAATCGGGAACCCCGTTTCTACGTGAACGTTAGTTACAACGGCAGCCTCTGGATCAATACCAGCGAAGGCAACAAGGTGATAGAAACATTCTTTACCGGCAACACCGGCAAAAAAGGGTCATGGGATTTCCCCCGTACCGGCTATATCGCGCGCAAAAACATCCATCCCAACAGCAATCCAAGGATTTCCCAATATATCGCCAGACCGTTTGTACTGGTACGTTATGCGGAAATACTGCTCAATTACATAGAGGCGTTGAATGAATATGCGCCCGGTGATCCGGATATCGCAAAATACCTCAATGAGATCCGTAACCGCGCCGGTCTTCCGGAAGTAACGCCTGGACTCGGTCAGAGCGAAATGCGCAGCAAAATACGTCATGAGAGAAGGGTGGAACTGGCCCTGGAAAGTCTGCGCTACTTCGATACCCGGCGCTGGAAAATTGCCGAACAAACTGACGGCGGCAACTTCTACGGTATGAACGTGGACGCAGGTACGAAACTGACAGACCTCGTGTTCTATCAACGTACGGTTTTCGAAAGAAGGATATTCCTCAAAAACTATTACCTGTTTCCTATCCCGCAGTCGGAAATGGACCGCGACCGTAACCTGGTGCAGAATCCAGGCTGGTAATCACTTTTATTGATCTTAAAATGACTGACATCATGAAAATAAAAATAGGATCGGCCTGCGGAATGGCATTGTTGATGCTCGCCAGCTGCAGCCGTGACAGGGATCTGCTCAGCAATATTTCGGACAGTACCGCGGTGGTGTATATGCCGCAGGCGGTGAACAGTCCGGCTACGTATAGCTTTAACCGTACTGCCGCCACAGACTCCATTATCTATGGCGCCTGCTATGGCGGCCCGCATTCCCCCGCATCGGATATTCAGATACAATTCAAAACGGATGCATCGCTGGTGGATAAATTCAATGCGAAGAACTATACTAATTATCCCATACTACCCGAAGGGAGCTACGAGCTGGAGCAATCCGGCTCGGTGATCCCCGTCGGCAAATTCAATACGCCACCGCTGAAGCTGCGCGTACGCTTCGATAAACTGGACGGCGTGGGTAACTACCTGCTGCCGGTGAGCATTACCACCGACGCCAGGGTAAATGAAACATTGCGTACAACGTATTTTCTCATCAATGCTAAATATAACAGCAATCCCTTCCCGCTGTTCGACCGTAATACCTGGAAGATAACAGGCTTCTCCTCGGAAGAGCCTACCGGTGAAGGCGCTACCAACGGGCACGCCATCCATGCACTCGACGGTGACGATAATACGTTTTGGTCTACCCAGTGGAAAGCGGCCAAACCAGGCCCGCCTCATATCATCACCATTGACATGCAGACGGCGCAGAAACTTCATGGCCTCGCCTTCACCGGCCGTACAGACAAAGCCACCGGCGAAGTGAAAGCGACCGGCAATCCTAAAAACATCGTTGTGGAAACAAGCCTGGATGGTAACGTATGGGACTATACGGAGTCTTTCACACTGGATAACAACAAGCTCAATACCATCTTCCTGGCTTATGCCCGGCAGACAAGGTTCTTCCGGTTGACGATCAACACCAGCCAGGGAGATACCTATCTGACAAACATCGCTGAACTGAATGCCTTTTAACCTGTATATATGTCCAGATATCTCGTAGTAAGTCTGTTGCTGTTGCTGTATGCCTGTAGTAAATCGGATAATAAAACGGAGGAGCCACCTGCACCGGTAAAAGAAAAAGTCCGGTTAAAGGTGATGACTTACAACATCTATGGAGCCCGTGCCAGTACCGGCGCGCCGGCTGACCTGTCCCAACTCGCCAAAGTGATCAATGAACAACAACCGGACCTGGTGGCCTTACAGGAAGTAGATGTATTCACTAACCGCACCGGCACCACCGTACATCAGGCAAAAGAACTGGCCGCGCTCACAGGCATGGAATGGTTCTTTACCAAAGCCATTGATGTCAGCGGAGGGCAATACGGCGATGCCGTGTTGTCGCGGCTGCCCATTAAGGAAAGCAAACGTTATGCGCTCCCGGTAGACCCCAATGTGAGTGGTGAATTCCGCTCTGTGGCCATGATTAAAGTCAATAAGGAAGGGAAGGATTTTTATTTCGCCTCTACACACCTCGATCATCTGTCGCAGGAAGACAACCGTTTGGTGCAGGCTGCTGAATTGAAGAAGATAGTGGCGGGTCTGGACCTGCCGCTCATCATGGCCGGCGATCTCAATGCAGTACCCACTTCTCAGACGATGAACATTATCCGGAGTTTTATGAACCTGGGCTGTACGCAGCAATGTCCGCTGACGTTCCCTTCCAATAAGCCGGACCGCACTATCGATTATATCATGACAACACCCAATGCTGGTTTCTCCGTGAGCACCTACCAGCCGTTGACTGGATATGTGGCTGATAAAAACGTCTATGCGTCAGATCACTGTGCGGTGATCGCTACCATCAGTATAAACTAACAAAAGACGATAAACGATGAATGCAACGACGGCTGTTTTCCTTACGGGGAGCAGCCGTTGTGTTTTAAACGGTTTTGTTACGGTAATGGGTAATCGCAGTGGATATCTCTGCTGCGCTGTTGCCAACAGCGGCAAGGCGGTCCAGCTGGATATAGACATTTCTGCCGTCGCTCAGTGCAAGCGTAAGATCGCATTCAATTCTTCTCCCCATTTTTCTTGTTATAATGAAAGTGCCGATGATTTCTTCCCATGCATAAAATTGGCTGGCAGTAATACCCCGGCTGTCGATCTGCACACCACGTCTGGATGACCGGTACGGTTTCAGTATCAACAAGGTAAGTACCCATGTTAACACTGCCATGCCGGTAATAGCCAACAGCGGATGTATTGTCTGTGCCAGCAGAACAGTAAACACCATCATCGAGAAATAAAACGGCATCAGGATGGGAGCCGGTGATGAACGGAATACAAATTGTGCTTTGTCCAGCCTGATCATCCGGGTGAACAGGCTCTTATCACTGGTCGGCCGGATATGAATATGACGGGGAAAAAACGAAGCGGTATTCTCCTGGTCATATACCTGCTGATATCCGGGTACGTCTTTGTATTTTTCTGCGTCTATGATGGGCATGATAATGAATTGTTATTGCTGAAGTAGGTAATTGTGGTGGCGAGTTCAAAGGCTTTGCCAGCAACCTTGTCAAGCGGGTAAATGACCGTTTTTTGATTGATGAGCGTAAGGACCAGAAAGTCATCACCGGATTTGCTGCGAGGTGTCCGCCGTTTTTCTATAAGGGCGATTACAATAAAAGTATTGACAATGGTGTCCCAGGGGTAGTTTCCTGAATCAAGTGTGATACCTTGTCTGTCCACCATGATAATAGGTTTGAGTTTCCGGGCGGCTGCCCTGGCCTCGCGAACAAAACCCCATATGGCAAGGGATAGGATGGCTATCACGATTCCTGCATATAAAGGCTTCGGCTGTGCAAGAATGACTGCTATAAAAGCGGTGAATCCTAAAATGAGCAGGGGATTGAAATAATCTAAGGATCTGTGCACTAAAAACGGGCGCCCGTCCGGTTTGATCGTAAAAGTATGAAAACACCTGTCGGCTGTAGGTATTATTCGGACAATCCTGCCATTGTTGGAAAAATGTTCGATAGTTTTGTCGCTGTATACCTGTTGATATCCGGGTGCGTCTTTATATTTTTCTGTGTCTGTAATAGGCATGGCTACAATGGATTTAAACTGTTTTACCGGAGATTTTACTAAAATGATCTATAGCGGTTGCCAGTCTGGGGATACCATTCAGGGACATGGCGCTTACCTCAATGTATTGGTGCTGTTGGGCTGGTGTGATCAGTACAAGAAAGGATAGGAGTGATTTTCCCTGAATTCGCTGTACAATAAAGGTATTGGCCAGATTTTTCCACGGATAAGTTGTTCCCTTTGTGTATTTATGTTTATCTATAACAGGCATGGGAATACGATATTATTTAGATATAGGTCTAAAAATCACTAAATTAGTAAATAATCATGACCCTCACTGCTATGAAGTACCTATGCTACGTTTGGTTGTGTTGCCTGATGTTTGCCTGCCGGTCGACCACTCACACAGATTGGAAAACGATCGACTACGGTCCGTTTAAGCTGAAAGCGCCACAGGAATGGAAAAAAATAACCTTTAAAGGAATAGATAGTTACGTCGGTGGACTATCCAACGGAAAAGACACGCTCTCATTTGATTATGGCATCTATGGCGTAGATATGGACCTGGATTCTTCAGGTACTTATCAGGAAGATACTATCAACGGGTTGCAGGCAGTAATTGCTATGTCCGGAGAGGAGCGTAATAAGCATGTGGCTGTCGACATCTATCTGAAAGATCAGGAGCACCATTTTTTTATGAGTGGCTTTAGGCTGGATGATGTGCCAACCGTATTGCAAATTTTTAAGTCCATTTACTTCCCCTATAGTGACACCACCATCAATCCACCCATTGTGATGACGAAGTTTCAGCGTGGCCCCCTGGCTACCGGGAAATGGCTGTTCCAGATGAATTGTGCGGCCTGTCATCAGCTGGGGAAAAAAATGATGGGCCCCGCTATGGCGGAAATCGGTAGGTATCGGGATAAAGACTGGATATATCAATTCCTTACTAACAGAGACGCTATACAGCCAGACAGCCTGACAATCGCCTACCAGAAAGAGGCGGGAAGTATAACATGTGTGAGATTTCCCGGCCTTACTAAAATGGAAGTAAATCGAATTCTTGGGTATGCAAAATAGGTCCCGGTTTATTCCCCCTAAAAAACAGCCACCGATACAGGATATTCGGTGGCTGTTTTAATTTTATTCCTATATTCGATAACTGTTTGTTATTTGTTAAACCCGTTTGCAGGCCCCCTAAAACATGTTTCCCTTCAGGGGCGACAAGCCGAAAAAGCCGGCACGGAAGTAGCGGAGATAAATGCTGAATGAATAGCTGTTGTTCTCCACCATGCGTATCAATATGAAAGAATCACTTAAAAAATATCTGGAATATATCGATTCCGACGAAGATTTCTCCTTTAAAGTAAGGATGGAAGCGGAATGGGATGATCATGCCTATCAGGAATTCAGCCGGCTGATGACCGCCGTCATCCATGATTACAAAGACAGCGGCCTGATACCGATACCGGTGATGCTGTTCTTTACTTCCGGTCTGGATCAGCTGATCGGTATTGTGACGAACCCGCTGTTCTTTAAAACCGCCTCCAGAGAATACGAAGACCTGGTCCGGGGCCGCGTGGCTGAACTGGAGGCATGGCAGAAAAAATTCCTCTCCGGCGAACTCTTTATGCAATCATAGCATCTAAAAAGCGCTCTTAACGTAGTCCAGGACTTCAGCCCTGGGACCTGCGCAAATCGCACAGCATATCAGAGTGGATATTCAGCCCTATGTTGGTCATGTTATACAGATGCTCACTGGCAACCAGCCACACCACCTCACAGATCTGTGTTTCGTTGTAAAACATGGCCATACGGGAGAATGTGTCCGGATGCACTTTTTTATGCTGCGTCAGCTCTGTGACATAATCCAGCAATGCTTTTTCTGCCGGGGTGAACAAAGCACTGGTGGCGTATTCCGGCAGTGCGTCGAACTTGGTACTGTCCATGGAAGTACGAATAACCTCCCAGCGGGCGATGTCCATGCAGAAAAGGCAGATGTTCAGTCGGGCTACCTGTTGCCTTACCAGCAGAATGGTTTCCGGGTTTAAGGTCAGTTTTTTGTCCAGTTTGTTCACTTTCCCGTAGAACATGCCGAAAGCTACGGGCAGCCTTACAGAGTGTACTTTTAGCGGTGCCAGCACTTTACCGAACTGCTTACGGGTAAAATAATAAGCCAGTTTCATCATCAGGCCTTTGGGCTGCTCAACAGGGGCGAGAAAAGTGTCCATAATCATGTGTTTTATCAGGGTGATAGATTGTTTTTGAATGTTATACCCTTATATCAACTGAACTTCCCCGAATAGGACAACAGGCGAAAACTTTTTTTAGTACCTTTCCTTTTTAAAAAACAACGATTGATTGTCAGTCCTTAAAACATATTTGGTAACCCCCATTGGTGTACCTGATGGAATTTAACCGTACCCTGAATGAACAATAACATCACCGTAGAACCATTTCAGATTGAAACCACCCGTACTGCCATAGCAGTAGTTACCCGCCTGACGACCGCAATGGGCGTGTCTCACCACAGCAACATCACGTATGGCGAACAGACGCTCATGGCCAATTATGTGTACAACAGCCGTTCTTATAAGACAGTGTATACCCTGATTGACGCCGATGGCGCCGTTATGAACAGCTGTGAGGAAGAAGATGGCGTACTGCCGACGCTGTTTACCAGCCCGTCAGGAGAGGCATTCGTGTCGGTTGTTCCCTATCACCCGGACAAAGAACTGGAAATCAGCATACCTGTTTTCAGCCGGGAGCAAACGGAAAAACCCAAAGGCAACCGCCCTTTTACCGGCAAGTTCATGGGCATCGTACAGGATGCTGCCGTTTTCTATGACAAGGACCAATGGTCCAGTGCAAAACCAGACAAAATGCTCACCATCGTGTTTAAAGACGGGGTGATCAAAAAGAAGAACAATATCAAAATAGCACCACCCACGCAGAATAAAGTGTATGTGGCAGACAATGAAATTCATCTCCTGAAAAAGATGAATGACCTGTGGATACACCGGCAAATCAATGAAAAGGGCGAGGAGATAAAGCGCCGGGAGCTGGACCTCGGCGGCCACCACGCACGGGATATCATCACCTGCTCTTTTAAAGAAGTGTCCTGCCTGCTGGCAGATGATGACAATGGCCGACTGGCCCTCCTGCTGGTAGATACCGCCGGAGCGGTGACCCGCAAGGAACTGTTTAACCTGGGCGACCCTATTTTTAATACCTGGCAGGCAGTTCGCATCGGTCCGGATACCTTCGCCATTCGTTTTAATACAGAATTTGGGAACGGCTGGATGGTGGTCCGCAACCACCAGCTGGTGGAATTGTTTTACAGTAAAGGCGTACAGGGCTATAAAAACCTACTGGCCGGCGACGTGATCAGCATCCCGGCGGAAGAAAAACTGATCCTTTCCGGGCTCAATAAAACCCGGGAAAACGCGCTGGCCGTTACGGTCTACCTCAAATCAGATAAACCCAAAGAACAGAAAACATTGTTTATTATCAACAGAACAATAACAACAGATGGCAATGGATGAACAAAGACAGGCTTTTGAAGATTATTCCTTTGAAATAACAGGACGACTCTTCGATCTACATGGTGGTAAACTGGAACTGCTCACCGAAGAAGAACAGGAGGTAGTACGGATATGGAGGCTGGAAGCAGATATGTACAATGGTGGCTTCCTGCAGTACTTCTGCAACTGGGGCTACGAAAATTTTGAGAAAACACAGCAGATATTGGCTAAACTCGGCGCAGTAAAAAGTCTGGCGATCATCACAGAATATGAAAAAACAATCGCTGTGTTGAAAGAGGAGGAGAGAATTAAGGAATTATGGGACATTCCCAAATACCTCGATGAATATCTTAATGAAGACCAACAGCAACGGCTCAACGAACTGGATGAACTGTACTGGGAAAACCCGGATGATATCCAATTATTAGGTTACAACTATTATTTAAAACAAGATGCGTAAAAAATCGATATTACTAAGCCTGCTCCTGGTATGGGGAGCTACCTGCGTAATGGCGCAAACTAAAGTCAACGACTATCTGAATATACCGGGACCGCTGCAGCTGAACAATGCCGGTTATCAGCTGGTATGGTCTTCACATCCCAACAATAACTATTACAAGCAGGAATACCTGCTACCGGGAGAGACCCTGGAGAAATTTAATTCGCTGATTACCATCGACTTCCTGAAGGGAGATTTTCAACCCGCCGACTTGGTAAGCCAAAAGGTGGCGGAACTGAAGAAACTACAGGCTTCCAATCCGCTGGTAAATTATAATGTGTATGAAAAAGACCAGCAGTATATTCTTGATTTTCTGATGAGCCAAAGTTCCGCTGATGGCAAGCAGCTATTGATCGTGGAACGAAATGTATACCGCTACCAGCGTAATGCCAACCCTCAGCAGCCGGGTATTTTATTGCTGTCTGCCAGTCAGCGGGCCTATGGCAATGGTATCGAACCATTCCTCAAAAAGCTGAAAACAGATAAAGAGAAACTGGTGAAGGCGGTGGCCGAATATAAGTTGCCAGCCGTTACTGCCAAATAATATCCGTGCATTCTTAAAGGCGTGTTAAAATTTTCTTGTATGCCCCCTTACACCCTGTTGCGGCATAATAACCGGGTAGGATATACGTTTTTCACCTAAATTTGAATCTGAAAAACTTATAGCCAACAAATAATCCGGATGCTCATAAAGCCGCCGGGCCCATAGGAGTATGAAGAAGAATATAATTACGGCTGCAGCATTGCTGCTGGCTGCCTGCGCTTTCGGTCAAACTAAACCGCTCATTGGTATTGTTTTCAAAGGTACTGACAGTACCGGTCAGCAGGCTGCTATTCGGAATACCGTGGAAGACGCCTTCCTGCGTGCCAAACGTTTTGATTTTGTAGAACGGGGCGAGATGAACGAGATCAAATCCCAGCCAACTGAAAGTGCGCAGCTGGAGGCTATGAAGGAGCTGAAAGCCCAATATCTGCTGGTAGGCAATGTAGTGAGCGTGATGGAAGACCAGAAACAGGCCAAGCTGCCGGTATTCGGTAATTCCGTGACCCAGCAAACGGAAGTCATCTTTAACGTGAAAGTATTGGACGTGAACTCCGGTGAGCTGGTAGCTGCCGGCAACTTCTCCAATACAGGCAAAGGAAAGAACGGATTCCACGATGCGCTGGCCGGTACCCGCGGCCGCCTCGACAAATTCGTAAAGGACAACTTCAGGCTGGTGGCCACCATCGCTTCCGTAGAGGAAAAAAATGCCTACGGTGACGCAGTGAAGGTGTTGCTTTCTGCCGGCAAAGCAGTAGATCTCCGTGAAGGCGACGAGTTTAAAGTCTATGAAGCGGTAGAAGTGAACGTAGATGGTAAAAAAATCACCCGTAAAAAAACCGTGGGAAAGATCATCGTTTCCAGAATAGAGGATGAACACTTCAGCGTCTGCTCCGTGGTGGAAGGCGCCGGCGAAATCACCAAACTGGCCGGCAACGGCGCTACCCTTCGTTGTGAACTGACTGCGGAAGCTCCCAAAAAATTATTTTTCCAGAAATAAAGTGTACTTAAAAAGCGGTTACCTTCAGACAGCCGCTTTTTTTTAAGGTAAGTCATGAGTGATCAACTGACGATATTAATCTCCTTTTTGCGGCATGAGATCGGCGAAGATAAATTGCCAATGACGCGGGACACATTGATTGAAGATGATCTCGGCGTGACTGGTGACGATGCTGAAGACCTGATCATTGCCTTTGGTAAAGCATTTAATGTAGACATCAGCAATTTTAATTTAGGTGCCTATTTCGGTGATGAGCCTGGCGGTTTTTTGATTTGGTGGAGAAAACCCCGTGAGCTGAAACCTTTCACTATCGGTCACCTCGAGAAAGCTATGTTAGCCGGACGGTTAGATGATACCGTCATCAATTCCTGAAAATAACTACCGGATAACTTCTCTAAGCCGCTATCGCCGCCATACCTTCTGTTATCTTCTGCCGGGATATAAGCCGCCATGCTTTGCTCCCTTTATAACAAATGACTCCCTGAATACTTTGTTAATCATTAGGAGTGAAGCAGGGGAAATTAGAGGATACAGTATAGGTACCGCTGGTTGTTCCATCACTGAATACATAGTGATAATAACAATAGTAACGGGTACCTGCATGGCTGCTTCCCGTCCACTCTTTCGTTCCTCTTTCACAAATACCGTTCACTATTTTGTAGCCTTCGCCCACGCAAGGCGACGTACCATCCCGATATTGCAGGGCGATATTATTATTGTAATGAAAAGTGCGTGGTGTGGCACCCGCATAAGCCAGCATCCATCTATCCGCATCTGCAGTACCGGGGGTACCCGAAACATTGATAGCCCCAATATTGTTAGGATCATGTTGTGTAATGGCTTTATCTTGCCGGGCTGAAGAAGAATTACTTTGTTTACTGGATACGTAAACTAAACCGACAATAAGAACTGACAGTAATAGAGAGACAAAAGTTTTCATGGTGTTGTTTTAAGGGGTGATTGAAAACGGGTTACCAGGTTATGTATTCAGGGAGTATTAATAACAGGCTACTGTAACATGAAATGCTGACTTAGTTGACATAACTAATTTAAATAAATTAATCTCAATTATTGTAGGAAATATAAACATGATAACATGAACAGCATTTAATAATCAATCACCCCATGGGCAACGTTTGAGGGCCCTCTTTTTATTTTAACTCCTCCAGCGCTATCGCCGCCACATCTTCTGTTACTTTGGTCGGCGAATTACAGTCGCAGTTACTTAACCCTACCACGTAAATATCTTCCCCCGGAATATAAACCGCCATTGACTTGTACCCGAAGATATGGCCCCCATGCACCCTGGCTGGTGCTCCTTTGATATCTTTGAATTGCCAGCCATAACCATACATATGTGCCTCACCGTTATTCAGGGTGTAATGTGTAAAGGCTTTCTGCATCGCTGTGTTGTTCAGTAGCAGATGTTGGTTGAGCGCATTTTGCCATTTCAGCAGGTCTGCTACGGTAGACATCAGGGCGCCGGCGGAATAGGCAATGTCATAACTGATTCGGGTTTTATTCACATAGACGGAGTCTTTTTTATGATAACCGTATGCTCTGTTTTTGATGATCTGCCGATCGGTGGCATAATAGGTGTTGTGCATACCCACTTTGTCGAGGATATTTTTCTGAATAAAATTTTCATAATCCACCCCGGAGACCTTTGCTATTACATATCCCAGCAGGAAGTAACCCGAATTGTTATACGAATATTTTTCCCCCGGAGCGCTGTCAACTGGTTCGTTTTTAAAGAAGTCGATCACCATTTCAGGCGTCATTTCCTTTTGTCCGATAGTGGAAAGATTTTTCATGCGGGTAAAATCCTGAATGCCGGAAGTATGGGTGAGCAGATGATGCAGCGTTATCTTGTCACCGGAAGGATAGTCAGGGAGGTACTTTGACAGTGGATCTTTCACGCTTAACTTCCCTTGCTGCTCCAGTAGGAGAATGGCTACGGCGGTAAACTGCTTGGTCATGGAGCCTATCTGGAACACATCGTCTGTTTTAATGGGTACATCCAGTTCCAGATTAGCTTTACCCCAGGCTTTCTGATAGATCGGTTTACCCTTCCGGGCGATCATAAATACGCCGCCAGGGCCATTGGGGTCTTTAAAGAGGGTCGAAATCAGGCTGTCAGCACGTGTTTCGAGATGCTGGGCGGAAATAATCCGCGTGGGACTACAGAGGGTCAGCAACAGTAACAGTAATAAGGGATAGCATTGTTTGAAAGGCATCATGGTGGAGAAATAGATTTTGATGTCTTTCAAAAGTACAGGCGATAGGGGTGTCGGGGATGTTGCCTGTTGCGGAAACTGACATATTTGATGCGAAAGCCCGGATTTTTGTGATAAAACAGGAATGCCCCGCCGGACCGGCAGGGCATTCGCAGGAGGAGGGATTTACCAGGTCCTGTCAGGGTAAAAATACAAACGGGTCATTTCCAGCCGGAACTGCCCATGGGCCAGGAAGTATGGCTGTACCAGGCCTTTTTCTCCGGCAAGCGGCAGGTTCATGCCAAATGCGCTAATGCTGCTGTTGTCTTCACTGTCGCCCAAAGCCCACTGATCTGTTGTGCCGGCTTTTGTAAAATAGATGAAGGCGCCATCCAGCTCGTTTTTAGTATCAAAGTCCGGAGAAGAAAGATAATCTGCGTATACCCAGGTGTTCGGTTTTACGTTTTTGGCGATATACGTCCTGTATTCGGTGCCCTCGGTGGCATCTTTCCGGTAAAGGAAAATATCGAAAAGTGCATCGCCGTCGGTATGGCGGACATAAAATCCCAGTTTATTAGTCGCGGCCTCGGCTGCGGGCGGGTTTATCTCCAATGCTTTACCATCGAAATAGATGAAATTAAAAGCGGCTTTGGTGCCACTGCCGGGTAGCGGTTGACTGAAAATAACTGCCTTGGTGGAAGTATCTGTCAGTGTCAGTGTCGGTGTGGCCTGCTGATGTAACGGTGACGTATAAACGGCATTGAACCCAATCATCTCTGCCGGTTTGATGATGAACTTGCCGTAGGCTGTAGCTATGTCATAGTTGGTGGTGTCAATGGATACCTGCCATGCGTGGTCGCTGCCGTTATATCCATTGATGACTACCTGCATCACTTTTCTGGCCTTCAGATCTTCCTTATTGCAGGCGGTAAATAGCATACAGAACAGGATGCCCGTGATGGCGGTGGTAATGATATGTTTGAATAAAGACTTCATGATGTGTTGTTTTTATAACTCCAGATTTTTGTTAAACCTTATGCTGCGGTCTATTTCACTTTCACTGAAAATATAGATAGTGGAAGAGGGATTCGGAGCTGCGGGAGTAGGGGCGCTGGATGAGGTAGGATGCCAGCTATACGCCGTTCCCTGTGTGTAATACTCGTTGGTGCCGGCCTTGTAGATATAGGCTTTGAACAGCACGGGGGTATTCTGCCCGTTATATTGTTGGCCGGTGGTGGGAAAGGTGGATAATGTCACCGTTTCGCTGAATTCGTTGGGCTTTACATTTTTAATACGGGTGATTTCTTCGAACACTTTCGGGGTGAAATAGTATTTCCCTAATACGATGTCTACCGGTTCACTGTAGTGGGTCAGCGTGGGCATGAACAGGTAGGAAATTTTGATTTTTCCGTCTTCTTTGGCCTCTTTTTGTGGCATGTTCATCACCTGACCGTTCATATAAAAAAAGCTGATAACGGCTTTCCCTTCCTCTTTTTTCAGTTCTTTTTCCAGTACAATTTTTCCTGTTTCCTGCCCGGAGATGGTCAGTTTTACGGTGTGCTGATTCTCCCGGAAGGTATAGGCTTCGCTTTGGTTAAAGTTGCCGCTGTTCAAATTGTATTTGAATTTAAAAGTGTCCACTTTTACCTCCAGATCTTCGCTGCCTCCGTTGTATCCTTTGACGGTGATGGGCAGCATTTCGCCTTTGTAGAGGAAGTCTGTTTTTTTGTTACAGGCGGCTGTTGTCAACAACATGACTCCTGCTATCAACGTAAATATTTTCGCGTATGTCATTTTTCTTTTTTTAGATGATCAGGCATAGATTAGAAAGTGTAGGAAAGGGACAGGCTGAAAGACGTTCCTACTTTGCGAATGAAGGTGTCCTTGTCTCCAATCCGGGTTTTCGTTTTTCCATCTGCGGATGTTTCATAATGACCTTCTTCATATTTCTGCGAGAAACCTTCTTTCCATTCATAGATATCACCCCATTCTGTAGCCGGGATTTGAGACAGGGAAAGGCCATTCCATTTGTCCTGGTATTTGTAGGTGTCGGTGCTGTTGATATAAAAACGATAAGCGGTGTTAGTGATGTTGCTGACGTTCAGTCTTACATGCAGTTTTTTGTCCTTCAGGAAAGCGTAACTTAATTGTGCGTCCAGCTGGTCGCGAGGCCGTTCGTATTCTACGATGTTGGGTGTCATGCCGGCGGTAAAGGTTTTATAGCCCATGTGATTGAAGGCTACGTTGGCGCCTAAACGGTTACCGGTATATTGGAGGCCAATATTGTACAATACGGGTACCTGTCCGTATAAGGGTCTCTTTTCTTTTTGCAGGGTTTTGGTACGGTACTCATATCGAATACCATATTTATCCTCGGTAAGGCCTTTTCCCTGAAAGGCGCTGGCTTGTACTTCAGAGCTTTGGAGCGTGAGGTTGCCGTTCAGGAAAATATTGTTCAGCCATTTCCAGCCGGGGTTCATGAACCCGAGCCGTTTGCGTATATCCAGTTCCCAGCCTTTCACCTTTGCCCACTCTGAGTTTTGAGTAGTCACATATACCCTCATGGTGGCATCGGGTTGCATGCGGTATATCTCTACTGGTTTATCAAAATATTTATAAAAGAATCCTGCGGAGATGACTTCACCCGGTTGCGGATACCATTCAAAACGCAGATCGTAGTGGTCTATTAGTGTGGATAACACGCCTTCATTACGGCGGTAGGCGCCAATGCCGGGGTCATAGCGTATCATGCGGGAGTTTTCAATCAGGGCTGGCCTTACTACAGATTGTGCATAGGCTGCTCTGATATTGAAATCCCGGAGTGGGGTGGCGGTAAGACTGGCGGAAGGAAGATAACGCCATTTTTTTTCTTCTGAGGTGGGGTCGGCGAAAGGAGAGACTACTTTTCCTGTTTCAGGGTCCACGTATTTAAGTTTTTCTCCCTGGTCTATCATCGTGGAAATGGTGAGGTCATTGGAGCCGTTTTTCAGTCTTTCGTATTGATAGGATTCTGCCCGGATCCCCCACACCAGCCGTAGCCAGCTGGTAATACGATTGTCCATCATGCCATACACCGCCTGGTTGATATTTTTGCCTTCGTAGCTGTTCCGGGAGAAAGAGGCCGGATAATACAGGAGGTCTTTTAAAGGATCGTTGAAATCCAGGTATTTGGTCCATTCCTGTACCGGCACAAAAGGATAGACGCTACCCTGAGGTTCAACAGAGCCAATAGGTAATACCATCCAGTCATACAACCCTTGGCGTTCCATAAATTGATAACCGGCTTTGATGGTTTGTTTTTGCCCCAGTGCTTTGAAATGATAGCTAAGGGCTGCTTCTGCCATTTTATTGGTTTCCTCATACAGGTATTGTGCTCTGTTGAAAGTACCGTTACCGGGATTGGTAACACCGCTCGGCATGACATTGTGCGTGGTATTGTTGAGCGTGCGGGTAGGTACCAGCCAGGCCTCTACGGCATCCTTTTCCAGATTGGTCAGCTTATTGCGGGAAAGGTTCCAGTCAAATTGAAAAGCGCCCAGCGTATGCTCGCCACTGATACGGTTTTGTAGCAGGTCAATGAATTTAGGACGGTCATACTCCCGAACCGCAGGCGCATCATCAGAACCAATTTCATTACCCCAGCCTACAAGGCGGGAAAACTGATTGTTGAACACGCGGGAATAGAAATTACGCACGGTAATTTTGTGGTGCTTCATGCTCCAGCCCATATTGAGTAGAGCTCCCCAGGTGGTGTTAAAATTATAATGTTTGGAATAGGTGGGCAGCAGTTCCTCTCCGGTGGCTGCATCATAGCTGGGTGCGCCTATTTTCTCCCAGTCTCCCCGCTCAAAGTGAGAGATATCATCAATAGACTGTTCATTGCGATAGCTGATGGAACCAACAAAACCAAGGCGATGCGCTTTCAGCTGATAGCTGCGTCCCAGGCTGAATTGGTAATTCTGTCCGGGCGCCGTGCGGTAAATTCTGGTGCCCATTCTTTCCAGTCCGCCTATTCTTTTATTTTGTTCAGCGATCATCGCGGGTGTTATGGGCGTAACACCAGGGGTGGGCGCTGCATTAGGATTTTTAGGGTTATAGTTTAGGTTGTTAAAAGTCAGCAGATCATCAGGGAAATGCTCTCTGCTGCCATCATCAAAACCCAGATAGTCTTTGGTGCCACGGCCATAGCCCAGGAATTCTTTGCCGGTGCTGCCGACTGTATATTTCCCGCCAATACCGATCGTGGTGAAGTTCTGTTGGGGGATAGCGAAGGTGTTCACCTGTATCAGGCCACCGCCAAAGCCAAAACTCATGTCCGGTGTGGAGGTCTTGGATACGATCACATTGTCGATCAGGTTGCTGGGGATAATATCAAATTCAAAATCGCGTACCTGTACGTCTGTGCTGGGTAAGATCGCGCCGTCCATCATGGCGAGATTGTACCGTTCTGCAATACCGCGTACGACTACACGACGGTTGTCGTTGGTGCTGATACCGGAAATTCTTTTTAATGTTTCACCTACATTTTTGTCAGGCAACGCGGCAATCTGTTCTCTGCTGATGCCATTAGAGATACCGGCTTCGTTTTTTTGCCGGATATAGAGTGCATTGACACTCTCTTTTTTTACGGAAGAAGTGACCACCACACCCGCCAGTGTTTTTTTCTCTCTCTTAAGGGTGATGTTTAGGTCAAAAGTCTGTTCGTCTTTTATTTCGATGTCGGTCACCAGTTTGGAGACATAGCCGATGGAAGATACCTCTGCCTGATACGTTCCTTTAGGCAGAGCGAGGACGAATGAGCCGTCTTTTGCACTGGTGGCGCCTTTGTTGCCGATGCGGATGGTGACGTCGGGCAATGGGTCGCCGTTTCCTTCGTCAATGATTCTGCCTGTCACGCGCCCGGGTGCTTTCTTCGCGGGATCGGTGGCTGCCTTGTAAACAGGATCAGGAAGGAGGAAAATCAGTTTGCCTTTAATAGTATAGGTAATAGGACTTTTGTCGAAGATACCGCTCAAAACGTTGGTTAATGAGGCATCTGACAAAGAGAGTGTAACGTTTTTGCCATAGGCTGCCAGTGAGTTTTCGGAATAGGAAAAACTAAAGCCTGTTTGTCGTTCAATATGAGTACATGCTTCGCGCAGCGGGGTGTTCCTGAATTGTACGGATATTTTTTTAGCTGCGTCCTGCGCTTGCAGGGCGATGCTCCATATGAGCAGGCATCCCAGGAAAATGATGCGGAATGCATTTCGGGGCAGCATTCGTCTCCCATGCCCCGTTCGATTTTTTTTCATACTTTTAATTGTTGTTTGTGTTATGGAAATGGCCACCATTGGATTCCCGTCCCCCGGCGGCTTTCATAGCGCATGTTCATCTCCGCTTCTCTCAACAGAAGCGGATTTTTTATTTTATCAATACTGTTTTTCCGGATCGTGTGGCTGTTACGCCGGCAGTCATGGAAACAATATCCAGTGCTTCATCTACCGTCGAATGGTGAAGGGTAGTGGTGATAATGCCGTTGCCTGCTTCCGGATGTACAAACCGGATGCTGATACCATAGTACCGTTCAAGCTCCGCGGCCACTTCTTTCAGGGATTGTTTACGGAATATCAGGACACCATGCCGCCACGCCCCGATGCCGGCTGTATCTGGCAACATTTGCACGGTGGCTTTTCCGGTGTTGGTGTTAAAGAGCAACAGCTGTTGTTGGGTTAACGTCGCTATCGGGCTTACCTCCGGTTGTTGGCTCTTCATCACGTTTACCACGCCTTGGGCAACAGCTACCTTGATGGAGGATTCTGTGTTGCGGTAACGGACGTTAAAAGCAGTACCTACATCCACGGTGGTAAGGCCGGCTGTCTGCACGCTGAAAGGATGGGTGCCGCCATGCTGAACAATAAAATAAGCTTCCCCTTCCAGGATGATTTTCCGGTTGGTAATACCGAAATTTTGATTGTATTGCAGGCTGCTGAGGGCATCGAGGTACACCAGTGAACTGTCTGGCAGCATGATTTTAGTTCTCTTCCCGGCTTCATTATGCAGTTGTACCCATTGATGTTCCTGTGCATCCCGTTGCCACCGGGTTTGCTGCCATCGCCAGCCGGCCAGGGCTACAACACTGATGAACGCAGCGGCGGCTGCTACTTTCCACCAACGGAACGGTGATAATTGTTTCACGGGTGTTGCTGGCGCAGGCCGTACCAACGCAAGATATTCCTGGTACTTCTTGCCGGCATCAGCTTCGGGCGTATAGGTTTCGCCGGAAACCTGCTGCCAGTCCAGTAACAGCCATTCCCCGAGGCTTTCCTGGTAAACAGGATCGTGCAGGTACTGCCGGATCGAGCTCAGTTGCTCCGGGGTACAACGGTCATTTATATATATCCTGATAAGTTTTTTATCAACGGGTTGTTGCTGCATACAGACAGGCGTTTGGTGCCTTTACCTGCGTATATCCCTGGGCGTTAATATTCCCCTATGGCATAACAATTTGTTAACACTGACTATAAAATAATGGAGGCTAAATGTTGGGCGAGTTGCGTGCGTAATTGCTTTAATGTGGCAGAGATCTGGTTTTCCACAGTTTTAGGGGAGATGTTCAGTTGTTGGGCAATTTCTTTATAAGTAAGATTTTGTTCCCGGTGCAACAAAAATATCCGGCGTCGTTGTTCGGGTAAGCCGGCGAGGCTTTCCTGATAATGGCGCATGAGCTCTCCGTATAATACAGGGTCCGTCGCCGCGGCAGGGTCGGTAGGCTCTCCGCCTGCTTCGAGCGAAAAAAGGTGGTCCACTTTTTTCTGCCATGATTTGATGACACGATGGCGGGCTATGGTAAACAGATAGTTCTCAAAGGTGGCGGAGTTGTTGACCGACTGCCTGCATTGCCAGACTTTTACCAGTATTTCGGTGGTGAGGTCTTCAGCATCAGCCTCATTTTTGAGATAACGGAATGTATAGCGTAGCAACCTTTGGCGGTAATAATGGAATACCGCTTCAAAAGCGGTATCATCCCCTTGCAGCCAGCGGTCTATTGGGCCTGAAATATCTTCATGAGGCATAGTGTTGTCGTGCTGTTGACTGCAAAGAAAAAGAATTTTGTATTAAGGGAGTATTAAGAAAAACAGGTAATGCCTTGGGGAGCATTACCTGTTCGGACGCACAAATGCCGGATGGTTATACCCTGTTTTTACCCTTAAAACGTTTTCGGATACTATAACCCAGGCTCATGGCAATACAAGCAGGACATACGCCAAACCTGAAAAAAGTAAGGGCCGCTTTTTTATACCAGGGTAAATTTGCGGGAATAATGGGACAGCTTACGCCATCACCTTCGTATTCCTGAATACCCCATACATTGATACTTTCCTTCATGGTATCTGATTAAAATGATTTAACCCAGAAAATGATAGAGGCACCATCCTGTGAGTGTAACTGAAATGATACAGAGAATAATTTTCGTTTGTTTTTTCATGTTTGCAGCAATTAATTATTGACAAATGGGTGGATGCATTTGAATGATTAATGCCTGTTTCTTTTAATAATCACCCGGAGAGGAAATTTTTTCACCGCATTTTTTGTATCAAAAAAATGCATAGCCTTAATTGTTGCCAAAAATCAACTAAGAAATCATTTTTGTTCTAAGGTTCAATAGCGTTTGTTAGTATGCTTAACCTTTATTCCACCTGCAGCAGCATTTTGGCCACTGAGAACAACCTTTTACAGAAAAGAGCAACGATGGACAGATGCCTGTTCCGGGAGAGGAGGATAAAACGTATAACGGATACCGTTAATACAGATTGATTTTTTATCGATTACTGGTCGGAGTCTGTATGACTATGAAGAAAATAAAGCTGGGTAAATTATGTATAAAACTGAAAAAGCCTCCGGAACTGACGTTCGGAGGCTTTTTTGCGTGGGCAGGATAGGATTCGAACCTATGAAGTCGAAAGACAGCGGATTTACAGTCCGCCCCATTTGGCCGCTCTGGAACCTGCCCTTCGATGTTGAAAAGAGAAAAGAAAAAGGAACAGACTTGCGTCTATTCCTTTTCATCCTTGCGGACTGGACGGGACTCGAACCCGCGACCTCCGCCGTGACAGGGCGGCATTCTAACCGACTGAACTACCAATCCTTTTCAAAAAAAAATTGCTGTTTGACCAGCTATCTTTCTGTATCCCAAGACGTTGTGTTGTTCCGTTTTGGGATTGCAAAGATAGCAACAAAGTTCCCAATTAAGCAAATCTTTTTTAAAAAAAATTTTCAGCACTATCTTTACACCCGATCTTTAACCAATTAAACTATTTATGCAATTCCTGGATTTCGAAAAACCTATCGCGGATTTATATGAGCAGCTGGCTAAGCTGAAGGAGAATGGTGAAAAGTCCGGGGTAGATGTTTCTGCTACAGTGAAGGAATACGAGCAGAAAATTGAAGACACCCGTCTCAACATCTACACCCATCTCACCGCCTGGCAGCGTGTACAGCTCAGCCGCCATCCGGATAGGCCCTATACTTTGGCGTATATCGAAAAAATGTGCACCAACTTTATGGAACTGCACGGCGACCGGAATGTGAAAGACGACAAAGCCATGGTAGGTGGCTTTGCTGACCTGGATGGGGAAACCGTGATGTTTATCGGTCAGCAGAAAGGGGTGAACACTAAAATGCGCCAGCTCAGGAACTTCGGGATGGCTAACCCTGAAGGCTACCGCAAAGCGCTCCGCCTCATGAAACTGGCGGAAAGATTCAACAAGCCCATTGTAACCCTCATCGATACTCCCGGTGCTTATCCGGGCCTGGAAGCGGAAGAAAGAGGCCAGGCAGAGGCCATCGCCCGCAACCTCTTTGAAATGGTAAAACTCCGCGTACCGGTTATCTGCATCATTATCGGTGAAGGGGCCTCTGGTGGCGCACTCGGCATCGGTATCGGCGACCGTGTGCTGATGCTCGAAAACAGCTGGTATACCGTTATCTCTCCGGAAAACTGCTCTACCATCCTCTGGCGCAGCTGGAACTTCAAAGAAAAAGCCGCAGAAGAACTGAAGCTGACTTCCGACTATATGAGCCAATTTGGACTGGTGGACGGCCTTGTCCGCGAACCACTGGGCGGTGCTCACGTAAACCCGGATGAAATGGCGTCTATCCTGAAAACAAAAATCAAGGAGACACTGGCGGAATTGAAGAAGATCGACCCCGATGTTCGTATCGAACAAAGGATCGATAAGTTCTCCCGCATGGGCTTTTACGAAGAACACTAAAAAAAATTTAGAGATCACAATAAAAAATTAGAATTTCGGCCTTCGGAATTCTAATTTTTATTTTTTCCCGTAAAAACACACATGGAACAGTTAAAAGGCACCGGGGTGGCTTTGGTTACACCCTTTAAAGCAGATGAAAGCATAGACTGGAATGCTTTGGAAAAGCTCATCAATTATGTAATTGAGGGTGGCGTAGACTATGTGGTAACATTAGGTACCACCGGCGAAACGCCCACGCTTTCTGCAGATGAAAAGCTGGATTTGATGAAATTCACTTTTGAAAAGGTGTCGAAGCGGGTGCCGGTAGTGGTCGGCATCGGCGATTATAATACCCGTGATGTGGTAAAAAGACTGGAAAAATGCCCGCTGGACGAGGCCGCGGCTATCCTCAGCGTGGCGCCTTACTACAGCAAACCAACACAGGAAGGTATCTACCTGCACTATAAAACCATCGCTGCTGCTTCTCCGAAGCCCATTATCCTCTATAATGTGCCAGGCCGTACCGGTCGCAACATGACGGCGGAAACCACCCTGCGCCTGGCGCACGAAGTGGAAAATATCGTGGCCATGAAAGAAGCTTCCGGCGATATGATGCAATGCATGCAGATCATCCGGGATAAACCGAAAGATTTTCTCGTGATCAGCGGCGACGACGCCCTGGCCCTGGCACAGCTGGGCTGCGGTATGGACGGCGTTATCTCTGTAGCGGCCAATTATTTCGCGAAAGACTTCTCTGCACTGGTAAAAACAGCGCTGGAAAATAACTTCCCCGCCGCCCGCACACTGCACTACAAGATGATGCAGGGCTTCGACCTGATGTTCTCTGAAAACAACCCTTCAGGCATCAAAGCGTTTCTGAGCCATGCCGGTATCATCGGTAACTATTTCCGCCTGCCGGTAGTTCCCGCTACCGACGCGCTTTATCGTCAGATTGGTGAATACCTGAAACAATACTAGTAATTACAAATTACGAATTACGAATTACGAATTGAGGGCTTTCTCATGGAACGGTTAGTTAATAGCCGCGCTATAGGAAAGCCCTCAATTCGTAATTCGTAATTTGTAATTCGTAATTGATTAAACGTAGTAGGTAACGCCTTCTTCGGCAATGTCCGTGGCCGCAAATACAGGCCTCGTCTCTTCGAGGAAAGGTTGCAAATCCGTGTATTTCGACGAAAAATGCCCTATCAGCAGCCTTTTGGCAGCGGCTGCGGCGGCAAGGGAGGCGGCTTGCACCGTAGTGCTGTGGTAGCGCTCTGCGGCACGGGCTTCCAGATCATGCAGATAGGTGGTTTCATGATACACCAGGTCTGCGTCTTTCAGCCAGGGGAGGAGCTCCGGATCGTAAATAGTATCAGCACAGTATACGTACCGCTTGCCTTTGGCAGGTGGTAAAGTCACCCAGTCGTTCTTCACCACGGTGCCGTCTTTTCGCGTATAATCAGCGCCCTCCTGTAATTTCCCGTAGTAAGCGGCAGGTATCTCGTAAGCCTTGGCCTGTTCAGGGATCAGTTTCCGTTTCTTTTTCTGCATCGTGAAAGAGAAACCAAAACAGGAAATCCGATGCTGCGTAGGAAAACAATGTACGGTCAGCTCCTTGTCTTCCAGGATAATACCGCTGTAACCCGGTTGCAGCGGCACAAAAGACAGCTCATAATGCAACTGTGTACCGGAGCAGTCCAGCTGCAGCTGGATAATCGGCTCCAGCTCCGGTGGCGCATATACGCTGAGGGGGTCTGTCCGCCCCATCAGGTTGAGCGTGTTCAACAGGCCAATCAGCCCGAAATAATGATCACCATGAAGATGGCTGATGAAAATATACCTGATTTTGGTGCGTTTGATGCGGTATTGGGCGATGCGAAGCTGAGTGCCTTCACCACAGTCTACCAACAGCAATTGTTCATCACAGGTAACGATCTGTGCGGTGGGGTGTCTGTCCAGCGTGGGGATAGCAGAGTTATTACCTAATATTGTAACTGCAAACATATTGTGAAACGTTTCGCTGCCTGCTTCTGGCCCTAACCGATTATACGGCTACAGGCGGAAACGGGGCCGCTTTTTATCAATCCAGTCCGTTCAGAAGCTCTCGCTCCAATTCTTCCATCATCACAAGATCTATGGCTTCAGCCATGGTGGGAGCGATATTGAGCATATCGCCGCCTTCCGCTTTCAGCTCCTTTGTTAAAGCACTGTTAACGCCGGTGAGCGCGCAGGAACGGCCTTTGTCATACATATCTTGATACACTGTTAAAATGGCTTGCATGCCCGCAAGGTCATTTTTTTCGACCAATGTCAGGTCCAGTATGAGGTTGCGGGTTTCCAGCTCCGGCAATGAGGCCAGGGTGGACATCAAATCGGCTGACAAATTAGCATCCAAAGCAGGTTCTTCAGGACAAAAAACAACAATTTTTTCTTTGGTATCAATTTTGAATTTCATGCGTTGGACGTTGTTTTATACATTTAGTTAAAAAATCAATTTAAAGAGGGAAACCCAGCCTATAAAAACTAAAATAAAAAGGAGATAAAAACAAAAGCCGCTTTTTCCTCGTAAGTAATTTTGAACGCTATCCCCGCTTTCAACACAAAAATAAATCTTATACTATTAAAGTGTAAGTTGTTTGAGTGCAAAAAAGGAATAACTTCATCTAAAGTAAATAGCTGATAATCTAAGTTCAGAATTATTCGTTATTATTGTATAAGCAAGCCCCCGTAAGGGTTTTTGATCATTTAATATTCTCACAATGGACCAGAATTTTTCACCGCAAGTTAAGGAGATCATTTCGTTCAGCAGAGAGGAAGCTTTACGCCTGGGGAATGATTTCATCGGTACTGAACACCTGCTGTTAGGTATTATCCGGGAAGGCGAAGGCACGGCCGTAAAGATTCTGCAGGCTTTAAACGTAGACCTATACGAATTACGTAAAGAAGTAGAATTAGCTGTTAAAGATAAGACTGGAAAGAATATTGCCAATATCAACAGTCTACCCCTCACCAGACAAGCTGAGAAAGTCATCCGGGTAACGGTACTGGAAGCAAAAGCGCTGAAGAGCGCCACCGTGGAAACCGAACACCTCATGCTTTCCATACTCAAGAACAAGGAAAACGTTTGTACTCAAATCTTACAACAATTTGACGTGGATTACGATACTTTTAAAAACGAACTGGGCTTTGTAAAATCTGCCGATCCTAAATCCGAATTCGACGATCCGGGTGAAGAAGAGTTTGAAGACGAACGGAAGAGTTTTGCATCGAAAGCCAAACAGACCAACACCAAATCCAAGACACCCGTACTGGATAACTTTGGTAGAGACATCACCAAGCTCGCCGAAAGCGGCAGCCTGGATCCGATAGTTGGCCGCGAGCAGGAAATCGAACGCGTTTCGCAGATCCTGTCCCGCCGTAAAAAGAACAACCCCATCCTGATCGGTGAACCCGGCGTGGGTAAAACAGCCATCGTGGAAGGCCTCGCCCTGCGCATCGTGCAGCGCAAAGTGTCCCGCGTACTGTTCGACAAACGCGTGGTAAGCCTGGACCTCGCCGCACTGGTGGCCGGTACTAAATACCGCGGCCAGTTCGAGGAAAGGATGAAAGCGATCATGAACGAACTCGAAAAAAACAGAGACGTGATCCTGTTCATCGATGAAATTCATACCATCGTAGGCGCCGGCGGCGCTTCCGGCTCCCTGGACGCCTCCAACATCTTTAAACCCGCTCTCGCAAGAGGCGAACTCCAATGCATCGGCGCTTCTACCCTGGACGAATACCGCATGTATATCGAAAAAGACGGCGCACTGGACCGCCGTTTCCAGAAAGTAATGGTAGAACCACCCAGCGTGGACGAAACCATACAGATCCTCAATAACATCAAGCCCCGTTATGAAGAATACCATAACGTAAGCTACTCCGACGCTGCTATCGATGCCTGCGTGAAACTGAGCGACCGCTACATGACCGACCGTCTGCTGCCCGACAAGGCCATCGACGTGCTCGACGAAGTAGGCGCCCGCGTTCACCTCAAAAACATCAATGTGCCGCAGAATATCCTCGATCTGGAAAAACAGATAGAAGATATCAAACAGGAGAAAAATAAAGTCGTTAAAAGCCAACGCTTCGAAGAAGCCGCTGCACTGCGCGATACGGAAAAGAAACTGGGTGAAGACCTGGAACGCGCTAAAGCCATGTGGGAAGAAGAAGTGAAGCATAAACGCTACCCGATCGATGAAGAAGCCATCGCAGAAGTAGTGAGCATGATGACCGGTATCCCTGTTAAAAGGATGGTACAGGCCGAAACTGAGAAACTCCGCCGCATGGGCGAAGACCTCAAAGGCGCCGTGGTGGGACAGGACGATGCGATCAGCAAAGTCACCAAAGCCATCCAGCGTAACCGCGTAGGCCTGAAAGACCCGAAAAAGCCAATCGGTACCTTTATCTTCCTCGGCCCCACCGGCGTAGGTAAAACCGAACTGGCCAAATCCCTGGCCCGCTACATGTTCGACTCCGATGAAGCCCTCATCCGTATCGATATGAGCGAATATATGGAGAAATTCTCTGTAAGCCGCCTCATTGGCGCGCCTCCGGGATATGTAGGCTACGAAGAAGGTGGTCAGCTGACAGAAAAAGTACGCCGCAAACCTTACTCCGTGATCCTGCTCGATGAAATCGAAAAAGCACACCCGGATATCTATAACCTCCTGCTGCAGGTGCTCGATGACGGTATCCTCACTGATGGCCTCGGCCGTAAGGTGGACTTCAAAAATACCCTCATCATCATGACCTCCAACATCGGTGCCCGCCAGTTGAAAGACTTCGGTGCCGGCGTAGGTTTCACCACCTCTGCCAAGGCGATGAGCGAAGAGGAAAACACCAAATCAGTGATCGAAAAAGCACTGAAAAGGACCTTCTCTCCGGAATTCCTGAACAGAATCGATGATGTGATCATCTTTAACTCTCTGAGCAAAGAACACATCTACACCATCATCGATATCACCATGAAGAGCGTGCTCAAACGCCTCAACAACCTGGGCTTCAGCCTGGAACTGACAGACGAGGCAAAAGGCTTCCTGGCAGACAAAGGCTACGACCAGCAGTTCGGTGCAAGACCGCTCCACAGGGCCATCCAGAAATACCTGGAAGACCCGCTGGCAGAAGAAATCCTCAATATGAACATCCATGACGGAGACATCCTCGTCGCTGACCTCGACAAGGAAAACCAGAAACTGGTGTTCACACTGAAGAACAACTCTTCTAAAAGCAAATCAGAAAAATCTGAAGCGTAAGTAAACAACGCATATAATTATCCAAAAACGGCCGCCTGTAAAAGGCGGCCGTTTTTATGCTCTTTACCGGCCCTCTTCTGATCCACGCTCCTCAACCCGGTTTGGCCACACCTTCGCACGGCCCTTTACATCATGCCCCCATCTTCGTCCATCATTTACTGTCTCACTCAGCCCTTTTCCCCGGCTAATTCTCCCGTAAATGACCTTTTCCCGCCTGTTTCTTCCACCTATTCTCTCTAATTCTCCATCGTTTCCCGCTTTCATTCTTCCGCCCGCCATTTCCCCATATCCATTTTGGCGCAATGCCCCCTTTTCTCACATGAAAATGTTAACTCACCCCGTTTCAAGATAAGTTAATGGGCCGGCAGCGGTTTTCCGCGTCCCGCCTGTCTTTGGAAATCGATGCCAAAGCCGGCAGGATGCACAAAAATCAGGTATAAGAAATATTATTAAAATATAAAATATAGCATAATAATGTCATTTTTGAAAAATTACTAATACATACCTTTGTCACATAAAATAATATCTATCTCTATTATTTTTTGTATGAGAATAAGATATATATCGGACCCTTGTACATATTATAATTTTGCCTATATCTTTATTCTGACTTCCTTGTAACTGAATACACAACGATAATAAAGTCCGCTCCCATGCGCGGCCTACTGGAAGATCATTTTAACTATTTATCCTTATACCATGACTAAATCTCTACAAGTCGCGTTCCGCGGTGTTTTACTGGGAAGCCTTGCCTTGTTGGCTACAGATACCTACGCTCAGCTCAAAGTAGGTGACCACCCGACGAAAATCAACAAAGCTTCCGTACTGGAACTGGAATCCGACAAACAAGGTCTCCTGCTCCCACGCCTCACCTCTTTTACCGGTATCGACGCGCTGACGCCTCCGGACGGTATGATCGTGTATCTGGAGTCTACCGATGTTACCCAGAGAGGGCTCTACATCCGGAAAAACGGCGCCTGGGAGAAAATGGCAAACGATAAAGATGCTACTGCTAACTGGAAACTGACCGGCAACGACGCGGTAGCCGGTAACTTCATCGGTACCAACGCAGGCAGCGTGCCATTGGTATTGAAAGGACAGGGCGTGGAAGGGCTGATCATCGATAACGGTTATGCTTTCCTGAAAAAACTGGATGTGGTAACTGCCGGTGTAGATGTACTCCTGGTAGATCCTACCAGCGGAAAGGTATCTTCCCGTAAAATCAGCGAGACAGCCTTTACTTCTGCAATCAACTCCATCAACGGGCAGACAGCTCCCAGCCAGACGGTGACCACCGCCGGCGGTACAGATTACTACTTTACTCCTTCTGGTAATGCTACCACCGCCGATCACAAACTGACCATCGAAAAGCAGGATGGTAACAGACCTTTAGGCCTGCTGACGCAAAATGACTGGATACGCTTCGACAAGGCAGCGAAAGCCATGGTAATAGCTACCTTCAATACAACTCCTACAGCAGCTGGTCTGAGCATCGGTACAGACGCCTCCGGTAATCCGGCCCTGGCGCTCCATGCGGCTGATGAAACCAACCCCGGTGCACTCACTGCGGTTGCCCAGAACATCGGCGGTAATAAAACCTTCAAAGGCAGCATCACCGTAGAAAATGGTGGTACCATCAGTTCAGGCCTCACCGTGAACGGTACTTCCAACCTGAAAGATGACGCGGTAATCGGTAAATCCTTACAGGTAGGTACTACCACCGAACTGAAAGGCAAAGTAACCCTCGGCAGCGTAGCTACCGGTACAGACGCTAACACAGACGTACTGATGCTGGGAACCGGTGGTGAAGTAATTAAAAAGACATTACCTACTGCTGCTTTCAGAACGTTCAAAAATGGCGCTGATGGCCCGGATGTACACTATGCTGAAGATGCTGTTGCCAACACGCTCACCCTCCACGTTCCTTCTGCTTCCCTCGTAGCCGACAGAGGTCTGGTAACCAACATCGGCCAGACTTTCAAAGGCGCTAAAAAATTCAACGACGACCTGGCTGTTCGCACAAAAGTAATTGTTGGCGACACCACGGTGGCGGCCAATTCTACCCTCCAGGTAGCCGGCTCCCTGTCCCTGAACATCGTTTCACAGAACGCCAGCTACACCATGACGGATAACGATAACACCATCCTCATGAACTGCGCCAGCGGCGATCTTACCGTAACCCTGTTAAGCGCGGTGAACAGAAAAGGAAGAGTGATCACCGTTAAAAAAATTGGCGGTACACTGGCTAAATCCCTGAAGATCGTTACTTCAAACAGTGAAACCATTGAAGATGGTACAGACTACTTCATCTATAATGACTGGACTTTCGTAACCCTGCAATCTGACGGTGCCAACTGGTTTATCATCAGACACTAAGAATATAACGGTCATGGTTGCACGCTCATATGCGTATAACCATGACCGTTATCTGCCTTTTGCCGGCCCTGCCCATTTCCATGTAATTAATTTATGAAGATGACTGTTTTAAGATATTTACCCGTACTGGGTCTGGGACTCCTGTTTTCTGTCCGGGCCACTGCACAACAATTGAAACTGGGGCTTCAGCCAACACTGCTCAAAAAGGAAGCTTTGCTGGAACTGAACAGCGATAGCCAGGGGCTGTTGCTGAACAGGGTGCCTAAAAGCGCTATCAGCACAGGCGGGGCTTTGTTCAATGCCACCGACGGTATGTTTGTGTATGTAACCGATCCGGGAGAAAAATGTCTTTACATCAAAGCAAATGGGACATGGAAAAAGCTGGCCGATTACTCGTCCATCACAACGGATAATATTGCCGAAGGCACTACCAACCTGTATTTTACGCAGGCCAGGGCCAGAAGCGCCTTTTCTGCCGGCAATGGTATTAATATCAACGCCGCTGGCGTTATCAGTAGTGCATTGACTTTCAACGGCCGCACCCCTGATGCTGCCGGAAATATTGCACCAGCCGCCGGTGACTATGCTACCTATTATCTGCCATATGCCAGTCAGCTCACCCTGACCGCCGGCACCGGCATGAAAGCTACTACTACAGCGACTAAAAACCTGAATACCAATCCTTCCTTTACCATCGATGCCGACAATGGCTCGGCTATCTGGAATGCCAACAAACTTTCTTCCGTAGCGGTGGCCACCACCGCGCCAACTGTCAATCAGGTATTGACTTTCAATGGTACGCAGTGGGAACCTAAAGCGCCAACCGGTGCTACCGGTAACTTCATCAATAACGGTACTGCCATGCAAACTGCTGCCAACTTCAATATTGACGGCTATGGAGATATCGGAAGGGATGTAAGAGTCGGAGGGGGCGTAGTGGCTGCGACTGCAACACTGGCGTCAAAACTTACTTTAAACAGTCTTACTGCCGGCTCGGTTCCTTTTATTGATGCAACCAAGGCTGTCGCAGAGAATAACGGCCAGTTCTTCTGGGACAATACCAAAACTGCACTGGGCCTGGGTACTGCTGCCCCTAAAAACAAACTGGAAATTGCTGGTCAGGCCACCGGCTTGGGTGAAACTGCTTTCACTTCCGGTTTGCGTCTGTCCAACCTGGCCACTGTTACACCCGGTGCCCCCAACTCAAAAGTATTAACAATCAATAATAATGGTGATGTGATCGTGACCCTGAACCCACTAGCGAATAACTGGCTCGTAACCGGTAATACCGGTATCGCTGCAGGTTCTTTTCTGGGTACCAATGATGACAGGGCAATGGTCATTAAATCAAATGCCACCTCTTTCCTCGAATTTGGTCGCCGCCAGACGGTAGGATTAGTAGATTCCAAATATACTGACCCTGATCAGCCGATTACATACGTTCGGTCTGCTATGCAATTTGAAGCACCAGGCGCCTCTTTCTACAAACCGATATTCTATGTAGACGCTGATGGCAACTTCCGTATGAAAGGCAGTTCAGCAGGAACAGACCTCTTTGAATTCGGTGCCACCGGCTCCGCTAACAACGGCGGCTTCGACTTTATCGTTGGAGACGATGGTGATGAACCTTTTGTTTTCAAAAGTTGGTACCACGCCACGAACACCTATACTGAACTGATACGAATTGACCGAAATGGACTTGGGATTAACACCAATGGCAGTGCGCCAGCTGCTAAACTCGATGTCAGAGGAACTTTTAAACTGGGCACCAATGGCTCTACGCTGAATAACATTATCGAAACACAGGTAAGTGTAACCACGTCTAATATGAACAATAATACTTCCAGGATAGTCAGCAACATTTATCTGCCTGGGGTCAAGGTAGGAGATACGATTATTTTAAATCCGGCGTCTGACCTCTCGCTCGGGTTGGCTATATCCTGGGTAAGGGTTTCCGCCACAAACTATATTAATGTGGCTTTTGCAAATCTTGGTGGTGGCAATGGTCTCAATCCTTCAGGAACCTACAACGTGGTTATTATCCAGTAAACAGTATTGATGAAAAAAGCCTTATCAGTTATCGTGTTATTGCTGTTAGCGGAGATTGGTTTCGCACAACAGGGTGTCTTCATCCCTGATGGCGCTTCTGTATGGCTTTCCGGTAACTCAGGTGTTTTTTCAGATTTGACCAATAACGGTATCCTGGGCTCTAATCCTACGGCTACCTTGTATTTCCTCAGTAAAAAATGGACTAACGGCAACGCTGCTACGTTGCCCGATGAAAGTGCCGATGGCCGCTCCGGTATCGGCGGCAAATTTCTCTTCATGGGCCAGAACCCGCTGTATGGCAATGTTGGCCGGCAGCTGGTATTCGGCAACTACAGTCTCGCCACCCGGCAGGGATGTAGCTTCCCTAACCTCGAAATCAATAACAGCGCCGGACTGCTCCTCGATGATCTCAGCGATCTCAAAATCAGGAACAACCTGCATTTCACAGACGGACATATTTTCCTCAACGGCTGGAACCTCCTCGTTGGTGAAAATAATCCCGGCACCATCACAGGTTACAGTGATCAAAGTTTTGTGGTGAACGGCACCGGCGTGGCTGGTGGCGCGCTCTACCGTGCAGGCATCAACGATGTGGCCAATAAAGTGGTGTTCCCGGTAGGTACTACCATCAACAGTTATTCACCCGCAGCGATCCTGCTGGACGGCGCTACGGACATATTCAGCGTCCGTGCATACGACAGCGTATATAGCCTGGCTATCGGCGGCCGCGCTTACCCGGACAGCTTTGTCAACAAAACCTGGCAGATCACCCGCGCCGGTTCGGGCGGCAATGCGACGGTTATCCTGCAACACATGGATAGCGATGAATTGCCGGCTTATGCCACGGCGCGCGATAGTAGCTATATTACCCGTTTTACCGGCGGCGTGTGGGACCAGGTGCCTTACCTGGCTACCCTGCCTAAACCCGGCACACTCACTACTAACGGCCTCGCCACCCCGGCAACGATGCATATGCGCGTGTTCACCAGCTTAGGCAACAATGAATATTTCACCAAGACAACGCTGATCAGCAAAGCTAAACCTGCTATTTTCCTCAGCTTTGAAGCATATCGCATCGCACCACTTATGGTGCAGCTCGATTGGACCACCAGCCGCGAAGTCAATAATCTGCTGTTTGAAGTGGAACGCCGTTATGAAAGGGAGGAAACATTTTCCCGTATAGCCACCGTGCCTACCAAAGCGCTCAATGGCAACAGCAACGTGCCATTGAGTTATACGCTGCAGGACCTCAACGATTACGACGGCTGGACCTACTACCGCATCAAAGCCGTTTCCCGCAACGGCAAGGAAGTATATTCCGAAATACGCGCTGTACCACCGTTTGTACAGATCGACGTATTCCCCAACCCGAACAACGGCAAGTTCAAAGTACGTATCCGTGGCATAAGAGGCCCGCTGATGATGCAGCTCCGCGATACCTGGAGCCAGGTGATGCGCGAGTATGACGTACGCCTGGATAATGACCTGAGCGTGAGCGACCTGCCTGCCGGTACCTACTTCATGGTGCTCTATCATAAAGACACCCAGAAAGTAGCCTATACCTGCAAAGTGATAGTGATACCGTAGGTTTGTTTTGCTTTTTTCGCATAATTCCCTCAATTTTGTGGGGTTATCTCTGTAGGCGGTTTAAATAAATAAGGTTGAAAAAAATTATCATCACGATAGATGGCTACTCTTCTTGTGGCAAAAGTACGTTGGCAAAACAACTGGCTAAGAAGTTAGACTATGTCTATATAGACAGTGGCGCCATGTATCGTGCGATTACACTTTATTTCCTGCAAAACCGCGTGGACTGGACTTCCCAGCCGGCTGTAGTAGCTGCGCTGGCAGACATACACCTCGAGTTTGAATACAACCCCAAGTCCGGCGCCAGCGAAATGCATCTCAACGGAGAAAATGTGGAACACCTGATCCGCGAAATGCTCGTGGCAGAAAAAGTAAGTGAAGTGGCCGCCGTGAAAGAAGTGCGCGACTTTGCCGTAGCCCAGCAGAAAAAAATGGGCACCCGCAAAGGCATCGTCATGGATGGTCGCGATATCGGTACAGTAGTATTCCCACATGCAGAACTAAAAATCTTCATGACCGCTGATATCGCCATCCGCGTGGAACGCCGCTTCAGAGAACTCTACGAGAAAAATAAAAACATCTCCATAGAAGAGGTAAAAGAAAACCTGGAACTGCGGGACTATATCGATGCGAATCGTGAAATCAGCCCACTTCGGAAAGCAGAAGATGCTATCATACTGGATAACAGCCAGTTAAGCAGGGAAGACCAGATGGACCTCGTGATGCAATGGGTGGAAGATGCCACATTGGCCCACACTTCGTGAAATAATATTTTCTTTTATTAAAAGTCTTTTATACATTTGCCTTGTCCCTGCCTAACCACCAGCGGACCATCCCAATAATTTTCCACATCCTGAAGAATTTCCTGCTATTTATTTGTATGCAAAACTATGTCACCAACTGACGGGGTTTTCCATGCTTTAACCTTATCTGACCTGAAATATTGCCAAGGTATTGAATGTGGGCAATGTTTTTGCGACCGGCTGATGCCTGCCCGCATAAACATGCAGTAAGACAACCATTGAAATTGTGATCGCGGAAGCGTAAAGAGATATAACTGTCTTTATGAAAGTCTTATTTGTAAACTATATCCACAAAACCTTTGCTATTAACCGATTATTGAACTTAACTATAAATAAATTCCGCCCGGCATGGCCTTTTAGCGCCCCTGTCTGGCATAAAGAGAAATGTGGGATGGCATGGCTTGCCATGGCCGTTCCATATTTTCAGTAGGTGTATTCGGTTAATAGGAAGAAGGGGCGAATTCTTTCGCCCTTTCGCTTTTTTTAAACACCATACAACTGAGCATGCGGTAATTTAGCGGTAAAACAATCCGGAATCAGTAATTCATCGTTTGTAATGCGTAATTCTTCTTAAATTGTGTGGTCAGATCGTTCAGCCAATGTCTATTAAAAGTCTGTGTTTTTTAGGCTTGCTCCTGATTGGAGCCTGTTGGGCCGCTGATGCGCAGGATTCCCTGCGGATTTATCACACCCTCGATTCCATCCGGACACTGCCCAATGATACCGCCAAGGTGTCTTTACTCATCAGAGGCGGTAAACAATACGGCCGCTACTTCGATAACCACAGGTCAGAAAACCTGTTCTGGCAGGAAGCCCTTCCATTAGCCCATAAACTGCGCTCCTCCCGTAGCCTGGCCCTCCTCTACAACGAACTGGGTACCTTCAAAAGAAACAAATCCCAGTACCTCGTGGCGGAAGACTACCACGAAAAAGCGATCAAATACGCGGAAGATGCCAATGATACCCTCCTCATGTGCCTTTCGTTCAATAATACCGGGGTCGACTGCCGCCGCCAGGATAAACTCCAGCAAGCGTTCGACTATCATCTGCACGCGCTGCAGCTGGCAGAAAAAATCAACGATACCCGCAATATCTGCGTGGCGACCAACAGCATCGGCAATATCCAGCTGACAGCGGAAAATTATGAAGACGCCATCCGCCATTTCGACCGGGCACTGAAACTGGAAGACGACAGCCATAATGACCTTGGCGTGGCCATCAATCTCGGCAACCTGGGATATGCCTACCAGGCCCAGAACAAACTGGACCTCGCTATTCAATATTATCACCGCTCCCTGGTGGTAAACCAGAAAATAGACAACCCCACGGGAATGGCTATATGTTACAATGCGCTCGGTACTGCCTATAAAGAAAAAAAGGATTATGCTACCGCCATGGAATACCTCCAGAAAGCCCTGGCGGTAAATGGCAAGGTGGATGATAAAATCCATGTGGCGGAAAGTTACCTCAACATCGGCAAGCTCCTCAGCGCACAAAATAAACACGACGAAGCCCGTAAGTATATGCAGCAGTCCATAGACCTCAGCATATTCTGGAACTTTAAATCCATGCTGATGGAGGCTTATAAGGCCCTGTCGGCAGATTATAAGGCCAGTGGCGACTTCCGGCGCTCGCTGGATGCGGCCGACAAATCCCTGTTGTACAAAGACAGTATCCTCAATGAAAAATCTGCCATGGCGCTAAAACAAATGCAGACTATCTATGAGGTGGACCGGAAAGACAATCAGATTAAAACACTGGAGCATGATAAAACAGTAGGGGAACTGAAGACTAAACGCAATGTGGTGTTCATCTTCGCACTGGCAGGCTTCCTGCTCATGGCCATCATAGGGGGCTTTTTTTATATCCGTCACCGTAATCTGGAAGCCAATAAACAAACCCTTCTGCTGGAACTGAAGTCACTGCGCTCCCAGATGAACCCGCATTTTATCTTTAATTCCCTGAGCTCTATACACCGCTATATCTGGAGTAACAACCAGGAGGAAGCCTCTGATTACCTGACCAAGTTCTCACGCCTGATGCGCCTTATCCTCGATAATACGCAGCATACCTTCGTGACGCTTAACAAGGAACTGGAGTCGCTGCGGCTATACCTCGACCTGGAATCCCTTCGTTGCAACGGCATCTTTGAATATACGATCCGTATAGGTCCGGATATCAACGATGAGGAAGTGCTCATACCACCCATGATCCTGCAGCCATACGTGGAAAATGCCATCTGGCACGGCCTGGTACATAAACACGATGACAAGGGCCGCCTCGATATCGATATTGTACTGAAAGACAGAAGCCTGGTGTGCACCATCACCGACAACGGCATCGGCCGCCAGAAAGCGATGGAGATCAAGGAAAAGAAAGGAAAGGGACACAACTCCGTCGGCATGAAAGTAACCGAAGGAAGGATCGATCTTATCCGGAAAATCAATAATAAGGAAGCGAAAGTAATGGTCACCGACCTGGAAGATACTGCCGGACAACCAGCGGGTACCATGGTGACTATTATTTTACCGGCCGAATTCATATTTTAGCATAATAAAAAAACGGACGGCCAGTTTGCCGTACCGCTAAACCTACCACAGCATGAGCGACATAAGAGCTATCATCGTAGATGATGAGCAACATTGTATTGATGCCTTGCAAACCATGTTAGTCAGGAAGTGCCCGGGAGTAGAGGTGATTGGATCAGCCAAAGGAGTAAAAGAAGCAAAGGAACTGGTGGATGAACTTCACCCCGATCTGGTTTTCCTGGATGTGGAAATGCCTCACCAGAACGGGTTTGAGTTACTGAAACAGTTCGAGAAGATCGGGTTTGATGTCATCTTTACCACTGCCTATGAACAGTACGCCCTCAAGGCCATCAAATTCAATGCACTGGACTACCTCCTCAAACCCTTCAGTGTAAAGGAGCTGCAGGATGCCCTCGACAAATGCAGGGAAAAACAGCAACAACGTCAGCGGGACACCAACAGCCTCTCACCGATGGACGTGTTCCTGCAAAACATGAAAACCCTGCAGCAGTCACATAAAAAAATTGCGCTGCCTACTATCAACGGACTGGTGTTTATGCCCGTACAGAACATCGTACGCTGCGAGTCTACCGGCAACTATACCCGTATCTTTTTCACAGACAAAAAGAACCTGATGGTGTCGCGCCCACTGAAAGAGTTTGAAGAACTACTGGCAGATGTGGATTTCTTCCGGGTGCATAACTCGCATCTCATCAACCTGCAACAGATGCAGTCCTATATACAGGGCGAAGGCGGCTTTGCACTGATGAGCGATGGGGCCCAGGTGGAAGTGTCCAGACGCCGTAAGGCAGATTTCCTGAAACGGGCCATGCAGTTTTAACAGATAATGGCGTATGCCGGTAAGGGTGGGGCTTCTATGGAAAACGATTGCTTTTCATTTTCGCCAAAAAATGCTTTCCGATTTTAGGCTTTTTTATGCCACTTATGGTCAATAAACTACCAGATAATAAATGGCTGTTGTATGCCTTTTCAGGAAGATTTACTTTTGAATTACGATTTCAATTTTAGCGCTATATATAAATTTTATTCTCTGCATTACTAGCGTGATTAGCCCCAAAGAAAAAAGACACCTTCTGGTGTCTTTTTTGTTATAAAAACTTTCTGCGTAATCTTATTACAGATGACCTTTATTAGTCAACTATTGCCAATTCATCCGCTTTGTGCTCCAGCCCGTAAAAGGACAATAACCGACGAATGACCCCTTCCACCAAAGCGTCGGGGCAGGATGCACCGCTTGTCAGCAAGATGGTCACCTGGTTTTTTTCTGGTAAAAAAGTATTACTGTGGATTTCTTTCTTATGATGGAAATCCCAGTGGTCAACCTGGTTGGTACTGTGCATTTGCTCCGGTGCGCTGATAAAGTAAGTGGGCAGTTTCTCTTCACATAGTTCTACCAGATGCGATGTGTTGGAGCTGTTATAACCACCTACCACAATGGCCAGGTCGGCTGCTTCTTCCAGCATGCCGATAACGGCACTTTGGTTATCGTTGGTGGCGTAACAGAGCGTGTCGCGGGTATCGGCAAAACGCTCCTCTGCATTAGCCTCGGTAAGGCCATAGTGAGCTACGATCACCTGGCGGATATAGTCGGCGATGGCCTGTGTTTCGGTGGCCAGCATGGTGGTTTGGTTCACTACCCCTACACGTTGCAGGTCTTTGGTGACATCGAAGCCGGGAGAATATTGGCCTTTGAACACTTCATAGAAACTCTCGGCCGGTGTTTCGCCGGTGATGTAACGGGCCAGCTTTTCCGTTTCGGCCATATCTTTTACCACCACGGTCGGGGTATTGGATTGGCTATGGGAGAAAGTGGCGCGTGTTTCTTCATGCTTAGGTTTACCGTGAACGATCACGGTATAGGACTTTTTCCCGATCTGTTCGGCCTTGTTCCATACCCTTTCCACAAAAGGACAGGTGGTATTGTATTTCAGCGGTTCAATACCGAGAGAGGCGAGTTTATTTTCTGTTTCGATGGTCGTACCGAAGGCAGGAATGATCACAATATCGTCGGACTGCAGGGTTTCCCAGGGTACCAGCTGATTGCCGGCGGTGTCCATGATAAATTGTACGCCTCGTTCCAGCAGGTCGTTGTTGACATGCGGGTTGTGTATCATTTCACTGAGGAGGAATATACGTTTGTCCGGGTTTTCGTCTACCGTTTTAAAAGCGATCTCGATCGCGTTTTCCACGCCGTAACAAAAGCCGAAGTGGCGTGCGAGCAATATTTTAAGCGGACCAAAATCAAGCGTGGTGGGCGTGAAGTCCTTTTTCATGCGGTCCTGCTGCTTGCGTTGATTTTTGATGGCGCTGATCAGCGGACTACGATATATGACCGGAACGTTAAAAGTTTTCATGCGTAAAAGGGCGAAAAATTGAAAGGCAAAGGTAATCAGTTTTCTTTGCTCACTTTATCCAACCAGGCTTTTTCTTCTGCGCTGAGGCTGTTATAGCCTTTTTCGTTGATTTTGTCGAGCAGTTGGTCCAGGCGTAGCTGGTTGTTGTCATCCGGTTTTTTTACCACTTTGAGGGGAGATTTCTTGGGTTTGGACCTTGCCTGTACCCGTTTGTTTTCCCGGCGTGTTTCCGCGTCGAAAAGCCATATCAGTGGTTTGCAGATATCGGTGCCGCTTTGCAGGGTACGGATGTAGACGAAGCCGAAGAGGGCGCCGCCCATGTGGGCAATGATGCCGCCGAGGTTGCCCCGCGGGATGGATATAATACCCAGTGCGATCAGGGCGATGGCCAGCCATTTCAGTTTCACGTTGCCGAAGAACAGCAGCCCGATTTCGTAATTGGGCATGAGGGTAGCGCAGGCTACCAGGATGCACATCACGGAGGCGGAAGCGCCGATCATGGTGGAGGCCATACCGGGAAACAGCAGATTATAAGAAAGCATGTACAAGGCTGCGCCGGTGATACCGCCCATCAGATACAGCGGCAGTACGCGTTTGTTGCCCAGAAAGCCACGAAACAGGTTTCCGAACCAGTAGAGGTTCAGCATATTAAAAAAGACGTGGAAGATCTCTACGTGGGTAAACATGTAGGTGATCAGTCCCCATGGTTTTCTGATAAAGGTGCCGGGCAGGGAGTGAAGGGTCAGCTGGTCAAATGTCCAGGCAAAAGCAGTATTGGGAGAAATGAGATACAACAGGTTGATCCCGATAAAAATGACAATGTTCCAGATAAGCAAATGATTGACCGTGTTGCCTTGTCTGAGCCAAAAGCGAATATCCGATTGAAATGAGGTCCCGTTCATATACACAAATTAAAATAAAAATCCGGGATTTAAAACCCTTTACAGGGCAGATTTTCAGTTGATGAAATTTAACTTTTTTTACTGCAGATAATTATCAATTGGACACTAAATAGATAACAAATTTTTGCTATTCTGGTTGACGGCGACCGGTAAAAAATAGCCGGAATCCTGCCTATGTAGTAAGTTAAATTCAAATATGATTAAAAAATATCCGAAAGGAACGTTAAAGGAGGGGGTGGAAAGGTGATTTCTTCCGGAAAAATGAGGTAAAACGGGTATTTTTTTGTATTTTTGCCGTCCCATAAAACAGGGAGTCCGGGTATTCCGGATTTAAAATTTCAATTTTTTATGAGCGAAAACAACATTATTAACGAACAAAACGCAGAGCAACAGGCTCCGCAGGCAGCTGCGGCAGAAACTGCGACAAAAAAGGCTCCTGTAGTAGCAACTGCCCACGACGATTTCGATTGGAGCGTGGACAAACGTAACGTTTCTTCTTACAGCAAAGAAGAAAAAGAAAAGTATGATCAGACTTACGACAGCACCTTCAAAGTGTTTGAAGAAAACACGCTGCTGAGCGGTACTGTAGTAGGTATTACCAACACTGACGTGGTGATCAACATCGGTTTCAAATCTGACGGCCTGATCTCCCTGAACGAATTCCGTGACTTACCGGGTCTGAAAATCGGTGACGAAGTGGAAGTGCTGGTAGTAGAAAAAGAAGACCGCGACGGTAACCTGCACCTGAGCCGTAAACAGGCTCGCCAGAAACGTGCATGGGAAAAAATCGTGGAAGTTTACAAAACAGGCGAAGTGGTTACTGGTACTGTTACCAGCAAAACCAAAGGCGGCTTGATCGTGGACGTTTACGGTATGGAAACATTCCTGCCAGGTTCTCAGATCGACGTGAAACCGGTTACCGACTACGACCAGTTTGTAGGCAAAACTATGGAGTTCAAAGTGGTGAAAGTAAACGAAACCATCCGCAACGCCGTAGTTTCCCACAAAGCGCTGATCGAAAGCGATATCGAACAACAAAGAGTGGATATCATCTCCAAACTGGAAAAAGGCCAGGTATTGGAAGGTACCATCAAGAATATCACCGACTTTGGTGCGTTCATCGACCTGGGCGGTCTGGACGGTCTGCTGTACATCACAGACATCTCCTGGGGCCGTATCTCCCATCCGAGCGAAGTGCTCCAGATGGACCAGAAAATCAACGTGGTGGTACTGGACTTCGACGACGAAAAACGTCGCATAAGCCTGGGCTACAAACAACTCACTCCGCATCCGTGGGATACTTTACCAGCTACCATCACCGAAGGTGCTAAAGTTAAAGGTAAAGTGGTTAACATCGAAGACTACGGTGCGTTCCTGGAAATCATGCCGGGCGTAGAAGGTCTGGTACACGTTTCTGAAATCTCCTGGGCTTCTACTCCTATCAACGCTAAAGAATTCTTCAAATTAGGCGAAGAATACGAAGCAGTGGTAGTTACCCTGAGCAAAGAAGAGCGTAAAATGTCTCTGTCTATCAAACAACTGACAGAAGATCCATGGTCTACTATCGAAACTAAATTCCCGGTTGACAGCCGTCACAAAGGCATCGTTAAAAACATCACTCCTTACGGTGTGTTCGTTGAACTGGAAACTGGTATCGGTGGCATGATCCACATCTCCGACCTGAGCTGGATCAAACGTTTCAACCACCCATCTGAATACACTAAAGTAGGCAACGAAATAGATGTAGTAATCCTGGGTATTGATAAAGAAAACCGCAAACTCAGCCTCGGTCACAAACAGATCGAAGAAGATCCTTGGAACACTTTCGAAACTATCTTCCCGATCAACTCCGTACACGAAGGTACTGTTGTGAAGAAAGATGAGAAAGGTGCTACTGTTCAACTGCAATACGGCCTGGAAGCTTACGCTCCTGCCCGTCACCTGAGAACAGAAGACGAAAAACCAATCAACGTTGAAGACGTGAAAGAATTCATGATCATCGAATTCGATCGCAGCGAAAAACGTATCCTGGTTTCTCACACCAGAGTATGGGAAAAAGCACAGGCTGAAGAAAAAGAAGCTGTTGTGAAAGAGAAGAGAGCTGAAGCTGACAAAACCCGTAAAGCAGTGAAAAACATTCAGGGTAAAGTAGAAAAAGCTACTTTAGGTGACCTGGGTGCTTTAGCTGAACTGAGAGAAAAACTGAAACAATCTGAAGGTGGCGAAGAAAAAAGCGCACAATAAGATCCGTTTTGGAAAATAAAAGAAAACCGTTCTGAGTAATCAGAACGGTTTTTTTATTTGAGCATTTGACTATTTTGGTATTTAGATATTTAAAATGCTACGATGACCACCAGCTTATTCGGGTAAATCTTCGCTGCATTTTAAATATCTAAATATCAAAATAAAGAAATAATTAAATCATGGCTACTACCCGCGCGGGCGCTGCACTGGCGCCTTTGATCTTCAGCGGGAAAACGGCTACTTTAAAGCCATGCGACGGCAACGCGCCCAGGTTCACCAGCTGCTCCATATGACAGTATTCTTTCTGCTGGCCTACGAGGTGTGCCTGCCAGAAATAATCGTCCTTTTCTTCCGCTTTGGCTTTCTGCACCATATACTTCAGCGGAAGATCAAATCCCCACTGATCAATACCCATTACTTTCACGCCCTGGTCTATCAGCCAATGAGTGGCCTCCGCGCTCATGCCGGTACCCCGCATCGGGTATTCACGGGTGCCAATGTATTGGTCGCGGCCTGTATAAATCAACACAATCGTGCCTGGCTGAATAACCGCCCCTGTCTGCTGCAGATTTTCCCGTATATCCGCCAGCGTTATCTCCTCGAAATCCGCCTTGTGTGTCATGTTGATCACTACGCCATCACCATAGCACCACTCCAGCGGTATCTGGTCGATGGTCTTGGCGGGCTGGCCGTTGACTTCCGGGGCATAGTGCCAGGGCGCATCAATGTGCGTAGCGGCATGAACGCCCATGCTCACGATCTTGTCGTCTGCCCAGCCTTCAAAACCTTTGGGGAACAGCTTCGCCGGCAGGCCCAGGAAAAAACGGATCAGCGACCGGCTTTGCCGGTGCGCCTTGTGTTTGATACGAATACGCATAAACCAGGGGTCCTGTTTATTGTATTCGATCGTCTTAGACAGGTCAATGATTTTCATGGAATAAGGGGTTGATATGATGAACAGATTTAGTGTTGCATGAGTAAGGACAACCGCTGATCGTTGAAGTCCAGCAACGAATCCAGCTGCATGTTGGCCAGTGCATAACGCGGATCGTGCCGGTTGTGCGGCTCCGGTACCACCACCGTGGTCATACGCGCGGCCTTGGCGGCTGTCATGCCGGTAACGGAATCTTCAAAGGCGATGCAGTCCAGCGGATCACTGTTGAGCGCTTTGGCACAGGCCAGGTACACCGCCGGATGCGGTTTGCCGTAATCCTCAAATTCTGCGGAGTATACCGCCTGAAATTTTTCGCGGATATGTAAATGCGCCAGCACCGCTTCTATCAGCCGCAGGGGAGAAGACGAGGCCAGTCCCATTTTAAAACCTTTCGCTTTGAAAAATTCCAATATGTAGGAAAGACCTTCCATCGCTTTACCTTCTGCGATGATTTTATCCGTAACGCTGTCAATGATTTCGTTGGTTACCTGCTCGGTGCTTTTGCCTTCCCATTTAAAGTAGCTGTGCCAGTAACTCACTACTTCCCGGGTACGCAGCCCGGTGGTTTTGTGTGTCAGTTCAGATGAAAGCGTAACGCCCACCGTTGCAAAAACTTCTCTCATCGCGATGCCCCACAGTGGCTCTGAGTCTACCAGCAGGCCATCCATATCGAATATTACCGTATTGATCATAAGTCCATTTTACGCCGCAAAGATAATAACGGGAAGATGACCACCGCCGAATTCTTGCGGTGTGAAGTGGTGTTTATCCGTGAAAGGCGGCAGGGGAGCGGATTTTGTGGGGAAATGCCAGGCCGCTATCGACGTAGCAGCCTGGCAGGAAGAAGTACTTTTTATCCATGTACAAGGGGGCCGGCCAGTCCCACGGTTACCGCCGTCAATATCTGAGCGATGCCATGGGCCAGCGCTGGCCGGGTAATGCCGGTCACCACCGCCACCGAGCCCATACACAGGAACACCGTCACCAAAAGCATTATCGGCAAAACCGCCAACAAGTAACTAATCACGATCCGTCGGGGAGCAGGTTTTCTGATTTCTTTCATAGGTAACAATATTTAAATAAATGATCAGGGTAACGGGAGTTAATCTGTATAACAAAAATAGTAATTTATTTTAATGTGTTTGCCGGCGATCTGTGTTTCGGCGAACCTGCCGGAAATAGCATTCCCGGTGGGGGCCCCATAACAAAATGTTATACCAGATAAGCGGAGGTTATGATGAATAAGTCTATCCTGAATTATATCTTGTTGATTTTGAATGATTAAAACGAGTTTTTATCCATTTTGACGCATTCCCGCCTGCTGAATGTTCCCCCTTTTCACCCTAAAAAAATTTTTGGAAAGACGGGTGGCATTTCTATCTTTGTATTACTCTACTAAAATTATAGGGAATATGGGTAATAGAATACGGAAGGTGATGAACGGCCACTATAATTGTTGTTGCATGAGAGCAGCAGCGGAACGCGTGTAGTATGAAACACTGATAAGTTAATAATACTAATCTCAGTTATACGACAGCCTCCGCACATAGCGGAGGCTTTTTTACAACCAATACCAGCGATTTTTACCACCACCTGAAAATACTTTATATGCAAAGCTTCAGAACAGAACTTGAAAATCCCATAGTACAGCAGGATATCATCGACCTGGAGAAGAAGATCCGCCTGTTCCGCGAAGGGGCTATCACGGACGAGAAATTCCGTAGCCTTCGTCTGGCGAGAGGGGTGTATGGTCAGCGTCAGCCCGGTGTGCAAATGGTGCGCATCAAATTACCGTATGGTAAAATGACGCTGCAACAGTGGAAACGTATCACAGAAGTATCCGACGAATATGCTACCAGCAACCTGCACCTGACTACCCGTCAGGATGTACAGATACACTATGTAAGCCTCGACAGAACACCCGAATTGTGGCATACGCTGGAGCAGGATGAAATCACCATCCGCGAAGCCTGCGGTAACACTGTCCGTAACATCACGGCTTCTGACCGCGCCGGCATAGACCCTGAGGAGCCATTTGATATCACTCCCTACGCTGATGCTACCTTCCGCTATTTCCTGCGCAACCCGGTGAGCCAGGAGATGGGCCGTAAAATAAAAATCGCTTTCTCCTCTTCTGAAAAAGATACTGCCTGGGCTTTCATGCACGACTTCGGCATGATCCCCAAAGTAAAAATCATCGACGGCAAAGAAGTGCGCGGATTCAAAGTACTGGTAGGCGGTGGCCTGGGTGCACAGCCCTTCCTCGCCAAACCGGTATACGAGTTTCTGGAAACAGACCTGCTCATTCCCTATATCGAAAACGTATTGCGCGTATTCGACCGCCACGGTGAAAGGACCAGCCGTAACAAAGCCCGCATGAAATTCCTCATCCAGAAAATAGGTATGGAGGAATTTGAACGCCTCGTGAAAGAAGAATACAAAGCAGTGAAAGTGAAAAGCGTGCCGGTAGATGCTGACGCCTGGCCACAAACGACGCCACCGGTGATTGGTGAAATACCAGCCTACGAAATCAAAAATCCGGCGAAATACGAAGCGTGGAAAAAGACCAACGTGTTTGAACAAAAACAAAAAGGTTACTACGGCGCTTATGTGAAAATCACCCTGGGCAATATTGGTTCCGCTGTCAGCCGCCAGCTGATCGAAGCGCTGCGCCCGGTGATCGCGGATGACGTAAGAGTGACCGCCAATCAGGGCCTGTTGCTGAAATTCATCCTGCCGGAGCATCTGCCTTATGTGTACAGCGCACTGGAAGCAGCTGGCTTCGCTGAACCGGGATTTGACAGCATCGCGGATATCACCGCCTGCCCCGGCACAGATACCTGCAACCTCGGTATCTCCAACAGCACCGGTATCGCTAAAGTACTGGAGTCTGTTATCGTTGACGAATTCCCCGACCTGATCTACAACAAAGACATCAAAATAAAAATCAGCGGCTGTATGAACTCCTGCGGCCAGCATGGTATCGCCAGCATCGGCTTCCATGGCTCGTCCATGAAGAGCGGTGGTAAAGTATTACCTGCCCTTCAGGTACTGCTGGGCGGCGGTATCGTTGGCGACGGCGTAGGGCGTGTAGCCGATAAGGTGATTAAAGTGCCCAGCCGCCGCGGCCCCGATGTATTGCGCAGCCTCCTGCATGATTACGAAATCAACGGCGCGGAAAATGAACTGTTCAACGAGTATTACGACCGTCAGGGTGAAAAGTACTTCTATGAACTGCTGAAACCATTGGCTGATCTCACTACCATTACGCCCGCAGATTACATCGACTGGGGCCAGGTGGAAGACTACGCTACCGCGATTGGTGTAGGCGAGTGCGCCGGTGTTATCATCGACCTGGTGGCTACCCTGCTGCTGGAAGCGGAAGAAAAAATTGAGTTCGCCAATATCGCCATCAGTAAAGGTGCTTACGCAGATGGTATCTATCACGCTTACTCTTCCTTTGTACAGGGCGCCAAAGCACTGTTGCTCGGCGAAGCCGTAAGCGGCAATACCCAGATCGGTATCATCAACGATTTCGATAAACATTTCGTGGCAACAGGCAAGTTCAGCTTCGAGACAGATTTCAAAACACAGGTATTGCAGATTAACGGCAACGAGCCTACGGAAAGTTTCGCAAAAACCTATTTCCAGCAGGCACTGTCTTTTTACAATGCAGCACAGGCTTATCGGCAGAAATCCGCTGAACCGGCGCAGGCATAATTTTGATCATCTTTTAATACTACACGTCATGCAACAGATACAACCGAAACTCACATTGGTAGGCGCCGGTCCCGGCGATCCGGAACTGATTACCGTGAAAGGAATGAAAGCCATTCAGGAAGCGAAGGTCATCCTCTATGATGCCTTGTCCAGCAATGAACTGCTGGATTACGCACCTGCCGGTTGCCTCCGCCGTTTTGTTGGAAAACGGGCAGGCATGCATGTGTATTCCCAGGATGAAATCAACCGCATGATTGTAAAATATGCGCTCAGCTACGGCAGCGTGGTAAGGCTCAAAGGCGGCGACTCTTTTGTGTTTGGCCGCGGTCAGGAGGAAATAGCATTTGCCCAACAATTTGGCATCACGGCAGAAGTAGTACCGGGTATCTCCAGTGCTATTTCTGTCCCGGGTGTCAATAAAATACCGGTAACCGCCCGCAACGTCAGCGAAGGCTTTTGGGTGATCACCGGTAATACCCGCAACGGTAACCTCTCCCGCGACCTCGAATATGCCATCCAGGCCAACACCACCGTGGTAATCCTCATGGGTATGAGCAAACTGGCGGAAATAGCGACTATCTTCACCAACAGCGGCAGAGGTGATACCCCCGCCGCTATCATTCAGAACGGAACGCTGCCCAACCAGCAAATCGGTATGGGCCGCGTAGCGGACCTGCAGGAGATCGCTGCGCAGCAGCAGCTGTGCAATCCAGCCATCATTGTGGTAGGGGAGGTAGTACGATTTCATGAAGATTTTGCCGCCCTGCAGACCAAAGTAGCCGAAGAACTTAAAATCGCTGTATAAATGGAAAATCAGTTGTTTCCGGTTTTTTTTAAGCTCAACCGCCTCCACGTCCTCGTGGTAGGCGGTGGCCATATTGGGCTGGAGAAAGCGAACGCTATCCTGCAAAACTGCGCGGAAAGCAATATCACCATAGTGTCGCTGGACTTTCTCCCCGAGCTGGAAAACATTGCCCGGCATTACCCTAACGTGGAACTTATCCGCAAACCCTTCTCCTGCGGCGACCTGCTGGGGAAAGACCTGGTTATAGCCGCCACCAATGATAAAGAGTTGAACTATAGCGTCTGGGAAAAAGCGAAAGGAGCAAAGGTGCTGATCAATGTGGCAGACACGCCGGAACGCTGTGATTTTTATCTGGGATCTATTGTGCAGAAAGGTAATCTGAAGATTGCCATCTCCACCAATGGTAAATCACCCACCGTGGCCAAGCGGCTCAAACAAGTACTACAGGAGGCTATCCCTGATACCCTCGACGAAGTATTACATAAATTACACATCATCCGTGACAAACTGAGAGGTGATTTTGCTGCCAAAGTAAAACAGCTGAATAACATCACGGATATTCTGGTGAAGCCGGAAAACTAAAACGCCTGATTACCCCTTTAGTACTTCCAGCAATATCTGCGCCTGGTTGTGGACCGTGTCTTTAGCCCCATATAATAAAGTTACCCGGTGATGTTTAGCTCGCTGCCGGACATCTTCCAGCAAATCTTTTTTCTCTTTCAGCTCCGCAAGATAACGGGTACGGAACTCCGCAAATTTGCCGTCCTCATGATGAAACCATTTCCGGAGCGCTTCACTTGGCGCAATTTCCTTCAGCCATTCATCCACATGGGCTTTGTCTTTAGACAGTCCCCGCGGCCATAAGCGGTCTACCAGAATACGGTATCCGTCACTTTCAGAAAAATCTTCATATACACGTTTAATCTGTATCATATCCTGATAACGGCCGGATGGCCGGAAAAGTTTTACGTATTATCTTTACCGTTATGCAAAATAATCAGGAAATCATCGATGCTACCGTAGCGTATGTGAAGACATCGCTGGAGGGAGCAGAGGGAGGCCACGACTGGTGGCATATTTACAGGGTGTGGCAGTTGTCGCGCCAAATTGCTGCCCGGGAAACAGCAGATCTGCTGATCGTAGAGCTGGGGGCTTTGTTGCACGATATCGCCGATTCCAAATTCCATCATGGCGACGAGAATATCGGTCCGGCCCGTGCCCGTGCTTTTATGACATCACAGGGGCTGTCAGAAGAAATCATCGTTCACGTGGAAAACATCATCCGTTATATTTCATTTAAGGGTGGTCACAACGACAATGCTTTCCGCTCTCCCGAACTAAGCGTAGTGCAGGATGCTGACCGCCTGGATGCCATCGGCGCCGTTGGTATTGCCAGGGCCTTCAACTACGGCGGATTTAAGAACCGGGCCATTTATGACCCCACCATAAAACCCAATATGGTCATGACGCGGGAAGAGTACAAAAGCAACACTGCGCCAACTATAAATCACTTCTACGAGAAACTGTTACTGCTTAAAGACCGTATGAACACCGATACGGGCAAGGCCCTGGCAGCAGAGCGGCATCAGTTTATGGAGGTGTTCCTGGAACAATTTTACAAGGAGACGGGCTTCTAATCTAAAAAAGCGATCTAATCAAAAGGTGATATGCCGGACACTAAACTGAAAATAACAGATCGCTGAAAAAATTCATGCCTGAACAACACATTAATATATCAGGGGCCGGCATATCATATGCCGGCCCCTGATATATTAAAAATGATAAATTATTTATCGAAGAACAGTGCTTTCAGCTCATCAGCGTCCTCTGGTTTCATTTTACCCCCCAGGATGAGGCGGAGCTGGCGGCGGCGGAGGGCGCCGTCATATAATCTTTTTTCTTCTTCCGTGTCGGTGATGATGCCGGGAACAGGGCGGGAGTTGCCGTTGGGGTCGAGGGCTACGAATGTCATGAAAGCTTCATTGGATTTGTAGCGGTATTGTTGTACCGGATCTTCTCCCCATACGCGCATGTGCACTTCCATGGAGGTATTGAAGGCGCGGCTTACTTTGGCCTCGATATGTACCACGTTACCCAGTTTAATGGGATTCTCGAAAGAAATATTATCTACGGAGGCGGTGACCACGGGGGCACTGCAGTGTTTCATACAGGCCAGTGCAGCAGCGATGTCCATCCAGTACATCAGGCGGCCTCCCATGAGGTTGCCGAAAGTATTGGTATCGTTGGGCAGAACCAGTTCCGTCATCTGTATGAGCGAGTCCTGCGCTCTCTTAGGCGTTAAAGTCATCTTTATATTTATGTATTTCGGACGCAAATTTACAGTTTCTATTTGTTAGGAACGAAAGTCTCTGTATTAACAAATGATGTTAATGCAGGTTTTTAACAAATAATTTCCCTCACTTGAAAATTCTTTAAAACCCACTGTGGTTCAATGATAAGAGCTGAACAGAAACCCGCAAAAATTAACAAACAAATAAAGCCACTGCGTAAAAAACTTGGGAGCGAAGCAAATTTGTGTAACTTTGCATGACCTCCGGAAGTAGTTTACTTGACAGGTATAACACCAAACGCAATCTGGCACTTCCCCCATTTAGGTCAAGTATTTTTAGCTGAATTTTAGTTTTTATGGCAAAATATATCTTCGTTACGGGAGGTGTTACTTCCTCTTTGGGTAAAGGAATTATAGCTGCTTCGCTGGCAAAACTCTTGCAGGCTCGTGGCTTTAGAGTGACTATTCAGAAGTTCGATCCATACATCAACGTGGATCCGGGAACGTTAAACCCTTATGAGCACGGGGAATGTTACGTAACAGAAGATGGCGCCGAAACCGATCTGGACCTTGGACACTATGAGCGTTTCCTGAACACGCCTACATCCCAGGCCAACAACGTTACCACTGGCCGTATTTATCAGACTGTTATCAACAAGGAAAGAGAAGGTGCCTACCTGGGTAAAACCGTTCAGGTAATTCCGCACATCACCGATGAAATCAAACGTCGCATCCTCCTGCTGGGTAAAGATGGTAAATATGATATCGTGATTACCGAGCTGGGTGGTACTGTGGGTGATATCGAATCACTCCCTTATATTGAGGCAGTACGTCAGCTGCAATGGGAACTGGGCGAAGAAGACTGCCTGGTAGTACACCTCACCCTCATTCCTTACCTGCGTGCAGCGAAGGAACTGAAAACCAAGCCTACACAGCACTCTGTACGTTTGCTGAGCGAATATGGTGTTCATCCGGATATCATCGTTTGCCGTACAGAAGAACCCATGTACCGCGATCTGAAAAAGAAAATCGCCCTGTTCTGTAATGTACAGGTAGATGCGGTAATTGAAGCGAATGACGTACCGACTATCTACGAAGTACCGCTGGAAATGATGCGCGAAAAACTGGACGTGTCTGTGCTGAAAAGACTGAACCTGCCAGTGGAAAAAGAGCCGGAACTCACTAAATGGCGTGAATTCCTGGATAAACTCAAATATCCGAAATCCAAAGTGACCATCGGTCTGATTGGTAAATATGTAGAGCTGCAGGATGCTTACAAATCTATTCTCGAATCATTTATACATGCCGGTTCACTCAACGAGTGCAAAGTAATTGTACAGAATATTCACTCTGAACATATTACACAGGAAAATGTGTGCGAGAAACTGAAAAACCTCGACGGTCTGCTGGTAGCGCCTGGCTTCGGTCACCGCGGTATCGAAGGTAAAATCGTGGCTATTCAGTATGCACGCGAAAACAACCTGCCTTTCTTCGGTATCTGCCTTGGTATGCAGATGAGCGTGGTGGAATTCTCCCGCAACGTACTCGGCTGGAAAGATGCGCACTCTGTGGAAATGAACCCTGATACATCCCATCCGGTGATCAACCTCATGGAAGAACAGAAAAAAGTGACCGCTAAAGGTGGTACCATGCGTCTGGGCGCTTATACCTGTGACCTGACACCGGGGTCCAGAGCTTCTGAGATCTATGGCGGTGCTACTACCATCAGCGAAAGACACCGTCACCGCTATGAGTTCAACAACGAATACCTGGAGCAGATCGAGAAAGCTGGTATGATCCCTTCCGGTAAAAACCCGGAAAGCGGCCTCGTGGAAATGATCGAAATCCCCGGACATCCGTTCTTCGTGGGCTCTCAGTTCCACCCCGAGCTGAAAAGCACGGTGGAAAGCCCTGCTCCGCTCTTCGTGTCATTTATCAAAGCCGCTAAACAATACGCGGAAAATAAAAATGGTAAAACGAAGGTGGCAGAGGAAAAAGTCGCACAATAATTTAAATATTTAGATATTTTGTTATTTATGTATTTGGAATGCAGCGGATATATTTATCTGCTGCATTTTTATTAAATCGCAATGATTTAATAAGAGTCAGAAAATCCTGAAATCAAAAAATCAGGAAATAACAAAATTTAAAATATATAAATAACCAAATAATCAAATAATCAAATAAACGGGGGTGCAAATGATAAATCCTGCTTACCTTTGCTGCCTAAATTTTTAATTGCATTTCATGGATAGAAATTCGGTTATTGGGTTTTTACTGTTAGGTGTTTTACTGGTAGGATATATTTTCTATAACCAGAAACAACAGGGAACTATCGCCAGGGAGAAAGCCCGGCAGGATTCCATTGCAAATCTGAACAAGCCTAAAGCGCCTGTTGCCGATTCACTGACTGCCGCTGCTAATGGAGGAACACTGGATTCAGCCCACCAGGCTCAACTGGCCGGCGAATTCGGACTTTTTGCCACTGCTGCTGTAGCATCAGTGCAGACAACAGTGATGGAAAACGATGATGTTAAAGTTACTTTCTCTAATAAAGGTGGTCAACCGATCAGCGTTCAACTGAAAAAATTCAAGACCTCTGAAGGTGGCCCATTAATGCTGGCGCAGGGATCTTTTAACCGTCTCTCTGTAGAAGTACCTGCCAGCGCCACTAAAGTGCTGAACAGTGCTGACCTGTTTTTCACTGCCGGTCCGGTACAGAAACAGGCAGACGGCGGACAGTCTATCAGCTATCGCCTGAATACGTCCAATCCTGCTGTATACCTGGAGTTTGTTTATGGTATTAAACCTGGCAGCTACGTGGTAAATTATAATGTGCACGCGGTTGGTTTCCAGAATATCCTGCCCGGCAATCAGAACTACCTGACGCTGCAATGGAACAGCCAGAACGACAAACAGGAGCATGACATGGAGAACGAGCGCCTCAACAACCAGGTGCACTACATGTTTGCTAATGATAAACATGACTATTTCACGCTGCAACGTACCAGCCACGAAAAACTGGACAACAAGCTGAAATGGATCAGCGTAAAACAACAGTTCTTCAACACTACCCTGATCGCTAAAAGCGGCAGCTTCGACGCGGCAGACGTGAACACCAAAGTGCCACAGAGCGGTAACATCGTAGGACAGGCTTTCACCTCTATTACGATCCCTTACAACCGCGCCAATGATTTCTCTTTCCCGATTGACATCTACTATGGCCCTAACCACTACAAAACACTGAAGTCTTTCGATCTGGGCCTGGAAAAAATCATTCCGCTGGGCTCCGGTATCTTTGCCTTCGTAAAATATGTGAACAAATGGATCATCATCCCGGTGTTTAACTTCCTCAGCGGATTTATCAGCAACTACGGTGTGATCATCATTCTGCTTACTATCTTCATCCGTTTACTGATTGCGCCTTTCACTTACCAGAGCTATGTGTCTCAGGCTAAAATGAAAGTGCTGAAACCGGAAATCGATGAGCTGCGCGCTAAACACGGCGATGACCAGCAGGCTTTCGGTATGGACCAGATGAAACTGTTCAAGAGTGCCGGGGTAAACCCGCTGGGCGGCTGTTTACCAGCCCTGCTGCAGCTGCCTATCCTCGTGGCCATGTACAGCTTCTTCCCGTCTTCCATCGAGCTGCGTCAGGAAAGCTTCCTGTGGGCGAAGGACTTGTCTACCTACGACTCTATCCTGAACCTGCCGTTCAACGTGCCTTTCTATGGTAACCACGTGAGCCTGTTCACCATCCTGATGACCATCACGAGCCTGATCCTGGCCTTCTACAACCGTGGCATGACCGATCAGAGCAATCCGGTAATGAAGTACATGCCTTACATCATGCCTATCATGCTGCTGGGTATCTTCAACCGACTGGCTGCCGCGCTTACCTTCTACTACTTCCTGTCTAACGTGATCAGCATCCTGTTGCAATGGGTACTCCAGACTTTTGTCATCAACCACGACAAAATCCACGCACAAATCCAGGAAAACAAGAAAAAGCCTGTCTCCAAATCCAAATGGCAGGAAAAGCTGGAAGAAGTGCAGCGCCGCCAACAGGATATGCAACAGCGCAAAAAATAAAGTTGCCGACAGATATTCAAAATAAATAGTAAACCCCTGGCAGTTTGCCGGGGGTTTTTTACAACTGATAGTGATATGATGAAGAAAAGCTTGTTATTGATGTTGACGCTGGCCGGAGGCGTGTCAGCCGCCTATGCACAGGACACCATCCCTGATGCGCGCCGTATTCAGGAGACCGTGAATTATCTTGCTTCCGACAAACTGAAGGGGAGAGGCACCGCCGAAAAAGGAGGCCGCACCGCCAGTCGTTATGTGGTGCGGCAGTTGAAGAAACTGGGCCTGAAACCCGCCAATGGCGCCAGCTATTTCCAGGATTTTACTTTTGACCGCAACGCGCACAAGGATATCCCGAGCCGCAACGTAGCTGCTTTCCTGGATAACGGTGCCGCCCGTACGATCATCATTGGTGCACACTACGATCACCTGGGTACCGCCGGCCTTTTTGATGGTAAATACCCGATTGGCCAGATACACAACGGTGCCGACGACAACGCATCCGGTGTGGCAGGACTGCTCGAACTGGCCCGTCATTATGTGAAAAATGCCGAAAAAGAGCCCTTTAACTTCCTTTTTATCGCTTTTGGTGGTGAAGAGCTGGGGTTGCAGGGGTCCAAATATTACACTGCACACCCATTGATGCCGCTGGATAAAGTTCATTTTATGCTCAATATGGACATGATTGGCCGTTACAATCCGGAAAGAGGCATCGGTATCGGCGGTTATGGCAGTGCGCAGGAGTGGCCGGAAGTATTTAAAGAGGTGCAGCAGTCAAGTATAAAATATTTCACGGATGCTGCCGGTAAGGGAGCTTCAGATCATCACAACTTTTATATCAATAAAGTTCCGGTGCTGTTTTTCCACACAGGAGGGCATGACGATTACCATAAGCCAACAGATGATGCGCCCAAATTGCAGGCAGCATCCGAGGCGGGTATTTTACAGCTGGGTATTCAGCTGATCAATAAAGCCATGCGTTTTCCGGAATTACATTACGTAGGAGACAAATAACAGGATATCAACGTCAGTTGAGGACTTCCACCTCATACACGGGACTGAACAGATAAATACGTTTAGACGCTACCTCTTCACAGCGGTAGCGTTTTCTTATTCTTTCCCCTTTGCGGAAGATGCGGCCGTCTTTTGTTTTGAAGAGTTGGTGAAGGGGCAGTTGTTCTACGAGGAAGTGCGTGTCTTTGCGGTCGTCGTAATTGCGGAGCACGCGCATCAGGTTTTCGTCGGCGCAGCTGCTGGCGGCGGGATTGGTCATACTTTGGCGTACGGCCTGTTCCACGTCATGGGGCAGGTAACCTTTGCCTACAAAACTGTGGAGGATGGCCGAGAACTCCTGTTTCCACTCTTTGCCATGTGCCGGAACGCGGTTGGCGTATTTATTAAAGGTGGTGAGATGGGCGATCTCGTGTAGTAAAGTGATAAGAAAAGAATATTTGTTCAGCGATCCGTTGATGCTGATCCGGTGTCCTTTTCCATTTCCGTCGGGGTGACGGTAGTCGCCCAGTATGCTCTGCCTTTCCCGGGTGATGGTGAGATGCACTTTGTAGAGGAGCAAAAACTCCATCACCTGGTCAAAGGTGCCTTCGGGCAAATAGGACGCTAATGCATGCAGGGGCGCCTCTTTTTTCACTGCCAATTACTTTTTAAGCCTGGTAAGCCGGAAGAGGCTCCATGTTTCAAATACGGTATACAACAGGTACAGGGACAACAGCAGGAAGATGGTCACTTTACTGACATTGGGCCGGTAAACGAGTACGTAAATGGCGATGCCAAGTACGCACAGCATCAATTTGCTGAGTGTGGAACCGTATACAGCGCGAATGAAGGCATTGTGGTTGGCAGAAGCGAGCCCTTTGCGGCTCATCAGATAGGAGGCCAGGGAGATAAGCGCCATAGCCAGATTGCCGGCCAGCAGCACATAGAAGTGTATACCGGATTCCAGCAATCTGGGCTTGAAAAATATCATCAGGCCGTTTAATACTCCAAAAATCGAAAATAATCTGATTAAAAATCTATCGCTCATTACCGACGGGTGTCTTTTATAATTTGCCACAAAAGTATGGCTAAAGCCAATAAAGAAAAAATGATCAGGAACACGGGGAACCGCCAGCCAATTTTCTGGTCCAGTTTGTACCCCGCAAATACTCCTAACCCTAATGTGGTCATCATTTGAAACGCCAGTCCGGCATAGCGCATGACCGGATTATTACGTTTATTCGGCTTCCTGGAGGACGGATTTTCCATGTTTCTGCGTTTCTGGCTGCTGATCATCCATGTAGCAACGGCCATTGAACTTGGCGGTAGGCTCCATTTCAAAATGAGCAGTATACACATCTCCCTTTACGAGCGCATTTCCTTTCAGGAACAGCAACTCTTCTACTTTGATAATACCGGTCACTTTACCCAGAATGTCTGCGCTCTGGCATACCAGGTCGCCGGTAATGTCGCCTTCCGGACCTACCACGATTTTAGCTTTGGTGGATACCAGCCCGTTTACCTGGCCGTCTATCCGGATATCCCCTTCACATACGATATCGCCCTGGATAGAAGTGCCGCTGCCTATAATGTTAATAGTCGACGTGGGTAACAGATTCTTGCTATCACCCTTAGAGTTTGATTTGTTATTAAACATAGGTTTTCAGGTTTTTCAGCTTTAATAATGTAAATATATTTAAATATTTTATTATTTGACTATTTGGTTATTGGGCAGAGATATGGATATGGCTATTCTGAACAATCCATCGCAATCAATCAAATAACAAAATTCCTAAATGACAAAATTTCTAAATTCTAGTACGTGCTGTTATCTACTTTCGGCACTTTTAACATGGTGGTATCCAGTTTGCCGGTAAACTCCCCATTGATCACTTGCTTGATATTCTTCAGGTAAAGGTCCCGCTGATTAATGGCTGTCTCCAAAGAATCCGCCCTCATTTTCAGATGAATGAATTCCTTGCGCTGTTTCAGGTCTCCATAGCCGGGGATATAATAACGTAATGGTGTAAATACGACCGTCGCTACCGTAATAGCTACCAGTAATACAAACAGGGTGCTCAAAGCGATATAAACACTCATTCTGGACAGTTTGAAGGAGGTCACTTCTTCATAGGTGTCGTCATTCATAATCACCAAACGGTATTTATGACTGAGTTTTTCAAGGTTTCGTCTGTTGTTTTTTTTCCCCTTCTTGGCCATTTTTTTGGTGTGCTTATAGAGATTTATTCGTTTTCAGGCGGCTAAAGTTAATCAATCCCCCCAATCAATCCACTATTTTATCCTATCTTTAAAATATTTTTTCAAACTTACAGTTATATATACAGCCTATACACCCTGGCATCCATGAATCGCTATAAATCGCTACGTCATTATCCGGTATTAATTTTTTTATTGTTGTGCATGGCTCCGGCGGTTTTGGCTCAAATCAAGCCCCGCAACCAGGCGCAGCAGCAGCAACCACGACAACAGGACCCTCAAAGTCAGTCCCAAAAGCCGCTACTCAACAAGCCGCTCTTCAAGCCAAAAGAGCCGCGCATACAGGACAGGCGGCCACCTTCCGAAGTGATGCTGGAGAAAAAACACTGGAATTTCAAACGCAGGTTCTTCCAGAACCTGGCGACCCGCTATAACTATTACTTCCATGCCCGCGTAAAACTGGACAAGGTGGTGAAAACTGTCAACCGTGACGGGCAGGACAACTACAACGTACTGCTGCCTTTTTACCCTACCAGCCTGCAAAGTCAGGGATTCAGCAAAAAAGAGCTGGACTCCGTGATCGAAAAAACCAATATGGCCATCCAGTTGCACGACCCCCGCGGAAAATGGATCGATGACTGTTTCCTCCTGATGGGACGGGCCTACTTCTATGAAGGCGACCTGGAAAATGCCAATAAAACCTTTCAGTATATCAACCTCACGTTTGCGCCCAAGAAAAAAGACGAATACAAAACGGTCGTAGGCGCCAGCGAAAATGATCATATCTCCATCGCCACCCGCGAAAAGCGGAAAGGCATCCTCGGTCGCTTCAAACACATTTCCGCCCGTAACGACGCTTTCCTCTGGCGCGCTAAAACCCTGCTGGAACAAAAGGAATACGATGAAGTACAGGCGCTGCTCAATATCCTCAGTACCGATCCTAACTTCCCGAACCGCCTCGACGGCGGCCTCGCAGAAGTGAGGGCGTACAGCAACTATATCCAGGGCCGTTATCCGGAAACAATCGAACCGCTGAAAGTAGCAATCGATAAAAGCCGCGACCGGGTAGCGAGAGCCAGGATGCACTTTATCCTCGGTCAGCTGTACCTACAGCAGCACCATGCCGATTCGGCCATGGACAAGTTCCGGGACGTAATTGCCAGCAAACCAGATCCAATGATGGACTTTCAGGCCCGTCTTCAGATCGCTAAAATCAATGCAAAAGAAGAAGGCGGCCTGGCCCGTAGCCAGGAAGGCCTGCGCCATATGCTGAAAAAGGAACGCTTCAGCCGCTTCCGGGATGCGATCCTCTATACCATGGGTACGCTCGCATACCCCGCAGATGCAGAAGCAGCCCTCGGCTACCTGCAGAAATCACTCAAAGCCAACAGCGACAATATGGTGCAGCGCACGCTCACCTACAAAGCCATCGCGGACATCTACTACGATCAGCGCCAGTACCTGGACGCTAAAAAATATTATGACAGCACCGCCGGCGCCATGACGCCCGACTTTGTGGACGCGGCCACCGTCAATGTTCGTAAAGCAGTGCTTGCCGATGTTGCGGCCAAACGAACCGTGATCCTGCGGGAAGACAGCCTGCAACGGATTGCTGCCATGCCGGAATCCGACCGTAATATTTTCCTCGCTAAAATGGCCGCCACCCTTAAAACAGCCGCCGCGGAAAAGAAAAAGCACGATGCCATGCAAGGCGCCAATTCGTACGACAACCCGGCCTTCGGGATGAACAACAGCGGCGCCTACAGCCCCAAAGAAGAAAAAGGAGACTGGTACTTCTATAACCCCGCCAGCAAATCAACCGGTTATTCTGAGTTTAAGCGCCGTTGGGGCAGCCGCCAGGTGGCGGACAACTGGCGCCGTAGTCAGTCAGGTAACCTCCACGTGGCCAATAATAACGATGCGCCGGTACAGATGGGTACCGACGCCACTACCGCTGCGGCCACACCGGAAAACCTGCCACCGGACAGCATCACCGGCGAACGGCTGGCACAGGGACTGCCATTGACGCCGGAGAAACTCGCCAACTCCCATAAACTGGACCAGGACGCCCGCTTTGAACTGGGTAAACTGTATTATGATAAACTGGAAAACTATCCGCTGGCAATAGAAACCTACGATTCGCTGCTGCTTAAATACCCCGACCATCCCCGTAAACCGGAGATACTCTACTCCTTATACGTATGGCACGGAAAATTGAACCATGCAGCTGATGTGGCCCGCTTAAAAGACATCATCCTGAAACAATACGGTAACACCAACTACGCAGATATTATCCGCTCCGGCGGTAACCGCGATACGGACCTGGCCCGGAAAAAAACCATCAGCGCTACTTACGATTCCGCCTATACGGCTTTCCGCAGTGGCGACGTAGCAGGCGCACTGGCCATCAAACGCCGGGCTGACAGTACCTATGGCGTCAACTTCATGCAGGGCAAATTCGACTTGCTGGAAGCTATGGCCATCGTGAAGCAGGATACCCTGATTGGCGTGGACAGCACACAGGCTTCCCGTAAAGCCGTGCTGGCCGTGATGAACAAATACCCCGGCGATGAAGGTATCCACCAGCAGACCCAAGCCCTGCTGGATGCACTGGACCACCGCAATGAACTGGTGAACTATCTCGCTAAACTGGAAATACGGAAAGATGATAATGGCGGCCCGCTGCTGGATGAAAACGTTTCTATGCGGTACCCCTGGCAGAACCCGCAACCAGTGCTGGTAGACAGGATCAACGGCGCCAAAACACCTGCCGCACTGGCAGATTCAGCGCATGTCTCCAACCAGATAGCCGGTAATGTGCCCACTGCGCCCATTGCCACGGTAGCGCCACCGCCGCCACCCAAACCGGTTACGCCTTATAAACTTTCTGCCGACAATCCGCACTTCGTGGTGCTGGCCTTCCAGCGCGTGTCCAAAGAGCTGATGGATGAAGGGTTGAACCAGTTTACCCGTTATAATGCCTCCAAACATGCTACCGATAAAATCGAGGTGGGCAGCTTTGTCCTGTCGCCTTCTGAAACAATGCTGATTTTCAGGATATTCCCGAATGAAGACAAGGCGCTGAACTATTTCGATGAAATCCGGGAAGAAGCCGCTGTGAGCATTATCCCCCGGATAAGGCCCGCCGATTATTCCTTTTTTGTCATATCAAGAGATAATTTCATATTGCTGAACAGCACGAAAGACCTGATCGGTTACAGGAAGTTTTTTTCGGATAATTATGTAACACAGTGATATTTAAGGGATTTAATGATTTTGAGATTTTTTGATTTTGGAGGCTGCAGTGCGTCCTTTAAATTTAAAAAACCTTAAAATTGATAAATCCCTGATATATTTAACAGATTTTTAGATTTGAGATCTATTGATTTGTGGTGACGCGTGCATCCTGTAAATCAAAAAATCTCAAAATCAGTAAATCCCTAAATATTTAATAGATTTGTGGGTCAAACTGTTAGTAAACGGGCCTGTTTATTGCTGTTAGCGGCTGTTTATTAAATATTTATTTTAACAGCCAACGATAGCAACTGTCCAAAAAACTCGGCGTACGCCGCAAATCAAATTAATATAGCGCATGAAAAAATCGGTGAAAATATTGTGGCGTGTAGCGTTTGGTATTTTAGCACTGTTTGTTCTTTTAATCTTACTGGTCAACTTCAGGATCATTGGTAATATGCCTTCCATGGAGGAACTGGAAAACCCGCGCGCTGCGCTGGCTTCCGAAGTGATTGCAGATGACGGGACCATATTAGGTAAATACTATCAGGTTGACCGCTCCAGCAGCGACTTCAATGAAATCTCCAAAAATGTGATCAATGCCCTGATCGCTACCGAAGAAACCCGCTTTTATCAGAACTCCGGTATCGACGCCAAAGGCACGCTGGCGATTCCTTTTTACCTGCTGATCGGTAAAAAACGTGGCTCCAGCACCATTACCCAGCAGCTGGCCCTTAACCTGCAAACCGATAACCTGGGAAAACAACGTGCCACCAATCCCGTTAGCAGGGCCTTCCAGAAACTGCAGGAATGGATCATTGCCGTGAAACTGGAAAGAAACTTCACCAAACAGGAGATTCTGACGCTTTACCTGAACACCGTCGCTTTCGGCGATAACGTATATGGTATTGAGAATGGCGCCCGTACCTTCTTTAGTAAAGATGCCGGTCACCTTTCCATCGAAGAAGCGGCTATTCTGGTGGGCATGCTGAAAGGCAACACCCTCTATAATCCGCGCCGTAACCCGCAGCTGGCACTGGGCCGCCGTAATACGGTGATAGACAACATGGTGGACGCCAACTTTATCACTCCTGCAGAAGCCGCCGCCGCCAAAAGCAAACCAATCGTATTGCACTATAATAAGATAGACCATAATAAAGGTCTGGCTCCTTATTTCCGCGAAGTACTGCGCGACGAGGTGAAAGCGTGGTGTAAAGACCATAAAAAAGCAGACGGTACACCGTATAACATTTACCGTGACGGTCTGAAAATTTATACGACCATCAACCCACGTATGCAATTGTATGCAGAAGAGGCGGTGTCCCGTCACCTGCAGGCCCTGCAGAAATACCTGTCTAACCAAAATGATGTAAAAACAGGTAACGTGTGGAAAAAATGGCCACAGTACCTTGACAAATACACGAAAGAGTCTGACCGCTATCGTAATATGAAAGAGGCGGAAGCTTCTGATGAAGACATCACCAGGTCCTTCAACACACCCACCAAAATGAAGGTGTTTGCCTGGAAAAGCTTCACAGAGCCGGACCTGAACGAGATTGATACTGTGATGACACCGCTGGACTCCATCAAGTACATGCGTGCTGTATTGCAGGCCGGCTTTATGGCCATGGACCCGGAAAGCGGCGAGGTGAAAGCCTGGGTGGGCGGTCCGGATTTCCGTTACTTTAAAAATGACCACGTCGCTAAAACCCGCCGTCAGGTGGGTTCTACCTTCAAGCCGTTCCTGTATTGTTTTGCGATCATGAACGGAATGTCGCCTAATACCATGCTGCCTAACGAACCGATCACCATCGGTAACTGGACACTGACCCGTAACTCCGAAGGTAGTGTAGGTGGCAGCATCTCCATGGCAGGAGCGCTGGCCAGATCGCTTAACCTGGTGTCGGCTTATCTGATCAAACAGATCGGCGCCAAAGCGTTTGCGGATTTTGCACAGAACAAGATTGGTTTCACCAGCAAAATTGAGCCTTATCCTTCTATCGCACTTGGGGTATCTGAAATATCCCTGTACGAGATGTTGCAGGCCTATACCATGTTCCCAGCCAGAGGCATCAATACTAAACCGATCTATATCACCCGTATAGAAGACCGTTATGGTAATATCCTCGAAACCTTTGCTCCGGTGAAACGGGAGGTGATCAGTGAGAAAGAAGCGTATACCATGGTGAAGATGATGGAAGGCGTATTACAGCCCGGCGGCACCGGCGCCCGTATGCGCGGGGCGTATAAAATGCAGGGTGAAATGGCGGGTAAAACCGGTACCACCAACGATAACACCGATGGCTGGTTTATTGGTTACACGCCTAAACTGCTGGCAGGCGCCTGGGTAGGTTGCGAAAACAACTTTATCCACTTTGCCACCACCGGTATCGGTCAGGGTGCCAATACTGGTCTGCCTATCTGGGCTTACTTCATGCAAAAAGTATTTGCGGATAATACACTGAAAGTGACCAGCAGCGATAAATTCCCGGTACCGGCCAATATGACCGATGAAACGTATTCCAACTTCGACACCAACGTGAAACCCGGTGCGGAAGCGGAAGACATTGGCAATGGTTCCGAGTCCGACTACCAGACCAATGAAGAGGACATGTACTCGCCAGGGGCTGAAAAGCCGGCGCAGGAGACGACCAAACCGAAAGAAGAGAAGCCGGCGCCACCCAAGCCTAAAGAAGACAACAAAGACAAAGGAACACCTGCCACACCTAAAGCAGTATATCCTCCTAAAAAAGATAGTTAAACAAAACAAGGGCTGACCAAACAGGTCGGCCCTTTGTTTTACACGTATCCCAGGGATTGCCGTTTATCCAATATCCTATAGGATTACCGGGATATTATTTACTATTGCAGCCTTAGAAAACCAAACCAACCAACAACCAAACCATTAAAAAAGCGTATGCAAAAGCTAACCAAAGCCTTGCTGGTAGCTGCGTTATTGCCTGTTATGGCCATTGCGCAGGACAGCACTCAATTCATCAAAGGCACCTGGGAAGATCTCACCGCCAGGGCTCAGAAAGAACACAAACCCATTTTTATCGACACCTATTTTGAAGGTTGCCACGCCTGTAAAGACATGGAAGTAAAGGTGTTTCCACGGCCGGAAGTAAAAAAATACATGGAGGAAAACTTCATCTGTACCGGTTATGACGTGTTCAAAGAACAATTCGGGATGGACATGTGCCGTAAGTACTTTATGCGTGGATTTCCCACCTATCTGGTCATTTCCGGCGATGGCCAGTTGCTGGACCGCAGCTCCGGTTATCAGGAACCCGACAGGTTTATGGCCTTCCTGAAAAACAACATTGCCCGTTACAAAGCAGGCAAAACGTTGGCCGGCTTTGGCAACAGCCTGTCGTCCAAAGACCCGGAGTTCTACAAAGCCATGTGGAACAAGGATTACAAAGGAGGGGACAAGGAAGAAATTGTAGGGTATCTCGCCAAACAAAAAGACAAACTGGCCGAGTCCACCTTTAAGGTGATGCAGATGGCAGCCATACTGCCGGACGACTACCGGACATTTTACCTGAAGAACCGGGGGGCGTACCTGGAGCATTTCGGCGAGGAGCTGAACGGTAATATCATGGACAAGCTGCTGAAGCAGGACATGGCTGCCCTGCCAGCCACCCTGGACAAAGCGGTGTTTGATGCATTCCTGCAGCAACAACAGGTGGTGTATCGTCCGGAGGATTGGAGTTATGCACAGATGTATTACGCAGAGAATTATCTCTTCAGAAAATGTAAAGACACCAGGGCTTTCCTCGAATTTGCTACAGCGCATCCCGACCGGAATGAGAACAGGGTGCGGTATATGCAGTTTTACCTGGGAGCAGACCTGGCCAAAGATGCTGCTTTAAAGGCGCAGTACCTGAAGTGGGCAGAGGTGGTGGTGACCGCCAATGCCAGTCTGGAAAACCTGGAAGGGCTTGTGCGGATGAGCAGGGGAGTAGACCCGGCGAAGACCAGAAAGTTCCTGGGCTGGGTGATCGACAAAAAGAAATCCTGGGGAGATGATACCGGGAAAGAAGAGGCGGAGCTGAAGAATTTGAATATTTAATTATTTAGTCATTTAATCATTAAAAAAGCGGAGATCACATCATACAATGTGATCTCCGCTTTTTTTAATATCTAAATAATCAAATGATCAAATAATCAAATAATTAGTTCAGTGCTTTGTTTACCAGGTCAGCAGCTTCGCTGAGGAGGGTCGCAGACTGTACTTTCAGGCCGCTGGCTTCGATCAGTTCTTTTGCTTCTTTAGCGTTGGTACCCTGTAAGCGTACAATGATCGGAACGTTGATGTTGCCGATGGATTTGTAAGCGTCGATAACACCCTGAGCAACCCTGTCGCAACGAACGATACCGCCGAAGATATTGATCAGGATAGCTTTTACTTTAGGATCTTTCAGGATGATACGGAAGCCTGCTTCAACGGTTTGTGCGTTGGCAGTACCACCTACGTCCAGGAAGTTAGCCGGATCACCGCCGCTCAGTTTGATCATGTCCATGGTAGCCATGGCCAGACCAGCGCCGTTTACCATGCAACCTACGTTACCGTCGAGTTTTACGAAGTTGAGGTTGTATTTACCAGCTTCTACTTCGGTAGGATCTTCTTCGGTGATGTCGCGAAGTGCTTCCAGATCAGGATGACGCATCAGGGCGTTGTCGTCCAGGTTTACTTTGGCGTCAACGGCAATGATTTTCTCATCGCTGGTTTTGAATAATGGATTGATTTCCAGCATGCTGCAATCCAGTCCTACGTAAGCGTTGTACAGGTTGGTAACAAATTTTACCATGTTTTTGAACGCTTCGCCGCTCAAACCGAAGTTGAAAGCGATGTTACGGGCCTGGAATGGTTGCAGGGCCATGTTTGGTTTTACCCACTCTTTGTATATTTTTTCAGGAGTACTGTGAGCTACTTCTTCGATATCCATACCGCCTTCGGTAGAATACATGATCACATTCTGGCCCTTAGCGCGGTCCAGCAGGATAGACAGGTAAAATTCCTTTACCGGATTAGGGCCCGGATAATAAACGTCCTGTGCTACCAGTACTTTGTTTACCAGTTTGCCTGCTTCGCCGGTCTGGATAGTTACCAGTGTGCCACCCAGGATGTTACCAGCAATGGTTTTCACATCCTCCGCATTTTTACCTACAGCTACACCTCTCTGCTCAGTTCCACGGATTTTACCTTTACCGCGTCCACCAGCGTGAATTTGCGCTTTAACCACTGCAAACTCATTACCGTATTGCACCTTCAGTTGCTTGTAAGCTTCGGCCGCTGCTTCCGGTGTTTCTACCGGAATGCCTTCCTGAACCGGTACATTATATTTTTTCAACAGTTCTTTAGCCTGGTACTCGTGTAAATTCATCGCAATAAAATTTGGCGCTAAAATAGGTCATTATGATTTAAATATAAAACCGCATTCATTTGTGAATTAAAAAATAACTTTGCGCGGTTTGATTTTTAAATCCGACTTTTAATTAATGCATAAACAGATGAGTGAATTAACGGACCAGATAAAGGCAGCTGGTGATTATATCCGGAAACACTGGCAGGAAACGCCTGTGGCAGGGGTGATATTGGGGAGTGGACTGGGTAACCTGACCAAAGAGATAGAACGAAGCATCGAAATATCTTATCGTGATATTCCACATTTTCCGGAATCTACGGTGGAAGGGCATTCCGGGAAACTGATCCTGGGATATATGCAGGGCAAGCCTATTGTGGCCATGGCCGGCAGATTCCACTATTATGAAGGTTTTTCCATGAAACAGGTCACTTTTCCGGTAAGGGTGATGAAAGAACTGGGCATTCATACCCTCTTCATATCCAACGCCGCCGGTGGTATGAACCCACAGTTCAAGGTGGGCGACCTGATGGTGATAAAAGATCATATCAACCTGCAGCCGGAGCATCCGCTGCGTGGCCGTAATGAAGACACGCTCGGTCCCCGTTTCCCGGATATGAGCGAACCTTATTCCAAAGCATTGATACAGTCGGCCTATCAAATTGCCACTGCCAACAATATTGCACTGCATACCGGCGTATATGTAGGCGTACAGGGCCCTACTTTTGAAACCAGGGCTGAATACAAGTATATGCACATCATCGGCGGCGATGCCGTAGGCATGAGCACTGTACCGGAAGTGATCGTAGCAGCACATGCCGGTCTTCAGGTGTTTGCCATGAGCGTTATCACCGATATCGGCATCCGTGAGGAAGAAAATGTGATCACCCATCAGGAGGTGCTGGAAGCAGCTCATGCGGCAGAACCCAAGCTAACGCTTATCTTTAGTGAATTAATCCGGCAACTATAAACGTTTTGTCATTTTCGGATGAGGCAACTTCTTATTATCATAGCCCTGCTGTTAGCAGGTAGTCATTCCTTAATGGCACAGTTCAATACCAATCGTTTCGGTAATACCGGCGGTGGTGGCGGCTCCAGCAAAATGCAGCGCGACACGATGCATCACCATGAGGAACCAGACACCCTTACGCTGACTTACCGTTACCTGGGTGAGCCGACGGATTTTACCATCGACTCGTCTGTGGCCGATTTCAATATCGACTTCCTGAAAGTGCCGGCCAACTACATGACGCTGGGCAACAGCGGCGCGGCAGCCCGGAACATCATCTTCACACCGTTGATGAAACCCGGATTTGACGCGGGCTTTCATGCTTACGACATCTATGGCTTCAGCCACGCGAATGCCAGGTTCTATAGCACCAACCGTCCCTATTCTGAACTGAACTATCTTGTAGGTAGTAAACAGGAACAGGTGATCGGCGTTAGTCACACCCAGAACCGGACGGACCGTTTTAACTTCGCCTTTGACTATCGTAAGGTAAATGCTCCCGGTTATTACCGCTCGCAGACCACCAACCACGATACCTACCGGCTTACCGCCCGCTACCAGAGCAAGAATAAACGAGCCAATACTTATTTCAGCTTCTACTATAACAAACTCAATGGCGGGGAAAACGGTGGTATCAAAAGCGATACCTTTCTGGCAAACAGCCGATTCAAAAACCGCCAGAGTATTGATGTAAACCTCGGTAACCAGGAAGTTACCCAATATGCGTTCTTCGGTACTAAAATCCCCGTGAAATCACAATACCAGGAAACCGGATTGCTGATCCAGCAACAGTACGACTGGGGCCGCGGTGACACCATTCACATCAACGACACAACGGACTACTTCCGCTACCGGCCTATTTTCCGGGTGCAGTACACGTTCAACTTCCAGAATAACAACTACCAGTTCCTCGACAATAGCCAGGATACTTTTTTCTACACCCGGCATTATGGGTTTGACTTCTACAAAGCCGGCGATACCATCCAGGCAAAACATCAATGGAAAACAATATCCAATGACCTGTCACTGGTGCAGTTCCCCGTACTGGGCAACCTGGGGCACTTTATTAATCTCGGTGCCCGCTTCGAAAGTATTACCGGTACTTTCCTCGATGCAGACATCAACTTCACTAATCTGGCCCTGCATGGGGAATACCGCAACAAAACCCGCAACAAGCAGTGGGATTTCGCTGCCCGTGGCGAGTTCTATGTAGTGGGGCAGAATATCGGGGATTACAGTATTTATGGTAGTTTACGACGGCATATCAATGATCTGTTGGGCGATGTGAAGTTGTCGGTCAGCAACGTAAACCGGGAACCGTCCTACGTGTACAAGTTCTTCAATAGTAACCGTGACACCTGGTACAATAGCACTACCGCCAAGGAAAATACCACCCAGCTGCAGTTTGTGGCGGAAAACCCAAAACTGAAATACAGCCTGGCAGTGAACTATTTCCTGTTCACCAACTACACGTATTTCCAGGATTATTACCATAGTGCGCAGTCGCCCAACCTGTTTAATCTGCTGCAGGTGGTGTTCAGCAAGAAATTCACTATCCGTCCGTTCTCCTGGTATGCCGAAGTAGCCTTCCAGCAGCGCCACGGTGAAGGGCCGCTGAACGTACCGGCCATCTGGACACGGCACCGCTTTGCATTCGAGAAACTGTTGTACCGCAACCTGAACCTGATGACAGGCCTGGAATTCCGTTACAATACCTCTTATAATGCCGACGACTATTCACCGTTGCTCGGTCAATTTGTTTACCAGAACACTACCAAAGTGAAATACAACGCACCTGACATCGCTGCGTTTGCCCATTTCCGGATTAAGTCTTTCTCCGCGTTTGTACGCGCAGAAAACCTGAACGTGTTCTTTACACAAAACAATCATTCCGCTCCGCTGTATCCTTACAACAACTTCGATTTCCGATTGGGACTGCGTTGGTGGTTTATCAACTAATAAAGCTGCACCTTGTATCTGACAAAAGATACAAGGTGCGGGTATACCCTGTATGAAAGTTTGTGTTAGCCTGTCCCAGATCCTCCCTCCCGGGTTAATTGAATGTTAAAATAGCTGACGCTTCCGGAATTTGACAGCCGTCATGGTGAAAAACAATTTATTGTAGTATTTTTGTACTTGACATGAAACGTTTTTTCGCCATATTTTTTGCTGTCCTGTACACGCTGCTTACCAGCGGGTTCACGGTCAACGTGCATTATTGCATGGGCAAACTGGCATCCGTAAAACTGCAAAACGTCCCTGATGAGGACCAGTGCAAGCGATGCGGGCGGCCGGTAAAAAGTATGGACTGCTGCAAAAACGAGGTCAAATTCTGCAAGGTGACCACCTCCCATCAGGCGGCCAAAGCCCTGCAGCAGGATGCGCCGGTGACAATTGATCTGCAATTGCCGGTAAAAATCCTGCACACACCTTCGCTCTCCTCCTTACAGCTGCCTCCAGGCGGCTATCCGCATGAACCGCCGGATATAGGCGCTACTACGCCTGTTTTCCTCCGCAACTGTGTTTTTCTGATCTGATAACAGCTCCCTGTTACTGTTTTCCGCTGCGCGGAAACTTATAGGTATTGCTGTATTATTTTATTTATAAACTTCAGATCATGAAACTGTTATCCATTCTTTTAGTAGCATTTGGTATATCTTTTGGCGCTCAGGCGCAATATAAAAAAGCCAGTCTGCAGGCTTCCGGCCTCACCTGCGCCATGTGTTCACGTGCCACACTGGAATCTCTCCAGACACTGCCATTTGTGGACAAAATAGACACCGACCTCGACAACACTACTTTTATCCTGCATTTCAAACCAGATGCGGCTGTTAATATCGACGCGATCAAACAGAAAGTAGAAGACGCTGGTTTTTCTGTCGGTAAACTGGTGGTGACCGCCAGCTTCAGCGATGTAAAGGTGCACAACGACACGCATGTGCCTTTTGCGGGCAGCACTCTGCACTTTATGCATGTGAAAGACCAGGTATTGAACGGTGATAAAGACATCACCGTGATTGATAAAGATTTTGTTTCTGCCAAACAGTTTAAAAAATACGCAACTGAAACCACCATGTCCTGTTATAAAACAGGGGTAATGGCTGACTGCTGCACACCGCATGATGCCAAAGCATCCAAGAGGATCTATCACGTTACTATTTAATCCTTACGGTTTCAGTATATGCGCAAATTTTTAATGATGGCTGCGGCGCTCTTTGCCTTCAGCCAGGGAACAAAAGCACAGGAATTATACGTCAACACAGAGCCGGCCAGTAATATGCCGGCCAACTCGCTGGGCATCCGGCTGACCAACAAGTTCTTTAAAATGGAGCATGATGGTACCACCGGTATGCGGTTTGAGCCGGAGATCATGTGGGGTGTCAACAAAAAACTGATGGTGCACGCCATTGGTTATGCTGCCAATATGATGCAATCTTCTATCCGGATGGAAGGAGGCAGTGTCTATGCTAAATACCGCTTCCTGTCGCTCGACCAGCAGCATGCACACTTCAGAATGGCAGCCTATGTGAAAGGCTCCGTGATCGATAATCCTTATCTGCCGTCTACGCCAGCCACCAAAAAGCCGTATGCCAATACGGACATTGACCTGGAGGGCGCTACTTCCGGCGTGAGCGGCGGTATCATCGCCACACAGCTGCTGCATAAGCTGGCGCTGTCTACTACGTTGGGATATTCCCGTTATATGAACAATATAAAGGACAATATCCCGGAGGGATTCCCGAAAAATTCTGTAAATTATAGCCTGTCCGCAGGATATTTGGTGCTTCCGGTAAGATACAAGAATTTTAACCAGACCAATCTGAACCTGTATGTGGAGCTGTTGGGCAAAACCAATACAGACGCAGCAGGAAAAGGTTCCTATCTGGATATCGCGCCGGCGGTACAGTTTATTTTCAACAGCACTACCCGATTGGATCTTTCTTACCGCACGCAGCTCACCGGAGATATGGCGCGTAATTCATTCAATTCATTTATGGTACGTATAGAGCACAATATTTTTAACATTAAAAAATAAACCTGCGTGAAAACAGATCTGTTCATAAAAAATATGGTTTGTCCGCGCTGTATTAAAGTAGTCAAATCAGTGCTGGAAGCGGTTCCGCTGACCGTAGCCGACATTCAGCTGGGGAAGGCCACTGTGGATGGAAAGGTTACTGAACAACAATTGCAGGCAGTTTCAGTTGCTTTGCAGGCGGAAGGCTTTCTACTGATAGACGATAAAAAGCAGCAGCTGGTGGCTGCCATCAAAAACATCGTTGTAGAAACTGTCCACTATTCAGAGTTGGATGACATGAGAGAAAATTTCTCCTCGCTGTTGGCTGGCAAATTGCAAAAGGATTATCATTACCTGAGCAGCCTTTTTTCTGAAATGGAAGGGGTGACCATCGAGCAGTATATCATTCAGCAAAAAATTGAACGGGTGAAAGAACTGCTGGACTACAACGAGTTGAGTTTAAGTGAAATCAGTTATAAAATGGGGTACAGCAGTGTGGCGCACCTGTCGGCACAGTTTAAAAAAGTGACCGGCCTTACGCCCAGCCAGTTCAAGCAACTGAAAACACCCAAGCGTATTCCCCTTGATAAACTATAATTGTTAGAAGTTAGTTGTTTTAGTTTTAGTTGAAAGAGAGGCTACTGCTCACCGTAGCCTCTTCTTTAAAAATCCTTGGGAGATGAAAAAAGTATTATTGTCTGTCCTGAAATTCATACAGTCATTGTTCACCAAAAAAGAGTGTTGCCGTTAACAACATAGCTGGTGCCGATAGTCATTGTCCCGGAGCCATTGCTCCGGGATTTTTATTTTTGGCATGGAAATTATATATCTTTACCCATCGATTTTTTCAGATGAAGTACAAGATTCTTATTTTTAGTTTGTTGTGCGGCTCCGGAATGTGTTTGTTGTTAGCCTGTGGACATGGAAAGAAGCACGCAACCCCCAAAAAGAAACAAATTGTCGCCAACATCCGGCAGCTGGACGAAGTGGTAAAAGAGAGCATCACGGAACGGCTGTCCGCCATTCAGGACAACGATGGTTTGATGGAAGACAGTCTTCCCGCCTTCCGGCCTCAGGCCCTGCAGGACTTTTACAAGGAAAAGGAAAATGCCAGCCGCTGGTCGAAAGACGGTGTGCCCAACGCTGCTGCCGCCACCCTGATAGATGCTATCAAACAGGCGGAAGACGTAGGCCTCCTACCGGCGCATTACCACGAACCGGCGCTGAATACTGCCTGGCAGCAACTCAGCAACGACCCTGCGGCTAAAAAAGATGCCGCCTTGTGGGCGCGGATGGACGTAATGCTGACCGACGCCTTTATGAGAATGGCGTCTGACCTGCGTTTCGGAGCTGCGCCGCGCGACAGCGTGACGCTAAAAGCCGATTCCCTTTTCACCGACACACAGCTGACAGCCAAACTCCATCAGGCGCTGGAACAGGGCGAGGTAACAACCCTGCTGCACGACCTTGAACCTACCCATCCGGGGTATGTGGCACTGAAAGAAGGTATTCGTTCTTTCAAGGAAAAGTATGCGGCCTATCATTGGGATACGCTTCCGTTAAACTATACAGACACCCCTGCTTTCCGGCTGTTGGTGGTCGATCGGCTGGTGCAAAGCGGCCATCTGGACACTACCGGCAAACAGATAGACAGCACCCTGCTGAAAACCGGTGTAAAAGCTTTCCAGAAAGAATTTAACATCTACCCGGACGGCGTGCCTGGTAAACGGACCGTGATGGCGATGAACCGCTCGGTACACGACTGGGTGATGCAGGCGGCCGTAAACCTGGACCGCTGGCGCAAACTGCCGGATACGCTGCCCCGTCAGTATATCATGGTTAACCTGCCCGGCTATACGCTGCAGGTAGTGGATAGCGGCGAGGTGAAACTGGAATCGAGGGTGATTGTTGGTACACCCCGTACCCGCACACCCATCCTCAATTCCTATATGACCAACTTCATGTTGTATCCTTACTGGCGTGTGCCTTACAGCATCGTGTTTAAGGAAATGCTGCCTGCTATCAAGAAAAATGTCGGTTATCTGGCCGCTAAAAACCTTGAGGTGATCGATGCGTCCGGTAACGCCGTAGATCCGTCAACGATAGACTGGAGCAAGCTGTCCAAAGGACATTTCCCTTATGTGCTGCGGCAAATGGACGGACTGGACAACTCACTCGGCATTATGAAGTTTAACTTCCGTAATAAATACAGCGTATACCTGCATGATACCAATAACCGCGGGCTGTTTAAAAACTCCATGCGTGCCATGAGCCATGGTTGTGTGCGGGTGCAGCAGTGGGACAGCCTGGCGCAGTACCTGGTGGCATCGCCGGATACTTCCAATCACAAAGGAGACAGCATTCGGGTATGGATTGAGCGGGAGGAAAAACGACAGATAGACCTTACCCGTCGTATCCCGATTTATTTCCGCTACTTCACTGCAGAAGGTAAAGAAGGCACACTGGTATTTTACGATGATATCTACGGAGAAGATAAGGTAGTGCGTAAACAAATGAAACTGTAGATATTTAGGCATTTAGCTATTTTATTATTTTGATATTAAAAACGCAGCGAAGACCATCCGATATAAGGTGATCTTCGCTGCGTTTTTAATATCAAAATAATAAAATGAAAAAATAACTAAATGATAGTTATTTCGCCAGTTTCGCTTTCAGGGCTTTGTCCAGCTCTTCCAGGAATTCTTCTGTATAGAGGTAGTGTTTGCCGTGTTCCACTTTGTTACCGTGGATACAAACTGCGAGGTCTTTGGTCATTTTACCACTTTCCACCGTTTCGATGCAAACTTCTTCCAGTGCCTGACAGAAGTTGATCAGTTCCTGGTTATTGTCCAGTTTACCACGGAATTCCAGACCGCGGGTCCATGCGAAGATGGAAGCGATAGGGTTGGTGGAAGTTGGTTTACCGGCCTGGTGGTCGCGGTAGTGGCGGGTAACGGTACCGTGAGCCGCTTCAGCTTCCATGGTTTTACCATCAGGGGTAACCAGGGTGGAAGTCATCAGACCGAGGGAACCGAAGCCTTGTGCAACGGTATCGGATTGAACGTCACCATCGTAGTTTTTACAAGCCCAAACAAAGTTGCCGTTCCATTTCAGGGCAGAAGCAACCATGTCATCGATGAGGCGGTGCTCATAGGTGAGACCTGCAGCATCGAAAGCAGTTTTAAATTCCTGCTGGTAGATTTCTTCAAAAATATCTTTGAAACGACCATCGTATTTTTTCAGGATGGTGTTTTTGGTGCTCAGGTACAGCGGCCATTTTTTCATCAGGGCCTGGTTGAAACAAGCGCGGGCGAAGCCTTTGATGGATTCGTCGGTGTTGTACATCGCCAATGCCACGCCGTCGCCTTTGAAGTTGTATACTTCGTGTTCGATCACTTCACCGTTTTCACCTTCAAATTTGATAGTGAGTTTGCCTTTGCCTTTGGTCACAAAGTCAGTAGCGCGGTATTGGTCACCGAAAGCGTGACGGCCGATGCAGATAGGAGCAGTCCAGTTAGGCACGAGGCGCGGCACGTTTTTCATCACGATGGGCTCACGGAATACAGTACCATCCAGGATGTTACGGATAGTGCCGTTCGGTGATTTCCACATTTGTTTCAGGTTAAATTCTTTTACGCGGGCTTCATCAGGAGTGATAGTAGCGCATTTAATCCCTACGCCTGTTTCGCGGATAGCGTTAGCTGCATCAATAGTTACCTGGTCGTTGGTCGCATCACGATGTTCCATGCCCAGGTCAAAATATTTGATTTCTACGTCCAGATATGGAAGTATCAGTTTGTCCTTAATGAATTTCCAGATGATCCGTGTCATCTCGTCTCCATCCAGTTCTACCACCGGATTAGCTACTTTAATTTTTGACATTACGGTTTTTTTTAAAAAATTAGATTAAAAGCAACAAAAACGAACAACTATTCAAGCAAGTCCCTAAAAGGGATAATCACGAAAAATACAAATAGCTGGGAAAATTACAAAACATTTTCATAAGATGGGCACGCAAAGGCGCTAAGCAGCAAAGCAGCAAAGGGAAAAATAATGATAAAATAAGAAAGCAAAGAAGAGAAGACCACTTTTGTTGATGATGTTATTATATAATATAACCAACAAAAGAGGGTCCGCTTCTTTGCTTTCTTAATTAGTATTATTGTTTAAAAAACCTTTGCTTCTTTGCTGCTTAGCGCCTTTGCGTGAAACTAGTGTTGCATTTGTTTGATCACTTCGTCCGCGAACTCGCTGGTTTTTACCAGGGTGGCGTCGTCCATCAGGTTGTAGAAGTCGATGGTAACGCGTTTGCGGGCGATGGCAGTGCTCAGGCCATGCACGATAATTTCGGCAGCTTCTTTCCAGCCCATGTATTCGAGCATCATTACCCCGCTGAGGATAACGGAAGACGGGTTCATGGTGTTGGTGTTAGCGAAGCGTGGTGCAGTACCGTGGGTAGCTTCGAACACGGCGTGACCGGTGAGGTAGTTGATATTAGCGCCGGGAGCGATACCGATACCACCTACTGCAGCAGCCAGTGCGTCGGAGATATAGTCACCGTTGAGGTTCAGGGTAGCTACTACAGAGTAATCCTGAGGAGCCAGCAGTATCTGTTGCAGGAAGTTGTCCGCGATCACGTCTTTGATCAGCAGTTTACCTTCTGCGATAGCTACTTTCAGCGCTTTATTGGCAGCTTCTTCGTTCTGTTCTTTTTTGGTTTGTTCCCATTGTTCCCAGGTGTACACTTTATCACCAAATTCTCTTACCGCCAGTGCATAGCCCCAGTTTTTGAAGCCACCTTCGGTGAATTTCATGATGTTACCTTTGTGTACGAGGGTAACGGAAGGACGTTTGTGCTCGAGTGCATACAGGATGGCAGCGCGTACCAGTCGCTCGGTTCCTTCGATAGACACCGGTTTGATGCCGAGGGAAGAAGTTTCCGGGAAACGGATTTTTTTCACGCCCATTTCATTCTGCAGGAAGTTGAGCAGTTTTTCACATTCAGGCGTACCTGTCATGTATTCGATGCCGGCATAGATATCTTCAGTGTTTTCGCGGAAGATCACCATGTCTACTTTCTCAGGATGTTTCACCGGAGAAGGTACTTTGTTGAACCAGCGTACAGGCCTTACACAGGCGTACAGGTCCAGCTCCTGGCGCATAGCCACGTTCAGGGAACGCATGCCACCACCTACCGGGGTAGACAGCGGGCCTTTGATAGACACCAGGTAATCTTTCAACGCATCCAGCGTTGCAGCAGGCAACCATTCGCCGGTTTCCTGGAAGGCTTTTTCGCCTGCCAATACTTCTTTCCATTCAATTTTCCGCTCGCTACCATAGGCTTTTTCCACAGCTGCGTCGAATACACGGACGCTGGCTTTCCAGATATCCGGACCAATTCCGTCGCCTATAATAAATGGTATGATTGGGTGGGTAGGGACCTGTAACAGGCCATTGTTCATCGATATTTTTTCTGCCGGCATAAAACGGTTTCTTTATGCGTTAACTTAATTGTTGTAATCGGGTGCAAAGGTACGGCATTCCGGTTTAAGGCGGGTGAACTTTCTGCTTAATTCTATGTGAAAAAGAGGGTGTATATAACTTTTTGCTTATGTTAAGATTAATGTTATTTTGCTGTTCTTTTTTTTATCATCACAAAACCGCAGATACCCTTATGGTCCCATATTCTTTCCTGGCGCTGGGTGACAGCTATACTATCGGTGAAAGCGTAGCGGAAACGGAGCGTTTCCCGGCGCAGACCGTTCAGTTGCTCCGGGCCAAAGGCATCACGATCAATGACGCTAAAATAGTGGCGACCACCGGCTGGACAACAGACGAACTGGAGAAGGGGATCCGGGAGGCCCGTATTACCGGTACTTTCGACCTGGTGACATTGCTCATTGGCGTGAATAACCAGTACCGTGGCCGTAGCCTGGAGGAATACAAGGCACAGTTTACCCAACTGCTGCAGCAGGCCATTGATTTTGCCGGTCACCGCCCGTCACATGTGGTGGTGCTTTCCATCCCCGACTGGGGTGTGACGCCTTTTGCGGCAGACCGTGACCAGGCCGCCATTGCCCGGGAAATAGATGCTTTTAATGCTGTCAATAAAACCATTGCGGCCGGGCTGGGTGCCCACTGGCTGGACATTACCCCCTATACGCGCGAAGCTGCGCAGGATGCCTCCCTGGTGGCTACCGATGGTCTGCATCCTTCCGGGAAAGACTATGCCCGCTGGGCCGCAGATCTGGCGAAGCTGTCTGCAGTGATACTGCGTTGAGCAAAAAATATCCTATATTCATATCTAACTGAAAACCTACTCTATGGAAAGCCATATCGTTAAAGTATTATCGGTAACCCCTGTCACGCACAACGTAAGACGCTATAAGGTAGAAAAACCTGAAGGATACACGTTTGTCCCCGGTCAGGCTACAGAAGTGGCCGTGAACAAGCCCGGATGGGAAGATGAACGCCGTCCCTTTACCTTTACCAGCCTGAATGAATGGGACCACCTGGAATTCACCATCAAAAGCTATCCCGATCATCACAGCGTAACCGACCTGCTGGGGCATATTCAGCCGGGCGACAGCCTTATCCTGCACGACGTCTGGGGGGCTATCCAATATAAAGGTGAAGGTATTTTTATTGCCGGCGGCGCCGGCGTTACCCCTTTCATCGCCATTTTCCGCGACCTGCAACATAAAGGACAACTGGGCAACAACAAGCTGTTTTTCTCCAACCGTACCTACGCTGATATCATTCTGAAAGAAGAATTTCAGGAAATGCTGGGTAACAACTTCATTAATACCATTACCCGGGAAGAAGTGCCCGGTTATGACCATCATATTATAGATGAAGCATATTTGAAACGGAAGATTTCCAATTTTGATCAGCATTTCTATATCTGTGGCCCTGATCCGATGGTGCAACAGCTTCGGGAAGTGCTGGAAAAACTCTCCGGCAAGGCCGATCTCGTAACAGTCGAAATCTAGCTTCTCCAGGTTCCCCGGGACTAAAGTCCTGGGCTACAATTAATATTCTGATGGAGAGATGGCAACGATTAAATTTATCATTAATACCTGATGAAATTCTGCCACATGTGAAATCCTGCAACACGGCTCAGGACTTAGTCCTGGGGGTTCCCGGGATGGCCGAGGCCACTTTCGCCGGTCTTTTCCTGCTTTTTACCGGTAAAACCGCATTTTTAGCCTAATGGAGCTTTTACAGCCGCTTCTGTCGTCCTACTTTTGCATTGTTAAAACATTCCAGCAATGAAAACAACAAGACAATGATTAAAGATGATTTTGTCGCCAGAAGAAAAAGAGGACGCGGTATTGGCGGTATTATCCTTATCCTCATAGGTACTTCCCTGCTGTTGCAGCGGTTAGACCTGGATATCCCGGGCTGGGTGTTCTCCTGGCAGATGATCCTGATCGTAATTGGCCTGGCATTGGGCTTCAAACATAATTTCAGAGGTGGTCCCTGGTTTGCCATGATGGCGGTAGGCGGCATCTTCCTCGCCGGTGAAATCCTGCACTGGCCTTACAACACCGCCAAGTTTATCTGGCCGGTTGTATTGATCGCCATCGGTATCACCGCATTGTTTAAGAGACACAACGACGGGTATTTCACTGATGCAAGATATTTCGCGAAAGACCGCACCAGCAGCGACATTTCTGCCGATGACGATACCATCAACATCTCATCCTGTTTCAGTGGCCTCGAAAAGGTGGTCACCTCCAAAAACTTCAAAGGCGGCTATGTCTCCAATGTATTTGGCGGTACAGACCTCAACCTGATGCAGGCGGACATCAACGGCACCGTGACACTTGAAGTGACCGCTATCTTCGGCGGATGTGAAATTGTAGTACCGGCCAACTGGACCGTGAAAGTAGACATCTCTACCATTATGGGCGGCGTAGAGGAAAAACGTCCTTCCGCTCTGCTGGGAAGTATTGATAAAGACAAAGTACTGCTGCTGAAAGGCTCCTGTATTTTCGGTGGAGTGGAGATCAAAAGCTTCGCCTAAGGAACTTTACAGCGCATTATCTTACCAACTTTTTAAATCTTATTGTATGTATTGGTTTGTTGCTAAAGTAGTTTATCAGATCATTTGCGGTAATGGCAGTCATACACCGCAATTCGATGAACAGTTGAGACTGATCAGCGCCATCTCTAAAAAAGAGGCCTGGCAGAAAGCAAGGGAAATCGGAATGCAGGAACAATATGCCTTCAAGAACCAACAACAGGAACTGGTACAATGGAAGTTCATCAATGTACCTGAAGTATATACCCTTGATCAACTGACAGACGGCATGGAGCTGTATTCCCGCATAGAAGAGCCGGGAGATCCCAATTCCTACATTGCCTGGTTGCAGATGAAATCTGCCCAGCTGCAGGGACAACAGTATATTGAAGTGAACGTTTAAAACGGACAAAAAGCGCGCTTTTGGCAAAAGAATTATACAAAGGGAACTCCCGGTGGAGTTTCCTTACCTCATTCCTGATATGGCTGGTATTGTATGCAGCCTTGCTGTATTACTGGTTTGATCTGACCGCATGGCAGGCTATTTCAGACAGTTCCGTGCACGTTGTCTTACTGGGCGGCGCCGGTTTCCTGATCAGCCGTAATCTGTCGTACTACCGTCCGGGCGCGGGTGTCAACAAGTTCCTGTATGTAACGGTGGTGAGTTCGGTGATGGCGGCCCTCTGGGTATTTTTCACCCACTGGCTGTTAGAGACCACCTTCGATAACGACCCGGTGTACCTGCGCTGGCTGAATAGTGCCATCCCCATCCATTTTATCGTAGGATGTATGATCATCGCCGGTATTGGCTACCGCAGCCAGTTGTGGTACGATGAAGAAGAAGAACAGGGCGAAAGGGAAAGGAGAGAGGCCAACGAAGCCATTATCCGGGAAGCGGAATTGTACAAGCTGCGGCAGCAGTTACAACCGCACTTTCTGTTCAATAGCCTCAACTCTATTAATGCACTGATCATGCTGCGCCCGGAACAGGCCCGTGAAATGGTGCTCAAGCTGTCCGACTTCCTCCGTGGGTCGCTGAAACGGGAAGATGACCATTGGATATCACTCAAAGAAGAACTACAGTACCTGCAGTTATATCTGGATATCGAGAAAGTGAGGTTTGGTCATCGTTTATCCACCAGCGTTAGTTATGATGAAGCGGCAGAGGCTATGTATATGCCACCCATGCTGCTGCAACCGGTAGTAGAGAACGCTATTAAGTTCGGGCTCTATGATACGGTAGGAGATATCTGCATCACTATCAGGGCTTATGTGGAAGACGGGATGTTGCTGCTGGAAGTGAAAAACCCGTTTGATAATGAATTGCAGCAGCCCAACAAAGGCACCGGGTTCGGGCTGACCTCCATCAGACGTCGGCTGTACCTGCTGTTTGCACGGCAGGACCTGATGGAAACAGGTGCACAGGAAAATATTTATACCACGCTGATTAAAGTACCACAAACACATGATAAAAGCAGTAATAATTGATGATGAACCTCTGGCACGTGAAGTGGTAAAGGAGTTCCTGGCAGGCTACCCACAGGTACAGCTGATGCAGGAATGCAACGATGGTTTTGAAGGATTAAAAGCTATTCAGCAACACCAGCCGGATATTATTTTCCTCGATATCCAGATGCCGAAGATCACCGGTTTTGAAATGCTGGAACTGGTAGAAACCATGCCAGCCGTGATATTCACTACCGCTTTTGAAGAACATGCACTCCGCGCTTTCGAAGTACACGCAGTGGATTATCTGCTGAAACCTTTCTCCCGTGAACGTTTTGACAGGGCCTTTCAGAAATGGCTGGAACAACATAACAGCAATGCCGCCGCTACGGCCGCACTGCTGGAAACAGCCGCTGCTACGCCATTGCAGAACAACCGCGTGGTGATTAAAATCAACGGGAAAATAAAAATCATCCCCGTACAGGACATTCACTACCTGGAAGCGGCAGATGATTATGTGAAGATTGTAACGCATGAAGGTAGTTTCCTGAAAAACAAAACCATGTCGTTTTTTGAGCAGACGCTGGACCCGCAGCAGTTCACCCGGGTGCACCGTTCGTATATACTCAACGTTAATCAGGTAACGCGTATCGATCCTTATGAGAAGGAAAACCACCTGGCGATCCTGCGCAGCGGCGCCAGGGTGCTGGTGAGCAAAACTGGTTATCCCCGGCTGAAAGCGGCGCTGGGCTTATAAAGCAGCAAAACGCCGTTCGAGTTTTTCTTTGAGCAATATTTTCTGTCCCTGAGTGCCCCTTGCAATAAGCCGGTTACCCACATGGGCTTCATAACTACAAATAATTTCATTTCCCTGCAGCGCTGTGATGGTAGCGGTAAAATGTACTTCACTGCCCTGCAGGGCCGGTGAAAGATGTTCCACGGTCAACATGGTACCGATACCTTCCTCTTCTTCCGTTTTCATTTCCAGCACAAACAACCGGCAACACCATTCCGCATCACGTCCCAGTGCAAATGTGGCATAGACGGGATGTACCCGACCACTGTCAAAGGCAGCACAGTCTTCTGCCCGTACATGACGGGTAAAGTGTTTCACATCGCCGGGCTGAAAGGTGGTTTGCATAATCCGCTTTTTTAGCTGTTCAAGTTAAGCTGTAATTATCAATCGTATAGTTATCTCCGTTATTGCACCACCAGCACCGGTACCTTCACAAAGTGGCGCACCTGATTGGCTGTTTCTCCATATATCCAGTCCTTGATGCCTTTGTGGCCATGGCCGCCAAGTACGAGAAAATCAGCTTTTTCATGGTTGACGATGCGGGCAATTTCTTTGGCGCGATGGCGGAAGCCCAGCATACCACGGGCTTTGATGCCACGGCTGTTTAACAGCGCCAGGTAAGTGTCCAGCTGTTCCTGGTCTTTCCGTGTTTCGAAGTCATCGGATTCTGTACCGAAATATTTGGCAGAAGCACTTTCCACGATGTGTATCAACAGATACTCCGTATGCTCGTTACCGTGAGCAATGGCGTTGGAGATGATTTGTTCGTCTTTTTTGCTGAATTCCAGCGCCATGGCGATGCATTTGTATTCCGGCTTTTCCAGTTCACCGAGAGACACCTGCGGCGTGTGGATGCCGCCGGATGCTTCCTGGCGGTAGCGGCTGATCAATGGATATACCACGGTGACGATCAACAGCACCACAAAGCCGAGAGAGGCCAGGATGATGATACCGTCCACGAAGACATTACCGTTGCCGGAAATGTAGCCCATTGCTTCTGTATATACCATGCGCATATTCAAATATACCAACAAAGCGGTGATGGCCCAGCTGAGCACTTTAGTGCCGGGTTTGATGGCGAATTTGCCCATGGTATGTTTATCGCTCACGAAGTGGATCAGCGGGATGATAGCGAAGCCCAGCTGCATGCTCAGCAGTACCTGGCTGAAGACGAGGAGGGCGCCTACCTGGTTTTCTCCGGCGATCAGGATCACGAGGAATGCCGGTACGATGGCCAGCAAGCGGGTCAGCAGCCGGCGCAGCCATGGATTGATACGCAGGTGCAGATAACCTTCCATGATGATCTGCCCGGCGAGGGTGCCGGTCACGGTGCTGCTCTGTCCGGCGGCAATCAACGCCACGGCGAAGAGGATGGGGGCGAGTTTGCTGCTCAGTAATTGCTCCAGCAGCTGGTGTGCGTCCTGAATTTCTGCAATGTCTGTACGGCCGGTTTTGAAGAACACGGCCGCTGCCAGGATGAGGATAGCAGCGTTTACCAGAAAAGCGAGATTGAGTGCGATGGTGCTGTCCACAAAATTGAGTTTCAGCGCCTGTTTGATGCCGGCATCGTCCCGTTTGATTTTGCGTGTTTGTACCAGTGCCGAGTGCAGGTAAAGGTTATGTGGCATTACGGTGGCGCCGATGATGCCGATGGCGATATAAAGGGCGGTGTTGTCCGGGATGGAAGGGATGAAGCCTTGTGCTACTTCCCGCATATCGGGTTTGGCCATGACCAGCTGTACCAGAAAAGAAATGCCGACGATGGCTACCAGCGCTACAATGAAGGCCTCCATTTTTCGGATACCGTACCGTTGCAATATCAGCAGGAGGAAGGTGTCCAGTACGGTGAGGCTCACGCCCCATATCAGGGGCAGGCCGGTGAGCAGTTGCAGCCCGATGGCCATGCCCAGCACCTCAGCAAGGTCGGTGGCGGCGATGGCCACTTCCGCCAGGAGGTACAGGATGAAGTTAACACTGCGTGGATAGGTTTCCCTGTTGGCCTGCGCCAGGTCGCGGCCGCGAACGATGCCCAGCCGGGCGCTGAGGCTTTGCAGCAGCAGGGCCATCAGGTTGCTCATCAGCAGTACCCATATCAGCTTATAGCCGTATTGGCTACCACCGGCGAGGTCGGTGGCCCAGTTGCCCGGGTCCATATACCCTACGCTGACAAGGTAGGCCGGCCCGAAAAAGGCGAATAGTTTTCTCCACTTCGATTTATTGCTCGTATCTATGCTCTGATGTACCTCACTTAGTGACGTTGCGCGATTGTAGTCCATAATAAATTCAATTACGAATCACGAATGACGAATGACGACTTACGAAAGAACCCGGAATTCGTAATGCGTCATCTGTCATTCGTAATTTTTAAACGGGTCTTACCATGATATTTTTAGCTACCTGCTCACTAATGGTGAGGGACGGTGCATGTTTCATTTTGATTTCGATGGAATTGTCATATTCGTAGTGGGCGACAATTTCCAGTTGGGTGCCGAGGCGGATGCCTTTGGCATTAAGGAAAGCCAGCAGGGCTACCGACTGGTCCGTAACGGCCGTGACCACCAGCCTTTTGGCGTTGGCCTGGTCCAGTGATGTTTGCGGGCGTGGTTTGGCCATCCGGCCATGGGCATCGGGGATGGGATCTCCATGCGGGTCTACGGTCGGATTGCCCAGATATTCACTGAGACGGTTGGTCAGTTTCTCGCTGCGCACATGCTCCAGCTCTTCAGCCAGCTCATGCACTTCTTCCCAGCTAAAAGCCAGCTTATCTACCAGAAAACATTCCCACAGCCGGTGACGGCGTACAATCTGCAAGGCAGTTTTACGGCCTTCAGCGGTAAGCGTGATACCTTTATATTTTTCATAGTCGATCAGTTGTTTGTCTTTTAACTTTTTCGCCATGTCCGTTACAGAAGCCGGTTTGGTATCCAGTTCATACGCCAGGGCGTTGGTTGTTACGGCTGTATCCCCTTCCTGGAGCTTATATATGGCCTTCACGTAGTTCTCTTCTGCAATAGATAAGTTCATGTCGTCTAAAATATTGTTTAGACAAATCTAAATAATTTAGTTGAACTTTTCCTCATCCGGTATGTTTTTTGATTTTAGCTGCGCACATATAAAAATTATATCTAACTTTTCGCCCTGAATCAACTTTTCATGAAGCGTTACCTGTTATTATTATTGACAATTGTTGCACTGGCAGCCTGCAAATCTAAAAAGACACCTGGCAGAGGCGCTGATGAGCCCATGACATTCGAAGACTTCCAGGAATTGTTTACACCCGGAACATTACCGTATAAACTGAATGCAGACTCCCTGCAGCTGAAACAGTCCGACTCGCTGGCTGTTGCCGTAGCAGACGTGAGCCGCTTCCTGACGGATACCCTCATGAAGGGAGATTACGGTAAAACAGAAAAAGTAAAACTGTTTCCCCTGACCCGTATACAGGGAAGTGTGACCAACTACATGGTCATTAAAGCAGTAGGCCGGACACAAACCACCGGTTACCTCTGTATACTCGATAAAAAAGGAAAATACCTGAACCGTTTGCGTATAGCCAACACCGGTAGTGCTGATGGTACGGTGATTTCTACTTCCATCGATAGTAAAAATGTGATCAAGGTAAGCTCTGAGAAAAAGCTGAGCGGCAGCAATACTGCATTGAAAGAAGATTTTTATGCGGTGAACAAAGACGGGTCTGTCCAGTTGATCATGACTAACTCCAACGGACCTACTACGCCTGGTCAGATCTTCAATCCTATCGATACCCTGCCCCGCAAGCATAAATTCTCTGGTGACTATACCTCCGGTGACATGAGCCTGATCTCTATCCGTGATGGTGAAGACGGCAAAACTTTCCAGTTCTTCATTACTTTCTCCAAAGACAATGGCAACTGTAAAGGTGAGCTGAGTGGAAAGGGCCATTATATCGCTGGTAACAGAGGTGAGTATAAAGACAAGGAATCATCCTGTGGCATTGCCTTCCAGTTCTCATCCGGCAGGGTTAATATCCGCGAAATAGGTGGTTGTGGTGCTTACCGTGGCATTAAATGTTTCTTCGAAGGAAACTATGTCAAAAAAGCGGAGAAGAAGAAAAAGAAACCGTAGTTATTGAGAGATTTTTTGATTTACGAATTTTTTGATTTCGCAAATAAAAGAAGAGAAGACCGAAGCGGGTAATCACTTGCTTCGGTCTTCTCTTTTATAGATCTACAAAATCAAAAAAATCGTAAATCAAAAAATTCCGAAATTTTCCAGTATTTCCTTTACCACTCCGGGATTGGATTGCACATTCAGAAACCGGTAGTAGGATGCGCGTGTGACCCCTTCCAGGGCGCTTTTATGATTGCCGGTATAAACGATATCAGAAAAATGTGTTTCCGGGTTACTGATGCCTGCGGCGCTGAGTGCCAGGCGGGGAATAAGGTTGCCGGAAGTAGAGCCTTTGTTGACAAAGGCAAAGGTGCTTTTCCCTGTCACGGTTTGCAACGACCGGATATCGTTGCCGGAAAAGTCATGCCGGGCCACAATACAGGATTTATAGTGGTCGCTGCCGGTATCAGTGGGAAATTGCAGTGATACAGCGGGGACATAGTTTTGCTGTGATTGCTGATCGTAGAGCAGGTATCCCATGGTGCTGATAAAAACGATATCTGCTTCCTGCCGGGACAGTCCTTCGATCAGTTGCTGTACGGAGGGATAACTCACTACTTTTACGCTGCAGCCCAGTTGTTGTTGAAGTACGATTGCCAGTGGTTGCAGGTTCGCGGTCCTGGTGTTGGTGCTGTACTGATATGTGGCCAGTACCAGTGTGTCAGGTGGATGGCCTGCCAAGGTAGGGAAGGAATACAGGTTGCCGGTGATCAGCAGTGCTGCCAGCCATATAAGCTGTTTCATTTGTGGATGTTTATGGGTGGGGAAATGTATGGGGCTAAGGTAGGTATTAAAACAAAAAAGCCACTCAGTAGTACTACTGAATGGCTTTGTGTGGGAGCTACTGGATTCGAACCAGTGACCCTCTGCTTGTAAGGCAGATGCTCTGAACCAGCTGAGCTAAGCTCCCGGAAAAAGATCTTTTAAAGACGATGAAGTGTGTGGGAGCTACTGGATTCGAACCAGTGACCCTCTGCTTGTAAGGCAGATGCTCTGAACCAGCTGAGCTAAGCTCCCTAAAAAAGATCCTTTCAATAATTCAAAAAAAACTAAAGTGTGGGAGCTACTGGATTCGAACCAGTGACCCTCTGCTTGTAAGGCAGATGCTCTGAACCAGCTGAGCTAAGCTCCCTCTTTCTTTGTTTACCGTCGAGCCTTTCGTTCGATGGGATTGCAAAGGTATAAACTATTTTTATTCTACCAAATATTTTTTAAAACTTTATAGAGATGATTGCTTCAAACCCTTTGTTACAAAGGGTTTGAAGCGGGTGAAAAATATTTATCGTTCCTGATATGAATGATGAATTGTATACATAATGTACGATTATGACCCTTTGTTTTTGGGTCCTTTGAAGATACGTTTGAACGCTTTTCCAAGTTTGTTCAGATTGGCCAGTTGTTCCTGTATCGGCGCCAGGGTAAGGTCATCCGGCTGCAGCCCGGCTTCCAGGTAGTCTATTTCTGTTTGTTCCGGATACAGCAGAATAACGTTATTGTCTTTAAAATGGCGACTTACTTTAGCAGGAATATTTTCCAGATAAGCGTGATAGGAGAGGGTGCCTTTGCGGGCGGTCACTACTACTACCAGGTCATCACGGGTTACCTCGCGGGAAAGGATCAGGAAGTCTTCGATGGTTTCGAATTGTTTGAAGGTGACTTCCACGCTTAATTTGGACTGTGTGATAAAAGCTTCTGTGAGCGATTGTGTTCTGGCATTGGAGAACACCAGCAGTTTGGCGCCGGCCTGTTTGGCCAGCAAAAACATTTTCTGCATATAGTGCAGGAAGCCCAGTTCATATTCTGTATTGGGCGGCAGTACCAGCACCATTTTTTTAGTAGTGTTGAGCGGGTGCAGGAAGTTGCACACATATACCGTTTCCCATACGCTCTGCAATACGTTGTCCATGGTAGTACCGAAGATATTGCCGAAGAGACGGTCCGTAGTGCTGGTTTTGTCTGTCCAGCCGAGGATCACGTCGCTGATCATCAGTTCTTTGGCTGCGCGGGCAATGCCGTCAGACACGTTGAGATCGATGCGGGTGACTACCTGCACATTGCTTTCGGTGGCCGCTGCATGTATGATGGCTTTTTCCATCATTTTATTGGTGAGATGGATTTTGTCGCGTGCTTCTTCGTTGTCCTGTACCACCGCCAGCGGATAGATAGGCGTAGGCGCTTTGGCATCTTTGATCATCACGGCAAAGTCCAGCAACGCTTCGATACGTTCGGGGTTAGAAACGGGCACCAGTATACGTTCCGGCTGGTCCGGCAGCTCCGGTTTTTGTTCTGCTTCCTGTAGTGCCAATCGGCGTCCGGCATTTTCTGTAACGAAGGAGCCTACCAGGCAGGTTATGAGAATGAGCACCACGGTGCCATTGAGCACATGTTCATCTACGATGCCCATATTAAAACCGATCAGGATCACCGCGATGGTGGCGGCCGCGTGGGCGCTGCTCAGGCCGAAGATCACATTCCGTTGGGTGGGACTGTATTTGAAGATCAGCTGTGTGAAGAAGGCGGCAAACCACTTACTGCTAAGGGCCATGATGGTGAGCGCGCCTGCAATAATGAGCGCTTCGGGCCCTTTGAGCAGCACACGGAGATCTACCAGCATGCCTACACTGATCAGGAAAAACGGAATAAAGAGCGCATTACCTACAAACTCGATACGGTTCATCAGCGGCGAAGTATGCGGGATCAGCTGGTTGAGCGCCAGCCCGGCGAGAAACGCGCCGATAATGCCTTCTACGCCGGCCAGTTCCGCGAGAAAAGCTGCCGCAAACACGAGGGCCATCACGAAGATAAAGTGGGAGGTTTTATCGTCCTTGATCTTCTTAAAAAACCAACGTCCGAGCATGGGCATCAGCCACAGGATGATCAGCGCGAATATCGTCAGGGAAATGCCCAGTCTCACCCAGAAAGCGGTGTTGAGGTTGCCGGCCTGCGCCCCGGTGATAACAGCCAGTATCAGCAGTACGGCGGTATCGGTAATGATGGTGCCGCCTACAGCAACGGTGACCGCTTCATTTTTGGTAATGCCAAGCCTGCTGGCCAGCGGGTAAGCTACGAGCGTATGGGTGGCAAACATGCTGGATACCAGCAGCGTGGCCTTGAAGTTAAAATGCAGTACATAGGTACACACCACAAAACCGAGCAGCAGCGGGATGAAGAAGGTCAGTGCCCCAAACACCATACTGCGGTAACGGTTCTTGCGAAACTCTGTCATGTCCAGCTCCAGACCGGCCAGAAACATGATATACAGTAAGCCCGCCTTGCCAAACAGATCGATACTGCCTTTTTCGATTATACCGAAACCGTGATCACCAATAGCCATACCGGCGAGTATCAGCCCGATGATACTGGGGATACGGAATTTGCGGAGGATAATCGGGGCCAGCAGAATAATAAACAGTACCAGCGAAAAAATAGGTACCGGATCTTTCAGGGGCAGATGGGTATCCATCAATAAAACCAAGCTATGGACCATATAACACATTGTTATTTTGTTTATTGTCTGTTTACCATTCCTGCGCCGGATAGCGGCGTGAAGCAGCGAATATGAAAATAAACAAATCTTAAATAATCAATTCTCTGGGTCAAATATGAAGAAATTAACGAATAATCCATGTAATTTTGCGTAAAGCTTTATTTAAAAATGAGCGAAAGAACTAATACACAGGTATTTACGGAAGAGTTGGAGGACATCCTGGTGGCTGAAGATGAGCAATTTCCCTTCAGTCTGGTGGTGTGGAATGATGATGTCAATACCTTCGATTGGGTGATCGCTTCCCTGATTGAAGTCTGCGGCCATACCCACCAGCAGGCGGAGCAATGTGCCCTTATTATACATCACAATGGTAAATATGCTGTGAAGGAAGGGGAATACCACAAGCTGCGCCCTATGTGGGAAGCGCTGGTGGAAAGAGGTATCAGCGCCACTATCGAAGAGATGGCGGACCGCTAACCGATTGTATTGTCCATGCCCGTTTTCCGTCTCAATAAACAACTGCTTTTCCCTCCGGTGCATCTCGCAGAGCCGGATGGCCTGCTTGCCGTAGGTGGTGACCTTTCTGTGGAAAGGCTACTGCTGGCCTACCGCTCCGGTATCTTCCCCTGGTTCGACGAACGCCCTATACTCTGGTGGAGCCCCGATCCCCGTTTTGTATTGTTTCCGGCCGACCTGAATGTGTCTTCCAGTATGAAGCAGGTGCTACGCCGTCAACAGTTCCGTATTACCTACAATGCAGATTTTCCTGCTGTCATCGAGCGTTGCAGTCGTATTGCCCGCCGCGGGCAGGACAGTACCTGGATTACGGATGAGATGCAACAAGCCTATATCCGCCTGCATCAGGCAGGCTATGCCATGTCTGTGGAGGCCTGGCTGGATGACCAGCTGGCAGGCGGTCTGTATGGGGTGAAAATTGGTCACTGTTTCTTTGGGGAGTCCATGTTTTCGGATGTGAGCAATGCTTCCAAAGCAGCTTTCATCACTTTTGTACAGGCTTATGCAAAGGAGCTGAAGCTGATCGATTGCCAGGTGGAAACGGAACATCTCGCCTCACTGGGCGCAGGTTTCATCTCTCGTGAAACCTTCCTGGAACTGATAGAAATGCCCTGATTTTTGTAGCTTTGTGGTGCTCACCGACCCCATTTTTCCACTTAAACTTTACTGCCATGAAAAAAGTGATTTTATCTTTGGCCGTAGTACTGTTTTCCAGCTTTATTGCCCTTCCGTTGCGCTTTACAAAGGATGATGAAACCAAAGCGCAGTTGATTACCCGGCTGAAAGACTCCAAGAGTGATTTGCTGAAAGCGGTGGCAGGGCTTACCGATGCCCAGCTGGAATACAGGCCGGCGCCCGATCGCTGGTCTATCATTGATTGTGTGGAACATCTTACTATCATTGAAAAGGCCATGACAGACGCAGAGAAAAAACTGGTAGCAGAAACGCCTGATCCGGAGAAAAAGAAAAACCTGAAATATACAGACGAGCAGTTGATCAAGATGGTGGAAGACCGTAGCCAGAAACAGAAAACACCGCCATTTGGGATGCCTAAACACAACTATGCATCTCCTGCAGATGCCATCAATGCTTTTGTGGCACAAAGAGACCAGGTGATAGATTATGTGTCCAATACCAAAGACATGCTGCGGGCGCATATTTACAATGATCCCGAATTAGGCTACGTAGATGCGTACCAGTTATTGCTGTTTAACGCTGCCCATACGATGAGGCATATCAAACAGATCGATGAAATAAAGGCTGATCCGGGTTTCCCGAAATAATTGCGCCGTTGAAGACTAGCGCAGTTCCCAGTCCACCAGCTGATTGACCCATTCCTCGCGGAAGTGGGTAGTGACGCGGATGTAGTTGTCGGTATAGCCTTCCATCATGCCGTCTTTGCCGTGACTTTCAAACAGTACTTTGCGGGTTTGGTCCAGGTGTTGTTCCTGGAAGTACTGTTGTTTTTTGTGGCTGAGGTTACGCAGTTGTTTATTGCGTTCATGGCGAATGTTGACCGGCACTACAGGGCTGATGTCGAGTGCGGGGGTATTGGCCCTTTCGGAGTAAGTGAATACGTGCAGATAAGACACGTCGAGATCGTGGAGGAAATCGTAGGTGTCCTGGAAATGAGCATCGCTTTCAGAGGGGAAACCAACGATCACGTCCACGCCGATAGCGCAGTGTGGCATCAACTGTTTGATGAGCGCTACTTTTTCCGCGTACAGTTCGCGGCGGTAGCGGCGGCGCATGAGGCCCAGTATTTCGTTGTTGCCGCTCTGGAGCGGTATATGGAAATGAGGCATGAACCGTTGGCTGTTGGCCACGAATTCGATGATCTCATTGCTGAGCAGGTTAGGTTCAATGGAGGAGATGCGGTAACGTTCGATACCTTCCACTTTGTCCAGCTCCTGTATCAGTTCAAAAAATGATTCTTCTCTTTTTTTGCCGCCGGTGAGGCCTTTGCCGAAGTCGCCAAGGTTAACGCCGGTGAGGACGATTTCCTTTACGCCGTTGGCTGCCAGCTGAACAGCATTTTCCACTACGCTGGTAACACTATCGCTGCGGCTTTTGCCTCTGGCCATGGGGATGGTACAGAAAGTGCAGCTGTAGTCGCAGCCGTCCTGTACTTTCAGGAAGGTACGGGTACGGTCGTTCACGGAGTAGGAGGCGTGAAAAGTGTTGACATCTTCAATGTCGCAGGAGCAGATTTTAGCGCTGTTGCCTTTGGTGAGCGTTTTCAGGTGCTCGGTAATATTGAATTTTTCGGCGGCGCCCAGTACCAGGTCCACCCCTTCGATAGAAGCGATTTCCTGTGGTTTGAGCTGGGCATAGCAGCCGGTGATCACCACCATGCTTTCCGGAGCGCGGCGCTGGATACGACGTACCAGTTGCCGGCATTCCTTATCGGCATTATCCGTTACAGAGCAGGTGTTGATGACATACACATCTGCCGTATTCTCAAAATCTGTCTTTACAAACCCATCCTGTTCCAGCAACCTGCTCAAAGTGGAGGTCTCTGAAAAATTCAGCTTACAGCCGAGTGTATGAAATGCTACTGTTTTAACCTGTTCCATAAAGGAGGGCAAAGGTAGGAACTTTTTATGTCATAGTTTGGTAAGTAATTATTAAGTAATTTAGGGCCGCTTTTCTTAAAAAGGTGAGTCCTGTTTAATCGTATATGAGATCATTGCAAAAGTATCTGCCCGTTATTTTACTGGGATTATTATTATTGGCCGGCTGGCATCAGGAATGGTGGAAAGGGAGCGATAAAAAAGCTTCTGCGCCTATTACGGACAAGCCCGTCGTAACACCTTCCGGCAGGATGTCCGCCCATGTATCTGAAGGAGCGCTCAACCGTCAGGCACGGCTGGAATATACCAAACATGCCATTTGTCGGATGGACTGCCGTCATGTGACTAAAGAAGAAGTGCAGGAAATCCTGTCCACCGGTATGATCAATCCGGAAAAATCCAATCCGAACGACCAGCCATGCCCTACCTATGCCCTGGAAGGCTATTCCCACGAAGGGCAGCACCTCCGTATTGTATTTGCCCCCTGCGACCAACAGCACGCGAAAGTGATCACCTGTATTGATCTGGAAAAAGACTGGACCTGCTCCTGCGAGTAGTGCACGCAAAGGAGCAAAGCAGCAAAGGCGCAAAGTATTTTATTTTTTTATTTTATGATCAGGTGGTTCTTGGCGCCTTGGTTGCTTTGCGCCTTTGCGAGAAATAACCCCTTTGCGAGAAAAAAGTCGTAGTTTTCCGCCATCATTCACATTTCTACAAGGCGTTTATGAATTTTCTACTGAAACCGTTGCGTGTAATCTATGTTGTGTACGCCGCTATCGTTTTCCTGTCCATCATGTTCCTGATCCTGCCGCCAATTTTTCTGGCGTCTTTGCTGGGGAAGGAAAAGGGTGGAAATATCATCTTTTATTTTCTCCGTTTCTGGGCCCATGTGTGGTTTCCGGCGGTAGGCATGCGGGTTACCCGTAAATATGATTGTGAGAAGGAGAAAGATAAAGAACCTTGTATCTATGTGGTTAATCACCGTTCCTATCTGGACGCGGCCATCGCGGTAAAAGTGATGCGTTTGCCGTTCCGCCCGCTGGGGAAAGTGGAAATGGCCAAAATCCCGGCCTTCGGATTTATTTACAAAAACTCTGTGGTGTCAGTTGACCGGTCCAACGCATCGGCCCGCGCACGGAGCGTAAGGGAAATGATGAGCGCCCTCAAGGCCGGCATTTCCATCCTGGTGTTCCCTGAAGGAACGACCAATGAGTCCAATGAGCCGCTGCGTCCGTTCCACAACGGCGCCTTCCGGATGGCCATTGAAATGCAGATTCCTATCAAACCTGTGTTATATGTTGATGCCGGAGACCGGTTACCTCATACCGGCCCTATGCACCTGAACCCCGGCAAATGCCGTGTGGTGTTTCTGCCAGCCATTCCGGTGGCAGGGCTTACCCTCGATGATATCAACACGCTGAAACAACAGACCTATGAAATCATGGACAGGGAGCTCCGGAAATACCGTCATTATCCAACATTGCAACCCGTAGGATGAAGTACGCTGATGTAATACTGCCGCTGGCCCTTCCCAAAAATTACACTTATTCAGTCCCTGAAAGCATGGAACATGCTTTACAGCCGGGAAGTCGTGTGGCAGTACAGCTGGGAAAACAAAAAAAATATGCAGGCATCGTGAAAGCGGTGCATGAGCAGGCGCCTGCCTATAAAACCAAGTCGCTGCTGGATATGCTGGATAAAGATCCTGTCGTATATCCTACACAGTTAGCCTTCTGGTCATGGATCGGCAGCTATTATATGTGTAGCGAAGGAGAAGTGCTCAACGCGGCGCTTCCTGCACACCTGAAGCTTTCCAGCGAAACACTGTTGTTATATAATGATGCTTACGGCGACGATTTTACCGCGCTCGATGATGATGAATATCTCATCGCGGAAGCGCTGCATATCCGGAAAGAACTGCGCATCGAAGAAGTACAATTAATCCTCGATAAGTCGGAAGTATATTCGGTCATCAAAAAACTGATCGAGAAAAAAGTATGTCTGATCTATGAAGAACTGAAAGAAGTTTATCGGGAGAAAAAAGAAAACTTCGTACAGCTGCATACAGACTACCACGATGAAGAACAGCTGGCAGCGCTCTTCAATGATATGGGCCGCGCGCCCAAACAGATGGAGCTTTTGCTGGCTTATCTGCATCTGCAGAAAACAGAAGGAAATGTAAAACAAAACGACCTGCTGAAGAAGTCAGGGGCTACCACAGCTCAATTGAAAGGCCTGGTCGATAAAAATATCCTCTGGATAGAAAAAAGGACCGTCGACAGGATCCGCACCGGTAAAGTAGATGCGCAGATCGACTTTAGCCTGAGTCCTTCACAGGAAGTGGCCTTACACGCTATCCGCCGTCATTTTGAAGATAAACAGGTAACCCTGTTGCATGGTGTTACCTCCAGTGGCAAAACACAGATATACGTGAAGATGATGGAAGAGTGCCTGGCCTCCGGCCGGCAGGTGCTGTATCTGTTGCCCGAAATAGCGCTCACCGCGCAGATCATCACCCGGCTGCAGAAACATTTCGGCAGCAGCATCGCCATCTATCACTCCCGCTTCAGCAACAACGAACGGGTGGAGATATGGAACAAAGTCAAAAACGGCGACGTACAGATTGTGCTGGGCGCCCGTTCCAGCCTGTTGCTGCCCTTCCGCGACCTGGGCCTGATCATCCTCGATGAAGAACACGACGCTTCCTATAAACAGCAGGACCCTGCACCGCGTTATCATGCGCGGGATGCAGCCATCTATTATGCCAGCCTCTTTAAAGCCAAAGTGCTGCTGGGTTCCGCCACACCGGCACTGGAATCCTATTACAACGCACAGCAGGGCAAATATGGGCTGGTAGAGCTCAATGAGCGTTTCGGTGGTATACAGATGCCTGCCATCGAAGTGGTGGACATCAAACAGGAGATGGCCGAAAAAACCATGGACGGTAATTTCACGCAGGCATTGAAAACAGCCATCACCCAAAGCCTCACAGAGAAAAAACAGGTGATCCTTTTTCAGAACCGGCGCGGATATGCACCCTTCCTGCTGTGTACTACCTGTGGCTGGATACCGCATTGCAAACAATGTGACGTATCACTGACCTATCACCGTAACCAGGATAAACTGCATTGCCACTATTGCGGCACCCGTTATCCTTACGTGTATACCTGTGAGGCCTGCGGCTCCCAGTCACTTATTCCGAAAAGTTTTGGTACCGAAAAAATAGAAGACGACCTGCAACAGCTGTTCCCTGAAGCGCGTATTGCACGTATGGACGTGGATTCTATCCGCAACAAGGACAGTCACAACAAAATGATCCGTCTACTGGAAGAGCAGGAGATCGATATTTTGGTGGGCACGCAGATGGTGGTAAAAGGGCTGGACTTCGATAATGTAAACCTCGTAGGCATCCTCAGTGCCGACAGTTTGTTGAGCTATCCCGATTTCAGGGTAAATGAGCGGGCGTTTCAGCTGATGGAGCAGGTGAGTGGCCGTGCCGGCCGTAAACACGGCATGGGTAAAGTGTTGATACAAGCCAGCAATACCCGTCATCCTATCCTGCACTTTGTAAAAGAGCACGATTATAAAAGCATGTATGAAGCCGAAATAGCGGAGCGGCAGCAGTTTGGCTATCCGCCGTTTTTCCGTGTGCTGAAGCTGACGTTGCGGCATAAGAACCAGCAGGTAGTGGAGCAGGCCGCGCAGATCCTGGCCAGCTGGCTGCAACCGCATATCGGTGCGCAACTGGTAGGACCGGCAGCGCCGCTGGTGGCAAGGGTCCGGAACAACTACCTGCAGGAAATGCTGATTAAACTGCCGCGTGACGGTAGAGTGATCGCTCACGTAAAACAGGTGCTGCGTGAGTTCTTCGTGCAGTTGCTGGCAGAGAAACGTTTCCGCTCCGTGGTAATTGTGCCGGACGTAGATTGTGTATAACTATTGTTTCTTCACCAGTGTCAGCTGTTGCAGTTGTAATTTTCTGAACCGGTCGAGAATATTTCCCAGTGTTTTTTTGTCTTCCCCTTTTAACTCGCTCTGGCTGTACCATTCGATAATAAAGATGTGCAGCCGGCTATTTTCTTCTTCACATCTCATTTTAAGTCCCAGCACATTGTTATGGGTGATGTCTGCCGTGAAGGCGGCTTTGTCTGCCAGGGTATATCCTGCCGGCAGATCGATGTGTATGCGTTTCTCCTGATAATAGGGGAATGCCAGTTGCACCGGCTTGTCGCCCTCCGGAAGCTGGTATTTATAGTTTTGCACGCCGGCTAATAACGGCCCGATGCTCAGCAGGTAATGATTGCCGTCCTGTACGATGAGACCCGGTGTTTCCAACGTGCTGTTCACCACCACGGGCTTGTCGAGCGGGGCGTTGGTGAATTTTTCATTCTGCGCTTCAACAGACACTACGGTGCGGGCGCCGGGAATGAAAGGCAGCAGGGCGTTGAAGATATTGTTGCGTTCTTCTGTGGTGGTGGCTTGTATGAAGGCGTTTTTAGCATTGCTGCCGCCGTAGCCGCCGAAGGACTGTGTTACCTTCCAGACAGGATGACTTATGGAACTCAGACTGGCTTCCAGCGTGCTGTTGCTAAAGGTATACTGTGGCTGTGGTGTCATGATGAAATCAGTGAGCACCTTACTTTCCGCACCTACGAGGGTATCGCGGCAGCGCAGCGCGAGCGTATTGCTCCAGATGGGCGGGTAACATGGATAACGTGTATTCATCTCCGTAGGAGCCAGCGCCTGTTGCTGAGAGGGGAAATACAGCAGGATATTGTTAGCTGCGGCGCGGTTCACCAGATCTTTCTGTAAAGGGATGGTATCCCGCGAAGCGGTAGCCAGCAGCTGTACAGGGATATTCAGGGTGTAATATGCGGCCATCATCAGTTTTACCATACCATTCCTGTCCGTTTGTTTGGTGCGGATGATGGTGCTCAGGTCCTGAGCTTCAAAGAAATCGCTGGCAGGCCGAAGGCTATAGTTTGTTTTAATGTGTTGTTCTACCAGGTAAATCAATTGCGGAACCGGAACGCGGTATTTCAGAAAAGGCCAGCGGTCCAGTTCCTTTTCCAGTTGCCGCTGTTCGTTTTTGCTGACAGACACATACGGAATATAGAGGTCCTGCCCGAACTGTTGCCAGGAAAGGCGGGTAGTATCCCTGCCTTCCACGGCGGAGCTCAGCGCGAAATCAATGCGTTGCAGCTGCGGCAGGAAATAATAGAAATCGTTGTTTCTCAAGGCAGGCACCTGATGCAGGGCTACTTGATGGTAGTAGTTGTTGCCGGCTACGCTGTCAGTAACGCCCGGTACGCCGTTGGCTGCGTGAAAGTTGAATTGCAGGTTGCGGGGCGCTACCAGCATAAACTGTGTCTGTCCGCTGGCGATGCCCGACTGGAGATAATCTGCGCCGGCGTAGTCGAACATTTCTTTGAGACTGAGTTCATATTCCAGTTCGCCGCCGGACTGCACCTGAATATTGTTGACTACCACGGCTGTGCGGCCATCATTGAGTTTGAGCGATCTGGTCTGATCTGTCAGGTTGATGATTTTTCCGTCGGGGAGAAGCGACCGGATACGGAAGCCACGCAGCAATTCGCCGTTTTCCAGCGTCAGCGCCAGCTGGGTAAGGCTGTCGGCAGCGGCGGTGGTATTGATGTGTATTCTTTTGTAAACTGTTTTATAATGTGTGATGGCTTCCGCTTTATCACGGCTGGTGATATTGAAGTCGCGCGCTATCTTATAGCGGGTGATATAGTAAGGTGCTTCCGCTGCTGCGCCGGTAAGGGTGACTGTTTCCGGCTGTGCATTGTCTTTCCAGGTATCAGGATAGTAGTTGTTAATCTGGGCGGATGTTAACAATGGCAAGCTGGTGATGCATATAACGGAGAGAAAGAATATAAGTCGTTTCATGATAGCGAAGGTATCTAAATTCCTAAATTTTGTATGGCATCGGACTCAAAGATATGTATCCCCGGGTCAAACTGTTTGGCGACTCTTGCCATGGCATGGGCCACGGTAGCGGCTTTGATGCCCCGGTATTTCTTCCAGCGTCCCTGTAACAGGAAATAGAACAACTGGATAAGATACTTGCCCAGCCATTCTCCGAAACGGAATTCTTTTCGCTCACCGATGAGAAAAGAGGGCCGGAAAATATAGGTGCCTACGAAGCCCATGGCCAATATGGCTTCTTCGGTCTGACCTTTGGTGCGCAGGTAGAAATTGGAGGATTTGGGATTGGCGCCGATGGAAGAGATCATCAGGAACTGTGGTATGTCCTTGCGGCGGGCGATGGCGGCACATCTGGCCGTGATGCCGTAATCCACTGCGCGGAAGTTTTCCTGTGTACCGGCTTTTTTGATGGTAGTGCCGATACAGGAAAAAAACACGTCTCCTTCAATGGCTGCTGTCAGGGCTGGTTCGTCATTGAAGTCAACGATGATGCTTTCCAGTCCCGGATGCTGATGTGCCCAGGGCTGCCGTACCAGCACTTTCACTTTGCTGAAGTAGTTGTCCTGTAACAGCGCGGCTACCAGATGAGTACCGGTAAGGCCTGTTGCTCCGATAACGATGGCTGTTTTCATACAATTTCTGATATATTTGCTTCCATATAAAGTTAAGCTATTATGGTATCAGAAAATGTGTTGCTACAATCCTATAATACATTTGGCATCCCGGCAACGAGCCGTTATTTCGCTTCCTTCGATAGTGAAGTTGCGCTGCAGGCCTTGCTGGATGAGCCTCGGGTAAAGGATTTGCCCCGGATGATCCTCGGCGGTGGCAGCAATATCCTGTTTACGAAGGATTTCGATGGGCTGATGCTCAAAAATGAAATCAAAGGCATGAAGGTGGTGGATGAGGATAACGACCACGTATATGTGAAAGCCGGCGCCGGCGAAAACTGGCATGGCTTTGTACAATACTGTCTGGCCGCTGATATGGCCGGTCTGGAAAATCTGTCGCTGATACCAGGCAATGTGGGTGCCAGTCCCATGCAGAACATCGGGGCTTACGGTGTGGAAATAAAAGACACTTTCCACTCACTGGAAGCGCTGCATCTGGAAGACCGCAGGGTCGTTACTTTTACTAACAATGACTGCGCATTCGGGTACCGCGAGAGCGTCTTCAAAAAACAATACCGTCATCAGTTTGCTATTCTGAGTGTTACTTACCGGCTCAATAAAACACCTCGTTTTAATACCAGCTACGGCGCCATCAATGAGGAGCTGGAGCGTATGGGTGTAAAAGAGCTGTCTATACAGGCGATCAGCCAGGCGGTAATCAATATCCGCTCTTCCAAGCTGCCGGACCCGGCTAAAATCGGCAATGCGGGTAGCTTCTTCAAGAACCCGTCTGTAGATGCGGCTAAATACGAGACGCTGAAAGCGGCGTTTCCGCAGATCGTGGCGTATCCGTTGGCCGACGGGCATTTCAAACTGGCCGCAGGCTGGCTGATAGAGCAGTGTGGCTGGAAAGGTTATCGCGAAGGGGATGCCGGCGTACATGCCAAACAGGCACTGGTGCTGGTCAACTACGGACATGCAAAAGGCAGTGAGATCTATGCCCTGTCGCAGCGGGTGGTGGATAGTGTGAAAGAGAAATTTGACGTGGAGCTGGAACGGGAAGTAAACATCGTTTAATGACGAATTAGGAATGACGAATGACGAATTGAGGGCTGTTTATTGGGAGAGTTTATTAAGTAACCTGACCATAAAACTGCCCTCAATTCGTCATTCGTCATTCCTATTTTTTAATCGATTGTATGATCTTATCTGCATGTTCACGTGAGTTTTCGATAAACCACACGTGCGTGTCCATGCCACCGCAAACGACGCCGGCCAGATAAATATGCGGCATATTGGTTTCCATAGTCAACGGATTGTACACGGGCAGTTTTTTGCGATCATCGGAGAGCTGTACGCCTGCTTTCTGTAATAGTGTAAAATCAGGCTGGTAGCCGGTCATGGCTATAACGAAGTCGTTTGCAATGGAGACTTCCCCTTCCGGTGTGTTGATCGTCACCGTTTGTTCTTCGATGCTTTTGATGGTAGAATGGAAGTAGGCTTTGATAGATCCTTCCTTGATCCTGTTTTCAATATCCGGTTTCACCCAATATTTTACTCTTTTACCGATCTCATCTTCACGGACCACCATCGTTACCTGTGCGCCTTTGCGATAGGTTTCCAGCGCTGCGTCTACCGCAGAGTTGTGAGCGCCTACCACCACTACTTTACGGGTAGCATAGTAATGCGGGTCTTTATAGTAGTGGGTGACTTTAGGAAGATGTTCACCGGGTACGTCCAGCATATTGGGGATATCATAGAAGCCGGTAGCGATGATCACGTGCCGGGCATGATAGGCCATTTTGGTGGTGGTGATGAAATACTCGCTGCCATTGGGCTGCAGCTCCCTCACTTCTTCAAACAGATTGATATTAAGCGCTTCAGAAGTGGCCACACGGCGATAGTATTCCAGTGCTTCCGGCCGTGATGGCTTGGGATTGATGGACACAAAAGGAATACCACCTATCTCCAGTCTCTCTGACGTAGAGAAGAAGGTCATGTACAGGGGGTAGTTATAGAGCGAGTTGACAAGGCAACCTTTTTCGATGATGACATAGCTGAGCCCTGCTCTTTTTGCGGCCAGGCCGCAGGCTATTCCGATGGGTCCTCCTCCTATTATCAGTACGTCGTAAGCAGCGATCATGATGTCTTTATTTTATAGTCCGGCCAGGTAATCCAGCAGTCGGAACATGGTTTGATTATTTTCGTTGGCCAGGTGCAGGTATTGTTCTATTTTCTCCGGGTTTTGCACAAAAGGCGCGCTATGTTGAAAAACGTCGGGATTGCAGCGTAATATTTCCAATATGGCAGCGCTATTCATTTCCATATGGAACTGCAGCCCGATGATACGGTCGCCGTATATGAAAGCCTGATTGCTGCAGGCGGCCGATGCAGCGAAGCGGGTAGCGCCGGTGGGCACATCGAAGGTATCGCCATGGAAATGGAAAGTATTCAGGCGATGAGGCAATACTTTTTCGAGTGGTGCAGCCTGTCCCTGAAAAGTGATATCTATCGGAAACCAACCTATTTCAGGTTGTGTATGCGGATATACATTAGCACCCAGTGCATGGGCCAGCAGTTGTGAACCAAGGCATATGCCAAGTATTTTCTTTCCACTGTCAATTGCTTTCTGAATAAGCTTTGTCTCGGTTGGTATCCACGGATAGGGTTCATATACACCCATGGTGCCTCCTACGATGATGAGCAGGTCGGCCTCTTCCAGCCCGGTGGCGTCCGGCGCCTCATCATACCAGCGGGTATGGCTGGTGGTATGCCCATTTTGGGCTATCCAATCTGCAATGCTGGCCAGGCCTTCAAAAGGCACATGTTGAAAATAGTGGATATGCATGGTTGTGCGGTAAATGGTTATTCAAAGATACGTTGCAACCGGGAAGTTTGATAACCCGAATTTACCAGCGGGGAGATGGTTATTTTAGTTCGCTTTTCACCACCCGGAAGTATTCATAGCCTTTCATCTTTTTGCTTTTCTCGCCGAAGTATTGCCGGCGGTACTTGTCGGCGCCACCATCATAGCGGACGATCATATTACGTTCATGCATAAACGCGGTGATGTTCCTGGGATCGAGGCCATAGTCCCAGTTTTCGCCGGCGCGGCGCAGGGTGTCGTTGATCCGGGAGAAGCCCGGATATTGTTTAGGGTTCTCCAGTACTGCCTTGTCGGGATAGGTGACGATCACCTGTGTGCCGGGAGGAAAGCTGCGAATAAAGCTGAACATAGCATCTGCGTGGCGGGCTTCCAGCCGTGTGGAGAGATTTTCCCAGAGAAAGAGTGTTTTATTGTAATGGCGTTGGTTGAGAAAATAAGGAGAGATGACGTCGGCGAGGAGTTGTTTGTTCATATCCAGTTTCACATAATCAGGATGTACGACCGGCGATTGGATCAGTTCCCAGAGGCGTGTTTGTTTGAACCGTTGCGTGTCCGGATGGTCTACTTCCACAAAACTGACCGGTTTATCAATGTGGAGGCGATAGGCTCTGGTATCGAAGGTGGCGCTGAGAATGATGACCTGATTGATTCCTTCTTCGCGGACCGCCTGTATCACCATATCGTCTATCAGTTTGGTGCGGGCGATGGCAGCGGTGTGCGTGCCGGGCCATCGAAGCTGGATATAGGCGGCGAGCAGTTTCCGGAAAAAGGGAATACGACAGCCGGAAACCAGCGTTTGATGATAGCCCGATAAAAAGGCTGCTGCGTACGGATCATGAAATAGCCGCTCTTCAGCTGGTTTGGTACTCTCAATGGCCCGGAATATCGCCATATAGGTCCCGGACTTGGTAGATGGCGCCTTACTCATAAGGACTTTGACTTGGTGGTTGTATGGTGAATAAGATCTTCGGGGAGGTCTCGGTCGTCTGTTGGTTATTTTTTCACTTGACTTGGGTATCAAATATATCATAAAATAATCAATTTGAATCCGGGAAAATCACCCCCTTATTATTTTACCAGTTGGAGGATGGCCATCAGGGCGCCCACACTGATACATACCCAGAGTAAAACACCTTGTAGCAGCGGCTGCCAGCCGATGCCGCGGAAAGCCTGGCGGGTAAGGCCGGCGCCAATCAGGAAGAGGGTCAGGGAGAGCGCGGTTTTGGCGCTGTGCACCAGCAGCGGGCCTACGGTGCTGATGGCAGGCACCCATGTGTTGAGCACCATGGCCAGCAGGAACAGACCGATGAACCAGGGGATTTTGATTTTACCGTTGCTGTTACGGAAAAGCAGGGTGGTCACAAAAGCTACCGGCATAATCCAGAGCGCGCGGGAGAGCTTAACGGTAGTGGCTATCTGTAAAGCGGTTTCTCCGTATTTATTGGCGGCGCCTACTACGGAACTGGTGTCGTGGATGGCAATAGCGCTCCACATGCCAAATTGTTGCTGGGAGAGGTTTAACCAGTGACCCACCGCGGGAAATACAAACAGGGCGAGGGAGTTGAGCAGGAATATGATGCCCAGTGCCACAGAGATCTGTTTTTCTCCTGCTTTGATCACCGGGGAAATGGCGGCGATGGCGCTGCCGCCGCAGATGGCCGTTCCGCAGGCAATCAGGTGGGAAGTTTGTTTTTCTATTTTCAGCAGCCTGCCGGTGATAAGGCCCAGCAGCAGGGTGCCGGCGATGGAGATCACGGTGAACAGAAAACCGGCTTTGCCGGCCTGTAAGGCAGCATGTACGTTCATGCCAAAGCCCAGCCCTACCACAGAAAGTTGCAGCAGCCAGTGTGTTATTTTAGGAGTGATATGTGCAAAGGGATTGCCGGTGGTTTGTGCCAGCGCCAGCCCGAGCAACAAAGCGATGGGCGGTTGCACCACCGGCAGCAGCGTGGCAGCTGCTGCGGCGATAAAAATAACTTTGGATAAAGGAAGGTCTTTGTGGGTATGTCCGGTCTTTTGTAATTGCATAACAGCATTGATTTTTCAGACACAAAGGTCTGTTCATTTGCTGCCGGAGTCAAATGGTCAAAAGTGATCTTCCATAACTTTTGGTTATGACCTCAATTAATCCACGGAAAGGATAAACTTATTGAATTTACCTGCAAAGTCTTCCTGGAGGCTTTTTTCGATGCCATTGAAGTAGTGGATGGTAAAGTTGCGTTGCAGCCTGCGGGTGGTAGTACCCGGTAGTTCCAGCGGACGGGAATGAATTACGCCGATCAGCTGTTTACCCTGGCAAACCAGCACCAGTCGATACAGCGGACTGGGATCATCGATACCGCTTTCGTAGTTGAAATACAGCGTGTACGGACGCAGCGACTTATCTTCTTCCAGTTTAAAATTGTGGATAAAGGCCTGCATGTCTTCTTCGCGGTGATCTTTGTGTTCCCGGAGATAATTGACCAGCGCTGTTTCTATGACGGTGCCGCCGCGGATGTTTTTCTTTTCCGTATAGCCGCTGAGGTTAGCCCACATCCTTTCGCCGTTGGTGGCTACCGGGAGGCGTATATCTTTTTCCAGCATGCCTGCGTCTTTACCGTTGACTGTCAGCTTGCGGCCTTTGCGGAACAGGGGCTTGGTGTATTCTGCGGAAGTGATGTCAATATCTACGCTGACCGGGTACCAGCCGTCTTTCAGCGGGGCGCAGTGGACCGGTATGTAGTCGGCAAGAGTGGCGATGACATCTCCTTTGGGGCCGGAGCGGATAACCGTGCCGGGAGATACTCTTTCTCCGATGACCGCTGCAGCCACGCCGGCTGCGAGTTTTTTGTTGGCAGGTTTCTTTTTGGCAGTAGTGGTGGCAGCGCCGGTATGGGTTTCGTCTTCATTACCAAACCTGCTGTGTTTATCTGAATGGCAGGCAAACAACACCATCGTCAGCGCCAAATAATAAAAATTCTTCATAATTGATTGGTACACAGAATGTAAGATAGCTAAAATTATCCAATCAGGCGTAAGGTCCGGTGGTGTGATGGAATTGGATAATTTTACGCTGAACAATTTTTGGGATGATGATACCTGACGAACTATTGAATTTACTGGATTTATATGCAGAAGATGAGTATAGTTTCCAATTGCAAAAAATGGATTTTACTGTGGAAAAGCCGGTTATTGCTATAGCCATTACCGTTAATGCAGAAGAGGTGGACCCTTTTACGCAGCATTGGGAAGTGGTGGTGGACGGGTATGTAAAAAGCAGTTGTACCCGCCGTTATTTTGACGGATTGTATTGGAATGATGATCATCCGTTGTTGTGGGAATACACGGAGGAATCAGGATCGTTGTATTTCAACGGTGCGGCAGCTGATGTGCCGGCGTTATTTATGGACTTATGGGAGGCGCATCAGGAAGAAACGGAGGGATGGCTGTCATTCGATCAGTATATCGGGAAGGACAGGATTGGTGCATTGAAGCATGGCGCCGGCTTGTTGGCAACAGGGCCGGTGCGGTTGCTGCAGGTGTATGCAGCCTGCCTGGACAGGCAGGGAATAAGTTACTCCATAATCGGGCGATGGCGCGGGCATGACTTTATCAAAAAGGGAAAAATATTATTTATGGACGGAGATTACATCATCGCCCGAAGCTTTGACTTTCGTCGTTTGTCCTGAATACTAGTATTCGGAGAAGATAACGTTGTCGCCTATCTGAAGCCGGCGGATTTCTTTCATGCTGGAGAAAGGATCGAGGGGCGACCATGCGGAGGCGGTGAACAGTTGCACGGAGCGGCCATGCAGTTGTTGTTCCAGACTGGTCATGGTAGCCGCTGGCATAGAAGCGGGTTTGATATAGTAGATCCTTGGATCGTCTTTGAGATGGATAACGTAGCCGGGAGTACTTTTCGTGACTTCCAGCACCTGGCCGGTAACGGGTTTGCAAGTGGCTTTACTAATCCGGCGGACGGACGGGATGCCGGAAATGAGCAGTATCAGCACAAAACAGGCTACAATTAACAGCGTAGCCGGACCTTTAGTGTTGGCTTTGTTATTCATCAGTTGGCAGTGTGTTGTGGTGGTGGTATAGGTAATGCTCTAATGTACGAAAATATATGAATAAAAAAAGCAGGCTGTAAGCCTGCTCTCTATCAATAAGTTGATTTATTTTTTCTTCGTGTCGGTATCGTCTTCCCATTCTTCGCTTTCATCCCAGTCTTCATCTTCATCTTCATCCCAGTCGTCTTCATCTTCTTCGATCAGGAGGCTTTCATCGGAGCCTGGTTCGATGTTGTTGGCGCGCCAGTGGGCTACTATTTCATCGTTCTTTTTCTGTACGGCCTCGAAGCTGGTGATTTTTCCTTCTTCGAAGCGGACTTCCACATCGGGGAGTGCTTTGATGGCGTTAAAGCATGTTTCCAGGAGGCTGATGTTAGCGGGTGCATTACGCAGGGCGCTATAGGAAAGCCGGATGGCATCAAAAGGGCCGCTGTTGTGAAATACTTCTTCGCCGTTAAACATCGGGAAAAGCCAGATCAGAACGTCGTCTCCGGTTTCTTCGTCATTCAGGATACCAAAAAAGTCGTCCAGCTGCTCAAATCCGAGTGGGGCCAGTTGGGCAAAAGTCTGGCTCCGGGCGGGAAACTTTGGATGCTCTTCCCCGGTGATCAGGAACAATTCGCTGAAGCGGGGTTTCTCTTTGGCAATAAACCGGAAGTCAATGAGGATATCGTTTTCCATTGATGGCTTTTCGTTTATACTGTAATTTAATGGTTTAATTGGAAAGGTATTCAAATTATTTCTCCTGGATAAGTGCTGCAGCTATCTTGCGGTATGCGTTCAGGTACTTATTCAGCCGGGGAACATCTTTGTCCTGTACGGTTGTCATCCGGCGGATGTCCATGTTGTCTGTCAGATCGTTGAGTTTAACGGTAGCGGCCAAACGGTTTTGCAGGGTACGGTTTACAAAATGTTCGTAGTCCTCTTCTTCAGATTGTTTGGTGACACAACGGAGTGCTTCGAGCAGGTGAGGCGCCAGGCCTTCACGGGCAAGGTCCTCAAAGGTCCAGTGGCTGTCTTCCACCACATCATGCAGTACGCCGACGATTTTCTCATCGTTGGTACGTCCCATTTGCATGACGCGGAGTACATGGGTGATGTAAGGCTGACCATATTTATCCACCTGGCCCTGGTGGGCCTCAGTGGCAATAGCGATTGCACGGGTTAGATCCATGCGGTAAATGTAGTATTTTTTTCACGCAAAGGAGGCAAAGGGAGCAGAGAGTGCAAAGGATTGCATAGAACCAAAGGGGCGAAGATCAATTTTTCACGCAAAGGCGCTAAGCAGCCAAGTCGCAAAGGATATTAAGCGAGC
>NZ_JACVFB010000050.1 GCF_014529945.1 Chitinophaga varians
ACAGAGCGGACGGCGCAATTGACACAGCTGTCGCGTTCCCTGGGCGTAACGCTCAATACGTTGTTGCAGACAGCCTGGGGCGTGTTGTTAATGAAATACGGTAATACGGACGATGTGGTGTTTGGCAGCGTGGTGTCAGGACGGCCGGCAGAGCTGCCGGGCGTGGAACGGATGGTAGGGCTGTTTATTAATACGGTGCCGGTACGGGTACGTGCCGGTGAAGATATGCGGCTGTGCGACCTGGCTGCGCAGTTGCAGACAGCATCGCTGGAAGCATTGCCACATCACTATGAACCATTGGCTGATATCCAGTCGCTCAGTGA
>NZ_JACVFB010000051.1 GCF_014529945.1 Chitinophaga varians
GGCCGTACATCTTGTGTTGTGTGTAAGAACTAAGTTGATTAAGTGGAGGATATCGGATTCGAACCGATGACCCCCTGCGTGCAAGGCAGGTGCTCTAGCCAACTGAGCTAATCCCCCGTAATCATTGTAGACCCGAGCAGATTTGAACTGCTGACCCCTACATTATCAGTGTAGTGCTCTAACCAGGCTGAGCTACGGATCTGTCTAGGTTGCCGGTTGCTGGTATCTATTCACTTAACCGTTCCAGTCCTTATTACCAACTTGGCGATTTGTTTTCTAAAGAACTTAATGTTTTTGAAAGAAGAAGGAAACAACAGCTCA
>NZ_JACVFB010000052.1 GCF_014529945.1 Chitinophaga varians
GTTTCGAATGCAGCGACGGCACAATCTGCCGGTGTTTCAGCTGCAATAATATTTTAGTCAGGCCCGCAATGCCCGCCGCAGACTCACAATGGCCAATATTGGATTTGGCAGAACCGATCAGGCAGAATCCTTTTTCTTCCCGTCCGAAAGCCTTGCCCAATGCGGCTATTTCAATAGGATCACCGAGTTTGGTGCCTGTGCCATGTGCTTCTATATAGCTGATATGCCGGGGATCTGTTCCGGATTCTTTCAATGCGCGTTTAATGGCTGCCGCCTGTGCATTGGGATTAGGCACGCTGTAACCGTTGGTTTTACC
>NZ_JACVFB010000053.1 GCF_014529945.1 Chitinophaga varians
CTCTGCAGCCGGCATCATGTCCACTGCCGGAATTACTATCCCGGGATTCACAACCATGTGTTGCAATATGGTATCGAGGTGTACCGCCACCGCTTTCATGATCTCCGGACGGTACACATTTTCGTTATAATTCAGCCGTATCTTTATCTGTTCTCCAGGCAGCACCACCACTGTCAGATCATAATTGGTTTGTTCAAAAATATCTTTCAGTTCGATAGTAAATCCAACAGTATCCCCCGACATCATGTTCTCTACCCTATCCTCCAGCGGATAGTTTTCAAATACCAGGAGATGATCGATCAGCGTTCTGCCGGCG
>NZ_JACVFB010000054.1 GCF_014529945.1 Chitinophaga varians
CGAGCAGCAGGGCAAAGGCCAGGTGTTGCGCCTGCCCCGGAAGACAGACGCGTTCCTGCGGTGGTCACAGGAAATAGCACGTTATACCGCCACGGCTTCCTTTGAGGCGGCCAGCCGTTACTGGGATGTTTGGCGGCAACAGCCGCCACTGGCGTTACCACGTGATGATGCCGGCGGCAGTTGCCTGTTACGCGATATGCGGGAGGAAAAGCTGGAACTGAGCGAAGCGAAAAGCCATCAGTTGCTGACGACGGTACATACCACCTTCGGCACACAGATCAACGAGATCCTGTTGTCGGCGCTGGTGCTGGGG
>NZ_JACVFB010000055.1 GCF_014529945.1 Chitinophaga varians
TGAGCAGCAGGGCAAAGGCCAGGTGTTGCGCCTGCCCCGGAAGACAGACGCGTTCCTGCGGTGGTCACAGGAAATAGCACGTTATACGGCCACGGCTTCCTTTGAGGCGGCCAGCCGTTACTGGGATGTTTGGCAGCAACAGCCGCCATTGGCGTTGCCACGTGACGATGCCGGCGGCAGTTGCCTGTTACGCGATATGCGGGAGGAAAAGCTGGAACTGAGCGAAGCGGAAAGCCATCAGTTGCTGACGACGGTACATACCACCTTCGGCACACAGATCAACGAGATCCTGTTGTCGGCGCTGGTGCTGGGA
>NZ_JACVFB010000056.1 GCF_014529945.1 Chitinophaga varians
TGTCAAAAATATTATTGCCAATAGTTACATGCCGGCATCCATCGAGGTACACATTCACCTTACGGGAAAATGGCGGATACGTATTCGTATATATCATTCTGTTAGATGAAAACACCAGTGTATCTACGGAACGGGCGTACAGCAACGCATGGTCGAAATGCCTGAAGGTGTTCCCGGTGATACGGATGTTGTGATGATATGCCGGAGAGGCTGAATCTTTCGGAATAATAGAAGGTGTAATGGAAATAACTCCTTCTCCCCAGCGGGAGGTAAAACTGTTCTCAAAGT
>NZ_JACVFB010000057.1 GCF_014529945.1 Chitinophaga varians
TCTTTGAGAACTGTTATACCTCCGAGTGGGGAGAAGGAGTTATTACCATTACACCATCTATCACTCCGAAAGATTCAGTCTCTCCGGCATATCATCACAACATCCGTATCACCGGTAATACCTTCAAGCATTACGATTATGCGTTGCTGTACGCCCGTTCCGTAGATACACTGGTGTTTTCATCTAACAAGATAATATATACGAATACGTATCCGCCATTTTCCCGTAAGGTGAATGTGTACCTCGATGGATGCCGGCATGTAACTATTGGCGATAATATTTGTGACG
>NZ_JACVFB010000058.1 GCF_014529945.1 Chitinophaga varians
GCCTCTTATCTTCACCTGATCATCTTTCCGCCTTACAAACACGATGTTGCCGTCAGGCAGCCAGTAGCCAAGGTCTCCGGTGCGGTATATCTTCGAACCGGGATTGACAGGATTCGCAATAAATCTCTCTGCTGTCAGTTCCGGCAGGTTCAGGTAGCCACGGGCCACGCCTGCGCCACCAATGCAGATTTCCCCCGCTACGCCTACAGGCGCCAGCCGGGTGTTATCATCGAGAATAAATATGTTTTCATTCAGCAACGGTTTC
>NZ_JACVFB010000059.1 GCF_014529945.1 Chitinophaga varians
CAAACCGTTGCTGAATGAAAACATATTTATTCTCGATGATAACACCCGGCTGTCGCCTGTAGGCGTAGCGGGGGAAATCTGCATTGGCGGCGCCGGTGTGGCCCGTGGCTACCTGAACCTGCCAGTGCTGACAGCAGAGAGATTTATTGCGAATCCTGTTAATCCCGGTTCGAAGTTATACCGCACCGGAGATCTTGGCTACTGGCTGCCTGACGGCAACATCGTGTTTGTAAGGCGGAAAGATGATCAGGTGAAGATAAGAGGT
>NZ_JACVFB010000006.1 GCF_014529945.1 Chitinophaga varians
TAAGAAAAACAAAGGGGCGAAGATCAATTTTTCACGCAAAGGCGCTAAGCAGCCAAGTGACAAAGGATATTAAGCGAGCTAAGAAAATAAAAGGAGCGAAGACCGCTATGATCTCCGCTCCTTTGTTATCTTATAAATCTTAAAAATTCTTTGCCGCTTTGCTGCTTAGCGCCTTTGCGTGACTACATGAAGTGGTAACGTACAAACGCTTCCATCGCGGAGTATTTCTGCAGACCCAGCTGGTCGTACAGGTTAGCGGTATTGGCGTTACGGTCTTCCGCACGTTGCCAGAATTCGCGCAGGTCGGTACCCTGGAAAGGCACCACGTCTTTCTGGCTCTGGTGGATGAAGATACCGAGGCGTTTCTGCAGCACCTGGTCGGGGCTCATGGGAACAGCCATTTCGATTTCATGGATATCCCATTCCTGCCATGCGCCTTTGTAGAGCCATACCCAGCAGTCTTTCATCCATTCTTCGTGTTTCAGTCTGTCGAGTGCAGCGAAGATGATGTCCAGGCATACTTTGTGGGTACCATGCGGATCGGCGAGGTCACCGGCGCAATAGATCTGGTGAGGTTTTATTTTGCGGAGCAGGTCTACTGTCAGCTGGATATCTTCTTCACCCATTGGTTTCTTTTCCACGAGACCTGTTTCATAGAACGGCAGGTTCATGAAGTGGGCGTTTTCTTCGGCGATACCAACGTAGCGGCAGGTAGCTTTTGCTTCACAACGACGGATCAGGCCTTTGATGGCGCGGTTTTCCGGCGTATCCTTCTGGCTCGGTTTTTTACCACGGATAAATGCTTTGGCTTCTTCCAGGATCTGGGAGCTCTTGCTTTTATCGATGTCGAACATGCCTTCGAAGCCTACGGCGAAATCGATGAAGCGCAGCAGGAACTCATCGGTAACAGCGATGTTGCCGGAAGTCTGGTAAGCTACGTGTACATCGTGGCCTTGTTCGTGCAGACGGATAAAGGTACCGCCCATGGAGATGATATCATCATCAGGGTGCGGAGAGAAGATCAGCACACGTTTTTTAGCGGGCTCGGAACGCTCAGGGTGATTAGGCAGCTGAGGACCGGGTTTGCCACCAGGCCAGCCGGTGATGGTATCGCGGATGGCGTTGAATTCTTTGATATTAAGCTCATAGGCAGAACCATACTGTACGATCAGGTCGTTGAGGCCATTTTCGTTATAGTCTTTATCTGTGAGCATCAGGATGGGTTTGTTCAGCTTCAGGGCCAGGCTGGTCACGGCTTTGCGGATCAGGCCGGGAGTCCATTCGCAGTCGCCGGTGAGCCAGGGTTCTTTGAAGCGGGTGAGCTCAGCAGAAGCCTGTTCGTCGATCACGAATTTGCAGTTAGGATGCTGTTGCAGCAGGGAAGCAGGCACCTGGTCAGTGCTGTGGCCTTCTACAGAACGGCAAACGATTTTAGCTTTATGAGAGCCCCATGCCATCAGGATTACCTTTTTGGCTTTGAAGATGGTGCTCAGGCCCATGGTGATGGCCAGACGAGGCACCTGGCTCATATTGGGGAACTCGTAGGCGTTAGCCAGACGGGTGCTGTTGTCCAGCGTTACCAGGCGGGTGTGAGAGTTGATGTTGGAACCCGGCTCATTGAAGCCAATGTGGCCGTTGTTGCCGATACCCAGGATCTGGATGTCGATACCACCGGCTTCTTCAATACGTTTGTCGTAATCAGCGCAATATTGTTTGATCTGATCTTTCGGTATGGTGCCATCAGGAATATGGTATTGTCCTTCCGGTATATCGATGTGATTGAAGAGATGTTCTTTCATAAAGCGATTGTAGCTCTGCAGCGCATCCGGCTCTATGGGATAGTATTCGTCGAGGTTAAAGGTGATCACATTTTTGAAGCTCAGTCCTTCCTCTTTGTGCAAACGAACCAATTCGGCGTAGAGATATTTAGGGGTAGAGCCAGTAGCCATACCCAGCACGCATTTTTGATTGGCAGCTGCTTTTTCGCGAATTAACGCGGCTATTTCATGGGCCGCTGCTTTGGAACCCTCTTTCGCAGAAGGGTGGATCTCCACAGCAATTTGTTCAAAGCTGTCAATCAGTTCGATTTCCTGATGATTAATCGTCATTTGTAAACGTTTTTGATTAGATGCGGTTTAAAAACGAGCCGGAAAATTAAATAAAATACTGCTAATCTTTGCTAAATTTTAGCTCTTATTTAATTTAAATTTATTTTAACTTAATAAGAGCGTTTTTTATATTGTAATACATTCTTATCCGGCGTTGTTTTCCCGGGACTAAAGTCCAGGGCCGCAACATTCCTGTTAATATTGGTGTAGGAGTCATTCATAAATAAAATCGCCCGGCCTGTAAGCCGGGCGATTTTGCTATGTTACTGTATGATCATTTCATCTACGAAGAGCCAGGCAGGACTACCGGCGCCTTCGCCTCCGGCCGGAATAGTACCGAAGTTGGTGGCGCTGAGTTTTACAAAACGTCCGCGGGCTTCCACCTTGCCTCGTACCTGGTTAATACCGGTTTGATTGAAGGCGGTCTGTTTGTATACCTCTTTATAGGTTTTGCCGTCTTCGGATACGGAGAAGGTGACCTGTTTGGGCGGATATATCCAGTTGGGCCGCAGGTTCAGCGTGTTCAGGCCCACCAGCCGGATGTCCTGGATGCTGTCCAGTTCCACCACGGCTTCCATGTTTTTGCCATTGTAGCCAAACCACTGACCGTCATTATAGGAGGCGATGCCTTCGATACCGTTTACCAGTGCGAAGGGGGTGCCCGGGTCATAGTCCTTGCCGGGCGGGGCTGCGAGGGTTACTTTTTTACCCAGGCCTTTATGGAACACAAAATGCTGGCTGTATTCATTGCCGAAGGGCTTATCGCCCTCAAATACCTGCGCCCGCAGGGTACCGGACTGTTGTATCTGTACCGGTCCGCTATAGGCTTTTGATTGCAGGGAAGGAGCGCTGCTGTCGAGGGTATATACTATTTTGCCGCCATCCAGCTTGCTGTCGAGCTTTACTTCCACGCCGCCTTTTTTAGTATCCGCTACCACGCCGGTCACTTCAAATACGTGTTTGGCGTAGTTTACCTTTTTCTGATCGAGGCGTTTTACATGTACTTTCAGCCTGTCCACGAAGTTATCGTAGTTGCGTTTGTCGGCTGGTGTCCACAATACTTCTGCCAGTGCGGAAGCGCGGGGATATACCATGTACTCGAGATAGTCGGTATTGGCGATGTATTCGGTCCATAGGTTGGCCTGTGCGCCTTTGATGTATTTGGCTTCTTCTTTGGTCAGTTCTGTGGGCACGGGTTCGTAGCTGTATACTTTGCTGACAGGGGTGTAGCCGCCGATCGCCAGTGGTTCGTTGTGGCCCTGTGACTGATAGTGGTCAAAGTAGCAATAGCTGCCCGGTGTCATGATCACGTCGTGGTGCTGTTTGGCGGCGGCGATACCGCCTTCAATGCCGCGCCAGCTCATCACGGTGGCATTAGGGGCGAGGCCTCCTTCCAGGATTTCATCCCAGCCGATGATCTGCCGGCCTTTGCTGTTCAGGTATTTTTCCATGCGCTGTATGAAGTAGCTCTGCAGGGCATGGGCATCTTTCAGGCCTTCCTGTTTCATGCGGGCCTGGCATTTAGGACATTTTTCCCAGCGTACTTTAGGGCATTCATCGCCGCCGATGTGGATGTATTTGCTGGGGAACAGCGGCAGTACTTCGTCCAGTACATCCTGGAGGAAGGCGTACACGCTGTCGTTACCGGCACAGTACACGTCGTCATACACGCCCCAGCGGGTACCTACTTCGTAGGGGCCACCGGTACAGCCCAGGTTAGGATAGGCGGTGAGGGCCGCGAGTGCGTGGCCGGGCATCTCTATTTCCGGGATGACCGTTACAAAGTGGTCGGTAGCGTACTTCACCACTTCTTTCACCTGTTCCTGTGTATAGAAGCCACCATAGGGTTTTCCGTCGTACTTGTTGTCAGCATAACGGCCTGCCATGGTTTCTTTACGTTTGGAGGCCACTTCCTGCAGCCGTGGATATTTTTTGATCTCGATGCGCCAGCCCTGGTCCTCTGTGAGGTGCCAGTGGAAGGTGTTGTATTTGTGCATCGCCAGCAGATCGATATATTTTTTGATGAATTCCACGGGGAAGAAGTGACGGCCCACGTCGAGGTGGAGGCCACGATAGGCGAAGCGGGGAGCGTCGGTGATGCTGACACCGGGAATGTACATGGCATCGGCCTTTTGTACGGGTAGCAGCTGTATGAGCGACTGTACGCCGTAGAACGTACCGGCGCCGCTGTTACCGTTGATGGTAACCCCTTTGCTGTCTACATTCAGCGTATAGCCTTCAGCGTGGGTGCTGTCATTACCGGTATGCAGGGTAATGGCGTTTCTGTCGCCTGTTTCTTTGATATCCAGTTCATAACCGGTCAGTTCTTTCAGCCAGGCGTTGAAGAGGGCCGCTGTTTTGCGGTCTGCTTCGCCGGTGGCGACGAGCACGGTATGTTTGTCGAGCAGGAATGAATCCTGTTTCTCGGTCACACTGGCCGGCATCGGAATGATGCTTACTTTTCCTTTGGGCGCATCTGTGTGGCGGGATCCCGAGCAGCTGCCCAGGGCGGCTGCGCCACCCAGAAGGCACAGGTAGAATAATTTTTTCATTGACACTTTTAGCATTTCGATGATCGTTATTTCAGTTCCAGTTCACTGAGCATGGGGCGATGGTCAGAAGCCACGGCTTCTTCGATGATCCTTGCTCCGGTGACGCTCCAGCGGTTTTGTGGGTGTACCATGATATAGTCCAGTTTCACCCGTGGGGAGTCGGCCGGAAAGGTAGGTCCCATCTGCTGGGTGGCGTCAGTGAATATCTTTTTTAATGTTTTAATTTCTTTGCTGGCGGGAGGTGCGTTAAAGTCGCCGGCGAGTATCACGGGTGTTTTTGTTTCCCTGAAGTAGGTCACCAGCTGGTTGGCCTGTGCGATACGGTTGGCAGCGGGCTTTTCCGCGTCGAGGTGCGCGCTCACAAAGTGCAGCAGGCTGTCACCCGGGAGTTTCACGGTGATGATACCGGCCACGCGTGGTTCCACTTCTTCCTTGGTGACGGAGGGCAGCGGGAGCGTGATGGCTTCTGTGATGGGGAAGCGGGAGAGTATACCGGTGCCATAACCGCCGCCGTCAAAGTTCATGGCTTTGGCAAAATAAGTGTACATGCCGGTGATCGCTGCGAGTTCTTTGAGCTGATCGGTGTTTTTAGTGCGTTGGGTAGCACTGTCAACTTCCTGCAGGGCTACCAGGTCCGGATTGGTAGCGAGGATCACGTTGGCGATCCCCTGAAGGTCCAGCAGGCCTTTCATGTTTTCGCCGTGATGGATGTTGTAGGTCAGTACTTTCACCTTTTGCACCTGGGCTGTGAGTGATAATCCTGTCAGACAAACGACGGTGACGAGCAGCAATCTTTTCATAACACTTAGATTTAGATATTTTCAAATTTGGTTATTTGATCATTGGTATAAGGAGTCTTGCATACTTTCCAATAGCCAAATTTCAAAATAACCCCATTACTTAAAAGCCTCTTTCACAGGTCTTCCGGTCCATACCTGTGGTGTTTTCAGGCCAAAGATCCAGGCGAGGGTGGCGGCGGTATCGTACGTAACAACACTGGTGCTTAGCTCTTTGTTTGCCTTCACGCCCGGGCCGCGGATAATCCATGGAATCTGCATTTCTTCCATGGTTTTGCCGCCGTGGCCTTTTTTGATACCGCCATGATCGGCGGTGAGGAGGATAATGGTGTTATCCCATATGCCGGCATCTTTGACGGCTTGCAGAATTTTGCCCAGCAGCTCGTCATTCTTTTTCACCTGATCGAAGTAAGGCTGGATATTGTGACCAATATTGTGCCCAACACCGTCGGGCTGGTCGAAATGTATAAAAAGGAAGTCTGGTTTTTTCTCTTTGATGTACGCTACAGATGCTTCAGTAGCCAGACTGTCATTGTCTTTGGTGCCGAGGTCTTTGTTGACCGCTGCTTTGGGGAAGAGGTATCCGATACCTTCCCAGCTGTAGATCACGCCGATTTCCGCGTTGGGCTTTTGTTCGCGCAGGATGGTGTAGATAGAAGGGAACATGCCGTATTGATCGAGTGTACGGGACGGCAGTTCGGGCTTACGGCTGTCCCATTCCGTATAGCCGTGCACTTCAGGGCCTGCGCCCATCACCATGGAAGCCCAGTTGACAGCGGAGGAGGAAGGCAGTACGCTGCGTGCCTGCAGTGTCCAGGCGCCTTCTTTCATCAGCTGTTTCATGTTGGGATTGTCCACCTTCGGAAAACAATAAGCGCCAAAGCCGTCCATGCCTATCAGGATGACATGTTTTACGCCTTTGACCTGTGCCTGCGCGAATAGACCGCCCAGCAACAGTCCGGTTGCAATGATCAGTTTTTTCATTTCGTTGTTCACTTTTAAAAGGCTTGCACGGCCGTATAGGGGCCGTGCAGCATAATAGGTTTGTTCTCTGCTAAGATAGCCTACTGATTGCTCTCCTGCAAGGCTTTTTCCCCTCTTTCACGAATTAATAATACTTCCTGGCGTTGGGTTTGGGAGATGCCGTATTCCGGCACGCCGGGGATGCCGCCCATGCTTACATTGGGATTGCGGTATACCATGCCGCTTTCTTCATAGGCTTTGGCGGTGGTGTGGTATTCTGTGACGCCGGTGGTGTTGATGAGCTCCGCGATATTATGCGCCCTGACGCCGGAACCGGCCATGATAGCGACGCGGTCGTTGGCACGTTCCACCAGGTCTTTCAGCAGGGAAGCGCCTTCCACGGCGGTATTACGGGCGCCGGAAGTGAGAATGCGTTCACAGCCGATTTCAATGATCGCTTCCAGTGCTTCGAACGGGTTGTCGGTCATATCGAATGCGCGGTGGAAAGTAACGCCCATCGGCCATGCCAGGTCTACCAGTTCTTTGCAGCGGGGTTTGTCTACCCGTCCGTCTGGTGTGAGGATACCGATTACCACGCCATTGCAGCCGAGTTGTTTGCAAATAGCGACATCTTTTTTCATCACTTCAAATTCCAGGTCGGAATAGAGGAAGTCGCCGCCTCTGGGGCGTATGATGGGATAGAGATCTATTTTTACTTTTTCGCGTGCTACAGCGATGGTGGCGTAGCTGGGGGTGGTACCGCCTTCCAGCAGGTTATCGCACAGTTCTATGCGATTGGCGCCGCCTTCTTCGGCTGCGATGCAGGAAGCTACAGAGGCAGCGCATATTTCGAGGACAAAAGACATAAGCATTTGGATATTTGATTATTTGGTTATTTGATTATTTAAAAGAGCTCAGCGTCCTTCAAATATCAAAATAACCAAATAACCCAATGGCAAAATTAGAAATAGTGTTTCCCGTCTATCAGCGTGTTGTTCACCTCTTTGTTGAGGACAGCGTAGCTGAATCCTTTCTGGAGGCAGTAAGCGCCGTATTGTCCTTTTTTATTGAGGGCGAGGAAGCCTACCTGTATTTCTTTCGCTTTGGAAGGGCTTCTTTTCACGATGCGTTCTACCGCTTCTTTGCAGGCTTTTTCCGGGGGGTATCCCTGGCGCATCAGTTCCACGACGAGGTGGCTGCCGACGATTTTGATGACTTCTTCGCCGACGCCGGTGCTGGTAGCGGCGCCTATTTCGTTGTCCACATATAGTCCTGCGCCGATGATGGGGGAGTCTCCCACGCGGCCGTGGAGTTTGAAGGCCATACCGCTGGTGGTGCAGGCGCCGGAGAGGTTACCTTCCGCGTCCATGGCCACCATACCGATGGTATCGTGGTTATACACATTGCCTGGCAGCATCAGCGGGTTGAAGGCAGTGGCACCGTTGGTGGGTGTGTACGATTTGTTTTCTATGTTGATGACCGGTTTATATTCAGATGTTTTGAGCCATTCTTTCCATGCTTTCTCTGCCTCGGGGGTGAGCAGGTTTTCTTTTTTGAAACCGTTGGCCAGCGCGAATTGCAGGGCGCCGTCGCCTACCAGCATGACGTGCGGTGTTTTCTCCATCACGAGGCGTGCCACGGAGATGGCGTGGGTAACATGCTCGAGTGCTGCCACAGAGCCGCAGTTGCCGTGTTCGTCCATGATGCAGGCATCGAGGGTTACGCGGCCGTCGCGGTCCGGATAACCGGAATAGCCTACGGTGTGGTTATTGGGGTCGGCTTCAGGGACGCGTACGCCGGCTTCCACTGCATCGAGGGCGCGACCGCCTTTTTTGAGTATTTCCCATGCGGCTTCATTGGCGGCACGGCCGAAATCCCAGGTGGAGATCACGATGGGTTTTCCTTTTACGGGTGCTTTGGCTTGTGCGCGTGCAGCCGTGGATGTTACACTGTCTAAAGAGAAAACAGCGGCACCAAGGGCCGCTGTTTTCAGAAAACTTCTTCTATTTTTCATATTATTTTTATTAGCTGTCAGGTAGCCGTGGGCTAGTCTTTCATTTCCCAGGCCAGGGCGCTGGCACCGAGGATGGCGGCGTCGCTTTCCTTCAGTTCAGAGAACAGCAATTTAACTTTATTCTGGAAGATGGGCAGCAGATTTTTTTCCATGTGCTCTCTTACCGGTTTCATGATCACATCGCCTGCCTGTGTGAGGCCACCAAAGAGGATGATGGCTTCAGGGCTGGAGAACATCACGAAGTTGGCCAGGGCAGCGCCCAGTATCTGGCCGGTGAACTCGTATACTTCCATGGCCAGCGGATCGCCTTTCATGGCAGCTTCGTAGATCAGTTTGGAATTGATTTCCTCTTTGGTGTGCTCGCGCATGATGCTGGGCACATCCGGACGGGTGGCGAGGAATTCGATCGCGGTGTTGGTAACGCCCGTGGCAGAAGCGTAGGCTTCGAGGGAGCCATAGGCGCCGGTACCAGGGTGGTAGCGGCCACCAGGGATCACGATAATATGACCCAGTTCACCTGCAAAACCATCATGACCATATATCAGCTGGCCGTTGGCCACAATACCGCTGCCTACGCCGGTGCCGAGGGTGATCACGATAAAGTCTTTCATACCGCGGGCAGCACCGTAGATCAGTTCACCCAGTGCGGCTGCGTTGGCATCATTAGTTAATACAGCCGGGAGCCCGAATTTTTTCTCGAGCAGGCTGGCTAAGGGAACTACGCCTTTCCAGCGCAGATTCGGAGCATATTCAATATTACCGTTGTAATAGTTGCCGTTGGGTGCACCAACGCCGATACCTTTGATATTTTCGATCCCTCCTACCGCTGCTATCAATGTAGACAGCTGTTGGTGAAGTTCATCCAGAAAGCAGTTTACGTCTTCATGTTTATTCGTTAACATACGACCATCACACAAAATATTACCTCTGCGATCTACAATGCCGAATTTGGTATTAGTCCCTCCGATATCAATGCCCACCACTAGTTGCTGACTCATAATCGATTCCTTGAGATTTTAATATGTTTTTAACTCTGAATGCAAAAAATGCAAGATAAGCGAAGCACAGCGCCGGAATAACATAAGAGGCGTGGATGCCGATGCTTGGGATGTCTGCCAGGCCGCCCTGTACCGGAGGTACGAGAGAGCCGCCGAGGATCATCATGATCAGGAAAGCAGAGCCCTGACCGGTGTATTTACCCAGGCCGCCGATAGAGAGGGCGAAGATGCTGGGCCACATCACGGAGCAGAACAGGCCGCCGCTGATGAACGCGAAAGTGGCGAGCGCACCGCTGGTGAACAGGCCTACCAGTACGGTACCTACCCCCAACAGGCCAAATACCATGAGGGTTTTAGCGGGTTTATCCTGACCGGCGAAGAAACCGATGATCTGGATAACGATGCAGATAGCATAAGGATACAGTGCGCTGACATCGTTGCCTTTGATCACGTTGGCACCGAGGATAACGCCATAGGCCACGAAAGGTACGATCACGCACAGAATTTTACGGGTAGTTTTAGATACGTTGAATACGCTGATGGCGCCGGTCCAGCGGCCGATCATCATACTGCCCCAGAAGAGCGACACGTACGGGTCCAGCTCAGATTCCGCCAGTCCTTTCGGTGTGAGGAAACCCGGATGTTTCAGCAGGGCGCCGAGGTTGCTGGCGATGGTTACTTCCACACCTACATAGATGAAGATGGCCAGCATACCGAGGGTGAGCTGCGGATATTTCATGGCGCCCCATCCTTCGCTGCCACCGGCAGATGACATTTTAGCAAAGAAGAGGATGCCGATGATACCTACGATACCGGCAACGAAGAAAGGCAGTTCATATTTCAGTACCAGTCCGAGGAGGATCAGGATAAACATGAGGGTGATGCCTATGATGGATTTGGTTGCTTTCGGAGATGTTTCGAATGCTTCATCCTGGTCCTGGCTTTCCGGCATTTTCACGAAGGCGAAGATAGCTGCGGCCACGAGGAACAGTACGATGAGCAGGATATAGAGCGTGTTGATTTTGCTGATGTCGGTGCTCACGTCGCCGCCTTTGATGTTACCAAACAGCAGCATGCTCACGATGATGGGGCCGATGGTAGTACCGAAGGAGTTGATACCGCCGGCGAGGTTGAGACGGTGGGAGCCTTTGGCAGGGTCGCCCAGCAGGATGGCAAATGGATTGGCCGCTGTTTGTTGCAGCGAGAAACCGAGCGCCACAATAAAGAGGGCCATCAGGATCAGGGCAAAGTAACCGAAGGTCACTGTTTGCTGGTGGTCAGCAGAGAGGGTGTTGATCACTTTCTCCAGGCTGGATTTGTTGAAGATACCAGCATATTGATGATGTTCTTCGTCTTTGGTGAATCCCTGCGGTATGGCTGCCAGGAGGTGTGGGTTGTTGATGTATTTGTCAGCGCCCTCATTACCGGAGATCAGCAAAGCATACGTGTCTTTTTCTTTCTCACGACGGATTTTCACCTGACGGTCAGACGTTTGCAGTTGCTGCTCTACCTGGAAACTGCTGATGTCGCTCAGGGTTTCCTGAATAGGAACGATCTTTTCTTTGTTGACACAAGGGATCATAATTGCGGACCCCAGTACAGAAATTAATAAACCGTAAATAATACCCTTCTTATATCCTATTTTATTGAGGATATCTACTTTTCTTGCTGCAGATGCCAGATACAGGATGAGGGAGCCGATAAAGTAGGCACTGTAAAAGGAGAAGTCAATCAGCTGAGACTCAAGTTGGGTAAGGTTGAAGTGAGATTTACAGAAAGGGATAAATATACTGTTGGATGCAGCCAGGAAACCCCAGAAAAAGAACACCAGTATAAGCACAAAAAACGACGGGTGTGTACTTTGTGCGCCTTGCTTTGTTTGCTGAGCCATAAACGTGTTAAGTTACAATGAAATTTTGCCGGATAAATGTATAATATTTTTTTAAGGAATTTCTAAAAAACCGAATAAACCGTTGCATTTTTTTTCGATAGTAAAACGTTTTAGCTAATATATTTATGAATTATAGCATAAAATATAACGGAGTTTCACTATGTTCGCGTTTATCTAAAAATCAAACAGACAGCTATGTCCAACCAAACAGCAACAATGAATATACCCAAACAGGCGGGGTACGGCCAGGCGATGGCGATCATCTGTATTTTGTTTTTCGTGTTCGGCTTTGTTACCTGGCTTAATGGAACGCTGATCCAGTTTTTCCAGATTGTGTGTGAACTGAACGTGTCGCAGGCGCTGCTGGTAACAATGGCCTTTTTCATGGCTTATTTCTTTTTATCGATCCCTTCCTCTTTTATCCTGAACAAAACAGGGTTTAAAAATGGTATGGCGTTAGGGCTGCTGATCATCGCGATCGGTTCGCTGGTATTCATCCCTGCGGCTAACGCCCGTAGCTTTGGTATGTTCCTCACCGGCCTGTTTATTCAGGGGGCGGGACTGGCATTGCTGCAAACAGCTTCTAACCCGTACGCCAGTATTATTGGTCCCAAGGAAAGCGCTGCCAAACGTATTTCTATTTTGGGCATCTGTAACAAAACTGCCGGCGCGCTGGCTCCGCTCATCCTCGGCTCTATCATCCTGAAAGGTGCAGAGAAACTGGAGGCAGACATCGCTGCGGCAGTAGATCCTGTACAGAAATCAGCGCTGCTCGACAGCCTGGCTTCCCGTGTGATCAGCCCTTACGTGGCGATCGCCATTGTACTCACCATCCTCGCTTTCCTGCTGAAACGTTCCTCCCTGCCGGAAATCGACACCGACGCAGAAGACGCGACCACTGCGGCTTCCACTAACGGAAAAACCAGCGTGTTCCAATTCCCGCAACTGGTGCTGGGCGTGATCTGTATTTTCATGTATGTAGGCGTGGAAGTAATGGCCGGCGACGTGATCGGTCAGTATGGTAAAGCACTGGGCATGAGCATCGCAGACACCCGCTACTTCACCACTTTCACCCTGGTGGCCATGCTGGCAGGTTATGTGATTGGTATCGCTACCATTCCGAAATACCTCACCGGTAAAAAAGGTCTCCAGATCTCCGCTGTACTGGGCGTATTCTTCACCATCGGCGCTTACCTGAACACCGGCTTCTCTGCGGTGACTTTCATCGCGTTGCTGGGTCTGGCCAACGCACTGATGTGGCCTGCTATCTTCCCGATGGCTATCGACGGCCTGGGCCGCTTCACCAAAATCGGTTCCGCCCTCCTCGTGATGGGTATCGCCGGCGGTGGCGTCATCCCACAGATCTACAGTGGTATGTTCGATCAGCACAGCATGTTCAGCTTCCTGTACAGCAGCAGCATCGACTTCAGACATGCGTTCCTGTATTGCATGGTGCCCTGTTATCTCTACATCCTGTTCTACTCACTGGTAGGAGACAAGATCGGCAGAAAATAAGTCCTGCATCAACCTGAAAAATAACAACACCCGGGGGCTATTCCAGGGATAGTAAATGATATATAACAGCAGCGGTCTATGCAGGCCGCTGCTGTTGTCCTTTAACCCCCAGGGTTACGAGGCTGTATTGATGCCCAGGGCATGATGATAGGTTGGTATAGTGGCGACTACGTTTGCACAATGTAATGAGGGAGCGGCTAACCACCTTTTCGACAAAAATCTTTTCATCTTCCGCAGAACATCCTTCTCTTTTATTGTTTTTTTTATATTTTTAGGCGTAAAATTTACGTTTAATAATTTTCTGATGATACAGCAAACAAGGGAGAAATTCATCCAGTTATTCGGAAAAGAGCCGCTGATCGTAGTTTCCCCGGGAAGAATTAACCTCATCGGCGAACACACCGACTATAACGACGGCTTTGTGTTGCCCGCCGCCATCGATAAAAAGATTGTATATGCGGTAGCGCTGAACGGTACCCGCAAATGTAACGCCCACGCGGTTTTTACGCATGAAACGGTTTCATTCGATCTCGACAATGTGGTGCCTACTCCCGGATGGATCAACTATCTCATGGGCGTGGTGTATCAGCTGCAACAAGGCAATTATCCGGTGGAAGGGTTCGACTGTGTGATTGCCGGTGATATTCCTGTCGGTGCCGGCATGTCTTCTTCCGCAGCAGTGGAAGGTGGACTGGTAGCGGCACTCGACGAAATTTTCCAATACGGCATGAGCCGCATGGACATGGCTTTGCTGGGCCAGCGGGCAGAACATTCGTTCCCCGGCGTGAAATGTGGTATCATGGACCAGTTTGCCAACCTGCATGGTAAAAAAGACCAGGTGGTACGACTGGACTGTCGCAGCCTGGAATACGAATACTTCCCGTTCGATTTCCCGGAATACCGTATTGTACTGTGTAATTCCATGGTGCATCACTCTCTCGCTTCATCAGAATACAACGTGCGCCGCCAGCAATGCGAGGAAGGTGTGAAAACCATCCAGGCGCAGCATCCGGAAGTAAAGTCGCTCCGCGACGCCACCCTGCCTATGCTGGAAGCCGTAAAAGCACAGCTGCCTGCCAAAGTATATGACCGCTGTAAATATGTGATCGAAGAAATTCAGCGTGTACAGGACGCTACAGCGCTGTTGAAAAAGGGAGACCTGCAGACTTTCGGTCAACTGATGTATGCTACCCACGAAGGATTGAGTGTGCTTTACGAAGTTAGTTGCCCTGAACTGGATTTCCTGGTATCTCTTGCTAAGGAGCGACCGGAAGTGACCGGCGCCCGTGTGATGGGTGGTGGTTTCGGCGGTTGTACTATCAACCTGGTAAAACAGGACAAGGTAGATGCTTTCCGTGATTTTGTGACGGCACGTTATCAGCAACAATTTGGCAAAACACCGGAGATTTATGTGACAACGATAGAGAATGGCACTACGGTGGAGAAAGTTGCGGCCAGCGCGTCTGATGCGCGCGTATAAAGATGGATAACCGAAGGTTATTGTTCATATTGTATTAAAAAGAAAATCGCCCATTGACTACTGTCAGTGGGCGATTCTTTTTTATGTTCATCACTAGTACTGATCGTCCAGTGCGAAGATCGGTTTTCTGTTCATCCAGCGACCGCGGGTGAAGTCGGGGATGTACTGCACGCTGCCGCCTTCGAGAATAGATTGTTCGCTGAGCGGAGTGATGGCGTACCAGGTAGCCATATCGTATACGTCGAGCTGATAAGGAGCGCCGCGTTTGATGCTTTCCACGAAGGAGTTGAGCACGTACCAGTCCATACCGCCGTGGCCTGCGCCTTTAGCGTCGCTGGCGTAACGTTTCCACAGCGGGTGGTCGTACTTACCGAAGTAGCTGTTGGCATCTTCCGGTTTACCGGTTTTTTCCCACTCATCGTATGGGCTTTTCTTTTCGATATATATGGAGTCCTGATCATCCATCCACAGGCCGTTGGTACCCTGAACGCGGAAGTTGAGGGAGTAAGGGCGAGGGGAGTTGGTATCGTGCGACAGCATGATGGTTTCACCGTTGCTGGTCGTCATCAGGGAAGAAACGATATCACCGAGTTTGAATTTCACTTTTGCGTTCGGATGGCTTTCGCTGCTGTTGTCCACGATGTATTTGTGGAGGCCGCGGGATTTGGTAGCCACGGAAGTGATGGTCATGAGGCGGTTGCCGCGGTTCATGTTGATCACGTTACCGATAGGACCGAGACCGTGAGAAGGGTACAGGTCAGCGTTGCGGTGAACGGAGTGGTTCGTTCTCCATTTTGCTTCAGACAGCGCGTTTTCACCGAATTCCACGCCACCGCCGTAGTATTGTTTGCCGTTGTTGAATTTCACCCCGCGGAGATCGTGCTGGTAGCCGCCCTGCAGGTGGGTGATTTCGCCAAACAGGCCCTGACGCGCCATGTTCAGTACCGCCATGACGTCTCTGCGGTAGCATACGTTTTCCATACCGAAAACCTGCACGCCGGTGTTTTCGCTGGTGTTCACCAGTTCCCAGCATTCCTGGATATCGGAGGCGCCGCAAACTTCCACCGCAGGGGTTTTGCCGGCTTTCATCGCAGCAATGGCCATGATGGAGTGCCATTCCCAGGGGGTAGCGATGATCACCGCATCGATGTCATCTCTTTTCAGCAGGTTATGGTAATCTTCCGGACCGTTGGTGTATTCAGCCACTTTTCTTTTGCCGCCGTATACCTTGGTGATCATATCTCTCGCTTTCGGAACGGTGTAAGCAGTGTCGGGGTCCGCAAAAGCTATTACGTCTACGTCTTCGCGATGCAGGCAGAGGCTGAGATGACTCAGGCCGCGGGCGCCTACGCCGATCAGACCAATTCTTACCTTGGGTTTCTTTTCATTGGCAAACAGTTTTGCAGAGGAGCCGAGCATAGAGAGTCCTATACCTGCGGCCGCCGTGTTTTTGAGAAAACTTCTGCGATGCAGTGGTTGTTTATTCATTGTTCAGTTTTTAATATCGTATAATGATACGTTGTGAAGGGACTAAATTTATAAAATTTGCCCCGTGTAAACCAACCCGGGTAGGTTTTTTATTACATTTTTGTGATAAACGGCGAAAAACGCAACCGATTGTTGGTTAATATTGAATTATGAATAGAGAATACCCGATCATCTCCGATAAAGGATGCGGATTATCTTCGCTCAGCATGAAGTAGGGAAAAGATTTTGGCGCTGACCTGTAATCCGTAATTTATCCAGTGAAATGAAAAAGACCAATTTATTATTAGCCGGCTTGTTTGCCTGTGGCATGGCCTCGGCGCAGAAGATCCAGCCTTATGGCGCGCTGCCGTCCCAGGCGCAGGTAGCCTGGAATGACATGGAGTATTACATGTTCATCCACTTCGGGCCCAACACCTTTACCAACAAAGAGTGGGGACATGGTGATGAGGATCCGAAAGTGTTTAACCCTACCCGTCTCGATGCCCGTCAGTGGGCGCGTACCGCCAAAGAGGCCGGTATGAAAGGTATTGTGATCACGGCCAAACACCATGACGGTTTTTGTTTGTGGCCTTCTAAATACAGTACCCATACTGTTCGCGAGAGCGCGTGGAAAAATGGCAAAGGGGATGTACTGGCAGAACTGTCAGCCGCCTGTAAGGAATATGGCCTGAAGTTCGGCGTGTACCTGTCGCCATGGGACCGTAACCATCCTGAGTATGGTACCGCCACTTATAACCAGGTATTTGCCAATACTTTGGAAGAAGTGCTTTCCGGCTACGGCCCTGTATTTGAGCAGTGGTTCGACGGCGCCAATGGTGGTAATGTGAAACAACCTTATGACTGGGACCTGTTCCATAAAGTAGTGTACAAACACCAGCCCAACGCCGTTATCTTCAGCGACGTAGGACCGGGCTGCCGCTGGGTAGGCAATGAAAACGGCATCGCCGGCACCACCAACTGGAGCACGCTGAATGTAAAAGGATTTTCACCCGGCGCTGGCGGTCCTCCCACCAAGTCGCTCAACGAAGGCAACGAAGACGGGGAGAAATGGATACCGGCAGAATGCGACGTGTCTATCCGTCCGGGATGGTTTTACAGCCCCGATACAGACGATAAGGTGAAGTCTGTAAATACGCTCCTCGATATTTATTACGGCTCTGTAGGCCGCAATGGCAACCTGATTTTGAATGTGCCTATCGACCGGGAAGGATTGATCCATCCAAATGATTCCACCCGTTTGATGGAGCTGCGTCGTGTACTGGATGCCACCTTCAAAAACAACCTCGCGAAAAATGCGGTAGTAACGGCAACGGATACACGTAAAGATAATCCGGAAGTAAAAGTATCTCATCTCACAGATGGCACGAATGCTACCTATTGGGCTACGCCGGACAACGTTACTAAAACAACGGTGAAGTTGACATTTAAGCAGCCCGTGACTTTCAACCGGGTGGTGTTGCAGGAGTATATCGCGTTGGGGCAGCGGGTGAGCGCTTTCAGCGTGGAGATCCTGGACAAAGGCGTGAAGAAGGAGATCGCCCGGGAAACCACTATCGGGCACAAGCGCATCCTGCGCCTGCCTGACTACACCACTACGGAAGTATATATTAATATATTAGACGCCAAGGCGGCGCCGGTGATCAGTGAAGTGCAGCTGTATGAAGCGCCGGGCATGCTGGCCACGCCGGAGATCCGTCGGGCTAAAGACGGCAAGGTGACTATTACCGCCGCTTCTGCCGATCCGGAAATACATTACACCACCGATGGCGCTACACCGACGCTCCGCTCTCCGCTGTATACGCCGAAAACGGTTATCAGCCTGCCACAGGGCGGCGAGGTAAAAGCCAGGGCATTCCTGCGCAAAACGAACGCTGCCAGCCCGGAAGTAAAAGCTATTTTCGATGTGGCGCCTGCCAAATGGAAGGTAGTGGCCCCTGCTACTGCGGACGCGGCTAAGGCCATCGACGGCAATCCTGCTACCGTGTGGGCATCTGACAAAAAAACGACACAATACCCACATCAGCTGGAAGTAGATCTGGGTGAAACGTTGACACTGAAAGGGTTTACCTACACGCCCACCACCAATGAGCACATCAGTGGAGTGATTTATGGTTACGCCTTCTACACCAGCGCCGACGGTAAGAGCTGGGGGCAACCGGCAGCTGCCGGCAGCTTCGCCAACATCAAAAATAACCCGGTACAGCAGACCATTAATTTTGCGCCGGTGAAAGCCAGATTTATCCGTTTGGTGGCCACCGCACCCGCCACCGAAAAAGATAATCAGGCCAGTGTGGCCGAATTGGGGATTATTACTAAATAGTATATAAATAATTAAAGTATAAGACGGCTGGGTCCTGACGAGTTGGGCACAGCCGTCTTTTTGTTAACGGTTTGAAAAAAATCGGCATTCCCCAAAAAAAATTCGATTGATTAAAAAGATATTATTATAACTTTGCGGTTAATCTAAACTAAAGACAATATTTATAACAATTTAACGCTGAACTGAAGTTGGAAAAAACCGCAACTCATACCAACATCTCTGCATATCATCCCGCTTTAAATAAAGGGGTATATTCTGTTGGGTTCAATGTCTTTAGATTCCTTTCCCGACGACCCAGGATTTGATAGCGCTTGTCATACAACCGCTATCGCGCCGGATATCCCCATGTCCGGTGAATGTTCCGTAATGGAAGACTTCAATCTATTTATTGATTCACGATTTCAATTTTAAAAGTTGGAAAATCAGCATATCATCGTTAGGGTAGCCACACCTGACGATATACACTATTCAAAAACCATCACTGATGAGATGGAGGCGTCTGCAAAAGCGCGTGGGACCGGTATTGCGAAACGTTCACCGGCTTATGTGGAGCTTAAAATGCAGGAGGGAAAGGCTGTTATTGCGTTAACCGAAACGGGCGACTGGGTAGGCTTTTGTTATATAGAGGCCTGGGGTCATGGAAAATTTGTTGCCAATTCCGGGCTGATCGTGAATCCCGCCTTCCGTGGGCATGGCGTGGCTAAGTCCATCAAACACAAAATCTTTGAACTGTCAAGAGAAATGTACCCCGAGTCCAAAATCTTTGGCCTCACTACCGGTCTTGCTGTAATGAAGATCAACTCTGAGCTGGGTTATGAGCCCGTTACCTATTCCGAACTGACTGACGACGAGGAATTCTGGAAAGGCTGCCGTAGCTGTGTGAACTTTGATATCCTCACCAGCAAACAGCGGAAGAACTGCCTGTGCACCGCAATGCTGTATGATCCGGCTGAAAAGCTGAAAGAAGCAGAAGAGCGGGCGATGGCTGATGCCAAAGCCAAACAGGAAGCGGCAGCTACCGCTGCACAGCCTGTCAACCAGCTGTCTGTGACTGCTGCCGGCCAGATCCACCACGAGAAAAGACGTCGGAGATTTAAAGGAAACATAAAGCTCTACGAGCGTTGGTTAAGATTTAAAAGATTTGTTTTGCTCAACAGCAAAAAAGAAGGTGGCGCTACCGGCACCAGGAAAAAATTTTTCCTGTTCTGAAGTCTGCCACACACCGTCTGAAAATATAGTTCTGAAAATATAAATGATGTCGTAAAAATGAAAAAAGTAGTACTGGGATTTAGCGGAGGACTTGATACTTCCTATTGCGTTAAATATCTGACCGAAGAAAAAGGATATGAGGTGCATTCCGTAATCGTCAACACCGGTGGATTCTCTGAGGAAGAGCTGCAGGAAATTGAGAAACGCGCTTATAACCTGGGCGTTAAAAGTCACAAGACTGTTAATGCGGTCCGTTCCTACTACGACGGCGTTATTAAATACCTGATTTTCGGTAACGTACTGAAAAATAATACCTATCCGCTGAGTGTGAGCGCAGAGCGTATGAGTCAGGCACTGGCCATCGCGGAGTATGTGAAAGAAGTGGGTGCTGATGCCGTAGCGCATGGCAGCACCGGCGCCGGCAACGACCAGGTGCGTTTTGACATGGTGTTTCACATCATGATCCCTGGTGTGGAGATCATCACGCCCATCCGTGATATGAAGCTGAGCCGTGAAGAAGAAATTTCCTACCTGCAGTCCAAAGGCGTGAACGTGAATTTCGAGAAAGCCATGTACTCTATTAATAAAGGTATGTGGGGCACTTCCGTAGGCGGTAAGGAAACACTGACTTCCAACGGTATGCTGCCGGAATCAGCATGGCCTACCCAGCTGACCAAACAGGGTGAAGAACAAGTAAAACTGACTTTCGAGAAAGGAGAGCTGGTTGGTGTGAACGACCAAAAATTTGCTCACCCGTCTGAAGCTATCCAATATCTGCAAACGATCGCAGGGCCGTTTGCTATCGGCCGTGACATTCACGTAGGCGATACCATCATTGGTATCAAAGGCCGTGTAGGCTTTGAAGCCGCTGCGCCGATGGTGATCATCAAAGCGCACCACGCACTGGAAAAACATGTGCTCACCAAATGGCAGTTGACCTGGAAAGACCAGCTGGCACAGTTTTACGGCAACTGGATGCACGAAGGACAGATCATGGACCCGGTGATGCGCGATATCGAAGCCTTCCTGCAACACACACAGGAAAATGTTTCCGGTGAAGTGTTCGTAACACTGATGCCTTACCGTTTCCAGGTAACCGGTATCCAGTCGCCTTACGACCTGATGAGCAGCAAATTCGGCAAGTATGGCGAAATGAACAGCGGCTGGTCAGGCGAAGATGTAAGAGGCTTCAGCAAAATTTTTGGTAATCAGACGATGATCTGGCATCAGGTTAAAAACGCTCTCTAAAATCAGCATCGAAAAATGGCAAATGATAAAAGGGTAAGGGCAGGCATTGTTGGTGGGGCAGGGTATACAGGCGGAGAAATGATCCGGTTGTTACTGAACCATCCGGACGTATCCATTTCGTTTGTGCATAGCCGTAGTAATGCAGGTAATCCGTTGTACGCGGTACATGCCGACTTGCTGGGCGAAACAGAACGGTCTTTCACCGCCGAGCTGAGCAACGATATTGACGTGATGTTCCTGTGTCTTGGACACGGAGAATCCAAAAAATTCCTGGAAGCAACGGATGTTGCTCCCCATGTAAAAATAATAGACCTGAGCCAGGACTTTCGTTTAGGCGAAAGCGTTAAAGGACGGGAATTTGTGTACGGGCTGCCGGAGCTGCAGCGGGAACAGATCCAGCAGGCCAGCAATGTGGCCAATCCCGGCTGTTTTGCCACCGCTATCCAGCTGGGCATTCTGCCGCTGGCCAAAGCCGGTCTGCTGAAAGAAGTACATACCACCGGCATCACCGGGTCTACCGGCGCCGGACAGAGCCTGCAGGCTACTTCCCACTTTACCTGGAGGGCTAACAATATCTCCACTTACAAAGTGCTGAGCCATCAGCACCTGAAAGAAATACGACGAAGCCTGGTACAGTTGCAACCCGGCTTCGAAGAAGCGGTCAACTTTGTGCCGGTACGCGGTGATTTCCCCAGAGGTATCTGGGTAACCTCTTACCTGCAGAGTGACGTGACCCTGGAAGAAGCAGTGCAGCTGTACAAAAACTACTATGCCGGTCATCCTTTTACGCATGTGAGCGAAAAACAGATCGACCTGAAGCAGGTAGTAAATACCAACAAGGTATTGCTGCAATTGGAGAAAGTGGGCGACAAACTCATCATCCACGCTATCGAAGATAACCTGGTAAAAGGCGCTTCCGGTCAGGCTGTACAGAACATGAACCTTATGTGCGGGCTGGATGAAACGGCCGGACTGAAACTGAAGTCCATCGTGTTCTAACCGTTTTTATCATTTTCAATTTTACCTGACATCATGAAACTTTTCGACGTTTATCCAGTAAACGACATCGTTATAGATAAAGCTGCCGGTTCCAACGTATGGGACGATAAAGGCACCGAATACCTGGACCTGTACGGTGGTCATGCCGTTATTTCTGTTGGACATACTCATCCGCACTACGTAAAAAGACTGACCGACCAGCTGCATAAAGTAGGCTTCTACTCCAATTCCGTGAAGATGCCGCTGCAGGAAGAGCTGGCCGCTTTGCTGGGCAAGGTTTCCGGCAAAACAGACTATCAGCTGTTTCTGTGCAACTCCGGCGCCGAAGCTAATGAGAACGCGCTGAAACTGGCTTCTTTCTACAATGGCAAAAAGAAAGTGATCGCTTTCCGCAAGGCCTTCCACGGAAGGACTTCCCTCGCTGTAGCGGCCACCGATAATCCGAAGATCGTAGCGCCAGTGAACGAAACCGAGAACATCGTGTTTCTGCCATGGGAAGACGAAGCCGCGCTGGAAGCCGCTTTCAAACAACATGAAGTATCTTCTGTTATCATTGAAGGTATTCAGGGCGTGGGTGGCATCAACGTAGCCAGCGAGTCTTTCCTGCGGAAGATCCGGAGCCTGTGCGACGCGCACAATGCCGTATTTATCGCCGACTCCGTACAATGTGGTTACGGCAGAAGCGGTAAATTCTTCTCTCACGATTTTGCCGGTGTGGACGCCGACATCTACTCCATGGCAAAAGGCATGGGTAATGGTTTCCCGATAGGTGGCATTATCATCTCCCCCAAATTTAAAGCAGTACATGGTATGCTGGGCACCACTTTTGGTGGTAACCACCTGGCCTGTGCAGCAGCCCTCGCCGTACTGGAAGTGATCGAAAGCGAAAAGCTGATCGACAACGCCGCCAGCATAGGGGCATACCTGATGGAAGAGCTGCGGAAGTTCTCCCAGGTAAAAGAAGTAAGGGGTCGTGGCCTGATGATCGGTATCGAGATGCCGGAAGAACTGGCCCATGTAAGAAAGAACCTGCTGGGTGTTCATAAGATCTTTACCGGAGAAGCCAAGCCTAATGTAATACGGCTGCTGCCTTCCCTGGCATTGACCAAAGCCCATGCAGATCAGTTTTTGGAAGCGTTTAGAAAAGAAGTCAAATAGCAATAATGAAGCAGTTTATTTCAACAGCAGATGTGCCCAGTGTCCCGCGGTTGGTGGACATTGCCATGAACTACAAGAAAGATCCTTTCATCGATAAGGAATTGGGAAAAAATAAGACTTTGGGAATGATTTTCCTGAATCCCAGTTTGCGAACACGCTTAAGTACACAGGTAGCCGCTAAAAATCTGGGTATGGAAGCCGTGGTGTTCAACATCGACAAAGAGGGCTGGGCGCTGGAGATGAATGATGGTGTAGTGATGAATGGTAATACCACCGAACACGTAAAAGAAGCTGCCGCCGTGATGGGGCAATACTTCGACATACTGGCTATCCGCACCTTTCCGGGGTTGAAAAACAAAGAGGAAGATTATACCGAGAAATATATCAACCAGTTCATTAAATATGCCGGTGTTCCGGTGGTGAGCCTGGAAAGCGCTACCCTGCATCCTTTGCAGAGCCTGACCGATGTGATCACCATCAAAGAAAACTGGCAGCAGCCCCGCAAACCGAAAGTGGTGATGACCTGGGCGCCGCACGTAAAATCGCTGCCACAGGCTGTTCCCAACTCTTTCGCACAGTGGATGAATGCCTGGGGAGAAGTGGATTTTGTGATCGCTCATCCCGAAGGGTATGAACTGGACGAAAAATTCTCCGGCAACGCCCGCATAGAATACAATCAGGACAAAGCACTGGAAGGCGCTGACTTTGTGTATGTGAAAAACTGGTCTTCGTATAGGGATTACGGTAAGATCACCTGCACAGACCCCAGCTGGATGGTGACCAATGATAAACTCAAACATACCAATACCGCCAAAGTAATGCACTGTCTGCCGGTGAGAAGAAATGTGGTGATTGCAGATGAAGTACTGGACGGGCCTCAATCCATCGTGATCCCGGAAGCGGGCAACCGGGTATGGGCTGCACAGGCGGTATTAAGCGAAATATTGAAAGGATAATCATGATTGATCTGTTTATTATCAAAGTAGGCGGAAACGTTATCGATAACCCGGTATTGTTGCAGGCTTTCTTAGAGAAGTTTGCAACGATACCCGGTAAAAAAATACTGATACACGGTGGTGGTAAAATCGCTACCCGTATCGGTGACCAGCTGGGCATCGAATCCAAATACGTCGATGGCCGCCGCATTACCGATGCCGCCACTATCGACGTGGTGACCATGGTATATGGCGGGCTGGTGAACAAACAGCTGGTAGCCAAACTGCAGGCTGCGCAATGTAACGCCATCGGGCTTACCGGCGCGGATGCCAATATCATTCCTGCTACCAAAAGACCGGTGAAAGAAATCGACTACGGTTTTGTAGGCGACGTAAAACCGGAGATGGTACAGGCAACGGCGCTCAAAGCATTGCTGGAAGCTGGCCTCACCCCGGTGTTTGCACCGCTTACCCACGATGGTAATGGACAGATGCTGAACACCAATGCAGACACTATCGCCGCTTCGCTGGCCATTGCTTTGTCTGCCAGCTACCAGGTAAGGCTGATCTACTGCTTCGAGAAAAAAGGCGTGCTGCGTGATCCGCAGGACGACAATGCAGTCATCAACCTGATCAACAAAGAAATCTACCAGCAGCTGCTCGACGAAAAGGTATTGACAGACGGCATCCTGCCTAAGTTACAGAACGCCTTCTCTGCCATCGATAACGGTGTGAAGGAAGTGCTGATAGGACACGCCGACGATGTGCTGAGCAACACCACCGACCAGGTGGCGGGCACTTTAATATGCTAGTCTATGTGGAACGAAAAATTATATGACGTGGCTGTGGCGCTGTTAAAACAGCTCATAGCCACGCCTTCTTTAAGCCGGGAGGAAGATGGTACCGCCCAGGTGATCAGTGACTTCCTGACCGCTATGGACATACCACACGAAAGGCACCTCAACAATGTGTGGGCTGTCAATAAACATTTTGACCCTGTCAAACGCAATATCCTGCTCAATTCCCATCATGATACGGTGAAGCCTAATCCGCAGTATACCCGCGACCCTTTCAGTCCGGACGAGGAAGATGGTAAACTGTTTGGTCTGGGCAGTAACGATGCCGGCGGCTGCCTCGTTAGCCTCATCGCCACCTTTCTGCATTTCTATCACCGCACCGACCTGGGCTACAACTTCGTACTGGCGGCTACCGCAGAAGAAGAGATCAGCGGCGCTAACGGTATTGAGAGCATCCTCGACAAACTGCCTGCCATCGATTTTGCAGTAGTAGGAGAGCCTACGCTGACGCAGCTGGCCATCGCTGAAAAAGGGCTGATGGTGCTGGATTGCACGGCTTATGGCAAGGCTGGTCATGCTGCCCGCGAAGAAGGCGAAAACGCCTTATACAAAGCGTTACCGGATATTACCTGGTTCCGTGATTTCCGTTACCCGAAAGTATCCGATACATTAGGGCCGGTGAAAATGAGCGTGACCGTTATCAACACCTCCAACAAGGCGCACAACGTGGTGCCGGCAGATTGCAGCTTCGTGGTGGACGTACGGGCCACCGACCAGTACACGCTGGAAGAACTGCTGGAGATCATCCGGGCGAATGTGCAATGTGAAGTGAAGCCCCGTTCCATGCGGATGCGGCCTTCCTTCATCCCGATGGAGCATCCGTTTGTACAGGCAGGCATCACGCTGGGAAAAACATGGTATGGCTCACCCACCACGTCAGATCAGGCGCTGATACCAGCGACCTCCGTGAAGATGGGGCCTGGTGATTCTGCCCGTTCCCATACGGCAGATGAATTCATCTACCTGGAAGAAATCAGGGCTGGTATCGATAGTTATATCCGTACGCTTGAAATGATCCAGTAATCCCCGCGCACGCAAAGATTTTTATGAGAGCAAAGCGCGCTAAGCTTTTAGTGTTTGCTATAAAATATTTTTTATGAAACTGTGGCAAAAAGACAAGGCATCACTGGATGCCGTAGAGAAATTCACCGTCGGCAAAGACCGTGAAATGGATGCTTTCCTGGCGCCGTTCGATGTGCTGGGCTCTATGGCACACATCACCATGCTGCAAAGCATCGGGCTGCTGGAAGCCGGTGAGCTGACCATCCTGAAGCAGGAGCTGAAGAAGATCTATCAGGCTATCCAGGAGGGTAACTTTGTGCTGGAAGATGGCGTGGAAGATATTCACTCACAAGTAGAATTATTGCTGACCCGTCGCCTCGGCGAAGTAGGCAAGAAGATACACAGCGGCCGTTCCCGTAATGACCAGGTGCTGGTGGACCTGAAGTTGTTCCTCCGCCATGAGTTGGAGACCCTGGTGTCTTCCGTAAAAGCGTTGTTCGACCTGCTGCAACAGAAAAGCGAGCAATATAAAGATCATCTCATTCCTGGCTATACCCACCTGCAGATCGCTATGCCTTCCTCTTTCGGGCTGTGGTTTGGCGCATATGCAGAGAGCCTGGTCGACGACCTCACCATGCTGCAGGGCGCCTACAAAGTGGTGAATAAAAACCCGCTCGGCTCCGCTGCCGGTTACGGTTCTTCGTTCCCCCTTGACCGTGAGATGACCACCCGTTTGCTCGGCTTCGACGCGCTCAATTATAACGTGGTATACGCCCAGATGGGCCGTGGTAAAACCGAAAAGATCGTAGCCTTTGCGCTTTCCGGTATCGCCGCTACCATCGCCAAAATGGCCATGGACGCGTGTTTGTTCATGAACCAGAATTTCGGCTTTATCAGTTTTCCGGATGAACTGACCACCGGTTCCAGTATCATGCCGCATAAAAAGAACCCGGACGTATGGGAACTGATCCGCTCTCATGGCAATAAGTTGCAGGCATTGCCCAACGAAATCGCCATGATGATCACCAACCTGCCTTCCGGTTACCACCGCGATCTGCAGCTGCTGAAAGAGAACCTGTTCCCCGCCTTCCAGACACTGCGTGACTGTATTGATATGAGTCGCCTGATGCTGGAGAATATCCGCATCAAAGAGAACATCCTCGATGACGACAAGTACCAATACCTGTTCAGCGTGGAAGTGGTGAATAACCTGGTGCTGCAAGGCACGCCGTTCCGCGAAGCGTACAAACAAGTAGGGATGGACATCGAGCACGGTACCTTTGCTCCTTCCAAAGAAGTGAAACATACCCATGCCGGCAGCATCGGTAACCTGTGCACAGCGGAGATCGCCGCGCAGATGGACAACGTGATCAAAGGGTTTCCTTTTGAAGCCGTGGACAAGGCAATCGCGCAGTTGCTGGCGAGTTAAATTATCTTGATAGGAAAATAACGGCCCTCTTCGTGATATGCGGAGAGGGTTTTTTATTTTTAGTGAATATGGATAGCTATACCTTTATATCAGCCAATGTTTTTGTAGGCGACCTGTTGATCGGTACGGCTGAATTGTTGCCGGGAGACGTGTCTATGGGTGGGTTATATGGCCTGTTTACCCCCAACGAAAACTACTTTGCCGAAATACAGCCACTGGTACATCGGTTCAATAATGATCGCCAGAGAGACATCGCTGAGTGGATAGGCATTGATTTTCGGGTGCAGCTGCAGGATGGGTATCAACTGCAGCCGGTAGGAGGGTATACTTTTGAAGATGTGCCGGAGTTGCCGGAAGAGCCGATCCGGTTGGAGATCGGTGGTGTTGATACAGCCGTGCTGGAGAAGTATTTTAGGATATGAAGGTCCTGCTGCTCAATTATCGGCAAGGGAGCAATCAACTAAATGTAGTATTATGGACATAACGAGAGATGTTTTGAAAATAATCAACAGATCGAAAACCGGGATGCGCTTAATATATCCTACCATTATCCTGTTGTTTGGCTGCATTGGTCTAAATGCGCAGGTAAAGCCAATTTACTACAGATTTGACAAGGAGGTCCTTGCTGAAATTAATAAATGTATTAGTAAGCTGCCACTGAATGATACGATAAAGCCATATGTCCAGTGGTTCAACACGGGCGATACCACAGAAATTATGCTCACCAAATATTGCGCGTCCTGTACGTCGAGTTCACATACATGGATTGTTCAGAATTCGAATAGATTTGTCAAAATTGCTGATGATAGGGAATTGCCCATTATATTTGGAGAAGACCTCGTTTTCACGGATAAATTAAACCTCGTTGCTGACACAGGGACGCCAAAAGAAAATATCACTACCCAACGATACTTGCTTTCTGGATGGGTAATAAGGTTTGTGGAGAGGAACGGTGTAATGAGGCTGGTGAAGACTTATTATTTTCAAGCATAGCCTCAGTCTTCTGTGTTTTCCCTGATAATTTTGTTGTATGTCTTGTAATTTAACTATAGCAGGAAAGGACTTCGAAATCTCTTCCTTTTTAAGTTCGACAGCGTTGCAGGTTGTAAAAACCGGAACTAAGGGGGAGCCTCGCTCTCCGTTAAGACCGGATGGAGAAAAACTATCGTATTCCTTTCTGACTATCGAAACGAGTAAGGCAGACTTTAGCGATTTCAATACGCAGGTACAGGATACTGTTGCATATTTTCAAACGCACCGTCAACAGCTTTCCCTGATCAAAGAAACCAAAGGAATCGATCAGGTCAGTCTGGACTTTGGGATTGAATCCTCAGAAGCACGGATTTCGCAGCAAATATTCCTGCCGGTTGAGCTAATCGGTTTGGCAGCGGAGTTAGGTATCAGCATTCAGGTCTCCATTTATCGGGGTGAATATTATGAAAAACTAATAGGCCGGAACGAAGTCCTGATGAATTATTTTTCAGAAAAGGTCAATCTGCTTAGTGCAGAAATGTATAAAATAGACATCCATAACTGTACTGAATCGGAAGTGGCTATTGATCTGTATTTTAAATTGCTTTATGCCGATAAACATCACCTGATCCGGATTTCTTTTAAAGAAATTGAGGAGTTTTCTTTTTACCATGGTAAGAAGAACTATTTTTATTATGTGGAGAGATATACGTTCTTCAGGCATAAGGATTACTTTTACCTGTGTTTAGACCCATCTGAAGAAGCGGAGGTGATTTCGGAAGATGACCAGAATTTTGTTTTGGCGAAGGAAGTTGAAGGATATGTGTTACAAGAGAAGGATACTGCCCGTTTATGATAGACGAAACGCCTTATATACATGATTACCGGTTATGTTATTGCAAGAAAGCCAATGTATGATGGTAGCGATGTTATGATCGGGAGAAACTCATTGCTCCGGATAGAAGATAAATATTATCATGGTATCGACAGATTAAGCTGGGTCGATGCCGAAATTCCTGAAAACCTTTTGAGTATATATGCCGATCCTAAAGCTTCGGAACAGGATTTAACTGGTATAAAAGTCCTGAAAAAATATGATGAAGCGATAGCGTTATTGTCGCTGAACGATGAAGTGGCGCTTAAGAATGAAGTGTTGGTGATTGCGTCAGATAAACTAAATCAGATCAAGGGGCCAGGAATGGTGACACAGCAGACCATAAGATGGTTAGGGTATGATGTTGTCCTTCTTGGAGGATGGTCTTTAATAAGGCATGCTATTTTCGAGAACAGGCAGATGAGTCTATTGGAGATGGTGGACCTGAACAGTTTTGGGCTGTTGGATAATGTGGAAGAGGTAGCAGGTTTTCTGAAGGAATATGATAGATTGGCTGATCTGGACAAAGTGGACCCACTTCTTAAAAATAGTAGTTATGGAGTAGATTGTATAAGAGTAGGTGTTTTGTAGCAATAAATATTTCCCCCTATGAAAATTGTTTGTTTAGTAGGCATATTTTCACTCTTGATACTTGTGTCCGGCTGTTACCGTTATGCCCGTAGCACTTTCCTGGAAAAGTATGCAGACGAGGATTTTTCTCCATTCAAAAATATATATATCCTGAACAGAGACTATGACCCTGATAAACACACATCGATATTGTTTGTCTTTGATGAACGGGAGGATGGGCCATATGTGGTGAGGGTTAATAGTACCTTGGGGAAAATTGTAGGCACCAGCACTCATATGATGGATGACGCCCGTAATCCGGATAGCATCCTGAAACAGCAACTGGCATTGAAATTTATGCAGTACCATATATCCGCACTGGATGTGGATAGTGTAGGCAACGTACGTGTTTGGATGAAGCACGAACATCCCGACCTGATAAGAGTTTCCAACGTGATGAACATCCCTGAATACAACAGAAGCGATTATAAGAAAATAAAAGGCAACTGGTACGTTAACACAGAATGGTGAAAGATAATTGTTCCCTGGTTATGAAAATACTTACGATTTGTTTATTATGGATTTTGGCCACCGGCTTTAATCGCCCGGATCCGCCCCATCGCAGGACGTTTAGCCGTTTTCTGGATAGCCTTTGCCAACAGCCGGGAGTGGTGATTAAAAAAACACCGGGGATAGCCAGGAAGGAAAAGATATATCCGCTGCCGGGAGGCGGAAGATGGGACCGGATCCGCGATTTGGGATTGGTACGGCAATATTATCAACACGTGGCAACTAAAGAAAATCCTTTTTGGTGGCCACGGTACAGCTTACTGATGCTGGGGACCAAACTCTTTGCAACAGATACTTTCGCTCACTGGCAGGAGTTTCGCTATGTGAAAGCAGGAAAGATGGTATATGGTCAGTCTTCATTTGTTGCACTGAGCGCCGGCCCTCCTGATGATTGTAATGGCGTTGCCTGTAGAACAAATTCCTATCCCGTTATAGGTATGTATAAGTCGGATACCAGCATTTATACCTTTGTCAACGTAGACGATGTTGCCGGGCTTAACTACGGAGATTTTAATCATGATGGATACCTGGATTTTCTGGACATAGAGAGTTTGTTTTTTAATGAAGATGCGGAAATGCTGAGCAGACATAATAAGAAATTCGATCGACATTCCTGTGAAAGAGGAGTGTGCTATAAAATAATGGCTGTCACTTATCGGAAAGGAAAGTGGGAGCGGCTGAAAGATAGACAAGGGAGGGAGTATGCGATCTGGCTTACGCTGGACGACGTATTAAATCCTGATGCTACCTTTAAACTGTTGATGTCTCGCTGGATGTAGTCTGCGATGATCCTGCGGGTGACGAGGGCCATAAGTGACCTCTGATAATAAAATCCCTACATGAAAATTGGAATATGCTTAGAATATTAATAATTATAGCCCTCTCCGGTTTGGTTGGTACTACCGCCAAAGCAGATTGGGTTCTTTCTGTATCTGCCAGTGGAAAATTTATCGTGATTAATTCTCAAGAAGGGAAGAAGGTATTGATGAATTCTCTTCAAAAGAAAGTTTTGTGCGAATTAGATAGTTTGTTTGAGCCAGTAAGCTGGATAAAGGATTCTGTTCTCATTCTTCAGGAAGAAAAAGAGATGCGGGCGATTTACCGCTCTTATAATATCAATACAGGAGAATACAAGGTGCTGGATTCCATTGCGAAGAAGGATTGGGATTTGATGGGAAGCGTGTGTTATGGTAGTTGTCCACTTCACATTGAATCGTGGGAACAGTTTTTTATCGTTTTTTATCGGGATAATAAATTATATAGATATTCTTTCAAAGAACAGAAAGCGACGTGTATATATGAGCTTGCATTGGCCTCAGAAGAAGACATAGACAATATATCGGTTAACTACGATGGTACACAGCTTGTTGTCAGTCTGGCGGGTAAAACAACAGGGAGACATTTGATTATATATCCCGACAAACAACGGTCCTGCGTATTGAATAAATTTAAAACCTTCGGGAGTTCGGGTAGTCAGTGTTATTTTGTGAATGCTGATAATATCGTACTGTTCAACGTGGCAGAAAAAAATGATGTCAGAAAAACGGTGGTGGAAGTGTTCAATACAAAACGTTGTGTGAAGAAGAAGTTGACCACGGTAGAACATTTAACCCTGGTAAACCCTTATGCGTTGCCACTTCAGCATGAAATCGCCATTAATGCGCTGGCTCCGCCGTCTTACAGCGTTGATCTTTCAAAGGAGCCTCAGGGGTGGATTAGACTGTTGGACGATTATTTTTCATCTATGCATACAGTTGCATTTAAGTATCATTTTGATCGTGTTAAGCCTGATTAATACCTATGTATAAGATAGTTTCTTTATTGATAATATGCTTCTTTGTAAGCAGCTGCAAGTATAATACCGAAATTATTAGTAGTGAGAATGTCAGCGATATGTTCATTACGAATAACGATACAGCAGATAGCAGTTGTGTTAAACAGCACCATATTTCGGATGAAGGGGCTATTAAGAGCATAATCAGCGAGCTGAATAATTGCAGGCAAGAAGCCCTGATTTTTTATCCAACACATATCCTGCTTATAAAATATAGCAATAATAAAGTAATCAATATCAGCGGTAATGGCCATGGGCTATTAGATAACGAGGGTAGGACGTATAGAATGAAGAAGACAATAGAAGAGATTCTGAAATAATACCTTATAAAACATACCTTCCTGTATAATTGGATGTCAAAGAAACCTCAATGGATACGGGAGAAATCTAGAACTTAAAAAGTTTGTATAACATGAAAATACTTGTGTTAGCCGTAATTGTAATGTCATTATCAATACGGGGAAGTAGTCAAATGTTGAATAAGGTGGTCCCTACCGCGGATGATAAGCGAAATGGTGTGGTACTTAAATTCGGCTACTCTGCAACAGATAGTCATGGTGTTATTTGGCTGATACTTAAAAAAGACAGCAGTTATTTCTACAGTTTAAATACTGCCGGGCTCTATAAAGTTAGTGAAGGTAAATGGAGTATCTACAAAGATGTATTAACATTGGAAAGTACGCTTCAGATGGATAATATTCCTGCTAAAATAAGCTATGACCAGAGTGGCACGTTTGCTGATAGTTTTAATGTGGCTATTGTGAAAAATATAAAGAATGAGTTGCTGACAGACGCGTTTGTATTAATTAATAGTGACTCAATAAAGTGTCTGCCGATGATAGGAGATTGCAACGGGTCATTTGAAAGGATAAATAAAGTGAAAATTCTTTTTGAAAATGGTATGTCATCAAAGTGGATGATGGTTAAAGAGGGGGCAGGAAAGATACAACTAACGGTATTAACTGACACTTTCATTGGAAATTACCATGTCATGCATCATCAAAAATTCAAAGTAAGTAGGGATCGTTTAATTTATCAGTAAATAATACTTCACTCATCATGGGGAAATAAAAAGCCAGCTTGTTTTACAAGCTGGCTTTTTATCTTTATAAAGACTTCCGGTTAAAACCCTACATTCACCCCCACAAAGAAGTTAAACCCTGCCATAGGATAATAGTAATTATCATACACCACTTTGTTCTGCTTCAGATCGTAGCTGCTATAGGTACTTCCGTTCGGTTCGTACTTCGCGTCAAAGATGTTGTTCAGCAGCAGCTGTACGCCTAACTCCCGGAATAACGGCTGCGGCACTACGTAGTTAAACCGCAGGTTGTTCACATAGTATGGGTTCAGACTGGCCACTTTGCTGGAGGTGTTGTCCATATACTGACGGCTCACATACTTGCCAATGAGGTCGACCGTCAGTCCTTTCAGCGGACGGGCTGTCAGCGTATAGCCGCCTACGAAAGAAGGGGAGAAGGAGATATCCGTTTTGTTGTAGGTTTGGGTATGGGCTACGTAGTTGCTATCGTAGGAGACGGCGTTGTAGTCCAGTACTTTATTCTGGCTGAAGGCGGCGTTGGCGCCAACAGTGAAGATGTCGTTCAGTTTTACGTTGCCACTCACCTCTACGCCTGCACGATAGCTTTTAGGGATGTTGGTGCGTACGTAAGCGCCTACATCGGTGAGCATACCGGTTTGCACCAGCTGGTTTTTGTAGTTCATGTAGTACACGTTGGCCTGGAGGGACACGGTATTGTTGCTCCAGGAGTAGCCGGCTTCCACGTCGCGGAGTATTTCCGGTTTGGGCTGGGCTACGCCGTAGTTGGATTCGAAGTCCACGCGGTTAGGCTCTTTGTGCGCGATGGCGATGGAGGCGAACACGCGACTGAGCGGCGTGAGATAATAAGATATGCCCACTTTGGGGTTGAAGAAGTTGTACTTCACATGTGGCATGTAGGTAGGGGCGGCTTCGAAGCCGTCCATGTTATAGGCGATGTTGCGGTATTGCAGCTCGGCGAATGCACGCAGCGCTTCGGTGATTTTGTATTCTCCTTTCCAGTAGATGTTGAAATCGTTTTTGTCGGCGGGGTAGCGATAGTATTCGTGGTCTTTATCGATACCGGCTTTCGCCCAGATCACTTTGCCGTAGTGGTCGCCGGTGTAGCGGTTCCAGCCGCCGCCGAGGCTCCAGTTGAATTTGTTGCCGGTGCGGTTTATGGAGAATACGCTGCCGTAGAAGTAGTTGTCGAGCCATAGTTGTTGCACGAGGTCGGTGGTATCTAAGATAGCGCCGTTGTGTTCGTACGGAGGCAGACCATAATCCGCGAGGGCTTTATTGGCTTTATAGTTTTCATAGTAGCCGCGGCCGCGGGTGAGGTGGAGGGCTACGTTGAAATTAAGGCTGGAATTGATTTCCTGGTTGAGGAACAGCTGGTAGTGGTCCTGTTGGTAGTTATCAGTTTCGTTGTCGTATGGGGTGCCGGGCTTCTTTGTGCCGGCGGAGTTATAAGTCCTGTCGATGCCCAGCAGTGCTTCCGGCACGCCGTTCCAGGCCTGGTATGTTTTTTCTTTACCGGAGAAGATGTTGAGGCGTACAGCTGTTTTTTTAGAGATGTAGGCCGCGGAGGTATAGAAGGAGCGCAGATCGGAGGTAGCGCGGTCTATATATCCGTCGGAGCTGATTTTAGAGAGGCGTGCGTCGATGGTGAAGTGGTCGTTGATGAGGCCGGAACCTGCTTTGACCGTGTTTTTCCAGCTGTTGAACGAGCCGAAGCTGCTGCTGATTTCACCGTAGGCTTTTTCGCGGTATTCGTTGGTGCTGAGGTTGAGCGTGGCGCCGAAAGCGGCTGCGCCGTTGGTGGACGTGCCTACGCCACGTTGCAGTTCGATGCTGCTGACGGAAGAGGCGAAGTCGGGCATGTTCACGAAGAAGGTGCCTTGTGATTCCGCGTCGTTGATGGGAATACCGTTGACCGTAACATTGATGCGGGTGATATCGGAGCCGCGTACGCGCATGCCTGTATAGCCGATACCGGCACCGGCGTCTGAGTTAGTGACAACGCCGGGCTGCTGATCGAGCAGCTGTGGCAGGTCCTGGCCGAGATTGCCTTTTTTGATGTCGGCGGCGGTGAGCGTACTGTTGACGAACGGCGCGTTTTTACCGGCGCGGAGACTGCTGATCTCCACTGGTTTCACGAGCAGACCGGTTTCTTCGAGCACGATGTCTGTCACCTGTGTGCTGTTGGTGGACTGGACCGTTGTGGTGTACGATTTATAGCCTATATAGCTGGCCTGTAGCGTATAATTTCCTTTTTTAGGGAGATGAATAGAGAAGTGTCCCTGCCGGTCTGTTAAGGCGCCGGTTTGATTCACAGATATGGTAACGCCTTCCAGCGGCTTACCGTTGGTTTTGCTGGTAACGGTACCAGTAACCAGGGATTGTGCGTGTAAAGTGCCTGCCATAGAGAGCAGCACCAGCAACATCAGCTGTTTCATTTCTAGTATGTCTGTTTTCTGTTTTTCAATTTCCTAACCAGCATTACCTGGTCCAGGTTCTGTGGGTGTGATCTCAGCCTGAAAAGTAAGGCACCCCATAAATCGCGAAGGAACGGTTGACATCCTTGCGAAGACACAAAGGTAGCACAAAAAAACATCTTTTGTGCCTTTGCTTTCCTGGTGCGCTTTGCGTGACAGAAAAAATACTTTGGTTTCTTCGCCCCCTTACGTATTCTTTGCGTGAAAATGCTTAATTTCCTTTTACGCTTCTCTCAATCATCTTGTATTTAATTTTTAACCATTAAATCTTTATGAGATGATGAAACTTCAGTTTATCGGTCATCTGGGCCGGGATGTTGTCAGGAAAGAAGTGAACGGCCAGGTAGTGCTCAATTTTCCGGTGGCCGTGAATGAGCGTTTCCGTAACCGTGACGGGATACTGGAAGAACGTACCACCTGGGTGGACTGCTCTTTGTGGAACCGCGAAGTGATGGCAGCGCACCTGCATCAGGGAACACTGGTGTATGTGGAGGGCGGCTTCAGGGTAGAAGGGTACATTACCAAGGCCGACCAGCCCGCGGCAGCCGTCAGGCTTCGGGTATACCACCTGCAGCTGCTCAGCCGTAAGGACGATGAAAGACGCCGTCCCGCTCCCGTAGAAGTCCCTGCCGTTCCGGAACAGGAGCTGGTAGAAGAACAACCCGCCGATGACCTGCCCTTCTAAAAAACATGCATTCCAATATGAAAGCCAACCAGTTATGGTTGGCTTTTTCAATTTCTTTGAAAAAAGTTTTGGTGCGAATGAAATTAATACTATCTTTGCACCCTCATTGCGAGGTAGAGCAGAGGTAGCTCGTCGGGCTCATAACCCGAAGGTCAGTGGTTCGAATCCGCTCCTCGCTACAAAAAAAGCGCATCAGCGCTGGTAAAGAGACCAAAAAGAGCCGAAGAAATTCGGCTTTTTTTATTTCCGTAAGTTTGAGTAGAGAAAAAGCAGCACAGCCTTTATTAGATCGTCATGCACAAAGCAGGTTTTGTAAACATATTCGGTAAGCCCAACGCGGGGAAAAGTACCTTGCTCAACGCCATCATCGGCGAAAAGCTCGCTATTATATCCCCTAAAGTGCAAACCACCAGACACCGCATCACCGGTGTCATCACCGAGCCCGGTTATCAGATCGTATTCTCGGACACACCGGGTATCATCGACCCGAAATACAAACTGCACGAGAAAATGATGGGTGCGGTGAAATCCGCGCTGGAAGATGCAGACGTAGCTTTGCTGATCATGGACGCGAAAGACTCGCTGGAAGAGAACCTTGAACTGTTCGACTCCCTGCGGCTCAAAGTACCGGCCATCCTCATCCTCAACAAAATGGACAACCTCTCCAAAGAGGATATGGACACCCTCGTGGAGAAAGCCAAAGCATGGGGCAAAGCGAAAGTGATCGTACCTATCTCTGCCAGACAGAAGAAAGGTATCAAAGAACTGATGCAGGAAATAGTAGCGCTGCTGCCCGAAGGCAACGCCTTCTATCCGGACGATACCCTCACGGACAAGTCTACACGTTTTCTCGTGGCAGAGATGATCCGGGAGAAAATCTTCCAGCTGTTTGAAGAAGAGATCCCTTATCATACTACGGTGATCGTTACACAGTACCAGGAAAAGGAAACACTGACGAAAATAACAGCGGAGATCATCGTTACCCGCGAAACACAGAAAGGCATCATCCTCGGAGAGAAAGGCAAATCCATCCGTGAGCTGGGCACCCTGGCCAGACAGGACATCGAGAAATTCATCGAACGCAAAGTATTCCTCGAACTGTTTGTGAAAGTACGCGGCAAATGGAGGGATAATGACTTGTACCTGAAAGAATATGGATATTAAATTACGAATTACGGATTATGAATTACGAATTAGGAAGTAATTCGTCGTCTGTAACTCGTAATGAAGCTCGTAATTCGTAATTCGTAATTCGTAATTAATTTAAAATGGCTGGATTTACAGTAGCTATAGTGGGCCGCCCGAATGTGGGCAAATCAACGTTGTTCAACCGTTTGCTGGAACAGCGCCGCGCTATCGTGGACGATCAGAGCGGTGTTACCCGCGATCGTCAGTACGGTATCGCCGACTGGAACGGCAAATCTTTCAACGTGATCGATACAGGTGGGTTTGTGACCAATAGCGATGATGTTTTTGAGCGGGAAATCCGCAAACAGGCGAAAGTGGCCATGGATGAGGCTAACGTACTCATCTTCATGACCGATGTGACAACCGGCATCACCGACCTCGATACTGATGTGGCCAACCTGCTGCGCCGTACTTCCAAACCAGTATACCTGGTGGTGAATAAAGTAGATAACGCCCAGCGTCAGCTGGAAGCGAACGAATTCTACAGCCTCGGCTTCGATAACACTTATTTCCTCTCTTCCATGAGCGGCAGCGGCACCGGCGAACTGCTGGACGCCGTAGTGTCCCATATCACCGATGATATGGACGACCCGAACCTGGAAGCTGATGTGCCGAAAATCGCCATCATCGGCCAACCGAATGTGGGTAAGTCTTCCCTGCTCAACGCGCTCGTAGGGGCCGACCGTAACATCGTTTCCGATATCGCCGGCACTACCCGCGATACGATTCATACCCGGTACAATATGTACCAGAAAGACTTTATCCTGATCGATACTGCCGGTATCCGCCGCAAACAGAAGGTGAATGAAGATCTGGAGTTCTACTCCGTGATCCGCGCCATCAAAGCGGTAGATGAGGCCGATGTGGTCATGCTGCTGCTGGATGCTGAAAAAGGTATCACCGCGCAGGACCTCAGCATCTTCAGCCTCGCTGCCCGCAAGGGTAAAGGCGTAGTGGTGCTGGTCAACAAATGGGACCTGGTGGAAAAAAGCACCAACACGGCACGCGATTACGAAAAGGAACTGAAGAACCGCCTGGCGCCATTCTCTGATGTGCCCATCATCTTCACTTCCGTAGTGGAAAAGCAGCGTATCTTCAAAGCCATCGAAACAGCGCTGGAAGTATACGAAAACCGCCTGCGCAGAGTACAGACGGCCCGCCTCAATGAGGTGATGCTGAAAGCAATTGAAGCGTACCACCCGCCGGTAGTAAGAGGGGTGCCTATCCGTATTAAATATGTAACGCAGCTGCCTACACACACACCAGCGTTCGCGTTCTTCTGTAACCTGCCTGATGATGTGAAGACGCCGTACAGGAACTATCTGGAAAACCAGCTCCGTACCAACTTCAACTTCAGCGGGGTGCCCGTGAAGATCTTTTTCCGGAAAAAATAGCCGAAAAAAAAGGGAATGAATAGATTTTGTATTCTGAAATTATTCAATACCTTTGCCGCGGTTTTAAAAAAATAAAACAAACTGAAAATGAAAAAAGTATTTGTATTTGCAATCGCAGCTGGTATGTTCTTCGTAGCTTGTAACGGTGGTAGCACTCCTGCTGCTGACTCTACTGCTACTACTGTAGACACAATGAACGCTGCTCCTGTAGCTCCTGCTGCTGATTCTGCTGCTGTAGTAGCTCCTGCTGCTGACTCTGCTGCTGCTCACGCTCCTGCTGCTGATTCTGCTGCTGCTGCAACTCCTGCTAAGTAAGCGAATATTATTGCTAATAATATCAATTCTTGCAAGAATAGAAAAGCCGGTCACGAATGTGACCGGCTTTTCTATTTGGATATTTTTTTATTTAATCATTTAATTAAATCGCTACGGTCTTAATAGCTAAATAAAAAAATGACTAAATGAACAAATGATGTTATTCTTCGAGCAGCGATGCCAGGTTGCTCAGCTCATCCTGACGATAAGCGTCTTTATCATCCCGGAAACATTTCGCTAATTCTTCCAGCAGAAACTGAATGATGCGTTTGTTGGACTGAGGTTTGAAATAGGAAGGAACAGATGGTACGGAAACCCTTTTCAGGTAAGTATCCACATCCTGTTGGGTGTAGATCTGGCCCTGGATGGGATCTATGAAGAACAGGATGCGCTGGTCGTCCGGCTCTACAGGTTCATCAAAATCGATGAAAGTATCAAAATAAGCGAGGATAAACTGCCGCGGGATATTAACCGCATATACCGGCAGGTCCAGCATGGCGCACAGGCTCTGATAGATGATACCGTTGGTAACGGGATTCCCTTTTTTGGATTCTATCACCTGATTGATGAAAAACTGATTTTTCCGCTGATAGGACACTTCTTCCCCTTTTAGTCCGAAGTAATTATAGATCATGCTGTTGAGCACATTGATCTTTTCCAGCGGCGTCAGGTAGTTATTCAGCTCCAGCCAGATATTACGTTTAATACGTTCTATTTCGTTGAGCACCTGAGAAGGTACGAGATCGGGGAACTGGTAGCGGGCCACCAGAATGGCGCCCTGCATGAGGTCCTGTAGCTCCGATAAACTCCATGCACGCAAAGCTGCCTGCAGGTCCTGATAATGGACCCGATGGATCAGCAGCTCTATCCTTTCCTGTATGGATTCATCCACGGTATTCTCCCATAAATTCTCCAGATTGGGAATGATCTCCTTGCCGTACAGCAGAATTTTGCTGGCAACGGTGTCGAATACTTCCTGGTCCGGATCATCCAGCAGGTGGAACAATGCGTTTATTTCCTTGTTTTCGTGCATACGCAGTGTAATATGCCCGGTTACGGGTTATTCAGCTTTCTTCTTCCGTGGCGGCGCTTTTTTCTTAGGCGGATTGGCTTTGGCCTCTTCGATAATGGCTTTGGCTTCTTCCACGGTCAGGTCCGCAGCGGTGTCAATTTTCTCTTTCGGTATCTTGAAGTTCTTCAGGCCCTGTTTGATGTAGGGGCCGTAAGGACCTTTCAGTATCTGGATCTTTTCCTTCTCAAATATTTTGATGGTCCGTTCGTCTTTGGCAGCTCTTTTTTCCACGATGAGCGGCGCTACTTCGTCCAGTTCCACGGTGTAAGGGTCCATTTCCTTTTTGAGGGAGTAGAACTTCTTGTCGTGTTGTGCATATGGACCGAAGCGGCCGATGTTGATGATCACATCTGAATCTTCGAACTGTCCAAGGTTGCGGGGCAGACGGAACAGCTCCATCGCTTCTTCGAGGGAGATGGTTTCGATGCTCTGGGTAGCTTTCAGTTTGGCGAAGCGGGGTTTTTCCTCGTCTTCCACCTTACCGATCTGGATCATCGGGCCATAGCGTCCCATGCGGGCCACGATGGGTTTGCCGGTAGATTCTTCGATGCCCAGCTGGCGTTCACCTTTTACGCGTTCAGCGTTTTCCAGCGTGTTTTCCACATCTTTATGGAAAGGCTTGTAAAACTCTTTCAGCATTTTGTTCCACACCTTCTTGCCATGGGCGATTTCGTCGAACTCTTCTTCAATTTTAGCGGTGAAACCGTAGTCCATCACGGAATTGAAGTATTGGTTGAGGAAGTCGGTCACGATCATGCCGAGGTCGGTAGGGAACAGTTTGGATTTTTCGGCGCCGGTGTTTTCACTTTCGGTCTGTTGGCTGATTTTATCTGCTTTCAGTACCAGAATGCGGAATTCTCTTTTGATGCCTTCCTTGTCTCTTTTTTCCACATATCCTCTTTTCTGGATGGTGGTGATGGTGGGAGCGTAGGTAGACGGGCGGCCGATTCCCAGTTCTTCCAGTTTTTTTACGAGGCTGGCCTCTGTATAGCGTGGCGCAGGGCGGGAGAATCTTTCGGTGGCCTTCATTTCTCTGAGGTCCAGCGTTTGTTTCACGGCCAGTGGCGGCAGTGACCCTTCCTGTGCATCGTCTTCGTTGATATCTTCATCGTCATGGCTTTCCATATATACTTTCAGGAAGCCGTCAAATTTCAATACTTCACCGCTGGCGGTCAGTTCTTCGTTGTTGGTGGAGATATTGATTTTAGCGATGGTTTTTTCCAGTTCAGCGTCAGCCATCTGGCTGGCGATGGTACGTTTCCAGATCAGTTCATACAGTTTGCGGGTATCGCTGTCGTCTACAGTGGAGTTTTCCATGTAGGTAGGGCGGATCGCTTCGTGCGCTTCCTGAGCGGATTCGTTTTTGTTTTTGAATTTGCGGAACTGATGGTAGCGATCGCCGAAGCTGGTTTTAATCGCTTTTTCGATTTCCGTTACCGCTGTGTCAGACAGGTTCACGGAGTCAGTACGCATATAGGTGATAAAACCGCCTTCATACAGCTTCTGGGCCAGCAGCATAGTTTTAGACACGCTGTATCCCAGTTTGCGGCTGGCTTCCTGTTGCAGGGTGGAAGTGGTGAAGGGGGCGGCAGGTGACTTTTTGCCGGGTTTTACCTGTATATCTTTAACGGAATAGACCGCAGCGACACATTCCTTCAGGAACTTCTCTGCATCTTCCGCTGTTTTAAATTTATTGGGGCCTTCGGCCTTAAAGGAGATGTTTTTACCGTTGATGTCTTTACCGGTGAACCATGCCTCTACCTTGAAAGTGCTTACGGCAGTGAAACCGTTGATTTCTCTTTCTCTTTCCACGATCAGGCGTACCGCTACAGACTGCACACGGCCGGCAGAAAGGGAGTTACGCATGCTCATTTTGCGCCATAATACAGGAGAAAGCTCAAAACCCACGATCCTGTCGAGGATACGGCGGGCCTGTTGTGCATTTACGCGGTCCATGTCCAGCTTGCGCGGGTGCTGTACAGCGTTTTCGATGGCCGGTTTGGTGATCTCGTGGAATACGATACGTTTAGTTTCTTTCGGATCGAGGCCCAATACCTCGCACAAATGCCATGAAATGGCTTCCCCTTCACGGTCCTCATCCGTTGCCAGCCAAACCTCATCGGTTTCCTTCGCCAGCTTCTTGAGATCTTTCACCACCTTCTCTTTGTCTTCCGGTATTACATACTTAGGCTTGAAGTTATTTTCGATGTCTATACCCATGTCGTCCTTCTCCAGGTCACGGATGTGCCCGAAGCAGGATTTGACTTCAAAGTCCTTGCCCAGAATTTTTTCAATGGTCTTGGCCTTTGCCGGGGACTCTACTATAACTAAATTTTTTGCCATGTATGCTTCTTTAATATGCTGCTAAATACGTAAAAAATCGTAAAATAAATACTAATAGAATTTTGCAATGATATAAAAGGTCCTTCAAAATAAAAAATAAGGCCCCTTGGTAAAATTACGAATTACAGATTACCAATGGCGAATTCCGGATCATGAATTATGAATGAGGCCGGTTTTGTTGTCCATTATTATATAGAAACCTGCCCATTTAAAGTTTTTCATATAATTAAATATTTCAATTTGATTGAAAGGGTTATTGGTAACCGTCCCTGTCAGAACAGCTTAATTCATAATTCGTCTGTTGTAATTGGCCATTCATAGTTGGTAATTCGTATTTTTAGTTTATGGATATAGTAATCATCGGTACCGGAAACGTGGCCCATTGTTTCGGACAGTTGTTAAAACTGCATGGCCACCAGATCAAGCAGGTGGTAGGCCGCAATCCTGAACATGCCCGAGAGCTGTCGGAAATGCTGAACTCCACTTTCACCACAGATCTGATGGATATAAATATGGAGGCAGACGTGTACCTGCTGGCGGTCAGCGATGCGGCCATCCCGGAACTGAATGATCAGCTCCGCCTGGGCAAACGGATCGTGGCCCATACCGCCGGCGCCGTGCCCCTGAGCGCCATCTCCCGGATATCGGTCAACACCGGGGTACTGTACCCGCTACAGTCTATCCGTAAAGAGCTCAAAAATTACCCGCCCATACCCATTATGTTGGAGGCAGGCAATGACGATGTGCTGAAACGCCTTCAGGCCGTAGCCGGCAGTATCGCCTCCCGTATCACCGTCGCCGATTCCGACCAGCGCCTGAAGTACCACTTCACCGCAGTGCTGTGCAATAACTTCACCAACCACCTTTTTGCGGAAGCGAAAGCGTATTGCGACCGGGAGCAGCTCGACTTCTCCCTGCTGCAACCTATTATTAAGGAGACGTTTGACCGGCTGGAGAGGTATGCCCCGGAAACAGTGCAAACAGGTCCGGCGCTTCGCAACGATGAAACAACCATGGAACTGCACCGTACCCTGCTGGCCGGCAACGAACAGCTGAAACGGGTATACGATGTGATGAGCGAAGCGATCTACCAGTTACACCATAAATAATAATTACGAATTACGAATTACGAATTACGAATTACGAATTACGAATTTTGGCTGCTATACAGCCCTGATTTATAATAAAATAAAGCAATGTATCGTGAGTGGCTTCTAAATTCGTAATTCGTTATTCGTAATTCGTAATTACATTTGTTGGATGAACGTACTAGCTTTATTCAAGCCCATTACCACTTTCGTACTGGATGTGGACGGGGTACTGACGGATGGCACACTGCAGTTATTGCCCGGCGGGGAGATGTCGCGCAAAATGAATATCAAAGACGGTTACGCCTTACAACTGGCCGTGAAAAAGGGATACCGGGTGGTCATCATCTCCGGCGGAAAATCGGAGAGTGTGGTCAGCAGGCTGCAAGGCCTGGGTATCACCGATATCTATACCGGCATACACGATAAAAAAGAAAAACTCCGGGATTATGTGTTTGAGCATGATCTCACCTGGGAGGAAATTCTGTACATGGGCGATGACATCCCTGACTATCAGGTGATGCAGCTCGTAGCCCTGCCTACCTGTCCTGCTGATGCGGCCAGCGAGATCAAAAGCATCTCCCGGTATGTATCCCCGGTAGCAGGCGGACAAGGCTGTGTACGGGAAGTAATAGAAAAAGTCCTGAAGCTCAACAATCACTGGCTGATGGACGAAGGCATTGCATCGAAATAATAAACAGAACACTATGAAGCTCTGGGCTGCGTTTTTTAAGCTGGTGAGATATCCCAACCTCATTTATATTGCCCTTACCCAGTTCCTGTTACAGTATTGCGTGGTGGAGCCGGTGTTGCACAGCAGCGGTGAAGAACCCTCCCTGTCGGTAGTGCAGTTCGTGCTGTTGAGCCTTTCTACTGTACTGATTGCTGCTGCGGGGTATATCATCAATGACTATTTTGACATCAACATCGATATTGTCAATAAACCGGACAAGATGGTGCTGGACAAAATCATCAGCCGCCGCTGGGCTATGGCCTGGCATACCATATTTAATATGGCTGGCGTGTCGCTAGGTTTTATGGTGGCCTGGAAAACGGGTCAGATTTATCTGGGCTTTACACAGGTGATCTGCTCCCTGCTGCTCTGGTTTTATTCTACCTCTTTCAAACGGCAGGTGCTGATCGGTAATGTGGTCATCTCTCTGCTGACCGCCTTGTCGGTATCAGTGGTGGGCTTTTACGAGAAACAGATCTACGAAAGCTTTGAAGCCATCCTGTCGCCTACGGGCCGTAAACTGATACAGATCATCGGCGTATATGCGTTGTTCGCCTTTATCATCTCCATGGTACGGGAAGTAGTGAAAGACCTGGAAGACATGATCGGCGACAGCAAAGATGGTTGCCGTACCATTCCCATCATCTGGGGCGTGCTACCGGCCAAAAGACTGTGTAATATGCTGTTGCTGGCCTTGCAGGTAACCATCATTGCCGTGGAGGTAAGGGTATGGCTGCTGGGTTGGTACATCGCTATCGCCTATCTGGTACTGCTGGTACAGGTCCCCTGCGTATATGCCTACACGTTGCTGAGGAAAGCCCATCTCCCGGAACATTATCACCGGGTCAGCTCCGTGGTAAAATGGGTAATGCTGACCGGAATTTTATCTATGATATTTTTTAAATGCTATCTGTAGCATCATAAATATCAAAATAACAAAACACGAAAATATCAAAATGTACAAAGGCGCTCCTGTGGTGCTGGCTTCCCAGTCGCCCCGCAGAAAACAATTGTTGGAACAGGCGGGTATTCCTTTTGAAGTAAGAGTGGTGGAAACAGCGGAAACTTACCCTGCCGGACTGGAGATTGAACAGATTCCTGTTCATATCGCGCAGCAGAAAGCGGCCGCCGTGATGGCGCTCTGCAAACCGGAAGAAGTCATCATTGCAGCAGACACCGTAGTGGTGCTCGACGATATCATCATCGGCAAACCCAAAGACCGCGATGATGCCATACGTATCCTGACGGCGCTCAGTGGCCGTGAACACCGGGTGATCACAGGGGTGGTAATCCGCCGCAACGGCAGTGAAAAAGCTTTCTCCCAGACCACTACCGTACATTTTAAGCCGCTCACCACCGAACAGGTAACCTACTATGTGGATAACTTCAAACCATACGACAAAGCCGGTGCATACGCTATCCAGGAATGGATTGGCGCAGTAGGCATCGACAGTATCCATGGTTGTTTTTATAATGTGATGGGACTGCCTGTCAGCAAAGTGGCGGAAGAGCTTAATCGGATTACCCAGGGCTGAAGCCCTGGGCTACATTTTGATATGGATTCCTTCATCAGAAGGGAATTGAATAATGCCTTAGCTTAAATATTATTCACGGCCGGGAGAAAGGCTTCTTCATCAGCAAGAAATTGAACAACAAAGGTAGCCCAGGGCTTCAGCCCTGGGACGCCGAAATAAATTAGGCCAATCCAAAAAGGATTGGCCCATTGTAAGTGGTTGGTTGTGCCCTTGGCACCAATGTCTTATTCGAGGACCAACAGGTTAACGTCTTTCTTTTTCAGCCAGCCTGCTTCTCTCAGTTTTTGCAGGTTGATGGTACCTACTACATATCTCCACTCAGGTGATTCATATTTTTCAGAGATGTTGAAGAACTCAGCCAGGTCTACCTGATCGGGTGTTTTGTAGCGCAGGTACACTTTCAGTTTCACATCGTTGGTGAAATTGGGTTGGTTATTCTGTTTGATTTTTTTGTATTCATAACGGTAATTGTAAAGCAGGGCGGAGATGTCTGACAGTACAGCGCTGCCGGTAGCGGTGCCGCCGGCGCCTTTGCCCACGAAGAACTGTTTGTCGGTGAATGCGCTCTCGAGGAGGATGCCGTTGTATTCGTTGTACACATCGTAGAGGAGGTTATGTTCTTTCACGAGGTGTGGCAGTACGTAGGCGAATACGCTTCCGTTCTGGCGGCGGCATTGTGCGATCAGTTTAACGGTACAGTTGCGTTGTTTGGCAAACTGGATATCGAAATCGTTGAGGTGGTGAATACCGAAGTTGTATACTTCTTCGGGTTTCACGAAGGTGCCGAAAGCGTGGAGCAGCAGGATCACGAGTTTGAATTTCGGATCGTAGCCTTCGATATCGAGGGTAGGGTCTGTTTCGGCAAAACCCAGGTCCTGCGCTTGTTGCAGGGCGGTTTCGAAGCTGAGGTTTTCCTCAAATATTTTAGTGAGGATATAGTTCGTAGAGCCGTTACAGATACCTTCCACTGCGTTGAGCAGGTCGTTATCGTAGTATTCTTCCAGGTTGCGGATGATGGGAATGGAAGCGCAGCTGGAGGCTTCGTAGAGGAAAGGTACTTTATTGGCGGACTGCAGTTCGTACAGTGCCGGCAGGTTTTCGGCAATCATGCGTTTGCTGGCGCTGACAACCGCTTTACCGTTGCGCAGGGCGGTGCTCACGATGTCGAAAGCGGCTTCTGTATCGTTGATCAGTTCCACCACTACGTCGATAGTAGGATCTTCAAGGATTTCATTTTTATCCGTTGTAAAATAGCTACTGTCGATAGGTCTTGATTTGTTGGGGTCTTTAATACAGATTTTTTTGATACGTGCATTAATACCTTTGGTCCTGTTCAATACCTCGTACAGACCCTGGCCTACTACGCCGAAACCGAAAATACCCAGATTGATGATCTTGTTTTCCATACTTTAGTTCATAATTGGTTGGTGCTGTCAGCGTTCCTGGCGAAGTAGCCGTGGGGGCGGCTGACAGCTATTGTAAAACAGTGATTTGTTTGCCGGCCGGATGGTTTAATTTATCCAGCGCTTGTTTCAGGTCGTTGATAAGATCTTCTGCATCTTCGATCCCTACGGAGAGTCGGATGCAGGAGTCCTGCAGGCCTGTTTTTTTCCGGAATTCTTCCGGTATGGTGCGATGTGTCATAGTGGCCGGGTGGGCCAGCATGCTTTTCACGCCGCCGAAGCTTTCCGCGAGTTTAAACAGCTTGGTAGCGTTGACGATGCGGATGGCGTTCTTAATATTGTCGGCTTTGAGCGAGAAGCTAACGAGCGCGCCGTAGTTCTTCTGCTGTTTGCGGGCAATGTGATGATTTTTATGCGTGGCCAGTCCGGGGTAGAACACTTTGTCTACTGCCGGGTGGGTGGCGAGCCAGTTGGCGATGGCGCTGGCGTTGCTGCATTGTTTCTCGAACCGGAGGTAGAGTGTTTCAATGCCGCGGATGGTGAGCCATGCTTCAAATGGGCTCAGGATGCTGCCGGAGATGTTCTGGTTGTACCGTATCTGGTCGGCCAGTGCTTTTGAGTTCACCACTACCAGTCCGGCTATCACATCACAGTGGCCTGCCAGGTATTTGGAGGCGCTGTGGATAACGATATCGGCGCCGAGTGTTAGTGGCTGTTGCAGCAGCGGGGTGCTGAAGGTATTGTCTACCGCCAGCAGGATATTATGTTGTTTGGCGATCTTGCTGACGGATTTAATGTCAGACACGCGCAAAGTAGGATTGGTAGGGGATTCCAGCCAGATGATGCGGGTTTTGGGCGTGATAGCGGCCAATACCTTGTCGAGGTTGCTGGTGTCCACGAAATTTACTTTGATGCCAAAGCGTTCAAACATGTGGTTGAAGATCTGGAAGATGCCACCATAGGTATCTTCCACGGCCATGATCTCGTCGCCGGATTTCAGCAGTTTGAGTACGGCGTCGATGGCAGACATGCCGCTGGCGAAGGCGAAGCCGGCATATCCTTCTTCCAGGCTACAGATGAGCTCTTCCAGCACTTTACGCGTGGGATTGTTGGCCCGCGAAAATTCAAAACCCTTATTGATGCCCGGTGATTCCTGCACGAAAGTGGACGTCTGATAGATAGGCACTGAAATGGCGCCTGTCAGTTCGTCTACCGGAATGCTATGAATCAGTTGTGTAGCTGTTTTCATGTTAATAAAATTTTAATGATGTCACGAAGGTCACGCAGTTTCGTGCAACTTTATCATTAAAAATCTATTTTAACAACCTTATTTCCAGGAAGTGGGCGGGAGAAGGCATAAAAAAAGCCCTTCCGGGTGTTGGAAGAGCTATTAATCAATTATATATCTGGTGAAGATTTATCTCTGCCAACTTATCTTTCCCCGGTACACCGGGGCAGGAATTAGCACCTTTTTCCCGACCATTGCTGGTTTGGAAAGGTTGCTAAGGCATCGCAGGGCCAAGTCCCTCCGCCTTTCTGGATAAGTGATGTTAAGAACTGGGTGCAAAGGTAATAGCAGTTTTATCAATTTTCCAAATTTGACCGATAAAATTATTTTCCGGCAGATGGTGTTTCGTTATCTTTAGGAACATTGTTTTACTGACCAACCATATCTTATGCACGTTAACCCCCCGCTCTCGGAAGCGCTATTCCAGCATATCTGGAAGTGCCGGCTATACCGGCAGGAAGGCCTGGTAACTACTACCGGAGAATCTGTACAGGTGATCAGCCCTGGTACCCATAATCATCACAGCGGTCCTGATTTTGCAGGCGCCCGGATAAAAATCGGTCCTGTTTTATGGGCAGGCCCGGTGGAGCTGCATCTGCGGTCGTCCGACTGGTACCGCCATGGTCATGCCGGCAATGCGCAATACGGGCATATCATCCTGCATGTGGTATATGTGCACGACCTGCCAGCCGGTATCGGCGGACATATACGCTGCCTGGAGCTGCAGCCCTATATTTCCAATCTGTTGCTACAGCGCTATGAAGAACTGCGGCAGTCGGCCGCTTTTGTGCCCTGTAGCGCCCATGCCGGCAGGGTGCCGCCGCTGGTGTGGACGTCGTGGCAGGACCGGCTGCTGGCGGAGCGCTGGGAGCGGCGCCAGCGGGAGCTGCTGCACTGGCTGTCGGTGAACCGGCACGACTGGGAGGAGACCTGCTACTGGGCGGTGGCCCGCAGCTACGGCGCGCCGGTCAACGCCCCGGCTTTTCTGGCGCTGGCACAGTCGCTGCCCTACCGGTTATTGCAGCAGTACCACGACCGCCCGTTGGCGACAGAAGCGCTGCTGTTCGGTCAGGCCGGCATGCTGGAAGATGTATTCTCTGACGTATATCCTTTACAGTTACAGCAGGAATACCGGCAGCTGCGGCAGCAGCACCGGCTGGAGCCTTTGCCGGCACATGGCTGGCGGTGGCTGCGGATGCGGCCCTCGTCGTTCCCGTCTATGCGTATCGCTGCTTTGGCGGCGTTGCTGCAACGCAGTAGGCGCCTGTTTTCGGCTATGCTGGAAGTGGCCGCCGGGCGGCAGCTGGAGCAGCTGTTTTTCGTACCCCCTTCACCGTACTGGCATACGCACTACCGGTTTGAACGCCCCGTCCGGCGGGCCTCCCAGCCAGGGCGACAGGCATTGCATGCGGTGCTGATCAATAGTGTGCTACCCCTGATGCACCTGTATGGCCGGTACGGGCAACAGCCAGACTATCAGGAGCTGGCGCTGACGCTATTACAGGAACTGCCGCCGGAAGACAATCATGTCATCCGGGAGTGGGAGCAGCTGGGGGTGGCGCCTGCACAGGCATTAGGCTCTCAGGCCATGCTGGAACTGAAGCAGTATTATTGTGAGCAGAAGAGATGTCTGGAATGCGCGGTGGGAACGCGAATACTCACGCAGCGGGAGTTCACGCAAAGGCGCTAAGCAGCAAAGACGCAAAGGATTAAATAAGAATTGTAAGAAAGCAAAGGAGCGGAGATCAGATTTGATCTCCGCTCCTTTGCTTTCTCTGCTCGCTTATATCATCTTTGCGTCTTTGCTGCTTAGCGCCTTTGCGTGAAAAACTACCAATTGAAGGTTATATCCTGTTTAATATCCGGATGAACGCTGTATGCTACCGGGCAGGTGTGGGCGGCTCTTTCCAGGATGGTCCTTTCCTTTTCGCCCAGGTTATGGCCGGCCGGCATGTCAAAAACCACGGTGATACCGGTGATGCGGCGTGGCTCTGTGCCCATGATCTTGGTGACGGTCACTTTGGTGCCTTCGATATTCCAGTTGTTGTCTCTGGCTTTGATGCCCATAATGGTGAGCATGCAGTTGCCCAGGGCGGTGGCTACCAGGTCGGTAGGGGAAAAACGTTCTCCTTTGCCCTGATTGTCAACCGGGGCATCGGTTTCTATCACAGTGCCGGACTTCAGGTGCGTAGCGGTGGTTCTCAGATCGCCGTTATAGATAATTTCAGCTGTTGCCATAATTTTTTATTTTAGAAGATGTTTTTGCTGTTTGATATCAACCGTAAAATAAGTGTATTTTTAGTAGATCAGGAAGACCGGAGAAGATGGCCTGGCAAACTCAAAAAAAATTAGGTACGTTTGTAATATTAATATAACAATACCTTTGTTCAAGCGTTTATTTATTACAATAATAGCCCATTCACTGTGAAGAAATTATACATCATCCTATTTTTAGCAACCATCAGCGGCGGGTTGTACGCACAGACAACAGGCCGGGAATCTACGTCCTCCCCGAAAAAAAGCGAGAAAGAACAGCGTAAACTGAAGCGGATTTCTGTTTTCCGGGAACAGGAAGAGGGAGAGAACCTGTTTCAGCGTGATTTTTCCGCAGGTGCCCGTTTGAATACCGATGGCTGGTCCGGCTTTGTGGAGATGGGCTATCGCAAAAACCGGAAGGTGGTGAATTATTTCCAGTTTGAGTTCGCAGAGAAAAAGGACCCTAAAGAAACCAAGCGCCAGGGCAATGGCGGCAGCGGCTTTTCTTTTACCGAAAGGCCTTTTATATATGGTAAAGTGAATAACTTCTACCAGGCCAAGCTGGGTATCGGTCAGCGCTACCTGATCGGCGGCAAAGCCAATAAAAACGGTGTAGAAGTAGACGCTATTTATTATGGCGGCATCACTTTCGGGCTGCTCAAACCTTACTATCTGCGCGTGAAGAGCCAGGAGGGACCTGAAAAAGAGGTGAAATATGACGTCAATGACCCCAATAATAACTTCCTCAAAGAAGACAAGATCATTGGTGCTGCCGGATTTGGCAAAGGATGGAGCGACCTGGACTTTGTGCCTGGTTTGCATGCGCGGGCCGGCCTCCGTTTCGACTGGGCCCATTTCAATGAGATCGTCAGCGCCCTTGAGGTAGGTGTGAACGCCGAAATGTATTCAAAAAAGATACAGATTATGGCAGAACAGAAAGATAAACAGTTGTTTTTTAATGCATATGTTAGCTTGCAATTTGGTAAGCGCTGGAATAGGAGATAAGTGTTAACTTTGTTTTTTTAAAGAAAGGAGTTAACGATGCAAGAACTACCCGTTATAGCAGCAGAACCAGCCACCACCAGAGTGAAGAAGCCAGACTGGCTGCGCGTTAAGTTACCGATAGGCGAGAACTACAAGCAGGTAAGAAACCTGGTAGATACCCATAAATTACATACCATCTGCGAAAGCGGCAACTGTCCCAATATGGGCGAGTGCTGGGGCGCCGGTACGGCCACTTTCATGATCCTGGGCAATATCTGTACCCGTAGCTGCGGTTTCTGTGCCGTAGCCACCGGCCGTCCGGAAGCCGTGGACTTTGATGAGCCGCAGCGTGTGGCGGAAGCTATCTACCTCATGAAGGTAAAACATGCGGTGATCACCTCCGTAGACAGGGACGAGCTGAAAGATGGTGGTTCCATTATCTGGGCCAATACCATCAACGCAGTAAGGGCACTGAACCCCGAAACCACCATGGAAACCCTCATTCCGGACTTCCGTGGCCAATGGGAGAACCTGCAGCGTATCATCGATGTGGCGCCCGAAATCGTTTCCCATAACCTGGAAACAGTAGAACGCCTCACCAAACAGGTAAGGATACAAGCCAAATACCACCGTAGCCTCGAAGTGATCCGCCGCCTGAAAGAAGGAGGCATGCGCACTAAGAGCGGTATCATGCTCGGACTGGGAGAAACCAAAGAAGAAGTGGTGCAGGCCATGCAGGACCTCTACGATAATGGTTGCGATGTGGTAACACTGGGCCAGTATCTGCAGCCTACACCCAAACATCTGCCGGTAGTCCGCTTCGTTCACCCGGATGAATTTGCTGAATTACGCGAGATCGGTTATAACATGGGACTCGACTACGTAGAAGCAGGACCGTTAGTAAGATCTTCCTATCATGCAGAGAAACATATTTTCAGCGGTCGTAATAAAGGATGACCGGAGAAGAATTTCAATCAATTGTTAAAATCCACCCAATGGGTGGATTTTTGTTTAGAGAAGGTTATCTTAGCGCCTCAATTTTAATTTTACCTAAGTAACAGATCAACTGTTATACTACCTACTTCGCTGTTGTCGGATGTTGTTCAAAAGGTGAAAAACCCGCCTGTGGGCTATGCCACGGTGTAACCTGAATAACCAGCAATTTTTATCAAGCCTACCTGTTTTCCTGCGATTGCAGCATGTAGTGGTCATTACTATCATGTGTGACTATGTGCAGAGGAAATCTTTAGCATTAATGGAGCATGAATGGTCCGTGACAGGTTCGCCTGCTGATATTTCATGCTCACGATTGGTACAATGAAGAACTGAATGTCAAAAGCCTTTTATGAAAAGAGCATTTTACTTTTTGGCTGCTGCCTGTGGGATAATGTTATCGCCACCGCTGTATGCGCAGCAACCTGCTGATTCTGTTTTAACCAGCGCCACGCTGCAGGATTGTATCCGGTATGCCCTGGCCCATCAGCCTGTGCTGAAACAGTCACAGATCGATGAAGCCATCACCGACCGGACCGTCAAAAGCAAGCTGGCCGACTGGTACCCCCAGATCAACCTGGACTACAACCTCCAGCATTACATGGAGCTGCCCACCTCCATCTTTGGCGGTAATGCCACCAAAGTGGGCGTAGCCAATACTTCCACCGCCGGATTTGGGCTTAACCAGAACATCTTTACCCGCGACCTGCTGCTGGCCTCTAATACGGCCAAGGCTGTACGAAAACAAAGCAAACAGAACACCGTCCGCAATCAGATCGATGTGGTGGCCGATGTCAGCAAAGCGTATTATGACATTCTGTTGAACAGCCAGCAGATACAGGTATTGGATGAAGACATCATCCGGCTGGAACGCAGCCTGAAAGATGCCCGTAATCAGTATGAGAGTGGTACGGTAGACAAGATCGACTTTAAGCGCGCTACCATCTCCCTGAACAACGCGCGTGCACAACAGAAATCTGCCCGTGAACTGCTCACGGCCAAACAGGTCTACCTGAAACAACTGATGGGCTATCCGGAGAGCGCCGGTAACGTGCCGCTGGTATATGATACCGCACAGATGGCGCAGCTGGTGACAGGAGCAGATACCACCCTGACAGCTGACTACCAGAACAGAATTGAATATCAACAACTGCAAACACAACAGAGCCTGCAGAAAGCCAACCTGCAATACAATAAGTGGAGCTTCCTGCCTGCTGTGTCAGCATTTGTGAATTATAACTTCGTCTGGCAAAACCAGACTTTCAGCAAACTATATAATACCGATTATCCCAACTCCCTGCTGGGATTGAAACTGTCGCTCCCGATTTTCCAGGGCGGCAAACGGATACATAATATTAAAATGGCCGAGCTGCAGCTACAGCGCGTGGACTGGGATTTCGCTACCCTGAAGAACCAGATCAACACACAGTATGCACAGGCCATGGCTACTTATAAAAGTAACCTCAACGACTTCAACACCCTGAAAGAAAACGTGGCGATGGCGCAGGATGTCTATAATATGCTGCAACTGCAATACAAGGAAGGCATCAAGACGTACCTGGACGTGCTGATTTCAGAAACAGACCTGCGCACAGCGCAGCTGAGTTATTACAACGCTATGTACCAGGTGCTGTCCAGCAAGATAGACCTGCAAAAAGCATTAGGAACCTTAACTGCTAATTATTAAATGGTAACCGGATCGGATATGAAAAAAATGAACCACTTTGTCTTAATCAGCGCTACCGGCCTGTTGGGCTTCGCCGCCTGTAAAGGGCCTGCCCAGAAAGGAGCGCCAGCCATGCCCCCTACATCGGTTAATATTACGGAGGCATCCGAAGCGCCGGCCGTTTATTATGATAAATTCCCCGCTACCGTCACCGCACTGAACAATGTAGAACTGCGTTCTCAGGTAGCAGGTTTTATCACCGGTATTTTCTTTAAGGATGGAGAAGTTGTGCAGCAGGGAAAACCTTTGTATGAAATAGACCGCCGTAAATATCAGGCTGCCTATCTTCAGGCAGAAGCTAATATCGCCAGCGCGAAGGCCAACTATAACAGGGCTAAAAAAGATGACGAACGTTACAAACGCCTCGCCGAACAGGATGCGGTAGCCCGTCAGATACTGGATAATGCAGAAGCTACGCTGGAAACCACACGCAGTGCGCTCGCCGCGGCAGAAGCCAATCTGGCTGCCGTACGCACAGACCTGGACTATTCCCTCGTGAAAGCGCCGTTCACCGGCCGTATCGGTATTTCCCAGGTAAGGCTGGGTGCACAGGTAAGTCCCGGTACCACTCTGCTGAATACCATCTCCAGCGAAAATCCGATCGCAGTGGATTTTGTGATCAACGAAACAGACCTTTCCCGCTTCGCTGCCATGCAGGGTAAAAGCATCGGCGCCGGTGATTCCACTTTCCGCCTGCAACTGCCTGATGGCACCATGTACCAACATGGCGGCCGTATACTGGCCATCGATCGTGGCGTAGACAATCAGACGGCTACCGTGAAGGTGAGAATTGAATTCACCAACCCGGAAAATCAACTGAAAGATGGTATGAGCTGCGTATTACAGGTGCTCAACGAGCAGTCCGGCCATCGTTTGCTGCTGCCTTATAAAGCTGTTACCGAACAAATGGGCGAATACTTTGTGTTCGTGGCAAAAGATACCATCGCTGTACAAAAGAAAGTACACCTTGGACCTAAGATTGCCGATAAGATCGTGATCATGGACGGTATTCAGGCCGGTGATAAAGTGATCACAGAAGGTTTCCAGCGTCTGCGTGACAGCGGCCGGATACAGATAGGAATGCCACCCGCACAGGGCGCACCGCAGAAGAAATAGTTTATTAGTAGAATCAACAGCAGAAACTCATGATTGCAGATACTTTTATAAAAAGGCCGGTGACCGCAATAGTGATCTCTATTGTACTGGTGCTGGTAGGGATACTGGCGATGATGAACCTGCCCATAGGGCAGTACCCTGAGATCTCGCCCCCTACGGTACAGGTGACCGGCAACTATACCGGCGCGGACGCGCAGACGGTAGAACAAACGGTGGCCACGCCCGTGGAAGTGCAGGTAAACGGTACCCCCGGTATGACCTACATCTCCACCAACAACACCAGCAGCGGTCAGATGAGCATGACGGTCAACTTTGAAGTAGGTACCGATATCAACATCGCCGCGCTGGACGTGCAGAACCGTGTAGGTATTGCGCAGCCCACCCTGCCACAGGAAGTACAGCGTTTAGGTCTTACCGTTAGAAAACGTAACCCCAGCATCCTGATGCTGGTGGCCCTTTACTCACCTAAAGGCACACACGATATTACCTTCCTCGACAACTACACCAACGTATATGTAAAAGATGCGTTGCTGCGTGCGAAAGGGGTGGGTGATATCTTCACCCGTGCCGACGACTTCAGTATGCGTATCTGGCTGAAGCCCGATAAGCTGGCACAGATGGGCGTTACCGCCGAAGACATCCGTGCCGCGCTGGCCGAACAGAACGCGCAGATCACGGCCGGCTCCGTAGGTGCGCCCCCGCAACAGACAGGACAAACTTTTGAATACAATATCTTCACCAAAGGCCGTTTGACTACGCCGGAAGAATTTGGCAATATCATTGTCAAAACCCGCCCGAACGACGGTTCACTGGTGTACCTGAAAGATGTGGCCCGTATTCAGCTGGGTAAGTTCAACTACTCCGGTAACAACTTCGTGGATGGCAAACGTGCCGCCTACCTCCTGGTGTACCAGGCGCCCGGCAGCAACGCGCTGGAAACAGCTGCTAACGTTACCGAGGCGATGGAGCAGCTGAAGAAACAATTCCCCAACGATGTGGATTACGTAGTGCCGTTCGAGTCAGTGTCTGTGGTGAAAGTATCTATCGAAGAAGTGTTGCATACACTGGTAGAAGCCCTGATACTGGTGGTGATCGTGGTGTTCCTGTTCCTTCAGAGCTGGAGGGCTACCATCATCCCGATCCTGGCCATCCCGGTGTCTATCATCGCCACGTTCATCTTCTTCATCCCGCTGGGCTTTACCATTAATACCCTGACATTGTTCGGCTTCGTACTGGCGATCGGTATTGTGGTGGATGACGCCATTGTGGTGGTGGAAGCGGTGCAGCATAATATCGATCACGAGAAGATGTCGCCGAAGGATGCCACCATACAGGCCATGAAAGAGATTTCCGGTCCGGTAATCGCCATCGCGCTGATCCTGGCAGCGGTATTTGTGCCGGTAGGGTTTATCCCCGGCATCGTAGGTCGTCTGTATCAGCAGTTCGCTATCACTATCGCGATCTCCGTACTAATCTCCGCTTTTGTGGCGCTGTCGCTCACGCCGGCATTGTGTATGCTGCTGCTGAAGCCCATGCATCTCGACAAAGATTCAAAAGGTCTCAATAAGTTCTTCTATAAATTCAACCGCTGGTTTGGACATACCACTTCCCGTTATTCCATGGGGGTGAAAAAGAGCATCCGGTATGCCCGTTTCGGTATCATCCTGCTGCTTTGCATCTTCGTAGGCACGGTGATGCTGTTCAAAGCCAAACCATCCGGCTTTATCCCAACAGAAGATGAAGGCCGTCTGATCATTACCTTCGACCTGCCGGAGTCCTCTTCCACAGAGCGTACGGTGGCGGTGATGAGCCAGATGATGAAAGACCTCGACGAAACGCCTGGTATCAACCACTATGCGGCGCTCGGGGGCCTGAACGCGGTGAACTTCTCCACCAAATCCAACAGTGCCACGATCTTCTGTTCCCTGAAACCCTGGAGCGAACGTAAAGCGGATTCCCTTCAGATCTTCGGGATGGTAGCTGCCGTGCAGAAAAAACTCAGCAAGTACAAGGAAGCCAATGTGGTGGTAATTCCGCCGCCTGCGATCCCTGGTCTGGGTCAGACTGCCGGTTTCTCCTTTGTATTGCAACAGCGTGGAAGCGGCGATATCAAAGCCTTTGAAGGCGTGTTGCAACAGTTCATCGGGGCTGTCAACAAACGGCCGGAGATAGCGCGAGCCTTCTCTTTCTTCACTGCCCGTACGCCAGGTTATCAGCTGGACATCGACCGTGAAAAAGCGAAGAAAATGGGCGTGAAGATCTCTGACATCGCCACCGCTTTACAGACGTATATGGGGAGTGCTTATATCAACGACTTCACCGTATATGGCCGTAACTTCCGCGTGGTAACGCAGGCAGACTCCTCTTATCGCGGGGATATCAAGAACCTGGGCCAGTTTTATGTGCGCAACAGCTCCGGTGCCATGGTGCCATTGAGCGCGCTCACATCTTACAAAGTGATCGAGAACGCGCCGGTGATCTCCCACTATAACCTGTTCCGCTCTGCGGAAATCAACGGTAACCCGGCTCCGGGCTATAGTAGTGGTGATGCGATCAACGCCCTGAAAGAGGTGGCTGCGCAGGTATTACCGGAAGGGTATGGATATGAATTCTCCGGTCTGAGCCGTGAGGAGATATTATCCGGCTCCAAAACCGTATATATCTTTGCGTTATCCATCATCTTCGTGTTCCTGTTCCTTGCCGCATTGTACGAAAGCTGGTCTGTTCCGTTCTCCGTACTGCTGGCCGTACCTATCGGTGCGTTCGGTGCGATCACGGTACTCACGTTCCTGCCTAAACTGAGCAATAACGTATATGCCCAGATTGGTCTGATCACGCTGATTGGTCTGTCGGCAAAAAACGCCATCCTGATCGTAGAGTTTGCCAAAGAGCGTGTGGACAGAGGCATGGACCTGGTAACGGCCGCCGTGGAAGCTGCTAAGCTGCGTCTGCGCCCGATCATCATGACATCGCTTGCGTTCCTGCTCGGTATCATGCCGCTGGTATTATCTTCCGGCGCCGGCGCCGAAGCCCGTAAAACGATGGGCTGGACGGTACTGGGTGGTATGTTTACTGCCACCTTCCTTGCTATCTTCATTGTACCGGTACTGTATGTAGTCATCACCCGACTGGCATATGGTAAAGAGAAACTGAAGAAAATGAAAGAGAATTATCAGGCCGTACCGGAGCATGACATACAAGGCAAATTGTAGTTGTAGTAAGTACATAATAGCTGCCCCCATTGACGGTATGTCAATGGGGGCTTTTTATGGATGGGGGTTATAAGTTGTCGTTGTCTTCCGGTGATTCCGGCTCTATTTGCTGGAGACGCCATTCTGTATAGCCAACCATGTACATAGCGCCTGTCACCACTGCTCCTACGGTGATGTACCAGAACCAGTCGGTCTGGCTGTCGAAGAAGAGGGCGCAGGCGAGCCCGGTGGGTATCAGGATGATACCGATGCGCCTGGAAATATAGGCTGCATGCTGATTGGCGGCCTGCCACATTTCGGGGCTGCGGGTAGCCAGGGCACTACGATAGCCATACCACGATCTGGTGCTTTTAGGAGGATAACGCCGGATAAAATACCCCATGAAGACGAAGATGATCCCAGCGAAAATAGCTGCATTACAGTAGGTGGAATGCACGAAATTCATGAACATGGGAAAGGGGTTTGGTTACTATAAGTTACGAAAAAATAACGGGTACAATAAAAAAAGCTCCTGCGTATGGCAGGAGCTTTTTGATGATCAGTAATAATGCATTTATTGTTTCGTAGAATCGGCGGCTGGTTTCTTCTTGCCAAACAGGCCGTTGAGCGTGTTTTTCACGGATTCTCCGGCTTGTTTGCCTACATTTTCCAGTGGTTTGCCACCGGTGTGGGCAGAATCTTTTTTGCCGCTCAATTGATTTTTAAGTTCGTCTTTTAAGGCGTTGACTGCATTGTTTTTGATCTGTTTTACGGAGTCGCGTACCACGTTTTTCACGGTGTCTATTTTATTTTTCACCAGTTCGGTGGCCTGATTTTTCAGGTTGTTGGCGCTTTCTTTCAGATCTGTTTTCAGGGAAGGCTTCATGATGTTACCCGCCATGAGTACCTGCAGATGAACGCTGTCGCCCAGATTTACGGGGATGCCTTTGTTCTGTGCCTGTGACACGAGGTTGTTCACCAGGCTGTTGCCGGCAGCGCCCATGAGGCTGCGGGGCAGCGCCAGTTGCAAGGTATAGTCGAGCGACTGGTCGAAGCCGTGAGAACCGGCGATGTTCATGGTAACGCCGTTGACGGCTACTTTGAACGGATTCACTTTTACGCGGCCGTTTTCGAAGGCGAAATAGTTTTTGATATCGCGCAGGGAGATGTCTTTCAGCTGGGAGACGTTGAGCGTGTTGGCCAGTTGATCTACCGGTGCGAACTGTTTCAGGAAGCCTTGTATCAGCAGCAGGTTACCGTCGCCGGTGAGGGTATTGAGCACGGGGCTCATGTCTTTACCCAGTTTACCGTGCATTTTCAGCTGAGAGGTGATTTTACCGGAGAGGAATTTACCGATAGGCATCAGTTTCTGGACCGTATTGAAGGTGTTGAAAGTCTGTTGCACGTCGAGGTTCTGCACATCATAGGCGATGTTAACATCCGGATTGGTCTTGCTGTTTTTGGTGCTGTAGCTGCCGTTGATTTCCATGGTACCCTGCAGTGCGTTGGCTTTCAGCTGTTGCATGGTGAGGGTTTCATCTTTCAGCAGCAGGGTGCCGGTGACGTTGTTCAGTTCTGCTTTATCGTACAGTACTTTGCCTACGGCTGTTTGCAGGCTGATATTCAGATTGGCCGGAACGGCGAACGGCATCATGGCTGCGGAGTCCACTTTGGCGGGAGCTGCGGCGGTGTTGGCAGCAGGCGTGGTGGTAGCGCCCATGAACTTGTTCACATTCACCTGATCGGCTTTGAAGTTCAGTTTACCGTCGAGGGGAGCGTTTTTAAACGTATAGGCGAGCAGGTTATTTACTTCACCGTTAGCATCGAAGTTGGTGCCCAGGTATTGACCGCTCAGTTCTTTCACGGTCACGTTTTTGGGGTTGAACTGCAGGAAGAGGTTTTTTACGTTCACGCCGTCGGGGTAGTCTTGGCTTTTGTACAGCATATTGCTGAGTTGCAGGGTACCGGCGGCATAGAAGCGGTCGTATTGTTGTTTTTCGATGGCGCTCATATTGCCTTTGGCGGAGATATCTGCATCGAGGAGGCCGTTGAGGGTGGTGCCTGTCCCCAGTTTCACGAACTGTGTGATTTTAGACAGGTCTATTTTGCCTTTGGCGGCGCCGTCCAGGTACATGTCAGATACCGGTGTTTTCACCAGCAGGCGCAGGTCCAGCGGGGTGTTGTCCATTTCGAGGTGCGCAGTAGGCATATCCACTACGGTATGGTCGGGCACACCATCGGGGTTGCTGACTTTCATCGCGATCTGGATATTTTTCACTGGTTTAGGCAGGTCAGGATATTGGAAGAAACCGTCTTTTACGTGGAGGTCCAGTCCGAAGGCCGGCATTTGCGCCGGAGAGTAGTTGCCTTTTACATATCCGCCGAAAGCAGCGTTGCCGCTGGTTTTGATTTTATCGAAATCAGCTTTGTAGATGGCCGGCACGAGCGACAGGATGTCTTTGAAGTTGGTAGAAGGAGCTTTAAAGCTGAGGTCCATGCCGTAGGTGGAATCATTGACCAGTTTAAAGAAGCCTTGCAGGGCCACTTCCAGGTTGTTGAGGCCTGCTTTACCTTCTTTCAGTGTATACGTGCTCGTGGTATTATCTATCTGAATATCAGCGTCCAGTTTTGTTTTTACACTGGAGAGATAAGGGATAGGGCCATAGCGGAAAGTGATGCCATCCGCTTTGGTGCTGGTAGACAGGGTAAATTTGTCCTGGGTGAAGTCACCTTTACCCTGATGGGTCAGTCCGTCGATGATCAGCTGCATATTGCCCTGCTGGTCGTCGTAGTTGATCAGCGCGTCTTCAATTTTATATTGCTGAAGGCTCAGGGCGAAAGTGGTTTTGCTGGTATCTGCCGGCGTGGCCTGTGCAGTATCCGGTTTGGTGATGTTCCAGTTGGCCGCCCCGTTTTTATGTACAACTGCGTATATGCGTGGGTTGATAAGGGCTACGTTATAGATGTCCATTTTACCGCCTTTGATGACGCTCATCAGATCGAGGGCTACATCTATCTGTTTTACAGCCAGCAGGGTATCTCCTTCAAATTCGCCGGTACCGGTTACCTGGAGCTGGTCCAGTCCCACCGCCAGCCGTGGGAAATGCCGGAACAGGCTGATATCCACATCTTTAAAGTCTACTTTGGCTGTCAGGTGTTTATTGAGTTCTGTTTTCACTTTGGCGATGATCTTGTCCTTAAAGAAATAAGGAATGGCGATGGCCGCCAAAATGAGTACTACCAGTGTAACCGCTACAATCTTCAGGATTTTTTTGAGCATAGGTTATCTTTTGATTTTTATGAATGTGAAGGTAGTTTTTTCCGGGAAAGGAGCAAAGCCTTCGGGGAGGTAACCTGGCAGCTTCCTGTCATTTTTAGTATTTTTGCGGTATTCGCGAAAATATCAGACGTATGACACCAGAAAGGAAGGAGCGGTTATTGACCACCCTGAACAGGCGGCAAGCCAATTTAACCGTTGTATTGGAAGATGTGCAGGACCCGCATAACGTTTCTGCCGTATTACGTACCTGCGATGCCGTGGGCATCCAGGATGTATATGTTATCACTACCATGGCCCCACGCCAGAAGAAATGGGGACATAGGAGCAGCAGCAGCGCCGCCATGTGGCTGACGATCCATCAGTTTGACAATGTGGAGGAGTGTATGACCGCACTGCGTGCCAAATATGATAAAATATATACCACCCATCTGACTTCAGATGCCATCAGTCTTTATAATATCGACTTCACCGGCTCCGTAGCGCTGGTATTTGGAAATGAACAAATGGGTGTCAGCGAAAAGATAAGGTCCTTGTCGGATGGGAATTTCATCATTCCGCAAATGGGCATTATCAAGTCCCTGAACATATCTGTTGCCTGTGCGGTGAGTATCTATGAAGCCATGCGTCAGAAGACACTGGCCGGTCATTATGATAAGCCGGGCTTACCCCCTGAACAATATAACGCCCTCGCCGAACAGTGGGGGTATCAGCAGGAGGAGGGGGAATAAACCCCTCCTTTTTTGTGTTGAAAATGCTGTATCTTGTAGCTGCCTATACTGAATGAGTGTGTTGTTAACTGTTTATACCTGAAATGTACCTCCCCGGGTAGATAATTTTATAACTGGTGGATAGCTGGAGAAGCTATTAGCATAAAGTATGTCCAAAAATGAATGATTTTCTGCTGAAAGTAGATCGGGTAGCCACGGTAGAGGAAGCAATGGCATTGGAACAGCTGGGGGTGGATCTCATTACGGTGTCTGTGATGGAAGATGTCCGGTTTCCTGATACCAGAAGTGTGGATATCCCGACAGCATTAGCTATCCGGAATGCGTTACAGCATTGTAAACTGATAATAGAATTTCCGCATGATGTACGAGCGATTGACACGGTTCCGATACTGAATGAAATTTCTCCGGTTTGCGTACAGTACAATGGTTACGGGTTGCCTGGTGATGACTTTATTCATGAGATGCAACGGAGGGGATTATCGATCATCTATGCAGGTATAGAAGCTTCTCATGATGATGATGGATCGTGGGTTGCCGGTTTTCATAACGAGGCATCAAGGGAGCTGAATCGGGTTTATCTGCAGATTGATTTGATCCCTGAGTACAATGATTCCTGGGACTATTTAAAGCAGGAGGCTTGGAAGTATAGCGACTCCCTGCAGCAGGAAGATATATTGGAGATAGGAGAGAAATTTCCCCTCTTGGTTACTACGGATATTGATGCCTTTAACGTGAGAGAGATAATAGAAGAACTGCATACGGTAGAAGGAATTACGTTCATTCTGTGTGATGTGGCGCCGAAATGGGCGGTACATACGTTTGAATACGAAGATGTAGTCTTAATACTACAGCAGTTGAAAGAAAAGTAGTTTCATGAAAAAGTATTTCCCTGTACTCGTCATTATTGTGCTTGTTATAGCATGCAGCCATCCCAATAATTACCATTATTATGAAGACGGTGATACAATACGCATGTTGAGCCCTGAAAGACCGAAGACGATCAGTTTGGGAGGTGGTTACATAGATAGTTTGTTCAAGGCGTTATCGAAGGATTTTGATACAATTGGCTCAATCGTGAAGGATGCCGGTTATGCGGTGAAAACTGCGTATATGCCTACCCTTAAGCGGAGTATCCACCTCGATGATGAGGCCTATACCGCTGCTATGCTCGTATTTGGAGGTTGTGATATGACGCTTTTTAGCAACAGTGGCGATTTTTATGATTTTGTGCCTGTGGAAGAGCTGCCACAGCCATGTAAGGAGCTGGTGCGGGACCACGCGCTGGCGGAGGGCGCTAAGGTGTATATCCGTGGTACTGTGTTGCGATTGGACCGTAAGGATATCGTAAACCTGGATGAGTACTCATCAGTAGACAATCCTCTAAATATTACTATGCCCGAAACCGTTTCACGCATTAGCGGTAAGCAGGGGGAGGTATTTTACTTTATGTCTTCCATCAGAGATATGGACTACGCTTATATCGCTTTTATTTTCAGGCGGGGCGGCAAATACCAAATAAAGGCTTTTCAGGCGGAGTTGTGTGATGATGACTGGATCAGAGCGAATAAATAAAAAGGATGGGGGGATGTTGTTTGTTGGAAGGGCTATTAGTCCGGATTCCTTTGTGGTGAATCAATATGATATATTGATGAATGGGGATGTTAAGCGTGTGAAACGGGATAGCACTATATATGGTATTCCATTTTGAAAAAGATATTTGTAATTCAATATGCGATTTGAACAGCTAACATTTGACGCGGTACAAGCGCTGCTACGGTCAACTATAATACCCGTAGCCGGAAGAAAAAAGTTTGATTTTCTTCCTGATACTATATGGGACCATGCGAAGGCATCGGGTTGTGACATTGTGGCGAGACAGATTGAGAACTGGGAGATACATGATTTTGATGAGAATGATTTTCTCCGGTTGATCACTGAAAAATATACGTTTGATGCCGGTACCAGGGTGATATTTATATCGGATGAATGTTTTCCGGATAAAGCTGCATTCGTTTTTACTTTGAGCGACTATTTAACATTTGTAGCATACTTTGAAGAGCAGTTTAACAGAGCCTTCTTTCAACCATCGGATTATATTTTGATATTCCCGGATGAGAGAAAGTTGGTGATGATTCATCATGAAGGATATTTAATTTGTATCAGCGTGGGAGCATTTAATAGATTAACGTTAAAAGATTTGCCTTGCCCGTTCTGCGATGCCAGGCATGACTGGATCGTGCAGTTCAAATACGGCGAGTGCTGGCAGCATGAGTATGTATTGCAGGATGAATTAAAGTGGGGTGCTAATGAAACGGGGGATTCTTCAGCAAGAATAGTGCTGGTAGAGGGTATTGCGGAGCAGGATTGTCCGCATTGCGGAGCGGAAGAGGTGTATGCGAGAATATTTGTGGATGATAATAAAATTGTAGCAGTGAGTCTGGTGAAGAATTTCATCAGTTTTGTTGTGCTTGAAGGAGACTATATGGGCGATTATATTATTATCAATAAATAAAAGCGCTTGCTTATGATCATGGAAAAATTGAATAAATGGTCTGCACGATGGGGAAGTATCTTCGTTGTATCAGTAGGTGTGCTGTTGATTTTAATCACTGCTATCTGGCAATGGCGTGGAGGTACAAGCTATGAATATTATGATCTCAGACGGCATAATGGCGTGGTGGATATAACGCTGGAGATTAACTATGCACTCGGTAGCCTTATGCTACTTGTGGGCTTTAGGAAAGCGTGGTTGGTGAAATGGAAAAGCAAGGTAAAACAAAAATAGCCCCTACTCGAAAATATTAACCGGAAATATTTTTTAGAAATATTTTGTAATCTGGAAATTATTGTATCTTTATTGTGACCTTGATTTTGTAACCTTTATAATTACCTATACCAGTTTTTAAGTGTATTGTTAACTTCTTGCCCTGTTCGTTATGCAAGAAATCCAATCAAAATATAATTACCTATATGAATGCAGTTAATCCTGTGTCCATATTAGTCAATCTGTGAAGTTAAGTTTTATTGTTCCCTGATGTAGTATAGCCTGAAAGCTATGCCTGCTGGTCATTTGCCATCGCTGTAAAGTGGAGATCAATGATTGGTGTTAATATCCTTATGCTCATGAAATATATTCTATGCTGTTTGTTTGCCATCCTGATGTTGTGTCAGGCTAAAGGCCAGTCCGGTTTAACCGTCAAGCGTGATACCGTGATCATCAAAAATGAATTTGTACTGCAAAACAGTTCCCGATTAGTGCCGGGTATATTGTTTAATAACGGTAATGGTTATACGGAATTTAAAAAGATGCGCCTTGAAAACCTAGGAGATACCGCTATTGCTATTACGGGACAGGACACGATTCGCTTTAGAGGTGGCGGGGGCGGGAATGCTGGTACAGAGCCATTTCCGTTGATATTGTCTGTACGCTCTCTGAACGGTTCGCAGCAACAACTGAAATGGTGGAAAGCACCGGATGACCTGTATACTGTGCCCCGCGTAGGTATCCTTGGCGGCAGCCAGGGAACGGGTGATTATACCAGCATCCCGGCTAATTCCATTTCAGGGAGATTAACCAGTTACATTGCGTCGGTGACAACAGGTGGTGCGGTAACCAACTACAGTTATCCGGGATATAATACCCGTAAGATGATGCCCAATGGGGCTAATCAATGGGTGGACAATAACAGGAATATCACCAAAGCACTGGCTGATGGTAACAAAATTATCATCCTCGTTACACCGAGTAACGACGCTGATCCCCGCAACCAATACGGTGGTGTGACACCCCTGACTGAAACAATGGCCAACATTGCAGCGATAGAAGATGCCTGTAACAGGGCAGGTGCAACCTTGTTGGTGTTTAGCGGATTTCCACGCCACGACTTCCCCGAACAGTCGGCACGTATACAGCAGCTAGACCTGAGTAACCTGCTGTTGAAAAAATTTGATGGTCGTTGTGCATATGTTTATAAACTGCTGGAGGATCCCGCGAATCCCTATCAGCTTAATCCCATACTGGAGCGTGGCGATCATGCCCATCTCAATGACCAGGGCGCTGCGGTAGCTTTTGCGGTATTGAGGGACGTATTAACGGGGTACTATACTTCCAATACGGCCATCTCAAAATATGTGCTGCAACGCACACTCTCGCTGAACAGCCCCTTTGTGGAATCGCAGGTATTCACCACACCAAACGTTAACTACGCAAATATTGCACTCGACAATAACTTTTACCGGATACGGTATTTTAACCGTGACGGCACTTATTCTTCCTGGAGCAATGTGGTACAGGGAGTAGGCGGCGGCACCGGAGGTCCTGCCGTAGACGCGGGGCCGGACCAGACGGTTACCTTACCGGCTACACTGTCCCTGTCCGCTACCGGCAGTGATCCTTCGGGAAATATTACCAGTTATGTATGGACGAAACAGTCCGGCGGCGCTGCGAATATCACCGCGCCGAACGCAGCACAGACAACGGTAACCGGATTGGAGGCAGGTGTTTATGTGTTTCGCTGTACCGTCACCAATAACTCCGGCGCACAGGCGTATGACGAGGTGAATGTGACGGTGGCTACTGCTTCAGGCAACAAGGCTGCTAAGTTCAATTTCAGCGTCACTCAGCGACAGGTAGCGGGTTATATCAACCTGTATGGACATCCGCATTTAGGTGTCCTCTCCCAAACAGACCCGGCATCGGGCATAGGATTGAATACCGTCGCTGCATCAGCATGGGCGCCTAACGGCGCTGCCTCGGCGGTGGAAAACCTCGCCGTAGTGAATGATGGCGGCGGCTTTGTGGTAGATCAGGCAACCCTGTCAAGCGCCTTCTTTACGGCTAACAATACCGCGGTGAATAATCTTCAGCTGACAGGATTAACGCCAGGCAAGCTGGTTAAAATACTGGTGACAGGAAATGCGGTGTCATCTCCCCGCTATACCAAAGTGGCCATCGGCAGTGACGTGAAAGAATACAACGCCACCGGCAACAGCAGCAAGGCCGCCACATTCGATAATATAACGGTGCCGGCTGACGGAAAAATCAACATTGCTATGTATGCCAGTACCACCTCCGCTACGCCGTTCGGTATTGCCGCAGTAGTTACTGTAGAAGAAAAAACAGGCGAGGCGCCGGTTAACCAGCCACCGGTAGTGAATGCAGGCAACAGCCAAACGATAACGCTGCCGGCTACACTCAGCCTCTCAGCCACTGCCAGCGATCCGGATGGCACGGTTGCCAGTTACACCTGGACAAAAACCTCTGGCGTCAATGCGGTGATCACCACGCCCAATGCAGCCACCACCACTGTTACAGGGCTTACCGGCGGCACCTATGTGTTCAGATGTACGGTGACAGATGACAAAGGAGCTACTGCCTTTAGTGAGGTACAGGTAACTGTGGTGAATCCTAATGTCGCCAAAACAGCCAGCTTCAACTTCAGTCTGGGCAGCAAACTGGTAGCCGGATTCGTGAATGTAAATGGTAATCCGCATTTGGCAGTACTGAGCGGTACCAGTCCCTCCGGCATCGGTGTTAATACGATCGCCACGAACGTGTATGTGCACAACCTTAACGAAACGGCGAAAGACAACCTGAGTGTGGTGGATGACGGCGGCGGCTTCATCGTTCCGTCGGCAGTGCTGGCGAATTTAATCTTCACAGCTTCGTCTACACCAACGGACAATCTGCAGGTGACAGGCCTGACCCCCGGTAAACACTGTAAAATCACGCTGACTGCCAACGCGGTGTCTACACCCAGGATCAACAGGGTCAGGATTAATGGCGCCGTCCAGGAGTTCAATGCGGTACAAAACAGCAGCAAGGCTGCTATATTCGACAACCTCGTGATCCCGGCAGACGGCAAGATCAACATCGCATTTTATGCGAAGGATGCTTCCTCCTACGCGGGACTGGCCTCAGCTGTTATTATCGAAGAATATGTAAACTAAATAAGACATGGTGGCTGGTGAAAACTGCCAGCCACGGATAATATGACAAGATTGTAAGGTTCGACTACCCAAAAGAATTTATTCCAGTATGAAAGGGAGAATGCCTGGCCATACCCGTGGATACGCGTAGCGTATGCTCATATGTCCCGCATCCGTCTGTTCTGTTTAACGCTATACCATGATGAAGTCGCTATGTTCTATTCTATTGTTAATGCTGATGCTACAGGCAACGTTGTGGGCCCAGTCGCCCGCCGGTGAGCACCAACCGGTGTCAAAGCATCGCCCTCAGGCGCTACCGGCAACTGTCCCGCTATTACAGGGTTCCCTGATCAATGCTATCAATAACAGGGTACCCGGCACCGTTATAAAGGATGTCCGGCCGTCGGTTATTCCTGCCCTGCACCCTGTGGCCAAACAGGATTTTTACGCCTACGTGAAACAACTTTACGGGGATAAACAACTACAGCAAGTGCAGAAAGGTGTTGCACTGCTCAATGATACCGCCAGGATTGGCAGGTACCTGGATGAAAAGCTACGTGGATTCTATGCCCTGAAAGGTAATACGGATGTCACTGTTTTTTTGAAAGCCGGCGCTTATAGTAACCACTTCAAAGGTGCATCAGCGGAAGCTTTTACAGATAATGCCGCCGGCGCCCTCATGCCGGCAGGTATCAACGCCCGCATACAGGATGATGTAGTATTGGGAAATATCCCGGTAAACCTTCAGTTTTCACATATCGCGGGCCGGTCTTTTGTGGACCGTGCCGCGCTGAATAACGCACTCGGCAAAGTGTCCTTTGATAAAGACGCTTATCTGGAACGCATGAACGGCTATGTGAACAAAGCTTTCGATCTCAATAAATACTTTTTACAGGATATTGATGTAAGAGCTGCCTTTAAAGATTATGCGGATAAAAAATTGATAAAGCTCCGGGAAGATATGTCCCGCCTGACAATGGAAAGCGGACAGCAGCTGGCTGCACTCACCGGTCTTCTGTCACCGGACCAGCTGATTTATCTGGATAGTAACCAGATCAAAAACCTACTGCTCGATATCCCCGCTTTTAAAGTCGACGAAGCACAACTGTTGAGTCAGTTGCCGGATAGCGCATTGGCGCCGCAAACAGCGATGGCGCGCAACTACCTGCATAAACTATGGGAACTAAAATCTACCCTGTCGCAGGGACTGGCCGCGCAGCAAACGCTCGCTGCGCAGCAGGCGGTGGAAAACAGCATTCAGAAAAGCCTGAACAGCCACGATAGCAAAGTGAGGAATATCAAACAGCTGTTGCCGCTCAATTTCCTGCAACGCCTCCTGCTGCAAGCCAAAAGTCTACAAGCGGGCAAAATTGCTGCCGGCGAAAAAGGCGGTGCGGTGCAGGATCTCTTTATGGCCGGCGCAGCAGGCAGCTTTCTCAACAATAATAAATTCATGATGCTCGGCGCCGGCGTACGTAACGATGCGGCCGATATTAAAAATATAGGACTGAATGAAGGTGTGGACCCCTCTTCCTTTTCGCTGCAGTTTCTGCAACTGGGTAAAGGAGACGTGTCCGGCCCACACAGCCATATTGGCATCGTGAATGCCAATACCCGTAACGCCTCAGGGCACCAGCTCAATCCTAATACCCTCGCCCGCAATGTCTTTGTGGGAGCGGTGTCCGAACAGGTAAGCCTGGGAGAATACGGAACGATTGCGGCAGAGATTTCCAAATCGAACAGTGAATACAGAAATGCTGCTAACGGCAACGACTATGCGCTTACTTCCAAAGCCGCTGCGGTTACACTGTTCAACGATTTCTGGCAAACCGTTTCGGTAGGACTGGATTATTCCGGTACCGTCAAATCGCTGGACCTTTCACAGCGGGCATATGTCAGCTATTCCGGCCTCGGCTATAGTAACCCGGCGTCGCCGGGGTCTGCCAGAGGAACGGTCCGGTATGGTGTAAACCTGCGGCGCTCGTGGAATAAACGCCGCGTAACGATCGGTTTCCGCGCCGACTTACAGGATATGCGCATGTCTGCCATTACAGACAGCCGCTGGAAGAACAGCGCTTACACAGTAGATGCCCGCGTGAAAGTGAAAAAGAACTTCACCCTTTCTTCCCGTATAGGCCAGTCCGTGATGAAAGGCATCAGTGAGAAGGCTGACCAGCCGGGATATGTGAACCGGCACGTGAGCCTTACTTCGCAGTATAGCGGCAAACTCTGGTCACTTCCGCAGAACAATAATGTCACTTTCAGCCTGCAACAGATGGACATCTTGCCGGTAAAGAGCCTGCTGGTGAACCTGAATGTCAACCAGAGTTTTATCATCAATACCAATATGCTCACCTTAAGTGTGATGTACAATAAAGATGTGAAAGGGCAGGCGCTGTATGGAAATCTGCTGACAGCCGAAACAGGATGGAGTTATACAGTACTGAAGAAGATTGCCTGTACCAGCAGCATCACCTATCTGAATAACAAAGCAGTGGTGGAGCAGGCCGGCATCAAACAAAGCATCGGTACGGAGCTGCTGCCCAGACTGAACGTTAACCTTTACCTGGACTGCCGGAAGAACATGGTTAATACTTCCCAAAACTATCTCTTTGGAAATTTCAGCTCACAGCTGATGATACATTACTTATTGAATTGACAGGTTATGAGAAAATTTTGTATTGGATTATTGCTGATGATACTGTTGTTGCAGTTACATGCCAAGGCGCAGGTGTCATTTGCCTTTATGCCCGAGGTGCAGGGCAGGACGCTCGACGGCCTGCTACAGGTACGTGTAGGCGGTCAGGCAGCCGGCGGGCAGGAGGTAACGTTGAAAATAACGGTGACGGCTAAACCGGTGGGCACTGTGGTGTCTATCAAAACACCTGTTTTTCGGCTGCTGCCCGGCCTGAATACGTTACCCCCGGGATTGCTGGCCGGCGCCGATATCCGTTTCGGTAACAACCGCATTGCGGACATGTGCCGGCAGTCAGGATACTTTACAGAAGCGGAATATGAATATTGTTTTGAGGTAGTGGACGCCGGGAAAGGCACGTTAGGCGAACAGTGCTTTGACTATATGCTGCAGCCTTTTTCACCGCTTATCCTCGCTGCTCCGACGGATGAAGATGCCATCTGCGACAAACGCCCTACGTTTTTCTGGCAGCCGTTGCTGCCGGCTGTCCCGGGCATGATGTACCGGTTGATCCTGAGTGAAGTGAAGCCCGGTCAGGCTAAAGCAGAAGCGTTGCGTTACAACATGCCGCTGATCAACCAGCAGTTTATCAATATGCCCATGTTGTTTTTCCCGCCGGTAGCGAGAGAGCTGTCGGAAGGAAAAGAATACATCTGGCAGGTGACCGCCTACAGAGGAGATATGCTGCTGGCCACTTCTGAGATGTGGATATTCCGTGTGAACTGCACTGACAGTGCCGAAGTCCGGACGCCGGAGAGCTTCCGGGATATCGAAGATCTGGCGCTGGGTAATTTCTATCTCGCCAAAGGCACCCTACGTTTCGCGGTCCGCAATACCTACGCACCGGTCAAATTATCCTATAGCATTAGCGGTATCACGGATCCCTCGGCACGGATCCGCAAACTACCCACTATTCAACTGAAACACGGCAATAATCATATTCTCATTGACCTATCGGATAACAGTGCATTTAAGGATGGAAATTATTACCAGCTGGAACTGAAGCTGCCTGACGGCAACGAGCGTAAGTTGAGGTTCCTCTATAAGCAAGAAACGGAATAAACGGCTGCATATGAAAAAAGGAATAATCGCGATGGCCCTGCTGATGGCAGGATGTGTAAACAATGACCAGCAAAAGCTACAGGCACTTCTACGGGATACCCATAACGGACTGGTTACGGAAAAGAATATAGGCGGCACCGTAGTAACCTGCACTTACCTGCCTCGTTGCTGGGACCAGTTGACGCCTTCTGCAGTGGCTAATGACAACGAACTGTCGTTTAAAATCAATGTCCGCTCTGATAAGCCGGATATGAAAGAAAAAAGCGGACAGCAGGCGGCCAGCTACGGACTGGAAGAAGCTTTTCAGCTGGTGACGGACAACGATACGCTGTCGCCTGTGATCGCGCAACGCATTGCAAATGGCAATATGGGCGGCGTAGAATATTTGGTCACCTGGCAACGGCCGGTATGGCAGCAAAAGAAAGTCGCTGCGCTGATATTCAAAGACCAGGTGTTTACCACCACCAGACTGGTTTTTCCCCTGATGATAAATTCATTGTTACAATCGGACTCTCTAAGCTGTAGGCTATGATGATAAAAAATACTAAAGTAAAAAGGGCGCTGGCCTTGTTTTTTCTTTCACTGATGGTGACGGAAACCGCATTGCCACTACGTGCGCTGGCATTAACATCCGGTCCTGCACAGCCAGAACATACACAGTTTTCCCCCTATGGGGCCAACGATATGGTGGACTTATTTACGGGAGGATTCAAATACAATATCCCGCTGTTGGATGTGGATGGTTATCCCATCAATCTCAACTATGCTTCCGGTGCCGGCATGGACGATGAAGCCAGTTGGGTAGGACTCGGCTGGAACCTCAATGTGGGCGCTATTAACCGGCAGCTGCGTGGTTTGCCCGATGACATGGGAGGAGATATTATTACCACAGAACACGATACCAAACCTAAAATCACTTATGGTGGTAAAGGGACCGTGAGGATGGAGGTATTTGGGGGGAATATCATCAAGCTGGGCGGCTCCGTCTCAGTCGGTATTTTTAGTGACAACTACCTGGGCATGGGTGCAGAATTTGGCGCCAATGCGGGTTTAGGACTGCAGCTGGGCAACTCCGGGTTACTGAGCGGTGGGCTGGACCTGAACGCAGGCGTCAACTCTAACACCAGCAGCGGTGTGTCTACAGAAACCGGTTTATCGCTGGACGCGAATTTTCTGAAAGGCTATCGCGCCAACATCTCTATGGGCGTTTCTGCCACGCTCAGTTATAATACGCGTGAGGGTATCAAAGATCTGACACTGGGTTCTTCTTATACCATCGGTAAGAATGATTTCGGGACGAAACGCATATTCTCTTACAATACGCCTCCTTTTAATCCGAAAATAGGTGTTGGGTATGAAACCAGTAACGGTTCTTTTTCCCTGGATTTCGGTCCTAACGGGTGGGGGATCTTCACCGGCTTCGGTTTTACCGGTTATAAAACCGTGGCCAAGGTGCTTGATAAAACGAAAAAAACCAAAGCATATGGCTTTTTGTATGCAGACAAGGGCACCAATGTTCAGGAAGCAGTGATGGATTTTCAGCGGGAGAAGGAAAACCCAGTCATCGCTAATTTGCCTAACCTGCCATTACCCATCGCCACGCCCGATGTGTTTTCTTATACCAACCAAACCGGCAGCGGTCAGTTCCGGCTGAACAGAGGTAATGCGGGGATCGTATTCGACAATTATGCCACAGATGTTGCCAGCAACAAGTCCTTGTCCATGGAATATGGTGCTGGTGCCTATTTTCATGGTGGGATCGCTTTTTATGATCAGCAGATCACCAATACTACCAGCAAGTGGAAAAGAGAAAATGCCTTCCTGCCGTTATCGGATTATAAGTTGACCACCAGCGATTCTACAGAAGAACAGGCATATTTCAAGGTACTGGGAGAACAGACCGCGGAAGATGCAGGCTTCGCCTCCAGGATAAGAGGTACAGGCGTGGTGTCGGTGCCGCTTAGTAACAGGGCTGCCTTGGGACAGTTGAAAGACAAGCAGGGCGACACTTATTCTACCAATGGTGAATTAAAAAAGAATGGTCGGCAGATGCGGAATACCGTAGTAAGTTATATGACGGCCGGAGAACTTAGCAGAACAAAGGACAGAGGCACGATAAACTCCTATCCTATGCTGACACCTTCTTCCATGCTCCAGAATTGTGGACCTGGAAATCCTACTTCCATTTCCCGGGTGGTCGGTTATCGTAAATCGCATCATATCAGTGAGATCACGGTAACGGAGCCAGACGGTAAACGCGCTGTATATGGTATTCCCGTGTATAATACAAGGCAGGAGGAATATACGTTTGCCGTCAACCCACAAAACAAGCCGGATACCGGAAAGAGTCTTATTCCGGTGGAGATGAATGGTGACAACGGATTCAAACATGATTATGGCCGCGATAACTTTTATCAGCATGAGAGCCAGCCGGCATATGCGGCCTCTTACCTGCTGACACAACTACTGAGCCCCGATTATGTAGATGTGGGTAATGATGGCATTACCGCTGACGACCTGGGTACTGCGATTAAGTTTAACTATTCGAAATTACCGGACGTATACAAATGGAGAACACCCATAGAGCCGGGGAAAGCACAGTACAGCCGCGGCCAGCTGGCAGACGGAGACGACGATAAGGGTAATGTGGTATACGGCGAAAAAGAAATATGGTATCTGCAATCTATCGAAACCAAAACCAAGGTCGTTTATTTTATTACGGAGAACAGGGATGATGCCAGGGGAGTTGCCAATCTGTATGGTACCAGGAATGATGCAAATGCCATACAGCGCCGGCTTTCTGAGATAAGGGTATATTCCAAAAGTGATCCGATGACCCCTATTAAGACAGTGGTTTTCCGTTATAATTATAATTCGTGTCAACAGGTGCCTAATAACCCCACTGGTATGGGAAAGCTGACACTGGATTCATTGTATTTCACGTACAATACCTCTACCCGTGGAAAGCACCACCCTTATACCTTTAAGTACAACAATGTTTCTGAATACAGGAATATGTCCTCAGATCGTTGGGGTTATTTCAAAGCGAAGTATGATAACGCCTCTTTCGGTTTTGGCAATTTATTCAATGATGAATTTCCTTATGCAGTGCAGAACCGTGGGAAAGCCAACGAAAATGCGAAAGGCTGGAACCTGAATAAAATTACCCTGCCAACGGGCGGTGAAATTGAAGTGGATTACGAGGCCGGTGATTATGCCTATGTGCAGGACAGACGGGCAATGGTGATGACCGGCATTAAAAATCTGATCACTGATAGTCTGGGTGCGACTACCAGCGATCTGGCGCTGGCCCATGGTTTCAGGGTAGATGCTCCCGGGCCGCTCAGGGGTAATAGCGACGCCAGTATCCTGCGAAATTTTGTGTCCGATTATATGGGAGGCAGAAATGACTTTTATGCCCGGTTGTATGTGAATGTCACAGATCATCCCACTACCGATGGCCGGGAAGATTATGATTTCGTTTCCTGTTATGCGGAAGTCACGAAAATCAGGGATAACCACGACGGAACGTATAATATTCTTTTTAAAGATATGAACGAAGGGCGGGTGACGGTCAATCCATTCATTATGGCTGCCTGGCAGAAAATGAAACTGGAATATCCGATGTATGCCTATCCGGGTTATAAAAACCGTATATCCAATGACGTGGGTATAGAAGAAGCTTTGTCTGCATTAGTGAGTGCGGTGGGCAACCTGGCAGAGTTGCGGCAGAATTTTTATGAGCGCGCCATGAGGAAACGCTTTGCTTCCAGGGTAGATCTGCGTAGGAGCTTTGTCCGCATGGCCAAAGGTGATGGTATTAAAATCGGTGGTGCACCCCGCGTAAAAAAGGTGAGTATTAAAGATAACTGGTCTCAGATGACAGGGACAGCTGCTCCTTCCGCCACTTATGGACAGCAATATGAATACCGTATCACAGAAAACGGTAAAACTATCAGCAGCGGTGTAGCCGCTTACGAACCTTACACCGGCGCTGATGAAAATCCGATGCGCATGCCTGTGCCATATAGCCAGGAATCGAAAGGTGCGTTGACCAATTATTTTTATCTGGAAGAGCCTTTCGGGGAGTCATTGTTTCCGGCGCCACAGGTAGGATACCGCAATGTAGTGGTACGGCAGCTGGATGCAAGTGGGAACGTTGATCCCCTGGCGCGTACAGGTTGGAGCCAACATGAGTTTTATACCGCAAAGGATTTTCCGGTGATCGTGGAGTCAGACACGAAGCCCGATATGCGGCGCTATGGTCCTTCCGGATGGGCGTCGTTCACCGGCGGTTCGCAGGTATATGAACTGGCCATGTCTCAGGGATACGTGGTATGGTTGAATGATATGCATGGTAAACCCAAGGCCGAAAGGGTCTTTAATCAGTCGGGCGCTGAAATATCTTCCAATGTGATTTATTATAAATCTTCTCCGCTGGATGGCGGCAAACAAAGGCTCAATAGCACCGTGACCACCATCAATGAAAACGGCGTTATTAATCAGGAAGAAATGTTGGGCCGGGAGATTGAAATGATGACCGATATGCGCGAGCAGGAGAGCACTGATCAGGGGACTTCTATTCACATTGGTATAGATGTGATTCCTTTTATCTGGTTCCCGCTACCCATACCACACTGGCCACGTAAAGAAAATAACAGTTATAAATTGTTCCGTTCTGCATCTACCCTGAAAACCATTCAACAAACGGGCATTGTGGATCGTGTAGTCAAGACCGTGAATGGCTCTTCGGTAACGTCCGCCACCCTGGTTTTTGACAGAAATACTGGTGCGGCTGTTGTAACCAGTACCACCAATGAGTATGGTGACCCGGTGTATAGCGTGAATATGCCGGCCTATTGGGTGTATAATAAAATGGGTGGTGCGTACCGGAATATACAAACGCTGCTGACAACCAAAACAGATGCCAATGGAGCCATCACATCTAATACGAGCTACTTCACGGCGGGTGACGAACTGTTGTCACAAATCGGTGGGCAGCGATGGTGGGTAGCTTATTCCCCTGTGCAGAATGGAACAACAAAACAGTTCCGTCTGATCGATGATAATGGCCAGGTGGTGAAGAATTATAATGGCCGGGTACGGATCCTTCGTTCGGGATATCGTAACCAGACTGCGGCTGCCACCGCCACGCTGTTGTGCCTGAAGAACCCCATTGCCGGAAATCGTTTGGGAGTATTGACAACCGAAACAGGAGCACCGAATACATATCAGGTGATCGATGCTAAGACCTCCCTGTTTGAAGAAGAGTGGAATGCCAGTTTGTGTGGCTGTCCGCCGGGTTATGTTCCCAGCGAAGACGGTACTTCCTGTGTGCTGTTGCCGGTGGAGACGCCCAATGACACGCTGAAATTGACCTGTATGGCGTCGTTGCCACGTTATGGTGTGCAGGGTACCATTTTTAATACGGGACCAGGAGTATGGACGCAACCGAGAACAGATGGTATCTGGGGTACCGGTTGTTCTGTTGGTGGTACCATGAAAACCGCTACAGCCCGGGAAGTGATGCCGATGGTGGCAGGAAGTTGCAATCCTACCATTTGTGGCAGGCTGAATGCGTCGAGTGTTTGGCTCAAGGGGGCTGAAGGCCCGTTGGACAGGTATTGGCTGGGACTTGAAACCTGTGTTTCTGTTCCGGAAACGAGACGGTATTCCATTGGTTACGCCGCGGATAATCTGATCCGTATCTATGTTGATGGCAATCTGGTGGTAAACAGGGATACCAACCCCGACAGTGATGTGTACGAACTATGGCGGGTTATTCCGATAGATCTGGGCAAGGGCTCCCATACCTTAAGGATAGAGTTTATGAATGATACGGGTACTCCTCAGGCCTATGATGCTGCGGTAGGTGTGGAGTTGTATTGGGCCACTCCCACTGAGCTGTCAACGTCAAGCACCCTGATAGCCTTGTTTAATACCCGGGATCTGGTCAACTCTAATACGCCGTATAACACCTATATCACCAATAAAGATGGCTCCATTCGCCTCACGCGCTACACCTGTGGCGGCGCCCCGATCCGGATGGATTGCAGCAAACCTTTTTCCTGCGGTATCACCCCAACATTAAACCCCTATCTGACAGGTATACTAGGTAACTGGCGACCTGCTGAAGACAAAGTGTACCTGGTGAACCGGGCAGACCAGAACATCTTTGCTGCCAACGGAGGAGGGCTTAATCTCCGCAATAGTGGCGGATATAAGAGCTTTATGCCATATTGGTTTTACAACAGTGGCGGCGGTAGTGCCTGGAACGCCTATACGATATTAACAACTCCGTGGACGACCAGCCGCTATGTTACTGCTTATGATAAGTATGGCCAGGAGTTGGAAAATAAAGATGCCTTGTTGCGCTATAGCAGCGTGTTGTATGGTTACGACGGCGCTGTGCCGCTGGCTGTGGCCAACAACGCCCGCAAACGCGAAATCTTCTATGACGGATTCGAGGACTATAATTTCTTTTATCTCTGTTATGGTACTTCAAGCTGTATGAAAGATAGTTTCACCATCCGGAACGCCATAGCTGGCGGAACATCGTCACCCATTGTCAGCAATGAGTCGCATACCGGTTTGTATTCTTTGAAACTGGAGAAGCCAATAACCCTCACAACGAAGGTGCACAACGTGGATAAGAAACCGGGATACGGTAACTACACCGCCTGGGATGGCCTCGGGCAATACATCCGCAAGCCGGGGCCGGGATTGTATGAAGATGGATTTCAGCCGGTGCCTGGTGGCAGATACATTTTCTCTGTATGGGTGAAAGACAACGCTGCTCCCGCTAGTGACCCCAACATCACGGTGACCGCCAACGGGCAGGGTATCCAACTGACGAAAAAAGCCGTGGTGGAAGGCTGGAAACTAATGGAGGGAGCGTTCACGGTGAACGCTACTGCCAGACAGTTAACGCTCAATATCCCTACTGCCACTAACGTGCTGGTTGATGATATCCGCATCTTTCCCTATGATGGTAACATCAAGACTTTCGCGTATGATGATAAAGCGCTGAAACTGATCGCGGAGCTGGATGAAAATAACTATGCCACCTTTTACGAATATGATGAAGAAGGCACACTGGTGCGGGTGAAGAAAGAAACGGAAAGAGGCATCATGACATTGAAAGAAACCAGATCAGCCTTCAGAAAAGCAGATTAATTCAAAAATGAAATTATCAGAATATGAAAAAGATCATGTTGTTGGTTAGAACGTTGTTGCCGCTGCTACTGGTGGTAGGGGTAGTGATCGCAGTGGCGTCTTCTCCGGTATTTAAACCGGTATTAAGAGAACCTGCCACCAATGCAATGGCGTGGACAACCTACCACTTTACACAGGACGAAAAGGCAACGATGATGTCGGTGTTTAACCTGTACGCACATATCGATACCTGTCGTACGCTTTACCTCAGCGGTAATATCAGCGCCACTGATCCGGCAGACAGCACTGCCAATATGAGTCAGGCATTTCGCTTTTGCCGCCGCGGGGAGGAATTGTATTACCAGCTGGGCGATGTGGAGATGATTTCCCTGAAAGACCGATTCATCACGATCAGTCATCAGGCAGAGAAAATCATCGTCTCTGCACCGAAGAAACTGGTGGCGCCTTTTCAGCTGCCGGTGGATACGCTGATGAAAATATGGGAAAGTGAAAACTACCGGGTGAAAGGTAGTATTCGTGGGAAGGATTCCGTGGTGAGCCTGCATTGCGCCAATCATGCATCGTGTAAGGAATACCGGTTTGTGTTTGACCCTTCCGCAACAGCTCTCCGGGAGCTTTATATGCGGATGACCAATCTCGATGACCCGCTCAATGAAGCGATGGACAGGGAGATGCGCATTGCAATGGATACGTGGAAAGAAGGATATGTTCCTGATAAGCTGTTACAGGTTGATACTTACCTGACCGGCGATCAGTCTTCCTGGCAGCCGGCTGGTAACTACCGCCATTATGAATTGATCAATAAGTTTTAATTGTTAATCCGAAGATATGTCCCTATACCTCAGAATGAAAACATGGGTACCCTGCCTGATAACAGCTTTACTGCTGTTATGGGCAGGCATGGCCCATGCAGCCATTGAGCCTTATCAGCAACAGCTTTCGGGCAAATTGAAAAAAGGTGATACGCTGATTGTGAAGGATGAGAAGTTTGAAAATCCGGCCTACGACTGGCGGGCTATCCGCAACAATGGTGTATTGGACCGTATCACTTTTATGGTCAACCCAGATACCGTGGTGACCTTCAAAAAGAATTTCTCCTGCAAGGTAGACCTTAAAATAGAATACTGGAGCGGCCCCGGACAGGATAACCCCATTACGCTGCCCGGCATACCCCTGACCATCCGTTATGATACAACGGCAGGAGCGGTGTACCAGCTGTCTGACCAATATGATTTTAAGAATGCCTACAGAATAAAAATCACCATCAACGATATCAGTAGTGCAGAGCTGGGAGAATTACCGCCTGTATTTCTGCTGCGGGCACAGGTGGTGGTAAACCGCGATTATCTGCCGCAGAAAGACCATCAGCTGGAACCAGTGGTGTCTCTCGTACCTATGGGCATGCAGGCAAAGACGCTTACGGCAAATGCTGCTGCCAATGCCAATGCAGGTACCGGTCAGGTGCAGATCAGTTGGGATGCCAATGGTGCACAGAAGTTTGACCTGGAATGGACCTTTGTGGATGAAGAGTCTGTGTATGGCCGGATGTTGGAACAATTTCCCAGTCAGCCAGACGCCATGATGGCGATGATTTTCCGCAATAATTCCAGCCGGGTGACCGTGATGGAGAATAGCTACCGTATTCCTGTCACACAGCAATACAAGTTCCTGCTGGTACGTATTCGCACGGTAGATGAAAGTAGTCAGTACAGAACAGAAGGCCCGTGGGTGTATACCTGTAAACTGGATGGTGTGCAACAGCCTGGCGTTATTGCACTGGATGCAGCCTGGCATCAGCCGAAGCTGAACTGGCAGTACAGTGTCAGCTTCGCTGAAGATGGTAAACGCAAGGAAGTGATGAGTTACCTGGATGGTACCCTGCGGAACCGCCAGACCGTGACACTGAACAACAGCGATCAGGTAGCCGTGGCTGCGGAATCTCTACTAGACGATTTTGGCCGGCCAGTGGCCAGTATTCTGCCCGCTCCGCTGGCAGCCAATAAAATTGACTATTATCCACTGTTGAATAAAAGCCTGAGTGGAGGCGCCTATACCGCAACCAATATTTTCAAGGGACTCACTGGTAACTGCATCGGGAAACCAGATCCGTTGAATACTTCCAGTGGCGCCGGGTATTATTACTCTTCGTCTAACCAAGCTCTGGGTGGGGATTTCAGGAAATATATTCCCGATGCGGAAGGGTATCCGCTTGCTGTTACTTCCTATACAGCAGACAATACCGGTCGTATCAGTCAGCAAGGCGGCGTGGGTGCTTCCCTGCAGCCAGACCCCGTACCTGCCAATAGCCATGCTACCCGTTACTATTACGGCAAACCGGAGCAATGGGAGCTGGACCGCATCTTTGGTAACGACGCCGGTTACGCGAACCACTACCTCAAAAATATGGTGGTGGACCCGAACGGCGAGGTCGCTATCAGTTATCTGAATGCCGCCGGTAAAACGGTAGCGACGGCGCTGACCGGTGCTAATCCGAATACAAGCCTGTTGCCACTGAATTCCCGTCCGGCAGCGGTGCGGGCTACCGTTACGCTGTTACAGCCTGGACGCTTTGTGTTTGATCCGCAGCTGCTGAAGCTCACTGCTTCCACTACTTACCTGGCTTCAGTGCCTAATGTGACCGATAACCTGACCTTCAATATGCCAAGTCTGATCAAAGGGTATCAGCAAAATGGCGTAAGCATCTGCAGTAACTGTTATTATGAACTGAAAGTAGTGGTGGCAGATGATTGTAATAATAAACTGGTAGAAATGACGGATGTGAAGACCGGTAAAGAGTTGTCGGATTGTAGCGCTACTGCGGATTATACCAATACCATCGCTGTTCCCATCAATAAGATCGGAGAATATTATATCACGTTTGAGCTGGCGCTGAATCCAAAGGTAATTGAAGCTTACACAGAAGATTTTATCACCCGTAATACCAATCTGAAAACACAGTTTCAGTTTGTGATGGAGGCATTGGCCAGAGAAGATTTTGCCGGTTGTTTTTCAGAATGTACAACGTGTAAGGCCGCGCTGGGGGCGAAGGATGATTTCGTGAATGCGCTTCGTGGACGGCTGCAGCGCGATGGGGTGGACGTGGTGGCCAATGCATCAGTCATCAATACCTGGGCACAGGGACTGTATGATGCTTTATACAGTAACTGTATGACTTTGCGGGCGACCTGCATGCCATCACCCTGTGATAAATTGAGGAAATTATTGGAAGCTGATGTGAAACCCGGCGGACAGTTTTCTCCTTTTGATGCAGATGGCAATCCGTTGGAAACAGATATTAACATTGTTTTTAAAAACTGGCGAAAGGTATTTCCGGAACGGCAACCAGGGACCACTGAATACGAAAGTGAGAGAATCGACCTCGAAGATGGTTCCTATACCAGTCCGTATGACGCCAACTTTGGCTGGGCTATGGTGAAACGTTACTGGAAAGAAGAATGGGCGGCGAAATTTATCGGTGAGCATCCGGAGTACTGCGCCCTGCTGTACTGTGAGCAGAACAGCAGCTATATGGCCTGGGACCAGCGTGCGCAGGAGGTGTATACCAGTGCCGCTGATATTCCTGTGATAGCGCCGGGATTACAGTATAGTTATACAAATGGGCACTGGCTGGCAGATGTGGACCCTTTCTTTACAAATGGTCCGGGAAACAGCATGGCCACAGCTTTTAAAGCAGACCTGGATAATTACACGCGGAATGTGTTGGGTGTGAAGGATACGCGTTTGTACAATAAAGATCTTAGTGCTTATGTGGATTACCAGCTGTATTGTGCAGACTCTTTAAATACCACTAATACCACCGGTAACAATCTCGAGGGAAGCGTACGGTGGAACAGCTGTTCACCGGCTGCTGGCTGCCGTGTGCCTGACAGAGAATGGCAGCAGTATGCGGAGTATTATTTTCAGTTGAAGGAGCGCTATTATCAGCGGGCCAGGAATGCCGGGCCTTGTTCGGGGAAATGTCTTGTAGGGGCTTATCCGGGTGCAACTGTTGGGGGAGCGTCTGTGGCTGATCAATGTGCCAGGTTTGATGTCAGTATGTTTAGTTACTATGAGACCTGGCCTCCTGATGATATTCATCCATTGATTTATCTGGAGAAGGTGAGCGGGCCACCAATTCCCAAAGGGATTACGCTGATCATTAACCTGTACAGCCCGAAGGACCCTGCCAACCCCGGCGGCCCTACCGGCTCTATACTAGACGATACAGAGTTCTTTACCTATAACTCTCCTACAAAGAAGCTCCTCACTTTAAACTCATATCCGTTGAGGACCTTAACCATGGAATGTACCGGTTATGTAGCAGAACCGGATTCTTGTCCTGCCGGGTATAAAAATAAAGTATCTCATATTAATAATCTGGGATACAAACCCGCTGCTACTGTAAACCTTGATTCCAGTCTGGCAGCAGGAAGGGATTCTATGAATGTGCATATAGGCCGTGCCTGTAAGGCAAATGTGGATAATTTCATCACCAGCCTGTCGGCATCACCGGCTTACCAATCGCTTGCACCTGCTGTCAAAACGCAATTCCGCGCCCGTTTAGAAGAAGTATGCCGTAACGGTAGCGACAATACACATGTAAATGGTTCCAGTTCCGTAAAACCTGGTAACCTGAATGCAGATGGCGATGCCTCCTTCGAACAGGTGGTACGCCGGTACCTGGGCAACTTTGATCTGGTTAAGAATCCATGGGTACAGGACGGATTGTATCCCTATGATGTCCCGGTTCAAAGTGTGGTCAAAGTGATCAGCAATACAGATGAGGCTATCTGTAATCGTCTGAATATACTGATACAGGAAAAAAACAACACGCAGCCGGGCGCCACGCTGTATAACTTCCTTGTGGGGAAATATGGCGCTAATATGACGCTCACAGAGCCGGAATTGAACGCGTTGATAAAAGGTTGCAGCAACTGTCGCCGGCTGCTGGACAGAGCCATTAAATTGCCGGTCTTCCTGGATGGCAATGCCATCGGGTGTATCAAAGCGGATGCTTTTCATGCCGCAGAAAGTGCTTTCAATGCAGCATTTGGAGGTGCCCCTGATACAGACCATCCTAACTATGAAGACGTATACCGCAATTTCATGAACCAGCGGTTTGGTTTTACCCTTAGCTATATTGAGTATAAGAGCTATAAAGAGAAGATTGCCGGTACTCCTTCAGAAATGCTGTGCAACAATCCGGTGTATGACGTAGTGACGGTAAATCCCTACCAGTGCATGCTGGAATTGACAGATGGCGCCGTGGCGGGTGCGTCACGACTATATGCAGCTTATGTCGATTCTGTGAAGAGAGTGTTCCGTAATGAGTATGTGGCGTTATGTGGCAGTGTTCAGCCGAAAGTGTCGCTGGAAACATCACAGCAGCATTATCATTATACGCTGTATTACTATGACCTGGCGGGTTCACTGGTACGTACCGTTCCGCCGGAGGGGGTAGATATTATCAATGATCAGGAGATGCTCGACAGAGTCGACAAGGCCCGTCGTGTAGATTATAGCAGCTGTTCCTATAACGGCCCGGCAGCCAATACCGATGCACAGGCCGCGCTGGACATGCTTTCTACGGCTGTTACCAGCACCGTTAACCGTTCTGTGGAATTCTGGTTGCACAGTGAAAACGGCAGCGCTTCGCAGGTGATCACCCCGGCAGGAAACAACAAGATTTATTTCTATCTCTGCCAGAGTGATAAATACCTGAGTGTATCCGTCTATAATCTGGAGTACCCTTCACAAACGAAGATCGATATCCTGTCGTCTAAACATATGACAGTAGATCTGAGTTCCATATTGCCTTTGGGGCAGTTTACCCATGTGGTGGTACAAGGCGCTAATCTGTCCGACCCATCAGCGCCGCTGAATATTTTCGTCAATGGCCGTGCCTTTACGCCGCTGGCAGACCCGCCATCATCAGCCTGTGGGTGGACGATTACCGTCGGTCCCGATGGCATCTCTTCCTTTACCGCAGACTTGACGCAGCTGAAGCAGCTGCGTGTATACAACCGCGAATTATCTGGTGCTGAAATAGCGGCCAATGCGCAGGAAGTATGTATGGGTATGGCGCCGTTATACAGCAGTGGCCTGTTGCGGGACAACATGATCTGGTCAAGGTTTAACACCCCTGTACCGGGATCACCTTCTACTGTACCGGGCCAGGGCACCACGGAAGGACAGGTATTGGCGGTTTATCCCCGTCACCGGTTAACCACCGACTATGCCTACAACTCACTGGGGCAGGTGGTGCAACAACGTACTCCTGATGCCGGTATGAATTATTTCTGGTATGATTACAAAGGCCGCCTGGTGGCATCCCGGAATGCTATCCAGATTGAAAAACCAGACCAGTACAGCTATACAGCTTACGATTTATTGGGTCGTGTAGTGGAAGTGGGAGAAAAGAAAAATGCGACCAGTCTGGGTAACGCTGATTTTGTGCCACCATCGATCCTGAATTCGTTCGAAGCTTCCGGAGCCGTATCACAGATCACGCGTACCTACTATGATGACAAAATACCCGGAACACCTTACGATCAGGCCAACCTGCGTAAAAGAGTGGCCGCCAGTTTGTATAGAGAAACACCGGAATCTGAAGCCGTGGGTACCTACTACAGTTATGATGCCGCCGGCAACGTGAAAACCCTGTGGCAGAAACTGTATGGGCTATACGAAGTAAAGCAGACCGACTACAACTATGATCTCGTCAGCGGAAAAGTAAATGCCGTACGGTACCAGTTCGGTAAGCCGGACCAGTTCTTTTATAACTACGAATACGATGCAGAAAACAGGTTAATAGGCGCCTTAACGGACGTTGCACATGCCGGCGATGGGTGGAAGGTATTCCCTCGTAATGGAGCCAACCGCAATGCCAACTACCGCTATTACCTGCATGGTCCGCTGGGCCGTACAGAAATCGGTAAAGAGGTACAGGGCATCGACTATATCTACACGCTGCAAGGCTGGCTGAAGGGTATCAATGGCACCGGCCTTCTACCAACGCAGGAAATGGGGCAGGACGGCGCCCCCGGTGCACGGAGCACTTTCGCCCCGGATGTGATGGCCTACTCACTGGATTACTATAGCGGCGACTATAAGCCAATTGATGCTTCCGCTAATGCGCTGGCCATGAAATATGCTGCTTCCGCCGACGATATCACCGGTCATAACCTGTATAATGGTAATATCAGTCGCACTACGCTGGCACTCAGTAAGTTGAACAGCGGCTCCCCGGTGGGCTACAGTTACCGCTACGATCAGCTCAACAGGCTTGTTCGTATGCGGCAGCATCAGCAGCCTGTCGGTACCACGTCATGGGGAATGGCGCAGGCGGTAGATGATTTCAAAGAAGATATCAGCTACGACGGTAACGGCAATATCCTGTCGTACCTGCGTAACGGTACCCGCGATATCAGCGTTCCCATGGACAACCTCACCTATTATTATCCCCGTAACGGTGATGGTAAGCTGGTGTCCAACCAGTTGCGCCATGTTAAAGATGCAGTGGATGATGCTGTCTACAAATTGGATATAGATAATATGCGCGACGATAATTATCTTTATGATAACATCGGTAACCTGGTAAAAGACCAGGCGGCAGGTATCAATGTCAACTGGAATCTGTACGGCAAAATCAGTAGCATCCGATTCGATGATGGCAGCTCTTTGGAATACAAATACGACGCCAGCGGTAACCGTACCTATAAAGCCTTCCTGAAAAATGGTGTCACCACCCGTACCTGGTATAGTCGCGACGCACAGGGTAATCCCCTCGCCGTCTACAGCGATAACGGTAGCAGCCAGGTATACTGGAAAGAACAGCAGCTGTATGGCAGTTCCCGCCTCGGTATGTGGATGCCTGAAATGGCCGTCAGCGGCGGTACAATCGGTAACGCTACTACGCTTTGGGGACAGACAAATCTGATCCGGTATGAGCTGTCTAATCACTTAGGGAATGTGATGGCGACTATTTCTGATGTTAAGACCGGTACAGATGCGACGGTGTTCTCAGCGACGGACTATGCGCCTTTTGGGATGCAGATGGTGGGGAGGAAGTGGAGTCTGAGCGGGGGGTATAGGTATGGGTTTAACGGGAAGGAGAATGATAATGAGGTGAAGGGAGAGGGGAACCAGCAGGATTATGGGTTTAGGATATATGATCCGAGGGTTGGAAAGTTCTTGAGTGTAGATCCACTCACCGGAAAATATCCCGAATTGACGCCATATCAGTTTGCAAGTAATAGGCCAATAGATGGTGTTGATCTTGATGGATTGGAATATTCCCCACCAATGAAATTCAATGAAAATGGAAAGACCGTTGTCGATTCTAAGGCTGCTACAGAACAACATACAGGTCCGCACAACGTAAATACATTGGCAGTTGCAGGGCTTGTGGCCGCAGATATGTTAACCGATGGAGCACTAACTCCACTAATATTTGCGTCGAGTGTTATTTCTCATACTCCTTCTAAGAATCTTGAAGGACGTCAAGCACAAGAGGAACGAGGAAAAGAGGCCTTAACGAACTTAGCGACGACTTTGGCGTTGCAAAAAAGCTTAAGTCTTGCTGGTAACGTGCTCAACTTAGTTGTGAAAAATGCTTCGAAAGCGATTTATACCAGGTTAGGATCATTAAAAAGTCCAGCAAGAGAAATTTTACCTGGTGAGGATATTCCTCTCCAGGCTGGTAAGCAGAATAGATCTTTTTTTTCCGAAAAATTCTCCGATATTAATACTGGAGCATATGGCGATCAGTCAACTAAATATATATGGACTATCGATGATGGAGGTATTAACATCGGCTACGAGAATACCCCAATTGGAGGAAATTCTGTAATTAAACATACCAACCTGAGTCCAAAAGCTTATTCTGGAGGAGAGGCGTGGTTTACAGATTCGAAGACTGTTCATATAAACGCTTGGTCTGGACGATTCGGGGCCGGTGCAAAAATGACAACTGAACAGTATAATGCTTCTATAGATGGATGGAAAAGTTTGGGATACAAAGTTGTTGCTGAACCGTATATGCCTAAATAGATAATTATGGATAATTATATAAGAAATTCGCAGATCTTGATTGAAAATAATTGGATAGAAGTTGAGCCTATGTCTTTTAGACATAATATTGATAAAGAATTGGAGATATTATTTGACACTTCTGACCAGATTGAGATATACAAAAAAGGAAAGCGAATAGGCGGATTCTATATTAAGGATTCCGATTATTTACTTCAAATTATTCATGGCTTAACTGGTGGGTCTATTTGAATCAGACAATTCTTTTTCAAGTAGGAATTCTCTACGATTTACCTTAGTAAGCATTGTATCAAAATCATGTTACAGTGCTTGTCAAACTCTTTTCTCTTCGGATGTCTTTTACCTTTTAGTGAACTGAAAAAAATAGCAGCCATACAGTAGCTTGCTTTGGTATGTGGGTGCCTGAAATAATCGTCAGCGGCGGTACTATCGGCAATGCCACTACGCTGTGGGACAGACGAATCTGATCCGGTATGAGCTGTCTAATCACTTAGGGAACGTGATGGCCACTATTTCTGACGCTAACCACCGTGCTCTCAGCGATGGACTATGCGCCGTTCGGGATGCAGATGGTGGGGAGGAAGTGGAATTTGAAAGGGGTATATCGTTATGGGTTTAACGGGAAGGAAAATGATAATGAAGTAAAGGGGGAGGGGAACCAGCAGGATTATGGGATGAGGGTGTATGATCCGAGGATAGGGAAGTTCTTATCTGTAGACCCACTATCCAAATCCTATCCATGGAATAGTACATATGCTTATGCAGAAAATAGGGTAATAGATGGTGTTGACTTAGATGGAGGAGAGGTTTTACATTACTCGCTGAATTTGAAAGATGGCAGGGCGACATCAATTTCTTTAGATAATGTTCAGCGTACAATTCCTTGGAATATAGAAACCATTTTGGAAACCAAAATGAGAATAGATGTTCCTGCTGAACAGTTTGGGAAGGCCTACGTATTACACTTTGGATATTACCGATATGCTTTTGGTAGTATGCGTGAGATGGCTGGTGCAATTAAAGGGCTTAATAAGTACTTGGATAATGGTGGTAGTTTGGGCAGTTTGCATTCGCTTCCTGGTGTGCCTTACAATAAAACATTGGAATATGCTGATGAATTTGGAGAAAGTTTACAGAGGGTTGGTAATCTTGCAGGAGCTGGCGCAACATTAGGCGTCGGACTTAGAAATCTAGTTGGATATTTTGGTTTTGAGGTGCCGTTAGGAGGACGTTATAAAGATATTCCTAAAAAGGAATACTTTGATAATCATGAATTACCATCAAAATCTACATTGAAAAAGTTTGGTATTCCAGCTGGCGATGCACCTGCAGTTCAGATGGAAACACCAGCTCATAATTTAACAGGAAGTTTTAAAAATACCCGTAGTGCTCGTGAATTTAGAGCTCGTGAAGCATTATTGATAGAAGAAAAGAAATATAACGAATTGTGGAATTTTGTTGAGAAAGATTACAGACAGGCAATGAAAAATGCAGGTTATGAAGTCAATGAGAGGGCTCTTAATCAGGCGAAAAAATATTTCTTCGAGGAAACAGTTCCAAAATTAAATACTAATACTAAATAAGCTATGATATTAGATATTCTGCCGTATGAAAGAGTCGGAGATATTTATTTAGGCTCAAAGAAAGATGCGATAAATAAAGCTCTGGGTGATAAATTTGTGTTTATGACTTATGATTATAGTACGGATACTGCTGATTACTATAAGGAGTATGGGCTCAGTTTTGATTATGATGATCTAAAGAACTGTATCTCGATCAATGTAGAAGCTCCGTCAGTAGCCATTTATGATGGTATAGATGTGCTTAGAACTAGTTTTTCAGATTTAAAATCCATGTTCATAAGTAAAGAGAAGAATGCTTTTGTTGATGATAATAATGTTCTGTTCCTTGACTTAGGAATAGGGTTGTCATTTGGTGATGGTGAAGAACTGGAAGGGCAATCTCCAACAGTTTTGACCATATTTATTAAAGGCTTGTTTGATAAGTACATTCAAGAATATGAACGCTTATGGTAAAAGAGCTTTTGCACATAAATAGTAAACCCCGGTCACCGACCGGGGTTTACTATTTATGTGCAAAAGCCTTTTTAGTTCTAGCGTTCTGTAATAGGCTGTCGATAGTATATAAAATACAGTGTTTATCCTCTTCAGGTAGTGAGTTGATCTCATTAAGACGCTGTAACATGGCAGGGTCTTTAAATGTACTGCTACTGGAGGCTTCACCGAGCAAATAACCGACAGTAGTGTCCAGGAGTCGGGCGAGATTTTTAGCGACTTCAATGGAAGGCAGCATCTCATCCCGTTCATACTTGCCAATGACAGTGTATGAAGTTTTCATCTGCTTAGCTAACTATTGCTGGGAGAGGCTTTTAGCCTCCCTGCACTCCCTGAGTTTTTTACCGAAAGTAGCCATTTTTAAACTGGATTAGGTACTAAATGACCGTATTCTACGGTGTTTTTGCAAATAAATAGTACTAATAGGCTACAGAAAAATCTGAAAAAGTTTGTCAAATAAATATGATTAAGTGTGTTTGTATTGGATTGGGTACAAAAAATATTTTTTCATGGAAACACGAAATAAAACTACGCGGCGTGCGAAGGTGCATGGCCGTTGTCAGGAAGTGTACAGGCTTTATCCTGATGGTCGTTCCGGTTACCGGGAAGTGCCGTTATTACGAATCGGAGGTTTATGGATGGAGAAGGTAGGTTTTAAGGTGGGTGACCAGATAGAAATCAAAGTAGAGAATGGAGCCCTGGTCATTAAAAAGCTGCGTGGTCATGGAAATCGCTGAGATCAAGCAACAGCTGTCGTTATCAACGGTACTACAACACTACGGGTTAAAACCAGATAAGCACCTTCGCCTGCATTGCCCGTTCCATGATGATAAGACACCCAGCCTGCAGGTGTATACCCGAAAGCCGCCACGGAACGACTGATACTGACGGAAGCGATTATAGACGCAGCTACGTTGCTCCAACAATCCGCTGTTACCAGTTCTTATAGTGTGTTGTCCTGCTATGGTACGAATGGGTTTACACAGGAACATCAGGCAGCCATCCGGAGCCTACCCCACTTAAAAGAAATCATTTTTGCTTTTGATGGTGATGATGCAGGCCGCAAGGCTGTTGCTAAATACGCTGCGTTGCTGCGGGACCAGCTGCCGCAGGTAGTTATCAGTAGCCTGGAGCTGCCAGCAGGAGACGATGTTAACAGTGTGTTCCTGTCTCATGAACCGGGTGTTCTGGAACATCTGTTAAATGAACGAAAGGATTTTTTTGCTTCATCTGAAAAAGTAATTACTACACCCGCGACGGTGGCCACTTCTGTGGTGGTATCACCAGGACTTGATACCGGTAATCCCTATAAGCTAGGCTACAGTACTGAAAAGATAAATTATTATGTGCAGGGAGGGTTGAGTAAAGTGCTGGACAGCATGAAAGTTACGCTGGTAGTGGAACGTAGGGATAACGGGCAAAAGAGCCGTAATAAGGTTGACCTTTATGAGGACCGTCAAATCGATAAGCTGGCCCGTGAGGTAGGTGAGCGGCTGCAGTTGGACGTGTCCCTGTTGGAAACCGATCTTCACCGGTTAACGGACCTTCTGGACAGTCATCGGGAAAAGGAGCTGGTACCACCTGTTGCAGATTAAGGTCCGGCTAACGGTGTGTATCCACTGACAGAGCAGGAACGCAGCACCGCCACAGCCTTTTTAAAAAGCCCTGATCTACTGGCGCGGTTAAACGAACAGCTGGGCAGGACTGGTATAGTAGGTGAGGAAAAGAACCGATTGTTTTTACTGCTGATCGCCCTTAGTTATAAAATGCCTGAAACCCTCCATGCACTGATACAGGGCAGTAGCGGCAGCGGTAAGACACGGTTGCTGAAACAGATATCAGACTGCATGCCACCGGAGAAAGTCACCCGGTTGACACGTGTCAGTGATAAGGTGTTGTATAACTATCCGGAGCATTATTTTATGAACCGGTTGTTATGCCTTGAAGATATAGACGGGTTGAGCGAAGAAGCAGAGTTTGCGTTCCGTGAGTTTGCAAAGCAACGGAGAGCTGAACAGTGCTACCAGCATCAAATTGGATAACGGGCAGATCACCAGTGGACAGAAAACAGTAAAAGGCCCTATTGCATCACTGGCCTGTACTACACGGGGGGAAATCTACGAAGATAACATGAGCCGTGTGTTCCTGCTGGCGGTGGACGAAGGCGCAGATCAGACGAGCCGTATCATAGGTTACCAGAACAGTAAAGCGTCCGGCCAGTTAGATGGCAGGGAAGAAAAGGAGGCACAGCGCTTCATACAACACCTGGTACGGGCTATAGAGCCCCATGCTGTTATAAATCCCTATGCTGGCCGTCTGGAGCTTCCATCTGATGCGCATAAGATCCGCCGTCTGCATGATCTGTTTTTGAACTTTGTCAAGATGATCACGTTGGTACATCAGTACCAGCGGGAAAAAGATAGTAAGGGTCGTTTAATTACGGAAATCCAAGATCTTGAAATGGCCGTAGATATTATGTTCGACAGCATCGTGCTGAAAGTAGATGAACTGGATGGAAGTCTGCGGCAGTTCTTCGAGCAGTTGAAAGGTTGGCTGCGCAAGGAGTACGGCGAAAGCTGTAAGACGGCAGCGTTTACCCTGCGTGAAGTGCGTCAGGCCCTCCGGTGCAGCAAGATGCAGGTGTTCCATTGTTTTACAGATCTCCATCGTCTGGAATATGCACGTCAGCAGGGCGGCCATGCCAACCGTGGTTTTACCTATCAGGTAATCTACTGGGATAATTACGCTGCATTGCGTGCCCGTGTAAAACAACATCTGCAGCTGCAGATCGATGCCCTCAAAGATGTTACGTCAGCCCCCTCCATGTTACACCAGTGAAACACCAGCGAAACGCCAGAATCCTTTGCCATAGCCTAAATGTGCCCTGGCGTAACGCGTAACCAAAAAATGCTCAAGGGTCTTTTTGAAAAATGTCCTACTGATAGCCCTTGCATCATAGCATTAACTACAAATAATTATTTACGGTAAAAAAGTATCAGGAAGTAATGAGGCAGGTCATAGACTGTTTTAAAACTTACCTGTCCATACTTGGGTATAGTGCAGGTATGCAGCGAATGCTGCCTGCCTGTGTGCATGATTTTTTTGAGTATGGGCAGTACAGCGGCCCGGATGTGGTCCGGGCGCCGGACATCATCCGTTTTTATGAATGGCTGCACGAGCGTCCGTTAAAGCGTGGCGAAGGTGCGTTGAGTGAAGTGATGATCTATCATTACGTGTATGCGCTACGGGTGTTCTTTAGCTGGCAGCAGCAGACAGGCGGTGTTATCATTAACCCGGTGAGTTGCCTGCGGTTCAAAAGCCCTGTTGTAGGCCATCGTGAGCCACTGACGGTTGCGGAGGTACAAACACTGTTCTCTGCTGCGACCACTCTTAAAGAACGGGCCGTGCTGCATCTTTTTTACAGCTGTGGGCTAAGACGCAGCGAGGCCGTGCGGTTGCAGCTATCAGATGTTCACTATCGTGTGCAGCTACTGTATGTACGGTCCGGCAAGGGAGAGCGTCGGCGCGTGGTACCGTTGACGGGGCGTGTGGCGCGTGAGCTGGAACAATATGTTTTACAGGAGCGTGGCAGGTCCCGGTATAGCGGTGCTGCTTTTATGCTGAACAGTGCAGGGCGGCCCATGCGAGGTAAAACTTATGTAAGCCTGCTCAAAGCCCTGTTGCGTAAAGCGGGACTTAGTGCGGAGATCAGCCCGCACTACCTGCGCCACAGTATAGCGACGCATTTATTACAGGGAGGTATGAGCATGGAATACGTACGTGACTTTTTAGGTCATCAGTGCCTGGAGTCCACGCAGGTCTATGCGAGGCCCGGCCCGCAGCAAATACAATCGTTATGACCTTACAGCAGTATCTTGAAAAACATTATACGCCTGCCACGGCAGCGGGTTATCACCGGGAGATCAGGATTTTTTTATGTAACTACGGTCATGCCGAAGCAGCAAGTTATAATGACCTGATAGCCTATGTGGGTGTGCTTCGGGAGCGTTATGGCAATGCCTCGACGCTCAACCGTATCCTGTGCAGTATTAAAGCGTATTATGATTACCTGTGCCATGAGGGCAAGCGTAGCGATCATCCAGCCCGTACGATCCTACTAAAAGACTAGCGTAGCCGTGATGTGCAGCTGCAGGACCTGTTCAGTCCTGAAGAGCTGGAACAGTTACTGGAACGTAAAGAGCGATATAAGACGCTGTTTTACCGTAACCGGGTGTTAATGGGACTATTGATCTATCAGGGGTTAAAGCCGCAGGAAATGGCTCTTTTAAGTCTGGAAGATATCAGTCTGGGGGCAGGTACCATCTACATAAAACCCACCGCCACCACCAACAACCGCACGTTATCGCTGAAACCGGGACAGATCCTGTTAATATACAGCTACCTGCATAGTGTACGTCCGCAGTTGCTGAAAAGCCATGATAGTGATGCGTTGCTGATCGGCCACAGAGGCCAGCCGATGAGCGCGGATGATATAGTAAAGCATGTTATCAGGAGCTACCGGAATATGTATCCCGGACGTGAAGTGACTGCTCAATCTATCCGTGGCAGCGTGATCGCTAACCTGCTGGTGCAGGGTCATGATATAAGTGTGGTACAGCGGTTCGCAGGGCATAAATATCCATCCAGTACGGAGCGGTATAAACAAAGCCAGGTGGAGGTGTTGAAAGCAGCGATAGAACAGTATCATCCGATGAAATGAAAAAAATCATTATTATTGTACAAGTAACAACTATTGTATAGGCTAACGACCGGTTCGAATCCGCTCGGGACCTGAGCCCTTGGTCTCGAATCTAGTCGTCCCGACGAAGAGCATCTGACTGTTAATCAGAGGTCTTTAAATACCTAGGTGTCGAATCTCCTCCTTCGCACGGAAGTACGACAGACTCTGACTCTGTTGTACCTGGTTCGAGTCGCTCGAATCCAGTCATCCCGCCAAGGGGCACCTGACTCATAATCAGGGTGCCCTTCTTCCAAAAAATGTATAGAGCAACTGCCTTCTAAGCAGTAGGTCATTGGTTCGAATCCAATCCGGAATACAGTGTGGGTTCAACTCCCATCTGGGGTTATTATTGTTTTTTAATTGGCCCAAGTGGAGATGGCGGGAATCGAACCCGCGTTCCAAGTTTTTTATCGTGGTTCGAATCCAGTGGGGGTAGCAAAAAAGGACAGAGTTCGAACCACTGGAAAAGGCAGTTAGGGGCTCGAATCCCTTCTTCTCCGCCCGCTGACTCTTCATCAGCTGGTCTATGAGCATCAGATTGTGGTGCTGAGGAGCGTGTGCCCAGAACAGGAATCGAACCTGCACAGGTAAAGTTGGCGTTGCGATAGAAATGCAGTAACCCCGTTTATGCAATATAAAGCCTTTATGTTAAAGGAAAATCGGTCTCCCTCTGGCCGTCGGCGGCAAAAAAGACGCGCCAGGGTTCCGCTGCGCTCCACCCTGTCACGCTTTTTGCGCGCTCGCCGTCCGCCGGTCGGGCAGCCTGCCGGTCTGGCGGGCAGCTTATCAGGACGGCTGTTTTTATGGCCGCCAGCCCTCAGCTGCCCCATTTTTGTCTGCCCCCTGCCGTCCCCCCGGGGCCTTCCATTTACGATTTTGCCGTCCGCTGCGCTCCCGGCCAGACAAAGGTCGAAGGCGCGGCCTGCTGTGGCTCCGTGCGGGCGGGCCCTTCGGGACCCTCGCCCACACTCTCACCCCAGCGGCCCCGGGGGGAGTGGCGGCGGGGGCGGCGGAGCCCTGATTAAGCGGGAGATTATAGCTGCCAGAGGTCAGTTCCCTGATCCACCAGCGGGAGAACAAGCTGCGCGAACACCAGCGATAGTTCTTCGATCATCGTTGAATAATATTGCTTGCGTCCGGAAGAACGGAGGATGCGATCAGCCGCAGTACATGGGCTGAGCACTGGTCCGCTGCCTGGCGTTAGGATATATGCCTCGACGTTAGTAACGCATCCTCCGTCCTCCCGGACGCGCTTGCCGCGCGAGCGCCCATCCGGATTTTTTTCTTTCAACTGAAAAAAACAAATGAGGGAAAAGGGATATATTTATGGGAGTTCTTTGAGTAAGCGCTGAACAGAGCGGCGGCGTGCCTGGTGATGGCGGTAGTGGCGGTACAGATGGAACGGCGCGGGGATATAGGTATGGGTTTAACGGGAAGGAGAATGATAATGAAGTAAAGGGGGAGGGGAACCAGCAGGATTATTGGATGAGGATATATGATCCGAGGGTTGGAAAGTTTTTGAGTGTAGACCCGTTGACGAAATCTTATCCATGGTATACACCCTATCAGTTCGCAGGAAATACTCCGATTCAAGCAATAGACAGGGATGGCGCTGAGGAAGAGTTAAGTCAATTTGGTAGTGCATTTAGACAGAGAGCTGCAATGCAGAAAGCACACGCCGAGCAAATTGCAGCGAAGATGTGGAAGATTCCAGAAAGTCACATAGCGATATCAGACATATACGGAAACGGTTGGATTGGCCCAGAATCTAGAACCAGAGAAAGAGTAGCCGGAATAAAACGTGATTACGATGTCGCCCTAGGTGAAGCTCTGCAAGGGCCTATTGCATCTTTAATGTATTCAATTAGTGGGGATGAAGATGTATTTAAGGGACAAGCTGTTGATCAAATATACATGTCGTTTGGTGGGATTCCTGCGGAGAATTCTAGTGTGTTTCCACGAAAGGCGAATACAGAGGGGGTAAAGCAACTTCCATATACAGGGGCAAGATATAACAGATTTTTTGGAAAAATGCATCCAATGGTAAAGACAGTAGCAGAAGCTATAGATCAAGCTATGCCAAATACCGTTTTATCAGTCGAGAGAGATATGATAGATCCTAAAACAGGACGGACATTGACAGATTTGGATGTTGAACTAAATAACTTTGTGATTGAAGTCCATGATGGCAACGGAAAGAGTAAGCGTACTCAAATTAATGACAGGATTAAGCCGAACGCTGGTGGAAGGACTGTTATTTTCTTTAGTCCACCGATGGGAGGAGCAGTAGAAAAAAGCTTGAGAAAAGATAACACACCAGTATTTAGAGATATCAAAGAGTTATTGAAATTTATAACCCCTAAAAACCCTTAAATGTAACAGGATTATGAAAGATGCAATTTTGATTACAGGTTCTACATTTAAGTTATCCGACTTATTAGTGTATGCAAAAAATGCTATTAAATTCGAAGAAGTAAATGAGGCCGAAATTGAATGCAATATACCGTATCAGGTTGGAACCTATTTTTCTATTTCGAAGAATAATAGTACCATAGATCTAATGGAGCCTGGTGAGATAGAATATTTACAATCCGAGTTTGGAGTATTTAATTTTTTTCATTGTCTATTTTATGATTTTCACTATTTACAGGTTTTGCTTGCTTCTATCCCGCCCGATATAAAGGTTATCATTGATAATGATCATGGAAGACTTTTGAAGAAAGAGGAGGTCTTGAAATTTAACTCATATGAGGAATTTGCCATGTGGCCATAGGGATTTTCCGAGTTCGATTATGTAGTTTGGTGTTGGGAATATAGTAATACTATAAAGGAGTAGGGGATAATTTACTCGAGGTTAGGAAACACACATTATACTCAACGATGTACTTGCCAAACGAGTGTTATCGGATTGAGATCTACAAGCAAAGAAGGCGAGTAATCGGATTCCGTATTGGAATCCGATTTTTTACTTGAAATTATTCATTACTTAGCTAGTGAGTCTATTTGACTTAGACAACATATTTTTCGGGTAAGAATTTTCTAAGCTTCATCTTGGTAGGCATTATATTAATAGTAAATTACAGTGCTTGCCAAGTCTTTCTCTCTTCAGATGATCTTTTTAGCGATCCGGAAAGAACAACAGCTATACAGCAGTTTCGCCTTGGTGTGTGGATGCTTGAAATGAGCGTCAGTGATGGTGCTATCGGTAACGCTGCTACGCTCTGAGGGCAGACGAACCTGATCCGGTATGAGCTATTTAATCACTTAGGGAATGTGATGGCGACTATTTCTGATGTTAAGACCGGTACAGATGCGACGGTGTTCTCAGCGACGGACTATGCGCCTTTTGGGATGCAGATGGTGGGGAGGAAGTGGAGTCTGAGCGGGGGGTATAGGTATGGGTTTAATGGGAAGGAGAATGATAATGAGGTGAAGGGAGAGGGGAACCAGCAGGATTATGGGATGAGGGTGTATGATCCAAGGATTGGGAAGTTCTTATCTGTGGATCCGTTAACAGCCAATTATCCTGATTTGGGTGCTTATACTTATGCTGCAGATAATCCAATCAGGCTTATTGATGTACAGGGTATGGGCCCTAGTGATCCACCTGATCAATCTTGGCCTCCGCGGCAATCCACAGGGGGAAAGGTAGCGGAATTTATATATGCAGTTTTTTATGATTTTCCGTTTTATACTGAAAAAGGTAAGAGGTATTCAAAAGAGTTATTAAATGCTACAATGCCTTCGGCTCTGGGAACTATAAATGGGACTGCAAGTAATGTTACCTTTTCTACCCGGTCAGCTGAAAGTATAGGGTTGAATGAGGAACATGCAAAGGCATTTAATAATACAACCACGGTTAGTGCCCATGGGTCGGCGCGTATGATTGGAGGAGGTAGTTCTGGAGCGGCGCCTGCTTTGGCTGTGGCAAGTGATGGATTGGTTGCTCTGAAATCAGTGACTTTACCACTTCGCTCTGCTTTAACCTTGTTGTCAAATGCAGCGTCGTCTCAAGGTAGTTCAAATGATGACGGGGCAGAAAAGCTTTCAGATTTTAAAGAAGACCTACCTAACCCTTTTAATGGGATTGATAAGAAACATTTAGGGGCGGCAATTGGAGATATGAATGGTCGTCCCATCATAGATCCAAGAAGAGGTAAGGTGTGGGACCACTTAGATGACATATCTGGTCATATGAGAAGTTTGAATGGAAGAATAAGAGAGTTAGAGAAGTTAATAAATAATGGAAAGTTTATGGGAGGTGTTCTTGATGAGGCTAAAACTTGCGGAGCAACCTACAAAAACAATATGATTCTTATCGGACGATGTTAACGAATGCTGCAAATGAAACTGGTACTAAACTAAATTTGAAGAAAGAGTAGATGAGTAAGCAAATGAATGAGGAAAAACTGATTTGGAGCGAGATAGATAATATAAATGACAGTAGCACTAAACTGTATAAGTATTTATATGATCTATATTATACAGACCGTATCAAAAGCGTGTCTTCAATAGAGAAGGTTTTAGCATCTTATTTGGGTGATAGCCGCTCTAGTATAAGGCGGGTTGCTATTTATGGATTGCTATTTGGATTAAAGATTCAAAAAGAAAAGTATCGCACTAAAGCGATACAATTTATCAATGAGCCTGATAGTGATTTAGATTTGAGAATGTTTAGTTTGTCTGGCTTATCGCAAGCTTACATGGGGACTTCAGATGTAGCGCTTTTAAAATTGTTTTATTCGCTGTATGGTTCGGATGAAGATACTGATATGAGGGCGACTTGCTTTGCCGGAATGTTAAGAATATTAGGGTTAAGTACAATGGAGATTACGCAGATGAATGGAGATGTAATTATTACGCAGGAGGATATAAATTTGGAAAGGTTTACTCAACAGCTTGATGAAATTAAAACAATAGTTGCGGACAAGAAATCTTAAGTAACACTAGTAGGTTGCAATGATGCCTTCAGCAGCACAACTGATGGTATCGTTATTTAAGAATTGCTTGTAGTTTAGATTTAGCGAGGAAAGCATCCGGGAGTGAGTATACGCACTCTTTATCTCTGTCTGAAAGTTCGTTAATCGCATTAAGCCGCTTTGTCATCTTAGGGTCTTTAAGTATGTTGGTGTTATTTGCCTCTCCAAGGAGAAACCCGACTGTAGTATCTAAAGCATCGGCCAGTTTTCTAACTACATCAATGGAAGGCAGCATCTCATCCCGTTTGTAGTGGCCTATGAATATGATGAAGAAGCTAAGAAGTATGTTAGGAGTAGACAAAGTAGGTTATGGAACCACTATTCAGGAGAAAGGTGGATATAGCCCGACTATGGTTTATGACGATGAAGGTAATTTAAAATCTTCTCTTAGTGCCGGAGTAAGGAAAGAACCCGAGGTATTATAAGGATATAATATTAAACAATGGATATACATCAATTTATCAAAAAGATTAACAATTTGGTTCCTTCGGTAGAGCAGATATTAGACGGGCGAAGAAAAATGAATCATTCGATGAGCTTAGAGGAAGCGGAGGAATATAGGGAAGATTCCCTTCTAAGGTATAGTGAGGAAAATGCTAATACTCGTAATGTTTTGGAGGATTTGATTTACAATACAAATGTTTCAAGTATTGGTATAGGAGCAATTAACTTTGACTCGGATATTGAATTTATAGAAGAAGACCTGGGTTGTTTTGCATTCTATAACGATTATTATAATTTTTGTATTAGAAGTTGTGATAATATGATTGTATGTATTACAAAAGACGTGTCAGACTTGCATGTTGTATGTAATACAGCAAATCAATTTTTATCGTTTTTATATTTATACAATTGTTATGATAGATTTATAACTAGAAAAATAATTTCAGGTGAGAATCTTTCTATCGAATTTGAGAAATTAGTAAAAGAGGGATTTTCTAAAAGGTGGATAGATGAGTTGATTGATTTGAAAGGCATTTTTTAGTCCTGGCATTCTGTGACAGGCTGCCGTTAGTATATAAAATACAGTGCTTATCTTCTTCAGACAGTGAGTTGATCTCATTAAGGCGCTGGTCGGAAGTTAGGTTAAGTGGAGGTACAGGTTGGGTTCAAACAGGTAAATTGAAAATTAAAATCAGACAACCTATAAGCGATGAAAAAAAATAACAGGAAAATAGGATTACTATTTCAATCATGTGTAACGTTGTTCTTGGAGCTTTGTATGTTCTACAACCAAAGAATACGAGCAAAAAGGCTTATACATATTTAGATCAAAAAAGTCCAGAATCTTCTGAATTATACTCAATGGAAAATTATCAGAAGATTTTTATTGAGAAGAATGATAGTGTTTACAGACAGTATTTTAATAAATACTATGTGAGTACCCTGTTCAGCCTTTTCTATTGGCTTGTACCTACCATTTATTAAAACCAAGTAAGGAAAATGATCGTGATATTGAAGCAGTTTTGATAGAGTTGAATGGGATGTATAGAAAAGCTCCAGTTTTGAGTATTAAAAGTGAGACGTTTTTAACTGCGGAAGCCCCTGCGTATATCAATGACTCCACTTATTTATACAAACTTGATAGGTTCAAAATAGAAGGGGACGGAATGTCATTGATAAAAACCGATACTATACATTTGAAGGTGAGCCTAAAGGATAACTTAAAGGTTAATTATGGCATTGCTACGCGAATGTTACAATAACTAAATAGTAACCTTGACCCATATAGCATGAAAATGGTTTGATGTTTATTATCCCTTTTCTGATATTGGGTAGGAATTATATCATTCAGGAAGTGATAATTGATATCATCTTTAGATAAATAACCTATGAAGTGTTTTGGCCTTTTAGGGCTGGTGGTGCTGGTTGGCTTTATTATGATGAGCGCAAAGCAAAGTAATAAAACGTACATCCATTTGGACTGCCCTTATAAATATGATTCCGCGGTTGAGATGAACGTTTTTGTTCATGTGGATAACGTGCCGGAATATCCGGGAGGTGATGTTGCCATGTTGAAGTTTATTATCGAAAGATTTAAATATCCGGGGCAGGAGGAGTGGCAGGCTTCTTTTAAACTGCGATTGGTGATAGATGTAAATGGCGCTGTGATTGCTGCCGGAATAATGGGGAAATCCAATGATGACCTGACTCTGGCGGAGAAGGAGTTGGTACGGGTTGTACGTGAAATGCCTCGATGGAAGCCCGGCTCGTGCAGGGGGAAGGTGGTACCTGTCAGCGTTTTATTGCCAGTTTATTTGTAATATCATGATGCGTTGACTAGGGTGGAGAAGAGCCTGGTCTCAATCAAATAATCGCTATCCCTATTTATTATAAACATGAGTCGCCGAATTTTTTTAGGTGCAGTAATTTTAGTGGTTGTCTTATTCAGCTGTCTACCGGTAAAGCATACTGGCCGCAACATTGTCACGGGAAAGGATACAGTTAGCATTATCCATGACACGATTGGGGAACCTGATTTTTTGGTCACTTTGAAAAATAAGGATTCTCTTTATTTTCTGTTTAAAGGTGATTTTGAAGATACTGTTGTGTTGATGCATAATCATGTAAAAATTGGAGAGCATCCGGTATTTAGTAAAGATTATCCATTTCCAGGTCAGACAGATCATACCAGTTTAATGGTTGGTCTGCTTCGTCAGCCTGGAAAGAATAAAATTGAAATTAACCTGGCTGCGTTGAAAATAGGGCTGCGGTTTGATTTAGCGCCGCATTATCCGATTTGTCTGATTGAACACTACAAGGGGAAGTGGATAGTCAGGTATCGAAAACATATCGTAAATATTCCTATTACGATTATACGCATGTAACGAAATTAAATACGAGATAGAAGGAGAAGGCAGCAGGCATTATCAGCTTTTAGAATTAGCTATTCGTACAAAGCAGAACATTTACTTTATTTTTTAACACATCGGGCCCATCATCATGGACCCAATGTGCCTGTTGTCCTTACACCGCAATGGCAATGCTCCCCAATCCGTTTTCCAGCGCCGCGTCGGGTCCTATGATAGCTTGCCCCTCAGCTCTGAAAACGCCCGCTATATCAATGCCGATTAGGCTGAGGAAAGAACGTACATAGGGTTCCGTGAAATCATAGTTTTTCAGGTCGCCTTCTGAATAAATCCCACCGGCAGTCGTGGCGATATACCCCTGCTTGTTTTTCAACAAACCTGCCGGTAATAAGCCTTTTCCGGTATACTTAAAGGTGATTCCCACTCTGGTAATGTGGTCGAAATAGGCTTTCAGGGTGGAAGTGACGGAGAAGTTGTACATCGGGGTCTCTACAACCAGGATGTCGGCGTCCAGTAGTTCGCTAATCGCTTCGTCCGAATACCGGATATTATCCAACTGTTCGGCTGTCCGGTTTTCTGCAGGGGTGAAAAAGGAATCGATGTGTGATTCATTTAGGTGGGGCGGCGGATTTAGGGCCAGGTCCCGTACTGTTACGATACAGTCAGCGTGTTTTTCCTTTATCTTCTCTATGATAGCATTTCCTAACTTCCTGCTGACGGAAGCATCCGATCTCGGACTGGAGATGATGTGCAATATTTTTTTCATTTCTTTTACTGTTTGAGAAGTCAAAACTACCTACATTCGCTAATAAAAGATTAGTAGTAAACAAAAGGTTAGTAGTAACCTACACGTTATTTAACCCGGATAGGCGTATGGAAAATCCAGATTCAAGAGAAGTGAAATGTACCGCTCAACTGTCTGCGGTAGAAGATGCGATGTATGTGCTAGGGGGCAAATGGAAGCTCCGTATTATGATTGCCGTGGTAAATGGCCATCACCGTTTTAATGAATTACAGCGTAGGATTAATGGTATTTCAGCGAGGGTATTATCAACGGAGCTAAAATCCCTGGAATTGAATGGGCTGGTGACGAGAGCCGTCAAAGCCGACCAGACACCAGTGGTGGTGGAATATTTGCCGACCGAATATGCAGCAACGCTGAAGGAAATAGTCGCTGTATTGTCGGACTGGGGATCGAGCCATAAGAGAAGAATTACAGGGAAAGGTGAGGCGCTTGTTGCTAGAGAAGATTAATGAAAGTGGTTGCCAACAGGTCTTTTTGCATGTCGGGCATATTTTGTAGCAGCATCAACTTATTCCTCCGGGAAGGTGGTTGAATTCCGGGAATGATCATTATTCTTCAACAAGCCGATTTAGCTGACGTTTAAAAATTGCTATATTTATACTAATCCCTATAGCCAGATGATAGAAGACATACTCTCCACCCTGAAATATAACAATATACAATTACAACCCTGTTCAGATGAAGATATAGTCATGCTGGAAGATATGCACGGGATAAAGCTTCCCGTAGCATATAAACAATTTCTGGCGGTAGCAGGGAGGGGCGCTGATACGTACATGGCAGGTTCTGATTGGGAATATGAAAAGCTGGATAGCGTTAATAGAGAGGCTATAGCATTATTGGCCTGTCATGGTTGTCAAGATCTGCCGGATAAAGCGTTCATATGTTGGATGCATCAGGGTTACCAATTCGCTTTTTTTGTTTGTGACGGAAATGATGATCCTGCAATATTTTACTACAATGAAACAGCAGGCCGGGCTGATTTTGTTCAAACCTATGATCGACTGAGTGACTGGTTGTATGATGAGCTGGTACTTGCTTCGCTGGAAATACCAGGTTAAAAAAACGTGGTCCTCCTGTGGGGAAAAAGTAACATTAAATATTCAATAAACAGGTAGAGATGGACTGCAATCGGCATTGCAACCTGGTGCTGATTTATTAATTAATGACAGAATATATACCTATACAGTATACAGAACAGGTAAGTAAAGCTTTTGAACTAGCGGTAGGTGGATTAACGGAAGAATGGTTTCAGCTGCAGGATGATAGTTGGTATCAATATGTAACAGCACTTCCTTTGCAATTGCGGGTTGTCTATCTGATTGAGGTTCTGGATGCACAGGTTTTTAACGGTGGTTTTCATCAGTATTTCTCGAACCGGTATGGTATGTTTGCGCTTTCAACCATTGATGCGCTAAGAACAATTGGGGCAGCAGAGAAAAGTTCATTGTTGGAAAAGGCATACACTTTAGTTAATCCAGAGTTTGAGCCGGATGTGTTCAGACAAAAACTCGTACGAGGTGAGATAGAAATGCTGCGTGATAAAACCGTTGTCGCCAGGTAGATGATCTTGATATCGAGTATTATGGTACTTATGAACGGGAGGATTTGCTGGTGTTATTAGAGGATTTTATCAAGGTACATCCGCTAGAATAAAGTGCCTGTTATATAACCAGCAGCCCGGTCTTCATAAAGCCCGGGCTGCTTAGTTTAATCTAAATATCATCTAATCTTCTTGCACGATCAACGCATTAAGATAAGAGTTGTTTCCATTGGTAGCTGAATTGGTGGGAGCATACACAGCTATCTTGATGTTCCCTGAAGCATCTGCCACAGCACTAACAACTGTTTCACGGGACGTGTTATTTGCTGCATCCTGTAATAGCTCTGAACCGCCATTTACACGCCATGCGCCATATCTGATCTCTCCAACCGCAGCACTGCGCGAAGCGTATAATTTAAGAGTGTAGGAACGACCGGGAATAAGCCCTTTGATCAGCAGGTTATCCGTGCCGGTGGTGTATCTCACGGAGTAGTTGAACCAGAAGGCCCTCAGGACGATATCCGGAATAACACCGCTGTTATTGCCGGTGGTGCTGCCGGTTGTGTCGGCTGCCTGCGCGCCGCCCAGGGGTGACCAATAAGTCGAAGAAGTGCTGACGTTATCAACGGTCCAGTTGGTAACAGGGTCGGTCATGATAATACGCTGATTAACGCCGGGGTTGTACACATTGAACCAGCCAGGTATCGACGTGGCCGCGGTCTTACTGAAATGCACCCGGAGCGTTTTTTTGCCGTTGTTATTGGGATACACTTTAACGGTCGCCTGTGCGCTTAATCCGTCTCCGTCGGTGGTGGTGCCGGATACGTTAAAGATAAAAGTGCCGTTGGTCAGACCGGAGAGGCCGGCAGTTGGGCCGGTGCTGTTATTGATGGTAACGGTATTGGGGCCGGAAATCTGTGTCCATTGGTAAGAGGCCATGGTGGCGCCATTAATAGGTACGGCGGTGAGTTGCATCGTACTCAGGGTGGTGCTGCTATCCCGCAGCGTCAGTTGCGGAATGGCCGGCAGGTTACCCATAACGCCGATGTCTATGAGACTGACGTGTGCAAAGGCGCTGTTGCCGCCGGTACGCATCACAATATCAACAGAATCTACACCGGTGATGTGATTGAAGGTGACGGCCCTATTATAGTCGGGAGTACCGGCGCTGGCGTAGCGATTGTCCACCGACTGTGCAGTGGCCCAGGTCTCATCTCCCAGCCGTGCCTGTAAGGTACGGGGAGTGGTATTATCATCCAGGCGGGCGCCCCACAGTTTGATATAATACATATTGGTTTTGATAAGTCCTCTGATACGGAAGGTGACACCATCCGGGTTTTTAGACGAGTGGATGAACATATTATCATATATGGCTTCCATGGGATAATCGCCCACAGGCACCAGAAAACCATTGTAGTTGATGGCCTGGGTGGCGGAGGAACCGAATGTTCCTGTAGGGGAGCCAAGTAGCTGAATGCTCATTTTGGTGCCGGCGTTGGTGGTGGTCCGCAGGCGTGCGATAGCTGCCTGGTCAGCGAAGCCGGTGACGCCACCGATGCCGTACCAGTTGTTCCAGTATTTCCCCCAGCTGTCAGGTGAAACGGTAGGTTTGCCGTCTTTGCCGTTGGAGCCGTTGATGGTATTGACGCCGTCGCCGCCCAGGTCCACAAGCAGCCGGTAGCTGTAATCATTGACGCCGGGGATAGCAGGGTTGTGTTTTTCTTCCAGTGTGGCGATATTGGAGTAGGGGGTAGAAGTACCGTCTTTTAATTCTGCTTTTATACGGAAGAACTGTTTGACAGTATCAAAGCGGGGAAACGACCGCTTTACCACATTACCTTCCTGCTCCTGCGCAAAGATTGCCCAGTTGGTCTTATCAAGGGAAGAATCGATCACGTACCGTTTTACACCTTTGACGGCCTGAAAATAATCGAGCCATCTTTCAAAAAGTGCATTGGCGATCAGCTGATTGCCTGCGCTGGTAAGGTGTATGCCGTCTCCTTTATTGTAGATAGGTAAGATGGCGCCGGGTGTGGCTGGGTCAACAAGGTCTTTAAAGCCTTCTACATACCGTTGTGGCCATATACTTCTGATGCTGTCTGCCAGCTGACGAAGTAATCCCTGTTGCGCAGGTGTGTAGCTGGTACGGGGCTGCGTGGTTTCAAAGAATACCGGTACGCCTTTGAGCATCGCAAGGGTGTCAATCGTCTTCAGGTTCACAATACTCTCGTTGACGGTTATACCGGCAGATGGATCATTGGAAGGCAACGATACAAAAATGAAGTCCGGGCCCATACTGAGGGCTGTTTCTATATTATGCCCAAGGGTGCCGCCGTTTAGAATAGGCAATAGGTCTTTACTGCTATATCCAGCTACGGCCAGGTTCTCCCAGGTGGGATTAAAGGTATTGGCAGTAAGCCAGGCCGCAATTTTATCGCCGAGGCGGTCAGGATAATTTAAGCCATACCCTGCCAGCGTGGAAGAGCCGATACCCACCACTCTGGGATTGATGTACAACGTTTTGGCGTTGGTGCCCCACCGTAGGAGGAAGGCTTTGCCGCTGCTTTCTGAAACGCCCGCTTTCGGCAGGACGGTAGCAGGAGCTACGGGCGATCCGATGTTGACATCGCTGCCATCCAGGGAGAGGTCTATACCACCCAGCGCTTCAATGTAAATGTTGTCGTTAGCTTGCAGCGCTGGATAGAAAACGATCTTGCCGTTCTGGTCATCGATATTAACGCCGTTGGTATTACGCCGGTACTGTAACAGGCCGTTTCTCATGACTTTGATGACGTAGTTGGCCAGTGCGGTATGTTGATAAACGCTGTCGCCGGCAATAGGATATCCGGGATCTCCTACCCTAAACTGGATCGTTTTTCCCAGCTTTCTGAAAAGTGTTTTCCCGTCGCCGGTGTTGAAAAGATAGCCGTTAACGTCTCTGGTTTTGTTTCTCAGCACCAGTTCGGCGTTGAGGATTTTGATGGAGTCTTTTTCTATGCTGATGGGGCCTTGGGCGCTGGCAACAATTCCTGTCAACAGGAAAAAAATGGACAAAATAAGTTTGTTCATGATAAAGGGATTTTAACGTGCATTCACATTGATAATCGTACTGAGCGCTTCTATGTAAATGGTCTCCTGCTGTGCCAGCGGGGGACGGAAAGTGATCCTGCCCGCCACGGTGTCGATCACCAGCGGCTGTTGCAGCAGACCGTTGCGCCATACTTTGATGTTCTTTTGCTGAAGGTCGGGGTGCGTGTAGGTACTGTCGCCTGCTGCCGGAGAACCTGCATAGCCCACGGTAAATTGAATGACTTTGCCTGCTTTCCGGAAGGTGGTGGCGCCATTGGACTGGTTATACAGGAAACCCTGCACCTGCCTGCTTTTGTTGCGGATAACCATTTCTCCGCCGCTTATTTTTAATGAATCTTTTACAGCACTGATGGCTGACTGGGCTTCTGCTCGTCCGAATGACAATACGGTACAGAGGAATAGCCCCGGAAAATAACGTAACATAATGCTTGCTTTAAAATAAAATAATAAAGGGCTGTTGGTAAATAGTATAGGTATCCTTCTAAAGCTGCATGTTGAATCGTACCTGTAGTTGGTATTAGGGTAACTGATCGTATAGGGACTACAGATAGGGTAACATTCTCAATACATGCATCGAATATACGTTTTTTTTGTTGGTTGATATATAGATATTGTTTTTTTTTAAAAGAAGATAACCCTGGTTTTATGAAAAATCCAATCTCAAATATTTACCTTTAGTTTAATGTCTATGCCTGATGAAATGCCTGCTAATATTATTGTTTACTTTTTTATGTGCCTGTTCGGAGTAACAGTCGTCCAAAGAAGTTGTGGTAAACCATTTGGGTGCTGTCGTTCAGAAAAGGAAGAGATGGTATGCTAAAATTATATCAAATTGTAATGGCCGGATGATAGGAGAAGAGTTTAAGAGAAGATAGAACAGGAATAAAAAAAACAAAATATCGGATAAGTGCTATGAAGATAATTGTTACCGAGGCAGGAGAGAAATACATCGTGTTTACGAGTCATCGTGGTCAGGGGACAGGCTTTATTTGTGAGCAGCTTTTTGAGCCAGGAAACACATACTGGGTTGAATTCGATTTTATGGAAGAGCTGAATACCCGCAAGAATACAGCCATTGGAAGTAACAAGGGGCCTGGGTTCTATCGGGATGGTGATTTTACAATCGTCGTTGGAAGTGTGGAAAGTATCTCTGAGGATGACGAGATCTGTCTGAGAGTAGACGCCAGTTGTATTATCCTGGTGTACAAGAATGATGATCTTATAAAGGAAGGGGATCTCCTGGAGATCAGGGTTCGCAAAGATCAGTTTGGAATAATGAGCCATTCATCCTACTGAAGAATAAAACACAATGAACGCCCAGCTCCAGCTTAAACGTTTATCAACATGAACAAGACAAGTGTACCATTTTTTTACTAGCACTTTCTCTTTCCGGTAATATCGTCCTAGGTTGCTTTTTGTATCACGCAATAAATATAAATGACAGCGTGTACACCGATATGAAAAGTCCATCCTGTGAGGAATTATCCAATCCAGAAGAAAAGAATGACAGTGTTTACCGGAGATACTTCGATGAATATTTCGTGAATACGCCGGTGCAATCCTTGTTGTTGGCTTGTACCTACGAATGTTAAAGCCAGGAAAAGAAACGGATGGAGATATAGAGATAGCGCATTTTCCAACTAAGTAATATGATAACAAAAGAAATGGCCATTGAAAAAGTAGAGATTCATTTAAAAGAGATGTCTCTGCAATCATTGTATACCTTTGTCCTGCTTTATGATTACATCGTAGCGTTTGAATATGGTTGGGTTTTCTCTTATCAAAATAAGACCTATATAGAAACAGGTAATGTGTTCGATAAGTTGGGAGGAAATGCTCCGTTGATTGTAAATAAGTTTGATGGAAGCATCACTGTCACGGGAACTGCTCACAGAAAAGAGTATTACATTGATGAATATGTTAAAAAACAAAAAAGAAAAGAGAATAGTGATAAAAGGATAACCCGATGAAACAACCACGCTACTATCTGTTAATAACTGCCCTTGCGATATTTGCCTGCAACCATCCAACCGCTGTTCAGCAGCCAGTTGATACGGTAAAAAAAAGTGTACCTCAAAATACGCAGCCGGAAAAACATGAACCGGTAGTTGTACTGTATGAAAAAGATGACGACAATATTTTGTTCGTAGAAGATGATACCCGCCTGGGTAAATTAGGGTTCTATTGTTACTCAGATTTAAGTATGGTGGAAAAGAATGGGAAACCTGCCTGGATAGACGACATCACACAAGTGCCGGAAGATGAGCCTTTGCTGATGTTGAATGGGAACCCTGTTGCGCTCTCTCAGAAGATGAAAGACTTGCGCATCCTGATGCCTACCTATATCCAGACCTTCGAAATGAAGCATATGCGGTATCTGATGATCAGCCTTAATCTGATTTCATTTTCTACAGGTGGTGGTTGGGCGCATATTTTATTAAAAGTAGATGCTGGAGGCAAAGTGGTGAAGGATAGTTACTTTGAAACCGCGGAGATGGTGGATGCTGAAACTTTAAAAGATGCTAATGGAGATAGCGAGCCGGATTTATTGTAAGTGATTAAGCGTAATGAACAAGTGCCAGGTCTCACGGTGAAAAATCGGCCACCCTGGAGAAAAAATATGCCCGGATGGAGCTTTTTGTAAAGCTAAAAAAATACCATTGCGGCCAACGAGTTATCAAAGAGATGTGTATACGATAGGTGAAGGAAGGATAGTCCTGCAATAATTTGTAAATCATAAAATTGCAGGTGTAGTAAAATATTGAAGGTGGTCTTGTGAACATTACCTCACCGGTATTCCCATCTATGAAATACAGCTTGTGGAGAAGCGCTGCCGCCCGCTAATTAAACAGACTGGCCAGCTGCGAATTTTTCTGCATGAAATCGTTGACGGCAGGCACTTTTTTGATGATCTACATCGCCTTCTGTTCTGCTTTTCTTTTATCCCTGGAGACCTCTTTATATTCTTTCAGTTGCCGGGCGTATTATCCTGCATATACAAACGAAAAATCCCCGGCTGTTGAGACCGGGGACATTGCTAATTATACTTATAAACCCTTTTCTGGTAATCAGGCGCTGCAGGTTACGCAACCTTCTTCCATGGTGCAGACAGCTCCTTCCGGGATGTCGTCGATGGAAACGTCACCGCCTTTGGCGATAACAGGCTGGATTTGCTGGCCGCCTTGTTTTTCAACGGTAAACTGTACCGCCTGGGTAGCTGCCTGTGTACGCAGATAATACATACCGGTTTTGAGGCCTTTTTTCCAGGCATAGAAGTGCATGGAGGTCAGTTTAGCGGCAGTAGGCGTATCTACGAACAGGTTGAGCGACTGTGACTGGCAGATGAACGCGCCGCGGTCGGCCGCCATGTCAATCAGGCTACGTTGTTTGATTTCCCAAACTGTTTTGTACAGTTCTTTGATGTTAGCAGGGATCTCGTTGATATTCTGGATGGAACCGTTAGCGGAAATGATTTTTGTTTTCATGTCATTATCCCACAGACCCAGTTCCACGAGGTCTTTCAGCAGGTGTTTGTTCACCACCACAAATTCACCGCTCAATACGCGACGGGTGTAGATGTTGGAAGTGTACGGCTCGAAGCACTCGTTGTTGCCCAGGATCTGGGAAGTAGAGGCTGTCGGCATTGGTGCCAGCAGGAGGGAGTTGCGGATACCATCTTTAATGATGGATTTTTTCAGCGCGTCCCAGTTCCAGCGGGAAGAAGGTGTGACGTCCCACATATCGAACTGCAGCACGCCTTTGGAGGCTGGTGAGCCCGGGAAGGTTTCGTAGTGACCGTCTTTTTTAGCGAGATCGTTGGAAGCGGTGAGGCCGGCGAAGTAGATGGTTTCAAATATTTCGCTGTTCAGTTTTTTGGCTTCGTCGCTTTCAAAAGGATAACGCATCAGGATAAACGCATCAGCGAGGCCTTGTACACCCAGGCCGATCGGGCGGTGGCGCAGGTTGCTGCGTTCTGCCTCTTCTACAGGGTAGTAGTTGTGGTCGATGATTTTGTTCAGGTTCAAAGTAGCCTGATAGGTTACTTCAAACAGTTTCTGATGGTCAAATACGCCTTCGTTGACGAAGCGGGGCAGCGCCAGGGAGGCGAGGTTACATACGGCCACTTCGTTGGCGTCGGTATATTCGATGATCTCGGTGCAGAGGTTGGAGCTCTTGATGGTGCCCAGGTTCTGCTGGTTGGACTTGCGGTTGGCGGAGTCTTTATACAGCAGGTATGGTGTACCGGTTTCAATCTGAGCGTCCAGGATAGCGAACCACAGATCCTGTGCTTTCACGGTTTTGCGGGCGCGGTTTTCCTGTTCGTATTTCTCGTACAGGGCTTCAAATTCTTCGCCCCAGCATTCGTGCAGTCCGGGTGCTTCGTGCGGACAGAAGAGCGACCAGGTGCCGTTGGCTTCCACGCGTTTCATGAACAGGTCTGGCATCCAGAGGGCATAGAAGAGGTCGCGGGCGCGCATTTCTTCTTTACCATGGTTTTTACGCAGGTCCAGGAATTCGAAGATATCGGCATGCCATGGTTCCAGGTAGATAGCGAAAGCGCCTTTGCGTTTACCGCCGCCCTGGTCCACATAACGGGCCGTGTCGTTGAATACACGCAGCATCGGGATGATACCGTTGGAGGTACCGTTGGTGCCGCTGATATAGGAACCGGTAGCCCGGATGTTGTGAATGCTCAGGCCAATACCGCCGGCGCTCTGGGAGATCTTAGCTGTCTGCTTCAGGGTGTCGTAGATACCTTCGATGCTGTCGTCCTGCATGGTGAGCAGGAAGCAGGAAGACATCTGCGGTTTCGGTGTGCCGGCGTTGAAGAGGGTAGGCGTGGCATGTGTAAACCAGCGCTCGCTCATCAGGTTGTATGTTTTGATCGCAGATTCGATGTCTTCTTTGTGGATACCTACAGACACACGCATGAACATGTGTTGCGGACGTTCCACCACTTTACCGTCTGTTTTCAGCAGGTAGGAGCGCTCCAGTGTTTTGAAACCGAAGTAGTCGAAGGCAAAATCGCGGTCATAAATAATGTTGGAGTCAAGGGTGTCTGCATTTTTCTCAATGATGTCCCAAACTTCGTCAGACAGCAATGCTGCGTTCTTACCGGTTTTAGGATCAATGTAGTTATACAGTTTGCGCATCGTTTTGGAGAACGATTTTTCTGTATTCTTATGCAGGTTGCTTACAGCTATGCGGGAGGCCAGCAGGGCGTAGTCCGGGTGCTTGGTGGTGAGGGACGCTGCTGTTTCAGCCGCCAGGTTGTCCAGCTCTGAAGTAGTTACGCCATCGTATAAACCCTGGATCACTTTCTTGGCCACGTCTATTGCGTCTACATATTCCGTATTAAAACCGTAGCACAGTTTTTCGATACGGGCAGTGATTTTGTCGAATTTCACTGCTTCTTTTCGTCCATCTCTCTTGATTACGAACATGGGTTTGTGAATTTAAGAGGTTAGATAAAATTGGGTTATTTTTTCATTTAGTCATTTCAATATTTAAATGACTAAATAATCAAATGAATAAATTAAAAGTCTTCTTCCAGGCTGAAGGTCTGCGCTTCTTTGCTGCCGCCCATTACGCCTGACTTCTGATAGTCACCCACACGTTTCTCAAAGAAATTGGTCTTGCCCTGCAATGAAATCATTTCCATGAAGTCAAAAGGATTGGACGCGTTGTATATTTTGCTGTAGCCCAGCTCGGACAGCCATCTGTCGGCTACAAACTCGATGTATTGAGACATCAGGTCTGAGTTCATGCCGATCAGGGCTACCGGTAAGGCTTCTGTAATGAATTCTTTTTCATAGCTCACCGCATCACGGATGATGGTGTGTACTTGTTCTTCGCTGAGTTTATTTTCCAGCATGCTGTACAGCAGGCAGGCAAACTCGCAATGCAGTCCTTCGTCACGGCTGATCAGCTCATTGGAGAAAGTCAGTCCGGGCATCAGGCCTCTTTTCTTCAGCCAGAAGATAGAGCAGAAGCTGCCGCTGAAGAAAATACCTTCTACGGCTGCAAAGGCTACCAGACGCTCTGCGAAAGTGCCGTTCTCGATCCAGCGCAGCGCCCACTCTGCCTTTTTCTTCACCGCAGGCACGGTGTCGATGGCGTGGAACAGCCGGTCTTTTTCTACGGCGTCTTTAATATAGGTGTCGATCAGCAACGCATATGTCTCGGAGTGGATATTTTCCATCATGATCTGGAAACCGTAAAAACAACGGGCTTCCGGGATCTGTACTTCACTCATGAAGTTTACGGCCAGGTTCTCGTTCACGATACCATCACTGGCGGCAAAAAAAGCAAGTACGTGGGATATAAAGTGGCGCTCGCCATCATTCATGCTGGCCCAATCTTTCATGTCTGCACTCAGGTCTATCTCCTCGGCCGTCCAAAAACTCGCTTCGTGTTTCTTATACTGCTCCCAGATCCTGGGATATTTGATCGGTAATAAGACAAAACGGTCCTTGTTCTCTTTTAAAAGAATTTCATTCTCGTTACTCATAATAATATTTTTTATATCGGGTCGCGGTTCTCGGTTTTTCCTAAATGGGGTTGGTATACTGAAAAATTCGCATATCTCACATGTACCACCTGCCTGTTTCCAGCATCTATATCCTAAAACTGATTACGTCCGGGATTACAAATGTAAGGAACCACTTCAGCGAGGGGAGTTTTAGTTTTCAACAGGTGTGGAAAAACAATGTGAACATTGTTGGAATGCAGTGCCGGCACATGTTTCACGGGGTTGTGGATAACGCTGGGTATAACATTTTTTTTGCATGAAAAAAGCATGACATTTTGGGGAGATAAATACCCAAACCGGCTAAAAGTATGATGATCAGCGTAAAAAAAGCCGCTGGCAAATTTTTGTTAAATTGAATACCGGAATATATTATTATATGGATTAATTTTTCATATTTACGACTGATCAACTTATACGTATGCCCGAACCGGTTATTGCCCTTCATGCTGTCAAAAAAAATTACCAGGATGTGCCTATACTGGACATCCCCCATCTGGAGCTGCCAGCCGGCATATACTGGCTACAGGGCGAAAATGGCGCGGGTAAAACCACCTGCATGAAAGTAATGGCCGGCCTCATACCCTTCAGAGGGGAAATCCGGCTTCGCGGGGAAGTCAGCAGCAAAGACCATCCGGTGGCCTTCCGCCGCCTGATCAACTACGCCGAGGCGGAACCGTTCTACCCCGCCTTCCTCACCGGCCGCGATCTGCTCGAACTCTATCTCGGCACCAAAGGGGGCGACCGCCACCTGATCGGCGAAATAGCGGAAAGAATGGGTGTGCATATCTTTGTGAATAACCCGGTGAGCACCTATTCCAGCGGCATGCTCAAAAAATTGTCGCTGCTGCTGGCCTTTACCGGCAACCCGGCGGTGATCCTGCTCGATGAACCCCTCATCACCATCGACACCCGCACCCTGGCCATCATGTACGATCTGGTCCGCACCCGCCATGCCGATGGCGTTACTTTCCTTATCACCTCCCACCAACCGCTCGACCCGGAAGAGGTCACCATCACGGGCACCCTGCGGATCGCGGATAAAAATATTACGCTCAATTAACATGCGTTCAGTTACGGCCATCCTGCAAAAAATATTCACCACCCAGTTTTATATACAGAACACGGGCTTCTTCCTCGTATTGTTCTACCTCCTGTTCGGCGTGGTAGACAGCAGCAGCCTTGTCAACTATCACAAAGGACTCATGATAGGCTTCCTCGAAGGCCCCTCGTTCCTGCTGATCGTCTTAGCGCTATGGGCGCTGTACTGCCTCAAGTGCGTAGGCTTCGTGATGAAAGTGATGCAAAGCCAGGGCTACGAGTTCCTCTACCCGACCATGGGCAGCATGGACAAAAACAGGCGGCTCCGCGAATGGCTGCTGGTCCACAATACTATCTACCTGCCGGTATGGATCTACTCAGGAATAGCCATGGTAGTAGGTTTTCGCTATCACTACTACGGATCGTCCCTCATCATCCTGCTGTTTAATGCGGTCATGGCCCTTTGGCCGCTGGCGCTGTACGACAGAAAACTGTTCCAGCCGGATACTTTCTTCTTTACAGGGTATCTGCAACGCTGGATCAACCGCCGCTTTACCAAACCACCAGTGCTGTATTTTCTGTATGAACTGTTTACACAGTTTCCCCGCCGCATCCTGACGGCCAAACTGGTATCGGCCCTGATGTTATGGCTCACCTTTTTCCTCATGCAACAGGGCGATTACTTCGAGCTGCGCGGTCTTCAGCTGGGCGTCATGTTAAGTGTGTTGCTGCACCTGCAGCTGCTCACACATCACCGCGCCTTCGATGATACCTGGCTCAATTTCATGGAAAATCTGCCTATCAGCACCTTCCGCCACTATACCCGCATGGCGGCTGTTTACCTCATCATGTGGATACCGGAAATGGTGATGATCACAGTCAACGCCTATACGAAAACATCAGCGCTGTCATTGCTCATGGTCTTCTGCCTGGCGCTGTCCCTGTTGATGTTCTTCCGCGCTCTCCTGTATTTTCCGAAGATGAATAACGAACTGCACGTGCGGTATGTGCTACTCACCTGTTTTGTCGTGCTGTTTATGGTGCTGGGGCATGATGAATGGCTCGCTATCCTGCTGCTACAGGCGCTTTCAGCGATTATCTTCTTTAGGAAATACCGGCAATACGAACCTTATATTGAATCGTAAATAAAAGGAGCGTCGGCAAACAATTCAAATCAATTCATATTTGCATTCACCCGGCGCCATATTCCCAACATTTTCATCATCGCCATATTTCCCATTCCCCATTCCCAGGGCTGAAGCCCTGGGCTATGATGTTATTCAGATTCTTTTATGGCTGCTTATAATAGTAACTGGTTGGATGTAGTGATGCAGAAATAGTCAACGGAGTATGTCTATTTATGGCAGCATTATTTTAAATGAATGGGGCCGACCAATTGGCCAGCCCGATTCATTTAAAATCTAAAATGTTTATGGTAGGTGCTCATTTACGCACATCCGGATAATGTTCAATTCATGTAGGATTTATCTCTCATTGTCGCCAAACAGCCTTTAACCTGTAGCTAAGGAACGAAGCTGAATGAGGACCTGAAGAACATCGTAGCCCTGGACGTGAGCCCTGGGAACCCCGGATGCACGAATCCCCGAATGCACGAACGCGTTGATTTATTTTCCCTCACGAGGAAAACGATCGCTCAGCGCGGCCAGTGATTCCAGCATCAGCGGTAATTGTTTACGGATAAATTCGTCTGTCAGATTGCCGGTTTCGTCAAACTTATGCTGTGCATTGGCAATCATGATTTCCGGTTTGTTCACCACATGGGCATTGAGGAACACCATCACCTGCCGCAGATGGTACTGCATACGTGCAGTGCCTACGTTGCCCTGACTGGCGCCCAGAATAGCTACGGCCTTCTCGTTGAACGGTTTGTCGGGGTGTCTGGAAAGCACGTCTATCACGTTTTTCAGCCCCCCGGGAACAGAGTAGTTGTATTCCGGTGAAACAAAAATAACGCCGTCGGAGGCTTGTATTTTCTCCGCAATAGGTACTACCTGCTCCAGCAACTCCGTATGTACGTCGGCGTTATACATGGGAACGTGGTCGTAAAAAACCTGCTCAATAGTGATGTGTGATGGTGCCAGCATTTGCATGGCTTTGAGCGCCATCTCGTTGTAGGACCCTTTTCTGAGGCTGCCACAGAAGGCAATAAAATGATACTTTTTTTCGACAGACATTGGACTGTTTTAATGATTAAATTCTTCTTTCTTTATTGATGAACTTCCGGTGAATGACTTCCTGCACAGGGATGTTCTCGATCTTGCTTTCCAGCCACGAGATGATGTCCAGATACAGGAACGACCGGCGTTCGTAAGGATCTTCAGAGATCTGTTCCAGCCTGTCTTTCAGGTCCACAAAGGCGCTGCGCAGCTCTTTGGGATTGGCGTAAATATAACGGCGCAGGAACTTCATGATCGCTTCCATCACCAGTCCAAGGTCTTTGTGTTTGGAGATGAAGTGGTAAACGGATTTGATCAGATATTCTACGAGACTGTAATTCTCCAGTTCGTAGTGCGCGATAAGATGCAGTATACGGGCAAAACACTGAATATCGGCGCGCAGGTTGCCGATCTTCAGGTTGATGATTTTGTTGAGATAAAAAATAGCTTTGCTGTTATCACCGCTACCGAAATACAGGCAGGCGATCTTATAGTAAAACACCAACACCCGGTGCTGATCTATTTTCAGCGTGTGGTTGCTGATCTCTGACTCCAGCTCTGGTACCATGGCCAAACCCTGGCTGAAAGTGCCTTCCAGGAAGTAACGGTTGATTTTGGCGGTGTACAGGTATACAAATGCTGAGGTGCGCGTATTCTCATGAAAACTCTCTTCATTGGCCCGGATAAACGTTTCCAGGTCACACAAGGCAGACTTGAACTTCTCAAAATTGGACGTATAGAAGTGGGCGGTCAGCAGGTTATGCTGTGCTTTGATGTACAGGTCCATGTCGGTCTGCTGCAACCTGGGGTACTGTTTAAACAGGTCTACCCATTTCTGCGTATACCGGTAATACATCACAAAGTCCTGCAGGATATAGTAGTACCAGCAGGAGGCCTGGTACAGGTATATTTTCTCATAGAAGCTCATCTGCGAAGCGTCGCGCTGCGGCAGCTGGCCTTCAAAGAATGATTTCACCATGTCGGCGTCCCGCTCGTTGCGGGCATGCCCCAGTTTCAGGTATAGACCGTACATGCGGAGGGAGAGCGTGCTCAGTCGACTGATATGCGTGAGCTGATGCTCTATCTGGCGGGACTCGGAACTGAGGGCTTCTGCCCGGTTTTCGAGGCTTCTGGTGATATGCCGGGATTCAATCAGCTTCTCAAACTCCACAATCTCGTAGCTCATCATCACTTCTTCCTGCTCCAGTGCCATGGTTTTGGCTTTGGCCAGTACTTTGAGGCTCTGGTTGTACAGTCCTTTATTATAGAGCACCCGGGCATGGTCCAGCTGTTCCCGCAGGTCTATCAGCGGGTCTTTCTGTTTATACAGCTGTCGCAGGCTCGAGAGCAGGTGCTTATACAGGTGTGCCTTTACATTGGATAACTGCTGCTTCTTCAGGTCCGGCACTTTCTTCAATATCTGCTCCTCGTCGTAGTCCTTCATTTTGTCCAACGTATTGAACAGCTGAATGAACAATACGTCGTCTTTGGTATTATTCTTATTAAATGCCAGCTGAAAATTCCGCTTTTCGGCTTTAGTTAGCGTTTTTATTAATATGAATAAAGCATCACTTTGGCTGTTGGGCATCGTTAATAAATTCTTATAAGTAATTGATATACAATTTGTTGATGTATATCAACCTATTTTAAAAGTTGTAATTATAGCAAATTTAGCGATATGGCAATTAAATATTGCCCATTAGATTTGAAGGTATAAACAATTTAAAAGGAAAGCATTAAGGATGGGAAAAACGTTATTTGATAAGATCTGGGACAGCCATATCGTGATGAGTAAGCCGGAACATCCGGACGCGGTGTATATCAACACGCACTTTATCCATGAAGTAACCAGTCCCCAGGCATTCGACGGCCTTCGCAAACGCGGCATCCCGGTATTCCGCCCGCAGAAGACCAGGGCTACCGCCGACCACAACGTACCTACGCTGGACCAGCACCTGCCGATCAAGGAGGCCCGGAGCCGCCATCAGGTAGAGATGCTCACCAAAAACACAGCGGAATTCGGGGTGGAGCTGTACGGCCTCGGTCATCCCTACCAGGGCATCGTACACGTTATCGGCCCTGAACTGGGCATCACCCTGCCAGGCATGACCATCGTGTGCGGCGACAGCCATACCAGCACCCACGGTGCCTTCGGCGCCGTAGCCTTCGGTATCGGCACCTCCGAAGTGGAACAGGTACTGGCCACCCAGTGTATCCTGCAATACAAACCTAAACGCATGAAAATAGAGGTGAACGGTACCCTGAAAAAAGGAGTGCTGTCTAAAGATATCATCCTCTATATCATCTCTAAAATATCCGCTTCCGGCGCTACCGGCTATTTCGTGGAATATGCCGGCGACGCTATCCGCAACCTCAGCATGGAAGCCCGTATGACCATCTGTAATATGAGCATCGAAATGGGCGCCCGCGGCGGCCTCATTGCTCCGGATGAGACCACGTTCAGCTATATTAAAGGACGCCAGTTCGCTCCACAGGGCGCCGACTGGGACAAAGCGCTCGCTTATTGGAAAACACTCTTCTCCGACAACGACGCCCGGTTTGATAAAGTACTCACCTTCGACGCCGCTGATATCGAACCACAAATTACCTACGGCACCAATCCCGGTATGGGCATGGGCGTTACCCAGCATATCCCGGCACTGGACCAGGTGGAAGAGAAAGAAAGACCATCTTTCAAAAAATCACTGGAATACATGGACCTCGAACCAGGCAGCGCGCTGCTCGGCAAAAAAATCGACTATGTGTTCATCGGTAGCTGTACCAACTCCCGTATCGAAGACCTCCGCCTGGTGGCCGATTATGTAAAAGGCAAACGCAAAGCCGACGATGTGGTGGTATGGATCGTGCCCGGCTCCAAACAGGTGGAAGCACAGGCCATAGAAGAAGGTATCGATAAAGTGTTTGCAGAAGCCGGTTTCCAGCTCCGCGAACCAGGATGCTCCGCCTGCCTCGCCATGAACGAAGACAAAGTGCCAGCTGGCATGTACTGCATCTCTACGTCCAACCGCAACTTTGAAGGTCGCCAGGGCCCTAACGCCCGCACCTTCCTGGCCAGCCCGCTTACCGCAGCTGCCGCAGCCCTCACCGGCCGGGTGACCGATGTAAGAGACAATTTCTAAATATCGAAATTCCAAAATATCAAAATTCGAAAATGATCTGGGACGCCGACTTATATAAAACAAAACACGCCTTCGTGTTTGAATATGGCAACAGCCTGATCGGTGACTGGTTGCAACCACAGACCGGGGAAACCATCCTCGATCTGGGCTGCGGCACCGGAGAACTCACTGCTCAACTGGCAGCTACCGGCGCCCACGTTACCGGTCTCGATGCTTCGCCAGAGATGATAGCCACCGCAAGGCGGTCATTTCCGGAAGTGACCTTTGAAGTAGGCGACGCCACCAGCTTCACGCTGCCGCAACAGTTCGATGCCATCTTCTCCAACGCTACCCTGCACTGGGTACGGGAAAAAGAAAAAGCCATCAGCCGGATGCACGCACAGCTGAAGAAAGGCGGCCGCCTCATCATCGAAATGGGCGGTAAAGGAAATGTGGACAGCATCCTGCGTACGCTCGACAGGGTAATGCAGGCCAAAGGTTATCACTATGTGCCCTTCTGGTATTTCCCTTCTCCGGGTGAATATGCCACCCTGCTGGAAAACGCCGGCTTCCGGGTGGAAAGGGTCCATTTCTTTGACCGCCCTACTCAACTGGCCGATGCAGCCAATGGTATCATCGACTGGCTGGAGATGTTCGGCAGCCACTTTTTTGCGAACGTCCCGGAAAATGACAAACAGGCTATCCTGCAACAGGTGCAGCAGGAGCTGGCCCCGCAGGTGACCCGCGACGGACAGCTCTATGCAGACTATGTGAGACTGCGTGTAGCCGCCATAAAAATCTAAACAGACATTATTATGAGTAAAATATTTCAACATCTTGTTTCCGCTGCGGTACCTGTACCCATTGAAAATATTGATACCGACCAGATCATCCCGGCACGCTTCCTGAAAGCTACCACCCGGGAAGGTTTTGGCGAAAACCTGTTCCGCGACTGGCGCTTCGATGCCAATAATCAGCCTAAAGCTGATTTTGCGCTCAACAATCCTCTGTACAGCGGTAAAATTCTGGTGGCAGGTAAGAACTTCGGCTGCGGCTCTTCCCGTGAGCACGCCGCATGGGCCATCGCCGATTACGGTTTTAAAGTGGTAGTGAGCAGCTTCTTCGCGGATATCTTCAAGAACAATGCGCTCAACAACTTCATCCTGCCGGTACAGGTCAGCGAAACCTTCCTCGACCAGGTTTTCAAAGCCATCGAAGCAGATCCGAAAGCAGAGATAGAGGTAGACCTGGAAAACCAGTTTATCCGTATTGTAGCCACCGGTGAACAGGAAAATTTCGATATCAATGCTTACAAAAAAACATGTCTGCGTAATGGTTACGATGATATCGACTACCTCCTGAGCCTCCGTCAGGACATCGAAAAATACGAAGGCACCAGAGCATTCAACTTCTAACAATCACTAAAACAACAACATAAAAGCAACATCCTGTATGGGCGTAGAGAAGAAAATATTGGTAATACCCGGCGACGGCATAGGCCAGGAAGTAACCACCTGGGGACAGAAAGTACTGACTGCCATCGCTGCTAACTATCACCACACGTTTACGTTTGAAGAAGGTATCATGGGCCACGTGGCCATCGAAGCCACCGGCGACCCGCTGCCTGAAGAAACGCTGCAGAAGGCTAAAAGCAGCGATGCTATCCTGTTTGGCGCCATCGGCCACGCGAAATATGACAACGATCCCACGCTGAAGGTAAGACCGGAACAAGGCCTGCTGAAGATCCGCAAGGAACTGGGCCTGTACGCTAACCTACGCCCTATCAAGCTGTTCGACGAACTGCTGGAAGCTTCCAGCATCAAACCGGAAATACTCCGCGGCTCCGACATCCTCTTCTTCCGCGAACTCACCGGCGACGTGTATTTCGGCGAAAAGAAAAGAACAGAAGACCGCAACACCGCTTCCGATCTGATGATCTATCATCGTTATGAAGTGGAACGCATCGCCCGTAAAGCTTATGAGGCTGCCCGCACCCGCCGCAAAAAACTCTGCTCTGTAGACAAAGCCAACGTACTGGAGGCCAGCCGTCTGTGGAGAGAAGTGATGCAGGAAGTGGCCAAAGAATATCCCGACGTGGAAACAGAACATATGTTCATCGACAACGCTGCCATGCAGCTGATCAAAGACCCGAAACGTTTTGACGTAGTGGTAACAGGTAACCTCTTCGGTGATATCCTGACCGACGAGGCCTCCCAGATCGCTGGCTCTATGGGTATGCTGGCTTCTGCATCCGTAGGAGATACCGTAGGATTCTACGAGCCTATCCACGGTTCTGCACATGATATCGCCGGTAAAGGCATCGCCAATCCGCTGGCATCCATCCTGTCTGCTGCCCTCATGCTCGACATTTCCTTCGGCCTTAAAACCGAATCACAGCGCGTGATCAAAGCGGTGGAAGCAACGCTCCGCCAGGGCTACAGAACAATGGATATCGCCAACAAACACACCGAGAACGAATTCATCATGGGCACAGACGCCATGGGCGCTAAAGTCCTGGAAAACCTGAACTAATTTCTTCATCGAAAATATTACACTATCATGGATAAAAATCGTGTATACGTCTTTGATACCACCCTGCGTGATGGCGAACAGGTTCCTGGTTGCCAGCTGACTACCGTCGAAAAAATTATTGTAGCGAAAAAACTGGAAGCACTGGGTGTAGATATCATCGAAGCCGGCTTCCCTATCTCCAGCCCCGGCGATTTCCAGAGCGTGGTGGAAATATCCAAAGCGGTTACTGAACCCGTTATCTGCGCTCTCACCCGTGCTAACACCACCGATATCGACGCGGCAGCAGAAGCGCTCCGCTATGCTAAACGCAAGCGTATCCATACCGGTATCGGCTCTTCAGATATCCACATCAAACATAAATTCAACAGCACCCGCGAACAGATTGTGGAACGCGCGGTAGCTGCCGTGAAATACGCCCGCAAATTCACCGATGACGTGGAATTTTTTGCGGAAGACGCAGGTCGCGCTGACAACGCCTTCCTCGCACAGATGATCGAAGCGGTGATCGCTGCCGGCGCCACTACCGTGAACATCCCCGACACCAACGGCTACTGCCTGCCCGACCAGTACGGCGCTAAAATCAAATACCTGACAGAACACGTCTCCAATATTGATAAAGCCATTATCTCCGTTCACTGCCACAACGATCTCGGTCTGGCTACTGCCAACACCATCGCCGGCGTAATGAACGGCGCCCGCCAGGTGGAATGTACGATCAACGGTATCGGCGAACGCGCCGGTAACACCTCCCTCGAAGAAGTGGCCATGATCCTGAAAACACACCACGGACTGGGATATCATACCAATATCAACTCTAAAGGCATCTACGAAATCAGCACGCTGGTAGAGAAAATGATGCGCATGCCGGTACAGGCCAACAAAGCCATCGTAGGCCGCAACGCCTTCGCACACAGCTCCGGTATCCACCAGGATGGTGTGCTGAAACATCGTGAGAACTACGAAATCCTCAATCCGGAAGACGTAGGCATCAACTCCAACGCCATTATCCTCACCGCCCGCAGCGGTCGCCATGCCCTCAAACACCACCTCGAGCGCCTGGGCTACAAAATGGATAAGATCAACCTCGACGAAGTGTACCAACGTTTCCTCGAAATGGCAGACAACAAAAAAGAAATCAACGACGCTGACCTGCTGCAGCTGATGGGCGATGGTGATAGCAAAAACTATGGTGACAAAGCCATTAAAGTAACCTTGTTACAGGTGGTATGCGGTGATCCGCTGCGCCCGATGGCTACCGTGAAACTGCGCATCAACGGCGAAGACCGGGAAGCCAGTGCAGCCGGTAACGGTCCTGTAAACGCTACCATCAACGCTATCCACGCTATCATCAAAGATGATATCGAACTGGATGAATTCAGCATTCAGGCGATGCATGGCGGCAGTGAAGATGTCAGCAAAGTAAATATGCGCGTAAAACACAACGGCCAGTCGTTCTATGGTTTCGGTTACTCTACCGATATCGTGAATGCCTCTGTTCACGCCTATGTAGACGCGCTCAACAAGATATACTAACTATTGCCAACAGAACGTACAACGGAGTTGCGGTGAATAACCGGCAACTCCGTTTTTTGTGTAGCATGGTTTTTGTTGACTGCGTTCACACGAATCAACTAGAGTCATTTAAACTACACAGTATGAAATTTAACCATGTCTTGTTGGGCATTGTATGCCTTGCTGCCGCTGCGTGCCACAAAACTACCTGCACATCGGAGAATTATCCTCCCATAAAAGCGTCCCGCGTAGAAGGGACTGCTGACAGTATCCGGTTTAACCTGAGTTATTATACCTCCCGTTGTGAGCGTTTTTCCGGGTTTAAAGAATTTGATTCCGCCGGTGTTCATGTGGTGTACATCAAAAGTTTCTTCGAGTCATGCGATTGTACAGACACGCTTCAAAGAACAGAACGGCCATTTGCCGTTAAAACACCGGGCCCCGGCACCTACTACTACAAATGGGGGCCATTTAATGGCGCTATTGACACCGTCGTGATACATTAATAAGCGATATTCAACAGGAAAAACGGCGTTGCAGTAACTGACTGCAACGCCGTTTTTTTGAAATATCTGTAACCTGGTAGCATAGGGGGCGTTTTATCTGTGACCCAAATCTAAAAATCCCCTTGTTTATGAAATGTATTCCTATCTTTTGTTGTTTGCTACTGACGATCGCGGGGTGCAAAAAGAAGACCTGCGGCACAGATGCTCCAACCTTAAAAGCCACACGGATGGCGGGTACTACGGACAGCATCCGGTATAACCTGTACTATATTTCCGGTTCGTGTTACATTTATAAAGGGCTTCAGGAACGGGATTCCGCCAATGTTCATATGATCAGCGTACCGGAAGCCAAAACGGATTGTGAATGCGTTGGCACGGCTTTGCAGCGCCATGTGGCCTACGCGTTCAAAACACCAGCCCCCGGCGCCTATTACTACAAATGGAATAACACCAGCGACCGCATAGATACCGTGATCATACCATGAACTACTGGCTTATAACGCATAAACACCCTGGACCACATCGTAGCCCAGGGCTTCAGCCCTGGGGCGACAAAATATCCATCAGCGGATATTTTTTATAATCAGGGAGATAAAAATGCCACCACTCGGTGCTGGACCCTTTAAAACCGTGTTGTTTCATCGTCTCACGCAGCAGTTTGCGGTTAGCCGTTACCGTTGGGTCGGAAGGGACATAGTTCTCATGCGCTTTTTTAGTGAAGTCGTCAAAGTCGGTAGGCATCGCTACGGGTTTTCCGGTTTTAAGGTCTGCCATGGACAGGTCTACGGCTACGCCCCGGTTATGCCCGGACCCTTTGCGTGGATCGGCGGCATACAGGTCGTTGGGCACAATCCTGAACATCGCTTCAGTAACACGGTAAGGACGGTAAGCATCGTATATCAGCAGGGTATAGCCTTTTTTGTTCAGCGCTGCCTGTACGGCTTTCAGCTTCTCGGCGGCAGGCCGGCGCAGGTAGATCTTCGTGTTGGTATAGAGTTGTTGATGGGTGAAGTTGTTGGTGGTGGCGTATCGCACGTCCTTACGGATATGCGGGATAAAAGTCTCCAGGTCCACCAGCTGCTGGCTGCTGTCCTTTTTTACCAGTTGGGTATATTGCGCATGGGTACCCAATACCAGCAGGCCGTATTTATTGGGTTTGATCTGCTGGGCGCCGGCCTGATGTAAAAGGCTTCCCAGCAGTGCTGTCAAGATCAGTTTTCTCATGGTCTCAAATGATAAAAAGTCGTTCATTTGCTCCGGAAATTATTGAATTTTGCGAAAATTAGGCAAGAAAGTATGAAATACAGTGAAAATACAATTGCAAACCGCTTGGTAAAATAGGTATTTTAGAACCCTTAAATTTTTTAATATGGAGCTGTTCAGATTAGATCACAAAGTGGCGGTTATCACCGGTGGTGGTAGCGGCATAGGACAGGCGATCGCAAAATGCTTTGGCGCCCAGGGTGCAAGGGTGCATATTATTGAACTGAATGAAGAAGGGGGCCGGAGCACGGCAGAAGAAATCAGGGCGGCAGGCGGACAGGCGGAAGTACATGCCTGCAACGTGGCCGACCAGGCAGCGGTGATCAACGTGATGGACAGCATTGTGCAGCAGGCCGGTAAACTGGACATCCTGGTAAACTGCGCCGGCATTGCACATGTCGGCAATCTGGAAAATACCGGTGAGCAGGATTTCGACCGGGTGTACCAGGTAAATGTGAAAGGCACCTATAACTGCATGTATGCGGTGATCAAACAAATGAAAACACAGGGCGGCGGCGTGATACTCAATATCGCTTCCATCGCTTCCAGCGTGGGCATCCCCGACAGATTCGCCTACTCTATGAGCAAAGGCGCGGTACTCACCATGACGCTGTCTGCTGCCAAAGATTACCTCGGTAGCAACATCCGTTGCAACTGCATCTCTCCGGCAAGGGTACACACCCCATTCGTGGACGGGTTCCTCGCTAAAAACTATCCCGGCAAAGAAGCGGAAATGTTCGATAAACTGAGCAAAACGCAGCCGATAGGCCGTATGGCGAAGCCGGTGGAAGTTGGTCACCTGGCCCTTTACCTCTGCTCCGATGAGGCTGGTTTCATTACCGGATGCGACTACCCGATTGATGGCGGTTTTATCAGGTTAAATAATTAATAGATTGAATGTGATGAATCTAGCTGAAGGTTATTATCTTTCAATCTATTCATTCATCAATCATTAATAACGATTATGCAACATTTTCGTGTATGGCTGGCAGGGCTGGCAGTAGTAGCCTTTACCGCCTGTAATTCGGGAACCGGAAAAAAGAATAACGGCGCCGATACGGCTGCAGCACTGGTACCTGCTACTCCTGCAGGCGCTGTGGAAGTAGCTATCACAGGCAGAGATAAAGACACCCAGCAGATCACCATTAAGTTTCAGATAAAAGATCTGAAAAAAGAAAAATCATTTGAACAGACCGTCCTGAAAGATGCACCCGATGCGGAACTGTTTAAAGTCTTGTGGGACGAGCCTAACAGCGCCTACATCGGCGTACTGAAGGCGAATCATGCTGTAAGGTATTACCATGCCAGCCAGGATGATAAAGGAGACCTGAAAATACTGTGGGCCACTGCTCCGCCGAAACGTATCTGGGAATACATGGAAAACACCATGGGCCTGGGTAAAGTGTCCGCTTCTGCGGAGCTGACCAAAAAGTACAGCAAAAACATGCAGTCAGGTATGATCATCGCCGATTTCGTGGCGGAAATCAGACCGGACAACAGTCCCGACAGCGTGGAACTGTATGTGGAATTCGGCGGCGTACGCAAAAGCATGTACATCGGCATCCCCACGGGTTATCAGCCAACCATCCAGCAAACATCCGATGCTGACCATGTATACTTCTCACTGGTGAAAGATGGCAAGGCAGAACCCTTCATCGACCTGAAGGTGGAAAACGGTCGCTTACAGGTGAAAACACTGAAAGAAATCAAGAAAGACTAAAGGATAACAATTAAAAATATTGAAATGAAACTGATCAGGTTTGGTTTACCGGGACAAGAAAAGCCGGGCATTGTTACAGCAGCAGGCATGTTTGACGTCAGCGCTTTTGGAGAAGATTTTGGAGAACAATTTCTGGCTACCAACGGCCTGGAACGCCTGTCCCAATGGTGGGAACAGCACGGCGCTTCCTGCCCGCAGGTACCTGCCGGCACCCGTCTGGGCGCACCGCTGCAACGGCCGTCCAAAATCGTGTGCATCGGTCTGAACTACGCTGACCACGCCCGCGAAACCAATGCTCCGATCCCGACAGAACCAATCGTGTTCTTCAAAAGCACTACGGCACTGGTAGGTCCGAACGATGACCTGGTGATTCCACGTAACAGCGAAAAAACCGACTGGGAAGTGGAACTGGCCGTGGTAATCGGTAAAAAAGCCTCCTATGTGGAAGAAAAAGACGCACTGGACTACGTGGCCGGTTATTGCCTGCACAACGACTACAGCGAGCGCGCCTTCCAGCTGGAAAGAAATGGTCAATGGGTAAAAGGAAAAAGCTGCGACACCTTCGCGCCGATGGGCCCGTGGCTGGCTACCAAAGATGAAATCAAAGACGTCAACAATCTGCGTTTATGGCTCACCGTTAACGGGCAGAAAATGCAGGACGGCAACACGTCCAACTTCATCTTCAACGTGCAGTACATTGTTTCCTACCTGAGCCAGTTCATGACACTGCTCCCGGGTGATGTGATCTCTACCGGTACACCGGCAGGCGTAGGCCTCGGCATGAACCCGCAGGTTTACCTGAAAGCAGGTGACGTGGTAGAACTGGGCATCGATGGCCTGGGAACTTCCAAACAATCAGTAGTAGCCTATAAATAACCGCCTATGAAACGTTATTGTCTGGCACTCGACCTGGTCAACGATCCGCAGCTGATAGCCGAATATGAAGACTATCACCGCAATGTATGGCCGGAGATCAAAAAAAGCATTACCGACAGCGGCATCGAAAACATGGAGATCTACCGCGCCGGCAACCGCCTGTTTATGATCATGGAAGTGAACGATACTTTCTCTTTCGAAACCAAAGGCGCCATGGATGCTGCCAATCCTACCGTACAGGAATGGGAACAGCTCATGTGGAAATACCAGCAGGCTTTGCCGGTAGCCAAGCCGGGAGAGAAATGGATCATCATGGATAAGATTTTCTCATTGTAATATTTTTTCATTTGGTTATTTGGCCATTGATGGGATTCCGTAAAATGGTCAAATAACCAAATAACCAAGTGACCAAATGGTAATCGACGCACATCAGCATTTCTGGCAGTATGATCCCGTCCGCGACGCCTGGATAGATGATTCCATGCAGGTTATCCGGAGGGATTTCTTTCCGGAACACCTGGAACCCGTGCTGGCCTCCAACGGCGTACACGGCTGCGTGGCGGTCCAGGCCGATCAGTCGGAGAACGAAACCGCTTTCCTGCTGGACCTGGCCGATAAACATCCGTTCATCAAAGGGGTGGTAGGCTGGACAGACCTGCGCGGTCCCGGTGTACGCGACCGGCTGGCCGCTTATGCCGCTCATCCTAAGCTGAAAGGCTTCCGGCATATTGTGCAGGGCGAACCTGACACCAATTTCCTGCTGGGAGAAGATTTTTGCCGCGGCATCGCTGCGCTGGCGGAGTTCGGATTTACCTACGATATCCTCGTGTATCCGAAACAGTTAGCCGCCACGGCTGCTTTTGTGGAAAAATTTCCGGACCACCGCTTCGTGATCGATCACGTGGCCAAGCCGGACTTCAAAACCGGAGCACTCAACGAATGGGCTGCCTATATGCGTCGCATCGCCCAGGCGCCCAATGTATACTGTAAACTCAGCGGACTGGTAACCGAAGCCGACTGGCAGCACTGGCAACAGGAACACTTCGAACCATTCCTCGATGTAGTATTGGAGAGCTTCGGTCCTGACCGGCTCATGTTTGGCTCCGACTGGCCCGTTTGCCTGCTGGCAGCGGAATATGCCCAGGTGAAAAACATCGTCACCAGCTACATCAGCAAACTATCAACAACAGCACAAAACAACATTATGGGAGGCAACGCCATCTCATTTTATCATCTATAAAATAAAGCACAACACCACGCATATGGATTTAGGATTACAGGGAAAAGTGATTATTGTTACCGGCGGTGCCAAAGGTATTGGAGAAGGAATAGCCAAACTGGTAGCAGCAGAAGGAGGCATTGTCGTAATTGCCGGCAGAAATGAAGCAGACAACAGCAAAACCGTCAACGATATCATCGGGGCGGGTGGCCAGGCATATGGTATCCGGGCCGAGCTGTCCAATGTGGACGACTGCCGCAAAGTGATCGCTGAAACCATAGAAAAATACGGAAAAATAGACGGCCTGGTGAACAACGCCGGCGCTAATGACGGGGTAGGACTCGAAAGCGGTAGCCCGGAACGTTTTATGCAGTCACTGCAAAACAACCTGTCACACTACTACAACCTGGCCCACTTTGCGCTGCCATACCTGAAAAGCACCAAAGGCAATATTGTGAATATCGGCTCTAAAGTAGCTACTACCGGTCAGGGTAACACCTCCGGCTACGCCGCTTCCAAAGGCGCCATCAACGCGCTGACCCGCGAATGGGCGGTAGAACTGCTGCCACATTCCGTGCGTGTCAACACGGTCATCCCGGCCGAAGTATGGACGCCACTGTACGAAACCTGGATCAACTCTCTGCCCAATCCAAAGGAAAAACTGGCTTCCATCACCGCCAAAATTCCTTTTGAGCACAGAATGACCACCTCCGAAGAGATCGCCAACACCACCGTGTTCCTGCTGTCTCCCCGTTCATCACATACAACCGGACAGATATTATTCGTTGACGGAGGTTATACACACCTCGACAGGTCCATCAGCTGAGCATTTGCCAACTAAACTGATACATTACACTTTTACCTGAAAACAAAACTCTTCGTTATGGCCGGAGGCGCAGTAAGTAATTCCACCTATACCAGCAGCCCCTCAAGCGGGAAACAGGCTGGCAACTACCTTTTCCCGTTTATACTGGTAACCAGTCTTTTCTTTTTATGGGGCCTCGCATACGGCCTGCTGGACGTGCTCAATAAACACTTCCAGGAAGTGCTCAACATTACGCCTAAACGCTCCACATTGCTGCAGGGAGCTTACTTTGGCGCTTACTTTGTCATGGCGTTGCCTGCCGGCATGTTCATGAATAAATTCGGCTATAAGAAAGGGATCATCATGGGGCTGCTGCTGTATGCAGCGGGCGCCTTCCTTTTTTATCCTGCTGCCCGTGCGCTTAATTTTGATTTTTTCCTGCTGTCATTATTTATCCTGGCCTGCGGACTGGCCTGTCTGGAAACAGCAGCCAATCCGTATGTAACGGTACTGGGCCCAAAAGAGTCTTCCGAGCAGCGGCTGAACCTGTCGCAATGTTTCAATGGGCTGGGCTCCTTCCTGGGCCCGGTAATAGGCGGCGCGCTCTTCTTCGGCAGCGGAAAAGATGACCTGACTACTGTACAGCTCACCTACATCGTGATCGGCCTGGTAGTACTGCTGATCGCTGGTTTCTTCTGGCGTACCAAACTGCCGGAAATCAAGGAAGCAGAAGTGGAAGGAGAAGCGGTATTAAAAGACGAAAGACCGCTGTTTGCCCACAAACATTTTGTAGGCGGCGTAGTGGCGCAGTTCTTTTATGTGGCGGCGCAGGTAGGCGTAGGCGCACTGTTTATCAATTACGCCACCGAATACTGGCACGGAACCTCCAACGAAAAGGCAGCCTATTTGCTGTCTGCCGGGATGGTGTTGTTCCTGGCGGGTCGTTTCGTGGGTACTGCCCTGATGCGTAAAATCGCCCCCAATAAACTGCTGGCTATTTATGCGTTCGTCAATGTGCTGCTGTGTGCCTTTGTGATGACGGGCAGCGGCGCTGCTTCTGTTTACGCACTGATAGCCGTGTTTTTCTTTATGTCTATCATGTTCCCGACCATCTTTGCCCTGGGGGTAAAAGATCTGGGAAAACATACTAAAAAAGGCGCTTCTTTTATCGTCATGTCTATCGTGGGGGGAGCTTCTGTTCCTTACCTGATGGGTGTGGTGACTGAAAAGTATTCTACGGCCATTTCCTACGGTATCCCGATGCTTTGCTTTGTGGTGGTGTTCTACTATGGCTGGCGGGGATATAAGAGAAACTAAGCCCTCTTTTTAATCTTTTAATCCGCAAAATCATCGTATCTTCCTAAACACAAAAAGGAATACCATGATCTTGCGGATTTTTACTTCCTATATCTTCCGTTGTGTCCTGTTATGCCTGCCTATCCTATGGCTCTGCGGATGCGCAAAAAAAGATAAACCCTCTGACCCGCCACCGGCATTTTATACCCGGTTGTCGCTGGATATCTCCCATGAAATGAATGGTAGTCAACTGATAAGGAATACCACCACCTATACCAATCCGGCCGGCGAAAAATTCCTGATCACCAAATTCCGCTATTACCTCAGCAATTTCGCACTGGTAGATGACGCCGGGAAAACCATCCCGCTGGCATCGGCCTACTACCTGATAGACGACGCGGTAGACGCTACCAAACGCCTGGTGCTCGATAGTGTGCCGGCCGGCAATTTTACGGCGGTCCGCTTCCTGATAGGCGTAGACAGTGCCCGTAATAACAGCGGCGTCCAGTCCGGCGCTTTGGCCCCGGAAAACGGCATGTTCTGGACCTGGAACAGCGGTTACATCATGGCCAAGCTGGAAGGCACCTCCGACGCGATAACCACGCCAACACAAGGGTTCGAATGGCATGTGGGCGGCTTCAGAGGCGCTTACAACGCGCTGAGGACGGTGCAACTGCCGTTAAACTTCAGGGTGATACCATTCACGGCCGCCATACCACATTTCAATATGGTCGCCAATGTAGGCAAATGGTTCGCGCCCAACGAGGCCAGCTTCGCCAAGACGCCGATCATTATGGGGCCGGGCGAGGCGGCAGTCAACATCGCCAATAATTATCAACAGATGTTCTCCATTAAAAACTAATACCGCGGATGCGTCATAAAGCGTTATATATCGCTGCTGCCTTCGGGACATTGCTGATGTTCGCTCATGCCTGTAAAAAGGAAAACAGGGGCGGAACAGGCGGTTTCCGGACAGATCCGGTAACGCTGTCGCTGCCGCCGGGATTCCCCGAGCCGGTATATAACTTCTCCGGCAACCCACTCACGAAACAGGGCGTGGCGCTGGGCCGGTTTATTTTTTACGATTACCGTCTCTCAAAAGACAGCACCGTGTCCTGTGGCTTCTGCCATCAGCAGTTCGCCGCCTTCGGGCATTTCGATCATGCGCTGAGCCACGGCGTAGGCGGCCAGCAAGGTACCCGTTCGGTACCGACACTTTTCAATATGATCTGGCAGAAAGAATTTATGTGGGACGGCGGGGTGAACAATCTGGAGATACAACCACTGACACCGCTCACCGATCACAAGGAAATGGGGGTGGACCTGCAGCAGCTGTTGAAGAAAATGCAGGGCGATCCCAAATACCGGCAGCAGTTCAGCGCGGCCTTTGGCACAGAGGAAGTCACCAGTGAACGGATGTTCAAGGCCATTACACAGTTTGTAGGTACCATGATTTCCGGTAACTCCCGTTACGACAGCATCATCCGCAAAGTGCCCGGAGCGGCCTTCTCGCCGGATGAAGCAGTAGGCTACACCCTGTATCAGCAGAAATGTGCGGCCTGCCATAAAGAACCGCTGTTTACAGACCTGAGCTATCGCAGCAACGGACTGCCTTACCTGCCCGCACTCAATGATGTGGGCCGCATGAAGATCACCAGCAACACGGCGGACTACCTCAAATTTAAAGTGCCGTCCCTGCGGAATATCCTGAAAAGCTCTCCCTATATGCATGACGGACGTTTCTTCGATATCTACCAGGTGTTCGATTTCTATGATCATGGCGTAAAGGATACGATTACCACTGACGCCCTGGTACGGAAGGGTGTTTCGCTGACCGATCAGCAAAAACGGCAGCTGTATTTGTTCCTCAATACCCTCACCGACTATACGCTGATCAACAATAAAGATCTCTCTGAAATATTAATAGAGCCATAAAACAAAAGCGCCATCGACGTTACATCGATGGCGCTTTTGTCTTGTATTTACCGGAAGGCTATCCTTTGGATCTTTTGTAGCAGTCGGCTATATGATCATTCACCATACCTGTGGCCTGCATATAGGCGTAACAGATAGTAGACCCTACGAACTTGAATCCGCGTTTCAGCAGATCTTTGCTCATCGCGTCGGAGATGGCAGTCTTAGCGGGTACCTCCTGTAAGGATTTGAAATTGTTGACAATGGGTTTGTGATTGACGAAAGACCAGATATACTTGTCGAAGGTGCCGAATTCCTTTTGCACGGCCAGAAAGGCTTTAGCATTAGTAATCACAGCGTTGATCTTCAGTTTGTTGCGGATGATTCCTTCGTTTTCCAGCAGTTTGGAGATTTTTTTATCATCGTATTTGACGATCTTTTTCGCGTCCCAGTTATCGAAAGCTTTGCGATAGTTTTCCCTTTTGGTGAGCACGGTATACCAGCTAAGGCCGGCCTGTGCGCCTTCCAGGCAAAGCATTTCAAAGAGATGCTGGTCGTCATGATTGGGGGTGCCCCATTCATGGTCGTGATAGTCTTTATACAATTGATCTTTGAGGCTCCAGCCGCATCTGGTTTTTTCTACAGTTCCCATTCGTTGATGATTTTTCTGACCCGGTTTTTATATTCGCCCAGTTCGTTCAATGTCTCGTTGATAAAGGCATTGTCTTCGAGGCTACCTACCACTACATTCATCTCGTTGGCATTTTCGTAGGCCAGTTGGCGGAAAGGGTTTTTGTAGTCTTTTTCCCTTGAATGGCGGATGTTGTGAGCCATCCATTCCATGGTGCGGGTAGAGTCTTCCAGCCATTCTGCGAGTAATGCAGGGGTAAAGTTTTTCAAAGATACCTCTTTTATTTCCAGCATACTGGCAACGGCGTGTTGCAGTTTGTCGGAGGCGTATTCGTTACCGATCTCGATGTACTGTTCGTGCAGCTGCGGCCAGCTGGCGATTTTATTTTTCCGGATTTTCTGTTTGAGCAGGTTGACGGTTTCTGCTTTCATCAGTTGCCCGCCGATGTTGTGCCATTCGCCGCGTTTGGCTGTTTTGATGGCAGCCTGCAAAGCGAGGAACGACGGCTTGTTGGCGGCAATGATGTTTTTCATGCCGTAGAAAACGATCAGTTCGCGGAAGAGCGCATAGGCTTTGTGTACTTTCAGCAGCTGCACCTCACGGGAGCTGTTTTCCATACCACTGACCAGCACGGTCAGACGGGCCACTTCTTCCGGTTGCTGCAATAACAGTTCCCTGCCTTTTTTACGTATGTCCTTCTCCGTTAGTTCCTTCTTAGGCGTGTTTTCCGGCAGTGCGTACCAGGCTTTGCCTACAGCGGCTTCCATGACGGCCAGCCCCTGGAACATTTCTTCCACAGAGTCGGGGGCCAGGTAATCATATTCTATCTGCTGTGTTTTATCGATACGTTTGTCGCGGTCCACATACTTCCAGGAATTGCGGGCGATGGCGTACATATTATGCATGAACCAGTAGCCGGGCATGATTTTCAGCCGATTGTCATGTTCATCGTTCAGCACGAGGCAGAAAGGGATATTGATATGCAGTTCAGACATATAGTTACCCTTGGAGATGAGCGTGAAACTGGCGAATTTGGAATTGTGTTTCAGGCTAACGCACAGTCCCGGCCAGAACCCTCTGCCGGCAAGGATTTCACCGTCGGCACCGCGGGAGTTGTGGTTGGAGCCGATAGTAGCACCGGCAGCCATATTGCTTTGTCCCATGATCAGCGCAGCACAGAGGAACGAGTTGTTATGGTGCTGTTCATGTGCGGGAAATATCAGGGAGTTGAGTACTTCGCAGCAGGAGATGGTCGCGTTGTTGCCGAGGTACGAGTTGATCAGACGGGCGCCGTATTTCAGCTGCGAGTGGGAGGCCATCACAAAACGGACGGCTTTCACACCATAGAACACGCGGCAGCCATAGCCGATGATGCCATTCACCAGTTCGCATCCTTCTCCGATCTGTGAAGCGGCATCGCTGCTGCTGTTGATGGTCAGGTTTTTCAGCTTGTTGGCGCCTTTGAGGTAAGCATCCGTACCGATGGTGACATCTTTGATGATCTTACAGTTTTTGATCACGCAGCGGTCGCCTACCATGCCGTAGTAACCGCGGCGTTTATCGAACTGCTTTTCGGTGAACGCTTTGAACTGCTGTTGCAGCTGCTGGTCATCGCGCGACCGTGTCCAGAGGTAGGCGTCGCCGGGCAGCATGCCATCGAAGGGCATGACGCTGCGACCGCCGTTTTCGTTGCAGAGCTCCAGCTGTATACGGCCGCTTTCAGATTCGCCTTCTTTTAAAATACCGTTCCCAAACTTGGCATAGTCGGTGGTGGCCATTTCGTTGACATTGGCGACAATTACTTCGTTGCCGAGAATATAGTGGGAGAGGTAGTTGACATTATGTACCACTACGTTGTCGCCGAAGTCGCAGGCGCAGATGGTGCTGTTGTACAGTCCTACCGGCAGCCGCAGGTTATGGAACTCGAGGTAATACGGTTCCAGTTTACCGATGCGTACCATGCCAAAGAAATGGCAGTGCTGCACCAGCTGCGGATTAAATTCGTTGGACACAAAAATATTGTTCCAGTCGTCTGAACTGTTATCATTGCGCACGAGGGCTTCCACCTCATGCGCCAGCAATCTTCTGTATTCGCCCTGCCGGCTCCATTGCTCATTACGCAGGTAGTATTCGTCTTTTCCCTTGGGTAACGGGGACTCAATAAAGTTGTACCCCAGTTCGGATAGTGGTTTCTTTTTGATATTGTTCATGGATACGATCTAGGTTATTCAACAGTCACACTCTTCGCCAGGTTTCTCGGTTTGTCTACGTCAAACCCTTTCATGACGCCGATGTGATAGGCGAGCAGTTGCAAAGGAATAACGGAGACAATAGGTGCAACGAGTTCATCTGCTGAAGGTACAAAAATAACGTCATCTGCCATGGGCGGAATGATGTGGTCACCTTCCGTCACAACCGCTATCACTTTACCTTTGCGGGCTTTGATCTCTTGTATGTTGGACACGATCTTTTCGTAGTAGCTGTCTTTGGTGGCTACAATCACAACAGGCAGGTTTTCGTCTACCAGTGCGATAGGGCCATGTTTCATTTCCGCAGCGGGATAACCCTCCGCGTGGATGTACGATATTTCTTTCAGTTTGAGCGCGCCTTCCAGGGCAACGGGGAAGTTGTAACCACGGCCCAGATAGAGGAAGTCGCGTGCATCTTTATATTTGGCAGCGATCTTTTGTACCTGATCATCCAGCTTGAGCGCGGTGGCTACTTTTTCAGGGATCTGGTCCAGTTCATCGAGCAGGTGCTGGAAACGTTGGGTGGTGATGGAACCTTTCTCTGCGGCTATTTTCAGGCCTACGAGGCAAAGCACGGCCAGTTGCGCCGTGAAGGCTTTGGTGCTGGCTACGCCGATTTCAGGGCCTGCATGCGTATAGGCGCCGGCGTGAGACAGGCGCGCAATGGAAGAGCCTACCACGTTACATACGCCGAGGATGATAGCGCCTTTCTCTTTGGCGGCTTCAATGGCTACCAGCGTATCGGCTGTTTCGCCGGACTGGGAGATGGCGATGATCACATCACCGGGGCCTACCACCGGATTACGATAGCGGAACTCGGAGGCGTATTCCACTTCCACCGGAATGCGGCACAACTCTTCGATCATGTATTCTGCCACCAGGCCCGCATGCCATGAGGTGCCGCAGGCTACCACGATGATGCGTTTGGCGTTGCTCAGCGTTTCAGCATACTCGCGGATACCGCCCATGGTGAGGGTACCTTTTTTAGCATCGAGACGGCCACGCAAACTGTCAAAGATGGTTTGCGGCTGCTCAAATATTTCTTTCAGCATGAAATGCGCAAAGCCGCCTTTTTCAATGGCTGCCAGCTCAATATCCAGCTTCTGTATATACGGTGTTTGCCTTTCGTTGGAGATATTTTTCAGGATCAGCTCATCGGCTTTAATGATGGCAATTTCGTAGTCGTTGACATAGACTACCTCCTTGGTGTATTCTACGATAGGAGAGGCGTCGGAAGCAAGGAAATGTTCTCCCTTACCTACCCCGATCACCAGCGGACTGCCTTTGCGTGCGGCGATCAGCGTGTCCGGATTATCTTCGTCGATCAGTACGATCACATAAGCGCCAACCACCCTTTTCAGGGCGATACGCAGGGCTTCTTCCAGTGGGCACTGATTCTGTTTTTTGATCTCTTCAATAAAATGCAGCAACACCTCTGTATCAGTATCGCTCTGGAAAACATGTCCCTGTTTGATCAGTTCCTGTTTCAGTTGTACATAGTTTTCGATGATACCATTATGTACCATCGACAGTTTTCCGTCACTGGAAACGTGGGGGTGTGCGTTGCGGTCACAGGGCTCGCCATGCGTCGCCCACCGGGTATGCCCGATGGCGATGGGGCTGCGCATGTCATAGCTGGACGCGTATTCTTCCAGTGCTGCCACTTTATCTTTCTTTTTGTATACCCGCAGTCCGTCATTGATAATGGCTACGCCAGCGCTGTCGTAACCGCGGTATTCCAGTCTTTTAAGGCCTTTCAATACTACCGGGTATGCTTCTCGGTGCCCGATGTAAGCTACAATTCCACACATGTGTTTAAGAGTGTTTTTTGATGAGGGTGTTCATGCAATATCGCATTAATTGTTAAAATAACATCACTTGATGTTAATAAAATATAATATAAGATATGGTTTCTACGCGTGCGTTTTTCACATAACGTGCATCTCGCAAAGTGGAAATTAAAATGAAAAAAGGGAATATCGTGCGCGATTAACCGAATGTTAATATCCGGATCATCGTTCACTATATTCCCCCTTATAAATTACATAGGATGAATGTATTATTTACATCCCATGTGGTTATTTCAATAATGTATTATCGAACAAATGTAAGATTCTTTTGTATTCATCGGTCCAACTGCTGGGTGTTGTAAATCCGTGGTCCTCCACAGGATATACTGCCAGTTCCCAGTTATCTTTCCCCAGTTCTATCAATCGTTGTGACAATCTTACGATATCCTGGAAGTGTACGTTGGTGTCTACCATGCCATGACACATCAGCAGTTTGCCTTTCAGGCCTCCCGCAAAATAGATGGGGGAAGAGCGGCGATAGGCTATACTGTCGGTGAATGGCTCATTCAGGATATTGCTCGTATAGCCGTGATTGTAATGCGCCCAGTCAGTAACGGAGCGTAAAGCGGCACCGGCTGCAAACACGCCTGGTTTGGTAAACATCGCCATCAGCGTCATAAAGCCGCCGTAGCTGCCGCCATAAATTCCTATGCGGCTGGCGTCAACCTGCAATTTCTCTGCCAGATATTTGGCGGCATCTACTTCATCGTCCAGATCTTTGCCGCCCATATACCGGTAAATGCCGGTACGCCAGTTGCGGCCGTAGCCGGCACTGCCGCGATAATCTACGTCCAGCACTGTATAACCTTTATCGGTCAGCAGGTTATGGAACATGTACTCCCGGAAATAACTGCTCCACCACTTATGCGCATTTTGCAGATAACCCGCGCCATGTACGAAGATAACGGCGGCGCCGTTTCTCTTCGCCGGATCAGGCGTATACAACCGCGCATAGACAGGCTGGTTGTCGCGCGCGATAAATGTAATCACCTGCGGATCACGCCAGGGATAGGATTTGAACTCGGCCGACTGTGCCAGGTTGGTCACCTGCACGGGTTTGCTGCCGGGAGTGTTGGGTTGCAGATACAATTCCCACGGCTTGGTGGAATAGGAATAACGGTAGGCGATCCATTTTTCATCTGGAGAAATACTGACTTCGTTGGCCCCCTGCATCGTGGTGATACGTTCTGCCTTGCCACCGTTCACGCCTATACGATAAAATTGTTTTTCGCCGGGATGTACTTCGTTGGTGGTGATGTAAAAATGTTTTTTATCGTTGGACAGATAAACATCCTGTACTTCATAATTGCCCTGGGTGAGCTGTTGGGTTTGACCACTCACTACCTGCGTAGTATACAGATGAGAGTAACCGGTGGCCTCTGATTGGTACCAGCAGGTGTTTTCATCGGTCCATCCCAGGCTGGTGTTAATTTGCCATCCGCTGATACCGGGACCACCGATCCAGGCTTCGTCACGCTGACGGTTCAGTGATTTTACCTTACCGGTAGCGGGATCAATCAGTACGATCCAGCGGTCTTTGTTGTCGAGAGAACGTATGTCGGTAATAACATGCGTGCCCTTGTCTGACCACAACGGTGCATTCACGAGTACGCCTCGTACTTTGGCGCTGTCTCTGCCGGGATAGTCTTTGCTGTAATCCGGCAGGTCTTTAATGCCGGGCAGGTCGGTGACTACAATCGGCAATACGGTATCTTTTTCACGGTCGTAAAGGTAGCCGTCAATGGCTGCCTGCGGTCCGCCTACCTTATCACGGGAATGGATATCCGTAGTAAAACCGGTAGCGGTGACAAACTCCGGAACGATGGTATTTTTACCGCCTGCTTCCTTGTACAACTGATAGGTAATGTAACGGCCATCAGGGCTTATTTGTGCACCGTCCAGCTTTTTATCGCCGAGATAGAGCTTACGCAGTGGCTTGGTTTCGTTTTGTTTATTGAAAGCCGTGGCAGCGTCTTTTTTCGCTTTTTTGTCGCGGATAACGGCCAGCAGTTCCAGCTGTTGTGCTTTCAGGTATTTCTCCTGATCGTTGCCTTTTTCGAGATCGCTCTTTTCTGCCGGCGGTTTGTCGCCGGTGGTGAAGTTGGTCAGCTGGGTGGTGAGGCCGGTCGACCTGTTCCAGGCAAAGAGATTCTCGTTTTGCGTATACACCACCTGCTGCCCGCCGAAACTAAAAACAGGATTGATTTCTGCGGCGGTGGTCTGTGTGATGCGGATGGTTTTGCCGGACTTCAGTTCCACCAGATATACATCTCCCTGATAACTATAGGTGAGCAGGGTTTTGTCAGCATTATAGCTGCCTCTCGCCCGGGCTGCGATCAGTCCGCGGTCGGCGGCGGATGTCTTTACCGGCGTAGGGTTTTTGATACCGGCGGCATAGAGGGAATCGGAGAGTTGCTGGTCAGGATTCCAGCTGAAATAGACGGTCTGATTGTCGGTTCCCCAGAATACATTATCGGGGGAAGTGCCTATCCATTTAGGATCGCGCATAATTTTTTCTACCGTAAGGGGCCCTGGTTGCTGGGCATATAGACTGTTGGCTGATAAAAAAATAATGGCGGGCAATACCCATTTTGTCATAGCGGTTCAGTATTTTGTTGGGTGATAAATGTAACGGTTTAATCATAAATTGCTACAAATTTTAGATAGACGCCAATTGGCTGTCTTTCACTATGCAGCTTATGCGCTTACTGCCCATCATATTTTGCCTTTTCATACTGGCAGCCTGCAAATCCAAGGCGCCGGTACGGCAACCGGTACCAGTATCGGAAGACACCACTTTCCTGACAGGTACGTTCTACCTCGTCCGGCATGCGGAACGTTATTCCGGCGGTATGGATACCACGCTCACGCCGGAAGGTTTTCAACGCGCCGGTTTTTTATATGAACGGCTGAAGAATGCCCATCTCGACAAGATTTACCTGACGCCTTACCGTCGTTGTATCCAGACGGCCGACAGCCTGCGGATCAAACAACACCTGGACACCTGCTTTTATCAGGCAGATACTACCGGAGAATCACTAATTTATGAAATCACGCGCCATGGCGACTGGGGAAAACGTATCCTCGTCATCGGCCACAGTAATACATTGGTGCCGGCATTGCGCGGCCTGCGCGCCAGGCCACACATGGCGGCTATCGGAGAAGATGAATATAACTGGTTGTTTATCGTCCGTAAAACATCGGCAGGCACCACGCTGACGGAAGACTGCTACTGAGCACGGCCAGTTCACGCAAAGGCGCAAAGGCGCTAAGCAGCAAAGAATTACATTGTAGCGAGCTAAGAAAGCAAAGGAGCGGAGACCAAATTTGGTCTCCGCTCCTTTGCTTTCTTATAATTCTTAAAAAATCTTTGCTGCTTTGCTGCTTAGCGCCTTTGCGTGAACTATAACAAAATACCCTTCATCAGCGTATAAGCCACGGAGAAATAGATCAGCAGCCCGGTCACGTCCACGAGCGTGGCCACAAACGGGGCCGAAGAAGTGGCAGGGTCGGCGCCGGCTTTCTTCAGGAGGATAGGCAGCATAGAGCCGGAGAGCGTTCCCCATAGTACTACGCCTACCAGTGAGAAGCCTACGGTGGTGCCTATCAGTACGGTATGTTCGCCATAAGTATGGAAAAGGCTGTTCCAGAGCAGGATACGGATGAAACCGATGCATCCCAGCACGCTGCCCAGCAGCAGGCCGGAAATGATCTCACGCCGCATCACGCGCCACCAGTCGTTGATACTGATTTCACCGAGTGCCATGGCCTGGATGATCAGGGTGGAGGCCTGTGAGCCGCTGTTACCGCCGCTGGAGATGATCAGGGGGACGAACAGCGCCAGCACCACGGCTTTGGCTATTTCGTCTTCAAAGAAGCCCATGGCGGTAGCGGTCAGCATCTCACCGATGAACAGTACCACGAGCCAGCCTACACGTTTTTTTACCAGCTTCAGCAGCGGCATATCGAGGTAGGGCTCGTCCAAAGCTTCGGTACCACCGATTTTCTGGATGTTTTCGGTATGTTCTTCGTTGGCGATCCAGAGGATATCGTCGATCGTGACGATACCGAGTAATATGTCGTTGTCGTCTACAACAGGCAGCGCCACGCGGTTTTCCATCCGGAACACCTGCACGGCTTCTTCCTGGTCGTCGTTGGCACGGAGGGATACGAAGCGGTCGTCCATGAGGGTATGCACCACCGTATCGGTGGCTACCAGCAGGAATTCGCGGATACGGAAGTCATCGAGCAGGTGGCCCCGCTCATCGATCACATATATCACGTCAATGGTCTCACTGTCTTTGCCGTGTTCCCGGATATAATCCAGTACCTGTTTGACCGTCCATTCTTCCCGGACAGCGATATAGTCGGGCGTCATGATACGGCCTACGCTGTTCTCCGGGTAACCCAGCAGGGAGAGGGTGATCCGTCGTTCTTCAGGGTCCAGTAGTTTGATCAGTTCTTTTACCGCTTCGCTGGGCAGTTCTTCCAGGAAAGCGGTACGGTCATCGGCCGGTAGCTCGTTCATCAGCTCGGCGATTTTGGCAGGGGGGAGGGCCCTGATCACATCTTCCTGCAGGGGGAAGTCCAGGATACGGAAAGCCGCTGCCGCTCTGGTGATCGACAGTTGGTTAATGATGATGCCCGCATTATCGGGATCTTCATGGATCAGTTCTGCTATATCCGTAATTAACTGGTCGTCCAGGTACACCGAGAGCTCGCGATAGTTTTTTTCTTTCTTCAGTGTGCTGAATTTCTCCAGTAATGCTTCATTTTCCATGTACTAATTTGACTCTATGCGCGAAAATAAGTTAAAATAAAACGCCTCCGGGGTTATCACTATAATAATTCTCCGATGTGTTTACGGATATTATTGGAAATAGTATCAGTGGGCAGGTCGTTGGCATCAAAGCCAAACGGGTCCTCAATTTCTTCCGCGATCAGCTCAAGGCTGGCCAGTACAAAAAAGATGAATACGACCATGGGGATAATGAGATACCCCAGGCTGAACACATACCCGAAAGGCATGGTCATGATATAGAAAAAGATGAATTTTTTGATGAATACACTGTAACTGAAGGGGATAGGGGTGCTTTGGATACGCTCGCAGGCGCCACATACTTCGGTGAAGGTCTGTAACTCGTTGTTGAGAACAATCAGCTGTTCGCCGGTCAATTGTCCGTCCCGTTGCAGCTCGGCCACTTTCTGCATAATACGCACCGCCAGCTGGTTGGGTACATGCTTCGACAGGTCCAGTGGCGCCTGCCCTGCGGGCAACGCCTCCATCTCTTCGGCTTTGTAGATTTTCCGCAGATGGTTTTTCAGGCCAAAGGCATAGTTGGGGATCATGACCCGGAAGAAAGCCCGGGCTTCGGTATTGCCGGCCGGCAGCATGGCCTGCAGCTTAATGGCCAGGTTGCGGCTGCTGTTTACCAGCGAGCCCCATTGGCGACGGCCTTCCCACCAACGGTCATAGGCGGTGTTGGTCCTGAATACCAGCAACAGGGAAATCACAAACCCCAGCAGATTGTGCATCAGAGAGATGTTCTTGACTTCGCTGTTGGCCGACAGCTTCCAGACCGATAGCTCCAGCCAGGCTACAATAGCGGAATAAATGGCCAAAGCTATAAACATGGGAAAGAGCTTCCGTACCGTATCTGCTTTGTGGATACGGAAAATAAAGGTAAACCAGTCCTTCGGGTTGTAATTGATCATTTTACTATTTTGACATTTTGGTATTTTGATATTTAGGAAACCCCTTAAATGATCAAACAACCAAATAACGGAATAACTAAATAAATTGGGCCGCAAACCTAAAATTTTTCAACATGATTTTGATAACTTCTTCCTTTAACTTTACTTTACGCCTTCTTTTATTTGAATAAGTGCTATGATAAAGCCATACTTGTACATTGATAAGTCTAAGGGAAAAGGCCGCGGCGTATATACCAAAGAAAGGATACCCGCCGGTACCAGGATCGAAACGTCACCCGTGCTGGTCCTCTCTTACGACGATACAGAGATCGTTGACAAAACGAAGCTCCATAACTATATTTTCCTCTGGGGGGTACGCGAAACACGCTCCTGCATTGCGCTGGGCTTCTGCTCCATCTACAATCACGACTATAATCCCAACTGCGAGTACGAAATGGATTTTGATGCCGAAACCATGAGCATCATTACCCGCCGCGACATCAAAAGGGGAGAAGAGCTCTTTATCAACTATAACGGCGACGTGGAAGATGATTCCCCCGTTTGGTTCGATATGAAACGTATGAGAGAAGACCAGGCAAAGTCCAAATAAGATCACCGGAAGGAAAACTGTCACTCAAAACAGTTTTCCCCTTCAATACATCCACCACGGGCTTCGGCCCGGATTTCCTTCTGCAACCAGGCCCGTGGCTGATATATTGAAAAAATTTCCGACATCCCTTGGCGCTTGGTTATTTTTTCTTAATATTGTATAAGTACTTATATAATTTGTCTTTCTGTCAATAATATAACACAGGTTGATGATAACCGCGGATGACCACCAATGGCTGCTCACCGCATGTTTATCATCTTTTTTTGAGATAAATATATAAGCGCTTATATAATTCATATAGATCTAACGGATACCAAAAATCAAAAAATCCGTCAATCAAAAAATCCGTCAATCGCCATGAGTTTTTATCCTTCACTCGGGTATCTTGTCTTCGGCAGCCGCCTGCGCCGGCTCAGCGAATACTTCCTCGCGGAAGTCAACAAGGTATATGAACAGGCAGGCATCCCCTTCGATGCCAGCTGGTTTCCCGTATTCTACCTGCTCTCCGGCCAACAGCCGATGCCTATCATTGACATCGCGGCGCAGCTGGAAATATCCCATTCTGCCGTTAGCCAGATGGTGACCAACCTGCGCAAAAAAGGACTGCTCAAAACCACGCCCTGTAAAGATGACGGCCGGCGCCAGCTCGTGGCCTTCACCAAAAAAGGGACAGACATGCTGCAACAGATACAGCCCATCTGGCAGGCTATTTCCACGGCCATGGAAGAACTGGTCACGGAAAACAAACAAAGCCAGCAGCTGCTGGCAGCCATAGCACAGGTGGAGCAGGCGGTACAACAACAGCCCCTCTCGGCAAGAGTGATCAAATCCATTCAAAAGAACGACTAATCATACACCAGCAATCTTTATCTATAAATCAACTAACCATGAGTGTTATTTTCAAATATGGTATCGACCAGCTGACGGTAGGCGTGGTGCTCGACATTGCCGCAGGCAAAATAAAAGGCATCCTTACACCGGAAGTCATCACCAAAGTCAATACCAGCAACGGATACGTACAACAGATCGTATCGCAGCATACGACGGTGTACGGTATCAATACCGGCTTCGGTCCTTTATGCGATACCAAGATCTCTGAAGAAGATACCCGCGCGCTGCAGTACAATATCCTGCAAAGCCACAGCGTAGGCGTTGGGAACCCTATCCCCGAAGAGATCGCCCGTATCATGCTCATCACCAAAGTGCATGCACTGGCACAGGGATACTCCGGCGCTGCCCTCTCCACCCTGGAACGCATCATCTGGCATATCGAAAACCAAGTCACGCCACTGGTGCCTGAAAAAGGCTCTGTGGGCGCTTCCGGCGACCTGGCCCCATTGTCACACCTCTTCCTGCCGTTAATAGGCCTCGGAAAAGTCTGGTACAAAGGTCAGGTGACTTCCATGGAAGCAGTGCTGCAACAGGAGGGCATACAGCCCGTAGTGCTCGGCCCTAAAGAAGGACTGGCACTGATCAACGGAACACAGTTCATCCTGTCTTTCGCCGTGAAAGCGGTGCAACGCCTGTACAACGCACTGGAGGCCGCTGACATCATCGGCGCACTCTCCCTCGAAGGCCTCATGGGCACCCACAAACCTTTCGACCCACGCTTACACGCTATCAGGCCTTTCCCCGGTAATCAGCTGGTGGCGCACCGCCTCAAAACCATGCTCGATAATTCCGAGATCATGGCTTCGCATGTGGACTGTGGCCGGGTGCAGGACCCTTACTCCCTGCGTTGTATGCCGCAGGTACATGGCGCTTCCCGCACAGCATGGCTGCACCTCCTGGAACTCACTACCATCGAGCTCAACGCGGTGACCGACAACCCGATCATCTTCAGCGATACGGATACGATCAGCGGTGGTAACTTCCACGGCCAGCCAATGGCGCTGCCGCTGGACTACGCTACCGTAGCGGCAGCAGAACTGGGCAATATCTCCGACAGACGCAGCTACATGATGATCGAAGGAAGATACGGCCTGCCTAAACTGCTCATCGAAGACGCCGGCCTCAACTCCGGATTCATGATACCACAATACACGACCGCCGCCCTGGTAACGGAGAACAAAACGCTCTGTTTCCCTGCCAGCGCCGATAGCGTGCCCACCTCCCTCGGACAGGAAGACCATGTGTCTATGGGCTCCATCAGCGGCCGTAAACTCAATCAGGTAATCGGCAACCTGGAATACATCCTCGCTATCGAACTGCTCTATGCTGCACAGGCAGTGGATTTCCGCCGTCCGCGCAAATCCGGTCCCATCCTGGAAGCAGTACATAGCTATACCCGCGAGAAAGTCAGCTTCGCTCACAAAGACCGCATCTTCGCATACGATATTGAAGCATTACACCAAATCATCACGGACCAGTCTCTTGTGCGCGTAGCCAACGAAGCAGCGGCACAACATCAATTACCTTTAAATGGCATCTACCATGACCAGTTTGGACTTTATTAAACAATACGCGGCACATCCGCACTACAAAGCGCCCCGTGGCGCACAGCTGCATGCTAAATCCTGGCAGACGGAAGCTCCGCTGCGCATGCTGCTCAATAACCTCGACGCGGAAGTAGCCGAAAACCCCGATGAACTGGTGGTGTACGGCGGTATTGGCCAGGCTGCCCGCAACCGCGAAGCACTGGAGAAAATTATTAAAACCTTACTGGAACTGGATGAAGAACATTCACTGCTGGTGCAGTCCGGCAAACCGGTAGGCATCGTGCGTACCCACCCGCAGGCACCCCGCGTGATGCTGGCCAACAGTAACCTGGTACCCAAATGGGCTACCTGGGAGCATTTCAACGAACTGCGGTCCAAAGGCCTCATGATGTATGGCCAGATGACCGCCGGCAGCTGGATCTATATCGGTACACAAGGTATCCTGCAAGGTACCTACGAAACCTTTATGGAATGCGGCCGTCAGCACTTCAACGGCAACCTGGCGGGTAAACTGATCGTTACGGCCGGTATCGGCGGTATGGGCGGCGCCCAGCCACTGGCCGCCACCATGGCCGGCGGCGTTATGCTCGCTGCTGACATCGACCCTACCCGTATCCAGAAACGTATCGATACCCGCTATATCGACCGCATGACCTACTCCTACGAAGAGGCAGTAACATGGGCCAAAGAAGCGATGGCTAAAGGACAGCCGCTGTCCATCGGTCTCGTCAGCGATGCCGGCGATATGCTGGAACGCCTGCTTAAAGACAATATCATCCCGGACGTGCTCACCGATCAGACTTCTGCACATGACCCTATCAATGGGTATGTTCCTAACGGCATGACGCTGGAAGCCGCCCTGGAACTGCGTAAGAAAGACCCTGCCCGCTATCGTGAGCTGTCGCTCAAAAGCATGGCCCGCCACGTAGGCTTCATGCTGGAGATGCAACAGAAAGGCGCCGTTACTTTCGACTACGGCAACAACCTCCGCGAGTTTGCCAGAGAAGGCGGAGAACCCAACGCCTTCAACTTCCCCGGCTTCACACCGGCATATATCCGTCCGCTTTTCTGCGAAGGCAAAGGGCCGTTCCGCTGGGTAGCCCTCTCCGGTGACCCGGAAGATATCTACACTACCGATCGCGCACTGATGGAGGCTTTCCCGGAAAATACACACCTGATCAACTGGCTGAAACAGGCACAGGAGAAAGTGGCGTTCCAGGGACTGCCCGCCCGTATTTGCTGGCTCGGTCTTGGTGAAAGAGAAAAAGCAGGCCTTATCTTCAACGAACTGGTACGAACAGGCAAAGTGAAAGCACCGATCGTCATCGGCCGTGATCACCTCGACTGTGGCTCTGTGGCTTCACCTAACCGTGAAACAGAATCGATGAAAGACGGCTCCGACGCTGTCAGCGACTGGACACTGCTCAACCTGATGTCCAACACCGGCGGCGGCGCTACCTGGGTGTCTTTCCACCACGGCGGCGGCGTAGGCATGGGATATTCCCAGCACGCAGGGATGGTAGTACTGGCCGATGGAACAGACCGCGCTGCGGCCTGTCTGAGCCGGGTGCTGTTCAACGATCCGGCAATGGGCATCTTCCGACATGCAGACGCTGGCTACGAAAAAGCACAGCAATGGGGCGATAAATTCGGCATTAATATTTAACTATTCGGTTATTTAGGTATTTACCCATGTAAGGACCCCTTTAAATGAGTAAATACCTAAATAACCGAATAACCCAATAAAAAACGTTCCCATGAAAATACTACTCGGTCCTTTCTCGCAAATCCTTCCCCTTAGCGGCTTGTCGCTGAAAGGTACTTTGCAGGACGAACAACTGACCGTTATCGAAAAAGGCGGTGTAGTGATCAACGCAGGTAAGATCGTGGCCATCGGGCCATACAAAGCGCTGCTGCAGGAACATCCCGACTGTGAAGTGGCTTTCATCGATCAACCCATGGTCCTGTTGCCGGGCTTTATCGACTGCCATACGCATATCTGTTACGATGGCACCCGCAACCGTGATTACGCGATGCGCATCGCCGGGAAGAGTTACCTGGAGATAGCCCGCGCCGGTGGCGGTATCTGGGACTCTGTCACCAAAGCACGTGTAGCCGATCTCGTTACCCTCGTGGAAAATACGGTTGCCAGAGCTAACCGCCACTTGCTGGAAGGCGTTACCACCATAGAAGTGAAAAGCGGCTATGGGCTTAACTTTGAAAGTGAAGTGAAGATGCTGCGCGCTATCCGGCAGGCGTCACTGCATACGGCTGCCACCCTGGTACCTACCTGCCTGGCCGCCCATATGAAACCACGTGATTTTTCCGGTACAGAAGAGGAATATCTGCAATGGGCGCTCGATGAGCTGTTGCCCGTACTGAAAACAGAATCGCTGGCAGACAGGGTGGATATCTTCATCGAAGAAACTGCTTTCTCTGCGAAAGCTGCGCTGACCTATCTGCAAAAAGCCCGTGAACAAGGCTTTGCCGCTACGGTGCATGCGGACCAGTTCAGCGCTGGCGGAGCAGCAGTGGCAGTGGCGGCTGGCGCATTATCGGCCGACCATCTGGAGGCCAGCAGCGACCATGAAATTGACCTCCTGGCAAAATCTGACACCGTGGCGGTAGTATTGCCAGGTGCCTCCCTCGGTCTGGGCATGCATTACGCCCCGGCACGCAGATTGCTGAATGCTGGTGCGTCGGTGGCCATCGCGAGCGACTGGAACCCGGGATCTGCCCCCATGGGCGATCTACTGGTGCAGGCCGCTGTGATGAGCGCAGCAGAAAAACTGTCGACCGCTGAAGTATTGGCAGCCCTGACATACAGGGCCGCGCTGGCACTGCAGCTGAAAGACGCAGGTCAACTGCTGGCTGGTTTTGCCGCGGATATGCAGGCCTACCCCACAGCCGATTTCAGGGATATCCTGTACTATCAGGGTAAAATGAAACCGGCGAAGGTGTGGAAAAAAGGAGAATTAGTTCAATGATCTTATGATAACAAAAGATAGTTACCGGCCAACAGCCCTCAACACATGGGCCGGCCGTATCGATGGTACAGAAACAGACCTGCTGCGCTGGCATCAGGTAGTCCGCACAGTAGACCTGTTGCAACAACCGCTTCCTGCCCTGCAAAAAGGACAGAAAGGGGTGGCATTCCTCGGATTTGCCTGCGATGAAGGGGTGCGCCGCAACAAAGGCCGCACCGGCGCCGTAGAAGGCCCGGGCGCCCTGAGAAAAGCAGTGTCCAACTTCCCCGCCCATTTTGAGGAAAACACCGTTTTGCTCGATGCCGGCGATATCGTTTGTGCCAATACCGAACTGGAAGAGGCACAAATGGTACTCAGCGAAGCCGTACAAGCACTGCTGACGGCCGGTTACCTGCCGGTACTGTTGGGCGGCGGCCATGAAATTACGTATGGCCATGCCAGTGGTATCCGCAAGTTCGTGCAGAAGAAAGGTAACGTCGGGCTGATCAACTTCGATGCTCACTTCGATATCCGCATCCCCGGCGAAGAAGGGCCCAGCTCCGGCACCGGCTTCTGGCAACTGGCGCAGGACTGTAAAAACAACGATGAAGCATTTAACTATCTCGCCCTCGGTATCCAGAAAAACGGTAACACCCGCCAGCTTTTTAATATCGCCGGCGAAGAAGGGGTGACCCATGTCGGCGCTGATGCTTTCCACCTAAACGATAAAGACACGCTGCTGGCAGCTATACAGCATTTCCTCAGTCAGGTGGACCATGTGTACCTCACTACCTGCCTCGATGTTTTTGCGGCTGCCTTTGCACCCGGCGTAAGCGCCACCGCTTACAACGGTATTCTGCCGGGAGGCATGTTCCTGCAATGTTACAGAGCTATCATGCATAGTGGGAAAGTACGGGGCGTGGATATCGCGGAACTGAACCCCTCCCTCGACCAGGACAACCGTACCGCTAAACTGGGCGCGGCCATCATCTTTGAAACACTGATGGCGTACTGCGGAGAAGAATAAAACATGTAGGGATTTTTTGATTTTCGATTTTTTGATTTTGCGAATAAAAAGACCGAAGAACAAAGCATTTACGGATTTTTTGATTTACGATTTTTTGATGTCGGGAATCATAAAATAGAAGACCGAAGCGAATAATAAATCGCTTCGGTCTTTTTATTCGCAAAATCAAAAAATCGCAAATCAAAAAATCCGTAAATGTTTTACGCTTTCTGCCAGTTTTTCCCTGGTCTCTCTTTGCAACAGCTTAATCAGCAGTGACACCTCTTCCGGCAGTTTAATCTTTTCCTTTCTGATATGCGTGGCGGTCGCTTTTACGAACAATAACAGTTCGCTGGCATCATGCCATTGCCCCAGCAATTCGCCGGCTTTTTTGGCGTGCCGTAGTTGTTCCCGGTGGCGATGTGTATGATGGGGTAGCTGCGTCACAATGCCCAGCTGATAATAAAGCCGTTTCAGGCGTTTACGCAGTTCATGCCAGGAGGCGGCAGGAGCGTTGCTTTCGGGCAGTGTTGTTTCATCGTACATCACGGTCACATGACCCACGATAGCATCGATGGCGGCTGTTTCATCGATGTCTGCAATAGCCGCTTTAAAGGCGTCTGGCAGCCGGGAAAGTTTTTTCACGGAAAGGCGTTCCACCGTAGCTTCCAATGCCCGGTCGGCAGTGGTTAATTGTGTTTTCAATAACAGGTGCGCTACGGAAAAACGCCAGCCGACGGTTTTTTCATGTTGCGTCAGGAACTGTTCCTGTAAGCGGGTGTCGCGGGAGATGCCGCCAATGTTCTGCAATAGCCGGACGGTGCGGAGATAGGAGCCTGTTTTCAGTTGATAACCGGGGATTTCCTTTGCCACCGCCAGCAGGGCGCGTATCTTCTTACTTCCCACCCGCAACTGATGGACAGCCTGCTGTCGCCGGGAGGGATGCGGGAGGGCTTCAAATGCGGTCACGATGGTGGCGCAGGCAGTCTCCATGTACTCGTGCAGAATGGATTTCAGCATTATCTTAAAGTTAACAAAAAAAGGAGGATGCCCCGGGAAAAAATAGGTAGAAATACGCACCGTTATGCTTCGCGCTTTTCATAGTTTTGCCCAAAATCCACACGATTATGCAAATCATCCCCAAAATGGCGGCCGTTGTATTGCTGGCAGCCATCGGACTTCCGGCCGTAGCGCAGAAGATCAAACTGATCGATGGCGATCTGTCTGCCCTGAAAAATGAAAAGCAACTGAACGTTGAATTCACCTACGATCAGTTGAAAGTCGGCAAATTCGACAATGAAGCAGATTACATCCAGAAGAAAACAACGGAATACAACCAGAAAGAAGCCGGCAAAGGCGATACCTGGGCCAAAGCCTGGAAAAACGATCGTAAAGACCGTTTCGAGCCCAGCTTTGCCTCTCTCTTTAACGAGAACAGCGACACGAAAGTAGGTGACTATTCCGGCGCTAAATACACCCTGGTTTTCCACACCACTTTCATGGAACCGGGCTTCAACGTAGGTGTTATGCGTAAAAACGCCTATATCGACGCGGAAGTGCTCATCGTGGAAACTGCCAGCAAAAAAACGGTGGCTAAAATCTCCGTGGACAATGCTCCCGGCCGTATCTTCGGTGGTTTCGACTTCGACACCGGCGAACGTATCAAAGAAGCTTATGCCGTTTCCGGAAAGAAACTGGCAAAGTTTATCAACAAATAATGGTCCGGCGTCTGACATCAAAAGATCATATATACAAAAAATCCCTGCTGATGGCTTATCAACAGGGATTTTTTGTTGGATGTCCTATAGGGGTATTTTAAAACACAATTGTCTTATTGCCATGTACGATCACTCTGTTATCGATATGTGCTTTCACAGCACGGGTGAGCACCTGCCGTTCTATATCACGGCCCAGCATCACCAGGTCGTCTACGGCATGTTTGTGGCTTACCCGGGCAACGTCCTGTTCAATAATAGGACCTTCGTCCAGTTCGTTGGTAACGTAGTGAGCGGTGGCGCCAATCAGCTTCACGCCACGCGTGTAGGCGTTGAGGTAGGGGCGGGCGCCGGCGAAAGCTGGCAGAAAGGAATGATGTATGTTGATAATACGCTGGGGATATTGTCCTACAAAGCGGGGCGACAGGATTTGCATGTAACGCGCCAGCACGGTGAAATCAACATCATGTTGCTGTAGCAGGTCTATGGCTGCCTGTTCCTGTGCGGCTTTATTACCGGCATCAACAGGCAGATAGTGGAACGGCAGGCCCAGCGAGGTGCATTCTTTTTCCAGTTTGGTATGGTTGGAGATGACCACGGGAATGTCTACCGCCAGCTCACCATTGCGCCAGCGCCATAACAGCTCCATCAGGCAATGGTCATAGGAAGATACCATGATGGCCATCTTCTTGCGCTGGTCGCTGTAATGGATCTGCCATTCCATCGCCAGCGGTGTGGCCACCTTTTCCTGAAAAGACTGCTCCAGACCGGCTTTGTCAGTGATGTCCAGCTGTATCTCCATACGCATGAAAAACAATCCTTCACGCGGATCGGTACTGTGTTGGCTCGCATCGAGTATATTTGCACCGAGTTGGAAAAAAAAGACAGAGACACCGGCTACAATACCAGGCCGGTCAGGACAACATATCAAAAGGCAGGCGATCGTTTGTACAGGGGTATTTTGCATAGATCTAAAATAAAAAATAATCATATAAAGCTATAAAGTATTTCCGTTGAAAAAAATCGGGCTAATGTCAGATACACACAGCTATCTGCATCCACAGGTATTTAAGTATTTTGAAGAGGTAGATGAAATATGGCATGCAGGCGATATCGGCAATGTAGGGCTGGCCGACCAGCTGGAGGCATTTAAACCTTTCAGGGCGGTGCATGGTAATATCGACGGCGCGGATATCCGTATCCGTTATCCGGAAACACTCCGCTTTACCGTGGAAGAGGTAGAGGTGTTAATGACCCACATTGGCGGCTACCCGGGGAAATATGCCCCCGGTGTCCGGGAGATGCTGAAGAAAGATCCCCCGAAACTCTTTATCTGTGGGCATTCCCATATTCTGAAAGTGATGCCCGACCCGGCATTGCAATTGTTACATATGAACCCGGGCGCCTGTGGCCAACAGGGATGGCATAAAGTAAAAACCCTGCTCCGGTTCCGGCTCGATCAGGGCCGCATTGAACAACTGGAGGTAATTGAATTACCCGGCTGATACTTATAACGACAAAAGAACTTATGACCAAATTTGTATTATTAATATTGATGATGATAGGTGGATGCATTCGTGTGGCGGCCCAGGGGAAATTCTTCAAATGGCTGCAGACAAAGAATGACACGGCTTACATCGAAGAGCATACGGAAGATATTACCTTCCGGCTCTATGGCTCCCGGAAATTCACCAGCTACGATATCATCGACAGAAAACAAAAAAAGAACATATTATACCGCCCTAATACCCCCTTCAATATCGGAGTGGGGGCCAACTATCGCTTTATCGGTATCAATCTGGGATTTAATTTCCCCTTTATCAACAGGCACAACGAAAGATTCGGCAATACCCGTTATATCGATCTGCAATCACATATCTACCTGCGTAAGCTGGTAGTCGATTTCTACGGACAATCTTACAAAGGATATTATATCGCCAATCCGGAGAAGGTTTTCGGGAAAGAATACGCGCAACAGAACCCTTATCCTCAACGGCCCGATATCCGCAACAGGGGACTGGGCCTGAATGTGCAGTATATCTTTAATGACAAACGTTTCTCTTACCGGGCGCCTAATCTGCAAAATGAATATCAGAAGAAAAGCGCGGGGTCTTTTATTGTGGGAGGAGAATTTTTTCTGGCGAACATCAAGGGAGACTCTTCACTCATTCCGTCCAATATCGTGGATACTACTTTCCTGCGGGAACAACACTATTACAAAAGTGGTATCGTGAGTCTGGCTGCCAATATCGGATATGCACATACGTTTGTTTACCGGCAACACTTTTTCCTGTCACTGTCAGTGACTACCGGCCTCGGCGCTGCTAAAACAGGGTTGCATTACGATAATGGGGAGGTAGGGCATAATGTGGGCCTCCAGTTCAGTAATACGATCCGGGCCTCCCTGGGCTATAATTCCAGCCGCTATTTTGCAGGGGTGCACTATGTGGGCATGACTACCCGCAGCAAAATGCCCGAACCGCATACCTATCAGGCTTTTGGAACGGGCAATTTCAGGGTAAGCCTGGTACGCCGTTTCGAGTTAAAGAAACCGCTGTGGAGAACCGGCATGTTATCTAAAGGATAAGAAACAAAATCACACTTCTTAGCAGCTGAGCACCTTCGTGAGCAATTTCCACTCACCTCTCCGCTCCTTTGCTTCTTCGCTGCTTAGCGCCTTTGCGAGAACAATCTCCGCTCCTTTGCTTCTCCGCTCCTTTGCTTCTTCGCTGCTTAGCGCCTTTGCGTGAGCAATCTCCGCTTCTTAGCTTCTTAGCTGCTTAGTGCCTTTGCGAGAACAATCTCCGCTCCTTTGCTTCTTAGCTCCCTTATTCCCTTTGCGTGCCTAGCTTTGCGCCGGTGTGATCCACTTCGGCTTTTCTGCTGGTTGGTACTGTTCCATCTTCGTCAGCAGCTCATCGATTTGATCGCTGTACAGCAGCATGTCCCGGTTGGAAGCGGAAAGGAACCCTTTCTCCGTCATGGTCTGCGACAGCAGATGCAGCGCATCGTAAAAGCCGTTGGTATTGAGCATGCCAATAGGCTTCTGATGCAGTCCCAATTGCCCCCAGGTGAGCATTTCGAACAACTCTTCCATGGTGCCAAAACCGCCTGGCAATGCAATGACGCCGTCTGACAGCTCATTCATTTTAGTTTTCCGTTCATGCATGGTATCTACCAGTACCAGTTCGGTGAGACCATTATGCGCCAGTTCTTTCTGTTGAAGGAAATGGGGCAATACGCCAATTACTTTTCCTCCTGCCTGTAAGGCGCCATCGGCTACAGCGCCCATCAGGCCTACTTTTGCGCCACCATATACCAGCGTGATATTGCGTTGGGCAAGTGCTGCGCCCAGTTGAAGGGCCTGTTCCTTGTAGGCCGGATCATGGCCGGCACTGGAACCGCAAAAAACGACGATACTTTTCATATGCATTTATTTCCGTTATAAGTTATTCAGTTCTGTCTGTATGTTTTGCCGCGCCTGTGTTTCATATTGTTGTTGAAAATCACGGGTGCGGTAAATGGCAGGCATCTCCAGAAAATGTTGTAATACTTTTTTTCTGCCGGGGTTATAGACGAGGTCAGGATAGACGCTGTATTCCTGGCGTATTTGCTGTGTATAGGCCTGGTAGGCTTCCGGCGAGGTGCCCAGTATCTGCAGGTCAAAGTCCAGGAAATAGTCCAGGTCCGGGTTGCTGCCGGTGTTAACGTGCGTCTGTGTGGCGATAATGAATGCTGCTACAGCATCGGTTTTCTCTGTGGGGAAAGTGGTCTGCCGGAGATATTCAACAGCGGCCACGGCGCTCTGCTGTTCGTTGTCGCGCTGTTGCACGTCGTACACGATATCATGAAAAAAGATGGCATACTGCACTATGTCCGGAGCTGTAAGCCGACCGGCATAGGCATTTTGCAGCGTCAGCAGCTGGGTGATGTGCTGCAGGTTATGATAGTGTCTTTCGGGGCCACGGTAGGCGGTCTGAATGTCCGCAAAGGTTTGTGAAGCGAGGGTATTGTCGGTCGTATACGGATGATTCAGCCGGGTCCAGATCTCGCTGATAACGGGAATGGGCATATGGTGATGATTTACCAGGGCAAATTAAAAAGAAAAACGGGCAGAAAGTTCTGCCCGTTTTCCACATATGTGATTCAACCGTAGGTTGAATTATTTTTTGTTTTTGGCTGCTTCTGCACGGATTACGTTCAGTGCGCCACCGGCTTTGAACCACTCGATCTGTTGTTCGTTGTAAGTGTGGTTTACAGCGAATTCATCGGTGCTGCCGTCTTTGTGATGCAGCACTACAGTGAGTTGTTTACCTGGAGCGAAGGTAGTCAGGCCCAGGATGTCGATGGTATCATCTTCCTGGATTTTGTCGTAATCTTCTTTGTTGGCGAAGGTCAGACCGAGCATACCTTGTTTTTTCAGGTTGGTTTCGTGGATACGGGCGAAAGATTTCACCAGGATGGCACGAACGCCGAGGTGACGGGGTTCCATCGCAGCGTGTTCGCGGCTGGAGCCTTCACCGTAGTTTTCGTCACCTACTACTACAGCGCCGATGCCGGCAGCTTTGTAAGCACGCATGGTAGCAGGAACAGCACCGTATTCACCGGTGAGGGAGTTCTTAACGGTATCGGTTTTATCGTTGAACGCGTTTACCGCGCCGATCAGCATGTTGTTGGAGATGTTGTCCAGGTGACCGCGGTATTTCAGCCATGGACCAGCCATGGAGATGTGGTCAGTGGTACATTTACCTTTTGCTTTGATGAGGAGTTTCAGGCCTTTCAGGTCTGTGCCTTCCCATGCAGCAAAGGCGTCCAGCAGCTGGAGACGATCGGAGGTAGGAGATACGATCACCTGTACTTTGCTACCGTCTTCGGCAGGAGCCTGGTAACCGGCGTCATCTACTGCGAAACCTTTAACCGGCAGTTCAAAACCGGTCGGTTCGTCCAGTTTCACGTCTTCGCCGTTTTTGTTTTTCAGGGTGTCAGTCAGCGGGTTGAAGGTGAGGTCACCTGCAATAGCCAGTGCTGTCACGATTTCAGGAGAAGCTACGAAAGCGTGGGTAGAAGCCAGGCCGTCGTTTCTTTTCGCGAAGTTACGGTTGAAGGAAGTGATGATGGAGTTTTTACGGTTAGGGTCATCGATGTGACGGGCCCATTGACCGATGCAGGGACCGCAGGCGTTAGCCAGCACTACACCGCCTACCTGGTCAAAGGTAGAGAGCAGACCGTCTCTTTCGATGGTATAACGTACCAGTTCAGAGCCTGGTGTGATAGTGAACTCGGATTTCATGTCCAGCTGCTTGTCGATAGCTTGTTTAGCCAGGGACGCGGAGCGGGAGATGTCTTCGTAGGAAGAGTTGGTGCAGGAACCGATCAGGGCTACTTCCAGTTTCTCAGGCCAGTTGTTTTCTTTGATCGCTTGTGCAAATTTGGAGATAGGCCATGCCAGATCCGGAGTGAACGGACCGTTTACATGAGGCTCCAGGGTATTCAGGTCGATTTCGATGACCTCGTCGTAGTATTTTTTAGGATCTGCGTACACTTCAGCGTCCGGACGCAGGTGATCTTTCACCGCATCAGCCAGGGCGGCAACTTCCGCTCTGCTGGTCACTTTCAGGTAGTCAGACATTTTGCTGTCGTAAGCAAACACGGAGCAGGTAGCACCGATTTCAGCACCCATGTTACAGATAGTGCCTTTACCGGTGGCGCTCAGGCTGTCAGCTCCTTCGCCGAAGTACTCCACGATAGCGCCGGTACCACCTTTTACGGTCAGGATACCCGCTACTTTCAGGATCACGTCTTTGGCGGAAGTCCAGCCACTCATTTTACCAGTCAGCTTCACACCGATCAGTTTCGGCATTTTCAGCTCCCAGGGAAGGCCTGCCATCACGTCTACCGCGTCAGCACCACCAACACCGATAGCCAGCATACCCAGACCACCCGCGTTAGGCGTGTGGGAGTCGGTACCAATCATCATACCGCCGGGGAATGCATAGTTTTCCAGCACTACCTGGTGGATGATACCAGCGCCGGGCTTCCAGAAACCGATGCCGTATTTGTCAGAGATGGAAGAAAGGAAATCGTAAACTTCTTTATTAGTGTCAACAGCAGCCGCCAAATCTTGTGTGGCGCCTACTTTGGCTTGTATAAGGTGGTCACAGTGTACTGTGGAGGGAACCGCAACTTTCTCGCGGCCGGCGGTCATAAACTGGAGCAATGCCATCTGGGCAGTTGCATCCTGCATCGCTACACGGTCCGGCGCAAATTCAACGTAGGATTTGCCTCTTTCAAAAGGCGTGGTAGTTGGTGCGTACAGGTGTGCGTATAAAATCTTTTCGGCAAGTGTGAGCGGACGGCCTAACAGCTGACGGGTCGCTTCCACTTTACCCGGTAGTGCCGCATACACTTTTTTAATCATGTCAATATCAAACACCATGGGAAAAAAATAATTTAAGAGCGGTTAAAAATTGCACGCAAAATTAACTAAAAACAACAAGTTTTTAAATTAATTACTGAAGATCCCGACAGAATTTACCATATCCACTATCCGAAAAACAAGCGGGGCAAATTGGGCACCACCTTTAAAAGAATTGTTAAAAAATGTTATATTAAGTTTTTACCCCCTGTCTGGAATAACCGGACACAGCCACCCCTCAGGCCGCACCCCTGTTAAATTACGGCAGTGACGGCCACTATTGTTTTTCCGGGGGAAATTTGATACATTTGAAACATGAACCGGATTAAAGACTTTTTGGAATGGAAGGCCTTTGGCGTATGTTCCGCCATCGGAGAGAAACTGGGCGTAGCCACCTCCAGGATCCGCTTCTTTTTCATTTATGCTACTTTTCTGACCATGGGGTCCCCCGTGATCGTCTACATGATCCTCGCCTTCTGGATGAATATGAAGAATTATATTCTCAACGGCAGAAGAAATCCGCTGCGTTACCTCTGATTCAATTAGTCATTTATTTATTTTTTCATTTATTGGGCTTGCATACGGGCAAAGCTCCCAACAGGCTGCTTTTATGGTATAAGGCCTCCTGAAAATGACAAAGAGGATGTAACCGGCGCCCCGGCCACATCCTCTTTGTCGTATATGCTTCATCCGGCGTCTATTCCAGATGGAAATTGGTCATACCATGATAATGGTTCTGCAATTCATTCAGCGTAATAGGCGCGTTCAGATTCCTTGTCTCATCGCGGTAATGCAGCTGCAGCAAGGGCTGATTGCCCGGCTCATGTACACGTACGGAGAACGGTCCCCGCACATATAATTTGCCTTTGCCATTGCCGGACTGGTTAGCTTCCAGATGGAATTGCAGTCTGAGTAAGGTAGCCTCGTCCAACGGAATAGAGTACAGGTTGTCGAGATCATACCAGAACTCATTCGTGTCATTATCGGTGGCCACAAGCACTTTTTTATCCTCATGATCCACCTGTAGAATCTTCCCCGGTTTCTCTACACCGCCGTAATTGGTAATTACCGTATCTCCGGTTTTTAAATGGTGTAAACTGATCATAGTGAGCTGTTTTTAGTGTTTCATGAATTTACACAAAACGAACCAAAACAACAAGGGGAAGCAGACCTTATAATTTCACCGCTACTTTCCGCAGTTCTACCAGTTTTTCCAGCAGTTCCTCCAGCAGATCGAGACGCAGCATGTTGGCGCCGTCAGATTTAGCGCAGGAAGGGTCCGGATGGGTTTCGATAAACAGCCCGTCTGCCCCGGTGGCAATAGCCGCCTTGGCGATAGTGCTGATCATCTGCGGATTGCCGCCGGTAACGCCGCTGGTCTGGTTAGGTTGTTGCAGGGAGTGCGTACAGTCCATGACCACCGGCTGTCCCAGATGTTTCATCACCGGGATGTTGCGGTAATCTACCACCAGGTCCTGATAACCGAAAGTGGTACCTCTTTCTGTCAAAATGATATGTTCATTGCCAGCTCCCTTGATTTTCTCTACGGCAAATTTCATGGACTCACCACTGAGGAACTGACCTTTCTTTACATTGACTACCTTGCCTGTTTCCGCAGCGGCCAACAGAATGTCTGTCTGGCGGCAAAGGAAGGCGGGTATTTGTAATACATCCACGTAAGCAGCGGCCATAGCGGCTTCGGCGGCGGAGTGGATATCAGAGGTTACGGGTACATTGAATGTTTTGCCCACTTTCTGTAACAGTTCCAGCCCTTCTACATCACCAATACCTGTAAAGGAATGTACGCTTGTACGGTTGGCCTTCCGGTAAGAGGCTTTGAATACGTAAGGGATAGACAGACGTTTGCAGATACCGGAAACTTTCTCTGCTACTTCCATCAGCAGTTCTTCTTCTTCTATCACACACGGACCAGCAATCAGGAAAAAATTTTCCGGATTGTATTGTTCTTTGAACAATGATTTTAAATGCTTCATAATTTTATAACTATTGGGTCATTAATCGCCATGCAAAGATAGTCTTTCCCGGCATTAACAGACCCCCGTATCCGCTGTTCTGCCCTATACGAAAAGTTAAAATTGTCATACTTTTGTAATCCGGGATTGGAAAGTCCACCCGTTGCAGTTTTTATTGTTATAGCATTGTCATGCGCGTGGGTACGTGGAACGGAAATATCGCCGAACCTGTTAATATTACGCTCTCAAATTATTGCTTACAATTTTCGTTTATATGAAGAAAGATAAGATCCTGGTTATTGGTGCCTGCGGACAAATAGGCGTGGAGCTGACCCTGGCGTTAAGGAAAATGTATGGAGATGCCAACGTGGTGGCATCGGATCTGCGCGAAGAACATGAGCTGCTGAAAGGAACAGGCCCGTATGTGTCGCTGGACGTGATGAACAAGGAAATGCTGCACGTATTGATCATCCGGCACAACATCACCCAGGTATACCTGCTGGCAGCCATCCTGTCTGCTACCGGTGAAAAAAATCCACTGCTGGCATGGCATATCAACATGCAAAGCCTGCTCAACGTACTCGATATCGCTAAGGAAGAAAATATTGATAAGGTATACTGGCCCAGCTCCATCGCGGTATTCGGTCCCAATTCCCCGATGCAGGACACGCCACAGCATACCATCATCGAACCAACTACCATCTACGGTATCAGCAAATTCGCCGGTGAACGCTGGTGCGAATACTACAATCACCGTTATGGCGTAGACGTGAGAAGCCTCCGTTATCCCGGCCTGATCAGCTACAAATCCGCTCCGGGCGGCGGTACTACCGACTATGCGGTGGAAATCTTCCATGAAGCAAAAGAAAATAAAAAGTACACCAGCTTCCTGTCAGAGAATACCTACCTGCCCATGATGTATATGCCGGACGCTATCCGCGCTACCATCGAACTGATGGAAGCCGATGCCTCCAAAATATCCGTGCGCTCAGCGTATAATCTCTCCGCTATGAGCTTCTCTCCTAAGGAGATCGCAGCAGAGATCAAAAAACATATTCCTGAATTTGCCATCAGCTATGAACCGGACTATCGCCAGCAAATCGCTGACGGCTGGCCTAACAGCATGGACGACAGCCTCGCCCGTGCCGACTGGGGCTGGAAACACGAATATGATCTGGAGAAGATGACGGCGGACATGCTGAAAAACATATAACCGTCACCGTGAGGATGCGGTGTTAAGCTTCGCATATTATTGTTTGATTTGAGTATAAAATAAGGCCCGGTGATATCTTCACCGGGCCCTTGTTTTTATATGATAGCCCAGGGCTTCAGCCCTGGGGACTGATTATATCAAAGTCCCTACGGCAACGGTGGTATTGTTGAACTCATCAATCAATATAAACGCGCCGTTAGCGGGGTTTTCTGCGTAGAGGTCAGCAAAGACAGGCTGGGCTGTTTTAAGGGTAATGCTGCCAATATCATTTAAGCCCATATCATTTTTACCTTCAATGTGTTGGTAACTGGTTACATCGATGACGAAGTTGATCTGCTGCACTTTTGCTTTCACACGGTTAATACCATGCTGGAGCAGGTAGGTTTTACCGGCCACCAATTTCTGTTGGTCCATCCAGCAGATGTTGGCGGTGATTTCTTTGCGTTGTTCGGGAATGTTGTCTGTTTTCACGAGCATGTTGCCACGGCTGCTGTCAATTTCATCTTCGAGGGTGATGACCACACTCTCGCGGGCATGGGCGGCAGGCAGCTGCTTTTCAAACTGCTCGATGGTTTTGATTCTGCTTTTCTGTCCTGATGGCAGGGAGATGATTTCATCGCCCACGTTGAAATGGCCACTGGCCACTTTACCGGCGAAGCCACGGAAATCGTGGTATTCGGTGGTACGGGGACGGATAACGCTTTGTATCGGGAAGCGGGCCGGGTGACGGCTGTCTTCCTGATCAAAGGAGACCTGCTCCAGGTAATCGAGCAGGGTAGGGCCCTGGTACCAGTTGATAGAACCGGTGCGGGTAGCCACGTTTTCGCCGTACAGGGAAGAGATCGGGATGAATTTCACTTCCTGTGCTTTATAGGAGGCGCTGGCCAGCAGTTGCTGGAAGTCTTCCACGATCTGATTGAAACGGGCTTCGCTGTAGTCTACCAGGTCCATTTTGTTGACACATACCACGAGATAGGGAATGCGCAACAGACTGGCGATAAAAAAGTGACGGTGTGTTTGTTCCACGATGCCTTTGCGGGCATCGATCAGGATGAGTGACACCTGCGCGTTGGAGGCGCCGGTCACCATGTTACGGGTATATTCAATATGGCCGGGCGTATCGGCGATAATGTATTTACGGGTAGGAGTAGAAAAGTAGATATGCGCCACGTCGATGGTGATGCCTTGTTCCCTTTCTGCCACGAGGCCGTCTGTCAGCAAAGACAGATCGGTGAAGTCGAGCCCTTTGCGTTTGCTGGCGGCGTGGAGTGCCTCCATTTTATCCTGGGGGATAGAGTTGGTGTCGTATAAAAGACGGCCGATCAGGGTACTTTTCCCATCGTCTACACTACCGGAAGTGGCTATACGTAAAACCTCCATATGCGTTCGCTTTTTTGCTGTAAGAAGTAAATGTTAAAAGTAACCTGCCTGTTTTCTTTTCTCCATGGCGGCTTCAGAGCGTTTGTCGTCTATACGTGCGCCACGTTCGGAAATTTTGGCTTCCATGATTTCTGCGATGATGTCTTCCAGCTTATCGGCTTCAGACAGTACGGCAGCGGTACAGGTCATATCACCCACGGTACGGAAGCGTACTTTCTGGCGGAAAGGCACTTCATCGGCGGTGGTGTTGAGGTAGGTGGAATAAGGCCAGTAGAGCCCGTCACGCTCGATGATGTCTCTTTCGTGGGCGAAGTAGATGGAAGGTATTTCCAGTTTCTCCCGGCGGATGTAATTCCATACGTCCAGCTCTGTCCAGTTGGAGATGGGGAATACACGTACGTTTTCACCGATATTGATTTTTCCGTTGAGGATGTCAAACAGTTCAGGGCGTTGCATTTTAGCGTTCCACTGACCGAATTCATCGCGTACGGAGAATATTCTTTCTTTAGCGCGGGCTTTTTCTTCATCGCGGCGTGCGCCGCCGATGCAGGCGTCGAATTTTCCTTCTTCGATGGCATCGAGGAGGGTAACGGTCTGCAGGGCGTTGCGGCTGGCATACTTGCCGGTTTCTTCCTGTACTTTGCCCTGGTCGATGCTGTCTTGTACGTTGCGTACGATCAGGTCGAGACCGAGCGTGTTCACCAGCCAGTCGCGGAACTCAATTGTTTCCGGGAAATTATGGCCGGTGTCTACATGCAGCAGCGGGAAGGGTACCTTCCCCGGATAGAAGGCTTTCTGGGCCAGTCTCACAAGGGTAATGGAATCTTTACCGCCGGAGAAGAGCAGTACCGGCTTCTCGAATTGTGCGGCCGTTTCGCGTAATATGTATATGGCTTCGTCTTCCAGCGCCTGTGGAAATTCCCAGTTTATCTGATGTGTCATGGGTGACAAAAATTTTATGATTGCAAAGGCTGTTTTCTTTTATCCGTGCAGGCCGCATTCTTTGTGCGACTGTTCCCACCACCACCGACCGGCGCGCGGATGTTCTCCCGGCTCGATGGCGCGTGTACAGGGTGCACAACCGATGCTGATAAAGCCTTTGTCGTGCAGTTTGTTGTAAGGAACGTTGTGTTGGGAGAGGTACGCCAGTACTTCATCATATCCCCAGTGGATGAGGGGATTGTATTTATAGAGGTGGCGTTGTTCATCCCATTCCAGCGTTTGCATGTCGTGGCGGTTTTCGGATTGTTCGGCACGTAGTCCGGTGATCCATACTTTTACGCCTTCCAGCGCCCTGTTGAGCGGTACTACTTTACGGATGCCGCAGCACTGTTTGCGGTTTTCCACGGATTCGTAAAAGCTGTTGGGGCCTTTTTCGCTGACCAGTTTTTCTACGGCCGCTGTTTCGGGGTAAAACACTTCGATCGGCTGTTTGTAACGGGCAAGGGTGACGTCCATCACGTCATAGGTCTCCTGGAACAGGCGTCCTGTGTCCAGTGTAAATACCCTCACGGGTAAATGGTTACGCCAGATAATGTCTGCGATTACCTGGTCTTCCTGGCCAAAGGAGGTAGAAAACGCCACGGCACCCGGATATTGCTCCAGGAGATATTGTATGGCTTCTACCACCGGCTTGTTGGCCAGTGCGTTGGTAATGTCTGTCATGTAATCTTCCTTAAAGATAATTGCCTAGTGCCAGCGCGTACTTTTCAGTGACGCCGTACACAAAAATACATAAATCCTATAAAAAAGATAGACTATTGTGTTGAAAATTTGTCGTTTGTTAGGGAATGAGCTATGGGCGCGGATTAGAGCGGTGGGGATAAACCGGGGCCCTGGTGCCGCGGGGCTGCATGGAATAGGGGAAATTGTTGCCGGGGCACGGGAACCCAGGGCTAAAGCCCTGGGCTATGATTGTTGTTCAAATTCGTTAAGTGCCATGTGCATTCATAATGGGTCCCGGACCGATGGTAATACGGTTGTTGAGAGAAATTTATCCAGATATATAGGCCTTCGGCCGATGTAAATGTGCTTGTTTTGGGGGATCAGGGATATAATGGCCTTCGGCCGATAGGAATGCGATTATTGCGAGAATTGCTTCCAGGTGTATTGATCCGGGATGGATATCTGTGGGCCTCTGGCCTCCCAATATTACCGCTGGCTTTAAAAATTAATAGGTGTCTCCACTACTAACATTCTCCTCATAAAAAGAATTTGAACAACCATCGTAGCCCAGGGCTTTAGCCCTGGGAAAAAAAATGCCGGCACGAAATAACTCGTGCCGGCCGGATAATTTGCTCGCTGCGCTGGTTATGCGTTGCGGGTAAGAATATCTTTTAATGTTTTTGTCTCCAGCAGTTTCAGGGTGGCGTCCCTTACTTTGCTCATCACTTCATTCAGGCCGCATACCGCTTCATCGCGACAGTTCTCGCAGCGCTCATAGTAGTTGAGGCTTACGCAGGGTAACAGTGCGATGGGGCCGTCCAGCAGCCGGATGATCTTGGCCAGTGCAATCTCTTTCGGAGGACGCATCAGATAATATCCGCCGCCTTTCCCTTTCTTACTGCCCAGAATACCGGCATTTTTCAGCTCCAGCAGGATGTTTTCCAGGAACTTGATAGAGATATTCTTCTCCTGTGCGATCTCGGAGATCAGGATAGGCCCTTTATCAACATTTTCTGCCAGATGAATGAGTGCGTGAAATGCGTATTGTGTTTTTTTAGATAACATACTGACTTATTTGCATCCCTGGGGATGACGCTATCGGTGCTGCAATGAACATTTTTGACGTAACAAATATAAGCTCTTCTTTTGAGTTTTATGTTTCGGCAGCCTACGTGGAGCGTGACAGGAATAAATAATAATTGATTTTCAGTTCATTATACAACCTCTACAGGTTCAGCACGTCTCTCATGGTGAACACGCCTGTCTTACCTTTCAGCCATTCCGCTGCCACAACGGCACCGGCAGCAAAGCCTTCGCGGGAATGTGCGGTATGCGTGATCGTGATATCGTCGATCGGAGAGGAGTAATGAATGGTATGGGTGCCCGGTGCGGGGTCTATTCTTTTGGAAATGATAGACAGCATGTCAGCCTGCTGTGTTTCTTCATTGACCCAGCCTTTTTTCCGGTCAACGGAAGCCAGCAGCTGTTCAGCCAGTGTGATGGCGGTCCCGCTGGGAGCGTCCTTTTTCTGGGTATGGTGGATTTCTTCCATCCATACGTTGTATTGCGGCTGAATAGCCATCAGGGCTGCCAGTTTCTTGTTGACTTCAAAAAAGATATTGACGCCGATGCTGAAGTTGGTGGCATGTAAAAAGGCGTGATGGCCTTTTTCGCATTGTGCATTCACTTCCGGCAGCTTCTCCAGCCAGCCGGTGGTGCCACTAACAACGGGTACATTGGCTTCAAAGCACTTTTGTATGTTATGGTAAGCTGTTTCGGGGGTGGTGAATTCAATGGCCACATCTGCCTGTCCGAGATGCTCCCTTTCCAGCAGATGCTGGGCATCGTGATCTATTCTCAGAATTACCTCATGACCTTTGGCAGTGGCAATGGCATCGATCGCCTTACCCATTTTACCATATCCGATTAGTGCTATTTTCATGACCCTTGCTGATATTTTTTAGTTGATGATGTGCTGGTTAACGACCTGCCAGCCAGGCAGACTTATGGTTTTTACGGCCACCGCCGATGGCGAGTTTAACGCTGATGCCTAAACCCTGATTGTTGATAATGGCCGGAGATACCCGCATACTGAGATCGTCAGACATGTCCCAGTTACGTAAATGCGCAAATACGGTGGCATCGGCGATATTAAGCGTATAAGCCAGTACAAAGAACAGTACGGAATAGTCAATATTCTGACGGTAGTAGTCACGATACGATTTCAGATACTGTGATGACATGTTGGCCAGCAGCGGGTCCGACACTTTGGTGTCCGGATTGCCATCTACCGACAGCCGGTAGGCATCACGGTATTTACGGTAGTTGTCCATATTCCATACGAAGAAGTAGGTACAGGTACCGATGGCGGCGTATACCAGTGGCATTTTCCAGTATTCGTGGTTGTAGGCCTGTCCGAGCCCCGGCAGTATCGCGGAATACAGCGCCGCTTTACGCGGGCTGTGCGGTGCACGTGGCGCCAGTTTGATAGACGCCGTAGTATCGGTCAGCTCAGTGCTTCTCGTGGTATCTTTTACCGGATAAGGCAACGTATCGATGGTATGGGCAGCACGACGGGTAGTGTCCTGCCCTTTCAGTACAGGCGCCAATACCAGTAATGCCAGGCATACCAGTACATGACGACGAAATAAACGGAATAATCTTCCAGCCTTCTTAGCCACCTTATAAATCTATTTTTTCCAGGATGCTATTCAGCTCATCGTCTGAATAGAATTCAATCATAATGCTTCCTTTGCCATTCTTGCCTCTCTCCAGCTTCACTTTAGTAGAGAAGTGGGAGCTGAGGTTGTCCTGTATTTTCTGGAAAGCGGGCGGCAGTTTAACTTTCGCCGCTTTCTGCTGGTTACCTTTATCAGCCTGGTTGATCTTGCGGGCCAGGTCTTCCGTTTGTCTTACAGACAGGCCGTTTTGCAGGATTTCGTTGTAGAGGAACAGTTGGTTCTCCACATTTTCCACGCCGGTGAGCACACGGGCATGGCCCATGCTCAGCTGTCCGTTGCGTACCGCTACCTGGATATCAGGTGGCAGTTTGAGCAGGCGGATATAGTTGGTGACAGTGCTTCTTTCCTTGCCCATACGGTCGGCCACCTGTTCCTGTGTCAGGGAACATTCTTCCATCAACCGCTTGTAGCTCAATCCAACCTCGATCGCATTCAGGTTTTCCCGTTGCAGGTTCTCCAGCAGCGCCAGTTCCAGCAGTTCCTGGTCATTGGCTTGCCGTACATATGCCGGGATGTCTTTCAGGCCGGCCATTTTGCTGGCGCGCAGGCGGCGTTCACCGGCAATCAGCTGGAATTTTTTGTTACTGATCTTGGCCACCGTGATCGGCTGGATGATGTCATGCAGCTTGATAGACTGGCTAAGTTCCTGAAGGGCAACCTCATCAAAGTCACGACGCGGTTGCTTCGGATTGGTCACGATCTGTTCCAGCGCAATACGCTCAATACCTGTAGCAGTAGCTACCGCGTTATCGCCCAGGGCGCCGGCAGTGTGCTTCAGGTCAGTGTCTATGTTCTGGAGCAGCGAGCGGATACCTTTCCCCAACGCCTCTTTCTTACTTGGATTGCTCATTTTAAGATTTTGTCTTTGGATTTAATTTTCGTGTAGTTATGCTTCTGCAGTATTTCCTTGGCCAGGTTCAGGTAATTGATGGCACCGGTGCTGGCTGCATCGTACATAATAACGGACTTACCAAAGCTGGGCGCTTCACCCAGTTTGGTATTACGATGGATGATGGTGTTGAATACGCTCTCCTCAAAATGCTGCTTCACTTCGTCCACCACCTGGTTGCTGAGGCGCAGACGACCATCGTACATGGTCATCAGGATACCTTCAATTTCCAGGTCTGTATTCAGTCTGCTCTGAACGATCTTGATGGTATTGAGCAATTTGCCCAGACCTTCCAGTGCAAAAAATTCACATTGTACGGGGATAATCACCGCGTTGGACGCCACCAGGGCGTTCACCGTGATCAATCCCAAAGAAGGGGAACAGTCTACGATCACAAAATCGTAATCATCCTTTACCGCGTCTACCACCTGCTTCATCACCCGCTCACGGCTGGGATGATTGATCAGTTCCAGCTCTGCACCTACCAGGTCTATATGGGAAGGCAATACTCTCAGGTTGGGCGTATCAGATTCCAGTATCACATCTCTGGCCTGAACATCGTTTACCATACAGTCGTACAGGCTCTGCTGCACATTACGCAGGTCAAAGCCCAGTCCTGTGGTGCTGTTTGCCTGGGGATCAGCATCTACCAGCAATGTTTTGAATTCCAGCACAGCCAGGCTGCTTGCCAGGTTGATTGCACTGGTTGTTTTTCCTACCCCACCTTTCTGATTAGCGATTGCGATTACTCTAGCCATTGTGTAATTTAAAAATTCAAAGGTTCATTTATAGGATAAAGGATTAAATAGCAAGATCGCCTCTTCCTCAAACCTCTATGGTACTGCCTATTTCAGGCAGCAGCAGCTCCACACCAGCTTCATCAAACAGCTGCATGACTTCCTTCTTGTCTATCCTGATATACCCGAAGGTGTCGTAGTGGATGCCGATTATTTTTTCACATTCAATCATTTCGGCCGCGGCAATGGCATCTTCCGGGCCCATGGTGAAATTATCACCAATCGGTAACACGGCAAAATCCAGTTCGGTAATACCCGGAATCAGCTCCATGTCCATGGTCAGCGCCGTATCACCACTGTAATAAAAATTGCCTTCGTCCGTGATAAATACAAATCCCATCGGATTGCCACCGTAAGTGCCGTCCGGCAAACCGCTGGAATGCTGCGCCACCACACACTTCACAGTACCAAAATCAAACTTCCACTTGCCGCCGGTATTCATCGGGTGCAGCTTGGTCAACCCCTGCTTGCCCGCCCAGGTAATAATCTCAAAATTGGACACCACCATGGCACCAGTCTGCTTCGCCAGCGAAATCAGGTCTGCCACATGGTCCTCATGACCATGGGAAACAAAAATATAATCCGCCTGTATGGCCTGCACGTCTACCTTGCTGGCCAGCTCATTGTGCGTAATGAACGGGTCAAAAAGTATCCGCTTGCCTTTTATCTCCACTGCAAAGCAGGAATGACCGTAATTGGTGTATCTCATGGTCTCAATTTTAGGTAAAAAAAACGAATTACCGGTTATTAATGATGAATTTAAGCTTTCGCCCAAAAAATCACTAACCGGGTAATTAAATGTTACAAGTTACCTGAATCGGACAAAAATACAACGATTAGCAACAATTCCGGCGCTGTAGTATATTTATTTATTCACAAAGTGTCCTGATGAGGACGAATACCGAGATAGGTGATATTTAATATATAATTAATATAAATGCATGGACAAACCCCGGTTTCGGGATTTAATTTAAAACCGGGCAATTTATCCGTTTGTTATTCGTCTGCATAGCTGCCGGCTACCCGTTTTAACTTTTTCTGACGGATAACTTGTGTTAATTTGCCTTTCTGTTATATTTTATATTAAATATTTGTAATGCGACCGGGACTGAATTCTATTATATTAGTCGTTTTTCTTCTTTTGTTGGACCTCTACGTGTTTCAGGCGGTAAGAGCCATGGTATACATGTCGCTGCCCCGGGTACGGACCATCGCCTACGTGGCCTATTGGTCGGTGTCTGCTGTCTGCATTATCATGGTCCTGTTGCTGCCCTACATTCATTGGCATAGCTGGCCGGCCCAGCTGAAGTCCTACCTGATGGCCATCTTCCTGGGACTGGTGGTAGCCAAACTGCTGGCGGTGGTATTCCTGCTGATAGATGATGTCCGCCGTGGCATCGTATGGCTGATACACCGTTTTTCCCCGGCCCAAAGCACCGCTGCGGCAGAAGGCGCCGTAAATGGTATCTCCCGCTCGCAGTTCCTGAGCCGCCTTGGCCTCATTGCCGGCGGCAGCCTGTTCGGCACCCTGTTGTACGGCTTCTCCAATAAATACAACTACCGCGTCCATAAACTCAAACTGGCATTCAAAAATCTGCCTGCTTCTTTCAGGGGGCTGCGTATTGTACAGATCTCGGACATCCATTCCGGCAGCTTCGCCAACCACGAAGCGGTAGCCAAGGGCGTTGCGATGATCAACGCCCAGAAAGCAGACCTGATCCTGTTTACCGGCGATCTGGTCAACGACCGCGCGGATGAAATGACCCAATGGATGGAAGTGTTTAGCCAGATCAAAGCCCCGATGGGCGTATACTCTACGCTGGGCAACCACGACTACGGCGATTATTACCCCTGGCCGGATAAAACGCCCGCCGGTCACAGCGAAATGCAACAGAAAAACCTGGAACGCCTGAAAGCGGTGCACGGTGAGCTGGGCTGGAAGCTGATGATGAACGAAAGCGTAGTGCTGGAAAAAGACGGTGGCCAGATCGCCCTGCTCGGAGTAGAGAACTGGAGCGCGATCAAACGTTTCCCCCGCCATGGCGACCTCCGCCGGGCGTATGACGGGGTGAACCACATCCCCTTCAAAATACTCATGTCGCATGATCCCACCCACTGGGATGCCCAAATCCGTCCTGAATATCCGGACATTGACCTCACCCTCGCCGGCCATACCCATGGTATGCAGTTCGGGGTGGAAATACCGGGCCTCAAATGGAGCCCGGCACAATACTTCTACAAGGAATGGGCTGGGCTGTACAAAGCTGGTGAACAACGCCTGTATGTCAACAGAGGCTTCGGTTTCCTCGGTTATCCGGGCAGGGTAGGCGTATTGCCGGAAATCACGGTGATAGATCTCGTGTAAGGCCCGGTCAGTTTAATCAGGAAGTATTGGAAATCAGGCCGTTTTTTCCGGCCACCAGCGGCCTGGAAGCACTCATCGCCATAAATAGCCCGGTCACCGAATATCCAAATGGGCGAATGTCAAAATATGCTATATTGTGGGCTGTATCTCCTTTTCAATGCGCGTATTCCTGACATGTCTGCTACTGTTTTGCAGTGTTTTCGCTGAGGGCCAGTCCCTGGCGGATCTCGAAAGACAGTTGGATTCACTGTTGAGCAAACAACAGAAGAGTGAAGTAGTGGCGGCGCTGAGTTATGGCAACAATCCTGCTTATGGCAGTAAAACGGTCAACCTGGAGCAGCCTATCGTGATGAAGGCTTACCTTTCCCCGTCGCTGACCTGGTATCACAAAAGCGGCCTGTTCGCGGGCGCCAGCGGTTATTACCTGTTGGATACCGACAAAAATCACTGGTTCGAATGGGACTTCACTGCCGGTTATGACTATACGAAGAAAAGGAACTTCATCACCGGCATTTCGTATACCCGTTACCTTTTTGCCGACTCCACAGATGTTCCGGCCACTCCCATCACCAATGAATTGTTCTCCTATTTTTATTACCGTAAATGGTGGCTGCATATGGGCGTCAGCGTGGATTACGGCTGGGGGAACTATACCAACAACACGCCGCGGCTGAGAGAGCATGTGACCGGCAGTGATTTTAATGTGATTGCCACGGTGAGACATCCTTTTATTTTCGATGGATTGCTTTGTTCCCGTGATGCCTTGCTGTTACAACCTTCTCTGTCGCTGACATTAGGCACAGCTAATTATTACAGTCAGCTGGCGGCTTTCCGTTACCTGACGCGCTCCTCTAAAATGAAACTGGATAAAGTTCGTCCGGGCAAAGTGCTGAATTACGAAGATCATACTGATTTTGAGCCACGTGCCCTCGATTGCACCATCAATACTTCTTACCTGTTCAACCATTTTACTTTTTCTCCTTCCTTCACCATCTTTAAGCCGTTAACCGGCCCGGATACGCAGCTGATGGGCTATTTCACCGCCCGTCTGTCTTACAGTTTCTGATTTCTTTAACAAATAGCACGGAATTTGTATTTAGGGAATCTCCCTGATAAAGTAGGGGTATTTTACTGTTCGGGCGTCTATAATTTTAACCATTACTAACAACAATACAATTATGAAAAAACTGTTTCTCGCCGTTGCAATGCTTGCAATGACCGCTGTTACCACCACTGTTAGTGCGCAAAAATTACTGCGCTTCGGTATTAAGGGTGGCGCCAACCTTGGAAAATTGGATGGTTCCGGATTTCAGGATGGATTTAAATTAGGCTACCACCTGGGTGGTTTCGCACAGTTAAACCTGGTAAAAGGTTTTGGTGTGCAGGGTGAAGTGATCTTCTCTTCTACAAAAACAGAAACCACTGATAATTTCAAAGATATCTACGAAGGCGTAAGCACTTCCGACAACCGTAAAAAAATAAACCTGAACTACCTGAGCATTCCCTTGCTCGCAAATATCGACCTGGGAACTCCCCGTCTCAAACTGCAGGTAGGTCCTCAGTTTGGCGCTATGGTGAGCGACAGAAAAGTTTTTGGTGCTGCCAATACTGCCTTTAAAGGCGGCGAGATTTCCGGTGTGGCCGGCCTGTGGCTGCAGCTGCCTATCGTGAATGTCAGCGCCCGTTACATCATTGGCTTCAATGACGTAAAAGGTCTTAACAGCGTAACCAACACCAGCAACTGGAAAAACCAGAGCATTCAGCTGGGCGTAGGTGTGACCCTGTAATCACGCAAAGACGCAAAGCAGCAAAGACGCAAAGAACATTTAAGCAAAGGAGCGGAGATCACAGCTGGTCTTCGCTCCTTTGCTTTCTTTTTTCTGTTTATTTTCTTTGCGTCTTTGCTGCTTTGCTCCTTTGCGTGAAAGTGACAACTCGTCACTTGGCACCAAACTTGACAAGGTAGATGTGCATAAAAAAACGGAGGCTTCAGCAGCATTTTCTGCCAGAATGTCCTCCGGGCATTAAATATCTCAGATGAACAGATTTTACTTAGGAAATTCGGAAGATGAAATGGAGTTTATGCCTATTATCCCTTTGAATGAAGACGGGGAAGGTCAGGAGGAAGATAATATTCCTGATCAACTGGCATTATTACCATTGCGCAATACCGTCCTGTTTCCCGGTGTGGTTTTACCGATCACCGTGGGAAGGGATAAATCCATAAAGGCAGTTAACGACGCATACAAGGCTGACAAATTGATCGGCGTGGTGGCACAGAAAGACAGTACCATCGAAGATCCCAATGTGGCCGATCTGAGCGAGGTGGGCACCGTGGCCCGCATCGTTAAGCTGATCAAAATGCCGGACGGCGGCACCACCATCATTATTCAGGGCCGCAAGCGCTTCAAAATAAAAGAGATTGTTTCGGAAGATCCATACTTCAAAGCCCAGGTAGAGCTGTTGCAGGATGAAGCCGCGGATGATGACTCCGAATTCGAGGCCTATATCTCCTCTATCAAGGACCTGGCAGGACAGATCATCCAGCTGTCTCCCAATCTGCCTTCGGAGGCGAGCATTATCCTCAAAAACATTGAAAATGCGTCCTTCCTGGTGCATTTTGTGTCATCCAATCTCAACTCCGACCTGAAAGACAAACAGCAACTGCTGGAAATCAACAACCTGCGTACCCGCGCTGAGTTGTTGATGAAACTATTGCAGACAGAACTGCAGCTGGCGGAACTGAAAAATAAAATCACCAATAAGACCAAGGCGGACCTCGATAAGCAGCAGCGGGATTACTTCCTGCAACAGCAGATGAAGTCCATCAAGGAAGAACTGGGTGGCGACGCCAACGACCGTGAGCTGAAAGAAATGAAGCGCAAAGCGGAAGAGAAGAAATGGTCGGCAGCCGCTGCGGAAGCCTTCGCCAAAGGCATCGAGAAACTGGAACGTATGCATCCCAGCACACCGGACTACAGCGTGGTGTACAACCACCTCGACCTGATGCTGGACCTGCCCTGGGGCGAATTCACCACTGACAGCTACGACCTGAAAAAGGCGAAGAAAATACTGGACCATGACCATTATGGCATGGAGAAAATCAAGGAGAGAATACTGGAATACCTGGCCGTACTGAAACTGAAAGGAGATATGAAATCACCTATTCTGTGTTTCGTTGGACCTCCGGGTATCGGTAAAACCTCTCTGGGCCGTTCTATTGCCAATGCGGTTGGCCGTAAGTACGTGCGGTTGAGCCTCGGCGGTTTGCATGATGAAAGTGAGATCAGAGGCCACCGTAAAACCTATATCGGTGCCATGCCTGGCCGGGTGATACAATCTATCCGCAAAATCAAGTCTGCCAATCCTGTCATGATCCTCGATGAAATTGACAAGATCGGCAACGACCTGCGTGGCGATCCAAGTTCAGCGCTGCTGGAGGTGCTGGACCCTGAGCAGAACAGCACTTTCTATGATAACTACCTGGAGCTGGAATTTGACCTGAGCAAGGTGTTATTCATTGCTACTGCCAACAATATCAGTGCTATTCATCCTGCGCTGCGCGACAGGCTGGAGATCATTGACCTGAGCGGTTATTCTATCGAGGAAAAAACCGAGATCGCCAAACGCCACCTGCTGCCCAAACAGAAAGAGGCGCACGGTCTGCAGGATATCAAGTTCAAACTGGGCAACGGTGTCATTGAACATATCATCGCGGACTACACCCGCGAAAGCGGTGTGAGGGAGCTGGACAGGCTTTTCGCGGCGATCATGCGTAACCTGGCCAAAGAAGTGGCCATGGAGCGTAAGGTGCCTGAAAATATCACCGATGCAGATGTAGAGCGGATACTGGGGAGACCCCGCTATTCCAACGAGATCTATAAGGTAGGCAACCCTCCGGGCGTAGCCGTGGGGCTTGCGTGGACATATGTGGGCGGAGAGATCCTGTTTATCGAAAGCAGCCTGAGTGAGGGCAAAGGAGAACTGAAGTTGACCGGTAACCTGGGGAATGTGATGAAAGAATCGGCAGTTACTGCGCTGACCTATATTCAGTCCCATGCTGCTGAGTTGAAGCTGGACCCGAAAATCTTCCATACGAAGAATGTGCACGTGCATATACCGGAAGGCGCCGTGCCGAAAGACGGTCCCAGTGCCGGTATTACCATGCTGACGGCGCTGACTTCGTTATTCACCGGGCGTAAGGTAAGATCATATCTGGCCATGAGCGGAGAGATTACCCTGAGGGGACAGGTGCTGCCGGTGGGTGGTCTGAAAGAAAAAATTCTGGCCGCCAAAAGGGCAGGTATCAAGGAAATCATCTTATGTTGGCAGAATGAGAAGGATATAAAAGAAATAAATCCTTCATATATCAAAGGCATGAAGTTTCATTATGTAAGAGAAATGAACCAAGTGCTGGAAATAGCGTTATTAAAGAAGTAGGGCGGGAAAGGCAGTGACTACTGGTTGGAACTGCCGGCTCCGTTTTTATAAAAACAGACTTATTTTAGTTTTACTATAAAGTCATTTTGTTGCCATTCCTGGCAGCAATTTTTTAAAAGTTCATATCGGTTTTGTTGTGACCCCGGTATGAGCATCATGTTGATTGTTTTAAGGGTTCTTAAAGCCATTCCTCTCAGCGGAATGGCTTTAATATTTTGGCCCCGGGGCTGAAGCCCTGGGCGACGTTTGGAATTCAAATCCGATCATGGTTCAATTATCAATAGAAAAGCCCATAAATCTGATAGCATCAAGCTACGGGATTTATGGGCTTTTATTTTAGTATCTCATGGGAGACAACTGAACACAACGTAGCCCGGGGCTTCAGCCCTGGGAAATTAATTAGTGGTCGGCGAGTTGTCTTTTATAGAGTTGAATGGTGTTTTCGAGGCCATAATACAGGGCATCTGCCACGAGGGCATGACCGATAGACACTTCTTTCAGTTGCGGTATATGCAGTTTGAAGAAGCGGAGATTGTCCAGGTTCAGGTCATGGCCGGCATTCAGTTCCAGTCCGATATTGGTGGCTTCGCGGGCCGTGTTTTTATAGTCGTTGAATAGCTGGAGGTTCTGCGGCTGTGTACGTGCTTTCGTATATTCTTCCGCGTAAGGGCCGGTATACAGTTCGATGCGGTCGGCACCGGCTGTTTTGGCGCCTTCCACCTTATCGGGTTCGGCGTTGAGGAATATAGAAACGCGGATACCGGCATTTTTCAGCTCACTGATCACTTCCTTCAGTTGGGATTGGTGTTGGATGGTGTCCCAGCCGGTGTTGGAGGTGATCGCATCTGGCGGGTCCGGTACCAGGGTGCACTGATGAGGTTTTACGGCCAGTACAAGGTCCATGAAATCTCTGGAAGGGTATCCTTCGATATTAAATTCGGTCGTGACAAGGGGTTTAAGGTCTCTTACGTCCTGGTAGCGGATATGACGCTCGTCCGGGCGGGGGTGGACGGTAATACCGTCAGCGCCGAACCGTTCGCAATCCTGTGCCACTTTAAGAATGTCCGGAAGGTTGCCGCCCCGTGCATTGCGCAGGGTAGCAAACTTGTTGATATTTACGCTCAGCTTTGTCATGCTACAAAAGTACTAATCAATTACGAATTACGGGTTACGAATTACGAAGGGAGAGCGGTTTTATCACAGTGTGCATAAATAATAGCTGCAAATAAAAAGACCTGAGCAAATGTATATTCGCTCAGGTCTTTGCTTTTTTCAATTCGTAATTCGTAATTCGTAATCCGTAATTCGTAATTGAAAATCGACTAGTATCTGTAGTAGTCTGGTTTGAACGGACCTTCTGCAGGAATGCCGAGGTATTCGGATTGAGCAGCAGTGAGTACGTCCAGTTCCACACCGATTTTTTTCAGGTGTAAGCGGGCAACTTTTTCATCCAGGTGTTTAGGCAGTACGTAAACTTTGTTTTCGTACTTGTCTGAATTCAGCCACAGTTCCAGTTGAGCCAGTGTCTGGTTGGTGAAAGAGTTACTCATAACGAAGGAAGGGTGTCCTGTAGCGCAGCCCAGGTTCACCAGACGGCCTTCAGCCAGCAGGATGATGTCTTTACCATCGATGGTGTATTTATCTACCTGAGGTTTGATTTCCACTTTGGTATGACCGTAGTTTTTGTTCAGCCATGCCACATCGATTTCGATATCGAAGTGACCGATATTGGAAACGATGCATTTATCCTTCATCAGTTTGAAGTGTTCGCCGTTGATGATATCGCGGCAACCGGTGGTGGTTACGATGATGTCAGCTTCTTTTACGGCATCGTTCATTTTTTTCACTTCATAACCTTCCATCGCAGCCTGTAAAGCACAGATCGGATCGATTTCGGTAACGATTACACGGGCGCCTGCACCTCTCAGGGATTCAGCAGAACCTTTACCTACGTCACCGAAACCAGCAACAACCGCCACTTTACCGGCGATCATCACGTCAGTAGCGCGACGGATAGCGTCTACGCAGGATTCGCGGCAACCATATTTGTTGTCAAATTTGGATTTGGTAACAGAGTCGTTGATATTGATGGCAGGCATTGGCAAAGTACCGTTTTTCATGCGCTCGTACAGGCGGTGAACACCGGTAGTGGTTTCTTCGCTCAGGCCTTTGATATGCTGGATCAGTTCAGTGTATTTGTCGAATACCATGTTGGTCAGGTCACCACCGTCGTCCAGGATCATGTTCAACGGACGGTCAACGCTACCGAAGAACAGGGTCTGTTCAATGCACCAGTCAAAGTCCTGTTCGTTCAGGCCTTTCCAGGCAAAAACAGGCACACCGGCAGCGGCTACAGCAGCAGCAGCGTGATCTTGTGTAGAGAAGATATTGCAGGAGCTCCAGCGTACTTCCGCACCCAGGTGTACCAGGGTTTCGATCAGTACGGCAGTCTGGATGGTCATGTGCAGACAACCGGCAATACGAGCGCCTTTCAGCGGTTTTTTATCACCATATTCTTCTCTCAATGACATCAGACCGGGCATTTCGGCTTCTGCCAGCTCTATCTCTTTACGACCCCAGGCCGCAAGTGACATATCTTTTACCTTGTAGGGAAGGCTAAAGTCGATGTTGGATTTCGCAATTGTAGACATTAAATAAAGTTTTGTGCAAATCTAGGCTTATTTTAACTTTTAACATAATGACACCCCCCTCTATATCGCAGTGAGCCCCTAAATTTTTGTTAATCATCTCGTTAGAGCGATCTCATCCCCGCTAAAACAAATTAAATTTGATTTAATATAAATTATGTTATAAGTTTGTGAATTAAAATATATGATTTAATATTTAATTGTTTAGTGGTAAAGAACAGTAAGTAGGGTATGAGCAATTATTTACCATCATAGTAAGCGCAATTAGTGTGTCTTATTCTTCCCCGATCCCTGGGTATTGATATCAGATAATTGCCGGCAGCGCAAGGTTTTTCAGCTTCAGCTTATGAAGTATTTAGGTTATAGTTTGCCGGGAGAGCCAATTTACGAGGCATATAGGTTTTACAAAGGACTGTTTTTTACATTTTGAATGAATCTATATGTATAAATAGAAATTTACATACGCATATGTTAGTCCTGTCCCATTCTATGAAAACGAAGCAGCAGCTATTGCCGGAAGGCAAAACCATGCTAAGGCGTTGCGTAACATTACTGCTCCTGTTCCTGCTGATATGCACCGGCACACAGGCCCAGACACCACTCCCCGCTACCCGCGTGATCAATTCCACCGGCGGCAACACAGCCAGCGACGGCCTCCGGCTCGAAATGGACGCTAAAGGCAGAATACAGGTGTTCCGCAATGGTAAAACAGATTCTTACGCAGCCAACGGCGAAAAAGGATACGGCGACTACATCCGGGTGAAACACAGCACCAGTCCCATGACGGACCTGCAAAGCCTCGATACCACCGTTTGTTATATTTCTCCCGTGATCGGAAATGGTACCCCGGCTTCCCCTTACCGGGTTTTCGTATTTAATAGAATATATGATAAGAAGCCAACACCCGACAACCAATTACAAATTGACGTTACCCGCGCTTACACTTATATCGCACCGAATAAATACTTTACAGTTGACTACTCTTTCAACGGGGCTAACTATGGGTATGACCTGATGATTTATCAGGAAGAACGGCTGGCCATGCAACAGGACCCCGGTTTTGTGTATGATCCGGGAAATGACTACCAGGTGGGTATTCCGGGGTATTGTAACATGGGATTCAGAAAGGTCATTGACGTTACTACCCAAACAGCCCAATATGTAGGCGCTTACCATAATCCCGCGAATTGTGGTGTATCGCAGCCTTATACCCATGCATTTATTTCTGCAGAGCCTACAGGATTTATCAGTCATACCTTGTCTCTTCAACCAGACCTTCCGGGAGCGTATCAGGGAACGAGCCCTTTGAATACCTATCCCTACGATAATAAAATCCCCAATCCCTACTTTGATGGATCTGACAGGATGTTGTGTGTGCAGACGGCATTAAGAAATAAAATCACCAACAAGACATTTGGTACCCGCATTGCTGTAGGTTATGGCGATCTTAACGCTACCCCGCCCGCCACTTATCCGGACTACGACGCTATGTCCACCGCCATTCAGGGCGCGACCTCCAATAATAGTACAGCCGTGACCGTAGAATTTGCCGGCGATGCCGGAGACAACGAAGGCAACGCGGGCAACAACCACGCGCCACAAAGCCTGAAACTGAAAGTAACCGGCGGTATCCTCTATACACCTGTGTACGCAGAAATGAAAGTGGTGGCCGTTGCCGGAGAACAACACCCGGCAGTGGAAAACCAGGACTTCACCTATGAGATGGGGTTCATCATTCCGGCTGGCGACTATACAAAAACGGCTAATCAGCTGGTACCGGTCACCAACGTAATCATCAAAGGCAATAATAAACTGGAATACAGCCGCAAGCTCACTCTCCAGCTGCAGAATATCACTTGTAACGCCTCGGTAAACCTGGGTGCCACCCAACAAGCGACCTACACCATCATCGATGATGAAGACCGTACGCTGACCATCAACTTCTCACAAACGACCGTCAAAGAAGGTGATCCTAAACTGGTAGGCACCATCTCCCTGCCGGGCAGTACTACCGTAACAGAAGATACTTATGTAGACCTTTCTGTTCTCAGTGGCAACACCGCTACACCGGACCTGGACTTTACCATGGATAAAAAAGTGCTGATCGCCAACGGTACAGGCAGCGCTAATATTGAGATTGTGGCGAAACCGGACCTGATACTGGAAGCCAGTGAGACGTTCAAAATACAAGGTGACGCCAGTGTGCTGGGCATCGCTAAAACAGCCACCGGACCGGTGATCACTATTACAGACGATACCCGTAATCACGATGAGAATATTACGTTAGGCGTTACCGTTACTCCGGCAGACCCTGATCCGGCCTATCCCGCACTGACATTTAAGGAAGGATACACTAACGGCACATTCAGGATTAGCCTGCCGGCGGGCGTATCTACAGATATACCCATTACCGTTACCCTGGCAAAAAGCGGCACCGCTACCGATAATACTGATTATACGCTTACCGTGCCAGCCAATGTTATCAATGGCAATACGCCCATCAGCGGCACCCTTAACCTGACAGACGATGGCAGGATAGAAGGAGATGAAACCATCGTGCTGACGGCTACTGCCACCGACGGCAGCGCTACCGTGTTTAAGATGACACCGGCCACGATCACTATTAAAGATGCGCAGTTGCCACTCCCGTCACCGGCTACACTCCATCTTTCCACCAATGATATTAATGAAGGCGATCCTACCGGCGCTAACTGCTGGATAGAGCTGCCTGCCGGTATTGTGGCCACCGACATAGCCCTGAATTTCGATATCTCCACCGCTGCCGGCACCACGGCACAAGCGGGTTCCTATTCCGGGTTACCTGTTTCCATGACGATTCTGGCCGGTTCAAAAGCGTCTGTACCGCAGACCATCACCGCCGCTACCAATCTCATACTGGAAGATGACCGCGCGCTGGTGATCCACGCTGCCCCGGCTGCCAGCACCATACCGGGCATTACTACCGGCGCAGATGTGACACTCAATATCCACGATAAAACGGACGCCTCTGGCGTGACCTTAACGGTAGCGCCGGTTACCACTCCGCTGACAGAAGGGCAAGCCACACCGTTTACCATCAAAATGTCCGGCGGATACAGCTCCGCTAAAAGTATCAGGATCGCCCTGGCTGCCAACCCTACGGGTACAGAAGCCAGCGCAACAGATTATACACTCGTTAATGAGATAGAGCTGCCGGCATACACTACCGGTACTTATACCACACCGGCCAATGTGCTGACAGCCGCGACAGATATGGTGATCGAGAAAGACGAAGCGCTGGTGATCACCGGTACTAACGCCATTTATAGTCATATTACCGGTGCTACCGTTACCATCAATGACGCTACCAGAAGGAACACTGACAATACAAAAGTGACCCTTACTGTTCCGCAGACCACCATCGCGGAAAACACTGCTACCACCATCACGGCTACACTGCCGGCCGGTGTCACCACTGAAATTCCTATCAACGTAGACCTGAGCGCCATTACCGGCACGGCTACCGTTGATGACTATACGTTAACCGGACCGCTGCAGATCACCGCCGCTACTCCGGCACCAGTCGCTACCCTGAACATCATCAAGGATGATCTGGTGGAGAATCAGGAAACCCTGACCATCACACCGGCCATCACGGACGCTTATAGCACTTCCTACGGCATCGACCCGGCTACCCTGACCTTCACGATCAATGACCTGGAATATCCGCTGCTGGCCACTCATCCGATCCTACTCAGCAGTACGCCTGCTACCATCAAAGAAGGCGACCTGACCGGCGCCACACTGACAGCCACGCTGCCAAACGGCTGGAAATCAGCCATACCATTGACCGTACAGCTGGTGAAGAACAGCGGCTCCACTGCTACCGACGACCGTCATACTGCTATCCTTAATAAACAACTCATCATCCAGTCCACCGGCACGGCCTCCATGCAGGTGCTGGCTACCGACAACGATGTCCTGGATGACGATGCTGATCTGATTGTTGACGGTAACCCTGGTAACACCACGTTACCTGTTACCAGCACCACTATTCATATCGCAGACGGCACCATCGACAAACCCGATGCCCGGAAAATTACCCTCACCGCCAACAAAACATTGATACCGGAAGGCGAGAAGCTGAGCGTAACCGTGACCCGTCTGTATACCTCCGCCAAAAAAGTAGCGGTACAATTATCAGTAGATCCCGCTTCAGAAGCTAGCCTTGCTAAAAACGACTACGCCATCATCAATACCCTGCTGGAACTGGACAAAACCGATAAAACACACACCTTCGATGTTATCCAGACCCATACAGATCAGATACTGGAGAAAGATGAATCGCTGAAGATGATCGCCACGCTGGCTGGTTATGATGTGAACAACCTGGACCTGCAAATACAGGACCTGACCCGCACCATTGCTGCCAACAGGGTGCTGACGCTTACTCCGTATAAAACACAACATGCCAAAGAAGGCGAGGATGGCAGTGTGCATATCGCGCTACCGGCAGGCGTTACCACAGAAGTGCCTATTAGTCTCACGCTGGCGCAGACCAATGGCGCCGCCGAAGCAGGCGCAGATTACCTCCTGGGCAATGCCTTCTCCTTTAATAACGCCAACGATACTACGGTGGCCCTGAAGATACAGGCGGATAATCTGGTGGAAGGTCCTGAGAAATTTGAGATCACGACTACCGCTACAGACGCTATCAGCACGTATACCACGAATGTTTTTGAAGTGAATATCGACGATGCGCAGTATCCGCTGACAGCACCGATCAAAATTACCCGCTCTCTGGCGGCCATCGATGAAGGCGGCGCCGGAGCAGCTATCGGCGTGGAACTGCCGAATGGCTGGCAGGCCGGTCAACCGATCGTGGTGACCATCAACAAAGATGCAGCGTCTACTGCCGATGCCATCGACTATAAACCGCTGTCCTTCCCGCTTACCATTACCATTCCGAAACTGGCCACCGGAGCTACACATCCGGTACTGCTGGAAGCTGTGAAAGACCTGATCCTGGAAGATGATGAAACGGTTATATTCACTGGTTCCACCGGTGATGTGAACATGCCGGTGAAAGGCGATACTGTGGTGATCCTCGACAGGACCCACGACGACCCCGCTACCGGTTATATCCACATTATTCCGGTAACACCTGGTACGGCTGTGAAAGAAGGCGATACCTATACCGCCAAAGTATCACTGGCGCCTGGCGTTACTTCCAGCAAACCGATCACCGTATCGTTGTATGCCGGCGCCGGCACACAGGCGAAAACAACCGACTACAGCGGGCTGCCGTCACAGGTGACCATCCCGGCACTGCAACCGGACGTAAACTTCACCGTAAAAGCGGAAAGTGATAATATCATCGAGAAAGACGAGCTGTTGCAGCTGGTAGCCGCACCGAAAAATATGAACGGCATGAAGGGTGATACCCTCCCCCTGATCATACAGGATGTGACCCGTCTGGACCCGAACAACCTGAAAGTACAGGTGAAGATTGATTCTACTATCCTGCACGAAGGCAGCACTTCTGCTGTAACAGTAGGATTTGTGAACAGCCTGATTTCCTCCGAAGAAGACATCACGATCAATATCAACCGTGATGCCGCTTCCACCGCAGATGATGCCGATTATAGCGGCGTACCGTCTGCCGTAACACTGCCGGCGCTGACTAACAATAAGGTATATACGTTGCAGATGATCAATGATAATGTGCTGGAAGGAGATGAAACCCTGCAACTGAGCGCCCAGCTGGTGACACCGGGTTATACCCTTATTCAGCCCACCCCGGTATTGATTCCGGAAACCGGTGATATGAGCGTGCACCTGGTAAAAGATAAAGATGCCGCAGAACCAGCCACCAATGGTGGTTATATCATCAAGTTGCCAGGCACCAGCACCGCTGCCGCCGATGTGAAAGTAGTATTCTATGTAAGCAGCATTGCCGGAACTACCAACATTGCACCGATACAGACATCTGCTACCATCTTACAGGGACAAAACAGTGTAACCGTTCCCGTGAACGTGATCGACAACCGCGTGATCGAAGGAGACGAGCAGGTGAAAGCGGCCCTTATGCTGGCACAGATGAAACGGTTCAATAAAAACATCGGATTGGATGTGAATGACCTGGACACGGTACGCCTGACAGTATTCGATGATGAAAGTTATGCTACCGGCCCCAAAGCTACTGCCCGTGAAATGATGGTAGAGAAAACAGCCGATGCGTCTGAACCGAGTACACCAGGTTATTTCAGGGTACATTTCACCGATACGCAACTGACCGCCGTAAAAGACGTGACCGTAACTTATCAGGTGAGTGGTAACGCCACACCGGATGCCCGTTACCGTAAACTCAGCGGTACCACCGTAATTCAGGCCGGTAAAAACTTTGCTGATATTCAGGTGGACCCGATTGACAATACCATTGTGGAAGGCGATGAAAATGTACAGGTACAACTGAAAACCGTTACCGGTAATATCCCGGGCGTCACCTGGCCATTGTCTGCCCAATCTCAGGCCGATGTGCTGATACATGACAACGATACGCTGGTGGTATCTATTATTAACGACGGCCTGCCGGTAGATGAAGGTAAACCGGTTACTTTCAGTATCCGTGCTGTGAACACCGCCGCGCGTGATCTGCCTGTCCGCTTCCAGGTGGAACAGGATGCCGCACGTAGCTTCACCGCTGCCGGCGCCACCGTAAATGGTAATACCATCACGGTGGTGTTACCTGCGCTTCGCACTTCGCAGGACTTTACCCTGACCGCGGTAGATAATGATACCAACGACGATGACGGCTTCCTGAAAGCGACCATCCTGCCATATGTAGGCGGCAGCGGAACACCGATCTACAAAGCAGGGGCTAACGCTTCCGCACAAACGGTTATCCACGACAACGACCCGCTGACACTGGCCTTTGCCGCAGAAAAATTCAGTGTGAAAGAAGGAAACAAAGGCGAGAACACGCCACTCAAATTTGTGGTGAAAATGAACCGCAGAAGCTCCAGGGATATCACCATTAACTATGATTTTGAAGAATCCACGGAGGGCGTAAGTTACCCTTACCTGGACTTCAAAGCCACGCCTGGGACAGACTTCGACAATACGGTTAAACAGGCGAAAATACCTGCGTTCCAGTCAGAAGGAGCCGTGGTAGTGAACATCATCGGGGATGATGCATTTGAGCAGAACGAAACGTTTATCGTGAAGATGCAGACCGTGTCTGTGGCTTCCGGTCAGAATACACCAGTGATGGGTGATCCGGTTAAAGCCACCGGTGTAATCCTTAACGATGATCCGATGTGTAAAACCTGTGATACGGACGGCGATGGCCTGACAGATGAACAGGAAGACATCAACGGCAACGGTGATCCGTTTGACGACGATACCGATGGCGATGGTATCCCCAACTTCCTGGACCTTGATTCTGATGGCGATGGTGTTCCGGATTCCGTGAGCCGCTTCCATCTCGACAACAACCGGAAGATCGACTACCTCGACGGGCGTGACGGTAAGATCAAAGTGCATCCGGCCATCTCTCCGAACAACGACGGACAGGGCAATGACCTGATGTATGTCCAGAACATTGAGAAGTTCCCGAAAAACGAAGTAGTGGTATTTAATCGTTGGGGCGGTACCGTGTATAAGACAAGTAATTACGATAATAAATCCAATAGTTTCAAAGGCAAGTCCAATACCGGCGGCCAGTCAGGCGCCGATGTGCCGGATGGCTCTTACTTCTACCAGATCCAGATCTGGGTAGATGGCAGGGTAGAACGGTATACCGGATTTATTGTCATCAAACGTTGAGATCATTATTGGTAAAAATATTCAAGCTGATACCTATGAACAAGCGACTTATGAAAGCTTTAGGGATTGCTGTACTTTGCTGTTGCTGCTGCCTGAAAGGGTGGGCGCAGCAACAGCCGATCTACTCCCAGTATATGTTTAACGGGATGATCATTAACCCGGCATACCCTTCCATGGATGAATCCTCCAGCCTTACGGCGGTGGGCCGCAACCAGTGGGTGGGTGTGAATGGCGCGCCTAAAACAGCCACCGCCTCTTTTTATACGCCGCTGAAAGCTACCAATACCAGCCTGGGTGTGTCGCTGATGAATGAGAAGATTACCGTTAACTCTCAGACAGGGGTGCATTTCAACGTGTCCCAACGGGTAAAGCTAAACGAAAAGCTCTACCTCGCTATGGGTATCAAGGCCGGTATGTCTCAATTCCGGGAAGACAATGCCTCTCTGTCTACCTCCGATCCGGTATTTGCCCAGAACCAGAGTTACTGGAAAACAGATGTGGGCTTCGGCTTCATGCTGTTCACCGATCACTTCTTTGTAGGCTTGTCTTCTCCCACTTTTAAAAGTTTTGACCTAGGTAACAGTGTCAACAAAGTGGTGGTGCAATCACATTACTTTATTCAATCCGGATACCTTCTGACCATTAACGACAACGTAAAACTCAAACCCAATGTGCTATTGAGGATCGTAAAAGGCACCGGCGTGCAGTACGACCTCAATGCAAATATTCTCTTAAAAAATCTGGTATGGCTGGGCGCATCCTGGCGTTCCGAAAAAACGATGACCGGTCTTGTACAAGTGCAGCTGAACAAGAACCTGCAGCTGGGTTATTCTTACGATACCCCGATGCAGTCAAACCTGAAAGGCGCACAAACAGTTTCCCACGAAGTAATGATCAATTATCGTTTTTCCTGGTCCAAATGGAAAGTGGTGGCCCCGCGGTACTTCTAAAAAAAATGTTATGAAAACCCGATTCACGGAACGATTGCGAAATGACCAGGTTGGCCGCCTGGCATTTTTCCTGGGTATGCTGATCATGACTGGCTCCTGCTCTTTTGTTAAAGACCATACTTCCGGTAGTATGGGCAGCATGTCTAAAGTAAGAAGGGCAGAACGGTCATTCAAAAGACAGGAATATGAAAGGGCGATATCACTCTGCAATGATGTGATTAACAATGGTGGCAATGACGATGCCCGCAGGCAGGCAAAATTTCAGTTGGCCCGCATTTATTTTGAGACGCGGCAGTTTGAAAAAACGGTTAGCCTTTATGATGAACTGCTCTATAAACCCAGCGACGATGTGCTGGTAACTGATGTGACCACTTATATAGACCTGCTGAAACGTACGGGCAGAGTGGAAAAAGCCCGCCAGATCAGTGAAGTGTATGCTAAAAACTATAAAAACAACGCCCGCTTCACCAACCTCCAGGAATCACTGGTGAATTATTATACCTTCTTTAACCGCGATTCCCTCCGGAATGTAAAGGTAGACAGCCTCCGGCTTAGCCTGCCCGGATATCAGTACGGACTGGCCCTGTACAAAGACAATATTGTTTTTCTTTCCAATGATTTTAAGAAGAATGAAGCGCAGTCTTTCTACACCAATTCCAAACTGTACATGATTTCGGAGGATGGTATTGAGCCGTTCAACAATAGCCTGAAAGGCATCTTACAGGTAGGGCCGGCATCTTTCTACGACCAGGGAAACAGGGTGATTTACACCTCCAACCGGTTTACCGACGTAAAAAACGATAAAAATTCTTTCATCAATTATAATAACGGCACACAGCTGTTGTCTGCCACCTATCAGGAAAACCACGATGCGTGGAGCAAGCCGGTGCCGGTAAAACTGGGTAAATCTTCAGAATCATCGTCTTTCCTGCATCCATCAGTTGCTTCAAACGGTAAACGTTTGTACTTTGCGTCCGATATGCCTGGCGGTCAGGGTGGTACAGATATCTACTATGCTGACTGGGACAAAGCGGAAAAACGCTGGAAAGCGCCTGTGAACATGGGCCCGAAGGTAAATACCAACGGCAACGAACTCTATCCGTTTATTGTGGGAGACAAATTGTTCTTTGCTTCCAACGGTTTACGGGGTTTCGGCGGACTGGACATATTCATGATCGACCTGAAGAAGCCTGATGAAGGGCCGGTACACCTGCCTTATCCTGTGAATACACAGTTCGACGATCTGAATGCGGTGCTGGACGAATCCAAATTGTTATTATACTTTACATCAGATCGTTCCGGTGTACATGATAATGACCATATCTATGTGCTGAATCTGAAGAAGAATCCTTTGAAACAACTGGGACTGCCTTATCCCGGCAAGCCGGTAAATGACGAAGACAAAGTGCCTTATACCATGACGCAGACGGACAACCGTCAACAGCTGACTTTAGTAGGGAATAAATCCTATGATAACCTGGCTCCCGTTGTAAAAGCGGAAGACAAGCCTGCTGCACCCGCAGTAGCCAGTACAGCCGTTCCCGTTAGTGTGCCTGCCCGTGAGGTAAAAGACTATACCGAGCAGGTGGTGGACAGTTCTCCCGAGATGATACCCTGGCAGAACCTGGCCCATCCCGCGCCTGCTGTAACGCCTGCCAATGCAACGGCCACAGTGGCCACCGCGCCTAACTACGGACAAAAGACCGTTGGCGGCCAGCCGGAGCAGCTTAACTGGCAGTCGTCAGCTGCTGCGCAGCGGCATCCTTCATCTCCCGAAAAGAATAACGTGCAAACAGACAGTGCGGTCATTCACGTGAGCGCCTATACGTTATCTACTGATAGTGCCAGCGGGGCACATGCATCGCTGTGGAGAGTGCCCGGAGCCGTTTATTTTGATCTTAATTCCTATATACCGCAGGATAAGGAATGGAGAAAGCTCGATTCCATCTTCTATATCTGGAGGGCTCAGCCTAAGCGGATGATCATCGTGAATGGACACGCAGATATTATTGGCACGGAAAAATACAACCTTGCCCTGTCCAAAAACCGGGCGGTGTATATCCAGGAATGCCTGCTCAGTCGTGGTGTGGAAGCCGGTCGTATCCGTATCAACTATTTCGGGTCTACCCGGCCGGTACTGGTTGCCAGTCAGTATAAGCTGGATGCAGACCGGGAGAAGTTTATCCTGCAACAGGGGGTAAACAGACGGTGTGAGATCACCATACAGTAAACCGATTTTTTTATTGCGTATATCAAACTAACAAAATGAACAAGATTGCATCACTAATGCTGTTACTGGGAATAGGCTCACAGGCCTTTGCCCAGGAAATGCCAGTTGTGTTCAACAAAAGCATGGGTGCTCCCAGGAACCAGTATCGTAAGCTGGCCATTGCGGAGAACAATGCCATTGTTGCTATCGGCGGTGGATTGGATAACGGATGTATCACCAAATTATCCTCCACGGGAAATCCTATTTACAATACCCGTTTGAACAAAGGCGGGCTGGTAGCGTACCAGGACTTATTACTGCTGCCTAAAAATGAGCTGGTGGCAGTGGGTGGCGGCACTATTGCTTATGGCAATGCCCGTATCACCAAACTGAGCGCCACGGGAGAAGTGGTATTTGATAAGAGCATTGGCAACGGCCAGGGTGGCTACTTCACCAAAATCATTGCCGACCGTCACGGTAACTACATCACGGTAGGCGTAGACGGCAGCAAGCCTGCACAGGCCCGCATCACCAAAATGAGTGCTGATGGAAAGATCGAGTTTGACAAAGGTTTTGGCGCACACAACGTATTTACAAACGTATTGATCGACGAAGACGAAAATATTGTGGCTGTTGGTGGAGACGTAGGAGATGGCCAGGGTAAAGCCTTTATGGTAAAAGTAGACGGTAAAGGGGAAAAACAATTTGACCTCAGCTTCGGTAAACCCGGCGCCGTATTTGAAAAAATGCTACTGCTGGAAGACGGTTCTATTCTGGCGATGGGCGGTGGTGCCTACGGCACCGGCAATGCCAGCCGTATTGCTAAAGTAAACGCCGAAGGCCAGGTAGTATTCGATAAAGAATACAGCACCGTAGATGGTAAGTTCAACGCCATGAAAGTGAATGATCTGGGCCAGATCTTTGCCTGCGCGGAAGAAAAAGACAAAGGCCGTATCGTAAAACTGCGTCCGGATGGTACTGAGCTGTTCAACAAAGAAGTGGACGCGGCGCTCTATGCCCTGGAAGTGGGTAAAAACGGCAAAGTAGTGGCTGCTGGTGGTAACATTGGCATGAACACCGGCAAAATCGTGAAATTACTGCCCGACGGTACACAGGTTGTCAACAAAAACCTGGGTACAGTGTTCCAGCACCTGTTGCTTACCGAAGATGACGAAATGTGCGTGGTGACCAAAGAAGGATACCGCCTCATTAAACTGACACCTGATGGTGAACTGATGTTTGACAAACAACTGGGCAAATACGATACTAAAACCACGCTTGCTTCCCTGCTGATGAGCCCTTCCGGTGAAATCCTGGCAGCCGGCGGTGGCGATGAAGACGGCAACCGTATCATTAAAATCAGCCATGGAGTATCTGTTAATGATATCGCAGTATCTGAGCCGCTCAACGGCCTGTCTAACGCTTCACTGACCATTACGCTCTCCGGCTTCCTCAGAAGCAACGGTGTTCGTACCCCGGTGAATGTGCATTACAAAACCATTCCGCATAAAGACGGCGCCGGTCAGGGTGACTTCGACATCACAGAAGGTACGATCTCTTTTGTGCCGTCCGAATTCGCTGCAGGCGCTATTATCTCCAAAACCATCCAGATACCCGTGAAAAGCGACAACCTGCTGGAAGGCAAAGAGTCTTTCCACGTGGAAATCATGGATGCGTCGGACCTGCACCTTACCAAGGCGAAAGGCGAAGTGACCATCCTCGATCAGCCGGCCATGGTGAAGTTCATTGGCGGCACCAATGGTGCGGAGCCTAATACCGATGTGGTATTCTCTGCAGGACTGTTCAAACGCGACAATACGCCGCTGGTAAATGCCACAGGCAAACCGGTGAAGCTGACCTACAAATTCGGTAACGGCACTGCTTTGCCAGGCGCTGATTTCGTCAGCAGCATCAAAGCGCCGTTTGTGATCGACAATGGCGCCAGCACCGCCAGCCTGTCTGTGAAGGTTAAAGATGATAATCGTTTTGAACTGGCCGAGACGGTAGTACTGGTACTCAGCGAAATCAAAGCGGAAAACGAAGCGATCGTAGGGTATAATGGTGATGTGACTTCTATTTCTGCCTCCCAGTATATTCAGGACCAGGCAGCGCATATCACGCTGGTAAAACTGACCGATGCCAACGAGTCAGCTACCGCGCCGGTAAGCATGTTTAAATGTATCCTTGTAAAAGCTGCTGATGGCACTGTACAGACCAACTGCACCGGCAGCGATATCAATATCTACTTTGGAGTGGATTCCGTGAGTGCAGCCGCTTATGGCCGCAAGTTCGTGATCATGAATGGTGACATGGTGAAAATCACCGGTGACTGCGCTTTCAGCGAAACAGACATCCAGGTGGCCGTGGTAAACGACCGTATCAAAGAGTCTGATGCTGTTGTAGCCGTGAAACTGCGTGATGTGACTACCGCCAATAATGCCGGTATGCTGAAAATCTCTCCTGAGCTGAAGCTGAATAAGGCCATAGCTGTCATCCATGATGATGATAATGACGAAGGAACCGTGTTGACAGCCACCAAGTAAACCCGGCTTGAATCAATAACCGATATACGCTGTTTCAGGCAACACCTACATTCCCGCATAGATTACTATGCGGGAATTTTCTTTAATAAACTTAAAAGCAGCATCATTTATATTAAAATATAAAAGATGCTGCTTTTTTTACTATTTGTAAATCCACGATAATCCGTTTATCGTAGGTAATGATAGAAACAGTAATAAAATAACTCAAAATAAAAGAGTTGTGTCTTTTAATGGTTAACTTGGGAATAGCCTGGTATGTCCTTACCGGGCTCTTTTTTTATAATGATTTCCTCATTACATAGTCTTCCATCAGATAACCATTACCGATATCGGTATCTTTCTCTGTATAGGTGGAGAATCCCATTTTCTCGTAGAAAAAGCGGGCTTTATTGTAGCGGTTTACATCCAGTTCCAGGATGGTGGCGCCCAGTTTTTTTACCTGGCGGATAACCGTGTCCAGCAGGAAACGGCCTACGCCCTTACCCTGATAGTTCAAATCGAGGTAGATTTTATGCAGTTTATAGACACCTTCCGTATCGGTGGTGCTATAAGATGCGAAGCCGATAGGTCTTTTATCGTCCTGCAGGATGATGAACTTGTGGTTTAATTCCGCGATCTGTTTAGTGAGGGCGGCAGTGCTGTACATCATATCGATCATATAGTCGATCTGTGCAGGTTCGAGGATGCGTTGGTAAGTTGGTTTCCAGATTCTCTCAGTCAACTCCTGTATAACGGGAATGTCGGCTACTGTTGTTGATTTTACGCGATACATGGTTTGTGTATTATAAACGGTTACTTTCCTCAATAATATTATCGACTGTTTGCTGCAGCCGGTCGAGTGGTGTGTATCCTCTTGCGCAGAGGTACAATTGTTTGCCTGTGTCCAGAATAGCGGCGGGAAAGCCGGTAATGCCCCAGTTCTGCACCAGTTGAAACTCCTGATTGGTTTCATATCGCAGGTGCTCATTGTGCAGCCGGTCAATAAATTCATCTTCCGGCAGGCTGTATTTCCGGATCAGTTTCCGGTAAGTGGTGTCAAGGTTAAGGCTTAAGCCATCGTAGTTAAGCGCATGTTGCATATCATGCGCAAAAGAGATGGCGTTTTCAGGCTGATAAGCCTTAAAAACAGTGAGGGCGACTGACGGTTTTTCTGAATCCATCATTTCCTCAGAAGGCAGTAGCTTTTCCAGAAAAGCGTTACCAAATTTCACCCCTGTCATCTCTTCCACATTGGTATGTTCCCGTTGGATATAGGCCGCCATCGTAGAGAACGGGTGGCGATTGTCTCCCACGATCATACCACCGGAGAGGATATCAAATTCCATGGCACCGCTGTGCAACTGCTGAAACTGCATGACTACCGGTGTAAACCCGTAGCACCATCCACAAAGCGGATCATAGACATATATAAAGCGCATAAACAGGCATTTAGCTTTTCGCGGTTAGCTGTGCTTAGCCGTTGGAAAAAGTGCAAGTTGCTGCAAAGATAACTAATCTACAGGTTGATTTGACCCCTTATATGAGGTCAATTGTAATTATGGGAACAATGTTTTATAGTAAATCGTCTTCTTCCACTTCATCCGGCAGGAGCGGAGAAGGTCCTTCCGCGTCTTTATCAAAATGCCGGTGAAACAGCTTTTTCGACAGCATCATGTCTTTCCGGGTAGCCCTGTAAGATAATCTGGCGGCGATGATCAGCGTAAAAACCGCCGCTCCCAGCGCCAGGATGTTATTGCCGGAGAACAGGAAGAAGTCGAAGGAGCCGTGGAAAAATACCGCGATCAATAGGCCTTTCAGCAGGAGCATATTACGCTGCGCCGGCATAAATTTGGCCAGTCCCACATAGTATCCCATCAGGATGGCAAACGTGGCGTGGGCAGGCACCGACAGGAACATGCGGGCCACACCGGTGCCCAATCCGAACTGACCAACATAAGCGATATTCTCCAGCGTGGCAAAGCCCATTCCAATCATCACCGCATACACAATACCATCCAGGGGTTCATTGAATGCTTTTTTGGGATAGGCATAAAAGCGCAGCACCAGAAACTTGGCGAATTCTTCGGAGAGGCCTACGATGCCATAGGCAAAGAAGGCGGTATCAAAGAGACTGTTGTTGGTTTCCCGGAAGCCGTACATGGAGGCGAGCACCTGAAACAGCAATGGCATGACCACGCAGGCCATGCCAAGGAGGAAACTTTTTATCAGCAGGCCAACCGGTTCCGGATCGTATTTATCGACTATAAACATCAGGAGGCAGATAGCCAGTCCCGGGGCTACGGCCAGCGCCAATAACATCATGGGAGGATATTTTTTTGTTTTTTGCGTTCCTGCAGGAAACTATCGAGCATGTCAACGCTAAAGCTGCTCAGATTGTTGGCTTTGGTGACACCACCTTTTTGAGCTGCCAGCGTACCGTAATGCACATCGCGGTATCCCTGAATACTATGGGCATCCGGATCGATGGATATCAGCACTTTTTTCTCCAATGCAGCAGACAGCCAGGTCCAGTCGATATCCAGGCGGCGCGGGTGTGCATTGAGCTCAATCACCACATTATTGGCCGCGCAGGCATCTATTACCGCTTTATGATTGACCGGATAGCCGTTGCGGCTCAGCAGCAGTCGGCCGGTCATATGCCCGAGGATTGTCGTATAGGGGTTCTCGATGGCTTTGAGGATCCTGGCCATCGCTTTCTCTTCCGTCATTTTCAGGTTGGAGTGCACGGAAGCGATGACGAGGTCGAAGCGCGCCAGCACCTCATCGGGGTAGTCGAGCGTACCGTCGTTGAGGATATCCGCTTCAATACTTTTGAAGATACGGAAGGGGGCCAGTTTTTTATTCAGTTCATCGATCTGCTCGTGTTGTGCTATCACCCTTTCGATGCTCAGGCCGTTGGCATAAAATGCGGAGCGGGAGTGGTCGCTGATGACGAGGTATTCGAAGCCCTGGTTTTTAGCGGCGGTGGCCATTTCTTCGAGGGAATCCACGCCGTCGCTCCACTGGCTGTGGGAGTGGATGATGCCTTTAATGTCTGCCCGTGTGATGAGGGTGGGCAGTTGTTGCTGGCGGGCCAGTTCAATCTCGTGTTGTCCTTCGCGGAGGCAGGGCGGTATATAAGCCATGCCTGCGCCGCTGAAGATAGCTTCTTCGGAGGGCGCTTTGCGGATATGGGACGCGCCGCCGGCAGCATTGAATTTATCGATAAAAGCAGGAGCGCCGGTAGTGCAGAAAAGGGTACTGTGGAAGTCGTCCGCTTCGCAGGCGTGCGTTACTATATTGAGTTTATCATTGTATTTCCATACCTGATCGGGGCCGTTGGCATCGCCGGGAGTGAAGCCGGGCAGGGTAGCGATGCGTTCCCGCAGCGTTTCCGGCGTGGCGGCGATCACGAATTCCAATTCATCGATGATCACCTCCTGACGGCGGAAAGCGCCGGTAAGCGTCACCGGTGCAGGTGCCAGCAGTTCCTTCAGCTGTTTCTCCAGATCTGTCGCGATGGTTTCCACTTCCGCGAAGAGGTAGCGGTTACGGTTGGACAGGTAGAATTCTATATTCTGACGGACGTTTTCCTGTGTTTTTTCGCCGAAGCCTTTGAGCAGCAGGAGACGGTTTTCGTTACAGGCATATAATAGTTCGCCCATGGACTCTATCTCCAGTTCTTTCCAGATGGTCGCTATTTTTTTCGGTCCCAGTCCTTTGATCTTCATGATTTCGAGGATACCGGGCGGCGTGACGTTCAGGTAGTTGGTGAGCAGGGAAAAGCTGCTCGTATCGAGCATTTCGAGGATACTTTTTCCGGTAGACTCCCCGATGCCTTTAATACGGAATATCTCATCGCGCGGGGTGTCTTTGAGTTGTGCCGGCAGTTTTTCGATGGTAAAGGCTGCAGAGGCGAAGGATTTGGCTTTAAAGCTGTTTTCCCCGTGGATGTCCATTAGTTTGGACAACAGGGAAAAATTATCGGCTATTGAATTATTGTCCATGTGGTAAAAATACGAATTCCATGCATTTGGTGGTTTGGTGGTTTGGTTTGTATGATTTCATGGGATTTCGCGTTTTGCGGACATTTTTGAGCGATTGAGGATTTTGTAGGAAGGTGGTTTTTCTGGATTTTTCATGTTTTCAGGTGTTTTCGGGCGTTTTTAATCGATTTCGGGATTTGTAGGAGGGTCAATTTTTGAGATTTTTCACGTTTTTAGGTGTTTTCGGACGTTTTCGATTGATTCGGGATAGGTAGGAGGACAAGTTTTTCGGTTTTTTCACGTTTTTCGGTGTTTTTGGGCATTTTTGGACGATTTCGAGCATGTCTGGCTTTTCGGAATTCATGTTTTCACGTGGTGTTACCATTTTCCCCAGGGTTGGAGCCCTGGGCTATGTTTGTTTTTCAGGCTGTTTTCAGGTAAAGGTTTATCAGGGGTGATGTGAAAATGAGGTTGCGCAGGGGAGGTGTACCAACATTGTGGATGGCATTTGGTAGAGGTGCGAAATAGTGTCTAGGGTGATTTATGGATATAAAAGGAGTCCAATACCTGAGAATTAAATCGATAATGGTGTTGACAATAATGTATAGGAACAGGCTTTAATCTCCAGAGATTGGAATGGAAGTGGGGGTATGTGTTATGTATGGGTATAAAATCTTCCGCTGCGATAGTAGGTGAGGTATAAAAAGAATTCAACTCCCGACGACATTCCTTATCGCGGGCAATAAGGTATATGGCAATATTGAACCTGAAAAATAAACGTGGCCCGGGGTTTCACTCCTGGGAGCCTGGGGCCGGGACATAAAAAAGATCCCGGCGTAGAAGCCGGGACCTTTATAACTACATTTTGTAAATCCGATCTTAGTTTGCCGGAGCAGCTGGTGCTTGAGGAGCAGCTGGTGCTTTTTTAGCAGGAGCTTTCTTCTTAGCAGCAGGTTTTTTAGCAGCAGCTTTCTTTTTAGGAGCAGCTTTTTTAGCAGCGGCTTTCTTTTTAGGAGCGGCTTTCTTAGCAGCGGCTTTCTTTTTAGGAGCAGCTTTCTTAGCAGCAGCTTTTTTAGGAGCAGCTTTCTTAGCAGCGGCTTTCTTTTTAGGAGCAGCTTTCTTAGCAGCAGCTTTCTTTTTAGGAGCGGCTTTCTTAGCAGCAGCTTTTTTAGGAGCAGCTTTCTTAGCAGCAGCTTTCTTTTTAGGAGCAGCTTTCTTAGCAGCAGCTTTTTTAGGCGCAGCTTTCTTAGCAGCTGCTTTTTTAATTGTTGCCATTGTTTTTTGAATTTGGGTTAGTAAAAAAATATTGGGTATAAAAAAACTTTATGGCTAACACTGATTAGGCTTCTGCCTGAGCAGTGGTGTCAAATGCTTTAACAGAAACGTAAGTCTTGTTTTCGCGACCTTTTCTGAATTCAACCACACCATCTGCCAATGCGAAAATGGTAAAATCTTTACCAACGCCTACGTTTTGACCGGGATGATAAACGGTGCCTCTCTGACGAACGATGATGTTACCAGAAATAGCAGGTTGACCACCGAAGATTTTTACTCCGAGCCTTTTGCTCTGGGAGTCGCGGCCGTTCTTTACACTACCTTCACCTTTTTTATGTGCCATTGTATAATTACTTTAATAATAATGTGTCTAAATAAAATAACAAGCTTAAAATGAATTAAGCTATTTCATTGATCCGGATCTTCGTGAAATGGGTACGGTGTCCAACTTTCTTTCTGAAGCCTTTTCTTCTCTTCATTTTGAAAGCGATCACTTTGTCACCCTGTACATGGCTCAGGATCTCTGCCTTTACTACTGATTTTACATCAGTGCCTACGGTCAGTGCACCAGCATTGTCTGTTAACAGTACTTCGGAAAACTCCACTTTGTCTCCAACTTTTCCTTGTAACTGCTGTACAAAAATTTCCTGGTCTTTTTCTACTTTAAATTGCTGACCTGCGATTTTTACAACTGCAAACATAATTATCCAAAATATAATTTCCGCAAAAGTATCAATTGTTTTCCAATTGAACAAAGATTTCCGGCTTTTTTTAATTCATATATGTAAATACGTATTAAAAGCCGGATAAAAACTTAATCTTTTCAAAGATACGTACTTTCCTGAATTTTAAATTTTTTTAACAAATTCCGGGCCATGCCGCCTGGCTTTCCTATGGGATATGACAAAGCCGTAAAAACAGTTATTTTGCTGCACAAACCAACACAATTTTATATACTTTTGAATTTTGGAATGTTGGAATTTTTGATCGACAGATTTATTGACAAATGCAGGGAATCCTCCAAAATCAAAAAATCAATACATCAGAAATCAAAAAAATGAACGTATACTCTCAATTATAAAATAAAGGGCATGAAGTTTAAATCACTGCTAGCCAAACCATTTGCTTCTATTGTGCACAACAAAATCAAGAAGGAAATGCTCAGGGCGGTGGAAGACCAGGAGGCAATCCTGGAGGAACTGATAAAGACAGGCAAAAAGACGGAGTTCGGAAATGACCATAAGCTGGATGCAGTACGTACCCACGAAGAGTTCAGACAAGCTGTGCCAATAAGGGACTACGAACAGTTCAAACCTTATATTGAGCGGATCAAAGAGGGCAAACAGAATGTACTGTGGAGAGGACAGCCTATTTATCTGGCTAAAACTTCCGGTACCACCAGTGGTGTTAAATACATCCCCATTTCCAAAGATTCTATTTCTAATCATATTGATACTGCCCGTAATGCCCTCCTTAATTATATGGGCGAAACCGGCAATACCGCATTCGCTGACGGGAAAATGATCTTCCTGTCCGGCTCCCCTGAGCTGGAAAGGGTAGGTGGTATTCCTACCGGCCGCCTCAGCGGTATCGTGAATCACCATATTCCCCGGTATCTGCGTACTAATCAACTACCTTCGTATGAGACAAATTGTATAGACGACTGGGAAACCAAGCTCGACCGGATCGTAGAGGAAACCATCAACCAGGATATGACCCTGATCAGCGGCATACCGCCATGGGTGCAGATGTATTTCGACCGCCTGATGGAGCGTACAGATGGTAAAAAGATCAAAGAGATATTTAAAAATTTTGATGTGATGGTGTATGGCGGGGTCAACTTTGAACCTTACCGCGCCAAACTGATGGCTTCTATCGGTCAACCGATCCATACCGTGGAAACATTTCCGGCCTCTGAAGGCTTTTTCGCCTTCCAGGATTCACAGGAGCAGGAAGGTCTGCTGCTGAATACCAACTCCGGTATCTTCTATGAGTTTATTCCGGCACAGGAAATTTTTAATGAAAATCCGACCCGACTGTCACTCAAAGATGTGCAAACCGGTGTAAATTACGCCATGATCATCAACAACAACGCCGGATTATGGGGGTACAACCTCGGTGATACCGTGAAGTTTGTTTCCACTAATCCCTATCGTTTGCTGGTGACCGGCAGGATCAAACACTTTATTTCCGCCTTCGGCGAACACGTGATCGGGGAAGAAGTGGAATACAGTCTGATGAAAGCCGCTGCTGAAGAAAATGTGCATATCACCGAATTTACAGTAGCCCCGATGGTGCAGACAAGCGGCGAACTGCCTTATCACGAATGGTTTGTGGAGTTTGAAAACGAGCCTAAAGACCTGAAGGCATTTGCCATGAAGGTAGACCAGCACCTGCGTCAGAAAAATATTTATTATAATGACCTTTTGACCGGCAATATTTTACAACCCCTGAAAATAAGAACCGTACGCAAACAAGGCTTCATAGACTATATGAAGGCGATTGGAAAACTGGGAGGCCAGAATAAAGTGCCCCGTCTCAGCAATGACAGAAAGCTGGCTGATGAACTGACTAAATACGTGCAGCCGTAATGTAAGGTGTGACGACTGTAGCAGCGTTCACATCACTGTGAAAGATTAATAAAGTAAATCACCGTAATGAATAAACGAAAAATTGCCATTTTCGGGTCCACCGGATCCATTGGTATACAGGCACTGGAGGTGATAGCAGCGCACCCCGACAGATTTAGTGTTGAAGTGTTGACTGCACAACAGAATGCCGATCTCCTGATTGAACAGGCGTTGAAATTCAAGCCCAACGCAGTTGTGATAGGCAGCGAGGAAAAATATAAGCAGGTTAAAGACGTATTGTTTGACAAAGGCATTAAGGTATTTGCCGGTGCGAAAGCCATGGTGGAAGTAGCTTCCTGGAGCTCTATCGACATGGTGCTGGCAGCCATTATGGGTTTTGCGGGACTGGCGCCTACCTTGTCCGCTATCGAACAGGGCACGCCTGTAGCGCTGGCCAACAAGGAAACGCTGGTAGTAGCCGGTGATATTGTGATGGCCACTGCCCGCAGGAAAAATGTACCTGTCATTCCGGTTGATTCCGAGCACTCCGCTATTTTCCAGTGTCTGGTAGGAGAGCCCTTCAGCAAAGTGGAAAAAGTGATCCTGACTGCTTCCGGTGGTCCGTTCCTCGGCAAAAAGCCTAATTTCCTCATCAACGTAAAGAAAGATCACGCCCTGCAACACCCTAACTGGCGGATGGGCGCTAAAATAACCATCGATTGTGCCACCCTGATGAACAAAGGGTTGGAAATGATCGAAGCCCGCTGGATGTTTGGCTTACATCCGGAAAACATTGAAGTAGTGATACATCCGCAGTCCATTATCCACTCCATGGTGCAGTTTGTGGATGGCTCCCTGAAAGCCCAGATGGGCCTGCCCGACATGAAGCTGCCTATTCAGTACGCACTCGGATATCCTGACCGTCTGGCCAATGATTTCCCACGGTTTTCTTTCCGGAACTATTCATCTCTCACGTTTGAACAGCCGGATACCAAGACTTTCCGCAACCTGGCCATCGCTATTGATGCCATGCACAAAGGGGGCAACACCGCTTGTGTGATGAACGCAGCCAATGAGGAAGTGGTGCATGCTTTCCTGCGCAACAGGATCGGGTTCTTACAGATGACGGAAGTAATTGAGGAAACAATTGCGAAAATTCCGTTTATTGAAGCGCCAACGCTGCATGATTATTACGAATGCGATCAGGCTGCACGTGAACACGCTGCAACCCTTATCAATGCTATCGTTATCTAAAATAACCGTTGAAAATTAACAAATAGTTTTGCCGGAATATCTGTGAAATCCGATATCTTGGGCAGATTAAAGCAGAAACAAGTAAATGACAACAGAGGTAATATTGGTGAAAGCCGGGCAGTTGTTGCTGTCACTCTCTATACTGGTCGTATTGCACGAGTTAGGCCACTTTATCCCCGCCAAATTGTTTAAAACAAAGGTAGAGAAGTTCTACCTGTTCTTCGACCCCTGGTTTTCTCTCTTTAAAATCAAAAAAGGGGAAACGGAATATGGTATCGGGTGGTTGCCCCTTGGCGGATATGTGAAAATATCCGGCATGATCGACGAAAGTATGGACAAGGAAGCGATGTCCTTACCCCCGCAACCTTATGAATTCAGGTCGAAACCAGCATGGCAGCGGCTGATCATTATGATCGGCGGCGTGACCGTGAACATCATACTGGCCTTCTTTATCTACGCTATGATCCTGTGGCACTGGGGTGAGAAATACCTGCCCACAGATGCCGTGAAATACGGTGTAACCGTGGATTCTCTTGGTCAGAGCATCGGTCTGCGTGACGGTGATAAAATCGTCAGCGTAAACCATAAGAAAGTAGAGCAGTTTGGTGCGATCACCGGACAGGTTATCCTGCATGAGGCGAAAAGCATAGAAGTGATCCGTGACGGACAGGAACTGAGCATTCCTATCCCTGAAGGTTTTATTCGCTCCCTGCTGAAGCAGAAAGAGCCGTTTGCCTACATCCGGTTTCCGTATTACATAGACCGGTTTGAAAAAGGTTCCCTGGCTGAAAAAAGCGGCCTCTTTAAACCCGGCGACCAGATGGTGTCTATCAACGGTCAGATGGTGCCTTATTTCACGGACTTCGCCAAGGAAATGCGCAAGCATAAAAACGAAGCAGTGAACATCGGCATCGTCAGAGGTAAGGATTCTATGGTTATTCCCGTGAAGCTGGATGAAACAGGTAAGCTGGGTATTTATCCGCAGGACCCTGAGAAGTTCTTTGCATACAAGACCAAAACGTACACGCTGCTGGAGGCCATTCCGGCCGGTTTCAGCATGAGTGTGGACAAACTGGTGAAATATGTGCAGCAGCTGCGTCTGATCTTCGTTTCCAAAGAAGTGAAGGTGAGCGAGTCGCTGGGTGGTTTCATGAGTATCGGTAACCTGTTCCCCGAAGCGTGGGACTGGCTGACCTTCTGGGAGATGACCGCTTTCCTGTCCATCATCCTGGCGTTTATGAACATCCTGCCTATCCCTGCGCTGGATGGCGGGCACGTCTTATTCCTGCTGTATGAAATCATTACCGGTCGCAAGCCCAGTGAGAAATTCCTGGAATACGCGCAGATCGCCGGTATGATCGTGCTGTTTGGCCTGCTGTTGCTGGCCAACGGGCTGGATTTCTGGCGGAACATTATCAGTAAATGGTTCTAAATCATATGATTTTATAAAGGATATGGATTACGGGATTTCCGTAATCCATATTTTTTTTGTATATTTGTGTTCTGAAATCGGGGATGCCTGGTTTTGACAGCATAGGTCTTTGAAAGTGTAAGCATGTCGTGCGTTGGATAATTAGCACGTTAATCTGAATATTCAAACTTTAATTGGCGAATCTAACTACGCCATGGCTGCCTAATCAGCGATTAGACACCCATTATAGCCGCCTGGAGTTGTCGCCTTATGCGACTCCCGCCGCTGAATCATCAAACCCATAGGGATAGGTGCTCATGGTTTCTGTGAGTGAGCACTGAAGCTAAACGGATAAGGACAAGGTTGGTTCGTTGTGCCCCTGCCAAGTCCCGACAAATCAATGCATAAATAAGCATGTAGAAAGCTTTTGAGGAATATGTTTGGACGCGGGTTCGATTCCCGCCATCTCCACCGATAAATAGAAAAGCCGCTCCCAGAGCGGCTTTTCTATTTTGTTGTTTATTATAGTAAGATAATTCCCCACTACGCCTCCGCCGGTATTGCTTGTATAGCAACTGCTTCCACTATTTCTTCTCTCTCCTCCCTCTCTTCTTTCTCTTTCCATTTCGTTCTCACCAAAAACAGGAAGGTAATAACCGCTACGATGCCATAAGCCATTCCCAGCGTTACCTGATTCGTAATAGAGATGGTATTTACCATCGTTGAGCTCATGATAGACGTCACTACAGCAAACCCGCCGCCTGTTAAGCCGCTGGCTTTGCCTGCATATTGAGGGAAGCGGATCAAACAATAGGACATGAGGTTATTGAAGATAAACCCGGACGTGCTGTGCAGGAGGAAGACGTATATCAACAACGTGTATAGATTGTGGTAGTAGCGTGTCAGCGGTATCATCAGGGCGACCACCAATAGCTGCGCGATGCTGGCTACCATCAGTTTTTTGCCCAATGGTTTGCTTACGAGCATTCTGGATAGTGTTCCGCCGATCATCACGGATACGCCGGAGAATAATGAACAATAGCCTGTTACGGCGGCTGAGAAATGCAACTGCTGCTCAATCAAAAATGGGCTGCACATACCGTACAATAGTATCATTCCATAGGCTAGTCCGAGTATTACCAGGCCTGAACTAAAATCCGGTGTTTTGAGCATATGACCATATGTTCGTGTCATTGACTGTACACTGAATGGCTGTGCTGCTTTCATCGATTCACCGCCGATGAACAGTTCCACTAAAAAGAACGCTAATCCAAAGTATCCGAGGAACATGAAATTGGAAGACCAGCCCCAGGTGGTCTGAAAGAATCCACCCAGGAAAGGCGCTACGATGGGCGCGATAGCCCAGATCACAGAGAACATGCTCGTGTATTTCTTTAATGCTTCTCCTTTATAGAGGTCTATAAAAAAGGCGCGTTTGCTGATGGCAATCACGGCTACGGTAAATCCCTGCAGTATACGCATGGCATAGATCAGCTGCAGATTGGTGGTGTAGGCAATGATGAAGCTGGCTGCGCTGAATACCAGTATGGATATCATATTGGGGACATAGCGGCCATAGGTGTCAATCAGTCCGCCTACGATCAGTTGTGAAACGCCGTAACTGATAATGAAGAGTGAAAGTGTAAGTTGAATGGAGGCTGGTGAAGTATGTAATTGCACCGCCATATCGGGCAGGGAGGGGATGAATATGTCCATGGCGAAACCTGATAACGGTATCAGGCATAACGACATGACAGTATTCCAGCCTGCCCTTGATTCTTTGATCCTTCTCATATTGGTTGCTTTAAAATAGTACTGTAAAGGTAGGGCGGCAGGTGGCTATGGCGATTACACGTTTCAAAGGGATGATTATACAAATCAAAGGCGGTTGATAAATCAAGGTAACTTCCCGGATACGGCTGTTTTTGTTCCCAGGCGAAACTCCACCGGTGTGCGGTTGGTCTGCTGTTTGAAGTATTTATTGAAGTGGGAAGGATATTCAAAGCCCAGTGCATAGGCAATCTCGGAGATGTTCCAGTTGGTGTTGCGCAGCAGTGTTTTTGCTTCGGTGATCACCCGTTCATGAATAATTTCGCGTGTGGTTTTATGGGTGTGTTTTTTTACTACGCTGTTCAGATGGTTTACATGCACATGCAGCAGGCCGGCGAAATGGGCTGGTGTCAATAGTTTCAGCGGAGACTCAGGAGAGTCTATCGGGAACTGTTGGTTCAGTAGGGTGAAGAAATCTTTCACGAGCCGGTCGCGCACCATGGTAGCCGGTAACTCGCGGCTTTGTTGTAAACGGATGCCTTCGTGAATCACCAGTTGCAGCAGGTGGCGTATCATGTCCCATTTAAAAGGATAGTCGGTTTCCTGCAGCATTTGCATTTGGGTAAAGTAGGTGCTTAACCGTTGTCTGTCTTCTTTGGTGAGCGGTATTACCGGCATCAGCGAGGGGTTAAATAACGGGCTGGCGTATTGTATGTCAGCGGGGATACATCCTTCGATGAAGGGTGCGTTGAATAAACAATAGAAGCGGTTGAACGGTATGTTCACCTCTATGGAAGTGGGCACCGCCGGATTGGTAAAAATCAGGCAGCATTGATTGATGGGTATCTCTTGTTCATTATACAGTAGTATGCCACTGGCTTTTGCCGGAGTTTGGCTCAGGCATATTTTGAAATAGTCACGGCGGTTGAAAGGTGTTTTGCGGGTGCACGTCAGGGCTTCGCGGACATTAAAATGTGCTTTGCCGGATTCACGGAGCAGGTCTGATGGAACGTCCTGACCGATACGTGTGTAAAACTGCACCAGCGATTCAGTGGGAATGAGTTTGTCTGTCATAGCCTTTTGACTTATATAATTCAAAGGTATGTATTTAATGTATGTGATCCGCATACTGCGGGTGACAGCTATTAAACAGGAACTGCAACGACATTACCGTTATAAGCTGTAGTTTCAGTGAAGCAATTGCTTTTTATTATTTAACCCAATTATTTAACCCAAAATCTGCGTAGCATGAAACACCCTCATGGACACCACATTGGTGCTGCATTCTGTATTGCAGCCTTCACCATTCTCTTTTTTTCCTGTTCAAAAAACGACAAAGACCTGAAAGACCCTTCACCGGTTCCCAATGCAAAAGAAGAAATGATCAGTTACCTGGCCAGTCAGGGATTTGATCAGCAACACATTGTCTTTGATCAGGACCGTGTTGTGATTGAAGACGATATTATCATCTCCCTTCCTGAACTCAAACAACGGGTAGCCGATTGGAAAGCAGAACAAAAGTCTGGCGTACCGCAAACAGAACAACGGAGAGGTACCTACATTGTAGGGAATGCTTACAATACCGACATTAAGTTCTATATCGATCCTGCCGTACCCACCGTGTGGAGAACTGCGATCCAGGGAGCAGTGAACAATTGGAATGCCGTAAATGGCACCCGCCTGGGAATGTCTATTGTCACCAATCAGGCAAGTGCGAACACCCGGGTTTTTATGGGATATGAAAACTCAAACTGGATCGCAAGGGCCTATCTGCCAGGATCAGATAGCAAGCCAGGGGTAACCGTTGAAATTAATTCCAAATACAATACCCTTTCCGCCACCCAGCAACTGTTTGCCATCACCCATGAATTTGGTCACACAATAGGGTTTCACCATACCAACCAGACTACTGGTACATGGATATCCGGAACGCCTACCACGGATCCAAATTCTGTGATGAATTCAACTGTACTTCCCTGGAATGGATTTACAGCCGGAGATATCAAGGCAACACAGATACTATATCCACAATAACCGGGGTCGTAAGAAGGTCTTTGAGGCTGGCTGAAAATATTTTCAGCCAGCCTTTTTTGATGGGGGATAAACCGTTTACTTCACACTTTTAAAAAACGTGTCCACTTCTCCCGCCCATATTTCCGGTGCTTCCAGTGCTGCAAAGTGACCGCCTTTTTCTATTACCGTGAACCGTTTCACATTGGCCTTTCTTTCTGCCCATTCTTTTGGGGTGGGAGCGTCGCCGGAGAATACTGCCACACCGGTGGGCGTGTTTACCTTTTGACCTGAAGCCAGCTGCTGAAAGCTACCTACAGCGTATGTACGCATGGAGGAATGGATGGTCTGGCTAACCCAATAGATCATGACGTTGGTCAGCAGTTCGTCTTTGGTGAAATGATCGTCTATAACGCCACCGGGTGTACGCCAGGTGTTGAATTTTTCAATGATCCATGCAGCCAGTCCCACGGGTGAGTCGTTCAGGCCATATGCCTGTGTTTGGGGTTTGGTAGCGTGTAACATGGCATAAGCGCCCTCTTTGAACCACCATTGCTGTATAAACTGTCCGAATGCCTGTTCTGCCGGTGACATCGTGCTCCAGTCTTCAGATCCGTTGGGGTATCCCACGTCTGTCAGGTGGATAGCGGCCACGTTTTCAGGATACAGATTAGCGATTGATTTGACAATACCGCTGCCTACATCACCACCGGCGGCGAAGAAGGTGTTATAACCGAGCACATCCTTCATTAGCGTAGCAAAGACTTTAGCGGAGCCATCATCGGTCATGGCTACACGACTGGAGAAGCCGAAGCCGGGAATGGAGGGGACCACAAGATCATAGTCCTTTGTTAACAGCGGAATGACTTTGTGAAAACGATAGAAACAATCAGGCCATCCGTGTACCAACAGCAGGGGTTTTGCATGCGCATTGGGGCTTTTGATGTGCAGGAAATGAATGGTAGTACCTTCTATCTCCACTGTAAACTGAGGAAATTTGTTGAGTGCGGCCTCCTGTTTACGCCAGTCGTAACCGTTTTGCCAGTAGGTGACCAGGCTTTGCAGAAATACGGGGTCCGTACCATATTGCCAGCCGGCGTTGTCGGGGGCGTCAGGCCAGCGGGTCTGGCGGAGGCGGTTGCTAAGATCGTCCAGTACAGATGGTTGTACGTCAATTTTGAAAGGTTTCACGGTAAACATACGGTCTTTTTTTGTAGGTTGTGAAAATGCGGTGATGGCTAAAACAGTGACAGTGAACAAAAGAACGACTTGTTTCATGGAGTGTATTTTTAATAAAACAAAGTTCTAAGGGGGAGATGACAACCTTATGTCAGCAGTAAATCGATTTCAAAAAATAAAGAATATTTTTAGAAAAGTCAGGTGTCAGAACAAAGTTTTGTTATCTGTATAATAAATTTCCGGGGACCTCTGTTGGTTTCCCATAATTTCCGTAATTTAAGGTCCTGTTTGTTAGCTTAACCCTGCTTGCCCTTTGACCGTTAATCCTTGTCAGGCAGGGAGCTATACCATATCAAACCGCAATCTATGGCCTTGTATACCGTAACCACCGTATCTATTGAAGACGAACAATTTCGGCAGTTCCACTCTTTCCGCCTTGAGCAGACTATTTCCGGGCATCATCAATTTGAATTAAAAATAGGCTATGAATGGCTTTCCAAGTCAGGCAATAACCCTATTTCAGCCGGGAAATCCCTGTTAGGCAAGGAGATACGCATCTCCGTTCAACCGGTAGAAGCAGCCGGAGGTTTTCGTCCAATGCTGTTTAACGGCATTATCACCGCCGTCAGTGCCGGCAAAGAAGATGACGGCACCAATGGCAGCGTTGTTTTCAAGGGCAGCGGCCCTTCCGTTTTGCTGGATGCGGACCCGCATATCCGTGCTTATGAGCAGCAGGACCTTTCCGCCATCGTGAACACGGTGTTGAAAGCCTGTACGCCTTTTGCCAGCCGCCCGGAGGTAAAGCCCGCCGCAAGCAGGCAGCTGAAATACATCGTGCAGTACAAGGAAACCGGTTTCGATTTCCTGCACCGCCTGTCGCAGCGATACGGAGAATGGTTCTTCTACAACGGCCAGCAGCTCATCTTCGGGCAGTATACGCCACAGAAAACCACGCTGGTACATCAGGTCGACCTGCTTAGCTTCGACCTGGAGCTGCAGATAAAGCCCAATAATCAGGCTACTAACGGGTACGACTATCGTCAGTACCAGATAGTGGAAGATGGCACCCAGCAAAAGACCGCGGGTAAGTCAGACCCATATACCGAACATGCACAGTCACTGAGCGAAAGGCTGTTTCACCAGGCTTCGCTGTATAAAATACCGTTTGCGTTTACCAGCAATGCCAAAGCCGAAATGGATGAGCTCACCCTGCGCCGTAAAAAAGCCAGGATGGCACAGATGGTGCGCATCAAAGGACGCAGCAAAAACACCAGCCTGCGGCTGGGCGACACCATTGAAATACAGGAAAGCGTGTTGTCCACCGCAACGCACGGGGAGTTTATGATCACCTCCCTGGAGCATTACTGCAATGGCAACGGCGACTATTACAACCTGTTTGAGGGCATCCCTGCTGCTGCGGCCGCTCCTGACCTGGAACTGGGACATGTGCCTTATTGCGAGTCCCAGAGCGCGGTGGTAACGGACAACTTCGATCCTAAAGGCCTGGGCCGTATCAGAGTACGGTTCAACTGGCAAAAGGGACAGACACCCTGGATACGCCTCATGCAGCCGCACGGCGGCCCTGATAAAGGGTTCTACTTCATCCCTGAAGTGGGAGAGGAGGTATGGGTGGACTTTGAAAACGGCAACGCAGAAGCGCCCTACGCTATCGCCGCGGCCTATAACGGCAACGCCAAAACGGGATACGGTGACGCGCAGAACAACCTCAAAGTCATCAAAACACGCAGCGGCCACACCATCCGGTTGGACGATACCGCCGGACAGGAAAGCATCACTATCCTCGACAAGGGCGGTAATATCGTGGTGCTGGACACCAACGGCAGAAACATCACCATCACGGCCCCTGAAAATATTAAGATCAACGCACGTAACATCATCATGGATGCCCGGGAGCGGGTTGACGTAAACGCAGGCACCAATATGACACACGTGGCAGGTATGAACATGAGCCAGATCGCCGGTATGAACATCCTTCACAATGCCGGTGATTCCATGAACCAGTTCTCCGTGAATGACTATAAACTCACGGCTACCAATATCACCAAAATAGCCATGGAAGGGATGGACGTACAGGCAAAGAAAATCGAAAAGACAGCCGAACAAATAAAAGTGGAAAGTTCAAAAGATGAGATGACCTTTAATTCCGGTAAATCCGTAGAGGTGAAAAGCGCAGAGAAATCAAAATTGTTCTGATATCCCATCCATCCATCTTTAAATTGAAAACCAATGGGAGAGAAAAATTCAGGGAACATCATCCTGATCTCCAAAAAATATACGGAAAACGGCGAAGGCGTGCGCTGGAACAGCAGCGCGGAAACTACGCTCAACGCCGCCAAACACGTGAAAATGCACGGCCAGGAGTCGGGTGTACGCTTCGGTACCTACGAAGCCACGCAGAAAAACACGCTGCTGGTGAAAAAAGTCGAAGGCCCGTTCGATGAAGACGGCAAACTTGTCACCGTTATGTACAAAGAAAAGTGGTATACCTTTAAAGCCTCACAATTCAGCCGTAAGCCTACCGATAAAGAACTGCAGCAGGTGCAGTGGGCGAAACAGCTGGACGATCAGCCTGTTGCGCATATCCACACCGGAGGAACCGTCAAAGACGGGACGGTGCAGATACAGTATAAAGTCAACGCACCTACGCAGGTGCAGCAGACGAAGATATTTGCCTATTTCCAGCGACCAACGAAGACAGTGAGCGTAACGGCTACGGTTAAAGAAACGGAGCCGGTGATATTGTTCGTGAATGGATATTGGAATAAGGATATACCATATGCAGGCCCTGACTCAGGGAAGCTTTACTGGCCTGACAGATTTATAGCCGCTGCTCAAAAGTACTTTAAGGGCCAGAAAAATCTTTTCATTAACGGAGCTAATACTATGTTTTCTTCCGGTAGTCTGCGGTATAATGAAGGGAAAAAGATAGCGCAGGAACGGTTTAATAATCCTAAATCAACTTTTCATCAGTTGATATTTAAGGAAAAAGGAGCCGATGATAAATACCTTACACCAGTATTTGTGGTGACCCATAGTATGGGTGCTGCTTATGGAGAGGGTATTATATCGGTATTGAAAGAAAAAGGTGTAATGGTGAGAAAGGTGGTACATTTCTCACCGGCAGATGTAAGCGATTTTTCCGTTACACTTCCGGCTTGCACTTTCCAGGTGGATATCAATGTGGACCCGGTACTGACATTTAAGAATATGAACGACGGTCGTTTTATAAAAGGCATCCAGGCGGCTGGTGAAGTAAATAACCCTTCTAACGACGAATATGGTCATATGTATACGAAGTCCGAGCCGTTCGTCTGGAATTGGCTGGAAGACCTGGAAAGCATCCAGTTGGTCCCTGGTGGTGAAATCGAGGTGACGGAATCTGTCTCCAGCATGGGTGGTGGAGGCTTTGCGGTGATACACAGGAAGAAGAAATTGTTTCATGCTTCCGGGATAAAAAAAGGTACGCAATTCAGACAGCTAAAAAAGAATGGGGGCGTTTATAAGCATTATCAGGGAAATGATTATGTAAATTGGTAACTTATTGATTGATATTTGGTTTTTATAAAAAAATAGGAATAATGGCCCTCCGTAAAAAGCATAAAGTACTGATTTTCGTTATTGCCCTCATATTGGTAATTATTGGCTTGTTGTATTATTACGGCTTTGCTATTGTATTGTGGATGTTCACTCCGCCGGTAAGTAAATTGCAGCCAAAAGAGAAACATTATATTGATTCACTGCGAGCTGTTTATAGCTGTCAGTCTATTTGGAGAGAACCCAGGTATTTCATGAATGATACTTCCAGGAAAGAGGAATATACAATCATCATGATATTTAATAAAAGCCCGGCCGGATTGGAAACGGACAGTCTTAAGCAAGACAGTCTCAGAAAGAACGCTTTTAAAATCGCACGTTACGCATATCTAAACGTGGTAGAAAAAAGCCCGAAATTTCCGGAGTACGTGGTGACTTTCACCTATGAAGATCTATTCAGAGATTATCGGTTTGCTTTTAAACCGAAAGAACTGGAAGACACTTCCGATAACCATATCGGTCATTAATACCGTAAAAAAGTATGGCCTTTTTCTCTTTTAAAAAACCATTGGCTGATAGCCCAACCTGGCAACTAACGCCAGCCCAGCCCCCCTGTATCCATACTGTCACCATTGTCTTTGAAACGGCGCAGCCGCAGACGGTCCGGTATAATACTACCGTACAGCGGATGGACCATCCCAAGGACACGTCGCAGGTTTTCTTCAGTATCACGCGAACGGACATACTGATCAACGGAGCGCCGGCAGATGATTATATGGCCGGAGACCTGGCCGCCCAATGCGGCAGCGTGATTTATCCGCTCCAGGTGAAACTGGAGAATGGCGGCCGCATTGCTGCTGTGGCTAACTACGCCGAGATACTGCAACGATGGACCGCTAAAAAGGAAAAGCTGGAACAGTACTATACCGGGGAGATCGCGGAATCCTATATACAACATACCGACATTACCCTGCGCGATCCGGAAGCTTTCCGGAGGACCCTGTCCGGAGATATTTTCCTGGGGCTGTATTTTCCCTTGTTGTTTTCCAGTTATAAGACACAACGGGAGATGGAGTACCCGGTGATTCCTTTTGCCGCCCCGATCATGTTCGATGTACAACAGGAACGAACCCCGTTTGGCAGTGCATCCGATGTGATGGTACAGAAAGGTATTTTGTCTGCCAGCGCATCGCCGGCGTATAGCCGGGGACTAATCGATATCTCCTGCACGCTGACGCCTACACGTAACTACGTGCAGCAGTTACAGGGGAAATGGTCGATCAGCGAAGGCGATCAACATCATCAGATATCCGTCAGTATTGTTTGTCTCGAAGAGCATACTGTTAACAGGAAATAAAATTGTTTGTAATTAATCAGGTAGTAACATGGCTGATAAACATTTTGTGGTGCAGGGAGCGACATGTCGTTGTAAGTTTGGAAGCGCCGTCGACAAACTGAAAGTGACCGGCAACGAGAAAGACTATATCAACGACAACGATGGTAACTCCAAACCTATTGCCAGCACCAAAGACCTGGGTAAACCATTTGAGGCCGGAACTTTCGGCAACTGCTCCATCACAAAAGGAGCTTGTAGTCCCGGCGTTACCGCCTGGCAGGATTTTTACCAGAAAGTAACCCTTACCAACGGTGGTAAAATCCTGACAGAGAGCAGTACCGCAGCTTGCGCCACCGGCGGCCCCGGTTCCATTACCATTGAACATCACGGACAACAAGCGGCCGTATCGCAGGCGCACTTCGACAAGGTAGAAGTGGAAAGCCTGTCGGTACTGAATCCGATGGCCCCTAAGCCCGATACCAAAAAAGAAAAGCCGCAGGTAAAACAGATCAAGGTAAAGCTGGAGAAGCGCATACCTCCCGAGTTGATGAGCGCTTCCGGGAAATCGCAGCCGGTGCCTGTGTTGAGGACAAGGCCCAATGAATCGCTGAAATTTGAAGTAGTCAGCTATTATAATGCTGCAAAAGCGGATAAAGACAAGGTGGGCTGGAAAGTGAGTGGCGGCAGTTCGCAGGTGTTTGAAGAAGTGGGTCCTTCCTTCAGCATGAACTTCGATGAAACGGGTAGCTACCGCGTGATGGCTTTTGGCAACCCGGAAGCACAGGAGGATGTCCGTTGTGCTATCGATGTGTCGGTGGTGAACAACCAGCTGAAAGAGGAACTTGATCTGGGTGCGGGCATGGGACGCGTCATTCCCGGTTTGCCCGGAAAGAACCCCAAGCCTGAACAATATCGCGTACGGAGGGGCGTGCCCGTTACCGTCAGCGCAACATACGATATGTCGCCCGCCACGGACGAAGAGAAAAAGCGTGTATTCATGAAGGTGACCGATGCGGCCGGAAATATGATAGCAGGACCTACCGAACCGGGCACAGATACGATCACCTTCACGCCGGCTAACACCGCCGCCACTTATACGGTGACCGCCACCATGCTGCCTGCCACAGAGGGAGGTAGTCCTCAGGAAGTAAGCAAAGAGATGGTGTCGGAAGCGAACAGCGTGGTGAGCGTGACCAATGACCAGGGCACACATGTAGTGCGTCCCGGCACTACCATGAGCTTTAAGGTAAGCAAGATGTCCTATTCCACGCCGGCGCAGGACTTTGAGCAGGCAGCCATTAAATGGCAGCTCAATGGTAAAGTGGTGGGAAGCGGCGCTTCGCTGTCGCTGGATGGCAGTACCTATTTCGCTGTTCCCGGCAGTTACGTGGTGGAGGCCTATGTAGCCCATGCCGATGCATGGGACAACAAGAAAGGCAAGGCCAGCGCGGCCGCGGCCAAATCGGAGGATGACTGGTGTTTTGAAGTAAAGCATAATGAAATAGCCAGTCTGCGGGTGAAAGACGGAAATACCCAATGGGTAGTCGGAAAACATTATACGTTGATCGCGGACCTGTTGATGCCTTACAAACCGGAGCTGGACGGTCCTATCACCTGGGTGCCTGCCGGTGGAAGCGGCACTACGCGGGAGAACGTTTTCGCGCCGGCGAAAGGGAAGTTCGTGGTGTCTGCACAGCTGCGCGGTACTGTCAAAAAACTTGATCTCAATGCGGACCTGGCGGAAGTAACCCGCTGGTGTTTTACAGATGCGGAGAACAAATATAAAACCAAAGCCGGTTGGAACGAAACCATCAAAGCAGTGATCGTGAGCCCTCAGGCAACCGGCGAATCGGTGAATCTGCATGTGCTGGAATACGACGGTGACGATGATATCAACTATATCAAAGACCTCGGCAATGTTGTATTTGACGCCAAAGGAGAAGCCCGGTTGGATGTGAAAACCAATGATCTCAAAGAAAAGCTGAATGCACTATGGTTCCAGGGCGACTACTACAGGGTGTTCTTTGGCGTGCTTCAAAAGCCCACCGGTCTGCAGTTCCAGGGGATGAAAACAGTTATCTCCGACGGGAAGAAATTCTGGTTCCCGGCAAAGCCCAGTCATCTCACGGAAAATGAAAAAGGGAATTTTATTTATGTCAGCAAAAAGCCGGAGATCGTCAGTGTATCTTTCCTGGACAGCACCAACTACCCGGCGTATAAAGTATATCCTTATGGGGAGAAAATAAGAATCCATATACAAACCAAAAATCTGGGTGGAGAAGAGCTGATATTCCAACTTTGGGAAAACAGGTACAAGGCAGAAGATAAACTGGTGCAGAACAGTAAGTTCAAAGTAAAAGAGAACGAGACCCTGCTGATTGACCTGGATACGGCTAAACTAAAGACAGGCGTGGTAGCGCTGGATAATGTGCTGCGCAGCTTTTATGTAGTGTTGAGACATGAAAAAAGCAAAGACAATGAAACGGTGGTCAACTACATGTACCCGGAAAAAGTGGCGGATGCCAATGCGTATAATGCGTCTGACGTTAACTTCTACCACCATATCAAGCTGTCTGCCGCACTGGCAGATAAGCTGAACAATGCTACCAGGCCAATAGCGCCTGCCGTATTGGGCGAACCGATGGAAAGGGCCACCACCGAATGCCTCTGCCAGAAATATGATCTGGTGTGGGGAAATAAAGTAAGCTGTGAATTCCGCAAAAAAGTGGTGCAGATCGCTGCTAAGCTGGGCCTGCCCACCAAAGACAATGAAGGCGCCAACTGGCTCATGACCGTGATGGCGCTGGAAACGGGGCGGACTTTCGACCCTACGTGCGGCACCTTTGCCAAACACAAGGACGACTCCAAAAACGGTTATGTGGGACTGGTGCAAATCGGTAAGGCAGCAGCACAGGACCTCGGCGTACTGCGCTCTGAGCTGATCAAATTAACCGCAGAGCAGCAGCTGGACTATGTAGAGAAATTCCTGACCAAAAATAAAAGTAAGTTCAAATCCAAAACGGACCTTTACCTGGCCATCAACTACCCTGCGGCCTGTGGGCATGGAGATGAACCGGATTATGTGGTGTATGACAGCAGTAATGCGGCCTACGACGACAACCCTTTATTCAAACGGGAACCTTCCGAATATTGGACAGACAAAAAAGGGAAGAAGCACTATTATACCGGTCAGCAGGGTTCTTCCAAAGTGTGGGAGTTTGAAGCGGCCATCAATGATATCTACAACGAAGGGAAAGCACAAAAGGCCACAGACTTCAGTTGCCAGCAGAAAGCCAGTGCTTTTGAAGCGAAGGAGATCATTACCTATCACATCTTTGCAGATGGCCGGCTGGAAAGGCATGTGCCCAAAGAGATCAAAGAGGAGTACAAGAAAAAGTACAAATATGTTTATCACGATAAAAATTCCAAAGAACATATGCTGGGATTATTTAACTTTAAAACCATTGACAACAATTACGGCGCCACTTATGGTGGAAAAACCGTTGATTTGATTGACATCCGGGAACTGAAAGATTATGCCAGCGGTGAGGTGAAATTCAAATTAACGTTAAACACCGTACGTAATTTTGTGAATGATAAAACCCTTGGCAGCCTGCTGGGGGCCTTGCTGGAATGTGGTTATGAAGACTATACCTTCAACGGTTTCAGTCATGCAGATGGTAGCTCCGCGCCCAGCGTATCGCATAAGAACGGATACAATGGCGACCTGCGTTATCTTCGTACCGACAAAGCCATTGACAAGCTGAATCTGTTTTCTGATTCCGAAACAGAAGGCTGGAAGGCGATGGACACAGACCGGCAAAATAAATTCAACGATGCGCTGTATAAGTTCGGCTGGAAGAGCATGTTGTCGCAGACATATAACACGAACAAGATTTTGAATCATTGTTCCCCTGATCCGGACGAGCATCATAATGACCATTTACACGTACAAGGGTACAGCCCTAATTATAAAGAAATCAAAGAATGAGAAAGTTACTATCGCTTCTAATTTTCCTGTATGCCTGCAATGGAGCAGTGCAAAATAAAGCAGCTACTGACAGTACGGCCGTAACCGTGAAAACCGACAGTACGGCTGCTGTGGCGGCTCCTGTTGCTAAACAGTTGACCGTGGAAGTGGCGAGTATTACCCGGCAGGAATTTGATCAATACAGGAGCGCTTACCATAATCAGATAGAACGTGATTCACTAAAGTTTCCGGTGGTAAATGATCAGCTAACCATCACTACCGATGGCGGAAAGGTGGTATTGAAAAATAACGCAGGCGTACCGCATGATGAAGACCGGTTGGTGTATCAGTACGCAGGCTATTTAAAACCATTAAACAAATACCTGGTAGAAGTTTTCGGGTACGAACATGGTTATTGTCTCGCTATCGACAAAGCCACCGGAAAGCAGGATACGCTAAGCAATATTCCGGTGATATCGCCGGATGGCAGGCTGATATTATGCAGTAAGTCCAACCCGTACGAGGAGTATGAGAATATCCCTCCGCCCACACAGGATATTAGCATCTATACCATTGAAAACAATGTTATTAAAAAGACTTTTCTGCATCCTTACCGTTGGCTGGAGAAGGAGTTGTACTGGAAAGATAATCATACTGTGTATGTGAAGACCACCCGCGGTGAAGCAGAAAATGCCCCTGTAGATTACCTGCAGCTGGTGATAACAACCGGAACGGATACGCACCCCACTGGTGCCGCAGTCAGTGCCGCCTGGAAAGGAACCTATGCCACCGTACTGGATAAAGACAGCAAAGATTCCCGAGACCACATCAATGTTGAATTTAAAGTAGAAGGCGATTCCGTGATCTATACAGAAAGCGGTTTTCAGGTATACAGCAAATATGCGCTTACAGCGGCAGAGAAAAACGGATTGTTGTCATTCTCCTTTAAAAAAGTGCTGGATGGCGGGAGTGCCGTACTGGAAAAGGAAGAACGGTTTGGGTATATCCGGAAAGAAAACGGAAAATACTATCTGGAATGCCCCTATCTGGATGTAAGGACCGGCGCCGGTAAAAAAGAAGTGTATCCGTTGGATAAGAAATAATGGGCATCAGCATAAGATGATGGTGAAAGGGATAAAGCATGTAAATATTCCTTATATTTACTTTATCCTTTTCAACCAAAATGACAGCCTCTTATGTTACCCTGTAATGCCTTCCTCAGAACACTGCTATTAGTTGTTTTTAATGCACCTGTCTGTGCGTTTGCACAGCAACGTGATACAGTCAGGTACTCTCTCATTTTAACAGGAAACATCAAGGGTGAAAAGAAGGTGATAGAGACATCGCCCGGCACTTTTGAAACCTGGTACCAGTATAACGACCGTGGCAGGGGTGACAGCCTGCATACTATCTACCGTCAGGATAAGGACGGATTTGCTACCTATGTTCATGCGATAGGGAAAGACTATTACAAAAAACCGATATCGGAAGATTTCGAGCTGACAGGCGGTGTGGCCAAATGGAAAAATACCGCCGAAAACGAAACCAGGACCATTGCCGGGAAGGCGTTCTATACCTGCCTGAATGGAGAGAGCGGCAATATCATCAAAGCCCTGAAATCCAGCCAAAATAAAATTAAACTATTACCCTTTGGCGAAGCCACGCTGGAGGTGGTGTTGCAACGCAAAGCGGGCGACCGCCAGCTGCAGCTGTGCCGGATTTCCGGCATGTATTACACTCCTGAGTATATCTGGGCTGATGACCAGGATGAAACATTTGGGTATTTGGGCGATTGGTTTTCGATGGTCCGTAAGGGTTATGAACCTTATGTAAAGGAGCTGTACGCGGAGCAGAAAAAGCTGGAGCGGCAGCATGATAATCAGCTGGCGAAGGAGATCCCTGAAAAAGTGACGGGCGATGTCCTGATCCGCAATGTCACCCTTTTTGATGCAGAAAAGGCCACGCTTTTGCCTCATACAGATGTGTTGATAGGCGCAGGGAAAATCAAAGCCGTGTCTGTAGGAAAGCCCATCACTGCAAAGGCGGACAGGATAGTGGATGGCAGCGGCCAAACATTGTTGCCCGGTTTCTGGGACATGCACGTACACATGGGTGACGGTCCTGAAGGCATCATGCACATCGCCGCTGGTGTAACGCATGTGCGGGACATGGGTAATGATACCACTTTACCTGACCTCAGAAAAGAAATTGATAACGGAGAACTGATCGGACCGCATCTGGAAGTCATCAGCGGATTGATTGACGGTGCGGGACCGATGGCGGCGCCTACGGGCGCATTGATCCACAATGTGGAAGAAGGCAAACAGTTTGTCCGCATGTTTGCTGCTAAAGGATATGATCAGATCAAGTTGTATAGTTCCGTTAAGCCGGAATGGGTAAAGCCACTGATCGCCGAAGCGAAGCAATACCATATGCGGGTATGTGGCCATATCCCTGCGTTCATGACCGCCACACAGGCCATAGAAGCCGGTTATAATGAAGTGACGCATATGAACATGCTGTTGCTGAACTTCTTCGGTGATACCATTGATACCCGTACGCCCCAACGTTTTGCTATTCCGGCGCAAAGAGCCGCTTCCCTGGACCTGAACAGTCCGCAGGTGAAACAGTTCATCGCTCTGATGAAAGCCCGTAATATCGCCTCAGATCCTACACTGGTGGCATTTGAGCCGATGCTGACCGGCAGGGAAGGGGTGCTGGAGGAAAAGAACAAAGACATCATCACACATTTCCCGTCGCAGGTACAGCGCGGCATGCGCGCAGGAGGCCAGGGGATACCTATCCCGCCGGGAATGGATTCCACCTACATTCGGTCGTTCGATGCGTTTTTGAAACTGACCAAACTGTTGTATGATAACGGTATCCGAATTGTTGCCGGTACGGATGGCACGGCGGGATTTGACTATCACCGGGAGCTGGAGCTGTATGTAAAAGCTGGTATCCCGGCGGCGAAAGTGCTGCAGCTGGCTACCTTCGGTACGGCGGAATACACCGGCAAAAGTAAAGACCTGGGAAGTATCAAAGTGGGAAAAGTAGCGGATATGGTGTTGGTAGCAGGTGATCCGGTTCAGCATATCAGTAACGTCCGGAAAACAAAACTGGTCATTAAAAATGGTGTGATCTACGATCCGGCCAGGTTGTACAGGGCTATTTCGGTGGTGCCGTTTTAGTAGGTATGTGAATCGATAGGTTCGGTGTTGATAATAATCAGTTCGATTATCATCAGGGACACCGGAGGTCCACGTTAAGAGCGTCTCCTTGATGAGGCTTATCCCATCGTTGACAAGTATTGTTCATCCCCTAAAAATAGATCCGAATGAGAAACTCCTTTTCAGCTTCAGCCAAAAGTATGGCAATGATAGCCCTGAGCGCTATCCTGTTTGCATCCTGTCAGAAAAGTATGATCAAACCGGACGATAGCGTCTTCGATAAAAAGCAGTCTGACGGCAAACCCGTTCACGGTTCTACACCCGGCACCATCAACTTCAGCGGCTATACGTGGACCGTGCGTTCTACCTCCTCCGGCACCCAGGGGCCTGGGCCTAATTACTGGAACAGCAATAATGTGTGGCTGGATGCAGACGGCCACCTTCACCTTAAAATGCAGAAAGATGCGAAGGGACGCTGGAGCTGCGCCGAAGTGACCAGCAATAACAACTTTGGTTATGGTACCTACCAGTGGAAAATTGAATGTGATCTGAACATTATTGACAGGAACATCGTACTGGGATTGTTTAACTACTCCGGACAGGATGGTTACGACGAACAGGATGTAGAGCTTTCCCGCTGGGGCAATCCGTCTGCCGGACAGTTTAATTACACCGTATATCCGGCACAATCCGGTGTACGTTACAATAATGTTCATTGGGAATCACCCAATATTACGATGAGCGGCACTTACAGCACGCACCGGTTCACACGTTACAGGACAGATAGTATCGTGTATGAAAGCCAGCACGGGCACTACGATACAGGCAGCACTATTGCCAGGAAAATATTCACGTCTTCAGATATTACACTATCGGCACTGAATATGCCTATACTCATGAACCTCTGGTTGATGAACGGTGCTGCGCCTGTCAATGGCCAGTCCTATGAAGTGATCATTCACGAATTTAAATTCACGCCTCTTCCCTGATATAGTGATTTAATGCAAAGGAGCTGCCTCAAATTACTTTTGAGGCAGCTCCTTTGCTTTTAAACGTCTCTTTTTTGAGACGTCCCCTGTTTATTTTATGGCTTCAGCATCCACATCACGTCGTTTCGGGTATCAGACCCGCCAAACTGCCGTTTCAGTGCATCCTGCAGATTGGCTTTGTTGTTCTGGTATTCGGATTGCGAATAGGTGAACCGTGTCGGTATTTTTCCGCCATTCTGGTTGGACGGGCCTACCGAGAAAACGGGCACGCCTGTACGACGATAGTTATAGTAAGCCTGCCATCCGGCGTTGTTAAAGAAGGCCACATATTTCTGTGTGAGCACCTGCTTCAGGCCTGTATCGTTGTTGCCGGCATATTGCATCAGCGGTTGGGCGAGGAAAGTGGCGATATCTGCATCGTTGACGCCGTAGAACTTCATAGAGGCGGTGATGCCGTCTTTGTAGTGCTGCGCAGCATCGCCGCCGGTCCAGCCGCGGATGATAGCTTCCGCGATCAGGAAATGCGTTTCAGCTGCGCCCAGCTGGATGTTGGGCACACCGGCGGGACTGCTCAGCCAGTAGCTGATATTGAACGTGCTGTATTTGCCTTTGTTGATATCGATATAGATCTGGTCCTGCCGATCGCCTGTATTGGCGCCTTTGTAGCGGGCAAAAGGATTGCCGGGAACGGCGGGCAGTGAATCGGCAGGCGCCGCCACGATGAATACACGCGGGTCGCGCAGAGAATCGAGGATATTGATATAGGTACTGCCGAGTGCATTTCTTTTGGCAGACAAGATACCTACTTCCATCGGGTACAACGGATAGTTGTTGCTTTTCTGCGAGGCGTTGTAGTTCATCTGGAGATTGTCCGCGTTCTCCAGTATCAGCGGATATTTCTCCGGATTGCTGAGGATGCGGTTAAAGCGTCCTTTCAGGTCGAGGGAAGGATCGTTCTCTTTAATGCTCAGGTTCATCAGCTCGCGTAGATAGCAGGTATTGATGGCTTTTCTCCATTTCAGCAGGTTGCCGGCGTAGAAGATATCACCATCCACCGTGGCTTTGGCGTTGCGTTGCGTGATAGCCGCCAGGGAGTCGTTGGCCTCTTCCATCCATTTGAAGCATTGCAGAAACACGTCTTTCTGTGCATCGTAGTGGGGTGCGTAAATACCGTCGGTAGCGCCTTTGATGGCTTCAGACATGGGGATGTCACCCATCTGCGAAGTCATGGACAGGAAGTAGAACGTGCGGATGAACTTATTGACGGCGTAATAGGGCGCTGCCAGTGCGGGGCCTTGTTTGGCGGCTTCAATGTCGAGTTGTGCGGCGTTACGGAGACTGCCATAGTAGCTGGCGCCGTTGTCCCAGGAATAGTCCTGGCTGCCGTAGTAGTCGTGGCCGAGTACGAGGAACTGGTTGCTCATATGGGTATAGTTCCAGGGGCTGTTGCTCATATCGCCGCTGAGGTCACTGCCGGAGCTGAAGCCACTTTTGGCGGAGCCCTGTCCGCCGATCATATCCATTTCCAGGCCTGTCAGCAATAGTTTGGGGGTACCTACCACAGACACGTTGGGGTTTACCCGCAGGTCATCAAAGTTTTTACAGCCTGTCATCGCCAGTGGCAGCAGGCAGGCGGTTAGTATGTTTCTGGTTGTACGGTTCATGTCTGATTTTTTAGAAAACAAGGTTAATGTTGAAACCTACGCTGCGGGTGGAAGGCATCTCCAGTCCTGCGTTCTGGTCTATCCATTGGTCTACGTCGATGTCTCTCACCCCTTTATGGGCCAGATAGTACAGGTTGCGTCCTACCACGGAAATGCTGGCCCTGTTGATTATTTTGGCGCGCTTCAGCAAAGGGGAGGGCACGTTATAGGTCAGCACCACTTCCCTTATTTTCAGGTAAGAACGATCATACAGGTTGGTGATGGCGTTGCCATAGTAGTTTTTAGACCATGTTTGCCACAGCACGGGTGTGGTGTTGGGAGCAAACTTGCGGGTGTCGGAAATCACGTTGCCGTCGCCGTCTACCTGCAGGGAGCCACCGGTCACCTGCATGCCGTCGGGAACAAAGGTGCCTTTGTAACCGGCAGTGTTGCGGTTTTCCCAGTCGGCCTGGCGGTACTGGTTGGCGGAAAGCGGATGGTTGCCGCCCTGCCACATTTTCTGATCGAGGTAGTTGATGATCTTACCACCATAACGGCCATCAACCTGTATTCTCAGGGAGAGATTTTTATAGGAGAAGGTGTTGATGATACTGGCTACCCATTTATCGTTGGCATATCCCACCATAGAAACATAGGAATTAGAGCGGGGCTGACCGTTGGAACCCAATACCAGTTTGCCATCGGGCGTACGCTGTAAATCGGTCATGAAGATCTGGTCCATGCGTTCGCCGATTTTCACGCGGTTGTATACATTGAGCGTGTCGTATACTTTGTTGAGATATTTTTGGTAGGTCGACCAGTTGACGAGCACGTCCCAGTTAAAGCCGTTCGCGGAACGTATAGGCGATGCATTTAGTGATATTTCGATGCCTTTGCGCATGGTGACCAGCCCGTTCATCTGGCGGGTCTTAAAGCCGGAGCCTTCGGAGATGGCCGGGTAGAATATCTGCGGGCCATCCAGTGTTTTGTAGACAGATACGTCGAAACCGAGGCGGTTATTGAGCAGGCGGATATCGGTACCTACTTCATATGATTTGCTGAACGCTGGTTTGATATTGGGATTATAAAGAATATCGCCAAACACTTCGGCCGGATTGCCATCCCAGCGGCTACCTACGGAGTAGCTGGGGTAGAGGTTGTATTTGGCGGTACCATCGTCGTTCACCATGTCGCCGCCTACGTTGGCATAGGAGGCACGCAGTTTCCAGAAGGAAATAGCTTTAGGCAGGTGCAGGATGTCTGACATCACGGCGCTCAGTGAAACGGAGGGATAGAAATAAGCGTTCTTGTTAGCCGGTAAAGTGCTGGACTGGTCCATGCGGCCGGTCATTCCCAGAAAGAGATAATCGCGGAAAGAGAAGTCCACAGAGGCATAGGCGCTTTTTACCTGACGGCTGTTTTTAACAGAAGTGGCACCTGGCGGGTCCACGCTGTTGTCTACGGTCCACAGCTGAGGCAGCAGTAAACCATTGTTGGTATGGGCATACAGGCGGCTGTACTTCACAGTGCGGAGGTTGCCGCCGGCAGAAGCTTTCACATCGAAAGACTTACCGATTTTGTTGTTATAGCTCAACAGCATATCGGTGTTGTTATCCCAGTAGGTCTCACCTGACTCGTTATAACCTCCTTTGATGAAATAGCCACCATCGCCGGAACGGTAGGAGCCGGAGATCGGATAACGTTTGTTTTCGGAGAGGTCGTATGAGCTCACATTGGTGCGGAAGTAACCGCTCCAGTGATCGTTGAAGGTATAGTTCAGTTTGATGTGTCCGTACAGGTCATTTTTGTAATAACCATGCAGCGCCTCGTATGCGGTGAGGTATGGGTTGGTATATTGATACGACTCAAAGTTACGCTGTTGTATGCCTTCTTTACCGGGCATCCAGTAGTTTTTGAGATCGCGGATATCATAATCGGCGCCGCTCCACAGCATCAGCGTGTAAATGGGGCTGGACGGCTGATAGGTGGCATCGGGATAGTTAGGCGTATACTGCTTGTCATAGTTGATAGCTGTAGACAGCGTCATTTTTTTGCTGACGTTCAGCGTACCGGAGAAGTTGACGTTGGTGCCACCCAGTTTGGTGTTAGGTACGGCGCCTTTCTGATACAGCTGCGTTACCGACATGCGCATATTGCCTTTATCGTTATTGGCAGAGATGGCGATGTTGTTGGATGACAGCAGTCCTTTACGCAGGAAGTTGCGGAGGTTGTCGTGCCCGCGGCGCTGCCACGGAATAGGCACTAGTTTGCCCGTCTGCGGGTCTATGGGGCTGTTATATTGCGGAATGGGCTGTCCTTCAAATTTAGGGCCCCAGATGTCGTAGTCGGCGTCGTTGGTACCGCCGCCCATGCCATCTACATATTCATACTGGAAGTTGGAGCCGGGACCGTATTCCTCCTGTTTGGTAGGGATGGCGAGGAAGCCCATCTGGAACTGGGTGCTGGAGTTCAGTTCTACCGAGATGCCTCTTTTATCGGTGGTGCCTTTTTTAGTGGTGATGAGGATGGCGCCGTTCTGTCCCTGAGAACCATAGAGTGCTGCGGCGTTAGGGCCTTTGAGCACACTGTAGGATTCAATATCATCTGCGCTGAGGTTCCAGGAATCGGAGTTGATGGGCACGCCATCTACTACGATGAGTGGTTTTACGCCTCTCAGGTAGATGCCCGGATTTTGGAACAGGCGTGTAGGCGTGGTGATGACCAGGCCAGATACTTTACCGGCGAGGGAGTTGACGGCATTCGGTTCACGGGCTTTCACCGCTGTTTCCCCTTTCACTTCCTGTACTGCATAACCGAGGGCTTTTTTCTCTTTCTTAATGCCGAGGGCTGTTACCACTACTTCATCCAGTTTTTTCTGGTCAGTCTGTAGCTGTACATGTACGGTAGCGCTGCCTTTGATGGCTACTTCACGGGGTTCATAGCCGATGAAGCTGATGAGCAGGACGGCATTTTTATCGCTTACTGCGAGGCGGAAACGACCATTTTCATCGGTGCTGGTGCCGTTGTGGGTACCTTTTTCCAGTACCGTTACGCCAGGCAGTCCGTTGGTACCGTCTGTGACATTACCGGTGATGACAAATTTTTCCTGTGCGGTATTGCTACTGCTGTTACCGTTGCTGGTAGTGGTTTTGGTGTTGCGAACGGAGATGATCACCTGATCGCCTTTGACGGTGTACTCAAACCTGTCGGCAGGGAAAAGTTTGGTCAGTACTTCTTTCAGGGGTTGGGCATCGATGTTCAGGTTGATTTCCCGCGGGGGAAGCATGCTGACGTCATAGGCGAAAGACAGGTGTGTTTGTTTTTCGATCTGTGAGATCACTTCTGCCATACTGGCTCTGGTCATATGAAGGGACACCCTTGGATTTTCGGGGTCCTGCTGCCGGGCCGTGGCACCGGCATACGCCAGGTGATGCCATGCCAGCAGGGAGCCGGTCAGTAACAGGCAAAGGAGTTTCCTGCCTCCGCGACGGCGCGGTTGCATGCTTAGTAGCACTCTTTTCATTAGAGCTGATTTTTAAGTGAATAAGGTTCCATCAGATGCCTTGTTAGTGCATCAGCAATGGCTTGGATGACAATTTAAATGGTTGTTGATGTTGATGCCGGATAGCAGGACTTTGTTCACTGTGCGTTGCTTCGGCTGTCGTTTTGGTTGCGTTTTTTACTGATGGAATTCAAGTGTTTTATGCTTTTTGGTAATGTTGACATTTAATGCTTTTCCGATTACGTCCAATACTTCATCCAGTGGTTTATTGTTAAAAGTGGCCTGTAGCACTTTGTTGGATACGATACTGTCTGTCACCACCACGTCCAGCTGGTAGTAGTTGGCCAGTACTACGGCTACTTCGCTGAGACGCATCTGGTTAAACACGAGGCGGTTGGTTTTCCAGGCCAGCACATTGGCCGTGGGTGCTGACACTGGTTTGATGTCCGGTGTTTTATCCGACGAGGTGGCCTGTGCGCCGGCATGCAGCACCATGCTTTTCCCGCTTTTGTTTTCCGCTTTCACGCTGCCGCTGGTAACGAACACGTCTACCTGTCCATTGGCGGAGCGGTGTACATTAAAGGCTGTTCCCAGTACTTTAATGTCTACCGCTGCGGCATGTACCGTAAACGGATTGTTTTGCTGCGCTGCTACTTCGAAATAGGCTTCTCCGTTGTCCAGTATCAGTTCCCGGCTGCCTTTACCATAGTTGCGTGCATAACGCAGGGTGGTATTGGCATTCAGAAATACGCGGGAGCCGTCCGGCAGTAGCAGACTGTCTTTCGTGCTGGTAGTGGCCAACGTTTTCCAGGTGTTGTGCAGCCACCAGTTATAGGATAACAGTCCTGTTACCAGGATGGCCGCGGCCCATCCGGTGCGGATTAACAAACGACGGATGCCGGTGCGGGAGGTGGCGGGCGCGTCATCTATATGCGGCTGCAGCTGTTGCCAGCCGTGCATACGCATCTCATCTGCTGTTGCTTTCATCTCGGGGGCAAGCTGTAGTGCATCGACAACGAGTATGGTTTTCAACAGCTCAGGGTACTGGTCCAAAAGGGCCTGTAACTCCTGTTCTTCCGCTTCGGAGGCTTCTCCGGACTGAATCCGGGCCACTAATTCCCAAATATTTTCAGGCAACATATCCTTGGTTCTGATAGCTCTGTCAAAAAGATGCCTCTGTGTATAAGGCAACCTGTTTATTCAAAAACCCCTAAAAGGAGTCAAAATTTTTTTTAGCTGTTTTTAGGCACGGTCATATCATGCAGCTGCTCGTGCAGTTTTTTGATGGCGATGGCCATCTGGGCTTCTACTGTTTTTACAGAGATGTCCAGTATTTCCGCCACTTCCCGGTATTTCAGACCATCTTCCCGGATCAGTTTGAAGACCAGGCGACAACGGCCGGGCAGGGCGTTGACGGCCTGCTCTATCTTCCTGACTGCTTCGATGGAAAGGTGTAACTGCTCGGGGGAGGGAGAAAACTGCAACAGTTCCGGCTGGATATCGTCCAGCGGATCAGTGGTGCTGCGTGCATTTTTTTTCAGGTAGTTATAGGCAGTATTTCTGGTAGCGGTATAGAGGTATACGCTTACTTTTTCCACTGCCGGCAGGGTATGCCTGTTTTTCCAGGTCCAGAGCATGACATCATTCACCACTTCCTCTGCCTGCTCCCTCACGCCCAGCAAGGTGCTGGCGAAGTGGAGAAGGCGGCTGGCATAGTGATGATAAAAATTTGCAAAGGCATACTGATCCCCCCCGGCCTTCATCTTTTCCCATAACTCTTTCCCTCGGTCGTCCGGGAAATCACGATTTGGTTTTGGCATCTGGAGCTCCATTTCACAAAGCCAAAATAGGAATTTTAGTTAACAGGTGTCTTTTTTTTGAAGGGGGCGGGGGAAAACAAATGCTGTAAAAACAGCAGCGGCGCCTGTTCCCGGGCGCCGCTTGCTTTTTTAGTATCCCTCGTTGTTGGGAGCGAGGTTCGGGTTTTTCTGTATCTCGATGGCTGGTATCGGGTACAGTACATGAAAATCCTGCATGTTGTTGGCGATATAGGTGTCTTCTGTGGCAGCAGCTGTTTTCACGGCAGATACCAGTTTGCCCCAGCGGACCAGGTCCAGGCGGCGTTGTCCTTCTCCATATAGTTCTACGGCCCGCTCTCTGAACAGATAGTTGCGCATCTCCTGTTGCGCCAGTACGGCGGTAAATGCGCCGGTGGCGCCGAAGGCGCGCTTGCGTACTTCGTTGACGGCCCAGAGGGCTTTGTCAGCATCACCGTTTTCATTGGCTGCTTCTGCCAGCATCAACAGCACATCGGCATAGCGGAACACGTACATGTCCAGTCCTCCGTCGTTGTCCTGCTGGGTGTTGAGCCGCCAGAACTTCGGTCCGCTCCATACTTTGATCTGCTCTACGGGATCTACCAGGAAGGGCTGATTGTTGTAGCTGGTGGCGATAATGGATGCACGGCGCTTGTCGTTGGCTTCGATGGTGTTCACAAAAGTGGTGTATGGAATATAGGTGCCATACCAGGAGCGGCTCACAAAAGGACTCACGCCTACCTGCTTCTGCGGCTGGTACCAGGCGGAATGGTCATGGCCGTTCAGTACCGGCTCAAAGTCTACCTCAAAAATAATTTCAGGACCAAACTCGTTGGTCTCGGTAAAAATGTCGGCATAGTTGGCCTGCAGTACATAGGTTTTGCTGTCTACGATGTCCTGTGCTTTTTTCTGGGCGAGGTCCCATTTCTTTTGCCAGAGATAAATTTTCGTGAGCAATGTCTGTGCGGCGCCTTTGGTGGCGCGACCTACATCGGCGCCGGAATATTTGGCGGGCAGTTTACTTTCGGCGTCTGTCAGCGCGGTTACCAGCTTCTCCCGGATATCGGCAGCGGATACACGGGGCAGGCTTTGTGTACTTTCGATGGCGTAGTTGGTTTCGTCATAGTACACCACATCGCCAAAGAGACTGGTGAGATAATAGTAGTACAACGACCGCAGGAATTTGGTTTCGCCGATAACGCGGTCTTTCACTGCTTTGCTGACACCGGCGGAGTTACTCACTTTATCGATGACCAGGTTAGCGTTGCTAATGCCGCGGTACATGGTGGTCCAGATAGCGGAAGTATAGCCGGGATTAAAAGAGGTGAGCTGGTACGTAGGTACGGGATCGTTCGCCCAGATGCGGCCGCGGATAACATCGGTGCCTTCGTCGAGGGCGCGCCACAGGCTGCTCTTGAAGCCGCCGGAAGTGCCCAGCCAGGAATATACGCCGTTTACGCCCAGGATAGCTTCTGCATCGTTGGAATAAAAAGTATTGGTGCCAATCGCGCTTTTCGGGTCTTCTACCAGCTGCTTCCCGCAGGAAGAAGCGAGTAACACACAGGCGCTAAAGAGGATATATATCTTTTTCATGTTGTTTGTCTGATTTCGGGGAGATTAAAGATCTATTTTGATACCGGCCACATAGGTCCTGCTTTGCGGATAGTTGGTCGCGTCAAAACCACGTACGGTGGAACTTCTGCCGTAGGCATTGCTCTCCGGGTCGTAGTACGGATAGGAAGTGATCAGGAACAGATTAGAACCGGACAGGTATACGTTGATATTCTGAAACCAGCGTGCATGCACAGCTTTGGCGGGGATATTATAACCCAGCGTGAGTGATTTCAAACGAATAAAGGAGCCATCGTATACCCAACGGGTATTCGGAATATAATCCCTTGAGAGGGCCGGTATGTCGGAGGTAGGGTTCTGCGGAGACCAGCGGTTGACCATTGTTTTATATTGATTGGACAGGAGGTCGCCGGAATTGTAGAAGGCATCGGCGATGTTCATGATCTGGTTGCCCGCTGAATAGGAGATGTAAAAGTTGAGCGTAAATCGTTTGTACGTGAAGTTGTTGGCCATACCCCCGAAGATGCGGGGATTGGCATCGCCGATCACGTGATAATCATCCACGCTTAATTTACCATCGCCGTTGCGGTCTACGTACAGCGCTTCGCCCAGTCTGGGTGTGGCATTGGGAGAAACGGCGCCGGGTATTTTATCCAGCGTTTTACGGGTACCGTAATAATCAGCGCCCCAGAAAGTGCCCACAGGATCGTTGAGCGTAAGGCGACTTACATTGCCTGCATAGGTAACGTTTTGGGTGAGAATATAATCTACCCCGCCCAGGTCTACCACTTTGTTTTTGTTATGGGCGATGTTAAACGAAGTATTCCATTTGAAATTTTTTCTGTCGATGTTAACGGTGTTGATCATCAGTTCCACGCCGCTGTTGCGGATGGCGCCGATATTGGTACGGATGCTGGAATAGCCTGTTTGTTCCGGCAACTGTTTATTGTTGAGCAGGTCGTTGGTGCGTTTGGTATAGAAGTCAGCTTCTATGGTGAGGCGGTTGTTGAAGAAACCGGCTTCGAGGCCTATATCGTACTGGCCGGTAGTTTCCCAGCGGAGATCGGCATTGCCGTAATTGCCCTGTACATAACCGAGGGTATTGTTATTGTTGCCCAGTATGTAGCGGGAACCGGTGAGGGTGGGCAGTGAGCCATAAGGCGCAATCGCCTGGCTGCCTACTTTGCCATAAGAGGCACGCAGTTTCAGGTTGGAGAACACATGCAGGTTTTTAATGAACGGTTCTTCGATGGCGCGCCATGCCAGTGCCACGGCGGGGAAGAAAGCGTATTTGTTGTTAACGGCAAAACGGGAAGAACCATCTACCCGGCCGGTAAGCGTTAGCAGGTAACGGTCTTTGTAACCGTAGTTAACACGACCCAGATAAGATACGATGGCAAACTGCGAATAAGAGGAGTTGATGTTAAACGTACTCTGATCGGTGCCATTGAGGTTATTGTATTCCATACCGTCCGTAGGATATTTGGAGCCTTGTGCGCGCACGTATTCTGTATTGGCGGTCTGGAATGTCATACCGGCTACCGCATCGATGCGGTGATGTTTCCGGAACGTCTGGTTGTAGGACACGGTGTTTTCCAGCAGGTACATCATGTCCTGTGTGGTGGCCACGCTGGCTACGCCGCCACCATTACCGTTTTTAGCTACTGGTAACTGACCGGAAGAGTAGGAGTTGTTTTTGGTGAAGTTCAGCTCGGTGCCAAAGGATGTTTTGAAGGTCAGGTTTTTGATCGGTTTATAGTTGATGGTCACATTGCCCAGCAGGTTGTTTCTGCGGATAGGGTTACTGATATATGTAGCCTGTGCCAGCGGATGGTTGAGGTTACCGGAGCTGTATTCCCTTTTCAGGGCGAAAGTACCATCGTCTTTATATACCGGCATGGTAGGCGCTACGCCCAGTGCGGAAGAGTAGTAGTCGAGGCCGCCGAGGGAAACGGGGTTGTTGTTGGTAAGACCGCTGCCTGCGTTCAGGGTGGTGCTTACCTGTACTTTGGAGGATATGTTTCTGGAATAGTTCAACCGGAACTGGTAGCGTTTGAAACCGGAGTTAAGGATGATACCTTCCTGATCGGCGTAGTTGCCGGAGATCATATAACTCGATTTGGCGTCGGCGCCGGAAGCCTGTGCCGTGATGCTGTTCTGTCTGGCGGCACGGGTAATTTCTTTCTGCCAGTTGGTATTAGGCACATTGTTCACATCCGGATAGAAGGGTACTTTGCCTTGTGAGGCCAGCTGGTCGTTGACCATCTGGGCGTATTCCGGTCCGCTCATCATGTCAATAAACTTCGGCAGCTCCTGGTAGCCGGAGTTAACGTTAACGGATATACGATCTCTTCCGGTCTTTCCTTTTTTGGTGGTGATGAGGATAACACCGTTAGAGCCACGGGCGCCATAGATGGCGGTGGAAGAAGCGTCTTTCAATACATCAATGGAAGCGATATCTTCCGGATTGAGCAGGTTCAGGTTAAATTCATCACCGGCGGCAATGATACCGTCTATGACATACAGCGGTTCGTTGGACGCGCTGAGGGAGTTGCCGCCACGGATGCGGATACTGGTGCCGTCGCCAGGCTGGCCACTGATGGAGGTGACCTGCATACCGGGCGCTTTACCCTGCAGCATCTGGTCGAGGGTGAGGATAGGCACGTTCTCAAAAGTTTCTCCTTTGATCGTGGCTACAGATCCGGTCAGGTCTTTTTTAGCGACCTGTCCATAGCCTACCACCACTACTTCGTCCAGACCGGTGGGTTTTTCTTTTAAGACCACCGTAAAGCCGTCTTCACCGTTGTAGGGTACCTCCTGTGTAACAAAACCCACATAGGACACCACCAGCACGGCATTGTTGCCGGCTTCCTTAAAGAGAAATTCTCCGTTGCCATTGGTGGTAGTTACCGCTGTCGTGCCTTTGATTCTGACAATGGCGCCAGGGAGACCGGTACCTTTTTCATCGGTGACTTTCCCTTTTACCTGAAGGAGGGCCAGGGGATTGAAAGGGGCCGGTTGTTTGGCGGTGACCACAATCACATTGTCCACGATGCTGTAGGCAAGGGGCTGATCTCTGAAACAGGCGTCGAGCACCTGTTGCAGGGAGGCTTCTTTCATCTGTATGGTGACCGGTTTCGTACGGTGGAGGCTGGCATTTTCGAACCAGAAAAGATAGTGGCTCTGTTGTTCGATCTTTTTGAAAATACGCTCCAGTGGCATGTTCTGCTCAGACAACGTGAGTTGCTGGGCATAGCTGGCAGCGCTTAGCTGCAGGCAGGCCACGAGGAGTAAAAATACCGTCAGTTTCATGAGCAGCAGGATTTTGAAATGCTTCTTCCATTGTTCTTTTGGAGGAACATAAAGCGTAGAAAATTTCATACTTTTGAAAAGTTTGAGTGAAGTGTTTAATCGTCTATTGCGGATTGTTAACATGCGCTCAACAGGGCAGTTTTGAGAAAACAGCTCCCACCGGTAGTGTTACCAGCACTACCGGATTTTTTTTGAACGGCATGAAAGTATGGATGTCGTTGTGTTATTTCATGTCAGGTTTGTTAAGGTGTTACAATGATCTTTCTTCCGTCTATCGTAAAATGAATATTGCTTAGTTCAAGAATCTTCAGCACTTTGGAGACATTGGCGTGGCGGGGTATTTTACCCGTGAATTGCCGTGGTGGTATCTCTCCCTGATAGACGATCTCCACATCATACCAACGGGCTATCTGCCGCATGATGCTGTGTATATCGGCATCGGAGAAAACGGTCATTCCGTTTTTCCAGGCCACCGCTGCCTCGGTGTCCGCATCCCGCACCTGTATGCCGTTGCCGGCGATGGCCTGTTGGCCGGGCTGCAGCACTTTACCGGCATCGCCTTTGGTAACGCGTACAGCGCCTGTCAGCAGCGTGGTGCGGCTGTTTTTTTCATCAGCATAGGCCATGATATTGAACTGCGTGCCCAGCACGTCGATGGTCAGGTCATTTACCTTTACGGTAAAGGGTTGGGCATGGGGCGTGGCGGCTACTTCGAAATAGGCTTCCCCGTTAAGGTGGACGGTGCGTCCGTCGGCGCCGAAGGCTGCGGGGAATGTCAGGGAGGTGGCTGCGTTCAGCCATACCTTGCTGCCATCGGGCAGGTTTACCTGATACTGCCCGCCTTTGGGTGTTTGGATGGTGTTGTAGCCGGTGTCTGTCAACTGGTGGTTGCCGGTAATAGTATATACCAATTGGCCGTTGCTGGTTTTATGGATGCTGATGCCGCCCTGGCTGGCCACAGTTCCTTCGGCCGTGTCATCGAGCACAATACGCGAGCCATTGGCCAGCGTGAGCGTCGCTTTATCACCACCGGCCGGAATGTCCTGCGGAGTGGTGTTTACAGCAGTTGGCTCGGACAATGGGGCGGTTGGCCGTGTGACCGCATAAATACCCCATAACAGCAATGCCAGTACGGCTGCTGCGGCGGGTATCCGGTACCATATCCTGTTTTTCTTCTGCGGAGCGGGTGCTGTGGCGGCGCCCAGCTGCTGTTGTAGCAGTTGCCATTGTTGTCGGGCTTCCTGCTGCTGCGAGGCGGTGGCCAATGCTATGACCAGCGGTTGGAGCGCTGCGGCTTCCCTGGCCAGCACCGGGTCCTGACGGAGCCGCTCCTCCCAATACTGTACGTCAGCGGCATTGCGCTGCAGGCAGTAGTTGATGAACTGCTCGTCGTGAACGAGGTAAGAGAAGTCATTTTCAGACATATGTCATCCGCTGTTTAATCAATAGAGCAGGAAAAAAATCATTTTCACTACTCAGTGGGAAAATAAAATGTGAGAGAAAAAAAGCAGGTAGATCAACACGGTGATCAACTCCTTGTTGATACTGGCTTTCAGCTTGTCGAGTGTTTTGTAGATGGTGTTGTAGACGGTATTGACAGACACGCCGTTGGCAGTGGCTATTTCGGCATAGGAGAGGTTCAGGAAAAATTTCTGGTAGATCATCTGCCGTTGCCGCGACGGGAGGTTCTCCAGCTGCCGGTTGATGGTTTGGTACAGTTGCGCGCTTTGTTCCCGGGCTATCAGCTGCTCTTCTGCGGAGTCAGACAGCAGCCAGTCGGGGACTTCGGCTGTCATCACGGTGGCGTCTATAGCCGGACTGTCCTGCCGGAACAGTGCCCGCAGGAAGATGGTCACGATATAGTTATGGAAATGTGCTACCTGCTGTAGTTTATGCCGGCCTTCCCATAATTTCAGGAAAACATCATTGATGATGTCTTTTACCAGTTCGCTGTCAAACCCTTTTTTCAGGCCCAGATAAGAGAGGTAATGGTAATAGTGCATGTAGATGCTGTAGAAAGCTTCCTGGCTTTCCTGTGTTGCAAATTCCCCCCATTCTTTCTTTAAATCTTTTCCTGAGATCATGAACTGCGATGCGCCTTTAAAGAAAAAACAAAAAATAAAAGTAGTATCTCCACTGGCATATTTTCCTACCGTGCATTAGTCTTAACAGAAACTTTACATGACCGGGTTGATGGCGGTCTGTGGCTTCATTGTTCGTTTTCCATTCCCTTAAAACGTGGTTATTGACCGCCATAATACAACAAATAATCCGGTATTTTCATACCCGAACCTGCCAGTATACCGGAAGAACCTTTATTTATACCATTTATGCCCTTTTCTCCTGTGCTACATTTGATTATCAAAATGATCATCATATGAAAGTAAAAGAATTACGGCTTGTATTGACAGTGGATAATCTGGAAGAAATCATCCGGTTTTACCGGGATACGGTAGGCCTGCCTGTTTCCAAATCATGGGACGAAGAAACCGGTAGCGGTGTTATCCTGGAAGCCGGCAGAGCATCATTGGAGCTCATTGACGCCAAACATGCCGCCACCATCGATGCCCTTGAGGTAGGCCGCCGGGTGGCCGGGCCTGTACGCATCGCGCTTAATGTGGGCAAGGAGATTGAAACGGCTACGGCTACACTGTCGGCCGCCGGGGCGGAAGTCATCAGTCCGGTGGTGGCAGCGCCCTGGAGCCGGGTGTCCCGACTGCAAGACCCGGCAGGCATGCAACTGACCCTGTTCGAAAAATCGACGTTGTTGGAGGAATAACTGTATCTTGCGTCGTATATCCCTGACAGTATGAAAACAGCCCGTCATTTTATCATCGGAGATATCCACGGTTGCTTCGATGAATTGATGATGTTGACCCGGAAAATTGGCCTCACAGACGATGATATGTTAATCTCCCTGGGCGATATTGTAGACCGTGGTAACCAGTCAAAAGAAGTATATCACTATTTCAGGAACAGGCCCCGCGCTGTTGTGTTGATGGGTAACCATGAACGTAAACACCTGAATGGCGTGCTCAACTATGCGCAGGATATTGTGAAACTGCAGCTGGGGGAGGAGTATCCGGCGTTTCTCGAGTGGGCGGCGCAACTGCCATACTATTACGAAACCCCGGAGGCTATCATCGTCCACGCGGCATTGGAAAACGGTGTGCCGCTGCCGGAGCAACGGGAAGACGTGCTTTGTGGCGCCACCGCCGGAGAAAAATACCTGGAAAAAAGATATCCCGATGGAACCTGCTGGTCGGACCATTACACTGGTGAAAAACCGGTGATCTACGGTCATCATGTGGTAGGCGATCAAATCAAAATGTCTGACAATACTTACGGTATTGATACCGGTTGTTGTCATGGTGGTTATCTTACGGCGATAGAATTGCCCGGTTTCATCATACATCAGGTGAAATGTGAGGTGGACTACTGGCGGGTGGCACAAAAGGAATGGCAGGTGCCGGTGTTGCAGGCCAAAGACTGGGCAGGTATGGAGCTCACGGCTATCCGCCGGCAGCTGGATAAACTGGCTTACATAGAAGACCCGGCAGCCAGGAAATACCTTGATGCGCTGCACCATGGCCTCGGCCGGCTGGAAGCGTTGTTTCCGGTGCTGAAGGAACAACTGGATGCTCTTACTGCACAGTTGCTGGAAAAAGGCCGGGAAGCTTTCAATCAAATGGCAAACAGCTATCCGTTCAAAACGTATTTGTTTAAAAGCAGTAATCATAATCTGAAAGTGGAAGATTTGCAGAAAAGCCTGCTTACGCCTGAAAAAATCAATCAGCTGGCAGTAGCGTTGGGCGTGCTTCCTGTTGAATTTCCACCTTTCGTTAATACAGTAAGATGAAGTATATCGGCGCGTTAGTGTTATTGTTAGCGGGAATGCAGGCGCAGGCCCAGTTTGGCATCGTACGGGATAAAAATGGTTATACCAATGTAAGACAGGGCGCAGCCATCTCCAAAAAAATTACAGACAAGGTATTGGATGGAGAAGTTGTGTATATGTGGGAGCGGGAAGGAGAATGGTGTGATATTAATTATCGCCGGAATGGTGAAATAATGGGCGGGTTTGTCCATGGTTCCCGGGTGAAAATGTTGGAAGATGTTTTTGATAAAATCAAAATAAGACAACAGGACGAGACGAATGCGGTGTTTCAGCAGGACTCCGTGACAGTCATGTTTACGACCAGGTCCTTTGTGGAAAAGGCACATCAGATTGGTCGCAGTAAAACCGACGATGGTTATTCCATTGTGGAAAAGATAGACGGCAAACAATTTTACGGCTGTGATGGCGGCTTGCCTACCCAGGAATACAACACTTTTACGATACAAATCGGCAACCGCGCCGTGGTGGTACCGGACAAGGCTATACGTGATCTCTATCAGCCCAACCCTGAGCTGACGGCAGTGTATTACGATCGTAAAAACGACCGGCTCTATATCACTGCCACCAATAGTGACGGCGCAGGTAGTTACGAAGTGTTGTTACAGTTTGATCATGGTGTGTATACCAGCAGAGCTATTTTCTTCGGATTTTAGCAACCAGCCTAACCGGAAAATTCAGGATCTTTATCCCGGACCAAACCCGACAGCCATGGAAAACAGAACGATCACGGTAGTGCCTTATACCACTGAATGGGCCCATACTTTTGAACAACTGGCCGGCATTTACCGGGCACAGCTGGGGCAACTGATCACCGGCGTAGAACATGTAGGCAGCACTTCGGTGCCCGGACTGGCAGCAAAGCCGATCATCGATATTGATATTCTCATAAAGGAGCCGGCAGGTTTATCACCGGTAGTGGCCGTGCTGGACCAGCTGGGATACACCTGGAGAGGTGATCTGGGCATCCCGGGAAGAGAGGCTTTCGGCAGAAATACGGACACCACCCCGCTGGATGGCAACGGTACTTCATGGCCGGCGCATAATTTGTATGTTTGTATAGAAGGGTGTGTCAGTTTGAAAAACCATCTACAGCTGCGCGATTATCTGCGGCAGCATCCCGACACGGCCCGGCAGTATGGCACGCTCAAACAGGAACTGGCGGTAAAATATCCCCACGATATTGATAGTTATGTGGAAGGTAAAACAGCCTTCATTACAGGGATACTGGCGCACACAGGCATGGAAGAAGACGCGCTGAAAAATATTACAGCGCAGAACAAGGCTGCAAAGTAAGGATGGATGGCGCCTCATAAGATGCTTATATTTTTCACTATAAAACAGCTTATATGAGAACATTATGCCTTCTTTTATCTTTCCTGTGTGCCTTTGCGACCATCGGGAAAGCGCAGGATAACATCCGGGGCGCCTGGAAATCGGCTCATGGAGGCGTGAGCAGCATCCTGCTGATCACGCCGAATTATTTTTCCATCACCAGCTACAAAGACACCAGTTTTATTGACACCATGGGCGGCACCTGGAAATCCGATGGCAGCAGCGATGTGGCCGTAAAAATTGAATTCAATACAGAAGAGCGTAATCAGATAGGCTGGCAAGGCTCAGTGCCTGTTTCTTATGCAGACGGCAAACTTTTCACTACCCAAAGCGGTGGGCAGCGTGTGGAATGGACCCGCGTGGACAATGGCGACGGTCCGCTGGCCGGCAGCTGGCAAATCACCGGCCGCGAACAGGACGGGAAAATGAACACCATCAGCCCCGGCGCCCGCAAAACCGTTAAAATCCTTACCGGTACCCGTTTCCAGTGGGTAGCTATTAATACCGATACCGGCGAATTTTTTGGTACCGGCGGCGGTACCTACACCTTCGAGAATGGCGTGTACACAGAAAAAATTGATTTCTTCTCCCGTGATAATTCCCGCGTAGGCGCCTCTCTTACCTTTAAAGGCAAAGTGGACGGCAACTCCTGGGACCATAGTGGCTTAAGTTCCAAAGGAGAACCCATACATGAAGTATGGACGAAACCCTCCATGTAGAAATGTAGGAATTTTGATATTTAGTTATTTTGATATTGAAGATGTATAATATCAAAATAACTAAATATCAAAATTCCTACGTGCTTTACCAGCCTATTCCGTAGTCTTCGCCATGGTTGCTGCTGCCACCCCACAGGGTACCATGTTTACGGTCCAGGTAAATTGCGTTGATAGGCCCGCTGGTGCGCTGTTCAAAGCTGAGATGATATCCCATGCCTTCCAGCATGCTGCGTGTTTTTTCGGGTGTATTGCTGTTGAGCAGCAAACTTCCCGGCCTGGGCATACGATCGCTGACCTTACTGCCGCCGAGCGACAACCATAACTGGTTGGTATTGATATTGGCCGCTTCCGTCGCCTGTTGTACTGTCATGCCAAAATCCACCACGTTGAGAAAGAACTGCAACAGGTTCTGGTCCTGTGTATCTCCGCCCTGTACGGCGAAGGAAAGAAACGGTTTGCCGTCTTTCAGTGCCATGGACGGTGTAAGGGTAACGCGGGGCCTTTTGCCAGGTGCTATCACGTTAAACGGACAGATGGCAGAATCCAGCACAAAGCTTTGCAGGCGCTGGCTCATACCAATACCTGTGCGGCCTGCGATGCAGGCTGGCAGCCAGCCACCGCTGGGCGTAACAGATACTACCCATCCGTCTTTATCCGCTGCTTCCACGCTGGTGGTGCCCCGCCACAGGCGATCGTGGTAGGCGCTGTCTGCGGCCTGTTGTGCATACAGCTGGTCCATATTTGTTTCGGCCCTGAAAGTGGTCGCATCATGTTTGGGGACAAAACCACCGGGCTTGCGGCCGTTGGTGGTATCCATATAACCTTTGCGCTCTTCAAGGAAATGCAGATAGGGGTTGGTTTTGCCGATATAAGGATACGGATCGCCCGGACCGGCGGCAGCATCGTTGCGTTCAGGCAGGATTTGTCTGGCCCGCGCTTTCGCATAGTCTTTGTGCAGCAGTCCTTCGATAGCCCTGTTCTTATTGAAATAGGGATCGCCATAATAAAAATCGCGGTCAGCAAAAGTCAGGTTCATGGTCTGATAAAGCGTATGGATATACTGCGGAGAGTTGTAGCCCATCGCTTTGAGGTCGAAGTTCTCAAGGATATTGAGGCTCTGCAGCAACATCGGTCCCTGTGTCCATTCCTGTAATTTGTAGACTTCAATACCGCGGTAATTAACATGCAGCGGCGTTTCTTCGATCGGTTTCCAGCGCGCCAGGTCTTCGAGGGTGATGAGGCCGCCCTGTTCCTGGCAACCGCGTACAAATTCTTTTGCGATGTCTCCTTTGTAAAACCGGTCGTATGCTGCCATGATGGCTTCTTTTCGGCTTTTATGTTTTTTCAGGGCCTCCTGTTCTGCTTCCACCATTTTGGAGAGCGTGGCCAGCAGGTCTTTCTGTACAAACATTTCCCCGGCTTCCGGCGCTTCTCTTTTTTCACCGGGGTGGGTGAGGAAGACCGCTTTGCTATAGGGCCACTGTTGAATATATTTTTTGCCGCGTTCTATGCTGTTAGCGGTCTGTGCTTCTATCGGATACCCGGAGGCCATGTCCATAGCGGGTGCCAGCACTTCTTTCAGGCTCATGGTGCCGTATTGTGCGAGCATATAACAGAGGCCGCCGGCGGTACCGGGGGTAACAGCCGCCAGTGGACCGTATTCCGGCGGAAAATCATATCCTTTTGATTTGAAGAATTCCGGTGTGGCGCCGGTGGGTGCTACGCCCAGCGCGTTGATGGCGATCACCTTCCCGGTCTTGGGGTTGTAGATCAATGCCTGTGTTTCGCCTCCCCAGCTTAATACGTCCCACATGGTACAGGTAGCTGCCAGCATGGCGCAGGCAGCATCTACGGCATTACCGCCCCGTTGGAAAATCATGGCGCCGGCAGTGGCAGCCAGCGGTTTGCCGGTAACGGCCATCCAGTTTTTTCCGTGTAGTGGTGGCTTCTGTGTTTGTTGCGCCTGTAGGCCGGTCCACATAAGACTGACGGCCAGCCATAAAAAAAGATGTCTCATAAAGCAAATTTGCAATGTTGGATACTGGTTTTGATAGCGGGCAACACATGACTGTGCCGCCGGTAGACTAAAATTAATAAAGTATCCCTGATTGTACCAGTGTCTGTTGCACCGGAACATTCTTTTTATTACTTTTTACCTTTCAAAAGCACGCAAATTCTATCAACCATGATCAAACCCACCTGGCTGTTGGCAGCCTGTTTGTTAATAGCAGAGAGTATATCCGCCAACGTGACCTTACCGGCATTTTTCGGCAGCGGTATGGTATTGCAACGCGACCAGCCCGTGTACATCTGGGGCTGGGCCGATAAAGGCGAAAAAGTAACCGTACAGTTTAAATCACAAAAACAGTCCGTGAAAACCGGCAGCGATGGCAAATGGATGGTGAAACTGAAGCCGGAACAAGCTGGCGGCCCATTCGTGCTGACTGTCAACGGAAAAAATAATATCACCTGCGACAACGTCATGATGGGCGATGTGTGGATATGCTCCGGGCAGTCCAACATGGAATGGCATGTAAAAGATGCCAGCAGGGGCGCGGAAGAGATACAGGCCGCCAATTACCCGCAGGTGCGGGAATTTACCGTGAAAAGGGCCGTCGCCAAAGAGCCGCTGGACAACGTGGCAGCAGCCAGCTGGCTGCCCGCTACTCCTGAAAATGTAGGCAGCTTCAGCGCTGTCAGCTATTTCTTCGGTCGTGAACTGTATAAAGACCTGCAGGTGCCGATAGGATTAATACATACCTCCTGGGGCGGTACCCAGGTGGAAGCCTGGATCAGTAAAAAAGGCTTCCTGGGCAGCGAAACATTCAAAGACATGATGTCTGCACCATTGGGCATCGATTCTATCACAGGCCCCAATGGTTATCCTGCCTGCCTGTTTAATGCCATGATACATCCGCTGCTGCCGTATGGCATCAAAGGCGCCATCTGGTATCAGGGAGAAAGTAATGCCGGTCGCGCCTACCAATACCGTCAGTCGTTTCCGCTGATGATCACCGATTGGCGCAACCAATGGCGACAGGGCGATTTCCCTTTTTATTTTGTGCAGCTGTCCAGCTTCGATGCCACCCATGGTAAAGGAGAAGGTAACAGCAACAACGGCAGCAGCTGGGCCGAACTGCGGGAAGCGCAAGCCATGACGCTGTCGCTGCCTAATACAGGCATGGCCGTTATAACGGACATCGGCGAACGAAATGATATCCACCCCAGAAACAAACAGGACGTGGGCAAACGCCTCGCCTGGAATGTGCTGAAAAACGTATATGCCCAACCGATGGTGGCTGCCGGACCGGCATTCAAATCCATGGACATCAGCGGTAATAAAGCGCTGATATCCTTCACCGATACGGGATCGGGGCTGGTGGTAAAAGACCGCTACGGTTATCTGAAAGGCTTCGAGGTAGCCGGTGCCGATCAGCATTTTCACTATGCCAAAGCAGCGATCGTGAATGGGAAAGTAGAAGTATACAGCGATCAGGTGACAGCCCCGGTGGCGGTGCGCTACAACTGGGCAGACGATGCCGCCGATGGTAATCTCTTTAACCGGGAGGGCCTGCCGGCTGCACCCTTCCGCACAGATAAGTGGAAGGGCGTGACGGATAATGCGGTGTATCAGTTGCCCGCTCGTAAATAATTCAACAAGAAAAAATAACCAAAGAAAGAGGGCTGATTACAGCCCTTTTTTGATGACGTTTACCGTCACCAGCAGCTGCCCCGTATGCCGCATCGTATGTTCTGCCGCATGGAACAGCAGCCCTTGTACAGTGGAAGGCAGTTGCTTGCGACCAACGCCTCTGAAATCCGTCAGCGTGGCCGGATCTGTCTGCGATAGCTGCGCCAGCGCTTTATCTACCTGCTGATTAAAAGCTTCCAGCAGGGCGGCAGACCCGCCAGCGGGCTTACCTTCCGCAGCCAGTTCTTCCAGCTGCTGCGGCGACAGCAGCTGTGCCTGTGCATAGGTAAAAAGCCGGTCGAGCACGCCGCGCAGGTGTTGTAAATGAAAACCGGGAGAAGCTATGCCGGCAGGCTGTTCCCACAATCGGTCTTCGGGGAAACCGGCCATCAGCGCGTTAATTTCGGCCCTGGCTTGTAAGAGCGCATGGGCTACGGGCTGCAATAAAGCAGGGATACCTGCTACAGGTCCCTGCATCCAGTATTCTGTTGCCATGGTTGTGATGCGTTTATACTTCCTGTGCGTCGTATACTACCACCTTCTCCCACAGGGAGCTGTAGTTTTTCACGAAATCGAGGTGGACGGGATGTGTCTGATAAGCTGCCTGTGAGGCCAGGTCACGGAAGAAAATCAGTTCAGATACGGCCCAGCTGCTGTCTACCACTTCCCGTTTCTCTGTGCCGGCTACGATGCCTACATGCAGCTGGCCCACGGCCGGAATACGGGAGAGCGTTTTGATACCTTCCACCAGTTTGTCGCGGTCGGCAGTGGAGCCGGGATTTTTCAGCCAGAAAAACACATGATGCACGATAGGGAATTTGTGGTTGCCGGCGGACAGTGGCATAGCGGCTGCGGCACTGCCGGCACATAAGGTGGCGGCGGTACCAAGAAATTTTCTTCTGTTCGATGTTTTCATAAGGTGTAAATTTGAAGACCTGAAAATAATAAAAGATCAGAGATTCATCCCATAATCCGGCCTTTTCATCCCATTTTGACTGGCTGCACCTTTTCAATAGCTAATATTGCCGTAAATATTCCCGCTTATGGACCAATTCAGGAAATTAGAGTTTGGTGTGGCATCAGGGTTAGCACTGCTGCTGTTGTTCGGCCTGCTGTATCCCAGTGTTATCTACAATGTATTTGAGTTACAACAAATCTATGGACGAAAGTTCGCCCAGTATGATCAGGTGTTCGATTATTATATCCATTACCTGCTGCCGTCTATGACGCGTATTGTGCTGGTGTATACCGGTTTCCTGGCGGTGAACTTTGTGATCGTTCCCCGTTTTCTGGAGCAGAAAAGATGGTGGGGCGGTATTTCCCTGCTGGCGCTGACCGGGCTGATATTTTTCCTGGGGATGATGATCGCCGGCTCTTATTACAACGGGTACCTTTTCGGTGTGTATAATACGATACAGGGCGCCCATACGCATTTTGCGAAATCAGCCTTCATCGCAACGCTCTTCAGCGGTGTGCTGTATGTAGTGTATTATTTTGTGAAGCAGACTTATTTCAACTATCTGCACGAGCGCATCCTTCTTAATCCCTACTACCGGAAAATAGCCCGTGAGGTGTTGATCATCTCCGGTATACTGCTGGCCATTATGGCGCTTATTTTCAGTGATTCCAGAGATGCTTTCTGGTTGATGTTCTACTTCGGGCCCATTATCATTGGGGTTGCTTTCATCCTTTACTATAAAATCATCCCGGATTTTAAGCTCGTACATCATAATCAACGGGTCATGATCCGGGATGTCGCGCTGCTGGTGCTGGGAACGAACTTCCTGATGGGGCTGATTATCAGGGCTGTCCGCCACGGCGGCGCCGGTACGTTCGTGCCCCTGATCGTTTTTGGCGTGCTGATATGCGTTGGAGTTGTGTTGCCGGTCGCCTGGTTTCTTTATGTATCCCGCCAGAAACAGGTGACCACCGTCAGGAAACTGCAAACAGCGCTGGGTCATTCCACGGCCAACCTGGATTTCCTGCGGGCGCAGATCAACCCCCACTTTTTGTTCAATGCGCTGAATACCCTGTATGGCACTGCTTTACAGGAAGAAGCACCCCGTACCAGCGAAGGTATTCAGAAGCTGGGCGACATGATGCGGTTTATGTTGCACGATAACCATCTGACTAAAATTCCGCTGGACAAGGAAGTGGCCTATCTGCAAAATTACATCGATCTTCAACGGCTGCGGGTATTGTCTTCCCCGGATATCCTGATCGAAGTGAATATCGATGACAGCCAGTGCGGGCATGAAATAGCGCCGATGTTGCTCATCCCGTTTGTGGAGAATGCCTTCAAGCATGGTATCAGCCTGCGAAACCGCTCCCGCATCGTGATCTCGCTTAGCTGCAACAGTGAACAACTTTTCTTCGACGTATACAACAGCGTGCATCCGCGCCCGGAAAATGATCCGGAACGTGATAGCATGGGCATAGGACTGAACAATGTGAAAGAAAGACTGGCGTTATTATATCCTAATCGCCATGAGCTGAGCATACGACATACCACCACCGAATTTTTTGTACACCTCACGATAGATGTTAAAGATTAATAGAAGATGTTAAAGAAAGATATCAATACCAAAGATGAAATTAAGCCGTTGCCGGCACCGGATGGACTCACGCGCTTCCTGTGGTGGCTGGCGGCCGCTGACGCCGATATTCTGGCAGAATGCCGTACGGAGCGGGAGAGGTACCGTATCATCGGTCTTTCCGTATTCGTGACCTGGATGTTTGCCACCCTGGCATGGGGGTATTTTTTCTCCACCATCGTGAAAGATGATATGATCGTGCTGGCGTTGGCGTTATTCTTTGGCTTTGCCATTCTGTCCATCGACAGAACATTGATTGCAGCCATGTCCCGGGGTAACGGTAATATGCGGTTTATGCCGGTGGCATTTCGTTTATTGCTGGCCGTTACCATCGGGCTTTTTATATCCCAGCCGGTGGTGCTGATGCTGTTTAAGAAAGATATCACCGCTCAACTGGAACTGAGTAAACAGACCAAGCTCGATGCTTACCGTAAAAAGCTGACCGCCATGAATGCCGGTCAACGGGCGGAGTTGCAGCAATCGCTGGACCGCGGCCGGCAACAACTACAGCAGAAAGAGAGCGAACTGAAATTTTATAAAGACGCCTATATCAAAGAAACCGATGGTACCGGCGGCTCGGGCAGAATAGGAGAGTCTTCTGTTGCCCGCGTAAAAAAATCGGCTTACATGAAGTCAGAAGAAGAACTGGCACTCATGAAGCACGAATGGGAACCTAAAGAGCAACAGTTGCAGGTACAGGTGGCAGCCATGCACAGCGCCGACAGCCTGAAGGAGACCATCTATCAGGGCACGCTGACAGACGGTTTTCTGGCGCAGATAGAAGCCCTGCATGAGCTCACCGACGAGCACCCCGCTTTACAACAACGGTACCGGCTCATCGTATTTATCATCACGTTGATAGAGATCATGCCACTGCTCAGTAAAGTGCTGATGCCTAAAGGTGAATATGAGGAAAGACTCGCCAGCGCCACCACACAAAGCACCGCTGCCGCAAGGCTGGAAACAGAAGCCGGCAAAGAACTGCTGCAGCATTATCAGGAAGCTGCGCTGACAGCCGATAAGGAAATTGTGGACGAAGTGTTTGAAAGTACCCGGGAACTGCGCCGCGAAGAAGCTGCGGCTATCGTAAAGGACTGGCAGCGCCGTGAAAACCGGCAGTACCGCCAACTATGGCAACAGATCAAGAACCTGTTGCTCGGCAGAATTTCGTAAATCCCTATCTTGTTACCGGAAAATGTAGTGTTATGAAGCTTGCCGCCATTGCAATTGATGATGAACCAGTGGCCCTGGCCGTGATAAAAAATCACGCTGCCATGGTGCCCTTCCTGGAAATGAAAGGCTATTTTACCAACGCCTACGAAGCCATGGAGTTTCTGAGCAGGGAGAAGGTAGACCTCCTTTTCCTCGATATAAAAATGCCTGATATATCCGGACTGGATTTTATTTCCAGTCTGCCGCAACCACCCATGACCATTTTTACCACTGCTTATTCCGAACATGCGGTCAAAAGTTTTGAGCTGGACGCGGTGGATTACCTGCTGAAGCCATTTTCCCTTATCCGTTTCATCAAAGCATGCAACAAGGCCCACAGCCTGTGGCAGCTGAAACAACAAAGCCCTCAGCCTAAAGAAGCGCCGGCCTATATTTTCCTGAAAAGCGGATATGAGCAGTTTAAGATCATGCTGGAAGATATCTTATACCTCGAAAGTGCGGGCAACTACGTGAATTTTATCCTGAAAGACCGCCGGCTGATTTCCCGGCTGTCTATGCAGGAAGCCATGGACCTCCTGCCGGCAACGTTTTTTACCCGTGTGCACCGTTCCTATATCGTGGCGAATGATAAGGTAGAACGTGCCGACCGTACCTCGCTGTATATCCGTAATATAGCCATTCCTATTGGCGCCGCTTATGGCACCGCTGTGGATAACATACTGGGCTCCAACGGACGCTAAAATGATCATACTGCGTCTGCAAAACAATATTATCCGATTGCTGAAAACAAATCAGCGCGCCTTTTCTAAACCACGACAGCTTCAATGACGCTGAATAACATTGCCCCGGGCGTAAGCCCGGGGATTTATGATCAATTCCATCGGAGATGCGCGATCACCACCCGCCTGCATCATCCCGGATTCCCCGGGAAATTTAACTGCATTGCCCCGGCCGTCAATTTTTTATTTGCTAAATAAGACCGAAAGGTCTAATTTTAGGATCATGAGTAAAGCAGCGAGAACGAGGCAGTTTATCATTGAAACGGCGGCGCCCATTTTTAACCAGAAAGGGGTGGCCGGCACAGCTATCAGTGATATTATGGAAGCCACGCGGCTGGCCAAAGGCGGGCTGTATGGCAACTTTTCCTCCAAAGAGGAAATTGTGGCGGAAGTATTTGATTACATCGCGGAGCAGGAAAAGCAGCGGCTCAAAGCGGTAACCGGACCGGAGCCAACAGCCCTTCGGAAATTCGAGGCTTTATTTTCGTACTATGCCCGTTACCCGCTCAACCGCGATATCGCCGGTGGCTGTCCCATGCTGAATTTCGGCGTGGAAGCAGATGATACCAATCCGCTCCTGAAAAAGAAAGTACAGGAACTGGTGCAGTATTTTCAGGACCGTATCCGGCTATTGGTGCTGCTGGGCAAGGAAAACGGAGAGTTTAAGAAAGACTGGGATGAAGATCGGTTTGCCGTGTTGATGTTCTCCATGCTGGAAGGCGCTATTTTCGTCACCGGTATAACGAACAACAACCGCCAGATGCTGGTGGTGCTGGATTTTTTAAGAAAGGAAATCAAACGTCACTGTAAATGATGCGGGACATCTTGGACAGTGATTTTTTTAGGCTAAAAAATAAACCAATCGGTCTGAAAGATGCAACAACAGATTTTACCGCTGTCACTGCGGATGACAGCCTTCCTGCTATCCGGCATGAGTAAACCCTTTCCGGGGCTTACGGCCCGCCTGTTTTATCGTTTGTACTGTACGCCACCCGGCACGAAAGTCCGCTCATCTCACCTGGAACTGCGTGACACGGCACAGCTGAGTCATCTCACCGTTACCCGTTATCCGTTCGATGAACGGCCTATGGCCATCACAACTTACCGCTGGGGCAATTCGGACAAAAAAATACTGCTGTTGCACGGCTGGGGCGGCAGTCCGTTCCATTTCAAAAAGCTCATTCATACACTCGTCACACAGGGATATGAAGTGGTGGCTTACGATGCGCCGGCGCATGGTGATTCGGACGGCAAACGGACCAATCTGGTGCAGTGGAGCCATGTGCTGGAACAGGTGATAGCCCGGGAAGGCCCGCTGTACGCTATTATCGGGCACTCACTGGGAGGGCTAAACGCAGCGCTGACACTTTCCCGGAAAATGGTACAGGTGCCCCGTCTGGTGATGCTGAGTTGTGCACTCAGCGCCCCGGTGTTTTTTAACGAAGCCCTGCAGCTATTCCGGATACATCCTGTGGTGATGCCGCCACTGCGCCAATTGATACACAAACGGCTACACGAAGACCTGGAAGAGCTGGACCTCCACCGCTACATCAATCAGATCAAAGCAGAAAAAATATTCTTCGCCTACGATACCACAGACACACTGGTGGATGAAAAGGAAGTCACCGCTTATGTGGAACAGTATCCGTCTATACACGCGCTGCGTATCACCGGGGAAGGGCATTTCCGCATCATGCGCCAGGAGCCGGTGATCAGAGAAGTAATGCAGTTTCTTGAAAACTAGGTCCCTGTCATCTTTGCCTGTCATCATATTGCCCGGGGCCAACGCTCCGGGCTTTTTTGTCATTTCTGGCAACAAACTTGCTTTACCCCGCTGAAATCAATATTTTTAGTCACTGTTAATTTTAAAAACCCACGTTATATGAGTAACACGAACAACCGCCGTCAGTTCCTGCGCCAAATGGGCCTGTACACGATGGGCATCGGTTTCCTGCCGGCTGTACTGGCAGCCTGTAATGAAGGTAAATCCACTAAAGACGCGAATGGCACGAAAGACAGCGCTGGTCAACCGGAAGCCGGCGCCGGTACGGAAACTGCCAAAGAACTGTTCTTTAAAATCTCTCTCGCGGAATGGTCTTTCCACAAAGCGCTCTTCGCCGGTAAAATGAATCACCTCGACTTCGCCGCCCGCGCTAAAAATGAATTCGGCATCACCGGCGTAGAATATGTGAACCAGTTTTTTAAAGACAAAGCGAAAGATCAGGCTTACCTCGCCGATATGAAAAAACGTGCCGATGATAACGGTGTACGCAGCGTCCTGATTATGTGCGACGGAGAAGGAGAAATGGGAGACCTCGACGCTAAAAAACGTATGCAGGCTGTGGAAAACCATTACAAATGGGTGGAAGCGGCACAGTTCCTCGGTTGCCACGCTATCCGTGTTAATGCTGCCGGTGAAGGCAAAGCAGAAGAGGTGGCCAAAGCGGCTATTGAGTCATTGACCAAACTGGCTACTTTCGGAAAAGACCACGGCATTAATGTGATCGTGGAAAACCATGGTGGCTTCTCCTCTAACGGCAAATGGTTAAGTAATATCATGAAAACGGTGAACATGCCTAACTGCGGTACGCTGCCCGACCTGGGCAACTTCTGTATCAAGAGAAGTAAACCGGAAAACAATACACCGGAAGCATGGGCCAAAACTACCTGCCTGGAAGAATATGACCGCTACGAAGGAGTGAAGGAACTGATGCCTTTTGCTAAAGGGGTGAGTGCTAAAACTTACGACTTCGATGATGCCGGAAATGAAACGACCATCGACTACAAACGCATGCTGCAAATCGTAAAAGATGCAGGCTATAAAGACGGCTTCATTGGCATTGAATACGAAGGTAATCGCTTGTCTGAGGAAGAAGGGGTGAAGAAGTCGAAAGAACTGCTGCTGCGCCTGGGAGCCATCTAGCTATTTTTTTATTTGATTATTTTTTTATTGAAAATGCAGCGAAGATCAGCGAACAAAACATGGTCTTCGCTGCATTTTCAATAAAAAAATAATCAAATAAAAAAATAGCCAAATAATTACTTGAATCTTTCCCTCAGAAACGCGATGGTATGCGTATAGGCATCTTTGGTAGCATCGCTGTTGTAAATTGGATTACTGGGGTTAGCGAAAGCATGTTCTGCATCATAACGTTCAACCGTTAGCGTTTTCCCTGCTTTTTTCATGTTTTGCTCAAACTCGTCCACCACCTGCGGGGTGATGCCTTTGTCTTTATTGGCGAAAAGTCCCAATACCGGGCCATGTAGCTGTTTCAGCGCATTGACGTCTTTTTCCGGCATACCGTAATACATCACACAACCCATGTTCCTGTCGCCGTTAATCAGTGCGGATTGCAGCGCAATGGCGCCGCCAAAGCACCAGCCGAGTGTCACTATGCTCGCGGATTTGCCGGCATAATTGCGGGCTGCTTCCATGATCGCTTTCAGTCGTTCCCTGGGCACGGATTGCATGGTTTTAGCTGCCTCTTCGCGGTTGGTAGCCACTACCTTGTCATACATGTCCACTGCCAGCACGTTTACCGCGCCGCCGAGGTCGTTGTAGAGCTTTTCGGATTCCTTTTTTACGTAGTCGTTCAGGCCGTACCATTCCTGAAATACAAACAGGTATTTGTCGGTAGGCTTCCTGGCCTTAAAGAGAAATCCGTAGGCTGTTTTTCCATCAGGTGCCGGGAAGCTCACTTCCGTGCCGGCAGTGCCCTGATAGGTGTAGGGGAGCGGGTCCTTGTGTGCCATCCGGAAGTCTTCCCGGTTAGCGAGCCCGGTAAATTCTGTCACGGCGTCTGTATGGCAGCACGGCGCTGTTTGTGCGTACAGTCCGAGTGCGCTGCCCAGCGTCAGCAGCAGTAAGGATAGTTTTTTCATAAATGGAGCGCTTTAATTGTACTAAAATTACAAAAATGTCGGGTGAATCGCTAATCGGTACCATCGGCCGGTGCAGGTCGTTATGAGGCACATGGAAAGGCCCGGCGTGGATTAACGCCGGGCCTGAATCACGTTGATGGATATACTAAAAAGTGAGTATCACTTTATTCTTATCAATTTTGTACTTAAAGCCTTGCTGGTCGCTGAGGTTACTCAACACATCATCGAGAGAGGCGTTGAAGAAGAGCGCTTCGGTAATAATGCGTGCCTTGGAGGCGTCGCCGTGCATTTCCACTTCCACGCCAAACCAGTCTTCCAACAGGCGGGACACGGCCATCGGATTGGCGTTCTGAATACGCAGGATATCGGACAGCCAGGTCTCCAGCTCTTCGGGATGATAGGTTTCTTTTTCCATCAGGTCTATCTCCCGGTTAGCCAGCACCATCTGTCCGCGTTCCAGTACTTCCGGCTGATTGTCGGTGGCAGAATGATAGGACTTGCCCACCCGGCTGGCGCCTTCCAGCTGGTAGAAAGTGGCTCCCTGCTGACTGGAGAAGGAACGCATACGGAAAGCGGTGCCCAGCACAGTAGCTTTGAGGATAACGCTGGTCACGGTGAAGCTGTCTTTTCCGGGCTTCACATCAAAGAAAGCGTCGCCGTCAAGGATCACGGAACGGTTGCCGGATGCGTAGTTTGTCGGGACATACAGGATAGATGCAGCATTCAGGATGACGGACGTGCTGTCAGGTAAAATGACCTCCGTACGGACGCCGGTCTTACCCTGATGCTGTTGGTATTCAACATTGGGTGTCTTTAATTCGGCAATGGTATGCACCGGTGTTTTCGGTGACGCTGGCTCCCGCAATTTCCAGGTCAATAAAACAATAACGCCTAAAGCCACTAGAATCAATGCATAAAGCCAGGTACGGGATTTCTTCATATTTCCGGGTGTTTGTCAACAGAAAAGCCTAAAAATAAAGAAAATAAACCGGTCCAGGCAAGAAACAGCATCCCCGCTGTCGTTCCTCCAATATTTTTTTCGGTATAGCGCTTAGATATTATATGTGGATAATAATATATTTGATAAGAATGATGTCAGATAAATTCTACCCCGGTACAGTCCACTTTTTCGGGGGTAACAATTTCTGTGAAGCAATAGACAATATCGGTTTATGCTATTAAAAATATCTGCTGATATTATAATGATTTTTGTTTAGAATGTAGGCGCACCCTAACTTTGCGCCTCATGGAAAAGCAGCTAACTTTATCATTCGATAATACGGCTATTGCATTTGAGGCAAAGACCGACAAGGCGTTAAAAAAAGCCAACTTTCTGTTCAGCAACATCGGAAAGCCGTGGCTGGTGAAAATGGGCGCGGCACTCACTCCGCTGGCGTTCAAACTCAGATTACCGATCAAAGGCATTATCAAAAGCACGATATTCTCTCAGTTCTGCGGGGGAGAATCCCTGGATGAAGCGGCACACACGGCGCTGCAACTGGGAAATTACCATGTGGGCGTAGTGCTCGACTATGGCGTGGAAGCGATGGAAGGGGAAGAAAGTTATGATCAGGCGGTACCTGAATTTATCCGGGCTATCCAATATGCGGCCAGCAAACCGGATATTCCTTTTATCGCCATCAAGATCACCGGTTTTGCCCGCTTTGAACTGCTCGAAAAAGTGCACCGCGGTGATACCCTCACGCCACAGGAACAACAGGAGTATATCCGCGTGCGTTCCCGCGTGCATGCTGTGGCGGAAGCGGCTGCTCAGTATAAAGTAGGGCTGCTGATCGATGCGGAAGAATCCTGGATACAACAACCGGTAGACGACCTGACGGATGAAATGATGTCTTTGTTCAATAAGCATCAGGTGATCGTCTACAATACGTTCCAGATGTATTGCCACGACCGCTACCCATTCCTGCGGAAGTCACTGGAAAAAGCGGCCAAAGAAGGTTATCTGCTGGGCGCTAAGCTGGTACGCGGCGCCTATATGGAAAAAGAAAACAAACGCGCGGCAGAAAACAACTACCCGACACCTATTCAGCCCAGCAAAGAGGCCACTGACAGAGATTACAATGCTGCTGTTCAGTTCTGCCTGGAGCACCTTGATAAGCTGGGCGTATTCATCGGTACGCACAACGAAAACAGCTGCATGCTGGCTGCCCGTACCATGGATGAAAAAAATATTCCGCATAGCCACCCGCATGTCAGCTTCTCTCAGCTGTTGGGTATGAGCGATAACATCACTTTCAACCTGGCGCATGCCGGCTATACTGTCACCAAATACCTGCCTTATGGCCCGGTAAAAGACGTCATGCCTTACCTGATCCGCAGAGCACAGGAGAATACCTCCATCGCTGGCCAAATGGGCCGTGAGCTGTCGCTGATAAGAAAAGAAATGAAGAGACGCGGTATTTAACTGTACGTCGACTACATAAAAGCGAAAACCGCCTGATGTATCATCAGGCGGTTTTCGCTTTTTATACCCTTTAAGACGGTTTATTTACTGATTGGACTCGTTCATCGGTATGGGATACCGTGACCATACATCGTCGCCAGGTCTGTCTACCGGCAGCTGGTTAAGCCGGTTGTACCTGCGCATGTCTATCCAGCGATGGCCTTCCATGAACAGGGAATAGCGGCGTTGATAGAGCAGTTCGGTGATGAGCGCGTCTGTGGTAACAGCGCCGGCATAAGGCGTCAGATTATGGCCTGTCCTGATTCTGTTGATCGCCACCAGCGCATCCGGGAATTGTCCCAGTTGTATTTTGGCTTCTGCATAAATAAGGACCAGTTCCTCATTCCGGATGATGGAGATGGGGCTGCTCAGGGTAGGCCAGAGTGTCAGGTCGCGGTTGCCGGTGAGGCCCACGCTGCTTACAGGAGAGGTGCGAGGCGCCGTTTTGTTGATACGGTCATCGGTCCCAATGATGTCGGCAGCAAAAGAAGGATGTGCCACCCTTACCTCCCCGGTAGCATTAGGCTGCAGATACATGGGGTTGATCAGGTCACCGCCATTGGTGGAGTAGGCAGAGTATATACCTGTGTTGAAAGGACCGTTCAGGTCAAAGAAAGACTCATTCAGGGCTGTCAGTGCAGCGGCCCAGTTTTTCCGGTACACATGCACCCTTGCGGCAATAGCCCGGTTGAATTTCAGCAGGCCCGCAGCGTTTTTGAAACCGGCAAATCCGTCGGAGAGCGGGAAGAGCACTTCAGACCCGGTGAGATCTGTTTTGCCGGCGTCGAGGAATTTCAGCACGGAATCCAGGACTACACCCGGATTGGTGATGATAGGGCCCAGGTTGGCATTGTCCGCTACCGGGATTCTGGCGCCGTTGGAATCTGTCATGTTGATATTGAGCAGCAGCTGATAACCGATCAGCGTTTCTGCAAAACCCTGAAAGGCTTTTTTCTGCGCGTCGCTGGCTACTTCGGTACGGGCGGTCTTCAGCGCCTGCATGAGGATAAAACACTGACGGGCTACCTGGTACCTGGCGGCAAACGGATTGGTGATGTAGAAGGTATTGTTGTCGAGCTGTTTGGAACCTCCACCGAGCATATCGGTTGTCCAGCGTGGCTCGGAACCGGAGAAGCGGTACTGCTCACGTCCCAGCACGCCAAAGCCGTCGAGGTAGGTGCCGAAGCTGTTGCGTAACCCGGATTCTGCACCGGTAACGAGGTTGAAAAGGTCACTCCGGCTGGGATTGACGACGATGCCGCCTACCACCGGTGTATTCAGACTGTTGATTTCTCCTTTCTGGCAGGCACTCAGGGCGAGCAGGACGCCGGACAGGTATATAATAAGCTTCTTCATTTGTTACAGTTTTAATAGTCAGATAATGATCAGAAATCGATGCCTAAGTGGAAGCTGGCCCTTTTGTTGGACGGGAAAGGCATTACGTCCACACCGGTAGACAAACCGTTGCTGCCGCGGCTTTGCGCAGTGGTAATGGTGTTACTGCCGAAGTTGGATACTTCCGGATCATATCCGATATATTTTGTCCAGGTGAAAAAGTTATTGGCGGAAACGCCCAACCGGATACCCTTAATAGTTTTGGTATTCTTCAGCGGAACGTTGTAATAAAGACCGATCTCACGGATACGCACATAGGAAGCGTCCTGCACATACACGCCGGCGCCGGCTCCCGGCCTGTATACACCGGCTTTCACGCCGTTGATCAGGTCATCATAATCGGGGGAAGTAGCGCCGCCATCATTGAGCAATTGGCTCAGGTTGAGGTTGTCGCCACCTTTCTTCCAGTGAATGAGGAAACGCACGGAGAAGTTCTTCAGGAAAGTAAGATCGTTGTAAAAGCTCATCTGGAACTTGGGTTCAGAGTTACCGATCAGTTTCAGCTGATTGTCCACAATACCTTTGATTTGGGTAACCGGCTGTCCTTCTTCCAGATAAAAAGTACCCAGGGAAGCACCAAATGCACCAATAGCATAAGGCGGAATGATCAGTTTGGTCATCTTGGAACGGTTCCTCCACCAGTTGATGTTGGAGGTCCATTTGAAATTGGTGGTATTGACAGGGATAACGGTCAGACCCAGTTCCACGCCGCTGTTGGTAAGGTCGCCACTGTTCTTCCATTCTGTTGCGTAGCCGGTGGAAGAGGGGGTCGCATGCCTTAACAATACGTCGTAGATACGTTTGTTATAGTAAGTAGCTTCGAGTGCCACACGGCCGTTGAACAGGCTGAAGTCGATACCGGTTTCCAGTTCTGACTGTCTTTCCGGTTTGATGTTCGGGTTGCCCAGCAGGTTGTCTACCAGTACACCGGGGAAACCACCGATGTTGCTGCCGATCATGCCGGTGAACTTACTGCCGTAGGGCGGTACGTTACCGGACTGGCCGTAGGCGATGCGTACCTTCAGGTTGTCTACTTTATCTACATGCCAGAAGGGCATCTTGGAGATATTCCAGGAAAAAGCGCCTTTGGGGAAAACATAATATTTAAGATAATCACCGTTGTTGGTGGAGCGGTCAAAACGTACGCCTGCACTGATGGTGAAGGCATCCATCAGGGAGAGGTCTTCCTGGGCGAAGATACCGTTGTCACGGTATTTCTGCCGGAACTGACGGGTGCTGGTGTTACCACTGGCATCGAGGTTGGTTTGGCCGGACACGAGGTTGGTGGCCACGGTCACGATATTGTCCAGGTAACCTGTTTCCAGTGTGGCACCGGCGGTGCTGGTGAGGCTGATTTTTTCATTCGGTGTCCAGGTGTTGGCCACAAAACCCAGGAGGTTGGTGTTGATGTTATTGGTATTACCCTGGATGGAATGGCCTTGCTGGGCTTTTTCTTCAAACTGAAGGTCGCGCGGGAATACGGCGATGGTTTTCAGGTTGAAGTAGTCCACACCGGCTCTGACAGCAACTTTGGTAGAGGAGTGGTTGCTTTGCTGGATACGGTATTCGATGTTGCCGCCGCCTACAAAACGATTCACGCCTTCGTTGTTCATCATCTTATCCCGTGTTTCTATCGGGTTGGATGCGGCGAACGCGTTGCGTGGGTATTCCCCGATAGCGTTGGGGTGAAGCTCCACAAATCCCGGGGTGGTGGACAGGGCCACACCAAGGGATACACCGTTGTTATCGTTATTGGTAACACCTCTGTCGGAAGAGGAGTTAATATAGTTGGTAGTAACGCCAACGGATAAACGATCATTTATCTTGTGGTCTACATTCAGGCGGAATGAATTGTTGAAGTAGCCGGTACCTTTTACGATGCCGTTTTCCTGCCTGCGGTTGCCTGCCAGATAGAACGTGGTTTTTTCTGAACCACCGCTGAGCGCGACGCCGGTATTGAGAATGAGGCCGGTTTGACCGAACATCTCTTTTTCATAGTCATAGATTTTACCGGCAGCCTTGGCAGCTTCAAATTGTGCTTTCATCGCGGCGCGGGCAGCGATCACATCCGGATCGGTGCTGCTGGCGCTGCCTCCCAGATCGGCGGCTGTTTCGGCGGTAAATTGCCGTACGCCTACGAGGTGACGCACTTTCGCAAAGCCCACTTCCTGGTTGAAAGTCACCCTGGTTTTACCGGCTTTACCTTTTTTAGTGGTGATCACGATAACGCCTGCTGCTGCTTTGGCGCCATACATGGCCGCGGCGGAAGCACCTTTGAGCACTTCTATGTTCTCAATATCTTCCGGGTTGAGATCAGCGATACGGCTCGACGGGTTGTCCTGGTTGTTGGGGTTGCCGGAAGTAGCGGCGCCGGTAACATCGTTCAGGCCGGCGGGGATACTGCTGTTGTTAAAGAAAACACCATCTACCACATACAATGGCTGTGAGTTGCCGAACACGGAGGTGATACCACGCAGTTTCACGGAAATGCCGCCACCGGGAGCGCCGGAGTTGGCGGTGATCAGTGCGCCGGGCACCTTGCCGCTGAGGGCGGCGTCGAAAGTCTGGGCCGGTGCTACGCCATTCAGTTCCTTGCCCGAAATAGTGGCTACGGCATTGGCCAGATTACTACGTTTGATATTGGTCGCCAGACCCGTCACCACGATCTCGTCCAGTCGGGCGAAATCCTCTTCCAGTGTGATATTCAGGGTGGTAGCGCCGGGAGGGATGGCTACGGTCTGTGTTTTGTAGCCGGTATAACTAACGATCAGTTTGGACACCGTTGCCGGTATACTGATCGTATATTTGCCGTCCATGTCCGTTATGGTTCCCTTGTTACTGTTGGGCACGCGTACTGTGGCGCCCGGGATGGCATTGCCATGGGTGGCATCCTTGATCCTGCCCGAAATGTTTTGTTGCGCAAATAAGGCAAGCGTACTGCATAAGCAAAGCAGCACCAGCATGCCGGATTTTGGTAGAAGCATAGCACGAAATTGGTTTAGATTAAAATGATGGTGGCATAATCACGATAGCGTAATTAAGATTTTGGTGAACGGGGAATTATGACGTTTGAGTTCGATTTTGGTTTCGGTTTTGGTTGAATCTATCTTATCTTCTGCTACCGTACTGGCAAGTATCAGGCTTTTCAATATCAGGGCGCACCTTCCGGCAGTGGTCTTCGTAGTCGTCTAATGCTGTTGTTGTAACTTCTGGCTATTTTGAATGTCAGTTTACGAAAAATCAGGCTGACTTTCACTTTTTTTGTTTGACTTATTTAGGTTATATTTTTCTCGTAACTTGCCGCCTGATTATGGAACAATATCTCACTTTATTACAACATATTATCAAGGAAGGCGCCGTTAAAACTGACCGCACCGGTACCGGTACCACCAGCTGTTTTGGTTATCAGATGAGGTTCGACCTCAGCAAAGGATTTCCGTTGGTGACTACGAAAAAATTACACCTGAAGTCCATTATATATGAACTGCTATGGTTTCTGAAAGGAGATACCAATATCGCCTGGCTGAAAGAACATAACGTGAGCATATGGGATGAATGGGCGGACGCTAACGGCGATCTGGGCCCCGTATACGGTAAACAGTGGCGCAGCTGGGAAACTACCTCCGGTGATGTGATCGATCAGATCACCATCGCGGTGGATACCATCAAAAAGAACCCGGACTCCCGCCGTATTATCGTCAATGCCTGGAACGTGGGCGACCTGCCTAAAATGGCGCTCAGCCCCTGCCACTGCCTGTTCCAGTTTTATGTAACGCCTCCCGACGCTGCCAAAGGAGAAACCAGGGGTAAACTCAGCTGTCAGCTCTACCAGCGCAGCGCCGACGTATTCCTCGGTGTGCCGTTTAATATTGCCTCCTATGCGCTGCTTACCATGATGATGGCGCAGGTGTGCGACCTCGAGGCGGGTGACTTTATCCATACCTTCGGAGATGTACACCTGTACAGCAACCACATGGAACAAGCGCAGCTGCAGCTGACCAGAACACCTTTCCCGCTGCCGGTGATGAAAATAAACCCGGACGTGAAAGACCTGTTCGCATTTAAATATGAAGACTTCGAACTGGTAGATTATCAGTTCCATCCTGCTATTAAAGCACCCGTAGCCATCTGATATGAGGGTATCCATTATAGTGGCCGCATCAGAAAATAATGTGATCGGCATCAACAATCAATTGCCCTGGCGCCTGTCTACTGACCTGAAGTACTTTAAAAGTACGACGCTGGGCAAACCCATTGTCATGGGAAGAAAAACGTTTGATTCGCTTGGAAAACCGCTGCCCGGAAGGCCTAACATCGTCATCACGCGGCAAACGGATTTCCAGCCGGAGGGCGCGTATGTAGTGGCTTCCATCGAAGAGGCCATTGCCAAAGCAAAAACATTCGACGGTGACGAGCTCTTTGTTACCGGCGGCTCCCAGATATTTGAACAGGCCTGGCACCTGATAGATCGTATCTACCTCACACGGGTATACGCAGTCGTGCCGGGAGACGCTTTTTTCCCTGCCATACACGGTAACGAATGGACGCTCGTAAGCGACGAACGCCACGAGGCAGACGAAAAGAACGAATATCCTTTCTCCTTCCAGGTATGGGAACGCAAGCAGTAAAATCTATTTGAAAATAACGGTACCGAGGCCCTGGGTAAGCTCCTTTTCCAGGGCCTTCAGGTGTACCTGCATCTCGAGGCAGCGCATCACCTGCTCCATGTCAGTGGCTTTCTCCGCTTCTTCCTGATTTTCCGTGATCAGCTTTTTGATCTTCCGGAGAATAAGATAGTTGGTAGTAGATATGGTGTCTTTCAGATAGGCATTGTCGCCATAAACGGTATCAATCTCGAACCGCTCCTTCCAGTTAACACTTAAATCGGCTTCTTTGTCTTCCAGTATCAGCGCGGTGTATTTGCTCATGTCCGGGTCCTGGTGATACAGGAACCATTTTTTATCCGGCAGGCTGCCTTCATCATACAATGCTTTGTATTCCCGGAGAATACGTTTCACCATCTCACTGTCGGCCAGCGATTCAAAATCATAGGGGAGATGGAAAATATAATCGGCTACGGTGTTGTTTTCTTCTTCGCTGAAAGGCTTGTCGCCAAAACGCAGCAATATCTTCACCAGCTCCTTCTCCTGCTTTTCATCCTTGTTGAGCAACGATGAAATGGACACACCGGTTTCGGCGGCTTCCATGGCGGCAATGGCCTCTTCGCTCAGTGCGTCGTCCTGCTCTGCCGGCGATGGGGCATTGCGGGCGATGGCTTGCTCGCGTTTGACCAGCCTCTCCCGGATGAACTTGTTGACCAGCGCCACAAGTCCCTGCTCGTCGATTTTGAGCAACTGGCTGCATTGACGGATATAGTCCTGCTGCCGGGTAAAATCTTCGGCTTTATCGATCTTGGAAATAGTTTCCGCGATCTCATTCACCAGCTGTGATTTTTTATTACTGTCGTTGCCGGCCTCCTGCATGCTCAGCTGCAGTTTAAACAGCACGAAGTCCTGCTTGTTGTCCTCAATGAACGTGCGGAAAGCAGCGGCGCCGATGCGCTGTACATAACTGTCCGGGTCTTCTTTGTCGGGCAGCAGTACCAGTTTTACGTTGAGGCTTTCTTCCACGGCCATATCGAGGCCGCGCAGCGCTGCTTTGATACCGGCACTGTCGCCATCATAGATGATGGTGAGGTTGTTGGTATATTTTTTAATGAGCCGCAGCTGGTCCTGCGTAAGGGAGGTACCACTGGAAGCCACCACGTTTTCCACGCCTGCCTGGTGCAGGGAGATCACGTCGGTATAACCTTCCACCAGCAGGCATTCATTGAGCTTGTCGATGGCATGCCGCGCGAAATAGGTACCATACAGCACCCGGCTCTTGACGTAAATTTCGTTCTCGGGGGAGTTGATGTACTTGGGGGCCCGGTCGGACTTGACGAGGATACGGGCGCCGAAGCCCAGGATTTTACCCGACTGGTTATGTATCGGGAAGATCACCCTGCCGCGGTAGTTATCCGCCGGTTGCTCGTTACGAATGGTGACCAGCCCCGTTTTCTGAAGATACTCCAGGTTATAACCTTTGGACAATGCCGTCTGGGCAAAGGTGTCCCGTTGGTTGAGACAGTAGCCCAGCTGGAATTTGCGGACGGTTTCCTCGGTGAAACCACGTTCTTCAAAATAACTTAACCCTACATTCTGCCCTTCGTCCGTATTAAACAGGGTGTCGGTGAAATACTCCCGGGCAAAACCGTTGATAATAAACAGGCTGTCGGACATCAGCTGATGCTGCCGCAGCTCGGGGCTCACCTCGGTTTCTTCAATCTCAACCTGGTACTTCTGCGCCAGCCATTTAATGGCTTCCACGTAGGAGTACTTCTCATGCTCCATGACAAAGCTGATGGCGTTGCCACTTTTGCCACAGCCAAAGCATTTGTAGATCTCCTTGCTGGGAGACACGGTGAAAGAAGGGGATTTCTCATTGTGGAACGGACAAAGGCCCATGTAATTGGCGCCTCTTTTTTTCAGTTTCACGAAAGAACCCACAATCTCCACAATATCAATGCGGCCGAGGATTTGTTGTATGGATTGTTGAGATATCACGGTTTGATCAATGCAACTGCAAACATACGGTAATTTCTCCGGAGCGGGAATATGCCAGCTTATCAAATGGCAGGAAATGATCATTCCTGTTTAAAATATATATAATTCACGGCACCGGGACCTTATGTAGCCTGTGTCGCGCCCCTGAGGGCGGCAAAGAAAAACAAAACCGGTACGGATAAGTATTCAATAAAATCAATAAAAACAGGTATTTAAAGCAGGCGGATAACGAATCCCGGGCGATACATTAAACAGCTTTCACCATTTGCTGTTTTTCGCTCAAAATTCGTTATTCGCCTGCTGTTTTTTCCAAATCAGCTTTCCTTATATTTGGTAGATTATCCAAACAAGCCAAACAATCTTAATAAACAGATGAAAGAAGTTTTTATAGTAGCCGCAGTCCGTACGCCTATTGGTGGTTTTAACGGCACACTGTCCGGCGTTTCGGCCGTAAAGCTGGGTTCTACCGTTATTAAAGCTGCACTGGAGCAGGCGGGAGTAGATGCCGCCAAAGTGAATGAAGTATACATGGGTAATGTGATCAGTGCCAACCTGGGACAGGCGCCTGCCACACAGGCCAGTCTGGGTGCCGGTTTGCCGAATACAGTGCCCTGCACGGGTGTCAACAAGGTTTGTGCTTCCGGTATGAAAGCCATCATGATGGGGGCGCAGAGCATCCTGCTGGGCGATAACGATATCGTGGTAGCAGGCGGCATGGAAAACATGAGCGGCGTCCCTTATTATCTGGATAAAGCCCGTACCGGTTATAAGCTCGGTGCCGGTGCCGTGATCGACGGTATCATCCGCGACGGCCTCTGGGACCCTTACAAAGATTTCCACATGGGCAATGCAGCGGAGCTTTGCGCCGCTGAATACAAGATTACCCGGGAAGATCAGGACGCTTATGCCATTGAAAGCTACCGCCGTGCGGCAGTGGCCTGGGAAAAAGGCTACTTCAAAAAAGAAGTGGTGCCGGTGGAAATACCTGGCAAAACAGTGGTGACCGTATCAGAAGACGAAGATTATAAAAAGGTGATCCTGGAAAAGGTGCCTACCCTGAAACCTACTTTCCAGAAAGATGGTACCATTACTGCCGCTAATGCCTCTAATATCAATGATGGTGCAGCTGCGGTGGTACTGGTGAGCGGAGAGAAACTGAAAGAGCTGGGACTGAAGCCACTGGCTAAAATTATCAGCTTTGCAGATGCTAATCAGGCGCCGGAATGGTTTACCACCACTCCTGTGAAAGCGGCTGAAAAAGCATTGGCCAAGGCCAACCTGAAAATCACGGATATGGATTTTGCAGAGGTGAACGAAGCGTTTTCCTGCGTGCCCATTGCCAATGCCAAAGACCTGAACATGCCGCTGGACAAAGTGAACGTGTGGGGCGGTGCTGTAGCCATGGGCCACCCGATCGGTTGCAGCGGTGCCAGAATCGTGGTAACGCTTAATTCCATCCTGCATGAAAATAATGCCCGCTATGGCCTGGCTGCCATCTGTAACGGTGGTGGCGGCGCCAGCGCAATGATCATAGAAAAAGCATAACACCTGGTCATTTAGTTATTTGATCATTTTGATATTGAAAGCGTTTTTTCGAAACAGCACAATATCAAAATGATCAAATAACTAAAATGATAAATTTATTCCAGCGCCAGCAGCGTATCTTTTCGCATTTTGCCATAACCCCATTGTACCAATACACTGTCAACTCCTTTCTTCTTCAGCCGCAGGTTGCCTATTGCCTGTTGGGGTTTAATCACGTCGGGCGTAATTTCTTCAAACAACCAGTATTTATCGGTGATCAGGCTGTAGGTCGGGGCGATCGACAGAATTCCACTGGTTTTACTTTGCAGGGCGTGGTCATCATCAATGGTGTACCGGCGAAAGTCGCTGTCAGACAGTAGGGTGAGTGTTGCCACCAATGTCAGGATGCGCAGGGGAGGTATGATCAGTCCAAACAGCAATACAAACGGAAAGCCGAACAGTACTGTCAGGTAAGCATACCGGGCATCGGTGTCGGGTTTGCTCAGGCCAAAGAGGACCATGCCACTGCCGGCGTAGAGCGTAAAGAATACTCTTTCCGTCTGGGTTCCTTTAAACCCGTATCCGTTGATCATCAACAACAGGCAAATCACTGAAAAGAACAGGAAAATAAGATGAACGTACCAGGTAAGGGCCAGCGCTATGGGTGATTTTACTTTTTTGATCCTGCAGGATATCGCTGTGAGAAAACAGATAGTAAGGATGGTCAGTGTAACCATTATTTGTTGATTTGATGATTGGGAAATTTTGATATTGCATGACATGAAGGCCCTGTTGCACCTCCCTGAAACCCACTCAATTCACATGTTAAAATAATCAAATATAAAAATAATAAAATAACTAAATATTATAGCAGGGTTGTCATATTAATTATTAATCCTTTGCTTTTTCGTCAACAAACAATATTTTTGCCCTGCCTTACGACAATCAGGCACTTAAACTTTCAAACTTTATTAAGAATAGCATGCGTCAGATAGCTTTCAGACAAGCCTTAAGAGAAGCCCTGCAGGAGGAATTTCGCCGTGATGAACGGGTATTACTGATGGGGGAGGAAGTAGCCGAATACAATGGTGCTTATAAAGTGAGCCAGGGAATGCTCGATGAGTTTGGTCCAAAACGTGTGATTGACACGCCGATCGCTGAACTTGGATTTGCTGCCATTGGCGTTGGTGCTGCGCAGAACGGCCTTCGCCCGGTAGTGGAATTTATGACCTGGAACTTCGCAACACTGGCTTTAGACCAGATCCTGAATACGGCTTCCAAAATGCTCGCCATGAGTGGTGGCCAGGTTGGTTGTCCGATCGTTTTCCGCGGACCTAACGGTTCTGCCGGTCAGCTGGGCGCTCAGCACTCTACTGCTTTCGAAAGCTACTATGCTAACATCCCCGGCCTGAAAGTGATCTCCGTTTCCAATCCATACGACGCGAAAGGTTTGCTCAAAGCGGCTATCCGCGATGACGATCCGGTTGTTTTCATGGAAAGTGAAGTGATGTACGGTGATATGGGTGAAGTACCGGAAGAAGAGTACATCATCCCTATCGGTAAAGCCGATATCAAACGTGCCGGTAAAGACGTGACCATCGTTTCTTTCAATAAAATGATGAAAGTGGCCCTCGGCGCTGCGGAAGAACTGGCTAAGGAAGGTATCGAAGCAGAGGTGATCGACCTGCGCACCATCCGTCCGCTGGACTGGTTCACCATCCTCGAGTCTGTGAAGAAAACCAATCGCCTGGTGATCGTGGAAGAACAATGGCCATTCTCCAGCGTATCTTCTGAAATCGCTTACCGCATTCAGAAAGAAGGTTTCGACTACCTGGACGCTCCCATCCGTCGTATCACTGCGCCTGACGCTCCGATGCACTACGCACCCAACCTGGTGAAACTGTACATGCCGGATGTAGAACGCACTGTGAAACTGGTGAAAGAAGTAATGTACATGAAGAAATAACCGGGGATTTACGGATTTAGAAATTTACGGATTTACGAATTTATAAAAGCGAAGACCTGAGCGACCTATATTGCTCAGGTCTTCGCTTTTTATAAATCCCAAAATTCGTAAATCCGTAAATCCCAAAATTCCTGAATCAGGCAAACAAGTCGCTCGACAGGTACCGGTCGCCCCGATCGCAGATAATGCCCACGATCACGCCGCTGGTCAGTTCCCGTGAAAGCCGCAAGGCTGCTGCCATAGCGCCACCGCTGCTCATGCCGCAGAAAATGGCCTCTTCTTTCGCCAGCCTTTTGGTCATCTCCCGGGCCTCTTTTTCATCGATCTCCATGGTCACATCTACCCGCGATTTTTCGAATATTTTAGGGAGATAAGCCTCCGGCCATTTGCGGATACCCGGTATTTTGGAGCCGTCGGTAGGCTGACAGCCCACAATCTGTACCGCCGGGTTCTGCTCCTTCAGGAACCGTGATACGCCCATAATAGTGCCCGTAGTGCCCATGGCGCTCACAAAGTGCGTGACCTTGCCGGCCGTGTCCCGCCAGATTTCGGGGCCGGTCGTTTTATAGTGCATCCCATAGTTATCGGGATTGGCAAACTGATTCAGCATCACATAGCCGCCTTTGGCCACCTGCGCATTGGCGTAGTCGATAGACGCCTCCATTGACTCTTCCAGCACCACTTTGGCGCCATAGGCCTGCATGGTTTGTACCCGCTCCAGGGTGGAGTCGGCAGGCATCACCAGGTCTATCTCGATGCCAAATAAATTGGCGATCATCGCCAGGGCAATGCCCGTATTGCCGCTGGTGGCTTCTATCAGGCGGGTGCCTTTGCGTATTTCGCCCCTGTCCAGCGCTCCTTTGATCATACCATAGGCAGCCCTGTCCTTCACACTTCCGCCGGGATTGGTACCTTCCAGTTTAGCATAGATTTTAACATCCGGGTTCTCCGGGATCCGTTGTAATTCCACCATTGGCGTATTGCCAACGAGGTCCAGTATTGTCGCCATAATCGGTTATTATTCGTGATTGCTCTCCAGGTATTTGTGTTCTGCTTTGTAATAGATACGGGAAAAAGGCTCGATGCTCCGTATCAGCCATACGTTGCCGCCAATGACGCTGTGGTGGCCGATGATCGTATCGCCGCCCAAAATGGTGGCGCCGGCATAAATCACCACATGATCTTCAATGGTAGGGTGCCGCTTGCTGCGCGCCATCGTTTTTTCGATGCTCAACGCACCCAGGGTTACGCCCTGGTATAGCTTTACATGCTGACCAATGACGGTGGTTTCCCCGATAACAATACCGGTACCATGGTCTATACAGAAGAACGGCGCAATCACCGCTCCGGGATGGATATCAATACCGGTGCGGGCATGCGCCAGCTCCGTGATCATCCTGGGCAGCAGTGGTATTTTCAGTTCATACAAGGCATGCGCCATACGGTAAAAGGCAATGGCATAAAACCCGGGATAGGCACGGATCACCTCATACAGACAAGTGGCCGCCGGATCGCCCTGAAAAATGGCGTTCGCGTCTTTGGTCAACTCATCATATATCAGCGGTACCCTGCTCATGAAATCCCGGCTGATATGGCCTGCTTCTTCGGGCAACTGATGCTGCATGGGCAGCAGCAATGTCTCCAGCTGTTTCTCCAGCTTGCGTCCGTACTCTTTCAATAGTACGGGATCGGCCATCACCTGACCGGTGTGTTCGGGGAATAACCAATTAATCAGACTATTGGCAAAATCACTTACAACACTCGTGGCGGGATAAGCATTTGCGGCAGCCAATTGGTGTCTTCGCTTCAGTTCTTCCAAAAAGTCGCTCATATGCGGAGGAATTACAGATCTATATTCGTTTGTATTTAAAATTACTCATATTCCCTGTAAAGTTAGTAGACTTTTCATTTAGATATTTTGATATTTGGTTATTTACACAGAGCGGAGATGGTCATTAGTTAATTTACGTATATTCAGTGCAATGATTCTTCAGCACAATATCCAAATAACCAAATAACAAAGTGAAAAAATAGGCAAATCTCCTTTATTTTTGGCGCTGATTACTACCGGACTATACCGGTATTATAAATCTCAACATTCGCTATGGCTAACATTTTAATTATTGACGACGAAAAAAGCATCCGTAAAACACTCACTGAAATTCTGAGTTATGAAGGCTATAAGGTAGAAGAGGCGGCGGATGGCTTGGAAGGATTTAAAATGTTCCAGGCAAAACAATACGATGCTGTATTGTGTGATATCAAAATGCCTAAAATGGATGGCCTGGAATTTCTGGAAAAAGCCCGGGAAATCAACCAGGACGTGCCCATCATCATGGTATCCGGCCACGGTAACATCGATACCGCCGTTGACGCTGTGAAAAAAGGTGCGTATGACTATATCTCCAAACCACCAGACCTGAACCGCCTGCTGATTACCCTGCGCAACGCGATGGATAAAACCAAGCTGGTGACGGAAACGAAGACCCTGCGCCGCAAGGTCAACAAAGTACCGGAAATGATCGGTTCTTCTGCTCCCATCCTGAAAATCCGGGAAACGATCGAGAAAGTGGCACCTACGGATGCCCGCGTACTGATCACCGGCGAAAACGGGGTAGGGAAGGAACTGGTGGCCCGCTGGCTCCACGAACGCAGCAACCGCGCCTCCGGCCCCATGGTGGAAGTTAACTGCGCCGCTATCCCCAGCGAACTGATAGAAAGCGAACTTTTTGGACATGAAAAAGGCTCTTTTACCTCCGCGGTGAAACAACGGATCGGTAAATTTGAACAAGCCAGCGGTGGCACCCTTTTCCTTGACGAAATCGGCGATATGAGCCTCAGCGCACAGGCTAAAGTGCTCCGTGCCCTGCAGGAAGGCAAAATCACCCGCGTGGGCGGCGACAAAGAAATCAGTGTGGACGTACGCGTGGTGGCCGCTACCAATAAAGACCTCCTCAAAGAAGTGGAAGACAAAAACTTCCGCCTCGACCTCTATCACCGCCTGAGCGTTATCCTCATCCACGTGGCGTCCCTCAACGACCGCCGCGATGATGTGCCACTACTGGTAGATAACTTCCTCGACGCGGTATGCAACGAGTATGGCATCGCCCGCAAAGGCATTGATAAAGAAGCCATGAAAGCACTGCAAAACCACAACTGGTCCGGTAACATCCGCGAACTGCGCAACGTGGTGGAAAGACTGGTGATCCTCTCCGGGAAAACCATTACCACAGAGGATGTGGAGGACTTTGTAGTGCCTTCCCGTGAAAGAAAAAAAGCAGGTTCCTGAATCTGAAAATGATATGTCCAGACAGCTGTATCTTATTAGTGGCCTGGGTGCCGATGAACGCATCTTCAACAACCTGCGTTTCCCGGCCGGCTATGATATACACCACCTGAAATGGATAGACCCGCTGCCCAATGAGCCCATCAGCAGTTATGCCACCCGTATGGCGGGCGGTATCACCGCCGATGGGCCCATTTCTTTAATGGGCGTGTCTTTCGGCGGTATCATGAGCCTGGAGATAGCCAAGGTGCGACCTGTCGCACAGAATATCCTGGTGTCCAGCATTAAACAGACGACCGAAAAGCCGCCATATTACAACTGGGTACGCAAGCTCCGGCTGCATCAGTTGCCCGATGCCATCATCTACCGGCAAAGAGGCATGGTAGTAAAGAAGTTCCTCAATATCGAAAGCAGGGAAGAAGGACAACTGGTAAAGGAATACCTGACTAAAAGCGACTTTACCTACACCCGGTGGGCTGTTAACGCTATCCTGCACTGGGAAAACGATACGGTGCCCCCCAACCTGGTACACATCCATGGAGGTAAAGACATGCCCTTCCCCATCCGCTTTGTGAAGCCCACGCACGTTATTCCCGATGGCGGCCACTTTATGGTTCTCAACCGGGCAACGGAAGTTAACCGCATCCTGGGCGAAGCCATGCTGGGGTAGTTCACGCAAAGGCGCAAAGCAGCAAAGACGCAAAGACTATATAAAAGCGAGCAGAGAAAGCCAGGGAAAGGGGATCAAATTTGATCTCCGTTCCCTGGCTTTCTTATAACTCTTAAAAAAATAATCTTTGCGTCTTTGCTGCTTTGCGCCTTTGCGTGCCTATTTAAGCTATTTTTAAGAAAACTTTTCTTCGGGAAAAGCTACTCACTAACAACAGAATATTATATTTGCCTTTTTAAGCATCTAATAAGCGTACTTGAATGAATCTGGCATTTTGGAAAAAAAATAAAGAAGGTCAGCCAAAGAAAAAGAAATCTACGGCGAGAGAATGGTTAGACGCTGGTATCTTTGCTATCATAGCAGCCACGCTTATCCGCACTTTTATTTTTGAGGCCTATACCATTCCTACACCTTCCATGGAAAAGACCTTGCTGGTAAACGACTTCCTCTTCGTAAGCAAGATCAGCTACGGGCCCCGGATTCCAATGACGCCGCTGGCCATGCCTTTTGTGCATCACACCATGCCGTTCACCAAATCTACCAAAGCTTACTCTGAAGCCATCAAATGGAAATACAAACGTCTTCCGGGTTTCTCCGATATCAAACGATATGATGTGGTGGTGTTTAACTTCCCGGAAGGAGATACAGTGGCTATCGGTGCAGCTGACCCGAGTTATTACAACATGGTAAGACAGAACGGCTGGCAGGCAGTCAACAATTCCTATGAGATCATTCATCGCCCGGTAGATAAAAGGGAAAACTATATCAAACGCTGCATGGCAGAAGCCGGTGACACACTCAAAATCGTACACGGCGTAGTATATGTGAATGGCCAGCCGGCCCCTGTACCTCCCGGCAGCCAGCATAAATATATCGTGGAAACGACCGGCGATCAGCTCAATGCCAGCCGTCTGGATGAATTGGGCATTGTTGGTCCGGAATATACGTTCGACAACAACAAGTACGTGTACAACCTTACACCTGACAACGTAGCCGCGCTGAAACAATTCCCGATCGTGAAAAATATCAGTGTGTACGAAGAATCCAACTATGTTGATTTTAACTATAGCATGGTATTCCCGCATGATACGGCACATTTCAAATGGACAGAGGAGAATTTCGGCCCACTGTATATCCCGAAGAAAGGTGCTACCATAAAACTGGACGACAACAATATTGCTATCTATGACCGCGCCATCCGCGTGTACGAGGGCAATACGCTGGAGCAGAAAGAGGGTAAGATCTTCATCAACGGTCAGCCTGCGGATTCTTACACTTTCAAAATGAACTATTACTGGATGATGGGGGACAACCGCAACAATTCCCTCGATTCCCGCTTCTGGGGCTTTGTTCCGGAAGATCACGTGGTAGGTAAGGCATGGCTGATCTGGATGAGCTATGGTGAAAATGGCATCCGCTGGAGCCGCCTGTTCAGAGGCATCAAATAAGCACTGGCTGAAAATATTTTTTAAAGTAAATTACGGACTGGCATATTGCCGGTCCGTAGTTGTCTTTACCCCTTTACAGCCCCAACTTGCAGGTGTATCCCGGTAAAGGCTATACGTAACAACTTCACACTTTTTTTATGGAGAAACAATTGCAACAATTCGAATTTTGGGTATATAATGATATTACCGGTCTGGATGACAGGGACGCATGGTTGCTGAAAGAGGCCCGTGATGTAACCCGCCATGCGTATGCGCCTTACTCCCATTTTCAGGTGGGTGCGGTGATACGGCTGGTCAACGGAGAGATTGTGGCTGGTTCCAACCAGGAAAATGCCGCTTTCCCCGCCGGCCTGTGTGCTGAAAGAGTGGCACTGTCTGCCGCCTCCTCCGCTTATCCGGATGTACCGGTAGATACCATTGCCGTTAGTTATAACAACATGCATGGCGACAGTGATCATCCTATTTCGCCCTGTGGTGTTTGTCGTCAGACGCTGGCCGAATATGAGCTGCGTCAGGAAAGCCCGATACGCCTTATCCTGGGGGGCCTGAGCGGAAAAGTGTACGTGATCAGCAAGGCCAATGACCTGCTGCCTTTAGGGTTCTCTGCTTCCGATATGACAGAAAAATAGTCCAACTGGTTGAAAGTTAAATTATTATCATCTGAATAATAATATATATAAATATTTAAATAATATTATCTTTGTAGGGAAGCCTACACATGATGACCTTTCGCCTTATCCTATGTTTGCCTGTTGTGATACTCAACATGGCCATCCATACCGTCACCGCTGTACCATTAAACAAATGGTACGACAAAGCCCGTGATCTTTACCGCGAGGGTATTGCCTTCAGAAAATCCGGTCAGCACGAAGCGGCCCGTGAGCGTTTTGCTGCCGCCATTAAGGCGGATAGTGCTTTTACTGCTGCCTATAGTGCCCTGGGAGATATTTACTTTGAGAGAAAATCATACGCGGACGCCCTGTTCTGTTGCCGTAAAGCGCAGCAGCTCGGAGCAGCCAATATGAGCCGGCAGATAGGACTGAGTTATTACTATCTGCGTCAATACGAAAACGCGCTGGAAGCGCTGCAACAGGCCCTGCAGGAAGAACCGGGCAATAAAATGGTGCCTTATCAGCTGGCACAATTGTATGCACAGCTGGGCAACTACCGGGAAAGCATACACTATTATCAGGAAGACCTGTTGTTGGACAGCACGCACATTGCTGCCTGGTACGAACTGGGCATGATGTGGTTTAACGTGACTGAACCGGCAAAAGCGGTGCAGGCTTTTGAAAAAGCAGCAGCGCTGGGATGCAGACAGGACGCCGTGTTTCTGTTCAATACCGGCGCGGCGTGGTTGCAGTTGGAAGAGACAGAGAAAGGCATCGCCTGTCTGTTAAAAGCACAGGAACTACAGCCGGATGATGAACAGGTGGGCTTTAATCTCGCCCAGGCGTTTTATGGTAAAGGCGATTTTGAAGCCGCTATTTCTCAGTGGGAAAAGCTGTTACACTTGCAACCCACCAATGCTTTTGCTATGTTTATGCTCGGAAAGTCGTATATGGGTAAGGGTGAGATGGAAAAAGGCATCGCACTTTGTGATAAAGCCACGGCTACCGGCACCATCAGATAATATCAGACATACCTTATTTGCCACAGTGAGGAAGGATTAAAAACAACGCATCAAGGATTGGCAAGCTCCTTTTTCGTTGCTGCTAGCTGTGGTATTTTCTTCGGCAGTTTCGGCCACGGCGGCCGTAAGCTGCTAACGCTGCGGCCCGCGAGGACCGCAGCGTTTCTTTTTTTCACGCAAAGACGCAAAGCAGCAAAGAGCGCAAAGATTTTTTAAGATTGTATAAGAAAACAAAGGAGCGGAGATCAAATTTGGTCTCCGCTCCTTTGTTTTCTTTGCTGCTTTGCGCCTTTGCGTGATTACATACGCTCCGGTACATTGATACCCAGCAGCTTCATACCCTGACGAAGGGTACGTGCAGTAAGGGTGATCAGTTGCAGTCTTAATTTTTTCTTGTCTTCGTTTTCTTCACGCAGTACGGAATAGGTATATACGCCCTCTACTTTTGCGGCATAGAAGGAGTTGAATGTCTGTGCCAACAGGAATACATAGTTAGCGATAACAGACGGACTCATTTCGCGGTGCGCCTCCGCTACGGTGCCGGAGAACTGTTCGTTGAGCACAATCAGTTCTTTTTCCAGCGGCAGCAGTTCGCCGTTGTAACGGAAATTTTCAAGTCCTTCCACAGGTCCCACATCTCTCAGGATAGATTTGATACGGGCATGCGCATACTGGATAAACGGCCCGGTAAAGCCATGCAGATCGATGGATTCTTCCGGATTGAAGATCATTTTTTTCTTAGGATCTACGCGCAGCAGGAAGAATTTCATACCACCCAGGCCAATGGTTTCATACAGTTCATGCAATTCAGCTTCCGTGATATCGGTATGTTTCTGCAGGGCCTTTTCTGTGGCTTCTTTAGCGGTATTCACCATTTCTTCGGTGATGTCATCTGCATCCACTACGGTGCCTTCCCGGCTCTTCATCCGGCCATGAGGCAATTCCACCATGCCATAGCTGAGATGGTAAATGCCGGGGGCGGAAGGATCGCCGAGTTTGGACAGGATCAGTTGCAACACTTTGAAATGGTAGTTCTGTTCGTCGGCCACTACGTGGATGCTTTGTTCCATCTGGTAGTCGTCGTATTTCAACCGGGCGGTGCCCAGGTCCTGTGTGATGTATACGGAGGTGCCGTCACCACGGAGCAGTAGTTTTTCGTCCAGCCCGTCAGCGGTGAGGTCTATCCATACGGAGTTATCCTCTTTTTTAAACAACACACCTTTTTGCAGCCCGTTTTCAACGAGATCTTTACCCAGCAGGTAGGTATTGCTTTCGTAGTAGGTTTTGTCGAAGTCGATACCGAGGCGTTTGTAGGTTTTGGCAAAGCCTTCGTATACCCATCCGTTCATGGTGGCCCACAGGTGGCGTACTTCCGGGTTGCCGGCTTCCCATTGTTGCAGCATGATTTTAGCCTGCTGCATGATTTCCGTTTTATTACGGGACATCTCTTTGATGTCGCCCATAATTTTATCGGTTTTATCTTTATCGGCTTTTACTTCCGGCTTGTGCAGGGCGGTTACCAACTTGGTGAGTTTCTCCACCTCAGCGCCTTCAAAGTCCTGAAAATCGTTTTCCAGTACCCGGTCGATGATAGGTTCGGCCTGTTCTTTTACGACGCTTTCAAATTTCACGTAGTAGTCGCCCACGAGATGGTCGCCTTTGATCCCGGTGGATTCCGGCGTGTCGCCATGTGCAAACATCTGCCAGGCGAGCATGGATTTACAGATGTGAATACCACGGTCGTTGACGAGGTTAGTTTTAATGACCTCGTACCCGTTGGCCTTCAGGATTTCTGCGATGGAATAACCCAGGAAGTTGTTACGCAGGTGCCCGAGGTGCAACGGTTTGTTGGTATTGGGGGAGGAGTACTCCACCATGATTTTTTTGCCATTGGAAGGCTGTATACCGACGTTTTCGTTGTTATAGTTCTCTTGCAGGAAAGCAGTCCAGTAGTCCTGGTTGATGTCCAGGTTAAGAAAGCCTTTTACCACGTTAAAACCAGCGATCAGTTCGGGATGGTTGGCTGTGAGCCAGGTACCGATATTTTGAGCGGTATCGTCGGGTTTTTGTCGGCTGAATTTGGTGAATGGGAAAACAACAATGGTATACTCACCCTGAAACTCAGGCTTGGTAACATTGATCGAAACGTCGGCCAATGCGATGTCCTGGTTATAAAGTGATTTAATGGCGGCTACTGCAGCCGTTCTGATTGATTGTACAACACTCATGCTGAAAATGATTAATGCGAGGAGCAAAGATAGTTGAATTACGAATTACGAGTTACGAATTACGAATTAAGGGCTTCGTTATGGGAAGTTTATTTAATAACCTCTCCATAAGGAAGCCCTTAATTCGTAATTCGTAACTCGTAATTCGTAATTAGAACATGTAGAACAGGCCGATCTGTGCTACGGAGTTTTTATTGGTAACTTTATCAGCGTCATAGATGTTGGTCAGGCCAAAGTTGTAACGGCCGGACACGCCCAGGCCCATATCAAACTTGTAACCGAAACCTACGCCGATGCCAAAATCGACTGTTTTCATCTGATCTTTTACATCTACAGACACGCTACCACCTTTCACTTTAGCACCGGCGAGGATGCCCAGTTGCGGACCTGCTTCGAGGTAGAAGGCAGGAACAATGGAATACTGCACCATTACCGGGATATTGATGTAATCTGTTTTCAGGGTGCCTTCAGTAGTGATGAGGCCACCGAGGTAACTGGATTTCAGCTTGGCTCCCTGTCCGGAATAGAGTAGTTCCGGCTGGATAGCCCAGTTTTCATCCAACGCGATGTTGACCAGACCGCCGGCATAGAAAGAGGCACGGGTTTTAGCGGAGCTTTCGTTGGTGATTTTAGCCAGGTTAAGACCACCTTTAACACCAAATTTTACAGTTTGTGCTTTTACTGCCAGTACAGTACCAATGGCGAGTATACCAGACAGAATAAGTTTTTTCATGATATGAATTTTTGCTTCGCCCCTCATACCAAGAAATATGCCGGATTTAATCAGTGCATAAAAAACAACGGAACGTGGAATCCTATAAATCCTTCAGCATCCAGCTGTCACAGCCAAAATGACCGGTGTTTCCCATGGGGCCTGTCAGGTACCTGAACCCGAATTGCTCGTATACCTGCCTTGCTCTGGCCAGCCGGGGATCTGTTTCGAGATAACAGTGGGTGTAACCGTTGGCTTTGGCGTATTCGAGGCTCATGGTGATCAGTTTGCCGGCGAGGCCTTTACCTCTGGCTGCGGGAACGAGGTACATCTTCTGTAGTTCGCAGATATGGGCTTCTCCGCCATCCAGTGGATGGATGCCGGCGCCGCCGAGGATAATTCCGTTTTCTTCTGCTACAAAATAAGTGGCCCGTGGTTTATCGTAGATGACCGACAGGTGGTCGGTGGTAGGATCAGTATAAACGGTCCCGGGTATGTCCATCCCGAATTCTGCAAGGGAGGTCCGGATAATGTTGGCTAGTGTCGGGTCGTCGGCGGGTGTGATGGTTCTTATTGTCATAATATAAAATTACAAATTACGGAATTACGAATGACGAATTAGGGGCTCTTTTATGGGAAGTTTATTTAATAACCTCTTCATAAAAAAGCCCCTAATTCGTCATTGGTAATTTATAATTCGTAATTAGAATATGGTGAATTCCACCCTTCTGTTTTTCTGTCTGCCGGCAGCGGTTTTATTGCTGGCGATGGGTTGTGACATGCCATAACCCACGGCTTCAATTTTAGAGGCATTGACGCCTTTGGCCACCAGGTAAGATTTTACGGATTCCGCTCTTTCTCTGGACAGGGCCAGGTTGCGTTCTTTGCTGCCTACGTTGTCTGTATGGCCGCTGAGTTTGAGGTTCAGGTTCTTCCGTTTAAGCAGTTCTGCCACCCTGTCGAGTGCGGGATAGGAATGTGCTTTGATCGTAGCCTTTGCGAAGTCGAATTCCAGGTTCTGGATCGCTTCTTTTACGATGCGGGTATCTTCTTCTGTAATGACCACCTTTTCTTCTTTTTTCTCGATTACCGGAGCTGGCAGCGGGCAACCGGCGCCATCTACAGCAGTATTAGGCGGTGTGCCGGGGCATTTATCGAAGAAGTCGGAAACGCCGTCGCCGTCACTGTCTTTGGTCAGTTTGTCCACATCGGCTGTCAGCTTAGCATTAGCCTGACTGGCAGCGTCGAGGGCGGTGCGGAGAGAGGCTTTCTGGGCTTCCAGCTCGTCGTAGGTGGCGGCAGCAGGATTATGCCACTGCAGCTGGGGTTTGCCTTTTTTGCCCAGCGCAAATTCCAGTCCGGCGTAGCCGTAGGAATATTTATCCTTGTTGGGACCATGATGGTAGCCGTCGAGGTTGTCCCCGTCAGTATAATACATGGTATATCCCAGGTCGAGGTTGATGAATTCAGACAACCTGAATTTCAGGCCGGCGCCTACCGGAATGATCAGTTCCTTGATCGTGCCATCGGGTTTGTAGTCGAAAGATGTGTTGCTGCCGGTGGGCGTAAGGGTAGGACTGTAGCCGGCGATACCACCGCCTACCGAGCCATACAGCATCACGAAATTTTTACGGAACAGCCAGTTGACCGTCGTGATGTTGAACACTGCGTTGAGGGAGGCCGACCATTTCAGTTTGGTTTCATAAGAGCTGTAGGGGCTGATCGGTGGCTGGCCATTACCCCAGTTTTTACTGTTGTCGGCCTTTAATTTACCGCCCACATAGTCGGCCCGCAGGGCCATGAAGTGCAGTATCTGATATTTGACATAAGCACCATAGCCGCCTGACGCCTTCCATTTGGTGAAGTCGTTACTGCCGCCGGTGGCAGCCACAGGGGCCAGTAACCCGCCGTTGATGCCAATTGACCATGTTTTGTATTCCTGGGGGCCTCTAAATAGCTGTACGGTGGGAACAGCAGAAGTTGTTGTTTGGTCCTGGGCATTGCTGAAGAGGGGCAAAAGGGCCATGAGGGCACAGGATGCCCGCCAGATAATGGATTTGTTCATAAGAAAACACTTAAGTGATACAATTGCTTTGTCTGATAAAATGATTGAAATACAGGCTAGGAGACGAATAGGCTGCTAAAGGAAGGCGAGGCTAAGAACGGGTAACAGAACTACACAGGTGGCCACACTGCCTGGCCATTTTGTCGGGTTCTACAAATGACTAAATAACCAAATAATCAATCCACTTGTTCAAATATAGGACACCTGACTGACATAATTTCATATTTTTTTGCTTGGCATAATCATTGACAAACCTAAGACAAATACGACTTTTAACTTACAACTAAAGGAGAATCTTAATACTATGGGAAAAATAATAGGCATTGACTTAGGAACTACCAATTCATGCGTTGCCGTTATGGAAGGTAACGAGCCGGTAGTGATTGCCAATGATGAGGGAAGGAGAACAACCCCGTCAGTAGTGGCATTTTTGAAAAACGGAGAAAGGAAAGTAGGTGACCCTGCAAAGCGTCAGGCTATTACCAACCCCGTTAACACCATTATGTCAGTGAAACGTTTCATGGGACGTCATTTTGACGAAGTGTCCAACGAATTGACACACGTTAGCTACAAAGTGGTAAAAGGTGATAACAACACCACCCGCGTTGATATTGACGGCAGATTATATACGCCGCAGGAGATTTCCGCAATGATCCTGCAGAAAATGAAAAAAACGGCCGAAGACTACCTGGGCCAGGAAGTGACCGAAGCGGTAGTTACCGTTCCTGCTTACTTTAACGACGCACAACGTCAGGCTACCAAAGAAGCCGGTGAAATCGCTGGTCTGACCGTACGCCGTATCATCAACGAACCTACCGCAGCTGCACTGGCTTACGGTCTGGATAAAAAACATACCGACACCAAAATCGCTGTATTTGACCTCGGCGGTGGTACCTTCGATATCTCCATCCTGGAACTGGGTGACGGTGTGTTTGAAGTAAAATCCACTAACGGTGATACGCACCTCGGTGGTGATGACTTCGATAAAGTGATCATGGACTGGCTGGCCGACGAGTTCAAAAAAGACGAAGCGGTAGACCTGCACAAAGACCCGATGTCCTGGCAACGTCTGAAAGAAGCTGCCGAAAAAGCTAAAATCGAGCTGTCTTCTTCTGCTGAAACAGAAATCAATCTTCCTTATATCACCGCTGTTGATGGTGTGCCTAAACACCTGGTGAAGAAACTTACCCGCGCTAAATTTGAGCAACTGAGCGACAGCCTGGTGGAAAGAACACTGGAACCTTGCCGCAAAGCCCTGAAAGATGCCGGCATGAACACCTCTGAAATCGACGAGATCATCCTCGTAGGTGGTTCTACCCGTATCCCTAAAATTCAGGAAGTGGTAGAGAAATTCTTCGGCAAAAAACCTAACAAAGGTGTAAACCCTGACGAAGTGGTGGCCGTAGGTGCTGCTATCCAGGGCGGTGTACTCACCGGTGAAGTAAAAGATGTACTGTTGCTCGACGTAACACCACTGTCTCTCGGTATCGAAACCATGGGCGGCGTGATGACCCGACTGATCGAGTCCAACACGACCATCCCGACCAAAAAATCCGAAACTTTCTCTACTGCCGCTGATAGCCAGCCCAGCGTGGAAATCCACGTATTGCAGGGTGAAAGGCCCATGGCTAACCAGAACAGGACCCTCGGACGCTTTATCCTCGGTGATATTCCTCCGGCCCCACGCGGCGTTCCGCAGATCGAAGTAACCTTCGATATCGACGCCAACGGTATCCTGCATGTAACAGCCAAAGATAAAGGCACCGGTAAAACGCAGAATATCAAAATCGAAGCTGGTAGCGGTTTGAGCAAAGACGAGATCGAAAAGATGAAAGCGGAAGCGAGAGCCAACGAATCATCCGATAAAGAACAACGCGAAAAAATCGAAAAGCTCAATAAAGCAGACAGCCTGATCTTCCAGACAGAAAAACAACTGAAAGAGTACGGTGATAAAGTACCTGCTGATAAGAAAACTACGATCGAAACAGCGCTCAACAAACTGAGAGAAGCCCACAAATCCCAGGACAGTGCACAGCTGGATGCTGCCACTACTGAACTGGAAGCTGCATGGACCGCTGCTTCTGAAGAAATCTACAAAGCATCCCAGGGTCAGCCGGAAGGCGCTGCTGCCGGCGCAGGCCAGCAAGAAGGCCAGCCTAACGCAGGCGCTGACGGTGTAACCGATGCTGAGTTTGAAGAAGTAAAATAAATCCATTTACGGATTTTTTGATTTACGATGTCTTGATGTCGTAGATTGATAAACGAGAAGACCGGAGCGAGTAAATAATTCGCTTCGGTCTTTTTATTTAATGGGATCATTTGCTTTGATCATCCCCCAAATCAAAAAATCGTAAATCAAAAAATCCCTAAATATCTTTATTTTGTTCCCGCTTAGCCAGGGAACAGATGCATCAGACAATACGGTTTAACCTTCGTTATCACACCCGTTACGGGCAGGAAATCTACCTGCTGGGAAACATTCCCGCACTGGGTAATGACGTGCCGCACCAGGCCCTCCGCCTGCAATGGGAAAATGACGACTGGTGGAGCGCTACTGTCCATATTACCACCGAAGGCCCCTTTGTTCTCCAATACCAATACATACTCCGGGAACTGGAAGAAGTGGCCTACGAAGGCGGCACCCGGGAAATACAGCTTGACGCGGCCAGAGAAACGTATCAGTTCACCGATACCTGGAGCGATGCCGCACAACCACCGCAGGCCTGGCAAACAGCCCCTTTTACCCGCGTATTTTTCCGCCATCCGGTACAGGAGCCCGACAACCGTCAGGCTACGCATGTTTTCCGTGTACAGGCGCCGTTGCTACCCGCCGGCAAAACCGTTTGCCTGCTTGGCAGTATCCGGCAGCTGGGCAGCTGGAACATCGAAACGCCATTACTGCTGCAATATGATGCCCTGGGCTGGTTCACCGCAGCGCTGCAGCTACCGGCCGCTATCTCCACCCCGGTGCGGTACAAGTACGGCATCTATGATCTGGACAATCATACCTTCGAATGCTATGAAAACGGTACCGACAGAGAGCTGCCGGCCCCTACTGCTACTGCCGGAGGCCTGCATGTACTGCACGATGGTTTTGCCCGGCTGAATTATCCTCACTGGAAAGGCGCCGGTGTATCCGTGCCCGTATTCAGTCTGCGCAGCAACGATGGTTTTGGTACCGGCGAATTCGCGGACCTGGCGCCGCTGGCGCAATGGGCGCGGCAGGGCGGTCTGCAGCTGATACAGCTGCTGCCGGTCAACGATACCATCAGCACCTGGACCTGGCGCGACTCCTATCCGTACGCGGCCATCTCCTCCTTTGCGCTGCATCCCCTCTATATCCGCCTGCAGGACGTAGGGCAGCTACCAGCTACCCATCCGCTGCAACGGCAGTTTCATTCCTTACGGCAATGGCTCAACGAAAAAGAGGACGTAGACTATGAAACTGTGCTGACCTATAAAATGGCTTATCTCAAAGCCCTTTATGAAGCCGAAGGGGAGAAACTGCAAACCCGCGCCTACTGGCAATGGTTTGCCGCCAATGAACACTGGCTGCTTCCCTACGCCGTTTTCTGTTACCTGCGCGATAAATATCATACCAGCGATTATTCCCGCTGGCCTGAATATAACACATACGACTACACGGCTATCAACCAGCTGGTGATAGCAGACAGTGCTGCCGCCAACACGGCACACTTTTATTTCTTTATACAGTATCACCTCCATCTTCAGCTGCAAAGTGCTGTGGAGGCCGTCCACCAGGAAGGAATAGCCCTGAAGGGAGATATCCCCATCGGTATTTCCCGCTATGGCGTAGATGCCTGGATGAACCCCGACGGCTATCATCTGGACGTGCAGGCCGGCGCCCCACCCGACAGTTTTACCGCAGAAGGACAGAACTGGGGCTTTCCCACCTATAACTGGAAAAAAATGGCAGCCGACGGCTGCAACTGGTGGCAGCAACGCCTCCGGCACATGTCAGTTTATTTTGACGCTTTCCGTATAGACCATATCCTTGGGTTTTTCCGTATCTGGCAAATACCGGAACATGCCGTACAGGGACTGCTGGGGTATTTTCATCCAGCCATTCCCGTTAGCCGGGAGGAACTGCTGCAGAAAGGCATTCCTTTCGAAGAGGAACGTTTTTGCCAGCCCTGGATTACAGAGGCTATGCTGGACCAGCTGTTCGGCAGTTATGCCGGGATTATTAAAGACCGTTACCTGTATGCCTTGCCCAACGGGCATTATGCCTTTCAGTCGCATTGCGATACCCAGCGTAAAATCAGGGCGTTGCAGCTGCCGGAAGCCGTGGAATCGGCGCTGTTCGGCCTGATAGCAGACGTGCTGCTGATAAAGGTCACCAAAGGAGAGCGGGTGATGTACCACCCCCGTTACGATCTGGCTTCTACGGCCTCTTTTGCCGCACTGGACAACGTTACGCAACAACGGTTGCTGGCGCTGTACCACCACTATTTTTATGTACGGCAGGAGAGCTGCTGGCGTAAGGAGGCCATGCATAAACTGCCACTGATCAGACGGGCCACCCATATGCTGATCTGTGGGGAGGACCTGGGCATGGTGCCCCATTGTGTGCCCGGCGTGATGCAGGCACAGGGCATCCTGGGACTGGAAGTGCAACGCATGCCCAAACACAGTGGGCATGATTTTGCGGCTATTTTTGAAGCGCCTTATCTGTCGGTGCTTACCCCGGCCACTCACGATATGAGCACCCTCAGAGGATGGTGGGAAGAAAACGCAGGCATCTCCCGAAAATATTATCAACAGGTATTAAAACATAATACCCCCGCACCATCACATGCCAGCGCTGCCCTCATAAAGGAAATTATCGACCAACACTTGCAGACTAACGCCATGTGGCGTATCTTTCAAATACAGGACCTGTTGGCTGCTTCCGGCTATATCCCGGAACAGCATCCCGATAAGGAAAGAATCAATATTCCCGCAGTGACACCACATTACTGGAGATACCGAATGCCTAAATCAATTACAAATTACGAATTGCGGATTACGAATGGTGGAACATTTGTAATCAATAATTCGTAATGGACTTTCTTATAATAATCAACCCTTCATTCGTAATTCGTAATTTGTAATTCGTAATTTTTTTTAAAATGAAACTCACACTTTATCCTTTTGAGCTGAAATTCCGCCACACGTTCACCATTTCACGTAAATCGAAAGACGTACAACCCTTACTGGTAGTGGAACTGCAGCAGAATGGCCTGTCCGGCCTCGGAGAAACGGCTGACAATTCCTACTACAATATGACCGTTCCGCGGTTGATGGAAGCCATCAATGCCCACCGCCCGTTTATTGAGGGCTATACCCTGGACAGACCGGAAGCTTTCTGGCAGGACATGTTCCCGCTGTTGCAGGACAATATGTTTGCCCTCTGTGCGCTGGACCTTGCTGCGTGGGACCTGTACGCCAAACGGCAAGATAAAAAGCTCTATGAAGTGTGGGGACTGAATATCGCCCATAATCCACTGACAGATTACACCATCGGCATCGATACCATTGAAAATATGGTGAAGAAATTAAAGGAGTTCCCCTGGCCGATTTATAAAATTAAACTGGGCACCAAAGAAGATATCGAGATTATCACCGAGCTGAGAAAACATACCAGCGCTGTATTTCGTGTGGATGCCAATTGTGCCTGGGGCGTGGAAGAAACACTGAATAATGCAGCTGCCATGAAACCATTGGGTGTGGAATTCATCGAGCAGCCGATGCCGGCGGCAGACCTTGAAGGCATGAAAACTGTTTTTGAACAATCTGCCCTGCCGGTGATTGCGGATGAAAGCTGTATCGTAGAACAGGATGTGGCCCGCTGCCACGGCTATTTCCATGGTATTAATATCAAGTTGACAAAATGTGGGGGCATCACGCCGGCGCTGCGCATGATCAAAGAAGCACGGCTATACGATATGAAGGTGATGACGGGCAGCATGAATGAAAGCACTGTTGGCACTTCTGCGGTCGCACATTTGTTGCCCCTGCTGGATTACGTAGACATGGACGGGCCGCTGTTGCTGGCTGAAGATACCGCAGATGGTATCCGCATCGATAACGGCCGTATTATCTATGCCGACAGGCCCGGCGTGGGCGCTGTGCTTCGGCAGGCTTAAGCCGGCAGATCAAAAATACTGAACAACCCTTCTTCGTTTAGGGTGCCTATGCTGTTCGGCTGTGGCATCGGGAGTATGGCCCTCACAGTGGCAGCGGTGGTGCATTGTGCAACGCTGGTTGCTGTGATCGGGCTACCGCTGAGCTTATATACGGTCATCTGCAGGCGGTCACTGATGACCAGGCGGTTGCCAGGCAGCCAACTTAATACGGCATCGCGTGTAGCCGGTTCCGTTATATACCCGCTCCTGGCACTTATCACTCCTCCTTCGAATTGCATGATCATTACGCCCTGTGTGGTAACGATGGCCAGTTGGAGGATATCAACCACCATAGTGGCATTCATGTGTCGTATTTCTGCGTCTATGGAGAACGCCTCCAGCTGTCCGTCCCGTTTACAACGAAGGATATCTGATCCGTTGAAGAAATAATAAAAGTCCTGATGACAGAAGACTTCCTGGACTTTACCATAAAGTGGTTGCAGGGAAAAGGGTTTCCCATCCAGCCGGCATTCTTTGGGGTCACCAGCTATGCCGGATAAGTTGTAATCTTTGAATACCAATACTCCACTGGCGGAATAAAGTGTAATGACAGATTCCTCTGTCATGCAAGCCCCGAACAGGTTTGGCGGGAGCCAGGAAGGCATTTCAATACGAGGTGCGTTCTCCGTTTCATCCCGTAATCCCCTTGCCGGTAAAGAAGGAAAATTTCCCAACAAAAGGACACGGTTGACCCTGTTGGGCCGAAAAATCATGGTGACGGGCTGCAAATGAAGTGTATTCATTTTCCACTGATAATAATACCATTTTTTCTCCATGTCGAAGTTCAGCACGTAAATACCAGTTTCATTGAAACCCACGAAAAACATTTGATGGGGTAATCTCAGTCCACATAGCCACTTCACATCTTTGGCAAACTGTAATGCGTGTATTGGGCGTATGTCAGCTACTGTCGCGGGTTTTTCTCCGGTGTAGTGGTGGATATCTCCGGATATCAGTTTGTCGTCAGGAATGAAATACCGGAGGTACGCCAGAAAGGAATCATCGTGGCGCTGCAGCCGCCTGTGCACGATCTCGTAGGTAATGTCCAAACCGGTGTCCCGGATGGCTGCTTCCGGATGTTGCACGGTTAGGTCCTTCAGCACTATCAACAGATCGGTTTCATGGCCGGCTGGCATATGATGACGGTAAACAGTTTGTATAGCCTGTTGCAGGTGATCAGTCTGTAAATCGAAATACTGTTTCAGGGACTGTTGCGGGTCTATTTTTTTCTCCCAGCTGGTTAATAACAGTTGAGAGGCCATTGCGTTGTCCTTCATTTTCTCCCGTGCGATGCGGGCGGCAAATTGATAATTGCCATGCTTTAGTGTGATGTCGATCATGCATTGATATTCCAGCATAGCCTGATCATGCTGGTGGAGCTGTACGTACAGGTCGCCGGCTTTTTCATGTGCCTCGAGGCGGATATAGATGTCGATGGCTTCTTCCAGGAAACCACCTTTTTCCAACGCGACGGCCGCCGCTTGTTCGTTTTTCAGGTGGTCGAGATATAAAGCAGCCGCTTCCCGGTAGTAACCGCCTTTTTCCAGTGTATTGGCGGCCTTATGAAAGTCGCCTAACAGGTGCGCATATATGTAGGCCGCTTTGCGGTAATTACCAGCGGCGATGGCTTGTCTGGCGGCGTTCTCATATTTCTCTCTGAGTGACTGGTGGTATTCCGCAGCGTTCCAATAGCTGACAGGGCCGCCTCCACCCAGTTTGCCCAGCGCAAAATCAGCATTGTTCCGTTGCAGGGAGGTACCGCCGCCAACAGACATTCCTCTTGGTGCATAAGGGCTGTCTAACGGTATCGCATACTCGAGCGCTTTGATGGGATCGATATCAAAGAGATCGCAGAGGCGTTGCAGCGCCTTCCTCCGTTGATCATCGGGTGATAATGACCTGGTGATACTAAAAGGGATGATCGTCGTTAGCAAATAAAAGAGCTTACCAAGCAGCGTTGACGCGCCTTGGGGTGAAGGTTGGGCGGGGAGAATATCTTCCAGTGGCTGATGTCCGATTTCCTGTTGGAGATCGAGGAAGATGGTATCGGTGGCTACCGCTTCCAGTAAAATCCGCTGCAAGGAGGGGGCCGGGAAAGTCCCCATGCGCGCATGCTCCCAGTCGGTGGACAAAGGTGTGGGCAGCGTCAACAAAGACGACAGCGGGATAAGCTGATCATGATGAAACCCGGTAAATCCCAGCACGGGATGCAGTATTTGTTTGTCCCATATCAGGAGCCTTTTGCGTTCACTATTCGTTAATGCAGGCGTCAGCACGGCATTGACAGGGATGAAGAGATTGTCCAGCTGCTGATAAGGATATTGCAACAGTTCCGGAAAAGGCGGCGCCGCATTATTGAACAGCACCAGCAAACCTGCTGTGGCAGCGCTGTCGCGCTGCGGTACGGGGAGCGCTGTCAGCTGTTCCATCGGAAGCTGCCAGCGACTGATGGTGTCAAGCCATTCGCCGGCATGGCGACCGTATACGAAAGCCGCGGCGATGGTGTCCGCCGGTGCTGCATCATGATATTGTAGACCCAGTGTCAGTTTCATCTTAATTGTGCGATAAACCGGAGAATGTATTGACTGAAAAATGTGTCCACCGGAACAATGGTATCTTCTTTATGCAGTTGAAAATACGTATTGCCGGTGAAGTGATGATTGGCCCAGGCCGCAGCAGGTGCACCTAAAGCGGCCGCGATCACAATATCCGGGATGCTGGTGTCGGAGCTGCGCAGGAAGAGCAGACCCCGGCCGTCACAGGTGATATGGCTGCCATCTGCCCAGGTAAAGCGGGTGTGGCTGACATGCGGATTTCCGGGATGGGTAATGATTTCAGGTCTTTTACTAACAGGTTCCAGTCCCGGCTTGAAGTTGTCACGTTCAGACAGCCAGAGATGTGCAGTATTCGCCCAGATACTGTGTATGTGTAACCGCCTGTTTTGTATGATCAGCTCCCCTTCTTTACTAATAAATAGCTGTAGTACCGCAGAAAGGCCGGAGACATGCTGGCTCATTTGACGGAAGAGTGATTTATGCGCAATTGCTCTTTGCTGGTGAATTTGCTCTACTTCGGGGGGGATGTTGTCCATATTGGTCTGGACAACTCCTGTGATGGCATTCACTGTTTTAAAAGAAGGATAAAGGCAGAAATCATCTTTGTGCAAACCAACAGTATAGTTGGCTATTGGCGCATCTGTCAATATCCGTTTACAGGAAAAGGTGTTGCCCTGCTGGGTAAAATGATACAGTATGAATGTGGGGAATATACTGGTGTTCACCAGCAGGCTGAATGAATTGTCCGGAAATGCCAGTAGTTCGTAAGTACCTGGTTCAACATATGGACAGCACTCTACGGCGCCGGTCTTATCATCGCTCCGCCATTCCACCCGGCCACTGCGGTTGATGGAAATGATGCCGGGGATTCCGTTTACTTCCCTTTTGAAGAAACATCCGATTTTATTTTTGATGTTGGTCGCGGGAAACCTTAAGGGTAGCTGGTCTTCCTGGTGAATGGGGAATCGTGGCGGCAGTTCCGCTTTCCGGGAGGCGCCTGTCATGATTTCATCCAGACTGATCTGCGCGTGACTGATCAGTTTTTTCCTGCCGCCGGAGTAATGATAACAATAGAGCGCTCCTTCGCGGTCTACCGTTAGCAGGAAATCCACTTGGGGCGGATGTGTGTTCAGTAGGATCTGTATCTCCGGATGGGCGGAGGTTTTCCCGCTGGTGATCAGGTAATATTCTGTATCTGTTTCTTTTTTTTCTAAGGCGGAACGCAAGGCATCGGCCATATGCAGACCGTTGTCCAGCAATGTCAGGGAGCTTACTACGCCTGCGGGGGTATCCAGATTCATGGAGTAGGTATTATGCTCACCCAGGGCCATGACGATGATGGTAGTTCCCTTTTGCTGTTGCTGGTGGCAAGCTAATGCGGCGGCTATACCAAAGGCGCGGGGCGTGCCCCACATTTTCAGGGTGATGTCCAGCAGGATAACGACTGTCTTTTTGCGGTCCAGCGGGGGCTCTTCCCGACGCAGGTACAGGGCTTCATTGTTAGCAAGACGGGCAGTCAATAGCAGATCGTCCTGTGCCAGTTCACTGATCAGCAGGCGATCGTAGGAACCTTTGTTGCTAAGGTCGGAGTAGCCGCCCAGCTGATGGTTGCCGCTATTGTAAGTATGCATGGGTACATGGATTGTAGCCATGATATGTCTGGCAAGCCTGCTAATACCCGCGGTCTGTTCAATGCTTTCCAGTTGTGTCAGCAGGTCATTGTGGCCGGGTAATGGTAATTCGACCGGCAATGGTTGCGGAGGTATGACATCCGGTTGTAAAGCTGCCAGCAATGCGGCGCGGTCCGGGAATTTTTGGCCTGCCTGTGAAAGATACTCCAGGTCGAAGTGTATGGTATAGAAAATTGCTTCGCTGGTGCTGTAGTCGCCGGGCGTAAAGAATTCCAGTGCTTCAGCCGCCTGTTGGCTATTGGCGTGCGGTGTAATGCCATCGAACAATGTTTTCAACAGATGGGCCTGTTGGTGGTAGGCACGCAGTTCAGTTGGGAGGGAATGCACCAGTTCCAGTAAATGACAGGCATAGTTCAATTCGCTGATAATATCGATGGCTGGTTCCGCCATCTCCATCGCGTCATAATGCTCCTTCACTTTCTCTTTCAGCTGCCACGTCGTGAGGGCGGCATGGGTATGGCTTTCCTTACAAGTAGCCAGTATAAACAGGATGCTGCCCAGCGGTGGCCATCCCGGCGGTATCATCTTCCACAAAAGTCCTGTCAGGGCTTCTGTATAACAGACGGTGAAGCCGTTGTCCAGCTCTATGACCTGACCATCTTCGCCCCATTTCCAGCAATAGCCACGGGTAAGTTCAAAATACGTTGTCATAAGTTTCGGGTTGCGCAGGGCCGGAGTGGGTAGCGCGGATGCCGCGCCGGGTGGCCGGCACCAATGCATGTTGGGGAATACGTTCCCAGCTGCCGTCCGGATGAAACAGCAACAGGTATTCCTGTTGAGGGTCCAGCTGTTGTACGATCAGCGGTGCGATACCGGCTGGTTGTAAGGCAAAGCCGGCAGGCAGCAGCAGTTGCTGTTCTCTCACGTAAGCTTTACCGGGGATGGAAGGCAACGGGTGACCGATAATCAGCACCCTGTCCTGGTTATCGGCGGCAAAGGATAGTTGTTGCAACCGTATAGCCGGTGCTGTTTCTCCGTAGGTATGCCAATGGGCGAGGGTGGTGAGCAGGGCCGTCGTTTCGCCCGGTTGGGCTATTGGTATTAAGGTGATGCGAGCGCCTTCGTTAACGGGGTGCGGCATACCTGATACCGGCAGCGACACCGTCAGCCATTTGGGCAGTGGTTGCCATACGAGTGCATTATCAAGTATGTCCGTTGGCGTTAGATCACCTTTTCTGAATAGTCGTTGGGCACTGTCCACGTACCAGGTACAGATGGCCGGCAGCTGTAACAGCAGCGGATCGACCGGTTCCGTGGCGGGGATGCCTCTCAGCCATACAGCGGTGTTATCTGCCGCTGCTTCCAGGCGGGGCAGATGCCTGACGGTACCCAACGCGGTGTATTGCTGTAACGGCAGTTGCAGTATGATGCCTGTCCATGGCGGCATCATGACTGCTGCATGATTTGTTGCCATAAGCTGGTAATCGGTTGCATTACATATTCACGACGGGTAGGATTGGTAATCCATTCGCAACGGCCGTTGAGGTAACGCAGCCGGTCTTTGATAGCCGCTTTGTCGGCTGGTGAAAGGGCGCTGTCATTCCATTGAATGGTCATCTGCTGGAGCTCACGATATATTTCATCGGCGTCGGGAAGGCCGCTGTGGCGGGCGCGGGGGTGCTCCTGTTCACCGGCCGGCTCACTGTTGATCATCTCATCCACGATGGCAGCGATAATGGGTTGTTGTTCTTCTGTATCCCAGATATAACGCAGTACCCACATATCGGAGCGTTGCGCAGTAGTCCTTTTGCTGACCAATGCGCTGGCTGCGATGAGGCGCTGCAATTTTACCGCACGGCGGTCAGACACCTGTAAGCCGGCATTACGCAGTTGTTGTATGAGTGTGAGATAATCCGGTCTGACAGCATCCAGATTAACCAGACTAATCTGTTGTTGCAGTTGGGAGATATCATCATGGGTGATGGAGGCGGTGACGCTGTCGTTTGTCTGTTCCAGCTGCCATCCGGCCTGTAGCACGGCGGACAACTGTTGCGGATCTACGTAGTCACATTTCACTCTGATCAGAAAACGATCGTACAATGCCTGCAGCGCTTCATCTTCCGGCAGGTGGTTGCTGGCGCCCACGACCATGAGGGCCGGCAGTTGACGTGTTTCACGTCCACGGCGGAAAACCCGTTCGTTGAGCACCATCAGGAGGCTGTTAAGGATAGCGCTGTTGGCGTTAAGCAGTTCATCCAGGAAGATGAAAGCGGCTTCCGGCAACATGCCTTCCGTATTGGTGATCAGCTCACCTTCCCGCAGTTTGCGGATGTCAAAGGGACCGAAAATTTCGTTGGGTTCTGTGAAGCGGGTGAGCAGGTACTCAAAGGTACGGCCATCGATGTGGCTGGCCAGTGCTTTCACGACAGCGCTTTTGGCGGTGCCCGGAGGGCCCAGCAGGAAAAGGTTTTCACGTCCGGCGAGGCAGATGCCCATCAAATCAATGACATCATCTTTTCCGATAAAGGTGTGCTTTAGTTGCCGGAGCACGTGATTCAGTTTGTCTACGAGTTGTTCGTTCATCGTACAGGACGGTACCGCCAGGGGCGGAGATGGGTTAATGTATCGGTTTTTAGTCCCGAAAGCTGCTATGGAATCCGGGCCACAGCAGATCGGCATAATTGCCGAGGGCGGCTTTGACGGCGGTCATTACTGTGGGGTTGCTGCATCTGCCGGTGTCCTTGCTGGCGATGACGCGGTCGGTATAGGCCAGCAACAGCGAAGGGTGTCCGGTGATAGCAGTGATGGGGATGTCCGGAAAGATGTTCATGCCGGTTGACGAGAACGGCCACTGGGCGGCTGTTTCGGTGATGCGTTGTACCAGCGGATCTGCGGGTGCAAGGTCTTTGGCCATGCCGAGCAGGTCGGGAAGATAACGCAGACACAGGTCGGCGGAGTAAACGGCTTCCGGTGCGTTCGCTCCCGGATGTTTGGGCAACCATTGATCGATGCCGGCATTGTCGATATGCCGTAGTCTGATCAGTTGTGCTGCCCTGTAAATGAAGCCTGCTGCCCACAAGGCGGTATCGCCGTCGAAAGCGGGCGCTTGTCCGGGCATGTCGGTAATATCGTGCTGATAATAATTCAGGAGCACCGTCCGGGCTTCGGTCAGGTCATCCTGGGAAAAGGGATGAACCACAGTGGCTACAGTCACTTGTCCATCGCGGACCAGGGTGGTTATAAAAGAGGATAAGCTCATAGGTTGCTGTTGTCATCTATGCGTGCGGGATGGCATCAACTGCCAAAGTAATAAAAAACCGCTAAATAGCAGCATCCGGGTGAGGATCTTCTTCGCCTTCTTTCCATGAGCTGGCCAGAAATACATAGTCAACGATATATCCCTCTGCGGTGATGGTTTTACCGGCCAGTTTCATCAGCGGGTTGTTCATGAAGGGGTTGGCGCTGGCAGGGCGTATCAGGTAATCGCCCTGATCGGTGACAAAATAAACGCCAAGGTGCTCGCTTTTGGAGCGCTGGCCGAAGGTCCGCAATACCAGACGACCGGTAAGGCGGATGATATTTTTTTCGTGATGATTATCTGCTGACATATTCACGGTAGCCCAGTATTTGATTGTTTTTTTCTTTTACTACCAGCACTTTGGTACTGGTGCGCTCTCCACTGACTGCTGATTCCGAAAATACATGAAATTTTACAGATGGCATGGAAGTGCCTGATGCAGCGTTCGTCGGCAGGCTTTTCCGCTGGCTGATGAATGTTTTGGCAGGCGGTGGCGTGGTGAACTGCTTTTCTCCCAACAGCGAATGCATGGCCGCTTCCAGTGCGGGATCGGTGGCATGAGTGTCTGCCGTATGTTCCGGTGTGACCAGGAAATCGTCGAGCATTTTACCACGGGCCTCCAGATTATCGCGGCGGTTCTGAAGGGTGTTTACAAAAGGCTGTGTAACGCCGTCAGTGCTGGGATCTCTGTCGTTGATCACCGGCTGCAGTGACGGGTCGCCCAGCAGATAAAACTGGGCCGCTGTTTTCAGCTCAAACGGATCGAGGGTGGGACCCATTTCATGCAGGAAGCGCTGACGGGCTTCGAGCAGTGCCCTGCCGGTGGAGGCGCCATTGAGCACGTTGATCAGAAAAAACTGCGTCAGCAGGTCCGCCAGCCCCTGGCCGGTAGGTGGGCCGTAGGCGATGTTGGAAGCGCCCACAAAAGCGATGGCGTGATTAAGTAAATAGCTGTTGGCCATGCTCATCAGCCTGGCCGCATTTTTCTGCGGGTCGTACAGTTGGCCGCCATAGCAGCATTCAGCCGCCACTACGGTGCCGGTGCTCAGTTTGGCCGTGATGGTGTCTGAGCGCATGGCCAGCGGGAAATCGGCTGATTTCTGGCCATAGTAGCCAGGATTATACACGGCACCGTGGCAGTTGATGAAATGTGTTTTCGGCATCATCTGGGTAGACCAGTTGCTGCCGTTCAGGGTATCCGTGCCCGGGAATACCAGCAGGCTGTTTTTGTCGCCGAATATGTTTTGCAGGCTGTTTTGCGTTGAGTCCTGCCAGTCAAAAGTACTGGCAGCGAAATAAGGCTTGTACACCTGCAGGGGTTGTGATACTGTGTTCAGTATGTCTTTTATGAGTGATCGCAGATAGGCCGGATCAGCCACTCCCGGAACGTCCGGCAGGCGACCGATTACCCGTGTGGGCGCAATAAATTTGCCGGGATCAGTGTCATAGGGTGCCTCGCAGGCATAGGGCAGATCGCTGGGGATAAGGCTGTCAGGGTCATTGTCTTTCAACAGGTTTTTTAACCGCTGGAAGGGAACAATGTCCTGGGCGCCCACCAGCATGATATAACCGGGAGAATAAAACCGGTATAAATCATCGATCGCTTTTTTATGCTGGGCTTCATCCGTTACGTCTGTCACCGGGGCCGACTGGCAGGCCTGCATCTGTGTAGCATCATCCAGAAAAATCAGTTGTGTGGACAATTGCCTGCCGGCATCAGCTGCCTGCAACGCTTTAAGGTCGTCCAGTAACACCTGATGCTGGTCTCCATACTTCTTCTGTAAGGCCGTCTTATTGGTTATAATGAGCTTCGTTGTCAACATATGAATCGCGGGGCTTGCCATATATCCTTCATTAAAGCGCTAAAAATATTAAAATAAAAGGATAACCCGCAAGCTTCCGGTAACAATATTAACGTACCGCTACGCAAAGGACTTGCATAGTGAAAAAGGAAACCGTATTTTGTTGCAAACGTTTGCAGATGAAAACATATTTCCGGAACTTATGTCTTCTGAGCGGCCTGCTGGCAGGCCAGGAAGCCGCCGCACAGGTCATCGCCCGCTATACCGTACAGGCTGGCGATATCGCCCGTTACAACAGCATCGTACATATAAGGCTGGAGCAGCCGGCAGACACTGAAACCCTGCTGCTGGAAGAAGTGACGGGTAAAAAACGTATGCCCGTCGCCGTTACAGCGGCTGAAGGGGAACTGTGGTGGATACTGGAAGGCCATACGCCCGCAGGCGCCAACAGATCGTACGAACTGAAAAAAGCCAACCGGAAAACATCCACGCTCCCGGCCATGCAGGTAACCGATGACCGCCGTGCCCTCCTGCTGCAACAGGGGACAAAAAAAATTCTGCAATACAACTACGCTACGGTGGAACCACCCGCCGGCAGTGATACGGTATATCGTCGCAGCGCCTTTATCCATCCGCTGTGGGCCCCCAACGGTGCGGTACTCACCAACGCTTTCCCTAACGCCGGGCACCGCCATCATATGGGCATCTGGAATCCATGGACCCACACCTCTTTTGAAGGAAGGGAGACCGATTTCTGGAACGTTCAGAAAAAAGAAGGCAAAGTACGTTTCGTGAAAATGGAATCCGTTACCTCCGGCAACGCCTGGTGCGGCTTCAGCGCCCGCCAGGAACATGTGGCATTGCTGAAAAACGGCACGGAAAAAGTAGCCATCAACGAAACCTGGAAAGTGCGGGCTTATCCGGCCACCGACAACGGGAAGCGCCGCTTATGGGACATCACCTCCCTGTTCACACCGGCCACCAGCGATGGTATCACCCTGCTGCAGTATCGCTATGGCGGCGGATTCGGACTGCGTACCACCGCTTCCTTCACCGCCGGCACCAGCCAGGTGCTTACCGCTGAAGGCAAAACCCGTAAGGATGCTGACAGCACCCGCGCCCGCTGGGTGAAAATAACCGGCACCACGCCACAAGGCAAAGCCGGACTGCTTATCATGAATGCGCCGACTAACTATGACTCCCCGGAGCCACTGCGCGTGTGGCCCGAAAATATGGAAGGCGGTGAACTGATGCTCAACTATTCCCCCACGAAAATGAAATCCTGGACGCTTACTAACGGCAATGAGTATACGTTGACCTACCGTGTAATGGTGTACGATGGCGATATCACGCCGGCAGAAGCAGAAGCCGCCTGGAAGGATTTTGCTTTCCCGCCGGTAGCCCGGAAAGAATAAGGATCTATTTTGTGATGTCATGCTTTTTACTTTACTTCGTCACGGAAAAAGGTTGACCCATCCCCGGATTTCCTGATATTGAAAAACTAGCTACCATATGAAAAGTCTACAGGACCTAAAGGCAACGTTGACGAGTATCCACGAAAAAGATAAAAAGCAGATATTTCAGGCGCTGATCACCGCGGAAATACTGGCATTGCTGTTATTGGCAGTGGTCCTTACCTCCGTCCTCAAAAGCAGTGCTGAGATCCCGCCATTGCTGATCCTCATTTTTTGCTTCATAGCTATCGGCCCGGTAATCCCTTATGCCATCATGCTGATGCAGGCCAGCAAGCGCCAGCAGAAAATCGACGAATTGGTGGAATGCCTGCGGAAAGGGGAGACTGTCAGTAACCTGAACACCTACACCGATTACAAACTCATTTTGCCGCTGCGCATTATCCGTGTCCGGTTGTTCCCGATGGAATATGCACAGATCGTGATAGGTCCCGGCAGGAAGTCTTATAAACTACCGCTTTCCGAAGAAAATGTACAACCTTTCAGGGCTTTTGTGAGCATGGCCGGAACAAGCACCATCGCTGGCAATAACCCCTCTGCCAACTGGTCCGCCAATTAAACAACCATGCCGTAAGGCTGTTATAACTGTATGAAAACATTAGCCGAATTTAATACGTTTGTAGACCAACAACTGGATGCGCAACTGCAGCAACTGGAAAAACAACGCAAAGCCGGACAGGCCTGGGTACGCCGCATGCGCATCCTCGGTGTGGTGCCGGTCATCATCTTTTTCGTCTTCCTGATGTGGGTGGTCATCCCCCGGCAGGAAAACAGCGGTGCCAACAGTTTGTCTGTTTTCCTGATATTAGGAGCAGGGATCGTTATCACGCTGGGACTGAGTTTCGCACTCCGCCGTTATATGGCGAAACAAAAAGGCATGCAGGAAATGGTGGATTATAAACAGGACTTTAAAAATAAAGTGATACAACCCATCATCCGTTTTATCGATCCTGCGTTTACTTATCAGCCGCTGAACCATGCCAGTTATGAAGAGTTTACCGAGAGTGGGTTGTTCGCCCGCAAAGCGTATAATATCACAGGTAATGATCAGGTTTTTGGTAAAACCGGTGATCTCACTTTTCAGTGGTGCGACCTGAAGGTGACGCATATGCCTACTGTTACCCTGCGTGGACTGGGTGCTGACGTGGTTTTTGAAGGCACTTATTTTATGGCGCAGTTCCCCCGTTATTTTAACACACCGGTATATATCGTGCCGCGTGTGACGATGATGGAAAGTCTCACGTCTGCCACACAGACGGACACCGATTATATTGAAACCTGGAATCTGGGGAAAAAGGTAACGGCAGCGGATGCTGCTTTTAATAAAGTCTTTATGGCATATGCCAAAGATGCCGATGAAGCGCAGCAGTTACTCACCGTGTCTTTACTGGAAAAGATCACCCGTCTGCAGGAGCGTTCACAGGCACCTTTGTTTTTGTCGTTTTACAATAACCGCATTTATATCGGCATTAGCCATGGTGAAGACTACTTTGAAGCCGGTTTGCAGGATTCATTGACAGACCGTCGTCTGCTGACTAATTTTTACATGGACTTTGCGGGCTTGCTGGAGATCGTGGATGATCTGCGGCAGAACGGCAGTATCTGGACATCCATCGCTTTTTCCCGTTCTTAAAAGCCCTATCGTTTTTCTGTGGGGGAGTCGGCTGTTTCTTCCGCTTCTTCTTCCTCTTCGCCCAATTGTGGCTGCATCAGTGACTTGATTTTGGATTTCTTCAGTTTATCCACTTCCGCTTTCCATTCTTTGCCAAATACACGGCTCATGCGTTCATCGATTTCAAGGACGAGCGTAGATTGTTTATTCGTATAGGCGTAATCGTGATAATCTGCCGCCAGGAAACTGTATACAGAAGAAGAGATTTCATCATCCGTCATGGGGATGCCGCATTTGTAGGCCTGTTCCAGCAGGGTGTGATAGCGGCCGCTGTCTTTTCGCCGGCTGAGCTCTACTGCCTGATACCAGGAAGTAGCCGCCTGTGACAGATATTGGTGCTGTTCTGCCAGGGCTGCCTGTTGCAGGAACCATTCGATTGCCGTGCTGTAATTGCGTCGTACCTGGGCATAGGCGCCCTGGTAACCGTATGCCTGGATCAGGAGTGCCAGGCAGGCGTTGTCACCCATTTGTACACCCTGTTTGGCAATACGGGTGGCTTTTTCCAGCAGTAGTGGCAACTGAGGATCACGTTTGAAATTAAACAACATGCCGGCATAAGAAAGATGCGCCGTTACAAAGAGCCCTTTGTTCCCGCTGCGTTGTGTGACTTCCAGCATCCGTTCGCCCCAGTAGTGCAGCCGTTTGATGTCTTTGTCTCTGGCGGCATTGCCCATTTCGAACAGGCATTTGCGATACGCTATTTCCGGATCGTTGGGATTGCCCGCCGTAGCGAGGCGTTGGATGGCATTGGCCAGTTGCAGCGGTACATGAAACGAGATGATTTGTCCGGGAAACGGGCGGTCATTGATCAGCAGATAATCTTTTCCCACATGGTCTACTACGGTAATACGCACGCCTGCCGGAATGCCCAGTTTGAGCAGCCGCGTCAGCCAGTTGGCAAAACTGCGGGTATCGCTCACCTGCCATGGAAGCAGCGATAGCACCAGTGTTTTAGGCTGGTGAGGTAACGCTTCGCGGAAAGATGCTAACAATTGCAGCAGCTGTTTATCCTGTGGTGCGGCGGCCGGCAACTGCCGGAAAGGCGCAGGGTCCCACAACATCGCACTGTCTTTGGTTTCCATTTCCTGGAATAGTGCTGCGCTATTGTCGTAAGTGGTCAGCCAGTCTTTGATGATGGCAGCGCTAAAGGTGTCTTCATCTTCAAATGGCGTCAGGTGTGTTACAAACACTTCGTCCAGTTGGCCATGCGGCGAAGATTCCAGCTTAAAGAAGCCCTCATAGAGTCTCGCTTCTTCCGGTAATATCATGAAGCGGACAAGGCGCAGCGGATCATTCCCGCTGACAGCCTTGCGCCAGTGTGCCTGAATTTTATTAATCTCCAGCGCTATCGGGTTGTGTTCATTCATTAGCAGTTCAGGTTTACCATGCCTCCTTTAATGTCCGTTGTGGTGCCCCCGTCTACCTTAATAGAGGTGCCTTTGATGGATACTTGCGTATTGCCTTCCGTTTCGTGATGGAGAGCGCTCATTTTCATATTGGCAAGGCTTTTCAGCTCGTGCAGGGTGTCGGCGGTCGCGGTTATTTTATCAGCGCCGCTGGTAATTTTATTGGACTCATTATCGACGGTGATTTGGGCCGCTCCTTCCCCGATGATTACTTTTTTGGTGCCTTTCAAATGAATTTCCTTAGACAGGAATTCTATTTGGTTGGGGGCGTCTACCACAATTTTGTCTTCGGTTTTTACGGTGACCAGTGTTTGCGATTTCACTGTGATATTGCCCGATCCGTCCATGATCATGGTACTGCCGTTTTTATCGGTGACGGTCACGCTGCCGGTGTTATCATCGAGCTGTATCAGGTTACCGCTGCGGGTTTTGATAGCTTTCATATTGTTCTGCGCATCGCCGTAGCCACTTTTGGACTTGCCGTTGAACTTACTGCCTAATACAAAAGGCATCTCAGCGTTACCTCCTTCAAAGCCGATCACTACTTCTTCGCCTACTTCCGGTACAAAGTGAAAACCGGTACCACCTCCGGCGGCCGGTGATGCCTGGCGTATCCAGGGGCTCATGTCATTTTGTTGCTGCCAGAAGAACTGCACCCTTACGCGGCCGAGTTTTTCCGGATCGTTGTTGTCCTTTACGATGGCGCTCTGCATATCTGCTTTCGGCACCAGGTGGGGATTACTGTAGGGGGGCACTTTTACATCAGCCGGAATAGCGGTAAAAGAACAGTGATAGTTGCCGGGCGTGCTGGCATAGTGCGTTGCCGAGATAACGGTGTAGGCACTTTGTCCGGTATCGCTGGCGATGTTGATCTGCTGTCCGGGCATGACCGGCAGTTCGCTGATGCCGCTTACCCGAACAAACGCTGCTGCGTTGACTTTGTTCTGTACCTCCTTTACCTGCTTCAGTTCATCCTGTGTATAACCGTGATGCACAAACGTTTGTTTCTGGGAAGAAGAACTGTACAGGTCATCTGACGCAGCGGAAGAAAGGTGCATCAGCGGATGGGAGCCGGCGTCCGCTTTCTGCGATTTTTCGCTCAGGGGAGAGGCTTTCATCATATCGTACGATACATAGTTAATCCGTTGCGGTGTTACGGCAGCAACGGTTTTTAGCTGATGAAGCGTCACGTTTTTGGTGAGTTTCACTTCGTTTTTCTGGGTGTCGCCAATGACGAGGGCGCTGCCATCGTAATACATCCATTCGCCGTAGCGGGCGGAGATACGCACGAGGAAATCGAAGTCCGTCTCGTTATATTGTACGCAATAGGGGAGGGTGCCTTTATGAGCGGGCACCACCTGTGTCTTCAACAGGCCGGAGCTGGCATCCTGCAGGGCGCCCTGCATCACCTGTTGCAGGGATTTCTGATAGAAGGAGGTGCTCTGCGGAACATCGTCCAGCAGAATGGTGGGACTGACGCCTGAAACCTGAAAACCGATCGCCGCGCCATCTTCCTCGATGACGGCCATACTGGTGATCAGGCCTTTAAAGCGGAAGTTGTCGAAGTTGATGGAGATGCCTTTACCAATATATTTTTCGATGATTCCCTGTTGATAGGAGAGGTTGCTGCTCAGGCTACCGGGGCGCCACAGGAAGCTGAAGTAATGGTGGCTGCCGATGGCCTGTTCCAGCGTCACATTTTTAAACTCCACCGGTCCGGCATAGCCTTCAATGCCTATTGTTGACTTATTCAGAAATTTATCGTCACCCATAGTATTCAGGTTTAAGAATTTTTGTCAATGAATGCATACTTGTGGTCAGTCTTTCGGGTTGACTTTGATCACGCCTATTTTTTGAAAATCGATATCACCGCCTTTGACGTCTTCTACATGCATGTAGATAAAATATTTGTAGGGCTGCCCGGAAGCGTCCCTGGGGTTGGGGTCGAAGTTGCTGGTATAATTGCGGGTCAGTGATCCCGGAAGGGTTTTGTTGCGCCAGGATTGCTGATAGGCGTCTTCTGTGAGATAGAGGCCTACGAACTCCGTGCCCCAGTGCCTGTTATAGGCGTCCAGCATTCTGGCGAGGGGGCCGTATCCGCCACCTTGTTCGGGAGGGGCCTCTTGCGCCATGTTGATATTGTCCAGGTCTGCCTCTTTGAATTTATCGTTGCCCATGATGTCCAGCAGTTGCGTGGCGCCGGGTACGTAGTCGATGCCGGGGAAGTTGCCTTCACCTGCTTTTTTGCTGCTCAGGTCGGCCATGATTTCACCGGGATTTCCGGCCAGTACCCCTTTTACGAGGTCTCTTTCTTTGAACAACCCTTTATAGATATCATGTGCGCCGCTGAAGCGTTGAATACCCTTTCTGAACTTCATGAGGTTTACACCCACCGGCGCCTTGGTGAACTCCTTTATTTTATCTTGCACGGCAGCTGTTGTTTTGTCCTTCAGGAATCCGATGTCCCGGTTGATCTGCCTGTCTATGTCAGGGGCGGTATGCAGCCGGTAACGGGAAAGACTATCTGTTGCGGAGGCCGTCTGTGTTTTGTTTTCCGCTATGGTCGGCCACATAAAGGTGACCATCCTGCCGAATTGTATATCGAGTATGAAGGTGCCTACCTCCTGCACATATACGCCCAGCAGGTTGTTTTGCAGCTGGCAGTAGATGTGGGAGGCGGGTATAAGTGTTTTGGTGAGTCCGGCATTATGCAATACTACTGGCAGATGATAGGCCATGGCCGTTAGTCCCTGGTTGAGCCGTTGTTGCTCCGCTTTACTGAACTGGATGTCTGTGTTGGCATTGGTCAGAAAGCTTTCGTTATACCATTTTTGGTGATCACGTTGTTCCAGGTGTTCGCCCATATGGATATCCGCCAGGGTACGTTGCAGCGCCAGCAGGATAAAGCGGGCCACCACTTTGATATTTTCGGGGATATGCTCCATGGCTTAGTCCTCCCATTTTCTTTTATAAGCGACGTTACCGATTTTAAGTTCTCTTGCGGAGATCACGATGTGGGTGATCATGGGGCTGCTGCCGGAGTGATGGTAACTTTCATGAAACTGTACGCAGATGCCTTCCGTGAATTCCACGGTGCGGAGGCTGGAGTCATGATCGCGGCGTTTGAAAACGATGGTGCCGTCGCGTTTTTCCTCCGGGGAGATCATCCATTGTACCAGGTCGGTATCGCGGGCCGATTCCAATACCAGGGAGATGGTCCCGCCGCGGGGCATGGTGCTGGGTTTGCCGATGGCGTCAGTCCCCTGGGAGAAACCATAATTACATTCCAGTACATTGGCTGACTTTCCGCCTATAATCAGTTCTGCCTTAAAAGACATAAAAAAGTATTTTTTTAGTGTTAACAATCCGGTTATCCTATGGCTATACGCAAATAGACACAGGCATAACAGGTGATATACGAAATTTATATGGTCGTTGTGATCCTACTGTTGTAACAGGTAAATGGCGCGGTCCTATGAAAGATAATGGTGACGCATGTTTCCGGGCAAAAGGTCCTTGTGACGGGTCTCTGGTTCATGGATGCTGAAAGGTTTTTCTCTTTTCAATAAAGGTTGTACGAAAATAAATATTCTCGTGCATAAATCGTGTAAGTAAGATGATTTATTTTCGATCATGAATAATGTCTTTACCTATTTAATTGGTAGACATCCTTTCGATGTCCGGGATACTTTTTTTGTCGAATAAAAAATTTATGTATTAATTTTATGTTTAAAATAATTTTTGATTTTAATGAGATGAGATAGCAGTAGATCGTTTGTAATGTATACTGGTATTGTGTTTCTGGAAACTTCAAAAGCGTATACTGATAGGTGTTACCCCCATAGTAAATATTTATGAAAAAGATAATGTTAGCCTCTGGTAAGAATTTCTTGCAGATTGAATTTTATGTAAATGTTTTCGCAGTATCTTTACCCAACTGCTTTTGTTAAGCAGCTGCGTTGTTGTAACTGTTAACTTGATTAGAAAAACCTTGAATCATCCAAATGACCCTTTCAACATTGACCATATTCAGCGTTGAACTGCAATCCGCCATCCGGATTGCGCAAGCAATTGCAAAAGATCATCATCATGTGCAGTATGCCCCTGCGCACCTGCTCCGTGCAGCCATGCATAAGGAAGTAGGGCTGGCGCCCCTATTGCATCAGATGAATATAGACGTATACTATCTGGAAGAATGGGCCGAAGTCAGGCTGGATGAGTTACCCCGTACATCCCGCACTGTAGATGACATAGAACCCGATGATGCTGCTGCGGCAGTATTGCAGGAAGCCCTCAGTATAGCCCAGGAAGCCGATAAACCGGAAACAGATGCCTGGAGCCTGCTGATTGCGTTATGTACCCCCGGCGTGGGCTTTTCCTACGAACAATTAAAATCGTTCCCCTTTACCCGTGATCAGCTCATTGCTGCCAGCCAGCAAGGTCGCAGCAAACCCGACAATACCGCCAACGGTAAAACGACCACAGCGGCCATTAAACCGGCCTCGCTGAAGTACGTGTACCGGATGACAGACCCGCAACTGTTGCAGACCTATCACCCGGTCATCGGCAGAGATGGCGACATACGCGCATTGTCGGAGGTGCTTACCCGTAAGGACCGCGCCAGCGTATTGATCATCGGCGAAGGCGGCGTAGGCAAAACGGCGCTCGTGGAAGGACTGGCCCGTGCCATCGCACAAAAGCAGGTGCCGCTGCAGTTACAGCAATCCGATATATATGCCCTCGACTACGGCGCTTTTATTGCCGGGGCCGCCTATAAAAATGAACTGGAAGACAGACTGCTTCAGATCATTCAGCAGCTCAAACAAACGGGCAGGCATATACTCTTTATAGATAATCTTCATACCCTTCTCGATAAACAATCCGGCGGCGGCATGGCCAACGTCATCAAGGCTGCGCTGGGAAAAGGTGAGATCATCCTCATCGGGACCACCACCCCGGAAGGTTTCCGTAAACTCATTGAGCCGGACGCTATTCTGCGCCATCGATTTGAAACCATCACCCTGGGAGAGCCGGATGAAACACAGGCTGTCAGGATGATGAGCGCCGTAGTGCCCGTGTATGAAAGCTTTTATCAGTTGCAGGTGCCCCCCGATGCCACCCGTGAGGCTATACGCCTCTCCCGGCGTTACCTGAAAGAACGTTGCCTGCCAGACAGCGCTATCAACCTGCTGGACCGTACCATGGCCGCTATCCGCGCTATGCAGGACACAGGCGCTCCACTGTTGCTCTCCCTGCGGGAAGAGCTGGAAACGCTGCGTGGTAAGGAAGACTTACAAAGTGAAGACCTGCACTGGTTTTACCGGCAACTGACTGACAGACTGGGCGCACTGTTGACCGGTAAATTGCAGATAGAAACAGAACTGAACAAAGTAACGGATACCAACACGCTGCTGGATGCCCTGCAACAGCTGCTGGACCAGCTGGCCGATGTGGTGTCCGTGCAACATAAGACCGTAACACCTGTTGATCTGGCTACGATGATAGCCGGCATGACAGGCGTACCGCTGGGCAAAATCCAGTCACAGGAAAGAGAACGCCTCGTGGCCATGGACCTGCACCTGCGTAAAAGAGTAGTAGGACAGGACCACGCACTGAAAGCGGTGTCTGACGCCATTCTGGAGTCACGCTCCGGCCTCAGCAGACCCGGACAGCCCATCGGTTCTTTCTTCCTCCTCGGACCTACCGGTACCGGTAAAACGGAGCTGGCGAAATCCCTGGCAGACTTCTTGTTCCAGGACGAGCGTTGCATGATCCGCTTCGATATGTCCGAGTTTAAAGAAGAACATGCGGCAGCCCTGTTGTATGGCGCGCCTCCGGGATATGTGGGATATGAGGAAGGCGGCCTGCTGGTGAACAAAATACGGCAACAACCCTACGCAGTAGTATTATTCGATGAGATAGAAAAAGCCCATCCATCTGTATTTGATATCTTCTTACAGATCATGGACGAGGGTAAATTACACGACAGACTGGGAAAAACCGGGGACTTCTCCAATGCGCTGGTGCTCTTTACCTCTAATATCGGTAGCGACGCCATCGCCACTTCTTTTGAGCAAGGTGTGATCCCGCCGTCACAACAACTGATGGAACTGATGACGCGTCACTTCAGGCCGGAGTTCCTCGGCAGGCTGACGGAGATCGTTCCTTTCGGACCTATCCGGCAGGAAAACGTAGAGAAGATATTTGATATTCATCTGCAACATCTGCTGCAATTGTTGCAACAACAACAGATCACGCTGACGGTTACACCGGCAGCCCGGCAACATCTCGCGATGATGGGCTATTCGCCCCGTTATGGCGCCCGCCCGCTGCGGGAGGTGATCCGTGGCCAGCTCCGCAAACCACTGTCACGTATGATCATCGACGGCAGCCTCAGCAAGGATATGTCAGTAACGCTCGACCTCAAAGAAGATAAACTGGATTGGTCTATCCACAAGTAAAAAACCTCAAACAATAAAAAGGGACAGGGAATAGATCCCCCGGCCCTTTACTAATTTGGAAAATCTCAAAATGTTTTGTTATGAATGACAACTACGGAATTGGTGGCACAGAAGTCAAACTGGACGCCAATGAAGCCATTGCGGAAATATCGCATAACCGTACATTGTTTGCTGAAAAACTCACCCAGCAAGCACCTGTAAAGCCTGAAATTGTGGAAGGGCTGACTTCCGTGGAAGCCGTTTTTGAACACTTCAAGCCCAGCCTCAATGTAAGCTTTCATGATGCTGAGGGCCGTCCGGTGCCGGAAAAACTGCAATTCCACCACCTCGGCGATTTTGGCGTGAAAGGTATCACCGAACAAAGCGCTTTCCTCAACGACCTCGCCACAGAGAAAGAGCAATACCTGAAAATCATGAAAAACCTGAAGACCAACAAGATCCTTAAACAGGCACTCGCAGATCCGGAGGCAAGACAGGCCATGCTGAACGCTATACGCGGCATGCTGAAAGACCTGAACACAAAATAGTTAAACGGTTCCCCTATCCCGGAACATAATATCATTTCTTATGGCAGAATTACAGAAAAACGAGGAGTTGCAGGACCTGCAAAACGCAGGGCAACAGGCTGCAGCCAAACCAGAAGTTAACCTCGCCCAAAATATTGAGAGTCTGGTCAAATACGGCGGCTTCGATCTTATTGAAGCAGCCGTGGAAGGCGCCCAGAACCTCAACCCTGAACGCAAAGCACGCCGTAATATCTTCCTCACGGAAGCTGGTAAAAAATCAGAGAGGGATAAACTCAGAAAAACACTGTCACTCTGGGAAAAAGTGCTCTCTGAAGCTACAGAACTGCCGGAAATGGTGGACTTCTGTAATGAACACGCCGCCGAAGCAGAACAAGTGCTGAACAAAAACCTCGGCGAAGCAGTGGAAGGTACCCGCGAACTGGAACAGGCTTACCGTAACGTTGCCCTGTTCTTCAAAAATACCGAGTCCGACAAAGTGAAGAATATCTCCTTCATCAATGTGGAACTCGAACAACTGAAAGATCTCGATAACACCCGCTTTATCGACGCTATCCGCGAAGAACTGGTGGCCAACTACGACCGCCTTGATCTGCGTGATAACTACAGCTTGTTGGTTATCCCGGGTTATCTTGGGTCCAACAAGGTGCTGGAAAAATGGGCTAAAATAGCACATGAAAACAAGGCCATGCTGGTGACAGACTTCGCTCACCTCGACGCTCCGGACGACGTAATGGAGATGTTTGAACTGGCCAACCTCACCGGTGGCGAAATACATCGCTCCAACGTGATCATGTCCTGTAACTGGCTCGTTGGCCGCGGCAAATTCGATGAAGTAGGAGAGGACGATAACCTCTATGTGCCGCCTTCCGGCGCACTCGCAGGTAAAATCTACAAAACACTCATGTCTCAGGTAACAGCCGGTAAAAAATTCGGTGGCATGAATGAAGTAGATGGCGTACGCTTCGAACTGAAGAAAAGCGAAATCGCCAGCCTCGAAAAAATGGGCCTCGTTCCCATGGTGAAAGAATACGGTAAGGTAATGGCCTTCAGTGCCAAGACACTGTTCAACGGCGATAACCTCGGTCTGCAGACTTACTCTGTCGTACGTGTGTTCGACTTCGTGACCAAAGTGCTGATGGACTTCCTGAACCGCCGCGCTTTTGAAAACTTCAATGCCAATACCCGTAAAGACCTCATGAAGCAGATCATCCGCTTCCTCGATGGTATTACCGGTCCGGACAAACTGATCGAAGATTTCAACATACGTCGTTTTGAACAGGACCCTATTCAGAAAGATCGTATCCACCTGGATATTCACCTGAAGCCTTACTTCCCTGCCAAAAACTTCCTGATTAAAATGGAAGGCCAGAAAGGAGATGATGCGGCTGAGTGGGATACTACCTATGAACAGGATAAATAATCAGTCCAACTGATTACAGGCTGGCAGTGATCATCGTTGAACAAACCGGCAACGACCTGTACAACGTTGATCATTGCGGCATAACATAATTTTATTTCGGTTGTTTCTCAGGTAGATAAACAACCTGAGAGCCAACTCAACGTTAAGTGTAAATACAATGAAAGCGGTGCGCAGTATTTTATTTTGTTTGTTAATTGGAACGGCCCCCACAGCGATGGCACAGCAAATCGGAAGAACCGATACTGTGCTGACAAAAAGAGGCGCTTCTACCCTTATTACCAGCGGATCCCCTATCACCACGTTCCAGATCGGTGATGGAAAAAATACAGACTATGATTACCGGATCGTAGACGGAAACATGGCGGTAGTAAGAGCAGTCACAGCATCTCCCAAGCCTACCAATCTGATTGTCCGTGAAGGAGACAATATTCACTACATGATCCTCACCTATCGTGAGAATGCAGACTTGTCCAAACTGAAGTATGTGTTGTCAAGGAAACAGGCGGGTGGAAAAGAAACCGCTATGGCCGGCACTCCTGAGCCCAGGCATGGCGACAAGGATTCTGGTAATAAGAACCAGACGTCCTTTAAACTGCCTGACGAAGATGACAGCGCTCCACTGATCAGTGTGGATACCGTTACAGTAAGTGATCTGGCGGAAGATTTCAAAAAGGACAGCAAAGTCAATCACAACTACGAAGTGAAAATTGACGGTGTAAGCCTTGGTTATGCCAAAGCGATGACGCTCAGTTCGCTGAACTACTTCTGTTTCCATATCCGTAACAAAAACAAGGACCCGTACGAGTTTGTAAAGGCTACGCTGATACACAAAGAGAAAAAGGATACAGCCGTGCTGCATACCATGCCGCTGCTGTATAAGAAAGGTCCTGCTGCGATTGAAGCCCATGGCGAAGCACAGGAAGTATTTGTAGTGCCTTCCAGAACTTTCAAAAAAGAAGACGAGATCATCATCGTACTGGAACCTGCTGAAAACAAGCCGCAACTGGTGCTGTATGTGCCTGCGAGTACATTGCCCAAATATATGTTGACAAAATAGGAAAACGTGTCATGAGACGCTGGTATCTTATAGGGTTGTTTGTCTGCCTTCTCACTGTTCCGGCTATGGCGCAGCAGGTTGACTTCTGCGGCGAAGTGGTGCCAATGGAGCGGGACTTTGTGTCGTTCCGGCTTATGGACGTCATTAAAAGGAATCTTCGTTACCAGGGATATCTGCCGGCACTTCGTTCCAAGGCGGAGATGTATTTTCCGGTGATAGAACCTATTCTGCAACAGTATCAGGTGCCACTGGACTTTAAATACCTGCCTATTGTGGAGAGCGGCCTTACCAACGCCACGTCTCCGGTAGGGGCGCAGGGCGTATGGCAGATAATGCCGGGTACCGCCGCAGAACTGGGGTTAACCGTTGCCGGCAGTTACGATGAACGTAATCACCTGATAAAGGCCACCCATGCCGCCTGCCGGCTGATACGGATGTTGCATGATCAGCTACAGTCCTGGACCCTGGCCGCTGCAGCCTATAACTGCGGCGCAGGCAATATCTCCAAAAACATCCGCCGGCAGGGTAGTCGTGATTATTATCAGCTGATGCTGAATAATGAAACGGCGCAGTATATCTACAAAATCATCGCTATCAAACAGCTGTTTGAAAGCCCTGAGCTATACCTGCCAGGGTTTGGTTATAATGTCTTTGCCAAAAGCGACAGCAAAGGCTCCGTGTTTGCCAATCCGCAAACGCCGCCTCCCGGTAATATTCAGGATTTTAATACCATTCGCATCAACATCGGCAAAAAAGCGTTGCCGAAACAATCCACCACCGTATATACTGCCCGTTTGCAGACCAACACCGCTTTTCACGACGGAGAGCTGGTGAGTATTCATATGCTGGACAACATGCAGGCCAATGGCGTGTATGTGGGACGTAATGCCAGTTTATCGGGCAAAGGCTGGATTGTCAGCAACCGGGTGTATGTGGACCTCGGCTTTGGGAATACCGTGGTGCTTTGCGCTACAGATGGTAAAAAAGGGGTGCCGCTCGATCTGTTAAAGACCGGCGGCGAAGTAAGGTTGCTGAATACAGATAATCACATCAGTACATCGTTAATGAATACACGGAATGGGAATGTATTGGCAGACTTTTCTTCCAGCTGGAGCAGCAATTCCTCTTTTAAATAATGCAGATTGGCAGATGGGTATTTAGCGATGGACTGTTGTAGTTGCAGCTTAATATCCATAGTCCTTACATAACCCGCATTGCCGCCGGGTTGCAGGCTTACGCCTTTAGTTACGCCGGCTGCCTTCAGCTCCTTGCCGAAAATAGTGCGGCATAATGCTTTGATATCTTCCGGCGTCACAATCCTGTTGTGCGACAACAAGTGGGAACGATACAGATTGATTTTCTCATCAATGTTCAACCGGTCTTTGCCGCCTTGTGTATTGGTCAGCAGGGTAATGCTGCCTGGTTTGGTTTGTATGCTGCCATATTCCAGCAGTTTGCTGCCCATGCGGATATTATTGGCAGCAGTGCCGTTGGTGGAGTAAAATTCAATGAAGATATAAGCGGCATTTTCTTTCGGCTTCACCATCACATAGGGAATATTTCCTTTGTTGGAACCGGGTTGCAGCTGTTCTTCCAGCGAAGCGATCAGCTGGTGCAGTTCCCGCATGCGATTGGTGACGTAGTCATTTTTTACTTCTTCGAACAGCGAGCTTTCATCCCGTATCACTTCCATGAGATAGGCGATCACTTCTTTGGCCTCGCGGGTATCGAACCGGCCGATGCCGCTACTGCGGACTACCAGTTCTCCTTCCTGCATCTGGCCTGCTGTGGCGAAGTTGCGGACATAGTAATCTGTTCCTTCCAGGTCGTATACTCTTTTGATATCGAAGAAAATATCCGGTGTCTGGAGGGGGATAATATTGAGATAACGGTTCAGTTTCAGTGACTGTTCGTTGTTTTTTTTGTTGATAACAGGGAAACAGTTGATGCTGCAATAGAGATCTTCCAGCAGCGTATGATGCAGTGCTTCCGGGAATTCGATACGGATCCACTGTACTTCTTTCTGTAGCTTTTCTGCTTCCTGCCCGAAGGTGCTGACCAGCATCGCAGGCAGCGGGCTTGCACCTGTCTTATGGGTACGTGTATCCGTAATCGTGAGGAAGTGTTTGCGGAACCGTTGCAGAATATGCTGGCTGTAGCGGGCGTTGGTATCTACAGCCACTTCCACCATTCTTTCTATTTCTTCCTCGTCAACAGGGCGGCTGTGGTGATAGCCGGCTTTTACGGTCACCTCTGTATCGTTAATGAAAAAGCGCGCCAATGGCAGGTAGTGATAGAACATCTCCTGCTGGTGGACATTGCGCAGGTCAAAGAAGAATGACATGCCTTCGTAACTGAGGTTGGCATCTTCGAGCGAGAGTCCCAGCCACAGGTGATTAGGTGCCGCGTCCGGCAGGGTATGGCCCTGGAGGATTTGTTCTTTGAACCAGTTGTCGCGGGTTTCGTATAGTTTGCTGCCGATGCCCAGGTATTGCACATGGCCTTTAAAGAGGCGGTGTGTGGTGACTGGCGAAAAGAAAAGGTCCTGGCTGTTATGCCCGGCTTTGGTATGGTGATAGAATTGATGATCGGCCTGAATATCGGCGGAAGTTTCGGTAGACATGGCATGGAGGATACCAAAGGCAGGCTGGCTGCTGGTGATAGGTTCCGGCATCATGATCTGGGCCAGCCTTTCCACGAGGCGGGCGTGTGAAACATCTACTTCGCCTGATATTTTTTCCAGTTCGCTGGCACAGGCTTCCAGCAGGAGTTGTACGATGGGGTCAAAAGAAGTTTCCACTTCCGCGTCGGGGTATCCCCACAGGCGGGCAGCGGTTTTCAGCATACGGTCCTTTATCCGCTCTTTTTTTTCTTTCATGTATCAGGTAGTTGCACGCAAAGGCGCTATGGAGCGCGAAAGCGCAAAGATTTTTAGACAGTTGTTAATCGTACGACAGTGGGCTGATATAAAAGTAGCTGGTGTACTGGAAGGGGTTGTTGTTTTTGGCCAGTGTACCACTAACGGTGACCCGTATCTTTTTTTTCATCTTACGGGCGGGCGCCAGCATCAGCTCTTCCTGATTGACGGCCGCTACCACACGTATCTGTGCCAGTCGTTTTTCGTACCGTAGTACCGCCGTTTTAACGGCGTTTTCTATTTGTTCCTTCACCTCGTTGTTAGAGGCTTTGATATCAAAATCACTGTCCCACCACTGACAACCGTACTGGGGGTCGTCTTTATTTTCCCCCAGTACAGTAGTGATCAGCAGGTGAATATGTTGTGCTACGGATTCTTCCAGGTTGACAGCCGGCACGTCTTTCTTTTGCAGCAGCTGGGAGAAGTCCATGGGTAGCTTATAATATTTTCCTTTCATGGAAATCGATTAAAAAATACCCAGTAATTTTTTCCGGTCGTACATGATCCTGATCTCTTTCACGCATCCGTTGGCGTCTTTGACCAGGTTCACTTTTTCTATTTTGAATTTCTTTTTGCCGTATATGCGTGAGCAGAAGTGGGCAAAGTTATCTGTTTCCTTATCGTTGAGCAGTACACGGGCCGACAGGTTGTCGCACAGGTACTTGGAGAAATCGCCGGCGCTTTTTTGTTTGGTCGTCACCTGTGTGAGCATGAACAGGAATTCGTCATCGGCCACTGCCGGTGCGGTGGGGCCTTTGGGTTTTTCCGGCTCCACAGTGGGTGGTGGTGGCGGCGGTGGTGTGAATCCCGGATCGGGGGTGGGGTCCACGGCCTGCGGCCTTGCGGGGAAGACCGTGATACGTTTCATCACCATGTGGGCGGTGTCGCCATTGACGATCAGTGACAGGGTCCTTTCGCCTGGTGAGGAGAACGTGTAGGTGACGGCTGACTGCGAGTGGGCCTCAGCGTTATCCTGCAGGAGGCGCCAGGTCCAGCTGTGTGCGCCGGGTGTTTTATTGGAGAAGGTGACCGGTCTGCCGGCAAACACTTCACCGGGGCCGTCGATAACGGGGAAGATATCCGGGTGTGCTTCTGTTGGGGCCGTTGGCGCGGCGACGATAATGATTTCCTTGTTCCAGGCGCATTTGCCGGCAATCAGGGTGATCATGTAGCTGCCGGGTTTGTTGAAGGAGTGGTATACCTGTGCGCCGGTTTGCCGGGCAGAGGAGTCGCCAAATTCCCAGGAGAAGGTATTCCTTTTTTTATCCTTGTTATCGGCATTGAAGGTAATGACTTCGCCTACCGTGTAGGCTTTGCCGGAAGTATGTTGTTTGTTACTGAGAACGATGTCTGTGGTGGTGCAGTCTTCCTTTGAGTCCAGCTGGAATGCCAGCAGTACGACGCTGATCAGGAATAAGCCAAAGAAAGTCCACAGTACCATGGGGTCAACATGACTGGCAATTTTACCAAAGGGTCTGAACGAATTTACCTTGTGTTCATTTTCGGGTTTACGGGGGGCCATTGGTTTTTCAGGTTTTACAATTTCAGATCCACAATTTTAGTGTTTTTTTGGATAACTTGCCTATGTAGCCGCAGCGTTTTTTCTTTTTTCAAAAATTGAGTCACATATAAATGTAATATATTATTTTTGGGGCAGATAGTTAGCCCGGATAACCATAGGAACAGTTGAGATTAGATAGTTATGCTAACGACGACGAGCCCGAAAAACCTAAAATAGTAACCTCATGGTAAACAACGCCCAGAAAGCGGTGGTATTGGAAGAAGTGATCACACATGTTGCGGAATTCCCTTATGATGTAAGGGCGGAGGTGGTGGTGGGCGAACTGCTGGACAATCAGGTACGCAGGGAAGAAGTGGTGGTACAGCTAAAGAACGTGTTTACCCGATCATTTAATAAAGATATTCTTCATGTAAAACTGGATGACAGTCAGCCATATCAACCGTATATGGTGATGTCGCTATCACGGGATGGCATATATGACCGTTTGCCGGAGGGTTTGTTTCATGAATTCTCGGAGCAGCGTAAAACGCGGGGAACGGTGGATATGGTGGCCCGTTATAAGCGGCAGCAGCAGGAAGAGTTGCAGGCGCGGCGTTTTTTTCAGCCCCTGGAGAACGAGTTTTTTCTGCAGCGGGTATTTCTGGAGCAGCGGGAAAAGCATTTGTTGTTTGATGTGTTTGGTAAAGATGCCGACATGTTGTTCAGCCAGTTCTGGGATTTGCCTGAGGGGCTGCCTGGCGCTGCGGCCAACAGGCTGGTGAAGCTGTTACCATATATGCATCGTATAGCCGGCAACTACCGTATGATCCGGCTTTGCCTGCAGCTGGTGCTGGAGCAGGATGTGGAGATCAGTGTAGATCATACGCCGCAGGCTGTACGAACAGAGACCGGCGTACCGCTCGGCGAATGGCGGTTAGGAGTGGATAGTATGGTGGGGCAGGTATTTTATACAGATATGCCTAAGGCTACGGTGACCATCGGTCCGCTGCAACGCCAACGGGTATATGACTACCTGCCGTGGCAGCCTTATGGCCGCCTGCTGGAAACCTGCTATGGTTACCTTTTTGCGGCAGATATGGATATCAACACTGTACTAGTGCCTGATCCGGCCGACAAAAAGAAGACCCTTTCCGATCAGCAGGTGGAAGATGGACTGATGGGATATAATTTTTTCCTGTAGCCACTTTTTTATGCTGATGTGGAATTATTTTTGTTAACATTGTTAATGCGTAAAAAACGCTGTTATGTTAAAAACCCAAAAAAAAGAAAAACCTGACATACCAGAAGAGCTATGAGATACACCGCTAAATTCTATTTGATGCTGGCCGGCGTTATGGCCATAGGATCTATCATAGTGGCTTTGCTCAGCAGATACATTAAAAATTTCAGTCTTTTTAAAAAGAAGGCACTGTTGTATTTAGCATGTATGACGCTGATCTTTGCCGTGATTAGTTCCATCCCTTTCCTATTTACCCACAAGAACCTCATGGACCAGTATCTTTTTTATCAGGTATGGTTTCTCGGGCTGGGTATATTGCACTGTCACTTTATGTATACCCGCTTCTGGGCCAACGAAACGACGCTGGGGTCTGAACTGGCGTTTATTGTCGCGATCTGGTTGTTTGGAGGTGTCGGATTTGTACTGGTGAACCGTTTTCTTGACAAGGACGCGTTTCTTTATTACCCCATGCTCACCAGTATGTTTTCCTTTGTGTTGCCCACCTTTGTTTATAAAACCTTTGAGAGGATGATGGCTATTCCGGTGAAGGTGCACCGGTGGTGGCAATATCCCATGTATAAAGAGGTGCCGGAGGTAAATGACGACGATATGCGTGATTTGATCGTGATAGGGCTGGAAATGGAGAAAGGGAAGGCTGACCGTAACCGGACCTATTTCAGGGCCCGTACGCCCATTAAAATGGACCTGGGCGACCTGTTTTATCATTTCATCAATGACTATAACGACCGTTATCCGAATACGCCGATTGATTTTGTGGACGATAACGGGCAAGCCTATGGCTGGGTGTTCCACCTGAAGCCGAGGTGGTTTGGCGCTGCCAAAACACTGGATCCTCAGAAGGCCGTGTTTATGAATGGGATCAAAGAGAACAGCGTGATCATTTGCAACAGAATTATGTTATCCTAAACGTATTATTATGGCCGAGCCATTGAAACATTTTCCCGTGAACTGGGTGGACGGGATGAAGATAAAGAAGCAGCATTTTATCGATACTGAAAATGCGATGCTGGACCAGATCAGGGATGCGCTTGCCTGTGGTGTAAACGCCCTTAATTATGGTTTGTTGCCGCCGAAAGCAGAACATAAAGAATCGCTGCGTTGCTGGTTTGTGACCGATAACCAGCACCTGTGGCGGATAAAACTGACAGAATGCAGGGCGATAACCCCCGGTGGCGCCCGTATAGAGATACCGGAGCATACCGTGCATTCGTTGCGTTATGCCACCACTTTCCCGGAAGCTACCTACACCTGGGAGCCGGAACATACGGAAAGTACCTATTATGTGTTGATACAGATCAATCCATTTAACCGGCAACCGAGCGGTGAGCCATTGCTGGAAGAAGAGCCGCCACGCCTGCCATATGCCACGCCTGAATACAGCCTGTACGTATTGCCTGCCTCTCAACTGCCACAGGGACAGCTGGGCAGCTATCAGGCCGTGCTGGCCAAGATAACGGTAACGGACGGACGGCCGCAGATGGATGATGATTATATTCCGCCATGCAGTATTGTTGTTGCGCATCCGGCCCTTATCGACCTGTATCACGAACTCGATCAGTTCCTTGGACAAATGGAACTGTACGGTGTGCATATTGTACAGAAGATCTATGGCCGCAACCAGAATAATGACCTGGCACTGGTAGTATTGTACATTACGGAGAAAATGGTGCAGTTCCTCGGAACGCGTATCACCCAGTTCCGCTGGCTGGCACTGAATCAGCCGCCGGCACAGATGCTGGAGGTCATAGCCGGACTGGCGCGCACCATGAAAAATGCGATCGATCAGCGTGCCGGCGCGGGCAAGGAAGAACTGCTCAATTACCTGTCTGAATGGTGTGAACTGCGACAGGGTGAACTGGAAAACCTGATGATCAATTGCGCCAATATCCGTTATAAACACCTGGACGTACGGGAATGCCTGCAACCCATGATTCCGTTTGTACGGGCGGTGAATAAACTCTTTGAAAGCCTCAGCAGGCTGGATTACATTGGCCGCAAGCAGGACAGCAATATTTTTGTGAAAGAAGAATCTGCAGAAGATTCCGAATACCTGCGTAAACATAAAACCAAACGCTGGTTCTTTACAGATTGATAATAATAGTTGCAGGCTTTTGGCAGACAGCTTTTGGTGTACTCATTAACCGGGTAGTTGAATGAGTTTCGCCGGAAGCTGCGTCCAGAGCCAGCAACTATCTGCGATATTAAATTTATCTAAACCAATAACAGCTTAAAGCTCAGATTCGTATGCAAGTATTAAACAAGCAGGAGAGAACAGCTTCCTTCTTATGGTTCCTGTTATTTTTTGTGGTCACGGTAGCACTGTTTGTGCTGGCCATCTTTTTTAATTATCAGGTGCCATCCAGGGAAAATGCATCCCTTCGCAAGGAGTTGACCGCTTTCCGCCAGGAACAGGCGTTCCAGGCAGAGTTCCTGCAGAAGCTGGACAAAGTGAAACATAACCTCGACTCTATCAATCTCCCTAACCAGAATGCCAATTATATGGACCAGGTAATAGCCGGTTCACTGGCAGAGATGCGTAATTCCATTCCAAAAGATGTGGTAACACATTATGCGTTATATGACAATATCGTGCAGGCATGTCTGTCATTGCAGCAAACCAAACAACAGCTGCGTGAATTGCAGAATGCACAGCAAAATATCGCAGGACTGAAAGAGCAGGTGCTGGACCTGACCAGCAAGCTGGAAAGCAAAAGCAGGGACCTTGATAACTGCCGCCAGATGATGCTGCTTAATAGCCGCGCTCACTAACGACGGTGGATAACCGTTTTGTTCCGCATAAAAATTATTTGTTAATACTAAAAAAGTAGTTAGGATCGTTGACTGAAACAAAAAATTGACTTATATTTGAAGCTCATACTTTTTCCTTTTTAATAGGTATTTTTCTTTATTGTAACCTTAAAAATTAACCCGACATGTCCTTCAAGTCAATTTTCACAGTTAACGGAGAGAACTACAATGTTCAACACGTCTCCTACGACCTCAGCCAGGAAACAGATGCAACAGGCCGCCCTTCAGCGATCACTCGCGGCGGACGCATCAGAATGACCGTAGAGTCAACTGGTAAAACAGAACTCTTTGAGTGGATGGTAAACAACTTTGAAAGAAAAGATGGTACCGTTACTTTCTACAAAAGAGACACTGATTCCAAACTGAAAACGTTGGAATTTAAAGAAGGTTACCTGGTTAAGTTTGAAGAGTCTTTCGACTACGAAAACAAAAACCCAATGGTCATCACCTTCACCATTTCCGCCCGTGAAATTAGCATGGGTAATGCAAAACATGTTAATGAATGGGTGTGATAAACTCCAGACATTATTGAATTAGCAGGAGGGGCTTTCGTAAGAAAGCCCCTTTATATTTTAGACGCATGTGTGGCGATTCGGCTTATCATGTTGCTGCGGATATGCTGCGTGTATGCTTTGTTTTAAGTTGTACGGCGCCTGTCTGCTACGCTGCCGCGGAGATGTTTATTGTGCGTGCCTGATGCTAAGTTGCACTAAGTCCATTTGTCACGTTACTGCGAACAGGTTGCGGTTTGTGTGTATGCCTCGTGTGAAGTTATCTTGAGCCAGCCTGACCTTTGTTACGAAGGGCGTATGACAGTTAGCGTGCCTGCCTTGTATATTAAGTTGCCTTCAGCCTGTGTGTTTTTGGTAACTGCGGAAACGGCAGGAAAGCAGCAGGAAAAAGTGTAATTATTGTGTATATTTCTGTATGACCTATATACCACTATCAGAAAAAGATATACTGGACCTGCTGCATCAATTCGAATCCTGTACGCTGCCTAAGGCTGAATGGACACACGAAGCGCATCTTGTTGTGGCGATAGCTTATAACGTGCTTTATGGCCGTGTGGAAGCGCTCGGGCGAGCGAGGAAAAACATCATCCGTTATAATGAAGCGGTGAATACTCCCAATACGGACCATAGTGGCTATCATGAAACGATCACGTGTTTTTGGATATGGCTGACAGATTGCTTTTTGAAGACGCAGGAGGATAAGTCGATAGTAATGGTATGTAACGCGTTTATGCGTTCACGTTATACTTATAAACGGATGCCGTTGCATTATTATAGCAGTTCACTCCTCTTTTCAACGACGGCAAGGAAAGCTCTTGTGGAACCTGATTTATCTCCCCTTATTATGACGAACATAACCATTGAAAATTAATTCAGATATGGGTAGCGGTTATTATGACTGAAGGGAGGTGTTGCCTGTAATTGGCTGCTGCAGCTTGTTTACGGGTATTAATATGGACGAAGTATACACAATCTGTGTATCTGTTAACCCGGTATGCCTCGCCTGTTCCTGGTTTCTTTTGGCTGCATAACTTGCATGAATACAGGTGTTTAGGTGTATTGCGAATGACTTTGGTATGTCAATTGCAAAATGTTGATTAACCAAAACTGATGTTATGAAGTCAATGCTTAAAATTGTTGGCCTACTGCTGTTAACCGTTTTTTTGTTTGCCTCCTGTAGCAAAAATACTGACCCTGCAGATGTTGATATTTTTGCCGGAACATTTAGAGGAAAGATCACTTACAGAGATGGAGAAAGGAATATCACACAGGACAATGGAAGTGTGTTTGTAACAAAGGTGGGTACACGTTATGATTTCAGATTCTCTGATGCCATTCCTGATCTTACCGGTGTTGAATTTGAGAGAAAAGATGATAATACGATGGTGAATATAGGGTCGTCCGGAACGGGTGTGATTACCATCAATAAAGATAAACTGGTGATTGGATTTACAAGAAATAACCAGGTATGGGGAGCAGATTGTACGAGATAGGTTTCCGCGTAATAGTCAACAAACAGAAGCAGCCGGGCAATAGATCATGCCGGCTGCTTTTTGTTGGCACTGTGACCGAATTTATTTGATATTGTTATTGATGTGTACCTGCGCATAATGATCATCTCTCGGTTCACTTGGATGATAATCTTTTGCGTTGATCGTAACGGTGTCGTATTTGGTGGTGATGGTCAGTGAAAAGTCGTCCGATTTGAGATGGATGGCAGAAAAAACAATTGTTCCAGCTCCTTTTTCAATGAATGTTTTTCTGGTAAGCATGCCCGTCCTGACCTCGGTGTCCCAGTCTGTTTTTTTGCCATTTTCGTCCAGTAGCCCGTCTTTTCCTACACTACCGCCCACCATCAGGAATGGCTCTTTCGTGCCTGCGCGAAGCTCATATTTTACCTCTAATAATTCCGGTTTGGGAGGTGGGGCAACGGGTGGTTCAATGGGGGCTACTTTGTCATTTTTTTTACAAGCCACTGCGAGGGCCAGTGCTGACAGTAATAGATACTTTTTCATGGTTACCTTGGATTGTGGTGATAGGTTTGGTTGTGATACTTCTTCACTCACCGAAATTATGCCAGAACAGTGCTATGTTTCCATGTGTGCCCATAAATCCGGAGCTGGATAAGATGCCATCGAATGTTTCGTTAAACATGAAGGCTTCAGGCAATATTGCCTGAAGCCTTTTTGCACTCGTTATTTTTCGGCATTTTGCTGCAGCCAGTTTAGTCTTCGTTGATCGGGGAGGTGTGTAACGCTGAAGTTTTCAAACTTCGCCTGAAATCCTTTTCCATCGGGTGATGCAGCCATGAGGCCAATCATCACGGGATGATTGTCTTTTAAAGGAGCGTTGCGGGTCATTACGTAATGCTTGTCATCGTAGGAGTAATAGATCTCCACGGCGTCCAGTCTCCTGACGGCCTTGATCCAGATGAAAGGCGGTGTTTTGTCCAGTGGCAGTACGCTCCAGTCGCTGGTTTGGTTGGTGACCACCGTGCTTACATTAAACTTGCCGTCGTAGAACTCTACGCCGGTTTTGATGTAGTGTTCCTGGTCAATCCTGATCATCATTCCCATCTGATCAAACCGTGCCTGGTAGTCGCCGGTCAACTTTACTTTCGCTTCAAATTCACCACCGTAGGTTGCGTAATAGAAAGGCGCGTCATCTACTGTAAAACCATAATGTGATATACGCCAGTAATCCGTCTGGGGGGTAACAAACATAGACAGGGCGTTTTGTTTTACTTCCCATTTGGCCGGCTCATTGAACCACTGCATTTTCTCCAGCGACTGCGCTGAAAGCGTGTGCAACACAGACATCATCCACACACTCAGAATAAGTTTCTTCATACGGTATTTAAAATTTGAATCGGTTTCCGTTGGTGATTATTAACCATGTAAAATATATACCTTCGCAAAGGTAAATCCCTGTAAATGAATGGGCAATGGTTAAAAATAACCATATTTACTTATCATGAACATACTGGATACGCTCAATGACTATTTGCTGCTGCAGACATTTGATGACAGCGATGCATCCGTGAAACTTTCCCGGTCACAAATGATAGCGCAGGTGTATGCGCAGATGGAAAATTCCGTCAGCGTGTTAAGTGATCTGAAAAGCAATAAAAGTTACATCTATACCGGTGGAGTAGCTGCAACGCTGGGCATCGAACAATCGGCGGGCATGAAAGAAATCGGGTCTATCTGGGAGGAAGACATTCTCCGGAAAATACAGGAAGAAGACCTGATAGAGAAATACGCGCTGGAGCTGCGCTTTTTTCATCTGCTGAAAAGCCTCCCTGTAGCGGAAAGATCGGATTATCAGCTGGTGAGCAATATTCGCATGCGCGATAAACGAAACACCTATGTAGCGGTAAAACACCGTATGTTTTATATTCAGAGTACGGAAGATGGCAGCATCTGGCTGGCGCTATGTCTGTATAATCTTTCATTTGAAGCCGGTGCAGCAGCGGCGTATCAGGGATCGATCGTCAATACTAAAACGGGAGAAACGATTGGTGACGACGAGTATCAGGTGGATGACATCCTGACCAGCCGGGAGAAAGATGTGTTGCTGCTGATCAAGAAAGGGAAAAAGAGCAGGGATATTGCGGCGCTGCTTTCCATCAGCGTTAACACGGTGCACCGCCACCGGCAGAATATCCTGGAGAAACTGCATGTGGCTAATTCTATGGAAGCCTGCAGGATGGCGGAGTCACTAAAGTTGATCAGTTAACTTTCCTTTGCGAGGGCAGCGATGTCTTTGACTTCTAGAATTTTTTTAGAATAGCCATGGATGGTAACATTGATCATGGCCTTTCCTACTTCTTCCAGCGTAAGGAAATAATTGGGGAAGATACTTCTGAGGAAGTATAAGAAACTCAGCATTTTGTAAAGTGTCTTCAGGTTCTTCGCTCCCGGGGTAGCTTTCATAAACGCCGGACGGAAATTGTAAGCCGCTTTAAACGGAAGTTTTGTGAGATCGTTTTCTGTTTTCCCTTTCACGCGTGCCCACATTACTTTTCCTTTTTCGGAGCTATCTGTGCCTGCACCGGAAACGTAACAGAAGGTCATGCCCGGATTGACGGCTGCCAGGCTGCCGGCGAAGTTTAGTGTAAGCGTATAGGTGACAGCGTAGTACGCCGCCTCTTTCATGCCAACAGATGAAACGCCGAGACAGAAGTAACAGGCGTCATATCCTTTCAGCTGGTCCACGATAGGAGAGATGTCGCTGAAATTGTTGTGGAGGACCTCCATTACCTTGGGATGCACAAACCCTGACGGTTTGCGGTTGATCAGCAGGATTTTTTCTACGTTGGGATTGGCGATACACTCCTGCATCACGCCTTCCCCCACCATGCCGGTGGCCCCGGTTATGATCACTTTCAGTTTCATGGACGACAGTTGTTATGGGTGTGATAATTTCTCCCACCATTTTTCCCAGACTTTGCCGGGCTGGCTGAGATCTACTTTTTCTCCGATTTGTGGTGTAATGGCTGGTATGTGGGCAGCTTCCGCAAGTAGGGTAGTCTGATGGAGCGGTTCATACCACGGATGTTGCGCCAGTTTGAATTTGGAATTGTGTACCGGCATAAAGGCCGCTGCTTTCAGTTCCCCTGCTTCTTTGACCACTTCATTCGGGAGCGAATGGATATAAGGCCATCGCTCGTTGTATTGTCCGCATTCCAGTATGGCGAGGTCGAAGGGGCCGAAGCGTTCTCCGATCTCTTTGAACTGGGGGCCGTAGCCGCTGTCGCCGCCGAGGAAAAGCTTCTTAGTGGGTGTTTGTAATACGTAGGAGGTCCACAGAGAGATGTTCCTGTTAAAGAGCCTGCCGGAGAAATGTCGTGCAGGCGTTAGCGTTACATGGAAGCCTTCGAATGGCGTGATGCTTTCGTACCAGTTCTTTTCTGTCAGTTTACTTTTATCCCAGCCCCAGTATTCAAAATGTTGCGCTACACCCAATCCGCAAATCACTTTTCCTACTTTCGGCTGCAGTTGTTGTATGGTCGAATAGTCCAGATGGTCCCAGTGATCATGGGAAATCAGCAACAGGTCTATGTCCGGGAGGTCATCGACCTGGTAGTGATTGGAGCCGGGAAAGGCTTTTACTGATCCTCTTACCGGTGAGGCGTTGCCGCTGAAAACCGGATCTACCAGCAGTTTTTTTCCATCTACCTGTATAAAATAGGAGCTATGTCCAAACCAGACCAGCACATTTTCTTCGGGGCGAAGGTGTTTTAGGTCTGTGGTGACAAATGGAATAGGTGATGTTGGCTCCGTGTCTGTATGTTTACCAAAGAAATGCCAGAGCACTTTAAACATATTTTGTCCTTCTACCAGCGCCGGTGTGGGGATCTGGTTTTGGAACTGTCCGTTTTTATAATTGGGAAGCGTGTTGAAATATGCTTTCCGCTGTATGTCCGGCGCCTGGCCGTATTTTTTCTTCATTAATCCAGTTTTAATTTTTCTTCTTCCAGATCGATGTGATGCAGGAATTTCCTGACGATCTCTTCATCTATCTGTTCTTCGGTCTTATTCTTATTTAGCAGAAAATTGCGTTGTTCTTCGAGTATTTTTTTATAGATCGATTTGACGTTCTCGGGGAGGGCTACTGTTTTATTGAATTGCAGCTGGTTTTGCCATTGGAGTGCCTGTTGTTGCAGATGGAGGTTCTGTTCCATGTCTGCCGGGTGATTCTGTTGCAGATAGGTGAGTGATGTACGGGCCAGCTCTTCTCTGATCATGGTTTCTGTTTCGTCTTCCGGCAGGTGGTCATGAAAATCCGGGAGCTTTACTTTTTTGATCAGCAAAGGAAGTGTTAAACCCTGCAGGACCAGCGTTACGAGAATGACGATAAAGGTGATGTACAATATCAGGTTACGCTGGGGAAAGAGTACGCCGTTGTTGAAAGCTATGGGGATAGACAGCGCAGCTGCCAGGGACACCACGCCCCGCATGCCGGTCCATCCGAGGAGGAGTGGCGCTTTGAAGCCGGGGTTTCTGTCGGCCACGGTAATGAAACGTCCGGCAACGACCGTGGTGATAGCTGCTCCATAACCTGCCAGCAGTCTGCCGACGATCAGGGTGGCGGTGATTAAAAGCCCGTAGCCGGTAGCCTGATAGAAGCTGATACCTTCCGCTTTGAGGCCTGCCGTTATCTCGGGCAGGTCCAGGCCGATGAGGATAAAGACCAGTCCGTTCAACAGGAAGACCAGGCTTTGCCAGACGGTCTCTGTTCTTAAACGCGAAGTGCCGCTTAAAAAGCGGTGTCTGTGATAGGAGAGGAAAAGGCCGCCACTTACCACGGCGAGCACGCCGGACGCATGGGCTGCTTCAGCGCCGATGTACATGGCATAAGGCGTGACGAGGGTGAGGATGACGTCCATGTTGACATCGGTGGGGAGTAATTTATGGGCTTTGATGAAAATGAATCCGATCAGCAGACCGATGGCCACGCCGCCGACAACCATCCACACGAAGGTGAAGGCCGCCTTGTAGAGTATGAACTGGCCGGTGGCTACGGCCACCATGGCGAAGCGCATAATGATCAGGGAAGAGGCGTCGTTGAGCAGGCTTTCTCCTTCCAGTATGGAAGCCATTCTTTTGGGTACTTTGACGAATTTCAGGATGGCGCTGGCGCTCACCGCATCCGGCGGGGAGACGATGCCTCCCAACAGGAAACCCAGTGCCAGCGAGAATCCGGGGATGAACGCATTGGCCACCAATGCCACCGAGATGGCGGTGAGGAATACCACTACAAAGGCGAAGCTGCCGATGATCCTCCGCCAGTGCCAGAGCTCTTTCCAGGAATTGGCCCAGGCGGCTTCATACAACAGCGGAGGAAGGAAAATAATAAAAATCAGTTCGGGATCTATTTTGAGGACCGGGATACCGGGGATGAAACTGACGGCTAGTCCTGCCAGTACGAGCAGTACAGGGTAAGCCACTTTGATCCGGTTGCCCAGCATGATTAATAACACTATCAAAACGATGATGGCCAAATAAAAGGGGAAATGTTCGAGCATGCGGCGTGTATAGTTAAAGGTTGATTAAAGCACTCTCCGGAATATGATTACATATATTAAATTTAGTGCTTTAAATCGTTTCTGATAGTGATTATTTAAATTTAATAGAACGATGGTTTATCGCCGTATACACCTGGTTTGTTGACACCTACACTGGCCCTGACATCTTTCTCCGGATGTTTGATGATGTCCGTGATATAGGCTGCTACGGCTTTGCGGGCTACTTCTGTACCGGTGAAGGGCTCTCCCTTCCGGGTGGTTTCGTAGTCCGTTTCATTTTTGTCGGTCAGCCAGGAAGGTCTTACGAGGGTATAGTCCAGCGAAGAGGCTTCAATAGCATCAGCAGCCTGCCTGTATCGTACGAGGTCTTCCCCGATCATCTTTTCATTCCATGCGCCGAACTTACCCGGAATTTCATGGTAGATGCCCAGCGAGGTGATGAAGATGAGGCGTTTGACGCCATGGGCTTCCATCGCCTGTATGATAGCTTTGGCCAGCTTTTCCATCGGGCCGGCAAGATTGGCATATACGATATTCTGACCTTTGACGGCTTTGTCCAGGTCCTGATGCTTCAATACATCGCCTTCGATGACGGTGGCGGAAGCGGGTACATGCGGAATTTTCTTTTTGTTTCGGGCGAACAGCGTCAGCGCCACGTGGTCATCTTTTTCCAGTAGAGGGATGGCCTGTTGCGCGATAGCACCGCCCGCGCCTAATATCAGTACTTTAGTTTTTGCCATGACGATTGATCTTTAGGTGATTAAACAGGTCATTAACCTGACACCTGGTCAGGTTAATGACGAATAAGTGAACTAAATATTTTCTTTGAGGAAAGGAATTGCTTTTGCAAGCGCCTGAGACACTGCTTCCGGTTTATCATAGAGGTCGTAGTGGGAGACCCCTTTCACCACCAGTAATTCCTTTTTTTCTGATTTGGCCCTGTGGTGGATTTCGTAACCATCTCTGTAGGCGCCGAACCCGCCCGGTTTATCGCCAATGATCACCAAAATCGGTTGTGTCAGCAATACTTCGGCCAGGTGGAAAGCATCCCATCCGAGACCGGTGCTTAAGCGGGAAAACAGTACGCTGGTAGCGCCATTAGGCTTTTGTCCCCTGGGTGTTTTGTAGTAGTCGGTTGCTTCCAGCACATCGATGTCCTGAATACCGGCTTTTCTACCTTCTTCCACAGATGCGGGCAGCAGGTTGTTGACCATTGGCGTGCCGCCACGGGCTTCAGCCGTACGTTGTCTGGCCAGGGCTTCCAGGCTTTCCACCGGCGACGCGCCTGCAAAACCGTCCCTTAGTAACCGGCCGAAGTTGACACCGGTAACAGAGACCACAGCTTTGATACGTCTTTCGGTCATGGCGGCATTCAGTGAATATGCACCGCCGCCGCAAATACCGATAATGCCTATACGGTTTTCATCCACATAAGGAAGTGTGACGAGATAATCAACGGCGCAGCGGATATCTTCAACCCGTTCGTAGGGATCTTCGATAAATCGTGGTTCACCGCCGCTTTGTCCCTGAAAGGAGGCATCGATGACCAGCACCACAAACCCTTCTGCTGCGAGTGCTGTACCATATATGTTTCCGGAAGTTTGTTCCTTGCAGCTTCCGATTGGATGGACGCTGATGATGGCCGGATATTTTTTTGTTTCGTCGAAACCTTCGGGAACGAGCAGCAATGCTGCATTTTCCCATGCTCTGTTTTTGTATTTTATTGTCTGTGACATATACTATCTGTTAGAGATTTTTTTTAAAGAAAGGAGCCAATACGTTAACGGCTTCCGCTACATATTGAGGAACATCATACAGTGACATATGATTGGCGCCCTCCACGATATGAAAGTTTTTGTCTTTGCTGGCCACGCGGTTGAAGAGGTCGTCGCTCATCCATTTGCTGCCGGCCACGCTGCCTGCTACGATCTGCAGGGGCTGATTAAAAAACGCTTCGGCCTTGTTGTAGGCGTCATAGGAGATGATCTGGGTGAGGCTTCTGGCAGTAGCGAAGCCGGGGGCGGTGGGATACTGGCATCTGTCGGTATGATAGTATTCCCAGGCTTCCCGCAGTTCTGCGTTAGGGGCATCTTCCTCTTTCAGCGGGGCCAACGGCATGGTAGCTACGGCAGCGCCGCTGGCGTCGTTTGTTCTGGCGTTGGAGCCTGCAACCAGGTAGGGCAGTGCATCAGCATCTTTGACATTGTTATCCCAGCCATTGCGGAACATGGAACCTATGTTGACGGCGCTTACGGTGCCTACTGCTTTGATGCGGTGGTCGTTGATCGCGGCATTGGCAGTATAGCCGGCTCCGGCGCAGATACCCATGGCGCCGATTTTTTCCGGATCGATGTAAGGCAGTGTGGTAAGGTAATCGATCACAGCGCTGACATCTTCCGTTCTGATATAAGGGTTTTCCAGCTGACGTGGCTCTCCGGTACTCTCCCCCTGGTAGGAGGCATCGTAGGCGATGGTGACAAAACCCTGTTCCGCCAGTTTTTTAGCGTATAAACCGGCAGTCTGTTCTTTTACGCCCCCGCCGGGATGACTGACCACAATAGCGGGGTACTTTCTCTGCTGATCAAATCCTTCCGGAAAATTGATGATCGCAGACATCGTAATGTTGGTGTTGTTGCTATTAGGGAAATTTACTGTTTGTGACATAATGATAAGCTTTTAATTGTTGTTGATTTTGACAGTACAAAGTTAAAAGCAGTCATCCCCTGAAAATGTAGACGTATTACGTTAAAACGGAGACATTTTACTGTTTATGGCCGGTCTCTTCCATTCAATATCTTCTTTGGGACGTTATTACAAACAAAAAAGCAACCTGTTGGTTGCTTTGATGCTATGATGAAGCAGGCGTATTGACGCTTACTGATTGCGGAATACCCTGGGAGCGATGCCTGTTTTCCTGCGAAAGAAACGGGCGAAGTAGTTGGGGTAATCAAAGCCCAGACTATAGGATATTTCGCTGACTGATAAACTTGTGTTTTTCAGTTTGTCTTTTGCCAGTTGCAGCACGTAGTCATGGATATGATCAATAGGTGATTTGCCGGTAAAATGTTTGATGAGGTCTCCGAAATAATTGGGCGAGAGATTGGATCGCTGTGCGAAGAAGGCCACGGACGGTAATCCTGCCACGTGTTCATTTTGCGTGAAGAAGTCTTCCAGGTTTTTATAGAAATCGGCAATCACCTTGTGATATATTTTACTTCGGGTATCAAATTGCCTGTCATAAAAAATCCGGGTATAGGATAATATCAGGGTGATGTAGGAAGTGATCACTTCCCTGGAATAAAATTCTTTCTGAAATTCATCATGCGCTTTTTTGAAGATATCCCAGACGATGGTTTCTTCCTCTTTACTCAGGAAGAGGGCTTCATGATTGTTATAATGCATGAAGCTATAATCTTTGATGTGTTTGTTGAGGAATTTGGCGCTCACCAGGATAGTATAACCAGCATCGGGGGTTGTAATGTCCCAGTCGAGCGAATTATGGGGACAGTCCGCATACATATGCGACTTTGCCTGATCCTCCTGCAGGTTAGCGGGGGTAGTACGTTTGTCGAACGGTGGTTTGATGGCTATCAGATAGAAGTCGATGGTAACGGGGGCAGACTTTAGCCGGATATCCTGCTGATCTGCAAAATCGACGATATGGAGTTCTTCATTTTTAAACCCTTTGCTGATGTTTAAATAATTGCTGAACTCGCGTATGTTGAATATTCGTTTGGCCATAATATGCAAAGTTAAGGTCCGGAAGCGACGTGGTAAGGATACATATTCAAGGTAAATGGATACATTTTACTGATTTTTTCTCATTTGACGGTATACTTTCTTACATGACGGCTAAGGGCCGGCATAAGCCGGCCCTTAGATTTCAAAGAGAAACCTTAAGATATATTGTAACTGATGAAAATGCCGTGTATACATGACAGTTACCCTATCATGCCTGCTACCTGTTGGGTTATTGATACAGGTATCTCAATGCAATGATATCATTAGCATTGAAAGGACGGTTTACACCGTTGGGGATACATGCCAACATCCAGCTGTTGGGATCTCCGCCGGTAGGAGTGCCCGGGATGTTGATAGCGCCTACGCCGGCAGAACCTTCGTTACCGCCGGAGCCGCAGCTATAGGCACGGTTGAAATAGTCAGTGTGTCTGAAGCCGATAGTATGGCCGATTTCATGGGCAATAACGGTAGCCAGATAGTTCTGGTTCGGGTTGCTGCCCAGTGCGTTGGCATCGGAGTTCAGTTTGATTGGGCTTGGCGGGTTGCCGGTAGAGCAGTTAGGGAAACCAGCAGATTGTCCGAGGATGCCGGCGCCAAGGCTGGCATACTGGATCTGGATTTGTCCGCCACTGGATACGCGGGCAAATTTCAGCCGCAGGTTCAGTGCATTGTAACGGGCAATGGCGATATCGGTAGCGGTAGTATAACCGGCAGGCAGGCCACTGATAGAAACAGTGAGCGTACGTGGAATACCGGTGATCAGACAGCTGGTACGATATTGCTCATCGTTGGCAATACGTAATACAGGAGAATTGGGTTTGTAATTCAGTGATTCGTGGGTCAGGTAAATATCACCTTCTACTACGTAACCACCTTCCACAGAGCGAACATTATCGGTGTTGTATCCGAGGCTGGCAATCTGATTTTTTACGCCGTCGGAAACTTTTTGTTGTTCTTGCTGAACAAGATCCTGTGAGTTATCTCTTTTACAGGAATACACCACTCCGCAAAGAATGGCAACCATCAAGGAGAGGCCGGCGGCCTGTTTAATAGTGATTTTCATTTGTCAGGTTTTGAGGGTTTGGGTTTACATCAAGTCTGAAGCAGGTTGACAGATTTTGGTTGCTATCATTGAATTGGGCTATCGATTTTGGTCGCTACAGATATATGTATAAGGGCTCTCGTTAAAATGAAGTTAAATAGTGTCACTGCATTGTGTTTGCAAGCCGCTCCTTTTTTTGTTTTGCCGATAGCCAATCCTATCAATGATTGGCAGGAGTGTCAACTACCGTTAACAATTCGTTTAGTTATTCAAGTGTTAAGCATGGATGGTGCTGAATGTTGCTACAGGAGCAGGTTTGATGCGCTTTTTGAATGACGTAAAAAGTACTCTTTTCCGTTACTGACGGAGACTGTTATACGTTAAACCGGCAAATTGCTGCTTTCCCTATTTACTTTTTATAATTGACAAAAAGTTTTCGCAGGCAGTAAAAAACTATTTTAACTTTATTACAGGATCAGATACGCTAACAGGACATTTCCATGTTTACATGCTGGCAACATTATTATCAACAGGACCGAATACTTAAACTGCTTGAATGCATACGGATAGTTGGCGAGACATGCCAATTCATCGTTTATTCTTACTACCCCGGGAATACACATTAACAACAGCTTTTATTACTATTTATTATCAACATTGATACTATCGTCATGTGTCGGCAATGCCACAGGCGTGCTTCATGCGCCAGGTGAGCAATCAGCCCCATCGTTCTAATCAGTGCTAACAGGTTTTTATTTTCTTTTCGCCATGATTGCATCATGACAGCACCGCCTTATGGCGGTGCCTTGCCCTCCTACGTCATGGCAGTACGTTCTTCATTATTCTTTTATCATCGCGGGTCGTTTCTTTTTATCCTTTTACCATTTATTTCTAAAATGTGTGTTTATGAAGCGCTGGATCTTTACTTTGTTGATGTTTTTCACAGGCCTTTCAGCCGCATTTTCCCAACTCAAAGTTGGTTCTAACCCCAGTCAGATCAACAAGTCCTCCATTCTTGAACTGGAAAGTACCCGGCAGGGCCTTTTACTGCCGAGGATACCCGGCGCCAATCTTACTGCGGCGCCATTGAACACTGCTCCTGATGGTATGATCATTTATGTGACCGATTCTGCCAGTCTTTTTATCAGGAAGTACGGGCAGTGGCAGCGTATGTCTGCAGACAGTATCAGCACCTGGAACATTACCGGCAACGCTGGTATAGATTCTACCAAAAACTTCCTGGGTACTACCGATCAGCAGCCGGTGATCTTTAAAACAGGCAATACTGAAAGGATGCGCCTGACGGCCGGCGGCAGCATTACCATGAGCGCCGGCACGGTACCGGCAGGTACCAACCAGTTGCAGGTACTGATGATAGAACCGGCTACAGGACAGTTATTGCAACGTACCATATCAGCGGCAGCCTTCAGCAACGCTATCGCTTCGCTGAACGGATTAAGGGACACCGCACAGACATTTGCCGTAGACAGTGCCGTGGCTAAAGATTTTACCATTAGTTCCGCCAGTGGGGTGCACACCTTTAATATACCAACACAGACAGGCACCGGTGCTACCTCACGCGGGTTGTTATCTTATGGAGACTGGCTGCGGTTTGATTCCTCTGCCCGATTCCAGATATTACACACCTTATTTGCTGTTACACCCGATGCTAACGGAATCAGTGTCAGTAATGGAACACTAACGCTGCATGCAGCAGACGCCACTAATCCTGGTGGTGTTTCTACCGTAGATCAGACCTTCGGCGGCAACAAGACTTTCCAAAACAATCTGCATATCATACAAAATACCACTATCGACGGCAATCTGCTGCTGACGACCATCGGCAGCGCCGCCCCAACGGACAGCAACAATGTGTTGATCCGACGAACAGACGGCACCCTGGTGCAAAGACTACTGAATAGTAATGCCTTTAAAACACTGGCGACAGGCAAAAGCCCCGGCTCTGTCAATGATATCAACATCGACAGCAGTTCAGCTACGCAGACGGTGATCAATATTCCCGATGCATCTACTACCGTACGAGGCGTGGTGAATCTTCTCAGCGGGCAGACCTTCGCCGGTTACAAGGGCTTCAAAGACTCACTGGCGGTAGGTGTGGCGGAAGGCACCAAAGCCAACTCCAGTTTCCAGGTCAACGGCTCTATGTCTACCAACCTGACCAAAGTGACCAGCAGCTATGCCGTCACTGCGGGCGACAATACCATACTCGCTGACGCTACCGGTGGCGCGCTGACCATCACCCTTCCCAGCCCGGGCACTATTGCCGGCCGTATTTACACCATCAAAAAAATCGGCAGCGGCGGCATCGATAAAGAAGTGACCATCGCCACCAGTGGCGGTACTATCGATGGTTCCAGTAACTATATTATCTACAACGACTGGACGTTTGTGACGCTGCAGACAGATGGCACAGACTGGTACGTGATTAAGAAGTAGCGATCTATTCCTACTGCTTTCATCATTCAACTAGCTGTTATGGGAAGTACATTTCATGTGTGCCGTTTGATGATCTTCCTGCTGCTGCTTCCACTGTTTTCTATTGCGCAACAGTTAAAGCTGGGCAAGAACCCCGCCGTTATCAATAAATCATCTGTGCTTGAACTGGAAAGTCAGTCGCAGGGATTGTTGCTGACCCGGATACCGGATACCACGGTGGCGCCATTGACCACAGCGCCGGACGGTTCCATCCTCTTTTATCGGGGGGATAACAGTCTGCGTGTGCGCAGCAGCGGCGCCTGGAGAAAAGCGCTTTTTGCAGTAGACACTACCGATATCGCTAATTTTTTTCTTAAAGTACGCTCCCTTTTTAGCGCCGGTACTGGCATTGTATACAACAGTGCAACCGGTGTTATTTCGGTGTCAGGTTCTGCGGGAGGAGCGTGGTTGTTGGGCGGGAACGGCGTAACAGCTTTGCAGAACCTCGGCACCACTACTAATTTTGATCTGCCATTTATCACCAACAATACCGAGAAAATGCGCATCAGCAGCACAGGCAGTGTAGGCATCGGTTCCAGCGCCTTCAACGCCACCAATCCGGAACGCCTGTTGGTAGACGGTGGGACATCTACCTCTAACAGCGTCATACGCGGCCAGGGTAATGTCAACAGTAATGTGCAGATCAGCATACAGAACCTACATGGGGGCCAGAGCGCCAGAACGGATGTCATAGCCTATGCCAACAATGGCAATAGTTCCAACAATTTCATTGACATGGGCATCAACTCCGGTGGGTATAATAACGCTACGATCATTGGCAGCACCAATACCGCCTACTTATATGCTACCGGTAACAATTTTGTGATTGGCAACGCCAGCAACAACAAGAACCTGATATTTATTACCGGCGGTACCGCTACCACCAATGAAGCGATGCGGATAGACGGGACCGGGGATGTGGGAATTGCCAATACAGCGCCGGCAGCCAAACTGGATGTGGGTGGCAACTTCAAACTGGGCGCGGCTGGTACCGTGGTGAGTAGTATGATCAAATCGAATTTTTCATTGTCAGACAATACTACCAACATCACTAATACCACCAGCCTGACGAAGACGGCCACTGTTACCGGCGCCAATCTGAATGCATCAGTGATCGTGAATCCGCGGAGCGCGCTGCCACAGGGCCTGGCCATAGCCTACGCTTTTGTGAGTGCCGTGAACACCGTTACCATCAATATTATCAACAGCGGGGGAGGCGCCAGCGGTAACCAGAAGCTGGGCAGCGTCACCTTCGATGTCACCATTATCAATCCCTGATGCGTAACCGTATCATCCATATGGTTGTCTGGCTCGTGATAGGAACGAAAGTATGCGTTGCGCAAACGGGCGTATATGTGCCGCAGGGAGGCGATATCAGCGTGCATGCGCAGGATACCGTGGCCATCTTCAGCGATGTGAAAAATGATGGCCGTTTTGGTTCTTTGAAAGGAAGCGTGGTGAATTTCTACGGGAGTAAATGGGAAAACGCCAACGGGGCGGTTTTGCCGGATGAAAATGAATACAACAATACGCACCAGCTGCATATGGGCGGTATTTTCCGCTTCCTGCAGGTAAAAGGTATTAACAACGGAGCACAGCATATCTATGGGGGCTACAGCGCCAGCGCTGGTGCTGGCGCGAGCTTCCCTAACCTAAGTATTGGTAATGTAAATGATGTTTACCTGGATGATTTAAGCGACCTGAAAGTGCGCTATCACCTCAACTTTGAAACGGGACACTTGCTGCTGAACGGTTGGAACCTGGTGGTCGGGAATGGTTATCCCGGTGATATTACCGGTTATTCGGACCAGTCCTTTATCGTAACAGGTTCTCAACCGGGCGGCGGCTTTCTGTTCCGGGAACAGGTGGGTGCTGCAGACAGCACGGTGGTATTTCCCATGGGCACTACTACCGGCAGTTATTCGCCCATGGCATTGAGGAATAATAGCAGTGCGCCGAAAACCATACAGGCCAGGGTGTTCGACAGTGTTTACCGTTATGCCCTGTCAGGAAATATGGACGCATCCGGTTTCGTGCTGAAAACGTGGCACATCAAACAGGACTCCGGCTCGCTCAACAACGTAACCGTGGTGGTACAGCATCAGGTGGCAGATGAAGGCAGTAATTTTTCCCTGAATCGCGACAGTAGTTATATCACCCGCTATGGCAGCGGGTCCGGATGGGACACCGTAGCGCCTTCCGGCGTGAGGACCCCGGGCACATTGACCACCGGCCCCTTGCAACGCAATACTTACCTGAACGGCCGTACGTTCCGCGACGGTGGAGAAATTAACACGTTCCTGTCGGTAGCGACATTTAAGAATTTCACTTCCGACGTGGCCCTCTTTTTTGAAGCTTACCGGGAAACGATTCAATGGGTAGGTACCCACTGGCGCTCAACGAGGGAAGTGAACCTGGACCACTATGAATTACAACGGCGACGGGAGAACGAAGACAGTTTTTATACCGTGGCCAGTATTGCGCCACATAGCCTGAACGGTACCAGTAACGGCCCGCTGGACTACCATTACCGGGATGATGATTTGTATGACAACTGGACTTACTACCGGCTAAAAATATTCGGCCGTGACGGAAAAATATTTTATAGCGCCATTAAGCCGGTACCATGGCTGATCGAGGTTAATATATCACCCAATCCCAATGACGGTAATTTCCGGATAGAGCTGGTGGGCATACATCATCAGCTGCGCATGGTGATGCATGATGTGGCCGGCCGGGAAAGAGATAGCCGGATCATTACCAGCAACATTACGATGATATCAAAGGCAGATTTACCTGCCGGATTATATATCCTGACATTCTATGACATAGAAGACGCCAATCGCGAGGTGGTGACCAGTAAAGTGGAAATTATTCATTAATCAAATGAGTGTGCGGTCAGCGTAGCGCGGAGCCATCGTCTGATCAGTATTTTTTAAAAAAATAAAAAAAACAAAAAACCCGACTTCTTGTAAAACAGCAGTAAGCCCAAAAAAAGCCTGTGTAAAATCACAGGCTTTGCTGTTTTTATTTAGTTAGGGATGGAAACATTTTATATGGAATCAATTTTCTTGTTTTGAAAATTTATTCTATATTTAGAATATAACTATTCCAGACACGCAGCCATTCATCAGGACTCAATAGCGCAATTATCGATGAAGCCCTTTAATGTTTTCGTGGTGAAGCCCTCAAATACATAACCATCAAATGTCTACTAATATCTATAGGGGAGGAAGCCCCCACTGTTTGTATGACGGACAGACATGTCGTTACCTTGTCCATGTATTTTTCATTTGAATGTTCCTCTTCGCTTGCATATCTCACCCTCATAAATATCGCTTATGGACAAAACCACAGCAGGTCTGGATGCATTTCTGGCTATTTCCGTACCGCTCACCGGCTATTCAAAAATAGCCCTGGTAGCCACGGGAATGGCGCAGTCTTATCTGGACGCCGTTCACCGGGTTATCGGTACAGAGATGACCGATGAATACCTGACCCTTACAGCCCGTATTCTGCAGCAGACGGGCGGCAAAGAACCGGCGCTCGACCGGGAAATCAGGCAGCAGTTGCTGGCCAGCCTGAAATACGGGCCCCTCACCCGTAATATCATTCAAATGTGGTATTGGGGAGCATGGCTCCCGTTGCCTCCCGCCTGGATGGCGAAGTACGGCAAAGGCATTAAGGGAAATGAAAACCATTTTGTTTCCCCGGAAGCTTACCAGCAGGGGCTGATATGGAACGCCATGGGCAGTCACCCCGAAGGCTCCAAACAGCCGGGTTTTGCTTCCTGGAGCATTGCGCCGTTGTCATAATAACGGTCAGGTATAAACGGATACATCTCACTAAATCACCCACAACAATGGAAAACAAAGAATATGATGTAGTCATCGTAGGTTCCGGTATTGCCGGATCTATCGTTGCCAAAACGCTGACGCAGGCCGGTAAACAGGTATTGCTGCTGGAAGCCGGACTGGAAGCAGGAATGGCCTTCGATTCAGAAGGCGCTTATAAAAACTATCAGGATTATCTGCGGTCGTATTATATGGCACTGGCCAAGGTGCCCAATGCGCCGTATCCGGACATAAAAGACGCCGAATCACCCAATGTGCTGGACATGACGCAGATCAATGGTAAACCGGACACCAAAGGGTACTTTGTGCAGAATGGACCGTTGCCGTTTGCGAGCGACTATGCCCGCGCGGCCGGGGGCACTACCCTGCACTGGCTGGGCACCTGTCTGCGTATGCTGCCCAATGATTTTAAAATGCGCAGCAAATACGGTCAGGCCGTAGACTGGCCCATTGACTATGAATACCTGAAACCTTACTACGAAATGGCAGAACGGGAAATAGGCGTTTCCAGCGATGTGAGCGAACAGATTTATCCTAATATGGGAAATGACTTTTTTGGTAAGGATTATGTGTTTCCCATGTATAAAATTCCCCAGAGTTATATCGATAAATCGTTTATAGACGGCATAAAGGGGCTAAAAGTTTCTCTTAACGGAGACGTATATACGCCGGAGTGCACCAGTACGCCGCAGGGCAGAAACTCTACGCCGAACGAAAAGTATCGTTACGCCGCTACTGTGTGGAATAAGACCAGCCAGAAACTGGAGCTAAAGCCCTTCCCCAAAGAAAGCGATGTGTATGTGCCGGTAGGCGCCATCTGGGACCCATACTCCGGACAACGCTGCGAAGGCAATGCCAGCTGTGTGCCCATCTGCCCCGTGCAGGCGAAGTACAACGCTTTAAAAACACTGAAGAGCGCTAAAAAAGAACACCTGACACTACTCAGTCAGGCGGTGGCTACCCAAATTCATATCGATACCAGCAACGGCAATATCACCGGGGTGTCGTATAAACAATATCCACATCCTGACAGTAAAGACTATACGACCGGCACGGCCAAAGGCAAGATCTATGTGCTGGCAGCCAACGCCATTGAAAACGCCAAAATACTGCTGGCGTCAGGGGCCTGCAAAACCAGCGACCAGGTGGGGCGTAACCTCATGGACCATACGGTGCTGCTCACCTGGGGACTGATGAAAGACAAAGTATATCCTTTCAGAGGACCAGGCTCCACTACCAATATCCCCACCTTCCGGGACGGTGATTTCAGAAAGCATCATGCCGCCTGGATATCGCCTATTGACAACTGGGGCTGGGGCTGGCCTACCGGCTCACCGGACACAGACCTCGACCACGCCGTGTCTACGCTCAATTTGTATGGTAAAGACCTGCGGACCTACATCGGCGATTTACTGTCCAGACAACTATTACTGCATTTTGAATGTGAGCAGTTGCCGGAAAAGACCAACCGGGTGACCATCGATAACAAGTACCTGGACAATATCGGGAATTACCGGCCGATCATCAATTATAACGTGGCCGACTACTCGCTGAAAGCCTTCAAAGCCTCCAAAACAGTGTCTGACCAGATTTTTGCCGGCATGGGGGTACAGGACTATACAAACTACCCCGCTAACGAGCCTGACTATACGACTTATGATGGTCAGGGATACGTATTCCGCGGGGCCGGGCATGTGGTGGGCACACACTGCATGGGCACCACTGAAAAGAATTCTGTGGTGAACCGGGACCAACAGGCCTGGGACCATAAGAACCTTTATCTGGTAGGAGCGGGCAATATGGCGACGCTGGGCACTTCCAACCCCACGCTTACGTTGGCAGCGCTATCCTTCGCCGCCGCGGAAAACATTTTAAAGGCACTCAAATAATCATTCATCTTAATCCACCATCCACATGGAGACCAATCAACTCATTTCAGGCGTCCGTCATCGGTTGATACGAAGCGGAGAGCCTACCCTCACAGAGTTTAACAAGATCACCACCATAGAAGGGCTTCGTTCACACCTGCAGGTGGCGATAGAACTCGAACATTCCACTATTCCGCCTTATCTGTTTGCTTTGTATTCCATCCGGGAAAATACCAACGACACCTCCGCCCGGGCCATCAAAGGGGTGGTCATGGAAGAGATGCTGCACATGATACTGGCCTGTAATATCCTCAATGCAGTCGGCGGGACACCGGCGATATCCCATAAGGAGTTTATTCCGGAGTATCCTACTTATCTTCCTCACAGTAACAAGGCTTTTGAAGTGAATCTGCAGAAGTTCTCCAAACCGGCTATCGAAACATTCCTGAAAATTGAAAAACCCGCCGGAAAGGACGCGCCACCGCAGCCCGATCGTTACGCTTCCATCGGACAGTTTTATGAAGCGATCGTGGACGGACTGAAGAGACTGGGCGCCAAAGGCAATATCTTTACCGGTAAACGTTCCCGGCAAATCAGGCCCGAGCAGTTTTACGGCGGCGGTGGCGGCCTGATAGAAGTATACGATCTGGCCACAGCGGAAGAAGCCATCTCGGAAATAGTAGGACAAGGGGAAGGGATAGACGGTACCATTGAAGACAACAATCACCAGCTTTTCGGCGAAGAGCTGGAGTACGCGCACTATTTCCGTTTTAACGAAATCCACGAAGAGCGCTATTATAAGCCCACAGATACGCCAAAGGGTGGCCCTACCGGTGATAAGTTCCCGGTGGACTGGAACCAGGTGCACAACATAAAGGAGAACATCAAAATGAAAGATTTCAAAAAAGGTACCGAAGAGTGGGATATGATGTACCGGTTCAACAAGTGTTATTGCGATATGCTACGGGTGATACATCAGACCGTAAACGGGGAGCGGGAAAAGCTGGAACAGGCGGTGATGATGATGTACCAGCTGAAGTATCTGGCGCAGGGACTGATGAATGTGCCCATGGGTAATGGTTTATACGCCGCGCCCAGTTTTGAGTATGTCGTATAACAGTTCAGCAATCATAACAGCCTTATCGTGCTGTCTGGGGAGCCATTATCGGCTCCCCTTCTTTTTATCTTGTGGAGATAACCATTTTACGTCGTATAAGGATATTCCGATTTATAGTATTATTTTTCCTGCCGGAATTTTTTATTAACCTATATGGAGTACCAACCAGGGCTACATTTGTTAGCGACATTGTATACCCAGAGAACAGATTTATTATTGGAGAGTAGCAGCTGGCGCGCATTTATTGATACCCAGATAAAACAACATGAACTGACGGAAGTGGGCAATACGGTGCACGATTTCCCGACGGGTGGTTATACTGCGGTGCATTGCCTGACAGAATCACATATTTCCGTACATACGTGGCCGGAGTATGGTTTATGCACCTGTGATGTGTTCCTGTCCAATTTCAGGAAGAACAATGATGCTATTACCACTGCTATGATGGAGGCATTACACCGTTTTTTCGAGGTTACCCGTCATGAATCCCATTGTATCAGAAGATAGAATCCTTATACCTTCATGAGTGTCCAATTTTCCCCTGAGTTAATTTGTCCTTCGTGCCAGCAGTCCCATCATGTATTTGATGCTGAAAAGGCACTGATGTACGTGTGTGGCAACTGCTATGCGGTGATCGAAGTCGGCCCGCGCGCTATTCATTCATCCTATACGCTCCATCGACCCAAAAGAACGCCCTTGTTGCGGACGGGCATGCGCGGCGTATTGAAGGAGCATGCCTATACGATCATTACCGTAGCCGAACGATATGAAACCAATACAGACTACTATTGGTTTGAATACACGCTGATGCGGGACCATGACCGGAAACTGGCCTTCCTGTCTACCTACGACAGTCATTGGAACTTTCTGGAACCATTGTCTGGAGCGGATTTGCCCAAGCCCGCCAGTAATGGCGACGTGACAGGGCTCTCCTGGCAGGGTGGTTTTTTTGAGCGTTTCAGTAAGTACAGAGCAAAGTACAACTATATCGACGGGGAACTGCACTGGCAAAGTAACCTGCGCAAAGGCCTGGATTGTGTGGAATATATTTGTCCTCCGCGATTGCTGGCGGTAGAGACAAATCCGTATGATCAGCGTGAAAAAGATTATTTCGGCGGAACGTATACCTTACCCGAAGAGGTGAGTAATGCGTTCCTGAATGGGGCCGCCATGCCGCCGCGTATAGGGATAGCGCCCGCCCAGCCGGCGAAGGGAATCGACCCGCAGCGTTTTCTGAAAGGCACACTGGTATTCTGTGTGCTAGCCCTGGTCATCCAGATCATGTACGCCTTTAACAGTAAAAAAGTGCCGGTGTTCAATGAACGGATTTATATGGATACCTCTAACGTGAACAAACCTGTTATCTCTCCTTCTTTTAAACTGGAAGGAGGCACTTCCAATATGGAGGTACAGCTGGAAACAGACGTGGACAACAGCTGGTGCGAAGTGGAAGTTAATCTGGTAAACGAGCAGTCCGGAAAAGAAACGGCCTTTGTGATAGGGGCGGAGTACTATAGCGGCGTTTCCGATGGAGAGCGCTGGAGTGAGGGGGACCGTATGCAGAAGGAATTTGTGTGCAGTGTACCTGCCGGCACTTATCATTTCGTGACCACCTTCAGTAAAGATACGAATGGGCCCCCTGTGAGCATAGGCCTTACCGCCTGGTGGGATGTGCCTTCCCTGTGGAATGCAGTCCTGCTGTCTATTGTGATGGCGCTTGTCGCCATTGTTATCTGGGCTATCCGCCGGTCATTTGAATCCCGTCGATGGGAAGGCAGTAACCTCTAATCTCGTAACGTATGAACATCATTATAAAAAAAATCGGGGAGTTGTGGCAGACAGACAAGTGGCTGATCTGCGTATTTACTTTATTCCTTGTCACGCTGTTGCTGAGTAACCATTATGGTTACCGGATTTGCAACTGTACCAGCACCGAGAAATGGGAGCCGGGCGGAAGCCGTAACAGCCGGTCACATGGCGGTATTAATCGTTTTCATCATAAATAACATCCTTTTTATGGAAGTATTGCAGTTTAAGTATATCCTGGCATCTATCGTTTATTCCCTGCTGGGAGTGGTCATCCTGGTGGTAGCTTTCTGGTTGGTAGACCGGATCACGCCGGAGAATGCCTGGAAAGAAATTGTACAGAACAAAAATGTAGCGTTGGCAATTGTGGTAGGGGCTTTCATTATTGCGATGGGCCTTATTATTAGTTCAGCGATTCATGGTTAAATCACAGCAGCGCGCGTGGAGATATTATTACTTTTTTCTGTATTTGTTATTGCTACCTGCGGACTGATTTATGAGCTGGTAGCGGGTACGCTGGCAAGTTATCTATTGGGGGATTCTGTGACACAGTTTTCCACCATTATCGGCGTCTATCTGTTTGCGATGGGGATAGGCGCCTGGTTGTCGCGTTTTTTTAAGAAGGAGTTATTGAGTTGGTTTATCCAGCTGGAAATCCTGGTAGGGTTTGTGGGCGGTATCAGTTCCGCGGCATTGTTCCTGTTGTTCGAACATGCCATGTCTTTCCGGCTGGTATTGTATCTGCTGGTAGGACTTACCGGCACGCTGGTAGGGTTGGAGCTGCCGTTATTGATGAATATTCTCAAGAACCGTTATGAATTCCGCGACCTGGTGTCCCGGGTATTTACCTTTGATTATATTGGCGCTTTGCTGGCGTCGATTGTGTTCCCCTTGTTGCTGGTGCCTTATCTGGGGCTGATCCGCACGTCTTGTTTTTTCGGTATCCTCAATGTATTGGTGGCCATGATTGTGTTGGTTAAGTTCCACCGGGAAATTAAATGGGCAGCATATTTAAAGATCAAAGCGATAGCGGTGATCCTTTTTCTGACAGCTATCTTCATCCGGGCAGATGCCATCATGAGTTTCGCGGAGGGCATGGCTTTCCGCGACCCGGTCATATTTGCGCATACTTCTCCCTATCAGCGGATTGTATTGACCAGCGGGAAAACAGATCTCCGGTTATATCTTAACGGCAACCTGCAGTTCAGTTCAGCAGACGAGTACCGTTATCATGAGGCGTTGGTGCATCCGGTGATGATGTACGCCCGCGCTCATCAGCAGGTGCTTATTCTGGGTGGTGGTGATGGCATGGCAGCACGCGAGCTGTTGAAGTACCCTGATGTGGAGCATATCACGCTGGTGGACCTGGACCCTGCCATGACCCGGCTTTTCCGGGGGAATACGTTGCTGACAAAACTAAACGCCCATTCTCTGCAATCGCCCAAACTGTCGGTGGTGAATGCCGATGCCTTTCAGTGGCTCAAAGCAAACAAAGCCCTCTATGATGTGGTGATCATTGATTTTCCGGATCCTGGTAACTATGCTGTAGGCAAGCTATATACTACTGCTTTTTATCGTCAGCTGCGGCGCTCATTGAGCGACAGCAGCGTAGTGGTGGTGCAGTCCACTTCTCCTTATGTGGCCCCCCGGGCGTTCTGGTGCGTAGATACTACGTTACAGACTTGTGGGTATCATACCATCCCTTATCATACCTATGTGCCTTCTTTCGGAGAATGGGGATATGTGATGGCCTCTCCTTCAGCATTGCATCAGCAACAGGATGCTGTGCCGGAAGGGTTGCGTTACTTCGCTGCCGCCGTATTTCCGCAGATGCGGCAGTTTACAGCAGACATGGATAAAAGGACCGTTCGTCCCAATCAATTAAACAACCAGGTATTGGTACAATATTTTGAAGATGAATGGGGAAAATACCAGGAGTAAACCACTGACGAGGAAAGACTTCCTGCGTTATATGGCATTGATCGCCGGGGGAACCATCACCGTGGGGCAGTATACGGCATGTACCAATAAAACAGATAAATACGCTCATATCACCGGTAAAATAAACGGCGCGTCTGCCGCTGTAGGCCACCGTTTGCGGTCGGGTGGATTTCCCACGCCTACCGTTACCGGGCATACGAACACGGTGATCGTTGGCAGCGGCGTGGCCGGGCTGTCCGCCGCGCGGAAGCTGCGGCAGCACAGCATACCCTTCACCATGCTGGAGCTGGAGCCAACAGCCGGTGGTAATGCCGGTTATGGCGAAAATGCCTATTCCGCTTATCCGCTGGGCGCACATTATCTCCCGTTGCCCAATCCGGATAATAAAGCATTATTGGCATTACTGGAAGAAGCAGGTATTCTCACCGGCTATGACCCTGACGGCGTACCGGTATATCATGAAACAGACCTTTGTTTTGATCCGGAGGAGCGATTGTTTATTCACAACAGATGGCAGGAGGGACTGATACCACAACTGGGCATTACGCCCGCTGTGGCGGAGGAGATCCAACGTTTTCTGGCCGAAATGGAACGTTTGCGCCGGGTGAAAGGCGCCGATCAGCGTTTTGCCTTTGATATTCCGGTGGCCAACAGCTCCACGGACCCGCTGTTTACAGCGCTCGATCACATCAGCATGAAAACATGGTTGCACCAACAGGGGTATCATAGTGAGGAGTTGAACTGGTACCTGGATTATTGTTGTCGTGATGACTATGGCGCAGATGCCGGCGCTATCAGTGCCTGGGCGGGCATTCACTATTTTGCCGGTCGCAAGGGCAGGGCCGCTAATGCAGATGCGTCGCAGGTACTGACCTGGCCACAGGGCAATGGCCGGTTGACGCAACATCTGCTGCAATTCAGCAAGGATGCGCTGTTGACCAACAGCCTGGTGTACCAGGTATCCCGCGTGGGGGAAAAGGTGCAGGTGGATTATTATGACGTAAAAGAACATATTACCAAAGGCATCATCGCTGATCATTGTATCATGGCTACTCCCCAGTTCATTACCCATCGGTTATTGCCGGCAATGACGCACGCCACTGCTTTCGTATATTCACCATGGGTAGTTGCCAATGTGACGCTGGACGAGGTCCCCGCGTCGAGCGGGTATCCGCTCAGCTGGGACAACGTAGTATATAAAGGACGTTCGCTCGGGTATGTCAATGCCCAGCAACAAACGCTTTCAGCGACTGCTCCCCCAAAGCAGGTCATTACCTGGTATCTGCCGCTGGACCACCTGGGTGCTGTTGCCTCCCGCAAATACGCGCTGGCATTGGACCACGCCCATTGGGTGAAGTTGATTGCTGATGATTTGGAAACGGCCCACAAAGATATACACCGATTGATCCGGCAGATAGATGTACAGGTATGGGGGCATGGCATGGTAAGGCCATATCCTGGTTTTATCAGCAGTGAAGAACTGAAGAGAGCCCGTGAGCATCCGTATCCGAATGTTTTTCCGGCCCACTCGGATTTGAGCGGGATCTCCATTTTTGAAGAAGCTTTTTATCATGGCAACAGGGCCGCGGATGAAGTGATAGCGCGTAGCTGAGCATATTGATCGATATAAAAAATGCCCCGGAATTTTCCGGGGCATTTTTTTGATGTTGCAGGTCAGGGCTGATTAGTTCCAGCCACCGCCGAGTGCCCGGTAGATATTTACCATAGCATTCAGTTGTTGCTTTTTGGTTTCGATCAGTTCAAATTTTGATTCCAGCGCATCGCGTTGTGTCAGGAGCACTTCCATATAATCTGCGCGGGCAAACTTGAACAGGTCGGTGGAAATGTTGATGGACTGCGTGAGCGCTTCCACCTGCTTTGATTTCAGATCGTAGCTTTTTTCCAGGTTGTTGATCTTCGCCAGCTGGTTGGCCACTTCCACGTAAGCGTTTAAGATGGTACGTTCATAATTGTATACCGCTTGCAGCTGTTTGGCATTGGCGCTGTAGTAAGTGGCTTTTATCGCGTTTCTGTTGACCAGCGGCGCCACGAGTTCTCCGGCCACGGAGTACAGCATGGATTCCGGTGTTCGCAGCAGGTAGCCCGGATTAAAGGCATTGTAGCCGAACGACGCTGAGATGCCCAGTGAAGGATAGAACTGTGCTTTGGCCACTTTGATGTCCAGCTGTGCGGCTGCGAGGCCCAGTTCCGCCTGTTTGATATCGGGGCGGTTGGCCAGCAGTTGCGACGGGAGGCCGGCATGAATAGAAGCGGGTACCAGTTCATCGAAATGTTGGCCATCTCTTGGAACCGGCTGCGGATAGCGCGCCAGCAGGAAGTTGATCCTGTTTTCCGTTTCGGTGATCTGCTGTTGTATGTCGTATTGCAGGCTTTGTGTTTTCAGCACTTCAGCTTCAAATTTACGTACAGCCAGTTCCGTTACCCGGGTGGCTTCTTTTTCCAGCTTCACGATGTCGAGGGCGTTCTGCTGGATGGCCATGTTCTTTTTCACGATCTCCAGCTGATTGTCGAGTGCCAGCAGTTCGTAGTAGGAGTTAGCTACTTCGGCCACCAGATTGGTGATCACGAAGTTCCTGCCTTCTACGGTGGAGAGGTAACGGGCCACGGCCGCTTTTTTAGCGTTGTGCAGTTTATGCCAGATGTCTACTTCCCAATTGGCGTATACCCCTAACAGGTAGTCCGGCAGCGGGTCGGGCATTTCCTTGCCAGGCTTGATTTCTGTGCTCTCTTCCAGTGCGCCGATATTGGTGTAGCGACCTGCTTTATCGAGGCCGGCGCCTGCCCTCAGGCCTACGCTGGGCAGGTATTCCCCTTTTCTGGCCCTTACTTCATTACGGGAGATCTCTATCTCCTGCAAGGTGATATTCAGTTCCTGATTATTTTTCAATGCTGTGTCTATCAGGGCCACCAGATGGGGGTCGGTGAAATACTCTTTCCACTTCACCTGCGCGGTATTCACACTGTCCTGTACGTTGTTGTAGCTGTCGGGGACATGTTTGTCGACTGTTTTTCCCGTCAGCTTCGGCACCTTACAGGCCGCATAGGTGAGGGAAAAGCAGATGAGTCCTATATATTGATATTTTCTTCCTGGCATATGATCAGTTTCTTGAGTTAAAGCTGTCTTCTTCCATGATGAGAATCTTACGTTCGGTCAGCGGTTTCTCATCTTCATCTTTGATCAGCTTGCGTTTAGCGGCGATGCTGCCGAATATGTAATACAATCCCGGGATGAGGATTACCCCGAAGAGGGTGCCTATCAACATGCCGCCCAGGGAGGAGGCGCCGATGGTACGGTTGCCGATGGCGCCCGGACCGGTGGCGAAGATGAGCGGTACCAGACCGGCAATAAACGCCAGGGAGGTCATCAGGATCGGGCGGAAACGTGTTTTGGCGCCTTCAATGGCGGCATCGAATACGGAAACGCCTGAACGGTGTTTTTGCGCCGCGAACTCCACGATCAGCACCGCGTTTTTGCCCAGCAGGCCCACCAGCATGATCAGTCCCACCTGTGCGTAGATATCGTTGGACAGTCCCATTACTTTGATCAGCAGGAAGGAACCGAACACACCGGCCGGCAGGGAGAGGACTACCGCCAGCGGCAGTACGAAACTTTCATACTGGGCAGCCAGGATGAGGTATACGAAGAACAGTACGATCAGGAAGATGTACAGCGCTTCGTTGCCACGACCGGCTTCATCTTTGGAGAGACCTTCCCAGTCGATGCCATAACCATGCGGCAGTGTTTTAGCGGCCACCTCCTGGATGATTTTGATGGCTTCGCCGCTGCTATAGCCGGCAGCGGGCTCCCCACGGATAGCGGAAGAGTTGTACATATTGTACCGGGTGATCTCATTGAGGCCGTGTGTTTTTTTGATGCTCATAAAAGCAGAGTAGGGCACCATTTCATCACGGTTGTTTTTTACGTAGAGGTTCATCAGGTCGTCCGGCAGTCTGCGGTATTCCGGTGCAGCCTGCACGTATACCTTGAGGAAGTTGCCGAAGCGGATAAAGCCCAGTTCATAGGTACTACCGATGAGGATGGAGAGGTTGTCCATGGCTTTACCGATGGAAACGCCTTTCTGCATGGCGGCCTGGTTATCTATCTGCAGTTCGTACTGCGGGTAGTTGGCGCTGTAGAAGGTGAAAAGGCCGGTCAGTTCCTTGCGTTGCTTCAGCGCGGCCATAAATTCATCGTTGACTTTCTCCATCTCTTTATAATCATCGCTGTTGGTTTTATCCAGCAGACGGAGGGAGAAGCCACCCGCCGCGCCATAGCCTGGTACTGCCGGGGGACCGAAGAACTCGATGGTGGCGCCGGGTATTTCCTTACATTTCTCTTCCAGTTCGTTGATGATTTGTGTAACGGAGTGTTTACGTTCCGACCAGCCTTTGAGGTTGATCAGACAGGTACCGGCGTTGGAGCCGCGGCCTTCCGTCAGTACTTCATAGCCTGCCAGTGCGGATACGGACTGGATACCTTCCACATGTTCGGCGATTTCCTGTACTTTCTTAGCCAGATCGTTGGTACGTTCCAGTGTGGACCCGGGAGGTGTTTGGATGATAGCGTAGATCATGCCCTGGTCTTCGCTGGGGATGAAGCCGGAAGGCAGTACCGTGCTGACACCGAAGATACCCACGCCGAAAGCGATCAGCAGGCCAAAGGTGACTACCCGGCGGCTGACGATTTTTTCCATCAGGCGGGTGTACCGGCCGGTGAGTTTTTCAAATCCTCTGTTGAAAGCGTCCAGGCCATACTGGATAGGCGTTTTTTTCTTAGGCTGGCCATGTGTGTTTTTCAGCAGGATGGCGCAGAGTACAGGCGTGAGCGTGAGGGCCACCACGCCGGAGAGCACGATGGAAGTAGCCATGGTGATAGCGAACTGCCGGTAGAAGATACCCACGGGGCCGGGCATGAACGACACCGGAATAAATACCGCCGCCATCACAAACGTAATCGCCACGATAGCGCCGCTGATTTCATGCAACACCTTTTTGGTGGCGGCATATGGAGCAAGGTGTTCCTCTTCCATTTTCGCATGCACGGCTTCAATTACCACGATGGCGTTGTCCACCACGATACCGATGGCCAGCACCAATGCAAACAGGGTGATGAGGTTGATGGTGAGTCCGAACACCTGCATAAAGAAGAAGGCGCCTACCAGTGATACCGGTACTGCCAGGGTGGGAATGAGCGTAGAGCGCCAGTCGCCCAAAAACAGGAATACCACGATAGCCACCAGCACAAAGGCTTCGCCGAGGGTGTGGATTACTTTTTCGATAGAGGCATCGAGGAAGGTAGATACGTCGTAGCTGATTTCATAGTCCATACCGGGTGGGAAATCGGCTTTCATCTCATCCAGTTTCGCTTTTACTTCTTTGATGACATCGCTGGCGTTACTGCCGTAGGTTTGTTTCAGGACAATGGCCGCAGAGGGGTGGTTGTTCAGGTTGGAATAGATATCATAAAATTCGCTGCCCAGTTCCACGTCTGCGACGTCTTTCAGACGGAGGATTTCACCGTTCGCATTGGCCCGGATGATCACGTCCTTGTATTGTTCCGGCTGATTATATCTTCCCTGGTAGGTGAGCACGTATTCGAGGGCTTCCGAACGTTTACCGTCGCTTCGGCCGAGGCGGCCGGGGGAGCCGATGATACTCTGACTGCCCAGCGCTTCCATCACTTCATCGGTAGAAACGTTGTAGGCGCGCATCCTGTCGGGTTTCAGCCAGATACGCATAGCATATTGGCGGCTACCGAGGATCTGCGCGTTACCGATACCTTTCACCCTGCTCAGCTCACGGAGGATGTTCACGTTGGCGTAGTTGTACAGGAAGTTCTCGTCCGCTTTGGGATCTTTGCTGTATACGTTTACATACATCAGCATGTTGGGCTGAAGGATGTTTACCACGATCCCTTCGCGTTGTACCAGTTCAGGCAGACGGTTGGTCACCTGTTCGATACGGTTTTTTACGTTTACCACGGCCTGATTGGGGTCGGTGCCCAGATCAAAGACCACTTGTATGTTGGCCTCACCGGCGCTGGTGGCGTCGGAGGTCATGTACTTCATGCCCGGAACGCCGTTGACCGACTTTTCCAGCGGGATGAGCACGGATTTTACCAGCACGTCTGCGCTGGCCCCCGGATAGGCTACGCTCACGATCACCCTTGGCGGCGCAATGGATGGGAACTGTGAGGTAGGCAGGGTATTGATGGCCAGTATGCCCATGAAGATAATGACAAGGGATATCACTATCGCAAAGACAGGCCTTTTCATGAATATATTAAACATGTCGCTTTTTCTTTAGGTGGATGCTTGCGTTATTCCGTTGGTAACTTCAGGTGGGACATCACCTTGGCCGGTTCTTCATAGTCGAAGGCGATTTTGTCTTTGTCTTTCACCTTCCGTAAACCTTCCAGCAGTATTTTATCGTTTTCGGCCAGTCCTTCCTGTACTACATACAGATCGGGCATCTCCGCACCGATGGTGATGGCTTTTAAAGTGACGATATTGTCTTTCCCTACTACGAAAACGTATTTTTTATCCATGATTTCCATGGTCGCTTTCTGCGGAATGATCAGGGCATTTTTCAGGGGTACGTCCATGAGGATGCTGCCTGTTTCCCCGTGTCTGAGCAGTTTATCGGGGTTAGGGAAATTGGCCCTGAAAGCGATGTTACCCGTTTCGTTGTTAAACTCGCCTTCGATGGTTTCCACTACGCCGGGATATTTGAACACTTGTTTGTTGGCCATCAGCAGGTTCACTTTCACCTCTCCTTTTGCTTTCAGGCTGGCCTGATAGTCGAGGTATTCCGGTTCAGACACATTAAAATACACCCACATGCGGCTGTTGTCTGAGAGGGTGGTGAGCAGGTCGCCATCACCTACGAGGCTGCCGAGTTTCAGATGGAGGCGGTCTACGATGCCATCGAACGGAGCTCTGATCTCTGTAAATCCGAGGTGTACTTTAGCCAGTGCCAGTTCTGCTTTTGCCTTTTGTAGCTTAGCGTTGGCCAGCGCCAGTTCATTTTTGGAGACTACGTTTTTGTCGGCGAGGCTTTTGGTGTTTTGTACCTCAATTTCTGCCGCCTGTGCTTCCGCTTCGGATTTTGCCAGTTCTGCTTCATAGAGTTTAGGCATGATCTTAAACAGGAGCTGGCCAGACTTTACCATCTGGCCTTCATCTACGTTGATGCCCTGCAGGTAGCCTTTTTCCTGGGCCCTTAGTTCAATGTTGCGTATGGAGCGTATCTGGCAGACATATTCCCGGGTAATGGTGGTATCCATTTTCATAGGACTGGTCACCAGGAATTTGGTAGCTTCTTCTTTTTCTTCTCCTTTGGACGATTTGCAGCTTGTATGGCACAATAAGGCATACAGGCCCATGAGCATGACGATTCTTTTCATATAAAATGATGCTTGGATTCAGGTCGGTGTGAACATTCTTAACGCAGGGACATGACAATCCCGATGCCATAGCGGGTATGCTATGCAGACAACCTGGTCAGATGTTTTTTATCAGTATGTAAAAGTGAAATGAGGCGATGTTATTCGCCTGCTATAGCGCAGGAATCAAATCCTGATGACGCGATTGACAATAAACTTTTCAGCAGCCGTACAGGAAAAGTGAGAGAAGCTGGGTCGGTGGTTGCTGAAGAGGATGGGAAAAATACATCCGGGCTGAAGGGCATAAAAGGAAGTAATACGGCAGATGCCGGTCTCCAGCAGTTTCCTGAAGGATTCCGAATCGCTTTCTTCCTCGATTTCCGTTGCTTTCATCTTGTCGCCTATGCTTCCTTTATCGGAGGGAGCTGCACAGACAACAGCATCGCTGTTGGGCATAGTAACCAATTCCGCCAGGGCCGGGTTTTCGGTGGTCAGTTGGCAGGATGGATCTAAACGAAGTTCGTCCGCATGTGCATAGCTTCCTAATAAAAGAAGACATAATGACAAGAGATATCCTATAAATAGTCTCATCATTAGAACTCAAAAATAGTATCAAAACAATTAAGTAGGTATAGTTTGAAAATTAAATTTACTTTAAAATCCGTGAAAGCAGGATGGATGGCCATTAGGCGGGAATGACGGGAAAAAGTGTAACTTAGATCGGTAGCGATCTTTCCCATTTAAAGTTAACGACCATATGAAAAAACCGATTCAATGGGCCCTTGTGTTACTGTTCATCAGTCTGGCCGCCTGTAAACCCAAAAGAGCCATCCAACTCAGAGAGGCCATTGTGCAGAAAGAACGGACAGCGCTTCATATCCTCGTCGGTAAACAAGGCGCCGAAGAGCAGAAGCTGCAATGCCTGATAAAGGGCGACTACCCCGGCGCGCTGGCAGCACTGGACAGAGAAGAAAAGGATTTCGACCGCCTTATCGACAGCATCAAACTATTACCGGCTGACGGCATTAAACAGGGTGAGCCATTGAAGGCCGCTGCTGTGGACTATTACACCGCTCTGAAAGAACTGCAGCTTTTTGACCGGCAGGAGGTGACACAACGGGAAATTGCCCATCACCTGAAAGGCGACGAGGCGATGGCGGCACATCAAAAGATATATGAGCTGGATTTACAGAAACAGGAGTTATATAAAAAGGTGTATGGAAAAGATACTACGTTGCAGCGGGCCAAAGAGCAGTTTAACGCTGAACATGGGATATAACTAACTGTCAGTATATTTAGCCTATGGATGCAAAAAATGTTTTTATCGCCGGTGAACGATATATAGGTCGTATCAATTGGGTACTGACAGATGGAAGCGAATGGTATTATGTAGGCGTGGGAGATGATTATAATGAAGAGAAAGTGGAAGCCTTTCTTCAGCGTCATTTTGGAGAGGCGGAACTTTTTCTGATTATAGACAGGCATCGGGTGGAAACATGCCCGGCCGCTACTGCTGCCCGGGTGATAAAAACGCTTTTCGCAAGTAATGGTCTCACCGTTAGTAACCGGGACTTTACCAAAATGATGGTGTTTAATAAAATTGGTGTGATGAAATATGGAAGCAGGATATGATCTTAATATAAATCCGGTTTCATCACCCCCATTTCCTGATAATGTTTCTTATTCATCTCATAGTGCATCTCCGTCACCTGGTTCAGGTAATCCTTCAGCGGAGGTAAGGTATATTCCTTTCTGATCTTATCCACATTTGCGGAATCGAGCAGTCCGTTTCTGGGAAATGCTTTTCCGGTAGTGGTGACCTGATAGGCGATTTGTGTACCGAACAACTGCTTCCTGCCGGCATTGATCTGCACCCGGTCAAACAGATACGCATAATTATTGGGGTTGGCATTCTGCTTTTTAACTTCTTTGTTCATCGCTTTCAGCACCTTGGTTTGAAACTCCGGGAACTTATCACAATGTTGTACCAACAGCCAGAAATTAGTGGACCCGTCTTTCCCGACCATATTGAAGCCAGGGAACCCATATTGTTTAAAGATCGCTGCCAGTCTTTGCTGATGGATGGCATACACACTGTCTTTAAAATGGTTCCATTGCCCGGTTGTATAGTCTTTATAGGGGCCTTTTTTGATATCAGCCGCGATCTGGTCCTCTTTTACCATGTCAGCCAATTCATTTTTTATCGCCGTTTTTTTATCATCTGTGAGTCTTACAGCGCAGCTGCTCCATATCATTGTGATGGTCAACAGGGATATAACTTTCATCATGTTGGTTGATATTAGGGTAGCTGAAGATACAGGAAATAACGGAAGTCTAACGGATTTTTACATATGGAAATACCTGTTTACCGTTGTGGGCTACAAAGCCGGATATGCCACCTTTCTCATTTCGGGTATACTCAATCTGACTGTTATAAGATTTAAAAAAGAACCAGTCCTTTTTTTCTGCAAACACCTGTTCGGGTGCAAAATTGGTCCACGTGATGTACAGATTACCTTCCCGCACCGTGACAGACGCCTTAAACTCCGGTTTGCCGGTAAGCTGGTATTCGCCGATATACGCGGAAAGGCTGTCGGCCGGAACTGCCATACTTTTTCGGGGTATGTAGTAATTGGGATCGTGTTGGATGATACGATGAAGGCTCAACGCATAGTCTTCAAATCCGAGCATTTCGTTACGCAGCAAAATAATGCAGGCATGGTCCTGAGGGATGCGTTTGAAATGTGCCTGAAAGCCCCAGATGCCGCCATTGTGGGCCATAAACTTCATGCCGGGTGGTTGTTCTATATACCAGCCATAGCCATAGGTACCCTTGTAAGGGGTGAATGCTTCCTCCAATGAAGCCTGACTGATGATCTTATTTCCATATAAGGCGAGATTCCACCGGTATAGATCTCCTGCCGTGGTATAGATAGCCCCGGCAGCATAAGTAGCGCTTGAATCGGCGATGCGTGCCCGCTGGTGGATGGATTCATTGAGCACTTCATATCCTACGGACTTATACGGACTGGATAAGTGAGCATAATCAAAGCCGGAATGAGTCATGCCTGCTTTATCGAAAATAACTTCCCGTACCATCTGTTCATAGGGTTTACCGGAAACTTTTTCGATGATATACCCTAATATCATATAGTTGGAATTACTATAGCTGTACATGGAGTCGGGTGGGAATTCCAGCGGCTTAGCAGCTATATAATGCCAGAAATCCTGTTGATGGAACGGTTTGTCTGCCAGATCAGCCAGGTAGTGCGGGTCGGTGAAATTGTAAATACCGGAGGTATGTGTCAGTAAGTTTTTGATGGTGATCCTATCTGCATACTGGTATTCCGGGAAATACCTACTCAGTTTATCATGGATGTTTAACTGATGCTGTTCCTGCAACCATAGGATTACCGTGGCAGTGAAGGGTTTGGTAACGGAGCCGATCTGGAATATGGAGTTGGTATCGTGGGGGATTTGTTGTTCGTAATTCCGCCAGCCATATCCTTTAAATAACAGGATGCTGTCGTGGCGGGCAACAAGGGCTACGCCATTGAAAATGTGGGTGTCTGTGGCGGCCTGCATCACTTCGTTCAGTCTCTCACTATCGGTTTGCGCCTTTAAACAACTAGCAATCAATGAAACAACTAAGATGAGTATAGTTCTTTTCATGATGAGGATATTAAACCGGGAAGGAAATGGCTATCCTTATAAAGATAAAACAGGGTCGGGACAGATGGAAGTCAGTTGACGTTAAATAAAATATAAAAAGGAATACAGGTCATCCGCTATTAGCGGACAACCTGTATCTCATAATCTTCAGCCAGGCCATAATCATACAGATCATACTCGCTTCCTGACGGTTGTGTTTTGATGTTATACCATTTGCCAGGGTCTACCAGTCCGGGAACAGGTTTGTTGTAGAAGGGACCCAGCAGGTTTTTCAGGCTACCGATCACGGTGACGACTACTTTGTTGTCTCCTTTTTTTACGAGTTTCCCGATGTCCAGCCGGTTGGGCTCAGCGGTGATGATACCGGCCAATACATCATTGACTGTTACGGTGGCTACGGTGCCCTGCCATTTGCCCAGGGCTACAGCGTATGACTTGCCCGGGTCCGTTGCGGTGAAAGTTTTCGTGTAGGCGATGCCCTGACTGTATAACGGCAAGCCCTGTTTGTTCCAGTAGCCGGTTTGTAAGGGCTGCGGTGGCACTATGCGCCAGCCCTGCGCGGCCGCCTCCAGATGGAAATCGCCCAGAATATACACCGGTTCTATCTCTGCATACACACGCATCGGCGCTACAGTGACGGCCAGTTCGTTGTCTCCGGCTTTTAAGTGACGGCCAATCTGGTACACACCAAAGGAACGGTCGAGCCACCATTGACCGGGTTCGTTCTTAACGGCTATACCGTTAATTTTCACCTCGTGCCAGAGGCCCGGCTGCTCTACGACTGCCTTGAAATGCTGAAAGTCCATGCCTTCTTTCAGCTGAAAATGATAAACAGCCGTGTAGCCGGTACCGGTAGAGAACGTGTCCCGTTTTACGATGGCGTCTTTAAACTGGGTGCGGTTGTTCCAGGGGTTACCCACACCATCGGTAAACCCATGATGTTTAAAAGCTGTATTGGAGGCCTGGCCTACATGCAGGTGACGGTAGCTGGTATCCGGCCGGTGTAGGTAGAGATCACAAAAATCAACGGTGAGGGCATTGTCTGCCTGCCGGGATACCTTTGTGGCCGAAGCATTCACGGTGGCCCATTCGCTGGCCTGTGGCCTAAACTGATATCCCGGTTGTTTTTTATCTGCGACAAACAACATCAGACTGCCGGCAGGCGGAATGGTTACACCAAACTGCACGGTGTTATTGATTTGTGCGGCAGGGTAGCGGTAGATATTACCGGAAGGCATGTCCAGCTCCAGTACATCGTTGCCGGGCATGCTGATTTTCCCGGAGGAAGCGTTGGTCATGCTGGCATTGGTCAGCAGCAACAATTCGCCATTGGCGAGTTTACGGCGCTGGTGATAGATATTGCCACCGATACTGTCGCCCTGCGCGGCGGATATATGAAAACCTTCCTGTTGAAATAAAGCTGTGCTCACGGCCTGTATTTTATCTGCCGGTATGATAGTGGCCAATTCCTGATTAACCGCGCCATCTACGCATCGCAATGGCTCAAAGCAGACTACCTTGCCGCCGGCGGCCACATATGTTTTGAGTAAGCGGAAAGTGGTGCCATTGATGTTTTCCATGCCAGGTGGTATCACGACCACTTTGTAGGCCCGCTCTCCGATCACAAAACGGTTGCCCGTTATGTGGCCATGGTCTTTGATGATGTTTTCAGAGCCCAGATCATACTCCAGCTGCGCGCGTTGCATCGTGGTCACAAAATCATTAAAGCTTTTGGTGATATCAAAGAAACGTTTGTTCTCACCGTCTCTGGCGTAATACATCCAGGCGGACGTAGTAGGCTCAATGATCAGGATATCATTATACTGCTGCCCTTGTGTCAACAGATAAGACAGCCGTGTGAAGTAATGGTTCATGAAACGGTAGTACGGCCACCATGGCTCGTGATAGGAGAAACTAGGCGGATAGTCATATTTACGTGCACCCGTCAACGTCATGAAGGACAAATGCTGGTTCATGAAATTAACGCCCAATACAAACTGCCAGTCGGCCAGCCGTTTCATATCCTTAAAGGTGAGCTCCCAACCGCCACCGCCATAGGTTTCAGACAGGGCACGTGTTTTATTCAGCTGATTAGCGACACTGCTCAGTTCCTTCACCGCGCGGATATTGCCAAACTGCACAGGTTTATCTTCGTTGAATTGATTGAACAGCATATCAATGCCCGGCATCTGATGCCAGGCGTACATGGCCATGTTGTCCGGGCCGTGGTAGGGACTGGGCCAGCCATGTTCCCAGTAGTGGCCAGTCCACACGAGCTGGTGCTGCTGCATGTAACTGGCTACAGGTTTGGACCACCGGTCAATGAACAGCTGTAGCAGCATCTCGTAGTAGTTATGGCGGACACGCTTCCAGTCACCCGTTTCTTTGAAGAGAGAAGGTAAATGCAGCCGGAGGTCATACCCCCAGTTGGCGTAAAACCGGTCGAACAGGTCAGGCGTCCAGCGTACACAGTTACGTCCTTCGTTGATGATGGTAGGTTCATCGGAGAACACGCCCCTGATGGTTTTGCCGAATTCTTTACCGATTACTTTCTCATAACTTTTGTAGGTGACGTCGATGAATTTCTCCGTGACGCCTTTGGCCATCAGGTCTACATAGGACACGCCGATAGGACCGGCGACAGATCCGCGGTTGGACCGCTGATAGTTTACTTTCCTGAATAACTGATAATGACCGGTCTTTCCTGCTTCTTCAGGTAGGTGATCGGTGACGTCTCTGGAGACACCGTTTTCTTCTTTAAGACACAGAAAGAAGGGAGTCACGTCAACGGGTAAACGATTGACTTCTTCCATATACAGCATCTGTCCCTGATTGTAGGCTTCCGGCATTTGCTCGCCTACCAGTCCGCCGGCAAAGCCGGTAGGGTAGGAGTTTTCGTCGTATATCCATATATTCAGTCCCAGTTTTTTCCCTTGCTGTACGGAATACTCAAATAAGTCGAACCACTCTTTCGACAGGTATTCGGTAATTAATCCCGGGCGGGCGTGAATGATAATACCGCCGAAATCATTTTTCCGGTAATCAAGCAACATGGAATCGATGTTGCGTTTGGTGACTTTGGTGTTCCATACCCAGAAGGGTACTGTTCCATAATCGCGGCCAGGATTTTTGAATTCGGCGGCCACTTCTTCAAACCGTGGTAACCTTTGCTGTGCCTGTGTATTGGCGGATGTCAATACAGTCGCGGCGGTCAATGTACGGTATAAGAACCGGCAGATGCGCTTTTGCATGCTAATGTTCGTTTTTAGGTTTGTCACTATTGTCCAGTACAGTACGCGTGATGATACTTCTGCGGCCCGCCGGCGTGATCACGATGGTTTTGAGCATGATCGTTTTCCCTTTTGGAACGGTGATGGTCACCGGCCTGGTGTATAGATGGTCATAGTCTCCGGGAGGCCGGTTGTTGAGCGTATAATAGATGCGGGCGTTCGGTACCGGCGACGACGTTACTTCAAACCGGAAAGTATCCGTGTTGATAGTAGTGTCAACGTAGTCATGCACTGGCGGCACGCGGTAGTTCATACCTGCTTTTTCAAAACGCTGCAGCTGCATCGGCAGCGCGAAACGGGCGAAGCGCTGGTAGTCCTTGTTCGTGGGAGAAGTCCATCCTGTTTCTGCCAGTGCCAGCATACGTGGCAGCAGCATGTATTGCAGTTTGGAGATATCGGGAATATGCTCTGTCCATAGGCAGGCTTCCACGCCCATGATGTGTTGGCGCGCTGGAGCCGAAAGCGCCGGATATTCCGGGTTGTATTGATAAGCTTTCCAGGCGGGCGCATCTCCACCATGACTGGAAGGTTCCTGCTCGGAGGTGCTCTGGGCATAGTCAAAATAAAGCCCGTTGCCGCCCGGCGCCAGTATGATGTTCAGGCCTTTTTTGATTTGTTCAACAGCGCTCTTTTCTCCGAACCGGTTCATCACCACTATGTCTTCTTTGATATCTCCTTCCGCGATCTCATCCCATGCGATCATTTTTTTGTTTTTCGACTGAATGATTTTATTAAGCCGGGAGATAAAATAGCCCTGTAAGGCGTGCGTGTTGGGGATATGGTGTTGCTGCATAAACTGCTGTACGCTGTTGTCCTTCTCCCAGAAAGCTTTATAACATTCGTCGCCACCGATATGGATATACGGGTAGGGAAACAAGGCGGCCACCTCACCGAATACTTTGTCCAGAAACTGATAGACTTTTTCATCGATGGGGTTCAGGGAGTTGTCTACATACATTTCAAAACCACCGCTGGGAAACCATTTAGCGAAGCTACTACCGGGATTGACGTTGATATCCGGATTGCGCGTTACGCACAGCCACGGATACGAGGCGATGGCGGCCATGGAGTGCCCGGGTACATCTATCTCTGGTAGTATTTCGATGTGCCTGGCGGCTGCATAACGAATCACTTCCTTTACTTCCTCCTGTGTGTAGAAACCGCCATCCGTGGCTTTTTCGCCGGGTTGTGGCGGCAGCGTGTTGCCGCTGAAATCTATACGGGGAACCCGCCAGGCGCCTACACGCGTCAGTTCAGGGAAACTTTTTATTTCGAGCCGCCAGCCCTGATCATCTGTCAGGTGCCAGTGAAAGCGGTTCAGTTTGTAGTAAGCCATCAGGTCTAGCAAATCTTTGATCTGGCTGACAGTGAAAAAATGCCGGGACACATCCAGCATCAGGCCGCGGTAACCGAAGCGGGGAGCGTCTTCTATGCTAACACATGGGATAGTGGCGGTGCCGGCTGTTGGCGACGGAAGGAGTTGCAATAAGGTTTGCATGCCGTAGAACAGACCTGCGTCACGGCCGACGAGCGTGATGCTGTCTGGTGTTACCTGTAGGCGGTAGCCTTCCCGGGGCAAAGCGGTAGCGCCGCGGTCGGTGATGATCAGTGCCGGCGTTTTGGTAGCGTCGGTAATGACTTTATTTTTGAATGGTAGCTGGCCAGTGAGTAGCGCTATGGCGCGTTTGTCCTGTACATCCGCCCGGATAACGGTGTGTGCGCTGAAAGTAAAACTGCCGGCACCTTCTTTTACCGATTGCGGCATGGGTATCAGCGACTGCGCCTTGCCGTTGATGATGCCGCTACAGAGAACGATCAAACAACACGAATATATCTTCCCGTACATTATTGATAATTGTCGTAAACGATTTTTATTTTATAAAAGCAGGCACCGTTCACGGTCCTGGTCCCTTGCCATTGCCCGCCGGCGGTATAGAAGTCGATGGTGCTGGTAGACCAGTCGTTGAGTGAACAGCTGATCTGCGGCCGCGGGTTTCTATTGGCGTCCGGTCTTACCAGTACAATCTGTCCGCTGGGTTGGTTGCCTATGCCTTTCACAAAAGTGAGATTGTTGGTAGGCGCCATGGTTAAGGCTTTGGTAGTTTTGTTGAATACATATTCGCCGCCGTTGGTGGTTACCCACAACAGGTTTTTATTACCATAGCAGGCGCTTACTTCATGTCCCCAGGCGGTGGGCAGTGTAACGCGGTATTGTTTTAACTCTGTTAATTCCGGCTGGGCATCGGTGCCACCCACTGCCAGTGCCGTGAGGATATGGGCGTTATTGGATACGTCCTGCCCCGTTACCCACAGGGCATTGATTTCGGGGTCCCACAGTACGGCATGTGCTGCGCCGAGCGTAAACTCCGTATAGGTGGCGTTGTTAGCCCCCTGTGAAGCGGCATATACCCGGACCCAGTTACCATCGGAGGCGGCGAGCGCGATATTGCCGTTGGGCAGCAGTTCTGCCGAATGGAGATTGCCGCCGATCACTTTCGACCATACCCGTTGTCCGGCAGGATAGGTGATGATAGCAGCCATGTTATTGTCGGCGATGACGGCCGTTCCTTTCCGGAGTTTGAAATCGGTGCCGCCGCCAAAACGATTGATTTCATCGGCGCTGAAACCCAGCGTGGTCGTGGGCGACCAGCTCCATTTTTTAGCATCGGCCGTGTTCCAGTCGGTGACGTTGGGATCATAGATTTCCAGCTTTTTGTTGGAGCCATTGGTGAGCGCCAGCGGAAGGCCGGGATAAGGCTCGGGTTTTTGCACGGCCGGTGGGTTAACAGGAGGCGCTGTGGCCCCCTGTTTTTTACTGCAGGCCAACTGAAAGATGATCAGTGCAGCTGCGGTGATGGTCAATATGATTCTCTTCATGATATCAGTAGTAGTTAGGATCGAAAGTCTTCGCTTTGTAGATGGCGGCGCCGCTTACGGTGCGGGAACCGGTCGCATTGCCATTGGTAGCATTGTAGAAATTAACAACGGAAGTGCACCATGCGTTAAGGGTACAGCCACTGCTGGGGCGTGTTTCGACCAGTGTGTTTTGGCCGGGCTGACTGCTGATGCCTTTTACGAAAGTCTGCTGTGCCGCGCCGGGTACGTCGCTGAAAGTTTCGGTGGATATATGAAAAATATAGGTGCCACCGTTAGTGGAAAACAGTAACTGGTCGGGGTTGTTCACATCGGCGGAGAGGTCATGGCCCCATGGTGTGGTGAATCCGGTATAAGATTTTAGCAGCTCCAGTTTGGGATTGGTAATGGTGCCGCCGCTTTTAGGAGTGTTATAACCATATTTCCTCAACTCATTGCCCAGCGCCCACAGCACCTGACGGGTTTTGTCCCAGAGTACGGCGTGTGCGGAAGGAAAATAGTATTGTGTGTTAGCGCCGTGGTTCGGTACCGGCTGCGAAGAAGAATAGATACGTATCCATCCCTGTGGCCATTCTTTGCCGGCGCTGGCCACTACGCAGTTGCCATCAGGCAATATCTCCATCGCGTGCAGCGCGGTGGTGTCGTTGAAGCCCATTACCCAAAGTTTCTGTCCACGTGTGCCCGTGCCCGTATAACGGGCAATAGTGGCCAGTCTGCCTGAGGTGGCAGTGATGACCTGTGCCGTGTTGGCGAACACGGTACTGTTCCGCACCTTGATGTCGGTAGGTGAGTCCCAGAGGGGGATCTCACTGGTAGCATTATACGACAGGGTGGTAGTGGGCATCCACGACCATTTGGCCGTGGTCCAGGAAGCATCCGCGGGGTCATACACTTCAATTTTTTTGGTGGCCTGATTGGTAATGGCTACCCAGCAGCAGGTAGCTTCGGTCTGTGCCTGCGGGCCATCTGCGGCGGCTGTTTTTTTGTCTTCGGGTTGTAGCTGTTCCGGCTGCCGTGAACAGGAGAGGGTGCATAAAACCAATACCAACACTGTCCAATGAACACAGGCAGACCGAAGGCAGGGATTTCCTGCCTTCTTCATCATGTTTTTCATGTGTGTAACTTTTAGTTAGTAACCAGGGTTTTGTGTGAGTTTATCATTCAGCAGCATTTCTGCATTAGGTATGGGAAACAACAGCCGCATTTGTACGACGTTGTAACTACCCGGTTGCAGATAGCTGTAAAGCACTTTTTGTTTCGCGCCAAAGGCATTCATAACGGTGATGGCATTACCGGTACGCACCAGATCGAGCCAGCGTTTGTTTTCAAAGGCCAGCTCCACTCTTCTTTCTTTCAGCAGAACAGCCTGTAAGGCGGTCTGGTCTGTGGTGGTGATATTGTGCAGGGCATCGCCGAAGGCGCGTTGTCTGACCATATTCAGGTATGTCAGCGCTTCGCCGGATTTGCCTTGCTGGTTCAGGCTTTCGGCCAGGAGCAGTAAGGTTTCTGCATAACGGTAAACGGGCCAGTTGTCGTTGGTTTGGTTGCCGATGGTATGTGCATGCAGGAATTTTTTCGGAAAAGGACGTCCTGTTTTGCCGGCAGGTGGCGTATAGTTGACGGACGATTTGACAGCGGTGGCTGTGAAATCATCGGTGGCGTTGAAGTTACCTTCTGCGATGGCGATGGAAGCATCGAGGCGCTGGTCGCCTGTTTCAAAAGCGCTGATCAGGTCCTGCGTGGGCGTATTGAAGCCGCCGGTATTGGTGATGCTGTTGTAGTTGACGCCGGTCACCACGGTGGTATTGGCCATGCGCGGCAGGAAATTATACACAGAAGCATCGGTATTGGCCTGTGGCACAGCCAGACCGGTGTTGAACTGTATCTCGAAGATGGATTCCTTACCGTTTTTGTTGGCTAACTGAAACGCATCACCGTAATTCTGAAACAGGGAATACCCCATGGCGGTGACTTGTTTCAACGCAGCTTCTGCCTGATCGTACTTTTTCATGTTCAGGTACACGTCCCCCAGTAAGGTGAGGGCTGCGCCTTTGGTAGCGCGACCGGTCTGCGGAAACGTGGTAGCCGGAAGTTTCGCGGCAGCATCGGTGGCATCGGCAACGATCAGGTCATATACTTCCTGTACGGAAGCACGCGGAATGTAGGTCTCTTCACGGCTGAGCGGTGCTCGCTTGTAAATAGGCAGCCCGCCGTAAAAACGTACCAGATCAAAATAGGCGAGTGCGCGGATAAACTTCACCTGCCCGATGATAGCATTGCGGGCCGTTTCGGACAACTGAATATCATCGATATGGTCCATGATCACATTCACCGCAGAGATAGCGTTGAAGCCCGCATTCCATTTCCCCGGCGTCTGGTTGTTGTATTTATCATCCAGAAAATCAGCGACATTGTAGCGGTTCACGGTGGCCACTGCCTGATCGGAGGATTTGTAATCGTAATGGGTATTGTCTGATCGCATTTCACCCATTACCCACGCGCTCTTATTGTTATAAAGACCACGCAGCTGGTTATAGGCACCGTTGACAGCGAGATCAAAATCATTCTGATTTTTGAAATAACTTCCCAGCGTAGTCCTGGTGGGATCATTTTCGGTAAGGAACTTTTTACAGGAGGTGGCTGCCAGGCTTAGCGAGATGAATATATAACAGGAGATCTTTTTCATGTTGTACTGATTTTTAAAGGCCAAGGTTGAAACCGAAGGTGAAGGTCCGTTGCAGTGGGTAAGCCCCGAGGTCCTGCCCCTGTTGTGTTACAAATGCCAGTCCACCGGCGCTTACTTCCGGATTGCCGGGATAGCTGGTGAAGATGTACACGTTTTGTGCGGAGGCGTATACCCTTAAGCTTTTGATAACAGGTGTCCTGAATTTTGTCAGCGTATATCCCAGCGAGATATTGTTGATGGTGAGATGCGACGCATCGTGGATAAACAGGGTGTTATCGGTACGATAGGCGGCGGTGGTGTTGGCTAAAGTGCGTGCCACACGGCCGTTTCCGGGATTGTCTTCAGAGCGCCAGCGGTCGAGCAGTTCCGGTGGACCATTGAACACTCCGTCCAGGTTGTAGGTGCTTTCCTGCATACCGTTTTTCAACTTGTTGCCGTAGGTACCGGAGATGGCAATACTCATATCGAAGTGCTGGTACTGGAACGAGTTGGTCAAGCCAAAAATGAATTGGGGATTAGGATCACCAATCACGGTCTGGTCTTCCGGGAAAGTGATTTTACCATCACCGTTTAAGTCTTTGAACCGCACGGTACCAGCCTGAGAGAGCGTGGTGGTGCCTGTTCCGTAATATTTAGGTCCGGCGTCGGCTTCTGCCTGATTTTTAAAGATGCCGTCAAAGATGTAACCGTAGAACTGTCCCACAGGTTTGCCTACCAGTGTGCGATAGTCGGTAAACTCTGACAACGTGGTCGTAGGTTTATCCGCGAAAGAAATGTTGTTCAGGCCGATCCGTTTAACCATATTTCTGTTGAAAGAGATATTGAAGTCGGTGTTCCATTTAAATTTACCCACGAGGTTTTTCGTGCTGACGATGATCTCATGTCCCCATTGACTGATATCGCCGAGGTTGTCCTGCACCGTGGAAAATCCGGATGATTGCGGAACCGGCAGGGTGAACAACAGCCCTGCTGTCAGCTTATTGTAATAGTCGTAAGACAAATTGATTCTACCATCCAGTAATCCGATATCGATGCCGGCATCGAACTGGCGGTTACGTTCCCAGGAGAGGTTTTGGTTACCCAGGCTGCTTTGCACTTTTCCCGGAGCGAGGTTCCCGGAAAAGGTATAATTAGCGTTATCGATACGGGCAGCAGTCGTATAGTTATCGATTTCATTCATGCCTGTCAAACCGAAGGTGGCCCTTACTTTCAGGAGGCTCAGCTGAGGTAAGTTTTTCATGAATGGTTCATCACTGACTATCCAGCCTGCGCCTACGGAAGGGAAAGTGCCCCATTTGTTCTGGTCGCCGAAGCGGGAGGAGCCGTCTCTTCTGAAGGTGGCCTGTAGCATGTAGCGGTCTTTGTAGCTATAGTTCAGGCGGCCGAGCCAGGACATCATCGTCCAGGCGGCGGCGCCGGACGTGTTGGTGGTGAAGCGGGTAGCGGCGCTCAGGTAAGGTATGCTGTTGTCCGGATAGTCGCGGCCCACTACATCGCTGAGAAATCTGGTGGACCGTTGTACGGTGAAACCGCCCAGCAGGTTCAGGGAGTGGTCTTTGCCAAACTGTTGTTGATAGTTCAGCGTGTTTTCGTTTAGCCAGGAATAGTCGTTTTGAACAGCGGTTTCGCCCAGTGCGGAGTTGTTGCCCGGCGGCGCATTTTCAATCGGTAGCGCGTTGAAGCCGCCCATAGAAGTGGAGGGGATGAACCTGTTGCGGGTCATGCTGGCGATATCGGTGCTGCCGGAGGTGCGGAAGGTGAGGTTATCTGTGAGTTTTACTTCCGTGAAGATGTTGGCAAGTAAACGTAAGCGGTTTGCATCGTCTTTCACTTCCAGGAGTTGCCGCAGCGGGTTGGCCCATACAAACTGGTTGGTAAAGCCGGAGATGCCCAGCGCCAGTGAGCCATCGGGGTTATAGGGAGAACCCATGGTGGGCATCATGGAGGCCGATGCAAAAATGGCCCGTTGCCCGTCGATGTTGAAGCCGTTGCCTTGTCGGTTGTTATGTTCCAGTTGCACCGAGGGTGCTACGCCCACGCCGATTTTGACCCTTTTTCCCGGGTTGAAATCGCCATTCACGCGCAGGGAGAAACGCCTGTAGCCGGTGTTGAGCAAAATGCCCTGCTGATTAAAATAGCCACCTACTACGCTGACAGCGGCTTTGTCGTTGCCGGCGCTGACAGACAGGCTGTAGTTTTGTACCGGTGCATTTCTGGTGAGCACGCTGAACCAGTCGGTACCTTCGCCATACTGTTCCGGATTTTGATATACCGCGGGGATACCGCCGGTATAGCCTTCGTACTTGATTTTATCTTCATAAAAACCTTTCATGTAGGTGGCCAGCTGGGTGGCATTCATGACAGGTGGTATCAGTTCGCGCATCAGAGAGGCGGTGCCGTAGTAGGAATTAAAATTGATTTGTGTGGCGCCGGCCTTGCCTCTTTTGGTGGTGATCATGATCACGCCGTTGGCCGCACGGGAGCCATACAACGCCGTAGAGGAGGCGTCTTTCAATACGGTGAAAGATTCGATTTCATCCGGGTTGATATTATTGATATTGTCAGGATCGCCCAGCATCGGCTGGCCATCCACTACTACCAGCGGACGTACGTTGGAAGTGAGGGAGGCGGCGCCGCGGATACGAAGGTCCATTCCCTGTCCCGGCCGGCCGGTGGTTTGCGCTACCTGTGCGCCAGGCAGTTTGCCCTGTAATCTTTCCGCGAAAGTGCCGGTGGGCTGGTCTTTGATATCGACGGCCGACAGTTTGGCTACAGACCCTACTATTTCGCGGGTACTTTGTTTACCGTAAGCTACCACTACCTCGTTTAGCTGTGAGGAGGTTTGTTCCAGTTGCACATTGATAATAGTCTGCCCATTGATAGCCACTTCTTTGGGAGTATAGCCCATGTAGTTGAATAATAACACCCCGCCTGCATCAGGCACAGCGACTGTATAAGAACCATCAGCCATGGTGGTGGTACCGGTTTGCGTGCCTTTAAGCCTGACGGCGACGCCGGGCAAGGGATGGTTGTCCACATCTGTCACGCGACCTTTGATGGTAATGGCAACGGCGGTTGTTTCTTTTCGTGTGATGACAATCGTGTTCTGATGAATGGTCCAGGTAAAGGGCTGATTAACGAAGCATTGTTTCAATACCTCTTCTACGCTGGCATTGGAGGCTTGTATTGCTACCAGTTGAGCGTCATTCAGGATTTCAACGTTCCACAGTACGTTGTAGGTGGTTTGCTTGCGAATCTGACGGAATACATCGCGGAGCGTGATCTGTTTGGCGGATAACGTCACCTTCTGGGCATAGCTGGTGGCGCTGACTTCCATTAACGCTGCGATCATTAAAACGATGGTCAGTTTCATTATCAACAGGATTTTTTTGTACGTGATACCGGCTCTGTCAGGGCACACGACAGGTATGTAAAATTTCATTACATTTGGATGTTTGGGTTTAGTAAAAACTGTGACGGCAATAGCGAATAACTTGTTTTTCACAGGTAAGCTCAAACCGGCCGGGGGTGCGGGAACACTCCCGGTTTTTTTATAGCTGCCTGTGTAATGCAGGTGTTTTATGGCATAACGGTGATCCTCCTTCCATTGGTTTTAAAGTGAACAGTACCGGTTAATTCCAGCATATTTAATACTTCAGAAACATTTTTTGAACGGGACAAACTGCCACCAATCGCTTTCCGGGAAACATCGCCCTGGTAGCTGATTTCCACATCGTACCAGCGACTGATCTGTCGCATGATGCTTTCTATTTTTTCATTGTCGAAGATGAAGTACCCGTTTTTCCAGGCCGTGGCAGATTCTGTATCGGCGCCGGCGGTGAGCAGTTTACCGGTGGTTTTGTTTAAGGTAACTTCCCTGCCGGGCGCCAGTAGGGCGTTGGACGGGCCGTAATCTACTTTCACCGCGCCTTCCAGTAGTGTCACGGTATTTTGTTGCTCGTCAGGGTAAGCGTTGATATTAAAATGTGTGCCCAATACCCTTACTGTCATCGGAGTGGCGGAACCGGTGCTGGTCGTTACGAGGAAAGGTCTGGATTTATCTTTGGCCACCTCGAAATAAGCTTCACCGGTGAGCGCCACGTTTCTTTCATTGCCAGAGAAAGAGACGGGGAAACGCAGGGAGGAGCCGGCGTTGAGCCATACTTTGGTGCCGTCCTGCAAAGTGATCTGGTACTGGCCGCCATAGGGGGTGGTAAGCGTGTTGTAAACAACTGCGGAAGCGCCGTTGTCTGTTACCTGATAGGAGAGTTGGCCGCTATCGGTTTTATTAACGGAGGTGTTGCCCTGGTGGGAGATGACGCCGCTTTTCGCTTCTTCCAGTACTAGTTTATCGCCGTTGTCCAGGGTTAGTATCGCCTTGTTACCGCCGGGACGGATGTCTGTAAGTGCCAATGCCGCATTGGCCGGTTGTGCTGGTGGACCTAACTGCATAAAGTAATAGTATCCGGCGAAGCCAAGGAGCAGCAGCACCGAGGCGGCGGCCGACAGGTACATCCATCGCCTGTTACGGGCTGGTGGCACTTCCGGTATGTTGATTTGCCGGCTCAGGCGCGTAAGCATGCGCTGACGTACCTGTTCTTCTTCATCCTCATTTTCCGACAGCCATTCGATATCCGTTTGATTGTGCTCCTGGTACCAGGCCATGAGTATGGCCTCTTCTGCCGGCGTAATGCTGCCGTCCAGGTATTTTTCAATGAGTTGATGTATGTTGTCCTTCAACGTATAAGGTTTATCGTTATACAGAGATGTACCATAAATATTGTTTTACCCTTAGTGGAGAAATATTTTTTTAGGAAATAAACAGCGGGAGGAGCAGTGGTATCCACAGGCAGTGACGATTCAGTTTGAGCTTCAGTACTTTTAAGGCTTTGGTGAGATGAGCTTCTGCCGTTTTGCCGGCGATGCCCATCTGGTGCGCTATCTCCGGGATGCTCAGTCCTTCCGTTCTGCTGAGCCGGAACACAAGCCGGCATTGTGTGGGCAGCGTTTCTACGATACCATTAATTTGTTGTTGCAGCAGTCTGGTATAAATTTTTTCTTCTTCCTGAGAAGACGCTGCCGGGGCGGCCGTCTGCTCCATAATCTGTGTTCTTCGCTTTTGCCGCAATATGTGTTTAAAGACGGATAGCCTGACGGCAGTGGCCAGGTAGGCTTCCAGGCTGTCAATATGTTGATCTTTACGCCTGTTCCAGAGACTGATAAATACCTCCTGTACAATTTCTTCTGCAATAACCTTGTCTTTGCAATGATGGAAGGCAATGGCGAGCAATGTCTTCCAGTAGCGGTTGTAAATGTCGGCAAAGGCGCGGCCGTTGTCCCCGCGCAGGGACATCATCATATCAGCATCGGATGGTGGCCGGTGTTCTTTCATGTGACAGGCTGGTCTCCTCCACCAGACTTATTTGCATAGATACACGGCACTTTCCTGCGGCAGGCAGAAACGTTGTTGTTCATAACATGGGTGGATGGTTACAAAGGTATGTACCATAAGGGGGGCCGCTACCCTTAGTGGAGGCAAAAAAAATTAGGATTTACGGCAGGAAGGCTTTGAGGAGGAGCTGCGCCCAGATATAGGGGCGGTTCAGCCTGAGTTTGAGTACTTTCAGGGCTTTGGTAAGGTGTGCTTCCGCTGTTTTCTCTGCAATGCCCATCCGGTGGGCTACTTCGGGAATGGTCAGCCCTTCTTCTCTGCTGAGTTTAAATACGAGGCGGCATTTTTCCGGCAGCACTTCTACCACGCCGTTGATCTGTTGTTGGAGAAACCGGGTGTAGATCTGTTCTTCGTCGAAGGAAGCGGTATCCGGAACGGCCACCTGTTCTCTGATTTCATCCCTTCGTTTTTGCCGCACCTGTTGTTTGAAAACGGATAATTTTACAGCGGTGGCCAGGTAGGCGTTTACGTTATCGATATACAGTTCATTTCTTCTGTTCCACAGACTGATAAATACTTCCTGTACAATTTCTTCCGCAATGATTTTATCCCGGCTGTGCAGGTAAGCGATGGCCAGCAATCGTTTCCAGTAACGGTGGTAGATTTCGGTAAAAGCGCTGCTGTTGCCCTCTCGCAAGGACATTATCAGGTCAGCATCAGTGGGTGGCTCGTACCGGGTCATGTGATTTGTGTGGTACGCAACATTATAAAAATAAATTCAGATTTTATATCAGGACAGGAAAAGATAATAATAAGGAAACAGCATATCGGAAAGTAAATTTGACAAGTTGATTTGTTTGATAATTTTTTGTATTTTAGATAAATGGAACATTGATCAGATTAACCCGTGTCTTATGTTTGTTGTTATTAGTTATACCCGAACGTCACTATCGCCTGCTAACGCTATTCTTCTCCCGGAGTGGTAACCACGTTTTCCCACAGGCATATCTAACATATTTTGAAAAATGATGTGTTAATAACCGCATTTTTCCCAGGGCTAAAGCCTTGGGCTACGATGTTTTTCAGGCTGTTTTAGCGTGTTAGTCCACGAAAGCGCGCAGCATCGAAGGTATCATTAACACATCGTTTCAAACGTTTATGGTGCTGAACAACCCGCCCATGGCCGTGTCATTTTGACTAAAGACAGGGAGGATTTACTATTAAATGTTATGAAAATGAAAACGAAAAAACCCTCATTGACCAAAAAACTGATGATCAACAAATCCACTATCGTTGCGCTGACAGATCAGAAAGATCAGTTAAACGGACGTATTTCCTATCACACCTTCATCAATTGCGATGATGAAGCCCGCAGGAAAGGTCAGTTCTGCTAAGCATGATTTTTAATTGATGCCGGAGGCGTTGTTGTTATTCGTTTTCCGGCCCCCGGGGTTAAAACCCTGGGCTACGATGTGTTTCAGGTTATTTATGAGTTAGATTCACACAAGAGGCATTGATAGCAGTAAAGCTATTGATATAGCTGTGTTCTCAAGCCCCAGGCAAAGGGAGAGTTAACCTTCCTTCATGAGTTTAAGCACAAAGATGGTCTGAAACACGTTGTAGCCCAGGGCTTTAGCCCTGGGTTTATGGGATCATAATATCTCCACATATCCATCGGTTCCGTTCACCCGTATCCGTTGGCCGTCTTTGATAAGCTGTGTAGCATGTTCCATGGCTACTACAGCAGGAAGGCCATATTCCCGGGCGATCACGGCGCCATGCGTCATCAGGCCACCTACTTCTGTCACCAGTCCTTTGATGGATACGAACAACGGTGTCCAGCTGGGATCGGTGTAGGCGGTGACCAGGATGTCGCCTTCTTCCAGATTGGCATCGGCCATGTTCAGTATTACGCGGGCGCGTCCTTCAATAATACCGGCGGAAACGGGCATCCCGACGATAGCGCCCGTCGGGAGGTGATCTCGTTTGTAACGGCCGTTGATGATTTCGCCTTCAGACGTCATCATCCGCGGAGGCGTCAGCTTTTCGAACCGTTTAAATTCTTCCTTCCGTTGATGGATCATGCCGTTATCCAGCTGCCGGCTGCCTATCACTTCACGGAGTTCCTGGAAAGTAAGATAATAGATATCTTCTTTTTCCTGAATAACGTTGGCCTGTACCAGTTGTTCCGCTTCTTTCAGCAATGCCTGTTTATAGATCAGGTAACAGCTCACCAGCGCGTATTTGGGATACTCGCGGTAACCCAGGAAATTCCGCATCATGCTGATCTTTTGTTGCGTTTCGGCGGCCAGCTGTTCTCCGTCGGGCAGTGCCTTTAACCGTTGCAGGAGCTCCTTTTCTTTTTGTAAAGCTTCCTGTTTCCCTTGTTCAAACTTCCGGGTACCCGCGCCCGGTTCAAAGTTGCGGATATTACTGAGAATAAGCGGAACGAGGCTGAGCGGCTTCTCGCTCCAGCGTGTTTTGGTGATATCTATTTCTCCGACGCAGCGCATACCATATTTGCGGAGATAGGCCGCAATGGCTTCCTGCGCAGCAGTTCCGCCTTTCAAAGCAGGGAGTTCTTCGAGGAAATGATCGTTGGTGGTCTGTTGCAGGAAGGCGACCACTTCCGGATAGGGGCGGATCACATCTGCCACGTCCAGCAGCTCCAGCCCCATTTCGGAGGTGACGTTGTTGGGGACGGACTGAGAAAGGGTGCCCGCTACGCCCTTTTCGCCTAGCCATTTTTCAATATTGTCGTTAAGCCATGATAGGGCATCTACGGCTGCCACGATGATCTGCAGGCTTCGTGGTTCAAACAATACCTTTCGGGATTGCTGTATATCTTCCGGAATAAAATCCATTAGCGCCAATCCGGATTTGGTTTGAATGTTTTGTTTTAGCAGTTCAATGGAAGCCTGACTATTCCTGATGAGTTCAGCGGGGATGGCGGGATCGTTTTCCACTGGCGGTTTGCCTTCATTCGTTGGAAGATGGCTGCCGGCTGGCTGTTCCTTTGTTTCCTCTGGCAATGGTTGGATGAAATCCCGCTCCATGATGGTGGTGAGCGCATCTCTGGTCAGTGGATCAGATTTACCGAGTGTGTTCAGGATGGTTTTTTGGCCGGATGGTGTTGCCAGAAAGCGGGAGATGTCGACAAACAGTCTGCCGCCGGCGGGGTACATCTGTGCCTTGGTTACCATCAGGAAAAACGAGAGGCCCAGCGGTTTCATGGCGTCGGTCATCATCTGGTTATGGGCAACAGACGCATATACGTGATTTTCCTGGTCCGGTGCTTCGGGCACCGGATATAAGGTGGTGATAGGTCTGCTCTGTACGATATAAAATGTATCGCCGGCGAGGCACCATTCTATGTCCTGTGGACTGCCGAAGTGGGCTTCAATTTTTCTTCCGAGGTGACTGAGGGCTACGACTTGTTGATCGGTCAGTGAGGGCTGGTCCTGTTGTGCCGGTCCGATAGGCTGGGTGTGTGTACCGCCGTTTTCCGCTGCCACGATGGTGAGGTGCTTGTTGGATATTTTCCGGTCGATGACCTGCCCGTCGCGGACTTTAAAATTATCTGCATTCACCAGCCCGGATACCAGGGCTTCGCCAAGGCCGAAGCTGGCATCGACAGAGAGTACTTTTCTGTTGGAAGTGACCGGATCTGCGGTGAACATAATACCCGATACTTCCGGGAAAATCATTTGTTGCACCACTACCGACAAACTCACCTTGTGATGTTCCACTCCTTGTTGCAAACGATAGGTAGCGGCCCTGTCGGTATACAACGATGCCCAGCATTGGCGGATATGTTGCAGGATGGCGGCTGTACCGGTGATGTTCAGGTAGGTGTCCTGCTGACCTGCAAAGGAGGCGGTAGGCAGATCTTCCGCTGTGGCGCTGGAGCGTACGGCGTAGGCTTTGTTTTCCCCCAGCAGGAGCAGCTGCTGCGAAACAGCCGTGGCGATATCTTCCGGAACAGGTATGCTTTCGATGGTGGCGCGGATTTGCGCGCAGACATCGCTGATGTTTTTCCGGTCATCTGCCTGCAGCAGCGACAGCTGGTCCAGCAGGGCATGCAGCGTGGCGTGGTTGCCGGTGGCGGTATTATAAGCAGCTGTTGTGACACAGAAGCCCGGCGGTACCTGTACGCCCGCTATACGGCATAGCTCCCCGAGATTGGCGCCTTTGCCACCCACCCGGGACACCATCGTCTTATCGATTTCGGGAAAATCAAGTATGTAAGCACACATATATTATTGATTGTTGAGTTTAGTAGTGGTTTCCTGCATGATTTCAATGGCCTGGGAGAAATAGCGTTCGATCACTTTGGCTTCCTTTTCGGTGAAAGAGGCCGTCAGTTTCTCTGATTTACTCCGGAAATCTTTATACAGTGGCTCAAACAACGCCATGATGAGTTTGGTGTTGGGCTCAATGAGCACCTTCCTTCTGTCGCCTTCCGCGAATTTTCGCTTTACCAGATTTTTCTTTTCAAAACGGTCTATCAAACCCGTGATGGCGCCGGTTGTCAGGCCGGTTAAAGCAGCCAGCTCGCCGGCTGTCATCTCGCCCCGTTCCAGCAGAAAGCCGAGGTATTTATGGTCCGTGCCGGAAAGGCCGGCTTTGCGGGCAACGGCTTCATGCATCTGGAGAGAGGTGTATGCATATGCCTGGGTCAGTTTTCTGATCTGTTTAATGAGGTCCTGGTCCATTTTTTTTATCTTATTGGATAAATATATTAGTTGCTAAGATAAATTACCTCGGGACATTATCCAAATAATTTGCGTTAAAAAAAGTCTGACGGTAGCGTACGTTTGTCTGATTGGACGGTTTGGGGGTAACTAACGGACAAGGGGAGGCGCAGGGCACATGGGGAAACCGTATGTTGACAAGATGCCCGCGAATGATGCCCCATTTCCTGCGGATATTAAAAACAGCTGCCGCTTTTCAGCTTCTTTTCTCATTTTTGAAAGCACGGATTTACACATGATAAGATGAGTATTTGCCACCGGCTATATTTTTGACTATTTCCTGGTTTAAAAAAAAATCTACTGTATGATTGTGGAAAAAGCAGGTGGAATCGCATCGTATGTTTGAGGAGAGCGGTAGAAGGGGGAAATTCGAAACAAGAAACACCAGCAGGTAAACGAAGCAAATATTTTTTTATGGCAGTAGGATTATTTACAGCGCCCATTTTCTATGTGATCGGTACAGGAGATTTTTTGCACTCATTTTTCTCAACGATCGTTTATCGGTTGGAGGGCAGTGACTGGGGCAGCAGATTTCCGGTACTGATGAATGAATTGTTTATTGATGGAATATCCCATACACAATGTGAAGCTGCTTTGCAGGAGCTGGCGGTCATTAAAAAGGAATTGGCCGCGTTGTCTACAGACCAGCTGATATGGGATATTGAAGATCTTTCGAAACAACCGCCATGGGGAACGGATATCGCGCCTACCATTACCAGTCTGGCCAATTACTTTGTGACCAGTGATGGTAAGCAGTTGATCACCGTATTTGAAACGGCTTTAAACACTAGCATCAGCACGCAAAGGCCATTGATCATCCGGTCGATGTAGGATTTTAAAAAATGAATCGCCATGATGATGAAACAATTATGCTTTATACTGTTAAGTACAGGCTGTATGGGACAAGCAAAACCACAGGCGCCGGCAGACAGCAGCTGGCTGAAAAAATCATATGATCATGTAGTCCTGATCGAGGATAAATATGTTGCGGAAGCAGCGGGCAATTATCTGGTGGACCTTCCGCTGGTGGAGGCTGCGGATTCCAATTATACCTTTTACCTGGGCGCACACATCCCGGTAACGATGTTTACAGCGACCAGTACTTTTTATCCGGGTATCAGGGAGTTTACGCTGATTGTACCGGACTGGGAATTTTACCACCAGGTAGCGGAAGGCGCCTCCAGCAGGAATATGTGTGCAGAACCTGCTACCACCAACATTTATTATCATATCCGCAGAAATGATACCGCCGTTATAGTAGATAGTGTCCGTGTGCAGGGAGAGCAGCCGGCACTGAAATATATCACGCCCCATGCACCTTCGGATACGCTGGTGGTATACCGGACAGAAAGTTACGGGTCCGCTTGTTGCCCGCCAGATCCGCAATGGAAAAGGACCGCGGAAAACGCTGCCATGATAAAAGATTTTGAGCGGAAACATAAAGTGTCTATCACCGGTACTTATCGCCAGAACTCCGGTAAGGAAGGGGAGCATACCGATTACTATACACTGCCCGGCCTCACCACCAAACAACGATTAGATTTTTTACTGACGAGGCGCTGGCAGTGGATCGTCAATAAGGAAACGAAACAGATCGTGTTCAGGCCTCAGTTTTTCACCCCTACGCTGATACCCGTTGAGAAAGAGGGTTTCAGGGCCATGAGAACAGCCACCAATGGTGAGTGAAAATGAGCCGATAGAAAAACTTAATACTTTGGTAATATTGAAACTATGATTTTTGCATCGGTAATTTATATTTCCGATGGATCACAGACAGGCTTCTGATAGTGAGTTGTGGCAATGTTGTCAGCAGGACGACATGCAGGCGTACAATGAATTGTTTAGCAGATATTATCCCCGCATGTACCGTCTTGCCGGCCGTTATATTGACGATGCCATGAGAGCAGAAGAGCTGTGCATGGATTTGTTATTCCATCTGTGGGTAAAACGTCATGAAATCCATATCAGCAGCAGCTTTTCAGGGTACCTGTTCCGTTCTGTCCGTAACCGTGTCATCAGTGAAATGCGCCGTAACATTCCGGTGATGGCCGGTCTTGATACGATAGCGGAAGAAGTGCCGGTGGAGCGGACCTCTGATTACCGCCTGCTGGCAGATGAAGCCGAACGTACCTACCGCACTGTACTCAACGAATTGAGTCCGCAACGCCGCCAGGTGTTTATGCTTAGCCGGGAAGAGCATCTTACCTACCCCGAAATAGCCCGACGGATGAACCTCTCCGTCAATACGGTGGAAAACTATATGGTGGCGGCTTTGAGCCGTTTGCGGAAAAGACTGAAAGAAAACGTTCCTTCCGCTGTTATCCCGCTGTTACTACTCAGTGATTTTCCTGCCTCGCTTTGGTAACCCGGAAGTGTAAAAGCTTACGCCGGATGATAAGTATGTGCTATCACTCCTCCCGGGAAAACTTTCACATCCACCAGCTTTAGGTCAAGCTCTTTCGACAGGCCATTGAATATCGGCAGCCCGGTGCCCAATGCTATTGGATGTGTAACTAAATGGTATTCGTCGATAAGGCCTGTTTCAATCAGGCTCCGCATAAATCCTGCCCCTCCATGCGCTAAGATCGGGTTCCCCGGTTCTGCTTTGAGCGCTTTGATATTTTCCGCCAGGTCCCCGCTACATACACGCGCTTCGGCCCAGGATACCGCAGCAGGCGACTGTTCAACAGCTGGTACAATTCCGCTGGCTACATCATATTGCCTGGCACTCTCTACAGCCCTGGTGGTACGCGCCGGATCAAAACCTGTAGTTCCTTTTTGGGTAAAGAAGGCTTTGGGGATCTCGTTCATCGGTTTGGCGATAGGCAGGGGCGAAGTGGGCCAGTAAGACGCCATATCATGAAAGCTTTTACTGCCCATGATATGCAGTCCTGCTGATTCACAAAGCGCGATCACCCAGGCCGTTGATGTTTCATCTGCGGATTTGAAGAGCCAGTCGAGCCGGCCATTGCCGGAGGCGACAAAGCCGTCGACGGACATAGACATTTTCATCATTAGTTTTCGCATGATCAAAAGATTTTGTTTTTCAAATGTAAGCCGACGGAACAAAACTCCGCAGGGGGCAGTACGACAATCAGGGGGGCGATTGCGCCATTTTTCCGAGTGGTTGATACTAAAGGATTACAGCGCCTTTAACCCGGATAAAAATAATTCCTGAAAAAAATATTTCCCGCATAGGTGGTGCCGGATTCGTTTAGGCGTCATCGTAAATAGAGAAGATCGTATAGCCGGTTGGGTTATCATCTTCCTGTTATATAAATACAAAAAATGGGAAAAGCTGACAGCTACTTACTTCAAAAATTCCTGGAAGGCCGTTGCACCAATGAAGAGCTCCGGCAGGCCAGGCTATTGCTGGATACCGATGAAGGCCGGGCATTGCTGGATGAACTCATGCGTCGGCGGGAAATGATGGTCTGGGACAACCCACCGGAAGAAAACGCCGCCATGCAGCCGCTGTGGCGTCAAAAGCAGCAGGAGATGCAGCAACGGATTACCGCTTATGAAGCTGGTAAGGTGACAGAAAAGAAGCCCGTTGTCAGCTGGCGTAAAGTGCTCCGTTATGCGGCTATCTGGACCGGCCTGATCATGCTGTCCGGCCTCGCAGTATGGAAATTCGGTAAGAGCCGCCGGCCGGTACACTATGTAGAGATGGATAACCCAAAGGGGGTGCCGCAGCGCCACGTATTGCCCGACAGCACCGTGGTATACCTCGCGGCCGGCAGCAGGATGAAATACCCTGATAGTTATCCGCAAACAGGCAGGGACATTGAACTGAGCGGAGAAGCGTTTTTTGATGTGGTACGTGATGACGCCCATCCTTTCTCGATACGGTCAGGCACCCTGCTGACACGGGTGCTGGGCACTGCTTTCCGGGTAACCGCTTATGAAGGTCAGGCACAGGAAGTGGCCGTGGCCAGCGGTAAAGTGGCCATCAGTGCCCTCCGGAAAGAAAAAGCAACTGAACTGGCACAGCTGACGGCAGGCCGTAAGATCACCTGGCAACCTGCAACAGGGGAAGTCACACAAAGTGCGGCCGATATCAGCAGCATTGAACAATGGAAAGCAGGCGACCTGGTGTTTGCCGATCTGCCTATGGAACAGGTGGCACAGGCATTGGAACGTCGCTACGGCGTGGCATTCCGCTTCGAAAAAAATGCTATCGCGAAACATGTGGTGAGTGGCACTTTCTCCGCCACCGATTCACTCCCCGGCGTGCTGGACATGCTGGGCTTCGTAGGGAAATTCAGTTACCGCCTGACGGCCGATGGAAAAACATGCATGATTAAATAAACACTAAAACAACGCCTATGGACCGTAACGCTACCTAACCTCTCTAAAAGAAAGTGTCCCGCCGGAGGCAGGACACCAGTAGCTGTCAAAGCCCAACGATGTGGAAGTCCGATCGGCTTTACAGCAACATTTACCAATTAAAAAACAATCAGTAAAACAGTTACAATAATATGCAAAAAAACACATCCTCATCAGGATTATTGGCCGTTGCTCTCCGAACGGGAAAGCAGCTGCAACTTTCCATCACCACTATAGCCCTGTTTATCCTGATGATGCCGCTGCCGGCCAGCAGCCAGCAATCCGATAATCAGCAGATCAGTCTGCAAATGTCCAACCGCAGCATCAAAGAAGCCCTTGCTGAAATACAAAAAAGAAGCAACGTTAAATTCGTTTATGGCGACGATATCAACAAATATGCCGCCGTAAAGGTGTCTGTCAATGCCAACAACATCACGGTGAAAAACGCGATTGAACAGGTGCTGAGAAACACTAACCTGCGCTACACCCGCCGAAATGATCATATCATGATCGATGAAAAGCCGGCAGCAAGCGCCCCTGTACCACAAAAGGAACAGGATAAACGTCCCGGCCGCATCACCGGTAAAATCATCAGCGACCGCGGTGAGGCGCTTATCGGCGCTTCCATTCGTATCGCAGGCGGCAACCTGGCTACACAGTCCTCAACAGACGGGAGTTACACCCTGACCGTTGCACCCGGCAACTATACCCTGGAGATCAGCTATATCTCCTTTCAGACACAACGTATCACCGGCGTAGTGGTCAACGAAAACAGCAACACCCCGCTTACCGTGGCCATGAAAGCCAAAACCAACACGCTCGATCAGGTGGTGATCACCTCCGGATACAAAAAAGCCAGCGTATCAGGGCTGTTGACAAAACAGAAGAATGCGGTGGAATTATCAGATGGCATCTCTGCCGAACAGATCTCGCGCAGCCCGGACAACAACGCGGCAGACGCGTTAGCCCGTGTGACAGGATTAACGACCATCGATAAAAAATACGTGGTGGTACGTGGCATGGGGGAACGGTGGAATGAAACCGCGATAGATGGCATCACGCAGCCCAGTACAGAACCGGTCCGTAAGTCGTTTTCCTTCGATCTGATACCGGCCAGTATGATAGATAATATCGTAGTGAGCAAAACACCTACGCCGGATATGAACGCTAACTTCACCGGCGGATATGTGCAGGTGAATACCAAAGATATTCCTGATCAGAACTTTTTCACCGTTTCCCTCGGTACTTCCTACAACGACCTCAGTACCTTCAAAGAGCAGCTGGGACGTAAGTCCGGGAAATATGATTACCTCGGTTTTGATGACGGCCGCCGCGCTCTCCCGCAGAGCAGTCAGCTGAAAAACCTGGTGGAGCTGGCGGAGGAAATCAAGGGTAATGCACTAAAGAATCCGAATCTGTATGAGCAATCCAGATTATTTACCAACGACAACTTCACCACTTATTCCGGTACCACGCCGTTAGGTTTGAATGTGAAACTGGCAGGCGGTAAGGTATTCCGGCTGGGCAAGGAAAAGAAAAATAAGTTGGGTATTGTGGGCGCGGTGTCTTTCAGAAACTCACAGGAAACAGAACAAATCGATTTCATTACGAGAGGTGGCTGGCAAAGCGCGCTGGGACTGAATCTGGCAGATGATCATCCGAACCGCCAATACGGGAACACCGGCAATACCTACAATTTTAATTCCACCTGGGGAGGCTTGCTGAACATGGGTTTCCAGATAGGTAAAACCAAACTGGCATTTCGTAATATCTACTCGCATATCTTCAACCAGGATTTCACGCAGGTGAAAGGCTGGAGCAGAGACCAGACAAATTACGAAACAGACATTCCGGCAATTGAAGAAGTGAACAGGCCGCTGTTTACCAATTTCAGGCAGCATAAACTGGAAGGCCGGCATGACCTGTCATTCATGCAGGTAGACTGGAGCCTGGCCCATACCGAGATCCGGAGAGATCAGAAAGACGTGACCTATCTGGGGTATTCCAATGTGAAAATTAATGATGAGGTGATTAACTTTCCCGCCACCAACGTGGTCAATAGCGCCAACAGATTTCCGTTTGGCCGGGGAAACTACGCCTACAAGGGCAGAGACCTGAACTGGAGCGTGGCCACAGCGTTTCCGTTTAATGTGCGTACAACGAAGCAGCTCTTTAAAGTGGGCTACTTCGGCGCCAAAAGAAACGGGGTCCAGGATTATTTTGAAGCAGGGCTGTACAATCTGCCCAATAACCTGTCCAGAGAGTACTGGTATCTTTCCGCTGCCCAGTTACAAGACCCTAAGAACTTCCATGAAAACGGATTTGCCTGGCTGCCTACCGTTGCCGGCAATTCCAAATATGAAGGCAATATGTACCAGCATGCGCCTTTTGCTATGTTCGACAACCATTGGAGGCAGTTCAGGCTGGTATGGGGGGTGCGTGCAGAATATTTTAAGTACGAGGAGTTGCAGAATCCCAATGATGGCCGTTTCGGCCCGGCCACGGCACCGCTGCCGGAGGAAAAGAAATGGCAGTATCTGCCTTCTGTCAACTTTACGTATAGCCCATGGAGTGATGTCAATTTCCGCCTGGCTTACGCTAAAACGGTGTCCCGGCCGCAGTTTGCAGAAAGGAACCGCTTCTCTTATTATGATCCTGTGTATTCTGCCTATATCTGGAACGCACCGGTAAAGTCTTCCGTGACCGATGGTTATGACTTCAAAGCAGAATGGTATCCCGAGCCTGGCGATGTGCTTTCCGCCGGTGGGTATTATCGGGACATTGCAGACCCTATTGAAATGTACAATTTCTTTTCTGCTACCAACAAGAGTGAGTTCACCCTGAAAAATTCAAAGCGGGCACAGGTCTACGGAGTGGAAGTCGATGTGCAGAAAAACTTCGGTTTTATTCATGAAACATTGCGCCACCTCAAATTTTCCGGTAATCTTTCACTGAATAACAGCAAGGTGGATACCTATGGCAGCACCTCCATCGATGAAAATGGCAATCCCTTTGAGAAAGATAACAACGGTGCAGCTGTTTCCAGGGAGATTGTATACCGGGACAACCGGCCTTTGTACGGCCAGTCACCTTACAGCTACAACGTGGGCCTGGCTTATATTACTGACAGCTGGGGCGTGAATATGCTGTACAACAAAACCGGTAGGAAATACATGCTGGTGGGTTCCGAGTTGAAGTATGCCGAATGGCAGAATCCTTACGGGAAAGTAGACATGCAACTGAGCTACAAATGCCTGAAAAATAAAAATCTGGAAGTGGTGCTCAATATCTCCAATCTCTTCAATGAAAGTATCCTGTATTACAACAACGCTGCCAGCTACGGATATGATGCGGAGGTAAAGAATGAAAATAACAGAATGGACCCGCGGTTAGGTAATCCCATCTTCTACAATAAACATATTGTATTACAACCCGGCAAATCCGATAACTACGATAAAGGAGATCAGGTAACCTATAAATCGCATACAGGACGGCGGTTTACGCTGAATCTGAATTATAAATTCTAAAAATATTGACATGAAGATATTACAACAACTGGCCGCTTTTATGGTGGCCCTTTCACTGGTTTCCTGTACCAAATCACAACAAGCGTTTTTTCGGGAACATAAAATTATTGACATCCATATTAACGGCTACATCGCGCAGGACTCCCTGCAGCTGAAGCTGGGTAACAGCATCATAGAAGCGTCCGAAGATGGATCGGCTCATTATTTTCAGGGACGGGTGAGTACGAAGCAGGTATCTAACGGCCCCACTACCTTTTCCGTTTTCGACAGCAAGGGCGTACCGTTGCTGGAGAAAAAAATTGACGGGACAGCGCTTTCCAATACCGTCAAGTTCTACTATGACGGTACTTCCCTCATCGACAAGCTGCCGGAAATTCCGAAGCCAGCACCCGGAAATGTGGGAATGCTTATTAACTTCCCGGAAAGGCCATTCAGTAAAGTCCCTGCTAAAGACATTGCGGTGGAGGTGTATATCGCTAAAAGGGGGCAACCCACCATCAGAAAAGTGTACCCGCTGAATGAAGAAGGAAATGTTTTCGTGGACCTTACTATCCCTGCTACCTACACCTCGCTGACGCTCAGGATGGTGAAGGCAGCCAATCCGTCGGAGATGTATCTGGACAATTCCAAAACAACCATCGTGCTGATAAACGTGCCCAAGCCTGATAAAGGAGCGCTGGTGTTGATAAAGGAATATGCGGATGGCGGTAACTTCATGGGGATACAAGGCATAGAACTGACGCAGTATTTGAACTAATAATAGAAAACGAGCCACTTTGGTGGCTCGTTTTCTATTATGGGAAAAGAAGCGTAACTTGAATAGGGAAGACCTGATGCCCTACTTAGATGCAATGTTTGCCATCGGCCGTTTTAGCGCCTTACATCAAGAATTATACGGTTGTCACCATTGAGGAAGATCTCGATAACGAGGTGTTTTATCCCAGCGGGTATATTGATCTGGTCATTAATCTGTCCGGGTTTGCGGCCACCATCATCAACGGCAGAAGAAAAGATACGCCTGCCATAGAACTGCTGGGGCATCTTACCCTTCCCACCCGGCTGACCGTGACAAAAGGTACGACGGTGCTGATAGCCCGGATTTATCCACACGCGGGTACGTTGTTTTTTCCTAATCCACTTTCTGAATTTACCAATTATGCCACTGACCTGTATGATGTGCAGTTACAGGAGCACCGCGAATTACACGACAGGATCATGGAAGCCGTTACCATTGATGGCAAAATCAGGGTATTGGAGCAGTTCTTCCTGGAACAACTGAAACAGCGGGAGCAGCAGTTGAAGAAAGTAACGGTGGTGCAGCAGCTTTCTCAGTTGCTATTATCGGGAGATGATAAACTCGATCTGCCCGCTATTGCCCGGGAATCGGGGATTTCTGAGCGATATATCCAGAAGCTTTGCCTGTTGCATATTGGTATCAGTCCCGCTGCGCTCGTAGCTGTGGCGCGGTTCAACAGAAGTCTGCGGCTGGTGCTGGACACCCCGGCGTCACTGACGGCCATTGCCTACGACGGTGGCTACTACGACCAGGCGCATTTTATCAAAGAATTCAGGAAGTTTACCGGCATTACCCCTTCTGAGGCCAGGCAGCGGCTGATAAAAAATGATGTGGCATTTCAGCAGGCGGTGAACATCGGCTTTTAGTTATTTTTTGCCGGATGATTGCTGCTGAACATGTCTCTGTGCATCCTCCAGCCTTTTTCTGTTTTTTTCCAGATGACGATTACTTTGCCATCGTCTATTTTGTTGCCCTTCAGGTCTGTCATTTCATAATAGCTTTCTTCCGTGACAAAGGTCTGTCCATCGCCATAGAGGTGTTGGATGGCGAATTTGCAGTGCACTTTCGGGCCGTCTTTGAAAAACCGGGCGAGGTTGTTTTTACCGCATACCGGCGCTGCATTAGGCGGGTAGAGGCAGGCATCGTCCGTATAACGTGTGAGAATAGAGCCGTCGTTTTTATTGGCTAAGTCGGAATAGATAGCGTTGCTGGCTTCGATCGCTTTCCTGGCTGCTTTTAACGGTTGATCTTCAGACTGGGCGTTGTCCACGGAAAAGGCAAGGGCCAACAGGCCGACCATAAGGAGTTGTTTCATCTGTTTTTTTCTACAAAACAAATGGTTTTAAGCAGCCCGGAATTGTAAAATTACGAACAAGGGGGTATTGGGGGGAGACAAGTTTAGTCGTGCGCTGTCAGCAAAAAAAACATGATAAGATTGCTATGCCGTGAGACAAAATAATTATCAAAATTCACAAAATATCAAACAACGCTATATTTGATTCTTTTGCATTTAATAACAAAGTCAGATGCTGGATTTTCCACGAATTCGTGGTTAAACATCAAAGGGAAGAAATCAAAGGTTATTTCGTCATTCTCATGATTCAGTATGGCCGCATTAATCACCACCGAAGAAGTATTCCTGTTTTCAATAAACCGAAAGCACATCACTTCCTCAAAGACCAATTTAACCTGCTCCCATTCAAAATCATTTTCGCCATTCATACAATGAATAAGCACTTCAATGTTCCCTTTGCCGGAAGAAGAATGGGTGTAACTCTCAATAGAAAACCCGAGAACCAGGGCGTCGGCAAAATTGCCATACTTTTTAACTATTTCCGTTACCATATCTTTTAGTCTTTCCTGCCAGTACTTTGCCTGACCTGGGTTTTTCAGCACCCCGGGCCATTGCTCTCTTTACAGCGCTGGCCAATCCTACCCTTTGTTCTTTATAATGGGAGCGCAAAACACATACTCCATGCCATCCACTTCATCCATCACCTCATCTACTTTTACGAAGCCGAGGGACTGAATCAGGTTCAGCGATGGCAGATTCTCAGGGGATACAGAGGCAATAAAACGATCGACCCCGAAATGATGGTGCGCCCAGTCGAATGCAGCTGTTACGGCTTCTCTGGCGTATCCTTTTCTCCGATGAGGTTCAAATATCTGATAGCCGACTTCTACGGCATTCTTCATATATTCCTTCAGGGCGTGGGGGTCGGGGGCGGCATGAAAACGGATAAGGCCGATGGCCTGTTTTTCATTGGTGTGAATGATGGCCCTGGAAGACCAGGGAGCATAGCCGGCATTCAACGCCAGTTGTTGCTGGTCGTGTTGCAGACTGCTGGGATGTTCCAGAAATGCTTCGGTGACCACTGCTCCCAACAGCTCAGATGCTTTCGGCAGGTCGGCGGCCAGGCACGCGTTTCTTATTTCATCTCCCAATAACCGAAGCGTCAATCTTTCGGTGATAATATCATCTAACAGGGAAGGCATGCTACGGGCTTTTAAGCGGTTATCTGTGCAAGGTAGGCATTTAGTGTTATTTGAGAGATATAATGTTATTCCGGATAGCATATAGTACCAGTCCGGTTACATTGCGGGAACCTGTTTTCTGCAGCAGGTTATTCCGATGGCCGTTCACTGTTTTGACGCTGATAAACAGCTCCTGTGCAATTTCTTCGGCGGTATATTGTTTACATACCAGTTGTAATATCTCTTCCTCTCTTTTGGTGATGGACAGGTTCTGTGGCTTGTGCCTGATTGTTCTTACTGTTTTAAGCTGTAGTGCTTTCAGGGCGCGCTCGTTGATATAAGACCCTTTCGTATGCACCGCGAGGATGGCTTCCTGTACTTCCTGCGGGGCGCTGTCTTTTACCAGATAGCCATGTGCGCCGCACTGGATCAGCTGATTGATAAAATGATCATCATCATGTACCGACAGGATGAGGATTTTCATATCGGGATAGCTATCTGTAAGCGCCTGGGTAACGTGTTGCCCGCTGTATTCTTTATCGCCGTCCGGCGGCAGTGAGAGATCCACCAGCATAACATCCGGAAGGACGGCAGCCTCGCGCAATTTAGCGGGTACGGAGTACCCATCAGAAGATTCGAAAATCACCTGCATGTCTTGCCATCGGTTGATAATGGCTTTCATGCCTTCTCTGAAAAGTGCCTGGTCTTCCACTAATCCAATATTGATTTCTTTTTTCATAGGGTGGTGTATTAATTGGGTAATGTTAATCGGACGGTGGCGTAGTATCCACCGGTATTGCGGTTGCCCATTTCAAGTTTTCCGCCGAGCGCATTTACCCGGCCTTCCATGCTTTTAAGGCCTAAGCCTTTGCCGGGGTTGCTTTCCGGCAGGCCTCTTCCGTCATCGGTATACTGGCATACCAGTTCCTGATCGCGCCGGGAGAGGTTGATCCGGATAGACCGGGCGCCGGCATGTTTCAGGGTATTGTTGATCATTTCCATTACAATACGGAACAGGCCCAGGTTCACCAGCCAGGGGAGGTCTTGCAAGTCGTCATCGCAGTTCAGTTCGATGTTTATTTTGCCGGCGCTGTTGATCTGTTCCGTTACTGACTGCAGCGTTGCCGGCAATCCGAAAGATTCCAGCTGCGGCGGCATGAGGCGGTGGCTGATACTTCTGATGCTGGCCAGCGCGGTCTCTGACAGCTGTCGCACCTGTACCAGCCCTTCCTGTAACTGCTGAGTGCCATGGGTACTTTGTTGTTCGAGTACCATGAGATGCATACGCATGATAGACATTACGGCTCCCAGTTCATCGTGGAGGTCGTGCGCAATTCGTTTGCGTTCTTCTTCCTGCGCTTGTATGTTGGAGCGAAGCAGGTCATGTTGATAGACGCTCTTCAACGCCTCCCGCTTGAGTTTCTGCACAGACAGATTCTTTTGAAAATGCAGGTTCAGAAACACCACGCCGATACCGATGATAAAAACGATGACGGCAAGTGGTAGCAATGCATTTAAAAAACTCAGGTCTTTGATCGTTTCCATAGGCCTATAAAAAAGCAGGTATACATCACAATAGAGAAAAAAGCAAGAAATATCCAGGCGTATAAATTCAGGCTTCTGCTGAAATCAACGGTGATCACAGAACCGAAGTAAAATATCAGTATGCTGGAAGAGTAGTAGATGAACAATCCTGAATTGATCCAGGTGAGACTTTTGATGTGGGCGCCACTGGTTTCTTTGACGATATCACTCAGAAAAAACCGGTAGGTGAACAACGACAGGATCACGATCAGGACAGATTCTACGGTCAACGCAATAGAGTTGAAAGTATACACCGGTTGAATGAACAGCGAATTGGCTATGGTAAAGAGGAGGAATAATATGGCGATGAGCCATATTATTCCTGCGTCTATGAATCCGTTGAGAATGGTATTGTAGAACCATGCCAGACAAAGGAATCCCGCTGCTACGTATAGGTGTAACAGTGGCATATTGTTTTTGCTGAAGAACCAGAAACCCAGGGAGGTAAACTGGATGATGCCTGACAGGAAGATGAACCACGAGAACACTTTCAGCTCACGGGGCAACGTGCCATAATGTATGGCGGCATATACGACCGTGACCAGAATCGGCACATGCGATAACACTATTACAATTTCAGAGAAGCGCATAGATTATTTGTCTGCTTTAACGGAGGGTTCTATCGGGCAGGTTTTCGGGCAGGGCGCGTTGAGGTCCAGCACATACCTGTCTGTTTCTGCGATAGCTGCTGAGTCGATGGGGGCGATGATGGGGTTGGCCTCTTTGTTAAGGATCACATCTCTGCCGGCAAGCCATTTATCCGGGTTCTTATCCTGCAGGCAGGCGCCTGTTACCGGTACGATGTATAGTTTGAAGCCTACTTTGTCCTGAAATCCGAGGTATACACGGACATGTTTGAACCTGCACATGGCGGAGTCGGCAAGGTTTGGCGGCATGCCCATGGCTGCCAGGAGGTCTACGGCGCGGATGGTATAGGATTCGATGGGTGCGATGCCGTCCCAGTGCCTGCGACAAAGACTGTCGTAGGAGTAGATGTTGCGGCGGGCCGTTACGAGATCGGCCAACACGCGACCTACCTTGTCAGAGGCCTGGCTGCATTCAATTTTAGGGGGTGTATCCGGAGTGTTGTTGCCGGAGGATGGCTGGTCCTGGCATCCTGCCGCAGCAAGGCCCAGTAAAAGGGCGAGGGAGAAAAGGTGCTTCATCTTACCTGTGGTTTATTTTGGTGATAATTAATGACGAATACCAACGATACTGCAATGTAATTACAAAAGCATGCAGCTGTCACACCACCTCCTCAAAAACAGGTATAAATACCTGCTTCTTTTTCAAAAACGGATAGTAATATCTGTTTTCAAAAATACTCAATTCTCCTCTTACCGCCATCTGTGATCTTATGCAATTTTACAAGGCAAGGTTGATGCAATGCGCATCACACGGGAAAGCCGAAAACCGTAAAGAGTAGGCAGTAATAAAGCAAATCCACTGATTATGACGACACAGACATTAACTCCGCATGCCCTCTCCACTTTCAGGTCGTTCCAGATGCCGCAACTGAAGGACATCGAGCCTGAAATATTTGTAAAGAAGTACGATCTGCCGGCCGGGATGTTGGCTGCCGAAGCGGATACCCTTGGCTGGGATACCGTCAATTCCATCAGGATGCCGTTAGTGAATGAAACCCTGGAGAAAAGTTCCCGTTATCCGAAAGAATTCCACGATACAGTATCTGATACCTGGAGTATCGGTGGCAGGTTCAATGCCTGGAAACTGGTGCGCGGTGGTTCCGGTGCCATTGTGTTCATGGAGCTGCCTATGCCCGAGGCACATATGGCCTTTGGCGACAAGAGCCTTCAGTTCAATGATGGTTCAGCTACTATCGCTATTAAGCTGACTTATCTGCCGCAGGAACCTACCGGAAAAGCTGTTGCCGGAGAACCGGCTGAAGGCAAGCCGCAGTTCCTGGTGGCCAACGCGCAGGCCCGGGGTGCCAGTGATCCTGCTGTAGTGATCCAGAGCATAGATTATGGCACGAGCGCGCCGGACCCCATGCTGGATGCCCTGTTCAAAGGTGCGCTGGGCGTATGGCTCAATAAAAATGTGGCGTTATTTAGTTATGTCTTTGCGGTGGTGAACATTAATGCCCTTGCTTCCAAAGAAGCTTTCCAATGGCTGAAACCCACCTACACCAGCTATGCCTATTTCAACGGTCCTACCGACGAGTCCAGCTACTTCGGTGTGTTGAACATGACGTCCGGCGATAGCGCTGAAGGACTGAGCAACCAGCTGCCACCCTCCAGTATACCCGCGGGTTGTAAAGCCGCTTTGCTTATCTCCAACAAAAAATTCCTCAACAACATGGTGATGCCAGGGATGAGTACTGCATTCCCAAGAGCCGCACAGGGTACCTTCGCCGTTACCGGTAACAACACCGTGATCGAAAAAGTAGGAGATGACGTGGAGCTGGACCCCATCCCTGTCAACGGTATCAACTACACTCCCTGGCTGCAGGATTTCACTTACCAGATCGTTGGTGATGAAATGCAGGTAAACACCAAAGTAAAAGTATCTGTAGGCCTTGGGATAGATGTGTTTATCCAAAATACAGGGTACTACAAAATAAAGCTGGTCAACAAACCGGACGGCGGCGGCCAAACGCTCGACTTTGAAGAAAGCAGACCTGGTAAGACAAACAGCTGGAACGAAATTGCGACCTGGGCCATCGTTACGGACGCTATCATCGCTGCTATTACCGGTTGCACTGCGGGGATAGCCAAATTGATGCTCAAAGAGACATTAAAGAGAGTGGTCGCCTATGTGATCGTAGCCATCATCGTAGGTATTATTGCTGCTATTCCTTCCATCATAGCACAGGTGGTGCAGGGTAAAGCCGCGGAAGTGCTGCCTTCTATCGGTAATATGGTGGCTGATGCTACCGGTGATATTAAGTGGCCCAATGCTACCGGCTTCACTCCCGAAAAAGCGGAAATGAATGGTTCACTGCAAATTGGCGGTAAACTTGACCGATAACCCTTTTATCTGTCACCCGGACAGCCATCGGTTGTCCGGGTGCTGCCTTCACTCCAAAAATTTATGCCATGAATACTTTCGGCTGGGATACTGTTTATGTGGTAACAGTGGATAAAATCAATGCGTCGCTTCTCGCTAATAAAGATAAACTGGTATTGCAATTTGATACCAGCAATAATAAAGAGTTGCCGGTGAGCGCTGTGGGGAATTTTTCCCGCTGGGAGATTGTGGAAGGCGGCTCGGGCGCGATCCTCTACCTGAAGCTCGGCATCAGCGATGGTAAAGTCGTATTTACCAATACCGGACAGGAGTATGACCTCGCCGGTATGGCGCTGGTGGTGGCCGTTCAGCTGGCGATGTTACCAGGGAAAACACTGACGCCATCGCAGGAACTGAAATTCGATATCAGGTCGGTAGGTGACCCGGGAGATCCGCCGAAACCGGGCAGTATCACCCCTGTTGCCCTTCATGATATGGATGGTAAACTGGACCCGGCACAACGAGCGCTGCTGATGGTGGCGTTGGCCACCGTCATTATGCAAAATGCCGGTCAGCTGACCTATGTTTTTGCGACCATCAATCTGGTGCCGCCGGGTTCCAACAACTGGCTGACACCCGTAAAATCGGGCTACGCTTTTATGAGCAGGGCCAACGCGCCGGGCGCCCTGGCCATTCTCAGCGTCACCACCGACCGTAATATCACGGACCTGCCCTTGCAGGTAGACGGACAACTGCTGTCTCCCGGCTACGACGCTTCGTTTGGCATTTCAAGAGCGCTTTTTCTGAAGCACGTGATGATGCCCGCATTGCCAGCCGTATTTGGCCACGGCACCCAACCGGATTATTTTGTGTATGATAACAAAAGCGACGGCATACAGAGTACGCAGGTTATCACCATGAACAGCGTAAAGTCAGGCGCCATCTACTATCAGCCGATACTGACATCTTTTAAACTCACCACCACCGGCGATGGGCTCTTCAGCCAGTATGAAGGTAGCTGCGACCTGAAAGCCGGTATCAGCATGCGTTTCTGGATTGATCCCAGCAACAGGGCGATCTATAACAACGGCAGCAAAATACTGGACTTTCTTCCCGATCCCAATCCTTCCTATAGAAAAGAAGTACATATACCCTGGTACTGGTGGTTCGTGGGATTGATCGTCAGAGCTGTCATAGAATTGATCGTTCAGGCCATAGGCAGCAGTATAGCCAAATCCCTGACCGCTGATGTAGGCAGGTACCTTACCCTGACGAGAAAACCGCCCACCTCCATTCAATGGACCGGCGCAGAGCGACTGGATATTCAGCGGGCATCCCTCGACAAGGGATTTTACATGCAGGGTAATCTGCTATAGGCGTCAACGCGGGGAAGAACTTTTTAAAGCATTGGAACAATACGGACATGAAAGATTTGAACAGGCCATCAAACCATTTTTTGGGGTGAAACATGAAAACAGTTTTTCCATGTGCCTGGATGCCTGTGAAAAGGATTAACAGGCCATCCACTCCCTAAATGCTGCCGCTGAAATCACACTCCCAAAGTGATAAAAAGCATCTTTGTCTTTTGCCAGTGACACGTGGTCCGGGATGACTTCAAATGTGTCATAGTCGGCGTTTTCGAGAAGGTTGTCCTGCGCATAAATATTTTTTGCATCCCGGCCGTAGTTGAAGTTGAGCGCCTGAAATGTTGCCGGGTCGGCTTTTTTCAGCTTCTTTCCCCGCCAGAGCACATATTGTTTATCCCTGGCGTAGCAGGAGTCGATAACCGTGAAGGTGCCGGAGTCGATTCCCTTTATGCCCAGTGGTTGCCGGGAATAGTATTCCATCATCCACAGTCCGTTTTTATCTTTTGCGTAGGAGGTTGTTTTTTGGGGCAGATGACGTTCATTGAGCACGTAGCCGCTATCCAGCACTTCAAAAGTTTCATAGTCCACTTTTTTATCGACGCCCGCGATATTGTAGATATGCTGTCTGTCTTTCGCGAAGTAAATGTTCAGTACTTCAAATGTTTCAGGGTCTGCGTTTTTGAACACATCGCCCATCCGGTAGCACCTGTTTTTATCTTTCGCAAAATCCAGTTGACAGACAAAGGTTTCCGGATCTGCCTGTTTAATGGGATAGGTATTGTAACATACGCCTGTTCCATCGATGACGTAGTAGTTGTTTCCCTCAGGAAGTTCTTTTTTAGATGCTACTTTGGCGGGTTTGGTCCACATGATTGGGTTAATTAAGTGCCTGCATGCCAAGATAAGAAAGAATCTGCATAATAGCGTGAGGCGGGGAGCCGCCTTTTGCCGGGAAAGTCGCCGAAGCGGACCACAGTCTGCATATAGACCAACCGGAGCATTTTGCCGCTGCCGTTAAAACGTTTCTGAGGTCAGTGGACGCTCTTACCTGCCGATAAGGCACTGCCGTGAATAACGTGAAGCGCTGCCTTCAGATCAGGGTCGTTATGCGTAACAATATCTGCCGGCGTATAACGTATTGTCTTGTCTGGTACTATTCCTTGCCCCTTCACCGGGTGTTTGAGTACAGACACCAGCCGCAATAAGGGAAAATCGATTTGTATGCCGCTGCGAGGCAACGTTAAATGTTGAATGGTGCCGCCACTGCAACCTTCTGAACCGCCTCCGGTCTCCCTGCCGATGAATATGGCGTTGTGGCAGTTTTGTTTAATGGCTGCCGCCGTATGAGCGCCGGATGAGAAGGTAGCGCCGTCTGTTAGTATGAACAGGTTGCCGGTGTAATGATCGTTTGTTGCTATAGGGGTACTGCCCATTAAATCGCCAAATACCGGCTGGAAGGCTACCAGATAATGTCCCTCTTTTTTAGTGCCGGTAGGTTGAAAGCTTTGCGAAAAGCTGCCGGATATCTCCGGGTCGAAATAGCGTTCCAATGTAGTTTTTGTGGGGTCCGGCACCCTTGCCCATACGTTGCCTATCATCTGAAAAGGCGCATCGGCGAGATAGGTCAATAATTTGGCGGCTATTCTGATGTCGCCGCCGGTATTGTGTCTCAGGTCAATGATGAGATTTCTGATTCCTTTCTCCTTTATTTCCCGGAAAACCTTCTGAAAGATGACCGTATCGCCATATTGATAGGTATGTACTTCAAAACAGGCAACAGCAGCGTTGGGAAGGTAACGCAGTGGCAGATATTCCGTTTTGGCTGATGTGGTCCACCCTTCATAATTGTCAATTTCTTTCATCGGTTCCGCCAGCGGCGTTTGGGCCGAAACGGTGTCGACGGTTACATTTTTTACGCTGCCGTCTTTTGTACGAACGCGGATATGATAGGGAGGTGCCCATTTATAGTATTTATTACAGGCATCTTCAAATCCATCGTACTCGCTTAAAAACAATTCCTTGAAGGTGCGGTTGTTGCCATCCATGGCATATAAATCGCTGCCGTGTTGTATAATATCTGCTACAGGGACATCGTTTACCCATAACAGTTCATCACCGGTGTGGAGCGCTTTCTCCTGGTGATGGGTAACCCAGGCCCTGTTATCCTGTACTAAAACTTTGAATGGTAGATGAAATGTGTTATCGCCGGGGTATCGCTTATAGTGAGAAGAATGTTTGATTTGCGTATGTCCACATTTTAAGACGCTCACCAAAGGAGAGATAGCAGTCATAAACCCGTCCTCAGACATCGGCTGTTGGAGTGAGCTGGTAATGCGCCTGTACAGGCTGGTCATGCTGTCTTCCTGTGTGTACAGGCCGTACGCCGGATGCAGCGCTTTGAAAGCGGTGAATAAAAGAGAAAGGTCCTCTTTCATATCTTTTGCAGACAGCAGCTGTCGGGTGGTATCACCGCCTGGCGTTTTCTCAGCCGGCTGTTTGTTTCCACTTTGATTGTTGCAGCTGGCCGATGCAGCACATAACATGACGATAAAAAGTAGCGCTGTTGTCGTTTTTGTTTTCATGACTATCGGTATTCCTATGTTCGGTGGGATAGGATACCCTATAAAGATATCAAGTATTTGTTTAATAAAAATAGGTTGTCTTACAGCTAAGACAACCTATTTTATCAGCACCTGATCAGGTTAGTGATAGGAATCGGTAAAGAAAATACCGGCGGGGAACTTCGTATAGTTTTTATAGTTAGCGCTCAGAATAGCTTTGTTGTTAAAGTTAAAGGCGCTGATGTTATTGATCAGATAATCTCTGCCATAGGCTTTGATGGTAGTCAGGTATACTTCACCTGTAACCGGATGCACAGCGATATTGTTATAGGCTATGTTAGCATTTTCCACCACTGTTTTGGCATCCACCATAAACTCAGTTGAGCCGGTGCTGAAAACGTGGCGGTATATTTTGGTGCCGGCGCCGCTGAAATAAAGCGTATCACCTTTAGCAGTGATACCAGGTGTGGCGCCAAAACCAGCACTTACGCTACCGGCAACGATGTCGTTGGCTTTTATTAAAGAATAATCCCGGAAATTGATCTTGGAGATTTTAGCAGGCGCTCCGGTGGTGGATACCCAGATATTGCCATCGCTGGCTTTTACCACGCCGCTGACAGATGCTTTCATATCCAAAGCATAGGTGAGCGTGTCCTTATTGGGTTCAATGACATATACTTTGCTGCCGGCCGCCGCAAATATTTTGTTGTTGGAGACGGCCATCGTCAGTTTGGCGGCAGACCTGGAGCCTTTGATAAAGGTGAGGGCTTTGGTCACAGGATTAAATCGGTACAAGCCGTTGTTATCCCGGATGATGATATTTTCTTCGTTTAATACCCCTACGTGCGTAGGCCAGCTGAGTGTTGCCAGTTCATCGTTGTAAGCAACTTCTTTTTTAAGCGTTTCTGCATTGGCGACTATCAGCAGCCCGTCGTTGTTGAAAGAAGCACCCACCGCGTTTTTCTTTCCGTTTTGGGAGATGATATATACTTTGTTGCGATAGATGTATAAGTCCTGCGCTACATTTCCGAGCTCAGTACCATTCGCTTTAAAATAAGCGCTGTCGGTAACCACGCCTTTAGAGCTGATAAAAGTCAGCGAGCCATTTTCCGTTGTCATGTTCCCTTCGTTTAACACAAACGTGCCGTACTTATATTTGCCATATACGGTAACATTCGTCTGAGAAGAAGCTTTTTGGTTGTTAGTGGAAACGGTGACGGCGATGGTGTGTTCTCCTATATCAGTGGAAACAAATTTGAAGATGGAATCGTTAGCTGTGCTGCCTTTGCCGTTTACAGACCAGGTGAAGGTGCTGCCCTGAGGCGCTTTGGCTTTGAACACCAGGGTGTCTTCCTGTGCTACACCGTTTTGAGAAAGCACATTGATTATTTCTACAGTGGAAGACCCGGCTGGTATAGGCTCAGTGGAGTCTTTTTTGGAACAGGATACCAATGCGACGGCGACGAACGCCCCGAATGCGAAAACGTTTTTTTTCATAAAATTCTAATACTAAATGACTGGTCCGATAGCCTGCCGGATAACATACGAAAACAATAAGACGCCGAAATAATTTCAGTGCAAGTTGTATTCAAAGCTCTATCCTCGAAGCTTTAAAAATTATCTGCAATGGCAGGTCTCCTGGCTTGTTCTCACTTCCGACGGCCTTCCCATTTTTATTCACTAAAAACAGTGGCGAGTAGATGTCAGCGTGTTGTTACAGAACTTACAGTAGCGGGTCTGCTCAGGATTTACACCTGATTCCCTATTAATTTTAACATCGTGAAACCTATGTTAAAAACCAATCGCGGCGCGAAAGTACAATAAATTATTGAAAAGAAATGAATATAATCACCAGTGCTGTTTGTATAGGAAACTAAAAGTTAATACTTTAGTGTTCCCTTTAAAAATAGAAAAGAACGATGATTAACCCAACAACTAAAGTTTACAGGAAGCAGGTGGTGGAAGGCTTTTCAATCCCTGCGATTATCCATAACGGTAGTTATTTCTTTGTTGATATTGATGTGTATGCAGATGGCAGAGTGGACTGCTGGAATTTTGAGGATCTCGAACATTTTAAGAAAGATGTCAGCAGAGGCTGGGTAACGTTAAGTATTCCGGACAATAAGGAAATTTCCATTCATGGCCTGGGAAACTGGACGATCACGAACGGCTCCTGGTTGTTTAACGAGGAAAGCTTTATCGCGCATGTCTTAAACTTAATCAAAGCATTGAACCCTACAATGGAAAACATTTATCACTACCGTGAAAAAGTTGTCAAGGGTGTCAGGATAGGGGACAGCGCAAACGGCTCCATTTACAAGGAGCGGAAAAGCTCTCCCAATGATCTGTTCCCGGAAAAAATAAATGGCAGCAGTGTCCATCTGTTTTACAAAGTGGAGGATGAATATTATCTGACGCGGGTGGTTGTTTTCCCGGACAGTACCATTAGCCTGGACCGCTTGAAAGAGCCGGTAAACATAACGCTGGCGGAGTTGGAGGAGCTTGTTAATAAAGGAATAATAGTTGCGGCGGTTCCTGCTGGTTCCAAAGTGAATATCCATGGTCTCGGCAGTTTTACTATTCACAAAGAGCAATACTCCACAGATATTGAAGATAAATTACTGGAGATACAAGACCTTATCAGGGAATTAAGAGGAGAGCCTTCCCTCGTCGAGGTTTGCAGGGCAGCGTATCAGCAATACCTGAATGACCCGACAGTCGGGAATAAAGAACAACTGAAAATTAGTTACGAGGCGGTGCCCGATCATCATAAAAGATATGTCGGAGATATGGACACCAAAGATACCGCCGTAAGAATGATCATTTATGGTGAACAGGAAATTGAGAACTGGTCGCACTATCGGGTAGCCAAAGCAATGGGCGAGGAAAAATTACCCACTATTAAGGTGCCGAAGCCCAAAGATGAGCATGATGCATAAACGCTAATTCCAGTTGTCAATTTTAACGTCAACAGGAGAGGGATTGCCTTTTCCTGTTTCTATCAGTGATTTCAGGCTCATCAGGAATATGGCCCATTTAGTACTGCAGTGATGCATGAACTCTACCGGCTCCTTCCAGTTCAGATGCTTAAATAGTACGATGATATAATCGCCATCCTGTTTCAACTCAAAACTAATGGTCGTGCCGATCCATTCTTCGTGTCCATCTATTACTTCCCATTCCACCTGTGTAGGGGCGTCGAGTTTTTTAACTTTTATGTCGAATCCTCCCGCATCAAACCGGAACTCGATGATATTGCCAGCCTGATCACCTGCTCCCTTTGTGTTGGTGGTCCACCAACCGGCGAGGCCGTCTTCTGTGGTAAGTGCGCGGTAAACGTCGTCGATAGCGGTAGTTTTGATGCCTACCCGGTGTAAGATGTTCGCCATAGGAAAATGTTTTTTCAAAAGTAGTTGTTTATGTGAAATTCTATGGGAGGTGATATGGACAATGTGAGAAGGCGATGTGGACGCGTGGAGAGAAGCTGTGTAACAATCGCGGCTACACTTTTTCAGTTTTCTGATGTTGCATAGCCAGCTGCTTTACCACGCGAATGATCCCTTTTTTATCATCTTCGTACAACTCATGCAGTTGCTGCTGCGAAAGTATCCGGCAACCCCAGCCGTTTTAAAAGTAGCCTGATAAACCTACTCTACCATAAATTCCAATCACTGCAGTTCCGGTGATGTAACCATCTTCGACGGTGATTGCTGTGGAGAACCGGCGGAAGACCTCGTGCAGTAATGTTTCATCCAGAGGTTTAAAGGAGCGCAGATCATAGTGGGCTACATGTAGCTCATAAGCTTCATAGGTATAAATGATGGGTACAGTAAGCACTCGGGGTTTTGCTAAGTGAGGTCCAGGTCGATGTGGAAATCATTTCCAATATCCCATACGCGGGATTGTTCAAGCGCAATTTCATTGCTGTCAAGGAACCGGTCAATTATGGGAATCAACGATTCGTTTTTTAGTCTTTGCCAATCCTCTTTTATTTTGTCGGTTGCTTCCATACCAAAGTAAAAATCAAATCGTTGTGTGCCATCCTGGTTTTTAATTCTCTGTTGAAGTATAGGCAGCAGTTTCTCATCATGAATGCCCTTAACAAATTCGCCCATAATGGATTTCCGGCTGTCAACCTCCAGCCGGTCAATTTCCACGATGTCTTTATCTCCGGCATCCTGTCTGCAAATTCTATCCGCGATAAGCCGTGCAATGTTATCTGAATAAGATGAACCGGCAGATTCATTCAGGGTGAAATCATCATTCAATAATAAGAAGTCTGCCATATGAATAGAATAAAACTCCAGGTCTCTTTTATCATAATAAAAGGCTTCTGTCAAACTGTTTAATGGTCCGAAAATGCCATTATCAACCAATCGTATATTTTTATCTTATCCATGCATACATCTCTTAGAGGTGATTTGTTATCTGCTAAAATTATCGGCTATCAGGTAATTATAGCAGAAACTGGTTTAAATAGTATTTTTGTTTATATCGGGCCAAACCCTAACATCTTTCCGTGCGTTACTTCATGGGCATTGTCCATGACTATTATACCGGAAATGTTGTCACAAATTTCTCTAAAAATAAAGTAGTATGCAAACGATATTGGGAGCCAATGGACAAATTGGGGAAGAACTAGCGAGAGAACTTAAAAGGAGTTTTACTTCAGATATCAGAATTGTAAGCCGTAAGGCACAGAAGATAAATGATACGGATAGTGTTTTCCCGGCGGACCTGACCATCAAAGAGAATGCCGTTAAGGCAGTAGAAGGCAGTGATATCGCTTACTTTACTTTAGGACTTCCGATGAATTCAGATCTGTGGGAAGAACAATTTCTGCGTATTACCGCCAACGTGATAGAGGCCTGTAACGTCCATAGAACAAAATTGGTTTTCTTTGATAATACTTACATGTATCCGCAGGATGACCGAGCGCTTACAGAAACAACTCCTTTTGCTCCGGTGGGCAGAAAAGGCAGGGTAAGAAAAGCGATGGCCGACCTGGTACTGCAGGAAATGTCAGCTGGCAAAATTGAAGCAGCGATTTGCCGTGCGCCGGAATTTTATGGTCCGGCCAAAACGCAGAGCATCACGAATTCTCTGATTTTCGATAATATCAAAAACAAGAAAAAGCTAAAAGTACCCCTGCGAGACGATAAGTTAAGAAGCCTGATCTGGACGCCTGATGCCAGCAAGGCAACTGCTTTGATCGGAAATACACCGGATGCCTACAACCAAACCTGGCATTTACCAGTTGATGATAACCGGTTAACTTATAAACAGTTCATTGCATTGGCCTCTTCAATTTATAAGGAAGACCTGAAATACACCGTCATTCCGATGATTGGCTTTAAGATAGGTGCCCTTTTCAATAAACAGGTAAAAGAACTGCAGGAGCTACTACCCCGATATCAGCACGATAATATATTTGATGATGCCAAATTTAGAAACCACTTTCCTGATTTTCGGATAACGACTTACCGGGAGGGCATTGAACAAATAAAAAGTGAATAACAGCGTAGTATTGGTAACTACTATATGACGAAGATCTTATTGATAGTGACCAATGTAGAAACTTGTGCCAGCTGTGTACGCAGATCATTTTTGCTTGTCAATCACTTCATTTTTAATATAGTTTCGAACTACTTCGTAGTTATCAATGGGTGCTCCGTCAAATGTATCGTCGTTAAAGTCATGATGAACCGTCCTGTCCCGGTAAACATTCCATTCGATTAGCGGGAAGTATTTAGGCGTCTCTGTAATCCAAAAATTACCATATCCACCTGAATAGGCTCCTATAGGTTTAAAATAAGCATTGAATAATCGTCCGTCAACCGACTGTACGGCTTTAGTTTGCCGTGTTTAATCCAGTCGTAAATAGTAGGCTTGGTAACCTGAAATAGCTGACAGACTTCTCCGATTACTTTTTTCACAAAAAAAACATATTATTACATAATAATAGTAAGCAACGCTTATCATGTAATTCATGTTTGTCCGGGAATCCTTTGCTATTATTCGATCAATTTCACAACAAGAATATAATCGTTAACCTATAATCTAAGCCCACTATGTTAAATGTTCCCCACAGATGGCTATTATCTAACCTTATCTTGTTGTCCTTTCTTGTGGTATCCTGCTCGAAAGATAATAAAGAAGGTCGATCTTTCTTGGACGATCAGCTTTTAACCGATGCCCGAAACTGGTACAGTGCTACATCAAAGGCTACAGGTGAATTGAACTGGGACAAGGCTAGGGCATTGACAGATACCAGTATTTCCATACCGGCACCGTTCAAATATAAGTTGAGCAAAGGAGGCAAAAGCATTCGTAAAGTTGTAATAATTCGAACGAAATCGGGGTTTAAGGGATATCTTTTGGTGATCATCACCACCCCTCAATACGGCGCGCAAAATAAAACCTTTAAGCCAGCTGAATTTTCAGGAATTTCAGGCCGATACGACCTGAACATGAGGTTTCAGTATGGATACTATTACGAACAGGGTATCCCGAAATACAAGGCTGATTTTGAGTCATTCGCCAGCAGACAAGTGTATGATCTTACCGCCCAAACAGAACGGGTATGTAAATTCCTCCAAGACACCTATGTAGATGCAGATGGCGTATTTACTGTTTATGGATACTCATTATGTGAAGATGACGATCCAGTTGGTTCTGGTGGAGGTGTTACTCCGCCTTGGGAAGAAGGCATTGGTGGTGGCACTCCTGGTAACGGAGGCGGACATTCGGGGCCCCCTGAAGAACACGAGGAGCTGGATCCTCCTGGATCTGATCCACAACCAGAAAAGATCCAGGCTATCAAAAGCGAGCTCAAAAACTCTTGTCTTCAAGCAGCTTTTAGATCCACGTTAAATGTAAAATTATCGGGGTGGATGTTTGAGACCATTCAGGATATGTTTGGTGGTAAGTCAAACTACGATATTATATTTAGGGAAAAATCGGGAAGCGAGATGGCAGGAAAAATGGGAGAATATGACGTTGTGGATTCACATACAGGTTCCGGCATCGACGGTTCCAATGGTGGAGGGGTTTTGTATATCAATCTGAATGCAGATCTATTGCCCAAAGCTTCGAAGGAGTTTATTGTCACAACACTTCTTCACGAATCGTTACACGCCATTATGAGAGTACAGGGAATGTCATTTTCAAGTCCATTGGTAAATCAGCACGAGAAAATGGCATCAGCTTATACAGACAGAATCGCCGCAGCATTGAATGTAATTTTCCCGTCGATCTCGGCTAAAGACAGAAGTGATCTGAGTTGGGCCGGCCTTCAGGAGACGTTACAATGGACTTCACAAACGTTAAGGGATAAAACGGCTGAACTGGCGAAAGATCCGGTAGCGTTAGCCAATGGTGCAGCCGCGAGACTACAGAATATTGCTAATCATCAGGATGGAAATTCAGGGACTGCATCCGGTTGCAAGTGACGGTACATTATTTCCCAGCCACCAAAATTTATTTAAACATGATCAAGTATTTGTTTTCTTTCGCCCTGTTGATTTTATCGGTAACGACTTTCGCTCAAAAAACGGACACTCTCAAAAACAAAGAGTTTCAGAAGTTGCTGAAATTCTTTGCCAACGAAAGGTTATTACTTAGAAAAGAGGCCTGTCCTGAGTGTACCTATCTAATTAACATCAAATTGTTTTTTGATAAAAACAGGAAGGTAAAGAAGATTATCTTATCAAAATCAACTCCGGAATCGCTTCAAGGTATGTCCGGGAGGCTAGAAAAATTGGACATTAACTGGGGTTTGTTTGTAGCTAAAGCAGCTGGCAATGACAGTTTCATAGGGATACTACCTGTCGTATTCGCCTGTGAAGGCCCAAAGGATCGGCTGACTCTATCATCCAAGGGAAGCATATTTGATTTGTATCAGTTTGAAGATGGTTCTCTTTCAGATAAATGGGAGATGAATAAATACCAATTCCTTAATGGTGTTGTCATCACCACTACTTCTGTAGAAGTGGATACCGGTGATTATTTCATCAAAAAGAAACAGTAGTTATAGTTTAACTAATTCGTTGCAAAAATACCATTTGCTAACAGAGCGAAGTCCGTTCCGAATCCGCGAACGGGATGCCGAAGGCGGCCCGTTCGATATTCGCGGACGGGTAGCAACGCTGCTATCATTCTTTCGGCCGTTCCCGGGATTGCAATAGTTGCTGAATGTCGTTCTAAAGAAAATAGACCCTCGACCGGATTTTGTACGGCTTTAGTTTGCCATGTTTTATCCCGTCGTAAATGGTAGGCTTGGTAACCTGAAATAGTTGACAGACCTCACCGACTTTATAGAGGGGCTTGTAGATGAGACCGGGAGTATCATATACCGGGGTACGTACCGGCTGCCTTTCCAGTTGGCTAACCTCTTCCCGCACCAATACACGCAGCATTTGCCAAAACTGTTCCGGCTCAATTGAAAACAGTATTGGCGCAGCCGTCTGTACGTTTCTTCCTCTCTTTTCCATATTATACCGATTTATACAGCAAATATGGTTGCTCAGGAAAAAGAAAACAGGTCTTTGAAACTGCTGCTCCAGCAGTTTTAGCTGTTGGATGCCTTCATCAAATTGCATTGTTTCTAAGATAGTAAAGGCTCCTTCAAAACTCTTTTCTACTTCTACAATGTGGTGGGGCTTCAATTTCGGGCGCTTATCATGACATGACCTATTTTCTAAAAAATCAAGTGACATCATAAGTAAAGAAAACTATTATACCTCCAATATTTGACTACGATCAAAGTACGATTTCAGTTAAGACTATTGATTAACATTTTACTTTTTCATGAAGAATTGTGATAAAGAAGAAATTATGGAATACATTCCAGTCCCCACAGGTTTGGATAGTTGAGTGCTTTTAAATTAATCATGTAAATACGGACTTTTGTAAAGCTAACTTGCAAGAGACTAATAAGATATTTAGTATCTTAGTAAAAGCTGATTAACCTGCATAAAGTACGGGAAAGCCATCAGGGTTATACAATCGCAACTTGACTAAACACACGACTAAAAAACAAAAAGCCCACGCTCTCGCGCAGGCTTCTCGAATTTCTGTGATCCCGCTGGGACTCGAACCCAGGGCCCATACATTAAAAGTGTATTGCTCTACCAACTGAGCTACGGAATCATCATTCAGTTGAATGGAGCGCGAAGGTATGTATTTATTCCATACTTCCAAAAAAATATTTTAAGGAATAATCAGTCTTTCTCCGAAACGCTCTCCGATAGCGGATTTCAGCATTTCTTTTGTGAGATAACAATGATTGATAGATTCCATATGCACGGCTGTCACCCGTGTTTGAGCGGGGTGTTGCAGTACTTGTAATACATCTTCGGCTGTCATGGTGATGGGATCTCCGGTGAGAAATTGTGCGGCGCCGGCGTTGACGATCGTATGTGTGGGTTGGTATTGGTCAAGTGCTGCTTTCACTTCTTCGCACCAGATGGTGTCGCCGGCGATATAGAGGCGGTCGGCTCCTTCTTCCAATACAAAGCCGGATACGGGGGCCATCAGTTTGCCGATTTCGCCGGTGCCGTGCTGTCCTCCGGTGCGGGCTATACGAATACCTTCCCATACAACGGTAGTATCTACCGGGATCAGCTGAGTGAAACCTTGTGCGGTGAGTTTTTCCACATCTTCCGGCTGGCAGAACAGCGGTAAATGTTTAGGCACCAGCTGTTGCGCGGCCACGTCCCAGTGGTCACGATGCAGATGCGTGACGATCACGGCATCGATTGTTTCCAGCAGTGTAGCCAGTTCCGCATCGCTGATGGGCAGGTCTATAAGCGGGTTACGGCGTGTGTTGGCAGCATTGGGAACCGTATCCAGGGCGTCTTTGTGGCTGAGCATAGGGTCTACCAGTATTTTGTGGGTGCCCCATGCTATGATAAGGGTAGCGTGACGAAGAAACTGTATTTGCATAAAATAAGAGATCAGGTAACAAATATACCGCAAAAAAATAGTCCGTGCCTGCTAAGCACGGACCGTTGGTCATATAACGCTAACGAATAAACGCTTAAGTCTTCCGTAGTTTAACGGACTGCACAAAATGATGATGCCCTTTTTCCAGTATCAGGCTGGCGCGGTAGCGGGTAGGGGCGATATTCTGTTCCAGATTAGGTTTGTTGATATCTTCCCAGATCTGAGTGGCCAGTTCCACGGTGGCGGCATCCGACAGGTGCGCGTAGCGGTGGAAAAAAGATTCCGGATTCTGGAAGGCGGTTGCCCGCAAAGACTCGAAGCGGGAGATATACCATTTACGGATATCTTTTTCTGCGGCATCTACATAAATAGAGAAATCGAAGAAATCAGACACGAAAATGGCCGGGTCTTTGTCTTTCTGTTGCTGACGAGGCCTTACCTGCAATACGTTCACGCCTTCTACGATCACGATGTCGGGTTGTTCTATCCATTGCAGCTGACCGGGCAGCACATCATATTCCAGGTGGGAGTAGAGAGGGGCGGCCACTCTTTCTTTGCCGGACTTCACATCGGCCAGAAAATGAATCAGCCTTTTGATATCATAACTTTCAGGGAAGCCTTTACGGTTCATGATATTATTGGCATCCAGTATTTTGTTGGGATAGAGGAACCCGTCGGTGGTGACGAGGTCCACCCGTGGATGGTCGGGCCAGGCCTGCAGCAGTCGTTGCAATACGCGGGCGGTGGTGCTTTTACCTACGGCCACGCTGCCGGCTATGCCGATAATATAAGGCACTTTCAGCTCCTGGCTGCCGAGGAAGCTGCTGGTAGCTTTATGCAGCGCCTGTGACGATTTAACGTACAAATTAATCAGATGGGCCAGCGGCAGGTATATCTGGGTGATCTCCTCCTGTGTAAGCGGTTCATTCATACCGTGCAGCTGCTCGAGGTCGTAGTAGTCCTGTAGTTGCAACAGCGCGTCACCGCTCGTTTCTGCCCATTCCTCACGGGAGAAAGTGATATAGGGAGTATAACGTTCTCGTTTAAGGGACGTGGTCATTTTACAGTTATTCTTGTATATAAATAGTCTTGATGTTCAAAAATTCGTGTGTGCCTTCCAGTGACAGCTCCCTGCCATAGCCGGATTGTTTGACACCGCCAAAAGGCAGCCGTGCATCGGACCGCACCAGGGCGTTGATAAAAACGTTACCGCTTTCTATCCGGGTGGCCAGGCGTGCGGCCTTGTCCAGGTCGCTGGTCCAGAGCGCGGAGCCCAGGCCGAAGTCAGTCTCGTTGGCCAGTGCGATCGCTTCGTCTTCGTTGGCAGCTTCAATAATCACGGCCACCGGTCCGAATATCTCTTCCCGGAAAGCGGTCATATTGCTGGTGACGCCGGTCAACAGTGTCGGGGCAAAGTTACATCCTTCATAGGTGCCGCCCAATTCCAGTTTGGCGCCCTGGCTGATGGTGTCCTGTAGCTGCTTGCCCAGTTCTTCGGCCAGGTCCGGACGGGCCATCGGCCCCATATGGGTACTGTCGAGCATCGGGTCGCCCTGTTGCAGGTTTTCCAGCAGGCGACGTACCGCGGCGGTGAAGGCCGGCACAATCTCTTTTTCTACGATCCACCGTTTGGCGGCAATGCAGGACTGTCCTGCGTTCTGCATACGTCCCTGTACGGCGGTCCTGGCGGCGGCCTCCAGATCGGCATCTTTCAGCACGATGAACGGATCGCTGCCACCCAGCTCCAGTACTGTTTTCTTCAGGTATTTGCCCGCCAGGGCGGCCACGCTTTTACCCGCTGGCGTGCTGCCGGTCAGCGTTACGCCCTGTATCCGCGGGTCGGCCACTATCGGCTCCAGGTCCCTGGAGGATACGAGCACCGACTGGAACGTGCCTTCCGGGAAGCCGGATTCCATAAAAACTTTCTCGATGGCCAGCGCACAACCACTCACATTGCTGGCGTGTTTCAACAGACCGGTATTGCCGGCTAATACATTGGGAATGGCAAAACGGAAAACCTGCCAGTAAGGAAAATTCCACGGCATAATGGCGAGAATGATGCCTTTGGGCTCATAACTCACATAACTTTTATAGGCTTCCGACTCGATGGGCCGTGGCTGTAATATTGCTGTAATGTTATCGGCGAAGTATTCCGCGGTGGCGGCACATTTCATTACCTCCGATCGGGCTTCTTTCAGCGTTTTGCCCATCTCCTGCGTGATCAGGGTGGCATGTGCTTCTACGTTGGCTTTTAATGATCCTGCCACCTGCATCATCCATTTCCGGCGCTGCTCCAGGGGTACCTGTAACAGCGTGCGGTAGGCCTTTTCTCCTGTCTGTAGCTTCTGTTCAATTTCCGCCGGGGTATGCGGCGTGTATTCAGCAATGGTCTTCTGTGTAAACGGATTGATACTTGTAAACATAGCTGTAACCTTTTTGCCCGTAAGCAGTGAAATAATGACAAATTTAGCCATTTCATATTAAACACTCTTTCCGGCAGGGATGAACGGAGAACTGTATCTTTGCATCTCCAAAAGACAGGTTATATGGCATTAAGCAGATGGAACATCATGATCATGGCCCTGTGTACGGGGCTTATCGTAGCAAATATTTATTATAGTCAGCCGCTGCTGGTACTGATGAGCCAGGAGTTCGGCGTATCGGAAAGCAACGCGGGACAGGTGACTTTCTTTACACAGGTAGGTTATGCGCTGGGACTCCTCTTCTGCGTACCGCTGGGTGACAAGCTGGAGCGTAAAGGGCAGATCATCGCCATGACCACAACAGCCGTAGCAGCCCTCGCAGCGGCAGGCTTCTCCCAAAACATCCTGATGCTCAAAATCACCGGACTGCTGATCGGGTTTACTTCTGTGGTGCCTCAACTGATACTGCCGCTGGCAGCGCATCTGACAGATGCGGCCAACAGAGGCAAGGTGATCGGTACTATCATGAGCGGACTGCTGGTAGGGATACTTTTATCCCGCACGCTGAGCGGTGTGGTAGGCCACCATTGGGGCTGGCGCGCTATGTTCTTCATCGCTGCCGGTATCAGCGCATTACTGGTGGTGATAATGATCTTTACGTTTCCCCAAAGCAGGCCACAGTTTACCGGTAGTTATGGCGACCTGATGAAGTCGCTGCTTACGCTGGCAAAGGAACAACCCATGCTGCGCGAAGCATCTGCCATCAATGCCTGCTGCTTTGCCATGTTCGGGATGTTCTGGACAACAGTGGTATTTCTGTTGTCTGAAAAACCATTCCTGTATACGAGCGAACAGATCGGCCTGATGGGACTGGCTGCGGCGGCGGGCGCACTGGGTGCCCCATTGATTGGACGCATCGCAGATAAAAAGAATCCGCGTATAGCCATTGGGTATGGTATCATCTTCCTGTTGGCGGGTTATGCGATGTTTTATGTCTTCCAGGCAAACATCATTGGAATCATCATCGGTATCATCGCAATAGACCTCGGTTTACAAGGTATCCATGTGTCTAACCAAACACGCATATACGCACTGCTGCCGGAAGCACGTAACCGGTTGAATACCGTGTTTATGACCACCAGCTTTATCGGTACCTCTATTGGTTCAGGACTGGGGTTGTGGGTTTGGTCAGTTGGCAAATGGAACGGAGTCTGTTTGGCCGGCACACTGCTGATACTCACTGCATTGGTGATCTATCTCGCTACCTACAAAAAGAAATAGCACACAGGCTACGTGCTAAAATCATGACCATGCCTTCTCTGTATCACATGCGTGCGCTATAACCACACTTCCGGTTATCAGGGTCAAAACTCCTTATGTCCCATCCAGAGACAATAATCTGATCATCACGGTTCCCTGATAAATCAGGAATTTGAACAACATCGTAGCCCAGGGCTTTAGCTCTGGGTTTTTTGGATAAAAAAAGAACGGCCGACCATTTGGTCAGCCGTTCTTTTTACAGATATCGGATTCCCGCCGAAACTATTCCACGCGGGTAATTTTGAGCATATTGGTCGGCAGGTGCAGTTTTACCGGTGTGCTACCAGTGTTTACGGCCACATCGCCCACTTTGATGAATCCTCTTTCTTTCAGGATGTTGATCTGATCGAATACGATATCATCGAGGCTTTCTTCTTCTTCGTAGTAGAAGGCGCGTACACCCCAGCTGAGGCTCAGCTGATTCACCAGTGTTCTTTCTTTGGTGAATACATACAGCGGAGAGCGTGGACGGTAGCTGCTCAGCATAAAGCCGGTATAGCCGCTCTGGGTCATGCCGATGAGGGCATCTGCATCCAGGTCTTCCGCGATTTTACAGGCGTTGTAGCACAGCGCGTCGCTGAGGAAGGTAGGAGAGTGGCGGTGAGGGATCAGGTTACGGTTGTAGATGATCGCTTCTTTTTCCACTTCCATGATGATTTTGTGCATGGTCTGGATCACCAGTTCAGGGAACTGTCCGGTGGCGGTTTCACCGCTGAGCATCACGGCGTCGGAGCCTTCCAGTACGGCGTTGGCCACGTCGGTGATTTCGGAACGGTTCGGACGGGTACGGTCGATCATGCTTTCCATCATCTGTGTAGCCACGATAACGGGCTTCGCACGGTGGATACATTTGCGGATAATATCTTTCTGGATCATCGGGATCTGTTCTACCGGCAGTTCCACGCCGAGGTCACCACGGGCGATCATCACGCCATCACTTTCCCAGATGATTTCTTTCAGGTTTTGGATCGCCTCCGGTTTTTCGATCTTGGAGATGATCTTGATTTTGGAGTTCCTTGCTTCCAGGCGTTTACGCAGATCGGCCAGGTCTTTTACGCTGCGTACGAAAGACAGCGCTACCCAGTCCAGTTCCTGATCGATAATGAACTCGAGGTCCACGACATCTTTTTCTGTCAGGGCAGGCAGGGACACTTTGGTGTCTGGCAGGTTAAAACCTTTTTTGGAAGACAGTACGCCGGGTAAGCTTACTTCTGCCTTGATTTCACCGGTAGGAAGCAGTTCCTTTACTACTGTTTCGATTTTACCATCGTCCAGCAGAATTTTCTGGCCAATGCGAAGATCTTTGTACAGGTCAGGGTAGGAAACGTAAATTTTTTCCATGTTGCCCACTACTTTTTCGTTGACAAAGGTGAGGATATCACCTTTTTTCAGCGGCAGGGCGTTATTTTCAATTTCACCAACGCGGAGTTTAGGTCCCTGAAGGTCTCCGAGCATGGCTACGTTGTAAGGTTCGGTTTTGTTGATCTGACGGATATATTCGATGATCCGCAGTTTATCTTCATGCGAGCCGTGTGAAAAGTTGAGGCGGAATACGTTTACGCCTGCTTTCACCAGCGCCAGCAGCTGTTCATAGGTATCACAGGCCGGACCAACGGTTGCCACGATTTTTGTTTTGCGGGAAGAGTGTGCTCTACCGGCAGCGTTGTCCATCTGCTTGTGATAGTATTTCGAAAGATCCTTTGTACTCATAAGTCTTATTTTTTAACTCGCAAGAATTTTAACAATCTTAAACCATTCGGGGTCAATTTCCTGTTTTGCTTTAACGGCTTTGTCCAGGGGGGTGTAATGGATCTTGTCGTTTACGATCCCGATCATGACATTGTGAATGCCTTCGAGGAGGGCGTCTACAGCGGCATAGCCCATGCGGCTTGCCAGGATACGGTCTGTACAGGAGGGAGAACCACCCCTTTGGATATGTCCAAGGATACATACTCTGGTATCCAGTTGCGGACAACTTTCTTTAATGCGGCGTGCTACTTCATTGGCGCCGCCGGTTTCGTCACCTTCGGCCACCACGATCAGATTAACCAGTTTTTTGCGGCGTTCATTGGCCTGCAATTCTTCAATAATGTCGTGTAATTCGGTTTTGCGTTCCGGCATCATAATATGCTCGGCACCAGTGGCGATACCGCTGTGTAATGCGATGTAACCGGCATCACGGCCCATTACTTCGATCACAAACAACCGGTCATGCGCGTCTGCAGTGTCCCTGATTTTGTCAATGGCATCGATCGCAGTATTCACCGCCGTATCAAAACCAATGGTGTTGTCAGTTCCCGCAATGTCCTTGTCAATAGTACCAGGCAAGCCTATACAGGGAATGTCAAATTCCTGGCTGAATTTCTGAGCCCCATTGAACGAACCATCTCCCCCGATCACAATCAAACCGTCAATGTTGTGCTTTTTCAGATTTTCATAAGCTTTTTTTCGCCCTTCATATTCATAGAACTCTTTGCACCGGGCGGTCTTTAAGATGGTGCCTCCGCGTTGAATAATGTTGGCAACAGATTTGGACTCCATCGGGAAAATCTCATTCTTTAAAATTCCCCTATATCCATACATGACGCCGAACACATTCAGCTGATGATAAATGCCCGTTCTTACCACCGCACGAACGGCTGCGTTCATGCCCGGGGCATCTCCACCGGAGGTAAGGACTGCAATGTTGTTCAATTTTTTCATATAAATTGCTAAAAAAATATCTTAAAGGCGCACAAAAATAACATTTTGCAATTGTTTTCTAACAGTTATCTTATGAATTAACCTAAATATTTAATTTTAATCAAACAAAGTAGCTAATTTTTTTAAAAAATATAGGCATGTTGAAAAAGACTAATAAGACTTGGTTGATATTAGGCATGAGTTTAATGACTATGGAAGGTATAGCACAACAAAAAAACTGGCAATATCCGGTTGCTAAAAAAGTAGATACTGTAGATGACTACCACGGAACTCGTATCCCTGATCCCTATCGCTGGCTCGAAGACGACCACAGCGCAGAAACCAAAGCCTGGGTGGACGCTGAAAACAAAGTGACCCAGGACTATCTCGCTACCATCCCTTTCCGCGCTTCCGTTAAAAAGAGACTGGAAGAACTCTGGAACTACCCTAAAACAGGTGCGCCGGTCAAACATGGTAATTATTATTACTTCTTTAAAAATGATGGCCTCCAGAACCAGGCTGTCCTGTACCGCAGCACTACTCCCGACGGTACCCCGGAAGTATTCATCGATCCTAACAAACTGTCCGCCTCCGGCACTACCGCCCTGGGGACCCTCACTTTCTCGAAAGACGGGAAATATGCGGCCTACCTGATCGCGAAAGCCGGGTCCGACTGGCAGGAAGCTTATGTGATGGACGTGGCCACCCGCCAGCTCCTCTCCGATAAACTGGAATGGATCAAATTCAGTGGCCTCAGCTGGAGAGGCGACGGCTTCTATTACAGCCGCTACGACAAACCGGACGAGCAAAGCAAACTGTCCAAAAAGAACGAATTCCAGAAAGTATATTTCCATAAAATAGGCCAGCCACAGGAACAGGATGAACTGATTTATGTGGACAAGGACCATCCGCTCCGCAACGCTACGGTGGGCGTAACGGAAGATGAACGTTTCCTCATCCTCTCCACTTCAGAAGGCACCTCCGGCAGGGAAATCTGGTACCGCGATATGCAAAATCCGGCGCAGACCTCTTTCTCGCTGCTGGTGAAAGGCTTCGCCAACGAACCTTCTGTAATTGATAATGACGGTGGAAAACTGCTGGTGCTCACCAATCATCAGGCGCCTAATTATAAAGTGGTGCTGATTGATCCGGCTAATCCGGCTGAATCCAACTGGAAAGTCATTGTACCGGAGAAAAAAGAAGTACTGCAAAACGTAGGCGATGCCGGCGGTAAGCTGTTGTTGTCTTACCTTAAAGATGCTTCCACCCGCGTATACCAATATGATTACAGCGGCCGCCTGGAACATGAAGTCAAACTGCCGGGCATCGGTACGGCCGGCGGCTTCAATGGCAGAAAAGAAGATCAGGAACTGTTTGTTACCTATACCTCTTTTGTGGCGCCGCCAACTGTTTATCGCTATGATATCAAAACAGGTAAAATGTCCCTGTTCAACAAAGCGGCGGTGAAATTCAATCCGGACGATTACGAAACCAAACAGGTATTCTTCACCAGTAAAGATGGTACCAAAGTGCCGATGTTCCTGTCTTCCAGAAAAGGGATGAAGAACAATGGCAACAACCCGGTGCTGATCTACGGTTACGGTGGATTCAATATCGCACAAACGCCGGGCTTCAGCGTGTCCAACCTGTACTTTATGGAACAGGGAGGCACTTACGCGGTAGTGGCATTGCGCGGTGGCAGCGAGTATGGAGAAGCATGGCACAAAGCCGGTATGAAGGAAAAGAAACAAAACGTATTCGATGACTTCATCGGTGCGGCAGAATACCTGGTGAAAACAAAGTACACCAATCCTGCTAAAATAGCTATCCGCGGCGGTTCCAACGGAGGCCTGCTGATAGGCGCCTGTATGACGCAGCGCCCTGAACTCTTCAAAGTGGCGCTGCCGGCAGTAGGGGTAATGGATATGCTGCGCTTCCAGAAATTCACCATCGGCTGGGCCTGGGCGGTGGAATACGGCAGCAGCGATAATGCGGAAGATTTCAAATATCTCGTGAAATACTCTCCACTGCATAATCTGAAGAAAGGGGTTGCTTATCCGGCTACGATGGTGACCACTGCAGATCATGACGACCGTGTGGTGCCGGCGCACTCCTTTAAGTTTGCGGCCACACTGCAGGAAAGCAACGCAGGCCCTAATCCGGTGCTGATCCGCATAGAAACACAGGCGGGGCATGGTGCAGGCAAACCTACGTCCAAACTGATAGAGGAGGCAACAGACATGTGGTCGTTCACCATGTATAATCTGGGGATGAAGCCATAAGCCGGCTGCTCCCACTGCATATAACGTTAGCGGAAAGTACAGGACAACAATACTGTGCTTTCCGCTAACTTTTTTTACAGGCTGACGGCCCTTTTGTCTAAAAAAAATCCCCCGTACACGTTAATTGCTGAATGCTGACAGCTATTTTTTCTTATCTTTAAAGACAGCGTACTAATATGGCATTATGAAGGTATTAATTACAGGTAGCAATGGACTGCTGGGACAACATTTAATTCCGGTATTCGTCCAAAACAAGACATACGATGTAATAGCCACCGGCAGAGGTGCTAACCGTTCCCCTCAACGCGACCATTACATTTACGAAGCGGTCAACCTGCGGGATGCCGGCAGCGTACAGCAGCTGGTCCAGAAACATCAGCCGGACCTGATCATCCATAGCGGCGCCATGTCACAGGTGGATGACTGCGAAAAAAACAAAGACGCCTGCTGGGATACCAACGTAGGCGCTACACGTTATCTCGTCAACGCGGCAGAAAAAGTAAACGCCGCTTTTATTTTCCTCTCTACGGACTTTGTGTTTGATGGCCTCAGCGGACCTTATGACGAAGATGCGCCGGTCAACCCCATTAACTATTATGGTACCAGCAAAGCAGCGGCAGAGCGACTGGTGCGTAACAGCAAGCTGTCATGGGCCATCGTGCGTACCGTGCTCGTATACGGCGTGTCCAACGATCCGCATCGCAGCAATATGATCACATGGGTGAAAAACAATCTCCAGCAGGGTAAAAAGATCAAAGTGGTAGACGACCAGTGGCGTACACCTACCCTTTGCCAGGACCTGGCCACGGGATGCCTGCTGCTGGCAGAAAAGAAAGCAACCGGTATGTTTAATATCTCCGGTAAGGAAGTATTGACTCCTTATGACATGGCCCTTAAAACAGCTGAATATTTTCAGCTGGATACCAGCCTCATTGAAAAGATAAGCTCCAAAAGCCTCGCCCAGCCAGCCGCCCGCCCGGCTAAAACCGGCCTGATCATCGATAAGGCGGTCAATGAACTGGGATATCATCCGCATACCTTCGCGGAAGGACTGGATATCGTGGCAGCGGAAATCAAATAAGCTTTAATATTCCAGATAAGCTTTATTGATACCGAATTTACTCCTGTTTTCCTGTAGCGTGCTTGTAGTGTCTATCGGTAAGGATCTTACCGGTACGGCTACTTTATAACGGTTATCGCGGCGATACATCACCACATTTTGTTTCCAACTCTGCCTTTTCACCGCTTTTTTGGCGGCAGAAAGACTGTCCTGGAACTCCTCCAGTACAACGAAGTAGGAGATAGAGTCAGACACAGCAGGCGTTGCCACAGCGCTGCTGTCGGGAACAGTCGCCTGTTTCGTGGTATCTCTGGTTACCACCGGCGCAGGGATGTTCACCGGCGCCTGACGGCCAATATACCACCAGGCAGCCAGTCCGCCGAGCAGAATAAGCGCGCCGGCCACGGCCCACCACCATTTGAAAATACTGCCTTCTGTGACGGCTTCCAGCGTGTTCTCCTCTTCAGGGGTCATCACTGGCTCTACAGGCGCAGCGGCTGGGGGAACGGGTGGTTCCACCGGCGTCATAGCGGTAGTAGGTGCAACTACAGGTACTGACGTTGTGGGCGCAGCGGGGTCTTCCCGCAGTATCGGCATAATGGGCAGGTCGGAAGGGTCTACCGGCAGCTCCTCCGGATGGAAATGCAGATTACCGGCAAAATCGCCCTGTAACTTGCCAATACCAGGCAGTTCCAGCGCTTGTCCGGGCTGCAGCGCCTCCTTAAATTCTTCAATGTACTTCTCCAGCTTCCTTTGGGCTACAGCAGGCACCAGGTTCTCTTTCAGGGCTATCCATTCCAGACAGGAGCCATCATCCTGCCACGACTGGGTGAACACCACCTGATCGCGCGGGGGAAGCAACGTTTGTGCACCGGCGTTATACCGTGCCGGAAAATGCTGGATGGAAAAGGTACCGATGTGGGGAACAACGCAAATCCGCTGCCTGAACAATACTTCCTGGATATATTGCTGTAGTATCAACATGAAGAGGTGTTTGATTTACGATTTTTTGATTTACGATTTTTTGATTTTATGATGTAGGGAAAACGCTTGGGATTCCCTACAATCACAAAATCGTAAATCAAAAAATCGCAAATTCTATTCAAGTTAACTCAAAATCAGAACTTCACCATAATTCCGCCTACGATGTTGAAACCATAGGTCGGATAAAGGTACCAGCGTTGATAATGAGAATTGAAGATGTTATTGGCGTTCAGCCACAGATTGAAGTTTTTACCGATATCATAAGATGCGCCGGCATTCATGTCCCAGGCGCCGCTTGTTTTGCCGAAATCCTTGCTGGGCAGCACATAATAACTGCCGCTGAGGGCAAACAGGTCCGCATTCAGGTGCAGCTTTTTATTCAGGGTGTACTGTACAAACAGGTCGCCCTGGAAAGGAGGCAGATGCCATGGTTTTACTTCGGTCGTTTGTTTGTTGTAGTTGTACCAGTCGAAAGTCACCCTCGCCTGAAATTTCTCTTCTTCAATATACCCTACTTCTGCATGCAGCTGGAAAGCGCGTAGCTGCTCTTCGTTGCGGGTGGTGAAGTATTTGGTATCTGCGGCGTCATTCACGAACAGGGGCATATTATACCAGGTCACAGACGCAAACTTGGTATTGTAGTTGAAATGGCCGCCCAGCGTACCTTTGATGCCGGTGTACTTTTCTTCTACACGGGTATTGAGGATGCCGTCCACCAGACCGTTGAGGAACGGATTTTTATTGGCCAGGTTGCGGTAGGAGTTCTTGTCGAAATAAGAAATCCAGCCGCTGCTCAGGATCAGTTTTTTACGTACCAGGTGTGATTCGTTCACGATGTCTGGCAACAGATAGAACTTGTCGTTGGTCCAGGTGGGGTTTACGCCGGCATGCAGCACAAATCCCGGTTTGATGATGTCCACTGACGGATGAATGGCCACCACATTGTTGTTGATGTTACGGCCATTATCCTGTTTGTAGGTCGACAGGTCGAAAACACCTTCTGCTTTGATAAAGATATCTTCAAACACCTGCTTACGCACGGGTATTTTAGCGATGAAAGTATTCTCGGTACGTTTATACGAATCGTTGAAAGCGATGAATTTCACAGTAGGCTGAAACTGAAACGCCCAGTCGTTTTGTGGACGGTTCTTCAGTCCTACCTGTGCTGTCAGCGTGTTAAAAGTCTGTGCTACATCTTTTTTATCGTATTTCAGGCTGTCGTGATTATAACCATAATAGTGGATGGTATTCCGGTCATAACCGATACTGGCATCCACCTGCATGGTAGGCAGCAGATAAGAACCGGAGGCCAGCGCGTTGAGGGTGCTGTAGTTCTGGTCGGATATTTCCTTGCCTTGTGAGCTGGTGTAGTTGACAAACAGGCCGTAGTTGTACAGATCTTTGCGGCCGCTGCCGAAACCTGCCTGCACATATGGTGTTTTATAGTTACCGTAGCCGAGTTTGATAAAGTTGTTCTGCAACACGGACAGGGAGTCTTTACCCAATGCCAGCGGTTTCAGCGGGGCTGCCTGGTACATGAAGTTCAGGTTCAGGGCCGGCACCTGGTATTTCAATACGGGCCTGCTGGTGTCTACACCAGGCAGGGAGGCGGTCAGGTTCAGTTTATAGGCGTCGCGCAGCTTAGGCTGATTGGTGGAAATGATATCGATCGTTTCCTGTTTCAGCGGCTCCTGTGCCCATGCCTGCTGCTGATGAAGGATGCCTGTGAGGCACATGCCTGCTATGATAAAAGCGCGTTTGCGATGTATGTTGAGAATATTCATGCTGTCGTAATCTTAAAATCTTAAAATTTGAAAATTTAGAAATTCTCAAATGGCTACGGTTTCTTAGGTTTTTTACCAGCTGCTTTTTCTGCTGCTTCTGCTTTGGCGAACTTGTCTTTTGCTTCGGCTTTCAGCTCCGGAATGGGGCAGTTTTCAGCGATGCTCTGGAAAGTAGCTTTGGCATTGAAGTAGTCCTGCTGACGGAAATACACATCACCCAGCAGGATATATGATTTGGCCACCCACACATCGTAGGAAGGCGTGTTTTTGATCACATCAAAGCCGGCTTTCTCCGCACCTGCCAGATCGTTCTGTTGCAGATAGCAGTCGGCCATATCGTAGCGGGCTTCTGCACCGGTTTCGGATTTGGTAAGACCGGCAACAGTTTTGAACTCTGCCAGCGCGTTGGCATATTGTTTCGCTTGTTTTTGCGCTTTACCCAGGTAGAAGTGTGCGATGATCTGGTCATCGGTGCTGATATTGGCGGTAGACAGCAGCATTTCTGCATAGTTACCTACTTCATCCCAGTGTTTCAGCTGATAGTTGCTGCGCAGCAGGCCACGGGTGGCGGCCAGGCTGTTTTCCTTGCTGGTGGCCAGGTCTTGCAACTGCAGGTAGTAACCCCGCGCTTTATCATAATCTTTAGTTTGATAGAAATTGATGTTGGCCGCCTGCAGGGCTGAACGCTCAGCGTACAGGCTGTTGTTGCGGGACAACACAAATTCATACGCCGGCAGCGCGTTCGTATAGTCTTTGTTGTTATAAGAGCATTCTGCTTTATAGAAATGGGCTGGCAGAATAAACTGGCCGTTGGGATATTTCTGGATATAGCTGTTGAAAGCGGTGATGGCGCCGGAGCAGTCGTTGTTGGTGAAACGCGCTTCCGCAGCGGCATAAGCCAGAGAATCTTCTGCGGTGGCAGTCACGGTACGGCCGCTGGCTTTCAGGAAAGCGAGGTAGTCGTCTGTTTTGCCCTGACTAACGTAGATAGACTTGATGCTTTGCAACGCTTCGTTGCTTTCCGGTGAACCGGGGAATTTCTCTACCACCTGACGGTAGTAGGCGAGCGCTTTGCTTTCGTTGTCTTTGTTATAGTAGCAGAGGCCCAGCTTCAGCAGTGCCCGTGGGGCATTGGCACCGTTAGGTTGTTTTTGCAGTACGTTTTCCAGATAAGGAATGGCTTCATTGTATTTTTCCTGCGACAGGTACGTGTTGGCGATTTCCATGTCTGTCTGGTTGCCGAAGTCGGAGCTCGGGAACTTGTTGCCGAGTTGTTTCAGCAGCGCCAGTTTATCGGCCTGTTTGCCCTGAAGACCGAGGATAATGGCTTTCTGGTAGATGGCGTAGTCGGCGCCGGGATCGTTGTTCGTGATGATACGATCATACAGCGCGAGTGCTTTCGGGAACTGACGCAGCATATAATAACAGTCGGCCGCGCGGAGGGTAGCATCGGTAGCTATCCTGGTAGCATTGGGGCCGCTGGCTTTCTGTGCTGTTTCAAAGTGAGGCAGCGCTTCGGCATATTTGTCCTGCTTGAGGAGGCTGTAGCCGAGGTTGTAGCTGGCGGTCTGCGCATTGGCTTCGCCGGATACCGGCGGCGTGCTGCTCAGATAGGCGTTCAGGTTAGTGATCGCTTTGTCTGTTTTATTCTGGCGCAGGGCTATTTCTGCTTTCCAGAACTGGGCCAGCTGCTTGGTTTGTGCGTCGTAAGGGTTGTTGATGGCGATATCGAGCAGGCGGTCGGCTTCTGCCAGCTGCTGGTCGTTGATCAGCTCAGTGGCTCTGCCGTAGGCTATTTTCTGATAGGCTTTGAGCACGGTCGGGTTTTTATCACCGATCTGCTCGATGGTGGCCAGGCCATCGCGATAGTTGTTGGTATTCATGAAGAGGCTCACCAGCACTTCGCGGGCTTCTTTGTTGTAAGCTGACTGCGGGTAGGTCTTCACGAACTGTGTCAGTTCATTGAGGGCCGCATCCTGATAGCCCAGCTCATAGGAGAGCTTGCCGTAGTTGAACCGGGAAATCTCCTGTTGCTGTGCGTTGGAGCTGTTGTTGGCGCAGAAGGCGAAGGCGTTGCGGGCATTGGCTTTCTGGCCGGTACGCAGGTAGCAGTCGCCCAGCAGGTACATGGAATTCTGTCCCAGAGAGTCTTTGGAGCTGCTGAGTTGTTTGAAGCCGGTGATGGCTTTGTGCAGGTTACCGGTCTGATAGTAGGAATAAGACAGCTGATAGATGTCTTCATTGCGTACTTCATCGGAGTTATCCTGAAACTCCTGCAACAGGGGCAGTGCTTTTTTATAGTCTTTACGTTCGAAGTAGGCTTTACCGAGCAGCTGTTTCATTTCTGCTTCGTAGTACTGGCCGCCCTGACGCAGCAGGGGCTCTGTATACGAGATCAGCTGGTCGTGTTTGCCCTGGAAATAGTATATCTCAGCGATGTAGTACGGTACTATGTTTTTGTACTTCGGATCTTCCACTACCTTCTGGAAGCTGCTGAGTGCTTCTCCGTACTGATGGTTGTAGTAGGAGATAAAGCCATAGTAGTAGTTGGCCGGCACATAATATTTGCCTTGTATCTCCCGGATGCCGGCAAACAAAGGTTGTGCTTTCTGGAAGTCCTTGACATTGAAGTAGCAGTAGGCCAGTTCAAACTTCGCTTCTGCTATCTCCGCGTTGGAGAGGTTGTCGATGCTGGCTTTTTCGTACAGCGGAATAGCATCTTTGAACCGGTTCTGGTGGAAATAATATTTACCCAGCTGATAGCTTACCAGCTGTTCGCGGGCGTTGTTGTTGAATATTTTAAGGTATTCCAGCGCTATTTTTTCTGCGTTGTCCTGTCCAAGTTTGAGCGCACAAACGGTGTAATAATAATAGGCGTCAGACTTTACCAGGTCGCGGTTGGTTTCATGGAAATAATCGATGTTATCGATCGTTTGCTTGAAAAGCTGCATGGATACGCTGTACTTTTCCTGCTGGAAGTACTGTTGTGCATCTTTGAACACTTTTTCCGGATCGGTATAAATACGCGTTTGCTGCGCATGGGCAGCGGGCATCCCTGCGATACCTGCGCCGGCGAAAGTCAGCATGGATAAGTACAGATGTCCTGGAATAAAAACTTTTCTTATGAACTGCATGCTTTTGCTGTTATATCTTGAATTATGCGTTTAAAACGAATCCTTCCCGGAAAATATTTTCCCGTCAGGCATTATACGGAACAGTATCAGGGACACAAACCAGGCAAATATAAAAGTAATATCCTTTCTTTTCTGATCGGTTTTCCAACAATGTGGATAACTCCGGCTGTCTGGCAAAGGCTATTGCGCTATATTGCGGCAAATAATTTTATAGCGCAAAAACCTTACCTGTTATGAGAAAACTGTTCTCAACTGGCTACACCGGCGGTGCTGTGAGCTTTTCCATGCTGATATTACGGCTGATGTTCGGTGGCCTGCTGTTATTGCACGGATGGCCCAAACTGATCAATTTTGCTGCCAAAATGAATTCTTTCCCGGATCCTTTGGGCGTGGGACATAAATTTTCATTGGGGATGACTGTTTTTGCGGAAGTTTTCTGTTCGATTTTCATCATGCTGGGACTATTGACCAGACTGGCTGCTGTGCCACTCGTGATCTGCATGTCGGTGATCGTGGGGATGATACACCGGTCAGACCTGCTGGGCTTTAAATTTGATGAGATTGAACTGCCACTGATGTATCTGACTGGTTTTCTGGTGATCCTGTTTACCGGGCCCGGTAAATTTTCCATCGATGGCGCACTGGGCAAATAATATCATTTTGATATTTGGTTATTTTGACATTTTTTTATTGAAGTTTGCCTGGGGCCCCTTCAATAATAAGAGTCAAAATAAGAAAATATCCAAATAAAAAAATAAACAAATGGAATCATGTTTAGCAGTATAACAACGATCAGGGTACGATACGGAGAAACGGACCAGATGGGATATCTTTATTACGGTAATTACGGCCTGTATTATGAAGTAGGCAGGGCAGAAGCCATCAGGGAACTGGGCTTCAGCTACCGTGAACTCGAAGAACAGGGGGTGATCATGCCGGTAGCGGAACTAAATGTAAAATACCTGCGGCCGGCGTATTATGATGACCTGATAACGGTGAAGACTATATTAAAAGAGCTGCCGAAAAGTTCCCGGATACAATTTCACAGTGAGCTGTATAACGAGAAAGGGGAGTTGCTCAATGTAGGCGTGACCACCCTGGTGTTCTTAGATGTGAAAACCAAACAAAAAGCAGGCCTGCCGGAAGCATTGAAAGAACGGCTGGAACCATTTTTTAAATAGACATTACGAATTACGAATTGAGGGCTCGCTATGTGGCGATAGTGCTGCACTAATGCCTTATAATAAGCCCTCAATTCGTAATTCGTAATTCGTAATTTCTTCAACTATGAGCAAAATAACCACCAGCATCATTACCATTGGTGATGAACTGCTGATAGGACAAACGATCGATACAAATTCTGCGTGGATGGCGCAGGAACTCAATGCGTTAGGTATCTGGGTGCACCGGCGTGTAGCCATTGGCGATGTCCGCGAAGATATCCTGGACACCCTCGCCAGAGAGGCAGAATTGTCTGATATCGTGTTGATTACCGGTGGACTGGGGCCTACGGCCGATGATATCACCAAACCCACCCTCTGTGAATATTTCCAGACCCGCCTGGTACAGGATGAAGCCACGCTGCAGCGGGTACTGCATATCTTCGAAAGCCGCGGCCTGCCGATATTGGAGCGTAATGTGGCCCAGGCCATGGTGCCGGAATCCTGCACGGTGATTGCCAATGAAAGAGGCACCGCGCCAGGCATGTGGTTTGAAAAAGAGGGAAAGATCTATGTGTCTATGCCGGGTGTACCGCATGAAATGAAGGGTATCATGGAGAATTATGTACTGCCACAGCTGGCTGCACATTTTAATACCCCTGCGGTGGTGCATCGCACACTGATCACCTCCGGCATGGGGGAATCCTTTGTGGCAGAGCGGCTCACGGCTTTTGAAGCCAAACTGCCGCCACATATCAAACTGGCTTACCTTCCCAGCTACAGCCTGCTGAAGCTGCGGCTCACCGCCTTCGGGGTGGATAAAGTGACCTCCGCGGCTGAACTGACGGTCTATTTCCATGAACTGATGGCATTACTGCCGGATATTACCGTCACCGATCAGGACATCTCCATCGGAGAGGTGCTGGGGCAGCTGCTGAAAGAAAAAGGCAAGACTGTCGGTACCGCTGAAAGCTGTACCGGCGGACAGATCGCTACCTGGATCACCGCTATCCCCGGTAGTTCCGCTTATTACAAAGGCAGCGCCATTACCTATGCCAATGAGATGAAAATGAAGCTGTTGGGCGTAAAAGCCGCAACCCTGCAGGCACATGGGGCCGTGAGCGAGGAAACCGTAAAGGAAATGCTGACCGGCGCCCTGCAACTGCTGGAAACAGATTATGCAATAGCCGTATCCGGTATTATGGGCCCTGATGGCGGTACCCCCGAAAAGCCGGTCGGCACCGTATGGGTGGCCGTGGGCAGCCGCGAGAAAATGACGACCATCAAATATCACCTGCGGTACGACCGGGAACGGAATACCCAGATGACCGCCGTTTATGCGATGAATGAGCTACGTAAGCTCATTTTGGAATAAGCCGCAGGGCTGACTGATTGAATTGAGACAATTCCCTTATTTTTGTCCACACTAAAGCTAAAAACAATCTTATGGCCATTGTAGAATTGGTAATGCCAAAAATGGGAGAAAGCATCATGGAAGCCACCATTTTGCGTTGGCATAAAAAGACGGGTGATCACGTTAAAGTGGATGAAACCGTGTTGGAAATTGCTACGGATAAAGTGGATAGTGAAGTCCCCTCGATTGATGAAGGGGTGATCACCGAAGTACTCTTCAAGGAAAATGATGTAGTACCGGTAGGCACTGTGATAGCACGTATCAATACCAATGCCGATGCAGCGGTCAATACTGCACCTGTACCTGAAACACCGGTAGTGGCTTCTGAACCGAAGTTTACCGCTGCTGCTGTACCTTCTGCTGCCCCTGCTGCAGCTCCTGCCTCCGCACCTGCTGCCGGTGGCGCCAGATTCTATTCCCCGCTCGTGCTCACCATTGCACAACAGGAAGGCGTTAGCTTCGCCGACCTGGAAAGGATTCCCGGTTCCGGCAGCGATGGCCGCGTAACGAAAAAGGATATCCTGCAATATGTGGCCGACCGTAAGGAAGGTAAAGTAATCCCCGACGTAACACCCGTTGTGGAAACCGCTGCGGCTCCTGCCACTGTAGTGAGCACTCCGCCGGCAGTAACCACCACCGTTGCTTCTCCTACCTATAACGGCAATGTGGAAATTGTGGAAATGGACCGCATGCGCAAGCTGATCGCCAATCACATGGTGATGAGCAAACAAACCAGTCCCCACGTGACCAGCTTCGCTGAAGCCGATGTGACCAATATGGTGAAATGGCGCGATCGCATGAAAGGTGAATTTGAAAAGAGAGAAGGCGAAAAACTCACATTCACGCCGCTGTTCGTTGAAGCCATCGTGAAATGTATCAAACGTTTCCCGCTGATCAACTGCTCCCTCGACGGCGACAAAATCATTATCAAAAAAGATATCAATATCGGTATGGCCACCGCCTTACCTTCCGGCAACCTGATCGTGCCTGTGATTAAAAACGCGGACACGCTCAATCTGACTGGCCTCAGCAAACAGGTGAATGGCCTGGCCAATGCTGCCCGTCAGAATAAACTGAAACCGGAAGATACACAGTCCGGTACCTTTACCCTTACCAACGTAGGTACTTTCGGCAGCCTGATGGGAACTCCCATCATCAACCAGCCGCAGGTAGCTATCCTGGCTGTGGGCGCTATCAAAAAACGCCCCGTGGTAGTGGAAACCGAACAGGGTGATTCTATCGCTATCCGCCACATGATGTACCTGTCCATGTCTTACGATCACCGTATCGTGGATGGCTCTCTGGGCGCTACTTTCCTGACCGCCGTGGCGCAGGAACTCGAAAACTTCGACCCGAAAAGGGCGATATAATCATTGGGCTATTTGATCATCTGGGTATTTGATTATTACGATCGCCAGGATCAGTAAATAACAGGATAAACCTATCAGAAAATAAAAGAGAGCAAAAGTCAACTCAGACTTTTGCTCTCTTTTTATGAAGGGACCGCATCAACAGCTAAATCCAATAATCCAATAACCAAATAAAAAAATGGCTAAATAAAAAGAGGCGCCGTTGAAAGCGCCTCTTCAATTCCTTTGTGCCCGAATAAGGGATTAGTAACGACGGTCGCGGGAGCCATATCCTCCTCCGCCACCACGATTACCACCACCTTTGAAATTATTATTCGGCTGTTTAGGTCTTGCTTCGTTTACCATTAATTGCTTGCCTTCTATCTCGCTGCCGTTTAAACTATCCATAGCCTTGGCTCCTTCTTCCTGATTAGGCATTTCCACAAAACCGAAACCACGAGAGCGGCCTGTTTCATGGTCTTTGATAACCTTAGCGGAGGTAACCTCTCCATAATCGCTGAAAATCTGATGGAGATCCTCATCGGTCAACCTATAGTGCAGGTTGGCTACGTAAATGTTCATGATAACTGAAATTAAAAAAATGAAAAATAATATACTGAAGTTATGAAATAAACATCAATAAAGTGGTGAAGGTTAAAAAATATTTCCGGCGAGTGTTATCCCGTTGCTGCCCAATCACCTTGAAACCCTTTACAGACAACAGTATACGGCATTTCAATTTTGCTGAAATAGTTTGTGATTTATCATATAATATCGTTATTTATTGTTTTTATTTTGCATATGAATGGGGCGGTAAATCATGTTTACAACCCCATTCCTGCCGGTCATTTTAGTTGACCTGACTGCGGTTTTACCGCTTTGTATCCTTTTATTCTGTTTTGATCAGCGGCAGATTGCTTTGATGTACACCGTCAGATATCTGCAGGTAGTAAACATCTTTGGGTAAATGACTCACGCGGATAGTGGCCGTTTTCACGCCGGAGGGATACTGATAAAACCCTTTGCGGTTCCCCATTTTGTCCAGTACCAGAATTTGCCGGATAGTTTCAATCTGTTGCTGCTCTTTATGGCCTGTTTTGGCCGGCGGCTTCGTGGTTTTGGTATCTTTCGCCCGCTGCGGTACCGGCAATAAATTGACGGTGACGGTAGTGGTAGCAGGATTGGGATACAGTGTCACGTTGGTGACATTCGCGGAAGACAAGGCGGTGAAAGAGGCGCAGGGGATGTCTGTACCCCTCTTGGGAGACAAGCCACATGGCGTCTTGGCCTGTACTGTCAACATTCTCTCCCCGTTATATAAACCGCCAGGTCCGCAGATAGAACTAGGACCAGTAGTTACATCGTATAAATAATCGTCAATGTACCAGTAATAGGCACTTGCACTGGGTACGGGCGTAACGGACACGTCAAAGTAGTCTCCCGCGCCACCACAATGTGCCCAGCTAAATTGAGGCGACCATTGAACGGGGCTGTATAAATAGCTGAAAAGAAAGCTGCTGGTTCCCGTTGAATAGGTACCAAAATTTGCTTTTACACTGAGTGTAGCGTAGCAGCCATCCAGTATATTCGGAAAACTTAGACTAATGGTGGTGGCCGTAGTGGTGTAGGTCTGTTGACTATTGGCGGTGAAAATCACATCGGCGCCATTTGACCCTCCTGTTACAGTGTAGGTATAGCCGGTCGCGAATGCAATCGGATTAATACTGAAACTGGCCGTATTATTACCGCAAAGTACATTGGGGTTGGAGCTTGAGAACGTAGGAGTTACGTTTGTGGCCAACGTCTGCTGCAATGCCTGAAAAGCATTGATCCGCCCATTGCCCAATTCATTGCTGACACCATTGGTGTAGGTATATCCGCCTACTTTGTCGGCAGAGCCGGTGATGATGTTGAATACCTGTTGTTGCGTCAGATTAGGGTTGACAGACAGGATGAGCGCAGCAAGGCCGGACACCTGCGGACAGGCGGCTGACGTGCCGCCAAACCGGCCGGTGTAGGCATTGAAATTAGTACCTGAAGAAGGAAGTTGTTCGCCGGTAGCCGGTGGATGTGGAATATTAGGGTCCGCAGGCCATGGATTATATCCGGTGTTGCCGGGAATATCGATACTCCATACTTCCAGTGTTTCATTGAAGTTTTGTTGCGGATAAGCCCGATGAGACGGAGCCACTACATCAATAATCTGATTATTTCCGCTACCGGGATTAGAAGAGGGGCTGTAATCCGACTGCCGGTCGAATCTGTCAGACGCGCCTACGGTCAGTACGCCAGGAATATTCACGTTGCCGGGAAAATTCACTGTTCCGTTATTGCTGGCGCTATGCCAGGCGGTATTGCCGGCAGAGAAAACAACAACCGAGCCTTTGCCGCCGCGGCCATAAGTAGTGGCATTTTGGATGGCCGATACAATGACAGGAAAAAGGTTGGGGTCGGAGGAGTTATATCCCCAGCTGTTAGATAAAACAGCTGCTCCGTTCTGATACGCGAATGTCAGGGCGTCTGCAAGACGGTTGGCGGAGATGCTGCTGCTACCGCTGCTAAAGATGCGTATCGGCATAATCCTGCACAACGGCGCCAGCCCGCTGATGCCCTCATTGTTGTCCTGTGTGGCTGCAATCAGGCCTGCGCAGGAATTGCCATGGTCCATATCGCCGGTGGGAGATGGGTTGTTACACGCTTACACGGTACGCTTTATTGAGACTGTCGATATAAGCGGGCCGTACACCTTCCCGAAACTGTACAATAAACTCGTCTGTCAGTCCCAGTTCATCTTTTTCATCAACAATATATACCGGATGCGTAGCCACCACATCCGGTTGTTTGCCAAGGACCTCGGCCAAACCGGCTGCTCCGTTTTTATCAGACAGGTCCATGATGACGGTGCGGTCATCCACCCATTCCTCCCGGAAGCCGCCAGCCACTTGTTTTAGCTGCGACAGGGCGGCTTGCCTGCTTATATTTTCCCGATAGCGGACGACCACTTTACCGGGATGAATTTTTAACATTTTTTTCGTGGAAAAGGTATAGTAGAAAACTGGTTTGGCCACCTGCTTAAACGATAGCATGCCAAGGATAACAAAGATGGCCAGCAGACTGACGGCTAGAATTTTTTTCATGTGGAGGGTTTTAATTTGAGGAAATGATTGAAAAGGCATGACGGCCCCGCAACCGTAGTTAGGTTATGCTACAGGCAGGAAACACCATCAGTATGGAACATATTATTACATCAGCGGGAAATGGATTTTCTTCGTTTCATATGCTATAGGATTGATTATTGTCGCATCGAAGAATGCAGGATAAACACCTCGATTCGCGTTGGCAAATAATCAGGCCGTAGGTAACAGGCTAACCACCAGAAAGCGTTTTTTAACAAGACAGGACCACTTAGTACGGGATGATCATTTCGGTCATAAAAGTTAACAAAGTTTATTGAGATATAAAAGCGGATTTCCATACTTGTAAAGAATAATAGGTAGGGTAAAAATGCTCCTTCCCACCCGTGTTTTGTCCCCTTTTTTTCGTAAATTAATAGTAAGCCATTAAATTCATTTTTTATGGGAACGCTGAGCGAAACCTGGTTTGCGGACGGGTACATTGATTTTGAGCTGAAGAAATACACCTTGTTATCTTACCTGCAGGACATCCACCGTGCCTTTAATCAAAACAAGCTGTATCCCCAGCTGGCCGATATTATCTTTCATTTTAACAACCTTCGGGCTTTCCGGGAAAACAAGCAACTGATGGAACAACAGTTCCCGAAACGGTTGACCGGCATTGACCTGGAGAAGCTGATGCTGCTGTATGAAAAAGTAAGCGCAGATGATGAACTGATGCAGGAGCTGGAAGAAATCATCGGATATGCGCTGTCTGCCATGAACGATACGATCCGCGACGGAACGGAGATCTATGAGTTTGTGCAGGACAAGCTGCGGATTTCACCGGTGGGACTGGTGCCGCTGGAAAACACATCGGGCTACCTGCTGCTGTGCGACGGACGTTACAGCGATACGCTGGTATATAGCTACCATCTGACCATTTTTGAACGGCATGATGAACAGTACCGGGGTATCCGCACAGAATACCTCGAAGCCTACAGAAAAGACCTGATACATACCTGTGAACATATCAAAACCATCCTGCTCCGGAAAAATAATCAGGCCAATCCGGCAGTATATTGTGTGGAAACGTCCCTGGTACTCCCGGTCAACGAGACCCTGCTGCCTATAGCCAAACGCAGCCTGGTGCGGTATATCGCCCTTAATGCCGCCTGATCAGTTGAGCGGTGGGGTAGTGGCCGTAGCGGCGCCGTCAAACTGTACCTCCAGGGTATGGTCTTTCAGGAAGGGTGCATAGTACTGCTCCATCATCTTCCGGATCTTGTCTTTGGACTGCTGTATATACAGCTGGTTGTTTTCCAGCTGGGCGCGGGAGGTCTGGTACAGTTTCTTCTGAACAGCCGTATAGGTTTCATCGTCCTGCGACAGGAACCATCCTTTGCGGTTGGCTGTTTCCATTTTGTCGACTTTCAGCTCGTAGCTCATGAGCTTAGGCACCGGCAAACGAACAATGATCTTTTTGTTGCTGACTTCTACTTTAAAATGTTTTTCGTCGATGTTCACGCCGTATTTGGCCTGATAGGGGATAGACACCCAGACGGTGTTTTCTAGGAAGGTCTTCTTCAGATTATCGCTCCATCCGCCACTGTCTTCAATATTGCTGCGCTTGATGCTGGCCGTGCCCTGTACGTCCAGGCTGGCCAGTTCCGCGATCTCTTTTACAATGGTGCTGTTGGAGATCACCTGCTCACTGACATTGGTGGAACCAAAACGTTTGCCCAGCCAGAAAAGGAGGATGGCCAGCAGCAGAAAAGCAACAATATAGAGGATCTTTTTCATGAGGATGATTTGACAAAACCAGGCAATATAGTACCTGCTCCGGCTGTAAATTAATAAAAAGCCGGGAGTATGATGTGCGTTTAAGCGTTAACGTTAGATTACCGGGTAAGGCTGTCGATTAACGCAGCATGTTGCGGATAGGCAGCCTGTAAGGTGGTTTTGTCTGCCAGTTCAAAATCGGCGAAGTCGAATCCCGGTGCTACGGTGCAGCCGGTGAGCGCATAGCCGCCGGGTATTTCCACACGGGAGGCGAACCAATTGCCGGCACAGATAATCACCTGCAGGCGCTCTCCGTTTGGGATATCACGCCCCAGTTTGTGTACCCGGAGCTGACCGCCCGGTTCAATCTCATAAATGGTCAGGGTATGGCCATCATAGAAATGCCAGATCTCGTCGGCGGCAATACGGTGAAAAGCGGAAAACTGCCCTTCTTCCAGTAGAAAATAGATACAGGTAGACGCATTCCGGTTGCCCCCCATGCCTGCCGGCAGGGTGCTCATGTCCAGCATCCACTCTGAACGGTACGTTTCCAGAAAAGCACCACCTTCCACATGTGGTTGTAGTTTTAGTTGGTCTCGCCAGTGGGCGGCTGAATATTGCATATAGCACCAGATTGTTGGGGTAATATAATGAAAGGAATAGTAATCGGACTATTTCGTATATATATTCGGGTTATGAAGCTGCATAAATTTCTCCGGATTGGGTACTTCCGTGAAGCCAAACTGCCGGTATAATTCGTGTGCATCCTGTGTTACCAGCAGCCATCTCCGCAGGGTTTGCAGCTCCGGGTGGTCCAAAATGGCGCGCATCAGCATTTTGGAAAGGCCCTTGCCCCGGTAGTCGGGTATCACAAACACATCGGCCAGATAGGCAAAAGAAGCCAGGTCAGTAATCAGCCTGGCAAAACCTATCTGCCGGTCGCGGTAGTATAACCCGAAACATAAAGAACCTGCCAGTGTTCTTTCCACAACACTGACAGGAATATCTTTTGCCCAGTATGATTCTTGGGCCAGAAAATGGTGTATAACACTGATATCCAGCCTTGATTTGTCAGTAGAAACAGTATAATCTCCGTCTTTAACGAGGTAAATCGTAGTTGTCATAGTTAGTAACATTGAGCGTTACTAAAAATAGACAATTTTTTCTAACTCGCCACCGCTACCGGTTGCATAGACGGGGACGGCATATGGGCTATCGTTGCCGGCATATTATACCAGGAAGGCATCTCGCCGTTGAACTGCAAATGGTCCTGGATAAACATGGCCAGATTGTAATAGGCGGTGGCCGGCATCTGCGCGATATCTGTTTGCTGCAGCGCATTCCGGAAACGGACCATGCGGGCAAACAACTGCGGCGGCATGCCTATCACCCGGTTGAACAACCGCTCCAGCGTGGGGCGGGACAGCTGAAACGCTTTCGCCAGTTCTTCCACACTCACATTACCCTGGCGGGCCAGCAGGTAATCTGCCATCTCGTCGGCCTGCTTCAGGCAGGGCGCATCACATTGTAATATCTGCCCGATGGTCTGATTCAGCAAAGCGGTGATCTCCTGCGGGTCGCGGAGCGTCTGCAGGTGATGGCCCAGCTGTGACCATACCGGATTTTCATGCAGGTCCAGGTTGCGGTAGTAATTGGTGAAGGACTGCCCGTCGATGCCCAGCATACGATAACAACCGTAGGCATTCAGTTGCACGATCACCATCCTCACCGGACCGCTTACCTGCAGCTGACATGCATTGGTAAAATGACCGGTCACGGCATGACGCGGCAGGGTGAAGGCTGCATGGGCTGCCGGCGTTATCACAGCCGTTCCTTCCGGAATAAATACCATGTACTGGTCGCCCAGCGTGAATAAATGCTGCGGTAACTGGATCGGGCCGCGGGAATCATCTTCCCAGTAATAAAACTGTTTGACGAATGGACGTAATGCATCTCCGGGTTGGCAGATATGGAAGTTCATAGGTACTAAAAATGTGGTGTTAGTGGATATCGCTATCGCTGCAAGTCACACCATACGCTAAAGTGGCGATTATTCATTGTAAATATATGTTTTTTATTAAATATTTTAGAATTTTTTCACGCAAAGGCGCCAAGCAGCAAAGACGCAAAGAATATATAAGCAAGCAAAGAGAGCAAAGGGGCGGAGATCAAATTTGATCTCCGCCCCTTTGCTCTCTTATAATTCTTATTTGTTTTCTTAGCGTCTTTGCTGCTTGGCGTCTTTGCGTGATTATTTCACGTCAAAACCCCAGTTGATGCCCTTCTCCGTAGCAGGAACACCGGATTCCAGCCATTGTGGCGCCGGCGCGCCTTTCAGGAAGTGGTCGAAGAACTGTTGTTCCCGACGCTGAATGTCCTTGCGGTTCTGGCGTTGTACGAGGTTATGTGCTTCGTTGTTGTAGTTGAGCAGCCACACCGGTTTGCCAAGGCGGCGCAGGCCGGTGAACATTTCAATGCCCTGGTACCAGGGAACGGCGCCGTCGGCATCGTTGGCCATGATCGCAATAGGCGTATTCACTTTCGGCAGGTTAAACAGCGGAGAGTTCTGGATATACAGCTCCGGTTTATCCCACAGGGTGGCGCCAATACGGCTCTGGGTGTGCTCATACTGGAACTGGCGGTTCATACCGCTTTCCCAACGGATACCGCCGTAGGCGCTGGTCATATTGGCTACCGGTGCTCCCGCCCAGGCAGCTTTGAAGAGGTTGGTCTGCGTGATCAGGAAGGCCACCTGATAACCGCCCCAGCTCTGGCCTTGTATGCCCATGTTTTTACCGTCTACCCATGGCTGTTTGGCGAGATTTTCCGCCGCGCTCACGATATAGTCGTAGGCGCTTTTGCCCGGGTGACCGTTTTCGTAGACGATATCAGGTGCAAACACCAGATAACCGCGGCTTACGAAGAAAGATATATTCAGGCGGGAAGGCGTAGGCGCCGGCGCCTGATAGTTGTAAAGCCCGTCGGTCAGTATCTCATAGAAATAGAAAATAACCGGGTACTTTTTGTTCGGATCGAAATCTTCTGGTTTGTACAGGATACCTTCCGACTGTTTGCCGGAGAAAGTGGTCCATTTATACAGAGCGGCAGTGCCCCAGTTGTAATCCTGTTGTTGCGGGTTGGTATGGCTGATTTGAACCGCTTTGTTCAGCTCACCGGTATACACGTCAGGCGATTCGGTATAACTGGCACGGGTATACGTATATACATTGGCGTCTTTCGCTTTCAGCAGGTCCAGATAGCTGTTGGGGCCCAGTATCACCTGTTGCGGCCGGCGCAGCTTCTCGTTTTTAGCCTGCAGCTGCAGGGTATAGAAACCGTTGTATTTAGTGCTGTCCTGGAATGTGCTGAGCACCAGCTGGTCGCCGGGGTTATAAAACCGCTGTTCCTCATCCAGCTTCAGGACGCGGAAACGTGTTTTTTCCTGACGGCCCTTGCCAAAGGTGATCATGGAAGGAGCTATTTTACCGGTGGGGTCTACTTCCCAGATATCGTAGCGGTCATAGATGTATACAAACCTGTCGTTGTTGAGCCATCCTGCAAAGCCGTATGATTCCGGCACGTCCGGAAGATCATTTTCTTCATCAGACAATGAGGTCGGGATATTTTGGGTGATGTTGACGATGGTGCCGGTGGCGTTGTGATAGGTAAAATATTGTTTAGTCGCCAGATCATGCCACAGGATATACTGACCGTTGGGAGAGATCGCATAGGAGCCATCCAGTTTGTCTTTGATTTTTTTGCGGGAACCGTCTTCCAGGTTGATCAGATAGGCGGTTTTAGGGGTGCGGCCCATCCATTGCAGCTGGATACGCTCGCCTTTATCGGTATAGCCGAGTGCATAACGGCCATTGCCTTCTGCGGGAATGACTACATTTTCGAGGTCCTGGTCGCCCAGTTGGAGGATACGTTTGGTGCCGGGATAATACACGGCGGCGTAGCTCCTTTTCAGTTCCTTGTCTGCGTTTTTGAGCTGCATCGGCTGCAGGTAGTCGTCTTTATAGTTCCAGATATCTACTTTGGCCACTTCAAAATCCACGATGTTGGTGTCTTTCACCGGCAGGACAGGGGCGGTGCCGAAGAAGAGGCGTTGCCCGTCTTTACTGAACCATATCAGGCTGTTGGCGCTGATGGTCCAGCGGGAAGGGATGCCGCTGCTGTTTTTGTCGGCGGCGGTGATGGCGCTGTCTTGTCCGGGTTTATAGAAGAACAGTTGATAGAACTGCTGGAGTGATTTGGCGCTGTCGCGGGTACCGAAATAGGCAGCCTGTTCTCCTTTCTCATCGAAGGCGAACTGTTTATAGTCGCCATAGCCGCGGCTCAGTGTATCGGCTTTGCGGTTGGCGGTATGCCAGAGCAAGACGCCGGAACGGGACAGGGAGTCTTTTTTCTCGGAAGTGATTTCTATCAGAAGGTTGTTGCCTGGCTTGCTAAATACGTATTCCGCCACGTTTTTAACGGAATCCTGGCTACCGTCTTTCAGCTGACGAATGAAGAGGGTGCCGTTTTCATTTTTATCGGCGCTGCCTTTCTCGTCATCTGCGCGGTCGTCGTCGGTTGTTTTGGTGATCGTTTTACCTTTGGTTTTGGCGCTGTCCGTGGCTGGTTTTTCAGCCAGGTAAGCCAGCCATCCGCTGCCTTTGGCGGGTGTTTTAAACGATTTGATACCGGGGAATTTCTGCAGGTCGCCGGTAGCAAGGGTCACGATGCCCATGGAATCTTTCGGCATTTCGGCCGGTTTCTTCTTTTTGATGCGGGCTTCGCGGGTATCTTTAAACAGCGGTTTAATGCTGAAGATCACGTGCCGGGAGTCGTTGGTGATCACCGGGCTGCTGCCACGGGCAATGGTCCGGGAGTGACCTGTTTTGCGGTCATAAATAACCAGGGAACCATCTCCTTCCTGTAAGGTGACGGTATATACTACCCATTGTCCATCGTTGCTGATCAGCTTTGTACCGATATTCTGCCAGCTGTCGTACACGGAATGGTCCAGCGGCTTTTTGGCAGGTTGTTGTTGCGCATAAGTAAAAGAGCCCCCCAGCAGGAAGAGGGCCAGTAACGTATTTCTCATGCACGCAAAGTATACATTTTTCGGGCAAAAGTGTAAAGACTTTTACCAGCGGCGGGGTTTCACGCAAAGGCGCTAAGCAGCAAAGGCGCAAAGAATAAATCTTTAAGAATTATAAGAAAGCAAAGGAGCGAAGACCACATTTGGTCTTCGCTCCTTTGCTTTCTTATTATATCCTTTGCGCCTTTGCTGCTTAGCGCCTTTGCGTGAAATTACCAGCCCGGGTTCTGTGTCAGTCTTCCTGCGGGATAGAGGGAAATCTGTCCGCTGGGGATAGGCTGGAGATAGTTTTTCGGGTCGGAGAACACGCGGGTAGCGCCGGTGAGGTAAAGCTGGATGTAGCCATTCGCATCACGGTCGAGTTTTTGACCAGCAGGTGGTGGCGGCACTTTCGCTCCTTTGGCGATATCCGGATTGGTGGTGGTGTTCAGGTTAGCGCCCAAAGACCAGCGCATGAGGTCATGATACCGGAAACCGTCCAGCATCAGTTCCACTCTTCTTTCCCGTCTGATTTCCCAGATGAGGGGCGACACATTGAAGGTGTTAGCCGGGTCATTGAACGCCACGCCATTTACACCTACCTGCTGCTCGGAACCGAGGAATTGCAGCGGGGCAATACCAGCCCTGGCACGAAGTTTATTGATGGACTTGTCCAGATCGGCCTGGCTGAAGGTGTATTTGCCCATATTGTTCAGTTCTGCGGCGGCTTCTGCATAGTTCAGCAGCACTTCCGCCAGCCAGAACAGCGGAGCGTCGGTATCGTTGTAAGGCGCTACCACATTGGCTACGGCCGCGTTCAGGAACTTGGTCGGACGATAACCGGTGGAACTTTGTCTGCCGGCCACCAGGTTGGTAGCGTAGCACAGCAGGGTATCCACGGACAACAGCAGGCGTTTGTCCCTGTTGGCACGGGTGTTTTGGAGATTATCGTCGCCTTTGTACAGTGGTGAAAGTTTAATAGGCAATCCATCTGTACAAACGAAAGATTCGATGGCGTTTTTGTTGATGCCGGACATGGTGGTGCTGCTCGTCAGGTAACCGATCAGGGAGTGGGTCAGGTAGCTGGGCACATATTTTTTGCATAACATCACTTCCTTGTTGCCGCTCAGGTCCAGGGAATTGTAGGTGGTGGTATACACGTCATTCAGCACATAGGGGCTGGTGGTGATCAGCTTCTCAGCGGCATCTTTTGCGGCGAGGAGGAACTTGTCCGCATCGGGCAGGCCTACTGTGCTATGGTATTTACGCCAGGTACCTTCGTATAGGCATATACGTGATTTAAGTGCCAGGGCCACATACTGGTTGATCGTATTTTCCTGATCTTTCACCCGCAGGTTGCCAATAGCGAAGTCCAGGTCTTTCAGTACGCTGTCCATCACCATGGTACGCGGATCGCGGCCTTTGTAGATGTAACCGCTGTCGCTGATGTCCATGGAATGGCCCAGCCAGGGTACATCACCAAATTCTTTTACCAGATTGAAATAACTCAGGGCGCGGAAGAAAGTGGCTACCCCTCTCCAGTGGTTTTTAGCCTCATCAGACATCTCTACCCGGTTTACCCGTTCCAGCAGGATATTGGCTTTGCGGATATAAGAGAAGTCCCATTTGCTATTGCCGGTGGGGATGTTAAGGGTCAGTTGCTGGATATTGGGCGCTGCCTGGTCATCTGACAGGGAGCTGAAGTAGAAATCTCCCAGGACACTGCCGTTGCCGTAACCCATGAACATTTCATAAAAAGGCCAGCTGTAAACACGGACATTGTCTTCTGTACGCCAGAAGTTATTGTCATCAAAGGTGTCGGGCAGGCCTTTGTCAACATACTTTTTGCAACCAACCGTTGCGATGATCATTAGTAATATAACGGGTATATATATACGCTTTGTCATGTGCTGCTGTTTTAAAAGTTAACCTGTAATCCGAATGACCAGGTTTTCTGGAATGGCCAGGTCCTGCCGTAAATGTTGGCTTCACCGGTAGTGATTTCCGGGTCAATGGGAACACCTACATTGGAAATGGTGGCGATATTCTGTGCACTGCCATATACCCGTACTTTCTGCAGGTGTGCACGTTTTACCAGTGCATCAGGCAGGGTGTATCCGAGGGTGATGTTTTTCAGGCGCAGATAAGCCAGATTCAGCAGGTATTTGGACTGTGGGTAGAAGTTATTGCCACCGTTAGCGGCAGCGAGGCCCAGGACCTTACCATTGGCGTTGTTCGGATAAGGGTTCGGGTATTTGGCATTTGGGTTGTCTTCCGTCCAGTAGTCCAGCTGGTGATCATAAAGAATGTCGCCGGCACGGTACAGAGGGATGGCCAGGTCGCCGGTACCCCAGTAGTTTTGCTTGCCTACACCCTGGAACAGTACGTCGAAATCGAACTGTTTGAAGGAAGTACCCAGGCGTACGCTGTATTGGTAGCGAGGCAGGGTGTTACCGATACGTTTCAGGTCTCCGTGTTCGGCCAGGGTACCTTTACCACCGTCGATGACGCCGTTGCCGTCCAGGTCTTTGAACTTGATGTCGCCGGGGCCATATTTAAAGGTACCGTCGGTCAGTTTAGACTGGTCGGGCATTTTGCTCATGTCGTCATCTTTGGTAAAGTAGCGGTCTGTTTCAAAACCCCAGATTTCACCGAGTTGTTTGCCTTGGTAGTTCTGGGTCAGCAGCATAGACGGGTTGTCCCATTCAGTCACATAGGTTTTGTTGTCCCAGAAGCTGAGGGTTCCATAGATCATCCAGTCTTTTCTCAGCGGGTAGTTGGCGTCTACGGATATCTCATAACCACGGGTACGCAGCGAGCCACTGTTCACCATAGGAGCGGCGGTGCCGAAGGCGGAAGGTACAGCCTTGCTGGTGAGCATGTCGGAGGTACTACGCTGGTACCAGTCAAAGGTTACGTTGATATTGTTATTGAACAGGCTGATGTCTGTACCAAAATCGAGTGTACGCACGGTTTCCCAGGTGAGGGATTTGGTCACGGCGGTAGGAGCGCCTACGCCGGGAGCATTGATGCCATTAACGATCCAGTTCAGGGAGCTGGTGCCCATATAAGGGATGTAATACACGCCGCCCAGGTCCTGGTTGCCCAGAGAGCCATAAGACGCACGGATCTTCATGTCTGACAGCACTTTGCTAAGCGGCTGCATAAAGTTTTCCTGGCTGATGCGGTAGCCGGCGGAGGCAGAAGGGAAGAATGCCCAGCGGTCGGCAGGAGGGAAAGAAGAAGCGCCATCATAACGGCCGTTCAGCTCCAGCAACCATTTGTCTTTGTAGTTGTAGTTTACCCTGCCGAAGAAACCAGCATAGGCACGGGCCAGATGGTAACCACTGGTGGTCATATTACCGACAGCAAGGTTAAACTCCGGTTTGGACTGGTCCAGCGGACTTAACCGGGAAGCATTGACGCCCACGGTATCTGCATCTTCAGCGTTAGCACCTACCATCACTTTGATGGAGTGGTCTTTATTCAGCTTTTTATCATAAGTGGCGTAGATGTTAAAGGTGTTCACCTTATAACGGCTGGACCTATACGCCATTTTGTTGTCGCTGGTGCCGTCTACCAGGTCTTTCAGCGGCATAGAAGCCTGCCAGAAGTCCCACAGCATTACTTTACCGCCTATCTCATGACGCATAATATTGTCGCGGCCAATGGTATAATCGGCCCGTACGTTCAGGTCTTTGGTAAGTTTCAGCGTAGCGCCCATGTTTACGCGGGTGTAGTTGTCTACTACGTCGTTCGTAGGCGCGTTGGCGATATAGCCCGGCGTATGGCGGAAATAGTTGCCTTTGTAGGTACCATAAGGGAAGTAAGCTCCCCAGCGCCACATATACTGGAAGTAGTTTTGGTACTGGTAAGGATAATCGTACTCAAAGTTACGGTACATCATTTTCAGGTCGAGGTCCAGCCAGTTGGTCACAGAGGCATTCACGGCACCGGTGATGTTGTACTTCTTCACCTGGTCCGGGTTGAGTTTCATGACCCCGCCGGTATTGTTGTAGCCGGCAGACAGGAAGTAGGATACTTTTTCACCACCTCCCTGTACGCTCAGGTTATGCACCTGTTGGGGCGACCATTTTCTGAGCATGATATCTTTTACGTCCCATACCCGGTAGAAGTAAGCCGGGCTGGTAGCGGTAGGCAGATCAAAGTCTTCGCCAGGCACCATTTCGTTGCTGGTGCGGTTGTTGGCATATTTATCCTGCCAGTTTTTAATGCCGTCACGCAGTTTGGACAGCTGCATACCGAACAGTTCGGGAGAAGCAGGGCCAACACGTTTGGCTGCATTGATGATACCGGTCAGTTCTTTTACGGGATCAGCGAAATCAGGCAGACTGGTAGGGGAGTTCCAGCCGAAGTTGTTGGAGTAGGTCACTCTTGTTGGCATGTTACGAACACCGGACTTCGTTTTGATGAGCACCACACCGAAAGCGGCACGGGCGCCATAGATGGAGGTAGAAGCCGCATCTTTCAACACAGAAACACTCTCAATATCTTCCGGGTTGATCATGGTGAGGTCTGGTGTCTCCACGTTGTCTACCAGGATCAGCGGGCGGTTACTACCGTTGATAGAGCCCATACCACGAATGTTGATGGAAGGACCGGCGGTGAGGCCACCATTGGAATACTGGATGTTGAGGCCCGGAGAGATACCCTGCAGTGCTTTGGACGGATCTGTGATCGGGCGTCCCTGCATGCTTTTGGTGACATCTACGGTGTTTACCGCACCGGTGAGGTTGGCTTTTTTCTGTGTGCCATAACCTACTACCACTACCTGTTCTAAGGAGCGTTCATCGGGCGACAGTAATATGCGCAGTGCATTTTTGCCGACGGGCACATCCTGCGGCTGATATCCGATAAAAGTGACGTGGACTACCAGAGTGCCGGCAGGTGCGTCCAGTTTGAACTTCCCTTCCGGATCGGTCACGGTACCTTTCTTACCGGCCGTTATCGTAGCCCCGATAATGGGTTGCTGATTGTTCTTGTCCAGTACGGTGCCCGTGATGATATTCTGGGCCCAGGAACTCGCATAAACCAGCAAAAAAATGAAAGTGAAAAGTAGCCTTTTCTTCATGTTTTTTAGATTTAGATGTTGGCTGTTTTAAAAGTTTTTAGTTATAACGTGTTGGAATACAGACTATTGAATCGATTTAGACAAGTGGTTACTGTTTCAGTTGGAACGCATTTTTTCGGTCGGGTACACGGGAATCTTGCATTTATTTGCGTTTTCATGCATGAAAGTAGCATAAAATATTTTGAAAAAAAGGCAATTTACAGGAAAATGCGTTTATTTAATGTGAAATAGTGCTAAAACACGCACAATCAATTTGGATTAGATTTTTCTACATTTGTGAACAAGCAAAAAATTCCCCATAGCATGTTGAAAGAAGAGCGCCAGGCGTTTATTATGAAGCAGATCAACCTGCACAACAAAGTGTTGTCAACCGATATCAGCGCCATGCTCAGTATTTCTGAAGATACCGTCCGAAGAGACCTGAAAGAGATGGCTGAAGAAGGTAAGGTATTGAAAGTACATGGCGGCGCCATCGGCCGCTCCTTCCACTATCCGTTCGATGAAGGCAATTCCGTCTATGCACAAGCCGCAAAAAAGCAAATAGCGGAAAAGACACTGAAACTGCTGAAAAATGATATGGTCATCCTCACCGGGGGTGGTACCACCATGATAGAACTGGCGAAAGCCATTCCGGTCAACCTGCGGGCCACGTTTTTTACCATCAGCCCCCTGGTGGCGTTGCAACTGGTGGAACATCCCAATCTGACGGTTATTACCATCGGCGGCCAGTTGTCCCGCAGCTCACATATTCATATAGGCGCCAGCGTTATCAACCAACTGGCGGAAATAAAAGTAGACCTCTGCCTGCTGGGAGCCAACGGCTTCTCCATACAGGATGGCATGACGGAATCCGACTGGGAAGTAGTGCAGGTGAAAAGGGCCATGCTAAGGGCTTCCAAGAAAATGGCGATCCTGAGCATCGCGGAAAAACTGAATTCTTCCCAACGCATGAAGGTATGTGACCTGAACCAGATCAACTACCTGATCACAGAACTGGAACCAGATAATCATTTTCTGGGCGCTTATCAGCACCTGGACCTGGAGTTGTTTTAAGCTGCCAGTGTCTTACCGGTTTTGTGCTGCCACGTAACCCGCGCCATTTGCAGGGCAACAGACAACACGATGCAAGCCAGTCCCGCGTAAAAAGCGTTGTTGAGGTGTTTGTTCTCGTGAAAGAGCATAAAGGCCAGCACAATGCTGTACACCGGCTCCAGGTTGAAGCAGAGGTTAACGGTGAAAGGAGAGATCTTTTTCAGCGCGTTCATGCTCAGCGTATACATACAAATGGTGCATAACCAGGCCAGTATCAGCAGGTACATCAGGTCGGAAAAGCCCGGTAACACAGAGCTGACAGGGAAAAAGTGCAGATAAAAGGGAAGGAAAAGAGAGAGTACCACCAGGCCGGTAGACAACTCGTAAAACGTAATGGTATTGGTATCAAAACGTTTGACCAACCGTTTGTTATACACTGTAAACAAGGCGGCAAACATCGCGGAAATAATACCCAGCACGATACCGGTACGGTATTGTGTATCAAAATGGAAGATCAGCAGAATGCCGAAAAGCGTCAGCATAGATAACAGCATTTCCGCCACATCAAAGCGTCGCCGGTTGATCAGCGGATCAAAAATAGCCGTAAAAAGACTGGTAAGGGAGAAACAAATGACGCCGATAGAGACGTTGGAATACTTGATACTACCATAAAAGAAAAGCCAGTGAAGGGCTACCACTATACCAGTGGCGCCTATGGGAACAATATCTTTCCAGGGGAGTTTGCGGAAGGTTCCTTGTAAGCGGAACAAGATATACATGGTAACCGCAGTGATAAGTAACCGGTACCATACCAGTAATCCTTCGTTCAGGGATATCAGTTTACCTAAGATGCCCGTAAATCCTGCAAGAAATACAGAAAGGTGCAGCTGTAAAAACGCTTTTTTCATACACACTCAGTTCGAACCCGAAAAATCGTGGTTCGCTATTCAAAATTCAGATATTTGGGTATTGCTGTGCAAGATAAATACCCAAATATCCAAATACGCCAACTATCAGATTAATTAATTGGTAACTCTTTTTTTATAATTGCGGAAAAGGCTCTGCCATTGAATTCTCAATACGCCCAACACGCCTTCTTTCACGATGCCTTTGCTCATTTTGGAATATCCTTCGCGGCGGTCTTTAAATGTGATGGGTACTTCGGCGATGGTAAAGCCCAGTTTCCAGGCAGTGAATTTCATTTCAATCTGGAAGGCATAGCCTACAAACTGTATCTGGTCGAGATTGATGGCTTCCAGTACGGTATTGCGGTAACATACAAAACCGGCGGTAGGGTCTTTTACCGGCATCCAGGTGATCATACCCACATAAATAGAAGCACCGTAGGAGAGTACAGCCCTGTCCCATGGCCAGTTTTCTGTTTTCCCACCTTTTACGTAGCGGGAGCCTACTGCCACGTCTGCACCGCCTTTGGCACAGGCGTCGTATAGGCGTACCAGATCTTTGGGGTTGTGGGAGAAATCGGCATCCATTTCAAAGATATACTGGTAGTTTCTGGCCAGTGCCCATTTGAAGCCATGGATGTAGGCGGTTCCCAGCCCCTGTTTACCGGAGCGTTCTTCCAGGAACAGTTGTCCCGGATGATCGTTTTGCAGTGATTTTACAATATTGCCTGTACCGTCAGGAGAACCATCGTCCACAATCAGGATATGGAAATTCTGCTGTAAGGAAAATACAGCGTCAATGATGTTACGGATATTATCCTTCTCATTGTACGTAGGAATAATGACAAGCTTTTCCAATTCAGCCGATGAAGTTTTGTGTACTGCGAAAATAGTTCAATTACGACGCAAGATACCTTGTTCCTGAAAAATATTACAGTTTTTTTAACATCATATTGTGATAGATTTCTGACAGTTTCTGCTTGGTATTGAGCGGAAAGTCAGCCTTCATCATCCAGTCATAGTATTGAGGCTCAGCCTTCAACACCTCTTTTACCGGACGTCCTTTGTATTTACCGAAGTTGAATACTTCCTGTCCTCCCTGCATCACGATACGACGGGCGAAGTCGATATATTCTTCTTCTTTGGTGAAGTCTGCCAGTCCGTCGATATCCTGTTGCAGGTTTTCGTAGCGGCCCAGCTGCGCTTCCAGAATCTCGTAAGTGGCCAGTGCGTCTGCTTCGGCGCTGTGTGCATTCTCCAGTTGTTTGTCGCAGTAGAATTTATAGGCAGCGGCCAGCGTTCTTTTTTCCATCAGGTGGAAAATGCGCTGTACGTCTACAAAGCGGCGTTTGGACACGTCGAATTCCATGCCGGTACGGAGGAATTCTTCCACCAGCAGGGGGATGTCGAAGCGGTTGCTGTTGTAGCCTGCCAGGTCGCAGTTTTCGAGGAACATTTTCAGTTCATTGGCCGCCTGTTTGAAGGTAGGGGCATCTTTCACATCTTCGTCTTTGATACCATGGATGGCAGTAGATCCGGCCGGAATAGGCATTCCGGGGTTGATGCGTTTTACTTTGGACTGGGTGGTTTTATCAGGAAATACTTTGATAATAGCGATTTCAATGATACGGTCTGTGGCCACATTCGTACCCGTCGTTTCCAGATCAATTACGGCCAATGGCCTTTTGAGGAGCAAAGAAGGCATTATATTTTGAAATTTAGATATTTAGAGATTTTTTGATTTGCGCAAAGGTAGCGTATTATTTGTGTAGCAGCTTCTTTAGCGACGGGAAATCCAGACCATCATAGGTTCCGGAGCTCATCAGCAGCAGATTGGCCTGGTGATAGTCCTGTGCTTCCAGGAAAGCTTCCAGCTGTGCGCGGTCGCTGAATATGTGGAGGTCGCTGCGTCCGAATTTCTCCCGGATCAGCGCCGGCTCCAGGTCGGGCATGCGTTTGATTTCCAGCGCATGTTTGCTGTAGTATACGGCCGCCACATCAGCGGGGTCCATAGCGCCCTCGTATTGCGACAGGAAGCTGGCATTGAGGCTGCTGTAGGTGTGCAGCTCCAGGACGGCAATCAGCCGGCGGTGGGGAAACTGCTGCCGGGTGGCTTCCATGGTAGCTTTCACTTTGGAAGGCGCATGGGCAAAATCGCGGTAGATCACACTGTCTTCACTTTTGGCCACCAGTTCCAGCCTTTTGGCTGCGCCTTTGAAAGAGGCAATGGCGGTGAGGAACTCCTCATCAGACAGTCCCAGCTCGTTGCACACCAGTTTGGCGGCGTGCATATTGAGCAGGTTGTGCTCCCCAAATACAGAGAGGTCTGCAAAACCTTCGTCGAAAAACACACGGGTAACGCCTTCCCGGATCATGTGGATCGGGGTGGTGTAAGGCACCAGGCGCAGGTGACGGCCTTCGGCGGCCACGAGGCTGTTGAGCTCCGTATCTGAACTGTTATAGATCAGTGCGCTGCCGGCTTCCATCTGGCGGATAAAAAGGGCAAACTGTTCTTTATAAATATCGTAGGTAGGGAATACGTTGATGTGGTCCCACGCAATGCCGGTCAACACGGCGATCTGCGGGTGCAGGAAAAGGAACTTGGGCCTTTTCTCGATCACGGAAGCGGGGTATTCATCGGCCTCGCAGACGATCAGTGGGGCGTCGGTGACGTTGACGGACTGGCTAAAGCCTTCCAGTTTGGCGCCCACGAGATAATCGAACTGACGTTGGTTGTATTGTAATACATGCATGATCATGGCGGTGGTAGTAGTTTTACCATGACTACCGCCAACGGCTACCCGTGTTTTATTTTTGCTTTCCTGATAGATGTATTCCGGGAAAGAATAGATATTGAGTTGTAGTTCACGGGCCCGGACCAGTTCGGGGTTGTCTTCCCGGGCGTGCATGCCCAGGATCACCGCATGGATGTCGGGAGTAATACGGGCGGGGTCCCAGCCGATGTTATCGGGTAAAATACCTGCCTGGCGCAGGTTGGACAGTGCCGGTTCAAAGATTTCGTCATCACTGCCGGTTACTTCATAACCTTTTTGTTTGAGTGCGATGGCCAGCTGGTGCATTACACTTCCACCTATTGCGATAAAATGTACCTTCATAACTATTGGGTTATCTGGACATTTGGTTATTTAGTTATTTGATTGACGGATTTTGGAATTTTTCGATGTTGAGATGTGGGGGATAATCAACCAAACTGGTAAACAGTTGTTTAGAAAATAGATCCTTTTTACATTCAACATCAGAAAATTCCAAAATCCGTAAATCAAATTTTAAAATTTTAAAATATCCAAATAAACAAATGTATTGTTGTTTTTTTTAATGCATTTTTTATATTTGCAAAATAACGTTACAAAAGACGATTAAAAAAGTTGTCGTTATCATAAATTCCTATGAAATTTCGTTTACCATTTAAATTTTCTCCCATGAAATCGTATGTAAGAATTTTGGGCTGCGCCGGTATGGTTTGTATCTTTGCAGCTTTCTTAACGTCCTGCGCAAGCCGCCAGAAATTAGGATGTCCGATGAGAGGGATGGCTAAGGCACCTGCCGCGACGCACAATAAAATGAGCTAATAACAATGAATTGGAAAACGTTAACCAGTGAGGAACAGCTGCTGGAAATCAATGAGGCGTCAGCACAGCAGCCAATAGTTATTTTCAAGCACAGCACGCGGTGTTCTATCAGCTCTATGGCTAAATCCCGGCTGGAACGTGCGGCAGCTCCGGAAGGGTTAACGTTTTATTATCTGGACCTTTTGGCGCACCGCGACCTCTCCGGCAGGATAGCGCACCAGTATCAGATACCCCATGAGTCTCCCCAGGTACTGCTCATCCGTAATGGCGCCTGTATCTATGATGAGAGCCATAACGGCATCAACATGGATGAGATTGCCGATCACCTGAACGGATAATAAACTAGCTTTGTGCTATATATCGTATAGCACCATGAAACATCGTATAGTAGTAGCAGTTACCGGCGCCAGTGGGTCTATCTACGCCAGGCAGTTGCTGAATAAGCTGCATGCCGCGGCCGACCAGCTGGATGAAGTAGCCGTTGTCATGACCGAGAATGCCAAAACCGTTTGGCAGACAGAACTGAAGAATGAAGATTACCGTCAGCTGCCTTTCCGCTTTTATACGCAACAGGACTTCCACGCTCCTTTTGCTTCCGGCTCCGGAAGATTTAATACCATGATTATCTGCCCCTGTTCCATGGGTACATTGGGACGTATCGCTACCGGTATCTCCAACGACCTGATCACCCGGGCGGCCGATGTAGTACTGAAAGAAAGGCGCAAACTGATCTGCGTGGTCAGGGAAACGCCCTATAATCTGATGCATATCCGTAATATGGAGACGGTCGTACTGGCCGGCGGCATTATCTGTCCCGCCACACCCTCGTATTACAGTCTGCCTGCCACCATCGAAGATGTGGCTGCCACTGTGGTAGACCGTATCATCGACCTGGCCGGCGTGGAACAGCAGACGTTCCGCTGGGGCAGCGACCATAAATAATACACCGGATTAATTATCTTCGTCGTTCATCAATTTACTTTCATCAATATCATGAAGATAGCCATCATCAACGGGCCTAATCTCAACCTGCTCGGCAAGCGGGAGCCCGGTATCTACGGCAGCGAATCTTTCGAGGATTATTTCCAGCAGCTGCAAAAAGCTTTTCCGGCAGTGGAATTCAGCTATTTTCAGCACAATGTGGAAGGGGAGATCATCAACTATCTCCACCAGACCGGCTTTTCCCATGATGGTATCCTGCTTAACGCCGGCGGCTATACGCATACTTCCGTGGCCATCCGCGATGCCATCGCCGCCATCAAAACACCGGTGATAGAGATCCATATCAGCAATGTATACGCCCGGGAAGAATTCCGGCATACCTCCCTCATCGCACCTAAATGCGTGGGTTCCATCTGTGGCCTGGGCATGAAAGGATATCGTCTCGGGGTGGAATATTTTGTTTCCCAGGGCTAAAGCCCCGGGCGAAGATGTTGTTCAGGCCCTTTATTAAAAAGGACCTCCTCCTGATAAAAAAATTGACAGCGGCCCGGAAATCTCTTCCGGGCCGCTGTATTTTACTGGTACCTGGGATTGTCCCGGTACCATTCTAAATGGCCACTGATGAGCCAGTCCAGCCGGAGGGCATAGGCAGCCACGGCCTCCCGGTGTTCTCCAAAATTCGGCCAGTGGGCACACAAATGCAGATATGCTTCCACCTGTTCGTCGCGCATACGCAGGGCTATATTATAGGCTTCCTGCAGCAAACAATTGTGTTCATGCCGGATCACCGCCACCAGGTTCATCGCCTCGAGGCTGCGTTGTTCCTTTTCAAAAGAGAGCAGGTCGTTGTCCCACGTGGTCAGCCGGCTCACAAAAAACCTGCGCTGCTGAATGGCCGGATGCCCGAACACTTCGGGAGGTAGCATAAAGCCGGAGGTTACCTCTACCAGGTCAATAAAAGGATAGGCAGCACCTAACTTTTCCCGCAGGTCCAGATACGCTGCCAGAGAGGGGTAGGTGAGATCGTGCTTATAGCTGTATTGCTTTTCGAGCAGCTGTCCTTCAAAAAAATACTGCCAGCTTGCGATATAGCGTGTCATCCAGGCCTGGGGCAGCAGGTGGCAGGCCAGTTCCTCATATACCATAGCAAACTGCTGAAACATGGCGTCTTCCCCCGGATAGGAAGGACTGCCGCGAAGGATGGCTGTGAGCCGATCGTGGGCGCCTTTTAGCTGAGGCAACGGCCAGCGTGCGCCCACATCATCAAAAATAAATGTCCAGGTGAGCAGGCGTGCCAGCGGTATCAGCTGCCGGAGTGGACTGTCAGGGAACCAGAGCACGGTTAGCCGGCCGAAACCGGCTGCTTTGAATTGTTGGCGCGCTTCGGGCGAAAGGGAAGTGTAGGAATCTATGAACGCGTGTACCTCTTTTTCAATCAGGGCATGGTCAGGATGGATCCTTGAGGGAAAAGGATACTGCAGTTCAGCTAATAATGACTGCATAATTAAAAGGTTTTCATGTGGCTAAATATACAGCGTGTTACTGTGAAAAGGAAGCCCGTCGGCGTGAAAAACTTGTATATATCATTGGAAATTAGTTTCTTGCGGTCACTCAAAAAATAACCAAATCACACCATGATCCGATAACCAATTATCTAATAACCTCTATCGCAAAACCATTGCTATGAAAAACACCTTGTTGAGCGGCAAACTGCTCGTTTGCCTTTGCTTCGCCGCCCTTTTCTTTTCGGCCTGTAGTAAGAAGGATGATCCCGCACCGCCTGTTCCGGTGTATAACATGGACACCCTCTATGCCCGTGCCGTAGCCGACGCCACGGTGGCCGACAGCAGCGAAATTTCCAATGCGCTGTGGCCTGTCACGCAAGACAACACCAACCTGCAATGGAAAACCATTAATGGTCAAAACTATGTGCTGATGGCTACTTTCATGCGTTTCCCCTCCAGCTATCCGGAAGGTGATTCCATCACCAATACCTGGGGCGAGGCCTGGCTGTTCATCCCCAAACAGATGAAAACCCGCATCGGGCAGGACTTTAAGCCGGGGTCTGATACTGTTCAGCGTATCTGTCAACTGCTTGGCCTGCCGCCCGTGAATGCCAAGAGCAATACGCACATTGCAGAAGTATGGGTGAAAGCAGAACGGCTATACCGGCCGGCGGGCAATCCGGCCATCAACACTACCACTACCGGCTATACGCTGGTAAGCGGCGTATCGGCGGATTATACCACCTGGTTTAACAACTATATCATTTTTGCCTATTATCGTCCGTTGATCGCCGCTACGGATTATCATTATCCGTGGACACGCATGGGTTATACTTACGATTGGGCGCCGGGAGCCAGTAAAGTGGGATTGAGCGAGTATGTGGAGTTGCCTTCTTCCGGTATGTGGGTGGAGAAAGTACGCAGGGCGGCAGACTACTTCCGTTAGTCAATTACAAATTACGAATGACGAATGACGAATGAAGGGCTTACTATGAAGCAGTAGTGTAGAACTTATGCTTTATAGTAAGCCCTTCATTCGTCATTCCTCATTCGTAATTGTTTTAGAGGTATTTAAAGTTTGTTTTCGGCGTGATCTGCAGTAAGGTCTGGTAGATCAGCTGAATGGTATTTTCGACGTCGTCACGTTTTACCATTTCCACGGTGGTGTGCATATAGCGCAGCGGCAGGCTGATCAGCGCAGAGGGCGTACCGTCATTGGAATAGGCAAAAGCGTCGGTATCTGTACCGGTGGCGCGGCTTACGGCGTGCAGCTGGTACGGGATATCGTTCTTTTTAGCGGTCTTGATGATCAGGTCGCGCAGGATGTTGTGTACAGCGGGACCGTAGGTAATGCTGGGACCACCACCGCATTTGATTTCCCCTTCGATGTTTTTGTTGATCATCGGGGTAGTGGTGTCGTGGGTAACATCGGTAATGATGGCCACATCGGGTTTGATCCGTTTGGCGATCATTTCAGCGCCCCGCAGGCCTACTTCTTCCTGTACGGCATTTACGATATACAGACCGAAAGGCAGTTCCTGTTTTTTCTCTTTCAGCAGGCGGGCTACCTCCGCGATCATGAAACCACCGATACGGTTGTCGATAGCGCGGCAGATGAAGTAGTCATAGTTCAGTTCCTCAAAACCATCATTAAAAGTACAAACACATCCTACGTGGATGCCCAGGTCTTCTACTTCTTTGCGGGAGCGTGCGCCGCAATCCAGGAAGATGTTCTCCACTTTGGGTTGTGGCTCTTTGCCATCGCCGCTGCGCAGGCGGGTATGAATGGCGGGCCAGCCGAATACGGCTTTCACAATGCCTTTCTCGGTATGGATATTCACGCGCATGGATGGCGCAATCTGCTGGTCGGAGCCGCCATTGCGGATCACGTAGATCAATCCTTCCGGAGAGATATAGTTGACAAACCAGGAAATTTCATCCGCATGGGCTTCAATCACCACTTTGAAAGGGGCTTTGGGATTGATGATACCTACCACAGAGCCATAGGCGTCTACCTGGTGTTCGTCAATATATGGTGTCAGATATTTAAGCCACAGCTTTTGTCCTTCTTTCTCAAAACCGGTGGGAGAGGGATTATTCAGATAGTCTTTAAGGAATGCCAGTGATTCCTTCGTGAGTATGGATTTCTGTTTTTTGGACATAATAGTATAGCTTTTTGAGATCGGACAAATGTAGCAAATTACCCATTATGACAAAGGCCTCTTTATGGGAACAGGCTGACCAGCACCAGATGGAGAAGTGCGGAGAGGGCCATGAGGCCGTCCAGTCCGAAGTAGAACAGGTAGTCAGACGGGTTGTGGTGTGCTTTTTTGGTGAGCAGACCGGTCATGACAACCGGCGCCAGCAGGGTGACTATCACGGGGATGGTGGTGTAGCGGCCCAGCATTGCTGCGCTCACGGCGGAGAGCAACAGGGTCATATAATAAAGCCGGTTGAGGCTTTTATAGTCGAGATAGGTGATCAGGCTGCGGATGCCTTCTTTTTTGTCTGATTCTATGTCCCGGAAATCGAACAGGATGCAGATAGCATATATCAGCAGGAAGCGATGCAGGGTGAAGAGCACCAGTGGCCAGGAGAGGCCCTGATTGGCCACAAACGCAGGCAGCAGCGTGGTCACGTAAGTCCATACGGCGGTAAGGAACAGCGTTTTTCCGATAGCTATCCGACGCAGCCAGGTGAATGGTTTATAGGGCACTTTGGGGGCTGAATAGAGAAAGGTGAGGAGGGCACCGCCGCTGAGTACCAGCCAGTGGCTGCGTAGCGGCCAGAAGTAGAACGCTGCGCCGGCCAGTCCAACGCCACAAAGCATCAGCATCAGGTCCCGGTAACGGTCGCTCCATTGTAGTCTTTCCGAAGAGGAATAGGAGCTGGGCGTCAGGTACCAGTGAAAGTTATAGCTGCAAATGGTAGAGAAGAAGACGAAGAGGTAGAAGGTGGGTTGCGGATAATGCAGGCCCAGTAGCTGATTGGTTTGCCATATCATCAGCAGGGCGCACAAGGCAATGTATACCGATGTAAAGAGGATGAAATTAAAGATGGACCTCATCAATTACAAGTTACGAATGACGAATTACGAATGGGGATTACCCTTTACGTTAAAATCCGTAATTCGTAATTCGTCATTCGTAATTGACTACAAAGGTATGTTACCGTGTTTTTTTCTCGGCATGTTCACCACTTTATTTTCCAGCATTTTGAAGCCTTTGATGAGTTTGGCGCGGGCTTGTTGCGGCATGATGACTTCATCGATATATCCTTTTTCGGCTGCCAGGTAAGGGTTGGCAAATCGTTCGGTATAGTCGGCCACCAGTTCGTTGGTACGTACTTCCGGGTCCGGAGCGGTATCAATTTCTTTTTTATAGATGATTTCCACGGCTCCTTTAGCGCCCATCACGGCTATTTCAGCCTGTGGGAAAGCGTAGTTGAGGTCGGCCCCGATATGTTTGGAGTTCATCACGCAGTAGGCGCCGCCATAAGCTTTGCGGGTGGTAACGGTGATCTTGGGCACGGTAGCTTCACAGAGGGCGTACAGCAACTTAGCGCCGTTGGTGATGATACCGTTCCATTCCTGATCGGTACCGGGCAGGAAGCCGGGCACATCTACCAGTACCAGCAGTGGTACGTTAAAGGCATCGCAGAAGCGGGTAAAGCGGGCGCCTTTAACGGAGGCGTGGATGTCGAGCACGCCGGCCAGTACAGCAGGTTGATTGGCCACAATGCCGATGCTTCTGCCGCCGATGCGGGCGAAACCAACGATGATATTGTCGGCAAAGTCCTTATGTACTTCGAAGAAGCTGTCGGCATCTGTCAGATGGGCGATCACTTCTTTCATATCGTAAGGCTGGTTGGGGCTGGCGGGGATCAGTGTATTGAGGGCTTCCCGCAGCTCGTTGCCCGGCTCGTACGGATATACGGGCGCTGTTTCCTCGCAGTTTTGCGGGATATAGCTCAGCAGTGTTTTGATGTTTTGGATACATTCCACCTCGTTGGCGCAGGCGAAGTGAGTCACGCCGCTTTTGGTGGCATGCGTTTGGGCGCCGCCCAGTTCCTCTGAGGTTACTTCTTCATGGGTCACCGTTTTTACCACGTTAGGGCCGGTCACGAACATGTAGGAGGTGTTTTCCACCATCATGATAAAATCGGTGATGGCGGGGGAATATACAGCACCGCCGGCGCAGGGGCCCATGATGGCGGATATCTGTGGAATAACGCCGGAAGCGCGGGTGTTGCGGTAGAAGATATCGGCATAGCCGCCGAGGCTCACCACACCTTCCTGTATACGGGCGCCGCCACTGTCGTTCAGGCCCACTACCGGAGCACCGTTCTGCATGGCGAGGTCCATGATCTTGCATATTTTGCGGGCATGTGGTTCGGAGAGGCTGCCGCCATATACCGTGAAATCCTGCGAAAAGACATAAGTAAGCCTGCCGTTGATCGTACCATAGCCGGTTACCACGCCATCGCCGGGAAACTGCTCTTGGTCGGTGGTGATGCCACGGTTACGGTTATGTACCAGCATGTCCAGCTCTTCAAAAGAACCTTCATCCAACAGCAGCTGAAGCCGTTCGCGGGCGGTCAGTTTACCTTTTTTATGCTGGGAAGCGATCCTTACTTCTCCACCACCTAACATGGCCTCTTTAATCTTCGACTGTAATTCCTCGATCTTATTCATATGCGGAAAATGAGTGATAAATCTGTTCCAAAAAATAAAGGATTCCTTTTAAGGAATCCCTGCGGTTGTAAATGTAATGTTTTTGAAAGACTATCTGTTCCGGCGGAATGGAAATTTTGGCGTAGCGATGGTGTCGCTGATGTTACCGGAATTATCGCGCAGGAAAACAACATAATGTGCGCTGTCGCCGGGCGCCGGGTTATACGCTGCTGCAAAGTCGATCTCCCCGAAAGGCATAATCACATCGGCTTTTACGCTATTGCCCCTGTTTTGCCCGATTTTTGGCATTTTAAAGAATGTCCAGATGGTATCTTTATTGATGGCTTGTTCGCTGTCTTTGAGCATCCCTACGCCGATGCTGTCCTCAATATCTCCGTCTCCGTCCTCTACCCGCATGGTGAGAATAAACTGTTTGGTATCCGGGGTGATGCTGTCTGGTTGATAGCTTTTAAAGGATAACAATGGTTTGGAGCCGATCTTATCTTTTTTACAAGCATAGAGCAAACCCGCGGCCAGGAGCAAATAGAGAATTTTCTTCATAAAACAAACCTACATTAATTTAGGAAATATACAAATATTCGGCTATCTCTGTCTCTCCAACGAAAAACGTTTTTTTGCCAACATTTGTTACTTGCTGGCTAAATTTATTCTTCTCCCTACCTTTGTGATCTTTAAAGACCGATATACATGCGCGTAGTTTCGCCCGATTATATATTTTCCCTGCAGCCAGATGAGCTGGAAACCGCCGCCCTGGAATTGTTTCACTATCAGTACCAGGAGAATGCGCTTTACAGGGCTTATACGGATGCCCTGCGGATACAGCCCCGTCAGGTGAGCAGCATCCTGGAGATCCCTTATCTGCCCATCCAGTTTTTTAAGTCGCACCAGGTGGTATGCGGACAGTTTGAGCCGCAGCTGGTATTTGAAAGCAGCGGCACCACCCAAACCATCAACAGCCGGCATCTGGTGAAAGACGCTGCTGTCTATACCCGTAGCTTTATGACTGCTTTTGAGCAGTTCTATGGACCGGTGACCGATTATGTGGTGGTAGGGTTGCTGCCTTCCTATCTGGAACGGCAACACTCTTCGCTGGTATGCATGGTACAGGAAATGATCGTCCGCAGCGGCCATGAGGAAAGCGGTTTTTACCTGTACGAACATGATAAGCTGTATCAGCAGCTACAATGGCTGGAAGCGCGTGGACAGAAAGTGCTGTTGATCGGCGTTACTTTCGGTCTGCTCGATTTTGCGGAGAAATACACCCTGGAACTGCAACACACCATCGTCATGGAAACAGGCGGCATGAAAGGCCGTCGCGAAGAATGGACCCGTGAGGAGGTACATGCCTACCTGAAAGAAAGGTTAGGCGTTACCGTAGTCCATGCAGAATATGGCATGACTGAACTGTTGTCGCAGGCATATTCCCGCGGGCAGGGCTACTTTGAAACCCCTGCCTGGATGAAAGTGCTGCTGCGTGATGAGAACGATCCGTTTCAGCTCACCGCCGGCAAAGGTTCAGGCGTCATGAATGTCATTGACCTGGCCAATATCTACTCCTGTGCGTTCATTGCTACTGAAGATATCGGTAAAATCCACGCCGACGGCCGTTTTGAGGTGCTGGGACGCCTCGATAACTCCGCCCTGCGCGGTTGCAGCCTGATGGTCAGTTAGAATTACGAATGACGAATGACGAATGAAGGGTTCTTTATAGTAAGTAGCCGCTCTATAAGGGAGTCCTTCATTCGTCATTCTTCCTTGAAAAATGGTAACATATATCATTGTTTGAGGATTTTACCGGTAGGAGCTTTGACAGACATAAACTCCTTTTATGATTGTCAACTTTTTCTACCGGCAGATATTACCGGCAGTTTGTATGATACTGGCCACAGTGGCCTGTAACCCTTCGCCTTCGTCCCCGTCTTCAGGGGAACAACATAAGAATATCGTCCGGCGCTACTTCGGCGAAGCCTGGAACCAGGGGAAGCTGGAGGTGCTCGACAGCCTGTTGGCGCCGCAGTATATTAATCACACGCCCAGCACACCCAACCCGCCACGTGGCCCCGGAGGACTGAAACCTATCATCGCCGCTTTCCGGAGAGCCTTCCCTGATCTGCATTTTGAAATAAAAGACCTCATCGCCAGCGATAGTATGGTGGTGGCGCGGGTGGTGATGACAGGCACCCAGCAGGACAGCCTGTTCCAGCTGCCGCCTACCGGCAAAAAGGTGGAGGTGAACCAGATCAACATTGAAAAAATCAGTAACGGCCAGATTGTAGCGCACTGGCGGGTGACCGACGAATTGAGCCTGATGCGGCAGCTGGGGTTTGTGCCCTGAGGCAGGAAACCTAAAAAATTGTAACTATGCAGTCATGAATGCCATTGGTTATGCATCCGTTACTGCTTCAAAATTTCAGCCGGCACATCTCCCTGTCGGACGATGAAACAGCCTTATTGCCCGCTTATTTCCGGCACCGGAAATTGCGGCGGAAAGAGCTGTTGCTGGAAGAAGGGGAGGTGTGCCGCTCAGAATACTTTGTGATAAAAGGTTGCCTGCGCCAATACGAGACAGCGGAAGATGGCCGGGAACATGTGATCCAGTTTGCGTTTGAAGACTGGTGGATTTCTGACCCCTACAGTATGCATACCGGTACCCCCTCCATCTACCACATTGATGCGCTGGAAGACAGCGAAGTATTACAACTGGACCTTGAGAGCCAGCAGCAGTTATTTACTGATCTGCCTCAAATGAATGTCTACTGGCGTATCGTCATGCAGCAGGCATTTATAGCCCTGCAACGCCGGGTGTTGTTTCTGCAGAAGCCGCTGGAAGAGCGTTATCAGGAGTTCCTGCGCACCTATGCCTGGTTTGAGCAACGTATTCCACAACATCAGATAGCCGCCTACCTGGGCACGTCCCGTGAGTCGCTGAGCCGGGTCCGGAATACGGTATTGAAGAAATAGTCTATTCAGGGCTGTTGGCAGCTACTTTCAGCAGTGCCGGCAGTTTAGACGGGTCATACATCATATTGGCGAGCGTCGTCATATAGGGGAAAGAGTAGTGGTCCATACCGAATTTATTCAGCAGGTATACATCCAGCTGTTCGGGAGCAGTGTGCCCTTGTATATAATCGCCCACATAGAACAGAAATCTTTGTCTTTCCTTTTCAAACAGCAGTACCAGCGCCACTTTATCTTTCAGCTGGTCATGGACCGGGTTCCTGAATATTTTCAGTGCCTGCGTATAATGCGCGGAGGTGAGTGGTTCCGGTGGATTGGGCAGCAGCTGTGTACAGAAATAGTCTACCGCCAGATCATCAAAGTAGCTGATGCCATTATCTTCTCCCGGATCATTATGCCAGGTGGCCCATTGCAGGAGATCTGCCGGGGTGCTGTTGCCAGACAGCAGTGCTTCCAGCTGATGTATAACGCCTTCCCGGGTAGGCGTGGAGTCGGTAGCCTGTGTAAGGGCGCCCACTATTTGCTGATAGTAATCTTCGTGCATGGCCGTGGCAGTCCTCAGCAGAAGGCGGGTCACATCTTCGCCCGACCCATCCAGGTCGGCAGGTTGTAGGTTTATTTCTCCGTACAGGTCCTGTAGGACTTCCTGTTTAGTTTTAGTTCCGCGCAAGTAAGCCTTCAGCAAAGCAATAAAATAAACAGAGGTTACAGGGGGCATCTTATCTTTCATGGGCCATTTTTAATCGCGCAATTGCGTTCAGGCCAAAAATAGGATAAATTAGATAACAATTATTTGCCTGTTGTGGAAAACTAAAACATTTAATTTTCCGTAAGCTTTCTACAGGCAAACGGAAAAGTGGCCGGTTCCCATAAAACTGGTGCAGTAATTGAGGAGTACTTTTCCGCGTTTCTCATCATCTTTTCTATACAGTAAGGCTATACGAACCGGCCATGGCACAGGCCGGCACCGGCATTTTTCAAATAGATACCCCTTTTCGATATAACGGAAACACGTTACTGGTCCTTTATTACCTTTAGCTTTTTCACTCAGTTTTAAAAATTCACGAAAAATGGAAAACAAATCAATCAGCAAAAAAGTGCTCTTTTCCGGCTCGCTCGTAGCCAGCGCTATCCTGGGCCTGACTGCCCTGCAAACCAATGCCAACCCGGTGAGTTACACCAATCTGGGCTCCGGCGCCGCTGTCAGAAGCGTGTTGACCGGCACCGCCTCTTCTGTTAACACTGTAGAGTTGGCCTGCTCCAAAGACTCCTCTGCTGCCAAATCCAAAGAACACAAATGCGCGCAGGGCAAATGCGCTGAAGGCAAATGTGTGGGCGCCCCCAAAAAAGGTAAAAAGGCAGGCGGCAAACACAAGTCCGATACGACCAAATCCGGTCAGTAATCTTTCCCACAGGAGAGGCCGGAACAAAGCAGGGCCGGCCTTTCTGTTTTTCCTGTCATCACAAATGCACCATCATGGTAGGACTAGGCTTTCGCCGCGAATTTGCGGAAGAGATGATCAGTGGGACGCTGATCACGCCCGACTTTATTGAGTTTGCGCCGGAGAACTGGATGAATATCGGCGGTTACTGGAAAAAAATATTGCATCGGGTATTGGAAAAGTACCCGGTGTTATGCCACGGCCTTTCCTTGTCACTCGGTAGCCCCGAAGAGCCGGACAAGGATTTTCTGCGTTATGTGAAGTCCTTTCTGGAGGAATATAACGTACGTATTTATTCTGAACACCTGAGTTATTCCAAATGTGACAATGCGCACCTGTACGACCTGCTGCCCATGCCTTTCCGGATGGATGCCGCGCGGCATATGGCCACGCGCATACAGCAGGTGCAGGAGTATCTGCAGCGGCCGCTGGCCATGGAAATCATTTCCTACTACACGCCGGTGGCGCCGGAAATGAGTGAGGCCGACTTCATCAACGAGGTGGTGCAACGCTCCGGCTGTCAGCTGCTGCTGGATGTGAACAACATTTACGTCAACGCCTTCAATCATCAGTACGATGCCAAAGCTTTCATTGCACAATTGCCGCTGGACAGGGTGGCCTACATCCATATGGCGGGGCATGAGCAGGTATCTCCTGATATGATCCTGGATACGCACGGGCATCCCATCGCTGATCCGGTATACGAACTGTTTGAATGGACCATCCGGCAGATACGGCCGGTACCTGTTTTGCTGGAGCGTGATTTTAACATCCCGCAGATGCAGGACCTTCAGAAAGAACTGACCCGGCTGAAATCTATCTGTCATCAACAATGGAAACAACATGAGCTCGTTGCCTGACAGCCGCCAGTTACAGCAGCGGTTTGCCCAACACCTGCGTACCGGCGTGAACACTGCTATCCCCGGTGTGGCCAAAGACAGGCTGGCGCATTATCGCCACGCTATTTTCCATATGGTAAAAGATACCATGGAAAGTGCTTATCCGGTGACCTGCGCCAATATTCCGGCGCGGAAGTGGGACCGTATGGTCCGGAACTTTTTCGCGCATCATGCCTGTACGTCCCATCAGGTATGGAAGCTTCCCCTGGAGTTTTACACGTATGCCGTGGAGAACAACTGGGATGAAGGGTATGATATCCCGTATCTGAGCGATCTGCTGGCTTTTGAATGGGCAGAGATCGAAGTGTTTAATATGGAAGATGTAGCCCCGGCTGCTTTCACTTCCACCGGCAGCTGGATGGAAACTCCGCTGGTACTGAATCCTGAATACCGGTTACTTTCTTTCAAATACCCCGTTCACCGGGAAGCCAGACGTGCCCGGTTGTTAAAGGAGCAGGGCGCATGGTTTGTGCTGCTGCACCGGGAGCCGGTGAGTGGCCATGTGCAGTTTACCGGCTTGTCGCCGTGGCTGGCTTTTGTGACAGAGCAGCTGGCGGCAGGTATAACGGTGAAGGATATACTGGAATATGCGCCACAACTGGGTATAACGGTAACGGCTGAACTGGAAAATGATACCGTCGCTTTCTTAGTCGATATGCAACGCCAACAATTTGTGTTGGGCTTTCAACCCTGAAACCATGCGCGCTTACGCTTCTTACGCACGCCGGCTATCGGCGCTCAGAGACATTCCGCTATTGTTGCTTCGGCTGGTGCTGGCTTATGGTTACTACCATCCGGCACGACTGAAGTGGCAGGATATCCATGGCATTGGCGACTGGTTTGGCCAGTTGCACATTCCTATGCCTTATGTCAGTGCCTACGTGGTGGCCATTACAGAATCGGCGGGCGTGGTCCTGCTGACGCTGGGCCTTTGGGTACGATATATCACGTTGCCGTTGATGTTCAGTATGGTGGTGGCCATCATCACGGTGCACTGGGCCAACGGCTTTGAAGCCGGCGATAACGGCTTCGAAATTCCCCTCTACTATATCCTCATGTTGTTTACCCTGCTGGTGTACGGCAGCGGCAGAATAGGGCTGGATGCGCTTTTGGAACGCTCCCGTTAATCCAGCAGGTGTAAGGCAAAGCCGCTTTTGCCGCTTGTGACAAAGTGAGATTGCAATACTTCCTGTTCATCATAATCCTGTTTACCCATCCTATAAGGGATAGGAGCGGTGTGAGGGATATCCACCAGCCGCTGTTCCAGGTCTTGCAGAATGGTGGCGAACCGTTCCGCTGATATGTGATTGGCACTGTTGACCACAAACGGTGGCAGCGGTGCCGCGCCTGCGTACCAGAATACGCCATGGTGTACAGGGAACATGAGGTCCATGATATCGCCATGGATGCCGTGAGGGCCCAGGGGCGCTGCGGAAGCGCCGGCGGTGATCATGAGCATTACTTTTTTGCCTTTGAGGGTGCCGTTGCCATAGCGACCGCCGGTGCCGTAGCCAAAGCCGTTGGTAAAAGTACGGTCTATCCAGCCTTTGAGGATAGCCGGCATACCAAACCACCACAGGGGAAACTGCAATAAGATCACATCTGCCCATTTTATTTTCTCTTGTTCTGCCGTGATATCCGGGGATTGCTGGTTTTCCAGAAAGGCTTTTTTGGAGGCGGCGCTATAGATAAGCCGTTCCTCAGCAGGCAGTGCAGGGAAGTCCTGCCGGTCTGCGGCGGCTTCCCATTGCTGTTGGTAAAGGTCTGTTTCCACTACTTCATGACCATGCCGTTGTAATATCTCTATAGCGGCGTTTTTCAGGGAGGCATTGAGGGAGCGCGGTTCCGGATGCGCCAGTACAATCAATACTTTCATTTGTTTATGTTTTGTTGTTAGGGTAAATTTGATGACGTAAAATTGTACAATTTGACTGGTTGTTTTATTGTACTATTTTTCTATTTTTTTGTAACATTTTGTAACAAACCGGGGGTACCATGGCAAAGGAGAACATTCATCAACCCTTTGAGATTGTGGAAGTCATCACAGACAGCTGTCCACAGGTGGAGCACGGGCACAACTTTTTTGAGCTGGTATATATTGTGGAGGGGAGCGGACAGCAGTTTATCAACAACAATCAGTTTGCCTATCGTAAAGGGTATTTGTTTCTGGTGACCCCGGAAGACAAACATTTGCTGGAGGTAGAAGAAAAGACTCATTTTTTCTTTCTCCGGTTTAATAAAATATATCTGCAAAATCAGGATACAGCGTTGTTATACACGCAGGAATGGACGCGCCGGATGGAATTTATTCTGGAGCATGCCAGTCACCGGCCTGGCTGTATCGTGTACCATGAGCCGGACAAGCAGCTATTGCCCGCGCTGGTAGCCGGACTGATGCAGGAACAGGCGACCCAACCGTTATACCACAACGAAGTGGTGCGGCAGTTGGTCAATACCCTGATTGCCGTGGTGGCCCGCAATATAGCGATGAAGCTACCGGCGCAGATAGGAGACCACACGGCCGCGCCTGTGCTGAACATCATCGGTTATATACAGGAGCATATCTATTCGCCGCAGGCTTTAAGAGCGGCGGTCATCGCTAAACATTTCCATATTTCGCTGAGTTATCTGGGGCGTTATTTCAAAAAACATACAGGGGAGAATCTGCAGGATTACATTATGCATTACAAGTTGAAGTTGGTGGAGACCCGTTTAAAACACAGCGATCGTCGTATCAACGAAATTGCCGTTGAGCTGAGTTTCACAGATGAAAGCCATCTTACACGGTTGTTCAGGAAACACCGGGGCATCAATCCGTCTGCTTTCCGCAGGCAGTTTAAGCTTAGCTGATCAGCTGGCTATGGGGAAGGAGTAATTGCCGAGGCTGCAATCATGGAATTGTTGCATGATCTCTAATCCTTCTTCATAGGTGTCCGGCTTGATAACGAAAGCTTCGGCTCCGAGGTTGATACATTGTTGTTTCTGTATTTCATTGAGAAACGTAGAATAAATGATAACCCGGATACAATGGTAGCGTGGATGTTGTTTGAGCAGCTCCAGTGTTTGCGTGCCTGTTAGGCGCGGCATGTTCAGATCGAGGACAATCAGGGAAGGGAGGGGCTTTTCAAGCAATGTGTCCAGGTATTCGAGGGCCGTTACCCCATCCTGGACAAAATGGATGTGTTCAGTAAAAGCGAGCTCCTTACACATCATTTCCATGATAAATACATCTTCGGGGTCATCATCGGCTATGAGAATCTGCGGATACGTCTGCATGTCAGGACAAAAGTTTGTTAAAATTTTCACTGCAAAGCGAATGCCTTTCCTGTTAGACGGTATTTAAAGGCAATTTGCGGGTACGTTTGTCCGTGCCCGGCAACAAAATGAGGAAGAATGTCAGCGACCTCAGAGCGTAATCAGGGTATCCCTGCGGGTGCCCAGCCACCACAACGCCTGTAGTATCATTTGATTCTGAACGGGGCTACTGAAGGTATGCGATAGCGTTTGTTGGGTACCGTGTTCATAGTCCATATCGTTATGCCCCATATTGAAGTACACCATGCGGTATTTGCGGTTGGTCCATACAACGGGATAATCCCCGCTGTGCCATATTTCACTGGGCTTGGGGCCGGTGCCCAGCGGAAAACTGCTGCTGTGTACAGAGGCCAGTACCGTGATGTTCCGATTTTGCCGGAGGTCACCGCTCCAGCGGTACCATTCGTTGGGGGCGGTGCGGAACCTTTCCGGGAGGCCGCGGGTAGTGGGGTGCTGCCGGTTTTCCACCTGCAGCACCGCTGCGGTGGGCCGCCAGGTATTGCTGACGTAGGAACCGGAGCCGAGGAAAGTATAGTGGTACCAGTCCCAGTTTTGCGGTACGGCAGAAGGCGTTAGCGCGAAGGCAGCGAAATGAAAGCCTATCCAGGCGCCACCATTTTCCATATACCGTTGAAAGGCCTGTCGCTGCGCCGGTCCTTCAGGCCTTGTGTCCAGAAACAATACCACCTGGTAACGGGAAAGGAATGATTGGTTCAGTTGCTGCCAGTTGCTGGTAGTGTCGTACACGAAATGATAACGGGCTGCCATTTGTGGAAACCACTGGTTGGCTTCCCGGACAAAGCTGATATGAGCGGCATCTTCCGCTGCGGTAAAAAAAGCGATGACCCGGAAGGCCGGTGGTTGTGCCGTAATAGCGAGGCTGCATAACAACAGGCCAATTAACAGACTGGTGGCGTGGAATTTCATGTATACAAAATACAACGCCATCGCGAATATTTCTTCACTATTACCAGGGTATCTCCTGCCATTGATGGGTAAAGAACCGACTGGTGGGAACATCTTCCAGTGCGGCCTGCACAATAATCCCTGCCCCTTCGGGTATTTCAAGGAAGGCGGCAGCAGTACCCATGTCCGTTTTTACCCATCCGGGGCTGATCGTGTAGGCGCGAACGTTAGTATCCCGCAGGGCTTCCTGCAAATAGACAGTCAGGAGGTTAACCATTGTTTTTGAACTATTGTAAGCGAATTTTTTAACGTGATAAATAGGCGAGCTGGTATCAGCCTGTAGCTGGATGCTGCCTAATTCGCTGCTCAGGTTGATGATACGGCCGGCCGGACTTTTCCGTAGCAGAGGAAGCAAGGCTTGTGTGAGTTGCAGGGTGCCCCACACGTTTACCTCAAAGACCGCCTTTACGTCTTCCACGTTTGTTTGCAGAATGGTATTAGTCATTCGTTCCGCCGTTGGCGGTGTAGCTCCTGCATGTGTGATAGCGGCGTTATTGATCAGGATATCGAGGTGCCCGTATTGTTGTGTTATTTTATCAACAGCAGCGGAAACCTGTTCGGGATGGGTGATGTCCAGTGGCAGGAAGTTGATATGCGGAGAGACTTCGCGTAGTTGCGCTACGGCAGCCAGGCCTTTGGCAGAATCGCGGCAGGATAGGATCACCTGTACGTTTTTTTTGAGCAACTGGCGTGCAGTTTCCAGTCCAAGGCCACGGTTGGCGCCAGTGATAAGTGCTGTTAAGGCAGACATGATAAAAGAATTTTGTTAGTGCAAAATTCCTTTGATAGTTATCTGTATTAATTGTCTCAGGACAATTAATGCCAGCTCAACTTTGCATACGGCGCCGCATTCTGCTGAGCGAAGAAGGCGTGACGCCGATAAAAGAGGCGAGGTATTTAAGTGGTACCCGTTGCAGGTAGGAAGCGTGGCGCAGCAGCCGGTTATATCTTTCCTGCGGGCTGTCCAGCAGTAGGGAGGTGGCCCGGCACATGGTGCCTACCAGTACTTCCTCCATTAGTTTACGACCGAACGCCTCAAATCCGGGGATGGTGCGGTAAAGTACCTGCAGCGCATCATAGGAGATACCGGCTGTGACCGAATTTTCCAGTGCCTGCAAATAATAACGGCTGGGTTGTCGGGTGAGAAAACTGGCGGGTTCCATAACGAGCGTATCTTCAAATACAAGCCAGGTGGTGGTTTCATCGCCTGTGTCGTCTACAGCATACAATCTAAATAACCCTTTTATGACTACCGAAAGCGTATCACAAAGTTGACCTCGTTTTAGGATGATCGTGTTGGCAGCCACTTCCCTGAAAGTAAAATGTCGGAGCACGGTTTCAAGGTCTTTGTCAGGCAAGTCGCAGTAATAAGTGATAAAGTCAGTCAATATCTTTTGTTGGTCCATCGTGGTGAAATTAGGCATTTTCAAACTGGCACTACCTTTGTTTTTACCTGGATAAAATCACGCGAATCATGAAAAAGCTATCATTTCTTGCTTTATTGATTATCAGTGTTTTATTGTTTGTTCAACCTTTACAGGCACAGGTAAGACTGAATGTAAATGTGAATATCGGCAATCAGCCGGTATGGGGTCCGGTAGGGTATGATTATGCGCAGTATTATTATTTCCCGGACATTGATGTGTATTATGATATTCCCCGCGGACAGTATGTTTATTTAAACGGTAACAGCTGGCGTTTTGCGCCTACTTTGCCGCCGAGATATCATTTTGACGTGTACAGGGGTTATAAGGTGGTGGTGAATGAGCCTCAGCCGTGGTTGCACCCGGATGTATACCGTGGCCGTTATGCCCGTTACAAAGGACCGGGCTGGTATGGCAAACAGGATATCATCCGCGACAGCAGAGACAGCAAATATTATGTGGTAAAAGGCCATCCGATGTATGGCAAGGGAAATAACGGCAATGGCCGTGGGCGAGGGAACGACAATGATCAGGGACGGGGTAACGGTAATGGCAATGGCAACAGAGGCCGTGGTAACGGTCATGGGCATGGCCACGACTAAATCCGATAACGAATAGATAAATAATTAGAACGGATCCATCGTGAGAATTGGATAAATGGCCGGTCAGAGCTACCCCCCGGAAGCTTTGCCGGCCATTCCTGTGTTACAGCCGGCAGCTGCTGCCGGTCAGTGTTTTTTCGGTGCTGATAGTACGGGGAAAGAGAATGTTATTTTCCAGATGGATGTGTTGATGCAGATCGTCCTGAAATTCTTTTAGGAGGGCATAGGTGACGCGATAGGTATTGCAGGCGTCTTCCGGTGGTGTGAAGTTGTTGCTGAGGTCAGCTATTCTGCGGAACCGGTCGCCTTCATGATCATGTTCATCCATCATAGCGCTGATCGGCTTTTCTACGGCGCTGATGCTATGATCTTCCAGGTATTCGCCGGCAGCCTTTTTGCGGGCAATTTCCCGTATGCGGGGAAACAGGATCAGCTCTTCTTTGTTGAGGTGGTTGGACAGCTCCGCGGAGGTAGCGGTGAAGAGGGCTGCTATCTGCCATAATTCCTGATGGGGTTCACCATGTACCTGGCATACCTTGCGCAGGTACTGTTGCAGTACGGGTATTTTCTCGCGTACATATGCATGGTGTTTGCGGACGATATGATCTGCCAGCTGATCTAACGGCATGGTGTTGAAGTCCTGCAACGTACAGGCGGGCACCGCTGATATCTTTTCGAGAGCGTGGAGGATGGGTGCGATCTCCAGTTTTTTCTCGCGGCAAACATCACTGATCGGTTTGTTGCCTTTGCAGCAGAAGTCGATGCCATGCTGGCGGAACACGTCGGCAGTGCGGTAGTCGGCGGCTACCAGTTGTCCAACGATGGTGTTTTCATTGATTTCCATCTTAAAGCTGTTTTATAGGTATACGGGCCGGTATTCGCTAACGCAGCGGAGGCTGGCCCTGATAATATTCGATTTTGGAGAGGAACATCTGCGCCATTTTTTCGCCGCGCCAGCAGGCTTCTTCCGCTTTGGGGCCTTCGAAGAGACCGTTGACCGTGGCGCGAAACAGCTGTACCCAACGGGTGAAATGGAGCGTGTTGACCGGCATGGTGGCATGCGGATGGAAGGGCGCACCGTGATAGGTGTGGCTGTCCAGTAGTATGGTGTCCCAGAAACGGTACATTTTTTCAAGGTGCTCCGGCCAGCGGTCTTGTATGAGATGGTTGAAGATAGGCCCCAGTAGCTCGTCTTCGCGGACCGTGGTGTAAAAACTGTCTACCATACGTTGTATATCGGCGAGTGTGGAGATATCTTTCTTTGTTTCCATATAAATAAATACTTTTTTGTCCTTAATTACTCGTCGCGTTGGCAACTGTTATCAGGATGCAGGACAAAAGTAAGTATTCTTCCTATAATAAAGGACTAAAATATCTTTTATTTGGGTAAAAATTACGGCGCCAGCCATGGGCGCCGTTTGTAGGGTATTATTGTTTTTTCAGTGCATAGTTGCCGGCAGCATTTTTTTCCAGGAGATATCCTTTGTTCAGTTCCAGTTTCCAGCCCTGACCGGTGACCAGCTGGTCGCTGATATTTTGTGGCAGGCCAACGGAGACCTTGTCCCATTGGGTGCTCATCAGGGCGCCTTCTGTTACGGTAAGAATACCCCAGGCATCGGAGATGCGCATGGTAGGGTAGACGGTACCGTAACCATCTATCGGCACGATATTACCGGGGTTGAAAGAAATATTCATTTTTTCGAGCCGCAGTTCGGTATGCGCCTGTTTGATGAATAATTGCGTATAGGCGGCAATTTGTTCCTGTATTCTTTTCTCGCGGGCGGCTTCTTCCAGTGCCACAGCGTCTCCTTCATACTCCCGTGCATAGGTGGCGGCAGCAGATTTTACATCGGCCGGTATTGCTAACTTAAACGCCTGTACGATCAGCGGCGTCAGTTTTGACTGGCTGTTCAGTTGCCGGTTCCATCCGGGTTTAGCCTGTGAAAGCATATAGCCATACATGGGTATGGTCTGATACGCAAACGACCGTACGAAAGTAGGGTAGTAGTGCACGAAATCGTACAACGATTTATCAAAATGTTTGATGGCCGTAGCTTTATCGCGGTTGCAAACCATCATACCGGTGAATTCTGCCATCCCTTCATGGAGTTCGAGGGCATTTTCGGTAGTGTCAGCACCGGGATACAATTCATAACGGTAATGCCGGAACGTCATGGCATGCAACAGATGTTGCTGCCTTGCTGCCGGAGTCGTGGCGGCAAGGGCCTGTTGTAATGCTGCCAGTTCCAGCCGCAGGTAAATACGGCCGTCTTTTTTGTCGAGGTGGTTGTTGGTCGGATCGGTAGTGTTGAAATGCAGGGTGGGTTGTGCCCGGTGAAACAACTCATGAGCGATCAGATTGATCCTGTCGTCTTTGTCTGTGGGCAGCGGGAGCTGTACCATGGCCCAGCTGCGGCCTTCCCAATACAGCGACGTGTTGGCGATATTGATTTTGGAAGGCAGTTTTCCCGTGTATACAGCGCCCTGTTTCTGTAGTTTCCCGGAGCTGTCGGGCATATTGGCGTACAATTCCCGGGTGGCCGGATTCACGAGCAACATCGGCCCGTAGAGGTCTATGCCCCAGAGGCGTTGTTGTTTTTTGGTAGCGATAGCAGCTTCCTGAAAGGCATGCTGTGCCTGCGTGGCAACGGTATCGGTTTGCTGGCATAAGGCGTCGCCGGCGGTGCAGCCTAACAACAGGCCGGCTAGGTAAAGTGTTTTCATCATTCGTTTGTTAATTCAATGAGGACGGTTGCAGGTATATAAAAGAAAGGAGCAAAAAATTATGAGGCCTAATTTACATTAAAACAATGATACCATCAGCAGAAAGATGAACTGCGGGATGATTATTTATCCCGCAATCCGTATGTTTTGAAAATCAATCAATGGAGATAACCACCTTTCTGCAGCACGTCGGCCCATACGGCATAACCTTCTGGTTTGAGGTGAAGACCGTCCATCGTTAGTTCGGCCCGCAGGTGTTTATCAGCATCCAGAAAATGCGGATAGAGATCGATAATGGTAACATGGTTGCCTTTCAGTTGTCTGATCTGATCGTTCAGCCAAAGAATATGTTCGTCCTTACCGTAATGGTTTTTGAATTTGTTGAAAGCCGCGTTTACCGGCAGCAACGTATAAAAATAGATCTGTGTTTTCTTCGATCCTTTCCGGATACGGCTGATGATGGTTTGATAGTTACGCAGGATCACGCTGTCGGGGATATTCCGGGATACGTCATTGATGCCGATCAGGACAAATACTTTAGCGGGCTTGCCGGCAATTACTTCGTTGAGCCGTTCCAGTACCCCAAAGGTGATATCACCTGAAATACCTCTGTTGACTGCATTAGGTAATGATAATAGTTTAGCCCAATCGGTGCCGGCAGTGATGCTGTTGCCCAGAAATACGAAGTTTTTCCGGGTGATTTTTTCGGCGTTGAACCTGGCGACAAGTTCTTTGTATTTGCCGGGGCGATGGGTGCTATCCCACGCGGGGGCCTGTGCCTGTACGTTACCGGTATAAAGGGCGATGCCCAGGAAGGCTCCGGTGAGCCATTTGCAGCATGTGTTGATCATGTTATGATAGCGATTCAGTTTTCAGTGTGATGGATGGATGACGTTGGCGGCAGTGCTATTAAGGCGGCAGCGGATTGTTTCAAAGCCGGTAACATCGTTAAGCAGGAAAGCTGGCCTGGCATCGGGTTCCAGCGTTTGTACCTGTACATCATCGAAAGAGATGTTTTTCGCATGCCGCACATAAAATGCTGCTGCCGGTAAGACAGCCCCAAACATCCGGTTTTCCGGATAAGCGGTTATATTTTCCGGAACGGCCGTAGCATAGCCGGCGGGCGTGCCACCCGGCGCTATGATACGGACATGGCTGATGCTCACGTTTTCCACCGGATGGCCGGGGATACCCGAGATACAGGAGGTGAGCCGGCTGACGCTGCGCGCGATGATATGGCTGATGATAATGTTTTTAAGGGAGCTGACGGTATTACCCGGACCTTTTTTACGGTCGCCGAGGCGGATGAAAACAGGTGTTTGGACATCCTGCATGGTCACGCCTGAAATAATGACCTGGTCCATGCTACCGCCGTCTACCACTTCCAGTGCAATACCGGCGATGACGCTGGTATCAGCGGTGATGCCCATCCAGGGAAAATTTTTCTTCCAGTGGCGGCGGTTTTCTTCGGATGCTTTATGAATAGCGATGTTATTGACCGTAATGTTTTTAAAGCTGCTGAAGGAGCCGGTACCAAATTTAAGCGCGTTACAGTTGCTGCGCAGGAGACAGTTGCTGATTACAATGTTTTCACAGGAGGCGTTGACTTCACTTTTGAGGCAGAGGGCATCATCATCGGTATCGATGTTGCAATCGGCGATGATGACATTGGCGCTGCCGCTGATATCGATGCCGTCGTTGTTGAAGTTGCCGTGGCTGTATACTTTCAGGCCGCGGAGGCTTACATCGTTGCACTGTTCGTACTTCTGCACCCAGTAGGCAGCGTTGCGGATATGCAGGTCTTTGACCTCAATATGCTGGCAGCGTTCAAAATGCAGCAGCATGGGGCGGATGGCGCCGGTCTTACTATCGTCGCCCAGCTGGAAATTGGGATGGTCGCCCTGGCCGTCGATGGTACCTTCGCCGCAGAGCGTGATATGGGACGCGTCTGAGGCGTAGAGGAGCGCCGGAGCGCTGCCACCGGCGGACTTAGGATAACGGGCCATGTCGGCGATACCGGTGAGGGTAGCACCCAATTCAAGATAGATACGGATATCGGATGACAGGGTGAGCGGTCCGGTGAGATAGTTGCCGGCAGGGATGATAAGAGTGCCCTGTCGGCAGTCGCGGATAGCCTGTTGGATGATGGCGGTATTGTCTGTGTGGCCATCTCCTTTAGCGCCCCGGTCAGCGATGTTGACGCTGCCGGCAAAGGCGGAGCAGAGCCAGCTGGCGGCCATTAGTGTTAGAAAAACTGTTTTCATAACGGGATCTTATTTTATCTGGATGGTAAAAACCATCCGGTAAAAATAAAAAACCGCGTTATAAAATGCATGTGTTATCGGGGAAGCAGGCCCGGATTTTTGCTGATATAGGTATCGAGCTGGCCCTGATCAATGGCTTCAGCGAGTTTATCGAGTGCTTTGTTCTTTTTGATGGCGATGCCTTTACGGTATACTTTGGCGATGGCGGTCAGCCCGGCTTTGGTAGGTTCGAGCGGGTCTTTGTATGATTGCTGGCGGATGCAGTAACTGGAATAGTTGGCCATATATACCGGTAGTAGCATGGGATTACCATCCATTAGTTTGATATGGGGTTTTTCAAATGTGATGGTCACATTGGGAGAGCCGGTTAGCCAGCGAACGACGAATTGGTTAGTGGCAGCCCGTACATCCGGTTGTTTGTCGAGGTCTGTTTCCATGAGCCATTCGGCTGCTGCCACCATGGTTGGCTCATATTTGGCGTAGTCTTCTTTTACCTTCAGCCCGTTTTCATCCGGGAAAGAAGGACGGTATTGTGCCTGTACTGCGGCGAAACCCAGTAATACGAGGACTAGTGTTAGGACGGTATATTTCATGATGTTAGTTTCGCAGGTTTTTGATGACGGCCAGTTGTTCTTCGAGGTATTGCAGGGAAAGACCGAAAGCATGCATCCATTGCTGGCGGAGTTTTTCCCAATGCGGGAAATGCCGGCTGGTATGGTCGGTGCCGTTGATGGCATCCAGGTAGAGGGAGGCTTCCATGGCGGCTTGCTGATCTACATGAAGCTCAGGTCTTTTCAGGTAATAGTGCAGGTATTTGTCGAGGTAGGTTACACTTTTGCTGCTGTTGAAGCTGGCCAGTACCAGGGTATACATGCTGCCTACACAACTGAGTTCACTTTTCAGGAAATGGGTACCAATCATATCTTCCAGATCGGTGTATTGATTTACTGCGGCAAAATAAGCGCCTACTTTCCTTGTCTGCCAATTTACATCTCCCAGTAATAAAGTTGTCAAGTCGTGTGTAATCAATGATTTAACCTGGTAGAAAGGTTCGATCCATTCATCATTCCCGGAACCGACATTCATATAGTAGGGTTTCACCCATTGTTGGAGGATGGAAGCGGGCAACTCAAAGCCATTTTCGTGTGAAGTCAGGCTGGCAAAGGGTGACAGGTGTCTGATAATAGCTCCGGCCGCGTGCAGGTCGGTCACTTTCTGCAAGTCATTCATGGTATAGGATAGCTTAATTGAGGGTAATTTACACGGAATGAACTGAAATAACAAATGGCAACATGACGCTAATTTCCGTAAATTCACGGATACCCCTATACGATGTATCATGAAAGAACCTGCCGTCATTGAATCTTCCTGGTCCCGGGACGTATATTGGGCCAATAAACTCGTTTCCTGGATATTGTTATTGGTGCCGCCTGTAGTGGTGTCGGTGTTTTCTATATTTGATAACGCCGGCGATGATTTCCTATTTCCTGTATTGATACTCACGGGTGTTTGTATCCTCTTCGTCTTCAGTCGTTTTACGACGGTGCTGAGCGTAGAAGGCGACCGGATAAAGGTAATATATGTGCAGTATTTCCGGCGGCGGCAGCGTTATTTTGATATAGCCGGTACCGTGGTAGAGGTACGGAAATATGATGGGATGATGGGAAAAAATATGAGGGAAAGCCCTCCTCATTACTGGTTGCAGATTGTGCAGCAGGGAGACCTGAAATGGCACCTCGATAGCCGCAGAGGGTTTCTGCTGGAGGAAATGCTCCGATTTGTGCAGGTATTTGCCACTGCCCGCTCCGGCAGCTGAGGTTGTTTTTGTCTGTTGACCGCCCCAAACTGTCCACATGTCAAATATCTTTTACCAGGGTCCTGCCAGCGGGTAGGTTTGTGTAAAATTGATATTTATGCAAACCTCTTCCCGACAAACTTATCTGGACTGGCTGCGGATCATTGCCATAGCCGGGGTGCTGTTTTTCCATTCCGCCATGCCCTATGTGGCCGAATGGGGATGGCATATCAAAAATAACGCTACCAGCCATGTGTTGCTGGAAATGAATGATTTTCTTCACCGGTTCCGGATGCCACTACTGTTTTTTATTTCCGGGACGGTAAGCTATTATATGCTGCAAAGCCGGAGTGGCAGTGGATTCCTGGGGTTACGGTTCCGCCGGCTGTTTGTGCCGCTGCTGCTGGGGATACTGGTGATCGTGCCGCCGCAGGTTTACCTGGAGCGGGTTACACAGGGTTATCACGGCAATTTCTGGCATTTTTATGCGGAGATGTTCCGCACCGGCGTCTATCCTAAGGGTAATATGAGCTGGCATCATCTCTGGTTTATCTGTTATCTGCTGGCGTATGATATCCTGTGTGCGCCTTTGTTTGTATGGTGGTCATCTCCCGCAGGGAAAAAATGGCTGCAAAAACTCAATGTGCTGGCATCCGGCAAATGGATATACGTGTTGATGATACCCAGTGTGATTTCTCACGCGTTTTTGTCCCGTATGTATTGGCAGACCGGTGATCTGATCCATGACTATGCCTATTTCCCTTATTGGATGCTGTACCTGGTGGCCGGTTTCGTGTGTATCGCCAATCCTTTGCTGATGGACAGCCTGGAGCGTAACCGCCGCACTTCTTTCGCAGTAGCTTTTGTCACTATCATTGTTATCAATTATTTCCGGTGGAACAAGCTGGAGCCTATGCATGGCTGGCAGGGGATGGCAGGATGGAGTTATACCGCGCTGGCGGTGGTCAGTGCCTGGATGTGGGTGTTTGCCGCTGTAGGGTATGGCAAACGGTACCTGAACCGGAAAAGCAGGGTGCTGGGGTATGCCAACGAGGCGGTGTATCCGTTTTACATCCTGCATCAGACGGTGATCGTGATATTGACTTATTATCTGGCGCCCTTACAGGAAGATATCGGACTGAAATATATTTTTACCGTGGTGCTTACTTTCATGATAAGTATGAGTATCTTTCATTTGTTTATCCGTCCTTACGCGCCGATGCGCTTTGTGTTTGGGATGAAGCCGGCTGCGCGCCGGCAGCCCAAAACGGAGACAATAGACGAACCATCTTTACAACCACAGACCGTACCTGCGACATGAAATTTTTCATGAAATATATATTCCCCGCGTTATATGGGCTAACGGCGTATTTCTTCATCCGCCTGCTGACAGACAGTGTGACAGGCATGGAGTTTTGGCAGCGCTCCTGGGGGTTGAACGGCATAGAAATGAGTTTCGCGATGGGCATGGGATATCTGTTCATCTGGGCTTGTAACCGGTTGATCGCCTACTATGACCGGCGGGGGTACGATCATTTTTCCACCGGCCGGATCGCGAAGGAGTTGTGGGGTGTGTTCCTGCTCAACCTCCTGGTGCAGAACCTCTTCATGACACCGATGGTAGCGTTGACAGACAACGGGCTGCAGTGGTTCGATCTGGCAGAAATCAACACCGTCCCCCTGTTTTTGGCGTTTATTTATTATGGGGTAAAAAGGAGCAGTGCCTATTTACAGGCGTACATTCAAAACAAGTTGCAGTTGGAAAAAATTACCAATGATAAACTGGAAACAGAATTAAAATTCCTGCGGGCGCAGTATCATCCGCACTTCCTGTTCAACGCGCTGAACACCATTTATTTTCAGATGGACGATGATGTGGTGGCCGCCAAAAAAACGGTGGAGCAGTTTGCGGATTTGCTGCGCTACCAGTTGTATGATCAGCAGGAGATGGTCAACATTCATCAGGAAATACAATACATGCAACGTTTTATAGATCTGCAGCAAATACGTTCGTCGCCCCGTTTGCGGCTACAGCTGCACTTTGACGAGCATTTGCAGGATGAAAAAGTATATCCGTTGCTGTTTCTTCCGCTGGTGGAAAATGCATTTAAATACATTGGTGGAGAGTATCTGTTACAGCTGGAATTGTGCAAACAGGGTACGGATATTTATTTTCATATACGGAACTCTATTCCTGCCGTGGAGCCGGAGATCGAAGGAATACCGGTAGTGCGGGAAAAAGGTATCGGGCTGGAGAACCTGCAACGGCGGCTGGAACTGCTGTATCCGGACAGGCATCACTTTTCAGCGGGGATAAAAGAACAACAATTTGTAGCGGAATTAAAAATCAATTTATAACATGAACCCGGTAACGATACGTTGTGTCATCACGGATGATGAACCGCTGGCCGCCAAAGGCATCATGGGATATGCAGCACGGACAGGATTTCTGGAGGTGGTGGCGGTGTGTGAAGACGCGGTGCAGTTAAACACCGTGTTGAAACAACAACCGGTAGATCTGTTGCTGCTGGATATTGAGATGCCTTATATTTCCGGTATTGAGTTTTTGAAAAATTACCCACAACCGCCGAAGGTGATTTTTACCACCGCCTATGAGCGGTACGCTATGCAGGGCTTTGAACTGGATGTGCTGGACTATTTGCTGAAGCCTATTTCCTTTGAGCGGTTTCTGAAGGCGGCGAACAAAGCGTATGATTATTTCGCTGCGCAGCAGACAACGGTGTCTCCCTATTTTTTCATCCGGTCTGAAAAAAAACTGGAGAAGGTATTGTATCAGGATATCCTGTTTGTAGAAGCATTGGAAAACTACGTGGCCGTATATACGACCGATAGGAAAATTTTGGCCCATGCCACCCTGAAATCAGTGGTGGAGATGCTGCCGGCACAGCAGTTTATACAACCGCATAAATCGTACGTCGTTAACATGCAACATATCGGGGCCATCGAAGGAAATATCCTCCATGTGGCGTCTTTCCAGGTGCCTATCAGTAAATATCAGAAGGAAGAAGTGCTGGAGAAAATTGTTAACAATCGCCTGCTCCGCAAATAACAGGGAGATGACAGACCTTGCTACAACTGGCACTGCAATTGAGGCTTTTCCCTAAAATGATGATCATGAAAAAACTTTGTATCCCTGTGCTGGCCATAGCGCTGATGGCTTGCGGCCAACAGCATAAGCCGGGGCAGGAGGGAAGTCATGACAGTACCGTCGCCACCCATGAAAATACCGAGCCGGTGGATGAGCGGGGTTTTCTGGCTCGTATGGCAGCGTCTGATCTGAAAGAAATCAAACTGGGTGAACTGGCCTCGCAAAAAGCGAAAGACGAACGGGTGAAGAAGTTTGGCGCCGACATTGTGAAGGAACGTACCGCTTCCACCCTGCAACTGCAGGAGATTGCCCACCAGGAAGGGATGACGCTGGCGCCGGAGCTGAGCCGCGATGATCAGGATGAAATAGGACTGTTGAGCAACCGGGAGGATATGGACCGCGCTTATATCAAACGCATGGTACATGAACAAAAACGAACTGCTGAAAGACTGGCACAATATACCAATACCAAGGATACCGCTATCAGTTCCTATGTCAGGAAAACTTTGCCGATCGTCAATGCGCGTTATGACGAGGCGAATAAAATTCTCGAAGACATGCGCAAACAGATGAATAACAGAGATATTTCCCACGATTGATAAAAAATGGTAAGGAATCCCCTATACCGGATAATCATCGCATTTTTTAATACGATGTTGTAATACCTGTAATTAATACTTACTTTTAATTCGACCATATCTTATTGACCATATCAGCGAACCCATGAAAACCATTCTGACGATCTTTCAAAAGACCGTGCTGTTGCTGTTGTTTGCCCTGCCGTTGACCGCAGGGGCGCAGATTACAATGACTGTTAAAGTCTTCCCTTATATCAACAATGAAGTTCATCTGACGGCAGTTGTTACTTCCACCTATGCGGTAAAATCGGTGACGGCAGACCTGGCGGGACGTACCGTCGAACTGCTCTATGATCAGTATAATAAGGATTATCGTAATTCACTTTCCCCCGTTGGGCTGCCACAGGGGCCCTTGCCGTTAACGGTTGTAGCAGAAGACATACTGGGCAACCGGCAAACCGATACACAAGTATTTATACACAACACGCCTCCCAATGTGGTGCTGGAAGCGCCGGTGAATAATAGCGGCTGGGGAGCGAAAGTAAAGGTAAAAGCACAGGTTAATGATCCGGGAAGTGCCAACTGTAAAGGAACGGTTACCGGCTGGTGGGGCACTACTGAATTTGTTAACGCGATAGATACTTTTTTTTCAGCTCCGGCAGAACCGGGCGCCACCAAGTCCCTTATTTCAGTGTACGCGATAGACAGTTCCGGGCTACAGACAGGGACCGGAAGTTACGTCTACGTGGATAACAGCCCTCATCTGAAGCCACAATTTGCAGTACCGGGTATTATTATGGGTTTCAGGGATACCCGTTTGTTGACAGTGGATACCGATGAAGCCTATACGAAGAAAAAGTACTATGTGACAGATATGCGTGATTCCAGCGTGAAGCGCATACCTATTGACAGTACGAAACTAAAGGAGATGGGTATTGTGAGAGGTATTCTTTGCGAGGGGGGAGCGGCATTCATCATCAATTATAACATTGACGCCTGGGACGACTATTTTCATTTTTATATTTACCGCAACGGCAGGTTGTTCAATATTTCCGAACCGCTGCATTTGAGAGCTTCCGGTTCGCCGGTCAGCGAAGGAAATTATGTACTGTGGACGGCCTCAGACCACCGGTTGGGAATAACGGACCTGACTACACTGACGACCACCTTCATTGGCAAAGATGTATTTAGCTATACGCTCAACCGGCAGGGGGTAGTGGTCTACGTAGACAAGCTGGACCCCAACAAGGGACTCGAGATATTCCGCTATTCCATTGCCAGCCAGACAACAGAGCAGCTGACGCAGGCAAATGGTATTTATGGCGCCTTGGGGCAGGTGGTGGACAGCAACGATATTATATACGCCCGGTATTCGGCTGACAGAACAAAGGACTCCATTTATTTCTACGACGGACAGCAGACCCGCGCTGTAAGCCCCTACGATAATACCAGTAAGTATTTTCTTCGTGACCGCTATATTCTTTTCGGTATTAAAGACAATATGGGCGCCGCGCAGGTATGGCAACGCACTCCGGCTGATACACTCCGGCGGCTGAGCTTTTTCAGTACCGATAGCAGACCGGACTTGCTGGGAAATTATGGGAAAGCGCTTTTTTTGAATAATAAAAGCCGGTATTATACGGATAACAAGACCTCTTTCACCCGCGTCTCAGGGGAAATGGGGACTACCTATAGCCAGGGCGGGCGGTTTTATCTCACTTTGGGTGGAGCGTTGTTCCAATATGATATGGGAGAAGATACTTTGTCACCACTGCCTGCCAATAGCTTCATCATTACCAATACCGGCGCCAGCTGCCGGGGGTCTGCCAACGGCGCTATCAACGTGAGTGCAAAGGTAGCTGACGATTATGTGGCCACCCTGTCCGGAAACGGTAAGGACGCTACGTATACTTTCACCCGCTCCCTCACCGTGGAAGGACTGGCTGCCGGGACGTACAATATCTGCCTTACTACCCAGGACCCGCAACGGCCACCGCAATGTTTCACCACTGTGATCAAAGAGCCGGCAGCCCTCTCCGTAGCCATGGTGACCAGCGAGGCGGATGGTAAAACGCGGTTAATGCTTTCCGGTGGCGACGTATACCATGTGGAGGTGAACGGCCGCTTGCAAACCACACAAGCTGGTGAAATAACACCTGAGCTCCGCAATGGGATGAATACCATCGTCGTTTCCACAGACAAGCCCTGTCAGGGAACTATTGTCAAACACATCACCAGGGAAGGTGATGCCACCGTGTACCCTAATCCGTTTAGTGAGTCATTGGTGATCAGTTTGGGCAATAAACCCGTATCCAGAGCGGTGGTGACGTTGTATGACGCCAATGGTAAAATAGTCTATTCCAGGGTATATACACAGCAATCGGGTGCGATAACGATAGAGCCGGGAGACATCGGCAACGGCATGTATATGCTGAAACTGAATGGAGACCAGCGGGAACAAACTTTTAAACTCCTCAAAAAATGACACATGAAACGATATTTGATAGGCGGTGGTCTGTTGCTGGTACTGGGTTGCGGTAAAGATGATACCCCGACTGTACCTCTACCGGGCAAGGCTGTATTGGTTTTTCCGGCAAAGGATGAAGCCTGTACTAATGGGAAGGTAGTGTCGGAAGCGGAAAGTATGATTGAGTTTAGCTGGAAAGCCGCGGATAATACAGATAGTTATGAACTGTACATCCGTAACCTGCAAACCGCCGATAGTATGATGGTGACAGCCACTACTAACAAAGCTACGGCTACGCTGCTGCGTAGTGCGCCGTATGCCTGGCGGGTGGTGTCCAAATCATCGAAGAGTAAGGAGACGGCCACCAGCGACACCTGGAAGTTTTACAATGCCGGTCAGGGGAGTACCAGTTACGCACCTTTCCCGGCTAATATCACCGCGCCGCTTTTTGCACAGAAAATCGGCGCGGCGGCCGGCAGCGTGAAACTGCAATGGCAGGGGAGTGATGCCGACAATGATATTGCCGGTTATACGGTGTGCTTTGGTACCGATGCCAATCCGCCGGTGTATAAAAACGATGTAAAAGATATGTTCCTGGACATGGTGCCTGTGAGCAGTGGGCAAAAATACTATTGGAGTGTTACCACCAAAGATGCGGCGGGCAATACCGCCGGATCGGGAGTGTATTGGTTTACGGTTAACTAGGGGTTTGCCAGTCCTTTACTGCGGTGTAATCCATGGCTTCTTCATCCCATTCAAAAGCCTGATGTCCGGAAGCCATAGCTTTTTCCAACCGGGGTTCCATCTCCAGTATTTTGTTGAGAGGGAGGATCACCGCGTTGCGATGGTCGTTGAGGTAAGTATTATCTTCATCACCATAAAAAAATTGCCAGCCGCAGTCTTGCTCGTTATGTGGTTTGTCGCGGAAAAGCCAGTTGATTTCACGGTTTTGTAACGCCCGCAGGGTGATGATGGCTTTTTTATTTTCATCGAATGGGACTTTTATCAGTATAGAAGCGATGTTGTTCCGATGAAAATAGATGGTGTCCCCTGGTTGAAGATCGTTAATATAGGCAGGTTTATTGGTCAGGTATCCGTGAAACTGGTCGCCCTCACGGCCGGTGATTTTCACCCACATCCGTTCGGCACGGCAACCATCGCTTGTGTCAAAATCGAGCACAAAAAACAATCTCACAAGTTCGCCGGTTTGCAGACGGTCAATTTCTTCCGCAGAAGGAATAAGAAAATGTCTTGGGTCTGCCCGATGAGCATGGGTAACGTCCTGAAGGTGAAATGAAGCCTGCATAACTATGATTATTTAATTTTTGTTCCGAGATAACTTCTGCCTTCTGCGAGATGGTTGATCGCGTCTGCCATGCGTTGAATCCGGGCATCGGGCACACTCACCTCCATCAGCCATTGCAGACATTTTTCCTGGTCTGCCGGCGGCATGGCCTGGAAGTTACGCAGCGCGGCAGGTTCGTCGCGCAGACATTCCATGAAGTCGCCCGGGATGATTTCTTTGCTTTGTGGCCCTACGGAATATAGTATCAATCTCACCCGGTCACCGGCTTCTTTTTTTATTTGTTTGCGGATAGCGGCTTTTACCGGCAACATCATGACGCCTTTTTTGAAAGGCATCAGGTTGCAGGGGGGCAGTTCATATTGATCAATGAAGCCCTGTACCTTCCGCATGCCAAAGTAGCCCTGCTGGCCTTTGGGGACGTCCGGAAGACGGATGAAAGTCCATCCGCCTTTGCCGTCGAAGCGTTCCAGTAACAGGTCCTGATCAATCAGTGGTGTTTCCATATTAGGCGTGAAAGTTATTACAATTGCCTGTAATAAAAAATGGTTGCCGGTTTTGCCGGCAACCATTGAAAAGTTTGACAGGATAATTTATTCCGGTTGCTGAGCAGCCGGCAGACTAAAAATTGGTATCTGTTGGATTAGCGCCCCAGGCGTTATTGACCATTACCTTAAACTCATTTCTGTTGTCCGGAGAATACAATGTGCCGGTGACCGTTGTTTTGTTATTAGCTTTTATTTTTGTAACAACGAATTTTCTTTCTGTGGCCCCTGTAGCTCTGTTTTTGTATTCAATGGTTACCGTGGGCGTATTAAGATCGTTCAGAATAAAATCGCTGAATTTGGTGGCACTCTTTGCTGCAACAGGCATCGGAGTATTCCTGTCACCTCCGGCTACTGTCCGGGTTTTGTCGAAGGAGGTTGCTTCATAGCTGAAAAATACTTTTACCTCGTCGGCGGGTGTGGCATCCAGTACATTTACTTCGAGTAAGCCAACCCTTCTCTGAAGGGTCAATGCCAGTGGAGCGCCTGGGGTGCTGCCAACGGTGAAATCCACACGGGTAGAGAATATCTCCGGGAAAGCGCCTGCGGGTGTCTCAGAGGGGAAAGGCTGAGCGGTACCGGTAACGGCAATATAATAAGATCCCTGGTCCAGGGAATCTTTAATTACACCGAAGTCCAGCGCGTCGGAGGTTTGGTGGACACTCTTTACAATATGAAAACCGGGCGTTGTGCCTACGATGACATAATAAAGATCACTTACGGTTGTCAGCGAAGCATCTTTACTATTGGAAACAGCAGCCTTACGTACATTTTTACCATCCATCGGTTCTATCTGGCTGGCGAAGTTACTTACATTAAACTGAACAGCAACTTTGGTTGCATAGGAGGGAGCGGTGGCTGCGTTGTCTTCTTTTTTACATGCGAAAAACGTCATAGCTACACCGCATGCGATTAACAATCTTTTTGTCATAGGTATTATACTAAAAGTTAAAAGTGGATTAACGGCTGCAATTTAAATAAAAATTGCATGGTCCATTCAATTGAATGGACCATGTAAAGTTTAAGAGCATGTTGTGTGGATATCTATTGCAGGAACCCAAGAACGATACGGTTGAAATCTTCTGTCAGCTCCACATTGGAGAGGTGTACCGCAGGGAGCATGACCAGCTGCGCATCCGGAATGGTATCCGCGAGGTAGGAGCTGTGTTCCGGTAAGGTAACGGTATCGTATTCGCCGCCGATGACCAGGGTATGGTGGGGAATGAGCGCGGCTGTTTTGCGGAGATCACCGTCGCGTACGGCGGCGAAGGAGCCTGCCAGCCCGGTGGGTGACATGTCCAGTATCACTTTACGGAAAGGCTGTATCCGGGCATCGTTGGCGGTGATCATCCTTTCGGGGAACCAGTTACGGATAAACATCTGTTCAAATGGCGCCATATCAGCATGTTCCCGCAGGGTTTTGATGTTGTTATTGAATCCTTCCATCGGACCAAGATGTGCTGCGGTATGGGTCAGTATCAGTTTGTCGATTCTTTCCGGCATGTGCGTAGCGATGTACTGGGCAATAAAGCCGCCGAGCGACAGGCCGATGAAATGAACGCGGTCGATCCCGAGGTGGTCCAGCAGTTCGATAACGTCGAGGGACATACGATTCAGGGAGTAGTCGCCGGCTGGTGAACCGGAAGCGCCGTTGCCTCTGGTGTCGAAGCGCAGTACCCTGAAATGCGGTGTGAAAGCCGCTATCTGTGCATCCCACATATGATAATCCGTGGCGATGGAATTGGACAGTACGACTACTGGTTTGTCTTCCGCTCCGTCCAGCTGCCAGGCAATACGTACGCCGTCGGCAGTCGTAAAATATTGTTGTTGACCGGTGATGATGGCTGTCGTTGTAATGGTATCGTTGTTCATGTTGATATCGTTTTTTGTTTTATTGATATGTCAAAATTAGGAAGGAGGGCACTGGTGGCCGAGGTATATACACGGGTTTATTCTGTATATTTACAGGTATGGAAAAATTACTGTACCGGCCGTTCGATTTACAGGTGTCAGCAGAGGAGCAGTGGGAGAAAAGACCACTGGTATATCACTTTTTTGAGATCGTGCATATATTGGAGGGCAGCGGTTCCCGGGAGGTGAACAGGAACAAACTGACTTTTTCCCAGGGCGATACCTTTCTTTTTACGCCGTTGGATTGCAGGGGATTTCACAGCGAAATGCCTACCCGTTTCTGCTCGATACGTTTCTCGGAGATATTTATCTCCCAGTATAAACAGGCACAAGACCAGGAGCGTGCGCTCCGGTGGTTAAAACAACTGGAACATATTTTCTTTCAGCACAACCGTTTTCAGTGTATCCAGATCACTGATCCCGGAGATCATCGTATTATCGGACAGCTGATACAGAGCATGATCGAAGAACACGATCAGCAGAAAGAGCATTATCAGGAGAATATGCAGCATTTCATTTCGCTGCTGCTCAATATACTGGCCCGCAATGTGGCCGACAGCAGCCGTGAAAGCGCTGGCAATACAGCGGAAGAGCCGCTGATCAACAGGATGCTGGTGCATATACATACCCATATCGGAGAACCGGACCAGTTAAAAATGGATTTTCTGGCCGCCAGCTTTCATCTCTCGGCCAACTATGTGAGCGAATACTTTAAGAAGTTTACCGGCGTAGGGCTGCAACAGTATATCAGCCAGTACCGCATTAAGCTGGTGGAACAGCGGCTGCTCAACAGTGTGCTCACGATAGGGCAGATTGCCGACGAATTTGGTTTTACCGACGAAAGTCATCTCAACAGGGTATTCAGAAAACACCATGGTGTCAGTCCCACTGTATTCCGTAAACCAGCGGTGAAAGGGGCCGTTGCCTGATCATGGCTTGCGTAATTTGCTTTTTTGCGCTACTTTAGCGGCTTCTTATCAACATTTATTGGAACCAACCAGTACACATAACGCGACCATCCCGGCCCTGGTGGCCCAGGGGGACCAGACTGCATTTACGCAGCTGTTTCTCCGGTACCGCGATCGGGTGTACACCACTGCCTACCGTGTCACCGAATCGGCCATGGAAGCGGAGGAGATCGTGCAGGACGTGTTTATGAAAGTATGGACCATCCGGCAAGAGCTGCCTGCCATCGATAACCTCGAAGCCTATATTTTTACCATTGCCCGCAATTTTACTTTTAATGCCCTGAAGCGATTGTTGCGCGAACGGGAGCGGACAGGCCTGTGGCCTGGCGCCGACGGTCAGCCTGCCGTTTCCCCCGAGGCCGCTGCCAACGCCCGGGAGTTTATGCAGGTATTGCAGCAGGCCATTGATCAGTTGCCACCGCAGCAGAAGCAGGTGTACCTGCTTATCCGGGAAGAAGAGCTGACGAAAGCTGAGGTGGCGGAAAAAATGGGTATCTCTCCCCATACCGTAAAAAGCCACTTTGACGCTGCTGTAAGGGCTGTGCGGGCCTATTGCGCTCCTTACCGAAAGCTCTCCGCTCTCTTTTTTCTTCTTTTCTGAAAAATATTTTTCACCCCACTCACCAGTTGACCACTTTGCGGTTGTCTTTATAGATAAACCGACCAAAGACCTATGCACGAACGGCTCCTATACTTATTTGACCAGTATTACCGTAAAACTATTTCTCCGGAGGAGAAAGAAGAGCTGTTTACGCTGATGGCCGACCCTTCTCTGGAAGAACCGCTGAAAGCATTGATACTGGAGAGTTATAGCCGGGGAGAAAAAGACATGATGCCTGCTGCCGCTTCTGCTGCCGTGTTGCAGGCGATATTGGGCACGCCCACGGTTGTACGCCGTTCTTTCCCGCTGCGCCGTGCTATCGCCATCGCAGCAGCAGTGGCCATTGTGGTGGCCGTAGGGGCGTGGTGGTTATGGCGCCCGCATGTTGTCGTGCCGGTGACAGCCAAAAAATCAATCCCTGTTGCTAGGCCCAAAAAAGAGGCGGAGGGGGCCATGCTTACCCTGGCCGACGGCCGGCGTATTTCGCTGGACAGCCTGATGAACGGAGCGGTGGCCACCGACGGCGGCGCCGACATCGCTTTTAAAGATGGTCAACTTTCGTATAACGGTGCAGGTAAGAAAGCCGATCCCAATGCCTTTAATGTTATTCACACCCCGCGTGGCAAACAGTTTCATGTAGTACTGGCCGACGGTACCCGTGTATGGCTCAATGCCGCCACCACCTTGCGTTATCCTGCCATGTTCGCAAAAGAGCGGGTGGTGGAAGTGACGGGCGAAGCTTATTTCGAAGCAGCACAACAGGCAACGGCGCCTTTCCGGGTAATCGTACCAGGACAAGCCACCATCCAGGTGCTGGGCACTCATTTTAACGTTAACGCCTATCCGGAAGGCGGTAGTGTAAAAACAACGCTGCTGCACGGCGCGGTGAGAGTAGCTGCCGCAGCGGCCCCGGACGCATCGGTGGTACTGTCGCCCGGACAGCAGGCCCGCGTGCGCGATGCCCGTAAAATAGCCGTGGCCAAAGTAGATACGGAAAATGTCATGGCGTGGAGAAATGGCATTTTCAACTTCGAAGGCGTGGCGCTGAAAGAGGTCATGGACGAGCTGTCACGTTGGTATAACGTGGAGGTGGTATACGAAAAAGGGGTACCCGATATCCATTTCTTCGGGGAACTGAGTCGTAGTCTACCCCTGACAGACATTGTCAAAGCGCTGGAAGATTCAAAAGTGCATATCAGAATGGAAGGCACCAGCCGGATGGTGGTGCTGCCCTGATTTATATATCAACAACCAGGATCCAATAAGCAGGGAAAAGAAAGCCGGCAGTAGTGGAGTACTGCCGGCCGGAGATTCCGGCTGATCAGACATACTGTTTCAAAGAGTCATCATTTCTCAACCAAATCAATGCAATTTATGCAAAAAAATTACGATTGCAGCCGGGCCTGTGGACTGCCCCCAGGGCGGTTCAGAAGGCGACGGCCGGTAGCCAAAATTCTGATCGCAATGAAATCAACCATTTGTCTATTGACAGTAGCCATGCTGCATGTACATGGAACGGGCCTATCCCAGACCGTTTCTTTCTCTGAGCGGCACGCCTCTCTTCAAAAGGTATTCAACGCCGTAAAAAGTCAGACCGGATACGTGGTATTCGGCAATGCCGCCTTGCTGGAGACTGCCCGCGCAGCCTCGCTGAATGTACAGGATATGCCTGTGGCCGACTTCCTGCAACTGGTGCTCAAAGACCAGCCGCTTACTTTCCGTATTGCGGGTAAAAACATTATTATCTCCGAGAAAACAGCCGCTCCTTCCGCCATATCGGTACCGGTTGCGGATGCAGCACTGCCGCCCGACTCTGTGCGGGGCGTCATCCTGTCTGCCCAGGGCACACCGCTGCCCGGCGCTTCAGTAAGAGTCAAAGGCGGTTCCCTGGGGGCTGTGACGAACACGCACGGACATTTCTCCCTGAAGAACATTCCGGACAACGCGGTGCTGGTGGTGTCTATGATGGGCTTTGAACCGATGGAAGTGCGCCTTGTTAAAAACGGTAACGGCTACACGGCCGCTGCGGTGGACAATCGCCAGGCTGCCCTGCTGAAAACAGCCGCTGGCCCTTTCGCCATCACCGTGAAACTACAGGAGGCCGTTGGTCAACTGAAAGAAAACGTGGTGACCGGCTACTTCGTGAAATCCCGTGAATCCTTTACCGGCGCGGAAAGAACTATCAGCGGCCAGGAAATCCGCCAGGTAGGCACCGCCAACGTATTGCAAACGATCTCCCTGCTGGACGCGGCCGTGTCGCTGAAAGAAAGCATCGATTTCGGCTCAGACCCCAACAGGGTACCGGAGATCACTATCCGTGGCGAAAACAGCTTCGACCTGCGTGGCTCGGCAGATGATGGTAAAACCAATCCCAACAGCCCGCTGTTTATCCTCGATGGCGTGGAAGTAGGCGCCGAACGTATATACGATCTGGACATGAACCGCATTGAAACGATCACCATCCTGAAAGACGCCTCCGCTACCGCATTGTATGGTTCCCGCGGCGCCAACGGTGTGATCGTGATCCGTACCATCCGCCCGAAAGCCGGTGAGATACGCGTTTCACTCAATGCCAACTACATCGTCTCCGCACCGGACCTGCGGGATTACAACCTCATGAACGCACAGGAAAAACTGCAGTATGAAAAGCTCGCCGGCAAATGGACAGACCCGCTGAAAAACTACGATACGCAGTTGGACCTCGACATTAAATACAATGAAAAATATAAAGAAGTATTGAGAGGCGTGAATACCTACTGGCTGAGCAAACCTCTCCGGACCTCCGTCAACCAGCGTTACAACCTCTTCTTTGAAGGCGGCGATAAAAATTTCCGCTACGGTATCACGCTGCGCAATGACAACGACAAGGGTGTTATGAAAGGGTCTGACCGTAAACGGAACGGTATCGGTATCACCTTTAACTACGATATCGGCCAGGACTTCCTGGTACGCAACGATCTCTTTGTGGATGAAGTAGTCGGTAATAACTCTCCCTACGGCTCCTTCGATATTTTCGCGAAGGAAAACCCACACGACCGCATATACGATGATAATGGTGATTTCATCCTGAAACTGAGCAGTGGCCGCGATAACCCGCTGATCAATGCCACGCTGCCGCAGAAAGATTTTACCAAATATGTGGCCATACAGGACAACTTCAGCATCGACTGGCGGATCATCCCGGCGCTGCGCCTGCAAGGCCGTGCCAGCCTGACCAAACAGCTCGAAAAATCTGAGTACTACCGCTCTCCCTTCTCCTCCGAATACGCCACCGTACCGGAACCGGAAAAGAAAGGAGAGTACCGTGCCCTCAATACCGAAATGCTGAATGTGGACGGTAACATGACACTGGCCTACAACAAGGTGATGGACAAACATGTGATCAACGTGGGCGTGGGCGCCAACGTGCTCACCAACTTCAAGAGCGGCAGCGGTTTTACTGCCACCGGCTTCCTCAATGACAACATGACCTTTGTGGAATATGCCGCTCAGTTCAAAGAGAACTCCAAACCTTCCGGTGTATTCGATAAATCGAGAATGATCGGTTTCTTCGGTAACCTCAACTATGGATACGATGGCCGTTATTATATTGACGCGTCCTATCGTGCAGACGGTTCCAGCAAGTTTGGCCGTGACTCCCGCTTTGCGCCGTTCTGGGCAGTAGGGATGGCCTGGAACGTCAACAAAGAACGTTTCTGGGGCCACAATACCAATACGCTGAAAATACGTGCCTCTGCCGGTAGTACCGGTACGGTCAACTTCTCATCCAGCCAGGCGCTCACCGCTTATCGCTACAGCCAGAACAGCGAATATAACGGCAGCCTCGGCGCCCGCCTCATGGGTTTTGGCAACTCCTCCCTGAGATGGCAGAACACCCTGTCCTACAACGTAGGAGGTGACCTGACCCTGTTCCGCAATTTCCTGCAGATTAACGTGGACGGATATATTAAGCTGACCGATAACCTGCTGCTGCCGATCGACGTGGCGCCTTCCACTGGTTTTACCAGCTATGTGGAAAACATGGGCCAGATGAAAAACAGCGGCGTGGACGTACGGGTGCGTATGAACCTGATCCGGGATGCCAAACGTAATTTCAACTGGAGCGTGACACTGGCCGCCATCAGCAACCAGAATAAAATACAGAAACTCTCCAACGCGCTGCAGGCGATGAACGCCGAAGCCAACAAAGACTCCAACGCGATAGGACCGAAGCCGCTGCGTACCTACGAAGTAGGCCGCTCCCAGAGCGCGCTGATGGTAGTACGTTCTGCCGGTATTGACCCTGCCACCGGTAATGAGATCTATATTAAACGCAATGGGGAATATACTTTCGATTACGACTACCGCGATAAAGTAGTAGTAGGCGACACACGCGCCACGGTAGAAGGTACTTTCAGCTCCAACCTGAACTGGAAAGGCTTCAACCTGCTGGCCATCTTCTCCTATCGTGTAGGTGGCAAGATCTTCAACTCCACGCTCAAAACAAACGTGGAAGGCGCAGATCCGCTGTATAATGCCGACCGGAGAGTATTGTATGACCGCTGGCAACAGCCGGGCAGCACTGCCAGGTTCAAACGGATCGATGATAAATCACCTACCTATCAGACCTCCCGTTTTGTGCAGGATAATAACCTGTTGACACTTTCCTCCCTCTCGCTCACTTACGACCTGCCTACTGTGCTGTCTAAGAAAATGAGGGCTGAAAGAATAAGACTGCAATGCTCTGCCACGGAACTGTTCCGGCTGTCTACCGTAAAGGCGGAAAGAGGAACGATGTATCCCTATGCACAAACTTATAATGGCGGGTTCAATGTCACTTTCTAAATCTCTATCATCCTTTAAATCTTCACACATGAAATCCAGGCTTTTGATACTGAGCATGCTGATGCTGATATTTTCATCGTGTAAAAAATGGCTCGATGTAGATCTGATCAATCAGGTGGATGAAAACAAGCTGTTTAGCAAGGAACAGGGTTTTACAGATGCCCTCGCCGGCGCGTATAATCAGATGGCGGAACGGAATCTTTACGGCCGCAAGCTGACTTTCGAAATGCTGGATGTACTGGGACAGTATTACAGTTATACCGGTATTGCAGAATCGTATAAGCCTTACCGTGATTATCAATATAAAGATGCTTCCGTACGCGGACAAATAGATGCCATCTGGACGGATATGTATGGCAACATCGCTGCTGTCAATAACATTGTTCGCTGGGAGCAGAAAAATGGGGCCGTGATGCGCCCGAATGTCCGCAAACAGGTGTTGGGCGAAGCGCTGGCCCTGCGCGCCTACCTGCACTTTGACCTGATGCGCATGTTCTGCGAAGACATCAAATTCAATCATCAGGCTAAAGGCATTCCTTATAACAAACAGTTCGGCGTAGCGCTGCCACCCGTATACACGCTGGCGGAATGTTACCAGCTGGTGATGGCTGATCTGGAAGCGGCATGGACCAATCTGGACGAAGTGGATGCCATCAATAATAATGTACCGTATTTGTCGGCCGATAAAAACGTGGCAGACAGGGATGTGGCACGTATGAACAAATATGCCGTAAAAGCCCTGATGGCCCGCGTGTATATGGCAAAGGGCGATAAAGCCAATGCCATCCGTTGTGCCAAAGAAGTGGTGGACTCCCGCAAATTCCGGTTGCTCGATTTTAAAACCAGTGTAGATGTGGACGAGAACAAAAGAGACATCCTTTTCTCCGATGAACATATTTTTTCACTGCGCAACAAAACCATTCCGGAACTGTCGAATGAAGTACATTTCGATATCACTACGCCCACCAGCACTACTTTTGCGAAACTGCCTTTCGGCGATGCCGCAGGCATCTATGGCTCCAATACCGATGATGCCCGTTATCAGCTCTGGTTCGACGGTAACAAGGTGACCAAATACACCCGTGGCAAAGCCAATGTCTTTATGCCTAAAGTACCGATGATCAAGCTGGCAGAGATGTACCTGATTTTAACAGAGGCGTATTATGATACCGATCGTAATCTCTCCCTGCAGTACCTCAATGATCTGCGTCGTTCCCGTATCAGGAATGTGTCTGACTGGCATTACATCACCCGGGACAATATTTTTGAAGAGATCGTCCGTGAATTCCCGGGAGAGGGCCAGCTGTTCTTTGCCTATAAACGGCTGAATAAGGCCATCCGCAATACTGCCGGCACCGGGGACATCCCACCGTCCAATAATATTTTCGTATTCCCGATACCTGATAAGGAACTGGAAACAGGGAACCGGTAAATGATTTTCTGACCGCTATCAACAAAGCACATGAAAAAACTGATGATCATATATGCGCTGGCGTTATTGGGTGCCTCCTGTACCAAAGATGCCGGCCTTACCTATACAGAAAAGGACAAGATCTACTTTGCCTATAACTATCTCTACTATACGCAGGTGATAGCGTATGATAAAGTAGTGTTCTCCTTTGGCATGAAGCCTGACTCCATCATCAAAGACACCGCCAAAATTGGTATCCGCGTAATGGGGCAGCAGTCCGGCAAAGACAGGCAATACCGTATTTCTATTGATAAAGACTCCTCTACCGCGCAGGAAGGCGTACACTACGAAGGGCTGAAAGAGCTGAATACTATCGGGAAAGGACTTATTCTGGATACGCTCCGCATTGTGGTGCTGCGTAGTCAACTCAATAGCAGCCATATCACCCAGGAGAACCGCCGGTTGCGGCTTCGCATGGAAAGCAGCGACGATTTTGACAAAGGAACGCAGAAAGGCGCTGTCATCGATCTTTATCTGAACAACTACCTGTCGGAACCCAAATGGTGGAAGCGGTATGAAAGCTTCGGATTGTATTTCTATCATCCGGAGAAATGGAAAATACTGATGTCGTTTCATCCGAGCTTCCGGGACGCTAATTCGGATTACCCGATGAATGCCAACCAGGTGTCGACCTATTTCTCCTCTCTGCGGGCTTATCTGGCGCAGATCCCCACCTACGATAAAGAAACCCATGCGCGGGTATTAATTGACAAACTTGTACCGTAGCCTTATGAAAAAAATCACATTACTATCGGGTATGTTCCTGGTGGCAGCAGCGGTATCTTCCTGCTACAAAGACAAAGGGAACTACGACTATACAGAACTGAACGAGCTGAGTCTTAAAGGCCTGGAAACCCGCTATGAGCGTGATCAGGACGACTCGCTGAATATCATCACCGACCTGAAAGGCACCCAGTATGCAGACACGTCCCGCTTCACTTATGCCTGGGAAATTGGCCGGACGGTCTTCTCTATGCAGAAAGATCTGCATCTGAAAGTGAACATGGCCACCGGTGACCATCTGGCCCGTTTTGTAGTTACCGACAAAGACAACGGCGTAAAATCCTATTTCCGTTTCAGCCTGCGCGTAGTGTCAGCCACCGCCGGAGATCTGTTGCTCGTATTGAGCAACTACAACGGCCGGGCAGAACTCTCTTACCGGCGGCTGGACAAAGACGCAGATTTTGCCGTGAACTACTACCAGCAACGGTTTGGACAGTCGCTGGGCACCGGTCCGAAACAGATCTGCATCGGTTATAATACCATGGCCAATCAGCAGCCTTTTGCGGATACGTCCGGCAGCGTGCAGGTGATCACAGCAGAAGGGATGAAGATCATCTATAAAAATACGATGGGGCCTAAATACAATTTCAACTATGTGACCGGCGGCACTTTCGCTTCTTTCCTGCCCCCTTACCCGGTGCAGGACGTGTCTGGCTTCATTCCCGAGTACGCCGCTTACCAGGTAGAGATGTGGAACCACAACCCTTACGGAGGTATTAACCAGAACGGACGCCTGTACGTTATCTCAGGCGGTGCGCTATATTCCGATATGCTGGACCGTGACCGTATTACCGTGTATGCCAACCAAAAAATAGACAAAGGCTACCTGGCGCCGGCATTGTGTTTTGCCTCCGTGGCGAATTCACCACAGACCAGTCCTACCCTGAAGATGCGTGGTTTCGACGTATCCAGCTATGTATTGCTATTCGATAATACCAACGGCAGGTTCCTGTACAGCAACTACGGCAACCGGCCATTGACGATCGTGGACAAGGACTTCAGGGAATACCTGCCTACCTATCCCGGTTATAAGATGATCTATGCCTCCCATACGTCTACCCCTAATAAATGTGTGGCAGTGCTGAATAATGGTACTAAAACAAAGCTGGTATACCTGACCGTGCCGGGCAATGCTACCCAGCAGACCACCATGCCTTTTGCTGTGAACGGTGAAGTAGAGGTGAGTAATAACCTGATCAATGAAGACACCCGTTTCTATATGATGCGGTACTCTCCGTATCTGTTGTTCAGCAGCGGCAGCCGCATTTACCGGTACAACGTACTGAATATCCCGAGCGGCGCCGCTCCTGCAGACGCCATTGCAGACCTGAGCAGTATGGGCTATAGCGGCGATGCCGTTATCAAGGCATTTACCGTGTCCCGTACAGAGCAGAACCTGCTGCTGGCAGTGTCCCGCTATGGCGCTACCACCAGTGGCGACGGACCGCTGCGCGGCGACGTGGTGAAGCTGTTGTTTGATAATGCCGGCATCAGCCTGAAGTTTGATAAAAAGTATGAAGCCGTATCCGGCAATCCGGTAGACATCCGGATTAAATACCAGACCCACCAACGGGACGGGGTAGACAGGAACGGTGTATTGGTAGATAAAATCTGATATTTATTATGAAAAAGATATTGACCATCATCGCGCTGCTTTTCGCTACCATGGCTTATGCCGGGAAAGGCCTCCGCTTTTCCCACATCAGCTGGAGCGAGGCGCTGCAACAGGCGAAGCAGGAAAAGAAACTCATCTTCATCGATTTTTATACGCAGTGGTGCGGCCCCTGTCGCGCGATGGCCGATGAAGTATTTATCACCCGCGCCGTAGGCGATTTTTATAACAGTCATTTCATCAACCTGAAGATTGACGCGGAATCGCCGGATGGCAGCGTACTGGCGCGCAAGTACGGCGTGAAAGTATATCCCACTTTTGTATACATCGATCCGGCCACAGAAAACCCGGTACATTTTTCCACCAGCCGCCAGGATGAAGACATTTTCCTGTTTACCGGCGCATCAGCCCTGAGCCGCGACCGGAACTCCGTATTCCTGTACGACCGGGAGGAACAGGGCGCTACTGACGCCACCTTCCTGTATAACATGGCGTATTATCTCTCCAGTATTTATCAGCGGGAGGCAGCAGAGAAAAAGTTCGGCCAGCTGCTCAGCCTAAAAGGGCAGGACCTGACTAATGCCAACATATGGGAGTACTACACCCGTTTCATCCGGGACAGGCAACATCCGTTGAGCCAGGAACTGCTGCGTCAACCGGAGAAATACAGCCGGTTGTATGGCCCGGAAGCGGTGGCTGATCAGCTGTATGCCCTGTACCGTTGGGAAAGGGAAGTGTCTGTATTGCAGCAGGCGCCCGCATTTGAAGGCCGCTCTTATCTCATTGCCAAACAGCGGTTTGAAGAAGCGATGAAAGCCCGCGACTACCAACGGGCAGGCCTACTCGCAGATAGTATGTTGTTGCAGGCCGGAAGCCGCAATCAGGAAGTGTGTGCCGACCTCGACTTTATGGTCAGGGTGCGGGATGAAAATACCGCTATGCCGGAGGCGCAGCTGGCCATCATCGCCAAGCTGGCACAATACGCCGCTTACAATGTGCCCGACAGGGAAAATGGCATCGCGCACTTTAACTATGCCCGACTGCTGGAATACATCCTCCGTCAACAGCCACAGCAGGGCGCCCGGCTGATAGCCGCGCCAGCCATCGGCGCACGGGAATACTCATTAAGGCCGCCGGGGCTGCAAGCCAAGCCGGTCAAAACAAAAACCACCAAATAGCATCGTCCATGAAAAAATATATCTGTTTACTGGCAGTGGCCATCGTGCTGCTTTCCTGTAAAAAAGACACCAGCGTATATGCGCCACAGCAGAAAGAGCAGGTGCCTGGCGGGCAGCTGTTTAATCCCGATGGCCCTGATCAGTGGCCCGATGGTGTGCTCAAATCCGGTATCAACAAGGTGGTCCTCGACGTGACCATGCCTACCGGCGAAAAAGTAAAAAGGGAGTTTAAATACTATTTCCCTATTTCACTGAACCCGCAGAAACCGATATCGCTGGTGTTCAACTTCCACGGCAGTTATACCTATACCGCCGGCACCACGCCACCAGACCCTATCGGGAATGTGACGCAGCAGGACCCGCTCAACCGGCTGGCCGATACTGCCAATATCATCGCGGTATTTCCTGCCGGTACCGCAGAACCGGGCGCTGTCAACTGGCAGTTCTCCGAAAAGCATATCCCGTTTGTGAAAGCGATGATCGCTTTCTTCAAGGCAGCCACGCCCTCCGTAGATGCCAACCGGATCTATACCTGCGGCCATTCCAGTGGGGCTATCTTTTCGTTTGTGCTGGCCCGTGAGATGAACGATGTCTTTGCCGCAGCATGTCCTGTCTCCGGGCAGATGAAGCTGGTTGATTTTACCGCTCCCGCACGGACTACCGCTGTACGGGCGTTTAACGGGCAGAAGGATGCTTCGGTGAATCATGCCGCAGCGCTGGACAATATCAGGGTGTGGGCCGATGTGATGGGCGGCTACTATGTTAAAGACAGCATCAAAGGCCAGCAGGCGATCGTTGCAGGCACCTACACCTTATTGCCGATCAAATGGGGCAACGGTAATGGTAACATCGAATTTTATTCTATCCCGGAGGCTGATCATGGTATCAACTGGAATAACATCATTACTTATATGTGGGAATTCATGCGGGCCAATCCGTTGAACAAACCCACCGGCGCCTATGTGGGTGTAAAACAAAATACACTTTCTTTTACGCCGGGCAATACCTACAGCATTCCCGTACGGACTGCGAACAACGTAACGGTGAGGATTGCTGCTGCGCCGGCAGGGTTTAATGTAAGCCTGTCCGGAAACAATTTGCAGATAGAAGCGCTGGCCAATGCCGCTAACGGCAAGATTGTGCTGGAAGGCACATGGAATGGCGCCACGCAGAATACAGAGGTAAGTCTGACAAAGAATTAAGTCCGGATTCGACACGTTTTTTTGACAAGGGATGATGCCGTAAAGCGGTATCATCCCTTTTTACCTATGGAGATATTTGTATTTTGCGTGAAAATAGAAGACTATGTCTGTTGACCGTAACCTGTATTACATTCCATCCTCGCTTACTGTACACGATATCATTCATCAGGTGGAGTCTGACCCTGATGAAGTGCCCTGGGTAAGAGGAGTGCCTAAGAAAGAACATATTCACATTGAAGCATATAATCCGCAATGGCCGGTATTGTTTGAGCAGCTGAAGGGGATTGTTCAACAAGCCCTTGGCGCCACCGCTCTGCATATAGAGCACGTTGGCTCCACCGCAGTGGAGCAGCTTCCGGCCAAGCCGGTGATTGATATGGACGTGACGGTGGCCGATTCTTCCAGGGAAGAGCTATATGTTCCTGCTTTGGAAGCACTCGGCTATCAGCTGGAAGTACGGGAGCCTACCTGGTATGAGCACCGGGTGCTCCGGCTGGAAAATCCGCGGGTGAACCTGCATGTTTTCAGTCCTGATTGTCCGGAGGCCATACGCCACATCCTGTTCCGTAACTGGCTGCGCGAGCATACGGAGGACCGTGAGCGTTATGCTGCCATCAAATACGAAGCGGCCAGGGATGTGGAGAACGCAGGGGACTACAACGCAAAGAAAAATGCCGTAGTGAAAGCGATCTACCACCGGATGTTCAGCGCGTTGGGGCTGGTGGAGTAGTGTTGCCGATATAGTACGATAAAAAATAACCGGTATGAAAGGTGGGTCATCCACGGTTCATACCGGTTGTTTTTTCTTTCGGTGATGAAATTATTTCAGTACTACCGTACTATCTCTGGCAATTTTGAAATAGCCTTCAGTGATTTCTTTTTCGCCGGTCACATTCTTTTCTCCTCCGAAAGCCCTACCGCTGAAAGTGCCTTCAATGAAAGCAGCATCATAACGGGTGATCTCAATGCGGAAGGGGGCATCCGGATGTTTGGATGAGTTGCCGGACGCATGATAAATGTCCTGAAGTCCCCAGTTATCAATGAATGTTTGCCATTCAAAGGCATTGTCGATGCCGGTAGTAACGGCGCCATAGACCCCTTTTTTGATCTCATGTCCGGGGAAATTGATCCTGACATACAGGAGCGCTTTTTTATCCTTTCCCGCTTTGCCTACAGCAGGGTCATTTCCCCTTAGTTCAATCATGGAGAACTGGTCACTGGTTTTTTGAAAATAACTTTTGGTGGTCAGCGAGTCGATGAAAAGCGTGCCATTCACTTTCATGCTGATAAACTGGACAGATGGCTGGTGTTCAGTGCGTGGGTTGTTGTCTCCTGGTGAGCTTTGATGATCTTTTTTACAGGCGGAGGAGAGAAAAAGCATTAACATAAATGCCGGTACAACTAATGGTTTCATATCGTTTAACGTTGTGGTGATAAAATGCGGCGTCACAAAAGATGCCTCATCACTATGGTATAAAATTCGTTCCAAAGAATAAAAAAGAGGGTGTAAAAAGGCGACAATTTTTGTCTGGATAATTTCTGAAGGAGGTATTGCGCTTGATAAGAATACGGGAGATAACGGCCTGCCATATATGAAATTCCCTTAAATTCGGAGTATATCTTAAACCAACACACAACTAGTTATGAAAAAATTACTCTTGTTAGCCTCCTGGCTGCCGATGATGGCTGTAGCACAGGACAAAGGCATGCATTTTGAGCACGGTAGCACCTGGGCCGAGGTAAAGGCCAAAGCCAAAGCAGAGAACAAGTATATTTTTGTAGACTGTTACACTACCTGGTGCGGCCCCTGCAAGTATATGTCTGCTAATATCTTCCCACAGGAAAAAGTGGGTGACTTCATGAATGCCAAATATATCAACGTAAAGGTGCAGATGGACCAAACCGACAAAGACGGAGAGGACGTGAAAAAATGGTATGCTGACGCACAAAAGATAGAAAAAGACTACAGCATACGGGCGTACCCTACCTTCCTGGTATTCGGACCGGATGGTCAGATCGTAGACCGGCAGGTGGGTGGAGCTGACGCAGACCAGTTCATTGAAAGGTGCGCCGCTTCCCTGGAGCCATCCAAACAGTATTATCCACAGCTGACCAAATACCAGAATGGCCAGAGAGATACCGCTTTCCTGCGCAGGCTGGCTTTCCTCGCCATGGAAAAATACGATCAGACCAATGCCAATGCGGTAGCCAAGGACTATCTGAGTCAACAAAAAGACCTCTATACTCCTGTTAATATCGATTTTGTGAGCAGGTTCACCCAAAGCTCTAAAGATCCGGGTTTTGATATGTTCCTGCATCATGCCGACAAAGTGAATAAAGTACTGGGCGCCGGTAAAGCGGAAGCCAAAGTGCTGGCGATTGCCGCTAATGAAGAGGTATATCCGCGCCTGCGTACCAAAGACAATACGGCACCAGACTGGGCTGGCATCGAAAAAGATGTGAAAGCCAAATACCCCGGCATTGCAGAAGAACTGATGCTGAAATCCAAAGTGCAGTTCTATGTGTTTATGAAAGATGCCAACAACGCAGTTTCCAGCATTGTGGCCTACATGAAAAAATACGGTCACAAAGCAGATCCCCAGGCGCTGAACGAATATGCCTGGACCATCTTCGAAAAATGCAATGACGCCAAATGCATAGAAGAGGCGCTGGAATGGAGCAAACGTTCTTTCAAAGACAGGGAAATTCCTGCTTTCATGGACACCTATGCCAACCTGTTGTATAAAGCCGGTAAAAAGGCAGATGCGCTGGCCTGGGAAGAAAAAGCCATGAACAAGGCAGAAGGTGATGAGAGAAAGAATTATGAGTCTACCCTGGAAAAAATGAAAAAAGGGGAGAAGCTCTGGGACTGATTTTCAGCCGCTGAAATCATATAATAACGGAGAAAGCCGTGCCTGTTACAGGCACGGCTTTCTCCGTTATTACATCGTCGCTCCGGAAGTGCGATTGCAGTAAGAAATAGTAGCTTCAGTATGTTTAGTATTGGGCAGCACGAAGATTCCACAGATTCCACGATCCTGAAAAACCTTTAACCCAAAATCCAAATACATGAAAAAACAATTCCTGATGATGACCCTCGCCGGTTGCGCTGTTGCCAGCTCGTGCGAAAAAAAGGATGCTGCCGGTAACCCGGACAGTCCCTCCAACGCCAAAACTACCCGTATAGACTTCACCGTTACCGATGTTGTGACGGGTTTCGCCATCCCGGATGCTACCATCAGCGTGAAAGGCCCCGATGGAAAAGAGAGCAGCCTGACAGCCGGAAAGAACGGCGTGGCTTCCTTCCCCGCCACCAACGGAAAATTTACTTTCGTGATAAACGGGCAGGGATACAACCAGCTGGAAACGTATTTCTCTGCCGGTGAAGACTCCGTGATCCGGGCACAGATTCATCTGGACCCGCAGGTGAATCCCGTAGCCGCGAGGAACACGGAAAACGACAATACGATCACCATCAGCGGATATCTGAGTGATGCTGATGCACATGCTCCCCTGGCAGACGTGTCCCTGAATCTGGGCGACCATACCGCCAGGACAGACAGCAGAGGCTATTTTAGCGCCACTTTTCCCGCTGACCCGCTTAGCGCCGATCCGGCGGTCAAACCTGCCAATATCACCCTCAGCGCCGGCAAAGCAGGATTTGTGACCCACGTGCTGAAAAACTTCTACCTCATACCGGGCGCCTATACGTTTAAAATTGCACTCCGCAACGTTGCTTCGAAATCCGCCGCAGCGGCCGATGGCAGAGCAGTCAATGAAGAGGTGGAAGAGCTGCGTCAGGGACTGTTGGACAGGACTGCCAATGAATCCCAACAACGCGAGGCAGCAGCCGTAGCGGCAGAACGCAGCGTGGTCGCCTCTGGTAAGGCCGCCGCACTGGCCTTGCCCGCCAGTATCCGCGTAGGACTTAATTGTTCCTGCCTTACCTGTAGTTCCGTGCAGGTCATGAGCCTGGAATCCTATACCGGATCAGGGCTTGACAACGAATGGATTTCCAGCTGGAAAGCCGCTTCTCTGCAGGCTGGTGCGGTGGCGTACCGCTCTTATGGCGCGTGGCATGTGCTGCATCCGATCAGGAGCAATTATGATATCTCCAGTACTACCTGTTCACAGGTATGGGGTAGTCAGACCGCTGCGTCCTGTATCAATGCTGCCAGTGCCACGGCAGGTGTCTATCTGTCACAGAACGGCGCCATTTTCAGGTCAGAGTATTCTGCTGAAAATAACAATGCCGGTTGTGGTGACGGCTTCAGTGGTACCGGCAGCTCATGGCCCTGTATCTCTGACGCCCGCTGTGCCGGACGGGCCACTAACGGCCATGGCCGGGGCATGTGCCAGTGGGGTTCCAGCTTCTGGGCCAGTGATAAAGACTATCGTTGGATATTGAATCATTACTACAACCCTGGTGGTGTAGTGGTGCAATAATAACAGGTGGCCGGCAGCAGTTGTGAACTGCCGGCCATCATCTGCTAAATCTGGTTTAAGAAAGTACTTAACGACTGCTCCGTTTGCAGGCCGATCTTTTTTCTGATCCTATACCGGCTTACTTCCACTCCCCGCACCGTGATGTTGAGCAGCTGGGAAACCTCTTTGGTAGTCAGATTCAGCTTAATATAGGTACACATCTTCAGATCGGTATTGGTCAGCTGCGGGTATTGTTTTTTCAGTTTATTCAAAAAACCGTCATTCAACTCATCAAAATGGGCGGCGAATGCCTCCCAGTTAGCATTGATTTTTTCGGTGTCTTTGATCAGGTCCGTGATGCTTTTGATGTCGCTGTTGCTGGTGGTCTCCGTATTGAGGCGGGACACTTTCTCCTTTATCTTCGTTAAGGTATCTGCTTTTTCCATCAGGTGCATACTGGTGTTGGCCAATTCCTTTTTCTTCAACAGTATCTCCTGTGCTAATTTTTCATTTTGAAGCTTGATGATTTCTTTTTCATTTTTCTCCAGCTCCAGGTGATGGATGTATTTTAGTCTTTTCTGCTCTTCCTCAAATTTTTGCTGCTGTAGCCGCAGTTTATGCTTTTGCCGTTGCTGTATGAAGCATATCAGGCCGGCGAACAGGGCGATGTAACCCAGTATGGCCCAGGAGGTCTTGTACCAGGGCGCTTTTATTATAAAGCTGTAGGCAACGACTGCCGATTCATTGTGCTGGTTGTCGCGGGCTTTGATTTTGAAGGTGTATTTTCCATTCGACAGGTTGGTGTAGTCTTTTTCTGTTTTGGTGTCCCAGGAAGACCAGTCGCTGTCATAGCCTTCCAGTTGGTAACTATACTCAATGCTCTTTTGAAATTCGTAGGAGGGGGAGCTGTATTCAAAATGGAAGGCATTAAAAGCAGCTGGCCACGGGTGGACCTCTCCGTTGCGCGTGTGCTGATAGCCGCCAAAGATGGTGCTGTCGGCTTTACCCGTGTACTTTATCATGCCCAGCCGGACGGTTACATTGGGTTTGGCGGCCGCATATCTTTTGTAGTCAAGATGTATTAACCCTTTTTCAGCGCCGATAAATACGTTTTCCCGGCTATAGGGATATATGTTTTCGAACTTCGACAGGAGCTGTCCGGCCAGTTCCGGGAAGTACGTGACGCTGGGATTGCTGATAGCATCGGCGGGAAAGAAGTGTATCACGCCGGTTCCCTTTTCGTTGCAAAACCAGATGTTGCCTTCTCTGTCTTCTGTCAGGTACAATATTTTCATGCTGCCAAAGACGGAAGAAAGAAACCCGGAAGGGGAGAACCGGTTTGTCTGAGGATTAAATTCATACAGTCCCCTGGCGGTGGCGAAGAGAATCTGATTTTTTATTTTGAAGACAAAGTTATTTAACGCGGAGGGAAGCCCGTCGTGCGGGGTATATAGCTGCGAGGCGTATTTTTTCTTGTCTTGTGATAAGTGGAAGCGATAAATACCACGATAAGGATGCGATGCCCAGATGTCTCCATTATTATCCAGGGCCATGAAGCGATAGGAGTCATACAGGCCGTCTATTTTCCCTTCGTCCTTAAACTGGTTGTTTTCATACCGAAGTCGTTTCAGTCCGTTATAAGTGCCTACGATGACATCTTGTGCCGGATACACGGACGACAGAGGCAGAAAATACCAGCTGCCGGTACCGCCGGAGACCAGGCGTGCGTCGGCGCCCTGTATATCATAAGTTCCGATATCGTTGCCGAGCAGCAGATGTCCATTGACCTCATGAAGGTTCCAGGCCTCGCGGTTTTCGGTGTTGTTGACGAGGGAGAAATCATCTTTTGTTACGTGGACGGTATTATTGTCGGATAAAGGGGCACTGTATAAGCCGTTGGAAGTGCCGACATACAGCCGGTTGTGGAAGATTTGTGTGGAATAGGCGGGCAGATTATTGGCTTTGCCAATCTGAAGGTACCTGATGGCGGAGTTGTAGTTGATATAACTGATGCCGCTGTTTAATCCTGTCCAGAGGTTACGGTTGGCATCCGCAAAAATGCTCAGCGCATTGTTATTTTGCAGTCCCTGGCCATCAGAAAAGCTCTGCCATTCATTCTTTTGTATGTTAAATACCAGGCATCCGTTGGCGGAAGTGGCCACGGCAAATTCGGTATCGCTTATTTTGGTGGTAGCATTGATGTATAGATTATTTTGCCCGTTATTTTTTTGCGGGGAGATGATACCGTCGTGTAATAAAAAGATGCCGTTGGTTCTCGTGACAACGAAGACACTGTCATTTCCCATGGGGATCATGCCGGCAATGAGCACGCCTGCCAGTTTTTTTCCTTCCCGCAGCGGTGTCCACAGATTTTCGTTTAGTTGTAGTAGTCCGGCAACGCGGTCTGATGCATATAGCTGTTCCCCGGCCCGGGCCATGAACAGCCATTGGGAGCCGGATGGGTGTACACGGACCGAGTGGCCATTATATTCAAAGATGCGATCATCGGCCTGGAAAAAGATCCTGTTGCCCATGATGGCGATATGCCATACATCGGCGAACCTGGTATGCTGTTCCGGGATTTTGTCTTTTAGAGAGGTATATGTCAATATGCCATTCGCTCCCGGAGAAAAATATCCTATTTCGTCTTGTCCTCCGACAAAGATTTTCCCGTCATCGCTGAGCGCGAGAGACCAGGCAACGGTGTTGTTGGGCAACGGATATAATTTCCAGTGACTGCCGTCGAAACTTAGCAGCCCCTCGTTGTTGGCAAAATACATGATCCGTTGTTTGTCCTGCCCTATGTCCCAGTTCTGGCTGCCTCCGTGATAATCAAATTTGGTGTAGTTGACTACAGCCGGAATGCCGGTTCCGCTTTGCGCGTGCGCAGCATGGCAGCATGTTGACAATAGCCCAAAGAAAAGCAGGATGTTAAGCAGGATCTTATTCATGGCTCAGGCTCCTCACGTGGATGTAGTAGTATTGTAGTAGTGTCTCCGGTCATAAAAATAGAGAATTACCGGATAAGACGTAGTAATGAAGTAGCGTTTTCTTCACATTTTCTGACAAGCTGACCTACTTTTGTTTTTCCACGATCCACTTTCAGGAATAAGCCAAAAACTAAATTTTGCGTATGAAAAAAAAGTTCTTCAGAATTTTTCTCCCCTTTTTGCTTTCGATGATCGCCCATTTTACCACCTATGCTCAAAACAAAATTGTAAAAGGTACTGTGACAGATGACAAAAATGCACCTGTCATTGGAGCTTCCATAGGTGTAAAAGGTACGGTTATCGGTACCTCTACAAATGAAGCAGGGGCTTTTACCCTTTCCGTGCCTGCCGGCGCAGACTCCATCGTGGTGTCGATGGTAGGATTTAAAAGGAAGGTGGTTGCCATTACCGGCAGCACGGTGAATATTCAGCTGGAGTCTTCGAGTACCGGGCTGGAAGAAGTGGTGGTGGTAGGGTATGGTACCCAGAAGAAGGCCGACCTCACCGCTCCGATCAGCACCGTGAATACAGAAAATATGCTGAAGCGGACCACCGCTTCTCCCATGGAGGCGTTGCAGGGCAGCGTTCCCGGTGTGCAGGTAGTCACCAGCGGCGCGCCGGGCAGTTCCCCGAATGTCCGCATCAGAGGCGTAGGATCATTTAATAATGAAAATCCATTATATGTGGTGGATGGTATGTTCGTCAACGATATCAGCTTTCTGAATCCCAATGATATTGCTGACATGTCCATTCTCAAAGACGCCTCCGGAGCGGCTATTTACGGTGTACGTGCAGCCAATGGGGTGGTATTGATCACCACCAAAAAGGGAAAGACCAATATGAAGACCCGCGTGACCTACAATGGCTACGTGGGGGTGCAGAAACCAACACACGTGCTGAAAATGGCTAACGGTCAGCAATACACGGCGTTTTCCCTGCAAAGAGGGTCTGTCGCCGATACCGGCACGGTGCTGTTGTCTTCCCGGAAATACGGGGGCAGTGGCCTGAACCCCACTACCAGCACCGACTGGTACGACGTGATATTGAGGAAAAGCGCGCTGCTGACCAACCATGGCATTGACGTGCAGGGAGGGAGTGACAAAGTAACCTACTCCATGGGACTGAACTATACTTATCAGGATGGTATCCTGAACGCGCTGAACAACTTTAAAAGATACAACGGACGGCTGCAACTGGAAGCCCGGGCGTTCCCGTGGCTGAAAGTGGGCTTCTCTGCCATTTTCAACAATTCCGTTACTTTCAGTCCTAACAACTCCGCATTTCTGGATGCTTACACCGCTTCCCCGCTGTTCCCGGTGTACGACAGTACCAATGTCAATGCCTTCCCGGTGAAATTCACGGCGCCTTCCGTGATCGGAAGATCGGATGATAAAAACCCGATGGCCTCCGCCTATTATAATTATGACCGGTCAAAAGCATTCCAGATCCTGCCCACCTTGTATGCCGAAGCCGGTTTCTGGGAAAATAAAATCACTTTCCGGTCACAGTTGAGCCAGATATATGGTTCGTTGCTGGGAACAAAATACCGGCCTCAGATGAATGCCGGGCCCGGCGCCGGGTCTACGGTGTCTCATCTGACATCCATTCAGGAACGGACGACCAATTATATATTGGACAACCTGCTGACCTACAGAGACGGTAAAGGCGCACATCATTGGAGCATATTACTGGGGCAGTCCACCAGGGAGGAGCGCTGGCGTCAGACACGGACGGAAGCGGATAATGTTCCTAACGTGGAAGAGTCCTGGTATACCGGTCAGGGTACGCCCAACGCCGCCTACTACGGAGAAAACGGCACGCGCAATGCAGGGCTTTCCTATTTTACCCGCGCCACCTACGATTTTGATAATAAATACCTGCTGACGGCCACCTTCCGTGCAGACGGCAGCTCCAAGTACCAGACCAAATGGGGGTATTTCCCCTCTGTGGGCCTGGGATGGGTGCTGAGCAAAGAAGCCTTTATGAAAAACCAGCGCATCTTCGACTTCCTGAAACTCAGGGGCAGCTGGGGACAGCTGGGCAATGACGGCGTAAATGCCAACGCAGGATATGCCATCGTAAAAACGGGTAACAGCACCTCCGCTGTATTTGGCAGCACCGCCGGCGCCAATGGAGAATATGTGCCGGGCTACTCCGTGAACCGGTTCTTTACAGACATCAGCTGGGAAGTAGTGACCGAGTGGGACGGCGGTGTTGATTTTGAGATGTTCAAAGGTAAATTAAAAGGCTCCGTTGATTATTACAACAGAAAAACTACCAGGGCCGCTTTCTATCGCCCGTTCCCCTTCACGTATACCACTATTTATGGCAACTGGGCTGATATGCAGAACAGTGGCTGGGACATTGCCCTGAACTGGAATGACAAAATAGGCCAGGTAGGCTATTCGATTGGCGCCAATCTGTCGACCCTGAAAAACAAAGTCACCAATTTAGGAACGCTCCCCAGCTCCACCAGCGGTTTCCCGGAGTGGACCGCGGAATTCCCCAATCGTATATTGGTAGGAGAGCCCATCAACTATTTCTATGGGTATGAATTTACCGGTGTGTACCAAACACAACAGGAGATTAACAGTGACCCTGTAGCCGTCCATTATAATCAGACATCCTCCTCACCTATTGTGCCCGGCTTCCCTAAATATAAAGACCAGAACGGCGACGGCGTGCTGGATGATAAAGACCGTATCAATATGGGAAGCTATCTTCCTAAAATCACCTATGGTTTCAACATCGGTCTTACCTATAAACAATTCGATTTCAGCATCGCCTTCCAGGGTGTTTCGGGAAACAAAATATTCAACCTCAACAGGGGACGGCTGTACAAGGCGTCCACTTCGCTGAACCTGGACGAAAAATTTGCCAGCAGTCTGTGGACAGGCCCCGGTTCTACCAATGCGTACCCTTCTGCCTATGCACTGGGACAGGGCTGGTTTAAAGTCAGCAATTCCTTTTTCGTAGAGAGCGGCGCTTATCTGCGTATACAGAATATTCAGCTGGGTTATAATTTTAATGTAGGTAAAAAATCTCCTATTGGTATGAGAGTATTTGCCACTGCTGACCGGCCATTTTTATTCACCCGGTACAATGGCTTTACGCCTGAAGTGGGTACCAATACAGGCGGTGGTTACCCGGTTTCCGGTTATGATGCCAACGTTTATCCGGTTTCTTCCACCTACAGTTTAGGTGTCAGGGCTACTTTCTAGCGATATCTCCTGAACGGATATACGAAAATGTTTCCCGCAACAGCAAACAAAAAAGAAATCATGAAAAGCTATATATCTATTTTATTTCTGATAATACTTTTATCTTCCGGTTGTTCCAAGTTTTTGGACCGCCCATTGGAAAATCAGCCGCAGGCTACCACCATCGACTATACGGACCTGTCGCTGATGTACCAGCCCGTTTCCGGTGTGTACAGAACAGCCGCCAGCGGCACTTTTGGGAAATGGATCAGCGTTGCTATCCGGTCGGTGCACAGCGATGATGTGGTACCGGGGAATGACGACGCCGGACAGAACGCCATCCATAATTTTCAGAATGATGTGACCGTAAAAAGTTACTGGGGCATCAACGACATGTGGATCAGCATGTATTCGGTGGTATTGGGAGCCAACAGCGCCCTGGCCGAACTGGATAAATTTGGAAAGAACATCCCGGCCAACGATGCGGAGAAAAACAAACTGCTGGCGAAGTATCAGGCGGAAGTCCGCTTTTACAGGGCGCTGGCCCATTTCTGGCTTTGCAGGAACTATGGCCCGGTGCCTATTCTTGGCATAGAAAGTAACGATCCGGCCAACCTGGGCGGCGTTACCAAAAGCAGCGTGGAAGAGGTGAAAAAGCATGTTATCTCCGAAATGGATTTCTGTATTGCGAACCTGGAAGATGCCCGTCCCAATGCAGCCACCCATATCGGCGCCGTTACCAAATATACCGCCCTGATGTTAAAGGCAAAGGCCGCAATGGACCTGGCCGGTAATAACAATGGCAGCCCTTATTGGGACGTGGTGCTGGACTGCACCAACCAGATTGTCAACAGTGGTAAATTCTCTCTGTTTGCCGATTATTATCAATTGTTTAAAAAGCCCGGTAAGTTATGTGATGAAGCTATTCTGGAACTGCAATACTCTGATTTTGGAAAGTCTACCGGCGATATCGTGATCTCCGGCGGCCCCGGTGAAGAATGGGGTAACTTCTTTTTCTTCCAGGGCCCTGAGAATACCTACAGCCCTGTGATCACCGGCCCGGGCTGGATGGTGCCCTCGCAAAAGGCAGTAGATTTTCTGACCGCACGCAACGACAGCATCCGTTTGAAGACAACGATCCAGTATTGCGGCATTAATGGCGATCCGGCTACCTATTCCGTGACGCCCGATGGAGACACCATCTCCGGCAATGCCTCACGGAAGAAATACTTCAACGGGAAAGCCTATTCACCCCGGTCACAAATGACGCCCGACAGGATCGATTATTACGGCGCGAACAATAATGTCCGTATCATGCGGTATGCGGAAGTGCTGCTCATGAATGCGGAAGCCAAGATCCGCAAAGGACAAAGCGGGGACGCGGAAGTGAACCAGGTTAGGAACCGCGTGAAACTGGCGGCTATTGCGAACGTAACCTTGCAGCAATTGCTGGATGAGCGTCATGCAGAGTTGATTTGCGAATGGTGGGGAGAAAGATTTAATGACCTGGTGAGAACAGATCAGGCGGCAACAGTGCTTCCCGGCTTTATAAAAGGGCAGAGTGAATATATTCCCATTCCGCAGGCGCAGGAAGATGTAAACCCAAGACTCAAATAATTTAGACAGATATTTAAGCAGATGAAAAAAAGTATTTATTATCTTTTGGTGATAGCGGCCGGATGCTGCTATATGGCTACGACACAGGCACAGTCGATTCAACGTCATAAGAAATGGAAGCTGGCCTGGAGTGATGAGTTTAATTACACCGGGCTGCCGGACAGCACAAAATGGGGATATCAAACCGGTAAGTCGGGCTGGGGGAATAATGAGCTACAGTATTATACCGCCGCAGACACCCATAACGCTAAGGTGGAGAATGGCAACCTGTACATTACCGCCAGAAACACCGGCACAGGGGATCATCATTATACGTCGGCGAGGATGATCACCAAAAACAAAGGTGACTGGAAATACGGGAAGCTGGAAGTGAAAGCTAAACTGCCCAAAGGCAGAGGGCTCTGGCCTGCCATCTGGATGTTGTCGACGGATAATGAATACGGTGGCTGGCCGGAAAGCGGAGAGATCGATGTGATGGAGCATGTAGGATACATGAAGGACAGCATCTTCGGAAGCCTGCACAGCAAAACGTATAATCATATCATCGGCACACAGAAAACAAAAGGCATTTTTATTAAAAATCCTTATGATAAGTTTCACGTGTATGCCGTGGAATGGACGCCGGACCATATCACTTTCCTGCTCGACGGGCAAGTGTATTACCAGGTGGCCAACGAACACAAAGGTCATGAAGGATGGCCGTTTGACAAGCGGTTCTTTTTACTGCTGAATGTCGCCGTTGGCGGCAACTGGGGCGGAAAGGAAGGGGTGGATGAAACCGTGTTCCCCGCTGCCATGCAGGTAGACTATGTCAGAATGTACGACCGGATAGAATAACCACGGAGGTTATTGACTATATTTTTTAATGGACCTTTTAAATGTTAAAGTATGAAGCGGGTTAAAGTAGCCATATTGGGCGCAGGATTTATTGCAGACATCCACATGGAAAGTTATTCACGGTTTGTTCCGGAAGCGGAGATAGTAGCGGTTTTTACACGTAGCGAAGAAAAAGCCCGGGCCTTTGCCGCTAAACACCATATTGCACAACATTTTTCGTCGATCGATGAGCTGCTCAAAAATACAGATGTAGATGTAGTGGATATCTGTCTACCTAACTTTTTGCACCGGGAGGCGACACTGAAAGCCGCCGCCGCAGGTAAACATATTATTATCGAAAAACCGCTGGCCGTGACGCTGGAAGAAGCCGATGAAATGATTGCTGCCTGCGAGAAGGCCAATGTGAAACTGATGTATGCGGAAGAACTATGTTTCGCGCCGAAATATGAACGCGCGCGGGCCCTGGTAGCAGAAGGCGCGGTAGGGGAGATCTATATGTTAAAACAGTCGGAGAAACATTCGGGTCCGCACTCCGACTGGTTTTATGATGTCAACCAATCCGGTGGCGGCGTACTGATGGATATGGGATGTCATGGCATCGCCTGGTTCAGATGGATGCTGAAAAACAGTAAAGCGGTGAGCGTGATGGCGTCTATGAAAACAGTGCTGCACAAAGAAAGAACAAAAGGGGAAGACAATTCCGTGGTGATCATAGAATTCGAAAACGGCGTCACCGGCGTGGTGGAGAACTCCTGGGCCAAACATGGCGGTATGGACGATCGCAGTGAAATTTACGGCACAGGCGGCGTGGCCTATGCTGATTTGTTTGTGGGCAATTCTGTTCTGGCGTATAGCCGCAACGGTTATGGCTATGCCATGGAAAAAACAGATACAACGGTAGGCTGGAGCTTCTGCATATTTGAAGAAGCTTTTAACCAGGGATATCCCCAGGAACTGAAACATTTTATTGAATGTGTGCAACATGACCGTGAGCCACTGGTGACGGGGAAAGACGGCCGGGCCGTGCTGGAAATTATCTATGCAGCGTACGCCTCTGCCGGCGAAGGCAAAAAGATCATGCTGCCATTTGATCAGCGGGTGGAGAAGCCTATCGACTTATGGCTGAAACCTTCCCGACCTTAAAAAAATAAAATCATGGAAATAAGGATCTATCCTACGTATGAGGCCCTTTCAGCGAAGGCCGCTGAAAGGGTATTGCTGCTGATGTCCGGCTATGAGACACCATTGCTCTGTCCTGCTTCCGGCGACACGCCGGCCGGCTTATACAAAGCATTGTCGGCAAGATATCAGGTACGGAAAGCGGAGATGGACACCTGGAGCTTTGTGGGCCTGGACGAATGGGTGGGCCTCAACGGCAATGACGAAGGGAGTTGTCGGTACTTTATCGACAAAACGCTGTTTCATCCGCTGCAGGTGGCCGGGGAGCGCATTTGTTTTTTTGATGGTCGTGCCGCCGGTCTGCCGAAAGAATGCGACGAGGCAGAGCTGTTTATCCGGAAACGGAACGGTATTGACGTGGCTATCCTCGGGTTGGGCATGAACGGGCATATCGCCATGAATGAACCCGGATGTGTGGCAGATGGCAGGGCGCAGGTGGTAGCACTGCATCCTGTGACCAAGCTGGTGGGACAGAAATATTTTACGCAACAGCTGGAGCTGGAAGAAGGCATCACCCTGGGGCTGGGCACCCTGCTGGAAAGCAGGCATATCATTTTGATGGTGAGTGGTAAGCACAAATCCAGGATTGTGCGGAAGATGCTGGAAGAACCTGCTACCAATGAGCTGCCGGCGAGCCTGCTGCTGCGTCATCCGTCGGTGACCATTTTTTTAGATGAAGATGCCGCTTCCGGTTTGTCAAACAAGGATGTACATGGAGATAATAGGAATTGACCTCGGCGGCACCAATTTACGCGCCGGTATTGTAAGGGATGGCGTCCTTCAACCGGTTCTTTCGCAGCTGCTGAAGGCCGATGGTACCCGCGATGAAGTGATGGAACAAATTTTTGGGATAACAGATAAAATCATTCACCGCGATGTGAAGGCCATCGGCATAGGCGTGCCGGGGCTGGTAGATCCTGTCAGCAGAATATTACATGATGTGGTGAATATTCCGGCTATCAATGAAACGGACCTTCGGAGCATATTGGAACAACGGTATCAGCTACCGGTGAAAATAGAGAACGATGCCAATTGTTTTGCCATGGGAGAATTTCATTTCGGCGCCGCGCAGTCTTACAAGTCTGTTGTCGGGCTGACGATAGGAACGGGACTGGGAGCGGGAATCATCAACAACGGAAAGTTGTTGACCGGAAAACGGGGCGGGGCCGGGGAATTCGGCATGATCAGTTATCTCGGTAAAAATATAGAGTACTATGTCAGTGGCCGTTTTTTTGAACAGGAGTATCAGACAACAGGAGAAGTAGTTTACAGAAGGGCCCTGGAAGGGGACCTTGAAGCGGGCTATATGTATGAAGATTTTGGCAGGCATCTGGGAGAAGCCATTAAGCTGGTGCTCTATGTATTGGATACGGAATGCATTGTCATTGGCGGGGCTTTAAAGGCAGCATTTCCCTTTTATGCGAGAAGCATGTGGGAAACCGTGCGGGGCTTCCCTTTTCAGCGTGCTGTTGCTTCCCTGAAAATAGTAGCTTCTGCGCTGCCAGGCAGCAATATTCTGGGGGCCGCCGCCTTACATCTGCCGGCAGGCATGAATGGTAAGTTTAACAACTAAATATCTTTTGGTATGGCCGATAATAAAGATTTCGACGCGATCGTGGTGGGCAGCGGTATCAGTGGAGGATGGGCCGCAAAGGAGCTGTGTGAAAAAGGGCTTAAAACGCTGGTATTGGAGCGTGGCAGAAATGTGGAGCATATAAAGGACTATCCCACTGCCAATACGCCGATCTGGGAGTTTAAGCACCGGGGCGCGCTGCCCAAAGCGGTACTGGACGCCAACCCGTTCATCAGCAGAGCGGCCGGATATGATGATAGTACCGCTCATTTCTTCGTAAAAGATGCAGATCACCCTTACATTCAGGAGAAACCTTTTGAGTGGATACGCGGCTATCAGGTGGGCGGGAAATCGCTGATCTGGGGAAGAGCGTGTGCCCGTTGGAGTGAGATGGACTTCACGGCGCCGCATCGTTATGGGTATGGGATTGAATGGCCCATTGGCTATCAGGACATCGCGCCCTGGTATAGCCATGTGGAGAAATTCATTGGTGTTTGCGGCAATCGGGAGGGAATAGCGACCATGCCGGATGGGGAGTTCCTGCCAGCGTTTGAATTGAACTGCGTGGAGCAGCATTTGAAGGATGTGCTGGCCGAAAAGTTTAACCGCCATTATGTGTCCGGCAGGTGGGCGCAGGTAACAAAGCCGCAGGATATCCATAAAGAACAACATCGTCAATGCCTGAGCCGCAATCTTTGTATGCGGGGATGCCCGTTTGGCGGGTACTTTAGTTCCAACGCCTCCACGCTGCCCTGGGCGGAAAAAACAGGCCATCTCACGGTCCGGCCTTTTTCCGTGGTGCATTCCGTGATCTATGACGAGCAGTCGGGCAAAGCCACCGGCGTAAAAGTGATCGATGCGCAGACAAAAGAGGAAATCATCTATCATGCAAAAATTATTTTCCTCAACGCATCTGCGTTGAACACCAATCTCATTTTGCTGAATTCCACTTCGCAACGTTTTCCCAACGGATTGGGTAATGATAACGGCCTGCTGGGGAAATATATCTGTTTCCATAATTACCGGGCCGGCATGAGCGGCGAGTTTGAAGGCTTTGAGGATAAATATTATAAAGTGTCGAAACCATCGGAATGTATTATTCCCAATTTCAGAAATGTTTATCAGCAGGATACTGATTTTGTAGGTGGCTATGTGATTTTCAGCGCTGCCTACCGGGAGAGGCTAAACGATAAAAACATCCCCGCTGCCTTAGGGGCTGAATTTAAAGAAGCCATCAGCAAACCAGGGAAATGGGGCGCGTATATGTATATGCAGGGAGAAACGGTCCCGAAGGAAAGTAATCATGTGAGGTTGAGTAAAGATAAAAAAGACCAATGGGGAATTCCTTTGCTGATCACCGCTGTAGACTATGATGATAACGACGACAGAATGGTGAAGGACTTTATAGAACAGGGCAGGGCCATGCTGGCAGCCGCAGGTGCTAAGAATATTACGGTAACCGACAACCATCAGCCGCCGGGGCTGGACATACACGAAATGGGCGGCGTACGCATGGGGAAAGATCCGGCTACTTCACTGTTGAATGAATGGAACCAGTTACATCATTGCAAAAATGTGTTTGTCACCGACGGCGCCTGTATGACCAGTACCGGCAATCAAAGTCCGTCTATTCTGTATATGTCGTTGACGGCGAGAGCGGCTAACTATGCGGTGGAGCAATTTAAAAAAGGGGCGTTGTAAAAAGATAACGAGGGGCTGCGCTGGTACGCCTGCATAAATATTTCCTACCTTCATACTATGGATGCGCTGCTGAAAAAGACGTCTTATCCGCCGCCGCTCGCACTACGCCCATATATCGACCGCTTCTGGACCTGCGAAGGTACTTCGGCCACCTATTCGATGCCTACGATGGCCATGGGTACCGGTGCCGAAATGATCTTCCAGCTCAAAGCGCCGATGACGCTAGTGTCAAAGGAACAGACCCTTCATACGCCGCCTGCTCATGCGGTTTATTGTGTCCGCCATCAGCATTACAAGGCGATGGTCAATCATGCACATTTTTTTCTGGCTGTCCGTTTCAAAGCGGGGGCGATCAGGCATTTCTGTCCCGCGCCGGTGGCTGATCTGACGGAGTGTTTTCCGGATATCAATGTACTTTATGGAGATGACGGCAAATGGTTCACCGAAAGGCTGCGCAATAACATCAGTATTTCACAGCAACTGGAGCTGACGGGGGACTTCCTGCTTGGGCTGCTCCGCAAACACCACTGTCCGCATGTATTGGTAGATGAAGCGGTGAGGCAGCTGTATTACAATCGGGAGATACCTGACCTGGTATCTTTCAGTGCCGGCCTGGGAAGCAGCTACCGACAGTTTGAGCGGGTTTTTATGAAGCATATAGGGGTTACGCCCAACGCATTTATGCAGACTGCCCGGTTGAATAACACCCTGAAATACCTACTGTTCCGGGAGGTCCGTGACTACCTGCCGGTGGCATTCGATTTCGGATATTATGACCAGTCTCACTTTATAAGGGCTTGCAGGAAATTTTTCGGCGATAAGCCCCGTGCCATCTTATCTCCCGCAAGCCGCGATCAACACTTCTACTTATCCTCTTTCAAAGCATCAGGTTCGGACGACAGAAAATAAACCTTCAGGTCCTTCGATTTCCACCCTTCCATTTTTTTGACGAAGTCCGCCAGATAAGACTGCGCGAAATGATATTTAAGGCCTGCCTGGTCCCGGTAGTGTTCTATCAGCGTAAACGCGCCTTCTTCTCCCGGCTCAGGGTACCAGGTGTATTGGATACAGCCTGGTTCTTTTCTGGTCTGTGCCGCCAGTTCTTCCAGTGCCCGGCGGAAGGCATCCATCGATTCGGGCCGGATATACAGTTTGGCGATAACGAATTTTTCCGTAGCGGTAATGGTGTTCATCAGGTGAAGTTTGTTAGCGGATGTTTTTCCGGTACGGGCGATAGATATATTCCGGTCTTCAGCAGCTGGTTTGTCCGGCTGCGTTGACGGACAGCTGAAGGCTGGAATTGACAATACGATACAGGCAAGCTGCCATAGCAACATCTTGATGCGGTTCATAACGACTGGTTATTGATGAAATGATACTGCGAAACTAGGGCTCGTTGTGCTGGTAAAATTGGATAAATCTGCCAACCTCCTTCGACTTCACATAGCGGTCACGTTTCAGTGGGATAACTTTCCATTTCAACCCCTGATTTGGCTGTTTGGATCATTTAGTTAAAAAAAGAAGGCATGGGATAGGATAAGTTTGCATTGTTCTGTTTTAGTTACCCTTTTAAAACTAAAAAGATGATTAAAGTATTAGCGCTGGCATGTATTGCATTGGTTTGTCTGGCTGTTACCGTCAGAGCGCAGCGATCAGAAAGGCTGCATAAGGCCACAGCAAGTGCCTTTATACAGGTTTTTAAGGTGTCCAGTGTGGATGCCTCTGACAGGGGCGGTTTATTGGAAGCAACGGAGTCGTTAGGACGGGAAATACGCATGACCATCACGGACAATACATTGAGGCTGGATATCTCAGAGGAAAACAAACCATACATTTTCAAGAAGTTATCAGACACCACTTACTATCTGACAGACCACTATCTCACTTACAGGTTGTCATTGGCGAAAGTGCCGGGGATGAGCAGTTTTATTTTGGTTAAGTACAACAGGAAAGGCAATGAATCCGCATGGCAAAGTTTGACGGCCCGGAAACTTTAGCATAGGTGCATTGGGAAATGTGGACCAGGTGGTTGGTTGTTTAATGGTAATCCCCGGCGGAGCTATTCGGCCGGGGATTTTATGTCTTTTTTGCGCGTGAAAAAACGTTTGGTGGCCGCTTTGATCTTACCCCAATATTCCTTGCCCAGCAAGGCGATGGTAATAATGAAAATACCTTCGTTGATAACCGCTACCGTGGTAATGACGGCCACCTTATACGGAAAATGGAAAAAGGGAAGTATCGGGACGGCGATCCAACCTAATACCACTATTCCCAGTAACAGCAATCCCGTTTTTTTCCTGATGTTGCGTTTCTCCTGTGACATAATAACCATGTTTAAATCAGTTTGACATCCTACCCTGCTTTTGAGAGAGGTGTTGGTTTGCTCTCATTGTTTCGGTTTACAAATTTATCCCCGGCATGTCCTCTATGCGGACCATTCGTGCCGAAGCTGCCATAACAGGCGTTGAAACGTTCATTTGCAGGGGCCAGTCAAAGTCACGTCAGCAGGGCCTTTAACAGAAGTTTAACAGCCGCTGTGGCCAAAGCAGATAGGAAGATCCGGTGACCGGATGTTTTACTGTCATACGGCGGTTATTTCCGACCGGATATTCACTCACTTGACTAAAAACAGTTTTATGAAGTACAGGGTATTTTTTGCAGCCATGCTGGCAACGGCAGTAACCATGATAACAGCAGCCGGAGCAATGGCACAGCATGCACCATCCAAAGAACAGCGTAAACAGGTTGATACCGCCCGGAAAGATAACCGGCATGCAGTGGTGCCGGTAGGAAAAGGTACGCCTAAGGCTGATACCGCCCGTAAACCGGTTAAAAAGCACTAGTGCAGCTTGATATGGTTTGTGCACCACGTGGTCTCCCGCAATTGCAGGGGACCTTTCGTGTATGGCGGACAGCAGCCCGCCGGAAAAGAATCAAAAAATTAATGATGGGCATTAGAGGGATACATGGGGACATTCCGTCTTCTGTATACGAAAACACGGAAACCGGTGATAACCAATTCCGGGATACCCCTTATAGCCATATCAGAGGTACTGTATTATATTTTATAAAATTTATCACTTGTGCGTGAAGACGGTCTCTACAAACAGTTTCGGCTGGGATTTGAAAAATTTTATAACCCGCTTTGTCTGTATGCGAACAGTTTCGTGAAGGAACACAGCGTGTGCGAAGATATTGTACAAGAGGTGTTCGTGAGGATCTGGGAAACCCGGAAAGACCTGGTACAGTCCGATAACCTGAGATTTTATCTGTTCACGGCGGTGCGTAATAACTGTCTTACTCACCTTAGCAAAGAACAACGCATGCCTGTATACAGCCTGTCCGACATAGATCTGGAAGATGATGATACGGCTGATGTTACACCTGCCGGGGATGAAACACTGAATTATCATGCCTTGCTGGGGCAGGGGATAGAACAGCTTCCGCCTAAATGCAAGGAGGTATTTCTCCTGTGCCGTCTGGGGGAGCTGAGCAACCAGCAGGTGGCCGACAGTCTTGGTATTTCCGTTAAAACAGTTAATAACCAGTTATGGAAAGCATTAAAAATGCTCAGGGCTTTTGTGAAGAATACGGGAGTAGTGCTGTTAATTTTTTTATGGACAGCATAGGAAAATCCGATATGATTTTGTTTTCTAAGTAGGAGAGGGAAAATATGATGGAACTACCTGATAACATAAAAGCAATTATTGTAAACAGGATCCGGGGAGTCATCTCACCGGAAGAAGAACAGATGCTGCGGGAATGGGAGCGTGAATATGCTGTTGAAGAGGAGGCGCTGGACAGCTATGATAAGATATGGACAGAAAGCAGCAACATTATCAGCCAGTCGCATTTTGATACGGCGAAAGGCTGGCAGCGTCTGGACCAGCGACTGAAAGGCGCCGGGATGGTGGAAGAGCCGGTAGTCCGTAAGGTAGGGCTGCGGAGATATTGGGGAGCAGCCGCCGCTGCCGCAGCGGCCATGGTCATTATCATAGCAGGATACTGGATGTTCTTCCGCTCAGCAGAACCGCAGCAGATCACGTGGTCCAAAGTGGTGACCGCAGATGCCACCAATAAGTATTTACGGCTGCCCGACAGCACGTTGGTGTTGCTGCGAAAAGGAGCTACGATCACTTATTCCACCACTTTCGGAGAAAGCGACAGGCTGATAACACTCACCGGTGATGCCTTCTTCGATGTGGCGGCAAAGGAGAACATACCTTTCCGCATACAAACGGAAAGAGCCATGGTAAAAGTACTGGGCACTTCGTTTGTAGTGAACGCCACCCCCGGTGGGGATCGTGTGGTGGTGGTCACCGGAAAGGTACTGTTGACAGATAAAGCCAGACCCGAAAACAAGTGCATCGTTTCGGCCAAAGAGCAGGTGTCTTTTGCAGGAGATAGTTTTGAAAAGAAAAATGTAAACGATTCAAACTACCTCGCATGGCAAACCGGTATACTACGGTTTACCAACACTCCGCTGAAAGAAGTAGTGAAAGAGCTCTCGACCTATTATGGTACCGCTGTTAATGTGAATGATACGTTGAAAGCAGGATCGGTAAAGGTAACAGCCAGTTTCCGGGAACAGCCGCTGAATGAGGTGCTGGAGGAAATCACCGTCATCACCGGACTGCGTTATCGTAAACAGCAGGACAGTATTATTATTTATTGATCTTCCTGTAAAAAGGATAGAAAAAGCCAGTAATTTAAACTAAATGATAAAAGGGGTGTCCGCTCCGCTACGACGTCGTAAAACAGGACTGCAACTACTACTACTGATATTGATTATTCTAGCCGGCAATATAACGGTCACTGCGCAGACCGGATTGCTCGGAAAGAGGTTTACGTGCCATGAAATTCATGGCACGATTCCTTTTTTATTGGAAAAGGTCAGCACCTACAGTGGAACAGTGATCGAATATGCAAGCGGATACCTGGATGGAAAAGGAGATACCCGTCTTCGCGAAGGAACAACCACGGTGGGGGCCGTACTGAATGAACTGCTGGCCGGAAAATATGTGAAGATAGAAGAGCGAAACGGAAAAGTGATGCTGGTGCCTTCTGCGACAGTACTGGCAGGCGATAGCCTGGTGAATGAATATACGTTGTTCGGTTATATCACGGAAGAAAACAGCCTGGAACCGATCCCTTATGCGATGATAAAAGACGAGGAGTCAGGACGGATAGGCCAGTCCAACAGGTTTGGGTATTACAGCCTGCGGCTAAAAAGTGGTGTTCATCATATCAGGGTAATACATGCCGGTTATCCTCCTGTTGTGTCAGTGGTGCCTGTCAACAGCAACATCAGGCGTAATCTGATGATGCGTGCAGCCGTATTGCGGGAAGTGAAAGTGACGCCGGGTTGTATGTTGCAAAAAGACGGTGGCTCCAGCGTCGATAAATACCTTCCTTCTGCCTACAGTAATTTTTTGGGAGAGAGTGATCCGGTGAGATCATTATACCTGTTGCCCGGTAATATTGAATCGCAGGAAACAACCGGTAAACTGATGGTGCGCGGCGGAGATCCGGAGCAGAACATTTTTCTGCTGGATGGTAATGAAGTATTTAATCCTACGCATATGTTGGGAGAGCTGTCTATCGTTAGTGAGGGCACACTGAAATCGATACGGCAGTTTAAGAATGATTTCCCCGGCAGGTTCGACGGCGCATTGTCTTCCGTTACCGAAGTGAATACGAAAGACGGTAGTATGGACACCTGGAGCGGACAGATAAATGCCGGACTGCTGGCCGGCGCCATAGCGGTAGACGGGCCGCTGATAAAGAAACGTACAGCTATCGTGGCTTCTGTCAGGAAAAGCTGGTCGGACCCATTACTGAACGTGCTGGATAGCAATTACCGGCTGCGCTTTTATGATGTTCACTTCAAGGTTACTCATCTGCTGGACGTCAATAACAAAATAATGCTCAGCGGCTATATGGGCAAAGACCGGTTGGAGCTGACGGAAAACGATTATCAGAATCTGCAGGTATGGGGCAACCGGTTGGCTACGCTCAACTGGAATCACGTGATCGGCGCCCGGTCGTTTGTAAATACCACCCTGAACATCAGCAATTATCATAATCTGGCAGGTATGAAGCTCATCCAGTATGATGATTCCACCGGGGAGGAAAAGGATACCAAAGCATATAACAATTACGCATCGGTGGAACGTTATGAGGCCAGAACGCAGTTTGAAATCAATGCGTCATCTAAGCTGCAGTACCGCTTCGGAGGGAAGTTCCTGCATACGGTCATTCATCCTTTCGGAACGAATATTACTTCCAAACTGGGGGAAGTGCCGGATGGCTTCCGGCCCATGAAGCCACTGCCTTTCACAGAATATTCCTTTTATTATGAAAATGAATTTAAACTGAGTCAACGTTTCCTGTTGAGGCCGGGACTACTTTTCAGTGCCTATCAGTTCAAATCATTCCACTACCACTCACTACAGCCACGGTTGTTTGCCGCCTACCGGATCGGAAAAAACCAACAGCTGACTTTTTCCTACGCACGAATGGCACAATACCTTCATCAGGTAACAAGCCCCTTTCTGGGTATCAATAGCGTATTGTGGGTGCCCAGCACGGCTATTCTGCGGCCTGCGGAAAGTGATATGTTCAACCTGGGTTATAGTTTCAATGATAACAAAGGCACTTTGTTATCTGCCGATGTCTACTACCGTAAAATGAACAACGTCACCAATTTCGCGGAGCGGGGAAATATTTTTTATAATGAAGATACCTGGGAACAGGATATTATTACCGGCCAGGGATGGGGCTACGGCGCAGAGCTGCTGGCCGGAAAACGCTGGCGCAAATGGCAGCTTCAGTTGTCGTATACATTGGCCTGGGCCTGGCGCCAGTTCGATGATGTGAATGACGGAGAGAAATTTCCCTTCCTTTTCGACAGGCGCCATCAGCTGAACATAGCGGCCAACTTCCGGCCGGACAAACACTGGGATATTGGCGCGGTATGGTACTTCAGCTCGGGCGACTGGATGCGGCGGCCGATGGGCACGCTACCTGCGGAAGAAGGAGAGCCGTTCAGGTATGAAGGGATGTCTTACTACGACAAACGTGGCCCCAACTATCAACGCCTCAATTGTAATGTCAACTATCGCTTTGTTACCGGAAGACTGAAACACAAGATCTCCACCGGTGTGTATAATGCCTATCATGCAGATGGACAGTATTCCACTGATATCCTGAATACGCGCGACAATAACAATGTAACCTTATCGGGCAACCGGTTATTTGACCTGACCTACTACCTCTCCTATACACTGAATTTTTAGCCCCTGTTTTATTTTTTTTGAAAAAGATATAGACCGCGTAGGAAGTTATACTGATCTGCTGTTTTAACAGTAGAGAACAATGTCTGTACTGTTAAAACAACTGTTATCTGTTATTGCCTGCTGTTTGAAGATGCCGGTAACCGCGTAACAGTGGTGATATGCGCGAGTACCGAAGCATCGATCAGGAATCAATTTAATAAATCAAAAAAGTATATGAAACACGTAAGAACTCAATCAGGGATGTCTCTGACAGGGATCTCCTGTGCACTGTTGGTGGCAGCAGCTTTTATGTCCTGCAAAAAGAACAATGACCCCGCACCGCAGCCTGTTGCGAAAAATGCCGGTATACAGATCGTGCACACCGCCCCTAAAGTAGGTGACCTGACGGTGGAAATAGATGGGAAAAAATTACAGGATAAATTATCATTCCTGAATGCCTCCAAGGGGTATATGAATCTGCCGCTTCAAAACGAAAGCAGCCTGAAATTCACGCTGGATGGCAACAAAGTGATCGTAGATGCAAAGTATAAATTCAATGATAAAGGCACATACTCTCTGTTTCTGTATGATACCCTGCTGAACAATAAAGCCAGGGCCGTGTTGCTGAGCGATAATCTCGCTGATCCCGGCAAAGGAAAGACCAGCCTGCGCTTCCTCCATTTGTCTCCCAATACCACGCCTGTTGATATTGATGTTTTCAAAGGCAGGGATAGCATCCGTCTGATAAGTAATGTGGCCTATATCAGTGATAAACCGGATGTTGCAGTACTGTCTCCTTTCAAATCAATTGCTTCCGGTGATTATCGGGTGAAAGTAAAGACTAAAGTAGGCACCACTACTACAACCGTTCTTGATATACCGTCTGTAAAACTGCTGGAAGGAAAAGTAGTGACGCTTTACCTCAGTGGCTTAACGAAAGCCACTGGCGCCTTAGGGGTGGGCCTCCAGCTATGGCAGCACAGATAAGCAATAGGAAACCATGTCCAGGGCTGTCCCATTCCTGGGACGGCCCCTCTGTATTGAGGTGTAGCCGGACACAAAGAAGCGCTGTAATTTTTACTTACAGGCCTTCTTTGTGTCTGGAAATTATAAATCGGAAAGAGGTTTAATTGCTACTGCTTTGCTCCATTTCTGAATCTGTTGAAATTTTCTTGCTGTCATAAGTTCGCACCGTCTCCAGCAGGGCCCTGGAATGGGTGTATAAGTCATCGAGACTTAGTATCTCAATTTTAGATTCTTTTTTATTACTATCAAATAATCCTACCTGCTTCTTAGCGCCATTGAAATAGAGTCGGCAGATTGTTTTCCTGTTATTATCATCCAAAAGAATGGAAAAATAGGACTGCGCATCCCTGTAAACAATCCTGTTTACCGGTATGATTTGTCTCAGAATGGACTTTACTATTAAAAATCCATCAATTTCTTCCTGCGTCGTAAATATCTTTGGCTCATCTTCTGCCAGGGGGGCTTCATTCTCGGTAGTTGTCGTTTCCTGCTTTTGGTTTTCCGCCTCTTTGCTCAAAGCTGATTTGAGCCGATCAGTGATGATGTCATTGATGTACTGGGTAAATGATTTTTTGGTGAGTTCCGTAAACTGGTCTACAATTTTTTGAGTAACAGCACCTGGGTAAATTTGCCTTGCAAAATACTTTACAAAATCAGGCGATGGATTATTCAACTCTTGGGCGATGAGTAGTTTCAGCTCATTTGTATATTTTAATTCACTGGCAGTATTGACGATTTTAGTGAAGTCAAAGTTCGTTTTGTGAAACTTCTTTAACTCTTCGATTTGAGTATCTTTCATTTCAGAGATGTCAAAAACAAAGAACGGTTTTTCATCCATTCTGTTAGGTTCAACAAGATCTGTATAAAATCGATATTCTATTCCATTCGTTAAAATGGAGAATTTAGCTTTAGTTGCATGGAAATACCTGAAGAGTTGAGATGCATTGTTTACATTGAGAGGCCCTATATGGCATTTACATTCTATCAGAATAATGGGGGAGCCATCCTTTATTATAGCATAGTCAATTTTTTCTCCCTGCTTTATTCCAATGTCTGCTACAAATTCAGGGATAACTTCAAGGGGGTTAAAGACATCATAACCTAATTCCCTGATAAATGGCATGATAAAAGCATTTTTTGTCGCTTCTTCAGTAAGCACCTGGGACTTTAGTTTGGTCACTCTGTCGCCAAGCTGTTTAATTGCGTCTTTGAAATCCATAGTTATAGTTTTTGAGATTAAATTGAGTTTGTTGAAAAAGTGGAATGATACACTGATAGTTATTTTGAATTACATTGAATTAACAATGAATACTCCGTGGATGGTAGGCTATGAATCAGATGCAGGGGGCTACAATGACTTATTTTCAGGCGTTGTACTAGATAATTTTAAGATAAAATGAGATAATGACTATAGCTGCTATTGGAAAAAGATAGATCTTCTAATGTTTAAAATACTGAATATTTACGCGATGAACAAAACAAAATGGCTTGCCCGGGGCCTTAAGTGGCCATTGTACGCCATGGAACAGAACAGATTCCGGATACCTAACAGTTATACTACCTGGGTAATATCCACGACTGTAGCGGATATTATCCAGGTAGTATAACGACTATCTATCGGTAAAAACTATTGATAAGATCCCTGAATAGGTCACGGGATGGTCTTTCCTCCAAAGAAAGTCCTGCATCATCAAACCAGGAGCTGTCTGCTTCAGGATGCGGGCCGGCTAAGACGACCAGTCCTTTCCCATACGAGTACCGCGCAGCAGCCAGATCGCCATTTTCATAGGACGCAATTTTCAGGAACTTCTTATCGCTGGCTTTAGGCAGCAGGTAGGGGCCGTCCTGGTAAAAGATATATTCCTTACGGCCCAGCCAATTCACCACCACTGCGGCATCCTCAATAGTGGTAACGGGAAAGTCTGTACGACCCACTTCAGACTCCATTTCGTAGTCGACAAGGCCAATATAGGACGCTTCCGCAAGATAGGCCCCCATGCACAAGCCGAGATATCGTCCGCCCTGAGCAACGTAATGACGGATAGCATCGACCCGTTCGTCGCCCAGACTATTAAATGCGCCCATGAGGTTTTGTCCTCCACCCGGCTGAACATACATATCGTAATGGCTCAACGTTTCATCCGTAATGTCGATCTCCTCTTTCGGCCCTACAAAATCAATCTGACATTTGATGCCTGTTTTTTCGATAGCTGAATAAAAACGTAGTTTTATTGCTGTAATCATCACGCAGCATGGAACTGAAAAGCATACAGCCTGCTAAAGGCCTTACTGATTTTGTAGAGAGCTTTTGGATGATCCGTAACGACGCAGCGGAAGAGAAAGAAATTATTGTGCTGCCCGATGGCCGGTTCGATATTATCTTTTCTATCGCTGCCGGTCAGGATTTTCATGCTACGCTTCGGGGCCTGGACACGCGCCCTGAGCAAGGGACCGTTCCGGCGCACATCGTCATGTTTGCAGTGAGTTTTAAACTGCTGGCCATCGAATATTTACTCGATATCAAAATGGCCGCCGTGTTGAATGACGGGCAGCGGCTGCCGGATGGATTCTGGAATATCGGTCCGCGGGATCTGGAAGACTTTGAAAGCTTTTGCGCAAAGATTTCCGCGACAATGCTGGGTCTGATCAAACCCGGCATCGACAACCGTAAGAAAGAATTATTTGATCTGATTTATGCTTCCAACGGTTCGCTGCCTGTGCAGGAGCTGGCGGACCGTGTGGCCTGGAGCAGAAGGCAGATCAACCGGTATTTTAATGAACAATTCGGTATTTCCTTAAAAGCCTACTGCAATATTTTTCGCTTTAAGGCCTCTCTGCAGCAGATCAAAGAAGGGCGCCTCTTCCCTGAATTGGATTTTGCGGACCAGACCCATTTTATTAAAGAAGTCAAAAGGTTTTCGGGAGTGTCCCCGAAGGAGCTGGCTAAAAATCAAAACGGCCGATTTATACTATTATCCGACTTGTAGCAGCCATAATTTTGCTGTTATGAAAATAAATAATAAAAAGATCGCTATCGTGGGCGGAGGCCCCGGTGGCCTCACCTTAGCAAGACTCTTGCAGTTAAAAGGCATACAGGTGAAAGTATACGAACGCGATGTAAATAAGGATGTGAGGTTACAGGGTGGCGCGCTGGACCTGCATACCGAATCCGGTTTGGCGGCGCTCACCAAAGCCGGCCTGATGGATGAATTTAAAGCACATTATCGGCCGGCAGCGGGACTGATGCGGGTGGTGGATGATCAGCTGCATATACATTTTGATGAACATCCGGAAGGCAAAAAGGATACATTTGGCGATAGTAATCATCGGCCGGAGATTGACCGGGGACCGCTCAGACAGTTGCTGTTGAATTCGTTGGAACCTGGTACCGTTGTCTGGGACAGCCACATCCTGTCGATTGAGAAAACACAGGGTGTCTGGAAACTGGTTTTTCAAAATGGAAATACCGCTACGGCAGATTTGATCATCGGCGCAGATGGCGCCAATTCTAAGATCAGGCCTTTTGTGACAACTATCAAACCTTACTGGACGGGTATTACCATGCTGGAAGGAGCATTGAAAGACGGCGCTAAAACGGCTCCTGTTATCCATGAATTGCTAAAGGGCGGGAAGTTGTTTGGTTATGGGAAAGAAAAAACACTGATCGTTAGCTCGAAAGAGGACGGTAGTTTAGGATTTGCCGCCAGTTTCAAATCCGGTGAGCACTGGGCAAAAGAAAGCGGTATTGATTTTAAAGATCATCAGCAGGTGCTGGCGTGGTTCAAAAAAGAATTCTCCGGATGGAGTCCTGTTTGGTGGGAACTCTTCGAAAGTCCGGACACTATTTTCATTCCACGGCCACAATATTGCATGCCGCTGGACCAGCAATGGGAGGCAAACGCTGATATCACCTTACTGGGAGATGCGGCCCACTGGATGCCACCTTTTGCAGGAGAGGGCGTGAATATGGCCATGCTGGATGCGCTGCAACTCAGCGAGGCGCTTACCAATCCCGTATTGAACGACACCCGGCAGGCAATTGCCAGCTATGAAAAGCAGCTGTTTGCCCGGTTTGCTAAGATAGGTCAGGCCACTTTGTTCAATACGGAATGGATGCATCAGCCCAATGCTTTGCAGGATATGTTGGCCATGTTCAGCAAAAACAAATTTAAGCAGGGTTTATTTATCATCCGGTATGTCATCAAAACCAGCATTATCCCGGCTGTTAGGAGAGTCTTCAGGCTACCACCTTCTCAGGAAGCCTTTAGTTAAAAACAGTCCTTCCGCTTGGCGCCCCGGCCTCTTTTAAGTATGCTAGCGCGGTTTTCTTTGTCAACGTAGTGCTGAAAATATTTTTTTTCGGTTCCATATTTTTATATACCTTAAGTTGTCGTTCAGATAAATAGAAAGGAATGCTATCTATATTAAAGACACAATAGTTGGGCCCTCATTGTTACTGTACATTCATCTCCTCAAAATAACCGATAACCGCTTACCCATCAGATATCTTCTGACGCAATCATTTTATGTAATGTGAAATAATCCATTTGTTGCCGTTGTAATGCTCCGGTGAGCAGAGCGGAGAACGCTTGTGCTGTCTATCCGTATGCAGCAGCTATGGCAACGAATCGGATCAACCCTTCTCACCCTCAATGAATGACCATGAAAAAATATGTTTTCCTAATGGCGGTATTGTTTGCAGGTGCTGCGAGCATATTGTTGATGCGAAGAAAGCCGGCCGCGGCGGAAGATGCCAAGGTTATCAGTCAGGTATTTCCCATCACCATCTCTTCCGAAGTGCCTCACGATGTTTCCGGCGCAGCCACGCCACAAAATCTCTGTGCCTTTGCCTGGGATGAGTTTTTTGCGCTGAACTGGAAAGCTGATTATGAACAATTCGGTACAAGGGGAACGGCGGATAAGAGGTGGCGGTATGAAACCGATAAGAACCCGTATCCCTCGCTGTTCGTTTGGGAAACCTACAAGCACAGAACGGAACTAAGGCCGGCGACCAATGTGATGAACAAATTCGATAGTGTGCCCTACTACAGTTATTACAATTGGACGCAGCCACTCAGAGGTACCGACACCACGGTATTTAACAACCTGGATGAAAACAATGAAATAGGCTCCTGTGTTGTGTTTGGGCAATCTATTATCAGCGACAGGCAATATCAGGTGTTGTATCAGGCAAAGGTGAATCGTGATGAGTATAACTATATCCGCACAAATTTTAGTACCAAAGAAAAGCTCTACCAGGGTAATATCAATAATAAAGACAGTATTCATGCGGATTCGGCTTATTTTAAAGGCTCCACTTCTACCTGCGAAAGCGATACTTTCTCCGCAATAGGAAAAGGGGCAGGAAGGGTGATTTGCCTGCCCTGTGGAAATAATCAGCGGGCCACTGAAGGCGCTATTGAAGTGAAGACAGCCTGGCGCAGACTTAGACCCAATGAAGACAGTACCAGGTATGTTATGCGTACGGTGCTTACCTACGAGACGGTCAATGGCGCGCTCAGGGCCGTTAATCGACGTTATGCACTGATTGGTATACACATTATCCATAAAACCGTCACCTTCCCGAATTTTGTGTTCGCTACTTTCGAGCAGGTGGATGTACAAAACAGCCTGGCCGGCAGGGGACACATTACCGACATGGGCTATATAAGACTGGACCGCGACGGGAATCCGACGGGCCCTTTCGTCAGGAACTATCCCCGCTATCACCCTATACCACTGATCGTGCAGAACTCCACGACTGCGGCGCACAATTTAATACTGCAGAGAAACCCCAAATCAATATGGCAATATTACCGGCTGGTGGGCGTGCAGGCCGCCACCACCAATGATTCTACCAGCTTTAGCTATTTCCTGGCCAATTATGTGATAGAATCGGATGACACGCTGGCCAAATTCAGAGGCAGTTCTATAGACCATCCTCTGGATAATAAGGTAAATGTCATTTATGGCGGCAAAGGCTATGTGATGGGTGGGTGCCAGGGGTGTCATGGCGCATCTCAGGTAAGACTAGGAACGGACTGCTCTTTCCTGCTGGATACGGTAGATAAACCGGTGCATCATCCGGATACAGGCATTACCAGTTCCAGGTTGCAGCGATATTTACATGCATTCCGGCATGTCCGGGAGGCGCAAAAATAAATAACGGATAATTCTATATTGTATGCTAAGAACTTCGTGAGACGTTGGCAAAAAGTCGAAAGAGGAAGCAGATGGCGGCTAATGGTAACTGATTGTCGTGTATTGGTAAGGCCTGTTCCTGAGCAATCCGGATCTTTGCATAAAAAAGAATGGAAACTATAGTGAGCAGCTTTTTCGATGCAATGGCCAAAAGAAATCTCGATGAAATTCTACCTTTATTTGCAGATCATGTAGACTGGTACATCCCCGGAAATGAGACGCTGGCACCATGGCTGGGAAGGCGTTCCACCAAAGCAGATGTGACCGCGTTTTATACCATGTTATGGCAGCATACCACGCCTATATCAGGGGAAATCTTCCATTCCATGACGCAGGGGAACGTGACCTTAACCTCCGGCCGGTTTAGGGTGAAAATGCTGCAGACGGACCGGATATACGAATCTTTGTTTTTTACAGAGATCACTGTGGAGAATAACCTGATCACAAAATATCGTTTGCTGGAAGAAGGGTATGGGTTGGTGGTAGCGCTGGAGGAGCGTTAGGAATACTGGTACACATATTGGGGCCGTTATGCTAAAAGGCAGTCATGACAGCAAAGACAGACATCACCGTATACATCGATAATAAGCCCTACCGTTTTCATATTACAGTAGATGAAGAAAGTGAATCGACCACTTATAAGGTAGACCCCGATGTGGATACTGGTAGCCAGGACCAGGCATTTATTCCTTCACACCTGGAGTTTAATGCTGATGGCGTGGTCACGCTCAAAGAAAGGCTGAAAACGGTTGAGCAGGAGCAGATTGCTCGTTTGATATGGCAAGAGATTTTGGATAAGATGAATCCAGGGGGCTAAGTATAACACATAGATTTCAGGAATCGATTAAAATATTTCCTGTTTCGACTGGCGCAGAATAAAAACGCGGGGGCCTAATATTTATATCAGGCTCAGACGCAGGTATAAAATCGGCAGGTTACCAACCTGCCGATCATGCGTAGTCTAATGAATGGCATTACTACTATTTCAGTAGGTTTTCTTTGGCCCATTGCTCAATGCCTGTTGTTGAAATTCCTTTTTGAGCATTGAATGTACCTGACATGGGCCAGGTGACACCCGGGTGAGTGAACACCAGCCGATAACGGTTGAAAATATTTTCAGGTTCTTGTTGCAGATTTTCTTTTAATTCAGGAATGCTCCAGCGCACACGGTGAAATTTAGTACGATACAATTTTTCCATTTTATCCGCTATTTCCTCAAATGTGACGGTATCTCCGGCTACAAAAATAACCTGGTCCAATAACTCCGGTGTTTGAAACAGGATAGCCGTAGTCAGTGCTCCAATATCTTCACAAGACGTAAGCGTGAGAGAATGTTGCCAGTCGCCCAAGGCATGGATGACCTTATTTTGCAGGCTGATCACCCCGAAATCTTCCCGGAATATAAAACTGGTGATCATGCCGGTTGATATAATAATCCAGTGTGTTTTATTTTGAGAACGTAGTAACTGACGAACATCCAATTGTTCATCAAATACAGGTTGTGCACTCCCTTTTCCTATTTTATCATAATCGACTCCAAATTGCCAGGGAATATACCTTCTTACGCCTGCTTCCAGCACCGCTTCGGTAATTTTTACCTGCATACCTGCGCCTATTGAAAATCCGCTGCAACAAATTACGGTGTCATATTTTCTGAATATAGAAGCCAGGTCCGCTTTGCTGTCTTTTACTAAATCAGCCGCTTCAATGGTAACGTTTTTATAATTTTCATGTTGACTTACTTCGTCCATTCCAATCCTTGATCGTTGTATCAAAACTCCCATTGTAAAAGAATGAGTTTGCTGGTAAGTCAGTAAACTATTCAGCATTGCCTGGCCCAGTTCGCCGGTTCCGATAACTAAAAATGATTTTTCCATTTTGTATTAATTTAAGACGAAGGCAAAGCTAGGCGGAATGCACTTTTACAGGGGTGCAAAATAGCGTTGAAAAGGTGCAAAAAAAAGTTACTTGCCTCTATAGGTTAACGGTGTCATTCCGGTATTTTTCTTATAGAAATTGAGAAAGTGAGAGGTCTCCTGAAAGCTGAGGCACCAGGCAATTTCTTTCATGGAGTAAGCGGAATGTCGTAACATAATATTGGCCTCTGATATGATTCGCTCGTGAATGAGCTCCTGTGTTGTTTTGCCAATACTACCCTTCAGATTTATATTTAGTTTGTCAACCGTTATATTTAATAATCCGGCAAAATAGGAAGGTGATTTTCCCTGTAGCGGCATGGATGGGTTTATTTCAGAAAATTCATCATCCAATAGCGTTAAGAAGCGTTCACTGATGCTGTCTGAAGGTGTATTGCCGGAACCTATGTTCGTCCCTGTTTTTTGGACGTAATGGATGATATCAAAAATCCTGTTTAAAATTAATTGCTCTTTGAAAGGATAAAGCGAATGGCATTCATTTTTTATTTCATTGACTATTTTATGAATGTCCTCGTATTGGTTATCGTTTAGCTTTTTTACATGTATATTATTTCCTTTAAAAACCGGCCAGTTATGATAAGATAAACGGTTCGTTCCCTTTAGAAAACGCTCGGTAAAAACACAGTATTCACCATCAAATTCAGGGTCAGCAGTTGAAAAGCTACATCTGGTCGCGGGGGACATAAAGAGTATATTCCTGCCGTCCACCTGGAATGTATGATCATGGGAACTATAGGTTGCTTTCCCGGTAATAAGGGCGATTTTATAAAGCGGTTTTCGCTGTAGTTTTTTACAGGACTCAGGATCTTTTTGCAGGTCCTGCCATTGTAAGACATTAAAATGCCCCAGAAAGTCGCTGGCTTCCAGCGTTCTGTTATTAACATACTTGTCATAAAATTCCTGTAGAGCTGTGCTTGACATGGTTATTCAAAGTTACATATTTACAGGTAACCGGATGAAAGGAATAATCTGAAACAGGATTAGTCCGCTAAGCCACGTAGGAGAATAAAAGCCGTTGGGGGAGTCAGAAAGGCCTAAAAACAAGAAAAGATTGGAGAAATCTCCGACCTTTTCTTGTTTGTGTGGTGTACGGGTGCACATTGGGGGATGTGTGCCTGTAAGACATTATTGCAGTTTATCAAAATACCATTTATCATTCGAGCCCCCTGAAGGCGGCCATTGGATTAATTCTGCGCCATCCCAGCCAGCATCTCCGGAAACATTGATGACTTTTCCGCTTGCACGGTTGACCAGATAATAGCGCCCTGCTCCCACATGATTTATCCACCATTGTTGATGTAACGAGCCATTCCATGTGTACTGTACAATTCTGGCGCCGTCAGCGAGAGATGCGCCTTCAACTGATACCACCTTTCCGCTCCCCACGTTTGTGATTTTATAATTACCATCTCCCAGGTGGGTGACCTGCCACTTTTGCGCACCGCCACCGTCCCATTGTGATTGCTGAATAACTGCTCCTTCTGCCTGTGAGCTGCCTCGCACGTCCATAGGTTTTCCGGTGCTGGTCACACTAATGCGGTATATGCCATCTGCAATGGGAGCATCTACTCCGGTCAGCGAGGATTTCCCAGTAGCGGTTTCGCCAGCAGTGGGCTTGTCCTCCAATATGGATTCCAGATTTTCCCGCTGACAGGAAATCAAAAGTATGTGAGCAAATGCATAAGCGAAATATAAAGAGAGCTTGTTGCGTATTTTCATTCCCGGATATTTTTAATGTTTATACTGTAATTTGTAAGAATGTTCGGTTAGTCTGCCAATCTGGTTATCTCCCAAATGTTATTGTTGTTATAAGTGCCTGGCCACTGGATTAAAGGCGCTCCGTCCCAGCCTGCATCACCTTCTACATTAATCACTTTACCACTCAGCCGGTTACGGATAAAATAATGTGTATTTACGATAAAGGGGGATTCCGTTGCCAGTATAAATTCCCATTGCTGGTTCAGATCATCAGTATAAGGATACTGTAATATTCTCGCGCCATCGTTTAATGGCGCATCACCAACTGTTACCGCTTTACCGCTATGCAGCGCAGTAATTTTATAGTAACCGTTGGTCAATTTGGTGGCCCGCCAGCGTTGTGCATTGCCCCCATCCCAGGCCGACTGTTGTATTTGAGCGCCATCCAGCGTTGAACTACCTCTCACATCCATCGCCCTTGTGCTACTTTTCGATATAATTTTGTAAACCCCATCACCGGTAAAACTACCGACGACGGTGGTCTTCGCAGTAACCGGTACGTCGCTGTCTGACTGTTTGGTTTGTTCGGACCGTGGATAATCTGATATCGCTGCGTCTTTTTGACATGCCGCAGTCATTAGTAAAGAGATGAACAATGCCGGAGCATAAAACTGGTTTCGTAACTTCATAATGTATGTTATTTTGAGTAATAAAACAGGGTAAGTCTGCCTCTCCCCTAATCGACAGCTGCCAAAAGAGCAATTGTATCCATGCGGCTTTTCTACCGGCAAAACCAATAGGTGACTACTTAAAAATCCTGTAAGCGAGATTGACTTACCAGAAAGGCAAATGATACTAAGGGTCTATAGTTATTTTGGAATCCGGGTTACTACAATACGTACGATGTTTTTTTAGGCGTGTTGATTAGTTTGGTAAAGAGGTAAGCAAATCAACAGAAATTATGTTTAGTGAACAAATCTTTTTGCAACTCGATATTTTTATCAATGGACTGTTGTAATGAGTAAAGAGAAGCGATAAAAGACCGTTTAAAACGACACTTGACTAAATCAAAAAAGGCTTGTAAGCATCAACTTACAAGCCTTTTCTTTTTACGTGCCCAGAACTGGATTCGAACCAGCACACCCTTGCAGGCGCTGCGACCTGAACACAGTGCGTCTACCAATTTCGCCATCTGGGCAACTGATATTGTGATCAGGGGTTGCAAAGGTAAGCATTGATTTCAATTCACCAAATTTTTTTTAAAATATTTGCTTACTTACTGGTAAGTAAGTATTTTGCAGGCGCATTTAAGGCAGGATTGATATGACGGTCATGAAAGATAAAATAGTGTCGCTGGCGGATAAACTGATCCGCATAAAAGGATTCAATGCCTTCAGTTATAAAGACATTGCGGATCCGCTGGCGGTAAAAAATGCAGCGGTGCATTATCACTTCCCATCGAAGGCCGACCTGGGCATTGCGGTGGTGAAGGAAGAGATGGACCGCTTTCAGCACAACGTGCAGCGGTGGCAGGAGCTGCCGGAAGACGAACAGCTCGCCCATTTGTTCGACGTATTCCGCAGACATTGTTATGCGGGCAACGTTTGCCTCATGGGATCGCTGGCGCCTGATTACGAAACACTGACACCGCCTATGCAGGATAAAATCAACGACATGGCGGAAGCGATCGTGGAATGGGTGACGGCCGTACTGGAAAATGGCCGCAACAACAAACGCTTCCACTTCAAAGGCTCAGCGGGCGACAGGGCCCTGCTGGTCATCTCCAATCTTCAATCTTCCCTGCTGCTGGCCAGGGTCATGGGCCCTGAAACATTTGACAGGATCAGCCGGCAACTACTGGAAGACTTACGTTCATAAAATCACATACTATGAGAAGAGTTGTTATCACCGGTATGGGGGCAGTCACTCCTTTGGGAAACAATGTGGCCTCCTTCTGGAACAACCTGGTAGCCGGCACCAGCGGTGCTGCCACCATTACCCGCTTCGATGCCTCCCGCTTCCGGACAAAATTTGCCTGTGAACTGAAAGGCTATGACCCCGCTGCGGCGCTGGACAAGGCGGAAATACGCAAGACCGACCCCTTCACACAATATGCCCTCTCCGCCGCGGCGGAAGCCATCAGTGACGCGGGCATCGATTTCTCCGCCATGGACCCTTTTGATACCGGCGTGATCTGGGGCTCCGGCCAGGGCGGCATGCAGACGTTCGAGGAACAGGTGACGGAATATGTAACCGGCGATTACAACCCGCGCTTCAGTCCCTACTTTGTGCCGCGCCTGATCACCAATATGGCTTCGGGCATGATCTCCATCAAATACGGTCTGATGGGCATCAACTACACCACGGTTTCTGCCTGCGCTACTTCTAATACGGCCATCATGGACGCGCTCAACTATATCCGCCTCGGCAAAGCTAAAGTGATGATCACCGGCGGCTCTGAAGCGCCTATCACGCCGGCATCTGTAGGCGGTTTCTGTGCCATGAAAGCGATGTCTGTCAGAAATGATGACCCTGCGGCGGCTTCGCGGCCTTTTGATATGGACCGCGACGGCTTCGTGATGGGCGAAGGTGCAGCTGCGTTGGTGCTGGAAGAATACGAACATGCTAAGGCCCGTGGCGCCCATATCTACGCGGAAGTAGCCGGTGCCGCCATGACGGCGGACGCCTATCATATGACTGCCACGCACCCGGAAGGCCTTGGCGCCTTCCAGGCCATGAAAAGCGCGTTGCAGGAAGCAGAACTGAACCCGGAGCAGGTAGACTATCTCAATGCGCACGCTACTTCCACGCCGGTGGGCGACCTCAGCGAAATAGCGGCGATTACGCGGCTGTTTGGCGCTACGCCTCACCATCTGCATATCAGCGCTACCAAATCCATGACAGGGCACCTGCTGGGCGCGGCAGGGGCTATTGAAGCCATCGCCTGCATCAAAAGCATCACCGACAGCGTGATACCACCTACCATCAACACCACCACGCTGGACCCTGCCATCCCGGCGGGACTGCAGATTGTATTAAAAACAGCGGTGGAAAAAGATGTGAAAGTAGCTGTCAGCAACACTTTCGGCTTCGGCGGCCACAATGGTATCGTGGTGTTCAGAAAAATATAGGTAAAACTGTATCTTGTGCGTTGATCATTTCCAAACTATCAACCTGAAATTATCAACCGAACAATGAAGCCAGTTTTTTTATGTATGCTCATGTGGGTCTGTTGCCAGCAGTTAACTGCGCAACAGGCCTGCCCTGTTATTCCGCTGCCGGCACAGTCTTCCCGGGCCAACGGTGATATGATACTCAACGATGAAGTGGTGATCGCGCTCAGAGGCCACGATGAAGACCACGGCATGTACCGGCTGGACGATTATCTCCGCAAGGAACTGAGACGCCGGTTTAATATCAGGGATGCGGAGAAAAGCAAATCGGGCAGGGCGACGATGATCACCCTGGAACGCAGCAAAACAGGGGATAACCCCAATGGTTATACGCTTCGGATGAACAAGGCCGACGCTGTCATCTCCGCAGGGAGTCCGGAAGGTATTTTTAACGGTATCAACACGTTACTGCAACTGGTGGAAATGACCGCTCCTACCGGCACTATCCGGCAGGTGCCCCGCTGGAACATCACAGATGCGCCCCGTTACGCCTGGCGCGGCTTTATGCTCGATGAATCCCGCTTTTTCTTTGGTAAGGAGAAAGTGAAATCTATCCTCGACTGGATGGCTTTCTATAAACTGAACCGCTTTCACTGGCACCTGACAGACGCGCCAGGCTGGCGGCTGGAAATAAAAAAATACCCGCTGCTCACGACTGTTGGCGGCATCGGCAATCATACCGACCCTAAAGCTCCGGCTGCTTTCTATACCCAGGAGGATATCCGCGAAATCGTGGTGTATGCAAAGGAACGTTTCATCGAGGTGATCCCGGAAATAGATATGCCAGGCCATGCCAGCGCGGCCAACAGGGCCTATCCTGCCTTCGACGGCGGCGGTACGGAGAAATACCCCTCTTTTACTTTTAATCCCGGCAAAGAAGGTACTTATCAATACCTGGCGGATATCCTGAAAGAAACAAAGAGCCTCTTTCTTTCCGGCATGATCCACCTCGGCGGTGATGAGGTGTCTTTCGGCAACAAGGCATGGGACACCGATACCGGCGTGATCAGCCTGATGAAAGCCAAAGGTTTTGTCAATCGCAAACAGGTGGAAGATTATTTCTTTCAGCGTATGGCCGATACCGTATTCAGCCTGCGCAACAAGGTAATGGCCTGGGATGAAATTGCCACGGCCAGCCTGCCGGCCAACAAAACCATCGTATGCTGGTGGCGCCAGGAAAAACCAGAGAACCTGAAAATGGCGCTGGACAAAGGCTACGACGTAGTGATTTGCCCACGCCTGCCTTTTTATTTCGACTTTGTACAGGACAGCACGCATAAAATAGGCCGCAGGTGGAAAGTAGGGGAGTACAATAACCTGAGAACGGTGTATGATTTTTCAGTAGCCTCACTTCCCGCGGTACACGGACACGAAAAGCAGGTGCTCGGCGTACAGGCATGCCTGTGGTCAGAGACCATCTCCAATCCAAAACGACTAGATTTCCTGCTGTTCCCCCGCATCACAGCGTTTGCAGAAGCTGCCTGGACGCAGCCGGCCACCAGGAATTTTGATCAATACCTCGAACGACTGAAGCCGCAGATGGCGCTGTTTGAAAAGGCCCACCTTTATTACTACGACTACTTTGCGCCGTCACGCCATGTGGAGACAGGCAAACCAACGGACCAGAAAAATTTTATCGATTAAGGCTATTTGCCTTTGTCCAGCGCCATTTTCAGTGCCAGTCCCGCGAAGACGCTGCCCATCACCCATCTCTGGGCGCGTACCCAGCTGGGATTGGTGCTGAACCAGCGCGTTACCCGCGCAGCGGAAAAGATGATCAGGCTGTTGACCGTGAAGCTGATCATCAGCTGAATAAACCCGAGCGTAAGGCTCTGCGTAAGTACAGGACCGTATTCCGGTTTGATGAACTGGGGAAAAAGTGACAGGTAAAATACCGCGATTTTGGGATTCAGGATGCTGGTAAACAACCCCATGCTAAACAAACGAAGGGGCGTATCGTTTTTGAGTTGACCGGTATGCTCAAATACTGCCCGCCCACCGGGCTTTAACGCCTGCCATGCCATATACAGCAGATACATCACACCAATGGCCTTCAGAGTAGTATAAGCGTAAGGGATGGCCATCAGGATGCTGGTGAGGCCAAAAGAAACCAGCGTGATATGGAACAGTAATCCGGCAGCAACACCCAGTAACGAAATCATGGCGGCTTTTCTGCCCTGTGTTACCGAGCGGGTAACGAGGTAAATCATGTTCGGGCCCGGCGTGAGCACCATTATCAAAGCGGCGAAGGCAAAAAGTAACAGCATGGCACAAAGAATTTACTGACTCTCCTGATATGCGAAAGACCTGTAAAAGTAGTGTTTTGTCCGAACAAATCCAGTTACTTCATCTTCGCATACCGGGAGCTTCAGTTCTTCTTTATCGACATCAGACGTTGCATTAGCCAGCCTGGCTTCTTAATCCGGCAATTATGAAAGGCGGCCATCTGCCATTGGTCTTCATTGTTTTTGATCCACAGGGTGGTGTTGATGGACTGGCGGCTTTGCGGTGCTTTTTTCTGCCAGCGGAAGCGGATAGCGCCCCGGGCAATCACCACTGCCGTACGGTCGTTCAGGAACCGCATCTGGTCGATCTCACCTTCCAGTTTGGCGCCGCGGAACATAAAATTGCTCATCAGCTGTTCGTGGGAAGTGATGTATTCTTCCCGTCCCTTCAGGTGCATGCCGTTGAAAGTAATGTAGTCGCAGTCTTCCGTAAGATGGGTGGCGGCGCCTCTGAAATCCAGCGTTTCAAACGACCGGTAAATTTCATCATTGACCTGTCGGATAGCTTTCATTTCATTTACTTTGTTCATAGTACCTGTTTTTGATGATACAAAACTAGGTAAGCCGATGGCGCGGGAACAGGCTTTTTCAGTTGAAGGCATCGCCCCTTCGGTGAAAGCAGGATTTTTATCGGTAAACGGAAAGCTATTGTTTTTTAGCCGTCACCTGACGTACGATTTCCGGTAAATTAGGGGTCAGGCCGGGCAATTTTATCTTGTAACGGAACAGGCCATTATAGCTGTCAGCTTCTTTTAGCAGCTCATGCCCGGTTTTGCTGATCCAGAAAGATTGCTCATAGGGCCAGCCTTGCGGAGTGGTGCCGCCGGTATGGAGTATCCAGCAGTCCACCTGCCGATTGTCCAGCGTGGTCAGTGTTTCACTGCCGGTAACGGTGTATTTTACATAGGCCGGCGGATCGAGGCCTGCATCATAAAACAGGATGTAGAATGTTTTGCCGGCGGCCAGTGGCAACATTTCAAATGTTTCAATATCCAGGTGCCAGTTGTAATTTGGACTGTTGAAGTCAAGCGTGTAGCCGGCGGCTTTGTTATCAGCTACAGAATCGGCGCCTTTAATGCCGGTAGCTGACCAGTTATAGGCTTTTTTTCCGGTGGCAGCAACTTCGGAGTGGTACAACGGAGAGAAGTCTTTTTCACTATTGATGGAATAGAAGCTTCTGAAGTAGTTGCTGTCCGTGTTGTACCAACTTTGTTTAACTTCAATCACTGGTTGATGATCGTGCTGGCGCTTACTAATTTCACGCATCCAGAGCGAGAAGGAGAGCATTTTAGGTTTGTCGGGAAACTGAAAGTATACAAGATACTGCCGTAGCCCGGGCTGCAGCCAGCGGGTATTCAGGGCATGATGCCGGGGGCTGATCGTGTCTGCCTGTGCAGACGCCTGTTGCAGGGCAAACAGCAGGATAAACAGCAGCCATAAAGAACGGCGGGAGGAGAACATTGTCATAACAGGATGTACATTTGTTGATATAACAAATGTTGATCATCCGCGTAAGCGGATCAACTTAATTCAATCATCACCTGGATAAATTCAACTGATGGCCTACATCTGCAGTATGATCTGATTGATTAAAAAAGAAGGGGTAATGGTTGAGCAAAACAGGGCAACCATTGAAATAAACGGGTAACAGACCAGCTGTTCTGGTACCTTTGAACAACAGTTGTTTAACCTTTATTTTCAGCCATGGGAATTTTAAAAGCAATGCCGGCCACGGTACGGCTGCAATGGGGCTTATGGATATTGCTCCTCCTGCTGCTGTTTTTTACGTTGCTGCCGGAAGACGGCATCATGCAGTCGGGCGCCTATGCCTTGCTGAACACCGCTTTTTATGCGCTGGTGGTATATGGCAATATCAGTTTTTTGTATCCCCGGTTGTTTTTGAAAAACAGAAAGCTGCTGTATGTCATCCTGGCGCTGGTGGGCCTGCTGGCAGTGGGGGTGTTCCGGACTTACAGCATGATGTGGCTGTACAATACTTTTTTTAACATGAAGCCGGACCCTGCACCGGTAACTACCCAGATTATTGTACGTAATCTATCCGGTTTGCTGACAATCTTTCTGCTGAGCTTCATTCTACGGATTTTTATTGCCTATTTTGTGTTGAAACGTAAGGCAGAAGAAATGCAGCAGCAACATACACAAACAGAGCTGGAGTTGCTGAAGTCGCAGGTACAGCCGCATTTCCTGTTTAATACGCTGAATAACATTTATTATGAAGCCTTTAGGGAAGCGCCTCATACTGCTTCACTGATAGAAAGGTTGTCAGAGATCATGCGGTATTTTGTGGATGAAAGTCCGAAGGACAAAGTCAATTTATCTACTGAAATTAATTTCCTGGAAAACTATATAGCGTTGGAAAAAATACGCATCCGGCATGAAATTGGCTTAACATTCATCAAAGACATAGATGATGACCATTGTATACCGCCTATGCTGTTGATGACTTTTGTAGAGAATATTTTCAAGCATGGTATCGATAAGACCAGTACACAGAATCAGATAGCTATTACCTTGTTGTGCCGAAACAATCACCTCATTTTCAATACCCGTAATGAATTGCCCGGACACCCGGTAACCGCCGGTCAGCGGGGATCAGGGATAGACAACCTGCGAAAACGCCTGGTGTTGTTGTATGGGGATAAATTTGAACTAAAGATTGACAGATCAGATAACCATTTTAACGCCTCCTTAACCGTTCCCTTATGAGTTTGAATTGCCTGATCGTGGATGATGAGCCCAATGCCGTGAAACTGCTGGAATTACATATCCGGCAGACGACCAACTGGCATATAGTGGGCGTATGTTACAATGCGCTGGAAGCGCTGGAGTGTTTAAAGCATCACAAAGCAGATGTGGTGTTCCTGGATATCAATATGCCACGCCTCAACGGTATGGAGCTGGCTGGTTTGTTGCCCAGCCATGTCAAAATAGTGTTTACCACCGCCTATTCTGAATATGCTGCGGCCAGCTATAATTTTCAGACACTGGACTATCTGCTGAAACCTATTACGCTGACGCGTTTCCTGGCGGCCCGTCAGAAGGTGGAAGCTGCCTTCCGCCTCTCCGCACCGGCGGATAAAGCGGAAGAGCAGGACCAGCAGGATTACTTCTTCGTGAAGTCAGGTAAAACGTTGCAGCGTATCCGGCTGCAGGACCTGCTGTATTTTGAAGGAGAAAAAGAATATGTGCGGGTAGTCACCAGCAAAGAAGAAGTATTGGTGTACAAACGGCTCAAAGAGATTGCCGAGCAGCTCGGTCCGCCCTTTATCCGTGTACATAATTCCTATATCGTTAATACCAGCCAGATAGAGCGGATACTGGATAATCATATTCATATCGCTGATAAGCGTATTCCGCTAAGCGAAAAGTTCCGTCCTGATTTTATGGCGTTGATACAACAACGTTTCCTATAAGCTCAGTTCCATCTGGATATTGGCGCGTTCGTACGGCGATTTTCTGGCGGCCACTTTCTGAAAGCCCATCTTGTGATACAGGCTGATGGCAGGTTTTAGTATCGTGTTGCTTTCGAGGTATAGTTTGGAAGCACCCAGTTCACGCGCTTTTTCAATGCATGCTTTGCCCAGTAACCAGCCAATGCTTTTGCCTTGTGCACGGGGAGACACGGCCATTTTAGCCAGTTCAAAATCATAGTCAGGATCTTTCATGGGAATCAATGCACAAACACCCACCGGTTCATCGTTGTAAAGTGCCACGAAAATATGACCGCCTTTTTTAAGGATATGTCCTTCCGGGTCGTCCAGGGCTTTGTAGTCAGAAGCCTCCATTTTAAAGTATTTGGAAATCCATTCTTCGTTGAGGTCATGAAATGCCTGCTGGTATGCCGGTTGATAAGGCACTACTTTCACCTGGCTGCTCTCGCGTAATTTTTGCTGCTCCTGTACCCGGCGCAACAGTGATTTCTGTTCCAGCAGAAATTCCCATTCTTCCATGGCTTTCCAGAGGTCATGTTTTGTCTGGGCCGACAGTTCCTCGATGGCATTGTTCACGTCGATATATTGCGCCGCAATTTTTTCATTGACCTCCATGCCTTTGGCAGAAAGGCCTGCCACCGTTTTGCGCCCGTCTGTTTTGTCTTTTTTCTCTTTGATGAATCCCTTTTGCACCATTTCCCGCACGATCTTACTCACCGATACATGGGAATGCCCTATCTCCCGGGCGATCTCCGTGATCGTTTTGTTTTCCCCGCGCGACAATGCGTAAAACACCGGGAACCATTTAGGCTGCATGTCGATGCCGTACATGCCGTATACTTGGGCCGCATCTTCCGTTATTTTATCGGTCAGCAGCCGTAACCTGCTGCCAATGGCCATTTTACCGATGGTATCGAAAAAGCTCATTTTACATTCAGTTGTTTGTTATCTGGTTTCGTAACCAGTTACGTAAATGTAGCATCGAATTTTGAATTGACCAAAAAAATGTGGGAGCTTACCGGAGCAACGCGGGCAACAGATATTGCTGCAGGATGGTATTTATCTGCGGATGGGCATAGGGGAGGTTATAGGCCTCCGCGGTGATCACGATCACCAGCGGCGTATTACGGAACACCAGGATATAGTTGCCACCATTGCCGGAGCAGTAGTAAGCTTCATAGTCTCTGCCATTGACACGGAAAGTTTTGTTCCAGAACAGGTAGCCATAATATTCGTTTTGCCGGCCGGGGATGGTCCTGTGCCGGGTAAAGGATTGTTGCACCCAGTAAGCGGGCAGCAACTGTTTGCCTTCCCAGCGGCCCTGCTGCTGGTAAAGCAGTCCGAATTTGGCAAAGTCGAGCGTGTTCATACGGATACCACCCGCCGTGCTGACAACGCCCTGCGGCGTATACTGCCACTGATAATGCGTGATACCCAAAGGTCGGAAGAGCTGCCGGTCTGCATATTGTTCCAGTCCACCCGGCACGCGTTGATGTAATATATCGCCCAGCACCACTACGCCTGCGGTGAAATAATGCCATTCCCCTGGTTGGCGGCTATGCTTGAAAGGAAGGTCCAGCGCAAACTTCACCCAGTTGTCGGTCGGGTACATGTTTTCTTCGTTGCCGGGCGACTGATCGTCATTGTCATCGCCATCGAAGCGGCTGCTCATAGTGAGCAGCGCCTTCAGCGGGGTCTTTGCTTTATCGGCCGAATAGTTGTTGAATGAAGAAAGGTTATAAAAGTCTGACAGTGGCTGGTCTGCACTTTTCAGATAGCCGTCGCGCAGGGCCATGCCAGTGAGGGCGCTGGCAAAGGACTTCCCGACAGAACGTACATCATGTGTAGAATCCCGGCCGGAACCGTTGAAATACGCTTCGATGATCAGTTGACCGTTGCTGACTACCGCCATACTGGTGATTTTCTGAAACACGCCTGCTTCAATATTTCCTTTCAACAGTTTGACCATATTACGGTCAAAGTCGCCATGGGAAACAGGCAGGCCGTTATAAGGCGCGGGTGTGTTTAACGGGACCTTCGTTGTGTCAATGGCCGGTTTCCTGTTGACGATCAGTGGCAGCTCGCCGCTGGCCATCAAAGCGCCGGTTTTTATGCCCTTCACCGGATCATTGACATAGGGTCTTATTTCCATGCGCAACAAATGCGGGCCTTCCGTGAGGGCGCTGTCGCCGCCATTGTTCATAAACCGCATCCAGTAATATTCGCTCCACATGGCGAATGCCCCTTGGTGGTGGATCAATGGTTTGCTGAGAATGGTATCATGAATTTTCGATTGGGCAGAAGGGGCGCCGGGGTTGAGATTGCTCTGGTAACACAGGCGTTTGTCTACGTATAGGCTGAACTGATAGTTGCCTTGCTGAAGTAACGTTTCCTGTTTAGTTTCAGGCATCAGTGCCTGCAGATAACGTACCAGCGGGCTGTCGAGGCTGACCGTGAAAAACAGGTCGCTTTTGGGCGTCAGGGTGTAAGGTGTGGTGATGGCCGTTGCCGGAGCTGCCTGACTGGTGAAGATGATCTTCCCGGGTGTTTGGGAAAGAGCCGGGAAATAAGTGATCAGGGATAAAACGAACAGGAAGTATCGCATAGATGCAATTTTAAGTTGAAGCTTATCCGGATACGATGAGACAGCTAAAATAAGAGATGTTCAGCGTATGGGAAAGTAATTGCAGCGATTAATCTATGATGATAAGTTAGCGATTACCGGTGCGTTTAACCTATATTTTAACGTTTATCCTTTGTTACGGTGGATCTGACAAATATAAAAGCCATGATGCTCCCCAGCCATCCCAGTACCCCACACATGGCCATTATTTTACCGTAGGTCTGGATAAAATGCTGATGATAGATATGTGTGATCTGTATCTGCTGGTTACGTGGAAGGCCAGCCGGAACGGCCGCATTGCCCAGGTTGGCTGTCTGCGCCATGATGGCGGATTTTTGCGCTGCTGTCAGGGGGAGGTGTTCCAGCGAAGGTTGTATAGACCCGGAGAAGAACAGCACGGCCAGTGCGCCGAAAACAGCCACGGCAAATACACCGGCAATTCTGGTAATGGCATTGTTGACACCGGAGGCGGTGCCGGAAAGCTGGCTGCCCACGCATCCCATGACGGTAGCGGTAAGCGGCGCAACGGTGAGCGTCATGCCCATCCCCAGCACAAAAATGCCGGGAAAAAAAGTTGTCCAATAGGAGGAAGGTCCGTTTGTTTGCTGCACGAGTGATAACAATATCATGCCGGTGCCCGCAAGAAAGGGACCGATGATCAGAAACCACCGCGGCCCGTATTTGTCGGCCAGCGTGCCTGCCAACCGGGCCAGCAACACCATCAGTAGTGTGAAAGGAAGAAATGATAGTCCGGATTCCAGCTGGCTGTAGCCTTGTACCTGCACCATGTTCAGCGACATAAACAACATACTGCCACTCAGCCCGGCATACAGGAAAAAGGTGAGCAGGTTGGTGCCGGTGAAGGTGCGGTTGTTAAAGAGATAAAGCGGCAGCATCGGGTGTTGGCTGCGCCGCTCGGTGATGATAAAAGCCACCAATAGTAACAGTCCCACGATGATGCTGCCATAAGCCGGGAGGCTGCCGAAGCCGGATACCGGCACGCGCAGGAAGCCAAATGTCAGCAGCGCCAGTCCGCATACGATGAGCACCGCGCCGGGATAGTCCTGTGCTGGCGCATCGGCGGGCACTTCCTGTTCGGCCACTTTCCACCACAGGCATAAAAGGGTAATCACGCCGATGGGTATATTGATGAAGAAGATATACCGCCACAGGCCGGCATCGGCGAGTGCGCCGCCCAGGACCGGTCCGCCGATGGTCACCAGCGTGGTCACCGACGACCAGGTACCGATGGCTTTGCCTCTTTCTGCTTCATCAATCGCCGAAGAGATAAGCGACAGGCTGCCGGGGATCATCAGCGCGCCGCCGATGCCCTGTATCATCCGGAAAATGATCAGCATGGTGACGGTGCCCGACAGTCCGCAGGCGGCGGAACCAGCGATGAAAATAAGGATGCCGATCATAAAAATGCGGCGCCGCCCCAGCCGGTCGCCCAGTGTGCCGCCCAACAGTATGAGGGCCGCCAGCATCAGCATATAGGCGTTTAATACCCAGAAGAGATCGGTGCCCGACGCATGCAGGCTACGCTGGAGGGAAGGCAGGGCCACGTTCAGCGCGGTGCCGTCGATGAAAGCCATGGCTGAAGCCAGAATGGAGGAGGTGACTACCCACCTGCCGGCAGCGCTGCGGAGTGATACGGTCGACATCATGACAGCCTGTTTTGCTTTGCATAACGTCCTCACACTGCAAAATGTTCCGTAAAAACACCTTAACGGATTTTTAACAACCTGCACGGTAGGGGGAAAAGACTTCGGGACGCGTCACTTTAGTGAACACAACGAATTTTATGAGGTACTGTATCCGCTATCATCACTTCGAGGCAGCTATTGTTGCCTGTCTGCTTACCATGGCCAGACCTGCGATGGCGCAACAGCAACTGTTGCCCGACCAGAACCCCCGTTATCAGGAAAGTATGGCGCTGTATCTGATCCACGAAGATTCATTGACAGCCCGTGAAGGAGAGACCGTGCAGAAAACCTATAAGGCGTATCAGTTTATGGAAGCCAAAAGAGAGTGGCGGGAACAAAAGCGGCAGGCCCGCCTGGAACGCCGCGCCCGCGGCTGGGATACATGGGGCTATCCGGGATACACCTACGGATACGGCTATCCGGGATATAACATCGGATATGGCTATCCTGCCTACGGATTCGGTCACTACCGGCATCATTACGGCCGCTCCTCTTTCGACTGGCACGATCTGGCGGCAGTTACCACACTGGCCATGGGCGCCTACTGGCTTTTCCGTTAGTAAAATCATCGTTTAAAAAATTTCAACCTGATGTTTAAAATGAATGCTCCCGCATTGATCGGGATACTTATGTCCGCTGCTGTAATACAAGGATGCGCTCCCCGCAAGGTGACGAGGGTAGACGAGAAACAACAGATCGATATCAGCGGTCGCTGGAATAATACTGACTCCCGGCTTACGGCAGAAGAAATGATCGCCAGCGCCCTCGGTGAAAACTGGTTGTCCGAATTCACCCAACAACATGGTGGTAAAAAGCCGGTCGTGATCGTAGGCATGGTCACCAATAAAAGCCATGAACACATCGATGCTGAAACTTTCGTCAAAGACATGGAACGTACTTTTGTGACCACCCAGAAAGTAAGGCTGGTACAGGGCGGCGCGAAAAGAGAAGAGCTGCGCGGTGAAAGGGCAGATCAACAAAAAAATGCGTCTGTGTCTACCATGAAAAAATGGGGGCTGGAAGTGGGAGCAGATTATATACTTCAGGGTAGCATCAACTCTATCGTAGATTCACATAAAAGGCAAATGGTAGTGTATTATCAGGTAGACCTGGAACTGACCGACCTGCAAAGCAACGAAGTAAAATGGATTGGCAATAAGAAGATTGCCAAATATGTGAAGAATTAGAACCTACATACTCGTTACCACTGTGGTGACCGTGCGCCGGTTGTCTGTGTTGCCGGCGCACATTTTTATCTCAAAAGCGTATCATGTTTATCTCTGTTCGTCAGTGGAAGCGGTGGCTGCCGCTGGCATTGGCTGTGCCCTTCTTTTTTTCATGCCGTACGTATAACCATGCGGTAGCGCCCTATTATCAGGCGGTATCGCAGGGCCGCTTCGCGGAAGCTTCCACTGAGCTGGACAAAGCACGCTTTTTCCGCTATGGCCGTAACAAGCTGCTGTTTAACATGGAAAAAGGGAAAACAGCATTCTTGCAGGGACGCTACCACGAAAGTAACCTGTACTTCAACGCAGCAGATTCCATCCTGTCGGGCTACCGCGGCAGCAGATTGCTGGACCAGGCCAAGGGGCTCGTCATCAATCCTGCCATGCAGATTTACCAGGGAGAAGACTTTGAACGATTACTGATCCACTATTATAAATCCATCAACTACCTGAAGCTGCACCAGCTGGAAGATGCCGAGGTAGAGGCGCGCCGTATTTCACTGGGCACCTACGCCCTCAACGACCGGAAAAAAAACAACGATAAAAAATACAGCAACGACGCTTTTTCCCTGATTGTGCAGGGCATCGTCTATGAAAGTGCCGGCGATGTGAACAATGCTTTTATCTCCTATCGCAATGCTGCCGATATTTTCCTGAAGGCGCCCGACAGACGTTATTATGGCGTGGATCTACCGGCACAGCTGCAGGTAGACCTGCTGCGTACGGCCGATCAGCTGGGCTTTCAGCAGGAAGTGCAATATTATGAACAACAATTTGGTCGTGTGTACCAGCGCCCCGCCGACAGCGACGGCGGCGCCGTACTGGTGATCTGGGAAAACGGACTGGCGCCGGTAAAAGCAGAAAGCAATTTCTTCTTTACCCTCACCGAAAGAGGACCGGGCAATTTTGTCTTTACAGATCCCAATACACAGGTCATCATCCCTTTCGATTTCAACCTTTTCCCGCACGACTCCTGCCATCGCCTGCGGCGACACCTGGAAGCCTTCCGGGTGGCCTTCCCCAGCTATGTGGAACAACCACTGTATTACACCACCGCCGACATCCAGCGCGACAGCACCTTCTCTACCACACTGGAAAAAGTGGAAGACGTGAACCAGCTGGCCTTCCGCACCTTACAGGAGCGCTTCCTGAAAGAAATGGGACTGGCGCTCACCCGGCTGGCCATCAAAAAACTGGCAGAATATGAGATCCGGAAAAATGATGAAGTAGCCGGTGAACTGTTTAATTTGCTCTCCACCTTAGCTGAAAAGGCCGACACCCGCAACTGGCAAAGCCTGCCCCATTCTATCTATTACTCACGCATCCCCCTTAAAAAAGGAGAAAATAAAATCACGCTTACGCTCAAAGGGAAAGACAACACCCAGCAGAAAGTGGAATTCAATATTGTAGGAAATGGCCGTCTGCAAACGTTGCATTACGCCTCCTTATTGAAATCATGAAATTTGGCTACATTAGCTGCCAGAAATCATCCTAATTTTCATGAGCGTAACCCATGTATACGATCGTAAGGCGTGGAATGCCTTGCCCCGCACGGAAGCCGAAGCTATTTTACAACAGTTGATATCCACACAGTTTCCGGAGTTTACCATCAAACGTTTTGAGACCTTCGAAAAATTCGGTCAGCATACTTTCACCGCTGTCCTCGACCATGACGGGACAGAATTTGTTTTTGTGCCCGGCGATACTGTTGTGCTGGGCCTTGATACCTGGCATATGGCTGCCGTGAATCAAAAGAATATAGCGGAGATGTTTGATAATAATATCGGGGAGATGGAGAACTATATCCGCGAGCGGCTGTCGCCGGTGCGCACCGCGACTATCGGCCCTATGCTCGTAGAACGGACCTATCGCGCCACCGGATACTTCCCCGTGGAATTAACCGACGAACGCCTCACCTCGGACGAGTATTTTGAAAAAACATTCGAAGAAGTAAAAGCCTCTCCCCGCGAACACTGGAACTACACCGTGAATGACTCTTTCCGCCTGATAAAAGACGGTGACCATATTCAGGCATGGCTGTATGCACCCGCTTCCCGGGAAGAACTGACACAGGAAATACAGGACGCCGGATTCCGGCTGCCCACAGAAGATGAATGGGAATACCTCTGTGGTGGCGGCTCCCGAACGCTATACCCATGGGGCGATTCCATGGATTACGATAAAAACTATCTCTATTTCAAAAGAGAAGGCAACGACGAAGAAGATTATCTCGATAGCCCCAATCACTTCGGACTGGTGATCGCCAACAATCCTTACCGCTCTGAAGTGATGATGGACAGCGAATGGTTCCTCAAAGGCGGCGATGGCGGCTGTAACCTCTGTGGCGGTGGTGGGCTGGACCTCGGGTATCTAAGTGTTGGTACGTATTTCCGTGACCCCGGCATCTTTGATGAATATATGAATTATGATGAGGAGATCACCGGTGATTATACGGTGGTGAGAAGGATAAAAAGAATACAGTAAGTGAGGGAGACAAACTCAGGAATGATTCCAGTTAGAGGAGAAGGCTGAGAGTGGTATTGCCGCCTCCTGGTGTCAGGCTTTTTGCATTTTTTGTTTCAACACACGTTCTGTGGCTGCGCTCATCGCGTCAATTTCAGATTTAGTGATATTGGACAATATTACCATAGCCGCGTTATATCTGCTTCTAAAACTGGCTTTTTTAGCCTTGGAAGCGGTGGTAGACTCTGAGTGTTTGTTTTTAGATAATGTAGTCATAGTACTAAATTAAGACATTTTGAGCTTTTTGGTACATTTTTGCTGGGTTGGAGTTTCCGGAGAGATCTGTGTGTAAAAATGGTTTATTGGCAGGAACATCTGTATTAATGATTCCGAATGTGTCAATATAATCTTGTTTGGCATTTTTTAGCTTGAAATAGGTTAATGCCGGATTGTTACTGAAAACATCGAATATAAGCGTTAATGGGACATACCTGTTAGAGGAAAGGTAGCGATTTAAAGCCCTTACTGTGGATTTTTCTTTGGGCAGATATACTAGCGTTAAATGCACGTTGTATTTCAGTTTCTTTAAATTTATACAGTATGGAATGATATCTTGAGGTTCTGCTCCAATTTTAGGAACCACTATGTTATATTTTTCTCTCACAGCTAATTCGTATAATGAAGTAAAAGAAGGGTCGCCTTTATCGCCGAAAACAATAATGGAAGATTCTGCATTCACCAATGATGCCCCCCATGGATATAGTGTGTACTCAGGTAATTTACGTTTTGCTAAATCTGAATCCAGAACGATAGCCCCTTTTGTTTTTGCTATTTGAGCTGCTATGCCAGACTTTCCAGATGCAGGAAGCCCAATCAGCAGGTATGCCTGTTTCTTTCTGAATGTTTTTTTAGGCATTGCGCCACCATTGCCTAAGCATACTTTATCATCATTTCTTAGAAGCTGTTTGGAAAAGAGTTCCCGAACGATTTGATTACGCAAGGCTAGTCTTTGGTGTTGATCTGTATACTTTTTAACTCGATAGTGAGCGGAGAATGAAGTAGGGTTTTCCAGGCCGTCCAATACACCCTTTTCACAAACACTAATTCTGGCTGGTACATTGTCTGGTAAGGTTGATGTGTCCAAACCTAAGGGACCAGTAAGAAAGTCGTCGATTTGTTGTTGGGTGTTCAGAAAGCGGGCAAACTTATTACTCATGCTAAACCTGGATTGTAATAGTGTTTTTGAAAAGAGTCGCAAAAGTAATAGTAAGAAAGATTGTACTGATACCTAAGCTGCATTTTCAAAGGTTAATCATCAGCTAATATAAAATGATTTGGAATCCAATTATCTCATTGGCCTGCGGTCAATAACACCGCTATCTTCACCGCGATAAACCCTGCATCCTTTTGCTGCGCTATCACTTCTTCTATACTTTCCCGCGTAATTCCCTGCCGCTGCGCTACTGTCAGCAACGTTACGCAAGTGGCAATGGTCTCCGGTTCTATCGGGTTGATGGTGCCTTCGAGGCTGCGCCAACGCCGTGTGTCTTTACTGAGCAGCCGCGGACGTGTATGCATCCGCGTGAGTAACGGCTTCCAGGCGGTGGGCAGGTCGGTGGCCTGTGTGGCTTCTTCTGTGGCATCGAAGGCTTCCATATATAGACGGATAGGGACCTGTAACTTTCCTACCGGCTCCTGATAAGCGGTGATGTCGACGGGCACCTCTTTATAATAGCTGCACAACAACTGATAAAATTGAAGGTCGGGTGTGGGGGAGGCGCCTACTTCTATATCGGGCGACTGATGACTGCAAATTGCCGCAATGATGCCGTAGGTATCTGCGGCACGGATGAAGTAAGCCGTGGCCCGGGAAAACCAGTCCCTGGCGGTATCCTGGTCATAGAGCATAGTGTAGCCGGCAGCTTTCATGTAACTGCCGGCGATGGTGGGGTAGTCGTCAGACTGCCCCTCATCGAGGTAGGTGGCGTAGCTGCTGTAGGCATTGGCCAGCGTGGCCAGCACTTCCCTGTCGAGCTGAAGTATGGAAGAAAAATCGGTCATCACCCTGCAACTTACAATTTTATCACATGGTATGCACAATCAGGCCTATATGGGTGAAGAAGTTGAGCGCCCCGAAAAGCAGCCAGGCCGTACCGGTGAGCATCAGGAAAACATACGTTGCTTTATGTACACCGGTCAGGGTAGCCGGGGCGTGTATCCATTGCCGTAAGGCGGGGGGTGTCAGCAAGGCTGACAAGCCGGTCAGTGCATATAGCAGAGAGATAAAGGTGGCTTCCAGCATGGGATAGTCCGCAAAATTGCCGGATATCGGTTCTTCTTTTGGTGCGGCGAAAAGCTGAAAGGTAACGCCTGCGAAGCCGATGGCTATGAGCGCAAGGCCGATGCCATACAGCAGGAATCTCCATTCGTACAGGTCTTTAGAGATGTCGGACAATGAAAAACCTCCCTGATGCTGGTATTGCCGAAAATAAAATGACAGTCCCAACAGCAATACGCCCAGGGTAAGACTGGGTTCTCCGAAAATGATATTATCAAATGGGAAGTATTTGGCCATCGGCCAGGTCAGCGTCATGTGCAGGCCGGTACAAAATAAGATGGTCCCTAACATACCGAAATTGATACAGATGCCCAGTGGCCTGATTTCCTGGTTTTCGTATAGCCGTTTGCAGAGGCGGGCGATGGACAGTAATGCTGCGCCCGCGGCCACCGCCATCACAGTATTGTAGGTGGGCATCTGTGTCCAGTCGATGATGAGTTTGGGTTCCATGGTATCATTTTTATCAGGAAGCGCTCCCTGCCTCCCTCATAAAAAATGATTATGGCTTCTTTTTGTTCATTTTTTTAAAAGAAAACCCTTCCCGGCGGGGAAGGGTTTTTATCTATCAGGATAAGGTGTGTTGATTAATGCGCTGTAGCCGCCGGTTCCGGCGCCAGTTGCCTGAACCGTGCCTGGAAGAACCGCAGGTATTTGGGTTCCATCGTGAAGGCAAGGCCTGGTATGTTGAACCTGTTTTCATGGGCTTCTATGATGGCATCGGCCACCACGTCCATATGGGAGAGGGTATACACCCTTCTGGGGATGGCCAGGCGCACCAGTTCCAGCGATGGGTAGTGGTGATCACCGGTTTCTTTGTCGCGGCCGGCAGACACGATGCCTCTTTCCACCGTCCGTACCCCACCGGCTTCGTACAGGGCTACTGTCAGCGCCTGTGCGGGGAAACTGGTTTGTGGCAGATGTGGTAGAAATGCGCGTGCGTTGAGAAATACGCCATGTGTGCCGATAGGGTTCAATACCGGGATACCCGCTTCTTTCAGCAGGTTGCCCAGATAGTGCACCTGGTATACGCGGGCCGCAATATGGGCTTCGCCCACAGATTCGGTGATGCCGATGGCCATGGCTTCCATGTCGCGCCCGGCGAGGCCGCCATAGGTATGCATCCCTTCGTATACGATCACCAGATTTTTAGCTTCTTCATACAGCCCTTCGTCGTTCAGGGCGAGGAAGCCGCCGATATTTACCAGCGCGTCTTTTTTGCCGCTCATGACGGCGCCGTCTGTCAGGGAACAGATTTCTTTTACAATAGCGGCGACGGTGCTGTCTGCATAACCCGGCTCATGTTGTTGTATCATAAAAGCATTTTCCGCTACGCGGGCCATGTCGTGTATGATACGGATGCCGTGCTGCTGCGTGAGTTGCCGCACCTGTTTCATGTTTGCCAGCGATATGGGTTGCCCGCCGGCCATGTTCACGGTGGTGGCTAAACTGAGATAGGCAATATTGGCTGCGCCTGCCTTCCGGATGATGGCATCCAGCTTTTGGAGGTCTATGTTTCCCTTGAATGGAAAATCGGAATCGGGGTCATGGGCTTCATCGGTGATCACATCGATGAAATTGCCGCCTGCCAGTTCCTGGTGCAGCCGGGTGGTGGTGAAGTACATATTACCGGGAACATACATACCGGGCTTTATCAGCAAACGGGCAATCAGGTGTTCTGCACCTCTGCCCTGATGCGTCGGCACTACGTACTTGTACCCGTAATATTCCTGTACCACAGCTTCCAGGTGGTAGAAGTTGCGGCTGCCGGAATAGGCTTCATCGCCCATCATCATGCCAGCCCATTGACGGTCGCTCATGGCGCTGGTGCCGCTGTCGGTCAACAGATCGATGTACACGTCTTCGGATTTCAGCTGGAAGGTGTTAAATCCGGCGTCTTCAATCAGCTTTTTGCGTTCTTCACGGGAGGTTTTCCGGAGCGGTTCTACCATTTTGATTTTGTAGGGTTCTGCCCAGTGCGATTTTTTCATAAGATTGTTGGTGTGGGTTTAGATCTATATCGTTGAAAATAAAGACTATCGCTGCAGTGAGGGCGACAGGGAGTATGGTTAAATTTAAGATACACCATTATCTTTTAAAAAACTATCCTATGCGCACTGATTTATCCGGCTTACATGCCACTCCTGAACATACCGGCAACATTCTTCGCCATATCACCAATCACTGGGTTTCCTGTTGTGTATATACTGCTGCCAGGCTGAACATAGCGGAAATACTTGCGTCCGGCCCGCTGGACGTCGCTACGCTGGCGGCGGAAACCGGAACACATGCACCCTCGCTTCATCGCATGCTGAAGCTGCTGGCGGCCAACGGGGTTTTTGAAGAACAGACACCGGGCATATTTGCCAATACGCCTGATGCTGTTGCGCTGATCGGTAATATTGAAGGCAGCATGAAAGCCTTTCTGCTGGCAGAACTGGGCGAATTTTATACGCCATGGGGCAACTTAATAGACAGTGTCAGGTCCGGAAAAACGGCATTTGACGAGTATTACGGAGAGAATCTCTGGGAGTTTTACAAAAAGAACGCCGATGAAGGGCAGAATTTTATGAAGGCCATGACAGCGGTGACCAGCTTTCTGAGTCCTGCTATTCTGGATAAATATGATTTTTCTGCCTTCAAAACGATCATCGATGTGGGTGGTAGCAATGGCTCGCTGCTGACCGCCATCCTGAGGCGGACGCCGGGAGCGTCCGGAATTGTATTCGATGTGCCTTATGTAGTGGAACAAACAGCTGCATTGCTGGCCGCCGATCCACAGCTTCGCCATCGCAGTTCGGCTGTCAGCGGTAATTTCTTTGAGCAGGTACCTCCCGGCGCAGACGCCTATCTGTTGAAAATGATTATTCATGACTGGGATGATGAAGACTCCGTGCGCATCCTGAGCGTTGTCAGCAAGGCTATGAAACCGGATAGTAAAATCCTGATCGTAGACGGTGTGGTCCCGGAAGGCAACACGCTTCATGGCGCAAAATTCATGGATGTGAACATGCTGGTGGTAACAGGCGGAAAAGAAAGAACGGTAGCGGAATTTGATGAACTGTTCCGTCGTTCCGGATTGCGGCTCACACGGGTGATCGATCTGGATATCACGGAGGTAAGCATTGTGGAAGGAGAAAAAGTATAGGCGTGAGCGGGAGAAACACTGAAAAAGGCGTACTTTCAGGCGATGAACGAATCGTTGCCTATAGCTGTGGAAAAGAAGAAGAGAACTACTTTGAAAAATGTCCTGAAAGGGATACTGGCGCTTGTATTGGTCATTATATTCTTGACGATACATACCTTGCAATGGGTGATTTGTGGTTTTACGTTTATATCGTTTATATTTCCTTTGGCATTGTTTCTGTTCGCAGGCATCCCCCTCGCATGGTGGGCAGCCCGAAAATGCCGCAAGTGGCTCACCCGTTTTTTTGATGGCAACGATGTTACTTCTTTTCATGTGTTAATCATGCTGGTGCTGTTATCATGGATTCCGCCTGCCCTATTGCTGAGTACTAATTTCTTTTTCCCTGTCGGCGCCGCGGTAAAAGAGACGCTACCAGTGGTGAAACAGGGGACGAGCCGGGATGACAGCGGTTTCTACTACTGGGTAAAAATAGAGAAGCATGGCCTCAGAAAAAGGATCGTCGAAAAAGAGGACCTGGTCACACCACCGGTTGACAGTGTAATAATGGACATCAGAAAAGGCTACCTGGGATTCGAGTTTTTTGAACATCCCGATTTTATACAGCGTTCCGCAAAAAAATAATTGTACTGGTGATTATTTCCTTTGACCTGGATGATACTTTAATACCCGGAATGAAACAGTTTCCGGTAGAACAGAAATCAATATGGCAGCGGATTGTCAGCCGCGAATGTATAAGAGAAGGCACTGTCCGGCTGATGAAACGGCTGCGGCAGGACCACCACCGCTTGTATGTGTACACCACCTCCTACAGATCGCCGGCTTATGTAAGAAGACTGTTTCTCAGCTATGGTGTCAGACTCGATAAGGTCATCAATAAAAGTCTTCATGATAAAATGCTGGGTAAAACAGCTGGCAGCATTTCAAAATATCCGCCGGCATTTAACATTGATGTACATATCGATGATTCCCCCGGAGTGGCTATCGAAGGAACGCGGCACCAGTTCAACACTATTATTGTGGCTGAACGCGATAACGATTGGACGGCAACAGTATTAAAACAGATAGCCAGTTTCCAAACACTGTAGGTGTCGTTTTGTAGCTCGCTAGATAATTATAGTGACACGTGGAGATCGGGGAATTAATGCGCTGATTTAGCAGTTTTATGATTAACTTTAGCCACCTTAATTTTTTTCCTTAAAAATTGAAAACCTATGCTCTTCGGCATGAAGAAAGTCTTATCGTGGTTAGCTGATATTAATCAGAGATTGCATACAGTTAATCAAAGGTCATTCTCAACAGACCTTTCCACTACCGCTCAGCTGTTTTTACAGGCGAAAGCGCTAAATCATATCAATTCCGCGAACAAAGCGCAGATATTTAACGACATTCAACTTGCCGAGTATAAAGTGTTTTCCCAATGGAATGATGATGGCATTATTCAATTTCTGGTAGAGCAGCTAAATATTCCGAATAAAGTATTTATTGAATTCGGTGTTGAGAATTATACAGAGGCCAATACCCGGTTTCTGTTGATGAACAATAACTGGAGCGGGTTGATCCTCGATGGCTCCGCTTCCAACATCGAACATGTAAAACGACAGGAGTTTTACTGGAAATATGAACTGACGGCCGTACATTCATTTGTGACGGCGGAGAATATCAATCGTACCATTAAAGAAAATGGTTTTGCCGGAGAAATTGGATTGCTGCATATCGACGTGGATGGAAACGATTACTGGATCTGGAAGGCCATTGATACCGTAAATCCTGTGATTGTTATCATGGAGTACAACAGCGTATTTGGTGATGAGATGCCCTGGGTAACGCCTTACAAAGATTCCTTCTACCGCACGGATGCGCATTACAGTAATCTTTACTTCGGTGCTTCCATTACCTCTCTGGTAGATTTGGGCGAAGAAAAAGGATATACTTTTATCGGTAGTAATAGCCACGGCAACAACGCTTACTTTGTCAGAAACGATCATGCCGGTGCATTCAGGAAATTATCGGCGAAGGAAGGGTATGTAGTGTCTAAATTCCGTGAAAGCCGTGATGAAAAAGGGGAGCTGACTTATCTCACCGGTCATGACAGATTAAAGTTACTTCATGGCATGGACATCTATAATACGCGCAGTAATAAAGTAGAAAATATCCGCTAGGTATATACAAAAGGTTGTAAGTTTTACCTTACAACCTTTTGTGTAACTGCTTATATCTCGATGATTTTCGGCGTATGGTGCGTAAGCGTCAGAAAATCATTCATGATCCAGTCTCTGCTGATCTTCATATAACTCGTGGTGGTGCCGTCGCTGCAACCATACCACGTTTCTGAAAGTACGTCCTTATCAATCACGACCTGCACTTTGTTGTCTTTGTCGAGCATCACGCCGAAGATAGTGGTAGCTCCCACGGTGGTGCCCAGCATGTTGTCCAATAGCGCTACCGGTGCAAATGATACCCGGGATATACCCATTACACGGCTTAAATCTTTCGTGATAAAAGGTTTGTCGGCCGTGGTGACGAACAGGTAGAAATTAGTCTGCTGGCGGTTGCACAGAAACAGTGTCTTCACTGTTTTCATGTTCAGCGCCCGGTCGATCAGGATACAGTCTTCCATGGAAATGGCGTCGTCATTGTCTACCCGCTCAAACGGCACCTGTTTTTCCTGCAACAGCGTATACACCATTTCCTGCAACGGCGTCTTAAATACGGCCGGCGGTGTATGCTTTACTTCACTGATATAAAACATGATTCAGCTTTCTTTTTTTGTCTTTAACGATTTATAATAGTTCATCGCCGATATAGCGGCCAGCATCACGATAATGCCCGCTATCTGTACGGGGCTGACGGCTTCGTCCAGAACAAGATAGGCACATAAAACGGCAACCGGAAATTCTATGGTCATCAGGATGGCACTGGTGCTGGCCCCGATTTTAGGAATGCCGGCGGCAAAAAGCGCTGTCGGGATGGTGGTCCCTACTACGGCCAGGAATACGGCCCATAACAGGAACGCCTCGCTGAAATGATTGTCTGCCACGATCGTCTGCGCATTGATGATGAAAATGGCCAATGTGGAACCGACCATGATCAGCGTGCTTTTCGACTGCCATTTCACGCCTTTGCCTACCCGGCTGTTGGCTACAATATACACCGCATAAGTGAAAGAGGAGGCCAACGCCAGCGCTATTCCCTTCCAGGAGAACGACAAGGCGCCTGCCTGCAGCAGATTACCTGCCATCACCGTTCCCACCAGGATGAAGAGAATCGTTACCAGCTCCGGTTTACCCGGCCGCTGCCGGAAAATTAGCCATTCCAGCAATAAACTGAACCAGGTGAACTGCATCAGGATCACGATGGCCAGCGAGGCGGAGATATAGCTTACTGACTGGTAATACAGGAAGTTCGTCAGTCCGATGGTGCCCCCTACGATCAGCAGCGATAACAGCTCTTTGCCGGTGAGCCTCCTCCCGCCGGCTTTTCCGGTGGTCAGTAACAGTACAGCCCCCAGCAGCACGGCCGACGAGAGCGATAAGGAGAACGATACCTCTGCGGCATGATAGCCCGATGCATAGGATAGTTTTACGAACGAAGACATCGTTCCATACATGATCCCGCCTAAAAGGACCATGAACGAATATTTAAAATTTTTCATTTCAAGATTGTCTGAATAAAAACAAATAATAACCATCAACTAAGTTGAGGCTAAACAACCCTGAATACTGACATTAAAACATATAAAAATCTGTTCCTGTCGCAGACAGGAATATTGATGTAGAATCCGGTTATTCAGCCTTAGGCTACCGGCGGAGGCGTATTGGAAGAGAAACGGTGCTGCATAGTATATATCTGTATCTGGTAAAGATAATAAAAATAAGCCGGTAGTTATACCCCCGTCAGGTAATAATTCCATAGCAGGGCGATGCCGTTGTGCAACAGATGTACCAGCATGGTGGTAACAAAAGCAGGCCTGTTTTGGTCTTTGGAGCGGCTATAACTGTAGGCCAGCACAATGCCAGGGACATACATCGCCAGGACATAACCACTGGAATAAGTGTGGCCGAAAGCAAAAAATAACGCTGCGGTAATGATATAGACGTGTTGGAACCACTGTTGTAATCGATCTCTGAAGATGCTGACGACCGCGTAGGGAAGGGCCTGACAAATTAAAGTTTCCAGTGGAGGCGCCAATAGTATGGCCAGACAGAAACGTTCTATCAAACTTTTAGGCATGCGTTGGCCCATATCGCCGTTGATGTCCTGTTGCATAACAGAGAACAAAGCCGAGATCAACAGGGTATATAGTATACTGATAAAAGCGGAGATGATGATTAACCGGAAATCGATTCTGCCTCTGGGCATCGGGTTAGCGTCCATTTTTTATGGGTATAGGTTTTAATGCGGCAAGTTAAACAAAGACGAGTTAATAATCCCTTAATATTCCACTGTTATTTTTGCGCTCGTCCAAACTGAGTTACCTGATGGAAGACGCCACGCAGATTCCAATACTGTTGCACGACTGGCTGGCCGGAAATGACCTGCAATTCAAACCACTCTTTGAATATTATTTCCCCCGGCTGAAGCGCTATACCATGAACTATACCGAAGATGCTGCCATCAGCGAGGAGCTTGCCATGAATGTGATGCTGAAAGTATGGCAGCAGAAATCCAGGATCGCCACCCTGAATGATTTTAATAGTTATCTTTTTACCATGATGCGGCACGAAACCGTTAGCATGTTGCGTCGTAAAAAGACCGTGATGACACTCAGTGCCCGCGAAGAAGAGGCGCCTGCCACCGAAAATATTACCGAAACGCTCGGCTACCGCGAATTGCTGTCCCGCTACCGGGCCTGCCTCGATAAGCTTCCTCCCCGCCGGCGCGAAGCGTTTATCCTTAACCGGGAGCGCGGCATGAGTTATGCGGAAATAGCCGAACGACTGAACGTTTCCATCTTTACAGTGCAGAACCATATAGCTGCCTCGCTGAAGTTCATCAGGAGAGAACTGCATGACTACGCCGATTTCCTCCTGTTGGCAGCGGCGATGTTCCTGCCAATGTTAACTGAATATTAATTCCATCGTCCCCAATAGTTTGACCGGCCATCGATCGTCGTCCTTATGGATGAATCGATCACTATGGCAGATTTTCAACCGGACAGCCTCCTGCTGACCAGCTACTTTGAAGGTAAAATTTCCGATCCCGCTGTGAAGGCGGACATCGAAGCCTATATCGGCAGCGGTAAAGACGCTGCGTTTATACAGGCATGTATGGAAGCCGCCTGGAACAATACCAGCGATGCCGCCTCCGATGAAGCCGCAGATGGCGATTGGCGGCGGTTCCGCCGACTGGCCGGTATCAGCGTCCCACACCGGAAAATGTATCCGCAGCTGGCGGCAGCAGCCACCTTGTTATTGCTCGTTGCGGTGGCGGGCTGGCTATTTTTAAAACCGAAACGGCAGGAAGTCGCGCACGCGTGGAAAACCGTTACCGCAGCGCCCGGAGCGCCTCATCAGCTGCAATTGCCCGATGGCTCTCAGGTGACGATCTTCCCCGGTTCATCTGTTAGCTACCATATGGAATTTAATTCACCCCTTCGGGAAGTGCGCCTCTCCGGCCGCGCTTTCTTTCAGGTTACGGGAACGGCTCAACGACCATTTTTTGTCAATACCGGAAAATACACCACACAGGTACTGGGTACCTCCTTTGAGATAGATGACCGGCACATGCTGGCCGTTACGCTGATCTCCGGAAAGGTGCGACTGCTGGGCAATCACGGCCAGCGGCTGACGGAGCTTCAACCGAATCAGCAGGCGGTGATAGATAAACAGGCTGGCAGCTTCCGGCTCACTAACGTCGAGGCGGAGGTGGTGACAGCATGGACCGCCGGCAAACTCTCCTTCGACCAGGAACAACTACATACGGTATGCGCTGATCTGCAGCAATGGTATAAAACGCCGATCCGTATCAAAAGAGAAGAACTGCTGCAAAAGCGTGTGACCGCTGAGTTCCGGCAGCTGCCGCTGTCTGCCGTGATGGAGATACTGTCGCAGACAGCCGGGTTCCGGTACCGGCAGGAAAAAGATACGATGGTGATCTACTAAAAAAGTTAAACGCCCCGGTGCAACGGGGCGCTTACCATAGCAACTGACTGGTTTATCAGCCAAGTAACCTGACATGCAGGCTTAAACCACCTGCACTAAATCAATTGTAAAATAATGAAAACATTTTTACTGCATCGGGTCCTGATGCTGTTTTTTCTCTTGTCGGTCAGTGTCCGGCTGTTGGCGCAGCAGGACCGCCCGCTGAATTTCAGCAGCAGCACGCTGACGGTAAGGCAGTTAATTCAGCAGATGAAAAGCCAGCAACAACTGCAGGTAACATTCGATGAGGAAGTCAATGCCCTGCTGTCACGCAACGTGCATGTCCGTAAAAGCACCGCTACGCTGAAAGAAGCGCTCGGCTGGCTGGCTGCCGATGTATCTATACAATGCCGCATCGTTAACAACTATGCCATCCTGAGCGTGGCGCCGCCGGCAAAAAAGCAGGACACGCCTGCCGTAGCTCCTGCCGGCGAATTGCCGCCGCCTTCCACCAAAGCACTCGGTGAAGTGGTGGTGACCGCCCTCGGCATCAAAAAAGCGGAGCGTAACGTAGGCTATTCCATCTCCCAGCTATCTTCCAAAGATGTCAGCGATGTGCCACAGCCCAACGTAATGAACAGCCTCGCGGCACGCGTGCCGGGTGTGAGCATTCGCAGCACCGGCTCCGATCCGGGTTCCAGCGTGATGGTCACCATACGCGGACAATCCTCTATCAGCAAAGACAATCAGCCATTATATGTTATTGACGGGGTGCCGGTAGCTCCCGCCATTCAGAACCCTGCACAGGCGGTAGACGGCAAACAGACCATCGACTATGGCAGCCCTATCAGTGATATCAGCGCCGATGATATTGCCAGCATCACCGTGCTGAAAGGCGCCAGCGCCGCCGCACTGTACGGCAGCCGCGCCGGCTCCGGCGTGATCCTCATCACCACCAAATCAGGCGCCGCCAAAAAGGGACTGGGCGTTAGCTTCAACTCCACCGCCATGTTCGACAAGGCCTGGATGTTCCCCGATTTTCAGAACGAATTTGGCAGCGGCGACTGGGCAGGCACAGATAATACCCTCAGCACTTCCGCGTGGGGCCCTCGACTGAATACCGGCCGCAAACTGGTGCAGTGGAACAGCCCCCTCGATGAAAACGGTAAACCCATTCCCCTGGAATGGAAAGCCTACCCCAACCGCGTAAAGGACTTCTTCCGCACCGGCCGGACAATCACCAACAACATCGCGGTATCCAAAAGCAGCGATGCGGGCAACTTCAGGATCTCCTACGCTAACATGCAGAACCAGGGCATCGTTCCCAATACCGACATGAAACGTAACAACCTGACCTTCTCCGGTACCTACCACCTCCACAAAGCCATCCACGTCAGCAGCAATATCGCCTATACGAACAGCACCAGCGATAACCGCCCCTCTGCCTATACGGAGAGCGTGACCATGCAGACCTATAAACTGGCGCCCAACGTGGATATCCACGCCTTACGCGATTACTGGGTGCCAGGCAAAGAAGGACTGCAACAGTATAACCCCTATAGCACCGACGACAATCCTTATCTTATCGCATACGAGGAAACCAACAGCTATACCCGTAACCGTATCACCGGTAACGTACAACTACAGCTGGACCTTCGCAAAGACCTGAGCCTGATGCTGCGCACAGGCCTCGACTACTACTCGCTTTCGGAAGATCAAAAACGACCATTCAGCGCTAAAAGAAATCCTAAAGGCGCTTATGTGGTGGAGAATAATCAGTTCAGGGAACAGAACAGCGACTTCCTGCTTACCTACAAACCGGAACTGGACCACCACCTTAAATTCTCTGTTGCCGTGGGCGGTAACCGGATGGACCAACAACAGCAGGCCAATCAGCAGTCGGCCGGAAGCCTTACCATGCCTGGTGTGTATAACCTCTCCAACGCCGCCGCCGGTTCTGTTATCAACAACCAGTCCAGGACACATAAACGTATCAACAGCCTCTATGGGATGAGTGAAATCAGCTATAACGATTATGTTTTCCTGAACCTCACTGCCAGAAACGACTGGAGCAGCACGCTGCCTCCCTCCAACAACTCCTATTTCTATCCTTCCGTATCTGTGAGCGCTATCCTGTCGGACATCCTGAACATCCAATGGCGGCAGCTCTCTTATCTGAAATTAAGGGGCAACTGGTCGCAGGTAGGCGCTGATACCGATCCGTACCAACTGTACAATACGGTTCCTTTCGACACCGACTGGGGCACTGTCAAACGTGCTACCATCAGTTTCAGTCAGCGCAACAGCCTGTTGAAGCCTGAAATTGCCACTTCCTATGAAGGCGGGCTGGATGTGAGTTTCTTTAAAGATCGTTTAGGCCTCAACGTTACCTGGTATAAAACCAACAACCGTAACCAGATCATCCAGGTGCCTACCACCATCGCTTCCGGCGCCAGCAATATGCTCATCAACGCCGGTAATATCCAGAACAGCGGCTGGGAGATAGGTTTGAATACTGTTCCGGTAAAAGGAAAGCTCACCTGGAAATCTGACGTCAATTTTACCCGCAACCAGAACAAAGTCATCTCCCTGACACCCGCTGTTACCAGTTATATGCTGGGTAGCACAGACGGCAGCAATATCGTTTACCTGATCAAAGAAGGTACAAAAATGGGTGACTTCTACAGCAGAAGCTGGGTGAAAGTAAAAGAGGGGCCTTATGCAGGACAGGCGCTGCTGAACAGCAACGGTCTGCAACAACAGGACCCGGAACTGGTGAAGATCGGTAACTACAACCCCGACTTTATGATGGGATTCAACAATCACTTCCACTACAAAAATGTGACGCTGAATTTCCTGATCGACTGGCGACAGGGCGGTTCATATTACTCCTATGTCGCTAAAAGCCTTATCCAGGACGGCCGTACCACCAATACCCTGCGCGGAAGAGACGCGGCGCATGGTGGCCTTAACTGGACCGATGCCAACGGCGTTAAACGCGACGATGGTATGCTCATGGAAGGTGTGGTAGACAAAGGCAACGGCACTTATAAGCCTAACGATATCATCATTGCCGCCGCCGACTACTATGATAACAAATACTGGAAGTACTACGAGAATGAAACTTACAGCGCCACTTATGTGAAGCTGAAAGAAGTGTCGCTCACTTATGCCTTCGGCCGGAATGTGATGCGCCGTATTCCTTTCCTCACCAACCTGTCGCTTTCACTGATCGGTAATAACCTGTACACCTGGACCGCAGCGGGTAACGGTTATGATCCGGAGATCACCATGAGCCTTGCTGGTCAGCGGTATCAGGGCGTAGGCCACTGGACACTGCCCGGAACAAGATCCTATGGCGCTAAACTGAGTTGCAATTTTTAATCCATAAATATCATGAAACCATATAAGATAATGACAGGTCTGTTGACCGTACTCACCTTTACCGGCTGTACGAAAGACTTTGAAGATATTAATACCAATCCTAACAATCCGGCTGTCACCCGGCCGGAATACCATCTCACGGAAGCGATCACACAAACGGCCTATGCTTATGCGGAGAATGGCTTCGCGAGAAGACCGGCAGCGCTGGGCCGATACATTACGCTGATCAGAAATAATGACTATGAGTTGTTTCGGTGGACGGCCGTGGACTGGTCGGATATCTACCAACGTGCGATGATCGTTAAAACCATGCAGCAGGAAGCCACTGAAATCAAACAGCCTGCTTATGTTGCTGCCGGGAAAGTACTGATGGCATTTAACATGGCCTACCTGACGGACCTCTACGGCGATGTGCCTTATTCAAAAGCGCTACAGTCTGTAGAAAACGGAAATATCAAACCTGCCTACGACAAACAGGAAGATATTTACAAAAGTCTGCTGGCCTTGCTGAAAGAAGCGAATGCCGACTTGAAAAATAATGGCGCCGGTATCGATACAAAGGCTGACGCCCTGTTTGCCGGTGATGCCCTGAAATGGCGTAAGCTCGCTAATTCCCTGCGCCTGCGGCTGTTGCTCCGCTGTGCTAAAAACTATGCCCCTGCCTGGACCGAGATGCAGGAGATCGTCAACAACAAAGCTGAGTATCCCATCATGGAAAGCAATGCTGATAATGCAGAAGTGCCTTACCTCGGTGTGAAAAAAGATGATAGCTGGGCTGGCGGGCCGCTGAACATGATCGACAATGATTTCCTGAAAACAAAAGCCAGCAAAGAGCTGGTGGATGCTTTGATGTCCCGGAACGACCCAAGGCTGGAACTCTGGATTGCCCCGGTGGCCAGCATGGACGGCGCTACCGTCGATAAGAACAAGTATGTGGGTATCCCGCATGCCTATACGAATCCCGGCGATTATAACGGAGGCGAATCACATCAGTCCACTTTGTCAGCTTTCTTCAGACAGAATAAGCCTACCGCCTTCAAAGCCAGCCTGATGGTATATGCAGAAGTATGTTTCATTACCGCAGAGGCGATGCAGTCCGGCAAAGTAACCATGGCCGGCAATACGGCTGAAAGCATGTATAACAACGGTATCAAATCTTCCATGGAGTATTACGGTGTGCAGGCAGAAGCGCAGCGCCGCAATTACTATGATCAGGCCATCGTGAAATACAACGGTACGCTGGAACAGCTGATTTCCCAGAAATGGCTGGCCATGACTTTCCGCGGCGCAGAAGGCTGGTTCGATTTCCGCCGTACCGGTTACCCCGCCTTTGTGGTAGGTCCGATGGCGTTCCAGAAGACTTTCCCGGTGAGGTATGCGTGGCCTATGACAGAGCAGGACGTGAACATCGATCATTATCGTGCAGCCGTTGCCGTATTTGGCGCGGATGATATCAATACAAAAATGTGGTACCTCAGATAAACAAGACAGGGATGGAAAAGAAAGCATTAGACAGACGGAATTTCCTCGGCAGTATCATGAAAGCGGGTGCGCTGCTGCCACTGGCGGGAACGCCGGTACTATCGGTCGTAGCATCGCCACTGGTGAGTGGAAGCAGTTATCCTGCCTCCGTAATGCCCGACCGGATGATTTTGAATATTACGAAAGACCCGTCTACCATGGCGGCCATTACCTGGCGTACCAATGCCGCTGCCCCGGGCTTTGTGGAATATGCAAAAGCTGACGCCCGTCCCGACTTCGCCACAAAGGCTGTCCGGGTACCAGCTACCACAACGCCGTTGCAGCAGGACTATTATCACCGCCTCACGCTGACCGGTTTGCAGCCGGACACGCTGTATACTTATCGTGCAGGCAATGAGGACGGCTGGAGCGAATGGCTGCAGTTCCGCACCGCAGCGGCTACAGGCAAACTCTCCTTCATTTACCTCGGTGATGCCCAGGTAGGTATCCGGCCGTTCTGGAGCCGTGTGATACGGAAAGCCTATGCGCAGTTGCCGGACGCGCAGCTGATCATACATGCCGGTGACCTCGTCAACCGCGCTAACAACGATGATGAATGGGGGCAATGGTTTGAGGCCGGTGGCTATATCCATGGCAGCGTACCTTCCCTGGTAACGCCGGGCAATCATGAGTATACCCATGAAGATGGACAGCCTCATTTGTCCGTTCACTGGAAGCAACAGTTTACGCTTCCGGAAAACGGTACGGGCCTCGATGCGCTGGAAGGCTCTGTATTTTATGCAGATGTGCAGGGCGTACGTTTCATCAGCCTTAATACGATGATGATGGAAGAGGCCACGTCGGAGGCCCAGCTACAGGCGCAGCAGCAGTGGCTGGAGCGTACCCTCTCTTCCAATCCGTATGCCTGGACCGTGGTGACGATGCATCATCCGGTTTTCTCTACCAAAAAGGGGCGGGTCAATGAGAAAGTGCAGGCCTGGTTTAAGCCGCTTTTCGATAAGTATAAGGTCGATATAGTATTACAGGGCCATGACCATGCCTATGGCAGGGGCATGCAGCGGATTGCGCCTTACGGTACCGCCTATGTGGTATCTGTGAGTGGGTCGAAGATGTATGAATATGAGAAGATGGAATGGGCCGATATCGTGACCGGGCATCTGCAGATGTACCACCTCGTCACAATCGATCAGCATCGGCTTGACTTTAAATCGTACCTCGCTACCGGTGAGCTGTTCGACGGTTTTATATTGGAGAAGCGTGCCGGTAAGCGCAACAAATTCAAAGAAAACAGACCTTCATGAAGACCCATACATTACTGTTGCTGGCCATGCTTTTTGCCGGCAACAGTCTCTTTGCGCAGCCGTTGGAGCGGCCCAAACTGGTGGTAGGCATTATGGTAGACCAGATGCGATGGGATTACCTGTACCGCTATTATGGCCGTTATGGTAATACCGGTTTCAAACGCCTGCTCCGCGAGGGTTTCAGCTGTGAACAGACAATGATCAATTATGTACCGTCGGTTACCGCTTGCGGACATGCCGCGGTGTATACCGGCACCGGTCCTGCGGTGAACGGGATTGTGGGCAACGACTGGTACGACAGAAAATCCGGCAAGTCCGTGTATTGCGTGTATGATAGCGCTGTTAGTACCGTCGGCGTTGGAAAGCCTGTCGCCGGAGGGATGTCGCCCCGCCATCTGATGAGCACTACTATCGGCGATGAGCTGCGTATAGCCACGGGCTTTCAGAGCAGGGTAGTGGGTATTGCGCTCAAAGACAGGGCCGCGATATTGCCTGCCGGTCAGGGTGCCAATGCAGCCTTCTGGTACGACGATGCCAACGGGCATTTCATCAGCAGCACCTGGTATATGGATAGCCTGCCTGCCTGGGCGGTAGCCTTCAATAAAGAGCAGCGTGCCGCGAAATATATCCAACAGCCGTGGAAAACGTTATATCCTGTTTCTTCCTATACCGCCAGCACGGCTGATGACAAGCACTATGAAGTACCCCTTCCCGGGGAAGATAAGCCGGTGTTCATTCATCGGTTCAACCAGGGCAAAGGCTATGACCTGCTGAAATATTCTCCGCTGGGCAATACCCTCACGCTGGATTTTGCAAAAGCCGCTATTGAGGGATATGATCTTGGCCGCGCCGCTACGGATATGCTGGCCCTCAGCTTCTCCACACCGGATATTGCCGGTCACAGCTTTGGTCCGGACGCTATTGAAATGGAAGATATGTACCTGCGGCTGGACAAAGAGCTGGGCGAATTCCTTCGTTGGCTGGACCAGCGCTACGGTAACGACTACCTCGTATTTCTTACCGCCGACCATGGCGCTATCAACTCACCGGGGTTTCTACAGGACCACCGTATGCCGGGGATGGGAGAGAAGCTGGGGCGTGCCGCTGTTTTAAACGAGGCCATCAGTAAGCAGTGGGGTATTCCCCAAGCGATACTATCAGATGCCGGTTCGCAGTTGTACCTTGATACCGCCGCTATCAGCAGGGCAGGGGTGCCGCTGGCCGGTCTGCAGCAGTTCATCAAAGCGCAGTTGAAAGCCGTTCCCGGTATAGGCGATGCCGTTAGTATCGAAGAAATACACAACGGGTATCTGCCGGCACCGTTCAACGATATGTATATTAATGGCTGGCACGCCAAACGCAGCGGGGATATCATGGTAGTGCCCGCTCCGGGCGTAAAGAACGGCAGCATCATGGGTACTACCCATGGCACGATGTATCCTTATGATACGCATATCCCCCTGATCTGGTTCGGCTGGAAGATCAGGCACGGCAGCAGTTACCGGAGTATCGGCATGACGGATATTGCCGCCACCGTATGTGCATTGCTGCATATACAGATGCCGGGCGGCACTACAGGAAAAGTGATCACGGAGATTTTTTAACGAGGCCTATATAATTTTTTCTCTAAGCGCATATTTGAATATGCCCACCGTGGATTTTACCTCCAGCTTGTCTTTCAGGTCCTGTCTTATTTTTTCAATAGACCTGGTGCTTAGGAAAAAATGATCTGCAATCTCCTTATTGCTTTTCTCTTCCCATAGCAGTTGAATGATTTTTCGTTCCCGGTCGTTGAGGTTGACATTAAACTTCTGTTGTCCATTCCTGAAATAGTTTTGTTGATTTAAATACAGCATTTCTGTATACAATTTATTCCGGTGGATAACATTGTTGGAAACGGAAGTAATAGCCTGCAGCAAGTCATCGGGATCATCGGTGTCGGAAATGCAACCGTGTATTTCTACCGGTAGCATATTAAGCAGTTGAATATCGAAAATATCTGAATAGGCCAGTATTTTCGTTTGTGGGTGGTCGTTAAGGAGGCTGATCACCTGCTCATCTGCTGTTACCGCGGACATGTCTATCAATAATACATCAACCGGGAAGTGTTTGAAGTTATTCAATAGCTCTATCACGCTGGAAGCGTTGATCACCACATTAATATTCTTCTGCTCAGAAAGATATTTCTTGAGGACTTTTCTGAATAAAGACTGTGTCAGAACAATGGCTATGTTGATAATCCTTGCTGTCATATATCAAATCATTTCTCTTTTGGGTAACGGTTCAGTTACTTTGGATACTACGGGTTAAGTGTTATATGTCAGTGTAATGCGTGCATCGTTTCCGGAGCGCATCTTTCAGGGCGGGCCGGGGCTCGGAAAGTCCACCAAATACAGCAAGATGGTTGTTGTCAAATTGGCATTTTTTTCTCTCATGGCAGATTGCTTTCGGGCAGCGTTAATTAAAATATATATCGGGGGTATTAATAGTATACCCGGGATCAAATAGGATTATATGCTATTGCGGCAGAAATGCTATCACAAAAAATAGTGGGAAGAGCATTTCTGTACAGGCATTTATAAGTTTTGGATTGCCTGGCAGGCAGAAATTTACAAGTGAATTTCTGTCATGTGGGTTATTACAGGGCGGGATAAGTCAAACAATAACATCATCGGACAGCCCCTTTTGGATAACTGTAGCTTCCAGCTGCATTACCTGGTGCCAGCGCTGAAATACTGGTGAGCCAGGAATAAAAGTGGCCTGCGATAAAATTTCAGTTTTTATGTTTATAGACGGCGTATCACGATACAAGCCTATAAACTGCTCTCAGAAAATATGTACCTCTTCGGCAACGTGGCATTTACTATTTTCGTTGATCACAGCCTTCTCGTCTGAGGGAAGACGTTAATACTTTTCTCTCCCGGAGGAGGTTTTCGTGCTCCTAATTTAATGATTATTTAGAATAAAATGTGTAACTGATCACAATGTAAATAAAAAAATCATCAAAAGATATTTGTGAAGAAAAAAGTTTCCTGTGTATAATTTGCCACAGATAGCACTTTCGTAAAAACCGAAATACAATGTAGTATTCCTCCTATACCTCGTTCAGCTTTTTGAATTTAATTTAGATATTGAGAGGAGTCCTGAGAGCACTGTGTGTTTTCTTATTTCCTCTACAACATATTTGTTTGTTAAGCTAGCTGGTAATGGTAGTTACCTTAGCGACAGCTCTGTTTCGTGTTCATCATTATTACTCAGAATATCCTGTTTTCCAGTTTTTTATGATCTAAATGCAAGCCCGATATGAATAACCTTGTGCCCGGTTGGTATTTGATTTATACAGCCCCCAAACACGAAAAAAAAGTATGTGCAAGACTTGCAGACATCAACTTCCAGTCCTTCCTGCCAACGACCAAGAAGCTGAAAATCTGGTACGACAGAAAGAAGTATATAGATGAGCCGCTGTTTCCTTCCTATGTATTTGTTTATCTGTCAGACGTACAACGCTACTATGAATGCCTGGAAGTGGACGGCGCCCTGTATTACGTGAAAAACGGCCGGCAGGCCGCCCTTGTCAGCGAGAAACTGATTCATAATCTGCGGCTCATTACAGACAGTCAGAATGATGTAGAGGTGTCTGACGAGCCATATACTGCCGGACAACAACTGGTGATCACCAATGGCCCGCTGGCCGGGCTGTCCTGCGAAGTAGTGGAGTTACAGCAAAAGCGGCAACTCGTGGTGAGGGTTGACCTGCTCCGCAGAAATATATACGTCACCGTTCCCCGGGAAAGCCTGATGACAATATAGGACCTAATTGATAATGATACCTCTTTTACCTGCGTTATGAATAGCTCAGAACTCTTTAATCTGCACTCCCTCGGATCTGTCGAAACTGTGGACCAGCTGAACAAGCGGTTTTACGGAAGATATAATTTCCCCTGGCCCCCGCTGCTGTTCCCGGTTTATCCGCCCGGTATCGCCACCGCATTCGTGAACCAGGACATTGGCGCCTGGAAAGGCGGCCGCCTGACAGAAAAGGCCAAAATATGGGTCGCCGGATGCGGCACCAATCAGGCCGTATTTACTGCACTCAAATTTCCCCACGCAGACGTATTCGCTACTGACATATCAGCGCAGTCTATCCAGGTAGCCCGGAAAAACGCGGCGCAAATGGGTATTAAAAACCTGCAGCTGGAAGAAAAAAGCCTCAATGACATCGACTATAAAGAACAGTTTGATTATATCATCTGCACCGGCGTGGTGCACCATAATGCCCATCCCGCCGCTACACTGGCCAAAATATCGGCAGCACTGAAAAAAGACGGGATACTGGAACTGATGGTGTATAATTATTACCACCGGCTGCTGACTACCGCTTCCCAGAAAGCTGTCCGCACTTTTTATGATTCAGGTACCGCCATCAATCAGGACCTCGAACTACGGCTGATTAAAAGCATCCTGCACGACTTTGACTACGAAGGCCTGATGGGAGACTTCCTCCGGTCACACCTCGATATGCACGAAGCAGAGATGGCCGACAGCCTCATACAGCCGATAGAATACAGCTACACCATTGAATCCTTCGGCAATATGGCGGATGAATGCAACCTGGAATACCTGCTCCATTGCCAGAACCAGTTCGACATCCAGAACCACGCCTACACCTGGAACCTGAAATTTACCGACCCATTACTGAAGTCACAATATTATTCCCTCCCAGACGCCCGCCGCTGGCAGATCGCCAACCTGTTGATGTGTAACGCGTCGCCCATGCTCTGGTTTTATTTCCAGCGGAAAGATGCTACCATCACCCGGAAAACAGAACAACAGGTATGTGACGAGTTCCTGGAAACAAGATTTAAGAAAAGCGCTTTCCTGATGAACCATTATGTGCTGGATCCCAACGACGATAAATACAAGTGGAAAGCTAACCCGGTGAAATACCCCGTGGCCAATGACGGGAGCGATCCGCTCATCGACCGGATCCTGGCGGCGGTCAACCCTTCCCTCACCATGAGAGAAGTGCTTGGGCAGCTGGGCGCCAAAGCCGATTTCTACGAAGTGAATAATATCAGGATAAAGCTCACCACTTCTGCTTATCCCTATCTCCTGGCCATCAGATAACACCATCCCTTCTCATACTGTCATCTCATGAAAAAAGCAGGCATTATTTTACTGGTCCTCTTTACCGGTGCATGGTTATTTATCACCAATATGCATTACCAGGGACTGAACTCGATACAGAACATCGCCGGTTATTATAACGGCATTCTGGGGCTTGAATCCACCTCGTCAGGGAAAGAGCTGTCGCTGCATAAAACCGGCGCGGAAGCCCGGATATTCATCGATACGCTCGGCATCCCGCATATCTATGGTGAAAAGGCCGAAGATGCTGCCTATGCCATTGGTTACATGCATGCGAGGGACAGGTATTTTCAGATGGAACTGACGGCACATACCGCCGCCGGTCAACTGGCGGCTATGCTCGGAGAACCCGGCATTGCATCAGACAAACACTGGCAGGTATTTGATCTTGCCGCTAAAGCAGATCACTACCTCGATAGCCTGAAAGCTACACAACCCGATCTCTATCAGTATCTCAAAGCATATGAAAGAGGTGTGAATGACTACATCAGTCAGGAACCCGCTACCAAAAGAGATCCACTCTATGCTATCTGGCACTATACGCCGCACCCCTGGAAGGCGTCCAATATATTCCTGATCCAATGGTACATGAGCTACCAACTGGCATTTTATGATGATTATATCAACCGGCAGGAGATTCTGGACAAATTACCAGACACCGTCAGACAGCTGCTGTATCCCGTGGACCCGGGCAACAAACTGGCGGCCATCACCGGTGATAAGGCTACACCCCTCGCTTCCCCCACAGAAAAAGCCGTGGTAAGTCTCTTCCACGCCAATAGCACCAACAACTATCACGCACAGGAATTTAACAGAAGCCTCGGTAGCAATAACTGGGTCATGGACAGCAGCCATACTGCTTCCGGTGAAGTATTCCTCTGCAACGACCTGCACCTTCAACTAACATCTCCCAATATTCTTTATGAGCTGCATTTTTCCTGGCCCGGTATCCAGGAATATGGCTATAGTATACCCGGCGTACCGCTGATATTAACAGGACACAACGAAAACGTTGCCTGGGGCATCACCAACGGCGGATGGGACGTGACGGAACAATATCTCCTGAAAATTAACCCGGATAAACCAGATCAGTACTGGCTGGATGGCAAATGGCAAACCATGACGGAGAAAAAAAGCGTGATCCATGTGAAAGACGGACAGGATGAAAACCATACGACCCAATATACCGTGTTTGGCCCGCTGGTGAAAAAGGATTCGCTGGCGTATGCTTTGTTGTGGCATCCGGCCCGCTCCTGTGATGCGGTGGCCGCGTTTTGGAAATTGATGCAATGCCATGACTGGAATAGCTTCCGGGAGGCGCTCCGTCACTATGATTATCCTTCGCAGAACTTTGCCTATGCAGACGTGAAAGGTAATATCGGAATGATCTGTGCAGGAAAAATGCCGCTTAAACCAGCCGGATATTCCGGCGGGCTGCTGGATGGTACGGTTGCTCCCCGTTTTCAATACATCGATTTTGATTCTTTACCGGCTGCCTATAATCCTTCCAAAGGATATTTGTTTTCTGCGAATCAGGCACCTGAAACAGGCCACCATTATTATTCTTCCCGTTGGTTTGACGATTTGTACCGGCCCGCGAGGATCAATGAGATGCTGGCCGACAATCGGAAGTTTGACCGGGAACAGGTGCGTGAAATGCAGCTGGACATAAAAGATCTGTCTGCCGATGAATTAAAAACACTGTTACAAAAATACTATCCGGATAAAAAACTCTCCGACAACTGGGAAATGATGAGAAACTGGGACGGGGTATTATCACCGGACAATAAGTCATCCGTGTTCTTCATGTTTTTCAGAAGAGCTGCCAGAATAGTGAGCAATGAGATAGCCAAAGACATCCATGTCAGATCGTCGCTGCGGTTTGATCAGTTCATGAATTTCCTGCTGGCCGACAGTAAAATGCCTTATGCCGGCGCTTCCCTTGACAGCAGGGCTTATTTTGAGAAAATAGTAAAGACGGCCGATTCACTGTTTGTGGTATTGAACAAGCCGGTGAAAGCCAATCCTTACGTTTTTCATGTACAGCAAATGACCTATCTGCCTGGCTTCCAGGTAGACGTCAATGATGTGGGTGGCAGCGACAATACCATTAATGTAAACTATGGCGCACATCCGGTGATACGTACGCTGGTGCAGATCAATGGCGGCGCCATACAATCATGGATGGTGAATGCCACCGGGCAAACCGGCCGCCTGAACGACAGGAACTATTTTCAGCAGTTTGTTTCCTGGAAGAAAAATGAGCTGCATCCAACGCAGTTCAACAAAAAGCCTGAGGCATTACAAGCCATCACTGAACGTATTCACCTGACTAACTGATCTACAAACACCCGATTATGAACTACTTCAAATATCTCCCCGTTTTATTCTTACTTTTTGTAGTGCATTATTTGGCCGGTAACTGGTGGCTCATCGCCACCTGGAGCTTGCTGGGCATTTTATCTGTTACCTGGATCAGAGAGGCAAAGTTCCCGCTGATCAATATCCTGGTAATGGAAGTCATCACCGGCCTTTTATTCTGGCTGCTTTTCTGGAACAGAGATCACTCCCTGCACAACCTGTCTGACCATGCCGGCACCTCCGCTGTATTGTTGCCGGTAGCAGCCATTGTTATCAACTCCATCACGGCCTTGCTCTGCGCGGCAGTAGCGATGATAGCCACCAGACGGATCATGATTGCCCGGAACCGGAACTGATATTTGAAGACGATATGTTTAGCCCATTTTAAGATAGCCCCAGGTAACCGGATTTTCTCTCAGCTATTCTTTATTAAAGACTATGATGTTTTACAGACCCACGGTTTCACAACGACTTATTTGGTTAGATCAGGCAAAATCGCCCGGGTCTGCAAAGTATAATATCGGAGGATATGCCTTCCTGGAAGGGCAGTTCCTCTATCATGCCTTTTACACTACCCTAAAAAAAATAATCGATAGCCAGGAAGCTTACTGCACCTTCTTTCAGGAGGTGAACTATGACCTGGTATGTGTGGTACAGGATAAACGCAGAGAGTATAATATAAAATTTATTGATTTTTCGATGGAACCGGATGCGGAAAGCGAGGCGGAGAAATGGATGCAGAACGATTTTGGTATAGCTTTCCAGGTAGAGAATAATTTTCTGTACAATTTTACCCTGCTAAAAATAAGTGAAGAGAAATATTTCTGGTATGCAAAAATACACCACCTTATCAGCGATGGATTTTCATTTAAGCTGTTGCTGAACCAGGCCGCTGAAATATACGATGCCTGCATACAATCAGGCGACCACGAAGAGGTGAACTATGCTTATAGTGAATATGCCGCTGAAGATGAAATATACTATCAGTCGCCGTCGGCGCAGGATGATAAAAAATTCTGGATGGATGAGTTTCGCGAACTTCCGGCAGAATTATTACATAAGAGAGCGGCGGGCATAAAGGCACATGAAGAAACTGCCGGCAGCGACACGCTTTATCTTTCCAGGGAGTTAAAACAAATACTGGAAGATGCCGCAGAAAGGCATCATGTTTCTGTATTCAATATTATTCTGGGCATACTACTGATATATTTCGGCCGGTCCAGAGAACAGCAGGCGGTTACATTTGGGATACCGGTGCTGAACAGGACCAGGAAACGTTATCGTTTTACCGCTGGGGTATTTATGAACCTGCTGGCGCTGAATTTCCCCCTGCAGGAAGAAGATTCTTTCGCCGCTGTGGTGAAAGCGATAAAAGACAAGATGTCGAAGGCGCTCCGGCACCAGCGCTATCAATACGGCAACCTGATCAGCGATTTGCAGATACCACATGACAGAACGTTGTTCGATATCAGGGTATCATACGAAGATTTTTCCTTTACCTCAGATTTCGGCGGTCTGAAAACCGGCGCAGTAGCACTTTCCAATCATGCAGAGATAGACAAACTGGCCATTTATCTGCGAGACTATCATGATGAAGGATTTGACGTAAGGTTTGTGTATAACAAAGCCTATTTCGATAAGGAGACGATCGGCTCCGTTAAAAACAGTATCCGGCATATGATCGCCTCACTGGCGTCTTATGAAGACCAGCCTGTGAACAGCATTGATCTGTTGGATGCTGAAGAACGGAACAAAATTATACAGCTGTCGGCAGGACCGGTGAAACACCGGCCGCAGCACAGCTTCCTGGACATGTGGAAGCAGGTGGTGGAGACGTTTCCCGAGAATATCTGCATCGCCTGTCACACGGGCAGTTACAATTACCAGGAGACAAATTACTGGGCTTCTAAAATTGCGCGTGGCCTTTTAAACAGGGATGTTAGGAGCGGAGAGCGGATAGCCCTGTTGCTGCCCCGGTCCGAGAAAATGGTGACAGGCATGCTGGGCGCCATGATGGCCGGACTGATCTATATTCCGCTGGACCCGGAATACCCCGAAGAGCGTATCCGTTACATATTGCAGCATGCCCACTGTGCCTGCCTGTTAACCTCTCAGGAGATAGGTAATCCGGGAAGCCAGGTGGAAGGAGTGAAGCGGCTTTATATTGAAGACCTGCTGAATGACAGCGCGATCACGAAGGGGGATAACAGGCATGTGGCGGTTGATGATGATCAGCCATGTTACATCATCTATACCTCCGGATCAACCGGGAAGCCCAAAGGGGTAAGCATTGCCCACCGTTCGCTGCTGGATTACGTTTGCACCTTCCAAGAGTATTTCCGACTGAAAGAAGAGGATGTCATGGTGCAATTGGCGTCTGTGAGTTTCGATACTTCTGTGGAGGAGATATTCCCTATTCTGGGCGTAGGCGGGCGCCTGAATATCTGGAAAGACCGCAAAGATATTTTTGGCCTGGCGGATTTTATCGGAGAGGAAGCCGTTACGATATTAAGCTCTAACCCGCTAACGATCAAATACCTGAATACGCTGGCCCTGCCGGAATCGCTCAGGATCGTGATCAGCGGGGGAGATGTGTTGAAAATGGATTATGTGGATAACCTGATCCGGGACGGGATTAAGGTGTTTAACACTTACGGACCTACGGAAAGTACGGTGTGTGCCACCTACTATCCGGTAACAAGAGATACCGGTGTGATGCCTATTGGTAAACCGATCACTAACCGTGAGGTGTTTATCTTAAACAGCCGTTTGCAGTTGCAGCCGCTGGGCGTAGAAGGAGAGATCTGTATCGGCGGCGCCGGTCTGGCGCTGGAATATGTGGGAGATGCGCAACAGACAGCCAGGAGCTTTGTTCCTCACGTATTGCAGGAAGGGAAGAAGATGTACCGCACTGGTGATGCCGGTATCCTGATGCCTGACGGGAATATTATTTTCAAAGGCAGGAAAGATAATCAGCTGAAATACCGGGGATACAGAATAGAGGCAGAAGAAGTGGAAAGGGTAATTATTGAAAGGGGAAAGGTGAACAACTGTGTGGTATGCGTGAGTGAGTTCCGCAACGATCCTGTGTTGATTGCTTATGTAGAAGTGGATTACCTGACAGAAGATCTTTCCTATCTGCTGAAGAAAAAAATCGCTGCATGGTTGCCATCTTATATGGTGCCGGAGGTGATTGTGGTGATGGATAGTTTTCCGATGCTGGTCAGCGGTAAGGTCGATAAAAAATCGCTGCCCGTTATCCAGCCGGAAATGTTCCGGACGGAAAAAACAGAGAAAGTAGCGCCCCAAACAGCGCTGGAGAAGCAACTATACAGCATCTGGACGGAACTATTGCCATCCGGTAGTTTTGGTACCACCGATTCTTTCTTTGATTTGGGTGGCCATAGCTTGTTGGCCATGCAGTTGCTGAATTATTATTTCCAGTCGCTGGAGGTAAAACTGTCGCTGAAAGAATTGTTTGAATGTCCTACTATCCGGCAGCAGGCAGTGTTAATAGAGGGGAAGGCCACCGAACAATATAAACGCATTGCTGCCATTGCACCTGCGGCAGACTATCCTGTATCGTATGGACAGCGCCGTCTCTGGGTGTTAAGTCAGTTTGAGAATATCTCCCGGGCTTATCACTTATCGGGCTATGCACAGCTGGAAGGACATTACGAGCCGTCCTGCCTCCAACAGGCCATACAGCATGTGATCGATCGGCATGAAATATTGCGGACCGTATTTTATGAAAATGAAGCAGGAGAACTGCGGCAGTCCGTTATTCCTGCCGGGGAACTGATGTTCAGGCTGACCGACGCCGGCACGGAGATGCCTACACTCAGCGAAGCTGCTGCCTACATCAGGGCATCATCAACGGCGGCATTTGATCTGGCTAAAGCGCCTTTGTTCCGCGCCGGATTAATACGCGTACAACCGGACCTTTATGTGTTCTACTACCATATGCACCACATCATCAGCGATGGCTGGTCGATGGAATTGCTTGCCCGTGAGGTCATGGAGGCATATGCCATTTTTGAAAAAGGGCAGCTCCCTCCTTCGCTGCCGCTGCGTATTCAGTACAAAGATTATGCAGTATGGCAACAGGATCAACTGGCAGGAGATACTTTTAAAACGATACGTGCCTACTGGCTGGAACAGATTTCCGGTGAACTGCCGGTATTAACGGTCCCCACTGCCCGTCAGCGCCCACCGGTGATGACGCAACACGGATTTGAACTGGCAGGTGTTATCCCTAAGGAAACTGTCGAGAAGCTGTTGACGTTATGCCGCCAGCATCAGGCCACGTTATTCATGGGGTTGTATAGCGTCATGAATGCCTTGTTGTACCGCTATACCGGCCAGGAAGACATTATCATGGGCAGCCCCGTTGCAGCCAGGGAAGACCGGGACCTGGAAGATCAGATCGGGTTCTATGTCAATACGCTGGCGATGCGTACCCGGTTTAGCAGAAAAGACAGCTTTTATACCTTACTGGGGAAAGTCCGGGAGGTAACGCTCGCGGCCTACAATCACCAGATGTACCCTTTCGACCGGCTGATAGAAGACTTACATCTCAGACGTGATCTTAGTCGTAATCCTGTGTTTGATATCATGTTTACGCTGCAGAACAGGTATGATAAGCGCAAGGCCATCGCGGGGTCGGTAAGTGGTGAAGCGATAGAAGAGATAGGCGCCTGCACAGTGAAGCTGGATTTGAATATTGAATTTACAGAGGATGCGGCAGGCTTGCAAATGCTTCTCCAGTTCAATACGGATATTTACAACAAGGAAGATATGGTGCGGCTGATGCAGCATTATCGGCTGCTGCTGGCGTCAATATGTGCCGATCCGGAAAGCGTGATGGAGGAGCTGGATTACTTACCTGCCGATGAAAGCAACAAGATCATCACCGTATTTAATGACACCGCTGCTAACTGGCCTGCCACTGAAACGATTGTTACGTTATTGGAGCAACAGGTGGCCCGCACGCCGGAACAAACGGCATTGGTGTGCGGAGAC
>NZ_JACVFB010000060.1 GCF_014529945.1 Chitinophaga varians
GCCTACGTGCCTATTGATACGGATTACCCGGAAGAGCGCGCGGCCTGGGTGGTGAAAGACAGCGAGGCGGCAGCGCTGCTCACCAGCGGTATGGCTGTTCCTTTCCTGGAAGGCCTGACGCCGGTGCTGTTGCAGATAGACGCATTACCTGCCGCCACAGGCGTTGCCGGCCCGGTACCTTTTTCATTCACAGACCTGGCTTATATTATTTATACCTCCGGCAGTACCGGTCGCCCTAAAGGGGTGATGGT
>NZ_JACVFB010000061.1 GCF_014529945.1 Chitinophaga varians
TTGTAGGTGTTGTTTCCAATTACAGTTGGCGTGTGGGTGATAGACACCTTGTCGTCAGTACCAGGGATGGCTACGCCGTCCAGGGTCCATCTGATTTTATGGCCATTGTTGCTGTTGTCGATAGACAGGGTAGTGGTAGCACCTTTACAGATCTGGTCTGGTACGGCTGTAATCTGCACAGTCGGATTAGCGTCGATCTGTACGGAGAACGGTACGTCTTTGGTACAACCGGCATTGCTGCCATCCTG
>NZ_JACVFB010000062.1 GCF_014529945.1 Chitinophaga varians
CTGGCAGGAATATTATAGTGAGGACCGCACCAAAGAAGGTCGCCACTACAGCAAATGGGGCGGCTTTATCGATGGCGTGGACGAATTCGATCCGAGATTTTTCAATATCGCCCCACGGGAGGCGGCGGGCATAGATCCACAGGAACGGCTGTTTTTGCAGCACGCCTGGATGGCGGTGGAAGATGCCGGTTATACCCGTCATACGTTGCAGATACCGCATGAAGACGA
>NZ_JACVFB010000063.1 GCF_014529945.1 Chitinophaga varians
CAGGTACCCGGATAAAATTGGGTAAAAATTACTTTTGAGACAGCCTCATTAAGTTCGAAACTATCCGGGGAATTAGCAGGAAGAATAATTTATCCTGATAAGTTTAGTATGCCGGACTAATCCTCCGCCGGAGATACTTTCAACGGGCTACTTCCGAACTGCCCCAAATCCGTCTCCTTCATACGTTTAATCCACACATTCCTTCCCGGAAATGCTG
>NZ_JACVFB010000064.1 GCF_014529945.1 Chitinophaga varians
TGCAGGAGCTGTTTCAGCGCCAGGTGGCTGCGCAGGGTGACAGCGTAGCGCTGGTACATAAAGGACAGCCGTTTACTTACAAGCAGCTGGATACTGTATCGGCACAGTTGTGTAACTATCTGAAAGAAAAATACCAGGTGCAGCCGGGAGAGCTGATCGGCGTAAAGCTGCATCGCAGTGAGTGGCTGATCATCTCATTATTGAGCGTG
>NZ_JACVFB010000065.1 GCF_014529945.1 Chitinophaga varians
ACAAGACCTCTACTGTTGACCTCACGCTGAACAAAGTTCCAGGTGTTGATGCGCAGGTAACCAACCCGGTATGTAACAGTGGAAATACTTTCGACGTGGTGACCTCCAACCAGGTAGGTATCATCACCCAGTATACCATCAAAGTTGCGGCGACAAGACAGATGCCTGGTTTCGCCACCCAAACCGGTGCATGGCAGACCAC
>NZ_JACVFB010000007.1 GCF_014529945.1 Chitinophaga varians
CCGCATTCTGTACGTTGAACGCCATCATCTTTCCATGAAATACAAACTCCGATCCCTGACCGTCGATGCATACACCCGACCTGTCGCGGATCTCAATCCCAACGGGGGCGTCGGACAAATCCTCCCTATCTTTATTCGGACAAAAGTCGTACCTGCCACGGGGAAAAACCAGTTTCAGGTAGCGCGCGTTCCTGTTTTCTTTCAACAGCTTCCTGATCTCCGGTTCTACATTGACCCGGCTGTCAGGATGGATGCCATAATCTGTTACGTTTATCTCAACAGTATCCTGCTGGCCAAAACACGAGCTGTTAAGGACCAGTAGTAAAAAAGATATCAATGTAACTCTCATCTTGTTAATTATTAAAGATAAATCATCAGAATGCACCGATCTCAGAAAAGTACAACACCTTGTTAGTGCCGTGAATAGCGGTGACCACCAGTTTCAGGTAACGTGCATTCACTGCTGCAGGAAATGAAAGCCTTGTTTTGCTTTCATCCACAGGGCCTTCCGGTATTTCGATGTTAGTATAAGTAGCCGCCGTTTGCCAGTTAACGTTATCCTCGCTCACCAATACCTGCATATCTTTGGGCTGGCCGCTGGAATAGTCGATATCAAATTTGCGATTCTTAAATGTAATACCATGCAACGATTTTGCCGATTTCGTATCGATGGTAATATGATGCGGAAAAGGCGCTTCCCCGTTTACCCCGGCGGTAGACCAAAACGTATATGGATTATTGTCCAGTACATAAGCAGCACCTCCTTCCTCCGGCGCTGAAGGCCAGGGCTCCTGAGAGGAAAAGTCGATCACTTCCCAACCAGTCCGGTCATATTCTTTCATATCGAACACGATATGGTAATCATACCCGTGCCGGGCCTTGGTAACCAGATTTAACCCGGCTGTATAGAGCTTGAACGACTGCCCCATGACATGCTGGTTATTGTTGGTTACATTCACAAACCAGTTGTACCACCAGGAGATTTGCGGAAAACCGAAATCCCTGGGGCTCCAATCCTGTGTTGGCATACTATTGGCAAAAGAAATAAATGTTTTACCATCGGTATCATTGCCAATGCAAACATATTTTTTGAGGAATTTATTGTAACATACATTGGCAATATTCACGTCCGGTATAATGATGGTTTCATGGCCACCAATGCCGGCTTCCACCCAGCTACCGTTGTAGAATTTCTTCCAATACCCCGGTGCAAGTTTATCACTGAGCCGGCACCTGGCCACACAAATATCCTGCTCCGTTCTGTGCCCCGAACTATCTGAATAGAAGCCTTTTTTATAATAGACATACGCATACCCATCGCCCGGAATGAAAAGATCAAGATCACCCGCACCGTAATATTTTTGCCCCGGCGGCGGTGGGATGGATTTGTCCTGCGTGATGATATCGCCCTGATAGGTCCATGTTTGTCCATTGTCAACCGACGTAGCAAGCCCCATGCGCCGTTCCTTTGCTTCGGTTTCCCATTTTTTCATGTAGTTGTATTCACTGTAGGCAATGGAGTAGAATTTACCATCAGACGGATCTATCCAAAGTCCCATCAGCCAATAGTTACACCAGTCGTCGTTTCCTTCCGTAGTATAGTAAGGAAAGTTAGCTGCAGGTTTTGGCTGCTGCAACTGCTTCACGGCATTGTTGACATTAGCGCCTTTCCATAGCTCCCATAAATTATACTCGCCATCCCAACTAGCACAGTTTCCGCCGAGTATATAGAGCTGCCCCTGGTATCTGTCGATGCCCGCCATCTGATCAAACTTGTACGCATTTTCGTTTTTTACGGTATCCACTTTCCAGAGAATAGAATCATAGGTAGCACTGGAGCCTATCACACCTGCTGTGAGCGAGCGTTCTGTGAGCGAGCGTTTAGCAGTATTTTTCGGATCCGGGGCCACTGTTTCCTTTACCATTTCTTTGTTACACCCCATCCCTCCAATACTCAAAAGTATAATCAACAATAGTTTACGGTACATATATGTATGTGTTTAAGGTGAGATAATAAAAGGTTGTTATCCCCCGCGGCCAGCGCCGCAGGGGGGATAAGGTAGTGTTTGTTTTTATCGAATACGCGGCTTGTCCTTACGGGATAAGAGAATTTCCCGCTGAATGCGTCATTAAGTATCTTTATTGATTCCGCGACATCAGCATCAGAATAAGCGTCTGGGTCTTCATTCACAATATGTATAACTACAGGTAATGTAACTAAAGTCAGAGGAGGCGCCAGTTGACCAGGGGCGGCCATGTAATGCCTTTGCAGGATAGCTTTGTTGGCAGCTTGCTCCCTTCCCCGGAAAATAGAATTCTTTCGCCATTCCTTTTGTAGTATCTCTGTACCACAAGGACGGACAAATACAGGCATCCCTTCCTGAGCATAAGTAATAAAAGGCAATAAAAGCACCATCAAAAGCGATAGCTTATGTCTTTTTAGCATAGGTATGATCGTTAAAAATATGGTCCAGGTCATAATAGGTATGATCGTTAAAAAATATGGTCCAGGTCATAAAAGGAATCTGCCAAACTAATAAAACACCGATCGACTACATTCTTCCTATGCGACAGCTGATTTTTTTTATTCTTCGGAAAAAATCTGAAAAATGAAAGCGTTTTGAAGTAAAAAAGAATCAGTTTACAACAATCCCGCCCGTTTTTTTTAAGATGGCAGCTCAGGATGGTCGTCAGCTTAGAAGATACAAGCGCAGATGGAAGATAGAACGTTTTTTTTACATGGCTCAATGCCTTCAAACGTGTAATCGCACGATATGACAGAGAAATAGAACGCTATCAAGCACTTATTCATCTTGCTTTTGCTTTAATCCTGATGAGAAGAATTATATAGTATTTATGAAATAACCTCTAGTAACAATGCATAAATTCTCATAGAGATTCATTTTTTTGGTGAAAAATCATGCACCGATTCGTCTTATCTGACCAGGGTTTCATGGGCAGTACGTTATATCCGCACGAAGGTTTTATTGCGATACATATAATAAAGTAAGAGCCAGAGAACGCCAAAAGTGCCAGCGGTCAGCAGAAAACCACCAAATTGCCCGAGATGTTTTGCCAGACCTGCGAACAAGGTATTACTGATGTCGCCAAAGGGGATGATACCCGGCGCTATGTAGGCTACAATAGCATTTGTGCCGATAATGATGAAGACAAATGCCCACCGCCGGAAGCCTAAAATGTCTATCACCCAATAAAATAATGCAAGTAACAAGAGGCTCCAGCCTCCCGCCCACAAAACCATCGAGCTGGTCCAGATATGCTTGATGATTGGAAATTCAAAACTCCAAAGCCAGCCTGCCAACAGGCAGGCCAAACCTGATATAATTAACCAGAACACTTTGGGCAATTTAGGCCCCGGAGCGCGTAGCAAATGGCCCGCCAGAACGCCTATCAGCGTCGTAGCGCCGAATCCTATGCTGCTGAGTATCCAGGTGTAATCATTACCGTCCCGAAAACGGCCTAACAGAGACTGATCAACCCACATTGCCAGATTTCCCTCGGGCGAAAGCACCCCAATTCCATGGCCCGGCACCAGTACAAAACGCATCAGCCCCCAAAAAATCAGTAGTAAAATGCCTGCCAGCACAGCCTGTCCTTTTACCGGCAGCTCTACCAATGCAATTGCGGAAATCAGGTAGCCCGCCGCAATTGCCTGAAGGGTGTTGCTGTAAAGCAGCAGGTCGTCCATGCGGAAATGAAGCAGATTGCCTTGGGCAACCATGCCAAGCGCCCACAATAGCAGCACGCGATAAATGACTTTCAGGTAAATGCGGCGGCGACCATCCCCCTGCGCCAGCCGTTTCCCTATCGAAAACGGCATGGCGGCCCCCACGATAAACAAAAAGAGCGGCATGATCAGGTCCCAGGCAACAAAACCCTCCCACGGAACATGATCGAATTGTTCTTCCAACCAGGATGGAAGCGGGTTGGCGAAAAGCTTGAAAAATTCATATACCATAGGGCCGCCGCCCGCAATCCAAAACATATCAAAACCCCGTAGCGCATCTATTGAAACTATACGTTCTGCAGGCGCAACAGTATGGGACAAGCGCGTACCTTTCATTTGAGTGGATTCTTTCGTCATTAGTGATTTGAATAAGTTGCTAAAAAAAGAAATATCTGATTTTTGGGGCCGTTGTTTCCCGGAAGCTGAACGAGACTGATCAGATATCGCCATATTAGTTCACGTCCCATTTTACGTTCCATCTGGCAGAAAAATATTCCAGTGCTTTGCAAAAATTGCCAAAATTTTTGTTGGCAACCAATGTCCAGCCATCTTCCGCATAAGCGGCCAGTCTTGGGTACACCTGCTTATTCATACTGGCTTCATCGGGTATCCATTCGCCCCACATCTGGCAGCCAGTGCCGAGTATTTTTGCATGATATTTTGGATCCAGCCCTTTGGGGATAGGATCAAAGCCATAGGCTTTTTCCAGGGAAATGTCTTTGTAGGAATAATCAAGGTAGGTAAACTCACTGAAGGAGTTCACCACATCGTAACCTCTTGAAACAGCCTGGTCAATGATTTTAAGGTCGCCTGTCCAGAACTGTATAATAGTGCCGGGCGCTAATTTTTCTCTGTTGGAAACCTTGCCGGCATCAACATCCTCCAGCATGCTGTTCATGATTTCATTCCATCCGGCCATCCTGCGGTATTTGCCAGCCAGGAAGTTGGATATCCCGTTGGTGAACGCAATCTGGAGGTCTCCAGGAGACACAATGTGATGTTCTTTCATGTAAGCCTGTACGCCGGCATCTGCCTTCCACTGGTCAAACTTCACTTCATCCCCACCTATGTGTATTACTTTAGAAGGAAATAGGTTGATCACTTCCTCTAAAACATCATGCAAAAAGGCAATTACCTTTGGATCTGCTACGTTGTATACATCGTATTGTATGCCAAATTTGCATGGTACCCGGATTTTTTTTTGCGATGTTCCGAGCCAGGGATAGGAAGCAATGGCTGCAGCGCTATGCCCTGGCATTTCTATTTCCGGGATAACAGTGATATGTCTTTCAGCAGCGTAATTGATGATTTCTTTGATGGCTGCCTGCGTATAGAAGCCCCCATGAGGCTTACTGTCATAGGTATTGCCGTCAGCATCCCCGCCAATTTGCGTAGAGTCGCGGTGGCTGCCGATGGCAGTGAGCTGCGGATATTTGAGTATCTCAATGCGCCAGCCCTGGTCGTCGGTAAGGTGCCAGTGAAAAGTGTTCATCTTGAGCAAGGCCATTTCATCCAGCAGACGCTTCACGACTGTGCTGCCTTTGAAGTATCTGCCTTCGTCGAGCATGAAGGCTCTCCACGAAAAGCGAGGCTTATCTTTGATACTGACCGCATTTAACGTATATGTGTTACCATTACCATGAATGAGTTGGCGCAAGGATTGAATGCCGTAAAAAATGCCAGTTGAAGCAGGGGCAGTGATAGAGATATTATCCGGATTTACTTTCAACAGGTAGCCCTCCTCTCCGAGTTCTTTTTTCAATTTTTCATCGACAATCAGCCGAATAGAGTTGTTTTTCGAAGATGTTTTCAATTGGATGTTCAGGCCAGATGCTTCCTGTATTGCCTGTTGCAATTGACGCGCTTCCACAATATTGTTGCCGGCGTTTATGACTGTGGCGCTGGTCAGTTGGAACACGCCGGTGCCGGTTTTTACTTCAGCTGGCTGAGGTATAATGTTGATCGCGTGAAGAGGAATACTGATAATCAGTAGCATGCACCCATATACCCCAAAGGCAAATAATTGTTTCATCAAATATTTTTTTTTGTTTATTGAATATTGCTAAGACTGTGGCAAAATGAATGCTCGTTTATTTGCCGGCCGTTTTTATTGCATATATTTTAGAATAGTTATAGTAATTCTGCGGATTGATACTGCTTGTGGCAGTGCTGCTGCCTGCCCTTATGTAATAAGTGGTATTGGGAGCTAACCCTGTGAATACTACAGTAATAGTCGTATCTCCATTTACAGGCTGTATTTTCCGGTACCGGGTGTCTCCCTTATTCACCCCCCGGAATTCCTGAACATCCACAACTGAAGCGGTATTTAAAAATGCTCCCCCCTGAGCAATTTGTTGAGCGGCGTCATTGCTCTTGATACTATAAGTAAAAGTTGCGGAGGTGTCGGTTATATTACCCGTCTTCAACGTCACATAAATCCAGGGGCGTACTTTGAGATCCAGTTTCGTATCTCCATTCACAGTCGCAATAATAGTATCTGCATAGAATGGTCCTGATGGCGCCACCTTATAAGTTCCGGAGAAAATACTTGCATTTTTATATGTTCCGTTGGTAAGAAAGTTGCTTCCAATAGCACCAGATGCTGTTGAACTGTAGTTCATCTGAAACAAATTAAGTATGCCTCCCTGTCCTATACTGCTCGCCATAGGAACGGTGTCGTTCGTTCTGCTGTCTATTATTGCGCCAGACAGGGATGCCCGGGGAGGCTCATAGTTATCCAGCTTATTACTACAACCGCTCTGTATACATGCGGCAAGGAATATCAGGTAAAAAAGGATTTTATTTTGGTTCATATTTTTAAATTTTAAGACACTCAATAACCTGGATTTTGCGCCAGGTAGCTATTTGCTCCACTGACGTCAATTTGCTCATAGTACAGCCGTGGTGGAAAAGTACGACCGGGTTTAACAGGTATGGGAGCAATGGTGAACGTGTATTGCATTTGTGCCGGATTGGTATTTGCTTTCCAGTTTAACCAGGGAAAGAGTGCGTGGAATGTGGTGGCATTTAACACCTGGTCTGCAATATGCCATCTCCGTAAATCCCAGTAACGATGGTTCTCAAAAGCCAGCTCCACCCGCCGTTCATGTCTCACCTGACTGAGGCCAACCATTGATAGTAACTTTATTCCGGCCCTGGCTCTTATCTGGTTAATAGCGGATAAAGCATCACCTGGTTTTCCCAGCTCCACAGCCGCTTCCGCAAAATTCAGCAACACTTCACCATACCTGAATACGAGCCACGGCTGGTGTGACTGTCCATCATTTGGCGTAAAGTTCGCATCTTCTATCAGGTATTTCTTCTGATAGAAACCAGATTTTGTTGGATCTGCTGTTGTAGTAGGTCCGTCTTTCCCTGTGAATGCAATTGTATATGGAGCAGTACCATAAGTTTTGGTCAGATCCTCGTTAATGAGTGTGTCAGTTCCGTTCACAATTCCTCTTCTTAACTCAATATATCCACCCTGAGGGTCTTTATTGGCATGCCACTCAGCACCAGGATACTGAATGGATGCGAAAAAACGCGGATCCTTTCCTTTAAACAGATCGGCCGGATTGTTATACCTGATCGGGTTGCCTCTGTCGTCTACTATTTTTAGTTTACCCGGTGTGCCATCTGTATATTCGAACTCTTCAACCAGCTCAATCACAGGATTCACAGAGTTGCCATAGTCAACCCTAAAGCTTTGAGGGGAATTATAGTAGTCGAAACTATGTCCTCTGTTTGGTAATGAATAGGCTTCAGCCAGAATGGCTTCCGGATTGGTGGCAGCATCCCGGCCATTGAACAATAATTGAAAATTTTTGGCCGGATCGCTGCTGCCCTGAAATAACTTAAATTTGTCAGATGTAATAATAGCCCTGGCTGCTTCATACGCTTTTTGCCAATATGTGTTTGCCATAGATGAGGGGATACCTACCAGACCATTCAGCTGCACATGCCCATATTTGGCTTCTGAGGCGGCATATAACATTGCTCTGCATTTCAACGCAAGGGCGGCAGCGTTAGTGACTCTGAGTGGTCCGCCAGCCTGTAATCCATTACTGCCAATAATATCATCTAACTCACTGGCAACAAAATCATAAATCTGTTGCGCTGTACTTCTTGGTATTTTCAGATTGTCAGCGGTGGTCAGTACTTTGGTAACCAATGGTACGCCTCCATAGCGTTTAACCAATCCGAAATACGTGAGCGCGCGGAGGAACCGTACTTCCTGCAAATATTGATTGCGGTCAGCGGCTCCCAGATTTGTGGCATTAACGATTTTGGCAATAAAGTCGTTTTGCCGGCGTATAAGATCATACGGCCACCAATTCCCAAATTGTCCATTAGGTATCACGCCAATGATTGACGGATCCGACCAGGCATAAGACTGAACGGCTTCGTCTGTCCAAACACTCATATAGTTGCTTCCCTGCCCGTAGGTAAAATCTTCGTATCCGGCGCCGGAGAGATCGTTATAGAGCGCCGCAACAAGGGCCTGCACAGCAGCAGAAGAAGCATAAGCCTGGTTGTCCGCTATCAGGTCCTGAGGCTGAAGCCTCACAAAGTCTTTGTTACAGGCCAAAAGTATGGTCATCCAAATCAGGCATAATATATATGTACGTTTCATGACTTTACTGAATATAAAATGAAGGATTTTAAACCTAAAATTTTGCATTTATTCCAAATACAAATGTTCTCTGCTGAGGGTAATACGCCGCTTCAGCATCACCAACTTCGGGGTCAAGATATTTTACTCCGGTGATAGTAAATACATTCTGACCTGAAGCAAAGAACCGTAAACTTTTTATACCTGATTTTGCCAATATTTTCTTTGGAATGGCATAGCCAATCTGTACGGTTTTCAGGCGCAGATAGGTGCCTTTTTGCAGCCAGAAGCTGGAGGTTAACCTGTTATTTGGATTGCCGCTTATGATGGTAGCCGGGAATTTTCCAGGTACCCAGGGACTGTTCGGATTATATATATCTTCACGATGCCAACGATCAGTAAAATAGGCATAGGAATTAGCGTTATTCCAAAAGGGATTTTGCAGCACGCCGCTGTAATTCACATTAAAATTGCCTGCGCCTGCAAACAGCAGGGAGACGTCAATACCCTTATAACTTGCATTCAAGGCAAGTCCATATTGAAGTTCGGGGTAGTCGCCCCTGCCTATTACTGTTTGATCCCGGCTATCAATTACACCATCTCCATTTATATCTTCGTATTTAATATCACCGGGATGTAAGGTTGCATTACCACGGCTGTCCTGTACAGGAGAACGATTTATTTCTTCCTGTGACTGAAACTGGCCGATGGCATGGTAACCAGTTAACCTATTTTGCCATCTGTAAGCGGTATTATTCAGATAGTTCTCACTTGCGCTCCCGTAAGGAGGTTGTTCTATATATGCATTCCTGCCCCGGGTCCATGATATATTGGGACTTACATTTAATACAAAGTCACCTATCCGTTTATAATATCCCAGCTCCAGTTCAAATCCCCTGTTATTGGTGCTGTTCAGATTCTGCTGGGCTACGGGTATCGCGGCAATGCTGGGAAAGGAGGCGGCAGGATAGGCCGGAATACCTGTCACATTTCTGTAGAATACTTCAAAGGTACCGGTAATAGTATTGTCAAATAATCCAAAGTCAAGCGCTGCATTAAAGATATTAGCTGTTTGCCATGAAAGGCGTGGATTGGCAAGAGTACCTACTTGCAGACCATTAACAACTGTACTGCCCGAGAAAATATAGTTACCGCTGGGATAGTTGTACCCACTCAGATATTTAAATTCGTCGAATGAACCGTCATCTGCCACCTTCGCCCAGGAAGCACGCAATTTCAAATTACTCAGGAAGGCGAAGTTAAAAAATGGTTCTTTATTGATCACCCAACCGGCAGAAATTTCCGGGAAGAAAGCACCATTTAAGAATTTGTAAGAGTAATCATATCTTCCTCCCAACTCTAACAGGTATTTAGCCTTATAGTCGTAGTTGATACGACCTACATAGCCCTGGTACGCGCTTTGACCGAGCTGGTAAGTCCCTGTGGTTTGATTGGCAGCGTTGCCCAGGTCCAGATTGGGTATAGCATCAACGGTAAACTGCTTCGATCCCTGTATGCCGGTAGAATTGGTTTTTCTTCTCTCCAGCAGCAACAAACCTGTAAAGTGATGGGCGCCGTTGAAGGTATGATCGTAATTAAGCGAAAGTTGTACATTGGAAGTGGTCCCTCCCTGTGAATAACCCTGCTTTAAGGTGGAAGGCGCATTTCCGGTGTAAGTGGGGGTATACTTTTTTGTTGTGGGATCATAGCTGTACAGGAAATACTGTTTGCTCCAGGTCGAATACCTGTTATTATTCGATTCATAGTTGAAGGAAAGTCTGGCATTCAATCCTTCAATATACGGGATACTATATGTTAAAGTGCCAATACCAGTAAAAACATCCCAGACGCTATTGTTATAGCCAGAATAGGCGGCCTGGGCCATGGCAGCAGGATTTACCTGAACATTTGTAACCGCAAAGTAATTGGGATCGTTGTTGGCATATACCGGCGTTATAGGATAAGACCGCTGAATAACATTGACGATGTTAATGGCATCGGTGCCAGGTATAGGGGCGTTAGGGGAAAACCTGTTTTCCTTTCTGCCCCCCAGGTTTAATTCTGCAGTCAATCTTTTATTAATCTGCATACTGATATTACTCCGAAAATTATAACGCCTGAACTTCACATCTCCTGAGCGAAGTAACCCCTGCTGGTCTAACATCCCGCCTGAAACAAAGTACTTTACCTTCTCCGTGCCACCCTGTATATTGAGATTAACATTGTTCATAGTGGCCCATTTTCTAAATACTTCGTTATACCAGTCTGTGCTCTTGTAACCGGAGTCAACTCCCATTTTCCATTTCTGCACCTCTTTCGCTCCGTAAATTGGCGCATTCCCTGCATTTACGCTCGCTTCATCCATGAGTTCAGTGAATTCCCCCGCATTCATTAACCTGGGGTATCTTGTGATACCCTGGATGCCTGTGTAAGCATTTAGCGCAACCACTGGCTCCCCTGTTTTCCCTCTCCTGGTAGTAATAAGTATTGCGCCATTTGCGCCTTTGAAGCCATACATAGCGGCAGCGCCGTCTTTCAAAATGGTAAAGCTTTCAATTTCATTAGGATCAATCTGGGCGATGTCGGATGGAACGCCGTCAACAATTGTCAGAGGAGATCCAAATCCCCTTATATTAAACTTCGCTACATCGTCTCCGGGCTGACCGCCGCCCTGGCGAAACGTTAAACCCGGCAGGCGCCCCTGTAAACCATTGATAACATTGGCAACAGGCGCTTTTGCTATTTCGACGCCGCTGATCTGCGCTACTGATCCCGTGAGGGTTGTTTTCCGTTGCTTTCCATATGCCACTACCACCAGGTCTTCTAATTTATTTTCTGAAACAGCCAGTATGACCTGTAAATAATTACTGCCTGAAAAGGCTATTTCCCGCTGTTTAAACCCTATGGAGGAAATAATAAGTATGCCGGCGGGTTCCGGTGATTCCAGGAAGAAAGTTCCGTCGTCTTTGGTCACAGTACCTGTTTTGGTCCCTTTTATAAAAACGGTAGCCCCAATAACCGGACGCCCGACTGAATCTGTGACCTTACCCGAAATCCTGGCTGGAGGGGTGACGTTGTGAATAGTAGGGGAAAAGGGCAATGCCGGGGCCTCCCCGACCACGATCATTTTGTTAACGATTTTGTAGGTGAGGGGCTGACCTGCAAAACATATATCCAGCGCTGTTTTCAACGATTGATTATTAATGTCTGCCGTAACCGGCCTGGCATTCTGAATATGTGTTTCATTATAGAAAAAAAAGTAGCCGGATTGTTGCTGTATTCTGGAGAATACCTCGCTTAATTTTGCATTCTTCACTTTAATAGTGATGACCTGACCGGTTGAGGCCCTGGATTGCAGGCAGGCAATGACAAGCAGGAGAGCTGTGAGTTTCATGAATAAAAGGAACGTGGATCGTTTTACCAATATTTGTATTAAATAAAATAATAATACAAATTTCGTGATAAGAAATTGCATATCTTTGATAGATTAAGGCTGATAATAAGAAGGTCTGATTAAATCTTGTTTACGCCTTTTAACGTCCCGGTGCTGTCAACACTGGGATTTTTATTTGCATAAGGCGTCCATGAAGTCATGTATACATCTGTCTGTTTGATTTTGATAAAAAAATTATAGGGATAAAACAGTTAATTTATTCCCCTCTATTTTGAAACGGATATTTGCATGTTGCAATACCATCAGGAGCTCTGAAAGGGGTAATGTCCTTGGCACAGTGCCGGTAAACAGATCCTTTGCCGGCGCACCTTCATATTGCACATCAACATTATACCAGCGGCTTATCTGGCGCATCAATGTGGCAATATCGGTTCTATGAAAGCGGAAAAATCCATCTTTCCAGGCAATGATTTCTTCAGTATTTACTTTTTCTACGCTTATATTTCCCATTTTATCCAACCTTGACTGCTCACCGGGAACAATTATTCTTCCATGTTGGGTGAACGTTTCTATTATTTTGACGCTTCCCTCCAGCAGCGTGGTCCGGATTGTATTTTCATCAGCATAGGCATTGACGTTGAAATGCGTACCCAACACACTTACCTGCATGTTACCAACGGATACAATAAAAGGTTGTGCAGCATTTTTAGCTACTTCAAAGTATGCCTCCCCCGATACTTTTACGGCTCTTTCTCTCGTCTGGAACAACGTAGGGAAAGTTATCGACGACGATGCATTCAGCCATACCTTCGTACCATCGGGTAAAGTGAGCCGGTATTGGGATCCACGGGGCGTGGTTACCGTATTATTCACAACAGTGACGGCCCCCTTTCCTTCTTCATAGGTAACACCATCTTTGCCGGATTTGACGATCCGGGCACCGCCTTCGTCAGCCAGCATACCGCTTGTTGAATCATCAAGCGTTATCTTTCTCCCGTTTGATAATGTAAGAATAGCTTTGTTTACACCGGGGGCAATGTCATTTTTGAAATATGGACTCTCTGTCAGGGTTTCAGGATCCTGCATGGAATCCTTACTGCTACTATACCGGTAAAAAGAAATAGCTATAAAAAGCAACACCACAGAAGCCGCGGCAAAGTATAATTTCTTCCTTTTTTGAATGGATAAGGCAGGACGATGCAAGTCGGCAATCCGGGAAATCTTCACAAAGATCCGCCTTTTCAGCTGTTGTCTGGAAGCGGCAAAATCCGGCTCCATCTTAATCTCTTTATCGTCTGATACGCTGTCATACCAGTCATTATACTCCCGCTCTTCCTCTGGAGTAAGCGTTCCCTTTAACCACTTCCTGGCTAATTCACTGTATCTCCTGTTATGGTCGTGTTCTTGATTATTGAAAGCACTCATCTCGCTGAAGGGAAGTTTTCCGGAAGCCCCTGTTAATAGGAAGTCAATCAGGGAATAAAAATCCCCCCTTGTTTTTTGCTTTTTTTTGGGGTAATATTTTAATGAAAGTGTTCCTTTATTTGTAAGTTATTAAAAATCAACTTAAAATTTCAGAAAGCGGGGAAATATCAAAAGAAGCTGGTAAAATGCCTGAAAGAGTTCATCAATGATTGAATGGCGCGGGCAATACTTCGTTCAACGGCCTTTTCAGACACTTGCATTACGCGGGCTATTTCTTTATGGCGTAACCCTCCTTTATGATTAAGTTGAAAAGCTATTCTTGCTTTCTCAGGCAGGGAGGCAATATGAGTTTCCAGGCGTTGTTGCAATTCTTTAAAGTCAAGCCATTCTTCCTGGCTTGAGCATGAGACGTCGATGTTTCGGATAATTTCCTGCCCGTAGCGTGTAGCATGGTTCATTTTAGCCTGGATATTGATTATCCGGTATTTCACTGCAACGGCGAGATAAGCGGGAAAACTATTTTTCACTTCCAGTTCGCCTCGACGTTTCCAAATGTCTGCAAAAACATCTTGTACAGCATCTTCTGCACAACTGGCTATCTTCAATCTTTGCATGGCCATATAAAAAACCTTGTCCCAATACCGGTCATATAGTGCAGCAAAAGCCTGCTCGTCGCTATTGCGGAGCAGCAATAGCAAATCATTGTCACTATAAGTATCATATGTCTCTCTGTTGGGCTTCACGAGCTACTTGTTCTCAGAAGGGGAAATTTATTAACCCAGGATCTGGCAAAAGATTTGGTTGCTACTTTTTAGGTAACTGGTATTAAAGTGCGATGTTAAGGTAATGAAATTTCTTAAAATAATATTAAGGCATGGATGTTTTTTTATAGGCACCCTATTACCGCCGGCGTCTACCAACTCCTCCATTCATGCGCACCGGGTGCAACCATCGAGGTTGTTGTATGGGGTATACATGCCTTCAGCGATATTTGAACGATGGCCGATAGAGATTGCGATTCAAACCATTGTACGAGGCATCATTTTCGGATAAGTGTAAGCAGGGTTCCTTTCTATTTTTAATTTTATATTTTCGCATAACTTATCCCTCAACCGGTAACATAAGTATATATTGTGTACGCTAAATATGGTTATTAATTATGAACAGCATCCAAAAACTCAGCCTGATTGTTGTACTGATGGGAGTTACATTACTTGCAAATGCCCAGCATCCCTGGAAGATACGTACCGACAACATCAATCCGGCGAGTTACTACGGCGTCACAGTAGCTAACGGCATGATTGGCCTTGTATCTTCACCCGAACCTTTTAAAGTAAAAGATGTTGTGCTGGCAGGAGCCTATGATCTGTATGGACGGGGACGGGTAAGTAATTTTCTGCGCAGCTTTAACCTACTGAACATGCGTATGAGCATAGACAACCAGAATATTGAGGGCGCTGCTGTCCGGCATATGCGACAGGAGCTTGATATGCAGCATGGCAGTTTTTCCACGTCGTTCGATTACGGTGATAAAGCTACCATTACCTACACCTATTATGCGCTGCGCCATCTTCCTTTCACCGTGCTGATGGATGTGAGCATCACTGCCGGGAAATCCATTACGATTACAGCAGGCAGTGTACTGGAAGCGCCCGATGCGCTGAAAGATGTACAAAACTATTATAATGAAATAGACCGGCCCCATGTCCTTATCAGCCTCCTGAGCTCATCAGCAAAAAGCCCTACAGGAAAACTGCAGCTTTGTGCCAGCAATACTTTCCTTTTCAGTGAGCCTCATGGTAAGGAACCCAGGGTAGTTCACGAAATGTGGGACAACAGCATGCACCTGATGAAGTTCAGTAAAACACTGCATGCTGGGGAAACTTACCGCTTCTCTATTGCAGGTTCTTCCATCACATCCGCACACGATGACGATCCGCTGAACCAGGCCGAACGTTTAACCCTGTATGCCAGGCTCGAAGGCCGTGAACGCCTGCTGAAACTACACAACAAGGCGTGGGAAGAGCTATGGAAGAGTGATATTCGCATAGAGGGGGCAGCACAGGCGCAGCAGGATGTACATAGTATGTTATATCACCTGTATTCGTTTATACGTGAGAACAGCGCGCTATCGCCCTCCCCTATGGGACTCAGCGGCCTGGGATACAACGGCCACGTATTCTGGGATACCGACCTGTGGATGTACCCGGCATTGCTGGTACTACACCCTGAACTGGCCAAATCTATGATAGAATACCGTTATCAGCGATTGGAACAGGCAAAGCGCAATGCTTTTGCCAAAGGCTTTAAGGGAGCTATGTATCCGTGGGAAAGCGCCGGCAGCGGCGCGGAAGAAACGCCGGTATGGGCGCTGAGCGGTCCCTTCGAACATCATATCACTGCCGATGTGGCCATAGCTGCATGGAATTATTTCCTGGTAACAAAAGATACGGCATGGCTGCGGGAAAAAGGCTGGCCTATATTAAAGCATACCGCTGATTTCTGGAGCAGCCGCGTGGAGCGCGATGGCCCGGGACATTATAACATCAACAACGTAGTGGCTGCGGATGAGTGGGCGGAGAATGTAGACAACAATGCCTTTACCAATGCCGCGGCTAAAGCCAATCTTGTGTTTGCCACCGAAGCAGCCCGACTGCTTAATACAAACGCAGATCCCGACTGGCAACATGTAGCCGCCAACATACCGTTATTAAGCCTCGACAACGGCGTAACAAGAGAACACGCCACCTACAAGGGCGAACCTATCAAACAAGGTGATGTGAACCTGCTGGCATACCCGCTGAAAACAATAACGGATACTGCGCAGATAAAGAAAGACCTTGCCTACTACGAAACAAGAGTACCTGACGAAGGCACACCCGCCATGACGCAGGCCGTGTTTGCACTACTCTACAGTCGTCTTGGAGATTCCCGTAAAGCAGCGCATTGGTTCAAAGAATCCTATGAACCTAACCTCTTACCGCCCTTTCGCGTGATCGCAGAAACAAAAGGAGGTACCAATCCCTACTTTGCCACCGGCGCGGGAGGAATATTACAAAGTGTTCTGATGGGATTTGCCGGATTGGACATTACTGACAATGGCATCAGACAGATATACTCCGTGCTGCCGGAAGGATGGAAAAAACTCACCATCACCGGAGCCGGCACTGAGAAGAAAACTTTTGAACGGAAATAGTAAAAAGAGCCCAAAGGGATAATTTTCCCTTACCATGTTGGAGACCGGCTCTGCCGGTCTTTTCATTTAGAAGGAACTTCCCCCAAGTGCCATAGTAACAGCAAAAGGGCAAAAATCGCAGTCTCCACTTTCCTGCCGACCAGAAAATATTTTTCCCCAATATATCGGCTATTCAATGGGTCAAATGTAATTGACCGGTGTTATGTCTAAGGAAGAGAGTTCCTGAAAAGTAAACCTGAGAAGACCTGTGGTTTGCGCTGTAATATCTGCCCCTCTTTACGATCGCACCGTGTACTTTTTCATTTAAAGCGATAGGGGGTAATCAATCGTCGTGCGTTTATAGATTACAGGAGGAATTTCCGAATAAAATCTGCTATACATCTCCGGCCGCAAATATATGATTACTAAGTATTATATTTATAAACTTCATCAGTGAGCACAGAGAAACTTTACAGACACTTTCAGCAAGTTTTCGAACAGTATTATAAGCCACTTTGTAAATATGCCTTCAGTTTCATAAAGGAAAAGGAGGTGTGCGAAGATATTGTACAGGATATTTTCGTGAAAATATGGGAAACCCGCAAAGACCTCCTGATGGTTGCAGGTATAAAATTTTACCTTTATACCGCTGTTCGCAATAATTGCCTTAACCACCTCTACCGTGGACAATGCCGCCCTGTGTACAGCCTCACGAACATGGACATAGAAGCAGCGTTACCGGCAGAGGCAGAAACAGGTGAAGGAGAACTCATAAATTATAAAGAATTGTTAGAAAAAGGGATTGAGCAGCTTCCCACTAAATGCAAAGAGGTCTTTCTATTAAGTCGTATCGGTAATTTCAGCAACCAGGAGGTCGCTGACAACCTGGGTATATCCATTAAAACAGTGAATAACCAACTTTGGAAGGCGCTAAAATTCCTAAGAATTTTCGTTAAAGCTACGCCATAAATTTTCTTTGAATTATTTTATTCTGCGTGTAGGAATTTTACCAACAATTGTGTTTTAGTAAATAGGGGAAGATAACAAATGGAACAATTACCTGACTATATAAAAGAAATACTGCTCAAAAAGCTTCAGGGCTTGTCCTCCGAGGCGGATGATAAAATAATCGACGACTGGACATCGCCGGATCCTGCTAACAAAGAGTCAATTGCGCAATTGACTGCCACCTGGCGCATGGCAGACCAATGGCTGGAGGAAAAAGAGTTTGACATTAGCCGCGCATGGTCAAAAGTAGATCAGCGAATTATGCTGGCCACAGAGCAGGAGACCGACACAGCTAAATCCGTGTTCCGGATAAACACGTTCCAGAAAATAATGGTAGCCGCGGCTATTATAGGAGGCTTCATTTTCAGTGGATGGTGGTGGTACAACAACCGGCAGGAATCCCTTACCGTCATCACAGCTGCTGCCAATCAGCAAATAACATTATCCGAAGGCACCACGGTATGGCTTAGAAAAGGAGCTACTATCCGGATTCCCAAAATATTCAAAGCTCATGAGCGGAAGATATATCTCTCAGGCGAGGCATATTTTGACGTAAAAACAATCACACAGCAGCCATTCCGCATCGAAACCGGAAAGGGACTGATCACGGTACTCGGCACCGCTTTCCTGGTAAATGCCGGGCGCCAGCAGGAAAGAGTAGCTGTCGCTACCGGCAAGGTGTTGTTTGCAGATAAAAACCATCCACAAAAAAAGTGCATCTTAACAGCCTGTGAAGAAGCTATCTACACAGGAGATACATTTGAAAAAAACATATTTTTCGGCTCTCCCCTGCAATGGCAACAAGAAGAATTAAGTTTCAGAAGTATTCCGTTAAAAGAGGTACTCCAAACACTTGCAATTTATTATAATCATCCTGTCAAAGTTGATACCACACAGACGCCAGGGGCAGGTAAAATATCTATCACCGCCAGCTTTGGAAAGGAATCTTTATCTCAGGCAGTAGATGAAATAGCAAAATTAACAGGGCTTCATTACCGACGACAACAAGACACCCTTATTTTATACTAACATTTATTCGACTTATTGTAAGGAATTTTAAACATAGCAAATACATTCACATTTTCGGCCGTCGGCCGTTATGGCATTGCTGTGTCAATCGTTGCCAAGCTTTAGGCTTTCTCATATCCGTGGTACTGCTTTGTAGTGCATTACACTCCTATGCCCAACAATCCCTTACCAGGAAAATATTCACATGCCATGCTGCCACCGGCAGCATTCCTTTCTTACTATCCAAAATAAGCAGCTATAGCGGCACGATCATCGAATATTCCACCAACTACCTCACTACAGACAGTACCTATTCTATTGCTGACGGAAATGTCATGCTGGGTACCGTACTCCATAAATTACTGAACGGGCAGCAAGTAACAATAGAAGAAATAAACAACAAGATCATCCTTCTGCCTGCAAAAAAAACACCTGAGCAGTATCCGCTCTACGGATTCACGATGGAAGAAGGCAGTATGGAACCATTGGCCTATGCCACAATACAAGACCTGGCGTCCGGTCAGATCTGCCAGGCCAACAGGTTTGGCTATTACAACATGATGTTGTCTCGGGGCAAACACTACCTGGAGGTAAAACACAGCAGCCTCCCTCCTAAAACAATCACCATCTTGCTTGAGACATCTACTCAAAAAAACCTCATCATCTCACCAGTTAAACTACCAGAGGTAAAAATTGACGCGGGCAATACACTTCAACCCGATGGCGGCTCCCGGATGGATAAATACCAAACTGATGCCTACAACAATTTCATGGGAGAAACAGACCCCGTGAGATCTTTATACTTGTTGCCGGGCAATGTGGAAACACAGGAGACTACCGGAAAACTGGTGGTTAGAGGTGGTGATCCGGACCAGAGTATTTTCCTGCTGGATGGCAACCAGGTGTACAATCCCAGTCACCTGCTGGGTGAAATTTCAATCATCAACAGTACGCTGGTTAAATCAATCAGGCAATATAAAAATGACTTCCCCAGTCGTTTCGATGGCGCCATTTCTTCTATCACGGAAGTTAATACCCGGGATGGAAACATGGACAAATGGACGGGGGAAGCCAATGCGGGACTGCTCGCCGGCGCCATGTCCGTAGAAGGTCCATTACGCAAACAATCAACCGCCATGATGTTCTCCATGCGCCATAGTTGGTCCAATCCACTGTTGAATATCCTGGATGACAAGTACCAACTGCGGTTTTATGATATCCATTTTAAGTTAACCCATCTCCTCAATGCCAATAATAAGCTGATGCTTACCGGCTACCTCGGCAAAGACCACCTGAATATCCATAATTCGGATTATCAACGTCTGCAGGCTTGGGGAAACCGGCTGGGAACGCTCAACTGGATCCATTTGCTCGGCGTCCGCTCATTTGTAAGTACCACTGTAAATGTCAGTAACTATACCAATCTTGCCGGTATTAAATTCGCGCTGTTCAACGATTCTACCCAGCAGGCTGAAGATAGTAAGGCGTTTAACAATTATGCATCCATTGACAAACTGGAAGCAAAAACCCAATTTGAATACAACGCATTACCCAATTCCCGGTTCCGGTTTGGCGCCAGGTATGCCCATATCACGATCCGGCCTTTTAATACCACCATTTCTCCCGAATTTCTGGAAGAAGAGGGTTATTATCGGCCCATGCAACCGCTTCGCTTTGGCGAGTTCGCCCTTTATGCTGAAAATGAATTGCGCATCGGAACGAATATATTAATCCGACCGGGCCTGAACTACGCCACCTACAAATTCCATAGCTACACCCATCGTTCCCTTCAGCCCCGGCTATTTGCCGCATGGCGGATCAATCATGACCAGCAGTTTACTTTTTCGTATGCCCGCATGATACAATACCTTCACCAGGTAACTACACCGTTTTTAGGCATCAACAGCGAGTTTTGGGTGCCTAGTACCGGACTGTTGCGCCCTGTGGAAAGCCATATGGTAAACCTGGGATATAATTTCAATGACAAAAAAGGGTTGTTCCTCTCTGTAGATGCTTACTACAAGCAGATGAGCAACAACACCAACTTCGCAGAAAAGGGAAATATCTTCTATAATGAAGATACCTGGGAAACCGATATCCTCGCGGGGAAAGGCTGGAGTTACGGACTGGAAGTACTGGCCAGGAAACAAATCAATAAATGGCAGTTTCAGTTTTCGTATGCGCTTACCCGGAGCGAAAGACAATTTCCAGACATTAACGAAGGGAAAAAATATCCTTTCTGTTATGACAGGCGGCATAATTTAAATGCCACCATCAACTATAGCCCGCTTAAAAACTGGAACCTCGGCCTCGTATGGTATTTCAGTTCCGGCGATGCAGAGTTCCTTCCTCCGGGAGTCAATGATGACTTTGATACTCCCGCTCCTGTGGATCCTGGCAATAAAGAACCCGACGAGAAAAATCCCTTTGTCTTTGACAGAACCGGGTACAAGTCCAGACGACTGCCGGCCTACCATCGACTGAACTTTAACACCAGCTTCTCATTTCATACCGGTCAGCAGCTTACGCACAAGTTATCTGCCGGCCTTTATAATGCCTACCAGGCCCGTAACAAGTACATTCGGGATGTTTGGAACCTGGAAGACAATAGCTATAATACTACATCATCAGGAAACCGCTTATTTGATCTTACTTTTTATTTATCCTATACCCTCAGATTCTAGTTTTTTTATTCTTTTCTGTAGGAAGTTTCATTTTTTTGTTGTTTTCATAACAGATATGGTTAAAGTCAACCCCAATCGCAGATTGTAGCTCACATCATACCTATAATTAACCCGGAGGCGCTTTATAGCGCCTCCTATTTTTATTTATATAAGCCTTTTCTGAATAGCTACGAAATAAAATGTTAAAGATCCTGCATTCTCCCCAAAAGAATAGGAAGGTCGTTCTACTTCCGGTTTTATTAAACGTAGACCTAATTAAAACAACAGCAGCACCACTCTTCTATCAGTAAACAAAAAATAATGGAAATGAATATAATAATAAACATTCAAAAGCAGTATGTATATGCTTTTTTAGGCAACAGCAAAGTAGATGCTACCATTAATTTACAACTATGGCTGGATAAATAAAATCCGCATATATGAACTTATAACGCTTAACAATGGCACAATGAAACAAATACAGGCATTTTTTTATGGTACATTACTCATGACATCATGTACACAAAAGCCTTCTCGTACAACTGTCAACAGCTGTGAGCTGCACGGCGACACTGTAATCATTAATTCACAATCTGCACTGGCAAAAAAAATCCATATTGACACCATCAGCAGACAGCTGTTACGTCAACAGATGTCTGTAGCAGGCGTGGTAAAGGTGATCCCCAATAAGTTTGCAGAAGTAGCGCCGACTTTTTCGGGCAGGGTCCTTTCAGCTTACCTGAAACTTGGCATGAAAGTAACGCCTGCTACTCCCCTTTTTTCCATGAGTTCGCAGGATTTTATTACAGCGCAGAAAGCATTCTTTCAGGCGAAAGAACAACTGCTGCTGGCAGAGAAAAGACTGGCACGACAGCGTAATTTAGTGGCCAATGGCGTAGGCGTTCAACGGGAGCTGGAAGAGGCGCAAATGAATTATGATGTAGAAAAAAAAGAATTTGAAAGCGCCCGGTTGAGTATCCGGTTATACAAGGCCAATCCCGATGAACTGGTCCTGGGACAGCCCCTGATCATCTACGCCCCTATTACAGGTGAAATAGTAGAGAATAAAGTAGTAGTAGGCCAATTGATAAAAAATGACGGCGCCAGTGTGGCCTCAGTAGCGGAACTATCAAAGGTATGGGTAGCTGGCCATGTCAAAGAAAAAGATATGGGCGCTATCCGTCAGCTGAGCCATTCACAGATCACCATTGCCGCGCTGCCAGGTAAAATTATACGGGGAACAATCTTTCATATCAACGAATTGATCGAGGAAAGCTCCCGCAGCGTGGAAGTATTAATGGAGTGCAAAAATGACGACCATGCACTTAAACCGGGTATGTATGTGAATGTTAATTTTGAAAACACGCCGCAACCTACCATCCTGATTTCCCCCAAATCACTGCTGCAGCAAAGCAATACCTCCTTCGTTTTCCGGCAGGTCGCTGCTGGCAGGTACGTACGCCAACAGGTAGAAACAAACGGTGTCCTCGGCAACAAGGTGGTAGTAAAGTCGGGGCTTTCAGAAAACGATACCGTCATTAGCGATGGCGCCTATTATCTATTGGACGCCAGGTAGCCATTATTTATTAATTGAAAACAACATGATGAACCTGATTTATATAACCATCCGGAAAAGATGGTTACTGATAGGCTTTTTTATAATGCTGGCACTATTTGGCTATTATTCGTGGAAACAATTGTCTATCGAAGCATACCCGGATATTGCGGATGTAAGCGCCCAGATTATTACGCAGGTGCCCGGACTGGCAGCGGAGGAAATGGAACAGCAGATTACCGTCCCGGTAGAGCGGGTACTGAATGGGCTTCCCGGCATGAGCGTCATGCGCAGTAAAAGCACCTTCGGCTTATCTATCGTTACCGTTGTTTTTCAGGATGGTTACGAAGACTACTGGGCCCGGCAACGTATCAATGAAAGACTGAACGCATTAACACTTCCCTATGGAGCCAAACCGGGATTGGACCCGTTGACTTCCCCTATCGGGGAAATCTACCGGTATGTGATAGAAAGTAAAGGCCATGACCTGAGGGAATTGACCGACCTGCAAAATTGGGTAATTATACCCCGTTTAAAACAGGAAGCCGGTGTAACCAACGTCACCAATTTTGGAGGCATTACCACCCAATACCAGGTAGAACTAGACCCCGCACGGTTGGAACAATATCAATTGTCGCTCGGCGATGTCCAGGCCGCCATCACTAACAATAACGCCAACGCCGGCGGAAGTATACTCAACCAGGGCGACCTGGGCTATGTGATCCGCGGAATCGGATTGGTGAAAACACTGGAAGCACTTGGCGACCTGGTTATTAAAACCAACAAAGGCGTTCCTATTCTGCTAAAAGACGTAGGTGAACTCAGATATGGCAACCTGGAGCGGAAAAGCATCCTGGGCTTTACAGACCGGGAGGTAGATTACAATGAAAGCATCGAAGGCGTAGTACAATTACTAAAAGGGCAAAACCCTACGCTGGTATTGCAGGGAGTACACAATGCCATTGATGATCTCAACAACCACCTGCTGCCTGAGGGAGTACGGATCCGGCCATATATGGATCGTACAGACCTGGTGAACACCACGCTGAATACGGTTTCACACACCTTGATAGAGGGCATGATGCTGGTCATTATAGTGCTCATCGTATTTCTTGGCAGTTGGCGGGGGGCATTGATCGTTGCTATTACAATACCATTAGCATTGCTGATTGCCTTTATATTGATGTATTTTACCAACATTCCGGCCAACCTGCTTTCCCTGGGCGCCATTGATTTTGGAATTATCGTGGATGGCGCCATTGTGATGATGGAAACGATCCTGAAAAAACGGGAAGAAAATGAACTGGCACCGCTGGACGAGCGTTCCATAGCGCAACGGGCGGCGCTTGTTGGCAAGCCGGTATTATTTGCTACCATTATTATCATTACCGCCTACCTGCCTTTATTTGCTTTTGAAAGAGTAGAACGTAAGCTGTTTACACCAATGGCGTTTACGGTGAGCTACGCTCTGGCAGGTGCCTTGATAGTAGCAATGTTGCTAATTCCAGGTCTCGCTTACAGCGTATACAGAAAGCCGCGCAAATTATACCACAACAAATGGCTGGAAAAATTATCCGTAGCCTACCTGGCCCGTACCAGAAAGATCATGCAAAAGCCTAAAAGGGTTTTGTGGCCATTAGGCATAGTGCTGATAAGCGCTGCTATACTTTCCGCGACCGTAGGCAAAGACTTTCTCCCCTCTTTAGATGAAGGCTCTATATGGCTACAGATACAACTCCCCACGGGCATATCACTCCAGAAGTCGAAAGAAATGAGTGACTCTTTACGTATGGTAACCCTGAAACACAAAGAGATCACCTATATGATGGTGCATGCCGGCAGAAATGACGATGGAACAGACCCCTGGTCGGCCTCCCATTTTGAATGTTCTGTAGGGCTCCGGCCTTATAAAGAGTGGCCCAAAGGAAAAACCAAAGCCGATCTTATTGAAGAACTGGCGGCCGACTATGCCGCAATGCCAGGTTATAATGTTGGCTTCAGTCAGCCGATGATCGATAACGTGATGGACCGGATATCAGGCGCCCATAGCGAGCTGGTTGTAAAAGTATATGGCGACGATTTTGCAGAAACCCGGCGGATAGCGCAGCAGGTGCTACAGTCCCTAAAAAAGATAAAAGGCGCGGTAGATCTCTCTATCGACCAGGAGCCCCCTCTGCCACAACTGCAAATTAAAATCGACAGAGCGGCTTTGGCGCAATACGGGCTGAACGTGAGCACTGTGTCGGAGCTGGTAGAAGTAGCCATTGGTGGTAAACCGGTGTCCCAGCTTTTTACCGGCAATAAAGTATATGATATCACCTGCCGGTATAAAGAAGACAGCCGAAATACGCCGGAAAAAATTGCCAATCTGATGCTGGCATCTCCCACTGGGGCCAGGATTCCTTTGTCGCAGGTAGCTGCTATCAGCACCACTACCGGGGAAGGCATCATTACCAGGGAAATGAACAAAAGGCACCTGACTGTAAAACTAAATCTCCGGAACGTGGACCTGTCTTCTTTTATGGAACAGGCCAGGCACAGTATAGAAAAAGACATCTCTTATGATCACGGAAAATACCGGATTGTATGGGGAGGGCAATTCGAGAATCAAAAGCGCGCCTACGCAAAACTGGCGGTGGTGGTGCCTGTAACGCTGCTGTTTATGTTCCTTCTGTTATACGGCGCATTCGGACGATTCCGGCAGGCGGGGCTGATCCTCAGCATTGTTCCGCTGGCACTCTTTGGCGGCATGTTGGCGCTCAATATAAGAGGTATGACCCTCAATGTATCTTCTGCGGTTGGCTTTATTGCATTGTTTGGCGTAGCTATTCAAAATGGAGTGATCATGATCTCCAATTTCAATGAGCTGCGCATACAGGGAGCTACCTTACTGGAAGCCGTAATTGCCGGTGCGGCCAACAGGTTCAGGCCCATATTGATGACCGCCACCGTTGCCATTCTTGGCTTATTGCCAGCCTCATTGGCTACCGGCATTGGCTCAGATGTTCAGCGCCCACTGGCTACCGTAGTAGTATACGGCCTGCTGGCTGCTACCGTCATTACGCTATTTGTTTTGCCGGCATTGTATTATCTGTCTGAAAGCAAATGGGGTGCTACAGACTATCAGCAAAAGGATGAAAAAAAATAAACAGATGGCTATCAGATATGGTAATATCCTGCTATTGCTTTTCCTGGCAGTACGGGGAAATGCACAAGTAACTGACTCGTTGACTTATACCCGCTTCCTGGCGGAAATAACAAATAACAACCTGGCGTATGTAACAGAGCGGTTCAACGTCAACCTGGCTGCCGCAAGGGTTGCTGCGGCAAAGGTTTTCCCAGACCCGACGCTGTCATTTGGCTGGGTGGATAACGGGCAGAAAAGAATGAAAATGGGGTATGGATTTAGTACCTCTGTCAACTGGCTGCTGGAATTGGGCAATAAACGACAAGCCAGAAGCAGCGTAGCAATAAGCCAGCTGGAACTGACAAACCTGTTGCTGGAAAACTACTATCGCCAGCTCAGGGCAGATGCCACGCTGGCCTACCTGCAAACCACACTACAGGAAAACCTGCTCAAAGTAACCACGGAATCTTATCAAAACATGTCGCTGTTTGCCCGGGCAGATAGCATCCGATTTCAGCTGGGAGAAATAAAAGCAGTAGATGCGCGCCAGAGTAAACTGGAAGCCGCCAACATGTTGAATACAGTGTATAAGCATGAAGCCAGCTTTAAGGCCGCCTTATTACAATTGGGGATGCTGATGGGAAAATCATCAGATACGCTTTACTACCCTGCTACGTTCAAATCCGGATTTGACAGGGAATTTAGTTTAAAAGACCTTATCAACACCGCTGTCAGCAACCGGGCCGATGTCCTCGCTGCCGTGAAAGATAAAGAAGTGGCCAACAACCTGGTGAAGCTGGCACAGGCCAACAGGATGCCGGACCTTGGACTAAGCCTGGGAATGGCGCAAAACTCCGGTGCTACCAACACCATAGCACCAGCCCCTTCCACGAATGTTATTTCCGCAGGTATTAGCATACCATTGAAGTTTTCCGGCAGGTCGAAGGCGGAGCTGTTATCGGCCCAATACAGCGCAGCCCAGGCAGCTGCCCGTTACCAGCAGGCGGCATTACAGGTACAAACCGAAGTGGCCACCAGCTATTATAATTACCTCGCTGCCCGCAAACAAGTAAGCCAGTTTCATACCGGCATACTGGAAGATGCGCAGAAAGCACTCGACGGTAAGATATACAGCTATCGGTCCGGCGAGATCAATCTGCTGGAAGTACTGAATGCCCAGCGCACCTACAACAGCCTGAAACAGAGCTATTACGAGGCACTAAATGGATATGCCGCGGCGCTGGTGGAAATGGAAAGAACAGCCGGCATCTGGGATATTAACTTATAAACGAATGATATGAAACATATTCTGATAATGATAGCTTTCCTTGCATTACTTCCGCCTGTTTGCGCCCAGCAAGACAGTAGCGGATACCGGGAAGTATCATTTGGCATAAAAGCAGGGGTATCTTCCAGCTCACTATATGGTGGGGACCTTCATTTATTGTCGTCCGGCAGCTACGTAAAACCTCTGCCCGGTATGTTTGCAGGAATTACGGTGCACTCCAGGCTAAGCAAGTATTTTGGCATCCAATCCGAATTATCAGTTGGGCAAAGTCCGGTGATGTTGCATCTCCTGGACAGCAACAGCCAACAGGTATACAACAGCCGTTTTAAGAGCACTTATCTGATGATAGCCCCCATCTCAACTACTGCTTACTTTCACCGGTTCCGGTTATCTGCCGGCCCTTACGTTAGCAGCTTGCTGCACAGCAGTATAGAACGAAAAGGCGCCGATGGACAAATAACAACAGAAAGAAACATTTTCGGCACCGCTACTGCTCCGGGAGGATTCCGCTACAAATTTGATGCTGGCATCGTGGTACAGCTGCGCTATGAATGCAACAATGGCTGGAATATAGGCGCTGGCTATTCCCGTGGATTTATACCGGTTATAGAAGACCCACGCATACAGCATCAATGGAAAATATACAACCAGCAGTTCAACCTTTTCCTGGGTTACCAATGGCGGAGAAAATAAACAGGAAATCGAGTAGACAGTGAGGGATTATTTCCCTCACTGTCCTTTCACACCACCGTACGTACCGGCCTGGTATACGGCGGTTTGTTAGAATAATTTCTTCCGATGTTCTGTTTTCATATCTTAGTGATGATAGAATCCTAAGTAACCTTTCTTCCTAAAGTACTTGCTGGCGAGTATGCTACACAATATCGGACTGCGTGACATGCAGCTATATCCCGAACTGGCGTTACTCCACTGCTATCCGTCACCTTTAGGTCGCCTAGTTTTATGAGATGCCGGCACTGCCCTTTGATTGTCTTCCATTGCTTCCAGGCACACATGCGTAGCCGCCCATGCACTTTGCTGTCCAATTTGTACATCAACTTCTTAAGGAAGAGCTCTTTTAACGTATAACCATATAGGTTATCACACATAAAGGCCACTCTCTGTATTCAGAGGTGGCCTTTTCCGTTCTCTACATCCCAAAAAATTTATTTATGTTGTGATACCTGGAGTGCAACTTTGGTGGTTCCCGTCCCCTTTGCCAGACCACTCAGGTACAATGTTGCCACTTTTCCATCCTCCAGTTTAACAATAGGAATATCGAGTATCGTCGTTTCTTTTCCACCAACCTTGGTTTTGACTTTCACATGATAATCACCCGCAGCAACAGATTTGAATACAGATAGTGATTTAATATCGGGCTTATCCCCAACATAAGTAGCATTACTTACCAACCGCAGACTGTCTTTATTCTTAAAAACATCAATATCAACAGCGGTAGCATCAGGTGACAGGTGCAGGAAACGTACGTTGGACTTCCCTTTTGCCGGGCTGCTGCGGTCATCCGTTAACAACAATGCCTTTACTTTGTTGTTCAACAGCGTGTCATACACGAACAACGAATAACTCACTTTGTCTGTCAACGCATATTTCCCATCCACTATTAACTTACTTCCGTCCAGTAAGAATTTCAATACCGCTTCTTTGTCAGCCGGCACAGGAATGTACCCGTTTGACTGTCCAAGGAACTTCAGTTTATCCTGGTGCTTTTTGCCATTGATATCTGCGGTCAATTCACCGGTCTTTGGAGAAGCATGCACGAATTGCATAGTTGCATTCCTGGCTGGTGGCGGTGGCGGAGCCGGATCGTCTTTCTTTTTGCAGGAGGTCACCAAAGTGGCGGCTAACAGGGTAAAGGCAATACCTTTCAGGGGCATTCTTACTTGTTTCATATACTAATTTTTTTTGAATAAATACTACTGTACAGACTACGTTTCGTTCACCGGAAGGCTGTTCTTCTTCCTGATAGAAAACAACAGATTGCGCATTCTTCCTATGGCAACCAATGTTATTTTTAATTTTTTTGAAAGAAAATATTTAATAGCTGCCTATAAATGTCATCAATAGCCTATCTAAACAAGGAGGCTGGCCGCTGAAGAGCCGCCTCCGTTGATTAATGCACCAATAACTGAAGCGCTTCCGTAGTAAACATTCTACTAATATTTCACCATTTGCGACATCAGCAACTTCGTTGGTATGACAGGTAATAGCCCAACATCAATAATATACCGCTACGGACCCTGGTAAAGTTATTGCTCTCCCCATTCCAGGAACTACAAACAGCGGCCGCAACCTTCCGGTTTTCCGGAACAGCAAATGTTCCTGTTTTATTACGCTCCTGTTTCTACAACATTCAAATGAACACGCCGGTACACCGCTGTCTGCTTGCAATAACGTTTCCTATTCTGCCTGGTAAATACAATATTGATAGAATCAATGTTTTTTGCCTGTCTTCTTCGCAGTATCTACCTTTGCTGGTTTTAATACCGGTGCTGCGGGACGGGATCCAGTTTTTTTACTGGTATCTGCCATCTGTTTGCGTTGTTCTTTTGATGGCTGCTGTGCCATTGCACCTGTAGTAGAAATCACGGCAACAACCACTGCCAGCATCGCTGAAAAAAATAATCTGTACTTCATCATTTTAATTTTTGCGTTATTAAATATTAACCGGTAGAATAACCGATACGTACAATTGAAAAACATAGAGGCCGTATCAAAAGTGTGATACGGCCTCGTTTTATGCGGGCACCTGATGGAGTCAGGTAGTCATTTAAACCATTCTCGGGATGTTCATTTATTTTTAAGGCTCCCTCTGTCCCCTTTTTAGTATACGATCTGTCCTTTGTTGATCAATGATCTTACCGGTGATATTCTTGATACCGCTTCCGCAGAACAGCTGGCATCTATCAGCACCACATCAGCTGCATCGCCGGCTTTAGGCCATTGCTGTACGCCTTTGTCGTCCAGCGGGAGTACATTCCCCGTAGCCAGTTTCAGGCTTCTCGACAAATGAAACTCGGTGGCGTAGCCGTATAACTGGGCCATGGTATTGGCTTTCTCCAATACGCTTCCGGACCCGAACGTGCTCCAGTGATCGATGATACTGTCGTTGCCGGTCATCACGTTTACGTTGTGCTTGTACAGCGTGGGAATAGGCATGATCAGACCGCCGAACGGGATGGTAGACACAATACCGATGCCTGCTGCCGCCAACTGCGCTGCTATCTCCTCCTGCTTCACCTTATCGATGCGCGCCAGCACAAAGCAATGGCTGATGAATGTTTTATGTTGCAGCGCCGGATTTTCGTTTACCTTCTTAATGAGATATTCCACGGTTTTTAATCCGGACTCCCCTGATTCATGCAGGTGAATATCAATTCCTTTTTTATTGTCCAGCGCCAGTTGCACGGTGAAGTCGATGGTTTTTTCGATGGCGCCGTCGATGGAGTAAGGGTCCACACCACCGATGAAATCGATGTCCATTTTGGCGGCTTCTTTCAGCCAGGGAACGGAATCGGTATAGTAAACACCATGCTGCGGGAACGCCACCAGTTCGGCTCCGAAGGAGCTCTTTTTGTTCTCCAGGGCTTTGAAAAGGTTATTGAGCGATTGCAGTTTTGATGTTGGTTCAATATTGACATGGCTTCTGGCGAAGTTGGTCCCTTTGGATTGCAGTAGTGCTATCAGTTTTTCTGCGCGATGAGTAGACGATTTCAGCATCTCCGGGAGGATTTTCTGCTCCAGGGCGATCATGCCCTTCACCCCGCCCGGTCCTCTTCTGGTGGCCTGCCATGGGCCACCGTAGAAGGTTTTATCGAGGTGGATATGCATATCCTTAAAAGCAGGCAACATCAGCCAGCCTTTCGCATCAATAGCGTTGGCAGCGTTCGGTTGATTAGCAGAGATACGGTTGATTTTTCCGTCTTTGATGGCAACGCAGAACAATTCGGTGTTGGTGTGAACGACCTCCCCTTCTTCATACGCAAATCCTGTTTCCAGTCGCACGTTCTTCAACAAATAGCTTTTCCCGTCCTTGTTAGCTGCCTCACCGGCAAACGCTTCCGCAGCGCCCAATAAGCCGGAAGCAAAGGCCGCTCCTGCCAGTCCTAATCCGGACATTTTGATAAATTCCTTGCGGGATATTTCCTTTTTCTTCATAGTCCCCATCATTTTTTTACAAAAATAGGCTTCCGTTTCTCCTCTTCTGTGTAGGATTCATGACATGCCTTGAAAGATTTATCACTAAGTCGTTGCGAATTATAAATCTTTCAAGCATCCGGATAGATAACACAAAGCCGTGGAGATATTTACCCCTTACTTTGCTGTGGTAATCACCGCATAAAAAATGGAACTAATGGATAAAATAGCAAACGACAGCCACTATACATTTAAGAATGTATTGCTGGAAACGGGTTTCGGGTATGATGGAGAAGAGGTCGTAAAGACAAAGACCGCGCTTTTCTGTGTGGAGGTAGCAGATGGGAAGGTGAAAGCTATCACTCCCAACGATCCCGGTAAAGATGCCATTGACGCCAAAGGATGGCTGATGCTGCCTGCCTTTAAGGACATGCACGCCCACTTGGACAAGATGCTTTATGGTTTGCCGTGGCAGGCAGTTTCAGCGAAAAGAAAAACCGTGAAGGACCAGATTGCCTATGAGCAAAAGATGATTCCGGAATGGCTGAAAACATCCGTGGAGCGGACGGAGAAGATGATCGATTTTCTACAGTCAAACGGTACCCACTATATCCGTTCTCATTTTAATATCGATCCCACGTCCGGCTTCGACTCCTTACGGCACCTGGAAACAGCGCTCCAACACAAAGCAAAAACGGCGGGTGCCGAGTTGGTGGCTTTCCCTCAGCACGGCGTGTTTTATACCAATACCGCCCCGCTGCTGAAAGAAGTGGTTAAAATGAATATTGATTTCATTGGCGGCGTAGACCCGTACGCTATCGACGGCAGCATCGAAAAACCGATGGACCTGATCACGCAGCTGGCGATCGATCACAACAAAGGGATTGATATTCACCTGCACGAAGTAGGTGAAACCGGTGTAAAAACCATCGAATACCTGATCAACAAGGCCAATGAAAACCCCGGGCTTCGTGGTAAAACCTTCGTGAGCCATGCTTTTGCCCTGGGCCATCTCTCCGCCCTGGAAACAGAGCGCATCGCGGCACGCCTGGCCGAAGCCGGTGTGGGCATTGTGTCTTCCGTGCCCTTTGGCGATACCGTGATGCCCATTCCCCTGCTGAGGAAACACGGCGTGGAAGTGCTGGTGGGCAATGATAATATCCAGGACCACTGGAATACTTTCGGTCCAGGCCACATGCTGCAGAAAGCCAAACTCATTGCAGGCCTGTATGGCTATAGCTCTGAATGGGCGCTGTCGAGAGCACTGGCCTTTGCCACCCGGTACGTACTTCCGTTGGACGATAAAGGCAACCAGCAATGGCCTAAAGCAGGCCACGATGCCAACCTGGTATTCCTGGAAGCGTCCTGCTCCGCCGAAGCGGTGGCAAGGGTTTCACCGGTGAAATCACTCGTCCATAAAGGAAACATTGTATTCTGATCATGCCGGCTCATCTGCCCCTTATAAATCCTTCAAGCTTTGGGATGAAAAACGCAAAGCTAAGTTAGACGGGCCAGATACCTTTGTAGTGCTAAAAAATTTCATTGCTATGAAACATGTAAAAAAAGTAACCGCCGTTCTTTTGTTGGCGATAGGTAGCGCCTTTTTCTTTAGCTGTAGCAAGGACAAAGACAAAGAACCTGAACCAAAACCACTCACTCCCAGCGAAACACTTGCCAGCACTCCCTGGGAAACCACCAACGCCAAAAACAACAAAGGTGAGAAAGTGGCGCTGAACGATGCCAACGTATCCAACTTTGTAGGCTTCGCTTATTTCAAAACAGACGGTACGTTCACCATGTTCAACCTGGACGATTCTCCGAAAATGCACGGCGACTGGAGCGTTACTGCTGACGGTAAAACCCGTACCATCGTTGCTAAAAATGATGCCGGCGCCGTACTGTTCACCCGCGTGGTGGACATCACCGTGCTGACCAAACAGGAGTTCACCTACCGCATCTATCCGAACGCCAACGACAAAACGGTATACTTTGACATTATCCATACACCGACTACCCACGCTGAGCCTAAAAAGTAGCCCGGTTATATGATATGATCATCAACATGGATTGGTCTCCTGTATTTTCAGGGCCAATCCATTTTTTTTGCCGTAAAATTCCCCTATTTTACAAGTTGAACGCCCAACTCAATTTGCTGATATGAAGATTTATGACGACACCGGCTACATCCCTGTCTTAGGGATACAGGAATTCAGGAAAGGCCAGCTGGCTGGCCGGGAGGACCTCCTTTTCAACGAGCTGCACGGTGAACGGCATATCGACAAGCCACACAAGCATGATTTTTTTATCATCAACCTGTTCGAATCAGCCAAAGGGGTGCACAACATCGATTTTCACGACTATCCCATCGGCAATAAACAAGTGCATGTGCTGTTTCCCGGACAGGTACATACCTGGAGCATCAAACCCAACACCACCGGCTACCAGCTGATGATACAGCAGCATTTCTTTGAGCGCTTCGCTCCTTTTTTCCGCTTCTCGTTTTCGAATTATATGAATCACCCGGTGATTCCGCTGACCAACGATAGTTTCCAGCTGCTGAAGTATGAATTTGATGCCATCAAAGATGAGCTGGGGGCCGCCAACTCCGTACAGGAGGTGATCAGCGCCAGGGCGGCCGTTATCGCTGCTATTGTGAGCAAGGAGGCAGAGAACATCTTTACTGATCTGAAAGTGTTCCAGTCCAATCCCAGGCTGGCGACCTTCAATATGCTCATTAATAAATTTTACAAGCAGGAAAAACTGGTCGGATTTTATGCTGCGAAGCTGCACATCTCCGCCAACTACCTGAATATTCTCTGTAAGAACCATCTGCACGTATCCGCCACCAAACTGATACAACAACGGGTACTGCTGGAAGCCAAACGGCTGCTTCAGACTACGGACCTCTCCATCAAAGAAATTGCTTTTGAACTGGGATTTGTGGACCATGCCTATTTTTCCAATTTCTTCAAAGCCCAGTCCGGTATCACGCCTACGCAGTTCAGGGAAGGTTAATGCCGGGAGTCAATCTGCTGCTGAAATATTAGCGCATACCAAAATTATGTAACACTTTATGCCGGGCAACCGCTATTTTTGTTTCGAAATGAAAAAATTCCTGATACTCATTTTGGCTGTCTTATACATGGGTACCTCTACCGGTGCTACTTTCCACATGCATTATTGCAAAGGAAAGCTGATAGAGGTAGACCTGTGGCACAGCGAAGTGAAACAATGCGGTAAGTGCGGGGCTAAGCCCAATACTGTATGCGCCAGGAAATGCTGTAAAGACGAGCACAAAACGGTGAAACTGGAGAAAGACCAGAAAATAACAGCGCAAACCATGCATGCCCTCCAGCAGGTGGCCATGGCCACGCCTGTTGCTTTCGCCGTCATGCCGGTGCCCTCTTTCGTTTCTCCGGTAACAGCCTGTCCTGTTGGCAACGCACCGCCGCGAAGTAACAAAGTACCGGCACATATTCTGCACTGCACCTACCGCATCTGATACCCCTCTCCCTGTATTCTTTTACCTGCACCTTTTTGCATACCTATGACCATGGCCTACAGGTGCAGACCTTCAACACCATAACATCCATCTAAATTTATATCCACACATGCTCTCTTTCAAAAAAGCATTCGGTATACTGTCCCTCGCCTGCTTACTATTGGGAAGTATTTTATTAAAAGCGCAGTCAGGGGAAGTCTGCTACAACCCCAACCTGGTAAAGGATACCAGTAAACGCAGCATCAAATCAGCCGTTGCAGGGGTGATCGGGAATGACACGGTAAAGATCAACTACCACTCCCCTGGCGTACGTGGCAGGATCATCTGGGGAGGCCTCGTGCCTTACGACGAAGTGTGGGTTACCGGCGCGCATGATGCCACAACGCTGGAGCTGCCAGTCACCGCCATCATCGGCGGAAAGGCCGTCCCGGCGGGCAAGTACGCCTTTTTCACCATCCCCGGCAAAAGCGAATGGACCGTTATTATCAATTCCAAATGGGACCAGCACCTGGCAACGGAATATGATGAAAAGGAAGACATCGTCCGACTGAAAGTAAAGCCGCAGCGACATGCGCTGACGGAAAGACTGCAATATTTTATCGAACCCGGAAAAGCCGGCGCAGGGAAGATGGCCATGGCCTGGGAAAAAATACGCATTGAATTTCCTGTCATCCTAAAAAAATAATGTCTCCCTTTATGGCTAAAAGCAAACACTATTACATCCGTAAATCGCACCGCTACCTGGGTTTGTTCTTAGGTATCCAGTTTCTGCTATGGACCATCGGAGGGCTGTACTTCAGCTGGAGCAATATGGATGATGTTCACGGCGATCTGCAAAAAAAAGCAGCGCCACCGTTAGCATTCAAAGGGAAACTGGTGTCTCCGTCTGTTGCATTTGAAAATATAGATTCCTTTGCTTCCGTGCAACTGATACAGATATTAGGGCACCCGTATTATCAGATAAAAACGGCAGATAAAAAACACCTGGCCGCCGGACATGAACACACTGCCCATCAGCAGACCTACCTCGCCGATGCCTACACCGGCCAACTGAGATCACCGCTGACAGAAGAAGAGGCCGTGGAAGTAGCAAAGGACCGGTTTAACGGAGCACCGACAGTAAAGCAGGTGGAATACCTTACCGCTACAGGCGGCCACCATGAATACAGAGAAAGTGCCCTGCCGGCTTACGCGGTCACCTTTGACCACCCTTCCGGCACTACCGTGTACGTATCTACGGAGTTAGGCACCGTCCAGAAATTCCGCAACAGTAAATGGCGGGCTTTCGACTTCCTCTGGATGCTGCATACCATGGACTATGAATCGAGAGACAATATCGGCAATCTGTTGTTGCGGATCTTTTCCATACTGGGATTAATTACGGTTATCTCCGGGTTCCTTTTATACGGTATCAGTTCCCGTCTGTTTAAAAAAAGGAAAAAAGTCAGGTTAGCCGCAAGGCCTTAACCACCTTGGTTTTATCGAATAAAAAGAGGCTTGTAATGACTTACAAGCCTCTTTTTGTTTAATAGTCAAAACTCCATCCACCGGACTTCTTCCCCGGAATGGGCCAGCTCATCGTCTTTCGATAAATACAAAATACTGGTGGAGGCCAATATCAGTTGCCTTACTATCCAAAACAGCAGCAGCACGATGGAGACCATAAAGATTGCAGATAACATAGATGTTTATTTTACAGATAGAATGTAGTCGGTCAGTATGCTCAGCTCCTGCTCGGAGAGCTGCGGAAATCCCGGCATCTGGGGATAGTCTGCTCTTTTTTTCCCGGGTTGACGTATCCACTTTTTCAACCCCGGCACATTGCCCTGATAGATGCTGACCATTTCTGTTACCGGTGGCCCTACCAGCCGCCCTTCCTTTTTATGACAGGAAGCACAATTAGCCTGGAATACGGCAGCGCCGGGAGCTACAGGCCTGGCGGCTGTCACGCCCGATGCAGCGCCCTCCGGCGCCGGATGCTTCCTCGCTTCGGCAGACAACAGCTCAAATGCTTTGGTCTTTTCCGCCATCAGTTTTTTATGAGGCGCCAGCGCATTGGAGCGGTAAACATGCCGCCCGCTGGCCATCAGCAATACTGTCAGCGTCATGGCGGCAACGACTTTCTTAAAATTACGCCCTATGTCTTCCGGCTTTCCGGTAATGCCTTTCCACATCCAGTACATGGCAGGCAATGCAGCCGTGGCGCCGCACAGAATAACCGCCACCAGGTTCCACCGCACCCCTTTGGCCGGCAGCGTGATTAATACCAGCGGCCCCAGCACAAACTGAAAGAGGGAAACGCCCAACGCCAGCGCGTACATCCGCTTCCGGATATCGTAACGGGTAATAGTCGTAAAGTGCGTTTCAAAAGGATATCGTTTTCTTCCCAGGTACCAGAACAGGAATAATCCCGTGACGGCCAACGACGCACATAAAAAGTGCAGATACCGCGGGAACACGTTCGGCAGCACCAGCGCATCCATAAACCCTTTTACGGTGCCCCATTTCTCCGGGAACAACATCAGGTTAATGTTTGTCAGGAAAATCAGGGGGATGAAAAGGAAAATCAGCACCGCCAAAGCAAGGATGGAAATATGCAGTCCTTTGTTATGCTCCAGCTTATGCCACGCATATTTGTGCAGATAGGTCAGCAGAAAAGCCGCTGTCACCAATGGGATGATCAGTATCCACATCAGCCCCGTCAAGGCGTTGGCGGAATAGAAATAGACGGTGTACAGTACATTGATGCTGAGCAGCGGCGCCACGCCCAGCACTACCGCCAGGCTTTTATTAACGGTAATGGTTTTGGCGATTTCATAGGCCAGCGTATCATATTCTTTGTCTTTCATCCCTTTTATCTGGGCCCATAAGGTCAGGATAGAACCGCCCAGCATCAGGTTTACAAAAATGATGTGGGCCAGGAAGGAAACCACCAGTAACACCACCAATAGCCATTCCGGCAGAGGAAGCGCTAATGGAATATCTCTCGGAACAGGGGTGGTAGCCTGCAATAACGTTAACATATGATTCATGGAATAAGTGTAAATTATTATTTCGATTGGGTGGTATCGGTGATGTGTTCAGCCAGGTTCATGTTGTTATCCGGGTTAACGGTTACGCCCGCCGACTGTGCCCCTTCCAACGACTCCCCTGTCAGTTGAAGATGTTTGATATAGGCTACCAGCGCGCCCAGTTCTTCCTGATTCCCGGGAAAGGGAGGCATGTAGGTCCTGCCGTTATGCATATTGGGAATATAGGCGGCCATAGAATTTTCATCCAGCGGTTTTCCCGGGCCATACAGCCTTTCAAACACATACACGATGGAATTGATGCCGTTGGTGGTATGACAACGGCTGCACGACAGCATAAATACATCGCGCCCGGTGCTGAGTTTATTCTCCGGCGTTACCTTGCCGGCGGTGGCGTAGGTGGCGTATTTCAGCAGGCCGTCGCGTTTAAACAGCGGATAGTCTTCTTCCCGTAATAAATTGGAATACATATACCCTCCGATGACATAAGGCTTACGGATAAATTCCCGTACCCGTTCAAAAATCCCGAGGAACCCAAAGGCGGCCACACAGGGTATCAGCACCATCCACATGCGGATAGCACGGGGCCGGATCCATGTCGCTATCCCCAGCACCGCCACCAGCGATACGGATGCCGGAATCATGTAACGCAACAAGTCGTAGTATTGGGCGAACTCCATCGTGCCTACCGCCGTGCTCATATTTTCGCGCATCGCTTCCGGCATCGCCTTGTAATAGATGATGGCAGCCACCAGGGAAACCGGCGCCCAGCACAATATCCATCGCGCACCATACTTCAGTGCCGTGTTCCGCCAGGCGGCGTTACGAGCTGTAAACAAGGTGGTCAGCAACATACCGAACACGCCGCCCAGCACCATGGCAGTGGGCGTGCGGAAAAACAGCTGCGGCAGATAAATCGGATTGGTAAAACCGCTGATCAGCGAATGGTCCGTATTCCAGTTGCCCGGGTCCATCATAAATCCCAGTATGGAAACGATAATACACATGGTGATCCAGGAGAAAACAGACAGAAACCAGCCGAAACGGATATGCCTTATTTTGGCTTTCAACGACCGGTTGCTCTGCTTCCAGATAAGGAAATATATCATGATCAATACCACCTCCGTCACAAACGTTAACCACTCCACAAACCAGGCGAAATAAAATACCCGGATAAGGCTGCCGATGGAAGAAGGACTGATCAGGCCGGCGGAAAACCAGATGCCCACGCCGGTCATCGCGCCCAACGTAGTGGTGATGATAAAGGCGACCTTCATTTTCCGATATACCAGCTCATCCCATTCTGAATTAGTAATACTGGACGTACCGGCCATCCTCACCCCTTTTTGCTCCAGCCAGGTGATATACGGAATAAATCCGACGGCCAGACCATGATTGATAAATACATGTATAATAGCGATCATCGCTATCAAAAACCGGTCATTGAGCCAGTCCAGATGAAACATTGGAAAATCCATGCAGCAATACGTTTAATACGCTGCAAAGTTAGACTGGTGGCGGGCAAAAGCGAAGAAACAGAAAAGCCGGTAGTTTAAAGAAACAAGCCGGCTTTTGCAGTTTTAATAAATAAAAGATTAGAAAAAAAATAGTGCCAATGCTGATTTTAAGGACAACAATATACAATTCCGGCACTATTGCTTACTCTAGATACGGATCAACATCAATACCAGGCAACAAAACAGCACCACCAGCGCTATTCTGTTGAGCCATATGATGGCATCGATCATAGTCCTGTTCTCCGGATCAATATATCTCGACAAAAAATGTATTCGTTTCATGGAACAATAGTTTAAAAAATGTTTTTCAGCAATGTGGTGAGGTGGTCGAACTGCAGTATGACAATCAACAATATCAACAATAATAACACCGCCTTCAGCATTCTTCTGCTGCCGTTGAATTTTCTCTCGTTGCTCTTCAGCACCTCATTGGTATCTTTCAGCATATATAGAGATTTTTATAGTGAATGATTTTTTCGAAAATTTTCCGGTGTAGTACCCACACTCCTTTTAAAAAAAGTAATAAAGTAAGACACACTTTCAAACTCCAGCTGCTTGGCGATATCTGCAATCGGGAGTACCGTATAGTGCAATAGCCGCTGGGCTTCAATAGTGATCCGCTTTCTGATTAATTCGCCGGTGGATACGCCGTGGTATTTTCCGCATAGCTTATTCAGGTAATTGGTCGTGATATTTAATCTGGAAGCATAGAACGCAGGTGTTTTGTGTGCCACAAAATGCTCGTCCAGCAATGCTCTGAACTGTTTAATCTTTTCTTCATATGTGTTTTTCTTCATCAGCGGCACCACATGAGAAAACTCGCGGTCCAGCTTACACAACATAATATTCAGAAAAGATCGCAGCACACTGTCAGCCCCTTTCTGTTGCCTGGCATATTCGCCTTTCATAAAAGCGGACAGCTGTTCCCACTCCTTTGCTTTTTCTTCCGTCAGCCTCACATAACTGCCATATTCCCTTTCCAGGAAAGTGAAGTTGGACAGCGCGTTATTGTTATACCTGATAGAGAAAAAGTTTTCTGTAAAACAGAGCATGGTACCCCTGGCCTTCCGGTTTATTTCCAGGCTGAATATGCTGCCGGGATGGATACAGATAATCTTGGGATGGTCCAGCCGCAGGCTATTGCCGTCTATCACAGCCGTACCCTGTGCGCTTTCTATGATCATCAATACATAGAAACGCCTTTTGTTAGGAAACTCCAACAGGGGGAATTTCTCCAACAGATGCTCCAGATCACCTACCCAGCAATGATCACTACCTGCCTGAAACATGCCAACGGACAAAACAGCGATTTCTTCTGTTTTCATAAGCACATACAAGATTGGTAACGTTAAATGGGCGTTTAGTCGTGATCGTTAGCAGACCGGAGGCTTGAATACCTCGTGTAGGTGAGACGTGGGGAAATAGGGAGAGAGATACCTACCGGAAGGCCGCTGATCGTCGGCCTGCATGCCGATGTCCGGCGTAGATACCGGTTCAAAGAACAGCAGTACCTCTTTGTGTTTCAATTCGGGCGCCCGATTCTGTTGATGCTCATTTTCCGTGAGTTTCTGCTCCAGGTAACAGATCCCGCGGCACACCGGTATCTGCTCAAACCGGTTTACGCACAGCTCGTTGGCGATACGGTTCCTGTTCAGGTAAAACGCCGCTATAATCCAGCAGTTACCTGTACTTTGGATCAGTATGATACTCAGCAGCCATATGGTCAGTATGTTCCTCAACGTTTTTGGGAGTCTTCCTTTAACAGGATCTGAATGTCGTTGATCAAATGTTGCATCGCTTCTTTATCCGTACCATTATAAACGCCGCGGATATGCCGTTGCGTGTCGATCAGGAAGAAGCCGCCGCTGTGTATGTAATTGGTGGCGTCCGCACTGTCTTTAGCTACGGCTGCATAGTACCCCTTTTCTGCGAGGTGAAAAATCGTATCCTGGTCGCCGGTGACGAACCGCCATTTGTCATCGGTGATATGCAGGCTGTTGGCATAAGCTTTCAGCCGGGGAATGGTGTCATGCTTCGGATCAATGCTGTGAGACAGGAAATTCACCCTGTTTTCATTTTTAAAATGATGATACAGCTGCAGCATGTTATCGTTCATGGTGGGGCAGATGGTAGGGCATGACAGAAAGATAAAGTCGGCTACATATATTTTCCCGTTGAATGTTTTTGGCGTAACGGTGAGGCTGTCCTGGTCGGTCAGCGAAAAAGCCGGTATCACCGGGTAGGCGGAGTCATACACCGTATGACCGTCCCGGAAGTGTTTGGTCACCGTTGGCTCCCCCAGATAAGGCAGTTTTTTTTCTGTATGCTGGCAGGCACTCATCATCAGGATGCATAGCAGCATGAACATAACAACTCTCATACGCACGACATATATTTTTTACACTACTATAACAGGGCGAATGATCGCCGACGCTGCAAAGTTATATGCAATGCCACAAAAGTATTACAATTAGAGCGGACAATAATTTAGAATAAAGTGACTACCGGATAATTTCAGATAAGATATCCTACAAAGGCAGTCAGCCGGGATTGGCTGACTGCCTTTCTTTTTACTGAATGGCGTATATGCGGTAAATTATTTTTCCCGGCGCGGCAAAGCGGCCTACCCCAACGGCCACCGTATGATTTAGCCAGGCATACTGCGGAGCGCTGGTTTCAAAAACCGGTGTCGACCGGAAGTAATAATCCGCCGGCGACAGTTCATGCCCTTTTCCGGCCTGTAGCAACGCAGCGCTTTTGCCGCTGCCATAGTTGTATCCGGAATAGGCCATATAAATAAGCGCGCCGTCGGTGGTTTTGATAGTCGCCCGCGCATCCATTTTAAAGGTGGCAGAATCCAGTGCCAGCCCCCATTCTCCGCTGCATCCCAGTATCGCCCCGTTGATGTTGTCTCCTTTTACCACGCCTTCTCTAAAAGGAAAAATCAGTCGTGTTCCCTTTAGCACCGGCCCTACCGCCTGCGGCGGGTCGAGATTGATTTCCAGGTCAAATAAAAATGTAGATTTCAGTTCCTGCGCAGATAACTGCAAACAAGTGAAGCTTAATATGATAAAAAAGATGCCTTTTTTCATGTTGATCAGGGTTTGATATTTAATTCGTTTTAACGGGTGCTTTCTCAAAAAAGTTATTCACCTCTCCGATAGCCGTCCGGGTACATCTCATGATAATATCCTGCAGATCGGTGCCCTCCGCATGAAGCGGGTCGATTGCTTTGACAAGTTGGGTCCTTAAGTCAAACAGTTCCGATCTGTTAAACTTCTTCGATCCCTTTACCAGGTCCAGTTTCATGCGTTGCTCCTGCTGGTCCTGTTTGGGGTTGAAGATACCATTGAGCTGACTGCATTGGTCGCAGACGCCATTTTTATTGACCAGGGCGCACCGGTGATCAAACACTTCCGTCATCGTTTCCCTGGAATCGTTCAGCAGGTGTTTCACCACCCCTTCCGTTTTATCCAGGATAAGACAGATTTCCTTCACCGGAAAATCATAGATATCCTTCAGGATCAGGGCCACCTGATTTTCGATGGACAAGGTTTTGGAGATGCAGGTAAAACAAAAATCGATATGTTCTTTCATCTCATAGGCTCCGGCGTTGAAGGTGCTGTGCACAATCCGGAACGATTGGGCGATCTCCGCTGAGCCGATGGCCAGACTGGCGCCCTGGTCCTGCGCATCGAGCGGCCATCTTTTCAACCGCTTCAAATGGTCATAGGCCAGGTTGGTGGCTATTTTAAACACCCACGTTTTGAGCGACGACGCCTGGTGGAAGGTGGAAATTTTATCAAAAGCTTTGATAAAGGTATCATGTGTGAGGTCATCCACATCATTGCGGTCGGTCACCAAACGATAGAGATAGGATTTCAGCTGGTTTTGAAATTCGGCAAACAGGAGTTGAAACGATGTAATATCCCCTGCCAGGGCTTTCCGGAGGAAGGCTTCTTTTTCCATGGTAACAGTTTAAGGCTTCTATAATACATTTATTTTTCCGCAATCAAAATCGACGATGTGGCTGTTGAAAGGCGCACCATTCTCCGATACCAGGAAAGCAGCCGTTTCGCCCAGCTGTTTGAGGGTAGGGCCCGATTTCAGCAGATCGAACCGCGTGTAGTTCCCGGCCATTTCCTCCCGTGGGATACCGGCTAATGCGGAAAAGTCGCGGATCATTTCCCGGATCTTGCTGGTCTCCATCAGCGCGCCGGAGCAGATGCAGATGGCTTTGATGCCATGTTGGCCAAATTCGGCCGCCATGACGCGGGTCAGGCCCTCTATGGCCGCACAGGCGGCAGCAAATCCCGCCATATTGGCCGTCTTGGTCTTCGCCATGGAAGCGTTGAACAGCAGGATGGTGCCGGCCGATCCGGATTCGATCATGTACTTCGCGGCCACCCGTGAGGTCAGGAACTGTGATCCGCAGATCCGCTGCAAAGGATTCATAAATTGTTCGAAAGTGGCGACGGTAGTAGGCGTACCACTGCCCGCATCTTTATAGTAGCTGCCGATACCGTTAAATACCATGTCCAGTCTCCCGTTATCCGCCACCACCTTTTGTAAATAGGCGTCGATGGCAGCTTCGTTCAGCGCATCTACCTGACCGGCTTCTGCGCGGCCGCCGCTGGCAACGATTTCTTCGGCCCGTAACCTGGCCGCATCCAGGTTACGGGCGGTCACGTATACGATTGCCCCATGTTGGGCGAACGCGCGGGCAACGGCCCCTGCCACTTCCCCGGATGCCGCAAATACCACGGCTACTTTGTCTTTTAAACTGCTCATATTGTGTCGCTTTTTTATTTGGACGATTGAGCGGCACAAAACGATCGGGTTTTGGAGAAATTTTTTTAAAAACAGCTATAACTGCCTGACTATAAAGCTCTCCACTATATATTAAGATGTTATTAGCATTTTAATTAAAAAAGGATACTTACCTTTAACCATATGTTACGGACAATCTTTTTAGTGGGCGTTTTCATGTCGGCTATGGCTGCAAAAGCGCAGACAGCGCCGGCTTTCGGTGACGGACATCGCATGGAGCCGGCTTTCGGCTACCCGCAACGGGTCAGCGACACCGGCCATGTTCACAAAAAATGGTTTACGACCAAATATGCGGGCATCTCCACCGGCTTTATCGCCTTTAACGGCGGGAGCAGTTCCTTTATGTCGGTGCCTTTAGGGTTGCAGCTCAACCGTCAACTGACCAACAACCTGTTTGCCTTTGGCGGCGTATCAGTGACACCGTATGTTTTCCGTTACAACAATGTGCCGTATCAACCTGCGATCAATAAGAATAGTGGCTTCATGCAAACGAGTAACGTTGCCGCCTATTCAGATGCGAAAGTAGGCATCATGTATATCAGCAATGACAGGACCTTCTCCATTTCCGGCAGCATTGGCGTAGGCAGAGGCACCTACCAGGGCTATTCTCCGTTTTATGCCCCGATGTACGCCCCGGTGCGATAACCGGGAAAAACACGCCGGCCATGTTTAACTATCAGTTTGCCAAACCGCAGCACCAGCTATTAACACCTTATGTTGAGTACTTCGTTCAACTGGATGGCACCGGTGTATTGTTCAAATCTATCCATTCCCGGCTGAGTACTTCTTTCCTGATGGATTTTGATCAGGGCACTTTTTACGATGGACAGTCCATGAAAACGGGACTGCTCAACGTGAAAGACAAGATGGTCCAATTCAGCCCTGTTGATAGTCATTCCGCTCCCGCAGATAAATTTTTCGTCAGCTTCACCCCTTATGGATTAAGTATGTTCACCAGGCTGCCCATGCAGGAATTAAGCAGCGGCACGGTGTCCGGGGAAGATATTTTCGGCAGCAGCTTTCACCGGTTGTATGAGCAACTGCAACCGGAGCCTTTTGCCGCGCGGGTCAGTTTGTTTGAAGCGTTTCTATTGCAGCGGTTTACTGCACCACATGCTTCCCATCAGCTTATTGTTGACCTGGCAGATGGTATTAAAAATAACATCGGCAGCTCTCCATTCGGGCAGCTACAGGCGCTGCCATTAAGTGAACGTCAGATAGAACGAAACTTCAAGCGGTATATCGGCATCAGCATGAGCCGCTTTCTTCGCATTTCCCGTTTTGAATGGGCCAAACAACTCATTGCCAACCAGCCTTCCCTGCGGCTGACAGACGTTGCGCATCTGGCGGGGTACTTCGACCAGTCCCATTTTATTGCCGATTTTAAACGGCTGACCGGTGTCAGTCCCAAAAACTTCCAGGTGTGTTGTTCCTCCCATCAGAGAATGTCGGTATGATACAATTCCAAACCAGGTAGCGGTGATAGTTTTGCCTGTAAACACCATTTGATTTATGCAAAACAGGAATCGCATTTTAGTAGTGGGCGCCACTGGCCAGCAGGGCGGCGCTGTGGCCCGTGTCTTATTAACAGCAGGATGGACGGTACGCGGACTTACCCGCGACACCACCAGTACCGCTGCACAGGAACTCACCGCCCTGGGAGCGGAAATGGTAAAAGGAGATCTGGCCGACCCGGCCTCCATTGATGAGGCCATGGAAGACGTATATGGTGTCTTTAACGTACATCCGGGGCCGTTAGCCATGGACCAGGACGAAGTACAGGCCGGAAAAAATATCGCCGATGCAGCGAAGGCGCACCGAGTGGCCCACCTGGTATATAGTTCCGCTATTGGTGTAGACCAGGCAGCGCTAACCGGGATGCAAACTGAAAAAGCCATCGTAGAAAAGTATATTCAGGCGACAGGCATCTCCTATACTATATTGCGGCCCGCTTCTTTTATGGAAAACTTCCTCCACCCAAAATTCGGACTACAGGGTACTTCATTTACCACCGCAGCGCTACCTACTACCCAAATGCAGCTGATTGCGCTGGAGGATATCGGCAAACTGGCGGCCATGGCCTTCCGGCAGCCCGAAGTATTTAATCAGAAAATCATCGAACTGTCGGGCGATACCTTAACTCCCGTGCAAATGGCAGCGGCCATGAGCAAAACCACTGGCCTGCCCATCACCTATGAGCTGCTTCCCATGGAAACACTCCGGCAACTCAATCCCCGATTCGCCAGAGGCTACGAACTCCTCAACTCCGGCAAAACCACCAAAGCAGACGAAGCAAGCCTGCGCAACCTCCATCCGGACCTGCTGACGTTTGAAGCATGGCTGAAGAAGACAGGCGCGAAAAGAATCACGAATTAAGTATTATTAAATAAAAAGCAGCGCGCCCGGTGTAGTACCGGGCGCGCTGCTTTATGTTATCTTTATCAGGCTGCGTTACTTTGAATTGAAACTATCAATGAGCCAATCGTTATTGACTTTTACCAGTTTGTAGATCAACGCATAGTGATGAATACCTTTGAAGCGCAACGTAACGGTGGCCGCGTTGCCGGTTATCACCGGGGTTGTTTTTTGCAGGACGGCTAATATTTCTTTATTCTCCGGTGGGTCCTGACTAAGCGTATATTCGTCGCAGTCCCTGCCACTGGCGTATCCGTCTTTTGCAATGTCCTTCTCCATTTGCTGGTAATATTTTTCTTTTTCCAACAGATAAGCGGGAGAAAACAGTCCGGTATTTTTGAGATTGTTTAAATACACCCTGATATATGGCTTATTCAATTTCAGGATATCCATGCCATCCACCTCTTTGAAGCATTGGTCTTCTTTATTGATCAGACTTTTAGGATTGTCCAGTAAGGTAAATAGTTTTTTCACAGTCAAAGCAGGACCGCTTTGTTGCGCGGATAAAGGATGGAAAGCAAACAATGTGACCAGCATGGTGGCACAAAGAATAGATAGTTTCATGTTTATATTTATTGTTTTAGCATTCGACTGCCAAATATAGGAACATGGAACACATTACGCCATTTATATCTTGTAAATAAACACTTCCATTAAAACAATTTCACAAACAAGAAATACCACCAAAGTGCTATTTTAGCCCTTTTAAAAATCACGTACTTCGTTAATACCGTTACAACAAGATTGCATGCGCCTCCATGCCACTATTTTCATATGCCCTTTAAAATAACCTGGTGATTAATCCGACTAAACCCGTTTAATCCCTGCTTTTCTTATTCAATTACTAGTTATGTTAACACATGTTTTCCCTCTACATCCTACCCAGAAGGATATTTATGTAGACCAACTAATGCATCCTGAAAGTCCTCATTACACCCTGTCAGGATACCTCAAATTAAAAGGCCCGCTGAATAAAGCAAGATTTGCCCAGGCTGTCAGCACGGTGATTTCCGGCAATGATATTTTCCGTATGAGCTTTGACCTGGGAAGCCCGCAGCCCGAAGGATATCTAAGCAGCACCTCCCCTGAAATCCCTTTGCAGGCAATAGACCACAGCCACCTCGACAACGCGGAAGCCTATACGCTGGAATGGATGCAGCAGCAATGCAACACCACCTTTCCGCTAAAAAAAGACCATCCCCTGTTCGAACATTATCTGATAAAAATTACCGAAGAAGAACACTGGTACCAGTTTAGGTATCATCACCTTATTATCGATGGCAGCGGATATCAGCTTTTCTTACAGGCTATAGCACGGCAGTACAGGCAACCTGATAGCACGCACGCCTACCCTTCTTACGCAAAAGAAATTGAAGCCTACTCCCCTTTTTATCAGAGTGGCGCTTACCGGCAGCAACTTCACTACTGGGAAGACAAACTTAAAAACAAGCCGCCGAAGATATTCAATTACACCTATCCTCACCATCACGACTACGGGAAAACCAGTAGTCTCTTTACCCTGCCATTAACTCCTTCGGAGAGGACATCGCTGGAACAATTGGCGCAAACCTGTGGATACAGCTTACAGAAAATCACGGTGGCCGCCGTGGTCCTCTACTTCGCGCATATCACCGGGCATACAGCACTCCTGCTAGGCGTAGTCCGCCACCGGCGACTGACACCGCAGCAGCGCTGCACCATGGGCATGTATTCCGGCATCGTTCCATTCATCGGCCAATACAGCCCCGACGAAACTGTCCTCGATCTCCTGCATAAAATTGATGCCGCACAAAAGGAAGATTATCCTCATCAACAGGCATCCCTGAATGACCTCAGCCGGATGCTGAAAGACAAACAGACCGACAGCGCCCTGTTTGAAGTACTTGTCAACTATGTACTGCTTGACCTCCAGCTCGATTTCGATGAAAGTATCTCCACTTCCTTCCATCAGATATGGACGGAATACGAAAGGAGGCCGCTGCGCATATATTGGCAGGACTATGGCAGGCATCAACCGTTGCAGCTGAACATTCTCCATCAGCTGACACATATCCAAAAAGCGGAAGCGGTCTTATTGTCCAGGCGTATACTCCATATCATTTCACAGTTCGCCGACAACCTGCCTCGTCCTGTCAGTGAAATTGATATCATACCGGCCGATGAAAAACTGCTGCTCCTGCCATCTTCCCGTCCGCTGGCAGATTGCCATAGCAACAAAACCATCTGGTCTATTTTTGAGCAGCAGGCAGCCCGCACGCCCGACCACATCGCCATCACCTGTAACGACCACTCGCTTACCTATAACGCACTATTCACACGCGCCCGGCAGCTGGGATATTATCTGAGCAGCAAAGGTGTCGGAAAAGATGTACTGGTGCCTGTTTGCATAGAACGGTCCACTGAAATGATCGTGGCGCTCCTCGGCATATTAAGTGCAGGCGGGGCCTATGTGCCCATAGACCCTGAATACCCGGAAGAACGTATCCGGTTTATGCTGGAAGATACAGCTGCCCCTATCGTGATCACATCCGTAGAAAGCCAGCCAGCGTTACAGACAATATATCACGGAGAAACCGTGATATTAAGTGATCAGTCGGATTTCTCCGCTGCGGGGATAACAGCGCCCCCGGCTGCCATCCAGCCGCATGATGCGGCCTACGTGATTTATACGTCGGGCTCCACAGGAAAGCCCAAAGGCGTGATCATAGAACACCGCAATGTCGTTAGTCTGTTTGACGCCATGCCGGGATATTACGACTTCCATGAGAAAGACGTATGGACGATGTTCCATTCCTATTGCTTTGATTTTTCCGTATGGGAAATGTATGGCGCCCTGTTCTACGGCGGCCGCCTGGTCATAGTACCTAAGCACCTCACCAGAGATACCACTGCCTTTGCGGCGCTGCTGAAAAGAGAGCAGGTAACCGTGCTGAATCAAACTCCTGCCGCATTCTATGTGCTGCAGGAAGCAGTCGCCACCAACGACGCCTATAACGATCTTTCGGTACGTTACGTTACCTTCGGCGGAGAAGCGCTTAATCCTGCCAGGCTGCAATCCTGGAACAGGAAATTTCCTGACTGTAGCCTGATCAACATGTACGGCATTACCGAAACGACTGTCCATGTTACCTATCAGCCTATCACCCGGGAACACCTCCACAGCACCGGCAGCATCATAGGCCGGCCCATTCCATCGCTGGGCGCTTATATACTGGATGCCCGCCAACAGCTGCAGCCCATAGGCGTACCTGGGGAACTGTATATCTCCGGTGCCGGCCTGGCAAGAGGATATCTGAACCGCGATGAGCTAACAGCGGAAAGATTTATTGCCAACCCTTTCGATGCCGATACAAGCCCGCGTTTATACAGGACCGGCGATCTTGCGCGATGGCTGCCGGACGGCACCATGGAATATCTTGGCCGCATAGATAATCAGGTAAAAATACGCGGCTTCCGGATAGAATTAGGAGAGATAGAAAATGTGCTGCATCGCTCCGACGCCGTGAAACAGGCGGCTGTTTTTGTCAAATCAAATCGTATTAATACATCGGAAGAGAAACAACTGGCCGCCTGCATCGTACCCAACGGGGAATTCAACAGAGAAGCCATCATCCGCCACCTGCGTGCATGGCTTCCCGATTATATGGTGCCGTTATTGCTCACGCCTGTCAGCGAAATACCCCTGACAAAAAACGGCAAAGTGGATAAAGCGGCGCTTTCTGCACTGGATACTGTCATCCGCCACCATACGGAAAGAACTGGCCCTCAAAATGCCCGGGAACGGCAACTGGCGCATATCTGGGAGCAGGTACTGGGTGTAAATAATATCAGCAGAAATGATAATTTCTTTGAACTGGGAGGCGACTCCATCCGGTTGATCAAAGTCGTCAGCAGCATAAAAAAGGCCTTCGATAGAGAACTACAGGCCGCCGACGTATATAAGGCCGCCACCATCGCAGATTTATCGCAGCTGATCGGAGAAATGCCGGCAAATACCCATGATGCTTCCAGAACGGCTATCATGGCCGAAATAACCAGGCAAAAAAATTCATTGCTCTCTGCTCTTCCCGATGTGGACAACATTGAAGATATCTTCCCGATGAGCGACATACAGGCCGGGATGATCTATGCTTCGCTGCGCGCGCCGGAAGACGCCATCTATCACGACCAGTTCTCTTCCCGCATGCCGCTGAACACGGACCTCCGGAGACTTGAAAAGGTGCTTTCTCAGGTCAGCGCCAGGCACGGTATACTGAGGACCGCCTTCAGTCTTGATGCCCATACAGAAAACATGCAGATCGTGTACAAGTCCGTACCGATACAACTGCCCGTACTGGATTGGAGCCATCTGGAAAACGACAACGAGCTGATAGCGGAGTACCTGAAAAAAGAACGCACCATTCCTTTCCATTATGCTCAGGCCCCACTCTGGCGCACCACCGTGATAAAACTGAAAACACACTGCGTATTCGTTCTTCAGATGCATCACGCGATATTGGACGGATGGAGCGTTGCCAGTCTTAATACGGAAATCAACAACCGCTATACGTCTTCCTCTACGGAGGCACTGCCCGCGCTGAAAGCTACCTACAAAGATTATGTTATCGAAAACATACTCGAAAAAAACAACGCACAGGCAAAAGCCTTCTGGACGCAGGAAATGAACGGCTACAAGCACCTCGATATTTTCACCACTGAAAAAGTTAGTCACCGCTTCCTCAAAAAATACGAGTCCGGCATACTGGATGCGGTAAAACTGCAAGCGCAAAAAGAAGGTGTCGCCGTCAGCACGCTTTTCCTGGGCGCATTTTACTATGCGCTCAGTATGCTGACACATGAAGAAGAACTGACGCTGGGCCTGGTGACCAGCAACAGGCCTCTCCTGGAAGATGCGGAGCAGATGCTGGGTTGCTTTCTCAATACGATTCCTTTAAGATGCTACGCTTCCGGCAGGGCTACCTGGCGCGACCTGATGCGCGGCCTGGAACAGCAGCAACTCACGATCAGGGCCTATGATCGCCTGCCCCTGGCGGAGATAGCAAAGTTGCACCCGAATCACAACACGGATGGGAATCCCTTCTTTGATGTGCTGTTCAACTTTATCAACTTCCATGTGTACGATCAGTTACATGAACGCCTCCTGCAGGGCACCGTCAACGATCCCGGAACGATGACCTTCGGCAGCTTCGCGGTAGCCAATACGTATTTAGACTGTACCGTCAGCATCACCGGCGATGTGCTCACCATCCTGCTGTGCCAGTCCTACCAACTGAAGTCAGGAAAAACGCTGGAGGATTTTTCCGCATACCTCGATCAGATACTGCAACAAATGCTGCATCATTATGATGACCCAATAGACAGAACGGCCATTCTATCCCCGTATGAACTGGATAGGTGCTTCACTCCGATGAACAACATAACAGCGGAGCAACCCCTATTCAATACCATTCCGGACACTTTTGAAAAACAGGTATCCTTACAACCCGATGCCCCGGCGCTTATCGGCAACAGCAGGATGACCTATGCCGAACTGAATGCACGGGCCAATCAGCTGGCGTATTACCTGAAAGCGCAGGGAGTAACAAAAGATACTCCCGTTCCCGTTTGCATAAACAGGTCCGCCGATCTGATCATTGCCATACTGGGCATCCTGAAAGCCGGTGGCGCCTACCTTCCGCTGGACCCGGCCTATCCTAAAGAGCGCATTGCCCGTATGCTGGAAGATATCACCTATCAGGCGGCCATTACGATGAGCAGTGATACCCACCTGTCAGATACATCAGCAAAGGTGATCTGTCTGGACACGCTCAGAGACACGCTTTCAACGCTTCCGGCAGATGATCTGCAACAGGATATCCATCCGGAAGACCTGGCCTATGTCATGTTCACCTCCGGTTCTACCGGTCGCCCCAAAGGCGTGATGGTGACACACGGCAACGTGGTGAGCCTGACCTATCAATGCGACTTTGCCCGACTTACGGCCAACGATGTTTTACTGACCACCAGCGCGCTCTCGTTTGACGGCACCACGCTGGATTTCTGGGGCATGCTGCTAAATGGAGGGCAGCTGGTGCTTTGCAGCGACGAACAGCTGCTGGACAACGAGCTCCTGAAAAAGGCAATCAGGCAACATCAGGTCACCAAAATATGGTTCACATCAGGATGGCTAAACCAACTGATAGATACAGATATCAGCATCTTCCAATCGCTGCACATGGTTATCGCCGGCGGCGAAAAGCTATCGGCAACACATATACGAAAGCTACGCCAGGCCTATCCCGACCTTGACATCATCAATGGGTACGGACCAACCGAGAACACCACCGGGTCATTGAACTATCGCATCGGGCCGGAGGTATCAGATGATATCCCTATCGGTCGCCCGATGAAATACCGGACCGCCTATGTACTGGATAAGCAGCAACGACTGCTGCCGGTGGGCGTCACCGGCGAACTGTATGTAGGCGGAGCAGGGCTTGCACGCGGCTATTACAACAACCCCGGCCTTACTGCTGAGCGTTTTATCGCGCACCCTTTCGTAGCCGGAGAGCGATTGTACCAAACCGGCGACCTTGCCTGCTTTGGAGAAGATGGCCAGGTAGCCTTCAGGGGAAGAGCAGATGACCAGGTAAAAGTGCGTGGCTACCGCATAGAGCCGGGAGAAATAGAGCATATGATCTTAAAAAGCGCGTTGGTGGAAAGGGCCGTCATCATCGTTAAGAAAGACACCACGGGCAACGGGCAGCTGATAGCTTATGTAGTACCACTCGGTACCTTCGACAAAAAAGCACTGCTGCAATTCCTGACAGCCCACCTGCCGGAATATATGGTGCCGGCAGCCATACATCCGATGAGCGCCCTGCCGCTGACACCCAATGGCAAAGTAGACAAACAGGCCTTACCTGACTTCGGGGTCACTGCCGAAATTGAGCATGTAGCGCCGGACACCGCAACAGAAAAGGCGATCGCCGCTATCTGGCAGCAACTGCTGAACACAAACGCCGTTGGTAAATATGATAATTTCTTCCAACTAGGCGGGCACTCCCTGCTGGTCATCAGACTACGGGCACATATTAAGATGGCGCTACATGTCAGCATACCTGTTGGTAAACTGTTCCACTACAGAACGTTGGACAGACTTTCAGCCTACATTGATGAACTACAGCAAAGTACCGATGACAACGTGATCACACCGTTTGACCGCAGCCATCCGATGGAGGTGCCGTTATCTTTCGGTCAGGAAGAGCTGTGGCTGATAGACCGGGAGATAGGCACCGCCCACTATCACATGCCCTTTATTTTCCACCTTCGGGGAGATGTTAACAAAGAAGCCCTGACACAGGCGTTCCGTACACTGGTAGACAGGCACGAACCGCTGCGTACGGTGATCAGGACACGGCCTGCTGACGCAAAAGGCGGTCAATACTTCCTTACTGCCAACAACTGGAAACTGGCCTTCACCGATCTCTCGTTTCAGCAGGACGAAGCAGCTATTCAGTCCTACCTGCAATCATGGCTGGCCTCCCCGTTTGATCTATCGAAGGATTACATGCTGAAAGCCCACCTGATAACAACCGGTGCCGATGAACATCTATTGATGATGCTCCTGCATCATATTGCTGCCGATGGCTGGTCACTGGCCATACTCATGAAAGAGTTCACACAGCTTTACCATGCCTATTGCCACCATGAAAAAATCCCGCTGCCGCCTCTCCCCTTGCAGTTTGCTGACTATGCGTTGTGGCAGCGCCGGCAGATAGCATCCGGTATCCTCACTCCAAAGCTCCGGTACTGGACCACTAAACTGGAAGGATACACGCCCTGGTTGCTGCCATCAGATTATGAACGGCCTTTACAGGAAAGCAACAGGGGACGCATGTTACACTTCCACGCCGACCATACATTGACGGCCGCGCTGCATGCACTGGCGCAGCGCCATGACAGTACCCTGTTCATGACATTGCTCGCTGCCTTCAACATTACATTGCATCAATTCAGCGGTAAAGATGATATCTGTGTGGCCACCGCTGTGGCCGGCCGTACAACGCGGGAAATGGAAGACCTCATCGGATTTTTCTCCAACAACCTGTTGCCGCTCCGCAGCAGCCTCGCCGGTAATCCTTCCTTTACTGCATTACTGCAACAGGTCAGGCAGACCGCCATAGAGGCCTACGAAGCACAGGAGGTGCCACTGGAGATGATCATGGAAGCCCTGGCGGATGAATGGGGCATACAAGACAGATATCTCTATCAGGCGATTTTCATTTTACAGAATACACCTGAATTACCGCCATTGCAGCTGGATAACGTCACTATGAAAGAAGTGAAGAAGACACATGAAACCAGTCAGTACGAACTGAATGTGTCCGTAAGAGAAAAGCCAGACGGGCTATTGTTTTCAGTGGAATTCAATACAGACATTTTCAGGCAGGAAACGATAACAAAGCTGTTCAGGAAATATTTGATTTTATTGAATAATATTATAGCGTCCCCTGAACAGAAAATTCAGTTGCTGCTACCAGCTGATGAATGGAATACGGTAGGTCAGCACGAGCCGTTGTAACATAAGTTGACCGCCCAAAAAAGGAAGGCTTGTAAGTGACACTTACAAGCCGTTCTTTTTTCTTTATCAAAAATCTCTTTTAGAACAAATCGATGGAAGGCCAATAGCCAATGCTGTTTTTGATGGTCCACATGAGGGCGTCCATATCACCGCCGATGTTGCCGGCGCGTGTGTTTACCAGCACCGACCAGCAAAATCCGTCATTGGTGCGCACCATCAGGGCTTGTTCACCGGGCAGCGATCCGTTATGCCAGTAGTTGGGCACTTTATTGACGGCCCAGCCTTTGGCATAGCCTGCATTGGTGGTGCTGGGCGTATACATCAGGCCGAGTGTTGCCGGCTGTAAAATATCCGGTTTGGTGGTAAAGTCATCAACACGAACGAGGAAGCGGACCAGGTCCATCGGTGTAGCGATCCACGCACCATGTGCATCCATGCGGGAGATCTTCATATTGTAGGGGTTTTCACCACCCTGTCCATAATACTTTACCTCATTGGTTTTTCTGTCGGCCTCTGTATCGCCGCCTATTTCCATATTGCTGATGCCTGCGGGAGCCAGTATCTGGCTTTTTACGTAGCTGTCGTAGTTTTGGCCTGATAATTTTTCAATGACGCGGCCCAGCACACAGAAGCCAAAGTTGGAATAATGGTATTCTGTTCCCGGTGTTTTCTGCAGCGGTTGATCGTCCAGCACTTTAGAAATTAAATCTGCCTTGTTTAAGTTAGTGTAGTTAAACATGGGATCGAAGCCCAGGTCTGCTGCCCAGCCGCCACAGTTGTGATTCAGGAAATTCTGGACGGTGATTTTATCCACGTCTTTTTTATAGGGCTGTGTGCCGTAGGTGGTTCCCAGCAGAGCGCCGGAACCGAATACCTTATCGGTCATCTCCAGTTTATGCTGCTCATATAATTTCATGATGGCTGTTGCCGTAATAGGTTTGGTGACGCTGGCGATGCGGAAGCGATGGCGTGGCGCCACGGCTTCACCGGTTTCTTTATTGGCGTAGCCATAAGTTTTCACCAGCACCAGATGGCCGTCTTTGGCAATGGCAAACGATAGACCCGGCACGTTGTAGTCGTTCATAAATTTGGCGATGGCGGCGTCTACTTTCTGCATATCGGTCTGGCGATAGGTGTCTTTGGCATCCCATATGGCCGTATAAGTATCCTTACCGTTGACATTGGTGCCGCTTACCCATACAGGCCGGTAGCCCTGGTAAAAGAGCCGGTCAAATTCGTCCTGGTATTGCTGGCTGTTTAACCCGCTGCGTGCCTGCCAGGCCGTGGTACCTGTTTTTTCCCATACCGCGGCATAACGTCCGGCGCTGTTCTCGCTTACGATGGTGAGGCGGTACCCCTGCCCTACCCATTTGTTAAATTCGTTTTGAAAGTCACTGGCGGAGAGCCCATGGCGGGCCTGCCACGCCGGACCATTGGTGATTTTATCGAAGATAACGGTATATAAATCCTGACCATTTACCGTATAGGCGCTGATGTCAGTGGGCCGATAGCCCTGCTGCGTCCATTTATTGAATTCAGTTTGGTAGTCACTTGCCGTGAGGCCATGACGGGCCACCCAGGCGGGACTATTCACCCTTTTTTCAAATAAGGCAGCATACCGGGCCTGTCCGCCATCGGTATAGCCGCATACCCGCACAGGGCGGTACCCTTGCTGTACCCACTTGTTAACCTCCGTTTGATAGTCGGCAGCAGACAGCCCATGACGCGCTACCCAGGCAGGTGCATTGTTTTGTTTTTCAAAAATCACGGAAAAGCGGCCATCGTAGGCGCTGAGATTGACAGGCCTGTAGCCCTGCTGCACCCATCTATTAACTTCAGTTTGGTAATCCGCGGCGGACAACCCATGACGTGCAACCCAGGACTGCGCAGCCAGCACATTAAAAAAGAAAACAGCGCAGACAATGAAAACGAATGATAAACGTGACACTTTCATTTTAACAGATTTGATTGTGGTGATAATTTGAGGATACAAAACACAGCTGCAGTGCAGAAATTGGGGTATATCATCGATTTATTGATTGGTGAGATGTAGGCATCTCAGGAACTATTTAAAAAAAGATGCATGAATATAGGAAATATTTTTTACTGTCCAAAAGACAAGAGGCATGTAAGCTGACTTACAAGCCTCTTCCCGTATCCGTACGATTTAGCAGTTATGACTCTTTCCACTTTGTGATATACAGCGCGCGGTGGTCCCAATTATCCTTGGTGGAGGTACCAAACACATATATTTCCCCGGAAGCATTGACAAAAATACGTTCTCCCCGACTGCCGGCTGTCGGAAAGGTGTAATTCCAGACATGATGTCCCCGTTCATTTACTTTCAGGATGTAAGCCCTCGTATAGTTGTAGCTGGTGGCCTGGGTATTACCGGTAATATAATACTGGTCGTCCTTTCCCATGCAAATACCCGATGGGTATAATCCATGTTCAGGATGCACATACTTATACTCCCACAATAGATTTCCATTGGCCTTATCAAATTGGGACAACCAGATTCCTGTCTTCCCCGCCTCCACATTATTATATCCCAGAACGGAGAAGTTGCCTGAGGGAGTTGCCACTACATTGACCGGCAGATCATAATAACCAAACTGACCGTAAGAGGTTTCCCACCGCAGTTCATTGTTTTTGTTAAAACAATGAAGCCTTGCGTTGCCCTTGGAAATCCCGGACCCGGGAGGATAATAATAGTAATACTGATAGGAAATCAGAAAACCGGAGTCTGGGGCTGTCGCTGTATTGAAAACAGATAATCCATTAACAAACCGCTCATAATAAGCACCGCCGGGATGGGAGAGCTGATTACCATTCAGGTCGTACCAGCAGTCTGTCAGTGTAGGATTTGCGGGATCAGGCGTATACCCTGAGACCGTCCTCAGCGTCACTTTAATCACATCGTCCTTCAGTAACTGGAACCGGACAAATTCCTGCATCAGCATAATATCCAGTTTCCTTTCCCATAGCAGGTTCCCATTGAGGTCTACCTTCGTGATCGCTACGCTGGGAGCATAGAAATGGGTATAATTGGCCGCCAGCAGGTAGCCGTCCTTTACTTTCATCACGCCGGCCGCCGTCCATGGTTCCTGTTCATGGTATTGTTTGTCCCACAGTATTTTGCCGGTGGTATCTATTTTAATGAGCCTGGGCCATGATTTGGAGCTGCCATAGGTATTTGCCAGCACCACAAAGGCGTTGTCCTCCGTTGGCAGCACCTGCAAAGTCTCTACCCCGCTTATATCGCTGTATTCCTTTTCCCAGATTTTCGCCAGCGCGCCGGTGGTGATTTTTTCTGTTTTGCTTTCATAAATTATCATTTGCGAACTATCATTGGGAAACGGACTGTCACTGACGACGATAAAAGCCTTGCAATAAAAAGTTTTTCCTTGCCCCACTGCGTTTAATGAAGCACTGAAGGCGGCCGGCGTGGATAAGAGCCGGCGATTATTCATGGTTAACTCCGGCGTACCCCCCCAGTAAAAGCCACAGGAGCGCACTTTAGCCGTGTCAATCCCCATGAAGGAGGCCTGAATAGTAATGTTATCGAAGTCCTGCACCAAAACGGTACTGATCCGTATTCTCGTTGTGTCTGTCAGGTCTTTGTGTTTCGGGGGGTCCGACTTCTGACAGGAGAACAGGGCGAGAACGGAAATCATCAACGCCCACAATGGAAGTTTCATGGCATAAGGATTTTGGGCGCCGAAGATAACGGATTTTTATAGTCTCCCCGGATGATCTAACCACCCCAACATCACCTGTTCCATAAAGTATCTGTCACCAGCAAATCAAATATACACCCAGAAATATATATAAGACATTGACCTAAAGATCAAAACATGAATATCGTCCTATCTCTAGTCAGCCTGTTTTTTATTTTAACATTTTTGTCTAACAAAAATGAATATTTAATTACACCTTTGTCTTCATAGACTGAAGTATTCATGTTCAAAATCAACATCCTGTGGGCTTAATTGTAAAGTCATTGCATTATGTTCATCCAGATAATGCGGAGCTATTTCATGACCTGAACTTTATTTTAAATGATGGAGAAAAGGCCGCATTGGTGGGGATCAACGGCGCCGGTAAATCAACGCTGCTCCGCATTATCTCCGGGAAAACGGAATTAACATCAGGGGAAATCATCCATTCGGAAATCCCCTGGTATGTGCCACAGCACCTCGGAGAGTTTGACAGATGGCCGGTCGCGCAGGCCTTGGAAGCAGATAAAAAACTGGATGCACTGCATGCTATCTTAGGAGGAGATACTGACCCACGGCACTTCGCCACGTTAGAGGATGACTGGGACATCGAAAATAAAGTGAGAAGGGTCCTTGAAAAATGGGACCTGGGCAACATCGATGAGAACCGGCTATTGGGCAGCCTGAGCGGCGGCCAGAAAACCAAAGTATTCCTTTCCGCCATGGATATGAACAGTCCCAACCTCATTCTGTTGGACGAGCCCTCCAATCACCTGGACATCAAAACCAGGATGAAACTGTATTCGATGATCCTGCAAAGTAAGTCGACCATGCTGATCGTGAGCCATGACAGAACACTATTGAACCTTATGAACAAAACGCTGGAACTGACTGAAAAAGGCATCGAAGTATTCGGAGGGAATTTTGATTTCTATCAGCAGAAAAAAATGGAAAAAGTAAGCGCCTTACGGGCGCGGCTCAACGAGCAGTCCAAAGCACTGAAAGCATACGAGAAAAAGGCCACCGACATGACTGATCAAAGGGCGCAACAGGAACTCAAAGGCCGGTCGGCCGGATTGAGCAATTCCATCCCCCGTATTATTGCCGGCGGCTTAAAAAACAAAGCCGAGCGCAGTACGGCGCGCATGTTAAACGCACATGAAGAAAAGATAACCACGCTGTTGCACAGCATAGCAGCCACCAAAGCAAAAATCCAGGAATATGAAACGCTTAAAATCGACATCATGGCGCCGGCACTCACGCCCGGCACGCTGCTGATCGACATGGCAGGTATCAACTTTAAGTATAGCGACAGCTTTTTATGGAATAATCTTAGCTTTCAGATCAAATCGGGCGAACGGGTACAGATTGAAGGCGAGAATGGAAGCGGGAAAACCACCCTGTTGAAAATTATCACACGGGAGCTGCCACCGTTTGAAGGCAGTTACAACAGCGCGGCCTTCTCCCACTTTTACCTCGACCAGAACTACTCGATGATAGATCCGGCATTAACGGTGTATGAACAAATACAATCACATAACAAACGTGGGCTGGATGAAGATGAATTAACGGAATTATTGGTCCACGCCCAGTTTAATCCGGCCGCCTTCGATAAAAAATGTGCCGGATTAAGTGGTGGGGAGCGAATGAAGTTATCGTTGAGTTGCCTGTTGGTCAGTAATCAGGCGCCGGATTTACTGATCCTGGATGAACCGACCAATAATCTGGATGTTCAGAGCCTGGAAGTATTAACTTTGGCCGTAAAAAATTTCGGAGGCACGCTGTTAGTGATTTCGCATGATGATTATTTTATCAGGGAGATCGGAATTGACTATAGCATCAGTTTAACTTAAAAAAATATGCCACTAAAAAATACAGGCACTGAGCAACATATAAAAGACACGGCTAAACGACTGCTTTTCGCAGAAGGGAAACTCCATGCCACCACGCAGGAAATAGCAGATGCTGCGGGGGTTAACAGAACGGCGCTACACTACTATTTCCGTTCAAGAGACCAGTTGATTGCTGCGATATTTCAGGAAGCGATGCGGGACCTGAGCCAGCGCCTCAACGAATGCATGACGGCTGAGCAACCTTTTAAAGCGAAAACAGAAAATATTATCGCCGTTTTCCTGAAGCATATGATTGCTTTCCCCTATCAGGAAACTTTTCTGGTGACCGAGATCAATACGTTAGGCAAACAACTGATCAGCGATATCCAGTCGGCCCCTGTAAAGTCGTATTTAAAGGAAGCTGCAGCCGAAATGGAGAAAGGAACGATAGAGAAGATGGACCCTGTTCATTTTCTGATGAACTTATTTTCGCTGTTGTCTTACCCATTGATCATGGCCCCCTTGTACAAAAAGTTGTTCCAGGTGTCTGCGAAAGACTTCAGGGAGTTGATAGACGAGCGCGGAAAACTGATTGTGCGCCTGCTGTTTAAAAACAAATGATGACCCTGTAATACCTAACCGGCCCGGGAAGTTTTGAATTTCTTAACTTTGGGTGATGAAAAAGCGCGCATTGCGGCCGGTTTCTGAATATAACAGCCAATTAAAGCTAAAGGGATTCAACGCTTTTGCTATTGAGGCGGACTCCAACGCAACCCGTATCTACAGCAGAAAGGACTTTTTTAAAATTTGCCTGACAACCGGCAAGAGTGCCATACATTACGCAGACCGTACTTTTGAAACGGAGGGCACCATCTTGTTCTTTGGCAATCCTCATATTCCCTACTCCTGGGAAACACTTTCCACCACTTACGTAGGCTATACCTGCCTGTTCTCTGAAGCGTTTCTCAACAGGTCAGAACGAAATGAAAGTCTACAAAGCTCCCCCTTTTTCAAAATCGGAGGTACGCCCGTCTTAAGTATCAGCGAAGAACAACGGTTGTATCTCAATAGCATCTTCCAGAAAATGATGATTGAGCAACAAAGTCAATACCAGTATAAGGACGACCTGATACGCAATTATATTCATTTAATCATCCACGAAGCCCTGAAACTGCAGCCCACAGAGCATATCCACCAACATAACAATGCCACCTCCCGTCTTACTGCCGTATTTCTGGAACTGCTGGAACGACAATTTCCGATCGAAAGCACTGATTTCCCGCTACAACTGAAAACAGCCGGGGACTACGCCCGCCATTTACATGTACACGTTAATTATCTGAACCGGGCGATAAAAGAAGTAACCGGCAAATCTACCACCACCCATATCACAGAGCGTATTATCAGCGAGGCCAAAGCGCTGCTGCTACATACCAACTGGAACATTGCCGATATTGCCTACGCACTCGGTTTTGAATACCCTACCTATTTCAACAACTTTTTTAAACGGCTCACCGGTACCAACCCCACCTCCTTCCGGGAACAGGAAGTTTGAATTTCTTAATTTTTGGTTTGACAATCTTTAACAAAGCGCCTCCCCTGCGTGTTAGCTTTGTGTCCTGTATTATAACCCATACGGGCATGAAAGCAAATACAATACAATGAACATTACAAAAGCAGGAGAAAGGCCCTCCGTTAAAGGCCCGGACGACTGGTTTACAGGAGCCGTAAGAATAGACCCCCTTTTTGACCCCAATGCCGCAAGGCGCGGAGCCGCCGCCAGCGTGACATTTGAACCGGGAGCAAGAACAGCCTGGCATACTCACCCGCTTGGACAAACACTGATTGTAACAGCCGGCTGTGGATGGGCTCAACGGGAAGGTGGCCCTATAGAAACGATCCGTCCCGGCGACGTGATCTGGTTTGAGCCTCATGAAAAGCACTGGCATGGCGCCACCGCCACTACCGGGATGACCCATATTGCCATTCAGGAGAGCCTGGACGGTAAAGTGGTGGATTGGCTGGAGCAGGTAACAGATCAGCAGTATAAAGGATAATAACAACAGCATGCAAGACATTAAACAGGACATTCTCTCCAGGCTGAGAGCCGGGGAGCCCATCCGGCTGGATGACCCCGAATACCATAAAATACAAACAATTGTTGACCGTACCATTCAACTATCATCAGCACTGAATACGGCTGCCACTATTCCCGAAATACGCAGCCATCTAAGTACGATTACCAGTCAGGCTATTGACGAAAGCACCACCGTGTTTGCACCTTTCTTTACCAATTTCGGCCGGTTCATCCGACTGGGCAGGCGGGTATTTATCAATCATGCCTGTTCTTTTCTGGACATGGGAGGCATTACCGTTGAAGACGATGTGCTCATCGGCCCTAAGGTGAACCTGATCACCGAAAACCACCCCCTAACTCCTGCCGACAGGAAAGCGCTGGTGACAAAACCGATCCTGATAAAACGCAACGCCTGGATTGGCGCCGCCGCTACTATCCTGCCTGGTGTGACCATCGGAGAGAACGCCGTTGTGGCAGCAGGATCAGTTGTTTCAAAAGATGTTCCGGACAATGTAGTGGTTGCCGGCGTACCGGCAAAAATCATCAAGACGATTACACCTGAGAGCAAAAGCAGTATTAAGCCAGATAGATAGTTGCCCCACACCACACCGCGTGCAGCAACACCTGTCTACTTTTCCAATGTCTGGAAGAGTTTGGCGATAACCTTCCATTCACCTTTAATTTTGATCAATGAATGGTAATCCACGCCATCCTTTCCGGCAGCATTATTTTCATATTCCAGGCGGGCCAAAGCTATGTTTTCCGATTTGTGCAACACTTCAACACGCGCCTTGAGGTGGGGCGCAGATCCATGCCTGGCGACAGAATCATACAGATTGGCGATGCCTCCTTCGATAAGATGCTGATCCCAGTATCCATACATAATAGCGTCGCGATGAAATGTCTTTTGCAGTTGTTCTATACTTCCAGCTCTTAATGCTGCTGCATAGTTTTCCAATACGGATATTATTTCGCTGTCCTGACTGTATTCCATGTTCTTTGATTGATTATTCAGGATATAAAGGTATGGGAGATGCGTATCCTTTGTTTTTCCAAAGCGTCCAGATTATTTTTCTATTTGGTCCATTTTTGACAACTGCATTCCGGGGAAAGTAGTGTGACGGCTATCAGTTGCTAGTGGCGATAAAATGATGGAGGATTTCCATGGTATTCCTTAAATATTCTCGAAAAATGCGACATATTCTCAAAGCCCAGAGAGAAACATATATCCGATACCGGTAGGCGGGTTGTTTCGAGCATCGCCTTTGCTTTCTCTAAGCGTTTCTTCCGCATCCATTCCGCGGGGGGCATGCTATAAGCTGCCTGGAAATCCCGTTTAAAACTGGAAAGGCTTCTTCCTGACAAATGAGCGAGTTCGGTAATCGTAACGGGCGAGGTATAATATTCTTCTACGATGTGGCGAATCCCTATCCTTGCAGGTTGATAAAGCTGCATCAGCTGTTGATATATGCTGTGATTGCCTATGCCCAGATGATATAGCATTTCTTTCATCTTCAGGCTCAGTTGTCCCGGATAAACTTCGGCGCTGTTATGAAAATAAGGGCTCAGTGATGCGGCAAAGGTGATCAGGCATTCAGTCATAGTATGTACGCCGGCTCTCGTCTCACCATCTGTCCCTTTTGGCGTTATCTTTTCCGTAGTGGCCAGAAACGATTTTATGAGGTCGTCTTTTATGCTGAACATCATGCCGTAATAGATATGCCCGTCTTCCGGGTCACCCCTTTTTTCATACTGAACGGCCGTTGTTTTCTTCAGCAAGGTCATTTCATTTTTACCGACCGTATACGTCCGTGTCCCCAGCGTCAATGAAACACTGCCCCGCAACACAAAAAGCAGCACATGCTCTTCCAGGAACATTATACCTTTTTCTTCGGCAGTCAGCAGACATTGCTCTATCAGGGGACATCCATCAATAGCCAGGCTGTTTTGTGCCGTGTCAGCATTGATCACCTGGCTGGGTATTTTGATCATTTTTTCCATCGTTACGGTGTCAAATAACGTATCTTGTGCGGTAACAACCTATAAACTAATGTACGAAAAACTTATCTCATATATCAACGCCCACGCCACCCAGCCGCTCAACGAAGAGGAAGTCAAAATTATTAAGGATATTTTTGTACCCAAAAAAATACGGAAGAAACAATACTTTTTACAGGAAGGCGAGGTATGCAAGTATATGGGATTTATCGTAAAGGGGGCCATGCGTATGTATAGTGTTGACGACAAGGGCAGCGAGCATGTGTTGAGTCTGTATGTGGAGGACTGGTGGGCAGGAGACCGTGAAAGCTTTATAATGCTTACTCCCACGGTGTATAACATAGATGCCTGGGAAGACACAGACATTCTGACGATCACCCAGGCCAGGCTGGCTGAGTTCAATTCCATTCCGGCACTGCATGAAATGAGCAGAAAGCTGGACGAAAAGCACGCTTTCGCCAACATGAAAAGGCTTAGTGCATCCAATAGCCTCCCGCTGGAACAACGCTATGCAGACCTGGTAGAAAGATACCCTGATTTCCTGCAGCGTTTTCCGCAGCATATCATAGCTTCCTACCTTGGCGTCGCCAAAGAAACCCTTAGCAGGGTACGCAGCCAAAGCGGCAAAAAATAAAGACAGCCTCTCCCAAACAGGTCGTTGACAAATGTCAACGTTATTTTGCAGCATTTATCATCGCTTTCAGCCTCCTGTTCATAGCATTTTTGCATTGTCAACACAACTACTGACATCAAAACAAAATGCTATGAAAAAGAAGATCACATTCACATCGCAGGGCCGCCGGGCCGACGTAGGCGATTATGAAATCTATCGCATCCTTCCTAACCACTATGTGAAGGCCGTAGGCCCTTTTGTATTCCTGGACTATGTGCCGCCTGTGCAGCACGCTGCTGACGAACCCCGCAAAGCAGTGAACGGGAGCGGCGCCCATCCTCACCGGGGGATTGCTACATTAACCTATGTACTGAACGGAGAAGCTGACCATTTTGACAGCAACGGCCATCACGCCAAAGTATATTCCGGTGGTGCCCAATGGATGAAGGCAGGGACCGGCATCATCCATGACGAGGTAATAAATCCAGATCCTCAGACCAATAATGGCCTTACACACGGATTTCAGTTCTGGGTGAACCTGCCCGCTAAAAACAAGGCCGAAAAGCCCGATTACGTTCCCGTACAGGCCGGGGAAATCCCTGTAAAGGAACTGGAGGATCATGCAGGATGGCTAAAAGCAGTTACCGGCACCTATAGACAGTACACCTCCAAAATCCCTGTTTACCTGGACCAGTTCATTTATCATCTCCACCTGGAACCGGGAAAGACGTTCCTGCTGCACGACGAAAAAGGTATAGAATATGCCGCTTTCCTGGTCAACGAAGCAACAATCAATGACACTAAGTTCAGCCAAGGCGAGTTCCTGCTTTTTGATAAAAGTTCCGGTACCATCGAAAGCCGGAATCATTCAAACGCGCCCATTGATATCATTTTCTTTGGCGGCGCTACCTACACAGAGCCGATCGTAGCACAAGGCCCATTTGTCATGAATACGCAGCAGGAGATTTCCACCGCCTATAGCGATTTTCATCATGGCAAGTATGGTAAAATCAGGTATGAACAGCAAGCCTGATGATATAGCTCAGAAAACAGATAAAACCATAAAGACACGCAAATATCCTTTGTATCAAAATCCAAAAGCAATGAAAAAAGCAGCCGCTTTAATAATAGCAACGTTATTCGTCATTACTGTAAACGTCCAATCCGGCCCACCGCTTATCGGCGCCGACATGATCGTATTTAATGCCAAAATCACCACCCAGAACCTGGCCCAACCGGAAGCATCCGCCCTGGCGGTAAAAAGAGGAAGGATATATGCAGTGGGACAAGACGCCGAGATCCTTAGTCTGAAAGACAACAATACCCGGCTGATTGATGCTGCCGGCCGCCGCCTGATACCGGGGCTCAATGACGTTCATCTACACGTGCTCAATGAAAGCAATTATAATTACAATATAAGGTGGGATGGCGTACCTACGCTGAAGCTGGCACTCGAGATGCTGGCAGAGCAGGCCCAAAGGACGCCGGAAGGACAATGGGTGAAAGTTATTGGTGGCTGGTCGCCTTATCAGTTCAGAGAAAACCGGCACCCGACGGTGGAAGAACTGAACAAGGCAGTGCCCAACAGACCGCTTATTGTGCAGTATGCCTATAACAGAGCCTTTTTAAATAAGCCAGCCATGAAGGCCATGGGATTGGGTACCCCGAAGTTCCCGATGGTACCGGGCACCGTGCTTGAAAAAGACAAGAAGGGACAATACACAGGCGTGATCGTTGGCTATGCTTTTATTTTCCTGGCCCTGGAGAACATGGTACCCCAGCCTTCGCCTGAAGAGCAGGTGAACTCCATGGCGTACGTGATCAACGATCTGAACCGTTTCGGGATCACCTCGGTGAATGACGGGGGCAGCATCAAAGGCTATCCCGCATCACACGCACCGCTGCAGGCATTGATCCGGAACAATCGACTGAACATTCGTTTTCCGTTCATCGACCTGCAGTCAGCAGGGGCTGATGGCAGCTCGATGGTAGAAGCAGACATTAAAGCCATCACAAAGATTGCTCCCATAAGCCCCGGGGAGAATATTCACCCCACCATGGTACATGGCCACGAGTATGAAGGCGCCGGCGAACTGCTGAGGGTAGCACTGCACGACTATGAAAATTTCGATGAACCGGCTGTAGTTATCAATGCAGACACTATGCGCCATTACATCGAAGAAGATGTAAACCAACTGGTAAAAAGGAGGATTCCCTTCCGGATGCATATCAGCTATAATGAAAACATCTCCCCCTTCCTGGACGCATTGGAAAAAATAAACCGGCAAACACCGCTTGACGGGCTACGCTGGAGTATCGAACATGCGGAGACTATCAGCCCGGAAAATATAGAACGGGTAAAAAAACTGGGGGGCGGCATTGCCCTCGACGATAAAATGGCATTGCACGGAGATGCCTTCGTGAAGACGTACGGCGCCGGGAAGGCCCTACAGACACCTCTCCTGCGAAGCCTCGTGAACAGCGGCATCCCATTGGCGATGACCACAGATGGCTTCAGGGCTTCTTCCTACAACCCCTGGATCGGCATTGGCTGGACCGTTTCCGGCAAGTCTGTATCAGGTTCGGAAATACTGGCCAAAAACAATCGTTTGACCCGGGCAGAGGCGCTCAGATTATATACCCTCGGCGCCGCCTGGTTTGAGCACAATGAGCATGAAAAAGGCAGGATCGCCCCCGGCAACCTCGCAGATTTCGCCCTGCTCAGCGCAGACTATTTTACCGTACCGGAAGATGAGATAAAAAATATATCCGCTGTATTAACCGTGGTAGATGGTAGCGTGGTATTTGGTACCGGTAAATATAGCAGCATGGCACCACAGCTCCCAGACATACTTCCAGCCTGGTCGCCTGTAAAATATTTCGGAGGATATTACCATACCAGGTAAGCAACAGTAACCCGGATAAATATGAAAACTTCGCTCTTATGTGGCCCCCCAAACAGATACTTCCCCGGGGCGCCACATAAGAGCGAAGTATATACTGGTTTGTAATATTGCCAGGATTACAATTCCAACATATAATAGATCACATCTTCCGTAGTACCATCAAGCCAGTTGACAGACTCCCGGTAACTGTAGCTGAATCCGGCACGCCGGATGGCGGCTTTGGAGATATTGTTACTCTCACGATGACTTATGGTCAACCGTTTCAGGGCCCACTTCGATGCCCATGCAAATCTTATCCTGTAAAAAAGTGAAGAAAGTCCTATACCTCTGTATTCGTTGCGGATAAACGATTGACCCAAATAAGCTTCTTCTTCGTTTAACAACAATATACTGGTCATTCCAATCAATTCATCGTCCTTAAAAAGTCCAAAAATTGCCCTTGGGTGCCTTACCCGTTCCTCCCATTCAGCATCTGTCAGTTCAGACTCCGCAGGCGTAGTGCATCGAAACATCGTTGGCTCTGTATAAATAGCTTCTAAACGAATTTTTTTATACAGCTGAGCTTCCGTTTCCAGGAGTTGACGGATGATGTAATTACCTGTTTCCAACTGTAGCTGATAAGTATCCATAGCCGTTTCTTTTAATCATAAGCAGCCTTTCCGTAGCATTTCAAAAAGGATGACAAGTAATTAAAAGTACCAATATTTTGAATTGGTAACGAACTAAAGTCACTCACACGTCTTCTGCAAAGATCAACTTTATATGGAGATGACCTTCTTACCCATCAAATATTGATCAATCAGATGCAGCGTCAACACGTTTCCTCCCGATGATAAAATGTGATGTATGTCACGCAATCGGCTTCCGCTGCTGCTGTTACTTTGCGGTATTAATAAACCACAAAAATGAAACAGCAAAAATTTCAGCTCGTCGTTGCACAAAGCAACATTGATTGGGTAGGCCGCAAAGTAACAGGCGCCCATAATGGCACCATCGCCCTGAAAGATGGTACGCTGCTTCTGCAGAACGGTCAACTTTCCGGGGGCGCGTTCACGATCGATACCACCTCCATCAAAATACTAGACATTACCGATCCGGCTGCCAATACGCAGTTTGCCGGTCACCTCGCTTCCGACGACTTTTTCGGTATTGAGCAATATCCTGAAGCCTATTTTGAACTCACCAGCGTGGAGGGTAACCATGTGGAAGGGAACCTCACTATGAAAGGTATTACAAATACCGTCAGGTTTGAGACGCAGCTGCAGCTCAACGAAGACTCACTTACTGCCACCGCGACCATCATTGTTGACCGTACCCTGTTTGGCATCCGCTTCCGCTCCGGCAATTTCTTCAAAGACCTGGGCGATACACTTATCTACAATGATTTTGAGTTAAAGGTAACACTCACCGCTCAACTAGCAGAAGAGGTTATTTTAGCATAAAAAATCAAATCATGTATACTTCCCGTATGCGGCCTTTAGCTGACTAAAACGATTCAATTCCGGAAAAGAGTATCTTTATATACTATGGATACTGCTACGCTTTTACAGGCCCATGTGGCTAAATTGGCTTCCCTCACGGAGAATGAATTTGAACGCTTTTATGCTCACTTTAAACCCATTTCTTTCAGGAAAGGACAAATGGTGATAAGAGAAGGAGACAAGGTAGATTGCGAGTACTTTGTTGTTTCGGGTTGTCTGAAAACATTCTTCATCAACGATGATGTTAAAATGTATATTCTCCAGTTTGCCATGCCTACATGGTGGGCTTCCGATTACCAGGCGTTGTATTCAGGCACCAGGGCAACTGTTAACGTTGATTGTATCACAGATGCCGAATTACTGAGTCTGTCAAACGACGACCGGGAAAAGCTATGCCGCGAAATTCCCCAGGTGGGCCATTTTTTCCGCTGGCGTACCAACCGGGGTTATGTGGCGGCACAAAAAAGATTGCTGTCCTTTATGAACAACGACGCCAAGACCCGTTACGAAGAGCTGATGCAGTTATACCCCCAGCTTTATAGTATTGTTCCCAAGCATCTTATCGCCGCTTATCTGGGCGTTTCCAGGGAGACGCTCAGCCGTTTGTATAATAACCATAAGAATGTGATATAGGTCACGTAATATACTTCCTTCCGCGTTGTTACTTTGTATTGTCAAAACTACAATACAATGGAAACAGCACAGAAAGATGCACAACTGATATCACAGCTGCTGGAGAACGATTACTTTACAGGTATCTATACCGGTGATACCGCCAGGCTTCGGAGGATCTATCATTCCGGCACACTTCTTTTCGGAGATGTAAAAGGCCAGCCTTACGCGAAAACACTGGACGAATATTTAACCGGCGTGGCAGGCAGGCAAAGTCCTAAAGATTCCGGCAAATCTTTCAAAGGCGAAGTATTGAATGTACGTGTTACCAATTCTATCGCGGTGGCTGAAGTGAAGGTGAAGATGTACGATTTCATTTATCAGGAGTACTTGTCTTTTCACAAAATAAACGGCCACTGGCTTATCGTTAATAAAATGATCAGCGACGTCGCAGAAAATGCAAAATAGTGAGTCCTCCCGGTAAAAGATAAAAGTGATTATCACGACGGAGGTACGCATTGAAACAAACTACACATCAGGTATAAATGGTCATATTTGATGAAAGACAGATGATAGGTAAGACAATAAAGTGATTAAATTATGTGGAACGATACAGCAGTAACAAAACTTCTTGGGATTGATTATCCCGTTTTTCAAGGCCCTTTTGGCGGAAATCTTTCATCGGTTGACCTGGTTGCCACGATCTCCAATGCGGGTGGATTAGGTGGATATGGAGCCTATTCGAATACGCCGCAGGAGATTATTGAAATAGACCGGCAAATAAAGTCCGCCACCAATAAAGGTTATAACCTAAACCTCTGGGTATCGGACACCGATGTCCCTAACGCGGACGGCACTATCACCGATGAATATTTTCAGCAAACAGCGGCGCTGTTCAAACCTTATTTTGATGAAGCCGGATTGCCCCTGCCGGAAAAGCCAGCTCCTTTCCATTCAAGATTTGAAAATCAATTACAGCTAGTGTTGGATTTGCGTCCGAAAGTTTTCAGCTACATGTTCGGCACGCTTTCGCCGGAAATCCTGGAAGAATGTCGCAGGCGGGGTATTATCACAGCAGGTGCTGCTACCACACCGGATGAAGCCATAGCCCTGGAAGCCACGGGAACCGATATGATCATTGCTTCAGGTTTTGAGGCGGGTGGCCACCGCCCTTCCTTCCTGGCCTCTGCCGAATCATCGACCATGGGCAGTTTTGTGCTTTTACAATTAATCCGGGAAAAAGTAAAGGTTCCGGTAATCGCCGCAGGAGGTATCGCTACCGGCAAAGGCATCGCTGCGGCGTTAACACTGGGAGCAGATGCTGTGCAGATAGGTACCGCATTTCTGGCCTGCGATGAATCCGGAGCGCCACCCAGTCACAGGGAAATGCTTTTTTCCGACCACGCAAAATACACCTCGCTTACACGTGCTTTCACCGGCAGGCTGGGCAGAGGCATCAGTAATCGAATCACCAAAGCATTACAGGACACCGCAGGGCAGTTTCTGCCATTTCCTTTACAGACGCAATTGATGTCCCCTTTGAGAAAAGCTTCCCTGGAGAAGGAAAAATGGGATATGGTATTTTTTTGGGGCGGACAAATAGCGCCGCTGTTAAAACACAGAAAGGCAGGTGAACTGATGCGTGCATTGGTGGAGGAAACGAATACCTTTTATTCATCCACCACAAAAAATTAGCAGCATGATTCACTCAAAAGTATGGTATGTTACCGGTGCATCGCAGGGACTGGGTTTAACGCTTGTTAAGAAACTGTTGGCAGGAGGCTACCGTGTGGCTGCCACCTCACGCAATGCACAGCTGTTAAAAGATGCCGTTGCCATTACTGATCACGAACGCTTTCTGCCACTTACAGTAGATCTGGGGAACACTGACTGCATAGAGGAGTCTGTGACCCGGACGCTGGAATCATTCGGCCGGATCGACGTGGTGGTAAATAACGCCGGGTATGGTCTGGCGGCAACAGTCGAAGAGACCACTGAAGAAGACATACGGAAAATTTTTGACGTGAATGTGATGGCTACTATCAATGTGACCAAAAATATACTACCCGTATTAAGGGAACAGCGTTCAGGTCACATCATCAATATAGGTTCCGTGGCGGGGTTCGCGGGCGCACCGGGGTGGTCAGTTTATTCCGCCACCAAGGCGGCTGTTGCAGCTTTCTCAGAGGTACTGGCGCTGGACGTGGAAGAATTTGGCATCCATGTTACTGTAGTGGAGCCTTCCGGGTTTCGTACCGGGTTCCTCACCAAAGATTCGCTCGCGTACACACGGAGCCAAATTGAAGGATACCTGGCCGTCAAAGAAACGCAGGCCCGGTATCTGGCTGTCGATGGCAAACAACCAGGTGATCCGGAACGTGCTTCAGCAATATTGATTCGCGTATCCGAAAGCGAAAACCCTCCACTGCACCTCTATCTGGGTGCAGATGCCTATACCCGCGCATCAGGCAAGTTACAACAAATGGCCGCGGAGATGGTGACCTGGAGAGAGACGACATTATCCGCTGATTTTTAACTGCACAAGATGTAGACCTTCCCGGATCACCGCTCCTTTATGACCGGTCCGAAAACCGCAATGTTATTCCAGGGTGATTTCACGCAGGTCCACTGATACCAGCAGTGGCTCCGGCACCAGTGGGGAATTGTCTTCCTGCCTAACATACACGCTCCGTTTGGTGGCCACTTTAATACCCTGAACATCGACGTAATTAGATAAAAAATGCGCGGCGCCTGATCCTCCTAAGATGTCTACGTCGTAGTCGTGTCGTCTGATCAGTCCTGCATCATCGATGTAAAAAGTCTGTACCGCCCCGTGTGAGGCTATTTCCTTCGGGAAGGTCACCCGCAGGCGTCGGAATGTCTCTTGTCCGTCTTTCCAGGGTACCAGCTCTTTCGCCTCATAGTTGTCTCCTGCGAAATTGAATGGCGCGTTAAAGTAAGTCCACATAGCGTACCCGGCAAAGTAGGCCAGCTGTAACCGCGTCCAGGGAGTTTCTACTGTATGGCCTGTAAAAGATGACCGTGGATCCAGCAGCTCCTCCACCACCTCACCCCGGCTGTTCTCAATAGCTACACGCCCCGGCTCAAAAGACGTATGCCAGTCGCTGTTTATAAAAGGGTAATGCGAAGTAAACTCCCGCCGGGTATCGGAGGTAACATACAGGTCATCCATTATACCAGGCTGTTGCTTCATCGCCCATGTAACACCTCCACAGACAATTCTTGCAGAGATTTTCCGGAATTTGTTCCAGGTTTCCAATCCACCGTGCGCATCGACGGTTGTTTTTAGTAAATCATTCATGGCTATATTAATTTTTAAATAGTGGGGCACTCAGGAAGTGATATTTGTACCGGTTATTTCCCTGTCAGGAAATGAGGCCTACCTCTAATATCACTTCAGTGCGATACTTTGTCGAAGGTAATGTTGGAGCGCTCCCCCAGACAATCGGGAAGCTGCTTAGGCAGACCAAATAGGCCGCGAGGCAGGCTTTTTGAATCGTGAAGCGCATTTGGGAATGCCTGCGCCATCAGGCTCGGCAGAGGGGAATTGTCAAAATTTTGTTAAACGAATGCTGAAGTGCAAAAAATGACCGATCGGTCATTATATTTGTATCATAATTTATCGAAGATGTCAAAAGGAGAAGAGACACGGCAATTCATCATCGAACGAGCGGCGCCGGTCTTCAATATCAAGGGAATTGAGGCAACGGCCATGAGCGATATCATGGAGGTGACAAAACTCTCCAAAGGTGCGCTCTATGTGCATTTTAAAGATAAAGAGCAATTAGCCCAGGCTGTCGTGCAGTACAACCTGCAACTCCTGGAAACAAAAGTGAGCGCAGCCACCGGCAAAGTGAAAACAGCCAGGGAAAAGCTCTTTGCATTTATAGATGTGTTGACCGATGTATTGAATCCTCCCGTACCCGGTGGTTGTCCCATGGTCAATTTTGGTACAGAGGCTGATGATACCAATCCTGCGGTGAATCAACAGATACACCAGGCATTTGAATATACACAAAAGATGATTGCTGATATTATCCGGCAAGGCATTAAATCCGGAGAATTTAAGTCCGACTGGAACTATAAAGAGTTTGCAACCCTTATGCTTGCTACCATTGAAGGAGGCGTAATAATTTCACGCGTTGCAGGTAATAATAACAAAGTAAGGATTGTAACAAACTTTTTGAAGCAATTAATAAATGACCAGGGACGATAGCAGCTATTTTTTTTGCCAAGAATATGACCGATCGGTCATATTTCTTAGAATAATAATTGAAAATCGATAAATGCGGAATGCTGATCAATATCAGTTCAACGCTATAGGAAAACAAAAAACATCTATCAAAACATTAAAAATTACCATGATGAAAAACAAAGTTTGGTTTATAACAGGTGTCTCCAAAGGTTTTGGATTTGAAATAGCCAAAGCCGCACTGGCCAATGGAGACCAGGTAGTAGGAACAGTCAGAAAGAATGCTGCACAACTGGCGGATCAACTCGGGGGCGGAGACCAGGCACTTATTGTAACGCTCGACGTCACCCATGAAAAAGATGTACAGGCCGGTATACAGGCAGCCATCGACCGGTTTGGGCGCATTGATGTGCTGGTCAATAACGCAGGGTATGGTCTGCTGGCGGCAACAGAAGAAGCATCTGCGGAAGAGGTCAGGAAACAATTTGACACCAATGTATTTGGTCTGCTTCATGTGACAAGGGCTGCGCTGCCACAATTACGCAAACAGGCATCCGGGCATATCATCAATATCTCCTCCCTGTTTGGTTACCTCAACAATACGCCTGGTTTTGGCGTGTATGGTGCAACAAAATACGCCGTGGAAGGCCTGTCTGAAGGACTTGCCACTGAACTGGCGCCGCTTGGTATAAAAGTTACCGCAGTTGCGCCGGGATTGTTTACTACTGATTTCGTATCAACGGATTCTTACCAGCGTTCCGCCCTGGTACTGGAAGCCTACCAGGATACCGTCGGCATGATCAGCGGTCACATGGAACATTTTCATGGTAATCAACCCGGAGACCCCAAGAAGCTCGCCGACGTGATCATTCAACTGGTGGCCAGTGATCATGCGCCTTTGCACCTGCCGATCGGAAGAGATGCGGTAAAAAATATCCGGGAGAAAATAGCCCGGATCACCAAAGAGGTAGAAGAATGGGAATCCCTCGCGCAGAGCACAGATCATCAGCGCACCGCCGCACTATGAGATGTCGTTGAAATATCGACTACATACTGTTTCATTTTTCAGTCCCCGTTTTTTGGAAATTTTAACCAAGGGTGTGTGCCAGACATGATTTACCAGGAGATGTTACCATTTTATTTCGCAGTGGCAGGATATGGCTCCTGCCACTCCAATTATTAGTCCGTAACCATTTGCGGGTATCGCACCGTGTTTGGTTTTCCGATTCCCCCATAATAGCTGAAAATTTTTACAAAAACCCGTTACATGAAACGCCAAGCTACCTTACACAGTTATGATTCAACGCACGCATTAGCGTCGCTGGCTTCATTCGTTCCCGACGAAACCGATGTCCCGGCTGAAGGCACAGCAGCGGAGCACACAAACTCCTTCCGGCAGTCCTCTCTCCCATTGCTCAATGAACTACTGGCCAAACTCGGCGCCCAGAGCGGCAAAGAGAGCTTCCTCGTTTTCAAAAACAACAAATACTCAAACGTGGCGACGGACAATATTGCCTTCTTCTACATTAAGTATAATTCGACCATGATCATGTCTTTTGATAAACAGGAATACTTTGTAAATTATTCGCTGGATGAAATACAGCACCTGTTATCTAAAAAACAATTTTATAGACTAAACAGACAGTACATTATTAACTTTAGCGCAATAAAGGAAGTAGAACTTTACTTTGCCAGAAAGCTCCTGGTGAACCTGGTGATATCAGTAAGAGAAAAACTAATCGTTTCAAAGGAAAAAGTCAGTGAATTCCTGCACTGGCTTGATAACAGATAATACCCTTTTCGACAGCGGCTACAAACAATATAAAAGCAAAATGGGGCATGATGATATCATGCCCCATTTTAATATAGCCATGGCGCCCTTTATCGCGGCGCTCAGCAAAGCCAGGTATCAGCATTCATGGACCCGGAGGTTTCAGGTCTGATATTGCCTGCTTTGAAATTCGTTTGGTCCGTTTTACCACATTGCTGCTTGACTTGCGGCCGCTTCCGGTGATATTTTTGTCATCACATCACCGCCGCTTCCCTGTTGAACGATGACGAGCGGGTTTATAATTCAAATGATCCTAAAAAAATGTGTTATGAGTAAAGAAGTTTTGGACTATGTAGGTGCTCCAACCCGATATATCGACCTCGCCGGAGTACAGTATGCTTATCGATCCATCGGTAAACAAACAGGCGTTCCTATTGTCTGCCTGCAACATTTTACCGGAACGCTTGACAACTGGGACCCCATGATTATTGGCGGCCTTGCGCTGGAAAGGCAGGTGATCACCATTGATAATACCGGCATCGGCAATTCGGGTGGTATCACTCCTGATAACGTGCAGGATATGACTGTCGATGCCATCAAAATAATTACCGCGCTGGGCATCTCACAATGTGACTTACTGGGTTTTTCATTGGGCGGCTTTATTGCACAAAGCATCGCCGTAGCCATGCCGGCACTTGTACGTAAAATCATCCTCGTTGGCACCGCGCCGCAGGGCGCAAAGGCATTGCATGGCTTCCCACAACTAGTCAACAAAGCATTCCAGCTCGCACCGATGGAAATCTTCCTTTCCATTTTCGCCACCCGCTCCGAAAAGAGCAGGGCTAAGCTGGGTGCTGCATTGCAACGTTTAATGGAACGACAACAAGACCGGGACAGTGAAACCACCCCGGCCGCTATTCAGGCGCAAATTACAGCGCTTACCCGCTGGGGTACTGACCCGGTAACGATCGATCTTTCAAAGATAACTCAGCCTGTGCTGATCATTCAGGGGAGCAACGACGAAATGATGGATAGTGCGTCGTCTCTGGAACTCTTTTCACAGATCCCGCATGCGGTCCTGACCTACTATCCTGATGCCGCACACGGGTCTCTTTTCCAGTATCCGGAGCTCTTTGTTGATCAGGCCAACTCGTTTCTGAACCGGTTTGAGTGAAACATATTCACCCTGGAAAGTTCGCTATAAAAAGTCCACGCCGAAAAGCTTTACCAGATCTTTCCATTTCTTCATCTCTTCGGGCGTCAGTGGCTGTGGCGCTGATGTTTTTTCCGCACCATAGGGAACAGACAGGTACCAGAAATATTGATCAAAGGCGCCGGGTGTCATGACGATCAGGTTTTTCACGTAGTCGCTTTTTACCACAAAATGATGTGGCACCCTCCTGGGGGCAAATACGGTATCGCCGGCTTTAGCGTGTATTACCTGATCGCCAATGTAAAAATCTATCTCTCCCTCTTTGATAATAAACGTTTCATCTTCATGTTCGTGCACATGCCTGGGTGGCTCGCCGCCTTTCCTGGCGGTACCATCTATAATGGAAAGTGCATTATTGGTTTCCTTTGAAGTCAGCAGGAAGTTAACAACGGCAGTACTGCCGCGGTATACTCTGCGCCTGTCTGCAGGCGCAAGAGTATCTGGCATGGGGTTATTGGCCAGAAGCGCTTTTAATTCTTCTGTGATCATTGTTGTATTAATAATTATTATGGCATGGTTACCTGTATCAACTCCCGAAAGCAATTGTAGCGATGCGGTGATATTTCGGATAGCAAAACAATTATATTTTAATAAAAAACAAAAGCTTCGGACCGACTTTCTTACAAGAATCAGTATAAATACGCATGTGTCAGTAGAAACTCGTATGGCAACAAGTACCTGCCTGTTGATACCAAAAAATATTTATTTACGGCAATTGGATGTGTCAATATCCCCAAAATATTTATTTGTCACTACTACAATTATATTTAACTTACGACTCCCGGGCCCCCATAAGGGCCGGGATGACGTTTTTAGCAGGTTTTTAGTTGGCCAGGTATTCACACAGTCAGAATCAGCTGTCACTTCGTTGCACTCTTTCAGGCAGGATGTTCCCATGGCATTCCTATGCTGCAACAATAAATAAGTTCAACACGTTATGATGCGCATTTTCCTTTTCCTGGCAATGCTGGCATCACCTTTTCAGGTTTTTGCACAGGTAGCCAACTACAGCTTTTCCAAACTGGATATCTATAACGGTTTGTCTCATAACCAGGTGACGGCCATCCTCAAAGACACAGAAGGTTATCTCTGGTTTGGTACAGTATCGGGGCTTAACCGCTATGATGGCCATACCTGTAAGGTGCTGCGCAACCGGCAGAACGATAGCAGCTCGCTGACAGACAATTATGTGCTTTCACTGTATGAACTTCCGGATGAGAAAATCTGGGTGGCGACCAAAGGCGGCCCCTGCATCTACGACACCTATACGGAAAGCTTCCACATCAATTATGGTACTTATCTGAAATCCATTGGCCTGCCCGACGGCGCTGTGTACAGCATCACCAAAGGAAATAACGGAAGATACTGGTTTCTTTATGAGAACGGCAGCCTGTTGCTGTATGTCAACAAACAGGCTAAAAAAATTACCATCAACCCTGTAGACAAGATCATCGCCGTACGGGAAACAGCCGCCGGTAAATTATGGCTGCTCTACCAGAACGATATCTTACAGGAATACGACATCTCCTCAGGTAAAATTGTTTCCACGCGCACCGCGCTGCAACAGCAGGCTAAAGGCCATCATCCTACCAATCTTTTCATTGATAGCGACGACGATATATGGCTCTGGAGTTTTGCCTACGGTGCCAGCGTTTTCCATCCGCAGGACAATTCCATCAGGCCCTTCAACGAAAACTCCGCCCCGTCCAGACTGCCATCCAGCCTCGTCAGCCAGATCGTGCAGGACAACAACGGCATGATATGGATAGCAACCGACCATGGCGGCATCACGCTCATCGATAAAAAGAAGGCGTTCCATACCAGCTACCTGCTCAATGACCCTAAAAACCCTCAGAGCCTGAGCCAGAACAGCATCAATACCCTGTATAAAGATGACAGGGGCATCCTGTGGGCCGGCACCTACAAACAAGGCGTGAATTATTTCAACAGCAACATCCTCCGGTTTCCACACTATCACCATCAGGATGCAGATCCCCAAAGCCTCCCCTATGATGATGTGAACCGCTTTGTGGAAGATAAGCAGGGCAACCTCTGGATGGGTACCAATGGCGGCGGGCTTATCTACTTCGACCGGAAAAACAATACCTTCCGGCAGTACCAGCATGACCCCAGCAATCCCAACAGCCTCAGCAACAATGTCATCGTCAGCCTCTGGCTCGATCACCAGGACATTCTCTGGATAGGCACCTACTTCGGAGGACTCAACAGCTTCGACGGTAAAAAATTCACCCGCTACCGGCACAACGACCAGGACACATCATCCCTGGCCGATGATAAAGTGTGGGAGATCTATGAAGACAAAGATCAACGCCTGTGGATAGGTACCTGGGCCTCCGGACTGGACTTGTTTGACCGCCATACAGGCCACTTTCAGCATTTCTACCGGGAGCGGTCGGGCAACCAGTCGTCCAATTACATCTCCGCACTGATGGAAGACCGCAAAGGCAATTTATGGACAGGCACTACCTACGGGATCATGGTTTTCTCCCGCGAAAGAAAACCTGTCGCCACCTACCGTCACACCAGCGCCCTCAAAAGCCTGAGCAGCAATAATGTCATCTGTTTTCTGGAAGACAGTAAAGGCAGGATATGGATAGGCACCCATGAAGGACTGAACCTGTTCAACGAACAAACAGGCGACTTTGAGCTGTTTACCATGGCCGATGGTCTTCCGGACAATATCATCCTCAACGTGCTGGAAGACGACGCGCATAGGCTGTGGCTGTCCACTCCCAGCGGACTTTGCAGCGCTACGCTCCACCAGAAAGACAACTGTGTGTCGCTGTCGGTGGCCGGCTACGATGAGGCCAACAACCTGCAGAACCGCGAATTCAATGAAAACGCCGCGCTCAAAACCAACGCAGGCGAGCTCGTTTTCGGCGGCCCGTCCGGCTTTAATATCATCAATACCAACCAGTCACGGCAAACAGTTGATAACTCCAAACTGATATTCACCAGCCTTCAGATACTGAACAATACTATTAAACCGGGAGAAACGGTGAATGGTCGCGTTGTATTGGAGCAGTCCCTCTCCAGGCAAAAGCGTATCAACCTGAAATACCGGGAGAACGTTTTCTCTATCGAGTTCGCATCGCTGGACTATGGGCGGAAGGCACACTACCGTTACGCCTACACGCTGGAAGGATTTAACACCGACTGGCTCTATGCAGACGGCGACCAACGCAAGGCCACCTACACCAACCTTGACCCCGGGAATTATACCTTTAAGGTCAAAGCACTCAACAACGATGGTTCGTGGAGCGAGCCGATAACATTGGCGGTCCACGTGGAGCCGCCCTTCTGGCGAACACCCTTTGCCTTTGCGATATACCTGCTGATCACGGCCGGCCTGCTTCTGCTGGCACGGCGCATTACGCTGGACAGGATCCGCATGCGGTATGAAGTAGAACAGCAGCGCCGCGAAACGGAAAGGGCCCATGCCATAGAACAGGTCAAAACAAAATTCTTCACCAACGTCAGCCACGAACTGCGCACGCCACTGAGCCTGATCATCTCCCCACTGGACTCCATCATCAGAAACACCCGCGATGAAACACAACAAAAGCAGTTAGGCCTGGTGCTCCGCAATGCCAAAAGGCTGCTGAACCTCGTCAACCAACTGCTTGATTTCAGAAAAATGGAAGTGCAGGCCATCCGGCTGCACCTGGCCATGGGAGACATTGTACAGTTTATCCGGGACATCAGTCACTCTTTTACGGACATCGCGGAGAAAAAGAACATCTCGTTTCACTTTTCCACTGCTATCGACAATCTTGAAATATATTTTGATAAAGACAAGATTGAAAAGATCCTGTTTAACCTGCTGTCCAACGCTTTCAAATATACGCCGGACAACGGGGCTGTTACGCTGCAACTATCCTGCGAACAGCCTTCTGCGAATGAAGATGACGCCACGCTGGTGATAGAAATAGCAGATACCGGCATCGGCATCCCCGACAACCAGCAACAGAAAATCTTTGAACGTTTCTTCCAGACCGATGTGCCGGCAGATATGGCCAACCAGGGCACCGGCATAGGACTGGCCATCACAAAAGAGTTTGTAAAACTTCACCAGGGGGTGATCACCGTGAAAAGTACGCCCGGTAGCGGCACCTGCTTCACTGTCCGCATTCCGGCAAAAAAAATTTACGACTCCGCCATGCGTAATACGACGCCGCTGGTCACAGCAGAAGATGCCACCCAAATGCTGTCGGAAGAAACACGGAAAAATGGCAAAATGAAAACCATCCTCGTCGTGGAAGACAACGAGGACCTGCGTTTTTACCTGAAAGACAACCTGAGAGGCCGTTATCATGTGGAAGAAGCCACCAACGGCAAAGAAGGCTGGGAAAAAGTGAGGCAGTGCAACCCCGATCTGGTGGTCAGCGATATCATGATGCCGTTGTCGGACGGTATCGATCTGGTTAAAAATATCAGAACAGAAACGGAGACAGCACATATCCCCGTTATCCTCCTCACTGCCGTAGGTGATGAAGGCAGGCAGCTACAGGCTTTTTCAGCCGGCGCAAACGACTATATCACCAAACCGTTTACTTTTGAGATACTGGATTCGAGAATTAAAAACCTGCTGGCCCAGCAGAAGTTGTTACAGAAACGATTCCAGAAACAGATTGAAGTGAACCCGGCAGAGATAACGGTCACCTCCGTGGATGAAACCTTCCTCCAGCAGGCGCTGGACGTTATTGAAAAACAAATGGACAATCCTGATTTTTCCGTAGAGGATTTCAGTACGGCCATGCATATGAACCGGGTAACACTTTACCGGAAAATTCTGGCGCTTACCGGCAAATCCCCGCTGGAGTTCATCCGCTCCATCCGGCTGAAACGCGCTGCGCAGCTGCTGGAGAAAAGCGGTATGACAGTCGCGGAGATTGCCTATAAGGTAGGATTCAACAATCCTAAACAGTTCTCGAAGCTTTTTAAAGAGGAGTTTAAAGTGCTCCCGTCACAATATACGATGCGTAAAAAGGAAGCAGATAATTAAGCCATTACGGTGGCGTGGTGCCTTCCCGGCTGTCTGTCCTGAAGGGCACTGCCGGAAGGCCGGCGGAGTTGACCAGGTTACAAACCGGGTTGTCTGCCCAGGCATAACGTACAGCCGTTGGCGTTGGTACCTGATCTGAATAGACGACCACTTCGTTTCCTTCGATGACCGCAGTGGCCCAATAAAAATGTTTGTCAGCGCCCGCAACGGCAAAACCTGTCACTGCTTTGCCATCGCGGGTGGAAAGGCCTGTGCCGGTATCTGCAAAACGGATACGGACGCGATGAGCAGTGATCTTAAAGCCGGCAAAAGCAGGTCCGGACACAATGCCCTTTTGATGATACACCTGCTTGCCCGCTACCAGCGCCAGTCGGCGGCCCACCTCCTGTTTATTGGCCGGATGAATATTATCTGCTTCTCCAATGTCGATAGTGCAGGCCATACCGGTGTTAGGCAGCGACAATGTCATCGCCTGGGCCTCTCTTACCTCCGCCCATCCACTCTCTGAAGGCGCCGGTTGCATTTTTTTATAGTTGGCCAGCTGCACATACAGAAAAGGGAAAGCCCCCTGCTGCCAGCGCTGCCGCCAATCATTGATCAGCCCCGGGAACAGCTGCCGGTAGTCGAAACCGGCATTTTCATTGGCTTCTCCCTGGTACCAGATCACTCCTTTGATCGCATAGGGAACAAGCGGATGAATCATGGCGTTGAACAACATCGCGGGATAACAATGATAATTGCGAATGGCCGGCAACGGAGATTCCAGGTCTTTTTTATACCGCCATGGCCCGGCCAGCGAAATCCGGGTAATGCCATCTGTCAGGTAAATGCTGTCTGCCGGCGGATTCAGTCCACCTCCGCCCCATAGCATGGCTATCCGGAGCGCGATAACGTTCTCCCCTGCCTTCAGCAAAGCTGCGGGAATGCTATAACGATGGGACAAGCTGGCGTTCCATACCGTCTTACAGATTTCATGTCCGTTGACATAGAGGGAATAGTTCATTTCAGGATGTCCCAACTCCACTGTCAGGGCTTCGTTCTTAAAGGACGCAGGCAGGACGATTTTTTTTCGCATCCACACCACTCCTTCATAGGGCCCTCCGAAATCCGCTACCAGCGCGGGCATATTGACCTGCGACCAGGAAGCATCATCAAATGCCGCTGCCGGTACGTCATGATCAGCATTGTTTTGCGGATGATATACCATATCCCAGAACCGTAACCCGTCAATGCTGTCCTGTACAAAATCGGCTGTCGTCAGGGTGTCATTGGCCAGTATCCGCTGTTTCGCCACCGGTAATGCCAGCAGCCCTTCCTTTCCTGTCCACGCTTCTACCGGCGTACCACCCCACGTGCTCTGGATAATTCCTACCGGAACGCCCTGTTCCTGATGAATCCTGCGCGCGAAGTAGTATGCCACCGCCGAGAACCGTCCCGTATGGGCGGTATCACAGGCTTTCCACTTCCCGTCCGCAATGTCCTGCTGCGGCATCAGGCTTTTATTGTGTTCCACCACCAAAAAACGTATCTGAGGCCAATTGGACACAGCTATTTCTTTCTTTGCGTCCTTTGCGTCTTTTACCTGCCACTCCATGTTGGATTGCCCCGATGCCAGCCAGACATCACCGATCAATACATTTTTACATGCCACCTCAGCTCCCCCACCGGATATTTTTAACGTATAAGGTCCGCCGGCTTTGCGGGCAGGAAAACGGAGCATCCATTTCCCGTCTTTACTGGTCAGCGTTTTCACCTGTGCTGTTCCCAGCGTGCCCGTTATTGTTGTTCCGGGTACAGCCCATCCCCACACCGGGATGGGCTGCTCACGCTGTAACACCATACTATCGCCAAATACTTTGGGCATCCTTATCTGCGCGATGACACCGGAGCCCAGAAGGCAACCCAGTATCATCCAAAAAAATAATTTTTTCATCATACATCTAAGCTGGTACGAGTAAATCGCTATTGTTTGGCAACATAGTTATATACCATCAGCGCAGGTCCGTCACACGATGTTCTCAGGACGCCCAGCTGCATGGTCTTTTCTGTTAATGAAATCAACCGGATATTGCCCCAGGCTGACACGCAGGCGTCGCGGCCGGCATCATGGATGGGCGTGGCGTCTGTCATCGTGAGCCTTTTTGTATTGACATCCAGATAATAAGTCCCGTTTTCTGTTCCTCTGGAGGGCACCTGCGTATGTACTACTTTCACAAACGGGCCGCCCTTCAGGCTAAACGTCATGGTACCATAATCGCCTGCCGGCATCAGCCAGGCGTTGTCGGCATATTTGGGCGCCCACGACCAGCAGTCGCCGCCGGTCTTCATACAATCACCCCCCCAGCCATTATCGGTACCATAAAAGAAAAGCGGGCCGTCGAACGCGGTGGTATTTATATCCAGCACCCACGTTTTTTCCTGGCCTACGCCACCGGTCAGCGCATTCCACAACGGGTCGTTGACATAATTCAGATTATCGGCGGTGACATGAACGGTAATGGAATCCAGCTGCACGATACCACCGCCGGTCACTGCAGAACGCCTGATCACATAGTCGCCTCTGAAGGCAAAGTGAATGGTATCTGTTTGCCGGCTGGACCTGCCCGTGCCGTAGTCCCACACAGGTATGATTTCGCTGGTATGATTGATGAAGTAAAGGGTGTTGCCTCCTGGATCTACCGTCAGGTCCTGTTTTACTTCCATGTTAATGGCCGACTTATCAGACAGTGGCGGCAGACTGTATTCTTTCTTCTTACAGGAGAGTATAGTGGATATAACGATGAGCAACAGCAATACTGCTGGCCTTAGATATGACAGCTTGTGCATAGTTGTATGTTTTGGGAGATGATCACCAGCCTGCATTTTGTTTTAACACGCCATTTGACAGGGTCACCTGGGAATAGGGAATTTGTGACAGTCCTTTTGTTTCAGTGATCTTTGCGGCCTGAATGGTCTTCGTGGTGCTCACATCGCCGTTTTTCACCGTGGTTGTTTCAGCAATGGCGGCTGCGGCGGCTGCGATGCCCTGACGTAGCAGGTCCCAGTAACGAATACCTTCTCCCGCAAATTCCAGCCGTCTTTCATTGATGATATTAGCCTGATTGACGGGCAACTGCACAAAGCTATCCCCGAAAGCGCGTTTGCGCACGTCGTCGAAATACAACTGCGCATTGGGAGAGCCCAGTTCTGCTGCCATCAGCAATACGTCTGCATAACGGATGGACACATAGTCCTGATACTGCCCTATCATAAAATTGGTGCCGCCCATTTTCACCGCCAGGCTGTTGCCGGCAGCATCTACCAATGGGGTGTACTTTTTCATATAATAGCCGGTGTATTCCCTTTGGTCTTTACTGTTCGTAAAAGCCAGCCCTTCATCCGCAATGGATATCATAGTGGCCTTTCTTCTGGTATCGTTGGCCGCATAGGCGTTCCAAAGCCTTGCATTCACCGGACTACCGCCCCATCCCATACCATACGGAAAAACACTCTGGCCACGGAGGCCATTCATCACCATCCAATAGTTGCCATCTGCATTCCCGTTGTAATCACTGGTAAAAGTGTATTTAATAGCAAATATTGTCTCCTTGTTATCTTCTCCCACATAATCATCGAGCGATGCTGCCGGCCACAGGTTGCCAAATTTCTCTATCAGCCCAAAGCCGCCGTTGGTGATCACATTTTCGAGGTAAGCCAATGCCTGTTGTCTGGACACGGTGCCTACGAGGTCTGTCTTGCCATAATAGCCGGTATAATAGAGATACACGCGTCCAATCAGCGATGCCGCTGCCCATTTGGTGACCCTGCCGTGGGTGGCGACAGGCTGGCTGGCATAATTCACCGCAGGGAGATTGTTGGCCGCAAATACCAGGTCGTCTGTAATGAGCTTGTACACGCTGTCCGGGCTGGCCTGCGGAACATTGTCGGTAGTAGGTTTTGACAGCAGCGGTATATTTCCCCATAACCTTACCATATCAAAATACAGGTAAGCGCGTATAAATCTCGCTTCGGACTCATATACAGCACGCTGGTTTTCGCTGCCTTTCCAATCCACCTGGTCCAGATGCGTCAGCAGCATATTGGCGCGGTAGATGGCTTTGTAATAGGCGCTCCAGTTATCGCCAAAGATGCTTTGATCAGAAGGGGAACGAAGTTTATCAAACTCGTCGATCATCTGATAACCGAATCCATCTGCGGCACCGGTACCGCCGAAAGCGTTGTCAGACAGTATTTCCGATGCTATGGGCAGTGAAACGCCGCCGTTCCACACCGTTTGCAGCCCATCGTATACGCCTACCAGCGCTTTAAAAGCGTCGTTGGGCGTTTTATAGAAGTTCTGTTCTGTTGCGGTGGTCACATCCTCGGTATCGAGAAAACTTTTGCTGCACGCCGCCGTTGATAAGAGCGCCAGGAGCAGCGTATATATGCGTAACTTTTTCATCTTCGTGTTTGATTTTGGTTAGAAGCGGAGATTAGCACCTATCATGACTGTTCTGGGTCTTGGATAATAACCGAGGTCCACGCCCGTGGAGAAACCTTCATTGTAGCCAATCTCAGGGTCCATGCCATTATATTTCGTAAAGGTGAAGGCGTTGAGTACGGAAGCGTATACACGCAGTTTGCCCAGGTAATTACGGGACACCAGTCTGGAGAAATCATATCCCAGCGTGATGGTATTGATGCGCAGGAAGCTGCCATCATGGATGTACAGATCGGAGAACTGTGTCCAGTTGCGGTTATCTTCTGTTACCCTGGGCATTTTATTGGAAGAACCGGGGCCGTGCCAGCGATCGAGGATAGCGGTGGAATAGTTGCCCAGCGCGCTCGACTGGCCCCGCCATGACTGCACTATTTTATTGCCGGCCACACCGGATGCCTGTACCTGTAAGTCAAATCCTTTATAATCCAGCGCTATGTTGAAACCGAAGGTGAAGTGAGGGTTCGGGTCGCCGATCATGGTTTTATCGTTGGCATCGATCACGCCGTCGCCGTTGAGGTCCTCAAAACGCACATCGCCGGGTTTGGCATCGGGCTGGATAGGCTTGCCGGCCTTGCCTTTGTAGTCGTTCACTTCAGCTTCCGTCTGGAAGATACCGGCCGTTTTCAGTCCCCAGAAATACCCGATCGGCAAACCATTTGCCGCTCTGTAGAATTCGAGCGCATTTTCATACAAGGTATTGGTGCTACCGTGGATGATATGATCGTTTGTGGGGATGTTGCCTATTTTATTTTTATTGTAAGCGCCATTGACGCCGATGGTATAGTTGAAAGATTTGCCGATGCTGTTCTGATAGGAAAGTCCGAGCTCCACACCGGTATTGCTTACATCGCCGCCATTGATCAGCGGTGCATCAGCGCCGGCAGTGGCCAGTATCGGCGCGCTGATCAGCCAGTCCTTCGTTTTTTTGACATAGTATTCAAATGTCACGCTCAGATTTTTCATCAGCGAAGCGTCAAAGCCGATATTGGTCTGTTCAGATGTCTCCCATTTTACGTTGGGATTGGCGAGCCGGTTGGGATAAGCGCCCTGTGTGTTGACACCTTCCACCGGTCCGAAGTTATAAGCGGCATTACTGAAAGTGATGGGCGACAGGTACTGATAGGCCGCCACGTTCTGGTTGCCCACCTGGCCCCAGCTGGCGCGCAGTTTGAAGAAATCCAGCCAGTGGATGTTCTCCATAAATCCTTCTTTGGACATCACCCATCCTGCTGATACGGAAGGGAAATAACCCCAGCGGTTTTCCGGTGCGAAGCGGGAAGAGCCATCAGCACGGAAAGTAAGGTTTAAGAGATATTTCTCGCGGTAGTTGTATTGCAACCTTCCGAAGTAAGAAGCCAGCGCGTTGGTGAACGGGCCACCGCTCAGGCTCATATACGGTGCGCCTTTGGTAACATTTTGTGCCACGGAAAGATAGGCATGCCATAAATCGGCAATGCGCAGGTCACGGTTGTTGCCGGTCATACTGACGCCGGTGGCTTTCAGTGCCGAAGTTCCCGCCATCACGCTGAAGCTATGATCATTGCCAAGGCTGAAATCATAGCTCAGGGAGTTGTCGAACTGTATGGTCTGGCCGCTGCCCATGGACTGTGTTACCCTGGAGGTGTCATTGAAGGAGTAGATAGAAAGGTGGTATACCGGCGTGAAGCCATGGCTTTGATTGGCGTAATAATTCAATCCCAGGCTGGTGCGGAATTTCAGCCCTTTAATGGGTTCTGCCTGCAGGTACACATCACCAAAGAGGCCCTGGCTGCTGTTGCGGCTCTGGTTGGAATAATACATCACCGCATAGGGATTGGACTCTCCGTTGTTCCAGGCGCGATCGGGTTTTCCGGGGTACCATCCAATTTTATCGGAGGAGAAGAAATTGCCATCGCTGTCATACATGGGCAGGAACGGGCTGGCGGTATAGGCTCCGCGCAGCGAGTTGTTGTACAGGTTCCCTACCCCGATGCCATAGGTGTTCTGATAATTGAATGTCAGGTGTTCCCCGGCTTTGACGATGTCTTTGTATAACTTATGTTCGGAATTGATGCGGAAAGTGTAACGTTCCAGGTTGGAAATAGCAGCGCCGCCTACGATACCGCCCTGGCTGGTATAACCTAACGACATCGAATATACGGAGCTGGCGCTGCCGCCCTGTATGCCGAGCACATAGTTCTGGGTAGGCACGTTCTTTTTAAACATCTCGTCCATCCAGTTGGTATTTACCGGCAGGTTGTCGATCACATCGTTGGTGAAATACGGTGCTTTACCGGAGTTGACGGCCGCTTCATTCATGATGGCCGCATATTCCTTTGCATTGAGCAGCTTTGCTTTACGGGCTACGTTCTGGAGGCCATAAAAAACATCCAGGGTGACCTGCGTTTTCTGGTTGGCTTTTCCTGTGCGGGTGGTGACGAGGATCACACCGTTGGCCGCCTGTGAACCATAGATGGCAGCAGACGCGGCATCTTTCAGCACATCGATAGAGGCAATATCTGCGGGATTGAGGTAGGTAATATCGCTGGTTTGTACACCATCAACAATGTACAACGGGGCGAAGTTGCCCACGGTGCCTTTCCCCCTGATCACTACGTTCATAGCGGCGCCGGGCTGTCCGGAATTGCTGGTAAGCTGTACGCCGGGCGCCTGTCCCTGTAAGGCCTGTAGAGCGTTGGTCGTACTTTGTTTCTGAAGATCATCTCCTTTTACCTGTAAGTTGGCGCCGGTAACGAGTTTCTTCTTTTGCACACCATAACCGATCACGACGAGGTCTTCAATCTGCGTGACCGACGCCAGCAGTTGCACGTTTACTTCGTTGCCGGCCACCGTTACTTCCTGCGGCACATAACCGACAGAGGTGACCACCAGCACGGCGCCGGGAGCAGCTTCTATTTTAAAGAATCCGCCATTATCGGTAACAGCGCCTTTGGTAGTCCCTTTTATGGTCACCGACGCACCTGCCACCGATGCGGCGGTACCCCGGGAGGTGATCCGTCCCGTCACCTGGTGCGTTTGTGCCATCACGGAATGGCTTATGAATAATATGACAGTCAGCCATGCATACAGCAGCAGCTGTCGGGTATCTTTTTTAGATTTTTTCATAACGTCGGGCATTTGGATTTTGGTAGTTGATAAAACCTGCGCTTATATTTTGATGGTCATTTTTTTCCCTTCATAACGTATTTCCTGATCGGCTTTACCGTCCGGGTCCAGCGGTTTGGGCGTGGCAGCGCTCACCCGGACAATCCGGAATATGCGTTGCTGCAGCATACCGTTGTAGGCGCCTTTACGGTCGCCGATCGTTAATGTCTTTGTATTTTCATCGTAGTCAAGTGGAATAATGGTAAACTGTCCTTTCTCGTAATTGTAGGAGCTGCCGTCATCTTCATACAACCGGAAATTGCCATTCTTACCGGCGTAAACATACAATGTGATGGTATCGGCCGGTTTTTCAGCGGTGTATTGCAGCGCGGGGCCTACGGGAATGATGGCGCCTTCCCTCGCATACAGCGGCATGCGGCCATAAGGTGCATCGGCGGAGATCCTTTTACCGCCTGCATTCCAGGCGCCGGTATATACGTCGTACCAGCCTTGCCCGGCAGGCAGATATACCTCCCTGCTGCGTTGTTTGTATTGATAAACGGGGTTAACCAACAAGGAAGGGCCGAACATAAACTGGTCTCCTATGTTCAGTACGGTGGTGTCCTTCGCGAAGTCCATGACCAGTCCGCGCATGATCGTATAATTTTCATGGTAGGCTGCGCCGGCCAGTGAGTAACTGTAAGGCAACAGGCGGTACCGGAGTTTGTCGTAATACAAAAAGCTTTCGTAAGCCGGATGATCTTCCGGGGCGGTGTTAAAGATTTCGCGGTAAGGGAACTGTCCGTGTGAGCGGAACAGCGGCACAAATGCGCCGAACTGAGTCCAGCGGGTACACAGCTCCCGCCATTCCTCCAGATTTTCCGCATCCGGTTTTTCAAATTTCGCCGGCACCACAAATCCGCCGATGTCCATGGTCCAGTAAGGAAGACCCGACAGGGAGAAGTTGATGCCCGCCGTTATCTGCGTTTGCATATCCCGCCAGGTGGCGCCGATATCGCCGCTCCAGATAGCTGCTGCGTAACGCTGTGAGCCGCCGAAGCCTGAGCGCGTCAGGAGAAACACCCTTTTGTCGGGGTCGGTATGTCGCTGTCCTTCATAGATACCTTTGGCGTTTTGCAGCGGATAGGCATTCACGTATTCCGCCGCAGGACCTAACGCGGTAGGCGTCATCTGCAGCTTTCTTTTTTCAGGGCTTACGTTGGACAGGACATCCGGTTCGCTTGCGTCCATCCACCAGGCATCGATCCCTTTGGTATACAGCTTTTGATTGATCAGGTCCCAGAAGCCTTTACGGGCATCTTCATTAAAAGCGTCGTAAAATGTAGAGACATATCCCTTACCGATCCAGTCCCGTTGTTCATCCGCAATATTTCTTTTATACAGCCATCCTTTTTTATCAAATTCATGATAGGCGGGGATGTCTTTATAAAACTTAGGCCATACCGATATCATGATCTGCGTGTGGTACTTTTTGTGTAATACATCGATCATGCTGTCGGGCGACGGGAACCTGGCGGCGTCAAACTCCTGGCTTCCCCAGGCAGTTTCTTTCCAATAGCTCCAGTCCAGCACGATATTGTCGAGCGGTATGTTCTTTTTACGGAACTGATCTACCGTAGACAGGACCTCCTCCTGTGTTTTATACCGCTCGCGGCTTTGCCAGAAACCCATGGCCCATTTAGGAACAATCGGCGCTTTGCCGGTTAGTTCCCGATAGCCGGCTATCACCTCGTCGATATTGCCGCCATGCACGAAATAATAATCTACCTGATGACCTGCTTCAGAAGAAAAGCCAAAACAACGCCGCTCTTCTTTAGACAGAGGCGCCTGCCATTTCAACGACAAATAGGACTCGGGGCTTTCGGGTGTCCATTCTATTCTGACAGCTACCTTCACCCCTTTTTCGAAGTTGACCGGCACCAACGCCGGTGCCGGATTCCATGCCTTGCGCCAGTGGTCCAGTACCAGTTTTCCGTTGAGCCATACTTTCAGCGTGCCACCGAAGGTAAACCGCAGTTGATGCAGCCCGGAAACATGACTGGCCAGACTTCCTTCCCATGATGCCATGCCAGTGGCCGGAGTGAACGCCTGCGGAAGCACAACTTTTGAGTCTCCCAAAAACTCCATATTAATCGCTGATTCTGCCCGGGTGGTAATAACCTGTTGTGGATGACGGGCATCATTGGCATAAGTGGCGGTCAGCCATCCTTCTTCATCATTTTTGGAGAAAAGCTGTAAAGCGGACAACGGATACAGCGGCCGTATATCTCCGGCTGTTGTTAGCGAATAGTTATCCCAGAGTATACCATAGTTTTTATGGGAGACCAGAAAGGGGATGGCCACCTCTGTATTGTTCTGGAAAAAATTAACCTGCTGTCCTTTGTAATTATATATGCCGTCCTGGTGTTGGCCCAGGCCGTACCAGCCTTCGCCCTCCGCCCCTTCAAATTGTTGGGTCAGCTGATAATACGGCTGTCCATCAAAAGTAGTGGGCCTGAAAGTCCGTCCGCCTGTTGATTTCTCTGCCAGGATTTTTTCGCCTTTGGCATCCAGAAAAGAAACAGTGCCTGTTTTTAAGCCCACCGTCACCGTTAGCTTTTTCGTTTTCAGCGTAACAGCATCCTGGGAAGCAGTCAGTTTCCATTCGGGCGCCGGTTTGCCTGCATCAATCCTCATCAGGCTTTGAACAGGTCTTAGCTCTTTTCCCGGCGCGGCCACTACCCTGATAATATCATCGGTGATCACATACAATCTGACAGTGTTGGAAGTACCGGTAAAAGAGGGGTCTGTATAAACGGTGACCCCATCTTTTGTTTGTAAATAAAACGGCGTGCCTGCCATTGAAACGTGGTAAACAAGCATAAGCAAAAGCCAAGCGACAGTTATCGTCCTTTTCATAACGTGGTGAAAGTCTTACGTGGATTAATGCCGTAAAGTTGGTTAATGTAGGGGAATGTGAGGGGTAACGGATGTTACAATTTGGGGTATCATATGTTGCAATCCGCTGGTTTTCAGCGTCAGGCGATGTTGGCACAACAAAGGCTGACCTTAAAGGTCAGCCTTTGTTTCCGTTAAATGATAGATAGCAGATGATTATGGCATGGGCACGATCGTGGCGGCAAAACCTCCGGAGCGGAGCAGCTTTACTTCCACGGTGCTGTTGTTGTCGATCACACTGTATTGGGTAGTAAAAGTTTTGTCGTGCACGCCGTCTGTTATTAATGTCAATCTGTACTTTGTATTTTCTTTCAGGAAGTTGAACCTGATTGTTTTCTTTTTCGCCCATTGGCCGGCGCTGATCCCTCCGATATACCAGGTATCTGCTTTTCGCCGGGCCATGATCACCTCCTGTCCGGGGTATCCGTCCAGCAGTTTGGTATCATCCCAGGCAGCGGGCACTGTTTTCAGAAAAGACCGGGCCACGTCGGGCAAGTCCTGATAGCCCTCCGGTCTGTCGGCCATATGCTGAATACCGGATTCGAACAATACGCTTAGGGCCAGTTCGTGGCCGTATGACGTGATATGCGGGAACTGTGAGTTGGTGAACGTCACCGGCGTATAGTCCATAGCGCCCACCACGTTTCTTGTAAAAGGAAGGACCGCGTTATGTTCAGGCGCCGCCATGGTAAAATCGATGCCATAGTTGTACCATTCTGCGCCGCGCACCGCCTCATGAGTCATGAGGTTAGGATAAGTCCTTGCCCAGCCCCGCGGCACAATGCATCCGTGAAAATACACCATCATTTCAGCACGGGCGGCATCTTCCAGGATATCCAGGTAATATTTGATCATGTCCTGTTTCTCACTTTCAAAAAAGTCGATTTTAACGCCTGCCACGCCCAGCTGTTTTAATTTGGCAAATTCAGCCATCCTGCTTTCATGCGTCAGCATCCGGTCGCGTGGCGTTGAGGACACATCCGTATGCGGCCCTCCCGAATTGTACCACATCAGTGGCTTCACTCCTTTGGACAACGCATATTTGACAGCGTCTTCCAGATGGCCGCCATTATCCATGGCGTCCCATTCCCAATCGAACAATGTATAAGGCCAGTTCATGGTCGCTGCCAGATCGGTGAAGTTGCAGACAATTTTATAATCCCGGGTGCCGTGGTTGTTGGACCAATAATTCCACGACGCCACGCCGGGTTTTATCCAGCCGGTATTTTTAATGACTGAAGGGGACGACACATCGTCTACGAGCGTAGACGCCACGATGTCCGACAGGCTGCCCATGACAATCACCCGCCAGGGCGATTTCCAGGGCAGGGTGATCACTGGTGTGGCAGCGCCAAGTCCCTTGCCGTCGCGGGGGTCGGGGAAGGTGATTTTGTACCTGGACGGGTCTTCGGTGTTACTGAGCTTGGTGCCGCAGTATTGGCGGTCCACGTCCGCTTCATGCAGCAGGAACCAACAGGATTTATCCTCCGACTGAAAAAGCGCGGGGTAGCACCATTCCTGTTTCAGCACCTTATCATCTTTCATGGCGGTATAAAAGCCTTCATTGGCCGTGTTCCATTTTTCCATCCAGCGCATGGCGCCCGACGGAATGGAATAGGCCGTCAATTCGTCTTTCACCGTAAACGTTCCTTTCTTTTCCGGGAATTCATAACGAAAAGCAATACCATCATTGTACACCCGGATGATCACCTGGAGTTTTTCCTTAGCCGGATTTTCAAAAGTGGCCACCACTTCGTTGGCCTGGTTAGTGCAAACCGACTTCTTTCCGTGCGGGACAGTGTAGCTTTCATTGATCAGCAGTGGCTTTCCTGCCTTCAGAAATTTTAAATGCTTTGAAAATTCCTGATCGCTGCGGATTAAGCCCAGCTCAATCTGAGGAATGACCACCGATGATTTTCCGTTAGTATTGTAAGTGGCATGGAGGCACCATTCACCATCATCTGTTGTTTGTTTGGAATAAAGCGCCACCGTTATTTTCCCGTTGGGAGATGGTACAGTTAATTGTTGCGCACATAACATTCCTCTGCTGGCGACCAGGCCCAGCAGCAATAGTATCCATTTTTTCATGTCAATGATATTATCTGATTTTTAAACGACCGTATATGGAAAAGCGGAGGTGTGTCTGTTTTAACTTGCCGTGGAATTTTATCTCTTTGCAATAAAACTAAAAAATGTCATTTATACAATTATTTTTCCACATCAAAAAACAAACACACAGAGCACAACACTATACAGTTAAGACAAACGTTTTAACGAACAGGATAAGCATGCTGAACTTTCTTTCTCCATTACAAAATAATTTGTCAACTAAACAGTTATTTAGTTTTATTTTTAATAAACCTAATCTGTTATCTATGAAATTGGACTCCATCAACCGGCGAAATTTCCTCGCCCGGTCGGGTATGGCGGCCGCGGCGGCCCTTATTTCTTCTTCTGCCTTGGCCTCACTAGCCAAACCCCGGTTTAAAATGGGCCTGCAACTGTATACCATCCGCGAAGCCATGGAAAAAGATGTTGCCGGTACGCTTAAAAAAGTAGCCAGCCTGGGATACCAGGATGTGGAAACGTACGGATTCGACCCGGCGCAAATTGGCTACTATGGCCGCAGCGCGAAAGACTTCAACCAGCTGTTGAAGGACAACGGACTTACTACCGCCAGTGGCCACTATGATCTGTTCAAATACCTGAACGCACCGGAAACAGAACTCCTCTCCTACGTGGATCAATGTATAGCAGGTGCCGGGCGGCTGAACCAAAAGTATATTACCTGGCCATGGCTGGCGCCGGAAGACAGGAGCATTGACAAGTTTAAACTACTGGCCTCCAGGCTCAACATCATTGGCGCGCGGGTAAAGAAAGCCGGTCTCGGGTTTGCTTATCACAACCATGATTTCGAATTTACGGACCATGGCGGCATCAACGGCTACCAGATCATCATGCGGGAAACAGATCCTGAACTGGTAAAATTACAAATGGACATGTACTGGGTAGTACGCGCCGCAAAAAAACAGCCGATTGAATTTTTCAAACAACAACCGGGGCGTTTTGTGATGTGGCATATTAAAGACATGGACCGTACAACGGAGGACTATACTGAATTAGGCAAAGGCGCCATCGACTATACGAAAATCCTGCCGGATTACAGTATGGCGGGCATGCAGTATTATTTCCTCGAGCAGGGCGGCAACTTCCGCACCGGCAACGCGATGAACAGTATCGCCGAAAATGCGGATTTCTTTCAGCGCAAACTCCAAAAGTTCTTATAAGTACAAGGCGTTTCCGGTACTCCGGGAGTACCGGAAACGCTGAAGCTCATTGCTACTGAACGATCTTGACCACCTTGCATTTTTTTGTCCAGCCTCTCCCCTTTGCTTCTATTACATAAGCGCCTGTTTTCAGTGCTGCTCCCATCGACAAAAGGTCTGAAGCCGATGGATGTACTTTTACTTCCACCGTTTTCCCGGAGGCATCGATAATGGTAATACGTTCTATTTTATCCTGTTTATCTGCCTTAACACTGAAGGTAGTGGTAAACGGATTCGGGTATACGTTCAGTTCCTTCGTGGACGGACCGGATAACCCTGCAGCTGCAGTTGTTGCGGTCAGCGCTCCCGCCAATGCCACGCCCGTCATTGTCCATTGCTGGTTGTAGCTGCTGCTGCCTGACCACTGCGCCAGGTCAGCACCATTAGCTGTTTGCCCAAGTCCATCCAGGTACAGCCCTGAGGCACGGTTCTTTAGTTTGATATAACTGCCTGTCACTTCCAGCTTCCATTGCTGGTTGTAGCTGGTGCTGAAGCTCCACTGACCGGCCACAGCGCCGTCCGGTGTTCTTCCCATCCCATCGAGATACAGTCCGGTGGCCCGGTTCTTCAGCCTGATATAACCGTCGGCCGCTTCCACAACCCACTGCTGTGCATCGCTGCCGCTATTGCTCCACTGCCCGGTGTTAGCGCCATTGGTACTTCTGTACATACCGTCTGCCAGCAGGCCGGTGGCGCGGTTCACCAGTCTCACATACCCGGGCGTATTGCCGGCGGCCTGCATGATAGTGGAGATTGTTTCCTGGTCCAGCACCGTCCCGGTGGCGCGGTCGTACATCTGTTTATTGATGTCCCAGCAGATGGGAATAAGTCCCCTGGCCCTTGCAGCACGCACGAGGTAATCGTAGAAGTGCCACCGGGAGGCATCGTGCAGCGCCTGGTCGGAAGGAGGACTGAGCGTTCTTTTGATAGCGGCAAATTCCCCGATGATCACGGGTATCCCTTTATCGATGAACTTTGCTTTCATAAGATTCAGCTCTGTGTCCATATAGCTCTCCTCTCCCCAGGTGGCGTTCCGGTAGGTGTCTGTAGTGGAATGGTAGTTAGCGCCCCAATAGTAGAACATTTTGCCCCATGATTCGTCCTGCGTGATGAGAGCGAACTGGGAAGGATCGTAGTAGTGTACTTCCATCATCAACCTGTTGGCAATAGGATCAGCAGGCAGCGTGTTCATCAGGGTATTCGTCTTATCGATGTTCGTGCTCGGCCCCTGAATGATCAGGGTACGGGAGCTGTTGTTACCACCGGTGGCCCGCACGGCATTGACAAATGTCTGATGATAAGACAACAGTACCGACATGCCCGTGGCATCGTCAACAGCAGGTTCATTGGCGCTGGCAAACAACAGATGTTCATTGTAGTTCTTAAAAGTATTGGCGATCTGCGTCCAATAGTTCTGCTGTTTGGCATTCACCTGTGCCTGCGCGGCCGGCGTAATGTTATTTTCCAGCCAGCCATTGTCCCAGTGGATGTTGATCATGACGTACAGGCTATCCCGCATGCAATAATCTACCACTTCTTTTACGCGGGCCATCCACGCCGGATCTATCACGCCGTTGGTACTGTGGCAGTCCCAGGCAACCGGCAGCCGGATGGTATTAAAGCCGGATGCTTTCACGGCGTCGATGGTGGCTTGCGTAACGGCGCCGCCCCACGCATTCTCTCCGCAAATGGCTTCCAGCGTGTTGCCCAGGTTCCACCCTACCTTCATCTTGCCGGCAATAAATTGCGCCGTAGGCAATTGAGCGGACAGCTGCAGGCCCGTAAAAAGGAATAGCAGCAGTTGCACCGCTATGCGCATGCAACGCTTAATACAGTGTTGAACATTTGTACGTAGCATAAAAAAACGGTTAAAGTTTGAGGATATTGATTAGGAAGACATCATTTTCGCGGATATCAATTGTTTCCGTGAAAGGTGTTTTTTCATTAATGGAGATGATGGTGCGCGACACCGGCGCCCCGTTGTTCTGCTGCTTTATCAGTTCCAACTGTTGTTTATTCAGCTGTGCCGGCCTGCCCAGTGACAGGTACGTCGTATAGGCGTCGTTGCAATTGTAGCCCACTTTATACAGCTCCACAGCATACTGCCCTGCGGCCATGCCCGCAATATTCAATTGCAGTTTTCCCTTTGCTTTAGATGGAAGATCGCGGACATAATACCGTTGATTATGCACGGAATCCCCCGGATGCGTGTTCGTGAAATCCCACACCAACGCCTGTACGTTTCCGGTGTTATCGCGGCATACCCATGATGAAGCGTCTTTGTTGGCCAGTTCCGTACTGCCCAACCGATTCAGCAATTGATAAGCGTAAAATACCGGCTTGTTGATCCCCTGGATAGTGAGCATGCCGAAACCGCCATGGAAGGGTGTGAACCGCGGCCCCGGCTCTTCAAAGATGTCCGTAAAGACCCAATACGACATAGAGTTGGCCGCATGGCCCACCTGCTTTAATTTTTGCAGCACATAGGCCGCTTCATGATAACTGTCATGGATAGGATCTGCCGGCGTGTAGGACGCGCTCCATTCGGTATAATGCAGTTCCAGTCCCGGCATTTTCGAAGCTTCGATCTCTGCTCTTGACTGTAACACATCTCCGCTGACACTCGCGGGATTTTTATCCAGCACGGTACCGGAATGGCCAAATTCATCGAGGTATCCTTGTTTTACGCCATAGGCATGCGTGCTGATAAAATCGAGCGGCACTTTGTTTTGATAACAATAGTCGATCATTTCGGGCTCCCACGCTGCTCCTGCGGTACCGGGACCGCCTACACGATAAGCGGGATTGACTTTTTTTATACCGTTTGCAGCATGTGTATACAGCTTAAAATAGTCTGCCTGGCTGCCGGCCCAGAAACCGTCCAGGTTAGGCTCGTTCCATACTTCAAAGTACCAGCTCTTCACTTCCTCTTCACCGTACCGCTCTGTAAAATGGGCCACCAGGTTTCGAATCAGTTTTTCCCATTTTTGATAGTCCCGCAGTGGTGTCACATTGCCGCGCCACCAGAAGATGGTCTTAGGCCCGCTGGCCAGTGCTGTGGGCATAAAACCCAGTTCCACAAAAGGCTTCATCCCGATACTATGAAGGAAATCGAACAGTGCGTCCACATACATGTAGTTGTATTGCGGATTGCCTTTTTCGTCTTCACTGTAGACGGCCATTTCATCGTTTAACAGTCCATGCATGCGGATATACCGGAAGCCACATTCCTTTTTGACATAAGCCAGCTGCTGCTGCCAGTCGGCACGAAGTCCTTCGGCAGCACGGCCTGCGCCCACACATGCATTGAGCATGGCGGGCAGCGGTCCGGCTGTTTTTCTGAGGTCAACATTTATTGCCCGATCCTGATGATGGTCTCTTTGTGCAGTGGCTGTTGCTGTAGTGAGTAAGAACGCCGCAGCCATCACATACCAGTATTTTTTCATTTCGTTTTTTTTCAACAGGTTATTCTTTCCAGACAAGCACACCACCTGGTTTTATGGTCTTTTCTCCGATCAGTACGCGGGCAGCCGCGCTCATGTTCATAGTGTAGTCATCAGAGGCGTAATTCACCGCCACATGAAAACCGTCCCGCCAGTAGACCAACACACCCGGCGGGTAATTTTCCGTAGTGGCCCCCGCCGCAGTATAGACATCCCGCAACACGTCTCTTTCCAGTTTCGCGTCATCAGTGTCTACGCCGATATAGGTAACAGAACCTTTGCCAAGCTTTCGTTTTACCACTGCGGCAGCGCCTTTATAAAACTGATCATTGTAGACGGCCACTGCTTCTGTGTTGGCATCCGGCTGCAGCAGATCTCCCCAGTTGTTCCAGTTGTAATGGCCGGATTTCGTTTGTACGTCTCCGTAATACTGGTCGGGCAGCATATCGAAGGCATTGATACGGGCGCCTATCAACGTTGATAAGGGAGCCGCCCAACCGGTCTCCCAGAGGTAGCCTGCGCGGTTTTTGGCCGCCGTGCGGCAGGTGATGATCAGATGGCCGCCATTAGCAGCATATGTCTCCCATTTCTTTATCAACCCACTATCCACCAATTCATAAGCCGGTACGATCACAAATTTGTATTTCGAGAGATCCGCTGTTTCTGCAACTACCTCTGTGGGCGCGCCGAAAGATTTGGCTATCTGCAGGAATTTGATCGGATAATTCCAGGAATCCCATTGCCGGGTTTGTCGCTGCTGATCAAAAGACCAGTAGTTTTCCAGGTTCCAGAGGATGGCGGTAGAACGTTTCGCCAGCTTCTCCGGTAAAGGCGCTTTGACATCGGCTTCCTTGCGCAGCGTGTTCATTTCTTTCATGAACTGCATATAGTCGTTGCCGCCCGGCGACGGCGTCACTCCGTCTGTCAGCATAATACCGGAATGATACTGTTCCGCGCCGTAGTTGATCTGTCGGAAACGATAAGAGCATGCCAGCTTTCCACCAGCCGCAAAAATGTGGTACAGCCACATGCGTACTGTACCTGGCAATGGTAACGGTGTAAAGTTGCCCCAGTTCACCGTTCCCGGCTGTATTTCCATGGCGCCGCTAACACCACCCACCGATTTATAATATTCGGCGGCGAAGAGGATCACGTTACTGTTACCTAATCGGAATCCCTGTTTGCCGATGTTATTAGTGCCGCCATTCGGGTAAGCGGTGTACGTAGCAAAGTCCAGTTGCTTCGTGCGCCGTGGATCAGCGCCGGGAGACACGGCCGTATAATTGGTGGTGATGAACTGATGTTGTGAAATATTTACACGTAAGGTACGCGCCTGAAAATCGAGGTATTCCGCCTGCACATCGGCCATATATCGTTTGAAATCGAGCACGGCATGCGGGTTGCTGCCCCACCAGCCAACGAGGTTCACGTTCGGAATGAAGACCTGGTCAAAACTGTTGTACCACTGGCTCCAGAAGGCATTGCCCCACACCGTGTTCAAGGTGTCAATAGCGTGATATTTATTTTTCAGCCATTGCCGGAACGCCTCCTGTGAAGCCGGGCTGAAATCGGGCTTTGCATCCGGTTCATTATCCAGCTGCCAGCCTATCACGTTTTCATTTTTGCCATACCGCTGCGCCATTTTAGTGACGATGGTTTCCACCAGGCGGCGGTATACCGGGCTTGCCACCGATCCCAGGCCGCGGGTGCCATGCTCGCCGCGGATATATTGGCTGTTCATCTGAAAAGTTTCGGGATACTGGTAGCGTAGCCAGGCGGGCGGCGTGGCCGAGGGCGTACACATCACTACTTTCAGGTGATACTTTGCGCAGAGGTCCATTACTTTATCCAACCACACAAAATCAAACTTCCCTTCTTCCGGTTCCATCTTGCTCCACGCAAACTCCGCGAGGTGCACAAATTCAAAACCCATCTCCGAAATCCTTTTGATATCGCGCTCCCACAGGTCCGGGTCCCAATGTTCGGGATAATAATAAATACCCGTTGTGATCAGGCGCTTAGCCGGGAAAAAGGGATGGTCCTGTTGGGAAAAAGCCTGCGACACCGTTAGTGTCGCCAATAGCCATAACAGCGAAATACTTTTTTTCATTTACCAGATTTTATCATGAAACTATCATTTGATTTTGACGACCCGGATATTGTCAATAGCGGCATACAACCCGGTAGCGGTAGGCGAAGCAGAAAAATTAGCGGTCTGGATGTTCACGGGGCCTGCGCCGGTGCTGGTGAGTAATGTCGTCAGGTCCGTGGCGCTCACGCCTTTGCCATCGTTCGATCGGAAACTGCTAAAGGGAATGGTCACGGTACGCCAGCCTTTGGTGACATAGCTGGCAACCGTGCCCGTGGCGCTCTGCCACGGTTCATAACGCGCCAGATAGTCCCTGCTGTAATTTCTGACGATGTAGATGGTCGTGCCGTTCCAGGCTGACGGCACGTTGATCTCAAATTTCAGTGCGTATTGATCTATCGCCACCTGCAGGCTGTCATGCGGCACCCATTGCACCTCATTGGTATTGATGCTGCGCTGATCGCCCCACCAGGTGCCGTCGCCACCGGCCAGCACGCCGTTTTTCAGCACGGCATATGTGCCGCTGTTACCGGGGAAGTCTGTACCGGTGCTTTCCAGGTTCGTACCCCAACCGAATGGATTAATATCATCGAAATTGCAGAGCATACCGGTGGCCAGGTCGTTGACATTGTATTGGGTGGAATCTGCGCCGGACTTTGTGACTACTTCCACTTTGCCGCTATGGTCCAGCTGCGGCAGGATAAACCCAATAGATGTGCCATCGGCCGTCGCCGTGAAATCATGGATTGGTTTGCCGGCAAAAGTGACCTGTTTGGTAAAAAAGAAATTGGTGCCATATATGTATACAGAATCGCCCGCATGCGCATTTTCATTGGAAACACCGGTGATGGCCGGCGGTGGCGCCTCAATATTGAAAGAGAAGGTAGCCGTGCCCTTCGGCGTGATATACCGGATGACATTCAGGTTCTCAGCAGCAACAGACGGAAAAGGTATTACTTCCGGCACCTGCATGACGGCACTGGTATCAGAAAACATGACGCTTTTAATACTGGCAGGCACGCCGTTGAACGTCACCGCCAGGGCACCCTGCAGGTGTTGGCCGGACAATACGACCCATTGCCCCGGCTGCACCGCCGTCAACAACGTATCATTGGGAGAGGCCGCATAATTTCTCACCTGTGTGATCAGGGGGCCATTGCCGTCTCGGTCTTTCCTGCAGGCAGCCTGCACCAGTGTCATCACCCCGGCGAGCATCCATAACAACAACCTGCTGACTGAGTTTGAGATCAATTTATTCACTGGAATAATTTTTACATGTTAGTAATAGGATACCGGAGGCTCCAGCAGCTTAGGATTAGCCGTCACTTCGGAAGAAGGGACCGGAAAAGAAAAGCTGTGGATGGTGGCAGGCGTGATCACACCATAGGGATCGGCAGGCGTGACCACATTATTAGTGTAGGAAAACGTTACCCGCGCTTCCCCGTTCAATTTGCTGATCGCCTTCACAGGATTGTAATACGACAAACGCACGAGGTCTGTCCAGTACTGCCCTTCTGCCGCCAGTTCAAGCCTGCGTTCTATGAGCACGCTGTCAGCGTCTATCGACGGAGCCGGATTTATGCCTGCCCTTTCCCGCACTTTGTTGAAATAAAGCAGCGCCTCGGCATTGCTGGTAGCAGCATTATTACCCAACACCGCTTCTGCATAAATGAGGTATACGTCTGCCAGCCTTAGCAAGGCGTTATGTTCTGTGGAGGACGACAGCGTCATGGTGGGGGCATTGTTATCTTTGTTCGTCCCGATGATATGCTTTTTTAATCCGCAGTCGCCGGTAAAGTGATACCCACCACCGGCGGCATTCAGCTCCGTATAATAATCCCCCTTCAGCATGAAAGTGGCTTTACGCCTGACGGAATCCTGCGAGGTGTAACACTTATACAGGTCTACGGTAGGACGGATATTGAACCATCCAGGCTGACCGTTAGCAGATATTTCTGCGCCGCCGGGCGAATAGATCTGTAACATATTTCCTTCCAGCCAGGCGCCACCGGGTGCCCACTGCAAAGCGAATAATGATTCAGGGTTATCATTAAACTGTGTTTTAAAAATATCGGCATAATTGCGCAGCAGTGACAGGCCACTGTTCCTGCATACATTGCCGGCATATTTCCGGGCGCTGTCCAGGAGCGCCTGATCGCGTGTGCCTGAATGATGGAGGCCTGCTGCCGTCAGATACACTTTGCCTAACATACCCTGCGCCGACCAGGTAGTCACCCTCCCCGCCACATCTGCGGACGGCAGGTTTTGCGCTGCAAAAGTCAGATCGCTGATCACAAAGCGGAATACATCTTCCGTCTTTATCCGGTTGACCAGCGGGGAGATCACCAGTTTACTGTTATCTTCTATCACCGGTACTGCGCCCCAGTGCACTGCCAGGTTATAATAGGCGAAGCCACGTATAAACCGGGCCTCCGCGATGGCGGCATTTTTGTTTCCTGCGGAAATGCTGTCCGGCGCTTTCTGTTTAATAGCGTTGATGGTAACATTGCAATGCGCAATGATGTTATACATCGACTTCCAGTTGGAAATCATAATTCCATTTAGTCCGGTGACAGAGAAGGTGTTCAACTGTACAGCGTCTCCCCAATACCCAACGGCCAGATTGCCACTGAGCACATCCCCCACCGGCAGGTAACAACTGTAGTTCCAGTCGCCCCAGGGAGAGCCCGCATACAGTGCCGCTGTGGCCAATCGCAGGTCATTGGTGGACTGGTAAAAATTATCCGCGCTGATCTGAGACAGCGGCGGGCGGTCGAGGAAACTTTTTGAACATCCCGCCAGCATGGTCACCAGTATCTGGCAGAACAATATTTTTATGATAGACTTCATAACGATCCGAATTAGCGTGAATTACTTTATTTGGTCAGCTTTACATTGGCGCCAATGGTGAACGTCCGTGGCTGCGGATAGAATCCATTGTCAATACCGGCACTCAGCGGGTCCCAGGAGCCGATTTCAGGGTCCAGGCCCGAATAATTGGTGATGATAAATGCATTGGAAACATTGACATACAACCGCAGATAGTGGATACGGATTTTACTGAGCAGCTTGTCCGGCAGCGCATACCCCAGCGATATGTTTTTGCATCGCAGGAAAGTGCCGCTTTCCACAAACTTGTCTGAGTTGCGGTTGTTATCATTGGTATTGTCATTTCTCAGGCCAACGATCCTGGTATCCGGATTTTTCACATAGACGTTTTTGATATCCGTCGGAGAGCCTTCCGGATTTATCAGCGCCAGCTGTGCATAGTTCATGAGCGAACGGAGATAACCGAAACTGGTACCGGGATAATCACCGTTTATCCGAAGCTGATTAAATACTTTGTTGCCGATGTTGGCATTGAAGAAAATGTTGAGATCAAAATTTTTATAGGAGAAAGTATTATTCAGGCCGATCTGATATGTTGGAATGGGCGACCCGAGGAAGGTCTGGTCCAGCTCATTGATGATACCGTCGCCGTTAAAATCTTTAAACTTCAGGTCTCCATACCAGATACTGCCACCAGCGGCGCCCACGGGCAGCGGCACCCCGTTCTTTACCGGCAGTGCATGGGTCTCAAAATCTTTCTGAGTGGCAAAAACGCCGCCATCGATGACATAGCCGTAGAATTCACCAATGGACCTGCCCACAACAGTTTTGCTATAGGGCCTGTCCAGTGAAGCGCCGTCGGTATTCAGCCTGATCACTTCATTGATATTACGTGAAACAGTAACGTCTGTTTTCCAGGTGAATTTTTTTCCCTGGATATTGGTGGAACTGATCCTAAAATCGAAGCCTTTGTTATTGACCGTTCCGATGTTCACAAAAGGAGCATCCAGTGAGCCGGGCGCCCAACCGATGGCCGTTCCGGAATACAACGGCAGCGGGACCTGCATCACCAGTCCGTCTGTTCTCCGGTTATAAAAATCGACGGAGAAATTCAGCCGCCAGTTAAAAAATGTTCCGTCCAGTCCGATGTTCGCATATTTGGTTTTTTCCCACTGCACATATGGGTTGCCTACGTTGACAGTGAGTTGCGCCACTCCCGTGAGGCCCGTTGCTACCGTGGTCAGCGTAGAGGTATAAGCGTAGTCCCTGATATTCTGGTTGTTGGTCAGGCCATATCCCAACCTTAACTTCAGGTCGTTCATCTGTTGGAACTGTTGTAAAAAATCTTCGTTCTTCAGCTTCCAGGCGAATGCACCCGACCAGGTAGTTACCCAGCGGTTTTCCGGGGCAAACTTCGAAGACCCGTCTGCGCGTACGTTGGCAGTGAACAGGTATTTATCATGGATACCCATGTTCAGGCGACCGAAATAGGACTCCTGTGCGCTCTGGCCTTTAATGCCCGTATTAGCCGCTGTGGTAGGGTCACCGCTGCTGATAACCTGCACATTGTTGGAAGGGAAATTGGAGCGGGTGGCGCTGGTGCCTTCGTTAGTGCTTAACTGCGCTTCATGTCCGAGCAGCATATTCACATGGTACCTGTTTTTAAAAAGATGTGAATAGGTGAGAAAGTTTCTGACGGTGGTAAACAGGTTTTGATTATAGATATACGCGCCACTGTTATTGATATTTTTTACGAGCCCGAAGGTATAGGAAGGATTAAAACGATCTTCCGTTGCCATGGAAAAGCTCACAGTGGCTTCGTTTCTCAACACAAAATCTTTCAGAAAAGAGATTTCAGCGTATAAATTCCCAAAGAGCTGATTTCTGTTTACCTGGTCTTTATTAATCAGTGCGATGGCATAGGGGTTCACCGTGCTATTGACCCACCCGTTGGGATTATAAGCACCTCCCCAGCTGCCATCTGTATTTTTTACTGCGATGTCCGGTGTTTGGCTCAATGCAGTGTTGATCACATTCGAGCTGGTAGCATTCACGTTTTCTTTGATGTTGATCAGTTGCAGGCTGGTACCGATTTTCAGCCAGTCGGTCGTTTTATTGTCGAGGTTAAGCCTTACCGAAAGCCGTTTAAAGTCGGACCCCAGCGCAATGCCTTCCTGTTTAAAGTACGAGCCGGATAGCAGGTATTGTGTTCTCGCATCCCCGCCGTTAACAGTCAATGAATGATTGTACATGGGAGCGTTTCTGAAAAGCTCTTTTTGCCAGTTGGTACCTCCCCCCAAATATTGCGGGTTGGCAAACTCCGGGCGGGTGTCGAATCCCCAACCCAGGCCTTTGTTGCGTTCATTGATAAAAGCAGCATACTCGCGCAGGTCCATCAACGGCATTTTCTTAGGCAGCTGCTGAAAGCCGGTGTACATGTCGTAGGTAATGGCCGGCGGAGCGATCAATCCTCTTTTGGTGGTGATGACGATCACGCCGTTGGTAGCCTGAGAACCGTAGATGGCAGTAGCAGAAGCATCTTTGAGGACATCTATGGATTCAATCTCAGAAGGATTGATGCCTGCGAGGGGATTGGTACCGGCGCCTGGTGAGGCCGTGCCACCAATGATCACCCCATCGATGACATACAGCGGGGTGGTGGCGCCGAAAGAAGAAATGCCACGTATTTGCACGGACACCGCTCCTCCGGGCTGCCCGGAAATCTGTTGTGCCACCAGTCCCGGCACCTTTCCCTGCAAGGCCTGATCGAAAGTGACCGGTTGCGTTCTCCGGAGCTCATCTCCTGTGACAGAAGAGATAGCACCGGTAACATCCTTACGTTTTGTTTTTCCATAGCCGATCACCACTATATCTTCCAACTGGGAAATAGTCTCTGCCAGCTCCACCCTGATAGTGCCGGTATTCGTGATCATTACTTCTTTCTTTTGAAATCCCATCATGGAAACGATCAATACATTTCCTGCCGACGCATCGATGAAGAAACGTCCGGCTTCATCCGTGACAGCATGACGATTGGTATTTTTTAGGGTAACAGAAGCTCCCGGTATAGGGGCAGCATTCTTCTGATGAGAGACAGTACCGCTTATTCCGGGAGTTTGGGCAAAACCATAGGTACTGACAAGGAGTGCCCATAGCAGCCATACAGGCAGCATTGCCTGAAAGCGATTTATTTTGGTTGAGCGCATAACAATTTTTTTAGGACAGCAAAATTTCTGGTATTCACCAGTAAGTACCCCAAAGCAATCGGATGGAAATCCGATTGCATGAACGTTCGAGAATCAGGGGTATTACCGGTTGTGCAATGAGAGGGTGTTGTCAGAATGAGTATCGTCGACGGTGTGCCGGATGTTCCCGGTAAACCGCATCTTTACCGGGAACAAAACACCATCCGGCGATATCTCCTGAAAATGAGTACGGGATAAATAGTATATCCGGTAGTAATAATGCTTTCAATCGCGCAATAAATTGCCGTCGGCCTTTGCGACCGTGGAACAGTTGAAGTTTCATATACGTGGATTAGGTATTGTAAAAATAGGGGGCTATATCTGTATTGATGGATCCCTATTGTTGCAATCAGCGGGTTGATTTGTTACAAATACCTGATTCCACTGTCTGTTCCCGCCTCATTCTTATTAAATTAATCCTGCCGCCTGCATGTGTTCCCAGAAAGCAGGCGGAATGACTTTATTGATCATCTCAACATTTTCGTTGACCCTGGCAGCCTTTGTGGTGTTAACCGCCACGCTCCTTACGCCCGGAATATGCCGGCCAAAACTTAAACACGCCTCCGCAGGTTTGATTTGATATTCCCCGCATATGCAGTTGAAACGTTCGCGCCATTCAAAATAGGGGGCATCTTCCGGCCGACTGCTGTCCAGCTTCCGGTAATCGAAGTAATCGCTGCCCAGCAGGAACCCGGAATGATACACTGCCGAGTTGATGACGTGAACACCTTTTTTTTCCTGCCCGTCGATAAAAGACAATAGTTCCGGCGGATGGAAGAATACCGTCAGGCTGTTTGCCACCATCATCCAGTCGAGCGGGATGTCCTGTGTTATCTGCTGCAGCACCTTCCAATCCTTGGCGCCCACTCCCACTGCGGCCACCCGTCCTTTTTCTTTCAGATCAAAAAGTGCCTGGTAAGCCTGGAGGATATCATCGTATAGCCGTGCACGGTGCTGTGCATCATTTGCCTGGGCGAGGTATTCATCCGGATCGTGCACAGAAACCATCTGCGGCGTAAAGCCTCCGAGCAGCTCGTTGCCCTGTTCAAAACATTCCATGATGCCGTTGTAGCTGATCCGCTGCACGGCGTCGTGCCGCAGGTCTTTCCATACGCCGGGTTCAAAAGTAGGCTCCGGTGTTTTCAGTTCGGTGCGGTACCATCCCAGTTTGTTGCTGATAATCACCGTCGACGGGTCCGGCTGCATATCTTTCAAGGCAGCGCCCAATATTTCCAGGGCCAGCCCTGCGCCGTATTTACCAGCCGAATCAAAGACGGTCATCTCCGGCGCATGGCGTATACATTCCTGTACAATATTAAATTTCTCCTGCCGGCTGATGCTGACAAACAGATTACCCAGGCCGCTGGTACCAAAAATCAATTCCGGTAGCGGCTGCCCGTTGATGAGCAATGGTGAACGCATGAAAGCTGTTTTAATCGAGGCTGATCATGGCCTTTACAAGACCTGCATCGGCTATCAGGGAAGGGAATTCCTCCACTATATCGTTAAAGTGTATATGGTGCGTAATGTATTTTTCGGGTGTGATCCTGCCGGTACGGATATTTTCCAGGACCCAGTCGAAGTCTTTCCGCGTAGCATTGCGGCTGCTGAGCAGCGTGCCTTCGCGTTTATGAAATTCCGGATGGCTGAAAGTGATGTCGCCTTTTTGCAGTCCCACCAACACGTACCGCCCTGCGTGCGACATGAAGCGGAAGGCGTTGTTGATCGCATGCAGATTGCCGGTGGCATCTATTACCACGGTAGGCATATCCTCATCGGTGGCCGCTCTTATTTTCGCTTCCAGGTGGTCGTCCTGCGCGTTGAAGGCTGCTTTTACACCGGCTATTTTTTTAGCCCGGGCCAGGCGGTTATCATTCACGTCCACCGCCAGCACATGAGCGCCGGTAATAGCCGCCATTTCCATTGTTGCCAGCCCGATCGGCCCTGCCCCTACTACCAGCACATTTTCCTGTGGCAGTACTGCAGCCCGCCTGACACCATGCGCCGCAATAGCAAATGGCTCCACCAATGCCAGCCGGTCGGGGTCCATTCCTTCAGCAGAGAGCACCAGGCGCGAGGGCACCATCAGCAGCTCCGCCATCCCGCCATCGGCATGAACGCCTATCACCTGCATATGTTGGCAGCAATTGGTATGCCCGCTGCGGCAGGCTATACATTTGCCACAATGCTGATAAGGAATAACGGTGACCCGGTCACCTTTGCGCAGGCGTGGTGCATCGCCCTCCACAAATTCGGCCGCCAGCTCGTGGCCCAGCACACGGGGATAGTTAAAATAAGGCTGCGTGCCTCCAAAAGCATGGATATCGGTGCCACATATCCCGATACGCCGTATTTTTATAATGGAATAACCGGGTAAACATACCGGCTCCGGAACTTCACGGTATTCCAACTGCCCCGGCTTAATACATGAAATGATCCGCATGGACTCTGTTTAAAAAGCGACATTGTTCCGGGACGGTAGTTGTCGGCATAGATGACTAATGGCAACAAAACAAGACCTCAAGATCAGTCCCTTCATGAAAAAAAACGTTTATATCTCTCTCAAAAGTACCCATCGTATTATTTTCATACTTTACTTATATCGATAAAAAATTGTACTTTATCGATATTTCTTATTTTCCGTATTTACCATGGGCAGAGAACTGACGCACCCCAACTTTATATTGCTGAACATCGGCCATGCGGTACACAATGCCGACTGGAACTGGCGGAAGGTCTGCAGTCCTTTTATCAGGGTGCATTTTGTGGAAAGCGGCACCGCCCGGCTTATCCGCGAGGACAGAGTATATGAGCTGACCAGGAACCACCTGTACCTTACACCGGCTTATACCAGTCACGGGTACAAATGCGAAGGTCATCTGTCTTTGTATTACCTCCATATTTATGAAGAACAGGGTGATCATACCAGCCTCTTTGACCTGATAGATGTTCCGGTGGAGATAAAAGCCGATCCATTGGTCATACAGCTGATCAAACGCCTGGCCCGTATCCACCCTGAGCGGAAGCTGCCGCATTTTGATCCCTGGTCTTATGATAACCTGCCTACGCTTGCCCGTAACATCGCCCGCCAACATGCGGCGCCGCTGGGCTTCGAAATGGAGGCGCAAGGCATCATCAGGCAGATCATATCCAGGTTTCTGATGCAGGCTGCCGACAAAAACCTGCATATTGACAAACGCATTCTGCAATCGCTGCACTACATCCGCACCCACCTGCACAAGCCCATCAGCGTAGACACATTGGCAGCGAACAGCTTCCTTACCAAAGACCATTTTATCCGGCTGTTCAAAAAAGACATGGGCTGCACACCGGGGAAATATATTATCGAGCAGAAAATAGAAAAAGCACAACGGATAATGATGACCCGCGACATCGCCATCAAAGACCTGGCGTACAGCCTTGGATTTGAGAACGATGCGTATTTTAACCGGTTTTTCAAAAAACAAACCGGGGAGAATCCGGGACATTATAAAAAGAAGATACGGCAGCTGGCAGGTGGCGATATCCCGCAACAACAACGGTGATACTATTCGTCCTTAAAACGACAAAGCACAACAGGTATCTGTTGTGCTTTGTCGTTTTAAATACGCTGTTATATTCCCTGTTTACTAAAAGATAGCATTGTTGATAAGGTTCTCCAGCCACTCCTGCTTTCCACTGATTTGCGCCGGCGCGCCTCCTGCGAAAGCCAGTTGCCGCAGGTCTTCGAGTGAAAGCTTTCCTTCTTCAAATTCCCTGCCTTTGCCTGTATCAAATGATGCGTAGCGGTCCTGGCGGAATTTTTTATAGGACGTTTGTGTGAGTACTTTCTCTGCGATCACGGCAGCGCGCGCAAAAGTATCAATGCCGCCGATATGCGCGTGGAATATATCTTCCAGGTCCGTCGAATTACGCCTGGTTTTGGCGTCGAAGTTCACGCCTCCGCCGGAGAACCCGCCGGCTTCGAGGATGATCAGCATGCTTTCGATGAGTTCATTCAGACTGGTGGGGAACTGGTCGGTATCCCAGCCATTCTGGGCATCTCCGCGGTTGGCATCGATGCTGCCCAGCATACCGGCATCGGCAGCAACCTGCAGTTCGTGCTGGAAAGTGTGCCCCGCCAGTGTAGCGTGGTTTACCTCGATATTCAGTTTGAAGTCCTTTTCCAGTCCATACCGTTGCAGGAAACCGATGACAGTGGCGCTGTCAAAATCGTACTGATGTTTGGTGGGCTCACAGGGTTTAGGCTCGATAAAGAATGTGCCTTTAAAGCCCTGCTTCCGTGCGTAGTCGCGGGCCATGCCCAGGAAACGCGCCAGATGTTCCTGCTCCCGTTTCATGTCCGTATTCAGCAGGGTCATGTATCCTTCACGACCTCCCCAGAAAACATAATTCTCGCCCCCTAACGCGATGGTGGCATCCAGTGCGTTTTTCACCTGTGTGGCAGCGTAGGTCACCACCGTAAAATCAGGATTGGTGGCAGCGCCGTTCATATACCTGGGATGACTGAATACATTGGCCGTACCCCAGAGCAGCTTCACGCCGCTGGCGGCCTGCTTCTGGCGGGCATAGTCCACGATCAGCTGCATCCGCTTTTCGTAGGTGGCCAGGTCTGTGCCTTCATCAATCAGATCTACATCATGAAAACAGTAGTAGGGCAATCCCATTTTGGTGATAAACTCAAACGCTGCGTCCATCTTGTCTTTGGCACTTTGTTCAGCGTCTGTGGAGGTAAGCCAGGGAAAGTTTTTCGTGCCTGGCCCGAAGGGATCAGCGCCGGTACCACAGAAGGTATGCCAGTAGCTGACTGCAAAGCGGAAAAGTTCCTTCATGGATTTTCCGGCGATGATCCTGTTTTCATCATACCACTTATAGGCGAGTGGATTGTCTGACTGCGGGCCTTCGTAACTGATTTTGCCTATCCCTTTAAAATACTCTTGATTTCCGTTTGTGATGTTCATAAGGTGGATTTTTAAAATGATTATAATTTTGAACGTAATTCGGTAAGCCATTTGCCATAGGCATCACCATACTGTGTCTGAAGGGCTGTTTCCGGTTCAATTACCATCAGGCGCTCCATTCCCCGGAAAGCGTCTTCCATGCTCACATATCCGGCGCCGATGGCAGCACCGCGCGCGGCTCCCTGCGCGCCGTCGGTATTATACAGTTCTATCACCGTGTTGGCCGTATTGGCAAAGATTTCGCGGAACAGCGGACTAAGAAACATATTGGCGTTGCCGGCCCGCACCCGATGCACTTTAAGGTCCATGGTGGACATGATCTCCAGTCCATAGTTTAGACCAAAAACAATCCCCTCCTGCACGGCCCGCAATAGTTGTCTGCGGCCATGCCTGTTGAAGTCCAGGTACCTGACGGAAGCACCGATATGCCTGCTGCCCAGTATCCTCTCCGCACCATTCCCAAACGGATATACCAGCAGCCCGTCTGCGCCGGGCGCGCATGCTGCCGCTTCGCTGTTCATCGCTGCGTAGTCAACATCGCCCAGCAAATTTTTCAACCAGCTGTTGGCAATTCCTGTCCCGTTGAGACACATCAGCACCCCGTCGCGGAGATGCTGCTCATCGTTGCTCACATGCACGAAAGTGTTCACCCGGCTTTGCAGGTCGGACGCATGTTTGTCGTGCACCGCATATACCACGCCCGAAGTGCCCGCTGTTGCAGCTGCTTCCCCCGGCCGCAGCACGTTGAGCGATAAAGCATTGTTGGGCTGGTCCCCCGCGCGGTAAGTAACGGGGATACCTGCCGGTAGGTGTAGCGCGGCAGCTGCGGCGGCCGTCAGTACGCCCTGTGTGCCGAAAGCAGGCACGATGGCAGGGACCAGGCTTTCATCGATCTGATAATAATCCAGCAATGTCCGGCTGATCGTATTGGCCTTGAAATCCCACAAAACTCCTTCTGAAAGACCGGAAACAGTGGTACGGACATCGCCGGTAAGTTTCATGGCAATGAAATCGCCCGGCAGCATGACCTTATCAATGCGTTCATAGACATGTGGTTCGTTTTCGTATACCCACCGCAATTTGGAAGCCGTAAAATTTCCCGGGGAATTCAGCAGATGGTCGAGGCAATATTCTTTCCCCAAGGCGCTGAAGGCCCTGTTGCCGATATGCACCGCACGGCTGTCGCACCAGATAATAGCCGGGCGCAGCACCTGCTGTTGCTTGTCCACGCACACGAGGCCATGCATCTGATAGGCAATGCCAATACCGCCAATGGCGGAAAAATCAATGCGGGCCTGTTGCCTCAGCATCTCTGTAGCGGCGATGATCTCCTGCCACCAGCTTTCCGGTTCCTGCTCTGCCCAGCCCTTAGCGGGCACCTGTATGGGCATCTCCCGGGAGGGACTGATGGCTGATGCCACACATCTGCCACTATCCGCATCCAGCAATGCAGCCTTTATAGAAGAGGAACCAATATCGTAACCAATAAAATACATGACTATTAATTTAACCCAATGAGATTAAAATACTTTGTAACCCTATCCCGGCGAAGGATACGGCCAACACCTATGTCCTGAACACAAGTGTTTATCCAACCAATGATGATGCAATAAAGGTACGTGGCAGCACTTCCCGCAACTACTCCTATTATCTACAAAACATAAACTATTATACACGGTGAGCGTAAAAAACGCCTGTTAACACAGGAATTCCTATCTTAGTTTTCCGACATTGCCGGTTAAGAGCGACCCGGACTATTTTTCCCGGCGTCGCCGCCAACATATTATAATATTTTTACTCATGAGTATCATGAAGCCGTTAATCGAGAAGCTCACGTTATCTGAAAATACTTCCTTTGTGGCCAGGACCTATCGTACGCCTAACTTTGAGGTGCCCTGGCATCAGCACAATGAATATGAACTCATCCTGATATTGGAGGGGGAAGGCACTGCTTTTGTGGGAGATCATATCGGTGATTTCAGCCCCGGAGATATTTTCTTTCTCGCACCCAACCTGCCCCATACCTTTCAGAAGGCCGGAAATGTGATCACCAGCGCAGTGGTGATTCAATTCTCCGATGATACTGTAGGAAGCGATCTGATTAATTTACCGGAAGGAGCATATATAAAAAACCTGTTGCTGGCGGCCACACAGGGATTGAAGATAATCGGCCATTGCAGAGAGAAAATGGCCGGTATCATACGAGACCTGGAAAATCAGCAGCGTTTTGCACGCATCATCAGCCTCTTTCAGTGCCTGAATATGATGGCGGAATCAAAAGAATACCTGGCACTGTCCTCACAGGCGCCAGACACCGTCTATAGTTTACAACAGGAGGAAATCGACCTGATACTTCAATATACCAATCGTAACTTCCGAAATAAAATCAGTCTCCGGGAAGTATCGATGGTAGTCAACATGAGTATCCCCGCCTTCTGTAAATATTTCCGCAGGAGCACCAAAAAAACCTATGTCGATTATCTAAACGAAATCAGGATAGGCCATGCCTGCAAGCTGCTGAAAGACACCAACAAAAGCGTGATTGAAATATGTTTCGAAAGCGGTTTCAACACGCTCCCCAACTTTAACAAACAGTTCCTGAAATATAAATCCATCCCCCCATCCACCTTCAGAAAAATGACCAAGCATCCGTTAGTCGGGATTTCGGCAGATGATGACTACCGAATATTGTCAGAACAATAGTATTTACTATTCTTTCAACCCGAAAACACGCTGAGAAAACAGATACAGGTTACGGTCCCACTCCTGATTATCATGCCCGTTAGTATCTACATTCCACACGTGGGGAATCCCCGTTTCGCTAAGATACTGGTGCGCCTTTTCACTAATGGCAAAAAGGCCATCTTTATTACCACATCCCAGCCATAACAGTTTCAGCTTTTCCCGGGCAGCTTTGACATCCGGAATAAATTCAACATCGTTATACATGCCTCCAAACCTGTTGGTATTGGGCGCCGAAGAGAACCCGCCTACATAGGCAAAAGTTTCCAGGTGATGCAGGCCAATATTCAATGACTGTCCACCTCCCATTGACAAGCCCGCTATAGCACGATGCTCGCGGTCATGAAGGGTAGCATAGTGTGAATCGATGTAAGGAATGATATCTTCCAGTAAATCCGTCTCAAATGGTTTTCGGTAACCTTCAAAACCATCCGCTCTCCCCGAACGACTGGCTGTGGCAGTATCTGTTACTGTCAGCCTGGCATCACAGTTTGGGAAAACTATGATTACAGGCTGAATTTTGCCTTCTGCGATCAGGTTATCCGCAATATTATCTGCCTGGCACCATTCCGTCCATTGACGATAGTCGGCCCCCACCCCATGTAACAGGTACAGCACGGGATACTTCTTGTCTGCCGAATATCCGGGAGGCGTGTATACATTCATTTCCCGGAGCTTCCCCAGTGTTTTTGATTCGTACCGGACGGCTGTCAATTTTCCATGCGGGATATTATTGCGCACCGCATTAAATCCTGCCGGCGGCTCCGCAAAAGTAGGCACAGAGTCCTTTTGAAAAGAAACCTTATTGGTTATTGCCAGGCTGGTATGACTGGCAATAACCAATAAGGTTGAAATAAATAAGCACTTGTTACGCATCTTATTCTAATAATGTTATTGATACTCGTTCCTCCCGGTTCAGACGATCGCCCCTTCAATTTTCAATACAAAAGCTTCTTTACAGGGTGGCTGTTCGGGCAACTGTACCTTCAGGCCTTCCGCTGTTTGTTGGAAGCGCAGCCTGTCGTTGCCCAGGAGGCTTACCTGGCTTACTTTTCCTACCTGGTTATTTTCAGCCAGCGCTTTCACCGATATCGTATTATTCGCCGGCCATCCCAGCATGACCGCATACAGTGTCTTGCCTTTGGTCGTAAAACGAATATCTTCCGCTACAAATGGTTTGCCTTTTCCTTCATTGAAGCTGGGGGCGCCGGCAGCAGCTACGGATGCCGTGGCAGGCCCTTCCCCAAATATTTTCCAGGGGCGCGTACTATAGATCGCTTCACTGTTGACCTGCATCCAGGCAGCCACCTGCTCCACCACGGCGCGCTCTTCGCTATCAATGGAGCCATCTCCCCGTATAGGTACGTTCAGTAAAAGATTACCGTTTTTGCTGACCACGTCCACCAGGGTATGCACAACTGTTTTAGCGCTTTTGTACCCTTTATTATCGAACAGGCGGCGGTCGTAATGCCAGCCACCGATACAGGTGTCCGTTTGCCAGGGCAGCGGCTCTATCTGGTCACTCTGTCCACGCTCAATGTCCCATATCATACATTTGCGTTGCTGTTCGTCCAACTTTTTCGCGAACAGCGCTGCCTGCAATTTCCCGTGCTTTTTGATGCTGCTGTTATAGAGATGTGCTGCTATTTTTAGTCCGGCATCACTGACAGGCCAGAGCGGCAAAGCATCATCATCGAAGTAAACCAGCTCCGGACCGTACTTATCAATAAGATCGATGGTCCGGTTTAAAAAGCTGTCGCAGTAAGCTTTTGCGGGCACATTGGCACCATTCCCCCAATCCCATTGGCCGAACATACTGTTATCATTCAGGCTATCCTTGCTCAACGGGTGATTTTGCGCGTATAACTGCTGTGGATCATATCCCTTCCACCACTTATGATTGCCATCAGCTTTAGTGAGTTTTCCATCATACGGAATACCGGCATAAGGCCCGCTTTTATCCGAACGACGTGACACCTCGTACCAGGTCCACGCATGGGAAGCATGCACCGTAACACCGAAGGGCAATCCCTGTTCTTTGGCTGCTTTTACCCATCCTCCGATCAGATCTTTTTTGGGCCCCAGCTTAGTCGCATTCCAGGGATGATATTTACTATCGTACAAGTCAAAATTATCGTGGTGATTGGCCATGGCCATAAAATACCTGGCGCCGGCCTTTTTATACAAAGCCACCAGCTCTTCCGGATGCCAGTTCTCTGCCTTCCAGTCATTAATCACGTCCTTAAAGCCAAACTTAGAAGGGTGACCATATTTCTGAAGATGATATTTATACTGGTCGCTACCCTCCTGATACATTCCACGGGCATACCAATCGCCGCGTTCCGGCTGGCATTGCGGTCCCCAGTGCGCCCAGATGCCAAATTTTGCATCACGGAACCAGTCAGGTGTCTGGTATTGCGCCAGTGAATCCCAGGTGGGCTGAAACGGGCCTGAGGCCATACGTGGAACCGACCCGGCATTTAACAAATTGCGTGCATACAGATCAGATAAATATAGGGACGACAGGCCTGCAGCCATGCCTTTTATCAGCGTTCTTCTTTTCATGGAATTTAATTTTACCGGCTGCTGTCACAAGCCGGGAATTACCTGTTTGTACCGGCAATTCCCGGCTTGCAACAGAAAAGCCTGATTGATAAACCAAACCTACGCTGAAATAGCTACGAAACATTTAGCCTAATTAGACTTTTTTTTATACAAATCCGACTATTTATTTATCATTGCTATCGTGAAATGGTGACATTGGAGAATATTGTATCGACAAACACCGGCGACTAACTTGGGGCCGATAACGGTATCTTATGATTAAAAGGACACTAAAACAGACTTTCACGCTGTTGAATGTTGACTATGTAAAGCTCGGTTCCAAATGGAACTACAAAAATGTGATCAGTCCTTATTTCAGGATATATTACATTGACGGCGGTGCAGGGGAAATCTGGGATACGTCCACCAAGGTAAAACTGGAGCCTGGCTTTCTGTATATTATACCCAGCTTCACATTATGTAATCTGGTATGCCCACACTATCTAAGCCAGTATTTCGTTCAGTTTTTTGAAGAGTCGTCGGATGGTATTTCACTGTTCGAAAACAACAGGTCTATTCTGAAGGTAAAAGCGACGCAAATTGATATACTCAACTTTACGCGCCTGTTGGAAATTAATCCCGGCAGAGGCATCAAGGGTTCTGATAATCCCAGAGTATATGAAAAAAATACTTTTTATAAAGCCTACCAGGACCTTAACAACCACCAAAGCATGGCCACATTTACGGAAACGCATGGCATCCTGCTTCAACTGGTTTCGCGCTTCCTGACCCAGGACGCCTCTAAATACAGCGATACCCCGCAGGTGCCGGCAAAGATTCTACATGCCATCAGTCATATCCAACTAAATTTGCATCGTGATCTTTCCGTAGCCACCCTGGCTAAAAGAGCCAACCTGCATGCGGATTATTTCTCCCGTCTTTTCCTTCAGCACACCGGAGAACGGCCCGTAAAATATATACAGGAAAAAAGAATCGAGCGGGCGCAGTACCTGATGGTAACCACCCAGATGACTTTTGCGGAGATCGCCACGCAAACAGGTTTTGAAAATGTGTTTTATTTTTCCAAAATTTTTAAAAAAATCACCGGCGCATCCCCCGGGAACTACAAAAAGCAATTGGATATAGTTGGTTTTTAAGTGTCGTATACGCAGCAGGTTTAGTTATAGTCCAGTAATCGCTTTACGACTTCCGTATATCTTGCACCATATTGTTGCCGGACCCTGTTCAGACAAGCGTCTATGATATACAGAGAAACCTGCCTGTCATAGTTGACTAATACAGAAGTATCGTTCAGGAATTGAATTTTTGAGGGAAGCTTATCCGGACACAGAACATGCAATTCATCGGGATGGAATTTATCCAAACCGGCGGTTGGCAGCAAAGTAAGCCCATAGCCGGTAGTGATACTACTACCATTCAGTGTTATGCTTTCCAGTGATTGGGGAAACGTCCGGTTATAAGTGTCCAATACCGCGGCCAACTCCAGCTCGTTGGCGCCGTCCTGTAATAGTACCCCGATCCGTCTGTTCTTTCCGAACAATACTTTTTTCCCGATCGCTATTTTATCACTGAAACCAATGGGGATGCTCTTATGTGCTGTCTGTTGGGGAGAAGCGGTGTAGTTGATCAACCGGCTTACCCGTAACATCGTTTGATGTCCCCAAAGGGTATCAATAATGGAAAGCCCTCCATCGGTGGCGTTGGAAACACCGGCGGTGCTATAAAGGTTTCCGCTGCGGGTCACGCGCATGTTGTTAACCCATTGCGGCTTACTATACTGCTTCCGGATGGCTGCGTAGTCAGACGCATGGGCAGTAAGCGGCCTGCCATCATAAATACCGGTAGCCGCTGCTGTCAGCGCGCCGTCGCAAACGGAAAGCATAGTAGTAGTAGCGCTATGATAGTGTTTTTTTATCCAATTCACGATCCTGGGATTTTGGTGACGTGCATCCATTGCCGATAAATTAGGAATAACGACCACTTTCGCCACGATGCCCATAGAATCGAATTCATCGAAAGAAAAATGCGGCAGCAGGAAAAGTCCCTTTCTGATGATAACAGGTTCTTTTTTCTCTGCTACCACATACACATTTGCCTTTCCTGTAGCGCTGAACAGGTAGTACGGCGCCATCAGGTCGAATATTTCAGTACCCTCGTTATCTGCGACAAGTATCACTGTCTCTTTAGCGGCATCGAAACCGGGGCGCTGGCAGCTTACAGCAGCGTGCCCCTCAAATGATTTCCACCGCATAAACTCCCGCACGGGGGCGCAGGCATAAAAAAACCAGATCATTGTCACGCCAATAGTCAGCAGGATGCCATAAGTCATTTTCCTATTTTTCACTTTCGCCATACTTTTTTAGAATTCTTTGTAATTGCCGGGCGGACCTGAATCCGCACTCCGAGGCTATTTTAGTAATGGTATATGCAGGATTATTACGCAACGTACCTGCCTTTTCCACCCTAAGACGGGTGAGATATTCATTGATTGTGATACCTGTGGCTTCTTTGAAAATCCTCGTGAGATTCCTGGAGCTGCTATTAAAAAGTTCAGCCAACGTGTCCACTGTCAGGGACTCCTCCAGATGGTTGATCATATAATCCTGCAGCTGATGGATCCTGGGGTTGAGGTGGTTCCGGTAATCCAGGTAGATATGCTGCTGGCTGTGTTTACCACTCCTACGATGGTAAATCACCAGTGCCCTGGCCACCTGGTTAGCCACCAATGGCCCCAGCCATTCTTCCAGGATAGACAGGGCCATGTCAATTCCGGAGCTAATGCCTGCGCTGGTATAGATATTTCCGCTCTTTACGAATAATACGTCAGTCAGTACACGGGCAGCAGGGAACATACTTTGCAACAGCGCTGTGCTTCTCCAGTGGGTGGTGCATTCACGGTCGTCCAGCAGACCGGCGCTGCCCAGTATAAAGGCAGCATTACATACCGAACAGATGTTGATCTTGCGGGTTGAACAATCGCTTAGCCAGCGAAAAAATGAGGTTTCAATATCAGGACGTCTTTTCAGGCCTTCAAAATAGAAGCCGGGAATAAAGATAAAATCACCTTCGCCCAGGACCGCTTTGCGGTAATTCATGATTTTTCCGAAAGGCAGTCCCACTGCACTGGCTGCCTGATGATCTACGGCATAAAATGTTATGTCAATATCAATCCCCATCAGGCTTGCTTCCCTGAATACCTGGGTCGGCCCTGCCAGGTCCAACAGCTCCACCAGCGGAGGCAGTACAAAGGCAATTTTTCTGGTCATGCGGCAAAATTAGCCTTTACCGCGCTTTCCGTAAAGGACAACAAGGCGTCATATCCGGCCATGCATGTAAAACCGGATTAACAACAGGTAACTACTTGTTCACTATCCTTTTTGCCACAAATTCATTGAAAAAGTAATCCCTGTAAATACCTCCGATAGGGATTTCGTTTGTACCGATGTACACCGTATTGTTGTCCACCGAACCGATATGCTTAATATTGATCACATAGGATTTGCTTACTCTCACAAACATATCTCTGGGCAACTGATCATAGATCGTTTTGATATTCATCGACGTAATTACTTTCTGGCTCTCAGTGTGCATGACAACATAATCTTTTAAACCCTGAATAAAAAGTATGTTGTTGAAATGAACTTTAAAAAATCGCCGGTCTGCTCTCACAAAGAAAAAATCATCCGCTACCTGTTCGATATTGTTGTTGCCGTAGTCTGCCTTCAATAATTTGGCGTAGGTACGGGCTTTTTCAACCGCCTTTTGAAAACGTGCTGGTTTTACAGGTTTTATTAAGTAGTCGATCGCATCTACTTCGTAGCTGTCGGTAGCAAATTCAGCATAGGCCGTTGTAAAAATCACAAATGTCTCTTTCGGAATGGTCCGGGCAAATTCAATTCCGTTAATTCCCGGCATCTGTATGTCCAGAAAGATCAATTCGACTGCATTTCCCGCTATAAAATCCGCGGCAGCTTCGGCGCTATTGAAAGAAGCGATTACATCCAGCCCGTCAGTCTGGTCAATCAACATCTCAATGGCTTCCCTGGCCAATGGTTCATCATCTACAATAATACAGTTCATGATTTTTGAATTTTCTTTTTTACAATGCCGGATTCAGCGCTGTATGGTTAAGGTTACGCAATATCTTTCCGGGTCATCTTCGATATCCAAACTATGCTTTTCCGGGAACAACAGTTGCAGTCTTCGTTTCACATTCGTCAACCCCAATCCGCCTGTGTTATTACCGGATTTTAGCATCGGCTTGGAGTTGATGCATTTAAAGGAGAGTTCATGATTGCTAACATTAAAATATAGCTGTACGTAAGACGATTTGGTGGCGTCATTGTTGTGTTTCACCGCATTTTCCACAAACGAAATAAACAGTAAAGGCGGAATTTGTACGCCGCTCAGGTTGCCCTCTTTAGAAATCAGGAAATCAAAACTATCGCGCCTTACTTTTTCCAAATTTAAAAAATCTTCCAGGAAACGAATATCGGAGGTTAACAGCACCTTATCTCTGGCACTGTCATAAAGTTGATAGCGAAGCAGGTCGCTCAGCTTCATCAGCACCTGCGAGGCTTTTTCCGGGTCTTTCTTCGTTAGCACATTGGCATTGTTGAGCATGTTAAACAAAAAATGCGGGTTGATCTGGTTTTTCAACTGTTCCAATTCCGTGTAAGTTTTCGACTGCTCCAGCTCGTAGATCAATTGCTTGTCCCTCATCCCCTTCTGAAACAGTTTTATGGAAGCGGAAGCTGCTAACAACAGTACGGTAAGAAAGGAAAAAAGCGGAATATTCAACCCGTTTTCTTTATTAAACGGATTAAAAAAACGACCGCAAACCGCCACTACCACCAGGATACCGACCACAGACAAACAATATGCAATATTCTGGTTCCTGAACAAAAGCTTTGGTACCAGCACGTACATATTTACATAAAACAACGTAATAAAATACAGAAATACCACTATCGGATTGTCAATGACGGAAGCGCTGTTATACAATACGGTACCAATAAAAACAATGAGCAGCACATGCCGGAGTATCCTGCGGTCAGGTGAAATCAGGAAACGAAAAAACGCGGTTTCACTAATCAGCTGTTGACGGGTAAAATCATTCATGTAGCAATCGTATGGAACAAACTTAATATTTAAAGCCGTGGTCTGACCAGCTTTTATACGAAAGTACATGCTTTTTATACGAAAGCCGGAAGCATTAAAAACGCATAAAACAAGAGATATATTTCATAGAATCATAATATAGTTTGCTATAAAAGATACCACGTTTGGTATAATTAAAAAAAGGCGGTTATCCAAAGGAATAGTTTTGTGTCTGCAATCAACTGTTAAATCGATTTTTAAAAGATGAGATACAAAGCCATTTACACACTGTTATTTGTCACCATTTCATTCGGGGCCTATTCACAGGAGAAAGTCACCGTGAGTGGCACCATCACCATCAAAACAAACACCGAAACCATCATCGGCGCCAGCATTTTCATTCCTGAAGCAAAAGTTTCCACTGTTACCAATGCCTATGGCTTTTATACCATCACCCTGCCCAAAGGAACGTACACCATCGTTATCAGCTGCATAGGATTTGAGACGATAGAGGAACCTATATCGCTGACCTCCAACACCAGGAAGAACTTTTCGATGGTTGAAAAGAGTAAAACGTTAGACGAAGTAGTGATAAAATACAACGGCTCAGCCAGCAATATCCGAAAACCCGAAATGAGTGTGAATAAACTCCCTATCTCCACCATCCGGAAGATGCCGGCGGTGATGGGCGAGGTTGATATTCTGAGGGCTATTCTGCAGCTTCCGGGGGTGTCCAATGCTCAGGAAGGCGCCACAGGTTTTAACGTGAGGGGCGGCTCGGTTGACGGTAATCTGATCTTATTGGATGAAGCCGTCGTGTACAATACTTCTCACCTGTTTGGCTTCTTCTCCGTTTTTAATGCGGACGTGATTAAAGATCTGAAACTGTATAAGGGTGGCATACCCGCCAATTTCGGCGGGCGCACTTCTTCCGTTTTGGACATGTATCAAAAAGAAGGGAACAACAAGGAATATCACCTGACGGGTGGCATTGGAGCGGTGTCGGGCAGGCTATTGGCAGAAGGCCCTATCGTAAAAGATAAAAGTTCGTTTATAGTTGCCGGCCGCGCGTCCTATGCTCATTTGTTGATGAAACTGGCCAATAACGACAATCGTGTTTCCTTTTATGATTTGAATGCTAAACTGAATTATAAGCTCAATGACAATAACAGGATTTTCCTTTCAGGGTATTTCGGCAAGGACAACATGGATTTCAACAATTTTTTCAGCAACGACTACGGCAACTCCTTCATTAATCTTCGCTGGAACCATAATTTTTCTGAGAAATTTTTCTCCAATGCATCGGTTATTTACAGTAAGTACGATTATGGCCTGAAAATAAAATACGTGGGCATTGATTGGGCATCGGATATCCGTAATTACAACCTGAAGTACGATTTTAGCCATCATCTGTCTGATAAGCTGACGTTGAATTACGGCATCAATTCCATCTATTATCAATTCAACCCCGGCACCATAAAACCTCTGGAAGCTACGTCCCCTGTTAATCCCGACCAGCTCGAAAAAAAATACGCCTGGGAAAATGCATTGTATATCAGCGCCGAGCAAAAACTTACGGAAAAATTATCATTGAACTATGGCCTCCGTTACAGCAGCTTCCTACGGCTGGGGGAGCAGAACGTGAACAACTACGCCAATAATCAGGCGGTAGTTTTCAATCCGGAGTTACAGATTTATGAAGAAGGAACACCCACCAGTATAACACATTACAAGAAAAATGAAAAGATTATTGATTTCGGAAATCTGGAACCACGTTTGGCAGTGTCCTATGCCATCAACGACGACCAGTCCATTAAAGCTAGCTATAACAGGATGAGCCAGTATATCCATTTAATTTCCAACACTGCTTCCGTTTCTCCTCTTGATATCTGGGCGCCGAGCGACCAATACCTGAGACCTGAAATCCTCGACCAGGTTGCATTGGGTTATTTCAGAAATTTCCACAATGGAAGATACTCTCTGGAAACAGAAGCTTTTTACAAGAAAATAAAAAACAGAGCAGATTACATTGACGGTGCTGAGTTAATTGCCCGCAAAGCCATAGAACAGGTGATGTTAAACGGGGAGGCAAGGGCTTACGGACTGGAACTGATGCTGAAGAAAAATACCGGAAAACTGACCGGCTGGCTTTCTTACACACTTTCCAGAGCGGAACAGCGCACACCGGGCAGAAACGCAGGAGAACCCGGCATTAATAATGGCGAATGGTATCGTGCCAATTACGACAAAACACATAACCTTTCACTGACCGCCGCTTATCAACTGACGAAAAAGTGGAGTTTTGGCGGCATTTTCACCTACCAGACAGGGAAAGCTGCCACCTATCCCATCGGCAAATATCAGTATCAGGGCATCACGATAGCGAATTACGGAGAGCGGAATGTTAATTCGCTTCCGGCTTATCATCATTTGGACATCTCGGCCACGTACATACCCAGGCCCGACAGCAAAAAAAGGTGGAAAGGTGAATGGGTATTCAGTATTTACAATGTTTACGCCAGAAACAACGCTGCCTCGCTTATGTTCGAGCAAAACAGGGAAACGGGGCTGAGCGAAGCCAAGCGGATATCGATTTTCGGTATCATTCCCGGGGTGGCTTACAATTTCAGATTTTAATTGCTAATCATCTAAACATGAAAGATATACTTAGATACCAGATTGTCTCCTGCTGTCTTCTTCTGCTGTCCTGCACCAAAGTGGTGGAAGTGGGTCTGGAAACAGCACCACCGAGATTGGTCATTGATGCGTCTATTGATTGGGTGAAAGGCACCACAGGCCAGGAGCAGAAAATCAAACTCTCCACCACAACAGGGTATTACAGCACCACGATTCCCACAGTGTCAGGCGCGGACATCGTGGTGACCAATGCAGCAAATACTGTTTTTAGTTTTGTAGAAAATCCCGGGACAGGAGAATATATCTGCTCCAATTTCCATCCGGCCATCGGGGAAACTTATACCTTAAAAGTGGCTCTAAACGGGGAGACGTACACCGCAACCGAAACGTGTATAGGCGTACCAAAAATTGAAGATAATATTGCACAACATAACGACGGCGGATTTGGCGGTGATGAATTGGAAATCACCTACTACTATCAGGATAATGGCCAAGAGGAAAACCATTATCTGCACCGTATTCTATCACCCGTATCTGTGTTTCCGGAGTATAAAGCCGAAGATGACGAGAACAGTCAGGGCAAGCTAATGCAGCAATACTTCTCCGACAAAGACCTAAAAGCCGGAGATCTGGTCAACATCAGGCTGTATGGAATTTCCAGGAGGTATTACGATTATTTCAGAAAGCTGCTGGCAGCCTCCGGGGCTGGTAGTGGCCCGTTTCAGACAACCCCGGGCGCAGTGAGAGGAAATATCATCAATCAGAGCCATTTCGAAAACTTCGCCTATGGCTACTTCAGATTATCGGAAGTAGCAGTAAAGGATTATACGATAAAGCAATAAATCGGGCTAACAAAAATGCCAGGTCAGCGCTGCGATTGGTCGCTGCCCTGGCATGAATAAGATGAGTTTATTTCAGGGTACAGGTTAACGTTCCATAGCCGAGTTGATCATAACCTCCACTGTTGGGGCCGTAATTTCCGCCGCCGCCTTCCGGCCGTACTTTCTGGGCAAACCGCGCACAATTCGGAGCAGCCATGCCTTTGCGGTTTACATAATGGTTATATACCAATTCCCAAACAGGACGTGTATTTCCCCGACCGGAGCTGCTGATGACGTTCTGTACAACGCCGACGCAATTGGTATAGGGCTTAAAGGAAACCGAGTCGCCAAGATTATAGGCTGCCACATACTCCGCCCCTTTCAGGAACCGATTGTCGTCGTAACCATACATATCATCTCCCTGGTTCCAGGCCATTTCACAAAACGCTCCCATCAATCCAATGCCAAACGTAGTATGGCCCTGGTCGCGCCCACTCTCCTGCCACTGACCCAGGCCATCGGGATGAATAAAATAAACGGCATTGGCGATGGCGCCATTCCCTGCACCATACTTAAAATAATGGATCGCCTCATTATATAGGTCCCGGTCATCACATAATACGCCGATAGCCAGGATGGAGTTCATCACGCAGAGGTCCCAGTTGGCATAGAAATGGCTCATGCACTTTTCCTTCCTTGTCAGGAAAGCATGATTCAGAGGGTAAAAAACCTTCAGCATCATCTTTTGGAACCGGGCAAAATCTGCCCGCGCCCAGCCATCATACGTTCTCATTATTTCGGCAGCATTGGCAAACTGGTACCCATATATCCCCGCGGCCAGATTGGCGTCGTTATTGCCGCCGATGCCTTTTAGCCGGGCCGACCACGCGTTCAGGATCTGTATCGACTTTTCCGCATAATTTTTATCCCCCGATACCTTCCATCTCAATGCAGTAGCATAAGCCGCAGCGATATCATTATAGAGCTGGCCGTAGTTCTCACGGTGAATCCCATCACTGCCGCGGTACACGGTATCCGCAGGGTTAGGCTGCCAACTAAGGGCACTGTGCGGATTGGCGGTCAACTGGCCCCAGCCAGACAACCACGGCTCTGCCCCCGCCCCCACTTTGTTTTTCATGCGGTCGAAATCGGATTGTTTATGCAACAATCCCGGATGCACGAAAACGGTATCATGATTGTTCAAGGTCAATTTTTCCTCAGCATTGACCATCTCTTTTCTACAGGCTGTTATGACGAAAAATAACAGTATTCCCCCCAAGGCACTTACTTTCATTAATTTCACAGGTTTTTCGATTAATATAATTGTTAATTTGACAATTTATAATATACGGTAAATCATTAACGCAGGTTGCCTGATGATATTTTCTTCAGGGGAATAATTAACATTAAGATTAAAGCAGCATTAAGTTTCCTTACATTATACAGCGTCGCAAAAAACTACGGGGAGTGAAGGGGTGTTGTTCCTGTAATGGGTGCGTGAATGAATGTGTCAAATTTCTGTGGTACGTGGTGGGATAAAGCGACAACCAACTCAAAGAAAAAAGGCTTGTAAGTATCAACTTACAAGCCTTTCTATTATGTGCCCAGAAACTAACTTCTATCTATTTGATATTGAATACATTGTGAGCTATTTACATCAATAATGTGTCGGATTATTTAATTAGCTATTTACAAATAAAGGTTCTCGTTCGTACAATCAATTTTCGACTATTGTCGTTGATCATCTATTTACTGGATACAAATTTTGGAATCGCAACACTTAAACTAAACCCAAAGGTTACCTGATCCTGAAAGAAGACTAAACCACTTTTGTTAAGATTAATAAACTTAAGAAGGGGTTCAACAGTCACCACCTTATCACCCGAACTGATTGGTACATAAATTCCAAATCTTGCAGCAAGGTTATCAAACTTAGGACTTAGATCAAATCCAGCAGCAACATCAACTCCAAATTTTTTGTTCACCCAGTAATACGTAAATGGAATTTCCATTGAAATATAGTCTTTTCTTTCTACATCATTTTTGTAAAAACTTACAGATTTTCCAATCGCAACAACAGTGTCTCCGTTAACGGGGAATAAAGATTCTGCCTGAATATTTATCTGGTCCTTACTGTCAAACTTCTTTTGACTGGTATATTTAAGTGTAATAGACAACCATTGATTTGTAAGGTTTCTTTTACCGTTTCGGAAAAAATTGAATGAAAATTGACCACTGACAAAAACATCCCTTTCATCCCTTTTAAAAAGTTCCTTTATACCGGCACCTGGATTAAAAATAGCGTTAGTGGCCTGGTTTATTTGTACTCCACCAGACACCCACCAATAATAAAAAGAGTTCCATGGTGCAATTTGCTGCAATTCATTCAACCTTCCCAATAATCGCTGTTGATTGGATGCAATAGAATCGTCCACAAGAGTCGTGTCGATTTTTCTGACAAGCGCATACACTTTTTTTGGATATTTCTGGTCCCAGTCTACCGGAAGTATACCCTTTTTTACTAATTTAGGCGCCAGCTCATACATCCGTCTCAAGGAATCCACAGGGCCTTTTCCGTAGGATATAATCGTATCTTTGTTGTTTAACTTGTTTGTACAGAATGCACTCTTTGCAGTAAATTGCACATCGTACACGGCCATATTAGCATACAACTGATAAGCTGAATCGAAGGCAGCTACAAATTGTCTGTTTGTTTCATCAGAGGTTCCCTTCTGTGGAGTAAATTGAGCTTCCTCAAAACGCAATTGATTATGGAGGTATACTCTATCTGATCGATCAAAAAATGCCCTCTTATTAAAAAACCATTGAAAATTCAATCCCCCCGTCAAAGTTCGTTGATATTTATCTCCAGTAAATACACTGACAAAATCTTTACTAGAACTCCCGGTGATCGATGGTTGAATGAAAAAATTGTTCTTGCCAATGGCAAGATTGAATGTTACACTTTTATCTTGAATAGAAACAGAGGTACTAGCTATTTTACCGTCCCTCACCTGTATTCCGCTGATCATTTTCTGCTTATCATTAATGATCGTATCAAAAATATGGGATGACACATAATTGCTTGTATCCCGACCGCTCAGTATAGAATTTATCTTATTTAACCTATTTGTCAGCTCCTGTTCAGTAAGTTTTTGTGCGTTAGCCTTATTGGAAAACACCATTATAAATAACACTACAGGAAATACAAGTACCTGCTTAACCTTCACAGGCACGCTTAATTGCAACAGTTGGGGATACATAAGCTTAATAGAATTTAGGGATAATTATTGTTGATTGATTGATGTAATAAATTATTCAATTTTCCTGGTAATAGGAAGGGAAACTACTTAGTATACTACAGATCATCTACCTTAAAAAAACAAAATTGCCAATCCAAGCTCAGATTATATATATCACCTTAAAAAAACAATATTAAATTGTAAGATTCTGGAATACAAACTTTCATTAAACAAAAAAGGCTGCAAGTTTAAACTTACAACCTTCTTTAGTGCCCAGAACTGGATTCGAACCAGCACACCCTTGCAGGCGCTGCGACCTGAACACAGTGCGTCTACCAATTTCGCCATCTGGGCAACTGATATTGTGATCAGGGAGCGCAAAGATAAGCACTCATTTTAATTCTCCAAACAAAAAGTAAATTTTTTTTCAAACTAACGGGAAAGAATATACTAATAATTGTGGATAAAACTAAAGGAGGTAACGCTGAAAGCCACGCCCCCTTTGGCTACAAGGTACAGGTCGTGTACACCTTCCGCATGTCGCAGGTTACCGGTCAACTTCAGCGCGTAGGTACTGTCGCCGGTGTAAGGAATATCCAGCGTGCCGATAATTTTACCTTTGGGCTTGTCGATACGGAACTCCAGTTTGGAACCGCTCTTCTTGTGTTCACAGGCCACTTCTACCCGGAAACCGATTTCGCCCATACTGAGGTTCACCTGTGCAAACGCCAGGTAACTCCCCTCTTTCATCTGGAACTCCGTGGCGCGGTTCCCTTTTTTAGCCGTCGGCGTCGCCGTCTGTCCGTTGACAGTCAACTGCACGAAGGCAAAAACCAGGAACAACAACAGCCTCATAGGTTAGGATAGGTTTATCGTTTAACACAACGGGAATATTTCCCGCCCTGAAAAATAATGAAAAACTTAAAATTAAGGAATTATGTAATATTATATCATCCTACACACTAAAATAATATCACCCGGAAAAAAATAGTACATTTGTACTAATGGTAGACACAAAAGAGAAAATACGGAAAGCGGCCCTCAAATTGTTCAACGAACAGGGCATTGATGCCATCACCATACGGCATATCGCTAAAGAACTGGACATCAGTCACGGCAACCTCCAGTACCACTATAAAAACACCAACGATATCATCCTCGTGCTTTTCAATGAGCTCAACGAGGGCTTCTCCCGCTTTTTTACCCACCGGGAGAACAGCGGACAGGTAACACTGGAAGACTTCCGCCATTGGGTGGAAATACTGATTGAACACATCTGGCAATACCGCTTCATCTTCCTCCACTTCGTGGAAGTGACCCGCCGCGTACCGGAAATCAAAACCCTCTACAACAGCTGGGACAAAGCCCGCGAAGAACAATTTCTCCTCCTGTTCAACACGCTCATCAGAGAAGGCATCTTCCGCGATGACATCCCTCCCTATATCTGGAAAAATCTCATCACCCAACAATATATCATGGCCGACTTTGCCCTGTCGCACAACGAAATAAAAATGCAGCTCAAAGGCAAAAAAGCAGTCCAGTACTACGGTCAGGTGCTGTTCAACCAGTTCTATCCCTACCTCACGGCTAAAGGAAGACAACAGGCTGACAAACATCAGGGCATAAACTGACCCCTGTCATTTTTCAGGTGCGCGTTTCATCGCATTTTTGCATTGTAAACGCAGGGAAACATACCCATCGCGGATTGTTTATCACCAGAAAAAACAGGAGGACACTATGGAACAAGCACTCATCGATCTAAGCCGGTACACCGGTACACCGGCCGTCACCATCCTGGTGTCTACTCACCGCACCTTCCCTGACAACAAACAAGACAGCATCCACCTCAAAAACCTCATCACGCAGGTGGAAAAAGAACTATATGAACAGTTCGATAAACGGATCGTTTGGCCCGTGCTCGATAAAATAAAAGAAACGGAGAAGTCTATCAATCACGACTATAACCTGGATACGCTGGTCATCTTTGCCAGCGCGGATTTCCTACAGGTAAAACGCCTGCCCATCGCCACTACCGACCGGTACGTGATCGGCGACCGCTTCGAAATCCGCCCCCTGCTCAAAGCCATCCAGCAAAGTGAGCACTATTATATCCTCACCGTTTCCCGCCAGAAAATACGGCTGCTGGAAGCGTTCAACGATAAAATAGTCCATGAGGTGACCAATGAAGACTTCCCCTATCTCAACGGATATTATACCACCGATCCCATGCGCCAGCAACAGGACCTTATCATCGACAATCTCCTGAAAGAATTTTTTAACACGGCGGATAAACGATTTAAAAAATATTATGAAGAAAATCCGCTGCCGGTGATTTTGCTGGGAGAGGAAAGAAACCTGGTATTTTATCAGGAAATAATGGACATCAAAGGACTGGTAGTGGGCACCCATCACGGTAGCTTCGACGACACCTCCGACCCGGAAATCGCGAAAGTGACGTTCCCGGTCATCCAACAATACATTGCCGGCAAACAGGACACAGCCCTCCTGGCTATCAACACCGCACAGTCTGCGCAACGCCTCCTGGTAGACCTGAACGATATCTACACCGCCGCGGAAAACGGTCAGGCAGATACGCTCTATATTGAGCAGACCTATCTCCCCTCCGGCCACATCGACAAAGGCATCATCAGCCTGGGTAACGGCAACGGCTCTACGGACGTAACGCTGCCGGTCATCGACTCCGTGTTGAATAAAGGCGGGAACGTAGTGTTCCTCAACGAAAACTCCCTGGACACCTATCAGGGCATTGCTTTGGTTACAAGATTTTAATCATACGACAACGACAACAACAGGAAAAGCCGCACTGGTCTTCACCAGCGCGGCTTATTATTTAGGGTGTTCTGATATTTTATTATTGGGTTATTAAAGCCAGTCTGGCATAAATCTCCATCATACCCGCCTGTCCGAGCAACTCCTTCTCCGGCCGCTTTCCCAGCATATTGTTACCGGCGTCCCGGTCCTCCTCCCATACTTTATCGGCATAGGTCTGCATGGCAGCTACATACCGTTTGTCCTTGTCTTCCCGGTATAGGGCCAGATAGCCGCGCAACAGCACGGCATTGAACCAATAGGAAGAATGAAACCGGCCATCACGATAGAACCGCTGCAGCGTACCGGCAGCTATCTGCTGCGCTTCTTTGAGATACTGCGGCTGCCGCGTAATACGATATAATTTCACATTCGCTTCCAGCATAGTACCACTGTTATAGGTATACGTAGCGGAGTCGATGCGGTTGTGCTCCAGCGGCTTGAGGGCATCCCAGAACACACCGTTGGCATTCCGCAAATGTTTGTTTGTCCAGTGATAGAGCAGCAAGGCCGTGTCCAGATAGGGTTGCTGATGCGTGGCTTCATACAACTGCAAAGCGAGCAGTATGCCCGGACCATTGGAACAGGTGTTTTTAGTGGTCTTGTCACCTTCCTTCCAGTACAGCCCTCCCCCGCTCACGGTATCAAAGCCGGTCATCATGAAACGGTAAATCTCCGCGCCTTTCTCGAGATAAGCGCGCTGTTGGGTGCGGGCAAAAGCATCGAGGTAAGCGATGCCGATCCACTGGTTATCGTCGTAGTAGCGGTCTTCCCGTCGTTCCTTTACCACATACGACGCATACCCGGGCGCAGGCGGTATCGGATCGTAATACTGATCAATGGCTTTCACCACCGGCTGCAGATATCGCTTTCCGGGATACAGCGCCTCCATTTCATTCGCCGCTTGTACCAGCGCACAGAGCCCCCACAGATCGGCATGCGGGTTATGGTTTTTGGCCGGATCGCTGGTCTGGATATAAAGGCCGGTGCGCGGTTCGTACAGATGTTTGTCGACCGCCGCCTGTAGCAGGCCGGCACGTTGCGCATTGCGCTGGGCAAAGGTGGTGGCGGTAATGAGTATATACGCCACCGTTAGCCATACTGAACGGTACATAAGCATTATTTTGTTCGCAGCAGCCGCTGGCAGCTACACCCGTAGCTGTTTTTTAACGTGGAATGACAACAACTGCCTGTAGTTGCAGAACAAAATAACCATTAGGATCTACAAATGCAACAGCGCTTTTACCTGCTGCACCTGCGGAGTGGTGACGCGCGTTTTATCATAGGCCAGATAAATGGTCTGACTAGCCGATTCGGCGTCTGGCCAGAGCTGTTTCAGCTCTTTTCTGCGCAGGTGCTCTTTCACCAGGTAGTCTGGTACGATGGTGACACCCTCGCCGGTGACCAGCGCTTTCAGGATAGCGTCGTAGTCCGGTATCACAAAGCGGGGCCTTATCTGTGGGCGTTTATAGAAATTCTCCTGCCAGAAGCGGCGTACCGGAGCAATGTCGCTGCTGTAGGTATACCAGGTTTGGTCGTACAGCCATGCTTCTGCTGCTGCCTTATCATTTTTCCGGACCGCCTTCCGGAGAACAGTATCATCCAGTCCCACATTACTTACCAAAACAAACCGCTCTTCCAGCACCGGGTCATACATGATGTTTTTCTCGTGACCGCAGGTAGTCGTCAGCGTAAAATACATATCCTTCCTGATCACCTTCTCCAGCAAAGCTTTTGAGTCGCCAAATTCGAAGATGAAGTTGGCATCCGACTGACCGATACGCGGCGCTATCACGGCCTGGAAAAATTCTTTCGGGGCGCCCAGGCAGGTGAGCGGCACCTCCCAGGCGTAGGTATTGCGGAAGTCCAGCTCTACTTTCTCCAGTTTCTCTACCGCATCAATGACTTCCGTATACAGTAGCTTGCCGTAATCAGTGGGCACCATACGGCGCGGCTGTCTTTCAAACAAAGGATGACAGATATAAGCTTCCAGTGCAGCCAGATGCTGACTTACGTTGGGCTGCGATATCAGTAACTCCTGCGCAGCGCCCGTAAGTGTGCCCGTCTGATAAATAGCCTTAAAAGTGCGAAACCATTCAAAATTCACCATATCCCAAATGTATAAATCATTTTATAGATTGATATAATTTATCCTATTTTATTTATACGTCAAACGGCCCCATCTTTGCCATATCAAATACAAAAAATAACACACAACCATCATGAAAAGTATATTTACTGTCATCGCCGTCGTGGCCATGACCCTTACAACCTATGCCCAGTCCGGACTGGACGCACAACGGACCTCCCGCATTGACGACGTAATCAATCGCCATATAGCAGCCGGACATATTCCCGGCGCCACCGCCCTCATTATCCGCCACGGACAGGTGGTATATAACAAGGCTTTCGGCTACGCCGATGTGGCCTCCCGTAAAACCATGCAGACAGACAACATCTTCCGCATCGCTTCCCAAACTAAAGCCATTACCAGCCTGGGTGTCATGATACTCTGGGAAGAAGGTAAATTCCAACTGGATGATCCGGTATCCAAATTCATCCCCGCCTTCCAAAACCCACGGGTAAAGGTTTCTTTTAATCCGAAAGACAGCAGCTATACCACGCGACCGGCTACACGGGAAATCACCGTACGTGACCTGCTCCGCCACACCTCCGGCATCGCCTACGCCGCCGTGTTCAGCGATCCGCAGATGCAGGCCATCTACGCCAAAGCAGGAGTGCCCAGCGGCATCGGCACCATGGCTTCTGACCTGAAAACAAAAATCCCCCTGCTGGCGCAACAGCCGCTGATGCATGACCCGGGACAAGCCTTTACTTACGGCCTCAACACCGACATATTGGGCTATCTCATAGAAATATGGAGCGGCCAACGACTGGACGTATTCCTGCAACAACGGGTATTTACACCACTGGACATGCAAGACACCTACTTCCATCTGCCGGCGGACAAACAAAAGAAATTAGTGACGCTGTACGAAGATGTTAACGGGAAAATGCAACTGGTCAACCATCCCATCTATGAAGGACTGGACCCGCTGTTCCCCAACCGGCAGGGCACTTACCTCTCCGGCGGCGCAGGACTGGTGTCTACCACCGCCGACTATGGCAAATTCCTGACACTCCTGCTGCAGAAAGGAAAGTACATCGACAAAAACAACAACACCAGCAAAACACTTATCAGTCCCGCTACGGTAGCCCTCATGCTGACCAACCAGCTGGAAGAAGGCGTACGTCCTTCTCCCCTGCCTGCTCAGCCGGAATCGTTCCGCTTCGGGCTCGGTTTTTCCCTCGAGACAAAAGCCAACGACCACCTGATGCCCTACAGCATCGGCACCTTCAGCTGGGCCGGCGCTTTTAACACCCACTACTGGGCCGATCCAAAACAAGACCTGGTCGGACTCATATTCACCCAGGAGTATTTATCGCCTTACTGGAGCATTGGCGACGAGTTTAAAGTGGCCGTGTACCAGGCGCTGGAAGATTAGAACGTATTTTTAAAATAATGGGGGACCGATACGATATCGGTCCCCCATTATTTTGCCCCAGGGCTAAAACCCTGGGAACCTGGGATCCCCCCATATTTTTTCCATATCTTTGCAGCCGTTATGTTACAGTTTTTATCATACAACAAAATGCAACACCGCATGCTTTCTGCTCCTGTAGCGGAAATAGGCACTGCTATCTCCTGCTGCTGCTTCTGTGAAAAGCTGTACTTCATTTCCAATTTCAAAGACTTCCATACACAAGCCCCGGGCTGTTGATCTAACGGCCGTATACCCGGGGAACCCATACTTATAGCGTTATTTTTTATTTGTTTCATTTCCGGTTGGAAGTGAAGCGCTTCTTTTTTTACATCCAATCGTGATGCATCATGTATATTGACATTTGCAAAAAAGAGATCAGGCAGGTAAACAAGACAGCTATTTTACAGCAGACCGCTTACTGGTCGGAGGTGAAAAGCCGCCAGGGCTGGGAAACCTGCGCGTTTGATTTTAAAGTGCGGCGACAGGAACTGTTTGCCGGCGCTGTGGGACAAGACTATATCGAGAGTGACGTGCTGGTGATCCTGCGGCAGATCAGCGATGAACATTATATCGCGTATGTGCCCTACGGTCCGGAGATAGAGCCTGACACCGACTGTCAGGGCGTATTCCTGGAGGAGCTGTCGGAATGCCTGCGGCCTCTCCTGCCGGAGCAGTGTATTATGATACGTTACGATCTGGCGTGGCAGTCGCACTGGTCCGGCGAAGACCGGTATCTCGATGAAAACGGCTGCTGGCTGGGCCCTCCGGGCAAACAAATGCAGGAGTTGCGATTCAACTACAGCACCCGCGGCCAGAACCTGAAAAAATCCAATACCGACATCCTGCCTTCCAATACCATTTTTATGGACCTGAAGAAAGACGATCAGCAGTTGCTCGACCGGATGAAAACCAAGACCCGCTACAACATCCAGCTGGCCGGTCGTAGAGGGGTACAGGTAAAAGCTGCCGGACTGGAGAACATCGACACCTGGTATCACCTCTACGCACAAACGTGCGCACGCAACGGCATTGTACAGGAAGATATCGGTTACTTCAGGACCATCCTCACTGCCCGGGCCAATAACAGCACCTCTCCTGCCGACGTGGAGATGTTGCTGGCGGAAGTTGATGGTATGCCGCTGGCCGCGATGTTCCTCGTAGTGGCGGGCCACCGCGGCACTTACCTCTATGGCGCCTCCTCCGATACACACCGGAATTACATGGGTACCTATATGCTGCAATGGGAAGCCATGCAGCGGGCTAAACGTAAAGGCTGTACGGAGTATGACTTCTTCGGCGTGTCTCCCACACCCGATCCGCAACATCCGCTATATGGCCTCTTCAAGTTCAAAAACGGCTTCGGCGGAGAGCTGTTCCATCGCATGGGCTGCTGGGACTATCCCCTGCTGGAAGCCCCTTATGCCGCGTACACTGCCGCGGAGCTATACAGCAAGGGATACCACCGGGGATAAATTACGAATCACAAATTACGAATGACGAATCAGGGGTTTATTATAGGGAGATCACTAAGATTACCTGCTTAAAATAAGTTCTCCATTCGTAATTCGTCATTCATAATTCGTAATTGATTACTTTTGCCTTCATTCGTTATAAATATAATTTATTTTAAATATAACCGGAAAATGATGAAGAAGCCGACTTTCTGGGGAGAGAACCTGAGGATATTACGCATGCGGAAAAAGCTTTCACAGCAGCATCTGGCCGATCTGCTGGGTATCAACAGAAACAAAATTACAGCGCAGGAAAGTGGTAAAACACGGAACCCACGACTGGAAGATCTGGTATTGATCTCTGACTTTTTCCGGGTAGATCTGGACACGTTTATCAAAAATGATCTGCAACAGGCTACAGAAGAACAGCTGCTGGAGCTGGAAGCCGGTAACACGGTGGATTTAACGGGCAGGCATATACGCATTCTGCCGATCACGGTAGATCAGGACAACGAAGAAAATATGGAGTATGTGCCGGCACGCGCCAGGGCGGGCTATCGCAGCGGCCATGCCGATCCGGAGTTTATCGCCGGCCTGCCGAAGTTCTCCCTGCCGGAACTGCCACGCGGTAAAACCATCCGTATGTTCCCTATCTCCGGCGATTCCATGCATCCCATCCCCGATGGCAGCCATATCATCGCCCAGTATCTGGAAGATTGGTCGCACCTGAAAGATAATACCGCCTGCGTGCTGGTGCTGAAGGGCGGAGAAGAAGATATCATCTTCAAACTGGTGACCAGCCGCGTCAAACAAAAAGGCACGCTGTTGCTGCGCTCTCTCAACGAAGCATATACAGACTTCGAAGTGCCCATCAATGAAGTGGCTGAAATCTGGACATTTATCGGCTATCTGAGCAAACAGCTGCCGGAAGTGACAGCCATGCAATAAGGATATAGATGATTTCCCGGGGTCACGCCCCGGGGGCCGCCCTATCGGGCAGCAGCATTACAATTGCAGCGGACATTTTTTTCCCCCAAAGAGCTGGCTGTCCGGTGAACAGCAGGCGAAGACATTTTTTTGTTCGTATAGCACAGGCTTTTGCCGCCCCCTCTTACGATTACTTTTCTTTCCCATGTAGTAGGCCACCCATCTGATCAGCAGCCCGCAAAGATATAAAAATAAAGAGGCTGCCCTGTGTGCAGGACAACCCCTTGTTCTAGCAACCGCAACAATTGCTTAGTTATAGTTTACTGTAACCGGGAACGGAATATTGGTAGTGTACAGACCATGAGGTTGGTTAGGGCCAACAAACAGGGTAGCACCTACGTTCAGTGCCTGGGAGCCACCAGTCAAAACACCACCAGTGATCACTGCAGGTGAGCTGGTAAAGTTAGTAGCCAGCATGAATGCGCCCGGAAGTGTAGTATGGTTCAATACTACAGGGATGAGCGGCAGTGTGATGGCGTAAGTGAAATTGTTTTCACCGGTCACGGAAAAGATCGCGGGGGTAACGGTACCAGTGGTAGACAGTGTAGACACACCACCTGTAGTGGTACGAACACCAGCAGGGCTGATTTTCAGGGTACCTGGAATGGGAGATGAAGCCAGAACACCGAAGTTCAGGTCGAGGGTTTTCGCAATGGCAATGGGAGTAATGACAGTAGCAGATGCATTGGCTGTTGCGGTAGCGGATGTCTGGGCAACTGCTTTGCCAGCGAAGATAACTGAAACGATAGCCAGTAATGATAACACCTTTTTCATAAAATTTGGGTTTTAAAAAATGAATAATAAATAAGTGATTAATAAAAAAGTTTGGGGTTAATTCAACACAACTATTTGGGTGGGTTAGAGGATAGATTCGAAATAAGTTTAAACATCAGCCCGTCCACTACATCGCCATCGGGATTTCGTTTAATGGTAACGGTTATTTCAGCGGGTTGGGCTGTCATATGCAGGCGCTGCAGCTGCGCCAGGTCCAGGCTTAGGGTATAGGTACCGGGACGAAGGCCAAGGTAGCTGAAATAACCGTCGGGTTCCGTAAGTACGGAGGCAACTGTGCGACAGTCGGTATCCAGTATATTTATCCGGATACGGGACATGCCTTGTTTTTGGGTATTCCTGACCATACCGGCTACTTCACCGGAAACGGTCACCGGTATTTCTACCGGTTTAAACTGATTGGGCAGTGCGGTAACCCCGATGGCGGTATGTTTCAGCTGCCAGGCAACGGAGCCAAGGCCATCAGGGTTCAAACGTATCAGGTATTTTCGGTAAGGTTCCAGGTTAAAGACACGGTAAAGGGTATCCTGTTTGTCGAATACAGACAAGCCACCGTTTACCTGTATAGAAAGTCCGTCCAGTTTGGGTTCACCGGCATCTCTTTTACCATTGCCATTGATGTCAAGGAAAGCCAGTACCGTCAGTTGTGCGCGTCCCACACTACCTACATTGCTGGTCATCAGGTAGTGGCTTTCCCGGTCATAGAGCAGGCTGCCGCCTGCTGAAGCATTGATCGATGAATTACGGCCTGCTATCATAGTGCTCATTCCCACTTTCGCAAATCTGAAATCATAACGCAGGGTGATACCACCGATAAACTGCTCGTTGATAAAATCTCTTTCAAAAGATAATCTTACGTAGGTGCGTTCCCTGATGTTGCGCTCCAGCTCCACGCGGGCGTTGGAAAACTGGTGGCTGTCATAGGAATACTGTACCCGGGGCATGACAAACATATTGGAGAAGAGCCGGTACGTTTGGGTTAAGGTGCTGTACGCCACTGCCGGCGCATCTTCCCGGAAATTACAGAACGTGGTCAGGTTAGTGTTCACACGGCCTATGGTACCGGAAGTGATCCACTCCACGGTGGTGTATTTCACCAAAGGGACAGCAGGCGTCGATGGAATTTTTTCTATCACGGGCGTCTGTTCTGCCGGCGGCATGGTGATCTGATCTACTGTCAACCGGGAGAAAAGGGAAAAATTGGGTTTTCGTATAGGCAGCATAACAGACAACTTGCGTTCTTCCTGATAGTTGTATTTCACCGCCTGCTGACCAGGTTTGTAACGCAGGTACTGTGCTTCAACTTCCATTTCACAGGGCAGATGCCAGAACAGGGAGGCCTTGCTTCTTACCGCATAGGCATATTCACCGCTGAAGATCAGGTTGTCGGTCAACCGCCAGGCGGCATGCACAAAGGGAATGGGTTTTCCGCCGGCAATGGATGAAAGGTATTCCGTACCAGCACCTACGGTGATACGTTTGGTGATACCATAATGAACAGTGCCCATGGCGTAACGGCTGCTTTGTCCGTCGAGCAGGATGCCGCCGGTAACGGTGTACTCCGTTTCACCGGCAGGCAGGAAATTAAAAGGCACCATAATTTCCCGCTGTTCGGTGCGCACCTCCCCAAAGGGGCCATAGAAACGAAGGGTAACAGTCGTGTTGCCATAAATGATGGGCACATTAAAGGCAAAAAAACCGGAAGCATCTGCCTGCTGATAGTCGATCAGCTCATGATTAATATACAGCTCTACTTTCCAGCCAGGCGTAGTGATGTCGGTCAACCGGTAGGTACCGAAGGCAGTCCTGTTGAGCGTGGATGCATTGGTGAACTGCACGCCGGCCAACGGATACAATACAGAGGCGATCGCCATACTATTGATCTTGCCTACGGTAACCTGCCGTAACAATGGATGGTCATTGTTCACATAATGCCACATGAATTGTTGGTTGCGTATGTCAAGGTTTCCATCGATATAATTCATTTGCAGGTTGGTTTCGCCACCGGCCATTTGTCCACCGAGCGACAGGTTGAGGGTGGTGCTGGAAGCCTGCTGCTGCCGGGTGGTCATTACTGACCAGTCGGCCGCATTGATGCTGAAAGCAGTGGCTTTTCTGCGGATAACGGTATCTGCTTTCTCCTCTCCTTTTAACCGGTTAATATTATCACGAAGTTTTTGTTGTTTCATTTCACGGACCACCGGCAGCTCACGTTTAGTCGTCATCGCTACATACAGATCGCGGAAGCGGAATACACAGTTCACCCCGAACACATCGGCCCAGCTGGCGGAGCGGAGATAGAATCCCGCAGGCGTGCAGAGAAGTTTTTGAGCGTCCATGGTGAATGTTTTTTTATTGTAGGTAATGGTACGTGTTGCTTTGTCGATGATAAATTTGTCGTCCGGGCTGATGATAAATCCTGACAGGGTATCAGCCTGGGGTGACAGTATATTTTTTACTTGCAGGAAATCGAACAGGTCACTCACTGACAGGTAAACGTCCTGGTTACGGATAATGGCGGATATCTCAGCGTTCCCCAATTCCTGCATCCCCACGGTCACTACCAGTTCTTCATCTGAGCCGGGGCTTTGTGCATAACAGCTGCCCGATGTTCCGGTGATGGCGCACGCGATGCAGAGCGCGCCGAACAGAACGGGCATGAGCATATCGTGAAGGTTTTTCATGGGTCATGGTTTCACATAGATGGCGGGGGTTACTCGCCTGCTAAAAAAGTGATGAAGACCTGTCCGTTATAATTTCCTGAAGCTGTTTGTCCGGGTTTATTGATTGTTAACGTCCCGCCGATATGAATGCTGGTCCTGGGTGTTTTGGTAATGAAAGGCATCACCGGGTCCGAACCTTTGATGCGCAGTGACAGGGTGTTGCCGTTACTACCTTTCAGCAGGGAGTTGGTTTCCAGGATAGCGATCCTGCTGCCAACAGGTGCCATCAGTTCTATCACCGCCGGTGAGGGCATGGTTCCTTTGCCAATGGTGATCACATCTCCGGTGGTGGTAGTGGCGCCATCTGCATTCACGGAGATGGTGCCACCGCTTTGACCGGTACTGAAGGAGCCAAAACTAAGTTGCTGAACGATGGTGGGCGTTACCTGTGCTGCCGCGGGCAAACAATGCAGTAAACATAAGATGCCCGTCACAGCCCACCCTGCAGGGTGCTGTACAAAATGCATACACATGATCGGGTAAATGCTAAGGGGTTAAACAATCATCTGTTTATCTCAGCGCAGAACTATTTCCTGTTTAGCCAGGGTGACTGGTTTACCGGAAGCCGTTTCGTAGTTGACTTCCAGCCGGCCCTGATGATAATTAAGCCTGGCCGTGTTGTCGAGATCTATCCTGACTTTCCTTTTGGACAGCGGCGTATACACCGCCACTCCTTTTACCGCCGCGGCACGCGTTCGCTGGCCTGACGGCGAGATATAGTCGATCGTCAGATCGCCGTAGGCCGACATATTGCCGCTGCGGTTCAGCGCAAACATCACCTGTGGTTGTTTGGGGTCCTTAAAATCCATGTCCATGTCGGAAATAACGACCAGGGTAGAATCGGGGCCCACACGGATGATGACGGGGATGGTGACACCGAATACGGGGACCAGTTTGACTTCCACGTTACTGGTGTCTTTGGGTCGCATCAGTGGTGTTTCACCGGCAGGTAAGGGAGCAGGAACAGACCTGAAATACACATGAGATCTGTACTCGCCGGGAGGCAGGCTACCAGTATTGATGACCTGTAGCTTCACGGCTTGTGACTCTTTGGGTGCAATGGAAACGGTACGGGGAAAAATACGGAGGTTAGCGCTTGCGAAGCTTTGTCCGGAATCCGGTTGTTCGATGTTTTCGAAAGAACCGTCTTCTTTCATCCTGATCTGAACGAAAGATACCTGATAGGTAGCCGTGTCCGCGCCGGTATTGGCGAGGCCAAGGTCCTGCGTTCTTTTGGAACCATCAAATACCACTCGTTTTGGGTAAATCATCAGGTTTCCCTGCGCATGCACAATGACCGTGTGCAGTAACAAAAAGGAAAGGGAGAATGCGGTGGCAAAGACTATCTCATATCTCTGCTGCACGCGCAGGGTTAGCCGCTTCATAAGCATGGTTGCATACATCTTTCAAAAATTTTTGGGTTGCCAGGGTAGGGATACCAAAGGCCTGCACCCAGGTGAAGTACAGGACCATTTGGTTTTAGCCGGAATTGCCGATCAGTTACTTTTTGCGGTTACCCGTCACCTGTTGCATCAACAATTTCAGCGTTTATGATACTTCGTTCCCAGAAAGCGGAAGTCCTGCGAGTACCACCAGGAGCTGGCGTCACAACACCAGCTGTCCCGGAAGGTGCAGTGCTGCCAAAGCCTATGTTACCATTGGTCCGCGAACACCATACAGGAGCCGCCACTATTGCGGAAGCATCAGCTGTAACCGTTGTTACCGGTGCCTGCGCGAAGACCTTACAGGCCCACGAGACCGCGACAGGCAAGGTCACGGAGAGGATCTTCTCTTTCATAAGAAGTCAGATTTAAAACAATAAGCAAATCTTAAAGAACGGAAATTAAGCAGAGTGCGGCCAGGGATAAGCGCAACACTTCCTTACACACGAAGCAATACATACATAACAATCACATGCACTCGATACATCTGTTTTCCCAACAGGCACCAACGGATAATACTGATAACAGTAACCGCAGCGAAGGGATATTTTTCTGTAAAACCTATGGAATTGATGTTTCAGGATATAGCCAATCTCAGTATAAGTATAAGTATTCAGGGGTAGTACAACGTTATTCAACTATTTTGGGACAACTTTGGGACAACTAGAAAAACAGACTGTTTGGATAAGTGAAGCGAAGATAAATAAGATTCTGATTTCACCAAATTTTTTTAGAAAAAAATTTGAAAGATTAACAAATAACCTCATCAAACAAGCCTAAAACACAATACCACAAAGGATTACAAGCCAACAAATAAAATAAACCTATAATTAGTTTTCCTGACTATTATATAAAATGTCACTTTTTATATCCCAATCGGTTTATCTATTTTTTCACGTATACTCGTTTCCGTTACACCGGCACAACGGGCTATCACTTCCATCACCTGCGCTTCCGTTATAGCCGTATCAGTGTATTGCAACGTGGCCTCCAACAATGTTCTCCACGTAGCGAAAGGCTCCGGAAACTCCTTGCCGTTATATTCGATGCCCAGCTCGTCCTCTATCGCAAATAACAGTTCCACAAAACCGGCATACCAGCTATTCTCCGCCTGTATCCTCCGCATCCGCTCCACCTCTTCCGGCGGGTTCACTTTAACAAACCCACATTGCCGGCAATGAACTTCCGGCTGACACAAGTCCCATGCCTTATAATATTCTTTGGCGCCACATTGCGCACAGATATGTAACCACGGTCCCATCTCCTGTTTTTAGTTTCCGCAAAGGTAAACTAAAAATAGCAGGCTGTCAGCTCCACACAAAAATGACAGCTATCGATGCCTGCATGTTGTTTATACTAATCAACCACCTGCTTTTCGTATACCCGTCCCTGTTCGCATTTATCTTATTTATATTTTTTTGAGGGGCGATTTTTCGATTTCGGAAGATGCCCAAATTATCTCCCAAAAAATATTTTGTAAGTATTTACTTACATTTACTATATTTGTAAGCAAATACTTACATAATGGAGAAACGAAGGGATATTTATCAGGCCATAGCAGACCCCACCCGGCGGGAAATCATCTCGCTGATAGCCCGTCAGTCGATGAACCTGAACGCGATAGCGGACAACTTCGAGGCCAGCAGACCGGCTATCTCCCAGCATATTAAAGTGCTGACGGAATGCGGGCTGGTCATTATCCGCCAACAGGGCCGGGAACGCTATTGTGAACTGAAAATAGACAAACTGAAAGAAGTAACTTCATGGGTGGAAGAATGCAACAAATACTGGAACGCGGCCATCGACTCCATGGAGGATTATTTACAGCAACTACAAACTAAAAATAAAAAACATGGCAAACAGCAATAATCAGGACACGTTCATCTCCCGTATCATCAACGCGCCACAGGAACTGGTTTTTGACGCATGGACCCAGGAAGAACATCTTCAACATTGGTATGCCCCCAAAGGCTGCGTTGTTCAATTCGCCCAGGTCGATATCCGCCCCGGCGGCGGCTTCCTCTCCTGCATCCGCAATCCGGACGGCCCTTACAAGAACTGCTGGTGCAAAACCACTTTCCTGGAAATCACGAGGCCCGAAAAAATCGTCTGCACACTGCAGGTGGCAGACGCCAACGGAAACCCCATCACTTCCCGGGAAGCCGGCATGGACCCCGACTGGCCGGATGCGACCATCCTGACCGTCACCTTCACGCCGGAGGGCAACAAAACCCTGTTCACTTTACATCAGACAGTCAACATGGCATTGGCTAAAAAAACCGGCGCCTACCCCAGCTGGGAACAGATGCTCGACATCCTCGAGGCACACCTCCAACCGGCAGGCATCCGCTGATCTCCCCACACAAAAACAGATATATGTTTACCAGTATTTTTCTGACCATGGCCCTCCACGGCGCCATATCCGGAACCACCATTCCTTTGCCCCAGACCACCGTACAAACGGATACTACCAGCGCCTACGCTACGGTCAACGGCATCAAAATGTATTATGAAATCCATGGCAGCGGCAGCCCGCTGGTATTAATCCACGGCGGCGGCTCCACTATCCGCACCACTTTCGGGCAGGTGCTACATGATTTTGCGCAACATCATCAGGTGATAGCTGTAGAACTGCAAGGCCACGGGCACACGGAAGCACGCCCCGGTCCTACTACCTTCGAACAAGACGCCGATGATGTGGCGGCCCTGCTAAAAACATTGCACGTTCAACAGGCGGACATCCTCGGCTTTAGCAACGGCGGCTGTACAGCGCTACAGATCGGCGTTCGCCATCCTGAACTAGTACGCCGCATTGTAGCCATTTCCTCCTTCTACAAAAGAGAAGGCCTGCCTCCCATGTTCTGGGACATGATGAAAAAAGCCCACCTCAGCGATATGCCGCAACCTTTTAAAGACGCATTCCTCGCTGTCCACAACGACCCTAAAGCATTGCAGACCATGTTCAACCAGGACAATGGCCGGATGCTGGCCTTTAAAGACTGGCCCGATGATATGATCCGCTCCATCAAAGTACCCACACTGATACTGATCAGCGATCAGGATGCCATCACGCCGGAACATGCCACCGCCATGTACCGACTGCTGCCTAAAGGCCGCCTCTCCATATTGCCAGGTCAACACGGAGAATTCCTGGGCGATGTGCTGACGGCCAAACACCACAGCCACACGCCACAAATGGCGGTAGCCATGATAGACGACTTCCTGAACGAATAATAAAAAAGCCGGGTGATGAACCCGGCTCTTTTCTCTCTTTGCTATTCCAGCATCTTCTTCAGCCCTGCCTCATAATTGGCTATCTCCGCGGAGAGGCTTTCTACCAGCGGCTTCCGGCCAGCCTTATCGCCCTCCAGAATAATGCTCCAGCGCACTACTGACACATCGTCCTTGTCCGGCATCGATTCTACCAGCGCCGTCACAACTGCTTTGCTGATGCCTGCCGGCAAAGGACCCTGCACATTAAACACAAAGAACTTGTATTGGTCATGTATCTGTTCAATTTCATCGGTACGTTTGCGGCCATCGCTGAAAGTCAGGTCACGGTACTTTGTATCGTTCACGGTCCGTACATTCACTTCCCGCACCATACCATTGGAATATTCTTTCACCTGTGGCAGGTCACGGATCACGCGCCATATTTTCACCGTCGAACTTTTGATTTGTGTTTCGTGGGTGTAGTCAGGGATGATTTTTTTAGCCGCCTGCATCTGGGCCATGGACACGCCGCTCCAGCAGATACACAACAATAATAACAATCGCTTCATAACGCTTCTTTACAGTTTTGTTTAAACACTATTTACCAAAAATTTCTTCCAGTTTCTTCGTCAGTTCTTCACCGCGCAAGTCCTTCGCCACAATTTTCCCCTCCTTGTCGATCAGGAAATTGCTGGGCACCGCGCGGATATTGTATTCTTTTGCCACTTCGTTTTTCCAGCCTTTCAGGTCAGACACATGCTCCCAGGTAAGGCCGTCATCTTTAATGGCTTTCACCCAGGCGTCTTTTTTATCGTCCAGTGATACAGCCAGTATCTCCAGTCCTTTGCTGTGATACTTTTCGTAGTTGTCCAGTACATTAGGATTTTCCTGCCGGCAGGGACCACACCAGCTGGCCCAGAAATCGAGCAGTACGTATTTGCCCCTGTAATCCTTCAACTGTACCGCTTTACCGCTCACATTGTGCTGCGTGAAGTTCATCGCCGTAACACCGATATCGGTTTTACGGGCGATCTCTTCCGCCTTCACCAGGTCCGCCTGTTTTCGTTTAGCCTCTTCGAGATAGGGATACTTTTTTACCAGCTTAGCCAGCTCCGTATTGATCAGTTCCTTGTCTCTCCGCGGATGCAGATAATCCAGCGCATACAACAGTACCGGTGTGTTGGGATACATTTTGATGAGCAGCTTTATGCGCTCGCCCATATCTTCACCCAGCCAGGTGTATTGGTCCTGCATTACCCGCACCAACGCCGTGTCTTTGGCCAGGGATGCCTGATATTGCAGGCCGCCGTTCTCGATCATTTGCTGGTAGTTGCGGTACGTAATAAAATTCACCTGATTGATCAGGTTATTCTCTTCGCTGCCGTGGATGTACACATACGGTGGGTTTTTGATTTTCATCGCAGCGGTATCTTCTCCTCTGAAATCGATCTGAAGATTGTCTTTATTGGCCCAGATGGTGAGCCTGTCTTCTTCAAATTCGTTCAGGATATAGAACTGTGGCCGGGTAGCATCTATCTTGATGCTATAGGAGCCATCCGGCTTCAGATGGATGGTATCGATAGTGACGCGATCATCGCCATCCTGTTTTTGTACCCGGAAGGGAAATTTCTCCTGTTGTTCTTTTGACGGGGGAAACTTGATTTTTCCGCTCACGGTGATGTACTTTTTTGTCTGCGCTGCCGCCGGCAGCGCCATGGCAGCGGCGAGCAGGGCCAACAACCAGGAACGTTGATTTTTTTGCATGTGGATGGTTTATGATTTACTATTGCATAGGTACCATGGGTATGGCCTTTGTGACTTTTCCATCTGCTTTAGGCTGTTCTGGTGCTTTTTTCGCAGCGCCGCCAAAAAGAGCCCCCAGTTTTTTTTCGATGTTACCGTTGCCGGTATCATCAAAACCGATTTCTTTCATCAGGATTTTTCCTTCGGGAGAAATCAGGTAGGTAGTGGGCACACCGGTGATCGCAAAGCCGCTGCCAGCAATGTTGATATTGTCCAGGGATTGCAGCCAGGGATTGTTCTCCTCTCCCACGGCTTTTAACCAGTCAGCTTTGCTTTTATCGATAGAAATACTGTAGATGACAAAGTTTTGATCTTTGTATTGCTGGTATACCTCCCGCATATGCGGGAAGGACTTACGGCAGGGCGCACACCAGCTCGCCCAGAAGTCGATGAGCACATATTTGCCTTTCAGGCTGCTGAAAGAGATGGCATTTCCCTGCGGGTCGGGCAGACTAAAATCTTTCACCTGCCTGCCAATAGCGGCGTTACGGATACCGCTGGTAAACTGATGAAATTCTTTCGCCGGTGTGGAAGCTTTCATGTCTTTGGACAGCATAGCGTATAGCCGGTCCTGTTGCTCCACCGTAGCGATCTCGCGGGCATCGCTCAAACTGAATACTGTAGCGTAGGAATTGGGATGTTCTTTCACCAGTTTCTCCAGTAACGGCAGCAGATGCTGTTTTTGCAGTGCCTCCTGTCTTTTTTGGAAAGCTTCATACTGCGGGTCGTTTTCCTGCAGCCATGGTTTACCAAATTCCTTTTGCAGCGTAGCGCTGATCGTTTTCCAGGCAGCAGATTTATCTCTGCTATAGGCCTGATACAGTTCCGGCGCCTCTGAACCTTTTACTGTGGAGGCGTTCATGCCTTTGCTGATGTCGCTGGTGACGGTATAGGTGGTGGGTTTGTCCATCAATACGCCATAAGGCACGTACATCTGGCGTTCCGCCTGTATATATTCCGGATACAACATCATGAACACCGGCCCGTCGAAAGGTATTTTAAAGGTGTAATGCCCGTTTTCAATAACTGCGGAGTCTCTGTAGGTACGGGTATAGATATACATTTTGTTGTGTCCTTTCAGGTCTCCCGAGATGTCGCCCTGTAGGGTGATGTTTTTCCCTGATTGTGCCAGGCAGCTGAGCGCGAGGCAAGCTCCTGAAAGGGTGGTGATGATTTTCTTCATGGTTTATCGTTTATACTTTTACGTTATTGTGCATAGCCCGGATTCTGTACGATCAGGCCACCGGTGATGTCAATTTCCCGTTGTGGAATGGGCATACAATAGCGGTTGGCCGGCAGCTGCGGATTAGGCTGTTGCCCATTACGGATCGCATCAAACCGCGCGAAGCCTTCGAAAGCCAGTTCCCGCCTGCGTTCCAGCAGAATACGATCTACCAGCTGTTGTTTGGAGGTAAAATCGGCCACGCTGTATACTTTAGGTACGGGATTTTTCGTGTAGGCGCGGGCGTATACCCTGTTGAGCAGGTCTATGGAAGCGGCGTTCACACCGGTAGTTTGTGCCATCGCTTCCGCCGCCGTCAGCATCACTTCCGGCAGCCGGACCATATTCACGTTGTCCATAATTTTAGGATCGGTGAACTTGCGCATGATGTTAGTGGCGGTAAACATATCTGTGAGGCGCTCGTCCTGTGCTTCATAGATAGCCAGGAATTCCGGCAGTGGCTGATAGAAGCCATAGGAGTAATAGATTTCATGTTTACCATAGCTGGTGCTATTCCAGCTTTCCGGGAAGGCAAATAAAATCTCACTGCTGAGCGGATATTTACCGTTGCCTTGTGAATTGTCGGGCCACAGCGCCACGAAGGAAGGTTGCAGGCTGTAAAGCGGTTTGGCCAGCACCATATTGGCGTAGGTGGCCGCTTTGGCAAAGTCCTGTTTGTACAGGCAGGCCCTTGCCGCCACCGCTGCGGCGGCTCCTTTGGTAGCGCGACTGGCCTGCGCCACGGGATCTGTCCTCGTTTCGGGTAGTGCGGCCATGGCTTCATCCAGGTCTTTTAATATCTGCGTATATACCTCCTCGTTCGTATTTCTGGCTTTGTTCTGGGAACCATCGTATCCGTCGAAAGCTTGCAGCATCAGCGGAATCCCCATATTGCCCGGCTTTGCCTGTAAGGCGCCGTCGCCGTACATCCGCAATAACATCAGGTGCCCGAAGGCACGGATAAACTTCGCTTCCGCCATAAACTGCTGTTGCGTAGCGACGTCAAAGGCGGCATATTTGGGCAGCTGCGTGATGATCACGTTCGCCTGGTTGATAGTGGCGTAATAGTTGGACCATAACGCGTCGTAGTTACCGTCCCTTGGGTCTACCGCGCCTTTCACCAATGCCTGGTCGAAGCTGCTCACCACATTGCCGGTCACATCTCCAAAGATAAAAGCGTTACCACCGCACGCTTCCATCAATTGCAGGTAGGTGTCGGCCAGAAAACTTTCGGTGGTCTGTTTGTTTTTCAGCAGGTCTGCCTCCACCATGGTACCTTCCGGCTTCAGGTCCAGCTGCCGGCTGCAAGCTCCCAGCGACAGCAGCAGCACCGCATATATATAACAGGAATATCTTTTCATAATCTCATTTTAAAAAGATGCTTTAATACCTACCCGCCAAGTGCGCGGCGACGGCATGGTGAGCTCATCAAATCCCATGTTCAGCGCAGAAGAGCCATAGGCGCTCACCTCAGGGTCAAGACCGGAATAGTTGGTCAGGACCAGCAGGTTGTTACCTTCCACGAATACACGCAACGACTTCACCGACCGGCTGTTTTTCAGCAGGCGGGTACAATTGTACGTGAGCGACACACTTCTCAGTTTGATGAACGACGCATCTTCCAGGAAGCGGGAATTCTGGCGGCTGAGCGTATAGTCGTAGGAGCTGCCGAAACCGGCGGCAGCTGCGTTCGACTTATTGATCAGCGCGGGAATGTCTGTCTGCTGTCCCGGATACTGCCAGTAGTGCAGGATCTCCGGAGAGAGGTTATACACGTTATTGGCGGTAGCCGAACTTCCCAGGTAACTGAACTGTGCGGCCCTGGCGCCATTGATGATTTTATTGCCGGCAGAGAAAGACAGGAAGCAGTTCAGCTCCAGATCTTTATAGGTAAACGTATTGCCGAGGCCACCAAATACCACCGGCATGGCATCGCCCATGTATTCGCGGTGTACGTATGGCGCATTGGGATACTGTTGCTGAATAGGAGTTTCAGCGCTTTTGCCGGTATTATCGGTCCAAAGCGGCTGACCATTGTCCGGATTAACACCGCCCCACTTGTAGAGATAAAAAGCTGTGGCGGAATGCCCTACCCGCCAGAACCTGTTGCCCTCAATTTCATTCTGATTAGCCAGCTGGTCTTCGCTGATTTTATGCAGGCGGATGATTTTATTTCTGTTACCGGAGATATTAAAGTTGGTGGTCCAGCTGAAATTTTTCCGCACCATATTCTGACTTGTCACACTGAACTCTATACCATTATTACTGAGGTCTGCCAGGTTCTGTTTTTGCATGGAGAAGCCCATGAAATAAGGCAGTACGGAGCTGAGGATAGCGTTGGATGTTTGTCGCCTGTAGTAATCCAGCGTAGCGCTTACGCGGCCTTTCAGCAGGCTCAGGTCCATGCCCACGTTCCAGGTGGTGGTACGTTCCCATTGCAGGTTAGGGTTGGCCGGTTGTTTGACGCCGATGGCCGATACATTGCCATAGGAAGCACCGTATACGTCTACCACATATTGGCCCTGATTACCGTAGTAGCCGTTGCCGCCGTCACTACCGGTGAAGCCTACACTACCACGTATTTTCAGTTGTTCAATGAGTTTGCTGCCTTTCAGAAAAGTTTCTTCGCTCGGTATCCAGCCTACGGCAAAGGAAGGGAACCCTACATAGCGGTGATTGGCAGAGAAACGGGAGGAGCCGTCCATACGATAAGTGACACCTACCAGGTAGCGGTGGAGGTATTCATAATTGAGCCTGCCAAGGAAGGACACCTGTGCCCATTGTTGTTGCAGCGAATTGACCACACGTTTGTTTTTGGCGGTGGAGATGCTCAGCATATCGTTGTTGAGGAAACCGTCGCCCGCCACGGAATTCACGCTTTCCACGGATTTTTCGAAGCTCTGGCCCAGCATGGCACTGATAGCATGTCCGCCCTCAAAGGCTTTGTTGATATCGAGGCGGTTGTTGGTCACCCATTTGCGTAGCTGCTGTTGTGACTCGGTGGCGTTGCCTCCCGGCATCTGCGGCCGATCGATGTTACGGCTATACGCGCGGGAGTTGATCCAGTCTACCCCGAAATCGGAATGCAGGCTAAGCCAGGAGCGTAGTTTCAGGTCCGCGAACACATTGCCGAGCATGCGGCTGTCAGTGGAATAGTTTTTAGTAGCCGTAGCCTGCGCCACCGGATTGGACACGGCTTCCGGCCCCGTAGGGTTGTTGCCGTAGCGCCAGTTGAAATTGCCGGTGCTGTCATAGATACCGATGTTGGGCGCTTTCTGGATAGCGTTGCGGTATACTTCCTGCGCGTTGAGCGAGTTGTTGTTAGCCTGGTTCATAGACATGCTCACGCCCACTTTCAGGGATTTAGTCATCTGGTTGTCGAAGTTCACACGGCCCTGATAGCGGGTGAAATCGTTATTCACGATGTAAGACTGTTGTTGGTCGTATCCCAGGCTGACATAGTAATTGCTCTTCTCTGTGCCGCCGCTGAGAGACACATTGGCATCGCTGCCAACGGCATTACGGACTACTTCATCCAGCCAGTTGGTGTTAACCCCTTTGGGGAACTTATAATTGAGCGGACGGTAAAAAGGGTTGGTAGCGCGGCCGATGGAGTCTTTCACGGCAAAGAGCCTGTTATAAAAATCGGCGTACTGATCGCCGGTCAATACAGACGGCAATTTACGGGGAGAAGCGATCGAAGCGCCCAGCTGCACATCTACCCTTGCACTACCGCGTTTTCCTTTTTTGGTGGTGATGAGGATCACGCCGCCGGAGCCGCGCGAGCCGTAGATAGCAGTGGAATAGGCATCTTTCAGCACTTCGATGGATTCAATATCATCGGGGTTGAGGGTCGCCAGCGGGTTTTTCTCGAAGGTGGTCGGCTGGCGGTATTCGTTCACCACCTGATTACCACCGTAGGAAAAGCTCTGGGTGGTGCCTTTATCATAATCCACCGTGTTGAGGTTGGGATCAATGCCGTAGATAGGCACCCCGTCGATGACGATCAACGGCGTGTTGCCGTTAGCGTTAAGGGTGCTGATACCGCGGATGGTGATATTGCTGGCAGCGCCGGGCACACCGCTGGAGGGCGCGATGAACACGCCGGGTAGTTTGCCCACCATCGCTTCATCCACTGAAAGCGGCATCTGGCCGGGCATTTCGCTGGCTTTGAAGCTGGTGACCGATCCGAGCAAGCTACGGCGTTCCTGCACACCGTAGCCGATGACTACGGCCTCGGTTAAACGGGAAGGTTTCACCACCAGCGCTACCGGCACCGCTGCCACGGCAGCTGGCGCGACTTTCACAGCGGGGACTACTTCTTCCTGATAACCGATAAAAGAATACAGAAGGGAATAATTGCCGGGAGGTAGCAACAGTTCGTATTCTCCTTCCGGGTTGGAGACGGCATAAAATTTAGCGCCGGCCACACGCACCGTTACGCCCGGAACGGGGTTGTTGGTAGTGGCATCCGTAATACGACCGCGGATTTTACCAGGCGTGGCCGGTGTAGTAGCCATAGCAAATGTAACTGGCTGTTTAACGATCAGGTAAACGCCGTTTTTGGCCTGCCAGGCGTAGGCTGTTTTCCGGAGCAGGGCCGTTAATACTTTGTCCAATGGCTCGTTGACGAAGTGTTGTTTATCGATCCGGTATTGGGACAGTTCCTGGCTATCGTAGCCGAAAGACAGGTGGTAGCTGCGTTCCAGTTTTTTGAGACAGGATGCAAGCGTTTCATTTTCAAAAGCAGCGGTAACACTGACCGGCTGCGCAGACTGACTATATACCTGTGAAGAAAGGAGGCTGATATTTCCCAGTGAGAACACTGTGAACGCGATGCTCCATCTCACTAAGCGTCGTATATACGTTAGCGAAAGCGATTTTTGCATATCTTTGGTTGATTTTAGTGTTTTACTAAATGCATACAAAACATTGTATGATTCAAACCGTGTCTGCTGCAACAGACGCGGTTTTTTTGTATACATATGGTCATAGCGGTGCCAGGGATGCTTTTTCTGCTGTCATCCCGGTGTTGATAGGTGGTGCAACCTCCTTGGTGCTACATTAGTTTTTACGGTGAATGGTAATCTCGTTGTCCTTTATATCATATTGTATCGGATGTATGCTGCTGATGATGTCCAATACCTGTGTTACCGACAGTTGTTTGCTGCATCTCAGCGTGTATTCAAATGCCTTCATTTCCGCCGGGTTGTACCGGATGTGGACACCGTACTGGTTTTCCAGCGTGAGCGCTACCTCTGCGAAGGCGGCCTGCGACAGGCTGATCATGCCGGTGGCCCATTCGTTGATCTGTTCGTTTTCTACGGTTGATTTCATATACTGTTGCGCCGAGCGGCTGTATGTCAGCTGATCATTGGCGCTGAGCACATCGAGGCCGGTTTGATGGTGTAATACTTTCACCATGCCTGTTTTCACCGTCACCTGTGTCTCGTCCAGCGTGTTATAGGCTTTCACATCGAAAGATGTACCCAGTACCTGCACATTCAGTTCCTGCGTATGTACCTCAAATGGATGATGTGCATCCGGATGTATGTCAAAGAATCCTTCCCCTTCCAGTTCCACTTTCCGCACCGCGTCAAACGTGCGCGGGTATCTGAGTTTCGCCCCGGCGTTGAGCCATACCAGAGAGCTGTCGGGCAACATCAGCTGCCGTTGCTGCCCCGGGCCTACCTCTACCAGCAGCAGGGTATGTTGCTGACGGTAGTCATGCCACCACCAGGCGCTCACTGTCACGATAGCGGCCAGCAGGCTGGCGGCCGCCCACCATTTCCTATAGAAAGGCACGACCCTTCCTGCGGCCACAACGGGCACCGTATCCAGCTGGTCATGGATATGTTGCAACATATCCGTCCGGAGCTGCTGCCGATGGCCTTCATGACGGAACGCTGTGCCGGCTTGCATGTGTTGGGATTGATACCATTCATGCAGCCATTCCAGTTCTTGTGGAGTACAGGTACCGGTTTCGAGCCGTGTGATGATCGCTGCTATTTTTTCCTGATCGTGCACGTTTTAACCGTTTTCTACAATAATGACACTGCCCGAAAAGGATAGTACTAAAGCCTTAAAAAATATTTTTTGGGGAGATGGGATTATTTGAATCCTGCGAGGGCTTCTTTCAGACGCTTTAGCGCTGTGGTGAGCTGGTTTTTGACCGTCTGCTGCGAAACGCCCAGCTGGTCGGCCATTTCGCGGACCGTCAGCTGTTCCTGCCGGCTAAGGATATAGGTCTGCCGCATTTTCTCCGGCATGGCCGCAATGGTCTGTTCTATGATCTGTTGTATTTCCGCCAGCGCGAGGCGGTCGTCTGCCCGGTCAAATACTGCCGGTGGGATAGCGGAGAAGATATCCAGGTGTTTCTGGTAGTTCTGATGACTGCGGAGATGGTTGAGGACCCTGTATTTGAGCGCCACATGCAGGTATGGCCCCAATGGGCCCTGAATCCGCAACTCCCGGCGCTTATGCCAGAGAGCAACGAAAACTTCCTGCAGACAATCCTTGGCATCTGCATCCTGCTGTAATCTGGCATATGCGGCCATGTAAAGCTGTTCCCAATACCGGTGATACAGTTCATCAAAGGCGGCCCTGTCATTATATGCCTGCATACGCTCCAGCAACGCGGTATCCGACAACTGCTCCAAACACGAAAGGTTTAGCCATAAAAATAAAAAAAAGCCTTTTACATATGCAAGTATGTCCCGAAAATATTAAAACCCTATTTTTACAGCGACACCAAACAGGAACCCATGCCCAACCTCCCTACAGACCTGGCCCATCTGCTGGCAGACATGTCGCCCGAACCCATCACCATCGGTTACTCGGCCGCCAGCGTGTATCGTTACACCAGCGCCCACAGCGTGTTTTACCTGAAAACACAGCCTTCCGGACAAGGGCTGCGCCTCGAATATGAAGTGCTGGCCTGGCTGCAGGACAAACTGCCCGTACCAGTGATCCAGTATTTCAGCACCCACGATACGGTCGATTATCTGCTCACCACTGCAGTAGACGGAGAAATGCTCTGCGCCGACAGCTACCTCGACAATCCCGAACTGACGGTCAAACTGCTGGCCGACGGCATACAGCTGCTCTCTGCGCTCCCTATCGACAATTGCCCTTTTGATAACAGCCTGGAAAAGAAACTCGAAGCCGCCGCCTATAATATAACCCACGGCCTGGTAGACACCTCCGACTGGGAAGACAATAACCGCTTCCCTACTCCGCAGGCCCTGCTGGACTATCTCATCGCCAACAGGCCATCGCAGTACACGCCCGTCTTCACCCACGGCGACTACTGCCTGCCAAACATCTTCGGCAACCAAGGCCAGGTGAGCGGTTTCATCGATATCGGCGGCGCCGGCGTGGCGGATGCCTATCAGGATATTGCACTATGCGTGCGGTCGCTGAAGCATAATTTCGGAACAGATGATTATGCAGGGATGTTGTTTGAAAGGCTGGGGATCGAGAGAGATGAGGAAAGGGTGGCGTATTATGTGTTGCTGGATGAGTTGTTTTGATATCATTGCGCTATTAACAATATAGGCCTACTTGCAAATCCCGGCTTTACATTTATTCATTATGTCGGTTAAAACCAATTAGATTACGTGGTGCTTGTGGCTTATGAATAAGATGTTCAAGCACCCGATAAATATCCTCAAACTGATTATCATACTACTCACGCATTTCATCCAATACCCTCGTTACCTCCTGATAATTAACTGATAATTTGCGTAATGAAACAAAGGTTCTCATAATGCAAATATTCAAATCAGCATTGGACAAGCCTTTTGTGTGGTATCACAAAATGTGACACCACTGATTTTAGTCTTAATACGGAGCTAAAGCATCCGCTGTCAGGCTGATTAGGTGCACGCCATACTTTCAGCTCTTTATACTTATCCTCTGTGGTCCAGGTGTCAGGCAGCGTCGCTATTCCCAGCCGCTCGCGCTCAGCATTAAAAGACACGCCATACTTCCTTCCGGGAGGAAATATCCAAATAATTAGCTTATTCTGCATCAGCACAAACAGCAGAGCAAATGCCACAAACAGCGGGGTTTTAAGGTCGCCTTTAATACGGAGCCAGTTCATCATGTTGTATTTAAAATCCGGTTAATCGACAAATCCATTTTATACTATACTATTTAATTGGAGGCTGTGGAGGATAAAAACCTTTATGACTTTCAAAGATAACAGCGGTATCAGCAGGCACCGGTGACAGCCTGTCTACTATCTCTATAACACACTCCATGAATAATTTCAATGAACCAGGTTCCATTTCTCCATATACATATACCGCTTTATTATTAAAGGCTGGCAATACTACTTTGTAAGAGTATGCATCCGTACCATCATCCTTATAATAAGTACTGTCATAGCTTTCAAATGGCGTCTGCCGATAGGCGCTATCCAGCTTTAGCAAATCCTGGTCATCTAATTGCGCGCTGAAAAAAGTCCTGTCAGCCCATCTTTCCCCGAGAATAACTTTCCCGGTACTATCAATGATAACGGAAAAACGTTTCCCCCATCCACTGCTATAGGTGATATCCAGTTGATGAAAGGAGGCAGTCGTTTTTTTGTGCTGACAACTGATCAACGCTATGCTGATCAGCAGGATGAGTGTATTTTTCAATCGATCTGCTTCAATGGTAAAAAAATGGTATCCGGCTTGCTTTTACTGCCCAAATAGCTTATCGAATCGCCCACAACGAGCATCAGAGAGGAGTCAGCCACCAGTCGATAAGATTCCAGTGTATTATATCGCTCGTAGTTTTCCAACACGTGCTCCCCTTTATCCTTTGACGAGGCTACCACCTGCATACAATTCTGCACTGTCGCGTTTCCGGAAATATAATAAATCACTATTTTATAATCCTTGCCGGGAACCGGTATGTTGGCTATCGCTCTTCTGTCAACTTCTAATAAAGGCGAAAAACAGGATACTAAAAGCATCGACAACGAAATGTAACCCAACATTCTTTTCATATCTATTATTTTATTGTCTTTAAAACGTCAAGCCTATGACCGTCCGTCTCACATTAGCGGGAATGAGAAATAATCCTTTCCATTTCACTTCCCGGAGGCACCGTGTATTCTGCAAAATAGGCCACCCGTAGCGGAAGTGCAGCTGTAAAGTCCGTCACCACTACATCGCCGTTATTGTGTCCCTGACTTCCGGCGTTATTACCTATCTTTCTCACCAGGCCGGTCGTTTTAAAACGTTCCTGCCATTCCTGTATTTTCACCCACTTGTCTGTTTGATAGCGATACGCCATAATATGTGCTATTCCGCCCTGATAAAAAACGAGATAGTTGTCCACCCGCATTATCTCGCCATTTCTTATCATTTCGATAACCGACCATCTTTTATCTTTCCAGTTGAACTCAGCACTAATCTGTTCCAGAAAACGCCACCTCAAAGAGGTATGATGAAAGCTATCGGGGTTCATTTTCCATGATTCGAGAAAACCTGCCAGTCGGTCCTGATGTATTGCCGGCGTATCCTGTGCCAAGGCAAGGCTCTTTTTGTTCCAGTGATAAAACAGGCTATAAATAACAGGCTCCTGCGCCAGCCTGACCCTTTTCATGGTAATTTTGGTGGTGGTTATTTCCGGCTCATTCACATAACAAGATTCCAGCCGTACAGGCATTTCAGATACCAACCGGAATACGGCCCACTTTCCACCATTAAAAAAGATCGTCAGCAACTGACGCTGCGGATCAAACTGCCAGGTATAAAGTCCTTTCCGCTTTGTTACCGACCATGTACTGACCTTCGTAGCGGAGATATCCAACGCTCCCGCTTTTCCAAACACCAAGGTGACAAAGTCATGCCTGATCATATAATTATCTGTTGTGGCCGGGGCTTTGATCAGGCTAACAGTATCTCCCCTGAAGAAAAGGCTGTCTGTATTATCCCCGATCCAAATGGATGACTCCCGGGAAGATGGCTTCCATTTCATTTGGGCACTGACCTTCATGCTAAATAACACCACTATCAGCAGTAATCTATACATAGGTATTGATTTGTAGTCATTCAACCACCACGCTTCTTGTCACTATTGCCACCCCGATCATACAGGACAACGATACAACATGTATCAACAGATTAATATTATCATGCAGATCAACCCCACTGCCTATACGCTTTACCAAATCTACCGTCAGTATCCTGTGATCAGCTATCAGGAAAGGGATGTTCAGCAGCAGGATAACTATCACACTATCCATCAGGATCTTCAGGAGATAGCCGGAACGCAGCCTTTCAACACCACGATTGATCAAAGGATATATGATCAATCCCAACAGCCACTCTTCTATATAAAACCACAACAAATAGGAGAATATTTCGACCGAAAAGAATTTCAACCCATACAGGACCACTATGACCACCAGGCAACAGGCAGCATACCAGGAAATAAATTTTAAAGCTGCTTTCATACCAACATATTGATTATTCGTCGTGCAATGTTCCAAACAGGAAAATCAATCATCACCACGAGCTGCTCCGCACCGGTATTGATACATTTGAATATAAGATCATTCTCAGCCATACTTTAGATTTTTTTTGAACACAGGTGAATGCCCGAACAGACCAGACACACGGCTGCGCCCCGCAGCAAAAGCCCGGGCGCAACAGCATAGATATAGACCGTAATGTCATGGACGGCGGTTTATTCCGACTTCGTATAGGCTGCTACCTCTTCTGCACTCAGCCCGAACATTGGCGGTGTTTTCACATCGATCATGTTCAGGTAGATGTATAACTGGGCGCGGTGGTGAATTTCGTGTTCCACCATGGCGCGTAGCCATTTCCAGACGGGCATGGTGGCGTTGCCGGGCGTAGTGCATTTCCGCAGCAGGTCTTCCTCGCTCAGGGCACGGAAGATAGCCATCGATTCTTCATGGAGCTGATCGAAGTAAGCCATTACGGCGTCGTAGCCATCGGCCAGTTCTTTGCCGCAGCCACGGTAGCAGCTGGGGCGGCCGGCGATGGTTTCGGCGAACATATACCGTTCAATCGTGGCGATATGGCGGATCTCATCGCCGATAGTGAATTTACCAGGCTTGTAGGCCCAGTCCAGGGAATCAGGTGGCACTACTGCGAGCAGTCTTTTGGTGCGCTCACGGATTTTGTCGTAGTAAGGCAGGAAAGTGTTGATAGACGTGATTTCCATACAGGTTAACGTTTATTGATTTTCATCATAGTGACCAGGGCGGTAGCCACATGGGTTTCCCGCTCCCCGGTACGGGTATAAATATCTGTTTGTACAATGGTCAGCGTGGCGCCGGCTTTAATTGATCTTCCCTGTCCGACCAACATATCACCTTTGGCCTGATTCAGGAAATTGATTTTAAATTCGACGGTCACAAAATAAGGGTCTTCCACCGGGATAGTAGCGGCGCAGTAGCCGGCCACCACATCTGTCAGGCCTGCGATGGCGCTGCCATGGAAGATGCCCGACGGGCGCAGGGCGATGTCGCTGGGCGGCATGCTGATTTCTACATAACCTTTGCCAATGCCGGTCATGGTGGCGCCGTACAGCGCCATCATTTTCTGCCGGCCAAAACTATCGCGCACACGTTGTTCTATCTCCGGAGCTAGCGGTTCTATATTGGGCATACACTGATGATTATAATCCGTTGGAATCGGTGGACAAAATTTCACTCATATAGTCGAAGAAAGGACGCATGGCGGCAAATGTTTTACCTGCTTCTTTTCTGAACTGCGGTGACATCACTTCTTCGTCTGTAAAGCGGCGCATCAGCAGGAACTGTTTGTAGCGCAACAGGTCAACAGCCTCGTGTGCCGGGTCGTAGCCACGGGGCGCCTTTTTCAGCTGCTCCCCTCCCAGGGAACCGAAAGTGGAGGTAAAAGATTTGCTGCGAAGGATCTTCTGCAACGGTGCCGGGTCAAACGCGATATCATCGCGGATCTTTTTGAGATCGTCGGTCACCGGGGCCCAGAAGCCGCCGCCAATGAAGCTAGCGCCTGGTTCTATGCTGAAGTAGTATCCGCCGCGGCGCTGTTGGGTGGCTCGTTTGAAACCACCGCTCCAATAAGTTTTGTAGGGTGTTTTATCTGTAGAAAAACGGGTGTCACGGTAAATGCGGTGGAGGCTTTGTTTGCCGGAAGCTGTTTCTATCACGTCATGAGCGGAAAGATCGGCCAACAGGGCATCGGCAAATGTCTCCATCTGTTTCAGTTCCCGGAGATAATCGTCTTTGTGTGCGTTAAACCATTCACGGTTGTTATTTTTTTTCAGCACATTTAAAAAATCTAATCCGGCCTGTTGTATGCCTGCTCCGCCTGTTGTTTGTTTAGCCATTTGCTGGTGTTTTTCAGGATGAAATCGACAAAAGCAAATATAAATTAATTTTTAGCATCGTATTTTAATCTCCCCCAAATCCCAACCGCAAAAACCTCCAAATCCATAAATCCGATAATAAAATGTCCAAATAATCAAATAACTAAATAAATTTGGCCGATGGGCTCTGCCGGAGGTTATTAGTATATGAGGGATTATAACGCGTTCAGTGATGCAGCATTGCTACCTTTATTAAAGGAAGGCGAGGTACAGGCCTTTAACGAGGTGTACGCCCGCTATTTCCGGCTGCTGTACCAGTACGCCTGGAATATCCTGAATAATGAAGAAGAATGCAGCGACGCGGTGCAGGAGATATTTGTGTGGCTATGGGAAAACCGCAGCACGCTGGAAGTGACCTCCCTGAAGGGTTACCTGATGGCCGCCGTGAAATACCGGCTGGCCCGTATTATCCAGACCTCCCGCCGCCGTGCCGCTATCCTCGCTGCTAACGTGGAACTGCCTACTATCACCCGGATAGAAGAAGATTTTGAGGTGAAAGAACTGAGAAGGGTGATCAATGAATTCTCAGAAACGCTGCCTCAACGGGCCCGGGAAATATTTCATCTCAGCCGGGTACAACACCTTACCAACAAGGAAATCGCCGCCCGGATGGGCATCTCCGAAAAAACGGTCGAAAACCAGATCACCATCGCCCTGAAAAAACTCCGGTCAGACCTGAGCAAAAAAATGCTTTCCTTCCTGTTGTTATAATTTTTTTTTCTGCTCCTTTGGGGGGTAGCCCCTATCTATGTCCCTTAATAGATAACACCAGCACTTAACAGGCTTTCCATGGATGAAAAACATATCGCAGATATTATAGATCGAATAGCGACCAATACGGCCACAGATGAGGACCTGGCGGTGTACAGCGCCTGGTGCGACGCGCAGCAGGCAGGTAAACCGGATATCGGCGACGTGTCCGTACAGGAAGCGCTCATCCTGAAAAAAATACAGCGGCAGACCGGTATTTCCCGCGGCAGGGTGTTCCCCTGGCGCATCGCGGCGGCTGCTGCCCTCACCGGCCTACTGGCCGGCGGCTTTTACTGGTTCCGCCACAGCCATCAGCAGCCCGCGCCGGTGGCTATCCACACCGTGCCCACAACAACAGACGTGGCGGCGGGGAAAAATTCCGCTACCCTCACGCTGGCCAACGGAAAGAAAATATTGCTATCTGATACACAGACGGGTAAACTGACAGATCAGGCGGGCGCAGAAGTCAACAAAGCGGCCGATGGCTCCCTGGAATACCGCCCCACAACCGGTGCCGCTGCTGTTCAATACAACACGCTCAGCACCACCCGCGGCGAACAATTCCAGATCACCCTCTCGGACGGCACAAAGGTTTGGCTCAATGCCGCCACCACCCTCACGTTCCCGGCCTCCTTCGCACAACAGGCAGAACGCGCCGTGGAAGTTAACGGGGAAGCCTACTTTGAAGTAGCCGCCGATCCGGCCCGCCCTTTTAAAGTACGGACCAACCACCAGCAGATACAGGTGCTGGGCACCAGCTTTAATGTCAACAACTACGCCGACGAACCGTTTGCCAGAACAACGCTGCTCTCCGGCGCCGTTAAGATCAACGAGGCACAGGTGCTGAAGCCCGGTCAACAAGCCATCAGCAATAAAAACGGTGCGCTGAAAATCACTACCGTCAACACCGACGGCATCGTGGCCTGGAAAAACGGATACTTCGAATTCAACAACGAGAATATATATGAGATCATGCGGAAAATATCCCGCTGGTATAATGTGGAAGTCATCTATGAAGGAGACATCCCCACCAACGAAATGGAAGGTACCATCTCCCGCTTCGAAAACGTATCCAAAGTATTAAACACCATCGAGAAAGCAGGTCTATTAAAATTCAGGATAGTAACCGGAAAAATATATGTAACCAAGTATTAAACACGATTGTGAACAATGTGAGTGTCAAAAAGAGAACAACTATTAACAGTGAACTTTAAATCCACGCCAATGAAGTAAAAGCGCCAACCAGCATGTGGCCTTACAAAAAACGTGAAAGTGAGGAAGCACTTCCACGTTCGGTCGTAAGGTTCCAATCAAAATCAATTTTTCACGCACGGAAAAACAACATTGCATTAAAAACCAAACCTCGTAAAGGTATGATATTAAACCTTCTTCACAAAGGAGGCAGGGCGAGCTATTGCCGGCCTTCCAAAATTTTCGTTTTCATGCGGATTGCTACCACATTACTGCTTACAGCATTCATCAGCCTTAGTGCTGTGGCCAGCGCCCAGAAAGTCACCCTTTCTGAAAAAAACGCTTCCCTTGCTACGGTCATCCACAAACTGAGAAGTCAGACAGGCTACAACTTTTTCTACGTAAAAGACCACATCAACGCTGCCAAACCGGTCAATGTCAACCTCACCGATGTTCCGCTGGCAGACGCACTGAAAATCATTTTCGAAGACCAGCCCCTCTCCTATGTGATCGAGGGCAAAGAAATCACCGTCAGGAAAAAAGCGGCAGCCACTACCCTGACCGGCAACCTGCTGTCAGACGTGACCGGCAAGATCCTCGATGCTGACGGCGCTCCGCTGCCGTTCGTGAGCGTAGCGGTAAAAGGCACGCAGAAAGGCGCCATCACCAAAGCAGATGGCAGCTTCAGTCTCAGCCTCAACAAAGGCGATGTGCTGCTCGTTCGCTCTATCGGTTTTGAAACACAGGAAATCACCTACAACGGTCAGCCTACCCTCGACATCCGTCTGAAAAGAGCTACCAACGCGCTGTCCGACGTAGTGGTGATCGGTTATGGTACGGTAAAACAAAAGAACCTCACCGGCGCCGTGACCACCGTAAAAGGCAAAGACCTGGATATCAGCGCCAGCACCAGCTTCCAGAGCGCGTTACAGGGTAAAGCCTCCGGCGTACAGGTAACACAAAGCACCGGTCAGCCCGGAGCCGGTATCAATGTACAGATCAGGAGCAACCCTTCTTTCGCCAACGCAGGCGTACTGTATGTGATCGACGGCGTACCGGTAATGGACGCCGCTGCACAGCCGATCACCGGCAGCAAATACGGTAAAAATGCAGAAGGTGGCGTAGACAAATCTCCGCTCAACTTCATCAACCCTAATGATATCGCTTCCATCGAATTCCTGAAAGACGCGAGCGCGGCCTCCATCTATGGCGCCCGTGCAGGCGCCGGCGTGGTATTGATCACCACCAAAAAAGGTATCAATGGCAAACCCAAAGTGGAATATACCGGCTCCTACGGCATTCAGAACGTAGACAAAATGTACCCGGTATATGGCGCGGCAGACTACATGACACAACGTAACCTGCTGAAAGAAGAAATGTGGTACCGCGATAATAAAATCGCTCCCTACTACGGCAATATCGATCCGGCTTCCGTAACGCCTTACAAACCGATCTACTCCCAGGGCCAGATCGACTCTGCGCGCGGCAATAATCAAAAAGCGACCGACGCTATCACGCGCGCCGGTTATACCCAACAACACAACATCGCCGTTTCCGGTGGCAATGGCAAAACCAACTACTACGCTTCCGGTAACTATTTCGACCAGAAAGGCGTCATCCTTGGTACCGATTTCAAACGCTACAACGGTCGTGTAAGCCTCGATCAGCAGGTGTCCGACAAAATCAAACTGGGCGCCAGCATGATCCTGTCCAACTCCACCGCTCATAATACTTTCACAGGTGGCTCCAATGAAAACGGTGGTATCATTACTTCCGCTATCTACTGGGCGCCGGTGCAACCGCTGCAGCTGCCCGACGGTAGCTACCCGGTAAGCCCCTATTACCCTAACATCCCTAACCCGGTGTCTTACGGTACCATCACCGATCAGACGGTGACCACCCGCACCCTGAGCAGCGCTTTTGCAGAATGGAGCATCATCCCGGACCTGAAAGCCAATGTTCGCTTCAGCTACGACAACTCCAACTCCAAACGTTCTACCTACCTGCCAAGAACATTCTACCTTGGTTCACAGGTAAACGGCTCTGCGAGCATCGCCCAGTCAGAAGCCAAATCCACCCTGCTGGAATATACCCTTGCCTATAACAAAAATTTCTCTGAGCAACACAGCCTCAGCGCCGTTGCCGGTTACAGCTATCAGAAATCAGGCTGGGAAGGCTTCAACGCCGCCAACCAGGGATTCCTCTCTGATATCTCCAAATACTATGACCTCGGCTCCGGACAAGCGATCAAACCGATCGTAGGCTCCAGCAAATCAGAAACGATCTGGGCTTCCTACTTCGCCCGTGCGATCTATACTTACAGAGGCAACATCACCTTACAGGCATCTATCCGCCGCGATGGTTCTTCTGTATTTGCTACCAATAAAAAATGGGGCTACTTCCCCGGTGTATCTGCCGGCTGGGTACTCTCTGATGAGTCTTTCCTGAAAGGCTTTACACCGCTCTCCTTCCTGAAAGTAAGGGCTGGTTACGGTGAAACCGGTAACAGTAACTTCGGTTCAGCTGCCAACGTGGTATATGATGCCTCCAGAAGTCCCCTCTTTGGCACCGGCAACGTTAATTCCGGGCTGATAATGACCCGCGCTGAAAACCCCAACCTCACCTGGGAAACCGCCGGTGAACTGAACGCAGGCGTGGACTTCGCCTTCTTCAACAACCGCCTCTCCGGTTCATTCGATTATTTCCGTAAAGACATCCGTAACCTGATCTTCGGTATCACCTATCCGACCGGTTTCATCCTCAAAGACGGATTTACCAATGCGGGCAAAACCAGATCTACCGGTTATGAAATAGCCCTGCACAGCAAGAACATCCAGTCTGCCAGCGGGTTCTCCTGGTCTACCAGTGTGAACTTCTCTCATTACCTCAGCTACTGGACCCAACGTTCGGATGCAGCCCTGAGAGCATTGAAACCGTGGGAGGCTGCCACTGGTAAAGATGCGCTGTTCCGCGCCTACTACGGCTATATTTCCTCCGGCATCTACAACGGTGATAAGGCCAACCTGCCTGCTAATATGCCCGGCATGTTGCCCGGTGGCCTCATCCTGCAGGACATTCACGGCTTCGATGGTAATGGCAAAGTGGTAGGCCCTGATGGCACCATCTCCGCCGCCGACAAAACCCTGCTGGGCAATCAGGACCCTCGCTTCAACTTCGGTATCGGCAACCAATTCTCCTACAAGAATTTTGACCTGAGCATTTTCTTCTCCGGCCTGATTCAGAAAAAATGGTCTCCCTACCTGTCTGGCAGAGTCAATGAAACCACCACCAATCCGTTTGGTTTCAACGCTATGCCGATATCCTCCAGCCGCTGGACATTCAAAAACCCGAACGGAGATTTCCCGACAGCGCTGACTGATGGTACCTACTCCCAGTTCCAGAATGAAGCCAGCTACTGGCTCGCTGATGCTTCTTTCCTGCGCTGCCGCAACATCACGCTGGGCTACACCCTGCCGGCCAAAGTACTGGAAAAACAAAAAGTGTTCTCTGGTGTAAGGTTCTCCTTCGACGTACAGAATCCGTTTACCATCACCAAATACCCTGGCCTGGACCCTGAGCTGGACCCGGACAACTTCTACCCGCTGGTAAAAAGTTATGTATTTGGCGTAAACGTATCCTTCTAATCACTTAACCGGACAATCATGAAAAACATATATCACCGACTCGTTTTGCTGGGCAGCCTCGCGGCTTTCAGCGCATGTGAAAAAGACCTGCAAACCACCACCTACGGCAACCTGGCCGATGTGGTGAATACCAACGAAGGCGCTGTGGCCACTGTTAATGCGGCGTACACCGGCCTGGCTGGTGGCAGCGACTGGCAAGGCGGCTGGGACGCCGGCACCTACGCCTGGCGCACGCAGGCCATGATGACCACCGACGAGGGCGTTTGCTCCTGGGGCGGCAACTGGATCCCGCTGCGTAACCTCAACTATACGCCCGACTTTGACTGGGTGACCCATAACTACGGTAACTATACGTCCTATATCTCCCGCATCGCTATCGCGCTGGAAAATCTCAACAACCTGAATATTGAAACCAACCTGAAACAGCGGTACCTGGCGGAGTTAAAAGCGCTGAGAGCACACTACGCGCAATTGCTCTATTTCAACTATGGCCCGTTCACGATTGTAACAGACGCTAAAATAGCCGCCAATCCCGATGCGCCTTATCTGCCGCGTCCTACGAAAGACGTGGTGGTAGCGCAGATCGAAAAAGACTACAAAGAAGCTGCGGCCACACTGCCCGACAAATTCACCGGCAATGATTACGGCCGCTTCTCCAAAGCCGCTGCCCTCACCGGTTTGATGAAGCTGTACATGCATGAAAAAAAATGGGCCGAAGCGGTAACGACCGGTCAGCAAATTACCCAAATGGGTTTCTCCCTGCTGCCGAAGTATGAAGACAACTTCACCACGGCCAGCAAAGGAGGCGTATCTACAGAGATGATCCTCGCGGTAGTATGCTCTTCTTCCGGCGGCGACCAGTACACCAACATGTGGCTGGCACATGCCCTGCCATCAGATTACAAAGACTCTACCGGCATTCCGCTGACAGCCTGGGGTGGTTATAAAATGCCCTGGTCCAGCTACGATAAATTCGACAAAAAGGATAAACGCCTGAAAGTATTGCTCGAATCCTATCCGGTAGGAAAAGACGCCACCGGCAAAGTGATCTATAAAAATGCCAGGACCGATGGCCAGCTGGGCGCTATCCCGGTAAAATTCGGTCCCGACCCGTCCCGCGCCAACTCCCAGAACAGCGCCGTCGACTTCCCGATCTACCGCTATGCCGACGTGCTGCTGATGCTGGCTGAAAGCATCAACGAAGCCAATGGCGCACCGGACCAAACGGCTTACGATGCCATCAACACAGTCAGAAGAAGAGCCGGCGTAGACGATCTGCCCATCGGTCTCTCTAAATCCCAGTTCCTCGCTAAGATACAGGACGAACGCCTGTTTGAACTGTGGGGCGAAGGCTGGAGAAAAGATGACCTGATCCGCTGGAACCTTTACATCCAGCGCGCCATCAACGACGGTTCCACTACCGCCCAGGCTTATAAAGTGTTGCTGCCTTTGCCAAGGCTGGTGATCACACAAAGCAATGGTGTTATCAAACAAAACGAAGGATATAACTAAGGACCATGAAGCGATTGTTTTATTTATTGTTTTTAACATCTACCGGTTTGCAGGCGCAGGATTTATCCGCGCCTGCAAATCTCCGGCTCACCGGTACCCGCAGCTGGATCAGGGTGGACTGGGAGGATAAAACCTCTCATGAAACAGGGTATCATCTGTACTGGTCGGACAACAACAGGAAGCCCGCCACGCCCATCGCTACCCTGCCGGCCAACAGCACCCGCTTTTATATTCAGCAGGTAAAGGGAAACACCCGCTACCATGTATGGGTGGAAGCTTTTGATGACCGCCGGCACAGTAAACCACTGACCGGCACAGTACTGACCAACACGCGCTGGTCGCTGGACCCCGCCGAAGCCCGTCAGCTCGACATTTCCAGCTCCGCCGCTGTGCCGGAAGGCATGGCCCTCTTCTGGCACGATGAATTCAACGATTCGCTGCTGGACCGCAACAAATGGCATACGACCTATTATTCCAATATTGACTACCTCCGCAAAGACAATCTGGAAGCCATGCGCAATGGCACTTTGCCGGAAGCGGCCTATACGCTGAACGGCCGTACCATCAATATCTTTACCAACGACTCGCTGCCTGCCAAAGCTTTCTATCCGTCCAACGGCCGGAAGATATCCTCCCTTCAGACGTACGACTGGCGCACCAACGAGAACCTGCTGGACAACAGCCGCGGCGGATATTTTGAAGTAAGGGTGAAACGCAGCTTCACTGGTAAACCACAAGGGCTGAACACCGCCTACTGGTTCGACTCCCCGGGGCCCGACCTGAAATACTACCTCCAGGAAGGCACCACGCTGGAAGGCGTTACCGGCGTGCGTCCTAAAGGACAGGTATTTGAAATAGACGTGTTTGAAAATATCGACGCACAGTTTGTGCTGCACGGCCATGTGGATGAGAAAGGTCAGTTTGTGCACAACCTGAACACCCATATCGCCAAAGGGTTTGAACACAAAGACCAGTGGGTGACCCACGGTATCCTCTGGACGCCCAACAGCATCAAACATTATATCAACGGCCAGCTGATAAAAGCATACACTGACAAACATCAGATTTATTCTCCCAACCATGCCATGAACGTGTTCCTGGGCGCTTATGGTGGTGGCGGCTCCGTGAGCATGGAAGTAGATTATATCCGCGGCTACCAATGGCCACTGGAAGGCAACAACGAACTGCCTAATCCCGGTTTTGACGCCAATACCAGCCTGCTACCCTGGGAAGGCAACGGTACGCTGACCAACGGCCGCAACGGCAGCCATGGCCTGCTGCTGAAGCCCGGCCAGGAAATGGAACAATATGTCTACCTGAACAATGACGCCAACTACCAATTGACCTACTGGCAGCAGGGCAACAGCCCCCTGCACGCCGCTGTGGCGAATATGAAACTCGTTACCGGTGAACTGCAACAGGCCGCTGCGCAGACGCAAAGTGGTAAAAACACGTTCACCCGCCAGCAGCTGCACTTCCAGACCGGTAAAGAATACGGCCACAATATGAAGACGGTCCGTATTTACTTTAAAAATACCGGTCAACAGGAGATCATCCTCGATGATGTGATCATCAGCAAAACCGACAAATAAACCTACCATTATATAACAACGAGGGCTGCCCGCACATCATGCCGGCAGCCCTTTGTTATATACGTTGTTATTACGGGAGCGTAATCACGATCTTGCCGATATGCTGACCGGACTCCAGCCGCAGATAAGCTTCACGCGCCTGCTCCATGGCGAACACGCTATCTATCACCGGATGGATATCATTGACTTCGATAGCCCGGTTCATCGCTTCAAAGCTCTCCGCACTGCCCACTGCCAGCCCCTGTATCCGAAGGAAATTCAGGTTGATCTGATGTTTGTGAATGTCCAGCGGCAGCTCCGGCCCCGCGATGAAACCAGTGGTGCCCACGAAACCATTTTCTCTCACCGAAAGCAGCGACTGCCCGATGGTAGCGGCTCCGGCCACGTCCAGGGTGATATCCGCACCTTCCCCGCCATTGAGCGCTTTTACCTGCTCATGCCATTCGGGATACTGCCGGTAGTTGATCGCCGCATCAGCGCCGAGTGCTTTAAGACGGTCGGCTTTTGTTTCGCTGCTGGTGGTAGCAATCACTTTAGCCCCGGCCGCTTTCGCAATTTGCAACGCAAACAACGATACGCCGCCGGTCCCTTGCGTTAATACCGTCTGCCCCGGCCGCAGGCCCGCCTGCTCTATCAGCGAATACCATGCGGTGAGTGCCGCAATGGGCAACGTCGCGGCTTCTTCAAAGCGCAGGTTGTCCGGCATCTTCACCAGTCCGTGTTCCGGAATAGCGGTGTATTCAGACATCACACCGGGCGTCTGCCAGGCTACCCGCACTTTATTACTTTCCGTATCTACTTTGCCTTTGGTCCAGTTTTGCACATACTGTACGACCACCCGGTCGCCGGGCTTCCATCGGGTAACCTCCGCGCCTACTGCGGTCACCACGCCGGCGCCATCAGACGCGGGGATATAGGGAAACTGCACTCCTCTGCTGAAAGTGCCGTTCAGCAGGATCAGATCGAGGTAGTTTAAGGATACTGCTTTGATATTGACCAATACTTCGTTGGCTTTGAGGGAAGGGGTGGGAATATCATTGATCACCAGATGGTCCGTCCCAAAGGCGGTTAATTGTACTGCTTTCATCTTTTTTTATTTTGATGTTTAACGGCACAAAGGTCTTTCGACCGCCATACAAACCCCGGTACGCTACTTTGAAAAAACAGTAACATTCCGGGATGGAACATTTTCGCGTATTCCTTTACCGTAATTTTATACCATGGATTTTTTACATGATTCTTTTGCGATGGAAATCGCCACATACGATGAATGGAGGGAAAGAAGCCGTAAAAGCAACTTCTTCGAGCTGGTGTATGTGTTGAACGGATCGGGTTACCAGACGGTCAACCAGATGCAATTCCCTTATGCTTCAAACGGTATTTTTCTTTTACCAACGGCCAAATGCCATTCCTATGAAGTAAAGGAACCCAGCCGGTTCCTCTTTGTGCGGTTCACCGGGAGTTATTTCATCCCCGGCCCAACGGACGTGATAGATTACAGCAGCTGGTTTAGCCGGCTGAATTTTATTTTCGGGCATCACGACTATCATCCGGGAGAACTGGTAGAAGACGCCGCCGACAAGGCCCAGCTGAAAAAGCTGCTGGACATCATCTTACAGGAATACGAAAGGAAAGATATCTGTTCTGCCTTCATCATACAAAACACGCTGGTATCTGTGCTGGCTGTGATTTGCCGTAATATCCAGAAGAAAAAACTGGATGGCCGCCGGTTTACCGACACCCGGTTTGCGGACCTGATCAATTTCATCAGTTTTAATATCATGGATGTGGACAAGCTGAGCGTACCCTATCTGTCAAAGCACTTCCACATCGCTGAAACCTACTTCAGCGAGTATTTCCGGCGTAATGCCAACGAACGTTTTCAGGATTATGTGATGAAGTTGCGGCTGAAGATTGCCGAGTCGCGTGCATTGTACTCGGATACCGCCTTACAGCATATTGCCCTGGAGCTGGGCTTTACCGACAGCAGCCATATGAACCGTATGATGAAGAAATTTTACGGCAAAGGCATGCGGCAGATAAGAGCGGGGGTATAAAAAAGCAGACTGGGAGCATCAGGGATGCTGTGCCTGCCAGTCTGCCTTATTCATTTCATAAATACAATTCAGGCGGGAAGGCTCACCGAAGTAGGCCACTTCCTCTTCTTTCACTTTACGGGCGCCCAGCCGCGTCATCGCTATCTGAGAGCGGGTGTTAACAGCACCTACGTGAAAGATGACCTTGTCTACGTACTGAAAAATCCAGGAAAGCATCAGGTGTTTTACCGAAGGATTCAGTCCAGAGCCCCAGAACTCCCGGCTATAAAAGGTATAACCGATCAGGATGCTGTTCTGTTGCGGGTCATAATCGTAGAAACGGCTGCTGCCGGCTGTTTTACCAGAGGCCTTGTCTACGATCCGGAAGGCGCCGCCGCTTTTCATGGCGCCATAGAAGTAGGTCTCGAATACCGGCCGTTGCCAGCGGGTTTTGTTGGGATGTTGTTCCCATACCAACGGATCGGAGGCTACCTCATACAACGCTTCAAAATCGCTTTGCAGCAGGGGATAGAGAATAGCGCGTTCATTTTCCAGGCGGGGTTGTATTGAAAAATCCATTGTCAATGCTTTTGTCCCGGTAAAGTAACGACTATCCTCCGGCATCCCCTGCGTCCAATTGACACAAAGCGGATAGTCCAGCCTAAAACAGTTTTTCCTGTGGCGGTTTAGCGCCGGCAAGACGAATGTACACGGTGGTTTGTCCGCGGTGATGGGTCTGGTGCTCAAAAGCCTTTTCAAATGCTTCTCCTTTGGTGAGATCGAAGCGGCCAAAGAGTTTGATTTTTTCCGGCAGCTGTGCATCGGTCATCGTTTTCAGTTTGTCGATAACGTAATCATAGCTGTCCATCACGGTCTTGGTCACCGCCGGTTTGGTCTTATCGGAGTTTTTCTCCAGATCGCCCGGTTTTCCAGGCAGGGTGCTACCGCTGGCAGCAGCTGCAAAGCCGAAATTGGCTTCTGCGAGGTGTAACATTTGTTCGGCGAAAGAGCGCATTTCCGGGGTCGGTTTGAGGCCGTAAGAGCCTTCCGGCATGACTTCCAGATACTCTTTGGTGTAAGCCTTTGCTCTTTCCCATTCTTTCAGCATTTTGCCCGTGATTTGCTGAGCATGCATTTGCAGTGACAGACATACCGCGATGCCTGTGGCGAGAAGTAATTTGAGAGGTTTCATATTGGTGGTATTATGTAGCCAACTAAATTACTGTATTTCCCGGTGGCAAAAAAAATGGGATTGTCCCGGCCCTTGTTTAGAACAATTTTTCCTGGGGTGGTTTGGCGCCAGCCAGACGAATATACACCGTTGTTTGCCCACGATGATGCGTTTGATGCTCGAAACCTTTGTCCAGTGTTGTTTCGCGGCTCATATCAAAGCGACCAAACAACTTGATCTGTTCTGCCAGTTGCGCATCCGTCATGTGCTTCACTTTGTCTATCACGAAGTCATAGCCATCCAGCACTACTTTCGTTACCGCTTGTTTGGACTTGTCCCCTACTTTCTCCAGTTCTCCTGGTTTATAGGGAGGCGTACTACCCGCGGCAAGTGCGGCAAACAGGTAGTTATCTTCCGTGAGGTGCAACATCTGATCTGCGAACGACCGCATTTCAGGCGTTGGTTTGAATCCGTACGAGGCATCCGGCATCGCATCGAGGTATTGTTTGGTGTAGTCTTTAGCCCTTTCCCATTCTTTGATGACGTTGGCAGTGGCGTGTTGGGCATACATCGGGAGCGACAGGCACAGCGCGGCGCCTGTAGCCAAAAGCAGTTTAGCAGACTTCATATTGGTGAGTGGTTTTGTAACCTACTAAATTACTATATTTCCTGTTCGCAAAAAAGATCAACCACATATGACTACAACAAAAATCTGGCATTCGACTGTTACACCGGCGGACCTGAACGAGAAAGGGAAATCCACGATGAACGAACACCTCGGCATGGAGTTCACCGAAGTAGGCGACAACTATCTTCGTATACGCATGCCCGTAGACCACCGTACCGTGCAGACATACGGCATCCTCCATGGCGGCGCTTCCGTGGCGCTGGCAGAAACAGTGGGCAGCATCGCTTCCACCCTGGTGATTGATCCGGCCATAGAAATATGCGTAGGCATGGAGATCAACGCCAACCATATCCGCAGCGCCCGTGAAGGATATGTGCACGGCATCGCCACGCCCATTCATCTCGGCCGCCGCAGCCATATCTGGGAAATCAGGATCACCGACGACGAACAACGGCTCATCTGTATATGCCGGCACACCGTGGCCGTGATGGACAAAGCTTCGTTCCTGTCCGGCTCAGGCCGCGGACAGTAATAAGCAGAATGTCGACAGATGACCGCGCACGGGGATGTTTTTCCTCGCTTTTGGATGCCCCAAACCCGCGAAAACAGGCACATCGACAGGTGGATTAATATTTGACAGACATCGGTATAAAATATTATTCACCCAAAAAAACTGTTTACTATGGACACTCAAAACAACAGCTTTATCCTGAAGGTAAAAGGCAACTGGAATGAATTAAAAGGTAAGATCAAACAACAATATGCGGACCTTACCGACGACGACCTGTTATATGTGGAAGGCAAGGAAGATGAGCTGCTGGGACGTATCCAGCAGAAAACGGGCAAGACCAAAGAAGAGGTGAAATCATGGATTGACAAGTTATAATACCTGGCCGGTCACATCACATCATAGCCCCGGCTTTAGTCCGGGGCTATGATGTGATATACTGTTCTTCAGCAAAGCGGCCAGTAGTTCATTGGCCGTATGGTTTTCCAGCGTTTCAATGATATCACAAACGTTATTGATTTCCTCTTCCGTAATATAAGGTTTGTTCAACCGTATCATCTTTTCTTTCACTTCATCAAAAGACAAGGGCCGGGTGAAAAAGCCTTTATAGTCTTCTTTTTCTCCGGTAAACTGCTGCCCGTCGATCGTCGTGATGTCCACCTTGCATCTTACTTTATCCGGATAAGCCGCCGTATAAGGATCTAAGAGGCCGGCTACTTTTACCGGCTTGTGCAGGGGAAAACCGGTATGTATTTTCACCTTCTGCAACAGGCTTTGTACATCTTCCTGTAATATCCTGTCCGCTGTCAGCTGTGGCGGGTATACCTGTTTGTCCAGCAGCACCGCCGCCGCCAGATAAGGCAGGCTATGGTCTGCCTGTTCTTTGGAGAAGACCTTTGTCCTGTCGCCGTATTCACCACCGCCCACAATATGATAGGCTGTCAGGAAGGTGGTGATGTTTACCTCCGTCATGTCTGCTGCTCTTAACTGATGGGCCTCCGCAACCTCCTGCAATAGCTCCAGTACAGACTGCGTGTGTACTTCGGCGTTATACGTCTTCAATACGCACCGGGAAAGCAGCTGAAAATCTTCCAGGCTCCATTCGTGTTCCAGTTTTTGCCGATGGATGGCTTCATAGCCCTTTTCCGGTATCTCAAACAATTCCGGCGGGCCGGTAATCCCGTTCTTAGCCAGCATCACCACATTCATACAAGCCGCGTTGACCAACGAAGAGGCCAGTCCCTTCCATTCGCTGGTATAGGAAGCACGGGAAGTGACCACAGGATTTAAATTACAGCCGGCCATGCCCAAGGCGCAGGTGAGCGCTTTGGGAGACAATCCCATCAGCCGGCCTGTAGCGGCAGTAGCAGAGAGCGCCAGCAGGGCGGTATGGTCGAAACCTGCGATCATCACCGGAAAATGCTGTGTCAGCACGCACTCTATGGCATAAGCGGTAGCCATGGCCGACAAAAATGTATCTCCGGATATCTGCCGCAACCCGCATGCTGCCAGCAATATCCCGATGTTATCGCTCGGGTGACAGGTAGACTCTTTCGCCAGAAAATTATCCATAAAATCCGGATAACGAATATAGGCGGTATAACATTGAGCAGCATGATCGGCGGTTAACGGCTGTGCGGCGGAATACAACTGCCTGATGCCTGCTTCCATTTTACGGGGCGTCTCCTGAAACTGCGACCAGATAAAGGAAGCGGCTGCATCCAGCAGGTGAATTTTCAAACGCGACATTATCTCTGTTGGTATATCGGTATAATGATACCGTAGAGCAAACTCAGCGATCTTTTCTGTCTGTGTCATCAGTTTTCTTTTTTAAAAACCTGATGTAAACCCCGTGCCAAACACTGGCACGGGATTAGAAAAGAAGCATTATTATGAGCACCATGAATCTTGAAACCATTAACCGGATCAAGGACCATCCTGATAAACCGTCAACAGACGCTGGCCGTAGCAGAAAGCGTTACCGCAGGTATGTTGCAGGTGGCCTTTTCATCGGCCGACAAAGCAGTTGAATATTTTCAGGGAGGCATTACGGCGTATAACCTTGGACAGAAGGCTCGGCATCTCGGCCTGGACCCTATTCACGGACAGCAGACTGATTGTGTATCTGTTGAAACAGCCCGCGCTTTATCAGAAAACTGTTGTTCCCTTTTTTCATCACATTGGGGAATCGGTATTACCGGATACGCGTCTACTGTACCAGAAGAAGGTATCACGGAATTGTATGCGTACTATAGCATCGCTGCTGATGGGGAGGAGATGAAGTCTGCCCGTATCACACCGCCGCCTGGCGAGGAAGACCCGATAACCATCCGATACTTTTATACCAACGCAGTCATAGATGTGCTACTGGAAATACTCACTACCGTCATACAAAAAAAGCCCCGCTGACAGCGGAGCTTTTTCACGATGGTATGCCATCAATTATTTAAACAGCTGCATCGCCGCGCCTATTTCATAAGCACCGTTATTCGGGTTATTATACCCGCCGGTCTGTGCATGATATAAGGCCTGTATCATCACTGTCTTTTTAATATCTACCCCAAATCCGGCGGTCACACTGTTGGAAGTGTGGTACATGGCCATGATGTTGAGTACATTGTTCAGGAAAGCAGCGTTGACGCCAATGTCCATGATGTTGTCATAACCACGCACGCCCCGGAAGCAGACTTTTGGCGTCAGGCTTTCCAGCGCGCCATCGAACAGGAACCGGTATTCCGCGGCTGAATATAAGATCGTGCCGCCATCTACCGTTTTATTATCTCCGGTAAAGAGACTTCTGATATTAGGCAGCGCTGCCTGCAACGTCAGTTGTCCGTTCGTATAGGCCATCCCGTATTCTCCTTCGAAATAATTATCCCGACGGTTGAAAGCTCCGATGGAAGGGTCGTTGGGGTCACCGTTTACATGAGATACGTCCAGCCGCTGGAAATTAAGCGCCAGCGAGAGGCCAAAGTGCAGCTGTTGCCCCCGCTCCCCTAACGGCAAATGGTAGGCATAACTCATGGCCACGCGGGTACGGTTGATCAATCCTGCCACATCATTAAACACGTTCAGGCCCGCTCCCACTCTTTTACCCAGGGCGCCGTCTACCGTGAAGAAGCGGGTTTCCGGTGCGCCGGTCATTTGTTTGAACTGGCGACGATAGGCCACGTTCACATGCAGCCCGGTATCGATACCGGCCATAGCGGCGTTGGCGAGATATTGATTTTGAAAGTACTGTGTACCGGAAGGCTCCAACAATGCAGGCGCATGGCTGAGTGTCTGAGCCGAGGCGCTGCCTGCCGCTACAGTGAGCAGCAGCAGGGTGAGGCGCTTTGTCAGGGAAGATATTATACTTCTCATGTAATGATATTGATAAGACATCTTTTTGCTATTGATCGTTCCGGATAATGGTGATAAATCCTTTCCATACGCGGGAGGTACCGTTGACGGTGAGCACATAATAGTATGTGCCTTCTGCCAGCGGGTGGCCATTCAGCGTGCCATCCCAATCATTGCTATAGTTGCGGCGCTGATAAATCAGTCTGCCGGTACGGTCAAATATTTTCACTTCGTTGTCCGGATAGCTGTCCAGGTTGCGGACCACCCAGCGGTCGTTTTTACCGTCGCCGTTCGGTGTGAGCAGGTTGGTAGCGTCCAGTTTATAATCATCGGCCACGCGTATGCTGATGGTAGCGACTGCGCTACAACCGGCGGCGTTGGTGCCTGTTACCTGATAGGTGGCGTCCACATGGGGCCGTACGGTCAGCGTCGGCTGATGCAGATCGCCACTGGTGCCGCTGGCAGGTTCCCAGGTATACATCACTCCGCCTGTTGCGGTCAGCGTCACGATATCACCTTTGGAGACCGTGGCGCCTTTATCGCTGCTGATGCTCACACCCGGAAGCGGGTTTACCGTCAGGTAGAAGGTTTGGCTGTAGGTGTCTTTACCACCGTTGTCGGTGCCGCCGTCATCTTTCATGGTCAGCGTAATGGCCGTGTTGCCGCTGGTAACGCCAGGTTTCAACTGGTACCGGATGGTGTTGGTAACCACATCGGCTTTGAGCAGGTCAAAGTAAGGCTGATCGGCCGCCAGCGTAATGGTATAGTGCTGGTCCGGTTCCACCGGTGATACGCCGGTGAGCTGTATCGTTTGCGTAGCGGTAGTAGCACACATATATACGTCCGCCACCCGGTCCATCACCGGTTGTTTATTGACATAAGAGATCTGTACCCTCACAGTAACGGGAACGGCTGTACTGGTGTTCAGCCCATCGCTGACGGTGACCTGCAGGGAGATGGTTTTGCCGGCAAACGTGCGTAGTGCTGTATTGTCTTTGACGGTGATACGGCCGTTGGCATCGAGCGACAAGGCGCCGCCGGAGCCGTCTGTTGTGAGTGTCCAGCCCTGTACGGTGCCTAATGCGTCTGTAGCGGTCAACTGCCCCACGCTGGTGCCGGCAGGGCTATTATCCAATACATCGAATGTCTGCGGGCCGACAACCGGAGCGGTAGCGTCGTACACCAGACTGAGCTGGTTAGATGCCTGATTGGTATTACCGGCGATGTCAGCGGCTATGCCGGCCGGCAACTGCACAGCGACATTACCATCTGCTGCCGGTGTGATCAGCGCGGTGTAATGAATGTTATCTGTTGTCTGCAGCGTACCTGCGCTACCGTTAGTCACCTGTATAGCGGCAGCGGTAAGGCCGGTCACTACGTCGCTGAAAGACAGTTTCACGGTGAACGGTGTATTGATACGGCCGGAGCCGGAGGACGACAGCGTTACAGCGGGACTGGTCGTCTTCACCACAATACCGTTAGTGGCAGGCACCGCCTGTAGTGTCAGCACGGCGTCATTGCCTGCGGCATCTTTCAGGCTACCGCCGTTCAGTACTATCGCATTCCCGAGGCTGATGCCATTCGGCGCGTTGTCGCCGTTTTGTACGGTATAGCTGAATTGCAGTGTAGCCGTTCCCGTGCCACCGGTATAGGTAGCCTGTACCGTTTGTGTACCGATGGTCACCGGTATAGAAGGTGTACCGGTCACGTTCACCAGCTCAGACATGGTGACATTGAATTCCAGCGGCTTACCGGCCTTGTAGTGGCCATTTACGGGCACGCCTGTACTGGTCACCACCGGCGCCGTGATATCTGCCTGAAGGCTGAGGGTATTGGATGCATCGTTGTCGTTCAATCCTATATTCTGCGCGGCGCCGGCAGCTACCTTTACCGTCACGGTACCATCAGCCGATGGCGTGACCATGGTCGTATAGGCGATATTGTTAGTGGTTTGCAGCGGGCTGAGTGTGCCGTTGGTAACGGTGATACCACCGGTGGCCAATCCTGTCACCGCCTCACTGAAAGTGACGGTCACCGGGAATGCTTGTCGCACGGGACTTACCGCCGTGGTGCTCACGATAACGGTCGGATGTTGCGTATTGACAAATACATTGCTGGTATTACCGACATTATTCAGCGTAGTGACAGCATTATTACCGGCCTGGTCTTTCACCACACCGCTGAAGGCAGCCCCTACAGTAATGCCGTCCATATCCATAGCACCATTAGGAATGGTGTAACTAAATTCCAGTGTAGCCGTTCCTGTTCCACCGGTATAGGTAGCCTGTACCGTTTGTGTACCGATGGTCACCGGTATATAACTGGTAGTAGCGGCGGTTACCGGTTCAGACAGGGTGAGCTTGAAGTTCAGCTGCTGGCCGGCTTTGTAATAGCCCGGGGCTGGCACATCTACGCTCGTTACCACAGGAGCCGTCACATCTCCCTGAAGGGTAAGCGTATTGGACGCCAGGTTATCATTGCCAACGCTATTCCTGGCCACACCGGCAGGTACCTGTATAGTCACAGCACCATCTGAAGGCGTGATCACTGCGGTATAGGTGATATTATCCGTGGTCTGCAGCTGGCCGGCAGTACCCTTGCCCACCGTAATGTCACTGATAGTAAATCCGGTCACGGCTTCACTGAAAACAAATTTCACTGTAAACGCATTGCTGACAGGACTTGTAGCGATAGTGCTGAGGGTAACGGTGGGCTGCTGGGCAGTGACTAACACCTGGCTGGTGTTTCCAATGTTTCTTAAGGTCAGTTCAGCATTATTGCCGGCTGCATCGTTAATAGTACCGCCATTCAGGTGCATGACAGCCCCCACGGAAATACCATCGAGGTCCACGTCTCCGGCTTGCACAATATATTTGAATCTCATCGATTGAGGGCCGCCCTTGCCGTCGAACGTTGCCTGTACAATCCGGGAGCCGATGATCACCGGTATCGAAGGAATACCTGACACCCATACCTCTTCTGACATGTTCACGAGGAAGTCCAGCGACTGGCCGGCTTTATAGGAGCCGGGCAGCGGAGCGGTTATATTATTCACCTGTGGAGCGGTAGCATCATAGGTGACCGTAACCGTGTTGGAAATCGAATTACCGGTATGGGCATTATTGGAGGCGGTATTCGCCGGCAAGGTAACCTGTACGGGGCCGTCAACGACCGGCGTAATCCATACGGTATAAACCGCGCCATTTTTATCTGTCAGACTATCCACCCTTCCGTTGGTTACCTGGAAATCACCGATAGTAAGGCCAGTAACAACCTCACTAAAGCTAACCGTTATTCCGAAGAACTTATTGACAGGTGATGGTACGGTGGGATTCAATGTCACACCAGGTATAGCGGTATTCACCCTAACATGCGTAGTAGGTGAAATCGTGGATAACGTCAGCGCCGCATCATTGCCGGCAGGATCTTTAATGGTACCGCCATTCAATTGAACAGCAGTGCCCAGTTCCACCCCGTCATCATCGCGCTCACCCGGCTGTACCTGATAGGCAAAGGCCAGTCCATTTCCGGATGCTGTACCGGTGTAAGGCACCTGTACGACTTTACTGCCAATGGTAAGGGACAGGAAAGGCGTTCCGGTTACTGTCACCGGTTCGCTAAACCGCACTTCGAAATCAAGCGTCTGACCGGCGGCATAGTAGTCATTAACAGGAACAGCCACGGATGTTACCTGCGGTGCTGTAACATCGGCGGTGGCGGTGAGTGTATTAGATGCAGCATTGCCGATACCGGCGATATTCACAGCTGAATTAGCCGGCAGGGTAACAGCTACCGCTCCATCTGCTATCGGTTTCACCAACATGGTATAGGTACGGCCGCCGTCCGTAGTGATGGGAGGATCGACGGTGGCGTTAGACACGGTGAAATCGCCTTCTACCAGTCCGGTGACCTTTTCCGAGAAGGTAACGGTCATCGTGAATGCCGGCCCAACAACCGGTACTGCACTGGTAGTCAGCGTTGCCGTAGGCACAGCCGTATATACGAGCACCTGGGAAGTATTACCCACGCTGTTCAGGGCGAGCAGCGCATTGTTGCCGGCAACATCTTTCAGTGTACCACCATTCAGGTTGATACCACCACCAACGGTGATGCCATCCAGGTCATTATCTCCTGCCTTTACCACATAACTGAAAAAGAACTCTCTGCCATTGTCGCTGGTATAGTCAGCCTGCACTGTTTTAGTGCCAATTGTAATAGGCAGGGACGGCGTACCGGTTATCACCGTTGTCTCCGACATTGTCACTTTAAACTCCAGCGGATCTCCGGTACTGTGGTATCCATTGGGGGGAACCGCAACACTGCTCACTTCCGGGGCCGTCTGGTCCACGTTGAAAGTTAACTTATTCGATTCCTGATTGTCATTACCGGCCAATGCCTGCTTTACAGCCCCCGCAGGCAAATACATGGTGTAAGCGCCCGGTGTCCTTGGAGTGATCATAAGGGTATAGGTGGTAGCATTCACCATCGCCAGATTGCTGAGGTCAGCGTTGGCAATGGTCAACGATGAGAGACTAAGCCCCGTCACCGGTTCACTGAACGTAAGCGTGAGGGTAAATGCTCCGTTGACAATCGGTGATGCCATAGAAAGGACACAGGTGGGTAACATGGTATTGACTTTTACGCCACTGGTGCTTCCGATATTATTCAGGGTGATATTGGCGTCGTTACCTGCCTGATCGCGGATAACGCTACCATTGAGGTTAAGCGTATTTACGGTGATGCCCGTCACTGTTTCATCCTGCGGCACAACGGTATAACGGAAACGCAGGGAGGAAGAAGAAGGGCTGCTTACATATACCGCCTGCCTTACCTGCGAACCGATGGTAATATTAATATAAGGCGTACCACCTGCGGTACTCATCGTTAGACGTTCATTAAAGGCAACATCCACATCCAGGTTGCTGCCAATTTTATAGTATCCTGCGGCCACACTTACGGCGGCCACGGCAGGCGCTGTCTTATCTGCTGTTACGCTCAGGGTATTGGAGGCCTGATTGCCATTGCCGCCGATATTCAACGCTGCATCGGCAGGCACCTGTATGGCTACCGGCCCATCGCCCGGCAGCGTCACCGTAACGGTGAAGGTTATACTATCACTGGTCACCATATTGGAAAGGACCGCATTGGTAACCGTTATATTAGCGGGTTTAAACAGGGATACTACCTCGCTGAAAGTGATAGTGGCCGTAAACGCGTCTTTCACATACGCAGGTGCAGCGGTGGTGATGGCCGCTGTCGGATGTGCGGTATTGACCAAAATACCGGCGGTGTTGCCGATACTATTCAACGTAAGGACCGCATTATTGGTGGCAGCGTCACGGATAGATCCGCCATTGACACTCAGGGAATTGATGGTAATACCATCATTGTCCATGTCTCCGTTGGCAATGATATAACGGAAACGCGCCACATTGGGGGATGGACTGCTCAGGAAAACGGCTTGTTTAGTGGCGCTGCCGATGGTCAGCTGCAACAATGGAGTACCGCCGGCCGTGTTTACAACAATATTTTCATCAAACGTTACATCAAAATCGAGGACGTCTCCCTCCCGGTAGTATTTGTTGCCGGGGACAGCCACACTGCTCACTTTCGGCGCTGTCTTGTCCACCACAAAGTTGATAGTGTTCGATGGCAGAACCAAGTTACCGGCAAGTGCCTGTCGCACACCCATGGTGGACATACTCATGTTAAATGCCCCTTCCCGGGTGGGACTAATTTTAAAGGTATAGGTAGTGCCGGTGCCTCCCAAATAGGTAACAGTAGCATAAACAACGTTCACAGTCCCCGCATTCACACCTGTCACCGCTTCACTGTAAACAGCCGTCAGGACAAAATCACCATTGACCGGTGATGGTGCTGACATGCTGATCACGCAGGAAGGCATGGTGGTATTGACTTTTACGCTGCTGGTGTTTCCGATATTATTCAACGTGGTATTAGCATTATTTCCCCCGGCATTCTGGATGGTAGCGCCATTGAGATTCAGGTTATTGACGGCGATGCCATCTGCGTCGTCATCTCCCATTTGGAGTTGATAACTGAATCGCAACGTATTGGGGCCAGGACTGCTTATATATTTGGCTTGTCTTACCTGTGATCCTATCGTCAGGTCGATATAAGGAATCCCCGAAGCTGTGTTCACCATTACATCCTGGTCGAAAGCAACATCAAAAACAAGTGCTTCCGTTGCGTTGTAATACTTTGCGGCCGGTACCGTCACGCTGGTGATCGAAGGATTAGTGGTGATAGTCCAGTTATATGGTACCCAGGCAGACTGGTTTCCCGCGTTGTCTGTTGCTCTTACTTCAAAAAGATGCGCTCCCGTGGACAGGCCGGTATAAAAGAGAGGAGAAGTACCAGCAATAGGTGCACCGCCATCGAGTCTGGTTTCATAGGTAGCAGTTTCATTGGCTGTAAAAGCAAACGTGGCATTTTTAGCGGAGGTCATTGCCGGTGGCGTACTCAGTATGCTGGCCACAGGCGGCGTTTTGTCAATCGTGTAAGTCGCTCCGGTATAGGGCGCATTGCTGACAGGGTTTATCAGCCCGCCATTTTTCAGTGCCAGTGTCAGCGTACCATCTCCGGTGCCCGTATTTACGTCGATCGTATAATAGTTGACGTTAGGAAGCACGTTGGTAATGGCCGCGCCGGTAAGTCCGGCAGTGTTCAGAGAGAAAGCATCTATTCCCGGCGTATAGCGTAGCCCGAGATTGGTGTTGAATTTATAGCGTACGGTGTTTGCATTGGTAACGGTGGGGTTCACGGCCGATAGCTCCGTCACTATTAATGATAACGGCGTCAGCTTTTTCACGCCGGCAGTTAGTGGGTTGTTATTGTAATCCGTTAACTGGTCAAAATAGATGGCGGAATTGTTTCCGGTTACGGTAATCCCCAACGGAATATAGCCATTGACGACATCACTAAAAACACCGCCATAAAGCATTGAATTGGGCTGCGAACCGGAGGCCCCAAACCGGACCCTCCCGAACGTGCCATTCAAGGTCATGTCTGCCTCCAGTGCATACAAATTACCATTATCATCGCATGCCAGCGATGTAAAACCTCCCGAACCAATAGGTGTAGGCGTTGTTTCTCCCTGTTTTAACCGAAAAATCTGGTTGGAGTTGGGGGTATTGTAAGGTGCACCCAAACAGGTAGTAAAATACACGGTGTTGTTTTTATCCACCGCCAGGCCCCAAGGATAAATACTAAAATCCTTTTGTCTGAACAAACCCGGCACATTGGAGTCATCACACAACACGATGCCCGCTCCGGTCTCCTGCCCAGCCAGATACTTTACCAGTTTACATTTTCCGGTGCCAACATCTGTCTGCAGCACCAGCAGATTGTCCTGCTGGTCAAAGGCCAGGTTGCTATACCCTTCGCCCGATCTGACCAACTGGGCCGGGTCATAACCGGTACCATTAAAACGCACTTTGAGGATTCTGCTGCCGCCGACATCATTTAGGGAAGTGGTCAAAAATACTTCGTCCTTTGAGTTTACGGCAATACCCGAGAAAAAGCTGCCGTCCACACCGGGACCAGCGGTTTGTTCGGCGTAAACAAAATATACACTGGAACTACCGTTCAGATATTTGAGGACCGTCACCCGCCCGTTAAAGTCATAGGCCACGGTGTAGATGTTATTATTCCGGTCGTGCGTAATAGCCGTATGTTGCGGATCAGAGGCAAAATCGGACGGAGAAAACTGCGCACTGGCCGGCATCGCTGCCAGCAGCAGGCACCACAACAAACAGGACCATCCAAGGCGGATCATTTTAGGGATATACATACTATCGAATTAACAGCAAACAGGTTTTAACGGAACACACCAGTGTTCTGTGTCCTGTTTATTTTATTTTGCAGAACAAGATTTTATCAGGGAAATATTTACAGTACGGCTATCTGTCGTTGATGACTATACGTAGCGTTCCGATAAGGAACCCGGCGAGTAAGCCATCCCATAGTCCGGGATCATAGCGCGGTAACTGGTGACAGATGTGGTCAACACTGGCATAGGGACATTCGCATTCGGTAAAAAATGCTGATTTTCATTCTGGTACATACGGTCGTCGCGGTTTATACGGGTCGATATTGAATGGACAAAAGGGGTAACGGCTTAACGATCGGATTATTGGTTAAAATTAATGCGCGCAAAGATATTCAAATTTTAAAAATATGCAGCCGGGATTTTTCCCATCTTATCCTATCTTGTGGACCGGAAAAAACCAGGCCGTTTGTTCTCTTAAATCATCCAATATGTCCTCTTTACAAGAATTCGCCCAAAACTTTGACGGAAAACCTGTTCCTACCGCGCTGGTTCGGCTGCTGGCATTTCAGCAGGAGACCGGCTTTGAAGAATATGCCCAGGGTTTCGGGCTGCTGCGCGACGATAAATCCGGCCTGCAACATGGCTGGTGTTCCGAACCGGCTTTCCTGGAAAAACTGATGCCCTTCGCCCAGGCCAACGGCTCCGGCTCTTTCTACGCTTTATGGCTGCAGCATGACAGCACCGACCTGAACGAACTGCCGGTAGTGGTTTTCGGCGATGAAGGCGGTGAATATGTGGTGGCAGAAAATATCAACGGTCTCCTGCAACTGCTCACCATCGATACTGAACCAATGATCTTTGAAGAGGTGATCTTCTATAAAGACGAAGATGACGACTATTCCAGCTCCTACGCAGAAGAATACCGTACCTGGCTGAAGGAGAATTTCAGCCTCGATGCCATCACTGATGCGGAAAGCATCATCAACGCCGCACAAGAAAAACATCAGGCTGCTTTTGACGCCTGGAAACAACAGTATTTCGGCTGATAACACCAACGCATAGCCGCTGTGCAAACGGGCCACAGCCATGTGTTCCCGCATCTTCACTGCGGTCCGGAAACATTGGCAGGCAAAACTTATCCAGCTACCAATTGTCATCAATTTTCAATAAATAACTAAAAAATTTTTATCAATTTCGTATATTGTAGCCAAGACTAACTACAACGATGTACAACTGTTCAGAAAACCTTAACGTCAGGTAACGCGCACCGGTATCTTGCGAAAACTAAAATAACGGCATCATTGTAATCAAGACCCTCAATTGATAACTTTGACCTACTAAAAAACCCACAACGAATGTATGCGTAGATTCTGGCGCCTGTTGAAAACTCTTCCATTCCTTGGTACAGATGGAGCACCGCTTCCGTTAAACAGCAAGCGTGTCATCATCATCCTTAATTCCCTGGCTTTATTAACCTCTTTCCTGTGCTTCCTGATCTCCACCGTTTTATGGAACACAGCCCACGAAATTCGCATCTCCGGCGTTGGCTACGCCATGGCTGTCATTTACCTCAGCGTGCCGTTGTTCAACAAAGCCGGTAAAACCAACTCCGCCCTACTGACCATCTTCCTGCTGCAGTCCTTCAGCGCTATGTACTACGGCGCCCTGTTAGGACCCGCTATCAACATAGAAGCACTGGCCGTATTCCTCTGCGGCGCCGCCCTGCTGATCATCAAGTCCAGTCGCTACAAATGGACAGCTATCAGCTTTGTATTAACGGTAACGGTTATATTGAAAGTGATCTGGTATGGTAATCTGATAGACCCGCTGCCGCTGAGCATCGGCAACAACCGGTTGGTATATTTCTTCGCCGCCGGGGCCGTACTGCTGATGAATGCACTGCTGCTTTATTTCTACGAACGCGCCGTGAACAAAAGCAACCGCGAACTGGAACTGCTCGTCGAAGAAAGAACAGAAGCCCTGAACCAGGCCAACCGCTATAAAACTACTTATCTCAACTCGCTGTCGCACGACTACCGTACGCAGCTGAACCCTATCTACGGCCTGGCGCATGAACTGGTATTACAGGCCGAAGACGAAGGCATGCCGGACCAGATACAGGTATCCACCGACGTGATCCGCGCATTGTATGCCTCTTCCCGCAACATGCTCGATATGACCAACGTGGTGCTGGACACCGCCCGCATCGAGGCGGGCATGTACGATGTGCCGCAGCCGGCACCGTTTTCTGTCAGACAATGGCTTTATCAGCAGCTGGACAGCTACCAGTATGTTTCGCCTGTGCCGTTGCAATTGCAGCTGGCAGGTATCCCCGGCCGCATTGTTTCTGATGCCGCCCTGCTGACAAGGATATTGAGCAATCTGCTGACCAACGCGATTAAATTCTCCTGCCCCGGCGGCAGCATCACCATCATGGCCCGCGCCACCGGTCAGCATTTCATCCTCGAAGTGCGCGATGAAGGCAAGGGCATCCCTGCCGAAGAACTGGAGAAAGTTTTTGATTTATATATCACCGGTTCCAAGCCCGGAGAAGGCACCGGACTGGGACTGCCCATTTCCCGGAAAATAGCAGAGACCCTGGGCGGCACCCTGACCGCCACCAGCGAAATCGGCCAGGGCAGCACCTTCCGGCTGAGCATCCCTATGGTGGCCGATAACAGCCGCAGGTCACAGCCGCAGCAGCCGAACGAATTTGAGAAATTCTACGGCGCTAAAGTGCTCTGCGTGGACGATGACCACAGCAACCGCCTGCTGGCTGAGCTGCAACTAAAACGATTAGGCTGCACCACCGCCTTTGCCGCCTCTTCCGGTGAAGCGCTCGGCAAAGCACGCGAAGTCATCCCTGACGTGATCCTGCTCGATTATTACCTGCCCGAAATATCCGGCATGGCCCTGCTCGAAAAAATCCGCAAAGACACTGTACTGCGTCATATCCCGGTAATTTTTATCAGCGGAAACGCAGATACAGCGGAGATCGCAATGGCCCGGACACATGGCGACGGGTTCCTCTCCAAGCCCATCATGCTGGAACAATTGTACTATGCCCTGCTCCCGTTTCTGTCCAGCAGGCTCGTCACTGAGACGGGACAATTATAACGTCAACGGCTAAATATTAAAATATTTAGCCGTAACTTGATATGGCCAAATTATGTGATATGAATGCAATAATTCTCCCGATCCTTTACTGCCCTATCGAGCCAGCGATCAATCCAAATTACCAACATGCCATCGACCACACCAATGCGTGGGTAAAGAGATTTGCACTGCATGCCGACAGCAGTTACGAAAAATACCTGGAAGATAATTTCGGTATGATGACCGCCAGGTTTTATCCAGAATGCGGGCTGGACCAGCTGAAGCTCGCCAACGATGCCAACGTGCTGTTATTCGTGATGGACGATGCCATGGACAACCAGATAGAGCGCGACGAACTGATACAGTCCCGATTAAATTTCGAAAGTTTCGTAGCGGCCTGTAAGCAGATCCTGTCGGACCCGCAGCCTCCCAAAGCCGGTGAAACCGGCGTTATGGCGGCGCTGGCAGATGTATGGATTCGTTTCAAAGCTATCAGCACGTCCGAATGGCAACGCAACTTCGTGGAAAGCCTGCACAAAATGTTTGCCGCCGGGCTGTGGGAATATGGCAACGTACAAACCGGTCAGCTCCCGTCCGTCGCTGAGTTTTACAAGAGAAGACAATATCTCGGAGCGGCACATGTCAGCACTGACATGATCGAAGTGATAGAAGAAATATCACTGCCGGCCGATATTCTTCAGCATCCGGCAGTGACGGAATTAGTGGTATTGGCGCGCAACCTGGTATGCTGGGCCAATGATCTCTTTTCCCTGTCGAAGGAACTGGACCATGGCGACCAGCATAACATGGTGCTGATCATGAAAGCTGAAAGAGCGCTCTCACTGGAAACGGCCATTGTACAGGCAGCCGGGTTGCATGACCAGGAAATGCGTCAGTTTGAACGGGCATCCGCCCAGCTCCCCTCCTTCGGCGCCTATGATGCCGCTGTCAGGAAATACGTCCGCATTTTGGCCGCTATTCTCCGCGGTAACATGGACTGGAGCTACAGGGAAACGGCACGGTACACCTTCGAATATGGCCACGTGGCGCTAGATCTTGTCTAATACCAGCGGCAGGCTCTTCAGGCTGTATACCAGCGCGCTGATTTCCGGCTCCGGCTCTACTGCCGTTGCCAGTCGCACCCGCGCATGACGGAAAATCGTTTCAAAAGCAATCCGTGTTTCCACTCTCGCCAACGGCGCACCCAGGCAATAATGGATACCATGCCCGAAACTCAACGCCTGATTCAGATTGGCGCGGTCCATATCAAAAGCGTCCGGATGCGCAAAAACAGATGCGTCTTTATTGGCGGTGCTGACAGACACATTGACCAGATCACCTTTTTTAATGGCTGCGGAGGAAACAATGGTGTCCTTCGCAGCTATTCTCGGAAATCCTTTCACCGGCGATAATACCCGCAATGCTTCCGTGATGGCACGAGGAATATCATCCGTGTGCGTAGCCAGATGCGCCTGTATATCCGGCAGCTGAGAGAAAATATACATGGCATTGGCCAGAGAGCTCTTCGTTGTTTCATACCCTCCCAGGAAAATAGCCACACACATGGCAATCACGTCCATCGTCTCCAGTCTGCTGCCTTCCACTTCAGAAACAATCAGCTGTGAAATCAGGTCGTCTTCCGGATGGGCAGTACGTTTGTTGATGAGCTCAGAGAAAAAGATGCTCATCTCCTGCATGGAGCGACCGAAAATTTCTACGCCGATCACCCGCGGATCACCTGCAACAGCGATGATCCATTGTCTTACCTTCTCCACTTCAGCATCGGGCACGCCCAGTAACCGGGATATCACCCGGTGGGGCAGCTGTAATGCAAAATCACCCACGAATTCAATCGTACCGGTAGTCAGATGTGGCAACAACAATTCCTCGCATTGTTGTCGTATCCACCCCTCTGACTGGGCAATAATGGCCGGTGAAAAGGCCTTAGTGGCCAACGCCCGCAGGTGTTTGTGTTTCGGCGGGTCTGTCACATTCAGGTTGCGCGTAAATACGTTGTCATCGGTTTTAGGGATGTACTCACTTGAAAAAGTAGCATAGTCACTCAGTACAGCCACCACGTCCTCATAACGGGTCACCTGCCAGGCGCCGGGAATATGGTCGGAATAGTAAGGGGTGAAACTGGTGTCGAAAAAGGGTGGTGCAGCCTGCATACGTGGATGCAGGGGGTGTTGGCTCAAAGGCGTTTTCATTTTTTAGTAATGGATTAGAGAATGTTGAACAATCACTTTGGTAGGTAAATTACTTAGAAATTCGATAATTTTATTTATCTTACCCACAAAACACTGTACCCTGATTCCGTAACCCAAAAAACTGAAATTTAGGCCTTTGATGAATACCCGCTTACAACGTGCAGAAGGGAAAGATTTTCTTTCTATGACCCTCAATATATCCGTAATATGAAACCAGAGCGTATCACAATGGTCGATGTAACCAGGCAAATGTTATTAAAGCCAATAGTGGCTGGAGCCGATGGTAGTGAAAGAGACGTAGAAAAACGTTCGACGATACAGCTGAATGCAATGGCGCTCATATTGTTCTCTTTGGTTGTCGGGGTTGGAGGATATTTCTATTTTCTTAAATCCAGTCTGCTATTTCTTATTGGCGTTCCACTCGAAGCGTTTTGTTTTCTGGCAGTGATTTTCTTAAACTGGAGAAAACAATACTTTAATGCCAACCTCCTGATGTTGCTTACGAATGTCATTTTTATCGGATACTGGTCTACAGTATTGGGTGACGGTATTTCCATTGAAATGCTACTGGTCTTTATTACCGTAATTACGTTCCATCTGACATCGTCCTTTGTACTTTATAAAAAAACCAAAGCGCTTCTATATGGAATAGTTGGATGTATACTGATGGTTATTTACATTATCATGAATGCCTACATGCATTTCATCACTCCATTGGATCTCAGTAAAAACGTAACAGCCGTTATGCGCTGGGCAACCAGTATCGCGCTGTTGGTTTTTATTCTTAGTATATTAACTTCATACGCTACTCAAATCAATGGATTATTGATCGAGTCCCGCAGACTACAAATGGCATCCGAGCGGAAAACCGCTTATCTGTCCGAAGTATTTCACGAAGTAAGGACCCCGCTAAATGTGGTATACAGCATTGCACAGCTATTTCTGCTAAAGAAAGATAAACTGTCTGCCCTGGAAGAAGAGGATTCCGATGAAGAATACAAACTGCCCAGCGGCAGCGAAATGGCCGACCAATTGTACAGCTCCACTGCGCTCACCCGCAATATCATCAACCATGTGCTGGAAATCGCGAAAATCGAGAGCGGTAAATTCATCGAAATCAACAAGGAAGATTTTTCCCTGTTTGGCCTTGTCAACTCCACTATCGCTGCCCACTCCTATTTGGCCAGTCCAAAGGGCATAAAGATAGAGCTGGAAATCGACGATGCATTGAAACAAGCCATCCATAGCGATAAAATGATCTTAACCAAGATCTTTAATAACCTGTTATCCAATGGCATTAAGTATACGACCAACAATACTGTAGTACGGGTAGTATTGAAAAAGGCTGACGACTATTGGTGGACGCTGTCAATCACGAACACCGGAAAGATAGACCCCATCATTGCCAGGGCCGTATTTGAACGTTTTGTGGCAAAAGGTGAAAGTGAATCCAGCAGCGGATTAGGCCTGGCTATCACCAAACACCTCGTGGAATTGCTGGGCGGAGAAATCTCCATCCTTTCCAGCCCGGACCCCGACCTGACTACGATGCATGTGAGGCTGCCATATGAAGCGGGCGCCAAACCACTGGTACAACTCAATAAGGTGGCTGACGGAAAAAACATCTTCTGGAAATCAAAAGTATCGATGTTTGAAGATGACCCGATGGGGGCAGGCTGGGTGATGCGCTTCCTCAAGAAATGGGGGGTAGATGCCAAACTTTACAAAGATGAAGACATTGACGGTGCAATTAACCGTATTATAGCCGATAATCCCAATCTGGTCATTACAGACCTGAACATGCCAGGATTATCAGGGGAGATGCTTTTAAAGCGGATGAGGGAACATCCTGCCTTAAAAAGCATCCCCGTTTTGATTGTCAGTGCCAGTGAATCGTTTTCCGAAAATGAAGCTATAGCTATTGGTGCAGAAGGCTTTATAAAGAAACCTATTGATTTTGGTGAACTATGCCTGACATTGGCTAAATTTTTACCCTATCGAGCGGTGTCATAATCTCAGCTATAACGACCAGTATCCAGTACAGCCCAATCATCGTATCCTCTCACGATTTGATAAACTCCAGCGATATATTTCGCTAGTTGTGTATTAATACGATCACCAAAATCAGGAAGCAGGGTGCGGGCCGTTTCAAATTCCTGAAGGTGCCGTTGATGCTCGCTGCTGACAAAATCGATAGCATCATCCATCGTTAAATTATATTCCCGTTTTGCAATCAGAATCAGGTTAAATCCGGCTTCTTCCAATGCTGCTTCACGACTGATGGAGTGCAGGTCATTAGAAAGGCAGCCTAGCAGATTAAGCTCCAATTCTATCCTTTTTACAACTGGATGAGTGTATACCTCCTGTGGAATCCTCAATCCTGCAAACATAGCCACCAGCGGGAACATGATATAAAAACCAGTAAAAGGACGCTCCCGATAATAATCATCTATGCTCACTTGATGCCGATGAAGTTGCATCCTGATCTCCAGCTTACATTCCGTCAGATAGTCTTCAACGTGGGTACTGAATTGCTGATACAGGAAAGGACGGTCACTACAAATACTCCGCATCTTACTAACGATGTTCCCAAGCGCTAATTCCAAATGCCCATTCCCCTGATAGATCCTTCCCTGCAAAATACTGATGAATACATCCAGCTGAGCGGTCATTTGCACGGCCCGGATCTTATCTTCCGATCCCCGGTCGCAACTATCATCCACCGTAAAGAGCCATGTCAACAGTTCTCCTGCCAACGTAATATGTTCCAGACTGGCAAAGGGATACTCTCGGGCTGCCTGCAATCCAAATCGGGCATGGTTGTACCATTTCAGCGGTTTAAAAAAAGGCGACAGGTTAAATTCCTGCGCCCAATTCACTGTGTTGGCCTGTACGGTTTCACTATGATCGCTGATTTTAACGTCACCAGGGATAGTGACCATTGCATACTTTCGATTTAACATAACAATTTGATTTAAAAAGTGAAGAAGAAAAAAATAAGAAATGAAATAAAGTGGTAGCATTCTAAAGTGTAGATCTAACCAATCGCTAAGGGTACAAGCTGATGGTCTGGCTATTTTAAAGAAAAAGGTGTCGTTGTTTTATTAAGATAGCTAAAAATTACATATTACCTAAATCGTATAGGCACTGCCGTAATCGTGCAGCCAAAAAAGCCCAAAGTATATAATACCCTGGGCTAATCCATGAAATATGCTTTAATAAAACATTAATCAAATCGACAAAGGTCCATAATCCTGCTGTGACAGTTTTGTTTTCAACGACACTAAAAACACAGCCTTCGGCTGTCTCTCAAATGTAAATCGGCATGCTCTTCTCCATTTTACCAGTAACTGTTGGCTGCTAACTTTGCTGATGTTTCGTTGGTAAAGATAGTCTGATGATCGGGGTTTTCTTATAGTCTTATGGCAGCTGCCATCCCGATGGTTATCCTGGTGGACGGGGGTCCGCTTCATGGTTCCGCAACGCAAAATACCTCAGCCGGGTGGTAAAATACGCCCCCGACCGGGGCCAATAGGGATGATCAAATATAATTGCTACCGGCAGAGACAAATGCTCCCCGTTCTATAAGTTACGTAAAAATTCTGTTTTTGGTTGGTTAAGCTACCTCGTGATTTTCCCCGTAGCCTTTTTGCTGAATGGAGATTTTCCCTCCCACCCCACACTGGCAGGTAGATTGCTCGGTGAGTATCTTTAAATCGTTGATGGTATCCTTTTCTGTTGTCTGCTGCCATGCTACCGGCGCCGGCACACATTTACCACGGGTGATAGTGCAGGCGCCGAAATTAGGGATATTCACTTCGGCGCCCTTATCTTGCTCGGTAGCCACCAGCTTGCCTTCCACTTCGTAGAATTGCTGGCTGGTGACTTTCAGTTTGGAAGGCGCAGCCCCTTTGTCGCACATCAGGACGGCCTGTTCTGTTATCTTCTGCGGCATAGCACGATCTTAGTTATTGGTGAAATTCGTCTCCGTTCTGTTAAGCACCTTGCCGGTGGCGTCATCCAGGATGACTTTCTCCACCTTTTCGGGTTGCTTCAGCCATTCAATGGTCCAGGTTTTACCCTGGGTATTGCCAGCCCTCCGGATTTTGGTGTGATAACCGGTGCTTTGCAGGATCGGTCCTCTGTCTACCCGGATACCTTCCTGCTCGCAGAACCTCAGCACGTCTTCCAGTTTAAGGTGATAGTCCTTGTCGTAGTTGACTTCCCGCACCAATCGCCCCTGTTCGTCAAACTCGTACCAGGTGCCCAGTTGCAGGAACCCGTTGTTAAAGTAAAGCCCTTTGGCTTTGATGTTGCCGTTGTTCTTATAATACACTTTCTGTAGCATATAATAAGAAGTACGGGGCGTGAAACTATAACCCATACCGCCATCCCAGACGGTCATCTCCAGGTAGGAGCCATCGGGCTGGGTGGCTCTCAGCACATTATCATTTTTATCTTTTCTGTTATTGAACAGGACGGAATCGAATTTCTCAAAGTCTTTTGTTACAACAGGATTGTTCATGTTATTTCCTTTTGTTTGTTTGGTCTGGTTCGTTATCTGGGCATTACATGCTGTACCTACGGCCAGTAAAAATATCAGTATGTATTTAATCATAAACATGGTTTTATGGTTTATTCCGGATCTGCTTTGGCGTTAGCAATCACCCATTGCCAGTGCCACAGGGCGCTTCTGACGATGGCCGGGCTGGCCTGGTGGGAATAGTCCATCAGGTTCTCCGTGAGTCTATACTGGTACGTATACTTGGCATGAGGGCTGGAACCCGGATTACTAAAGGTGTGCGGCAGGTTGAGGGAATGCAGGAACTCGTGCGCGGCCGTCTGGTCGTTCTTCGTGGGGAAGAGCATCACGGAGCTGCCAATGGAGTACCCATTGAGGCCGTTGAGGCTGCCGCCCTGCATATATCCGCCGCCCTCGCCCATATAGTAGGCCCTGAAGTAGCGGTCATATTTATGTTCATGTGCCGGATTGGCGGCTTTCAATTGTGCTTTCAGTTTGCTATAGAGGTGGTTTTCCAGCGTTACAAAACCGGACGGGGCGCCGGCGCCGATATAATAAGCCACTATCTGGCCGCCATTGTTATAAGCGCCACCGGACTGGAAACCGGGATCGGCGGTCACGTTCAGGGTTTCTTCCACTACCTCCACGTTGATCAGCGCCTGCTTCAGGTATTTGGCGAACAGGTCTTTCTGCCCGCTGGTACTGCCTGTCTGCGCCACAGCGCTGGACATCGGCGGGGTGGCTACTTTCACCAGCACGATCTTCTTTTTGCGGCGTTTGGCGGAGTTATTGGCCATCACCTTCACGAAACCGGCTTTCTTCACGGTTTCGGTACCGTCAGGATTTTTGGTAACGGCGTTGACGATAATGGTCTGGTCGGTGGCAAAAGCGGTCAGGCACTCGATGGTAACGGCGTCGTTCAGTTTATGCAGGCCCTTACCTTTTCCCTTTACATTGGTCTCTTTAGGGGTGATGTTAAAGTGGCTGTTATCTACAAAACGCAGCAGGTCCGGTTCTTCTTCGATCTCCACATACAGGCTCAGCGTGGCTTTGGTGTTGGTATACCCTGTAGACACCGGCGCTGGCGGCGGTGTGCCGGCAGGAGCGCCGGCAGCGGCAGCTTTAGGCGGCGGCGTGGTCTTCTGGGACGGATACAGGCTTAACCAGGCGCCAAAATACTGTTCGTAGATGGTAGCGCCGCTGGCATCCTTTACTTCCGCACCGGAAGCGTCTTTTTTAGGCTTCCATACGATCTTATGGGCGTGGTATTCGTTGGATTTCAGGGAACGGACCATCCCGTCGTCCTTTTTGAAATGGAAGGAGTAGTCGTTCAGGTTGGTGAGCAAGGTGGTGAAAGCAGCATCCTGATAGTGTTTGCCGATATGGTCATCGTACTGAACATCGCCATCCCTGCCGGTATCGGTGTTGCGGTACCAGTCGAACCCAAAGTCCTCGCCTGCCCAGCCGCTCTTCGGCCGGAAATGCACAATGCACTTGGATTGTATCTCCGGGGTGGCCGGCTCGTACTGCATGGGGCTGTTGCTGTGTTTATTACCCTGCTGGCCTTTCATTTCGGCGGTGCCTTTGGAGTTGAGCGTGGCCGTTTCGTCGGAATGCAGGAACAGCTTTTTCTGTCCGGCGATGTAGAAGTCCTCCGCCTCGATCTTCATCTCCCCTTTGGGGGTATGGATGAGCGCTTTGGTGGCTTGCAGGTGCAGGTATTTGGAGACCATCTGCTTCATCTCCGGTGTGTTGACCAGCATCTGGGCCATGGCGTTGATCATCATCTGATTGCCCACGTCCATCTGCAACATATTGCCGACGGTCATATGCAGCATATTGTCCACCACGATGTTCATATCGGTGGAGCGGAGGCTCATGGTCTTCGGTGCGTTGATGGTCACATTGGCGCTGGCGGCGTCGATGATGATGCTGCCGTTGCCGTCCATGGTGACGGTGTTGCCGCTGGCATCCTGTACCACCATGCTGTTGTCGCCATCATTATAGATGATTTTATTGCCGCTGCGGGTTTGTATGGTTTTAATATCGTTTTCGGCATTGCTGAAGGCCGTATTGGCATTGCCGTGGTACACGGTACCGATAATATAAGGTTTAACGGCGCTGTCATTTTCAAAACCCACGATCACCTCCTCGTCAATTTCGGGGACAAAGAAATGTCCTTTGCCTCCGCCGCCATGAGGCGATGCGATCCGCACCCAGGGTGTTTTCTCTTCACCGTTCATCCAGTGGAACTTCACCCGTACCCTGCCCATGCCTTTGGGGTCGTGGTTATCGGTAACGATGGCGCTCTGTGTTTCGCAGACGGGCGCCTGAGGGATGGAAACCGGCGGCAGGTGGATCGAAGACGGGACGGCGGTAAACTCGTTACGGTAATCGCCCTTGGTATCTACAAAATGGCTGATGGTGGTCACGATATATTCCCCATACCCTTCGGTGCTGCCGTTAAATACGTTGTTGGACACGATCTCCGCTCTGGCGCCGATGGCCACGCCGGGATGCCCGCTATGGCCGGTGAGGCGGACCATCTTACTGCCTTCCATGGCGCTGTGCAACGTGGCCATTTCGTCCTGTTGCTTTTTACTGCCGGTATAACGGAAGTTCCACTGCTTGGGCTGTGTGCTGAAGATGGTCTGTGCTTTTTCGTGCACTTTTTCGCCGAGGGAGTTAAGGCCTGCTTTCTGCCCTACATTGTCGGCCTGGGGCACACTGGTATACAATTCACTGTTCTGGTAATCCCAGCCCATATATTGCGTCCGGGTAGGACGCGCATTGAGATTGATGTTGAAGTGGCTTAACGTGCTCCCATATACGAGGGAAGTCTTGGCATCACCGGTAGGCGGGCCCAGTACGAGATTACGGCCGTCCCAGAACAACCACTCCCCGTTTTCAGCGCTGAGGCGTTGTAAAAAGGCCCATGCTGTTTCCTTGTACTGTACCATATAATCATATGGTTCTTTCGCCAGCGGCTGTACTTTGGGAGATAATTGATTTTGCGGGAAGAACCGCAGCACGTCCTGCGCAATATCGCGCAGCGGCTTCTGTTCCCAGGTTTTGCAGTGCGGACCGTTGTCCAGCACGATGGTAGGGCTGTAGCCGGAGATGATGATCTCTCCGTATTGGCCGTTTACCCGTGATGTTTCCACACTGGTAACAATACCGTTGAACGTTAGGTCTCCTTTCAGACCGACGCCGGAGATGTGCGCCCCAAAGGTGCTGCCGATCATGTCCCGCGAAGACGAAAAGATGCCGCTAAGGCCGTCGATGGCTTGCGCCGGACAAATTAAGGTAAACTGATGGTGATCAAATATGGACTGGTTTAGCGCAAATGAGGTGAACTGTAATACGGGGTTACCATCAATGCTAAACATAGTATCGGTCAGTTGGGCCATACATGTAAAGGGTTAATACAATTGTTGTTTAAAGATATGTTGCCGTGAATTTACATTAAAAATCAATTCCCCGCAATATCTTTTACCAACCAGATAGTATGATATCTGTTTATCATATTTCCCCCTTTACCCTATCTTTCCTCCAGCCAGCGCAGGAAAACAGCCGTCTTCTCTTTTCCGATCAGTAGTTTTTCGGGAGTAGCCACCTGCAGGTTTACCAGTAGCTTCCGCGCGAAATAATGTTCCACTTCCCGTATAGCCGCAAAGTTGATAAGATACTGGCGGTTCAACCGGTAAAACTGCTTCGCCGATAACTGTTGCTGCACCTGGTCCAGCGACTGGGTAATGGTATATTCTTCTCCCTTAAAAGTAACGATCGACGGCGACGTGTATTTAATATAGATATACGCTATCTGATCGGTTTGCACCGTCATGTACTTGTTGTTCTTAAACACAAGAAAACTTTTCTTTCCTTCGTCCACACTGATTTTGCGGATAAGATCTTCCAGATTATTACCGGAATTTTGCTGGAAAAAATTGCGGAAACTCTCCACTTTCTCCAGGGCCGTCTTCAGATCTTCTTCGGAGAAAGGTTTCAGCAGATAGTCCACCCCATTGGCTTTGATGGCATCGAGCGCATATTCGCCGTAGGCCGTGCAGAATATGACCGGGCAGGTAATGGTAACGGACTTGAATATATCAAAACTCAATCCGTCTGACAGCTGGATGTCCATAAAGATCAGACCGGGCATGTCGTGGTCCGACAGCCAGTCGATGGCCGCCTCCACACTCTGCAGCTTAGCCTGTATCTGAATGGATGGGCGCAACCTGACAATCAGGTTTTCCAACGACCTTGCGGCCTTGATTTCATCCTCAATGATGATGGCGTTCATATATAATCGGTAATTTAACGATAAACTTTTCGGCGGTAACATCGATGATCATTTCACCGTCCAGGAGGTGCTGGTACCGCTGGCTGATATTCTCCAACCCAATCCCCGTCGAGGATTCCGGCACCCGTTTCAGCTGGATATTATTTTCCACCACAATATGCTCCGCAGTGGAATAAAGGTTAATATGCAACGGCTTTTCCTCCGAAACAATATTGTGTTTGATACAGTTTTCAATCAGCAGCTGCAACGTGAAAGGCGGAATCATCGACGCATATACTTCCGGCGCAATTTCTTTCTTCAGCTCAAAACCGCTTTCAAAACGGGCTTTCAGCAGATATACATAGGAGTCCAGTATCTCTGTTTCCTCTGACAACCTTATCAGGTTCAGCTTCCGGCTTTCCAGCGTAAACCGGTAAAAATCGGACAGCTTCAGGATAAAGTTGACCGCCTGCCGGTCGTCGCTCTCCACCATATATTTCAGGGTATTCAGGCTGTTGAACAGGAAATGCGGGTTCACCTGTTGCTTCAGCAGCTCGTACTGCGCCCACAGATTGGCCGAGGTGGTACGTTCCAGCTCCAGCGATACCTGCTGGTTCAGGTAACTCTGGTGCAACAGGTGAATAAACATATAGAACGTCAGGTTGATCAATATCCCTCTTACTTCAAACATCAGCATCACCGGCCCGAAATTCAGGTGAGACAACAGGTACTGCTGGATACAGGATAATACGAACATGATGACCAGCCCCACCAGCAAATTACGCAGCAGGCGTTTGGTGCCAAATCCACCGGCGTTTTTGGCCGTATATGACGGGAACGTATATACGTTATAATACCATATCAGCAGGGAGAACCCGGAGGTGACCGCGGCGTCCACCAGTGCTTCATATAGTACAAAATGATGGTCGGCTATCTTCGGAATGGCCGTCAGTATCCCCAGGGAGACAGAGCTTAACCATATAATCCGGTTAGATATTTTAAATGCCGGTTGTTGTTGTGTATTCACTTCCTGATAATTGATCTGTTGCAAATGTATTGTTCCCGGGCCGGAAAGCCGCCTTTTCAATGGCTGAATCAGACATATCCGCCCCTGAGTCAGACAATCCTCCTCCTGAATCAGACAGGCCTCCTTCCCTGCCCTTTTCCGGCCTGAAAACCGTCAGGGTGGCTATTGTCCATTTCACCTGCCGGAATGCCGGATTCAACAGGTTTGTACTATGCGCTTGCTCCGCATTGTGTTCTCTTTGTGCTGTAATCGTTGCTCACCGCAGGATTGACAGGGCAACAAATCTATAACACCATTCATCAACAACATGAAAAAAATATCCTTCACACTGCTACTGCTGCTGACCAGCCTTTTAACAGCATTCAGCTATGCTGCCACACCAACGTCGCCAGCGCAGCCCATTAAATGGCGCTATGCCGTCAGGAAAACGGCCACCAACGAGGCAGTGCTGCTGATGACGGCCACCCTGGCAGACGGATGGCATCTGTACGCCCTGCATAATCCCGCCAACAGTCCGGTGCGACTAACCTTTAGCTTCCTCTCCGATGCATCTTACCGCCCGGAGGGGACCGTTGAACAGCCGGAACCCATTACCCGGTTTGAAAAATTGTTCGGCGCCGATATCAGCTATTTCGAACAGGAAGTGGTGTTTCAACAGAAAGTCAGACTGACCGGCAAAACCGCCACCGTAAAGGGCACCATCGAATTCACGGTTTGCAGTCCCCGCCAATGCCTGCCTCCGGAAACGATTCACTTTACCATCAACATCAAATAAATAAAAAAACATTCACATCACCCTTATTAAAAATTTAAAACGATGAACAACAGCAACACCGTAACCATGGAGAAAGTATTGTATACCGCCCAAACCCGCACCACCGGCGGAAGAGAAGGGAGCGCTAAAAGCAACGACGGAAGACTGGATATATTACTGTCTCCTCCCGGCACCAGCGGCGCCGGCACCAACCCCGAACAACTTTTTGCCGCAGGATGGTCTGCCTGCTACATCGGGGCGCTGGGGCTGGCCGCTAAAAAGCTGGGCGCCACCCTGCCTCAGGACACCCTGGTAGACGCCGAAGTAGACCTTGGCACCACCGACGGCGCCTACTTCTTACAGGCCCGCCTGCAGGTACAGCTACCCGGCATCGCGCCGGAACTGGCCCAACAGCTGGTTGACCTGGCCCACCAAACCTGCCCTTACTCTAAAGCTATCAAAGGAAACATCAACGTCACTACTCATATCATCTAATATGAAAACCATCAGCAAAAAAAACAGCCTGCTGTTTTCCGCTATACTCGCGGTATTGTTCAGCGCCACCATCTCCTCCGCCCAAAACACCGCTTCAAAAGTTAAAAACGTAGTACTCGTACATGGCGCCTTCGTGGACGGTTCCGGCTGGAAAGGGGTTTATGACATCCTCACCAAAAAAGGATACCATGTGACCATTGCGCAGATTCCGCTGACCTCCCTCCGGGACGATGCCGCCGTCGTGAAAAAGGCGCTGGACCGCCAGGACGGCGCAGCCGTACTGGTAGGCCACTCCTGGGGCGGCACCGTGATCACGGAAGTCAGCGCACATCCGAAAGTAGCCTCCCTCGTATATGTAACGGCTTTTCAGCCGGATAACGGTGAAGCCACCACGAAATGGCTCGGCACCGCTCCTGCCCTGCCGGAAAATGGTATCCTGCCGCCCGATAAAGACGGACTGGTATACTATGACCGCGAAAAGTTCCATCAAGGTTTTGCGGCAGACCTCCCGTATGAACAGGCCATCTTTATGGCGGATGCCCAGAAACCCATCGCAGCGGCTTCTTTCGGTACCCCGGTAACGGCGGCCGCATGGCACAGCAAACCATCGTTTGGCATTGTGCCCACCGCCGACAAAAGCATCAATCCTATTATCCTCAGGAACATGTACCAACGCGCCGGCGCGGCCATCACAGAGATCAAAGGCGCCAGCCACGCGGTCTTTGTCTCTCATCCGAAAGAAGTAGCTAACGTCATCATCGCAGCCTCCAGATAAACCACACAACGGGTCTTTCTTCCCCGGAAGAAAGACCCTCCTGAAACCCTTTGTCATCACCTCTTAAAACAGATTCATCATGAAATATTTTAAAGAAATCGCCTTGTATATAGGCCTCCCGCTGATGTTCATCGCCATGATGGCATTCAGCAATACAAATCACAAAACCATGATAGAAAATATTCAGAAAGACAGCCATGACAAAGGGTTTGCTGTGGTAGAACTATTTACCTCCGAAGGTTGCTGGAGCTGCCCGCCGGCCGATGAGCTGATCGCGAAGCTGCAAAAAGGCAATAACAACCAGCAGCTTTACATCATGGCCTTTCATGTGGATTACTGGGACCATCAGGGATGGAAAGACCGCTTCAGTCAGGCTGATTTTACAGAAAGACAAAAACAATACGCTTCCTGGCTCCGCCTCAACAACATCTACACGCCGCAGCTGATCGTTAACGGCAGGACCGAAATGGTAGGCTCGGAAGAAGGCGCCGTATTAGGAGCGATCAGTGCCGCGTTGCAGGAAACCAATGCCCAGCCGCTGTCTTTAAAGGCAGCACAGGCCAACAGCGAGCTTACCATCAGCTACTCCGGCGCCGTGCCCAACAAAAAAGCCCGCATCCTGGTAGCGCTGGTACAGAAAAATGCCAGCTCGCAGGTCAATGCCGGAGAGAATGCCGGCAAACAGCTGACCCACGTGCAGATCGTTCGCCGGTTGCAACAACAGGAGCTGAAAGAAGAGGGAGAAGTAACCCTTTCCTTACCGGACGACTTCCGGAAAAACGGTTGGGAAGTGATCGCTTTCGTACAACATAAAAACACCGGCGCCATCACACAGGCGGCCAAACTGGTATGGTAAGCGGCTGTTAAAGGCTGGAAATGTCTAATTCAGCCTTCAATATGTCCAACCCACCAGTTTCCGGTTCCTTCCCGGCCGCGCGGGGCCTACTTTTGAGCTATCAAACACGGAAAAAACCATCCACATGGAGACGACAAAAAACACAAAACGCATAAAACGCATTTACATCATCCCGGCGGCTATCGTAGCGGTGTTGATTGGCCTGCAGTTGTTTAACCAGCCGATAGCCTCCAAACCGGTCACCGGCCATATGGATGAAGCACCGGCAGCTGTACTGGCCATCCTGCAGCGGTCCTGCTACAACTGCCACTCCAACGAACAAAAGCTGAGCTGGTTCGATCAGCTGGCGCCGGCCTCCTGGGCGGTAAAAAAGGATGTGGACCGCGCACGGGAAGTGATGAATTTGTCTGAATGGGACAAGCTGTCTTCCGGCGAGCGTACCGGCAAAATGTACGCGATCCTGAACATGATGCAGGCCGGCAAAATGCCGCTCCGCGAGTATCTCCTACTGCATCCGGGCGCGAAAGTATCGGAGCAGGATATCGAAGTGGTGAAAAAATACACCTTATCCCTTTCCGGGAACCAGGCGCCACACAGCACGCCACCAGCCGCCGCCGGCGCCGTTCCCAAAGCATTCCCGGTATCTCCTAACGGCGTGAAATACACCGATGCGTTTAAACAGTGGACGGTCATCAGCATGAGCACCCTCTTCGATCATTCCATCCGGGTTATCTATGGCAATGACATCGCGGTGAAAGCGGTACGTGAAGAAAACTTCTTCCCCTGGCCTGACGGCGCCATTGTGGTGAAAGCCGTATGGAAACAGGAGGAACAGCCCGACGGAGAAATCAGGCCCGGTGAGTTTGTCAACGCACAGTTCATGGAAAAGAACGCCGAAAAATATAAGACCACAGAAGGCTGGGGATTCGCCAAGTTCAGCGGACAAAAGCTGGTCCCTACCGGAAAAGACGCGCTGTTTGCCCAGCAGTCATGCATCAGCTGCCACCGGCAACTGGCAGCATCTACCGGCTTCCTCTTCGATGTGCCGATGAAAGTAAACCCCACCAGTTTAACCGAAAAAATTCTTTCCAAATGAACCGCCTCTTCTACCTGCTACTGCTCGCTGCATTTTTCACCGCCTGCAAAAATGAGCGCCCCGCCAACGGCCAGTCCCGTATTGTATTTGAGCCAGGTGGTCTGAAGTTCATCGCTTCTTCCCTGCATCCAAAACAGGAAACTATGTCGGCCTTGTACGGTAATGACAGCGCCCTTCAGTCACTCGCCGGCAGCGAGCATCAGACAACAGCAGGCACCATGATAAAACTGGTCACCTGGCGTTATCACGACAATCCGCAGTACTTCGGCGGCAAGATAAACGGTGAGTTGCTGAGCATAGAAAGCATACAGACCGATAGCCGCGGCGCCGTTACTTATCACCTTGACTTCGGGACATTGCAACGCCCGGCGGCGCCGACAGCAAGAATAGCTTACATCATGACTTACAAACCTGTTCAAATACCATAAATCATGAAAACGATCCAACAACTCATCGCAGCAGCGCTGCTCATCATAGCCGGCCATACAGCGGCATTCGCCGCCGCCGGTCAGCCGGACAGCGTAGCCACCTTCGGGACTGTCAAACAAATCAAAGCAGGCGTGCTGAATGTAGGTTACGCTGAAGCCGGCCCCTCGAACGGACAGGCTGTAGTACTGCTCCATGGCTGGCCTTACGATATTCACAGTTACAGCGCCGTGGCTGCTCAACTGGCTGGCAAAGGTTACCACGTGATTGTACCTTATCTGCGTGGTTACGGCAGCACACAGTTCCTTTCCGCGCAGACCATGCGCAACGGTCAGCAGTCGGCCTTTGCAGCAGACATCATCGCCCTGATGGACGCACTGAAAATAAAGCAGGCCATTATTGGCGGATTTGACTGGGGGGCGCGGACAGCAGATATCATCGCGGCCTTATGGCCGGAGCGCACCAAAGCGCTGGTATCTGTGAGCGGCTACCTGATCGGCAGCCAGCAGGCCAATCAGGCGCCCTTAGCGCCGAAAGCCGAACAGGCCTGGTGGTACCAGTTTTACTTCGCCACCGAACGCGGACAGGCAGGATACCAGGCCAATACCCGCGCGTTCAACAAACTTATCTGGCAGACAGCCTCTCCACAGTGGCATTTCAGTGACAGCACCTTTGCCGAAAGCGCCGCCTCCTTCGACAATCAGGACCACGTAGCCATCGTGGTCCACAACTACCGCTGGCGGCTGGGGCTGGCCACCGGCGAAAAACAATACGACGCGCTGGAAAAAAAACTGGCACAGGGCCCGGTGATCAACGTACCGGCGGTGACCCTCGAAGGCGACGCCAACGGCGCACCGCATCCCGACCCGGCAGCCTATGCTGCCAAGTTCAAAGGGAAATACGTGCATCATACCATCACGGGAGGCGTAGGCCACAACCTGCCCGCCGAAGCTCCCGAAGCCTTTACAGCGGCTATCATAGAGGCAGGACATTTAGCAGAATAAACACATCTCCTTTTCATCTTACTAAAACTTAAAAAAAATGAACACAAAAACAGCTACTATCATCTATTGGTCCGCCACTATTTTCATGTCACTCTGGTTTGGTGCAAGCGGTTTCTTTGAATTGACCGGAAATCCCATCGTATGGGGCATTACCCAACAGTTAGGTTATCCTCCGCATTTCATTTATATCCTCGGTGTATTTAAAATCGCCGGTGTCATCACCCTGTTAATCCCCCACAAATTCCTGCGGTTAAAAGAATGGGTATTTGCCGGCATGTTCTTCGATATCACCTTCGCGTTCTTTTCCAAAATAAGCGTGCTGGGCTTCCCGGCCACCGTAGACGCCATCATCGCTTTCACGGTATTGTCTGCCGCTTACCTGATGTTCCGGAGGCTGTATCCCGCCAATTATGCGACAGTAGCGCCTGCAATGGTATCATGATGATCGGGGTTTCTTTAAAGTGCGAAAGCCAGGCATGTTTATCTGCCTGGCTTTGTTTTTTTAATGTGGTCATTATCTTCCTCCTCTATGAAATGTCGTATATCCTTCGGTTATATCTTTCCGCAGGATGACTATCTCAGCAACTTAAACGCATGCGACCAGCTGTTACGCAGGAACCCGGGAATACACCACAGGATACACAGCGGCTCAATGGCCCGTGCTGCCTCTGCGGTGCCCATGTCTTCCGTTTCCCAGCCAAAGCTGGTCAACAGGCCGGTCACGGTTTTCTTAGCCTCCTCATCGTTACCGCAGATAAACATGGTCGGGGTGCCTTCTTTAAACTGCGGTTTATACATCGACGCATTGCCTACGGAATTAAATGCTTTTACAAACCTGGCCGCCGGCACCAGCTGCTGCAGCTGTTCCATCAACGAAAAATCCAGGGAGGTAAAAAAGTGCAGCACCCCATGGTCCGGCCCTTTCTCCGCCAGCGGATTAGTGGTATCGATCACGATCTTCTTATCAAGGTTAGCGATGCCTGCCAGCCGGAGGGCGTCGGCCGCTACGGTACCTTTGGTGGAGAGTACGATCAACTCAGCGGTCTTCGCCGTGGTCTCGAAATCTGCTACGGCAATACCGGTCTCTTTGTTGAACTGGACCACTTCCGGTTTGGAAGTATCGCGGGTGCCGAGGGTAACGGTATGGCCTTCCTGCTTAAACCCTTTGGCTAAGGTCTGCCCTACGGCGCCGGAGCCAATGATGCCAATTTTCATAAGATGTTTTTTTGGGTGAGAGATGCTAACAGCGCTTACAGCAGGCAGAGATGGTTAAACAAAGAAACGAAAATAATCAATTTAAAACAAAGAAACATCCGCTATTCGTAGCCGGAAAATCCCTATTTTCGCGGTCAATTGTTTAACCCAATCATTTACACCATTCAATATCCACAACATACAAGAGCATGCAAAAACTACTGACCACTGCGCTGCTGCTGGCAGTCAGCAGCACCACGTTTGCCCAAAACAAGTACCACCCGTTCCGCGTGGACAAAAAATTCGGTGTTACAGACACCCTGGGCAATGAACTGGTTAAACCCATTCACAAGTTTTGTGAGCAGTTCCGTTCGGGAAAAGAATTCGCGTTGTATAATTTCGACGACGATGTGAAAGACCTGATTGTGAACACCACCACCGGAAAGATCCTGCCGTTTGCCTATATCAATCCCGGCGAGGCCGTGGTCAACAACGTGCCTTATACGCTCGTTACGGAAACAAACAAAAAGTACCTCCGCAGCGAAGAAGATGGTAAAATCATTCTGCTGAAAGAAGATTATACAGATTTTATCAGTGAAGGGAAATATATTGTCGCTAAATCTTACGCAAAGGCGATGCCTGCGCCCATGCCGCCACCTGCCAAACCGGTAAAAAGCAACGGGAAACTGCTGCCGCCACCACCGCTGCCGCCCCCGCCCATGAAGATACCACCGCAGGGCTTTGATGATTACGCAGTCATTGCCGCCAATGATGAAACATTAAAACCTGTCATGAAAGGATTATATAAAACCTATCTTCCACTGTACAAAAACAAGGATGAAAATATATCCGGCAGGGTGGAGAAAATAATCCATGATGGCACTCGCCGGCGTTCTAACTTCTATGCCATCATTTTCAGTACAGACCACACCCATAGTTTATACGACTCGACCATGAAACTTGTCAAAAAGTTTGAGTTGAAAAATGCGCAGAAAGAACAACTGGAAGAGATAGCCTCCGACATCATGAAAATAAAATTATCGCAGTATGATGAAGCCAGCGCCGTACCGCCGATGGGGCTCCCGTCCAAAAACAGACCTGAGCCGACTATCATCTACCCGGTATTCGCTGTGGAGAAATCTGTCAACGGCAATCATCAGTTTGTACTGAAACAAAGTGCTACCGAGGTGAAAGTGATATTTGAAACGTCCAGCGGTATCACCTGGAACGCGAAAGAACACTCCGTTTATATCCGGGACACCGATGCGGAATTTGCGGTAGATCCGCAATCCGGAAAGATATGGTTTCCCCAAAAGTATTGGGCCGCAGCCGGCATCACCGTAAAATAACCGGCCCAATAACCTGTCCCGGGGCAGTGAGCACCGGGACAGGCATATCAACACCTACAACAAACTATATCCCTTCGCTTTAATGGCCGCCAGAATTTCCCGTATATGCGCCAGCGTAGTCAAGGGGTTCAGTATCGTAAACTTCAGGTAAAAATTCCCCGCCACCCTGGTACTGGCCAGGATATAAGTTCCGTCAAAGAACAACGATTGTTTGATGCGTAGATTCAGCGCAGACAGGTCCGTATTCAAGCCCATCGGCCGGAAACGAAATACCAGTACGCCCAGGTCGGAGCTGCTCAGCAGGTCAAACTCCGGGTCCTGCTGCAACAAAGCAGCCGTAGCTGCCGCCGTGTCAATGATCATGTCCGTATAGATGCCCAGCTTTTGTTTTCCCATCAGCCGCAGCGTACACCAGAGTTTCAGGGCATCAAAGCGGCGCGTGCTCTGCGTGATCGATTTATTGATTTGCGCCGGCAGCTCTTCGTCATCCTGCTCTGCCGGGTTGAGGTAGTCGGCATGATGCCGCACCAGCTGCAGCGTGGCCTTGTCCTTCACCAGAAACGCGCTGCTGCTGATAGGCTGAAAGAAAGACTTGTGATAGTCGATCGTCACGGAATCGGCCTGCTCTATACCGTTCAGCAGATGACGATATTTGCCGGACAGCAGTAAGCCACAACCATATGCGGCATCTACGTGCATCCATACCTGATATTCCGTCGCTATGGCCGCAATGGCCTGCAACGGGTCGATGTTGCCGAAATCAGTCGTCCCGGCGGTGGCCACCACTGCTATCGGAATATTACCGAGACCCAGTTGCCAGTCCAGCGCCTCTTTCAGGGCCTCGGCGTCCATACGGAAACGGCTATCCGTTTTCACCCGCACGATCGCCTGTTCTCCCAGCCCCAGCAGCGAGGCGTTTTTGTCGTTGCTGAAATGGGCTTTGTCGGATACAAATATTCTGAAGCGACCAGCCTGTGAAGGCAGACCGTCGAGCTTGATGTTATGGCACAACACCTGCCTGGCAAAATGATCTCTGGCGAGCAACAGCCCCATCAGATTGGATTGTGAACCACCGCCGGTAAAAACGCCGTCAGCGTTCGTATAGCCTATCTCGTGAGCTGTCCAGTCGATCAGCCTTCTTTCCATGAAGGTGCCGCCGGCGCTCTGGTCGTACGTATCCTGCGAGGAATTGATGGCACTGATGATCACTTCCGCCGCCAGCGCCGGTATCACCACCGGACAATTCAGGTGTGCGATGTACTGCGGCAGGTGAAAAGCGGTAGCATGGCGGATATACAGCTCGTTGACTTCCGCCAGCAGGTCGTCGTAGCTGGTAAGCGGACTGGTCAGGTCTACGCTGTACACCGCTTCCCGCATGTCTGCCGGGCGCACGCCGGTAAAAGGCTGTTTGGTATGATGCAGGAAATCTTCCACGGCCGTTCGCGCCTTCTCCAGCGCCTGATGGTATTCCGCAGATGTCTCTTCACAGAAGATGTCTTTCAGTAATTTGTTGCTTCTGCCGGTTTGCTGAACGGGAGCAGCAACGGTAGTCTGGTCTGTATGCATATCATATTTTTTTCGGGAGATGATTTAGCGGAAGATATTGCCGTAATGCTCTTCCATGATAAAATAAGGGTCTGTTGTTTTCGTGACGGCGCGGATGTTAATGAGACTGGTTTTGCTCATCATGCGAAGCATCATTCTGCGTTCGCAGGGCACCAGCACGCCTTTTTCTTCTCTATAACCGGCCACGAAAGCATTTCTGCCATGTGCGCAAAGATGGTTGTTGACGAAGATGAGGTCTCCGGCTTCGGGCACGAAATCATTGTAGATATGTGTTCTGGCCACTTTCCAGAACTCTTCGAGGTAATGCATGGCCTCCGCGCACTGACCGGCATCCGGATTATGGATTTGCTCGGCGGCATCGAAGCGGATGAAAGGATAGGTTTCATTGCCATACAGCACGGCGGTGCTCACCTCTCCTGCGGCGGTGTCCTTCCCGTAGTTCGCGTCTTTCGGGCACTTGTACAGCGGCCGGAACAAGGGCCGCATGATCTCGTCGGTGGCGCCATGTGAACGGACAGAGTATAAAGTAGAAGGCACTTTTTCTTCATTGCGGATAAACAAAAAACTCAGGAAATCGGCCTGATGAAAGAGAAAGGCATCTTCCGTATGTACAAACAGATCCGTACGGGAACCGCTGCCCGTCTGTGTATGGCTCATTTTCTCATCCGGGATGATGGCGTGCATCAGGCCACCACCTTTGCGCTGGGCGTAATATTGGACCGGCTTACTGGGCACAGCGCCATGCATCAGGCTACTGATAAAACCATAGGCTTTCAGTTTCTCATAGTCCGCTTCTTTCCAGCTGGAAGGCGTTTTGCCCAGGTCTTCCTGATCTACCTGTATCAATCCCCTGAAAACAATGGCCCCATACTGACCGGCGGAATAATCGGTCCCGAACTGGCTCAGTATCCGGGCAATGCGTTCGGGCAACAGCTGATAGGCATTCAGGTGCAGTGTGGCCATGAATGCCGGATTTTCGTAACTGCCGTACTCCCTGATCAGTTGCCGGCCTATATAATACATAGCGGTAGATTCCCGTGCGGTAATGTCCACGATGAGTGGCGCGGATGGCGGCGGTACGGAAGTCTCCTGCCACACATCCCGGAAGCTATCGGGTGTTGTCACTGTGATGTTTTTCATGCTGAAGGGTTTAATTGGGCGACTAATTTTTTCTTCTTCTCTTCCCGCAGGACTTTCCAGCCTTCTGCGCGGTATGCGGCAGCCATCTTGCCGCCGTTGATATGGTTCCAGCCCGGAGGCATGATGATGTATTTCAGTTTATTTTTCAGTCCGGGCGCCTGTATTACGTCTGTCCACAGGTCACGCCACAACTGCAGCTGCACCTGCAACAGGTTTTTACCGCTGATCTTATCGTTCAGTATCCCGTATACCGGTTTCACCAGATTGATCTCTGTCTGAAATGTGCCGAAGATCCTGTCCCATATGGAAAATGTTTCTCCGTAATTTCTGTCCAGATAGATATGATTTTTAGCGTGATGTACGCGGTGCACCGAAGGGGTAATGAATAAAAACTCCAGCCATCGCTGTTTTCCGACGATGTCATCGAAGTGGTCGTTCACATGTTCATAGAGGCCATACAACCGCGCGATGGCTTCACAGATGAAGATCATAAAAGGGTCAAATCCCAGGACGGGCAGCGCTATAACGGTGAGGGGTATATGCAAAATTCCCAGGAAAGAACCGCGGACCGCCACCGTGAGCTTCATTTCTTCGGCGGTGTGATGTACCCCGTGGATACACCAGAAGAAGCGGACTTTGTGTCCCAGGTAGTGCACGAGCCAGAACATGAAGTCGTATACCAGATAAGCGAGTATCCATATGTACCAGGCGTAACCCAGTGTAAAGAAGCGGTATTCGTATATCCACATCATGGTACCGAAAACGACGAACTTACCGAGGAAAAAATACGGGAAGCTGTCCAGTACGTAGGAGATCACGTTCACCCATCCTTCGCGGTTGCTTTCCATTTTTTTGGAGATCACCAGGATGACCCATTCCAGCACCACCAGGCCCAGCACGATGTATCCGAATACGCCCTGCATTTTTTGCAGCAGCAGCGGAAGAACAGTTTCCATAGCATAGTCATTAAGCGGGTCAAAAAATCAATAGAGCCAGGTCGTTTTTTTGTCAATATGGGTGCGCCTTTTGGCGCTGTGGTACTTTTGCCGGTCGTAATAACCCATGTAAAAGAATCCGAGACATTGTTCGTTTTCATCAAGCCAGTGTTCGCGGGCATAGGCCACACAAGCATCGCAGCTGTCCCAGTAAGCGCCGATGTCAAATGCCTCGCAGGTGAGCGCCATGTTCTGCACCGCACAACACACAGCGGCCATCTCTTCCCATTCTTTTATATCGATCTTCCCGTTACGGCACAGCACAATGACGATGATGCAAGGAGCTTTCAGCGGGTACGATCTCGCGCGCTCATGCCTGCTGTGCGGCCATTCCTCTGCGGATAGCCGTTGCCGGTAGTAGTCGGCCAGGTACTCCCCGAAAGGCGCGCGCTGGCTGTCCTGCAACACGATGAAGCGCCAGGGCTGCGTCATTTTATACGTCGGCGCCCACGTGGCGTTGGTCAGTATCTCCCGGATCAGCTCTTCCGGTATGGGCACATCCAGATAGTCATCGGCATAAATGCTCCTTCTGCGGCGGATGATGTCCGTCAGCACCTGCTGCCGGACATCATCTTTCTCTTTCCACATGATCATTGGCCAACGGTGTTGACCAGTGCTGCGGAGACCGTGGAGGCACGTTTAAACGGCGCTATCGGGTTCTGTAACATGCCTGCCAGCTGGAGACTTCCCGCCGGATCGGCGAGGTCCACCATCTGCCGGTTGTTACGCAACTGTAGCCGGTTCAGGCACGACAGGATGAACTCCGGCGCAAACAGGTCGTACTGTTCAAACTTAGCGGCATGCTGCGGCTGATCATCCTGGTACGCATATACGCAGGCAGCCACCTGTTGCCAGAAATCTTCCTCGCGGTAATTGCATTTCGTTACCAGTATGTTAGCGAGGAAACGGAAGAAACAGTCGAACACGTCAGTGAGGATGCTCAGTATCCGTAACTCTTCCGGCACGGTGACGCATATACGTCTTCCTTTTTCGGCAATGTCGGTGTTCATGCGGAATACGCCGATCTCTTCGGTGATGTCCTTCATGATGGCTTTTACCGGCACCTGGTTTTCCAGCACCAGGATGAGGTTTTCACCGTGTGGCATAAACACGAGATCGTGCTCATAGAAGCAGTGCAACAGCGGCGTCAGATAGGCGCGCAGGTAATGTTCCAGCCAGTCATGAATGGAGAGCCCCGAAGCGGCGATCAGGGCGGGCAACAAGGCATTGCCCTGAAAATCGGTATGCAGCAGGGCGGCCATCGTCATCAGCTGCTGACCGGGTTGCAGCACCTTCACCGGACTTTCGCGCCACAGGCCCGCCAACATTTTGTTATAAGCCACCTGTTTACCGAAAGGCTCGTAGTACAGGTTTCTGTATCCCACAGTGGCCACTTCGCACAGCAGCGTAAACCCGTTCTGTTTCAGGTAAGGATCTTCGCCCACGTACTTGCGTATCCATTCGGTGATAGGCGGCGTGCTGTCCATGTAATACGGTGTCAGTCCGCGTACAAAGCCCATATTCAGGATGGAGAGCGCTGTTTTCGTATAGTGTTTCTCCGGGTGACTGATATTATAAAACGTACGAATAGACTGTTGTGCATTAAATTGATCGGGGCTGTAGCCAAGGCATAGCAGGTGCTGATTGGCCAGGTCCGGTGCACAGATGATGGCCAGCTTATTGAACCACTGCCAGGGATGTACCGGTATAAAGAAGTAATCATCCGGTGAAAGCCCGCTGTCTGTCAGCTTTTTGTTAAAGAGAGACAGTACGTCGTGCCCCAGTTCAGCGGCAATGAGTTGCTGATAGGGCAGCTCCTCCACCGCGCTGTAGGCGGTGCGGCTTTTATGTCCGGCCAGCCATATCAGCCGGATAGGCTGGTCTGCTTCGGGAGCGTATTGCCGGTAGTCGTTGGCATCAAAGCCAATGCGGCCGTTATTGGCCACGAAGCAGGGATGTCCGGACGTCATGGCATGTTCCAGCGTCTGGTAATCAGACCGTACCAGCGTATCCATGGGCAACTGCGGCCGGCTCATCATATAGGCGCTGCCGTTAAGGGTGCTGGTAATTTCTTCCAGGTAGGCCGGGATATTCTCCCGGCTGATATTTAACAGGCTTTGGAATTCCTGTATGAATAAAATGCTGTCCAGCGGCATTTCCCGGCTGCCGCATACTTTCCGGATACTGTCTGCATCGATGGACCAATGTTGGAGGCTGAGCAGCCGCGCCCGGAAAAAGTAAGTGGTCTGGTCCGCATCGGGCGCGTATAGCCGGTACTGTGACCATTCCTGGTCGTCGCTGATCCATTCGGGCTGCAGCAACAGCTCATGGGCAAACTCGCTGATGATCTTCGCTACGTGGAGTCTGTTGGCCTTTGCCCAGAAGGCTGGTTGCAGATGGTCCACGATTGTTTCGGGGGAATTCATGATAGTGTCGTTCGTATACATATGTGTTATTTTTCTTTTGCCTGAAAATATTGCTGTCTGGTACAGAAGGCCAGGGCAGCGGTTTTGTGCGGTAGCTCCACCTCCTTCACGTAGGTGAAGCCCGCCTTTTTATTGAGACGATGGATTTTTTCATTGCGGGCATCTGGTTCCACCACTACCCTGTTGTGTGACGGATTTTCAAATAAGTAGTCCATCACGATGGAGAACACCTGCCAGGTGAAGCCATGGATCGGTTTCTCCGGCGGCCCAATCAGTATATGCATGCCGATATCGCCATCTTCGGGTTCATAGTAACGGCCGATAAGATCATGCACCGGGTCGTAACATTCGCAGAGGAAGGCGGTCTTCCCGTTGATCTTCCCAATCAGCGCATAGGCGTATGCGTTATGATGGATGGTGGTATATTCCGCCAGTACTTCCTCGTACGTTTTGGCCGTCATCCCCCAGTAGTGCGCGTAGGGCTGCGTCACCCAGCGATAGATTTCCGGGGTGTCCTGCTTCAGGTCCATAGGCCATAGTTCTATGATTCCCAGCGGGTGGTCAGCATCGATATAAGCCGGTATTACGTTGACTGTCTTCATATATCAGGACTGGTTAACAGGGTGAACATACGGGCGTGCCAGCTGGTAGTACATGGCGGCCACCAGCAGGTAGCCGGCGAAAGCCACCGCAAACGGTATATTCAGCGGATAATGCTCCACCAGTACGCCGGCGGAAAATGATGCCGTGAGCACGCCCAGGTTTTGAAAGAAATGGATCTTGCTGTATTCCACCGCATAGGATGCAGGGTCGCTGACGTGAAAGAGCAATGCATCAAACCGGACGGCCGACTGGAAAAATGCCCAGCCATAGAGGCAGCGGCCCGCGATGATGGCGCCCGTTGAAGGCCACGACTGCAACAGCAGTCCCGCCAGCGCCAGCAACAATGCCGGTAATATAGCATGCCAGGGAGAATCAGGTGCTTTACGCCGCCGGTTCATCCAGAGCGCGAATACGGCCACGGCAGCGGGAATAGCGTACACCGCACCAGAGACGATCCGTAGCTGCACCGCAGATACCGTTTCCCAATAGCGGACAAAAAACGGCCGGATGATAAAATCGCCGTAGTAAAAAAACAACGTGATCACGCTCAATCGCAGTACCGTCCCTGAAGGCAGCAACTCTGCCCAGCTACGTGTAGACTGCTCCGTTACCACCGGGCCGGGAATATCTTTCCGCGATAATAACAGCCAGCCACTCAGTCCCGCCTGGAAAAAGTCGCCCGCCGCCATGCCCAGATAGATATACTGCGGTTGCATCCAGTCGATGACCATACCGCCAAACACCGCTCCCAGCACACTGCCCAGATGAATGATCACTGACAGGACACTGATCACGCCCACATGTTTGTCGGTGGCCGTGATGCGGAGAATGAACGGGTACACCAGCAGATAACTGCCCTTAAAAATGATGATGCTCAACGATACCACCCAGAACAATGCATAGTGGGTAATGAACGCACAGGATGCCGCCAGTACCCCCGCTATCACCTGCGTATATACCAGTATGCGCAGTTCCGGGATACGCCGGGACACCATGGCCCATATAGGAAAGGCCACCATCACGGTAGCACACACGGCACTGAAATAGGCACCCGTGATCCGCGGATCGGTTATACCAAACCTGGCAGCAAAGAACAACGGATAAAACGGATGCATCATATAGTCGCTGACCACCGCCACCAGCGTCATTCCTATCAGATAAAATCGTAGCGGCATGTTATATCAGGTGGGGTTGTACAGGTACAATTTCTTCATCCGCATCTACGGTAAACTGCTGGAAGGCAATCCGCTGTTCAATCGGATACACTTCACGGCCCAGCATCTCGCGGATGATCCAGGCATTGCGGTAGCAGCCCATACCCAGGTCGGGCGTCACGAAGCCATGGGTATGCAGTTCCGCGTTCTGTACGAAAATAGAGCCGGCAGCATCGATGGTATAGTTACGGTTCACGGCGAAGCGGCCTTTTTCATCCAGCTGTACTTTATGCAGCACCGGTCCCATAAAATCAGGAATACGGTGCGTGTAACCCGTGGCCAGCACCAACCCCGCAGTCTGATGGGCGTAGTATTTCTCCTGCTCTTCCTGAAAGAAAGTGAGCCGGAATCCATTCGTGTCGTCATGGGTAATTTCCCTCAGGTCAGCATTGGTGCGGAGAGAGATATCGATGTCAGCTACCAGTTTTTTAGCATAAATGGTATCGAAGATGGAAGCTATCAAATCGTTGTTGATGCCTTTGTACAGATGCTTCTGGCGACACAGCAGCTCATCGCGTTTGGTCTGCGGCAGATTGTAAAAATAATCGACATACTCCGGGGAAGTCATCTCCAGGGTAAGTTTACTATATTCCAACGGATAAAATCTCGGGGAACGGGTAATCCAGTGCAGTGAGTAACCGTAGGTATCGATGTCCTGCAGCAGGTCGTAGTAGATCTCTGCCGCACTCTGTCCACTGCCAACGATGGTGATGGAGCGCTGCGACTGCAACGCATGCTTATGTTGCAGGTAGTGGGCCGAATGCACCGCTTTACCCATCAGTTCCCGGCAGCTGGCAGGCACATAAGGCGTAGTACCGGTGCCCAGCACCAGTTTCCGCGCGCGAACCAGCTGCTTGTCATCAGCAGGGGTGGTCACGTGCAACAGATAAAGCTGCGCCGCTTCGTCGTATTCAATGTTCTTCACCGCTGTATTAAAGTGGACCTCCGGTAACTTGCGAATAGCCCACTGGCAATACTGGTTGTATTCATTGCGGAGCATTTTGAATTGCTCCCGGATATAGAAAGCGTATATGCGTCCCTGTTCCTTAAGGTAGTTCAGAAAACTGAAGGGATTGGTAGGATCAGCGAGGGTAACATGGTCTGCCAGGAAAGGCACCTGTAATGTCGTGTCTTGCATCAGCATGCCGGGATGCCAGTTGAACGCAGGTCTTTTGTCGAGGAAAATGCCATTCAGGTCCGGAATGGAATGGGTGAGGCAAGCCAGTCCGAGGTTAAAAGGCCCCACGCCAACAGCCGCAAAGTCATAGATCTTTTTGTCCATAGAATTTTCATTTAATTGATAGCAGAGGGTTAAAAGTACAAGTGTTGCAGCCCAACGACAATCGCCTGGTGCTGGTAAAAAAATGGTAGGCGGATGGTAGATTTGTTACCCTGATCGTGGTATAAGATGCGGGGGTATTGCAGTGTATTTTTTTCTCGCAAAGGCGCAAAGCAGCAAAGGAGCGGAGACCGAAGCGAATTTTTAAGCCCGCAAAGTGGGGAGACAGCATAACATACTTAATAGTATAACACCATCTCGCCACTTTGCGGGCTTAAAAATTCGCTTCGGTCTCCGCCTGAAATTTCTTTGTTTCTTTGCTGCTTTGCGCCTTTGCGAGAAGAAACGATTCTCTTTGCCCTCTTCACCAGGCAAATGGCCTCGTTTAGGTTTCTGGTTTAATGATACCGGTTTCCAGTGCATAGTTGCACAATTCCACGGCAGAGTGCAGCTGCAGTTTCCGCATGATATTTCTGCGGTGCGTATGAATGGTGTGCTGGCTCAGGTGCATGGCGCCGGCGATTTCCTTGTTGGACTTTCCGGTTACTATCTGACGGATGACTTCTGTTTCCCTGGCGGATAAGCCTTCCGGAGGGCAACAGGTAATGGAAGGGGATTTCTTTCTGTCGGCCAGTAACAAATCAAGGGCAAAAGTACAGAAGAACTTCTCCCCCCGCAGGGCACAACAGACAGCCTGATGGATATCTTTCTTTTTGCAGTCCTTGGTAAGTACACAGTATATGTTACTGTCCAGCAGCCGGAAGATATCCACTTTTTTTTTCTGGCTGGAAATGAGTATCACCTTACATTCCGGAATAACAGACAAGGTATGCAGCAGTTCATCGGCATCAAAATAAGCCGGATCATAATCGAGTATGAGGATGTCCGGCTGAAAGGTGAGTAAAGCAGGCCGCAGCTCTTCACTGTTGCCTGCTTCTTCAATCTGATAGTTATTTTGATGATCTGCTAACAAACTTTTGATCCCTTCTCTGTAAACAGGTTGCGCATCCGCCAGTATAATACGGGTCGTTACTGTACTGTTCATTATGCTGATAACACTTTACAATGACCTGTTTGGACGCAGAAGATATATGGTTAATGTTACTTCAGGGTTACCGGTTGTTGCTGCCGGACTTTTTTAGGATGACTGTTTTTGTTCACCTGTGGCGTCGCCTGTTTTTTGTTTCGCCGTCCCCACCAGATGTAAAAACCGGTGACCGGCAGCGAAGCCGCGATGAGAGAGGCCAGAAAAGCCAGTATCTTTCCCGGCATACCCAATACGGCGCCCACATGTATGTCATAATTCATGGCGTTGATCCGTTCCCCTCCGCTCATGTCCGCGAAGGTGCGGCGGGTAAGCATGGTCCCCGCATGCTGGTCGTACTGCATGCGCGTGGCTTTGTACAAAGGCTTGCCGTCTCTGCGGGCAAACACAGACACCGCTGCTTTGTCATTCTTCGGGATACTCACAAAAAAAGTAGTCCCTTCCGGCGCCTTCACCACCGCATCTGCCAGTATTTTCTCCAGCGAATATACGTTCACGTTAGTAGTGTCTGAAAACACCGGCGCCGGCAACACCGTAGATTTGCCGCCGTTAGCGATCCATTGTATGCCGTTGCTGACCCACTGGTAGGAAATCGCCAGCCCTGTAACGGAGATCACCAGCAGTATGATCATAGCATAAAATCCCAGGATGTTGTGCAGATCATAATTTTTGCGCTTCCATTTGGTAGACGTTTTCCATTTGAAACGGAAGCGCTGTTTGGCGGCAGCTTTGTTAGCCGGCCACCAGAGCACGATCCCCGATACCAGCATCACCACAAAAATAAGCACGGACCAGTTCACGATGGTACCACCGATCTTTGGTCCGAGTAAGAGATTGATATGCAGATTGACTACCGTATTAAAAAATTCCCATTTGGTATTTTCTATCTTCAATACTTTTCCCGTATAGGGGTCTACGTATATCCGGTAGAAATATTCCATGTAGGCGGCGTACGTCAGCGCTTCCGGGTTTACTTTCAGCGTCCGGAACGACACGCTCCGGTCTGCCCCGGTCGGCACTTCCGCCAGTTGTAATTTATACCCGCTCCCTACCGCCGCCTGCGCGTTTTCCATGATAACGTTCATGGGCAAACGTTGCTTACCGGCAGGCACCTCTACAAACATTCGCTGCCGGTACACCATCGGCTTCAGTTCATCAATGAATGCATAGATACATCCGGTGATGCCCAGTATAAAAACAACCAGCCCGGACGTAAGTCCGAGCCAGCGATGTATTTTCAGGATAGTCTTTTTTAGGGGCATATGGATTATTTAGTTACATCCTTACAATAGGTAACGCAATGCCATACACGCTCATAAGGTTTTCCTTCATGTTCTCCTTTTTCCTCTTCGGTAAAAGTACCTTCCAGCAGGTATCTGCCGTTCCAAACCGGTACATAGGAGAAAGCATCCTGCGTGCCTTTTACTTTTTTGGTCCAGCCATCGGGAGACTGCACCACCAGCTCTGCTTTGGGCAGGGTGGTTTTGCTTTTATGCAGCAGGGAAACTTTTTCCGGCACATTGATTTTTTTGGGGGCCGCACCACCGGTGAGCAATACAAAATCGTTCTGTTTCAGGTTGTCCAAACCTTTGGCGTGATTTACCTGCACAACGCCCTGCGCATAGTAGCGGATTTTGCTGCCGCTATATACCTCCTGCACCGTATGATCGATGTACAGTACATAAGCGCCATCAGCCTGCGGGGTAAAAGTAGCTTTGAAATGGTTGCCTGCCGGCGTGCATTCCAGCTGTTGTTTTTTTCCGGAAGGATCAATGAGCCAGAGTTTAAAATCCCGCATGTTGCTGAACCAGTTTTGTGTGGAGTCGCGTTCGTTTTCAGCATATTCACCGAGGAACACTTTCACTTCCTGCGCCTGTCCTTTCTTACCGTTTACAATAGTTTCTATCCAGAGGGCATGCCCGAACGCTGTGGCCATGCAGCAGCATAATAAAGCAGAGAACAATAACTTTTTCATATTTATATCCAGGTTTAAGTTTAGAAACGATAACCAACGCTCATCCGCACGTTGCGGCCGGGTTCTGTTTGCCAGTAATAGATTTTATTGCCGTAACCATCTGCGGAGGGCGCACCGGTGAACAGGTATTTATTCAGCACATTATTAACCAGCACATTCACGCTGAATTTATGGACGGTATATCCAAGGCCGGCATCCATCCGGAAATAGTCAGGCAGGAAGTTTTCACTTTTATCATATACCTGCCCCGCTACGCGCCCCATCTGGTACTGATAGCCCACATTGGCGCGGAGTCCTTTCAGCACACCGTCGCCAATTGTGTAAGTCAGCCAGGTATTCTGAATATGTTTGGCGATACCCGGTACATAGTTGCCCTTTAATTCAGGTTTGGCATCTTTGGATACAATGCCATCGGTGTAAGCGTAGTTCACCACTACATTCAGGCCTTTCACCACTTCTCCCTGGAGGTCCACTTCCAGTCCTTTGATACGTTGCTGGCCATTCTGGCGGCTGTAAATGAAATTTTTGGTAACCGGATCGGGGTGGTCCAGATCGGTGGTCAGCACATTGTTTTTGGTGATCTGGTATACGGCCAGCGTGGAGGTAAAGCGGCCTTTGAACCAATCACGTTTGATACCAAACTCAATATTGTCGCCGGTCATGGGATCGAATGGTTTCTTCTCCCAGTCCAGTCCCGGATTCTGAATGAAGCTCACGTCATAAACGCCGTATATGGAACTGTTTCTGTCGAAAGAGTAACTGACGCCAAAGCGGGGCGTGAATTTGCTGTCTTTATTGGTGCCATCATAAGGGCTCACCACGTTGTTGGTAGTATAGCGACCGGCCAACGTCACACGCAGGCGGTCTTCAAAAAAGCCGATCTGGTCCTGCAGATAAAACGCGCTGTAACCATAGTTATATTGCACCCCACGGGTACGGATATCCGCAGAGCGGTCCCATTTAGGCTGTACGATGCCACCGTGCTTAGGTTTATAGATATTGAAGGTAGAATCACCGAAAGCAGCCCCCTGTGCCCAATCGGCGTAATAGTTACTGTATTTCATGTCTACGCCGCCGAGGATGTTGTGCGTCAGCGCGCCGGTGCGAAGGGTACCGTTCACAAATATCTGTGCCGTTTTATTAAGGCCCAGTGCATCCCAGATATTCATATTACGTTGCAGCAGGCTGTCATTGCCTTTGGTGGAGAAACCGGAAGGCCACATGCTCTGGCCGGTTTGTTTGTAATGGAAATAGCCAAACTGCGCCGTCAGCTTCCAGTCGGGATTGAACTTGTGCTCATAAAAAGCCATGATGCTGTTATCGCTGATTTTGGTGGGGTCCATATTACCTTCTATGGTGGTGAAGTTCATCGGCAGGTCGCCGTAGCCGCGTTTAGAGAAGGAATAGTTACCGCCAATCACCGGCAGCTGCATATACTGGAGATTGTATTCCAGCGTGACGGTATTTTTCTCGTCTACCAGGTATTTGACTACCGGGGCGATGCTGTAGCGGTTGGTATAATCGAAATCGCGCCAGCCGTTTTTCAGTTCGCCGGCGAAGTTAAGGCGGTACAGCAGTTTACCGTTTTTAGACAGCTTACCGTCGAGGTCCAGCGTGGTGCGATAGTTATCATAACTGCCGAGGGACAACGTTACTTCTCCCTGATTGATGCCGGTAGGTTTTTTGGTGACGACGTTATACATACCACCGGGTTCTCCGTTGGACATCATAAAGCCGGCAGGGCCTTTCACGAACTCAATCCTGTCTACCATGCTCATATCTTCCGTGAGCGGGCTCCAGGAGCTGATATAGACGTTCATGCCGTTACGGAGGGAGCTGGCGCGGGAGCCACGAATCTGGATATTGGAATACATGTCCCAGTGGCCCAGCCGGGAAGCGCCGCTGACATTGCGGGTAACGCCTTCGTGCATATTAAATATCTGCTGGTCTCCCAGCACTTCCCTGGAGACTTCCGCGATGCTCTGCGGTATTTCTACCAGGGGCGTATTCAGGCGCAGGGAGTTGGATGGGGTGAGGACGGTATATTTATTATATTCTCCTACAACGGTCACTTCTTTCATCTGTTGACCGGAAGCACCTAACGTAATGGAGGCCTGGGTGATCTTATCTGTTTCCACTTCCACGTCCTGCAATACATTGTCATATCCGACAAGGGACACTACCAGGGTATATTTGCCGGGTTTAACCCGCTTTATAACAAAATCGCCATTGGCATCGGTCAGGGCGCCATGATTGGAGTGTTGTATTCTAACGGTAACATATGGTGCAGGTAACCCGTCTGACGTAAGGACTTTTCCTTTGATAGCAGACAAAATATCGTCTGCTGCGGCCTGTCCGCACAAAGCGAACAGGAATACTAACAGTATGGTCAAGCGTTTCACCGGGATTCGCAGATAGTATGGCTCCATGATATCTTTTACATTTTGCGTGCAAAAGTAGGGGCTGCTTATCCCGGTATAGTTACGCCATCGGGAAATTGATTTTCGCAATCAGGAAAAATCGCTAAAACTTGTCATATCAGCATAAAGATGCTAGATATATTCCGTGATCACTTTAAAAGTAGTTTGGCCTTTTTTATCAAAAATCTCTTTACCACAGTTTGTACAGTCACCTTCCTCGTCTATTAATTCTCCCCGTTTCACCTGCCATACGTTCATGGAGCCACAGGAGCAGTATACGGTGTACAGCACTTCACCGGAAAGGTCACCCAAAGCCCGCCACTTTCCCAAAGGGGTGGATTGTTTTTTGAGGTCCTTTTTGTTTTTATCTGTTATCAGGCCGATATAATAGCTATCGTTGCCACGGTCCAGCAGAACAGTGAGAAAATCCTCTTCTTCCAATAAAGCCTGAAATGATCTCAACAGGAAAGGGACGCTGTCGCCGGCTTTGAAGCCGGAGGCTTCGGCCTCCATGGAGGCGTACACGCTGTCGATATCTATCTGAAAGCCCGGACGAAGGACGTTTAGCCTTGCCTGTAAGAAGTTACCGATCTGCCTGGGGCTGTCCTCCCCTTTCCAGTCGGTAACGGTCAGGTATTGTTGCTGCAGCAAAGCATCGAGCAGTTGTTCATCATCGGTAACCGTGCTAAGTTGTTTTTCTTCTTCGGGTAAAACGAGGTAACGGAGAAAGTTCGCCTTCATGGGTATGTAGTTTTTTAAATCGGTTGCATATTGTCTGCCATAAAAAGTGGTCGTGGTTAACAAACCCGCCGGTAGGTTCAACATACAGGAAACCAAAATCTGGCAGCATAGTTACAAATTTTTTAAGTAAATTCGTTCTGTTAGTCCAACAAATTGACTGTCAACCAATTTCTTATTTCACAAAAAATAATTTGAGCGTCATTGCTTTCAACGTATATTCGAGATCAGGGAAAGAGCACGGTATGGTTAATCTCAACACAGCGCAACATCTATCATCCTTATAAAATCAATCACGTCATGAACAAAAACTATGTACAGTATGGTCTGATCATCAGCGCAATCATGGTGGTACTGTCTGTCATCCTCTACATTTTAAACCTCAACCAGGATGAGTGGGCCAAGTGGATAGGCGTTCTGGTGATGGGGGTCGGCATTATCCTCGCCAGCATCAACTTCTCCAAAATCAACGACGGCCATGTCACTTTCGGCAATGTTTTCGGGAATGGTTTCAAAGCTTCGCTGATCATTTCTGTTATTACAGTAATCTTCTCTGCTATCATGCTGGTCATATTTCCGGATATACGTGACAAAATGCTGGAGGCATCCCGACTGGGTATGGAAAAGAAAAATATGCCTGAGGAGCAGATTGAAAAGAGCCTGGACATTGCTAAAAGATTCTTTGTGGTAATCCTGATATTCGGCGGATTAATCGGCAGCGTAATCTGCGGGGTTATAGCCTCCGTCATCGGCGCTGCCGTGGCCCGTAAAGATGCCAAATAATCCGATAACCGTACTATACAGTCCTGCATCCGAACCCTGAAAACATACAGGCCCAGATGCAGGACTTTTCATTTTCCCCCAACTAACACCGGCCGGCTTTTATTTCCTTCACCTGTTTTCTATCTTTACAGACATCTGATACAAGATAATTTCCTGTTTGATAAACCGACTATATAAAAACTATTTTCAAAAGGTATGGAGCGTATGTCCATGGAGGAAGAGGTGCTGTTGCGAATGATTCAGGGTGATGAATCAGCTTTTTCGAGTGTGTACCGGCATTACCATCCTTCTTTATACATCTATCTGCTGCGTTTCTGCAAGGTCCCTTCCCTGGCAGAAGATCTGGTGCACGACGTGTTTCTCAAAATATGGGAGATCAGGGACCGTATTAACCCCCAACTTTCATTCAGCGGGTATCTTTACCGCATTGCCCGCAACCATGTCTTTAAAACTATTACCAAACTGGCCACCGACGGGCAGATGCGGGAACAACTATATCAACAGCTGGCTGGCATAGACCCGGGACATTCCGACGAGGCGGTACGGACCAAAGAGTATGAGCGCCTTTTTGAAGAAGCCTTGTCCAAACTGACCGTCCAACGGCTGAAAGTATTTCGCCTCTGCCGTCAGGAAGGAAAAAGTTACGATGAAGCCGCCGCCTTGCTGGGCATCTCCCGTAACGCGGTAAAAAAACATATGGTGCTGGGCATGCGTTTCATCGAAGATTATGTATACCGTCATGGTGATATCTTTATGGCCATCTGGCTGGTCTCCACTTTCTATTAAAAAAAATTTCTTCACAGGGGTACCCTTCACCTACATTTTCGGATAGTATATAGTACCCCTTTGTTTTCAATGGGGAAACCAATATGTCGCAACCTGAAAATTATCACGACGAGCTGTTACAGCGATACCTGGATGGTGAATGCAGCCGGGAAGAGCTGGAGGCGTTATTCGGACGGCTGAACACCTCCGCCGCCAAACGGCCCCTGTTGCAGGCCATGCAACAGGAATTTGAGCGCGTCATGAACGAAAAGCACGACGTGCCCGAAGCGATCGGCAATCGTATTGAAACAAGGCTGCTACAGGAGATCAGTCGCAGCAAGGTAGTGCCTGTGCGCTCCTTCCGGTACCTGAAATGGAGTGCAGCCGCGGCCGTTATTATGCTGTTGTCGGTGGCCACCATCTTCTATACCTCGCGCCAACCCGCTGTGCCCCAGCTCGCACAGCGGCACATGCGGATAGGTGTTCCCGGCAGCAACAAAGCACAGCTCACTCTGTCAGACGGCTCTGTGGTGACGCTGGACAGCACCGGCAACCAGGTCATCCGCCAGGGGGATGTGCAGGTGCAGCAACATAACGGGCAATTGTTATACCCCATTACCGCCGGCCCTTCATCCATTGTGCGTTACAACCTGCTGGCAGTGCCACGTGGCGGCCAGTTCAACGTAGTGCTGCCCGACGGCAGCCGGGTATGGCTCAACGCCGCCTCCAGCCTGCGCTACCCTACCGCCTTCCCGCCCGACAGCCGTACAGTGGAAATAAAAGGCCAGGCCTACTTTGAAGTTAAACCGGTTGCAGGACAACCATTTATTGTAAAAGTGAACAACATGGAAGTGCAGGTATTGGGTACCAGCTTCGACGTGATGGCCTACGCCGACGAACCTGCCACCCGTACCACGCTGATAGAAGGAGCCGTGAAAGTCACATCAGGTGATCACCAGAGCCTCCTGCACCCGGGGCAGGCCGCTGCAGTGGACAATGCCAACGGATCACTGTCTGTACAACCGGCAGACCTTCGGGAAGCGACCGCCTGGAGAACAGGCTTCTTCAACTTTGAAAATGCCAGTCTCGGCAGCATACTCAGGCAGCTGTCAAGATGGTATGATGTGGAAGCCGACTATCAGTCTATACCGGCCACCAACCGCCTTGGCGGTTACATCAACCGAAATCTGCCCCTGCAGCAGGTATTACCCATGTTGGAAACCGACAACGTAAAACTGAAGCTGGAAGGCAGGACCATCAAAGTAATACTAACCCGGTAAAATACCAGCCCATGTAACCTTGTATAGTATCGATAAATCACAATGAAAAAAACCTAACACGACTGCAACCAAACGGGTTGTCGTTTAAAACCGCTCTGTTCAACCAAAATGTTCTACGTTATGCGCTTCACCGCCTTCCTCCTGCTCGCGGTCTGCCTGCAATGCAGTGCCGTAGCCTTGTCGCAGCAGATCACGCTGTCGGAAAAAAACGCACCCCTCAAAAAGGTGCTCAAAGAAATGGCCAGCCAGACCGGCCTGTCCGTAGCCTACAGCGAAAGCCTGATGTCTGCCACCAAACCAGTCACCATCGAAGTAAAAAATGCTTCTGTGGAACGTGTGCTGGAAATAGCACTCCGGGACCAGCCGGTACGGTATACCATCAACAACGGCCGCATCCTGCTCAACAGCCGCACCCGGTCGGCTGCAGATTCCGCCATGGTAGCCACCGGCAGGGTCACCAACGAAAAAGGGGAACCCATACCCGGCGCCAGTATCCTCATCAAAGGCACCAACATCGGTACGGCCTCCGGCAACGACGGCCGCTTTGAAATCAAAGTTCCCAAAGAAGCCGTTACGCTGATCATCAGCGCTGTCGGATTTCAGCCAACGGAAGTCAGCGCCCAGCTACAGACCAACATGGAGATCCGCCTGAAAACAGGCACCAAAAATCTGTCTGAAGTAGTGGTGATGGGCTTCTCTGAAGTGGAACGCCGGCACGTGGCTTCTTCCGTGGCCCAGGTGGATGTAAAACTCACCAAAACAAGGCCCATCGCTAAACTCCAGGAAGCCTTTACCGGCACCGTTCCGGGAGTGACGGTCCAACAAACGACCAACCTGCCCGGCAGCGTGCCCGGCATCACCATCAGAGGCATCAGCACCCTCCAGAATGCCAGCCCCCTCGTGATCGTAGACGGGATGGAACAAAGCCTGAACGATATAGACCCCAACCAGGTAAAAAGCATCACCGTGCTGAAAGATGCGGCGTCTGCCTCCATGTATGGCTCACGGGGCGCCAACGGGGTGATCATCATAGAAACGGAACGCGGACAGATGGGACGGTTTAAAGTAGACGTCAACACATGGGCCGCGCTACAGCAACCCATCGATCTGCCCAAATTCGTGAATGGCGTCGATTACATGCGGCTCAACAATGAAGCACGGAATTTCCAGGGACAGACACCGCTGTATACCGATCAGGACATCCGCAAAATGGAATCCGGCGAAACACCCTCTGTTGACTGGCTGAAAGAAGGCATGCCCCGTAAGGCCAACTCGCAGAACGTGACCATGAGCGTGTCCGGCGGCGGTGGTATCGGCTCCTTCAACCTGATGATGGGATACCTCAAGGAAAACGGCCTCAACTCCTACGAAGGGTCCGGCAAGTACTCCGCCCGCTTTAATACGAATGTCAACATCGCAGATAAGTTCGTGCTGCTGGCCGACTTCTACGCTCACCGTTTACAGATCAACCGGCTGAAAGAAAATGACGACGGAACAGGTTTATATGAAAACCTCTGGAAAATGAATCCTGCCCAGCAGATATACTACCCCGCCGGCGACATCCCCGAGCATTATATCCTGTATAATGACATGAACCCGATCGCGTCTATCAACCGGGGCGGCTCACGGAACAACCTATACGATTTCAGCTCCGTGAACCTGCGGCCAAGATACAATATCAGTAAGCATCTCAGCCTGGAAGGCAACGTATCTTATCAGATCAGCAAGTCGGCCAACAAGCGGCAGCGGGAGACTTTCAAGTTCTTCGACGGCAACGGCAAACCCGTGAAAATATGGAAAAATGAAGTCGGCGCCGATCAGGATGTTAGCCAGAGCCAGTTGACCGCCCGCGGCCTGCTGAACTATACCGGCAGCCTGCGCCATCAGGCCGATAAGATATACCTCACCGCCGGTTCTGAAGTGATGACCTTCAATTTTACCGACTATAAGGAAATCGCCAAAGCATCTTTCTTCGGTAAACTAAACTACTCTTTCGACAACAGATATATCCTCGAATTCACCGCCCGCGGCGATGGCAGCAGTAAATTCGCGCCCGGCAAACAATGGGGCTTTTTCCCCGCGGGAGCCGTTGCCTGGAACGTCACCAATGAAAAGTTCATGAAAGGGCTGGTCAATAACAGGGTCATCAACAACCTCAAACTACGGGCTTCCTATGGCCTCATCGGCAATGAAAACGTAGACCCTTATTTGTGGGAAGAAAACGTGAACGAATGGGGATGGCTCATGCGGGTGCCCAATATGAACTTCACCTGGGAAAAACAAAAGCAGGGCAACATCGGCCTGGAGCTGACCGTACTGGACAACAGGCTTAGCCTCACCGCAGAAGTCTACAAAAAGAACTCCTACGATCTTATCTATTCCAGATTCCCTGTACCGCCCATCACCGGCTCCAGTTCTCTCGAAGCAGCCTTTAACATCGGAGAAGTGGAAAACAACGGATACGAGCTTTCTGTACAGTGGCAGGATAAAATCGGTAACCTTGGTTACAGCATTGGTGCCATGCTGTTCGATAACCGCAACAAAGTACTGAAGGCCGGCTACCGCAATGGCGACACGCTGATCTTCAAAGACGACAACGACAAAATATGGTACAAAGGCATCGCGATCGATAACTACTACGGCTACAAAGCCAATGGCTTCTTCCGCGACCAGCGCGACGTGGACAACACGCCGGCCAAACTGCCCAACACCCTTCCCGGCGATATCAAATACATAGACCAGAACGGCGACGGCATCATCAACGATGCCGACAGGATCAACCTCGGCGATCCTTTCCCGCACCTGAACTATTCCGTTACCCTGGCCCTGCAATACAAGAACTGGGACTTTAACCTGCTGGGACAAGGCGTAGGAAAAAGGACCGGACGCCTCAACGGCATGGAGGGCTACCCTATATTGGTAGACGGCAGCAGCAACGCATTGGGCAAACCGCAACAGTACTATGCCGACAACCGCTGGACGCCTCAAACACCCGACAGCAGGTTCCCCAGAGTATGGACCGGCTCCAGCACCAACGCTTACCTCAGTGATGTATGGTTGAGCAACGCCGCCTTTTTCCGGGTGAAAGTATTACAGCTGGGATATACGTTCCCGTTACAAGGTAAAACCATCCGGAACGTGCGCGTATATGTAAACGCGCAGGATGCCATCACCTTCACCAGATGGGAAGGGCTGGAACCGGAACGCGACGGCGGCAATGGCAACTATCCCCGCATGGCCGTTTACAGCCTGGGCGTCAGAGCCACCCTGTTTTAATCATAGCCAACATTTATTTCAATCCACTGCAAAATATGCATACGATGAAAAAGAGACTGATCCTACTTGCTTTACTCGCCGCTATCATGCCGGGCTGTCAGAAATTTCTGGACAAGCCGGACCCCACCGCTACCAAATTCGATGAGTTCTTTAATACAGAAGAAGACCTCCGGCGTGTGGTATACAGCACCTACCTGGACGTATTTACCAACCAGGGCGACAGACGACTGCTCTTTTATATGGAAGACAGTAAGTCCGATAACGCTTACAGCAGAGTGGAAGGCGACAACCACCAGCGTATTGCCAACGGCAGCTACGACGCCAATACCCGCGCTTTTGAATATTACTACACCATCCATATGAAACATATCGGCCGTTTAAATACTTACCTGAAAAGTATCAATACGCCGTATGTGGAAGATGAAGCCATCCGCACAAAATACAAGGGCATCCTGGAAGGCCTTCGCTGCTGGCACTATTTCAGGATCGTTTCCCGCTGGGGCAATGTGCCCTTCTATCTGGAACCGGTAGACATCTCCAAGGTGACACAACCAGCCAAATCAAAAGAGGAAATACTCAATACGCTGTTCCCCATGGCGGAAGCCACGGCCAATAGCCTCCCCGACAAGGAGTATAACTCCGACGGCTATATGTTCAACAAGTACTCTCTCAAAGCCCTGATCATGCGCTACGCCTTATACAACGGTCGTTATGAGCTGGCCGCGCGGTTAGCCAAAGAGATCATGGACAGCGGTAATTACGCTTTGTATCCTGTGTACAGAGATCTGTTCAATTATAAGGGAGATAAGATCAACAAAGAGTTCATCATCAAAATGGACATGCCGAGCCATGGCAACAGCGGCACCAATTCCTTTGAACACCTGGGGCCGCACTTCCGTACGGGCAAGGGGCAGTCTTACGCCGTGCCGTTAAAATCGCTGGTAGATGCTTACTGGACCTTACAGGGCAATAAAATTGAGGAGTGCCCCTATCACAGCAAACAGGATTATGAACTGGACCCCAAATTGAACAGAGACCCCCGCTATGCCGCCAGCATCATGGGCCAGGGCGATATGTTTGTCAACGAACCGATTAACATATACGATCAGAACAGCCCCATGTTCTATGAAAAAGAACGTGCCAGTCGCTCCGGCTACTGGTTCAGAAAATTCGTGGACGAAACCGATGCGTTCCGGGACAACGGCAACATGCATTTCCCGATACTACGGTATGCAGAAGTGCTGCTGACCTATGCGGAAGCCACTATTATGGAGAACAAAATTGACAACCTCACGAAAAGCTGTATCAACCAGCTGAGGGCCAGGGCCGGCCTTGATATGACGGAAGCAGATGTTACGCTGGCGAAGTACAGCGCCTATACGCAACAGCAATGGACCGATCTGATCAGGAATGAACGAAGAATAGAACTGGCAGGTGAAGGGGTAAGATATGATGACATCCTCCGGTGGAAGATCGGCGATCAGGTAATGACCAAACCCGCGCTGGGCCATACCCGGCTGGTGAACGGCAGCCTGGTGTCTTTAAAGATAGAAGACCGCTCTTTTCAGGCGCGTAACTACCTGTGGCCTTTCCATTCCGGTAGTCTGAAAATAGAACCGGGACTGACGCAGAATCCGGGGTATTAATGTATGATCAGCCGTATATCCGCTTTACCGCAGTGATATACGGCTGATACTTTTGATGGGTTATCCCCGTAAAATCTTTTCCATCTTCCTCCCCTTCGCCAATTCATCCACCAGCTTGTCCAGGTAACGCACCTGCTGTGTCAGCGGGTTCTCGATGTCTTCTACCCGATAGCCACAGATGACGCCGGTAATGAGGCCGGCATTGGGATTGAGCGTAGCGCCCTGAAAGAACGTTTCGTAAGTCACGCGCTCTTTTATCAGTTTGTCGAGCTGCTTATCATCGAAGCCTGTGAGCCAGGTGATCACCTGATGCAGCTCTTCTTTGGTCCTGCCTTTCTTCTCCACCTTCGCGAGTAATAGTGGATAGACGGAAGCGAAGCTCATTTTGGCAATACGCTGATCGTGTGTACTTGTGTCCATGACCAAATATACCCCTGAATATTCAATTAAAAAAGCCTTGTAAATCTTCATTTACAAGGCTTTTAAGGTTATGCGCCGAATATCTCTTTTAGTTTTTTATTCATCGCTTCATCATCTTCTCCACCGCCGCCATAACGACCGATGATCATTCCCTGCGGGTCGATCAGGATTTTCGTGGGCAGCGAATGGATGCCGTAGTCATCACTGACATCTTCCGGATTAGGCAGGTTATTTTTTCGCTTTTCCCAGTCGAGGCCACGCAGCACATGCCGCCATATACCGATGCCATCCTGTTCCACCGCCTTTTTCCAGGCAGCATGATTGGAGTCGTCGTCTGAGATCCCGATGATCTCAAAGCCTTTGTCTTTGTACTTGCCATACAGTTCTTTCAGATGCGGATTACCTTTGCGGCACGGTCCGCACCAGCTGGCCCAGAAATCGAGCATCACATATTTACCTTTGAAATCGGCCAGGTTCAGCGTTTTGCCATCCATGTCTGTTTTAGTGAAAACATGCGCCATGCTTCCCGGTGAACCGGCACGCAGTCCGTCCAGTTCTTTTTTGATCTCTTTACCATCAGTGCTCTGCTGCATCTCCGGCGACATACGGGCATAAGCAGCTTCACCTTCTGCCAGTGGCATACCGCTCACGCGAAAACGCAACAGCGAGGCGGTAACATAAGAGTTCGGGTATTTGTCAATAAACGCCTTGTCAATTTTCTCCATGGCCTCATAATGTGGCTCCATCTGGTCTTTCAGCTTATCCATTTGATCTTTCAACGGCTTCAGCGCAGCATCCGTCTTCTTCGCACGCATACCGGCAATGTATTCGTTGTTCAACTTGCCATAGGCAGCAGACAAAGGGCTGAGCTGTTTTGTTACCGGCGCTCTCATCAGCTCCAGCTCCTCCTGCTCCAGCTGTACTTTAGAGCCACTCAGTTTGGCGTTTTTCAGCTTACCGGTGGTGGACTTAATCTCCATAGGCGCCGCCTCTATAAAAAAGGAAGCGGCATCGCCTTCAAAATACATGGCCTTCTGTTTGTCGGTATACAGTCTGGCCTGCACCGGTTGTTCTATTGTACCGGTGAAAGTAAACTTACCGCCGTGTGTGATCACACTGTCGGTCTTGTATACCAAAGCACCTGCCGGATAGCTGAGGTAGATATAGTGGTCAGGCAGCCCTTTGATATCTCCCTTTAAAGTAAAAGCCTGATTGTTTTGCGCGCCTGCCTGCATCGCGGGCAGCAAGAGTGAAAAAAGAACCCAGTTATTTTTCATGTGATATTATTTTTTATCAAAAAAATTATTGAAGCGTGGCGGCCAGTTTCGTGTGGAGGGCCGCTCCTCTCAGATCTTTGGCGATAATAATCCCCTGCGGGTCGATGAGAAATGAGCAAGGGATGGCCTGTATGCCGTACTGCTGCGCCACTTCGTTGCGGAATCCTTTCAGATCGGACACCTGCATCCAGGGCATGCCGTCCTGTTCGATGGCCTGCTTCCATTTGTCAGCTTTGTCATCCAGCGACACCCCTACCACGGTAAAGTTTTTATTTTTGAAAGTGTTGTATGCCTTTAAGACATTGGGGTTCTCCGCCCTGCAGGGGCCGCACCAGCTGGCCCAGAAGTCGAGCAGCACATATTTGCCTTTGAAATCGGAAAGCCGTACAGGCTTGCCGTTTACATCGGCCTGGGTAAAGTCGATCATCGGCTGACCGACAGCGCTCCTCTTCAGCACCTCCAGCCGTTTGCCGAGGCGGGTACCGGCAGCTGTTTGTTGGGCCGCAGGTTTCAGTTGACGGTACAGGCTGTCCAGCGGCGCAAATTCGCCGATGACCGCCATATCGGCAATGAGGTCGACGCTGACCGGACTTTCCGGATGCACGGCGATGTATTGTTTGCTGCGTTCCCGGCGTTGCAAACGCAGCACCTCTACTTTGGCCTCCAGCGCGGCCTGCGCGGTATCATTGCCTTTCACCTCCGGAAACTGCTGATACAGGGCATCTTCCTGCTCCGTAATATCCCTGATAGATTGCTGATAGGCTTCATAGGCGGCGTGAGTGGCTGAACCGGTGATCTTCGCCTGGTCCAGTGAGTCCATATTACCATGGAGGCTTACAGCGGTATTCTCCATGAACAGCTGCATATAACGGGTAGAGGTACCGATGAAGATTTTCTGTGGTTCGGGAATGTCTCCCGTCCAGGTGAACTGACCATCTTTTACCGGTACGGTATCGGTTTTAGCCGAATCACCTACTGGTATGGAGATGAACACAACAGTGTCTTTCAGCCCTTTCAGCGTAGCGGTGAGCGTGGCATGCGGCGGAGCGGCCTGTTTACAGGCAGTTGCCAGTAACAGCGCGGCCATAAAAGTTTTAGTGTGGATAGGCATCGTTAAATATTAAAGGTGAATTATTGCTGATAGCCGGGATTTTGTGGGCCAATAGCAGGGTTGTACAGGAACTCGCTATGTGGTATCGGCAAAATGTATTTAACCTTATCATTGGCCGTCGGTCTTAATTCCTGGATCAGGGAAGATGGCAGGCGTAACAATGCCATCCACTCCTGTCCGTCTTCTGCCACCAGGTTTCTCACAATTTCCAGGTAAACCTGTTTCAGCATATCATTCACTGATGATGCATTGTCCACCGCGCTAAAATCGGTCACGCCCGCGCGGCCCATCACTTCTTTCAGTATGTTGCGGGACGCTTGTAAACTGCCACCAGAGCGGATAACAGCTTCTGCTTTCAACAGGTAAACTTCTGTCAACCGGAAAGCGTAGGACGTTTCAGACAGGATGGAAGGCGAATTTCCCTGTTTAATATATTTCAGGAAATAGTAGGTCCCTTTGGCGTAACGGTTCTCCGTACCGATCATCCAGGCGCCGCGTGGATCATTTTGCAGTAAGTCTTTCAACGCAGTCTTCGCTACGTACAGCGAAGAGGCTCCCGGCCAGTATTGCCGGCTGAGCACATAGTAAAAGCTTTCCTGGTTTTGTTGTGGTTTGATACCCAGTATCACTTCCGTACTGCTGATGCCTTTTGTATAAAAGATATCTTTCGTTTGCGGCTCCGGCGTGTATTTACCATGCAGGATAATGGAATCTGCCAGGTCTGTCACCTGTTTATAATCTTCCGGCTGCCCGTGGCTCATCAGGATACGCATTTTTAATGCCATGGCTGCCCAGCGGGTAGCATACCAGGCTTGGTTTTCTGCTGGTGCATTGGCGATCGCATCGTCTACATCGGCAAGAATAAAAGCATAGCTATCTTTCACAGAACTGCGGGCTTTGGGCAAAGCATCCACCTGTACAAAATCTTCACGGATAAGCGCTCCATACGGACTACTGAGATCAAACCACTGCCCGAAGAAACTCAGCAGCTTAAAATGTGCATATGCGCGCAGGAAGCGGGCTTCGGCCAGCACCTCCTTTTTACGGTTGCCGGCGAAGCGTTTATCATCCAGGGCCGTGACGCCCCTGATCACCCCGTTGGCAGCGTTGATCAGCTGATAGGAAGACGTCCAGTAAATATTGGCATAGCTGGACTGGGCATAGTTGTTATCTGTCTCCGCGCGATCAGCCCCGTAGCCGTATCCCATGTACCCGGCAAACATCGCAGGCGGTACTTCATGTTCAAACCATTTGGTAATATTATCTCCGTTCACCGCTGCAAACCGGTAATAAGCGCCATTGAGGGCTATTTCAGAGGTTCGCTGGTCGATGATGGTATTGCCATCCACTTTGGCGTTTTCCGGTAATTTTCCCAGTTCCTTTTTGCAGGACACACTTGTCATCATCACTGCACTGAGCAACGCAAACGTATATATGATCCTTTTCATCATGATTAGCTGGTTTAATTGGTTTTAAAATCCGAAACGCAGGCCCAGGTTAAACTGCTTTACGGTAGGGAATGTGCTGACATCGCTGCTGCCATTGATCAGGCTGTAAGGATTGTTACTTACCTCCGGATCGGGACCAGGATACTTTGTGACGGTAAACAGGTTAGTGGCAGAAGCATACACGGAAGCATCGCGGATATGCATTTTGCCGGCGACGCGTGCGGGCAGCTGGTAAGTGATGGTAATAGATTTCAGTTTCAGATAAGAAGCATCATACACTTCAGCGCTGCTGGTATGAGCGCCGTACTCCCCTAAGATAAGGCGGGGCCTTTCAGCGGAGGGGTTCTCAGGTGTCCATCGCTGCAAGATCCTGGCGCCACGGTTGGCAAAACTTTCGAAATTTTTGTTCTGTACATCTGCGATATACAACATCTGACCACCGTGGGAAAAAGTAAGCAGGGTGATCAAACTAAAATTCTTATAGGTAAATGTATTGGTAAAACCACCATAGAAATCAGGCTGGGCCTGGCCGATCACGTCCTGTTTATAGAATCCGTCATTGCCAATCTCATACATGGCGTCGCCAATCCCCAGGTAAGGCGCAAAGTATTTCGCATACACAAACACTTTTTTATATTCGTCCAGTTGTTTCTGATCACGGATAATGCCGGTTTGTTTATAACCATAAAACAGCCCCAGCGGCTCTCCTTTGCGTACCACCGCGTTGGCATTCAGGTATGTTGCGCCTGCGTCATTCGGGTCCGTAAAATCATTGTTGATATCTTCCACCCTGGAACGGTTGCCGGAAATATTCAGGGCGCCTGTCCATTGGAAATGTTTGCCTTTGATGAAGTCGGTACGAAGGTCGACTTCCAGCCCTTTATTACTGATAGTGGCAATATTGGATATCACGCTACTGTAGGATGAGCTGGGCGGCAGCTGTGTTGACAATAACAGGCCGGTGGTGATCTTTTCATAGTAGCCGATCACACCGCGCAGGCGGGAGCCGAACAGCTCAAAATCCAGTCCGAGGTCTTTCTGCAGGGTAGATTCCCACTTGATCTTACTATTACCCAGCTGCGAAGGAATGAGCGCATTAACGCCGCCATAGGAACCCGGCGTATACAACGTATAATACAGGTTGTCGCCAAAATTCTGCGTACCGGTATAACCCGCGCTGACACGTAGTTTCAACTCATTCACCCATACTGCCTTCTTCATAAAGGGCTCTTCTGAAATCCGCCACGCAGCGCCACCGGAAGGGAAATATCCCACCCTGTTATGCGCAGGGAACTTGGAAGAAGCATCTGACCGGCCGGTGAAAGTGAGCAGGTATTTTTCTTTCAGCGCATAGTTGGCGCGCATATAAAAACTGAGGAGCGAATTCTGTCCGGAGCTGCCGGTAGCCGGCAGCGTAACCGCAGCGGACGAAATGTTATTCAGGTACTTGTCATCCGGAAAGCCCTGGCCGCTGGCGGAGAAAGAATTGAAACGGTATTTCTGCCAGGAGGTACCACCCAACAGGTTCAACCGGTGGTTTTCGTTGAACTGTTTGTCCCACGTAAGGGTATTTTCTATAAAGAGGTTTACATCTTCTGTCTGTCCCTGAGAGGCCGTACCGCCGTTGGAACTGCTCACCCCATTGGCAGAGGCGATGACAGCCGTACTGGGCACATAGTTCTGCTGATGGAAATTATTATAGTTGACAGATAAGGTACTTCTGAACTTCAGGTTTTTCAACACATCATAATCACCGGAGAGAGACCCGAGAAGCGACGCTGTTTTACCCGTATTGATACCATCCAGCAATACCATAGGGTTTTGATATCCCTGATAATCGTACCCGCCGATCTGTGAACCGAGGAACTGGTATGGCGTTCCATCCGGATTATACGCCGGTAAGGTTGGTGGTGCGTACATCGCAGCGGGATATATACCATTCGTAATATTGTTTTTGGTGAAACCATAGTCCAGGTTGGTGATGATACGCAGCTTGCTGGTGATTTCGTTATCGAGGCTTATTTTCCCGGCGATGCGGGAAAAATCCGTTCCTTTCAGCACCCCGTCCTGTTTCGTATAGGCGAGAGAGGTATAGTAGCGGGAACCGGAGCCGCCGCCCCGTACCGAAATATCCGCATTATGGGTAAGAGCATTCCGCAATACCAGCTTCAGCCAGTCGGTGTTGGCAGTCCCCAGGCTTTCAGGGTTGTTGCTAACGTTGGTAGCAACGGGATCAGGCTCCTCCCCGGCGGCGGCCCTGACAGCATTTTTTGTGCGGGCCGCCTCCTGCAAAAGGTTTATATATTGTTCCCTGTTCAACAGTTTTTCCCTGATAGGCTGACTCACACCCGCATAGTAATTGGCTTCCAGGACAGGCTTCTGATTCAGCTTGCCTTTTTTGGTGGTGATGATGATCACGCCGTTGGCCGCCTTGGAGCCATAGATAGCAGTGGCAGAAGCATCTTTCAAAATATCGATGGATTCAATATCGCTGATGTTAAGGCCCGCCAGGCTGTTGAGGCCACGGGTGAAAGAGCCGTTGACCGAATTATTGGGATCATCACTGCCCGCCCTTTCGATAGGGTTCACCACTTCCGCCTGGTTTTGGATATAGCGGTTCTGGATCGTCACCTGTACACCATCAATGATGTACAGTGGGTCATTGCCACCCAACAGCGAGGTGCCGCCACGGATGCGGATCTTGGCCACACCGCCGGGAGAACCGTCGGCCTGTGTTACCTGCACGCCGGCAGCTTTACCGGACAGCGCCTGGTCAATGCTGGCGAAAGGAACGTTCTTTACTTCCTCCACATTCACGGAGGCAACAGAACCCGTCAGGTCCTTTCTTTTGGTACTGCCATAACCTACTACCACGTATTGGTTCAGGTCATCCACCTTGGCATTGAGTTGTATCTCCAGTTTTGTTTTTCCGCCAAGTGAGACTGTTTTCGGTTCAAATCCCACACAGGAAACCAACAACTCAGCGCGGGCATCGGCATTACGCAGTACAAAAAATCCCGCCTGATCGGTAATAGCGGCTATGTTGGTCCCTTTCACCCGGACGGTAACACCTGGCACAGCATCTCCATGTTTGTCGACTATTCTGCCCTGCACCTCCTGCGGCGGGAGCAGGTCGGGTTGTTCCGGTTTGTTTTCCGCAGGCAGCTTCCTGGAAATGACGATGGTATTGCCTTCGATGTCAAACACCAGGGGTTTGTCCAGCAGTATCCTTGCCAGTGCGGTTTTTAATGGTTGTTCGCGTATATCCGCTGATACCGGGCGAACATCCGACAAATCCTGGTTCCTGTAAAAAAACACAAATCCTGTTTGTTGTTTGATTACACTGAACACCTGTTGTAGGGGTGTGTTCCTGCATGCAACGGTAACGGTTTGAGCATTCCCGGTGGCATAGGTGTGCAGCGCCACCACCGTTAATAAAAATGCGGTCAATTTCATTGCTCTCCAGATTTTGGTAATTCGGTGATTTTCGGAAACCAGGGGTCTATCACCCCCGGTTGATACAAAAGTTTGGTGCCTGTTGCCGGCAACATTAATTTTCATACCTTAGGTTGATTTTTGGTTGACAAATGTTCCTCATCCACCCCGTGAGGGGTAGCAGGAAAGATTCAAAAAATGGGTTAACCAACGATCAAACCTGGTGCGGACGCCAATCTTGACACCAGGTTTTTTTATGGATGAGGCATAAGCCCTCTATGCCCGGTGGGCAACGTTTACTTCATAACAGGTATTATTGAATGACAATCACTCAGGCCTTTGTACAGGCCCGGTTAAACGATTCACCGGTTTTTATGGTACCGGTTGTTGGTAATGGTTGGTTATAGATGCTGATAGATGTTCAACTTATGGATAAATAACCAGTCTCCTCTCCTCTTCCAGTTTAAAATTAATCCTTGCCTGCTTCAATATCTTCATCAACTGGTTTTGTGTCAGGTTTCTCCCAATCTCGCCGGTGAACGTACCTTCCGGCACTTTCCCTTCATACACTACATCAATGTTATACCACCTGGCCAATTGCCGCATCACCGTCGGAATGTCTGCGTCGTCAAAAGAGAAATAGCCATTTTTCCAGGCCACGGCGCTGTTAACGTCCACATGTTTCAGCCATTCGATTTGGTTATTGCCCGGTGTTACTTTCGCCTGCTGGCCTGGTTCCAGGTGTTTGAATGCACCGGGAGTCCTTACCAGTACCGCTCCTTCCAGCAGCGTGGTTTTAATCGTTTGCTCATCGTCATAGGCATTGATATTAAAATGTGTCCCTAATACCAGCACATCGACATCATTTACCTTTACTTCAAATGGACGTTTAGCATCTGCCGCCACTTCAAAATATACTTCTCCGGTAACGGACACCGCTCTGCTGCTACCGGTAAACGCGGTGGGATAGCTGATGGAGGAGGCAGCATTCAGCCACACATCGGTACCATCCGGCAATGTTACCCTGAACTGTCCGCCTCTGGGCGTGCGTAATACGTTATTCACCGCAGCGTTGCCATTATTCTTATACACGATCTGTCCATGTTGGGTCTTCTCCATTTTCACGCCCTGTAACGTCACCTGTCCGGCGCCAATGCTGTCAAGGTTCACCGCCGAGCCATCCGCCAGTGTGAGCGTCGCTTTATCACCGCCGGCATGCACCGGCAACGGTGTAGCATCCGCCACCAGATCACGTTTCCGTATCTTACTAAAGAGATAGTACCCGCCACCGGCCATGATCAGGACCAATACGGCGGCGGCCACCTTCCTGTACGATATACGGGCTATGCGCCTTTGCGGAGGCTGTGTGGCCACCTGCAGGCGACGGTACATCCGCTCCTTCAGGCTGTCCTCCGTCTCCGCTGCTTCCACCGTTACATGGGCCGTCAGTTCCTGTGCGTCATAACTATTGTACCATTGCAACAAACGTCCTACTTCCTCTTCACTGGCGGTACCGGCCAGATACTTTTCCGAGAGTATAGCCAGTTCTTTCTTGTCCATTCATTTTTGAATTTACAGGTGTTATATAATGTAAGTATGGAAACGGAAGTCTTACCCTACCCCCGGGGGAAAATTTTTTTTAATACAGGAAGATGGCGTGGAAATAATTCCGGAACTGTACCCGGAGGCGCTGCAACGCTTTGGTGATGTGTTTTTCCACGGCTTTCTCGGAGATCTGCAGCTGGTCGGCTATTTCGCGGTTGGTAAGGCCGGCATTGCGGCTGTAGTTAAAAACAAGGCGGCATTTTTCGGGTAACTGCTTCAGCTGGTGTTCCATGGATTGTTGCAGGAAATGCAGTTGCGCTGTTTCATCGGCCACTGCCTGCAGGGATTCGGGAAGCGCCTCTACCGTGGTCACACGGGCCGTTTTGGAGAGCTGGGCAAATACGGCATAGCGGTTGGCGGTAGCGAGATAAGCGGGCAACGACCGGATAACAGACTGGCTTCTGCGTTGCCATAAGCCGGCAAACACATCCTGCACTACATCTTCAGCCAGCTCACGGGAATGCAGGCGATCGTACGCCAATACATACAGGCGTTTCCAATACCGGTTGTAAATTTCTGTAAACGCGGCATGATCGTCAGCGGCCATCAGTTGAACCAGCTCTTCATCAGCATAGAAGGTGTAGTCTGTCATCATCTTAATATGTATAACACTGCTATTGCCGGCAATTGTCTGTTACTTTCTGGTTGATTTTTTTGCGGTGGTTGTTAATTCAAATCTAAGCTTTCAAAGGGAGATAAACAAACCCGAACTATCTGAAAATGCTTTGGTGCAACATTACTTTCCCTATCCATCCCGGCTCTTACCGCCCTTTCGGAAGCTGTGCTGTCTTCAGACTCAGCCCCGTTTCTTTCTTCGTTTCAGACAACACAAACAAACTCCTGATCTTGGATATGTTTTCCAGTTTGGATAGTTTGTTGGAATAAAACAGCTCATAAGCTTCCATATCGGCGATCACGATTTTCAGCAGATAGTCAAACTGTCCGCTCATCTTATAACTCTCCAGCACTTCAGGAAAAGAATTGATCTTTTGTTCGAAGCCCGACAGCTTATCGTGCCCATGGCTTTCGAGCGTGACGCTGGTGTAAGCGATCAGCGTACTGCCCAACTTAGCAGGATTGAGTACCGCCACGTAGCCGGTAATATATCCTTCTGCTTCTAACCGTTTCACCCTGTCGAAAATGGATGTTACTGATTTACCTAGTCTGGACGCGATCTCTTTGTTGGTGGTCCTGGCATCGGTCTGTAGTATGTCCAGAATGCATAGGTCGGTCATATCCGGTGTGAAACTCATGGCTGGTTTTTGATCAAAAATAGGGATATGGGCACATATTGCCGAAAAAAAATCGGTCACAGCAACCGTTTCCGGTTTTGTTTTCGGCAGCCACGCCACGACGTCAGCCGGGATAGCAATTACAATAACTTTCAGGAGAAACAATTTACCACGTATGGAAGGCTGATATATAGTGCCTCCCCGTCAACATTAAATAGAATACTCCATGAAAGAAAGTATTGTACTCCCGCTGGAAGAGGTGGGGCTGGACGCTATTGCCTTAGTGGGAGGGAAATCTGCCTCCCTGGGTGAAATGATCTCCGGACTGTCGAATGCCGGCGTAAAAGTACCGGGCGGATTCGCGATCACCACGAACGCCTATTATCATTTTATGCAAAACAGCGGCTTAGACCAGTTTATCAGAGACCAGATAGCGCAGATCGATTTTAACAACATCAGCTCTTTACGCAGAGCAGGCCAACGGATCAGGCAGGAGATCAGCAACTCCAGATTTCCCCATGAGCTCAGTCATGAAATCATTGCTGCCTACCACGCCCTGTCTGGCCAGTACGGTCAGGAGCAGACCGATGTGGCCGTGCGTTCTTCCGCCACAGCAGAAGACCTGCCGGATGCCTCCTTCGCAGGGCAACAGGAAACTTTTCTGAACGTACGCGGGCCGGTAGCATTAATCGATGCCGTACGGAACTGTTTCGCCTCGCTGTTTACCGACCGCGCCATCAGCTACCGCGAGAACTTCGGTTACGATCATTTCAGCATTGGGCTTTCCGTATGCGTCCAGAAAATGGTGCGTTCTGACCTCGGCGCTTCCGGTGTGGCCTTCTCCCTTGACACTGAGTCGGGCTTCCGCGACGTTGTCCTGATCAACGGCTCGTGGGGACTGGGAGAGCTGGTGGTGCAGGGAGCTGTGTCGCCGGATGAATTCATTGTCTACAAACCGCTGATCCAATCACCCTACAGGCCTATCCTTGAAAAGAAGATGGGCGTGAAAGACAAGCAGATGATCTATGGAGAAAGCAGCGACGAGCGGACACGCGTGATACCGGCCACCAAACAGCAACAACATAGTTTCTGTCTCACCGACGACCAGATCATGGAGCTGGCCGGCTGGGTACAACGCATTGAATCCTACTACTCCGATAAAAAAGGCCACTGGTGCCCTATGGACGTGGAATGGGCGCTCGACGGCCTTAGCCACGAGCTGTACATCGTACAGGCAAGGCCGGAAACGATTCATTCACGCCGCGACCGCGATAAAATTACCACCCGCTCCCTGGATACCGGCAACACCGCGCCCAGGGAGATATTGAGAGGCATTGCTGTGGGCGACGGCATCGCCGCCGGCAAGGTCAACATCCTTTTCTCCCTCGACAACCGCGTGGCCACCGGTACCTTCCAGCCCGGAGATGTGCTGGTAACCGATATGACAGACCCCGACTGGGAGCCGATCATGAAAATAGCCTCCGCGATCGTTACCAATAAAGGCGGTCGTACCTGCCATGCGGCCATCGTAGCGCGGGAAATGGGCATCCCCGCCATCGTGGGCTGTGAAGACGCCACCGAAAAACTGAGCAGCGGACAGCCCATTACGGTTAGTTGCGCAGAAGGGACCGAAGGCGTAGTATATGAAGGCATACTGCCGGTAAAAGAAAACCTGCTGGAACTCTCCAGTCTCCCTGCCGTTAAAACCCCGCTGATGCTAAATGTAGGATCGCCTTCCATGGCCTTTCAGTTCACGCATCTTCCGGGTAAAGGTATTGGGCTGGCCAGAGAAGAGTTTATCATCAATAACTACATCAAAGTGCATCCCCTCGCATTGCTGCGCCACCGGGAACTACAGGACGAAACATTATCTGCCGAAATAGCGCAACTGATCTATGGTTACGAGAACGAAGCCGACTACTTCATCAGCAAACTGGCGGCCGGCGTGGGAAAGATTGCCGCTTCCTGTTATCCCGACAAGGCAATTGTGCGTTTCTCCGATTTCAAAAGCAACGAATACTACAATCTGCCGGGCGGAAAACATTTCGAGCCCAAAGAAGAAAACCCGATGATAGGCTGGCGTGGTGCTTCCCGCTACTATTCGGAAAAATACAAAACTGCGTTTATGCTGGAATGCGCCGCCATCCGCAAAGCAAGGGAAACAATGGGGCTGCGCAATATTGTAGTCATGATACCTTTCTGCCGCACCGTGGAAGAGCTCAGACAGGTGCTGTCGGTAATGGAAGAAGCGGGACTGGTAAGAGGCCGCAATGGACTAGAGGTTTACCTGATGGCCGAACTGCCCTCCAATATTATGATGGCAGAAGAATTTGCGCCGCATATAGATGGTTTCTCTATCGGCTCCAACGATCTTACACAGCTCACACTCGGACTGGACAGGGACTCGGAACTCGTGTCCGGCCTGTATAACGAACTCAGTCCGGCTGTGCTGCGCATGATATCCCGATTGATAAAAGTAGCCAAAGAACATCAGGTAAAAGTGGGCATCTGCGGACAAGGGCCTTCGGATTTCCCGGAGCTCACCCGGTTCCTGGTGCAGCACGGCATAGATAGCATCTCTATAACGCCGGACGCTCTCGTCAAAACCCTTTGGGCGGTACACGAAGCAGAGCAGCTGGTGGAGGCCTCTCTGTCTTCACAAACAGTATAAGAGAAAAGACGTTTTCAAAAAAAATCTGTTGTCATGCCTCCGGGAATAGTGGCAGCATGGCAACAGATTCAGCTAATGATCTTATCCTTCATCCTGCCCATGAAAGTTTCTTTGTAGCTGGAGCCAATGGGGATCATCTCTGTGGTATGCGCCATGTACACCACATTGTAGTGGATCATGGTAATATACCGGATGGCCACCACGAAAGATTTGTGGACCCGGATGAATTTGCCCGCCGGCATGCGGGCTTCCAATTCCTTCAGCGAAAGCCTGGAGAGATGTTTTTTTCCCGAGGTTGTTTGCCTGCATGAGAAAAAATAACAGCTTAGGCTTCCTCCTGTATACTAATATTCATTTCCTTCACATAACTACTGGGGGAGCGCTGTGTGATCTTTTTAAAATTGCGGTTAAAACTGGTTTTGGAATTAAATCCACATTCAAATGCCAGCGCCAGCAGGGTATATTGATGGTTTTCCGGCTGCAGCAACAGCTGTTTAAAAGCCTCTACCCGGAGTACATTGATGTAGTCGTAAAAACTTTTTCCCTCTTTTGAATTGATCACCTGGGAAAGGATGGCGGGATGTACGTCCAGGATTTTGGCCAGATCGCCCAGCGTCAGCCCGGAGTCTTTGTAACAATGCTGTTCCCGCATAAGTGAACGAAGCGCTGCATGAATCCTGGTGGCTTCCGTATCCGTAAGCCCGCTTTTTTCATACTTTACTTTTTTAATGGCCACCTCCTCCATGACCACAGGTTCCGGTGCTTTCTCCGGCGACGCTATTTCAGCAGGAGGATATACCTGATGCGTGGGCAGCTGGTCAGAGAAGATACCTACCTGCCGGATACCAAAGTAACCGATAAAGAAGATAAACAGCGCCACCACGATATACAGTGATTGTGCTGATGGCGAGCATATAACGACGATCCATATGGTGCCCATTCCCCCGATCAGGTAGCGCAACCAGTTCAGTGTAATCTTGTCCGTATTGGAAAACTGTGCCGCAACATTCTGACGGTGTATGCGCAGCAGGTGTAAGGACAATAGTACATATACCACCCCTGAAACGATGATGCAGCCGACCATCCATCGGAATAGCGGTTCAAAACCCGATGGCCGGCCCACGCCCATTTTCTCCGGCACAGACATGGCCCCCAGCACAGGCACCAGTATCACTGCGGTCAGCAGCGATGGGATGAAGTGGAGTAGGTTACGCCATCGATAACGCTGCTGACCGGTGAGAAATAAAATATACAGATACAGAAAAGGACCGTGCAGGAATGGGAATGGCAGCTCCCACCCGATCAGCGCCGGCATGTCGCTCATTTTGTTGTAGGCGTACCACCCCATCAGCGCCTGATGGATGATCGCACAGAAGAACCAGGCACTCAGTATTTTATCCGCAGTACTTTTTTTTGGCTTGCTGATCAGGATAACAAACAGGAAAAGCGAAATAAAAACACCCCCCATATATAGAACGCGCCAGTCCGATAACATATCCGTTGTTAGTCTTAGGTAGTAAATACCAAATATAAATGTATTTACCTGACTAACAGTGAATCTTTCAGTGTTTCAGCCGCATGCCTACCCCCATTTCTATGCTGATGTTTTGGAAAGTGCTGACGGGGTAACCTTCAAAAGGGTAAAAAGGCAGGTAGGTCCTCACGTTGAAGGTATAACGTTTTCTTCCGAGAGACCAGTCCACCAGCAGCCCTACATCTGGCATCAGGGTACTGCTTTTGGTGGTGATCTTTTCCAAACCGGGATAATCCAGCGTTTCTTTGAACGCGATCCGCCGCGCGCCTCCCATCGCCAGCAGTGTAAGCCGGACCAATTTCCGGGGGCCGGTCATCGAGTACCCTACTCCGAATTTTTGAGAGAACTGCAAACTATAGTTCGTTTCGATATTGTAGGTATTTTTCGCCACGGCACTGGCCAGCATGGTATGAGCGCCCAGCACCCAGTTCCCTTTTAACGGATATTCCAGTGTGACAGCGGTGAGGGCTTTTACCGGCAGGCTCCATGGCAGCACGCCTACGGCCGGTTTGATCGTCAGACGGGACCATGGGGATGTTACAGGATAATTTTGCCCGTGTGCACGGGTAGCCAGTAATAACAGACAAACAAAAATGATATTCCGCATAAGTCGTTTTAATTGTTTTCAAAGAAGAAGGAGAGCGCTCTTTTGATGTTCGTTTTTTTCGAATCGAGGTGGCCTTTCCCGGGTGTGATATAATCCTGAAGAACGTAGTGGGGATAGTATGTCCGGAGGGCATCTCCAAAGCCCACAAAAGGCGGCCGCATCTTTTCTTCCAGCGCCCCCAATGCCAGGAAATAACTACCGCTCCCCTCCCTGTTTTGCGCCCGATGGGCCTTTTCATTCCTCAGTGCAATGGCATCATCGTACCAAAAGGAGGGGCTCAGGCACAGGTAGCAGCCAAACACCCTGTTATGGTTCGTGAAGCTATGGCCTACCAGCAGCCCGCCCGCCGAATGCCCCAGTATCGCTCTTCCGGAGCGGGAAGGAATGGCATGGAATTCTGATTCTATCCGTGGAATCAGCTCCGCCTCAATAAACTCGACAAATTTATCCGCTCCCCCGCTGCCGATGTCACTGGGAGTCGGCGTATAGTCGTCGAGACGATCATGGCCCCAGCCAATGCCTACCACCAGCACTCCTTCCTGGTGACGGTCCCGCGTCTGCTTTTCACATTCCAGTGCGGTAAAGTCAAAATCCAGTTTTGCATCCAATACATACAGGGTGCGGTATCCTTTGGCCGGGGAGTAATTTTCCGGCAGGGCCACTTTAATGTCATAGTTGCCACCGTTGGCAGTGGAGGAAAGGTTAAACTCCTTCACACGGCTTTTCTCAAATGTCTCTTTGCTGCAAGCCGGAAAAATCAATGTCAGGCCTAAACATCCGGCCAGCCACCAGGTACTGCGCAGTTTCATCTCATTCGCGATTTTAAGATTAAGGATACGGCCGAAGGTCCGACCATTTCGCTGGCAAAACTATCAAAGAGACAGCGTCCAAACGGTTCATCAGATAAGGTGGCACCTGCGCTGGTAAAGATTTTCCGGCTGATGGGGCGTGGCGGAGGTCTGTCATAGGAAAAAGCAGGAGCGCCGCCGGGCATTCAATGGCCGTGTTGTTTGGGAGGCAATTTTTCTACCTGAAAACAGGTACAAATTAGATACCTGTTTTCAGGTATTCACTAAAAGAAACACATGCTTTCTACAAAAGTCCAAACAAATTATTCGTACAAAAATCTTGATTCGCACAAAGATTTTATTGGTGCGGTACTTCCAAATTTGTGGTATAAAAGAGCAAATATGAATCCATCCCGAACAATCAAAGTTTTATCCCGCATCTACCTGTTTGTGTCTGCGGGAAGTTTTTTCATGGTAAGTATGATGGGCTTTTTTAGTCCGCAGGCGGTCATGGACCTGGTACAGGTGAAGCTGCCCAACAACGACGCTTTCAGTTCCATCAGAGGCGTATATGGCGGCGTAGGGCTCACGATTACGGTCATGCTGGTACGCTGGGCGTTAAAAGACATCCAGCAGGGAGTTGTTTTTCTGTGCTGGCTTTGGGGGCTGTATGCCGTGTCGAGGATCATCACCTGGACGGTAGAAGGTCCGCTGGGTGCTTTTGGCACACAGTGGCTGGTCATTGAAAGTGTGTTTTTTATATTGGGTGCGCTGTTATGGCTGCGTTGGCAGAGAAGCAACTTAGCCGTCCGGGGCTAAGATGTCGGAGAGCAGCTGTTATGGTCCGGGGCCGCCTCAAAGCGGTGGCGGTCCTGTTATGCAGAATCTCTGACTATTATTCTCACCGGCACCAGGTATTTTGTTAACAGCGAATATAAGTCCACGTCGGAATAAGGCTTGCGAAGAAATTCGATGTCGTCCAGCCCGGTTTCCTGTTTTATGCTTCCGATATTGGAAAAGACATCAGCGCTTAGGAATATTATAGGGATCCGGAGTTGGGCCGTATAAGGATGTTGTTTTAGTTGTTTGGCGAAATCAATACCTGATAATTTAGGTAATGTCATGTCACAGATAATCACATTTGGCGTTTCCCGCTTAACGACCTCTAAAGCCGGAAGGGCACTGTCAAGCATCATACATTTCGCGCCGGTATGTTTGATATTTCTTTCGAGCCGGCTTCTGGACATGTGGTCATCGTCGATACATAAAATCTTATAGCCTTGCAAGGCGCCTTTTATTTCCTGGGTGCCTTGTTTTACTTTCGGAGCTCCTGCGATAATTAATGGCATTTCAAAACGGAAAATGACAAACTCTCCCAGTGTATAGGCGTAGACATCTCCCTCCATTAATTTGGCAATATGTTTAATAATCGGTAAGCCCAGCCCGGTACTGTTTTTTTGATTAGTGGATACAAAGGGTTTAAATATGTCATGGATCTTATCCGGAGCTATGTGGCCGGCATTTTTCGTTTCGATTATTAGCCGTTCGCCGTCTTGATAGATTTTTATCTGAGCGATGTTGTTTTGTCCCGTGTGTTTAACGAGATTGGAGCTCAGGTTGTTGATGATGGTGTATAATGCAAGTTTATCTACAGAAATATGCTCCGGCAGCGCATCATCATAATAAATATCCAATTTCACTTTCCTCGTATTGGCGATTACCCGCTGCATTCCAATACAGGTATCAAAAGCAAACTTCAAATTAACGGTTTCAGCAGGATTAAGCTCGTTATATTTACCGGCCTCTATTCTTGCCAGGTCCAGATGGTTGTTAACCAATTCCTCCGCTAAATGTGCCGACTCAAGAAGATTATTAACTTCCTTCCTTATATCATCCGGGAAATCATTTTTATACAAATTGAAAAATTCCGCTATTCCCATAATATTGCTTAATGGAGTTCTTAGCTCATGCGAAGTTTCCCGAAGAAATTTTGTTTTATACACGTTTGCCTCCAGTAGTCGTTGAGCCATCTTTCTATTTTTTTCAATTTCAGAGGTCCACCTTTTGACAAAATAAAAAACGGTGACTGCTGAAAGGCTGCAACCAGTAAAAATCACCACCCATCTTACCTTAATTGCGCTCGTGTAAGCCATTGGTAGCGGGGCAAACCAATTGTAGTAATAGTTTAGCTCTAAAAAAAAGAGCATACCAATAGCCAATGATACTGGAAAAAACACCAATTTCTTTCCTCGTAATAAAAAAACAGCGACGCCCAGGAGGAAGGCAACTAGCGTAGGTATCTCACTGATTGGCCCCAGTAAGATCCCATAAAAGCACAAGGCGCCGTTTAGCACCACAAAGAAAATACTGATATTTAGCGATAGTCCGATCTTCTTTGTGAGGTAAGGTAATACCAGGAAAAATATGCCAAAGGAGATCTCAATATATTTTATCGGCTCATATTCAAGTATACGATAAACATAAAGCCCGAGGGTCAGGGACAACACAGAAATTAAATAACAAATCCTGCGGAAGACAGATTCGCTTGTCGGGCTTGAAATGAGATGCATATGAACTCAGGTTATCTTTAGAGGAAAACAAAGCTACTAAATACAAAGTAATGACAAAAAATGATTGCCACCCGAATAAAAAGGTAAGAACATATTACCTGGCGGCCTGCTTTGAAAAATAGGGTTTTCATAGAGAACAAGCTATCTGCTTGCACGAAGGATGTTCAACATAGGTACCAGCGCGCAGAATAGAAAGACATACACATGATACGTAAAATCGTCTTCCCTCGGATTTCTGAAGTGCCAAATGCGGTAAGCGATGTACCAGTGGATCCCAATTTCTACAAGCAGCAGGCATCTCAGTTGGATAGTCCCTAATATATGAACCATTGTCACCTGCGTAAGCATGGCTATTAGCACCAAAGCAGGAGATATGATTAAATATTGAAATATCATTACCAGACGCCCTTTTTCCTCACCAAGTGAAATTGTCAAGGTTTTGCGTCCCATCAAACGATCACCTTCGACATCCCGAAAATCCTGTAGCGGTAAACTTGAGCCAGCCCAAATGCTTAACAATGCGAAGTACCAATAAACATTTCCGGCGATCTTCCCTTCCGGTGAGGCAATAACCCATTGGGCTGTAAATAAAATAAAAGTTCCTAATGTCATTCCGAGGTGGTTTTTGGTCAACCAGTGTGATGACCATCCCCATTGATTCAATCCAGCTGTAACGACAATCCAGGCGACGCTTATAAAAAAAATGTGCAAGTAGAAGGCTAAAATGAGGAAGAGGACATTATATATCAAAAAACGAATCTTAGTTTCTTTCTGTGTGACAAATCCTGTAGGCAGGGGCCGGTAAGGTTTATTTATTGCATCCTCGGCTATACTATGTAGTTGATTACTTATGCAAAAAGTGTAGATGTATAAGCTTGCGTAGATAAGGCTGAATAGCAGCTGTCCTGGCAAGTACCGGATCGGGGGACGAACATATATCCATCCATTAAAGAAAGCTATGACGGAGGGTACAATCGTATCCTTAATATCATTGCTGATAAACCGCCATAGGATGACAATCTCTCTCAGAGCGAAACGGCAGCTGTAGAAGCTGCGGTAACGGCTGCTTTTACGGCAAAGAACATTCATGGGGCACATATTGTATGTGTCCTAAGTTAACGATTTATGCCGCAATTTTACTACAGTGTACCGGCCACCTTTTTATCTCTGCATATCATTATTTTAAATTTTCTAATAATATTGATTCTAATTGTTTATGATCTAACGGCTTGCTTAAAAAATCTTTGCAACCCGCAGAAAGAAATTCATCTTTTTCATACACCGAACCGGTTACAACAACGACAGGGATAGATTTCAATTTACTATCGTTTTTGATGTGCTTAAGCACCTCCATCCCATTCATCTTCTCCATTGTTTTATCCATTAAAATCAAGTCTGGAACTAATTCCTGCGCTTTCGCCAGACCAGCCTCACCATCTATTGCTTTGTACAATTTACATCCCTGTGTTAGTACCCGGACTGAATTGTAAGTATCCAGGTTGTCATCAATTACCAATATTGTTTTATCATTAAAGGAATGTGTAACCGGCTTTTCATCATCCATGGTCACAAGCAGGTCCTGTCTCTGATCGACAACATTCAATATTGTGACATAGAATGTTGTGCCATTCTCAGCTGTACTAACTACTTCAATTTCTCCTCCAAGCCTTCCAACAACCGTTCTCACTATATCCAAACCAATACCATTCCCCTCGGTCCCGCTGCCGGTTTCACAGGCTCCTTTGGAGGTCACATAACGCTCAAACAGGTTACTGCGTACCTCTGAAGGTATATATCCAAAGTTATGTACTGCCATTTTAAATCCCCATCCCTCAACATTAGACAACGTGATAGTAATAATGGTATTATCAGCTCCATATTTCGATGCATTAGAAATCAAATTGCCTAAAATTTGAGTCAACATTAATCTATCTGTACTGATAATGGGACGCAAATCACGATATTTGAGATGGATAATTTGACCTTTTTCTTCAGCATTAGGAGAAAGCATATCTATTACTGACCCGACCCAGGGCAAGACAAGGAACGGTTTACTATTAAGCTCATAAATTCCATTTTCAATTTTTGCCAATGAAATTACACTGTCAATCATCAGCTTTGCATAACTCATAGCCGGCTTAGCTCTTCTTATATACTGGTCAAATATGGCCATATCTTCGGGAGAATCCAATTGCTTAATGTACCTTTCAAGCCTTTGAATACTCTGAGAAATCGGATTTAGGGCATTCCCTAACTCATGTGTTGTGTCAGCCAAAAACTTCCTCCTTGCCTTATCATATCCTTCAATGGCTCTTGCCAGCAACCAAATTACCCCAAGCATCAACACTAAAATACCGGCATTACTTAACCATCTGAATAAATAGTAGTTATGATGATTACCGAGCGGCAATGGTTTTATTACGCCATAATAATTATTCAATTCGGTTACAAACATTACCATTGCAACAATACCTATTGAGCACCATTTGTTAACATCATTGCGAAATATCAGGGTTGTTCCACCAACTAAAAACACAAACAAAAAAGCAGCAATCAACATAGTGGGTAGTACCATCCCTAATAATGCGCCAAAGTAAACAGCACCAAAGCAATGTATACCCAACACACCATATTTCGAGAGCCGACTTTTTCCAAAGTAATTCAGCACCACTAAGGCAATGAAACTACTACCTTCAATCAAAACCCCATAAAACAGCAGCTTGTCGGGGAGTATACTATAAAAAAAGAATCCAATGATATATACCATCAATCCCGTCACAATTCCCAGGACATTAATAATCTGAATCGCCTTCCTGTCTTCAATGGGAGCTTTAGATGTTCCAATATCGATAATCGATTTAACAAAGGTAACAGTGTCGCTTTTCATGGATTTCATGCCAAATTAAATTTGAGGACTTTTGTTGCAGGTTGTTTCTAATCGTTTGGGCGTTAAGGCAGGAACAAGACTATAAGTTTAAACATCTACTTTGTCAGGATAAATTAAGAATTTTTACCGGAAATAAAAAAAAGTCATCGAATACCCCAACAACGGTAAAAAACTGTTTCTGTCTATCTCAAGCATCAGCCAAATAAAAGATATATTATCAATCGTACTAATACACTGCTCGAAAACGCCCATCCAGGTGGTTGAATACAGACAACGTTTTAGAAGACAAAAAGTACTTGTCTATTTTAGCTTTTTTATCCACTAATTGTCCAGAGCCTATTATTTAGCGGTATATATATACTGGATATAGTTGACTAAATTCCTATCTTTAGTAGGACTTAGCATTCATTCCATTAACGGAATAACCACCACCATATCCCCTTCACTTTACACCAAAACATTATGATTCCAATTCCTTTTGATGAAAGACTAGACAGAAATGCGCTGCATCACCTCTATGGCACCAATGCCGCAGATGTATCAGCAGTATCACATGCTGAAGCGATATTTTCCGACTACATAGAAAATATGGATAATTATATCAATTCGTTGATAGATTCAGCGAAGGCAGCTGACTACTCAACAGGAAAGATCGTCTCCCATACATTGCTCACAAAAATACGAAGTGTGGGGCTGACAAATCTGGAAAAACCAGCCGTGGAAGTTGAGCGTTTATACCGAATGCAGGAGAACCCAAAACAAATCATTGTTTCGGTGGAGGCATTCCGGACGCTCGAAAAAGAATACCGGCAGATTATAATAGATCAACACATTTGCCTGCAGGAATTTCTGAGTTTACGCTAGACACGCTAATTCCCCGGTAACTGCAACCCTCCTTTCCACCCCACCGGCAGCTGCTTACAATTATTTAACTTGTAATGTCTGCCGCGCAGCTTAATTTTGAGCGGTATGTCAGAAAAAGGCCTGTATGCATCCGTCCACTTATACCAGCCAGCTAGATAAATTGAATGATGAAGCGCTGTTGGAACAATTCCGGCAGGGCAACACGCCTGCGTTTGAAGAACTATACAAACGTTTCTGGGGCGTCCTTTACCTACAGGCCTACCGCATACTCATACACGAAGAAGATGCACAGGACATTGTACAGGAAGTATTCACAGCCCTCTGGACCAAAGCAGCCGGTATAGAACTGTCGGGCTCATTAGCCGGTTATTTATATGCCGCCACGCGCAACAGGGTATTGAATATGCTGGCTTCCAAACGTACTTACCGCCACCACCTGTCGTCACTGAAACAGTCGCTCTCCGACGCGGACAATAATTCCCTGCAATACATCACGGAAAAAGAGATGGCCGCCCGTATGGAACGAGAGATCCGTGCCCTCCCGGCTAAAATGCGGGAGGTATTTGAACTGAGCCGGAAAACAGCGCTCACCCATAAAGAGATCGCCCACCAGCTGCAGCTTTCACAGGAAACCGTGAAGAAACAGATCAGCAATGCTATCCGCACCCTCCGCCATAAAATGGCCCATTTCTCTTTTTTCTGCTGAGCCTATCCTGTTAATGTTAAAATAATCTGCCGCTGTCTACCCCTCTTTTTATTTTCATCTGTCATATAGGAAAGGTACATGCCTTTTCATATGCCCATGCATGACGTCAAAAAGCTACTGAAGAAATATGTAGCCGGAAAATGTACGCCGGAAGAACAGCTGTTGATAGAACAATGGTATCAACAGGAGAGCGATAACAGCCAGGCTGATACCTCCGGACTACCTTTTGAGCACCTGGAAAACGCGATATGGCAACAGGTACAACGACAAACATCACCGTCTGCCAAACGGATAACGATGCCACGTTACACCCTGTTGAAAATAGCGGCCTGCCTGCTGGTGGTGGCAGGCGCCGGTATGCTCCTGTGGCTGCTCCGGCCGGCCAGGGAAAATATGCAGGAGGTATTTGCCTCCCAAACACAGCCGCTACAGTTAATGCTCGACGACGGCTCACGGGTATGGCTAAACGCAGGCAGCGGCCTGCGGTACCCCGCCCGCTTCACCAACGGGACCAGAAAGATTGAACTGCTGTCCGGAGAAATATGCCTGGATGTCAAACAAGACCCGACACGTCCTTTTATCATTACATCAGGGCATGTCAATACCCGGGTACTGGGCACGGTGTTTAACGTGCGGATGTACCCGCAGCTGGCCTTCCTCCAGGTAACCGTACAACAGGGCAAGGTGGCCGTTCAGCGCGATGCAGCACAAAAGGAAGTGGTGGTGCTGCCCAATGAACAACTGACCATCAGCAACGGATCGCCCGCATTCAGCAAAACTACTGTAGATGGAACTGCTATAAATGGCTGGACTACCGGCAGACTACTGTTTAATAATGAAAGACTGGATGTGATAGCACTACTGCTACAAAACAAATACAACAAAGAGATTTCCTTCGCCGACACCAGCCTCGGCTCCTATCGCATTACTGCCGGCATGGAGGCTACTGATTCGTTATCAGCCGTACTGGACCTCCTTTGCCTGGCAAACAAACTAACCTATTCTTCGGATGGTCAGCATATTATTTTTCGAAAACAAACACATTAAAACATACCGCCTATGTCTGTCACGTAAGGTCAGTAAAAAGCCGGCAAGGGTAACCCCACCGGCCCGCTAAAGAAAAGATCAATGCGTAACGCCAATCACTTATTGATCTTTCTTACTGGATTTTATTAACGCTTTCATCAATTATTAAAACCCGTATAAAGGTATGAAAATTTATACCAGAATTGTTGTGTCCTTACTTCAACAGATCAGGATGACAGGACGCAGCCTATTTATCCTTATAGCGATGAGCGCCCAACTATTGCCGGGAGCGGCTTCCCGCGCACAATCGCATGCCGGCACCGAAACCATCGACTATACGTTTTCCCGGCAGTCACTCAAAGAAGCATTTGCCATCATTCAACAAAAAACAAACTACCTGTTTGCCTACAACGAACAGCTGATAGCACCTTACAAAGCACCCGAACTGCATGTCAGGCAAAAGACAGTAGCCTGGACGGTCAACGAACTGCTACGCAATACCCCGCTGACTTATAAAATACAGAACAACAAAATCATCATCCTGGAAAGAGAAGTCACCACACCTGCAGCGCCGGCCTACGCGGGTGCTCCCGCAGAGAAAGTAAAAGGCAATGTCACCGATGAAAAAGGTATGCCATTACCAGGTGTAACCGTGGCGGTAAAAAACGCCAGCCGGGGCGATATCACCAACAGTGAAGGTGCTTTCTCCGTAGAGGCTTCCGTTGGCGATGTCCTGCTCTTTTCCATGTCTGGCTACATCCGCCGCGAAGTAAACATTACTACCCGGCAGCTGTCTGCGATCATCCTACAGGAAGATGTAAAAGGACTGGAAGAAGTAGTGGTGGTAGGATATGGCACGCAAAAGAAAAGGGATATCACCGGTGCTATCTCTTCCGTAAAAGGAAGCGACATTGCCGAACAACCAACGACCAACGCTGCACAGGCGCTAAAAGGAAAGGTGGCAGGCCTGGACGTGTTCAGCAGCGGCAATGAACCCGGCGCAGGGGCCAATATCCTCCTGCGCGGACAACGTTCCATCAAAAATGACAACAGCCCGCTGATCGTACTGGATGGCATTCCCATGGTAGGCGGCTTCAACGAAATCAATCCTAATGACATCGCCTCCGTAGAAGTATTGAAAGATGCGTCTTCTACAGCCATCTACGGCTCCCGTGCGGCAAACGGCGTATTAATCATTACCACCAAAAGAGGCAAGGCTGGCAAAACAAATGTTGCCTACGATGCCTATTACGGAATGACGGCTATCACTAAAAAACTCGATCTGATGAACGGTGAGCAGTTTGCACAACTGCGCCGGGAGGCCGCCAGAACCGCTGACCCTAATAACAACTATCCTGCTGATGCTACCCTCTTCGATGACATCGCCCTGCGCTCACTGGCACTGGGCAGGTCTACCGACTGGCAGGACCTGATTTACCATCACGGTGCCAAACAAAACCATCAGCTGTCTGTAACCGGTGGCAAAGAAAAAACACAATTCGCCGTTTCCTTTAACTATTTCAAAGAGAAAGGGATCATTGATAAAACAGATTTTACCCGCGGAGCCCTGCGTATCAATCTCGATCATCAGGTCAACAGCCGCATCCGGATGGGCGTATCCACGCTGGCCAGTATGTCTGCACAGAACGTAACAGACAATACCGTATTTGATAATGCCCTGCGTTTAAATCCGCTGGGTATTCCCTACGACAGCACCGGTAAATTGTTGTTCCGCCCCAACAACGATGAAGGACAACGTGTAAACCCGCTGATGATCATCAAAAACACCACCATTCAACGGTATAAAACACGCGTATTTGCCAGCATGTACGGTGAGTGGGACATTTTCAAAGACCTCACCTACCGCCTCAATATAGGCCCGGAAATGGAAGCGTCTAAAGATGGTTATTTCAAAGGCAGCGAAACAGACGACAACCAGGGCGGGAATGCCACCGCAGGTTTGAGCAATTCAGATATGTTTTCTATAACGGTAGAGAATATACTGAAATACACCAGACAGCTGTCGAAATCGCAGCACCTGGGCGTTACCTTACTGCAAAGCTCCCAACAGCAAACGGTCAACAGTTCCGGTATCAGGGCCAATAAACTGCCCTATGAGGCGCAAAGCTATCATAACCTGGAAACAGCCGGCGAAGTAACCGGCATCACCAGCGACTACCGTAAGTCGTTGCTGCTGTCTTACATGGCCCGTGTCAACTATGATTACAAAAACCGCTACCTCCTTACCATTACGGGCAGAGCCGACGGCTCCTCTGTTTTCGCCGCAGGACACAAATGGGGCTACTTCCCTTCTGCCGCCATCGCCTGGCGCATAGATGCGGAACCATTCATGCAGTCCCTCCGCCAGGTAAATGCTTTAAAACTACGCCTCAGCTATGGAAGCACCGGCTTCAACGGCATCCTTCCCTATGGCACCTTCAGCACCCTCAAAAAGAGCAGCTATGCCTTCGGGGAAACAGGGATGAATGGATTCCAGCCCGCCACCATCGCCAACCCTAACCTCCAATGGGAATCTACCACGTCTCTCAATGCCGGGATCGACTTTGCATTGTTTAACCATCGCATTACAGGCACCGTGGAACATTATATGGCCAACACCAAAAATATTCTGTTGAGAAGAAGTATCCCCGGCAGCACCGGCTATACAGAGGTATTACAAAATATTGGCGCTACCCGTAACAAAGGATGGGAGGTGACATTGTCTACCGTCAACATCAACAACGAAAATGGTTTTCAATGGACCACCGACCTGAACTTCTCTACCAACAAAAATGAAATCGTGCAACTGTATGGAGATGGGAAAGATGATATCGGCAACCAGTGGTTTATCGGCCAGCCGATCAAAGTATTCTACGACTACCAGAAAACAGGCATCTGGCAAACCAGCGAGCTGGAGACAGCCAAAAACTACGGCGCCAAACCCGGACAAATAAAACTGCTGGACAGAAACGGAGATAAACAATACAGTGATCAGGACCGCATCATCCTGGGATCAGAGTTTCCCGGCTGGATCGGCGGTATGACCAACCGTTTCTCCTGTAAAGGATGGGAGCTGGCCATTGTCATCAACACCCGTCAGCACTATCTGATCAATTCCAGATGGTTTGAAAACAACAACCGTTTGGCCGGCAGATACAACAACATCAACGTAAACTACTGGACACCGGAAAACCTTACCAATGATAATCCACGGCCAGACAAGAACCAGGAAAGCGTATACCTCGGTTCTACCCTGGCTTACAAAGACGCCAGCTTCGTGAGAGTAAAAAATCTCGCATTGGCCTACTCACTGCCATCCTTATGGTTACAACGCGCCGCCGTTAAAACTTTAAAGATCACCCTGAGCGCCGAAAATCCGTTTACCATTACGAACTATAAAGGACAGGACCCGGAATTTGAGTCAGATGGCACCCGCGCCATGTACCCTACCGTGAAAATGTATGCCATCGGCCTCAATGCTGCTTTCTAATGATTAAAAAAACAGGTTATGTTATTTAACAAACATCTTCATATACTTACTGCCATATCCTTTTGCTGCACGGTTTTCTCTTCCTGCAGCCTGGATGAAAAAGATCTGTATAAACCGGTGCCTGAAGCCATATACAGCACTCCCGCCGGCATTGCCAATGGTGTTACCGGCGTATATAACAAACTGAGAGGGCTATACGGCTCTCAGAAAGGCTTTACCGTTACTACGATGGGCACCGACCTTTTCCAACACGGAAAAGATGGCGGCTATAAATACATGGACGACTATTCCACCGCCCTCAATCCCGCGGATGATTACCTCAATGGTATCTGGAATGATTGTTATGCCGGCATCAACGCCGCCAATACCGTACTCGACAAAATTGACGCGGTGGCCATGGATGATAAACTCAAAAACCAATACAAAGCAGAAACCCGCTTTTTAAGGGCACATTACTACTACTGGCTTACGCTTCAGTTTGGCGATGTGGTGTATACCGCGCATGAAACGAAAGGAGTGGTAACAGATGCCGGCAGAACAGCGAAAGCGGACATCTGGAAAAGCATGCTGGAAGACACGCAGTTTGCGGCCGATCAGCTGGGCTGGACTTCTCCGGAATATGGACGCATTACCAAAGGTGCAGCCCTTCATCAACTGGCAAAAATCAGGTTGCTGCTAAAAGATTACGACGGCGCCGCTGCCGCCGCCATCAAAGTGATAAAAGACGGCCCTTATCAGCTGGTAAAAACCTATGGTGGCGTATTTGAATACAACAATCAACGAAATACGGAAATCGTATTTGCGGTGCAATACATCAATAATGCCCTGTTTAATGATGATGGCAATCAGGGGCATGCCTTCTTTACGCCCGCCTATGACCAGTTTGCCGGTTTAAAACGCGACCTGGAACAAGGTGGACGTCCTTATACCCGATTCAGGCCCACCGCATTTTTCAGAGAACTGTTTGATCAAAACGACGCCCGCTTCGATGTTACCTTCCGTTATACCTGGACCTACAACAATACCGCTACCCTGCCGGCAGGAAAAAAGATAGGCGACACCGTAGTATGGCAAATCTCACCAGGCGTAACCTCGTTGGTGGCGCCCAATAATGACAACATGCACTGGGGCATCAAAAAACATGATGATCCTACCCGCGCCAGTGTACAGGCACTTAACGGGTTCCGCGACTTTTTTGTATACCGTTTCTCAGAAACATACCTGCTGGCCGCCGAAGCATTAGTGCTCGCCGGAAAACCCACTGAAGCCCTTCCCTACTTCAATGCTGTCAGGACCCGGGCGGCCAAACCAGGCAAACAGCTACCCGATGTTACTGCTGCCCAGCTGGATATAGACCAGCTCCTCGACGAACGGGCACGGGAACTGGGTGGCGAAGGCATGCGGTGGATGGACCTTGTCCGCACCGGCAAGCTGGTGGAGAGAGTGAGGAAATACAATCCCAACGCGGTGAACATAAAAGAATACCATGTATTACGGCCTATTCCACAGGCGCAGATAGATCTATCTACCGTTAAATTCCCACAGAACAACGGATATTTTTAATTCAAAAAACACCCATAAATGAAACGCTGTTTTTTTTGTATAATGATATGGTGTGGCACCTGGGGATCCCTACAGGCACAAACAACGCCATCTACCGGAGAAAAGGTAGATTCCATACTGGAAGATTTTCACCAGCGCCCCGACAGGATACTCGTGGCCGCGCACCGGTCGGCCCATACCCACTATCCGGAAAATTCCATCGGGGCCGTCAAAGAGGCTATCAGACAGGGTATCGATATTGCGGAAATAGACATACGGCTGACCAAAGACAGCGTACTGGTACTCATGCATGATAAAACCATTACCCGTACTACCGGCCGGAAAGGGAACGTAAGCAGCTATACGTACGCAGAGCTGCAACAATTCCCGCTACTGCACAACGGACAGCCCACCGCCGAAAGGATACCTTCCTTCAAAGACGTATTACTACTGGCAAAAGGGAATATCATGATAGATGTAGACTTCAAGGCCGACAGCCCCGAAGCTGCCCGGCTGGCATATGCATTGATCAAATCTACCGGCACCACCAGGCAGGTCCTGTTCTTTATCTACGATCACAAAGATGCGGCCTTTCTCCAAAGCCTCGATCAACAGGTACCTATTATGCCCCGGTCACACAACGCTGCGGAAACAGCTGCTATCTTAAAAATGGGCAAGTTCCCCGTCATTCACGTGGATGATTCCTTTACGGATGGTGTGATGAATACTATCCGCGCGGCAGGGTCACGGGTATGGATCAACGCACTGGGCGACTTCGATGACATGGAAAGAGCGGCAGAAGATACAGGATTCGATCAGTTGCTGTCGAAGTTTCAACACGCCAATGTTATCCAGACGGATTTACCGGAGCAGCTGCTGCGGTATTTAAGGAAGAAAGGATGGCACCGGTAGGTGGTAAAGACCCATACAGCTAGTCACGACTTCATCTATGACGATAAGATGAGGTCGTGACTATTTTATTGGCAGATCGATGAGGTGATGGTAGGCTATTTTTTCACCTGAAAATAGATTCCGCCTCAGGGGTTCATCAATCTTATCAACATCCTGCTGACGATATAAGTAGGCGTATACAGCGTATTATCAGTAGATGAGGTAAGCGGTGCGTCCCGATCGATGGCATAGCTGAACACGCCGCCTTTTTTACCAACGGTAGGCTCCCAGCGTGCGTAGTCAAAAGCACGACCGGTACCATTTACCGGGTAGGTCACATCATACCATACATTACCGGGATAGCCTCTTTCTTCATAGAAGGAGAAACCGGGAACAAACTGTGTAGACCTGATATAAGGCGAAAAGGTGTTCCAGGTAGACTGGAGCGTGGATGCTCCGCGGCCATATGCCTGCAGCCATACATAGTCCACCATGGTATACACTTTTTTGAACAGACTATTGCTGCCACTCTGGTTGGTGTCGAACGTCAGCAGTTTACCGGTGCCTGATTTAGGTCCCAGGTATTTGGACAAAGCGGTATAAACACCGGCCATTCTGGTCAACTGCGTACCGGAGGGGTTACTTTCAATATCGATGTCATAGCCGTCAAATCCGTAGCGGTTAACGATACTGTCCATGATGCGCTTGGCTGTTGTGGCGTAGCCGGTGCTGTTGTCAGGCGCGCCGGGCGCCAGGTCCAGGTTACCGGTGACGATTACTTTGGTGCCTTTGGCATGTAGAGCGTTGATCCATTGCGGAACGCTGTCTGCGATCGGGGAACTGGGGCTGAAACAAAACAGGATCAGCACATCGAGACTGTCGGGCACCTGCGAGAAGTTAGAGCCATTGGGTGCGGCGCCGTAACAAGGGCCCTGAAACCGGTAAAAGCCGGCGTAAATTTCATGCGGGCTCTTTTTGTAAGCCATCAGGTTGCTGTCGGCAAGGGTACCAGTGGCAACCGCAACTTGTTTTGCCGCGTCTGTGGCTTGTTGCGACAGCGTGTTGTCAGTAAGATTTTTGGTGCAGGCATTCATCAGCAGGCAGGACGAAAACAGCAAAACAGCAGCCATGGCTGTTTGCACGGGATTTGAAATTTTCATGTTGTTCAGATTTGGTTTAATAAACAATATGTTTCATGCATGTATCCATCAGGGATATATACACTTGCTGCAATCTGAAAAATGAGGGCTGCAATGGGAACCACCGTTGTTTGTCGTTATTCACTGTCCGGCTATCGGGTTGAACGTGGAATCCGGGTGCTGGTTAACCTGCGTATATGGCTACGCCGTTGCTCATGATATTCGAATATACTAAAAGTTCATCATGGTAATTATAATATTTTTTACGTCTGAAAAACAACAAACTGTATTTTTGGGTGATGACCCATTTCCCACATGTATGAACAGCTAACTAAATATATTACCGCTCATAGTCCGCTAAGGGACGAGCGCCTGCAGCAGGTATTGACTTACTTCAAGCCGTTGCAGGTGAAAAAAAATGCGCTGCTGGCCAGGATCGGAGAACCTTCCAGACGTATGTTTTTTATTAACACAGGATGTCTGCGGGTATATTTTATCAAACCAGATGGCAGAGAAGTCACCCGGCGCTTTGCTTTCGAAAATTCCTTCTCCTCTTCCCTCACCTCCTTTATCAGTGGAACAACATTAAAAGAGGCCACCCAGGCGGTGGAACCTTCAGCGTTGCTGTATATGGACCGCCTTGATTTCTACGGTCTGCTGGACACCGTGCCTGGCTGGGACTTATTTTATCGGTACTGTCTTGAATACGCTTATGTGACCAATACCCGGCGCCTCGAAGATTTTATCACCCTGAGCGCCCGGGAGCGCTATCGCTTGTTGCTGGAGGAGAACCCGGAGGTAGTGCTCCGTTTGCCCAACAAGCTGGTGGCGAATTACCTCAACATCACCCAGGAGGCCCTCAGCAGAATAAAAGCAGCCCCCTGATTTATTGATCCGGATCAAACATTGCTACAGGAGATAATGGGACTTTTGTGTTCAAATATTTCGTGTATGCATATTGTAACATTAGAGGAACACATTGTCTTTCCTGAATTTGTCCGGGAGATAGCCGGAGCCGGACAACTATCCGCGATCAGCAGAATGGAAGAACAGCTGGCAGACATTACAGATGCCCGTTTAGCATCGATGAATGCAAACGGGATCGATATACAGGTATTGTCTGTAGTAGGAAAAGGCGCAGAGCTGCTGCCACCGGGAAAGGACCAGGCTTTTGCTGCCCGGTATAACGATGCGGTGGCCTCCCGGATAGCACCCTACCCGGACCGCTTTAAAGCATTTGCCCATCTACCGATGGCCTCCCCGCAAGCCGCCGCCGAAGAACTGGAACGCACCCACGCCGAACATGGTTTCTGTGGCGCGCTGATCAACGGGCTGACCAACGACCGGTTCCTGGACCATCCGTCGTTTGCGCCATTGTTGGAACGGGCAGAACAATTACAGCTGCCGCTGTACCTGCATCCAGGCCTGCCGCCGGAAGCGGTGGCCAAAGCTTATTATAGCGATCTGCCGGGATCAGCAGGCATGGTCCTCTCCTCGTTCGGCTGGGGATGGCATGCCGAAACAGCCCTGCATGTACTACGTTTAGTCTTTTCCGGTACCCTCGACCGTTATCCTGGTCTAAAAATTATCATTGGCCACATGGGAGAAATGATACCCATGATGATGGCGCGCACCGAAATTGCCGGCAAAAGCATAGGGCTTCAGCGGCCTGTAAGCCAAACGCTGCGGGAGCAGGTACATATCACTACCAGCGGCATTTTCACGCTGCCTCCGTTGATGGCCGCCCTGGCAACGTTTGGTATCGACAACGTCCTGTTCTCGGTTGACTACCCTTTCAGCACCAATGAAGCCGGCAAAAGTTTCCTGGAAAACATCCCCCTGCCGGCAGAGCAGCTAGCCCGGATAGCCGGTGGAAATGCAGCCCAACTGCTGGGATTAACGACAGCGCGTTAAACTGATCAATTAAAACAAGGTACCTTGTATCACTGCCGGCGGCACTGTAGGCTGAAACAAACCAACAATGGTAAATGGCTGTTTGCTGCTGGCATGTACCTGTTGCGCTGTGCCGAGGAAAAAATGTAAATCGCTGTTCCGCGCGTATTCATGCAGGTACTTCTTTCTTATCTCACTCACCGCTTTCAGTTCGCCCTGAGGGCCACTGTGCTTTTTTGCCAGCTTCCAATACAGAGATGCCAGTTGCCAGTCCTCCACTGGCAGGGTCATCTCCTGATTTTTTATGTCTATAAACCGGTAGGAAAATTTGTATGGCAGTTTTTTCATCACGGCAAATGAATCCTCGGTCTGTGGCGTCACTCTGCCACTGTCTTTCTCTTCCAAAAGCTTTTCAACGCGTTTGGTATCCCATTCCCGATCCGTCTCTTCCACCACAAAATCAAGTACGCGCAAGGGCTTAAATACGACCAGCGACGTATAAAACGCCTCATGCTTTGCTTCTACAATCAGCGGTTCCATATCCCTGTACACATTTTTCAGCACCACTGCTTTTCGCTCGCTCCAGTGATCTTCCGTACCGATATGCCCCGTTATTTTTACCGGAGCATCCGGAGCAACAGGCCTGAAGCTTTCCAGCCTGAAATCCCTGGTGTTGCGCACCAGATCAAGCTCCACCCAATTATAGAGCTGATATTGTTCATCGTAAGTTTTCTTTGAAAACGGAATCGGATATATTCTGATAAAGCTGCCATCTTTTCTGAAACCAGCTATACTAACTTGTTCATCATAATGGGAAGATACGATGGGGTAGCTTTTAACAGTGATCAAAACTTCTGTCACGGGCATGCTCGAAATGTTTTAATAAATATTAAATCCAGTGGTTCCCTTCTAAACTGTATGAGTCTTCCGGCATTCACCATCCCGCGAAAATAAGGTTAATCATTGAGAATCATCATCTTCCGGAGAAAAATATGAAATTGGGAGGGAGGGAAATAAAAAGGCCCTCTTTCGAGGGCCATCTGGTAGCATCTGTAAGGGATGGATGAAAAATCCCGGGTTTTACAACTTTATCATTGAATACCGGATCTATATTATCTTATTTAATTGTTTAAGCATTACCGTCTGTACGCCTCGCCATCGCTACCAGAATAGACCTGTCACCGGTATAAGGATTTCTTCCGTGGGAATAAACCATATTATCAAGCAGGAGCAGGTCACCCTTTTCCCATTGAAATACCACTTTACACTGGTTATAGGCGTCAGTGAACTGACTGAGGACCTCCTCCTCAATCGGCTCACCATCCCCATAGTTCGTTACAAAAGGCAGTTGGTCCTCTCCAAAATATTCCAGCACATCAGGATCATATAAACCTTTGTGCCCAAAATACATGTGATTGAACCAGACCTCTTCTTTTTTATCCGGGTGTATTCTGAAAGCCGGTAATGCCCAGGAAGTCCTAAGGTGCTCCGCAGATTCCCAGCTATAGGTAATTCCATTTTCATTCAGGTAGCGCTCCACTTTTTTCCTGTCGGTCGTCTGATAGATCTCCTGCCAGGAAAGACCTACGCCGGGTATAGCATTTCTGACATACAGAATTCCTTTCCGGCGAAATTTTTCCAGTATTGATGGATCTATTCTGCTGACCACCGCACGCTCATCTGCCAGTGGCGTTTCTCCTCCGGTCAACGCCGGGACCTGACAAAAAAAGGCGATGATCTGATTCCAAACCGGAGCATACGAATTCTCTGTATGCATATGGATAAGCTGGTCTGCCGGGTGCACTGTGGAGGTGTAAATCCTGTCTCCTAATTCTTTCCGGGGAGAAGTACGAAAATTATATTCCAGGGACCTCGAATACAAGGTTATGAAGGAACTATTGAACTCTTCCACGGAGGATAAGCCAGTGCCCCTTATCAGCAAAGCTCCATGCTGAGCTAAGTGCTCTTTCACATACTCACTATAATGATTTATCCATTGCAAAAACTCAGCCCCTGATCTTTGCCACGTAAAGATCAGGGGCATGGTCCCATTTTGTTCTGATCTCCCGATCAACATTTCATTTCTTTCCATAGTTAAAATTTTACTATTGCCATGTATGTTCAAATTCAAAGAAAGGAGCAAAATCTGCTGGTCTGAATTCAGGTAATACCTGGCCTACGTAATCCAGGCTCACAGGACCGGACAACCGCTCCATCCAGGCTTCAAATACATCCAGCTGCCCAAGCCGGTCTCCTATAAAAGTCTCTTCAACTTTTGTAAATGGAAGATATAACTCCGCTGATTTGTCGATAACATAATTCTCCAGATACATTTGGTTATACAACGCACGGAATAAAGGAAAAGCATCCATACATATGACCTGTATAGCCGATTCGGGAAACTGATGAAATCTGCTGTAGAAGGTTGTCCACCCGCTCTCCAGGTCCTTCATATAACTCATCATCCGGGAACTGGTAATATAGAAGTCCGACTCCACATGAATGATCTTCTCAAAGCCATATTTCTCAGCCAGTATGATCGCATAACAGAAACTCCTCCACCATCCCTGATAATTCTTTTGGGAAGGGCGCCCCATATTTGTGGGAAAATGCAACATATTAACCGGCTGCTGCAATTGTGGCGGGAGATTGTGGGGATCTGACACTGATACATCCGGCAACGCGACATTGCTTCCATCATCTATCAAAAAAAGATGATCAGCGCCCAGGGCATGCATTTTGTTTTCATAATATGTTACCCAGCGTTTATACCGTTCACTGCTATGGGCCGGATTTAGCGAACTGATATAGCTTGTACAAAAGATAAATGACTTCATATCACCAGCATACTGTCTTTGTTATACAATAGTTCTTTTTCACCAAAAAGCCGTTCGGCAATGATCCCTTTCTCCCCGCATAATGCTATCAGCTTGTTGGACTGCACAATGGGATGGGATTCTTCTGTGAGCTTAATACTTGTAATAAACTCAAGCCAGGGCTCCTGTCCCATGGCATATACATATACTTCAGCCGGATTAAATATATTTACCAGTGACATTCCCTTCTCACAGTCAGATCCGGACAACCGCCTGCTCAGGTCCTGACTCCTTGTCAACTTCTTTACCATTAGCGGTCCGTATAACCAGCTTAAGGGCGCACCTTCACATTCCATCCCCAAAAACATGACGTCTACATCACCGGTATGCCGTGCCACACGTTCGTACAATGCAGGTTCCTGTACCCTGGAATCTGCAAGGAACAATAACTTAAACTGTCCGATCTGTACGAGATAACAGGATTTAGTAAGAATATTAAGATCACTATGTTCCCCTGTAAAAGGTATCCCCGTAATAACGGCGTCCTCAAATCTGATCTCCTGCATCTCATCTATTTCGATTACATTGTTAAATCCGATGGCGTTCATCATGAGCTTCAGACTGGGATCTTCCAGCCTTCCGCCATATGTCCTGGGCACGATGAACTGTTTCACTTTATGTCTCAACAAAAGAAGGGTTTCCAATAGCACATGATCCTGATGATTGTGCGTGACAAGTACATAATCAATGCTGTCCGGCAAATCCGCATCTGAAAAATGTTCTACATCAGAATGGTAACCGTAATAACTGATCAGCGGATCAACCAGTATGCTCAACTCCCTGGTCTCAATAAGTATACAGGCATGTCCGAAATACCTCATGCGTATTTTATCTCCTTCGTACTTACGATATACAGGTGGAACTTGCTCTGTAAAGAAGGAGCGGAATAGTTCCTCCTGTTCAGGAGGAATATCCAGCATTTCCTTTATGTAATTAAACGACTGAGGTACACGCTTCATAGCTGCCATTACATCGATCCCTGCATGATGAAATGGAATAGGGAGTTGTAATACCCCCTCTTGTTCAATCTTTGGAGTACTCAGACAAAAAGGGCGTTCATCGTTGTTAGTCAGCCAGAACGCCATCCGCTGGTTTGAAGGATCGTAAAACTCGCTTTTAAATAAAAGAGATTCAAAAAAACGATAACCGGGCTGATTGTTTCTGTCATAATACAATTCCACTAATCCCCTCAGCAGCGCAGGCACTTTAGGATACAGCGATTCAAGTCCCTCTCCTGTTGCTTCCCTGGCCAACAAATCCTCCAGACTATTGATAGCCGCTGCCAGTTGCACCAATCGTTTTTGCTGTTTCAGCGTATCGTTCTTCAGCTTCTCTATTTCAGCTGTTTTTTTACCATCCAGGTCAATAAATGGTCCTCCCTTCATCTTCGCATTGCGTACGGCCTCTGCGTGGAGCTCAGGATTTTCAATGTAAGACGTCATAATAGGAATATGCCTGCCCATGAGGTTCATCGCTGCCGTCGCAGGTGAGATCAAATGGCTCCAGGCATACCATTTATTAACCAGGGGTTCAAATACTACATTAGGCTTAAGATATACATTGCGATCACTCATAAAAATAAAATTGATTAATGACTGGCTTTCTGCAATTCCAAAATATTTTTAACAACAGCCGCGTTCCTTTCTACGAAACCAGCGTGCAGCAATTGTCCGTGCACCCCATATCCCTTATGTACGGTAAATAACTTGTGGGTATGACCTGGCATGGTCGCATATAAATCCATGATGTCTGAGCTGATTTTTTCTTCACTTTCAACATGCACCTGGCCTTCTGAGATCACAAAATGAATATCGGACGACAACTTTTCACCAAACCGGATATTATTAATAAGTTTATCATAGTGATATAACCGCTGATAAAACTCATCTCTGACCGCCTCCAGTTTCAGTTCTCTGAGACGGGGATCAAAAATCGGATAAGCCCAGTTGTCGTCCTGCTCACCATGAAACTCATTCCAAAAACCATCCAGTATGATTACCTGGTCAATAACCTTCCCCCTGCGTTCCAACTCTCTGGCTACCGGATATAATATCTTTCCTCCCGCAGAATATCCCAATAAGGTGTAAGAAGCACAATTCGACAGACCAATAATCCTGTCTGCAAAATATTTCACAGGATCTTCCGTAACGACATAATCAAAACAGCACAAACAATATTCAGGCAGGCATTCAGCCAGGAGGTCATATGAAATGGCATTCCCGGCAATAGGAGGCATACAGAAGATCCGATGCGACTGCTCCTTATTGAACACATAAGTATCGCCATTTCGAAACAGCTGTTGCTGAATGCTCTTTGCGATAATTGTAATGACGGGTTCATCGTAGAGCTGATTCAAAGGATAACTAACCCCAAATATCTGGTTGATCTTTCCCGCCAACGTAATTATGTTAATAGAATTACCGCCCAGCAAAAAGAAATCAGCATTTACGCTGATCTTATCAGCCGGCATTCCCAATATCTCCGCCCACATCCCGGTCAACTTTTCCTCTACACTATTTTGGGGACGCAGTATCTCCGTTGTGGCCGCCTCTACATCGCAGAGCTCTGGCAGGGCTTTTCGGTCAACTTTTCCCGAGGATAAAACCGGAAAATATTCGAGCTGAACAAACCGGGCCGGAACCATATAATCCGGCAATATCCGGGCAGCATATGTTTTCAGCTCAGCAATATTTATCATGCTGTCAGCAGTAAAATAGGCAACGAGATATTTTTCATCTCCGGGACTATGATGTGCGGTCACCACTACCTGCTGCAATAAATGAAATCCCTGTAATACATGCGCAATTTCATCCGGCTCTACGCGATACCCTCTTACTTTCAATTGATCATCTTTTCGGCCCTGAATGACCAAATTCCCGTCCGGCAACCACTTACCCAAATCACCGCTGAGATATATCCGTTCATTAGTATCCATCGGGTTGGGAATAAATTTCTCCTGTGTCGCTATCGGATTATTCCAATATCCTGAGGCAAGTCCAGCTCCTCCAATAGCTATCTCCCCTGTCACTCCTATAGGCACCGGCATATGCCTGTCATCCAAAATATAGATTTTCGTATTGGCATTTGGCACGCCAATAGGCACATGATCGCCTTCCATTTTCCCGCCTTTCTCTATCATATACATAGTAGCGCAAATACTTGTCTCTGTTGGTCCATATGCATTGATATAAGTAAGGTATTGACTGAACAGCTTCACCTTTTCACACACAGCGGGTTCCCCTGCAGTAACCAATTGTTTTAATGAAGGCATATTGGCGGGATCCAGCACATTCAAAAAAGCAGGAGGCAAGGTTACAAAATCAATGGAGTGCTTATTTACAAATGCTTCAAAAAAATCCGGATCACGCTTCTTCTCTTCCGGAATAATATACAACGTACCACAGGACGTCAACATCAAAAAAATATCCCAGATAGCAGCATCGAACGCCAGGGAAGCAAACTGCAATCCTTTGTTATCTTTTCCTAAACACAACGACTTTTTCGCGGCGTGTACCGTATTATAGATCCCGGAATGGGGAATATTCACGCCGCGTGGCGTGCCGGTCGATCCTGATGTATATATCATATAGGACAGGTCCTCCGGGCAATGCAGCCGCACCGGATTGGTCATTTTCCCGTCAACCTGTTGCAATCGTTCTTCCGTCAAAACGATTCTACAGCCACTATCCTGAAGAACGGCGCAGATTCTTTCCTCCGGATGTGACACATCTATAGGCAAAAACGCAGCCCCACTTTTCATTACGCCCAATATAGCTATCACGGCCAGGTTACTTCTTCCTATTCTGACAGCTATTCTTTCTCCTGGCTTCACACCGTACGTATCACGTAAATAGTGGGCCACCTGATTAGCCTTTTCATTCAACTGTTTATAGGAAAGCGCTGCTGTTTCGTCCACCAGCGCAATACCGTCAGGATGCAGTTTTGCATGCTCCTCAAATACTTCCGTTAGTGTTTCATTCGGAGGAAATTGAAAGGCGGTATCATTAAATTTATGTAGCAATGTTGCGGTTTCTTCCCTGCTCAGGTACGGCAGCTTACTGACAGCCATTTCAGGAGTATTCACCACGGCTGCCAGCATATTATTGAAATGCCGGGTAAACCTTTCCATGGAACCGGCATCAAACAGATCGGTGGAGTATTCAAGGCTGCCCAGAATACATTTCCCGCTTTCACGGAAGGTAAGGGTCATGTCCGACTTGCTGATCAGATGTTCTCCTCCTTTATATCCTTTAATAACCAAGCCCGCATCTCCGGCTTCACCTTCGGTGTCCAGGCTGTTATTCTGGACAGTAAGGTGTACATCGCATAACGCACCCCTGCCGGGGATCGCCTTTATATTCAATTCCTTAATCAGTTCATCTATCGGATATGCCTGATGTTCAAAAGCGTCCAATGACTCTTTTTTTACCTTCTCCAGCAAAGTGTAGAAACTATCTGATCCTGAAAAACGGACCCTGACCGCCAGCATGTTTACGAAAAAACCTATCATATCACCGAGGTCCCTGTGTTCTCTTCCTGCCGTGGCCGTACCGATAATAATATCTTCACTGCCCGAGTAACGATAGATCAAGATGTTCAATAGGGCTAACAATGACATAAAAAGCGTTGCGTCACTTTTTTGTCTCAACAGATTGATCCCTGTTGCCAGGTCTTCAGGTATCTCCCACTTAATAATTCCTCCTTTGTACGATTTTCTTGGAGGACGTTGTTTGTGCGAAGGTAGGTCCAGCAAAGGTAAATCTCCGGAAAGCTGCCGTATCCAATAGGCTCTGTGCCGCTGCCATCGCTCTCCCTCCATCTGCTGTTGCTCCCAGGCAGCATAATCCTTATATTGTACACGCAATGGCTGTAACGAGGGCATCTGACCCTGCGAATAAGCATTATAAAACGTCATCAGATCGCGGTTGAGGACCAGCATAGACCAACCGTCACTGATGATGTGATGAATGGCGTACATCAGCACATACCGATCCATATCACTGCGAAAAAGATAAACACGAAACAGCGGTCCCTTCTCCAGGTGAAATGGCTTTACAACTTCCTTTTGTATAATTTGTGATATGGCCAGTTCGCTGTCAGGGTCCTTTCTCATGTCATAATAGTCAATACTGAAGCTGGTGTCTTCCGCAGGGAGAATCGACTGCCGCACCTCACTGTTTCCACTCTTACGAAACACTGTCCTCAATATCTCATGCCTGTCCAGTAAGGAATGAAAAGAACGATCAAGTGCCGGATAATCCAGATCGCCATCAATTGTATAAGCAAAGCAGGTATTCCATGACACATTACGGCTTTCTTCCTGGCTGGTAGCCCATAAGCGCCGCTGGGCAGATGAAAGAAGGTATCCATCCTCCTGGTATGCCGCCACCGGGATTTGATCGACGAGATGATTCGCTACCCGTGCAGATTTATAAAATTCGATCAGTGCAGCCTTATTGGCCCTGATCTCCGCCAGCAGGTCGGGCGCCACGGATGCTCTTATTCCCACCAATTTCAAATCATCTCCATCAACCTTTACCCTGATATTGCTGGCCATCAGCTGGTCTATAATCTCCTCTATGCTCATATGATGATGGTATTACCTGGTTCAGAATCGGAGGTCTCATTATCCAGCGACCATTTTTTCCTTTCGATGATACGTGCCATGGTAGCAATTGTTGCCGACTTATAAACTTCCTGTACTTTAATTGACACCTGGAAAACATGCCTGATCTGCACCAGTATCTTAAGGATCATCAGACTATGTCCGCCAAACTCAAATATCCGGTTATTTACCCCTATCCGCCCCAAATCGATCCCCAGCACTTCGCTCCATATCAACGCCAATTTTTCCTGAACTTCCCCTTCGGGCGCCGTATACTGCCGGGGTCCATCAGGAAAAGGAGATGGCAATGCTGTTTTGTCAAGTTTCCCATTGATGGTAAGCGGGAACTGCTCCATTTGTATAAAATATTGAGGGACCATCCACACCGGTAGAACGGTAGTAACATAATTCCGTACTTCATCCACGGCAAATGTATCTGTTGACGTAAAGTAGCAACAGATCCATTCCTCCTCCTGATATTGCTTTATCACGACCACACATGCCTTCACTTTCTCATGGTCCATTATTGCCTGCTCTATCTCACCCGGCTCTATTCTATATCCCCTGACTTTTACCTGTTCGTCGCTACGGCCTCTGTATGCGATCGTTCCGGAAGGCAGCCAGCGACCAATATCACCGGTCTTGTACATCCTGCCGCCGGGATGGAATAAATCTGGTATAAATCGTTCAGCTGTTAATGTATCATGATGAAGATACCCTTTCGCCACACCTATCCCCCCGATATAGATATCCCCCCATACGCCGATGGGCTGTAACTGCAATCCGGCATTCAGGATATAGATATAAGCACCATCCACCGGGCGTCCAATGGAAAGGTCATTTACATCCACAATTTCATGTACGGTGCAACCAACCGTAGCTTCTGTAGGTCCGTATTCATTAAAAATGCGCGCGGAAGGGAACACGTCTTTTATCGCATTGATATGCACGGCGGTAAGCATTTCACCTCCCAAAATAATAGTGTCCACTGTCCCTTTTACCGGTAAATGACTGCCTAACAGCCGAATATGAGAAGGAGTCAGCTTCAACGCATTTACCTGGCATTCCCCGCTGCGTAATATTTCAATGATCTCATCCCAGTTTTTTTGTGAATCAAAAATGTGCAGCTGGTCTCCCCGTAACAAAGTAGTGAATATGCCCGTAATAGTCAGATCAAATGAAAGCGAGGTTAGCAGCGCAAAATGGTACTCCCTATTATCACCGAAATAATATTTGTTGGCCCAACAGGTGTAATTGGTGAGGCTTTCATGTGCAACCACCACTCCCTTCGGAGTGCCGGTTGACCCGGATGTATAGATCACATAAGCCACATCAACAGGAGATACATCCACGTCAGCGATTTCCTCCTCCTGGCTGTAATCTTCCTGGTCCATTAATAACACCGGCAGATGGGTACTAACTGTAGCACGGGAGTCAGCAATGACCATACGGGCCCCAGCATCCTGCAGCATTAACTGTATCCGTTTGGCCGGATATTGATGATCAATCGGTAAATAGGCAGCTCCTGACTTGAGAACGGCCAGTATAGCAATGATGGCCGCTGGCGACCGGTCCAATACAATCCCGGCTATATCTCCCTTTTGCAGCCGATACCGGTTTACCAGACGGCTGGCCAGCTTACCGGAAACCTCGTCCACTTTGCGATATGTCCATTGCTGCCCTTCATACACCAGGGCTATTCTGTCCGGCCGATTATTCACCTGTTGACGGAACAACTCATGAACGGGCAGACCTTTTATAGCAGTAGCTCCCGCAGATAACTTTCGAACCACAGCCTCTTCATCATTACCCATCAGGTGTACCTGACCCAGTACCCGTTCATCGCATTGCTCCAGCTGCCATATCAGGTTCCTGAAATATCCTATAAACCGCTCCACCGTTGAGCGTTCAAATAACCGGACCCAATACTGAAAATCCATGATGATACGCTCTTTACCATCAGCCATATTCAACGAGAGATCAAACCGCTTTACAGCTTTCTGATATTCAAACGCTTCCTCATTCTGTCCATTATCGTCCGTTAACGCTCCATAGTTAAGCAGATTTACCTGCACATCAAAAATTGGATTACGACCTTCGATTCTGTCCATGCCCAGTTTTTCCACCAGCTTTTCAAAGGGGTACTGTTGATGGTTGAAGGCCTCCCGTATATGCCCCTTTACAGCTACCATCAGTTCATGCAAGGTCATGGTATCGTTCAGCGTTACCTTAATGGCCAGGGTATTGATAAAGACACCTGCTATGTTGTCCAATGCAGGATGTATCCGGCCGGAAACGGGCATCCCGACAACGACTTCGGACTGTCCGCTTAATTTGGATACCAACAGGGAGAATATGGCAAATACGGTCATATAGGTTGTCATGCCCGTTGATGCTGCAACCTGTTTCAGCAGCATCGATTCCTTCTTAGACAAAACAAAACGGATGCGTTCTCCCTCTTCCTCCGGCAGTGAAGGTCTTGGGTGGTCAGCAGGAAGTTCCAGCACCGGAATTGTTCCCGAAAAACGTTCCAGCCAATATTGTTCCTGATCAGCTATCTGTTCCTGTACAGAATCGCTGTTCTCCCATTCTGCAAAATCCACATAACGAAGCGCTACAGGTGGCAGGGTATTCCCCTGATAAATATCCGCCAACTCTTTTCCGATAAGCTCGCAGGATATCCCATCATTCGCAATATGATGTGTATCCACCTGCAATACATGATTTCCATTGTCATCAATGACCAATGCGGCTCTGAGCAATGGGGCTTTACTCAGATCAAACGGGCGGATAAAATCCGTTGTATTTTCTTCCAGTTCAAAATAAACATCATCGTGAATAACCTGTACAGGTATACCATCTTCCATCCTGAAACTTGTTCGGAAATTATCATGTCTTTTGATCAACTGCTGAAAGGCATTCCGGATTTTTTCTTTATCGGCCACCGGCCCGATAAATATCTGCTGGGGCAGGTTGTAAGCCGTAGATAGTGGATTCACTTGTTGCAGGAAGAAAAAACGGGTTTGGGCCGCACTCAACGGATAGCTGTCTTTGATCCCGGCAAACGGGATAATTTGTTTTTGCAACAGATGGTGAATAATCTCATCCCGTCTTTCCCTGATTTCCTCCAGCAGAGGGCCGGTTAACAGCGCTTTATTACCCACTATCTTAAGTTGATCATCTATCAGCTTCAACCTGATATTATCCTGTTGAAGGCGCTTTAAAAACAATGCTGTATTCATAATAATATCTCTATTTCATCTGTTTCGGAATTAAGAGGGGCTTTTAGCGCGTGAATGTGCTCAGCCAGCTCCCGTATACTTGGTTTATCGAAAAAATCTCCTAACCTTACCTCTACCTGCAGTTCCCTGGATATGAGCGTAGTGACCCTGTTCGCCTTTAAACTATGTCCACCTATCTCAAAAAAATCATCTGTCACCCCAAAATGATCATTATTCAATACCTGCTTCCAAATATCCATCAGTTGCTCCTCCAGCGGGTTAGCCGGCGGTGTTACCTCCCGTTTCTTCACCGGCACAGGTAATGGCAATATCCGCTGATCGGTTTTTCCATTAGCCGTCAGCGGCACTTTATCGATGGGAATAATAAAAGAAGGGACCATGTACGCGGGCAACTGCCGGGAAAGGAAGGAACGCAGCATCGTTTCGCAATCATCCACACCGTCGGCGGGAACAACATACGCACAAATATAGGTATCTCCATCTTCAGCGGTTTTTACCATTATCACAGCTTCTTTTATCATCTCACTACGCTCTGCATGGTATCTGATCTCATCCAGCTCTATCCTGAATCCTCTGATCTTCACCTGATGATCTATACGGCCAAGATAGTCCAGCAGGCCGTCCTCCCTGACACATACCAGGTCTCCCGACCGGTACAATCGTTCTTCTTTCATAAAAGGGTGTGGAACAAATTTCCTCGCTGTCATTTCGGGATCACCCCAATAACCTCTGGCCAACCCGGCGCCGCCTACATATAATTCTCCCGGAACACCAACGGGAAGTAATTGCTGATGGCGGTCCAGCACATAGGTATGAAGGGTGGGAATAGCGCTACCGATGACGCTTTTACCATTTTTTATGTCCTCTTCGGATATCAACCGGAAAGTAACGTGAACAGTGGTTTCCGTTATACCGTACATATTCACCATACGTAGTGAGGGATATTTATCAAACCAATGTTTTAGTCTGCCTGGCTGAAGCGCATCACCACCAAAGATCACATAGCGCAACGACCGTAAGCCGGCACCTGCTTTATCCGCCTCCTCCAGATGATAAAAGGCCCCCGGGACCTGGTTCAGCACCGTGATCTGTGCGCCGATAAGCAACGACATAAATCCTGATGGGTCAACCGTCAGTTCCTTCGGCACAATGACAAGCTCACCTCCAAACAATAATGCACCATACATTTCCCAGACAGAAAAATCAAAATTCAGCGCATGAAAGAGCGTCCACTTATCACTGGCACTAAAATCAAACAGGTTTTTTTCACAAAAAAAGAGTCGGCTTACATTACTATGCTGTACCATTACACCTTTAGGTTTACCTGTTGAACCAGAGGTATAAATAATATATGCCAGATCGTCCGGCGTATTGATATTTTCGGGATTATCCCTACCAACATTTTGTGATAAAGTGTCATCGATCCACATTATCTCAAAAGAAACATCCCATCCCAGAGAGCCTCTTAGATCACCGGCAGCGAGTAACAGCATGCATTCGCTGTTCTCAACCATGTAACTGATCCTGGACACAGGCAACGACATATCAACAGGCAAATAACACCCGCCCGCCTTCAGCACACCCAGTATACCGATAATGGTTTCAATGGAACGCTCTCCGGCAACGGCCACTACTTTATCTCTCCCTATTCCTTTTTGTCTTAAAACGTGTGCTATCTGATTGGCACAACTGTTAAGCGTTGCGTAGGTAATTGTGGTGTTCTTATACCTGCATGCCACGTTTCCCGGATAAATGGCCACCATCTGCTCAAATCGTTGATGCAATAGTAATGGCTCATAAGCAGCTGGCTCGAAGGCGAGCAGCTTTTCCTGCTCTTCAGCGGTCAGTAGGTTTATCTTGTCCAGTAGTACGTCCGGGTCATCTGTTATATGCTCCAGTATCTGCAACAGATGGACACCCATCCGGTTTATTTTCTCTTCGTTGAATAAGGCCACATTATAGGTGATAAAAAAGTCCTGCCCGGAAAAAATAAATGCCAGGTCGTGTGAGCTGCCTACCCAACCATCATCTATAGGCACTGCTGTCATATCATCGAAAACAGAGGTGGTAACGGTATTGGCTGCTGACTCATCTATGCTCATTGATACCATTACATCAAATATGGGTGACCTGCTGGTATCCCGTTTGTCTAGCAGCTCATCAATCAGCTTGTCAAAAGGATAATCTTCATGCTGATATGCCGCTATGCAGCGGGCCTTCAGATCACTGAGAAATCCGGAATAGGATGCCCCGCCATCGATACTGGTCCTCACAGGCAGCATATTGATATAATACCCGATCTGCTGTGTGAGTTCTTCCTGCTTTCTTCCCGAAACAGGGATACCCACGATGATATCATCCTGATCGGTATACCTGTACAGTAAAATCTTTACCAGCGACAACAATGTGATAAAAAGGCTGGTATCAGCCTCCTGACTCAGTGTCTTCACACGCCCGAAACGTTGCGGAGAATAGCTAAATGACACACTTTTACCGATGAACGTCTTTACAGGCGGGCGTGGATAATCGTAAGGCAGATTAATGACCGGTAACTCACCCGCTAATACCTGATGCCAGAATTCTCCTGAAGCGGCTAATTTCTCCTTTGCTATATCGGAGTGCTGCCAGCATGCGTAATCTTTATATTGGACCTTCAATGGCGGCAATGCCAAAGACTGGCCTTTGCTATATGCTCCATACAACTGAAGCAGTTCAGCAATAAACACGTGCAGAGAGATCCCATCGCTTATAATGTGATGCATGGCAAACGTCAACAGATAACTGCCATCCCCTGTTTGTATCAGGCCCATTCTCAGCAATGGCGCTTTACCCAGGTCAAATCTTTCATGGAGAACAGCATGAATAATCTTCTCCTTCCGATCTTCACGATCTATTTCAAGCGGGAATAGTACGGGATCAATAACCTGCTGCCAATAGTTTCCCTCCCGTTTTATAAACTGTGTACGTAAGGACTCATGTCTGCTGATCAGCGCTGCAACAGCCTTTCTTAATGCTGCCAGGTCCAGCGCACCGCTAAATGCGACGGTCTTACCAAGTATTGAACCATAAAATCCGGTAGCAATTTCATCCAACAACAGCATCTGCCGCTGAGAGTATGATACGGGATAGTATTCCCGCTTTTCAACAGGCAATATGGATTTTCTGTTGTTTAATTTCTGTAGAAGGGCCTTCTTTTGTTCAGCAGTAAGATGGTTTACCTTTTTTCTCCTGGAATAACTTTCCAGTTTTTGTAGCAGGGGAGATACATCCAAACCGGCATTAAATGCGTTCGCCCTTTCCCAGGAAAGGTGGGACTCCCGTGCATAAACCTGCTCATTTCCCAGCAATTCATCCAGTGCTGCCAGCCATGGAACAATGTCCTGCGGGGGGATGTCCGGCACGGGAAATTCATGCTCATCGTGTTCATTCAAAAATCTCCTGACGGGCAGTATAGGTATCTGGAAGCCGGTACCCTGTTTGGCTTCCGAAATGCCTCCCCGGTCACTGGATATTACGGGTATCCCTCTCAGCATGGCATCCACAACGATCATTCCAAAGCCCTCCTCCCATATACTGGGCATTAGCAGCACCGACACTTTTTTAAACAGTTCATCCAGGTCTGCTGTGTTCTCCAGGAAAATAATGTTGGGAAATTCCTCCATCCGCCTCAAATCCCGGGGAGTAGTTCCCCATCCGGGTATCACCGCAAATGTGCGCGTGGGCGCGGCTGCTGCTAACCCGGTTAAGATTTCCAGTCCTTTTACCTGACATGGATTTACCATCAGTACATAGGAGTTGTGAATAGATCCCAGATTATGGAATGGACCACGTCCATAATGAGGCGGGTGGCACACCATCGCCTCGCGGCCACTGTATTGCCGGATATAATCTGCTACAAATCTGCTGATGGTAACCGTCAAGACAGCTCTGCTGATAAGCTCCGTTCTGTTACTACCGGGATATAAGCTCTGAGGCCCAAAGGGCAGCATCTGAGGCGTATGTGCGAGGTAAACTACGCTGTCCGGCTTCACCTTCAAAGCTGTCTTTAATAACAACTGAGAAGGATCTTCTGAAGAAACAAAAATCCAGTCGGGATTAAAACCACTGCTTACCTGCGTCAACACTTCGGGCAGACTATCCGATTGTATTACAGCATGTATTTCAACGCCATTTATCAGGTAAGTATAATGAGTTGGAAAGATGTCAACATTAATACCGGCAAGTCTCATCTCTTCCAACAGCGATGCGGGCGTATGCTTATCCGGGACAGAAAATGCGGGAGCTACGACCACTACGTCCACGTTCCGCCTGCGCAACTCTTCACACAGCGCCCTGTTAGACTTATTTGCTCCTCCCGACACGCGGCTATAAGGAACGTTCATGGTTAACAAGATTCTCATTAGCTATTCATTTTTTTCCTTATGAAAAAACAGGCCTGATCACCTCTCCTGTCCTTATTGAGCCGGGCTGCCTTTCTGACCATATTCTTAAATTCCCTTTTATAAAGTACCGGGTAATCTCTGCCAGGCTCACGTATCAGGGGGAGGTCCTGTTTGTATCCCTCACTCCCAAAGAACTGGAATGCTGTGGAATCATAGACGATTCTCTCTATCTCCAACCCGGTCTGCATAGCCAACAGGGACATACTCTGCTCCGAATGGATAAAAAAATGCCTGGGCGCATCCAACTGTATCCAGTCAACATTATATTCCTCCCATGCAAAAGAAGGGTAGACAGGGATTCTGATCATCAACAATCCGTTATCCTGTAAATGCTCCTTTAACTGACGCATTACTTCAAGGGGCGCTGTCATATGCTCAAAAGCGTGATTTAACAGGATAAAGTCAAACCGGCCCTCTATACCCGAAAGATCAGCTTTGAATATCCTGATCCCATTTTCATAAAACAGGTCGGATGGAATAAAAGGGTCCACCCCAGTCAGGTACTGATATCCAAGGGAGCGTAGTTTAAAAAGCCATTGCCCGGAACCACATCCCACATCCAGTATCTTTACGTTTCGTTGTATGCCCAGGTGCCGGATATAATGCAGCCAATAGTCGGTTTTGGTGGTTTTATAGGGCGTAAAAAACCATCGGACCCGGTCTTTCAAACGGTTGTATCTCCATCCAACAGGCCCGGGCGTAGTATCCTTCAGCGGCGTAAAAGCATAGTAGTTTTCCGGATAATATTTTCCCAATTCCGCAGGGGCGTCCTTTATTTGCAGGCAACCGCAATTGCCACAGGTGAAGTAGCTGAAGGTATCCCTGTAACCAAACATCATTTCACGGGCAGCATATAAGACGTTGCGCTCGGTATTGGCACATATTTTACAGCATGTCACCATACTCAGGATAGTTTTCTCAGTGCAAATGAATACATCATGTCGGGAGCCTGTACAAAAAATAACAGCTCATATCCTTTTTCTACACAAAATCCGTTCACCGCTTCAATCGTATCAAACTTGAACCATTTTTTCCATTCACCGGTAGTGTATCTGCCCCCACAAATTAATCCTCCGTTTTTCACCTTACGGTCCAGCACCTCCAGCTCCTGTTTCATTCTTTGATAAGCACCTCCCGTATCGATGTACACCCAATCGAAAAAGCCATCCGCAAACTCCCCGGCTTCGCCCTCTCCGTAGGCCCCCAGCTGCACGCTACCACTCTCTATTTCTCGGGGAAATACCTGCTTCATCTCTTCCTGCCACTTCGGGCCTGTTCTCTGATCCAGCAGAAACAGCTGTTTAATGTTACCATGGCTCACTATTTCCTTTGCAAATGCCTTGTCTGTTATGCCTAACAGTGCCCCCACCCCATTCTCCGGCAGATGACGGACCAATGCCGAACGATCAGGGAGGAAACGACAGTTCCGGATATGTATTTCTTCCAGAAAGACCCTTGGCTGAGGTAGGTCTTTATAATATTTCCGGGAAATTCTTTTGGCCAGCTTATGTACTGTCAACAACCTTACATATTTGGGCAGAAGGTTAAATGCCACATCAACAGCGCCCATACTTTAATTTTTAATTTTTCTGATTGCAAAAGAATTGAACATGCCAGGCGCCAGTGCAAAATATACCAGCTCATAATCATGGCTAATACAGAACTCATTGACAGATTGGATCACCCCAAATGAATTCCATATATACCATACACCCATCGTATAATCATCTCCACAGATAATGCCCGATGGCTTTATCTTTCTATCAAGCACTTTTAACTCTTCCAGGGTATATGGATAAGAATGGTCTGAATCAAGGTAGACCCAATCAAAGAAATGGTCCGGAAAACTGTTAAGCGCTTTGATGGAATTAGACTGTACGATTTCGACTACCCCTGCGCCTATTTCCGTTTTGAATCTTTGTGCTACCTCATTTTTTAACCTACTGAACTCGCGCTCCCACGAGTCGATCAGGAATAATTTTTCAGGATGACTTCTCTGCAGTATCTCTGAGGCAAAATCTCCGTGCAATACACCTATCTCAGCTACCACAGCATTTGATGGCATGCAATGCAACATCTCCTCCCTGTTCCTGATGAAAGTACAGTTCTGCAAATGCCGCTCTTCGAGAAAAAAACGCTGCTCCGGCTGAAGGCCACGGGAAATGATCCTTTCCATTGTATCAGCCAGCTGGCCTTTGATGGACCTACGGATACCGACGGGGAGTATGTTGAATAATCTCATATAAGTTTTTTAGAGAATCGTGTTGAGTGAAGGGTTTATGTTAATCTCCAAGCAGCAGCTTTTCCAGCTCTTCGTCGGATAATCCGTCGATAGCTTCCAAAAAGGCCTGATCCAAACCCGGCAAGCGCTTAGCCAGGTCTTTAAGCACAGGGTGTTTAAAAACTTCTATGATACTAAGCGTTGTATCAAATACCTGCCCGACTTTAGTGATCATATGAATTGCGTTAAGAGAATTTCCTCCCAATGCAAAGAAGCTGGCATGCCGTCCTATCTGGCCCGGCGGAACCGATAATACTTCTGCCCAGATTTCTGCCAGTCCTGTTTCTTCCTTTCCCTCCGGAGCTTCGTACTCTTCCAGCGATATTTCCGGTGCGGGCAAGGCCCACCTGTCTACTTTTCCATTATGGGTCAATGGTATAGTATCCAGGAATACATATTTGCCGGGAATCATGTAATCGGGCAATATAGCCTGTAGAAAAACTTTCAACTCCGCCGCTGTGACCTCGCCATCAGCCTTCACGTAAGCACAGAGGAAACTGTCAGCACCTGCTCCCAGTAATATCACCACTCCCTCTTTTACCATCGGATGGCTGATCAGGGCGGTTTCTATGTCATGAAGCTCTATCCGGTACCCTCTTAGCTTTACCTGCTGGTCCTTTCTTCCGTGTAACAGGATTTTGCCATCCGGAGCAAATGAGGCAAGGTCTCCGGTATTATATATTTTGCTGCCAGGATGGAACGGATGGTCAATGAAATAACGGTCCGTCAGTTCCGGTTGCCCCCAATAACCCGCTGACAAACCATCTCCACTCACGTATAGCTCCCCGACAGCTCCCGGCGGCAACAGACACCTGTCGTCTCCCAGGATATAAGCGTCTGTGTTGAAAATTGGACGCCCAATGGTAACACATCGCAGAAATTCCGTTATGTTATCAGTCGTAATCAATGCTGCAATACAGCCAATAGTGGCCTCCGTGGGTCCATAGTGGTTAACAATCTGCACAGCCGGATTCAACAACAATGACTGCTCCACGAAGGAAGGCTGGATCATCTCTCCTCCCAGCAGCACCACTCTCAACTGCCTGATCGCTTCCCGGAACAAAGATGCTCCTGCAAGTACGGAGTAGAGCGAAGGCGTCATCTTGAGGTAGGTGATTCCCTGCTCGCAGATATATGCAGCAAGGTGCTCAGGGGAGAGATATTTTTCTCTTTTTAGCAGGTGTAATTCATTACCGCACAACAAAGCAGAATATATCACGGTATATCCAAGATCAAACGCATAGGAGCTCACCAGGGCAGTCTTGTCCCGATCAAAATGTATGGTGCTTTTCAGCCAGTTAATGTAGTTGTGGACATTCTGATGGTTGATCATGACCCCTTTAGGCTGACCAGTAGTACCGGATGTAAATATGATATACAGTGGATCTGATGATATGGTGTCAGACAATAGGTTATCATAATTTCCCGTATACACGTTGGCTGACAACTTCAATAAAGGGAATCCCTCAGGGGTTTCATCTGAGTCAGATAGGAGCAGCACTGCACCTGCATTTTTCAATATCAATGCTATACGCCCCGGAGGAAGTGAGGGATCAATCGGTACATAGGTTGCCCCTGCCTTCATTACGGCCAGCATAGCAATAATCATATCCGGGCCGGTTTCAAACAGCAGCCCTACCATACGCTGCCTTCCTATACCCTTTTGCCTTAATATATTAGCCAACTGATTGCTACGTGCGTTTACTTCTGCAAAAGTCAGCCTTTCCTGTTCATAGACCACACACGTCCTTTCAGGGGTCCGTGCCACCTGCTCTTCAAAAAGCATGGAAATGGTCTTTTCCTTCTCATATGAATGTCCGGGCTGTTTATTCCACGATAACAATAGCTTGTCCCGTTCTTCAACGGAAAGTATATCAAGAGACGAAATACTGCTTAATCCCTGCGATGGCAACTGTTCCAGCAGTCGTTCAAAACAGGCGACCAGCCTGTCGATGGTACTTTTATTAAATAATGCAGTGCTATAGGAAAGCTCAAAAACAATTCTGTCCGGATGTGCTATCGCCATTAATGACAGGTCAAATTTGGAGATACGTTTCTCATGTGTGTACTCGTCTCTGGTCCCTCCCCCCTGCTCACTCTCCAACAGATTGAACATTACATCAAAAATCGGATTTCGGCTGATGTCCTTCTCCTTTACCAACTTCTCAACAAGGAGTTCAAAGGGATATTCCTGATGGTCTAATGCTTGTAAAATATTATCCCTGACCATACGATAGTAATCACTCACGGACATATCTCCCTTCAGCATGGTGCGGACCACCAGCGTATTAACAAAGGGACCTGTTACCGCCTGCAGATCAGCATGCCTTCTTCCCGCCACGGGCGTACCAGTGAGTATATCCGACTGTCCGGTTATTTTCGACAACAGCAACTGGAAAGCACCCATCAATACAATGTAAAGCGTCATGTTATGCGCCGATGCAAATTGCTTCAGGGCAGCCGGATCAATGCTGAAACTAACCCCTGCGCCACTGTAGTCATGCAATGCAGGACGGGGTTTATCTGTCGGAAGATGTAATCTGGGTAATGGACCGGAAAGAACATTTTCCCAATAGTCCAACTGCTTCGCCACTAATTCCCGCTGTGCATCACTTTGTTGCCACTCTGCAAAATCCCTGTACTGAAGCCTTACGGGGGATAGTGCTTCACCTGCCAGCAACCGTTTCAATTCTGTTTCAAGTATACGCTGGGACATTGCATCCGTAATAATATGGTGCATATCTATCAGCAGTCCTTTTCCACTGACATATGCCGCTCTGATCAATGGCGCTTCATTCAGCAGGAAAGGTTGGATAAAGTCTGCCGGCACCGCTGCCATATCAGGATATTCAGGCAGGCTGATCTTTGTTTCCTGATGTACCCGCTGCACTAATCCGCCAGCGGTCATTTCAAAGGAGGTGCGTAATATCTCATGCCGTGCGATCAACTGGTGGATCGCCTGTCTCGCTGCCATTACACCCACTTCAGCCGGCAAGTCCATAAACATCGGCATATTATATGCACTGCTGTCGGGCGCCAGTCGTTGAAGAATATAAAAGCGTTCCTGTGCAGCAGAGGCACGATACACATCCCTGAGAGGCTGCACCGGCAAAGACGCGTAATAATGACTGGCATCTCTTCCGTTTATCTCATGTCCGATCTCCCTGATCGTGGGATGCATAAAAATAGTAGCGAGCGGGATCTTCACATTGAATTCCTGGTGAATATTTGCCACCAATACAGTAGCCTTCAGAGAGTGCCCACCCAGCTCAAAAAAGCTGTCATTCACACTGATCATATCTGTGCGTACACCAAGAATTTCAGACCAGATAGCCGCCAGCTTCCACTCTGTTTCCCCTTCCGGGCCAACAATGTCCTTCCTGGCTTCCATCATGGGATCAGGCAGGTGCGCATGATCTATTTTACCCGTAATGGTAAGCGGGAACTGTTCTAGTCTCACAAAGCGACCGGGTATCATATACTCAGGTAGCCTTACTGCTAAATATCTCCTTAACGGATCAATATCTTCGCTTTTCAATCCCGTCACATAACAACATAAATAACGATCATCTCCCGCTCCATACATTACCACCACCGCCTCTTTCGCCCCGCCATAAGTCAATACCACCTTCACGATCTCATCCGGCTCGATCCTGAATCCACGGATCTTCACCTGTTCATCCAGGCGCCCCAGGAAGGCAATATTACCATCCTCCAGCCAACGGGCCTTGTCTCCCGTGCGGTACAACAATTCTCCGGGCCGGAACGGATGCGGGATAAATTTCTGAAGGGTAAGTGGTTCATCACGCAGATATCCTGCTGCCATCCCCGCCCCGCTGATACATAGTTCACCAGGAACACCAATAGGCTGCAGCCGCTGACTACTATCCAGTATATAGACCTGTGTATTCCTGACAGGCCGGCCTATATGACCTGTGTCCGCCCCCATGAGGGTTTCAATAGAGGTGACAGTTGTTTCTGTAGGGCCATACTCATTATACAACGGGATACCGCGCAATTTCTGAAATAAGGAAGGAGGACAAACATCACCGCCACTGATCACTCTTCGGAGAGAAGTGCACCCCTGATAGTCCAGGCTATTTAAATACATCGGCACTGCATGAAGATGAGTGATCTGCTGCTCCCTGATATAGGCCTGCATCAGAACAGGATCAAGCATCGTGCTCCGGTCTACCAGCACAAGGGTGCTTCCTGACAACCAGGCAAGCCATATCTGTTCAACAGACGCATCAAAGCTGAGCGTCGAAAATTGTAATATCCTCTCGTCATCCGATATGCCAAATACCTGCAACTGATATTGGATGAGATTAACAACTCCGTCGTGCCTGATCTCCACCCCTTTGGGCTTACCGCTAGTACCGGAAGTATATATTACATAAGCAATATCTTTGGGGGCCGGGTTATAAAGTGGAGGATCCGTCGGAAACAACATCAATACGGACCTGTCATCCTGAAACTTGATCCTTTCAGCTCTGGCTGCTTCCTTAGTTTTATCGATGCTGATCAGCACATCATACCTGTAGCGGGTCAGTTCATTTGCTGTTGTGTGTATTTTAGGAGTAAAGGATAATTCAGCAATGCCCGGTATAACAGCCTGTAAGTCTCTGAAGTAATCCCTGGGGAGAAACAACTCGGAAGAAAAGTCCAGTTTTGTGTGATAGCCCTTATCCGGATTGTCCTGTCTGAATTCCATCAAACTCTCCATAAGGGCCTCTTTCAGGTCCTGGTCCATAACATCCCCGACAAACAGATATCCCTTATCGTCGAGTAGGGTAATACACTTCTCCAGTACCTGACGCAGGTAATTATGCCCGTGAAACGACTGTATGACGCTATTGATAATAATAAGATCGAATTTTTTCCCGTCAATTTGATCAATCTGATCTGCAGACATCACATCCAGACGAATATTATTGATCCCACGTTCCTGTACCAGCTTCTTGTTTCGTGCTATAATAGCACCGGACAGATCTGTACCGTAATATAATCCTACATGTGGCGCCACGCGGAACATGGTGATTCCGGACGCGCAGCCTATTTCCAGGACCCTGCTGTCAGGAGAAACTAATGGCAACACCTTTTCCAGGACATTATCCCCATATTCATCCATTTCGGTTCTTGTAAAGGGTTGGCCGGTATAGCTGCTCACCCATCCCCCGCCACTGATATCATCTACAGCCGTTTCTCCTATGAACTCCCATAAACCGGTGCTCATAGCAGCATTCAGGGTAGACTCTTGTTCCAGATGTACCTGGTCACTGTCGATACATAGATACCTTTTAAGACAACTGCAACTCCATAATAAACGATTGAGTTCCCTGTTCATCTTCTTCTGAGAAACCAATACGCTCATCTCTCCGTCGTTAATGATGGTCCTGACTCTTTCTTCCGGAAGTGCAGTATCCAGCGGTACATAAGCCGCGCCCGTCTTTAAGATGCCCAGTAGCGCCACCATCTGTTCTATAGATCGGTCTATATAGATACCCACTCTGTCATTATTGCCTATCCCCTGACCTATAAGATAGTGGGCCAGCTGATTAGCTGCATTGTCCAACTCCCGATAGGTCAATACCACCGGCCCCATCATCAGCGCTGTTCGGTCAGGTGTTTTAATTACCTGCCCGGCAAACAACGCCGGCAGCGTTGAAGTAATTTCCGGAACAACTACCGTATCATTGAACTCAAAAAGAAGTTGCTCTTTTTCTGTTTCATCATAGAGTTTTATTTCTCCCAATGGGATATCCGGGTCATTCAACACTACCTCCACAAGATTTTTGAAATGGCTGATCAGCCGCTCAATAGTGCTCTTCCTGAATATGTCCGTGTAATACTCTACAATGAAATCTATGCTGTCCTCTTCTTCGTGTACAAAAAAGGTTATATCAAACTTGGATGTCTCACTCCTGTAAAGATCATCAGCGGAAGCAATCCAGTTCTTATTGTTTTCCAGGAGCTTCTCTCTTGGTTTTTCGTAATTCTGGACCACCATGGAAACATCAAACAACGGATTCCTGCCCGGATCACGCACCACCTGCAATTGGTCTACCAGGTCCTCGAATTGTACATCCTGATTAGTAAACGCCTCAATAGCGTTGTTGATTACCTCGTGCAGAAAGGTCGAAAAGGTTTTATCTCCTGTTGGCTTGTTTCTCATTACCAGCGTATTGACAAACATACCGGCAATATGCTGCAGATCAGCATGCGGACGCCCGGCGATACCTGTGCCGATAATAATATCGGACTGCCCCGTATATCTGAACAGCAACACATTCAGCAGTGCCAGCACATTCATATATAAGGTTCCTCCCTTACCGGCGTTCAGTGCCTTTAACCTGTCCAGCACTTCCTTTTCAAATCTGAAGCTACACCGGTCTCCCCTGAAAGTAAATACCGAAGGACGTTTAAAGTCGGTGGGAAGGTATAAACGAGGTATCTCACCGGCCAGCAAATTCTTCCAATACTCCTCCTGTTTGCTTATCTCTCCGGAAATCATCAGTTGATTTTGCCACGCGGAATAATCGACATAACTGAATTTCAACGGAGAGAGCGGTCTGTCCTGAAGTAAGGAAAGAAAATCTTCCGCCAAGATGGTCCCTGTGGTACCGTCTGATATAATATGATGCATATCGGCCACCAGCACATGATATCGCCCTTCTACGGTTATAAGACAGGCACGAAGCAACACATCTTTACCAAGATCAAAGGGGCGGATAAAACTACGGACAAAGGATGGCACCTGTTCTTCCTGCAGTGCCACCTGCTCCAATTGAAAATCGATGTGTTCATACACCCGCTGAAAACACTGATTATCAACAAGGATAAAACTGGTACGGAAGCTGGCATGCCTTTCTATTAAGGCCTGAAATACGGAAGGTATCTTATCTATCGGGCAGCCGGGTTGTAATCTCAGCACCATCGGCATGTTATAACTGGTGCTGCCGGTATCCATCTGCTGTATAAAGTACAGCCTTTTTTGTGCAGAGGATAAAGGATAATATGCGCTTTTTTCAGCCTTTACCATTGTAGTAAAATCAGCCCTGGAAGCAGCATCGATCGCAGCAGCCTGTTTCCTGATAGTCTGTAGCATGAACATATCTTTCAGGGGCAGACGCACATTGAAGGTTTTATGAATATGCGTTACCAGCACTACCGCACGCAGTGAATGCCCTCCTATAAGGAAAAAGCTATCATTCGTGCTGATCGTCTCCACCGGATGGCCCAGGATTCCGGACCACACCTCCGTCAACATTTGTTCTGTAGCACTAGCGGGCGCCACATACATCTCCCGTCGTTCATGTCCGACCGCCGGCAAGGCTTTTTTATTGACCTTACCATTCCCTGTAAGAGGAATCGCATCAATCCTGATGAAATAGGCAGGAATCATGTAATCTGGCAGGGACAGGGACAAAAAGTCCGATAGCACCTGATGACTGATTATCCCGTCAGCAACATAATAAGCGCATATTTGCTGATTATCCACCTCTTTTAGGGATAGGACCACACATTCCCTGATACCATGATATCGCAGTAGCCCTTTCTCAATTTCGCCCAACTCTATTCTGAAGCCTCTCACCTTTACCTGATCGTCTACCCGGCCGATGAAAGCCACGGTACCATCATGCTGCCACTTGCCCAGGTCACCTGTTCTATATAATTTCTCACCCGGGTTAAAGGGATGATCAATAAATTTTTCTGTTGTAAGCGCAGACCGATTAATGTATCCACCTCCAACACCCGCTCCTCCTATACAGATCTCACCACATACGCCCACCGGCAATAATTGCTGATCTTCATTAAGTATGTAAATAAAACAATTGTAAACCGGTTTACCCAACGGTACTGATACGATATCCTTTTCCCTGTCGACCACATGACTAAGGCAGATATCTGTACACTCCGTTGGTCCATAGGTGTTATAAACAGTAGCCAAACAATCTGGTGCCCCATACCACGGCATCAATTTCATCATATTGATCGGTTCCCCGCCAAGGTATACCTTTCGCAAAGAGCGCAACCGGTCGTATTGGTCTGTTTCACTTTCCTCCAGTAACCGGTAAAACATCCCCGGCGTGCAGTTCAGCTGGGTGACCGCATATTTGGAAATTTCCGAACAGACCCTAAAAGCATCAAAATTATCTTTTCCAGACAATACCAGCCTGCCGCCCCGTATGAGGGCTGCGTACAGGTTTTTCTGGGAAAGGTCAAAACCGATGGAAGTAACGAAGAGAAACGTATCTCTTTCATTTATCGAGAAGTCGTTACAGAACCATTGCATCAGATTCTCGAAATTCCGGTATCGGACAACTGCTCCTTTGGGAATACCTGTAGTACCGGAAGTATATATCGTATAAATAATTCCTTCCGGATCACGTATCACTCCCGGATTGGAAACAGGATAATGTCTGATCACGGACAAATCATGCCGATATTTCTTCGGCCGGACAACGGGCGTTTCCCGGGACTTCGATTTATTGACATGAAGCAACACATCATAACGGTAGCGTGTCAACTCATTTTCTGTTGTATGGATTTTATCTGAGAAAGTAACACTTTCAATTAAAGGATACTCCGCCTGCAGATCATCAAAGAATGCTTTTGACAGGAATAACTCTGACGAAAAATCTGTTTTTGTTGGTGCCCCCGGATGCTCCCGCTTGTACTTCTCCAGTTCCTCAATCATTCCCGATTTTGTATCCAGGTCCATAACATCTCCAATAAACAGATGACCTTTTTCTCCCAGTAACGCCATACACTGCACGATGACCTTATGCAGGTAGGCATGGCCATGAAAGGATTGAATCACACTATTCAGGATGATCAGGTCGAATGCTTTTGTGTCTATTGAGCCGATTTCATGTGCTGCATAACATCCCAATCTGATATTCTTATGTCCTGCTGATCTTACCTTTTCTTCATTTGCACGGATCATTCCTTCAGATACATCAGTGCCAAAATAAAAACCGGTTAACGGAGCGATCCTGAACATGGTGATACCCGATGCACAGCCAATTTCGAGGACGCGGCTTTCAGGATGTAATAGCGGACTTAACTTGTCATAGGCGTTTGAAGCATATTCGTCCATTTCTTTTTCCGAAAACGGCAACCCGGTAAAACTGCTGTTCCATCCACCTGCAGCGATTTCATCAGAAGATACCTCCCGCACATAATTCCAGAGATTTGCATTCATCATTTCATTGGAGGAAGACTCCTCCACACTGTCGATATCCTCTGTATCCAGACAAACAAACGTAGTAAGCCCCTCACAATTCCATTGCATACGATGCAGCTCACGAATATGGTCCTTTCCGGACAGGAGCAGCCGTATGCCAGCGTCCTTCACGATCATTTCAATACGGCTTTCAGGCCAGCCGGTATCAATGGGAATATACCCGGCTCCGGATTTAAGAACGCCCCAGATTGCCATGATCAGTTCCGGCCCCCTTGACATATAGATGCCCACAACCGTATTAACCCCCACCCCATGACCGGTAAGGTAGTGAGAAAGCTGATTGGCGCTTTCATTCAACTCCCGGTAGGTGAATGAGCGCCCCTCGGATTGCAGTGCTATGCTGTCAGGCGTCAGGCCTACCTGCCGTTCAAACATCGTTACCAGGTCTTCTGCACTACCATGGGCAACATCACTATTATTAAACGTTTCCAGTAGTTGCCGGCGCTCCGCCGGTGGCAATATATCAATATCCCCCAGGCAGATATCCGGCTTTTGAATGATCGTATCCAGCACCTGACAGAAATGTCCCGCCAGCAATTGGATGGTCTCCTTTCTGAAAACATCGCTATAATATTCAATATTGATTTCTATGGCATCCTCCTGCTCATATACAAAGAAGGTCATGTCAAACTTAGCGGTAGCATTCGTATAATAAATGCTGTCCGATTGACGTTGCTCCGTAAAATTCTGCACAATAAGACAGATATCAAAAACGGGGTTCCTGGAAGGATCGCGTTCTACCTGAAGTCTTTCAATAAGATCTTCAAACTGTACATCCTGGTTTTCAAATGCAGCAATACTGTTATGAATCACCTCCTGTAAAAAAGCATCGTAGTGCTTACCCTTTTCAGGATAATTACACATAATAAGGGTATTAACAAACATGCCGGCTATGCGCTGCAGGTCTGCATGAGGCCGGCCGGCAATATTTGTTCCCATAATTATTTTCGGCTGGGCCGTGTACTTATAAAATAACACGTTCAACAAAGTCAGCATGTGCATATATAAAGTGCCGCCATGCTGCTTTATCAGTTCCTTAAATGCAATGGCCTTTTCCCCTTCCACGCGAAACCGATAATCAGCTCCTTTGAAAGTGAAGTTGGCAGGTCGCGGGAAATCAGCCTGTAATTGCAGACGGGGCAGGTCCCCTTCCAGCACTTTCATCCAGTATGCGATCTGCCTCTCAATGGCGCCACTGGCTATCAGACCATTCTGCCATTCGGAAAAATCCCTGTACTGAAGCCTGGGCACAGGCAACTCCCTGTCACCGATCAATGCCAAAAAATCTTCCAGCAGTACCACTGCAGAGGTGCCATCGGCAATGATATGGTGCATATCCAGCAACAGTATGTTCTTCACTCCACCCACCCGAAGCAGACAGCCACGTAGCAACAGGTCACTGGAAAGATCAAATGGTTTTATATAATTTAAAATTTCCGCTTCCAGTTCTTCTTCCCCGATCTCTTTCTGGTCCAGGTTAAATAACACCTGTTCCCTGATAACCTGAACAGGCTCGTGCTGATACATTACAAATGACGTGCGGAAACTTTCATGTCGGTCTATCAACCGCCGAAATGCTGTCTGTATCTGCTCCCGGGTCCAGTCTTCCGACAAAGTCATCACCTGGGGAATATTATAACTGGTATTCGCTTTATCCAGCATTTGTATGAAATACAAGCGCTTCTGCGCAGAAGAAAGGGGATAATGTTCCCTGAAACCAGCCTTAGGGATGGCGGAATAATCTGCTTTTCCGGCAGTACTTATCAGGGGGACCAATTCCAGCATCTGCTTCGCCTGCAATATACTGTCAAGCGGAATTTTCACGTTGAATACCTGATGTATTTTGGCGACCAGGGCGATAGCACGCAGAGAATGCCCTCCCAACTCAAAAAAGTCAACATCCAAATTCACAGCAGCAGTGTTTATATCCAACACTTCTGCCAGCACCGCTATCAGATGCTGCTCCGCTGGTGTCCTGGCTGTTACTATTTCATGTCGGGTCCTGGCCGCCCTCCAGTCAATCAATGCCTTCCTGTCTACCTTTCCGCTACTGTTGACCGGCATCTCCTTCACCCGATAATAACTACCTGGCAACATATATTCCGGCAGATAACCGGATAACCACTTTCTGAGGTCAATGTCAGCATCGGCCACATAGAAAGCTATCAATTCTTTTTGCTCCCGCTCCCCGATTACGATCACCGCCGCCTGTTGAATTCCCGGATACGCTTTGATGCTGGCTGCCACCTCCCCGGGCTCCACCCGGTACCCACGGATCTTTACCTGTTCATCAGATCTGCCTGCAAATTCAATATTACCATCCGGAAGCCACCGCCCCCTGTCTCCGGTATCATAAACCAATTTGCCATCATGTAAGGAGTATGGAAAAAACTTTTGTTCCGTCATATCTGCCTGATGCAAATAGCCGCTGGCAAGCCCCCCGCCACCAACAAGGATACGACCTTCTGCGCCAACAGGCAGTGGTTGCAACTGGTCATCCACGATGAAAACAGTTACATTATCAATAGGCTTACCGATGGGAATCGTCTTCCATCCCCTCTCCCTGCCCGTTACCTGATACATGGTGGTACACACCGTACACTCGGTAGGCCCGTACGCGTTAAAATAGGTAAAGTACTTCGAGCAGGCTACTGCTTTATCCACATCCGCTACATCTCCGGCAGTAATCAGACACCTCAGCCCCAACAGTTCTTCGGGCGACAGTATATCCAGAAAGGCCGGCGGCAATGTCAATACAGTTACTTCGTTACCGCTGAAAAAATCGATGAACTTATCCTTGTCCTTCACCTGCTGCTGGTCCGGCACACATAATACCGCTCCTGTAAACAAGGCCATAAATATCTCAGATACTGCCGCATCAAACGACAATGAGGCAAATTGCATAACCCTGTCCGCTGCCGTCATTTCCAGGATGCGACACTGGGAGCGTACCATATTTACCACTCCGCCATGAGACAGCATCACCCCTTTAGGTCTGCCGGTACTGCCGGATGTATAGATGATATATGCCAGATCATCCCGGGTAATCCTATTGCCCGGTCTGCGTTTACTATACTGTGCCAGATTCTCTGCCGTGATGTCCCCATCTGTCAACAATATCCTGATACCCGCATCGTCGATGATCGACTTTATCCGGTCCTCCGGCCAGTTAGTATCCATCGGAACATAGGCACCGCCAGCTTTAAGTATGCCCAACACCGCAATCATCTGCCACGGCGACTTATCCATGTGGATACCGATCAATTCTCCAATACCTGCCTGATGAAAGTCCAGCAGATAATTGGCCACGCTGTTTGATTCCTCCTCCAGCTGCCGGTAAGTCCATTCCCGCCCTGCTCCGCTTAGTGCTATCCTGTCAGGAAACAACCCTGCTACCTCCTCAAACACAAGCGGAATAGTTTCCCATCCCCCAAAATGCTTCTCTGTAGCATTAAATACCGTAAGTAACTGCTCACGCTCTATAACAGAAAGCAGATTAATATCCTTCAACAACAACTGAGAATCTTTCACCACTTCGCTGACTATCTTCCTGAAGTGCCCGGCCATTCTCTCAATAGTGTCCTTCCTGTACAAATCAGCGTAGAAATGGATATCAATATGAATCACTCCTCCGCGGTCCCTGACATAAAAGGTCATATCAAACTTGGAGGTAATTCTGTTAAACTCCGCTACCTCCTCTACTTCCCCGGTATCCTGCTCCCCGAAATCCTGCACCACTATGCTCATATCAAACATCGGATTTCTGGCAGGATCCCGCTCAATCTGTAACTTATTGACCAAATCATCAAACTGCATATCCTGATGTTCAAATGCAGTAATGCTACTATTGATCACCTCGTTGAGAAAATCCCGGTAAGACTTGGTCCCCACCGGCCGGTTACGCATAGCCAGCGTATTGACAAAAACTCCCGCTATATATTGCAGATCAATGTGAGGCCGCCCGGCCACAACGCTCCCGATAACAATATCTTCCTGACCGGTATATTTATAGAACAGCACATTCATGATGGCAAGCATGTGCATATAGAGCGTTCCTCCCGCTGTCACCATCAGCTGTTTCAACCCGATAGTCAATTCTTCATCCAGCACAAAACTATAATGATCTCCCTTCGCAGTAAAAATAGCAGGACGCCGCATATCCCCGGGTAGTCTGAGCAGGGGAATATCATCCTGATATAACGACATCCAATATCGCTCCTGCGCTGCTAATTCTCCCTGCGAAATACGTTTATTTATCCACTCAGAATAATCCTTATACTGAAATTTAAGCGGATACAAACTACCCCCCTCGAGAATAGTCAGAAAATCACCGGTAATAATCATGTCAGACATACCATCTGAAATAATATGATGCATATCTATTACCAACAACTGGCTTCCGTTACTGACATGTATGATACTCGCCCTCAACAGCATATCGCTGGCAAGGTCAAAGGGCCTCACAAACTGTTTTATATATTGACCAATATCAGATTCGTCCAGAAAAGCTTCCTGCAGACTAAAATCAACATGGTCATGAATACGCTGATAAGGCTCCCCTTCAATGGTAATAAACGAGGTACGGAAACTCTCATGCCGCCGGATCAACTTACGGAAGGCTTCCGCTATATTTGCGAGTGGGATCTGTTCCTTTATCTTCACCACCATGGAAATATTATACCCAGTATTATCCGGCGCCAGCTGCTGGATAAAATACAAACGCTTCTGCGCCGGTGAAAGCAGATAATACTCCTTTTCCTCTGCATGTCTGATTGTTATCCCTTCCTGCTGTTTGAGAAAATTTACAATAGCGCTTTTATTCACACGGATCTCTTCCATCACTTCATCCGGAAGATCATCTCCATCAAACAACAACTCCAGGTCCTGTCCAGCCAAATTAATATCTATGTTCTGTTGCTGCAACCGGATGAGCAATGATTTAATTTCTTCCATATTTAAATAATTTTTCTGCTGGTACGGGTCTTTTTCTTCTTGTTATCCAATAACCGGCTGATCGTATCAATTTCCGCCGCCAGTAACTTTACAGTAGTTCGCAGGAAAAAATCTCTGATACCGATATCTACCTGGAATTCTTTCTTTATTTTATTTAATACAAGCAGGGCTTTAAGAGAATCTCCTCCCAATTCAAAAAAGTCATCCTCCGTTCCCACGCCGGTAATCCCTAACAGTTGGCCGATCATGTCGACCAGGGACTGTTCTGTAGCCGATACAGGAGCCACATACTCCCTGCTAAGGCCTACAGGTCTTTTAATACGCTTTACCTCCAGGGATATCTCCTCTGCTATGTCTGCCACCACCACAGACGCAGATTCTTCCAGTGACTGGTGAAAATCTACTGCTGATATAACAATAGTGGATAACTGCGCTTGTAATGCAAAAGTGAATGCATTAATCATCTCAGCAGTGTCTATACCAAAACGTAATGCCATTTTCTGGTGTCCTTCGTTAAGATGACTGGTTGCTTTGACCGCCATCCCTCCATCTCTGATAGTATCCCATTCAATACTGATAACCGGGTAGGAATATTGTTTTTCCTCAGCAAAAGCATCCAGAAACAAGTTGGCCCCCACGTATCCAATCTGGCCAAAGGTCCCTAAAGAGGCGGCCAGGGAAGAACTGGTTACAAAAAAGTCAAGGACATGATTCTCAAAAAAGCTGTGTAGTAATAAAGTGCCCTTTATCTTGGGATCGAAGATCCGCTGGTCATCGTCTTTGTTTCGTCTGTATACAATTCCTGAAAAGTCTCCCACGCCGGCAGTGTGGATCACACCCTGTACAGGTCCGAAAAGGAGCTCCCCTTTTTTTATCCCTTCAGCTACGAGGTTCACGTCGCTGATGGAGGATTTGAAAAAATAAACGGACGCACCCTTTTGCTGTAGCTCCGCTATAAAGGCAGTTGGAAGCTCCTGCCGGCCGGTAAGAATAAGATTGGCCTGGTAACGATCAGCCAGGAACCCGGCCAGCGCCTGTCCCATCGCCCCTGTAGCTCCACTGATAAAGTAAGTACCCTGTTGACGGAGAACAGCGTTCGCATGGATATCTTTTGTGACCACCTTCTCAAAACACTTAACAAACCTGTGGCGGCCCCGTATTGCCACTTCCCGGTCATCCGCTACATAAAACAGTTCTCTCAGCAAGCATTCAACAGAAAGAGGGCTCATATCACAGATATCAATAGCCCTACAGCTCATATGGTTGAATTCCTTCGGCAGGACCTTCACTGCCGCCAACGCCATGGCCTTTCCGGGACGGATCCGCTCATTGCCCAGTACATTATACCATCCGTTCCCTACTATATCAAGGTGCACCTCACTGATTGTCGGAGGTATATTTCTGGCTATTTCCAACAGGCTTTCATATCCTACTGTCTGATAGAACCCAATATTCCCGCAACTATCCGCTATTTCCGTTTCCTCCCGGTAATTCCACAAATGAATAACCTTTACGACAGCGTGTGAATCTCCGATATCCCTGAATAGCAGGTTATAGTCCTTCGCGGATGCCGGGTTAATGATATAATGACGGGCAGTCTTCTTTTCATAATGCCGTCCCGGCTCCACCAATATATAGGGGAATGACAATGCTGACAACCCCTCCCGGAGTAATACGCCCGCCTGATCAGGCTCTGCGAACAATACACACACAGCGCCTTCCTGTAAATAATTCCGGCGGTTCAACCAGGCCGTTTTCTTCCATTGGATCTGGTAATACCAGTCTTCCTGTTTGCTTCTGTCGGAGATCCTGCTTCTCCTGAATTCCTGAAGTGCTTTCAGGTCCCCTTCTGCCGCAAATTTGTTCTTCTCAAAAGCATAGGTCGGTAAAGAAATCCTTGCATGCGCCACTCCTCCCTGGAAAGCATCCCAGTCAACTGCTACTCCATGCATCCATAAGAGTCCGACGTTCTTATGCAGATGGGTGATATCATCTTTCAGTTCTCTTGGGTGCCTGGTTAAGTTTAATGTGATCGGATCTGTGCTCCATCCGTCCTGTTTTATTAACCCCGAAAGCGTATGACCCGGCCCGGCTTCCACCAATACAGCATCTTCATGCAACGTTCTCAGCGTCTGAATACCCGTAGCAAAGCGAACGGTTCCCCTCATATGCTGTACCCAATATTCGACAGTGCCCGCTTCCTCCGAAGTGATCAGTTTTCCGGTAACATTAGATATAAATGGATAGGAAAGGCGACCAAATGACACCTCCTTCAATACCGCCCTGAAATCATCCAGTACCGTATCCAGCATGGAAGAGTGGAAAGCATGAGAGGTATGCAATTTCACCACAGATCTGCCCTGTGATTGAAGTTGCTCAAACAAGGCACCCATAGCGTCCTCCCGGCCGGAAAGCACCACCTGGGAGGTTCCGTTGACGCATGCCAGACTGATATCCCCGTTGATAAGAGGGAGCGCTTCCTCTTCTGTCATATTCACACTGATCATACTTCCTCCGGGTAAACGGTTCATCAGTGCTCCCCGACTGCATACCAATCTTAGCGCGTCTTCAAATTGAAATACCCCACTGATACAAGCCGCTACAAATTCACCGATGCTATGCCCTATCATACAGGAAGGCGCTACTCCCCATGACATGATCAAACGGGCCAGCGCATATTCAAACAGGAATAATAAAGGTTGCGTATAAGCAGTTTGGTCCAGCAACATACTATCATTTTTCTCCTGCGGATAAATGATCGATTTAAGATCTTCCCCTGTAATCCGCGCTAACACACTAAATCCCTGATCCATGATTTGCCTGAACACAGGGAGTTCTTCGTACAGTTGTCTGCCCATGTTAACGTACTGCGCTCCCTGTCCCGGAAACAGCAAGACTACTTTCCGATGTTTCGACTGCGTAACGGCAAGCGTCTCATTGAGCCCTGCCAGCAGCTCCGTACGGTCACGAAACACCAACATGCTTCTGTAATCGAAATGTTTTCTTCCCGCCTGGAGCGTATAAGCCATATCCGGCAGCGATGTGTCAGGATAAGCCGCTATAAAAGCTTTCAGATCTGCAACGTATTGCTGCAACGAGTTCCTCGTTCCGGCTGACAATGTAAGAAGCAAGGGAGACTTAACCAGCGTGTCCTTTACCGTTACAGGGGCTTCCTCCAGCAGTACATGCACATTGGATCCCCCAATACCGAAGGAATTAACGCCTGCTCTCAACGGATGGTCCCCATTCTTCTTCCAATCCTGTAGATGGGTGTTTACATAGAATGGGCCGGAATCAAAATCTATTTCAGGATTGGGCACACTAAAATGCAGGTTGGGCACCAGCTTTTTATAATACAAGCTCAACGTGGCTTTGATCAGACCTGCAACTCCTGCTGCTACATCTGTGTGCCCCATATTGGATTTGACGGATCCTACCGCACAACTTTTCACCGGACTATTTACGCCAAAAGCCAGGGACAGCGACCGTATCTCAATAGGATCCCCCAATCGTGTTCCGGTACCATGCGCCTCCACATATCCTACTGTAAGCGGATCAATGCCCGTGGCAGTATACACAGATTGTATACATGCCACCTGACCGTCTACAGCAGGCGTCGTGTATCCGGCTTTATTATTACCATCATTATTCACGTTACTGCCCTTGATGACCGCGTAAATTTGATCATGGTCCCTTATAGCCGCGGAAAGTCGCTTCAGCACGACCACCCCCACTCCTTCCGCAGGCAACGTCCCATTGGCCTCACTATCAAATGTGCGACAATGTCCATCATGGGAATAGATCATTCCCTCCTGGTAGACATAACCTTTCCTGCTGTTAGAACTGATAGTAACGCCGCCTGCCAGCGCCATCTCACATTGTCCGTTTAGCAAACTTCTGCAAGCCAAATCTACCGCCGCCAGGGACGAAGAACAGGCGGTGTTAACATACAGGGACGGCCCTCTCAGATTCAGCTTGTATGCTACCATTGAACTTACAAACTGACTGTCTGCCAGTACCTGTCTGGTATAGTTGTCAATCATCTGTTCCTCCTGCTGCTGGTCAACAAGAATCTTCCAATGTATATTTTCAGCAGCTGTAGCAAAAAGACCAATGCGCTGCTTGTCTGTATCACCTGCATGCCCTGCATCCTCCAATGCCCTCCAGCAATGCTCATGGAACAACCTTATCTGCGGATCCATTACAGCTGCTTCCGCCGGGGTGTATTTGAAAAAACCATTATCGAAATATTCTTTGCCGGCTATCAGAGATGCCGCCTTTACATATTGCCCGCGTTCTACAAGGTCTTTAGGTACTCCCTGTGCGATAAGTTCTTCCGCTGAAAAATGCGTTATCAACTCCCTGCCACTGGCAAGATTATTCCAATACTGGCGGTAATCTTCACTAAACGGGAATTGACAGGATATCCCGACAATAGCAATATCTTCTTTGGGCTCAACGGAATCAACAGTCGGAGAGAGTGCAGCAGCGACCCTCTTCTCAGGATAGAGATGGTCCAACAACCGGCTGACCGACGGATATTGGAATAATAACGTTATGGATACGTCCAGCTCCAGTTCGGCCCTGATACGCTGCCCCAGCTCCACGATCTTAATAGAATTTCCTCCGGCCTCAAAAAAATTGTCATTCACTCCTATCGGCGTTGTCCCGAGAATATCTTCCCAGATGCTGACCAACACTTTCTCCGTCTCATTTCTTGGCGCTACATAGGTAGCTGTTTGGACGAAGTTCGGTTCTGGTAACAAACGGCGGTCAACCTTGCCATTGACATTCAGCGGCATCACCTGCAACGGAACAAAAAGGGATGGGTGCATATACACCGGTAGTACTGCCTGCAACCGGCGTAATACATGCTCCTTATCAAATCTTCCGGCACTGACTACATAGGCTACCAGCCGCTGTTGGCCATGATGGTCTTTTTTCACAGTGACTTCACAGTGGGCAATACCCTCCACTTTGAGCAATGCCTGCTTTACCTCCTCCATTTCAACTCTGTACCCACCCACCTTTGCCTGGTCATCTTTACGACCGATGTATGCTATATTACCAGACGGCAGCCAGCGGGCCAGATCACCGGTCCTGTAAAACCGTACCCCACCTATCACGAAAAATTTATCACTCGTCAGCGGGTCATTATTCAGGTATCCTCTGGCCACTCCCATACCTCCAATGCATAATTCCCCTGATATATTTACCGGAACAGGATTATTATAATCATCCAAAATATATACCTGCACGTTATTAATCGGCCTTCCAATAGTAATACCCCCGCCGTCAGTTGGCACCTTTCCGTAAGTTGCACACACCGTAGTTTCTGTAGGCCCATAAGTATTCACCACAGGCACCATATTCCTTAGCCTGCTGATATAGGATGCATGCAATACATCTCCTCCACTGATCAGGTACCGTAACTGCCCGACAGCAGACAGGTTACGGTTAAGCCACTCTATTACCAGTGGAGTAGTACTTAAGATCGTTGCCGTGCCGTCTTCAATAAATCGTTGTATTGTAAATACATCCCGGCCTCCTCCAACAACCATCACCACCGTCGCACCGCAGATCAGTGCAGGAAACAGTTCTTCCACCATGGTGTCAAAAACGATTGAAGACTGCAACAGTATACTGTCTGCGGAGGTGATAGCAAAATAATCGCGGAAGGTGAGCACATAATTCAGCAGAGATTCATGAGAGATCATTACCCCCTTAGGCTTTCCTGTAGTACCAGACGTATAGATGACATAGGCAAGATCCCCCCTGCCCGCTGCAGCACTTGATGTATTACAAGCATTTATACCATCCCTGTTGCTATTGAAGAATGCGAGATCTATGATCAGCTTAGAACGGGTATCTGATATTATTTCACTGATCCGCTCTGCGGGGCCGTCCGGATCAATCGGCACATAGGCAGCCCCCACTTTTAGAATCCCCAGAACAGCCACGATCATATCAACTCCCCGGGGTAAACAGACAGGCACCAGGTGCCCCGGCCGTACACCTGATTGTATCAGGAAATTGGCCAGCTGATGGACCTGCTCCTGAAGCCGGGCATAACTAAGCCCCTCTTCTCCAACTATTAATGCTGTTTTCTCAGGGGTTTTTGATACCTGCTTTTCAAATAGCACGATAATATCTTCTTCCCGGGAATGTACTGTGGTCTCACCCTGATAAGCAGATGTCAGCGCAAAATGTTCTTCAGGTGTCAGTAAATTCAACATGCCTATTTTAGCATCAGGGCTTGCCGTAATAGCATATAGCAGCTGTATATAATGGTCTTTCAACCTGACTATGGTCTCCTCTTCAAAAAGATCGGTACAGTATTCAATACTCACCTTAACGTCCGGACCTCTTTTGATAACCGTCAGACTCAGATCAAATTTAGAAGTGGTCTGCCTCACAGGCTCCAGTGAAATATCCAGTCCATCCATTGCATAGAGGGAAATGTCCGGATATTGCTCATAGCTAAACGAGATGGAAAATAAAGGATGACGGCTCATATCACGGTCCTTTACCACAGCCTCCACTATCTGCTCGAAAGGCGCCTCCTGATTGTCGAAAGCTTCCATCACGGTTTTACTCAGCTGTTCCAGGTACGTAGTAAACGGAAATTCTCCCGACACCTCGCTACGCAAGGGAAGAACGTTCACAAAAAGGCCAATCAGATGCTGTAATTCCGGTTGCGAACGTCCCGCCACCGGAACTCCCACACAGATATCAGACTGACCGCTGTATCGATGCAACAGTACATTAAATGCACCCAGCGTCAGCATAAATGGGGTAACCTTTTCCCTGTTTGCCAGAAGTTCCAGCTCATGAGCCAGGTCGCCGGGAATATCAAATGTAACTGCGTCACCCCTCGTACTTTGAATGGCCGGTCTCGGATGGTCAGTATGCAATAACAAGGGCGAAATATCCTTCAGCTGCTCTTTCCAGTATGCCAATTGCAATTTTAAAGACTCCCTGCAGGGAACTGACCGCTGCCACAAAGCATAGTCCATATATTGTACAGGCAATGCTTCCGGATAGCTACCATTACCTGTGGCATACCAGGTATATAATTCAGATAACTCCCGTAAAATGATCTCTATAGACCAACCATCAAATGCAATGTGATGAATAGTCACCGCCAGTATATGCATCTCTTCGTCTTCCTGCAGCAGTCTTGCACTGAACAGGTAGTCGGCAGAGAGGTCAAACGCATGGATATCCTTTTCCTGCAGGCTCCATCCTTCAACAGGCAGCAAGGACTGTCTGAGCCCTCCTTCCTCCTGCCGGATAATGGTCCGTAAAGTCTGATGCCGCTTTACGAGCTCCTTCAGCGCCATATTCAGGGCTTCCTGATGCAGGGTTCCTTTTAACCGGAAGTTCGCGCGTATGAGGAACTGCTCACTGACGCCCAACTGGTCCATAAACCACATGCGTTCCTGCGAAAAAGACAGGGATGCCGTAGTTGCCCTTTGGGGGATAATTGCAGCGGTAAAATGTTTCCCCTGTATCAATGCAGCTATCTGTGCAATGGTTGGATTTGCAAATATATCATGAAGCCTCAGGTCAAGCCCCAGGCGCATACGAATAGCAGAAAGGAATTTCGAAGCAAGTAATGAATGTCCGCCCGACTCAAAGAAATTGTCATAAATACCAGCCACAGAAACATGTAACAGCTCCTGCCATATCCCGGCAATAGCTATTTCCAGTTCATTTCGAGGCATCGTAACATCTGCCATCGTACTGTTCGCGTCAGGAACCGGTAACGCCCTCTTGTCTATTTTGCCATTGGAGGTAAGTGGAAGCGAATCCAACTGCATATAATAGGCGGGTATCATATAACCAGGCAGTTGATGCAATAGCTGCTGTCTGACAAATACTCCATCCAGTAAAACCGGACTTACAAAATAAGCTATCAGCTCATTCTTCCCATATTCATTCTGCCGCGCCACCACAATACCAGATGTAATATCCTTTATCGTCAGCAGTGCATGGGTTATTTCCGCTGGTTCTACACGATATCCCCTTATTTTCACCTGTTCATCAACGCGTCCCATATACATCACATTCCCGTCAGGAAGCCAGTAGCCGATATCACCTGTGCGATACAACGCGCTCCCACAGCCCAACAGGTCAGGAATAAAATGCCCGGCAGTCTGCTCAGGCAAATGCAGATACCCAGGCGACACGCCTTCTCCTCCGGTATAAATCTCCCCGGCCACTCCAATAGGAACCGGCTGCTGATATTTGTCCAGTATATAGACTGTCCTGTTACTTAGCGGACGGCCTAACGGAATATTACCCGAAATATGGTCCACAGAGTAGGTCAATGAAAACGTAGTGTTCTCTGTAGGCCCATAGCCATTGATAATTTTCAGCCCGGGATAATACTCCCGAATAAGATTGATGTGAGTAGCGGAGAGCTTCTCTCCTCCGGCAATGATCGTTCGCAGTCCCTCCAGCACCGTAATATCCTCATCTACGTGGTGATTCAGTAACCCCGCCGTAAACCACATCATCGTGATCTTCATGGAAGCGATGGCCGCTTTCAACGATGCAGAAGCCAATATTACATCAGTAGGACAAACAGCCAGCGTTCCCCCATTCAGCAACATACCCCAGTACTCAAATGTGGTAGCATCAAAAGAAGTGGCTCCGGTAGACAAGAGTCGGTCGTCAGACGAGAACCCGACATATGATACTCCCTTTACCAGGCTGACTACATTACGATGAGTAACCATTACCCCTTTGGGGGCTCCTGTGGAACCCGAGGTATACATGATATATGCCAGATCTTCCGGGGTCGGCAACAGTACTGTATTCCAGGACAATTCATCTTCAGTTGTTGCCAGTATATCGTCAGGGGAAATAGCTGATATCCCCAACCCGGGCACTGCTTCCCCTATCAATAACTCCGCGCCTGTATCTTCCTGTATATAGGCGATACGTTCTGCCGGATAAGATTTGTCTACAGGCACATATATGCCGCCAGCCTTGAGAATACCAAGGATGGATATGATCAGCTCCGGTGACTTATCAAGGCATAGCATGACCGGCATCCCGACGCTCACTCCTTTAACAGTCAGGTAGTGAGCCATGTGGTTTGTCAGCCTGTCGAGCGCGCTGTAAGTGATGGACCCGTTCTGTGATAAGACGGCAATATTATCAGGAGTAGCCGCCACCTGCGCTGCAAACAAAGACACGATCGATTCGTGTGCCGGCCAATCTGTTGCTGTTGCATTAAAGGTTTTCAGCACCATGGTGCGTTCCTCCTCACTTAATAATGGCACATAGCCTATGCGTACATCCGGATCGGTTGTCATTGCTTCCAATAACCGGATATAATGCTCAAAGAACCGGGTAATTGTTGTATCATCAAACAGGTCCGTATTATAACTGACAGCTATAGCCAAACCTTCAGTTGACGGCAGCACAGAAACATTCAGATCAAACCTGGCCGTCTGCAGTTGCGCCTCATACGGAACAACGGTAATATCTCCCAGTACAGGCAGTGGAATATCAGGCGTATTCTGTAGCACAAACATCACCTGAAAAAATGGCGTATGACTACTATCCCGGTCGACCGCCACCGTCTCCACCATCTTTTCAAAGGGAACATCCTGGTATTCATATGCCTCCAGGGTGGTTTTCTTTACCTCCTGCAATAACAGGGAGAAAGTATCCTCCCCATCCACATGGCTTCGCAGCACGATCGTATTGACAAAAAAACCGATGAGTTTTTCTACTTCCTGCTGGCGGCGCCCGGCCACCACACTGCCTATACTTATATCAGACTGACCACTATAACGGTGCAACAATGCCTTAAATGCCGTCAGCAACGACATAAACAAAGTAACATGATGCTCGTGTGAAAATTCCTGCAACCTGGCTGCCTGTTTCTCCCGGATATAAAATGTCCTGGAACGCCCTTTATTATTCCGAATAGTGGTACGGGGGCGATCAGTAATCAATTGCAATGGAACAGTATCCCTGAATTTGTTTTTCCAGTATTCCAGCCCCACAGCAATGATGGGCGTCAGATAATGCCGCTGCCACAGCACATAATCCCCGTACTGCACATCAGGCATGGAACAGGAAGCAGCATGTCCCTGGGAAAGGGCTGAGTAATGTTCAGACAGTTCATCTGCCAGTAATGCCAGTGACCAGCCATCTCCCGCGATATGGTGCAGCACCGCCACCAGCATTGCTTCGCCTTCAGGAAAGCAAAGCAGGTCTACCCGTAACATATAATCCTCTGACAGATCAAATGGTAAATGGATACGTCCGGAAATGTATTCATCTAACTCTTCCTTATCCTCTTTCCCAAAAGAAGCTTTCACTACATTCAGTTTCCAGTCATCTTTACGCAGCACAACCTGGTAGGCTTCTCCGTCCTTTTCCCGAATAACGGTCCGCAATATTTCATGACGGTGAACAATCATTTGTATCGCCTCTTCCAGGACTGCCGGGTTCGGACAACTATTTAGCTGCAATGCCATGGGGATATGATATTGCACTGACCCTTCCAGCTTATCAATAAACCACAGCCTCTCCTGGCTGAATGACAGCGGTATTTCCAATGGTTTTTCCACCATTGTTATGGGAGGTAAGGATGCCATCAGCCCACCCTGTGAAAAATGTGCAGCAAGCGATCTTACGGTTGTATAAATAAATACCTGCCTCACCGATATCTCAAAACCCAGGATTTTTCTGATGGCCGCCACCAAACGTGTTGCCAGCAGCGAATGCCCTCCTGAACGGAAAAAGTCATCATTTACACCGATCTTATCTGTTTTCAACAGCTGTTTCCAAATGTCAACCAATGCCGATTCCACCTCGTTTGCCGGTGCTTCATACCTTTCTTCGGATCGGGTGATTTCAATATCCGCCAACAGCTTCCTGTCTGTTTTCCCGTGTTGGGTAAGCGGCAATTCCTCCAGTGTGGCCCATAATTCCGGTATCATATATGGTGGCAACTGCTGGCTCAAAAATGCCAGCAACACGTCCCTGTTCCAGGTATCAGCAGGTACAATATACCCAGCCAGCTGATTATCTCCATTTACATCCTTTTTGCAGACAACGGCACCATCCTTCACCATAGGATGCCGCAACAGCACCTGCTCAATTTCCTCCAACTCGATCCGGAATCCCCGTATCTTCACCTGTCCATCTATTCTGCCCGAATATTCCAGATTACCATCAGGGAGCCATCTGCCCTGGTCCCCGGTTTTATACATTCGCTGTCCGGCAAAAAAAGGATCTTCAAGAAATACTGTATCTGAAAGCGACGGCCGGGCCAGGTACCCCTCCGATACCCCCGCCCCGGCTATGTAAATCTCACCGGTAGCTCCCAGTGGCATCAGTTGCCGGTCCCTGTCAAGGATATATACCCTGTTGTTCTTCACTGGTCGGCCTATAGGCAAACGTTCATAGGTATCCCCATTCTTCCATTTGAATACGGTGGCAGTCACTGTCGTTTCAGTAGGCCCGTATTCGTTGTAAAAAGTGATGCCACCAGGCCAACCCGATGCCAGTGATACCGGGCATTCCTCTCCACCTACCACTACCCTGTAAAGTTTTCCCGCTGCCAACAAGGGCCTTAATTGCTTTAACAGGGCAGGTGTGGTATGAAGATGGGTAATGCCCGTATCATCAACAAGCTTTGAAAGTAATACCGGGTCGGCAACAACATCCCCGTCCGCAATTACCAGCGTGGCCCCGTTACAAAGCGTCAGAAAGACCTGCTCCGTAGCCGCATCAAATGTGAAACGTGATGCCTGCAGAATACGCTCTCTGCTACTGATACCATAATATTGCTGCTGACTATAAATAAGATTACTGATGTGCTTATGCCGAACCACTACTCCTTTGGGCTGCCCCGTAGAACCAGAAGTATAAATCACGTACGCGGCACCCTCCGGTGAAGGACTTTCAGGGGCAGCATATATTTGGTCTTTTATGCTGTCATCGGCAAGTGAAAGCCCCCTTACCCCTTCCGGTAACAGGTAGTGCTGCTCCTCGTTGCATAATACTATTGCTGCGGCAACCTCTTTCAGAATGAAGTGTACCCGCGCCTCAGGATAATCTATTCCCAGAGGGACATAGGCTCCCCCGGCCTTTAAAATACCCAGTATACCTACTACCATATCCAGGCCCCGGGGAAACAACAGAGGGATCATCATACCAGGCACTACTCCCTGCTGTCGGAGAGAATTCGCCAGGCGATCAGTTTTTTCTCCCAGCTTCCCATATGTAATACCTTCTCCGTTGGATAATAGTGCCAGCGCCGCCGGACTTTCCGCTACGTGCTGGTTAAAACGATCAATGATGGTACGTTGGATGGGAAAGTCGACAGGAGGTTGGTTGAGCACATGCAGCTGATAATCTATAGCAGCAGCATCCAACAGCTGCAACCTCGATATAGGAACATTAGAGACCTCGGGTAACAGGGAAAGCAAATACTGATAGTCATCTACCATTTGCATCATCTTCTGATGGGTAAAAATATCAGTATTATATTCCCATTCTATGTAGATACTGTCATCCTCTCCCTCGCCACTACCATGCTGCTCTCTTGGTGTAAGGACCACTACACTGATATCGAACTTGGAAGAATCATTATGAAAATCCTCCCTTGTCAGTTCAAGACCAGGCAAAACCAATTCCTTAGCGGGCGTGTCCATGAAATTGAATGTTACCTGGACCAGCGGAAGATAACTCAAACTCCTGTCTATCCTAAGCGCTTCCACTATCTTGTCAAACGGGATATCCGCCCAGGCATATGCTTCAAGACAAACCGCTTTCACTTTATGCAGGAGCTCAGCGAACGTTTCTGCTGCATTGACGGCCGTACGCAGCGGAATAGTATTGATCACCATTCCCATCATATTCTCAATACCCTCAATATTCCTATTGGCGATACCAGAGCCAATACACATATCCTGACTGCCGGTATATTTATACAGTAACACGTTAAATGCCGAGAACATGGCCATAAACAGAGTCGTATCGTGAGAACGGCTGAAATGGCGGATCTTATTCCCTAACTGCTCTTCCAGTTTAATGGTGATCATCTTGCCCTTTCCACTTAAAACAGCGGGTCTGGGCATATCCAAAGGAAGAGAGATTACTGGCGGAACACCTTTCAGTTTTTCCCGCCAGAACCGGAGATAACGCTCGGTTACCTCAGCGGTAAAATACTGCTGCTGCCAATAGGCATAGTCCTTAAACTGTAATACCGGCACATCCAGACCATGTGGCTGCCCCTGACAAAGCCCGTTGTAGATCGCCATAAACTCCCTGATCAATATCCCCTGGGTCCATCCGTCATGTATCAGATGGTGTTCAAGCAATACAAGCAAGTGTACATCTGTTGCCAGTTTTAGCAGGCTCGCCTTCAGCAGGGGACCTGTAGCAAGATCGAAGATAAATGCCCCTTCCGATGTAATAACGTCCTGAATATAATGCTGCTGTTCTTTGGTCGTCAGATACGAAATATCTGTAACAGGAATATTGAAGTAGAAGGGAGCCTGAATTTCCTGATAAGGCAGTCCTTCGTCTGCTTTAAAGACGGTCCTGAATATCTCATGCCGCCGTATGATCTCTGTAAATGTCTGCTCTACATAAGAAACGTTGAGCGTTCCGGTCATGCGTATAGCGCGGGGAACATTGTAGGAAACGTTATTTCTGTCAAGCTGATACAGGAACCATAATCGTTCCTGCGAAAAAGAAAGTGGTAAACGAACATTATCCGGTACGGGAGCTATCGTGATGCTCTCCGTATTCCCCCGGTTGCTGCTGATAGCCTGAATTGTAGGACCTTCAAAAAACTGCTTCAGGGATATGCTGATCCCGGTACGCTCCTTCATCTTCCAAATAGCCTTATTGGCCAAAAGAGAATGCCCACCCAACTCAAAAAAACTGGTAGTGACCCCAATCCCCTTACGGTCAAGCAACTCCTCCCAAAGCGCCACCAGTACATGCTCTGTAGCATTTCCAGCCGGCACATACCCATGCTCACGCATGGAAGCTATGGCTATATTCAGTAACGCCTTTTTATTAATCTTTCCATTACCTGTATAGGGAATATGATCTACTTCCACCAGGGCAGATGGCACCATATAATCCGGTAAAACATTCCTGAGGTGAGAGATGATCCGCTCTTTATCAATCGGCGAGGCTGTTACGAAATAAGCAACAAGAATCTTGTTACCGTCACCGCTTTCTTTTCCCAAAACAACTGTCTGCTTTATTTCTTCCAGTTGCTCCATGACGAAGGAAATCTCTCCGGTCTCTATTCGGTGTCCCAGTATTTTAACCTGATCATCGGCTCTTCCCAGAAAATCAAGATTGCCATCAGCCATCCATCTGGCCATATCTCCCGTTTTATATACCTTTTCCCCCTCAAATACCACAAAACGGGCAGCTGTCAGGTCCGGCCGGTTAATATATTGGATGGCGACACCGGCACCTCCTATGTAAAGCTCACCGATAGCGCCGGGAGCCAGCAACTGTCCCTTTTCATCCAAAATATAAAAATGGGTGTTCCCTAACGGCTTCCCAACCGGCACCCGATGCAAACCATCTATGTTCCCCTCAAAAAAAGAAGAATCAATACATGCTTCGGTAACTCCATAACTGTTAATGATCCGGACACGCTCACCTAACTGCTGTTGCAGATAAGTAAAATCAGCTACAGAGCAAACATCAGATCCCACTACCAGCACCTGTAACGAGGAAAAGGTTCTTCCTTTCTCCAGATTATACCTCACCATATCTACAACAAGGACAGGAACCGATTCCAGAAATGTAACCCCGTATGCTTCTATCAGCGAATGCAGGTAATCAAAGTCCAGCCTTCTGTCATCTGGTACAAGCACCAATTGCCCGCCCGTCAGCAGGCCACGGCAAAGGTCACCAGTGAAAACATCAAATGATACCCTCGTCAGTGAAAGCACCACCGGAGCTTTTAACGCGTAGCTGCGTTCCCAGCACCTGGCAATATTATTCAGACTGCCGTGCGACACCGCTACCCCCTTTGGAGTACCAGTGGTCCCGGATGTATAGATCACATATGCTACAGTGGCAGGTCCGGCTAACGGTAACGGGCAGGATGCAGCTGCCAATATCTGTCCCTTCTCACGCTCCGGAGAAAGTCTCCAAACACCTTCAAAATCCAGGTCTTCCCTGTCAGAAATAATCAGCTCAGCCTGACAATCCTCTACAATTAGCTTTATCCTGTCATTAGGATAGGCAACGTCGATAGGAAGGTAGGCGCCTCCTGATTTCAGTACCGCTAAAATGGCGACAACCACGGCAGCAGATTTCTCCAGTATGACAGGCACAATTTCTCCGGGTCTTACGCCTTTCCCGATGAGATAAAAGGCCCATTGCGAAGAGAGGTCATCCAACTGCTGATAAGTAAGCTGTTTGTCACTGACCACTGCAACACGGTCCGGAAAACGATCCACCTGCCTTGCAAACTGCCGGAGAATTGTTTCATCTGCAACCTCCAGGGCATTATTATTAAACGAGGCAAGCGATGCCAGCTCCCCTGCCGGCAAAAAGCGGCTGTCCCCGATAGGTAACTCAGGTAAAGCAGTAATAGCGGTTATCAGGAATTTCAGATATCCCCGCATAGTATCCGCCTGCCTTTCTGTAAAAATAGACGTACTGTAGTCCAGATCAACATACAGCCGCTCGGTAGAATATTCCCTGATATGGAAAGATAATCCGACGTCCTCCCTTCCATTCGCCAATGGCACGATAGCGGACTCATATGATCCGAATATAGTACCGTAATCATGTTTTTCATAAGAAACCCTCACATCATATGCCTGCCCAAGTTCCGGCTGCAACTGAAACATCTCTCCAAATGGAAACCGCTGATGTCGGTAGGACTCCATCGTTTCCATTTTTATAGCCTTTACCAGCGATGGGAAACGAATGTCCGGGGAAAAATCAAATATTAACGGTAGTATATTCATGCATACCCCTACCGTCTTTTTCAGAGAACGGTCCGGCCTGTTCAGGACCGGGGTGCCTATCAGCAACTGCTGCCGGTTGTGATATCGGTTGATATACATATATACACATCCCAGAAAAAAATGCAACGCTCCCACATTCAGCTCTTTGCAATAACGCAGGATAGCAGCATGTTGCTGCCTGTCTATTTCAAAGGAACATGAACTGATAGGATGATCGCCTGTACCGGTATTGCCCACAGCACCCAACTCAAACGGATTACCCGGCACCTCCGCCAGTTTTTCTTTCCAAAATGACTTATCTGCTTCATAAACAGTACTACCGGTATACAACTCATATCCCGCAGTAAACTGCGCATAGGAATAGAACTCCCCACTGCCGGCCGAGTCCCGGTAAAGCCGGGACATCGTTTTAATCAATATCGACAACCCCCATCCATCACTTAATAAATGGTGCAACTTCACATACAGGTAATAGTTATCTTCACTGACCTTGTACAATACAAACCGGTATAAGATCCCATCTTCCCATTCGAAAGGCATTTTCATATCATGCTGCATGCGACTAAAAGCAACATGAGCAGCATTTTCCTCAGTGGAAACATCCTCGCAGGAAACGTTTATTATCCCCTTCCTTAACTCCAGATAAGGCTCCTCCGAATGTACCAGACGATAATTGAAAATATCCTGTTCATCTTTCAGATGCTGCATGGCACCGGAAAATACATGATGATCTACGTTGCCTTTTATGTCTACATAGCCACCGACATTAAACTTGGGAGAAGCGCTATGCAGCAACTGATCTAACCATATATACTTCTGAAGTGGCGATAGTTTTAATATTTCTTTCACTTTAAACTTTTTTAAAGATGGCGGCCATTTTTATATCTCATCAATGACTATTGGTTTCAATTCCGGGACACCGAAAGACCGGAGCCAAACCAACCTATCCTAAAGGGCATGGGATCTGCCTCCAGGATTTTATTTATAAAATCACCGGTGGTCATTTCGTACCCTCATTTATCTTATTGATAATATCTGCTAACGAGGCTTTATAAGGTTAAATCTGCGGATATCCGTTCGCCGATAAGCGTAAAATCAATTATAGTATTCCCTTACACTCCGGACAATGTTGGAGAGCGGCATTATTGGTTCCTCATCATCCTTGCTTCGGGTTAAACATTCTCTTTCTATAGCAGCCACCACTATGCCATTCTTTAACAAACATACCGGGTCATCATGGGTCAACCCTACCCCAGCCGCATAAATAGGTTTCTTCGTTTCCATAACAATAAATGTGTAATAGGGCTACTTTTATAGTCCTTTATTTCAGGTTAATAGTAATATGAAAAAACGCAAATTAAAATTGTAAGGGGATTAACCTAACCGCTTACTAATTATGATTGATCTTGAGTTCATTTACCGGGTTTAAGATTAACTACTGATACAATTAAGGATAACAACAGACTGATACTTCTCTTCTCTAAAAGCTGGTCTATTTTTTAAAATAGTCTTGATTAACTAACATGCAAATCGCTTCAACATTTTGCGATCACAAATGGAAATTACAGCATTACTTTTATAAATGCAATAAACACAACTCTTTTTTTTAAATTCTACCTTGATTAAATTTATGTAACCAATAACATCTCCGCCAAACGCTTGTCAACAAAGAGTTTTAAACACATCATCGGAAACTTTATTTAAAGTGATAAACATTCACCTCAACTTTCTGATGTATCTACAATCTTTTGATTCCCGCAAATTTCATTATAGTTATCAGTACACTTTCACATGATAAGATATTTGCCCTGCTTGCCTTTGTTTTTTCAGCCCTGTACCGGAAGCAAAAGCGTTATTCCAATCAGACATGATTATTCGCAACCTTTACCTTCGTGTGTTTAGACGCCGGACATATCATTTCAATCCGGAAACACGGTGATGATCGACCAACGCTCTGCAACAGTCGCAAAGGAATATACCCACGGCTCACATCACCCTGGCGTTCTATGAACCCAACAAGTTGAAATAGATATCCGGAAATAGCTTGACGGGCTTCGGCATTTTCTCTGATAGCTACTACCCTGCCAGCCTCCTCCTTACCGGCATTGCGGCATTCTCTATTTGAACGATACTAAAAAATAAACGAGCTAAAGGAAATCAATAACCCTTCGATAATACTAACAACATGCTCATGTTGTGGAGACAATGAAGACAAACCTAATGGCTACCGGGCCAGTGTGAAAGCATAAACGGAATTTCATATATTTTTCGCCCTCCGTGAAAAATACCTATAGCTATTTGCAAATCATAGGAAAACAAAAAAGGCCCTCTTTCGAGAGCCTTTTCTTTTTGGTAGTTTCTGGTGCCCAGAACAGGAATCGAACCTGCACTCCGTTGCCGAAACAAGATTTTGAGTCTAGCGCGTCTACCAATTCCGCCATCTGGGCAATCTTTTTCAAGACCTTTCCGCGTCAAGCGGGATGCAAATGTAGAAAAACTTTTATTAATCCGCAAAATATATTTTCAAAAAAATATTCGTGTAAGCCTCCCGGTTACAACGGCATTAAAAATTACAGTAAATTCAAAGATGGAAAAAAGGATTTGTATAGGGCTCATCCGGGAAGAAAAACAACCACACGACAACCGCGTGGCCTTTACGCCCCGGCAATGCCAGTGGATCATGGAACACTACCCTCAGGTGCAGATACTGGTACAACCGTCCCCGCACCGCTGCTTCCGCGACGAGGAATACCGCAAAGCGGGCATCCCGCTGGAGGAAAACCTCAGCCATTGTGAACTGCTGCTTGGCATCAAGGAAGTGCCCCCGGAATATCTCCTCGCAGGCAAGACCTACCTTTTCTTTAGCCATACCAAGAAAAAACAGCCGCACAACCGGCATATGCTGCAGGTAATCCTGGAGAAAAACATCACCCTGATCGATTATGAATGCCTCGTACATCCCGACGGACAGCGCATCCTCGGCTTCGGCTTCTTCGCCGGCGTGGTAGGCGCGCACAACGGACTGCTGGCACTCGGCAGGAAAACGGGCTCCTTTGCCTTCAAACCGGTACACACCTGCCACGATTTTCAGGAACTGATTACCCACTATTTCGGAGTGAAACTGCCACCGATGAAAATTGTGGTCACCGGCTCCGGCCGCGTGGCAGCAGGCGTTCTGGAGATCATGGGACTACTGGGCATCAAATACATCCCGCCGGAAGAGTATCTGGTCAACCAATATGCCTACCCCGTTTATACGCAACTGAAAGCGGGTGAACTGTACCTGCGGAAAAATGATAAAACCTACAGCAGGGCCGATTTTCACGCACATCCGGAAGCCTACGAATGCCGCTTCCTGCCATATGTGACCGTCAGCGATGTCCTGATGAACGGCATCTACTGGGACCACAACATCCCTCCCCTGTTTAATGCAGCGGACCTCAAAAAGGAAAACTTCCGCATCAAAGTGATCGCAGATATTACGGACGATACTAACGGCTCCGTTCCCTGCAATCTGGGCGACAGTACCATCGAAGACCCTGTGTACGGCGTCATTAGGGAAACAATGGAACAAACAGCCCCCTATCTCCCGGATACGGTAGACATGATGTGCGTCAGCAACCTGCCCAACGAACTGCCCAGGGATGCTTCCCAGTATTTCGGCGACCAGATCATGAAATATGTGTTTGAAGAATTATTGAAGTCCCGCAGCACCATGATTGAAAATGCCACCATCGCGGCCAACGGCCTGCTCACGCATCATTTTGCTTATTTAGATGATTATGTGCACCCGCTATAACTTCAGATAGTAGGGCCTTAACAGATTTTCAAAGGCTGGTGTGTAACGGTTATTTTCATCATAAACAGACAGCTCTGTAGTATGGGTATCTCCGGCTGCCCTGCTGAAAATGCCTACTGCACGGAAATATCCGTGTCTGACACTTTGTTTTACCAGTAATACTTTACGGAGATGATAGCCTTTTGCTGATGCCAGCTCGCGGAACAGCTCAAACTGCACATAAGGCAGCAATACAGAACACTCCCCTCCCGGCGCCAACTGCCGGTCTATCGCGGCCAACAGCTCTTCATACCCCAGATTGGTGGCATGCATGGCCTGGTCCTTCTGCGCGTGACCGCTCTTTAAGGCCGTTTCATAAAAAGGCGGATTGGTAATGATAAAATCAAAGGGCCCGCCTGCGGTCATTTTTCGTATATCCTGCTGCGTTACCATCAGCCGGTCGGCCCACGGCGATGCCTGAAAGTTGGCCGCCGCCTGCATGGCGGCGCCCGGGTCCAGCTCCACCGCGGTAACGGGAACGGCTATCTGCTGCGCTACCATCAGACTCAACAGCCCCGTGCCGGCGCCAATATCCAGTATAGCCGATACCGTTAGGCTACCGGAAGCCAGGTACTGCGCCGTGAAAGCGCCTTGTATACAGGCATCTGTACACACCTTCATGGCGCAGTGCTCCTGGTCTATGTTAAATTGTTTAAATCGGAAATAGCTATTCCCCATGCTGTTATTACTCCATCACAATTGATAAATTCGGCATCCGCAGGTTACGGTGTACTGACACCGGCTTCGCCTGCCTCACCTCTACTGCCTGCTCACGGCTACTGCCGGTCAACTGCTGCGGCAGCGGCTGCACATACATCTCCTGCGGCACCTGACGATGAATACCCCACGTCGATGTTTTGGCAAAACGGCTGTAAAACTTCACTACCAGCTGGTTTTTTCCGGCTTTCAGGGGCAACAGCAACACTTCCTGCTGTGTACCGCCCCGCTCCGGATTGTTATACACCACCTGCTCTTCACCGTTCAAATATACGGCAATCCCGTCGCCACTGGTGAACCCTACCAGATAGTCGCCGGCGGCAGGCGCGGTGATTTCCTGCAATACATACCATCCAAGGTTCCGGTCACCAGGCATCGTGTACACCGTGTCATTTTTCCAGTCGGCACGCAACGCCCACGGCTTGCCCGCTTTGGCCGACAATGGCTTGCTCAGATCAATATTTTTCAGGTCTCCATGTGTGCCATTAATACCCGACCAATAAGGGCCGGAATAATACATCGGTCCCCACTGCAGCTGCGCTGCCTGGTTATGGAGCGTTTTTACGGTGCCACCGTTCAATACCACTTCCTGTGCTACTCCGTTAAGCGTCAGCTGCAGGGTCTTGCCCCGCTCTGCCGCGCTGTATACTACGCTCATACGCGCCGGACGTACGCTGGTAAAGGCCCAGCGATCCCCCACCTGACTGCGGTAGTAACTGTCATAATCGACACCGGAAAAACTATACAAGGGAATCGCATTATGCCTGTTCAGCACGGCCGGATTCTTCAGCAAATGCAATGGCGTAATACGCACATCGCCTTTACAACTCAGCGCCAGCACCTGCACGGATGGATCAGCTAATTGAAAGCCTGCGGGCAGCTGGATAGTGGTGGCGCCGTCACGCACAGTAACTTTGCAGGACAACTTTCTGTTGCCGTCCAGCAACTGCACCTGCGTTACAGGGCTGGTCAGCCCGGGCAGCACGATAGTTCCGCCGGCAGGCGTCTGCAGCAGGTGCAGATACAGCTTACCAGGTTTGGTTGTTACTTCTCCCCAGGCGAAAGTGGTGTCAAAAGGATTGGCCTGCGCGCCGTAAATAGCTTCACCATTACGTTCCAGCCACTGGCCGTTACGCAGCAGCACGTCTCTTTCAAAATCCACCACAGAACCGTCGCCACGTGGCCCGATATTCAGCAGATAGTTACCGCCACGGCTCACCACCTTGATCAGGCCTACCAGTTTCTCATGTGCCTTTTCTGCGGCAGGGCCATGCTGCTGCCAGGAACGGTACCCCCACGTTTCATCATATACAGAGGCCGGCGTTTGCCAGGCAGCAGCTATCTTATAATCAGGATACTGATTGTCGCCCATCACGCAAAAATCCCCGGCATCGTTGCCCAAACGGCCACTCACCATACAGCCAGGTTGCAACCGGTGCACAATATCCGCCAGCTCCCGGCTCTGGTCCGCTGTCAGAGAGCCCATATCAAACCAGATTTCAGACACCGGACCATAATCGGTCATCAGCTCTGTCACCTGCTTTTTATTGAATTGATGATGCTCCGGCGTAATCGGATCACTGTTACTGCTGGAGATAGGATATGCCTGCGGAAAATGCCAGTCTATCAACGAAAAATATAATCCAAACTTCAGTCCATGCCGATGACAGGCTTCTGCCAGCTCCTTCAGCACATCGCGGTGGAAAGGCGTGGCATCTACCACATTATAGTCGGTATAACGGGAATGAAACATACAAAAACCATCATGATGTTTGGATGTCATCACCACTGATTTCATGCCCGCCGCTTTCGCCAGCAGTACAATGGAATCAGCATTCCACTGTGTAGGGTTAAAACGTTTGGCCACATCACCGTATACATCGCTGTAAATACCGGCATGCGATTGTATCTGTTCACTGTACCCACGGGTTACCGGTTTACCCTCCCATACGCCTCCCAGCGTGGAATAAATCGCGCCCCAGTGAATAAACATGGAATATTTCTGGTTCTTCCAGCTATGCTGTAAGGTAGTGTCCTGCGCATAACCGGCAACAGTCAGGGATAATGCCCACAAAAAAATACTGATCTTCTTCATATAACTAACGTGTACTTGCTGTTTCCTTTTTTACTTTTTCGCGTTTTCTGCTCACACACTGGTCTAAAGCTAAATCGTTTAACTTACATAAAGGGATACCATCTTCTCTTTTTATAGTGGTAAATAAACATCGTGCCCTGCTACTGCACGGCCGCTTCCGCCAGCATTATGCATGCTGGCCAGGCATATCCGGTCAACGGACATCGGATGCTAAAATGCCGCCCTTGCAGTGGGTACTGCGTCCAGCGCGGTAAAGGCACCGGCCAGGTACTTGTAATACGCAGCAATGGCGATCATACCGGCATTATCGGTACAGTATTCGAATTTTGGAATAAAAGTGCGCCAGCCGTATTTTTCGCCGTACTCCTGCAAGGCTTTCCGAAGGCCGCTGTTGGCACTAACACCGCCGGCAATGGCCACGTCACGGATGCCCGTTTCCTGGGTTGCTTTCAAGACTTTATTGAGCAGGATGCTGATAATACGCTGTTGAATGGAAGCACAGATATCCGGCAGGTTCTTTTCAATGAAAGCCGGGTCCTGTCGCTGGTTTTCCTGTAAGAAATAGAGAATGGCCGTCTTCAGGCCGCTGAAACTGAAGTTCAGCTCGGGAATACGCGGCTCAGGAAATTTGAACCGGCCAGGGTCGCCCGTTTGGGCATATTTATCGATCAACGGGCCTCCGGGATAAGGCAGCCCCAATAACTTCGCACTCTTGTCAAAAGCTTCACCAGCGGCATCGTCCAGCGTTTCGCCGATCACCCGCATGCTCAGCGGACTTTCACACAACACAATCTGCGTATGCCCGCCGGAAACAGTCAGACAGAGAAAAGGAAAATCAGGTTTCGGATCGTCAATGAAATTGGCCAATACGTGCGCCTGCATATGATGCACCCCGATCAATGGCTTATTGAGGGCCATGGCCATGGATTTGGCAAAACAACTGCCTACCAGCAAAGAGCCTATCAGACCCGGCGACTGTGTAAAGGCAATGGCACTCAGCTCCTCCGGCTTCACGCCCGCCGTCCGCAGGGCAATGTCCACTACCGGCACAATGTTCTCCTGATGCGCACGGGAGGCCAGCTCCGGGATCACGCCGCCGTATTGTTCGTGTATCTTCTGATTCGCTATATGGTTGGACAGGACCTTTCCATCTTCCAGCACCGCTGCACCGGTATCATCACAGGAAGATTCTATCGCAAGTATTTTCACTGACATAAGCGGCAAAAATAAACAAAAAAGGCGGGAATACTCCCGCCTCTTTGCATATACTTACTATCCATTATTTCGTCTCTTCAATGCACTCTATCCGCACTATCCGGCCACCCATACAGGTGGAAACCCGGTCTTTCAGCTCCATGAAGTCAAATTTCACCGTTTGCCCCGCTTTCAGGGTAAACCCCGGTACGGCAAACTCGGCCGGTAACAGAGTGGTGCCATCCTTCATTTCAATCACCAGCCCGCACCCGTCAATACCGCTCAAATCCTTTACCACACCGGAATACCGACAACTACTGGCCGGCGGCGACGTCTTGCACGCTGCAAATATAAACAGAACCGCGCATAGGGACACTGTTTTCATACCAGATTATTTGAGGGATGATCATTAATTGCTCCTGATAGCCACTACCGGGTCCAGTTTGCTGGCAAAATATGCCGGTATAAAGCCCGCCAGGATACCTACCACCACAGAAATAGACAGCCCCAGGATTACATTACTCAGAGACAGGTACATCTGGAAGGTACTGATCAAATTTATGACAACTGTACAGAGATATACCAGCACCAACCCTAAAGATCCCCCAATCAGACATAAAACAACGGCTTCCATGAGAAATTCCGCCAAAATAATACCCCTTCTGGCCCCGATGGCTTTCTTCAAACCAATAATACTGGTCCGCTCTTTCACCGTTACAAACATAATATTGGCAATCCCGAACGCTCCTACGATCAACGCGAAAATGGCAATGAAAAAGCCGCCCACATTGATGGCGCCAAAGATAGAGTTCAGACTTTCGCTGGCGGAACTGATCTCATTCAGGGCAAAATCGTCCTCCTCCTTGGGCTTCAGCCGGTGCGATGCCCGCAGAGTGCCCCGCAGCTCATCTTTCAGCTGGCTCATCGACACGTTGGGCTTAGCTTTTACCTGTATGTATGGATCAGCATAACGCCGCTCGTCTACCAGGGTACGCCCAAAGCGGTAAGGCAACACAATCGCATTATCGAAATTGGAACCGCCTATCATACTCTCCCCCTTTTTCTTCAGCAACCCAATGATCTTTACTTCCCGCCCCATAATCCGGACACTCTTACCCAGCGCCTGCTCCGGTGAACTGAAAAGCCCATCCCATACAGTAGCCCCCAAAATGGCCACATTGGTGCCGCTATTACTTTCTGTATTGGCAAAGAAACGCCCCTGCACGATCTGCATCTGCTGGATCTTGTCAAAATCATTGCTGACAGCCATCATCGTCACCCCTTCCATATAGTCATCGCCATACTCCACCTTTTTGGAGGAAGCCTCGAAATTGAAGGCCGCATAACTGGCACTCTGCACCTTGTCCTGAATCGTCCGGAAATCTTTATACTCCGGCACCGGCCGGTTCATATATTTCCACCAGGGATACTCCCCGTTACCACCCCACGGCCATTTCTGGACGTAAATAACATCATCTCCCAGTGCGGCCAGATCGCTCCGGACATTCCTTTCCAGGCTGTTCGTGAGCGTAAAAACCGTAATAATGCAGAAAATGCCGATGGTGATGCCCAACAGCGATAAAAAAGTACGCAGCTTATTCACCCGCAGCTCATCTACAGCCATCTTCAAACTGGTCAATAATATTTTAAGGGTAGCTATCATATTCCAAATTTAACGGATTTATACGCACGCGCCTCGCCAATAAACACGAAATATAGCCGGAAAAAAAAATTAGTTACCTTTGCAGCCATTTTTTGGTTCTATATGAAGTACGTTAACGAAATAAATAAAAGAAAATCCTTTGCTATCATCGCCCACCCGGATGCCGGTAAAACCACGCTTACAGAGAAATTCCTCCTGTTCGGCGGCGCCATCCAGACAGCCGGCGCGGTGAAATCCAATAAAATTAAGAAGCACACCACTTCCGACTTCATGGAAATCGAACGGCAAAGAGGTATCTCCGTAGCTACTTCGGTTATGACCTTTGAATACCGTGATATCCTGGTCAACCTCCTCGATACCCCCGGTCACAAGGACTTTGCGGAAGACACCTACCGCACCCTCACCGCAGTAGACAGCGTGGTACTGGTGATCGACTGCGTAAAAGGCGTGGAAGAACAAACAGAAAGACTCATGGAAGTATGCCGCATGCGCGACACGCCCGTGATCATCTTCGTCAATAAAATGGACCGCGACGGTAAGTACCCCTTCGACCTGCTCGATGAACTGGAAGAAAAACTGAACATCCGCGTAAGACCGCTCAGCTGGCCAATCAATATGGGCAAGGACTTCAAAGGGGTGTACAACCTGTACGACAAAAGCTTCGTTGCCTTCCAGCCCAATAAAAAAGCGACCGACGAAGACGTGGTGGCACTCCCCGACCTCTCCAGTAAGTTCGTGGACGAACACTTCGACACAAAGGACGCAGAACAGCTGCGTGGCGACGTGGAACTGATCGAAGGCGTATACGATACCTTCGATAAAGAAGAATACCTGCAAGGCAAACTCGCACCTGTGTTCTTCGGCAGTGCGGTCAACAACTTCGGCGTGAAAGACCTGCTCGATACCTTCGTGGAAATCGCCCCCACACCGCGCAACCGTGAAGCCAGCTCCCGCGAAATCGACGTGCATGAAGATAAATTCAGTGGCTTCGTCTTTAAAATCCACGCCAACCTCGACCCCCGCCACCGCGACCGCATCGCCTTCCTGCGCGTATGCTCCGGTAAATTCGAAAGAAACAAATTCTATCATCACGTTCGCCTCGATAAAGATGTGCGCTTCAGCAACCCGTACAGCTTCCTGGCCCGTGAAAAAAATATCGTGGACGATGCCTTCCCCGGCGACGTGGTAGGCCTGTTCGATACCGGCAACTTCAAAATCGGCGACACCCTCACCGAAGGCGAAAACTTCTTCATCACCGGTATCCCCAGCTTCTCTCCTGAACTGTTCAAGGAGTTGGTCAACAAAGATCCGATGAAGACCAAACAGCTCGAAAAAGGTATCCGCCAGTTGACAGATGAAGGTGTGGCCCAGCTGTTTACCCAGCATGGCGGCAACCGCAAAATCATCGGCTGCGTAGGCGATCTCCAGTTCGAGGTAATCCAATACCGCCTCCTGCAGGAATATGGCGCCGCCGCCCAGTTCAACTCACTGCCTTTCTACAAAGCCTGCTGGATCACCGGCCCTAAAGACAAAATCGAGGAATTCATCCGCTTCAAATCCGCCAATATCGTGGAAGACAAAGACGGTCACCTCGTATACCTGGCACAGTCCGAATGGTACCTCAACACCGAAAGGACCAACAACCCGGACATACAGTTCAACTTCACTTCTGAAATTCATAAATAACTGCAACAGCATAAACGAAAAAAGCGAAGCACTTCCGGTGCTTCGCTTTTTTCGTTTATGCCAGATCGTTACCTTCACTCTGCCCGCTGATAAGGGAAAATATATTCTTCTATTGTGCCGTCCCGCTTACCCTCCACCTTAGCGTCCAGGTGTTCGGCGTCTTTAAAGCGGTACATCACCTTCCGCGGAAAATCATTCTGCAGGTCTTCCGCTACGAAGCCGATCTCTTTCAGTACCCGCAGCTTCAGCCGGATAGGCGTGGTAGCCGTACGGCCTTCATATACAGGAATAAAAAAAATCTCGTTGCCGCGGCGCACCAGCTCCACGGACTGCTGCAGCGTACTATCGGGACCGGCTACACGCCAGGTCCTGCCCGTCCAGGTAGAGTCATTGGTACGTGACCAGGTCTCCACCACAGCCCCCAGCTTGGTTTTCATCCTCCAGGTGCCGGCCAGTTTGTCGAGCATCCTGAAATCAGCAGGACGTACCTGCGCGGCAGCGGAAAGGCTGCCTGCCAGCAGGAACAACAGCACCATGCTATTGCTCCACCACAGCTTCTTCGCCATAGATCTGATGTTTGTATTTAAGAGATGGAGAAGCCACGAAAGGCCCTATCTGCAGGTCTTTCCAGAGGGCGTCCACTTTACGGATGGTATCGTCGTCTGCCACAATGATATTGGGCCAGTCCCGCTCAAAGTTATCCAGCAGCCTGGTCTTCAGCGTGCCGTCCATACCGATGGCGCCAATATAGCGGCCGTTTTCAGCGGGCTTACGGATCACAAAGCTGTCACGTTTAGGGTCCATGTTATTACAGAAACGCCACAAAGCAGATGCAAGATCGGTCACGTCTACAGTATGCTCCACATACAGCACCATCTTAATACCCGCCAGCACCGGCAGGGTATACAGCTGTTCATTCAGCTCCCGCACATGGAAAGGACGGTTCTTTTGCACAGACACCAGGATACAGGGGATATCCATCGCCAGCAGGCTGCTGTTGATACCTTTTATCTCAGGGAATTGTTGCATAATGGGCGCGGCGTCCAGCGACTTCGGCGCGGGCACCTGCTGATAAGCATTGTCGGTTTCTTCTTCATACTTCCGGGTACCATCGATACACATCTTGCCACCGAAACCCATTTTGGAGCAGGAATGGTCCAGCACGTCCATAGGGCCCTGGCTCAGATAAATGTCTGTAGCCGGATTGAGGTTGCGGAACACGTACTGCGCCAGTTTCTTATAGTCGGTGATGCTTTCTCCTTCATCGCTTACCACCAGTATCTTGTTAAACATCATCTGACCGGCGCCCCACATGGCATTCATCACTTTCTGTGCCTGCCCGGCATAGTCTTTTTTGATCTGTGAGATCACGAGGTTATGGAACACGCCTTCCACCGGCATTTCCATATTAATGATTTCCGGCACCAGCGTCATTTTGATGGGCGCCAGGAAAATACGTTCGGTAGCTTTGCCGATCCAGGCGTCTTCCTGCGGAGGAATGCCTACTATCGTTGACGGATATACGGCATCTTTGCGGTGGGTGATCGCCGTCACATGGAAGCGGGGGTACCAGTCGGCCAGCGAGTAGTAGCCGGTATGGTCACCGAAAGGACCTTCCCAGATCAGTTCTTCTCCGGGGTCTACATATCCTTCTATCACGAAATCAGCATCAGCAGGCACTTCAATCTCCGGCTGGGTGATACATTTTACCAGTTCCACTTTTTTCTTGCGGAGGAAACCGGCCAGCATGTATTCGTCCACATTTTCCGGAAGCGGTGCGGTGGCGGAGTAGGTATAAACGGGATCGCCGCCCAGCACTACGGCCACGGGCATACGTTTGTTCAGTTTTTTGTACTCCATGAAGTGTTTGGCGGAAACTTTATGTTTATGCCAGTGCATACCGGTCATGTCTTTCTCAAACACCTGCATGCGGTACATGCCTACGTTGCGGCTGCCGGTAACCGGATCTTTGGTATGGATCACGGGGAGGGTGATAAACGGCCCTCCATCTTTGGGCCAGCAGGTTAGTACCGGCAGTTTGCTGAGGTCCGGGCTGGCCATCATTACTTCCTGGCAGGCGCCTTTGCCGCTAACGACCTTAGGCATCCAGGAGGCAAATTGCCCCAGTTTAGGGAGCATGGCCAGTTTATCGAGGATGCTCTCTTTAGGCTTGGACAGCATCTTAAACAGGTCTTCTATTTCACGGGCCACATCGTCGAGCTCCTGTACGCCCAACGCCATGCACATGCGTTTGTAGCTGCCCATGGAGTTGATCAGTACCGGAAAATCATAACCGGTATTTTCAAACAGCAGGGCCTTACCCCCACCGGGCATTTTACTGACCCTGTCGGTGATTTCCGCTATTTCGAGCTTAGGGTCCACATAAGTGCTGATGCGCGCTAATTCGCCTTCCTGTTCCAGCTTCTCTATAAAATGCCTGAGATTTTTATATGCCATTGTTAAATTATCTAATAAACCAGTCAACAAAAGTAAACATACGGCGCCGCAATAAAAAATGCCCCCCGGAATAATACCGGGAGGCATCTCATTTATCTGATCTCAGTTATCAATTGACGATGGTAACGCCAGCATGGAACACAGCTCTGGGCCGTGGTGCGTAATAAGGTCTTGGCGGCGGTGGCGGAACAGGCACTGGTACCGGATAATAGGCCGGTTCAGCGTATACTACCCTTCTTCTCGGGCGGTAGCAGTCGTCATCATCCCATCGGCGGCAATCCCTGTCTCTCCAGTGTTTACGTTCCCATTTGTCGTAATGTTTTTCGTGGCCGTGGCCCCAGCCTCTTCCGCGGTCCCAGCCTCTCTGGGCGTAGGTGGTCGCTACGGTACCTCCCAGGAGCAGCATCATCAGCAGTACTTTTTTCATGTTTCTCGGTTTTTGTTAAGATCGGTTGGTAAATAAATGTTGCGGTGTACTACAAGCTATACAGTGTAACGACGGAATTAGAGGCATATTGGGCGCCAGGATATCCGGCATAGCTGTACCTGTATCTGTGTTTATAATGTTTGTGTTTTTTATAGTGTCTCCGGTGAGGCGGCATCGGTGGCCTTGGTGGCCGGTGTACATGATGCGGCGGAAACGGAGGCCTCGGCGGTCTTGGCGGCCTTGGAGGCAACGGCGGATGCGGAAGATGCCGTGGCGGCGGCGGCGGAAACGGCGGAGCCGGTGGGCGGTGTTGCGCAGAAAGCGTCATCGTTCCTGCCAACATTACCACGGTCGCTGCATATAGTAGTTTCTTCATGACACTTCGATTTGACCTTTACAGGAGAATGCAGACCAGCTTATTTTACGGTTTAGCGTTTCATTACTCTCTCCGCGATTTGTGAACCATGCTGCAGCTACTTTAAGCTGGCGTTTGCGATTCTTTACCTGTTTAAACAAATAAATCCAACAACTATGCCAATAATACCAATCCCTTTACCACAAAAGAAATCCCGGCTTTGGAGGGCCGGGATACAGTTTATAAATGGACTTTATTGGGGGTTGAAAGTCGGGAGTGCGAAAACAAACTCCATGCCATAACTGTGATGATGTTGGGATATCGTTGATGGCAGGAACGCCGTCGCGATTGACCGGCAGCAACTATCCGGTATAACTATCAGTCACAAAAAAGCCTCTATGATGTAACATCATAGAGGCCGTAAGTATTATGACTCAGATCTCCGCAAATCGGCGATCATCTGCTTATCGTAATATCGGACATCTGGTGGCTTTCACTTTGCCCCATCCGCTGCCGCCACCCAGGCGATAGGTAATGGTGACACCGGAGAAAGCGTACCAGTCTTTGTATTTGGCGGATCCACGAATAGTGCCGTCCGGCGGATATACACCGGGAGTTTGTTTACCGGTCAGTTCATCGCCACGGAAAGCCATATCAACAGCCTTCTGTCCACGATACGCCAGCAGCGTGTTCTGATCCACATAATTGGTGCTAACGTCGTCCAGATAGTCAGTAGTGGTAGGACGCAGCCCTATTTCAAAACCGAGGGTCCATTTGTCATTGAGAATTGCCTTTACACCGGCTCCCATCGGGAAAGACCAGGCGAAAAGATCGTAAGGCTGGCGTTGCGGATATTGGGGAAGCCCCTGTCCTTCCGTGCCCAGCGGACGTAAACGCACCGTGTTACCGGAGATGTCTTTAGCGGTAGGATCAAACCCAAAACCACCTACTCCAATAAATACAAAAGGCGTAAACCCTTTTTCATCGAGGTCCAGAAAATTGATCTCAGCAATCAGGCTGCCTTCAAAAACGTTGCTTTTAAAACTGAGGTTACGGGCCACCAGCAGGGGGTTAGCATTAGTGCTGTCTGCACCGGCAACAATACCCCAGGTAAAACCGGCCCTTAAGGTGAGGTAACGGTTGATATCCTTTCTTACCAGCAAACCCAATGCAGGCTTGGTGTATTTCAGGTCTACCTTCTGTTGAACAAGATCACCGCTGTAGTTGGAAATACCGGCAAAAGCACCTACATGCCAATCCTGCGCGAAGCTAAAAAAGGGTACTGCCATGGATAACAACAGTATTCCGGCAAATTTTCTGAATTTCAAAGTATTTTGGTTTTAAGAGGTTAGTCCTGATCTATTTAACGCTTTAATGAACAGTTTTATTTGGTGAACAGTTCTCAAAAATACAGTCTTCTCCCCCAATAAACTATTAAAAGATGTAAAAATAAACTAATAAACCAATTAAGTAATACGCTGTGAAAAACAAATCCGGAAAAAACATCAGCAACGGATATAGGCCCACCCCTCCATCTGCCGCTCCACCAGGTGGGCTACGGCCGCAGGTACCACTTCCACAAACGACAGTAGCTGGTCCATCTTCAGCTGTTTGCCATTGATCGTGTTCTGACAAATCAGCCAGCTTACCGACCGCGCATGCAGATCTTCTACCCTGGCCGCAAAGGGATTGTCGACGGTAAACAACAGCGGATAGGCGTCGCCGTGCACTGCCACCTCCACGGTTATACGGGATTGCCGGTCATGATAATATTGTAACAGGTTATTGAGCTGGCCCAATAAGGCTCTCTGGGCATCGGGGGCAGCAGATGTAATCTGGAAAATGACTTGCATGGTAACAAACCTACTGAAATACAGCTAAATACACCAAAAAAATGGACAGGTGGCATCATTACATGTCGGGGAAATCATCCTCGTCTTCCGGGTGGGGACTGCCGGAATTTTTATGCGGCTGCGAAGTAGCTGTTTTATGCTCCAACGCTTTGTATCTCCGGGACGCTTCCCGTAGCTGAAACACCAGCGAGGCAGCACGGATCTCCTGCTGATGCAGGTTCACCTCCGCCAGCAACAGGGCTTTACGCTGGCGCACCATCACCATCCAGCATATCAGCAACACGGCGGCCAACAGTAATAACAGCGGCACCAGTATATACAGTGCCCATGCCCCGCTACCGCCGGCCGTCTGTGATGACGCGGCACCCTGTTGGATGGGGTCACGACCGGCACAACCCCATAACAGGATTGATAAGCAGAAAAATCGGATGGAAATTGAGCGTTGCAATGTCTTTAATCGTGGTTACCTGGATATAGCCTATGTAGTCTATGTCTAAAATTATCAAATCAGCGTGATAAAAACTTGTCCAATCTGGCTTTTTTTACATCAATCGGTGGGTAAAATCAGGGTAATTCAATAGCAGAAAATCTCCATATGATCAAAATACATTCATTTATCAAATCATACAATATTGGTTATCAGTCTGTAATTTTTTTTCTCAAAAAAACAAGCGGGTTACGGTCAAAAAAAATTAACTTGGAAGATAAGTTTAATACATCCGTGCCCATTTTTAATAAGGAAGAAAGCGAATCACCCATCCCGTGAAGTAACCAAAAATCGAGTATGTCAAAAACTGCTGTTATCACCAAACAACAACTGGAGCATCTTGCCCTGCAGGGAATGTCCTTTGCTGATGATCATGTAGGCGATACTTTCAGTATTAAAGATGTGTCCGAACGCCTCGGTATCTCCTATTCCTATTTCTATCACAACTTTGCCGATTACATGGGAGAACCCTTCTGGCACTATGTAAAACGACATCGCCTTGAACTGTCCGCCGGCCTCCTGCGCCACAGCGGACACTCCATCGGCATCATCAGCGACCTTTGCGGATACGCTACCACGGCAGCTTTCAGCAAGGCTTTCAAACAACATTTTAAGGAAAGCCCCAAAGAATTCCGCCGCATCGCGGAACTGCCCAACGAAAAAAGAACGATCCAGATCATTGAAACCATCACCACCACCGCCGGTGCAGACATCTTCGGAAACTTCTTCCGGTACGACCGCGGCGAAAGGGTACAACTCCCCGACTCCGTACTGTACTACTCCCTGCTGTCACGCGGCCAGAACCCGATCGGTGAAATGATCGCCAAAATGAACCAGTATCATAATGCCTTCAATAAAATACTGGGACAAATAGAAATATCCACGGCTAAAATCATCACCGGCACACTGGACTCCGTACCCGTGACCGACTACGAAAAAATATCCATCTACGCCGGCCTCAGCATCCCGCTGCATGCCGCCGCAGCACATCAATTCATGGACAACAACTACGGCTATCTGATGCGCAAACGTATCCCCGGCGGTACCTACCTCCGCCTCCCCGTACCCATGGACTTCGCCACGGCAGGTATCCCGATGTACAATTTCATTAACCAGAACTGTAAGGAAGGAAATTTCAAAATGAGCGGTAACCACTTCTTTATGGTGCTCAACGGCACCACCGCCTGCGAAATTTATATCCCGCTGTTACGCAAACATTATTAATCACATTCCCATCCCAGGGCTCACGCCCTGGGCTACGATGTTGTTCAATTTCTGTGACCGCAAAGAAAAATATTACATGCAGCGAGGCCGATGAGGGAAAAACGACCTTGTGATTTTATTTTTTATTTAGTTTCTGTAACAACAGGAGAAAATATAAAAAGCAAAGGGCCGGTTTATGACCAGCCCTTTGCTTTTTATGATTGCGTTTATTTCTTTTACTTCGTGAAGATAGCGCGGAAACAGTTGGCGCTGGTGTTGACCGTGTCTTTCTGTGGCTTGCCACGGCCATAAAACTCGTCCAGGAAATGACCGGCATCAGACCATACGGTCTGCATCATGCCCTGGTAACGGGGCTTCATCTCCTTCGTAGCGGTACTACGGAAATCATACATGTCTTTCAACTGCGCTACGGCATTATCCGGCATCCGCCAGGGACAGGTGATCACCTGCAAACCTTTGGACGCAAAATAGACGGGCGACTTGTCAGGGCGCTCATAATGCCAGTCGCAGATCATAATGTCTTTCGGCACCAGATCGATGGCACGGTGCGTATTGTTCATACTGGCCTCCCACATGCCCATGCCCGTGGTTTTGCCATCCAGCAGGCGGTCGCCCCAAATCCATAAGGTACGGCCTTTCTGCGCCAGGTGATTGCGGATAGTCCATACTTCGCCGGCATACAGCTCCGCTTTGTCGCGGCCTCCGCAACGCGGACATTTATCCTCCCCGATGTAAAACACCTCGTCCATACCGGCATGGAACGCATTGGCCTCAAATACGTCCATGATTTCGTCCACCAGCTCAAATACCACCTTGTGGACGCCCGGATGCAGCGGGCAATAGCTTTTACAGTACAGACCATCGGCATTGGGCCATTCGTATTTGGCCGGCATTTTCACCCAGGGGGTCTCGTCAAAATCAGGATACACCTTCAGCAGGTTCATGGTGGTACCGGCCCACGACTGATGCCCCAGCAGGTTGATCTGCGGAATCAGTTGAATCTGATGCTGACGGCAAACCTGCACCAGCTCTTTTACCTGTGCTTTTGTCAGCGCACCGGGGTCGCGCAGCTCAGGATGCGAGGTATACTCATAGTTAAAATCCACCCGCAGCACCAGCGTGTTGATATGCCGCGGCGCCAGCTCTTCCCGGATAAATTTCAGGAACGGCGCCAGTCCGGCCCCCATGGGCGCGGCGATGCAAAAGCCGCGCACAGGCAGGGTATCTTTTGGTAAGGCGGTGGAAGAAGAAGGAAACAGTACAGTGCTGCCTACCAGCAGCAATAGCATGGTCAATAGTTTTTTCATAAAGGGCAATTTTTTCCAGCGTTTGCAACAAAATAACAAATGCATCGCTTTTTATATAGTGAAATCCGGCATTAGATAATTTCACATGCAAAAACATATGATTTTTAATAAATTTGAGTAAAAGCAAATCCATGACCGAGTTTAAGCTCCCTTTCAACGCGAGGCTTACCTTTACCCTTTTATCGCTCATTTTACTGGTGTACATCGCCCACACAGCCAGCGCGATCATCATTCCGCTCCTGTTTGCGTTCCTCATTTCCATTATGCTGCTGCCGGTAACCTACTTCCTGGAAAAACGCAAGGTCCCCCGGGGACTGGCCGCTGCGATCGCTGTACTACTGTTCGTGATCGTTGTACTGCTGATCATGCTCGCCATGGGCACACAAATGCAGGCCTTCATCGCTGATTTCCCACAGCTCGAAAAGAAACTACTGGACACGGTCACCTCCCTGCAGGAATGGATTGATCATAAATTCCATATCAGTTCCAACGCACAGCTCAGTTATCTGCAAAAAGCGGCCCTCGGAACACTGGGCACAGCCACCAGCTTCATCAGCCAGACCTTCTTATCGCTGTCTTCCCTGATCATCTTTGTGGTTTTTGTGCTGCTGTATTCTTTCTTCATGCTGTTTTACCGCAAACTGCTGGTGACCTTCCTCGTCAGGCTGTTTCAGGATAAACACCGCGACACCCTCCTCGATGTGCTCGCCCGCACCCGCTTTATCATCAAAAGCTATGTAGGCGGCCTGATGATAGAAATGGTAGTGGTGGCTGTTCTCAACACCACCGTATTCCTGATACTCGGCATCAAATACGCCATCCTGCTCGGTGTGATGGCCGCCATCTTCAACATCATCCCCTATATCGGGATTTTTACAGCGCTGATCATCAGCATGCTGGTCACCCTTACTACGGGCACGCCTATAGCCGCTTTACAGGTAGGCATCTCCCTGTTCCTCATTCACCTGCTGGACAGCAATGTGCTGCTCCCCCGCATTGTAGGCTCCAAAGTAAAGATCAACGCGTTGGTAACCATCGTCGGCGTGGTAATGGGCAATATGTTATGGGGCATCCCCGGTATGTTCCTCGCCATTCCGATCATCGCTATTATCAAAATCGTTTGTGAAAGCGTAGATTATATGAACCCCTGGGCTATCCTGTTGGGAGACGAACAGCAGGAAAAAACCGAAAAGGTGAACCAGGCTGCTGAACAAAAGGGCCAGCCCGATGTGAACGATATCGCAGAGACGCCTGAATCGTCCGAAAAAAAATAATTACGCAACATATTATACATAAAAGCCGCGGGAGACGAACTCCCAGCGGCTTTTTCATTTATAAAACAACCAACTAAACTATTACGCTTCGGCTTTTCTCAACATCCTGCGATATACCCAATAAAACACAATCGGGAAGATAAACAGGTTGAACAACGTATCTGTGATGAGCCCCCCAATGACCACGCGGGCCAACGGGCGCGCTGTCTCTGAACCAATACCATGGCTCATCGCAGCGGGCAGCAATCCAATAGCGGCCATCATGGCCGTCATGATCACCGGCCGTATGCGCGACTCTACGCCATCATGTATGGCCTGCGCCAAAAGACTGTCTGAGTACTGATGCATCCCCCGGATATTCGTTTTGAACTTGGTCAGTAAGATCACCCCGTTCTGCACACAGATACCAAACAGGGCGATAAACCCGATACCGGCAGAAATACTGAAGTTAATGCCCGTCAGCCACAGCGAGAAGATCCCCCCGATGATGGCAAAGGGTACGTTGTTCAGCACCAGCAGCGCATCTTTCATCCTTCCAAACAGAATAAAGAGGAACAGGAAAATCAGGAACAGGCTGATAGGCACCACCTGCGTGAGCCGCTTGGTGGCACGCTGCTGATTCTCGAAGTCACCGGCCCACTCCAGGAAATAGTTTTTGGGCAACGTTACCTGCTCGTCCACCTTGCGACGAGCTTCATCAATCGTACTACCAAGGTCGCGGCCACGCACGGAAAACTTGATCGCTCCGTAACGCTGGTGCTTATCGCGGTAAATCATACTAGGCCCGATGATGTGACTGATATCGGCGATCTCCTTCAACGGTATCTTATTACCCCGCAAGGTAGGAATAGAGAGGTTGCCAATGGCCACTTCATCTTCGCGGAAGCCTTCCGGATAGCGGATACGCAGATCAAAATTCCTTTCGCCCTCATATATCTTGGTGGCCGCCTTACCACCGATGGCCATTTCGATGACGGAGTTGGCATCTTCCGTGGTAACGCCATAAAGCGCCATCTTCTGCTGGTTCAGATTGATGCGCAGCTCCGGCTGGCCGATATTACGCATGATGCCCAGGTCTTCAATGCCCCTGACAGTTTTGAGAATTTTCTCAATCTGCTCTTCGTGTTTTTCGACCGTCTTAAAATCATCTCCAAAAAGCTTCACCACAATGGAACCTTTTACACCAGATACAGCTTCTTCCACATTGTCCATAATCGGCTGCGAGAAATTGAGCGTTACGCCGGGCGTCCCGTCCAGCCTGGCATTCATCCTGCGGATCAATTCCTCTTTGGAGATGCCGCTCTTCCATTCGTCCTGCGGATAGATGTCCACATGGAACTCTATATTATAAAAGCCGGTAGCATCGGTACCGTCATTAGGACGCCCCGTTTGCGACATGACCTGCTTTACTTCCGGGAAGACCAATATCTTTTTACGCATCTCATCAGCCACCTTTACCGACTCTTCCAGCGAAGTGCTCAGCGGACCGGTTGCCCGGATGTAGATTGCTCCTTCATTGAGCTGCGGCAGAAACTCCGTTCCCAGAAAACGGAAACAGTACAGTCCTATGATCAGCACAATAATCGAAAAGGTAAACACCAGCCGGCGGTGATGGAAGGTGTAATTAAACAAACGGGAGGTGGTGCGATGTACAAATCGCAGGAAGAAATTCTCTTTCTCTTTTACATTTTTGCGCAACAGTACACTGGCCATGGCCGGCACCAGTGTAAAGGTGAGTATCAACGCGCCCAACAGCGCAAAACCCAACGTCCACGCCAGCGGGGAAAACATCTTCCCTTCCACTTTCTCAAACGTAAAGATGGGAAGCAAACCCGTAATGATGATCAGTTTGGCGAAGAAAATACCCTTGCCGTTTTCCATACAGGCTTTGCGGATCATGCCCAGTTTGCTCAGCCGGTTAAATCGTTCCATCCCCACCTGATGCGCCTTCCTGTCCAGCACCACAAATATCCCTTCCATCATCACTACGGCCCCGTCTATGATGATACCAAAGTCGATAGCGCCCATGGAGAGCAGGTTGGCACTCATGCCTTTCAACTTCAGACAGATGAAGGCAAACAGCAATGCCAGTGGTATCACGACCGCCACAATAACGGTGGTGCGCCAGTCGGCCATGAAAATGAAAACGATCACCGTTACGAAGATGATGCCCTCGATCATGTTGTGCAACACCGTATGCGTGGAGAAATCGATCAGGTCTTCACGGTTATAGAAAGTTTTAATCTTCACATCATCCGGCAGGATGCGGGTATTCAGCTCTTCTATTTTTTTCTTCAGCTCCACGATCACATTGGCTGGGTTCTCTCCTTTGCGCATCACCACAATACCTTCCACCATATCGTTGTCACGGTCGCGGCCCACCTGTCCAAGGCGGGGCAGCGCTGCCACCGATACATCCGCCACATCTTTCACGAGGATGGGCGTGCCACCGATATGATCTACGATCACGTTTTTGATTTCCTCTACGTTATTGAGGACACCGATACCGCGCACCACATATGCCTGCGCGTTTTTAACGATCACATCCCCTCCTACGTTGACATTGCTTTTGGAGAGCGCCTGAAACATTTCCTGAGCTGTGATGCCGTACTGTATGGCTTTATCAGGATTCATGGTCACCTGATAAATTTTCACTTCCCCGCCGAAGCTCACGATATCCGCCACGCCCGGCACGGCGAGCAGGTTACGCTCTACCACCCAGTCCTGCAATGTTTTCAGCTGCTCAATATTCAGTTTGCTGCTTTCCAGCGTGTAACGGTAAATTTCGCCGGTAGGCCCGTAAGGCGGTTCTATTTCCGGGTCTACCCCTTCCGGGAGGTTGGCCGAAGCGATGTTATTATTGATCTGCTGGCGAGCGAACGTATCGTCCACATCATCGTCGAAGATCACCTTCACCACAGACAGTCCAAACAGGGAGGAGGAACGGATATGCGTTTTTTTCTGTGCACGGTTCATCGCAATCTCGATGGGGCGGGTCACGAATTTCTCCACTTCTTCCGCGCTGCGGCCCTGCCACTGCGTGATAATGGTTACCGTGGTGTTGGTCACGTCCGGGAAAGCGTCCACCCCGATCTGCTTAAAGCTGAGATACCCTGCAATGGCCATCACGCCGGCGGCAAAAAAGATGAAATATTTATTCTTCAGGGAAAAAGCAAGTATCTGCTTAATGAATCTGTTCATAATGCTGGCCTTTAGGGTTTACTGCTGATCGCTCAGTGTGTCATAAATAAATACCTGACGGGAAGCGATGATCCGCTCTCCTTCTTTCAACCCGGAGGCGATGTAAGTTCGGCCCTCTACGGTTTTGGCGACCTGTATTTCACGGATAGTGACGCCTGGTTTGGCATTCGTCAGCACCAGCACATAATATTTATCGTGGTCAAAGATGATACCGCGGGAGGGAATGCTCACCAGATTGGAGTCCACGTGGCGTTTGGCTTTGGCGCGCACAAACATCTCCGGCTTCAGGAAAAAGCCGGGATTATCCACTACCACCCTGGCTTTCATGACTTTGGTCTCCGGGTCCAGCACATTGTAGATCTTGTCTATTTTACCCGTAAAGGTTTTGTCGGGATAAGACAGGGTAGACATCTGTACCTGATCTCCTTCCCGAATACCGGATATGTCAGATTCAAAAACATTGATCATGGCCCATACATTATTAAGATCGGCCACTACGAAGATGGGATCTGAATTATCGGGCCGCCATTGCATGCTTTCAGCGGCTCTTTTGCTGATCACAAATCCGGGTACCGGCGCTTTTACCAGGTAGCTGGTTTGGTGCGCGCCACCATTTATTTCCAGTACGGCGCTCGATTTATTATAGGCTGCTACGGCTTTATCGTAGTTGCTTTTAGCCTCCTCATAGTCCTTCCGGGAATTTAATCCGCTTTTATAGAAAGACTCCGCCACTTCCATATTTCGTTTGGCGGTAGCCATATCGCTGCCGGTTATACGTTGATCTGCCGTAAAGCCCGCCATTTCAGGGCTTTTGATCACCGCGAGCACCTGTCCTTTTTTCACGAAATCGCCGGAATGCACTTTTACCTCGGTGACGATACCGCTGACCATCGGGAAGATGCGGGCGGTTTTATCTTCATTTTCGCTGATTTTGCCGGTCAGCATAATTTCATTGTCCACAGATGCGGTAGCGGCAGTATCCACCACCAGCGTGCGAAGCAACGAGTCGCTGAGCGCCCATTGAGCGGATTTGTCAGGAACCGTTTTGCTGCCGCAGCCGGTGAGGAGGATGCCCTGGATGGATATAATAAAAACAGCTGCAGGTATATAAAGCTTTTTAATGTTTTGCATGATGATGGCGTGTTTGATCAAAGATGGAAAATGGAAGCACCGGTGGCGAAATTGATTTGTTCCAGTGCATTAAGTCGGTTGTATTTAAGCTCGTTCATTTTGAGCACGTTGTTGCGGTAGGCATCATACAGGTCAATAAACTCCAGCAGTCCTATATTATGCAGTCCGTAATTTTTTTCCACTTCGCGCATCATGGTGGTGTATTCCTGCTCAAATCCGGGGTCAAATTCCTGTAGCAGCTTTTCAGTTTTCAGCGCCTGCTGCAGGCTGTTCATGACATCATGCTCCAGCTGGTCCTGTGTACCGTTGAGCTGTAGTTTGCTGTTCTCCAGTGCTGCTTTCGCCATTTTAATATTCCCCTGGTTGCGGTTAAAGAAAGGCAACGGCATGGAGATATTAAGGCCATTGTAGTTCCTTTCGAAGTTACCCTGCTTATCATACGAAAAACCAAGTTGCACGTCCGGTACGGCGAGGGAACGTTGCAGGCGCAGGTTCGTATTATTATACTGTACATTTTCCTGGGCAATTTTGAGATCGTACCGGTTGGCCTTCGCGGTATCCAGCAATGTCTGAAAAGATAATCCCGATACGGGCACGCCTGCCAGCGTATCCGGCAGCTGCGGCTGTATATTAACGGTAGCGGGTACACGGATCAGCAGCGCCAGATCGGACTGTGTTTGCTGGATGTCTTTTTCCAGCTCCAGCGCATCATGTTGCAGATCGTACAGCAGTGATTTGATACGGATGATCTCTTTGGGAGCGATATTGCCCATGGCTTTCTGCTGCTCAAATACTTTGACGATCTGTTGCAGAAAAGCGATCTGGCGGCCAAAAGTTTGCTGCGATTGCTGTTTGTAATAAAGATCGAAGAAGTTGTCGTGCAGGGAAAAACGGAGGGTACGCAACAAATCGAAGAACTGGTATTCGGTCATCTTTACACCGCTTTGCGCCAGTTGCACCGCTTTATTGCGCTTGCCGGCCAGCTTAAACAGCTGTTGTACCTGGAGGGAATTTTGACCATTGTAGGAGAAATCAAACCACTTTTTGGTGGTATGGTTGTACAATACATTTTCGAAAGTCACCTGGGGATTGTCCCATAGCCGGGCGGTGATCACCTCCGCTTTGGCGGCGTCGATATTAAATTTCTGTGCCAGCAGCGGAATATTTTTCTGAAGAAGCTGCTGTTCTGCCTCCGGTAGTGTAAGTTTCAGGGTATCCAACGTTTGCGCATGTACGCAACAACTCCATAGGATGCCCAACAGTACAGGAAAGGTTTGTAATGCTAGTCTGATCGTCATACAACTGATTTTTCGTTGCAAAGATGGCGATAGGCTATTAAGCACTAATTAGAATGAAGTTAAAACAAAATTAGATTTTAACGTCTGTTGGAAAAAAAATGTTAAAGGTGGTACCCTGCCCCAATACACTGCTCACTGTAATAGTGGCCTGATGGAGCTGAAAGATGCGCTGGGCCATGGCCAGCCCGATGCCGTAGCCGGCAAACGTATAGGCGTTGTCTGCACGGTACAGCGGAAGGAATATTTTGTCCAGCTCTCCCGGCGCAATGCCGATGCCTTTGTCGCTCACGGAGATAACGAGGCAATTGGCGCTATAGGTAAGGCGAAGACTGACGGGTTGGTGGTGTGAAAACTTAAACGCATTACGGACGATGTTCTGTAGGGCCAGCATCAACAGCGGCCGGTTACCGCGGACGGACAGCCGTGAGGCGTCTTCCGGCAGATCGCTCAGCACCACTTCCACCTGATACGGCGGTGTTTTGTACTGCCAGTGTTCCTGAATCTCCCACAACAGCTCATCGAGCCGCACGGCTTCGGTATTGGCAGGAGTCAGGATCACATCTACACGGGTGAGCTGTAAAAGGCCGTCGGTGATCACTTTCAGCTTTTCCGATTCGTCCAGCACCGTGTCCAGCGTAGCTATATATTCCGCCTGGGTGCGTTCGCGATGCAGGGTCACTTCTATCTCACCGATGATGGTGGTCAGCGGCGTTCTTAATTCATGCGAGGCATTAGACACAAAGGAGCGCTGCATCTCAAAAGCCTGCTCCAGGTGTTGCAACAGCTCATTAAAATTTCCGGCCAGTTCGGCGATCTCATCTTTGTTGCGCCCCTGTTCCACCCGCGTATGCAGGTTGTTGGAGCGTATCTTCTTCACCTGCTTATTGATGCTCTGGATGGGTTGCAGCGCTTTGCTGGCAAACCATTGTCCCAGCAGGAAGGTAACGACCAGGGATATACAAAGGATGATGACCAGTATCAGCGCGAGGTATTGCAGTTGTTGTTCACCGGCTTTGTTGCGGGCGGTCACGATCACCACAAAGTCGCCCTGATTGTCGGGATAAAACATGCCAACGCCATACTTTTCTCCAAACGTAAAACGATAGGTGCTGTTTTTACGGATGGTGTTCAGCAGCGATGGTGGCCAGTTATACTTTACCTTCTCCAGGAAAACAGGCTGATCGCCCTGGTCATAAATATTGCTGGATTCATCGGGGATGCTCTGGGCGTAACTCTTTTCTATCTCCAGGAATTTCTTCTTGGTCAGTTCATCTTTTTCGAGGTACACCTGCGCGGTGACCAGCGCCCTTACCTGCAGGAGTTTATAGAAGCTGTTACGGATGTATTGGGCAGACAACAGGTATATCAATACAAATACCCCGGTAAGAATGATACCGGTGATGAGGGTAAACTGTAATGATAAGCGATGTCTTATTTTCATAACTGTTGCTGCCAGGTACTTTTAACTTTCATGACGTATCCCATCCCCACGACCGTATGGATCAGCTTTTCGCCGCTGAAGCCTTTCTCGATCTTGTTACGGAGATAGTTCACATATACATCAATGGTGTTGGTGCCGGTATCGAACTCCAGTCCCCATACCGCTTCCGAGATCAGCGCACGGGACAGCACTTTGCCGGTATTTTTGAGCAGCAGTTCCAGCAAGGCGTATTCTTTGGCAGTGAGGGTGATCTCCTGTCCTTCTCTGCTGGCGGTTTTAGAGGTAGTGTCCAGGCGTAGGTCCGCGAGGGTGAGTATTTCTTTTTCCTGTTTGAAATTGTTCTTACGGCGTGACAGGGCGTTCACGCGGGCTACCAGTTCAGAGAAGTGAAATGGTTTGGCGAGGTAGTCATCGGCGCCGGCATTGAGGCCGTCCACAATATCATGGGTGGCGCTCAGTGCGGTGAGCATGAGCACCGGCGCCGTGATGTCGCGGGTACGCAGGTTTTTGCAGATGGTCAGCCCGTTGATGCCCGGCAGCATGATGTCGAGTATGATCAGATCATAGTCCTGCTCTATCGCTGCCTGTTGCCCCAGCAGGCCATCGTTATATACTTCCACCTGATGATGATGTTCTTCCAGTCCTCTTTTAATAAAGGCCCCTACTTTGGACTCATCTTCTATAACCAATATTTTCATACTTGAGGTATTATTATACTATGATCTATGCAAAAGTAGGAATGTTTCAGTTGGCTGGCATTAAAGGGAGATTAAAACATCCGTAGCGACTGAAATTTTCACATTTTGTGTGATGAATACAGGTTGATGATCAACTTTTTGTTAGTACATTTTAAGCAGATCGATTAGTTTTGCAAACAACCTAAACAGGCACCGTATCATGCAACTACCCGTACTCAGCACAGAACAACTGGTGCTCCGCCCTATTACAGAAAAAGATACCGCTGCTTTGTTCTCCCTCTTTTCCAAAGAAGAAGTGACACGGTACATGGACATTGACGCCTTCACTAATATTACGGAGGCTACCCAGATCATTACGTATTTCCGTGAACGTTGGGAAAAACAGGAAGGAATGCGCTGGGCTATTACTTTCAAAGACAAGGATGAATTAGTGGGCACCTGTGGTTTTCATCACTGGAATAAAACACATTATAAGATAGAGCTGGGCTATGACCTGTTACCTTCCTATTGGGGCAAGGGTATTATGACTGCGGCCATCGGGCTGATCCTGAAGTTTGTATATGAGGAGTTGCAGCTGAACCGGGTGGAAGCTTTCGTAGACCCGTTGAATGCAGCATCTTCCCGTTTGCTGGGGAGGCTGGGGTTTCGTCATGAAGGGATGTTGCGCGATGCTTTCTTTGAAAAAGGGAAGTTTGTGGATGCGGACCTGTACAGTTTACTTCGCCGGGAATACGACCGGGAGGCTATCTGGCAATAATTTTCTTTATCTGACATATGATGCATTTGCAATATCGGGATGCAGTCCCGGAGGATTTACCTCAAATTGTCGACATTTATAACAGCACGGTGGCTGGCAGGATGGTCACTGCCGACACATCGCCGGTGACGGTAGAGAGCCGGTTGGCCTGGTTCCACGCGCACAATCCCGAACGCCGTCCGTTGTGGATGGTGTATGATGATGCCGCGTTGGTGGGCTGGATCAGTTTCTCTTCATTTTATGGCCGGCCGGCCTATGACGGCACTGTGGAAGTGAGTATTTATCTGGCCGAGCGCGCGCGGGGCCGGGGTTATGGGAAAGTGGTGCTGCAGCACGCCATCGATGTGGCGCCGCAGTACAACATTCATACATTGCTGGGTTTCATTTTCGCGCACAACATTCCCAGTCTGAAACTGTTTGAAGCTAAGGGGTTTTCGGAGTGGGCTCATTTGCCTGACGTGGCCATTTTGGACGGACAGGCCCGGACATTGAAGATCCTGGGCCTGAAAGTATAGGCATCCTACGTCATTCGTCATTCGTCATTCGTAATTCGTAATTTTTTTTATGTGGTGGATATATGCTTTATTATCGGCCGCTTTTGCGGCGTTGACAGCGATTTTTGCCAAGATAGGCGTCGCTGATGTACCCTCCAATGTGGCAACAGGTATCCGTACCATTATCATTTTGCTGGTGGCATGGGGTATTGTGCTGGTGAGGGGAGAATATAAGGGGGTGACGCTGACGAGGCATACGCTGGTGTTTCTGGTGTTGTCGGGACTGGCGACCGGTTTTTCGTGGATCTTTTATTTTAAGGCGCTGCAGATAGGCAAGGTGTCGCAGGTGGCGCCGGTCGACAAGTTAAGTGTAGCGTTGACCATCATCTTATCGGCTATTTTCCTCCAGGAGGCTATTACCTGGAAAACGGCGATTGGTGCCTTACTGATAATTTCAGGCACACTGGTATTGATCATTAAGTAGCGGGGCTACCTAACAGACATCCATTATACAATGCCGGGTTGATTAAATGGCGGGGGTGGTGTTTGGGCTGATCTTATAGACACAGCGGCGGGCGCCATTGATGATATGGTCCAGGCGTGTTACCTGTACCGCTTCACCAATAACGCTGATAAAGGTATTCATCTCTGAAGTACAGATATTGTCGCAGGTAGCGGCAGCGCAGCATATCGGGCAGTGGTTTTCGATAAAGAGGAAGATATCTCCTTCTTTTCTCCACTCTGCCAGGTAGCCTTCGCCGGTGCGGATGGCCGCAAAGGCGGTCAGCCTGTTTTCGATACCGGTTACGCCTTCCAGGGCGGTATTATATTTCTCCTGTTGATTCTTTTCACGTGCCTGGATCACATTGGCCAGTGCTTCGGGGCCCAGTACCGTTTTAATGGTCTGGATGATGTCTACCGTCAGTTCGGTATGACTGTCCGGGAAGCGGGCATTGCCAAGCGGGGTCAGGCTCCATATCTGCATGGGGCGACCTACACCTTTGGATATACTTTCAAACTGCAACAAGCCCTCTTCAGCGAGCTTTACCAGCTGTAGTCGGGCGCCTTCCGTGGTGATACCCAATTCACCAGCCAGTTCGGCAGCAGACAGGGGGCCCTTGGTCTTGATGAGCATCAAAAACCTGTCAGCGGCATTTTTGGTTCGTGTTGGATATTTTTCCAAGTTATTACTTGTTTTATTGTAAATGTCGTAATTTTGTAGGAGCTAAAAAAAAGAAATTTGGGATTTAGATGATTTTGAGAGCATTTTCGTCAACAATAAATCTCATAATCTTTTAAATCTCTAAATCTTAGGTATTAATGAACGTACTCATATTTAACGGCGCCACTGACACCCGCCCTGAAGCCACCTCCAACAGGCTGGCAGCTTACCTGTCAGATGCCTTAACAGAAAAGGGGTTACCAACCGAGATTTTCAGTCTGGCAGAAAAACAGATCCCGTTTTTTTCCATGTCGGAAGCGGCCCAAAAGCCGGAGAGTGTAACAGCGATGTGTGAGTCGTTCTGTAAGGCGGACCTTCAGATCTGGATGACGCCTTTATATCATGGCAGTATGACGGGGGCCATGAAGAATTGTCTGGACTGGCTGGAGCTGACAAGCAAACACCAACGGCCATATTTAACCGGAAAGGTTGTAGCTTTGCTCTCCTGGGCTGACGGCACACAGGCCATGCAGGGGATTAACGCCATGGATGCCGTAGCGAAAGCACTGAGGGCCTGGGTACTGCCCTACTCTTTGCCTATCCTGAAAAATAATCTTTATGACCCGCAAACCAGCGGGTTTACTGCATTTTATAAAACCAAGCTGGATATGATGGTATCCCTGCTCTCTGCAGCCCAGTCACATGTGACCGCCGGGACAGCAATATGAGCCATCATTCAGTTTTACCAATTAAAAAATTCTGAATTATGATAACCGTTTCAGAAAAAGCAGGAGTATATATTAAGACACTGATGGAGACCGAACATCACGCTCCCGGCACATTTGTAAGAGTAGGTGTGAAAGGCGGCGGTTGCTCCGGCCTTGAATATGTGATGAAATTCGAGACAGAAGAACAGGAAGGAGATCAGGTATTTGAAGATAAAGGCATCAAAGTAGTGGTACAGATGAAGAGCCTGCTCTACCTGTACGGTACCGAACTGGACTACTCCGATGGCCTGAATGGCAAAGGCCTTTTCTTCAACAACCCGAATGCAACGAGAACATGCAGCTGCGGCGAAAGCTTCGCGGTATAAATATCAAAATCGTATGATGAACAGTAACGAAATAATAGATGATATAGCCAATAAGGAGTACGAGTTTGGCTTTACCACCGATATTGAAATGGATATCGCTCCTCCGGGGCTGAATGAAGATATCATCCGCTTTATTTCCGCTAAAAAGAATGAACCGGAATGGCTGCTGGAATGGCGTCTGAAAGGTTTTGCCGCCTTTAAGAAAATGCAGTTCCCTTCCTGGCAGCACTTCGAAATGCCGGAGCTGGACCTGCAGGCGCTCTCCTACTATGCCGCTCCCAAAAAGAAAAAACAACTCAACAGCCTCGATGAAGTAGATCCGGAACTGCTGGCCACCTTCGAAAAGCTGGGTATTCCGCTCAACGAACAGAAGGCGCTCGCCGGTGTGGCCGTTGACGCCGTGTTCGACAGCGTATCCGTAGCCACTACCTTCAAAGGCAAACTGAAAGAGATGGGTGTGATATTCTGCTCTTTCGGTGAAGCGGTACAGGAATACCCTGACCTGGTAAAAAAATACCTGGGCACGGTAGTACCTCACTCTGATAACATTTTTGCCGCGCTGAACTCCGCTGTGTTTTCTGACGGCTCTTTCACCTATATCCCGAAAGGCGTACGCTGCCCGATGGAACTGAGCACTTACTTCCGTATCAATGCCCAGAACACCGGCCAGTTTGAACGTACCCTCATCATCGCCGATGAAGGCAGCTATGTGAGCTACCTCGAAGGCTGTACCGCTCCCATGCGTGATGAGAACCAGCTGCATGCTGCCGTAGTGGAACTCGTAGCCCTGGACCATGCGGAAATCAAGTACTCTACCGTACAGAACTGGTACCCCGGCGATAAAGACGGTAAAGGCGGTATCTACAACTTCGTGACCAAAAGAGGTATCTGCAAAGGCAACGCCAGCAAGATTTCCTGGACACAGGTGGAAACCGGCTCCGCCATCACCTGGAAATACCCCAGCGTGATCCTGCAGGGCGACTACTCCGAGGGTGAATTCTACTCTGTAGCAGTAGTACGCAACAAACAGATCGCAGATACCGGTACCAAAATCCACCACATCGGTAAAGGCACCAAAAGCCGTATCATCTCCAAAGGTATCTCTGCCGGCAGAGGCGATAACAGCTACCGCGGCCTGGTGGCCGTTGGTCCCCGTGCCGACAACGCCCGTAACTTTACCCAGTGCGACTCCCTGCTGATCGGCAATGAGTGCGGCTCCCACACTTTCCCGTATATCGAATCCCGCAATAAAACAGCGATGATCGAACACGAAGCCACCACCTCCAAAATCGGAGAAGATCAGATCTTCTATCTGAACGCCCGTGGCATCGATACGGAAAAAGCCGTAGCCCTGATCGTAAACGGTTACGTAAAGGAAGTACTGAACCAGCTCCCCATGGAATTTGCCGTGGAAGCACAGAAATTATTATCTATCACACTTGAAGGAAGCGTTGGATAATTCGCTTATCCAATTAACTACATACAGAACGAAATAAAACAATCATGCTGACGATTAAAAATCTGCACGCAGAAGTAGAAGGGAAACAAATTCTGAAAGGCATTAACCTCGAAATAGGTAAAGGCGAAACACATGCCATCATGGGCCCTAACGGTTCCGGCAAAAGTTCGCTGGCCTCCGTGCTCGCAGGCCGTGACAACTATACCGTTACCGAAGGGGAAGTATGGTTCAATGGTAAAAACCTGCTGGACCTGTCTCCCGAAGACCGTGCCCGTGAAGGCGTATTCCTGGCGTTTCAATACCCTGTTGAAATTCCGGGCGTGTCCAACCTGAACTTTCTGAAGACTGCCCTCAATGAAATCAGGACCTACAAAGGCCTGCCTACCATTGAAGGCCGTGACTTCCTGAAACTGACCAAAGAGAAGCAGCAGCTGGTAGACTTTAACGCCAACCTGATGAACCGCTCCCTGAACGAAGGTTTCAGCGGTGGTGAAAAGAAACGTAACGAAATATTCCAACTGGCCATGCTGGACCCTCAACTGGCCATCCTGGACGAAACAGACTCCGGTCTGGATATCGACGCGCTGCGTATCGTTTCCAACGGCGTTAACAAACTCCGTGACGCAGAAAAATCTTTCGTAGTGATCACGCACTACCAGCGCCTGCTGGAATACATCGTGCCTGACTTTGTACACGTGCTGTACAACGGCCGTATCATCAAAACCGGTACCAAGGAACTGGCCCTGGAACTGGAAGAAAGAGGCTACGACTGGCTGAAGGAAGAGTTACATTTGAAAGAATCAGTATAAGAAGCATACCATTATGACGAGTGATATTACATTGCCTTTTTACCAGGCGTTAACGACCGATGTAAACGCATTATCGACCTGCCAGGCGCAGGACGATCTGCAAGGCGTCCGCCGGGAGGCTCTGGAACGCTTCGCTGTGTTGGGTCTTCCCACACTGAAAACAGAAGCATGGCGTTATTCCAACATACAACGTTATCTGAAGGAGTTCCCTTATGAACTGCTGTATGCCACCACTACCGTACCGGCTTCCGTGGTAGCCCAGGCTGCCATCCCGGAACTGGACTGCTATCGCATTGTGCTGGTAAACGGCCACCTGCAGGCAGATCATTCTGAACTGCCCGCCGGTAAAGGTATTACCATCGGTGCTCTCAGCGCCCACACACAGGCGCCTGGCTTCACCAAGTGGTTCAACAAACAACACCACCTGGCCCAGGAATCACTGGCCACCCTTAATACAGCCTTCTTCACCGACGGTCTGTATATAGAACTGGCAGCCAATACTGTGATCGATAAACCGATACATATCGTTCATGTATACACCGCCACACAGCACGCATTTATCCAGCCCCGCCACCTGTGGGTGCTGAACAGAAGCGCTGCCGCTACCATCATCGAAAGCGCCGTTCATCCGGACGCCGACGTCGTGACCTTCGCTAACAGCGTCCTGGAAACAGTGGTAGAAGACAATGCAGAACTGTGGCATTACAATATTCAACTGGGCGACCAGCACTTCCGTGAAGTGCATACCACCGCCGCTCAGCAACAGGCCAACAGCCGTTACCATCATTTTAACTTTACCCTGCCCGGTACCCCGTTCACCCGCAATAACCTGAGCGTGGCCCTCAACGGCAGCTATACGGAAACGAACCTGAACGGCCTGTACCTTGCCAATGGCAGCCAGCATGTAGACAACCATACTTTTATGGACCACATCATGCCTAACTGCAACAGCAACGAACTGTACAAAGGTGTACTGCTCGACAGCGCCAACGGCGTTTTCACCGGCAGGATCCTGGTACATCAGGAAGCGCAGAAAACCAACGCCTTCCAGCAGAACAACAACCTGCTGCTGGGCGCCAAAGCAGATATCAACTCCCAACCGCAGCTGGAAATTTATGCCGACGACGTAAAATGCAGCCATGGTTTCACCGCCGGACAGTTCAGCGAAGAATCCATGTTCTACCTGCGCTCCCGTGGTATCGGAGAAGATGCTGCCAAAGCACTGATGGTGAATGCCTTCTCCCATGATATTACCGACGAAGTGAAGGTACCTGCCCTGCAACATTACCTGCAGGAACAGATTGCCGCCATCATGAACAACTAATTACCCATCCAATGGAACATATTGCTAACATAGAAACCACCGCCCTGGACGTAAAGCAGATCAGGAGGGACTTCCCCATCCTGCAGGAACTGGTGCACGGTAAACCGCTGGTATATCTGGATAACGGAGCTACCACGCAGAAGCCGCTGACGGTGATAGAAACAGAAGCCCGGTATTACGAAGAATATAACAGCAATGTGCATCGCGGCGTTCACCACCTGAGCCAGGAAGCCACCAACGCCTACGAGAAAGCCCGCGAAATTGTTGCCGGCTTTATCAATGCGGCGCATTCCCATGAAGTGATCTTTACCAAAGGTACTACCGACGGGATCAACCTGGTAGCCAATACCATGGGCCGCCGTTTCCTGAAAGCAGGCGACAGCGTGATCATCTCCGCGATGGAACACCACTCCAACATCGTTCCCTGGCAGATTGCCTGCGAGGAAAGCGGCGCTACCCTGAAAGTGATCCCTATCAATGAAAAGGGTGAGCTGAAAATGGACGCGTTCTCCGCCCTGCTCGACGATACGGTGAAAATGATAGCAGTGACGTATGTTTCCAATACGATGGGTACCATTAACCCGGTAGAAGACATCATCGCTCAGGCACATGCCCGTAAGATCCCCGTACTGCTGGACGCTGCACAGGCCATCCAGCATATGAGCATCGACGTGCAGGCCCTGCAGGTGGATTTCCTCGTTTTCTCCGGACATAAAATTTACGGTCCCACCGGCATCGGGGTACTCTACGGTACCACCGAATGGCTGAACAAACTGCCTCCCTACCAGGGTGGCGGTGATATGATCAAGACCGTTACCTTTGCCAAAACTATCTATAACGAACTGCCTTACAAATTCGAAGCCGGCACTCCGCATATCGCGGGCGCCATCGGTTTAGGGGCAGCGATCAGATACCTGCAGCAGGTTGGCCTCGACAAAATCCAGCAATGGGAAGAACAACTGCAGGCCTATGCACTGGAACAACTGCGGCAGATAGATGGTATCCGCTTCATCGGCGATGCCGCCCGCAGAAGTGGCGCTATCTCCTTCCTGATACACGACATTCACCCGTTCGACCTCGGTGAATTACTGGACCAGCAAGGAATTGCCGTAAGAACAGGACATCACTGCTGCGAACCGCTGATGGATGAGTTTAAAATTCCCGGTACGGTCCGGGCGTCGCTCACCTTCTACAATACGAAGGAAGACATTGACAAGCTGGTAGCCGGTATCCATCGGGCTGTGTCCATGCTGCGGTAAAAGGAGACTACTATTATGACGATCAACGAAAGACAGGATGAAATAAAGTCCGACTTTGAAGTAATGAGCAACTGGGAGGATAAGTATGAATATATTATCCAACTGGGCAAGGATTTGCCGCTCATTGCAGATGAATACAAGACACCGGAGAATCTGATCAAAGGCTGTCAGTCGCGCGTGTGGCTGCACACCGAGCTCAGAGACGGCAATCTGTACTTCACTGCCGACAGCGATGCCGTGATCACCAAAGGGCTGGTAAGCCTGATGATTTACGTGCTCTCCGGACATACGCCCAAAGAGATAGCCAGCGCGGATATCTACTTTATCAACGACATCGGCCTGAGCAGCCATCTCTCTCCTACCCGCTCCAACGGGTTGCTGAGTATGCTCAAACAGATGAAACTTTATGCAGTAGCCTACCAGGCAAAAACAAACCAGTCATGAGCGAAGAAGTTACATTAAGGGAAAAGATAGAAGAACAGCTGAAAACCGTATACGACCCGGAAATCCCTGTCAACATCTGGGAACTGGGACTGGTATACGCCATCAAGATCAAAGAGAATAACCGCATCGGCATTGATATGACGCTCACCGCCCCCGGATGCCCGGTAGCCGGCGATATCATCCGCGAAGTGGATGAGAAAGTCCGCAATATTGAAGGCGTATCGGAAGTGGACGTACACCTTACTTTTGATCCACCATGGACGAAAGAAATGATGAGCGAAGAAGCCAAACTGGAACTTGGTTTTCTTTAATCGGAAATAATATATGATTGAAAACGTCCCCTCCCGGGACGTTTTTTTTTGCTCAGGGCTTTGGCCCTGGGCTACGTTTAGATAACAAAATAAATCTGTGCGTTCAATGCGGCAAACATGACAGGATCCTGTATAATTACTTTTATTTGTTGCCTGTTTTGCCTGCCTCTTACTTGTCATGATATTTAAACAACCAGATATTAAATATTGATAATCAGCTATTTATTAAATACAAAGTAGACCACTTCCATAACAAGCGCTACCCGTTCGTTTTTTCCATAAAACCTTATTTTTAAGCCGGAAATTGTGGTGTTACTATATACACTGCGTAGTATTAAACGATATTTGGCTTTTATTTTATGAAATTATTTAATTTGTAGCATTGTTCATCAACAACGACTTTCAGGCTATTTTGATGCATGCAATGGGTTAAATTAAATAAGTAAATAACCTAATAATAAAATAACTAAATAATTGGACCTAACGGAAGAACAGGTGCTGGCGATGGCACCCGATGAATCGTCCCGCAAAGCGGGAAAAGAGCTGGCCAAACCGGCCAGGTGGGTCAGTACGGGCTTCAGCGAGGCCGCCCTGTGGGGTGAATGCCAGGGCAGCGGTAGTAAACCCTACCAGACCCAGGTGGATACCGGCACCATGGCCTTTCGTTGCAGCTGCCCCAGTCGCAAGTTCCCCTGTAAACATGGCGTGGGCCTTCTCTTATATTATGCCCGGGAGAAAGCCTCCTTTGTGCAGCAGGAACAGCCGGCATGGGTTACAGACTGGATCAGCAAGCGCACGGAAAAGGCGGAAAAGAAAACGCAACAGGCCACGGAAGCCAAACCTGTGGACGAAGCCGCTCAGACCAAAAGACAGGACGCCCGGCACCGGAAAGTAAGCGACGGCCTGGAAGAACTGATACGTTGGGCCAAAGACCTGGTACGCAACGGGATCATCGGGCTACCTGACAAAGGCGCCGATATGTGCGAAAACATGGCCCGGCGCATGGTAGACGCACAGGCATCCGGCCTGGCCGCCGTACTCCGGGAAATGGCGGAAATCAGCTACTACAGCGATGGCTGGCAACATACATTTATGGACCAGCTGCTACGGTTGTATCTGACCGCAAAGGCCTATGGTCATCTGGACAAACTGGCCCCCTCCCTTCAGCAGGATATCCGAACACTCGTTGGCTACTCCCAGTCGCAGGAAGAACTTAAAACCCAATCCGGCATTACGGATACCTGGCTGGTACTCGGTAAACAGACCACCGAAGAGGACCGGCTCATTACCGAACGGTATTGGCTATACGGTCTTACCACCCGTCGCCCTGCGCTGGTATTACAATTTACCATCCGGCATCAACCGCAGGCACAGCTGATGCCGGCACCAGGCAGCTGTATACGGGCTGAACTGGTGTATTACCCATCAGCCGCCCCGATGCGGGCGCTCATCAAAACGCAACAAGCCGCACCGGCAGACCGCCAGTTCCGCGGCTATGCCGGCTGGACAGACGTGATGGCCGCCCAGACACAGGTCGGCAGCCAGTGGCCGCTCTATAACGATCAGGTATATACGATCGCGGCGCTCACGCTGGTACAACATAACGGCCAGTGGTGGCTGCGCGACGATCAACAACAGGAAATGCAGCTACGGCCGGATTTCCGCAGCCTATGGAAGCTGCTGGCCCTCAGTGGCGGACAGCCATTGCCCATGGCTGTCATCGGCCGCGAAACGACATACGAACCAATCGGTGTCTGGTACCAGCAGGAATATAAAGTACTGTAACCAATACCTCGTATAGACGTGCCCGTTTTTCATAAAATACGGATACCGGTAAAAGACCTGGTTATCTGCCCAAAGGAAAGCACTTTAAGACAACCCGGCATAATAACCGGCGAGGCCACCTGAAGGAACATGTGCTGAAAAAAAACCGGATATCTGCCTAAAGAAAAACTTTAAGACAACCCGGCATAACAACCGGTGAGGCCACCTGAAGGAACATGTGCTGAAAAAAAACCGGATATCTGCCTAAAGAAAAACTTTAAGACAACCCGGCATAACAACCGGCAAGGCCACCTGAAGGAACAGGTGCTGAAAAAAACCGGATATCTGCCTAAAGAAAAACTTTAAGACAACCCGGCATAATAACCGGCAAGGCCACCTGAAGGAACAGGTGTTGAAAAAAAACCGGATATCTGTCTAAAGAAAAACTTTAAGACAACCCGGCATAACAACCGGCGAGGCCACCTGAAGGAACAGGTGCTGAAAAAAAACCGGATATCTGCCTAAAGAAAAACTTTAAGACGACCCGGCTTACAAACAATTTTTAAGCAAACGACGATGCAGTCCTGGAACGACATGATCAATATAGCCCTGTTGGGCACCGCCAAAAAGCAGCTGGACACCGGCAGCCTCCCCGCCCCCTTACAGGCAGCGGCGGGAATGGTATTAGCTGCTCCGGATACAGACCGCGAAGATCAGTTTCTGCAGCTGGCCTCTCTGGTTTTCAACTACCGGCAAAGTGGTGCTATGCCCATGGCTGCTGATGAATCCACCATGACGGTATGCGCACCGGAAACAAAAGCCTACTGCAGTGCAACCGCCATTCAGGCCCTTCAACATACACTTGACAGCGAAAATACACCACTGCTCCACCTCTGGCTGGAGCAGTGCCTGCGCAACAACCAGGTACTCCCTCCTGAATACCTGCCGCGTATCCTGGAAAATGCCAGTCGCCATAAATCCCTGCGTAACCTCGCAGCAGCCTGCTGCGGTAAACGCGGCGAATGGCTGGCACAGTTCAACCGCGAATGGAACTTCTCCATAGCCGTAGACACGACCGAAGAGATGTGGGAGCACGGTACCACGGCACAGCGACTGGAAGCACTCACCCGTATGCGCGGAGAACAACCCGCTGAAGCACGTACCCTGCTACAGGCCACCTGGCCTCAGGAAAGTGCCGCAGTAAAAGCGGAGCTGCTAAGCGCCCTCTCCACCGGCATCAGCCTGGATGATGCACCATGGCTGGAATCGCTGCTACAGGAGAAAAGCAAACAGGTAAAAGAGGCGTCCCTGACACTGCTGAAAAAAATTCCCGGCAGCAGCCTGCATGAACAATACTGGCAGCTGTTGGAAAGTTCCATCACCGTCAATCAGAAAGGAAAGGTGACGGTGACCTCCTCCATCCCGCCGGATGCGGAGGTGTTTAAAACCGGTATCGATAAACTCAGCAACAACGCCCGTGTTTCGGACGACGAATATATCCTCTCCCAGCTGGTGGCGCTCGTACATCCAGGAATGTGGGAAGAACACCTGAAGGCTTCGTTTGAAGAGGTGGTCGACCTGTTCCACCACGAAAAAGCGCTCAAACCTTTTGCACCGGCACTGGTACAGGCTATCAGCTGGTTTGCGGATACCAGACGCGCCCTTTCGTTTGTGCAGCACAGTGATACCTTCCACATGACACTGCTGCCATTGTTGCCTTCCGATCAGCAGGATACCTATATCCTCCAACACTTTGATGCGCACAGCAGTCTGGTGATGAACTATGTAGGGCAACTGCAACAGGTATGGAGCGAAGAACTGGCACTGAAGATTCTCCGGTTCTGCGCTAAAAATCCGTACACCTATTCACAGCGCACCATGGGCGATTTTATCACGCTCATCCCCTCTTCCGTAAAATCCGCGCTGGATGAGATTTCTACGGAGAACGAAAATTACCAGACGTACTGGAAATCTATCTCCATGCACCTGGTGGGACTATTACAGATCAAAACATTTATACAACAGTCATTTACAAAAAACAGCTAAATCATTATATACCATGTCTGACACCTTACGCCAACACGCAGAGGCATTGTACGCCACCGAACTGGAAGAGCTGAAAAAGCAGGACAGCGGCAAGCGGCCGCACAACTGGCTGCTGTCGCCACAAGCCGTAGTAACTTACCTGATCGGCGGCAAACTGAAAAACGGATTTGAGGTGAGCCCTAAATACATCGGCAGTAAAAGGCTGATGGAAATAGCGGTGGCCACCCTGGCCACAGACCGCGCGCTGTTGCTGTACGGCCTGCCCGGCACCGCTAAAAGCTGGGTGAGCGAACATCTGGCCGCCGCTGTCAGCGGCGATTCCACGCGTATCGTGCAGGGCACCGCCGGCACCAGCGAAGAGAGCATCCGCTACGGCTGGAACTACGCGCGGCTGCTGGCAGAAGGCCCATCCCGTCAGGCGCTGGTAGAAACGCCGGTGATGCGTGCCATGCAGGAAGGCAAGATCGCCCGTATTGAAGAGCTGACCCGTATCGGCGCAGACGTGCAGGACACGCTGATCACCATCCTTTCTGAAAAAACACTGCCCATTCCGGAACTGAATACCGAAGTACAGGCCGCCAAAGGCTTTAACCTGATCGCCACCGCCAACAACCGCGATAAGGGCGTCAATGAGCTTTCCAGCGCGCTGAAACGCCGTTTCAATACGGTGATACTGCCGGTGCCCAGCACCATGGAAGAAGAGATCGACATTGTGAAAAGAAGAGTAGAGAGCTTTGAGAAAGTAATGGAGCTGCCAGCCGAAAAACCGGCGCTGGAAGAAATACGCCGTATTGTGACCATCTTCCGCGAACTGCGCAATGGTGTTACGGAAGACGGTAAAACCAAGATCAAATCACCCGGAGGCACCCTCAGTACCGCAGAAGCTATCTCCGTTGTCAACAGCGGCCTAACGCTCGCTGCCTATTTCGGCGATGGCCGCCTGACAGCAGCCGATCTTGCTGCCGGTATCATCGGCGCGGTGGTAAAAGACCCGGTACAGGATAAACTGGTATGGCAGGAATATCTGGAAACGGTTGTCAAAACCCGCGATGAGTGGAAAGATGTATACCGTGCCTGCCGCGATTTGCAATAACCTAACCTTGTAATCATGTCTGTTCATATACTTGGAATCCGGCACCATGGGCCCGGCTCCGCCAGGAACGTCAAAAACTTCCTGGAGGCGCTGCAACCCGATATTGTGCTGGTGGAAGGCCCGCCGGAAGCTGATACCATCCTCCCATGGGCCAGCCATGAAGCGTTGAAGCCACCAGTGGCCATACTGGTGTACCAACCCGATAACCCGCAGCACTCCTGCTTTTATCCGTTCGCGGAATATTCTCCCGAATGGCAGGCGATCGGTTATGCGCAACGGCAACATATTCCCGTGCGGTTTATGGACCTGCCGCTGACGCATGTATTTGCCATCGAAAAAGAAAAGCAGGCCGCCGCTGAAGCAGCGCTGCGGCAACAGGAAGAAGCCGGTCAGCCGGGCGGAACCACAGACGGCCCCGCACCGGAAGTTTCCGCCGCGAAAGTCAATTCCCTCGTAGAGGAAACCGGCGACCTGATCGCCGTATCTGACGAGGAAGAGGACCTTCCCGCTCACCTGCTCACCCAGGCCACTTTCCGGCACGACCCGATCGCGTACCTTGCAGAAGCGGCAGGACATGACGACGGGGAAAGATGGTGGGAACATATGTTTGAATACCGGCAAGCCGACGATCAGGTGTTCGACGCCGTAAGCGACGCCATATGCGCGCTGCGGGAGGAGCTGCCTTCCCGCGACAGCCGCATGGAACAGCTGCGGGAGGCCTGGATGCGTAAGATGATCCGTCAGGCCGAGAAAGAAATGTTCACCCGCATTGCCGTGATATGCGGCGCCTGGCATGCCCCCGCGCTTAAAAATATGCCCACCCAGAAAGCAGACAATGACCTGCTGAAAGGGTTGCCTAAAGTTAAAATAGACTGTACCTGGATACCGTGGACGTATAGCCGTTTGAGTTACGAGAGCGGTTATGGCGCCGGTGTGCCATCCCCCGGATGGTACCAGCATATCTGGGACCACCCCACCGATGATGGCACCCGCTGGATGGCGCTGGTAGCCAAACTTTTCCGCGAACAGCAGAAAGATACTTCTGTGGCGCATGTGCTCGAAGCAGTGCGACTGGCCAACGCTCTCGCCTCCCTGCGGCAATATTCCCGCCCCGGCCTCGAAGAACTCAACGAAGCCACGCTCAGCATTTTATGCAATGGCGAAGATGTGCTGATGCAGCTGATACGGGATGAACTGATTGTGAGCAACCGCATCGGGCAGGTACCTTCAGATATTCCCAAACCGCCACTACAGGCAGATATTGAACGACTACAGAAAAAACTGCGGCTACCACAGACGGCGGACTTCAAAGACTATACACTGGACCTCCGTAAAGAGACAGACCTGGAACGCAGTATTTTCCTGCACCGGCTGGAGCTGCTGGGCATCCGCTGGGGCGACCGGCAGGAGACTTCCGGCAAAGGCACCTTTAAAGAACAATGGCGCCTGCAATGGGACCCGTCGTTTTCTGTGGATATCATTGAAAAAGGCAGCTGGGGCAATACCGTGCTGGAAGCCGTCACCCAATATGTGCTGGACGTATCCGGCAAAACAGCGACCCTCCGGGACATATGCCAGATGCTGGAATCCGCCCTGCCGGCAGAACTGCCCAAAGTGGTGGACGCGCTGATCCTGCGTATCAACAACCTCGCCGCCGCTGCCGGCGACGTATTGCAACTGTTAGCGGTAATACCTTCCCTGGTGAACATCACCCGTTATGGCAACGTACGCAAAACGGATGCAGACCTGGTGATGAACATCGTGGAAAGCATGATCAGCAGGGTATGTATCAGTTTACCTGCCGCCTGCACCGCCGTGGGAGAAGATGCCGCCCTGGAATTGCTGGAACAGTTTCACGCCATGAACGACGCCATCAACCTGTTGCAGCATGCGGACCTGACCACCGCCTGGACAGGCACCCTGCAGGCCATTTCAGCCAATAGCCAGTCGGCCCCGGTGATAGCCGGCTACGCCTCCCGGCTGTTGTTCGACTTTAAAATACTGGACAGCGAAACCCTCTTCAACCGTTTCAGTATGGCCATGTCCGTAGCCAATACACCTGCCGTGGCAGCAGCCTGGCTCGAAGGTTTCCTTAAAGGCAGCGGTACCCTCCTGCTGCTCGACGATACCCTCTGGAATATGGTATGTAGTTGGGTAGGTCAGTTGGAAAATGATATTTTCATGCAGATATTGCCGTTATTACGCCGCACCTTTTCTAACTTTACCGCCCCGGAAAGAAAAAAACTGGGAGAAAAAGTGAGAACGGGCAGCAGCAGTGGACCAGTGCAAAACACCATGGCCAGTGGCATAGACGATACGCGGGCAGCCCTCGGCATCCCGGTGGTGATGCAGCTATTGGGATTTTTTCACCCTGAAAACCAGGCAGAATAAATGGAAGAAAATTTACGACGGTGGCGACTGATCCTGGGAGGCGACAGCAATGACGGTACAGCTTTTACCCTCAACAAAAACGACCTTCAGGTAGACAAAACGCTGGAAGCCCTTTACGACAGCAACCGTAAAGGAGGACTGGGTGCATCCTCGCCCAACGTCAGCCGCTGGCTGGGCGATATCCGCAGCTATTTCCCTTCCCCCGTAGTGCAGGTGATGCAAAAAGACGCCCTCAAACGACTGGACCTCACCTCCATGCTGCTGGAAAAAGAAATGCTGCAAAACGTGGAACCGGATGTACATCTGGTAGCCACCCTGATGACACTCAGCCGCGTAATACCGGAGAAAACCAAAGACACCGCCAGACAGGTGGTCAAAAAAGTAGTGGACGAACTGCTCAAAAAACTATCGCAGCCCATGCAACAGGCCATTACCGGCAGTCTGAACAGGAGTATACGCAACCGGCGGCCGCGTCATCAGGAAATTAACTGGGACCTGACCATCCGAAAAAATCTACAACATTATCAACCGGATTATAAAACCGTGATACCAGAAACACTGATCGGTTATGGCCGTAAAAGGTCGGCGCTGAAAGATGTGGTATTATGCCTGGACCAGAGCGGCTCCATGGGCACCTCTGTGGTGTATTCCGGCATCTTCGGCGCAGTGATGGCCTCTATCCCGGCCGTACAAACGAAGATGGTCGTCTTTGATACCGCCGTGGCCGATCTGACAGAAGCGCTACAGGACCCGGTAGAGCTGCTGTTTGGCGTACAGCTGGGTGGCGGCACCGATATCCACCTGGCCCTGCAATATTGCCAGCAGCTGATCACACGGCCGGCAGACACCGTGCTGGTGGTGATCACCGACCTGTTTGAAGGCGGCGATGAAGCCGGCATGCGCAAACGCTTTACTGACCTGGCCGCCAGCGGCGTACAGGTAGTGGTATTACTGGCCCTCAATGATGAAGGCGCCCCCTCATATGATCATGAAAACGCTCAGTTCCTCGCGGGTCTTGGTATCCCGGTATTTGCCTGCACACCAGACAAATTCCCGGATATGATGGCCATGGCGCTGAGCAAACAGGACATCGCTCAATGGGCAGCCAGGGAGGAAATCGTCCTGAAAAAATAAAGAACCTATTTAAGCCTTATGCCATATACTAAGGAAACTATACTACCTTTTATCGAACGACAGCAACAGCTTTATGAAGACAGCGGCCATTATGCGCAGCTGCAGGATGGGGTAGCTTTCCTTACCGGACAAACCATTCATCCACCCGTGTGCACCGATGCAACGATCGCCCGTGAAATGGGCGTCTTTGTACAGCTGCTGAAACTACCCGACCAATGGGATGACAACGACCGGCTGGTATTACAATTGCTCGCAGATCCCCTCGTCTGGCAGCAATGCAGGGAAAGGTTCCTTCAACAGGTGGTACCTATGCTGGACACACCCGGCTCTGCGTCCGCCATCGTTATGCGCTTCAGCTACTTTACCAGCTATCTGCAACAAAGAGGCTGCAGCACCGAAGACATTGGTTCTATCCTGATCATCTATTCCGGCGACGGCAACAACTTCGACCTGACGCCGCTGAAATTCACACCACTGCGTAAGTTCCTTCAGGACCTGATCAAAAGCGCAGAATGGCCAACGGTAGATGCCTATCTCCGTACCTGGAAAGAACAGGGATGGAACTCCCTCTTCTTCCGGCTCCTGTCCAAAGGACATCCGGACCGCGAAATGGAGTACCTGGAGTATATCCTCGCACAGCCGGAAAAAGGGTTTGTCAACGTGGAACTGTCGCGCGTGCTGCTACAGCTCAACGCCGACAAATACCGGCCCCTGATAGAAAAATCCGTGGCGCATCTGGCCACACTGCCCGACTACACTGCGCAGCTGTGTGGTTACTATCTGCTGGCCCAACAGCAACCGGAACAATATCAAACCCTGTTGCTGCACGCCGCGTATGCCTATCTGCAGGAATATAACAGCAGCATCACCAGCCAGGCGTTCCGCCAGCAGCAGCTCCTCATGGGAGGAGCCTCCACACTGCCCGCACCCGATGTCATCGCAGTAGGACAGTTACTCCGCCAGGAACGGCCACAGGCCATCCGCTACCTTGACATCCATCTGGACGAGCGCAAGTACCTGCATCCGGAAGTATTTCAGCTGCTGCAACAGGAACTGGGCAATCAGGCCGTTCCACTGTTGCTCAAAGCCATTGACAACGATTACGAAGCCAAACATATTTTCCCGCTGCTTACCCAGCTGGACGCCTCGCTCTATGCCGAAAGGTTATGGGATTTCACCTTGCACAAACTGAAATCTGTACGTATGCTCGTTGCCGTTATACTGGCAGATCATCCGCAGGCGCTGCAACGCGCCGGAGAGCTGCTGCAGCATAAGAAAGCCGAGCAACGACTTACCGCCGCACAGATACTCTGCAGGCTCGATATGCCCGAAGCCAAACAGCTGTTGCAACAGGCACTTCAGCAGGAAATCAATGATGACGCCCGTGACCTGATGCTGGAAACACTGGGGCATACTTTTGAAGGAACAGACGATATCACCACTGCACAACAGCTGGTGACCTTCGCCAAAAAGAGACACAAACTGAACCGCCCGCTCGAAAAATGGCTGGACGACAGTATACTGCCACCGGCATATCTGCTCAACGGTACCGCCCTTACGCAGGACATGACCCGTTTTCTCCTTTACCGTATGTCGCGCCCGAAAGAGATGGTGACCGATATGGAAGCCAGGCCGCTGTTGCGACTGATAGACCGTAGCCGTAGCGGTGATTTCGCCATGCAGCTCTTCCAGCTGTATCTGTCGCGCAACGGCGATGCCAAAGCGAAATACCTGCTGGCACTCGCCGGTCTCACCGGCGACGATCAACTGGCCCGGACCCTGGAGCAGGCCATTTATCAGTGGATTGGTGAAAAAAGACTACGCATGGCCGAACATGGCGTGGCCGCACTGGCCATGCATGGCAGCAAAGAGGCGCTGCGTACCGTAGCGTTCCTGTCCCGCAAGTACCGCGTCCGTAAAGCCAACGTAGGGGCGGCCGCGTTAGCAGGCATGCAGCAGGCCGCTGCCGAACTGGGCATCAGCATGCATGAACTGGGCGACCGCATCGTTCCTGACTTCGGCTTTAAAGGCCGTCTCCTGCCTTTCGACGTAAAAGGCGATATCTATCAATTGTATATCGATCAGCAGTTTAAACTGGCTGCCATCAATAATAGGCAACGGAAGCTCAAATCCATCCCCGTAGCCATTTCTGCGGAAACCAAAGAAGGGATTAAACAACTGGGCAAGGCCATCACCGAAACCGTGAAGCTGCAAACCGCCAGGCTGGAACACTTTCTGGTAGTGCAGCGTAAATGGGAGCCGGCACAATGGCAACAGTGTTTCCTGCCGCACCCGATCATGTTCGTATATGCAACCCGGTTATTATGGGCGTTGTATGATGCACAGGACCAACTGATCACCGGTTTCCAGTGCCGCGAGAACGGCAACCTGACCGATCTGCAGGGCCAGCCGGTGACCATTCCGGCCGGCGCTTCCATCCGGATACTGCATCCGCTCTACCTCAGCGGTGAACAGCTCGCTGCCTGGAAACAGCGCTTCGCCGAAGATGGTGTTGAAGCCGTGTTCCCGCAGCTGGACAGGCCCGTGGCCGCTATCCCGCCGCAACAGGCGGATACTACGCTGGTGCATGACTTTGAAGATATCGCGCTGGAAAGCACGATGCTCAACAAACACATGGAACAAAAAGGCTGGAAACTCAGCGAAGGCGCGGAAGGCAAATATGTATATGCCTATCACAAAACAGACGACGAAAACCAGCTGGAAGTGATCGTGGAAATGAGCAGCATCTATAAGGAAGAAAGCTTCCGGTTCAAACTGGGCACTTTATATTTTGTAGATAAAACCAAAATGCGGCAACGCTGGTTCAGAAGTCCGGATAAAGAAACCGACGACTGCCTGTTGCCCCTTGGCCATGTACCACCGGTGTTTTATTCCGAGGCGATTACCGATATCGCCATCTCGCGGGAAAAAGTAGAAGTGGCCTGAAGCATTTAAATATGAGATTTTTTTTGTATTTTATCGTTCGTTAGATTTGTGAACAATAAAATACATATATGCTCAGATTTCAATCCATGGTCATCAGCAGTTGCCTGTTGCTGGCCGTGACTGCCAAAAGGTTGCACGCCCAACGCCTTATACCGCAACCCACGCAGGTAACCACCACCACCGGCGTTTTCAAACTCTCCGGTACTACCGCCATCGTAGGTGGCAATAGTGCCGGAGAGGCTAAATACCTCCAGGAAGCTTTCGATAACCGCATCCACCTCAAGCTTCCGTTACAACCTGCCGCCCAGAACAACTATATCCGTTTGTCACTCAATGCAAAGCTGGACTCCACCCTTGGCAAGGAAGGCTACCTCCTGAAAGTAACACCTGCCGGCGCCACCATCACCGCCGCCTCCAATGCAGGGATCTTTTACGGCATACAATCTTTACGACAACTCATTCGCTATAATGAAACCAATGGTTTCACGATCTCCGGCATTGAAATAAAGGACCAGCCCCGTTTTGGCTGGAGGGCGTTCATGCTGGACGAAGGACGTCACTTTAAAGGCGCTGCCACCGTGAAGAAGTTGTTGGACGAGATGGCCGCATTGAAAATGAATACCTTCCACTGGCACCTGACCGATGACCAGGGCTGGCGGATAGAGATCAAAAAATATCCCCTGCTGACCAAAGTAGGCAGCCACCGCGATTCTACGCAGACCGGCAGCTGGAACAGCACCGTATACGACGGCAAGCCGCACGACGGCTTCTATACACAGGAACAGATCCGCGATATCATTGCCTATGCCACTGCCCGGCATATCACTATTATTCCTGAAATCGAGATGCCAGGCCACTCTGCGGCCGCCATCGCCTCCTACCCCTGGCTGGGCACCCAACAGACACCGATCAAAGTACCAGGGAAATTTGGCGTACACTACGACGTATACAACGTTGCCAATCCTAAGGTAGTCACCTTCCTGCACGATGTGCTGGACGAAGTGATGCAGCTCTTCCCTTCGAAAGTGGTCCACATCGGTGGCGACGAAGTGAAGTATGACCAATGGAAAGCCGATGCCGGCGTACAGGCTTATATGAAAGCCAATCAGCTGGCCACTCCTGCCGATCTTCAGATATATTTCACCAATGGCATCTCCACCTACCTTGCCGGCAAACAACGCCGCATGATGGGCTGGAACGAAATCATGGGCGCCAAACTGCATGAGTACAATGACAACAAAGACGTGAGTACGACCAAGCTGGCCCCCGGTACCATCGTACATTTCTGGAAAGGAGAACTGAAACTAATCACCGACGCGGTATCAAAAGGATACGATGTGGTCAACTCCTACCATGCAGCTACTTATCTGGACTACAATTACGAACAGATACCGCTGGAAAAGGCGTATGCCTTCGACCCCATTCCCGCAGGGCTGGATGCAAAATACCACAGCAAAATCCTGGGTATGGGTTGTCAGATGTGGGGAGAATGGATACCCGATGAAATGTCTATGGACGACAAAGTGTATCCCCGCCTGGCGGCCTATGCAGAAGACGGCTGGACACTTCCCAAAAACAAGAACTACCGCGAATTCGAGAAGGCGCTGGCTAATTTCTATGCCCGCTGGAGCGAAAACGGTATCTATTACCACAGATAACGAACAACGAATTAGGAATTAGGAATTACGAATTACGAATTACGAATTAGGAGATGGCTAACAAAGAGATCGCTAAATAACCTTTCCGCGAGCAACCTCTTAATTCGTAATTCCTAATTCGTAATTCGTAATTTTATTTTAGCGTATAGGCGTTACCGGATTTCACCAGATGATACCGGATGGTTTTCCTGGTATCTTTTGCCAGCACGTCCTGTTGTCCTTCCTTCATGGCAGGATAAGCACGCACCAGTTCTTTACCTTGTACATAAAAAGAGTCCCGCCCTTTATAGTCGCCACCAGACAGGCTGTCCAGCACAGCAGTATTTATTTTCACCACTCCTTTGGGTTCCACCGCAAAACCATATACTTTCCCGTATAAATCGGTACCGGCAGACGTACTGAACACGTATATCTCTGGTTGTCCGTCACTATTCAGATCAGCAACGACCACTCCCGATATAAACCCTTTCACGTCCTTTTCCACGATGGTATCCGCACGGGTAGTATCTTTCACCGATCCGATGCTGACAAACAGATTGCGCAGCGAGGCATCTCCGCGGGTAGTAACGCTGAAGCGATAATCCCGGAAGGTGGTGTCCATTTTGAAAGTAGCCCTGCTTTCCGCAGGTGCTGGTGTGGCAGGTCTTGAACTATCGTCCGCCCTGCCTTGCTGGGCTTTCTTTTGCTCACTCAGGTTGTTGCAGGACGATGTCATCCACAGTAAAAAAAAGCTTGTCAACAGGTACTGTATATATCTCATAAGTTACCGTTTGTGTTTGGATGATTTATGTTCCTTCCGATTATGGGTGGTATCGGAACCTTTAAAATCCTGCTCTTCATTTTTACGGCTGTCGAGGTTATCGCGGATTTCCGGTTTAGGCATATTGCTCAAAGGCATCTGCTTGCTCTGATGGGTGTTTTCACTTCTTGATCTTTTCATAACCAGCATTTTGAGGTGAGTAATACAGTATGTGCCACAAATGCAGTGCCTTAGTGTCTGATTGACCACAGATAACCCTTTAGCAGCTCCGCCATTGTCACTATGCTTCCCCTGAATGACGGCCAAAATCCACACTATGGCCGTGATCAGCCGCTGCAAGCGTATCAGAAACCCTTTTCACAAAAGAACCATTCTCAATAGCTTATGTGTTCCCTACTCATTTTATAGAATTTCCAGCATGATATTGGTCATGTGTTGGTTGACAAAAAACAGATTTTATGAAGAACCTTCCTGCTACAATCGGACTCATGATCGTATTGTTTGTATTCTTTCTGTTCCAGGGCAACCTTAACCGCACGGTACAGGCTAATCCCGTGAATCAGGACGAACTGGTGCAACAGGATGAACTGGTGAAACAGACCGGTTATCAGGAACTATTTCAGGACACATTTCCCCCTAAGATGAGGGACACTATCAATCCTGCGCGTAAAGCAAAGAAAGAAAAGAGAGAGATGAAGAAAGAGATGAAAAAACATCAGAAAGATAGTTCCGGCAAAAAAGACATGATCATGTAAAGTGAGTTTTCGCCCTGACAATGTCGGGGCTTTTTTATGCGCTCCAGGATATTTCCTTTACGCCGCTGTCGGCCTGTACTTCTGCTACCAGCGCAGCGAAGGTGATTTTGTCCAGATTTCTGAAGCGGATATTCAGCAGAAAAAGCGTGTCGGTCTGTTCAATATTACAACCTACGATATGGAGGGTGCTGTTATGAAAAAGTTTGTCGACCAGTTCTACTGATTTACTTCTTTCGAAGGTGACAATACGAATGCTTTTATGTTCAAAGCGGGAGAGAAATCTTCTTTCGATGGGTTGCAGTGCCCACAGGATAATAATCGCGATAACGGTGGCGACGAGGGCTGCAAAATACATTCCGCCGCCGGTGGCCAGTCCGATGGCCGCTACTGTCCATAAGCCTGCGGCGGTAGTGAGGCCTCTGATCACGCCTTCTTTCAGGAAGAGGATGGTGCCTGCGCCGATGAACCCGATGCCGCTGATCACCTGTGCGGCCACCCTGGAGGGGTCCAGTACCACGTTAGGCCTGCCGAGAATGTCTTCAAAGCCGTAGGCAGAAACCATCATGGTGAGTGCGGCGCCGACGCATACCATCATATGGGTACGCAAACCGGCGGCCCAGTCTTTCCGTTCCCGTTCCAGTCCGATCATGCCGCCGAACACTGCGGCAAGCAAAAGCCTTAACAGTATTTCCGTCCATGGGATCATACTATTAAAGTTAGGGTATTATTCTGTAACAGGAATGGCTGTACGTTATTTACGCTTCCAGGGTACCGAAGAGGCCATTTTTATAGTCAGCGATGGCCTGGTCTACCTCGGTGGCGGTATTCATGACGAAATTGTCTTTGGCCGCTACTGGTTCATTGATCGGCTCCGCGCAGAGATAAAGTATCCGGGCGGTTTCATCGCAGGTGATCTGTATGTCCGCTGCGGCATCGTCCTTGTCGAATATCACTAGGTGATAGCCGTTGACCGCAGTACCATTGACCGTCACTTGTCCGTCCATTACATACAGCAGTGTCCAGTAGCCGGGTGTGGCTTTGAGCGTGGTGGATTTCCCTGCCTGGAGGGAGCCCCAGATCGCGATGATGGGCGTGAAGTTTTGCAGCGGGCCGGTTTTGCCTTCATAGTTGCCGCTGACGAGTGTCAGCTGTACCCCGTCGGCCTGGGCCACGGGCGGCATGTCTGCTCCTTTTACGTATTGATAGTAGGGATCGTCGCCTTTACGTGCAGCGGGCGCGTTGAACCACAGCTGCAGCAGTTCGTAGTTGCCGCCCTTACGGAGAAAATCTTCAGACGGGCCTTCGCTGTGGAGGATGCCTTTACCGGCAAACATCCACTGCACGTCACCAGCGGTAACGGTCATGGCATTGCCTGCGTTGTCGCGATGGTAGCCCTGTCCCTGCAGCATGAAGGTCACCGGTGCAAAGCCGCGGTGCGGATGCGGATGCAGTCTTTCCGCCGGAGCGCCCGGTGCGTAGTATTTTGCCGGCATATGGTGCAGCACAATAAACGGACTGGCAAAACGGAACTGCATAGATGGCAGCGGTTGCCTTACCACTTCTGTATCTGTAATGTGTTTTTCCCGGCCTTCAATCACATGCAGGATCTTCTTTTCCATATGGCAATAATTTATCGGATCAACTTTAAACGTGCTTTCTCAACAGAGCTTCTGAACATCTTAAGAATCAGCACTTCATAATTTTCAATCACCAGCACCTCTCCTTCCCTCGGAATGTTACCGTGGATATAGTTGATTAAACCGGAGAGTGTTTCATAATGTTCACTTTCGGGGAGGGGTACCGGCAGCAGTTCGTTAATATCTGCGAGGTATTCGTGGGCGTCCACCAGGTAGGTGTTCTCATCCTTTTTCTCCACGATCGGCGTTTCCTGATCATGTTCATCCTGAATATCGCCTACCAGTTCTTCGAGGATATCCTCCATGGTAACGATGCCTTCCGTATCGCCGAATTCGTTGGTCACCACCGCCATTTGCAGGCGCTGGCTCTGGAAAGTACGGAGCAGGTCTTTGATCTTCATGCTATCGGGCACGTAGAAGCAGGGTTTGAGGATGTCCTGTATGTTGGTCAGCGTTTTTTCGAGGACGCCTTTCACCAGGTCTTTTGTATAAATAACGCCCTTCAGTTCATCGAGGGTGTTGCTGTATACCGGGTAGCGGGAATAACCATCTTTGATCACCTGATCGATCAGCTCCTGAAAGGGTTTGCTCATATCGAGGGCAGAGATGTCTTTCCGGTGGGTCAGGATTTCTTTTACACGGCTGTCGTCGAATTCAAACACGTTCTGGATCAGTTCGCGTTCCGTTTCTTCGATAGCACCGCCTTCCTGGCTCTCGGAGATAATGAGCTTCAGTTCCTCTTCGGAGTGAATTTCGGACTCTCCTGCCGGCGTTAAACCGATCAGCCGGAGGATGCTGTTGGCCAGGCCATTGAGCAGCCAGATAAACGGCCGGAAAATGACGAAAAAGAACCGGAGCGGCAGCGCTACGGCCATGGTGGTAGGCAGTGGCTTGCGGATGGCCATGGATTTAGGGGCCAGTTCACCGAAAACGATATGTAATATGGTGATGGTCAGAAAAGCGACCGGTATGGCGATGTTATGCGCGGTGCTTTCCGTCATCCGGATGTGCAACGCGTCCATCAGCCGCAGGATCAGGGTGGTCACTACTGATTCGCCTACCCAGCCCAGGCCGAGGGAGGCCAGGGTGATGCCCAGCTGCGTGGCCGCCAGGTAGCCGTCAAGATTACTCAGGATATGTTTGGCCGCTGTTGTGGCCCTGCTCAGGCCGCCTTTGCTGTTGATCTGTGAAGAACGTACTTTCACGATGGCAAATTCCGCCGCTACAAAAAATCCATTTAATAAAACTAAAAAACAAGTCAGAAAAACCTGCAAAAGCATGAATGTGGTAATTGGTTCGCAACCCCAAATATAGGTAAATCAATTTTTATGCGTCTGTTTTTCTCGCAATGGGGTTCCCGCAAAGGCGCAAAGCAGCAAAGACGCAAAGATTACATAAGCCAGGTAAGGGAGCAAGGGAGCGGAGATCACATTTGATCTTCGCTCCCTTGCTCCCTTATTATTCTTATCAATCCTTTGCGTCTTTGCTGCTTTGCGCCTTTGCGAGAAAAAAAATCACACAATAGTCCACTAATTTCATAGAGTTTATGTATTTTGTGGACAAATTAGGCTGGCTCATTGTTTTAAAATGGAGAAACAAACAACTACCATAGTCACCACAGTACCCGCGGATGAAGCGGCACTGAAGCCCCTGCTGGTAAGCGGGGCGGTGGCAGGCGGCGATGCCGCCGCAGTAAAAAAGCAGCGATGGATTTATTGGTTGATAGGCATTCTGTTCCTGGTAACAGCGCTTGCCCTGGTCTGGTACTTTGTGCCGGAGTTTAGGGTGCACGTGGAAGATGTCCCACCTACTTTTTATTATTTTCTGGCAGCGGGTTTTCTGTTTGCCATGATTGACGGGGCCATAGGCATGTCTTATGGCATCACCTCCACCACTTTCTCCCTGAGCATGGGTATCCCACCAGCTTCGGCCAGCACGGCGGTGCATATATCGGAAATCCTCAGCAATGGTATCGCCGGGTGGATGCACTTCAAAATGGGCAACGTCAACAAAAAGCTGTTTAAAATTCTGATCATCCCGGGTATTACCGGCGCGGTGATTGGCGCGTACCTCCTCTCCTCTCTTGAACATTATTCGATGTATACCAAACCGGTGGTATCATTGTACACGCTGATACTGGGTTCCATTATCTTCAAAAGGGCTGTTCAGGCGCAACGCGCCCAGCACAACGGGAAAAAAATAAAACGTATCGGGCTACTGGGCTTTGGCGGCGGCTTTATCGACGCCATCGGCGGTGGCGGATGGGGTTCTATCGTGCTGTCGTCCCTGATCGCAGGCCGCAGGCATCCGCGTTTTTCGCTGGGCACGGTGAAGGCTACCCGCTTTTTCATCGCCATGCTGAGCTCTCTCACCTTCGTAGCGGCACTGTCGCATGTTCACTGGGACGCAGTACTGGGGCTGGTCATCGGCAGCGCGGTAGCATCTCCTATTGCGGCCAAAGTGTCCAATAAAATCTCTGCCAAAACTATTATGATGGCAGTGTCCATCATTGTGATAGCGGCCAGCATCAAGAGTATCTACAGCTTTGTGTTCAAAATATTGTAATCTACCCTCTAATACTAATCATGCGTTACAGGCCGGTTAGCCGTCAGGGTGACCGGCTTGTTTATTTCATACTGCACCCAGGCTTCCACAATCACTTCTTCCCTGTCACTGAATGGTTGGCCGGGCAGGAACTTATCTGCAATATCCACACGGATCTCTGCCGTGCGGTCTTCCAGCAGATAGGTGGTTTTACCGACCTTTTCCGTAATATATCCCCGGATTTTTACCGTCGCGCTGTCGTAGGTCAACTGGCGTGCATTTTTCAGGACTTCACCTATTGTATAATACTTTTTCTGGGCGAGAAAACATAACGGTAATAACAAACCCAGTAACAAACATTTCATATGGACGATGTTGGTTTGATAGTGTAACAACCGGAAAGGCCAAAATGTTACACGTATAGGCGACAACGTTGTATAACCGTTCAAAATTCCTCTTTATATAATATGAATGAAATGTACTAGCTTTCGGGGAGAAACAAATTTCCATACATGGAAGTCCTCAAAAATTACCGTGGTATATTCCTGCTGCTGGCCGGAATTATCGCAGGTTCCATAGCCGGGATGCTATTGGGGCCAAAGGTGGAAGTGATCAAACCGATTGGTGATATTTTTCTGAACCTGTTATTTACTGCTGTCATACCTTTGGTATTTTTTGCGATTGCATCTGCCATTGCGCATATCGATGCCTCGCACCGGCTGGGGAAGGTATTGGGCGTGATGTCGCTGGTATTTCTCAGTACCCTGCTGATTGCTGCTTTCCTGACCATTGTGGCTGTATGGATATTTCCAATTCATCAGCAGGTGGTATTGACGCCTGTGGCCAATCATGAAAGCATCGGCACTTTCGGCGACCAACTGACGCGGTTACTGACCGTCAGCGAGTTTTACGAACTGCTTTCCCGCAAGAACATGTTACCGTTCATCATCTTCTCTGTATTGACCGGCATGGCCGCTATGCGGGCAGGAGAACGGGGCGCCTCTTTCCGGCGTTTTTTGCATTCCGGCAATGAGGTGATGAAAGACCTGCTGACGCTACTGATGAAGGCGGGCCCGGTGGGACTGGGCGCTTATTTCGCCTATCAGGTAGGGACGGTAGGGCCACAGTTGTTTGGTACCTATGCCCACTCGCTGGGCATCTATTATGGTTTCGGTACTATCTATTTTCTCGTTGGCTTCAGCTTCTATGCCTTTGTGGCCGGCGGTTTCAAAGGGGTAAAGATTTTCTGGAAAAATAATGTTGTGCCTACGCTCACAGCAGTAGGCACCGGTAGCAGTATCGCTACTATTCCGGCCAATCTGGAAGCGGTACACAAAATGGGTGTACCGGCATCCGTGGGTAATGTGGTGGTACCGTTGGGCGCAACGCTGCATAAAGACGGCTCCAGTATCAGTTCCATCATCAAGATGGCCGTGGTGTTTGCCATGTTTGGCAAAGGTTTCGACAGTGTCAACGTGATCGTGATGGCACTGGGCATCACGGTGATCGTGAGCATTGTGGAAGGCGGCATTCCCAATGGCGGTTACATCGGTGAACTGCTGGTGATGTCGGTATACGGTTTCCCTCCGGAGGCGCTCCCGCCGCTGATGGTGATCGGCACATTGGTAGATCCGCTGGCCACCATTTTAAATGCGACGGGAGACAACGTAGCGGCTATGCTGGTAACCCGGTTTCTGCCAAAGCGGGCTGCGGTAAGCGTTTAAAGGCCTGCTCCAGATCGGCAAGCAGGTCGGCCGGTTCTTCCAGACCTACAGACAAACGTATCAGGCTGTCGCTCACACCGGCAGCTTTTCTTTTTTCCGCCGGAATAGATTTATGGGTCATCGTAGCGGGGTGACTAAGCAGACTTTTAATACCACCAAGACTTTCGGCCAGTTTAAAATAGTGTGTCGCCGTCACGAAAGCGGTAGCCGCCTCTTCGCGGTCATCTTTCAGCGAGAAAGAGATGATGCCGCCAAAGCCCTTGCTTTGTTGTTTGGCCAGTGCATGGCCGGGATGGGAAGGCAGACCGGGATAAAATACTTTGTCCACGGCCGGATGTTGTTCCAGGTATTCAGCGATGACCTGCGCAGATGCCACGTGCTGGCGAATACGCAGGTGCAGTGTTTCGATACCGCGTATCAGCAGGAAGCTGTCGAACGGCGAGAGGATAGCGCCACAGGCGTTCTGATAAAATTTAATCTCCTCTCCCAGTTGTGGTGTTTTAGACACCACCACACCGGCAATCAGGTCGCTATGTCCACCCAGGTATTTGGTGGCGCTGTGAATGACCAGATCGGCGCCGAGCGCCAGCGGTTGCTGCAACACGGGGGAGGCAAACGTATTGTCCACACAAAGTAAACAGTTGCTGGCTTTTGCGATGCGGCTGATGGCTGCAATATCAGAGATCTTCAGCGTTGGATTGGTGGGCGTTTCCAGCCATATCAGGCGTGTGGCCGGCGTGATAGCCTGAAATACCGCCTGTGTATCGGCAGTGTCCACATAATGTACCTTGATACCGAATTTTTCATACACTTTATGAAAGAGGCGGAAAGCGCCGCCATAGATATCATCTACCGCCACAATTTCATCTCCGGCTTTCAGCAGTTTAATGACCGCGTCTATGGCCGCCAGCCCACTGGCGAAGGCGGAAGCAGCCGCTCCTCCTTCGAGGCCTGCAATGATTTTCTCTGCTGTTTCGCGGGTGGGATTATTGGACCGGGCATAGTCATACCCTTTGTTAACACCGGGAGCTTCCTGTACGAAAGTAGATGTCTGGTAGATGGGAACAGCGATTGCGCCTGTCTGCGGATCTACGGGAATAGAATGGATCAGTGATGTGATGGTGCTCATCTGTACTTGTTTTTTAGTTTGATGAAATAATGAATAAACAAGTTCTATGCAGCGCCGATCAAATTTTGAGATTTGGGAATTTATTGATTTAGTGATTTAAAAAAAAAATGCAGCGAAGAGATGGTATTCTTCGCTGCATTTTAAATATCTAAATATGAAAATCAATAAATTTCTAAATGTAGATACTTATCTTTCCCGGCTTCACCGGGATGGATGCAGCACCTTTCATCAGTGCCATGATGAAGGTTGCTAAGGTATCGTCGGGCCATTTCCCTCCTCCTTTCTTGATAAGCGATTAAAAGAACTGGTGCAAAGATAGGACACAAATTCAAACTACCAAATTTATTTCCTACAAATTTTGTAGACTATTCATTTTGCAGGGTTAGTTTCACTCCTTCTTCATAGGAAGTAGGCTTCACCTGGAAATGTTTTTCAAATTTGGAAGAATCGAAAATATAGGGATAGTTGCTTTGGTAGAGCATCTCTCTCAGTTCACGGATAGTAGGATCGAACAGGCCGGAGATAGCGATGAGGAGGCCATTCAGCTTCATGTATTTCGGCTTTACGCCCATCTGGCGGGCGATCATTTCCATATATCCTTTACCATCCGGCGCAGGATTGGTAGTGGGCAGATGCCATATCTGGTTCCAGGAAGCGTCGTCCTGAGAGAGCAGATAGAGGCCTTTGCCGGCATCCGGGGTGAAGGTGTAGCTGTGCGTAACGTTGTCTTTACCCAGCCACATCGCGGAACTCTTCTTTTTAAATTTATCGATGATCAGCAGGTTGAGGAAACCGGTCTTATCTGCGCCAGGGCCATAAAAATCTGCTGCCCTGGCGATGGTGGCGGTAATACGGCCGGCCTTTACTTCCTCCATCAGCTGGGTAGCGATGGCCGCACGGATTTTTCCTTTTTTGCTGATAGGGTTATAGGGCGTGGTTTCCGTCATCGGGCCGTTAACTAACCCATAAGAATACACGTTATCGAAGAAGATGAGCTTTGCTCCTTCCGCCTTGCAGGCTTCAATAACATTGGTCATGATGCGGGGCCATGCTGTGGCCCATAGTTTATGATCATATTTCAGTCCTGCCGTGAGGAATACCACAGTGGCGCCGGCCACCGCCTTGCGTGTTTGTGCAGCGTCTGTGATATCAGCCGCCACCAGATCGGTGATACCGGCAATAGTTTGTGGGGAGCGACTCACCAGGCGTACCTGTTTTCCGTTTTTTACCAGTTCTTTGGCCAGTTCATTGGCGATGATGCCACCGGCGCCGAGGATAGTGTACATGAGCTTGTGTGTTTTATGAATAACAAGGAAGACGATTCACCGTTGTCAATGTTACATCCCCTGATCATGGATCGAGCGGGTCCAGCGAATTGGCCTGCAGTGACTTCAGGTCGGGCATGAAAGATAAAAAATTCAGGTCTGCCTGTTGTATATCAGCTCCCGGCAGGTAGCCCAGTTCCTCCTGGCAACGTTTGCTGAACACCGGGCTGGCCACATAGTAGAGCTGTAAGGCGTCAGAAACGCACAACATCCGTTTTTGCAGGGGCATGCAGCTTTTCCAGGCTATGCGGACCGCGTTGCGGATATTGGTAGTGGTATGCCGGGCGTGTGGCTCAACAATAATCGCATCGGCTGGCACCTTCAGTTCGTTGACCATATATTTTTTCATCTCGATCGCTTCTGCGTAGGGTGTTCCGAACGGATGTACATGCCCGCCGGAAACGATGATAAAAGGAGCTTTCCCATCGTGGTACATGTCTGCCCCAATGCGGCAGCGGTTTTTGCCCGCATCGCTGATAGCATCTTTATTATCCGGGCCTGCACCGGGAATGAGCAATGCGGAGTAGGTGTATTTATCCCAGTTGACCGATTTTGCTTTCGTATAGGCAGCGCTGTTAGTTTCCTCCAGCGGCAGGTACCGGGCGCATTCATCATGTTTATTCAGCACCAGCATCCCGATGGCCAATGCCAGCGGCGATTGGAAAAACAGAATGTCAGAGGACGTGTTGCGGGCAACGGAAGCTGATAATTCCGTGAGCGCCTGTTGATAGGCAGGACTTTCCACATAAAAGGACGCTGAATCAATTTTAGGATACCGGAAACCTTTGTTGGTCGTATAGGCGTTGAGGATATAGTTCACCCCATGAGCGGCATCCTGCCAGGCTTTCATGAGCAGCGTGCTGTCCGGGTCAGCGGCGTACAGCTGGAAGAAGCCGGAGCGGCGCATATGTTGCAACAATGTGCCCATTTCCCGTGGATGTTGTTGCAGCATTTGTGCGAAACAGCTATTAAAACGGGCGATGGTGACATCGTCAAGTTGCATGTCTATCGGATGATGGGACGACTGCAGTTTTGTTCGATAAATATTGTTGCAGCGCTGAACGCCGGTGTCCTTTACCAGGAGCTTGTTGACCTCCGGCAGGTGTTCCAGCAGCGTAAACAAATAGAAGTTCCTGTTTACGATCACGTTCCTTTCCTGTAGTAATTTATAGCCGGGGTCTGGAGCCGGGGTTTGGGCGGAAGTAGCCAGTATGCTGGTGCATAACAGGGCTACTAGCCATACATAATGCTTCATATCGTCCACGAAAGTGTTATGGTTTTAGAATAGAACGGCAAAGTACAAATTACCTTTAAATAACATTTACTTGAATATAGAATTTAAAAAATCAATAATACATAGCTAATCATAATACATATTTCGATTATTCAAAATTACATACCCATCAACATATTCGCCATAAGTGGCTTTTACCACCAATACGGAAAATGAGTTAATTTCACCGCGCCGGAGAGTCTCATTCACTCTTTCGTGCCAACTTCCAATCCATGCAATAATGTACAACGCCCACGAAAGAAAAAGTTTTTTCCGGTTTGCAGTAGTCATCTTGATGGTAATCATTCTGGTTACTTTCTTTATGATTATATTTCTGCGTAAGCGGGCGGCCGATCAGTTGAGTGCGGGCGTGAGGGACCTGGTGGCCACCAAAACCGATGCAGGGCATATTGATCAGGCCGTGCAGTTGTTATACGCAGCAGACAACGACTTCCGTTTTTACACCCTCACCTACGACCCGGCCTATCTGCACTCCTATGTAGCTTCACTGGAAGCGGTGAGTGCCCATATTGATACCGCCATCGGCGCCGCTTCCAAACAAAAACAGGTCCAGGAGCTGCTGGCCGACAAAGAAGCTAAAACCCAGTTATTCCTGCATACCCGCCTGTATGTGGACTCTCTCTTGCAGCTATCGCAGCAATGGGATACCGCCGCCACCCCGGTAGTGATACAGGAACTGAAAAAGATAAAACTGCCGCAGCGGGAACAGATAGATACCATCATCACTTCTTCCTCAGCGACCGTCAAACCTAAGAAGAAACTGTTTGGCCGTATTAAAGACGCGATTTCCAACCGCGCAGCGGTACAAACCAAACAGGAAGTCAAAGTCATTAAACGGGATGCTGGCGGCGACAATCAGACCAGCGTTGTTTCTACTGCCGACCTGAAAAGGATGCAGCAAAGCTACCAGCAGTTCATGCGGCAGGCAGCGCAGAGCCATGCGAACCTCAACCGCAAGGAATATGCGCTCGTCATGGCCAATCAACGGCTGTTTAACGCCCTGCAACAGGTACTGGCCAACCTGCGGAAAAACATGGTGGCCGAGACCGACAAAAAACGCTGGGTGCTGAGCCAGAACATTGGTAATTCCCTCTATACGATGGACAAACACACGTATTGGGAAATTCCGCTGTTATTGCTACTGACCGGTATCATCATCTATGGCATTATCCGGCTCTATAAATATGATCTTGCCTTGCTTCGATCTAAACAGCAGGCGGAGAAATACGCGCGGCAGAAAAGTGAGTTTGCCTCTACCATGAGCCATGAGATCCGGACACCGATCCATTCCCTGCTGGGTTATACCAGTCAGCTGGAGCGGGAACAGCCCGGAGAAACGGCTTCCGCCATCCGCAATTCCGCCGAGATGCTGCTATCTGTTGTCAATAACGTACTCGATTATACGCAGATGGAGAGTGGTAAACCTTCCCTGAAGCAGGAGAAGTTTTCCCCCCGCACCGCCATTGAGGATGTCTGCACCAGTTTACAGGTACAGGCCAATATCAAATCGCTCCGGTTGCAGCCCTGTATTTACTTCCCTACCACCCAACAGGTGTATGGTGATGTGTTCCGGCTCAAGCAGGTGTTGATCAACCTGATCGCTAATGCCATCAAATACACCAGCAAGGGCGATATCACCGTAACCGCCTGGCTGCGTGACGGGGAACTGTTACAGGTGTCTGTGAAAGATACCGGCAATGGTATCCCGGCAGAAGTCATCCCCACCCTGTTTGACGCTTTCACTCAGGGCCCCAATGGCGTCTCCAAAGGCAGCGGTCTTGGACTGTATATCGCCAAAAAAATTATCGACCTGCATGATGGGAAAATAGAAGTGAAGAGTACACCCGGAAAAGGCACTACGTTCTATTTTGAAATAAGGTATCCCGCTGTTGTGCAAACACCCGGTACCATTAAAATTACCATGCCCGTGAACAACACCACCGAATCCCCCGACATCCCCGCCACCCCTGCTCACATCAGACTACTGGTAGTGGAAGACAGTGTACTGAATCAAAAGTTGCTGTCCCTCCTGCTGGACAGACTAGGCATCGCGCACATGATTACCGGGTCTGCCGAAGAGGCGCTGACCATCTATGCCCGAGAATCGTTTGACATGATCCTGACCGACATTGATCTTCCCGGTATGGACGGTATCGCCCTCACACAGCAGATACGGCAGCTGCCCGACAAGAAAAAGGCCGGCGTCACGATCATCGCTATTACCGGTAACATACTGGATGATGATGTTGCCAGCTACATGAACAGTGGTCTGAATGACTACATCATGAAGCCCTACCGTGAAGAAGACATCCTCGAAAAAATCAGTGCGCACGGCCTGCTGGTATAACCTTCAGGATATTCGCAGATTCTGACCTATCTTGGGGAATGACCTTTGCAGACCAGATCATCGACTTTAATAAAAACCTCGTATTCAGCGGCCGCCTACCCGATGGTATCCGTATTATGAACCCATTCCGTGAAAATCCGGAGATCAATGGTATCATGGAACAGTTCTATAAGAAGTATTACGACGACCATTCGCAGCGCCGCATGATACTGGGCATTAACCCCGGCCGCCTCGGCTCGGGCGCTACCGGCGTGCCTTTCACCGATACCAAACGCATGGCTGAAAAATGCGGCATCACCATCAATGGGTTTAAAACTCATGAGCCATCGTCCGTATTTGTGTATGACGTGATCGATGCCTACGGCGGCGTGAAAAAGTTCTACAAAAAATTCTATATCGGCTCTATATGCCCGCTCGGCTTTACCCAACAACAAACCGGCGGCAAGGAGATCAACTACAACTATTACGACAGCCCTGCCCTCACAAAAGCAGTCACTCCCTTCATCATAGAAAGCCTGCGCACGCAGCTTGCCTGGGACATAGATACCAGCGTTTGTTACGTGATGGGCACCGGCAAGAATGCAGCTTTCTTTGAAGCACTGAACAAAAAGGAACAGTTCTTTCAGAAAGTTGTTCCGCTGGAACATCCCAGATTTGTGATGCAATACAGGAGTAAGACAAAGGAGACGTATGTGGACAAGTATATCACGGCTTTAAACGACGCCTGATAACTGCCGCTATTTTGCATTATCCGGGCTGTAAAGAACGTATCTGATATACAGTCAATTGAGATGGCAGGTGTAACAGCGGCGATCCGCTTACGCCCTTTGACCGGGCGCATCAGCAATAGCCCTGTCCATCATAGTTTTTCGAGACGGCAGTCCCACACCCTTTGCTGGCTTTCCTGCTGAGGAGTGTTCTCCGGCAGTACACCGGTAATTTTATACAGGCTCCCCTCCTTCTGGATACGTTCTCCCAGTTGCGGACAGGCATCGTCTTTAAACTGTACGGTGGCCATAATACCGAAGGATGTATAACTGTTTATTTTCAGGATGCTGGCTGACCGCACCGGTGTCAGCAGACGGCTTCTTTTGCGTGCGTTGCTCTTATATTGAAGGTAGAGCAACCATAGGGACAAGGCGACAACGCCTATGAATAGCAGGTTCACAGCTACTTGAGGTTTAGATGTTTAGGTAATCAGAGAAATGGCTGTTGTTGGCATCAAACAGCTATACAATATAACCTTTTTACCTGACAAAAAAACAAGTGACCGGGAAGAACGGTAAATAAAGTCCCGGCACTTCCTTTCTTTCCCAGCTAAGTAGCGCGTTAGCTACTTCGTACCGGATTGGCGGATATCTTTCGATCTGTTAAAGGCTGCTAAACAGCTATCAAGCGATTGGCCCTGTTTATAAATGCAGTCGCAGAAAAATTCGCAGGCCGCGGGGTTTTTACCGGAAGCGCATTGATTTCTGCACTCAGCTTCAGCGCTGCCCGGCCCGATCTCAAATAAATAGGAAGTACCAATGATGATGATGGCCAGGACAACAAAGCACCCTCCAAAAAACAGGGTCCGAAGGCGTTTCCGCAAGGGGTGTTTTACTGCAGGAGCAACTGTTTTGCGCTGCTTACCTGGTAAGATGTGTTTTAAACGGTCATAGTCCCAAATTAATAAAAACAGGTTGGCCAACAACATGATCGTGACGATCCGGGTGCCCGCGAAGCGGGTAGCATACGTAAGCACACAAATATTGACGATAATGGGAAAATACATCAGCGCGCCAAGAAGCGCTGTTCGTGGAATCAGTAATAATATAGCGGTTATGATTTGAACGATGCCAATAAAGGTATAGTAATACCCTGTCAGCTGTAAGGCATCGAAGTAATGTCCTAATGGGTTATTGGATGGCAGGCCGGTAAATCGTTCACCCATGATTTTAACGTAGCCTGCCGGGATAAAGCTTGCTGCCAGCGCGACGCGGCAAAAAACAGCAAACCACCTAAACCATTTGTCAGACCTGGCCTCATTGTATATTTCCTCAATGCTATTCATATCGATAGATTAATCATGTTGAGGTTTTATAATTACCCGGAAGTACTTTGTAGTTCAAAAGTTAAGTAAAATCAGGTTGTATTTTACCGTATTTTTTCAGATAGTATTTTTCCAACGGAGATGCTTCCAAATAAAAAAGCCCGATGCCAAAGCACCGGGCCCGATTGATTCCATGTAAACAATGTGAGCAGCATCAGCTGTTAACCACGCAGTACGGGTGCTAACGGTGGCGTACGAAAGGGTACCCATTCCGCCATTTTCCCGATGTCTTCCCGGATGTTGTTCAACACACAGTCCAGCGCCTCAAAACGAAGGTCCACCACACTAAACCGCATCTCCACTTTGGCTTCCAGCGTATCCACTTTCTTTTCCAGTGAATCCATCCGTTGTTCCATTGAATCCATACGGCACTCCATTGAATCCATGCGACGTTCCATTGACCCCATACGGGTCTCCAATGTCCCCATGCGATTTTCCAGAGAGCCCATACGATTCTCCAATGAGCCGATGCGTGTTTCCAATGCATTGAACCTGCGATCCACTTTCTCATCCAGGACATCCAATTTGGCTAAAATCAGCTGTAAATCCATGATCAAAAAATTATATTGTTTCGCTAAATTAATGCATCTTTCAACACCAACTATCAGTTGACACAAATTCGTTCACCCTGATAAAAAACCGATCAAAAGCAGTATACAAAAGGGTTTCATCAGATGGCGCATACAGATAATAATACCCCCACGCCACTCCTCCCACGATAAAAGAAAGGAATCCTACCCAAACAAAACATCTGAACACAAAGGGGTATTTGTGGTAAAACAACGGACTAATCATCCCATAGAAGAAGGCGCTCCATACAAACATAGCTCCCAGCCACCAATCGTACAGCAGCGGAATGGGGTCCAAAAAACGAAAAGTCATAAACGCGGCCATCAACAGCGGAAATACCGCAATCAGGCCGGCACAAAGGATCTTTTTAAACAACGGGGACATGTTATGACAGGGATTTATTCGTATCTGTTGGCAGGCATATCGAATATCGTTAACGGATCATCGTAGATAAATTCATAGCCGAGCCATTGCTTCAGCTTATCTGAACTTACTATTTTAGCTGCAGGCACACCGGTGGAGCGTTTTTCCGGCAGTTCCAGCCCGAAAGCCCTGGCAGCAGTGCTGTAATACAGGTATCGGGACGGATGCTCCGTGGCACAGGCATTAAAAATTTCTCCCCAGATTTCCTTTTCAATCAGCTGACAAATAATAGCGATACAATCATCGCGGTGTATGACATTCATCGGCGCGTCGTTGTTCCGGCGCTGCGATTGCAATATGGCTGCAGTTGGCACACGGTCGTAGCCGATCAACCCTCCGAAACGAAGCACCGTCGTGCGGAAAACAGGGGATTGCAGCAGCAATTGTTCTACTTCCCGTAATGCTGCGCCGTTGGGAGTTTCCGGTATCCCCATATCCGTTTCCGTTACCACCCCGGCAACATCGGCATATACCGAGGTAGAACTCACGAACAATACCTTTTTGATGCCGGTGGACTCCAGTTTGTCCCGCAGCGCTTTCATCTCCGGCATATGCGCCTGCACTCCCCGCTCCCGGCTTCGCGGCGGCACGTTGATCACCAGTATGTCAGCATCCCAGAATGTTTCCGGCGCTACCGGCGGAGCATCGCCCAACACCACGATGTGCCCGTCGATGCCCGCTTCCTTCAGTTCTTTTACGCCTTCGGCAGATGTACGGGCACCTTTTACCGCATAGCCCCTGCGTTGCAGCTCAATTGCCAGCGGCTTGCCCAGCCAGCCGCAACTTAAAATGCTTATTTTTTGAAAAAGTTGGTCCATACCGAAATAAATACTCAAATAACAAAATAAGCCCCTAAACAAATGGCCAGCACCATCACCAGTGTGACGGCATGGTTCACATACTGTACCTTGCGGAATGCCGTATGTTCAATATCGCGGGGGTGCTCTCCAATATAAGGCTTTACCACCACACGACCGTGATAGGTATTGGGCCCCCCAAAGCGGCAATGGAGGATACCTGCCAGCGCCGCCTCAGGATAACCGGCATTAGGACTGGCATGTGCCCCGCCGAAACGCCATACATACCGGGCCGCCCGACCGCTGCCTGTCACCAGGACCATCAATAAAGCGGTGAGCCTTGCAGGAATAAAGTTCGCCACATCATCCAGCCTGGCCGCCACCCTGCCAAAGTACAGGTATTGGTCGTTCTTATAGCCAATCATGGAATCGAGCGTATTGATCATTTTATACAACATCATCCCCGGGACACCCAGCAGCGCATAATAAAACAGTGGTGCGATTACGCCATCACTCAGATTTTCAGACATGGACTCCATCACGGCCGTCCGTATCTGGTTAGGCGATAACGCCGACGTATCACGTCCTACAATCCAGGAGAGGCGCTTACGTCCGGCTTCCAGACCCTGCTGCGCCAACGTATCGAATACTTCCCGGCCTTCCTGCAACAGGCTTTTATTGGCCAACGCAAAAAACACCACGACGGACGCCAACAACACCTGCGCCCATGGCCATGGAGCAAGACTTCGTTGTACATAATAAAAAAAGAAAAAAACGAACGCACATAATCCGGCGGTCATCAGCGCGCCTTTCCACAAACGGCCTTTCCCGCGGTTCAGTAGCCGCGAGAAAAAGCTAATCATATGCCCAAAGTATTTCACCGGATGCGGCCAGCTCCGCGGATCTCCCAGCAGGAGGTCCAGCAGATACCCTAACAGCAACGGCAACACGAATTTTACGAAAGGGTCCATTTACGCAAGGCTGTTAACAATAACGTATTATCTTCTTTATTACGGCAGGCCACGCGGCAATGTCCCTGTTCCAGCCCATAGAAGTTGGACGCATCACGGATCAGGATACCGTAGTTATTGACCAGCCATAATTTCAACGCGGCGGCGGTGCCTGTCAGTGTTTCAAACAGGAAATAGTGCGTTTGGGTTGGATGTACCCTGAACTCCGGCATCTTGCGCACGCCTTCCCACAGCTGGTAGGTATCCGCCAACAGGGAATCTACCGGTACCTCAAACTCCTCCGGATGTGCCATGATATAATATCCTGCTTCCAGGGCGAGGCTGTTGACAGACCAGGGCATGCGATAAGCCCGTACCTTGTCGACCAGTGTTTTCTGGCCTGCCAGATAACCCAGCCGCAGGCCGGGGATACAGCAGGACTTCGTCAGCGAGCGGACGATGAGCACATTCGGCAACCGGTGCAGGTGTGGAAGCAGCGTATCGGCATTACGGGTGAATTGGATATACGCTTCATCAATAACAAAAACACAGCGACTATTGAATTGTACCAGCTGCAGCAGGCCTTCTTCGCTCATCGCCTGCGCAGTAGGGTTGTTGGGGTTACAGATAAACACCAGATCGGTAATAAACCGGGTATCCGGCGCCAGTTTCTCCCAGAAAAAATAACTCACCTCGTGCCCATAGAGCTTACAGGCATCGGCATATTCCGCGAACGTAGGCACCACCACTGTGGTGGATGAACCGCCGAATGCCTGTGCTACCATATAGATAGCTTCTGTGCCGCCGTTGGTGACCATCACCATACCCGGCGTCAGTTCCGTACGTTGTTCAATCTGCTGTTGCAGCTTGCCCGCAGCCGCATCAGGGTAGTGGTCTACCCCGCGAATATGGCTGGTGATATACTGCACCAGTTTTTCCTGTATACCGCCATAGTATACGTTGGAGCTGAAATCAGCCACAATAGGGCGGTCAAACAGGTAAGCATCATCTCCGTGTCCTTGTATCATAAGCGAATGGCTTTATAGACCGCATCCATGTCCAGGTGTTGCCGGATATGAGCGGCCAGTTTATCATATTGAGCAGACCGGAAGGCCTTATAGTCGAAGCTTTGGGCGGTATTCACCTCTTTACCGCAGGCCAACAGCAGCTCGTCGAGTACAGCGGTATTGTCTAGTATGCCGTGGAGATAAGTGCCCCAACATTTATCATGCAGGAAGTACCCGTCGGGCTGTCCATCATCCAGGGTGTTCAGGGGAGATGGGTTATCACTTTCCGTGATGCCCATGTGTATTTCGTAGCCTTCACAAACAGCCAGCTGTTGCCGGTGAGTAAAACGACGTTGCCGTGTTATCTTTTCGCGGGTGAGGACCGTAGACACCGGCAGGATGCCCAGTCCCGGCATACTGCCAGGCTCCCCTTCCACACCATAAGGATCGGCAATGGAAGCGCCCATCATCTGGTAGCCGCCGCAGATACCGATCACCACTTTATCCCGTTTATACGCCTCCGTGATGGCCCGGGCCGTACCATTATTTTTGATCGCCACCAGATCGGCCAGCGTGTTCTTGCTGCCGGGAATAATGACAATATCCGCTTCCGTTATCTCCGCCGGGTTATCGGTATAAAATATATTTACGCGGTCATCTTTCTCCAGTACATTAAAATCGGTGAAATTCGACATATGCCGAAGCAGCACCACCGCGATATTGATCCGTCCGTGTGTTTGCCGTTTTTGTTTGAGCGACAGCGCCACAGAGTCCTCTTCTTCAATATGAATATCGTGAAAATAGGGTAATACGCCCGTAACCGGCACACCAGTGATGGCTTCCAGCTGTCTGCGGCCATCTTCAAAAAGCCGGGCATCCCCCCGGAATTTGTTGATGATAATGCCTTTGATCAGTGCTTTCTCTTCCGGTGGCAGCAGGGCGATAGTGCCGTACACACTGCCGAAAACGCCACCTCTGTCGATATCCGCGATGAGGTACACCGCTGCCCCCGCATGCAGTGCGATGCGCATATTTGTGATATCACGCTGACGCAGGTTTAGCTCAGATATACTGCCGGCCCCCTCCATCACCACCGGGTTGTATTGTGCCGCCAGCCGGTTGAAAGCGGCTTTTACTTCCTCAAACAACTGCCGTTTGTCGTCCTGCATAAAATACTCCCATGCCGTTTGGTTGCCGGCAGGCTTGCCATGCAGCACCAGTTGCGACGATTTATCGTTGGTAGGCTTAAGCAGCACCGGATTCATATCGGTATGACAGGGAACGCCCGCCGCCTCCGCCTGTACCGCCTGCGCACGGCCTATCTCCAGGCCATCGGGGGTAGCATAGCTGTTGAGCGACATATTCTGTGCCTTGAAAGGCGCCGGATGATAGCCATCCTGTTTAAATATACGGCAGAACCCCGCCGTGATCACGCTTTTGCCCACATCGGAAGCAGTGCCGACGAACATCACCGGCCGGAGTTGTTTCATGGTATCCATCATATCAAGTAGCAACGAAGATATTAACTTTCACAAACTTATCTTTGTCGGGCATGAAACCACCGTTCCTTAACGCTTCAATAGCAGCGGCGTATACCAGGGTATCCCCAGCGCTCCATCGTGCAGTTCCATTGTCACCACATCATTAATATGCGCCGCCTCATATTTCTTCTTCCCGACGGAAATCGACACTTTTGATGACACAGGGCCCCATGGCAGCACCACCAGATAATAACTGGTAGATCTTCCACGGCTGATTCTTTTATCGTACACGGTTGTTTCAAACAACTGCCGGGGGCTATGGTCAAAAAAAGTATTCAGATAAACAATTGATCCGAAGACAGCCGGCGTAAAAAAAATAAGAAAGCTGATGACTCCCCATATCTTATTTCCCATAGTAATTTTCATGTGCCGCGACGCGAAAACCACCCATGAAGCAAATACTATTACTATCACCAAAGTGGCTGTCCACAATATTTTCAGGTCGAGGCTAAAAACAGGAACACCAAATACAAACAACCCGGCAGCACAAAACAACACAGCCAGTAAAATGCCAGGTAGCGTTTGTTGTCTTTTATTTTCGGACACAATCAGCCATCCTTTATGGTATTCCAGCGCCACAGGTATGGCTGCCAGCATTGCCACCATCAATAACGGCAACCAGCGTAACATATCGGTAAACGGTGAAGAACGGATAAAAGCGAAACATGACACCATCAACACAAAGCTGGCAATATTGAATGCCCTGGCCGTGTATTTGGCCATTCTTATTTTATGATGATAATTGGGATCTGCTTTATACGCTGCCATCACCATTTCATTTGTTATTTTATCACTCAGATCAGGATAACGGGCCACTATCCAATCGGCTATTTTATGGGACCCAGGGCGCTGTCCAGACACCTTTACCTTTTTTTTCCCTTTCAGGGCAGGTATCAGCACCAGCGCACCTTCTTTCCATTGATACCCTTTTATCTCCTCCCAAAAAAGTTCCCGGCTGTATAGAAAGGACTTATAGCGTATGCCGTTGTTATCTGATGTCACCACGGACAACAATTCATTGATACAATAAAGGGCTAAAGCTCCACAAGGCACCATACAAATAAACGCGACGAAGGCTTCTACCGGAGACTTGATACCCGCTGTAGTAATACCATAGACGGCCAATAATGGCATCAGGGCAAAAGGGGTGACCAAACAGAAAATGAAGATGCGAAAAGCCCGACTATAGGTGTATTCTTGCTGCATAAAGGGTTACTACAATAAAAAAATCCGGCAACAAACATAAGGAAAAAACGGGTTTCCGTATGTTATTGCCGGATCTGTTTTGTTAACGAAACGCTTACTTCGTAAACAGGTCGTCGCTGAGATTACTGTTGATGACCGCCTTTACTACTTTCACATTAGAATCATAGCCACCGGCGGAGGTGCGGTACCGGAAAGGTATCTGTATGCCGCTTACTTCGCGGTATTCAATATAGTCTACTACGGCATTATTAGCCGGCGCGCCTTCCTGTCCGCTGAGCATCAGGGTACGCACTTTCAGACCAGTCTTAGCGCTGTAGTAGTTCTTTTGCAGGCTGCCATCAGCTGTGGCGATGGTTAGTACATATACGTCTTCATCATTGATCTGTTCTGTTTGTGGCGCCAGTTCTATCTTCACCCGGTCTGGTGTTTCCAGGTAAGACAGTTCAGCGAACAGCTGGTTTCTGTCTTTCAGCGCGCCTTTTTCCGCGGGCGTCAGCGGCATTTCACGGCCCATTTGCCACATCCTCACGGAATCGCCGATGATACTGACTTTATACGCTACCCCGTTCATCGCCGGGATGGTAACGGCCTGCCAGATTTTGCCCGGCAATTTATACATAGATTTCAGCTCTATTTCCGTGCCTTGTGTTTCGCCCTGTGCCTCTGTGTAAAGATCTTTGACGCTTTTCAGCTTTTCGCTGCCGCCGATAGCATTTACGTAGCTTTTCAGCACAGTGGCCGCGGTAGTGCCGGCCGGTATGGGTTTACCGGCTTCCGCTTTCCAGCTGTTATTGGACGGGTTAATATCGGGCATGTCACCCTGCGGGTCGATGATGACGCTGACGAGCTTTTCTTTGGACGGGTGATGATAAGCCCAGGTAGCGCCGCGCTGCCAGATTTCCACCGGCAGGCGCACGGTGTCACGCTGACCACTTTCGCTACGAATGGTCATGGCCACCGGCATGGGCAATTGCTCCAGGTTCTGCAGGGTGATGATAGCGCCCTGGGTGGGGTCATTGCTGACGTAGCTCACACTTTTAACCGCCTGGTCCAGTTTCCAGGTATGAAAGAACCATCCCCGCCAGAACCAGGCCAGGTCTTCTCCTGCCGCGTTTTCTATCGAACGGAAGAAGTCCCACGGCGTGGGGTGTTTAAAAGCCCATCGTTTGATGTATTCCCGGAAAGCATAATCAAAACGTTCGTGTCCCAGGATCTGATCACGCAGCAGTTTCAGGCCCATGGCAGGTTTATAGTAGGCCGCCATGCCGTTGTACCGGAGTCCGATCACGTCGGGCGTATTCATGATCGCTTCTGCGTCGGAGCCAAACATCTTGATCGCCGCCCGTTGGCCGGACTGTTCTGAGTTGAACTCCCCTTTGTTAAAGGAGGCAACAGCGATGCCGTTGATGAAAGTATTGAAGCCTTCATCCATCCAGGCGTATTTACGTTCATTGGAACCGACGATCATCGGGAACCAGTTGTGGCCGAACTCATGGCTGGTTACGCCCCACAGTCCGCCGTTTTTAGCTTTCCAGGAACAGAACACGATGCCGGGGTATTCCATCCCGCCTACTATTCCCGCCACATTCGTGGCCACAGGATAAGTATAGGGATACCACTGGCTGGAATAGTGTTCAATGCAGCCTTTTACAAATTCCGTAGAACGGCGCCAGGCGGCAGGAGCAGATGATTCCGCCGGGTATACCGACTGTGCCAGTGCCGTTTTTCCACCGGGCAGGTTCAAACGGGCAGCATCCCAGATGAAAGCGCCGGAGGCAGCCCATGCCACATCGCGCGACTCCTTGCAGACAAAATGCCAGGTACGGTTGCCTTTTGCAGCAGCATTGTGAAACTCAGTGGTATCGCGGATCATAACGGTGGCGTCACTGTTACGTGCTTTGGCGATGCGGGCCGCTTCAGTGGCGTTCAGCACCTGTGCCTCGTTGACCAACGCGCCGGAACCTACCACTACCATATTGGCCGGCGCCGTAATGGTAAAGTCGAAGTTACCGTACTCGAGGTAAAATTCAGATGCACCCAGGTAGGGAATATTGTTCCACCCCAACACATCGTCATATACCGCCATCCGTGGATACCACTGCGCAATTTCGTATATCCATCCATGACGGGTGTTCATACGACCGGTACGGTCTGTGCCATATTCCGGCACGGTATAGCTATAATCTATTTTCAGCTGCAGGCTGCCACCGGGCTTCAGCGCGTCGGACAGCTTAATCTGCATCCTTGTATCGTCTACCAGGTATTTAGCGGTACTGCTTTTTCCATTGCTCACCACGTCTACCGACTTCAGCTCAAACCCGTTAGTATAAGTACGGTTGGCAAACCGGTCGCCGGTGGCGCCTACCGTGGCAGTGCCGCGGGAATCTTTGCGGTACACGTTCTGGTCCATCTGCAACCACAGAAAGGGCAGCTGGTCAGGGCTATTGTTCTTATAGGTGATCAATACGCTGCCGGATATACGGTGTTGCAGGGTATCCAGGGCGACCGTTATCTTATAGTCAGCCGCATTTTGCCAGTATTTAGGCCCGGGCTGCCCTCCCGCACTCCTGTACTCGTTTCCGTTAGACGGATAAAACAAAGGAGAAAATGCCTCATGATGGTCATACCGGGAAACCGGCGTATTCTGTGACAGACAGGGCTGCGCCATCCCACACAGCAACAGGGAGGCCAGAGAATAAAGCTTGCGTAGTGTCATCTCGTTAGCGATAAGTTAGATTTTGTGGTCTCTAAATATACTGCGATTTGCTGACTTTGACCTTTACGGATATTAACCATTCTCATCTCATTTTGGAATTTTGGAATTTTGGAATTTTCGAATTTTGAGATTTTGAGATTTTGAGATTAAAACAAAAAGTGAAGACCTAAACGATTACTCGCTTAGGTCTTCACAATGTTAAACTCCGAAATTCGTAAATCCCAAAATCAATAAATCCCAACTACTTCTGCCACCATACTTTAGTCGCAATCTCATCTCCTCCCATCGCCTGTACTACGTTCTGGTAGTTGGCAGCATTGATGGTCTGTACGATGATCGGGAATTTCATGCGGGCAGGTATATTCACGCCGGCCACAATACCTTCGCCGCGGGGCAGCACCGGGAAGCCGGTACGGCGGTATTCAAACCACTGCTGCATATCATTGAAGAACAGCGCAAAATATTTCTGGGTCAGCACCTGTTCAGGCGTGTTGTTAAACGCAATGCCCGGACGTGCCATGAAATCGGCAGGCACCTGTGCGCCCCAGTAGGTCACGGAAGCTTTCACACCGTTTTCATACGCCGTTTGTGCGTTGCCGGTAGCATAGCCGCGCATAAAGGCTTCTGCACGGATGAACTCCACTTCTGCATAGGTCATGATGGTACCAATCAGGTTAGACTTCTTCAGGTCCACGTTGAGCGTGGAAGCGTTGATACCGGAGATATCATCAAACTGCTCTGGTTTATACCCGCTCGGAATACCTCTGTACACGCCATCGCTGGCTTTTTTGCCCCACAGCGGCAGCCGCGGGTCGTTCCAGGAAGTCAGTTTGTCCACGAAGAAAGAAGACAAGGCACGGTCGCCATTGAAATCATAATCACGGTAGCTGAAGAACGGATTCTGGAAAGGCTTGATATTGGTATACTTCAGCACGGCCGACTCGTCATTGCTGGTCATGACAGGGTATTTATCCGGCGCATTCAGCATATTGGCCAGCTCCTGGCGGGCGTCGGGCGACTTATGCGCGATACGCATCAGCAAACGCAGGCGGAGCGCGTTACACAGCTTTTTCCATTTGATGATATTAGCGGGCACGGCTACACTGTTGAACAGCAGGTCGTCGCCCTGCTCTATGCCTTTGCTGGTCACAAACAGGCGGTTAGCGGTGTCCAGTTTGGCGATCAGGTCGCGGTAGATATCCTGCTGCGGGTCAAACCTGTTCTGCAACTGGTTATCGGGATATCCGCGCAGGGCATCCTGGTAAGGTATATCTCCATAGGTATCTGTCAGGTTCTGGAAAAGCCAGGCCCACAGGGTCAGCGCTACCGCTTCACTATTCACTTCCGCCGCCAGTTTGGCAGAGGCGCGCATATCTTTCACGTTGTTCAGTGTAAGATAATAGTTCTCCCACGGATAGTCTGATTCTGTGTTTTTGATGATATACCGGTGCAGGTCGGTGGTAGAAATTTCGGTGACCGTCACCTGCATCAGCTCATTGTTGATACGGTGGGATTGTCTCAGGCCGGTATTCATCCCGTCGTACAGGATTGCATTGAGGAAGTTGCCTGCCGGCACCACTTTCAGTGTCTCCGGGTTATGCTGCATGTCCTCGAAGTTCTTGGTACAGGCTACGCTTGTACACAGTCCCAGCGCGACACCCATATAAATAAAATACTTTTTCATATATGCCTGTATGTTGTATTAGAAGTTGAGTTTTACGTTAACGCCCATCGTACGGGTAGAAGGGAACTGACCTGTTTCGAAGCCGGGTACAATGGAAGAGCTGTTCAGGGTGGCGGTTTCCGGATCAAAGGCCGGGAAGTTGGACCATACAAACAGATCGCGGCCATAAAGGCTTACGGCTGCCCCTCTGATGAAAGAGCGGCCAAAGACGCTGGCAGGGATATTGTAGCTCAGCACCACTTCGCGCAGTTTGATATAGGAAGCGTCGAAGGTGTTGGACTCAACGTTGTTACGGTCATAAATGGCGTTGTAATATTGGTCCATATTAGTGACCAGCACATTGTTCGGCACATATTTACCGTTAGCGTCCAGCATCACGCCTTCGCCGATCAGGCCATTGTCGCGACCAGGCAGCGTTGATTTGATCTTGCCCTGTTCAGCCAGGATGGCGTGGGTGAGGGAGTAGATCTTACCACCTTTACGCATATCGAACAGTACGGAGAGTGAGAGATTTTTATAGGTGAACTGGTTGTTCAGGCCACCTCTCCAGTCAGGATTGGCGTTGCCGCGGAAGGTAGCTTCGGAAGACAATTGCGCAAGACCGTTCTTAAACACGATCTGTCCGTCGGGGCTGCGCTGGAAGCCAATACCATACAGTTCTCCGAGCGGATGTCCTTCTCTGGCTTCGAGGGTGCCTCTGGGGCCTTCCGCGATGATGAGGGAAGTACCTACTTCAGGATTGAGCTTAATCACCTCGTTACGGTTGCGGGACCAGTTGATGGTAGATTTCCACTGGAAGTTTTTCAGTTTCACCGGTGTTACGTTCAGCATCACCTCCACCCCTCTGTTCTCTACAATACCGACGTTGGCCAGCTGGTATTCATATCCGGTGGAACGATCGATCGGAATAGCAGAAATCTGGTTGATAGCACGCTGACGGTACCAGGTAACGTCGAAGCCTACACGGTTGTCGAGCAGTTTCCATTCTGTACCGAATTCCAGGGCGTTGTTACGCTGCGGCTGCAGGTTCGGATTAGGGATGGTTGTTGGATTGCTCATGCTGCCGGTAATAGAGCCGGACTCATAATCTTTCTCCAGGGAGTAGGTACCGAAAGGTGCATCAAACCCTACGCTGGCATAAGAAGTGCGCAGTTTGGCATAAGACACAAAAGACGGCAGATGTACCATTTCGCTCAGCACGGCACTGGCAGCGATGGATGGATAATAGAAAACATTGTTCTGTAACGGCAGTGTGCTGGACTGGTCTCTGCGGAGCGTCAGATCGAGGAACAATTTATTTTTCCAGGAGGTGTTCACGAACGCATACAGGCTGTTTACCTGTGCTACCGGACGGGAAGAGCTGGACAACACCGGGTCTTTACTGTTGGCAAGGTTGTACACCCCTACCGCAGCCAGTTTATCAGCGCGCTGGTTGGTATAATAACGGCGCTGGTTGCGTACGTTACCACCTACGCTGGCGATGACGTTGAAGTCGGCGCCGATATTTTTATTATAACGCAGCAGGAAGTCGTTGTTGTTTTCGTAGTTCATCACGGTCTGCTGACGGTACATACCATCCTGGAACTTCTGGGTATTTTTAGGGCGGCGCTGGTTACGGAATTCGTAGCCCATGTCGAGGCCGCTGCGCAGCATCAGTTCCAGGTTATCAAGAATTTTGTACTTCACCATCACGTTACCGGTAACATTGTGCCGGTTGGAGGCGTTGATCATTTCATTTACGATCAGGTACGGGTTATCAATCAATGAGCTGAAAGGATGGTTCTGTTCAACCCCTTCTTTGCCAGGCTTCCAGTAAGGCTGGTACCAGTTCAGGTCCACGTTGGGATTCTGGAAGTTGATAAAATAAGCAACAGACTGGTTGTTATAACCGGAGTTAGGCAGGTTGTCGGCGATTTTATTCGTATAGTCGATCTTGGTAGACAGGGAGATTTTTTTGCTTACCTGTGTATTACCGGAGAAAGAGATGGAGTAACGCTTATAGCCGGTATTGGGCATGATCCATTCGTTCTTCATGTGGGTGAAGCTCAGGCGCATGTCGCCTTTATCGTTGCTGCCTGCCACGGAAACGGTGTTGGTATTGGTAAGACCGGTACGGAAGAAGTCCTTGCGGTTGTTTTTATAAGGTACCCAGGGCGTCCGTTCTGTTCTTACGCCGTTAGCGTCCATGGGTGAGTTGAACTGGAAGTAGGACTGTCCGTCGAACTTAGGGCCCCAGGAAGAGCTGGTAGAAGAGGTATTGGAGCCGTCGGCTGTTTTACCGTAGGAATAATATTTAGCGTTGTTGGTACCCTGACCGTATTCATATTGATAATCGGGCCAGTTGTTGATCTGATCGAAAGCCAGGTTGCTGCTAACGGTCACGCCCATACCTTTTGTATTACGGGAGCCGTTTTTGGTGGTCACGATAATGGCGCCACCAGCACCGCGGGCGCCGTACAGCGCGGCAGCGCCGGGGCCTTTCAGTACGTTGATGGATTCGATATCGTCCGGGTTGAGGTCCGTGAGTGCAGAGCCGAAGTCGATGGGGCTGTCGTTGCCGAGGTACCCCTGATGACCGGTACCATTGAAGGATTTATTGACGATCACGCCGTCTACCACGAGGATGGCTTCGCCGCCTTGTCCGTCGAGGATGCTTTCGCCGCGGAGCACGACGCGGCTGCTACCCATAGGGCCGCCGGCTTTGGTGAGGTTCAGGCCAGCTACCTTACCGCTGAGCGCATTCACAAAACCGTTGGTGGGGGCGGCGCTCACGGCGCTGCCATCCAGTTTTTGCGTAGCGAAGCCGAGGCTTTTCTGCTCACGGGAAATACCTAAGGCAGTAACCACTACGCCATTCAGCTCGCGGCTGTTTTGTTTGAGGGAGATTTTAATGACATCTTCCTTGCCGGTCACCGTATATTTCTCTGCTGTAAAGCCCATGTATGAAAAAATGAGGGTGGCGCCGGTGGTGGTTTTCACGGAGAATACCCCTGCGGCATCTGAAGTGCCCAGCATTTTACCGTGGTGGTCCATGATGCTCACACCCGGCAGCGGGGTGTTGGCATCATCGGTCACTTTGCCCTGCACCACCTGAATATCGGTGGTGGCGCTAACCGGGGCGGGATTATACTTCACAGATACCTGGTTGCCTTCCAGGAGGAACTGCAGGCCATAATTTTTTTGCAGGTACTCCAGGGCCGCTTTAACGCTGGACTGATGAAAGGTGATGTGTTCTACTTTTACTTTCTCCAGTGCCTGTTGCTGATAAGAGAAATGGTAACCGGGCGCCTGTTTCTGCAGGCTGGCCACTACCATCGCCAGGTTGGAGCCATGCAGGTCTACCTGAATGGACTGCGCCTGTACCTGGGCACTCATGACAGCTACCAGTGCTAATGACCAGCAACCAATCTTTGCGCGGTATTGCCATCCGGAAACTGGTTGGAACCACCGTTGCAGATTCTTTTTCATACTGTTGTTTTGAAGTTTTGTTTGCTTTACAGGAATAAATAGTCCCCCTGCACCGCTTTTGGCGATGCCACACAGGTCGATGCAGGTAAATATGTTTTATTGAATAATGATGCTGTCGTTCCGCTGCTGAAAATCAAGCTCCCAGATGAAAGCCAGGTGCTGTAGTACTTTCGGCAGATCGTTGGCCGGGAACACGGCGGTTACTGTTTGTTGTTGTGGTTTGCCGGCATAGATAAAATGCAGTCCATATGTATTTTCAAGTTGAAGCAATACTTCCTTAAATGGTGTATTGACAAAATTCAGTTGTCCTTTGCGCCAGCTGTCGGCTTGTGCAGGAGGCAGCGGTGTAACAGTTGTATGATGTGTATGTTTATCGAATACGAGTAGCTGTCCTGGTGACAGGATTTTTTCTCCGGAGAGGCTGTCGCAGGTGACGCCGATCTTGCCGCTTTGCAGCGCGATGCGTGTTTCTCCTGCACCGGGCAGCGCGTTGACATTAAAGGCGGTGCCATATACGCGGGCGGTGGTGCTGCCGGCTTGTACGATAAAAGGGCGGTTCGCATCAGGATGGATTTCGAAGAAAGCCTCCCCGGCCAGTTCCACCTGTCTGTCTTTTTTATTATAGGCAGATGAATAACGGACTACCGCATGTTTGTTGAGTGTCACGGTAGATGCGTCTGGCAGTTGAATGGTACGAACGATATTGCTGTCGTTCCGTATTTCTGTCCAGGCCAGCTGCTGTGGGGCAGATAAAGAGAAAGCCCACCAGGCAGCGCCTCCAAAGGCAGCCATGCAGGCGGCGGCAGCGGCGGTGGCGAGCCAGCGCCATTTCCCCTTTGGGGCCGGCGCCATGGCGATCACCTGTGAGGCGAGATGACGGCGTTCTTCTTCAGTAGATGTCCGGGCAATAGCATCCCAGTGCTGCTCCATGAAATGATCTATCCATTCAGCGCCTTGCTGCTCCAGCCACTGCTGCACCTGTCTGGCTTCTTCCGCCGGACAGTGCCCCTGAAAATATTTTATGATGCGTTCCTGATCCATTTTTCGTTTAGTGCTTCCCGGTAGCCTGTCGCCACCCCTCCGGAAGCCGTGTTTGAATAATACACGTATGCACCGGCAAATGCCTGTACAAAAAAAGCGGGCTTAACAATTTGTTAATCTACGGGCAGTTAACACCGCCGTAATTTTGCGGCATACAAAAATCAACATGTCATTGGCACATCAACAGGAAGAAAGGCTGCAGCGGATAATAGACCAGACCTATGACAAACTTTTTGGGGTACTGTTCGCACTTTGTAAAGATCATGACCTGTGCGCCGATCTGGTGCAGCAGGCTTATATCAAGGTATGGGAGAACCTGGACAGTATCCGTGACGATGAAAAAATAATTGCGTTATTAAAAGTCTATGGCAGAAATCTGTTCCTCGACGAGCTGCGAAAAAAAGCGCGTCAGGAAGAGGCCTTGTCACAATACACGCCGGAAACCACCGCTCCTTCCCCCGAAGAAAAACTGATGGAACAGGAGCTGCAACGCCGGCTACAAACCACGATCAACCGCCTGCCGGCACAACAGCAACAAATTTTCCGGTTGCATAAGGAACATGCCTACAGCTACAAACAGATTTCCAGCCAGCTCAATATAACTACCGGTACGATAGAAACGCAGATGAACAGGGCATTGAAATTTCTGCGGAGGGAATTGGTTCACGCAAAGACTCCAGGTGAGCAAAGAACGCAAAGAGATTAAATATAAAAACAAAGAAAGCAAAGGAGCGGAGATCAAATTTTGTCTTCGCTCCTTTGCTTTCTTTATTATTCCTAAAAAAATGGTTCTTTGCGTTCTTTGCTCACCTGGAGTCTTTGCGTGAACAACTTCGCCTGAGCTAATGAATTAATTTCTTCACATGCCTCAGCCGGAAGGCGAAAATAATGCTCAATACGCCGGTCACCCAGAAGGCTGCTGCCATTACCCCCAGAATAGTGGCCACGCCCAGTGCGGGATTATCCAGTATCACAATAGCGATCATGATCAGCAGGATACCACCTACCAGTACCCAGCCCCAGTTGGGGATTTTGTCGGTGCTGAGCGCTATCGCGAACACGATCAGGCTGATGCCTTTAAACATAAACCAGAAACCGAGGAAAATGGGGATAACCGCCATGCTGATGGCCGGATATAGCATCAGGATGAAGCCCACCACTACGTCGATAATGCCGGACGCCAGTGACCATCCCCAGCCGTGCATGGAGCGCCGGTTGTTGGTGGCGAAGATGATCTCAAAAATACCGGTTACGAACAGGGTTACACTGAAAAAGATGCTGAGCAGCACATAGCTGCTGAATGGATTACTGAAAACAATGAAGCCCGCAATAATGAAGATGATACCGTTGAGCAGATAAAGCCACCAGTACTTTACATTGTTGCGGATAGCTGACAGGACCTGTGACATATATGAATTTTATTTTATTGTTATAAAATAATGACAATCTATATCTTCCTAACACCTGTCCGCTTAAAAAGTTCGGCATAAAGTCCCTCGGTTTGGCCGGTGAAATGCCCTAACTTTGTCAAAATGATTTAAATCATAAATTTAATAGACCACGGAAACTATATTTGCAGAATGAATAAGGCGATCAAGCAAGACAGAAAATCACCTAACTGGTGGCATCAAGTGGACTTTCTGGGAATTCATGCAGTTCCCCTGCTGGCATTTTTTACCGGCACCACTGCATTTGACTGGATACTGTGCGGCGTATTGTACGTAGTGCGCATGTTTTTTGTAACAGCCGGTTACCACCGGTATTTTTCGCATCGCGCTTTTAAAACGTCGCGATTCTTTCAATTTATCCTTGCAGGCGGTGCACAGAGCAGCTTACAGAAAGGCGCGCTCTGGTGGTCTGCCAATCACCGTATTCACCACAAACACAGTGACACACCGGAAGATCCTCACTCTGCCAATATCTATGGTATCTGGTACGCGCATATCGGTTGGATCATGGGCCCTGAATACAAACCTACCCGTTTTGACCTGATCAAAGATCACAAAGCGAAAGAACTGTTCTGGCTCAACAAGTGGCACATGGTGCCAGCTGTGATACTGGCCATAGCAGTATATTTTGTGGGTAATAAAGTAAACGGCACCGGATGGTTCGACTGGACCGCGGGATTGTCTACCCTACTGATAGGCTTCTTCCTGAGCACTGTGATCCTGTACCACGGTACCTTTACCATCAACTCCCTGATGCACAAAATCGGCAAACAACGTTATTATACCGGCGACCAGTCCCGCAACAGCCTGGTGCTGGCGCTGATCACGCTGGGCGAAGGATGGCACAATAACCATCACTACTATCAGAGCGCTGCCCGTCAGGGTTTCTACTGGTGGGAAATCGACATCAGCTACTATGTGATCAAAACACTGGGCTGGCTGGGCATCGTATGGGAGATTCGCCCCGTACCGGCTAAAGTTCAGAACAGCAACAAACTGAAAGATATCCAGGCCGGACGTGTAGCCGTGTCCGAAGCACAACTTCAGGATTAATTACGAATTACGGGTGACGAATTTTTTAAGCGAAGACCTGAGCAACACCTGCTCAGGTCTTCGCTTTTTAATATAATATGCGCTTCTTTCTGTTTCAGGCAACAGCGGCCACTATATTATTTTCCAATAATCTTCTCTATATTTCGCAACGATCTTCGCTCATTAATTCGTAATTCATAATTTGTAATTATATATGCAATATACACCAGCTACTGACAGGTATGATGCCATGATGTACCACCGTTGTGGTAAAAGCGGGCTGCAATTGCCGGCCATATCGCTGGGCCTGTGGCACAACTTCGGCTCTATAGACAACTATGAAAATGGCCGTAGTATTATCCGCAGGGCTTTCGACAAAGGCATTACGCATTTCGACCTGGCCAACAACTATGGTCCGGTGCCCGGCAGTGCGGAAGAAAATTTCGGCCGTATTCTCCGCCAGGATTTCACCGGTCATCTGCGTGATGAGCTGGTGATCTCCAGCAAAGCTGGTTACCTGATGTGGCCCGGCCCTTACGGCGACAAAGGCTCCCGCAAATACCTTATCTCCAGCCTCGACCAGAGCCTGCGTCGTATGGGACTGGAATACGTGGACATCTTCTACTCTCACCGTCCCGACCCGGAAACGCCTATCGAAGAAACCATGGGCGCGCTGCACAGCATCGTGCAACAGGGGAAAGCGCTCTACGTGGGCCTGTCCAACTACACCGCCGAACAAACCAAAAAAGCGGTTGCCGTACTGAAATCACTGGGTACGCCCTGCCTGATCCATCAGCCCAAATACAGCATGTTTGAAAGATGGGTGGAAAACGGCCTGCTCGATGTGCTGGAAGCTAACGGTGTCGGCTGTATTCCTTTCTCGCCGCTGGCACAAGGCCTGCTCACGGATCGCTACCTGAACGGTATTCCCGCAGGTTCCCGCGCCAGCAAGCCCAGTGGTTTCCTCCAGGAGAATGAAGTGTCTGAGGAAAAAATAGCCAAAATCAGGCAGCTCAACAGCCTCGCGCAGGAGCGCGGTCAATCCCTGGCGCAGATGGCGCTGGCGTGGATACTGAAAGACAAACGTATCACCACCGTGCTGATAGGCGCCAGCTCCGTAGCACAGCTGGACAACAACCTGGACACGCTCAGGAATGTATCTTTCACTTCCGAAGAGCTGGAAAGAATAGAAAATATCCTGCACGGCCGGAGCTAACGCCCCGGGCCGCAGGCCTATGTATCAGCGGGGTTGGGCTCTTTCATATTGTACCGGCCATTTAACGCCGGTATCGCCCAGCAGATGGGCTGCCCGTAAAGGGAAATAAGGGTCGCGCAACAGTTCCCGCGCCAGCAGTACGATATCTGCCTTTTCCTGTTCAATAACAGATTCCGCTTCCTGCGCGGTGGTAATCAATCCCACCGCGCCGGTGGCTATCTTCGCTTCTTTTTTAATGCTCTCTGCAAAAGGTGTCTGGTACAATGGCCCCACATTTATTTTCTGATGCGGCACCAGTCCGCCGGATGAACAATCAATCAGGTCTACCTCTTCCGTTTTCAGCAATGTTGCCAGTTGTGTGGACTGCTCCAGGTCCCAGCCACCGGGCGCCCAATCGGTAGCGGATATGCGTACCAACAGCGGCAGTTCCTTCGGCCATACGGCTCTCACCGATTCCACCGTCTGCAACAACATACGTATCCTGTTTTCAAAGCTGCCCCCATATTCGTCGGTACGCTGATTACTCAGCGGCGACAGAAAACTGTGCAGCAGATAACCATGCGCCGCATGTATCTCTACTACTTTAAAACCGGCCTGTAACGCTCTGGCAGCCGCTTTCCTGAAATCGTTGAGCACCTCCAGGATACCTTCCTGCGTGAGGGCTAACGGCATCGGATATCCGTCGTTGAACGGAATGGCGCTGGGAGCATATACGTTCTCCCAACCACCGTCTGCCGGCGCCACTTTACCGCTCCCCTCCCATGGCCTTCGTGTACTGGCCTTTCTGCCGGCATGTGCCAGCTGGATGCCCGGCACCGCGCCTTGTGCGGCAACAAAGGTGGTGATGCGCTGCAACATAGGGATGTGCTCATCTTTCCAGATACCGAGGTCCTGCGGGGAGATACGACCTTCCGGGGACACGGCCGCCGCTTCGGTGAGCACCAGTCCGGCCCCGCCTACCGCGCGGCTGCCCAGGTGTACCAGGTGCCAGTCGTTGGCAAAACCATCCTCGGAGGAGTACTCACACATGGGAGATACCGCGATGCGGTTACGCAGCGTGACGGTCCTCAGCTGCAAAGGAGTGAACAAATGCGCCATGGGCTCTCGTTTTATCTGCTTAAAAATAAGCTATTCTCCCCGAACCGCCATCTTATCAGGTGTTGTTAAAGTAATGCTAAAGGCTTTGTGCTGCATAATAATATTCCATATTATCGCAACATTATCCAACTAGCCTTATGCAACAACCCCTGAATAGCCCCTCCACATGGCCGGTGATCAACCGGATACTTTTTCGTTTTTTTTCGATTTACCTGTTGTTATATCATTTCGCCGGATATATTCCCCAGACATGGTGGGACGATGCCGTTACACGCGCCGGTCGACTATTGCTTCGCAAAGACTATAATATTGAAGCATGGCCTTCCGGCAGTGGAGATACCACATTTAACTATCTTCAGTTGTTCTGCCTGCTGCTCATCGCATTGACGGGATGCCTGCTCTGGTCCGTCATCGACAGAAAGCGCAAAAACTACGATAAAGTGCAGTACTGGGTGATGGTGCCACTCTGTTATACCTTAGCGATGGCCATGTTTAAATATGGTATGGCCAAAGTATTTCCCGGTCAGTTTTCTGAACCTTCGCTTTACAAACTGGACCAGCCACTAGGCGAAAGTTCTCCGATGGGACTGGCGTGGGCGTTCATGGGATACTCCCGTGGCTATACTATATTTTCCGGAATAGCCGAATGCCTGGGCGGTTTTCTGCTACTGTTCCGGCCTACCCGCCTGCTGGGCGCCCTGGTATGCATAGCGGTGCTGACCAACGTGGTGGCACTGAACTTCTGCTATGATATCTGTGTAAAACTCTATTCGGGCCATCTGTTGCTGACGGCCTTGTTCCTTATCATGCCAGACATAAAACGGCTGACCAGCTTTTTGGTATTGCAGCGGGCAGTCCCGGCTACCACTCGATATTATCCCGTATTTACCATCCGATGGAAACGATATGTCTTCAATGGCATCAGATATCTCGCGGTGGTATGGGTGCTGTGGTTCGCTTTCAGAACAGGGAGTTACGTTCACCATTCTGCTAAAAAACGGTACGCCCAGGGGCCTGTTTATGGCACATACGAGGTGACAAACTTCTCCGCCCTCTCCGCCAATGAACTAATGATGGATACACGTAACCCGCCTCTGTTGAAGAAAAAACGGTTACCGTGGGAAACGCTGTACTTCGAGAAAAGTGACCGTCTGGTGATTAATGATAAACAGGAGACAATAACCACCACCGTCGAATCCGATACGATAACGCATACACTAAAATGGATCACCAACAGCGCAGGCGACTCTGCTCACCTACACTATACTATTAGTGGAGATACGCTGACGTTGCTGGGTACTATTAGTAAAGACAGCGTGCGCATAAACCTGCGAAAAAAGGATACTAACCGCTACCTGCTGATGAACAGAGGGTTTCATTGGGTGAATGAAGCGTCGTTCAACAAATAACCCCTACATTTGAAGATGATCAAAGATATCGAAGTACACCGGCAACAGCTGGCCACACAAGGATATACTGTACTGGAGGATATATTTTCCGAAGATGAAGTACAGACAATAGTACAACTGATAGCCGCAGCAGATACCAGTCAGACCGTATTCCGTAAAACGGCTGATCTGTTTGCCATCCGGCAGTTTCTGCAATCAGTGCCGGATGTACGAAGCGCTATTTTTTCCCCGGCGCTGCAATACGTTATTGATACGCTGTTGGGAGAAGATTATGTGCCGGTAAAATCCATCTATTTCGATAAGCCGGGACAATCCAACTGGTTTGTGGCATGGCATCAGGACCTGACGATTTCCGTTCGCGAACGGTTGCCGGTAGAAGGCTTCGGCCCCTGGACAGTGAAACAAAACCAGTACGCCGTTCAACCGCCGTTGTCGCTGCTGGAAAACATTTACACCATCCGGCTGCACCTCGACGATACCGATGCGCAGAACGGTGCGCTAAAAGTGATCCCTGGTACACACTTACAGGGTATTGTGCGCCCGGACACTATTTCGTTGCAGGATACGCCCGAGGTAAGTTGCCCTGTAAAACGTGGTGCCATCATGATCATGCGGCCATTGCTGATGCATGCCTCCTCCCGTAGCACCAGCGGCTCCAACCGCAGAGTGGTACATATGGAATTCTCTGACAAACATCTTCCCGGCGGATTAATGTGGTCTGAAACAATTTAGGGATTTTTTGATGTACGATTTTTTGGTTTCGGGAGATCACCGAAGCGAGTAATAAATAAAAAGATCGAAGCGATTTGACATCGTTTCGATCTTTTTATTTATTATTTATTCATTCTTAAAATTTCAAAAATCAAACTCCAGTTTAGTATCCCGGATTTTGCGTCAGTACGGAGGTACCATTTTTTACGCTCAGGTCTATCTGGCGCTGCGGAATCGGATAATATTTATTCCTAACGCTGAAGTTGCCGGTGGCAATATCTGATGTGATCGTTCTCTCATAAGTAAAATAGCGGGTGATCTCTGTCTGTGCTAATCCCCATCTTACGAGGTCAAAGAAGCGATGGCCTTCCATGGCCAGTTCCAGCTTACGTTCGAAGCGGATGGCTTTCAGCGCATAATCTTTTCCGCCGCCGGTAAAGGCACCTGCCGGATACGGGCTGATGTGATAGTTGGCGGCCGGTTCGTCCGTATTTCCGCCCATAGGATCATCGGGATCGATATATTCCTTGACCCATCCCACCGGATTGGCAGCGCGTTCGCGGACCATATTTACATAAGCTTCTGCCTTGTCGAGGTTACCGGTATTGGCCTGGCATTCGGCTGCCATCAGCAGCACATCGGCAAAGCGTATCAGTACATAGTTGATAGCGTTGCCTGGCGCCCAGGAGTTGCCGTCATAGAATTTATCCTGGTTCACCTGCATGTACACATTTTTGAGGGCAGCATAAGGTCCTGCCGACTGCTGGTTGCGTACCCATGCCATGCCCGGATGCAGGCCCCAGTCGAGGAAAGGAATACCGCGGCGTCCAACGGTCCAGTCCAGGCGCGGGTCCAGATTTCCATGGTCTGGCATAAAAGCCACCGTATCGGGCACGCCCATATCATTTTTTACCGGATGCTGGTTGAAGTCGTCCAGGTAAGGCAGTCCGTCGTCATCTGTACGGAAAGAGTTCACCAGGTCCTGCGAAGGCTGATAAAAGCCGCAGCAGCTGAAAGGTCCGTTGTATGGATAGTTCAGCATCTGCCCCTGGTTAGCATTGCCGGTACCGCCGGAGCCGTCGTTGGCACTGTATTGTATAGAGAACACCGCCTCTTTGTTGTTTTCAGTGAAAGCGTCGAAGTTATCGTGGAAGTGTTCCATGAGACCGAATTTCACGCCTTTGGTGGTAACGCCGGAATTGATCACATCTTCCAGCAGTGGCGCGGCAGCCGCAAACTTGCCCTGGTACAACAGTGTTTTGGCGAGATAGGCCACGGCGGCCCATTTGTTGGCACGCCCCACTTCCTTTTGTGTTTCGGGCAGGTGATCAGCGGCATATTTAAAATCCGCTTCAATCATCGGCCAGATATCTTTATCATTTGGTACTTTGTAATCATCTACCACCAGCTTCTGGTAGTTGGCTGCATTTTCATCTACCCAGGGTACTTTATCAAACATCTTCTTCAGGTCGGAGTAATAGTGAGCACGGAGGAAACGGGCCTCTCCTGCCACCACCTGTTTTTCGGCGTCTGTCATGTCTGTCACTTTCGCGAGCACATGCAGGGTGAAGTTACAGCGACGGATACCTTCGTAATCTACCCGCCATTTGTCATTAAAGAAGCCGTTGCTGGAATTGGCGGCGAAAGTAACGATCTGCAGGATAGAAGCCGCATCGCTGGGGTCACTGCCTTTGTGTGCATCGCCACCGGCCACGCTGCCGTATATCCAGTTGTCCGGCGATACCGCATAGCCGCTGCCACCGGAAAGATTTTTCATATCGCTGTCCTGATAGTCCTGTCCGTCGAGTGCGCCATAGGCGCCAATGAGCAGGGTGTTCACTCCCTTTTTATTGGTGAGGGCTTCTTCCTGTAGAGAAGACTGTGGTTCGCGCTCCAGGAAACTTTTGCTACAACCGGCCAGCAGCAGAGTTGTAAAAGAAGCGCCCAACACTATATGATAGAATGTTTTCATGGTCTGTTTTTTAAATGAGCAACGATTAAAAGGCCAGGTTCACCCCGATGAGATACTGACGTTGATTCGGATACGCGCCTTCGTCCACGCCAAAGTCGGTGATATTGGAGCCACCGATTTCAGGATCTATACCGGAATATTTGGTGATGGTGAACAGGTTGGCCGCCTGTACATATACGCGAAACTTAGTGATGTGCAAGCGTGACAAAGCGCCGGCCGGCAGTGTATATCCGAGTGTTACGTTTTTAGCGCGCAGGTAAGCGCCGTTTTCCACCATATAGGAGTTGGGTACACCCTGGGTGCTGACAGAGCCATCCACTTCCTGAATGGGTGCTTTAGCATCTTTATGGTCGGGGCGCCAGGAATCGTACAGCGCTGTTTTGCTCTTCGCACTTTCAAACGATGAGTAGAAGTCGCGCCACCAGCGCACGTTGTTCCATATCTGGTTGCCATGTGTACCGAAGAGGAAAATATTGAAGTCGAAATTTTTGTAAGCCACACCGATGTTGATACCGTAGGTGAAATCCGGGTTCGGGTTACCGAGGAAAGTGCGGTCTTCCGGCGTGATGCGGCCATCTCCGTTTACATCTTTGTAGCGGAAGCGTCCCATACCGGCGCCTTCCTGATAGAAAGCATCCGGGTTATTGGTGGCTTTCTTTACCTTATCGTCCGCATCTGTCACTTCCTGGGCGCTGTTCCAGAAGCCATCGATCTGGTAGCCGAAGAACGAAGAAACCGGGTGACCTACCGCGTTGCGGATGATGTTGCTGCCATCGAAGCGGCGGCTGTCACCATCGAAGTAGTCTACGCCGTCCGCGATCTTCATGATTTCATTTTTGTAGGTGGTCAGCGTACCGGTGACATTCAGTTTCAGTTTGTTGCTGAATTCCTTGTGCCATCCGACGGAGAAGTCGAAGCCATGGTTTTTCATCTGGGCGATGTTTACGAAGGGCTGTGCCGCCGTACCGGCGAGGCCGGGCAGTTCCGGGTTATAGAGCAGGTCTTTGATGTCTTTACGATAATAATCGATCGAGAAGTCCAGTTCACCTTTGAACAGGGACGCATCCAGGCCGATGTTGGCGTTGACATCGCTTTCCCATTTTGCATCGGGGTTACCGATCTGCATACCGGAGAAGCCGGCCGTGAGGCTGTTGTTGGTGCCGGCCAGGTCATAGTAGCTGGCGCTGCGTTTGCCGCCATAGAGGAAGTAACCGTTGTTGACGCTGAGGTTAAGCTGATTGCCCATGATACCCCAGCCACCGCGGATTTTCAGGTCGCTGATCCAGGTGAGTGGTTTCATAAACGTTTCCTCGGAGAGGCGCCATCCTGCTGTGATGGCCGGGAAGGTGCCGAAGCGGTTGTTGATGAATTTGGAAGAGCCATCGCGACGGATCGTAGCGCTGATGAGGTATTTATCACGGAAGGAGTAATCTACCCTGGCGAGGAGAGAATACAGTCCTTCCTGTTCGCGGTTGCTGTAGTTGGTTTGTGTACCGGTGCCGGTGCTGAGGTCCGGGAAGTTGGGATCGAAGGTAAAGTAGTCTTTGGTAGTACCTCCCACCGAGCGTTTGCGGCTGTCGAAAGCTTCTGTGCCGGCCAGTATTTTCAGATCGTGCGCATCATTAAATCGCTGATGATAAGTCAGCGTGTTGGTCCATGTCCAGCTGTGGCCGTTGTTGGAGCCTTCCGAGTAAGAGTTGGAGGTATTGTTTTCCTTGTTCTCGTACTGCGGATAAGTGAAGGAGTGGGACCACCCGGAATAGATCTCACCCCCAAAGCTGGTGCGGAAGGTGAGGTATTTCAGGAAGTCCACTTCCCCATAGATGTTACCAAACAAACGGGTGTTAAGGCCTTTGTTGTTTCTGGTGCGAGCTTGCATCGCTACCGGGTTCTGGGCATCTCCCAGGGCATCGCCCCAGGAGCCAGCAAAATTGCCCTTGATGTCGTACACCGGAATGATGCTTTGTTCGCGCATGGCGTGGCCGATGGCCGCGTCGGAGCTGTTGATTTCCACAGCAGGGTTTTCCGTCATCGAAAAAGCGAGATTTTCCCCCACTCTGATGTGATCAGTGATGTTGTACTGGGTATTGGAGCGGATCGTATATCTTTTCAGATAAGTGTTCAGCAAAGTACCCTGTTGATTAAAATAATTGAGGGAAAAGAGGTAATTACCGCGATCCCCGCCACCGCTCACGGCAACGTTGTGGCTGGTGATGGGGGCCGGGCGGAAGACTTCGTGATACCAGTCAGTCCCGGCCTTGTTGGCACGTACAATACGATAAAAGTTGTTATAATCATTTTGATCAGTAAAGTTGGGATTCACATAATATTTGGAGGGATCTACTGCGGGATCTCCCTCCTTCGCGCCGTCGGGTGTGATATAGTCGGGAATGACCGGTGCGTTGCCATTACCATATTGCGGGGTATGTGGATTAAGGCCGGAGTTGGTATAGGCCATCCAGCGGAGCTGTGCCTGTTCCGTAGGATTGAGGGTATTCCAGACGTTGCCTTTTTTCGGATATTGGCGACCGTAGTATCCGTCGTAGTGCACAGATATTTTTCCGGTGCCTCTGCGGGTGGTGATGACGATTACGCCGTTGGAAGCGCGGGCGCCGTAGATGGAGGCAGCACCGGCATCTTTCAATACCTGAAGGCTGGCCACATCGTTGGGGTTGAGGTCAGCAATGTCTGTTGTCGGTACTCCGTCTACCACGTACAAGGGGGAGTTGGAGCCGAAAGTATTGATACCGCGGATCCTGATCTGGGGCGCTTCTCCTGGTTGGCCGGAACCGATGACTGTTACCCCGGATGCCTGTCCCTGCAGCTGTTCCGTTACCTGCGCCGTTGGTTGCCGGTTCAGTTGTTCGATGTTTACCACTGCCACAGATCCGGTGAGGTCTTTTTTCTTCTGGGTGGTATAACCGGTGACCACGATTTCGTTGAGGGCGCTGGCGCCTTCTTTCAGGATGAAGTTCACCAGCTGTCTATCGCCAACGGCTATACGCTGTGTCTCAAAACCGATAAAGGTAACTTCCAGTTGATCGTCGCTTCTGCCGGGCACGGAGATGCTGTATATTCCATCTGCGTTGGTAACGGTGCCGATGCTGGTGCCGGGTACTTTTACCGTTACGCCGGCGATGGGATTTCCTTTCTCATCTTTCACGGTGCCTTTCACCGGACGTTGCTGCAGCGGGCCTGATGACGTAGCAGGTGCTGTGGGCGCTGTTTTTTCGGTGATCATATAGAAGTGGTCCCGTAGTTTTTCGAAATGCAGGTTGAAGGGAGCCAGCGCTTTATGTAAAGCTTCTTCCGCCGTTTGGCAGCCGGCAACGGACACCTGTACCCGTTTGCTTTTCACCAGGTTGCTTTTGTAGGCGATGGATACGTTGAAGCGTTGTTCTATCAGGTGCAGCACATCTTTCAGGGAAGATTCATCGGGTTGGTCCATATTCCCCGGATGCGGGGGGACTTCAGGCATGCCGGCGGCAGCCAGGGCCGGGACAGCAACCGATTGTAACAAGAAATACAGGGCTAAAGAGGGCACTAACGCCACACGTAAACCTCTTTTCATGTGAACGGGTTTTGACGATTTATTAATGATGAGACTTTGGTTGCAGTAAAAGGTGGCCTGCCTTTTACGCGGGTATTAGTTCTTTTGAATCCAGACTTCGTCGCCTTTTTGGTTGAATTTCATTCGGAAAACCTTTTCCAGCTGTACCAGCATGGTATCGGCGTTATAGATGATAGGCATAGAGCCCGACACTTTGTATTTCAGCAGCTGCGTATCCGGTACGATGATGGTTTTGCCGAACACCTGCTGCATAAATGCCGCTGCATCAGCGAGGGAATAATCGTCCATTACGAGGCGACCGGTATGCCAGGAAACGTACTGGCTGGCATTGACGCTGCTTTTGGTAAAGTCGCCGTCTTGTTTATTGTACCGCACTATTTCTCCCGGTTGCAGGGCCAATGAGGTATTGCGGCCTTCGATACTGAGCTGTATTTTTCCCTGTTGCAGTACCACTACCACTTCTTTTCCAGCACTGTTGACGTTGAACTGTGTGCCCAGTACTTCCACGTTGACATTGTCGTAGGTATGCACCACAAATTTCTGGTGTGAGGCGGTGTGTTTTACATGAAAGAAAGCTTCCCCATCGAGCCATACCTCCCGGTGTTTGCCGGTGGTAGCATATAGCAGGCGGGAGTTGGCGTTGAGCGTTACTTCCGAGCTGTCGGGCAACAGGAGTGTTTTCACTTCCCCGAGGCGGGTATGGGAGCTTACGATGGCCGGTTTATGATCTTCTTTCCACCAGAACCAGCCTCCGGCCAGCAGCATGCCCAATAGCAGCACCGCTGCATACTTCCATAGTTGCCGCCAGTGGGAGCGTGTAGACGTGGGCGTGAGTGTGACATCCTCTTCCAGTCCACCGCTGATAGCTGCCCACAGCTCTTCCTTCTGCTCCGGGGAGAGCTGAAAAGGCGTGAAGCTGATGCCCTGTAGCAGTTGCTTCGCTTCGCGGACGTCGTTTTCCTTCTCCGGGTGTTGTTGCAGCCATCGTTCCCAGAACACGTTGCGGGTGGACGGTTGCAGTACCCATTGCTGGAAATCTTCATCCAGGGCAAAGTCACGGGCGGTATATGACAGATAATCTTTCCGGGCCAAGAGGCGGTCTTTTTACTAAAGAGCAGGTAACGGGTCTTTTCTCATCACTTTTTGGAAAAAATATTTTTATCTCCCTAAAAAGAGCAACAGCAGCGGGAAAGGAAGGTTCTTTTTGAGGATAGCGATCGCTTTGGAGATGGTATTATATACGGAATCCACCTGCATAGACATGATACCGGCCACTTCGTTGTAGCCGAGGTTCTGGTAAAAACGGAGGTAGATGGCTTCGCGCTGGCGGCGGGTCAGGTTGCCCAGCGCGGCCTGTAACAACTTTTTCTGTTCTGCCGCGGTTTCTTCCAATATCAGTTTGTTCTCCTGCGGTGTGGTGAATTCAAATTCAAACCCCTCCCAGGAGTCACGGTATTGCCAACGGCGGTCTCTCTGCAGGGACCGTAACAGGCGGCGGCGCAGGCTGCTGATCAGATAATAGCGGATATGTTGCACATGTGGGCTCAGGTGTTCTCTGGTGAGCCAGAGGTCCTGAAACAGGTCCTGGATGTTGTCATTCACTCTTTCATGATCGCGGCAGAAATGCATGCCGTAATGATAGAGATGATCAACATGGGTTTCATATATTTCAGCGAAGGCGTGGCGATCTCCCTCCAGCAGGCGTCCCCAAAGTGAGGAATGGGAAGGCACCACTTTCAGGTCTGCGCGTACTGCTTTCCCCGTGTTCATAGTAATTTTGGTTGAGTTAGATAAAGCTGTGCAATTATTCTGACAAATGCAAATCTTTTTTGGTACGGGATATGTAACGCCTTCATTAAAAAACATATCCATGAAAAAGCTCACCTCCCTCCTGTTTGTAATGATGGCAATAATGATGACCAGCTGCGAAGTTGTTGGCGGTATTTTTAAAGCCGGCGTGTGGACCGGTATTATTATCGTGGCGCTGGTGATCGCGTTGATCATATGGCTGATTTCCCGCGGCTCCCGGCGCAATTGACTATCAATTTAAAACAGATAAAATATACTTTAATATTGGTTAATCGTACATTGTTTTATAAAGACAACCAAGTAGTTAAACACCTTATTTTTGAAAAAAGTAACCCAATATTTTTTTAATTCAAATAATTACCTACTTTTGCATCCCCGTCAAACGGGAAACACCGGAAAAAAGTTTCGGGACGTAGCGCAGCCCGGTAGCGCACTTGCATGGGGTGCAAGGGGTCGCTAGTTCGAATCTAGTCGTCCCGACGAAGCAGAAAGGCCTTACAGTGATACTGTGAGGCTTTTTTTATTTCTAAACAGGAAATAGATTATTTTTGATATATGCGTATTAAAAAACTTGAGCTGAAGAATTTTAAACGTTTTACAGATCTTACGATAGCCAATATTCCGGCTGAAGCCAAGTTGGTATTGTTGATCGGATCAAATGGATCAGGCAAATCTTCAATTTTCGATGTTTTTAGCTTTATTACCAAATGCTTTCAATTTAATAGCGGAGAGACTGAATATTACGGCAAAAACAATATATTTCCCGACCTGCTGATTGAACTGGATAACGGAGATCAGCTTGGAATAAATCATGCACAACAATTAATAAGACCCCAATCCCCCGCACCTGTATGGGAGAAATTAATTGGCCGGAGTAGTATCCGTATTGTTCCGAGAATCAGGAATAATGGCAACAGCAACTTAGTCAAAAACAATGCTGATGCTCCGACGAGCTTTATTGATGAGGATACCCGTTTTAATAATGATCTCACCTTGTATATGCAGCAAATTGATGATGCATTGCGTGCACCTGTTTTCAGCGGTCAATCGGCTGATACCTTCAAAATATTTCAGGATTATATACAACCGCTTAATACATCATTGATTAATATTCTAGGGGGAGACAATTTAACTACTATACAAATTGCAGAATATAAAAATCCGACAGCGCAGACTAATGGAAAACTGATATTCAAAAAAGGTGATTCAAAAATCAACTACGATTTGCTTAGCCACGGCGAAAAACAGGTAGTGATTTTATTATTGAACTTTATAGTGCGCCGCGAATTTTATAAAGATGCAGTCATTTATATTGATGAAATGGATTGCCATCTTAACACATCTCTACAGAGCCGTTTATTGGCAGAAATTGTTAATGTATGGATACCCGATAGTTCACAACTCTGGACAGCCTCCCACGCACTTGGATTTATAAACTTCGCAAAACACGCGGACAATGCTGCTATTATTGATCTCGATTTATTAAACTTTGATATCCCCCAGGTAATCACTCCTGAACCCAAGGATAGCATGGAGGTGTATGATATTGCCATCCCTAAAGAGACAATTAAGCAGATATTGAAGGGTTATAAACTTGTGACTGTTGAAAACCAAAACGATCAACATTACAATCTGGCTTTAGGTGAAAAGGGATACCTGTTTTTGCCTGCTAATAATAACCGGGAAGTATTTCTGACAATCAAAGCCGACCCTAACATGATTGGCCTGAGAGACAGGGACTACCTAAGAGATGATGAAATAACCAGTATCAAAGCAATGTACCCAAACTTAAAAATCCTGCATTACTATGCCTTCGAAAATTACATTTATCACCCCGATAACATTGCTGAAATGGGCTGGGACAGATTTGACAGGGATACCTATATTCGCGAAATCGTTGCACAAAAGAATGATAGATTACTAAGTATAGTTGCAGACATTGCGACCGCACGCCAAACATACGTTGAATTTAAAGAAGGTATAAAAAACGACTCAAAAATAGATAGTATCATTCAAGCATTAAAAAGCGATGAATTGGAAACATTTTATCCTTATTACAGCGTAAAAAGCCACTACAATAAAGCCTATCTGCACCAATTTGACTTTGCTATTAAAGATCTGGTGAAAACAACGTGGTTTAAAACACGAATTGAAGGAGTCATGAATTCATAGTTCAGCTGCAAAAAATAAACATCCTTTCATAAACTGATCTAGTCAGCCTGACTTGAGAAAAGAGGCTGTATCATAAATAAATGATGCAGCTTCTTTTTTATTTTCTGTACCCTCCGGCGGTAAAATGATTTGTTTGCTGTCGGTTATTCAATCTGATCCACAACCAACTGCTTACCTAAGCAATGAGCCCCACATCACTTTTCATTTCTGAAAACATACATAGCCACCGCGCCTGCAATAACCGCGCAAATGCCATATAGCTGAAATGCTTTTTCTAATCCGATGTTAACGATCAGGCTCAATACCAAACTTCCAAGTCCATATCCGAGGAACAGAAAAAATGCAAAGAGACCCGTCGCAGCGCCCTTATTGGTACTGAAGGTAGTAATGATTGCGGCAAACAACGGATGTGAAAGATCAAAGCCAAGTGATAAAAAAGTAACGAGTATACAGGATACCGCCAGGCTGAAATTCCGGCTAAGCAGTAGTACCGCTAACGCCCCTACGAAGATGCCCAGCGGTATGATCTTACTCCTGCCATAACGATCTGCCAGTTTTCCCAGAACAGGCCCCAGCAATAACCCGGGAATACCATAACCGAGCAAGGCCAGGCCGATCTGCATTTCATTCAGTCCATAATTTTTATAAAAGAAATACCCTAACCAGGCGAAGACCCCACTGTGGAACATACCGTTGAACATTACATAGGAATAACCCCACCAAGCCCTTTTTTGTGAGAGAATGCTGCGAAAGGAAACCAGAATATGCTGCGGACTGCTGACGGAACGCTTAGCGGTATCAAACAACCAGTTCCTCCATACGATGATCATGACCGCCACCGCCAAACCGGCTGCCGCCACTCCCACAAACAGCCATCTCCAGCCAATCATGGAAGAAAACAACGCCCCCACGGTAGAACCAAAGGCTGTACCACCTGCCATGCAGCCGAAGAAAATACCCAGTGCATGTCCTCTTCGTTCGTAGGGATAGGTATCACTGATCCAGCTAATAGTGGTAGGAGCTACGCCGGCTGCACCCATTCCTGTTAGCATCCGCAAGAGGATCATCTGGTTGATATCATGAACAAGGGTAGTCGCTACCGTTAGAACGGTAAACAACAGCAGGGATAAAATGATGACTTTAAATCTTCCCCACCTATCACTCAAAGGGGCATAAAATAGTGTAAAAAGTCCATACCCCAACAGATAGGATGGTTCTATAAAACTAACATGCCTGACGGTAGTCTTAAAATATTCCGATAGCATCGGCAACAAAGGGGCTACCATCAACCCCTGAAAGAATATAATAAAAGTAGCCAGTGAAATAACCAATACGGGTAACATAGTGGCTTTGTCTGCTACGTCGTTTTCCACGCTGACAGCTGTAATCTTTTTTCTCAGTTCCATTTGAAAGCAAAGCTATCATGCTTTCCTGAGCGACACGCGGTACACAATTTGAAATTATAAACAGTACAGATGTTATGCCAACACAAAACCATCAGGCCGAAGCCTGATGGCAACAAAATTCCACTAGTCCGTTTAATATTCGTTTGTTACCAGTTCAGATGCTCCCATCACCCGCATAAACAGCTCTTCATCCAGCAGGTCCCTGATGGACCGGATAACAAAATCCGGAGAATAGCCGAAATGGGCCAGGTCTTCTTCCCGGGTCACTCCTGTTAGGGTAAGCACAGTAGTGAACCCCATGGAGCCTGCCCCCAGGATATCTGTTCCCATGGTATCTCCTATCATCACCGTTTCATCTGTGGTGAGCTGCAAAGCTTTTCTTGCCATGCGCATCATCACCGGACTGGGTTTGCCCACACTGAAGGCTTTGATGCCTGTGGCAAATTCCAGCATGGCCACCAGTGCGCCACAGCCTACCCGGTACTTACCGCCTCCCATCGGGCAGTTGGGGTCGAGGTTGGTGGCGATGAGCTTCGAGCCCTTCATGATCATATTAATAGCCTTGTCCACCGACTCCAGCATGATGGTTCTGCCTTCGCCGATGATCACGTAATCCGGCTGGTCATCTACGATTGAATAACCCGCGTTATGCAGTTCTGTCAGCAAGCCACCTTCACCGATCACATAGGCGGTACCGTTTTCTTTCCTGGATGCCAGGTACCTGGCGGTAGCCATGGCACAGGTGAAAATATCCGTATCATTTACCTTAAAGCCCATTTTATTCAGCTTGTAGCAAACATCTCGGCTGGTTCTTTGGCTGTTGTTGGTGAGGAAGAGGAAGGGCAGCCCTTTGTCTCTGAGTCCGTTAATAAACTCTACGGCCCCGGGAATGGGCTCTGTGCCTTTGTAGATTACGCCATCCATGTCAATTAGAAATCCCTTTTTTTTCATAGCAATCAGATGTTTGGTTAGATATATCCAGTAATTAAATACGCGAACGCTATCAGAAAAAAAACATGGAAATAAATAAAGGCAGGATGGAATGTATAAAGGCAGGAAGACAGATACCCTGTTGTAGATGCAGGTATCTGTCTTAAAGATAGTTATTAATTCCGGATTGTTTTATTTATTTTCAAAAAATAAAACAATGGCTGCCGCTCCCCAAAGTGGAAATGGCGATGAATTCCTTCTTTCCTCCGGCGTAATGTTATCCTTCTTTTTTTCAATCCTTAAAAACATTGCCTGTAAATCGTCCCCTATGAACACAGTAAATCAGTAGCACGCAAATCAGTTCACTTGTAGTTTTTATTATCAACCATCAAAATTAAATGTATGTGGAAATGTTCACACGCCTACAGACCTGGGGCTATAGTATTGTACCTGTTACTTTACTGGAGCACCGTATTTGCCCAAAACAACAAGATTATCGGGAAAGTCAGCTCCGTCAGGGGCGAACCCATTCCCGGCGTATCTGTTATGCTGAAGGATGCAAAAACCGGGGCCATAACGGATGCCCAGGGTAACTATGTTATCACCGCGCCCGGTAACGGTACCCTGATATTCAACGCTATTGGCTTCCTTAAACAGGAGGTAGCTATCAACAACCGGAGTATTGTAAATGTAACGGTTACAGAAGATAACAAACAACTCGGAGAGGTGGTCGTAACCGCGCTCGGTGTCACAAAGGCGAAGAAAAGCCTCGGCTATGCCACCACTGAGATCAAAGGCGCCGACCTCGCTGTTACCAACGAGGTAAACCCCGTAAACGCCCTACAGGGCAAGGTGGCCGGTGTGCAGATTGACCAGGGCGGCGGTGGACTCTTCGGCAGCTCCAAAATTGTGATCCGCGGTAACTCCACACTGGGCACTAATAACCAGCCCATATTCGTAATAGATGGAGTGATAGTGGAAAACAATACCTTCAACGGCACGGGCCGCGACTTTGGCAACGACCTGAAAAACCTGAACATGGAAGACTTTGAATCCGTTACCGTACTTAAAGGTTCTTCCGCTGCGGCTTTGTATGGCTCCAGGGCCATCAATGGCGTTATCCTTATTACCAGCAAAAAAGGACGGGAACGGAAAGGAATAGGCGTTAACGTTAGTCAGACATTCAACACCTTCCGGCCCTACGCCGGCCCCGACTTCCAGAATGAATTCGGAGGCGGCACCGTCGGTGATTTCTTTACCGACAACCGCGACCCGAATTACAAACCGACTGAACGCTGGAGGACCAAGGTATTCCCTACAGATCCCGCTACGGGCAAGCCTTATATCGACAGACAGATAGGACGCGAGCTGGAGAACTGGGGACCTCGTTTCGCCGGGCAGGACGTACTGAATTACGATGGTACGCCCACTAAATATGTAGCGCAGCCCAATAACTTCCTGGACGCATTCCAGAACGGACATGGCTCTGCTACCAATATTGCGCTGGACGGCGGCAACGACAGATCTACCTTCAGGGTATCCTACACCCGCGACCAAAGCCAGGGTATCGTCGCTAAAAACAGCCTGTTAAAAAACAGCTTTGATGTACGCGTTACCCATACCATCAATAGATTCCTCAGTGCCGATGTAAGCGCCAACTACACCGACTTTGCCGGTAAAAATCCTCCCCGCCTCGGTGGACTCGACGCTTTCGCTTCCTATAACTTCGGAAAACTGTTTTCGTGGGTCCTTCCCCGTAACTATGATACGAAATACTGGATGCAGAAAGCCCATTACACCAGTGTATTCGGAGGAGCACCCAATCCGGCAGACCCTAATGAGCCTAACAAGGCGCCGGAATCCCGCTTCTGGTTCAGTTTATTTGAGAATGAATACCTGCAGAATGAACAAACCATCCGCGGACGTATAGCCCTTACTGCTACCATAACACCCTGGGCTAAACTGTTACTGGAAGGTAACGTCAATAACCTGTATACAAAGAATGAAAACAAAGAACTGGGACAAAACCCCGATTTCAAAGGCGGCCTGTATGGACTCGGACATACCAGCAAGGAAAGCTATTTCCTTAAATGGATGATGATGATCAATAAGACCCTGACGAAAGATCTGGACCTGAATGGTTATATAGGCGGCGAAACCCAGCGTTTCCAGACGACCTTTAACTACAGCGAAACCGTAGGCGGACTGAACTACCCGGGCCAGTTTTTCCTGGGCAATTCCGCACAAAAAATGGAGCCCAAAGGTGGCCTTAAAGCCAAAAAAGCCTTTAACTCCCTTTATGCCAGCGCCGATCTGGCCTGGAAAAACCAGCTGTTCCTCCAGGCTACCTTCCGGGGCGATTGGTCCTCTGCGCTGGCCTATACCAACGGTGGCGGCAACTTTTTTTACAACTACCCGGCCGTTAGCTTATCGTGGCTGTTTTCCGAAACATTCAAACTACCGTCCTGGATCAGTTATGGTAAGTTGAGAGGAAACCTGGCTGCACTGGGTAACGATACCGATCCGTTCACCATCAACCCGGGATTCTCCTTCAACGGCTTCACATCGTCCAATGGAACCGATATTCCTATGTCGACCTATAGCCGTTACCGTGACCCGCTCACCGGCAAGTTTATGGTAATACAGCCTAACCTGAAGCCACAACGGAAAATAGCCAAGGAACTGGGCGCCGAAATGCGTTTCCTGCAAAACAGGATTGGCTTTGATATCTCCGTATACCAGGACAACACCAGGGACCAGATCCTGGATGTGGCCACCCCGCCGGAAAGCGGACAGGAAGGTATTATCATCAACGCAGGTAACATCCAGAACAAAGGCCTGGAACTGATGATTGACGGAACACCGGTTAAAACAAAAGATTTTGAATGGAACACCAATCTCAATTACTCCTTCAACCGCAACCTTATTAAGGACTTATATCCCGGACGAACAGAATATGACCTGGGCGCCAATATCGGTGAAATAAGCACCTGGGCTGTGGTAGGTAAGTCATACGGCGTATTGCGCACCCTGATTCATTCCAGCCCTTACCAGGCCAGGGATGCCAATAACAACCCGATAGATGATCCCAACAATGGTAAACCGGTACTGGCCTGGCGCTCCGATGCCCGTGCAGCATTCCCGGCCCGCAGCAATACCTGGCAGGATGTAGGTGATATCAATGCCAAATTCAGGGCAGGCTGGGGCAATACCTTCCGCTATAAAGGCTTTTCCCTGAATGTTTTGCTGGATGCTAAAGTAGGAGGCGACTTCGTACTCCTCACCTACCGCTATGGTACCCACACCGGCGTATTCCCTAATACACTGGCAGGACGGGACGCCGCAACCGGCGGTATTACCTGGACCAGCAAATACGATGGCCAAACGTACGACGATGGCCTGATTCCCGATGGCGTATTCCCGAAAGGCCAGATGATAACACAGCCTAATGGTACACAGGTGGACGTAGGCGGCATGTCCTATGCACAGGCTTACGAAAAAGGATATGTAGAACCTACACACGCTCCGCAGTTTTACTACCGCTATGGTTCTTCCTCCACCGGTGTAGCCGATTACTGGGTTAAAAAGAATACCTGGGTATCATTGCGACAGGTATCGCTGGCCTACCAGTTCCCGGCCACTATCTGCAAAAAACTGATGCTGAATAACCTGAGTGTAGCCGTTGTAGGCCGCGACCTGTTGTATCTCTACAACAGTCTCCCTTACAACTATAACCCTGCTTCCAACAACTCCAACAACACCGCTTATTCCGGTGAAGAAGGATTTTTACCTATGATCCGGTCGATTGCAGGTACCATCAGGGTAGGATTTTAATGAATGGTCCATTACAACATCAAAAAACAAGATCATGAAAAATATAAAACACCGATATATAAAGGTTTGCATGGCACTGGCCCTGCTTGGCGCCGGGTCCTGTTCCAAAAATTTTGGAGATATCAATACCGACCCCAGCGTGGTGAGTAAACCGGACGTAAAATTCCTGCTCAGCTATTCAGAAGATAAGATCTTTACCTATCAGGGCACCGAGTGGGTATGGGAAAGCATGGAACAGCTGATGCGCTTTACACAACATGTAACTTCCAGTCCTTACGAAATCACCAACAACGTCAATACACGGTATAATAACTACTACCTGCAGGTATTGCCCAATCTGAATGAAATCAGGCGGCAGGTGGATGCAATGCCTGATAAGGAAAAGTACCAGAAAATAAAAGTGGTCACCAACATCCTGATGGTATTACACGGCATCAAGGTAACAGACATGAACGGCTCCATTCCCTTTAGCGAGGCAGTAAAAGGACGGTATGACCAGAAATACAACCCGGTCTATGATGAACAGCCAACCCTTTTCACCAATTGGCTGGGGCAGCTCAATGAAGCCATTAAAGTACTGTCTGATAATTCAATGGTAACGCAATCTGTTTACGGACCATCCGACATTTTTTACCAGAGCGACTGGGTAAAATGGGTGAAACTGGCCAATACGCTTAAACTTCGTATAGCCGCCAGGTTAGAGAACGCAGACAAGGCAAAATGCCAGGCTATCTTCCAGGAAGTCATGAAAGATGCGATAGGTCCCATTAGCGATTATGATTCACAGGTCAAATATATGAATGCCACCTATGTTCCTTTCGGGACCGGCGGAGATATTGACTACCGCAGCCGCAGGTATGCCAGTACTTCTATCATGAATTTCCTTAAGAAAACCAGTGATCCCCGGCTACCGGTATACTTCGAAAAAAATGACCTGGTGGGCAGTTATAAAGATTCACTGGCCAAATATCAGGTAGCACTTCCTGCATTCATTGATCCGAACGACCCACTGATCATGTACCAGGGAGGACCTGCCGACTGGACCACCAATCCCGGCGTAGCATCCTATATCGGGAACCCGCTACCGGTAAGCCAGTTCACAAAATACTCCCTGATCTCCCCCATCAACCGCAGGTTTTTCTCCCCTCAGCTCAACCAGGCAACCGGTAAATTCCTGGACGTTGCTGTTACCTACGCAGAAACCTGTTTTTATATAGCGGAGTTTATTCAGAAAGGTTATGCCGGTGGCGTGGATACCAAAGGCAGTGCGGAAGACTGGTACAAAAAAGGAATAGCCTCCTCTATACAAACCATGAATGCCATAGCAGTAGCCGCTGGTTCCACCACGGCTTATTCCGGCGATGGACAAACGGAGATCAACAATTACCTGGCTAACCCGTTGGTGAAATTCAATGGTGTGAATAATCTGGAAAAGATCTATATCCAGCAATTCCTGGGCATGTACCGGCAGCCCAACGAAGCGTATGTATTTTGCAGACGTACCGGATATCCCAAAAACAGTTCTACCTACTATGCCAGGGAACCATTCAATGAGTTGGTCCCGCGCCGCTTCTGGCTGATAGATCCGGGAGAAGTAAACAGGGCTAACTGGTCGGCCGCCATGCAGCAACAAGGATTCACGCCTAATGCGCAGGACTTACCTACCTTAAGTTCACAGCGAATCTGGTATGATAAAGCGGCTCCTGACTTCGGAAAAGGACAGTAAATACAATAGGGCGTAATCGGGACCGGCCAAAGCAATTGGCATCCAATAGCAGGTCAAATTCCGAGAATCGACATCCTGCTCCTCAAAACTATCTCAACACGAAGAAGCGCTACAACCTATTATTGTAGCGCTTCTTCAGTTGTACTTTGTTTTTTTTCGACCATCTGCTATTTTCTGCTAGTCACCTATTGTTGCCGTATTCATCCGAAAGTTGTTGATGGCCTGATGTAGTTGGGCGGTAAACGTATCGTCCGGCTTTTTATCCTGCAACTCACTTATATTTTTGCTGTGCACTTCGTCATTGAATGGCTCCCAGTTCATATCAAACACATTTCCCAGCAGCCGTACAATGTCCGTTTCCGGCACTCCGTTTAGAACGGTAAGAGAAAGGGCTTTTATCAGCTCAGACAAATCCTGTGTAGTTCCATTCCAGGGCAGCCGCCGTATTTCCTGCTCTTGTATCCGCCAGTACAGCCATTTAGCAAGATGGCAGTCCCTGACAAACAGCGCAAACTGAGTTACCCAGCCTTCGCCCTGGCTTTCTATTTCAGATGCATAGAAAGGGTAATCAACCACTGTCATACTGGTAAAAAACCATTCCTTTTTATTGATGCCCGCTAATTCTTCTTTTAACAGCGCTATTGGCGCAGCAGCTGACGCTAACTTTTCTGCGATAGCCGCTGTAGGGTCATCGGAAAAATCAGCCATCACGTCATCAAACTGATACCACGCAGATACCGTTGGAACATACCAGAGGTCAGGCAGATCATCGCTTTTCATATACCTTTTCACTTTCTGCACCTCCTCGTATATCGATCTTGCTTCTCTTGACAGCCATTCCGATAACTCTTTTGATTTCAGATTTTCATGGTTACGCGTGTAACGAACAAACAAGTCCCAGCCTGTCCTGATATACCTGTTAATCCGCGGTTCATTAGCGGTTGCATATTCCAGTTTGTACGATAATTCCTTGTACCAGTTGACATAACTATCTATGTCTAAATGTTGCAGTTCCATTTCAAGGGCGTTTAATGCTTGTTTATTTTATGATGGGTTACGGGTTATGGGCTTCTATCGTCGAAAGGTCACGAAGGTAAGATTTTAAAACGATTATACTTCCCTTTAAAATGCCTATAGAATGCGGGCAGGCAACGCCGGTGGCCTGTTTAAATGCGGAGGGACGCCAAAACAGCAAAGCGCTAAAACCTTTATCACCAAAGGGTTTAGCGCTTTGTTTGTTTGGTCTGTCCGGACTACAAAACGTTATTTCTGCAGAAGCTCGTTTTTCTGTAGGTAACCAAAGAGGCCGTGAGATCCGTTACCAGGACCTGCGGTGAAAAATATTTTACTACCGGCGCCGGGTACACGGCTTTCCAGTGCCCATAAGCCGTCAATTTTCAGCGGATCATTACCATTCCGGAGCTGCCCGAGGAAAGTACCGCTTTCACGATAGGCATTGATATGGCCATCACCGGCGTTACCGATCAGGACCACATCGTCATCGCCTTTACCCAGGCCGCTACAGCCTTGGGTAATACCCCAGGGAGAGTTGAGCGTGCCCTGGGAAGCGAGCCTTCTTACCAGGGAGCCGTCCGGTCTGAAAACATTTACATAACCATTGCCGGGGCCAGCCTCGTCAACTTTTTTATCGGGGAGCTTCTGTTTGGCGTAGGTAACATACAGCAGGCCGTCGATGTTACGGATATTAAACGGTGCAAAGCCAGCCGGAATATTAGGGTCGGTGAATTGTTTGTACGGAATATATTTGAAGGCAGTGTCAAATACGTCTATCGTGCCATCGTGGAAATTGGTGGCGTAAATATAGGGTTTGCCACTATCGCTGGCGATGGCAAGGCCTTTGTAAACAGCGTTGAATAGATAGCGGGCTGGTTGGTCCACTGCCGTATCACCGGAAGTCCAGCTAATAAGGAGACCAGCTTCATCAGCAAAGATAAAACGGGAGCCACCAAAGCGGCTGGTATTGTTGAACACAACACCGGTGGGGCGATTGGGATTAAATTCGACCACGGGGAGAACGACAGGCGCCCTCAGCATGTTCCCGTCTTTATCATAAACAACACTATATCGATAAATAGGACTCAGTTTGGCATTGCCATTGGTGGAAATCCAGAAAGCACCTGTCGGTCCTACGGCAAGGCCCCAGGCATTGACCAGTAGCGGATCGATCCTGGCCGCTCCAAAACCAGCGGTGTCCGCAACCAGGTTCGTTTGTTTATAGTCTTTCGACAAGCAGTCACAATCAGTACACTCATCAGGGGTCCATCTGCGGCAACTGGTCACCAGCATTAAAAGCGTGACCAGCATCACCATTATTCCCGAATAAACATTTCTGCGATAAATTCCGGCAGCTAACCCTGCTGCAAGCAGTTTTCTCGTTGGAGTTATCATCTTGCTGCGTTTTAGAAGTGAAGGAATAATACATCGTGTAGTAAAGCATCGTCTCCTGAACCTGAATACGGAAGAGGACGAATCTGTTACAGTGTCGGGGTCAAAATAATTCAGAAGCTGAGATGAATAAATAAGGATTGATCGATATAAAAAGTTGACTGATCGGAAAAATTTCTTCAACCCTAAGGAAGAGAATGTTTGTGGGGCGGCACATCCATACAATAAAAAACCTTCAACCGATCAACAGTTGAAGGCTTTTTTATAAATGCTTTTGTCGGGAACTTATCGCACATCTTTCAGATTAACATCCACTTTATCACCGTCTTTCCGGATAGTCACTTTCATTTCTATTTCCGCAGTGGCTCCTGTAGCGCCGCTACCAGAGCTGTAAATAGGACCGGATGACAATACTGCCCCACTTGGATGGACTAAATTCGAGGTCCCTGACTGATAGGAGTAAGAATACCGGTGTGTATATCCAAAGGTAGTGAACAGGATATACTCGCCCGGCATCAGGTTCGTGAATTCGAAATGCCCTTTGTCATCATACACGGTTGTTTTTTTAATACAGGCGGCCACGTTAGGGTCAAGCGGCACCTCAGGTAGTTTCCCGCGTTTCCGTATTTTCCGGTTCACTTCCTTCCATTCTTCGATATAGGCAGAATTGGGAAGGATAGACACTACGGTGCCTTTGGGAGCAAATTGTGCTCTCTGGATGTTCACCACCTGCAATTTGCTGCCGTTGTGATCTCTGGCGAAGGCGGTACCGGTAATAACGCCATTCCCCTTCTCTGTTCTTCTGAGATTTTCATCTTTATCAAACCTGGCTTCTATCGGCTGGTAATCCAGTTCCTCATTCACGCAGATTTCTATCGTTCCTTTACCGGCAGGCATTTCTCTTTGCCAAATCCGATGGTCTTTTTTATCGATGATATAGGTGTAAATTGCGCCGGATTCTTCCTCCAACACGTTCACCAGCCAGCTTTCATGGTTTCCCGTTTTAGGGGAGCGTTGTATGTAGCTTTTTACATCTTTTATCACGTAATTCGACAATACACTGTCCGGACTATTATTGTAATAAAATTCCGGTATGATAGCCTTATAACCTACATCCAGGGGTAATGTGGTAAAGAGAATTTCAGACACGTTAAAATCAACAAATTTCGCGGTTGGCCTGATCGTTATTTGTTTGTCCTTATCTCCGTTCGTATAACGGTACTTGCCGGTGATGGGATTTCCGAAATTCAGGTCCAGTGTATTTTTTAGTCCTTCTGACTTATAACTGACAGGGCTAAGTGTTTTTGCATCAGCCACAGAAGTTCTTTTCCTGAACCATTTACCTGCTTCATCCGTGTAGTCGGCTACAAATTTCAATTCATTGCCCGAAACAGTTATCTCATGGGTGTAAGTTCCCTTTTTTGTCCAGGTCTGGTCCTTTACATAGTAGATGGTGTACAACGATTTTCCAGGTTTCAAACGGGAGGTGTTAACGTCTGGGTGGCCGGGTAAAACAGTTTTCTGTGCAAAGCTGGCCAATGGTAATACCAGCAGGCATAATGATTTTAGTGTAGTTCGCATGAAGTCCTCTTTTTCCAAAATAGGAACAAAAATAACCACTTTTACCCTACTTTAAAACATAGAAAGAGAGATTTATGCGGTAAATAAGGGGAGAAACGTTAGTTGTCCATTCCATTTTAACAGCCGCCACACAAACACACTAGATAATTATATATTCATTCCAGTACGTCAAAAAGCCTTACAGCATTAAATTGCAAGGCTTCTTTATCATTTCCGGCATTTGCCGCTAACGCAACCTTTTTACAAAAGCGGCAATCGCTTCTCCTATTTCCGTGGGACTGTCTTCCTGTAAAAAATGTTTGCCTTTTACGGATATTTCTGTTTGATGGGGCCAGGTGCTGCAAAACTTCCGAACACTGTCATTTTCCACGGCGCCGGGAGTAGCATGCACCCAAAGCTTGGGGACCTCACTTTGCTGAAGCCAGTTTCCGAATGCCGTCACTACTTCAGCCACTTCTTTGGGCGCTCCGTCCAGGGCTATCTGGCGGGGGAACGATAAGGTAGGGCGGCGGTCCTCTCCTTCATTAAGATAAGGACGCCGGTACTCGGCCATCTCCGCTTCGCTAAGTTCCCGGCAAATACCTGCCGGCAATACTTTGTCCACAAACACGTTGTTCTTCAACACCAGCTCTTCGCCGGCGGGAGAACGCAATGCCCGGAATAAATCGCGCATTTTAGGCTCAAATTCATCCCATTTAAAGGGAATAGCCAGGGCCTCCATATGAACGATCCCCTGCACGCGGGAACGGTGCTGGTTCGCCCAATCAAAGCCCAATACTGAGCCCCAGTCATGCAGCACCAGGATGACGTTTTTATCCAGTTTCAATTCTTCCCAAAGGGCAAAGAGGAAACTACGCTGTTCTGCATAGCTATATCGCCCGGGGCCGGAATCAGGAAGCTTTTCGGAGTCACCCATGCCAATCAGGTCGCAGGCAATGAGGCGGCCGAGGCCACGACTATAAGGCATGATATTCCGCCAAAGGTAGGACGAAGTGGGGTTGCCGTGCTGAAATACGATCGGGTCGCCCTCCCCTTCATCGATATAAGCCATCCGACGGCCTTTTATCTCGATAAATTTCTTTTCGGCGAAAGGTTTGTCACTGAAAACAGGCTGTACGTTTGCTTTGTGTTCCATATACTGAATGATTTTATACTACAAAGCAACGATCCTGGCGTACCTCAAAAAATAAGGTACATTAAGTTTTTTTACGAAACATATTGGCCTTCATCTGGCTAAAAAATTCCGGGGTGACACCGATATACGAGGCGATATATTTCTGCGAAATCCTCGTTTCAAGATCAGGGTAGGCTTTTGTAAACAGGTCATACCGCCCTTCCGCAGGCTGAGAGAGGTTGGCACTGATCCTGTTCTGATGAAAAACAAAAGCGTTTTGAAACAGTATCCTGAAAAACCGTTCGAATTTGGGTGCCTGTTGATACAGGACATCCAGATCATCTTTGCTGATTTGCAACAGGGTGGTGGGTTCCAGCGCTTCGAGGTTATTGACGCTCGTATGTCCCGACAGGAAGCTGTAAAGATCGCCGCTGCACCACCAGTCTTCAGGCGCAAACATCAAAACGTGTTCCTTGCCATTGGTGTCAATGGTGTAGGTCCGCAGGCAACCGCTGATCACAAAAAACTGCTGCCTGGCCACATCTCCTTCTTTCAACAACAGCTCTTTTTTCTTAATGGTTTTGGCAACCGCCAGGGATAAGAAGATCTCTGTCTCTTCCCTGGTAGGTTCAATATGCCGCCGCAGGTTCTTTATAACAGCCTCGTACATGTGTTATGGTTGGAATTATAAACCGGAAAGCATTACACGCAGGGTATAATGCTTTCCGGGTTTTGTAAAAACTTAAAGGCCTCAGTTTATGATACCTTACTTTTAATATAATCCGCAATCTCCTCTATTGTATTACTGGTAGAGACGCCGCTCATATCTGTTATTCCATATTGCTGTTGCAATTCATTCGAAAGCTGTACTGCCAGAATTGAATTCAGCCCCAGATCGTCCAGAGACCGGTCTGCGGTGATAGCACTCTCAGGAATACCAATGGAACTGCTCACAGCACTGATGATTTTTGACTCGATAGGTGTTTTCATGCGTTATGGTTTTTTTTAAGTGAAATGATGGATGGAGGGTCATCCCGAATTAATCGGTTAAAAGATAACGCTTTTTATGTTAAATGGTTCAAAGACATCCGGCACTATACCCAAGCACCGGCACTATCAGTTTTACAGTAGTGGCTACCTGATGGGGCAGCATTATCTATTTCAAAATGATAGCAGGCTCTTTGTTGGGTGATCTGCGCGCAATAAATTCCACTCATCATTTTTACGGGAATGGCATGGTCCTCAATTTGAGAAGAAATGTCGTGCTTCTGTTTTTTACCCGCTAAATAATCCGCAAATTCCTCTACCACCCTGAACTTAACCCATTCCATGGTGATGGCTGGAGCTCCTTCATCAGCAGGGTGTTCTACCAAATCCGAGTATTTATACACTTTCGGTTGTGCTTCTCCGTTAGTCAGCAACGGGTTGCGAAATACGTATATGTCGAAATGGTTTTTCCCGCCTAAATACTCCTCTTTATTTTCGTTTTTATCATGCTTATCATGTGCCTGATAGGCGTGTATCTGGATATTCTGAAACGGCCCTTGCTGGATATGGTAACTCTCATGTTTAATCCTTCCGTTTCCTTTATACAAATCTGCGCCTGGCCTGATCCATGTTCTCCCCGCAAATCCGTTATGCACCAGGTTTACATTAAAATTAGCGACGACCTCTCCATATTTCCGCAGCGCAATGACAGCGGAAATATCTATCTCCCCGAAATCCGCGCATATCTCCCGTAGCTGTTGTTCCGACCAGGGGTTCACCTCTTTATATTCATCACCAAAAACAGACAGGTAATCTTTTTCATTGAACTGCGTGAAAAAGCCATTGGGCTTTAAGAAAGAACTGATCACCTCCATCTCGTCTGCCACTTTATCGGGCAATGCCGAAGCTTTGTAAAACTGATAAATCGTATCAAAAATGTGATATCCGCTGTGAGAAGCCTTTCCATAGCCGAAGCAGTAAGGATGATATTTTTGCGTGACAATTTCATTGGGCAACCGCCATTGTCCGTCACTGTGATAGGCCTGGATAAAACTTATCGGACAATTTGTTTTCAGCGCCACTTCCCTGATTTGATCTTTCACAAACTGAAACCCTTTATGAAAACGACGATGGGAGTTAATCATAAAAATCGTTTCTGTTCTTTGCTGAAGATCTTTATAAGCGTCCAGTAGTTCAACGTAATCGTCCAGAATGCCTTTGGCATTATCTAGATTACTGGTGACGTCTGCTCTGGTGGTGACAGGCTTGTCCATCAGAATGTTCAGCTCATTGGCCAAAGCCCATTCAGCATAAGCCCTGTGCACCAGTGGTTCCGTCGCAATAATGACACCTGTCACCTGATGGTCTGCCACAAACTGTGATAGTCTGTTCTGCAATTCCGGCGGCAATACATGGGCAAAAGGCTGAATAAGCCATAATTCCGTTTCCATTTCTCCAATAGCGTTGCGTACAACGGAAGCTTCGTTTTCCAGATCGATCACTAAAGCCAGCTTCACCTGTTGAAGGTTGCGCAGTGCGGGGAGATATATACGTCTGGCGTGGGGACCGCATCCAATTAAGATGACATTTACTTGATCGTTTTTCTTTTTCATGATAGATGAATCTTCAGATGAGACATGGTGATGAGCATGGTATCGGGGGGATACCGGTTAAATAATTATTTTGAGTAATGATGGGTGAGTAGCAGGTTCAATTTCTTTGAACGTAACAGGATATCAATATTAAATGTGCATAGGTTTTTCTTTAAAAAAAACAGCGACTATATGCAGTGCTATTCGCGTATCAAAATAATGATTTATTTGGAAACTCCAACAAAAAGAAAATGTTATCTGCCGGTAGATGATCAACCCGTATTGATTTTTAATGGTATCCCTACAAAGTCATTTATATCGTACTTTCGCCTCCACACCATACGGCACACCCATGAGCGAACTGTTAAGACAACAAATCGAAAAAATCACGCCCCTCACTGATAGTGAGTTTGAATATATACTGTCTCATTTCACCCCCAAAAAATATAAAAAACACCAGTTTCTGGTGCAGGAAGATTCCCTTGTTCCCTATGATTTCTTTGTTACCAAAGGCCTTTTAAAAGCCTCCTATACCAACCCCAATGACGGCAAAGAACATATCCTGCAATTTGCGTGGGAAGACTGGTGGATCACGGACTATCAGGCATACTTCAACGAAACGACATCTAATTTGACAATTGACTGCATTGAAGATGTGGAAGTACTGTGCCTGTCACTGCACGACCGGGAGAAAATATGTGCCGACCTGCATAAAATAGAACATTTCTTCAGACGGAAGTCGAATGCCGGTTATGTGGCCTTGCAGCGGCGTATTTTATCATTACTGAACAGCTCCGCCGAAGAACGCTATCATCAGTTACACTCCACCTATCCTCAACTTTTCCAGAGAGTGCCGAAGACATTAATCGCCTCCTACCTGGGCGTTTCCAGGGAAACGCTCAGCCGCTTTTCCAAATAGTGTGATCTACCTCACACCAAACTTGTGACATAGTTCCTGTGCAGTCCAACAGCTTTTGAAGATTTTTACCTTGTCAAATCAACATTCATCTGTATGAAGAAGGCCATCTTATCAATAGCCATTGGACTCATGGCGATAGCTGTTGCAGCACATCATCCGGCAGCCGCACAAACTAAAAAACAAGTAAAGCAAATGGAAAAGAAAATCCTCTTTGTGGTGACCAGCCACGACCAAAAAGGCAACACCGGACAGCCTACCGGTTATTATCTCGCAGAAGTGGCGCATCCCTGGGACGTGCTTCACACGGCCGGCTATGAAATTGATTTCGTCAGCCCCCGGGGCGGCAAAGCACCGGTGGACGGTTTTAATCTTGAAGACCCCATCAATAAAAAATTCTGGGACAATGCAGAATATCAGCAGAAGGTGACCCATACGATGCAGCCGTCAGCAGTTGACCCTTCAAAATATGCAGCTATTTTTTATGCCGGCGGACATGGCGCAATGTGGGACTTCGCGGACAACGCCGAGCTGGCCGGCATTGCCAGGAAGATATACGAAGCAGGCGGTGTTGTGAGTGCCGTCTGTCATGGCCCTGCAGGGCTCGTGAATATTCAGCTGAGTAATGGCAAATATCTGGTAGATGGCAAAAAAATCAATGCGTTTACCAATGAAGAGGAAGCGGCGGTAAAGCTGGACAATGTAGTGCCATTTCTGCTGGAAACTACCTTGATAACACGTGGAGCTATCTTTGAAAAGTCCGGGCTCTGGCAGCCGCATGTTGTCACTGACCAGCGGGTTGTTACCGGCCAAAACCCGGCTTCCGCAAAAGGTGTGGGAGAAGCCACCCTGGCAGTCCTTCAGGGTATTAGCCAATAAAGGCGCTAAAACAGAGCAGCCTTACACATATGGTTGTAAGGCTGCTCTGTTTTTATTTTGCGGCTTCCAATGCCACTGCGTTATTAAATCTCGTTTTCTCTTCTACCAGCCGGAACATCCCGTCGGCCGCATCATTGAAGGTACAGCGCCGCACCTTCCGGAAGCCGGCTTTTTGCAGCTGGTGGGCCAGTGAAATATGATCCCACATATAAAGATGCTCCCTGTTGCCGAATGCCGATTGTACCAGTTGACGGATGCCGCGTTGTCGCTGCTGTCGGCCCAGCAGGGTTTCTTCCATGAACTTCACGTTGGCCTCCCGGTCTTCCCCGTGCAGGTTATCGATATACTTCCGCGCCGCTGTTTCCAGATCGGGCAATACGCAGCGGAAGTAACCGCCGGGCTTCAGTATACGATAGGTATTGCGGATAGCGGTCAGACAATCCTCATAGGACAGGTGCTCCAGCACATGCGAACAATAGACACCGTCACAGGAATTTTCCCCTATGCCGGGCAACCCCGTAATGATATCTCCCTGGAGCACGTCCGGGTGAAAGGCCACATGCATCCGTTTTTTCAGCAAAGACCCGATAAGGGGCAACTGCTGCAGCCGCAGCGTTGGTGACGCGTCGAAATTTTTCCAGCCCGGAGGCGCGGAAAAAGGGCCGCTGCCATATTGAACATATAGTTTTCCTCGTTCCATAATCACGCTTACATATTTTTTGATTACAATGGGGTTTGTCAAACATTTATAGAAAAAAATAACACGGGATAACTACATTTTGTTGGCATCCCGTCAAACATCCGACAGCCTCCACACGCTTCCGGCCGCTATTAGATAGATCCGCTTAAACATCACGCATATACTTGATTATCTGACATATATAAATTTCATTACAATACAATCTATCAGTATGGTACACACCGGATAGATTTACTTTGCATTCAAATGGATATTTTATAGTTTTGCGCCGGTTCTATCAATTGCCTGTAATCAGGCAACATCCCTGTAAATACTGCTCACGCCTATAGCACCCATACTATTTTATGCTAACTCTGCCAATATGGATGAAATAAACCATGTTTGACAAGTAACCATTTTTCAATAATATTCTAAACGGCAACGTTAATAAACATGCCTGTCAAGGCAAGAAGTGAAGATTTTATGGCGCAACGTGTGAAAGTGCTCATTTCGGTTTTATTATTATTCAGCAGTCTCTCCGGGTTTTCTCAAACACCGACCGGTACTGCTAAAGCAGAACAAAAAACCATCTATCTTTTTAGTGGATTGGGGGCAGACTCCAGTTTATTCAGGAACCTGCATCTTCCGGGCTATCATAAAGTCTATATCACCTGGGTACCGTCGTCGTCAGACGAGACGATTGAGCAATATGCAGCCAGGATAAAAAGCCAGATCACGGTAGAAAACCCCTATATCATCGGGGTCTCTTTCGGCGGTATCGTAGCAGTGGAAGTGTCTAAACTGGTCAACGTAGAAAAGATGGTCCTGATCTCTTCCGCCACCACCAAGGACGAGTTGAGCAAGTTCCAGTTCTTTTTTATGAGACTGGGTTTATACCGCCTCGTTCCCCGTTTCCTGTTGCAGCGCATGAATTTCATCACTTATAGCTACTTCGGCGCCCGTACCAAAATGGACAAAGATGCGCTTAAACAGTTACTACAGGGCACCGATATCTATTTTTTCCGTTGGGCCCTGAAGAGCATCTCTCACTGGGAAAACAAACAACCGCCGGAGCACACCATCCAGGTGCATGGAACGGCCGACAGGGTCATTTCCAGCAAACGGGTACATCCTGATTACCGTATTAAAGGCGGCGGCCATCTCATGGTATTCAACAAAGCCGATACGATCAGCAAAATCATCATGCACTACTTCCATAGTAAAGCCGATACTATTCCCAATTCCATTCCTGAACAGGGTCCTGCTGGTTTTTAAAATCGCTGTAGCGGGCCCAGTACGGCGTTACCACAAAATGCACCAGCCCCTTCCAGGTGGCGGCGCGTTCGCGGCCTTCCGGGAAAACGCCGTAATACACCTCTTTCAGCGGGTCCCGTTCATCCGGTGGCAACAATCTGGCGGTGCCTTCCAGCTGCACAGACACTTCATGGTCCCACCCGATGACCAGCGCCACCCGGGGATCAGCCATGAGATTGATATATTTGCGGGAACTATCTACGGTATCAAAAATGATTTCCATCTCTCCGGAAACGGCAATACCCACCACCGCAGACTGGGGCGCGCCGGCTTTATTGATGCTGGCCACCACCGCCAGTGGCTGTGACTGCAAATAAGCACAAAGGTCTTCTTTTGTCATACTCATAGATATTTATTCATCCGTTTGACTAATGTAGCTGAAAGTTACAGCCTGGCAAAATAGGCCTTCCGGCGGCGATAGCGCATTTTATCTATTGCCGGAGTGCCTCCTCCAACGGTAACGGTTATATGTTTTTACTTATCTTCGTACGAAATCCTTACCCATGAAAAAAGTATTCGACGCCTTGTAGCACCAAAAGTGTTTACAAGTGAAAAAACTTAAAATCCTGAAAACGACCGACCATCGCGGAACGTACAACAAGATGAACAAAAGCCTCTACGCGATGTGCGACCGCTGCAGATGGCATTCAATTTTTCAGAAAAACTGCTGCGAGAACGTCTTCCCTGCCATGTGGTATGAGGAAGATGGTACAGACAAGCCCGAAAAGCTGAAATATAGTTTTCACCCCAACTGGAAACTGGTGTCCAAAAACCGCAAACAGTGGATGAAAAAAAGGTTTCTGACTCAACGGAGAGACTACGCCAATAATACTTACGACATCCGCTTCGGCTGGTAAAACCAAAGCCTTACAACGAACGTTGTAAGGCTTTTTAGTTCGCCCCCTTGCCCCCCAGCCTGCTATCATACAGACGATCAAAAAATGAAAATAAAATCCGACATTTATGCCGCCGGAGTAATACGAAGTGTACCCTTGCCAGCTGGTTAGGTTCTTTTATCTCCCGCCCCGTCACCATTTCCGATAGTAAACGATCACACATGAAACCATTCCTGTCGCTTTGCCTGCTCGTGTGTATGGCCGTTGGCGCCCGTTCCCAGTACAAACTGGACAGCGTTATCCGCAACGCCAAAACAGCCCGGCACGTGCGTATCCCCGGCACTCACCTCTATATTATTCCGCCGGCACACTACGGCATTGCCAAAAACTTCATCGGGCTGCACCACAAAGAAAGGGGCATGATCAATGTATATGACCTGCCGGGCGGCAACTTCTATACCAACGCCGCCTCCTTCAGCAAGGAAGCTTTTATCGAAAAAGGCGCTACGGTCTATAACTATCAGGAGCTACAGATGGATGGCTATCCGGCTAAGTTTGTGGCGGCACAGGGCGCTCCCACGCATATTACCCTGGGACTTGTTTTCGGCGACACCACCTTCTCCACTTCGGTCATGGCGGTATATCCTACCGGTAATGAGGCTGCCGGAAAAGAAATACTGGCCAGTCTCCGTACCATCTGGTACGACCCGCAGCAGAAAATAGATCCTTTTGAAACGGCTAATTTCACGATGGATACCAGCCATACGCCTTTCCGTTTCTTTCGATACGCTGCCAGCCTGTATATTTATACCGTCAACGGGATGGACACCAGAGAAGATCCGGACGGACCGTTTGTGATGGTGGCCCAGTTTCCCAACGACAACACCGCCAAACCCAAAGAAATCGCGGCGCTCATGGTCGGCAAATTCCGCGAGTATGGCCTCACCAATCCGGAAACGAAAGCCGAAATCAATGACCGTATCAATAACAACGAAGCCTATCAGATGGAAATACAAGGGCAGCTGAAAGACAAACCGGTAACGGCCTACTGCTGCGTAGTGGTGAAAGGCGACCAGGCTATTGTGCTGCAGGCCATCAGCAAAAAGGAGCCTACCCGCGACCTGCAATATTTTAAGAAACTGGCATCTTCCTTACAAGTAAAATAGTAGTTTTTGTTTATGTCGATGATTACCGTTGCTCCACTCGATCCATCCGTTCTTCCAGATAAACCACGCCGCGTGATGCGGTACGTCTTGTTATACTGCCATAGCGGCTCGCTGGTCATTTCCGTGGACCACCGCGACTTCACGCTTAACGCCGGTGACGTGATCACCATCACCTCCGGCCAGATACACCACGTCCGCCAGAACAAGGAGGCCAAAGGGTACCTGCTGGAATTTACCCTCGATTTTTTCTGTAAAGATGACAACGACATAGAACTGATTTTTCACAACGGCCTTTTCTGTCACTTCGCGATGAATGAAGTGATACCGGTCGGCCACGAGGTAGTGGCAACGCAGCTGGCACTCATACAGCAGGAAGTAGCGCAACAGCCCTATCAGTACCTGATCTCTGTGCACAGCCGCATCACGCTGATATTGGTGGCCATCAACCGGGCCAAGGTGCAGCGGGGCGATGAGATCTGGAAACCCGATGCGCTGTTCCTTAAGTTCCTGGAAGCCGTACGGAACAATTTTGAGCACAACTACCCGCTGAAGGAGCTGGCTTCGCTGCTCGGCACCACAGAAGCCAAACTCAATGAACTGGCCCGCCTGCATGCCGGCAAAACAGCCCAGAACGTGATATACGGCCTCGTGACCTCTGAAGCCAAGCGGTTGCTGACCTACGGCGATCTTTCCGTGAAAGAAGTGGCGTATAAACTGGGCTTCAACGACCCTTTCTATTTCTCCAATTTCTTTAAAAAACAGGCCCAATTATCTCCCAAACAATATAAAGAACAATACGCCCTGTAAATATTACATGTTTTTTGCAGGATTCTCTATTTTCTAACCCCTCCTGAAATGCCAACTTTGTACTGTCAAAAACAAACAGTACATGAAATCATATCAGGATATCGCCGCCTTACTGTTAAGGCTCTCACTGGGAACCGGGTTCCTGTCGGCCGTAGCCAGCAGGCTGGGGCTTTGGGGCAGTCGTTCCTCCGGCTGGCAAAGCTTTCTGCAATACACCGCGCAGGTCAATTCCTTTGCGCCGGCCCGCATCATTCCTACCATCGCCGTGGTAGCCACCATCGTGGAAGCTTCCCTGGGCATACTATTGCTGGCAGGCTTTAAAACACAGCTGGCGGCTTGTGCGGCCATGGCGCTCACGCTCCTCTTCGCAGCGGCCATGACCTATTCTTTCGGTCTGAAAGAGCCGCTGGATTATTCCGTATTCGCTTTCAGCGCCGGCGCTTTTATGCTGGCTACTCTCCCCGGCTATCGCTGGAGTATTGATCAATTATTAAATTCTTAATCATGCATACAGATATTAACCACTACATCACCCGCAGCATCCAGCAGGACTGGCAACCACTTGTTGAAAAAGGCATACACTATAAAGGCATCTTTGTGAAGTCATTGCGGTACGACGAAGAAAGCCAACGTTCCAAGACCATCTTATTGCGATTTGAACCGGGTGCTACTTATCCCTATCACAACCATCCTGCCGGCGAAGAGATTTTTGTGCTGAACGGAGAAGCAGTATTGGAACACGCCACACTGGCGGCCGGCGATTACCTGTACACACCGCCCGGATTCAAACATTCCGTTAGCAGTCCTGTCGGATGTACCCTGCTATTTGTTATTCCGGAAGAAGTAGAGATATTGGGTTAACCGTTATCATCATGCCCTGGCCACTATCGCCGGGGCATTTTTATGATCTGTGATGAACAGCTTCAAAAGCCGCTTTTGTATACGGCGGTTCCATCTTAAAACGATATACATGTACGATCTGTTCTTCGCCTGAAGAGAGGTCGTACAACGTCATGGCGTAAGCCCCGTTTTCGTCTGACCAGTCATATTGTAATACTTGCCGGAGTAATGTTTCTACCTCCAGTGTGGAATTGCAAACAGCGGTATAGAGCATTGTTTGTTCGGGCCCTCTGAAGTCGATCCTGTATTTCATGTTCGCCTATTGGAAGTTCAAATCTGTATTGCAGATTCTCTGATTTTTTATTAAATTGCACAGATTGCTACCTTAAAGATAGGGAATCTTTCCTTACGGCACACGTTGCTTATTCATTTTGTTCACACCCGCTCTCTCCTGATTATTTTATTCATTACTGTAGTGCATCACTATCGCGTCCGTTTTCTTGGTAACTTCCGTGTTACAGGAAACCCGATTTGATTAACCTCTTAACCATTCTTTCTATGGAGAAGAACCGCCCCCCTGTTGTCCCGACCTATTTTCATAGTCTGGATGCTTTCAGGGGCATCGCGGCTGTGATTGTCGTCCTCTTTCATTGGCAAATGTTTTTTTATCCTGACGATGTATTTACACCCGGCGGTGAACTAAACGCTTCGCTACCTTTCTATTCAACGTTATCCATTTTCTATACCCATGGAATGGTATCGGTAGATATTTTCTTTCAGCTCTCCGGTTTTATCTTCTTCTGGTTGTATGCTGATTCTATCGCTGTCGGTAAAACGAGTTTCAGAAAATTCTCTATTTACCGTATATCCAGATTATACCCGCTACATTTCGTCACACTGCTAGCGGTGGCCGTTTTACAGGTATTCATGTTACAGCGGATGGGTCATTACTTTGTGATCCAATATAATGACGCCTATCACTTTTTTCTGAATCTTCTCTTCATACAAAACTGGGGATTTGAAACAGGACCATCTTTTAATGCGCCTTCCTGGTCTGTATCTGTAGAAATATTTCTTTACCTGCTGTTTTTTCTGATTTGTAAGATGAAATGGCATACCAACAAAGCACTGTTGCTGCTGCTAATCCCTGCTGGCGCACTGATGCAGCACTTTACCATGCTTGTGGGGAAGGGTGTGTTTTCGTTTTTTCTGGGAGCGCTATTGTATTATATCTTCCGTTATCTTCTTCAGCGCAAAAACATTCGGACCTGTTTCCGGGTTATCAGCATAGTCACGATCGTTCTCTGGACGGTGGTCATCGTATCTTACTATTACTATCCTTTCCTGCAACAGGCATGGATGAACAACATCGGCAGATTACGCCCTGGTCTCAGCGCAGAGCAATCCGCTGCCGCATATGGTGTTGTCAGGAATCTGTTGTTCAGGATCACGGTAGCGCCCTGTACGATATTGTCTCTGGTGTTGCTGGAAACTGTATGGAGGCCCTTTCACCATCACTGGTCTATTCTTGGTAACTGCAGCTATGCAATTTACCTGCTGCATTTTCCACTGCAGATAGCTACGGTGTTAACCATGCAACAGCTGCATCTCGACCGGCGTTTGCTGCTCACTCCATGGACAATGATTGCTTTTATCAGCATGGTGATCCTTCTCAGCCTGGCCGTTTACTATTATTTTGAACAGCCTGCGCAGGACAAAATCAGACAGGCCACGCTTTCCCGGCGGAAAGGCATATTGGCATCCTGAAGTTTATGCATGCCTCCAGTGAAAAGCACTGAATGGCTCCGATATAATAATCCGTAGTTCACATTTAAAAGCATCAGGTACCCGTATGCAGTCATTTCGTATGACCTTGCTGATCCTGGCCCTTTGGATGGCAGGATGCACCGGCAGCAAGAAGATAACTTACTTCAACGACATAGCTGCCACTACCGGCCACGCCTCCGTTGCACGGTATCCACAGCTGAGAATCCAATCGGGAGATGTCTTACAGATTATCGTCAGCACCCCGGACAAGGATGTCACACAACTCCTCAATCCTAATATCCCTGGCACTCCCGGCCCGTCGGGAACCGGTATAGATCAGGGATACCTGGTAGACAGCGCCGGATATATCCGGATGCCCATCGCAGGCAGGTTGTTTGTCAGAAATAAAACCACCGCGGGGATCGATGAGCTGGTGACAACCGAACTATCGAAGACGCTGAAAAACGTGTATGTGTCCACACGCATGGTCAGCTTCAGGGTCTCGGTGCTCGGGGATGTGGCTCACCCCGGCTCCTTCAGGGTAGGCGCCGAAAGAACCTCCATCCTCGATGCGCTTAGCATGGCAGGCGATATGAACACCACTGCCGACAGGAAAGATGTAATGGTCATCCGTGAAATAGACGGCGTGAGATATTACACGTCACTCAACCTGAACGACAGTAAAACAATGAGCTCACCGTACTTCTATCTGGCCAATAACGACGTGGTGTACATTAAACCCGGTTCGGGCAAACAATTCCCTACGTCGAAACTGGTACAGCTGCTGCCTGTTATACTTAGTGCCATTTCGCTGGCGACTACCATTATTCTTCTTAGTAAATGAAATAAAGTACCATGGCACCGCTCAAAGCAATTCACAATCGGCCGGCCGCCATTGACATCGGCGACCTGTTCAGGAAAATGCTCTTCCACTGGCCCTTATACCTGCTGGCCATTCTGTTGGCCATAGCAGCGGGATGGGCCTACCTGCGGTATACACCGCCCTCCTTTATGTCGTCGGCACGCCTCTACCTGAAAGATGAAAAAAAAGGTAACGGCGAAGAAACAGATGTGCTGAAATCCCTTTCCCTGCTGGGCAGCGGCAAAAACATGGAAAACGAAATGGAAGTGCTGCACTCCCCTATCCTGCTGCAACGCGTTATCAGCAGCAATCATTTCAACGTCCGCTATTTTAGCCCCCATCACCTGCAGGACAAAGAATGGTATCCGAAATCACCTATCGTGATTCAAGTGCTGAGCGACAGCACCCGCACCGGCAATTATACTTTCGACGTGTCCCGCATCCGGCAGGACTTTGACGTGAAAGCACGCATGGGCAAAGACAAACGTACTGTACACTTTACGGTGGGACCCAACATCCCTTTTTCCTTCGGGAAAGATACCTTCGCCCTGCAAGCCGGTCCGCTCTCCTTTGCTGAATCAGGCACCTGCCGCATCGAAGTGGATTCCGCAATAGAACTGGCCTACAAATCCGTTGACGATATCACCACGGCGCTCGTTAACCGCGACGCCACGGTGATCGTGATCACCTATAAAGACCCTGTGGCAAGGCGGAGCGCCGATTTCCTCAACGCACTGCTGGATGAATACAACGACTATACCCTCAGCGATAAAAATAAAGCCGGCGTAAAAACCATCCATTTCCTCAACACCCGCATCGACTCCCTCAAAGAAGAACTGGGACTGCTGGAACGCTCGGAAGAACAATTTAAGGTACAACGCGGCATCACCGACATCGACGCCAGTTCCAAGCTGGCACTGGAACAGGTGAAAGACGCAGACATCAAACTGAACGAAGCCAATCTGCAACTGGCGGTGATGGACCAGGTAGAAGAATACATCAATACCCCCGATAACCGCACGCCGTTCACGCCACTCACCGGCACGGTCGACCAAACACTGACAGGCATGATCAACCGCTATGAGGAAGCCCTGCGCGAGCAACGGAAACTATCGCTCGCGGTGCAGCCCTCCAGTTTCCTCATGCAAAACGTGGAGTCACAGGTGACCGCCGCCCGCAGCACCATCCACGACTACATCAGCGGATACCGCCGCAATGCAGGTGTGGCACAACACGCCACCCAACAAAAAGTAAATGCCATTCAGGGCAAAATAGCGAGTATCCCCTCCTACGCACGGGAATATGTCAATATCAAAAGACAACAAAGCGTGAAGGAAAACCTCTACCTCTATCTGCTGAAGAAAAAAGAAGAAGCTTCCGTCACCAACGCCAGTAACGTGATAGATAACAAAGTCATTGCACCGGCCTTTGTACCGGAGAAACCCGTAACACCCAAAAAACCATTTATCTTCATCAGCTTCGTGGTACTGGCGGTAGTCGCCGTCAGCATCTATGTATACATCAAATACTTCCTCAATCCGCGAATACTCAGCCGCAAGGAAATTGAACAGGTATTTAACCTGCCGGTGATCGCCGAAGTCTTCCAGCAAACGGAAGGCGCACGCGACTTTTCTCTCAATAACCATGCGGTACTTACGGAACAGATTTTTAATCTCCGTACCAACCTCCGCTTCCTGCTGGCCGACCACAAAGGTCCCGCCACGGTGATGCTGACCTCCAGCATTTCCGGAGAAGGCAAAACATTCCTGTCGGCCCACCTCGCCAATTCCCTCACGGTGAATAACAAAAAGGTGGTGCTGCTGGAAATGGACCTGCGCAAACCCAAGCTGTCCAACTTCTTCGGCATGGACCACAAAAACGGCATCACCAACTATCTCGTTGGCAACAGGTCCATCGATGATATCATCCGGGAGGTACCAGGGACCAACAACCTGTACATCGTCTCCGCCGGACCGATACCCCCTAATCCGATTGAACTGATAGAAAGTCCGCGGATGGCCAGCTTACTGGCAGAGCTCAAAAACAGGTTCGACTATATCATCATCGACACCTCTCCGGTAGGCATCGTATCAGACGCTAAAAGCATTGCCACTTACGTGGACTGCACCCTGTTTGCCATCCGGTACAACTATACCCACAAAGCAAGACTGATAGCCATGGAAGAAAGCATGAAAGAAACGTTTTTCAGGAAGAAAGGACTCATATTCAACGGTATTGTTCAGGACACTTTTTATCCATACTACTATTACGGTAAATATTCGTACGATGAAAGAAAAACCCGTAAAGGCAGCTGGATGACCATCTTCAAAAAAACAGCCAAACGAATTGCGTAAAGTATTTGAAAACAGCAGCTGGCTGCTGATCGACAAAATCAGTAAGCTCTTCCCGGGCATACTGGTGCTGGCCCTGATGGCCCGGCACCTTGGCCCCCGTGTGTTTGGCATCTGGAACTATACCATTGCCTTCAGCACCATCATGGCCAGCATCGCCGTGTTGGGAATGGACAAGCTGGTGATCAAAGAACTGATGGCCGCCGAAGAAAACCATTCGCGCATTGTCAGCACCATTGCATTTATGCGGCTCACAGCAGCGCTGGCCTGTATGCTCCTCAGCATCTTCCTGGTCCACCTGATGAACCCCGGACCGGTATATCTGCTGTGTATTATCTTCTCTTCCTTTACCGTACTGTTGCAGTCGTTTGACGTCATGGATGGTTTTTATCAGGTCAATAACAGCCTGAAAACCGTGATCGTACCCAAGGTGACGGTGTTCCTGCTTTTCTGCGCCATCAAATGCGTGGCTATCTTCTGCAACGCGACGCTGCCCGTTTTTCTCTGGATCACGCTACTGGAGCTCGTCACCACTTATGTATGGATACTGGGGAAATACAGCCTGCAATTCAGTCCTCCTTCGCTGCGACTGGTGAGCCGGCGTATGGCGTGGCGACTGCTGGGCGACAGCTGGGTGCTCATTATGGCGAACCTGGTGGTGGTGCTGTTCATGAAGGTAGACAACATATTGCTGAACATCCTGGCCACGCCGGAAGAACTAGGCAATTATGTGGTAGCGGTGCGTATTTCGGAATTGTGGTATGCCCTTCCTACCGTGGTGTCTACCGCCATGCTGCCGATGTTGTTCCGCAAAAAAGAAGAAGACCAGGGCGCTTATCTGCAAACACTGGGCAGATGGTTGCGTATCTCCTGCTTCATCAGTCTGTCGCTGGCCATCGTCATCAGCCTCTCGGCCGGTATGCTGATACAGCTGTTGTACGGCTCCGCCTACGCTACCGCGGCAGGCATCCTCCGCATCCATATCTGGTCCGCCATACCGGTATTCCTGATGATGGTGGTGGTGCAATATCTTTTTGTGGAAGGAAAATTCAAACTATACCTGTATGGAAATATGGTCGGCCTGGTCCTGAACGTCGCCATCAACTTAGTGCTGATACCGCATACCGGCGGGAAAGGCGCCGCCATTGCCACGGTGGCGGCCTATTTCAGTGTATACCTGATGATGGTGGCGCTGGACAAAAGCGGTCAGGCGTGGTTTCTCACCCGGGAAATGATTCATCCCGTAAGGATATATACCGATATAGCAGACATAAGTCATATCCTGCGCAAATCATGGAGCAACTATTTGTTTACAGGTTCCCGCAAATCAATTACCCATGAGTAAGGTAAAAAATATGATCAAGAAGATCCTGGCTGCCCTGTTCCCACGTATCCGATACGGGGTGATGGCCTACAGTTCAGAGGGAGAAGACCTTATCCTCCGCCGCATCTTTGGCAGAAAACACAAGGGCGTATATGTGGATGTAGGCGCCCATCATCCATTTCGTTTTTCCAATACCTACCTGTTTTACAAAAAGAACTGGCGGGGTATCAATATAGACCCGCAGCCCGGCATGCAGGCGCTGTTCAATAAGTACCGGCCTCATGACACGAACCTGGAAATGGGCGTTTCCGGCATACCGCAGGAGCTGACTTACGCCATTTTCAATGAACCGGCACTCAATACCTTTTCCGCAGAAAGGGTACAGGAATATACCCAGAAACCAGACTATCAGGTGATTGACAGGAAGACGGTAAAAACCGCTCCACTGGCCGATATACTGGACCGTTACCTTCCTGCCGGCACATCGATCGATTTTATCAGCATCGATGTGGAAGGCATGGACCTCGAAGTGCTCCGCTCCAACAACTGGGACAAATACCGGCCGTCTTACGTGCTCGTGGAATCACAGCCGTATGACATAGAAAAGGAAGACAGTGAAGTACTCAGTTTTATGCGGGAGATGGGATACAGCATTTTCGCCAAAACCTGCTACACCTATTTTTTTAAAAACAACCGGTTAAACGGTACTGAATGGTTATGATGCAAACCCCTGTCTTGATATTGATCTTTAACCGGCCCGACAAGGTGCAGCAATTGATGGACCACCTGCGCGGGCAGAGACCGGCCCATTTGTACATCGCGGCTGACGGCCCCCGTGCAGACCGGCCCGGCGAAACCCTGCAGTGCCAGGCAACGCGGCAGACTGCTATATCTGCCATCGACTGGCCCTGTGACGTGAAGACACTCTTCCGCTCACACAACCTCGGTTGTGGCAAGGCGGTGAGCAGTGCTATCGACTGGTTTTTTGAACACACTCCGGAAGGTATTATCCTGGAAGATGACTGCCTGCCAGACCCTACTTTTTTTGCTTTCTGCACTGCCATGTTACAGCACTACCGTAACGATGCTTCGGTGATGCATATCAACGGCAGCAATTTTCAGTTTGGACAGCGCCGGGGACCGGCTTCCTATTACTACTCCCGCTTTGCCCACGTATGGGGCTGGGCATCCTGGCGACGGGCGTGGCAGCAGTATGACTTTACGCTGGAACGTTATCGGGGGCTATCTTCCGAAGGACTTAGCACCATGCTGAAACATGACATGAAAGCCGTTTGTAATCAACAGCTCGACACCTGGGACGTACAATGGTTCCTCAGCGTCTGGTTTAACCAGGGCTGGACGATCACGCCTAATGTCAGTCTCGTTCGGAACACCGGTTACGGTAGCGCCTCTACGCACACATTACGCGAACCCCGGTGGTTCAGGAAAATAAATTACGGGCAGCTGCCTGTCATCATACATCCGGCAGAGCGCCACCTCGACGAAGCAGCCGATCAGTATGCCGCTGCGGTGATGTATTCGCCGAGCCGCTGGTATACTGCCATGCGCAGCATGATCAAAGGCAATCCCATGCTCTTCCGGCTCTACCAGCGACTGATGATTAAAAACAAAGCACAAAAATCAAAAAATATCCAAATAACCCAATAACTAAATAACTAAATAACAATGGATACCGCCTATCTGGACCTAAGAAGCAGTAACCTCTTCGTGGAGATCTTCAAGGAATGTATGCCCTTGGTAGTCGCCACCTGGTTGCTGATTGCCTATAACCGGAAGCGGATCAATATCCTTGACCTGTTGTTGTATGCCTTTGCGACGGAAGCCTATACCCTGATGGCGGTTGGCCCCACTTTCAACGCGTCTTTTTTTGTTGGCCTGTATCTCACCATCAGCCAGATTCATCAGGTACTCTCCGGCCGTTTGCCCATCCGGCGGGAATATATGCTGCTATTATTATTACCGTTGATTTCCCAGATGATGGTGATGATGGTGAGCCAGCTGTATGAAAATCCTTTTTCTGTGGAAGGCAGTCCCACCGCCTTTTATATCCGCCCGATCTATTTCTATTTAAAAAACTATCTCCCGCTCTTTGCGATCGGCTCCCGCATTTTACAGGAGCGCGACACCATTTCTTTTGAAGGGCTGGTGCGCACCATGAAAAAGATCGCGCTGTATTCCGCCGGTATAGGTATTCTACAGCTGTTTGTACAGGTAGTGTTGCACAATGATATTCTGGGAGAGCTACTGGGCCTGCAACAACGGTATATGCTGGAACAGATCAACGGCCCTATGGGCGTAAGGATCCAGGCATTCTTTGCGGAACCCAAGGTGTTCTGCGCGTTTATATCCCTGACTATTCCTTTCTTTTTACGCGACCGCGAATACAAGTCCGCTATCTGGGTATTCCTGATGGCGGTACAAACATCTTCCCAGACCTTCTGGATCAACATGCTGTCGGCCGCTATTGTATTTATTCTACTGAAACCTATCCGGTCGGTACGTTTCAAGGCACTGGCCAGCCTGGGTGTGATCATCTGTATTTTCCTCAGCATTGCCAGCGCCAAAGATGTACTGATGCAGTACTACCTGAAAAACAGGAACGAGCCTATCTCCCGCATGCTGCTGGAGCGGTCTCTCAGCCGGTACGACACCCAGTATTGGCAGCAGGACAACCAGATATTGGGCATCCCGTTGCAGCGCGATATGGAGCTGCCGGTGGTGGATTTTCTGAGAGATCATCCATATCTGCTGTGGACCGGCTATGGCCCAGGCAACAGTACGTTTATACCCGGACATTATTTCTCCGGGCTGATGCGGTACATGCAGCAGCTGGAAGGTGTAGGCGGCCATAACCTGAACATGCGGTGGTTTTATATCCTCGCAGAGTTTGGCATGATAGGGCTGTTTCTTTTCTTTTGGTTGCTGACGAGGGCCGACAGACAACTGCCGTCTTTTCAACGCAACTACCTGGTGTATGTGGCGGTATGCTTTTTTTTCAGCCAGATAGATCTGTTCCTCCTCATCATGGCCATGTTGTGCCAGCCCGTGCCGGAAGAGGAGCAGGTACATCGGCCTTTATTAACGTGAAGACAATGAAAATATATCTGGACAATATTGTTTTTTCTATTCAACAGGCCGGTGGCGTTTCCGCCTACTGGCTGGAGCTGCTGAAAGGTGTCTGCCACAGCGGGTTACCGGTGTACATGCTAAATGCCAATAAAGCGTCCGACAATGTTTTCGAACAGCAGATCGCTTATCAGCATTGGCCCTGTATCCGGGAGAGCATCCTGCCGCGTGGAGTGCTGCGTTATCTGCCGCTCCGGTACCGCCTTCCCGCCGGCGCCGTTTTCCACGGTGGTTACCTGCGCGTGTCGCCACAAAAAGATGTGCTGAACATACTCACCGTACATGATTTCGCCCATGAGCGGAAACTGTCCAGCCCTTTTCCGCGCGGGCTGGTCAACATCCGGCAGAAAGCTTACGGCATCCGTAAAGCAGACGGCATCATCTGTATTTCCGACAGTACGCGGCAGGAGCTGCTGCATTTTTATCCGCAGACAGATCCGGCTAAAATAACGGTCATACATCATGGCATCAGCGACGATTTTTTCCCGCATGTGCTGTCCCCCCCACCGGGGCTGTCGGCGCGGCTCACGCAGCGGCCTTTTGTGCTCTATGTGGGTGGCCGTAACCATTACAAAAATTTCGGCGCTGCCGTAGATACGCTCGCATTGCTGCCCAAAGAATATCAACTGCTGACCATCGGCGGAGGGCCGCTGAGCAAAGCTGAAGCGGGACTGCTGCAACAACGCATACCAGGCCGTCATCAGCAGTTGACCGTAGCCAGCAACCAGGAGTTGAACTACCTGTACAACAGGGCTTTCTGTTTGCTGTATCCTTCTATTTACGAGGGTTTCGGGTTTCCGCCGGGAGAAGCCATGAAAGCGGGATGCCCCGTAGTAGGCTGTAACCGTACGTCTGTGCCTGAAGTAGTGGGCGACGCCGGACTACTGACCGCCACGCCACATGCCGAAGCCTTTGCCGCCAGCATCCGCCTGCTGGAGTCAGACCCCTTCCGGCAACAGATCGTTCAGAAAGGGTATCAGCGCGCCAGCCTGTTTTCCTGGAAAAAAACCATCGCAGAAACTATTCGTTTTTATCATCATTGCTGGAACCATAAATTTTCAGAACATGAATATTCTGTTTAAAATGGCGGATGCCGCCAGAGTCATGATCCGGTCGGGAAGGGGGCCCGGAGCCTTCCTTCAGGGAGGCGCATCCATCGCCTCCACACAACTGGTCCATAATTGCAGCCACTATATCCGCTCGCTGCATACCATACTGGACGTAGGCGCCAATAAAGGCCAGTTTGCACTGGCCGTGGCCCACCGTTACCCCCAGGCCCGCATCTATTCTTTTGAACCGGTGCCGGAAACCTTTAGCCAGTTGCAACAACACACCCGGAAAATCCCCGCTATCCGGACTTTCAACTTTGCCCTGGGCAGCAGCACCGGAAGCCTCGAATTCTATAGCAACGCGTATTCTCACGCCAGCTCGGCCCTACAGGTGTCTGATCAACAAATACAACTGCAACCACAAACTGCACGTACCCGCAGGATGGTGGTACCCGTAAAACAACTGGACCAGCTGTCGGACCTGCCGCTGAGAAGCCCTACCCTGCTAAAGCTCGACGTGCAGGGCTTCGAACAGGAAGTGCTGCGCGGCGCCACTGCCACGCTCCGGCAGATAGATTACCTGTTGTTTGAAACCTCTTTCATCCCCATGTACACCGGAGAACCCCTTTTCGATGAGATGCATCATTTTGTAAAATCGCTCGGATTTGACTTTATCGCACCAGTCGGATTCCTTCAGTCAGACAATCTTCAGATCCTGCAAATGGACCTGTTGTACCAAAGACAAAATGAACGTTGAAAACTCCCGTATGTGATTAGCTAACAGTATGAATTTGTGATTATGAAAACCGCGCTTAATGTACCGCTACTACTCAGGCAACTCGTTGACTGCCTCGTACTCACCATGGCCTACGTGACGGCTCAGGAGACGCTCAGCCTCTCCCAACACGTCACCTTCCATCCGGCGAGCATCCCCGTATGGTGCATCAGCATGATCACGTGGGTGGCCACCGGACTTTACCTTCACCTGTATGATGATTTCCGCTCCCGCCCTTTCTCCTATGAGTTTATGGCGATCATCAAAACACTGTTGTTGCACATTTGTATCCTTACCTTTACGCTTTTTTACTTCTTTAAACTCTTCCACTCCCCCAGAGCTTTTATAGGCATCTACAGCGCTTATATATTCATCGGTATGATGGTTTCCAAAATCCTGATCAAAAAACTCTTCCTGCGTATCAGGATGAAAGGTTACAACATGAAAAATATACTGATCGTAGGAGCAGGAGAAACCGCCATGAATTTTCACAACACCATCGCTACCAACGATCATTTCGGTTATCAGTGCGTAGGTTTTGTAGACAACACGCCCAACCAGGCGATCAATGGGAAATATCTGGGACCGCTCTCTTCACTCGGACATATTCTGGAAAACCATGAGATCGATGATGTGGTGCTGGCCATTCCTGAAAGCAGCCGTGAAGAAACAGAAAGTATCATTGTGGCCAGTGAGAAAGCTGCCAAGCGGGTAAAAATCATCGCCAGTTGTTATCAGCACTGCAGCTCTACTGTGAGTATGAGCCTGTTCGGCGCTTTTCCGGTGATCACCATCCGCTCCTCCCCACTGGACCATGCCGGCAATCAGCAGTTCAAGCGGTTGTTCGATATCTGCTTTACCCTCTTTCTGCTGATCACCTTTTCCTGGCTGTTTATACTGATCGCGCTGCTCGTAAAAATCTCGTCGCCCGGCCCGGTGATCTACAAGCAGGAAAGATGGGGACTGAAAAATAAAAAGCTGACCATTTACAAGTTCAGGACCATGAAGATCAACAGTGAATGGAACAGTGACGGCACCTACCGGCTGACTACCCGCAACGATCCCCGCGTAACGCGGATCGGCAAACTCCTGCGGCACACCAGTCTGGATGAACTACCGCAATTTTTTAACGTGCTGAAAGGAGACATGTCCTTCGTGGGCCCACGGCCGCATGTAACCCCCATGCATCTGGAGCTGCAGAAAACCGTGCAGCATTATATGCTGCGTCATCTTGTAAAACCCGGTATCACCGGCTGGGCACAGGTCAATGGCTGCCGCGGTGAAAACGAACGGCTCGACTGGCAGCAACAGCGTATCAATCTGGATATCTGGTATATTGAAAACTACAGCTGCTGGCTCGATTTTCAGATCATATTCCAGACAATCGTTAACCTGATTAAAGGAGATAAAAATGCTTTCTAAAAACAATATTGCCGGCAAGCGTGTCTTGCTTATCAGCTGCAACTATGCACCGGAGCCTAATGGTACCGGCAAATATAATGGAGAACTGATCAATTGGCTGGCGGCCAAAGGATACGACTGTACCGTGCTGACTACCTATCCCTATTATCCGGAATGGAAAATCAGTGCCTCTTACCGTCCCAAAAAATTCCTTTTCTCCCGGGAAACCATCCCCGCCGGGAGTAAACCGGTGAAGGTATACCGGTGCCCGCACTATGTGCCGGCTTTACCATCAGGCGGCAAAAGAGTACTACAGGACTTCTCCTTCAGCCTCGCTGCCTCCGGAAAAATGCTGCATCTGTTACTGCAACGACGCTTTGACGTAGTGATCACCATCGCTCCGTCCTTTCATCTGGGGTTGCTGGCCGCCGGTTACAAGTCACTGCGGCGTACCCGTTTCATTTACCATATTCAGGACATGCAGATAGAAGCCGCCAGCAACCTGGGTATGCTGCGTTCTTCCTGGCTGCTGCAACAGATGTTCCGGCTGGAAAAATATATCCTGCGGCGGGCAGACGTGATATCATCCATTTCCCCGCAGATGGTGAGCAGTATCGCCACGAAGGCCTCCCGCGAAGTACAGCTCTTCCCCAACTGGGTAGACGTGGACCGATACTTTCCACTGGATAATCGTGCTGCCCTGAAAGAACGATTCGGTTTCTCCGCCAATCACAAAGTAATTTTGTATTCCGGTGCGCTGGGAGAAAAGCAGGGACTGGAAAACGTACTGGTGGCAGCACGACAGCTACAGCATCACCCCGATATCCGTTTTGTGATTTGTGGTAACGGCCCCTATCGGCAGCGGCTGGAAGCCCTTGCCGCTGAATGGCAGCTGCCGCAGGTTACCTTCCTGCCGTTACAGCCAGCGTCGCATTTCAACCAGTTTCTGAACATGGCCGACCTACACCTGGTGATACAGCGGGGCCAGGCGAGCGATCTGGTGATGCCCTCCAAACTCACCACCATTCTGGCTGTAGGCGGAGTACCCATCGTTACGGCCAACGAAGGCTCAGGACTGTATCAACTGATTAATCAACACCGTATAGGCATTTCTGTTATAGCAGATGACGCCAACGCTTTAAGCCAGGCCATCGAGGGGGCTTTACAGGGTGGGACCTGTGACATCTCAGCCAACGCGCGCAGGTATGCGCAGGAGCAGCTGGCTATCGACCATATCATGGAACGTTTTGAACGGGAAATTCTACAGGCGCAGCAGCCCGTATAGCAACAATGTTCTGGAAGGAGAAAATTTCATAGTGGGCGGGGTTATATTTACCCAGGGGTTGCAGGCCGTCAGGTAACAACCTGTAAAAATGATATCCCGGCAACAGATCAATGATATCTTTAAAAAATGTGCGGGAGATCACATTCATCTCATTAAATTCTATTTGTATCACCTTTACCATTCCGCCGGAAATACACTGGCGGGCTCCTTTCAGGACGGGCAGCTCGTGTCCCTCCGTGTCTATCTTCAGTAGCGCTATTTCATCGATGCCATGGGATTGTACATATTCATCGAGCGTTGTCTGCGTAATCGACACCGCTTCAGCCACGCCATCATGCAGCGTTTCAATTACTTCCCGGTACATGCTCGCATGTTCAGAGCCACCCGCGCCGGAGTAATCGTACATTACTGTTTCCGCTTCCTGATCACCGGCTGCCATCCATACCGGTATAAAATCATATTTCAACGCGGTAGCCTTCAGTTTCTGATAAGCAACCGGATGCGGTTCAAACGCATAGATAGGCAGCCGCACCTCATATCTGCGCAGCATTTCGGAATAGTTGCCCACATTGGCGCCGATATCGAAAACCACGCCGGAAGAAAGCATGCCCCGCCGCTTCAGGTAGCGGATAAAAGCCCGTTCCCCCGAAACGCGTTCGTTTTCGTGGTTCTTGATTCCCAATCCCAACATGCTGGTTTTATAAACGATGAGGTGTAGGGGATAAAACAATTTTCTAACAAATAAAAAAACAAACAACTGCTTGCAGGCACGACCAATTCTGTGCATATGTTTCCGGTATTAAAGGGTAAAAGGATGCAGTCATTAATACATCATGAAGATACGCTCTTAATAACGACAAACATTCATTCATTTTGTTCAATCTCGGATCCCCGGGTCCCCAGGGCTGAAGCCCCGGGCTATGATGTTGTGCAGGTTCGTTTAATGAGGATTCCTGATAAGATAACAGCGTTCAATAAAGAAGATATCCAGATAAAGGAAAAAGCCTTTAAACGGGGTAGTTTAAAGGCTTTTTTTCCTGTTGTTTCATTTTATGCGGGCTTTCACCGCTCAAACCTTTCAGGGTGGAAAGGCTGGAGGTCCATCGATGTTGACTGACCGGCTACAAGTTCAGCCACCAGTTTCCCGGTAGCCGCCCCCAGGCTGATTCCCAGCATGGAGTGACCTGTAGCGACTGTTATATTAGGGTATCGGGATAAATTGCCGATATAAGGCAGACCATCGGCACTGCAAGGCCTGTAGCCGTACCATACCTGGTCTGCCGGTGGAACAGCCATATCAAAGTCAGGGAAATACCTTTTCACCGAATCGAAGATACCCTGCACGCGCCGCATCCGCGGAGGTGTATGCAACGGGGTGATTTCCATGGTCCCTCCGAAACGGACTTTATGACCATCCAGGGGAGAAATAGCTACCCTGGCTTCACTGAGGATGATGGAATGATGTACTTTGAATGGCGTATTTTCAAACGTAACAGAATAGCCCCTGCCGCCCACCATGGGGATATTGAGCCCCAGCTCTCTGGCGAGCGCAGCGCTCCATACACCGGCGGCCAACACCACATGATCGGCCTCGAGCGTGGCAGTGGTGGTACGCACGCTGGTGATCCGGTTGCCCGACGCAGCAAATCCCGTCACTTCCTGATGGCGGATAAACTGTACGCCTTGTTTTTCCAGATACGTCTGCATACTACGCATCAGCAGATTGGGAGACAACTGGGAGTCACCGGGAAAATACACGGCACCCAAAGCTTCCAGTTTCATATCCGGTTCCATCTGCAAAAGTTCTGCTTTGCTTAACACGCGGGCATCGATACCCAGTGCTGCCGCTTCTTTCACTGTTTCATGTGCGTGATGAGCATTCTTTTCTGTCTGGAATAATTCCATCATGCCGATCGGCGCATAGGCGAAATCAAGGCCTGGCACAGAAGTCCACGACTCATACAGTTGTTTACTGAGCAGCGCGATATCACGCAGCGGTGCGGCGGAACGCTCCACATGTTGACGGGTGGCGCTTTTCATAAACTTCAGGCCCCAGTTGACCAGGTCACGGTTGAGCGACGGCTGGATATAAAAAGGGCTGGACGCGTTCAGCATCCATTTGAGCCCCTGCCGTACGATGCCCGGCGTGGCCAGCGGCACGAAGTGGCTGGGGCAGATGTAGCCGGCATTGCCGTAAGAGCAGCCCTGCGACATATCTGACCGGTCTACCACAGTGACGCTGTAGCCTGCCTGTTGCAGGTAGTAGGCGCTGCCCAGTCCGATAATACCGCCGCCGATGATGATTACTTTCATAGTCTGTATCAGATTACCTGTAATCCGTAAGCATAAGGATCGTCTTCCGGATCGATAGAAATAGTATTGTATCCATATACCCTCGCCCATCCTTCGATGCTGGGGCGGATAGCCGGCATACCGCCGATGGTGGTTTCCTCCTCTATCCTGCCGGTGAAGCGGGAGCCGATGATACTTTCATGTACAAAGGCATCGCCGCTTTTGAGTTTGCCTTTGGCGTACCACTGCGCCATGCGGGCGGAGGTACCAGTACCACAGGGAGAGCGGTCGATAGCCTTGTCGCCGTAGAACACAGCATTACGTGCGGTAGAAGTGGAGTCCAATACTGCGCCGGTCCACAATACGTGGGAACAGCCATTGATATTCGGATTGTCGGGATGTACGAAGCTGCGGTTTTCGTTTATCCGTCTGCGTAATTCCCGGGCCCAGCCGATGAGTTGGGAGGCCGTGAAATGTTCCAGTCCGGGGAAACGTTCCTGTACATCCACGATGGCGTAGAAGTTGCCGCCATAAGCTACATCCACGGTGAGTGGTCCCAGATCGGGGCAGTCTACGATAATACCGGTAGCAGCCAGATACGACGGTACGTTGGTGAGCTTTACGCTTTTCACTTTGTTACCCTGCTGTTGATATTTTACTTCGACCAGTCCGGCGGGTGTTTCCATTCTCACCCTGCCAGGTGTCTTCGGGTTGATCAGTCCTTCTTCGATGGCGATGGTGATGGTACCGATGGTGCCATGGCCGCACATGGGCAGGCATCCGCTGGTTTCGATGAAGAGCACAGCCACGTCATTGGCCGGATCATGCGGTGGATAGAGGATACTACCGCTCATCATGTCGTGCCCGCGGGGTTCAAACATCAGGCCTTTCCGGATCCAGTCGAATTCCCGGAGAAAGTGGTCTCTTTTTTCGCTCATATTGCTGCCCTTCAGGATGGGGCCGCCGCCGGCCACCAGCCTTACCGGATTACCGCAGGTATGTGCATCGATGCAAAAAAATGTATGCTTCACGGTGGATGTGTTTGTTGGTTAATAAAATGGCGCAGGCCTAACGTTATCGGCTATACTGGTTATCGGTCAGTCGCCAGATACCGCGCGGGTTGGCATCTTTGAGTTCATCAGGCAGCAGCGTGTCCGGAAACTGCTGGAAGCATACGGGCCTTACCCAGCGCCGGATAGCGGCAGTACCGACGGAGGTGAAGCGAGCATCAGAGGTGGCCGGAAAGGGACCGCCATGTACCATGGCAGCACATACCTCTACCCCGGTAGGGGCGCCGTTCAGGATGATACGGCCGGCCAGTGTAACTTGTATGTCGATTACTTCCTGCCATTGTGTGAGATCTTCTTCCGTGGCCATCACGCTGGTGGTCAGCTGGCCTTTGAGGCTGCTGAGTACCGCCAGCAGTTCTGCTTTGTCTTTACAGGCTATCAACAGTGCATGTGGGCCAAACACCTCTTCTTTCAGTGCCGGGTTAGCCAGTATGGCCACACCGGAGGTGGTGGCCAGGGAAGGTCGTACGGTGCTGGCATCGAAATCCAGTACCGGCGCGGGTGACAAGGTCACCTCCTGATTGGCCAGCATACGGCTGCGTCCATCCAGGAAAGCGCTGTGGATGCCGGGATGCAACATTTTCTGTGGCGCCGTTTTTTCCAATGCCGCACCCAGCTGCTGCTGAAAGGCGGTGAAGGCGGGGCTTTCCAGCCCTATCAGCAAACCGGGATTGGTGCAAAACTGTCCGGCCCCCAGCGTGATAGAAGCGGCAAAAGTCTCTGCCAGTTCAGCGCCACGTGTTTCCAGCGCCTGTGGCAGGAACACGACCGGGTTCACGCTGCTCATCTCTGCGAAAACGGGGATGGGCACTTCCCTTTCCGCCGCGTAGGCGCAGAGAGCTTTACCGCCCTGCAGAGAACCGGTAAAGCCCACGCCTGTGGTATAGGGATGAACGACCAGCGCTTTGCCGGTATGATAGTCGCCGGTAACATGCTGCACGGTATACGCGGGCATACCGCTCTGTACCATCGCAGCCTGTATGGCTTCAAACATTAACAGGGACGTGCGTGGGTGCGCAGGGTGACCTTTTACCACCACCGTAGCGCCGGCCGCCAGCGCGCTGGCGGTATCACCGCCGGCGGTGGAGAAAGCAAAAGGGAAATTACTGGCACCGAAAACCACTACCGGCCCAACCGGCACCAACATCCGACGGATATTGGGCGTAGTATCTATCACGGCTTCTACCCAGCTGCCTTCTTTGATAAGATCGGCAAACTTCTGCAGCTGTGTAGTGGTACGTACTATTTCTCCGTTCAGCCTGGCCATAGGCAGGTTCGTCTCCTCTCCTGCTACCTTCACCAGTGCTTCCCGTCGCGCGGTGATCTCCGCCCCGATGGTTTCAAGGAAAGCAGCCCGCTGCAACGGTGCGATCTTTTTGTATTGGTCATAGGCTGTGGCAGCCTGCTGCATAATCTGATCTATCTGCATAGGTGAATATTATAAAGACAGGTAATCAGGCAAAACCGGACGGTTGGCTACGGCAGTGCGAATTACCTGCAGCACTCTTTCTCTTTCTGCACCTTCCAGTACCAGGCGTGGTGCACGCACATATTCGCTGCCCAGTCCTACTTCTGCTTCTGCCAATTTAATAAATTGTACCAGTTTAGGATACAGGTCCAGCTCCAGCAGTGGCAGGAACCAACGATAAATTTCCACCGCCTCCTGTACGCGGCCTGCTTTTATCAACCGGTATATGGCCACTGTCTCCGCAGGGAAAGCATCTACCAGTCCGCCTACCCAGCCATGAGCGCCCAACACCATTTCTTCCAGTGCTAACGTATCGAGGCCGCACAATATTTTAAAACGATCACCAAAGCGGTTGATCATACGGGTAACGTTGGACACGTCGCGGGTAGATTCTTTTACCGCCTGGATATTAGGCAGTTCCTGTAACTGGTCGAAGATGTCCAGGGTGACTTCTATCTTATAATCAACAGGGTTGTTATATACCATTACCGGCAGGTCAGTAGAGGCAGCCACGGTTTTGAACCAGGTAGCTGTTTCCCGTTCATCGCTTTTATAACGCATAGGCGGCAGCAGCATAATACCGGAAGCGCCCCATTTCTTCACCAGCGCGGCCTGTTGCACGGCGTCGCGGGTAGCCCCTTCAGCGATATTGACCACCACCGGTATTTTACCCGCCACTTTCTCCACGGTGAACCTGGTCAGGGTCTCCTTTTCAGCGGTCGTCAGCGTGCTGGCTTCGCCCAGCGAGCCACCCAGGATAATACCATCAATACCAGCTGCCAGCTGGGCCTGGAGGTTTTTCTCAAACAAAGGCAGGTCCAGTTCGTCGGCTGCAGTGAATTTGGTTGTGATGGCGGGAAATACGCCTTTCCATTCGATAGACATGATATTCTTTTTTTTCCCAAAAGTATTCAGGACACCCGCAGTTGGCTTTCCCGATTGTAATCAATTATAACCCGATATTAACCAGTTTTTAAAAAAACAGAGATACCTTACCGTTTTTTAACCAGTTCCCATCACTGAAGGTTACAATACGGTTAATATTCGTAATATTGACGCATCCAAGCATAACCGGCAATATTTATGAAAGTCTTACAGTTTACCGTACCCGTGCCTCTCGATAAAACCATCATTGTACAAAGAGATGTGCTGCCTTATTTTTATCCGCATCTGCACCGGCACCAGGAAGTACAGCTGACGTGGATACAGCAGGGCGAAGGTACTCTCGTGGCTGATAACAACATGCATGCTTTCCGCCCCAATGATATCTTCTGGCTGGGCGCCAACCAGCCCCATATCTTCAAAAGCGACCCTTCCTACTTTGCCCCCAGAAGCCGCAAGAAAATCATGGCGCTGGTCATCTTCTTTAACCCCGACGGCAACCTGTCGGCATTGTTCAACCTACCGGAAATGAAGCCGCTGAAAAACTTCGTACAGCAGCAGCAATGCGGATTTAAGGTGCCTTCCCTGCAAACGCCCGACATATCGGCGCAGATGCTCCGTATCGCCAACAGCAACGGGCCCGAACAACTGATGCACTTTGTGGAACTGCTCCGCTTACTCTCCGGATACCCGGATATTAGCCCGCTGGCCGCAGTTAATAAAAAGGTCACCGTGAGCGACCATGATGGTATCCGCATCGGGAACATCTACAATTACATCATGCACAACTACGAACACCCTATCACGCTGGAAGACGCTGCCAGTCAGGTACACATGACACCACATGCTTTCTGCCGCTTCTTTAAAAAACATACACTGCACACCTTTGTATCTTTTCTCAACGAAGTACGTATCAATGAAGCCTGCAAAAAACTAACGGACGGAAATTATGATAATATTGCTACTGTAGCTTATACCAGTGGGTTCAACAGCATCACCAATTTCAACCGGGTATTTAAATCTGTTACGGGTAAATCTCCCAGTGAATATCTCAACAGCTATTTTCAGCATGTGGAGAAAACAGGTCAATAACCTGTCTCTGCCTTTATAACATTCACGCCCCCGTACCTGTTAATAAGGTACAACGATTTTGCATCACCCCGCAAACGACAACCCCCATGCGCGTACTACAGTTATTACTCCTGCTTCCGCTGACATTTGTCCCTGCCTCCCTACAAGCGCAGCAACAGGAAAGTAAGGCCGCCACAGCGATACGGCACCTTAAGGAAAGCACCAGGGCAGGCCTGGACTCATTAGACCGGGAGCAGGAAAAAATGGAAAATGACGCCGCCCGCCTGAAAAAAGACGCGGTAGCAGACTATAAAAAAGAGAAGGCTTCCATCAAAAAACATGAAGCTAAACTGCGACAGCAAGTAAAAGAAGAGACAAAAGTGGCAGACGACAAATGGGAGTCCTTTAAAACATCCGTGGAAAAAGACTTTCACGAACTACAACAACGGGTGCATCATCTCAAAGAAAAAATTAAAAAACAACTGCCGGGTGACAATCATCAACTGCAGGACGAGCCGCCAACAGAAAACAACACTGCTCCCACCACCCTGCTGACATAAACGTCCATCTTACATTACCAGCACAGCAGCCCCTTTTATCTCCCCCTGCCGCAACGCCCGCAGTGCTTCATTGGCCTGCTCCAGCGGATAGGTTTGTACAATGGTGGCTATCGGCACATGCTGAATGACCTCCATCAGCAACTCACCGTCTTTACGCGTGAGATTGGCGACGGAATGGATAGAGCGCTCTTCCCACAACAGACGGTATGGGAATCCGGGTATGTCGCTCATGTGAATACCGCCGCATACCACCACACCACCTTTGTCGACCTGCGAAAGTGCCTGCGGCACCAGGGAACCATCCGGCGCAAAAATGATGGCCGCGTCCAGCAATACCGGCGGCGCATCGAGCGAACTGCCGGCCCAGGCGGCGCCCATCTTCAGCGCAAAACTCTCCCCTGCTTTATCCTCCGGTCGGGTGAAAGCATAAACAGATTTGTAATGATACTGCGCTATCTGCACCAGAATATGCGCGGCCGCTCCAAAACCATACAGTCCGATGTGCTGCGCATGCTCCGGCAACATCCGCCAGGAACGGTACCCGATCAGGCCGGCGCACATCAGCGGCGCTCCGCCGGGATGAACATAATTCTCTGGTATATGCAGACAGTAAGCTGCCAGCGCCAATACATAATCAGCATAACCACCATTAACGCTGTACCCTGTAAAGAGCGCATGCTCACACAGGTTCTCCTGGTCTATGGAGCAGTATTTGCAATGCCCGCAGGTGTAAGCCAGCCACGGCACGCCCACCTTTTCTCCGGTTGACAGGGAGGTAACCCCTTCTCCCACCGCTGCCACTTCTCCCACGATCTCATGCCCCGGTATCAACGGCAAAGATGGCGACGGCAGTTCCCCGTCGATGATATGCAGGTCAGTCCTGCATACACCGCAGGCAATCACTTTTATCAATACCTGTCCCGCTGCAGGCATGGGTACCGGCACTGTTTGCAGCGTCAGCGGCTGTCCTTTTTTCTCCATGACCATGGCGCGCATGGTGGAAGGGATGTCGTTTATCATACAAAACATTTATTGTGTACCATACAGGGCCATTTCGTGCAGCAGTTGTGCTCCGGACCAGCGGCCGTCGACCATCAGGCGCCGAAGCGTATATAGCTCCTTCCCTGCTGCCGGCAGGCGGTTGAGCTGAAAGGCCGCTTTGTACCCCGCCTGCTTCACGTGCGCGATGATGCTGTCGTTATAGGCACCAAAAGGATACGCGAAATACCATACCGGCCGGCCGGTGATTTTCTCCAGCTGCTGCCGCGGCGCCACCAGCTCCTTGTTCCAGTCCCTGTATCCGGTCGGGAAAGGATGGTCCCAGGTATGGCTGGCCACCACATGCCCTGCATCAGCCAGCGCTTTCACATTGGCGACCGACAGATAATGTGGTTTGTTTAAGGTAACCGTCATCACAAAAAACACGCCTTTAAAATGGTAGTGCTGTAACAGCGGCGCCGCTATCGAATAATGCACGTCATGGGAATCATCGAAAGTGATGATACAGGCATGCGGTGGAAATGGTTTATGCTGCTGCATCAGGGCTACCAGCTCGTCCGGCAGGATGGTATAGTAGCCGCTGTCGGAAAGCGTTTTCAGCTGTCGTTCAAACTGACTGCGGTCAATATGCAACAAATCGTTCTTATGCTGCCCCGCTGTGGTGATATTGTGGTAGCACAATACCGGCAGCTGCTGAGCGGTGGTGGTCAGCGACAGGCAGCAGCACCAAAAGACAATGAGCCGTTTCATGGTTATTGATATTGAATATAAATCGGACGGGGAAACAGGGCCAGCACTTCATCGGGCCCCATCAGGTGGCCACCGGTAGTGATATCTACCTGATAAAACAATTTAAAACCGGTGAACTGCACCGGCTGGTGAGAGATCCAGGTGCGGTACGTATTTTTTTTCTTCGCCACGCCGCCAAAGCCATCCATGTCCATCACCAGCTGTACTTCCGGACGCAGGCGGATATTTTTGTAGTTGGTGACCATCCCCTGCGTGAAGCGGTGCACCACCAGTATTTTAGGCGGCAGCTGGTGTTGCTTCACCAGCGCTGCCAGCCAGGAACTGGCGTAGTTGATATCTTCCGCGTCCATGGTGCCGATGACGGAGCAGGGAGCCTGCCCATGTTTCATGGAGTACTCAGGGTCTATGCCCAGATGCACTTCCGGCCGCAGCAGGTATTTTTCCAGCAGCGGCAGTTCCTCCTGCAGGGTGCTGTGCCCCGGCTGTATATCCAGAAAAACGAGCGCATGTGCGCGGGCAGCGATTTCCAGTGCATTGTTGATCGCCGACGCCGGCATGCGCATCCGGTATTTATTATCCTTGCCGGGATTACGTTGCGCAGTAACCGCGATGTAATGAAAAGCCGGCAGCACCGGGGTAGATGAATCTGCCGCCTCCCACATGGCGGCGGTGGCAGCCAGCTGCGCCAGCATGGTATCTACCGGTACCGTGCCCAGCACGCCCAGCCGGGGGGTATAAAAATTTCCATAATACGCTACGATCCGATGAAAAGGCAGCAAAGCGCCGGGCAGCGGATAGTCCCGCTGATACGGCCAGGCAGTGGTGACAGAGTCATGCAGCAAGCCAAGCATTTTTTGTTGATAGGCTGCCGTATCCAACGCTGCGCCGACGCGCTCCGGCTTGTTCGGAGCGACGGTTGTTTCTTCTTTTGTAACCGGATGTTCTTCCGGTGGGCGACGAAAGTATTTCAACAGCACCCATACCAGTATCATCAACGCCAGTATACCCGCCAGCCATTTCCCTGCCTGCTTCATGAGGATATGTTATTTAAGATGATCCGAACTCATAACAAATTCTGACGGCAATCAGTTGTATGTTATCCTGACGATAATCAGCATCCTGGTTAACATCAGTCATGTCCCGGGCGGTTGAATCGTGCTACATTAGCAGTATCAAAAAAACCGGGGCATATGAAACGTCGTGGAAAAAACAGTCCGGCTATTCCTGCTTCGCTGGCTCCTCTTGGCCATGTGAAAGATATTACTGCCGGAGAAGTACAGGCGATACAGGAAACGCTGAACGTCAACAGTATCCGGGAACTGGTGGCTGCTATCAGCAACGGGCTGCTGGAAACAGTGCAGGGCATCACCGCCGTACAAATCAAAAATATCAAACGGGCTTTTAAGCTATATAAGACCGACGACACCCGCATCCCTTTGTGGGACGCGCGTGTTGCCGGACAGGAATTACTGCGCATCTTTGCGCAGTTTCCCGAGGTGGAAAAAGTGGCGCTCACCGGCAGCCTGCGACGGTGTAAAGATACCGTCGGTGATATCGATATTTTGATCCAGGCCACCGAAGCCGACAGAAGGAAACTACTGTATAAAATTTCCCGGATGCCGCAGACAGAGAGCATCGTCGCCACCGGCCCGCATCATTTTTGCGTAGTCCTCCGCAATCAGCTACAGGCAGACATCCGGCTGGCCACCCGCAAACATTACGGCGCCAGTTTATTATACTATACCGGTTCGGTACCCTACAACCAATATCTCGAAAAACTGGCCGGCGATAAAGGTCTCCGTTTCGGCCCCCTGGGGCTGACCGACAGTCAATCCGGCGAATATGTGGCCGGTGAACAGGAAACAGATATCTTCCGGCACCTGGGCATTGGTTACCTCGATCCGGAGCTGCGGGAAGGTTATGAAGAAAAGACCTATGCTGCTTTCTATCAGATACCTTCGCTGGTCACCTTCAACCAACTGAAAGGAGATATGCAGATCCATACCGACTGGAGCGATGGCACAGAAAGCATCGCCGCTATTGCCAGATACTTATCGCATACTTTTCCTCATTACCAGTACATCGTGATCACCGATCATGTTTCCGGTAAACGACCCAACCATGTATTGCCGCCGGAAGATTTATTCAGGCAGGCCGAAGAAATAGACCGTATCAATGCCCTGATGGGGTTTGACTACATAAAAAAGGGCCTGGAAACAGATATTCTGGAAAACGGAGCACCTGAATTGGCCAACGATATCCTGCTACAGGCTGACTGGGTCGTCGCTTCTATCCATACCGATTTTGCCCGGGACAATACCGACCGGCTGATCAGGGCCTGCGAGCATCCCGCTGTTCATTGCATCGGACACCCCAGCGGCAGGATGATTGGTATGAGGCCTCCCTATCCGGCGGACTGGAACGCCGTATTTGAAGCCGCCGCGCGGACCGGCACCGCGCTGGAAATCAATTCCCGTCCTAACCGGCTGGACCTGAATGACGCACTGATACATCAGGCGATCTCCAGGGGCGTAACACTGGTCATTAACAGTGACGCCCGTACGCTTTCGCATTTTGACTTTATGAAACTGGGCGTATCGATGGCCCGACGTGGGGCCTGCAGCAAAAGAGATATTCTTAATACGTGGAGCTGGAATGACGTTGAAGCATTTAAAGCCGCCAAACAGCGGCTGGCCCAACAATAACCCCATTGGCTATTTTTTCCCTTCGGGAGATGATAAAAAAATATTTTACCTGACCTGTCACAAAAAGTCCACTTCCGCTGTCCCTGATGAAATGGATTTTTTATGACTAAACGTACCACCGCCCTTTACACTAAAGCGGGGCATTATTGGTCAGGCATTACCCTGGCTGTATTCATTGGATTTCATCTCTTTAACCAGCTGGCTTCTCTCATGGGAGCAAACGCGCATATCACGGTGATGCAGGCCTTTCGTACCGTATACCGGCATCCGGTGGCAGAAACCATATTACTGGCGGCGGTGGCGTTTCAGGTAATAACGGGGCTGTTGTTGATTTTCACGCGGAAACGAAGCTCCCTGGCGGAGAAAATACAGGTGTATTCCGGCCTATACCTTTCGTTCTTTTTGTTGTTTCATGTGGGAGCGGTATTATATGGCCGTTCACGGGGGCTCGATACCAATTTCTATTTCGCCGCTGCGGGGCTGAACATATATCCGGCCACCTTCTTTTTTATACCGTATTACCTGCTGGCGGTATCCGCTATTTCACTGCACGTGGCGGCCATTCACTATATCAAAACCGGTTCGCGGCGCTGGTCCGGGGCTATTGCCGTTACCGGGTTGCTGGCGGCAGTATTGATCATCACCGGCTTCACCAACGGTTTCCGCTGGCGGCATATGCCAGCGGCCAATGAGCAGTTTATCCGGCAGTCTGTTGGCGGTTAACGGAGTTTATCAGGGTTACGCACCAGATACACCGTATGCACGCCTTCTTCGTCCATAGACACGAGCAGGATAGTATCCACCGCGCCGCTGGCATCGTAACAGATGACGCCCGGTGCCCCGTTGACCGGAGCGATGCTGTAAGTAAGCCTTGTACTTTGTTTGGCGTATAACCCCAACAGGAAAGCTGCTGCTGCCGTAGGGCCCACCAGCGGCACCCGCGCGGCCGCAGCTTTTCCGCCGCCGTCAGAATAAATGGTGATGTCTTCTTTCAGATAAGTCATCAGCCGGGCCATGTCTCCACTGCTACATGCCTCCAGAAACGCCTGGAACAGGGCAGCCTGTTGTTCGCCCGCGGCGGTGTGACGCATCTTACCTGCCGCAATTTTTTCTTTGGCACGGTGAAACAGCTGCCGGCAGTGGTCCTGCTCCAACGCAAGGACGGTGGCTATTTCTTCATATCCATAACTCAACGTTTCCCGCAGGATAAATACCGCCCGCTCCAACGGATTCAGTGTCTGTAACAAAATCAACAGCGCAAAGGAAATATCGCTGTCATGCATATACGAAAAACGCTCCTGAAAAATCGGAGAAGGCAGATCGATGCCGGGATATACGGTCTTTTTACGGGCTTCCAGCAGCGAGAGGCAGCGGTGCATCACTGCCCTGACGAGGTAGTTTTCCGGATGTGCGATGTTGGTCGCGTCTTGCCGGGAATACGCCAGGAATACATCGTGCAGGATATCTTCCGCATCCATGGCGTTTTTGGTCATCTTATAAGCGACCGCAAACAGGGTGGGCTTATGCCGTTCAAATTCCTTCATGCGAACAGCTTTTAGGTCCCTGCAACGCATGGTACTCCTCACCCCAGTCGCACAGCGCCTGAATAGTAGGCACCAGCTTTATACCGATGGCCGTGAGTTTATATTCCACCCGGGGTGGTGTTTCAGCATATACTTTCCTTTCGATGATGCCGTCGCGTTCCAGTTCGCGTAGTTGCATCGTGAGCGTGGCATGTGTGATACCCTTCATTTTTTTGCGCAGCTCACCGAAGCGCAGGGGACATCCCTTGCGGATGGCGTTCAGCAGCAGCAGCTTCCATTTTCCACCGATCACCTTCATGGCCTTTGTCATGGCACAGTTATTTTCTTCCTCCCATACACCTTTCTCCAACTGCGTATCTAACTGACTATCATCAATAGTATTTTTTTTCATACCAGGTATTAATCTTTAAACTACTTGTTACAATTCACTGTCCGCCTCAACTTTGGCAGCGATAAAGTTAACAAATCGGACATTATGAACAGACTACAATTGAAATGGTTATCGCTCCTGATCGTATCTACCTCGGTATTTTTGGCCGTCATCGATATTTTTATTGTGAATGTGGCGCTGCCGTCCATCCGTCGGGGTGTGCAGGGCAGTGAATCGGATATGCAGCTGATCATTGCGCTGTATCTGCTGGGATATGCAGCGTTCCTGATCACCGGTGGGCGGCTGGGCGATCATTACGGCAGGAAAAGGGTATTTATCGTGTCCATGTTGTTGTTTACCTTCAGCTCTCTGCTGTGCGGCCTGGCGCAAACAGCGTGGCAGCTGAATGCCGCCCGGTTCATTCAGGGCACCAGTGCCGCTTTCATGATACCGCAGGGCATCAGTTACATACATGTCTTATTCCCCGAACATAAAGAAAGGATCAAGGCGCTGGGTATTTACGGTAGCATTGCCGGTTCCGCTTCCGTTATCGGGCAGTTCCTGGGCGGGCTGTTGCCCGATGTGCATTGGATCGTGGAAGGCTGGCGGTTGTTGTTTCTGATCAATCTGCCACTGGGGCTGGCAGCGGCGGCGCTGGCCGGCCGTTACCTCAACGATACCGCGCAGCACCGCGAAGGCCGTTTCGATATCAGTGGTGTGGCGTTGCTTACCGTTGCGCTCTTTGCCCTGGTATATCCGTTGATCCGTGGCCGTGAGTTGGGCTGGCCGTGGTGGAGTATCTTGTCGCTCACCGGAGCGATAGCGGCACTGCTGCTTTTCGGCTACGACCAGCAGCGTAAGCTGGCCACGCAACAAAACCCGCTGATCAATATCCGGCTGTTTTCCTATAAAGATTTTAACATCGGGCTTTGTGCCGTCTTGTTCTATTTTATGGTGCAGGACTCCTATTTCCTCATCAATGCTATATTCATGCAAACGGGACTGGGATATAGTTCCGCTGAAACAGGCATTCTCTTTGTGTTTCAGGGCGTAGGCTACGTAGTGGCGTCACTGTTATCTATTCCGTTGGTAAAGCGTTATGGTAAGCGGGTATTGCAGGGCGGTGTACTGATCATGATGATATCGCTGCTGATGCACCTGGTATTTTTCCGTGCTGACCATATGCCCAGGCCGGTGTTGCTGGCAACGCTCTTCTTTTATGGTACCGGCTGTGGGTCTGTATTGCCATCGTTGCTAACCATGGCCCTGAAAAGTATTCCTGTGCATTTTGCGGGTGCGGCCTCCGGCACGTTCTCTACTTTCCAGCAAACAGCCGTGGCGTTGGGTATTGGCGTTACCGGCGGTATCTTCTTCAGCCTGTTGGGCGACGCCCCTTCCCTGTCTGTGTACCTGCACGCGTACCAGATCGCTACCGGCGTCAATATCGGGTTTCTGGCGCTGGTAAGCATCTTCCTGTATATCCTGCCCGAAGGGCAGCAGACCATAACGGAAATGGCTATACATTAATAGATATCAGTGATGGGTGATAAACACGGGCTGACTAATCAGCTTCAGTACCGGTTTCATGGGGTTAGGCACCAGCAGGTTGGACAACATATTTCTGCCAAACGCGCCCATCACGATCATTACTTTTTCTTTTTCAAAAAGATATTCTAACAGTCGCGCCTGTACGAAGTCATCTTCCAGCACGATCAGGGAGCCGTCAGGATAGTGTGTATGTAACCATTCCTTCAGCTTCTCCATGTCGCCTTTGGCAGGTTGATCTTTAGGCGTAACACTGAGCACGGTGGCTTTGTGGCAGGACAGCTGCGGCAGCAGGTAGGTAAACTGTCGCATGGCATACATACAGGCGTTGCTGCCGTTGTAGGTAAAAATAATTTCGTCTACCCCGTCAAATTTCGGCGGAGCGATGATCACCGGACATTCCGCCTGTTCCAGTATATCCCTGACAAACGAGGTCGGTGTGGTTTCCGGCCGCCAGGAAAAAGAGGTGGCAGCATCCACCACCAGCAGATCGGCATACCTGCTTTCTTTCAATACGGCCTTCAGCGGCATGCCAGCATGTTGGTGCACGGCACTGGCTACCCCGTTGAGCTCACAGTGACTGATGAAACGTTTGATATTTTCATCCCGGTACAGTTCCTTCTGTTGTGCAATAGGTGCCCCGGGCACCGCTTCTGTCACGCCTTTTTCACGGATGTCTTCCACAGAACGCAGCTCCATCTCCTGGTTCTCCAGGAATACGCCGGTCACCCGGGAATGGGTAAGGTTTCCCAGATAACAAGCGAAGTCAAGACAACTTTTGCTCATGCATACAGCATCTGTTACAAATAATATTTTTTCCATGATATGGGAGATTATTCTTTTTCAGGTTCTTCGGGTAACCGGAAGGCAGTGGCTTTTTCAACGTCTCCGGCATTTAGTTCCTCCAGCGTCAGGTGTCCGGTAGTGGTGGTTTGTAACCAGATATCCCCGGCCTTATGAAATATATGTCCGTGCAGGCCAAAAAGGGATGTCAGGTCATGTTCTACCGCCAATGCGGTGCGGTAATGGCTGATGTCCAGCCAGCCGAAGCTGTGCAGGATCCTGATTTTCTCTATCGGTGTATTAGCGGCAAACTTCTCTTTCTCGTCACAGCATTCCCCCGGCAATGCTGACTTGTGGAAAAACTCCAGCTTCAACCTGGGATACTGGCGGTGAAACCGTTCCTGGACGTCGGCAATAATCGCTTCTTCACTAATATAAATCTGCATAACCCATAGCTTTAAAATGCTGATACAATACTACGATGACGCGTTTTTTTTGCCAATGAGATCAGTCAGGACAAAGGCTGACAATAGTCATATGCTTTGCTGCGACCGCATAAATCCTTAACTTTCCGCCAATTGTGTTTTTATATATTAAGACTCATCGATCATGAATTTACATGTCAGCGATCTGGATATCGACTTGCAGCTCAGTATTTTCGCGGCCGTCATGGAACGCACCCCGGGGCTGGTGGCCGTCAGGGAAATGGCCTCCGGGCGATTGAAATACATCAATGAAACCGGTATCCGGATGTTGGGCTCCGACGATTTTCCTACGCTGGAAGTGTTACTGGAACAAAATAAACTGGGCACCGGTAAAGCCGTACAGGGTGCTGCCTTCTCTCCCGACGAGCCACTGTTGCAGGAAAGACAATGGAAAAACATACAAGGGGAAACCTACACCAGTCTTTACGAAGAAATGGTGCTGAAACACAAAAATGAACAGTACTGCTTCTTCCGGATCACCGACAGCCAGTCTGACCGTCGCTATAAACTCCAGCTCAGCAAGGAACTACAGCGGTTTGGCGCGTTATTCAACTATGCCAGCATCGGTATCATTGTGGCCAATCAGGACGGTGACATTACGCTGATCAATGACTTCGCCCTCTCCCAGTTCGATTACCGGCGGGAAGAGCTGACAGGCCAGAAAGTGGAGAAGCTGATCCCGCGCCGCCTGCATCAGAAACATATTGGTCACCGCGAAAGATACAATGCCTCCCCGCAAAGCAGGCCGATGGGCATCGGTCTAGACCTCTTCGCCGTTCGCCGCGATGGCTCTGAGTTTCCCGTGGAAATCAGCCTGAGTCACTATTCCAATGAAGAAGGACATTTTGTGATCGCTTATATCAGCAATATCACAGAAAGAAAAAAAGCGGAAGAACGTATCGAGCGACTGAATAACGAGCTGGAAAGCATGGTGGAAGAACGTACCCAGCAGCTGGTAAAAGCGCTGGCCGACCTCGAAGCCTCCAAAGAAGAGCTGACCATTGCACTCAGCAAGGAAAAGGAACTGGGCGATCTCAAGTCCCGCTTTGTGTCTATGGCCTCTCACGAATTCCGTACACCGCTGAGTACCATCCTGTCGTCCGCTTTCCTGGTAAAACACTATGCCGCAGAAAGCGAGCAACCGGTGCGCAACAAACATATTCAGCGCATCGTGAATGCCGTCAGCTTTCTGACCGACACGCTCAACGATTTCCTGTCTGTCGGCAAAATCGAGGAAGGCAAGCTACAGGCACGGTATTCCATGTTTCAGATCAAAGATTATTTCCAGACCATTATACAGGAAATGCAGGGCATCATCCGGGAAAAACAAACCATCCGGTATGAGCATACCGGTGGAGATGTTTGCTGGCTCGACACTTCGTTGCTCCGGCATATCGCTATGAACCTGCTGGGCAACGCTATTAAATTCTCTGCTGCCGACAGCACCATCGAGATGTACACCCGCATGGAAGACAACCTGTTTACCCTGATGATCAAAGACTATGGCATCGGGATGTCGCAGGACGACCAGCAACATCTCTACGAGCGTTTTTACCGGGGCACCAACGTAAGCAATATCCAGGGCACCGGCCTTGGTCTGCATATTGTACAGAAATACAGTGAACTGATGAACGGCGCTATCTCCTGTGCCAGCGAGCTAGGCAAAGGCACCGTATTCACCATTACTTTCCCTGCTGATCCTATAAATATTCCGTAAGCATATGAAAACGATCCTGTTGATTGAAGACAATGAAGAATTAAGGGAAAACACGGCAGACATCCTGGCGATTGCCGGTTATCATGTACTGACCGCGGAGAATGGTATGACCGGCTTTGAGAAACTGCTGGAACATAAGCCCGACCTCGTCATCTGTGATATCATGATGCCTGTGCTGGACGGCTTTGGCGTGCTGCATCTGATGCAGCAGCATGAAGCCGTGAAGGATACTCCTTTCATTTTTCTCACGGCGAAAACAGAGCGCGCCGATTTCCGTAAAGGCATGAGCATGGGCGCCGATGACTACCTGACCAAACCATTCAGTGGCACGGAACTATGGGAAACCGTGGAGAACAGGCTGCGTAAAGCCGCCATCCGCAAAAAAGAATTCCCGCCCAACCTGCAGGGCATGAACCGCCTGATGTTGGAAGCTACCGGCAAAGCCTCCCTGGAAGCCCTGGCAGAAGGACGCAATATCGATAAGTACCGCAAAAAACAGGTCATCTATACAGAAGGCAACCACCCTACCCGCCTCTTCTTTGTGCAGAAAGGCAAAGTAAAAACCTGTAAGACCAACGACCAGGGTAAAGAGCTGGTGCTGGATATTTATGCAGCAGGCGATTTCCTCGGTTATAACGCCCTGCTGGAAGGCTCACTGTATAAAGAAACAGCCGTGGCCATGGAGGAAAGCGAGATCGCGGTGATACCTGCCACCGATTTTGAGGAGTTGTTGAACAACAATCATGAAGTGGCCACCCAGCTCATCAGGATGCTGGCCAAAAATGTGAGCGACAAAGAGCAGCAGTTATTGGGCCTGGCCTACAACTCCCTGCGCAAAAAAGTAGCAGAGGCCTTACTGAATCTGCTTAAAAAATATAATCCACCCAAGGATACGCCACTGGTGATCAATATCAGCCGGGAGAACCTGGCCAACATCGCCGGTACCGCCACCGAGTCGCTGATCCGTACCCTGAGCGATTTCCGTGATGAGCAACTGATCGAGATAAAAGAAGGCGCCGTGGTGATCCTCAATGAAAAAAAACTGGCCGGTATCCTGGCTTAAACCAGCGGGAAAGACTGCCGCAGATAATGACGGAAGTCAGCGTCCAGCATATCAAAATGCTGCTGCACGGTGGTAAATCTTCTTTCCATCATCAGTTCCGACACGGTGGCTTCTTTCAGCCCCGTTGTGGTTTGAACTGATGCCAGTACGCCCTGCTGCTCACTGATTTCATGGCGCAGCAGGGCTATTTGTTCATCCATCTTCAGGAACCGGCTCTGAAAATATTCCAGCCGCCCCAGCTCCCTCCGGTCAAAGTCTGTTGATAAAATCCGGGCCAGCTTCAGCTTAAAACATATGTTCTCGTCTTCCAGGACCTTTAGCAGGTATTTACGTGATTCTTGCTGTGCCCGCAGTTCCTCCAACTTGTCCTTCATCGTCCGTTGTTTATAGTAATCCGGCACAAATTAGGGAAGCGGCATTTGCTTATTTATGACTGGGATCAGTCACCTCAATGATATCCGTCATTGCCTCCCGCCAGGGCGCGTACGACCTTTGTTACAGGTTATTTTTCAGTGTCTTGTAAACGATGCCAGATGAAAAAGATACTGTTGGCCGTAGACGACGGCCACTTCCCGGAAGGCGCCTTCCGGTTTGCCCGGAAAATGCACGAACTGGAGCCCATTACCCTCTGCGGCGTGTTTTTACCGGAGCTGGACCTGACCGCCAATCTCAACTACACCTCGTTGTTTATACCGCTGACAGAAAACTATGCCGCTATTTCTATTGAGCAAAGCGTGCAGACTTTCAGGGAATACTGCCGGCAGTATAACATCCATCACCTCGTACACCACGACCTGCAGGAGTATGCGCTGAAGTTGCTGCGGAAAGAGTCGCTCTTCTCAGACCTGATGTTGTTGAGCAGTGAGAAATTTTATGCAGACCTGCTCTTTGGGCCCGGCGGCTTTCTGGGCAGCGCCCTGCATCAGTCGGCCTGCCCGCTGATCGCTGTTCCCGAAGACGCCGTTTTCCCGGAAAGCCTGATCCTGACATACGACGGCAGCGCCTCTTCCGTATATGCGATCAAAAGTTTTGCCTGGTTGTTCCCTCAATTGTGCAGTTTAAAGACCACCTTGCTGTACAGTCATACCGATGGCGCACCGCCGCCGGATACCGGAGGCATTATGGAACTGGTACAGTATCATTTTCCTAATCTGAGTACCGGGTCGATCAATACCATTCCCGAAAGGTATTTCAACACCTGGCTGAGTGACATCCCGCATCCGATGGTGGTTTGCGGTGCTTATGGCCGTTCATTGCTGTCAAGGGTATTCCGGCGTAGCTTTGTGGAGGATACACTGCGCGCCCATCAGGTGCCGGTGTTTATCGCGCACCGCTAGTTCATTACGAATGACGAATGACGAATTGAGGACCCACGCCGGGGAAGGTTATTAACTATCCTGGCTATAACGAATCCCTCAATTCGTCATTCGTAATCCGTCATTCGTAATTGAATACTTGTTTGCTGTCAGGGTATTGACCATCTTATCGAGCGCGGTGGTAGCGGTAGCGGGGATCAACACCGATTGTTTGATCATAAATAAGCGGGAAGTAACATAACCGGCAGCAGTGCCGCCGCCGTGATTTTGGGAGAACACGACCGTATGCCCGCTGGCAGGTTTACCGGTCCAGATATATACACTGTCTTTTCCGTCCGTATAGCGGTCAACGTTAGTTCCCAGCAGCGCCATCAGTCGCGTTACCATCTCCGCATTGCGCGGACTCGCAGCGAGGTTGGTTTCCACAATTTCCACACCTGCTTTACCGGTACGGGCTTCATCGTCAAACAAAAAAGAAATGCTTTTACCCCAGCCACCGGCAGCCCCGGTGGTATCACGGGAATCGTCCGAAAACAGCAAATCTCCGTAGCGGAAATCACGCACCTTATCAATCATCTTACAGGGCAGCGTTGTAATCGGTTCCTGGCTCACCACATGCTCCCTGTAGTTCATATAACTGTTCACGTCCATGGTCCAGTAGTGCTGATAAAGGTCTGTTTTGATATTACAGGCACTGATCATCACCAGCAGTAAACATAACACACTATATAACGCAATACGGTACATACGATCGTTCAGTTTCGTCATGCAGTTTAACGGAAAGGCCGCAAAGGTATTGCATACCATTCATAAAAAAATCTGCATAGCGCTTGCATACTAAAACGTTTAACCTTACTTTTAATCAGACTGCTGCAAAACGCTAAATTCCACGACATGAAAAAACTCTTCTTTCTGCTGGCTGCAGCCTGTGCACAGCTGTCGGCCTATACCCAACAACCTTTTAATGGCCTTGACATGAACATGGGCAATCTTTCCCGGCTGTCAGACGCCAAAACCCGGTCTATCAGTCCGGAGAACTTCACCGGTGAAGCCGGCAAAGGCGGTATGGCCACGCTGGAGCAGGGCAATGCCAGTCACGCTGCCAGAGAACTGGGACAGGGCTGGAAAGTGAATCCCTACATCTTCATAGAACCGGGTAAAACCGTTACGCTGGCCGAGATCAACGGCTCCGGCGCTATCCAGCACATCTGGATGACTCCTACCGGCAACTGGCGCTATAGTATTCTCCGCTTCTACTGGGACGATGAAACCACCCCTTCCGTGGAAGTGCCGGTGGGTGATTTCTTTGGCATGGGATGGGGTGAATATGCACATCTCAATTCCCTCGCGGTATGCGTTAATCCCGGCAGCGCCTTCAACTGCTACTGGTCCATGCCGTTCCGGAAAAAATGCCGGATCACCATGGAAAATATCCATACCGAAAAAATGACGCTGTATTACCAGATCGACTATACGCTGACAACCGTTCCTGAAGACGCAGGGTATTTCCATGCGCAGTTCCGGCGCAGCAATCCCGTAAAAGACGCCAGCTATACCCTGGTAGATGGTATCCGCGGGAAAGGCCAATATGTAGGTACTTATCTTGCCTGGGGCGTTAATAACAACGGCTGGTGGGGAGAAGGCGAGATTAAATTTTTTATGGACGGCGATGGTAAATATCCTACCATCTGCGGTACCGGCACAGAGGACTATTTCTGCGGCTCCTATAATTTCGACGTTAAAGGGAAATATCAGGAGTTCTCTACGCCTTATGCCGGCCTGCCGCAGGTGATACGTCCTGACGGACTGTATAAATCACAACAACGGTTCGGGCTGTACCGCTGGCATATCATGGACCCTGTCCGCTTTGAAAAAGAGCTGCGGGTAACCATTCAGGACCTGGGCTGGCGCAGTGGCGGCCGTTACCTGCCACAGCAGTCTGATATCAGCAGCGTAGTATTCTGGTACCAGCGGGAGCCACATGCACCGTTTCCAAAGCTGCCTTCCATGAATGAACTCGAAACCAATTAAAAATGACGAATGACGAATGACGAATTGAGAGCTTCCTTATCGCCAGGTTATTTAATAACCTTTGCGGGAGTGAGTCCTCAATTCGTCATTCGTCATTCGTCATTCGTCATTCCCTTTAGAGGGGTTATTCCCATTTAAACATCTTCACTGAGAGCACGGCGACAATAGCGGCCCATACGGTTAAGCCGCCCAGTTCTACGGGCACCTGCCATATATGTGCGCCTTCAAAAGCGATCTTCCGCAGGCCGTCCACGAAGAAAGTGAGGGGCAGGTATTCACAGAAAGTACGCAGCCATACCGGATAGTTTTCTACCGGGAAAAAGAGGCCACACAGCAATATCTGCGGCACCGTGATGGTATTGGCCACCGGCGCAATGGAGCTTTCGTTGCGGATAACGCCGCTGATCATAAAGCCGATCCCGGTGAAGATCACCAGACCGAATACCGACAGCAGCAACATTTCGAGGAAAGTAAGGATACCATTGACCAGGGTGAAATCGAATGCGAAATAGCCCAGTGCGGTGATGATGATAAAGCAGATGATCTGAAACACCAGCCGGCTCAACATTTCGCCAAACAACAACGAAGCGCGGCTGATAGGCGTCACGAAAATACGTTTCAGCACCAGCGTATGCCGCAGGTTAAACAGCAGAAAAGCAGAACCGAATACGCCCGCCATCAGCAAAGAGAAGCCCAGCTGACCGGGAAGGATAAAATCGATCTGCCGGTATACGCGGCCGGGTATCGTTACCACGTCCAGTTTGGCCGCTACCGGTTGGCCCTGCAACACCTGTTGATTGATACGGCTGGTCACCTCCTGCAACGCAGCCTGTACCAGCGGCCGTTTGTCGGCCACCGCGCCGGAGCTGAACAGGGTGAGGCCATACTGCGGCACCGGGGCAGCCATTACCGGTGCGGGTATGCGGATGATGCCGGCGATGCGTCCTTTTTTCAGGGCTTTGAGTTGCGCCAGTGAATCTGTTTCTTTGGAGAGGCTAAAGATGCTGATCTCTTTTACAGCGCGGTATACAGGGCTGCTGGTATCACTGCCGGGCGCAATGGCCACCGGGATTTTCACCGCTGTGTTATCAACCATTGCACCGAACACCGTCACAAAAATGATGGGAAACAATAGGGCGAATACAACCGAAGTAGGGCTACGCAGGGTAGCAATCAGGCTAGCCCGGGCCATCACCAGACCGGCCCTGAGCTGACTATATTTTTTTGCCATAGGGAACCAAAGCTACAGTATTCTTTCAAAGATTCATTTTCCGGGAACATATTATATTTGCCCTTCACAACGCCGTCCCCTAATACCCAAGGCTACTCATGAAAAAAGTGATCACAGGCAAAGACATCGTGCGCCAACTCAAAGCAGATCTGATCGGCAAAGACTCCTACCGCGGAGTTACGCTGACTTATACCTGGCTGGCTAATCAGTTTGGCCACTTTTCCCTCGGCTTCATCCCTACCTTCGTAGGTTATCTTATCCTGAAGCGACATCTCCCCGAACAACGGGCTTCCCTATACGCTGCAATGGCGGTGAGCCTTTTCTGGCTCACATTTGAAATCTTTAACTTCCTCGGGCCGCTGCTGTCGCGCAAATCCAGGAGCAGCTACGTCTTCCAGCCGGCATGGGGCAACATCGCTTTTGATACCATTACTGACCTGATGTATTTCTGGTCCGGCGCATTGATGGCATCTATCCTTTGCGCCTATACGACAACAGCGCTGATCGCCCTGCTGGTATTAACGGTACTGGTGCTATATCCTGCCTATTATTGGTATCTCACGAAAATGTACCTGCAGGTGCCCTCCTATCCTTTCCAGTTCAGGCTGAGCCAGTGGAGCACCGAACATATCCCGGAAGGAGACATTGCGCTGGTGCGCCGTTTTCTGGACAACGAAGAACAGGGCATGCACCTGTTCCTCTTCGGCCCCAAACGCAGCGGTAAAACAAGCCTGAGCGTGGGCATCGCCACAGAACTGTCCATCCGCCACCAGTCGGCCGTATACACCTCCGCCATGAAGCTGTACTGCATGTTCTTTGAACATGACGATGACAGCGCGGCCAACGTATTATGGACCTGGCGGAAAGCTTCTATTCTGGTGATTGATGATATTAACCCGGGAGACCCTATCAAGGAAGATATTATTACACCCGAACGGTTCCTCAGCTTTGTCGATACCTTTTCTACCAACGATATAAACCGCACAGTACTCCGCCAGACCAATGTGATCTGGGTATTGGGAGATGATGACGCTTCCAGGAAATTGTCGGAAAGATGGAAGGATATGTTGACGGGTATCGGCGTGGAGAAAGAGAAACTGCTGTCTCTCAATCTCCAGCTATATAGCCAGGCGCCTGCTGCTAAGGCAGAATATGATTTGCGTATGCAAAGCTGATCAGGTGGGTCAGGCTCTTTACCTCGAAACGTTTATACATCGGGATGATCCGTTTTTCAATGGCCGACTGGGACACCCCAAACCGGGCAGCGATCTCTTTAAAGGAAAAGCCCTCCGCTACCAGTGAAAGGGCTTCTTTTTCCTTTTCTGAAATAGCGTAGTGCCGGAACAGTTGTTTATTGAGCTCTTCTTCAAAAGCCGATTTTTCCGGGCCATAGGCGGCGTAGCGCATCACGTTGCCCAGCTGAATACTTTCATTCTTCTGGGAATGCCCGATGATGGCCGTTACCCTTCCTTCTTCCGTGGCAAAGACGCCTACCTTGGTAATCAGCGGCACATGGGTACCGTCTTTATGGATCTTTTTCAGTTCTATGGTAAAGCTGTACTGTTCGAGGTCTTTTGTTTTGTTATGCAGAAACATCAACGCTTTGTCGTTCAGCTCATTGGAGAAGGGAGCATATTCCGGCGCCGTGATGTTGACGAACGTCATCATGGTCATTTCATCATCCCGGTAGCCGAGAAGCGGCTCCCAGCCATCGGCATATAACATGCGGTTCTCTTTGAACGAATAGATATAAATCGCCTCATCCGGAAACCGCCGGATGATCTGCTTAAAATGCTGTGCTTCCGGACTGCTCAGGTCGGCCGGTACGTCAGTAATAAATGTTTTGGAATAATGCCCCAGCTTATCAGGATCCATTCGTTTTTATCATAAAAGTAAAAATAATATCACAACCTGCGTAATTACGCAGTTGACTGATTATGAACCTACTGGTAATTTTGCGTCCGTAAACCATCCGAAATGGATCTGCAGGAAAGACCGCTTAAGAGGCCTTTTGTCCAGCGAATTCACCCGGCTGATGGTCCGGCAAGGAGGCAAGAACCGGAGACCGCAGCAGGTAGTGGTTACAGCCCAAAAGTTGTTTAAAGGAATGTGTTAAAAACCGAGGAAAAGTTTGTTAGAAAAAGCCCCATCCTCATTGATGCAATGTCCCCCCAGGGATACAGCTACGGCGCATGGACCGGTCCAATCCAGGTCCATGCCTGTACTGACCCTGTACAGACACTGCTAATAGCCCCAAAAAAGTATTGAATTTGTGTTAAGGTTGTCATGAGTTTTTTGACTGTTGAATTACCCCCGAATTGTTAATCCTACTAGTTTCAATTTTGAAGCAACCTGGCGAGGCTCCGGCCTCGCCATTTTATTTTCGCTCAGCTTATCATGATCACTATCATGATAAAAAAAAGATATGAGTATATTTGTTATACCCGATTGTAACACCCAAAGAATATCCAGCAAAAATGAAGATCATTATTTTCGGAGCTTCCGGTGCCGGCACCAGCACCCTGGCCAAAACATTTGCCAGAGAAAACGGTTACGAGCATCTTGAGGCGGACAATTACTACTGGCTCAAAACCGAACGGCCATACGAAACCAGGCGCGACCCTGCAGAACGGAACAGACTGTTCCTCGAAGACCTCCACAGCCACGATAAAGTAGTGGTGGCAGGTTCTATCTTTAAGTGGGACCCGGTCCTGTTTGAATCGTTTGACTTTGCCGTATTCCTCTGGCTGCCCCCGGATATCCGGATGCAACGCCTTATACTGCGGGAAAAACAACGCTATGGCTCCCTGCTGGAATCCGATCCCTGGCTCAAACAACACAACGCCGATTTCCTCGCCTGGGCATCCCGGTACGACGAACCCGGCTTCCCCAGCAGAAGCCTTACCCTCCATAAAGACTGGATCGGGCAACTGAAAATACCGGTACTGGAAATTAAAGGAGACTTCCCGCTGGCAGAGAGACTGCAACGGATGCAGGAGAAACTCGCCGGCATCAAATGCCGGGAAGCCTCACGGCAGTAAGTCCCTGTTTCCGGCGTTGTCAGGTAACGGACCCCTCATATCATGATCATATGAAACAAAGTGCGGGCATTCTGCTCTACCGAAAAAACAACGACACAACGGAATACTTCCTGGTACATCCCGGCGGGCCTTTCTTTGTTAAAAAAGATGCCGGACACTGGAGCATACCCAAAGGAGAAATAGAACCGGGAGAAGCGCCGCTGCAGGCGGCCATCCGCGAGTTTGAAGAAGAAACCGGCTACCGGCCGGAAGGGACGTTCATTCCCCTTCAGCCCATCACCCAGAAAGGCGGCAAGCAGGTGCTCTGCTGGGCCACCGAAGGTGACCTGAACCACGAAACCATCGTCGGCAATCTATTTGAGATAGAATGGCCACCGCGTTCCGGCAAAAAAAAACAGTTTCCCGAAATCGACCGGGCTGGCTGGTTCGATGCCGAGACCGCTAAGAAAATGATCAATTCACAACAGGCGGCATTCATCGATGAATTATCAGCAACCCAGGGCTGAAGCCCTGGGCTACGTTCTGATAAGCAAAGATTTGCCGTTTTTGATGAAAGCGGAAACTTGATTGTTTACAGGTGCAGGTCGCGCGCTCCTTTCACTTCTGTGGAGATCTCGCCCAACATGGCGCCTGCATTGCAGTTCTGCCCAGTATACACTTTCACGAAATCAATGGCATTCAGCGTTACCGGTTGACCGCTGGCATTCACAACGTTCGAAATATCCACCGTATTATATCCCAGCGCGGGAAACTCGCCCGAGTAGCTGTCGGTGTATCCCCATGCGAAAGCAAGGTTGGTGAGTATCCCGCCGGACACCAATGTATTCACCAGTTTGGTACCGGTAAAGGTGACAGAGTCCTGATTGGGCGCCATGGCCGGATAGTAGTTATTGGCGGTATGAAATGCATTGGCCTGCACATATCCGCTGTTACCCTGATTATCTCTCCAGTTCACATTGGTGCCCGCAGCATGTGGATTGTAATACGTGATCTGGTAGTTTTTGATGGTACCGGCCGCGTTGTACTCGCTGCCCGCCAGCTCATACCACGGATCATCAGGAATACCATTGGCATTGATATCCTGGCTTACCATCACAATGCCCGGCTCCGACCATTGATAGGTAGGGCCGGACGGGTTACCGTAGATACCCAGGTCGGCTCCTGTGCCATTCACCACGGAATGGTCGAACCCGAACACGATATACCCGCCGTAGCCGCCGAGCGAGACCATATTAGTGGTACTGCCCACCAGCGCCTGTGCTGCGGTAACAGAACCCAGTCCGGATTCATTGGTGTACTGTCCCGGTGCCGGCATGTACGTATATACGGTGCTGATAAGGGGACTGCTGGTCAGCGTGGCGGGCCGGATGGCCACATTGCCGGCAATACCAGTGCGTTGGGATACTGCTTCAGCCGTATTCGCCGTATCCGTCAAAGCATCTTTGCGGCAGGAAGGCGAGAAAAACAAGGTGGCCAGTGCGAATGCCGGCAGATAGGAAATTTTCATATGTTGTAAGGTTTGAGGAAAAAGAAGGAACGTGATCAATAAAATACCGGAAGTGCAGGGAAATAATAACCTGTATACCGCACTGTTTCTTTCAATGCAGCAGTATTGGCGTCATACATCAACCAGCGGTTATCGTTGCTGGCGCCAAACTGGTCGGTGAGCGTGATCACCAGCAGTTCATTACGTGTTGCATTGTACCGTACGGCAGAACCGTAGAAATATTGACCGGCAGGCACTGTCAGGAAAGGTGATGAAAGGGATGCCGCATTCCCCGGCACATAACGGTATAGTTGTGTGCCGCCGTACTCGATGTCGCCACCGATACCGCCGGTAGACTGACGGGCCGCAACAAATACTGCTGATCCATCGGATGTCAGTGAACCGGAGCGCCAGGACAGATAAGCCCATGGGTTAGTAGTCGTAAAAGGCAGCTTCACGCGGGACATGGCTAGAGAAGTGGGATTGATGGCTACGAGCGAGTCCTTACCGGTTACCCAAACGGTGCCGTCATTGGTGCGGGCGAAGCCGGCGTCGCCGATACCAAATTTCTTCGCTATGCTGTAGTCGGACACATTCAGCGCCACTACTCCATCGTCTTTGGTCATCACGAATACGTAGCTGCCTGCCAGCAGCATATCGCCCGCAGGACCATTGATACCGGATACTTTAGTACCGAGGGACGGTCCTGACAGATTGATGCGGTATACGCCGTCCACCGCGCTCAGCAGGCCCCGGGTGGCATCTACGCCTACGAAAGCATAACCTTCACTCTGCGGCAGATTAGTGATCCTGCCTGTTTCCACCAGGCTATGCGCATCGGTGGCCACCAGCGGCCCACCAACTTTCGCCACCATATATACCTTGTTGTTGTAGATAGTAGCAAACTGCAGTGTGGAGGTAGTAGGGCCCAGATTTTTACCGGGGTTTTCTGCTTTGTAAATGTCTTTCGCTACTTTATTACTGTCATAGCTATAGTACCAGAGATCGCCGTTGTTGACACCATACTGTCCTTCATGTACCATCAGGAAGCCGTTTTCATATTTCCCGAATAGTTTCAGGCCGTGTACAGATTCAGCACTTTCTTTGGTGAGCACTCCTAATCCGGAGTCGGCATTTTCTTTTTTACAGGCGGCAAACAGGATTAACAGCGAGGCCGCCAGGGCCAAACACTTGATTGATTTCATAGTTTACAAATTGTGTGGTTATTTTTAATAAAAAATGAACACATCATAGGGCATCCGATCCTTCATAGGAGGCAAGGGTTATCCATTTTGTTTTTCACTCAAAAACAATTTGCTACAGTGGCTGCATTTAAGACAGCCCGGGAAACAGTACAGGTTTTCTTTCCCGTACCCGCACGCAGGTGAAACAAAAAAAACAAATACGTGAATATAAAGCCGGCAGGCCTACATTCTACAGCCTTTCACCCGAAAGCGACGAATGGTAACTACAGCTGGCAGGTCTTCTGGCTCTCCTGCTTTTCCGGAAACCTTCCCATCTGCAACAGCAGACAGTGGTATGGAGCATACTCCGGAAAAACATCGCCGGGAACAGCCGGCGGGCAGGATTACAGCTACGGGGATAGCTCCGGTTTTACACCGGATTCCCTTTTAATGTTCTGCATGAACAGAACAACCAGTTGCTTTACAAACGTACGTTAAGTTCCCATCATATCCAATAAAAAACCCGGGGAAATCTCCCCGGGCCCTGAAATATTTTTCTGTATAAAAACAGCCTACAAATTGAGGTCAGTCACACCGATAACTTCAGTAGAAATTTCACCTACCCAACCAGCTTCTGCACGCATACCGGAATACACGCGAATAAAGTCCACACCCGGCAAACGCACGGAGTTACCTTTCTTGTCCACTGCCCAGTTGATTTTAATACCAGCATTGGGGTCACTGTTCGGCCAGTTATCAGCATAGCCGAATGGGAATGCCGGACTCACATAAAAGCTTCCTTTTCCGGACTGGTCTTTTACATTTTCATCTGTCAGGCGTGTACCCGTCAACGTGATACTGTCGCCTTTCCACTGCGGATAATAGGGCTGAAGGTGGAACTGGTTGCGTGAGAGATAACCGGATTTGCCCTGATTGTCTTTCCAACGGATGTAAGTGGTATCCGTCAGCCATTTATAATCATTATTGGGTGTTGGTGTTTTGTTTTCATTCGGTTTGAAATAGGTAATCTTATAGTCGTGGATGGTTTTAGGGCTCTTGTATTCTGAACCGGCGATTTCATACCATTCATCATCCGGCAGGCCATTGCCATTGGCGTCATAGGCCACTTCGATAATACCCGCTTCAGACCACTGGGCGAAAGCATTACCGAGCACTTTGAAGTTGAAAGAGTCCGGTACGTTCACAATGGTATGGTCAAATCCCATTACCACATAACCACCGAAACCGCCGAGATGGATCATCGTACCAGTCTTCAGCGACTCTTCAGCTTTAGCCGTCATCTTCGCCTGATCATCGCCAGCTTCCCATTTCGGCAGTTCATGCACAAACTGGCCCGGAGCCGGGAAGTAATCAAACACACGGGCAACACCATTGGTATACTTGCCCGCCGTCACTTTAACAGGAACGGTTACACGTTCTTCACCAACACTATTTTTGGCAAGGAAAGTGAGGGTATAGTCACCTGCTTTGGTGAAAGCATACACGAGTTCTTTCGTGGTAGCAATGGTATCATTACCCAGTTTCCACACAAAGGAAGTAGAGGCGTTTTCATTTTTTACGGTAGCGGATACACGCACCAGTTTCATATTGGCGGTCGTCACGCCACCTTGCGGAACGTTGACAGACACGTCTGGCTTGGCCGTTGGCGTATCATCAGACTTGGAACAGCTACCGGCCAGGAGCACTGCCAGCACAGAAATTGGTAAAAGTTTGTATTTCATCATGGTTGAGTTTTATTGTTTTGCAGGAAGGAAGACAAAATGCGCCGGGATATCACCGGTAATCACCGACCATCTCTTTTTGCCCGTTTTATCGAAACAATAGAGCGTACCGGGAGACACATAATCACGGGCGTCTGTTACGTAGATATCTTTGGTTTCGGGATCTACCATGATACCATAAGGCATTTTAATATTTCTCTCCGTACCATCGGTAATGAAATTGCCGGACAGCAGGGTCTCTGTTTTCACATTCACCATGGCGTAGTTAATCTTCCAGGAAGCAGTATTGTAGCTGTATTCAGAACCATACAGATAGGCCGTGTCCCCGGCGATGCAAAGATTGCTCGCGGCAACGGCGAAGCGGTTTTTGACCGCGTCGGTCTTCGTATCCACCACATACAGCGCGGAAGGCCTGCTATAGTAGTCTCCCCTGCTGGTCACGTACAAATCGCCGTCGCTGTCTGCTTTCAACCGATGCAGGTTAATGTCCACATGGATTTTTTTGATCTCCTTAAACGTCGTCAGGTCAATGACGGATATCGTACTGTCGTAGTCCGGCGGACGATAACCACCGGAATTGGCCACATACAGTTTGTTGCCTATCACGGCCATCTCTTCCGGCTGGTAGCCTACTTCCACTTTACGGGTGATCTGCAGCGTGGCGGTATCCACTTCTGCCACAATACCCAGCGGTGAACGTGGGTCTATCACTACGGGGCCAGCATAGGAGCTGATATAGGCTTTCCCGTTAGCAAATGCAAGATAACGGCAGTTTTGCAGATCGATCTGCTGTATACGCCTGGCCGTCGCAGCATCCAACACTTCCACCTTGTTGGACACATTAATGACAGCGTATAACTTACTGCCGTATATCTTGATATCATTACCCACGTCGCCCAGCTCCTTTACGACGTTAGGATTCACTTCTGCATAGATATTTTTCTTATACACCCCGGTGGTAAAGTCAAAGAAATCGAGGGTACATTTGTTGCTCCCCATATTACCTTCATTGAGGAGATAAAAACCTTTGTACTTTTGATGTGCAACCGGTGTATCCACGGGCGTTACCACGGGCGGCACAATATAATCCCCGTTACGACACCCCGCCATTCCCAGCACTGTCAACACAGCAGCGGTCCTGATAAAACGTAATTGTTTAATCATCTTCATTAAATATTTACAGAGAGAATAAATTTGAAGTTCCTTCCCGGCATCGGGTAGTTGATCACCACATCGTAATACTGGTTCAACAGGTTATTGACCTGCGCCGTAAGCCGGAAGCGGGTTTTATTAACCGTGCGTGCATACGCCAGCGATACATCACTGGTATACCATGGCAGTGCATAGTTCTCCGGTATATTGGCCTTTGCATTGTAACGTTCGCCGGTATACACAAAACTGTAGTTTACGTCCCAGGCTTTGTACAGGCCGCCTATGATCAGCGAGCCGCTGTGCCAGGGGATGTAGGGGATCTGATGGCCGTAAAACGAATCTGACTTATCGGTGTAATCGCGGGCTTCCTGGTAGGTATAGGTAGCACGTGTGGTCACCTGCAGCTCTTCCAGCACCTGCCATGCCGCTCTGGCTTTTACATCTATGCCTTTGATTTTCACAAAGCCGAGATTCATCATGGTCCAGCGGAACTGACTGGCGCCCGGTACCGCCACGATCTTGTCGGTCACTTCGTTGTAGTATACGTCTGTCTCCATGCCTATCTCCTGCAATACTTTCCCGTGGAAGGTATGATTCCAGGTAAGGCCGGTATTGTACTGTGTTGTGAACTCGGGTTTCAGGTTGGAGTTGCCGATATCCGTATAGTAGAGGTCATTAAAGGTCGGCATCCTGAAAATGCGCTTATAGAAAGATCTCCAGGTGACCGGTATTTTATTGAACGGCTGCCACGATACAAAAACTGCCGGTGTCAGCTCCTGTCGGAAAGGCGACGCGGCATTACGTTTCACCTGTTCGTTCATGTTGGTGTTCAACAGGCTGGCCTGTGCGCTGAAACGCTGGAAGTTGACCGATGTGGCCAGTGCTACCAGGGTGGTAAAGCGCTGGGGATAGGAGAAATTTTTCAGGTCCGCATTCAGTTTGTTCCATTGAAAGTCGCCCGACAGTCCCACATTCCACCATTTAGTGACGGTAAACTGATTGGCCGCCGACAGGTACACTTCCTGCTGGTAGTAGCAGTTCTCTGTATAGTAGGCAGTATCCGGCGCCAGGTAATGCGTATAGTCGTACGCGTATTTACCGTTGAGCATCAGGCTGTATCTGGGGGAGATATCTTTACGCCAGGAAGACTGAACGAAGAAGTTACGGTCCCATTGGCGGTCCACGTGTTTGAACAGGTTGTTGGCCATAAAGCCGGGCAGGCCGCGTTCCGAATCATAGAAATATATTTTGGAGCTCCATTCGCCGCGGTCCATCACGCCATGCAGGCTGCCTTCCAGCCGGAAGGCGTTGATATCGCCATTTTTGCGGACAGCGGTTGTATCGTATCCGGCGGCAGGGTTATGTGCATCTGTTTTCCGGTAGCGGAATTTATAGCGGCCGTTGGCGTTGGTCCATTCTCCGCTAAAAGACGCTGCCACGCGGTTGCTGATCTTTTCCTGCCATAGTATCGAGGGGTTGACGAGGCCAAAGGAACCGGTTTTAAAAGTACCTCTCAGGTGTCTTTTTTCTCCTTGTGCGAAACGGGGTTTGAGGGTAGAGAGATAGATGGACCCTGAGGAGCCATAGTCTTTTGCCGGTTGGAAGATGCTGCTTTTCTGACCGTTATACAGGGTGATCTCCTCCATGTTGTCGAGCGAGAACCTGCCCAGGTCTACCACGCCGTTTTGGGCGTTGCCCAGTTCAATTCCGTCATAGAACACGCCGGTATGGTTGGTGCCCATACTGCGTACGTCTACTGTTTTCAGGCCACCGATGCCGCCATAGTCCTTTATCTGGATACCCGAGAAGAAGCGCAGTGCGTCTGCTACAGACTGCGCATTCAGCCGCTGTAGTTCCGCCCCTTTCAGCTGTTGCCCGGGTGCTATTTCCTTACCGCCCCGGGGGGCAATGACGGCCACTTCCCGCAGGTCTTTGGTGCGGGTGCTGTCGGATGGCTGCTGTGCTATCACAGACACAATAGGACATCCTGCGAGCACTGCATACAGGGTACTCCTCAGTAGGGGGATACGCATGTTAATTCACCGTTTTGATAGTTCATCCAACGGCCTTCGTAACAGGAAATAAAATCAAGGTAGATAATAGCAGGTGTCAGTCCTGCAACATGACTCATTTCCAAGCCTCATTCCACGAAGGCTTAAAAAAACAAATGCATGGCAGGTATTCTGACTTATCTCTGCGCTGAGCGGCCTTCCCATTGAATTTTCAACAGTGGCCCGATGGTTGCCCAGGCGTTTATAGAGAATTACAGCAGCGGGACTGTCCCGGATTTACACCGGTGTTCCCTTTTAATCACCCCGCACCGCAACGGAGGGGGTAAACCATTGCGGTGCGAAGGTAGTGGTTTAATTTATTTCTTCAAAAAGTTGTCAGCAGCTTATGGTCGATCGCGCATTTGATGAGCATAGCAGTGTTACGGGCTTTTAGTTTGCCCAGCAGGTTACGGCGATGGCTGTCTACCGTATCGCTGCTGATGAACAGCTTTTCAGCTATTTCGTGGTTCGTATGTCCGTTGGCGATCAGCCAGAGCACTTCTTTTTCCCTTTTGGTGATGTGCAGCTCCCTTGTGCGGGCTACGCCGGCAGCGGTCTGCAGTTCGGCGGCCAATACGGCGGAGAGGTAGGTGTGACCGCTATAGACATCATGAATCGCTTTCAGCAGCTCTTCTTTATCGGCATTTTTCATCAGGCAGCCGCTGGCGCCGCTGTCCATCATATCCTGAATGCCGCGGCCGTCTTTATGGTAGCTGAGTCCCAGCACCATCGTGTCGGGATGGTTCTTTTTAATCAGGTGACATAATTCTGCCCCGGCAATGTCGGGCAGCATGGTGTCGAGCAGTACGACATCGGCCTGGTGGTGCAGCAGGAAATTAAGGCAAGACTCCCCGGTCCTTGTTTCTCCTGCCAGTTCTATATCTTTTTCATAACTGAGTAAAGCGCGTAGTCCCTCTAATATCAATGGATGATCATCCACAAAGTATAATCTGATCATGGTTTTTCATATTTGCTGTAACGTTGGCATGCATCGGCATGGCATCTCCGGGTAAACCGTGTGTTTTAGATTTCATTTACTACCCGTAATTTATAAAAAAAAGAAAGATGAAAACGTATCATGAAAAGTTTACGAAATCAGCAGGCTATTGTTCCATCCCGGCTTAACTTCCGGCTGAAGGAAACCCATTAATGACAGTCCCACGCCGGCAATACCTTCCAGTACATTGTAGCTGTCGTAATAACCGGGGTGATGAAAAAATTTATACCCGGCAGGCCCATCCTTCCAGGTATTCATGCTGAGTGTTACTTGCAGCCATCTTTCAGCGGCTTTTTCTATGACCGGGTCATCGGTGTCTATAGCGGCCTGTTGCAATATGTGCGCCACACCTGCGCTACCGTGACAGATACAAGCGTCATGCACGGCCCCGTTTTGGGCATCGCGGTGTTGCGCGATATCACGCAGCATGGCCAGTGCGATCTCGTTGTAATCTGCCCGTTGCAGGCGTTTTCCGGCCCCTAACAGAGCGGAAGCAATGCCCAGATCGCCATAACACCAGCCGAGGCGACTGTGAGCGTCGCCCACCGTAACGCCTGATGCCTCTGTCAATACCGGGTACCATGATTCAGCGCCACCGCCATGGCTTTTTTTGTTGGAGATCAGCCAGCTAATGCCTCCTTCTATGAGAGGCAACACCCTGTCGCGCGCAATGCCTTTTTCGTATATCCGTCCAAGTATGGCAATGATAGCCGGTACGCCATGGGCCAGCCCAAGATTGTACAAATCCTTGTTGGGGTATTGTTCGCTCTGTGAGGAAAACATGTCCTTCCAGGTGATGCCCGCAGGAAAGCGGTGCGCCGATTGTTCGAGGTAACCAACAAAGCGCTCCAGTATGGGTGTGGCCACTGGCAGCGGCCGTTCCAGAAAATAAAGTGCCGTGCCCAGTCCCTCGTGTAGAAAATCGTTTTTGCCGGCAAGCAAAGATTCTTCCATAAAGGCGGCTACCATCAGGTCTATTTCCCCGAAAGCATCTTCCACATCATCTTCTTCTATGAACCCCATCTGCGTGAGATGTTGTACACACCAGGCCACGCCGGACACACCGCCACAGAAAGAACCGTTCAGCGGCTGTTCAGACAAAGCCTGAATGCTCTTTTGTATAATAAACAACACCTTGTCCAGATGCTCATCACGGGAAGTAAGCTGATAATAATACGCATAAAACAAGGCGCAGCCGGTATATCCTCCCAGAAGCCCGGCATTGTTATCGTTGGCAGTAAAGTCATCCAGTTCCCGGCTGATATTTTCCAGCACGGCGTTCATGTCGTCTTTGTAATCCATGTAATCCATCGTTCCTGAATATAAAGGTTCCCAGGGCTAAAGCGCTGGGCTAAGAATGTGGTGAACAGCGTTGTTATGCATACCCTAAAACATAATAGCCCCGGGCATGAACCCGGGGCATCTGTAATCCGTGAATTCCGTTTAATACAAGCAGGAGTCTACACTGCAGATGGGAGCACCAGTGCTTACGCACTTCATGGAACCCGCGCGGTTGTCTACACCGGCTGTCTGCACGTTTTTGCTGAGATCAGATACTTTGATCTTGCCCAGGCTGAGTTTTTTTTCAGTTTGCTTTTTCATAAGCTAGCGTTTTTAAAAACAAATGATTGTTTAAAACCGGCAGGAATCTACACTGCATATAGGAGCTCCCTGGCTCAGACAAGAGAGTGGATGGGAGTTGCAGGCAGCAGAGCGGTTGTCAGCTTCGGTAGCCTGCATATTTTTGCTCAGGTCAGATACTTTGATCTTGCCCAGGCTGAGCCTTTTTTCAGCTTGTTTTTTCATCAGCTATCGTTTTTTTGTTATTAGCAACCCACTTTAGTTGACGGAGCGGGACATTTGGCCATCAGGCTGCATCCTGTGTAAGTTGGCGCTTTTACATCAATATTACCCTTTTGGGAACCATTCAGTTTTGCTACTTTAATCTTGTTGAGCACCAGCTTTTTTTCAAATGTTTTTCTCATAAAACAATTTTTATAGGTTTAAATAAAAAATAAAAGAAGAATGATTGATAAACAGATAAATGGATTTTGGACAGACATTCTACTTTGAGGGTGATTAAATCAGGTTTTCTACGGATTACAGGATACTGATAAATGTAAGCAGAAACCATGAAACCATAGCTCACGGAAAAACGTGATTTTTAAAAATTTATTTGTTTAAACATGAAATTTACCGGTTTTACGGGATATCCTTTCGTACCCGTTTCCGCTACCTTCAATAACTTAAGCGCGTACTGAAAACCATGATCAAGGCTGAAAATTTTTATGTTGTCCGAACACCGCTCCTGCCGGTAGACACCACCGGTAGTCTGGCCCACCCACATCTTGCCCAACATATCCGGCAACTATTACAACAACCTTTTCTTCGTGAAGCTATCTACATCGCCTCACCGGAACTATACCAGGAACTGGAGAAATGGGAACAGGGAGACGAAGATGATAAAATGGTATACTCCCTGTACCGCTACCTGTTGCGGATGAGCAGCCGCAGTACCCCCTATGGCCTGTTTGCCGGCTGCGCCACGGGCGCAGTGAGTGAGCAGTCGGGCATCCGGCTGCGTCCTTATCAACAGCACGTCAAACAAAGCCGGCTCGATATGAACTATGTGGCGGAACTGGTCACCGCCTTCACAGCTATCCCTGCAGTCAGGGAGCAGCTCCTCTTCTACCCTAACAACTCCTTATATAAATCAGGTAGCCGTTACCGTTATGCCGCCTATCAGCTGACCAACAAATTCCGGCACTATTTCCTTACGGCCGTCAACGCCAGCGACTACCTCGACGCGGTACTACATATGGCCGCCAGGGGTACCACGCTGAAGGATATACGCAACAGCCTCATCGATGAAGCAGCCGGCATCACTGAAGCCGACGCCACTGATTTCACGGAAGAGCTGTTGCAAAGTCAACTGCTGGTCAGCGAACTGGAACCCACCGTTACAGGCGAACAGTTCTTCCGGCGTTTCCTCGAACGCGCGGCAACATTACAGCACACCGGCGACTGGCCATCCGTTCTCGGCCAGATACAGTCCCTGTTACAAGACCAGCAAAGCAGTATCGAAGCATACCGCCGCGTACATTCGCTGGTGAAATCGTTGGTGCCCGACACCAGCGAAAAAGACCTTATTCAGACCGATCTGTTTGTCACAACAGTCCAAAATACACTGAGTCGTACCCTCGTCCATGATATCATGGCCCAGGTGGAGCGGCTGCGTAAACTGATGCGCCACCGCCCCCATACGGACCTGGAAAATTTCAGTCAGGCTTTCAGCCGCCGTTATGAAGAACAGGAAGTCCCGCTTGCCCTCGCCCTGGACCCGGAAGCGGGCATCGGCTATGGCAGCCATCTGGGACATCATACTGATCATACGCCGCTGGCCGACGACATCATGATCGCCGGCGCCGATACCACCACAGGCCGGCCCACCAGTAAGCTACAACGGTTCCAGCAAGAGCAACTGTACCGTTGCCTGCGGGACAACCATACCGAAATACTGCTCACAGACGCAGACCTGGATACGTTACAGGAAAAAGAGACGCCCGCCTTGCCTTACAGTATGTACCTGATGGGCAGTCTGCTGGGCACCAGTGCCGCCGCCATAGATGCCGGCGACTACCTGTTTGAAATGAATGGCTGCACCGGCCCCTCCGCCGCTAATCTGCTGGGACGTTTCTGTCACGGCGACGAGCAGCTGGCAGCACAGGTGAGAGCCTGCCTCGACCGCGAAGCCGCGCAGGAAACGGATAAAATCTTTGCGGAAGTGGTACACCTGCCGGAAGCCCGCACCGGCAATATTTTAATGCGCCCGCAGCTGCGCGATTATGAAATCGTATATCTCGCCAATTCACAGGTGCCCGAAGATCATCAGCTGCCACTGTCAGACCTGATGATCAGCGTACAACGAGGCCGCATCATACTACGGTCCCGTAAGCTGAATAAGATCGTTGTGCCACGGATGAGTACTGCGCATAACTATCGAAATGGCCTGCCAGTGTATAAATTCCTCTGTGAACTGCAATACCAGGATTTCCTGGGCAACCTCGGCTGGGACTGGCTACTCCCCGGCGGCGAAACATTCTTCCCGCGGGTACGCTATCGCAACATCATCCTCGCCAAATGCACCTGGAAGCTGGATAAAAAAGACCTGCCGGACCTCGACAGCGGAAAATCGTCCATCGCCATTTTCCAGCCTTTCAAAAACCGCTGGCAGCTACCCTCCCATGTAACGATCGTGGAAGGCGACAACGAACTGCTGATAGACACTACCCAGGAGGCTGCCCTGCAACTGCTTTTACGGCAGCTGCGCAAAAACGGTACCCTCACCATCCAGGAGTTTCTCAGCACCTCCGAAAACTGCTGGATAGAAGGCCCGCAGGGCAGGCATACCAATCAGTTTATCATCCCGGTACATGACACCGCTGCCGTTCAGAAAACTACCCCTACGGATACACGTTCAGCTACAGCTCCCCCGCCGCGACAGTTTATGCCCGGCAGTGAATGGCTGTACCTGAAAGTATATTGCGGCACCCGCACCGCGGAAGATTTCCTGAAAGAAACCCTGCAGCCGCTGGCGCAACAACTCACAGACGCCTCGCTGATCGATAAATGGTTCTTTATCCGCTACACCGATCCGGACCATCACCTGCGCATCCGCTTTCACCACGGCACGCAGCCCGACTTCTGGAAAACGGTACTGGAACGGTTCTACGCCGCCGTACAGGAGTTCTCCGGCAAAGCCCTGATATACCGCGTACAAACGGACACGTATGAACGGGAAACAGAACGTTATGGCGAAAACACCATGGAGCTCAGCGAAACGGTTTTCTGTTATGACAGTGAGGCGGTGGTGCAAATCACCGGGCTGCTGGACGAAGAACAGGGAGAAGACTATCGCTGGCAACTGGCGCTGCGCGGCACGGATATGCTGTTGCAGGACTTCGGGTATACGCCGGACGAAAAAACCGCTTTCATGGAAAATCTGCAACAAGGCTTTTTCCGGGAGTTTGGCGGAGAAAAAACATTATTACATCAGCTCAACGATAAATACCGCAAAGAGATGCGGAAAGTACAAAGTATCCTGAATCCACACGACGATGAGCGTAATGGCGTGGAGGAGGCGGTGGCCTTCTTCCGGCAGCGCTCAGAAAAAATACGGCAACTACTGCATCATTACGGGCCGCTCCCCGAAAGAGGAGCCCTCCTCCCCAGCTACATACACATGTTCCTCAATCGCCTGTTCCTCGCCAATCAGCGCAAGCAGGAACTGGTGCTCTATCACTTCCTGAGCAAATATTACGCTTCCCAGTCCGCCATCCGGAAGCAACAAGCTACCACCGGCTCTATTCATCACATAAAATCGATACAGTATGAAAAAGAAAAATGAGAAAAAAATGAAACTGACCACTATTAAAGTGGCCAGACTGACAGCGATTCAGGAAAAGAATGCTTTTGGCGTCACTCGTCCTACTACTACTGTTATTCGGACATTTGACTGCTGACAATTCCGGGTTGCGTTACCATCCGTAACGCAACTCTTTGTTCTGTTCAGAAGGTAATTTTTTCGATAGAAATAAACGCCGGATTGGCTTCTGTTGCCAGATGCCCGGCATAGGTCTCCTGTAAAGTCAATGGGGTCAGCGTCCAGGTGAAGCCCTGCAGCTCCACCGCACTGTTGGAGAGAATATGTACTGCCGGCAATTCCACAATGCCCACGCCATTCGCCTTGGCCACCGCCTCTTTCATGGTCCAGTACTGATAGAATTGCCACATCGGGTCCGGAGCGCCCATCACCTGCTGCCACTCGTTTTCCGTAAACTGTTCCCTGAAATCACGGAAATCGATGCCCCTGTTTTGTTCTATGTCGATGCCCACCCTGCCGCTGGTATCCACGGCACACACCACCATATTACCGGAATGGGAAATATTGAAGTCCGGTCCGTCCGTCCAATACGGGCGGCCCGCCGGCGTATACAATACCGACTCCAGGTCGCCCTGTCGGCCTAATTGTTCAAATGCATGCAGCAACAAATGTTTACCTAAAAGAGCGGCATGCGCATCCTCCCAACGGTAAAACCTCAGCACCTTTCGCCGCGCCTGTTCCGGCAATACAGCCAACAACCGCTCAAAACGATGCTCTGACAACGGAGTGTCAAAAACGGAATAATAAATCGAGACAGCCATAAACGGAAGATATATTTTTTCCCGGATTTGACTATATTTAAAACATCAAACTTGTTGCATAAAATAATACCATCGCAGCATAACCGCTACCATAGCCGGTTATAGACACAAGACACTTTTCAGGTTGTCTTGTACCTGGTTTTTATTTCCCTTAAAACAAGTTTATGAAGAAAACGATCGCCGTTATAGGCGGCACCGGCAAAGCTGGCCAATTCCTGATCAGACAGCTGTTATCCGAAGGATATGCCCTCAGATTGCTCGTCCGGCACCCGGACAAACTTTACGCCCAACAACCTTCGCTGCTACACCCGTCACCCACCGTATCTGTTATCCGGGGCGATGTACAGGACCTGCATGCCGTCTCAGCATGGCTACAGGGCAGCGATGCTGTGATCAGCACCCAGGGCAGCGCCTTACCGCCCAACTTCAGCAGCGCCACCGCGAATATACTGGCGGCCATGAAAACGTATCACCTTGCCCGTTACATCGTGGTGACCGGTTTGTCCATAGATATTCCGGGTGATGACAAAAGCGAATGGTGCCGGCAGGCCTCCGCTTTTATGCGACAGCAGTATCCCGACACGATCGCTGACAAACAACAGGAATACTCATTGCTCAGCCGCAGCGAAGCTAACTGGACGCTCGTCCGTATACCGCTGTTGGAGCAAACACCTGGTACCGGCGCCGTCAGCGCATCATTGCGCGACTGCTCCGCACCCCGCATCCGCGCGGGAGACCTGGCCGTTTTCCTGACCGGCCAGCTGGAAGACAGCACGTATATACGAAAAGCGCCTTTTGTAGCGTCGATAGAGACGCCATAACATAAGAGGAGGCATCATTTTAAATCCCGGGGCTGAAGTCCACGGTAACGTTTTGTTGACGCGTTGGGAGACGTTAGTCCCCCAAAAACAGCCAGAACAAATCATAGCCGGGAGCTTCTTCTCCGGGATTTAAAAATTGATTATTTTAAAGCCATAACATATCCCGTTTTTATGCGTGCTATTCTCCTTTCGTTACTGCTATCAGGACTTATCCTCTCCTGCCGCTCCACCAATGGCCACGCCGACAAAATAGAGCCGGTTGTCCCGGCAGATCGTATCATGAAAGACATGGTGAGTTTTTTATACTACCAACGAGACTACCTCAGGCTTCATGGAAAGTTCACCGCCGTTGATACCAGCTTCGCTCCTATAGACAGGGCCGCGTTTTTTCAGGCTATCCGGTCGGGCGACTACCTTCCTCTCCGGCTCAAAACAACTGATTCTGCTGTCAGCTATCAGCTCTGCGTGGTGCCGGCGTCTGCCAACGCTTCGGCAAAGCAGGTGCTTCTTCAGACCGGCGCGCAATTGTATGTTGATTATGCACGGGAGGGAAAAAAATTCCCCGCTATGGACTTCACCGATCTTACCGGCAAACATTACGACAGCCTCACGCTCGCAGGTAAGACGGTCGTCCTGAAATGTTGGTTCGTTCATTGCGTAGCCTGCGTAGATGAAATGCCCAGACTTAACCAGCTGGTTGCGGACAATAAAAACAGAAAAGATATCGTCTTCCTGAGTCTTGCTTCTGATACACCGCAACAACTATCTGCTTTTCTAAAAAAGAAACAATTCGACTATGCCGTCATTCCCGTAACACAACAATTCTTTAACGATACGCTACAGGTGACATCTTATCCCACGCATATGATCATCCGGGATGGCATTATCCAAAAAGCAGCCGGCAACGCAGAAGACCTTATCGATGCATTGAATGATTATGAGGATAACCTACAACATTGAAAATATCGTTATTCCACAGGTAAAGAAAGAACCATTCCCCAAAACAGCCTGAACAAATCGTAGCCAGGGCTTCAGCCCCGGGACGCCCGGCGTCGTAATGTCCCCTAAAATTGTCGCAACGCCCCCCGACGCAATCTTGCAGCATGCTGTAGTTTTGTAGAAAACCACGGTATGTCACAGATCAACGTATACCTCAACTTTGACGGCAAGTGTGCCGAAGCAATGAAGTTCTACCAAACCTGTCTGGGTGGTGAATTGACTATACAGATCGTAAAGGATTCTCCTATGGCAAAAGACTGGCCTGCCCACAAACAGGACCATGTGCTGCACAGCAGTATTACCAAAGGACCGCTGCTGTTACTGGCTTCAGATATGGGCGAAAATCCTTCCGGCAACAATATCAGCATTAATCTCACCTGCGATACGGGCGAGGAACTGGAGGAAGCTTTTGAGAAGTTGTCGGCCGGCGGCGAGCGGACCAGGCCGGTGCATGATTTTTACGCCGGTAAAATAGCGGCGCTGAAAGATAAATATGGCTTCTATTGGATCCTCTATTCCCTGAACGGTCATCAGTAAAATTGACAGTCGTCCTGACCAATCTGGCAGCATGTTCGGGCGTGCCTTGCCAAAAAGGCGGAAATTTATTCTGGATGCATATTTGAGCGCCTGATCCATTATGGAAAATGCACTCACTTTCTTAGCACATCATCCGGTAAACGATGCCGGTTTACTGGATGCATATTCTCAAACGGTTACCGGTGTGGTAGGCACGGTCGCCGAATCCGTTGTACACATTGAAGTACAACGTCCTGTCAACGACAGACGCAACCCGGAAAGAAAAACGCAGGGCGGCTCGGGATCGGGCTTCATCATTTCTTCTGACGGCTTTATCATCACGAATAATCACGTGATAGAAAAGGCGGAAAGCATCCGCGTTTCTTTTGTTGACGGCAGGAAAGTCAACGCAGAAATAAAAGGCGCCGACCCTTCTACTGATATTGCGGTGCTCAAAATTGATGAAACCGGGCTAAAAGCTTTGTCTTTCGCGGATTCTGCTGCCTTACAGGTAGGACAGATCGCTATCGCCATCGGTAATCCCATGGGCCTGCAATACACCGTTACTGCCGGCGTGGTCAGTGCGTTGGGCCGCACGCTCCGCGCCAGCAACGGCAGGCTGATCGACAACGTCATTCAAACCGACGCGGCACTCAACCCGGGCAACAGCGGCGGACCGCTGGTCAACTCCCTCGGACAGATCATCGGTGTTAACACCGCTATGATACCGGCCGCACAGGGACTATGTTTCGCCATCTCATCCAACCTCGCTGCCCAGATAGCCGGTCAGCTCATCCTGCACGGAAGAGTCAGACGCGCACAGCTCGGCATCGCTGCTCAACCGGTGAAGCTCACGGCCCGCATGATCGCCGCCAATAAACTCACCACACAAAGCGGCGTATACATTGTGGAAACCGTTCCTGACGGCAACTATGACAACAGCCAGTTACATACCGGCGATATCATCGTGGCTTTCGACAACATCCCCGTAGCTACCGTGGATGACATGCATCAGCTGCTCACCGAAAAACAAATCGGCCGCAAAGTGCCGATAGACGTGCTCCGCGGCGGGCACAAGGTAACCATCACCGTTACGCCGGGACCAAATGATATGTAGGGATTTTTTGATGTACGATTTTTTGATTTCATCATCTGATAAACAGAGAAGACCGAAGCGAATTGAATTTGCTTCGGTCTTCTCTGTTTATTCGTATTGTGATCCACGAAATCAAAAAATCGTACATCAAAAAATCCCTACATGTCACGTTTTGGCTTTTTCAAAATTTCCCTTCTCCTTATGTTCTCCAACAACCGTTTTTAGTAAGATGACCATCGGTGAATTCGCTGTTTTGTTGGGCAGATGAATGAAATATTCGTTGCGGCCAATCCACTCCGGCGTAAGGGCAGTACTGCCTGCTGGTATAGACACGCCTGTCAGTTCGGTACGTGCCGGCAGCTTCACCCGCAGACTACCGGAAACGGGTATATTAAATACCACCATATACACGCTGTCGGTTCCGGCTTTACGAATGTAATAGCCCCAGTCCTGCTTTTCAAAACCGGCATAGGTGCCACTATAAACAGCGTCCCCATTGACTTTCATCCATTCACCAATACCTTCCATCAGCAGATGCTCTTCGGCACGATAAGTACCGTCTGCTTTGGGACCGAAGTTGAGCACAAAGTTGCCGTTGAGCGATACGCTCTTCACCAGCATCTCCAGTATTTCATTGACTGTCTTGACGTGCCCGGCCCATTTGGCATGATAGCCCCATTGGTTCTCCGGCACGGTCATTACCGCCTCCCAGTCGTTGCCATGCACGTCGTCTATCGTCGCCGGCAGCTTCCTTTCCCAGCCCTGCTCATAGTCGCCCATCAGGCGGCCGTTGGAATCGAAGTGGCGGGCCCCTTTTTCATCGGCGCGCAGGCGGCTGCCGATGACCAGGCCGGGATGCAGCGATTGCAGATGCTGCTCCAGTTCATCACTGAAAGCACCGTCATTCTTCCAGGAATCGTCCCAGGTGCCATCGAACCAGAACCCTTTAATGGTGGGATAACGCTGCAACAGTTCTGTCAACTGATTCTTGACGAAGGTCTGAAAACGTTTACCAGCGGCGGAATCAGCGGCATTCTTCAGCGAAGCGCGATAGTCGGGATGGTTCCAGTCGATGATGGAAAAATACAGGTGCACATCGATGCCCGCTTTGTTGTACGCATCAATCATCGGCCCCAGCAAATCTTTTTTCCAGGGGGAAGCCGCGATGGTATATGTTGAATACTTACTGGGCCACAAACAAAAACCATCATGGTGTTTGGTGGTGATGACCATGTATTTGGCGCCCATGCTCTTTGCCTGTGCGGCCCACCGCTGCGGATTAAAATCTACCGGATTAAACTGACGGAACAACCGATCATAGTCCTCGTGCGGCATTTCTTTCCACGAACGTATCCATTCGGCAGCGCCGTTATAGGTCTTGCCTTTCCATTCCCCGCCGGGGATGGCGTACAGTCCCCAGTGAATGAACTGTCCGAAGCGGAGTGACCGCCAGCGGGCCATATCAGCATCGGTGCGGTTGCCTGTCCGGTGCGCGCCATGCAGGAGTGGAATGGTATCTTTTTTCGGCAGCTTTTCCTGCGCCGTAGCCTGCAGCATGAAAGTACAGCAGGCGGCGGTCAGAATGCCGGTAATCATTTTATTCATCATCATGGTCCTGTTTTATTCTGATGCCTGTAATTGCCAGGTGATCGTGTCTGTTAATATCTTCCCGTGCTGAACACCAGTGGCGGTGATGGTATTACTGCCGGGTTGCAGGATAACGTCATCAAAAAGAATATCTCTTTTATTAGCTCCCTGCTTACCGGTCAATGGTTTCCCGTTATTCACGGAAAGGGTGACCTTCTCCATATTACTGAATACTTCCACCTGTACCTTTGCCTGCTTACGGATGTTGTGACGACGCTCTGCAATGTAGATCATCGGCTCCGGGTTCCAGTTGGCTTTGTACCAGAAGAAAGCGTCTTTTTTCTGTTTGCGGTCATAGGTGATCAGCCCTTTCAGGTTACGGGCATTTACGCCACCTCTGTTCCACATGGGCACGGCAAACTCGAAGGTGTTCCACAGGTAAGACGCAGCAATATAAGGATGTTGCTCAATAACTGCCCACTGTTTTACGTGTGTGGCCGTCTGATAGGTCTCAGGAAAAAATTGACCGTTTACCGGATTAAAGTTGGTGGACAGTGAATCGGTGTGCTGATGGATATTACCATCTGCGCCATATTCCGTCAGCATCAGTTTATAGTCCGGATATTTTTGTTCCAGTCCCTTCACCCAGCCTTCAATATCTTCGATCTTGCCTTCATACCAGCCATAGTAGCGGTTCATGCCTTGTATATCGGCTGCCAGGTTCGCCGGGCGGTCCATCTCCCCATAACCGCTGACAGCGGTGGTATAACGGTCAGGGTCTTCTGTTTTGGCCAGGTCGTTCAACTGGCGCGTGAGCACGGCCACATGTTCATCAGGTGTTTTGGCGTATACTTCGTTGTGCAGTCCCCATACATAAATAGCCGGATGGTTAAAATTCTGCCGGATCAGTTCTGTCAGCTGCTGCTTGGCATTATCCCCTTCTTTACCGGAAGAATTATTTACGAAAGGTATTTCCGCCCATATCACAAAGCCCATGCTATCACACTGCGCGTACAGGTACTCCGCCTGTTGATAATGGGCGAAGCGGATAGCGGTAGCACCTATCTCCCCGATCAGGTCCAGGTCTGCTTTATGTTGCGCATTGGACAGCGCGTTGCCATAGTCCTGCCATTCCTGGTGGCGGGTAACGCCATGCATCACATAAGGCTGCCCATTCAGGAAAAATCCTTTGCCGGGCACCACTTCAAAACGACGGATGCCCAACGGCTGCGTGACCGCGTCCAGTACTTTACCATCGGCCATCACCGTAGTGGTGAGCGAATACAGGTAGGGGTCTTTCCGGCCGTTCCATAAATGTGGCTGGTTGAGCAGCAGGTCCTGCCGGATGATATTGATACCCTGCGGACTGACATTGACTTTTTTACTGTTGGCCGCCACCTGCTTACCCTGACGGTCTTTGATGACCGTCTGCACCGTGATGTCTTTATGATGCAGCTGTTTGTTTTCTATCTTGGCGGTCACACTGATCGCAGCCTTTTGTGCGCTGACCTCACCCTGGCGGATATAGATACCCGGTGAGGCATAATCCGTTGTGGTGATATGGATATCGTTGGTAATGATCAGGCTTACCGGCCGGTAGATACCGCCGAAGATACCAAACAGGAAATGATTGATGGGCAACACATCTTCACGGGCGCTGTTGTTGGCTTTCACCACAAAAGTGTTCTCTTCGCCGTATTTCACCGAATGGGTGATCTCATAACAGAAAGCGGAATAAGAGCCTTTATGCTCCCCTATCAGCCGGTTGTTGACATACAGACTGGCAACGGAACCCACGCCTTCAAAACGCAGGAACAGGCGTTTGCCCTTCCATTGCGGGTTCACCGTAAACACCTTGCGGTAGCAGGCTTCGCCGGCATAGAAGTTTTTACCTTCCTGCATATCCTTGTTATTCCAGGTATGCGGCACCGTTACATTCATCCAGCCGGTGTCCGGCTGATTTTTGTCAGTGGTGAGCGCTCCTTTGCGAAAAGCCCAGCCATCGTTGAAAGGCAATACGCTGCGGCCTTCCTGCGCGTATCCCCGTGAAAACAGGGATACGCACAGCATAGCGGCCAGTGAAAATTTCTTCATAAAAATTATTTCTGATAACCGTCGTTCTGCGTCAGCACCGCATCTTTATTCACATCGATCTCCGATTGCGGGATAGGCAGGTGTATGTTAAAATCGGCGATGGTAGGCGCTACTTTCGGATTGTATTTACGTACGCGCTCCACCAGCTTTTTGGTGCGGATGAGCGTGAGCCTTCTCAATTCTTCCGCTGTCAGTTCACGGGCCCTTTCATCGAGGAGATAGTCCATCGTTACTTCCGCAGGCTGTACCGGCGTAGCCTTCGCACGGCCACGGATGACGTTGATGCTGGCAGCAGCATCGGCATTACGGCCCTGTAACAGCTGTGCTTCTGCCAACAACAGGTAAGTTTCACCCAGGCGCATCTGGATACGGTCTTTGTAAGACTGTGCCCCCTGGATGTCCTGTGGCTGGAACTCGTACCATTTCGTCGTATGTGCGTACATGTTCTGAATGGTATCAAAACCGGTAGGGAATACCTGTTGACCGTACTTAGAAAAAGCAGGATCGTTGTAATAATAAGTACGGCGGATATTGTAGGGAGAATTACGCATGTCGGTTTTCTCATACAGCTCGTATGTCCACCAGTTGGTGGGCCTTATCCTGCCGATACCGCGGCCTCCGAGCGTATCAGCTACTTTCATGCCCTGCACGTTCACATAGAAAGGCCCCCATTCGCGGCGGCGCTGATCAAATTCTGTGCTGCCACCACCGGGGATGTTGTATTGTTGCTCGATCACCCAGATCGCTTCCGTGTTGCCCTGGCTGCGGCGCATGTTACCGTAGGTAAACATATCCGCGAAAGGATCACCGGGCAGGGAGGCTTTGGTGCCGTAGCGGGCGGTGATGAGTGTAAAAAATTTGCTGTCGATGACCCGTTTGGCGGCAGCTTCCGCGTCAGCGGGTTTGTTGGCACGCAGCAGCGCCTCTGCCAGCAGCTGGGAGGCAGCAAATTTATTGATACGGCCTTGTTTCTTCACGTTAGCCGGGTCAGGCAGATTAGCTTCCGCGAAGGTGAGGTCGCTGACGATAAAATCTACCACTTCTGCTTCAGACGCACGGGTATAATCCGTACGTGGCACGGTCACCGGTTCTTTGACGATAGGCACGCCGCCGAAGAGGATGGACAGCTGATTGTAAGCATATGCCCGGAAGAAGCTGGCCTCCGCTTTATAAAAAGCACGTTGCTGTGGTGTGAGCGTGGCTTTCGGGTTGTCGGTGCTGACGATGATGTTATTCGCCGCATTGATCACGCGGTAGTTCCAGTTCCAGATGTTGGACAGGGAACCGGTCTGCGAGTTGAGGTTGCGGTAATCTTCGTAGGGCGCCTGTACTGTGTTGGGCTGACCGGTAATGGCCATGTCGGTGCCTACATAAAAAGTAGCGAGCAGCCCCTGGATATTGCCGTAGTCATTACGGACAATGCTTTGCATACCGGTGCTGGCGGCTTCAAAGCCCAGTTCGTCCACCAGCGTGTTGTCTGGTGCATATTGGGATTTCAGTTCTTCATCGAGGAAATGTTTGCTGCAGGATGTGCTGCCGGTGATAACCAGGCCTGCCAGCAAGATACCGTATATATAAGATGATTTCTTCATGGTCTTACCTATTTAAAATTACAGACTGATGTTAACGCCAAACACGATAGTGGCTGACAGCGGATAGAAGTCGGAGCTCTGTTGCCCGCCACCCTGGCCGTTATTCAGCTTGGCGGCAGTGGACACCTGGCCGGAAGGCGCTGTTTCCGGGTCCCAGCCATTCCATTTGGTGAACGTGCCCAGATTTCGGCCGCTCACATACATCATCAGGTTACCGATTTTAGAACGCTCCAGCATTTTTTTATCGAAGGTGTAACTCAGCGTTACGTCTTTGATACGGATAAAGGAAGGGTCCTGCGCGTATTTATATCCTCTGGGATTGGTATATACCAGCGACGGATTCGTATTGATTTTATTCTCCGATGTCCAGTAAGGGATTTCAGCAGGCAGGTTCACCGTGCCGCCCTGGTCGCGGTTGTCGAGGAAGCTGTTTGGACGCAGCAGTCCATGTACATCCTGAATAAAGATATTCAGTGATAAGTTTTTGTAGGTAAATGTGTTGGTGAGGCCGGCGATGTATTTAGGCAATTGTGTGCCCAGATAAGAGCGGTCGGCCGCATCAATTTTACCGTTGCCATCACGGTCCAGGAACTTGATGTAGCCTGGTTTTGCGCCCGGGTCTATTTTCATGTCTTCTCCTTCCTGCCAGATGCCCACCATGGTATAATCGTATATGCCTAACAGTGGTTTACCGATAAACAGGTTGTTGGTGATATCATCTTTGTTATCTCCATACAGTGATACCACTTTGTTTTTGTTGAAAGAGATATTGAAAGATGTTTGCCAGGTGAAATTATCCGATTGGACGTTACGGCTGTTGAGTAATATTTCGAGGCCTTTGTTGGCTGTTTTACCGATGTTATCGAACACGGAAGTATAACCGCTGATCGCTGGTATTTTCCGGCTGAGCAACAGATCGTAGGTGTTGGTGCTGTACGCCTCGATGGTACCGCTTAAGCGGTTGTTCCACAGGGCGAAGTCGATGCCTACGTTGAGGCCTTTGGTCGTTTCCCATTTGAGGTTGGGGTTACCGAGAACATCGGGCACGACGCCGATGGTCGTGATACCGTCGTAGATGTATTGGGCGGTGTTCAGCCTTGTCATTGTCTGATAGGCGCCGATGGCCTGGTTACCGGATTTACCGTAGGAAGCGCGCAGTTTCAGCTGCGAGATCACCGGTGCGGTGGCGGCCATAAACTTTTCGTTGTGTACATTCCAGCCTACCGCTACCGAGGGGAACACGCCGTATTTGTTATTCTGGCCGAAGCCGGAGAAACCGTCGCGGCGGATAGTGGCTGTCACCAGGTAACGGCTGTCGTAGGTATAGTTGGCGCGGAACATCTGCGACAGCAGGCTGCTGCCGGTATATTTTGATTCTGTTTTCTGTACCTGACCCGCGGTGAGGTTGTTAAAGTCGAGGTTATCGTTGATGAAGGAATTGGCTTTGAGCCTGGTGGAGAACAGTTCATCGCGCTGAGCACTGTACAGGGCGGTGAAGTCCAGACCGTGTTTATTGAAACTGGTCGCGTAGGTCAACAGGTTTTCTACGATCCATTGTTTGGTTTCTTCATTGTATACCTCCGCAGAACCCAGCTGGTCGCCGGCTTTGCGGCCGAAGTAATCGGCGGTGCGCGTTGGTCTGTAACCGTAGGACCCGTTCACGCGGTATTTGAGGCCTTTCACAAAACCGGGCGCCACTTCCGCATATCCGCTGGCCGACATGTTTTTGTTGCGGTTCAGGCCAGGGTTGTAGGTGTTCACCAGCGGGCTTTGGTACAGTGTCTGCGGCGCGATGGGGTATACTTCATAGTCCCCTTTCGCGTTGTACAGCGTACCGTAAGGGCTCAGGGAGTTGGCGTCGAAGAGGGTGGCTTTACCGCCGTCGCTGTTGTTGTTGACGAGGAACATGTTCAGCCCTGTTTTCAGCCAGGAGGTGATGTTCGCGTCTATATTAGCGCGGATGCTGCTACGGTTGAACTGGAACCCTTTAATGGTACCTTCCTGTTTGAGGTAGGTGCCGGACACGTAATATTTTACGTTGTCGGTGCCGCCGGAAAGGCTCACTTCATGGCTCTGGATGTAGCCCTGCTGGCCTATTTCTTTCTGCCAGTTCACTTCCGGTGCGCCGTTGGCGTAGTTGGTCTGTTCGGAGAGGTATGGCAGGTCGGGCGCCGTTGGACGGCCCGCCTGGATGTTGTACCAGTGGTTTTTGGTACGGTATTGTTCTCCGTTCATGTTCTTCATTACATTCGATTGAAATTCCGGACCGGCATAACCGTTATAGGAGATCACGGGTTTACCGGACTTCCCTCTTTTGGTGGTGATCATGATCACACCGTTGGCGCCGCGGGCGCCGTAGATAGCCGTAGCGGAAACATCTTTCAGTACATCGATGGAAGCGATATCATTCGGGTTGATGTCGTTATAGGTACCGCCGAAGGGCACACCGTCCAGTACGATCAGCGGTGCGTTGCTGGCGTTGATGGATTTCATGCCACGGAGATAGAATGCAGGGGAGCTGCCTGGTTTGCTGGTATTGTTGACGATATTGATACCGGCGGCAGAGCCCTGTACTGCCTGCAATACGTTGGTCACAGGCAGATTTTTAAGACGTTCGGTAGGTACGGAAGAAATAGAGCCGGTGACATCGCTTCTTTTTTTGGTGCCATATCCCACTACCACCACTTCATTCTGTTGTTCCACCGCCATTTTCATGGTGATGTTGAGCGTGGTACTGGCGGATACGGTTACTTCCTGGGGCACCATGCCCAGGTAGGTGAACTGCAATACTACGGGTCCTTCAGCGGGCACGCGCAGTGCGAAGCCGCCATCAGCGCCGGTAGAGGCGCCTTGTGCGGTACCTTTCACCCTTACCGAAACGCCGGGCAGGGGGCTACCGCTTACGTCGGTAACCCTGCCTTTGATGTCCAGCGGTGCGGCCGCTTCCAGGGTGATGGAAGCAGGAGCGGTATGGTTGGTTGTTTTAGGAGAAATAAAAATGGATTTGTTTTCGATCACATACTTCAGCGGCTGATCTCTCAGCACCAGATCGAGGAATTCGGTCACCGGCATGTTCTCCGCGGAGATGGTTACCGGGCGTGCTTTCTGTAGCACGTCCCTGCTGGCGACGATGGTATAACCGGATTGTTGCCGGATGATACCGAAAATTTTTTCCACCGGCACATTCCTGCCCGACCAGGTGATCAGCTGGGCATATCCGACGGCACTGGCTTGCAACATTACAGCGGTAAGGAAGAAAAAAGTCAGCTTCATGACTAACAGCATTTTGGTTGGCAACCCTTGACGGACACGGCTTCCTGTTGGCACAGGGGCATAGCACGCCTGGTTGCAAAGAGCAGTTTTTTGCATAACTTTGCAGTGGTTTGGCTTGTAAAAAATGGTGTTCTGGAACACTCAACGTTTTTGCATGACTGTAACCATCCAGCCGGAAGTGGGTCGAAGCACTTTCGGTTTTCTATTACAGGCAGACATCAGACTGATATTTGAAATTGTTGTTCACTGTTTTTTCCATAACGGCCCGCCAGCGGGCACGGTTACTGGTTGATTTAGATCTAGCTTTAGATTCGATTGTTTACTGTTTCCCAATGATCAATGTTCTGTTCTCTAACCGGAATGCTACTCCAGATTCCTTTAAAAAAGTTAATACACTTGAAAGATTTACATCACTGCCTATCTCCCCAACAAAAGTTATGTCGGGCGGCGTGGTGGTATAAGTTACTTCTATATCGTACCAGCGCGCTATCATCGCGATGACGGTCGTTAATTTTTTATCCTGGAAATTCAGCACGCCATTTTTCCATGCCATTACAGCAGCGGTATCAACGTGATGATGGAGTGCCACCGTGCCGGCTCCTTTGTCGAACAACAGTTGTTGGCCGGGCTTCAGTACACTGGGGTGTTCCGGCACGTTCACACGAACGGCCCCTTCCAGCAACGTGGTGCTGATACCCGGATCATCGGCGTAGGCACTGACATTGAAATGGGTGCCCAACACTGTCACGGACGTTTTATTACTCAGCGTCACCACAAAAGGTGTTTTCCCTTTCGTCACTTCAAAATAGGCTTCCCCGGTAAGTTCCACTTTCCTTTCCGTGCCGGTGAAGGCAGTGGGAAAAGTGAGGGCACTGGCGGCATTGAGCCATACCAGGGTACCATCGGGCAATTGCATTCTGAACTTACGTCCTCTCGGCGTATGCAGCGTATTGCTCTCGGGAGCACCGGTGCCGGACGGCTGATATTCCACCTGTCCGTTTTTTAAGATCACCTGTGTGCCCTGCGCACTGCTGATCAGGCCATCATCGCGGTTGTCCAGCACTACCTGCTGGCCATTGGCCAGCGTGAGCACGGCGCCATTCTTACCTGGCTGCACATCTGCCCCCACCACTACCGGTGTTGCCGGCGATGATGTCCGCGTAGGCAGCAGCCAGTAACTGCCGGCAGCCATGAGCAACAAAGCTGCGGCTGCAGCGGCCACCCAACGGCGCATGCGGCGTATCGGACGTACACGGACTGCGTTTCCGTGCTGCAAAATACTTTGCAGCACCGGCTCATATTCCGCCGGATCGTATTGCGGGTCTGCGTCGGTATGTGCATGCAGCTCGTTGAGCATAGCCACCCATTCCGCGTCGTCGGACTGTTTCCCCAGTTCGGCAAACAGCTCCTCCTCCTCCGCCGGTGTGGCGATGCCAGCGCCATATCGCTGCAACAAAAACCTGTAATACTCTTTTGCTTCCACTGTGGTCTCCCGCTTTTACGTAATCAGACGCTCAAAAATTCCAGGTGTACTACGTCGTCCGAAAAAAAATTAAAAAATTCTTAACATCACCCCTATCAGGAAGACAGGGAGACAGTCACCGGTGTGTTTTTCCAGATATTCCCGGATAAATTTCCGGGCGGTGACGAGCTGGTTTTTCACGGTATGTTCGGAGATAGCCAGTGCTTCGGCGATCTCCCGGCGGGACTTGCCCTCCTGCGTGTTCAGGATAAACACCTCACGGCGCGAAGCCGGCAGCTGGTCGATGGCGTTCCGTATGTGCAACTGCAATTCCTTTACCCGGAATCCGGCAGTCATATCTTCATGGTCTTCTATATCATCATGCGTAATGGCTTCTACCCGGAGTTTTTCACGGGCCATTTTTCTGAGGGCAGAGAGGGAATAATTAGAGGCGATGGTGTACATCCATCCGGCCGGATTGTCGATATCTTCCAGCGTATGCCGCAGCTGCCATACTTTCAGGAATACTTCCTGCAGCACCTCCAGCGCAGCTTCTTCAGAACGGAGTATTTTCCGCACAGATACGGACAGCACTGCATTATAACGATGATACAGTATTCGAAACGCTGCTTCATCCCCACCTGCAATCCGCGAAAAAAGTATCCTGTCCTCGTATATTTTCACAGTGCACAATATAAAACAATTTGGTTATTTGGATATTTTGATATTGGGTTTCGTTGGCATAGTTCCCTAAAAAAATAAGGCTACCTCTTTATAAGAGGCAGCCTTACATACGAAAGGTCAATATCAGAATAATTAAATACCAAAATGGTCAGGTCCACGCTGTTTCCACGCCCCTGGCACGGATATAATCCTGAAACTCCTGCAGCAATGGCGCTTGTTCCCTTACCTGGCGAGGTGTCACGTTTTTACTGCGGGCAAAAGCGATGAGGTTGCCCACCGCCTCGCCAATGCTCCATTCTGTCGGATGAACACGGTAACAGCCATTGGTGATGTGCGTAGTGCCTATGTTCTTATTGGCGGGCAACAGGTTCTCCATCCGTTGAGGCAACAAGGCGCCGAGCGGGATCTGATAAGGCAAAGAGCCAAAGTCAACGTAGTTGACGCCAGCACAACTGGGATGCAGGTCTATATGATAATACCCCACTCCTACGCTGTCGTGGAAAGTTGCCGCGGTCGGTTGCTGTGTCTGACCACTTTTTTGTGCGCGTTGTTCAGCGCCCACATGTTCTTCCAGCACGGTGAACACTGCTTTAATACGCCGTGCCTCCCGGATATAGGGATATTTGGCCATCCCGTCGGCGGTGCCCATGATGTCTTTACGCAAACGGATGCCGGGCCAGCCCTTACCGCCGTCAGGGCGGGGCGCTTCGGTTTGCAGCCAGTAGATCAGCGACAGATTGAGTTGTTTGGCCCGCTCCACATGATGATGGAATTGCTCCGGACTGGCGCCGATCAGATTGCCCAGCATATAATCATTCTGTGGCCAGTTGACGATGGTCACATCACCGCTGTACATCCCTTCTTCGAAGTTGCCTTTGTTGATAATACGGCGATAGTTCCACAGGTTCAGCGCATCGCCGGTGGCGATGCCTTCCGGATGGAAACCCAGCAATTTAGGTTTCAGCGTACGCGGATCTGAATAGTGCAGGTCCAGCTGCCTGCCCGACCAGGCAGGTGTGAGCTTCGGCACATGGTTCCGCCAGAACTCGTACTCTGCGGGCTTTTCGATGACGAAGTTGCCACCAGGCACATAGTCCAACGCAAAACAAACGGTGAAAGCCTGGTTGTTTTCCGGATTACCTTTTTCGGGGGCATGCAGTTCCCCCGTTTCCTGCCTGGATTCAGTACCGGTCACAAACTCGGTGCCGGTCAAGGGCAGCAGGTCCCCCATTTCGGTGGCATCCACAAAATAGCTGCCCTGTAAGACCATCTCCCGATGATGGCGCAGGTCCTCCGCGGCAAGCGACAATACCTTGTTGCCCGACACGTTCGCACGCACCACTTTGGTATCGATGAGCAACACCAGTTGGCCGTTGCTGATAAAAGGCGTCAGCATATCCAGCATCACGGCCAAGGCCACTTTAGGCTCATGACAGAGCCTGGACACGGAGCCGTCGCCCGGATTCAGGTGCGTCCGTTGCCGGGCATCGGCCGTGAGTGGATAGTTGCGGACATAGTATTCACGGATACGGTTTCTCAGTTCACGATAACGGGCAGGCGCTCCATGGGTTTCAATCCACGGGTGTTCGTCAGGCGGCACGCCCTGCTGGGTAAGCTGTCCGCCTATCCATTCCGTCTCTTCTGTCAGCACCACTGTTTGCTGGTTATGCAGCGCCGCCAGTGCTGCCGACACGCCCCCCAGTCCGCCACCGGCAATTATCACATCGGCGGTAATGGTTTCCGGCTTAGCCTTTCCTTTCCCTTTCGCCCTCGCCTGCTGTTTTTTCTCCTGCGCCAATCCCAGCGCAGGCTGTGCTATCACAGCGCCACTACTTAGCGCCAGCATCTCTAAAAAGTTCCTCCGTTTCATTATTTAGCTATTTTATCATTTACCCATTTACTGATTTGTATTGACGGATTTAATCATCATGTCCATCACAGTTACCAGCCTTCGTTCTGCGTCAATCCCGGATTGATATCCCTTTCTGCCTGTGGTACGGGCAACAACATCAGCTTCGGTGTCCAGAAGCGTGTTTCGCGGGTATAGCGCAAGTCCAGCTGGCCGGTGTAATCAGGGATACTGTTCAGGTCATGTGCGGCGGTCTTTTTGAAATTGGGTACCGGCGGCATGGCAGCAGGACTTTTAGCGATGCCCACTACCTTGCCCGGCATCACCAGGTCGGCAATACCCCAGCGACGGATATCCAGCCAGCGGAAGCCTTCCACGGCAAATTCCACGGTACGCTCCCGGCGTATCAGCTTACGCATTTCGTTCTGATCGGCCTCGATGGCGGCCGGTACCGGCGGTTGCCCCGCACGCTGTCTGACTTTATTGATAGCGGCGGTAACGGTGCCGTCCAGTTGCCCCAATTCTATTTTAGCTTCCGCATAGGTGAGCAACACTTCCGCATAACGCATCAGGATAAAGCTCACCTTGGCCAGGAACACATTTTCATCGGTCATGGTGTATTTGGTCCACAAATAACCTACACCACTTTTAGCCGGACCGAAAGCATTGTCGTAATCGGCATTCCCTTTCACCGACCAGCTGCCATCCGCGTTTTTAAACGCCGTAGATGATTTATAGATATCATACACAAACGTGGTGTTGTTCATGGTAAGGGTATCGCCGGGCATTGCCACCGTATATTTCAGGCGCAGGTCCCGGTTTTTGGAGGGCTGTTGCGGATCATATAAGGGAGACTCATCGATCCTTTTACCATCGGTACATTCAAACTGGTCCACCAGGCGCTGGTTGGGAAAGCGGCCTGACTGCCCCCCTGCGGCGCGGGAAGCATTACCCAGCGGCAGATAGGTGATAGACCCCGCCAGCGCATCGGTATACAGGACCTCCAGCATGATCTCATTGCCGGCATTCGGCTTCTGACCACTGCGGGTAAACAGGTCCTGGTAACGGGGATTCAGGGAAAGACCCGCTTTGTCGATCACTTGTTTGGCGGCATCGGCAGCAACAGCGTAGTCTTTGTTATACAGTGCGGTGCGGGCTTTCAGGCCCAGCGCCATGGATTTGCTGACCCGTCCTCTTACGCTGGGCATCCAGTCGAGCGACTGTGACGCAGCATCCAGCTCGTCGTAAATAAACTTCACCACCTCCTGTTTAGGCGCGCGTTTCTGATTATAAAATTCGTTGGGCTGTAAGGGTTTGGTGATCAGTGGCGCATCACCAAACATAGCGGTGAGATAAAAATAAGCCCACGCACGCAATACACGGGCTTCGGCCTCCATGCGGCCATAGGTAGCCGGGGCCACATTGGGCTTGGCTTTCACCATGCCGTCCAACATGGTATTGGCACGCTGAATAGTGGTATAGGCAAACGACCAGATGGCCGCCGGATGACTATTGTACGTATCAAAAGTACCTTCTCCCAATTCGTTGGCACGCAGAATGGCGAGGTCTGTCCAGCCATCGCTGCCCGACTGGTAGGGTACCAGCCCGAACTCCCATTTGATAGAACCATACACGGCTGTCAGGGATACATTGATCTCATTTTCGTTGTTCAGAAAAGTACCGGTGGCCGGTGCGCTGAGTGGCGCCCTGTCCAGGAATTTATTACATCCTGACATGCCCGCCAGGAAAAAGGTGCAACCGATGATGCTATAAAAAAGTTTTCTCATGGCTTAGAAATTTGCGTTAAGACCGATAGTGAACGTTCTCATGATCGGATAAAATTCTCCTGCTGTATTCGTTTGTTCCACATCAAAACCGGGGAAGAATTTATCCCAGGTCAGCAGGTTCTGACCACTGGCGTAGATCCTTACGGAGCGCAGTTTCGCTTTGCTGGTCACCGTTTTAGGCAACGTATAGCCGAGCACTACGTTCTTCAGTCGCAGGTAAGCGCCGGAACGCATCCAGAAAGAAGAAGTAACATAGTTGTTGGCGATACTGTTGGGCGTCAGCCTTGGATAGGCAGCGTCCGTGTTATCCGGTGACCATGCGTCTGTCTGGTGTTCGAAGATGGTGCCCTGGAAATTGGCGGAATAAAAAGGCTGCGCACCAGTGCCGGACATGTAGTTGTTCCGTTTGCCTACGCCCTGAAAAAAGATGTTCAGGTCAAATCCTTTGTACTGGCCGTTGAGCGACAGGCTGTATTCATAACGCGGAAACGAGTTGCCCAATACTACACGGTCGTAGGCGTTGATTTTACCATCCGGTTTACCATCAGGGCCGCTCACATCGGCATAACGGATATCTCCCGGTTTGGTGTTCGCAAAATGGAATGGAGCTTTGTCGATTTCATCCTGTGACTGGAAGAAACCCTGCGCCTGATAACCATAATAGGAATTCAGCGGATTGCCTTCACGCATGATGAGGGCGCCATTGATATATTCTTTACCGCCCAGACTCACTACTTCATTTTTTACATCAGACACATTGGCCTGTACGGAATAGGTAAATTCCCCTGCGCGGTCTTTCCAGCCGATACCCAGTTCCCAGCCGGTATTGCGCATAGAGCCGATATTCACGAAAGGCGCGCCCAGCCCAACGTAGGTAGGTACGCCATCGAGTTGCAACATATCCGTGATGTTACGTTTAAAGTAATCGGCTGTTACAGTCAGATGATCATGGAGCGCGGTGAAGTCGATACCGGCGTCCAGTATTTTGGAAGTCTCCCAGCGGATAAAGGGGTTGGCGGCGGTGGTCAGGCCATATCCTCCGTTCACCACATTGTTGAAGTAATAGTCGAAAGAGCCGCCGGTGCTATACATGGCGTAGGTAGGATAATAATTCGCCACGCCGTTCACCACGAGGTCCTGGTTACCGAGCGAACCATAAGAACCCCTGATCTTGGCGCTGTTGATCACGTGGCTGATGGATTTCCAGAAGTTCTCTTCAGAGATACGCCAGCCGGCAGATACGGAGGGGAACAGTTTCCACCAGTTTTCTTTGCGGAAGCGGGACGATGCATCGAAGCGGCCGTTGAGCTCCAGCAGGTATTTCTCTTTGTAGTTGTAGTTAATTCTGGAATAGGCAGATGCCATTGCATATTCACTCTGCGCACCTGACATGGTTTGTCCCAATGGATCTGCCGCATCCAGATATGGCAGTGAAGGAGAGATAAGGTTTTGACGTTGTGTATTCACGTAGCTGGTTTTAAACAGCTCGGTGGTGAAGCCGCCTAAGACGGTGAAGCCGTGTTGCCCCATGTTCCAGTTGTAGCTTGCCTGAGAGCGGAACACGTTGCGGGTGGTTTGTGCATTGTTGTCGATCAGGGAATTGTTGGCCGGCCAGTTGCGGGCAAACAGCAATTTATTGTTGGCGATATCGGGTGTATAAATTTTGTACTGATTGGTCAGCTGCCGCGCGTGCCCGTTGGCAGTGTTGGAGCTATAGCTGGCCAACAGTTCCATGCCTTTGATGGGTTTGTAGGTCAGCGTACCGGTAAGGATACGTGAATCGGTGACACGTTTGTCCCAGCCTCCGTCTTTCGCTTGTGCGGCAGGGTTCATGTTGGACCATCCTTCGCCCCATTCGCCGGTGTTGAATTGTCCGGGCGCAATGGCCGGCAGGCCTATCATGGCGCGGATGATGCCTTGTGGTGATGACTGGCCGGGCCAGTTGCGTTCTGTTCTGTTCACCACCACATCTGCAGCAGCAGAGAGTTTGCTGGTGATGGCGATGTCTGTATTAAAGCGCAGATCGAGGCGTTTGAAATTGGTATTGGCGGTCAGGCCGTTCTGGTCCAGGTATCCGCCGGAGCCGAACACTTTGATTTTTTCGCTGCCGGCAGACAGGCTCAGGTTGTGGTTGTGCATGATGCCGTTGTTCACCAGTATCAGGTCTTTCCAGTCGGTATTGAAGCGGGCGAAATTATCCGGCCCCAGTTTTTCATAGTCCGCGATCTGTTGTGTGAAAGCGGGTGGCAGCCCGGCGTTCACCTGGGCGATGTCCCACAGTTTCATATGGTCCAGCCCATTTACTTTTTTAGGCAGATGGGTCGGTGATTGTTTGGCCACATAGCCGTTATAACTTAAGCTCACGCCGTTGATACCGCGTTTGGTGGTGATGAGGATAACGCCGTTGGCCGCGCGGGAACCGTAGATGGCCGCTGCTGCCGCGTCTTTGAGCACGGAGATGCTGGCGATGTTATTAGGGTCGATGGCATCGAGGCTCATTTCGATGTTGTCGATCAGCACCAGCGGGTTCTGGCCCGCGTTGATGGAGCCGATGCCGCGGATGCGGATGGTGCCGCCATCGCCGCCGGGCACGCCGGACTGCTGGGTGACGGTCACCCCGGGGGCCGCGCCCTGTAAAGCCAGAGAGGCCGAGGCCACCGAGCGGGTGTTCATCGTTTTACCGTCGATGACGGAAACAGCGCCGGTGAGGTTCACTTTTTTCTGGGTACCATAACCTACTACCACTACTTCCCCCATTTGTTTGTTGGCCGGTTCCAGGTAGATGTTGACCGCCCGCTGGCTGTTGGCTTCCCATTCCTGTGTCTTATACCCTACGAAAGAAAAAACGAGTGTAGCCGTTTCCGTTGTACCGGCAAACTGGAAGTCACCGTTGGCGTTGGTAGTACCTCCTTTGGTGGTGCCTTTCATGACCACGTTCACACCGATGAGCGGCGTACCGTCTTTATCTTTCACGCTGCCTTTGAACAGATAGCTTTTCTGCCCGAAGGCGTACGGCTGTTGCAGGATGACGAGGAGCAGGAGCAGGAAGCTGCTCAGTCGCCAGTGACGGGTAAATTTTCCCATACAAAACGAATTTTGATTGATAAAAAGCTTGATTTAATGAATGGTTGACATAGCCGGCCCACATGCAGCCGGTGACGGTGATTACAGGTGTTAGTGATCGTTTAGTGTTCGCGCATATTGTTGATAGCTGTTGTTATGGTGATGGCCGGCATACGCAGTAAGGCATCGCCGCCAGCCGCTGTTGACCGGTAGTGTTAGTTTCATCAGAACGTGTATAGAATTTTGGTTGCGTTTATAAAATACAGGGCCGCAAAATGCCTACTTTATAATAAATGCCATGGCGAGAACTAAAATAGTAATTCTTTTAATTAATTACTGCATAATTAATTAATTTTTTTAAAAACAATATCAAAACGTATACTGGAAGGGGTTTTAAATTTATCGAGTAAATACAAAAGGATATAAAAAAGTATAGGAAGACAGGTGGATACCGCCAGCCACCCTGGCAAACAAAACACACGGACGTGCTTAGATCTTTTCCTAAAACACCCTACTCGTGGTTCAGCAACCGCTTTAAGGCCGCGGGGTAAGTATCTCCGCTGTCGGTGCCCGCGCCGTCCATAAACGCGCCGTAGGTAATACTATCACCGAAACAGAGCACACGGTGATGCCGGCGCAGCAAGCGATGCGCCTTCAGAAAAGTATACAATTGCGCAGCCATAAACCGGTAACCGGCGGCCGTGGGATGGACGCCATCTTCCCGGCCCATATTGGCCGCATTGACAATCATGGAAGCGGCCGTTCTGCCCGGTTCACCACGACTGACAAAAATTTTATGCAGATCGAGGCAGTACACCCGCTCAGCAGCAGCGATTTCCTGCACCAGGGCGCAGGCACTGTCTATTCTGCGATTAGGGTCCGCATCATACCGTCCACGCTGGTGGCGCTGAAAGAGATATCCGGTATCTACCGGCAGGGAAGTCATCAGCACCACCGTGGCGCCGCTTTCCCGGATACGCTGCACCAACTGCCGGTATTGCAACGCATATTGTGCATACGGCACCAGTTTCTGAGAATTGACCATATCATTGGTGCCGGCCATCAGCACCACCAGCTCCGGCTTCAGGGCCACGACATCTTTCTCCACCCTCGTTAGCAGATCGGAAGTGCTGTTACCACCAATTCCTTTGTTGATCACGGTATACGGACGTGACGTACAGGCTATACAAGCCATCAGACAGCATAAAAGCCAATAACGCATTTCAATTACGAATTACCAATTACGAATTACGAATTTGGACAGGACCGGATAAAGATATAGCTCCACATTCGTAATTGGTAATTCGTAATTCGTAATTGATTTGGTATTTTTATGGTTCAATTATTCAGCGGCTATAGGGATGAGTGATCAGCATAACAATTACACAGAGGGTGCATTTATACAGCAACTGGCGGCAGGAGACCAACAGGTATTCCGGCAGTTGTTTGACTGGCATTATAAAGCCCTGTGTTATTTTGCCGGTTCCATCATCTCCCATACCCACGCGGCGGAAGACCTGGTACAGGAAGCTTTTTCCAAACTCTGGGACAAGCGGGGCGATTTTCAAAGCACCGCCAGTATCAAAGCATTTCTGTTTATCTCCACCCGTAATGCCTGCCTGAATTACCTGAAGCAACAAAACCGGCTGTCCGAACGGGAACAGGAATTCCTGTACCATCAGGATGAACAAACGGCTCCCCTGCCGGCCGGCTTCGATCCGCTGCTGGCAGAAACAGAGCTGCTGCAACACCTGTACGCCGCCATTGAACAACTACCCACGCAATGCAAGCGGGTATTTAAAATGGGGTACCTGGAAGGTCGCAAAAACGAAGAGATCGCCACCGCGCTCAATATCTCCTACAATACGGTACGGACCCAGAAACTGCGTGCTATTAAGCTATTACGCAGCAGCGTGCTGAAAAAACAAGTGCTGCCTTTGTTGCCGCTTTATCTCACGCTGTTGCGATACTATGACTATAACGGATAAAACCTATGTTCGAAAACGTTAATCCCATTACACTCACGCTGGAAGATGCCATCCGGCAAGGACTGACAGCCGGTCTTTCCTACGATTTTGAATTTCTGTCCGAAGATGTTCCCGGACTGAAAGTGCTGGTTTTTGAGGAAGATGTACATACCGGTCAGCTATTGGACCTGTATGATATCTATGTAGAACAGGACATCGCCGGCATGATTTTCCGGGGCAACCTGCAGGTAGACAACTCCATCATCGATTATGAACCGGACACCTACGCCTGCTTTCTGTGGGTGGCGGGCAACCTCACCTGCCGCAACCTCATTGCCGGCTGCGTTCCCATCTACGTCAATGGCAACGTCACCGTGCAACAAACTTTCATCGGATATTACAACCACGGCGAAGTGACCATCGCCGGCGACCTGCACGCCCACCTGTGGATAGAAGACGATCATCAGACCATCGTGCACGGTCAGGTACAGGCAGTTACCTTTGGGCCGGACGAGCAGATCACCACGCCGGATTACACGAACTGGCATGATGTATTGTTGCCGGAAATGGCCGCTCAACTGTTGAAGGACGGCTACCTCTTTGCCGGCAATGCTGATCTGATACGGCTTATCCGGGATGGACAACCCGTTTTCAAACAGGACCTTACACGGACCAGTATTTCTTCAGATGACTTTTACCAGCTGTTGCGCAATGACTTATTTGCTCCGGACCTCTTCTTCCTGACGGTCGTGCAACAGGCGTGGACACTGCGTTTCTCCCAATATGGCCCCAGGCCGGAAGACTGGAAACTGGACACCCTCTATATCAGCAATGAAAAAGAAGGGCGTGCTTTTTTTATTTCCACCGCGCCGGGCAAGCCGCTGTCTTTTCATCAGCAGGTCGCCGAAAACGAGTATGAGGCCATCACCGATCTCACCTCAGAAACAGGGCAACAGTTATTCCGCTACTTCAACAAAGCCCGTTCTGTTGTCAGCGCCAAAACCGCCTGGAACAAGTATTACCAAAGAGATATAGACAAAGAGCAATTGTGGCAGTTGGTCTGGCTGTTTAATCCTGCTGACAACACCGATGATTTCGCTCCCACAGCTACTGCTATCTTCCAACGGGTGGTGCTGGCAGCTGAATATCCTTACACGTATATCCATAGCCGTTACCCCGAAGACAGTGCGCTTCGCGGGCTGGATGAAGCGCCCGGCGCCGCACTGCCGGTTTCCCTGCTGGACGGGCTGTTGGAACACGGCCTCCTTGCGGAGCTCTCCTACCGTGAACCTATATCAGCGGAGATACATAAACTGAATGAAATAGGTCAGCTCTACCGGAATACCAACTTTAAGACGCCGCCACCTTATGATGAAGCACCGGTGAGCGAAGCGTACCTGCATTTTGTAAATGCGGAATTACAGCCGCATGGCGCCATGATCGTACGGGTAAACGCCGGCATGGGGAACTACCTGTTGGCCTGTATGCCGGTGGCCAGCATCCCGCAACTGCAACAATGGGCCGATGCGCTGGACGTAACCGTGGAGTTCTAGACACTTACGCTCAAACAGTTACCCATCAACTTTAAAAAAATTTCAAAATTTTTGCTTTTTCTTTTCATCGAAGTTAACAAGTTGTTGTTTCTATAGTAAAACATCAACTTTGGGAGTACCTGACAGCCAACAACCAACCACATTTTTACAACGGGTCGCCTACCTGATCAGCCGGCACCAGCAAGATCAGCTCACCACCGGTGAAGCCGAAGAACTGCGTGCGTGGCTGGATGCCACACCAGAGAACCGTCGTTTTATGGAACAATGGAACGACACCCGTTTGTTGGCCGACAAACTACAACGGTATTCCCAACCCGATGTTAACACCGCCTGGGAAGCCTTCCGGGCCAAACACCTGACCGATGCCAACTTAGAACGTGCACCACGCAAAACCTTCCGGCTGACCTGGCGCCACTGGAGCACCGCCGCAGCGGTGGTTTTGCTGGCCGGCACCGCCTGGTACGTCCAGCGCTCCCGCCCTGCCGCCCCTATTGCCCAACAGCAGGAACAGGCCCCTGTACTGCCAGGCACCAGCAAAGCTGTGCTCACCCTGGCCGACGGCTCCACCATACAGCTGGACAGCGCCGGACAGCAGGTAATTGCACAGGGCGCCGCCAGCATCCGGCAACAGAACGGGCAACTCCGTTACGACGTACAAAATCCGGACGCAGCACCTGCACTGAATACACTGACTACTCCCCGTGGCGGCCAGTTCAGGGTAATACTCCCCGATGGCACCGCCGTATGGCTCAACGCCGCCTCTTCCATCACCTACCCCACCGCCTTCCGCGAAGGCAACAGACAGGTAAGCATCACCGGTGAAGCTTATCTGGAAGTAACATCAAAAGCCAACCATCCCTTTCAGGTCAGGCTCAACGACCAGACCACTGTAGACGTACTGGGCACGAGCTTCTGCATCAGCGCCTATGCCAACGAAAATACCATCAGCACCACCCTGGTGAGCGGCGCGGTAAAAGTCAACACCGGCAGCACTTCCCGCACCCTCGCTCCCGGCCAGCAGGCACAGATCTCCAATGGCAGCATACGGGTAAGCCCAACAGACACCGCCGCCGCCATCGCCTGGAAAAACGGGGAGTTCTATTTTAACAATGCTGATATACCCGCCATCATGCGGCAACTGGAAAGATGGTACGACGTACATGCGGTATACGAGGGCCACATCCCTGCCCGCACCTTCCAGGGCGAAATACAACGCAACCTGCCACTGGAAGACATACTGGAAGGCCTGCAATCAACAGGCATCCGTTTTCATATGAAAGGAAGAAACATTATTGTACAACCATAAATTGTCATGATTCACAACGAGCGAAACCAGCCATCTATCACGTATATGCGCCACCACTAACACAGGAACGGCTGTCTTGCCCATAAAAAAACCGGAGGTGATTGGACCCACCCCCGGCGAATGTCAGGACGAAGACAGCCATTATTAAGCTTGACGACTTAAATACTGATTATTTACATCCAAACAATGCAAATCTATGCAATTGAATCTTTATGCAAAGACTCTTTCTATACCGGGGTCTTTACCAACCAAAATTGCACTAACAATGAGATTAACAGTGATGTTACTGATTGCGGCCACACTAAAGGTTTCTGCCGGCGCTTCTGCGCAGACAGTGTCGCTTTCTGCGCGCAACATCTCCATGGAAAATGTGTTTACGGCTGTTAAAAAACAGACCGGCTACCTGTTCTTTTATGACCGGGCACTCCTGCGCAGCACCCGGCCGGTAAGTATTCAGGCGCAACAACAGCCGCTGCAGGACTTCCTGGCGGACGTGTTTAAAGGCCAGCCACTGGATTACACGATCAAGGACAAGACCGTTTTCATCAAACGGCGCGAGCTGCCTGTGAGCACACCGGTAGCACAGGAGCCCGTGACCGGCACCGTAAAAGACGCGGCCGGCGTATCATTGCCGGGCGTAACGGTGAAGGTAAAAGGTACCAGCACCGGCACCATCACGGACGCAGAAGGCAAATTCAGCATCAAAGCCAATGCAGGCGACGTGCTGGTGGTCACCTATGTAGGCTTTGAACCGAAAGAAATCACCGTTGGCAGCAACACCGCCATCCCGGTGGTATTGCAAACCGCCGTGAACGCATTGAACGAGACCGTAGTCATCGCCTATGGCACCACCAGCAAAAGATTCAATACCGGCTCTGTCAGCAGCGTTAAAACCGGTGACATCGCCTCCAATCCCGTAATGGACCCGCTGTCTGCCCTGCAGGCCAGCGTACCGGGTCTACTGGTCACTTCCAGCAATGGGCTGCCCGGCTCCGCTTTCAACGTAAGCATCAGAGGCCAGAATTCCGTATTACAAGCCAACCAGCCGCTGTTCATCATCGATGGCGTGCCTTTCATCACAGACCCCCTCAATGAGTTCACCTCCGCCAACGGCAATCAAAGCCCCATGGCATCCATTAACCCGGCCGACATAGAAAGGATCGATGTATTGAAAGATGCAGACGCCACCTCCATCTACGGCTCCAGAGGCGCTAATGGCGTGGTGCTCATTACTACCAAACGCGGGAAAGCCGGTAAAACAAAGACGGAGTTCAATGTTTATACCGGCGCCAGCAAGGTAGTGAACATGGTAGACATGCTCTCCACCCCGCAATATGTGCAGATGCGCAAAGAAGCGTTTAAAAACGATAACAAAACCTACGATACCGAGACAGCCCCTGACCTGACGCTCTGGGACCAGCAGAAAACCACCGACTGGCAAAAACTGATGATCGGCAATACCGGTCACGTGACAGAAGCACAAGGCAGCGTGTCCGGTGGCAACACCCAAACGCAGTTCAGACTGGGCGGCACTTTTCGTAAAGAAACAACCGTGATGCCCAACAATCTCGGTTTCACCAAAGGTGCGGGCAGCTTCAGCATTGACCATAGTAATAAAGATGGCCGTTTTCATATCGGCGCTGTCGCTAACTATTCCACACTTAGGGATAACTCCATCGCCGCCAGCCTGGCTGGTTTTACCGACATGGCTCCTAACTATCCCATCTATGATTCTACCGGTAACTACTACTGGACACCCAACAGCCTCAACCCCATGGCTTTCCTGCTCCGTAGCTCCGATACCCGCACCAATAACCTGGTGGCACAAACGGATATTCGCTACACCCTGTTTCCCGGCCTCAACCTGAAAGCCAATGTAGGCTATACCCGCAGCGATATGCAACAAACGCAGCTGGTACCCCTGAAAAGCAATAACCCCAATACCACCACGACCAGTATGGCCAACTATGGCAATACACAAGCCAACACCTACATCATTGAACCACAGATCGACTATACCACCCATGTCGGCAAAGGCGACCTGCAGGTACTGGTAGGCGGCAGCTGGCAGGAAGCCCTCCGCAAAGGCAACTGGGTGGTGGGCGAAGGTTATTCCAGCGATGCCATGCTGGAAAACATGAATGCCGCCGCTAAGCTCACCTCCAAATCCAATACGTATGCCCTTTACCGTTATAATGCGGTATTCGGTAAAGTGAATTATAACTGGGACGAAAAATACCTGATCAACGCTACGTTCCGTCGCGATGGCTCCACCCGCTTCGGGCCGGGCAACCGCTTCGGCAACTTCGGAGCCGTAGGCGCCGCCTGGATTTTCAGCAAAGAATCCTTCATGCCCAAAAACTCCGTGCTGAGCTTCGGTAAACTGCGCGCCAGCATCGGTACTTCCGGTAATGATAACATCGGTGATTATAAATACCTCGACAGCTGGACGTCTACCTCCTTCCCTTATGACGGTGTACCCGGGCTCACGCCTTCGAGACTGGCCAACCCCGCCTACCGCTGGGAGTTAAGCCACAAGAAAGAAGCAGCCCTGGAACTGGGCTTCTTCAACGACCGGCTGCTGATCAATACCAACTATTACCACAACATTTCCGATAACCAGTTGCTGGACTATAAACTGTCTCCCCAGACAGGCTTCCCTTCTGTAACACGTAATTTCCCGGCCAAAGTGCTCAACAGCGGATGGGAATTTGAAATCAACACCATCAATATCGACCGGAAAGATTTCACCTGGCGCACGTCCTTCAACATGTCTATCAACAAAAATGAACTAAAGGAATTCCCCAACATTGAATCTTCTTCCTATAAAGACCTGATGGTGGTTGGTCAACCACTGACTATTCTGAAAGGATTCCAGTTTGCCGGCATCGACCCGCAAACCGGTATGGCCCTTTTCCAGAGCGCCAAAGGCGGCACCACCACTACTCCGTCGGAGCCGGACGACTTTGTGATCCTGGGCAACAAGCTCCCGAAATTCTATGGTGGCCTGCAAAATAGTTTTTCCTATAAAGGCGTCAGTCTACAGTTCCTCTTCCAGTTCGTGAAACAGGAAGGTACCTCTTTCAATTACGGCTACGGCATTCCATATCTCGGCTCCGGTACCAATCAGAGCCTGTATGCGCTTGACCGGTGGACCGCTGCCGGAGACAACGCCGGCGTACCTAAAGCCACGGTGGGTTCCGGCGCTGCCAACTTCCGCAGCTTCGCCATCTCTAACGCACAATGGGGTGATGCTTCCTTTATCCGGTTGAAAAACCTCTCCCTGCGCTACGATCTTTCCAAATATGTACAGCGGTGGAAACTGGCCGGCGCCAGCGTTTATGGCCTCGCACAGAACCTGTTCACCATCACCGGATATGAAGGATATGATCCTGAAACACAAGGCAGGATGATGCCTCCGCTGAAAACATATACCATAGGATTACAATTGTCACTCTGATAAAATATACTGACATGAAACGCATTTATATATATATCATTTTACTGGCCATCAGCACCACGGTGGCTTGTAACAAGTATGTAGACACGCCGCTGCCGAAAAACGAACTGGTGTCCGATCTGGTGTTCACCGATGATAAAACTGCTACCGCAGCGGTGACAGGCCTGTACACCGATATGAACGGCTTCAATTATCAGTTTGCCAATGTGCTGCTCAGCTTTTTGTCGGCCATGCAGGCCGATGAAATGTATTATTTCTCTGCGTTCGAGAACTACGACGTATTCCGGGAAAACAGGCTGGTACCCAGCAGCCAGTACGTAAAGAGCATGTTTGCCGACCAGTATGGCTTTATTTATCATACCAATGCCTGTCTGGAAGGATTACAGAAAGCTACCGGCCTTTCTCCCAATGTTAAAAACCAGTTGTTGGGCGAATCTTATTTCATGCGTTCCTTCTTCTATTTTTACCTGGTCAATATGTATGGTGATGTACCGCTGATTACCACCACCAACTACGAAGAGAACGGCCTCAAACCACGCGCCAGCCGGTCTGCCGTCTATGATAACATCATCAAAGACCTGAACGATGCCGTATCCCTGATGGGCGAAGACTATCCGACCGGCACCCGGGTTCGTCCCAACAAATCTGCCGCCAACGCGCTGCTGGCGCGGGTTTACCTTTACAACCAACAATGGGCGCAGGCAGAAGCTACCGCCGGAAAAGTGATCGCTAATAATAAATATTCCCTGCTGACAGACCTGAACAAGGTGTTCCTCGCCAACAGCGGCGAAGCTATTTTCCAGCTGCAACCGGTGAACGTGGCAGGCGGCCGCAATACCTGGGAGGGTTTTACCGCCGCTCCCGCCAATGCCACCGCTACCGCCGTTTTCCGGCTGGACACGTTGAATTTTATCCGCCGCTTTGAGCCTAACGATCTGCGGCTGACCAACTGGACCGGTTTCCGTAAAACGTCTACCGGGGCGACTTACTATTTTCCGTTTAAATATAAAATCAGAGTGGGCACACTGGGTGTGTTAACAGAGTATTCCATGGTGATGCGCCTGGCCGAGCAATACCTCATCCGCGCCGAGGCCCGCATCCAGCAAGGGAAACTGGACGAAGGCCGTGCTGATCTCGATGCCATCCGTGTTCGTGCAGGCCTTCCCGTATTATCCACTACGCTCAGCAAAGAGGAGCTGCTGAAAGCCGTAGCCAAAGAAAGACACCTGGAGCTGTTCACCGAATGGGGCCACCGCTGGTTTGACCTGAAACGGACCAAACAATCCGCCGCCGTGCTGCAGCCCATCAAACGCGCCAACTGGCAGGATACGGATACCCTGTATCCTATCCCGGTAGACGCCACCAGCACCAATCCCAACCTCACCCAAAATCCGGGATACTAATGAAGCGTACTTTTTCATTTGCCATATTGTTCCTGCTGCTGCTGACCGGCGTTGCTCCCAACGCCCGGTCACAGCAACGGGTAACCATCGCGCCGCAATATCCGCAGCGCGGCGATCTTGTCACGGTGACCTACGATCCACAGTCACCGGCTGCTGTTATCCCTGACAGCGTATCCGGTATCACACTGGTATTCTCCTACTCTAATTTTTATGATGTAGCCAACAGAATACCTATGTACCGACAGGGCCACAAGTGGACGACCTCCTTCCGCCTGGCAGGTTTTGCCACCTATGCTACCTTTTACCTGGAAAGCGGTGAGCTCATCGACAAGCCCGCAGCAGACAGCCACTACGCAGTATCCGTATACGCCGGCCATCAGCCGGTGGAAAACGGACTGTTGTACAAAGCCTATAGTCTGTCTGCACAACGGGGCAAGTCGCCCGGGCTCGCCGCAGAACAGGCCTCCCTGTACCAACAGGAGCTGGACCTGCACCCGGGTAACTATGAAGCGAAAGTACGCCTGCTGCAATACAACATGCAGCACGCCCCTGATGCCAAAGCCCGGGAAACCTTCCGCCAGCAGGCCCTTCAGGTGATCGCACAGAAATTCAACAGCGCCCCCTCCAATGCGGGCAATCTCAACAAAGTGACCATGGGCTACCTCATCATCGGTGAGAACACCCGCGTAGACTCCATCCGGCAGGTGGTGATGAAACGTTTTCCCGGCAGCGAGGCCGGCATAGAACAACTGGCCACCAATATCCGCAAGGAGAAAGATACCGCCACCCGGATACAACTGCTGGAACAGGCCCTGCAAAAAGAAACACCGCAAAACGTGAACGCCTACACGGGCATGCATGAACAGCTGTTCCAGCTATATGCCGCGCAACGCAACACCTTAAAAACGTTGTACCATGCCCGTAAGGTAGCCAGCCAGCGCCGCAATCCCTGGACTGCCGAGACTCTGAAAGACCTGGCCACTACCCTGCAAACCCATCAGCTGGCGCCCGATACCGCCCGTTACTATGCCAGGCTGGCCCTGTCGCAGGCCGACAGCTTCCCGGCCGGTATTATCCGGTATTTCCCGGAAACAGGCTACATCTACCCGTTTGTAAGTGACAGCACCCGCAAGGCCGTTACCCGCAAAGCTCAGGGCAATCTTCTCTCCCTGCTGGGCTTGATAGACCTCCAACAGGCACGCCTGCACGAAGCGACGCAGCAGGTGGACAGTGCCGTCGCGCTCTCTCCGGACAATGAGACGCTTCACAACGCAACCCTCTTCTACACCCAAACCGGGAACACGGCCAAACTAACATCACTGCAACAGCTGCAGAAGAAAATACTGCTCGACAAAGTACGCCGCCAGCTCATCAGCCGGCCCGCCCCTTCGCTGCAATCATTTGTGGACATGAAAGGTCAACCGGTATCGCCCGCCGTCCTGAAAGATAAAATTATACTGATTGATTTCTGGGCCACCTGGTGCGGCCCCTGCATGCAGGAAATGCCTTACCTGCAACAATTGTATGAGGCTTATCAAAACAATCCCAAAGTGGTTTTTATGGTAGTCAACAGCGGCGCGCGCAACACGCTCGCAGATGCACAGGGATGGTCCGGGCATAAAAAGTATACCTTCCCGGTATATTACAATACCGATCCCGACGTAGGAGAGAAATTCCGTTTCAATATTATTCCGGCTACTTACATCATAGACCCGAAAGGCAATATCCGTTTCAGCAACATCGGTTTTGAAGGCCCGGAGATAGCCGCCAAACTAAAGCTCCAGCTGGAACTGGTGGAATCAGCCACCCGCTGATTCCAATATACCGGCAATCGCTTTGATCAAGCCATTGTCTGTTACCCCATTCATTTTCCAGCCGCTTTTCATTCTGCGAATGATACCTTTGCTTTCATCATTCAGGTAGATGTCCCACTCCACACAAGTCCCGTCCTTACAGGTTTCCATCACCGGGACCGCTTCCCCCTCATAGTCGGTGTCCTTATAGGAGAATTCCAGCGGTACCGACGCCGCTTTTAGTTGGGTGATCATATCTTCCAGAAAACTGATCATGCGTTTACGCTGGTTGGAGAAAGATGTGCTCCAGGTGTTTTTGGAGGCACGTTTATGGGCTAACTTGAACTTAAAGCCCGACATTTTTGTCGTATAGTCGTCAGCGTTGATTTTATCTACCTGCTGATTGGCGAGGATATACCAGTGATAGCCGGTACCGACAGGTACGCCGGACCCTTCGGGGGCATGGCCGGCACGGCGTTTAATGACATCGTAGGAGATCTCCCATAAATCGGGCGTTATCTTGGTTTCGCGCCACACCCCGGCATCATAATTCCATTTGTGGCTCCGGCCTATTTTCATGCCGGTATATTGTTTTCCTTCAAACTGTTTCCATGCATTATAACTGCCGGCAACAGGTACTTTCTTTTTCGTTGCAGCCTTTTTCGGTGTTGTCTTTTTCTTTGCCGCAATGGGTTTGACGGCCTTTTTACGGGAAGGCGCGGTAACCGCTCTGGTTGCTGCCATCGTACTGTGTTTAGTAAGAACGGCATCAACAATCAATCCAATTAAAAATTACGAATGACGAATGACGAATTGAGGACCCGCTTTGGGAAAGGTTATTAAGTAACCGATCTATTGGTGAGCCCTCAATTCGTCATTCGTCATTCGCCATTCGTAATTTCCTATAGGACTACCAGTTGTTCGTACAGGCGCTGCAAGGTAGCAGCCGCATCTGTACACAGTCCGCCGTGGGTCCGTGATGTTTGTACGATCGTGCTGCGGGTGGCGGTCAACCAACGAAAACGGGAGGCAAGGTCCAGCATGCCGATAGGGCCGCCTTGTGGGCCGCCGGCGCAAATCTTTTCCATGGCACAGAGATAACCTGCCAGTTCTGAAATATCTATTGCCGGGCACAACGCGCGTAGTCTGGACTCCTCCAGCTGATAGCGCATCTGCAGGAATTTCTGTTTTTTACAGTAGAGCATGACACCTACGTTGAGAAACTCTTCCCGCTCTACCCGTGGCACTACGCGTATAACGGCGTACTCATATAAGTGTTGATCTTGCATATACTGCTTCTTTTACAAAAATTTCGGAAGAGGCTACCCTCCTGATTAAAAACTGTGCATATACTTCGCGTCTTTCTGCGGCGGAAATACCTTCCTGACCGGTGAGCCATTCTTCGGGCACCAGGTCTACAATAGCACGGATACGCTCCGGTGTAAGGATGGCGCGGAAAGCGCTGTCCACTTCGGCTATCTGTGTGGCCTGCGGCAGTAATACATGATCTTTCACTTTAGCGAAAGGTCTGATGGCCTGCTCCTCCCAGTTGTCCCACGAATGATGGAAATACAGGGAAGCACCGTGGTCTATCAGCCACAGCTCCCGGTTCCACATCAGCATATTGGTATTCCGTACGGTCCGGTCTACATTCGTGAGCAGACAATCGAGCCATACAATTTTGGAGGCGAGGTTTTCTTCGATGGTGGTCACCACCGGATCATAGGTGATGGAGCCGGAGAGATAGTGCAACGCCAGGTTCAGCCCCACGCTGGATTTCAACAGGTCCTGTATTTCTTCGTCGCCTTCGTTGCGGCCATAATCCTGGTCCAGTGAGGCAAATACGATTTCCGGCACTTTTAGGCCCAGCGCCCGGGCCACTTCTCCGCCGATCAGTTCTGCGATCAGCGCCTTTACGCCCTGACCGGCGCCTCTGAACTTCAGCACATACAGAAAACCGTCGTCGGCTTCTGTCAGCGCAGGCAGGGAGCCACCTTCCCGCAAGGGGGTCACGTAGCGGGTAACCTGTACGGTCCTGAGTGGATATTGATGATTGTTCATACCTGATATAACTGTTTCCATCCTGCTGTAAGGACGGCCCAAATTAGGTCATTTTTTTCAGAATCAGGCAGGACGCAGTGTTTCAGGGCATGGGGCCCACAAATATATGCTGCCAGTCGTTCTTCATACTGATCACTCCCCAGCCATAACGGTGCGCGTTGTTCAGCGATTCGTTGTCGTCTTCCTCATAGGCAAACTCCCTTTCTCCATCGTCATGATGCACCAATAGCTGCAGCGACGGGTATTTGTTGCCCTGACAGAAACGAAGCATACTGATATCGCCACCGCCGCCGATGTTGCCGCAGGCCAGTATGGGACGCTTGCCAATAACATATTGAATGTTGACCGGCTTCTCTTTCTTATCGTTCAGGGGATTGAGGCCTTTCAGGCGCATGATGTCATTCACCCCGGCACTGTCGACATAGGCGTAATGGAAGGTACTACCGATCACCTGTTCCGGCGGGATACCATAATATTTCCAGGAGATGGCCCGGATAAACTCTACCGTTCCTCCGGAACAGATATAGATCTTAAACTGATTGTCACGCAGATAATTTAACAGCTCCAGCTGTGGCTGATACACCAGTTGAGCTACCGGCACTCCTAATACCGGATGTTTTACCACGGCAAAAAAATGCATTACGGCCTCATGGAAATCGGTTTCCGTCATCCCCGCATGGGTGAGGTCCATCAGGTCCAGCAGCCCTTTGCGGCCCAGGGTTTTCAGGTATGCCCGGTTTTTCTCCAGGATGGCTTTATAGGGTTGTTTATTGCGCAGCGCCGGAGTTTGTTTTACCAGCTGAATGATCCGGTAAACCACGAACTGTTCCTGTATCACTGGTTTTTCCGCCCACAGGGTGCCATCATTGTCAAAGGTGGCGATCCGGTCTTCCGGGGGAACGTATTGGGTAGATTGTTCATTAGTGATCGCTGATACAAAGCGGATGATGGATTGTTTTACGGCACTGCTGTTCCAGGAAGGCAGGGGGTCTTGCGCAGGGGCTGTCAGGGACAGCAGCTGAACAGCTATGATCAGCAGCCAGCTGCTGTCCGGGGTGAGGGGTCTGAATGAAAAGCTCATTTTCTTTCTTTAACAAATTGGCCGTCTTTATCAAAAAAGAGGCGTCTGAAATCATTGTCTTTTACCACCATCACTTCCCATTGTGCTTTTATTTTTTTGGGGGAGATCAGCTGGTGGACTTTATCTTTTACCACCTTATAGCCGGGATAGTGGTCGGCCAGATACATACCGATACTTTCCGGCAGCTTGGCGTCTATCGCTCTTTCCCGGGCCCTGATCAGGTGGCCGCTACGGTCGTAGAGCGCCTCAATGTCCAGCTTGTCGCCGGTCATGCTAAGGGTATAATATTCGTCCTGCAGACTGGGTTTACTTTCCTCATCTACCTGCCAGTCTCTCTTATATACCCCTGTGGGGATCTTCATGATCTGGTTCAGACTGACGTTGGGGAAACGTTTTTGAAAGTCTGCCACTATTTCCGGCGGCAGGTTCTCTCTTTTGATCCTTTCGGCTTTCAGGATGGTTTCCTGGTCCTGTGCCACTGCATGCAGTGCAGGAAGCGCAAACAACAGCAACAGGAGCCGGAATGCCTTCAGTGTCTTCATACAAAATCATTTAAAATGTGATGAATACAGTGACTGTTTTAAGAACAGCTGGCAGTGATAAATAGTTTAGCCCCTGCCCGGTCCGGAAAGCCCCGATTCCGAATTGTTTCCTATATTTAGGCGGAAGAAAAAATCAGGTACATATTGTCAAGGTCATCTATCCCGGATGAGAGAGAGCAACTGGCAGCGATAGCTGCAAGTAACGAGATCGCCTACACGCGCATGTTTAACGCCTACAGCCAACAGGTGTTCAATGCCGCTATGCTATATCTGAAAGATCATACCGCCGCCAGTGAAGTAGTACAGGAAATTTTTATGCGGGTATGGTTAAAACGGGAGATGCTGGACACCGTCGATGATTTCTCCGACTACCTGTTTATACTGACGCGCAACCATATATATGACAGCTTTCGCAGGCAGCTGGTAAAACAAAAGGCCATGGCCTATCTTGAGATGCAGGACCCGGGCTATGCCAATGATACCGACCATGTAGTGCAGGACCATCAATACCAGCAGATACTGCACAATGCCATCGACTCGTTGCCACCGGCGCGCAAAAAAATCTATCTCGCCCGCAAACAGGGACTGAGCAATGAAGAAATCTCCCATCTGCTCAATATCTCTGTTCATACCGTTAAAAAACAACTACAGCTCGCCCTGCGGTCTTTACGGTCCATTATCAAACAACAGCTTCGCAATTTGCTTATTTTTTCATTTTTCTATTTTTTCATTTAATGGAGCCAGCCATCCTTCAAATGAAAAAATAAAAAAATGAAAAAATTTTTAACGGGGGATACTCCTTTTGTTTCCATCGTTCGTCTTTATCCCTGTCACCATGTCTAAAGTCGTTATAATGACCGTCGCTGAAATCAGGCTACTACTGGAAAAATACAAACATCAGCCGCTGAGTCCGGATGAGCTGGCCCAATTGCAACAGGCAGTTGCCAGCGATGCTTTTGAAGATGAAATCAAGGCTGATATCCTGCATAGCCTGTATACCCGCGCTGCTCCTGAAGCTGAATGGCCGGAGGCGGAGAAGGCCGCTTTATTGCAGCAGGTGCTGCGGGCAGCGCCTTTACAGCCTGTACGCAGTCGTTCCATCCGGAAACCCTGGATGTATGCCGCTGCCGCCGTGCTGGCAGCGGGTATCATCACCAGTGGCATATGGCTGATGCGCCGGCCGGCAACGCCCGCCCCGGTGGCCACCACCATCAAAGCCAATCCGCTGGCCCCTGGCAGCAACAAAGCCATGCTTATACTGGCCGATAACAGCACCATTACGCTGGACAGCAGCAATAACGGCGCCTTAGCCGTACAGGGCAATACACAGATCAGCAATACCAACGGCGCGCTCACCTATAAAGGCAATGGCGACAATCAACAACCGCTGTACAATACCGTGGCCACGCCCAGGGGCGGCCAATATCAGCTTACCCTGGCCGACGGCAGCAAAATATGGCTCAATGCCGCCAGTAGTATCCGTTTCCCGGCGACTTTCACCGGAAACGAGCGACTGGTAGAGGTTACGGGAGAAGTTTATTTTGAAGTGAACCAACAGGCCAACAAACCTTTCCGGGTAAAAGTCAAAACGCCCGGCATGGAAGAAATGACCGTCACCGTACTGGGCACCAGTTTCGATGTGATGGCCTATGCCGATGAACAGGCTATCCGCACCACACTGGTAGATGGCGCCGTACAGGTAGCCCGCGGCACGCAGCAAAGCCTGCTCAAACCCGGCTACCAGGCCAGTATTGAGCCCGGTGGCGGCACCTTTACCACCAGCCCGGCCGATATAGACCAGGCCCTCGCCTGGAAAGAAGGCAAATTCCGCTTCCGCAACACCAACCTGCGCACCATTATGCGGCAGCTCGCCCGCTGGTACGATATAGAGGTAGTTTATGACGGGAACGTATCGGACATCGACCTCACAGGCGTGATCTCCCGCCGGGAAGATGCCAGTGCCCTGCTCAAAGCCCTCGAAACCACCCAACGCATAAAATTTACAGTGGACGGGCGTACTATCACCGCCAGACCGGTGACGCCACACTAGCACTTATACCTGTAATAATTATGTAACGTTTAAAAGATTTCATGTTATGGACACGTAATTAACTGCCATCAACCATTAGAGGTAGAAAAAACCGGACCCCGATTGCAGTCGGAGCCCGGTAGAAAAGATTTTTTTATTTGGTCATTTGGCCATTTAAGGGATGCCTGGCATCCGCATTAAATAAAAAAATGAATAAATAAAAAAATACAAATGGCTACCCAATTTCACTTGTCGATTAGAAACTGAATTTTTAAAAGCCACGAACACAAAAGTATGCAACAACTTACTACTGGCAAAGCCTGCCGGTCGGGCCGGCCTTTGCTCCGAAAATTTCTGTTGGTTATGAAATTAACTGCCACCCTTCTATTAGCTGTCACGCTTCATCTCAGTGCTAAATCGTTTTCCCAAACGGTGACGATTAAAGGTAAACGGCTGGCCCTGTACGATGTATTCAATAACATCAGCAAACAAACCGGTTACGAGTTTGTGTATGATGAAAAATTACTGCAAGGCTCCGGTCCTGTCAATATCCATGTTAACAACGCCCCGTTGAAGGACGTACTGGACAGATGCCTGAAAGACAAGCCGCTGGACTACTCGATCGTAAACAAGATCATCGTGATCAGTCCTAAGCCGGTACCTGAAATCGTATTACAGGCCACTCCTGTAAAAGGCACCGTTACCGGCGCCGATGGTAAACCGCTATTCAACATCAGCATACAGGTAAAAGGCACCACCCGCGGCGCTATTACCAACGAACAAGGCAGCTTCTCTATTCAGGCTGGCCCTAAAGATGTACTGGTATTTAGCTCCATCGGCTATGAGACAAAAGAAATCACGGTAGGCAACAATACCAGCCTGACCATCGTGCTCAATTCCTCCAATACCCAACTGACAGGCGTGATGGTGACTGCCCTCGGCATCAAACGCTCCGAGAAAGCCATCACCTATGCGATGCAACAGGTAAACGGCGGAGAGCTCACCAAAGCCAAAGACCCGAACCTGATCAATACCCTCAACGGCAAAGTGGCCGGTCTGTCGATCTCCCCCAGTGCTTCCGGTGTTGGCGGGTCGGCGAAAGTGGTGCTGCGTGGCAACAAATCCGGTATCGGCAACAACCAGGCGCTCTATGTAATTGACGGGGTGCCGATGAACAACAGCCTCACCAATCAACCTACCAGCGCCTATGGCGGCAGCAATGCCTACGACGGCGGAGATCCTGTCTCCAATATGAACCCGGAAGACATTGAAAGCATTTCCGTGCTCAAAGGCGCTTCCGCAGCAGCGCTCTATGGCAGCCAGGGCGCCAATGGCGTAATCCTGATCACCACCAAAAGCGGTAAAACCGGAAAAACACAGATCAACTTCTCTTCCGGTGTGAACCTGTCGCAAGCAGCGTATAAACCCGAATTCCAGAATAACTACGGCGAGACCAACGCCAGCTCTCCTCAAAGCTGGGGGCCTAAGCTCAACAGCCCGGCGGCCAACAACATGTCCGCTTTCTTCCAGACAGGGCAGACCTACACCAATGCCATTAGCCTGTCTGCCGGCAATGAGCAGCTACAGACTTATTTTTCTTACGCCAATACCGCCGCTACCGGCATAGAGCCCGGCAATAAACTGGGCCGCCACAATATCAATTTCAAGGAAACAGGTCACTTTCTGAACAACAAACTGACCGCAGAAGCTGACGTAAACTATATGACCCAGAAGATTGACAACACACCATTATCCGGTCTGTACTTCAATCCGCTGACAGGTCTGTACCTCTTCCCCCGCGGTCAGAACATCCGGCCTTTCAAAGACCAGTTTGCTATACCCGACCCATCCCGCAACTTTCTGCCCGTTCAGAACTGGGCCTATCTGGAAGACATCCAGCAGAATCCCTGGTGGATCACCAAACGCAATCCCAACGCTTTGGACAGGAACCGCCTGCTGCTCAATGCCAGCCTCAAATATCAGATCAACTCCTGGCTCCATGTATTGGCCCGTGGCAGCATAGACCGTATCAATGACGTGTATGAGCAGAAAATGTATGCCGGTACCTACAAAGTGCTGGCTCCTGCCAATGGCGTATATAATTACAACAACACCACTACCACCCAGCAATACGGTGACCTGTTGCTGAACTACAACCTGCCGCTGGCCAAAGACTTCCACCTTACCGGCGTAGTGGGAGGTAGCCTCCGCGATGTAAAAACCACTGGTGTGAAATTCAATTCCGGCCAGGACGGTCTGAAAATCGCCAATGTGTTCAATATCCAGAACTTCAATACCATGAACGCGCTCAAATCGGGCACCGTGCCGGAAAATCATGGACAATTCCAGTCCGTCTTCGGTAGCGCCAGCCTCTCCTTTAAGGAAATGGTATATCTCGACGTGACCGCCCGCAACGACTGGTCTTCCAATCTCGCCTATACCCCTAATGCATCGTACTTCTACCCTTCCGTGGGCATGAACCTCATCCTCAGCCAGATGATGCAATTACCGGAAGCTATTTCCTTCCTGAAAGTAAGGGGCTCCTATGCAGAAGTAGGCAACTCCCCCGATCCATACAAAAGCCACACCGCCGACAATATCTTTGGCGTAGGCAGCGCGATCAGCAATACACAGGCGCCTTTCACCGATCTGAAGCCGGAGAAAACCAAATCACTGGAGCTTGGCATGGAATGGCATTTTATCGACAACAGGCTGACAGCAGACATTACCTATTACAAAACCAACACCCACAACCAGACACTTAGCATACAGTCTCCGCCAGCTTCTTACTATGACCTTTTCTTTTTTAATGCCGGCAATATCCAAAACAAAGGCGTAGAAGCTGTGCTTCGCTATGATGTGTTCCGCGGCGGTAAATTCCAGTGGAGTACCGGTATCAATTATTCTGTGAATGATAACCGTATCATAGAACTGGCAGCCACCAACCCCGAGTTTGTGCTAAGTGGCGCATCCGGGGCCAATTTCGTGTCTAAGTTTAAAGTAGGCGGTTCTTTCGGGGATATTTACGGTACCACGTTGCAACGCGATGAGCAGGGCCGTATAAAAATCGATGACAAAGGTTCCCCGATAAAACAGGGTGGTGACTTCGTATACCTCGGCAATGCCAATCCCAAATGGCAAATGGGCTGGAACAACAATCTCTCTTATGGCGACTTCACCCTGTCTTTCCTGATAGACGGCAAGTTTGGCGGCCAGGTAATGTCCGTAACCCAGTCTGTAATGGACCAATACGGCGTATCCAAAGCCACCGGCGATGCCCGTGATGCAGGAGGCGTGGCTATCAACGGTGTGGGGCCGGACCAGAAACCCGTTACCAGCGTAGACCCGCTGAAATGGTACAGCACTATCGGTGGCCGCGAAGCCGTATCCGGTGAATATATGTACAGTGCCACTGTAGTGAGGCTGCGCGAGCTGTCACTCGGTTACACCGTTCCGGTGAAAAACAGCTGGATGAAAGCCCTGCGCTTCTCCCTCACTGGCCGTAACCTGATTTACTTCTACAAAAAAGCACCATACGATCCGGAAATGACCATGTCTACGGCCAATGGATTATCCGGCGTAGACATTTTCATGCCGCCGGCCACCCGCAACTATGGCCTGTCGCTGAATGCCACGTTCTAATCTATGCTTGTCCACCGTAAAACTGAAAACATGAAACATATCAATATATTCTTCGGTAAACACCGTCTTGCAGCCATTGCAGCAACGATGCTGCTGGCTTTGAGCGCCTGCACCAAAAACTTTGAGCTGTACAATACCGACAATACCGGCATCCCTAACGGCATGCTGGAAGCAGACTTCTATAATCTCAGTTATTTGAAGACTGCCACCATGGCTATTTACAACTTCTCTGGCGGCGGAGATCCCAACTCGTTCCAGTTACAACAAAACCTGAATTCCGACTGCTTCTCCGGTTATTTTGCTTCAGCCACCCCATTCAATGGCGGCAAAAACAACCTGAGCTATTTTATGATGACCGGCTGGAACGGAGAAGCTTTTAAAGTAGGCTACCTGAGCGTCATGGGACAACTGGCCAAACTGCGCCAGTCCAATATTCCGAAGGACTTCCCGGCAGTATGGGCCGTAGCCCAGATCATACAGGTGACCGCCATGAGCCGCATTACCGACACCTACGGGCCTATTCCCTACAGCAATGCCGGTGGCAGCAAAACCAGCATCGACTATGACAGTCAGCAGGAAATATATGTCCGCTTCTTCAAAGAGCTGGACACTGCCAGCACCAGCCTCCGCGATTTCATTGCCAGCGGCAAAACGCTGCCATTCAAATTCGGCGACTTTGACCTGGTGTACAATGCCGACTTCAACAAGTGGCTACAGTTCAGCAATGCGTTAAGATTACGATTAGCCATGCACGTTATTAAAGCCGACCCTGCCCTTGCCAAAGCAGAAGCAGAGAAAGCACTCGACCCCGCAAAAGGCGGCGTGATCACCGGTAATGACGGCAACATGACCGTAAGTATTCCCGGTGCCGGCTATACGAATCCGCTGGTGTTTATCGCACAGAACTGGAACGATATCCAGATCAATGCCTCCCTGCAATGTTACCTGACCGGTTATAAAGATCCACGCCTCAGCAAATACATGTCAAAATCGACCGATGCGACCATCCCTTCACAATACATTGGTATCCGTTTAGGCAGTATCACCAGCTCCAATGCCAAAAGCGATTATGTAGGCTACTCCGCACTCAATTACCAGGACGGTGTATTTTCCCTGAACACGCCGGTACAACTGATGACAGCGGCAGAAGTTTATTTTCTCAGGGCAGAAGCAGCGCTGAACAACTTCGCCAATGCCGGCGGCACCGCACAGGCGCTGTATGAAAAAGGCATCAGCACCTCCTTTGACCAATGGCATGTAACAGGCGCCAGCTATATCAATAACAACACCAACACACCGGACAAATACATAGATCCGAAAAATGCGCAGAATAACATCGACACCCCCTCCCATATTACTGTGCAATGGGTGGAAAATGCCACCCTTGCTGAAAAACAGGAACGTATCAGTACCCAGAAATGGCTCGCCATGTTCCCGGAAGGACAGGAAGCATGGACAGAATTTCGTCGCACCGGCTACCCCAAACTGTTCCCCGTTGTCAACAACAACAGCGGAGGCACTATCGATGGCACGTTGCAGATAAGAAGACTCCCTTTCCCCCAGAATGAATACAACACTAACAATGCAGCAGTGACCAAGGCCATCGGTTTACTCAGTAAACCACAGGATACCGGCGGTACGCCGCTTTGGTGGGACAAACGATAACGAGATCCGGAGATAGTAATGTTATAGCAGGGTAACAATGTAGTTTGGTAAAGATATAATTACTGTACAATCTAAAAATTTGATGCTCCTGATGAGCAAAGCGTACTCATACAAAAAGGCATTTTCTGCCTGGTGCCGGTCTCAGATACCGAGCCATTTCCATCTATGATCCGCGCTGTTCACTACTCATCAGGGGCATCAGTTGTCATCATATCTATCACCGTTAAAAATTACGTATGAAAAAACAATTCCGCGTATGGTCATCCATGCTGATGCTGACCTCCTGTTCAACCCTTTTGTTTATGGCCTCCTGTAAAAAGGAGGAACTTTCCCCCAACAATCAGCAAACCAAAACTGAACCTATAGTGGAAACCGTTACCAAAGCGGGCGGTAAATCTGTTTGTTACGTTGAAGTCAACAGCAACAGTCTGCTCAATACCGGCAAGTATACACTTACCACCGGCGGGCAACAGCTGTTTGACATTGCTATCATTTTTGCAGCGAACATCAATTACAACACCAGTACCGGCAAAGCCGTGTTGTACAACAACCCGAACGTGACCAATGTACTGGTAAACAAAAACACGCAGATCGTGCCGCTGCAAAACAAAGGCATGAAAGTATTATTATCTATCCTTGGAAACCATCAGGGCGCCGGCTTCTGTAACTTCACCAGCCGCGCTGCTGCCAAAGCTTTTGCCCAGCAGCTGGCTGACACCGCCAACTACTACGGCCTGGATGGTATTGATTTCGACGATGAATATGCCGACTATGGCAACAATAGCCTGCCACAGCCGAATGACAGCTCTTTTGTCATGCTCCTCGACGAACTCCGGAAGCTGATACCGACCAAAATAATATCGTTTTATTATTATGGTCCCGCCGCTTCTCGTCTGTCCTGGGGTGGAAAAAAAGCAGGTGATTTTGTCAACTATAGCTGGAATGCCATCTATGGCTCTTATTCCGTGCCCAACGTGGCCGGTCTGCCCAAGTCCAACCTGGGCCCCGCTGCGGTAGATATTATGGTCACCAGTCAGAGCACCGCCAATTCACTGGCCACACAAACCAAGAACAATGGTTATGGCGTGTACCTGTGGTATAATCTTACCAGTACCGATAAACATGTGTTCTTCTCCGGTGTGTCCAACATTCTTTACGGCAGCAGCGTAACCTATACGCCCTGATACCCTGTTTACAACTAGCTGTTGGAACGAAGGCCGGCCTTTTCAGGCCGGCCCTTTTTTTGAGAAACCATTTGGGCTGCGTTATCAATCATATCTGTCGCAAGGCAACCGGATAAAAAGGTCTTTTCCCGGACAGCCCGGTCCGGCAACTGCTTTAAATGCAGCTACCCCAGGTAAACTATTTACCCAGGGTAACAAAGGAAAAATTATTTTTTTCAGGAAAAGTTTGCCGGACAAGTAGCAACAGGGGGGTAATGGCAGGAGCTTCAGGAACAAACATCCATAGCTGTCAGCGGGAGGCGATACTTTCCGGACCAACGGCCAGCAGCACCTGTTGCGTAGTAGCTTCCCTCACCAACGCTTTAGCGAGGGACGCTGTGGAGTCAATGATGAGCATATCTTTCACATTCTTTATCGCAGGCACAAAAGAAAATTCAGTACAGCCGAGAATAATCAGTTCTACTCCCCGCTTTCTGAAATAATCGATCGATTCATCGATCAGCAGTAGCGCTTCGGGTGATACTTCCCTGGCATTGGACTTGAGCCCAAAGTGGTCATCATATATTGCCCGGTGGACCACCTGCTGTTGAAATGTTTCATCTGGCAACACCACCTGATAGCCAGCCTGCCGCAATATCTCCGGATAAGTGGAGAAGCGATAGGAACCGTTGGTGGCCATGATACCGATTTTTCGGACGTGCGGGTATTCCTGTTGTATCTGACGACAGGTTTCAAGTGGCATATTCAACAGGTGTACGTGACAATTGCTGCTTTGCAGCTCCTGCACTATTACGTCGAAAATCTCCGGAACGTAAGCTGTATTGCAGGCCATCCCTACCACAGAAGCACCCACCAGTTCCAGCTTTCTCACAATTGCCGCAATGTTATACCCGGGATTAACAACAGACTGGCCTTCCAGGAAAGAAGTGCGGTCTACGATGTGCGACGGAAAAGACATCATTACGACAGACAGATGTTCCTGATCTCTGGTAGCGCCGGTGAGGGCTGTTATCCTGCTGCACAGCTCCACACCTGCCTGCGGCCCCATCCCACCAACAATGCCTATCACGGGTTCTTTATTGATGTTCATGTTGATCTGTATAAGTCGGTCATTACTCTGACATGGTCACCAACACTTTCCGTTCTCCGGTAAAGGGATTTCTTCCATGTGCAATCAATTCGTTATCAACTATCAGTAGTTCATTCGCCTCCCATGCCGGCGCGATGGTTAATGCGCTGATCGTATCCATCATATCGTGGATCATACTTTCTTCGATCTCTTTTCCATCTCCAAAACAAACGTACATGGGAAATTCTTCCGGGCTGTCGTACAGCAGCATCATACTTTCATACACCTCTTCTCCCAGCTGAATGGGGTGAAACTGATCTATCTGGTTAAACCATACCTCCTGCTGTGTTTTTCTATGTTTAATGATACCGGGACTGGCTTGCCGCAGGATAAGGCCATTGTCATCCTTCCATTCAAAATCGATACCGTACGTCCGGCAATAGGTTTCCAGTTGCGCCCGATCGTTCGTCTCAAAAGTATCCTGCCATGATGGTCCTACTCCGGTACCTCCATGCAGGTTACGGATATAGGAGATCCCTCTTTTCCGGACCTCCTCCACAATAGTTTTGTCCATCTGCCGTAATATCTCCCGGCTGTCTGCCAGTAATGTTTCGCCCCCTGTTTCTGCGGGCACCAAACATGTAAAATAAAGCCTGCCGGGCCATTTGGCGGAATACGACAATTCATTGTGCATCGTAATCTTCTGTGTCTTGTCATATTCCGTGGAGGTGTAGATATTGCCGGCAAGTTTGGTACGGGGCGAGTTACCGTCAATGTAGCTGATAAATTTCGACGAAATACGGTCTACTATCTGTTGAAATCCTCCTACGTCCGAGATATTGACACCGGTGAATTTCAGTGCGCCCACCGTGCTCAGTATTTCTTCGATAGCTGCTTCATTTGCGCTGTAAAGGGATATAAACGAATCAGCATCCGCAGCATTCGTGTTGATGACCGATGGGAAGTTTACCTGTATCATAAGGCTTTCGTTTAACATAAATGATCATTTTTTGATATCAGTGATGAAGTGCGGGTTCTTTTTTTATTTCGTTTTTACAAAGACGGATGTAGGTATCTGCTTCCTCCTGATCATACTGCAATGCTTTTGCTTTCACAAAGCATGCCTGCGCCTTGCCGTATTTTTTCTCTTTGAACCAGGTCATTCCCATCAAAAAGTGAGACAAGGCAGAAGTGGGGAAATACCGGATGCTGGTCGTCAACAGTTGTCGTGCTGTGGTGATATCTTCATCCAGGAAAATATCCGCCAGTTCATTGAGCGTATTACGCTGTAGTGCGTTCCGGGCAGCAAAGGCTTCCACAGCGGCCATCATCGGAGCGATGCCTTTTTCGCGGTAGATGCCCAGCAGATCAAATGCAGGGCCCGGATATTGACAATACACTGAATCGTCCAGTGCTGCAGCCGGGTCCAGGCCGCAGCCGGAAAGTGATGCCAGTTTCGCGTCTATTTGTCCACCACGATCGCTATTGGTAAGGTAAATCAGTCCTCGTTTGTGTGGTACCGAGTAGTAGAGCCTCGCTTTAAACCCATCATTGCTACCGTTATAGGAAACGATGGTATCGTTGGCGGTCCTGATCAGTCCAAAGCCATAACTCATGAACACGAAAGGATTTTCCTTGTCAGTTTGCATAACGGGTTGCAGCATGGTCATTTTAGCGGCGTGATTCAGTCCACCTTCCGCGAAGATAGCGATGACCAGACGGGCAAAATCCGCGGCAGTTGTGTGAACAGACGTAGAAGGAAGCGCTGCCCGGGGCTTCCATTTATCCAATGGCTTTCCGAGGCTGTTATGCCCGAAAGTGTAGTTTGACGGCACTTCCGGTAGTCCGGAACTGAACTTCAGATAGGTATTTTTAAGGCCAAATGGTTTCAGCACCATGCTATCTATGTAAGTATCGTAGGGACTATGCAGGATGCCTTCCACTACTTTGGCCAAATATTGAAATCCCTCACCGGAATACGTATAGGCTTCGCCGGGATTACGGACAATCTCCAGCTTATCTCCTGTGTTGTCCCAGATCCAGTTCTCCATACCGGAAGTATGGCTGATAATCATTCCCGGGGTGATCCGTTTGTATCGCTCATCGTGCATGAGTGCAGGATACTCCTGGTATTCACACATCGGTTTGGAGAGGTCCAGCTGTCCCTGCTGCACCAGTTTATACACCACATACACCAGGAATACTTTGGACAGCGAGCAGGCTTCGAAAACAGTTTCGGGGTCCACCTTCTGTTGGCCGGACAGGTTTCTGTATCCGTACTGATTGTGGAACACGATGCTGTCATTGTCGATAATCGCCAATGAGAGGGCAGGTATGCCGGTGTTCTCCAACAGCGTCCTTACATCAGCGTCCAGCAGCTGTTTTTTGATGTGCCGGCCGTTGGAAACAAAATCGTCCTCCGTTTGAGCAATGGCCACCACCGGTAAACAGATCAACAACATGATGATCATTATAGCTGATATTTCATACCGCTTCTTCATATTATTGTTTTGGAATTGTTTCAATGTATGCTGCCAGCGTGGCAATAGTAGGATACCGGAACAGCGCCCTGATCGGCAGGTCAATACCTGCTTTTTGATGGATATCTGACACCAGGATAGGCATCAGCAGGGAATGTACCCCCAACTCAAACATGTTGGCATTAACGCTGATCGTTGCAGGGTCCAGCTGTAGGGTATCCGCATATATTTCCACCAGCACAGACTCCACAGGACCGAATGCTGCTTTATAATCACTTCCCGCTTTGATTTCAGGGTCCGGCAGCGCTCTGGTGTCCAGTTTACCGTTGGATGTCAGCGGAAATTCCTGCAACAGTACATAATGGGAAGGCACCATATAATCCGGTACGCTCGTTGACAGGAATTGTTTCAACGAGGAAGCGTCCACTGTACCTTCCGGGATCACATAAGCAACAAGGTATTTATTCGGGTCATTTCCTTTCAGCACGACAACGGCTTCTTTCACCAGCGGATGTTTGCCCAGGCCGGCTTCGATCTCACCCGGCTCTACACGGAATCCACGCAATTTGATCTGGTTGTCGATCCGCTGTATGTATTCAATTTCTCCGGTGTCCGTTATGCGGGCTAAATCTCCGGAGCGATAGATCCTGCTGCCTGGCTGATAGGGATCATCCAGAAAACGTTTATCCGTTAACGTAGGATTTCCAAGATAGCATAGTGCCACGCCTTCTCCACCAACATATATCTCTCCGGCTACTCCTTTCGGTACCATCTTCCGGTGTTCGTCAAGAACATATACAGACAGTGTGGGCAGCGGTTTACCGACATTGCTGATGTTATGTTCAATTTCTTCATGACCTATTTCCTTATAGGTGGCATGTACTGTGATCTCCGTGATACCGTACATGTTAATCAGCCGTACATCGGGGTATTGTGCATACCATGGTTTCAGTTTCACCGGGTTTAGTTTCTCACCTGCAAAGATCACATACCTGAGATGCAGCCGGGCGCCCTGTCCGGAAACCGCCTGGGGCATCAGGCTGTAGAATGCACTGGGTGTTTGATTCAGCACTGTTACCTTTTCGTTTTGCAGCAACGTGTAAAATTGTTTCGGGTCCCGGGCTATCATCTTAGGGATGATCACCAGTCTGCCTCCTGATAACAGGGAGCCGAAGATCTCCCATACGCTCACATCAAAACAATGACTGTGGAACATTGGCCAAACATCATCCGGGCCAAAATCAAACTGAAACGCGTCATTAAACAGCAAACGGACCACATTCCGGTGTGTGATCATAACGCCTTTGGGCGTCCCGGTGGAACCGGAAGTGTATATCACATAACAAAGGTCTGCCGGTTGGTTTACACACACCAGTTCCGACTCCCCGCTATTACTCAGCCATGCGTCCCCTATCTGTAATACAGGCACATCAAAGGAGAGACGGTCGGGCAACGGCGCTCCGGCCAGCACCAGCTTCGCCTTGCTGTCCCGGGCCAGGAACATAATACGTTCTTCCGGATAGTCAACATCTATGGGAAGATAGGCCGCCCCTGACCTTAAAATACCGAAGATGGCTATGATCAGGTCAACAGACCTGTCCATCAGCAATCCTACCACATCTCCCCTTTTAACGCCGTTCTTACGCAACATCAAAGCCACCTTAGCAGATTTTTCCGACAGCTCACCATAGGTGACGTTTTCCGGTCCCATCGTCACCGCGATACTCCGGGGAGCGCGGCGCACCTGGATGTCAAACAAATCTGCAATGGTCATATCAGCCGGGAAAGAAACGTTACGTTTATCAAGTTCCCGCAGTAACCCGGCACGCTCTTCCGCTGACAACAATTCAAATGTGGCCACCCCATTGTCCGGGTTTTCCTGTAAGGCCTCCATGAGCGCCGTCCAATGCGCCGTCAGCAACGCCATGTCACTATCTCTGAAGCGGCGGCGATTGAAAGTCAGCATACCACCTATGCCCTGTCCCTCCCGTTGCAGGACTACCTGTATGTCCCATTCACTGCTTCCTTTATTGACCATCGCGGCGCTTGTCACGATGCCGTCTATTTCAGGCAATGTCAGTGCAACGGGGTTATAATCGAAAACGATCCTGAAAGGCAGTACTACGTCGCCGTTGTTTTCTCTCCCGAGTATTTCCATGATTTCATGGAACGGTATATGCCGGTATTGAAGGGCCTCCTGGTAAATAGCATTCAACTGATGGCAATAGTTACGGAAGCTCATGTCGGGCCTTACCACACTATGAAGCGCCAGGACATTGGATATCGGTCCTACGGCGGACTTCAGCCACTCGTGATCTCTGTTATTTTCCGCTGTGCCGATAACAACGTTTTCCTGTCGGGAGTAACGGGAAAGCACGATATTGAACGCAGCCATCAGTACCACCTTTTCCGGCACTTCCGTTGCAGCAGCAAAATCGGCTATTTTTATAGCCAATGGCGCTGGTATCTGCACATCAACCACCGCGGATTCATACACTCCATCGGCACCGGAGGGCTGCGTAATATCCAGCTCCAGCGGCGGGGTATTACCGGGCAACGCCTTTCTCCAATAGGCAATGCACTTGTTGTGCAGTTGCTTTTGTATTTTTTTGCGCCAGGAAAGATATCCTCCCCACACAGGTGCGTCCTTCTTTTCTCTTTGTACCGCAGCGCCCTGCTGATAGGTCAGCAATATCTCCTGCAAGAGGTAGTTGACCGCATAGCGATCAGCTACTGCCGGGTGAAAAACGAGTACTAACTTATGCCTGTTGGGAGGAAACACCAGCAGCATCCCACGCACCACAGTCGAGGGAGCATCAAAGGCAGTATTCACCAGAGAAGCGATACAAGTCTCCCAATCGGCCGTACCTTTCACCGAGACTTTTGTCTCAAGGGAAAATTTGTTTGCCAGCAGCTCATGCTGCTGCAATACCATCGCCACACTCTTCTCCAGCAGGGTAACATCCACTTGTCCGTCCAGTTCCACAATAAGCGGCATGTTCTCCTTCGGGCCGGCGGGAGGCAGAATGTGTTTATCAGTGATGTCCGCGGGCAATACCTCCAGGCTTTGGAGACTGTCACCGATCTGTTGTTTCCAGTAGGTTTCCTGAAGGTCCACCCGCTCATCCGGTGTAGTAATGAGTCGGTCGAGCACCATGTCAAAAATCCGGACATATTCATTAAAAAGCGCCGTAGTGATATAGGGGGATGCGTATTCATGCATACAGTATATGCGCTCTTTATCGACATTAAAACTGATGTCGAGGAAAGTATATCCCCGCAGAAAAGTATCAAAATCGATACGGTTTTCTTCCGGTGCTGATAACTTCTCCAGTCTCATCTCATCATTGATGTGCCAGTTAACGAAATTAAACAGGGTACTGAAGAACGGGTTATTCTCAATAGTTGACGCGTTGGCCGCCTGTTTTATATCCGAGAGCGAGAGATGTTCATAGGCTTTCAGTTTAAAGATTTTCGCATCGATCATTTGCAGATATTCCGCCCAGGTGATATCTCCGGGGATATCAACCCTGAAAGGAATGGTGTTGAGGAAACATCCCAGTAATTTGTCCCCGTCTTTTTTCAGTGGCCGGGTGAAAGTCACCAATCCCGCCAGCACATCAGACTCTCCTGACAGCACGCTCAATGCATAAACGTAAGCAGAGAACAGGATATGTTTGATAGTCGTTTTTTGTTCATTGGCCACGCGTTCCAGATCGGTACGCAACTGCCGCGGATAAGTGTACCGGTAGGAGTGGAATGACCGGGGACCGCTTTCGCGGTTCAATGTCAGCGGCCGAAAATCTCTCAGTTCATTTTTCCAGAAGGCGATGGTATGGGCATCTGATTTATAGAAAAGCTGTGCCGCGATATGGTCTCTGAAAGAAGCTTCCAGCGAAGGTAGCTCTACCCGGTCATTGCGCAGGCAGTCCCCGTAAACGTTATTCAATTCGGTGATGAAAGAGGCGAGGCTCCATCCGTCGAATATCGCATGATGACATTCAAACAGTATTTCGTGATATCCGGGTCTCAGTTTATACACGCTGATCTTCCATAATGGTGGCCTGGTAAAGTCGAAATGTGTCAATCTGTTTTTCTCCAGATCGGCAAACAACCGCTGTTGTTGTGCGGTTTTTTCCAACAGACTGATATCGTAAAACGGAATATCGTAGCTAATGGTTTTGTGTATTACATGGGCGAAGGTATGCAGATCGAAGCCTGTACGGAGTATCTCATGGCGTTTTAGCAGGATATCGATGGCCTCCCGCAGTTTATCGGGATGGAATTCCTCGTAATAAACCGGTTGCAGATGCTGTTCATAGTTGAGAATATCTTCCGGGCGGGCCAGCTGGATAAAACACATCGCTTTTTCGATATCGCTCATGGGATATACCTTTTCGATGGTGTCATTGGGATACTTCTCCAGGTAGGCGCGTTGGAACTCGTCCAGTTGCAGGTAGATAGCCTCTTGTTCACCGGGTGTCTGCCGGCTGTCGGATTGTTCAATGAAAGCCGCCAGTTCACCGATGGTGGGATTCGCATATAGGTCTGCAATGGAGATCGTCCGCTGCAGCTCGTTGTTCATCCGGCCTACCAGTCTCAATGCGAGGATGGAGTCTCCTCCCATACGGAAGAAGTTATCAGCAGTACCTATTCTTTCTTTGCCCAGAATGTTTTCCCATTGGGATGCAAGGTCTTTCTCGATATCTGACACGGGGGCCACATAAGGTGTATTGTTGGCAATTTCTATAGCCAACAGTTCTTTGCGGTCTGTCTTCCCGCTAACGTTTACGGGGATAAACGGAACTTTAACGAAGTAACCGGGCACCATATAGGGCGGCATAGCTGTCTGCAGGAATTTGCGCAATGCGTCCTCTGAAAATCCGTCGGGCACTACCAGGTAGGCCACCAGTTTCACGGTGGCATGTAACTGTTTGGTCAGTACCACCGCGTCTTTTACCATGCCGGAAGATTTGATCACCTGTTCCACTTCTCCGGGTTCTATCCGGTGGCCATTGATTTTCACCTGATCATCGGCCCTTCCCAGAAAGACAATATTGCCATCCGGCTGCCAGCAGGCGATATCACCGGTTTTGTACAGGACCTCGCTGGCGTTCAGCGGGCTGTTCACAAAACGTTCTTTCGTCAGCTCTTCGCGGTTCACATATCCAGGCGACAGGTTTTCTCCTCCGATGTACAATTCACCGGGAATACCGACAGGCTGTAGCGCTCCTTCCCTGCTGAATATCAGCAAACTGGTATTATCTATCGGCTTACCGATCGGGATTTTATGATAAGGCAGCATGCGGTCCACTTCATGAAATGCCACATCAATAGTCGCCTCCGTTGGCCCATACAGGTTATGAAGGGAAGCGTCCGGGAAGTACCGGAAAAACTGTCTTGCATGGTCTGTCTTGAGCTCTTCCCCGCTGGCAAAAAGATGCCTGATTGTTGTCAGTGAATGTTTGCTTCTGTTTTCCAGCAGATAATAGAGAAATTCATTGAGCATCGCTGGCACAAAATGCATCACGGTGATGCCCTCCTGCTCTACCGTACGTGCGATGCCTGCCGGGTCTTTTTCTATGCCTGGCATGGCCAATACCAACCGGGACCCGTTGAAGCACCACAGGAACAGCTCCCACACAGACACATCAAATACCAGTGGTGTCTTCTGCAGGATGATATCCTGCGCGCCTATATTATATTCCCGCTGCATCCAGTTCAGGCGGTTTACCAGCGACCGGTGTTTGATCATCACGCCTTTTGGCGTACCGGTTGATCCGGAAGTGTACAAAATGTACGCGATGCCTTCCGGCGTGGCCAGTGATGCTTTTAGGGCAGTTCCTTCCATTTCCGCTACTGCCACACAGCGGATATCATGCTTCAATTCTTCGCGGTTGGCCGTATGCGTGATAAGCATCGCAGCCTGGCTGTTTTTCAGGACATAGCGGATTCTTTCCACCGGGTAGTCCGCTGTCATCGGCAAATAGACGCAACCTGCTTTCAGGATCCCCCATATGGCCGCCATCAGTTCAGGAGAGCGCTCCAGACTAACGCCGATCACAGTACCCGGCGCCATGTGCTGTTCCGCCAGGAAACCGGCTATGCGGGAAGACCAATCATCCAACCCGCGATAGGAAAGCTGCTGTCCGTTGAACTTTATGGCCGGACTGTCGGGCGATTTTTCCAACTGCCGGTGGAAGAAGTCCATTACGGTCATATCAGCAGGAAATTCCCGGCGGGTATCATTGAACCGGCCAAGGACCTGTTCTTTTTCCGCCGCCGTGATCAGGTTGACGGAAGATAACGGCTGTTCACGACGACCGACAACAGCCTCCAAAAAGCCGAAGAACAGTTGAGCGATCCGGGTAATATATGCTGCGCTATAGCTATCTGCGTTGTATTTGATAGTGAGGTCCAGTGCTTCACCGGCGCTGAAAACAAACAGCAGGTCTGCCGGCAGGCTGAAATCCGTTTCTTTTTGCAGCGTTGTGAGCAGCATTCCCGTTACCGGTATATCATTTCTGGAATCAGTGACTGTTTCCAGTATCTTGTCAATGGGGTAGTTCCCATATTTCATATCCTGGAGGATATGGTCTTTCATTTCAGGCAAGAGCGCGGCGAAGCTTTTACCAGCCGTATCCTTCACCCGCACCAGCGTAAGATTGTCGGTACCGGGTACAGTAGGGCCTTCCTGATACAATGGCGTAAAGATGCCGGTATCCGGAAGGGAGGAACATTTCTGTGTGAACGCGCCCAATGCTGTCAGCAGCACTATATGCAGGGGTTTGCCCTGTGGCGCGATCGCCGCGACATCCTTCCACAATGCAGCAGGTGCCTGCTGTGTGATCGTATTTTCATTTCTGACATCAAAAGCAGTGTGTGTATCTATGTCCCTGTTAAAGTAGCTATTAAAGCCAAAACCAGCCAGGCGGTTTTTCCAGTACTCCCTGGACGCTATATCCATGTTGGCATTCAATGCCGTTAAATTGATCTTTGACTGTATAGACATATGTTCCGGTTTATTTTAGAGGTTGAATACAATGCTGTCTTCATCGAATCCGGCAGGCGTTTCCGCCGCTATGATATAGCTGCCGATGGTGTTTTCAGGGTGCCCTGCGATCTTTTCCGCCAGCTGGCAGAACTGCTGCCCCAGGAAATGCGCATCATCGCTGGTGAAGTAGCGGCCCGCATATTCAAGCCGAAATTGAAACGCATCCGGGCCATCATCCCAGAAAAGGGTGATTGGATATTTAGCGGCAGGATTTTCAAAACTGTAACGGGCAAAAAGTTCTTCCTTGTCAACAGCGGCGGCGCCATCTAACTGCAACGACACAAACATGGTGAGGAAGAGGTCTTCCAGACGGGTATTTCTGCCATTGTTTAGTTCCGGGAGAATATCAGACAGGTCGTAAGCCTGATGGGTGGTCGCATCCATCAGGAAACGGTGCAGTTGCCGATGAAAATCAACGAAACGTGTTGTCGGGCGGGGCATACAGCGGATAGGCAATGTTTTGGCGAACATGCCTGCTACACCTGCCATTTCATCCTGCATACGTCCGGACGTGTTGGTCCCCACCACCAGGTCGTCCTGGCCGGTAAGCTGTAAAAGAAATACGGCATACGTCGCAAATAATACGGAGAAGGTGGTAGCATTCTGCGCAGCCGCCAAATCGATCAGCCGCTCCCTCACGGTGCCATTCATTACAAAAAGCACATTATTGCCTTTGTCTTCCTCCTGGTCATCCGTCGTTACCGTAACCGGCAGCTTCAGCACTGGCAACTCCCCTTCAAAACTTTTCAGCCAAAACTCGCGGTGCGCGCTGTATCGCGGGGAAAGGCGGAACCCGTGCTCCCATTCTGCATAATCCTTATACTGCCATTCGGCATCCGCCAGTTTTCTTTGATGATAAATTGCGATGAAGTCGGACATGAGGACTGACTGTGAAATGCCATCGCAAATAATATGATGCAGATCTATGGCCAGTACTTTCTCCTGTTCGCCGGTAATCACTGCACCACGCAGGAGTGGCGCCTCCGACAGGTCAAAGGGACGAATAAATGCAGCAATGGCAGTAGCTACCGGCTGGCCGCAGGTATCGATGTGTTCTATCTCCACCTTCACGTCTTCCGCAATTATCTGGCGTATAGCTCCGTCAACATAACGAAATGCCGTCCGAAGGTTCTCATGTCTTTTCACCAGTTCGTTCAGCGTATAGGCGATACGGTTAACATCTACCTCTCCTTTTAACCTGAAACACATAGGCAGGTTAAAAGCGGTGCTGTTGCGGCGGACCTCATAGAGATAATACAGCCGCTCCTGGGACGCAGATAAATAGTAGGCCGGCTTAAGGGGTGCTTTGCTGATCCGCAGGGAGCTGTCGGGATTTAACCGCACCATCAATGCGGCCTGCCTGCGAATGGTCATATTGTTAAACAAGTCGTTCAGCGTCATTCTGACGTTAAACAACTTATTCAGCTTACCAATCAGCCGCATCATACTGATAGAGCTGCCTCCCACGGCATTAAAAGCCTCTTCAACAGATATCGGCTTATCGCCTAATATCTCTTTCCAGATCGATAAGATCTTTTCTTCTGTTTCATTTTCCGGCTTTACAACATCACTGCGGCCGGCATCTTCCAGTAATGCTTTCGTATTTACCTTCCCGTTAGACAACAACGGGAAAGTAGGTACTTCAATAATTTGAGCGGGCAGCATGTATACCGGCAGATGTTGCTGCAGGTGCCGGAGAATTTCCTTGTCGGCCGCGGCTTGTGCAGGAGCTTCCGCTGACCGTATCACAAAAGCCACGAGCCTGCCTTCAGCGCCGCTTTCCTGGTCATGTAGTAATATCACGTTTTTGGCCCAGCCGGACTGCAGCACGGCCGCTTCTATTTCACCCAGCTCCACCCGGATGCCGCGAAGTTTTACCAAACCGTCTTCTCTTCCAATAAGGTCAATATTACCGTCAGGCAGCTTTCGGGCCAGATCTCCCGTTTTGAACGCGATAGTGCCGTCCTGCAGCCTGATAAATTTTGCTGCGTTGAGTTCCGGCGCGTTTAAATAGCCTTTTGAGATATATGGTGAACTGATATACAACTCTCCCGGCAACAACGCCGGACAAACGGTCTGTTGTTTGTCCAGTATCAACAACTTTGTGTCTGAAATAGGCCCCCCGATGGGAATCCTCACCTGTGTCACATCTTCCGGCCGTATGCGGTAAAATGCCCGTATCATGGTAGTTTCCGTAAGGCCATACAGGTTTACCAACTGAATGCGGGAGGTGAATATTTTATACCACGGCTCCAATTCTGCCGGAATAAGCCGCTCTCCGGACATCAGTATATAACGAAGCGTTTTCAATTTTTCCGCCGACAGGCCGCCACTGCCCAGCACCCGAAAAACACTGGGTACACAGTGGACCACATTGATCTCGCATGATTCCAGCCATTCCAGCAATCGTTCGGGTATCAGCAATTCCTGTGGCGCTTCCGGAATACAGATCGTGCCTCCGGCAAACAGCGGCACAAAAACGTCCCGCAGAAATGCATCGAAATAAGGACTAATCAGCTGGCTGAATTTTGTATACGCTTCTATGTTAAACTCCTGTATTTCCCAACGAATGAACTGCAACAGACTGACGTTTTTCCCGATGATGCCTTTGGGCTGGCCGGTAGAGCCGGAAGTATAATACACGTACACGCTGTCATCTTCCTCACATACAGGATAAACCAGTTGTTCTACTGCCGTATTAGTGACATCAGCCATGATATCTTCCCAGTAGTATACAGGACAGGATGCAGGCAGAGAAAAGTTGCGGCCAGCGATAACAGCTACCGGCGCGAGGTCTTCCATCATCACGGCATATCGCTTCTCAGGCTGGGAAGTATCCATGGGCACAAATACCGCCCTCGCGTTCAGAATGCCGATCATCGCAGCTATTACCGCCGCTCTGTCGTCCAGCATTACACAGATCCTGGCTCCGGGCGCAATTCCTTTACTCAACAGGAAAAAGGCAATCCTGTCAGCAACACGATGCAGTTCTCTGTACGATTGCTTTTTCCCGCCACAACTGATGGCAACTTTATCAGCATGCTCCAGGAGCGCCTGCTGCAATTCTCTTTGAAAGGTCATAATGAAATGCTGGGTTTAACCGGTGATGTAATAAATAAGGGTTTGCTGTAGCTATCAGGAAAAAAACTGTTCGTGGAATATGCCGAAGGTGATTACGGTAATGAGAAGATCGCTTTCATAGGGCGCGTTGATCATAAATCCATCCTGTTTGTACTGTTGTTTGAGCCTTTCTATCTGATCGGGATCAAAAAAACCCTGCTTTTTGATCAGATCGTAAGAAAGGATATCATTGATGTAGGGGATGTTCTTTTGCAACAGATAAGGGCTGCCCGGTGCGATGAAGTGGAACTTCTCCCTTTCATACACTGACCTGGGAACAAACCTGCTGGCCAGTTTTCTCAGCACATATTTCTCTGTGAACTCATTCAGTTTCAGATCGGCCGGGATGCGGGTAGAGAACTCCACTAAATCTTTGTCCAGAAAGGGATATCTCACTTCAACCGCATTGGCCAATGCCATCCTGTCGCCATGATCGGCCACCAGATGGTCTACCAGTCTCAATTTATAATCTATATAGGCCCTTTTGTTGAGCATATTGAGGTTACGTACTCTGGCCGTATTGATAACGGGGTGAAGGAGGCAATTCACCTCATCGAAAGAAGCACTGACATCGTTGGCATACAACTTCTTTTTCAACACATCAAACTCTGTGAAGTTTCTTTCATAAAAGAAATGTGGATCTCCCCATATCCTGCTCCTGATTTCTTCTTCCTGTGGATGTATGCCGTTAGCACCCTGGCTAAGCGCCCTTATCTTATCGAACCGGTAACCTACATAACCGGCAAAGAACTCATCCGCCCCTTCTCCGGAAAGGATCACCTTGATCCCTTTACTGCGTACACTTTCAGAAAGTGAAAGTGACGCGGTGTTATAGGTTTCCTTAATAGGGCATTCACTATGATAAATAGCCTTTCTCAGCCGTTCGGTGATATCGTTATAGAAGAAAGTTTTCTGATTAAGGCTCAGATTACTCTCTTTGGCAATCTGTCGTTGGTAAACAGATTCAGAATACTGAGATTCGATGAAGTCAATGGAAAAAGCCTCTTTTCTGGCACCGGGCACCAGTTGGTTCACCTTCATAGCGATCATGGAAGAATCCAGTCCGCCACTCAGATAAAGTCCCATCGGAACATCGGATCGTAGCCGGAAATGGATGGAGGCTTCAAAAAGTTCTTCGAGCCGATTGATATAATACTCTTCAGAAGACGGATCGGGCACGTTATCTCCTTCAGGGTAAATCAGGTCCCAGTACTCTTCTTTTATCAGCCTCCCTCCTTTATTCATAAGCAGAAAGTGTCCGTTTTCAAGGCTATGTATCCCTTTAAACAAGGTCCTTGGGCTTACCAGCCCGGCAAAGGTGAATACCTGGTCCAATCCCACCCTGTCAATTTCACGGGTTACTGCCGGGTGTTCCAGAATGGCTTTAATCTCTGATCCGAAAATAAAGTTATCCTGACTAACCGTATAATAAAATGGTACAATGCCCATCTGGTCCCGGGCACAGAACAGCTGTCCTTTATTCCTGTCGTACAACGCAAATGCAAACTGACCATTTAGTTTGTTCAGAAAAGCTGTTCCTTCTTCTTCATACAGATGGATGATCACCTCTACATCGGACCGGGTCCTGAAAGTGTGGCCTTTCTTTTTCAGTTCCTGCCGTAGTTCAATATAGTTGAAAATTTCTCCGTTGCAGATCAGTACGATGCTTTCATCTTCATTACTGATAGGCTGCATTCCACCACTCAGATCTATGATGCTCAATCGGCTGAAACCTAAAGCCACATTGTCCACCAGCTTTTCCTCCTGTGCATCGGGGCCCCTGTGGGTAAGTTTCCGGTTCATTTTTCCAACAATGGTGCGATCCCCTTCCGTTAATGGACGAACAAGGGACATATAGCCGCAAATTCCGCACATGTAGTTTTTTTTATGATGATAAAATGATGACGATATTTTATTCCGGAACGATCGTACTGAGCTTCATCGCCGGATTATCCAGGACAGCAGTTAATATGTTCCGATAGTATTGCACCATTAGGGCAATGGTCTGTTCTTCATACAAAGCCTTACTGAAGATAAAATACAACTGCATGCTATCTTCCTTCTCCGCCGCTTCTACTTTAAACTCGTACTGAGTAGACGCTTTAAGCCGTTGTTGCAAAGGCACCATATTGAGCACATCATAACGGTGATGGCTATCCTGATAGTTGGCAAAAGAGAAGTGCACCCGGAAAAGCTTTTCAGGCAAACGATCCTGCTGTAACAGCATGGGAAGTATTTCCTCCATATGAACATCCTGATGGTCAAACACCTCCAGCAAACCGCTTTTTACGTCCTGTAACACGTTACTAAAAGTAGCGTCCTTCCCGATCTGTATTCTCAATGGCAGGAGGTTCACAAATGTGCCCACCACTTCTTTTAATGCTGTATGGGTCCTTCCCACCACGTCAGTACACACGATAATATCTGTTTGTCCTGTAATCTTCGCCAGCAACACATCAAAAACAGACAACAGCAACATAAAATCGGACACCTGGTTATCAGTCGTGTATTTTTTTAATTGGTGGTACTGTTCACCTGTTATCTCCAGCAGCATATGAGAAGCCGTATACCGGTCGGCCACCACACCACTGTTGATGACGGGTAGTTCCAGCACCGGCAGTTCACCGGCAAGTTTTTGGGTCCAGAATTGTCGTTGTTGCTCCAGCTGCCTATTATCGAGTTTCCACATTACATAATCAACATAACGGAGGCCCGTAGATGGCAGCGACCTACCGATATATATCTGCCTGAATTCATTGGTCAGTACATTCAGCGCGATTCCATCACAAACGATATGATGAATATCGATAAAGAGTATGTTTCCATACAATCCGCATCGTATCAATGGAGCTGCAGACAGGTCGAATGGTTTAAGGAAGGCATCGAAAGCTTCCTGCCGGGATGTATACTGATCTGCATCCAATAATGTCAATCGGAAAGGAACGTGCTGATGAATATATTGTATCACGCCTTCCTCCGACAGATCGAAGCTTGCACGCAGCATATCATGGCGGTCTATGAGTACCTGAAAACTGTGCTCTAACTTATCGCGGTCTACTTCTCCCATGATTTCCACAGCGGTCACCACATTATAGGCAGTGGTATTTTCATTGGCCCATTGTTCATAAAACAGTTTTTGCTGTGCCGGAGAAACACGATAGTATTCCTGCTGTGGCGCACGTGGGATATCCTGTAATGACGATATGTTAGGGTTTCCTGTCAACAGGGCCTGCTCTTCTATAGTTGTATGAGAGAAAATATCCCTAAGCCGGAGTGAGGTGCCCAACACCCGTTGTATCCCATCAATTAACTGAACAGCTTTGAGCGAATGCCCGCCCAGGTCAAAGAAATTCTGGTCGATGCTGATCTTGTCTTTATCAATATGCAGCACGTCAGACCAGATACCGGCCAACCTTTGTTCCGTTTCACTCGTCGCTGGCCGGAAATATCCTCCGGACGGCAATTCCGGCGCAGGCAGCTGCTTGCGGTCCACCTTGCCGCTCAGCAACAAGGGGAAAGCTGTCAGGTGGATGTAATAGGAAGGATGCATATATTCCGGCAGGCGCCCCGACAAATGTTGCTTTAACTGTGTTGCGGTGATCTCTTCCGTTGAGATGTAGTAAGCTGCCAGATAAGCGCCACGATCATCTTCCCGCAGGCATACCACCGCTTCCCGTATCTCT
>NZ_JACVFB010000008.1 GCF_014529945.1 Chitinophaga varians
AATGATAAACAGAGATCAAGAATAACAAAGAAAGATTAAGAAAGTAGAAATTAAGAATATAAAAAACCCTTTTCCCACTCATTTCACGAAGAGCGCCCAAGAAGGCAATTTAAGAGCGTCCGGAGAAAGAACTCCTTTGCGATCTTGATTTCTTACTTAGCGCGCTTTGCGAGACAAAATTCCATACAATATGAAAAAAACGTTTACCGTATTATCAGGCCTGCTGCTCACCTATGCCAGCAGCCAGGGCCAGTATATCACCACCTGGATGGGCAACACGTTCTCTGATGTCAACAAACACGTAGGCAACTGTGCCCGCTCCATGTGGGTGTCTCCCCAGGGCGTGATTTATACCGCTTCCGGCTGGGACGAAAAAGGTAGAAACATAGGTATCTATCAGAACGGCAATACCCTGGGCTCCATGGGTGGCAACAAAGAATCGCAGGGCTGCGCTATCGGTGGCGATGCCACTTATATCTTCACCGCCCAGGAGACGCCCAACAACGGCAAAGTGGGGCGTTACAACCGTACCACCAAAGTACGCGACCTGCTTTTCACCGTTAATACCGGCGCCAACGACGCCGTGCCGGGCATAGCGGTGTCCTATGGGCGTGTATACACCAGCGATCTGGTCAACAATATGATCAAAGTATTTACCACTGGTGGTGTTGCCATCAGACAATGGTCGGTGGCCACGCCGGGCGCGCTGGCTATCGACAGTAGCGGCCATCTGTGGGTAGCGCAGCTCAACAGTGGCACTGTGGCCAGTTTTGACACCACCGGCGTAGCCGGCCCGGTGATTACACTGGGCACTACGGCAAGGCCATCGGCCCTGTATGCCGACAGTGCCCGTGGTCAATTGCTGATTGGCGACCAGGGGCCAGACATGCAGATCAAGATTTATGGCAACCTAACGGGAACGCCTGTACTATCCGGGACCTTCGGCGTACAGGGTGGTTACCTTAACCAGTCCACCGCCCTCCGCGGCACCGTGGGCGACAAACGTTTCACTCGTGTGGTGGGCATCGGTCGTGATGCAGCGGACAATCTCTATGTGCTCAACAATCCATGGGGAGGCACCTGGGACCTGGGCCGCAACGGTGCTACCGATATCCATTGTTACAACAGTGCCGGTAACCTGCAATGGACCCTGCAGGCGATGAACTTCGAAGGTAATGCCTCCGCCGATGCCGGCAGCGACGGCACCTATTTCTACAGCGGCAATATCCTTTATTCCTATACCGGTACCGATGGCGGCGCCTACGTGGCCAATACCGTAGATCCCTACCGCTATCCGCTGGACGCCCGCATACAGATGACGGACCACGGCCGGGGCGAACACTTCGGGCATTTAGCCAATGTAAACGGGCATAAGATACTCATCGCCAACAATCAGAACGCCGATGTATTTTATCGGTATTATTTTAATGAATCTACTGATGGTTATATCGCTATACCCATGGACACTATCAGCCAGGTGCGCAACGGCTTCTGCCTCGACTCCATCGGCGATGTATGGATATCGCAGGATAAAACCAATGCCATTCAGCATTATCCGCTGACAGGTTTTGCCGCTAATGGCAAACCTATCTATGGACCGGTGATATCCACGCCCACCCCCACTTCCATCGCACGGCTGAACCGTATAGAATATGTTCCCGCCAGTGATATGATGGTACTGGCCGGCGGCCATACCGACTGGACGCTGATTGGTAACAGAATAGAAGTGTACCGTGGCTGGAAAACCGGTAACCGTACGCCCAATCTGGTGATCACGCTGAGCCGCGCACAAGCCAAGTCCATGTCGGCCGCCGGCAACTATCTCTTTGTGGGGTACTATGCCATCCCGGATATCGACGTATTTGACCTGAGCACCGGCGCACTGGTACTCACGATGAACACCAGCAACCCTGCTGTGTATGTGGGCAACGACGTGGATTCACAGTATGGCATCAAAGCGTATCATCGTACCACCGGGGAATATCTTATCACCAAAGATGATTACAACGCCAACAAAGTAGTGCTCTACCGCTGGACACCGGCACCGCCGCCGCCCACGACAGACAGCACCACTGCGGCATCAGCTACGCTCACCCGTAATACTAACGCGGCCTTCAGGGTGTTTCCTAATCCGGTGGACAAAACACTGTATATCGATCTGAAACAAACCGCATCGAAAGGGTTTAAACTCGACATCTTTGATTTCTCCGGTAAAACCGTAAAAACCATGCAGGCAGCCAGCGCCGGCGCTATCACTGCCGATGTGGCCAATCTGATGCCCGGCTCCTACGTGTTGCGCATCACCGATGCCGCCAGTAGCAAGGTGGTAGGGCAGCAGAAATTCATCAAGCTATAAAAAGAAAAAAAGAATGAAATATTTATGGATACTCGGGCTGTTGGTCAGCAGCGGGTATAACGGTATGGCACAAATGAAAGCGCCTGCCGACTGGGTCCACTACGAGCAGGTGCTGGGCGTGAAAAACAATCAGCGGCATTACGACTATGACGTGAGCGTGGTCCGCGCCTCCTGCCCGACTAATGTGTTGTGGCCCGGAGAACAACCTTCGTACACCCTGCAGGTGGTGAACCGGCTCAACGAGCCGCTGGTAGCCACCGGCAGTATTGAACTGATTCCTTACGGTACCCGTGGCCTCCCCGGCGATATATGGTTGCCCGAAATGATCCGCCAGGGAGAAGTGGCCCGTGTTCCGGTGAAAGTGGACATCCCCGCTGGTGGCTACGTCAACATAGAACATTTACCCAGCATACCCGCCCGCTTTGGCGGGTATGCCCTGGTGATGGACCTTGGGCGTTATGGCCGCCGCATGGTGACCAGCCTGGTACGTACCTTCGCCGCTAACCCACAACGGTTACAGTATCCTAAACAATCGCTCGATGACATGGGCGCCGATTTTCTGCAACGTATAGGCGTGCAGGCTATCCGGATGGGCGTGGATTATACGCCTACTACCGCGCCCGACTATACGCAGAAGATGCAGGAACTGGACGCCAAAATAAAAGAATACCAGTCGAAGAACATCACAGTGTTGCTGATGTTTGGCGCCGGCACTGCACCCCTGCCGCTGGGCATGCCCCGCTCCTTCCTCGATTCCAACCGTGTGATGAAAAAGACCAAGCAGGACTATGTATGGGCGCCAGGCTCCGATGCAGACTTCCAGCTGTTCGTCAACCGCCTGTGCGTGCAGTATGGATGGCCTAAGGGGCCAGTCACCGCGGTATCATTGTGGAACGAGCCCTGGGAAGGCGCTTCCATCTCCGGCTGGCAGTCAGACATTCTGCGCTACCGCGAGATATATACCGTCATGGCGCAAGCGGTGCTGGATGCACGAAAGAAAGGCGCCGACGTATTGGTAGGCGGCGGCGATTCCAATTCCAACGCGTGGGACAAACTCTTCGCCGATGGTAAAATGACCTTCCTGCCCATTTTCGATTTCTGCTCCATTCACTATCAGGGCATTGAAACGCCGGCCCTTTATCCGGAGTGGGTTAACCGCCAATCGCCCGGAGGCCGTGTAAAAATCTGGGACACCGAAAGCTGGGTAGGCAATACTGATGATCGTATAGGCCTCACCATAGCCACCAACCGGTCCTCCGGTTATGACCGGTCCATGGGCATATACGCCGGTTACATGTACACCGGCGGCCGCGGCAGTGAACATTTCACGCAGAAAGTACGCACGCCGGAGGGCACCAGAGAAATCACGCGTATCCCCGACACCTGGTCACAGGCCGCCGCACTGGGCGCCGTACAGCACCTGGTGGGTGAGCGCAACTTCAACCGGTTATTGTTTCCGAACGGGCTGCCGTGGATCATGGTATTTGACGGACAAAAAAATCCTGATGACGGCACCGCTGTCATCTCCGGAGATATTGGTGAGGCCTTTGGCCCGGAAAGAGTGTTGTTCCGCGGCGTAAGGGGGCTACCGGAAATGGCCGACAAAGAACAAATAAGAACAGCCCTGGCTGCCGGCAGTGCTACCGCTGACAGCCTGCAACAACTGCTGCAACAGTATCGTCCGTTAAGTGGCGGCCGTATGGTACTACCGGCAGCTTCCTATATCCGGCTGTATGATTTCTACGGTAATCAGCTGTTTGCGGAGCATGGTCAGCTGACCATACCGCTCAATAGTCAGGGTTATTACCTGCGTACCGACGGGACTAAAGGCGCCTTCGCCAAGCTGTTGGCCGCGTTAAAAAACGCACGCATAGAAGGTTACGAGCCGGTGGAGATTATCGCTAAAGACATGACCGCCCGCATCTCACAGTCGCCGGTGATGCGGCTGCAGCTGACCAATATCCTCAACCGTCCCGTGAAAGGGCACCTCACAGTGGCTTTGCAGGGATTGCGTGTAACAGTGCCAGACACCGTGTTGCTCGCACCACACGAAACCCGTACCGTCCCGGTGCAGATCACGGGCGGAGTGGCGGCTGCCAACAACACCTATCCCCTCTCCGTGCATTTCGATGCCGGCACAGACGGGATGGCCACGCATTATGAAGATATGCACGTGAATGTGGTCTCGCGGTTAAACATTCAGGTAGATGGCCGGCTGGACGACTGGCAGCAGGCGTTGCCGCAGACGGTCAGTAGCAAAGGCGCTGCCACCGTGAGCGTCACAGAAGCCGCCTGGTATCCGTTCAAAAACTTTGATACTAACGCCAACGGATATGCCAACGGATATTTTGCCTATGATGATCATTATTTTTATTTCGCCGCTAAAGTGGCCGATAGTACGCCTCATCCCGGCACGTACCGTTTTGCGCAACGGCCGGATGACGAGTTCTTTTATCCCGATACCTCCTATGTGCTGGACATGCAGCAATCACTTATCACCAAAGAAAACAGTGTGCCTCCCACCGATGCAGGCGCTTTGCAGCTGCCCGGCAGCGACGAGCGTATCCTGCACTACTGGGAGAGCGGTGACAACACCAATGCTTTCGGGCTGGACCTCCATCTGCCGAAAGCCACGCAGGTAGCGCTGTACCTGCCGGCGCTGCGGGTATCTTCCGCCCGGCTGGAAGTGTATGATCATGCCACCGGCAAAAATCTGTTCCGTCGTACGCTTACCAATCTCTGGGGCGGCGCCTGGGAAGTGCTGCGGCTGGAAGGCGATGTGCGCATTGTGCTGCACAGCAATGCCTGGTGGTATACGGCCAAGCTGGCCGCGCTGATGTTTGATCAGCCGTCATCCGACAGCATCTTTGTGAAAGAGGATTTTGACACCCGCGGCAACTGGAAAGGCGTATATGGCGCCTGGGGCCACCACATTGTGGGTGCAATACCGCGTTTACCCGCCGGCGTTACCATCACGCCGGTGTTGAAGGAGATAAAACAGCCGTTGGTATGGCCCGCAGGCGTACGGCATTACACCTATCAGAAGAACCCCGTAACGCCCGACAACTCAGGCCTCGGGTATTCGTACGATAACGTGCTGCTGGCTTTCAACGTTATTCCCGAAGGGAAAGATGGTATGCTGGCCAATCCGCCTGGTACCATGCCGCGCTTTACCGGCTACAAATGCACCGACTATGAATATGCCTTTAACCCGGTGGCAGCGCAATATGGCGGTGGTACGGAGATGTGGCGGCTGTTGGTACCGGGGCTTAACCGAAAACATTTCTTTCCGAGGCAACCTAAGTCGGACAAAGAAGGGGCTGTGGCCAACAGTAAGCTGGTCATCCGGCGGGAAGGCAATACCGTGATCACCGAATGCGCGATCCCGTGGAGTGAGATACCCGACGTGAAAGCCGCTGTAGACAAAGGCCAGCGGATAAAGCTTTCCTTTCGCGTAAATGACAACGGTGCTCCCGGCAGTTGCATGGAGCTGGCCAAAGAGCGGAGCGTGTCGAAGCTGAATGCGCGTGCCTTTCATCCTGACTGGAAAGTGCACTGGGCCAATGAAGTAGAATTTGGCGTAGAAAAATAACTCAATCCTTAGCGAACCGTATAATCATATCCGTTACCTGGAAGCTGCTGCGGGCAGGCTTTTTCTCTCCGGGCACCACCAATCTGAAAGGCCCTTTTCCGGCGGGCAGCGGTTGTCCGCCGGATTCATCTGCCAGTATCACCACTCTGTCGGTAAAACTGCTGTCCAGTTCCGCCAGTGAGAACAGCACCTCATAGCCATCAGCACACCGTACCAGCAGGTATTTGCTGAGATTCTCCCCTCTTAATGTTTTGCCGGTAGTGACACCCGCCTGTTCCAGAATTTCCTGGACAGGTACCCCCGTATAGGCATGATCGTTACCGTCACGGTCTTTTAGCGAAACAGTGGTACGTTTCATCTGGCGCAGGTTTTCGGGATAGAGCGTCAGCGGACGGGCCACTTCTCCGGATACTTTCACCACCGGCTTTTGTTGAGCTATGGCGTTGATTCCCATGAGCAGCAGCAGTCCTAAAAAACAGTTTTTTATCATCGACTTAATTATTATTAAAAGGATTGGAAAAACGTGGATCAGTGATAAAGGTTGAATCGGTGAGCATATGCAGAAAAGCCAGCAGGTCTTTTTTCTCCCGGCCGGTGAGGCGCAACGGCTGTTGTAAAAAGGGGCTCAGTGTTTCACTGTGCGCAACGTGCTCACTGTAATGATCGATCACACTTTCCAGATCGGGGAAGCGGCCATCATGCATATATGGCGCCGTGAGGGCGATATTACGCAGCGTAGCCACCCTGAAACGGCCTTTATCATAAGCCTGTCCCGTGATCAGCTGTCGGCCGGCATCCGCGGGCAGGCTGTCCAGCCCGTTGTTATGAAACAGGTCACTGTATGTTTTAGGTCCCCCGTGGCAGTGTGCGCAGCCTGCCCCGCGGATACCCCGCGCCGTATCCGTGTTGGCATAGAACAACGTGATACCGTTGCTTTCAGCAACTGACGGCTGGTATTTTCCCTGTAAATATTGATCATAGCGGGAGTTGGCCGAAATAAGCGTGCGTTCAAACTGCGCCAGGGCTTTCACGATGCGGTCGCCCGTAATGCTGTCGGACCCAAACGCGCGGCGGAAGAGTGCCGGGTAGCGCCGTTGCCTTTGCAGTTTAGCAGCAGCTACTTCCAGCGACTGGCCCATTTCGTGCGCAGCGGTGAGCGGCGTGACCGCCTGCTCTTCCAGGCTGGCGGCGCGGCCGTCCCAGAAAAGCTGCCGTACCCACAGCAAATTGGCCAGTGACATGGTATTGCGGGGTTGCAGCACCCCGTCGGCACCGGCGCTGAAACGTTTGCCATCGGTAAAAGCTTTTGCCTGCTGGTGGCAGGTGGCGCAATTCATCTGATCGGTGGAAGACAAAGCTTTTTCATAGAACAGTCGCCGTCCCAGCGCTATCCCATCTTCCGTAACCGGATTACCGGCGGGCAAAAACACCCGGTTGCCAAAATAGTCCGGCCACGACAGGGTTACCGGCACAGGCACCCGGCTGGCGGGCATCTGCGCCGTCATGATCACCATCATCAGCAACAGTCCTGATAATATCGCTTTACGGGACAACACTTTTTTACCGGTAAATATAACAGAAAGCGGTCAACGTTTCCCTAAACCGTAACTTCGGGAAAAAATAACACGCCCCCTGCGGAATGTATGTTCTACCAACGTACCTTGCAGGGCATTTTATCCATTATTTCAGAAACCATATTGTTGTTATCATGAAAAAGGCAATTCTGTTGCTCGGTATCTGTGCCGTAGCAAGTACTACACAGGCCCAATTATTTGACCGCATCAAAAATAAAGTACAGCAGAAAGTCAATGAGAAGATTGACAAAACCATTGACGACGCTACCGCTCCCAAAAAGAAAAGCGATCAGGGCACCACTAACGCCGGTAGCACTTCCTCTTCCGGAGAAACGGTTAACAACGCCCCGGCAGCCAATACCAGCGGCCCTGTGAACACGGACATCAAATCCTATTCCCGGTTTGATTTTGTGCCGGGAGAAAAAATCATCATGCACGAGAATTTCGCGCAGGATGCCGTGGGCGAGTTCCCCGGCCAGTGGAACACCCGTTCCGGCGCAGAAATCGTGACGGTAAGCAACCGTCCCGGCAAATGGCTGGCGATCAAACAGGACGGCATTTTCTACCCGGAATATCTGACCAGCAATCTGCCTGACAACTTCACCCTACAGGTAGATGTCATGGCCAGCAATGGCATTGCAGGCATCGGTAAGCTGACGGTGAGCGTGTTAAAGGCCAGCGACGCTAACGAGAAATTCGATCTGGGCGATGGTGATCATATCATGTCTCCTTCCTTTAAGGTGAGTTTAGCGCCTAAATCGTCCGGCGATGGTTTCCTCAGTTATTCGTCCAACGTGATCGGCAGCAATACCATCAATGGCTTGCCGGTATTCAACGTACCGAAGAAAAACTATGTACGGTTATCGCTCTGGCGCCAGAAACAACGGGTACGCGTATACCTTGACAGTACCAAGATACTGGACCTGCCGCGTGCACTGGATGCCGGCGCCGTACTCAACACCCTCGCATTTGCAGCGTACGCTCCCGACTACGACAAAAACGATGGTACTTTTTACATCAGTAATATCACCCTGGCCGTAGGCGCGCCCGATACCCGCAACAAACTGATGACCGAAGGCAAATTCATCTCCCATGGTATCCTCTTCGATACCAACAGCGATCAGATCAAACCGGAGTCCTACGGTGCGCTGAAAGATATCGCCAATGTGCTCTCAGAAAATGCGGCCGTTAAAGTAAAAATCGTTGGCCATACCGATGCAGATGGCAACGACAAGCTGAACCTGGACCTGTCCAAACGCCGCGCTGACGCGGTGAAGACGGCCCTCGGCAAAGACTTCGGCATCGATGTGGCCCGCCTGGAAACTGACGGTAAAGGTAAAACACAGCCTATCGACAATAACAACACCGAAATAGGCAAGGCCAACAACCGCAGAGTAGAATTTATCAAATTATAAATAACCGGAATCCTGCACTATTTTTAGTGTTATGAGAAAATTCCTGTTATGCATACTGACTTTGAGCAGTCTTTTTGCGGCTGCTCAAAGTTCTCTTCCCTGGGACCTCTCCCGCCTGCGTGAGACACCCCGCACCTATCCCGCCGATTCCTGCCAGGTACCTGGTTTCCGTTCCTTCTTCTACGAAGGACTGCTCTACAAATCAAATCCGACAAGGGTTTTCGCCTATTATAAAACGCCTGCCGGCACACCGCCGCCGGGAGGATGGCCTGCCGTGATATGTGTACACGGCGGCGGTGGCACCGCCTTCCCCGCCTGGGTGCAAGCCTGGGTAGATCATGGATTCGCTGCTATCGCCATGGACCTGGAAGGTCATCTGCCTTTGGGCAGCCATCCCAACCGGCCGGCGCATACCTATGGCGGTCCGCCCCGCATCACCACTTTCGGCGATATAGAACTGGCCAAAGAAGAACAGTGGTACTATCATGCCGTAGCCGATGTCAGCAGAGCGATGTCGCTGCTGCGGTCATTTAAAGAAATTAATCCCCAACAGATAGGCATACACGGTATTTCCTGGGGCGGCGTGATCACCGCCACCGTCATCGGGCTGGATGACCGTTTCGCGTTTGCCATTCCGGTGTATGGTTGCGGTTATCTCTACAACACCACCGCTCCCGGTTTTAAAATTCATTTCGATGCCATGACGCCCAGACAGCTGGAGACCTATCAACAGCAATGGGACCCATCGGTATATCTGAACAACAGCAAGACGCCTGCCCTTTGGGCGACCGGCACCAACGATCCGGCGTTTCCACTGGATATCTGGCAACGGACCGCCTTCATGGGCCAGGGGCCGCGGCTGCAATCCCTGACCATCACCAGTAAACATGGCCATCAGTGGGAGCAGCCGGAGATATTTGCTTTCGCGCGACAAGTAGTGAAAGACACCGCAGCACTGCCGAAATTCACCATGGCGACCGCAGAAGACGGTCAACTAGTGATAACGCTGCCGGCGGGATATGAAGCCGCCAAAGCAGTGGTATGCTATACTGCTGATACCATCAACTGGCAGCAACGGCAGTGGCATAGCGCACCCGCCACGATCAACGGACAAAAAATAAAAGCGGCAGCACCCGAAGGCACTACCGCTTTGTTTGTGAATATCACCGGTAAAGATTCGCTGACGTATAGTACGCCCGTTTACCCGGCGATGATCAGAAAAAGATAATTACCGTTTGTTTTTCCACGTGTTGTTATCCGGCGTAGCGTCCATAAACAGGTTGCCGTCCAGCGTAACGGATGTTACGGCTTTATTCACCGGCACTGACAGCTGCAGCGTACGCGGATTTTTCTTCCATACCGCCGGCGTCTGATGTACCGTGGATTTGGTACCATCGGCATACGTTACCACTACGTCAAACGGAATGGCGAAGCCGCCTTCGTTATCGATATGCAGCGTGGCTGTTTTTCCTTTTGTCACCACATTGGCCAGTTTCAGATCGATATAGTTATTGCTGAAGAACCAGTTCTGCCAGAACCAGTTGAGGTCCTGTCCGGCTGCTGCATTGAAGCAATAGAAATAATCCCACGGAATGGGGTGTTTACCGTGCCATTTGTCCATGTAGGTATGCAGGCATTTACGGAACAGTGCATCCCCCAGCAGGTCTTTTATTGCCAGGTAAGACAACGATGCTTTACCGTAGGAGTTAACGGAGTAGCCATCACCGCTCACCTGGTTGGACATGGTGATGACAGGCTGATCTTCTTCCGCAGACGGGTCGCCGATGTAGCGGGCCACGCGGAATTTCTTATAGAAATCATCTGCGCTGGTTTTTCCTTTTTCGTGTATGCGTACGAAGTATTCGAACGTAGTAGCCCATCCTTCATCCATAAAAGCATAGCGGCTTTCATTGATGCCCATGTAAAAAGGGAAATAGGTATGTGCCATTTCGTGGTCCTGTAGCAGCTGCGCGAAGTCGAGGTCCTGTCCCAGCGAGCCGTCATTGACCATCATGGGATATTCCATGTCCGCATATCCCTGGAAGGCAGTCATTACCGGATAGGGATAAGGGACGCCTGGCCAGTGATGCGAGAAATAGGACAGGGCGGTGTGCGCAAAGTTCACCGAATGGCGGAAATCATATGCCGTATCGTTGTAAGCCGCCTGTATGCTGGAGCGGCGACGGGTAGCGCTGTCCACCATCACGCTGGCAGCGTCCCATACATAATGGTTGCTGAGGCCCAGCGTTACATCCACGATATCATTGTAGCTGAATTTCCAGATATTCCATTCCTGTTGGCGGGTCACTTTTCCGGCCAGCATCTCTTCACGGGTAGCGATGTGCAGGACGGAGTCGGTGCCGTAGGATGTTTTCAGCCGGGACGCATACTCCGGCTGTAATACTTCCGCAGCATTCAACAGGTTGCCGGTGCCCCATACCACAAAGTTCTTCGGTACTTTCACAGCCACCTTGTAGTCATTAAAATCATTGTAGAACTCTGCGCGGCCGAAATGCTGCAGCATGTTCCATCCGTTGTAGTCGTCGTATACGGCTACACGCGGATAGTAGTACGCGAGAAAATAAGTGGTGCTATCGATGATACCTTCGCGTCCGCTTTCCACGGACAGCTCGTAGTGCCAGCTGATCTGCAGTTGCAGGCTGTCTTTCGAGGCCAGCGGCGTTGGCAGCGATACCGTGCCTACGGTACCGTTATCATTGTTGTAAGCTATCGTTTTGCCATTGATCACCAGGGTGTCGATGACCATACCGGCAGACAAATAATCTTTGCTGACGTATCCGGTGCGGGGTGATTGCGGCTTGTGTTGATTTCCAATCAGATCGAGCACAAGCGTTTCCAGTGCATCCGGACTGTTGTTGATATAGGTGATGGATTCCCTGCCATATACCACCGGAGAAGGAGGATGGGCGGTAAGATGGATATCGTACCGTCCTTTGTTCTGCCAATAATTGGGACCGGGATTACCGCTGCGGGAGCGGGTTTTATTCTCATACGCCTTCCTGATATTACGGGGTTCGTACAGTTGTTGTGCCTGTGCTGCCATCGTAGTAACAGCCAGTAATAACAGGACGTTTAAACATCTTTTCATAAGCCTGAATTGTTGCAGGCTTAAAAATAGGAAAAGTTGGCTCAAAAAACAGTGTTGTTCAGTCCGCTCACCGGTATACGGGCATAATGATTGTGGTTTATTCCGTAAAACGACCTACCATGAGTACATTTCATATCGACTACCATGGGCAGTTGGTCGCCGTTTCGCAGGAGTCGGCCGACTGTTTCCTGGTATCCCTGCCCAATAAGGCGATGCAGTTAGTGAGGAAACAAGACAGTGACGGCGCTGATATCTGGTTTGAGAAAGATACTGACAATGAAACGCCGGAAACCGCAGAACTGGGTGCTGCGATAGAAGTAGTGCTGGGCAGTTGACCACACTCCTTGTTTTTAGGTATTTTTTTATTTCGTTTCCCACAGTTGATGTTCAACTGCCGGACTTTCTTTATCTTTACGCATTACTTGATACGACCGGCCGATTAACCCAATTTTTTTGTAAGTGGATCACTATAGACAGGAAACCTTACTTTATTACTATTCACCCGAAATGAAAAACGCCTACCCTCATGATGGCACATTATGATGTCACCAAACTGGAACATCTTGAAAAGAAAACCGACTGGAAAAAAAACTACGCACACTTTACTTCCGGTAACAAGTCGTTACTATTACCGACCCTGTTGATCGTTGTCGGCGGTCTTACGCTTTATTTGCTGAACAAAGGCAGGCTGCTGCAAAGCGGCTACGGGCTGACGGCAGGACTGATCACGATGGCCGGTGTTGCGCTGTTTGTGATCATCTCCGGAAAAGGGAAACAACAGGTGTTGGAAAACATCTCCCAAAAACCCGTCTGTCTGGCTAAGATCATCAAATCCAATGAACAGCAACAGTTGTACTACGGTATTTTCAGCACCAGCGATACCCGCTGGGACACTGCCCTGTTGCAAAACATCTCCGAACGGGTGGGCAATATTCCGTCTGACACCAGCAACCCGGATGACAGAACGGTAGCGCGGCTGTTACGCGCCTCACAGGTAGGGGTCAACATGCAGACTTACTCTCTTCCTGCTTCTTTTACAGGTGGGCATCAGATCTATCTGAGATCTTTCGATTTCAGTACGCTCGACAAAGTAACGTGTGACTACATACAGCACCGCAACGGTATCTTTCCGGTGCTGTATGTAGACAACAGCTATGTGCCGGTAGTACTGAAAGATTATATTATTGCTTAGCAGGCGGCACCATCTTATGAAACAGCGTGTCCAGGCCGCCATACAGGGTGCGGTGCAGTATCGTGAGATGGTTCTCCGCCGGCATGGGCACATAACGTGCATCCATCAGCTGCGGGCTGACCGCTGCCAGTATCCCGGCAAAACGGGTGGCGTCATTTTTCATGATAGCCCCTTCTTCTCCTACAGACAGGTATACGCTGACCGGCTTCTTCAGATTGTTGCGCAGCAGCACCGGCGCTTCCGCCAGCAGTGACTCGTTATTCCACCAGAAACTGGGGCTGATAATGGCGTACTGTTCAAAGAGCGAAGGACGGCGCAGCAACACTTCCGCAGCCAGCAGACCGCCCAGCGACTGCCCCACCAGCGTGCGATTGGGCCTTACGCGATAATGCTTTGAGATATAAGGCTGCAAGTCTTTCTCCAGGAAATCAATAAACTTCGCCGATCCACCGGTGGTGGGATAAGCTTTTTTATCTTCCGCAATCGTGGTCGGGAAAGTAAAATCTCTCTTCCTGTCCACATTAGCGATACCCACCAATATCACCGGCGGCATAAAACGGATCATGGTCAGGTATTGCACCAATCCTGACACATGTATAAAATCCTCATTGGCCGAGCCATCCAGCAGATAAACCACCGGATAGGTAGCGGTGTCTTTGCTGTAGCCTTCCGGCAGATAGATATTCAATGTTCTGGATTCTCCGAGTTCACGCGAGGTTATTTTATCGGTTACGCCAAGGGCAAACGGGGTCTGTTGGGCCTTTGCCACCAGGATGCTGCCCAGTAACAGACCGCTGACTAATAATTTCTTCATAAAAAAACAGGTCGACTTGTAAAATGCTAAAATAAGTATTAGTAGCCGGAAGCTTTGAAAAACCGTGTTACCGCCGTACTGTCACTATAATTCAGTTCTATGATCTGACGAACGGCAGCTTTTTTGTCTTTTTGTCGATGGTAATAGGCCTTGCAGATAGCATACCCGACATAATAACCGAGGTCTCCGACCGGCGTATTGGGTGATGCTACGTTATACATCCAGCCGTCAAAGGAGGGATTGTACATCTCCGCGATGAACTTTTCCCGGACCTCTTTTGCGTTGGCAGTGCCATAGTCCATGTAACGAAGCGGTATCTTTTTCCCCGTTACCAGCTCCGTCACAAAATCACACGCACCTTCACAGATTGCCTGTGAAAGCAGGTTATAACCGGCACAGCGCTGTTGCGTGTGTACATACTCGTGAATATTGAGCAGGAGCGCGTTTTTTAGGGGGTCTGTGACATAGTAGTCCCGGAGGTATTTCTGTTTTCCAGGTTGAAATTCAGAGATATCTATAGCAGCGTTACCAGCTACCAGCTCGCTGCCAATCAGCACCATATCGCCCAGTGTAGTGCCACCGGCACGCAGTGTACCTATGATAAAATAGATATTTGCCGGCTTTAATGCAGGATATAGTTCCCGTAGTTTGTCAATAGCGGGGCCGAACTCCGGCGCCAGTTTTTTGACCTTATCGGTATTGCTCCGTATAGACCCCCAAAACTTCGGGTAGTGGCGGATACATTTCACCCACTCTTCCGCTGTAATTTCCCTGACCTTCATAAAGGCATGCAGGCCGGGCGTACCTTTATCGATGTACTGTGTTTTGATATACTGCAACTGTTTCAGGCTATCGGTTGTAGAGCAGATGCTGTCATAGGCATTCCAGAAATTATCAATATCTGCGGTGATAACATTGGGGGCCTTCTTTTGTGCAGATGCAGTCATGCAGAGCCAGCATACTGCCAGGATAATGGGCATAGATTTCATAAAAAGGGGTACTTGTTGTTTGCGGCCCTAAGATAATGGCTATTTGTTTACTTTTTGCGATTTTATGTGTAAGTTACCACTGCGTTATATATTCAGGTGCCGGTACCGGCGCTGCCCGAAATCGCGCTATATTAGTAACCAGATAAGAAAGGGAGCGAATATGTCTATGCAGTCAGACACACTGGAACCAGCCAGTCTTTTTAAAGCCTATTATCCGCGGCTATGTTATTTTGCCTTCCAGTTTACGGGAGACAAAGACCAGGCGCGCGACATTGCACAGGAAGCTTTTGTAAGCTATCTGGGACAACGTGCGCAGGTGGCGCCACATCCGGTAGCCATCAAAAACTTTCTGTACACCACCGTCCGTAACGCCTGTCTGAACCTGTTGCGCCATGAAAAGGTGGTGGAGAAGTTTGTCGCCTCACAGTCCACTCCCCCCACCGATGATGCCACCGTGGTGTTGACCATGATCCGGTCTGAAGTGTTGGGAGAAATTAATCGTGTATTACAGACACTTCCTGAAGCCTGTCAGGAAATCATCCGCCTTGGTTATATAGATGGACTGAAAAATCAGGAGATCGCTCATCAGCTGAATATCAGCATCAATACCGTCAAGACGCAGAAAAAGAGAGGCCTGCACCTGTTACGGCAACGGCTGAACCCCGAAATTTACAGCCTGTTCTTCCTCTAACCCTTTCCCTCAAAAAAAATTTCTCCCGCTTGTCACCCCATTTCTGCCGTTACGTTTCTTTATCATGGAGACGACCACATGGACCAACATCACGATACCTTTGATTATGCCGCACTGATTTTGCGATGTCTGCGCGGAGAGGCCACCAGCGCAGAACAGCAGCAGCTACAGACATGGCTGGCAGCAGATCCCCGCCATGAGGCGCTATACCGCTCCCTCCAGGACCCGGAGCAACTGGCCGCCGGCATTGCCTTTCAGGAAACGATCGACGTGCAGGCCGACTGGGAGGCTGTGCAGGCCCGCGTATCCCCGGCACCAGCCGTCCGCAAGCCGATATGGATAAAGCTGGCCGCATGGACCAGCGCCGCCGCCGCGGTGATCACCGGCGTGGTGCTGTTGTACCCCCGGCCAGACAAGCCCACGGACACGCGTATTATAGCCGACCAGTCACATACCTTCCACAACGACGTGCTGCCCGGCGGTAACCAGGCCGTATTGCAGCTGGGCAACGGTAAAACCGTGGCATTGGGCACACAGGGCGGTAATACCATCACCGAAGCCGATGGCACCACCATCCGTCGCGGCGATGGCAGCCTGGTGTACGCCGATGCCGGCGACAGCACCACCGCCGGTTTATACAATACACTGACCACCAACAGGGCCGGTCAATATCAGCTGACACTGGAAGATGGTACCAGGGTGTGGCTCAATGCCGCGTCTTCCCTCACTTTCCCGGTCCACTTTACCGGCGCCGAGCGGAAAGTAACCCTCACCGGCGAAGGTTATTTTGAAGTGGCCGCCAATGCGCATCAGCCTTTTAAGGTGGCCGTCAACGGTGTAGATGTGCTGGTGCTGGGGACACAGTTTAACATCGGAGCTTATGACCATACCGTAAAAACCACGCTGGTCAGCGGAGCTGTTAAAGTACAGTTGCCCGGCAAACGCTCCTGGCAGCTGACGCCGGGCCAGCAAGCCAACGTAGCGCATGAGCAGGTGTCCATCACCTATGCCGACACCGAAAAAGCCATTGCCTGGAAAGAAGGTATCTTTTATTTTAAAGACGATGATTTCCGCGATATCATGGAACAGGTGGCCCGATGGTATGACCTGGAGCTGGAATTCAAAGGGCCGCTGCCTGCCAGAAAAATCAGCGGCAACATCAGCCGGCAGGCGAGACTGTCACAAGTACTGGAGATGCTGAATTATGTAAGTGGCGCCCACTTTGACATCCAGGGCCGTAAAGTCAGCGTAGGCCTATAACGCAAACGAGTACACGCGAATCAACAATACCTGTAATGAAGAACAACACTGAAATGCCAAAATTAACGGGACATAACCGCTATTAATCTAAAATTCAAACCGATGATGAAAAGATTTATTTCCGCTTGCCGGCGGGGTATGCCATTCCCTTTGCCTGTAAAAATCCGGGCGGCGGCCAACCTGACCGCCATCCTGCTGTTGCTGGCAGCACTGAGCGTGTCGGCTACCGGCTATGCACAAAAAATCACCCTGTCTATGCAGCAGGCACCCCTGGAGCAGGTGTTTGCAGCCATCCGTCAGCAGACGGGCTACTATTTCCTGTATAACAACGACCTGCTGAAAAAAACAGGTAAGGTCAATGTACAGGTGAAAGATGCAGACATCACCACCGTCATGGACCAATGTCTCGCAGGACAACCGCTGGCGTACAAGATCATCGACCGAACCATCTCCCTGAAAGAAGCGCCGGTAAAGCAGCCTGCCACCCACCTGGCAGCAGACACCCTCATTACCGGTAAGGTGACGGATGAAAAAGATGTGCCGCTGCCCGGCGTCACGGTTACGGTAGAAGGTTCCACCAAAGGCACCGTTACCGACGGCACCGGCAGATACAGCATTCAAATGCCCGCCGGCGCCAAAGCGTTGTTGTTTTCTTTCATCGGCTATGGCAAACAACGCCTCGAACCCGGCGGCAGCACCCAGCTGAACGTGAAGATGAGCGAAGGTTCCAAAGGCCTGTCAGAAGTGGTGGTGACAGCGTTAGGCATCAAAAGGGAAAGTAAATCCCTCGGTTATACAGTAGCAGAACTGAAAGGCGCCGATCTGTCCGAAGGCAAGGAAGTGAACGTGGCCAATGCCCTCTCCGGTAAAGTAGCCGGCGTACAGGTAAGTCGCCCTGCCTCCGGCGCCGGTGGTTCTTCCAAAATCGTTATCCGTGGCAACAACTCCCTCCAGGGCAACAGCCAGCCGCTGTATGTAGTGGACGGGGTACCGCTGGACAACCAGAACATCGGCGCAGCCGGCAGCACCGGCGGTGTGGACTATGGCGATGGTATCTCCAACATCAATCAGGACGATATCGAAAGTATCTCCATCCTCAAAGGTCCCAACGCCGCCGCCTTATACGGCCAGCGAGGCAGCAACGGCGTAGTGCTCATCACCACCAAATCCGGCAGCTCCCGTAAAGGCATCGGCATCAAATTCAGCAGCGACTATTCCATCGGCAACGCCCTCGTGACACCCGACTTCCAGGATGAATACGGCCAGGGCCTCAACGGAGACTTTACCCACTTCCGCGCCACCGACGGTAAGATATATACCATGGAACAGGCTAAAGCTCAGGGATTAAAAGGGATGCCTAAAATGAGCGCAGGCCGTGATCGTATCGCCCGCAGCAGCTGGGGCCCTAAAATGGAAGGCCAGCAATACGAAGACCAGTGGGGCAACATCCTCCACCTCACCCCACAACCTAATACCTACCAACAATTCTTTAACCAGGAAAAACAACTCGTCAATAATATCAGCGCCGAAGGCGGCAACGAAAAGGTCAACTATCGTTTTTCCTATTCCAATACACACGTAGACGGCTACGTGCCTTCCAATACGCTGGACCGAAATACTTTTACGCTCCGCGCACAAGCATCCATCACACCTAAACTGCAACTGGATGCGAAGATGAACTACATCAACCAGAAAGGAAAAAACAGGCCCACCCTCTCCGATGCGTCCGACAACCCGGCTTATCTGTTTATCAGCCAACCACGCAGCATGCCCATGTCTATCCTTGCGGACTATGCCTGGACCGCGGCGGATGTAGCCAAACAGCTCGGCTATAGCGGCGTTACACCCGGACTGGAGAAAACCTACGCCACCAACAGTTCCACCGCCAATCCCTACTGGACCATCAACAAAACTTACAATGCCGACCAGCGCGATCGGGTGCTGGGCATGCTCCGCCTGTCGTACGACTTCACCAAATGGTTGAAACTGACAGCCCGCGGCGGTACCGATTTTTACACCGAACAACGCCTGCGCTACCGCGCCAAAGGCACCTATCAGAGCCAAAACAGAAACGGCGATATCGAAGAGAGAGTGCTGCGGGTAAGAGAAGATAACTACGACGTGTTGCTCAATGCTAACCTGCCACTCAATAAAGACTTTACACTGGGCCTGAATGCCGGCAGCAGCCACCAGAAAAAATTCTACCGCATGACCGGCAACACCGGCAAAGAATTCATTGTGCCCGATCTGCACGTGATCAACAATACGCTGACGAACTCCTACCTTTTTGACCTGCAGGAATCTGAAATCAATTCCGTGTACGGCTTCGGTCAGCTGTCGTTCCGCGACTACTGGTTCCTGGATTTCTCTGCCCGCAACGACTGGTCTTCCACCCTGTCGGCAAAGAACAATTCCTTCTTCTACCCTTCCGTGAGCACCAGCGTTATCATGACGGATATGCTCCACCTGAAAAGCAATCTGCTCACTTACTGGAAACTCCGCGGCTCCGTGGCACAGGCAGGCAGCTCTGGTAATCCCTACCAGTTGACCGGCACCTACAGCCTCGATCAGTTCACCCATGGCGGCCAGCCACTGGGTTACTTCACCTCCGTGATACCTGACCCTAACCTGAAAAACGAACTCACCACGTCTGTGGAAGTGGGTACAGATCTGCGTTTGCTTAATAATCGTTTAGGCATCAGCTTTACTTACTATAACGCCGCTACGAAAAATCAAATCCTCGATGTGCCGCTGCCGCCATCCAGTAAGTTTGAAGCACGCCGCATCAATGCCGGTGAAATCCGTAACCGCGGCATCGAAGTATCTATCAGCGGTACACCGCTGAAACTGGCCAACGGCTTTACCTGGGAAAGCGCGTTTAACTTCTCCCGCAACCGCAATGAAGTGGTATCGCTCACTACCGGCGTAGAAACGTTTGTGCTGGGCAGCGACCGGGGCATCAACGTGATCGCCGCACCCGGCAAACCTTTTGGCACCATGATCGGTACCGGCTTTGCCTGGCTCAAAGATGAAAACGGCAATCGCCTCATAGATCCCAATACCGGCCTCCCGCTGCGTACACAAGGGCGGCAGCTGACCGAACTGGGCAACGCACTGCCCGACTGGACCGGTGGCTTCTCCAACACTTTCCGCTATAAAGGTTTTACCCTCGGCGCACTGGTAGACATCCGTCAGGGTGGCATGGTATACTCCCAGAGCAACCGCGAAGAGCTTATTTATGGCACCACTAAAAAGACCCTCGCCGGCCGTGACGGTAGTTATGTGGCCAGCGGCGTAATTGCAGCCAAAGACAACAACGGCAACTGGGTAAGCACCGGTAAAACCAATACCATGGCCGTAAAAGCGCAGGACTACTGGAACGTGGTCGCCAGCGACAAAGAAAATGTGGTATCAGAAGAGATGATGAACGACGCCAGCTACATCGCCATGAGGGAGATCAGCCTCAGCTATCAGTTGCCCGCCCGGCTGTTTAACGGCAAAATCATCAAACGTGCCGGCATCGGTATCTATGGCCGCAACCTGTTCTACTTCCAGCGTAAAACAGATGGTTTCTCCCCCGAAGCTTCCGGTTTCAATGTCAACAACTCCTCTCTGGGCCTCGAATCAACTGCGCTGCCCATGATGCGGAACTTTGGTATCAACCTGAGCCTGGATTTATAATCAAAAAAAGAAAAGAGATGAAAACATATACCCGTTCCATATATGCCGCCCTGTTGCTGGGAAGCCTTACCCTCGGCAGTTGCACCAAGAACTTCAACGACCTGAATACGCCGCCCACTTCTGTTACCAATATAGACGCGGCCATTCTGCTCTCCAAAGTACAGAAAGACGCCGCCTTTGCGGAAGGTACCGAAACAGCCAATATACAAGTAGGCTCCTGGGTGCAATATTGGGCTGGTGGCCTGGTAGCACCCACCTCCCGGTATATTCAGCAGCCTGATAACAATATGTGGGCCGCCCACTATACACTGTTGCGCAATCTGGGGCAGATACGTAATCAGGCGCTCAAAGGCAAAGAAGAGGACCCATCCGGCCGCACCAAACTGGCCATCGCCCGCATCATGGAGATCTACGTATGGCAGCGGCTCACAGACCTCTTCGGCGACGTACCGTTTTCACAGACCACCGAAGATGCCGGCAATGTGAACAACAAACCGGTGTACGACAGCCAGGAGGCTATCTATAAACAACTGATCACCGATCTGGATGCCGCCATCGCCAAACTGAATACCAGCGATGCCTCCTATGGCAACGCCGATTTCTTCTACAAAGGCAGTATCGACAGCTGGAAAAAATTCGGCAACTCACTCAAACTGCGTTTAGGCATGCGTCTCAAATACGCCTCGCCAACACTCGCCGAAAAAACCGTGCGGGAAGCCATGAGCGGACCATTATTCACCGACAATAAAGATAACGCTGCCGTACCTACGTTTAATGATGCACAGACCACCAACGCGCATCCCATCCTGGCGCAGTTCATCTCCGGCAGCCCCGATCTGCGATACCTGGCCAGCGCGTTTGTGAACACACTGAACAACAAAAAAGATCCGCGGCTGCCTTTCATTGCAGCGCCTACGGTGAACTCCAGGAATAGCGGCACGCCCGTATATCGTGGTATCGGCGTAGCGCTGACCGACGCACTACTGGCAGGCATCATCAAGGATGATTACTCCACGGCGTCTACAACCACCTATTTCAACAGAACGCTGGCCACGCCCATTCCCTGCTATGTGTTCACCTATGCCGACGTGTGTTTCTTTAAAGCAGAAGCCGCACTGATGGGCTGGGGCGCAGCACCTGCCGACGCAGAAAAATTCTATCAGGATGGCATCAAAGCAGCGATGGCCATGCAACCTTATAATATCACCACCATTCCGCAAGCTTACATCGATGCAGAGTTTTCTTTTGCAGGCCTCACCCCCGAACAGCAACTGGAGAGAATCATGACCCAGAAATGGATACAGCTGTTCGGCCGCGACTACGAGGCCTTTGCAGAATGGCGCCGTACCGGTTATCCGGTACTGACGCCCGGTCCCAACCAGGGTTCCACCAACGGCACCATCCCGCGCAGGGCGGTGTATTCCTCGCTGGAAACACTGCTGAACACCGGGAACTATCAGCAGGCTGTAAAAGGGTTATCCCAGGGCGACACCTATCTCTCTAAAGTATGGTGGGATAAAAAACAATAAACATCGTAGCTCCGGGGCTTCAGCCCCGGAACAAAAAATAATCATCTCCCTAAAAAGAAAACCGCCGTGGGTCCAACACCACGGCGGTTCTCTTTTTACGCTCATCCATTCGCTACCATCCACTCGTGTCCGGATTAAATGGCACCACGCCGGTCAGCTGCAACGGCAACGTTTTTCCATTGCGTAACAAGTATATATATTGTTCGTTCTTCCGGCATAATAAGGGATAAGCCAACACGCCCGTTTCAGCATAAGGATGATCAGTCGGCGGCAACATCACCTCTTTAAACTGCTCTGGTGTGACAGCCTTACCGGTAGCATCCAGTATAGTAAAACGCGCTGCTTTCTCCGCCAGGAAACCGGTATTGTTTTTACCGACAAATATCCTGTCATAAAGCGCAGGGATGATGACCCTCCCATCCCGACCGGCCATTCCTTTTTTGTAGGTACGGGTATAATTATCTTCAGATTTATACAAAGGCAGACAGGTACTGTCTTCATAATCGTAGATATAACCGTTCACGTTATAGTCATACTCGAGGGGCACCAACAGCTTGCCGGTCGTATCTGCGTAACCGTACTTCCAGGCGTTGCCGTTTTGCCTTACCAGTAATATCACGCCTTGTTGCAGTATCTGCACGCCATCGTAAATAACCGGCACCACTTCCTGTCCATTTGCATGGATAAGCCCCATTTTGCCGTTTTTCGTGACCGGCGCCACGCCAAATCCAAACTCACCAATAGGAAGTGACAGTGTGGTATCATCCTGATACTTTTTCACCAACGGAAAAGGCGCCGATATCGCCTTCGCCGCTACTACATTCCAGAGGTATGCATGACGACCGTCTGATACGATCAGGGTATTGGCCACATGGGCCGGAACAATATCCGTATAGGGCAGCCGCGTGACGTTACCGGTGGCCAGCGAAAAGATGGACGTCTCTTTGTCTTTCACCAACAGGTATTGATCTTTATTCAGTGGGCCGATGGATGTATATACCGGCGGCACCAGTTCTTTACCATTCACACCGTAAAGACCATACACCAGGTCACCGGATTCATTTTCCATAGTAACGCTCAACAGCGTGCTATCCGGCGCAATAGGATTGATATATTTAAATTTTGCCGGGATGATTTCTTCCTGGCTACCGGCATCAAAGACGCCGGTGCCCGTGCCGGTCCTGACAGATAGCAGGTGGTCCGTTAACAGCTCATAGCTATTGTACTTCACCGGCAGTATCAGTGTACCGTCTGTTTTGTACAATCCCGGCTTTTCCTGATAAACGACCTGTATCAGCCCTTTACCTGCACCGGACGTGATCATGTCTACCTCATGAAACGCAGGGGTTATCACCTTTCCGTTCACCGGATTAAAAAATCCGTACAGTGCTTTTTGTTTCAGGGCGAAAAGAGGACCGCCACCGGCAGACCTCATCGGCTCGATTTCGTTGTAATCTTCCGGCAGCAATGGTTTGCCGGTACTGTCGAACACATTGTACAGGCCATTTCTTGCCGCAATAATGTAATCATCCGTGCAGGATACTTCTTCATCCAGGATAGGCGCTATGATAACACGCCCGTCCATATTGACAATCCCGGTTTTACCATCTTTCCTGACAGTGAGATAAGGACCGCTGGCATAGTCGCCATAGGGGTCAAAAATATCCTGGTATATGAAATCGAGCACCTGCTCCCCGTTGCGGTTGATCAACCCGAAACGGCCGTTTTTCTTCAGTTTCAGCATGCCGTCACCGATCACCTCCATCTCGCTGTATAACGGTCCCGCATATACTTTTTTCCGGGGAATATTCACCACTACTTCTTTACCATGCTGTTTGAAGCTGCATACCCATTCATCGCTGCGCATCATGGAGTGACTGTGCTCAAAGGCAAAAGGCACCAGTACTTCATTGGTAGCGCTGACAATGCCCCACTGACCGTTTTTCTTGGCGTAGAGATAATCGCTCTTTCGTCCGCAGCCGCCGCAATAATCAAACTCGTCATATACCGCGGGGATGACCAGCTGCTGCCGGCGCACATCATAAATGCCCCATTTCCCCTGCTGTTTCACATCATAACGATCATCATCCAGTATACCAACTTTTTCAAACTGTAATGGTAACAGCAGCCTGCCCCATGTATCCGCATAGGTCATCTTGCCCTGTTTGTGCACCTCGAGATAAACATTGAATTTAACCTCCAGCTTGTCGTACTCCGGTTTCAACACCCACTGTCCTTCATCGTTGATCAGTCCTTTCTTACCGTTGCTACTCACAATCGCCATACTGCGATCTGTATTAGAGAAGATACTTTGTCCGCTAACACTGTCTACCGGATGATAGACCGCTTCTATCTTATCGAATGCCTTTTGTCCGGCAGTATCCACAAACCAGCTCTTTTCCTTTGCGACGATGCGTGCATAACCGTTCGTAAAAACAGAGCCCTGCTGTTGGGCCAGCAACGTATGTCCTGTCAATAACAAGACGACCAGGCCGGTCAATACTTTTTTATTCACCATAACCTTTCTTCTTTTTAGCGCGCCAGGGCAATGAGTTCCCCTGCTCATCCAGATACAGATACCATTCACCCTTTTTTACCAGTACCGGGAACCGGGAATTAGTGCCCCAGTCCTGATTCTGCTCCAGATCATCATAAACAGGCGGCACGATGGCGGTGCCATCAATGGACATCATGCCTTCTTTGCCATCTTTGGTGACGTCAAAGAACTGCGTGTCTTTATTATAGCGGATTTCATCGTAGTCCGCCGGTAACAGCTCTTTCCCTTTTGCGTTCAGTACGCCTTTTTTACCATTACGGGTTACGATATAAAGCGAGGTATCATAAATCCTGTTGATATCTTCATATTCCAGCGGCAGCAATACTGAACCATCTTTGCGCAGCAGTCCCACTTTATTGCCTTGTTTCATTTGTACCAGCTCATCATCCGCAGAGGCCATGTCATCTAACACCAACGGATATACTTCTTTTTTGTTGATGTTGATGATACCCACGCGTTTTTCCTGATTGAGGGCTACCGCCACGCCATTACTGAAATCGCCCACGTAGGTGTATTGATCGAATACCACCAGTTTACCGGTGCTGTCCACAAACTGGTTTTCATGGGCATTGGCCCTCACCTTCAGCAACCCGCTATTGAACTGCAATGGCCTTGTTTTGTTGGAATCCGGTGCCAGCAGGCGGTTGTAGGAGGACGCAGCAAACTCCCAGGATTTGTTTTGATATAATATCTGCCCTTGTTTATTGATCAGCAGCGTAATACCGTTATCATCAGTATAACGCCTTTCCACGATGAGGTTGGGGCTCACCGCATCGAAAGCACCGTAGCGCGTGAGCGGGCGGAGTATCTTACCGGTTTTATCAGCGAGGGCGGAACTGTCGCCCTGTTCGAGACGGAGCATCTCGGCATTCTGCCAGCGTATATTGCTGTAGGTGGCCGGAATCACCAATTGACCAGTGACGATATTAAACAGCCCTGTTTTTTCTCCTTTCATCACGCTGATGAAATTATTCTTCTCCACGCCGGCCGCATCGTCATCATAATTGCTCATACCATATTTAGTGGCCAGGCCCTCAAACTGTACCGGAACCAGCAACTTACCGGAGAAATCCGCCACGCCGCACAGGGTACCTTTTACCGGTACTACATATACTTTATCATTGATCGGCAGCACGCCGATATCTGTGTAATCAAAGGGCAGCAGTTGTTTACCGGATGCATCGTACAAAGCCGCGGCATCGCCTTTTTTCGCCACTACGTAATAAGGTGGTGCATAGGCCAATGGCAAAGGCAAGGCGCCGAAGATACTACTGCCTTTGCTATCATACATGCGGATTTCTGTATGGGTAACAGGGACCACTTCTTTACCAGTAGTATCTGTCAGTCCGCAAAGCGCTCCTTTCCACACCTGAAAGAGTGGTCCCATGCGGGAAACCTTTGTATACTGCAGGGGTATTTTCAGCTTACCGGTGGCCACGTCCAGCAGGCCGATCCTGCCCTGCTGCGTTACCGCTACAAGATTATCAGCAGGTCCTTCTGTGATATCGTCGTAAACAGCCGGTGTCAGTATCTTCCCCTGCCGGTCTATCAGGCCGCATTTTCCACCTGGCACATAATAGCTGAACAGCTGTCCGTTATTGTTCCAGCCGATGAAACGTTCGTATTTCGGTGGGACCAGTACAGTGCCGTCTTCCAGCGCCAGGCCGAATTTGCCTTGTGATTTGATCAGGATGGCACGGTCAGGCACATACGACGGAGATACCTCCTCGTACTTCGGTTCCTGCAATACTTTGCCGGTTTTCATATCACACCAGCCATACAGGCCGTTTTTCTTTATGCTGAAAGTTTTAGGTGTCAGTACAGCGATATCACTGTATTCCGGCTGGCATAAGACATTGCCCAGGCTGTCTACCGCGCCTGTTTTGCCTTGCAGTTTGATGGTGATCAGGCAATAATTTTCTTCGGGATTATCTTTTTTGTTTTCACCGAATACCCGTACAGCATCATAACGGAAGGGGGCGATGATATCCCCTTTACGATTTATAGCGCCATAGGCGCCGTTCTTCACCGCCGATGCAATCCGGTAGTAGCTGACCTGTTCCAGCTTATCCACGGTTACTTTACCGCTCCGGTGCAGTAGCTGTTGGTGGCCGTTGACCTGTATTTTGGCAAACTCTCCCTCGAAGCGGTCGAGGTAGCCGGCTGTTTGCGGTGTTTGGGCAAAAGTGGTGGCAGCCGGCGAGAGCAAGCCCGCCGTGAACAGGGCCACGAGTGTTGTATGCTTCATATTAACAATGAGTTCTGATCTTATTTAAGGGGATGACGGAGTACCTGTATGATTCCTTCGGCTGTCTTCACTGCCGCATGGCTTTCCGCGAAATCTGATATTTTATGGTAAACAGGTGGTATCACCATTTTGCCGGAGGTGTCTATAAAGCCCCATTTGTTTTCCACCTGTACCGCCATCAGGTTTCCGAAGAAAGCGCGGTGGGAATCATATATGCAGCGGCCTTCGGTATCACAGAGCAAGGCTTTGCCGATGGGCTGTCCGGCAGTATTATACATCTGCAGATAGCCGTCACGGTTACCTTCCGCCTGACCATTCACCTGCGTAAAAAACACGCCGCCGGAGATAGGGTAAGGCCGGTCATCAAATGTTGGTTTTATCAGGATATTTCCTTTTTTATCCATCAACCCCCATTTCTCCTCCTGGTAGAAGAGGGCGGCCCCGTCAACAAATTCTTCCAGCCCCTTTGCTGCCGTGGTAAAGAGCAGCTTGCCCGTACTGTCGATGACATGGGAGGTATATTCCGGCTCTCCGGCAGGCAATTTATTGTATAGCTGCGCCAGTTCATCATTATCCGGTAGACTGTCCCTCACTTTTTCCAACCCCGACACCACAGCTACGCCATCAGAGAACTCGCGGGCCCAGACATATTCAGGAGGAATCACCCAGTGGCCGGAAGTGTCCACGTAACCATATAGTTTTCCCTTGCGCACCGGCAGGCGGCCGTTACGAAAGGGAAGCGGACGGGGTTTTATTTGATTATAGGCACCGTTGTAGGTTTTATCGATGATGGTGTCTATACGGACAAAAGCGGGACCAAGGGCCGTTTTTCCCTGGCGGTCGATATATTCCCAGACGCCTTTTTTGTTGACGGCCGCCCGGCCGCAGGAAAAATCGTGCGCATCTTCATACTGGCAGGGAATAACCATGCGGCCCTCCCGGTTCACATACCCATAACGGATATTACCGTTCAGTGACTGCCCTACGATGGCCAGGCCTTCGTGGAAAATACCGACTTCCTTAAACTGTGGCCGGATGACCATTTTACCGGTGGTATCCATATAACCATAGTTACCTCCCGACGTCAGCGCCCAGGCCAGGCCTTCTGTAAACAGGCCGATGTCACGGATATCTTTATCAGGAACAAAAGCAACAACAGGTTGTTGGGCAACAACGGCATTCGCGAACAGGCAACATACAATCAGTAAAATCTTGTTTTTCATCCGATCAGGCTCTGGTTAAACAGTCACAAAGATGACAAACTTTGGGGATTTCCACCAACTTTCAGGGGCTACATGACATCTACAAACGGTTAAAAAATTGATCTACAAAAGATATACAACAACGGCTAAACGCTCCCTGATGGCGGATTAATCCGTCATCAGGGGCGCCAGGGCTTTGCCCAGTATTCTTTGCAACAGGCTTCTGTCATCTGTCATAATTTCAGCGGTCCCTGTCAGCACCGGCTGACGCGGGATCTGTTTCCCGGAGGTGGACAACATGCCCTGGGTGAGTTTTACCTCTACCAGGAAACTGCTGTCTGTTTCCGCTACGGCATCCGCGCTCACGGTACCGGGCAGCAGGCCATAGGTGTCTGACGGGAAAGCGGTGAGGCGCAACATCACCTGTTGACCCGCTTTCACGCGCCATGCGTCAGCGGCGGGGATATGCCCCTGTACCATAAAGGACTGTTCCTGCGGCGTTACCCTGACCGGCATGGGCAGCACGTCCGGGTAACGGAAGAACCAGGCCCCGATGAGGGCCAGCACGACCATGACGGCGATCATCGTGATACCGCTACGGACCATCCACGGCGGCATCTTGCCCATAATTTCCTGCACCTCTTCACTCCTCACCTCGGTGAGGGAGGAATGCAGTGCATGGCCGTTCAAACGTTTTATCGGTTTATTTTCCGGCATAACATTATCCTCCCAGTTCCAGTTGGTTTTTTACCAGTTCAAAATAATTACCTTTCTGTGCGGTCAGTGTGGCATGCGTACCGGTTTCCACGATGCGGCCCCGGTCCAGGACGATGATCTGGTCTGCATGTTTCACGGTACTGAGGCGGTGGGCAATCACCACCACCGTTTTCCCCCGGAAGAACTGCTCCAGGTTGTCCATGATGACGCGTTCGTTATTGGCGTCCAGCGCGCTGGTAGCTTCGTCGAAGAAAAGATAGTGCGGATTTTTGTAGATAGCACGTGCAATCTGTATACGTTGTTTCTGGCCGGCGCTGATACCACTGCCGGCATTACCGATCTTAGTCTGATAGCCCAGGGGCAGGTCTTCGATAAAACTGCGGATATTGGCCATTTCAGCGGCATGTACCAGTTTTTCGTTGTTGATGGTCTCATCGCTGATAGCGATGTTTTTGGCGATGCTGCCGGAGAAAATAAATCCATCCTGCATCACGTTGCCGCACTGCCGGCGCCACCATTTGGGCGACAGGTCCTGCAGGGAGAGGTCTCCCACCCTGATCTGGCCGGCGGTAGGCTCGTAAAACTGCAGCAGCAGTTTCATGAGCGTTGTTTTACCGCTACCGCTGGTGCCTACAATAGCGGTCACCTTTCCTTCCGGGACCACCAGATCGATGTCCTGTAACACAAAAGGCGACTTCGCGCCGCCATACTGAAATGATACGTTTTCCAGCACAATATCACCTTTGCCATCGGATGATGACGGCGGTGGTATGGCCAGGTCACGTTTTTCTTCTTCCTGGCGGTTGTGTATTTCTCCCAATCTGTCCAGGCTCATTTTGGCATCCTGGGCAGACTGTATAAACGCCAACAGCTGGTCCAGCGGGCTGTTCATCTGCCCGATGATATAACTCACCGACAACATCATCCCGAGGGTCAGGTTGCCATTCATCACCTCACGGGCACTGATAAACGAAATCAGGATGTTTTTAAGCTGATTAAAAAACACGGACCCGATTTGCTGATATTGTCCCAGCGCGAGGCTTTTCACGTTGATCCGGTACAGGCCGGCCTGTACATGTTCCCATTCCCAGCGCCGGGCGGTTTCACAGTTGTTCAGTTTAATTTCCTGCATACCGGTGATGAGTTCAAAGAGCACGTTCTCATTATCGCTCATGCGCTGGAAGCGGCGGTAGTCCAATGCTTTACGGCGGCGCAGGAAAAAGAAGATCCAGGTGACGGCTGCCACGCTAAACAGGATGAACACGAGCAATATCTTCACGCTGTACACCGCCAGCACCACGGTAAACACCAGCAGGTTCACAAAAGAGAACAAGGTAGATAAGGTGGTACCGGTCAGGAAATTCTGGATACGGGTATGGTCGCCGATGCGCTGGTGGATGTCTCCGATCATCTTGCTGTCGAAAAAGCGGATCGGCAGTTTCATCAGCTTAATGAGGAAGTCGGAAATGATATTGATATTGATACGGCTGTTCATATGCAGCAGTATCCAGCTTCTGATCATTTCTATGGCCGTGGACCCGGCAAAGAGCACCAGTTGGGATATCAGTACCAGATAGACGAAATGTACGTTGTGACGGTTGATACCATAGTCCACCAGGCTCTGTGTCAGGAACGGCATGAGGAGTGACAGGATGCTGGCCAGTATCAGTCCAAGAAACAACTGCACCACGTACTTTCGGTACGGGCGCAGGTAACCAAACAGGAAGCGGAAACCGGTGGCAGCGCGTTCCGGCGCCTGTTGCCGGTGGAACTGTTCCCCCGGCTCCAGCATCAGTACCACGCCATGATTTTGATTGCCTTGCCAGCAGTGGAGGAACGTTTCCTTATCCACTTTTACGAGGCCATGGCCCGGATCTGCCACCAGTATTTTGTCTTTGGGATTATGCCGGTTGTAGTCCTGCGGAGGCAACACTACGAAGTGTTGTTGGTTCCAATGCAGGATACAGGGCAGCTCCACATTTTCATCCAGTTGTTCGAAAGTGATCTTCACAGCGTTGGTGCGGAATCCTATTTTCTCTGCAGCTTCACTGATGCCCAGCAGGCTTACGCCTTCCCGGGTGATATTGGCCAGTTCGCGCAGGTAGTCGAGCGGATATTCGCGGCCGTAGTGTTTGGCCACCATCCGCAGGCAGGTAGGCCCGCAGTCCATCGCGTCCAGTTGTCTGTATGTAGTAAAAGCCATTTATTTCAGTGTTGCTTCCATCGCCAGTTGTGATAAATAATATTTCTCCAGAAAATGATAGATGACCATTTCGTGTTTGCGTTGTTTGGCCACAAATATTCTGTTGAGGAACATATGAATATGACTGGCCAGGATATCGAAATAGCGGTTATCGTTCTGGTAATGCTGCCGTATCTGTTGTGCCAGCGGGGCGGTAATGGCCGACCGTTGACGGAAGAATTCCACCGCATCTGAAATTTCGTTGGTCTCGTCGTTTTCTGCACGCAGGAAAGAAGCGATTTCCTGTTGGTGTTTGCGGTATTTATCGTTGAGCGGTTTGTGCTGTACTTTAGCACCGCCGAATTCGGACGCAAAACCTTCGCGCAGGCCCGCCAGCAGTTGTTTACGTTCTGTGGGGGTGAGCCCGAAATCTTCCAGCAGCATGTCTGTTCCCCGCAGGGCCATCCGCCAGCGATAGCTCTCTCCTTCCGCTCCTTCCAGCATACTGACCACTCCCAGTACCGCGAGGCTGTCGGCGCTGAACAGCTGTTCGCTGATCTCCATCGTAGCCGCGCCGTAACGTTCTAATTCGCGGATATAGGTATCACATTGAATTTTAGATACCTGTCCGTTTTCTACCATCGGCTGCAAGCCTGTCTGGATGCGGTGCAGGATCTCATCGTTGTGACCGGGGTGACGGCTGTTGCGGAAGCGGAGGCGTATATGCGGCTGCGGGTCGCCGTAGCGGAGGAAAAAGAACGCTTCAAACAGCCCATCTTCCTGCCATTGCGGCAGGTGTTCCGCAAACCAGGTAGCCAGCAGTTCTTCCGCCACGCGGTAGCCGCAGTATACTTTTACGTATAGCCATTCACTGCCGGGTGCAAAGCTACGTTCCGGCAGCTGCACCGACGCTGCAGTGGCCATGGCAGGCCGCGGCTTGTCAGCAGGCTTTTCCGCCACGGGCACACTGCGCATGGGTATTAACACTTCATGGGCATATGCTCCGTCGGCCGTGTCCCGCACGATGCCGCTTTCTTCGGCCAGCAGGCATTCCTTCAGTTTTACCGACGACATTTTTTTGACGTGGTCGATCAGCAGGCCTATGGCAGCCGGAGCGGTGAGGTCCAGCAGCAGCTCATTATCCGATTCTGCGAGCAATACTTTATCCGGCATCTTTTGTTGCTCGCGGTACTGATCGAAGAAACGCCGGTTAGCTTCCGCGTCTTCGCCCAGATGCTCTACTTCTTTGGCGGTGAGCGTCCACGTGGCCCTGCTGAGGATAATATTTTTATACACTACGCGGGGCACGCGCTTACGATTCGTGAACACGCCCCAGTCCCAGTGCAGGAACGAGATCAGTGACTGATGCTGCAGATCGCACAGGAATTTGTAGATGGGCAGGCTGTTGAAGCCGTAGTTATGGGCGGAGCTCAGGCGGGGCAGGATGCGCTTATTGAGCCGTTTGCTTCTGAGGATGACTTCATTCTGTCTTACAGACACCATGATATCGGAGACGGGTATACGGAATTCTTCCGGAGTGCCGGCCACGCCGATATAGGGTATCTCGTAAGGCCGCAGGGTGGGCCGTATCAGCACGTTGGCCGCACGGGCTTCGGGGAAGTGTACCACCTCGGCGATGATGATGTCCGGGAAAGCGGCGGCTTCTTCGTCGAGGATGGCTTTCACTTTTTCTGTGAGCACCTCATCGCCGTTGCAGAAGCGTCCGAGCAGATTGGCGGCTGACGGGCCGCCCATGGAGTTGAGCGCGAAGCGGTAGTCGCCGTTGTCGGCAGCTTCCGCAGAAGATGCCAGCAGGCTGCCGAAGAGGTAGCAGCTGCGGGCCATCGGCACCGTTTCCGGATCGCCGAGTTTTTGCAGGTCTTCGTCGGTGATGGCCACTTCGGTGAGGCCCTGTTGCAGGAACTGTTCGTATTTGTCGAGGCCGAGCTGTTGCAGCGGCGACCAGTTCACGGTTTGATTTTCTGTGCCGGGGGCTCCTGCCACATCTTCCACGAAGGGGGCGTGTACGGTGTTTTCGATGGCAGCGCCGTAGCCGATGCCTGTTTCGCCGTCCAGCACCAGGTTGAGCGGTACTTCCTGCGATTCGTAGCGTTCCATGAAACGGGTCATGAAAGACGACATTTCCGTTTGTCCTTTCGTATAGCCGAGGCAGAGGGCCATCAGGCGATGGATCTGCGACAACACGTCGTTGACCAGTGTTTCGCTCAACTGGCACTGCTGTGCTGTTTTAAAGAGGTCTATCTGCAGCAGGTCTTTGGGGATGCTGACGGGGAAAGCAGCTTCGCACTGTTGATGTATGGCGGCCAGCCGGGACCGTTCAAAGTCCTGTTGCCGGAATAGCTGCTGCAAAGAAAGCAGCGCGTCGCGGAAAGTACTGGCATCGGGGATGGATAAAAGGCGGTCTGTGAGGGATTGCAGGTTGTCTTCACCTGTAATCCGGGGCTCTGTATCTGCGATGAGCAATTGGGATTCGATCAATTCACGGACGAAGCCGGTGGCTTCTTCTTCCGTCACGGAGGGGTCTTGCTCATGTATCACCTGTACGATCTGTGCAATCGTGAGGCCGGCGGCAGCTTCGCGGATGATGGCGGTCATAAACACCGAATCTTCCACGGCGGTGAGCAGATATTTGCGCCGGTTGTTATTGATGGTATATTCCGCGTAGCGGTATTTATCACCGGTTTTATAGAGGCTGTTGTTGGGGTAGTAGCGTAATGCCATGCTGATGTCCGGCTGCTGGCTGATATGATTACAGATACGGGTGTAGTAGTCCATATCGAGACGCACATACTGATAGGCGTCTTTCATATCGTTGAGCAGCAGCCGGGTGCTGTCGCCGATGGTACCGGTAGTACAGCCGGCGAAGAGGCCATAGGGCGTACTGCGGGAGCAGGCGCGCACCCAGTATTTGTAGAGCGATTTACGCAGCTTGTCGGTCTTCTTTTTGTTGAAGGATGCCGGGTCAGCGAGGAACCTCTCCAGCTCTTTGAGCAGGTCGCCGGAGGCGATACACAGGGCATACAGGAACAGCGGGTTCTTGTCTGCCAGCTCCTGGAGGCTGTCCTCCAACACATCACGATACCTGTTCACCGGGTATAGCGGGCTTCTTAATAGGAAAAATCCTGTATGCGATAACGCCATAGTAGTTCCTTTTGCAGATGATTAAAATAATTTTCAGGAGAGCAGAAAGCACTCATCCCAGGGCAAAGGCTCCGGGTGCAGTTGTGATAACAAAGCCAGTCCTACGCCGCTGCTGCCGTCGAGCAGGTCCCAGGCATATTCCCATTGTTTGTCTTTTCCCAGCCACATTTTAATCCCGTGTTTACTATGATCTTCCGGGAAAACGATTTTTTCAACTGATTTCTCCTGCCAGTGGTTGGCACATTGCAGGAAAGCTTCGTCCCGGGTCTCAAACCAGAATTTGCGGTAGAAAGCAGCGATACCACCGGTGCCGTGGCACAGGCAGTTGTCCATGATACCGGCCGCTTCGTCGGTATCACGGCGCATATTATAGCGCATGATATGCAGTGCTTCATCTTTCCATGTTTGCTCGTTGAACAGTTTACCACAATGCCACAGCATCATGGCCACGTTCAGGTCGCCGTAACACCAGGAAAGGCGGCTCTGGGTGGATTTACCGTCCAGAATAGCCGGGTACAGGGCGTGAAGGGAATCATCGGTAAAAGCATTCTTATGTTGCAGGATAAACGGAATGCTTTCTGAGATCAGGCGGTGGCACAGTTCCTGTGCGATGCCGGCCTGGTATATTTTTGCTACAATAATCAGCAGGGAGCAGGAGCCATGGGCCAGGCTGAAGGAGTTACAGAAGATGCCTTCCGGCTGGTCATGGGTATAGAAGAAAGGCAGGCTTCTGCCTTTGTCGGTCATGACGCTTTTGTTCCACAGGGTTTGTACAAAATGTTCCAGGTGGGCGGCCACATCGGGGCGACTGGCAAATCCCAGGAGGAAATTGCACATACCGGAGCTGCCGTGCAGGAAGTCGTAGTTTTGGTGTTCCAGATGGAAATTGCTTTGCATAATCGTGGCGGTAACGAAGTCTGAAGCCAGTTCATTGATATCGAGGTCCAGGAATTCGTGGCGGGTCAGGTGCTCCAGCAGCCAGAACGGGCCGGTATGGCCGTTACAGAAGGAGTAGTTGTCTCCATTTTCCGGTGCGTATTCAGCATATAGCTCCTCCAGCAGTGCGGTGGCATTGTCTGCCTGATCGTCGGCATACTGCTCGTAATAAAACATGAACAACAGGGCGCCCCAGGGTCCTTTGAACAGGCTGGTGTTATAGTCGGCTCCGTATTTACGTTCCCGTAACACGGGAATCATGTCATGATAGATGTATCTTAACTGAGTGGCGGTATTATTCATTTGGCAGCAGAGATTTAGTGGTGTACAACAGGGAAAGACGGGCTTTCCCTGTTGGGAAAAGAACGGAGACTCGGGTGTGCTCATGCAGGAGTGTTTCCCTGGTCATCCGGTGACCGATACCCTTTTACCATCAGGGTATCTGGCAGCAGGGTGAGTTAGGCGACGGACGTGTAGCTCTGCAGCTGGAGATGACTTTTGTTTCATCCAGACAGATGATATCACGTGTAGCCACACCTCCCACCAGTTGCTGCTGCTGGGATACGTTTAATGAGGCGACAGTTTCTTTGTTCAGCAGCAGTTTTCTGCCGAGATCGATTTTTTTCTTTTTCATAATGGTGGATAGAAAAAATGAGGGCCCTCCCCTGTCTATAGCCGTGGGGCGGATGTTCAGCTGCGAGGTGCTTAGCGGGTGTTCCTTACGCAAGCCTCAGGGCAGGTTACTTCATTGGTTTCCACGCAGCAGGCGCTCCACCAGGTGAGAGGGCCACCACCGGCGAGTTTTGCCTGGTCTTGTTGGCTCAGTGTAACAACGGTGTCTTTTTTGAGGAGCAGTTTTTTGCTCAGCTGAAGTGTTTTCTTTTTCATGATTATGGAGGTTTGAGGGTGGACACAGGTCACTGCTGTCCGCGGATACAGCCGATAGTATGTCCGGGTTTCTAAAATTCTACACTGTTGGTTGAGATGTCCGAACGCAGCCTTCGGGGCAGGTCACCTCGTGCGTATTCTGGCAGCAGGCGCTCCACCAGGTCACAGGAACACCACCGGCGATTTTGGTTTGCTGTTGCGGATTGAGGGCAGCAACGGCATCTTTTTTCAGTGACAGTTTCTTACTGAGTATGAGTTGTTTCTTTTTCATGATGCGAAAGTTTACAGATGAGTATATGCACTAAGCGCGTCCACATCCACGGGTGGTCCATACCACACAGCCATCCGGACAAGTTGCTTCATTGGTTTCCCAGCAGCAGACACTAAACTCTGTTCTGGGCATACCACCGGCGATTTTGGCTTGCTGTTGCGGATTCAGCGCTGCAACAGCATCTTTTTTCAGTGACAGTTTTTTGCTGAGTGTCAATTGTTTCTTTTTCATAAGAGGAAGATTACAGGAGGAACAGGTACATCAGTTCCGGGTTAAAGATGAAGGATTAAGCTACCGTGCAATCAGTTACGCAGTAAGTCTCCGGAACGGTGAGGCAGCAGACAGTCCAGCAGGTCACACAGGAGTAGCCTGACTGTGCGGTCATTTGCGGCGCGCCCAACGTTACCAGCACTGCTTTCTTCAACGACAGCTTTTTACGGAGAATCGCTTTTTTCTTTTTCATAAAAACAGGACTTAGCAGAGTTCGCAGAGTGTATCCTGGGAGCAACAGGTGGTTTTCCATGTTTTGGGCATTCCACCGCCAATACCTGCTTGTTGCAATACGGTCAATTCCACCACTGCATCTTTCTTCAGCAGCAGCTTTTTACTAAGCGTGATTTTTTTCTTTTTCATATGTAGTTGATTTGAGGGAGGTCATACCCCTCTGTGCAAGAGGGGTATTTTCCGGGTTAAAAATTAAGCTTCAGGGCAGATGTAGCATTGGTCCTGCCCGGGCATGTACGTGATACAGGTTTGGACAACCGTTTCTATGCAACGCGGCATAACGGTAAAAGGCCCACCGCCTACCACAGCCTGCTGTTGCAGTGTGAGCGTGGAAATAGCAGCCTTGTTCAGGGACAATTTCTTGCCGAGGGCAATTTTCTTTTTTCTCATACCAGGGATTTACGGGTTAAATCGGGTTTTACCATCGTTGAAGCCGGGTTAACAGCTATCACTACATGCAAACGTTCGTAGGACGGGGATGTGACTCGCAGGTCCATTGTGGGTCATAAGTATCGCAATTAGTGGAAAGTCTGCCACCTTTTAATCCAACCTGTTGTTTAACGGTCAGGGTAGCCACTGTAGCTTTGGCGAGGGTCAGCTTTTTCGCCAGGTCAATTGTTTTCTTTTTCATAACTGAATAGTTTCATAAGGCCCTCCCCTGTCTTTAACCAAGCAGTAACGCCATGGGGCGGATTTTCAGCGTATTGCGTTAAAGATGAAGGGATTTGGCAGATTCAGATTTATATAAGTTGAACATAGACATATAGTAACCGGCTATTTTGAGACTTTGATTTTTTGAAGATAAATAATTTATCAAGAAAAACAAATTTTACCCCGGATTCTTTGGATTTTGAGAGATAACCGATCAACCTGCTTGGGGATGACTTACCTTTGTGGCATATAACCCTGTATCCGATGAACCACACTGACATTCAACGTAAAGTGACATGGAAAGACCTCCGGCATCTTACCGTCCCCGAAATGCTGATTGAAAACAACCTGACCATCCCCTGGCTCATGGCTTCATGGGCACTGGCCTGGAAAGGGTATTACGTCGCCGCCCTCCCATTTTCCGCCTTCTTTTTCCTGACGGCCCTGAGGCAGGTGCACAATGGCTTCCATCAGTCACTCGGCACCCATAAACGACTGACCTGGCTGTCTCTCTTTCTCAACAGCATCCTCATGATGGCCTCCATGCATGCCGTCAAGTATAATCATATCCGTCATCATAAATATTGCCTGTCTGACGAAGACTATGAAGGTAAATCCGCCGGTATGAGCTGGTATGGGGCCATCCTCTACGGCCCGGTACATATGTTTCATATCCATCGGGTCACGATACGGCAGGCCAATAAAAAATATGTGCGCAATACCCTGCTGGAACTAGGCGCCATTGCGATGTTTGCCACCACCATTATACTCCTCGACATCCATTTTCTCCTCTACCATATAATTGTCATGCTCACCGGTGAATGCCTCATGGCCTTCTTTGCCGTATGGACGGTCCATCACGATACCACCGAATCACCGGAACTGGCCCGTACGCAACGAGGCACCTGGAAAAATAAGCTGACGTTCAGCATGTTCTATCATCTTGAACATCACCTGTTTCCTGCCGTGCCGACTATTAAATTGCCGGAACTGGCGAGGCGCATAGATGCCGTACTGCCCGAACTGGAGAAGAAACAGACATTTTAAGACCAAAGGCAAAAAAAATCCCTGACAGCGGGCACTGTCAGGGATACGTACTACAACACTATCTACTGTGGCTTAGTGTTATCCTACTTTTTCTACAATCTGCTCTCTGAGATATGCTATATAATCTTCTCTCCCCAGCTCAAGCCTTTTGTCATAATGTTTTTGCGCATCAAGGCCCGCAACATAGGTCAATTGTTTCCTGCCATCTGTAGCAGCTTCCAATACAACCGTCGCAATTTCTTCTGACGTAGAGAAAAAGCTGTCAAAAGCCATTGCTTTCATCCCTTTCTGGAAGCCTCCCATGTAGTCTTCCACCAATGCTATTTTTACATTCTCCCTGAAATTGGATTTAATGATTCCCGGAGCGACCGTTTTAATACCAATATTAAATAGCCCTAACTCAAACACCATTCCTTCCGACCAGCCTTCCACACCCGTTTTGGAAGCATTGTAAATAGAATTAAATGGAACAGGTATCAACCCTGCCAGCGAAGTGGTAGCAATAAACAAACCACCTCTCTTTTCTCTGAAATAGGGGATAAAAGCCTTGGTCACCCGGATCACGCCAAGCAGATTCGTATTCAGCAGTTCCACCATCTGCTCGTCCTGAATGCCTTCCAGAGGACCAGCCAATCCGTAGCCAGCATTGTTGAACACGACATCTACATCACTCTCTGCGATAACTTTTCCAACTACCTCGTTAATTTGCTTCGGATTGGTAACATCCAGTTCCATCACCGTTACATTCTCCAGAGTAGCCAGCTCCTCCCCTTTTTCGGTATTGCGCATAGTGGCATACACTTTCCACCCGTGGGACTGAAATAATTGAGCTGTAGCCTTTCCTAAACCGGTGGAGGCACCGGTGATAAATATTGTCTTCATATTTTATTTGCTGTTAGTCGTTACATGTAAGCGCCTTTATCAACGGTAAGCACCCGGCCTGTGATAGATTTACTCAGGTCACCTGCCCGAAAGTTTCAATAGCTTTGGCAAACACCATTCCCGGAGCCTGGGGATCTGCGCTGTCAGCCACTAACCCTATAGCCCTGCCGCCGGCATCAGCGACTTCTTTTACTACGGCGTCCAGCTCCGACTGGTGCAACGCTGTCAAAATAACGTTAGCACCCTCTTTCGCAAATAATTTGGCGGTAGCCAATCCAATACCTCTGCTGGCGCCGGTAATAATGGCCGTTTTATGATTCAGTAAATTTTCCATGTTGAAGCATTTTAAACTGTCTGTAAGTATTAATTTCTCCCGGCTCAACAAAGTTACTTTCAACAACAGCAGGGAAACGGATACAGATTACGTTTAAACAGATACATTTTACTGTTTTTTGAGCACCGCACGAGTTCGGGTCAAATGAAATTCTCCCAAAGCGAAAAATCCCGGTGGAGACCATCGGGATTTATTTTTACATGATTCAGGTACTGCTATCGATTTGAACTGGCCGCGTACAGCGTACGCATATGGGACCCCACTATTAATATAAAAACAAGGTAGGAGGCAAACAGGAACCGGCCAATTAAACCGGTATACACACCCGGACCAAACTTATAATCTGCCGGCATAGATGCCATAAAAACAATGGTGAGCAAGATAGGAATAGCGGCAGCTACCAACAGCTTTTTGCGTACAGGCCTCCAGTCTATAGTCCGTCCTAGGCTAAACGCCAGCAATAACATCGCCAATGGGGTATAGTCAAGTGAGGCACCGGTAAAATGCATCTTCCCGCTAAATGTCAACTGGTCCTGCTCCGTTGTAATGGGATCGGTATTGAATATTGCCGCCAGGAAAATACCAACAGCCCCAATAGCTAAAATGACCAGCCCAATATAGCCCAATATCGTTTTCACCTGTGGAAAAACCGACAGACCACAGCTGATGCTACTCACCACAAAGGAGAGGAAAACAAGATTCATCAGCCAGCCAAATTTACCCAGTGCATACTCACTGATAAAGCGCCAGGAAGGATCAAACTCAGGCTCCAGCAAGTGTAACAGCAGTAAAAGGAACACATACAGCAGCCCGGTAACAACGGAAATTTTTGACAATATTATTTGGGGCTTTGAAACAGGCCTGGTGATCAATAATTTCTTTGCCATGATGTGATAACGTTGAAGGTTATTGGATTTTCTGCATAGTTGATTTATAACCGCCACCAGGGTAAACCCATTCACCACTGTTGAAATCCCCTGCTTCATTGAAGGTACCCCTGAAAAAAGCCGGTGAGCCCTTTTCTCCGCCCCAGATAGTGAGCGTATTGCCTTCCAGCTCATACACATAGTCCAATGTATTGCCGGCATTATCATAGACTTTCGATCTTATTTGCTCGTCGGCTTCCTGGCCAAACGGCTTCATATGCCCGATCACCTCAAGGCATACAATATGGTTTCCAAACAGCTTCATATCTACACGCTGCAGTATAAAGAATCCCCCTTCCAGCCATTGGTATTGTACCGTGCCGGATGTATCACCCCCTAATTGCCACGTCCCGATAAGTGGCTCCAGTGAACGAATACCTGTATTGGAATGGGTTGCCTGAGCGGCTGTCTGATCATTACTTTTGTTTTCCATATTTTTTTGTTTTAAACTGATGGAACAAAAGTAGCACACCGCAATAGCCTCTGATGGTTCAAATCATGGCCTGAATTGTTGATTTCATTGATAACTGTTGCCACGGAATTCCAGGGGTGTAATGCCGGTTTGTTTTTTAAAGAAACTGCCGAAATTAGCCGGGTCGGAAAAGTTCAATTGATAGGCTATTTCAGCCATGGTAAATTTGGTATAGAGGATCAATGATTTGGCTTCCGTCACAACCCGTTCATTGATATGAGACAGTGCATTTTTTCCGGAAACCGATTTGATCACCTGAGAGAGATGATTAGGGGTGATATGCAATAGCTGGGCATATTCATCGACCGTCCTCTTTTCTACATAGTTATTATTCACCAGTGCGGTGAACTTCCGGAACAGCAGCTCCTGCGGCGTCACCAGGCGGTCCTGCCATTGCGCAAATGCCATGTGGTCTTTCAGCATATACAGTAACACCAGCAACTTCAGGCTGGCCATCCGTTGCGTATTACCGGCAGCCTGCTCATAGGCCGTAAAAACATCTTCAAAATAGGGTACCAGCGCTTTATGTTTGTCTTTCGTCAGTGTTAGTATATCCGTTTGCGTAGGATGGAAGAAAGGAAACTCCTGCTGAAACGATGGTTTAAAATAATCAAAACATTCCTGTTTGAAATAAATGATATACCCTTCTGTTCCCGAATCCCGGTAAAAGCTATACAGCAGATCGGGAGACTGTACGACCAGCATGGATTTTACATTATCGACCTTTGTGTCGACATACTCAATTTTTGTGTTGGCAGCATTGGTCATTAATGCGATGAAATAGAACCCTCTCCGGAAAGGTGGCTTATAAACACTGTCTGCATTTTTGATCAGCCGCAGACAGTAGAAATCAGGATGCTGCGTGCGGTTGCTGAGTGGCAATGCAGCCAGCAGTTCATTTATTTCCCCATAATAGGGTATGGGGGAGTTTGTTTTTTTCATATTAGTTGAGGTTTTTCTACGTGCAGTGCACCAATTTAACCATATTCTTTAAGAAGACGCTACTATTTACAGTTGGTTGCCGACGGATGAATGAAAACAAAAAGAGCGAAGCCTTTACGGCTTCGCTCTGTAATAAAATTTTTATCCGCGTGCGTTATTTCCATGCGTTACGCAGGAACCGTAACCAGTTCCCGTGCATGATATTCTCAATATCTGCTGCCTGGTAGCCTCTTGCAGACAGCATATCCGGCAACTTCTGCAGGTCAGCGATCGTTTCCAGGTCATAAGGGCACTGTTCTTTTCCGAAAGCGCCGTCCAGGTCTGTACCGATGCCTACATGCAGGGAGTTGCCTGCTATCTGGCAGATATGGTCCATGTGGTCGATGAGTTTTTCGAGATTGCAGTGCATGCCTTCAGGGGTGGACTGCGCGCGTACCCATCCGGGCACCATCATCCAGGCATCCAGCGCTCCGCCGATGACAGCGCCTTTCTGAACGAGTATTTTGATCATCTCGTCGCTGAACTGGCGGTTGTGATCTACCAGTGCGCGGCAGTTGTTATGGCTGGCCCATACGGCGCCGTTGAAGATGTCCATAGCGTCACAGAAGGCATCGTCGCAAAGGTGGGTGGCGTCGAGTATCATGTTCAGCTTTTCCATCTCCCGGATCAGCTGGCGCCCCTGTTCATTCAGATGACCGGTAGCATCGGTGCCGTTGGCATAGCGTCCGGGCCCGTAGTGAGCGGGGCCTACTGCGCGGAGGCCGTTTTCGTATGCCCGGTGCAGGTAGTCTAATGTCACCAGTGAATCGGCTCCTTCGAGGCTCAGGATGTACCCAATGGGTTTGTTGTCAGGAGGCGTACCATCGTTCCACAGGGCGATATGCTGTTCCAGGGCTGACAGGTCTTTGATCATCACCATTTCACCCGCGTCTTCCATGGCTTTGTACCATGCCAGCTGGCCCTGCGTCTGCGCCCAGGCCTGCTCGGGCGAATGCCAGCCCGGCAAAGGGTTGTCCGGCGCTACATAACGTCCTATTTGCGTGGCCACAACGAGGCCGATGTTGCCTTTGCGAAGTTCGGGGAAAGCGACTACGCCCCTGCCCCTGTCTGGTTTATCCTGTAACTCTGCCTCGCGGCTGCGGATGGCCAGTACCGGCTGCCGCAGGTCCCTGTTCCATTCCAGGGCGTTCATGCTGAGGTCGAGGTGTGCATCAATCGTAAACATAATAAAAGTAGTTATCGTACTATCCTTCCCGAAGGGCCGTTGGCCATCAGGTCGGTCACTTCCCGTTCATTCACCAGCGCCCAGTCGCCATGAATACTCTGTTTGAGCGTACCACAGGCCACGGCAAAATCGATGATCTGCTGTGGCGGGTACTGGTTCATGACACCAAACAAAATACCTGCGGTGAAGGCATCGCCGGCGCCTATCTGGTCGGTGACCTGCGGAACAGTAAATCCTTCTGAAAAATAATACTGGTCGCCCTGTGCGAGCGCCCCGAAATACACCAGCTGGTTACCCTGTACTTTCCGGAAGCTCATCGCCAGTGTTTTCAGCTTCGGCATATGTTGCCGCAACTGCTCATAACACTGTTCAAATCTTTTCTCCGGGGAAAGCTGTTTATCTGTTTCAATGTTGTAGTATACGTTCACGGCGTCCAGATCGGCCACGGTCATATCGCTGTGTTGCAGTAACGCCGGCATCACCGCGGAAGGGTGCTGCCCGTATTTCCAGAGCGTGGCACGGTAGTTAAAATCTGACGAGATGGTCAGTCCCGCTGCCCGCGCCGCTTCCAGCGCCTCCCCACAAACGGCGGCACTGCTGGCGGATAATGCGGCGGCCACGCCGGACCAGTGAAACACGTCGATGTCTGCCAATACAGATGACCAGGCGATATCTCCCGGCTGCAAAGTGGCGAAGGATGAACCGGCACGATCATAGATCACACGCCCGGGGCGTATGCCGTTGCCGGATTCGGTAAAATACAACCCCAGCCTGTCGCCGCCATAGGCTACCCTTCCGGTGCCTACGCCATGCCCTCTCAGGTGTTGCAGTCCCGTTATGGCCAGGTCGTTGTCCGGCACCCGGGTGATATACTCTGTAGACATACCCAGGCGTGACAACAGTACGCATACGTTAGCCTCCGCGCCGGCGTAATAAGGAATATATCCGTCTGACTGACCGAAACGTTTACCGCTGTTGCTGTGAAGCCTCAGCAGAAATTCACCGAAAGCCGCCAATCTGACTGCTGTTGTTCCATCCCGCTTTTGCATATCCAAATTTTAAGGGAAAGATAATGTTTTCCCCGGCATCTGCTACAGCCATCTTAGTACAATTCAAACAAAGCTTCTATCTCTACCGGGATATTGTCGGGCAGGGAACCGAAGCCCACAGCGCTGCGTACGCCGATACCGTTTTCTTCGCCCCAGATGGCGGCAAACAATTCGCTGCAACCATTGATGATATAAGGATGGCGTTCAAATTCAGGTGTACAGTTCACCATGCCCAGCACTTTGATCACACGTTTCACTTTCTCCAGTCCTACGTGCGTGTTAATGGTAGACAGCATGGTCAGGCCCACCTGCCGTGCAGCCAGTTTACCCTGTTCCATGTCCATCTCGCTGCCAATTCTGCCGATGATCAGCGACTTATCTTGTTGCACCGGCCCGTGACCAGACAGATAAAGATATTTCCCGTCGATCAGGAAAGGTTTGTATACGCCCAGTGGCGTTGGTGCCGGTGGTAATTCCAGCCCTAATGCTTTTAATTTTTCTGCTGCTTTGTTTTCCATATATTCTGGTTTAATAAATGCTTAATGACTCATCAGCGCGTTGAGCGCCAGTACCCCCAGCAGGCCCATGATGCCCACAATGGTTTCCATCACAGACCACGACAGGAAGGTATCTTTTATGCTGATGTTAAAGTACTCTTTGAACATCCAGAAGCCGGCATCGTTGACGTGGGAAAACATCAGGCTGCCGGCACCGATGGACAGTACCATGAGGTTAGGGTCTACCTGCCCGGTGGCGATGAATGGCGCCATCATGCCCGCAGCGGTAAGACCGGCCACGGTAGCAGAACCGATACTGGCGCGGATCACGGCGGCCATCAGCCACCCCAGCACCAGCACCGGGATATGCCAGGAACTCATCGCCATGGCTATCTGCGCACTCACGCCGCTACCGGCCAGTACTTCCTTTAACGCACCCGACCCGGCAATGATCAGCATCACCATGGCAATGTCTTTCACCGATTCGGCGTAGATGTGCATGATGTCTTTCAAAGACTTCCGTTGCGCAATGCCCAGCGAAAAAGTGGCGATCAGTAAACAACATAACATCACCACCGATGCGTCGCCGGCAAAAGAGAGAAAGCCGTGCAGCCGCGAATTCACCGGGGTGGTATGTAACAACCCGGTGGTAATAACGAGCAACAATACCGGCAACAAGGCCGTTAAAAAACTGTTCACTGCTCCGGGTAAAGCCTGCGGCTGCGTTTCCTGCGACTGAAAAAGTGGCGAAGGCGACGCAGGTATATTCTTCAGGTAACGGGCAAATAACGGTCCCGCCACTACGATGGCCGGAACAGCCACGATCAGGCCATACACCAGTGTCAGTCCCATATTGGCATGAAACTGTGTCACCAGCGCCACCGGCGACGGATGCGGCGGCAGGAAGCCGTGGGTGACAGACAAAGCCGCCAGCGTGGGTAACCCGATATATACCGCCGGCAGCTTGTATTGGTAGACCACAGAAAATATCAAAGGAACGAGTAACACAAAACCTACACCATAATATAACGGGATGCCGATGATAAAGCCAGCCACCAGCAACGCCCACTGGATATAACGTGTACCGAATAAACGAATCAGCGTTTGCGCGATCTGTCGCGCCGCACCGCTCTCCGCTACCAGCTTGCCCAGCATGGCGCCCAGAATAATGATGATCAGTAGCCCTCCCATCGTGTCACCGATGCCTTTCTGCATGGCGCCGGTGATGGACTGCAGCGGCATACCGAGCCACCAGCCTGCCAGCGCAGACACGATCAGAAAAGCCACAAACACATTGCATTTGGCGAGCGTTACCAGCACCATCAGCAACAGTATGCATAAAACAACAATCAAAAATGCCATGCCGTATAAAATGTAATGCTAACGTGGAATCAATACGCACAGCATCAGTTAACAATAATTTCGTCTGCCAGCAACATCGCTCTGCCGCCGGCGCCATATTCGCCGGCCGGAATCACGTTTTTGTTGACGGCCGTCACTTTCATATATCGCGCTTGTACGGGCTTTACGGCCAACCGCACGTGGTTAATACCATTTACCGGAAAACTATCGGCAACGGCTATACGCTCAAAATTTTTACCATCGGCAGATAGTTCAAACACCAGTGACACGGGCGCCCACATTTTCTGCCAGTGATAGTTGAGTATATTCGCTCCCACCTGCTTTATTTCCTGTACGCTGCCCAGGTCCACGACAGCCTGCAGGTCACGGGCGGAGAAGCCCAGCCACTGCCCGTCATTGAAACGATGCGTACCGGCGATGCCGTTCACCAGCAACGAAGGCGCAGCGGTATATTTGGTATTGGGCGGCTGTAGCAGTGTCACCTGCGCCCCGGTAGCTTTGTGCACGTCGAATGCCTGCCGGAACAGCCGGCCTGTCGGTTTTCCCTGTACAAACAGCTGCGCCTGCAATACAGCGCTGCGGGTAATATGGATACGGCCCTTGTATGCCGGACTACCGGCAACGGGCACACGACCATCGGTGGTATAACGAATCACCGCTTCCGGCTGATGCGCGTGTAACGTAACATACAGGCTTCCGCGACCGAGGCTGTCCAGCCGGTAGTTGATCTCCTGGTAGGTAGTATAACGGTTCCCCGTCAACGTAGCCAGCCGTTGTGTGAACTGGTTGTAGTCCTTCACGGTTGCCGGCGACCAGGCCCTTTCGGCCGTTGCCTGCAACCGGGGATAGATCATATAGTTGGCCTTTGCTTCTGTAGACAGGTATTCGCTCCAGATGCCCCCCTGGATGCCGGCGATATAAGGCAACAATGCCGTATCGCCGGCAGCTACCAGAGGCTCATAAGCATATACCGCCTCCAGTGGCGTATAGCCGGCTGCGGCAGTCTGTTCTTCCGGATACAGTGACTGATAATGGTCAAAATACAATTCATCTTCCGGTGTCATGATCACCTGCTGCTTTTGTTGGGCAGCCATCACCGCACCTTCCACACCACGCCAGCTCATAACGGTGGCGCCAGGCGCCAGGCCGCCTTCCAGGATCTCGTCCCAGCCGATAATGCGGCGGCCTTTGCTGTTTACATAATTGCTGATACGGCGGATAAAATAACTCTGCAACGCATCTTCATCTTCCAGGTGTTCTGTTTTCATCCGCCGCTGACAGGCAGCACATTGTTTCCATCTCACTTTGGGACATTCGTCGCCACCGATATGGATATACGAAGAAGGGAATAAGGCCATCACTTCATCCAGCACATCCTGCAAAAAGAGGAAAGTGCTGTCTTTGCCGGCGCAGAACACATCATCGAAGATGCCCCAGAACTGCGCGGTTTTATAAGGGCCGCCCGTGCAGCCCAGCGATGGATAAGCCGTCATGGCGGCCAGTGCGTGACCCGGCATTTCTATCTCCGGGACCACATTGATATGCCGCGCAGCAGCGTAGGCCACCACTTCTTTCACCTGTTCCTGTGTATAGTAGCCGCCGTATTTTTTACCATCGAAACGATGCGGCAGCTCTTTCTTATGCCCGATCATGGTCTGGTCGCGCCAGGCGGCCACTTCCTGCAACCGGGGATATTTTTTGATCTCTATGCGCCATCCCTGGTCATCGGTAAGATGCCAGTGAAAATTATTGAACTTGTATAACGCCAGCTGATCGATGAAATTTTTGATATAGTCTACCGAAAAGAAATGCCGCCCTACATCGAGGTGCATGCCACGGTAACCAAAGCGGGGATAATCCGCGATCATCGCTCCCGGCAGTACTACTCCCCCGCCGGCCGCAGGCTTCCACAGCTGCCGCAGCGTGGCAATACCATGGCCGATGCCGGCCGCATCATGCGCTGTCAGTTTCACCTGCTGCGGCGTTACCTGCAACAGATAACCTTCCGGCTGCTTTACCGCCAGCGAATCAATGCCCATACTAACTGTGGCGACTACACGCCCTTTTACAGGACGGTCACTAACGGCCTGCATATACGACTTCAGCAACGCTGCGTCCTGCTCCAGGCCGGGCATGGCCTTTATTGCCGCGTGGGCGGTAATAAAAGCGCTGTCGGCTGTCCAGGAGCTGGCCACCGGTAAAGGGATCAGGGCTGCCGGAGCGGCAACCCTTTTCCCTTGTGCGAGGAGGCATGTATGAACCGTTATGAGTACAGAAAACAGGAATACTCTTTTCATGATTATTTGTCCCACCACATTCTGGTTGTTAATAAATCAGGTCCTTGTCTCTTTACGGCATCGTTGTAGTTGGCCCCGTTGATACCCTGCTCTGTCTGAGAGTAAGGCAGTCTGCGCGGGATAGTGCCGCCTGTTACGTTGCCGGTATAATTCACCGGCACCAGCACCGGATAACCGGTACGACGCCAGTTGGCATAAGCTTCCTGTTCATCGAGGAGCAGCGCTACCCAGAACTGCGTATGGATTTGTTCCATCTGTGCGTCGAAAGTGCCCCCAACATTCAGGGCATTATCCGCCACATACTGACTGATACGCTCCGGTGCGATGGTACCGGCAGCACCAAACAGGCCCCAGTTGCGCAAGGCAGCGGTAACACCGTTGGCATACAGCTGTGCTTTATCGCCGGCGCTCCAGCCACGCAGCGCCACTTCGCTGAGCAGCAGGTTCATCTCTGCATTGGTCATCACCAGCAGCGGGGAAGCGTAGTTCAGGATGGTAGCAGGATTAGGCTCTGAATAAGAAGCAGGATTAGCTGGTTTCACATCAGTACCGTTGGCCATCCCCTTCTGCAAAGCAGCGGTAGTGTCCGGGTTGCCATTGGTCCATACTACAGACACCACGCCCAGCCGCGGATCATTATGGTTTTTCAGGAAATCGATAAACGTTTTGCTGAACTTGCCCCACTCCTGATTACTGGCGCCTTTGGAGGAAGGCACATAGTCCTGGTTTACCAGCTCAAAGGCAATGGGATTGTTGTTATAGGTCTGCGGACCGTTGGAATATCTCACCACCGCATTGTCTGCGGCGTCGGTGATCACACCGCCGGCCACTGCTTTCTGTGCCCAGTCTTTGGCGATCACTTTGGCGCTGGTAGCGCGAGTGGTGCGCATGGCCAGGCGCAGCATGAGCGAGTAACCGAATTTTTTCCATTGGGCAATGTTGCCTTTATAGATCAGGTCAGCGTTGCCAAAAGTAGCTTTAGAAGCATCGAAAGATTTGATGGCATCTTCCGTTTCTTTTAGCAGACCGGCATAGATATCTTCCTGTGGATCGTATTTAGGCTGGAACAGGTTGGATTTACCGCGGGTGGCTTCGCTGTAAGGCACATCTCCATACAGGTCGGTGATACGCTGCATGAGCAGCACTTTCCAGAGGCGGGCCACCGCCAGTTTGTTCACATTCTCCGGCGCCTGCGCTGCTTCGATGATCTCTGCCAGCGTAGTCATCGTGTTCGTATAGATGTTGCGGTAGTAGAAGCTCTGATAGAAATCATTTACGGCATACTTATCGCCGGCGCCGGAACCTGCCATCTCTTTAGCGATGGCATAGTGCTGAATATAGGTACCACTATGCAGGTAAGAAGTGAAGAAATAAGCGCGGTCCAATGGCAGATTCCCTTTCAGCAGGCTTTGCGTGAACAGCAAATCGATATTGGGTTTCTCGGAGGCATTCGGGTTGACGTTGAGCGCTTCAAAATCTTTATCACAGGAAGCAAGCCCCAACACGGCTCCTAAGAGCAAAATGAATTTATATCTGGCAATACGTTGCATGAGCGGATCAATTTTAAGAATGAACTAAAGTTTTACCTGAAGGTTTACGCCATAGCTCCGGGTGCGGGGCACGCCGAACATTTCAAAGCCTTGTGCATTGGAGTTGCTGAAGGTTGATTCCGGATCAATATTAGGCGCATTCTTATACAGGATAAACAGGTTCCTCGCTACGAAAGAAACGGTAGCGCCCTGCAGTTTCGCAAAGGCAAACACTTTCGTCGGAATATTGTAGCTGAGTACTACCTGACGCAGCTTGATAAAGCTGGCATCGTATACAAATTTCTCAGAGAGGTTTTTGTAGTTGTCGTAGTACGCCTGCAGACCGGTAGCGTAGGTAAATGTTTTGGTAAACGGTTTACCGTCCTGATCTACGCCGGTAACAGTGAGACCGTCTTCCCTGCCTGGCAGGGTGATCTTGTTCAGACCGAAGCGGGTAGCATACAGGTTGGTAGCGGAATATACGTGGCCACCGAATTTACCATCGATCAGGAAGCTCAGGTTAAAACGTTTGTAGGTAAAGTTGTTGGTGATACCAGCGGAGAAAGGAGACACGCCGGTGCCGAGGTCGGTCAGGCCGGTACGCATTTCATAGCCGGTTGCTTTATCATATACGGTATTGCCGCTGGCATCTTTCAGCACTTTAAAACCTTTGATGGTGCTGTAAGCTTTTCCGATTTCCGCAAAAATATAGGCGTAGCTGTTAACGCTCACGTCCAGCTGCAGGCTGTTGATGCCTTCGGTGAGTTTCAGCACCTCGTTTTTGTTATAGGCCATATTGTAGCTGATGTCCCAGGAGAAGTTCTTCTGCTTGATGGGCACACCGGTCAGCAATACTTCCACGCCTTTGTTGCTCATTTCGCCTACGTTGAGGATGGCGAAGTTATACCCTGATGCCGGAGAGATGGCCGCCTGCATGATATCGTTGGTTGTTTTGCGGCTATACACGGTGATGTCGGCAGACAAGCGGTTATTGAGCATGCGAGCTTCGATACCGGCTTCAAAAGTAGTAGAGAGCAGCGGTTTCAGGTTCGGGTTCGGTGCCTGCAGCAGGCCGGAGCCGCTACCCTGAGAGGTTGTCTGCGTAGGTGTTTGCAGCGGTTGACCGAGGTGGCCGCCACCGGAAAGCACGGAGTAAGTCTGGCGCAGGATGTAAGGCTGTGGCGTAGCGCCGCCTACCTGTGCCCATGACGTACGTACTTTGGCGTAGTTGATCCAGGAAGGCATTTTCACTGCTTCAGACAGCAGGAAGCTGGCGCCTACGGAAGGATAAAAGATGTTGTTGTTTTGCGGCGACAAAGTAGAGAACCAGTCGTTGCGGCCGGTAGCGGTCAGGAACAACATGTCTTTGAATGACAGGTCCACAGAGCCGAACAGCGAGTTGGTCGCCTGCCGTTGGTTGACGTTGGTGGTGTTGAGGCTTACCACGTTGGACGGGTCATAGAAACCGGGCGCGAAGAAATCGGTACCGTTCAGGTTTGTGCCGTCAGAAATGGATTTGCGTCTGTTGCCACCAGCCATGGCAGTGATGGCCAGATCGCGGCTCAGTTTGCCCTGGTAGTTGATGGTCAGCTCACCGTTTGTTTCGGTGGCGATGGTATTGTACTGCTGATAGAGGCCTTTCGGAGCGAAAAGCGTACCGGTAGGTACAATACCGGTGTAGTTGATGTTCAGATAATCATGGCTTACACGACCGCGCACGAAGAGATTGTCCAGCAGGTTGTATTTGATGCTGGCGTTACCGATAAAGCGTTTGCGGTCATCGTTGTTACGAAAGCGGTTAGCTACAAAGTAGGGGTTGGAAGCGAAACCGGAAGGGTTCCATTCCACTTCTTTATCAGTGGCGTCATAGCCAGGGTCGAGGTTACGGATATCTACCGTATTGGCGATCATATAGGTACCCCAGTTCACGTTGCCGGGAGCGTCGGAAACGCTGCTTCTGTTTTTAGCTTTTTCCACGTTGTACTGAGCGTAAGCTTCAATAGAGAGACGTTTGCCCAGGTTGGAAGCGATGCTGACAGAACCTATTTTTTTGTTGAGCGACTGACTGGGCACCAGGCTGCGGTTGTTCATATCGGACAGGGATACACGATATTTTGTGTTTTCGTTGCCGCCGGAGAACGCCAGTGTATTGGTGAAGGTGTTACCAGTGTTATAGAAGTTTTTGATGTTGTTTTTCTGTGCCACGTAAGGGCGTTCCACCCCATCGAACTGGACCACGTTGCTGCCGTCTATTTTCGGTCCCCAGGAGAGGCGGCCTGCCGCGATAGCTTCCGCTTTGGTGGTTGGTTTTTTGCCTTTCTCACCGGAGCCGTACTCATATTGCCAGTCGGGAATAATGGACGGTGTTTCCAGGGTGTAGGTGGTGTTGTAGTCTACACCGATCCCTTTCTGTGCCACGCCTTTTTTGGTGGTGATGAGGATAACGCCGTTGGAAGCGCGGGCGCCGTAGAGGGCCGCTGCCGGGCCGCCTTTGAGCACGGTGATGGATTCGATATCATCAGGGTTGATACCTGCGATACCGTCGCCGCGGTCGTAGTTGAGCCCATTGGAGGCGCCGCTGGTGAGGGTGCTTTGTGTGGTATTGTCGATGGGCATACCGTTTACCACGTACAGCGGTTGGTTGTCACCATTGAGGGAGCCGTTGCCACGGATGATCACGCGGCTGGAGCCACCGGGGCCGCTGGCGAGGCTGGAGGCGTTCACACCGGCTATTTTACCGGTGAGTGCGTCTGCCACGTTGATTTCGCGGGCCTGTGTGAATTCACTGCCTTTTACTTCGGTTACAGCGTAGGCCAGTGCTTTTTTCTCTTTTTTGATGCCCAGTGCGGTCACCACCAATTCTCCCAATGCTTTGGTGTTGGTGGCCAGCTGGATGTTGATGTTGGACTGTCCTCTGGACACCTTTACCTCTTTACGGTCATACCCTACGAAGGTAACCGCGAGGGTGAGTTCGCCGGTAACGGAAGAAGGTATTTTAATAGAGAACTGACCGGCTTCGTTGGTCAGGGCGCCAACGCCTTTTGCGCCGACGAGCGACACGGAGGCGCCGATGATTTTTTGTCCGTCGCCTGCGCTGGTGACGGTTCCCGATACCAGATCAGACTGGGCATAGCTACAGACAGAAAATAACAGGCCCAGAAGTGGCAGGAATATCTTCGGAAAGTTGGCCACTGTTATGATATGTTTCATCATGTGGTTTGGTTGATAGTTAGTTCTTCGAATAATGCGGAAATTACAGGGATAAAAATAGGGATTCCTGCGAAAACTGCAAATTATTTGCAACTATTTTGCGGTCAATATGCAAAAAATCAGGATAACAATTCGCTATCATTGACACAAAATATTAATTATCAAATATTTAAATCAATACAAAAAGTGCAGAAAAATTATTTATCTTCCAAAAGTGCAAAATTCTGTCGGTTCTGTTATTTTTGTCGCAGACCCATGTTATGGCCATGCAAAAAAGGAGCGGTGCGTTTTTTGCATATGCCCGTTTTTTTGTCTATCATCACCCTTTGAATTTATCAGACGCTATGGATAGTATGAACACTCAGGACCAGATACCCCCGGTTTCCCTCACTAAAAAGTCCAGGAAACAGCTTATCATTCAGCAGGTAAACATCCACACCCGTATTACCTACAGCGAACTGGTAAGCCTGATCAATGTTTCTGAAGACACCATCCGCCGGGACGTGAACGAGTTGGCGGACGACGGGGAAGTGGTGAAGATCAAAGGAGGCGCCATGTCCATCGCCTATCATTATGGCCACGAATCGGAGACCTACGCGCAGACCAACAAACTGGTGATCGCTGAAAAAGCGCTGCAACTGCTGCGCGATGACATGATCGTGCTCATCGGCGGCGGCACTACCATCCGTGAGTTCATCAAAAAAATACCGCCCTCTCTGCGGGCCACCTTTATCACCGTCAATGTACTGTCGGCCGTGGAACTGCTGGACAAGCCCATGATCAAAACCATCGTGATCGGCGGCCAGATATCCGCCTACAGCCAGATGACCGTCAGCGGTGAAGTATTTGAATACCTGTCGAATATCAAAGCTGACCTCTGCATCATCGGCACCAACGCCATTGACCCGGTCAACGGCCTCACCGATGCCGACTGGGAAACCATCCAGGTAAAAAAAGCCATGATCAAAGCGGCCGATAAAGTGGCCATCCTCGCCATATCGGAAAAACTCAACAGCTCCATGAAAATGAAAATCGCCGATTTGCAGGATATACATTACCTCATCACCGAACTTCCTGCCGGCAGCGAAGCGTTGCAGGGATATAAAGCTAAAAATCTGGAGATATTATAAACCTGTGTTAATGCCGCATTTCTCCGGTCCCCAGGGCTGAAGCCCCGGGCTACATTGTGTTTCAATTTCTTTCTCAGGAAGAATCCTGTTGTTCAGGTTGAATAACTGCTTTCTCATCAAAGAAAACTGAATAATACTTTTAGCGCAGGACTCTCCAGCGGAATAAAGATCTCCGGTCTTTTCCCAATATCATTATTTCATTCACTTCACTACCAGCTGGTAGCGAAGTCCTTCCGGCGTAAAGCCTCCACTTCAGAAATCTTATTAGATAGGAATTGAAACACAACGTAGCCCAGGGCTTCAGCCCTGGGAAATTGGGATGCATAGATTTCGATGTCCTTTTATTATAGGGTTAAAATTCTCCGGCGGCCATTTTATCGTGTAGCTGATACCGTTATCCTACCGGGGCCGTATATACGTAGCCCGATTTATTCAATGACATTTTAATGACAATTATATGCACCCCAATAAGTCATTATTACCGCTTTTGTCATGCGCTGTAATTTATTTACTCCATTGAAAATCAGCATTTTAAATTAAAAACAAAGCAATTCCCCGCCAAACAATAATCATCTATTTACACTTCTTTTTAGAAAAAATATGACAATCATAAGAATATCTGGATATTTTTTAAGAATTTAGCGCCTACCTTTAAAATTATGAAAATGAGCCAAATACCCGCTACCTTATTTGACAAAGTATGGGATTCGCATGCGGTCAGGAAAATTGAAGACGGTCCTGATGTGTTGTTTATTGACCGTCACTTCATTCATGAAGTAACCAGCCCGGTAGCTTTTCTGGGACTGGAAAACAGGGGACTGAGCGTAATGTTCCCCGAAAAAACCTTTGCAACAGCAGATCACAATACGCCCACTATCAACCAGCACCTGCCGGTACAGGACCCGCTCTCTGCCAATCAGCTGAAAGCGCTGGAGTCCAACACCGCTAAATATGGTATCTCTCACTGGGGACTGGGCAATCCCCGCAACGGTATCGTACACGTGGTAGGACCGGAAAACGGTATCACCCTGCCGGGCATGACCATCGTGTGCGGTGACTCCCACACCTCCACCCACGGCGCTTTCGGCGCTATCGCCTTTGGTATCGGTACTTCCGAAGTAGAAATGGTGCTCTCTTCCCAGTGCATCATGCAGCAGAAACCGAAAAAAATGCGTATAACCGTTACCGGTACTACCGGCAAGGGCATTACGCCCAAAGACGTGACCCTCTATATCATCTCCCAGCTTACCGCAGCCGGCGCCACCGGCTACTTCGTGGAATATGCCGGTGAGGTGTTTGAGCAAATGAGCATGGAAGGCCGTATGACCGTCTGCAATATGAGCATCGAGATGGGCGCCCGCGGCGGTATCATCGCCCCGGACGAAACCACCTTCGCCTATATCAAAGGCCGCGAAAAAGCGCCGCAGGGAGCTGCCTGGGATAACGCGCTCGCCTATTGGAAAACATTAAAAACGGAAGAAGGCGCCACCTTCGATAAAGAATATACCTTCAACGCCGCCGACATCGAACCGATGATCACCTACGGCACCAACCCCGGTATGGGCATGGGTATCACCCAACGCATCCCCGTGGCACAGGAAGCCGGCGGCAGCGCTGCCAGCTACGAAAAATCACTGCAATACATGGGCTTCCAGGAACAGGAGCCTATGCTGGGCAAAAAAGTAGACTACGTATTCATCGGCAGCTGCACCAACGGCCGCATCGAAGACTTCCGCGCTTTCGCCTCCGTCGTAAAAGGACGCAAAAAAGCGGACGGCGTGACCGCCTGGATCGTTCCGGGCTCACACATCGTAGAACAACAGATCCGCGAAGAAGGCATCCTCGACATCCTCACCGCTGCCGGCTTCGAGCTGCGCCAACCCGGATGCTCCGCCTGCCTCGCCATGAACGACGATAAAGTTCCGGCCGGCAAGTATGCTGTCAGCACCAGCAACCGCAACTTCGAAGGCCGCCAGGGCCCCGGCTCCCGCACCATGCTCGCCAGCCCGCTGGTAGCCGCAGCTGCCGCTGTAACCGGCGTGGTAACCGACCCGCGTGAACTGATCTGATCTTTTTCTGTCACCCTCCATCAAACACAAACAACAACATGGCTTACGATAAATTTACGGTACTGAAAAGCACAGCTGTGCCGATGCCGATTGAAAATGTGGACACCGACCAGATCATCCCGGCCCGCTTCCTGAAAGCGACCGAACGCAAAGGATTTGGTGATAATCTCTTCCGTGACTGGCGCTATAACGCCGACGGCTCTCCGAAAAATGATTTCGTCTTAAACAACCCGATCTACTCCGGTAAAATACTGGTCGGCGGTAAAAACTTCGGCAGTGGCTCCAGCCGCGAACACGCTGCCTGGGCTATCTACGACTACGGCTTCCGCTGCGTAGTGTCCAGCTTCTTCGCCGATATCTTCAAAAACAACGCGCTCAACATCGGTATCCTGCCGGTACAGGTAAGCCCGGAGTTCTTACATAAAATCTTCACCGCCATCGAAAGCGACCCTAAAGCGGCACTGGTGGTAGACCTCCCGGCACAGACCATCACCATCTCCGCTACCGGAGAAAGTGAGACATTCGATATCAACAGTTACAAAAAACACAACATGACCAACGGTTATGATGATATCGACTATCTGCAGGCCATGAAAGAAGATATCAAAACCTTCGCCGCGAAGAGTATGTATTAACGATAATTATTCAGCCTTATGCCAGTACCGCAGCGCTACATTGAAATAATGGACACCACCCTCCGCGACGGTGAACAAACCAGCGGCGTCTCCTTTTCGCCCTCGGAAAAACTGACCATCGCCCAGGTCCTGCTCACAGAAGTAAAAGTGGACAGGATAGAAATCGCTTCCGCCCGCGTGTCGGAAGGTGAACTGGCGGCCGTGAAAGCCATTACCCAATGGGCGAAAACGAACGACCTGCTCTACAAAGTGGAAGTACTCACTTTCGTTGACGGCGACGTGTCTGTACAATGGATGTTGCAGGCCGGCGCCAAGGTCATGAACCTCCTTACCAAAGGATCGCTCAACCACCTCACCCATCAGCTGAAGAAAAAACCGGCCGAACATTTTGCGGACGTCAGCGAAGTCATCGCCCTCGCCCGCAAAAAAGGACTGGACTGCAACATATACCTCGAAGACTGGAGCAACGGCATGCGCCACTCCCGCGACTACGTATATCAATATCTCGATTTCCTGCAACACCAACCCGTAAAAAGGGTGATGCTGCCGGATACCCTCGGCGTACTCACCCCCGGCGAAGTACAGGAATACATCAGCGATATCGTACAACGATACCCGCAAATGCATTTCGATTTCCACGCCCACAACGACTACGACCTGGGCACCGCCAACGTGCTCGAAGGCGTGAAAGCCGGCGCACATGGCATCCACCTTACCATCAACGGGATGGGTGAAAGAGCCGGCAACGCACCGCTCGCCAGCGCCATCGCGGTACTCAACGATTTTCTGCCCGGCGTTAAAACAGCCGTGTCAGAAAAATCACTCTACAGCGCCAGCAAACTCGTGGAAACCTTCTCCGGCATCCGCATCCCGGCCAACAAGCCGGTGGTAGGCGCCAATGTATTCACACAAACGGCCGGCATCCATGCCGACGGCGACAAAAAAAACAAACTGTATTTCAGCGATCTGATGCCGGAACGTTTCGGACGTCAACGCCTATACGCCCTTGGCAAAACCAGCGGCAAAGCCAATATCGAAAACAACCTGCACCAGCTGGGCATACAGTTGTCGGACGCCAACCTGAAAAAGGTCACCCAACGCATCATCGAACTGGGCGATAAAAAGGAAGTCGTAACCCAGGCAGATCTCCCCTATATTATCTCGGACATCCTCGACAGCAGCCGGATAGAGGAAAAGGTGAAAATAGAAAACTATGTGCTCACCCACTCCAAAAACCTCCACCCCTCTGTGACGCTCAGGATATCGGTGGAAGGGGAACTTTTTGAAGAACATGCACAAGGCGACGGTCAGTACGACGCCTTCATGAATGCACTGAAAAAAGTCTACAAAAAGAAAAAACAGGAACTGCCGGTACTCACCGACTATTCCGTTCACATCCCTCCCGGCGGTAAGAGCGACGCCTTGTGCGAAACCATCATTACCTGGAGCTTCCAGAACAAGGAGTTCAAGACGAGAGGACTGGACAGTGATCAGACCGTGTCTGCCATCAAGGCCACCCAGAAAATGCTCAACTTAATCTGATATCATTATCATGGCAACCAAACATATTTTAATTGTTCCCGGCGACGGGATCGGACAGGAAGTAACGGCCGTAGGAAAAAAAGTGCTCGACAAAATCGCTGCCCGCTTTGGCCACACGTTCACCTATGACGAAGCCCTCGTAGGCCACGCCGCCATAGCAGCCACCGGCAACCCGCTGCCGGATGAAACGCTGACCAAAATGCGCGCTTCCGACGCCATCCTGTTCGGCGCCGTTGGCCACCCGAAATATGACAACGACCCTTCCGCCAAAGTAAGGCCGGAACAAGGGCTGCTGAAAATGCGCAAGGAACTGGGCCTTTACGCTAACCTGCGCCCCATCAAACTGTTTGACGAACTGCTCGACGCTTCCAGCATCAAACCAGAAATCCTGAAAGGCGCCGACATCCTCTTCTTCCGCGAACTGACCGGCGACATCTACTTTGGCGACAAAGGCCGCAAAAACAACGGCGATACCGCCTTTGACATCGCAGAATACAGCCGCTTTGAAGTAGAGCGTATTGCCCGCAAAGCCTTCGAAGCTGCCCGCACCCGCCGCAAAAAACTCTGCTCCGTTGACAAAGCCAACGTGATCGAGACCTCCCGGCTGTGGCGTGAAGTGATACAGAAAATAGCGCCGGAATACCCTGACGTGGAAGTGGAACATCAGTTCGTAGACGCTACCGCCATGCTGCTGATAAAAGACCCGCGCCGTTTCGATGTGGTAGTCACCGCCAACCTCTTTGGTGATATCCTCACCGACGAAGCGTCCCAGATTGCCGGCTCTATGGGCATGCTGGCTTCCGCTTCCGTAGGCGATGGCACCGGCGTATACGAGCCTATCCATGGCTCTGCGCACGACATCACCGGCAAAGGCGTGGCCAACCCGCTGGCGTCTATCCTCTCTGCTGCCCTGCTGCTGGATATTTCTTTCGGCATGAAAGCGGAGTCAGAAGCCGTGATCAGCGCGGTAGACCAGGTATTAAAAGCCGGTTTCCGCACCCGCGATATCGCCAACGCACAAACGCCGGCCGATATGATCAAAGGCACTGACGCCATCGGCGAAGAAGTACTACAGCGTATCTAGTCACGCAAAGAGAACAAAGGGAGCAAAGAACGCAAAGGATGATATTTTAAGATAAAAGAGAGCAAAGGGGGGTGATCAGCCTCTACCTTTGCTCTCTTTTACTTTTATCCTTTTTCTGTCTTTTCCTATCTTTTTCTTTGGTTTCTTTGCTCCCTTTGTTTTCTTTGCGAGAAACATATCTTATGGGACCATTGATCATTTCCGCATCCATGCAGATGGCCAAGCAGCCACAGGAAGTCTTTGACGCCATCGTTGATCCACAGAAAATGAGCAATTATTTTCTCGCCTCCGGCAGCGGCCGGATGGTGGAAGGAGAAACCGTAGTATGGCGGTTTGCCGAAGAAAACGTGAATTATGATATCCCGGTAAAGAAAATCGTACAGGACAAAGAAATCCATTTTGAATGGGAAGGCGCTTCGGGTCACATGACCTGGGTGAAAATAGGACTGGCGCCAACTAAGAGTGGCGGCACGCTTGTCACTGTTACTGAAGGTGAACTGCCACTGGATGAAAAAGGATTGAAATGGTTCTCTCAAAATACTTTCGGCTGGGCCAACTTCCTCGACTGCCTGAAAGCATACCTGGAATTTGGTGTCAATCTGCGTAAAGGCGCTTTTGATTTTATGCCGGCATAGTATAAAACAAAACCCCGGGCAGAAGTCCGGGGTTGGTACCGTTAAGCCTTGGGGTTAACTATACTAAATCGAAACCTAAATCTAAAACGTCGTGATCTTTTCACCCAGTAGCTCTTTCAATACCACATCCAGTTCCGCGCCATTTATCCTGGATTCCACGATATATCCTTGTGGGTCCACCAATACGGAATGTGGTATGCCCTCTATCTTGTAAAGCGTGACCGTTGGCCCCTCGGACCCTTTCTTGTCCAACAGCTGTGTCCAGGGCATTTTTTCTTCCCGCAATGCTTTCTTCCACTCTGCATCTTTTTCATCAATAGAGATGCTGATGATGCTAAAATCTTTCTGACTGACCAGCTCACTCAGATGACGCATGTGAGGTATCTGGTTTCTGCAGGGACCACAATGCGAAGACCAGAATTCCAGCAGTGTGTATTGCCCCGGTTTCACGTATTGCGACAGCTGTACCGGTTTGCCTCGCTGATCTGTTAATGGCAAATCGATAAACCGTACGCCTTTCGCTGTCGCCTTTGCATCAGCAGCGGCAGCATCCAGTTTTTTTATGATCTGTGCACCTGCCGGCCGGGGAATATTCAGGCTACCCATGATATCATCAATCTCCTTTATGGTATACCTTGAACGGGCAGACACCATGAGCTCATAAGCCAACAAAGCAGCTATGGTCGACTGTGGGTATTGACGGATAAAATCGATCTTCCTCGCATTGATCTTTGCTCTCAGCGCTCTTAACTCCCGCATCATCGCCATTCCCTGCGCGGTGTTAAAGACGCCTTCTGCGGCAGGCACATGGAATTCTTTATTGTACTGTAGCCGCAACTCCTCCGCGCGGTCCAGCTGCTGCTGACTCTCCGCTTTAAACGCCTCGTAGCGCGCCTGCTCTGCTGCGCCGGTGATCGCCACATACTTTATGTTACCGCCGCGAGTGTAGTAATATGCTGGTACGCTGTCGATATGCGGCGCGCTGATCGTTACCGTTTCATCTCCCATAAACAGACCCACCTGTTTGCTTTTTATCAGATTGCCGGGTTCGCAATCTACCAGAATGTTACAGCGCCGTACCATCCCCCACGTTTTTTTCCCCTGCAACACGAAGGAACCATCTTTGGTAACAGCAGAATCCAACCTGTCTTTTTTCTTCTCCCCGAAATAATCTAGCAGGTATACTTTGGTGCCATCCGGCACGCCCGGCATCCGGCCGGTGACATGGTATGGTTGTTGGCCTGGCGCTGCCAATGCAGACAATGTCATACCCATCAGGAACAGTATGTTTTTGTTGATCTTCATAAAAAATTATTCTTTGTTTAATGGCATAGTTGGATTGAATGCTTGTACCTGCAACGGTATCTGGAACGTGTAGCGCGGGCTGCCCGGTTCCAGTACTGCCAGCACCGTTATACCGTCAGCGGCTATACGTTTTACCGGTGGCATACGCTTCTGCACGTCCAGCCGCTTCATATCTATCCAGCGCGTTCCCTTTAGCGCCAGCTCCCTGCGCCTTTCGGAGAGGACAGCCGTAATCGCTTCTTCTTTTGTGGTAGCCGCCAGCGGTTGGTATTTGTCTGGTGGGAAACGATAGACCCGGAGATCCTGGTTTACCACCCTCATTGCGTCATCTACCGCCCCCTGCCGGGCGAGGCATTCCGCTTTCGTCAGTACTATCTCCGGATAGGTAATGCCCATATTGGGGTTGTAGTCCATCATACCGTTATTCACGAGTGCTGCGGGATTGCCTGCCACGGAGCGCTTTGTAAAGAAACGGATACGCAGGTCCGCAGCGGTATCAAATTGCTGAATAAGATCGTCGGAGTACCGGAAACGACTATTGACATAGTAACGGACAAATATCTCTTCAGGGCTGCTGTTGGTGTGCGGCAGCTGCACCTGTTTAGAGTACTCGTTGTAATTAAGCACCTTTCCGTTGGCTTTTTTTATCACCGCATCAGCATATTGCAGCGCACGCGGATAGTCCTGCATATACAGGTACAGTCTCGACAACATGGCATAGGCCACGGTAGTGGTCACCCTGGTGTTGTTCACTGCTGTTTCCTCCAGATCGGGAATGGCTGCGAGGATATCACCTGTCAACTGACGGCAGAAGGCCTCCAGTGTAGGCCGCTGTGGTGTAGGCAGACTGATATCCGTGGAGGTGACATATGGTACGCCATATACGCTGCCGGCTGTTTGCGGATCATAGGCCGGTGAGAAGTAAGACAACAAATGCAGGTAACAAAACACCTTGTATACCATGGCCTCAGCGTACAACTGCTTCTTTTTCTTCTCCGTGCCGTTCTCCGCCTGCATCACTCCTTCCGTTACCACATTGAGGTTAGCAATACGCCGGTAGTAGTCCAGCCATATGGCTGGACTCTCCGCGCTTATGTTGATATAGGGACGCCAGAAATAAAGATTGCTCTGAATGGACATCTGTCCCTGTGGGGACAAAGTTAAGTTGAGCCCGTCGTCGGTTACCATCCGCGGATCATTGTTACCAAAGGAGGCCACATGTATGGCATCATTCATCACCGCCTCATAGTCACTGATGGTAGTGGCGATGATCACGCCTTTGGGTTTTACGTCGAGGAATTTACTGCAGGAGAGCAATGTCACTCCGAAAAACAGGAACAGGAAAAACTTTCTCATTACCATCATTTTAAAAATTAACATTCAATGAAAACGTATATGCCGGTACCACAGGAAGCCCCGGTTGACCGGAGGAAAGACCAAGTGTTTCCGGATCTATATCGTTGCCGCTGAAAGTATATTTAAACGGATTTTGTACCTGTAAGGCCACTCTGGGGCTGATCAGTCCCAGCCGTTTGGCCAGCCGCTGGCCCACATCCCATCCCACTGTTACATTACGCAATACAATGAAATCCATCTTACGGAAGTATTGTTGGCCATATTGATAACCTGTCAGCACGTACCAGTAATCAGGCGATGCATCGGGAGGGAAAAAGGGCGGCATCATCGTATTGGCTTCATCTCCGGGCTTTTTCCAGTAGTTATTCACTCCAACAGATGGCCGGTAGGCGTACAGGTAAGGCGGGGCCACACGGGCCACATGACCACCATAGTACATCAGCAGAAAGGAACAATTCACCTGTCCAATATCGAAGCGGTTACTAATGCCCAACACATACCGTGGCGTCGTCTGACCCATGTATTTCAGCGCTGAAAAAGGCACGTCTCTCTTGGGCGACCCTGACAGCACCACTGGCTTACCATCTTCTCCGCGTACGGTAGGCTGGCCTTTATCATTCACCCCAAGATAATCGTGCGCGAACACGGCGTTGAGCGGATATCCCACCATATTCTCCGGCCTGGTGACACGGTCATAATTGGCAAAGCCGGTAAATTGATTGGACACGTTTAACACCTCGCTGCGGTTGAATGAGCCGGTGAGCTGCGTCTCCCATCTGAATCGTTTCCGGTTAACATTGACGGTGTTCAGGCTGATATCAACACCTTTATTGATCAGAGAGGCGTTATTGACCAGCGCATTGGCCATTCCTTTGGTAGCGTCGATGGCGAGCGGGGAAAAAATATCCATTCCCTTTTTGATGTAATAATCAATGCTGCCATACACCCTGCGTTGCAGGAAAGCAAAATCCAGCCCAATGTTATAGTTCAGCGTTTTCTCCCAGCGCAGCTGGTCATTCCGCAACGTCCGGATATTGTACCCCACCACAGGGTTAGGTATCGTGCTATTGATCGAAGCGCCCAAAATAGTATAAGGACCACTCAGTTTGATGATGTTACCATTATAACCAGCGGCTACCCGCCATTTTAATTCATCGACCCAGGGCCAGTGCGGCATGAATTTTTCCCGGTGCATATTCCACGAAAAACCGGCAGACCATAAAGGCGTATAGCGGTAACGGGGATCACTCCCGAAAAGGTTCGACTGGTCTACCCGCAGGCTACCGGTAACGCTGTAACGTTCGTCGTAGGTATAGGCGCCGTTGGCATATCCGGATAGAAAGCGGTCATCCTGATAACTCTCTGAGAAAAAATCACCGTAGGACGTATTGTCCTGCATATACCCCCATGAAGGGACCAGTACGTCCGTATAGTAAGGGGATGAGTACTGGTTGCTCATCAACGTCATATCCACCGGCTTCATGGAAAGAGTGTTGCCATCATACCCAAAAACAGTATTGAGACGGCTGGAAGTGGTCAATCTTCTGGCTTCTCCTCCCAACAGGAAAGACAGATCGTGACGGCTGCCCAGCCGTTTGTTGTAGGAAGCCTGTCCCCTGATGGTGTATGCAGCGATGAGGCTTTCCGTTACTTTATTAACGCCTCCCTGCGGGATACGGAAGACGGGCCGGTCACTTCCCGCTCTTTTTTCAGCAAAATAATTCAGCATTACCCGCGTCTGGTAGGCATTTTCAGAGGCCCAATTTGTTTGATTGCCCTGTTGTCTTTCATACACACCACCCACTTCCAGCTGCAATCCCGGGAGCACGCGGGCACGCAAATTTCCTTGCAGGCGATAGATATTCTGGCGTGATTGGGAACTGGATTCAAACATTTCCTGGTAAGGATAATAGTACATATCATACAGCCCCATGGCAATATTGTCCGCATTGCGTTTAGCACTGATCGTTCCATAGGGGCCGTCCGCTCCGTAGAAACTTCTGTAGTACGGGGAAAGCATGGTCGGGAGCGGCTTTCCGTCATCATCCAGGAAGCGCTGGTAAGGGCGCAACCAGGTATAGTCAGGTATGGGTACGCTTTTATCATTGATAGTGGAAAATATACTCTGTACATCGAGATTAAAGATCTTCATGAATTCAAACGATCCCCTGTAGTTGATGTTGGTCTTATCAAAGCTCGAAAACCTTTCCCCCCGCTGGTTGTCTACCCGGTTGATGCCGAGGAAGTAAGTTGCCTGGCGGCTACCGCCGCTAAGGCTGAAATCGATGGTGCGGAGCAACTGGTTTTGCAGGAACAGACGTTTATAATCGGCGGTGTTATCGTAGTTGGCATAGGGCTCCAGCAGTTTATCCGCCTGTTCCCTTGTCATACGCCCATGATATACATCGTCGGCAGCGCTGAATACCGGTGTGTAAGTCCCGTGCGACTCGTCGATCACTTTTTTGGTAAGTTCCGATGTCTCAATGATATTGAACGATCTTGCTATTTCATAGTCCACAAACTCCTTTCCTTTGGCGAAGTTCAGCTTATTGTAGTCAGGGCGCGGTTTGAGGCTCAGGGCAACATTCAGGTGAAACTGTGGTTTGCTCTCCTTACCTTTTAAAGTGGTGATCACCACTACGCCGTTAGAAGCACGCACGCCATAGATAGCAGCGGCTGCTGCATCTTTCAGTATCGTGATCGATTCAATATCATAGGGATTGATAGTTTCGATATCGATCTCTGTGGGGTAACCATTCAAAACGATCAGTGGCTTTTTGATGGCCTGGAAAGTAGAGATACCCCGGATGGTGAACAGGCCGGCGCCGGTGCCACCGCTTTGGTTCATGTTCAGCATCAGTCCTGCCATGCGTCCTTCCATATTCTCCACGATATTGCCGGCCACGGGGACATTTTGCAGGTATGTCTTCCGGTCTACCGTCGCAAAGGCACCGGTCAGCTGTGTTTTCTTCAGTTTCTGGTAGCCGGTGCTCACTTCCACTACATATTCCCCTAACTGCGAGGCAACGGGCTGCATAACGACCCCCATGTGATGATTGGTGGTAGTGACTTTCACCCGTACCGGCTGGTAGCCTACAAAAGTGATCTGCAGCGTTTCACCAGAAACGGCCTGGATCTTAAATCTCCCGGCGTTGTCCGTGGAAGCAAACCCCGGTCGTCCTGCTACGGCAATGCTGGCTCCCGGCAGAGGCAGGCCGGCGCTGTCTGTCACCGTGCCTGTCACCTCATGGCCGGGGGCTAATGCCACTGCGCCCCGCAGATTTTGAGTGGTTTTGGTTGTAATGGTAATGGTCTTGCTTCGGATAAAATAATCGAGGCCCTGTTCTTTCAGGACGGCCGACAGGAAACGTTCCAGCGGCATTTGTTGAGCAGTAATACTGACGGGACGGGAATTGCGGATAATGTCGTAGTTGGCCACGATCGTATAGCCGGTTTGTCTTTCCACAGATGTCAGTACCCGATCCAATGGTTGGTTAGCAACCCTGACGGTAACCGTCTGGGCCTTTAGTGGTGGCGAAAAATGAATGGCCACCGTCATCAACAGGAGCATAAGCAGCTTTCTGCAACTGGCTTTGCCCGGGCGAGCTTTGGTGTGATTGACTGTCATAAACGCGATACTGGTTGTTGGTTGATGGTTGGTTTTTGATTGGTATAGAGATTCCCTTCCGGCTTACCGCTCTGCGCGCCGGGGCGTTATTTTTTGGCCGATATGTGTTACAGTTTTACGGTGCTACGATCAGTTTTTTTCCATTGTTTTCCAGGCGGCAATGCACCTGCGATTTTTCGAGTATCAGCAATACATCCTGCAGGGGTAGGTCCCTGCCCATTCTTCCCCAAAACATAATATCCGGTATCGTGTGTTCATAAACGACTTCTATATCATACCAACGTGCCAGTTGGCGTAAGACGCCCGTCAGCGGCACCTGGTTAAAATCGAAGACACCGTTCTTCCAGGCCACCACCTGCTGTACGTCCGGCACCGTGCTGACGCGGAGCGCTTCATTTTCCGCAACCGCCTGTTGTCCCGGCTGCAGCCGCACGGTATGGTTATTCCGGTTGACTTTCACGGCGCCCGACAGCAATGTGGTCCGGACCACCGTTTCATCCGTATAGGCGTTCACGTTAAAGCTGGTACCCAGAACGGTGATTTCCATGTGTTCTCTGGCAGTAACCCGGAAAGGTTTTGCCGCATCGGGAGCAACCTCAAAGAAAGCTTCTCCTGTCACCTCCACCCGCCGTTCGTTGTCTGTAAAGGCCAATGGATAATGCAACGAAGAAGCGGCATTGAGCCATACGGTGGTACCATCAGGCAATATTATTTTGAATTGGCCGCCCCTGGGCGTGGTAAGGGTGTTATAACCAGGAGGAGCGGTATGCGCGCTGGCGGTAGCCGTATAGGACAACAGCCCCTTCCTTTGTTGTACGGTAGTGGCACCCTGACTAAGTTGTTGGTGACCTGCGCTGTCCAGCTGCATCACATCCCCGTTGGCGAGGGTGAGTGTGGCCCTATTGTATCCCGGCACCGGTAAGGTGGTAGCAGCTGCCATTGTGGGATGCTGCATAGGTCGAGACACCGGGCGCAGCCACCAAACTGCCGCTACTATCGCCAGCACTGCGGCGGCTGCCCATCCCGTCCAAAGGGCTATAACGGCCATGCGTCTTCTCCCAGGTTGCGCCGGTGTTTCTCCTGCTTCGAAAATTGCCTGTAATATAGAGGTCATCGTTGTTTCAGGGAGGTCTTCCAGCGCATGATCAGCAGTCAACAGGGTGTCAATACAGGATTTCACCAGCGCCTCATTTGCCGGATTTTCCAGCAACAGCGCCAATTCCTGCTTTTCTTCCGCAGTGGCGATGCCATTCAGGCATTTCTGGTATAGTATGACAACCCTTTCCTCCATATGTTGCAAATGATGCAGCTGCATCCAACATAATAGTCTTCTTAAATAAATACCTTGGGGGGGTGGGCATCAAATTTTTTTATTTGATGTTCAAAAGGAGTAGTAATGCCCCTAATGGGAGCTGCGCCAGGCAGTAAGCCCGCACTTTGCGGTTCGCCTCGTCCAGGTTGAATTTGACAGTTTCGGGAGAGACTCCCATGATGGCGGCGGCTTCAGTACGTTTATGGCCTTCCTGACGAATCAGCCGGTAAGTTTGTTGCTGCCGGAGCGGAAGCCGTGCGATGGCTTTTTCCAGCAACGCGGTATATTCTTTATTTAGCAAGGGATCTTCTGTATTGTCATTCGCAGGCAGCACATCGTCAGGTATGCCTACCGGCACCAGTTTATCTTTCAGGGAACGCCGGAAGGCCGTGTAAATAGTATTGCGGGCCACCCCCAGCAACCAGGCGGAGAAGTGTTCCACTTCCGGCAGAACGGTCCTGTTCAGCCATACCTTCAGGAATACGTCCTGCACCACTTCTTCGGCCAGCGGTGGCTGGTGCAGCAGCTTTAACGCGGCCGTATATACGTAGCGGCGGTATGTTTTTACCAACGCGGTAAATGCCTGCTGGTTTCCTTCTGAAACCTCCAGCAGCATCCCTTTTTCCATGTCACGATCGTATTGCATAGATGAAAAGTACGTATTATTCCCGTGGTCCCCAAAAAAAGAAAACCGGCGCTGAACGCCGGTCTTCCCTGGTAAAATATATTGACTTTATTCGATGTCCAGTTTCCGGAGCACGTTGTTGACAACCCTGTCGCACCGGATGAGGTGGAACGGAAATACTACATCGTTTTTGTAGAAGTTGGAGATGTGTTCGCGCAGCATTAGTTTGGCCCTGATCTGGCGGACTTTCACATTTACCCGCGAGATATCGAGCACTTTGGCCGTTTCGGCCACGTTGAGTTGTTCCAGTTCCCGCAGCACGAAAACGGCCCGGTATTTTTCCGGGATACTCAGCAGTGCTTTTTCCAGCACTTCGCCCAATTCTTTGTTAATGACGGCGTCCACAGGCGTTTTAGTTTTGGCAATATCCTGACCTTGCTCCACCGTTGAAATATCCTCGCTGGCTCCCCGCTTTGCCTTTTTCAGGTGTTGCTGGCACTCATTGATCATAATCCTCTTAAGCCAGGTAGCAAATGCAGCTTCCTGCCGGAATTTGTCCAGGTGCTGATAGGCATTGATATACGTCTGCTGCATCATGTCCTCCGTGTCCATATCATTGTTCAGGAAAGACATCCCGATCCTGAACAGACTGGCGTTGTACCGACGCATCAGCGTTTCATATAACCGTTTCTCTCCGGCCAGCACCCTGGCGATAATTTCATTGTCAGTAAGTGTCTCAATAGGTTGAATAATACTCATTCAGATAGTTATTAGATGGTTAAAGTGAAAATAAGTTACAAAAAATGGGAACATTTTGTAACCTTTTATGAAATCCGCACTCTAATCCATATCAACAGGCCCTTAAAAGCCTGACTATTAACCCGAATAACCGAAAGCGCAAACTAAAACAATGATGACAGGCCGAAAAATTCCGCAGACCGACGTCACCCTGCCCCCTTTAACACATCAGCGTATCCAGGAGCTGAAACAAACTCCTATGGGCCAACGTATTATGCGGGAAACGTTCCAGGTCTTTCCAGAATTGGTCAAATCCCTTACCGCTGCCTTACAGGAGAAACTAACCCGTTTTGAACAAGCCCGTATAAAAGATACCGGCTCCCCGGAAGGATTGACCCTCAACATGCTGGTAGATGATTACCAGTTTTTGGAATTTGTTCAACACATTATGTTCGTGAAATGGAGAGAAGAAAAAAATAGACAGTATTATCCCGGGGATACACAGGTGAACTGACCCGTTATTTTTCAGGCATCACCGCTCCTGTTCTTAACAGGTAGAGGTCTCCATGCCCGAACGGTAAGGTCTGATATACCTCAAAACCTCTTTTTGTGTACCAATTGACATTGTTTACCATAGATGTTTCCAGATAAACCGGGCGCCGGCCATGCATCACCACGTGCTGAAGCAGTCGGCTGCCGGTTCCCTGCTGCTGCCCTTCCGGCGATACTCCGATGAACCACAGGTAGTTCATGGGAGTGGCCGGGTACTGCGCTTTTATCCGGGATTTACCTGGGAAACAGTTAACCCTGCTTATAACAAGATAAATACCCTGTAATGTTTTTTGGAGGAAGATAATTTCCTGCTAACTTTGCCGCTATGAGATAACTCTTTACAACCCACTCCGCAGGCATTCTGCCTGTTACCAACCCGGCCCTCCTATTGCCGGGCGCCTTTTTTCGTATTTATTTGTTTCAACTTTTACTCCTGTATCCATATGCAATCTGCATATCATCCTTCCCGTTTGCTATTTATCGTGCTGGTGGTAGTGATAGACACTGCCGGCTTTGGTTTGATTTTTCCGGTACTACCGCAGCTGCTTCGCGAGCTGCTTCATGCCGATATCAGCACGGCAGCCCGTTACGGCGGCTGGCTGGCTTTCGCCTATGCCGCCATGCAATTTGTGTTTGCCCCGGTATTGGGCGGCCTGAGCGACCGTTACGGCAGACGACCGGTGTTGTTATCGTCCCTGTTAGGCTTTTCCATTGACTGTTTGTTTCTGGCGTTTGCACCCAATATAACCTGGCTGTTTGTGGGCCGCGCCATCGCTGGCATCACGGGCGCCAGCTACGCCGTTGCCTCCGCCTGTGTGGCGGACATCAGCACCGACGAGAACCGTACCCGCTATTATGGGCTGATTAATGCCGCCTTTGGCCTCGGCTTCATCATCGGACCGGTGTTGGGAGGGTCACTGGGGCGGTGGGGTACGCACGTGCCCTTTATCGCAGCAGCAGCGCTTAGCTTCTTCAATTTTCTGCTGGGGTATTCCTTTTTCCCAGAATCATTGCCGGTGGTGCACCGCCGGGCTTTTGACTGGAAAAGGGCCAATCCGCTGGGCGCCCTGCGGCACCTGACACGGTTCCCGCTGGTCAAATCACTGATCCTGTCTATGTTGCTGGTATCGTTCGCCACTCATAGCATGGAGAGCGTGTGGGCATTCTTCACCATCGAAAAATTCCGGTGGAGCAATCAGCTGGTAGGGTATTCACTGGCCTTTGTGGGCGTATTGTCCATCCTGTCTCAAACGTGGCTGGTGGGGGTATTGACCAACCGGCTCAGCGACCGGCAGATGGCCATTATCGGGCTGATATGTATGACCACCGGTTATCTGTTGTTTGCTTTTGCCGGATGGCAGTGGGTATTGCTGCCCGCCCTTGTTATTTACATTGCCGGCAGCATACAGGGCACCGCCATGCAGAGCATCGTGGCCGGCGCCATGCCCGACAATGAGCAGGGCGAGCTGCAGGGAGCGCTGGGCAGCCTGATGGGACTGACCACCCTGCTGGCGCCACCGGTGCTGACCGGCAGTTTCGCCTGGGCCACCGCACGCACGTCGCCGGTGTATTTCCCCGGCATGCCTTATCTCATCGCCGCCATCATGACGGTAGGCGGATTGATTTTGTTGTTGAAAGGTTTTCGCAAAGCGGCGCCCTAATTTTTCGTATAGCCCTTTCAGAGCGGTACCGTCGCTGCGGTGATGCAATCTATCACCTTCGCAGCCTCACAGGAATTGAGGCCAGCGCCCCAGCAGGCGTTGAATTCCAGCACAAACCAGTCTGTTTGCGGCGAACAGGCGATATCCACTACAACGGCGGCCGGCAGGTCGCCGGCATGATCGCGCAGGAAATCGTTGACGAAAGCCTCGCCGGCGGTAAGGTCGGCGGCGCCTTCATATAGCGCCATATCTTTCACCTGGCCGTTCAGCACAAAACAGCGGACTTCCGCCGTAATGGGCGTGACGATGGACGACATCATCACCGCTTCCTCCGGCGGCAGTGTGCCCAGCGCCTCCCGGAAATCGGCCAATGTATCAAAGATGCCGGGCCTAAATATTTTTGGTACAACGGGTTTTACAAAAACCGGGAAGTCTGCCTCCCTGAGCGCGCCCGCTTCGCGCAGCGAGATGGTCCGTTTACGCCAACGGGCACCCAACCGGGTGATCAACGTATCATCCGGCGATAGCAGTTCAGCGCCATACAGTTGTGCTAATACAAAAGCAAAAGCCTGGTTGCCATATACAGCAACAGGCCGTCCGGCGATCGTTTCATCACGGACCCAGTATTTGCCCAGGCGGCGCACTTCCCCGCCCCTGCTCTCCCATGCAGCGGCCACCGCTTCCAGCTCCACGTCCGTCTTTTCCGGCATTAGTAGTATCGGTAACATCATCGTAAGGTAGGACAAAGCAAACACAACCTCAACTATTCAATAAAATTATTGAATAGTTGAATTTTCCGTATTTTTGCAGCGTATGAAAACAGCTGCGAGAAAATTCAAGGACACAGTGTATGCGGAGTTGTCCAAAACCGCGAAAGCATTGGGCAACCCACATCGCATGGAGATCATCGACCTCCTGGCGCAGGGACCTTTCACGGTAGAGACCATCGCCCGCTATACGGGCATGACCATCGCCAACACCTCCCAGCACCTGCAGGTACTGAAAAATGCGCAACTGGTAGCCATCAGCCGCAAAGGCAATTACATCTACTATCAGTTGACCGGAGAGAATGTATACGCCGCCTGGACATCCCTGCGGGAGCTGGGCATGGCGCATAATACCGAAGTAAAAAAAGCAATCGATCAGTACCGCAAAGGCTTCCACAACGGTGATGCCATTAGCGCCGAAGCGCTACTGGAGAAAGTACAGGCCGGTGATGTGATTGTGCTGGACGTAAGGCCGGAAGATGAATATCACCGGGGACACATCCACCAGGCGATCTCCATTCCGCTGGACCAGTTGCAGGAACGTATCCGCGAACTGTCCAAAAAACAGGAGATCGTGGCCTACTGCCGCGGCTCGCTCTGCATGCTGGTAGAAGAGGCCGTGACCCTGCTCACACAACACGGCTATAAAGCCAGAAAATTTGATGAAGGATACATGGACTGGGCCCTGAGAGGATACCCTACCGCCATGACAATGTAAGGAGATGAGTTATCTAAAAAATGCTTTTCGGGAAGTAAACAACCCGCACGATTTTAAACAGGAATACCTGTCCAGTACTGAGCACTCTTTCTGCGAGGCCTGCGATAATATTGCACAAAAACAAACCAGTAATTTTCTGGAGATCGCCACGCTGGAACAGCTGAAGCGCCTGCACAAGAACAACACTTTCTCCGCCGCCCGCCGGAAGTTTTACTCCATGGTATTGCTGACAGGCGGCAGTGTACAGGAAACCATTGGTTATCATACCTATACTTTCGGGCCGGGCGTATTGTACTTTATTCCGGAGAGCCAGCTGCATGCCATCCACCACTGGAGCGAAGACGTCACCGGTTACCACTGCATCTTCGACGCCGACTATTTCCTGCTCTGCCTGAAAAATCAGGTCAAGCTGCATCAGTACCCTTTCTTCCAGCATGATAAAAAACCTTTTATCCGCCTTGCTCCTGCGGAAACGGACATGGTAGCAGGCTTGTTCAACAAATTAAGAAAAGAATATTGCCACCGGCAGACATTTAACGATGACCTGCTGGTACGGCTGTACCTCAATGTATTGCTGATAGAAACAGAACGGATATTCCTGACGCAGCACAGCGAAGGCGATACCCATATGCCCCGCAAAGAACAGCTGGTCGCCTCCTTTAAGAACCTGGTATCCAAACATTACCAGGATTACAAACTGGTATCTGAGTACGCTAAGCTATTGTTTGTGAATCCGCATCACCTGAACGACACCGTCAAAGAAATCACGGGCCAATCGGCCAGCAGCTTTATTCACCGGCAACTGATCACGGAAGCCAAAGCACAGTTGATTCAGGGTAATCACACCATTGCCGATATTGCCGGCCACCTCAATTTCACTGATCAATCCTATTTCTGCCGGTTCTTCAAAAAGCAGACGGGCATCACCCCGATGCAGTATCGCAACGGGCATCGGCATCACAGCCACTAAAAACTGTTGTTTGTACCAAAACTCCGGCGGAACGTATCACGATCCACCCCGCTCCCCTGCCTAATTTTGCTGGTATAAAAACAAGATGATATGAGCCAGCAACACGCCACTTTATTACAGTTCTTTGCTAACTGGTGTTATCCCTGCAAAGTACTGACGCCTATCGTTAACACGGTGGAAACAAACATGAGCGATCAGCTGCGTGTCAGCCGTATTGATATTGATCAGGAAGAAGACCTGGCAAGCCGTTTCCATATTATGGCCGTGCCTACCCTGGTGCTCATACAAGATAACCAGGAAATATGGCGCCATACCGGCGTTTTGTCTGAGCACGATTTAAAAACAGCGCTGGGATCAGCGCTGTCCGGCAAGCTATAAGTATCAATGGTTGGTTTCTGTTTATTCAGAAAACATAAGAAAAAAAGGTGGTTAAATACGGGGGAGCCGGTCACGGTACTCCCGTTTTTTTTACCTGTACCAGTGGCCATAGTGATGATGATGGTAATACGGGCGGTGGTAATATCCCGGGCGGTCATGGACCACCAGGCAGCTACTTAATCCTCCCACCAACACCAGCGCGATGACGATAAACTTTAACGTCTTCATAATCATAAACTTTTGTTGTGATGCATTGGCGGTTCCCTCAAACCCTGCAGCAGTTCGGGTTCCTGGAGGTAATCATGATAAAAGTGTGCCAGATTGAAAAGCGGAATGTTATTTAGTGTTAATGGTAACTGCCGGTGATCAGCAGTAAGGCAATGACCGGTATTGCAATTTTTATTTCAGAGGTTTTGCCGGCTATGGTTCATCCAACGGTCTTTCTATCCAACTCAGGCTATCCGGATACGGGATGGAGAATTCTTTGAAATTTTCATAAAACACCAACAGCCGGTTGTTGTCAATATCTCCTTCTTCGTAAACAACAGGAAGGCGTTTATCGATCAGCAGACGGCAACGCAGCGTAGATAAGCCCTCAACGACCTGCTCATGCTGATATAGTTTTCCATCAACATAAAAATAGTATAACAGTTTCACGCCGGGACTTTTGGGAAGAGAGAAGCCCATCACCGTTCCTTCCACCACCTTATGATGATGCTTTAACATATCGACTTTATGTGCATGGCGGAGACTTCCGTAGCAAGACAAAACCATCAGTGAGATGACTATCGCCACATGAAACACCGCCCTGTTATCGTCTGCCCACTCCTTCCACCGTTGATATCCCGAGCGTCTCATATTTTACTTTCTATTTCCGTTGATCATTTCATTCAGTACCCCTGTAATCCTTTCCAGATGGTTCTCTTCCCGCGCAACAGCCAGCGCTGATTTTTTCCCGCTATGGAGCACCGCTGACATATACCACACATTGTACGGCATCCGGAGCGTAGATTTTTTTCTCCTGATCATCTGGATATCATGGACATAAAAACGTTGTTCTGATGGAAGAAATAGTCTCCTCAGCGGGTTGAGTTTTCGAACGATCACTTCTTTGCTTTTCAGGTTGATACTTACGCTGCTCACGGCATCCAGATCAATCCACAAAACAACAACCAGGAACAACAACATGGCAGGATAAAAGAACCAGTCTATTCCTATTGTCCGGGTCTGCGAAATACGCCAGCTACAGAGCAACAATAATGTTATCATGATTGCCAGTGTGATGATTCTGCCGGGCGAAAATGAGGATACAATCGAGAGCTGATCAGCTTCCCGGGTCAATACAGGACTACCTGCCTGGTGTTTCCCCACAGACATCGACAATTTATCTACGGCTGTATTTTTCTTCATATAGCAAAGGGATTACGCATGAATTTTGATCTTCTCTGACAGCTGGGTATACAGTGTTTTCAAGACGGGAAACAGTGTTTGGGTATCTATCCCTATTTTCGCGGGCCTCTTTTTACCCCAGACAACATAATCACCGAGATAGTCAATAAAATACCAGATAACACCCTCTTCAAACAGCAACACCATTGGTTGATCATCTACCTGAATAACATAATCTTTCACCAGCCCTAAGGTGGTATAAATATCTCTTAGCAGTTCCCAACTCACCGGCTGTAACCCGGCGTTCTCCAGCAAGTCCAGGTCCAACACAGCGTATGGTTCATAGTCACCCAACCTCTCAACGGCCCACGTCTGCATCTCTATTTTATCAAATGGTTCATCCATCTGTAAAATGGCTGCGTACAGGTCATCCGGAGAAACAAACAGCAGTATGTTGTTTGCCGCGTCTATCAGCCATTTATCATCATAGGAGCCGTCCGACATATCTGCGCCCTGAACAGTATAGTACACTTTCCCGGAGAAATGTATCTCCATTAAAAATTTGTGGTGTTTTTCAGAAGTATCCTGATGGTCCATTTACGATCGTTTGTTTTTATACCCTTCCTGCTAAAATCTGATCACCAGGCAACCTATTTACCCAGCTTCTCCAGGGCCTGCTCTACGGTTGGCATAAAGCTGATGTGGCGGCCTTTGTTGCTTTCATAAATAAAATCACGGATACTTTTTCCGGGGTACTTTTCAAAAGTACCAACAATACTCAGTTGCATATGGTAGTTGATAAATTTTTGCAGCACTTCACCCGCAATACCGGTTTTCAGGTCAAAGAAGTCGGGGATGATATTCTTTTCGTGTATGATCACCTTGTCGAAATCCTGATAGTGCACATCCACAATCAGCTGCAAGGCTTCGTCGGGGTTATTGATCAGTATATTGTCTGAAATCACTTCAGCAATGCGTACAGTGCCGGTTTCATGAATGGCCAGGGTCATCTCTGTTTACTTTTTAACAGATAGCAAGATAGATTTTTTTTGGAAGATGCCCGAAAATACGCAACTTGCTCCTCTGTTAACCAGCCGCACCTCTGTGCCTGAAAGAAAATAATTGTGTCATGTCGCACCGTATCTACCTGTACAACCTGAACAACGAGGTAAACCGCCCCGTACCGGACGTTCCGGCGGAAGGCTCTCTTGAAAGCATATTACCTGTCATCGGCAGTCATGATAGTGACAGCATCACGCTGATGGAATGGAAATATGAGTTTCCCTTCTTTCTTCATCCGCTGTTTGCCGACAACCCTTATCTGGGCACGCCCGCCTATAACGGCCAAAACGGCGGTATCTATGCCGGTGCGCCGCAAGGTATTACTGCACTGAAAAGGCTATACGATTTTATCGATACCCATGCGGAGGTATTGACCGATGATCCGGCAGCGTTCCGGAGCGACAAACAACAGATCTTCGACTTTCTCGATAAAAAAATCGCGTATACCGGCTTTCACCTCGACGCGTGGGACGTATTCAACATGAGCGACGAGCCCCACGAAGCGCAGGCCGCCGAACTGCTGGAGCAGATCCGGAACACCAATGCAGCCATCGAAGCAGCGATAGCTGCCAACGACCCGTTGTTGCTCAACGAATGCCCGGATGTACAACAGAACCCTTATCACTTCAAAACCTTCCGGGATTTTTTCAGTACCAGCGCCTATCGCCACGGCTGGAACGTCATCCGGTCGGGCTATTACGAGCCTGTGGAAGAAGACTCCGACCAGGAAGCATTTACCGAAAATGGCTTTACGGGACTAAAGATTCATGGCGAAGTGGTGATTCCCGCCGAATACGACGAAGTATTTATTTTTCCGGAGCATGAGGACTTCGCGGTCGTTAACCGGGGAGGTAAATGGGGCTACGTAAACCGGCAGGGACAACTGGTTTCCGGGCTGGTCTATGACATGGCCGACGACGTAACAAATGGCCACGCCCTGGTAAAGTCGGGCGAACAATTTTATTTGTTGCTCCCCGGAGCACCTATTTCCGGCACAGGCTATGAAGATGTTTCCGTGCTTTCTGAAGAACCGCTGCTGTATGCCGCCTGCCGGCAAGGGCGCTATGGCGTCATCGATGCAGCAGGTCATCAGTTCCTGCCTTTTGCATTTACCCAGGACATAGAACTGCTCTATTATTCCGATATAAACCTGTTCGCTGCCCGACATGTGGAGACCCATGTCAGGCATTACTACACCCCGTCATTTACCCGCATAGGCGATGACAGTATCGACGAAGTAAGTCCGTTTGGCAGTTATAACAAAGGCACCTTATTTCAGTTTGTTCGCCGGAAACCACAGCCGCGCTATGGCCTCTTCACGGCAGACGGGAAAGAGCTGCTTCCTGTGATGTATGACGAACTGGAGGAGATAACAGGTGATGCCCTTGTGGTACGCCAGGGCGCAAACAGCGGTATATGGTCCGTTTCCCATGGCTGGCAGGTACCGCTCTCCCCCATCAGCCTCGACCCGATTCCCGGATACGCCTGTATTATCAACCAGGATGGCAAACAGGGCATCTATATCTCAGCCAACAAGATCATTCCACCGGTTTACGATACCATTGCCCGGGAGATCGTGTGGCAGGATAACGGCGACTGGCACACCATCGCGGTGAATACTGCGGGCGTTTTCTCCATCACCCATCAAAGTGAGGTAACGCAGCTGACAACGGCGGATATTGCTGCCATCCTCATTACGGATAACCGTTACCGTTATTCAGATGAACTAGTGAGCGTTCTTATACAACTGGCCGGCGATGACATTCCCGACGATCTCCTGTATCAAAAAGGTGCTGACGCGCTGGATGCACAACAATACGAAGATGCCATCCGCTACTATAAAAAAGCAGCCGGCAAAGGCAACAAAGACGCTATGAATGACCTGGGTTTCCTCTATGAGACCATCGACGGTTATATCGATGACATGGCGGCATTTGACTGGTACAGCCGTGGTGTTGCCGCCGGCTCCTCCCATGCTGCCAACGGGCTGGGCAACTGTTACCAACATGGTATCGGTACTTCGCCGGACATCCGCAGAGCGCTGGAACTATACCAGCAGGCCGCCTCACAGCATATACCCCATGCCAATTATAACCTCGGCATGCTGTATTATGAAGGTATCAAAGTGCCGAAAGACGATCACCAGGCACTGAAACATTTCGTATATGCGAGCAGGTTTGGGATCGACTGTTATAACTATATAGGCACCCTCTCTGAAGTGGCAGAAGACTATAAAAGCGCTGTAGATGCTTATCGCAGCGGTATTAAGAATAAAGATGAATATTGTGCGTTCAACATGGCCCGGTTGTATGAACTGGGGCTTGGCGTGAAACCCGACGCCCGTAAAGCGCTCTCCCACTATATGAAAGCAGTGGACTTCGGAATGGAGGACGCGCTTCTGGAGCTACGCCGTATGTATCTCTACAATGAAGACGTTAAAGACGAAGTCCGGGCTAAACAGTATGAACAACAGGCACGCGACGCCGGACTCGATATTCCCGAATAAAACATACAAAGGGCCGCCTGATCAGGCGGCCCTCCCATTATGATCAGATACCCCATCACGTTTTTTTCTCTGAATCGGATTCCGGAGGACTTTGTTGTTGTGTATCATCGGTAGTAGCGGGCTTTTCGGCCTGCTCTTCCGTAAAATCTGATTCTCCTTCTGTACCCAATAAATCGTCTTTGGAAAACGGGGGATCTGGTCGTTCGGTTACATCCTTTTCTTTATCCATCACAACATGCTTTTATGAGTGAAAGAATCCGTATGGAATGATAAACCCCAAATCTGTGCCAGCCGCAGCGGGCCGGGGCATTTCCGTTTATTTTGTTTCCGGATAATCGATCCCTGCCTTTCGCATCAGATCAAAGCCATATTGTATCAGCATCTCTATTACCGGCAGGGCCTCCTTTCCTTTCTCCGTTATCCGGTACTCTACCTTTGGCGGCGCTACCGGGAAAACGGTCCGCTCAATCATGCCCAATGTCTCCAGTTCCCTCAGTTGTGTGGTGAGCATCTTATGCGTGATATGTGGAATTTCACTCTTCAACTCCCCATAACGCAGCACTTTCTCCCGCAGCCTCCACAGTATCGGTATCTTCCAGGTACCACCGATATGATGCAGCGCATATTCCACCGGATTATAAAAAACCTTGTTATCTACAATAAATTCAGGCATATCAGGTTGTTAAATAACGATACTCTCCTAAAAGTAAGTATCACACTTAAAAGTATAAGACGAATTACTACTCTTGCCTGCCACAACTTTGCATAAATTTTTTTCTATGCAGACATACAACAGGCAGGTCAATGCAAATGTACAGGCTTATCTGGAAAGCGTAAATACCCACCGCGCTTCCACACCGGCAACAATAGCGACTTTCCGGCAGGCAACACTGGACGCGATGCCGGTGTGGAGCGGGGAAAAGACGGCCATTGCACAGGTAGTGCAACGGCAGGTCAACGCGAATGTAAGCGTTACGATCTATCGCCCTGGACCGGGGATACGGCCGGCCGTGCTCTATTTCCACGGCGGCGGATGGGTACGTGGCAGCGTGGCCACGCACGACTGGCTGTGCCGGAATCTTGCCGCGCAATCAGGTGTCACCGTCGTTTCAGTAGAATATCGTTTGTCACCCGAACATGTATTTCCCGCGGCTATAGATGATGGTTTTGACGCCTTGTTATGGTTACAGGCCCATGCCGCCTCCCTTGATATAGACGCACAACGTATCGCTATTGGCGGCGACAGCTCCGGTGGCAACATCGCTATCGCGACGCTGCTGCGCGCCAGAGAGGCGGGTATTGCCCTCGCAGCACAACTGCTGGTATACCCTCCCGTCAATGCCAGCTTCGACACCCATTCCTATATCACCTATGCAGAAGGGTATCACCTCACCCGCCAGACGATGCAGCACTGTTGGCAGTCTTACACCGGCCATGAAGAAAATGCCCGTCATCCATGGGCATCCGTGATCCAAAACAATTTCAGGGGATTACCGCCAGCATTGATTATTGCAGCAGAATGTGATCCACTGCGCGATGACGGCAGACAGCTGGCAGACCGATACACGGAAGACGGTGTACCGGTCCATTATTCACTGTATCCGGGCACTATCCATCCGTTCTTCCTCATGCCGGCACTGCTGCCGGAAGCGCGGGCAGCACAACGGGAGGCCGCGGCTTTCCTACGCAATGCACTGCAATAAATGTACGGCGGAACGATCCGTTCCGCCGGTACTTATGCCGGCCGATGCAACACAAAATAAGCTGCTTCCTTCTGGTCGCGCACAATATTATGCGGCGCCCTGCTGAAGCCGGCCTTCTCCAATACTTTCTGTGAACCAATATTATCCGGATGTGTCAGCGCTACCACATCGCGGGCACTGGTGTGCGTAAAACAATACGCTACCAGCGCTTTGCTCACGGTCGTGGCAATCCCTCTCCCCCAGTATGCCTTCGCCAGCGTATAGCCAATTTCCAGTTGACCGGGTACTTCCACAAAAGGCCTTGCGAGGCAGGTGCCTATAAAGTCGTTGGTCACCGCATCCCAGATACCCCAGCGGCTGAATAATCCTTTACGGTAATCTTCCAGCGCCACTGCGAATAATTGTCTGTAACGTTCCGGCGTATTAGGAGGCAGGTACCGCGCCACTTCCGGATCTGCCAGCAGGGCCAGGAACAAGTCCAGGTCTTCCGGCAAAAATTCACGGACGAGAATAGTGTCGTTCTTATATAATATACGCATGTTAATGGGTGTTATATTGTTGGCAATAGTTACCATGTCACTTTTGGTGGTTGGTGGAAATTTCGTATATTCATCCAGGTAATTACTCAGTCGAATAACCATCAGATCAATACAGTCCTTACAGCACCCACCAACTATTACCAAAGGTACATTATACTTTTTTACCACCTTCCATACGTCCATACTTATCAGGTCAACATATCTGTACCGTAAGTCATCCTGATAAACCCGCTGTAGGTATCCAGCGCAGGAAACCCGTGTCTATTCTTTATTTGTTCAACCTATAAAAAAAACCAACATGAAATCGCGATTAAGTTTCATCCTGGCCTTAAGCCTTAGTATGGCAGGATGTACCAAAAAAGTACAGGACCTTCCTGCTGACCAACCCCTTGACAACGTGCAACAGGCCGTCGGCCTGAAAGGCCAGAACCATCTGCTGCCCGGCGTAAACGAGTACCGGCTGCTCGTAAAGTTCAGGGCCGCTGCCATTCAGGATGTAGAAAAAAACCAACCCGTATTTGCAGCGCGGCAGGCGCCAACGGCCGCCACTACCTGGAGCGCCACTGCCGGCGACGTACAGGCGTATACGTATGAACAGGCCATCCCGCTCAGCCCTGAGGAGAAAACGGCACTGAAGCAGGGACGTCAGGCAGCACCGGCACCCGGTGCGTTCAACCGCTACGCTTTCAGAGGGCTGCTATATGTAAAAGAAGCCCCTGGCCTCTCTCCGGCGGAAGTGCTGAAGCTGGCCAACAGTTTTGAACAGCTGGACATCGTGGAGTATGCGGCTATTGAACCGGTGACCCCGCCACCGCCTCCCACGCCTGACTACACCGGTCAGCAGTACTACAAAGACTTTATTGACGCCAACAATCCTTCCATACGTGGTATCAATGCCACCTATGCCTGGTCTATCGGCGTTACCGGCTCCGGTATCCGGATCGCTGACATTGAATGGGGCTACAACAAAAACCATGAAGACCTGATCGGTGGCCGTAACCTGGAAGTGCTGCCGCCACCGGATGATCAGTATAAAGATCATGGCACCGCGGTGGTGAGCATACTGGCGGCGAAAAACAATGGTTTTGGCGTCACCGGCCTGGTGTATGGCGCCGACAGTGTGTACGTTATCTCGGAACGGGTAGCTGGCAGGCCTGCCGGCATCGCTGCCGGTCTGCGGCGGTTACGCCGCGGAGACGTGTTCCTGTATGAAATGCAAACGGGCGGTCAGGGCGGACAATATGTTCCGGCCGATTACAACCAGGCGGTATGGGACATTACCAAAACCGCCACCGATTCCGGTATTGTCATCGTGGCTGCCGGTGGCAATGGCAACCAGGACCTCGACGGCGCTTTCTACGCCAGCTATCGCGCCCGGGGCGACAATGGCGCCATCATCGTAGGCGCCGGTACTAAATCGCAGCAGAACAAAGCCAGCTTCTCCACCTATGGCAGCCCGGTACATGTACAGGGCTGGGGCGACTGGTCGGTGACCAGCGCAGGATACGGCACGCTGTATAATGGAGGCCCCAATGCCACCTATGCCAACGGCTTCTCCGGCACCTCCTCCGCCACGCCCATTGTGGCCTCGGCCGTGGTGGCCGTGCAATCATGGTATAAAGCCCGCACCGGCACGGTACTATCGCCACGGGCTATACGTAATTTGCTGATCAATACCGGTTCACCGCAAGGCACCGGCGGCCACATAGGGCCGCTCCCTAATATTAAGGCGGCGATAGAATCGCTGCTGGCAACCGGCTTATCAGCCACCGCCAGACGTTATTGAGATCGTCTATAAAAGCAACAACCCGCTGTACACAGCGGGTTGTTGCTCACTATAAATTGTTCTTTCTGCCTATTCTGTTGCATAAAACGATGCATGATACTGCACCGTGCCCGTAGGCACTATTCCCTCAAAAGCCAATACCTGAAAGTATTCTGCCGGCGCTTCGGGATACAGCAGCCCGGCGTCTGCTCTAAAACCAAACCGTCCGTAATAGGCCGGCTCTCCCAGCACCACGCAGCCTTTGGCGCCCAACTGTCTCAACTCCGCAAGCGCCGCTTTGATCAGTGCCGAACCAACGCCTGTCCCCTGCCGTTCCGGGAGAACAGATACAGGGCCCAGTCCGAACCATCCGGGCTCGCCTGAAGATATCTCCACCGGAGAAATGGCCACATGGCCTATCAATGTTTCGTTTTCTTCCGCCACCAGCGACAGGGTTAGTTGCCCACTGGCCCGCAGTGCGCGGATGATAAACTGTTCGGTACCGCTGGCATGGGCCGCAGAGAGGAAAGCCGCTTTGGTTACGGTATCAATTTGTGGGATATCGGATATTTTTTCTTTTCGGAGGATATATGTGTTTGTATTCATTGCCGGATAATAATTATCCTGATGCCTCGTTGGACCAACCAGGCATAACAGGTGTGTATAAATGTTTTTCCTTAAAAAGTGCGTATGCAATTACCGGCGGAGCGCCGGCAATTACGCTATGACAATATCCAGCATTCGACAAAGGTAAGAAAAAATTACTCCCAATATTTTGCGCCCTGTGCGTGGTATAACCGAAGCAGGAAGTCTTGCAGGGAATCAGCCACCCGGGGCCAGTCAGCACGGGCATACAGCGGCAGACAAACATAAATAGCGCCACGACCGTCGGCCATCAGTAATTCGGTATCACCATAAAAACCGCCGAACACCAGGTCATCCGCGAGGATGTCCTGACTTCGGATAGCCCGCTGCCGGGCTGTTTCTGCCAGCGTGGCGGCAGGTGAATATATAACCACCCCCCACTGACCGTACGTTTCGTCCTTAAATAAATCCGCCTGTGCGGATATTTTCCAAAACTGTAGCAGTTCAGCAGCCGAAGCGGGAAAATCTTTCATCGTGGCTTCCTCCCACCATCCTTCGTCAAAACTGCACCGCAAAAGAAAAGGGCACGCCGTTCCGAAATGCACCGCCTCTCTGGCCGTCTGCCAGTCCCGTTTTATCTTGTCTGTTATCGCTGTCAGATTATTCATCAGCATGGTTTCCTACGCAAATTTATTTGGTAAATTTGAAATATGATCTACCGCCTCCTGTTTATACTCCTGTTCCTGCCAACAACGCCGCCCGGCAAAAAAGTAATTTCCGGCCGTCTGGACACCAACAAACCTAAGGATTATGAAGCATCACTTTCTCAGATCGTCCTGAAAAATAAAGGGAAAGTTATCGGAAGGAGCAACATTACCCGGCAGGGTGAATTCATATCTACGATCTTTGACCGCAGGCCTGAGCAGGTAGATATTCTCTATACTGAATTTGGTATGGACGCTGAGATGTACCTTCAGCATATTAATCTGACTAATACAACAGACACCTTGCGCCTTACGCTTCCTATTCCTGTGCCTGTCGCAACAGACGGTGCCGGCAGCGCTATTTGCCCAAAATGCAACAAGGCGGATAAAACAAGGGAAGTGGTTTCGGGGCGTATACAAAGATCTACCTATGGACCACACTGGCGCTGTAACAGAGACAATATCTTTTTTTAGGCAGATACCTGCAACACAAATATCACTGATACCGGCGCCTGTGTTTCCGGATGTACCGGCTCCGCTAATTGTTGGAGGGTCAGGCCTGCTTCTGTAAACAACCGTATCCAGTCTTCCAGCGTTCTGAAATACCACGGATAGGGCTGTACGAATTCGCGTTTCATCCCGTTCCAGCTGCCCTCCTTCCATCCGGAGATATAAGGCTCCTGCCGCGCAATCACCAGCGGATGCAGGGTCTGGATAAACAGCAGCCCGTTGTCGGCCACCACCCTGCGGATGTTTTTCACTAATGCTTCCGTGTCGGTCTGGTCCAGCAGCGCGAAATTGATAACCGCCGCATCAAATTTTTTGTCTACCGTGTACATTCCGGTGGCGATATCCTGGAAACTGGCCACCTCATAGGTCCCTCCGCCTTTTTCCAGCGCATTGCCGATCAATGCCGCTACCGTGTCTACGCCGGAGGCCCTGAGGCCTTTGTTGTGCAGCGCACGCGTCAGCCACCCTTCGCCGCAACCGATATCCAGTACCGACACCAGCGGGTAGCTGGTTATCGTGCGGACAATCGCCTCGTTGGTAACAAGTATCCGGGATTCTATTTCTCCATGATCGATAGTCGCTATCCACTGATCTGCATTGGCATGCCAGGAAGCAATGATACGGTTGCCCTCACTCATAACGGGTAGATTTAAAGTACCTAAGTTACTCTTTTAAAAAAACTGGACCACCTGCATTTATGGAATCTGGACCAGACACCTCCCCCAGCAACCCGGTACCTTTGGGTCGCAATTATGCAATTAACACAATCCGTACATCATGGCAAAAGCAGTTTTTTATCATGCAGGTTGTCCTGTATGCGTTAGCGCAGAACAAGATATTTTAAACCTGATTCCGAAGGAAACCGTAGCGGTTATTCACCTGGGCACGGACAAATCACAGATCGGGCAGGCAGCAGCGGCAGGTGTAAAATCCGTTCCGGCACTGGTTTTAGCCAACGGAAACGTGCTACACATTAACTTTGGGGCGTCTATTGACGACCTGAAGTAATAAAAGCTCCTGATGGTCCGGCACCATCAGGAGCATTGCTCATCATCAAAACTGCCTGCCGACGCCATGAACATTTACGATCTTATTATCACGGACAAAGAAACCACCCGGCTGGATGAGGTGTTCCTGCATGAAGAGAAAAGGAAAGCCATCGAACAGCTGATCAAAGAACATTATTACGTGGAAGCATTACAGCAGTATGGCCTTCCGGTCAATAATAAAATACTGCTGCACGGCGCTTCCGGCTGCGGTAAAACCACCACCGCCAAAGCGATCGCTCACGCACTGGGCAAACCGTTGTTCATCCTGAATCTCAGCAATATCATCTGCGCCCGCATCGGAGAAACTTCTCAGAACATCAAAGCGGTATTCGACAAGGCAGCCCGTGAAAAAGCGGTGTTATTTTTAGATGAGTTCGACCAGATCGGGAAAGCCCGCGGCAACGACGACCGCGACGTAGGGGAAATGAGACGCCTTGTCAATACGCTCATTCAGCTGATCGACTATTTCCCCGAGAAAGCGCTGCTGCTCTGCGCCACCAACCACGTGGATATTATCGACAAAGCGCTCATCAGAAGGTTTCAGCTCAATATTCCGTTTGAGATGCCTTCCACAGCGGAGTTAAACATCTATTACGATACGCTGTTGTCCCGCTTTCCGGAGCATATGCGGCATATACAACGGAAAACAGGCATCTCCTTCGCAGAAGCCAAAGACGATGTTTTCACCCAGGTAAAAGCCGCACTGATTGCCCAGCTGGAGACAACAGCCAAAAATGTGGACGCATGAGTGAGGAAATATTATACAATCTCCAAAAAATCAACAACAGAATACAACAGGCTTGTATCAACAGTCGGCGGAGCACCGGCAGCGTCAAACTGCTGCTGGCCACCAAAACCGTACCCGCCGAACGGATCAAAATTGCGCTGGGTACCGGACACCGGCTGATGGCAGAAAACAAGGTACAGGAGCTGAAAGAAAAATACGAGGCCTTAAAAGCAGTCCCGCATGAAAACCATTTCATCGGACATCTGCAAACCAATAAAATCAAAGATCTCCTGAAATATGATGTCACCTGTATCCAGTCGATGGACCGCCTCGATCTCGCAGAAAAACTGCACCAGCGGCTGCTTGCGGAGAACAGGCAGCTGGATGTGCTGATACAGGTGAACACTTCCGGAGAAGAGAGCAAATTCGGTATCGCGCCGGAGGGTGCCCTACAGCTGGTGGAACAGGTATCTCATCTGAGCACGCTGCAGATAAAAGGACTGATGACCATCGGGCTGCTGAGCGCAGAAACCGAAAAAGTAAGGCAGTGTTTCCGACTGCTGAAATCACTGCAGCAGCAGATCATTACCGCCGCCATTCCCCGCGTGGCCATGGACGAGCTTTCCATGGGCATGAGCGGCGATCTGGAAACAGCTATTGAAGAAGGGGCTACCATTGTTCGTGTAGGCACGGCCGTATTTGGCCAGCGGCCCACCCCCGACGGTTACTATTGGAATGAGTCGATGGAGGTAAGATGACGGATAACTCAAACACTAAATCATAAGAAATGGTACAAATTGTAAAAGCAGGGATGGAACATCTCGACGAATTCGCGGAATTGTTTAACAGCTATCGCATTTTTTATCGTCAGCCGTCAGACCTCGAAAAGGGGAAAAATTTCTTACGGGAAAGGATAGCCAACGGAGAATCAGATACCTTCCTGGCCCTGGCAGATGGTAAAGCCGTAGGGTTTGCCCAGCTCTACTCCCTCTTTCATTACAAAAAGCTCGAGCGTCAATGGCTGTTGAGCGATCTTTTTGTTGACCCCCATTACAGAGGCCGCGGCATTTCGGTGATAATCATCGACCGCTGCAAAGCTTTCTGCGATGAAACCAACGCCTGTGGCCTGCTGCTGGAAACAGAAAAAACCAACGCTATCGGCAATCAGTTATACCCCAAAACAGGATTTGAAGTGGACAATGATCACCATTATTACAACTGGTGGAAAGCATAGTTGGATGTATTTCCGGGGTAATGCGTTGTTACCCCGGAAATTAAATTCCCCTTAGCAACCGCGGGAGCAAAGCATGCTGTGTACGGGGTCACAGGGATTTTCCGTCAGCGGATCAGACATCCGGCGACCTGCCACATCTCCTGCTTGCAGCGTGTTCAATCGCGCTACAATTTTCTTGCTTAAAACGAGCTTTTGCAAATGCATTTTCTTTTTCATGGCTTTTCAATTTGAGACATTAGAGAAACGAGTGCACTATTAAGTTACATCATAATTCCCCGCCATTGTATCCCGTAAAAATGGGATTTTTCTGCTGCCGCGGATACCGTTAACTTTGGGGCTTATCTTATCTCTCCCATGCAGGAAAAGCTGAGGCAACATATCGAAAAAATAGTCTCCCTGACTGACGAAGAGTTTGCATTTGTAAACAGCCATTTCACCGTCAAAAGCGCAAAGAAAAAGGAGTTTCTCTTTCAGACCGGTGAAAGTGTCCGGTATTCCTATTTTGTTGTTTCAGGACTGTTAACCCTGATCTATCATGATGATACCGGGAAACAACACATTGTTTCCTTTGCCATGGAAGACTGGTGGGAAAGCGACTACGAAGCTTATTTCCGGCAAACCAAAGCCGGCATGTCGCTGCAATGCCTGGAAGACACGGAAGTATACTGCCTCACCCTGGAAGGATACAGGAGCCTGTGCGCCGGCCTTCAAAAGATGGAACATTTTTTTCTGCAGAAAGCCAATGGCGGCCATATCGGTTCACAGCGCCGCATACTCTCCTTCCTCACCTCCAACGCCAAACAGCGCTACGAGCAGCTGCTGGAGCGATATCCGGCACTGCTGCAGCGCGTTCCCAAAACGCTGCTGGCCTCCTACCTCGGCGTGTCCCGCGAAACCCTCAGCCGACTGGGGCAATCATCCTAGCCTTATTTTCGGCCGTTTCAAAATAGTGAGGTTTGTCACACGAAAAAAAAGACGCGCTGCCCACTTTTGCAGCGTATACTTTTTTTAATCGTGGCGCCGCTTCTATGGCCCATATCAAACTATTACATCATGGAGAAAAGAATCATTAATCCCTGGACCTGGCAGAACGAACGCGGTTATGTACAGGCAGTGGAAGTAAAACAGGCAAACGGCACGCTTTATTGCGCCGGGCAGGCGGCAGTACTTCCGGATGGCACCTCCTCATCCGCTGATATGCAGACGCAGCTGCATATTGCGCTGCAAAACCTGGAACAGGTGATTCATCTGGCAGGATATGCCTGTAGCGGCATTGTACGCCTCACCGTTTACACGACGTCTTCTGAAACATTTGTGAATACCTGCTTTGAGGCATATAAGGAATGGGCGGCCAAACACGGCGTACAAACAGCTGTGACGCTGATGGAGGTTAACGCACTTTTTGAGACGTTAAATATAGAATTTGAAGCCACCGTAGTGATGTAGGGATTTTTTCATTTAGTCATTTAGTCATTTTTTCATTTGGAGAAATGACTAAATGACTAAATGACTAAATGATTAAATAATATCACCAGGTGAATTTAGTCAGATTAACCGTCCCGCTCATATTCAGGTTGTTCAGCGAGCAGAAATCAGCGCTTAGCTCTTTCAGTTTCCGGAGCCCGTATATTTTCAATACGGTCATTGTTCTGTTTTTGTACACGCTCAATTCCTCCAGATCTTTTAAAGGCGTGGCGTTCAACTCCTCCAACAGGTTGTTGTCCAGCCGCAATTTTTTGATGGCATTGGAGCCTTTGAAACGGAAGGAAGTCATCATATTGTCGTTCAGCTGACACTCTTCCAGTAACGGGTGCCCACTCACATCCCCCACATTGATGGTGTTGTTGTTCAGTTGCAGCTCTTTGAGCTTCGGCAGGCCGCTCAGGTCTATGGCGGAGAGTTTGTTGTATGGCGCATAAAGCGTCACCAGGTTCGTACAGCCTTTTACGTTAAGGCTTTGCAGTTGATTGTTCCAGCCATAGACGGCCCTTAGTTTGGTCATCCCGGAGAGATCGGCGTCCCTGATCTCGTTGTCGTAAAAACCAAACTCCTCCAGGTTAGCGAAACTTTTGATACCATACAGGTTGTTGATGTGGAACTTGTTGACATACAGTTTCGTGACTTTCAGGGCTTCTGACACCTGGATTTCGCCATCATCGTTCAGGTCGACTCCTTGTTCGATGAGTGCTTTTTTGAAATTTTCGTCCCGCATTTTGACGTTTTGTGCCAAGGCCGCCTGAGCCGTCAATAACAGGCATATAGAGAGATGGATGAAGCTTTTTTTCATGATACTATCTTAATCGTTAGAGATCACGGCTGACATTTTGCCGTCACTGGTTACGTCTACGATACCAGACACTTCCTGCTCTACCGCATACTTATAGGTATACGAGGTGTAGGTAGGTATGGAATATACTATGTTCCCATAGCCGTTATACGCTGTTTCCCTGCCGGTTTGCACCTGATACTGATAACTTTTCTCATAGTCTATCCAGGTTACGATGTAGTATTTGCCTGGTTTCAGGTCCCTGAATTCGAAATGGCCGTTTTCATCTATCACCCTCCCTTCGATGTGATAACTGAACACCGTATTGCTCATGGTAGCCACCTTTTTACCTTTCCGGTACTTTTTCTGCAGCTCCAGGAACTCGGTCAGATAAGGGGTTACGGGATATAGCTGGATACGGTCCCCCTGCCAGGGATAATAGGTCCGCCCTTTCTTTTTCAGTTTGGCCAGCCCCTGAATAGTGGCTTTCCCGTCTTCCATCTGACTGGCCACTTCAGCCTCATTAAAAGCAGCGGTGGGGAAAATGTATTCAGGTGTTTTTTGGGCAGATACGCCGGAAGCGCCGGCCACCAGGAGCCCCGCCACCATACATATCCGCCGGATACAGCAATGCATAGCTTCTTTATTTGGATTTATCAATAACTGGCAATATAATCCGTCATATATCACCGGATGAAGTCAATTACAAAACTGAGTACAGTTCTGGGCTGTACCAATACCTGCAAAATGTGTATTTTTTCTACCGGTAAACCAGTAGGTTCTTTTGGATCACAGTTCATCGATCACATCTTTATACCCTCTTCCGATCGGGATAGATGTGCCATGCATCAATATTTCTTCGGCGGTATAAGATTCAATTTTATTGACGGACACGATAAAAGAACGATGTACCCGCTTAAACGTACGTGCCGGCAACAGCTCTTCGATCTCGCTGGTGCCCATTTTAGAGATGTATTCCTGTTTGGTGGTTACAATACGAATGTATTCCCGTTGGCTTTCTACATACAATATCTCTGAAAACGGTATCCGCACCCGGCGCTTTTGTACACTTACGAAAATAAAATCCCGCTCTTCCACCACCGCCTTCTTTTGTTCCGCCCTCACCTTGTTCACTGCCGTTAAGAACCGTTCAAATTCAAAAGGCTTCAGCAGGTAATCTGTTACGTTCAGGTTAAAACCTTCTACCGCATACTGATGGTAGGCTGTGGTCACAATCACCGCCGGCGGGTCCACGAGCGTTTTCAGGAAAGCCATCCCCTTCAGTTTAGGCAGATGAATATCGAGAAACATCAGGTCCGTATGCTGCGCCGACAGGAATTCGGATGCCAGCAACGCATCTTTAAACACCTGTTGCAGTTCCAGGAAAGGCACCTGCGAGATGTAGTCAGTGAGCACCTTCGCCGCCAGTGGTTCATCCTCTATGACGATACATTTGATTTTAGACATGGCTTGCCAGATTAATTTTCAATGTGGCGGTGAAGACATAATCACCTCTTTGTACGTCAAGATGATAATCGGTGTAGAGCAGTTCCAGCTGCCGCCGCAGGTTGGAAAGGCCGATCTGTGTATTGTAACTGCCATCTCCTGCCGGTTCTCCTGTGGAGTTTTTTACCACAAAAAGCAGTTGTCTGTTTTTTATAGAGAGATGGATATCTACGAAAGGGCGTTCTCTTGTTTCAGAAGCGCCGTGTTTAAAGGCATTCTCCACCAGCGGGATGAGCAACAACGGAGGCAATGCCTGTTTCACATCTTCCAGATCATGGTTAAAATTGACCCGCAGGGAATCATCATAACGAAGCTTTTCCAAAGCGATATAGTCGTCGATAATCTTCAGGTCCTTTTCCACCGCGATATAAGGCTCGCTGGTTTCGTATAGCATATACCGTAGCATCTTGGACAAACGCAGAATAGATTCCGGCGCCAGGTCAGATTTATCGCGTGCCAGCGAATAGATGTTATTCAGGGTATTGAATAAAAAGTGAGGATTGGTCTGCGATTTCAGATAATTCAATTCCGCCTGCTGGCTGACGATGCGCAGCTGCTGGGCATCTTGTTTTAATTTAATATAATTGAAAAGATGCCGGACGATGGCGAAGAAAGCCACCGCCGCTATACTGTAGCCAATCAGTGCGCCCAGCCGGTCCTCCATAGGAATAGGATTACCCAATGGCGTAAAAATATGCAGGGTGACCCCGAAGGCACGCCACAGGAAAATTCCTATAGAATAGGCAAATACATATGACAGCAGCACCAGGAAACCGTAGAGCGCCCGTTTCCAGCTCAGCCTGGGCAGAGCATGTTCCAACAGCCGGTAGTTGATCACCGATATATAGATGGCCAGCCAGGTTTCATTGACCACCCTCAGCGGAAAATTACTTTCGCCCTGTACCAGGTCCTGTAAAATATTTAACAGCAGGAAAGCTGGTACCAGCCACCGGTACAATTCATATCGTCGTATGTCTGACAGTCTTTTCATCTTGTTATTTAACAGGATAAATGTCGATAAATATTTTCCTATCTCCTAATTACTCCCCGTGCCTGCCCCAACCCTGTCGTTTGTTTACCACAACCCGCTGTTTGTTGACATGGCGCAACGGTAACCGGCCCTGGTACCTAATTTTATATCGCCGGCAACACCATACCCAAACATTTACATTCAACCTTAACAAACATGAACAAGTTTATCCAATTCGGCGAAAGAGTAGACGGTTATGATATTCCGGTATTAAATGAACGGGAGATCAGGGCCGCAGCAGGCATCTTTTTCCTCGCCACTTATACCTCCCTGATGTTTATCGCTTTTGATGGCAACTTTGTGATGCTCAAATATGTGATCTCCCTCTTCCTGCTCGATCTGCTGATCAGGGTGTTTATCAATCCGCGCCTGGCCCCTTCGCTGATACTGGGGCGGCTGATCGTCCGCAACCAGGTACCGGAATATGTAGGCGCGCCACAGAAACGGTTTGCCTGGAGCATAGGCGTGGTACTGTCGGCCTCCATGTTTTACCTCTTCCTGATTATCAACGCCTACAGCCCTATCACCGCCCTGATATGCTTTATATGCCTGTGTTTTCTGTTTTTTGAGGCCGCCTTCGGCATCTGTCTGGGATGCCTTGCCTATCCGCTTTTCTTTAAGAAAGCCGTGCAGCATTGTCCCGGTGAAGTGTGTGAACCCGGCAAGAGACAGGCTATCCAGAAAGTATCCGGCGGACAGCTGGCCATACTGGCATTATTCATCGCCCTACCGGTCCTGGCTTCGCTTTTCTTCCATGAGCATTTTACCAAAGCGCCGCACGCCATGTTTAAATTTTCCAATACGGCTAAAACCAAATAGTCATGCCCTCCTATCCCATGCCCTGCGAAAGCGGACTGGAAGACTATTTCGCTGTCTACCGCAGCCATATCATTGGCCAGCAGCAGATTTTCCATTCCCCTTTCGGGAAAAAACGAATTATCTATGCCGACTGGACCGCCAGCGGTCGCGCCTACGGCCCCATTGAAAACATGATCCGGCAGGAGGTATTGCCGTTTGCCGGTAACACCCACACGCATACCATCGTTACCGGCACGTATATGTCGGAAGCCTATGAAACAGCCAGGCATATCATCAAAACACATGTTAACGCCATGCCTGATGATGTGCTGCTTTTCTGCGGCAGTGGTATGACCAGCGCCGTCAACAAACTACAAAGGATATTAGGCTTGCGGATACCCGTCCGCGCTGCGGATTACCTGCACTACCGCCTGCGCAATGAAACAGCACGGCCGGTGGTATTTATCACACATATGGAACATCACAGCAATCATATCAGCTGGCTGGAAACCATTGCCACCGTGGAAATAATCGGGCATAACGCCGATGGGAACGTAGACCTGCAGCAGTTCAACACGCTGCTGGAACAGTATCAGGACCGTCCGGTTAAAATAGCGGCAGTTACCGCCGCATCCAATGTGACCGGCATCCTGACACCTTATCATGACATCGCGAAAATGATTCATCAGTATGGTGGCTGGTGTTTCGTGGACTTCGCCTGTGCAGCGCCCTACTGCGATGTCAACATGCATCCGGAGGAAGCCGGGGCCGGCCTGGATGCCATCTATTTTTCACCCCATAAATTCCTGGGCGGTCCCGGCACGCCGGGAGTATTGATCTTTAACAAACAGCTTTACCGTAATACCATTCCCGATCACCCGGGCGGCGGTACGGTAGACTATACCAGTCCGTGGCACGAGCATGATTACACTCCCAATATTGAACAGCGGGAAGACGGCGGTACGCCTCCGTTCCTGCAAAGTATCAAAGCGGCGATGTGTATACGGCTGAAAGAGCAGATGCAGGTGCAGCATATCCGGCAGCGGGAAGAAGAGCTGCTGGCCATCATCCTGCCGCGGCTGGCGCGCATACCGCAGTTACAGGTGCTGGAACCGCAGGCCACGCAGCGACTGGGCGTTGTTTCTTTTATGGTGACCGGCGTGCATTACAACCTGATCGTGCGCCTGCTCAATGACCGTTTCGGCATCCAGTTACGCGGCGGCTGCTCCTGTGCCGGCACTTATGGGCACATGCTGCTCCGGGTAGACAAAGACTGGTCGCACGCCATCCGGCAATCTATTCGTTCCGGAGACCTCTCGCATAAACCCGGCTGGGTGAGATTATCTATTCACCCCACCATGTCTAATCGTGAAATTCATTCTATACTGGACGCTATTGAAGCTACCATTCTTCATGTAAAACTGTGGGAAAGAGACTACACCTACGATCCGGCGTCTAATGAATATCATTTCCGGGAAATAGCCATAAAAAAGCCACCACAGCAGGTATTGAGCTGGTTTGATATTACCCGTTGGCATCTTCCCTAAAACAAAAAAGGGTACAATTTCTATCTGACAGGAAGTTGTACCCTGTTGCTGTTAAACCCGCTGAAGCACCGCCAGTAGTTTGTTCAGCCCCCGTTCCCGTTCTGCTATGTACTCATCCCACAATGCCAGTATTTCCGGCAGTAACTCTCTTTCCACAGCAACCTTTGCCAGCTGTTTTACATCGCCATCTACTTTGCCTTCGAGGTACAATTGCCCGAAGGCAACAGCCACGATGGCAGCATTGATACCAGACATATAACGGTAAGCCATATCGCTTTGCGCCAGATAAGGCGCCAGTTTTTCATAAGCTATTTCCTGTATATCAAATTCCGGATAATCCCAGGTCTCAATTTGTTTATGGATAAACAATACCGGGCTCTTAGTGGTGTTTGTTGCCCGCCATGCTGCAAATGCAGCATACGCGTCGGCGCCGTCATCGCTGCCGAAGGGCGCTGTCTCCGATAATACGTCAAAGAAAAACTCATCGTTCATCAGACGTTGGGCAGTGGCATGGGCTTTCTCAAAAGTAGGTGAATAATCTTCCATTTTTTTATGATATAGGTATAGATAATGGGTACAAGGTATCTGTACCTGAAAATAGGTTTTTTTCGTAGATTACCACCGTAAACGACCGTACGCCATTCCCTATTACCCATAAAAAAGAACCTACAGTTATCATGACAGAGGCCCGAAAACAGGAAATAGCAGCATCCTTCCCGGACACATTTGACACTAACAGACTTGATATTGAAATATCCATCAATGAATTCGGTCTATTTGAAAAAGGATTTTTCGCCAGGGATATGGACGAGAAGTGGGATATATTCGTATTAGATAACATTCTCTATTTCGCCCGAAGCTGGACGGGACTTTGTGTTTACAGGATTTTCACGCAGCGACTGACCTCCAGTGTAATTTTATCCGAATTTCATCTCAATCGAAGTGTTGTTCAGCAAAACGACTTTGATCCCGGCTTCTATACTGCCCTTTTAAAGAAAGTCCTGCAGATGTATCTTACAAGAGAATACTTTAAGCCCTGAACCAACTGTTTGCAGCCACCAAACGGCCGGATGCTTAAAATAATACCAGGTTTATTGAATTTAAAGCCTACCTTTGGCCAATTACAAGGCTCCTGCCTGCAGCTTCTTCTGATTTAGTCTGGATCAATTCTTTTCTTCCTCAGTCTTCGCTTTTCCAGCTGCCATATTCCTCATGTTTTAAATTTTACACTCATGAACATTTTCGTTGGCAATTTAAGCAGCCAGACAACTGAACAGCAGTTGACAGCCCTGTTTTCCCCTTTTGGTATTGTACAGAATGCTAAAATAATCATGGACAATTACACAGACCGCTCCAGAGGCTTTGGTTTCGTGGAAATGCCGGATAACGGCGAGGCTACACGCGCCATCAGCGACCTGAACGGTACGGCTGTCGATTCACAGGCGATCGTTGTTAATGAGGCCCGGCCCAGAACTGAAAGAGAACGCTTCCCAAGGTCCAGGTACTAATTATTAGTCCTTTTCCTTTTAATAAACAGATTTCGACAACAGGTTATGTCAACATAACCTGAAGGGGCAATTACGCAATAATGCGATTTAACTAAAACCAGTTCAATATGGGTGATTCTTTTTCCAAAAAAGAAAACAGAAACAAAAAAGCGAAAGCGAAACAAGACAAGGCGCAAAGAATGAAGGAGCGAAAGTTGAATAATGACAAAGGCAAGAGCCTGGAAGACATGCTGGCGTATGTCGATGAAAACGGCAACCTTACTGACACTCCTCCAAGAGAAACCCGGAAAACGGAAATAGATTCAAAAGACATCGTGATCGGCGCCACCCCACGGCCTCCGGAAGACCCCATCAGAACAGGTATGATTACTTTCTTTAACACCGCCAAAGGATTTGGATTCATTACGGACGATAAATCCAGGGAAAGTATATTCTTCCATATTAATGAGGTGTCCGAACCTGTAAAAGAGAGAGACAAAGTATCTTTCATCCGGGAGAGAAACGCCAAAGGCTACAACGCCACGGCGGTGAAGAAAGTTGGTCCCGGTACCAAAAGCACCCTCTGAACCATCCGTATTTATTGAAATAAACCTGAGATTACCAGAAGCCAGTTGACAATATTATACCGAACTACAGGTATAAATGTTGTTATCCGGCTTCCGTATTTTCAGGCGTGCCTGGGCTGATAAGCCAGCCGGATGACCTTTAAGTAAGACAATAACCGGATGACATGATATACCGGGTCCACCTCAAACCAACGCTGTCCGAAGTTTACAGAAGATGGATGTTTGTGATGGTTATTATGATAGGACTCCCCCAACATTAATACATCCACGAATAACAGGTTCATGGCCGTATTCCTCAACCGGAAATTGATATAACCATATTTGTGTGCAAACCAGTTAACAATGGCCCCGTGAAAAGCCCCCATCGTCACCACAATCGGCAACAACAAATACTGCCACGGATTGGTGGCAAATACAACAAAGAACAACACATAAGCAGCTACCCATAACAACCGGGAAAGCGTACTATTGGCCCACCTGTCAAACCATCTCCACTCCGGGAGATTTTTGGTGTAGCGGTCTTCCACTTCCACAGTATTGTGAAGAATCTGCTGATAGGCTGTTCTTGTGCTCCACATCATCGAAAAAATATTGGACGAGTTGGAAGGCGAATGCGGGTCCAACTCTGTATCTGTATGTGCATGGTGCAACCTGTGCATCACGCCATAAGCCCGGGGACTCATATATGACGAGCCTTGCGTGATATAAGTAAACAGGAAGAAAAACCGCTCCCACCCTTTACTCATGGTAAATGCCCCATGTGCTGCATATCTGTGCTGGAAAAACGTTTGCGAAAATAACGAAAGGTACCAGACGGCACCGAAAAAGATGAATACCACCATATTTGAAATTTTTTTAAGCGGGAAATAAATCTCAAATATGCCAGTAGAATAAATGAAAATATAAAGCGCTATCCAATGAGTAAGATGGTAAATGTAGCCCTTTAGTTGTTAAGAAAACGGTAAATAGCTATCTTCAAAAAAAATCAGGTACTAATTTTTACAGCAATGATGAAACATATGAAACAATTGACATTGGTATTAGGGTTATGCATAGCCAGTCTGGCAGGATTTTCACAATCATCCAACGCTATCAACGGACAATGGCTTAATCCGGAAAAAGACGGTAAAGTGGAGATTTACGAGTCTTCCGGAAAATATTACGGTAAACTGGTATGGATGAAAGACCCGTACGAAGCAGATGGAAAAACGCCCAGGAAGGACACCAAAAACAAAGATGCCAAACTGCGGGAGCGTTCTATTATGAACCTGGTGATACTGACCGGCTTCAAATTTGAAAAAGGGAAATGGGTAGACGGTGAAGTCTACGATCCTAAAAGTGGCAAGACATACAGCAGTATCATGACGCTGAAAGGGGATAAACTGGAACTCAGAGGATACATCGGTACGCCGTTGCTGGGCAGGACCGCAATATTCACGCGGCCATAGCGCACCTATGCAATTATTAACCTCCTCTGTGCCCATTTTAACCCATTTATCCATCATCGGTAATTGTTGATTATTTTTAACGCTCTTAAATCATCACCAAGTGTTTTCAAAGGAGACTTATACCAACAGAAGAACCCGGCTGCAAACTGATTTGGGCAGCGGTATTATTTTATTGCCCGGCAATGACGACAGCGGCATGAACTACCGGGATAATATCTATCCTTTCCGGCAAGACAGCGCCTTCCTGTATTTCATCGGCATCGACAGGCCCGGACTCACATTTGTACTGGACATTGATAATAACCGGGAAATATTATTCGGCAATGAAGCCACCGTGGAAGAGATCATGTGGACAGGCCCCGTAGATTCGCTGGCAGCAACGGCTTCCCGCGCAGGGGTGACAGACATAAGACCGCTGTCGCAGCTGGAAAATTTTCTGGCGCAGGCCGTACAGCAACAACGGCCGGTACATTTCCTGCCACCCTACCGGCCGGAACATACCCTGAAGCTCTCCGCCTGGCTGGATATTCCGGCAGCAGCGGTAGCGCAGCGTGTATCCGTTACGTTAATAAAAGCAGTCATCCGTCAGCGTGCCATCAAAACGGCCGAAGAAATAGCGCAGATAGAGATCGCCGTGAATACCACGATAGACATGCAGCTCAAAGCCATGGAACTGGCCGCTGCCGGTGTCACCGAAACGGAGATCGCCGGTGGGCTGCAGGCCGTGGCCATCGCTGCCGGCGGTAATATATCCTTTCCCGTTATCCTGACGGCCAACGGGCAGTTCCTGCACAACCATCCGCATAAAACGGCCTTCCGCGACGGCCAGTTGGTACTCTGCGACTGTGGCGCCGAAAACACCATGCGATATGCAGGCGATCTTACCCGTACCCATCCCGTGAACAAAAAATTCACCACCACCCAGCGGGAAGTCTACGACATCGTATACAACGCCTATAAAGCCGCCGCTGATGCTGTAAGGCCCGGCATCCGTTTTAAAGACGTTCACCTCCTGGCCTGCGAACAACTCGCAGCCGGACTGATCTCCCTCGGCCTGATGAAAGGCAATGCCCAAGAGGCCGTGGCAGCAGGCGCCCACGCGCTCTTCTTCCCCTGTGGCCTCGGACATATGCTCGGACTCGATATCCACGACATGGAAGGCCTGGGCGAAGAATATGTAGGCTATACAGATGAACTGAAGAAAAGTAAGGACTTCGGATTAAAGTCGCTCCGCCTCGGCCGCGAACTGGAAGAAGGCTTTGTGTTCACGATAGAACCGGGCATCTACTTCAATCCCCTCCTCAACGCCGCCTGGGAAGCGGAAGGTAAACACCGCGATTTTATCTGTTATGATAAACTGGCCGCCTACGACAATTTCGGCGGCGTACGGCTGGAAGACAACTTCCTGATCACCGCCAACGGCAGCCGCATCCTCGGACGCCCCTTCGCTAAGACCGCGACCGAAATCGAAGACCTCATCGCTTAAATACATGCCCGGGACTAACATCCCGGGCTACTTTATAAATACACGTTTATACATGAAAAATACCCTGTGGCTGCTGCCGCTCCTATTATTATTCGCCTGCAATACAGGCAGGGAAAAGGACCACGAGAAACAACAACTGGACCAGCTGGCACAACAGTACGTGCGCCTCGGACTGAATATCGGTCAATATGATACCGATTTTGTGGACGCCTACTACGGACCAGACTCCCTGAAGCCTGCTTCCAAAAAGGATTCGTTCCCGAAAGACAGCTTCCTCGCAGCAGTGGACACGCTCAAAAAGGCGTTGCATGACATCGCCGGTACCACCACCAATGATACGCTGCGCGTGCGCGCCAATTGGATCACGCAGCAGCTCACCGCTTTCGGTCGGCGTATCCGCATATTCTCCGGTGAATACAAATCATTTGACGAAGAATCCAAAGAGTTGTTCGGCGCAGTAGCTCCCGTATACCCGGAAGAACATTATCAGCTGCTTATCTCGGAGCTGGACAGCCTCCTGCCCGGGAAAGGACCGGTAGCGGCGCGTTTTCAGCAACTGGCCAACCGCTTCGTTATCCCGGCGGACAAACTGGACACCGTCTTTAAAACAGCTATTGCCGAAGCGCGCAAACGCACCTTGCAGCATTACCCGCTCCCCCCTTCTGAGAATTTTACGCTGGAATACGTTAGCGGCAAGCCCTGGATGGGCTACAACTGGTACAAAGGAAAATACCAGAGCCTTATCCAGGTGAGCGCCGATCTCCGCATTTTTATAGAGAAAGCCATCGACCTCGGCTGCCATGAAGGTTATCCCGGTCACCATGTATACAATATGCTGCTGGAAAAAAACCTGTACCACGACAAAGGCTGGATAGAAATATCCCTGTATCCGCTCTTCAGCCCACAGTCGCTGATTGCAGAAGGCAGCGCCAACTATGGCATTGAACTGGCGTTCCCTGGTGAAGAGAAAACTACCTATACCAAAAATGTATTGCTGCCGCTGGCCGGCCTCGATACTACCGGCATCACCACCTATTTCAAGGCGCTGGACATCAAAGGCCGTCTCAATTACGCCCGTAATGAGGTAGCCAGGGGCATGCTGAACGGTACCATGAACGATTCCTCCGCCGTGCAGTGGTTGCTGAATTACACGCTGCTCAATCAGGAGGCAGCCGGAAAAGGATTACAGTTCATCCGCAAAAACCGTAGTTATGTGATCAACTACAATTATGGCCAGGAGCTGATCAAAAACTATATCGATGCTAAAACTCCCGCCGGACAGCCGGAGAAAAGATGGGACGCTTTCGGCTATTTGCTGAGCAACCAGATTACACCGGCAGACCTGATCAAAGCAGGAGCTGGTAAATAAACAGATGACCTAAAAGAGAAACCCCTTGCAAACGCTTGTCTGCAAGGGGTTTCTCTTTATTTGTTTATTGGTTTATTTGTTTATTGGTTTATTTAAGCTGAAAAGTTTGGGCCAGTTCTTTACATTCTTTCCATAACGCAGGTTTGTCATCATCAATATATCCTAAAAAGTAAGCAGCAGATTGCGTATTTCCTAACACCAACAGATACACGTTTTGGGAGGTACCATCCAGTTCCATGTTCATCGTGATCTCATAAGCAGGCTTTCCCTGAATGCTGACCACTTTCTCTGTCCGGGCTTTTACGACCACCACAGCCTCTACCCGCTTCATAAGCGCTCTGGCACAAGTTTTCATGTCTTCTACACGTGGCATGGCCGGCAGCGGGCCCATTGTTGTTACAACATTATGTTGAGCATCCCCTTTACCATCTTCCGTATAATAAAAAACACCGGCAGCATCTTTTCTAAACTGAAAAGCGGAACGCGTAAAATCAAGGGTATAATTCCTTAAAGCGGCATCATCCAGCTTGACGGACTTATCAACTATTATTGTCTTTAGTGCATTGACAATTTCCTCCCTGTCGACCGTATTATTTTCCGGCATTTCACACAACGCCGCCACCAAAAAACTATCATCACCCGTCACTAAGCTTATCTTCTCTACTTTTTGTTTTCTGACTTTTCCATATTGGATATTGGCCAGATGATCATTTAGCATAAAGTTTTTCTGGAAAAAAGTCACGGCCGCAGGGGTCTCTTTTGGCGCCATCGCCAGGTCCTTCTCCTTATCAAGTGCCCGTCCCCGTGACTCTATCAACATGATATCCGCTCCATCTGCTTTTCTGATAGTGGTCCCGGAAACCGTATACCCTTTTGGTATCACCATGAAAATCCTTGTTCCCGGTATTTGCTGGTGCTCCGTTGTTCTGGAGGTACTGACAACCTTGGGGATGTCGAGCGTGCGGTCTGTGCTGGTACAGGCATTTAATACAAACAATAATGCTACAAGCGGTAATATTTGTTTCATAGATATATTTAGGATAACCGTAAGATAATAAAATATCCCTTTAGCCGATTTTTTAGCAGAAAGTCCGACCTTTCCGTTTCATTCGTTAACCTGTAAAAACGATCCTGCATGGAAGTCATTATTCGGGATTTTAATATCGATGATACCACCTCCCTCGCCGGTTTAACCCATCAGCTGGGATACCCTACCACCGCGGCGGAAATGAGCGCCCGCATGGAGATGATCTCCCAAAATCCCGATTACAAAACAGCCGTGGCGGTATTAGGAAGTAACGTTGTCGGATATGTGGGCATCAACCGGCAGTGGTTCTGGGAACAAAACGGTTGTTTTGTGAGGATCCAGGGGATTTGAAGCCGTATCAACCGGATACAGAAAAAAGATCACTGTCGATTAATGTTTGTTCATCACTGAAGAATTCGGTCCGGCTTCTTTGCAGTTAAACAATTAATATAAGGAGGACGTTGTCTTAAAAAAGGCAACGTCCTCCAATTATGTCGCAAACAGCCCGCTAAATTGTCCTACGCTGCCTCCCTCCAAATGCTATCTTCTTAGCATCTTTGTTGTGCTGAAATCAACAGCCAATAAATGGAGCAGCAACCATTTCAAAAACGGGCGGAACCGAAAAGCCACATGAGTAGGAAACCAAAAACATATCTCATGTCAAACAATACTGTTTCACTGCACAGAGTCCTGAAGACAACTCCGGAGAAAGTATATCGTGCGTTTATCGAACCACTGGCCCTCGCTGCCTGGCTGCCTCCTTATGGCTTCCTCTGCACCGTTCATGAACTGGACGCAAAAGCAGGTGGTAAACACCGCGCCTCTTTCCACAACTTCACTACCGGTAACGGCCATTCTTTTGGCGGCACTTACCTGGAACTGAAGCCCGGAGAGCTGGTGAAATACACCGATAAATTTGAAGATCCCAACCTGCCGGGAGAAATGACGACCACCGTATCGCTTCGGAAAACAATAGCCGGCACAGAAATAAAAATTACACAGGAAGGAATTCCCGCTGTCATCCCTGTAGAGATGTGTTATCTGGGTTGGCAGGAATCGTTGGAGAAACTGGCGAAATTAGTGGAGCCCGAGATACCGGATGCATGATTTTCAGGAAAGTACTTATCACACCAAAGCCGCATCAATCCAATGATTTATGTGGCTTTCGTTATTTTATGACCTATGCCCGTTTCGTGTATACCCGCATGGCCAACGCATAAGCCACGAGCATAATACCGAGGCACCAGGCGAGTGCCAGCCAGATCTCGCCACCAACCGGCTGTCCGGACAACAGTGCGCGTATCGCTTCCACCATCGGGGTCAATGGCTGGTTTTCCGCAAAAGCACGAACGCCGGCAGGCATCGTCTTAGTGGGCACAAACGCAGAGCTGACCAGTGGCAGAAAGTGGATAGGATAGGCAATAGCACTGGCGCCATCTACTGATTTGGCAGACAATCCGGCTATCGCCGCCACCCAGGTGAGCGCGAGGGTGAACATGGCGAGTATACCGCCCACAGCCAACCATGACAGCACGCCGGCGGGTGAACGAAACCCCATGAGCAGCGCCACCAGTACAATCACCGTGACAGACATCACGTTAGACACCAGGGAGGTCAGCACATGTCCCCACAACGCCGCGGAACGCGCAATGGGCATGGAGTTGAAACGTTCAAATATGCCCCGCTGCACATCGGTAAACAGCCGGAAAGATACATAGCCGATGCTATTGGCCACGGCGATCAGTAGTATACCGGGCAACAGATAATTCACATAATTATCCGTGCCTGTCTGGATAGCGCCCCCCAATACATACACGAACAGCAGCATCATGGCTATCGGCATAATGGTAACGGTAATGATAGTGTCCATGCTGCGAAAAACATGGCGCATGGAACGACCCAGCATCACGCCCATGTCTGCGAGATAATTGTTTCTTATTGCTTCCATTATATTTCAGTTTTTTGGCCAATAATATTGAGAAAAATTTCTTCCAGCGTCGGCTGTTTTTCAACGTACTCCACTTTGGCGGGCGGGAACAATTTCTTCAGTTCCTGCAGCGTATCATTCACAATGATCCGGCCCTTGTGAAGGATCGCGATCCTGTCGGCCAGCTGTTCGGCCTCCTCCAGGTATTGCGTGGTCAGAAACACCGTGGTACCGCTACCGGCCAGCTCTTCAATGATCTTCCATACTTCCAGGCGGCCTTCGGGGTCCAGGCCGGTGGTGGGCTCATCGAGGAATATCACGGGTGAGTTGCCCACCAGGCTCATGGCGATGTCCAGCCGGCGGCGCATACCGCCGGAATAACCAGATGCCCGGCGATGGGCCGCGTCTGTAAGGCCGAAACGTTGCAGCAGGCTATCGGCGATCAGGTCCGGATGAGGAAGATGCCGCAGCCGGGCCATCATCAACAGGTTCTCCCGCCCGGTCAATACCTCGTCCACCGCGGCAAATTGTCCGGTCAGGCTGATCGACTGCCGCACCTGCTGAGGTTGTGACGTTACATCAAATCCGTTGACAGTGACCTTCCCGCTGTCTTGTTTCAGCAGCGTGGCCAGTATCCGGACGATCGTCGTTTTGCCGGCCCCGTTAGTGCCCAACAGCGCGAAAATACTCCCCTTCTTTACCTCTAAATCCACGCCTGTCAGCACAGGGAGATTCTTGTAAGACTTTTTTAATCCCTTTACAGAGATCGCGTTTCCATTTTGTGACATGTGATTGTTTGCTATGCTGTTAACAATGTGATACCACTGACGTCCGCTTTTCCGTTTTTCAGAAACTCGTACGTTATGCGGTCAGCCTGGCATTCAACGAACCGAAGTTGCTTCAGGCTTCTGCATTTAAAGAATGTATTTGTCAGGATGGTGTTCTGGAAGGTCACCTTCGAAAAGGCACAGTTATCAAAAGAACAGTCCGCTAACACCCCTTCAAACACCAGATCGGTGATAGAAGAGCGAATAAACGAAGTACCATTCAGGATGGCATTCACCATCGTACTTTTCTGAAAACTGCTGGATTTGAAAGTTGCCCCGGTCAGATCCGTCCCGGAGAAATTGCAGCTTTTAATATGGCTCCCGGAAAACTCCGCCCCTTTCAGCGAACAGTCCTTAAAGATATTCGTGTCCAGATGAGAGCTTTGGAAATGGCTGTTGCTGATATCAGAACCGGAAAAATCGCAGCTAACGATATGATTGCCTTTTAAAAGCAACTCCGACAGCTCCGACCCGATGAATTTGCAGCGCTGCATGTTGGAGGAACTGAATTTTTCATGCAGGTGCTTCAACCCGGAAAAGTCAGCATCCACCCAGTTGCCCATGGACATGTTCCAGCTGTGTTTATTTTCCGGCTTCGCGGGTGGCAACTCCGCTGCCGGCTCCTCCAAAAATTCCCTGGCTACAGCATCAGCGGTGGCCGACTGGAAATGCTCCGAGAAATAGTTGAGGTCCACCCCCAACATTTGCGCCACCCGGTTCATGGTAATAATGTCCGGGATCGATTCACCCCGCTCCCATTTCCCGACAGCCTGCGGACTGATGAAGAGCTGCTGAGCCAGTTGCGCCTGCGACATATTGATTGCTTTGCGTGCCTGGGCGATTTTGTTACCGATGATCTTAGTTTCCATTGATTTGTTTTTTTCGATACAGCAAAGATATTTGGGTTCTTTTTCAGAAGCGGTAAAAACGCCGCTCCTCTTGGTTGTATAACCGCTACTTAGGGTTGTATTTTAACAACCACTGGTTGTATAAGGTTGATTTTTAACAATTTAGATTTTCAATACTTTCACCGCCCCGCTCCTGCTTTTGGTAAGGCCCGTTATAAAATACAGACGGCTGGCAGGAAATTTCCTGCCAGCCGTATCGAACAACTGCTTATAGCCGTTTATGAATCGGAGGGGTACCAAGCCGTCCTCGTCATAATAATCATATATTAATCGGATACTTTCTCGTACTCCAGCGTACCTGTCTTATCGTTACTGATGATTCTTTTCCTGGCATCAAAATACTCTACCTTAAACTTCAGTGAGATGATGCTGATTTTAATAGTGAGGTAGTCATTTTCTGGTGACAATGTCCATGACCCCTTACGGCTTTTGCTGCCGTTGATCCCCTGAAAAACGCCACCTTCCACAAATACCTGATAGGTATCCTTGGGTTCTGTGACTACTCCGTCTTTCGTTTCCTTCACCAGTTTCCATTTTCCAATCAGTTCTTTTGAGGTTTGGGCTTTCGTTACCAGGCCTGCAACGGTGAGCACCAGCAATAAAAATAGTTGTTTCATCTTTTTTTATAAAAATAATGCTTTTTATGGTTTCACAATCGTAGTGCATCCACCTGATAACTGAGGAGAACAGGGCCTCCAAACGCAGCGACCGATATCCGGCCAGAGGCAGCATGCCCCGGGAGCCGTAATTTTGCTGTTTTTTATTATCTTAAAGTACCAAATTGAGAAAACCGAACCTTACAGATCCAATTCCCCATGCGCAAATTTTCATATCTATCCGCTGGCCTGTCTTTTTGTGGCTGTTGTATTATTGTATGCCTTTTACTAACTGTGATTCCTTGTTATGCCCAACAACAGGATACTACCCACCGCAGTGAAAAACAAAAAGCCGACAGCACTGCCTCCGGTTTTGTAGAGGGGCTAAAGCAATTTGGAAAATCAGCATCGAGAAAGTCAGTTGAAGCATTTGCGGCAGAGAAGGTTGCGCATCGTCAGGAACAAATCTTTGACGAAACCAACAGGATACTCCAGCGGGCCAAAAACTACCTGCGGGCAGGCATCGACACCAACCACATGAAAAGTTCCCTGCAGAAGATAAAAACATGGTCGGAGCTGGCGGGAGACGGTATATTCACCAACAGGGGCAGCGCCCAATCATATCGCAACCTTACCAATTCCTACAATCTGTTGCTCGTTCTGCAAAAACAAGTGACAGCGATAAAGACGGTATTGGACAGACACCATACCAATCTGACCTCTTTCTCCTATGAACTGGATTCATTATCTACCGATCCTGCCATTTTTACATTCCCTAACGATTCGGCCCAACTGGTCAAATACATCAAAAAGATGAGAACTGTTGCCCATGGACTTGCTCCCATAGACAGTTTACTGAAACAGGCCACTATTAGCATTGGGGAGTTACGGGAACCCACCAATACGTTGTTGTTTGACATCAACACTAAAATGGAAGAAATAGAGCATTACCAGCTGGCTATTTACGCCAAAACTTTTGACAGCGAGTTTCCCGCCTTATGGCAGCCGGCACGGGAGGCCAGGTCATTACGTGAAATTTTGTATTACTCCCGGGAGAAAACATTGTTAACCTTTCAATTTTATGTTGCCGATAATAAGGGCAAGGTCTTCATAACCCTTCTCCTGGTGTGTTTCGCTACGTTTTATATTAGCACGCTGAAGACAATGAGCGCCAAATCAGCCTACACACAAACCGAAAACAGATTGTTATTCCGGTTTCCGCTGTTATCGGCAATCATTGTTGTACTCAGTTTATTCCAATTTCTGTTTGTTGCGCAACCGTTTCTTTTTACCTGTTTGTGCTGGTCGCTGCCGGCCCTTTCACTGGCTTTTGTTTTTCGGGGCTTTATCAGCCGGTATTGGATGCGTTTCTGGCTGTCTCTGCTGGCATTGTTCTTTTTGGCCTGTCTGGACAACCTGATACTACAGGCATCCCGGCCGGAGCGTTGGTTGATGCTGCTGTTGGCGCTCGCCGGAATAGCACTGGGTACTTCGGCACTGTCTAAACGTAACAGAGCTGCGCTGAAAGAGCAATGGATCGTTTACGCCATTGGCCTGATGATCTTACTGGAACTGGCTGCCATCGTGGCCAACCTGACCGGGCGTTACAATTTGTCTAAAACATTGCTGACAAGCGGATATTTTAATGCTGTCATCGCCATCCTTTTTCTCTGGACAGTACGGATTATCAATGAAGCACTGGAAGTAAGTACTATTGTATACACCGTTTCAGAGCCGGCATCTATGTATATCAATTTCCAGAAGGTAGGAAACCGCGCCCATCCACTCTTCTATCTCCTGCTGATTATTGGCTGGTGCGTATTATTTGGCCGCAACTTCTACGCCTTCAAATTAATGACCGACCCATTCCAGGCCTTCCTTTCCGCAGAGCGGCAGGTAGGAGAATTTACCTTTACTATCAACAACATCATCTTGTTTGTGGCCATAGTCATGCTGTCTGTTATTATATCCAGGATCGTCTCTTTCTTTGCTTCCGACAGAAGTTTCTCTGCCAGCGGCACCGCCGCAAAGGCGCGGGTGGGTCTGGGCAGCTGGATATTACTCATTCGAATTTCCATTATCACCCTTGGTGTATTATTTGCCTTCGCCGCCGCAGGTATTCCGATGAACCGCGTAGCCCTGTTTCTCGGCGCCATCGGAGTAGGCGTCGGTTTAGGCCTGCAGTCGCTGGTCAACAATCTGGTGAGTGGACTGATCATCGCATTCGAGAAACCCATTAACGTAGGAGATATCATTGATATCAAAGAACAATCCGGGACCGTAAAATCAATTGGTTTTCGCAGCAGTACCATTTCCACCTGGGATGGGGCCGATCTTATCATGCCGAACGGAGACTTATTGACGGCCCATCTGCTCAATTGGACCGCCAACGGCCATAAACGCAGAATGACGATAGCAGTAGGCGTATCCTATGACACAGACCTTGACAAAGCCACAGAGGTCCTGACAACGCTCCTTCATCAGGACAAACGGATACTGACCACCCCGTCACCTAAGGTACTTTTCAGAGAGTTTAATCAAAGTTCGATTGATATCCAGTTGCTGTTCTGGGTGCGCAGCCTTAAAGAAGCCGTCGACATTAAAAGCGACCTGATTGCCGCTATCACCCAGGCATTCCGCCAGCATCACATTGTTATTCCTTTCCCCCAACAGGATGTGCATATTTTCCCGCAAGATCAGCAGGGTACGGCTGATGCGGGGTGACCACCCCGCATCAGGTGTTTTTAGTTCCTTCTAATACCCATATTCTATTTTAGTAATAATAATAGGAGCCGATGCCGGCAATGCCCATGGGTCCTGATTGGGATCAACGCGGTCAGAATAATTAACGATGCTGAACCTGGGCTCCTGAAGGAACTCGTCGACCCATGTCTTGTACCAATAGGCATCTGATTCGGATACCGCCCTGAATAGTTCCCGCCTCGCCGGTACACGGAATACCGCGGTATATAGTTTGCCGGTTTCCGAATAGGCCGCAGAGACGGTATCGGTCACATAACTACCAATAGTATAGTGCAAAGCCACTTTGAAACTATCCGTTGTGGGGTTAAACGGATTGACGATGATCTTGTCATTGCCACTTTTAGTCATCAAACCGGTGAAGTTGCTTCCTGCAAAGGTGACGCGGATTTCCTTAATACCGGGTTGCGTTGTCAGCTCCAATGAGCTTCTAAGGTCCCAGACAAATGCCGGTTGTTTCAGGATAAGATAAAGGTAGCTCCTTTTAGCAGGCAGGAAACCCGCGTCTGATGCGAAGGCGGGCAAATTACCGACAATATCCTTTACCGTATACCTCGACACCCCTGTTTCAAGTATGGAACTACCAGTGGTAATATTCGGATTCTCCCAATAAAGCTGATTATTCATGCCGTAGATGTTCATCTCGTCTGTTACCATACGGGTAACAGATGTACTATTGACATCGGCAGCATTTCGGACCTGTATATAGGGATTGTTTTCATTGTTTCTTAAAATACCGGTAAAGGTGCTGATCCCTGTGGGATAGACAGTGTTTTCAAACGCCGCCCCCGGCATCACCTGCGATTGGACAACAGCACTGCTATCCGCTTCCCTAAAACTCAGCATGCCACTGAATTTACCATCGCCGCCTGTTAAGCTGCCATCGTAAAAGCGGACGAGCGCACCGTTCCATCTGTCGGCATTGGCAACTGCCTCCGCCACTGAAACGGATACAATTTTCACGATACCTTTACCGATATGCTGTATACGGGAAAGCGGAACATCTTTTAAGACCACCTCTCCGTGCTGCCGCTGCAGCTTCTGGCCTGAGGCGTTGATCGCCACCCAATCGCCGGGATTAAAAGGGGAGATGGAATCCAGCAGCACCACGATCCCTGCAGTATCCTGACCATCGCTTTGCAGGATAATGGTTTTGGGATCGGTGTTCTTTCCTTCCCGGTCAGAAATCACTACGCCTGTTATCTGTTTGCCGTCGGCCCCGTCCGGCAAACGTACCTCCGCAGCTACGCTCAGGGCTTTCAATTGGGTAATGCTGATGGTTTTGGCGCCAAAGGCGGCGGGACTGAGGTCTGGTGCGTCGGTCTTCGTACAGGCGGCAAACAGAAAGGATGTAATGACCAGCACTGACAGCATCTTGTTGTATGTTATATAATTCATTGATATCAATTTTACCTGATTACCACAGTTGTCTTAAGCCGGTACGCAGATTGGCTGTAACGGTCCTGGTGCTGTAGTTAATAGTTTTGTCCTGGTTTATACCAACCGGTACTTTAAACTGATGAGTATTTTTAAAGCCCTGTACAGCGAGTACATAACCATGTCCTCCATTGGCCGGCACGGCAGTATTTATCAGCTCCTGCCCCGTAACGGCATCGTAGAAACGCAGGCCCAAAAGTCCGTTCGATGCCTCTTTAGTATTGAACAGGATGATATCGGTGGCTTGTCCGTAGGTGAGTATCCCCGGCACTTTCGCCTCATTCAGACTGCCGTCGCGCGATACGCTGCGGCAACGTAGCGGCCCTGCATCTGGCGCCTGATGCAGTATATAAAGCGCAACCATACTGGTATCGGTTTGGGAAGCTCCATTCAATTGTACCCGGAGTAATTGAAAAGCGGGTTCCTGCTCTTCTGCCGTCAACGGTTTATCTGCGAGATAAAACAGCGCCTGCGCACCGCGATTAAGCGTAACGGCACTATCGATCAGCATCCTGTTGGGCAGGATACCTTCCATCGTAGTAGCAGTATCGGGGACCATATAGTTAAACCGGAATTGATGCGCACCATCCCTAAAACTGGTATACACAATGGCCGGCACCGAACTGTATACGGTGGGATATTCCAGTTTTTGCGGGCTGGAACTCAGGTTTAAAAAAGGAATCATTCCACTTCTTTTCACCACCGGAACATCCACAAACAACCCGATGCCTCCCATATTATATAATGCCAGCACATCGGAAGAAGAATAAAAATTCGCTTTGCTGCTATTCCCGTTTTCGGGCACCACCGGCTGTATCTCCTTATTACAGGCCGATATCAGCATCACCATACAATACCCGACAAGCACATAGAAACGTGTTCTCATGATGTTATTTTAAAATGGTCTTTACAATTTTTTTACGTCCATCGGCGGTGGCATACAAATGACCTTCCTCATCGTAATTCAGCAACTGATCAGAGAATATGCTTCTCGGTTTACCGGGCGCGTCAAAAGGTTCAAAGGCAAAGCCGGACAAATCGGCTGTCGGTGCATATTGATAGGTACGGTCTTCTGTAAAATCAAAGGCCATCCATTTGGGGCCGCCTACCAACGGTGCCATATTCCCACTGCCCATACCTAATGGTTTTCCATCCAGATACTGATACAGCAGGAATATCAGCTTCCGGCCCGGCCGGGGTAAAAAGCCGAAACCGGTTTCCGGAGCACTGTTGTTTCCCAGGTAACTGTTGAAATTAATTCTGACACCACTCAAAGCACCGGTGTAACTGTTAGGTAAGATGCCTGTCTGCTCTCCCTGTATTTTTACCGTTTTGATCATTGCCCTGCTTTGCAGATCGTATAGCATTAGTTTGTTGTAACCCGGTACGTACATCACTGATTCATCCGGCAGTATAAGCGGCAATACCGGTGTATAAGGATTCTCCGGATCACTCATGTCCACTCCCGGCAGCTCCGCCGGCGACATGCCTGTCCGGAACTGATAACTCAACATACCATCTGCACTGTTGTATTTTGCCACGGCGCCATAATCCTTTTCCTGTCCCCACAGCAGGCCGGGCGTCACCACAAAGACATTGCCTTTGCTGTCAGGGTAGATGGCTTTCACCTTCACATTCACCTGCCCGATTTCGCCTGAATAAGGAGCGGTATAGGTGTGGGTATGGTTTAATACTTTGACGGTTTTAGCAGCCAGGTCGGCTTCCGCAAAAATGAAGCTCGTATCTGTCTGCACGGATACCCAGGCTTTTGTTCCCTGTGGATTCACTCCGCCGGCTGTAAACGTTTTAATATGATACAATCCGCCGGTCAACTGTTCGTTTGTCAGCAGCGTTTCGGTGGTACCATCTTTCTTAATATGCTGAAGATTACCGGTGGTAACTTCATAAAAGTACAGGTCTCCTTTCCCATTGACACAATGCAGGAATACATTGTAAGGGCTGGTCACATCAGCATGTACCGCAAGTGACAGTCCCTTTTTAAAACTGCCTTCGCCATAGCGTCCATAGATGTTGATACTTGCCGCGTTAATGGTATGTCCTCCCGAAGTAATGGTTACCGGAATATTGGCGCCGGAGCCCATGTTATCCGTTATCAGCACTTTCACCCAATCCATGGGGATGTTGGCACTGTCGCCGGTGAAAGGCCTGAAGTGAAGGCTGTCTGCCACCACAATCACTGCATCCTCCTGACCAATCTTTATCTTCAGCCCATTGTTAGGCTGTAGTCTGCCTGTTATAGTCATGGTATCGCCAACGGTATAACTGGCGCGATAGCTGTATCCTGTCTGATAGCTTACCTGCGGTAAGGTATCCAGCGTGTTTTTGAAATTATCTGTTTTATAACAGGAGCTCAATAAGCAACTCCCCAGTAACAGTCCTGTTAACTGATGTATGATGCTATACTTCATGTAGATGGAATTGAATGTTAAAACGAATAGGTCACCGATAAAATAAAATGGCTGCCGGGTTTATATTCACTGCTGATCATGTCGCCATCGGTATCACTTTGATAGGCATCACCGGTGCGCTTTATGCGCGCTTTTTCGTACTTGTAGGTAAAGTTTTCATCCTCTGCCATCCGGACCGGCTGATTGAGGATATTCTGGGCGCTGAACTTGACCTGCAGGCTTTTGATGATACGCTGTGTCAACGCCAGGTCCAGCGCCTCCCGTTCCAGTTCTATCAGACTTCCCTGGTTGCCTTGTACCACCACCGGCACCGTGCCCTGGTATTTCACGCTGAATGGCGCGCCGTTGGCCGCGGCATAAATACGTGGGCCTATCTTATTCCAGGAGAGCGCCAGTTTAGTTCCTGTACCTGCATTGTCATAATATAAGCCCAGGTTCAATGCATAAGGCGCCTGTCCCTGTAGCTGTCGGGAATAATGCGGGTTCATCGCAGGATCGGGATTTCTGAGCACGGAAGTATCAAGACTTTTATTTACTTCGCTTTTGATAAGGCTCAGGTTACCGATGAAGGAAAGATTCCTAAAAAAGGGTGCCGGGATAAATCCAAGGTTTTTACGCAGGTCGATTTCAATTCCCTGTACGACTGCTTTATCCGCATTGCCAAAACTGATGCTGGCAGGGCCGCCGAAATAGAGATTGCGCGTAATCATTCTTTCGATAGGGCTGGTCAGTTCTTTATGAAAAACGCCCACGCTGAATGTCTCTGCCTTATCGTTGTTCCGGGGATACCATTCTATGCGCGCATCATAGTTAGTAGCATTGGCTGGTTTTAAAAGATGATTACCCTGCACCGTCTGATTGTTCAGCTGGTCCAGTTCCTTATAGGGCGATAACTCCCGGAACTCCGGCCGGTTCACGGTTTTTCCGTATGCTGCGCGGACCACCAACTGCTGAACAGGCCGGTAGCTGATGTTTACCGAAGGAAGATAGTCAGTGGTTTTATTATCTACCAATACAGGATAGTTGATGCTGCCCTGATTAGAACCAGGTATGGCGCCTGCTACTTGCTGACGGTCATATTCCACTCTCACACCACCATAAATATCCAGCTTACCGTTCAGCGGCAGGAGACTAAGCGCTACATAACCGGCGTTGAGCTGTTCCGTGGCGGTATAGGCGTCACTACCGCTGGTACGGTCAAACACTTTCAGCGCGCTGCCATCGTCTTTCAGATAATCTGTGCTCCAGACTTTTCCCAGGTCCTGCTCTGTGAAGAATACCTTGTTGAAATCCATGTACTGGCCATTGCTCCCGATGGTAGCATTCGCGTTTTCCGGATAGCCGGCGGAGTTCAGATCACCCTCGTTCAGGGTATAGGCGCGGCGAAATAACACCCTTGACTTCCATTGCTGATAGGTACCGGCTTTAACGGTCATCCAGGGCATTATTTTATGGGTATAGTCAACAGCACCGTTGTAAACATTTTCATTGTTCCGCGACCAGGTGCGCGATATCATTCCCCGTTCCAGATTATTATTTCTGTTTTCTATATCGTCAGGACCTTTGATGTACCGGTAAGAAGCCACCCAGCCGAGGTCCTCTGTTTGTCCGAATCCTCTGGCGCCTCCTCCGTCCTGGCGGTTCTGATTAAAACGGACCACCCGCTGGTCTGGTATCAGTTGACGACTGAAGGTATAGCCCAGGTTCCATTCCAGCAGCTGTTTACCTTTTGTAAAATAATGCTCCCCGCCGAAGTTGGCAGCGTATAAAAATCGTTGGGTATACCCTAAAATGATATTGCGTTCGTATACATTATAACCATAGGTCTGCTCCTTCCAGTTTACACCGGTAAGGTGCGTCAGATCTGTTGTTGCATCACCCACCACATACTGGTTGTTTTTAATCGTGCGTACCACGGTAGTAGCCTGTCCCTGTTGCAACAAATAGTTTTTAAAAAACAGCCGGCTACTATCCCGCAGCTTATAGGTAAAATTCTGTAGCAGGTTCAGCTGCACGGTTTCCATACTTTGGGATTCGCGGGTCGTTTCATGGGTGCGCCTGCCGTTGCCATCGCTTCCCCAAAAACTGGCAGCACGATCTATATCCAGTTGCTGGCTTTCTGTCTTATAGCTCAGGGAGCTCAGCATACCCAGACTTTTACCGCCGATTTTAAATGTATTATAGTAATTGGCCGTCAACTGCAGCATCGGCAGCGCCGTCTTGTAACCATATTGCAGATAAGGACTGAAGCTTTGCGCGTACTCTTTCTGGGAAATGCCGGCCCTGGTGAAGTCACCATAGCCCGGTACAGTAGCAGGCAATTTCCGGACGCCGTTGTCGAAACCGAGGAAATCCGTACCGCTCCCGTGATAGGTCATAAATTTACCATTGAAAGTAGTACCTGGCCGATATCCCATTTGCAGCTCTACATCAAAATGTTTTACCGCTTTTGCATCTTTGGTAAATATTTTGACAGCGCCTCCCGTCATATCGCCCATCAGATCGGGTGCCGGAGATTTGTATACCATGATCCTGTCGATGATCCTGCTCGGGAGCAGGTCCAGCGAAAAAGCCCTGGAGTATAGCTCCGTACTGGGAGCGATGTTGCCATTGAGGTAGGTCAGGTTGTATCGCTCATTCATCCCGCGGATGATGACAAATTTGTCGTCTTTTACCGTTACGCCGGAGATTTTCTTCACCACCTCGGCCACATTGCGGTCGGCGCTCATGGAAATCTGTTGGGAGGAAATCCCCGACACGACTGACTGCGCGCTTTTGATGCTCTCCAATACTTTCCTGTCGGTGGTATGCGCTACGTTATGTACTTTCCTGCCGGCCGCGCTGACCACAATTTCTCCCAACGCTCCACCACCGGCCTGCATACGCACGTCGTAGGTGAGACTATTACTCAGCCGGACCGGCTCCATAAAAGACGAGTAGCCGATATACGTTACCTGCAACGTATATTCGCCGGCCTTCACTCCGCTAATGGCATAATACCCTTTATTATCGCTGACGGTGGACCTGGATGCACCATCCAGCTTAACAGAAGCACCGGCCAATGGCGCAGCGGTTTCAAAATCCACTACGCGGCCTTTGATGATATATGCTTCACCCGAAGCATCTGTTTCATGTTGCGTATGTGTATCCACAGCAGGCAGCTTTCTGCCTATCACCATCTTTTTATTGTCCACGATATTGTATGCCAGCGAAGTATTGTCCAGCAAATAACCAGCAATTGTTTTTAATGTCGCCTGACGGAAACTCCTGGTATATCGCCTCTTTACTTTATCTACTTCAGACGCCTCGTAAAAGATCCGCATACCGGTTTGTTTTTGCAGTACATCGATACATTCTTCCAGTGTATTCTCTGAAAATGAAATATCATATTTTGCCATTCCGACGCCATCCTGCCCGAAACCCAATACAGCAAACAACAGCAACAAAGGCAACAGGAGTAAATATTCTCTCTTCCATAACATCCGGTAAATGTGAATGACCATCTCTTTTTTCATTTTTTTTCGTTTAGTTACGGGCATAAGTTCCCCTCCATCATTGATCATGATTTAAAAAATTTTCGTTCTTATATGTATCGGAATTAGTTCACCTCGATCAGGTTACCAGTTTGCTTTATTTTCAGCCCATAAGAAAGGGACAGGATGTTGAGGATTCCGGCTATGTCATCCTCTTTCAAAAAAGATCCGGTAAAAGTGCGCTTGTTAATTTCCTCGTTGCGGGAAACGATCTTCACCTGTAAACTTCCTTCCATGGCTGCAAACACCTCTCTTAATGGCGTATTTCTGAATACCAGCAATTGCGAGGTCCATTCAGTATTAACAGCGACGTCCCTTTCTGTTTTTCCTTCCCTGCGCCGAACGGCATACGTAAATTGCTGGCTGGCTGACAATATGGAAAGCGGTTCCTGCCGCGCATCCGGAACAACTACCTGAACACGTCCCGTTTTAACCGTCACCCGGGCTGTTTCAGTGGCACGATCGTCTGACACCACAAATGATGTTCCCAATACCTTCACATCCAGATGTGATGCTTTTACGGTAAACGCCGCCGTGGAATTCTTACGGATGTCGAAAAAAGCTTCCCCACTGAGCTCAACATTTCTGTGGCTATTGAATTTTTCGGGATAACGAAGCCGGCTGTTGACATTCAATACCACCACGGAACTATCAGGCAATATTATTTCCCGGACCTGGTGCTGGTTGGTCACCACGGTATACATGGCCGGCGCACCCATGATATTCCGGAGGTTATTTCTGAACAAATACCCCGCGAAGATGACACTGATTACAGAAGCTGCCATGGCCCATCTCAGACGATACTGTTTTCCGGGGTTCATTTGAATAGCAGCCTTAATATTTCGTAAGGCGATCATCTTTCTCTCATTGTATTGCCCATGGTCGGTATCTTTATCAGATGCCTCCTTCGCCTCCCTGAACCAGTGCTCAACGATAGCTTTTTCTTCTGTTGAAGACTGGCCGGACAAATAATTACTGACAATGTTTTTTAACCGCTGCAGCTGCATCATAATAGTCGATTCTCTATTAGTATGTGCTGAAAGCGGATGGGTAGTACCGGTGAAAGCAGGTTAAGGAATTGTTACCAAATTAATTGGCGTAAAAGATGAGCACCAGGGCGATGCTATGCCGTAAGGCCTTCAAGGCAATGTGTAGCTGATTCTTAACGGTTTGTTCCGAGATGCTCAGTTTCAGCGCGATCTCGCCAATACTGAGTTTGTATTGTCTGCTTAACAGGAAAATTTCGCGGGTGCGGGGAGAAAGCCCGGCTATTTCCTTTTGTATTTGCCTGGACAGATCCTGCTCCTGTAAACGGTTCAGGATACCGTCAAATACCGGCAGCAGGTCTTCCTGAATCCGGTCGATCTGTTCGGGTGAACTTAGCAGTGATTCCAGTTTCTTAATTGACTGAAACCGTACCGCCTGGAAGAGATAACTCTCGAGGGATTGCTGTATGGTGATGGTATCGCGCCTTTCCCAGATGGAAACAAATACCGTCTGCACGATATCCTGTGCATCATCATAAGAGCGGAGCAGTTTATTGGCGAAGCTGAACAAGGGATGCCAGTATTGATTGTACAACAAATCGAATGCCTTCATATCGGAGCATTGGATACGAAGCAAAAGGTCGGTATCATTCATGGCAGTTGTACGTCTGGCGCTCATAAAGTTGCCACAAAGTAAACATCTTTTTATTTCAAATGCCGGAGGGATGCGGAGAGACCGCATTCCGTCACCACGGGATTTTCAATACGGGTGCGGTTTATTGCGGTAATATTATGCTTTCGTTAAGAAAACACCCGGCAGGTTGATAGGTACAAACACAAAAAGAGAAGGCCCCTACCCCGCAGGCCTTCTCATCGCTACACATCCCCTCTCACATTAAATGCTCATATAGGTATGCAAATGTCTGATCCATACCACATCATCCTGTTTTGCCGTATTATATATGGTATCCCAAAACCTGATGAAATTGATGCTTGTAACATCTGCATAACGTTTTATGTTGGTATCCGGGCCTGAGCTGGCATTATCAAATCCGCGTAATGAAGTTGATGCAGGCACAAAGGGCAATCCTTTGAAAATAAGGAGATGCAGACCGGAGGTCACCTGAAAACGTTGTAATAAAATTTCCAGTGTGATCACCACTATCTTTCCGATTCTTGCATACCTGGCCTGGTCAAACCTCCATATTTTATAATCCGGAGACGAAGAGGTATCGAAAGTAGGCGTCCAGGTCCCTTCTTCGTAAGCCGGGAGATCCGTTGTTAAAGCAATCGTGCCGCTTTTATCGGGGAAGTTAAATGTCCGGGCGCCTGTATTGGAAAATTTTAGATAGCTGTCGTAAGACAAGGCAGAGTCTTTAATGGCCAGTCCGGCATTACTGCCATAGATGGCATATCCGCTGCCTGTATTTTTATAGCCACCAGATTTACTTAAAGCGATAGAGGAATTGAAGAAAGCAAAATTACCGAACGTTTTTTCGCCTCCTACGGTCTCGTTGCCCGTGAGGTGGACTACCTCCGCATTATTCGCTTTCAGGTTCAGTGCGGCTTGCTGGGCAGTGCTAACGGGTTTATCTATGTCCTTTGTATTGTCTGCATTGCCTAGTCCCACATCTGTTTTATCCAGTGCAACGGCGCCGATTTTATTATTCACTGAAACCACCGCATCGGTGTTACTCACTTTTTTCCAACCGCTACTGCCGTTGCTGATGATCCAGTCGCCGGTTTTATAGGCTTCGCCATTGTAGTTACCGGCTTCGTTGATCAGAAAATACCAACCCAGGTTGGCAGCACTGGCAGCTGGTAATGGTTTACCATCAATGGTAGTATCCGAAGAGCTGACCAGATTCTTTACCGCAGCATAAAAGCCTTTGAATTTCACATTGCCTAAAACGGCGTCCGGCAGTTGCGATATGAGTATTTTACCGGTGGCGGTGTCCAGGTCCGCTTTTGTGAGCAGTTTCTCGTCCATTTCAGATCTGAGTGAATTGCCCTGCTGTTTCATGTTGTCGGCCAACTGGTATACCGCCGCGCTTGTAGCCAGTACATCAGATTTGTTCTGGTCGGTAGCATCAGACACGGCGTTGGGCAAATTGCCCAGGCCTACCTGTGCCTTTGTCACACCGTGCGGATTGTTCTGATTAGCCACGTGATTGGCGATAGCTTCCTGGTCGGCCTTAGCGTTCAGCAATGCCCGCAGCCCGTTTACATTATCGATGGCCAGCTGGTCTTCGGTCAGATGAAAATAAGAATCCATCAAATCCCAAAATTGTTGCTGGGTGGGGTAATCTCCTGTTTCAAACCAGGATTTAAGCCTGTTTCTGTTTTGTAAAGCCATATTTTTTTATTGAGACAGCCAACCGGTATCATCTTTCTCCGTGGATGAATGATCAGTGCAGGCTGAATTATTTAGAGTACATTGAAAGGGATAACATTAACCATCAGTTGGCTGCAACGATTACATTCCGGCGCCACCGTTTTCTGCCGGCGCGGGCAGCGGCAGGTCTTTCCAGGCAATGTTTGCATAAGCCTCCAGCTCTCCGCCTTCCTGTTCCACAAATGCCCTGTCTGCCAATGAATCGGGCGTCAGGGCACGACGCATCGGATTTCCATATCCGACCATTTCTCCGAGCGCGTTATAATAGGGCTCTTCCCATTTAGCATGAATTACTTTATTTGGCAAGATCTCTACTGATAGTTTTTTCATTACTCAATATTTTAAAAAGGGGTTAACAGTATTATACAAATTGTTTAAAGCCGGCAAAAGGATAGGTTTCTCCTACTAACCGGTTGGCGCCACCGGCCACAGCATCCGTAAACGGATCAAAAGACAAACGGCTTACCTGCATCTTCTGATATCTCCAGTTTGCCACAGGGCCAGCCCATGCGCCCAGCGGGTCTACTTTCCAGGGTTCATTGCGGTCCGGTTTGGAAGGGAACCACAGCCCTACGGTCCATCTGCCTGGCACATCCGGCACAAAATGATTATTCACCTGTACCTTTACACCATCCACGAAAAACTCGACCTTGTTGGCATACCAGTCGAACCGGAACTCATGGAACTCACCGTCCCACACATTTTTATCCAGGCTGGTCAGCATGGCCAGGTATTCATCCTGGAAGGGATCGGTGCCAAATGTAAAGCCGTTACCGCCGCCCAGCTCACCTTTCCAGTTGTTGCACTTCATATTTGTTTTGGTAGGCTGATGAAGGCGTTGTATTTCATCATTGACCTTCACCCAGCTCTCCGGCAGATTGGGTTTCGCGGCATTTATGAGTTTCCACGTCCCGTTTTTGGAAAAGTCCGGATCACTGGCAACGGCCACCAGTTCACCATTCCACACGATGTTGTAGTTAGGCGTCAGCATTTCGGCCACGGTAGCGAAAACATACATAGCATTATGACTGGGCAGCTCAATATCAATTTCGTTGTTTTCAACGATGTAATAACCATCGCCATAACTTCCCTGTCGGTGTAAACCCTGTGCCAGCAGCTGTTCATAGCGTGGGTCCTGCGGATATACTTCCCCGTAGTGGAAAGTCCAGAAGGCGGGTGCTACGCCTATATTTTCCGGTAACTTCGCTGTGATCCTATAGCTGCCATAGCCGCAATATTCCTTCGTAGACATCACTGCACCGACTCTGGTCGTCCAGAGACTACCGTACTGCGGGTCATTGGGGATGTCATGGGTTTTGGGACTGCCGTCTCTGTTATAACCCTGCAACTCCCCATCGTACGAATCACCATGTGCCTCAAACACCAACAGGCCATCCTGCAGATAGATATTTTCAGGGGCCACCCCGCCGTTGGCGCCGCCCCAGGCCTTTGCCATCGGGTAAAATGCGTTGACGACGGTACGTCCGGCCTCCGTGGGATTGTTTTCAAAATCAGCCACAATTGGGGCCAATGCCTTTGCATCGGGCAATATCTCTATGTCCATCGGCGTCGTTACGCCGGTGCTGTTTTCTATGTAAAATTTCTTGCGGCCCACCGGAGCGTCGGGCGGTACGGTACATACAATGCGATTGTTGTCCAGGACGATCATATTTTTCCGGAGTATCCTGTATTTATTGGCGGGATTGTTATAGTCTTCCAGGATACCGGCAGGATAAGGGGGATCCTGGTACTTCCCGGCTATATTCCCGTCCATGATGACGTCCGTGAAATAAACATATTTGAATACTCCGCCCACCGCACTCATGACAGTACTGTTATCCACCGTTTTATTGCCAATTTCCAGGTTATGGAGACCGGTATCCACAAAGGCAGAAGCATTGGTGAATTGCCCGGTAGATGTGTCCACATAGTTCAGCCACATTTTGGACTGTGCAGGGTCCACTGCCCGAAACACCAGTATTTTATTCCAGCTGTCGGGGGTAATAGTCCCGCTACTGATGATCTCTTCCGTTGCTGCAGCACTTTTGTGCCTCCACCGAATTTTACGTGTTGCACAGTCTACATACACATATATCCCGTTTTCACCACTTGCCATTGCCGAAATGAGCGGCCATTCACCGGTAGCAGGCAAATCTGCCGCCGCCACATAAAAGTGCACGCCAATGGAATAATATTTATTTCCGGTGTTACTGGTGATATCCGCCAGGGTGATGGGCACAATGACACCATCTCCTTTCTTCACCACTTTCACGCCGATACTATCCAGCACCTTTACCGTACTGCCACTGGAACTACAGTTCGTAAAATTTCCGAACCAGTCATTCATGGAATACTCCAATGAATAATACGCGCCGATTTTCATTGGCAGCATAGCATCTCTGAAGCTGCCGCCAGGCTTACTATAAATCAGTTCTGAGTTATGATAATATTTCTGCTGAATGGCTGCCGTTTTAAATTCAGTGGGTGCATTAAACACCATATCCAGCTTCCCTCCGGCAGGATCATTGTTGATCAGTCTGAAAACATAGGTCTCCCCGCTTTTCAGGTTATTGATAACCGGCGGATTAAACACTGTACCATCAGGCAATACCATTAATGCCTTGCTGATAGTGGTATAATTACGCTCTTCATCAGCGGCCTTTGCTTCACGGACCTTCAGCGTCATCACCTGCAACTGCGTAGCTTCTTTACCTGGTATCCAATTGATTTTCTTAAGCTCAAAATTCATATTACAACTTTTAACAGTGTCGGTTAAACGAAATTATTCAGTTCCATGTTCATGATTACGCCCGGACTGTTGCTCGCTCCCTTTGTCATGTAGAGCCTGAACCAGCTATCGTTCTGGTCGTCGTACTTCTCATACAATTCGCCACCACCGGTAATTTGCGGGCAAATCACCTGTGTACCTTTGGCGGCCTGGGGATACAGGGTATTTAAATCTTTGTCGGACATAGGGCTGGTAATATCGGTGCGCACTATTTTAGCCGTGCGGGCGATAGTTTCCTGGAGCAGTTGATACAGCGTGGCATACGCCTCCTGGTCTGCCTTCGCTGCCAGCAGCTGTCGCAACCCGCTTATATTATCGATCCCGATCTGGTCTTCCGTTTTATGTAAAAAACTGTCCAACCACTCCCAGAATTGCACCTGTGTTGGATATGCACCCGTCTGAAACCAGGATTTCAGTTTATTTCTTGATTGAATGGCCATAATAATTTCCTTTAAAGTTTCATAATCCACAGGGTAACGAAAAACGGTGGACGGTTTTCGTGCGGAGAGCCGTATCCGGAAACAGACGTGGTGCTGTTGTTACCGAGCCTGCCCTGACTTAGTAACCATCCGGGGCCATATTTGTTTTCCTCTGCACCATCACCCCAGGTTTCATTGTCATACCGTACGGCGGTATAATTGTGGCTATGCGGGCCGTTCTGGTCTGCCGTCAGGGACACCCAGTCCTTACCGCCCAATTTTCCCAGATCGTTATAATCCAGCTGGGTAGGATCGTATCCTACAGCAAATCGGCCGCCGCGGTTTCTGGTGCCGTTTGCACCGTTACAGATAGCCCATCCGGTCCTTTCATTGATACCTAAACCGGAACTATCGAAATTGGCCTGTAAATAGGCTTTACTGCAATCCACTTCTATCACATCCCCTCTTTTCCAGACATTGTCGATGCGTTGTCCCAGCCTGGTTTCCAGCGAGGCGATGGTGCCTTTTAATCCCAGCAGGGTATCTATTCGTTGTAAGCTGCTGTAGGCGATTCCACCGGCAGCAAAGCGCGCCTGTCTGGTAAAATATACATTACGGTCCACCAGATCGGCAAATTTCCGGGGTTCTTTCAGCTCTTCCACAATCCAGGTGGATTGTTTGGCGCCACCGATAAACGGCAGCAGTTCACCATTATAACTGATCCATCCATTCGCCACAGTATTACCATTATCCTCCATTCCGGACACTATTACCGCGCTACCTACCAGCCGGGCCAGTGCTCCCAGCGATTCGCGGTAAGACTTCTGCATAAAGTCAAGCGTATACTGGGTCATCGGGAATCCGCCAAGGTTTGTTAATTCTTCTACTCTGTTCATGCTCTTTGTATTTTATAAGTCTTACCAGCTAATTTGTAATTATTGATTAAAGCGCTCATCTCGTTTTCGTCAAAAGACAGGTTACGCGGGGTGAACACATAAAAACTCACGGGGTTGCTGCCCACCTCCTCTTCGGTGTACAGATACAGCGGCTTGTTTTCGGATTCCTGCCAGAGATAGACCGGCTTCTGTTCAATCTCCTGATAGAGATAAACCGGTTCGTAGATCATACCATCCCTGATTTTAATCCTTCTCAGCGAAATGTCGTACCGGTCGTTTAAAAGTCTTTCCAGGTATACTACCTGTGGCGTTATTTTTAACCGGTAAAGATTGGCGTCCCGGTTACGTCTGAACTGCTGATATAAGTAGTTCACCGGATTGCACAACGCCAGTAGCCATGCCACATGTCTCATCTTGCGCAACTGGGGAGGCATGAGTAATCTCACCAGTTTGGGGAAGTCTATTTCGTAAATCCTGCTCATATAATTACACTTTGAGGGAGGTATTCAATATGCAGATCGTCCTTCGGCGATTTTATTCTCAGGTAACCTGCATCCGGACTGTATTTCACGTCAAAGGCAGTAAACGGCACATCAGAGTAACTGGCCTGTGCCTGTACGATGTGCGGGATCACCACACCATCTACTTTCTGTAAAGCATCTACCAGGTAGGACAGTACGAATACGCCGTTAAAGGGCAGGTTCCTGAGGTAGGTTTTAATACAATTCAGTATCGGCTCGGAGTCAGCGCCATCCAGGCGGACGCCGTCTTTATCCAGTACCAGCGGGTTGTAATAAATTTTCAGTGAGAGCTTGAGGCTGTCTGCATCGCGGCTTTCCACGATCAGCGGATTGACGCCGGCATCTTTAATGCGCTGCATATATTCCTCGAAAGCGTCCAGTTCTGTCAGGGTTAATGGGGCAAGATCGCCTCCGCTCATTTTAGCCACCTTCATTTTCAAGCCCCTGGTTTGTTCCACTACCGCGCAGAAGGTCACAATCTTTCTGGCGTTGATCTGGTCTTCTGTCAGTCCTGTGGTATCGTAGTAGTCTTCGTCCTGTACCAGTTCGGCGCCATACTGAAAGTCTTTAGCTTTGTTGGCATACCACCGCAGGTGATGCGGGGAGCGTTCATCAATCAGGCTGGTCACTTCGTTCTTGTGCTGGTCGAAGAGGTTTTCCACCGCCCACACAGTAACGGCCACCACATATGTCCACATGCGCCAGATGGCTGTTTTACTGGTACTGGTAAGGCCCGCTAAGGTAGCAGATGTCTTCACCCTGCCGATGATATCTTCCTGTATTTCAGTTATTGTTCTTGCCATAATAAATATTGTTCTGTTACGCTCTTTTTCTGCGTCTGGTTTTAACTTACCCGGAAATCAATCTGTATTCCCATATACCCGATGCCGCCTTTTATAGCCGCGTCGTCCTCAGCGGTAAACGCATTGGCGGGGAAGATCCTGTTATCCCTTAAATATTGAAATACTCTCTTATTAGTCACCTCCACGTCCGGTACCAGTAAATATTTACCAGGTATCAGATTATCGGTAATACTGAGTTCATTCGTATTGGCAAACTCGAAGAGCGTATCTATCCCGCCTTTTGTCTGCATGGCGATATCCAACAGGCACTGATGCGGTTTTATATCAACTGTTTCCATATACTGCGTCTATGTTTAGTTCCCCTTTATCGGTAATATCCACTGATCTTACCAACATACCATCTTCCACAAACTGCATTTCCAATTCGCGCAGCAGATCGCCAATGTTGTTGTCCTGCAGGTAACCGAAGGCATCTATGCCTACTGTCGGAAATTCCTTAAAGGACCCTTTGTTATTGATCAGCAGCATTTCCTGATGTTGCAACGTGCTAAAGCCGATGACCAGGTCTTCATTGCTGATATCCAGATCGATGTCTTTATTAAATAATATATCTTTCATGATAATTGACCGTTAAAAACGCCTGTTACCGGTCCCCCATTAGGGGGCGCCGTTAATCCGGCCGTGTAATTAATCTGCGCGGTTTTCACATAGGTATCCACCGCTTCCGCCAATTTGCTGCAAAACATCTCCAGGCTCTGTTCTTCATCAGCGTCTGCATCTTTTACATCTTTGAATACCTTTTTAATATCTGCGGCTAATGTGCTTTTATTCAGTGGCATGGTATTATTTTAGAATTTTGGATAAACGATCTTTGATAGCAACAAACGCCGCCTTGTTCATGGGTGCATAGATTTTCACGATTTCATCCAGCAGGTCATCCAGGCACTTTTTCAGGGTGTCGTTACCATTGCTGACCAACAAACCATCTTTGTCAAACTCCATGTATTTTTTATCAGCGTTGTATTTTACCTTTTCAATTTTTTCGGTGCTGATGACGACATAGTCATCGCTGCCATTGATACGGCCGATCAAAACACTGGAGCCTTTTGGCGGGATAGCCGCTATCCCGTCATGCGCACCCGCAACGGAACGCAGGCGGACATTGGCAATTTGTAGTCCGGTAGCCAGCTGTACGTCCACCACGCCGGCTTTTTCATCCGCTTCAAGTACCGTTGCCGGAATAATGGTAGCATGTGTTTGACTAAGCTTTCTTAGCCCCTGTACCAGTTGTGCCTGTTGTTTGTTCATCTTTCTTACTTATTTTATCCCCAATTCCACAAACCCTTCTGGCGCCACCGGTACCAAAGGTTACCTCCGTACTATCCAGCACATATACACCATCCCGGTCATTATAGTTTCTATCCCTTAATGATACGGCAAACCCTGGTGCTGAAAATGGTTGCAGAAAGGCTGTCACTTTCCCATCATAACCATCATAACTTAACTCTTTCAGTCTTTTGAGCGCCACTTCTTTCAAACCTTTCAACTCTTTCGACCCCTTCGGCCCTTTCAACTCTTTGTCCGGATCCACATCGGGTACATAAAACGTCCTGATGTCGCCCCTTTCGCCAACTGTCACCTCTTCTGCAACGTTTCTATTGGTAAAATGGATCACTCTCACCTTTAAGGGGGCATCAATGGCCTTCCTATATCTCAATTGTTCGCTGCTGACAAGATTCAAACCAATACCATACCTCACAGGGTCTTTGATCTCCTTATATTTCAGGGGTTCAAACCTTTTCCCCGTCCATTTTCTGTTCTCGTTACGGACGGCCTGTTTCCCTGGCTGTAAATCCTTCAACCCGGCATATAATTCCGGCCCGTTGAAATAGATGGTAACAAAAGCCTCTCTTTTCAATTTTTCCAATGCTTCCAATCCTGTCTCACCATTGAAGCTCATTTTTACAAGTGGGATATTTGGGATCTTATCACTCAGCACGATATCCGTACCTTGACGGATGAAATTCAGTACGTCCTTAACGGTCGTTTTAGGCGGGTTCTCGTATGTAGGATCTTTTTCACGATATTCCTGCAGTTTCTTCAAGGCCGGAAATTCCTGTGTAATTACCTTGTTTCGTAGCTGCCAGCTATACCCCTCGCATTCGATCACACAGGGTGTGGTAAAATCTATTCTGCTTACGAAACCCTCAAACTCCAGTTCATTTTCATCATCATAGCCTAACCATATCTCCACTGCATCTCCGACCTTAAAGAACGATCCTGTTTTCTCCGCCACTCTTCTTGCCGCTCTTTCCATCACCTCTTCCGAAAAAGCAGATTTTCCACTTCTGGTGTTATCTCCTGGTTCAAGTATTGATGCGGTAGTCAATTCGCCCGTTTTATACAGCACGGCAGAAGTAGGGATCCGTATAGTGGCGGTATCTACGAAAGAATAAATACTCCTTTTTACTTTCACTTCATTTACGTCCGTGAAGAAGTGCTGACCTATTCGTATTTTGCAGGTAAGTTTAAACATTATCTAAAAAAAGTTTAAAGGGACTATCACTAACCAGATTTATTTCGTACGGCTTTACGTTCTCTATTCCCACGAGTTCGGGCCAGGTAAGGTCTGTCATGACAACCTGCCCCTTATCCAAAAAAAGATCTGTCAACACACTTCTGAGAAACAATACCGTATTTCGCTTGTAGTAGTCATCAAGCTCCTTGATTTCATTAATAGGAAACATATTATCTTCCCTGACAATAATTCCTTTAATATTAATTTTGTAATCTTCTCTGCTAATCAGCTCTTTTACGGTACCGATGCTATTTACCATGGATGTTTCCACAATTGTTTTGCGGCCGGATATTTTTATAACAGGATTACGAAGTTGTAATGCCGGTCCCGATGGATTGGGGCCGAGACTTACCGGCATAAAATACGGTCGGCCGAACTGTTCCCTTCCATAATAAGACGAGGCCTTACCTCCTTTCGTTGGATTACCCGGCTTATGTATGATATCAAAAGGTGGTGGATTGTAATTCCAGACATCTTTAAAGTATTTCTCTAAAAGTAGCTTGCTTGTCATATGTTGATGGCGTTTGCACTATTTAATACACGAAGCAGGGCTTCTGTTACCATTTGCTCCACGTCGTTCACTCCTTCTCTCAGCTGGGTGGTGCTGATATTGATGTTATCAAACAATTTCTGTAGGTTGATGATAATATTCTTGTTACCACCACCGGTAATACCTTCTGCCCTATCTTTCGCCGTGTTCAGGCCGCTTAGCGCTTTTGGGCTATCGGCTTTTCCACCACTGGCCGTATTGCCGGCTCCGGTAAAGCCTTCCGGCACCTTTGGAATTCCCAGCGGATTGCCCAGTTTTATTTTGGGAGCGCCCGCGCCTTTTTCAAATCCATCTTTAACGGCTGAACCGATCTTTACAGCATTATCAGCAGCATTTCTTAAAGCAGTGAACCCTGTCAGATCGGAGACAGCTGTTTTTCCAGCTTCCCAGGCCTGCTTCCATTCACCTTTGAGCATGAGTTGGATCGTCTTAATAATCCCGGTTATGCCATTCGCCATTCCCATTATACTATCGATGACGAGATGCCCTATCAGCATGGCGAGACCTTTTAGCCCTTCCCATACGCCCAGTATCATGCCTCTGAATCCGGCAAAAGTGTTCCAGCAATAAATAACGGCCCCCACCAAAGCAATGATACCTCCTACTATCAGACCAACAGTACTAATGCTCATAACAAAATTCACCGCCGCCTGTCCCATCTCCCATAATTTATAGGCGATCACCAGGCTTCCGATCATGGAAGCAAGGACGCCCAGCCAGGTGGAGTTTTCAGAGACCCATACCGCCGCGGTTTGCAACCAGGTAGCGATTGGAATCAAGGCGTTGTTAATAAAGTCGGTAGCAATAGGTAATAACGCCGATCCGATCGTTGTCTGGGCAGTTTGCAAAATGTCGTTAAACTGTTCCCATCTGGACGTGGCAGACTCGCTTTGTTCTTTCATGCCGTCGGCAAAGGCCCCGTTACCAGAAGCGGTACCTGCCATCACGGTGGTCAGTTGTTCCGCTGAAATTTTTCCGGCCTTCAGGCGCTTCTCCAGCTTCTCCACTTCAATACCGGTTTTCGCCGAGATTTGCTCCAGCGGATTAAATCCTGCCGCTGTCAATTCCTTCACCGTTTCCGAAGTGAGCTTACCGGTTTCTGTGATTTTACCGTAGGTCTTCACCAGCTCGGCCATTTTCTCTTTGTTGCCGCCACTGACATTCCCCAGCATTGTTAAAGTGGGGATCACATTTTTGGCCGCCACCCCATTCTCCATTAACCCCTGCGCATTCGCAATGAGTTCATTGGTCCTGAAAGGTGTGCTGGCTCCCATGCCCTGTAGGTCAGCAATCATTCCCTTGGCGTCTGCTGCATTTCCGGTGAACTTCTTAAACGCCAGTTCCGTCTGTTGGATGTCCATGCCCATTTTGAGAAGGCTGGAGGCCCCACTGATAATTTTATCGGCCGGGAAATCGAATTCCAGTTTTCCTTTTTTCTTTCCCCCTTCTCCGGCCGCATCAGCAGGGCCTGACAGGGCAGGTGACGTCGCCATCTCACTGGCGGCAGCAGTAGCCTTATTCAGTTCATTGATGGTACTGCTGAATGTATTGACGCTGTCGATCCTGCCTTGCAAACCAGCCTTTACCCTATCCAGTGCAACAATTGAGGTCATGGATTTGGAACTGTTGCGTAAGGCTTCTATCTTCTCCAGCTTTTTCTGAATTTCCCCGATGGACATGCTCATGGTGCCATTGTTGGCAATCACCTTTCGCTGCCAATCAGACACCTTGCCAAACGCAGCAATAGCAGCTTCGTTCATCTCTCCAAATCCTACGCTCATATCGTTACTCTTTTTTACTTTACTTTCAGATCAGCCCTTATCTGATGGACTGTCCTTTTAACTCTTTTTGCCTTATATCATGCAGTTGCGCGAACTTCTGCGCCCATTGCGCATCTGTCAGCTGCGAGGTGTCTACCTGCGGCAAATAATATTCAAACAGCGTTTGTATATAACCCAGCGGATTACTTTCAAAATCGCCGGACGCCTCGCTTAGAGCTTTTCCACTTCTACTTTTTTTGCATCCAGCAGCTTGTCCAGCTGTGCGCCCAAACCGTAGAGATAGGACTTGTCTTCCACTATCGCTTCATCACCGCCCAACCAGGTGGCTTTCAAAATTGTTTCGTGGTATGCCAGCGGATCACCTGAAATCAGTGTCATCGCATAGCTCACTTCGTCCCTGTTGGGCTTTCTGCAATACCCGACCTTACCATCAGCAGCAGTCAGTTTGAAGACATCTTTATACTTTTCTTTCCAGGCCTGAATGTGCTCATTTGTGATCTTTACTGCTTTTTCTATTGTCATGATTTTAATATTGATAATGATGAATACTCAAAATGGATGATTAGATATTCTGCTGCAGGCCCATGAAAATAATAGGCAGGGTGATCTCCATGAATTTGGCACCCTGTTCCCAGCCTTTCTCAAATTCTTTAAACTGGAAACCTTTAATCAGATCGGTACGTGGCAGGGAACCATCTTCTTTCACATAAGCCACTACGATGTCGCCACTGAAATCGAGCAGATCTCTTCCCTGGGCCAGGCGAACGATGTCCACCAGCCGGTCGAACTGAAACTTCAGCAATTTGATCTCCCCTTCGTAGGTGCGTTTGCCACGCTGGATGCCAATGGGCTCGTCGCCAGCGCCATGCAGGTGTTCTTTTTCCTGCGACAATTTGTATTTAATGCCCCTGATACCGGTTAACTCCTGTCCCATTACCACCACTTTCATATTGGCCCAGGTACATTCTTTACTATCAAACATATTTTAGACTTTTAAATATTATACAATCAGATTTATTTGTTCAGCGCAGGATTTTCAAAGCCCAGCAACACTTCAATCTGTTTGGTATATCCTACCGGAACAACAGATGCAGCGATCGTGATTTTACCCGTGCTGATAACGTTCTGGTCAGCATTGATATAGGCGCTAAAGGAGCTGATTTCTTCTGCCATCGCAGTGTTGACAGCGTTTTCGATTTTACCCTGCAGGTACTTGATCACCGGCACGCTGATTCTGCCTTGTGCATCTACTTTTATTTCATCGTTCAGTTCTTCGAGATACGTCTGATAGCAGAGCAGGGTCACTTTGTCGATCACACGGCCCAGTGCCAGCTGGCTATAGTCGTCCGTTGCAGGAGCGCAGGTAGCGTCATCATTGAAGTAATAACCAGAGCGGCCAACAAATGCGCGCAGGAAAATATATCCTTTGTCATGCACCTGATCAGCAGCAGTAAAATCTTCTACTTTTTTGGTGTTCACGAAAGCTTCCAGTACGGGTAAAGCGCCATCTTTTACGCGGCCCAGGTTGCGCTGTACAGGAATCACCGCAGCACGGCCCAATGCCAGGCCTACAGAGGCACTTGCATCGTTCACAGTACTACCGATCACGATGCCTACATGATTGGCGGAAAGAGTGCGGAGATCTTTTAACTGGGCGATATTTTCCGTATCTACTGCCCGGCCTTCAATCAGGATGCGAACGGGTTTGTACTGGGCGGCGAATGCCAGTGCCAGTTGCTGTGCTTTGGTAGTGGCGTCCAGTACGTCTTTATCGATACCGTCGGTCAATACCGGTGTGTAGCCGGCAGCCGGTTTTCTGGTGAGGCCCAGTAATCTGATACGGCCCTGTGCGGCGTCCAGCAGTTTTTTAGCGCTGTTGGCGTCTGCCAGATCGGCCATTTGGGTGAGCGTCACCGTATCGGCCACCAGCATAATGTACAGCTCTGCGCCTTCACCTGCCAGGTCATAAAACTCTTTAATGTGGCGGTATGCGCTGGCGTTGGTACCGGCGCTGGTGATGCCCAGGTTCTCCGCGTCGTTTAAACTGAAGATAACTTTTGGCGTGCCTAACGGAAGGCCGGTGGCGGCTACACCGGTCAGTACCAGTCCTGCTACACCATCAGCAGTTGCAACACTTCTACCGAGGTTGCCATTTCCTAATTTAACTTCTACTTTTGGTAATCCCATTTTAGTCTATTTTAATCATTGTACTTGTTTACATCCGCACTTGTCCAATCACCTCCTTTGGTGTTTTTTTGCTGGCAGGATGCAGTTATTTATGGATGTTGAAATTGTTATTTGACGCTGCTGTATTTAGCCTGGCTGAACAGATCGTACAGGTGTTGTTTTTTGGTATTGCCATCCAGCTCACGTAACACTATGCTTTGCAGCTTTTGCAATATCGCTTCCTGTAAGGCCGGAGATGTTTTTCTGAGCTCTGTTACAAAACAAATCAGCTTCTCCTCTACCGTAGGTTGCTGCTGGCAGGTTTGTACAATGCTGAGGGTATGAATACCTGTTTCCAGCGCCTGCAATATTTTATTCTTCAGCAGGGTATCCGTATCTCCGGGGATGATGGTCTCCAGGACATCTGCCAATGGGCTTTCCAGTGCACGCTTCACAGCTTTTGTGATGCGCAGCGCCTCTGTCGCATATTCGTCTATATGCTCATCAAACTGCTGTAAAGCCCATTTGATTTTCAATCTCATTTTTTTACAAAAAGACATAGGTATAGGGTTTATAAATCTTCGAATTCTCTGCGTGCATCGAAACTGGGGCATGCTTTTTTAACAAATGGAAAGTCCCGGTGTCCCTGCACCCGCGCTTCGGGGTATTGTTGCTTTAAACGGGATACAAGTTCTCTCATGGTTTTACGCTGTGCGTCTGTCCGGTTATCCAACGGTTTGTTTGCTGCGTCTACGCCACCGATATAGCTAACGTGAATGCTGTAGGCATTATGCCCGGCAACACCGTTGCATATACGGTCCTCCGTTGCTAACTGAATGGAAGCGCCGAACTTGTCTATCAGATAATGATAGCCGGGACTTTTCCATTTTAATTGTTGTTTCCAGTACTGCTGAATGGCAGCTGGCTTAGTATCCTGCGGGGTGGCCGTACAATGGATGACAATAAAATCAATGCGTCTCATCGCTCACATTTTGGGGTGATTACTGTCGAGTACTTCTTCCAGCCGCTCCATCACCTTGGTGTTGTTGTCAATAACGCCCATCATCTTATCTCTGTCTTCATCCAGATATTGTGTAAGACGATCTTCCAGTTTGATCTGGCGTTTCCATAATATCCTGGCGATTACCACCAGCACTAATATCGAAAAGGCCTGATCGCCGAGCCGCTGCCAGATATTCCCGGCAGGATCAATTTGTAATAATATATTCAGTAGTTCCATACGGTGCTCACTATTATCAGTTTCACATTCGTCATCATGTCCCCATTTTTTGTTTACACCTTATGTACTATGTCCGGTTCTTTTTTGGGGTGCCTGTTATCGTTACAGGTGATTAACAATACAAAGAAACAACCTATCCGGGCACTTAAAAAATCGGGAAACAATGATTAAACAATCATTGTATAATCATTGACAAGAGATTGTTTAATCATTAAAAGCGCGTTTCAAAAAGAGGCTTATTCCATGGAAATTTGCTGTTATTAAACAGATGATTTATCACCAGGATAAATACTGTCCTATTAAATACTTAAATCAGCAAAAATGAACAGTTTATTCGCAAACATGTATGCAGCATTGGAAACGCGCATCACCACCAACATTCCTGAAATAAAAGGTGTCTTTCCGGAATTACAACAGCTGGACAACTACAAAGGACAACCGGATGTATGGCCTTGTGTATTTATTGATTTCACCACTTTTGAATTTGAAAACCTGGCGCAACGTGAACAAACGGCCAGCGGTATACTGAGCTGCAAACTGGCTTTTTCGGTCACTAAAAGTGGCAGCACCGATTTTATCGACAAACAGACCGCGTTGGACTACTACGAAATCGAAACCAAACTTCATCAGTTATTACAAGGGTGGAGCAACGGCAGCTGTGCACCGCTCGTGCGGACCAAAATAGAGACCGCAGACAGAAAGGATACCTTCCGGGTAAGATCTTTATCGTATAGCCTAACCTTTGAAGAGAGCGTGGCAACACTCCCTGGCAGCACCACATCCCGTCCGGCGGCGGATTTTCTGTTTCGGGCGTAAACATTCCATAAAAACGGCATACATATTGTTAATAAATTATTCATTACCTTTACTAAATATAATTTTTAGTTAAAATGAAAATTTATTCTGTGATATGCCGGTTTATGTTGGCCGCATTGTTTGTACTCATCTGCAGTAACGTAAACGCACAAACTATTAACAACAAGCTCATTGGCGTTTCTTATAAGGAGGCTTCTGTATTAAATGAACAAGTAACCAAGTTATTTAATTTGATTATCATTCATCGTCCGGATTTGATTGTAGAAGGAACTTATCTGCAATATTTTAACGACGCTACAGATAGCAGCCGGGTGAACCTTAACATCCGATATGCGGTTAATCCTGAGACCAAACTGGTCGGTGAGGTGCTCATATATGGAAATAAGGATTATCTGGCCAAGATCTACAAAACATTTTTTGACAAAAAATTTGCGCCTAAAAACCCAAATTCGGTACTCGCCGACGTAGTCCGTGGTAATGAATATATCTCCATTAACACTAATTTTGACGACGGTAATATCAGGATAGAGGAAAAAGGGAAATGATCATTTAATTGATGATATAAAAAAAGGGACGCAGCCTACTGCGTCCCTTTTTTTATACCCTCTGCCTCCCGTCACCAGGTCCACCAGGGGTATTGCTGCCGCAACTGTTTGATAGCCGGCTGCTCCTGTTTCATGATCTGTTCCAGCCGGCTGGTGTTACATTGCATGCGGTAAATGATATTACTTTCCTTCACCCAGAATTCTTTTGATAACTCCTGGATAGCCACATCGTACCTCCTACCCTGCAACTTGATGTAGTAATAATACCTGTATAGCAAACATTCATCACGTAAGGCGATCATATCTGCCGAGCGTCCTTTTCTTACTGTTTTCTCCTCCTGCTTGGTCACAAAGCTATTGAAGAGCGATTGTTGTCCTCTCATGTTTCTAAGCTATTTTCCTGGTTACCTGCGGCGGTCTTCTCCGTCAAGGGTAATCATGTTAAACATTTCCCGCATCCTGGATTTCACACGGGTACCATAGTACTGTTCAATTTCAGCAGCTGTCAGGTTAGTGGTGATATGTGTATGATGCCAGGGCGTTTGCTGGTTATCATATCTGTTGAGCATGATTTCGGCCATCACATTTACCTGGTTACCGTAATTTTTCTTTAGTTCTTCCGTTCCGAGGTCGTCAAAGCAGATACCGGCGTGCCGATGATAGAAAGTATCCGCCGCCGTAGGCAACGGTACCGGACTGCTGTATCGGTAGAGCATATCATGTCCCTGCTCGGCAAACAAGGCGCTGAGGCGACGGCAATTCACCACCTGGTAACAGCGGCGGGGATTTTTATTGAACGCCCGCATCAGGGTTGTTTTGCCCGTCCCCACGTTTCCAAACAGGAGCAGCCCTTTGGAGAGCTTCCACGATTGTCCGTCGGCGGCCATGGCCTCGAAAGCCGGATCGTCTGTAAAATAACAGCACAGGGCTTTTACCGCTTCCCGGTTCATATCATCTACCTTAAATCCGTCTGGCACTACCTGGGTACGCGTTAATATAAAATTGAATAAAGTACGACTGTCCCATTGCATGGCAGCAGGCTGTTGATGATAAGGAGATACCGTTGGTTGATCACCACTACTGAGGGCGCTATTCAGCTCAGAGTTGCCCAAACTTCCTGACACCTGGGGTAATAACTCCTGCAGGCTGTTGAGTTGATTTGTTCTTTTTTCCGGATGCTGCATATTTTGTCTCGTTGAAGTGATAATTAGCAATAAAATTATTGGCAAAGCCGGTCCAGTTACGGATAGGCGTATAGCCCTGCACCCATCCCAGTCCTTCCCATTTGTTCCAGAACTTATTGGCCATTTCGCGGTTGGCGCCGGCGGCGGCGAAAAACTGCTGCACGGCTTCCAGGGTGGGACTAACGGAGGGGGGCCACGCGGCGGCGGGGGGAGGCATGGCCGCTGTAGCGGCCGTCGTTTTTGTATTTACCGATGCGGCTCCGCCATATGGATATTCCTTATTTTCCTCTTCTTTTTTTTCTTCTACTTTACTTTGTGGCATTAATGGCGTGGCTGCCATGGTTTCTTCCGGAAGAAATGCCGTCTCGTCGCTATCCAGGTCTTCGACAAGGTTATGTAAGGGGTTAATCACGGCCTTCCGTTTGGCGTCACGGATAATTTTCTGCCAGCGTTTCTGGATGCCTTTGCTGGTGAGAATAGCAAACTCCGTATACATGCGTTCATCAAAAAAGCCTCTTTTCACCAGTGTATGTACCACCGCCGTTACCAGTGCGCCGGTAACGGCATTACCGATACGTTTGGCGAAGATGTAGGACATCTCGTTATTCCAGTTCGTATAGTATCCCTGCCGGTAAATCCAGCATAACAATCTGAGGGCAATGTATCCTCCCTGGATACCGTGCTCCTCTTCTACCATCAACAACTTGGGATCGTCAAAGAGATCCACGTCCATGGGAAAATACATCAACCCTTCTGCAATTGGTCGTGCCATTGAATATTGGTTTATAATCAAACAATCACGGTGCCGGCTATAGGTAACGCCTGCACTGTCTATTTCAACTTCTTGTTTCAAAAGTGCCGGTATCCGGACATTCCATCAGGAATCTCCGGGCGGGCAGGTATAGTTAATATTTGCTTTGAATTATTGTCGGGGCGGCATTCAAAAAATGCGCTCCGTGCAGTTGTGCATTCAGGCTTGCATCCTGTATAATTTTTGCGGTTTTCCAACCGGGTTAACAAATAATATTATGCATGTATCCATGAGGGTGTCCGACATGTCTGCCGGCGGGTTTCATTATAGGATAAGCAGGTATTTCCTGACGGCAGGGATGGTGGACGTCAAAAAAACGGATGCGTCCGGGCTGCTGTGGAAACCTCTAAATTGTCTGACATAGCACTTGTATTCATTGTCTGCTGTCTTTGGGATAAAGGAGTTTGAAGGTTAAAAATGAGGGTTTACACGGAATGGTCATGTCTTTTACATTCGACCAGTATCAAAATGGGGGTTAATCAACGAACTTTCCTTTTTTTGACTACATTTGCGCCAACCATTATCTAATTAATTGACAGTATAAAGTAAAAGAATATTTGTCGTTTGACAAAATATATTTGTCTCATTATTTACCCATTTTTTTTGAAAAACAATGTCAAAAAACGAAGGCGATACACTCAGAAAACTTGTTAAATCAAGCGACTATCAGGTAAACGAATTTGCTGAAATGCTTGGCATGTCGAGACAGAATCTCAACTATCTGTTTAACAGGAAGTACATCGAGCAGGAAACAAAAGAGAAAGCCGCGGCCATAGTAGGCAAAACCGTGTCTGAAGCTTTTCATGAAACAACAGGCAGTGATGCTACAAACGACAAAGAGAAAGAGACTTTAAGGGAATTAGTAGAAGCTCAAAAACAAATCATCTCGTATTGGCGCGAATTTCAAATCGCGCAGCTCATAAGGAACGAGGCATATCTTTCGGTAATTCTCCGCCGTCTGGCGGAATTACAGTTCCAGCTGGATGACCGCAAAAAGAAACGGGATCTTGATACTGTGCTGGACGAAGCTGAACAGGCCGTTCAAGAAAAGATAAAAGAACTGAAAGGTCAATTGCAACTGGTTGTTTCCTGATATTTTCACTATTCATTTGCCACATATTTTTGAGGTTACAGGTACAAGATACGTCTTTCCTTACGATTGTTTTTGCGTAGTAATATTTTTATTGAAACAGCTTTTCCACACCGATATAAACATACAAAAAAATTGTTTTCTTGTTTGTAATTATTAGCAGGTAATTACAAATAAGAAAACAATCGGAGCGTTCCTTCGAAACACCTTACCAGACATCATTTCGCAACTTCCAACCATCTCTGCACGCTATTTCAGCGGGCACCTGTCACCCATGTTTTTCAGGCAAATTATCTACCCTGTTTTTTTGCTCAAAAAACATAGTCTGCCCCCATAAATAAGCACGTCTTTTTTCGACATTTTCAGCACACTTTTCTACCAGCAAAAATTACTTTTATGTGATTTCATCTCCATATATATACAAATAAATATTATTTGTCAGATCTTTATGTAAACTATCAACACTCATTATCTGAAGAAAAACAAATTGTCCATGAGCCAACAACACCCTAATCTCGAGATCATCGGTAAATTTTTTGACGCCTACAGCAAGTTTGACGCCGAAGCCATGAAAGAAGTAGTGGCAGAAGACGTAACATGGACGATTCCCGGACATCACCCCATGAGCGGCACTAAAAAAGGTATCACAGAAGTACTGGCCTACTTCTCAAAGCTCAGCGAATCAGGATTCAAGGCAGACCCCATCGTATTGGGCGTAAACGACCACTACGTCATTGATTGCCACCGTGGCTGGAGCACCCGCGAAGACGGCAACAACGTAGATATGTTGTGGTGCCTGCTGTGGAAAATCAAGGATGGTAAAATTGTGGAAGTGGTCAATTTCGCGGCAGATCAGCATGAAGCCGACAGGTTCTTTTACAAGGCTTACCAACTGAAGCCTATTCAGGAAAGAATGGCCTGAGTAAATGCATCACTTTAGATCCGTTGTATACCCGAACCGCAAAGCCGCTTACGTCCCATGATGTAAGCGGCTTTGGTTTTTATCGGTGACCATACTACTTTTTCCCGTGAAAAGACCTGCTGTCAACGGGCACTTCCTGCCGGTCAAACATCCCGTAGTCCCGCACCACTTGTGCCACCCGCAGGCGATAGTCTTTGAACACATATTGCCTGCCTTTCCACTGGGCCGCACGGTGTATTTCCATATTTCTCCACGCTTCAATCGCCTTCTCATCTGCCCAAAAGGATAACGACAGTATTTTTTCAGGATGATAAATACTCTGAAAGCGTTCGATAGAAATAAATCCATCTATTTTTTCCAGCTGAGGCCTGAGGGCGGCCGCAATGTCCAGGTACTCCTGCTTGTGCCCATCGGCGGGGATGACCTCGAAAATAACGGCTACAGCGTGTTTGCCGGTTTGTTGGCCCTGTTGCAGAAAATGAGTCACCTCCGTATACAGCTGCAGCCGGCTTTCTTCCAGGTGCATCACATGCGTTCCCTTTTCAATGACCACATATTTTTTCTGTGGTGCATTTTTGAGTGACACAAAAAGTTTCTCCGCATCCTGGTTGTCGGGGTAAGTATCCCATTCCCCTCTGATGATCAGCGTAGGGACCCGTATCTCCTCCGGATGGTAGTAAGCGATATTATGTAATAGCGCTTCTCTGTCCGCCGAAGGACCAGCAGGAAACCGCACACTGTCTGACTGGTATTTTGCCGCGAGGGGATCAGATTGCAACCAGATATCTCCCCAGGTATCAAAAATCTCCGGCGCCAGCCGGCATGGCGCTGTGGCAGGCGTCAGGCTTCTCATGTCCGCTATTCTCTGGGCGGGCGTCAGCGCTTCATAAGGTTGCGTGATTTTTTCAGGAAGGGAAGTATCCTGTCTGGCAGTGATAGCGGCAAATAAAACCAGCTTTGCAATTTTATCCGGGTACCTGGAGGCATACAGGGCCGCCACAGATCCTCCCCAGGAATGGCCGATTAAATACACTTTGTCTTTTCCCGTTCTCTCTAAAATAAAGTCCACCGCCTTGTCTACGTCCAGATAAACGCTGGTGGCCCTCCCCGGCGGTGCATCAGTGACCGTATTGGTCAGCATCTCCGGATAACGATCGGCATGGCCGTAGCCGGGAAAATCCAGGGCGAATACCGGATATCCATTCTCTGCCAAATGGTCCATCCAGGAATAGTGATTCATCCTGAAACCAAAGGCCAGCGCTGACGGGAAAGAAGATCCGTGAATAAAAAGTACCGGATAATCAGTCGACATCCTGGTGGGCGTTGCTTCCAGCAAAGCAATATTCAACCCCGGAATATGACTGGCAGTCTTTAAAACAGCATAGCTCTTCATAAACAGTGTATCTTTTGATGGTGCATGTGTATTGATCTGATAGAAAAAAGTCAGGAATAGTAAAATGATACCCCTCTTCATATACTCATTTTGCTATCAAAGGTGATAAAGCATTATCTTTAATACTTCATTCTGAACTTAACTATGAATGACCATGGAAACACAAATCGGTCAGATCGCCACCCTGATTGGTGACCCGGTAAGGGCGCTCATTTTATGGACATTGCTGGACGGCAGCGCGTATTCTGCCACAGAACTGGCCATCAGCACCAATACCTCCCCCCAGAACATCAGCATGCACCTCAGCAAGCTCGTTCAGGCAGACTTACTGGTCGCCGAAAAGCAAGGCAGGCACAGGTACTACCGGTTTTCCAGGCAGGAGGTGGCTTATGCCATAGAAGCCATTGCGCATCTTATCCCCAACGAAAAACAAAAAAAGATGGTCAGCCATCAGCACCATGCAGCGGTGGCCCATTGCAGAACATGTTATGATCACCTGGCCGGAAAAACAGGCGTTGCCATCGCCGATAGTTTATTGAAACAACGGGTGATCATCAGTAAAGCAAATAATTTTGAACTGACCTCCAAAGGGGAAAAATGGTTGTTGCAATTAGGCATTAATTTGCCGGAGGTCCGGCAACAGCGTCGCATCTTTTTAAGGCCCTGTCTCGACTGGACAGAAAGGCGTTATCATATCGCCGGCGCCCTGGGCGCAGCCTTGCTGGACCTCATGTTGGAGGGCGACTGGATAAGGAGAACACGGCATTCGAGGGCCGTTATCATTACTGCTACGGGAGAAAAAAAGATACAGGAGTATTTTGGTTAGAAAATTACATTCATGGATACTGATAACCTGTCAGATTACGCGCCGCTAAAATCATATTTAAGTAAACTGGCAACATTTGAGGAGCGGGACTGGGAGTTACTGAATGAGCTATTATATATCAAACAATTTGATACAAAGGAATATTTTCACAGAGCAGGCCGACAATGTAAAACAATCGGATTTATCTTACAAGGTTGCTTTCGATGGGTAAAAAATCTTAACGGAGTTGAACGCACATTTGACTTTGCGATTGAGCATGATTTTGTGACAGACTATGTAAGTATTATGACGCAAAAGCCGGGCGAGATGGATATCATTGCCGTTGAGAAAACCACTTTGATCTGTATGGATGCTGACCGCATGCTGAAGTTATTTGACAGCTCTTTTTCATGGCAGAAAGCAGGCAGACATCTGGCAGAACACACGGCATGTTATGCAATGGAGCGACTGGTAGCGTCTTACTATGAAACACCCCAAATCCGGTATGAGCGGCTCATCCAAACTTCCCCGGAGCTGTTTCTGCGAATACCGCATCATATCCTTGCCAATTATCTCGGGATAACGAAAGAGACGTTAAGCAGATTGAGAAGTACAAATAAGTAGGAGTTATTTGTTGATGCAAATCAACAATTCCTTTGCGGTCTCTCTGTAGTTTGGGCAAAAAATAAGCTATATGAAAAATAATTTTTCGCCCACGGAACTGGAGATGGAAGCCATTTTCACTACACCCAATACCTTTCCGGGCTTAGCGATTCGAAAGACGGCCCTACCTACCCCTTCTCCCCATCAGGCACCGATAAAAGTGAACACCTTTACCCTCAATCAAGGCGAAACCCGTACCGCGCTGGCAGCAACAAAAAGCTATATACCAGGATGGGATTTTGCGGGCATTGTAGTAAAAGCGGCCGAGGATGGCAGCACCCCCAAAGCAGGTACGCGCGTGTTTGGCTACATACCGCAGGGATCGTGGACGGAGTATCTTGTGGCCCCCGGTGCGCTGATGGCTGAAATTCCGGAAGCCCTTACGGATGCACAGGCAGCTTGTTTGCCGATAGCCGGACTTACAGCCCTGGACTGCCTGGAAGCCAGCGGTAATATTCAACACCTACGTGTTCTGATAACTGGTGCAGCGGGCGGGGTTGGGCGTTTTGCGTGTCAGTTGGCTGCCATGGCTGGTGCAAAAGTATTTGCCATAAGCAGACGTACAGAATTGGCACATCAACTGGAAACAGATAACATCAATACAGTCACTGTTTTTAAGAATATAGACGAAGCCAAAAACGCCGGCGAATATGATATAATCTGGGATTCTTTAGGCGGTGACATCCTGGCCACTGCACTCACTACGCTGACGCGTAACGGCATCTGCGTCAATTTTGGCAACTCTGCACGTCAGGCTACGAGCATAAACGTCCGCTCGGCTGCATGGCCGTTACATCGCATACAATGCATATGGCTGGGGCGCGAACCCATGTATCCAAGCACGCCATCGCTGGAGCGTCTTGCCGCCATGGTGAAAGCCGGAAGCCTCCAGACACCTATAGACAGCGAGCTGCCCTGGAGCAGTATATCGCAAGCCGTTGACAAACTAATACAGCAGCGAGTGGATGGTAAGATTGTACTGTATGTGGAAAATTCCGGCAGCAGGTAAGATGTTGAAGCTGTCGTTCTATAGCCAGGTGAAACAATAAGCGTTCATAGGATCTTAAATCCTTTACTGAAAAACCTCTTCCAGGAAAAGAATATCAGAAACGTATCTGCCGCCGTTCGTGGCCGGGATGACTGCGCAATATTAATCCTTGAACCGATCTATTATCCAGGCCAACAATTCTACTGCCAGCCAGAACGATCCCATGCCTAATATATAACCCACCAGTGACAAAACATATCCCTTTATTTTCTTCCCGCCCAATATCTGACCAATGGCCCACATACTGTATAACAGCGATACCACTTCCGATGTCAGCTTCATATTTTTCCCGCTGATACCCTGCACCAGTGCAAACAACGCATATATCAACATCCCCGTGCCAATCACGAAACATAACATGATCAGTACTTCATAATAATTGTACGCGCTTTTGCGCATAAACAATTTCAACCAGGCGCCGATAAAAAGACCCATGATGATATTGGCATAGCCGTAATGCCCTTCTATCCATGTGGTGAGGGCAGCAAAGGTTTCGTACCGTATAGCGTCGCTTACGTAATGGTCCTTCTCGATATGAAAGAAATGGGTAATCAGCGTATACAGCAACGAACATATGACAAGGAAAATGACCGGTTTCACCAGCCGGCTCCTGTCTTCTGTAAGGAACCTCCTGATATTTACTCCGGGGCGTATCAACAGTTCCCTGATCGTATACAATATTCCCTTCTCAAAATGCAGCACGTGCTGCACCTCATGAATGATATAATGGCTATCTACTCGCTTCAATGCGATCGGATTGCCACAGTGTCCACAAAACTTATCAGCAACAGCCGCATTACATGACTTGCAATTCATCGTAAAAAATTATTTAGCGGAATCAGCTGCACGGGATTGCAGCTCTTTTTTAATAGCTTTCAGCTGTTGAAATAAAGGGAAAAAGACCAGCGACAATGAAAACATCGGGGCGATATACACCACCTTCTTCTCTTTAATCATCAAAACACATACAATCATTATCATACACAGTACCAGGAATCCAACCAGTATTCCCTGAATACGGCTTTTTCTTTTCAGTAGATCATTAGTGTCAGTACTTGATAGGCTCATAATCTGGATTTCCGCCAAAAATCCTGACTTTTTTCTTGTAAAGCCCTACACTTGAGTGTAAATTCATGGCGATCTTAAAGCTTACGATGAAAAGTAACCCGGCCATGGCCTGCTGACAAAAAACAGGCTAGATAAAATTACTGACCATGATCTCAGCGGGCGGCGTTTGCAAGGCATTCTTACGAGAATAACAGGATGATGTAATGGTGCCGATGGGAGGTGAATTTCTATATAGTTTTTCGTACACTCATTAAAGCGCGTTAACCTGTATAAAGAACAAAAAAGAAATAGCGGTTATGCCGGAACTCGACTAAACACACGACTAAAAAAACAAAAAGCCTACGCTCTCGCGCAGGCTTCTCGAATTTCTGTGATCCCGCTGGGACTATATCAAAGGCTTAATTGCCGCTATCTTCAAAGGATTTTTAAGCTAGTGTATCCGATTTTGTATCCTTCTGGATTAGCTTATTTTGTAGTGGATTAAAAGAACTTTTCAACATTACAAAGATACGAAAACCCTTGCTAAATAAGCACAAACGAGTATTAATTATATTGCTAATTGGAACGGTAAAGCATACACGCTTTTGATATGGCTTTGTATTACCTGAGAAACCCTGCAACCATGTCCTAGTCAATCCCGGTGATTTACTCAGGTAGCGAACGATTGGGACAAGCCTACCTACCCGCTGTCTCCGGTACCGGGCACTTACTAGGCCATTTGCTGTTCAGGTAGCCAATTCGCTCATGGATACCATAGGAATGACTGAGCGACTAGACCATCTTTGGGGATGGTTTGAAAGAGGCACTGGTAGCATTTTTTTCAAACTAGAGCGTCGGATAAGCAGCATAAGCGGATAGTGAAAGCTTTGAGCAAAGGAATACGACTGGCGCCTGCAACGTTTGGGAAGGGCCGGCAAAAGCGCCGGTGGAGATTTTTTACCCAACCGGAGGCGAAGACGTTCATATTCCGGGCGGGTGGCTTTTATTAGCTTTAGTGTTTGAAAAACGGGACCTGTGTTCTTACCGACCCATAAAGGTAGATGTTAGAGAGGAATGGTAGATGGTGGCCAAGGCGATTGGGCATGTTGGGCAGCAGCCTGTGCGTTGGCATCGAATACAGGGATGGCATTCCCTTTTCTCTTTATGAGAAAGTAGCGTATCCAGTAAAAACGGAAAAAAACAGAGAATGTAGTCGGATTAAATCTAAAAGCCAGTGGCGCCTTATGGCGTCGCTGGCTTTTAAGCACGTTTTCAAAGAAGGAAAAACTATCTGCTTTTTTGCATGTCTTCCAACTTCTCTATCATAGAATTGGAAAAATTAATTAACTCTGTTTTCTCCGAGCGCGATGGCTGATATCCTTCATGGACGATTTTATTCCGAGCCAACAGAAGTCTCTTTAACATAATAATACTATCTTTATCGTTGGCGAATAGTGATGATAAGAAATTAATTATCGAATTAATTGACCTAACATTGTTTACTGAAAGCCCTTGCTTTATCATGATTGACCCAGCCAGTTTCTCTATTATCTGCCATCTATTAACTATGTCATAGTTTGTCTTTAAATCGAATGATTCCACCATTCTTTGCTCGCGATTGTCATTAACTGACCTTTTATACATCAGTAACACATATATGGCTGCAGAAAGCATCGTTAAAACCCCAACTCCTGAGACGAGTAGGCCTAAATCAGATTTCAGGTCAAACTTATTACTCTGAAACAGATAAATAAGCATTCCGGCGAGTGCATAAAAAGCGCCAGCGAACGAGATCACCAAGGATAGCTTCCTTCTAAGATATTCAGACCTTTCCCGTTTTATCCTGAAATCCAAAAACTGTTCCTTTGCTTCAATAATATCCCGAAGTGAAATTTCTTGCTCAAAGGTTTTTCTAGTTTGAGCAATTTCAATTGCCCTATCAAAAATTTTATTGGACACCTCTTCCGCAGCTTCCTCCAATGCTACTTTCGCCGATGGTGTCAATTTTTCCTTGTATATATCTCTATTGTCCATTGCTCTCATTATTAAAAATTAGATAAGCTGCCGATACTATTGCAAGTAAAAACACAATAAGGAACCATATGATTTCGTTTAGTGTCTTGACTTTGGTAGTATCTAATATACTACCAAGCATAGCACCTGCTATCATGGTTGCGACAAAGGAAGCAATTTGAATTATCTTAGTCCACTTACTTTTTGTCGGCTTAGGAACGAACCTTCTGGAATAATGAGCGGCATCATTAATGATTGCAGCGGTAATCTCAGTGTTTGTATCTGGACTGCGCCTACTTGCTTCAATACGAGAAGCTTCATCGACTATATCCTCAGTCAATTTCTTGCTATATTGTATGAGTGCACTCTTGCCATTGGGGCTTAGGTTCTGAACTTTTTCGTCTGGTATATCAAATTCAACTCTCATTTATTGTTTGTATTCTTTTAGCAATGCGTCTAATAAAACACAGTTTTTCATATAAATTCAGTTTGAGAAACGAGCAATAAGGGAATATTGGTATTTGAGCACGTCCTCTCGAAAAGGTTCGTTAAATATAACTGAAAGAAGTGAGCTTGGCTCTCGGTTGATTTATAAATAGGGATACAATTCATTCAAGCTTTTTATTCTTATTATGAATAGATTTTCAATGTTTCATTCAAGCAAATCAGAAAATAATAATGGTTTCAATATACATAAAAAGTAACAAATATCAATGCTTGCAGGGCGAAGAGCTTAATTTATATTGTAATAAAAGAGGGCCGAAGCTTCCCTATAATCAATACTCTGATGGAAGCATCAGCACATTATTACAGAAATACAGTTTTACAATATCTGCCTCGAAATCACTGTAAGAATACTCATGTTGAAATATACTCTTCCATTACCGTCATCGTGGGTAAGTATAAAACAGCAAGCAGGTCCAGCTCTTCTTTTCCTTCTTCCGCTTCCCATATCCGTCCCAACTTTCATACTTGGAATGGTTCAGATAGCGCAATTGTAAGTAACAAAATATCATCTATCAGCCAGTAATATGAAAAGACATCCCGCAGTTCCCGTAAGCCATCCATAAGCAGCTTTCCGGCAAAACCATGCTGGTACCAATTTCTCGTTCCTGTAAATCCCATTAAACGATTGACAGCATCGGTATTTGCGGTAATTCTTTTCTGTTCCATAATTTAACGTTTTAATTGTCAAAGAATTAGGAACAGGGCCTATATTTTTGCGAGCAGCTCGTAGCTTTACCATCAGGATTTTTGTTATCCTAGCGAAGATGAAAAAGAATTGATAAATCTTGACTTACTTTTATAACTCATAAAGTTTTATGGTCCGATGTTTGGGTTTTGTTTGGTTTGTTTCGGTTTGCAAGTCCTAAAACCCTTTACTGATAAGCATCTACCAGAAAAAAGGATACAGTAAACTTAGTTTTTTTACTGTATCCTTTTTTGTATCCTTTCAGATTCGTTTGATATGATTTATCTTTTCACACCAAAAGCAGAAAAGCCGCATAAATCCTACGATTTAAGCGGCTTTAATTTCCTTTGATGATTTAGTGGTGATCCCGCTGGGACTCGAACCCAGGGCCCATACATTAAAAGTGTATTGCTCTACCAACTGAGCTACGGAATCTTAACACCCCGTTTGTTTAACGGAGTGCAAAGATAGGAATAAATATTTTTCTTCCAAATACTTTTCTAAAAATTTTTCCTATTTGCCTGTAAACACCACCTTGTAGCGGATGAGCGGGTCATCTTTTTCCTGCTGGTCGAACACGTGCAGCAGATAATATTTACCGGCTACCCAGTCATTCACCGCGTTGTCATAGTACGGGCTACCGGGATTACCGCTTTGTCCGCCGGGATAAATACCATAGGCTTCTGTCTTATCTGACAGCTGCACCACCATGCGCCAGGAAGGGCCGTGGGTGTCTCTGGTGGCGTTAACGATGTGTCTTCCGCCGCCGGTATTCAGGTGCATGGCGCTGAAGGCGGGAATGACGCGGGTAAGGTGACGGATATTAGTACCGCGGGCTTTGCCCAGCTCCAGTTTACCGGCTTTATTCAATTCCGCCATTTCTTTGGTGATGGAGGTAAAAGAGCCAAACACCAGGCCTGACAATGTTTCTTTCTGCGGCGTGTTGATATTGTCCACGAAGTGCACGGCGCTGTCACGCAGCAACATCAGCAAGGTAGTGGTAGACTGCGGCATGGCTAATATGGTGGAATCTTTCGGCACCAGTTCATCGCGGAAAATCGTATCTGACAGATGCTCCCACAGGGCATTAAAAATTGTCGCCGCTTTGCTGTCCGGAGAAGCGACACAGTCCCATTGCGTCAACAGCTGCCAGTAAGGACGCTGCGCATCGGTGAGCGCGGCGGTATCCATATGTTTGCGGATAAGTGGCATCGCTGCGGCGGCAAACAGGTTTTTGTTATCATTCTGAAGCGTCATCATGTCCTGCGGTGTGATCTGGTTCATCTCACCCAGCCGGTTGTTGATCCGCTCGCCGCGGAACAGATCATATTCGGCGCTATACAGCACATAAGGATAGGTATTGTCTGTAGGCCGTTGATTGGCGGAGCTGACAAAGCCTCGTTCCGGATTTTTGATATGTGGCAGCTCGGCATGGGGGATATACCCTTGCCAGGCGTAGGTGCTGTCGCTGCCCGGCATAATCCATTTACCCTGGTCCTGCCAGCGTAACGGGTACTGCCCATTATGCCAGATCGCGATGTCGCCCGCTTTATCGGCAAATACGAAGTTTTGCGCCGGGCAGGTAAAGGTACGTAGCGCATCGAGATAGTCGTCGTAATTATGGGCTTTATTGAGGCGGTAGAAGGTACGCAGCTCATTGGAGGAATCCAGGGCCTTCCAACGCATGGCGAGGAAAGACTGCCCGGCTATCTTTTCAGGGAAGGTATTATCGTATGCTACCGGGCCAAACACGGTGTAGGCCACGGTATCATAAACGGTAGCGCCGCCTCTCACTTTGATGGCCTCTACCCGCAGGTCTGCCGCGCGATAGCTGCCGTTGAACAGGTATTCTTTTTTACCGTTGCGGAATTGCATCCGGTAATAATCTTTCACATCTTCTTCTCCGTTGGTAACACCCCATGCGATGTGATCATTGAAGCCGATGATCACACCGGGAGCGCCCGGCAGGGAGGCGCCGTAGACGTTCATATCCGGGGTATGCACCTGCACCTCATACCAGAGGGAAGGCAGGCTGAGTCCGAGGTGCGGGTCGCTACAGAGAATGGGGGCGCCCGAGCGGGTTTTACTGCCGGCTACGGCCCAGTTGTTGCTGCCATTGGCCGGATCAGGCTTGTCCTGTTTAAACTTCATAAAAGCCGCATCGATGGCCAACACGCTGTCGGGCGGCGCCACTGCTTTGGCAGAAGCGGCTGCGAAAGGCGTCCCTCGGGGAATAATCGGATATAAGGTGTCCTGAAAATCGGGATATAACAGGTTGAAATCAGCCATGGAAAACAGCCGGCGGGCATTGGTATATTCCAGGTCATTGCAGAACCCGGCCAGATCGGCTGACATATACTTTAACAGCAGGGCAGATTTGATCACGTCCCACTTTTCCGGCTTATAATCGAGGATCTTGTACTCCACCGGCAGCGTGGCGGGCGTGAGCTGGGCGATATAGGCGTTCACCCCGTCGGCATACGAATGGATGGCTGTCCTGGTGGCAGGATCCGTTTCCATCACCGCTACCGACCTCTCTGCGGCATACACCATCCCATCGCGGCGCTTACCCCTGTCATATTTCACCAGGCCAGGCCCCAGCACCTCCGATAACCGGCCGGCGGCAGCGAAAGTCTGCAGCTCCATCTGCCAGAGACGGTCACGCGCGGTAACATACCCCTGCACATAGTAGGCATCCGCCTCGTTCTCCGCAAAGATGTGCGGCACGGCACGATCATCGTACCATACTTCCACTTTACCGGTCAAACCGGGGAGCACCATGTTCTCATGTGGCCGCTCTCCTATCACTTCTGCATTCTGCCAGAAACCGGTCTGCGGGCTTAACAATTTTCCCATCGGGGGAAGCACACCTATTTTGTTGCTGAGCGCATAGGTAAGCGATAATGTAACGGCTGCGGTGATAACTGCTGGGATGATTCTCATAAATAGTAGCTCGGATGTATATATGTAAAATACGCTATTTTTTCATCAAACGAGCTAATGCAATAAGACTTTTATGAGCAGGTCTGTTTCCTCCATGGTATTAAAGCTGTGCAGCACGATCCGCAGCCGCTCCTCACCTTTGGGCACCGTAGGATGCAGTATCGCCCGCACATCCAGGCCGGCCGATTGCAGCATCGCGGCAATGGTACGGGTATGCTCGTTGCCTTTTGTCAAAACGCCCTGAACAGGCGTATCCCCGGGCAATAACGTCAACGATTGTACGCCGGTGCGGAAATGCCGGACCAGCGCCGATAGTTGCTCACGGGCCTCGTCCATGTAAGGAAAGAGGCTGTAGCTCGCCTGTATGGCGGCGATGGCCGAAGGCGGCAAGGCCGTGGTATAAATCAGCGACCGGGAAAAATTGATCAGATAATCCCGCAGCGTGGCAGAACCTAACACCACGGCGCCATGGCAGCCGACCGCTTTTCCAAAGGTATGCACCCGCGCGAAACAGGCGTCTTCCAGCCCCAATGCCTGTACCAGGCCCGCGCCTTTTGGTCCCACCACACCGGTGGCATGGGCTTCATCCACGATCAGGTGCGCCCCATATTCTTCACACAACGACACAATGGCCTGCAACGGCGCCATATCACCATCCATGGAATAAACTGACTCCACCGCCACAAAACAGTTGCCACCCGCGTTGTTGATCTTTTTACGGAGATCCTCCATATCATTATGCCGGAAAGAAAAAGTCTGCGCGTTGGACAAACGCATGCCATCACGGATAGAAGCATGCACCAGCTGGTCATACACCACGGTGTCCCCCTTCTGCGGCACACAGGAAAAGAGGCCCAGATTAGCATCATAACCGGAATTGTAAATCAACGCGGCATCGGCCTGATGAAAAGCCGCTAAATCCGCCTCCACATCATTGATCCATTGATAATTGCCCGCCAGCAACCGCGAACCGGTACTGCCGTGCGACACCGGCCGCTCCTGCTGCAACTCCCTTATCTTTTCCTGTAAAGCCGCACTACGCGCCAGTCCCAGATAATCGTTGGAACAGAAATCTACAAGTTGACCCGGTAACCGCAACTCCCGGAAGGAATGATGTTCGCGCCGTTGTAACAACGGTTGCAATAAAAAGGGCTCTGGACTTCTGTGCATATACAAATGGGCTTTTAGCAAATTAACAGATTCAATACTATCTTCGCACCACAAAAATAACCAATACCAGAAAGCGAAAACATGAGCAAAGTATCCATACTCGGATTAAAATTACCTACCGACCCCCGCTGGGTGAATCTCGCAGCTATTTCTCTGCAGGATATCCTCACGGACCATGCCTACTGTGAACAGAAAGCTGCCTCCTCCGCCATCTCCCTTATCCAGCGCAATCCGGAAAGAGAAAAACTGGTACAGGAACTGGCACCTATCGTGACGGAAGAATGGGGACATTTCCGGCAGGTACTGGCCGAGATGAAGAAAAGAGGGCTCCCGCTGGGCAAACAACGGAAAGATGATTATGTGAACGCCCTCATGGACAACCGCGTCAAAGGCGGCAGCGCTGATGATGCCTTCCTCGATGCCCTGCTGATCTTCGCCCTCATCGAAGCCCGCAGCTGTGAACGTTTCCGCCTCCTCAGCGAAGGACTGGAAGACGAATACCTGCGCGAATTCTACCGTCGCTTCATGATCTCCGAAGCCGGCCACTACAGGTTATTTATCGATCTGGCCAATGAATATTTCCCGGAAGAAAAAGTGCGCAAAAGATGGGAGGAATGGCTGAAAATGGAAGCCGAAATCCTGCAAAATATTGAAGTGCGCGGCGACCGCATGCACTAGCATTTTTTTATTTTGATATTTTGATATTTCACCGGGTTGTTGCAAGGAAAGAACCCCATGAAATATCAAAATATCAAAATGAAAAAAATCAGAAATTAAACCCGAGGTTCACATAAAACTTCAGCTTACCCGATTGGTCACTGTACATCATCGTGGCTTCTATAGGCCCCAGGAAACTGGCGTAACCCGCTCCCAGCCCGTAACCCGTCAACCCGCTGTAAGTGCTTTGGGCGCCAATCAGGCTGCTGTTATACAAAGCTGCTCCTACTCTGGGTATCGCATAAAACTTCCGTATAATTTCATATTGCCACGCAGCCTGCACCGCCGCTACTTTTGAAGACATCACCTCCCCTTCAAACACCCCCACGAACGGCACCTGGTTGCGGATCACATCGTTCATCCCGCCTACCACATAAGCACTCACCACGGATTCGTTATAATTAAAATTCCATCCCAGATTACCATTAAACTGTAAAGCTGATTTCCGCCCCAGCGGCACATAATATTTTGCATTGACCAGCAGCCGTTGATAGTTATTGAACCGGACACCAGCACTGTCAAGGTCCAGCGGGAAACCGCTATTGTTAACATTAATACCGGAATGCTGGTTGTAGATGAACCCTCCCTCTATGTTGAGCAGCAGCCCGCTGGTAGGATACACCTTCCGGTTCACCGAATTCACACCCAGAAAAGCATAGCTGTTCAGCTGATTGGTACTGCCTCTTATTTCCACAAAAGGCGAGTACTGCGGTTTGTATTTGATATATTCCCAACGTGTACCCGCGCCGAAAGCGATGTTACCGCTGGGAGAATATTGCAGGTTGATGTCTACATTCGCGTATTTATTGCGATAAGGCTGCATCTTGGTCAGGTCTTCATCATAAAACGTCAGGGCCGTGTTTTCATAATAGGCACCCAGCCCAAAACCAAAGCTACGGCTGCGTCCCAGATACTTGAAGTACTGAGCTTCCAGCCGTGGGTTTTCACTGACGGCCACACTCACAAAAGAACGGGAGTTAGGCACGATAAAATTCCGTTGCGTGAGGTTAAGGATGGCACTGGCGCCGGTAAGCGTGTTATAGTTGATGGCAAACTTCACGTATGTCAGCGGGTTTTCTTCCGCTGCGATCTCCATCCTGTATTGCCCATATCCTTCCGGATGCAGGTTATAGGTGATCTGTTTGAAGAAGCGGGTGCCATATACCCTTTGGATGGCTTCGCGCAGCTGCGCGTTGCTGTAACAGCCGCCAGGCTTCAGATGCAGCCTTTGCAGGAAAAACTTCTCATCAGAATGTACCAACCCCGACACATGAATGCTGCTCAGTTCCACATCGGCCGAAAAGGGCAATCTGTTCACATTTGCCAGGTGCGCATTCAACGAGTCTGCCAGATGTTTGAACACCGGATACATCTCCCGTCCCTTCCTTTTACCAATCTCGATGATAGAGTCTACACTGTTGAAGGCTGCGGCGGAATAGTTTTCCAATTCATTGCTGATCGGGATATAGATGTCGCACAGCTTACGGGCTTTTTCAAAATCAGCGGCATCTTTATAAAAACCCAGCTGGTACAGGATATCAAAAGGAGTGACCAGCTGTTCGGCCTTACGCAGTCCCCCGCTTACATTGGAGCCAATCACGATATCGGCGCCCATATCCTTGGCGGTGATCACGGGGAAGTTACGCACCACGCCGCCATCCACCAGTTTACGGTCCCCTATTTTCACGGCCGTGAAGATGGAGGGAATGGCCATACTGGCACGCATACTCGTGACAATCTCTCCTGAGTCCAGCGTAACGATCTGGCCGGTGGCCACATCTGTGGCAATACATTTGAAGGGAATATCAAATGTGGAAAAGTCTTTTTTATCCTTCACCGGCCAGCTGAGCTTCGCCAGCTCCAGCCACAGCGCTTCTCCGGAGATAACGCCGGAGGCCAGCTTCGGACGGCCGTATTCAAAAGGTATCTCGATAATATATTTGTTGTACTCGTTCTTTTCTTCGTAGGAAATATCTGTCAACACCGGCTGATTGGTAAATAAGCTGTTCCAGTCCAGCCGCCGGGCCACGGCTTCGATGGAATCGCCGGAGTAGCCCATGGCATAGAGTGCGCCTACAATACTACCCATGCTCGTTCCCGTGAGATAGTCGACTTTAAGCCCCGCACTGTCTATGGCCTCGAGAATGCCGATGTGTGCGAGCCCGCGGGCGCCACCGCCGCTGAGCGTCAGCCCGATCTTAGGCCCGTTATGGGCAGGCTGCTGCGCCTGCAGGCCCGTGCAGAAAAACAACTGTCCGAATAAAAATGCAAAAAATAGTCTGCTGAAATGTAATAACTGTCCCTGGTTCATCATAGTTTATTGCGGCTGTAATTAAAGATAAGGCTTTATTCCGTTTAAGATTCTGGTGCCAACACTTGCACCCATAATAATTATTTCCTATCTTTTTCCCTTCAACCGACAACCCAAAAAACCCATCGCTTAAAAATTCGCATAATGCAACAAACCGGGACTAAAACTATCTGGCAGGTGATCATGGCCTCTTCTGCCGGTACACTGATAGAATGGTATGACTTCTACATTTTCGGCAGCCTGTCGGCCATTATTTCGGAAAAGTTCTTTCCGCCCAGCAATCCGGAACTGGCGTATATCGCCACACTGGCTACTTTCGCTGTAGGCTTCATCGTCAGGCCTTTTGGCGCCATCGTTTTCGGACGGCTCGGTGACCTGGTAGGCCGTAAATACACCTTCCTCCTTACCCTGTTGATCATGGGCGGCTCTACTTTCGCTATCGGCCTGATACCCAGTTACCATACCATCGGCGTACTGGCCCCCATGCTGGTGCTGCTGCTACGCTTATTACAGGGCCTGGCGCTGGGTGGCGAATATGGCGGAGCAGCCACCTATGTGGCGGAACACTCCCCCAACAATCGCCGCGGCTACTATACCAGCTTCATTCAGACCACCGCCACCCTCGGACTGTTCGTGTCACTGGCCGTGATACTGATCACCCGTACTGTGATGACCCCGGCCGATTTTAACAACTACGGCTGGCGTATCCCTTTCCTGTTGTCCGTTTTGCTGGTGATCATGTCTTACTACATCCGTATTCGCTTACAGGAATCCCCTTTATTCATCCAGATGAAAAAAGAGGGCAAAACATCGGCTAATCCCATCAAAGAAAGCTTTGGCAATAAAGAAAACCTGAAACTGGTGCTGATAGCCCTCTTCGGTGCAGCGATGGGGCAGGGCGTGGTGTGGTATACCGGACAGTTCTATGCGCTTTCTTTTCTTCAGAAAACGATGAACATCGAATTTGTGCAATCTAATATCATCATCGCGCTGGCGCTACTGCTGGGCACACCGCTGTTTATTTACTTCGGGTCGCTGTCCGACCGCATCGGCCGGAAAAAGATCATGCTGACGGGTATGCTCATCGCAGCACTGGCCTACTATCCGATCTACAAGGCCATGGACACCATCGGTGATGTGAAACAGAAAACGGAACTGACGGAACTGTATAAGATTGAAAGCAACCAGTCCAAAAATGACGCAGGTCAATTTGTGCAGCATACCACCAAGGTGCATACCTATGCTGACGGCAGCGTGCTCCGTATCAGCGAAGGCAAATCGGAACTAACGGTGGACAATACACGCATGGCCATGCTGGTGCTCCTGATTTTTGTACAGGTGGTGTTCGTGACCATGGTATATGCGCCCATCGCGGCTTTTCTGGTGGAGATGTTCCCTACCAGGATACGGTATACGTCGATGTCGCTGCCGTATCATATCGGCAACGGCGTTTTCGGTGGACTGTTACCCACCATTTCCACTATCCTGGTCACCAAAACCGGCAATCACCTGGCCGGATTGATTTATCCTATAGCCGTGGCTGTTATCTGTTTCGCGATAGGCCTGGTATATATGAAAGACAATAAGAATGCGGAAATTTGATTTACGGATTTCTTGATTTACGAATTTTGGGATTTCGGGGTTTACCAAAGAGGAGACTACCTTAAATTATATCATTTGATTTTTTGTTGTCTTCGCACTATAATCCCCGACATTCCAAAATTCGTAAATCAGGAAATCCGTAAATCACAATAACCAAATATTTAAATATCTAAATAAAAAAATCGTGGAGGTCGTTGAGATGCAGGTACGGGTGTGCCTGCATCAGCTGTTTTACTTTCGCGGCGTAGGTACGACGGAACTGCTGGTGTTGGCTGCTCTCCGGATTAAATGGCCGGTGTTGAGCCGCCCTGTTGATTTCCGCAATAGTATGCACTAAAGGCTGACTGCCGCTATGGACAGCAGATTTCACCACATGGTCCCACACATAATTGACAGCCGTTTCATTAGGATGCACCATGTCTTCCTTATAAAAACGGTAATCGCGCAGGTCATCGATCACCAGCTCATAAGCCGGAAAATACCAGAGGCGGGAAAACTTGTTCACCATATGATGTACCGCCTGTAGCAGTACCGCTTTACTGAGATTGTTTTCCACCACGCCATCACGGACATACCGTACCGGGCTAACGGTGAAGAGTATATTAACTTTTCTGTTGCGGAAAAACAGCCGGTGCATCATGTTATCGAGGGCTGTCACGATCTCTTCCACGGTGAGCAGTCTTTTGTAGAAGCTCGCTGCCGGCACCTTGTGGCAGTTGCCCACCAGGTGGCTCCCTTCTTTCAGGAAATAAGCGTGAGCTGAGCCTAATGTCAGCACCAGCCAGTCGGCCTGCTCCAGCGACTGCATGGCTGCCTGTTGTGCGGTATTGATCTGCTCCAGCACCGCTTCGGGGGAAGTACCGGAAAAGCGGCTGTGGTGGTCCCAGCTGTGCCAGGTGTCCTGATGCTGAAAGAGATCTTCCCGGGTATACACTTTGCCGTCCAGGTAGGTAGTGAGTGCATGGGTAAGGCTCAACGGGTTAAAGAGAATACCATGTGGATTGAGGAGGGTATTAAAGCGATGCTCCTGCAGTTTGGCCCCTATCTCTTCTGCGAAACAGGAGCCCATGAGCATGATCTTATCGGTATATTGAATGCCCGGCGCTATGGTATCTACCGGGAAACTCAGGTGAAATTGCATGTGTTAATCTTTAAACACCACGTCTGCCAGCTGCTGGGCGGCCTGCAGGGCGGTCATATCGAGGGTCAGCGGCACCTGGTGCTGCTGACAGAACCAGATCATATTTTCTGTAGACAGGTTACCCACCAGTTCGTCTTTAGCCATCGGGCATCCGCCAATTCCTTTGATAGCACTGTCGAAACGCCGGCATCCCTGTTCCCAGGCGGCCTGCACTTTCTCTTGCCAGTTGTGGGGGGCAGAATGAAAATGCGCGCCGAATTCAACGCGGGGATAGGCCGGTATCAGTTGCCGGAACAGGCTGGTGATCACTTCCGGATTGGCTACGCCTACTGTATCTGCGAGGGAGATGGTGGTGATGTCCATTTTCGCCATTTCGTCGACCCAGCGTAACACGATCTCAGGGCTGTAGGGGTCCTCATAAGGATTGCCGAAGCCCATGGAGATGTATACCACCAGTTCTTTACCGTTTTTGATACAGAGTTCCTGCATGGTCTGTACCTGTTCCAGCGACTCAGCGATGGTTTTGTTGGTATTTCTCAGCTGAAATGTTTCGGACACGGAGAACGGGAAGCCGAGGTAGTTGATTTCCTCGTGAACCATCGCGTCTTCTGCGCCCCTTACATTCGCCACGATAGCTAACAGTTTACTTTTGCTGGCCGACAGGTCGAGGCGGGACAACACTTCGCGGGTGTCTGCCATCTGCGGAATAGCTTTGGGAGATACAAAACTGCCAAAGTCAAGGGTGTCAAAACCAACTTTGAGCAGCGCCTGCAGGTAGTTGACCTTTTCTTCCGTGCTGATCATCCTGTGCCATCCCTGCATGGCATCACGCGGACATTCGACTAGTTTCATCAATTACGAATTACGGATTACGAATTACGAACTGCGGTGTTTTAGTAAATAGTATACCCAAACTTACAAAGAATTCCCAATTCGTAATTCGTAATCCGCAATTCGTAATTAACTGCGCTGTTTCATGGCCTCATAAAGGATGATTCCCGCGGCCACGGATACGTTGAACGATTCAAAATTGCCCGCCATCGGTATGCGGAATAATATATCGGATGCTTTGACGAGTGCAGGGTATACGCCTTTGTCTTCAGACCCCATGATCACGGCCACCGGCTCGCGGAGGTCGCAGTCATAAAGTTTGATGGCTGTTTCCATTTCGCTGGAGAGGACTTTGATACCATTGAGATGCAGGGTATCGATCGCTTTCAGGAGGCTGTTCACACGGCAGATCGCTATTTTCTCCAGCGCGCCGGCGGAGGATTTCATGGCTTCTTCGTTGAGGGCCGCGATGCCTTTATCGGGGATAATGATGGCCTGTGCGCCGCAACATACCGCGCTGCGGGCGATGGCGCCGATATTACGGACATCCGTAATACCATCGAGGATAAGAAAGAGAGGTGTTTCTCCCTGTTCAATCACATGAGAGATCACATCCTGTAAATCGAGATAGGTAACCTGGCCGGTGAGGGCTATAACACCCTGGTGATTAGCCTGGGTGAGGCCGTTGAGTTTCTCTACCGGCACTACATTGATGGGAATATTACCGGCGAGGGCCTTTTCTTTGATCTGAGGGATAATGTCGCCGGTGGCGGAGCGCAGCATATAGATACGTTCTATCGGCTTGCCGCTGTTGAGGGCTTCCATCACCGGTTGCCGGCCAATAATCAGCGACGACTGCTTCGGACGCGGGCTGGCAGGCCTTTTGGGCCCACCTGGTCTTCTTTCACCTTTGAAAGCGTTAAATTTTCTTTCCATTTGCTGCAAAGAAACGCTTTTTCTGTCAATCCAGCTCCCCTTCCAGCATCATCAGCTTTATTTTCTGTATAGCGACCACGGAGATGGCATCTGTGATATCATAGTTTTTAACCATCTGATAAACTTCTTCAAACGGTAATTTTTTCACAAACAACTCTTCTGTATCTTCCGGTTCTGCTGTTCTCTGTTCCAGCTCCCGTGCCAGGAACACCACCCCTGTTTCATCCGTCACGGAATTGGATACCGCCAGCTCACAGATCACATCCCAGCGCCCGGCGACGAGGCCTGTTTCCTCCAACAGCTCCCGCTTCGCTGTATCCAGCGGATATTCTCCCAGCGGACCACCGCCTTCCGGTATTTCCCAGCTGAATTTTTTCAACGGGAAACGATATTGCCCCACGAGGTAAGTGTTCTGCTGATCATCCAACGCGACCACACCGATGGCCAGGTTCTTAAAATGTACCACTCCATAAATGCCGGGGCCACCAGCCGGGTTTAACCCTTCATGGTGAATCACCTGAATCCATTTGTTATCATATCTTACCTCGCTGGAATGTATTGTCCAGGGATTATTATATTTGATCATTTAATTATTTAGTTATTTTATTATTAATATGCTTCATCGTTAAAGCAGCAATGACCAAAATAACAAAATATCGAAATAACAAAATAACAAAATAATCAGAGCGTCAGGTAGAAATAGAAGGAGTTGGTATCTTTCTTAAAGCCTTTGGATTGATAAAGTTTCTGTGCGCCGTTGTTCGCTACATAAGTCTGTAACATCACCCAGGCGGCGTCTGTTTTCCGGCCATATTCCACGGCAGCATCCACCAGCGCGCCACCGGCACCCTTGCCGCGATGCTCTTCCAACACATACACATCGTTGAGCAGCCATCCCCGCTTCATGCCCAGAGAGGTAAACAACGGATACAACTGGGCAAAACCCACGATCTCGTCTTTGTCAAAAGCCACAAAAATAATGCTGTCTTCCTGTTTGAATCTTTCGCTGATAAAAGCCAGCGCCCCTTTGAAATCAGGCGCCTGATCAAAATAGCTGCGGTATGCATCGAATAATACGGCTACTTCGTTGGTATGCATGGCTGATGCCTGGACAACTTCCATAAGATCTAATTTATGTTTGCGGGATAACCTGCCTTAAATTTAGCGCATTTCATCGGACAAAAAAAAGATGCTCATCCGGTAAAAACCGGGGCGAGCATCGGACTTAACTTCTACCTTAAATATTTATTGCAGTTGTTGGCGTTTGCTTTTATTAACCGCGTCATTGACCAGATACACGCCACCGACCGTCACGAGGCTGCAAAGGCCCATCAGCCAGGTCAGGTTCTCTTTCAACAGCATCCATCCCAACAGCACGGCCACAATCGGATTGATATACGCATATACAGATGCCAGCGATGGCGGCAGATTATTCAGTGTAAACACATAAGCCGAATAACTGAGAATAGATCCTATCAGTATCAGGTATAACAGGCTTTCCCACAACTCTGCCGTGAAACTCTCCGCGGAGAACTGTTGCCCCATGAACACGGTGGCAATCAACAGCATCACAATACCGCTGAACAGCATCTGAAAACCGGCGCCGAAAAGATAGTTCACCCCTAAGGCCCACTTGGCTGTTAGCACGGAACCCAGTGCCCAGCAAATGCACGCGAAGATGGACAACATAATGCCGAAGCGAAAATCAGGATTCATGAGACTCGACAAATAATTGTAGAAGATCCCCGCCACACCGGCAAATCCGAGTAACATGCCCACCAGCAACTGTATGCTGATACGGGTTTTCTTCACCAGGAAATAGCTGAAGATGGTAATCCAGATCGGTACGGTAGCGCTGATCACCGCTCCCAGCCCGCTGGGAATATACTGCATGGCCCATGTCATGAGTCCGTTGCTGCCCACCAGCATCAACAGGCCCATTACAAAGAGTTTGGACAGTACAATTTTCTCCGGCAGCTTATATCCTTTCAACAGGAAAAAACCAGTGAGCAGCAAACCGGCAGTTCCCTGCCTAATACCCGCCAGCATAATTCCGTGGATATGTCTGACACCGATTCGTGATGCCAGATAGGTGGTTCCCCAAAAGATACTTACAATAGCCAATGCGATATAAGCATTGGTGCTTGGTTTACGCATATGTATGTAGATTCAAAATGGTAGCAGCAACTTCTTTCATGGTCTGATAGGCCAACTGTACATCGTTGGCCGTCGTGCGCCAGTTCACCAGTGCGGCGCGGATGCCCGGCTGACCAGCGTAAACGGTGCGTGTCATGCACACCACGCCGGTAGCGTTGAGCGCATGCAGGAAGCGGTCCACCGTTTCTTCCTGTTCATCAGTCGGCACGTTCAGCGTAAAGCACACCACACACATCCTCACCGGCGATAACAACCGGAAGGCCGGATGCTGCGCCAGCAGATCGCCCAGCTGTTGCGCCTGCGCCACATTCTCTTCCACGATATGCCGGTAGCCATCCTTACCATAGGCCATCAGCGAAAACCACGCCGGCAAAGCACGCAGCCGCCGTGAGTTTTCCGGTACATGATTGATGAAGTTGAAATTTTCTGCAGGATCACCCAGATAAGCGGCGCCTGCGTTCTGAAACACTTCCACCTGCAATGCCGGATGCCGCGAGAAAATCATGGCAGCATCGTAAGGGACGTTCAGCCACTTGTGTGCATCGATGGTGATGGAGTCAGCCTCTTCCCAGCCATTCAGCAGATGACGATAGTGCTCACTGCAGGCCGCAAATCCGCCGAAGGCGGCATCTACATGCAACCAGAAAGGATACTGTTTTTTCAGTTCCACGATAGCCGCGATATCGTCAAAATCCACCGTATTCACAGTTCCTGCGCTGGCAACATACATCACCGGCTGGCCCTTGCGGGATTCCAGATAGGTGCGCAGCGCATCGATATCTACACTTTCCCGTCCGGGCAACGCGGGTATCTTCACCACGTTATCACGGCCCAGGCCCAGCATGGCCATCGATTTGGTGACACTGGAATGTGGCACACAGGAAACGACCTGTAAATCCTGTAATCCGGCCATCCCCTGTTTGCCAATGTCGATACCCCGTTGTTGCCCCAGCCATTGCCGCCCCAGCGCCAGGCCTGTGAAATTGGCCATAGTGGCGCCGGTTACAAAACAACCGAGGAATGCATCCGGCAAACCAAACAGCTGTTTCAGCAGCGCAATGGTTTCTGTTTCTATGGCAAAAGCAGCAGAGCCTTTATCTGATGAATTCAAATCCATGGTAGCCGCCAGCCAGTCGCCCATCAGGGCCGCCGGCGTTACGCCTCCCGTTACAAAACCCCAGTACCGCGGCCCCACGGCCGCTGTGATAGCATTGCCATACTGCTGCCGGAACAGTTCCAGTGCCGCCACGCCGCCCACACCTTCCGCAGGTATCGTCTGCCTCACCGGTATGTCAATCACCTTGTCTGCCGCCAGCCGGTCGAGTGAGGATAAAAATTTACTGCTGAATTCTTTGGTCAACTGTAACAGGCGGTCCGTATGTTTTAAATCTTCCTGAAGCTTCATTATATAGGCGGTTTAAACGGGAATGGATAGGTTCAACTTTTTCAAGTCTCAAAATTGCACATAAAAAAGGTATTAAAACAGATTCAGTTTTGTGTTTTTTGAGCATATCAGATTTCCGCAGCTAAATCCCCGGGGTATATCAACAACCCTAAAACTGAAGTCGAAGATCGATTCTTTTGAAATCAAACCGGAGCCCAATAAGGTTTTCGGAGGATCGGTGATAAAAAACGCATACATTCACCATAAAATAAATCATACCCCAATGAGCCATTGTTTTACCCAACTGCACCTGCAAATTGTATTTGCAGTGAAATACCGCGCCGCATTAATTGATAACAGCTTTAAGCAAAACCTGTATAAGTATATGGCAGGTATCATCAACAACAGATCACATTCATGTCTAATTATCAATGGCATGCCCGATCACGTGCATATACTTGTTCGCATGAATCCTGTGGAGTCAGTTGCGTCGTTGACGCAGTCCGTTAAAGGCAGTTCCGCTCGCTGGATTAATGACCATTACGTTTTGCCCAAGCCATTCAGGTGGCAAGAGGGATATGGGGCTTTCTCCTATTCGTTGTCACATGTTCCGGTAGTAACCCGCTATATCCGGAATCAGGAAAAGCACCATCAACGACAATCATTTCAGGATGAGTACAAAACAATACTGGATAACTATAAAATGCCTCTTGATGCTTCTCATTCATTTAAACCCTTGCTTTGATTCCTAATTCGTTGGAGAACGTTCCGAACATTCCAGGTTCCCAGGGCTAAAGCCCTGGGCTAAGATGTTATTCAATTTCTTTAGGATTAGGAATTCAATCATTTATAAAGAATGACTTTTATCTGAGATCATGAAACCAGGATGCTGTTATGCATAATGCTCAAAATTTGAATGGAATGGATTAATATGATCATTGACAAAGACAAGCATTCAAAATCCCCGGGGCAAAGACTGCAACCGACAACGCTACGCTACATAAATGATAGCATACCCCACTCGAAGAAACCTGAATAACATCTTAGCCCAGGGCTTCAGCCCTGGGTTACGGGATATGGGTTCAATTCATTCACATCAACCCCGAAAACAAATCCAGCCGCTCATGCTCCAGTAGCCAGCGTTTGCGCCACAATCCGCCGGCATAGCCTACCAGCATGCCGTTGGCGCCGATTACCCGGTGACAGGGCACGATGATGGCCAGCTGGTTTTTACCGTTGGTGGTGCCTACGGCGCGGATGCTTTTAGGATTACCGATACGGTGGGCCAGTTGCAGATAGGAGATCGTCTGACCGAAAGGGATGCGTGTCAGTTGTTCCCATACTGTTTGTTGAAAATCGGTGCCGGGTTGCTGAATGGGCAGTTCAAATACTTTGCGGTCACCGGCGAAGTATTCATGCAGCTGTTGTGCGCATTCGAGCAGCAGGTGTGGTGGCTGAGGGAAAGCTGTGGCTGCTTCTTCGGTGAAGTTAACGGCTTGTATATATGTATCGGTGCCACTAATCAGCAGTGGCCCAACGGGAGTATCTATACGAAGATGTGATAATGCTGCTTCCATATCAAACATTTAATGGGGGTAATAAAGAGCGCCACAAATAGAAGATGGCGTATGCCGCATGTTGTTGCCAGGGCCGGGCATATTCCTGCAGTTGTGCCATCGATGGTTTAGCTGGCAGCTGCAACCGTTGCCGGATGGCGTTTTGTAGTCCTACATCCTCGAGCAGTACCGCCTGCGGAAAGCGGCTGTATTTCATCAGCGTATAGTTGGCTGACCAGTTACCAATTCCTTTCAATGCCACCAGCAGGTCGCGTGCGGCGGTATAGTCCAGTGAAGCCATTGTCTGCGCTGTCAGTTGCCCGCTGGCCATCACTTTAGCCGTCTCAACAAGGTACAATGCTTTACTGCGGGAAAACTGCATCGGGGTCAGCGCTTCGGGCAACAGGGAAGCGATGACGGCAGGATGCGGGTAAAGATAATAATCTGTTCCGTTAACGGCTTCATGATAACCAAAGTGATGAATAAAACGCTGCCTCAACGTATAGGCAAAGGAAAGATTGATCTGCTGACCGATAATAGGCCAGGTGATGGCTTCAAACAAATCGGGCATGCCTACCAGGCGCAGGCCGCGGTATTCAGCCGCCAGTCCGCGCAGCAGCGGGTCTGTCTGCGTGTAATCATAAAAATCGCGTAGGTCAGCATCCAGGTGAAGCCATCGGGTAACAAAATCCTGTATGTCTTCCTCCGGGAAAAAAGTATCTACCGGCGCCAGTACCGTCGCTTCAAGATAAGCAGCATCATCGGCGGGAGCAATCTCCACCACCACAGGCTCTCCTCCTGCCAGTAACATCCTGCGCAACTTTCCGTCAACGATATAATGCAAACACTCTTTGTCGGACCTGCCCAGAAAATGCAGGCATTCCTGAAAAGAGAAGTTGGCAGGGTCATTCACCGGGATCTTTATCTTTTGCATGGTCATTTGCAAAATTACTGAAACCAATCACAGACACCACCCGATTCTTGTCATTTTGGCGTCGTTATTTAGAAGCTCCTGCCCGTGGAGACTTCTAAATAACTACACCCGACATCACGGTGTCACTAACCGACCGCCGTGCGAGAGGTAACGACAATACGGTTCCAGGCGTTGATCACCACAATGGCCATGGTTACAACAGCCATCTCTTCTTTAGTGAAGACAGCCGTAGCGGTGGAAAATACCTCGTCAGGCACGTGCGTATCGGCCAGGAGTGTGACTGATTCTGTGAGCGCAAGCGCTGCGCGCTCCTTCTCCGTGAAAAAAGGCGCCTCCCGCCATGCATTCAGGCAATAGATGCGTTGCTCCGTTTCTCCGGCCGCACGCGCATCACGGGTATGCATATTGATACAAAATGCACAGCTGTTGATCTGCGACGCTCTTATCTTGATCAGTGCATATAATGTTTTATCAATGCCGCTTTTTTTAAGTGCTTCCTCCAGTCCCAACATCGCCTGAAAGCCTGCAGGGAATAGCTTCGAAACGTCCATCCTGGATTCCATGCCGATTTGATTTACACATGATAAAAAAACTGTTCCCGGATGACTTTGCCGTCTTTCACTTCATAGACGATGATCTCGTTACGCGAACGGCGACCAATACCTTTTACTGTCAGCTCTGAGTGAAACTGTACCGCAAAGTATCCGGCTGCCACCACCGGATCAGATATTTCCAGCAGATGGATGATTTCAATGTTGTCAAGAAATGCTTTCTCTTTGGCCATAATGGCTTCCCGTCCGTGGACCACGCGGCCGTCGGCCTCTATATTGAGGCAGTCCTCATGCAATAATGTTTCCTGCGCTTCCAGGAACTTCCATTCCCGGCAAAGGGCCACCAACTGTTGCGCTAATGTGTGGATAGTAGTGTTCATAAGCAATGATTAGCACAAAATAATCACAAAAAAAGACACCAGAACAGATACAGAATTGCTTACTTTTAACCATAACAGATTTTATTTTCGGGAGATGAACAACAGGAAAGACTTTTTATACCAGCAGCTGGCTGATAAGATTGAAACCATGATCATCAACGGCACCTATCGTATCGGCGACAAGCTGCCGTCGGTGCGCAGCCTGCATGCAGAACATGGCATCAGCATCAGCACGGCCCTGCAGGTATATGTACATCTTGAAAGAAAAGGCTGGGTGGAAGCACGGGAGAAATCGGGCTACTACGTCAGTTATTCCCGGCAGCAGCTGCCGCAGCTACCGGAGATATCGGCGCCATCACGCACGCCTGCGCTGGTGAAAGTCAGCGAGCGGGTATCGCTGGTGCGCCATACGGTGGCCATCAAAGGCATCGTGTCGCTGATAGGCGCGTCGCCGCATATCAGCCTGCTGCCGGTGGCCAAGCTCAATAAAGCATTACGGCAGGCCGCGCGTGAAGAGAAAAATACGTATATCCCTTACGGTGATATCGACGGTCACCTGCCGCTACGGCGGCATATCGCCCGGTTGTCGCTGGCATGGGGCGGCAGCGTGGCGGCGGAAGATATCACCGTCACCAATGGCGCCATCGAAGCGGCCACCATCTGCCTGCGCGCCGTGGCCAAAGCTGGTGACACCATCGCCATTGAATCACCGACGTTCGTGGGACTGCTGCAATCTATCGAGAACCTGGGCATGAAAGCGCTCGAAATACCGACCGATCCGGTTACTGGCATCTGTCTGGAGCAGCTGGAAACAGCTTTTAAGAAACAGAAGGTAACGGCCTGCCTCATCATCAGCAACTACAACAATCCATTGGGCAGCTGCATGCCGGACCGCCACAAACAGCAGCTGGCACGCCTGATAGAACAATATCAGGTCCCGCTCATCGAAGACGATGCCTACGGCGATCTGCACTTCAACGCGGAGCGGCCGCGTACCATCAAAAGTTATGACCGCGCAGATCTGGTATTGTACTGCTCCTCTTTTTCCAAATGTATTGCCGCCGGCCTGCGGATAGGCTGGATCATCAGCCGGCGCCATCATGATCGACTGGCGAGATTGAAGTTCATGTCTTCCGCCGCCACCGGGCTGCTGCCTCAACTGGTGCTGACACGGTTTCTGGACCAGCAGCGGATGGACCTCCATCTAAAACCGCTGCGGCAGGCGCTCCGCACACAACAGGCACAGATCAGCCGCGCCATACAACATTATTTCCCGGCCGACACAAGGCTCACCCGTCCCGAAGGCGGTCTTAGCCTGTGGGTGGTGCTGCCGCCGAAAGTCGACGGCTGGGAGCTGCATCGCAAAGCACTACAGCAGCAAATCGCTTTCACGCCCGGTAGCCTGTTTTCCAGCCAGCAGCAGTACAATAACTGCCTGCGGCTGTCTAACGCCAATCCGTTTGACGATGATCAGCATTGGGCCGTGCAAACGATCGGTAAACTGATACGCCAGCAACTGGACGGCCGCAGATAAATATCAGATTACATTTTGTATTTTTGGAGCATATCAGATTTTCAGGGTTATGATCAAGACTGCCGACCATCTGTATCTGCAGGTTGCAGATAAAATAGAACAGATGATAGAAAAAGACGTCATGAAAATGGGGGAAAAACTGCCCTCTGTACGCATGCTCAGCAAACAACAGGGCATCAGCCTGACGACCGCCTTTCAGGCATATTATCATCTGGAAGGGAAAGGACTGATAGAGTCCCGCCCCAAATCAGGCTACTATATCTGCCGCAACGCACGCCGGATGGCGCCCATGCCGGGCACGTGCGCGCCTGTACGAAAACCAGCCAGCGATGTCACCGTCAGTGATATGGTGATGGAAGTATTCAGTCATATCACCAACGATAATATCCTGAAGTTCTCTGTCGCCACGCTGCCGGTCAGCGTACTCCCTTCCGCTAAAATGGCCAAGGCAGTGGTCCACGCCCTGCGCGAACAAGAGGCTGGCGGCATCGGGTATGAACCATTGCAGGGCAACGAACTGCTCCGCAATCAGATCGCCCGGCTGTCGCTCGGATGGGGCGAAGTATATACGGCCGATGATGTGGTCACTACCCACGGCTGCATGGACGCACTCACCCTCTGCCTCACCGCCACCACCCAACCGGGAGACACGATTGCGCTGGAGAGTCCTTCCTACTACGGCGCACTGCAGCTGGCTGAAGGCCTCGGCCTCAAAGTGCTGGAAGTGCCTACCAATCCTATCACCGGCGTGGACCTCGACTATCTCGACAAAGCCATTCCGCGGCATAAAATCAAAGCTTGTCTGTTTGTGACCAATTTCAACAACCCACTCGGTTGTTGCATGCCTGATCAACACAAACAGGAACTGGTAAAAATCGTGGAGAAATACGATATCGCACTGATTGAGGATGATATCTATGGCGATCTCTATTTTGGTAAACAGCGCCCGCTTACCTGCAAAACATTCGACACACAGGGCAATGTGCTGCTGTGCAACTCCCTGTCTAAGTCAGTGGCGCCGGGCTATCGCGTTGGATGGACGATGCCCGGCAAATACAAAGACAAGGTGCTGCGCATGAAACATCACCATGCTATTTCCTGCACCTCGCTGACCCATGCGGCCGCCGGACATTTTCTGGAGATAGGCCGTTATGATTTCCATCTGCGCAACCTGCGTAAGTTGTTGCATACACAAAGTCTTCGTTATGCGCAGGCCATCTGTGAATATTTCCCGGAAAGCGCCCGTGTAACACGCCCCCAGGGCGGTTGTGTGCTGTGGGTAGAACTGGAAGACCATATCAATACATTTGAGCTGTTCCAACAAACACTGAAACACAAGATCGCCTTCTGCCCCGGCCGCCTTTTTTCATTGCAGAACCGGTACAACAACTGTCTGCGTATCAGCTATGGTAATCCGTGGAGCAAACAGGTGGAAGAAGGGCTAAAAACGATCGGTAAACTGATCCATAAAATGCAGTAGGGTTAAAAAATGCTGCCGGACACTGGTGTGAAACACTAAACACGACCAGCGCCCGGCAAGCAAAACCGAATCATTTTGATATTTTATTATTTAGATATTTGGTTATTTATGAACTGCCAGGTAAAACAGCTATCCTAAATAACTAAATATCAAAATAACAAAATGATTAATTGATTCCCGGGTGGACCAAAAGGCCACCATCTATGCTATATTCTCCGCCGGTTATAAACCTTGCTTCGTCAGATACGAGGAAGGACACCAGACTGGCCACTTCTGTTGCCTCTCCCAATCGTCCCAGCGGAATACTGGCCGTCATTTTATTTCTGATAGCGCCGGCCTCTTCATGGCTGACACCAATTTTTTCGATCAGGGGCGTATCAATAGGCCCTGCATTCACTACATTAACTGTTATCTTACGGGGCGCCAGTTCTCTGGCCAGTGTTCTGGCCACAGCGTTGAGCGCCGCTTTACTGGCTGCCAGCACCGTGGTGCCCGGCATGCCTGCGTAGGCGTTAATGGCGGATAGAAAAACAATACTGCCTCCATCGTTCAGCAAAGGGAGTAACTGTTGCGCAGTAAAAAAGGCCCCTTTGAAATTGATGTCAATGATCTCGTCGAACATCTCCGGAGTTACCCCTTCAAAAGGGGCAAACTTCGCGATACCGGCGTTGATAAACAGGATGTCTACCTTACCATAACGACTACGCGCGTACTCTGCCAGCTTCTTTGAGTCCTCCAGCTTAGATTGGTCTGCTGTTATTCCTTCCGCCGGAAAACCGAGTGCATGTACGGCCCGTTGCACCGCACCCGGATTCCGACCGGTTATCAATACCTTTGCTCCTTTCGCCAAAAATTCAGTTGCTGTTGCATATCCGATACCGCTGTTACCTCCCGTGATAATGGCGGTCTTGTTTCTAAGCTGGTCCATGCTAGTGGTTCTTGTAATTGATTTATTTAAAAGTATCAATGTTTTCCGGCAAAAAAATAGAGATGCCCGTCTCTATTCGTTTTATCGGATATTTATTTATTTAAAACTATCGATGTTTTAGCCGATAAAAAAAGCTGTTTTAATCAGCTTAATTGTAAAAAGAACAATGATAATTGTTTCATCATCTCCTTGTTGATCGTCAACTCCACAATACGTCCGTTTTTAATGGAGTTCAATACACCACTGTCTACCAGGATCTTCACGTGATGCGAAACAGTAGGCTGCGACAAGGAACAAAGACAACAAACATCACCGCATACTATGCTGCCCTTCTGGGCGATTTCCATAATAATGGATAATCTGTGTTTATCGGCTATGGCATTTGCTGCTTTTTCTATAATTCCCACATCCATGACACAAAAGTAATGCTTTTTTTGAAACATTGAAATTTTTCAATGAATTTTTTTTCGGAAGATGACTACGCAGTAGTGCCCGCTTTTTCCGCAAGTTTATGACGACGGTACATCGCCGGGCTCATACCATAGTATTTACGGAACAGCCGGCTCAGGTGACTCTCATCGGTAAAACCCAGTTCATCGGCGATCTCCCCGATTGTCAGTCCGCTGTTTTCTATCCGCAATTGCACCAGCTTTAACTTGTAATGGATCATAAACTGCTGGATGCTCTCCCCTGTTTGTTTCTTGAAGAACTCACCAATATAATTCACAGAGAGATTAAACTTTGCTGCCAGTGTTTCCAATTTCAACTGATCAGGATAATAAATATGCTGACGGATATGTGCGATCATCCGGCCAATCAGCGGCTCCGTTCCTTCCGTTCCGGCCATCTCCACCTCTTCCGATACATTGCGGGCAATAATATTCAGTAACAGCGCCACATAAAGCTGCAGGTTGGCCTCATAATACGGCGGCCGTTGCTGATATTCCTGCACCATGTTCCGGATCAGCGCCGTAATCATCTTACAATCATTTGTATGTTTGATGAGCACCGGCTCATGCCGGTTGTGCTGAAAGAAAACGTACTCCAGTTGTTTGAGCCATTCGCAGATGCGGCGGCGCTCTTCGCCGGAATGTTGTTTCTCGAGGAAATTCCCGGAAAACCGCACCGAGGTAAAACGGGTCGGCTTCGTTATTTCAAAGCCTCTGCAATCGCGGGGCGTAAAAAGGATCACGCTGCCAGGCTTGTACGGAAAGCGGTTTTGGTTCACCACGCGGGTGCCTTCCCCTTCCCATATATGGATGATCTCAAAAAAATAATAAATCAGCGGGCGTGACTCCCACTCGCTCATATCTGCCTCAAACAATTCAAAGGGCATATGCAGGTTTCTCTCTCCCATAGCCTCCAAAATTACAACAGAATCCCCGGATTGTACCGATGGCACCGTTCCGGGCGCCGCTACTTTTGCAACAGCAAAGTAAAAAATTATGAAACTACTGGAACCAATAGCCACACCGGCCCTGTCGCTGGCCAACCGGATTGTGATGGCGCCGATGAGCAGAAGAAGGGTAGAAAAGGAAGGCGTGCCCAGCGAGCTGGTAGCCCGTTATTATGCCCAGCGCGCCAGCGCCGGCCTTATCATCGCTGAAAGCACCGTGATTAGCCGCAATGGCATGGGCATCTCCCTCCTTCCCGGTATCTACAGTGAGGAACAAGTGGCCAGCTGGAAAAACGTCACTGATGCGGTACATCAGCAAGGCGGTAAAATATTCATACAGCTGGTGCACTCCGGCCGCATTGGCCATCCCCTGAACATCCCCGGCGGATTATCACCGGTGGGGCCGTCCGCCATCGCTGCAGCGGGCACTATCTCCACGCCGGCCGGCACAAAATCATTACCGGTACCAGAGGCATTATCAACAGCAGCCGTGGAAGAGATGTACCACCTGCATATGCAGGCCACCCGTAACGCACTGGCAGCAGGCTTCGACGGCATAGAGCTGCATGCCGCCCACGGTTACCTGATGGAACAGTTTATTCATCCTGCTGCTAATCAACGAACGGACCAATATGGCGGCAGCATTGAAAACCGTTGCCGGCTGCCGCTCCGTATCCTGGAAGGCATGGTGGCCATCGCCGGTGCCGACCGTGTGGGCGTGCGCTTTTCGCCTTTCGCTTCGCTGAACGGCCTCTCTCCCTACGAAGAAGAAACCGCCACCTATTGTTATCTGGCCGCCAAACTGGATAAGATGAAAATCCGCTTTATTCATCTCTCTGATCAGTCTACCAACGGCCACCCGCCTATCCCGCCGGCATTTACTGCCCTGCTGCGGGAACAGTTCCACCAGTGGCTCATCCTGGCAGGTGGCTACACTGCTGATACCGCGCAGGATGCACTGCAACAGTTCAGCGCTGACCTCATCGCCTTCGGCAGACCGTTCATCTCCAACCCTGATCTGGTGGCGCGCATCACGCAGCAACAACCCTTTGTACCCGCCGACAAGTCTACTTTCTACGAAGGCGGCGCCAAAGGGCTAATCGACTACCCCTGCATGGCCGTCTGCGCTACTACCTAAGCTGGCAATTTTTGTTTATCTTTAAGGCTTGCGTTGCCCACAACCGGGCCACGCAAGCCTATATGCCAAACAAATAACCGCCCATGTATCGTTTGAAAAATCGTTGCCTGTTGACCGTTGCTTTGCTCGCGCTGATGGCCTGCCACCATACGCCTGACACACACCAACCCACCGATACCGCACCACCTGCGCACGCTGCGGTGAGCGTGATTTCAGAACCCTGCGCTGTTTTCTATACACCTGACAGCCATAAACAGGAAAAACTGAAACAGGAAAACGGTGACGAAAGTTTTTATGCGCTCGCCAACGACAGCGAAAACTGTATCAGCGACTGCCAGGACTTTCTCCGGAACAAAGCACTCAAATCCGTTACGGCCGAAGGCGGCAAAATCACGTTCCGCCACCAGGATGGTGGCTCCACTGTCATCGATCTCGATGACCCCAAATATACCTGGGAAGTGTTTCTGTTCGATGGTAAAAAAGTTGCCAATATCGATATCACAGATATTGAAAGCGAATACCAGAAAGTATTTATTTAGACATTTTAATATTTTGATATTTCAAATCAGCATCATCGCATTAAAGCGTCAATAACAAAATAACCAAATATCAAAATAAGGTATACCCCAGTGTAAACGCTACATACCGGCGATGCGCCTTTAACGGGTCTTTCGTTCCGGCATTCTCCACCAATGGTGCAAATCCTTGTACATACCTGACTTCAGCGCTCAGCCGCTTGCGAAACGTATAACCGGCGCCGATAGTAAACCCCCAATCATTTTTGGTAGCGTACCCCTTGTCCATACTGCCGTTGCCATAATTATCGGACCGCAGCAGAATGCCCATATATGGCCCGCCAAATACCTCGAGGTTGTATTTCCGGTACGCGATGCTCACCGGAAACAAATCCAGCCGCGATTCGTTTTTCTGAACAACCAAAAAGGCATCATGTTTTAAAGCGACCCACTTCCCCAAAGGCGATAATGCGCTCAATCCCGCCATCCATCCGGCTTTCCCATAGCCGGCGATACTGTCTTTATCAGCGCCGTATATCCGTGGCAGTTGCATTCCTGCTTTTACCTGCAGGGAGAAGGACGGCAACTCCTGCGCCATGGCGCCCGCCACCACAAAAAGCAACAAAAAAATACCTGTTGTTATTTTCATACGATCAGAATTGAATATCCCACACCGCAGCAGCCCTTTCCAGTTCCACCAGCGCGGAGGCGTGACGATAAATGGTTTCATAATATTGTTGTTGCACATCGTTGTACGTGCGCTGCGCATTGAGCACTTCCAGCAGGGAAGTTTCTCCCCGCTGATAGCTGTACCGGCGGCCTTCCAGTACCCGTTTGGCTTCTTCCAGCAGACCGTTATCAAACTGTTCCCGCTGCCGGCCGGCGCCGAGGTAGCTAAACCAGGCCGTGGTCACTTCCGTTTGTACCTGCAACAGCGTTTGCCGATACACTGTTTCCTGTTGCCGTACACCGGCATTGGCAGCCAGCAGGTCTCCTTTGTTGCGGTTAGAGAACTTGAGCGGCAGGCTAATCGCCGCCGACACTGTATTCATCGACGGCGTAGGTGCGACGACGTTAGTCACCACCGCAGCGTTGTTAACCCCGAGGGTCAGGCCCAGGTCTATCATCCTCGCCGCCTTTGCCAGCTGCAGCGTTTTCACCGACACATCTTTTTGCCGCAGGGCCGCCAGCAGGTCGGCGCGCTCGTCCTGCGCATGACTGACCAACCCGGGCAACGAAAATTTTCGTTCGAAGCGGGCCATATCACCTACAGGGCTTGTCAGCGTATCGCCGCGGTAGGCGCCCATCAGCTCATGCAGCTGCACCTGCGCCGTTTTCATATCTGCCGCCACGCCAAATGCTTCATTGAGCAGCATCCCCGCTTCTACGCGCGACTGCCGCGCGTCGGCCTCGGGAATCAGGCCTGCTTTGAAGCGGATACTGTCTGCCTGCGCCAGCTGCAACATATACTGATACGCCTCCATTTTAATATCGTATAACCGTTGCTGTTGCATGGCATTTAAAAACGCCAGCGTAGCGTCTGCCCGCAGGTTGCGGAAGTAGTCTTCCAGCAGGTAACGGGTCACTTCCTGCTCGCTTTTGGCCACGCCTATCCGTGCGCGCCTTTTACCACCCAGCTCCAGCGTATAACCGATACTGCTGCTGACACCGTATCCCTGCTGCATCCTGCGCTGACCGTTGTCAAATACGCCGGCACTGATTTCCGGGTCCGGAAAAACTTTCGCCATCAGCACGTTGGCAGCTGCCACGTCCATGTTAAATTTCTCCGCGGCATAACCCAGGTTGTGCTGCCTTACACCAGAGAGATAAGTGGTAAAGTCCAGCTGTTTTTCCTGTGCGGCAACGATGCCGCTATATAAAAGCCATAAAAACAACAGCCATCTTGTCTTCATAAAAATCAATTTGTTTCGTTAACACCTTTTCTCTCTGTCAGGTAATACAGTGCCGGCAGGGCAAACAGCGTGATCAGTGTGGAACACAGCAGTCCGTATACGATCACGGTGGCCAGCGGCCTTTGTACATCGGAGCCGATGCCGGTGGCCAGTGATGCCGGCAGCAACCCCAACATCGCCACGGTGGCGGTCATCAGCACCGGCCGGAAACGGTCCTTCGCCGCCTGTATCACCGCCACTTTCAGGGAGGGTAGCTCACCGCGCAACTGATTCATCTGTGACACCATCAGCACCCCATTCTGGATAGCTACGCCAAACAAGGCGATAAAGCCCACGGCAGATGACACGTTGAGCGTCATACCGCGTACATTCAGCGCCAGCATGCCTCCGAATAACGCCAACGGCACTACGGTAAGGATCAGCGCTGCCTGTCTGGCCACGCCAAAGGCGGCATAGAGCCAGATGAACATCAGCCCCAGCGCCACCGGTACGATGATCGCCAGTCTGCTATAGGCGCGGTTTCTGTTTTCAAACTGTCCTCCCCACGCGATGCTGATATTGTCTTTATTATATTTCACCTGCTGATCGATCCGCTGTTGGGCCGTACGCAGGAAAGTGGTGAGATCGGTGCCGCGGAGGTTCAGCCGCACGGTCAGATGCCGTCGGCCCATCTCGCGCGTAATAGTACTCTCGCCTGTGGCCAGCTGCACTTTCGCTATCTGCGACAATGGTATCTTCACCCCATCACCGTTGGTGAGCATCAGGTTACCAATCTTTTCCGGTGTGTTACGGGCATCTTCCTGATAACGACAGCTGATATCATATACCCTGTCGCCGGAGAATATCTGTCCTACCGCCTTACCGCCCACCGCCACTTCTATCAGCTCCGCTACATCGCTGATGTTGAGGCCATAGCGGGCAATAGCTGCTCTGTCGACCTGTATCTGCAGCTGTGGCAACGGCGGCTCCTGATCAATGGCCAGATCTGCCGCGCCAGGCACGGTGGCCAGGGTAGCCATCACGGCTTGGGCTGTACGTCGTGTTTCGCGGAAATCCTTACCATACACTTTCACCACCAGCTCACTATGCGCCCCGGCTATTTTGTCCATCACCCCGTCGATCATCGGCTGGCTGAAGCCCACGGTATATCCCGGCATACCGGCATAGTCTGCCGCCAGTTCATTGATCAGGTCCTGCTTGGTCTTACCGGAAGGCCAGTCTTTATACGGCAGTAACCCGATCGAGCATTCATAATGCGATGGCGTGAAAGGATCGGTGCCATCATCATTACGGCCTGTCTGCGTCATCATATAGGTCACCTCCGGATGCCGCAATGTCCTTTGGCGCAGCGTGTCAGCCATTTCGCGGGCCTTGCCCAGCGATACGCCGGGCGGCAGCTGTACCTGCAGCCAGATAGAGCCTTCATCGAGCGGTGGCAGAAAATCCTTGCCGACCGTTATGCTGAGCACCACGGCGGCGCCCAATATCAGCGCCAGCGGCGCCCATATCTGCCGCGGGCGTTCCATCACCCGCTCCATCCGTCGCTGATAGCCGTTGGTAAGCTTCTCCAGCCAGCGATTATGATATAGTTTCTGCGGCTTACGGTAAAGCATATACGCCATGCCCGGAATCAGCAGCAGGGCCACAGCCAGCGCCCCCAGGAGCGCATAGCCCACGGTGAAAGCCATCGGGGTAAAGAGTTTCTTTTCAACCCGTTCAAAAGCAAACAATGGCAGGTAAGCGGTAATGATGATCAGCGTGGCAAAAAATACCGGACGCGCCACCGACCGCGCTTTTTGGGCAAAGCTTTTTTCTTCCAGCAGCGCCATGGGATGGTCTTCCCGCTGCCGCAACATCGTCTCCGTCATCACGATGGCGCCATCCACGATGATGCCAAAGTCCACAGCGCCCAGCGATAGTAAGTTGGCCGGTATGTGCGTGAAATGCATCAGGATAAAAGCAAACAATAAACTCAGGGGAATGGTCACCGCCACGAGTAAAGCCGCGCGCCAGCTGCCGAGGAAAACGATGAGCACCAGCAGCACCAGCCCCATACCTTCCAGCAGTGTATGCGTGACCGTATTCAGCGTGGTATTCACCAGCGCAGTACGATCGAGGAAGGTATGAATTTTCACGCCGGGTGGCAGTCCGCCGTTGTTCAGCTCCTCCACGGCTTTATGCACGCCCTCCAGCACTTTGGAAGGATTCTGCCCTTTGAGCAGCAACACGATGCCCTCGATGCTTTCGCTGTAGTGACGTTGATGATCTGTAAAACCCAGCACTCCTTTGCGTTCGAGGTTACCATAACGCAGTTTTCCGATGTCCTGCAAAAAGAGAGGCACTCCCTGCTGTGATTGTATCACCGTTTTACCAATATCATCCAGCGATTTCATCAGACCGATACCGCGCACCACATACCCCAGGTCACCACGTTCCAGCACGCTGCCGCCACTGTTGCTGTTATTATTATTGATCGCTTCGGTAACGGTATGTAACGGCAGATGGTACTGCTCCAGCTTCTGCGGGTCCAGCTCCACCTGATACTGGGTGGTGATGCCACCAAAGTTGGTCACGTCGGCTACGCCGGTCACTTGTTTGATACGAGGAATGATGACCCAGTTTTGCAGATCGGTCAACGTCCGCAGGTCTACCTGATCACTCTCAATGATATAACGGTAAATCTCGCCGATGGGCGATGTCAGCGGGTCCAGTCCCGGCTGAGCGCCATAGGGCAGCGTTACATCGCCCAGCCGTTCTTTGATGCGCTGGCGTGCCCAGTAGTCATCCACCCCATCTTCAAAAACGAGGGTGATCATAGAGAGGCCGAAAGTAGAACGAGAGCGCATCACATGCATGCCCGGCATACCGTTGAGTGCCCGTTCCAGGGGTATCGTAATTTGTTGCTCTACCTCTTCCGCTGCCAGTCCGGGTACCTGCGTCACCACCTGAGAGGTAACATCCGCGATATCGGGATAAGCTTCCACCGACAGCTGCCGCCAGCTGTACCAGCCACCGGCGGCGAGTAAAGCAAATAGCGTTGCCATCAGCCAACGTTTTTGTATAGCTGTATCGATCAGTTGTTTCATAAGCCGCTTATTTTACTGCTGAGAGATAGAAGGCGCCGTCGCCTATAATTTTATCGCCGGGTTGCAGGCCACCGCGAATCACCACCTGCTGCCCGGCCGTTTCGCCGGTAGTCACTTTACGGCGCACATAGGTCCCCGGCCGTACTTCCGCCAGCACATAACTGTAGTCATTATCCTGCAGTATTGCCCGCGCGGGAACAGTCACAACTGTCTCCGGCGCGTCCTTAAAGCTGACGCTCGCATACATGCCCGGTTTCAGCTGATGCGCAGGATTATTGCACAACATCAGCACATCCGCCGCGCGGGTGTTTTCATCGATGGTACGCCCCACATGGAAGACCGTACCGGTAAAAGTAGTATCCGGCAACGCCGCCACCTGCATCTGTACCGCATCGCCTTCATGCATAAACCGCAGGTCTTTTTCCTTTACCTGTCCGGCTATCCATACCTGCGCCAGTTGAGCCACCACGGCCACCGGGCCGTCTTCTCCCTTGAGGAACTGTCCCATGACCAGTTTATTACTGATCACTTCTCCCGCAATAGGAGCTCTGACAATCAGTGGTTCACCGAGTATCTGCTGTTGCGGGTCGACATTAAATACTTTCAGTGCCGCCGCCGCATTCTCCAGCTCCTGCCGTTGTACCGCCAGGTTGGTATTGGCCTCTTCCAGATCGCGGGCAGCACCTACCCCATGCAGATGCAGGTCCTCCTGCCGGCGCTGTGCCCGCACCGCCTGTTGACATAACTGATTCGCCTGGAACCACGCTTTTTGTGCAGCATAAAAATCAGGCGAAGAAATAGCAAACAATGGCGCCCCGGCGTTCACTTTCTCACCCAAACGCACATACGCCTTCACCACTCTGCCGGCAAAAGGGGCCGCTATTTCGGCATAATTATTAGGAATAGCTTTTACAATGCCGGCGGTCAATAATTGCAGCTGGTAAGGCTTTTGCGCCACCGTAAACAGGCGCAGCCTGGCCGATAAAGGAGCCGTGGCAGGCACCACCACCGTATCTCCCCTGTTCTCCCATGTTACCGTTTCTTTTTCTTTTTCCGGATGATGACAGGACGCAGCCATCAATACCGCGCCGCAAGCTGCAGTAAACCTTTTCATGACGATCTGTTTTTCGTGTATCTGTTACAGTAAGCGCGGCAAAAGTACGTGCCGCGCTCAAAGGCAGCCGTTAGAGATGGTTTAGAATGTTATTAGAAATTCATTAGACGCGGGATGAATGGGAATTTTTCTATGCGCTGTATTGCATTTGTACGAACCAACAACCCAGGGCTGAAGCCCTGGGCTACGTTGTTGTTCAGGTATCGTAATGAATCAGGTGCTAAAGCAAAGGATAACCCTAAAGGAGCGTTAATCACTGGAAACATTAGCCTGATTGCTCCAGCCTTTAACATCGAAAAAAGGAATGTAAAAGGAAAGGAAATACCTCGATTAATAAAAAGCTATCGCCATGAAAAAGCCTGACAACATCGCAGCCCGGGACGTAAGCCCTTGGAATTGGGAATGGTAAGGCCAGAAAATCCCCAATTAGTAAAAAGCTATCGCCATGAAAAAGCCTGAACAACATCCTAGCCCAGGGCGTAAGCCCTGGGAATTGGGAATTGGGAATTGGGAATTGAGAATGGTAAGGCCAGAAAATCCTCAATTAGTAAAAAGCTATCGCCATGAAAAAGCCTGAACAACATCCTAGCCCGGGGCGTAAGCCCTGGGAATTGGAAATTGGAAATTGGAAATGGCAAGGCCAGAAAATCCTCAATTAGTAAAAACCTATCGCCATGAAAAAGCCTGAACAACATCCTAGCCCAGGGCTTCAGCCCTGGGGACTGGGGACCCTAAATATGCGGCAGCTCCACCGTAAAGGTCGTGCCATGCCCCGGTTTAGACACCACGCTGATATTCCCTTTGTGCAGGCGCACAATTTTGAGGGCCAGCGACAGGCCGATACCGTTGCCATCGGCATAGGGGCGGTTATCTCCCCGATAGAAGGGTGTGAAAATATGCGGCAGGTCTTCTTTCGACATGCCGATACCTTCATCAGCAAAACGCAGGATGGTATGTGCTTTGAACCAGGTGACCGTCACCGTGGTTTCGGGCGGGGTAGAAAATTTACAGCCATTTTCCAACAGGTTGATGAATGCTACTTTCAACAGGTATTCGTTGCCATTGACGGACACCATGTCATCATCGTCGGCTTCTTCAAACACGACATTGATTTTATATTCAGGATGTGCCTGGAGGATGGCGCTGCGTGCATCCATCAATACTTCATCCAGCCGGATTTCCCGGAAATTGATCTCGGATGGATCGTAGCTGGCTTTCGCCAGATCAAGCAGACTATTGGATAGTTTTACCAGCCGTTGCGCGTCAGCGATGGCATGGCGCATAGACTGCCGGTATTCTTCTGCGGGCCTGTCACGGGAGGCGGTGATCTCCAATTCCGCCATCATAGCGGTTAATGGTGTACGCAGTTCATGGGAGATATTGGAGACGAATTGTTTCTGTGCGTCGAAAGATTGTTCCAGGCGGTCCAGCATCCGGTTGAAGGTCTGCGCCAGTTCGGCGATTTCGTCTTTGCCGGCGGCGGCGAGGCGAAGGTCCAGGTTGGTGGCAGTGATGTCTTCCACCTTGTCGACCATATCAGATACCGGTTTCAGGGCTTGCCGGGAAAAAAACTGTGCTACCAGGAACACGAACACCACTGCTACCAGGAAGGTGATGGCCAGGGTGCGAAAGAGATGTTGCAGTTGTCGCAGCCCGTATTCATCTTCTGCGGCGGCGGTGATGATATAGTCGGTACCGTTATGAGGATAGAGGAAACCCACTACCTGTAGGCGTCCTGTATGAAAAGTGATCTCCCTGTTTTTGATGATCTCTTCGATCATCTGCCTGGTTTCTTTTACTTTATCGATGTTCACCGCATCGTGGTATAACAGGTTAAATGCCGTGTCATATACGGCGACTTCCTCCTGGGAGCGGGAGCCGGCGGTGTTTTTATAGATCAGTTGTAATACTTCGGGGCTGACTTTCGCGTCCAGCAGGAGATTGGCTTTCGTAACCGCTTGTTGTTGCAGGGTTTTGTAGTATTCATCTTCCCGGTCATGGGAGTATGAAACATAGACTACCCAGGCGAAGAGCAGCAACAGGGCTGCTATCATACCGGTGAACAATAAGGTGAGCCTGTTACGGATCTTCATGGTCAGCCTGCTTTAAAAATGAATCCCATACCGGGTTTGGTATGGATCAGTTTTACGTCGAATGCTTTGTCTACCTTTTTGCGCAGGTAGTTAATATATACATCGATGAAATTGGTGCCGGTATCGAAATGTGTTTCCCATACTTTCTCCGCTATCTCTGCGCGGGAGAGCACTCTTTCTTTGTTCTGCAACATAAATTCCAGGAGGCGGAATTCTTTGGGGGTGAGGCTGATCTCCTGACCATTGCGGGTAACGTTTTTTGTCTGCAGGTCCATTTCCAGGTCTGCATATCTGAGCACGGCGGACTGGGGTGTCACCGGGCCGGGGGTACGTTTGAGCAGCGCGCGGATGCGCACCAGCAGCTCCCGCAGATCGAAGGGTTTTACGAGGTAGTCGTCAGCGCCGGCATCGAAGCCTTCTACCTTATCATCGGTAGTGCCCAGTGCTGTCAGCATGAGGATGGGAATGGACGGCAGGGCTGCCCGTATAGCGCGACTGAGTTCAAGTCCGTTGATACGTGGCAACACGATATCGGTGATGACCAGATCAAAACCGCCGCCCAGCGCCAGTTTCAGTCCTGCCTCCCCGTCCCATGCCAGTGTAACGGTATAACCTTGCTCTTCCAGTCCGCGGCGGATAAGTGCTCCTACGCGTTCTTCATCTTCTATGACTAAAATCTTCATGATGCAGAAAAGCCAAAGCTATCCATTTTTTCTTTCTTAATGCACAAAATGGTCCCATGCCGCTTTTCCGATATCGGCGATGGTCTTCTCCCTGGTCTCCTGGTCCGCGTAGGAGTCTCTGATAAATACGGAGATGATCAGGTGCTGACCATTGGGCAGCGTAATGATGCCGGCGTCGTTGGTCGCGCGGGTAAGGCCGTTTTGCGTGCCGGAGGTGCCGGTCTTATGCGCTACCACGGTACCTTTCGGCAGTTGGGCTTTCAGTCTTTTAGCGCCGGGCCCGGAATTCACCAGCAGGTCGAGCAGAAAGTTATAGCTGCTGTCAGATAATACGTGGCCCGTGTAAAACTTTTTAAACAAGGCTGTCATGGCATCGGGGGTACTCCAGTTCTGGTACTGCATCGGTTCATTGGGCACCTGTATTTTCTCCGGCAGGGCGATGGACATGTCTTTGATGCCCAGGTTATGCACATATTGGTTGGCCACCTTTGTGCCGCCAATAATGCGCAACAGCACATCACAGGCCGAGCCATCGCTTTCGGCCACGTTGTAGCGCAGCAGTTCCGCTACCGATATGTCCACATTGCCGGCAGGGTACTTGTCCCTCAGGGGACTGATGCCTTGTTGAGGGATATAGTCCGAAGGCAGCACCCTGATGGGCTGGTCGAGCTTCAGCTTCCCTTTGTCGACCTGCTGCAATACTGCCATGGCGATGGGGAATTTGTAGACACTTTGCATCGGAAATTGCCGGATACTGTTGTAGCCAAACCGCTGGCCTGTTTCCAGCAGGTAGACCGAGACGCCGACCTTACCTTTCGCCGCTTCGCTGATAGCAGCAAATTGCAGGGGGACCGTATTTTTTGTTTGGGCGATGGACATGAGAGGGCATATCAGCATGATAGCCAGACGGGCAAATGGGCGCATGAACATAAAAAGAGATTAAAAATTGTCAGGATGACAAAGGTATTTAAATACCGCTGTTCTATTGCGCTGATTTAACCGTTATTTATCCAGCTGTTCACATTTTTTAGCCAATAGGGTGTGTGTTTTATTTTACATTTAGAATTTCCGGGATCAGATATTAATTTTAGCCTTTAAAACGAAAGGCTTTGAGCAAACCAATACTAGTCATAAAATTCGGTACAGCGTCTATCACGCATGCCAACGGTGATCTGGACGAAACTGTCATAGCCGGCATCGCCCGGCAGGTCGCGGAACTGCATCAGCAATATCATATTGTGCTGGTGTCTTCCGGTGCAGTGGCCGCAGGCAAACAATACATGAAGGAGTATGAAGGCACCATCAGTCAGCGTAAGGCAGCTGCCGCCATCGGCAACCCGCTGCTGCTGAGTAAATACAGCCGCTATTTTGCTCCCTATAATATTGCCGTGGCGCAGAGCCTCTGCGAACGTCAGCACTTCTCCAACAGGGACCAGTTCCTGCAATTGAAGCGTACCTACGAAGAACTGTGGGCCAACAATATCATCCCGATCGCCAATGAGAACGATGTGGTGAGCAGCCTGGAGCTGAAATTCTCCGACAACGACGAACTGGCCACGCTGATTGCGGTAGGTTTCGGCGCCTCCCTCCTGCTGTTCAGCACCAGCGTAGCCGGTGTACTGGACCGCGAAGGCAAGGTGGTGCCGCAGATCGACGTGATCGATAAAGCGGCGCTATCGCTGGCCGACAAGGAAAAGTCGGCGCTGGGACTGGGAGGCATGGTGTCCAAGCTCACCTTCGCCCGACTGGCGACCCGCATGGGCATCCGCGTGGTGATCTTCGGTATCCGTACCAACGACGGTATCCTCAACGCCATCGCCGGTAAAACAGGCACCCTCTGTCTGCCGCAGCCCTGCAGCATGCCTGCCCGCAGAAAATGGCTCGCCAGCGGCAGCCTCGTTACCGGCAGGATATTGATCGACGCCGGCGCGCAACAGGCGCTGGAGAAGCGTCACAGCCTGCTCGCCGTGGGCGTGAAAGAGGTATTAGAGAAATTTGAATGCGGGGAAGTGATAGAGATCATCAACGAAGATAATATAGCCATTGCCGTAGGCAGGGCCAAGATATCTTCCGATATACTGGAAACAAATCACAAAGCTCAAAACACAGAAGTAGCACATGCCGATGATATTGTGCTGTTATAAATGTAATGTATCATGACGATTAAGCCCCTTTTAGAGAAGGCCCGGCAGGCCACGGCATCCATCCGTACCCTGCCCGATGCGCAGAAGCAGGCGCTCCTGCAACAGCTGTCCCGTACTTTGAATGAAAGTATCCCCGCTATCGTGGCGGAGAACAAAAAAGATCTGGACCTGATGCCGGATGAAGACCCCAAGAAAGACCGTTTGCTGCTCAATGCTCAACGCATCCGCAGCCTCGCGGCCAGTCTGCTGGACATCGCACGGCTTCCGGACCCGGCCAATCAGCTGCTGCTGGAAAACCATCTCGAAAACGGGCTCCTGATACAGAAAAAAACAGTGCCCCTCGGCGTGGTAGGCGTTATCTATGAGTCCCGCCCCAACGTTACCGTAGACGTAGCAGCCCTCTGTATCCGCTCCGGTAATGTATGCGTGCTGCGCGGCGGCTCCGATGCCATCCATACCAACACCATCCTCGTATCGCTCATACAGGAAACACTGCGCGTTTTTGACACCGATGAAAACGCCGTACAACTACTGCCTACCGATCGTGCGCTGGTCACCGAAATGCTGACCGCCTCGCAATATATCGATATCATCATCCCGCGTGGCTCACAGCAGCTGATCGACTTCGTCCGACAGCACTCCCGCGTACCGGTGATCGAAACCGGCGCCGGCGTATGCCACACCTATGTGGAACGCTCCGCCAACCTGGAACAGGCAGCCGCTATCGTCACCAATGCCAAAGTATCACGCCCCTCCGTATGCAATGCACTCGATACCGTACTGGTAGATGAACCGGTAGCCGCAGGCTTCATCGCCCTGCTGGCGCCGCAGCTGGCCGCATATAAAGTGGACATCTACGCCGAACCTGCCGCCTACGCGCTACTGGAAGCACAACAATACCCACATCTGCATCAGGCACAACCGGAAGATTTCGGCCGCGAATTCCTGTCGCTGCAATGCTCCATCAAAATAGTACCTGATACAACCGCTGCACTGGCGCATATACAGGCGTTTTCTTCCCGCCACTCAGAAGCGATTATCTCCCGTGATCCTATTGTCAGTGAACAGTTTCTGAATACCGTAGATGCTGCAGCGGTATATGTTAACGCCTCCACCCGTTTTACTGATGGCGGCGTATTTGGACTGGGCGCTGAAATCGGCATTTCCACCCAGAAACTGCATGCACGCGGACCTTTTGCCCTGGAAAAGCTGGTGACAGAGAAATGGTTTGTGTATGGCAGCGGACAGGTGAGATAAACTGTTTAAACATACAAAAAACAGGCTGCCCCGGAAGCTGTTATACTTCCAGGCAGCCTGCTTAATGATATCTTATTGATATAATTTATTTCTTAACGGCTTCCGTCCCGAATGCCAGTATGTTGCCATCCGCATCCTTAATGGCAAAATCTCTCATGCCATATGCACGATCTTCCGGCGCTACGATCACCTGCGCACCTTTAGCGGAGATCTGCTGAAAATAGGCATCTACTTCATCACAAAAAATGTACATATTTCCTTCTCCGGTGGCGTTCCTGTTGCCTATCAGATCAGGCCCGGACAACTGTAAGAGCACGTTGCCGTATTTCAGGCCGGCGATCGCCCCATATTCAAAATCGATGGAAAAACCGAGCGTATCTACATAATACTTAATAGCCGCTGCTAAATTACTGACAGAAAAAATAGTAGCCGAACATTCCGGAGTCATGGTTTATCATTTTAGTATGATCAGGCAATCGTTACTTCCTGATTCAGGTACACGTCCTGAATAGCGTTCAACAACGCAGCACCGTCTTTCATCGGCCGCTGGAAAGCTTTACGGCCGGAGATCAGTCCTACGCCACCGGCTCTTTTATTGATCACCGCCGTTCTTACGGCATCGGCCAGGTCCGCATCACCTTGTGAGGCGCCGCCGGAGTTGATCAGTCCCATACGCCCCATATAGCAGTTGGCCACCTGATAACGGCAAAGATCGATCGGATTATTGGAGGTCAGTTCCGTATAGATACGTTCATCCAGTTTACCATAGGAAGACGCGCCGGTATTGAGCGCTTTGTAACCACCATTCACTTCCGGCAGTTTTTGTTTGATGATATCTGCCTGGATGGTCACCCCGAGATGGTTGGCCTGCCCCGTGAGGTCTGCTGCCAGGTGGTAGTCTACATCTTTTTTGAAGGCATCGTTGCGAAGGTAGCACCACAGGATGGTGGCCATTCCCAGCTCATGGGCCAGTTCAAAAGCCTGCGCCACTTCCACCAGTTGCCGGTCGGCATTGTCGGAGCCGAAATAGATGGTAGCACCCACCGCCGCGGCGCCGAGGTTCCACGCTTCCTGCACGGTACCATACATCACCTGGTCCGCTTTATTCGGATAGGTGAGCAGTTCGTTATGATTGATTTTAACGATGAACGGAATACGGTGCGCATAACGGCGCGATACGGAAGCCAGCACCCCGAAAGTAGAAGCAACGGCATTGCAACCGCCTTCTATGGCCAGTTTCACAATATTCTCCGGATCAAAATAAGCAGGATTCTTTGCAAAGGAGGCGCCGGCGCTGTGTTCTACGCCCTGGTCTACCGGCAGGATGGACATATAACCGGTGCCAGCCAGCCGGCCGTTGTTAAACAGCTGTCCCAGGCTCCGCAGCACCTGCGGGTTACGACTGGAAGGCTGATAGATACGATTGACCGTATCCGGCCCGGGCAGATGCAGCATGTCTTTGGAGATGGTCTTGCTTTCGTGTTGTAAAAGTATATCGCTATCTTTACCCAGCAACTCACTGATATTTTCCAAGGATAACATAACAGAATCTTTTTTTGGTTAGATTAAATGTAAGGATTTAATCCCGCACAAAAACATCGCCAGGAAAATTCTGATGGACACTCGCTTCTACCGTATTTGATCATCATTCTTTAAAGTAAACAACAGATGAAAACAATATTCATGACGGGTGTCACCGGCTATATCGGTGGCTCCGTGGCGGCCCGGTTGCTGCATGCTGGTTATCGGGTCAATGGACTGGCAAGAAACGAAAAAGATTTTCCGGCGTTGACGGCTGCAGGTATACAGCCCATCGCCGGCTCACTGGATGACGAGGCCGTCATTGCGCGGGAAGCGGCAGCGGCAGATGTGGTGATCAACACCGCCTCGGCAGACGATCCTTATGTGGTGGCCACCATCCTGGAAGCATTGGCCGGCACCGGCAAAAAATTCATCCATACCTCCGGCTCCAGTATTGCAGGCGATAAAGCACGGGGCGCCTACGCCAACATCGAACCATTTACTTTTATTCCTAAAAACCCGCGACTGGAAAAAGCCGCACGGGTGGCGATAGACAGGGCCGTCCTGGCGGCTGAAGGCCACTACGTGGTGATATGTCCGACCATGATATATGGTACCGGCACCGGCATCAAAAAAGATTCGGCACAGGTGCCCATGCTAACGGAAGCCGCGCGGGAAGCGGGTCACGGCGTACATATCGGCACCGGCGAAAACCGCTGGTCCAATGTGCATATTGAAGATCTGGCCAATCTATACCTGCTGGCGCTGGAGCAGGCACCCTCCGGTAGTTTCTACTATGCAGAAAATGGTATTCATTCCCTGAAAGAAATAGCGGCCGCCATCAGCAAATCACTGGGCTTCGGTGGTAAAACAGCGTCCATCACCATAGCGGAAGCGATACGTCGCTGGGGTATGGAGGGCGCACATTTCGGGCTGGGCTCCAACAGTATCGTATCGGCCGTAGCTGCCCGCAGCCTGGGCTGGTTACCGGTACACAACAACCTGTTGTCAACGATCGTGCAAAGTGAACGCGACTAATATCAATATGGCCGGGGCTTCTCCCGCTCCGGCCCATCCTCCCGCTCTTCTGATACGGTTTCCGTGCCTTCAAAAGCTCCGCCGGAGCCATCATGTATAATGACCGGCTCTGCCGGCTGTGTTTCGGTATTTTCGGGTCTTGGACTATTCTCAGCGGGTATAATCATTGTTTCCATATGTCAAAAATATGGAATATCCCTGCGCTTTCCGCCTCATAAGCCTGAATTTACGGTTGCTGTTGTTTATCTTTGCTACCCTAAAAAAACGAGCAGACAATTATGGTGACCCGTATTGCAATTATTCGTCATGGTAGTACATCCTGGAACAAAGCCGGCCGACTGCAGGGATATTCCGATATTCCGCTGGATGAAGAAGGACTGGAACAGGCCCGTAAACTGGGATCACGCCTCGCCGGTCAACCATGGGACATCGTCTGCTCCAGTCATCTGATCCGTGCACGGCAAACAGCAGCTATTCTGGCTGAACAACTGGGCATCGATACTATCTGGCAGGACACCCGCATCGGCGAAGCTGGCGGCGGACTGATAGAAGGCACCACCGAAGCAGAACGACTGGAAAAATGGGGGCCCGACTGGAAAATGCAGGACCTCGGTATGGAATCTAATGCCTCCGTACTGGAAAGAGGGATGTCTTTTCTGGATGAACTCATCACCACAGAAAAAGGAAAACAAATCATACTCGTGACCCACGGCAGCTTTATCCGGCAAATGCTGGCCCACCTGCTGCCCCACCTCCCACCGCCGCCACCCATGAAAAACACCTCTATCACCCACCTGGAGTTAATAGACGGCAAATGGGAATGCCCGCTCTTCAACTGCGTGGAGCACCTGGAATCCGCCTCATAAAAAAGGCGCCTCATCTGTTGATGAGACGCCCTATATTGGTTGGTCAGTCAGGAACTACTTCACCACTTTCACGCTGATGCGTTCAAAACCACGGGAGATATCTATCAGATAAACACCGGATGGCAGCGAAGAAAGACTGTTCACCTGTAATCTGTTCATGCCTTTGATCACCTGCTCCCTTTGCTCTTTCACGATATGGCCATCGAGACCATATAACCGCACGATCACCGGCCCTTCCCAGATGGACTGGAAATACAGTTGTATGCGGTCATCAAACGGGCTGGTAGCAGTAAGTTTAGGTTTGTCCGTTACTTCCTTCATCATCATCAGGGAAGAACCGCCTGTCACCATTATCTTATAATCTTCCACTTCTCCCTGATAAGCGTCCACGCCACAGGGTTTCACGTTGCTGCCGTAGCCCATGCGTACACGCATCAGCGTGGCGCCCGTCTTCGCATTGGCAGGCACCGTGATAGTCTGGCTAAACGGACCGCTGCCGCGTTTTACATAGACTTTTTCAGTGGTATCATTAAGTTGTTTATCACCGTTCCAGTCGATCCATACGGCCACAGAAATGTCCGGCCAGTATTCCACTCCCAGATTGATCTGCAACGGATAGGATTGTCCGGCAGCCACAGTAGCGGATAATGCCGTGAAGTCTTTGTAACCGTCCCACTGCGAGCTGTTGTCCAGATTGGCGAAACGCACGCGTGTGATACTATTGTAATTCAATGCCGTGCTGGCAGTGCAATAATCCGTTACGCGGAAGCCGGTATCCTGCGAAGGTGCAGATGTTGTTTGTCCCGCTTTGATACTGCCGCGTGGCAGCGTATTGTAAGCGTAGTCCATCAGCGTATAGCTGTTACCGTTGGCGTTCACTTTGAAACGGAACCAGCCATAGAAGGTTTCCCCGCCGGTGGAGAAAGTAAATCCGGCATAGGCTGTCTGGCCTTTCCAGACGGTATACGATGTGTTGGTCAGGTCATGTTCCAGCGGATAATCACCGCCCGCCACAAAGTTGGACGAATCACCGATGACGGTACCTGCCGCCAACATGGCAATATTCCTGGTAGTGCCTACCGCCACCATCGGTTTCTTATAGGTCTCTAACCGCAGTTTACCACTATCAGCCCACAGACCATAAGCCGCATCGGCGTTGTTATCCACGAGGAAGTAGTACCAGTTATTCGTTGTATTGATGGTGTAGGTAGCATCATCTACATCTACATATTTGATCTGGTAAGGATCACGGAAACTGATGCTCAGCTGTTTCTGGCTACTGTCCGGCGATTGCGGAGTGCTAAACGCCGCCGGCAGGAAGGTAACAGTCGTCATGCCGCTGTTGGCCGCAGCGTGACTGGTAGCTTTACCCACAAAGGCAAAACGCGCGGTGGTATTATTCAGCGCCCTGAGCTGCACCGTCAGCCCTGCAGGCAGATTGCTCACGGTATAGTGCGTATTGGCCACGAAGTTGCCGGAACTGATGGCAAAAGTATTACCCAATATGCTCACTTCGGCGGTATCGGGGAGCGCACCATCATTAGGCAGTGATTCCCGGAAAGCTGTCCTGGACCAGGAAACAGTGGCCTTGCCGGCATCGCCTGTTCTGATACTGCCATTGGGTGCATTATTCCAGGCGTAGTCTTTAATGGTATAATTGCTGCCATCAGCAGATACTGTGATGCGCATCCAGCCATAACGCGGTTTACCATTCAGGGTAAATTTCAGGCCGATGTAAGCTGTTTTACCCGCCCATTTGGTATAGGCAGCACTGTAGATATCATGTTCATTAGGATAAGCACCGCCTGCCACAAAGTTGGAAGTATCGCCGATGATAGTATTGGCCGCGAGCGGTGAGATATTGCGGGTAGTACCTTCACAGACAGCAGATTTCTGATAGGTTTCAAAACGGAGTTTGTTGCTATCGAACCAACCACCATATTCGGCATCACCAACACCAAAGTTAATATACTGCCATGGGTTGCCGCTGGTGATCGTCACATCAGTCATGTCTGTATAAACAATTTTATACGGATCGATGAAATGAATACCGAAAACTATGTAGTTGCGGTACAGTGAGCCCGTGCCGCCTTGTATGGCCGCATTCAGGAAAGTGATTTTTACGCTGTCGGTGTTGTTGGCCGCTGCATGCTGACTAGCCGCTCCGGTAAATGTAAGTACAGCCGTTTTGTTGTTGATCACCTGGATCTGCGCCGTCAGGCCGGCAGGTACATTCTGTGCCGTAAAGTGCGTACCGGCTACCAGGTTACCGCTGCTAACCGCAAACACCGCGCCGCCTACTAATTTCAGTGTATCCGTTGACGTAACACTACCGTTATTGACATCGCTCTCATTGAAGAGGGTGAAGTTCGGCACAAGTCTTTTTACGGTATCGGGCAACAAGGTGGCGGCCAGGTTAGTGGCGCTCCACAGGTTGTTTCGCTGCGCGATATTACTGGTCAAAGCCGCCAGCATACGGTCGCTCTGCCCCGCCGTGAACATTTTGGGGCAGGAAGAATAGTCCATATAGTTTTCTGTGTTGGCCACAGCGCCGCACCAGTTGGCATTGAGGTTACAACCGCCGAAGTTCGACTGTGTAGGTGGCGTATCGTCTACCTCATCGCCGGGAGCGGAACAACCGTTTTCAAAAGTATGTTGCAAATTGAGGAAGTGACCTACTTCGTGGGTCAGCACCCTTTTCATATTGGGCTGAAAGTTTTCAGAGCTGCCCACACCGGGAGCGCCCAGATAACGCCAGTTGTAAACAACACCATCCAGATGGTTGGCAGCCACCCAGTTGTCCGGCAGGTAAGTCCATCCGGAATTGTTATACACGCCTTTCTCTTCTACCTCGCTTACAATCCAGATGTTAAGGTATTTTTCACCAGGCCAGTAAGAGATGCTCTTTACCGCAGCGCCCGTACCATCAGGAGAGCGACCATCCAGGTCATTAAAATGATAGGTGACGCCATTGGTAGGATTGCCCTGCGGATCAATGTCCGCTAAGCGGAAAGTGATATGCAGATTGGCCGCCAGTCCGATAAAGCGCGGATCAATGGAGGAATAATCACTGTTCAGCAGGTTGTAATCCTGATTAAGGATATCAATAGCAGAACGGACCTGTTCCATCGTTACCTTGTAAGGATTCACCGGATCATTGACGTGGAATACTACCGGGATAGTATATTGCACAGGGCCGGCCAGCGCCGCCCGCTGCTGGCGCATACCGGCAATGATCTTTTTAATCTGCGCCTCCTGATTAACAGCAGCCTGCCGGGAAGCGGGATGTTTTTTATACAGCTCCTGCATGGCTTTTGAAGAGGTACAGTGATCCGGAAGTGGTGGCAGTCCCGGCGTCTGCTGGGCTTTTGCCGCATAGCCGACCACCAGACATAACAATAGCGTTATTATCTTTCGTGATAAAGGTGACATATAATTGGTTTAAAATGTGGACACAGTAATTACTATCCGCGGCAGCATGCCGCAGCAGTATGTGTAATAGCAGTAATAGCTGCGCATGGCAGCAGGAAATGGGTTGACATAGACACGGGGTGTCTTTGGCAGAGGGAAAAATTCTATTTCATAAAGTGGTTTTTTATGGGTTGAAAATGGAAATAAGGATAGCGTAACCCGTCAATACCGGTGAGAGCCGGGTATAGGCAAACAAGAGCAGATTGATTCTATTTGGTTGATATCACAGGCGTCAGATCTTCGATTTATGCTCTCTACATACAACAGCTATACGAATTTAACGGAGTACAGATTAACAAGCTGCCATGAAATTGATGACTTATAGGCGGATATTAACCGGGTTAAAAAACGGGTAGTGGTGTCCGTTAGGTAAATATGGGGGGATGATGGAGAGATTTCATATTCTATAAAACGGATGAAATCCATGAGACGTATGAGATGAATGAAAGGTATAAAATGCATAAAGCGTGTAAAACCATGAAACGTATGGGACGTATGGGACGTATGGAACCATAAAACGTATGAAACGCACGAAACCATGAAACGCGTGAAACCATGAAACGGATGAAACGCACGAAATCATGAAACGTATGAAACGTATGGAACCATAAAACGTATGAAACGCACGAAACCATGAAACGCATGAAAGGTATGAAACGTACGAAATCATGAAACGTATGAAACCATGAAACGCGTGAAAGGTATGAAACGTACGAAATCATGAAACGTATGAAACGCACGAAACCATGAAACGCGTGAAACGCATGAAACGCATGAAACGTATGAAACCATAAAATCATAAAATCATAAAACCATAAAACCATAAAACCATAAAACCATAAAACCATAAAACCATAAAACCATAAAACCCAGGGCTAAAGCCCTGGGCTACGATGTTCTTCAGGTTCTTTCGATGATGCACTCCAACGTTTACGAGGATTTCGCGCAAAGGGATCAGACCAATATTATTATCCTGCGTAAATTATAAGCTGCTAATGTTAAAGAAATTGAGCAACATCGTAGCCCAGGGCTTTAGCCCTGGGTTTCATGGGTTTCATGGGTTTTATAGGTGTTATAGTTTTTATTGATCGTTATATTATTGTGCCGTTCCGGTGAACGTAATAACGCTGGTAGGTGGTACTACCACTACAAAGCTACCATCAGCCTGTGCGGGCACCGGTGCGCTTTGCTGCCAGTGAGCAGTGGTGTTATCAGCAGTCAGATAAGAAGTGACCTGGCTGCTGGCAAAACCTGCCAACTTAAGGCGGGTGCGGGTTTCAGCGCCACCGGGGTTCACTATCACTACGCTGAATTTGCCGGTAACCGGATCTTTCCAGGCAGACACTTTCAGGGTGGAGTTGTTGGCCAGTGCGGAGTTAAAACGATAATAACCGGCATGTACGAATCTGGAGTATTGTCCCATTACGTCATAGGTTTTGGGATAATCCAGTGAGCCGTCACCGTTGGTGCAGATCAGGGATTCGTTGTTACGGATAGCCAGCATACCTAACCAATACACATAGGCGTTCACGTTACACTCTGCGAGGAACTTGTGCATGTTAATGGCAAGCTTCAAACCGCCGGTCATGGTAGCATCGTATACGCCACTGTCGTCACAGGCTTCTGTTACCCAGGTAGGCCGGTTGCCGGTAGCATAATTCCATGTTTGCGGATTGGGGTTCAGCCCGCGTTTGCCGAGGATGAGGTCTCCGATTTCCACATAGCCGTGACCAGCGAGGATGTCCACATTGCTTTTGTCCATCCCCGACAGGAAGCTGTTGGCCGTGCCCCAGGCGGCATTTTCGGAAGAGATGATTTTCACGGAGTTCAGTCCTTTAGCATTTAACGCAGGACGGAGGTTGTTGGTAATAAATTGTCCCAGATGTGAAGCGGTCCAATAGGAAGCCGGCCAGTCGGAGAACACGTTCTCCGGCTCATTGCTCGGGGATACCGCGTAGAAGTTAATGCCTTCGTTCTGGTGCGATTTGGTGAAGCCGGCCACATAGTTGGCGAAGTCGGTGGAGCAGCAGCTGTAGTTAAGACCGTTGAAGTTTTTAGCGCTCTCCTGAGAGGTGTTGTTTTTCATCGACAGCGGCGGTGTCCAGGTGCTGGCGATCATAATGGGTACCTGATAGCGCTCTTTCAGTTTCTTCAGTATCCAGAGTTGCGCCAGCTGCGCTTTCTGGTTGGTGTTGAGTGCCTGATAGACGGTGCTGGCAGCGTCCATGTCGATGGTGGTACCTGCCGGCTGAATGGTGACCGTGCCGGTAGTTTTGTCGAACGGATAGTGGTACATCACTTCACCACGGACGATGTTCAGCTGCAGGCCGTCGGTGCCCCAGAGCTGCTGCATGATGCTGTCACGTTTGGGTGACTCAAAGAAAGGTGTAGCGCGGCCGGCAAAAGCGCCGAAGCCTTCGATGCGCTGATAGGTGGTGCCCCAGTTCAGGGTGATGTTGGCAGTGTCGGTGCTGACTGCGGCAGCGACCACCTGATTAGAGAGTTTACCGTCGGCAGCGGTTTTCAGATCGTCCCGCATATTTTTGGAACATGCGGAGGCCAATACCATGGCCAGCAAGGACAAGGAAATTCCTGGCAGATTTTTTTTCATTGTTACGAGGGTTTGGGTTTTATGGAAATAGGGTAAAGCGCATTATAAGTTTAAAATATCTATACTTTTCCAAAAGTTGTCCACTGGCACCGACAGTCAAAACACAGGTATCTATCTGCTTCTTTCCTAAAAATAGTGATTATTTTAGTTAACAAAAACTATACTTTTACAAAAACAGGCACTCATAACACAAAATTAATAGCCCTGATAAATGTGAACCATGAAATACATTCTTTTACTCTCCGCATTGCTGGCCGGTTTGTCGGCATGTAACACCTCGCGGCCCGCTACAGCGAAGCAGCAGCACTTGTATATACAGCCGGAAGGCCGCGCCCAACTATCATGGCAACTGGTATGGGAAGATAACTTCAACGGCTCTACGCTGGACACGACCAAATGGACACGTATCCCGCCCAATCACGCCGACTGGGGCAAACATATGACCAGCGACGACCGCTGCTACGCCCTGAAAGACGGAAAGCTGTACCTCCGTGGCATCCATAATCCCGACACGACCAAAGACCCCAGGCCTTTCCTTACCGGCGGCATCTGGAGCAAAGGGAAATTCGCTTTCCAGTACGGGAAAGTAGAAATCCGTGCGAAACTGGAATGCGCGCAGGGCGCCTGGCCCGCCATCTGGATGCTGGCAGAAAACAATAAATACGGCGCCTATCCCCGCAACGGCGAGATAGACATCATGGAACATCTTAACTATGACAGCATCATCTATCAGACTACGCACTCCTATTATACACTCGACCTGAAACAGACAGAAAAACCGCCCCACGGCGGCAAAGCAGCCCTGCGTAATGGCGAATTCAATGTCTTCGGCATCTCCTGGACCCCGGATAAAATTGTTTTCCTCGTCAATGGAAAAGAAACTTTCACCTATCCCCGTGTGGAAGGCGTAGATCCTTCCCAGTGGCCTTATGATCAACCCTTTTATCTGTTGATAGACCAGCAGCTGGGCGGCAACTGGGTGGGTAAAGTGAATCCGAAAGACCTGCCGGTGCAGATGATCGTGGATTGGGTGAAGGTGTATCAATGATGTAATCAACATATTAAACAAAAAGGTCAGGGCACTCCACCCTGACCTTTTTGTTTTTTAGCCTTCGGCAGATGAATACCTGCGTTTTTAATTTTTTTTGGTGGATAAAAATTCCCGAATTAATTTTGTAAGGTAAACTTATTAATTTAACTACATAAAATCACTTTATATATAACATGGACAATTTCGCTACCGCCTCGTCCCTGCGTCTTAGTATTTCCAACCTCAACAAGCGGCTGCGCAAGCAGGTATACTCTACAGAAGGATTCTCGCTCAGCGAGTTGTCCACGCTGTCCTATGTATATCAACAGGGTGCTATGTTTCCGTCTGAACTGGCAGAGCTGGTAAAGGTAAAAAACCAGTCCATGTCACAGATACTCAATACGCTGGAAGCCGGGGGACTCATCACCCGCACACAATCGCCGGAAGACAAACGTAAGATGAGCGTGACCATCACCCCCAAAGGAAAAAAAATGGTAGAGAAGACACGGCATGAACGGGACGAATGGCTGGCGGAAGCCATTGATCAGACATTATCCAGAGAAGAGAAAAAATTGCTGACGGCGGTACTGCCGCTGCTCAACAAAATTGCAGACTATAAATAAAACGGAAACATGATTACAAGTATCGACAAAAACACCGCCCTGGTGCTGATCGACCTGCAGATGGGCGTCTATGGGCGTCCAACCGCCCATCCGGCGAAAGACATTATTCATCACGCTGCACAGCTGGCTGCTGGCTTCCGCAAAGCAAGCCTGCCCGTGGTAGTGGTCAACGTAAACCCCATAGGCTCCCCTGCCATGCTGGTGCGGGCCGATGTCGACAATGGCCTGCCTAAAGAACCGGCTGCCCAACAGCAACAACTCGAAGCCATGAAGGCCGCCGGCTTCTTCGACATCGCTCCGGAAATCAACGTGCAACCGGAAGACATCCGCATTACCAAAGGCACCTGGAGCGCCTTTCCGAATACGCCACTGCTGGGCATCCTGCGCGAGAAAAACATTACCAATATTGTACTCGCCGGCGTCTCCACCAGTGTGGGTGTAGAAGGCACCGCCAGAAGCGCTAACGAAAACGGATTCAATATCACCTTTGCCACCGACGCCATGACAGACCTGCAACTGGCCTGCCACGAATACAGCCTGAAATATATCCTCCCTCGTATCGGTGAAACAGGTACCACCGCAGATATCCTGCATCATCTGAGCTTACGTGAAAAATAAAGAACGTATATCCGTCAGGTTTATCACGCCACTGGTGCTGGGCACCATGATGAACCCGCTCAACTCCACCATGCTGGCCACGGCGCTGACCACCATCTGTCAGTCTTTTGGCCGTAATATCAGTGACGGCGCGCTGTTGATCACACCATTATATCTCACCTCCACCATCGGGCAACCGCTCATGGGAAGGCTGGCTGATTTGTACAGCCCTAAAAAGGTGAACCAGCTGGGGTTCCTGCTGGTGCTGCTAGCGGGCATTACCGGCACCGTAGCGCCTACTTTCGACTGGCTCATCGTGTCCCGTGTTTTATTGGGCCTGGGCACTTCCGCCGCCTACCCTTCTGCTATTGCGCTGGTCAACAGAAAATACGCCGAAGCCGGCGAACCCGTGCCCGGCGGCGTACTGGGCATCATTGCGGTATCGGGCCTGGGCAGTATGGTACTGGGTCCTGTATTGGGTGGCTTACTATCGCAGACGTTTGGCTGGAAAGGTATATTCTTCATCAACATCCCATGGGTATTGATATCACTGTGGCTGGCGCGTGCGTTGCCAGACACGCCAGCCACAGTGCCGGTCAGTATCAGGGAACTGCCGCAGAAACTGGACATCATGGGCATCCTCCTGTTCAGCGGCATGTTGCTCAACCTGCTGTTGTTACTGCTGCATCGTTCGTTCTCACCGGGAGGTACGTTGTTGTTAGTCGTGTTGCTATTACTGCTCATCCTCTGGGAACGAAGACAAGCCAGTCCATTCATTGACGTGCGTTTATTTGTGCAACAACCATCGCTGCTATTGGTGTACCTGAGTGCGATGGCCACCAGTTATGTGATGTACCTGATGTTGTTTTCGCTGCCACAGTGGATGGAAAGTGTAAAACAGATCTCGCCTGCACGTACCGGCCTTTTGTTACTGCCGATGTCGTTGGTGTCCGCGGCGGCAGGCCTACTCATCTCCCGGCACAACAGCCTGCTGGTAAAAAACGTGGCCGGCATTGGTTGTATGATCGTTGCCTGTATGGCGTTGTTCTTCGTTCACGCCAGCATGCCGATGTACCTGTTGATCGGCATTACGGTGCTGGTAGGCCTGTCCACCGGCATCAATCCTATTGCCAACCAGGCATGGCTACACGAAGAAGCGCCAGCCGGACGTACCGGCGTTTCGTTTGGGCTTTACCGTACTTTCGGTTATATCGGTGCCATCGTTTCCGGATCACAAATGAAAACACTCTATCATCAGGGGGTAACAGACAGCAGTTTTCATACCGTGGTATGGTTTACCACCGCCAGCTGTGTGTTGATGGTACTGCTGCTATTACCGACTATCGGCCGCAAAAGGGAGCTGTCATTGCGGTAATCATTTATTTTCGTTAGTTTGGCGGCAATCAATCATGATCCTGATAAGATGAAGCGAAACATTACCCTGGTTGTTTGGTTACCCGCCATATACCTGATGACAGCCACCGGCTGCCATAGCCGCCCGGAAAATACCGGCACTAACGATACCGTACAAACGACAGTTCCCGAACCCGTGGACACGCCAGGCGTAGCACCAGCTGCCGCCATCCCTGACGGCCCAACACTTTACAACGTATTTATCTGCGCGGCCACCGGCGATCTCAACAAAGACAATATCAGCGACTCCGTTGTGGTGATGCACGATACCACCTCCGCCCAACAGCCTTATCGCCTCCAGGTGCTGTTTGGCCGGCCCGATGGCCAACATCAACTGGCGGCGACCTCTGAAACGGCGATACTACCGGATGGTGGCGAAGGCGCCCATGACGCCATCACCCTCGACTCTGTCCTTGTTAGCAAAGGCGTGCTGACCGTGCGGATATCGTTGTTGCGCGGCATGGCGGAGTACCTTTACCGCTACCAACATCAGCGCTTTGAATTAATCGGTTACAGCCGTAATGAATCCGATGGTCAGGGCCTGATCGTCAGCGAACAGTACAACCTCTCTACCGGTCGTTACACCCGGAGCACGGAGGCTTATGACGGAGAAGACAGGCCCACCGAACATACAGACACCATCATTCCTATCCGGCCGCTGCCGGTGATGGACACGCTGGTGCCATTTGAAACCTATCACGCCAAATACATCCTGTTCTAAGGTTTTGACGGATTCACACCCGGTGAAAAATGTTATTAACCTGTAAGTTTGTATCAGCATCCTCAAAAACATAACCATGAGAAAGCTGATACTTCAGATGCAGGTGAGTGTAGACGGCTTTGTGGCCGATGCACACGGCAATACCGGCTGGCTGGTCAGTGAATGGGACCAACCCCTGAAAGATTATGTACTGGCCCTTACCGCACGGGTAGACCTCATTTTGATAGGCCGCAAACTGGCCCACCAGTTCATTCCTGCATGGACAGCCCGTGCCGGTGATCCCGATATCGCCGACGAATATACGCATCGTATGAATGATCTCGACAAAGTGGTCTTCTCCCGTACACAAACAGAACATGGCTGGAAAAACACCGTCCTCGTCAACGAAAACCTGACCGAAGAAGTGGCCCGGCTAAAAAAATCCCCCGGAGGGGATATCATCACCTACGGGGGAAGTAGTTTCGCTGCCAGCCTCATACAGGAACATCTCATCGACGAGTTTCATCTGTTTGTTAATCCCATGGCTATCGGCAAAGGCCTGCCTATCTTTCATCAGCTGCACCAGCAGTTGCCCGTAAAGCTGGTCAGCGCTACCTCATTTTCCTGCGGTATCGTGGTCCTTTTTTATCAACCCCAATACCGCCGGTAGGTCCTCTTCCCTGTTGGCCGTCGCTATATCAGGCTGAACGCCCGTCAGCTCCCAGCTATGGTCTGTGCCCGGAAACACCGGCGCCGCAACAGACACCGACAACAGGAAGCGATCGTTCGCCGGAAAAATATCATTCATATGCGCCCCGCCCGCTGATCGCTGTCCTACTATCACCGCCCGTTTCAGGTGTTGCAGTTCAAAAGCGATGGCTTCTGCCGCGGAGGCAGTACGATTATTCACCAGGATGTACAACGGCTTCTCATAAGGTTTTGTATCGCTCAGCGTGGCTGCTTTCATCACCTCATTTTTTCCATCGCGACTTTTCACTTCCAGCAACGGCGTACCGTCTTTTACAAAATATCCTTCCACCACCATACCGATAGCGCTGCCACCGCCACCATTGTCGCGCAGGTCCAGTATCAACGCTTTGGTGTGCTGCACAAATGTCATCGCCGCTTTGAGCACGTCCACACTATTGGGCGACAGGTTAATCTCCGACAGGCGGATGTATCCGACAGTACCCGGTAATATCTTCACCTCCATAAAACCGAAATTCATGTTGACGGCCCTTTCGTCGTAATGAAACGGGTCTTTGGCGCTGTCGCCCTTTGCCGGTGGTGCTTTCAGCTCTTTTATCATTTCCGGGTTGTAACGCAGATATACGTGGCCGTCTTTCACCGTTTTACGCAGGAGACTGGTGACGGCTCTGGCGAAAACGTCCACACTGTCCGTTCCCTGCGTCAGTTGTTGCTCCTGCTGCAGCAAAGCAGCGGCCAGCGTTTTGCCTTTGTCAGGATATACATAGTGTTGTTCCAGCAGCTGTGCCGACTGGCGGAGCACTGCCTGTTTTTCAGCGGGAGTGACCATCTGACCATAGGCGGTTGACAGGCACAGGCTAAGTGCCATGAGGCCATACCATTTTTTCATGTTGACATCGATTAGTATCACAAAGCTACCGTTCGGCCGACAGCCAAAATTGCACAGGATTAGCGCGAAGGAAGAAAATTACAACTTGCGGAAAGCACCGGGCAGATAGCCGGTGTATTGTTTGAAATTGCGGATAAAATGGCTCTGGTCGAAGAAGCCGCATTGCAGCGCGATAGCGGTGAGGGACTGTTTTTTATTGCGGACCAGTGCCAGTGATCTGCCTACTTTTATTTTCCGGAGATACTCCACCATGGTGCCTTTAAAATATACCGGAAAATATTTGGAGAGCGTTACCGGATGAACACCTATTTCAGCCGCCAGCGTGTCGAGCGAAAGGGGCACGTCCCACTGATCATGTAATAATTGCCGCAGCCGCGCCACCCATGCGGGCGTTCCTTTACCCGCCTTCAGCGGCGGTCCCCAGTGTTGCAGCAGGATGGAATGTGCCAGCGTATCATGGCCTGGCACCAGGGTGCATTCCTTGTATAACTTCAGAATGGCCAGTTGCAGGTCGTGCTCCGGCAGGCTGTCCCAGGTGGATGCTGACAGGCCATAAGCCGTCAAAAAGGCGGGCTCTATTTCGAGATTGAGGTTACGGGAGGGGTGCAGCGTTTGCAGGTTGCGGTGTTCTTCTCCCGATGCATAGCGGACCAGCTTACCCGGCAGCACCTCCTGCCGGCTAAAGCGACGATGTTCCAGGTTGCCGCCTTCCAGCGCTAAAGAACAGTGTGGATTGGCGTGGTGGTGCCATTCTTCCGACACCGCTGCGTGGTATACTGTTTCCGATAAGATGATGCCGGAAAGATGATAATTGACTTTGTTTTTACCCAGAAAAGTGCCGCTGCCCAGTTGTTCCATGATATAACGAATGACTAACGTCTGCTGACTTCCACCGCTGCTTCTTTGTTATATTTCAGCCGGTAATCTGCCGGCAGCATGCCCGTTAGTTTTTTAAAGATAGCACGAAAAGCTTTACTATCAGCATATCCTACTTCATACATCACCTCGTTGATGTTCATGCGGCTGGATTCCAGCTTCTTTTTAGCCGCTTCCATGCGTACCCGCTGGATGTATTCCAGAGGTGTATTGTCTGTTGCCTTTTTAAAGCGGCGTACAAAGTGACGGCGGCCGATGGCAAAGCGGTCGGACAGCTCTTCCACGGAGATACGCTGGTGGATATTGGCTTCAATGAATTCCTGTGCCTGGCGGATGGGCGCATCTTCGTGTTTCTTTTGTCCGCTGAACATGGTAAAGGGCGACTGGCTGGTGCGGTCGATATCGAGCGCATATACTTTGGAGGCCATGATGGCGGTTTCGCGGTCGGTGTATTTCTCCACCAGGTGCAGCAGCAGGTTCCAGTAGGAGTTGGCGCCGCCGCTGGAGAAGAGGCCGTCCTGTTCCGTGACGATGCGACCATTGACCAGCATCACTTCCGGGAACAGTTGCCGGAACAGGTTGGCCGAGGCCCAGTGGCTGGAACATTCGCGGCCGTTGAGCAGGCCGGTGGCGGCCAGCATAAAAGCGCCGGAACAGAGGCTGGCCACATCTGCGCCATTTTCCTTATATTGGTGGATAATCCAGGGGATGAATTCCCTGTTTTTGTACAAGGTAGCTTCAAAATCTCCGGCGATAGCCGGGATAATAACCAGGTCTGTACGTTTTACCTCTTTCAGCATTTTATCGGTGTGTACACTAAACAGGCCATTGTACTGTTTCACCATGGGGGTGAGGCCCAGCAGCTGCAGTTTAAAGGCCGGCGATTTACCTGCATCTTCGAGAAAGCCGTTTACGCCGTTGAGCATCATGTGAGGATCTACAATACTGGCCATTACGGCGTCATTGAGCACAAGGATGGATACATGTTTCATATAACCGGGGTGTTTATGCTTAAAGTTACGGATATAAAAAGTCGCAAAGTACCCCATGAATGTCTCTATACCACCCCTTCGCGTAGCGGGCAGTGGGATACCTTTGATGTAGAAAGTTCACACACAAAATGCAACAATTATGAAAAACGAGCAAAAAATTACACCTTTTCTGTGGTTTAATGACAATGCAGAAGACGCTATTAATTTTTATCAGGGTATCTTTAAAAATGCAGAAGTTGGAGGGATCAACCGTTATCCTGCCGGTTCACCACTGCCTGAGGGCACGCTGATGACAGCCACCTTCCGGCTGGAAGACCTGTCGTTTGTGGCGCTGAACGGAGGTCCGCACTTCAGGTTTAATGAAGCTATTTCGTTTGTGATTTCCACCGAGACGCAGGAGGAGACCGACCATTACTGGGACCGTCTTACCGCCGACGGTGGCCAGGAAAGTCAGTGTGGCTGGCTGAAGGACAAATACGGCGTATCCTGGCAGGTGGTCCCTACCCTGTTGGGAAAGCTGCTCGGCGCTCCGGAGCGGCAAAAAGCAGGCCGTGCCATGCAGGCCATGATGGGGATGAAGAAACTGGACATGCAGGGCTTACAGGACGCTTTTGACGGAAAATAACCCTTATCTCAAGTTAAATACAGCTCATATGAAACGCCTTATCTTAGCCATTATTACCGGTATGGTGGTGATCACGCTCCTGTCGGTCGGCACCGACCATATTTTCCACGTCACCCATGTATATCCTCCCTATGGCGTGCCGATGTTCGACGCCGGTCTGTTGTTACTGGCCACCGCGTACCGCTTTATTTTTCAGGTGCTGGGTTCCTGGCTGGCCGCCGCCATTGCGCGGTCAAAGGCTTCTGCCGCCACGTGGACCATGGGTATCATCGGGGTGGTGATGTGGCTGGCCGGGATGATTGCCATGAAGGGCTATGGCCCTGCCTGGTACCCTTTGCTGGGCGCGGCTTTATCTATCCCCAGTTCATTGTTAGGAAGGCAGATCTATTATGCCCGTCATCGCCGGCAAAATAACCCCTTAAACGTAGTATGAGGAAAGTAATTGTATCCATGAACCTGTCGCTGGACGGGTTTATGTCTGGCCGGCAGCGGGAGCTGGACTGGCATCTGGGTAGCTGGGGCTCCGATATGAGTGAGCGGCTGACCAGAGATCTGACCGGGGCTGATACCCTGTTGCTGGGTCGGAACACCTATGAAGCTATGGCCGCTTACTGGCAGCAGGTGGAGATAGACTCGTTTTTCCCGCGGGAGGATATTGCCTATGCCGTGATGCTGAATACCACGCAGAAGGTCGTGTATTCGAAGACGCTGGACGTGTTGCCGTGGAGTAACAGCCGGCGGGCGAAGGGCGACCTGCGGCGGGTGGTGGCGCTGTTGAAGGAGCCGCGGCCGGGTCCGGAGAAGAACATCCTGGTATATGGTAGCGGGCAACTGGTGGGCGCCTTAGGTGATCTGGGGCTGGTGGACGAGTACCATCTGTGGGTGCATCCGGTAGTGTTGGGCCAGGGCATGCCGATGTTTTCCGGTGGGCCGGACAAGGTATCGATGACGCTGGAGCAGATGCAAACGTTTAAGTCGGGGGTAGTCTGGTTCAGGTATATTGTGAACAAAAAACCGTCCCCCGCTCCCGTCGCATAACATTCAATTCTTCGAAAGCCAGCCACCACGGCTGGTTTTCTTTTTCGTATCCCCCTGTACGATATAGTAAACCATTACCCCATTTTTTTTGAATTAACAATTGATTTACAACCACGTCATTTTGATAGTCGTTCGTTGGTTATAAGTGGCACCATTTAATTTATTCCTGCCACCCCAATCATTTAAATGGATTATGACCTACCAAGAATTAAGTGATAGTGATCTGGTTGCCGGTTATAACGAGGGCATCGTTGAATGTTTCACAGAGATTTACAACCGTTATTGGGCGATTCTGTACCGGCATGCATTGCGGATGCTTCGAGACGAGTGTTCTTCCCAGGATGTGGTACAGGAGACCTTTCATTCATTAATTCGTCATGGCAGTATTCAGGAAACGGCGCCGTTGCGGTTGTTCCTGTATACCACGTTGCGTAATCGCATTATCAATAATTTCCGTCGGGAGAAGGTGCGGGAGAAGTATCTGTCCAGCTTAAAGCACCACGTGTGTGCATCGGAGTGTACGGATATACAGGTGCGGGAGCGGGAACTGCAAAGGCAGATAGAGATGGAGATCTCACGGTTGCCTGAGCGTATGCGGCTGACATTTGAGCTGAGCCGCAAGCAGCATTGTGACTACAAGACCATTGCCGAGCGTACCAGTACCTCTACCGAGACGGTGCGTAAGCAGATCCACAATGCCATTAGAATATTGCGGACGAAGCTGAGTTACTTCTAGTCGATTTCTAAATGATTTGTAAAAACGAAATGCATTGTTTACAAAAAGTTAAAGATTTAATAATCTCGATTACACCAACTAATTAGTTCCGCGTATTAAAGGTATAAGAGATTATGAAACTGTCCGATCCCATTCTTTTGAAATAGTCACTGTGAATGTATTCATCTAACTAAAACTTTGTATGAGCGACCAGGAAACCAAAGATTTATTGGACCGTGTGGAGCGAGGTGATTGCACACCGGAGGAGAAGGCGCTGGTAGAAGACTGGTACCTTGCTCTTTGCCGGCAGCAGGAACCGGTGGCGTATAATGTAGATTACGCCAGCATCAAACGGCTGATCTGGGCCAGGTTGAAGATAGGAAGAAATGGAACGCCGAGTGCCTGGTATCTGATGGCTGCCGCGGTAGCGTTTATGTCTGTATTGTCTTACACTGTGTATATGCAGACGAGCAACACCATTACCGTGCAGGACAAGATGATGGCCGCTATCCGGCCGGGCAGCAACAAAGCCATGTTGACACTGTCTGACGGCACACAGGTGCCGCTGGGCAATACGCCGGACAGTATTCTGGCGGCGCCCGGCGTAGTGGCACAACAAAACAACACCGGAATTTTGAATTATAACTATACCACCAGGCAACCATTAAAACTATCGGGAGACCGGCCTGTGTACAATACGATCACCACCCCCCGAGGTGGTCAGTACCAGGTGGTCCTTCCTGATGGCAGCAGGGTTTTCCTGAACGCCGAAAGTAGTATTACGTACCCTGTACCTTTTACAGGCGCTACGCGCCGGGTTCAATTAATTGGCGAAGCTTATTTTGAAGTCGCAAAGAATCACCAGCAACCTTTTATTGTCTCCAGCATGCAACAAAGCATCAAGGTGACCGGCACGCATTTCAATGTATGCTGTTATCTCCACCAACCCGACATTACTACACTGGCAGAGGGCAGTGTGGAAATCACCCCCCTCTCCTCATCCACGACCCACCCGCTACAGCCTGGTCAGCAAGCTACCCTGATTGGTAACGATTTACAAGTAAAGGCAGTCAAAGCCGAAGACGTCACAGCATGGAAAGACGGTTTGTTTGTATTTAATGGTACCCCTTTAAAAGAAGTTCTTCAACAAATTGGAAGATGGTACGATGTTGATTTCACCTACAACAACACCCTTACGAACAACAGACGATTTGACGCAGAAATCCCGAGAAGTCTAAATCTTCTGCAAGTCATCAAAATCATTGAAACGGGAAGTAAACTAACATTCAAAATTGACGGAAGAAAAATCAACGTTCAGTAACATCAACCAAAGGCATTAACACAGTCAAAAACGCTTACTAAAACGAAACCGGAAGTGCTCGCAACACTCCCGGCAGGATTGAATTTCGCAAAAACACTGCACTAACAATTTTTTCACAATTTTCAACCAAACAAAGATATGGAATATAAAGTACCCACCAAGGTGGGGATGGATATTTCTTTTCGAAAAATCCCCTCCCGACAGAGCCGTCACGCTCTCAAAATCATAGTGGCCATGAAACTAATCGCATTTTTGTTTTTATTCAACCTGCAGGTAACTGCCAGCGTTTATTCACAACGGATATCCCTGACCGCCACCAACACGCCCCTGCGGGAAGTCCTCCAGACCGTCCGCAAACAAAGCGGCTACTCCTTCTTCGTGGAGTCTGACAACCTCCGCGACTCCAAGCCGGTAAACCTCTACCTCATGGAGAACTCCGTCCCCGAGGCCCTGGACAAGATCTTCGAGAATCAGCCTTTCACCTATACTATCGAGAATAACGTTATTGTTGTGACGCGTAAACCGCGTACCGACTTGTCCGCCGCTGATTTTCTCACGTTCGATAACGGAGGTCCTGACTCTACTAAAGTGGTGTATATACAAGGTAGTGTACGTGATGATAAAGGCCAACCACTGGTAGGCGTGAGCATCCGCATCAAAGGCGGCGGTACCGGTACGGTCACCAAACCCGATGGCACCTATTCTCTGAAGACAAATGCTGCTGCGGTGTTAGTGTTTAGCTATATTGGGTATTTGTCTCGTGAAATAAAAGCTTCACAGGGATCCGTTGACGTGGTGCTGAAGCAGCTGAATACGGCGTTGGACCAGGTGCAGGTGATTGCGTATGGCACGACGACGAAGCGGTATACTACTGGGAATGTGGCGACGGTGACAGCGGAGACGATAGCGAATCAACCAGTGTCTAATCCGCTTCTTGCGCTGTCTGGCAGTGTCCCGGGTCTATTTATAAGACAGGCAAGTGGGGTATCAGCCGGCAGGGTATCAGTCAATATTCAAGGGATAAATAGTCTCGCGCAAGGAACCGACCCATTCTTTGTAGTAGATGGGGTCCCTTATAGTCCCAACAACCTTCCTCCTGCGGTATCTGCCTCAGCATTTTTAGGGACTGGTAGTGCGTTGAATTATATAAACCCCAGCGATATTGAAAGCATTACTGTACTGAAAGACGCAGATGCCACAGCTATTTATGGATCAAGGGCAGCCAATGGTGCCATTCTAATCACCACCAAAAAAGGAAAATCCGGAAAGACAAAAGTAGACCTTAATCTTCAAACCGGTTTCGAGAAAGTCCCTAAGTTCCTACCCGTACTGAATACAAAAGACTACATAGCATTACGCAAAACAGCTAAAAAAAATGACAACGCCAGCATAACACCAACCGACTATGACATCAATGGAACTTGGGACACAACACAAACAACTAACTGGCAAAAAGAACTGGTAGGTAAAACAGCTCGATTTACTAATCTTCAGGGATCTATTTCAGGAGGAAGCAACAACACGCAATTTTTGGTAAGCGGGGGTTATCTAAAGGAAACTACCGTTTTTCCTGGCGATTTTGCTGACATCAAAGTAAATGTACATACTAACATCAATCATACCTCCAATAATCAAAAATTCAGATTCTATATATCAACCACCTACGTTGAAGACAATAACAACCTGGCTTATGGGGATCTAATGACTCAAGCACTCATCACTCCTCCCAACGCCCCCTCACTTTATAATAGGGACGGTAGTTTAAACTGGGGATATGTACCTTCATTAAGAACTTATAGCTTTGACAACCCCCTTGGTATTCTCCAAAGACAATACACTATTAAGACGAATAATCTAGTCGGATCATCTGAAATATCGTATACAATAATCCCAGGATTAGATCTTAAAACTGCCCTCAATTACAATAAAGTTCAAGGTACTGAAATAGGCCTAGTACCGCAATCTTCTTTCAATCCGGGAATAGTGGCTGATGTCAGGAGTAATATTACTGCTAACAAATCTATAACGTCATGGTCGATCGAACCACAAATAACTTATAAAAGAAACTTCAATCATATTGCATTTGATGGCTTAATTGGTGCCTCACTTCAACAAACAAAAAACTCTGTACTTGCAATAATAGGTCAGGTATTCGCAAGTGATCTATTAGTTCCCAATATTCAGTCCGCATCCAATTTATCTGTATACAGTACATTGCAATCAACATATAGGTACGATGCAGCATTTAGTCGCCTCAACCTTAGATATCTTGACAAATATATACTAACACTTTCAGGTAGACGAGATGGAAGTAGCAGGTTTGGCTCTGAAAATAGATTCTCCAACTTCTATTCCGCATCGGGAGCGTGGCTATTTGGAGACGAAAAATTTGTTACTAATAACTTTAAACCACTGAGCTTTGGTAAACTTAAAATATCCTATGGAACAACAGGAAATGACCAAATTGGAGATTACAAATATCTAACCCTTTACAACAATATATCAACAGGAATCCCGTATCAGCAAACTGTTGGTCTGCAACCAACTGGACATGCAAACCCCTATCTGCAATGGGAGCTAACACGAAAACTAAATATAGGAATTGACCTCGGCTTATACAACAATCGTATTCTTTTTAGTGGCAACTACTATATTAACAATTCAAACAATCAACTAATAGGATATCCGCTAGGATATACAACCGGATTCACTACCATCAACCAAAATATAAACGCTAACATTAAAAACACTGGCTTAGAACTTCAAATAGATGCTAATATCATCAAAAACCGATCTTTAAGCTGGAATAGTTCTCTCAATTTCACCACAAATAAAAATGTACTGACGAGATTCGACGGACTGGAAAAAAGTACCCTCGCCAGAACCTACGTTATAGGTGAACCCGTTAATATCAGGAAAGTGATTCCCTTTATTGACGTCAATCCTCAAACAGGTCTTTACGAATATCGTACAGCTGATGGGAAAGCAACCTCTACCCCTAGCCTTGTAAACGACAGAACAAGTATAATAAACACGAATCCAAAATGGTTTGGAGGGTTATCAAACAAATTTGACTATAAAAACTTCACTTTAGATTTTCTCTTCCAATTTGTAAAACAAGTCGGTCCCAGTGGCTTATACACAATGTTCGGAAGATCGCCAGGATTAATGCTGAATGTCCCAAGTGTAATACTGGATCAATATTGGCAGAAATCTGGAGATCAAAAAACATATCAAAAACCCTCAACTTTAAACAACGCTTCGTACAACGCTCTATCGCAGAGTGATGTCGTTTACCAGGACGCCTCATTTATTAGATTAAGAAACATATCACTATCTTATAACCTACCACAAAGCTGGATAAAAAAAACCAAAATATCTTATGCTAAAATATATGCTCTTGGTCAAAACATTTTCACCATCACCAACTACTATGGAATTGACCCAGAGACACAAACTCTCCTAAACTTACCCACCCTGAGGACAATCACATTCGGAATACAATTTGGGTTATAAATAAACATTCAATCAGATGAAAAACAAGCTTACAATATACGCCATCATTACAGTCACAATTTTCACACTTTTAACTGAAGCAAGCAGTTGCAAGAAATTCTTGGCAATAGACCCTCCCATAAACAGCATCAGTAGTGACAATGTATATCAAAACGACAATACAGCTGCATCTGTGATAACAGGAATATATGCGACGATGATGGGATCAGATTTTACTGGAGGAGGGATTACCTCTACCTCTTTACTAATGGAACTATCCTCAGATAATCTGGTCTTGTTTGATATAAATAAGGTCAACTACCTCGCTTACTATAGGAATCAGCTGGATCCCGCTGACAATAACACAAAATCTTTCGGCAATGGCGATTACTGGACCAATCTGTACCCTAGAATATATACAATAAATGCAGCAATTGAGGGTATAGGAAAATCTAGCTCTATCAGCAACATCAAAAAAAGACTACTGGGAGAAACTTATTTCCTGAGAGCCTTCTATTATTTCTATCTTGTCAATCTGTATGGAGACATTCCCATTGTTCTCACCACGGACTATACAAAAAACGCTTCAATAGAAAGATCCTCCGTCGACGCTGTATATAAGCAGATTGTAGCTGATTTGGAAACATCCTTAGGCGACATGGATGACAACTATTTAGATGGCACAATCTCCAAAACTACGGTTGATAGGTTACGTCCGAATCTGGCGACTGTTCAATCTCTATTGGCTCGGGTAGAACTTTACAGAAAAAACTATGCCGTAGCGGAAAAATATGCAACAGCAGTAATCGACAAAACTACTCTATACACACTACTTCCACCTGACAAAGTATTTCTGAAAAACAGTATGGAAACCATCTGGGCACTCCAGCCGGTAAAAGCAGGATACAATACCGACGAGGCGGCGGTCTATCTATTAACTTCAGCGCCTGGAAATGGCAACAAGATCTTCTATGCATCCTCACCACTTATGAACAGCTTTGAAAATGGAGACCTAAGAAAACGAAACTGGACCGGACTATTTAACACCAATTTGCAATCCTATCCGTTTATTGCAAAATACAAAGCAGATGTTAACAGTAGCAGTGTCACTGAATACTGTATCGTATTCAGAATAGCGGAACAATATCTAATTCGAGCCGAGGCCCGGGCTGCTCAGGGAAATATTTCCGGAGCACTGGATGACCTAAATGCGGTACGCAGACGTTCTGGTCTTTCCCCAATTCCCTCCAGCACAGCAAGTACCATCACTTCACAAATTCTGCAGGAAAGAAGGGTCGAACTATTTTGCGAGTGGGGGCATCGTTGGTTTGATCTAAAGCGATCTGGTACGATAGACGCAACTATGCAAATGGCTCAAACCTACAAAGGAGGAACTTGGCAACCTTACCAGTCGCTATTGCCTGTGCCAAATGTGGAAATGCTATTAAATAAAAACCTAACTCAAAACACTGGCTACTAATTCGATTTATAATAACTAATCCAATAAACATGAAAAAATATATCTTACTAATAATTTTAACTTCATTATCAAAATTTCTGGAGGCCCAAAATAGCGGAACAAACTTTATAGAAGGATTGACCTACCAAGAAATGAAATCTAAAGCCAAGTTGGAAAATAAAAAAATATTTATAGAATTATACGCTACGTGGTGTACTAACTGTAAAATGATGGATCCTGTCTTTTCAAAAGAATCAGTGAGTGAGATATTAAATGGAAATTACATTTCCACGAAACTGCAACTCGATACTGGTAAAAATGACAACGAGTCAATAAAAAGAATGTATCCTTTCGCAGAAGAAATTAAAAAAAAATACAAAATTTCTGGGGTTCCTACATTTTTATTTCTTGACGTGGATGGAAATCTATTGGGAATAGAGAAAGGTGTACAAAATATAAATAAAATAATAGAAATCTCCAAAGCAGCAATCGATCCCAATGAGAACTTCACACACCTGTACGCCCAATACACCAAAGGACAACTGAAGGGGCCGTCTCTGCTAAAGTTAGCACATTATCTCAATCTACTGAACGAGAAAACAGCATCTGAGCAAGTAGCCCAAAAGTATCGCTCTATTACCTGGGACAACAAGGAAATCAAATCAGTTCTCAATCCCGATTTTCTGGAGACTATCAGAGAATTTCCTTCTCTTTATACAACTCAAGACAGCCTTATTTCTTACATCTACAGAAACAAAGAAGAATCGGACAGCCTCTTCCACGAAAGAGGAGCATCAGAATATTTGATAAACTACCTAATTAGACGCGATCTCATTGAACCAGAAATAAAAAAAAGTGCCTCAGAAAATAGAACACCTAATTGGACCGCTTTGGAAAATAAATTATCTCGCAACTGGGGAATGAATGCAAAAGCAAGTATTATATTCAGAAAAATTGATTACTATATAGAAAAAAAGGATTGGAAACGAGTAACGCAAGGCTTCATAGAAAGAACGGAATTGCTGGGTATATCTAGGGATATAAATGCTGTAGTCTGGTACTATTTTTTCGAGCGAAGCAATGATCACTACGCATTGAACAAAGCCATTTCATACATGGAAAAAGATCTGGAGAAAAATCCATCCAACTACGTTCACATAGATACCTATGCTAATGTCCTGTACAAAGCAGGTCATGTAGAAAAAGCGCTCCAATTTGAGGAAAAAGCATTAAACATGGCAGAAGCAAAAAATGATCAAAAAAACTCGAACACATACAAAGAATGTTTGGAAAAAATGAAAAAAGGGATTCCGACTTGGACTGATAACCAACTTCAGTAAAATAAGCTAAATAGCGATTTCAGAGGCAACAAAATGTTCAATTTATCTCTATTGGAATGTCTCATATCTATGCCAACGTCAATTGAAAGAACAAAAATTTTTTGTATCTTCTAATCAGAATGTTATTGCCTGTAAATAAAATGACCATGAAAAGACACAGCCTTCTTTTCCTCATCACTTTAGTATTTAAACTCACCGTCGCCCAGAAACCTTCGCTAGATTTTAATAGCGCGGACAATTGGCCATCAGTAACCAATGGAAAAATAAGCGACGACGGAAATTACGTCTGCTACCAGGTAACAAACGATCCTGTCGGAAAAAAAACAACTGTAATCTTATCCACTGATCAAACGCGGCACTGGAAATACATTGATCTAAACAGCACAAGTTTTACAACGAACAGCCGATTCGCAATGGGAAAGATATTAGACACCCTATTAATTCTCGATTTATATGAAAATAAAGAAAGAAAGATACCCAATGTAGGTCAATATGAGATCATTAACACGTCAGAGAGTCCCGTTGTAATGTATATAGAAACCAAAAAGAAAAGCCTATTTATCGAATCGATAAAAGGAAGCGTCTATTTACAATATGATTCGATTGAGAGCTTTCACACAAGTCCCGACAAAAAATCGTTCATAACAGTCGCCAGAGAAAAAAAAACAAGCTTGGAAATATTATCCTGGGTAACAATAGGAACTTACAAAATAAAGAACATATATAAAGGACCAACTACCAGCCAATTGATATTTGACAAAGAATCAAAACAGCTATCCTTCTTCTCAAGAAAGAAAGATAGTATTGCAATATGGTATTATAAAACAGAAGATCAATCCGCGAAAGAATTACTCAACTCATACTCTCCAACAATAGATACAAATTTGGTTATAGAGGCAGGAATGAACTGGAGATTTTCTCCAAATGGTGAATTATTGATATTTGATTTAGCGGAGAAAAAAAGAAAAAAAACAATAGCAAGCAATCCGGAAATATGGAACTATAAAGATATATATCTACTAAGTCGTTTCAAAGGAGGAATGATGGGCCCTAACTTTAAACCACGATTTTATCTTACATCCATTAATGTTCACTCGAGTCAAATAACCAGGCTCCTTTCAATGGAAGAAGCCATAGAACCTTATAGCTTCCAGACACCCAATAGTCGCTACTGTGTATACATTTCCAACCGAAAGTACGACCCCAGAGGCGCAAATGACAATAGTTTTACTTTTACATATGGTATATGCGATATTCAAACAGGAAAGAAGACTATTATTAGTGAAAAGTGTATCGATATGTTACAAAAATTCACATTTTCACCAGATAACAAATTTCTGGTCTATTATAAAACAGAAACAGGAAAATTCTACTCCTACAATATTGCATCAGCAAAGGAAATCTGCCTGAGCAATACAGATTCTTCTGCCATGTTCTCTTCCCTGTTTAAAGATTACCCTGCTCCTAGAAGAGTACCAGGCGAGATTGTTGGGTGGCTGAACGACAAACCCAAAGTTTTAATCAGTGATGTAAATGATATATGGAGTTTTGACCTAGCCCAATCCAACCAAGCCATTTGCTTAACCAATGGCTTGGGCAAAAAAGAAAAAATGATCTTCAATCCAATTGAGAACCCGGAAAACGGATTTACGAGTAAAACCAGAAGCTACAATAGCAAAGATCTATTGATACTAAAAGCCTTCGATTTAAAAACAAAGAACCGAGGGTACTACACTCTTTCCTTAAAAAATCCTATCAGTTTAAATCCCCTATCAATGAATCAGGATGCAACAGGAAGATTCTTTTATGAATATGAATCTCTTCCATCAACTGATTTTTGCAGAGCAAAATCAGGGAACGGATATCTTGTAAAAAAAGAAAAATTCAATGATGCCCCGAATTACTTTTATAGCAAGGATTTAAAGACCTTTCAAAGAATATCTAACATACAGCCACAAAAAAACTACAATTGGCTTACTGCCGAGCTTCATACTTATTCGGATAGTGTCGGAAGGGAATACCAGGGCATACTTTACAAACCTGAAAATTTTGACTCAACCCGGTCGTACCCTATAATATTCTACTATTATGACCAGATCACAAATGAGATAAACACATTCCCAAATGCGGACCTAACACCAGGGACTTTAAACATCCCATATTATACCAGCCACGGCTATCTTGTTTTCAGACCCGATATGAATACAACACCATATAAAACAGGAGAGGGAATACTCAGTACCATTAACACTTCCATGGACTATCTATCAAACTTCTCCTGGGTAAATCTCAAAAAAATAGCTATGACGGGCTGGAGTTTAGGGGGTTGGGAAACTGACTACATTATCACACATATCCAACGACCGATAACCGCAGCTGTCTCCGGAGCAGGCGCGTCAGACCTCACTTCAGTTTCATTAATGCTCGGTTCATTCGGCCAAACAAAGATAGACTACGTGCAATACGGTCAGATGAAAATAGGATACTCTCCGGAGGAGAATCCTCAAATATACATAGATCACTCCCCTCTTTTTTTTGCAAAAAATGTTAAGACTCCCTTACTACTCCTTCACAATCCAGAAGACAGAAATGTTGAAGACTATCAAAGTAGAGCATTCTTTATACTTCTGAGAAAACTCGGCAAACCGGCTTGGCTTATCTCCTATAAAGGAGAGGCTCACGCAATAAACAAAAAAGAAAACCAGCTTGATTTCGCCAAACGTCTAAGTGAATACCTCGATCATTTTCTTAAAGATGCGCCAGAACCAGCATGGATGAATCAGTCGATAAACACTGAAGACTAGAAAAAGAAGAAATCCACGTTAAGCTCAAAATAGGGAATCTTAAAGGGAGGACCACTGCAACCTATATTTAACTTAGGCAATCCGAAACATGGGTATCAAATCTTGATATGCTTAAAAACCTCCAGCCATTCGACGTTACAAAGCAAACCAACCCCAGGAGGGTCCAACAACAACTTTGCAACACCAAAAACCAAAGGTCTTCCTTATAGTTCGATCAAATTGGATAGATATTGACAAGAGAAATAATTCGGACACTAAAACACCTTCGCAATTGGTCAGTCCATATCAAATATTATATTATGACATAACCAGTGCTATATAGCCTATAAATTTCCTATATTCCGAAAAGAGATCATTTGCAATAGCAAATGTAGGACCAACAGGGTAGTTGGGATTCACTCATTCATAACATATCTTTCGGGGTCAACTTGTTTCAGAACTGGACAATGTACTAAAAGAGGCTGGCTTTTTAATGCCAGCCAGCCTCCTCATGCTATCCTGTTAGAAAGGCGAATAAACATTCCTAAATGTACAGTGATTCGCATCAATAGGTTGGCCAGAAAAGATAGTAGCCTCCGTAGTAAGTATGGGAGCTCCATGTGGGAGCAATGTCGCATTCACCATATAGTCACAAACAGTGGCATTAGGTTGCGCGGGATCCTTTAAAAAGAGTGTATCCTGCGGATTTGCTTCTAGCGCAAAAAAACCGGCAACAAATGCAACTACCAGTAATGCAGAAAATAAGAATTTTATCTTTTTCATACTTGTCAATTTTGACGGATTAGAACATTTTATCATTTTATAAGGATAAACCGATCACTCGACGGCTAAAAAGTAATATTGTTTGCCCCTTTCAATATAAAGCAAAGACCACAAGGGCATTTTTTATAATCGCAGATTTCCTATGGCACGAGAAAAATCAGAAATTCTTTACAACAAAATTCATATCTGCAAACTCTTTTCGAAAATTATATATTGAGGTAAGTCATAGATTCAAAAGGGTGGATATACAGGTCTTAATGTGCACTCAGTCATGGAAACCGGACTTCCATAAATAAGAGTAACCACCATATCCTGCCCTTGACCATTAGGAAGTAGAGTTGCATTGATAGTTACTGTGCAGAGGCTAGTTAACCAATCTACGGTATAAACTCTATCAAGAAAACTTGCTTTGGCGGCAAACACCCCTGCTGCACCCATAACTAACATAAATGCACACAATAGCATTTTTATCTTTTTCATTGCCTATATATTTAATGTGACAAAAATCTAATACAACGATTCCTTATCCCTTACCTATCCATTTTTATACACAAGAATAACTTAATATTCAATACGACTCTATAAACAAACAAAAGCATAAACCTCTCATTTCAACTCCTCTAATTATAGCTTATAAACTCCTTTTAACAAACATGATCTAAAACCTATAACATTTTGCAAATATATTCCAATGGATATCGGTTGACATTTTTCATTCATTTAAAACCAAAAAGGGCTGGCTTTAATGCCAGCCCCCTTATGCTATCTTGTCTATTATTGAGGTTGATAAACACTTCTCAATGAACAGAAATTCGGAGCGATTGGGTCATTCTGAACTGTAGTAGCAATTAATGATACAGGAGTACCATTCGGCAGCAATGTCAGATTCACCGCAACAGGACAAATAGTGGGGTGAGGATCAGATGGATCTGGAACGAAGATGGTATCCTGAGGATTAGCTTTTACAGCAACTACAGCAGCAACAAATGCCAACACTGCAAATGCAGAAAACAAAACTTTTACCTTTTTCATGATTGTAAATTTTGAAGGAATTAAAATATGTCTACTTTTTTATAAGGGTGTTCGACTACTCCCTATGCTAAAACGAAGTATTGATGGTACCATTTCACTACCTACATTTAGCTAAACTTGTACATATAGGATTTAATTGTTTATAGGCTTTCTGGCAAATCCGATTGAAAACTCCTTTCCACTTAAGGACATTCATTTTTTTTCATCAAGTATCCGATCGAGACTATTTAAGCGCAGATATTAACTCTTTTGCGTCAACTGAGGACGCAAAGATCTTTTTTAATCTCCGATCGCTTGTGTAAATACTGGTATGAGGAACAGCCCTAATACTGAAATATTTGGCATAAGCAGCTGCTGTATCCCTACCAACCACAACATTACGATATCTGATTATATCATAACGCTTACAAAAATTTTTGATTTCGGGAAAAGAGGAAATTGACAAAAAGCAAAACTTCGCATTGTCAAATGATTCAATATTTTTAAGGATGCTTTCAATTTCTTTTTGACAATGTGGACAATCTGGCTCAAAGAAAAGTAACACATATGAATTCTTCCCCTCCATTTTAGAAGTGTTAATCACAGTAGAACTATCCATTAACAATACATCTATTGAGGGCATCGAGTCACCCACCACAGGGGTAAGTGAATACTGCTTACACTGATAGAAGATGAATATAATAGAAACCCAGAATATCTGCTTCATAAAAAACCTTGTAATCAATAATTCATATATACAACCTTACGACTATCCATCTCCCTTCCTTTTTTAAGCATGTAACTTAGTATTAAGAAATTCATACTTATGCAAAGAATGAGTGAAAAAATCTGGAATCGTAAAGCAATAGCTGACGCAAAAACACTAAATACTATGTTACATAATAAATAAGTAGTAAATAGTATCCATATATTGTATAACATTCTATCATCTTTCTTTACTCCCAAAAAAACAAATGACGTACTCATCACAACAAAGAGAGCAATCATCACTCCCCACACAATAGGAAAAAAGGAAAATAACCGCACAGTTTTCTTGCTATATTCACCTATAATTTTATCATCGCTTTTACTATATCCAAACCAACTCTTTGCTATACCAGGTATAGTATCGTTACTAAATCCATATAAACCAAGAAACTCTACAGGAGGAGAATAATACTTTATAAAATTGGTTTTAGCAAACGTTCCCAAAAACACCTCGGGATAGGCCTTGATAATCTCTCTTCCATACTCCCCATACAATGGGCCTACCTTTGCCCATCTCCTAAAATTCTCTGCATCAGAGCTGTCTGCTTTTAATCCATGGTTCATATAAATCCTTAATGGGGAATTAGGTATCCACATATAAAAAGTGTTTGCTCGGAGTGTTTCCATAGGAAACCTTGCAAGATCCCTTGTTGAATCAATATAATTCCTAACATCCTTGTCTAAATCTTTGAACTTAGGCGGTAGATCTCTTCTATTTTCTTTACGCACAAACTTGTAGGCATAAATAGCATTATTAGCAAGTTGCCATCCTGAAAAAGGAGAGAACTGAAATTCCCCCGTGATTTTTTTATACTGGATTCCTGTCATTCCAATGAATACTCCAATCAAAATAGCCATCAAAAAAACACCCGTTATCTTCTGCCTAATTCCTGCATTGCAAAGCAGAAATATGACCAATGAAACAGCAGGATAAAACAGTGCACTATATCTTACGATGAAAGCTAGTGCAATAACTACCGCATGCCCGATAATCAACCGCCACGAAGGACGATTCAAAATCCAGATCAGAATTAAAATCCAATATATACTAAGACCTAAAAATAAGGCATCGCTTGAAACATAATTAGCCATGAATAGAAAAATAGGATTTAGAACCATACACACCAACAGTGATATCTTCACCCACTTTGGCAATGCCAAAAAATAATACAAAGTAAACAGCAGTAATACAATTCCAGTCTGAACAAAAACGTACTGAAATACTACCAAGCATACAGCGCTAGATGAAAACACACTAAACAACCGAAGAAACTTTGGATATCCAATTGGATAAATATCAATTAGCCTGTTTTGCGAAGCACTTATAAGGTATTGATAAGAGTCAGCGTTAATAAAAAACGCCACTGGGAAAAGATATATAAACACACACAATTGCAGAACAACGGCAATCGCACACGAATAAATTAGCGTTCTATTAAACCTATCTTTCCAAACAAACTCCTTGAAGGCCACATGATTCAAAATAGATTCACTTTTCCAAACAAATACAGGTGCTTCTTGCATATTTTTTAGGGTTTTGTTGTTCATACTAGCATACTATAGATTATTTTATCCATGACATCTCCGTCAGGTAGGCAATACCCAATAATCTACAGGTGTTCAGGAAATATTAAACTGTTAGTTACATCTTAGCAGTGAATAACAAAAAGGGATTTAAAAACAACTTTAATAAAGTAACGCTAAGTTTGGGTTTCCATTAATTTAAAAACACACCATCTAACCAATTTGATTTTTTAATGAGAGATAATCTTTCAACGGTTATTTTCTTCATGCAAATTAATCAACTCTTCTATTCCTTCCAACAACAACACGAAAACAAAAACCGTAACCTTTTTACGGAAACCGGTAACTTACTGCCACTTCACTTCTCCTGGCGTCTCCTGAAACACACGATGGAACGCACGCGCAAAGCTGCCGGAGGTACTATACCCTAAAGTAATCGCCACCTCTTTCACCTGATGATCTTCCTGCAGGAGCTTTCGGGCATAGTTCATAGCGCGTTCAAGCTGATACTGATAAATGGTTACGTGGTAGAGCATTTTAAATCCTTTTGTTAGTTTGCTTTCACTAAGACCAGAAAAGTGGACCAGGTGCTGTATATCTATTCTTTTTGGGGGCTGTTCGTCGATGAATGCTTTGGTCTTAATAATAGCTTTCTCTTGGAACTTTGTCAGTTTCATCAATTGATGGTTATGAGGGTATTGGCAATACATCATGCGATATACGGTTTACTCTAAAGTTGCAATCGCAATTAAAAGTTAAGACATTTTTGGTGGATTTTCAATAGGTAAGCCAAGTTTTTTAAGCAACAGAAACCGGCTGCATCATAGTCGCAGTAAGGATTATGAGACAAAAAGCAGGGAGAGAACTCCCCGCCTGTTACTTGTTGAGTCGATAATAAGTTACCTGGCGGTCCGGGGCTGATCAAAGCTCAGATATTGATCATAGGAGATCGTTTGCCAGTTGAGTAGTACGACACCACTGTCTTCATGCACGCGCAATGCACTTATGGCAGAAAGCGGGTGCTGGGAGGTGACGTCCTCTACGAAACGGCCATCGCTGCATTGATAGGTAAACCAGTAGTAAAATGCAACCATATCGTCAGGACATAGTTCTGTCAGTGGCATCGGGTGGTGGACACCATTAATACGCAGCGGCTGTTCCAGCAGCAGGGTATAATAATGTTGCAACTCGTGTATTGTTTCCATCACCAGTGGTTCGGATGACTCATCATATACGTCTTCCACGTAGTAGCCATTTCCCTGGCGCTGTAACCGCAGACCATTTCCTGCTTCATACAATCCATTCTTACCTGTTACAGGCATAAACCCTGCAAGTTGCAATACACGAGGTGTAAGTGGTATGCCTTCCACATCTCTGAAATGCATCCAAATGGTATGCCCCCCTACGGGCGCATCAGCCAACAACAATTCTTCTCTTTCTGTATTGATACCACGAACAAACATGACACTGGCATCATCATGCAATGGACAATCCACCACATCTCCAATAGTAAAATGCGCTTTACTCATAAACAGTTTTAGTTTTAGTTAAACGCAAATATAACGGTTGGTTTCACATCTCCAAATTCCATACAGAAAAGCCTACAGAAGATGAATTTTAAAAATGATAAACTAAAAATCATTTTGATTTTTCAAATTTCTATTTATCAGGAAAACTAACAAAATGAACAAATTTTCATCAGAACGACATACAGGAAGATCAATGTGATCCAAAAAATATTTTTTAAATTTTTTTTCTTTTTTGTAAAAAGGCCTTTTAAGGACGCAAAATAGCGGTAGCATTAAACGAAGAGCAGTAAAAATCAGATTAACCCCTTCCAAGTACCCTCACATTTTTCAGCTTACAAAAAATAGCGGCCGGTTCCTGTTGCTTGATAAAATTGCATCTCTGTGGGAATTGACGTAACTTTTAAGCCGATACTAACAAAGCATAATTGACGAACAAATCCCGAAAAGAACCAACAAAAATTAATCAGTACTTGATAAAACCCAAAGTACCAAAAGGTTTAAGACACTACACCAGGTTACCATTTATTAACACTACCCGGAAAGATTCACGAAGCATACCAAGAGATACATTGCCAAACTTAGATCTTTACCCCAAAAATAGCCTATGTACTCATCTGTAACTAAAGGGCCATAATATCGTTAACAGGCACACATTTGTTCTATACCACCAGACAAAGCCGAATTGAATAGTAGCATTCCAGACTTCGTTCATTTGTGGAAATGCTTCAATAAATTTTTTACATGGAGCTAGTGCACATATCGACAGGTACCATCGTTATGCCATATAGCTGAAGGGGGAAGTCGAACACCCTTAAAATAGTAGACACTTTTTATCACTCCAAAATTTAAAATGATGAAAAAGGTAACAATTCTATTTTCCGCGATTGCTGCGATCGCTGGTTTGGCAGGTGCTTATACAGTCAAATCGAATGTAGACGATAAAGTCTATCTCTGTAACTTACAAAATAATGTCTGCGATATTGCATTAAATGCAACACTTCTACCTAATGGCGCACCGGTAGGGCAGCAACAGGTATCTACCATTATTACAGCTTGCAGTTCGACGCTGTGCACTGTAAAGAATGTCTATCACCCATTTTAATTAGTTGCTTTATTATTCCAAAGTTCACAATCATGAAAAAGATAACAGTTTTATTATCCGCGATTGCAGTGATTACTACTTTGGCCGGTGCCTATGCAGCTAAATCAAATGTAAACGATAAAATTTACGTCTGTCGTATAGATGTTTGCGATTTGGAGGAGCCTTTCACTCTCCAGCCTAATGGCTCCCCTATAAAACAAGAAAAGGCGTCTACCATCCAAGGGGTTCCTTGTGGGTCGCCCTGGTGCCCTTTACGGGATATCTATGCTCCATTTTAATCAACTGCTCCAATATCTCTGAGAAGCACAAATCTTAAAAGAAAGAGCTTCCAGGATACAAAGCTAAATTTAACGGCTTGAGCCCACTCCACCAGGTCCAAGCCGTTAACTTTCCCCCTCCACTCCCAACCTATCCATTTTTTAATATCTTTGCGCCCAATACCTACGAAATAAAAACATGTCAACCTGCAGATCCCTTACCCTGTCAGCCCTGATGCTGTGCTGTCAAAGTATTGTAGCCCAAACGAAGCCCATTTACAATTTCCAGGACCTTTCCCATGCCTATTACGAAAAGCAGAAAGACTCCCTGAAGAAAGCCTGGACCTGCCCTGCTGTCTACAAAGACAAGGAGACCCAGAAAAAATACCGCGATATCTGGAACGAACGCACCGAATTTGTGACGGAAGCCATTGACAACGACGGCTACCTGTACGAGGCGGAAATCCATTCTTATCTTGATGACATTGTCAAACAGATTGTCAAAGCTAATCCGAAGCTGTTTCCGCAGGCCCCGATGCTGCTAATAGACCGCGCTACGTCTGTCAACGCGTATGCTACCGGCGGCAACTTCCTGGCGGTGAATGTGGGGCTGCTGGCTTTCTCGCGCACCCGGGAGGAACTGGCGCTGGTGCTGGCGCATGAGATGGCGCATAATGCGCTTAGCCATCCGGAGGAGGGCATGAAGAAACGCGCGGAATGGTTTTCTTCTGACGAATACAAACAATCCCTGAACGCCGTGCTCGACTCCCGGTACGAACGCTTTACCCGCCTGAAGAAGGTATTTGAGGGCTATTCTTTCGACAGGAGCAAACACCAACGGTATCATGAGGGGGATGCTGATTCTATGGCCATTATCCTGCTGAAGAACAGCCATATCGGTATCGACCCTACGGTATTCCTGCGACTGGACAGCGCCGATATCCAATACCGGCAGCCGCTGAGGAAACCGCTGAAGGAATACTTCGCGGCGTATCAGTTACAAGTGGAAGACAGCTGGATGGTGAAGCGCACCAAAGGCCTCTCCGCCAAAGCTTACAGCTTCAATACCACCACCGCCGGCCTGGCCGACTCCCTGAAGACGCACCCCGACTGCCAGGAGCGGTACAACAAAACGAAGCACGAACAGACCAGTGGTCCGCTGACGCCCATCCCCGCCAGCCTCCGGGACAAAGCCATGAAGATGATGATCTGGAGCATCTACTGCAACGGCAACATGACGGCGGCGTTGTACCGCATCTGCCTGGAGAAAGACCGCGGCAATACCGACCCCTGGTACGATTTTATGTTCAGCAACGTGATGTCCGGGCTGTACTACGCGGACCAGAAACTGGGCCGCTTCAATGCCATCGCGGTAAAACCCAAGGAATATATCTCCAACAGCTACTACGAGCTGGAAATGATGTTCGAGCAAATGCCCCGTGAGAAACTGGAAGCGTTCCACAACGCCCTGCAGCAGGCGCCTTTCTGGAGCAGCATGACACCCGCGGAGCATGGATTCAAATCCCTGGTCCATACCCTCGTGTCCAATGCCGACGATAATGACAAACAAAAGGCGGCGGCCAAATCTTTTACGGCCAGCTACCCCAACAGCCTGTACTGCGAATTCGCCACACCGTTTTCAAAAAAATAAACTGTAACCCATCATTTATCCCAAACTACCGTCATGAAACATGTTATCATCGCATGTGGCCTGCTGCTGTCAGTCATCGGCAGCACCCATGCACAAACCCGCGTATTCCGGGAAGTAGGCAATGAAATCTCGTCTTCCATGCGCGCTATTACGCAAGACGGCGCCCTGGTCGGCTACCTCGTCTTCACAGAGCTGGAGCGGGCCGACAAAGACTCGTTCAACTACAAGCTCACCATCATGGATGAGAACCTCAACGACATCGGAAAGGTGAACTTCCGGGAGATGAAGCTCGACCTGCAGTCGGTGGCCTTTGAGCAGGATGTGCTCTGCCTGGCCTATCTGAAAAGTAACCTCCTCGGCTATACGTACAACCACCGGCGGGACAAAAAAGAGGCGATCAACAAAGGTTACCTCGCCGTATACACGCAGTTCATCGACCTTACCGGAAAAATGCTAAAAACCAATACCATCAAGGTAAACACCGACCTGAGGGGTAACTTCAACAATGCTTCGTCTTCCATCGGAGGAGGCGGCATGAAAGAATCCCTGCGGGTCAGCAACGTTAACGGGAAAGGTTTCGCCTGTTTCTTCGGTGATGACCGCGGCAAGTTCCTCTATGCCTACGACAAAAACGGCAACCAGATCTGGCATAAAAGAGTAGGCCTCGAAGAAGCCGATTACAACATGCTGGTATCCGGCCACGATGTTTACTTCCTGGTCCACCACAACGACCCTACTGCGGAAGGCGGCTACGCTATCCAGGGTTACGGCCTCGATGACAGCACCACCATCTCCCGTTACAACCTGAAAGATAAAAAAGGCAACCCGCTCCGGGTACTGGCTTTCACCAACAACCCGGCTACCGGCAAACCTTTCGTGTCCGGCACCATCATTAACCCACGCAGAGGGAAAGGGCCCGTTTTCCTCCGCTCTATTGCGAAAGGGCGTTATATGGGCGTGTTCACGCTGAACGTCGACGGACGTGGCCGTGACAGCCTTAAACCCGTTTATACCTACTGGAAAGATCAGAAGGAGCTCACCAACACAAAAGGCCGCTTTCACCACAACAAGTCTTTCCTGGCGGCAGGTCCGTCATTCAAGGATTTTTCCGGCAACACCTATTTCTCCGGCACCGCCGCCAAACGTACCATGAATACGGGACTGGTGATAGCCGAAGTAGCTACCCTGCCGCTGATCATACCGCCGCTGTATTTTCTGGGCTTCGGTGGTACCCGGAAGTTCACCTTCCGGGAAGCCATGGTACTCAAACAAACGCCGGAAGGCGCCCTGTCCCTCGACAACAGCATTAACGTAGCCAACAGCCGCGGCTATGCAGCGAAGATCACCATGGAGATGACAGACAACAAAGCCTACTACAGCGTCCACTCTCCCGAGAAGAAGGCGACGTATCTGATCATCACGGAGCAGAAAAACATTACCCTCTATCAGGTGGATGCGAAGAAGGTACTGCGCACCATCCCCCGCAAAAAGGGCAATATAGAAACCCTTATCTACCCGGCTAAAGAAGGGCACATCCTGGTAGCGGAATATGATAAAAAAGAGAAGTCAAGGCAGTTTTCGATAGAAGCGCTGTAACACAGCTGCACATAAAAAAAGGGATCCCGTGGGATCCCTTTTTTTATATCGCTTGATAACGTTTAATACGCATTCGTCACGGTCAACTCATAACTCGCTTTCGCCGATGGTATCCCTCCCAGCACTTCCAGTTTCTTGGTCAGCGTGGTGGTGGGCAGACTCACATGGAACTTACCGTCTTTGTCTCTGGTGACGGTGGCAGTAGCGGCGGTACCGCCGTAGGAGTACATGACAGCGCCGGTATTCACGGCAGTGCCCACGGTGCAGTTGATCACAATGATCCTGTTATTGGGGTCTGCGGCCAGCATCTCGTCCGAACCGAGGGTATATTGTCCTTCGCCGAGGTGACCGTGAAAGGTGATGGTGAGCGCGCTACCGGAGAAAGCTCCGTAGCTGCCACCGGTACCAACGGTGCTCACAGCGATGGCGGTGATCAGGCCGTCGGAAGGTCCCTGGGAGGATGACTGCGCCGAGGTGCCTTTTACATAAGTGTAGTCGCCCAGTTTCCAGGTGGCATCAGCTTCAGGGGAAGCTTTGTCGTCACTTTTTTTACCACAGGAAAACAAGACAGCTGAAAACAACACCAGCAGGAGAGGTAAGATTTTTTTCATGATATGATTTTCGGGTTAAAATTTACTATCGCGCTTAAAGGAAAAAAGCCCCGCTGTTTTGCAACAACAGAGCTTAAAGCTTGCGGAGAGTCAGGGATTCGAACCCCGGGACCTGTTACAGTCAACAGTTTTCAAGACTGCCGCAATCGACCGCTCTGCCAACTCTCCGTGAGACCGCAAATGTATAAAAGGGAATGATGTAAAAAAAATTTTCTGCCCGCTTTTTTAAAAAATTTATTTCGGGAATCAACCGCCCCTGCTGCCGAACAGCAAGCAAAACACCGTCAAATCAGCCATAGCAATCACTTTCAGCGCCGATACATTTTTAGCATTATATAGCACTCTGAGTGACAAGTGATTAGCCCCGCTGGCGGGCATGTTCATTTTCCGTAATTTTAGAGATGGACAATATATTCTTTGAAGGACCCGTCATGTGGTCTCAGATAGACGCCAATATGCACCTGCGGCACTCTGCCTATGCTGACTTTGCCGCACAGGCCCGACTGGCCATGCTCGAGAAAGTAGGAATGGACGCCCGCCATTTTTTGGAGCTGCACATCGGCCCCATTCTCTTCCGGGAAGAAACCATCTACCTCCGGGAGGCCAACGCCAACGATACGCTCCGTGTCACCTGCGAATTGACCAAATGCCGCCCCGACGGCTCCCGCTGGTCTGTGCGCCATGAGATATACCGGAAAGACGGCATCAAATCGGCCGTGGTAAACGTAGACGGCGCCTGGATAGATACCAAACTGCGGAAACTCACCGCGCTGTCGGATGAACTGATGGAAAAATTCCGGAGCCTCCCCCGCAGCGAGGACTTCACCGAAACGACGTCATAAGTTATCCAGAATAAAAGCTACCCTGTCGGCAACGCTGCCAAAAGGCACGGTCACCAGCTTATACCCATGAGCGGTATAAGCCGTCTGCATGGCCTCGTAAGTGGCCACAGCCGTGGCATAGTCCTGCTTCCGTTCTGTATCGCCCTGGTAAATCTCCTTCCAGGGCGGAAATATAAACACCCGCGGATGGTACCGCAGGGTAGTGGCTGACGTTTGCAATACCGCAGGTACCGGCAGGTTTTCCAATGCCGAATAGCCGATCAGATCGGGAATACCCCGGTCAAAGAACACCGGCCGCCCGTCAATGGGCTGCTGCTCAAAATCCCGCAGGGCCGCTGCCAGCATCCTGTCGCGGAACAGTTCCTTATTGGCCCAGGGCAATGCTGCTCCCCCGCTGGCTACCTGCTCCTGAATAATTTGTCTTCCGGATTCGGGTATCACCGCAAATCCTTTTGCTGCAAGGGCCGTAATCACCGATGTTTTGCCCGCACCCGGACCACCGGTAAATACATACCCGTTGTGTCTGATCATAACAATAAATAAATGGAAAATAAAAAAGAAGGCTAAATGATGATGTGGCTATTCATCTTCAGAAAAAGAGGCATAATGATACCTGATCAACAATGTAGCCCAGGGCTTCTGCCCCGGGAACCTGGGATAAAGGTAACAAACAATGGACGAAAGTCAAATCATCCATTAGATGATGTCTTTGGGGTACAATAATGGGAAAGGTGGGGGGAACAAATAACGGTGAGTTAAAAACAACAGATCACAAGTCCTTTTCTGCACTACAGTCAGCGGTAAATATCCATCTTACCAACGTGTTACCGGCTTTGCACTGGAAAACACCTGACGATCTGATTCCAACGCTTTGATGAAAGGCAGATCATTTTGTAGATACGCTCTGGAAGACTGTTCCAGGTAATTGTCCATCTGGAAAAATTTAGCAGCCCTGGTAGCGCCCAGTATTCTGTTCATGCGCCGGAAATAACGCATTTGCAGACGGCCAAATTCAAGATCATTGTTAATGAGTTGTTTGGTCAGACTGTTCATCTTCATTTCATCCAGACAGGAAAACTCTTGATTATACATCCGTAGTAAAGCGATTCGTTCCGCCAGCCAGGGGCGTTTTTCATCTTCATACTCCAGAAAGGCATCGGTGAAAGCCTTCTGTTCTACAGGAGAGATCTGTAGAAATTCATCGTATAAGGCTCCTTTATCCTTGCCAAAAATTTTCGTTACCAGATCCGGCTCATTGTACAAATTGGCGTCGGCAGATATGGTCGTGGCTTGGGAGAAAACTTCCAGTCCCGCTGATAGCAGGACCATCAACAAACAAAGTGTTTTTTTCATGTTACCTGGGTTTTTAAAGTGTTATCGGCAATCACTGCCCGCTCGCCGCGAAACTTTCATTTCTCAGGTCCTTTGTTGTAACAAAATGCACATCATCTTGACAAATATCCCTGTCCTCGCCTTACGAGGCTGGCTTACTCCTTTCGCTGCGACAGCAGTAGTATCTTTTTGCTAAAGGTTTTCTTGAAGATGTTCCGACTGGCCTGTCAGCACACCTGCCCTTGAGGATGGCAATCAGTTATGAAGTAGTGAGGCTATGGTTATGAAGTAACAAATAAAATATCTCAGGGTTACGAAGGTAAGTAGAATAACAATACAAAAACAAATTTATTTTTCAGGAAAAATAAAAAGGCGATAAGCCCGGTAATGCTGGACTTATCGCCTCTCTCCTACGGAGAAATATCTAGTTGAGTGAATGGCCATGGGCCTTTAAAAACTGGCTATGAGCCTCCTTTGTCCAAAGTTGGTAGTCATCCAAACTAATTCCCAGTTTCTCATCTCTTACTACCTCTTTATAGTCCCGGCAATCCCAATATCCTTTCGCCAATTCCTGCACGCTCATCAATGTATCCGGCGCTGTTGATTCATATTGTTCTGAATAACTTTTGTAATTACCGATTGCCAGTTCCTGGATTTCATTCTTCACTGCTTGTACGGTTTGTTTAGCCATGGTTAAAATTTTTAGTTCGATGGCTAAAAAACAAAAATGACGCCTTTCCGGGCCAACCGCGACAGTTTTAAGAATTCCTTATCATAATATTTTGTTAAGGCCCCTAACGCAACAGTCCGCTAAAAAAGCACTGTTTTCAGGTATACCTTGCCCCAATTCCCCCAGTCTTTCAAGGCTTTCGACATATTATCCGTCAACTCTGTACCGGTCACTTTCTTGCCTTTCGCAGGCGGCTTCAGGCTTTCAGGCTTCACCTCGTCTACCAGCACTTTGGTGGCAAACCAGGTGATATGCTCATGTGGCAAGGCCAGTCCCAATATCATCCCGGGAAGCCCTGAAAAAGACTCCGGGCCTCCAGGGGTCACAATAGCATCGGTATAAAAAGCGACTACATAAATGGAATCCATAATCACGGCATTCGCCCTCCTGCAATCGAAGCCCGCTATCTTACGCGTTTCATCGGTGATCTTCCATCGCACGGCACGCGTGGAATCATCCTGTAGAAAAAGCCGGTCAAACACTTGCTTCTGCGCAACATAATGTTGCCCCGCAAGATCTGTATACACTACGTTCTTTTCGGCCGGCCATTCACGCATTTGATTGTTCTCCGCCAGCTGCCGCCCGGGCTTATAGTACGTAACATTTCCGCTAAATACCAGATCAAAATAGGAAGTCTTGAATTTGGGTTGCATCTTTTTCTCCAGCTCTTTCCAGCTTTGTCCATCCCCATCACCCCACATTTCATCCAGCAGCGCATGTATGTTCTGCTTCTTCTCAAACTCAATACGTCCCTTATCCAGGAAAACGGTATGCTGTGCCTGCACACCATGGCACAGCAACAATAAAACACTATACAAAAAAATCTTTCTCATGAGATTAGTTTTTAGCCAGACCACCACCTACTTTGTTGAAATTCCAAATCACGCTGAGCATGCCATAACGACCAATAGTGGAATACGTGTTCTGAGTAATGAAGTTACTGTTGACAGACCGGCTGAAACCAATGTTCTGGTTCAGGATGTCCTTCGCGGCCGCTCTCACTTCCAGCGCGTCCTTCTTGCCAAACTTCTTCACGATGGCAGCATTCCACTGTATCACGTTGTTATTACCGGTAAACACGTTTGTCTTCTGCCTGAAATTGCAGATCACATCTGATTCTATCTGGAATTTCCAGGGGAGAAACCACCTTTCTGACGCTGTCACATTATATGTCCAGTAGTTTGTGCTGGTAAACTGCTGCACAGAAGAAGTGCTGGTGTTATAGGTGGCGTCTACTGACAAATAATGTTCGTATTTCTTTTCTTTGGAACTCATCAGATCGAAGCCCGTTGTACCATTGAAGGTTTTGGTCGTATTCAGCTGGTCGTTGATGTAATTGGCATTACGATAGTAACCGCCTCGCAGGGTGTATCCCAAAGAAACATTGAGCGGTTTGATTTTCCAGCCCATATTAAGATTCAAATTCGCATTCTCATTACCATTGATATTGATGAACTGCGTGGTACGCTTTCCTTTTTCATCGATGAAAGAAGATTCACCAAAATCATTGCTGACAGAAGAATAATTTACACTGACCCATAGCGAGCGTTCAGAAAGCACCTGAAAGTTAAAATAGCTGGCGCTGAAATTATTTCTGAAAGAAGGTTTCAGGTTCGGATTACCGATCCTGACATCCTGGTCGTCGTCGTTGGAGCGCAATGGTTGCAGCTGATTCATGCTCGGCTGGCCGGTATTACCGTTGTAGTTAATCCTGAACCGTCGCTGTTGACTGAAATTATAGATAAAAGAGGCGGCCGGGAACCAGTTCACAAAATTACGATCGAGATTGGTTTTCCGGTAAATATCATCCTGCCGGAAGGTAGTAAGACCAACATTATTGATGGCCTGGATCCTCACTTTTTTGCCGGTATACATATATCCCAACCCTGCTTTGTGGGTGAGCATATTAAACAGATAACTATTGCTGTAAGTGCTGTCCATCATGTCATATTTACCAGCATCTCCGGCATTAAAAGAGTTGCGGTACGATTTGCTGTTGGCCATGGACAAGCCGTAATTAACGACGAGAGATGACAACGATGATATCGGTTCTGTATAGGTGGCCATACCCGACACATTAACGCTTTCTGTCCTGAATACTTTACGCTGATCGGTGAGGTAGGAAGAATCCACACCGCCACCCTTTTTAAAGTACTCCGTAAAAGAGTGCAGCACGCCGTCACCATCGTTGAGCGTATAATTCTCCGCGATATTCACGGAAATCGTGCGTCCTTTTTTCTTCAGCTTCTTGCGCCATAACAGGTTGCTGTTTAGCTGACGGTTATCATCTGTCACTGAAAGCTGACGATTGTTCCGGTTTACCAGCAGGCTGTCGCCGTCCAGGAATTCCGAGTAGAAGTTACTGTTCGTCTTTTTATGGTCCAGGCCACCGTTCATATCCAGTCGTATGGAAGACGAAGAATCCAATTGTATTTCATAACGGCCATCGATGCGGTTGCGCAGCACGTTGTTATTAAAGTTCTCCCGCTGGTTACGGTAACTGTTGGTATTGTTTGGCAGGATGTTCTTCGTGGTGGTGGTACTGTTACCATCCATATACAGTTTCATGAACTTATAGTTGCCACCTACATTCTGTTTATCCTGATTCCATTTATTATTAAAATGAAGACCACCGGTTTGTACCAATGGATAACCTTTTCCGCTATACCGGCCATCCCATCCTGAAAACTCATCGTCTCCCCCGCCGCCGATGAGTATAAAATCGGATGATTCGGGGATGACGTTATCAGCGATGCTTTGCCCATATTTGTCTGCCTCCTGCCAGTCAAGGCCGGTTTTGCCCGTATTGGAAATGATGCCATAGGCAGCCACCTTCATTTTCTTTTTGAACAGGTTCAGCATGACCTGGTTATCATGATACCCATTGGTACCGGCGCCCAGTTCTACTTTCCCGAAATAGCCGTTTTTCTTATCTTCTTTGAGTTTGAGATTGAGTGTTTTGCTGGTCTGACCATCATCAACACCGGTGAAAGCGGCCTGCTCGCTCTTTTTGTCGTAGAGCTGCACTTTGTCCACCATGTCCGCCCGCAGGTTTTTGGTCACCAGGGTAGGATCATCGCCAAAAAACTCTTCCCCATCTACCAGTACTTTTTTGATTTTCTCTCCCTGCGCAGTGATCTGTCCTTTATTATCCACCTGGATACCCGGTAGTTTTTTCAGCAGGTCTTCCACGGTCGCATTGGGCTGCGTTTGATAACTACCGGCATTAAACTCAGTAGTGTCTCCCTTCACCTTGATGGCAGCTACTTTTTGCTGTATCACCACTTCCTGCAGGAGCCGGGAGCGCAGGGTCATCATAATGTTATCAAGACGGAGCACACTGGTGTCGGATAACGTGACCGGCTCAACGTAATCCGCAAAAGCCGGGTAGGTGATCATCAACAGGTACTTGCCTGCCTGGATGTTGTCAAAGGCAAACCCGCCGGTTTCACCCGCCCGGACATACTTGTACAGGACTGAATCTTTGGCGTGCAAAAGGGCTACGACAGTGTTGGGAAGTTTAACATGGTTTAACGTATCAGAAACATGACCACTGATTTTCGCGTGCTGGGCCTGGCTGATACTGTAAACGGTCAAACAAAAAATGAATGACAATAGTTTTTTCATTTGTGGGCGACTACAGGTTGTTTGGTAAGATGCTTAGGGCAACAAATTCCATAATAAATTTTAAATATAATATCCGGGAGATGATAAACATCTGTTAAATATAAGTCTATTTATCATGTAGAGAAACAATAATGATATTTCTGCTATGGAATGATACTCTCCGATGACGATTTTCCATGCGATGATATCGCAGCGGCCCCAGGACTGAAGTCCCGGGCTACATGTAGCGCTAACATTTGCCATTGACAAGGACAGATGTGTAAGGATAGTTATGCAAGGATAGTTGTATAAGCACGATCACATTTGCACAGGCTCCATTACACAAAGAAACACGTAGCATACCCCACGAAAACAAAATGTAGCCCAGGGCTTCAGCCCTGGGAAATTTTTGTATATTCAGCAGCATGGAATCATCAAAATTAAGAAGCAGCCAATGGTTTGCCCGTGATGGCAAAGACGGCTTTATATATCGTGCCTGGCTTAAAAAGCAGGGCATCCCGGCGCATGAGCTGGAGGGCAAGCCGGTGATCGGCATCTGTAACACCTGGTCGGAGCTTACGCCCTGCAATTCTCATTTCCGGGAGCTGGCTGAATCCGTGAAACGCGGCGTCATCGAAGCGGGTGGTTATCCGCTGGAATTTCCGGTGATGTCGTTGGGAGAAACGCTGATCAAGCCAACGGCGATGCTGTACCGCAACCTGGTCAGCATGGATGTGGAAGAATCGATACGCGCCAATCCGTTGGACGGCGTAGTATTGCTCTGTGGCTGCGACAAAACCACGCCGGCACTGGTGATGGGCGCCAGCAGCGTAGACCTGCCTACTATTGTGGTGTCTGGCGGCGCTATGCTAACGGGCAGGCATATGGGAAGAAGTATTGGCACCAGCGACATATGGCGGTTCAGTGAAGAGCTGCGTTCCGGCAAAATGACCAGCGAAGAGATGGCCATGGCCGAAGCCGGTATGTGCCGCAGCGATGGCCACTGCGCTGTGATGGGTACCGCGTCCACTATGGCCTGTATGGTGGAAGCGCTGGGCCTCTCGCTGCCACAGAATGCCGCCATCCCGGCTCCTGACGCGGCACGGAAAGTGCTGGCACATCTGTCGGGCATGGAGATCGTAAAGATGGTGCGGGAAGACCGCCGCCTGTCACATATCCTCACGCGGGAGGCTTTCGAGAATGCGATTATGGTCAACGCTGCCATCGGCGGGTCTACCAATTTTGTGGTGCATCTGCTGGCCATCGCCGGCCGTATAGGCGTGGACGTAACATTGGCAGACATCGACACATGGTCGGCCGGTATACCGCTGCTGGCCAATCTGCAGCCGTCAGGCATGTACTTCATGGAGGACCTGTATTACGCCGGTGGCTTGCCGGCGGTGATGAACGCCCTGCTCTCCCGCCTGCATAAAGACTGCCTCACCGCCAATGGCAGCACTATCGGCGACAACTACCGCCACGCTACAGGCTACAACCCGGAAGTCATCACCACCCTGGAAGCCCCCTTCAATAATATCTCCGGCATCGTGGTATTGAAAGGCAATATCTGCGAGGAAGGCGCCGTGATCAAACCATCGGCGGCCACACCGCGACTGATGCGCCACACCGGCCCTGCCATCGTCTTTGAAGACATCGACGACTACAAGCGCCGCATCGATGACCCGGCACTGGAGGTAGACGAAAACAGTGTGCTGGTACTGAAAAACGTCGGCCCCAAAGGGTACCCTGGCATGCCGGAAGTAGGCAATATGGGCTTGCCGGCCAAACTGCTGGCCCAAGGCGTCACCGATATGGTCAGGATCTCTGACGGCCGCATGAGCGGTACCGGCTTCGGGACAGTGGTGCTGCATGTGTCTCCTGAGGCCGCGGCCGGCGGTACGCTGGCTATCCTCCGCGATGGCGACATCATCACGCTCGATGTGGCCAATCGTAGCCTGCATGCGGAATTATCACCGGAAGAGATTGCCCGGCGCAAAGCAGCATGGCAACCGGCCTATCCGGTAGCCAACAGAGGCTACGTACAATTATACCAGCAACATGTGGAACAGGCGCACCTGGGCGCCGACCTGGATTTCCTAAAAGGCAGCTCCGGCAGTCAGGTGACCCGCGACTCCCACTAAAAACATATTCCCGTTATGAATACAGCATCCAAAGTGGCTATCGTTACCGGCGCCGGCCAGGGCATTGGTTTTGAGATCTGCCGGCAACTGGCGGCCAACGGCGTCGCCGTTATCCTCAATGATATGGACGCCCCGCTGGCAGCGGCGGCAGCCAACACCATCGCCTCCGAAAACGGCCGGTGCATTGCCTTCCCCGGCGACGCCAGCGATATCGCTTTTATTAAGAAAATGGTACATGCCGCCGTGGTACAATACGGCAGCCTCGATATCGTGATCGCCAACGCAGGCATCACCCTGTTCGGCGACTTCTTCACCTACACGCCGGAGGCGTTCCAACGCGTGATGCAGGTCAACCTGGCCGGCACCTTCTTTCTGGCGCAGGCAGCGGCCAACCAGATGAAAAAACAACAACGCGGTGGCGCTATCCTCTTCACCTCGTCCGTTACCGGTCATCAGGCACACAAAGACCTTGCGGCCTACGGTATGAGTAAGGCCGCCCTGGAAATGCTCGCTAAAAATCTGGTGATTGAATTATCTCCTTATAAGATCACTGTCAACACAATTGCGCCGGGCGCCACCCTCACGGAAAGGACCATGTCTGAACCCGGCTACGCCGACACCTGGTCGAAGCTCACGCCCATGGGACGCGCTGCCTCCACAGCAGATATTGCACAGGCAGCATTGTTTCTGGTATCAGAACAAGCGCGGCATATCACCGGCCAAAGCCTCGTGATCGATGGCGGCTGGACCAGCACCAGCCCACAACCCTGAGTCAATTAGGAATGACGAATGGAGGAGCCGTTTTTAGACAGGTTATTTAGTAACCGTACTATAAAAAAGCCCTCCATTCGTCATTCGTCATTCCTAATTCGTCATTGGCTTAGTAGCCTACCGATATCAGGTCCATCAGCTCTTCTGCGGAGAGGCGGCCCGACTGATCACTACCTTCCAGCAGGCGGTCGGCCAGGTCACGTTTGCTGTTATGCAGCTCGATAATTTTCTCTTCGATGGTATGTTGCGCTACCAGCCGGTAGATCGTTACCGGCCTCGTTTGTCCGATACGGTGTGCCCTGTCGGAGGCCTGCTCTTCGATGGCCGGGTTCCACCACGGGTCCAGATGCACCACATAGTCTGCCCCGGTCAGGTTCAGCCCTACGCCGCCGGCTTTGAGGCTGATGAGGAACAGCTGTCCCCTGCCTGCCTGGAAATCCCGCACCAGCTGCTCCCGCTGTGGTATCGGCGTAGACCCGTCGAGGTACAGACAGTCAATGCCCCGTTGCACCAACGCCTCTTTTACCAGCTCCAGATGACGCACGAACTGGCTGAACACCAGCGCACGGTGATTGTTGGAAATCAGCTCCTGCGCTATCTCCAGAAAGACGTTGAGCTTGGAAGAAGTGATACTGCTTTCTCCATCCACCAGTTGCGGATGGCAGGCCGACATGCGCAGCCGGCTGATCTCCGCCAGCGCCTTCATCTGGCGCCGGCCCAGGTTCTCTTCCGGCACGGCCAGATTCTCCACGGCTTTACGGCGTATCGCTTCATAAAACGACATCTCCTCATAAGACAGCTCTACCAGCCGCGTGATCTCTGTTTTAGGCGGCAGCTCCTCCAGCACGGCTGTTTTGGTGCGGCGTAGCAGGAAAGGCTGAAGCAACCGTTTCAGGTGTTGCTTCACCGTACTCTCCGGATTGCGCACACTGGGGAATACAAATTGTTCGTTGAAATGATCGAGCGTTCCCAGCAGACCGGGATTGAGGAAATTAAAGAGGTTCCATATTTCGCCCATGTGATTTTGTATAGGCGTGCCTGTTAGCATCAGACGGAAATCTGCCTGTAATGCCATAGCTGCCTTAGACGTTTTAGTCTGATAGTTTTTGATGGTATGGGCTTCATCCAGTATGGCGGTACTCCATTGTACGCCGGCAAACAGCTGCGCTTCCTGCTGCAAAATGCCATAAGTGGCTACTACCACATCGAAAGCGCCCACACCTTTCAGCTGCGCTGCGCGCTTGCCAGGCTGCAGCTGGATAATATGGAGCGAGGGTGCAAAACGGCTGATTTCATTGACCCAGTTGGGCAGTACAGAAGCAGGACTGATAACCAGCGCCGGCCCTTCCGCGGCACGGTACAGCAATAACGCGATCGCCTGTACGGTTTTACCAAGGCCCATATCATCTGCCAGACAAGCGCCTGCGCCCCATGCGGCGAGGTGTGCCATCCAGCGGAAACCCTCCTCCTGGTATGGACGTAAGCTGGTCTGTAACGTTACCGGCACCTCAGGATGCAGCTCCATGGCCATATCACGTTTACGGATAAACGCCCGCCAGGCTTCATCTACTTCTGCCTGGCCGGCTTCATACAACCAATCGTCCAGCATGGAAGCGGCATATCGCGGAATACCCAGCCCCTGCGGCCCTTCTATGGCGATGCTCGCCAGTTCGTTGAGCCGTTTACGTAGGTCGGCGGTCAGCGACAGGAACTCGCCGTTGTCCAGCGCAAGGAAACGTTTTTTGATAATGCGTTTGGTGTCCAGCAATTCCCGGAATGTCAATACCAGATTTTCATCCACGCGTATTTCCGCATTACAGAGGAACCAGTGTCCTTTTTCTTTCAGGGATAAAGCCACATGAGAGAAATTCACCTGGTCTTTTACCTGGTAACGTTCCCCTTCCGGCCATTCGGCACGTACCAGTTCAGGATAAGCGCGTATCAGATCGAGCAGCTCGAGGCAGTCGGCCGGATCTTCAAACACCAGTGTATCGGCCACCAGCTCCTGCGGTACGATCTGCTGTATCAGTTCCAGCAACCGTGTTTCATTGGCCTTCTCCAGCTCCAACTGACGATTGGCCTGCCAGCGTTCTCCGTTGCTGATACCGATGATATGAGCAGCGCCGGCGCCGGGCTTGCAATAAGGCGGGTCCAGCGTGAAAGGCTTCACAAACAATCCCGCTTTGATACCAGCGCCGAAAGGCAGCAACTGTATTACTATGCGGGCATCCCCTTCGCGTTTGCGGATATTGATGGCGCCATCGCCCAGCTCAGAATGCACGGTTAGGTGAGCACCGATGCTTTTCAGTACCTGCATTAGTTTCTCGCGCCCTTCTGCGGGCACTACCGGCACCTGCGACAGCGTTTGCAATACTTTACGCTGCTGCGGGGTAAGGCGGATCACTTTCAACCGGGTGGGCGTCTCTTTTACAAACACCAACTCACTCGAATAGTCTTCGATATTGGCAGTAAACGTATACCCCTTACCGTTATAATTCACCATCAGCTCCGGCATGCCTTTTACAATCTCCACCGGTACCGTTGGATTTTCATCCAGGAAAAGGAAGGGATGCCCTGCCAGTTCTTCCCAGATGCGATTGTCGAAGGAGAAAGCTTCGCCGTCGTGATTGTAGTAATGATCTTTTTGTATGGTAGTGCTGATACGCTGGTCCTGATCGGTCATGGCTTCCGCTTTGCCATCCTTCAATTTTTTCAGCGGCACGTTCCTGCCGCTGCTCCAGGTGCCGTCGCCGTTCGCTGTTTGCACTACCGGTTGCAGCTTGTAGTGGTTAAAATCTATCAGATAGATCAAACGGTGTACCGGCGCAGGTTTGGCCTTACCGGCGGCATCATCGGGCGTGAGTAGCGTATTGAGCAGCCGTTCCCAGTCGGCCGTGATCTTTATCTGCGACAGTACCGGCTCATACCGAATCACCGCACCGGCGGCAGTAAAGGCGGGCGCATAGCCGGCATAACCGGCATCGCGGAAAAGATATAAATATTCGTAGGTGAGTAACCGGTAGTTGTATTCCATGCCGCGGCGCAGCAATACGTCTGCCTGCACACGGAAAGTGATCAGCAGCTTACTGCGCGGATGCAGGAGTTGCAGCGCTATCACAGACAGGTAGCTCAGCAACGGCTGTTCGTTTCTCTCTAATAATAACAGCAACAGGCTCTCCGCTTTTTCTTTTCTGCCGGCATGCAGGTACAACAGGCAGATAGCAGGCGTTATCGCGGGAAAAATTTTTCGCTCGTAGGTGGTCAGCAGCTTCTGTATCACAGGATTCGTTTTCTCTCCCGGCAGCAGCGTCAGCGTGAGCACATAATAGAAGGCGAACAGCGGAGAAACAGGCAGCGTGTTCTTTTTGTCGTGTTGCCGTTGCCGTTTGATGCCTTTATCGAAAGCTGCGAGGGCCGCCGCAGGCTGTCCCTGGTACAGCGTTACCAACGCTTTGCCAAACCATTCATCAGCGGTGGTGTCACCGAAAGCAGTATGCAGATCGCCCTGTAATAACTGTAGCTCCGGAAAAAGCTGACCACTGCGTTGCTGCAAGGCCAGCAAATCTTCCATGGGTGGCAGTTGCAGCAGATGAAATTTCACCGCAAAAGCGAAGATGTTGTCCATCGCTGTTTCGGAGAACAGCTTCAACAACCCTTCATAGGCCGGAAAAAATAACAGGTAAGACAACCACGGCTGGTATTCGGACAGCTCCAGTTCCATGCGGCGGATGGGCGGTGACAGCAGGTAGCGGTCACCGGTAAACCATGCTACCAGCAACTGTTGCAGGTCCTGCAGCCGGGCGTTGACGGAATAAAACGCATGTATCGCGCGACCGGTGCGGTCTACCACCGGCTGATATTCCGGTCGTATAATATTGCCGGGTAACAACTGAAAACCCAGTGCGGGCGGCAGATTGTAATGCCCGTTGACATTCATCTGCAACAGCTCCTGCTCCCGCAGGTCGAGCAGCATGTCTTCCAGCTCCGGCCGTGAAAAGGGCGTGAGCAGTTGCACAGCGTCAAACAAGGTATGCTTGTCTAACGGGTAAAGATATATGGAGAGCACGTCCATCACCAGCCGCACGGGGTCCGACTGGGAATGGTACCGTTGCAGATACCAGGCGTCATTGATCATACTGCCAAAAATAGCGCATTTCAGGACATGACGGAGACGCCTTTGGCTTTGAGTTGTGCTGCTGTGGAGGCTGGCAGCTGCCGGTCTGTAATGAGGTGATCAAAGATGGTGAATGGCGCGTATTTCAGGTAGCTGTCTTTTCCTATTTTGCCGGAGTCGCACAGCAGGTACACCGTGTCTGCCTGTGCCGCCATGGCTTTGCTGATGGACGCTTCTTTCTCGCTGAAAGCTGTCAGCCCGTTTTTCAGCGACAGCCCATCTGTGCCGATGAACGCCTTAGCGCCGCGATAGCTGTCGATATGCTGCAATGCCCGCTGACCGTGCATGGCCTTTCTTTCCTTGTCTATCTCGCCGCCGATGAGGTTCACCGTTATCTGGTCGCAGTCCATGAAAGCCGCCACTATCGGCAGCGAATTGGTGATCACCCGCAGCGGCCCTGTTTTGCGCAGGTGCTGGCACATGGCAAATACGGTGCTGCCACAATCGAGGAAAATGGTATCTCCCGGTTTCACCTGCGCCGCCGCCAGTTTACCGATATGCTGCTTACGCTCCTGCCCTACGGTGGCTTTGTCTGTAAAAGCGGTGAACGGATGCAATGCCGGCGCTTTCATGGCGCCGCCGTGCGTGCGTACCAGCAGCCCTTCTTCCGCCAGCTGTTGCAGGTCACGCCGGATGGTGATCGCTGAAATGCCCAATGTGTCCGCGATCTCCTGCACCTCCCTGTTATCATGCTGGTCCAGCAGTTTTAATATTTTTTGTTTTCGCTCCGGAAATCCCATTTTTTATCTACTTTTGATCAAAACAATCAAATTCGATCAAATATAATCATTTTTATGACAGCCAAAGTAAAAATCATTGACACAACAGTCCTGTCTGACAACTGGTATACGTTGAAAAAGGTAACCTACGATTATCTGAAAAGGAATGGTAACTGGGAGGTACAGTCCCGCGAAGCGTACGACCGTGGCAACGGCGCGGTGATCCTGTTGTACAACAAAGCGCAGCAAACGGTCATCCTCACGCGGCAGTTCCGGATGCCTACCTATATCAACGGCAATACCGACGGCATGTTGATAGAAGCCTGCGCCGGCCTGCTCGATAAAAATAATCCGGAAGACTGCATTCGCAAGGAAGCGGAAGAAGAAACCGGCTATCGTATCACCGATGTGAAGAAAATATTCGAGGCCTATATGTCGCCCGGTTCCGTAACGGAGATCCTGTATTTCTTTGTGGCAGCATACAACAAATCCATGAAAATAGCAGATGGCGGCGGTCTGGAAGAAGAACAGGAAGAAATAGAAGTGCTGGAGATTCCCTTCAAAGAAGCCATACAGATGATTGCCGACGGCCGCATCCGCGATGGCAAAACGATTATGCTGCTACAATATGCACAATTACATCAGTTGCTCTGACTTTTCTTATCTTTAGGATGCCGGCATCAAACGGCCCGTTCCATGCAATACCAGACCATCCGGCCATCGGCCAGGTTTCGCGACATAGTGAGATTTTATTGGGTACTGGAGAGCGATCAGCCCTACACACATCATTCCATGGCGGATATGTGCCCGGAATTGCTGTTTCATTATAACGGCCTGTTCGACGAGTTGTTGCCCGATGGCACGCGGAATGCTTCGTTCTCCGCCGGCATCCACGGACAATGTCAAACCACCCGCAAATTCCACGTCAATCAGGGTTTTGGCATGTTCGGCGTTTATCTTTACCCCCAGGCTATTCCGTTGCTTTTTAACATGCCGACCAGCGAACTGACCAACCAGATGCCAGATCTGGGTACTTTGCTGAATAAAGTCGGCCAACAGCTGGAAGAAAAAATCGCGCTGGCCATCCATCATCAACAAAGGATACAGATACTGGAAGATTTTCTGGAACAACGATTGTCAAGGCAGGACAACGTACAGCCGCCTGTGTTCCGTGCCATCCAGGCCATCATCGAAAATCAGGGCATGGTGCCGGTAAAACAGCTGGCGCAGGACCATTACCTGTCCACCCGCCAGTTTGAAAGACAGTTCCGGCAATATGCAGGCTTCAGCCCGAAAATATTCTCCCGCATCGCCCGTTTTCATGCGGCCATCCACCGATACGGCCCCGATGCTCCCTCGCTCACACAGATAGCGCTGGATTGTGGTTACTACGACCAGTCACATTTCATTCATGATTTCAGGGAGTTCTCCGGAGAACATCCCAAAACCTTCTTCTCCGGCCGTTCGGGCGCCACTGCCTGGATGGATTAAAAATGTCGCGTTTTTCCAATTTTGACAACACTGCCGAAAGTAGTTTCGCAGTATTGTTTCACTGTTAATAACTACTATTATGAAGATTCCAGCAGGGCATCAGGCCGTTATGTCTTATCTCATGCTCGACAACGCCAGCGACTTCCTGACCTTTGCACAAGAAGTGTTTCAGGCCAAACTCAGTCATGTCAGTTTACATGACAATAAACTGGTACGCCATGCAGAACTGGTGATCGGCGACAGCACCATTATGGCCTGCAGTTCGCGCGACCAGTGGAAGGCACAGCCGGGCCAGCTATTCATCTATGTGGAAGATGCCGATGCCAGCTTCCAGACAGCACTTGACCACGGCGCCCTCACGGTGATGGAATTAAGCGACCAGCCCTATGGCAGGACCTGCGGCGTAAAAGATCCCTGCGGCAATACCTGGTGGATCACTTCCGTGAAATAACGGTCTAGCCTAAACGCTTTCCGAGGGCTGTCACCTTTTGGATCCCTTTTTCTTTACCACCGGGCTTCATGAATTTAATAGGGGCTATGTACGTAGTCCCTGTTATTTTAATCCCGCAGAAACGCAGAATCATGCTGCGGAAGGCCCGCACGCCGGTAGCCCTGTAATACAGCGTGTGAAACCAGATGGGCGAGTCCATGGTACAGATGAGGCGGGACGTTTTGCCTTTGAGTTTCTTTTCCACCATCATGCTGTTGGGCTTATAGCTGAAAGCAAATCCCGGCAGGAAAAGGCGGTCAAAGAATCCTTTCATGAGCGCCGGCAGGGAGCCCCACCACAAAGGAAAGATCCATACAATATGTTCAGCAGCCAGGATTTTCTCCCAGGCATCCAGTAAGTCCGGCTCCAGTTCCATACGTTTGCGGTAGCCGTAGCGCAGGTTGGGGTCAAACTGCAGCGAGCCAAGATGAATTTCCGTCACGTCGGCGCCGGCTTGCAGCGCGCCGGAGGTATAGGCTTGTTGTAATTGCGTGTTGTAGCTTTCACGGTCAGGGTGACCATTGATGATCAATATCTTTTTCATGCCTGCAAAGCTACTGGTAGCGCTGTAGCCGGCGCTGAACAAATGTTAATTTCTCCGCAGGCGGCTAAGATGCTGTGGCGTAATGCCGAGATAGGACGCCAGGTATTGCAACGGTACCTGTTGTATCATATGCGGATGTTTGAGGACCATTTCCTCATAACGTTCTTTGGCCGTGTATTGCTGGAAAGAACGGATACGTTGTTCCATCAATACAAACTCCTGTTCTCCGAAAGTGCGGCCGGTATTGGCCCAGCGGATATTCCGTTCGTACAGGCCATAAAGGTCGTCGCGGTCCAGCACCTGTAGCTCACAATCGGTAATAGCCTGTATATGTTCAAAGGCAGGCTGACCGGTGATAAGGCTGGAATAAGCTGTCACCAGTTGTCCTTCAAACATAATACAATCGGTTATCTCCTCTCCGTTGTCTTTCACATAAAAAGAACGCAGGATGCCTTTGCTGAGAAAAGCCAGTTGCCGGCATACATTTCCTTCGCGGATAAAGTAATCCTGTTTTTCCAGCCGGATGGTTTTCATGATCAGTTGTAATTCGTCGAGATCGGCTGCTGTTAAATTTGAATGACGGAAAATATTCATCATATGCAAAGCTCCGTCTTTTTTAGGTGATAAAGTTAGTTACTTCTCCAGCGCTGCTTTACGCAGCTGTTGCAGGCATTTGTATTTCTGGTTATCGGCCGTATGCTTGTTTTTCCAGCCCATTTTTTGCGCCAGCAGCGCCATGGGTTGCTGATAAAAAAAGAGCGCTTTTAAAATTCGTTTACAGTTGTCCGTTATACGTGCCAGCCATCCCTGCAGCTGCGCCGTGGCGGGTGGTTCCGGGAACAGGTCGGGCATGCCGGCGTCTTCCGGCAGGTCCGTTCCCGGCAGCAGCAGGTGGTTATCGCGCAGGCGTTTGCACCAGCTGTTGCGCGCAATAGCGTATAGGTATGTTTTGAGCGAGGCGGTCAGTACAAAATCAGGGGCCTGTATCTTCTGTATCAGTACCAGCATAACTTCCTGAAAAACATCCTCCGCATCAGCAGCGTGACCACTGTTTTGCTGCACATAGGCCGCTACCATGGGAAAGTACCGTTGGTAAATGACAGCCGTTGCCTGGCGGTCGCCTGTTTTCAGTTGTAGGATGAGGTCCTGATCGGTAAGCGTTGTCATAAAAATGATTTAATCAACCTGTTGATACCATCAACGGGAGATGATCACCCGTTGTTTTCAATTTTTTTTTTGATGACGGCTTTCGTGCGCCAGCAGCCATTCTTTACGCCAGATACCACCGCCGTAGCCAGTCAGGTTACCATTGCCCGCCACAATACGGTGACAGGGCACCAGGATAGAGATGCGGTTCATACCGTTGGCATGCCCTACGGCGCGCACCGCGTCGGGGCGTTGCAGCAGCGTTGCCTGCTGTTTATAGCTCCGTACATCCCCGTATGGCACGGCGAGCAGCAGTTGCCATACCGCCTGCTGAAAATCCGTTCCCGGCATATGCAGTGGTACGGAAAAAGTATGCAGCGCTCCCGCGAAGTAGGCGTCCAGCTCTTGTTGCAGCCGGGCAAAATGCGGATGGTACCCTTCCTCTACGCTGGCTTTCAGCAGTTTACGGAGAGAGGCCCATTGTGCCTCCAGGATGTTGCGTTCGGTGAATTCAAGCAGGCAAATGCCTTCTTCCGTAGCACCGGCGATCATGATGCCCAGCGGTGTTTCCAGTTGTGTTTTGTATATGATGTTGTTAATTTTCTTCATGATGGTCATATCGGGAAAGTTACCGATAATTTGAAATATCAGGCAGTTCACCGATATCGGGAAATACAAAAAAGCCCCCACTGATAAACAGCAGAGGGCTTTAGGTCACGCACAAGGATGTTCTATTCCGCTTTTATCGCGTAGGCTTTACCGTAGGTCAGCTTCCGCCATATCCACTCCACCGGGCCAAAACGGAAATGGTTCATCCACCAGGAACTGACGGCGAGTTGGCCCCCCAGCACCAGCAGCCAAATAAGCAGGTACACAGGTGGACTGGCATAAGCATACAGTCCGCCGCCAAAACTGTAATAGATCCAGATACAGGTAACAGATTGCAGGAGATAGTTGGTGGCCGCCATCCGCCCGGCGGCCTGGAAAGGCCGTAACCACTGCTGCCATCGGGCACGTTGCAGCAGGCGGGTAAGGGTGGCGATATAAAATATTCCGATAAGCGGACTTCCGATGTAAGTGTCTATGATCATGAGGTTGCCGCCGATGGGCGTTGTAGGACCGGCTTTGCCAAACAGCGCCACACAAATGACCAGCGGCCAGCCGATGATGGCGCTCCAGGCTTGTACTTTCCGGATAAACAGGTCATGCGCGTCCGGCTGACGGAAGATGCCTCTTTTGCCGGCATAGGCGCCCAGCAGGAACATGGCCAGCATCATCGGCGTTTCGATCAGGTAGCCCATGCGGGCCATCATCAGGTCGGTCCCGTTCTGCTCCCATATCTGCCGGAGCGTGCCGGAACGGTATACTTCGATTGCCCGGTTACCCGCCTCACTATATGCAATACCATCTTTATAAAAATCCGGTCCGATGAGGGTGCCGGCTGTCATATATAATATCACCGGCACTATCAGTAAACCCACAGCCCATTTCACCAAGGCCGGCGGGGACATCTTCCTGAAAAAAAGCAACAACACGCCCAGCACACTGTAAAAGCAGAGCACATCGCCAAACCAGATCAGGTGTGCGTGTATCCAGCCAATGCCCAGCAGCACCAACAGGCGGCGCAGGAACAGCCGTACCGGCGGCAGCCCCTTTCTCTCCGCACTTTGCAGGAAAAGTATAAACCCGAGGCCAAACAGAAAAGAGAACATAGACACGAACTTGCCTTCCGCGAAAAAGCTGATCAGCTGCTCCACCATTTTGTTGGAGGCACCGGGCCAATAGGCAGACGGGGTCATGTAAAGGGCCGGGAAAGCGAAAAGGCCCATGTTCACCAGCAGGATACCTGCCAATGCCACGCCCCTGATAGCGTCCAGTGCATCGATACGGCGACTGGCAGGTGATGGAAGCGTGGGTACGAACGACTGCATAAAATAGGTTTGTTTTTTTATTTGCTGCAGCAAAATTGGGGAACAGGCGGCAGTCGCCATTTGATATATGTCAAATAATTATCCCTTCGCCCGGATGCGGCTCAGGGTTTCGAGGGTAATGCCCAGATAAGAAGCGATATGGCTTAGCTGTACATTTCGCACTATCTCGGGGTAGCGCTCCAACAGCTGTTCATAGCGCTCTTTTGCCGTGGCGAATTGCAGGCTGGCCAGCCGTTCTTCCAGCCAGATAGCGTAGGCTTCCATGCTCAGCGTCCATACTTTTTCCAATACCGGGAACTGCTGGCGTAACTGGTTCAGTTTCTCCACAGACACCACTTCCACCAGGCTGTCTTCCAGCACTTCGAATGACTCCGGGCTGGGCGTGAGGCGGGTAGCGCTTTCCAGTGACATCACCACATCGTTGGTAAAACAAAAAGACGTGGTGATTTCCCGGCCGTCTTTCAGGTAAAACCCTCTGACAGCTCCGGAAAGCAGGGTATAACAGTAACGGCAGATCTGTCCCTGCTCCAGCAGCAGGTCTCCTTTTTTAAACATCTTTTCCTGTGCCGTCTCGTAATAGGCGTTGCGCAGGGCCTCATCCTGAAAAGCGGTCGTCAACAGTTCTTCTATAGTGGCTTCCTGGTATTTCATGGCAGCAAGGTACGGAATGATTCAAAGATCCGCTCTGACAGCCGTATGATCAGGCTGATACAGAAAATTTCCGTTTTTCATCTTCGCTTCATCTTGCCCTGCTACTTTTGATTCTAGATAATCATTCAAATACCTGAAAAACCGTTTATTATGAGATCTACAGTATTGTTCCTTGCAGCATTCACTTTTTCCGGAGCAGTTTTTGCACAGCAGGCCACCGTTAAGGCCAGCGGGAGTATGACGACACGGGTACAACCCGGTAACGTGCAAACAACGGCCAGCGGCAACAGCCATGCGGCCGTATCCGGGCCGGCAGGCAACAGCACTGGTGTGGGCACCAGTCAAACCGCCACCGGAGCAGCTTCCAGCCAACAGGCCTCTCCTGCTAATCATGGTGTAACGACGGCCGCCGGGGCCGTGATCGATCCTACTGCACAAGTGGAAAGTGGGGCCATACAGACCTCTACCGGCTTAAAAACTACCGTGCAACAAGGTGTGCATGCAGGCACCGAAGTAATCGGCACCCAGGTACAGGCAACCGGCCAACAGGCCGTACAGGTGGGTACCCATGTAGCCGAAACGCAGGCCGGCGTGCAAACGGCGGCACAACAAACGCTGAAAGCAACTGCGGTCGATGCCCAATCGGGCATACAAGCTGCCGGGCAGCAAACAGTGAAGACCGGCACCGGGGTGATCAACGTTCAATCAGGCATGCAAGCTACCGGACAACAAGCGCTGAAAGCCGGCACTGGTGGCATCAATGCCCAATCCGGTATACAGGCGACTACGCGGCAGGCAGTAAAAGTGGCTGCTCCGATGCGGGTGAATACGAAGATAACCGGAGGCACACGCCTGGGCATATTGTAATTTCAAAAGAAAAAGCAGAATTTTGCCGGCAACGCTACGGCGAAATTCTGCCCTCATCCTGTTCGTATGGTAAGACTGTTCATATTGGCATCCCTGCTCATGTCTGCAATGACGTGGCTGCAGCCTCAAAAAGGCTATGGATATGGACATGTTAGTACCACTGACCATACGGACCTGTCAACAGACAGTATTCCGCCGGCCCGTACGCCGGCAGATAAACCTGTTGAAAAACCAGTAGACCCGTCGGTCCTTCCGGAAGTGAAACTGCCGGAAATAAAAGAAGTGCCTAAATCCAGGCGCGTCATCAAACCGATGGCTATTCCTTCTCCATTGCCTGTCCAACCAATCAGGATCATTAAACCAAAAATCATTATCCGAAAGCTGATCTGACGGGTTAAAATATTGATATTGACATGAGATATGCACTAATACTGGCCTTTCTGACAGGGCTGTGCCATACGTCCGTGCAGGCACAAACAGATACTGCACACGTGCCAGCAGATACTGTACAAACGGAAGCGCCGAAAAAAACAACCTTTACCCTGGGGGCACTCTACTCCAACAATGCCAACTACTACGGGCAAACGGCCCCCGCGGCCCTACCCTACGTAGCGGCCAGCGGTGTCCTGCAGTTTCCGTTTGGCTTCTATTTCAGTGGCACCGCCTACCGCCTGCTGCACGACTCGGCCAACACGGTATCGGCCACCAGCGCCACCGCAGGGTTCAACTTCCCGATAGGAAAGAAACTGACCGCCACAGTGGCCTACAGCCATACCTTCTACCCGGCATCCTCCCAGTTCCTGCAGGCCGCCAACCCCAACAATGCGTCGGCAGAACTGAAATACCGATATTGGATGACAACCGGTATCCAGGCCGACTATGCTTTCGGGGAGCAGGAAGATATGTTCGTCACCTTAAACACGGAAAAACAAATTACCTTGGGCAGCATCGCAAAGAACAAAGACCTCATTACGCTGACACCAGCCCTGGACATCGTGGCCGGTACCCAGCGTTTTTACCAGACTTATGTTCGCGAAAAATATCTGCAGCTCAGTAAACTGGGACTGCCGCTACCGCTGCTTCCAGGCGTACCTGTTGGGCGGCAGACCGTCACCGAAGAAGCCACCCGGTTCGACTTGTTATCCTACAATCTCAAAGTACCGCTGGCTTACAATCGTGCACACTATATGGTAGAAGTGGAATACCAACTGTCGCTCCTGAGTGATAAAGCCCTCACCGGCGCCGGCGAAACCCACTCTTTTGTGAATTGCAGTTTTTACTACCAGTTCTGATATGAAGGTGTTAATCATCGAAGACGAAAGATCCATGGCCACAGAAATGGAGGCCTTCCTGAAAAAGGCATACCACTGTGACCTCGTGGCATCCGCCAGCCAGGCGGTTGCCCGGCTGGAAGACAATGCCTATGACTTTGTGTTACTGGACCTTGGCCTGCCGGACATGGACGGGCTGCAGCTACTGCAGCAAGCCCGGAAACTATGCCCGGAAGCGGCCTATATTATCCTTACCGCCCGCGGCCAACTGGAAGATCGTATCAAAGGCCTGGACCTCGGAGCAGATGACTATCTCCCAAAACCATTCTCCCTGCTGGAGCTGCAATCCCGTATGCAGGCTATCTCCCGAAGGAAGTTTGGCCTTCAGGACGTACTGATACCACTCGGCGATTTCAGTGTGGACCTGCAAAAAAGAAACGTATATTTCGAACAAACGGAGATTACCCTGTCCCGCAAAGAGTTTGATCTGCTGAGCTATATGCTGCTGCATAAAAACAGGCCGCTGTCCCGCATGCAGCTCAGCGAACATATCTGGGGCGATCTGGCAGATGATGAATATGATTCCAATTACATTGACGTCCACATCAAAAATATCCGGAGAAAATTGTCAACCTACGCCACGGTGGACTGGCTGCAGACCATCCGTCATGTAGGTTATAAAATAAAGATCTGAGCGTGAAACTTTTTACCAAACTGACACTATTTATCACACTGTCAAAAATGGCGGTAGCATTGCTGTTTGTACTATTGCTGCCGGTATTGGTAGAAGATATTGCACATCAATACAACGACTATTATCTCCGTGAACAAAAGAAAAAAGTGTTGCAGGTAATTCAGCAAAACGGCATCGATGCCTACCTACAGGGAGAAGAAACCTACGGTAGCTATACCATGCTCAAAGAAGAATACATATCGCTGGAACCAGCCGGCAACACCATCATGGCGGATACTATCGCCACCGTGCAACGACTGGTGGAAGGCGATACGCTGACCTACCGCGTACTGACCCATATCCTTCAGGCCAACCATCGCGCTTTTCTGCTGGAAGTGGGCAGGAAAACCACCACCATCAGTCAGTACAACCGTCCGCTGCAACGCATGGCCCTCTATGTGCTCGGTGGTCTCATTATCATCACTATTCTCATCGACCTTGTATTTACACGGCTGCTGCTCAAACCACTTGGCGTCATTATCCAGACACGGCTGCTGCATCGCCGCTTTCCATTCAGGGAACAGGCACCGCCCATCAGGACCTCCACGGCAGACTTTCAATACCTCGACGATTCCCTCGTGGAACTGATGAATAAAATCAACGACGCGTTTGAAAAAGAACGGGAGTTCACGTCCAACGCCTCCCATGAACTGATGACGCCTATCAGTATCCTGCAAACTAAAATGGAAAACCTGCTCGATGAAAGAGACACAGACGAAGCGCTACAGCACACGGTACAGGGCATGATGAAAACATTAAAGCGCCTGAAAAAAATTGTTCATTCCCTCCTGCTGATTTCACGCATAGAAAACGACCAGTTTCCGAAAAACGACGCCCTCTCTCCTTACCTGCTGGTCACAGAAGTCATGGAGGAATTATCTCATCGCCTGGAAGAGAAAAACCTTCGCTTTTCCATGCAACTCTCACCGCAAACGATGCTCCATCGCCTTAATCATGATCTGATCTTTCAGCTGGTATACAACCTGCTGCAGAATGCGGTCAAGTACAACCGGGAAAACGGCAGCATTACCGTGACTGACGAAATCCATCCCGATCATTACCTGCTGATCATCTCCGATACCGGTATCGGTATTTCCTCCCGGGAAGTAGATACCATCTTCCATCGCTTCCGGAAAATCCAACGAGGCACCGCAGAAGGCTACGGGCTCGGCCTCGCGATCGCCCATACTATTGCACAATACCATCACATACAGATCAGCGTGGAAACAACGATGGACCAGGGAAGTACATTTACCCTGCGCTTTCCATTGTAGCTCCGAACAACCAAGCACCTGCTGACGGCCACTACCCTATAACATCGTGGCGTTCCATAACAGGCAGATATACCCTGCGTTTTTTTTCCTGTGGTCCCAAACAACGATGAACCAGCCCAACCACCGCTATACATAACAATTATCGTCTTCCATAATCCGCAGGTAATATCTTCTTCCACAAAATATATTTTGGTTTGTAACGCAAACTATATTTATATTTGATTTAAAGTTGAGCGCCGCATGGAAACAACCGACAACAATATGGACCCCCTGCAAGGGTTGAAAATCATTACAGAAGCTATTTCCCAGACCCGGGAAAACGCAAGGGAGCACAGTTTTCTGTTTCTCCTTTGGGGTTGGCTGATAGCAGCGGGCAGTATCCTGTTTTTTGTGCTGAAGACATTTACTTCATTTAAATTATTTTTCCTCCCCTTCCCGGTGCTGGTGGCGGTAGGCATTTTCCTTTCCTTCCGGCATTATCAGTCAGGGCCCGGATCGGTGCAGACCTACCTCGGCTTTTACCTGAAGAACCTCTGGCTGGTAATGGGCGTCAGCTTTATCCTGTCGGTGCTGGTGAATGTGCTGCAACACACCCAACCCTTTACCAGCAATATGCTGATTGGTGGGGCCGGTACGTTGTTAACCGGACTGGTATTACGTTTCCGGCCATTGGTGAGTGGCGGTATATTGTTTTTTATTTTGGCGGTGGCCAGTATCTTTGTGCCGGACCAGTATGCCCCGCTGCTGCTGGGCGTAGCCGTACTGACCGGCTATCTGGCGCCGGGGTACCTGCTTAAAAAGTCAACAGTATAAACAATAGCGGATGTTCAATGATTTAGATCCTGTTTTAAATACACCAGTGAGATTGGCCATTGTGTCGGTACTGATCAAATTAAAACAGGCTGATTTTGCCCATCTGATGGAAGTCACCCATACCACGCAAGGTAACCTGAGCCATCAGATTAAAAAACTAAGTGAAGCAGCTTATATAGAAGTGATTAAGACCTATAAGGGGAACTACCCACATACCCTCTGTAAACTTACGGCTAAAGGCCGCAAAGCTTTTGAGCAGTATGTAGAAGACATCAAAAAGTACCTGCACCTGTAAGGGCAGTCAACCGGCTGGCAACCGGCTTTTTTTAGATCATTTTAGTTTGCAACACAAACTACATTAACAACAAGAAGAACATGAAACCTAAAACGATATTGATCACCGGCGGTACTTCGGGGCTGGGTGCCGCCGCCGCCCGTGCCTTCGCCGCCATGGGGGCGCGGGTAATTTTTTGTGGCAGACGCCTGGCAACAGGATTACAATTGGAAACCAGCATCCGTGCGGACGGCGGCGAAGCCACCTTCCTACAGGCAGATGTGACGAACGAGCAACAAGTGGAACAACTCGTCAACGAAACATGCAAGCTGTATGGCCCGCCGGATGCTGCTTTTAATAACGCCGGCGCCAACCTGTACACCGGTCCGCTGGAGCAGATGACCAGCCGGCAGTTTTCGGATACCATGACGCTCAACCTCACCGGCATCTTCCATGCCCTCAAATATGAGATACAGGCGATGAAGGCCACAGGAGGCAGCATCATTAACACCGCCAGTACTGCTGGCGTAAAAGGGGTAGGACAAGGCATCGCTGCTTATGTGGCAGCCAAACACGGTGTGATCGGTCTTACCAAAGCAGCAGCACTGGAGCAGGCCCGCAACGGCATCCGTGTCAATGCGCTGGTGGTGAGTGCCATCCAAACGGAACAGTGGCTGCAGAACGTGTCGTCCAAACCCGGCATGCAGGAAAAGATAGCCGCCGCCATGCCCCTGGGGATGATATCTACCGTGGAAGATATCATCCCCACCATCCTGTTCCTCGCATCTGAACAGTCCACCTATATCACCGGCGCCGCTATCGCCGTCGATGGCGGCATCACCGCCGGATAAACGCCTTAAATCATCGTTATGCATCTCGTGTCACTATGGACAGCCGCCATCACCGCCGCTGTCGTTTTCCTCGCCGGCTCCTGGGAACGTATCTTCCGCATGCCGCACTGGTTTGCCAATCCACCACAATCTTTTGAATTGATCGCATCACAAACCAAACAGTCTGCCCGTTTCTGGATACCGCTGCAATTGCTGTTCCTTGCATCTTTCATCACTGCGCTGGTCACCAACTGGTCCCATGAGCAGGTAAGGCCTTATCTGCTCATGGCGCTGGTATGTTTCCTGCTGGTGACGATTCCCACCGCGACCTATTTTGTGAAGGAAATTATTGCCTTCTCCAAAATGACCGCAGACACGCCACGTACACCGGAACTGCTGAAAAGGAGCCAGCGATGGATACGATGGACCACCTCCCGGAACATCCTCCAGTTTTTCTCCTTTATTCTGCTTGTATGGGCGTTGCTCAACCGGCACCAATAAAAAATACCATGAAAAAACTATGCTTTATCCTACTGGCAATACTTACCTTGCCGGCCATCGCCCAAACCAATAACCGTATGGATATCCAGCAAATAAGACAACAATTTGACCAACTGGGGGACATCTACCCCGCCGATGAAACGGTGAACATTGAAAGCACCGTCATCGCAGACGTGCGCTGCCACTGGTTTACACCCACCCAGGCTACCAGCGATGAAATTATCATTCTGCTTCATGGCGGGTCTTACGCACTCGGATCGTTACATTCACACAAAGCGATGACCAGCCACTTCGCCACTGCCCTACACCGGAAAATACTGCTGGTGGAATATGCCCTGGCGCCGGAACATCCGTTTCCCGCAGGCCGCAACGATGCGGAGAAAGTATATCGCTACATCGCTGCCGCCTACCCTGCCGCCAGTATCTTCCTGCTGGGAGACAGCGCAGGCGGAGGTATCCTCGTTTCCGCCATGCACCAGTTGTCTGGCACTCCCATCAAGCAACCCGCCGGTGTGGTGCTCATTTCTCCCTGGCTGGACCTCCGCTGTGAAAATGAATCGTATGAAACACGCCGCGCAGATGATCCTATCCTCAGCAAAGAAGAGATGAAACGGTTTGCAGATTATTATGCAGCCGGCAAGATTGAACCTGCCAGCGCAGGTCTGCGCACCTTCGGCACATTCCCGCCGGTGCTGATAATGACAGGCTCACGGGAAGTACTATACGACGATAGCAAACATTTCTACGAACGCATCCGGACGGTTGCTCCCTTCGCCGATATGGTCACGCTCGACGACCAGACGCATGTATGGCCATTGACAGCGATACAGTCGCCCGCCACGATCAGCACACTGGAGAAAATCAGCGCTTTCATGGACGTTCATGGATAATATTGGTTATCTTACGAGATCATCAATTTGCTTCCTTATGGAAAACCAGACAGCGCTTCTTTCTGCCTCTACCCTGGTAAAGGCGCCCATCGAAAAAATATGGGACTACTGGACAGGACCGGAACACATCATGCAATGGAACAACCCTTCCAGCGAATGGAAGACGACCTCCGTAGAAAATGATGTTCGCTCCGGTGGCAAATTCAGCTTCGTCATGGAAGCAGAAAATGGCGGTGGTTTTGCTTTTGCAGGCGCTTATGACGAAGTGATACCGCACGAAAAACTGAGCTACGTCCTATCCGACGGCAGAAGGACCATCGACCTGTTCAGCATTACGCCGGAAGGTGTGACCATCACAGAGCTGTTTGATCCGGAAAAAGGTACCCCGGAAGCAGAGCAGCAAGCCTTTTGCGCAGGCGTGCTGGAACATTTCCGCCGGTATGTCGAAAATCATTAAGTTCCACCCAACAAACCATAACGAACGGGATGGCCATATGGCCGTCCCGTTTGTTTTATATTCCCTATCTTCGCCATCATGATCTGAAATTGTGCGTTAACGACATGAAATACAACATCAAGGGTAAAACGTATACCTATATTGCTGACATCAAAGACAATAACCCCGTCAGACTTAGTTTTGATCAGCTGTCCGTCCAAACTTTCCACCTCAGCTTTGAGCCGTGGTACCAACAAGGCTATTGGGACCATTCCTGCGTACCACATGTGCTCATGGATGGTGACACCGTAGTGGCCAATGCCACCGTCAATGTGCTCCGCGTACGCTGGCAGAACGAGGAAAAGACCTGGCTGCAGCTGGGCACCGTCATGACACACCCTGACTATCGCCATCAGGGCCTTTCCCGCTGGCTGATGGACAAAATTTTTGAAGAATGGAAAGGTAAGTACGACGTCATGTTCCTTTTTGCCAATGAAAAAGTGCTGGACTTCTATCCGAAATTCGGATTTGTGCCGGCCAGCGAATACCAGTACCATACCCAGGCACTAACGCCACAATCGGCGAAAATTCGCCGGCTGGATATGGACAATATTGCCGACACCGCGTTGCTGCTCCGGAAATATGCCCGGTCCAACCGCTTTGCAGCGCTTACTGTCACAGCTCCCGCCGGCCTGCTGATGTTCTATTGCACCCAGTTTATGAAAACATGCGTATATCATCTCGAAGAAACAGATGTTGTCGCTGTAGTGGAACACGAAGACGGCGTAATGACCTGTCATGATATTTTCGGCGACACCCGGCAATCACTGCATCACATCTTATCTGTGTTGATGGAAAAAGATACCCGGCAAATAAAACTGGGCTTTACACCGAAAGATACCAGCGGCTTTACCATGTTGCCTTTGAAGACAGAAGATCTCACGCTCTTTGTACGAAAGGGCAAGCAGGATCTCTTCGCCGGCAACCAGCTGATGATACCCACGCTGGCACATACCTAATCACATATCCCAACTGAAAAAGAATCTGTTATTTATGAAAAAGTTTTTATTGTTCTTATTTGTTTGTATCTCCCATCAACTGTTTGCGCAGGAAGAGCCTAACTTCCCGGACATGCGCAGCTGGTCGCTGTACATGAATGGCACCGATACTATCGACCGGTATATTTTTGCCGACACCGCTTACATCAGGATATCTCCTGACACCAAACAAACGCCTACAGACACACTGCTGGCAGGTGACAATATCACGGTGACCGGCATGACCACCAAAAGCCTCACCATCCGTGGTATTCAGGGCCCATGGCTGAAAATCGCCTATACTAAAAACGGCGAATACCGTAAAGGCTACATCTGGCAGGGACTCGTGAGCTGTACCCCACTACGCCGCGGTGACCTGAAGTTCGTGTATGGCATAGAACGCAAAATCGACAGCATCACCCTGACAGACAACAGGAAAGATACTTTCCCATATTACAGGGTGCGCCTGAAAGTGGTGCAGAACGGAGTGTTGCTGGCAAAAACGATGCAGACCATAGGCGACAACGAAACCGCCAACTTCAGCTCCGGTAAGATCATGAGCGGTATGGGCCTCACCAACGTGCAGCATATTGTGGTACTTACCTTCACCGGAGCAGCCTGCGGCGTGCCCACAGATGATTATTATTACGCCTGGACCAAAGACGGCCAGCTGATACAGCTGCCCTCTAAAACGAATATCGGAGATGCCGGCGCCTACTATCATACGGAAGAATTCACCTTCCCCAATGAAAAGAACGGACAGCCCGACATGATCGTGTGGAACATGGAAGAAGCAGAAGCCACCGACAAAGTAGATAAAGACGGTATGAATATCCTGAAAGTAACAGACAAGAAAAGTGCACGGTATGTCTGGGATGCCGAAAACAAAAAAGTTACCGCAATAAAATAGTATTGATCATATCAGGCAGGACTTTTGCGTATCCTGCCTGATTATTGACATCCGCAATTTTTTGACCATGAGCCAGCACAAACCCGCTCCTGATTTGTATGCACCCTACGCTGTATACGACAAAGCCGTCTACTTCAGCAACATTCACCCTGTAGAATGGCGCGCCCAGCTTCAATCATCCACCGGCGGCCGGCTGTTCCACATAAAATATTATGGTGAGCTGTATCGCTGGGAAGTAAAACAGGAGCCCCGGCATATCGAACATCATGTGAAACATTATGGTAAACACTTCAATGGCCTCATCACCAACACGGACGAAGCACCGGAACTGATCTACGCCATAGACATCCACACCGGTGAAGAGATCCTGCTGTTCGACGGCTGCCGGCAAGGTCATGACAATTACTTTTGCAACGAATGGACGCCTGAGCAACGAAACAACAGGACCGCCGCGTATAACTACACCGATGCTGCCGGCAATAGTGTGTTCGAGATTGTACTACATGCTTTCTTTAACATCGATTACGAGGACGAACCAGACACCTTTCTGAATGAAGAAGGGGAACTCCGGCTGATCACCGGCGAAAAAACTGATCTTGCCCACCTGCAACGCAACGGCTTTGATGCTTTCGCTATCGACGCCTATACGCAGCAGGGTGAATTTGTATCCATCCACAGTGCCGAACTGGCCTGACACCTTAACCTGAAAAAAACAAGCTATCATGTCCGAATCAAAAATTTTCTTCGCCGAAGGAGAAAGCCCCGAAATGCTCGATGCATATACAAAAGCCCAGTCCACTTTTAAATACTTCTGGCGGGAACTTTCCTGGGAACATCGCCGCATCGTTCCTGGTCTGAACGTAGCCTGCGTAAAAGTAGCCTTCTCCCAACAGTTCCCCGGGAACGATAAACCCACCGTAGAACACATGTGGATCAACGATATCAGCTTCGATGGCGACACCATCTACGGCATCCTGATCAATGACCCGAATGAGCTGACCAATGTGAGCAATGGAGATGAAATCAGTATCCCCGTAAACCAGATCAGCGACTGGCTGTTTGCCATCAACGACCAGACCTACGGCGGATTTACCATACAGGCCATGCGCGCCGGCATGACTGAAGAAGAACGCCGGGAGCATGACGAAGCATGGGGCCTCGAGTTCGGCGACTACAACCATGTGCTCGTTGTCAACAAACAAACAGAAAGTCCGGAGAACCTCGTCGAACATCCGATGAGCAAAAACATGAAACCCGGTTTTGTGGACTTCCTGAAACAAAACCCTGATGAACTGAATGCTGCAGACGAAGCAGGATTCACCTTGCTGCATAAAGAAACCATCGCTGGTAATCTCAGCATCGTGGAAGTGCTGCTGGAACAAGGCGCCGATACAGCTAAAAAGACCGCTGGCGGCAAAACCGCGCTGGACTTCGCCAAACAGCTCAACTGGGAACACCTGGTCCCGGTGCTGGAAGGAAAATAAATACAACCAGGGCAGCAGGTTCAACTGCTGCCTTGGTTACTATACAAACAGGGATTTGTAATCTTCCACAAACTGCTCAAAACGAATGGCTGCATGGCCTGTCACTTCCGGCACCGCCGTGCTCACCACCGCCGCTTCGTTCCGGGCGTAGTGCGCGTAGTCTTCAATTAAGCCACCTACCTGCCATTCAGGGAATCCTGCGGCCCGCACCGCTCCCTCCATTTGCTCAGGGCTTACATCGATAAACCGTACCGGTTTTCCCAACACGTTGGTAAATATATCCGCCACCTGATAGTGGGTAATGGCTTCTCCACCGGTGATATCATAAATTTTATTTTCATGCCCGGCTGCTGTGAGCGCGCATGCCGCTACCGCGGCGATGTCCCGCACGTCCACGACGCTGATGCGCGCATTACCCACGGCCGCATAAAACTGTCCGTCTTTTTTGATGTAGTCTGCGAAAGCCAACAGTCCCTGCATGTATAGATTGGGCCGCAGGAAAGTGTAGGCCATGCCCAGCGCCCTGATCTTGTTTTCCACGCGGGCATGATAACGCAGAAAACGAACAGGTGATGTTTCCGCCGCTGCAAACTGCGACAATTTAACCAGGTGTTTTACTCCTGCTTGATGAGCCGCCGTGACAAAGTTCAGTTGTAATGACTCCGCCTGTTCGGATGAATTGGTGAGCAGGAAAGCCTTTTCTACGCCCTGCAAAGCTTCACTGACAGCCACACCGTCTGCCAGGTCAGCATGAATGATCTCCGCCAGCGGCAGGCTTTTCAGGTAATCGTTGTTATCCCCGTTACGGACAATTGCTTTAAAAGGTACCTGGGCAGCATCGAGTTGTTTTACCAGTTGAGTGCCTACGTTTCCGGTAGCGCCGGTAATCAGTATGGTGGCCTGTGTCATAAACTTTATTTTTTGTTTGTTTGATGACACAAAGATGGTCCACCTCCGGCGCCTGGAATTGTAAGAAAACGAAAATGCGTTCCTCAGATCGCTTGTTAACAAAAAAAAATTTGCGAAACCGAATAGTTGCACATATATTTGCAACCAAACGGTTGCTATAATAAAATTCAGCACATGAGAAGAGATATATTTCAGGCAGTAGCAGATCCCACCAGACGGGCCATCATGGTGCTTATCGCCATGCAGGCACTGACACCTAACGCAATCGCGGCGCATTTTGACACTACCCGTCAGGCGGTGTCCAAACACCTGAAAATCCTGACGGAATGTGAGCTGGTCAGCCAGGAACACAGAGGCAGGGAAATCTATTATCAATTAGAACTGAAGAAGATGAAAGAGATAGACATCTGGCTGGAACAATTCCGCAAAATGTGGGAAGACCGTTTCCATCAACTCGACAATTTATTATCCAACTTAAATAAGCAACCATGAGTATCCACCTGCAATTTGACTTCCTGGTAGACAAGGACAAAAACACGATGACCATCCGGCGGGAATTCCGGGCTAAACGCCAACTGGTATGGGACGCCTATACGAAAAGTGAACTGCTGGACCAGTGGTTTGCCCCCAAACCTTTTACCACGAAAACCAAACACATGGACTTCAGGGAAGGTGGTTACTGGCTGTATGCCATGGTAGACCCTGAAGGCAAAGAATACTGGGGACGTACAGACTACCAGAAAATCAATCCGATTGATCACTATTCTGCCCTGGACGCCTTCTGTGACGATAACGGCGACATCAACCCCGAGCTGCCCCGCGCTAACTGGGACGTTAGTTTCCAGGACAAAGGCGAAAATGCCCTGGTAGAAACGATCGTTACCTACAAATCACTCACCGATCTCGAAACCGTGATTAAGATGGGTATGGAAGAAGGAATGAAATTAACGCTCGAAAAACTGGACGAACTGCTGCAGCAAATCCAGGGCTAAAGCCCTGGGCTATACTTATTCATTACTTAAAAACCGATAGCATATGACCAAACTTATCGTACACACCGTTGTAGCTTCAGACGCGCAAAAAGCCTGGGATTGCTACACACAGCCGGAACACATCACCAAATGGAATTTTGCATCTGACGACTGGCATTGCCCCAGCGCCAGCAACGACCTACGGGTGGGCGGCAAATACAATGCACGCATGGAAGCCAAAGACGGCAGCTGGGGATTTGATTTTGAAGCCATCTATAGCAACATCGACAGCGGAAAAAGCTTCACCTACGTGATGGGTGATGGCCGCGCGGCGGATGTTGTGTTTGAAGGCCAGGGCAACAATACAGCCATTACCGTTACCTTCGATGCGGAAGACCAGAACCCCGCAGAGATGCAGAAAGCCGGCTGGCAAGCTATTCTGGACAACTACAAAAAATATACGGAAGCTAATTAACGGTTGTCATTCTTTTACCACGGACTTTCCTCTCCCCCCAGGTCATTGCTGAAATATTTACCGGTAGGACCATCAACATCGAGTGTAGCAAAGCGAACTAATATTGCCGCGGCGTCTTCCACGGTACCGGTACCGCTGTGGTCATTAAAATCCGTAGCGGTATACCCCGGGTCCACCACATTCACTTTGAAGGTGGTATCGCGCAGTTCATAGGCCAGTGCGAGCGTCCAGGCATTCAGCGCTGTTTTAGACGGGCCATAAGCAGCGCCTTTGATAGGATAGTATACCCATGACGGGTCACTGTGCAACGTGAGCGAAGCAAGACCGGAAGTTACATTCACAATCCTGGGATGGGGGGCTTGTCGCAGCAGGTCCAGAAATGCCTGCGTAACGTCAATTACACCGAAAAAATTGGTTTCAAAGACATGTCGTATAGTCGATGTAGATACTGATGCCGGGGTCTGCGGAAATTCTCCCCTGATGCCTGCATTGTTGATCAGCACATCGAGTTTGTCTGTGGTACGCCCTACCAGTTCACGTGCCGCGTGGATGGAATGGATATCCGTTACATCCAGCGCTACAACGGCGGTATTTTCCGATCCGAGCTGCGCGGCAGCTTCCTCTCCTCTCGCCATATCGCGGCTGCCGATATATACGAAATACCCTGCGTCCAGCAGTTGTCTGGCGGTTTCAAAGCCGATGCTTTTATTAGCTCCTGTAATGAGTGCTGTTTTCATAGATGATTGATTTATCTGTTACGGCACAAAATTACCGGTATGCCTGTCTCCGCAACAGCACACTTTGCGGGATCAATGGTACATTTTCCGGGTAGCCGTCCGGAAGGCCAACGGCGTCTGCTGACAGCCGCGTTTAAAGAAACGGTTAAAATAAGAGGCATCTTCAAATCCCAGCGCAAACGCGATCTCTTTGATTGACTGATCGGTATGGAAAAGCATGCGCCGGGCTTCCAGCAACACGCGGGCGTGGATGTGTTCAATAGCCGACTTGCCGCTCTGCTCCCGGACAACATCCCCCAGATGGCCGGCGGTAATATTAAGTAAACCCGCATAAGCCGCCACCTCATGATATCGTGTATAATTTGATGCCACCAGCCCCAGAAATTTGTTCAACAACTGACGACCTGGTTGTTTTTCATGGGCGGTAAACTGTTGGGTATATAAACGGCTAAGATAAATCAGCAGCACATGCAGGTATGCCTGTAACATCGTGTTATGCCAGTCCGGCCGCTGCTCATATTCATCGGCCATACGCAGCATAATGTCCCGGATATACGTTACCTCTCCTGCTTCCAGTACCAGCTCATGGCCATTGTCGGGGTTCTGCATCAGCGGCAGCTGCCTGATCTGCTGGTTGGCGGCAGCATCCAGGAACGCTTCAGTGAAATAAAGCACCATGCCCTTCATAGGCTCCGGCTCTTCTTTCACATGCACCTGATGCGGCGCCGTAAAATAAAACGTGTCCGGTTTCAGCGTATAAGGACGCATATCTACCCAATGGCGACTGCTCCCCTGCTCCACCAACACCAGCATATAAAAATCTTTGCGGTGCGGCGACAGCAGAATGGAGGGCATCTCCCGGTCATCGGTGCCTATGCGGCGGACGTCAAAAAGATTGTTCCGTCCACCGGATTGTTCCAGGGAGTATTTGGGAATGGAGATCGTGGAAGCTCCTGTAATCATACCCTAAATGTAAGCGAACTATAGTCATTTAGGGATTTTTTGATGTACGATTTTTTGATGTCCTGAATCAAAAGAGCGAATAAAGGCGAAGACCGAAGCAAATGATGTACTCGCTTCGGTCTTCGCCTTTATCAATCTATGCAATCAAAAATCGTACATCAAAAAATCCCTAAATAACGACGGTATCGTTCCAACGCTTCCATAAAATAATAATCGGCGTACACCAGCGGCACATCGATCTCATTATTATGCGGGATGCTGCCTACGCTATGCATGAGGATAAAATTACCATTAGCTCCCTCCGGCGCCCGGTAAGCGGGGCTGCCCAATACATGCAGCATGTCAATGGCTGCCTGACGGTATTTTGCGCCTTTGGCCGCATCTACATAACCACTGAGTTCAAACAATGCAGAAGCTACAATGGCAGCAGCAGACACGTCGCGGTATTTTGTTTTCACCTGAAGGGCATTGGACCGCACACCAGGCGTATAGCCTTTTTCCTGCGCGTTAAAATCCCAGTAGGGCACTTTGTCTTTCGGCAGATTTTTGCTGTTAAGATACCAGTCGGCCATCCCCGCGGCGGTTTTCAGGAAACGGGCATCTTTTGTTTCCCGGTAGATCATGGTAAAACCATAGATACCCCATGCCTGACCACGCGCCCAGGTGGAGTTGTCCGCGTATCCCTGTGCGGTTTCCCGGGCCAGCACTTTGCCATTAGTGGTATCATAACATACCACGTGATAGGAGCTATAGTCAGGGCGTATCTGATTACGCATGGCGGTTTCTGCGTGGCTGACAGCGATGTGCCGGAAGCTGGTGTCGCCGGTTGCTTTGGAAGCAAAGAACAGCAGTTCCAGGTTCATCAGGTTATCGATGATCACCGGGTAGCGGTACAACTGCTCCCCATGCCAGGATTTAAAGGCATTCCACGACTTAATGCTTTTGGTGACCGGGTTGTAGCGGGTACTCAGCGAGCGGGCGCCCTGCACCAGGATGTCGCGGTAGGCGTTGTTACCGGTCAACCGGTAGGCGTTGCCATAGCTGCAATACATCATAAAGCCCAGGTCATGGTGCTGCGTAAAATGTTGCAGCGGCTCCAGCTTTTCCGTCCAGCGAACAGCCTGCTGCTGCATGGCCGGGTCTTTAGTCAGCTCATACGCATACCAGAGCGAGCCGGCGAAAAAGCCGGGTGTCCAGTCATACATAGACGTGGTGGTCATCTTCCCCGCTTTATCGGTCGTCCGGGGAAAAGCCAGGCTATCGCGGGTGGCCGTTTCTTGCAGCATATGTGTCAACTGCTGCTGCGCAAAGCCGGTATTGCTGCTGATAAAATCCTTTTCTGTCAAAGTGGTGTAAGCCGTCAGTCCTGCGGCTACCACGAAACAAAGCAATGGTTTCATAATCTTTATGGTGTCACTTTAATGATAAATTCACGGATAGTACTTTTTTCTTCGTCCAGCGTATGGTTGTAAGCGATGAAAGTCGCCCTGTATACCCCGGTGGCCGGATATACATAAACATATTCCGTTTTGTCTGGTTCGTTGATGCTTTTCACGCCTGTACTTACATCGGGCGCAATGCGGCCTACGTATAGTGGCCTGGTGATAATCCAGCTGATATTGGTAGCGGCGGTCTCATTGCCGCCGGTGATTTTAAGATCGGTGGCAGAGGGCGTCCAGCGGCTATTCGCAGGATTCCATACGTTGCCGTATCGTGTCCAGTAAGCTACGTCCGCAGCTACGGAGCTGATGGAAATAGTCCGGTCCGGCAATACATTGTTCACCGCGAAATCCGTGATGGTCCATGTACGTTGGGTCGTTCCCGTTACACCACTATATTTAAACGCAATAAACAACGAATCATGGGCATTTGCGGCCAGATCTGTCAGATCGGCCGTCCCGAAGGCCACTACCGTAGCATTGGTGGCCAGTTTGCCGCGGGAACTGATATCTTTCCAGGCAGCATTCACCACCGACGCAGAATCAAAGCCAGGGAGTTTATTGGTGGCCAGTACCTGCAGGGTATTGGTCTGTGCGCCAAACTCTGATTTGGAAGAAAAGCTCAGCGTCAGTTTGCCAAGTTGATAGGTCATAGCACGGCTATCGTACCGCTTGCCGGCTTCGCCGGAATAAAAAGCGATGTTGCCTACAGATCCGCTGAACTTAAACCGGGTGGAATCTCCGAGCCGGTACACAAAAGTATCGGCTATCTGGTGAGCAGGGTCCGGGGAGACATTGAAGTCTGGTCTGTCTACCTGCATTTTTTTAGAGCAGGCGGCAGCTACCAATGCGAAGAGTATGAGGAGTGATTTTTTCATGTGTCCTGTTTTTTGAATTACCAGCCTTCGTTCTGTACCAGTAAACGGTTAAGGTTAAGTTCATACGTCGGTTTGGGCAGCAGCACATGGCGCTGACTTACGTTACGGATGCCTTGCAGTCCGTTAGGATTGCCGGTGGCCGTTACGCCGGCGCCGTTGCTGGTGGCCCATGCAGCGAATTCCTGCATGTCTGCCACAAAATGTCCCCAGCGTATCAGGTCAGCCTTGCGCACCGCTTCAAAACACAGCTCCCGCATTCTCTCATCGCGGATAGCCAGTTGGAACGCTTCTTTACTAAGCCCCGGCGTGAGATCGGATTCGGTGCCGGTGGTAATAGTAGCCGTAGCCGTGGCCGCAGCGCCGGCATAGGTAAACACCGCGCCCGTCACCGCAGCGCCGGAGGCGCCGCTGGTATGTGTAGGAGCCGTATTGGTAGAAGTACCGGCCGTTGTCACGGTATACAGGTTAGCGCCGTTGGTGATCTGCATGCCTGCGGTATAACTCACTCCCGGCGTCCAGAACGTACCCACTACCACCACCGGTGCGGAACTGTAATAAGAACCCGGCGTCAGCGCACCGGGGCTGCTCAGATAAATACCGGTCACTTTACCGCTGGTCAGGACCGCGTTGGCGGTAGCGCCGTTACCGCCGCCACCGGTGATAGTGATAGCTGGCGCAGTAGTATACCCCGTACCGGGATTCACGATGGTCACGGATTTCACCACGTTGCCATTCAGCATGCCAAAGCCTCTTTTACGCACCTGGTTAATGTACGTATAGGCGTTAGCGGGACCATTCACGTAGTTCTCCGCTTCGGCACGCATCAGCAACACATCAGAATAGCGCATCATCGGCCAGTTGATATTATACGTACCCCCGGTACCGTTAGTATTTCGGATGGCCTGCGGCACATATTCCCTTCTGAACTTACCGGCGCACATCTGCCAGATATTAGGACGGGCGGCCTTTACACGGGGATTGGTACCATTGTAGATATAATTGGCGCAGTTCCAGTCACGGCGGATATCCAGCGAAGCTTTATTAGGCGTAGCGGTGCTGTTGGGATCTACGTCATAAGCGTCAAACAGTTTTTTAGTCACCCATACCCAGGCTGCTGCATTATAGGAACTGGTATCCAGCGCTGTCAGCGCCGACTGTATACCTACAAAGTTGCCAATATCATTCCCCGATTTATTGACCACACCGGCGGCAGCGCCGAGCGACCCCAGTTCCCAGATATTCTCTTTTACGTCATACAGATCTTTGGCTAAATTGATAAATACCTGCCGGTAATCGGGGTTCAATGCATGAAGGCCGGAATTGATCACTTTATCGGTGTAGGTAATGACATCCTGGTATTTCGTGGTATTATTCTGCGGATAGCCGGCCCAATAGATGTACACCCTTGCCAGCATGGCCTGCACAGCGGTCAGCGTCACTACGTCATTAAATTTCGCCTGTATGACGGTATAGTCTTTCAACAGCGCTTCTGCTTCTTTCATATCTTTTTCTACCTGCGCATATACCTCGCCCTGCCTGGCCGGCGCAATGTTCACTTCGTTGATAGCGAGCGGGCGCAACACCAGCGGCACATCCCCATAGTTGCTGGTAAGAATAAAGTAGAAAAAACCTCTGAGAAACAGTGCCTGTCCTTTGAGGATATTCCGCTTGCCCTGGTCCATCACCGGCTTGTCGATGTTCTGCAACAACACATTGATATTGTTGATACCGATGTAGGCAAACTTCCAGATATTGGCCACATGCACCAAGGATGCGTCGTAGTTGTAACGCAGGCCACGGGCATCACCATCGGCGGTACGGTTGGCCATCACCTCGTCGGTGGTGGACACGAAGTTGAAACCCATCACCTGCGCATACAGTTCCGGACGCATCAGGTCACTGTATACACCGTTCAGCGCCTGTTGCAGCTGTGCTTCGGTCTGATAGTAGTTATCAGGCGTATAAAAATCCGTCGGTTTGGTATCGAGGAATTTATTGCAGGAGGTAAGTCCCGCTATAGCGATACATGCGATAATGCAAATACGTTTCATGTTCATCATTTTAGAAGGTTACGTTTAAGCCGGTCACATAAGACAGTGAGTGCGGATAGGCGGCGTAATCGAAGCCGGGCGTGAGGTTGCCGGGCCTGGCGCTTACTTCCGGGTCCATGCCGGAGTATTTGGTCCAGGTGTAGATGTTTTGTGCAGAACCATAGACACGCACGTTTTTGATTTTAGCACGTTTCAGCCAGGCGCCGGGGAAATTATACCCGAGTGATACCGTCCGCAGTTTCAGATAAGAACCATCCTCCACCACGCGGGAAGAGTAGGCTGCGTTGCCCATACCTCCGGCACGGAACAAGGTATTGCTGGGGTTAGTGGGCGTCCAGCGGTCGGCGTAGGTGGCGAACTGGTTCAGGTTGGGATTGTTCACGATGCCGCCTTCAAACACGTAACGGTTGGCGTTGATGATGTCATTACCATAAGACCATTGCAACAAGATGTTCAGATCGAAATTGCGATAACGGAAATCGTTGCTGAAGCCGCCGGTATGTTTCGGTAAACCACTGCCGATGATGGTGTAGTCCTGGTTGTTCACCTGCAGGTCACCGTTGAGGTCTTTGTACTTAATATCACCCGGACGGATAGCATTCCGCGCGGCGCCATTGGTAGGCACGTCCGGCTTCAACAGATAAGTACCGTTGGGCATCGCATCAAAATCGGAATACTGGTACACGCCGTCGAACACAAGGCCGTACATTTCTCCCAACGGCCTTCCGATCACGGAGATATAGGGAAACAGTCCGGAATAAGTGGTATTGAAGAAAGTACCGGAACCGGAAAGAATGGACTGCTGCCCTTCTGCCAGTGATAATATTTTGTTTTGATTGAAGCTGATGTTAAAATTGCTGTTCCAGGTGAAATCTTTTTTATCGACCACCGTACCGGCCACCGTGATCTCGAGGCCTCTGTTCTGCAACTTGCCCACATTTTTAAAACCCTGTGCGCTTTCGATACCGTGTGCATAAGGCAGCGCGGCATACAGCAGCAGATCTTTGGTAGTACGTTGATAAACGTCCAGTGTCAGGCTAAGCCTGTTTTTCAGGAAGGCCAGGTCGAGGCCGATATTGGTTTGTTCGTTGGTTTCCCAGCGCAAATTGGGATTGCCGGAAGAAACCATCACCGCGCCGATGCCTAATGGACCGTTGCCGGAAGAGTACCAATATTGATTATTGGTGAGCGACAACTGCGACAGATAGGCGAAATCATCTACGCGGTTGTTACCGGAAGCACCATAACCCAACCTGATTTTAGCATCGGAAACAAAACGAAGGCCCTTCATAAATTCTTCGCTGCTGAAGCGCCATGCGGCAGACATCGCAGGGAAATAGCCCCATCTGTTGCCGGGCGCGAATTTGGAAGAACCATCTGCACGGATAGAAGCGGCGAAGAGATATTTGGAATTGTAATCATAGTTCACCCGCAGCGCTCCGGAAGCCATGCTCCAGCGGGAGCTCTGCGATATCAGCGACGTATTGGCCGGTGCGGCCAGGTCCAGCGCGTCCATGCCGAGATCTTCGTTGGGCACCTGATTGGCGGCAAACCTGCGACGGGAGCTCTTGTTGCCCTGCGCTTCAAATACGCCCAACACGGTCAGGTTATGCACTTTGTTCCAGCGTTTGCGATAAGTCAACGCATTTTCGGAACGCCATAAGGAGGTAGGCTTATATTCTACGCTACCATTTACACCATTGGAGTTCCACTTGCTGCCGGCCTGTGTTTTGGAGTTGTTGAAGATGTCAATGCCGGTATTCACCGTGTTAATACCACCGGCAATACGCAACGTAAGGTCTTTGGTGATAGCATATTCCGCGTATGCATTCGCGATAAGATTATTGACACGCGTTACGGTATACTGGTTTTGTATGTTCTGTAATGGGTTCACCCGGTAATCCTGGTTATTGGCGATCTCATTTCCCGGATCATAAAACTCGTCGATCAGGTTAGCCGCACTGTCTCTCCCCGAAATACTATTGGTAGGCCGGAAACCCCATACGGAATACAGCGTGGTGGCGGAAGCGTAGAAGTTAGTAGCAGAAACAGGGATACCGAAACTTTCGTTGTAAGCGTAGTTGGCGTTGATGCCCACTTTCAGCTTGCTGCTCACGGTCTGGTCCAGCGAGAAACGGCCCTGATAACGTTTAAACCCACTGTTGATAATGATGCCTTTCTGATTGTTGAAGTTGCCCGATACAGAATAACGGGTTTTATCATTACCACCCCGAACGGCAATATCGTGGTTCTGGTTCTGCCCTACCCGATAAATATAATCCTGCATGTCGATGGCTTCCTTGTTGCGATAGTCGTCCAGTTTCACGCCGCCGGCGAGATAAATGGAATCATACATCGAAGGATTGATATCGCCTACATACCGCACAAATTCATAGGCATTCAGCAGCGGTATTTTCTTCGGGATCTGCTGCCAGCCATAGTATCCGTTATAGGTGACCTGCGGTGCGCCTGATTTACCTTTTTTGGTGGTGATCAGGATAACGCCGTTGGAACCGCGGGCGCCATAAATAGCCGTGGCAGAAGCATCTTTTAATACGTCGATGGATTCGATATCAGCAGGACTGATCGCATTGGCGTTGGAGCTTTCCGTAGGGAAACCATCGATCACGTACAGCGGAGAGTTATCTTGTGTGATAGAACCCGCACCACGGATCACGATGTTGGCGATAGAGCCAGGCTGCCCGTCGTTGCTGGCTACCGCCACACCGGCCACACGACCGGCCAGCGCTTCATCGAACGACTTCACCGGCGCTTTCTCAAACTCCTTCATGTTTACACTGCCCACAGAACCGGTCAGGTCTTTACGCTGTACGGAGGCATATCCTACCACCACCACATCGTTGAGCGTACCTACACGGTCTTTCAGTTGTACCTGGTACTCCGTGCGGTTATCTACCGGCAGCTCTGTTTTTTCATATCCGATAAAAGTAAATACCAGGGTGGAACCCGGTGCGGTGGTAATCACAAAACGACCGGCATCATTGGTACTGGTGCCCGTTTTATCATTTTTCACCATGACCGTTACCCCTACCAACGGATTACCGTCTTTGTCCTTTACGATACCGGACACGGTCTTCTTTTGTTGGGCAAAAAGGGACAGCGGCACGATCAATACCCACATGATCCCCACTAGAAAACAACTGAAGGCGAAGCGGGACATTCTTCCCTTACAGGATGATTGGCATCTCATATTCATAAGAGTGGAATTGAAAGGAATTCTGGTTGATGTACAAATATGTTGTAACGCGGTCAGACTGCAGGGGGACAATCCTAAATGAATGGGGTGAATTTTATAAACCCTCCCTCAATCTATTGATTATCAGAAGACTAAAAAGGTCTCTGCGGATAAAAAAATCCCAACGGGCGAATACAATGCTTATATTAGAGCATGATTTCGAGGTGCTTTGTGTTCTTATGCCTGTTGCTCCTGGCTGTCTTTTTCAAAAGCAGCGGGCAGGACATCACATTTTCACACCTCACCGTAGAAAACGGACTGTCACACAACGCAGGGTTGTCTATTATGCAGGACCAACAAGGTTTCCTCTGGGTAGGCACACACTATGGCCTCAACCGGTATGATGGCTTCCGCTTCAAAATATATCGTTACCAGGCGGATGACAGCACCTCCCTGCCGGACAATCAGATCATGACCATGTACCGCGATCCCCACAATACGCTGTGGATAGGCACTACCGGCGGGCTGGCCAAATATGACCCGGTGCACGACCGCTTTGAACGGGTACCCCTGGAGCCCGCCCCCCGTCGTACCAACATCAATTGTATTTATGAAGACAGTAAAGGCCGTCGCTGGGTAGGCGCCAACAACGGGCTTTTCCTCCAGGATGGTAAACGACTGGTGCAACTGACGCCGGGGAAAATTGCCGGTTATGTGGTGAAATGCGTGTATGAAGACCGCCACGGTAACATCTGGATAGGCACCAACAAAGGCCTCACCAAAATGTCCGGCGACAAAACAGAGACCTTCCGGCATGAAGACGGTCAAAGTTCCGGTCTCGCAATGAACTTCATCACGGCCATTACGGAAGACAAATTCGGCCGGTTATGGATTGCTACCCAAACCGGTGGTATCAATATATATGATCCGGTCACCGGTCGTTTTTCGTTGTTGGCGCAACCGGCCATCATCAATAATATTGTCAGGCGGATCGTTCCCGACAAAGCCGGTAACATGTGGATCGGCACACAGGAAGGCCTCAGCATCATCAATCCCGCTGACATGAGCGGCCGCCACTACCAGCAGGAGCCACGCAACAACAACAGCCTTAGCCAGAATTCCATCCACAGTATTTATGAAGATAACAATGGTACTTTCTGGATAGGCACCTACTTCGGCGGCGTGAACATGGTACGCCCTGATGGCAGTTCGTTTAAAGCCTGGCAGCAACATCCTCCGCTGGACGGCATCAGCAACAATGTGATCAGCAGCATCCATGAAGATGCCCGCCACAACTACTGGATAGGCACCGAAGGCGGCGGCCTGAATTACTATGACCGTACCACCGGCCGCTTTACCTATTACAAACATGACGTCAACAATCCCGCGAGCCTCGGTTCCAATCTGGTGAAAGTGGTGTATGAAGACAAAGACCATCATATCTGGACCGGCACCCACGGCGGGGGACTGAACCTATTGCAGAACAACGGCTTCAGACGTTATCTCTATAACCCTAAAGATCCTGCTACCTTCTCCGGGGAAGTGACCTCCGTGCTGGAAGACAGCCGCGGCCGGTTCTGGGTAGGCACCAACGTGCAATTGTACCTGTTCCACCGCAAAGGCATTGAACTGGAGCCGCAGGCAGACACAGTCATCATGGGCATTGCCAAACGGCAGTCTATCCGTTATATCCTGGAAGATAGCCGCCACCGCATCCTGGTGGGTACCATCAGCGGCCTGTATGTGCTGGACGGTGACTCCGCCCGGGTATTACAACAGGGATATATCAATGCTGTACAGGAAGACTCCCGACATCATATCTGGGTAAGCCTTTATTTCGGGGGACTGGTCAAATACAATGCTGACCTGCAACAACAAATACGCTACCGGGAGAAAGACGGGCTGCCGAATGACAACGTGCTGGGACTGCTGGAAGATGACCAGCATTACCTGTGGATCAGTACCCATAACGGACTGACGCGGCTGGACCCTGCGCATAACAAGTTCCAGACGTATACTGTCAGTGACGGTATCGCCGGCAATGTGTTCAACTACAACTCCTTCCTGCGCGACAGTCGCGGCGAATTCCTCTTCGGCGGCTACAACGGCATCACCAGTTTTTTCCCGCAAAGTATTGTCACCAATACCCATCCCTCGCCCATCCGCTTTACCGGCCTGCGTTTGTTCAACAATCCGGTGCGCATTGCCGAGAAAGATGAGCTGCTGGAAAAAGATATCAGTTACACCAGCGCGTTGCGTTTCCGCTACAACCAGGATGTGTTCACGCTGGAATTTGCCCTGCTCAACTATATCAAGAGCAACAAAAACCGCTATGCTTACCGGCTGGAAGGCGGTGATGGCAACTGGATAGAAACCACCAACCCTGCTGTCACTTATACCAATCTGTCGGCCGGCCACTATACCTTCTGGGTGAAAGGCGCTAACAACGATGGCATATGGAGCGAGCCTGCTAAAATGGAGATCACCATCCTTCCTCCTTTCTGGCGCACCTGGTGGGCCTATGCTATTTACGGGCTGTGTATCATTCTGCTGATATTCCTCGTCACCCGCTTCTTTTTCCTCTGGGCGCTGCTACACAAAGAAGAAGAACTGCATCAGGTGAAGCTGAATTTCTTCACCCATGTGTCCCATGAAATCAGGACGCACCTCACGCTGTTGCTGGTACCGGTAGAGAAAATGATAGACACCCTAAAGAAAGACGATCCGTTACAAACCACGCTGTCGCAGCTCCGCAATAATGCCGACCGGCTGCTGAAGCTGGTGAACGAACTGATGGATTTCCGGAAAGCGGAAACCAATCACCTGACACTGCATGTGCAGGAGCAGGACCTGATACCATTCCTCGATCAGATCTACAGCAGCTTCCGGGAACTGTCGCTGGACCGCAATATCAGCATGGCTTTCCGGCATGATGTGGATCATGCGCCCGTTTACTTCGACCGGGAACAGCTGGAGAAAGTATTCTTCAATCTGCTGACCAACGCCTTTAAATTCACCCCCGATGGCGGCCAGATACAACTGCATGTGTCCCAGGTAAAACAGTACATTGTGGTCACCGTCACCGACAACGGTCGCGGTATTGCTCCTGAATACCTGGACAAGCTGTTCACCAATTTCTTCCAGGTGCAGGACCATGGCTTACAGAACACGGGTTACGGTATCGGGCTGGCGTTGTCCAAAAATATTGTGGAGCAGCACAAAGGCACGCTGACAGTAGAGAGCGAGCCATCTGCAGCAGAGAAAGAAGGTCGTACCTGCTTTACCGTTAGCCTTCCTTTGGGCTTCCGGCATTTTGAGGGCACACAACATACCGTGGGCGGGGAACCGGCCATGCCCGCCGCACCGCTGAAAATACCTTTCCCTGCGGAAGCAGCGGATACCGTTGTTACAGATACCCCGCAGCCATTTACCATTCTTATTGTGGAAGATAACCCTGAGCTGCGCGCCCTTATCCGCCAAACATTCCGGGAGCAATACAAGGTGCTGGAAAGTGAAAACGGGGCCGCCGGTTTATCCGTTGCCACCACCCAAATCCCCGATATCGTTATCAGCGATGTGATGATGCCGGAGATGGACGGGCTGCAATTCTGCACAGCCCTTAAAACCGATGAACGTACCAGTCACATTCCGGTGGTGCTGCTCACCGCCAAAAGTTCACAGGCCGACCATGTGAGCGGCCTGGAAACCGGTGCCGATCTGTATCTCACCAAACCGTTCAGCACCCGGGTGCTGGCACTGAACGTACGCAACCTCATCGCCTCCCGGGAAAAGATGCGGGAACGTTACAGTCAGCAGCTGCAAACCGAAACCGTTGTGCCCGACCCGCTACCCAATAGCCTGGATAATGCTTTCCTCGAAAAAGTGATGGCCCTCGTGGAAGAACATATGGACGACCCTGATTTCGGCGTGGAGATGCTGGCCCGCAAGGTAGCCATGAGCCAGCCGGTGTTGTATAAGAAACTGAAAGCCGTTACCAATATGTCGGTGAACGACTTTGTGAAATCGCTGCGCCTCAAAAAGGCCGCGGCGTTAATCCGTACCCGGCAACATACCGTCTACCAGGTTGCCTATATGGTCGGATACAATGACCGCAAATATTTCAGCCGGGAATTCAAAAAACAGTTCGGTAAAACACCTTCTGAGTTCGCAGAAACGCCGGAATTGTGAAAATTCCCCCTATTCTCTCTGAAAAACCACCCCGCTACCACCGCGGGTATCCGTAGATTTGTTACAAATCCCACTGTTATGAAGATGAAAATTCTACTTCTATTCGGGCTGCTGTTCCGTACCCTCGGTGCGATGGCCCAAACGGAATACACCACCATCATGGACCGTATCCGGGAAGAGCTGCTTGCGCAGGCTTCTAACACCACCACGCTGGACAATAACGTCACCGCCACCCTGGCCACCCTACAAGCCAACGGCTCCTGGCCGGACGTGAGTTATGCCTACAGCTCCACCACCTATACGGCAGATACGCATATCAACCGGGTGAAGACCTTCGCCCAGGCCTATACGAAAACGGCCAGCTCCTACTACCACAGCACCACGCTCTTTACCGCGATGGTCAATGCGCTGACCTACTGGAATACTACCGATCCCAAAAGCTGGAACTGGTACCACAACGATATCTCCAATCCGCAGCGTATCGGTGAAATCCTGATCCTGCTGGAAACAGCCCCTCAGAGCCTGGGCAGCCTGCGCAGCGCGCTGCTCACCCAAATGAGCCGGGGCAATCCCACCAAACAAACCGGGGCCAACAAACTGGACGAAGCCACCCATTTTATGTACCGCTCCTGCCTTACGGCCAATGATTCCCTGATGCAGTACAGCGTAGGCGAAGCCTTCTATCCGCTGGTGCTCACCACGGCAGAAGGCATACAGCACGACTTCTCCTACCAGCAACATGGGCCACAGTTGTATATCTACGGCTACGGTTCCGTATTCGTTGACGGCGAGATAAAAGTTGCCTACTATCTGCGGGGCACCTCCTACGCCCTCTCCGGCAGCAAGCTGGCCATTTTCAGCGGCTTTGTGCGTAATGGCTTCCTCAAAGCCATGCGTTCCAAATACATCGACTTCGGTACCAACGGCCGCAGTATCAGTCGTGAAAACAACCTCCAGGTAGGTGTCACCAGCCTCCTGCAAAAACTGAAAGTGCTGGACACCGCCAACGTTGCCGAGTATGATGATAACATGGCGCGGCTCAACGGCACCCAGCCGCCCGGCTATCAGTTGCCCGCCCTGCATACCCATTTCTGGCGCTCCGACTACACCCTGCATCATCGGACCGGCTATCTGTTCGGGCTGCACCTTACGTCCACCCGCACCGCCAAGCAGGAAAATGGCAATGGCGAAAACCTGAAAGGCTACTACCTGTCGGACGGGTCCACCCATATTGCTGCCAGCGGCAACGACTATTACAATATTCCGCCGGTATGGAACTGGAGCCGCATTCCCGGTACCACCGTGCCATATATCACCACTTTCCCGGTACGTTCTCCCTGGGGCGTCAATTTCGGCACTACCGCCTTCGCCGGCGGCGTGTCCGACTCGCTGTACGGCGTGTCTGCATTGCAGTTCTCCGACTACAGCACACAAGCGCGCAAAGCCTGGTTCTTCTTCGATAAAGAGGTCGTTTGCCTCGGCGCCGGCATCACCTCCACCGCAGCACAATCCGTGAACACTACGGTGAACCAGTGTGTGCTCAACGGCACCGTTTCCGCTAACATCAACGGCGTGGTAAGCACCGTGGGCAACGGCACCTACAGCTACAACAACACCCTGAAATGGATCACACATAACGGCATCAGCTATTATTTCCCTGCCGGCGGCCAGCTGCAGCTGAGCATGCAGTCGCAGTCCGGCACCTGGAGAAGCATCAACAACGGCGGTAGCACCACCACCCAGAACATGAACGTGTTCCAGCTCTGGCTCGACCATGGCGCCGCGCCGGTGAACGGCACCTACGCCTACTACGTGCTCCCCGGACAAGACATGAACACCTACGACACCACCGCCGTGCGGATAGAACAAAACACCGCCGACATACAAGCCGTCTATCATGCCGGTCTGAATATCCGGCAGCTGGTGTTTTATCAGGCCGGCACCTTCCATAAAGACTCCGTGACCATAACCGTTGACAGACCTTGTGCGCTGATGCTGCGTGACATTGGGACTACCGACGTAACGGTGTCTGTAGCAGATCCGGCGCAGTCCTCCGCACCGGTGAATATCTACCTCACACTGCCCGGCATTCCGCAAACGCGAAAACTCGCCGCCAGTCTGCCTGCCGGACCTTATGCCGGTTCCTCTGTCAACTATCATGTCAACAACAACACACCGGTATATACCGCCTCCACCATTACCGCCATCGCTGACGCCTATGTGAGAGGGGGCACCTACAATACCACCAACTACGGCACCGGCAACCTGGTGCTGAAGCAGGACGCCAGCATCAGCTATACCCGGGAAGTATTCCTGAAATTCAATGTGGGCGCACTGCCGGCAGGGACCAGCCAGGTGAAGCTGCGCATGTATGTCAACTATGCGAATACCAGCATCGCCACGGTGCCATGGATTGCCCAGTATGTCAGCAACGACAACTGGACGGAATCCGGTATCACCGATAGCAACAAACCCGCTGTCATTAAAGCAGTGGACACCATCATGGGGCGTGCCGCAGGCAACTTCGCCGAGTGGGACGTAACAGACATCGCCCTGTCGGAGCAGGCAGCAGATGGCGTATTGACGCTTAAACTGGTGTCCGGACTGGCAGGCGCCACTACCGACGCTATCTTCATCTCCCGCGAAGGCAGCGACTCTACACAACGCCCCGTGCTCGTTTGCAGCAATAACAACACCGCCTTTCAGGCCATGATGGCAGGGCATGAAACGACCACCATCAAGGATATTACCCTTTCGCCGAACCCCGCCGGCGACTATGTTCGGGTACAGACGGCCACGCCGTGGCAGCAGGCGGAGCTCAGGGACGCAGCAGGCAAAGTACTGCGGACAGAAAAACTAAATGGACGGCAACAGTTTGAATTGCAGCTGGCGAATGTACGGCCGGGCATGTATTGGCTGGTACTCAGCGGGCAGGGAAAACAAATCGTGAAGAAGGTCGTGAAGCTGTAAATCAACTTTCTTTGGGCGGGTATTCAATGCCCGCCTCTTAAAACATATCAAATATCGTAGCCCGGGGCTTTAGCCCCGGGTTTCCGAAAATGGCGGTTTATGGTTTTGCCCAGAAAACATCCGGGTTGTTGGTCACCAATGTATTGAAAGAATTCCATGTAGGGCTTTCTGACTTGGTATTTTGTTGGTTCAATCCATCCAGCGGCACCAGTTGAATATAAGTGAGCCACTTGCCCTTTTGCTGTGTTTCCTGATCGTATATGCTGGCAGCAGCAGACTCCATACGATAAAGGTTTTTAGCCATGTAGGTCTCCAGGTACTGTTCTTTGGTGGTTGAATTTTTCCGGTTCCAGTTAGCATCAGGGTTCACGATCAGGGTTTGTCCGTTGATCAGCCGTTCACGCACTTCCTGCGGCCCCAGTACCTCGCCTTTTTCGTTCATCACATAGGCGTTGAAGGTAGGGTCCATCCATACCCATTTTTGTTTTTCTGTTGAATATATCATGTTGATCACATGGCAATCATCGAATTTCAATTCTTTCGGCATACAGGTCAGAAAGCGGGATTTGAAACCCATCGCGAGGTAACATTCGTTCAATACAGTGGCCATCATACGACAGTTGACGCCCCGGTTTTCTTTATTGCATACATCGATAATACCGAGGGCATTTCTTACGGCAGGATTGTTACTGTTGCCGTCATGCCGGATGATATCATGCACCCAGTGCATCAGGTTGATCATTTGGGAGATGTCATTACCGTTGCCCGCAATGGAATCCAGTTTGAGCTCCCGGCGGATGCGTTTCAGCGCCTCGTCATCGGCCGACAGGTAAGTGAATGCCGGCAGCTCCCTTTTATCTGCGTAGTTGTATTTTTTTGCCTGTTTCAGCATGTCCAGCCGGGAAGGTTGATACTCCACCCTCGTCAGTGCAGAGTCCTTACCATTCAGGAGGATATAAAAATCCTGCGGCTGCCCGGGTTTTACCCTGATCGTGATCGAGTCCACATCGGTATAGAAGGTCACTTTCTTTGCGGTGGTGGTATAGATGTCCGGTTTAGTAGCCGGCTCGATACCCCAGGCATCTTTGTTAAAATTTCGTCCATCTCTGATGCTGACGGCTTTAGCGTTGGCTTTGATGACCGGGAGCTGCTGGGCTAATGCCGGGATGCTCCATGCTGTCAAAAGGAGTACAGGTAACAATTTCATAGTGTAGATCGATTTATAACAAACATATGTCGTACCTAAAGACGACCGGAAACAGAAAAAGTTGCAGGGTTTTTACATTAATATCAAAAAAATACCCTTCCCGGCCTCTGCAGCCTTGGCGATGAATGCCTTCGTTTCCTGAAACTGCTCCACCAGCGGTGCTATGTCCTCTGCTTCCCAGTTGGCGCCCGGGTATATTTTCAGCGAATTATACACCTCCGGGTCAAAGCAGGCATGGAGGATGTCGGCAGTCATCGCGTTGAGTGCTGCGCTGATGTCACGGACTTCCGCGGCGAAAAAGTAACTGACCGGCCGCCAGCCTTTTTCCCTGCCGGTATGTAAGGGCGACTGGATAAAATTAAGCGGAAAACTGGTGCCTGCGCTGTCCGGCTGGCCTGTTAGCAGGCAGTGAAGCGCCTGAAAAACGCCCACCAGGTGAATAGCCTGCCGCTCCGTTGTAACAGGGTTCCAACGGCGTACAGCCGTTTCCGTTTCACCGTCTATGTCTTCATAGTCTGCCAGCTCGTCAAAGAGGGCATCTTTATCCTCCCCATAGGTGAGCAGCACTTCCTGCAACAGCGGGCATTTCAGGATGTCATGGATGTCATTGTCAGCAATCGTGCTGACGGTCAGGGTCATACTCATAGGATATCGGTTTAAACCGGGCTATTTCAATAGTGGGACAATCTCTTTCCCAATCAGTTCTATGGAGTTCATCAGCTTATCGTGTGGCAGATTGGCGTTGTCCATCTGGAAGGTAAACCGGGTGATACCGCCTAACGCTTCACTATGCCGCCTGATTTTCTCCGCCACTTCCTGCGGGCTGCCTACCAGCAAAGCCCCTGTAGGCCCGTTCTGCGCATCAAACTGCGCACGTGTCACCGGTCCCCAGCCCCTCTCTTTCCCGATGCGGGTAAATACTTCCGCGTATCCCGGGAAAAACTCGTCCCTCGCCTGCTGCGATGTCTGGGCAATATATCCCAGCGAATGCAGCCCTACCTGCAACTTCTCTTCCGGATGCCCGGCTTTGGCGCCGGCTTCGCGGTACAGGTCTACCAGCGGCTTAAAGCGGTGCGTTTCTCCGCCAATGACTGCCACCATCAGGGGAAGTCCCAGCAAACCCGCCCGCACAAACGACTGCGGCGTGCCGCCAACACCTACCCATATGGGCAGCGGCTCCTGCACCGGCCGCGGATAAATAGGCGCATTTTGTAACGGCGCCCTGAATTTTCCGCTCCACTCCACCCGCTCATGGTCTCTTATCTTTAACAACAGGTCCAGCTTTTCGGTGAACAAGGCGTCGTAATCGTCCAGGTCATACCCGAAAAGCGGGAATGCCTCAATGAACGATCCACGCCCCACGACCATCTCCGCCCTTCCTTTGGAAATAATATCCAGTGTGGCGAAGCTCTGAAACACCCGCACAGGGTCGGCCGCGCTCAATACCGTGACGGCGCTGGTCAGTTTGATGTTTTTGGTGCGCGCGGCCGCAGCAGCGAGTATCAGCGTAGACGCAGAGTCCAGGAACTCGCGGCGGTGATGCTCTCCCAGCCCGAACACGGCAAGGCCTGCCTGATCGGCGAGGACTATGCGTTCCAGCAGGTTGTCCATTTCCTGCATATCAGCTGCTGCATTATGGCCGCCCGTTTGTGATTTGGTGGCGGCAAAGCTATCGATGCCTATCTCCATGTGATGAGTTTTAATGTGAATAAATACGGGCCGCGTCTTTGGGCAGTAGCTGCACGTGCTGCATATATGCCCTTACGTTAGCGTCCCAGTCCTGGGGGTAAGTGTAGCCCAATTGTTTAGCTACCAACCGGGCAACGTCGCTGAAAAGGTCCATGGTGGTATACACAGATTGCCATATGCTTTGCAGGTCACCTTCTCCGTAGGTAGCCATAAACTTGTCGTACACTTCCGGTTCCAGATAACGCTGGTAATATTTCCCCAACTTGCCCGGGTTTACCGCGAAGTGATAACGGCAACCAATATACCAGTTCATCATCTGCATCAGCGCACCGCGGACCACCTGATTGATCAGCTCTTTGGCCAATACCGCTTCTTCCCGCCACAACCCTTTAGCCAAACCGGCGTTGGTGTACCAGAACTCATTACAACAGTCGATATACGAACGTTCCGAAGGTTTTTTCACGATGTAACTGGCGTCACTGGCCGGCGGAAGCGGTGCGTCTGAGAACACATGGGTCTTATCCCAGAGCACTTTACACAAACTGTCTTCCGTAAAAGCACTCAGTTTCGCCAGCGGCACCATCATCAGGTCGATACGGTTACCATCTTTAAACTGTAACAGATAAGAGAAAGCGCCTTCCAGCTCCGGCGCCGGCGGATACAGCTCCATGTCCTCGGGCATCTGTAGTATCATTCTCTCTCCAAAAACATCCACCCAGCTGTGGTCTCGCAGGAAGGGGGTAATATCTTCCACCACATAGATGATGTCGAAGTCCTGAAATATGTCAGGGGTCACATGGGGGTTAGACCGCGATCCATCCTGTAATACGGCAAGTATTCGCGGGTCTTTCGCTGCCACGCTAAGGATCAAATCCATCATTTCTGCTTCGCTTCTGCTGGTCATATGATCGTCTGTTTGCACTAATGTAAGGATATATCATTGAAAGTTGTCCAACAGGTCTCTGCGATAAGTCGTACCGATAGGTAATACCGTTCCTTCGTCAAGCGCTACCTGGCCACCGGTTATTTTACTGATACGGCTCATGGCCACGATATAGGATTTATGAATCCGCCTGAACCGGACCTTGTCGAGCTTCTGTTCTATTTCCGTAGTGGTCATAGGGCTCAGGTAGGTAGCATCTTTAGTGACGACTTTCACATAGTTGCCCCAGCTGCGGACATAGACAATCTGATCATACATCACCTTCACAATTTCTCCATCCACTTTCAGCATCACAAAAGCCGAAGGTGCATCGGGCATGCCGGTCGACTCATTCACGATGGTCATCCTGGGACGGAGCCTGGAATAAACGGTGTCTATAGCTGCCATAAACCGCTGAAAATTGAATGGCTTCACCAGATAGTCCACCACGCGGTATTTATAGCCTTCCAGCGCATACTCCCGGTAAGCGGTCGTTAATATCACCAACGGCGGATCCGACAATGTTTCCAATAGTTCCAGCCCACTCAGTCCCGGCATATTGATATCCAGAAAAACCAAATCCACCCGGTTGCTGTACATGTAGCCCATGGCTTCCACCGCTGTAAAAAACGACTCCGCCAGCTCCAGGTTAGGCAGGTTTTTAATGTACTGCTTCAATACCAGGTGCGCGCCTTCTTCATCATCCACAATAATGCATTTCAACGTATTATCCATGTTCTGTCGTATTTAACCTCAACGTCAGGGTTGTCCGGTATTCCTGATGGTCGCTGGTGCTGGTCAGACTGTATCTGTTTTTATAGAGCATCTCCAGCCGCTCTTTGATGTTGATCAACCCAATGCCGGTGGAATTACTTTTCAGCGCTTCATCCGGCAATGAATTACGCACATCTGCCACCAAATCATCTTCATAACGGTAAACACTGATATTCACAAACCAGGGATGGCTGATAGTAACACTGTGTTTAAAAGCATTTTCCACCAGGGTAATCAGGATAAGCGGCGCAATCCGGTATTGGTGCAGCAACGCATCGTCCTCCGGAAAATCGTAGCTGATCTGACATCGTTTCCCGATACGTTCCCGCTCCATAGCAATGTAGTTATCAATAAACTGTAGTTCTTCCCGTATACTCACCGTGGATTTATTACCGTTCTCCAGCTGATACCGCATCAGGTCAGCCAGCTTCAGGATGAGTTCCGGTGTCCGGGCCGGATCAGTAAGGCTCACCCCGTACAGGTTATTGAACATATTAAAAAAGAAATGCGGATTCAGCTGGGCATGGAGGAATTTGATGTTCATCTCGCTTAGCTTCAGCTGTACCTCACTCCTTTTCTGTAGTTCTCTCGAATACTGGCGTATCAGGAACAGCGAAAGGATGGTCACCGTACTGATGATGCACAGCACAAAGTTGTACGCAATGTTCATCGGGATAGACACATCCGGCTCCTTGTAGAACTGTGGAGAGAGCCAGAAATAATCCAGTCCAAACAACAGCAGGGCGCCTACCAGCGTGGATACTACAAAAGTCAGAAAGTATAATGCATACCTCCTGGCCATCACCAGCGGAAATATCAGGTATAGATTGAACTGCGCCTGTCCGTACAGCAATATAAAAAATGCCAATGCCTGGAGGACCGCCATCAAAGAGTCCAACTTCATCCATTCATGCAGTATTGTGAGGACGAACATCGCAATAAATACGACCAGTTCCTGCAGCAACCTGCTCCGAAGCCAATTTGCTTTATTCTCCATTACCTGCACTTTAAGTCAAAACAAAGCTCTTTCATTTTAATACAACCTGCAAAACTGGATGATGAACTGCATTGGTCATCCTATTCGGGTACTTGCTCATTCATTTTTTCAGGTTGACATCAAAGCGGTTTGTTTTGCATGTATTTCAATTGTAATCCATGCCTTCGGTTATCAAATTACTGTTTTTACCCATACTGTGTATGCTGGCCTCCCTTAGTGCCCATGCACAGCAACCGCCATCCCAGCAGCCCGATACCAATATCGTCAGCAGCACAAAGCACCTGAATGCCGTTACTATCAGCGGGAAAAAAAAGCTGGTAGTAACGAAAGGCGACAAGCTGGTGTACAATGCCTCCGCCGATATCAGCAACAAAGCCGGCTCCGCCACCGATGTGCTGCGGAAAGTTCCCCTGTTGACCGTAGGCGCCGATGGAGAAGTCAAAATGCGGGGCGACCCGAATATCAAAGTACTGCTGAATGGACTCCCTTCCGGCATCTTCGCCAAAAACCTGAAAGAAGCCTTAAAGATGATTCCGGCCAGCAGCATCGCATCCATTGAAGTGATCACTTCCCCTTCTGCCAAATACGAGGCAGAAGGAGCCGCCGGTGTTATCAATATCATCACCAAAAAGAAGATAAAAGGTACCAGCGTGGAAACAGCCGTCAGCGCCGGTAACCTCGAGCAGTCGGCCAGCGCCGCCCTGAGCACAGTAAAAGGAAATGTGGAGCTTAGTCTGAACATCAATGCCAACAATCAAAGAGAACGGAGAACTTCCACGCTCAACAGAACCTCCCTGTTCAAAGACCAGCCGGTAGGAGAACTGTTTCAGCAAAATGAAATCATCCAGCATGAGCGGGGCCTGTATGGAGATGCCGGTCTTACCTGGCATGCCGACTCCCTCCAGAAAATCAGTACCACCCTTACTTTCTGGAATGGTTCCTGGCCTTCACGCAGCACGCTGTACAACCGTTATCAGGATGGCAAGAGCAACACGGAATACAATCAAAACAGCCGTCAGACAAACAGTTCCGGATACTATGAGCTTTCTGCCAACTACCAAAAACGATTCCGCCGGAAGGTGCAGGAATTACAGGTCCTGGGCCAGGTGAGCAACGTCACCGATCGTTCTGAATACCTCACCAATCAGTATGCCCTTTCAGGGATGAACTATTTCCGTGAATCAGGCCCCAACAGCAGCAAATCGTGGGATTTCAGCCTGCAGGCAGACTACACCCATCCACTGAACCTATCCGGAAGAAATGTGCTCGAAACGGGCGTCAGGTTCAGCAGGACCAGCGCCTCCACCTCCTACAGCGCCCGGAACAACGAGCACAATCCTGGTGGCGATGATCTGATAGAGATACCTTCCCGCTCCGATCACATGAACTACTTTCAGCACATCTATGCCACCTACGCCAGCCTGAAGTTCGAAACCGAAAATAAATGGCTGTTCCGCACCGGCCTTCGTTTTGAAGGCACAAAGCTGGGGAGCGCGTTCCGGCGGGCGCCATCGTCTTTCCATACTTCGTTCAACAATCTGGTGCCCAGCTTGCTGATCTCCAAAACACTGAACGATCAGCACGATGTGAAATTCAGTTACACGGAACGTATCCGCAGGCCATGGATATGGGACCTTAACCCATTCGTGAATGCCAGCGATCCGCGCAACCTCACGTCCGGCAATCCTTTGCTGCGGCCGGAGACAACAAGAACGCTCGAAGCCGGGTATAATTACAACGCCCCTTCCGGCTTCACCTTAAACAACAGCGTGTACTTCAGCTCCAACAGCAACGCTATCGAAATGCTGACTTCCGTAGACAGCCTCGGTATCTCCAGTACCAGTCCGCGTAACGTTGCCGCTAACAAGCGATTAGGGGCTAACATCAATGCCGCCATGGACCTCAGTAGCAGCCTGAGTGTCAACGGTGGCGTCGAGCTGTACCAGGTGTGGTTCAAAAGCGATGCCCTTCAGGTGAAAAACGAGGCAGGCTTCTATTCCTTCAACTTAAACGTATCGTGGTCGTTGCCGAAAGATTATACCCTACAGGCATCCGGTGACTATAGCAATGGCTACGTAACGCTCCAGGGGAGGAATTCAGCGTCCTGGTCGTATAGTATCTCCGCTCAAAAGGAGTTCTTCCATAAAAAAGCCAGCGTAATGATAGGTGTCACCAATCCGTTTCAGACCAGTATGTTGCAACGCAGCACCGCCACAGCGCCCAGCTTCCGCAGTACAGAAGTCAATCACTACTTCAACAGGGGTTTCCATATAGCCCTCAGTTGGAAATTTGGATCGTTGAAAGCGAATAATAACAGTGAAGAGAAGAAGATGCCGCCGATAGGGAGGCATTAAAAATGCTGTTTACGACACCTTATCACTCGTTCTGACAAGAATGGGAGGAACGGTGCTTTATTTATAACAAACGATATTCCTGGAGATGATATGCCGCAATAGCCGCCATCTTGCATCATGTTATTAGAAAAATGCATCAATAAATTTGTACAATTTGTACCAAAATCAATTTTTACGTATCTTTGAGTAACCAAAATATTCAGCGAAATGAAGCAAAATTGCAGGTAAAAATTTTTGAAGTTAAATCTGGGAGTGAAATTGAAGCCCTAATCAGGAAGGGTACAATCAGGGAGATGCCGTCCATGCATGACGGCTGGCAGTTCAATTTTGACAAAGAACTTCAAAAATTGAAAAACGCGACAGGTTATCTCCTGGTTACTGACGAAGATCCGCTTACGGTAGAAGGTTGTATGATATTTCAGCTTATTGATAAAAAGGCGCCATATTTATCTATGATAGAAGTTGCACCTCATAACAGGCATGCAGGAAAGAAGTATGACTGGGTCGCTGGTTGCCTTATTGCCTACGCCTTTATGCTGAGTGTCCGGCTGGGCCGGGACGATTACAAAGCTTACCTTCAATTGGATGTCCTGGAAGAGCAGGAGGAAAATGAGCGAAAACTAATGGAAGTGTATTCAACAAGATACCATGCGAAGCGGATCGGCACCACTACCACTATGGTTATTGCGGATGAAGACGGGGAAAAGCTCGTAGAAAAATACCTGAAATCAACAGAATAAATTCAAAAATTTGTGCAATGGAAAAGAAAAAACGAACCCACCAACCAGACGTCACGCTTGCCCCTAAAGATGGTCATGCAAGAAGCGCCAAACATAAGGCAATAGTTGCCGCTGCGGCCAAAGAACATAATACCAATCGAAGCACAGCCCGACTAATAAGGAACGAAATGCTGACCATTCGCTATCAGATGGAATCCTATGTTCTAGATCAAACAATCACAGCAAACGAAATGCGATCTATCAGGGATTTTGCCAATGATTTCCTGCGTATTTTGAAATTAAAAAAGGGGGAGTTCGCCTATTATATTGAAATTGATCTTGCTAATCTGAACAAATATTATAAAGAAGATAGAAAGTTCAATCCGGAACTGGCCTTAAAATTTGGGCATTTCTTTCATACTCCTGCTGATTTGTGGCTTAGAGTACAGTTTAAAAATGAAATGATAAAATTTGAGCAGGAGACGAAGCTGGAAAAGAAGTATAAAAAATACGATTACGAAAAAGTATTACAAATAGCATAAAACGCAATCTCTCTGCGGATTACCAATCCTGTCGGATAATCCGCCTATTTCTTTCCTGCGGCCTCCATATCCGTATGCAACCGCTGGTAAAACCTATCTGTCTTTATTTGAAGGCTCATCATCGCTATTCGCAGAAAATAATCCTTACCCGGCTCATTCTCTTTCCGGTTATCGAGGCAGTATAATGTTGTTTGCTTTTGATCTTCATCCTGTTGATAGATGACATATTTACCCTGATTGAATTTCCTGACATTATCCGGGGTAACATCTTTCAGACCTTTACCAGCTGCTATTAACTGCTTGTATTCCGCTTCGGTCATATACACAGACAACTCCAGCTTTCTCAGCTTTTGAGATGGGTCCACATAAAAATCGACGATCTGCCCGGCTGGCAACTTCAAGGTACTAAACGCAAACATGCCGGCACTTACATGCTTCGGCACTATCCGATAGATATGATACAGCGTACCGGTTTTAATGAATTGTTTGATGGTATCATTAAAATAGCCGTCATCCTCCGGCAGCTTGTAGTACCGCGCTACTTTGGAAAGCAGGGTGTCGGGCTGCTCAGCGAAAGTAATTTTATCCAGCTGGAATGTGCTGTTGGGCTCACCTACATATTTGGGGTTGGTTTGTCCCTGGCAGGAGAACATCAGGGGTAACAGGAATAACGATAAAAAATATTTCATATAATGCTACAATAATACAATGGGTGAAAACTAAACAAAAACGATGGTTTATCGGCAAAATTCTTTCATCCGCTTCACCTGCTCGTCCGTAACCCTGGTTTTATCATAAGCCAGATACAGGGTATTTGCGGTAGCTACCCTTCCACTCCAGATCACTTTCAGATCATCATCCAGCAGGTAGTCTGCCGCGATGGTCAAAGCAGTAGAAGGCTTCAGCGACTGCAGGATAAAGCTCATGTTTGGTATCACACAAGACGGTTTGATAACCGGACGTTTGTCGAAGTTCTTCTGCCAGAACCTGCGTATGATCGCAAGATCGGAGGTATAGGCCACCCAGGGCTGCGACAACAACCAGGCTTCCGCCTTTTCCCAGTCTTCGTTTTTTACATAACGCTCAAACTCAGTAGTGTCAACTGTTTTACTGCCTGCGATGACAAAAGTCTCCTGCCTGACAGGCTCAAAAACAAGGTGCTTATAGTCAGTCAGTTTTGTTGCGACCACAAATTCCAATGTGCCTTTGTGCAATCTGGTCAGCAGCTCTCTGGTATTGCCAAAAGAGAAAACAAGATGGGCATCGATGGCCATCACCTTTTCAGATAATACCGACTGAAAATATTCCTGTACCACACCCATGCGGATAATAGATGCCTGCTTTTTTAAGCTGGCTGCCTGAAAGCCCTCTTCTACCTCCTCCAGCATCTCCAAAGGCACCACTACCTGCGTGTAAAACAATTTGCCATAGTCTGTAGGCACTATTTTCGGCTTCCGTTCAAACAGCGGCTGTCCCACGTGCGCTTCGAGCAAAGCGAGATGCTGGCTCACATTAGGCTGCGAGATAAACAAAATCTTCGATGCAGCTGTCAGCGACCCTGTTTGATATACAGCTTTAAATGTTCGGTACCATTCCAGATTTACCATACCCCAAAGTTATAATTGTTTTTATGACCGCTCATAAAATAAGCTATTTTACTTATATCTCTGAGGGAAGGAAATTTGCCTGTAAAACGAATACACTATGGAAATTCTACCACAGGTACAGGAAGCGCTGGCCTACATGGATGCAGTGAGGGTTACGCATATAGCAGACAGATTGCAGGCTTCCAGAGAATTCTACGAAAGGCTGGTGCCGCTGGCCGGAGATGAGGAAGCTGTATTCAGCGTCGAAAACAGGACACTCGATTTCACCGATCGAAAAATCAACATTAGAATTTACAGACCTTCCGGTGAAAAAACATTGCCCGCGGTCATGTATTTTCATGGCGGCGGGTTCTTCAAGGGAAGCCTCGACTCACACGACCGTCCACTGCGGCAGCTCGCTAATTTATCAGGGATGGTGATCATTTCAGTGGATTACCGGCTGGCCCCTGAATATCCTTTCCCGAATGGCCTGCATGATTGTATCGACGCTACCCGGTGGACCATAGGCCATGCCACGGAATTAGGAATAGACCATCATCGTATAGCCGTGGCCGGTGATAGCGCGGGAGGTACATTGGCTACCGCCGTTGCAGGAGAACTATCCGACATCGTATGCCAGGTACTCATCTACCCTGCTACCGACTCCTCCCTTACAACGCCCTCCTGGTCTACCTTCGCGGAAGGTCCTATCGTAACCCTCAAGAGTGGTATTGAGTTATGGAATTATTATACGGACGATAAAATCAAGGCGGCCCCGATATACAATAATGACCTGTCAGGCATGCCCGATACCTTCATGATCGCAGCAGAATACGATCCGCTGCGGGATGAAATTATGAACTATGCCCAAAAGCTTCGCCAGGCAAATGTAGAAGTGACAGAAAAGCTATATCCCAAAATGATACATGGCTTCTTTCAGATGGGAGGTGTCATAGATCAGGGCAAAGAGGTCATCGTAGCGATATCGGCGTATCTCAGGAATAAACTGGTATAATAAAAAGCCTTCGGATGCAGATCCGAAGGCTCCTGATTTTTCGCTAAACTCCTCCTGTTTTGCAGGTGGAGCATCTATTTACTTGTCGCCGCAGCCTGATGTTGCAGTTCCGCAATGCGCACCACTAAATCAGCTAAACGGTTAGAATATCCGAATTCATTATCATACCAGCCCACAACTTTCACCAAATCGCCCACAATCGAAGTTAATAAGGCATCGAACGTGCAGGAATAAGGATTATCGATAACATCCACAGATACGATGGGCGCTTCGGTATATTTCAGCACCCCCTTCATCGACGTCTGCGCCGCCTCTTTAAACCTGGCGTTGATTTCATTGACATCTTTAGGTTGTTTTTTCAGGATGCAGGTAAAATCGGTAAGGGAACCATTCAAAACCGGCACCCGTATCCCGGCACCGCCCATTTTACCTTCCAAATGCGGAAATATGTTAGTGATGGCTTTGGCAGCACCTGTAGACGTGGGTATAATAGATGCCGATGCAGCACGCGCCCTGCGAAGGTCTCTATGTGGCGCATCATGCAGGTTCTGATCTCCGGTCATAGAATGGACGGTCGTAATATATCCATCCATGATTCCCCAGTTATCGTCTAAAACCTTTACCATCGGTGCTACGTTGTTAGTGGTGCACGACGCATTGGACAATATTGGTGAGGTAAGATCTATCAGATGGTCGTTCACCCCTAATACCACCGTAGGAATATCTTTATCAGGCGATGGCGCTGACACGATAACCTGTTTGGCTCCGGCCTTCAAATGCAATTCAGCTGCAGCCCTCGTAGTAAACTTACCGGTCGATTCGATTACCACATCAATATCCAGGGCAGCCCAGGGCAACTTCAGCGGATCACGCTCACTTAAAATACGAATCGGTTTCCCGTCAACAATCAAAGCATCCGCAGTAGCCTCTACCTCACCTTCATACGGCCCATGTACGGAGTCGTAACAGTAAAGATGTGCCAATGTTGGAGTATCTGCCAGATCATTTATTGCCACTACTTCAATTCCTTTTCTTTGCAGTAACACGCGTAAACATATCCTGCCAATACGCCCAAAACCATTAATAGCTATCCTCATACTTATGCAGTTATTAGGGCAAAGTTATTTGATAACTCCCAAATAATAAAAAACTGCAAGGTAGCGTGACTGGGAAATTTCCGCGAAAAATGGGAAACGCTTTCATTTTTTGTTGGCCCGCGCCCAAAAAATAAAAGCGCCTTATTGTCTAACTAACTGGTTCGTAGGTAAGTTCCACCACCCCCGATTTAAAAACCCGGGTATTGGTCAACTGTAAACCTATCCGCCCCTTTAAGTCTTCAAACAAGGGTTTACCGGTTCCTAAAACCACCGGATGTACCGATACTTTATATACATCAATAAGACCTGATTGTATAAATGTTTTGATAAGGCTTGCCCCACCATATAACCAAATATCTTTGCCGCCCTGCCGTTTTATGTCAGCCACCTGGTCAACGATATTAGCATGGATGAACGTGGCTTTATTATCCTGCCGGCTTTGACGCGAGAAAACGAATTTCTGTTTTGAATGAATCCCCTGCCACATCTCCTTTTCCGCCGGACTGGTCGTTTCGTCTGGCTGGAAATTCCCCCAGGCATCATAGCTCACTCTGCCGTAAAATATCGTATCAATGCTTGCAATGAAGCTGCCAAAATCCATATCATCATCCATAATACACCAATCCACTTCTCCATTTGGCCCTTCAATAAATCCATCCAAAGTAACCGCTAAATTCAAAATGATTTTTTTCATGCTAAAGACTTTTCACAAAAATAAATACCAGGTGCAGTTACTTTTTTGGAAAAACACGACAAAATTATAACCGGGCAGGAGTAAGCCCCGTGTAACGTTTCATCTCATTCGTCAGATGCGACTGATCATAAAACCCGCCTTCAAAAGCAATATCTGACAGGCTTTTCGGTTTGGTTGTTTCGTTCATCACAGCCAGCACTGACTGGAAACGGATAATCTTTACATACTCCTTCGGCGTTACCCCGATATGTGTTTTAAACATCCGCTCCACCTGCCTGACCGTGGTAAAATTCCTCTTCGCAATATCGTAGACGCTTACCTTTCCTTTATAAACATGAATATCGTCGAGCACCGACTGCAGCAACTGGTTGATGCCCCCCTTTCTATCCAGAAAATATCTGTTGAGATAAGCATAGGGGTCTTTGCTGATCTTACCCATATCAAATGAATGCGACAAGTCAAATTCAACCGTATGATTGGTCAATTCATTTTGTGGTGCATAGTGGTAAAAAGACGAGAACACCGCTGGTTTTAAACACACGCCCAGCAGATGGGTATTCTTATCAATAAAACTATCCTTAAAAGTAGTCATAGCGCCTACCACGTAAGTTTTACCATGCTCCATCGTAACTAAGCCGCTATCTGTCCGGCAGGACGCTCCTAAATTCATAATGATACCGGGACGGCCATCAGGAAATATTCGTTCCCATTGGCCATCGCCGTCATCGCCTTTCAATTCCCAGAAAGCGTGGATATAGCCTGCTAATTCCGTGCAGGGTGTCGCCTCGTGATGCTTCATTGCTAAAACCCAAATTGGTTATCTATAAAGATACAAAAGAAACATCCGGGCGCCGGGTTATTTCAAAAAGCCGTTCAGGTAAGACAAAATCGTTGCCGTCTGTTTCATCAGGCTGATATGTCCTTGTCCGGGCACAATAGCCAGTTGTGATTTGGGCGTTGGGCTAAAGCCTACGGCCACATTACCTCCCAGCAACTGATAGGTTTTTACCAGCTCAATTTTATCCAGGCCGTCATTATCCCCCGCGATGATTAATACCGGTGCGGAGATTTTTGAGATATTGGCATCTCCCAGATCGAATGGCGTTGCGCCGGAAGCAATCATCTGCTCTACGAAGCGGGTCCATTTGGTTTTATCTGGCGCCACTGCATCATATGCTGCTTTCATGGGGGTATTGGCAAAGAATTCCGGCTTCGCTGCTTTAAACCCATTGTTTACCTCGGGCAACCAGCCACTGCTCTTATATGTAGAGGAAATGATCACTAAATTCCGTAACCGCTTCGGACTTTGTATGGCAAACTGATAGGCTACTTTGCCGCCAAAACTATATCCTACAATATCCGCGCTGTCAATTTTCAATTGGTCCATGACGCCTTCCACATCACTGGCTAAAGTATTCAGCGATAACTCCCTGTCTGAAAACGGCGTATGCCCATGCCCCTGCAGTTCTATAGCAATTACTTTTCTGGATGTTGACAGTTCAGGGATTAGCTCGCCCCAGTTCAAATCGATGGTCATATAGGCACCGTGCAATAAAATGACGGGCATACCCTTGCCATACACCTCGTAGTAAACCTTGGTACCATTGACAGATGCATAGCCTTTTTCGGACGGCTGGACATGCTGACCGTAAGATGGAGATACTGTAGACATAACGATTGCAGTTATTAGTATTGATATAAAGAGATGATACGTTTTCATAGCGCCGTTTTGATTTAATTAGCCATACAAAGATGGAATTCGTTTGAGAATTTAACACTGTGTAGAAACGACAATTTGGGGGGTTGATTCCGGCGAAGTAGCCACGTGCTATAAAACACTTTTTTCTCAAAATATGTTTCGATAGGATTTGAGGAAGGGCACAAAAAAAAGAAACGATCAATATTGATCGTTTCCTTCTTAGCGGAGAGTCAGGGATTCGAACCCCGGGACCTGTTACAGTCAACAGTTTTCAAGACTGCCGCAATCGACCGCTCTGCCAACTCTCCAGTGGAGCGCAAAGGTATATAAGTCTTTTAAAATCGCCAAAAAAAATTACAAAAAAATACAGACCAGCCGGAAAAGCTGCATGTGGGCCTGCTGCCACCGGCTGGTGCTGGTATTAGTCTGAAAAAAACTAAGCTAACCGCTCCACGGTCTCCTGCACGGCCTGTGCGTTGCTCATGGGCGTATAATTAAATCGTTGATTGAACTTGCTACTGTCGAAATAATAATCACGATCGTATTGATACAACATCTCGAAGAGTTCGTGCATGATCTGGTTGTCCACGCCGAGCTCTTTCACCAGCGATGCCGGCAACACGTCAAACGCATCGTTTTTGCCTAATGCCTGGGCAAACAGCTGTATCCACTCTTTTCCGGTGATACGCTGCGGGTCGGTGGGCAGGTTCCATATCTGGTTATAGGTATCAGGCGTATTGCCCAGCATCACGGTACCTTTGGCCAGTTCCGGCGTATAGCCGATACTGTGGACCACATCGGCTTTGCAGAGCCAGACGGCCTTCTCACCTCTGACCAGGTTATCATATACCAGGTGCATCAATACGCTGTTCACCTTGATATCACCAAAAATATCCGGGGCTCTGGCGATGAGGGCCTGTAGTCCCCGCTGCGCTATACTTTGCAGGATGATCTCGTCCACTTCGGTCCTGACCTGTCCTTTCTGGCTCGACGGGCGGAAGGGCGTATCTTCTGTGATATGGTGTACATGATTTCCGCCGATGGCGTAGGCGTTGTCAAAGAATACCAGTTTGGCCTGATGCGCGAGGCAGGCGTCGATAACATTCCGTATCAACGCAGGCCATGCTGTTTTCCATACTCTGGTGCTATATTCAAAGCCAAGCGTCAGGTAAACGATTTCGCTGCCGGCTACGGCATGGAACACATGATCGCGGTTGGTGAGGTCTGCTTTAACCAGTTCGTCGGAGGCATTGACTTTTTTGGGGTTCCGGCTTACCAGCCGGATGTCGTGTGTATAGGTGGTGAGCGCTCTGGCCACTTCTACGCCTACGGCGCCACCGGCGCCTAAAATAGTCTGTTTCATCTTTGCTGATTTTTGGTGTAACAAAACGGCTCTCACGGGTAACCTAAAAGAAAAACCCCGTCCAGTATACAACTGAACGGGGCTCCCTCTTTCTATTCTGGCTTACTTTTTTGCTGTTGAGCTACTGTTCTGCTGTTGATTCTTACATTCGTTCTGCGTGTCTTTTATTCACTATCGCCATGCTATCTTCATTAATTTCCTGTCTGTTGATGATAGCCTGTCTGTTATTTTTTTAGGTCGATGGCTATTTCCATCCGCCGCCGAGTGACCGGTACAGGTCTACCATCGCGCTCAGGCGCTGACGGTCAACATCGGCCTGTCCCAGTTCTGCCTGAAGGGCACGTGACTGGGCGGTGATCACTTCGAGGTAAGTGGCCATACCACTGCGAAACAGCATCTGTGCCTGTTGTACGGCCAGCTGGGTAGTCGCTACCTGTTCGCCTGCAATCTGCTGCTGTGTTTTCAGCTTGTCCAGTTTAATTAATGCATCGCTTACTTCGCCGACGGCGTTGAGCGTTGCCTGACGGAAGGAGATCACAGATTGCTCGCGCTCTATTTTAGCTACTTCCAGCTGTGTTTTCAGGGCACGGCGCTGGAAGATAGGTTGGGTAATACTGCCCGCCACGGTACCAAACAAAGAGGCAGGAAGGGTAAACCAGTTGCTGGCTTTGAAAGCATTCACACCACCGTTAGCCGTGATGTTCAGGGAAGGGTACATATTACCCTGGGCAGCGCCCACGCGGGCGTTGGCGGCTACCAGGCCCAATTCAGCAGCCCTCACGTCCGGACGGCGGCTCACCATACCGGCAGGAATACCGGTAGGTAAGGAATCAGCTACTTTAAAATCATGCAGCTGGCTGGTCCTGCTGATAGGTGCAGGCAGTTCGCCTGTCAGGATGCGGATCGCGTTTTCCTGAATGCCGATGCCCTGCTCCAGTTGCGGTACCAGCAAGGCTGCGGTCTGCTTCTGGGAAATAGCCTGCTGTACGGCCAGTTCAGTGACTTCACCGGCTGTCTTCTGCAGACGGATCATCTGTACGATGGTGTCGCTCAGCGCTACGTTGCGTTTGGCGATGGCCAGCTGGTTGTCCAGCATCAGCAGGTTAAAATAGCTGCTGGCGATGGCGGCTACCAGGCCGGTCTGAACGGCACGTTGCCCTTCGTATGACTGTAACAGGGTGGCCTGTGCAGCTTCACGCTGACGGCGGATTTTACCCCATACGTCTATCTCCCAGGACATCCCCACCCCCAGGTTATAGTCTTCAATATGATCACCGAAGTTGAAATTACTCAGGTTCATACCGGTGAAACTATTCTTGGACGGGAAGTTGGTGTTAGCCGTGGCGGTGGCGTTGAACGCTGGCAGCCAGGCGGCTTTGGCCTGTTTCAAATAAGCCTGTGACGCTTCTACCCTTTTCACGGCCAGCTGCAGGTCGTAGTTGCCGGTAAGGGCTTTATCGATCAACTGCTGCAGGGTCACATCGCTGAAGAATCTTTTCCATTCCATTTCAGCAATACTGCTGTCGGAAGGAGCTACGTTGCCGAATTGGTTGGGCAGCGCCACCGGGGGCCGCTCGTAATTACGGCCAACCCGGCAAGCTGCTAACCCTACAACTAAGGACAACAACAAAATTATGAATGTGCTATATCTGGTATTCATCTGTCTTTTTTCTGTTTCTGGTAATAGATCTGTTGACTGTTAGTGCACCAGTTCGGCCATCTCTGCTTTTTTCTCTTCCTCGGTCACAATAGGTTTGCGACTGATTTTTTCCTGAAGGAACTGGAAAATCACATACAATACCGGGATGGCAAACACGCCCAACACTACACCGGTAAGCATACCGCCGGCAGCACCGGTACTGATGGAACGGTTACCCAGCGCGGAAGAGCCGGTAGCGCGCATCAGCGGCAACAAACCTGCGATAAAGGCGAAAGAGGTCATCAAAATAGGGCGCAGACGCAGGCGGGCCGCACGGATACCGGATGCTACCAGTCCCATGCCACTGCGTCTTCTCTGTACCGCGTATTCCACGATCAGAATGGCGTTTTTCGCCAGCAGCCCTATCAACATGATTAAACCTACCTGTACATATATATTGTTATCAATACCAAACAGGTTGATGAACGCAAACACACCGAAGATACCCAACGGTATAGAGAGGATCACCGCCAGTGGCAGGATATAACTTTCGTATTGTGCTGCCAGCAGGAAGTACACGAATATCAGACACAGCGTGAAGATGATGGTAGACTGGTTACCAGCGCTGATCTCTTCTTTGGTCATACCCACCCATTCGTAAGTGTAACCTCTCGGCAGATACTGCGCCGCCACTTCTTCTACGGCCTTGATGGCGTCACCACTACTGTAACCCGGTTTCGCCTGACCGTTGATGGTCACCGCGTTGAACAGGTTGTTGCGGGTCACGGTCTCTGGTCCGTATACGCGTTTCAGTGATACCACCGTGTTGATAGGCACTTGTTCGCCGAACTGGTTTTTTACGTATACCCCATCCAGTGAGCCCGGGTCTTTACGCTGCTCAGCGTCGGCCTGTACAATCACACGGTAGTATTTACCAAAGCGGTTGAAGTCAGAGGCAAACATACTACCATAATACACCTGCATGGTCTGCAAGATATCTCCCACAGCGATACCCAGCTGTTTGGCTTTACGGTCGTCAATTTCTATTTCAAACTGCGGATGACCGTTATTGAACGTGGTGAACGCGAAGGCTATCTCTTTACGTTTCATCAGTTCACCGATAAATCCGTAGGCGGTGCCACCCAGTTTATCCAGCGATCCGCCGGTACGGTCCTGCAATACCACTTCAAAACCGGCCACATTACTAAAGCCCGGTACAGTAGGCATGTTGAACACGAAAATGCTGGCTTCGGGGATGGCGGCAAACTTACCCTGCAACATGCCCATCAGCGCATTCATATCTTTGATCTTACCACGATCGGCGTGCGGCTTCAGTTTAATAAACCCTACACCGGAAGTGGCACTGCTGGAGTTACTGAGGAAGTTAAAGCCGGACACGCTCAGGTAAGAGCTGGTAGACTCGAGGTCTTTCACAATATGCTCCACCTTGTCCACTACCTGTCTTGTACGTTCCAGTGAAGAACCGGGAGGCATGGTCACGGCATATACCGCAAAGCCCTGGTCTTCTGTGGGAATAAAGCCGGAAGGTGTGGTACGCATCATCCAGAAAGTAACGCCGCCAATGATCACCAGTCCTCCAATCGTCAACCATTTACGTTTGATGAGGAACTGCAAACTGCGGGCGTACTTTTCTGTCATGGCATTAAAGCCGGTATTGAAAGCAGTAAAGAAACGTTTGCCAAAGCTTTTCTGCTGCGGCGCATGACCATTCAGTTTACCATGTTCCTGTCCGTGATCGGCATGATTATTTTTCAGGATCAAGGCACAGAGCGCAGGACTGAGCGTCAACGCGTTCAGCGCGGAGATCAGGATGGCGATGGCCAGCGTAAAGGCGAACTGCCGGTAGAACACACCCGCAGGGCCTTCCATGAAACCTACCGGGATAAACACGGCAGACATCACCAGCGTAATGGAAATGATCGCACCGGAGATCTCCTGCATGGACGACAACGTGGCGATACGCGGGTTCGCCCCTTTTTCCATCTTCGCATGGACCGCCTCCACCACCACAATGGCGTCATCCACCACGATACCGATCGCAAGGATCAGCGCGAACAACGTCAGCAGGTTGATAGAGAAGCCGAACAACTTCATGAAAAAGAAGGTACCAATGATGGCCACCGGTACGGCTATCGCCGGGATCAGGGTGGAGCGGAAATCCTGCAGGAAGATGAACACCACAATAAACACAAGGATAAAAGCCTCTACCAGTGTGTGTTTCACCTGATCAATAGATTCATCCAGGTATTCTTTGGTGCTGTAAATATTAAAGTACTCGATACCGGTAGGGAACGATTTTTCCGCTTTTTTCATCAGCTTGTTGATCGTTTCCTGTATTTCATTCGCGTTGGAACCAGCGGTCTGGTTGATCGCGATACCGATACCATATTTACTGTTTACTTTGGTATCACTGCCATAAGTGAAGGAACCGAATTCCACACGGGCCACGTCTTTCAGCCGCAGCACAGAACCGTCCGGATTGGCGCGCAGGATGATATCTTCATACTGCTGGTTCTTGTTGAGCTTACCCTTGTATTTGATCACATATTCGAAAGACTCCTGGCTGCCTTCACCGAAACGGCCGGGCGCAGCTTCCAGGTTCTGGTCGCGGATAGCGCCCAGTACTTCCTGCGGAGACATATTATAGGCCGTCAGCCTGTCAGGACGCAGCCAGATACGCATAGAGTAGTCTTTGGCGCCAAACACCATCGCCTGACCAACCCCTTTTACACGTTGTATTTCCGGGATGATATTGATCTTCGCATAGTTCTGCAGGAAGGTCTCATTATACTCCGGTTTGTCACTCTGCAGGTTCACCACCATGATCATACTGTTCTGTACTTTCTGGGTGCTGATACCGGCCTGTATCACTTCTGCCGGCAGCTGGCTGGTGGCTTTGGCCACACGGTTCTGCACGTTCACCGCAGCGAGGTCCGGGTCAGTGCCCAAACGGAAGTAAACGTTGAGCGTCATGGAACCATCGTTGTTGGATTGTGAAGTCATGTAAGTCATGTTCTCCACCCCGTTCACCGCCTCTTCGATAGGCGTGGCCACGGAACGGGCCACCACCTCGGAGTTGGCTCCGGGATAAGAGGCCGTTACGGCTACGCTGGGCGGTGCGATGTCCGGGAACTGGCTCATGGGAAGGGTCAGCAACCCCAGTATTCCCAGCAAGACCAGGAGGATTGATATAACGGTAGCCAATACTGGCCGTTCTATGAATTTTCTAAACATAATGTCAATAGCATTTAAGCATCATCAGAAAAGATGATGAAGAATGAAGGTTATCCGCAAAGCGCAACACCATTCATGGTAGGCGCCCCGCTTTGCGGATGCATCACGAAACATTAGAGCGGTCTTACTTTCAGCAAACTGTCGAGTGACATCTGTTGCGGAGCGATCACCGTACCGTCATGCAGACGGTCCAGGCCGGAGTAAACGATCCGTTGGCCGGATTTCACCCCTTTCTCCACAAAATAGTAGTTACCGCTTTTACCGGATATAGTAATGGGAACACCAGTCACTTTGTTGCTGTCGGCCACCACAAATACCATCACTTTATCCTGCAGCTCATAAGTAGCTTCGGTCGGAATCACCACCGCATCGGAGAATTGTTCAGGGATGCGGATCTTACCGGTGTTGCCGGTACGCAGCAGTCCTGCTCCGTTCGGGAAAGTGGCGCGGAAGCTGATAGCGCCCATGGTTTTGTCAAACTGACCTTCCATGGTTTCTATTTTTCCTTTTTCTGTGTAGATGGTATTATCTGCCAGTTTCAGTTCTACCTGCGGCAGCTGTTTTACTTTATCAGCAAGGCTGCCACCGGCGGTTTCGTTTTTAAATTTCAGGAAGTCGCCTTCGCTCATGGAAAAGTAAGCGTACATCTGGTTTACATCAGACAATACTGTCAGCGGCTGCGGTTCTGCACGGCCTACCAGCGCTCCCACTTTATAAGGGATTCTGCCAATATAACCGCTAACAGGCGCGGTGATCAGCGTATAGCCGACATTGATGCCTGCGCTACCCAGTTGGGCCTGTGCCTGCGCTACCGCTGCTTTGGCCGCCTGATAGTTGGCCTGCGCGGTTTTCAGTTGTACTTCGCCTACTACATTATTATTTACCAGCGGCGTAAGACGGTCTACTTCCAGTTGTGCTTTTTCCAGGTTAGCTTTAGCAGCCAGCAGGGTGGCACTTGCGTTGCTTTGTACTTCTGTGTACACACGATCATTGATCTTAAACAACGGCTGACCGGCCTTCACAAAAGCGCCTTCATCTACATAAATCTTATCAAGTATACCTTCCACCTGCGGACGAATGTCCACATTAGTACGGCCTTCCAGCGTTGCGCTGTATTCGCGGTAAGTAGTGGCAGGCACTGCATTCAGTTTCAATACCGGTAAAGCTGCCGCCTGCTGTCCTTCCATGTGCGCCTCTGAAGCGCCGCAGCCAGACAACAGGGAAAGAATTACGACACTATAGAGTAAGCCTGCCGGCAAGTTTGCAAAAACGGATCTTTTTGGTTTCATACTTGTTTTTTTAATCATACGACAATTTTTTTCCTCTTCGTTGCGAAGACAATACAACTCACATTGCTTCACAGCAGCAGTTTTAGTAAACAGCGTTCAGGAGGAAAGTACAGGCAGTCAACGTTGCGGCTTCGGGCCACGCATAACGCCACAGCTGGTTATACGTAAGCACGCAACAAAATGTTACTTCTGTAAATAAATAATAAAAAGAAAGGGCATTGCAGTTGTGCTGCTAATGAATATCCATGGTTTTCAAATTTTTTAAATGATGCACGGGCAACATCATTTCTTTATTGACAACGATGCAAAATTAGTATAATAATGTTAACGGACGTTTAAATTATTACGGGTTTAATTGTACTTTTCACGGGTCGTCTTTTGGAACGAGGCTGGCGTAAGTCCGGTATGTTTTTTAAAAAAGCGGTTAAAATAAGCATCATCCTCGAAATTCAGGCGCGCAGCGATCTGTTTTACAGAGTGTTCGCCCCAGTATAATAACCGTTTTGCTTCCATCGTCCTTTTTTCATCGATCACATATTTGGCGTTTCTGCCCAGCAGACTTTTCACGGTGTCATTTAAATGTCCGGGCGTTACAAACAACATCTCAGCATAGTCAGACACCTGCGTCTTCTCATGGAAATGCTGGTCCACCAGTACTTTAAACTGACGCGCCATATTGTATTGCGAATTTTCTCCGTTCAGCCACGCATTGGAAGGCTCCGAAATACGGCCGATAGTGATCACCATCGCATTCAGCAGGTTACGCAGCACGGCTTCCTTACGCGCTTTGTCGCTCTCGTATTCCTGCTTCAGCAGCCGGGCATAAACCAGCAGTTCGTCCAGCTGCTCGTCCGTCAGCGGCACCATACCGGAATTAAAAATACAATGCCAGCAGCTGATCACGCCCTGCATTTCAGGGACCAGGAAGTCTGGTGTAAAAGATATATTAATCAACTCCACATCATCCCCCATCGCATGCTGATGGACCTGGTCAGGTTCCATCAGCATGATGGCGGGTGCACTCACTTCATATTGTTTAAAGTCAATCGCTTGCCGGATAGTTCCTTTCAGCAGTATGTCGATACTGAATCCGTTATGACGGTGCGGCGTCCCCCAGTGCTCTATCTCCTCTTCATCACAACCATCTATCTTACCGATAAAAAAGGGCATGCCATTCACACAGTCTTCAAGACGGTACATGGGTATATCTGCTATCTTTCCTGCTTTTGTTACTTCCATGTGGATACTTTTTTTGAAGTGATCAGTCAACGGGCTCTTTCGGCTTTTCCTGTACTACCACCAGGTCGCTCAACTTCACGTTGATCGGAATATTACCCAGCTGTACAATACCGCGTTTGTCCCGGATTTCTATCAGGCGGCCCACCTGGCGATTGGTCAGGATTTTCACCTGATCACCTACCTGCACGTCACGGCCCACCTCTTCAAACTTGTCCTGCACTTTTTTATTGTGCTTTTCGTTGATCTGTTTTTCCCTGCGACGGAACAGCAATATCTCTGCCTGTTTCATCACTTTCTCTTTATCATTGCTGTCGCCGGCACGTTTCCACTCTACTACAATCTGCTTCAGCTTGCGTTCCATGTCTTTCAGATAAGCCAGGTCCGTTTCCTTGATCTGATTTTGCAGTTTCAGGAAAGTGATCTGCTGATGTTTTTTCTCTTTATCTGCCAACATTTCATATTCCCGCTTCAGCTTCTCGTTTTCTTTCACCAGCTTCTGTAACTCTTTCTCTTTGCTTTCTACTTTCTGGAGATCTTGTTCCGCTTTGTTCAGCAGTTTATCCAGCTGGAAATGACCTTCGTCTACCAGTTTTTTGGCCCGGGCAATGAGTGCCGGGTTCAGGCCAATCCTTTCAGCAATAGAAAAGGTATAGGAGCTGCCGGGTTTACCGATCATCAGTTTATACATGGGCATGAGGGTCTGTTCATTGAATCCCATAGCCCCGTTGATGATGCCTTTTACCTTATTGGCCATCACTTTCAGGTTGAGGTAGTGGGTCGTCACCACGCCAAAAGCATGTTTCTTGGCCAGTTCCTCCATGATCACCTCTGCGAAAGCGCCACCCAGGTTAGGGTCAGAACCGCTACCCAGCTCGTCGATGAAGAACAGGGTCCTGCCATTGGCGGTCTCCATGAAATACTTCATATTCTTCAGGTGAGAGCTATAGGTACTCAGTTCAAATTCCAGCGACTGGGTATCCCCGATGTGGATCATCAGCTGTTTGAAGATGCCCAGCTGGGAAGACGGATGCACCGGTACCAACAGGCCGGACTGCAGCATGAGCTGTATCAGGCCAATGGTTTTAAGCGTCACCGTTTTACCACCGGCATTAGGACCGCTGATCACCAGTATGTGCGCGTCTTTATCCAGACTGATGTTGACCGGTACAGTAGGCTTGCTGTTTTTGCGGTTATATAATAATAACAGCGGGTGGTAAGCCTGTACCAGGTGCAGCTGGGCGTGTGGCACCAGCGACGGGTAGTTACCGTCCATGTCCAGCGCCAGTTTGGCCTTCGCCCGGATAAAATCGTACATGCCCAGTATCTGGTGGTAGCCGTTGAGCAGCTCATTATAACCGCTCAGGGAGCCTGTCAGCGCCTTCAGGATGCGGTATACTTCCCGGCCTTCCTCTCTTTCGAGCGACTGGATATCGTTATTCAGTTCGATCGTTTCTTCGGGCTCGAGGAAAGCGGTTTTGCGGGTATCGGACTCGCCATGGATGATACCCTTGATCATACGTTTGTTTTCGGCGTAGATGGCCACCACCCTTCTGCCGTTGAGGAAAGCCTCTTCCTGGTCGGCCAGGTAGTTCAGCTTCTGCAGCTTCTGGAGGATACGCTCAAATACGCGGCGTAGTTCTGTTCTTTTACGGAACAGGGAGATACGGATCCTGGCCAGTTCAGGGGAAGCGTTGTCGCGCACCTGCCCGGTTTCATCCAGCACTTCATCAATCAGTGCCGTGATCTTTTTCTCATAATAAGTGTCCTTGATCACATCATACAGGCCACCATACTGAATACGGCGGTCGTGGTCAAAAAACCGGACGATGCTGTGCATGCTCTCCGCCAGTTTGCGGATGGACATCGCCTGATCACCGGTCAATACGGCGCCCTGGATAGACAGCAACCTTAACTCGGTATGCAGGTTCAGGACGTGATCATTGGGGAAATGCTCCTGCAACAGAATCAGCTGTTTGTATTCATGCGCCTGTTGCAGGGCGGCTTTTACGTAGTCTATATGCGTGTGCAAACGAAGATCAATAGCCATTTGCGTGCCCAGTTCCGTTTTACAGTGGTCCTGGAGCAATGCCTGTATTTTATCGAATTCCAACTGCACTAACGCAGACTCAGGAAAATATTTCAAGTGATAATATATTTAATTGAACGGCATAAACTTACAACAACAGAAGTATGCTGCCGGTTAAAACGAATGTGCTGCGGCTTTACGCCGGAGCCAATAAATAAACATATATGCTGCTACACTAAGCGCTGTAGCTGCCTGGGAAGAAGTATGCTGGGAAATAAATTAATTCTTTCTCATCGGCTTGTCATTGTACTATCAATAGTATCCGGTTGCCCGGTGTTTCTATCTATATTGCTGCTGCTGCTGACTACTTTTTTGAGGGCTTTCAGGCCCTTAATGGGTTCCTTCTGGCTAAAAAAGAATGTTAAAGTTACTAACTTGTCGCTTAACCTGCATCATTTTTTACGTAAATTATTATTGACACAGGGGATGCAAAAATAAGTAAACACCCTGAAATACCGCTACAGTGCTGTATTTTACATATGTTAAAAAGACAGCATTTTTAAATAAATATTTTATGCGAAAATACTCAATATTCATCTTTTTCGTAACATTGGCCTTGTTCGCCTGTGCGCAGAACAAAAAAGAAAAAGTTCCCGGAGATATGGAAATACCCAATAATACACATGTAGAAAAAGCCACTTTCGGAGGCGGCTGCTTCTGGTGTACAGAAGCCCAGTTTCAATACCTCGATGGGGTACTCAAAGTGGAATCCGGCTATGCCGGCGGCACGGTGGCCAATCCCACCTACGAACAGGTTTGTGAAGGTAACACCGGCCACGCTGAAGTTATCCAGGTCACCTACGACCCGGCCAAAATCAGTTACGATGAACTACTACAGGCCTTTTGGGAAAGCCACGATCCCACCCAGCTTAACCGCCAGGGCAACGACGTAGGTACCCAATACCGGTCCGTTATCTTCTACCATACGCCCGAGCAAAAGGAAAAAGCGGAGTTCTATAAGAAAAAGCTGCAGGACGCCGGCGCGTATGATAAGCCTATCGTGACAGAAATTGCCCCGATGACCACCTTCTATAAAGCCGAAGATTACCATCAGAACTATTACAATCAGAACGGACGGCAGCCCTACTGCACCTTCGTCATCAAACCTAAACTGGAGAAATTCAAAAAGGTGTTTAAAGACCACCTGAAGAAACAATAATCCGTAAAGGATACGCTAAAAGACAACAAGCCGGATCAAAAGATCGGCCTGTTGTCTTTTTTTTGCCCCATAAACCCAGGGCTTCAGCCCCGGGTTTCGTGGATAGGTCCGCATTCTCCCTTTCATACAGCAGTCGCCGCTATAGCAACCTCCTTATCATTTATCCCGCTTTACCCCTTGCTTTTAGGAAGGCACACACCTTTCTACCCCCAATTCGTAATTTTTCCTTATTTTAAGGAATCCTAAAAACTATTAATGACATCAATTCCACCAACTATCTGCCCCTACTGCGGCAGCAAAGAGCTGATTCGCACTGTTCCCGAAAAAGATCCATTTAATGTAATGGTCATCTGCCATAGCTGCCAGCGGGTGATTACTCCTGAACACGACGGCACTCCCGGCAAAACTACCACCGCTGTACGCACGATCGCCGAAAAGGCCATCCAGATATGCCTCAGCGCCGGTAAGCTACATGGCATCAAATACTATTACACAGAGGTCAACAAACTGCCAGACACCAAAACTACCCTTCAACAGTCCAAAGATACCGTGGAGGCCCTCCTGCAGGCACGTGGACTGACCAGCGCCGTCAGGAAGCCCAGCCGCAACGGTTGTGTTATTGCGTTGATTATCATTCTGTTGATCATCGCCAGTATCATCTATTTCTTTACCCGGCGATAGCCGCCACCCTGCCCGTCAGGATAAATTTTTCCTTTCCCATCGTTTGGTGTACCTTTGTACTGTAATAAATAGAATTACAGAATGAATAATGCCCGGTTTCCCATATCCTTACACATACTGACGCTCCTGGCGAGGGAAAGCGGGACATTACTGTCGTCCGACTACATCGCCGGTAGTATCAACATCAATCCGGTACTCGTCAGAAAGGAAATCAGCAACCTGCGCAACCACGGCATGATAGAAAGCAAAGAAGGTAAGAACGGAGGCGCCACGCTCGCCAAACCCGCGGGCACCATCCTGCTGTCAGATATTTATCATGCGGTACAGCAAACCTCCCTGCTGGGCAACAGCCGTAACCATCCCAACCCGGACTGCGCGGTAGGCAAACAGATCAATCAGCACCTCGACGACCTGTACAAAGACATTGAAGGGGCTTTACTACGGAAACTGGAACATATGACGCTGGCGGATTTCGCCAACAAATTTTGATATTTTGTCATTTTGATATTTTGTCATTTTCCGGCTTCCCTGACAAAACAGTGCTCACTAAAAGCACCAACTAAATAATCAAATAACTAAATAACCAAATGGATTTACAGGGTTTTCATCATATTACCAGCGACCTGAAAACCGCTGACAAAGCAATGCCCGTTATGTTTATCGGGCACGGTAACCCGATGAACGGCATCAGCGACAACGCTTTCACCCGGGCACTCACGCAAATGGGGCAACAAATTCCGGATAAACCACGCGCCATCCTGGTGATCTCCGCCCATTGGCTGACCAAAGGCACACACGTACTGGTAGCGCCACAACCACAAACGATCCATGATTTCGGCGGCTTCCCGGAAGCGCTGTACGAAGTGCAATACCCTGCTCCCGGCGCTCCTGCCATAGCCCGCGAAACAAAAGACCTCATCACCGCTACCAAAGTTGTGGAAGATGATCACTGGGGCCTAGATCACGGTGCCTGGACTGTGCTCAAACACATGTATCCACTGGCGGACATCCCGGTTTATCAGTTAAGCATCGACTATCACCAGCCACCGGAATATCATTTTAAACTGGCAGCAGCACTACAGGCCCTCCGCCACAAAGGAGTGCTCATCATGGGCAGCGGTAACATCGTCCACAACCTGCGCCAGATCGTATTCACCGACAACGCCAAACCATTCGACTGGGCCATCTCCTTCGATCATCTCGTAAAAGAAAAACTGGAACAAAAGGCATTCAACGACCTGATCAACTACCACACCCTGGGAACGGCAGCACAGTTGTCTATTCCAACGAACGACCACTACCTCCCGATGCTGTATACGCTCGGACTGGTCAATAAAAACGAAGAAATTCAATTTACCTACGAAGAAATTCAGAACGGCAGCATCAGCATGCGCTGCTTCCGGACGGCATAATCAGTCGGCCCGCAGGCTCTTCACCGGATTGGCCATAGCCGCACGCAGCGCATGGTAGCTGACCGTCAGCAGCGCCACTATGGTAACGCCCACGCCTGTCAGCACAAACACCCATATACTGATACCGGTACGGTAAGCGAAGCTCTGCAGCCAGCGGTCCATGATCCACCAGGATAACGGGAACGCCAGTACGGCAGCTATCAGCACCAGCCGCAGGAAATCCTGCGACAACATCTTTACGATGCTGCCTGCTGAAGCTCCCAGCGTCTTGCGTACGCCTATCTCCCGTGTACGTTGCACCGCCATAAACGCCGCCAGACCAAAGAGGCCCAGGCAGGCAATGAACAGCGCCAGCACAGTAAACAAGAGAAATATTTTCTCCTGCTGCTGCTCTCCGACATACTGCTTTGCAAAATTATCATCGAGAAACTGGTAGCTGAACGGATGGGCGGCATCAAAATGCTGATACACCTTTTCAATATGCGCCAACGCCGCAGGGATATTTTGGGGACTAACCCGCACGTACATATTATCTTCCATTTCCGGGAAAGGCGCCATCTGCATCACCAGCGGGGCTATTTTATGTTGCAGTGAATAGGTATGAAAATCCCGCACCACACCGGTGATAATGCGTTCCGCCCGGGTGCCTTTATTATCTATCTTAAATTGTATCCGCTTGCCAATCGGATCTTTCAGCTGAAAATTTTTCACCAGTGTTTCATTCACCAGTACTGCATGAAAACGATCAGCTTCGCCGGTATCGGAGAAATTGCGGCCCTGCTGCAAAGTGATGCCCATCGTTTTCAGGAAATTGGCGTCTACCATGAGGCTTTGCGCGAGTATCGACGATTGCGAAATACTACCCCCCTGCTCCACAAAATAACCAGTGGTACCCAGATCATTCCGCCCTATCGGGTTGCTGACCGCAGATGCCTCCAGTATCAATGGATTGCCCAGCAGCTGCTGTCTTATGGCGGGAATATTTTTCCGCGCCTGCACGTCACTGATATGAAAAGACAACAACTGCTCTCTGTTAAAGCCCAGATTGGTGTGCATCACATATTGCAGTTGATCATAAGCAATCAGCGTGCTGGCCGTCAGTACAATAGCGATCATAAACTGGAAAGTGACCAGTCCCTTGCGGAAACCGGCATGACTGCTGCCGCTCAACCGCCCCTTCAGCGCACTGATCACGCGGAAACCGGACATGAACACGGCCGGATAAATACCGGCCATCAACCCGGCGAAAGCCACCAACAGGAAAATAGCACCAATAGTACGGACTACGCCAAACTGCCACAACTCCAACTGACGGTGCGCGAAACCATTGAAATACGGTAACGCCACTACGACCAGCCCAAAGGCTACCACAGCGGATACCAGGGTAAGCAGCAAAGACTCTGCGAGAAACATACTGGCTATTTCCTCCCTGCCTGACCCCAGCGTTTTGCGCACGCCCACTTCTTTCACACGACCTACGGCACGAGCGGTGGCCAGGTTCATATAGTTGATACAGGCAATGACCAATATCAGCAATCCCACAAACAGGAACACATATACGTAGAGTACATTACCATTCGGTCCCATCTCATAGCCCAGGTGTGAATGCAGGTGAATGGAAGGCAGCGGTTGTAACGTCATACGATACTCCACTTCTCCCATATGAGGTTTTACATATCGCTCTCCGAACTGTGGCAGCTTGGCTTCCAGCGCTTTGGCATCTACGCCTTTGCGTAATAACAGGTACGTATATACGTCGAAATTCTGCCAGCCGTCTGCATTATAATTAGCCGGCATTACCCGTAGCGCGCTGAAAGACATATGTGTATTGGCCGGTACATCTTCCATGATCCCGGTCACCTGAAATACAAAAGCGCTGTCTTCTGTACGGACCATTTTTCCCATGGCAGTCATCGGGTCACCAAACATTTTCTTTGCCAGCGACCGGGTAAGTACCAGTCCATTAGGCTGTGTGAGACATGCCGCCGCATCGCCCTCCAGCAGCGGAAAAGGTAACACCTTCAAAAAAGTGCTGTCAACCAAAAAGATGTCTCCCACCTCCATTTTTTTGCTGTTGTATTCCAACAGGCTGCCACCGTCGGTTAATACCCGCGTCACTTCTTCTATTTCCGGATAGTCTCTTTTTAACAGAGAGGCAAAAGGAGCCGATGTGGTAGCTACATTGAGCCGGCCACCGGCCCAGGCAGCATCATTTACTGTGCGGTATACACGATCTTTATTGGGGAAAAAATTTTCATAGCTGGTCTCTCCCAGCACATATAAAAGCAACAGCCAGCAGGTAGCCAGGCCAATGGCCAGTCCGGCAATATTGATCAGCGTGTAATACTTGTACCTGGACAGATTACGCCAGGCTATCAACAGATAATTCCGGAACATGTGATTACAGTTTAGGGTGACACCTCCCACTACTTCCTCCTCACGTGACCAGGGCTGTCAAAAGTATGCCACGCGGCCCCGGCTATAAAAAGAAAGGACATATGTATAATAATAAATATACACATGTCCGTTTCCGATACACTGATTGTTCGTTTATACTTTCAGCAGATCGCCTTCCACCTGCACCACGTTGTTGGCGATGCCGGCGTCGATTGCCTTCAGGATTTCTTCTTTCATCTCTTCTGTAACACGGCTGTAGCCGAACATTTTAGCGATAAAAGGAACGGCGTCTTCCCGTTGGATGGCAATAGCGTCTTTCACCACTTTTTCCAGCGCCACGCCCATTTCTTCTACAGAAATATAGTTGATCTTACGGGCGGCAGACGGCAGCAGGCTGCGGTTACGTACCACGGGTTCTGGCAGGGCGGTATGCCACAGGAACTGTCCTTTTATTTTGATGCGTTTGTTCGCGTCGGAATGTCTTACGGCATGACGAAGGATCTCCCGGATGCGGGGGCCTACCCTCGTAATACCAGCTGCTTCCACCATGCGACGGGCCAGCTCATCGAAGTGGACCGGGCTTTCTACGTTCACCACCTGCTCTATCCAGTTACACAAACTGCCAATAGGTGCGGCGTGGAACTCCTGGTCTTTGATCTCTTCCGGTAATGTAGCTATTTCATACATCTGCGTTTCGTCCGTGTCTTCCGCCACCACTTCCCTCTTCAGTAATGGCGCAACTGCCGGCGGCGCTTCCTCTTCAACGTCCTGATCATCTAGGCTGAGCGCGGACTTAGCGGCCCCGATAGCGGCTACCAGCCGGTCCAGTTCTTTCGCCGGGTTGCGGAACCAGTCGGTGCTCCAGATACGGTACATCTTCCAGCCGATGGCTTCCAGCATCTGCTGCCGCAACCGGTCGCGGTCACGGGCGGAGCGGGCGGAATGATATGCGGCGCCATCACACTCGATACCCAGGATATAACGGCCCGGATTATCCGGATCTACGATAGCAAGATCAATATAAAAACCACGGGAGCCCACCTGTTTCCTGACGATGTATCCCTTCTCCTCCAGTTTGGCGGCTACATTTTCTTCGAAAGGACTGTCTGCCGGCCGACCGGTTTCCACGGTCGTATTGAGCCGTCCATGCTGCGCGTAGTACAGGAAGTTCTTCAGCGCGGCAATACCATTGCTCTGGGTGCGGTTAAGATCAATATCATCTGCCGTAAGGTTGGTGAACACCTCACAGCGCGACTTTGCGCGGGTGATCAGTACGTTGAGCCTGCGCTCTCCGCCTTCATTGTTGAGCGGACCGAAAGACATCGCTACATACCCTTCCTCCGTACGGCCGTAACCGATAGAGATGAAAATCACGTCACGTTCATCGCCCTGCACGTTTTCGAGGTTCTTTACAAAGAAGGGCTCGTCGGCATGTTGACGGAAAAACGATTCCAGCTCCGGATTGTTGCGGCGGCGTGTTTCCAGCGCTACGGTGATGGCTTCCCGCTGGGAAGTGCTGAACGCCACTACGCCGAGGCTCAGTCCCGGATGCCGACGCGCATGTTCCATCACAGCATCCGCCACGGTTTCCGCTTCTTTGGGGTTGGAGCGGGTTTTACCGCGGTCGTAGGCTGTATCAGGAAGGTGATGAAACACCAGGCCACGGCTGTCTTTAGAGCCGGGGCTGGGGAATATCACCAGCTTGTTTTCATAAAACTCGTGGTTCGATAAAGTGATCAGCGATTCATGACGGCTGCGGTAATGCCAGCGCAGCATACGTTGCGGCGCACCCTGCGCGTCGCAGAGGCCGAGGATACTCTGCATATCAGCGGTAATGTTCTCTTCGTCTTCCACTTCTTTGGTCAGTGTGTCAAAGAAGCTGGTAGGCGGCAGCTGTTTGGTATCTCCTACCACGACCAGCTGTTTGCCACGCAGAATGGCCCCCAGCGCCTCTACCGGTCTTACCTGACTGGCTTCGTCAAATATCACCAGATCAAATTCCAGCGTCGCCGGTGGCAGGAAATTAGCGATAGACAAGGGGCTCATCATGAACACCGGTTTGATGGCCTGTATCGCCAGGCCGGCTTCTTTCATGAGTTTGCGCACCGGCATGTGCCGGGCTTTTTTATTGAATTCCGTACGGATGATGTTCACCTGTCCGCCTGCTTCCATACGGGGCATTTGCTCCCAGTGGCTGAGGGCGGCACGGGCACGGTTATACTGTAAGTTCATGGCGTCGAGGCGGCGGAACTGCTGTACCAGCTCTTCGTGCCCTGCCCTGTCGAACCGGCGCAGCGCAGGATGCGCTTTCACGGCGGTTTCCAGCAGGTATTCGTACCATGTCTTTTGCAATACGGTTTTCAGCAAACGGGCCGCTTCAGCCCAGTCTGTGGAGGGCGTGATCAGACAGGATAAATTCTCCTGCGTGGCTGTTTCGGTGATGTTATTCCACGCGATGGCATGATGTATTTCCGGTAGTCTTTCCTTCCAGGTGACCAGCTGCTGCGCAGCGGCAGCAAAAGTGGCCTGCCATTGATAGCCCAACATGTCCAACTGTTGTAATGCGCCTGCCTGCAGGTTAGCTGCTTTATCAGCTGCCTGCAGCATCGCATCGCGGTCAGCGGCGGCCACGGCGGGGTCTATGTTTTTATGCAGACAATCCAACACAGCTTCCGGACAGGTGCCGGCGGAAATACGTTTGTGCATGTCCGTTATATAGGCCGTGGCGGTGTCCAGCGCGTCCCAGTCGGTCTGGTGTTTCTGCCAGCGCGTACCAAACAGGTCGCGCGCCAGGACGGCGTGTTCCTGCAACAGCGCATCGTGCCGGCGATATTCCATGATGCTGTCTACATATTGCAGCTTCTCCGTATTGTCTTTAGGCAGCGCACCTTTACAGAGGGCCGCCAGTTGTTTGTTGCTGCGGTTATAGGCGCCGATCAGGAACTTATACCACTTGGTACCATGCGCCAGCAGATTCTGTCGCACTTCCATCAGGTCTTGCGAAAAAGCTTCCGGTATCAGGATGTCCTGATATTCCTGATGAATAGCCGTGAGGCGGCGGCCTGCTTCCAGCCAGGCAGTGATGTCCTGCTGTTGCTGCAACCACGCCTTGCTGGCTGCGTTCAGCCCACCGAGGTCCGGCTTGCGCGACAGCAGATCGCAGACATGTATCAGCTGCTTCATGGCCGCTACCTCTTCCGGTATCTCCAGCCCCATCTTCCCGGCAATACCGGCGAGGGTTTGCTGCAAGTCCTGCAATGCAGTGGCGGTATCCTGCAACTGACGCTGCAGCGCTTCCTGCTGATGCGGCAACAGGACGTTCAGTTGGCTGCCCAGGAACAGCAACTGTGATGGCATGCCGGCTTCACTCAGGCAGGCCTGTATTCGTTGAGCCATGGCCGTGGCCTTATTCATGGCTGAAGCGTCCCAGGAGGCCATGTCCGGCGGCGTAATAACCGGCAGCTGTTTACCGGCAATATCTTCGTTTATGCGTAACAGGTAGCCTGTGATCTGATGTACGGAAAGGCCACTCTGTCCTATCGGTTCGTTGACGGCCTGGCAGTATTCATTTAGCTCCTGCCGGTGTGTGTTGAGCAGCAACACTTCTTCGCGTAGCTTCTGTACGGAAGGACGCCCCAGTTCCAGCACGCGGCGTAGCTCCTGGTGCAGTTCCTTTTTATTGGCTTTATGGCTGTGCAGCTCCAGACAGGCTTCGCCGAGTTGAATATTATCCAGACGACGTTTTACCACTTCCAGCGCCGCCATCTTCTCTGCTACAAACAACACCTTCTTTCCTCTGCCGACGGCATCGGCGATGATGTTGGTAATGGTCTGCGATTTACCCGTGCCCGGAGGGCCCTGTATCAAGAGGTGCTTTCCCTCCTGTACGGCCAGCATGGCGTGGATCTGTGAGCTATCAGCATCTACTACCTGAAACAGCTCGTCGGCGCGTGGTTCGTTATCGATAAAAGCATCTTCCGGGATACCGGGCTGATTGTCGGAGAAACCGCCACCAAACAGGCTGTTGATCACCGGATGGGTCAGCGGGCCACTATCCCCCGGCCAGTTGGAAGCATCCAGATCATTGTAGATCATGAATTTTCCGAAAGAGAAAAAACCCAGCTCAATGGCATCGGTTTCCACTTTCCAGCCAGGCATGCCATCTACGGCTGCGGCCACCGCCTTGAAATATTCAGCGATATCAAAATCTTCTGTCTCCGGCAGTTCAGGGATGCTGATGTTAAAATCAGTTTTCATCTTCGCTTCCAGCGAGATATTGCCCTCTACTTCTTCCAGCGTATATTTCAGCCGGAAACGTTCACGGATATCCGAACGGTCCAGCTGCACAGGTACCAGCACCAATGGCGCCAGCCGCGGCTCTGTGCTACCGGCTTCGCACCATTGCAGCATACCGAGCGACAAATACAGGATGTTAAAGCCCTGTTCTTCCAGGCTCATTCTGGCAGCATAGTAAGTATTGAGCAATCGGGTGTGCAGATTCAGCTGCGACTCGTTGGTCTGCAACCGTGTATCGTGCACCGCGTCTTTACCGGCAGCAGCGGGTTGTTCCTGATACATCACATCAGACGGTCCGGCTTTTTTATCCGGACGGTCGAGAAATGTCAGTGTTTTATTCTCTTTTACCAGCAGCTCATATACGGCCACCGATACTTCGTCAACAATATGTAACCCTTTGCTGGCAGATAACTTGTAGTTTAAAAGGGGATTCTTCAGTCCAAGGTCCAGGAGCTCTTTTCGGGACGACTCCAGCCTGGTCAATATGGATGCAATCATAATAGCCTGGCAAATAAAAACGTTGCAAATATACTCCTATTAACGGTGCGCAGCAGGAATTATTTGATTCCCGTAAAACATCGTACCAACGCCCCTTTGAACAAAGATCCTGCCTATCTGTTTTTTTAATAAATCAGAAGGTTTTTACAACGATTACAAAAAATAGTCCATGAACAAATCCTTGATTACCCTACAGAAGCATCCTGCTGCTATCATCGCATTTCCACTCTACGATGCTCCTCCCCGGACCATCTTCACCATCACAGACGGTATCCCCGATGGCGTCTGGTTTGATGAAAACACCCGCCTGTTATACTGGACCAACATGGGCAACCTGACCAGCGGGCAAGGGGAATATGCCGCGAAAGATGGTTCTGTTCAGTGTTGTGACCTGAACGGCGCACAACACGCCATACTGGTAGGCAACGGCGCTGTCATCACTCCCAAACAGATCATAGGAGATCCGGAACACGGATTCCTTTACTGGTGCGACCGGGAAGGGATGGCGGTGATGCGCTGCCGCATGGATGGCTCAGAGCTGGAAACACTGGTCAGGCGTGGCCAGGGCGAACAAGACCGCGCGGACGCAACAAAACACTGTGTGGGCATCACCCTGAATACATCGCGCCAGCATATCTACTGGACACAGAAAGGTCCCGCCAAAGGCGGGAAAGGACGCATATTCCGGGCCGGCATCAACATCCCGGAAGGGCAAACAGCAGATAACAGGACCGATATTACGCTGTTGCTCGATGATCTACCGGAACCCATTGATCTGGAATTTGGGGAGATCAGTGGGCGCCTGTACTGGACAGACCGCGGCGCGCCGCCCAACGGCAATTCTCTCAACAGCGCTACCCTCACGGAAGACGGACGGCTGATTAATCATCACGTATTGGTTACCGGCCTGGAGGAAGGCATCGGCCTCACGGTAGATGAAAAAGATAACAGAGCTTATGTAACGGACCTCGGCGGATATATCCGTGAAGTCAATCTGGCCACCGGCCGGCAGTCTATTCTCCGCCAGCAGGGCCCCACCACAGGGATTACATTGCTTACCGATTCCTAAAATCAGTCTCAGGCTTTTGTGCATTAATCTTTTTATTATATTTTGCTGTCCCAAACCACCCCGCCAACAGCAATGGACCATAGAAGAATATTGGAAGAAGTTACCCGGACCAGCATAGAACTATTGATGCAGGAGCCTTTCTATTCTCACTTTTTTGCAGCGATCAATAAAGAAGTCACCAGCCCCGATGCTGATATCCAGACCATGGCCGTAGGCCTGCGTCAGAGAGGACATACCCTTTACATCAACCCGACATTCTGGGACACTTTTTTTACGGATAAGCGTCACCGTTATGGGGTGGTGAAACATGAAGTATTACACATCGTTTTTAAACATACGCTGGTCCATGAACCCATGGCAGATCGCCTGTTGGTCAATATCGCCATGGACATTGTGGTGAACCAGTACATTGACCGTGCGCACCTGCCCGTGGAGTCTGTATTCATGGAGGGGTTTCCGGAATTACAGTTTGAAAAAGGCCAGACCTGGCGCTACTACTATGAGAAACTGGTACACCTGCGCAACAACATGGATACTTTGTACAAAGACACCGAATGCGCGCGCATGCTGTGTTCCATCTCAGAAGCATCCCATGGTATGGACCGTCACCGCCAGTGGAGAGAGATCTTTGAACGCAGCCAGCTCGACAAAGACCTGACCAGCCTGGAAATAGATAATCTTATTGGCATAGCCCGCAACAGAACAAGTGAAAAAGGTTATGGTAAATTGCCGGCGTCACTCCGGTCTTATCTGGATACGATTCTGCTCAAAAGCAAACCATTGGTAGACTGGCGGCGGGTAATCAAGATATTCTCCGAAAGCAGCAGCAAAACGAAAGTGCGCAGCACACTCAAACGTCCGTCCAAGCGCTTTGGTACCAATCCGGGCATCAAAATCCGGAAACAGAAAAAACTGCTGATAGCGGTAGACACTTCCGGCAGTATCAGCAGGGACGAGCTGTCCACTTTCTTCAGCGAAGTACACCATATCTGGCGGCAGGGCGCTGAAATACAGGTGCTCGAGTGTGATGCCGCCGTACAGCGCGTGTACGCCTATAAGGGTGTTCCGCCGGAATTCATCATGGGGCGTGGCGGTACCGATTTTAATCCGCCTATCCAGTATGGCAATGATAATTTCCGTCCCGACGGACTGATCTACTTTACCGATGGCGTTGCGCCAGCGCCCACCGTCATGGCCCGTTTCCCGTTGTTGTGGGTTATCAGCAACAACGGCATCGCCGGCGATTCCGGGGAATTCCGGGCACTGCCTGGCAGAAAAGCCAAATTAACATCATCCTGAAAAATACAGACCGAGAACTGCGTAAAAACTATGGCAACAACGAAAACACCGCAATTCAACTACATCACCTACGGAACAAAGGTCAATGCCCAACAGGTGGAGAGAATGCTCGAACATGTGACCCATCAGCATTTCGATAACCCCGAACATGCCGGCAAACGCAGGCCTACCCCCATTTGTATCTGGGGCCTGCACGGTATCGGCAAAACAGAAATGGTACGCGATTTTGCGCTGCGCAAAGGCTACCAGTTCACCTACATTGCCCCCGCACAATTTGAAGAAATGGGCGACCTGCTGGGGATGCCCAAAATATCACAACACCTCGATACCGCCGCGACGCAGTTTGTGGCGCCCGACTGGGTACCCAAACAGGCCGGTCCCGGTATCTTCCTGATAGACGACGTGAACCGCGCCGATGACCGCATCCTGCGTGGTATCATGCAGCTGCTGCAAAACTATGAGCTGGTCAGCTGGCGCTTCCCCGAAGGCTGGATCATTATACTCACCGCCAACCCTGATGGTGGCGACTATTCCGTTTCCACCATGGACGACGCCATGCTCACGCGTATGATGCACGTGACCATGGAGTTTGACGTAAAAACATGGGCACGCTGGGCAGAAAACGCCGGCATCGATCCCCGTGGCATCGACTTCATCCTCACCTACCCGGAAGTGGTCACCGGCAACCGTACCACGCCCCGCTCCCTGGTGCAGTTTTTCCAGTCGCTCGAAACCATTGCCGATCTGCGGGCCGACCTCGATCTGGTGAAAATGCTCGGCGACGGCTGTCTCGATGAAGCCACCACCTCCGCGTTCATCACCTTCGTGAACATGGACCTCGACAAACTCATCGCGCCGCAGGATATCCTCAACGCGCCCAACTTCCAGATACTGGAAGGCCAGATCAAAGCATTGGTAGACGGCCAGACCAAACGCATGGACATCCTCTCCGTGATGATGACCAGGCTGACCAACCACCTGCTCAACGCCAAAGAAGAACTCAGCGACAAAGCTTTCGCCAATCTGAAATCCTTTATCCTGCTGGGTTTCATCCCCAACGATCTGCGGCTGGCCATGGCGCAGGACCTGGTAAACGCCACCAACAAAAGCCTGAAAAAATTGTACAGCATACCCGAAGTAGCCAAACTGCTGCTCGCCAAAATGTAATGTGATGCAAGATCTCAGTAAATATGTCCGTTACGGAAACAATAAAAGTCTCGATATATGGGACGCCAACGGAGAAATCGATCAACTGCCCGACGATATCTTTTTGGAATACCCCCACGCCGAAAATGTGGCGCTGCATGTTAAAAACATGACCGCCCTGCCAGGTTCCATTTATTCCCTGAAACAGTTAAAAACACTGGTGATTTCAGGTACCAAAATGAAAGCCGTGCCGGAAGAGCTCAGCCAGCTGCAACAACTGCAGAGCCTCAAACTCAGCAACGGCAATATGGATGTCAACAAAGGACTGCCACTGCTCGCACAACTGCCGGACCTTCGTATCCTCGACCTGGGCAACTGGCGCGGAAACGCCTTTCCTACGAACCTGTCTCAGCTGAAACAGTTGACGCAGCTATCTCTCTCCAACGACAAGATGAAAGGCAATATTCCGGAGGTCATGGCGCTGGTAACAGCGCTACCCAACCTGCGGGAACTACACATCACGGTCACCGGAGACGACTACTATCAGTTGTTGTCACCGGAAAACATGCCGCTGCTGGACAAGTTGCGGATGCTGGACATTCAGTACAATGGCCTCTGGCGCACCGAACCCTATAAAACGCCTTTATGTGTGGCCACCACCCGTCAGGTGCAGATACATTACGCTTTCCGGGAAAGCCTGCCGGCCTTCCGCCTGAAAGTAAAAGATAAAACCTACAATGACTTTCAGCTACAGCTATTGTTTGGCGTATACTTAAAAGTGATACCTGCTATCAACGTATTACTGCCCAATCAACTGGCCAGCGCCATTGCTGCGCAACAGCATCCCAATCTGCATTTGCTGGCAAAGCCCAAAGGAGAAAGTCAGAAATCCATCAACGAAAAGCTGGAACAGTACGGCATCTCCGTCAACAACAAACAGATCGACAGCAACACCATCGTGGTGATGGGCACCGATACCACCATGGAAGACCTGATGCCTTTGCTGGACGCCGGTTGCCAGGTCATCACCACCGACCAGCTCAATGAAGTGCTGATCAATAAAGATGATCACTGGTTGCTGCAGGACGACAATGAAGCGGCTAATACGCAGCTGCTGCGCCTCTTCACCTCTAATGATCCGGACAACTACCAGCTGGCTTTTGAGATCATCGAAACGGGCGGCGCCAACAAAATCATTCAGACGCTGCTGGCCGTAGTGATGCTGGCCCATCCGGACAAAACAATTCACAAAAAAGCAGAAAAGCTGTATGACAAATACGGCTCACAGGCGTTCCGGCAGCAGGTAAAAAACAATAAAATATCTTTGCGTGTAGGCGGAAACGTTAGTTCAAAACTACAACGGGTAGTGGCCAGCCAGGATGTGGATGAAGTGATGTTCCGCCTGATGTACCAGCTGGTGGCCGGCTCCAACAACAATATCAGTAAAGTACGTGTCAGCTCCTTCAGCATGAAGGGCATTGCCAACATTACACTACCGCCGGAAATAGCCTTCTTCTCCCAGATCACCGACTGGGATTTTGAAACCTGCGAAGGCTTTAATATCGAAGCAGCTATCCCCATTTTTGCGGAGATGCCTAACATAAAGCACCTGCGGCTCAATAGTTGCCACGTTCAGATACCGGCTACCATCGGTACGCTGACACAGCTGGAAACGCTGGAGATAGCCCACAATACGCTGGCGGTGGAAGATTCGCTGCAATCCCTGGTACACCTGAAATCACTGGATGTTACGGGTGTAAAACTGAAAAACTGGGACTGGCTTACACCGCTGAAAAGCCTCACAGGGCTCATGTTAAACAACAATCAGCTGCCCGCCATTCCGGAGGCCGTGTTTAATATGCAGCAACTGGAATTGCTCGAAGCCCGGAATAACAAGCTGACGGCCGTACCGGAAGCATTGGCACGTTTGCCGAAACTGGACCGCTTGGACTTCAGCAATAATCAGATCACTACCTTCCCTTACTTTCTGGGGAAATACAAATTATCCTCGCTGCTGCTGCGCTCCAATAAAATACCGGAAGTAGATACCCATCAGCTGGCAACGATTTCCAGGGGTGAACCTATTTCATGGGGAGAACTGAACCTGTCGCGCAACCAGCTGTCATCCTTTGAAATGACAGGCTGCAGATTTGTAATGCGCGTACTCGATATCTCCCACAATCAACTAACGGAATTACATCCGTCTATATTTGTGGCGCCGATTAAAGATTTTTACGGCCATCACAACCAGATTGCTGAGTTGCCGCCAATTGCCGCCGGTACTCGTTTTGATGACTTCTGGGTGCACCACAACCAGTTGACCGAACTACCGGCACACATTGCGCGCATCTTCATTCAGAATGCAGACTTCAGTAACAACCAGATCAGCACTATCCATCCTGACTTCAACATTTATGGCACCGACAGTTATGCCCGGTTGTATTGGAAAATGAAAAATAATCCTATCCCCAACAAAGGTAAAGTTGGGGGAATGTACCTCTAAATAAAAAGAGCGGGCAATTTTGCCCGCTCTTTTTATTTAAAGGTACGTTTAGTAACCGATACAAGCCAGTTTACCATCCATGGTGCTCACCAGCACTTTCCGGTTGTCTATCGGCAGCACAGCGTTCACCAGGCAGTTGGACAGCTTATGTTTCCATAATAACGTATAGTCCTTACGGTTAACTGCATACACCACGCCTGAATGCGTAGGTGTAAAGATTACGCCGTCGCGTTCCACCGCCGCCGCGGGATTCAGTTCGTAGCTCATTTCAATAGGAGATTTCCACAGCAGTTGCATCGTATCTGCCGTGGCAGACACGCCGTACAGGTTGCCGTCCATCGTTTTGATGAAAGTCTGGCTGCTGTCTGCCGCCAGTCCGATAGATTCACGCATTCTTACACCGGGTACTGTTTTACGCCAGATAACGTTGCCGGTCTGGCTGTCAAACGCCGTCATATAGCGGTCCGGCGCTACGATAAACACTTTGTTCTGTGCTCCCACCGGATAGCAGGCTGCCGGAGAGAACATACGGTTAGAGGCGCCGTTGTTCCATTTCCATTTCAGCGTGCCGGTAGCTGCGTCGAGGGCGTAGAAATCGTTGCCCCAGCTGCCGAAGTAGACGTTGCCCTGATAGATCAGTGGTTTATCTTCCACAAACCCCTTCACCCCGGTAAATTCCCATACCAGTTTGCCCGTTGCTACGTCGATAGCCCGGAAATGCCCGTCGGAAGCCCCTACATAGGCGACACCGTTAGCCACCTCCGCGCTGGCCACCACAGGTTTACCTGTTTCAAAACGCCAGCGTTGTTTCCCGTTGGAAGCCTGGATACAATAGATGTAATGATCGGAAGAAGCCACCACAATATTATCTCCCGTTACTACCGGTGTAGCATATACTTTACCGCCGGTTTTGAAAGACCATTTCATTTTTCCGGTGGCGGCATTCAGTGCATATACTTCGCCGGCGGTGTTGGTGGAGATCACCAGGTCTTTCACCAGCGCCATACCGGAGCCGATATCACTGTTGTCCTGAAACGTCCAGATAGCTTTTACACCGGGGAAAGAATCGTTCATCGCAAATGACGGGCGTTCAAATGGCGCCGCATCATAACGGGCATGATGGCTTTTCAGCGGCTGCACGGTCCATTGCCGGTTCTTTCCGATCAGCGGTGTCCGTTCTTCAAAAGTAGCCTGATGGTTAGCCACTGTGATGATATTGTAACCACCGATGCTGTCTTTTGCCCGGAGATTGGAGCGGCACATCACGCCGGGAATATTTTCAAAATCGTATGTTTTGTTAGTATGACCGTGCCCACAAAGGATCAGCTGGATGTTGTGTTGTTTCAGGCGATCGAGTGCTTCGTACCAGTTGTTGAGGTCCGGGTTTTGCGGGTAGTGGTTGATATAAATAATCGGTGTGGTGGTATCTTTTGTCTTCAGTAACTTATCGAGCCACACTACATTTTCGCGGGGCACCTGTCCCGGGCCCATGCGCATGTTAGGGCCGCAGTTGGTACCGATGAACCAATAACCGCCATGCTTAAACGAAAATGTTTCGTTGCCGAATACGCGGCGAAAAGTATTGCCGCCACTCTCAGACCATTTGGTGTCGTGGTTTCCGGGGATGATGTACCAGGGTTTGTTGAGGCTGTCGAGCAATCGTTTGGCCAGTTGCAGTTCTTCGTCCGCGCCAAATTCGGTAATATCTCCCGAGATGATCACAAATGCGATGGATGGGTCCTGATTAATATCGGCCACGCTGCGCTGTACGTCTTCCGCAGCATGATCGCTGCCCACGTGGATGTCTGTCATCAGCGCAAATTTGAACGCGTTTTGGGCCATGGTCACTGTCCGGCATAGGGTCAGCACGATCACGGTGCTCAGCAGGAAAAAATATCTCATTACTTATTCTTTAGGTGCATAGTATTTCGTTTTTTCCAGCCAGGAGTTAAAGACAGTATAGAACACCGCCAGGATAATGGCGCCTTTGAACATACCCGTAAATCCCCACGCGATCATGCCACCGATAACTCCGAGGAAAAGCACAAGAAACGGAAGTTTTCCGCTTTTTGCAATGAGAATCGGTTTTAATACACCATCCAGTATCAGCACACCGGCGCCGTAGATGGCCAGAAAAACGGCCCAGCCGGTATTTCCCTGCATGGCCATCCAGATCACGAGCGGTATCCACACCCATAGCGGGCCCACCTGTATCAGCACCAGAAAATATACGATGGCCGCCAGCGCCAGCGCGAAGGGGATGCCAGCTATTGTGAATCCTATCCAGGATACTACTGCGGCGGCAAGCGCGGTGCCCATCACACCGATGGAAACACCTTTCACGGCCTGTGCGGTGGCTGCGAGCAGCGCATAACCATCTTTGTCGCCAAACATATGCGTCATCGTAGCGCGTACCGGCCGCATCAGGCGGTCGCCGCTGACCAGAAAAATAGCGGAGACCACAATGCCCAACACCACCTGCAAAGCCATGCCGAGGATACCTACTCCGGTAGTCACCACATGATGAATACTATGCATGATCTGTCTTTCGTAGATACTGGCCGTCTCCCTCGGCCGCAGCTGTAGCTCATGCCAGAACTGCGCCATCTCTTTCCCCACCAGTGGCAGGTTGGTGATCCACACCGGCAGGTCCGGGATGCCCTCGTCCCTGGCCGTTTCCAGCCAGTAACCGATTTCTTTCAGGTGGTCATTGACCGTGGAGACCGCATAAGCAAAAGGTAATGCCACCACGGCCACCAGCAGCAGGGAATAAATAACAGCCGCCAGCTTGCGCCGGCCGCCCAGCCACACCACGCTCTTTTCGTAGAGGTTAAACAAAGACACCGAAAAAATAATGGCAAACGTAAAGACACCGAAAAATACCTTCAGCACATCGTATAAAGCATACATGAGCCCCAGCAGTAGCAGCAGCACAATGATCGTTTCTATGATCCTCCGGGAGGTGGATGGAATACGGGTGCTCATATCGGAAAACCGGATTTGTTTCGGACAGAATCAATTTACTAAAAGATTGGCGAATAAGCAATGATTCCCGTTGGACTGCGAATATCAACCCGATGCCGGTAAATATGAATTCACCAGCTCACCATATCCATTTTTTTAACATATTGCCGTCATCAGAAAATAATAAAATGACACCTCCGAAAAAACTCCTGAAATATTTCCTCATTTTCATCGGCATCTTCCTGGTGCTGATACTGTTCGTGGCAGGGTGTTTCTGGGTAACTACGGAACAAAAATACCGACAGGCGAAGGAAGACGGTGAAAAATATAGCCGGATTTGCGATACCATCCGTGTCATCACCGAACAACCAAAGATCCAGTTTTCCGGGTTCCGCCTGAAAGAAATCCGGCAATTACGGTTTAAAATCCTGAGAAACGGGCAGTTCACCAGGGATACATTGGTAAAAACCCAATTCTCCTATGTATCCGATGACAGTACTTTTTTTGCTACCAGCCTCCCCTATCCGCTTTTCCTAAAAACAGACACCATTGTGGTGAGCACGGAAGGCGGCCTGCACTATTATATTTCGGGCTACCACCATTACGCATCCCTGCATTATGGCATGTTTGGTTATGTAGGCAGCCACGATTGCCGCTTTGCAGCAGAATGTATGATCAACAATGAACAGACAAGCGGTACCTTACTTAAAAACGATGGCTGGTGGCATCCGGAAACCGACAAACACAAACGGATGATCGCTCCTCAAACACCTGCCTTTGATAGTATCTCCCAATCAGCTACCATCTCTTATGAAAAAGCGGAGGAGATATTTGAGCAGAACAAAGCCAACAAACATCTTATTTCACGGATCACCTACAGAATAGAAGTCGGACAGGAAGGCAGTTTTTATGTTTTTGGGGAAGAAGATGAGAACAAAAGAAACCAGGTTGATCTGATTAAAATAAACACACAAACGGGGGAATATAAGCGGGAAAGAAGATAATCCCGAAACAAAAAAGCCTTACAACATTGAGTTGCAAGGCTTTATGTTTGCTTTATTTACAGATGTTATTTCTTCCCGCTGATAAGCCGAAGCACGTACTCCATTTGCGAGTCCTTTTGTTTCATATAGTCCTCGTAGTTCTGCCATACTTCGTGGTCAGGCATAATCCCTCTCCCTTCCGGTTGGTCGGGTTTTACAGGTGCATCCTGCACTACGTACATAATGGAAAACTTTGTCTTAATTTTTGAATGTGGCAGTTCATACACCAAACCGGCATGTCCGTTGTGGCAATAATATCCGCCGGTAGTTTCTACCCCTACAACAGTGGTGTTTCTGGCGTATGCTTTCACCAGAGAGGCCAGGTGCGAAGCGGCAGAAGCGGTGTTCTCATCGATCATCAGGTATAAATGTCCTTTATATGCCGGCTGTTTAGGATAATACACCGGATTATGGACGCTGTCCTGATAGCTTCTTCCTTTGCTGAAGGGCAGCAGGTATCCTTTCAGGAATTTTCTGCCTTCCTTTATTTCTTCCGGTCCCCATTTACTGTCGGTGCCTACTCCCCAGAAATACTGCATATAAGGGATCGTATCCCTGTCAAAATTTGCATAGGCAGATATGTTTTCTTTAAAAGAATGATCTGTCAGATACATCATGGGTTGTTCGAAAGTAGGATCGCTGCCGCCGGGATTGCTCCTGATATCCAGGATGAGGTTGGGCACCGCATTTTTATCCAGCACCTGAAACACGCTGTCGATGAAACGCACATATCCCGGAAACCTGGGGTCATCTGCCCCGTCGGCCATGCTGAAGATGCGGAAGCTAAGCAGCCCGGTGGACGGGTTCACCATCTTGAAACTGTATTTCGGCTGCGTGTTATAATCGATGAGACTATCTACCGCAATGCTGTACCGGTTCTTCTGGTTTTCCTTACGGGCGTCCAACGTTACCGCCGGCAGCGTGACTGTCTTCACTTCTTTACTGTACGGCGGATTAAACGTAACCGTAAAATTGTCCTTCACGCCATACTCGATCATGTAGCGGTAATTGAAGGAGCGGTGTACGCTTCCGGTCCATTTCTGGGTACGGTTAAACCCGTCGGTAGTGAAATATTTGTAGAAAGACTGCATCAGGGTGGTGTCAGGCACACCATTGATGCTCAGTACACGAGATCCTGCGGGGATGTCTTTTGTCTGATTATTGAAAATGATTTTGCCTTGAACATACTTCAGGTCGTAAGGGAAATAACCGCGCTGACGGCTGTAAAAATCCATCAGGTCTTTACCTACTTCGGTGTAGTTATGACAGCTGCCTTCGAAATCGGTCAACCGCAATATCACCTTGAAGTATTCAGTGGTACTCAAGGGTTTACTGATCTCTTTAAAAGCTGCTTTATAAATACTGTCCACCTGCTTTTTGGTGCGGTAGCGGTATAATCCCGAATTGGCCTTTTCCCGGATATCGCGGAAGAGCAAAAGGTCTTCCTTCATCTCACGGACAGTCAGTACTTTGTTATAGATCTTTAGGCTGTCGCCCGTTGGTTGCGGCCCTGCGGGCGCGGCAAATATCTCCTGGGACAATGATTGTGACAGCAAAAACAATAAAAACAATTTTCTCATAAGTTATTCTCCAGTGGCAGTGATGGTTGATATATTTATTGCAAAATAAAACTAATTACGATCAGTTATCTCCATGATATTTTTTCTTGTCTTCTGCTGTGTAAAAACAATAGATGAGCCCATCCATCTTATCCTCCCCTATTTCATGGCTGATCCATTCCCTCATTTCTTCCAGGTCTGATGTTTGTTTGATGTCCGCAGCATTTAGCGGCACCTGGGGAAAGAGGACCAGGACTCCGCTTTCTTCCTGAAGCAGGGCAATTGCCTGCTCATCCACCGGGCAATGGAAATAGGTTTTGTCGTAGGTACAAGCCGCCAATAACGGCTGGCCGCCAATTTCCTGTAGTTCGAACCAGGCATCGGTTCCCATAATGTACCAGAACGGATCTCCGGCATCCATGGCATTATCTGATAATTCATTCAGCTCATTGCCGAACACCACCACCACGATGTTTTTATTGTCTACAATGGTACAGAAAGGTTTTCGATTTGACAGGTCGGTCATTTGATATATATTAATACAGGCTATTGTATACGGTGAAGATACTTCTTTATTTTCAGGTTAAAATTCCGGCAAACTGGTCAGAAATATCTACCTTTTGATCTGGTAAAAACCATCATCATGACACCTACCATCAAAGAAGGTTTGTGGAAACAATTTGGCGCCAGTATTGATATGCTGATCAATGCTGTTGCAGCCTATCCTGAAAATCGCTGGAACACAGAGAAAAAGTTTTTTTACATCTCTTATCATGTCGCCGTTTTCCTGGACTACTACCTGACAATCCCCGCAGGGCCGCTCTCCTCCCCGCTTTCCTTCACGCTCAGTGATGATATTCCGGAGGATGGCATTGACGACATTGTGCCGGACAGGATTTACAGCCAGGCTGAAATTATTGCCTATCTGCAGATGAGCAGAAAAAAATGCCACGATCTTATCCTTAACATGACGGAGGCCGATTTCGCTCAATTATGGGTAGAAGTAGACGGCAATAAGGTAATGCCTGTTTTCGAATTGTTTTTGTATAATATGCGCCATGTACAACATCATACGGCGCAGCTGAATATGCTGCTCAGGAAAGATACGGGCGATGCGCCGCGCTGGGTGAGGGCTGCGAGGTGATCAATAATGATCCATCCGCCATTGTAGTTCAGCGCTCTTCACCGTCTGTTCATCGGGGTAGCTTTCCGGTAGTTTGTCCAGCACACGTTTCGCCGGATCAGCCAACTCCCATAGAGCCTCATCGATGTCTGCCAGCTGACCAGCCATCATCTTATTCACTTTACCGGTCAGATGCTGCGCATAAAACAATCCGCCGGAAAACCCTTCCAGCATGGAGCCTCCGGAATACAGCAGTTGCAGCACACGTTTTCTGTAATCATATAATTCTATGAACATCCATTGCAGTTCCGCTCCTCTCAGAGCTCTCCGCTCAAATTCCGGATAATGTTCCGCTACAAAGGCCAGTATCTTCTCCCGCAAAGCAGGGCTCACAGGAGTTTCCCTGTTGGGCCTGAGGGAAAGATATATATCACGCAATACGTTGGGTTGCTGCCAGGCCTTGGTCACGGCGGTTGATCCGTCATAATAACCTAAAGCGTGGGCCAGGCTGACAATCTGTGTGAGCCGGAGTTGTTTGGGCAGACATTCTTCGATGTCGATATCTCCTTCTCTGTACTCATACTGCATGATTTGCAGTAGCAAAGCCAGGGCGGTCATAGGTAAAGATTGAAACTGTTAACAGCGGTTTTCATAAAAAGCCTCCTTCCGGAAACCAAAAGAGGAAAACCGCTTTCGCAATTTTCCTCTTCGTTTGTATCCCGGATTGGATTCGAACCAATGACCTACTGCTTAGAAGGCAGTTGCTCTATCCAGCTGAGCTACCGAGACTTATATTTTGTTTTTCCTTTCAATGTGAAATAAATTCCTATATTTATCTCTCATTTTGGGAGTGCAAATTTATGGAAATATTTTCCAATAAATCAAATTTAATTTAATTTTTCTGAAATATAGATTAAAAACTATGGACGTACAGATCGAAGACAGCTGGAAAGAAGTACTCAAAGATGAGTTCAACAAAACCTATTTCGCGGAGATTGTCATGCACCTGAAACACGAGAAAGCACTGGGAAAAACCATCTATCCGGCAGGTAACAATATCTTCAACGCTTTCCAGCAAACACCTTTCGACAAGGTAAAAGTAGTGATTTTGGGGCAAGATCCCTATCACGGCGCCGGACAGGCACATGGCCTCAGTTTCTCCGTACCGGACGGCATCAAGCCGCCTCCGTCACTCGGCAATATATACAAGGAAATGCAAACCGATCTCGGCCTGGAAATACCCACCAGCGGCAACCTGACCAAATGGGCGGAACATGGTGTGCTCCTGCTCAACGCGTTCCTGACGGTAAGGGCCAGCGAGCCGGCATCTCATAGCAAAATAGGCTGGGAAAACTTCACCGATGCGGTGATCCGCAAAATATCCGACATGAAAAATGATGTGGTATTTCTGCTGTGGGGCCGCTTCGCACAGGACAAACAAATCCTGATAGACGCTACCCGCCATCATATCCTGAAAGCAGCGCACCCCTCTCCTTTCAGCGCAGCTAATGGATTCTTCGGTTGCAGACACTTTTCCAAAACCAACGAACTGCTGCTTAAAGCGGGCATAGAGCCAGTTGACTGGCGCCTTTAATCATTTACATACTATCAGTATCTTTACCATAAGCTGTCAGTTATGTTAAAAAATATACTGGGAAGAATTTACGCACTATACGCATTGTTGTTGTTTGCAACCACCATGCTGATCGTCTTTATCCCTATCTGGATCGCCTCTTTCTGGCCGGAGCCTACCCCTTCAGCCTTTTTTGTGGGCCTCGGCCGCTGGTGGATGAACATCTACCTGCCGCTGATCGGTTGCCCGGCCAAACTAAAAGGCCAGGAACATTTCGCCCCCGGCCAAACCTATGTAATAGTATGCAACCACAACGCATTGATGGACATCCCTGTTACTACCGGTTATGTGCCCGGCGCCAATAAAACGCTGGCGAAAGCCTCTATGGCTAAAATCCCGCTGTTCAGCGTACTGTACAAAATCGGTAGTATCCTGGTAGACCGCAGCAGTGAAGCCAGTCGCAAACAAAGTGTGGTGGACATGAAACATGCCCTCAGTCTCGGTATCCATATGTTGCTGTACCCGGAAGGTACCCGCAACCGCACGCCCGAACCACTGAAAGCATTCTATGACGGCGCCTTCGCCCTCGCCATAGACACCCAGACACCACTGATGCCTTCCCTGCTGTTTAATACCAGAAAAATACAGCCGCCGGGTAAAACATTCTTTGCCTGGCCGCATCCTATCCACTATCACGTACTTCCTCCCATTCCCACCACCGGCATGACCCGCGACGACCTGCCGGCACTGAAAGAGAAAGTATTTAAAATCATGTGGGACTACTACACCACTAACCAGGACAAACTCTAATCAGAGAAAGATAAAAACAAAGAACCCGTTTGATGATTCAAACGGGTTCTTTCATTTGGTATAGGACAATATCAATAAAGCGGATTCTGTGTCATCTTCGGATTGGCTAACAACTCATTCAGCGGAATAGGATAACGGAAATCACGCTGCACATTGCAGGAACGTGTTTCTACCATTACCGGCTGTCCGGTGGCAGGGTCCACAGCGCCATACACCTGCCCGTTCATCACGTCTCCAAGCATATCCCAGCGACGGATATCATAAAAACGGGCGCCTTCAAACGCCAGTTCTGCGGTACGTTCGCGGCGTATCAGCTGACGCAGCTTCTCCTGCGTATTGTATTTGGTAACATCCACTACGGGCATGCCTGCACGCGTACGGATATCATTCAGGTGTTTGATGACATCGGTATTCTGCCAGTCACCCAGCTCAGTGAGCGCTTCTACGTAATTAAGCAGCACCTCTGCATAACGGATGATCATATAATCCAGTGAAGGACTGGCGCCATTACGATCTTTGGGATCGAGGTATTTTTTTACCCAGAAGCCGGTAGCGGTACTGTTGAGGATACCGATACGATCACTCCCCTCGCTGGCAAACGGCCGAAGCGTGTCTTTCTCATATACCTGTCCCGGTACCAGTACAGACGCCACCAATCGCGGATCACGGTTGTTTTTGTAGAAAGGATCTTTCTGATACACCGTCAGCGAATCAGGCCCCAGCTCCTGTAAAGTCTTGCCCTGCAGCGTTTCAAAACTGTTGACAACTTTCATCGTCGGCGATACTACGGTCTGCCCGCCTACACCATAAGGCGCAAAAGTTTTCCACGCATTGGAACAACCATTATCCCGGAAAAATACCCGCTCTTTATTCAATTCACCGGCATAGGTAAACAACTCCGCAAAACTGTTCACTTTTGTATTGGTGCTGCGGTACAGCGCATATACATTTTGATCTATCACCTTTTTGGCGGCCATCTTAGCGGTCTCATACTGCCTGTAGAACATGGCCAGCTTGGAGATCAGCGCCCAGCATACGCCGGACGAAATACGCCACGCTTCGTTATTGTTGTACACTTCCGGCAGATGAGGCGCACATTCAGTCAGCTCACTCACCACAAAATCATATACTTCCTGCTCAGAATTACGGGTAGTGTTGCTGTTGGCCGGCTCCAGCGATTTGGTGACGATCGGAATACCGCCAAAGAACAACATCATCTCCATATGGTAGTAAGCCCGCATCGCCCGCGCTTCATATTTGTAGCGGTCTTTCAGCGACGAGTCCATATAACAGCGGTCTACGTTTTCCAGGAACCGGCAGGCACGGCGTATATCCTTGTAATCATCCCGCCACAGGCCCAGCGCCACGTCCCAGCTGCTGTTCTGTAAACCTTTGGCATACGCCTCATAAGCGCCACGCGTATCCTGACGGGCCACGGCCTCATCACTCAAAGCTGAGAGGAACATCAACTGCCGTCCGCTGGAACCGCCCGGCAGACCGGCATACACAGAGCCCAATGCGCCGGTGGCATTGGCTTCTGTCTTCCACCAGTTATCATCGGTCACACTCACAGGATCATCATGGGTGAGGAACTTTTCACAACTGCTGCATGTCAGCATCACGGCTGAAAAAATGACTGCATATATCTTTTTCATACGACCATTATTAAAGTTGAACATTAATACCGGCAATAAATGCCTTCATGATACCATAGGTCCACTGATCACCCTGGCTTTCGGCATCGGTGAGCTTCATTTTGGTGAAAGTGATAGGGTTCTGTGCGTTCACATACACCCGTAAACCACGGATACCGGCACGTTTCAGCCAGTCGGCCTGCGTATTGTATCCCAGCTGTATATATTTCACCCGCATATAAGCGCCATTCTGGAACCAGAAATCAGAGGATAATTTGTTATTGGTGGGCAATGTGTTCAAACGCGGGAACATCGCGTTGGTGCGTTCAGGTGTCCAGTAGTTGTCTGCATAAAAGCGGGTAGGCACACCGCCATCTTTACTGTTGTCCATCGGCAACGCCAGCATACCAGCCAGTACTACGTCCGATTTGCCGGTGCCCTGCAACAGAAATTCAAGATCAAAATTTTTATAGGCCACCCTGAAATTAGCGAAGTAGTTCAGTCGCGCAATGGGATTACCAATCAATGTCTGATCAGAACCGTCGATGATCTTATTGCCACTGATGTCCAGGTACTTGATATCACCGGGTTTAGCGCCGGGCAATACTGGCACCAGCGGATTACCGTCCTTGTCGAAGTCACTTGCCTGCAGCAGTCCCGCGGTTTTATAACCGAAGATGCCACCATACGGACCGCCCTCGCGCTGAATAGAGGTGGCGCTCACGTAAGGCCCGCTCAACAGGGACACGATCTCGTTTTTATTGTAGGTCACACCCGGACGGAAAGACACGGAAACATTTTTACCGATGTTACCATTATAATTCACGGAAGCCTCCCAGCCGGTGTTGCGCAGCTTGCCGGCATTAACAGGCACTTTGTCCTCGAAGCCGCCGGTAAAGGATAATGGCGGACGCAGGATAATATCTTTGGTGAGTTTGTTATAATAATCTACTACGATCTCCAGCTTGTTGTTGAACAAACCGATATCTAATCCTACATCAGCCATGTTCACTGTCTCCCAGCTCAGGTCGGGATTGCCGTAGTTCGTCTCCAAACCGGAACCGGAGTTGATCGTGGTCTGATACTGATACAGGTCCACATCGGATTCATTGCCCAGCTGTCCGTAAGAAGCACGCAGTTTCATATTGCTGACCGCTTTCAGGGACGACATGAATTTTTCTTTACTGATATTCCAGCCTAAGGCCACTGAGGGAAAGAAACCATATTTATGTCCCTTATCGAATTTGGAAGAAGCGTCCATACGGCCGGTCAGCTCCAACAGATACCGGTCCTGATAGGAGTAGTTCAACTTAGCATAGGAAGACAACAGCGAGTTGATATACAGGTAAGTTCCGGCGGTGCTGGCACTCGTATTTTTTTCTTCCTGAGAATATCCCGCCATCAGAAAGAAATGATGATCTTTCAATTCCAGCGTGTAATCGGCATTGGCAGCGATGTAATAGTAGGTGGTCCGCGCCTGTGTGTAAGCTCTTTGCTGCGTCCACGTTTGCAGCAGCTGTCCGGTATAGTAATCGAAGAAGTTATAGTTATCGCGCAGACTGCCTAACAGATCACTGTTGAGGCGGTAGCTGAACTGCCCGCGGAGGTTCAGTCCCGGTATCACTTCCCATTTAGGTTGCAGGTTGATGCTGGACTGTCCGTATTCATTTACAAACCGGCCACCTTTTTCAGCATAGGCCAATGGGTTCACGATATCTACGTAACGGCCGTAAATATCAGCGCTGCCTTCTTTCTGCGGATACTTGGGCAGAATGGTGGGTGGCACGCGGAATACGTCTTCCAGCAAACGGGTACCATCATGCCCCAATGTTCTGTTGGGCAGCAGGATATTACGTTTGATGGCCAGCAGGTCCATATTGATCTGGAAGTTTTTAGCCAGCGATACGGAGGTATTAGCACGGATATTATATTTCCTGCTGCTGGTCAGCGGTGTCATGCCGTCCTGGTACTGATAGTTGGCATTGAGCGCAAAACGGGCAAGGCTGTTACCACCGCTCACTCCTACGGAATGGCTGGTAATAGGCGCTTGTTTGTTGACAATGACTTTCTGCCAATCGGTATTGGGATATTTTACCGGGTCGGTGCCCGCGATGGTTTGTTGAATGTCGTCTTCGGAATACAGGGGAGTTTTACCGGAATTGGCCAGTGCTTCATTGTACATGCGCATGTATTGGGGAGCGTCTACCAGGGCAGGCATTTTCGTGGGTGACTGCACGCCGTAATAACCGTCGTAGGTCACGGCAACGCGTCCGGGCGTACCTCTTTTGGTGGTAACGAGGATTACGCCGCTGGCCGCTCTGGCGCCATAGATAGAGGCTGCAGCCGCATCTTTCAGCACGGTCACACTTTCCACTGTGAGCGGATCGATGAAGTTCATGTCCATCGGAATACCATCTACCAGCACCAGTGGGTTAGACCCATTGAGTGAGGTGATACCGCGTATCTTGATGGTAGCGGCATCACCGCCGGGCAGGCCGGAAGATTGACTTACCTGCAGGCCGGTCACCCCACCCTGCAACGACTGTGAAATGGTGGTGATGGGCTTACCACTCATCGCCGATTTTACATTAAGGGAAGCCACAGCGCTGGCGATATGTTTACGCTGTTGCTCTGTAATTCCCACCACCACTACTTCATCGAGGGCTGACACTTTTTCGTTCAATGCGATGGAAAGGCCGGTGTTGCTGCGCAACACATTGTATTCTGTGGCGATAAATCCAACCAGGCTGAAAACCAGCGTGGCATTTTTAGGCGCCTGAATAGTGAAGTAACCGTCTGCATCACTGGTGGTACCACGGGAAGTGCCTTTCACCCCGATGGTAACACCTGGCAGTGCTACCGGCGGCTCATGGGTATCATACACCCGGCCTTTGATGGTAAGCAGACTGTCTTCCCGCGCCAGTTTCAGCGGACGCACCGGTTGCTCTTCTTTCGGTACGATCGCTACCTGCGTGCCTACAATCGTATAGCCGAGACTGGTACCATCGAGGGCCTTGTCCAGCACCTCCACCAGCCTTTTGCCACGCAGGTGCAACGTGATGTTTTTCTCACCGCGCAACAGCTCATCTTTGTAGAAAATACGCCAGTTGCTCTGCGCCTGTATCTGGCGGAAAAGCTCCGGCAACGGAGCATTCGTCACCCGCACATTGAGCGGGGCATTCTGTGAGTAGGTTTTACCGTGGGCGCTGACCAGCCCCACGAATAACAGGATCATGATTAGCCGCATAACATGCCATAATTTGGCTGGCACTATGCCCGCAGGCAGGTAGCGCCAACAAACGTAAATTTTTTGCATACATTTGTTTGGTTTAATTAATGAAATAGTTAGCCGGGCCGCCTGTTACCGCAGGCAGTCTTCACCGGAAGATGTTACCGCATCTTCCGGTTTTTTTTTGGCTTTTCGCTGATGCTTATTTGGTTTTAAAAATGATTGTGTTCCCTTGCTTTTCGTACTTCAATGAAGTGGAAGCAGCTATTATGTCAAGTACATCGTTCAGTGTTTTCTGCAGATCAAGTTTACCCGAAAATGTTTCATTGCCCGACCGCGCGTCTGTTGTTATTGGTTGATTATAATACCTGGATAGTTTTTTTAGTATTTCATATAAAGATGTATGTTCTGCTACCATAAGACCATCTTTCCAGGATATGAACCCGGTGACGTCTACATTGTCTACTGTCATGCTACCATTATGACCGGTATACAGTGCCCTGTTGCCCGGCAACAGCTGCACCGGCGTGCTTTTTTTTCCCGGCCCCCGGAAGGTTTCCAGCTGTACGCTTCCGCTGGCGAGAACTACCTGTGAGTTGGCGTCTTCCCGATAGGCAGAGATGTTAAATGCCGTACCCAGCACAGCTATTTTCATATCGTTGGCGTATACACTAAAAGGACGATGTGCATCGGTGGCCACTTCAAAGTAGGCCTCCCCTTCCAGCAACACTTCCCGGTGCTGTTGCCCGAATGCGGCAGGATATATCAGCCGCGAGCCGGCATTGAGCCAAACGCGGGTGCCGTCTTCCAGCTGCAGGGACGCCACGTTGCCATAAGGTACCAGCAGGGTATTAAATACCTGTTTGCCGGCTTCCAGCTCCTGCTTTATCTCCTGCGAATCTACCCGCACCTGCGTGCCCCTGGCCTGATAGGCGATGGCCGCGTGAGTATTACGGATGCTCAGCTGCTGATTACCCAGTATCATGCGGGTCATCGTGCTATCACCGCGGGAATAGGTCTGATGGTTGGCGAAAGCCACCAGTGCGGGCAACGATTCCTGTGTACGTTGCCACTGCCACCATCCCAGTCCGGCCAACAGCAGGATGGCAATAGCGGCGGCCATTGTCCACCACGACTGCCACCAGACTTGCACCGGCGATTGTGTGATATCGGCAGCAATACGCTCCCACAACAGGGTCTTTTCTGCTACAGACAACTGCTCATTACCAGACGCGCGTACAAGGGAGATCATTTTCTCCTTGTCCCCCCCGGCACCATCCGGCGTATCTTCTTCCATTCCATATGATGGGTTGTTGATGTCCATAGCTACTATTTGCCCCTATATAACAGAGCAACTGATATCAGCTTTATAGACTTCTTTCGGAAAAAAAATTTAAAAATTTTTCAGACAGGCGAGTAACAACATGCTGAAAGCCGGAATGGTGGTGACCGGCATCTCTTGTCTCAGCTGGCGTATAGCCCTGTAGGCAAGGGTGCGGCAGGTAGGCACGGAAATCTGCATGAGACGGGCCACCTCCTCGTAGGAAAGTTCACAGTGATATTTCAGATAAAGGATTTCCTTCTGCCGCGCCGGTAGTTTATTCATCTCCGTCGCCAGCCGCCGCAGGGTGCTCTGTTCTTCTTCCTGCGCTATGATCAGGCTCTGTACATCGTTAGCCTCAAAGGTGAGCTGGAAATAATTGTCGGCGTTGGCCATATCGCCCTGCAGCGAAAAACGGGCATTTTTCCGCAGGGAGGTATTCAGCTTACGCCGGAAAGAAACAAGCAGATAAAAACGGATATTGACCTGCGGCGCGAGGTTCCGGCGCTGCATATAAAGATCTGTAAACAGGTCGTGTATACAATCCATGATCATCTCCTTATCCGGAAAATACCGCAATGCGTATGCATACAGCATGTCAGCCGAGGCTTCATACAGTACCCTGAAAGCCTGCTGATCGCCGGCTATCACGCCTTTCCATAACGTTTCCTCATTGACTCCGGTTAGCTTCATCAGATCATTGGATTATTGCAGATCGATATCTGACTTTAAGTTACACAACAGGATATAAAATTAAAAATACATAGACGGGTTTAATATTATGAAATCATTATCATGCGAAGAACACCCCAAAAGAAGAGAAAATAACACCGGAATCATGTTGAAATTTAGTCATTTTGTTATTTGGATATTGAAAATGCAGCGGATCTTCGCCGCATTTTCAATATCCAAATAATAAAATAAAAGAATATCCAAATCCATTCAGCGGTTTCGGCATTAAAAAAATGCAGCGGATCTTCGCCGCATTTTCAATATCCAAATAATAAAATAAAAAAATATCCAAATCCATTCAGCGGTTTCGGCATTAAAAAAATGCAGCGGAGATCCGCTGCATTTTCAATATCTAAATAATAAAATAAAAAAATAAAAAAATAGCTAGAAGTCGTAGAACTGTCGCGATCGATTAATCCGCAAATCCCTCAGGAGACTGGCTTTCGGGTTGATCGTGATGCTAAACTGCCGGAATGTACCGAACGGTATCAGGTTAATTGACATCTGCCAGCAGTGCAGGTCCCTCGATATGTACATATTCGTATAGGCGATCTGCATATTCGTAAAATCAAAACCACTGTTGAGACCTACTTTCCATTTAGGCGTCAGGCTGAAGTCGCCGTTGAAACTAACGTACTGGGTTATACGCTTTATCACTCCGCCGGAGTCAGCAATAAGCTGATTGGTGTACGACAAGCTGTAAGACAGGTCTACCCGCCACGGAATATCAAAATCCACATATTCGCCGGGGTTGTTACGCATCATCTGCAACTGCCGCTGTTGAGCAGCCATGGCCGCATCGGCATTGGTAATATTCTCCAGGGAGTCGATCTTCTTCTGTTTGTCCTGCCCTTTTTTGTCTTTCGACTGGAAGGAGGTGCTCAGGGAGATGCTGGCGTTGGTTAACCGGCCCAGACTGAGTTTCCCCTGCTGCCACACAAATTTATCAACACGGTGTCCGCGGCCATCAGTCTGATAAGGATCGATCGTGCCACTGGCGGAGATATTCACTTTATCGAACAGGTTGGTACGGGCATAGATATTGAAATTGGAAAGCTTAAAGGAGTCGGCTACCAGGTTATAGTTACCGTTGATGCCGAAACCATCGAGCAGCTTCACCTTCCGCTCATGGTTCCCCGATGTGTCTTTCCGGGAGAACACTTTCATCTCCAGGTTATTGTCCAAACCGAAGTTGATACCCCCGAAAGCGCCCGATGGCGGCACCCCGATAATGGAGCCGTCAAAATAGGATGCCCTGATGGAGTCTGCTCTATTAGGAGAGAAACGGTATTTATAATAATAAGCGCCGGAGAGGTCAGGACTGTAGCTGACACCCAGCGTAGGACGTACCACGTGCCGGATAGCCTTTACTTTGGAGTGTTTGCTGAAAGCGTACATACCATAAACCGCGGTGGACACGGAGGCGCCGACGCTGATACTGCGGGCCGCATAGAAACCGGACAGGTAGGCGGTATCAATGCCGCCCAGGGAGTCTGGCTTGATGGTAGGCTTCCGCTCATTCCATGTTTTCACTACCTTCTTCGTATACCAGTACTCATTGTAGTTGACACTGGGTGAAAACGTCAGCGTTTTCAGGATCGGGATAGAGAAAGACACCGGGATGGAGTGCTGCATACCGGTCTGCATGGCGTTAAACATGGCCTGCTTACCAAATGCGGAGTCTTTGAAGGTGGCCTGGTTACGTAATACGGCATTATAGGAGATACCGATTTTTTCGTACCATTTGGGGGTGCCTACCATTTCTTTCGGTTGGAACGGATAGATGGTGTTCACCGTAAAGGTACCGTCCGGGAAAGAGATAGACACATCGCGGGTAGCCAGGTTCTGAGAGTGGTTCAGGCCCAGGGTAAGGTTGTAAGGCTTGCCCTGCCATGTTTTGGAAAAGGTGATAGACGACCCGATGTTGTTGTTGACACGGGTACTATAGTCAAATACGTTGAATCTGTTATAGGAAGAGCTACCGAAGTTCACGCTGGCGCCGAAGTTCACCCCGGGACGGGCCTTGCTGTCCATACTGTGGTTCCAGGTAATGCGGAAGTCGCGGGACTTCACAAACTCCGATGGTACCGCCGGGTCCCCGTAGCGGGTATTGGCAAAGCTCAGGTTCAGGCCACCATTGTATTTATACCGTTTCCGGTAGGTGGGACTGGCCGTGAGGCTCCAGCTGCCGTAGGAGTAGACGTCGCCCCGCAGGGTGAGGTCCATATGCTCCCCCATCCCGAAGTAGTAGCCACCATTTTCGAGGCCCATCCCTTTCTGCTGGTTCACCACGTACTGGGGAGGCAGGATACCGGACCGCTGGCCCTGCGTAATCGGGAAAATGGCAAAGGGAATGTACAGCGGAGTGGGTATTCCCATAATTTCCAGGTTAGCCGGACCGGAAATTACCAGTTTGTCAGGGATAACCTTTATTTTACGGGCCCTAAAGCTAAAGTGCGGCGTATCGAGGTTACAGGTGGTGTAACCATTTTTAAAGCCGAAGATGGTGTTGTCCGATTCCTTTTTGGTAAGTTCACTATGGATATAACCTTCGCCGTACTGGGAGCGGGTATTATAGATCTTTGCTTTCTGGGAGGTAAAATTATACTTGAGCGTGTCTGATTCGAAGCTCTGGCCCCCGTCGTTCATCACGGGGCGGCCGATGATCTTGCCCGCAGTATCTTTGGCATTGGTAGCCTCCAGTACGCCGGTGTTCTGGTCGAAATTCATTTTTTCGGCAGAAAGATCAATCGATTTATATTTGGTGCTGGCAGTGCCATACAGATAGAAGCGCTTATCGGGCACCATCAGGATAATGGAGTCCTTCGCTTTGTAGGTTACCGGCGCATCCAGCGTATCTTTGGACACCTTGGGCACAAAAACGGTATCTACTGTCACTTCTTTGGTAGTGTCCTGGTCTTTTGATACCACATTGGTGTCAGCACCCGGTTTGGCGATCACTTTAGGCGTTTTCGGCTTTACGGTGTCTTTCCGGGCAGGAACGGTATCTGCCAAAGTTTTGTTAAAAGTCGGAGATGCTTGTGGCCTTGCGCCCCCTGATGCATCTATAATAAAGGGAACGGCAATAACCACACCTGCAAAAGCCAGGTATGTCTGCCGTAAAAACTTTTTATAATTATTTTTGTAGCTAGAGCTCATGTGTTAAGGCGGGCACAAACCTACAGGAAATTATACAAATTATTACAAAAGATAGCTTGTAAAGTTTGATGACCGACGAGAGGAAAGAGACTGTAAACACGCATGGAGCAAAGGAATTACTAATTTAACAGATAAACTTATTTTTTTATTTTTTGTGATAACAGCACCCATTAAAATGAGAATCATGCGCTGGAACCGATTTTGGATTTTAGGACTGGGAACTCTTTTCACCTGTACCTTTTTTATTCAGGCAAAAAACAATCCAGTTTCAAAGAAACAGGAAAACCCTATCCGTACTATTGTAATTGATGCCGGTCACGGCGGTGACGACCCCGGGGCCAGAGGAAGCTACTCTACAGAAAAACAGGTAACACTGGCTGTTGCCCTGAAACTGGGTAAAATCCTCGAAGACAACCTTCCGGATGTAAAGGTAGTGTATACACGAAAAACCGACCGCTTCGACGATCCCCGCAAAAAAGCACAGATCGCCAACGACGCCAAAGGAGACCTTTTTGTGTCTATCCACTGTAACTCCACCGCAAAAATCAGGAAAGTGGTCGACTATAAAACCGTCTACCGCAAAAAAGGGAAAAAGAAAATAGCCGTAAAACAACCGATCTACGCCTATTACCCCAGCAATGCGAAAGGCACGGAAACGTATATATGGGCTACCAGTAAGAACAACGCCAAAATGGAGTCACTCAAACAAAACTCCGTGATCGTACTGGACGCCGATTCAGAAGAAACCAAACAGCTCGCAGACGAGAACCCGGAAACATTCATCCTCCTCAATACCCTGCGTAACGCCTACTTTGACCAGAGCCTCCGGCTGTCTACCCTCATCGAGGACGAGTTCACCAAAGCCGGTCGTATCAGCAGAGGCGCCCGTCAGCGTAATGAAAAAGGTATCTGGGTACTCTCCGCCACCGCTATGCCCAGCGTACTCGTGGAACTGGGCTTCATCAGCAATCCGGAAGAAGAAGAATACCTCAACTCCACTAACGGACAACAGGAACTGGCCATGGGTATCTTCAAAGCCATCAAACGGTACCGCGATGAGCTGGAACGCTTCACCAACCGCGCTTCCAACACGGACGAATCTACCGCCAGCCGCCCGCAGGCCTTCAACCATGTCCGCAAACCGGCCGGTAAAGGCAAAAACTCCGTTCCTCCGTCTGACGACGCGTACTGCGTTCAACTGATGACCACTGACAAATTATATACACCGGGAGCTTCCATTTTCAGGAAGCTCCACGGTTCTATCAGTCATGAACAGATTGTCATGAATAAAAAAAAAATGCACCGATATACCTGGGGACACTTTAAAACAGACCGCCAGGCCTCCACGGCTGTACGAAAAGCCCGCAAACTCGGATTCAGAGATGCTTTCGTAACATCCTGCTGAGCCCACACTTCACCCCACCCCGTTCCCCCCGCCACCCCTCCCCCCTTTTTTATTATCAACATTTTCTGCTACCTACGCCCCGTGCATGCTTTTTGATTATTTTTGCGGTGAACGTATACGAATCTCATGCTCAAATTATCTAATGAAACCAAGGTAGGCATACTTACCGTGCTGGGTATCACCTTACTCGTACTGGGCTTTAATGTATTGAAGGGAAAGAGCCTGTTTTCACACAACAAAACCATCTATGCTGTCTACAAACAGGTAAATGGACTGCAGCCGTCCAACGCCGTACAGGTGAACGGCCTGGTGGTAGGAAACGTTTCGGAGCTGAATGTAAAAGACAACGATCCATCCAGAATACTGGTTACCCTCACCATCACCAAAAAAGTAAACATCCCACGCAACTCGGTAGCCCGCATCAGCAGCGACCTGCTGGGAACCAAGACCGTTCAGATGGACCTCGGCAACGCGACCGAATACCTGCAAAACGGTGATACCATCTACGCCTCCGTAGACGGCTCCATGACAGATGCCATCAAGGAACAAATCACCCCGCTGGTGAAAAAACTGGAAGGCACCCTGTCCAATATCGATACCGTACTGCTGGCCGTTAGCGGTATCCTCGACACCACCGCTAAAGGTAACCTCCAGGAAACCATGCGCAACCTCAACACCACCATGCGCAATTTCTCCAATACCTCCGCCTCCCTCAATAATATGCTGGACCCACAGCGGGGTAACGTACAAGCCACGATGAACAACCTGGCATCCGTTACCGGCAACCTGAAGGCCAACAATGAAAAAATCGGCGGTATCCTCGACAACGCCAAAAAAGCCACCGACGCACTGGCCAACGGCAATATCGACAAAACATTACAACAGCTGCAGCAAACCACCGCCAGCCTCAACAGCACCATGGCCAAACTCAATACCACCGACGGTACGGCCGGCCTCCTGCTGAACGATAAAAAGGTGTATAACAACCTGCAGGCTTCATTGGGCAGCCTCAACAAACTCCTGGAAGACCTCCGCGTCAATCCTAAACGTTATGTGCATTTCTCCCTGTTCGGTAAAAAAGATAAAACGAAACCACTGCCTTCCGATACTGCAGCGGTACAATAATAGTCATACATGAATCATTATATCAGATCAGTCCTTTTACTGGCAGTGATGTGCCTGGCGGCCATTTTGCCCGCCCATGCCCAGATACCGGCCCAGCCTGCGCCTAAAAAAGGGACCGTGATCGAAATCCTGGGGGCAGATACCCTGCAGCTCATCGAGAAAGACACGATCAATGTCACCCGCTTTATCGGCCATGCCCGGTTCAAACAGGGTACCACCCTGTTCTTCTGCGATAGCGCCGTTAAAAACAATAAAACCAACATCGTGGACGCCTACGGCAATGTGCATATCAACCAGGCCGACAGCGTCCATATCTATGGCAATTACCTCAACTACGACGGTAATACCCGTATCGCCATCCTCCGGGAAAATGCCCGCCTCACCGACGGCAAAGTCACGATCACCGGACCGGAACTGCAATACGATATGAACGCCAAAATAGGCAGCTACGTGAAAACAGGCCGCCTCGTGAACGGTAAAAGCGTACTGACCAGCGACGAAGGATACTACTACACCGAAACAAAGGAAATGCACTTCCAGCGGAACGTGGTGTTGGTAGACCCGGACTATACCCTGTCCACCGACGCGCTGCTCTATAATACCGAAACAAAAATCGCCAACATCATCGCGCCTACCACCATCAACGAAGGGAAACGCATCATGTACGCCACCAGCGGTTATTATGACACCGACAAAGGCTATGGCAACTTCGGCAACCGCCCCACCATCGAAGACAGCACCGGCACCCTCACCGCAGACAACATCGAAATGGACAAACTCACCGGCATGGCCTACGCCACCGGTAACATGGTATATAAAGATACCGTCCGCAAAATGTCACTGCTGGCCAACCATGGCACGGTCAACCAGATAGCCAAAACCATCCTGGCCACACAGAAACCGCTGCTCATCATGGAGAAAAATAAAGATACCATGTACCTCGCAGCAGATACGCTCTTCTCCGGCATCATCAGACCAGGCGACAGCCTCTCTATCCCGTCCGTGTCAGGGTTGAAAAAAGAGCCGGTGAAAGAACCACTGCGGGCAGTAAAGACCATCCGGCCACCGAAAGAACATATCCCGATCAATATCACACTGATCAATCAGGGCGACTCGCTCGCTAAAAAACAGCTGGACAGCGTGCCCGGTACGGTCATGATGTTCGTGGCCGACAGCGTGCTGGCCAAAACAAAGAACAAGCTGGACTCCAACCGGATAAAACTGGTGAAGATGGCGCAGCCGCCACCAATTATCATGAAAGATTCGCTGCCCGGTATCAAACACCATGCAGATAGCATCGCCTTGTCTGCACCACCCGCGAAAGATACGGCCGACCAACGCTACATCCTGGCTTACCATCATGTGCGCATGTTCTCCGATTCCCTGCAAGGCGTAGCAGACAGCGTATATTATTCCACCAAAGACTCCATCTTCCGGTTCTTCCGCGATCCGGTGCTTTGGTCCAATAATACCACCCAGCTGAGCGCAGACACCATGCTGATGTTCACGAAAAACCAGACAGCCGATAAAGTGCTGATGATCAAAAATGCTTTTATCATCAACGACGCCGGCCCTGGCATGTACAATCAGGTGAAAGGCAATACCATCACCGGATATGTGGCCGGCGAATCGCTCGACTGGATGCATGTGGAAGGAAATGCCGAAACAATCAACTACGTAAAAGACCAGAGTGGCGCCTATATGAGCGTCAATAAGGCGCAATGCGGCATTATTAATATATTCTTCAAAAAAGGAGAAGTGGATAAAGTGGTGATGATCAAAGACCCCGAAGGCACCGTTTATCCCTTCACACAAAGGCCCAAAGAACAGCTCCAGCTGGAAAATTTCAAATGGGACATCAAGCGCAAGCCGAAGACGAAGTATGAACTTATGCAGTAATTAGCTGTTATTTAGTTATTTTGCCATTTGGTTGTTTAAAGAAAACAAGACCCTCTTTAAACAACCAAATGGCAAAATATTAAAATAACAACATGATTAGAAACGCATTCAAAACCCTCCTGTCCCCGATTCACACCTTTTTAAAAGACAGCCGTGCTGTAGGTATCATCCTGATCCTCTGTACCGTCGTGTCTATGATATTGGCTAATTCATCGTGGCAGGAAGGTTATATCAACTTCTGGAATGCGCTCTTCGACCCTGCCGGTGGCCATCATTACCAGTACCGTGCCCTGCATTTGCCCAATTCCTATCTGTTATGGATAAACGACGGCATGATGGTGTTGTTCTTTTTTCTGGTAGGCATGGAGATAAAAAGAGAACTGACCGTAGGTGAACTCTCTTCCCTGCGCAAATCCATTCTCCCCGTACTGGCCGCCATCGGCGGGATGTTATTCCCGGCGCTGATCTTCAGCCTGTTCAACGGAGGTACGGAATACGCCCATGGCTGGGGCATCCCGATGGCGACAGACATCGCTTTTTCTCTCGGTATCCTCTCTCTGCTGGGCAACAGAGTACCGGTAAGCCTGAAAATATTTCTGATGGCATTGGCCATTATAGATGATCTCGGCGCTATCCTCACCATCGCCATTTTTTATACACCTCATCTTAATCTGCAATACCTGCTGATGGCCGGAGGCGTACTGCTGATTCCTATCGCACTAAACCTGCTGAAAGTACAGCGGTTGATATTGTATTTCATTCCGGGCGTGATATTGTGGTACTTCCTCTTCAATTCCGGCGTACATGCCACTATTGCAGGGGTATTACTCGCTTTCTGCGTCCCGCAGGATAAAATCGCTGATCTGGTACATGGCCTGCACGATCCGGTTAATTTCATCATCATGCCTGTTTTCGCACTGGCCAATACCGCGATACAACTGCCCTCCGATATACTGGGCGCACTGCACAATGACATCAGTTATGGTATCATTGCAGGGCTGGTATTGGGCAAACCGATCGGTATTTTTGTTTTGTCTTTTGCTGCCGTGAAGCTAAGGCTGGCCAGTCTCCCTTCCAAAGCAGGCTGGTTACAGCTTATCGGCGTAGGCCTGATTGCCGGTATCGGCTTCACGATGTCTATCTTTATTTCTTCCCTTGCTTATGTAGAAAGAGAATATCAGATCATCTCCATTATTTCCGTGATAGCCGCGTCCCTGTTAGCCGGGATAGCCGGATTTATTTTCCTTCGTTTATTGAAGCCCGTTAGCCCGATCAAGAAAAGCAAATGACGGATTGGCACTGTTATTGTAAGGCTATGCCGAATTTTATTCAACCTGAATATACTTTAGAGCGTATAGCCAACGTTAATAGTCGCATACATTTTTTGTATTAATAAATAGCAACATCTATGAAAAAAGTCGTGTTATTTTTCAGCTTGTTTGCCTTGCTGGCAGTACAGGCTAACGCGCAGAAAAAGAAAAGCTACGGTAGCAGCAGTGTTGAAAACTACAACACCGCACTGGGTATCCGCCTGAATCCATGGGTAGTGGGTTTCACCATTAAGCACTTTATTCAGGGCCCTCACGCCATTGAAGGAATGGTAACTACCAACCACGAACATAAAACCAACGTAACGTTCACTGCGCTGTATGAATACCACTGGAATATCGGCAGACCAGAACTGAACATGTATGCCGGTGGTGGTGCACACCTGGGCTTCTATGATCGTCGTGATTATGACTGGGACCGTTATGTGGACAAAGGTAAAGGTACTTACGTATCTCCCGGCCTGGATGGTATCATCGGTGTTGAATGGACTTTCAAGAACATACCGCTGAACCTGAGCGCCGATCTGAAACCTTACGTTCAGTTTGTCGGACCAACTAACTTCATCGGAGAAGAAATTGGCGGTATATCTGCACGATATACCTTCTAACATAGCGGAAACGCTAATAACCCGTAAACGGATCATGAGGCAAGCATGATCCGTTTTTTTATGTTCCTTATTTTTGAGCTACTTTTATTGTTCAACAGCAGGATATGAAAATCTTCACCGCTGCACAGATCCGGGAGGCAGATGCCTTCACCATCGCACATGAGCCTGTAAGCAGTACCGACCTGATGGCGCGGGCTGCCGGTAAGTGCGCCGACTGGTTGCTGGACCGCTTTGCTCCTTCCCATGCTTTTTTTGTTTTCTGTGGAAAAGGTAATAATGGCGGCGACGGACTGGTGATCGCGCAACGGCTACTCGAAGAAGGTTATCAGGTAACTGCCTGTCTGCTCGAATATGGTAACAAGGCCAGTGAAGACTATGTATATTATTACCGGAGATTACAACAGCAATATGCCGGTCGTATCCGTGAAATAGCGGACGTCACGGGTTTTCCTGAACTACCCGCCTCCGCGGTGATTGTAGATGCCATTTTTGGTACAGGGCTGAACAAACCCATCGAAGGCTGGCTGGCCGGTATCATTCACAAGATCAACGACCAGCATTCCCGCCATACCATTGTAGCCATTGATATGCCCTCCGGGCTGATGGCAGACGCCAGTTGCCGCAATACGCCCGTCATACAGGCACATTACACCCTGAGCTTTGAATTTCATAAACTCGCTTTTTTGTTGCCCGAAAACGCGGCTCTCGTTGGCGAGGTACAGGTGTTGCCGATAGGGCTGTCGCCCGATTATATAACGCATACGCCTGCACGCTATCATCTGGCAGACAAGGAGATGATGCGTACCATTTACACCCCGCGACCGCCTTTTGCGCATAAAGGCACTTTTGGCCATGCGCTGCTGATTGCCGGTAGCTATGGAAAAATGGGCGCCGCTGTGCTCAGTGCCAGGGCCTGTCTGCGTGCGGGAGTGGGCCTGCTCACCTGTCATATCCCCCGTTGTGGGTATGATATTATGCAGATCAGCGAGCCTGCCGCCATGAGCGTGGCAGATGAAGTGCAGGACCACAGCGCACATTTTCACGAGCAGGCCGATGCCCGTTACAAAACCATCGGCATCGGGCCGGGGCTGGGCACCGCCACCGCTACCGCCCGTTCTTTTGAAAAACTGCTCACCACCTACAAACGGCCGATGGTGATCGATGCAGATGCACTGAATATCCTCTCCGTATACCCGTCACTGTTATATCAGGTGCCGGCCGGTTCCATCCTCACACCGCACCCTAAAGAATTTGAGCGCCTCTTTGGCCCGTCTGTCAATGATTTCGAGCGACTGGAGCTGTTATCCAAACAGGCAGTACGGCTACAGCTATATATCCTGCTGAAAGGGCGCTATACCGCGATCGCCTGCCCTGACGGCGCTGTATATTTTAACGCCACCGGCAATCCCGGTATGGCTACCGGCGGTAGCGGCGACGTGCTTACCGGCATCCTCACCGGGTTACTCGCGCAGGACTATGCGCCTAAGGCCGCGGTATTGCTGGGTGCCTGGCTGCACGGCTATGCCGGCGACCTCGCTGCAGCGAAGCTGTCGCAGGAAGCGATGACCGCAGGCGACATCATCTCCCATCTGGGCGCAGCTTTCCTCGAGTGTTTCTACTAAAACGCCTATCCCGCCGGCCCTTCCTGTTTTCATGCGCCGCTTGTAACAACGGATACTTCCCCGCCACCAGCGACTTTCCCCGGTTTTTCCGCTAAAACCGGCCACCATACCGGCTTTTCTGTTAATTCTTTTCCGCCTGCGGTATTTCCTTACCTGTAATGCTTAATTCAAAATTTTATTATCTATATTTATTGGATAACATTTAGTTAATACGCTATTTTTTCAACCGAGCAATTTAAATACGCTTCTATGAGTATCGTTTTCCTCGTTCCCTGTTTTGGATTACTGGCCTTGTTATTTACTGCAGTCCGCAGTTCCTGGGTTTCCCGCCAGGATGCGGGCAATGAAAAGATGAAAGAAATAGCGCAGCATATTGCGGAAGGCGCTATGGCATTTTTGAAAGCGGAGTATAAAGTACTCATCTACTTTGTTATCATAGCTGCGCTGTTATTGGGTTATATGGGGGCTTCCCATCATACCTCCCACTGGTCGATAGGCCTCGCCTTTATCATAGGCGCTGTATTCTCTGCCACGGCCGGATTTATCGGAATGAAAATAGCGACCAAAGCCAACGTACGTACTGCACAAGCTGCCCGCACCAGTCTCGCTAAGGCACTGGGCGTATCTTTCACCGGCGGCTCTGTTATGGGTATGGGTGTTGCCGGTCTGGCTGTACTGGGTCTCGGCTCCCTGTTCATTATCCTCAAATCTTATTTCGGTGCGGCTGCCAATACCGGTGAAATGATCAGGACCATCGAAGTGCTGACCGGTTTCTCACTGGGCGCAGAGAGCATCGCCCTCTTTGCCCGTGTAGGCGGCGGTATCTATACCAAAGCGGCCGACGTAGGTGCTGACCTGGTAGGTAAGGTGGAAGCAGGCATCCCGGAGGATGATCCGCGCAACCCCGCTACCATCGCAGACAACGTAGGCGATAACGTAGGTGACGTGGCAGGTATGGGCGCCGACCTTTTCGGTTCTTATGTGGCCACGGTACTGGCAACCATGGTACTGGGCTCTGAAACAACCTCCCAGGACGCATTTGGTGGCCTCGCCCCCATCCTGCTTCCTATGATGATTGCCGGCACCGGTATCATATTTTCCATGATCGGTACCTTCTTTGTACGCATCAGCGATAGCGCCGGCCTCAATACCGGCGTGGTACAGAAAGCGCTGAACATGGGTAACTGGGGCTCTATCGTCCTCACCGCCATCGCTTCCTGGTTCCTCGTTAGCTGGATACTGCCCGACGGCCCTATGGTACTTCGTGGCCATGAATTCACTAAAACACAGGTGTTCGGTTCCATCGTGGTAGGCCTGGTCGTAGGCACCCTGATGAGCATCATCACTGAATATTATACCGCTATGGGCAAACGCCCTGTACGCTCTATCATCCGTCAATCAGCCACCGGCGCTGCCACCAATATCATCGGCGGTTTGTCCGTAGGGATGGAATCCACCGCACTGCCTATTCTGGTGCTGGCGCTGGGCATCTATGGCTCCTATGCCTTTGCCGGCCTCTATGGCGTGGCGATTGCCGCTGCCGGTATGATGGCCACCACGGCGATGCAGCTGGCGATCGACGCCTTTGGCCCTATCGCCGACAATGCCGGCGGTATTGCTGAAATGAGCGAACTGCCCAAAGATGTGCGTGAAAAAACCGATATCCTCGATGCAGTAGGTAACACCACCGCTGCTACCGGTAAAGGATTTGCCATCGCTTCTGCAGCCCTTACCGCGCTGGCACTGTTTGCCGCGTTTGTGGGCGTGGCAGGTATCAAAGGCATCGATATCTATAAAGCCGATGTGCTGGCAGGCCTCTTTGTAGGCGGCATGATCCCCTTCATCTTCTCCTCACTGGCTATTGCGGCGGTAGGCCGCGCAGCCATGGCGATGGTGGAAGAAGTACGCCGCCAGTTCCGCGAAATACCCGGTATCATGGAAGGCACCGGCAAACCGGAATACGACAAATGCGTGGCGATCTCCACACAGGCCTCTATCCGTGAAATGATCCTGCCAGGTGCGATCGCCCTGATATCCCCGCTGCTGATCGGTTTCATCGCTGGTCCGGAAGTACTGGGCGGTTTCCTCGCCGGCGCCACCGTTAGCGGTGTGCTGATGGGTATCTTCCAAAACAACGCCGGCGGCGCCTGGGATAACGCGAAAAAATCCTTCGAAAAAGGCGTGGAAATCAACGGTGAAACTTTCTATAAAAAATCAGAACCGCATAAAGCCTCTGTAACCGGTGATACCGTTGGTGATCCGTTCAAAGATACCTCCGGTCCTTCTATGAACATCCTCATCAAACTGATGTCTATCGTGTCACTGGTAATAGCGCCTACCCTCTCTGAAAAATTCCATACCAGGGAAGAAACGCCGGTAGCGAAGGTAAAAACCGTTACACTACCTGCTGCTAAAACCCAACAGGTGTATGTCATGAAATAAATAATCCCGCATAGCGGACGATTCCCCCGGAAATGATCGCTGTCAATCTTACAAAAAATTGATTAACAGCATCTTATCATTTTACAGGCCATATCGTCCGCTATTTTTTTACGATTTACTGTAATTTTTTTTGTTACAGTAAAAAAGTACTGTACATTTGCCTTATCAAACTGTAATAAAAAAGAAAACAGTTAAACAATCGGTCATTCGTGGCTGTAATTATATCACGACAAAAACGCATTAAACATGAAAGTAGCGATCATCGGCGCATCAGGATTCATTGGCAGCGCCCTTTTAAACGAGGCATTAAACAGAGGTCATGAGGTGACCGCCATCGTCCGTAACCCGGAAAAAATACAGGTTAAAAACGATCATCTGACCGTTAAAAAAGGAGATGTCACCAACGAAGCAGCGGTGGCTGAGCTGGTAGCCGGCAATGATGCGGTTATCAGCGCCTACAGCGCCCACGACACAGCCACTTATGTAACGGCTATCCGCGCTATCATCGGCGGACTGAAACAGGCTGGTATTAAGAGACTGATTGCCGTAAGTGGTGCAGGCAGCCTGGAAGTGGCTCCCGGCATACAACTGCTGGACACGCCTGAATTCCCGGCGGCCTGGAAAGAAGGCGCCAGCGCTACCCGCGAAGCCTATAAAGTGATCAAACAGGATAAAGACCTGCAATGGACCGTATTAAGCCCGGCAGCGATGATCGCACCCGGCGAACGCACCGGCAAATTCCGCCTCGGTGGCGATCAGCTCCTCACCGACGCCAACAACGAGAGCAAAATCTCCACTGCCGACTACGCCGTTGCCCTCATCGATGAGCTGGAAAAACCAGCACATATTCAACAACGATTTACCGTGGCTTACTAAACAACGCACCAGTCAACTTAATTTACTTTATTGACAACATAAAAAAGCAGCCCATCGATCATCGACGGGCTGCTTTTTAACATCGTTTATATCCTACGTCCATCATAGTTTTGACGGCGCCATACCATACTTCTTTTTAAACGCGCCACTAAAATGCTGCGGGGAAGAATATCCTGCTTCATCCGCGATATCAGCGAGGGATTTTCCGCCGGCCAGGATCATCTCCCGCGCCATATGAAGGCGGTGGTCATTAAAATAACCAAAGACGGTATTATCAAACACGTTTTTGAAACCAGACTTCAATTTAAACTCATTCAGGCCGGAAAGACGTGACAGTTCCGCCAAAGAAGGCGGTTCCTGGAGGTCCCGCAACAACAGATAACGGGCATGCTGCAGCTGTTCCAGCTCCCTGGCAGTGATATTGTGGCGAGTGGGCCTCGCATGGCCAAAATCATTCTCCACCTGATCACACTGCAATGCCAGCAGCTCCATCACCTTTGACTGCAGGAATAGTTTCTTCAGGCCACCTTTAAACTGGCACCGGCGTATTTCACCCAGTACCACTTTCATGCGGGGCGTGATATGCGGGTTCATCTTATCTGCCAGAATCACCCCTTTGTTATTGGCAACAGCATTGGCCATTTTACCCAATACCTGTCCGTTACTATCGGCCAGGGCAATAAACCGCTCTGGTGAAAAGTTCATGCCCAGTACCTGGATACCTTTCTGTTTTCTCAACTCGGCCGTCTCTTCCCGGTGAGGAGAATACATAATATTATGCTCCAGGGAGGAAAAACGGAACTTGTCCCTTAACCCTTCCACCCTGGCACGCACATCCCCCTGTTCCATAAATAACATAGATACATGAGGCATAATATCGTCAGAGGCCACGGTCAGGTTCTCGTAGATCTCCGCAGTACAGATGATCAGATGTATCCCGTCAAACTTACATTCTTGTATATTATAGGCGCCAAAATCAAGTTGCTGCTCTTTTTTCTCCTCCACAATGGCCCCGGGAGGCGTTAAGTCCTCAGGCGAAAAAGGAAAACCCTCCTGCAGCAATACTTCGTTCAGCTCATTTTTGATTACTACAGCCATAAAATAATCCGTTTCGTATAAGTTTTAATCCTTTTCATGTAACAGCTATACGGACAAACAGTAGCAAATTTGCACAAATATATTCCGCAAAATTCAAATCCAAACGCCATGATTGGAATATTCCGTACAAATATTAACACTGTTAAGGATAAAGATGATGTTATCGATGCCATTTCTGCCAGCTTTAGCGTAAATGCCTGTAGCGTGGACATTGAGGACTGCGACAAGGTTTTAAGAGTGATCAGCCCCCAGCAACTGGCAGAAAGAACCATTATCGAGTTTGTGAACCGGCTCGGGTTCCGTTGCGATATCCTTGATTAATTCCCCTCAAAACCAATCCTATGCCGAATATTGAGCTTGAAGCATAACCCCTGGCTTCAACCTCAATATTCTTTCTCATTTTTCCGGATTATCTTCACCCCCTATTATTAACCAAAAAAATAATCTGACTCCAGATAGGGGTACAAATATCCCACCACGTCTTATTAGCAACGTCACAAAAACAGGAAACGTCATTTTAAATCGAGATTTACCTATTATGAAAACTTTGGTCACCATGTTGATGACCTTGCTGGTATTGATACTGGCAATGGGTCCAACACGCGCACAACAGCAACGTTTTACCGTTAGCGGTTATGTAAAAGACAAACAAAACGGGGAAAGCCTGGTGGGAATTTCTATCGGCAAACCTGGCACCAGCGTTGGTACAGTTACCAACCAATACGGTTTCTACTCTCTGACACTCCCCGCCGGGGAACACGAGTTACAGTTTTCGTATATGGGATATGCGCCCGTTAAAACAACTGTTAGTTTACATAGCAACAAAACCCTCGACATCCGCCTGGAAAGCAGCAGCAGCCAACTGAGTGAAATCACCGTCAGCGGCCAAAAACAGGAAAAAGCCGTCAACACGCTGAACACCAGCATCAACCGCCTCGACATCGCCCAGATGAAAAAACTGCCTACTTTCATGGGTGAAGTAGATGTAATTCGTTCCATCCAGACGCTCCCCGGCGTAACCACCGTAGGGGAAGGCTCTTCCGGCTTCAACGTACGCGGTGGCAACAGCGATGAAAACCTCATCCTGCTCGACGAAGCTCCGGTATATAACTCCAGCCACATGCTCGGCTTCTTCTCTGTATTCAATCCGGACGCGGTAAAAAGCCTCAACCTGATCAAAGGCGGCTTCCCCGCTGAATACGGTGGCCGTACCTCTTCTGTGCTCGATATCCGCATGAAAGACGGTAACAACCAGAACTTCAACGTGAACGGCGGTATCGGCAACATCTTCAGCCGCCTGTCTGTAGAAGGCCCCCTGGTAAAAGATAAATCGTCCTTCATCGTTGCTGCCAGAAGATCATACATCGATATCCTCATGAAACCTTTCGTAAAAGGAGACATGAAGGATACCAAACTGAACTTCTATGATCTGACCGCAAAGGCCAACTACAAATTCGATAAAAACAATACCCTCTTCGTGAGCGGCTACTTCGGCCGTGATAAATTCGGATTGGGTAAAGATATAGACATGAACTGGGGCAATACCACCGCCACCCTGCGCTGGAACCACGTATTCTCCAACCGCCTGTTCCTGAACCTTACCACCTACTACTCTAAATACGACTATAGCCTTAACTTCAGCAACGGCTCCAAAAAACAAGAGGATGAACTGCTGCAAGGCTATAAATGGACTTCCAATATCATTAACTACGGCCTGAAACCCTCCTTTACCTACTACCTGAACACCAATAACATCCTGCATTTCGGGGTACAGGGCATCTACTATACTTTCCGTCCGGGTACGGGTAGCAGCGTTGAGGGCGACAAACACCGCCTGAAAGAGCTGACCGAGAAACACGCACTGGAATCAGCCGTATACATAGATCATGAATGGAAGCCCACTAAAAAATTCGGTATCCAGTACGGTGGCCGCCTCTCTGCTTACCAACTGCTGGGTAAAGGAACCGCCTACTACTTTAACGATACCACACCCGGTATCCGCAGAACACTCATCGGCAGCAAAGCCTACGGCGCTAATGAACTGATCAAGGGTTATTACTACTTCGAGCCACGACTCAGCGCCCGCTATGCCATCAACGATGAACATGCCGTGAAAGTAGCCTACAGCCGTACTACTCAGTTCATGCACCAGCTCTCCAATACTGCGTCTCCCACCCCGCTCGATATCTGGACACCCAGCACCAACAACATCGAGCCCGCCTTGTCTGACCAGTACACTGTTGGTTACTTCTACAATTCTCCCAACGACTCTTATGAGTTCTCCGCAGAAGCTTTCTATAAAACCACCGATCATCAACTGGACTATATCGACAATGCCAACCTGCAGTTGAACCAGCTGATCGAAGCCGACCTGCTGCCTTCTCAGACCCGCGCTTATGGTATTGAGCTGTATGCTAAAAAGAATATTGGTAAAACTACCGGCTGGATCAGCTATACCCTGTCCCGCTCAGAAAGAAAAACACCAGGTATCAGTCTCGATGAATGGTTCCTGAACCGCTACGACCGTACGCACAACTTCAACCTCGTGCTTACACATGAATTCACGAAGAGACACTCTCTGTCCGCCAACTGGGTATATGCTTCCGGTACGCCCGGCACCTATGCTGACAACAGGCTGCAGTTCCAGGACTGGGATATTCCTTACAACAGCACCGAGAAAAGAAACAACTACCGCCTGCCGGCATTCCACCGTCTGGACCTGTCCTTTACCCTTAAAGGCAAACAGTTGAAACGCTGGAAAGGAGAATGGGTATTTTCCCTGTATAACGTGTATGCCCGTAGAAATGCCTACAGCATTTACTTCAAGCAGAATGAGGATGATCCTAACAAACGCGAATCTGTTCGCCTGTCTATCATCGGTTCCATCATCCCGGGGATCACGTACAACTTCAAATTTTAATCTGTCTAAAAAAGAAACTAATGAAAAAACTGTCATTATTCATCATATCAGCGTTAGCAACGCTTACGGCCTGCGAGGATAAAATAGATCTGGATATAGCCCCGGGTAAATCCTACCCGGTGCTCGACGCCTGGATTACCAACGAGGCCGCGCCGCAAACGATCAAATTCACCATGTCTGTGCCTTTTACAGACAACAACCCGGCGCCTATCATCAACGATGCGTCCATTACCCTTTACGATCTGACCAATGGCAAGTCTTATCCGTTTGCGTTTAAGGAAAACGCCTACACTTATGACGCTACCAGCAGCCCGATTGGTATTGTTGACCATGCCTACAAACTGCATGTGGAATACAAAGGGGAGATCTTTGAAGCGTATGACACCCTGAAAAGGGTGCCCCAGATCGATTCTATCACCCTGAAATTCAAGAAAAAAGAAGAGGCCATGTCTGGTAAGGAAGGATACTATGCCACCATGCATGCCAGAGACATTGAAGGCGGTCCTACGGACTACTACTGGATCCGCTCCTACCGCACCGATACTACACGCCGCCTGCGCGATGCCTTCTCTATTGACGGTTCCTATGATGAAGGCGTGTCCGACGGTGCTGTTTTCATTGTGCCCATCGCTGAAAGCATCACGGATTTCGACAAGCCGTTCCAACCCAATGAAAAAGTGATCGTAAAGCTGAAATCAGTCACCAAGCGCAGTCACGAGTTCCTGACGCAGGTAGATCAACAGGTGAATGCCGGCGGATTGTTTGCCAAAGTGCTGGAGAACGTAAAATCGAATGTTGACAACACTACTCCTTCCGGGAAAACCAAAATCCTGGGCTGGTTTGGTACGTCTGGCGTTAGCCGGTCGGAAAAACCGGTAAAATAACAAGATAAATTTGGCTATTTAGGTAGCTGGTGATTTACAGACGATCAAAAAATCGTAAATTAAATAACCAAATACCTGAATAGCCAAATTTCTTTTTATGCCTCCTAACCTGATCATGTATGCCATTCCCGGCTTTGTGTTGTTGATACTGCTGGAGATCATCATTACCACGATAGACCACCGGAATCTTTACGAGCCCAAAGACGCCCTCAGCAGCATTGCCATGGGGCTGGGCAATGTTTTCATCGGCCTGTTTACCAAAGGCGTTATCCTCGGCATTTATCTCTTTGTTTACGAATTCCGGCTCTTTACCCTCGGCTTTACCTGGTGGGCCTGGATATTATGCTTTTTTGCAGATGATTTCAGTTACTACTGGTTTCACCGCAGTAGCCATACCGTCCGCTTCTTCTGGGCTTCCCACGTCATTCATCATTCTTCCCAAAAGTATACACTGGCGACGGCGCTGCGTCAGAACTGGACCGGTAATCTCACCGGCACCTTCCTGTTCTGGCTATGGATGCCGCTTGTAGGGTTCCATCCCATTATGGTATTGAGTATGCAGGCCATCAGCCTCATTTATCAGTTCTGGATACATACGGAGGTGATCAACAAACTACCACGCCCTATTGAGTTTATTTTCAACACGCCTTCCCACCACCGGGTACATCATGGCTCCGACCTTGATTATCTGGACCGCAATCATGGCGGGATGCTGATTATCTGGGACCGCATGTTCGGTACGTTTACGGCCGAAAAGCAGCGGCCTGCCTATGGGCTCACCAAAAATATTCATACCTACAATCCTCTTCGTATTGCCACCCATGAGTGGGTGGATATCTGGCGCGACCTGCGACGGGCGCGGTCTCTGCGCGAAGCGTGGCACTATCTCCTGGATGCACCGGGCTGGAGCCCCGATGGCAGCCGGCAAACCACCAAACAATTAAGAGGCCGATAAACTCCGGCCAGGATTCATGCGGGCAGCCCTGATACTCTGGAAGCTCACCGTCAGCAAGGCTACCACCAAGGCCATACCCCCTGCCATCAGAAATATCCACCACACCAGGCTGGTGCGGTAAGCATATTGCTGCAACCAGTAGTGCATGCCGCAATATCCCAGGGGCACTGCTATGACAACGGACAACACGGTGAGACGTACAAAATCGGCTGTCAACAGCGCCCACAGGTTCAGCTCTGAAGCACCCAATACCTTGCGGATACCGATTTCTTTGGTGCGTTGCGAAACCACAAAGGCAGATAATCCAAATAAGCCAAGGCAGGAAATGAATATGGCCAACACGGCAAATACCGCAGCCAGACGACCCAGGCGCTGTTCGTCGGAGAACTTACGGGCATAGGCTTCATCTACAAATTTATATTCAAAGGGAGCTGCCGGATTGTATTGACGGAATACTTTTCCTATCCTGTCCAGCGCGGCCACCACCGGCATTCCCGGTCTGATGCGGACAGTAATGAAATTATACCATTTGTAGTCCAGCTGGAAAATCATCGGCGACACGCGCTGATAGGGCGATTCCATGATCATATCCGCGACCACTCCAATCACCCGGCAAGGCACATCACCATACTCCACAAGCTCCCCTACCGGATGACTAAAACCCATTAGTCGCACCGCCGCTTCGTTGAGGACCAGCGTACCGGTATCCGCCGGATAATCCCGCGAGAAGTCACGGCCGTCTTTGATCTTCCAACCAATCGTATGGCCGTAATCGTGAGACACGCCCACTATTTTCAGTTGAGGGACGATATTGGGATCTTTCCCTTTCCAGCTAAAACTCTTTTCATTCTCCGGCGCTTCTGTCGTGGCAGCTGTGGAGTAGGCCATATCAGCCACCGCGCCTGTTTCCATCAGGTCGCGGTGCAGTGTGTTGTAATTCGCCTGGTATAGTTGTGGTGTATTGACGCCCAGTGTTATCAGCCCTTCTCTGGCGTAACCAGCAGGCCGGTTGCGGACGTGCTGCAGCTGGCGGAAGACCACCAATGTACCAATGATCAACGTAACGGACACCGTGAATTGCAGCACGATCAGCGTTTGACGGGGCAGCCACGCAGCTTTGCCGGCAGGGAATGTTCCTTTCAACACCTTTACCGGTTCAAAGCGGGAAAGATAAAACGCGGGATAACTGCCTGCCAACAGGCCCACACATAACGTAAACAACACTATCGCCAGCCAGAAAAGCGCGTTCCCGAGAGGTAGCGTCATATGTTTATCCGCCAGGCTGTTAAAGAAAAACAGGGAACACTGCACCGTCACCAAACAGCATATCATGGCCAGCAATGCGACCAGGATAGATTCCGTCAGAAATTGCCCTATCAGCTGGCTTCTGTACGACCCGATTGCCTTCCGCAGCCCCACCTCCCGTGCACGTTGCTCACCGCGGGCCGTAGCAAGGTTCATGAAATTAATCACCGCCAGCAGCAATACGAACAGTCCGATGGTGCCCATTAGCTTCACGGTACCGATACGGCCTCCTGTATTGACACCATCCCTGAATTCATTATAGAGATGCCATTGATTCATGGGTTGCAGAAAGATGTTTTCCTTTCCTGTTGTGATATGCGCCTGTACCAGGTTTTTGATTTTATCTGATACGATAGCAGGTTTCGCATGTTCATTCAATTCCACGATCAGCTCCCAGTGATGGGTAGTCCAGTCGCTGGTCGCGTCTTTCAGCCAAACGAGTTCCTGTAGGGCTTTTCCCCATGGCAGCAACAGCTTGGTATCATGGAAGGTAGTATTGTCTGGCAGGTCTTCATACACGCCGGCCACTTTCAGGTCCATACGGTTGTCCATGCGCAGCAGGCGGTTCATGGGGTCAACCTGCCCGAACAATGCCTGCGCCAGCGATTGGGAAAGCAGCACAGAGGAAGGATCATTCAGCGCATCCTGGCGACCAGTGATCATGCGCAGTGATAACATCGCCGGCAGGTCTGGTTGTGTCCACCGTCCTATGGCGGAAACTTTTGTCTCCCCATTGGCCAGCACGTGGTTATATGTCGGGAAAACGACGGCGACCCTCTTAAAGTCCGCACCGTATTTGTTCCGCAGCTCGTCTGCCAGCGGGATACATATCCCGTTGCTGGTCACCAGCGCGCCATTGTCCAGCTGTGTGCTCATCACCCTGGCGATGCGGTTATGCTGCGTATGATAGTGGTTATAGGACCATTCATCCCAGATCCATAATCCAATCATCAGTGCCACGGCCATTCCGGTAGCCAGACCAATAATATTAAGCCCTGCGTACAGTTTATGCTGCGTAAAATGGCGAAAAGCAATTTTAAGGTAGTTGCGGATCATGCTCGGATGATTTGAATGACAGTGTGGCCGCGAAGAAAATGCCAACATACGAGTAATATACCTACCATATGTTTACATATTAAAAATAGTATGTTTTGTTCATTATCAGACAATTTTTTGTCCGGTTTCACGAAGCGGAATTTCCTGATAATCATCGTCGGGTTACCTATCTCATGAGTGGGTAATCGGTTCCATACAAGAGGAAATAGTACTCGCTTTTTTCAGGCCGGCGAAACCGCGAACCGTCCGCTACCAACCTGAAACGACAGTCTCCCCTCTCTTTTCCGTTCATCCTTTTTTTACCACCCTGATCATTTTCACCGATAATTTATTTTGCATTTACGAAAACAATCGTACATTAGCTACGAAGATATTCGTACAACAATAATCATCCTTGATAAAACATCATGACTGTGAAACAAATAAAGCCTACAGAAAGCGAGTTGGAGATACTAAGCATTCTCTGGGAGAAAGGTCCCTGCACCGTACGGGAGGTGCATGATATCCTCTCTGCCACCAAAGATGCCGGCTATACCACTACGCTGAAGCTGATGCAGATCATGCATGACAAGGACCTGCTGGAACGTGATACCAGCAGTAAGACCCACGTGTATAAAGCGGCTGTTTCCCAGGAAAAAACCCGGCAGCAGCTGTTAAATAAAATGATAGACACTGTCTTCGGCGGATCGGCTACCAGCCTGGTTATGCAGGCATTGGGACAACATCGCTCTTCTGAAGCGGAACTGGAAAAAATCAGGGAATACTTAGCGGAAATAGAAAAACAACAAAAACGATAACAGGTAAAACAGACACTACTATGAACTTATTACCTATTACCGGCGATCTGGTGCGCGCGCTTGGCTGGAGCATACTCCATGCCTTATGGCAGGCTTTCTTCGTATATGCCTGCCTGAGAGTAGTGCTGAAACTATGGCCCATGGCCAGTGCCCGGATTAAATACAACCTGTCGTTTTTTGCACTCTCCGGAATATTCGCCTGGTTCCTGATCACGTTTTATCAGCAATGGCATACCATTACCGCTGCCAAAGAACTGCTGGTACAATACACTCCTGCCAATGCAGCAGAAATGGCTGCGATGGCACAACCAACAGCGGCGCCCTATCAGGGCCAACTGAGAATGGTGGAGCTGTTTCCCAGCCTGGAACTCTGCTTCCCTATAATTGTCACCTTATACCTGGCCGGCATGTTGCTCATGACGATCAAACTCACGTCTGATCTGGTACAGCTGCATCATATCCGTACCACGATGGTGGAGCCGATGGGCGAGACCTGGGAAAAACATCTGCGCCGGCTCATGGCCAGACTGAAGTTATCCCGTCCGGTAAAACTGCTGGTATCACGCTATGTTCAGGTGCCGGTGATGCTGGGATTCCTGAAACCGATCATCCTGTTGCCCGTCGCGATGGTCAACAATCTGTCGGAAGAGCAGCTGGAAGCCATTTTGCTGCATGAACTGGCACACGTAAAACGCAATGATTATCTGTTGAATATCTTCCAATCCATTGTAGAAACAATCCTCTTCTTTAATCCTTTCGTATGGCTGATTTCCCGTATCATCCGCCAGGAAAGGGAACACTGTTGCGACGACCTCGTGATCGATGGCACCGTCCAACCGCTGCATTATGCCAAAGCTTTGATGGCACTGGAAACGTACCGGTTAACTTCCAACCCCATGGCCATGGCTGCTGCAGATGACAAACAACATCTGTTTCACCGCATCAAAAGAATTATGGAGATGAAAACAAAACATCTTAACTATAGTCAAAAATTATTAGCAGTCCTGATCATTGCCACTGCCCTGGTGTCCATCGCATGGCTCAACCCTGCCAAAGGGAAAGATGCCGGCCACAAACAACCGGAAAGCGCCGCGGCAGCTGATACCAGCATCCCAATGCCGCCTGCTCCGCCAACGCCGCCAGTCGTGGTACCGGACGCACCGCCAGCACCTGTTGTAGTACCGGACGCGCCACCGGCAGCAGACGAAATTCCCGATGCTCCAGCGCCTCCTCCACCGCCACCGAATGCTCCTGAAAAACCCATCCCGGCCAACATACAAACACCACAAAATGTTATTGTGATGAATAGCAAGGGCCAGATGTTGCATCCTTTTTCAACACCCACGCCCTCCATGACCGTGATTCCCACGACTCCCACGATTCCCATGCCACCGATGCCGCCAATGCCGCCGATGTTGTCCGATACCACACCGGAACGCTACTCCCGCAGCTCAGAAGCTGCCAGAAAAAATCTGCAACGGGCACAACAAAGCGTGGAAAAAGCAATGCAACAGCTGAAAGAAGTGGATATCAAAAAGATTCAGGCAGAAGCACAGTCTGCTGTAGATAAAATCGACTGGAAAGCCATCGCCGAAGAATCACAGGCAGCCCAGGAAGCCGCAAAAGAAGCGCTGAAAAATATCGACTGGTCGCAAATGCAGCAGGACATAAAAAACAGCATTAACTTCAAATTTGATTTCGATAATGAAGAGTGGAAAGCGCACAGTGAGAAATTCAGGAAACAGAGCGAGAAATTCCGCAAGGAATGGGAAACCAACCGCAAAAAAATGGAGGCCGACAGAACACATCAGCTGAAGGAAATGAGCCGCATGCGGGATAAAGCACTTGCTACCAACCAACAAAGAATGCTGGTCATGCGCGATTCCGCACTGTCCAAACAAATGCAAATGCACAAACGGATGGATGAGCAACGGGACATCATGTTCCGTGAGGCGGACAAAGCCCGCCAGCAAGCCGACAGAGCCCGCGAAAACGCAGATATTGCCCGGGAAAAGGCCAACAACTCCTCCAAAAAATATCGCGAAATGATCAATAAAATGGCGGATGATAAACTGATCGACAATCAGCATTCCTTCACCATTGAAAAGAACAGCAACGGTCTGTATATCAACGGTACCAAACAACCTGATAATGTTGCCGAAAAATATAGTCAATACCTGCAGAACAAACGGACCTATATCCGGCAGGCTGAACCCGGCAATCTCAATATCAGCATCGAAGATTAATCGTTTCTCATAAAGGGAAAAAAACGTTCTTCATCATCATAGAAAAAGCGCAAAGAATGATACGGCTGGAGTTGCGTCAGCGACCCGTCATATTCTTTGCGCTTTTCTTTATTTCAGGACTACCGCCCAATAGGGAAAGCGGTAGTCCAGGCATAGGAAAGGAACACCAGTACCTGTTATCTAACCAGGTATATGTAGAAGGATAGTAACCTCAATACGAATTACGAATTACGAATTACGAATTACGAATTACGAAATGCGAAATGCGAATTACGAATTACGAATTACGAATGTTGAATTAGGGCTTCACGGATTAAAAATCTGACTGTAGAAATGATGAATTTGGAGGTATGACTCACATCATACGAATTACGGAATATGAATTACGGAATACGAATTAGCATTCACGAACTGCAACCTGGGTTTACCACTCCAAATGAATGTGATGAATGAAAACGGTGAATAGAAAAGGGCGATAACTGCATCAATGGAGTATCGTAAATCCGGCGACATGCTGCACAGGTCCCACACTGATCTCCATTTCTGTTACTTTAGCCATGGCCGGCCCTTTACGGCACCAGGTCAGAAATTGCTCCATTACCGGTTCTTCCGCTTCCGCTAAAATCCATACTGCTTTGTCCGGCATGTTTTTGATCTGCCCCTGTACGCCCAGCAGATCCGCCATATGTTTCGCATTAGCCCGGTAACCTACACCCTGCACCCGGCCCTTCACGATGATCTCTTTGTGTACGATTGATTTGGTTGTCATAACGTCAATGGTTATCTCTAAATGTCTGAATCAGGATGAATACGGACCAGCATGATCCATCGGCCATATAGGTTCTATGGTCAAACGAATGTAACGATTAATCCCGGGGCGCTGAAATAGTTTTATCCGGCAGTAGGACACCTCATCCACAAAAGCAGATTCGATGGTGATCACCCTTCACCGGTACTACCGGAACAAGCCATGACAGCTACCACACATTTAAGGAAAGACTGAGAATGGTTAACTTGAGGGAAACAAACTACAGATGAAAATTGAAGAAACAGGGGTCACAAAATAATAGGCTGAAAGCCTTCCCGCTGCGGGCATTCATGATACGGTCCGTTCAATTTTCATCCAATGCATCTCCAATCCGGCTCTTCCCGATTCAGACAATGATATATAAAAAGCCCAACCTGCTAAGCAGCATAATTGAACAAAGATCCTGTCATATGCTCGATGTCTCCAAACACAATATCTCTCACGCGTTGATATTTACCACCTGTCACCGGCCGCTTCAGCAGGGTAAAACAATGGCAGTTAAAACTCCGCACAAATAACCGTTGCGTTAAGGCCGGCAATACTTTGCTGATGGCTGCGTCATCGAGCCCGCGCGCGATCGTCATCCCGGGCTTAAATGCCTGCGGCTTCAGATCGAAACACTGCATAATGCTCTTGTGCAGCTCTACCAACGGCTTGGGATTGGCCACATTCACACAAATGCTCTGCCGGCCATCGGCATGCCTTACCGCCTCCAATCTGGATGTATAAATCGCAAAACCTGACTGACGCTTGGCTACTTCTTCCACCATGTCAATAAAGTCATTTTCAAAACGCGCCGGAAACTCGGACCTGAATAAAGGAATGTACACCGGTGATGTAATGCTCGCAGCATCTTCCAAAGACGTTGCGATAAACTGCCGTATACGGTTTACATCTTTCGATACCACAACATCCGGATTCACTACCAGCAAATAATCAAATAACGCTTCCGAAGTTTCATAATTCGTATTCATAACCTGATATTTTAACACTGACTGTTAGAATGACAATACAAATATACATCCTTTTTTCGGAAATACTAATTTTTTTAGCATTTTATACTAAAAAAATACGCACCCAACTCATCCAATAGCCTAAAACAAAGCAGGGATAAGCCTTTCGGCCTATCCCTGCTCCTTTTATATCTTGCTAAAAAATACTAACCGAGATGTTGAATAATCGCTACGAAATCATTCGCTACCAGAGAGGCGCCACCAATCAGGCCACCGTCTACATCAGGATTGGCAAAGAGTTCCGCTGCATTGCCCGGCTTAGCACTGCCACCATACAAAATAGTCAGGTGCAGCGCTGCTTCACGGCCAAATTTATTAGCTATCTGTGAACGGATAAAAGCGTGCATATCCTGCGCCTGCGCTGCGCTGGCAGTCAGCCCGGTACCAATAGCCCAAATCGGCTCATAGGCAATGACCACGTCTTTCAGTTGCTCCACAGTCAGATGAAACAGGCTCTCTTCAAGCTGTTTCGCTACAAATTCATTTTGTGTCTCCGCCTGACGGATAGCCAGCGGCTCACCGCAGCAGAAAATCGGCTTGATGCCGGCAGCCAGCGCCTGGTCTACTTTCTTCGCCAGTATCGCGTTGCTTTCCTGGAAGTATTCCCTTCTTTCAGAATGGCCGATGATCACATAATCCACCCCCACTGACTGCAACATTTCTGCGGAAACTTCGCCGGTATAAGCGCCGGACTTCTCGCTGGCACAGTTCTGTGCCGCTACGAAAAAGCCGGGATAGTTTTTCAGCAGCGCCTTGGCCTTGGTCAGATATGGGAAAGGGGTGGCCACCACTACTTCCTGCCCTTCAGCCAGTTTAAGACCGGCCTGCAATATGTCGTTGATCAATTGCTCACCCTGTGCCAGTGTAAGGTTCATCTTCCAGTTACCTGCAACAATTTTTTTTCTCATGTACTGTGATATTAAGTTTTATGGTCGTTGTGTGTTTGTTTCCCTGAAAATGGCTTCCAGTATCCTGCGATCGGCATCTCCCAGCTGATGGCCTTTGAAGCCCATCCAGGCTGCTGCGTCCCGCAACGCCTCCGGCAACCGGTAACCGGTCATCCCCACCTGATGCCCCCAACTGAAGGAAGACAGAAAAACAGGTGGAAATCCGGCGCCGAAAATATTACAGGATACGCCCACCACTGTACCGGTGTTCAACATGGTATTGATGCCGGTGCGACTATAATCGCCCATCATCACGCCACACTTCTGCCCCGCCGGCTCTGTATCCTGCCTGGCCTCCATCCACACTTTCACCACCCCCGCATTGTTTTTCACATTGGAACAGGTGGTATTGCCTCCAAGATTACACCATTCGCCAATCACCGCATCACCGATGTAACCATCATGTGATTTATTGGAATAGCCGAAAAATACGCTGTTTTTGATTTCCCCGCCACCGATACAATAAGGTCCCAGCGTAGTGGCGCCGTATATTTTGGCGCCCATTTTTAAAACGGCCCCTTCTCCCATCGCCAGCGGTCCTCTGATAGTACACCCCTCCATAATAAGGGCGTTGCTGCCGATATAAATAGGACCGGTGGCAGCGTTAAGGATACTGCAGTGCACGGCGGCCCCCGGCTCCAGGAACACATTTTCAGGATGTGATACCTGGCAACCTTCCGGCAGCGGCGCAGAGGTACGCCCTTTGGTCAACAGCCGAAAATCGTCCCGGATGGCACGATCGTTCTGCAAAAAAATGTCCCAGGGCCTGAAAATACCAGCCACCGGGCCTGTATAATTCTTGCGACTGGCAGCGGGCAACAGGTGAACTTCCTTCCCCTGTACCACCTTCGCTACCAGATGGTTGTCTTTATATAATTCCTCATCCGGCCCCAAAGCCTGAATGGCTGCCACCAGCTGCTCGTCGGGCATCAGGTGCCCGTTGATCAGCACGTTCATCACCACGTCATCTCCACGGCGCAGCGGAAACTTCTCCTGCAAATGAGGTACGGTAAAATGACTGACACCTGTACCCAGCCAATGCTCCCACTTTTCCTGGAGGGTAAGAATTCCTACTCTGCAGGCTGCAATGGGTCTTGTATACGTAAAGGGGTATAACAGGTTGCGTTCGGGCGTGTCGAAAAGAATGTAATGACGCTCCATAAGGGGTTAAAAATAAAAAATCCCATCGATAAGCCGATGGGATTCTTTATAAAAATATTGTTGCAAACAACTATGCTTTTTTAGCGTAGCGTTTGTTGAATTTGTCGATACGTCCTGCAGTATCCACCAACACATTCTTACCAGTATAGAAAGGGTGAGAAGTATTGGAAATTTCCAACTTAATCAACGGATACTCATTGCCATCTTCCCACTTTACAGTTTCTTTGGAAGGAGCAGTGGAACGGCTTAAAAAGCTGTGTCCGTTTGACATATCTTTAAATACCACAAATCTGTAATTTTCCGGATGGATTCCCTGTTTCATATCAAATATTATTGTAAATACAGGGTGCAAAGGTAACCAAATTTCTTTAACACCCAAAGTTTATTATAAAAAAATCAGGATTTCATATTGATATACTGTAATGGTATGCCCAGATTAGCTTCCCGGCATGCCTGTATAACATCCTGTAAATCATCTATTTTTTTGCCTGTTACGCGCACAATATCGTCCATAATGGCGGCCTGTACCTTTAATCCGGAATCCTTGATCATCTTCACGATCTTTTTGGCATCTTCCTGTTTAATGCCATTTCGGATAGGTACTTCCTTTTTATATACTTTTCCACTCTGGTAAGCCTCTTTGCTCTGGTCATAAATGGTGGCTTCCAGCCCCTGACGCATGGAACGCGAGATCAGCACGTCCAACACCTGCCCCAGCTTCATATCACTGTCTACTTCTATGTTCAGCACCAGATCTTTTTTGTTCAGTTCTATTACCACATGTGAGCCTTTGAAATCAAACCGGTTGGTGATCTCCTTTTTCACAGTGTTAACCGCATTATCCAGTGTCTGTAAATCTACTTTGCTAACAATATCAAAGGACGGCATAATTCATTTTTTTTATCTTGGAACGACAAATATAGAAAAGAAAAAGCAGGTAGTGAACTACCTGCCCGACATATATAAATCTAAATCTAAAAAAAATTAAATCTGGCGTACGTTGCCCATGCCGGAAACGGACTGGTTCACGGTCGGATTTCCTTTATATTTTACCTTACCCACACCGGATACGCTGACATTCAGCTTTTTTGCCACCGCTACTTTTGCTTCTCCACTACCGGAAATACCTATTTCCGCCTCATCGGTCTGAAAATCCAGCGCTTCAATGTTAGCAGCACCGGAAGCGTGGTAAGACACTCTCTGGCAGCTCCCTTTCAGATCAACCTTGCTCGCACCGGACATGCCCACTTCCAGATTCCGGGCGTTGAGGTCCAGGTCGGCATGAGTGGCACCACTGAAATCCAGCTTCAGATTGTCTGAGTTGATCCGTCCTTTACCGGTATAGCTGCAGGCGCCGCTGGCCGACAACTTCTTTACCTGCTGTATGGTAATGTGCACAATGATCTTTTTGCTGGGGTCAATGTTTACACCTCTGCGGGTAGTTATTTCCAGCTCGCTGCCGGAAACGTTGGTTTCAATGTAAGGCAGCAGATTCTCTTCTGCTTCTATCTGAATACTGTTGGTGCTGCCTTGCTGCAGTTCTACATGGTACACGCCACCGGTAGAAATTTTGTCAAAATTACCGGCGGTACGGCTTTCCGTTTTCATTTGGCCGTTTCCTCTGATACGCTCATTGCGCATGTTGGTGAAAGAGGCCAGTAACACGATGAGCGCTAACAAAAAGGACGCTGGTACTACATACTTAAAGAATGTTTTCATGTGGATTTTTTTAGAAATGATTTATAATCAGGTTTTAGAATGGACTTCGTTGTGAATACAATATCAGATGAAGATCAATAAGCATTCAGGCTGGCGTCGGAATTGGTGCCTTTTATCTTAATGACCGGCGATCCTTCGCTGCCACCACCCGACTGTGCTTTATAGATCAGGGTGCTGGATGTTTTATTGGAATTTACGTTTTTCAGTTCCAGGCCACCGGTGCCCAGGTCTCCATTTACTATCACCACATCCAGTTGCAGCGGTAACTTACGCGGCAGGTTCATCTTCAGATCGGAGAAAGTCAGTATCAGATCGGCGCCTTTAAAGCCCGGCACCACCTTTTTGATGTTCAGGTCTCCATACGTGATCTTCATGGAGATATCATTCACCAGGTCACCAATATTGGTATCTGAAAAGGCGACATGGCCATTTACCCGTTCTACCCGCTGTATCTTATAATCATCATAATTGGCGGCCAGCTTCAGCGTTCCCAGATTGGTAACGGTATAATTGCTGTAGTTGGAGCTGACGTCCAGCAGGTCCAGCTGCTCTGCTTTCAGGCTGGAATAATTACCCTTCAGCACCACTTTGTTGGCTTTACCGATGCGGCCCCTGTCGCAATAGTTGAGTTTTAACTGCAGGTCTGCTGCGTCACGGATATCATAAGAGCAATAGTTGAGTGACAGCTCTGCCGGGAAATTGAATTTATCGGCTACCACGTCTCCGAAGTTGTTCTCTACCTTCAGCCTGGCAAGGCTTTCAGGAATAAACACATCGTAGTCTATATTCACATAGTCTTTGGAATCTTTTTTACCGCCCCAGGAAAACCAGGACCCGCCTGATTTGGATGGTGCATAGGAAGTAGTGATGGACACGTTGGCGCCGTTTTGGTTGGCATCAATATTCACGCTTTCGGCGATTCCCTGTGCTTCCTCATCATTTTTACCAAAGCCGGTAACAGTGATGGCCGCTTTGATTTCATTTTTATTCCAGATGTGGAATACCACCTTACCATATTTGTTGCTCAGGCTGAAAGCCGCGCCGGCACTAACGGTGAATTCTTTGCGGATGGTTTTTTTATACGTTACGTCGCCATTAGTGGCAAAAGTGAACAGCGGCAATACAAGGCATAACAGCAAATTAAATTTCAGCTTCATATTGTTTTTTTGTGTGAGTAGTGGGAGCTGCGTGTTTTTCATGCAACTCTTCGAGGATTTTGTCAAGCAGCTCCAGTTTGAGCTGATAATAACGGATCATGGCGCCCCGGATTCTTTGGTTGCCCGGATTGTTTTTCAGCTCATTCTCCAGTGTTTTATAGGTATCATTACGTAACTGCAATTCTTGTCGCGCTGCACTGTCAAGCCCCAGCTCTTCGGCGGGATAGGCATTGATCAGCTCCAGTTTTTCATTGATACGATTGGAATAATACACTTTGGCGTCCTGCATTTCCGGTATCACGACAGCAAGGTCCTGTTGTTGCTGTTGTTTATGCTTCGCGAAATAAAACAGTACGGCGGCGTTGACCAGCAATACTGCGATAACGGCGGCTTTAAACCAGTTTTTGCCCAGCATCGAAACCACGCTGCCTTTACGGCCTCCCTCCAACTCTCTTTCCAACGCGTCCCACACGCGCGGTGAAGGTCCGGGTTCTTCAAATGCCCCCCGGTGCTGTTGGATAAAACTTTCAAAATTTTCCGGCATTAACGAATAAGATTTTGCTGTTTTACAATTTGTCTTACTTTCTCCTTTGCCCGCATGTACTGGGTTTTTACGGTAGATTCCGTAATGCCCATCATGTCGGCAATCTCACGGTGGGAGTACTCTTCAAACAGATAGAGGTTCAGTACAGTGCGGTATCCCTGTGGCAGTCCATGGATCGCTGATTTAACAGCGGACACGGTCCAGGTGAAGGAATCCTCGTCTATACCTGCTTCTTCTGCTACTTCCACTTCTTCCACTTCTTCAAAGTACACTTTTTTCTTTCTGAGATTATTCAGGCAGTGGTTCACCACTATCCTTTTAATCCACGCTGTTACACTCGCTTCCCGCTCCAGCTTGCCAATGTTACGGTGTACCTGTATGAAGGCTTCCTGTAAGGTGTCTTCCGCATCACTAACGTTACCCGTCATACGCAAACAGATGTTGTACATGGCAGCAGCATAAGCATTATACAGTTCGCGAAATGCGCGAACATCCCCTCTTTTGCAGCGGTCTATTACATTCCCGTCTAATTGCGTCTGATTCAAGTTATTGGCTGATGCTTTCATTATAAAGACAATGATTGTAAAAAAGGTTGCATGTAGTAAGGCCGTTCTTTTGAAATTTTTTACGACTGATACGCAAGACCCGTCAAAAAATTAGACTTAAATATCTAATTATAAATATTTTATATAGATATATACCTGTAATGTCTCCTTAAAAATTTTTTATAAAATTACCGGGAAGCGTGCTTTTCCTGTTTTAAAATCCACCAAACCCTGCTTTTTTGTGACGAAAACTCATTTTTTAGATAATCCGGGTATAAAACGCAGCCCTGACGAAAAGGGCCGCGTTTTTCCATCCTTATATATACCTAAAAAACCATCTTTAGTTTCCTCCTTTAACACGGTTTTGCTCTGCTTCCAGGCCGGTCTGACGATTACGGGCTGCTTTCACATTATTGTTGCCGAAACGATAGTTGAAAGAAAGCCGTACCTGCCGTGAATCCCATCTGTTGAATACGGAGGTGGTGCGGCCCACATTCTCAAAAGACCCGCGGAAATAATTCGTTCTGAACACATCGGTGACGCCCAGCTTCACGGAACCCTTGCCCTTCAGCACTTTCTGCTGTGCGCCCAGGTCCAGGCCATACATCGCTTTCATTCTGAACAGCCCTTCATCCGCTACCTGCGGAGAAACATAGAAGAAAACAGCTTCCGCGCTCAGGTCCTTCGTGAGGGTGAAAGTCTGCTGGGTGCGTCCAAAGAAACCTACTGATGACAGTTTCACGTTGTTCTTATCTACCACGGTTTCGTACATATTATAGGAGAGTGACACCGTAGTAAAAGACGTCCACCATTTGGTGATAGGCACCGGAGCAGAAATGTTCAGGTTGAAAACATCTGACTTGGCGACGTTCTGATACCGGTAGCGAATAGCTGATGTATCTCCGCTCACCGGGTCTACGGCCGCTTCCAGAATCTTGGTCATCATATCCTTCGTATGAGTATATGCCAGTGAAGTGGTCAGAAACTCCTTAAATGTATGGGTGATCTCAAAGTTGTTGGAGTACTGTGGCTTCAGGCCCGGATTACCGGCAATCCTGGTATAGCGGTCCAGGTAAAACTCAAACGGATTGAGCTCTTCGTAGTCCGGACGTTGGATACGACGGCTGTAAGTCAGGCCCAGCGTATTGCTCTTGTTCAGCTGATAACTCACAGCAGCACTGGGGAACAGGTTAAAGTAACTGGAATCGTTCCTGACTACCTGTGCCTGTTGATCTTTGGTAAAGGCTGAATTACCGTTGATATGTGTTTGCTCCCCACGCAGCCCCACTTGTACATATACCTTTTTGAATTGTTTGTTGATATTGATATACGCTGCATTGATGTTCTCCTTATATATGAAGTGGTTGGAGCGCCGTTCGTCCTTAATCCAGTTGCCGGTACGCAGTGAATCAAAGCGGGCATCGTTGTCAGTCGTCACGAAGCTGATCTTAGCACCGGCTTCCAGTTTAGCTCCACCTTTTAAAGGATGTACATAGTCAACTTTAGCAGATTTGATGTCGATGCTGGAAGGTTGGGCATTACGGGAAGTATCGCTGCCCAGCACACCTTTATCGGCACCATCGCGGTTAATGGCGAAGATGGAAGCATTCAGCTGCTGCGTGATACGGGCATAGTCCAGATCAATGTTCAGCTCTTTACCGGTAGAATCCAGGATACCGCGGTAGTTCAGATTGTAGGCCCCACGCTGCCATCTGCCGCTTTCTCCGGTGTTGGTATGCAGGATGGAGTCGATCAGGTTACCGTTACCAATTTTAGTGACAGCATCACTGAACATATTACGGTCACGGCGACTCACATCAGCCATTACTCCGAGTGTATGATTTTTGGAGATGAAATAATCCACCCCAAGTTTACCACCGTGATAATCAGATTTGTGGTCTGTGCCCGTCAGCTGATCAAATACCTGATACCGGCCTTCGTTGGTCATGGTGCGGTATAACCCCAAATCCTGCTCTTGTCTGCGATAGTTATAATTATAGGAACCAAAGATGTTTACTTTTTCGTTGCGGTGGTTCAGGTTAAGCGCGCCGTTAGCGCGGTTGTTGATCCCCCGGACGAGACCCAGATTCAGATTGCCGTTGGTGCCGTAGTTCTTATTCTTTTTCAGTTTCAGATTGATGATACCGGCATTACCGGCAGCATCATATTTGGCGGAAGGATTGGCGATCAGTTCTATCTGTTCGAGGTTGGAAGCCGGCATGCTTTTCAGCAGCTCAGCCACATCCTGTGAAGTCATATTGGTGGGTTTACCATCAATCATGATCACGACGCCGCTCTTTCCTTTCATGGAGATATTACCGTCTTTATCTACGTTGATGGTAGGTGATTTCTCCAGTACTTCCATGGCATTACCGCCGGCGGCGGTGATACTGCTTTCCACGTTCACCACCATTTTATCTGCTTTCTGCTCTATGAAAGGCTTGCGGGCAGTCACGTCTACTGCTTTCAGGCTTTTGGAAGCGGCTTCCATGGCGAGGGAAGGAACCGTTACGGTGGTAGTGCCCACCACAAAAGATTTACTGTAAGCCTTGTTCATTCCTACGGCAGCTGCCGCGATCAGGTACTTACCTTGTTTTATCTGTTCAAATTCATATTTACCGTTGATATCTGCAATGGCTCCTTTTACGAGAGAAGAATCGCCAGCCTTTAATAAAGTAATGGTGGCAAATTCTACTGGTTGCTCGCCGGTACGGACTACTTTACCGGCCACTTTAGGTCCGTTTTGTGCCTGGGAAGTTAACACGGCGCTTACCATTCCTGCTGTTAGTGCAAACGCTGTCAAAATTGATTTCATACAAGAGAGGATTTAGAATTTTTCTGGTTTCAGATTTAAAATTATCGGGAAGCAGGTATTTCCAATTTTAAAATCCACCAAATCCTGCTTTTTTGTGACGAACAGCTATTTTCAGGTGAGGTAAAAGACGCAGCTCTGGCGAAAAGAGCCGCGTTTTTCCATCCTTATATATACCTAAAAAACCATCGTTAGTTTCCTCCTTGTTTTACACGGTTTTGTTCTGCTTCCAGGCCGGTTTCGCGGTTGCGGGCTGCTTTCACGTTGCTGTTACCGAAGCGGTAATTGAAGGAAAGACGTATTTGCCGCACATCGTTTCTGCTAACCAGTCCGGTGGTCCTGCCGGCGTTGTCAAATGAACCACGGAAATATTGTGTGTTGAAGATATCAGCTATGTTCAGTTTCAATGTTCCTTTACCTTTCAGTACTTTCTGTTGCAAGCCCAGGTCCATGGAGTACATTGACTTCATTTTGAACAAGCCTTCTTCGAGCACTTGTGGCGCTACATAGAAGAAAGTAACTTCTGCGGTGGTGTTTTTAGCCAGCGTGAAAGTTTGTTGCGTACGGCCAAAGAAACCGAAAGAAGAAAGCTTCACATTGTTCTTGTCTACCACTGTTTCATACATATTATAGGCAAGAGAGACTGTTGTAAAAGAAGTCCACCATTTGGTGATGGGTATCGGCACAGACACGTTCAGGTTGAAGTTGTCGGCCTTCGCCACGTTCTGGTACCGGTAACGGATCGCTGAAGTATCTCCGCTGGCTGGGTCCACCGCCGCTTCCAGGATTCTCGTCATCATATCTTTGGTGTGCGTATACCCCAGTGAAGTGATCAGGAACTCTTTGAAGGTGTGGGTAAGTTCAAAGTTATTGGAATACTGCGGTCTCAGATTCGGGTTACCGGCTTGTTTCGTATAGCGGTCCAGGTAAGATTCGAACGGATTCAGTTCTTCATAATCCGGACGTTGAATACGACGGCTGTAAGTCAGTCCCAGCGTATTGTCTTTATTCAGCTGGTAAGTCAATGCTGCGCTGGGGAAGAGGTTGAAGTAGCTGGAATCGTTCTTCACTATTTTCAGTTGTTCCTTTTGTGTTGACTCAGAATAGCCGTTGATGTGAGTTTGTTCGCCACGTAAACCTACCTGTACATGCAGCTTTTTGAACTGTTTGCTGAAGTTAACATACGCTGCATTGATGTTTTCTTTATAAATAAAGTGATTGGAACGGTTCTCATCTTTTATCCAGTTACCGGCGCGCAGCGAGTCAAAGCGGGCGTCGTTGTCGGTAGTCACAAAGCTGGTTTTCAGGCCGGCTTCCAGTTTAGCGCCGCCTTTCAACGGATGCACATAATCTACTTTTGCCGTTTTGATTTCAATCCGGGAAGGCTGGTTGTTACGGGATGTATCGCTGCCCAGCAGGCCTTTTTCAGCACCATCACGGCTCACCGCAAAGATGGAAGACACTTGTTCGTTGGTGTTACGGGCATAGTCCAGATCAATGTTCAGTTCTTTGCCGGTGGAATCCAGGATACCACGATAGTTCACGTTGTAAGCGCCCCGCTGCCATCTGCCATTGTCAGTGGAATTAGTACGCAGGATGGAATCGATGATGGAACCATTTCCTATTTTGGTAACGGCTTCTGCCGGACTGTTACGGTCCCGGCGTGCCAGGTCTGCCATGACGCCGATTGTATGATTTTTGGAGAGGAAGTAATCCAATCCCAGTTTGGCTCCATGATAGTCTGACTTATATCGGTCAACATTATTCTGATCAAACACCTGATAACGGCCTTCGTTGGTCATCGTGCGGTACACGTCCAGGTTTTGCTTTGATTCTCGGTGGTTATAGTTATAAGAACCAAACAGATTCACTTTTGCATTGCGGTGGTTCAGGTTGATGCCGGCGTTGCCACGAGGTCTCAGGCCTTGTGCAATGGCCAGGTTTACGTTGCCATTGGTACCGTAGTTTTTGTTCTTTTTCAGTTTCAGGTTGATGATACCGGCATTACCGGCAGCATCATATTTGGCGGAAGGATTGGCAATCAGTTCTATCTGGTCCACATTGGAAGCCGGCATGCTTTTCAGCAGCTCCGCTATTTCCTGGGAAGACATATTGGTGGGTTTACCATCAATCATAATGATAACGCCGCCTTTTCCTTTCATGGAGATGTTACCGTCTTTATCTACATTGACAGTAGGTGATTTTTCCAGTACTTCCATGGCGTTGCCACCAGCAGCAGTGATGCTGCTTTCCACGTTGACCACCATTTTATCAGCTTTCTGCTCTACGAAAGGCTTGCGGGCAGTTACGTCTACCGCTTTCAGGCTTTTGGAGGCAGCCTCCATGGCGAGAGAAGGGACCGCTACGCCCGTGGTGCCCACTTCGAATGGTTTACTGTAAGCTTTGTTCATTCCTACGGCTGCTGCCGCGATCAGATACTTACCTTGTTTTATCTGTTCAAATTCATATTTACCGTTGATGTCCGCGATAGCTCCTTTTACAAGAGAGGAGTCACCGGCCTTTAACAGGGTAACGGTAGCAAATTCTACTGGTTGTTCGCCGGCACGAACTACTTTACCGGCTATTTTAGGTCCGTTTTGTGCCTGGGAGGTTAACGCGGCGCTCATCATTCCTGCTGTTAATGCAAACGCTGTCAAAATTGATTTCATATAAGGGCGGATTTAGAATTTTTCTGGTTTTTTAGATGTTAGATCGTTCCGGTTACTGTTCAGTTGGTTTTCTGGTGAATCCCTTCTTAAAGAACCTTGGTTAATATACTACAGTGGTTTGTCAACTACAGTAGCTTATCAACTACATTGTAAAGATATGTACCATGCAATACATAGTACCTAATCTTTACACGAACGGTCTGTAAGTAGTGATGAACGGTAATGTGTGCCGGAAACAATAAGAAGACGACCCAAAAAAGGAAATGTTTCACCCTGAAAGCTACGGAAGTGTCGATGGTGAATGAGGGGTACAGACGGTTAAAATGACCGGAAGAACGGTACTCCAATAGCGGGCACAAGAGTAAAATATGGTTAAAAAAACATCAAAAGTCTCCGGCAGGCATCTCCCGCAGGGATAATAGAAAAGAGAAAAGGGAACTTCTAAAAGGAAAGCTGGGGGAGATTTAGTTCAATCGCTCATCTACCCGAAAAAGCTGCTTAGGCATTTCCCGGCGGCGATGTATGTATTGCATGACATATATAAATAGTATCATCAACAGTGATACCACAACGAACAACCAGGTATTGAGCACCTCCTGGAAGATATGACGGACTTCGAGGAGCTCCCCCATCCTGAGTACCTTTTCGGTCCAGGCGGCCATCCGGTCGGTATGGGGGTTGAAGTCCAGGTAACGCTGCCCAATCGGAAGGTGGACATGCGCGCACATGGCCGGCATCAGCGCCTGCAACTGCTCCAGTTGCCCGGTATTGGCTACGGCGGTCAGGCACAATGCGCCGGTCCGCGTAAGGATCCGCAGTTCATAGTTAAGGACAGCGGCATTTTTGCCCAGCTGCAGCATGCGGGCCAGGTGTAAGGTATTATCGGTTTCATGGTATACCGGTGGCAACGCCCAATACATATCCGTAACCGTATTCAGCCCCCTTCTGCTGCGCCAGTTGTTTTCCTGAACGAGGTGCTGTTGCATTTTCTGCATTAGCACGTTATAGTTCAGCTGCCGCGCCTCCGGCTGGCTCAGATACCCTGATTCATCCATGGAAATTTCAATACCAAAGAGATTACTTTCGGCACGACTACCTGGTTTGGGCAACAACAGTCCCAGAAAGCCAGGATTTTGCGGGTTACCCCAAAGACGTTCTACCAATGTCCGGCCCTGTACCGCATTCAGAAAGCGATATCCTTCCGGCACCGATAATACCACGCCGTTATTCAGGACCACCTTGCCTTCCTGATAAGTAAATGATGCATGGAGCCTGTCTTCCGGACCGAGGGAGTCATAGCGGTCCAGGCCCTCTTCTCCCACACCGGCGAATGCCCGGGAAATGAAGACAATACAAGTGAAAATACAGTATGCAAAAGCCTTTCGCATAAAACCGATTGGTGGTTTAACGGCTCAACAAAAAATGGATATTGTAAGGTCTTAGTACGATAGGGATAAAATTACTACGGATAGCTGCCATCAGGGCGCACAGATACAGGGTTTAATTTCCGTGAAGGTGGTACCCACGACGGAAACCACTCATTGTTCGCAAAACCAAGATATAAAAACTTTTATTTTTCCCAGTGGATATTTTCCAGGACGCCAGGCAATACTTCCTGGATCAACTCAAAAAACACTCTTTCTTCTTTTCGTATATGCGCCTCCAGGCTTACGGCTATTTTGTCCATATCTTCTTCCAGCTGCGTACTTTCAGTGATGGCACTATACATACCGGAGATAAGCCGGTGTTCCCCCTGTAGTTCGGTAATCAGCGCGTCCACGCGGGGATCATGACCGGTACATTTCTCGAAGAGGTATTCTTCTTTCTGGATATGAGGTACCATCAGTTCCTGAAACACTTTCACCATATATTCAAAACGGGCCTGTGTTTCCAGCGGAAAACCTTCGTAGGGAGCCGCATCTTTTTTCAGATAGCGGCATACAAATAACAGCCGCTTATGCTCATGCGATAAGGGTATTAGTGCTGAATGACGTTGCATATTCAATATCAGGCAGCTGTTGCAACAGCTGCATTTTTTTTACGGCAATACCATATCCAGATAATACCTCCGATAACCATCAGGAAAGAGATGATTTCCGCCTGTGTGGGATGAAAACCGAAAATGTCGTATTTCGTATTGACACGGATTTTTTCAACGAAGAAGCGCTCCAGGCCATTGAGTACAAGGTATACCCCGAAGATCACCCCTGGTACGGTGATTCTCTTACGGATAGCCCAGAGTACACCGGTGAGCAGCAGACAAGCCAGTATTTCATATAACGGCGTGGGATATACGCCTACCGGCAGCACGCGGCAGTAAGGCCCGTCACATCCTGGCATCGGCACCCCTTCATTTACCACGTTGTGGGGATATCCGGAAGCAAAAAACCAGTCAGGCAGGAAACTCAGCGCCGCCGGTTTGGCAAATGCCGCATGGGGAATATGAGCTGTATCGCTGTATTGCTGTTGGAAGAAGGTAATATTCCGCTGAACTGCATTATTGAATTCGGCCGGCGGCACCTGTACCACATGACCGGTGGTATCGGTGATATAGGCGCTGTTGTAGATACCCCAGTCACCATCGCCGGCAAACTGGCATCCCATCCTGCCGATAGCGTAAGCCAGCATCAGCGCCGGCGCCGCACTATCTATCAGGTGTTTGATGCTGATCTGTCTTTTACGGGCATAACGCAAAATCACGATGGTGGCCACAATCAGACCGCCGTAGAAGGTAAGGCCGCTGAAAGAGAGCAGCGCGCCAATAGGGTCCTGAACAAAGTCGTTCCAGTTCTCCAGGTTATGAAACACCTTAGCGCCCAGCAGTCCCGCGATGGCCGCCATCACAATAATGTCCGGCACGCGCTGGTGAGGCCATATGTTCACCGTTTCTTTTTTGGCTGCTGTTCCTTTTTTGCCTTTAGTGCTGTTGTATTTCAGGAAAATCAATATCGCTGCTACCGCCAGGCCCCCCAGGAAACTGCCTTCACCAGACAGGATAAAACCCTGAAAATTCTGGGACACCTTATCCCAGTTGAGTATCAGGCCAAGCCCCTTCCAACCCAGCAGGAATCCGAGGATGCCATTGCTGATGTATTCGCTGGTAGTAGCGGGACCGCCAGTCAGCACGGTTTGGGAAACCGGCTTCAGCCAACCCAGCTGCTCACGGCGCTTTAATTCTTTTGTCAACACATAAGCCCCTGCCAGGAAAGCAACGGCCACAAAAAAGCCAAATGTTTGAAGGATTTTGAAAACAGGAATCTCTATACCGAACAGATCTCTGAAAGCGTAATATAAATTAGGATACATAGCCTAAAAAAAATTGGTGATCTGAGTTTTCCTATGAACAAAGCCGAATTAGTCAAAAAGGAAAATCAAACCACCAAAGTACGATGTAATTTCGAAATTCTGAATTGGAATTCCGGAATTAAAGTATTAGCAATATTGTTCAAATGCGTCAGCGAGGTTAGCAGCAATCATCTGTGCTGAACGACCTTCGATCATGTGACGCTCGATGAAATGTACCAGTTGTCCATCTTTAAACAATGCGATAGACGGAGAAGACGGAGGGTAAGGCAGCAGGTGCGTACGGATCTGCTGTACAGCTTCCAGATCATAACCGGCAAATGCAGTCGTCAGCCTGTCTGGTTTCTTTTCGCTATGCGCTACTGCCATCAGCACACCAGGACGGGCGGTGGCAGCAGAACAGCCACATACAGAATTTATTACTACCAGCGTGGTACCTTCTTTCTTCAGTGTTTCGTCTACGTTGCCAGAGGTCAGCAGCTCGTCAAATCCATTATCAGTCAACTCTGCCTTTCTAGGCATAACTAATTCCGCAGGATACATATTGTTATAGTTTTTTGTGTTAAGATTTTCGACAAAGTTAAAGATATAGGATCAAAAAGTAAAAAATCGATCTCACTAAAAGACTTTTTGACACAAACCAAACAATCAAACAGACACAATGTCAGTATCTGTAACGTTTTTACTAACAAAATAGCAGTTTTAATGGCATGGTATCCCATTTGATCTGTAACCATCGTTGAACAACAAAATTGATTTCACACTAAAAAAATTGATAAAAACTATGACACACGTAAAATTCAACCACAGCCCTCTTCCCAGATTAGTTGAAGACATTTTTAATGGCGGATGGAATAAATATGTAAAAGATGATTTCCTGACCAGCGACTTCTTTTCTACCCATCCTCCGGTAAACATCGTAGAAACCAAAGACGCGTTTTTGCTGGATGTAGTAGCTCCTGGCTTTGCGAAAGAAGACTTTAAGATCAATGCAGACGAAAAAGCAATTACCATCAGCGCGGAAAGAAAAGCTGAAGCCAAAACCGAAGGCGACAAACAGGTACGCCGCGAGTTTAACTTCAAATCCTTTAAACGTTCCTTCAGCATCACGGATGCAGTAGATACGAACAGGATTCAGGCAAAATACGATAATGGCATCCTGAAAGTGACCCTTTCCAAAAAGGAAAACAAACAGGACGCTCCCAAAGAAATAGTAGTGGAATAAGGGATACAGGATGGCTTCCTCCCGGAAGTCATCCAAAACATGGGGGTTAAAGGAGGTACCATCTGGTACCTCCTTTTTTCATATGTGTATAATTCACACAAACGTTGAATCAACTGGTGCGCATTAATACGATAATTTGCTTCCTTAAGCAAGCGCTATGGCAAAGCATTTCAGGAATGCCTGGTTATTCACCAAGAGCATTTACCTCAGCTCGGAGAAAGCAGTGATCGGCAATGTATTGCAACGTACGGAAAACACCTACGAACAAGCCAAACTCCGGCTCATCTTTGACTACCTCTTTTTTTACACATTACTGTTGTTCCCCATCATGTTACTGGCCATGATCAGCCAGAATGAAGTGAACATGCTCCTGATCCCTTGTCTGGTCACCGCTTTGCTGACAGGCCTTTACCTGTTGAGAAGAGGCGTGGCGGCCCGGGTGGTAGGCCTGGTCACCTCCTGCTGTACCCTGATCATTCCGATCATTTCTTCATTTTTTAATAGTCAGGACCTTTCGCCCCGCTACGCCATTGTATGGGCCATGAGTATATTGCTGGCCTATATTACTGTCAACATCAGAACAGCCCTGGCACTGTGCGGCATTCTGTGTGCCTACCTCTCTGTAGTGGCCTATGTTAAAATCAACGGCATCCCCGTTTATGTAAGTTCCGGCTACTCCGATACCTTTCAGCTGATGTCTAATCCGATAACGGTCATCCTGTACATGCTGTTCCTGATCCGTGCGCTGGGACAGTATTACCGTAACATCATCTCCATGGAACAGCAGCGTACCGTGGAAAAACAAAAGCAGCACCTGTCGCTGATCAATCAGAACCTGACCAAACAGTTCCTGCTGGTAAAAGGGTTTTCCCGCTCCGGCAAAGCGGCCTTCATGAAAGGAGAAATGGAACTACTGGAGGCCTGCTTCACAGAAATAGAAAAACAATGTGGTACCGCTATTGACTATCTCAATGAAGCACAGGAAGATTGATACTACACGTCTGTGTGAGATATAATATTTTTTTATTCCCTATCCCCCGCTTGTAACCCGACATCCCTCCAAAGGCTAATCTTCTGAAAGACCGCGTAAATGTTAATGATTTGTAAATGTTATAATACTAAATTACCACCAAATCAATTCAAATATCGCCTCAACAGATTATAAAAAATTACAACTTTTAGGGCTTATCCAGCGTCAACGGCTACACTATATTTGTGCTATCAAATTATTTCCTATTGTCCTTATGCTATTGGACATCATCTAACCTATGCCATGGATGGGGCTTTCAGAAATGAAAGTCCTTTTTTTTGTCCGGTACTTTTTAACACATAAAAGAAGCCCCCCGAAAAATCGGGGGGCTTTCAGTAGGATTACTAACCCATTTTTTTAATAACCCAAAATCTTTAACATACTCTGGGAAGTTTGCTCTTTGGCATACAACCAGTCTTTCAGTTGTCCGTTTTTATCATACCCCACGATCACGTGTTTGGGAGATGGAATCAGACAGTGTTTAATACCGCCATATCCACTCAGCTGGTCCTGATAAGCGCCGGTATGAAAGAAACCGATATACAGCGGCTCTCCGCTTGGCTGTTGTTTCGGTAAAAATACCGCGTTGATATGTTCCTCAGATGTATAAAAGTCGTATCCGTCGCAGGTAAGACCACCCAGATGTACTTCCTGGTATTCCTGGTCCCACTTATTGATAGGCAGCATCAGGAATTTCTCCCCAATACCCCATGTATCCGGCAGGGTAGTAATGAACGAGCTATCGATCATGTACCAGGATTCCCTGTCGTTCTGCATTTTTTCACCTACCACGCTGTAAATCACCGCACCGCTCTCACCTACAGTAAAGGAACCGAATTCTGTGTAGATGTCCGGTACCGGTACCTTGTTCTTTTTGCAGGTGCTTTTGATGTTGGCCACAATTTCGTTAACGATGTAATTATAATCGTAGTCAAAGCCCAGGGAGTGTTTGATCGGGAAACCGCCACCAATATTGATGCTGTCCAGTTCCGGGCAGATCTTTTTCAGCTGGCAGTACAGGTTGATCACCCTGTTGAACTGTGACCAGTAGAAGATATCGTCTTTGATCCCTTTGTTCATAAAGAAGTGCAGCATTTTCAGCTCAAACTTCTCGTTCCCTTTGATTTTATCGACATAATATTCGAGGATATCGCGGGGAGGCACGCCCAAACGGGAAGTATAGAAGTCGAAGCTGGGCTCTTCTTCCGCGGCTACGCGGATACCCAGTTTCACCTTATCTTTTATCCGGACGTTGCGTTTGTAGTCTTCCAGCTCTTCTTTGTTGTCCAGTACCGGGATCACATTTTTAAAGCCGCTGTTGATCAGTCTGGCTATGGCCCTGGTATAGGCTTTCGTTTTGAAACCGTTGCAGAGTACAAACGTCTCTTTGTTGATCTTCTTTTTTTCGTACAGTTTGTTTACGATATCGATATCATAAGCAAACGATGTTTCGATGTGCACGCCATGTTTCAGGGTTTCCTCCATAATGAAGGAGAAGTGCGAACTCTTGGTACAATAGCAGTAATAGTATTTTCCATCGTACCTGTTCTTCTTGATGGCATCATGGAACATTTTCTTTGCCTTGTTGATCTGCATCCCGATCTTGGGAAGGTAGGTCAACTTAAATGGCGTTCCGTACTTGTCAATCAGCGCCTTAATGTCCAAACCGTTAAACTCCAGGTAGTTGTCTTTTACGTCAAAGCCCTCCTGGGGGAATTCAAAAGTCTGTTTAACGAGGTCGGTGTAGGTGTTGTTCATTTAAATCTGCAAATGAATTAGTAATAAAATAAACTACAGGATAAATGCTCCTTTTCCTCGCTGGAAACTCCTGGTTTACACACCTACGTCAGTTGAAACCCAGCAAAATTGGTTGCAAAGCTAAATATTTTGTTGATTGCTGCATTAATTTTTTTCCGGGTATCCTGCCGGGCAACAGGTCAACAACCGGGCAAATATACAAACAATTACAAATCAGCAAATTAAATAAAAATATTTAATATTTATTGGCCATTATTAATGACTACCGGCGACTGTTTTCCTTCGCAGAAAAGCAGGTCCAGAATACTGAGATCGGGCAGGAAACCGACACGTTCCTGGAACACCTGGGTGTACTGCGCCGCATCTTCCGTTGCCGGGGCGTTGGGCAGGATACGGTCACGCGCGTCCGTAACACCGGGCACTTCCTTTTGATAGCTTTCGGTGAACTGAATAACCGGGTTAATGCCGAGCTTGTTATTCACCCATTCAAAACAGGCCATGTTCCAGTCGAGCAAAAATGAGAATGGTTTTTCAAACAGCCCCTGCAGGTCTTCCTCATAATATTCAAACCAGGGAGAGCGCCGATAAGCAGACACGAGCGTTTTCCAGTGCAGAGACTGCCATTTCTCTTCATTACTAATCCGGACATCCTTCATCAGCGTGCGTTGATTTTTTCCGCGGGTCAGGGGCACACTTAAGATCATGCGGCCATTTGGGCCGGCGAGATAACAACGGTTCCGGTAACTGAGCTTTTGATAGTGCTCATATTTCTCTATCTGTAATATATCGTGGTTAATTAAAGTTTTATAGAAGATAATTGGCGGAAAATACTGTGATTCAATTAATAGCACTTCACTTTTTGCATTCTCTGTCATATTGTCAAATTTTTAACCCGCCAACGCGGAAATGAATAGTTACAGCTGCTGACTCACTTACAGTTATCTACTTAATAATTAATTTCAAGTAACTGGATAACAATTCATAGAAAAGTTATTCATATGCTAACGAAATTAGTATTTCACCGTTTAAAGTAAAATGGCAGTCAAATGCAAAAATACTAAAGAAATTAGTTGCTTGCGAGATGATTTTAAGCAAGCTCAGGAAGGATTTGAAAGATAACAAACAATCCTAAAGAATATATTTTTTTATATTCATTTTTAAACCTATTTAAAATAGTCTCCTACCCGGCTCCGCCATAACTTCCCGTTAAATGTTTCCCAATTCGGATACTCGTTTTTGATAAGTAAAACCTTTGCTGTAGGTTTGAAGATTAAAAGTTCACCGATCACAATGAAAACGATCCGTCTGTTTTTAATCATCATGGCCACCTGGGGACTGGCAAGCTCATGCGAAAAAATGAAGGACCTCCAGTTTGTGAGAGTAGCCAATTTGCAAATGGATGAGCTAGGCATGTCCAAAAGTATTGTACGGCTCACCCTGGCATATTATAACCCGAACAATTATCAGCTCAAACTCAAAGACGCCAACTTCAATGTATTTTTCGATGACACCGAAGTCGGCCGATCCATTCAGGATACCATGATCAACATCCCCGCAAAAGACACCTTTTACTTTCCGGTGAAGCTGGAAGTCAACATGGCCAATGTGCTGAAAAATGCGTTTACCGCTTTCTCCAGCAAGGAAGTCACCATAAAAGCCACCGGCAACTGTAAAGTAGGCAAGGGAGGCATTTACATTCCTTTCCCGATTAAATGCGAAACAAAGCAGGCGCTGAATTTCTTTTAAGGAAATGATGTGCTTATATAATTAGTATGGAAGCTCCGGTCCTGCCGGGGCTTTTTTATTTCGATACCGTTACCAGGGAGATGATCTTCAGGATGTGTTGGGCGTCTTCCAGGCTACGCACAGGTGATAAAGCAGCCATTCCCCTGACTGCATTTATATCCGGCAAAAGTTCCCCGCTGAGCAGGCCACTATCGGCCGCCGCTTTATAGGCCATGGCTGTTTTCAGCGCAGCAGCTTTGATTCGCAGCGAATGCGGACTATACCGGCCGGGATGCAGATGAATATACTGCTCCGGGTTATCCGACAACCGCAATACCCAACGGGAGGTATCAGACAGCGTCACTTCCACATAGCCGTCCCGTGCCGCCACCCAGGCGGCAAAAGCTGCCGGCAGAAAAATACCCTGCGCCGTCAGTTGCGCAGTCACTTCCTCAAAAATCACTTCCACGGCCAACGCGCCGGTATACATATCCATCTGGGAGGTCCCGATCTTTTGAAGCGCTGCCGGCAGATCAGTAATCGACACCGTTGCCAGCATCTGTTGTAATACACCTAAATGGTGTTTGAACGGGTTAAAGAGAATGCAGGAAATAGCCGAAAATTTGAAGATTTGAGCAATTTATGGGGAAAATGGGGAATTTCAGGCGCATTAAAAACCCGGGAAGGGCTCGGACCTCTCCCCGGGTATAATTATAATGATGGTATCAAAGCTTAGTGCTTTTTCTTTTCCATGCCGCCGCCATCTTCAGGCTTTTTGCAGCATTTAGGCAGTTTAGCGTAGCTTTCCGGATTGGCAGTTACGTTATCTGCGTCATAACCGGCATTAGCGATACCTGTTTTAACGTTTTCGATATTCGTACGGTCATCCCAGTATTTTACGGTGGTTACGTGTTTTTTAAAATCCACTTTTACCGACTCTACACCTTCTTCCTGGGACATATATCTTTCGATACGGTTTTTGCAGGACTCACACTGCACGGTAGGCGTGCTGATCTTGGCAGTCAGCAGGGATTTTTTCTTCTGCTGGGCCATGGCCACGCTTACGCTCGCCAGCAGGAACAGCATTACTAATTTTACGATGCGCATAGTATAGATTTTGACAACCGAATATACAAAAAAAGTAATATACCCGACTATTTACCCCATTGGTCAGGCGCTGTTCTCCACGCCTGCAGCGTGCTGATCTCATCCGCAGAAACAATACCCTTCTCTTCTGCCAGGGCAATCATAGCGTTGTAGTTGCTCAGTGACTTAAACGGTACGCCGGCTGCTTCAAATGCTTTTACCGCTATGTCAAAGCCATAGTTGAAGATAGACACCATGCCTATTACTTCACCACCTGCCGCACGGATGGCCTGTACCGCTTCGAGGCTGCTTTTACCCGTAGAGATCAGGTCCTCCACCACTACTACCTGCTGACCAGGTTGCAGTACGCCTTCTATCTGATTACCCATGCCATGCTCTTTCGGTTTGGAACGGACATAGATAAACGGCAGTTTCAGCTGGTCAGCCACCAGTGCGCCGTGTGGAATACCCGCAGTAGCCACGCCCGCGATTACCGCAGCATCCGGGAAAGTTTCAAATACGGTATTGCATAACTCGGATTTGATGTAGTCCCGCACATACGGATAGGATAACAATTTCCGGTTATCGCAATAAATGGGAGATTTCCATCCGGAAGCCCATGTAAAAGGCTGGGCAGGGCTCAACTTTACGGCCTGCACCTGCAGCAGTTTTTCTGCAACTTGTTTTTCGCTTACTGTAGTCATACAGCGCCAAAGGTAAAACATTTGATTATTTGCCCATTTAGATATTTAGACATTGACAGATTTGAGTGTTTTCATTAAATCTTCAAATATCTAAATCACTGAATAACCAAATGTCTAAATTTGCATCATGCAAGCTAACATGACGATCTACCTGAATGAGCGCCCCCTCATCATCAGCGGAAGTGAACAAAACATACCAGCAGACATCAACGGGGCAAAGGTTTACCTGAATCCCGATACGGAGAAAATAGAGAAGGTATTACAGAAGATGGAGGAAGGTAAAAAAGAAGCGGCCGTATTTATCACAGAAGATGTGAAACAGCTGTTTAAAAAGGTGTCTCTTCATTTTACGGTACTGGTGGCCGCCGGTGGCCTGATCACCAATCCCGACGGTGAAATCCTGATGATGTTCCGCAGAGGAAAGTGGGACCTGCCTAAAGGCAAACAAGACCCGGGCGAAGACCTCGAAACCTGCGCTGTCCGTGAAGTAGCGGAGGAAACAGGGCTGCATACCATTGCCCTCACGCATAAAATCACGGAGACGTTTCACTACTACCCTATGAAGACTAAAAAAGTATTGAAACACACCCACTGGTACCGGATGCAGTTCACCGGTACAGAACTTACGGTACCACAGATCGAAGAAGATATTCAGGATATAGAATGGGTTAAACCACAAAACCTCGAGAAATACCTTAAATACTCCTACGAGAACATCCGGGAAGTATTCAAAGCAGAAGGCCTTATTTAAAATTTAAACAATTACAAATTACGAATTGAGGACTCATTTATGGAACGGTTGTTTAGGAACCGCTCTGACAAGGGACCCTCAATTCGTAATTCCTAATTCCTAATTTGTAATTGATTTTATCTTTTGGCCAGAATAGCCATGGTAAGCCGGCTTACACAGATAAGTTTGTGCTGGTCATCAGTAATCCGGATGTCCCACACATGGCTGGTAGCGCCTATATGCAAGGGTTTAGCGCAGGCATGCACATATCCGCTCTTTACTCCCCTCAGGTGATTGGCACTGATTTCCATACCCACACAAATTTGTTTGTCGGGATCGATGATTAACCCGGAAGCCATGCTGCCCACTGTTTCTGCCAGCGCCACAGAAGCGCCGCCATGCAACAGACCATACGGCTGTTTGGTACGATGGTCCACCGGCATCATCATCTTCAGGTAATCCGGACCTATTTCTGTAAATTCCATTCCCAGATGGGCCCCCATCGTATTTTCACTCAGTTCATTGAGTGTGTCCAGTGATACGTTCAGGGAATGCCAGATCGCTTTCATAGTATGCGCTTTTACAGTGATCGCTTATGTTGTTGAATACCTTCCAGCACTACTTTATGCAGGAAAGGCTGTACATCTCCCCCATGCCGGAAAATATCCCGTACCAGCGTGGAGGCCACACTGGAGTATTGCGGCGTGGTGGTCAGGAAAATCGTTTCTATGTCGGGTGCGATCGTCCGGTTGACATCCGCAATAGCTTTTTCATATTCGAAATCACTCACGTACCGGATACCACGCAGGATAAAGTTAGCCCCGATTTCCTTACAAAAGTTGATGGTCAGCCCCTGATAGGCGGCTACTTCCACCCTCGGGTCGTTTTTATAGATCTCCCGGATCCACTCCATACGTTCTTCCAGCGAAAACATCGGTGATTTGCTGCTATTGGTGCCGATGCCCACCACCAGGCGGTCAAACAGGCCCAGCCCCCGGTCTATGATATCGGTATGGCCCAGCGTGATGGGATCGAAGGTGCCCGGAAATAAACAAGTCCTCATGGAAAGTTGATGGGTTTTAAATGACAGGTTCAGCGCTTCAGCTCTTCCCGGTTAATGAAAATCGAGAAGGTAGTCCCGCCGTAACTCCTTTCAGAGCGGTAATAGCTATAACCCTGAAAATCGTTCTGCCGGGTATGTTCAATGACCAGCCAGCCTTCGGGATTGAGCAGTTGTTGCTCAAAAATGATCCCGGGCAGTTTATACATGGCCTCCATGGCATAAGGCGGGTCGGCAAAAATGAAATCGAATTTTTCGGTGCATTGCTGCAGATACTTAAACACATCCATCCGCACTACTTTCAGGGTAGGGATGTCCAGCAACCGGGCTGTTTTGGTAATAAATTCAGCCATCGCATGATCTTTCTCCACGATGGTCATATCAGTGGCGCCTCTGGACGCCAGCTCGTAGCTGATGCTGCCGGTACCGCCAAAAATGTCGAGTGTTTTTAAAGAAGGAATATCCAGATTGTTCTCGATGATATTAAACAGTCCGCCTTTGGCAATGTCTGTAGTAGGCCTTGTATTAGGCATTTTTGCAGGCGGTTGTATCTTTCTGCCCCCACGTTCTCCTCCGATTATACGCATAATGCTAACGCATACAAGTTATGAAAATAATAGCCCGGGATTTCCTGCATGGGTGTGATATAGTTGAATCCCGGTAGTCGTTGCACCCATTCCAGGTTGGAGATGAATTTATACATCTCCTGGTAAACCACGCTGTCTGTGGCCACTACGCCCCCCAGCTTCACCTTTACCCGCTGCTCATCGAGCCCCAGCTGACGAAGGGTATTCACCAGTTGGTATACCACGTCGAGCCCGGCCTGGTACTCTCCATCCTGCTGGATGATAAGTTTCCCGTTCACGTAGATAGTCAATGTAAAGCGCTGACGCTGTACATGTACAAAGGCTATTCCATCGGTCGCCCGGTAGTCCAGGTCCAGCGGATAAGCTTGCAGCAGTGCGGAATTAGCGTGTACCACGAGGTCTGTGGAGAATTCCTTCCGCAGGAATCCCAGCAGATCTTTGTCTACGCTAAATATATTCACCATGGGCAGCCCCGGCAGCAGATCGGCCAGAATGGCTTCCTGCATTTTTTCCGGTTGTGACAGGTGGAGGTATTCTTTTTTCAGGGAAGGCATGTAATATATCTGCGGCACCAACACTCCGCCACCGTTATCAAAGGCCAGCAGTACGGATTTAAAGGCGGTAAACAGCAGTTTGTCTGCGTCAAACACCTCTTCTATCATCTCCAGATCGGCCAGGGCCAGTTTCTGCGGTTGGAAATGATAGGATTTCAGCGCCAGGAATTTTTTCGCTGCGGGATCAAACACCACATAACTGAAAGTACCGCCACCTACCAGCACCAGCAGGTGACAGGCAGTAAGATCGGTTTCCAGTAAAGTTTCATCATCTACTGTAAATGCAGGATGGATGTTGTAAGCCACGGGCATATTTTACCTTTCAAATGAATTACAATAATAATCTTTTTAGTGAATTGGTGAGGCTATATCTTTGTTTTTTGATGAATATCAGACCCATTTCACGATGCAACTCGAAGTTAACAACCGGCAGATCATAAAAATCGCCGCCCCTATATGCCTGGCACTGATCATCCCTCAGTTTAACCATATGACCAACACCGCTTTTCTCGGCCGGCTGGGCGAGCTGGAGTTGGCGGCCAATGGTATTGCCGGCATCTATTACCTCGTGATGTACATGATCGCCTATGGGCTCAACAACGGCCTGCAGGTGCTGATCGCCCGCCGGGCAGGACAGCAGCAATACAGCAGTATCGGTCAGCTTTTTGCCAATGGGCTGGAAGTTGGTACTTTCTTTTCGCTGGCGGCCATTTTGATCACACTGGCGGTAGCGCCATATTTTTTCTCCAAAACACTGCACAACCAGGAGATCCTTTCCGCAGCGGTTTCGTTCATTCGTATCCGTATCTGGGGGCTGCCCTTCCTTATGATGCTGAGCATGGCCAATGCCTTTTACATCGGTAGCGGCAATTCCCGCGTACTGGCGGTTACTTCACTGTGTCAGGAAACCATCAATATCTTCTTTGACTATACGCTGATTTTCGGAAAGCTGGGGTTACCGGCCATGGGGCTGAATGGGGCGGCGGTAGCTTCTATTATCGCAGAAGTGACCGGTTGTTCAGTGGCTTTCAGTATTATCTTTCTGAAAAGATACCATATCCGCTATAGCCTGTTCACCTATTTACGGCCCAATTGGGACATCATCCGGAATATCCTTAATGTGTCAGCCCCGCTGATTGTGCAGTTTCTTTTCAGCATCGGCAGCTGGTTTGTCTTTTTTATTTTCATTGAGCACCTGGGAGAAAGACCGCTGGCCATTTCCAATATGCTGCGTAGTATTTTCGGTTTCTTCGGCATTTTCACCTGGGCCCTGGCGGCCACCTGTAATACGATGGTGAGCAATATCATTGGGCAGGGTAAAGAGCACCTGGTATTTAAAATCATCAAGACCATCGCTGCTATCAGCCTGGGCTGCGCTACCGTGGTATGCATACTGGTGAACCTCTTCCCTTTCACCCTGCTGCATATCTATACTAACGACGCTTCGCTGATTACAGCGGCGATCCCTTCCATCCGGATCATTACCCTCAGCACGTTGCTGATGGCTGTGGCAGCGGTAGTGCTCAGCGGCGTTACCGGTACCGGCAATACCCGCATGAACCTTTTCACCGAATGTACCGCGGTAGTGGGTTATCTGATCTATTGTGATATTGTGATAGAGAGGATGCGTAGCCCGCTGCATCTGGCCTGGGGCGCGGATTTCATCTACTGGATATTGATATTCGGGCTTAGCGCCTGGTATCTGAAAAGTGGTAAATGGAAAGGAAAAGTGATTTGAATTACGAATTACAAATTACGAATGGAGGACCCGCTTATGGAAAGGTTACCTGGAGAATGCGCTAACAGAGCGTTCTCCGGGTAATTTCTTTATTGAAGATCATCGAGCATTTTTTTGCAGTCAGCCTTGATGCTGGCGTCATCCTGATAGATGCTGCGCAGTGTCAGGGCTTTTTTCAGCACTTCAATGGCTTTCTCCTGCTGATCATCTGCCTTGTAGGCACGGGCCAGTTCGTAATAGTTGAGCAGAAAAGCGGGGTCCAGCTGCCGGCATTTTTCGTAGTTGGCGATCGCGTTTTTAAGCGAGCCGTCCGGCAGGCCACCGAAGAGCATTTTGGCAGCGCCTCTTTCGAATACATTGAGATTGGCCACTTCGTAATTCCATTTGCCTAACACATGGTATGCCTGTGCGAGGTTAGGATTGAATTTAATGGCCAGTTCGGCATATTTCTTCACATCTTTGGAGGCGGCTACTTTTTCTTTGGCGCCGGAGATGAGGGCCATACGTCCCATCGCCACTGCCATGGCCAGATTGGCGTCGGCGTTGTTAGGGTCAACTTTCAGGGCTGACTGCGCATAACTTTTCGCCTGATTAAAGTAGTTAGTTTTAGCGCTTTTATCTTTCTGGCGGTTGCCGATACGGGAGCACATCTGGCTGGCCTGATTCAGTGCGTGTATTTCGCCGGGTTGTATTTTTAAAATTTCCTTGTCCTTGTCCAGCGCAGCTTCTTCTTTCATCTGTAATTCCAGCTGCTTGGCCTGTTCCACCATTTCGTCTACAGATTGGGCTTTGGCAAATAATACAGTGCAGAGCAAAAATGAAATTGTCAAAATCCGTTTCATCATAGGACTGGTTTTTAACAGGATAAGAAATGCTTGATTTACTTGTTGCTATAAATCTACGGAAAATTACAAATAATTAGCGCGGGCAGGCGTGTATTTTAGTATTCCTTTTCCAGTGATACCAGTGAGTTACGGATGCTGGCGCCCATTGGTGGGTTTAGTTTCCGGAGGGTAACAGTGCTGTGTTGGATAGCGGGATAACGTTCCTTCAGCGTATCAGAGAGGGCGTATACGACTTCTTCCAGTAGCGGTTTGGGTTGGGCCATGATTTCTTTCGCTATTTCATAGATCCCCTGATAGTTGACCGTGTCAGTGAGTTCGTCGATGGCAACGGAGCCAGGTATACGAACAGCTATATCGAGGAGAAAGTCGTTGCCAATGACGGTTTCTTCCGGGTAAAAACCATGATAGGCATGGAAAGCAGCTTGTTCGAGCGCGATAGTAAGCATTGGATGACAATTACGAGTTACGAATGACGAATGACGAATGACGAATTGAGGTGCAATTCGTCATCCGTCATTCGTCATGGTGTTATGATTAGGTTCAATCACGAATTACGGATCACCAATTACTGTTCATTCGTCATTCGTCATTCGCAATTCGTAATTGATTATTGGTGTTCTTTAGCCGACAGGTATCTTTCAGCATCGAGGGCGGCCATACAACCGCTACCGGCTGCTGTTACAGCCTGACGGTAGATTTTGTCCTGTACGTCGCCGCAGGCGAATACCCCTTCTATGCTGGTACGGCTGCTGCCCGGAACGGTCACGATATAATCCTGTTCGTCCAGTTGCAGATAGTCTTTAAAGATAGCGGAGTTAGGCTGGTGGCCGATAGCCACGAAGAAAGCGCTCACCGGAACGTCTTTTTTCTCGCCAGTTTGGTTGTTACGTACTCTTACTGCTTCCACTTTATTTTCGCCGAGTACTTCATCCGTTTCGGTGTTCCAGTATACGATGATATTGGAAGTTTTGAGGACGCGGTCCTGCATTACTTTAGAGGCGCGCATTTCGTGCTTACGTACCAGCATATGTACGGTGGAGCACATTTTGGAGAGGTAGAGTGCTTCTTCAGCAGCAGTGTCACCTGCGCCTACGATGGCTACCTCTTTACCGCGGAAGAAGAAACCGTCGCATACTGCGCAGGCAGAAACGCCGGAGCCGTTGAGCCGCTGTTCGGACGGGAGTCCCAGCCATTTGGCGGAGGCGCCTGTTGCGATGATGATAGCGTCGGCAGTGATTTCTTTCTCTTCGTCGATGGTTACTTTATATGGTTGTTTACTGAAGTCCACCGATGTGGCCAGACCGTAGCGGATATCAGCGCCCATGCGGGTAGCTTGTTTTTCGAAGTCCACCATCATTTCCGGGCCCTGGATACCTTCGGGATAGCCGGGATAGTTTTCAACTTCAGTAGTGATGGTGAGCTGGCCACCGGGTTGGATACCCTGGTACAATACTGGTTTAAGGTTGGCTCTTGAGGCATAAATTGCAGCGGTGTAGCCGGCGGGGCCGGACCCGATGATCAACAGATGCACATGTTCTTGTTGCTTGTTTTCCATACTTTGATTGCTCTATATAATTATTTCCTGATAATAACTGTTTTATAGGTGACTGCGTAGCCGCCCCAGTAGCCGATGGCGCCGGGCACATTCCCGATAATTTTAGTGGGAGATGCGAACGGGTTGCCGGTGCTGTTATACGCAAAATCGAGTGCCCTCCAGAAGGTGTAGGTGGCTTTATCGACGTTGCAGAATTTAAGCGTCACCGTGTCGCCTCTGTTAAAGAAGCCGTTTGTTTCCGGGTCTGGACGTTTGCTTTTATCCACGCCGGCGTCCACAGGAATTTCAAATGTTGTGCCGTTCACCACCTGGTCATCCAGGGTAGAGTTCAACCCTGCCAGAAAGGGCCCGCTGTTAGTCCGGGTGAAGTACCTGGCGTAGTTGCCCGGTGCAGCAGCATCCGTGATTCTGGCCCACAGGCGGGCTTTTAACGTATCGTCGCCCTGTCTTGTCCGTCGCCACCAGATGGTGTCCAGATGGAAATCGGGCAGGGGTATAGTTGTCACTGCCTCATATGACTTATTGTCAGCAGTAATCTTTAAGGTATACCGGCCACCTGGTTTTCCTTTGAAAACGGTGGTTGTTTTGGTGGTATCGGGCACGTAGGCGAAAACGGGGCCCAGGCCTGGTATTTCCACGATTTTCTCCTCCAGTGTCATGGTGCGGACACTGTCGGAGACGGTCACCACGGCCTTATGTACAAAGGAGGCCAGTAATGCCGCGGCATCTATCCTGGAAAAATAGTCAAGGCTGCGGGTGAGCACTACCTGCGGGTACCGGTTGGTTTCAAATTTACCTTCCACCACCAGCGATTGCTCCTGCTGTTGTAAGTTGACGCTAATATCTTTCTCGCAGGCGGAGAGCAATATAACTGCAGCCACTAATGTCATCAGGAGGTTGCGCATAGTTGCAAAAATAAGCGGTGTTCACAATATAAAAACACCGGCCATGTATTTACAAGGCCGGTGTTTTTATAGATTAAGAGGGTTATATACTGATTTCTGATTTTGGGATTTTTTGATTTAGTTATTTAAATCGAAAATCTGAAAATCTGAAAATCTAAGCTATTATCCCAGGTAGGATTTCAGGGCGCCGCTATAGCGTGCTTTCTGGAGCCTTTTGATAGCGCGTTCCTTGATTTGCCTGATTCTTTCCTTGGTCAGATCGTACTTCTGTCCGATTTGTTCGATTGTTGCGCCGTTTTCACCATCCAGACCGAAATAGGCATTCACAATTTCCGCTTCGCGGGGGCTCAGGGATTTTAATACCCGGCGTATTTCCTCGCGGAGGGAATCTCTCATCACGTCATCGTCGGTAATGTCTCCACCTTCCAGCAGGTCTCCCATAGCTACGTCTTCAGCTTCATGTACTGGTGCGTCCAGTGACATATGGCGGGTGTTGCTTTGGAAAATGTTGTTAATTTCCGATTCAGACATTTCCAGGATTTCTGCGAGTTCCTCGGTAGACGGTTCACGCTCGTTTTCCTGCTCAAATGCCATGTAAGCTTTGTTCGCTTTATTATAGGTGCCAATTTTGTTTTGCGGCAGACGAACAAGACGACCTTGTTCAGCCAACGCCTGCAGGATGGACTGGCGGATCCACCAAACTGCATAAGAGATGAATTTGAAACCTTTTGTTTCATCGAAACGCTGCGCAGCTTTGATCAGGCCTAAATTACCTTCATTGATAAGGTCGCTGAGGCTAAGCCCCTGGTGCTGATACTGCTTGGCAACGGAAACCACGAAACGCAAGTTTCCTGTAGTCAATCTTTCAAGAGCCTTCTGATCGCCCATTTTAATGCGCTGCGCCAAAACGGTCTCCTCCTCAGGTGTTAACAAAGGGATCTTCGAGATTTCCTGCAGGTACTTTTCTACCGCCTGCGAATCACGATTGGTGATCTGGGTGGCAATTTTAAGTTGCCTCATATGAAAAATTGTATTGGTTTATAAATAAGAATAACAGCGAAAGAAATATTTTGTTTGAATTTTGAATTTAATTAACTTACAAAATTTCCCACACCTTATTCGTTTGTTTTAATTAGCCTGCAAAGATCGTGCTAACCCGTCACTCTACCAAATCCTTCTTTTTTTCCACTTCGCTATAACAAAGTACAGTTTTATAACGATATTTTATAGTGCTTTAGTCCTTGTTGCCACACGCTTTATGCAAATTTTAACAATTGATAAATAATCATTATTAAATTAGCATCTTAACTAATTTATTGTCAAAGTCCTTGCAAATTATTCAATCATATGATAGACTTTCGCAGCGATACTTTTACACGCCCCAGCCCCGGCATGTTACAGGCCATGTTACAGGCAGAAACAGGAGACGACGTTTTCGGTGAAGACGCCAGCGTCAATAAACTGGAAGCCATGATGGCAGACTATTTTGGCAAAGAGGCAGCCCTTTACTGCCCTTCCGGCACCATGAGCAATCAGATCGCCATCAAAGTACATACGTTGCCGGGGGATGAAGTGGTTTGCAGCAGCCTCGCCCATGTGTATATTTATGAGGGAGGCGGCATCGCTGCCACATCCGGCGCACAGGTACAAGCCATTGATGGCGACCGCGGCATGATCACCGCTGCACAGGTGGAAGCTGCCATTAACCCCGACGACGTACACAAAGCCCGCACCAGCCTGGTTTGCCTCGAAAACACGTCCAACCGCGGCGGCGGATGCTGCTACGATTGGGAAGAGGTGCTTCGCATCCGGCAGGTGTGCAACCAGCATAAACTGGCCCTGCATATCGACGGCGCCCGCCTTTTTAACGCCATCGTGGCCACCGGACAGGATCCCAGGGCCTACGGACAGACATTCGACAGTATCTCCGTATGCCTCAACAAAGGAATGGGCTGCCCTATGGGCTCCGTACTCCTCGGCAGCAAAGCCTTTATCCGGGAGGCCCGCCGCGTACGCAAAAGACTGGGCGGTGGCCTGCGACAGGCCGGCTATATGGCCGCTACCGGCATCTACGCCATGGAGAACAATATCCAGCGCCTCGAAGAAGACCATCAGCACGCCAAACAAATAGCGGCCGCCCTGCTGGAAAAAACGTTCATCGGCCATATGCTGCCGGTGGAGACCAATATCCTCATCTTCGAAGTAACCGGCGGTGAATGGACACCTCAAAAACTGACTGATCACTTCCGCAAAGAAGGTATCCTTACGTTGGCCATCTCCCCTACACAGGTAAGAATGGTGGTCCACCTGGACATCACCCCTGACATGGTGGCAAAAACCTGTCAGGTGATTGCTGACACCATGTAACGGTACCGTCTATATATAAAGACACTTATCTCCCACAAAAGGTGCATCCCACGATGCACTTTTTTTTTGCACAAAAACCGTCGGGTGCGGCCCATACGCAGCCGGTCACAGGGAAACCCGGGCACACGGGCCTTCCCTCTTCTTCCTGCGGCCAACGTTCCGGCCTAATATTCTGCCTCATTATTTCCTTCTCTGGTCAATCTCCGTTATTTTTGCAGACTTATATTATGAATAGCATGGAACTCTCGAAAAATTACCTGCCTGCAACGGTTGAAGACAAATGGTACCAACACTGGATGGACAAAGGTTATTTCCGCTCTACGCCGGATAGCCGCCAGCCCTTTACTGTAGTGATCCCCCCGCCTAATGTCACCGGGGTCTTGCATCTTGGCCATACCCTCAATGAAACTGTCCAGGACATACTGGTGCGCCGCGCCCGTATGAGCGGTTTCAACGCCTGCTGGGTACCGGGTTCCGACCATGCCTCTATCGCCACGGAAGCCAAAGTGGTAGACATGCTGAAACGGGAGAAAGGAATCGAAAAATCCCAGCTGTCCCGTGAGGAATTCCTTAAACACGCCTTTGAATGGAAGGATAAATATGGTGGTATCATCTACCAACAGATCAAAAAGCTCGGCTGCTCCTGCGACTGGGACAGGGTGACCTTTACTATGGACGACCACTATTATAAAGCGGTCATCAAAGTATTCGTGGAACTGTACAACAAAGGCCTGATCTATCGCGGTGCGCGTATGATCAACTGGGACCCCAAAGCTAAAACAGCTTTGAGCGATGAGGAAGTAGAATACAAAGACATCCAGGGTTTCCTGTATCACGTAAAATATGCTATCACCGACGCGGAAGGCAAGCCTACCGGCGAATTCATTACCATCGCCACACAGCGTCCGGAGACCATCATGGGCGATACCGCCATCTGCGTCAATCCGGAAGATGAAAGATATGCCCACCTGAAAGGACATTTTGCCATCGTTCCGCTGGTAAACCGTCCCGTGCCCATCATCTTTGATACCTATGTAGACAAAGCCTTCGGTACCGGCGCCCTGAAAGTGACGCCTGCACACGATATCAACGACTATAACCTTGGTCTGAAACATAACCTCGAGATCATCGACACCCTCAACGAAGACGGCACCCTGAGCGCTGCTGCCATCGTGTTTGTGGGCGAAGACCGTTTCGTGGCCCGTAAGAAAACAGTAGCGGCCCTCGCAGAAGCCGGCCAGCTGGTGAAAGAAGAAGCTTATACTACCCGCCTGGGCTACAGTCAGCGTAACCCCACCACCGTAGTAGAGCCACGCATCTCCACCCAATGGTTCGTAAAAATGGCGGATATCGCCAAACCAGCGCTGGACGCAGTGGTAGACGGCGATGTAAGGATACATCCCGGCGACCGTTTCCTGGCGACTTACAAATACTGGATGGAAAACGTGAAGGACTGGTGTATCTCCCGCCAACTGTGGTGGGGACAGCAGATCCCTGCCTGGTACGCTGCTGACGGCACCTTCGAAGTAGCCGCCACCGCCGAAGAAGCGGTAGCACAGTTTGCACAGAAAGGCATCACGCTCTCCGCGGCAGACCTGAAACAGGACGAAGACTGCCTGGACACCTGGTTCTCTTCCTGGCTCTGGCCCATGGAAGTATTCAATGGTATTTCCAGCCCTGACAACGCAGATTACAAATACTACTACCCTGGTTCCGTACTGGTAACCGGTCAGGATATCATTTTCTTCTGGGTAGCCCGCATGATCATGGCCGGCCTGGAATTCAACGGGCAAAAGCCTTTCAGCGATGTGTACTTCACCGGCATGGTAAGAGACAAGGAAGGCCGCAAGATGAGCAAACAGCTGGGCAACTCACCTGACCTGCTGGAGCTCATTCACAGCTACGGCGCTGACGCCGTACGTTTTGGCGTCATGATCAGCTCCCCGGCCGGTAACGACCTGCTGTTTGATACTTCCAGCTGTGATCAGGGCCGTAACTTCAACAATAAAATCTGGAACGCGCTGAAACTGGTGAAAATGTGGGAATCCCGTCAGGCAACTGATGACGTGGACGCTTCCAGCCTCTTCCCGATCAGGTGGTTCCAGAGCCGACTGAACGAAGTACAGGCACAGGTAGCCTCCCTGCATGCCGACTTCCGCCTCAGCGAAGGCCTGAAAGCCATATACAGCCTTATCTGGGACGATTTCTGCAGCTGGTACCTCGAATGGGTTAAACCAGGTTTTGAACAACCGATCTCCGCTGCGGTATACGCCCAAACCGTGTCTTTCTTCGAACAGCTGATGCAACTGCTGCACCCGTATATGCCATTCATCACAGAAGAAATTTACCAACAGCTGCAAACACGCGAGGAAGCTGATGTGCTGATGATAAAACAATTCACCGCACCTGCTGCACCGGTACACGCCACCCTGCTGGAAGGCGTACTGGCACAGGAAGTGATCACCGGCATCCGCGACGCCCGTGTTAAAAACCAGATCAAACCGAAAGATCCAATCGTACTGCATATCGAAACCAAACACGAGAATGCCTTCAAACAAATTGAAGACACCATCGCCAAACAGGTTAACGCCAAAGCGGTACATTATGTACAGGAAGCAGTTCCCGGCTGTATCACCCTCGTGGTACAGAAAGATAAATTCTACCTCGGTACCGAAACAGTACTGGACACTACTGCGCAGAAAGAATCCCTGCTCAAAGATCTCGAGTATCAACAGGGCTTCCTGAAGTCAGTGGAAAACAAACTGGCCAATGAACGTTTCGTACAGAATGCCAAACCGGAAGTGGTAGAAGCGGAAAGACGCAAAAAAGCGGATACCGAAGCAAAAATTCAGATTATAACGGAAAGTTTGAAATCTTTATAATTTTAGCCATCGCCCGGTCGTTAGTATACCGGGCGATTTTTTTATCCCGTCACTATCATGCTGAAACACCTGTCCGCATTCATTTTCCTGCTGTTGATGATCAACGTGAACACTTTTGCCCAATCCGGCAAAAAGCCCGTTCCTGCTACCAAAGGCGCTCCGGTAAGTAACAAACGGCCGGCGAAGCTCCGCAGCAGCTGGGGCCTCTTCCTCAGTGACACCCTGCCGAAAAGCCAGGTGGTGAGACTGCTGGACTCCGCGCTGGTAGTGCGCGACGAGAAAAATCACCTCTACCCGGTGATTTCTTTCGCCTTCACATACGAACAACATCAGCCTTACCTCAACGACACCACCGGCCAGGCAGCCATTTATAAAGACTACACCGGAGATAATTTTAAGACTTCCCGCCTCCCGGCTCTCTGGAGCTCACGCCTGAAAGAGAGTTTGCAACAGGGAGATGTGTTGTACTTCGATGATATTCTGATTGAATATGTGCCTGATAAGCTTTACCGGGCGCCGTCCTTACGCATAACCGTTAAATAATTGGGGGATTTTGGGATTTACAGATGTTGGAATTTCGGAATTAAGCTGAAGCTCATAGCGAATAAAAGAGAAGACCGAAGTGATATTTAATCGCTTCGGTCTTTTTTATTTTATGAATTCGCTTATTTGATCCCCGAAATTCCAACATTCGTAAATCAAAAAATCCCAAAATCAATAGTTAAACAGCTGTTGCAACGGGAGAATAAAATCCACTCTGTTCTGTGCATTGTCTACCGGATCTTTATCAAACAGGTGGCTGAACCGCACGCCACAGGTAAACGGCAATGTATTGCCGATGCGGGTATCCAGGAAAAGTTCTCCCCCGGCTGAAGTATAGCGGTTGTCCCGTTTGTTGATAAAATCGCGCGCCACACTATAGTCATAGAACAGATTACCCCGGACACGGCTGAAATAAAGGATCTGCGCAAAGCCCCAGTCGGGGTACGCCAGCGGCAGGTGGTAATTAGCTCCCAGCTTATATATCCGGTCGTAGAAAGGCGTATTATACCCTCTCGCATACACGAAATTATCCGTAAAAGTATAGTTGAAGTCCTGGTCGCGCTGCCGGTAGGCGGCCTGTAATACAATGTTGTGATTTTGGGAGAACCCGGGAAGATACTGGTCTATACGGCCATAGAGCTGCTCAGCGAACGGATTACCCATCGAGTGATTGTAATACAGCGCGATATACTGGCCAAAATGGCTATAGATATTCTGTTTGGCTTTGATCCGCATATTGCTGAATATCAACCGGCTGCTCAGGTATTGCAGGTTATCATTTCTGAATTTGAAATTTCCCTGCGGATAACGGTGAAGGATATTGTAGTCCCCGCCGATGACCAGGCTACGGCTGTATAGTCCTGACGACAGGTTCACCGGCACCGACAATCCTGCATGCCAGGTCAGCTCATTCCAGTAAATGCGGCCGAGGTTAGGCACCACCGTATTGCGGTTAAATACATAATCCACCCCGGTGCTGAGATAGGGGAACCATCCGCCGAAAGTGAAGCTGGCACCAACATCAGAGTACCCTTCATTTCTGTTATAGGTGTATCCCAAAGAAGTATTGGTGGTATTCAGGACGTTTTCACCCAGCAACGAGATGCTATAGTTGGGTTCATTAAAAGAAGGCACCCAGCTATGGAAGTTGAACGGGCGTGTAAAGAGCGCGTATTTCCTTACCGGGAGGGAATCATGCGGCACGATGTCCAGTATATTGGCCCCTTCTTTCGCAGCAGGCTGTAACCATTTACTGTGCTGAAACGCAGCCACGGGACTTTCTTTCCAGGTTGTTTTCAGCGGCGCACGGTACAGGCGGTAACCGGCGGTGGTAAACTCGCTGAACACCAGGCTGTCCTGTTGCGGCGAGGCAGCCATGTGCAAGGCGCTATTACCTCTGTCCGTGATTTCATACGTTTTTCGGTCAGATAACGTGAGCGCGTATACGTTATTTACATCACGGGTGGAGGCAGTGAAGTAGACCGTATCTCCCTGTACAGCGGGTATGCCCAGTACCACGAAGCTGAAAGGCGTAAGCGGTGTGGTTTCGCCTGTTTGCAGCGACTGTTGTATGAGCGCCATCTCGCCCCGCTCGTTGCGCACCGCGCTGATCACGGCTTTATCATCTGCCGTAAACCGGGGGAAGGTATAGTACCAGTTGTCCGGGTTAGGCAGCACTTTTTCCACCGTACCGGTGGCGGTACTGATCAGCTGGAGGCTATAGTGCATATCCGGTGTGATGGATGCAGCCACCACCTTTTGACCATCGGCGCTGATATCCGGAGAGAAGAACTTGCCGCGGGGGGACACTGTTTTCGTACTGCCGTTGGTGTTGTCATGCACCCGGATAACGGAAAAATTTTTCCAGCCCCAGCGGGCATCGAAGCGGGCAGCGGCCCATACAATGCGTTGGTTGCGGTAACTGAAGAAATCATTATATACAATGCCGGGCCTTACCAGCAGTTGCTCTGCTCCGTTAGCGCTCAGGCGGTAGATACCCGGTACTTTATTGTAGGCGTCTTTCAGCACGATCCATTCACCACGACCGGCAGCATATACATATTTATAGTTGGTCACCGTACGGCTGGCAGCGGTGACCGGCACTGCCGGCGTAGTGTCCGGACGCGCCGCATAGTGGTTCCACTGTGGCTGGTATTCTGCCAACATGGCGTTATAGAAAGCGGTGATATTTTTACCGGTACGTTTTTTCAGGCTTTGGGAAAAGGGATAAAAGACGCCGCGGTAACGGACCGCATCGCTGGTAACGCCCTTCCAGAAGTCGTTGCCATAATGATCACGGCCATACGTTGATAACAGGTAGCCCAGCGGATAGTGGTCCGGAACGAAATCGCGGTAGGAGCCGTTGCGTATCTTCATATAGCTGTAGCGCTTGTCTTCGAGCGATAGTGCGCGGAAGCCGTCAAAGAAAGCCGGTAGCCGGCCTCTCCCCTGCTGACTGAAAGCAGTTTCATTAATGACCGCATCTCCTTCCCAGAACCAGTTGGGTACCGCGATATTCGTGGCGGCAGCCTGCCCGAGTTGTCCTCCGAGCCAGGAGAATACTTTTGACACGCCCTGGCGGAAGTTCATGTTTTGCAGCACGTGACGGTATTCGTGGAGTGCCAGTTGTTCTGTCCAGTTAAGGGAGCCCAGGTCCTGCGACGAGGGAGACGGTGCAAGGTAGAATTCAGAGCGGAAAGGCCCCAGCTGCACATATCCGTTCGACTGCATCGTCTGATTTTGCAATACGATATCCACTTTTCTTTCCAGCGGCCCGATAGAGTTGCGGGTATTTTTATTCAGCCAGGTAACGATATTGGCTACACGTTCTCCTTGCTGCGCCATCCCCTTTGGGAAAATAACGCGGACCGTGTCAGTATTGATCTGTTGCCATTTCAGGGAAGGAGGGTTGCCCCCGAATTGTTGGGCGGCAGCGGAAGTTGACAAAAACAGGAGCCAGAGGTAGTGACGCATAAAAAAATACGGATTACGAATTGCGGTACTGAGCGCAAAACGAAAATATGTTTCTTTCTTAATATAAACATATTTAAAATCATGTGCCCTGTACCGCTGTTTCCGTACTTTATGTTAGCATTCGCTGAGACTGATCGGGATGTTGACAGCGAGGCCGCCATCGGACGTTTCCTTGTATTTGGAATTCATGTCCAAAGCGGTGTCCCACATAGTTTTCACCACTGCATCGAGGGATACCTTGGCCAGTTCAGGATTACTTTGAAGCGCCAGCTGGGAAGCCGTGATGGCTTTGATAGCGCCCATGGTGTTTCTTTCAATGCAGGGTATCTGTACCAGTCCGCCGATAGGATCGCAGGTGAGGCCGAGGTGGTGTTCCATGGCTATTTCAGCAGCCATCAGTACCTGGCGTTGCGACCCGCCGAGGCATTCTGTCAGTGCCGCAGCGGCCATGGCAGAAGACACGCCTATTTCCGCCTGGCATCCGCCCATGGCAGCGGAGATGGTAGAACGTTTTTTGAAGATGCTGCCTATTTCGGAGGCAGTGAGGAGAAACTGCATGATCTTATCGTCGTGCAGGCCGTCGCAGAAGGCGATGTAATACTGTAGCACCGCCGGTATTACCCCTGCCGCACCGTTAGTGGGGGCAGTGACTACGCGGCCAAAGGAAGCGTTTTCTTCATTGACAGCGAGGGCGAAACAGCTTACCCAGTCGAGCGTATAGGTGAAATGAGCGCCTCCGGCACGGATAGCTTCTATCCAGGAGTTATAGTCGGTATAGGTGCGTCCTTTCAGGAGTTTTTTATTCAGCGCGGAAGCACGGCGGGCCACTTTGAGGCCTCCGGGCAGTTCACCGGTAGTGTGACAGCCGCGGTAGGTGCATTCCTGCATCACACGCCAGATGTTGAGAACGCCGGCGCGGGTTTCGGCTTCCGGCCTCCAGGCCAGTTCGTTTTCCATGACCAGTTCAGAAATACTGAAACCGGTTTTAATGCAAAACTGCAGCAGTTGCCGGGCCGTATCGATGGGGAAAGGCAGGTCGACCGAAGTAGTACCGCCGCCTATTTCGCCTTCCTGCACCACAAAACCGCCGCCAATGGAATAATAGGTAGCTGCGCGTTTATCGCCATCGGCGAAGGTGACGAGGAATACGAGGGCATTGGGATGGAATGGCAGGGATTCTTCGAAGAGGAATTCAATGTCTTCCACCGGATCAAAATCAATTTCATACTTACCGGCCAGCATCATTTTACGGGTGCGGCGCAGGTCATCTATTTTGCTGTTGATCTTATTAACGTCGAAAGTAACGGGGTCATCACCACAGAGGCCCAACAGGACGGCGATGTCTGTGCCGTGGCCGTGGCCGGTTTTGGCGAGGGAGCCATAGAGCAGCACCTGCAAACCGGTTACCGAAGACAGTTTACCGGCGGCATCCAGTTCATGCAGGAAGCGCTGGGCGGCCCTCCAGGGGCCTAAAGTATGGGAGCTGGACGGACCAATGCCAATCTTAAAAATGTCAAATACTGAAATACATTCGTGTGCCACTACATTATTGATTTACCTGTAAAAATAGGCCATTTTACATATTCAGCTATTTACGGATTTTGTTATTTAACGATTTATGTTTGAAAGTGAGTGGGGCGGCGACATAAAGAGGGCTGACCTGTTGGGGTCAGCCCGGGATATTTATTTTTTTTGGAAATCTTTCAGTGTTACATCGAACAGCAGGACCGCGTTGGAGGGGATGCCCGGTCTGCCATCGGGGCCGTAGGCGTAGATAGAAGGCAGGAATAGCTTAATGCGTCCTGCTTTGCCTATTTTCGGAATACCAACGGTCCAGCCGCTGATAACGCGGTCCAGATCAAAGCTGATGTTGTCGTTGCTGTCGAAAGATTTTCCATCCAGGAACGTACCGGCATATTTTACGGTCACGTTGCTGGTAGCGGTAGGTTTGTTAGCCACGTCACCGCTGTCGATGATCTGCCAGAAAATGCTGCGAGGATCGTGGGAAGCGGTGATATTATTGGTTTTCAGGTAATTGACAATAGTAGCGCTGTCCGCATCATATTGTGCCACAGCGTCGTAGGTTGGCCCATTGTCTTTTTTGGAGCAGGCCGCCAGTAATGCCAGACCTAACCCTCCCAGTAAAAAAACTTTCTTCATTCCGTTGATATTTGGATTTTATAGTTACACAAAAGCTATCTGATGTCCACCAGTTCCACATCAGAGATGATGATGGCATTGGGTGGAACGATATCTGGTACGCCGATGGTGCCGAAGGCGAGATATGGCGGGATGTACATCCGTATTCTGCCGCCTTTGGAAATTTTGCCCAGCCCTATCTGCCAGCCGGGGATATGATTTTTAAGTACGCGGTTATTGAAGTTGGTCACATCGAAAGACGCGTCGATGATGGTACCGTCCATGAGTTGATTGGTATAGTTAACATAAACAATAGAGGTAGGCTTTACGAAATGTACACTATCGCCCTGATTATAGATCCGGTAGTATAGTCCGGATTGGTCGCGCAGGGCGACTTCATTATGGGCAAAGAGATATTTTTGAATACGGGTATCTGTTTCGGCGTCCATGCTCATCTGCGGCGCGGCTTCCGGCGATGTTTTGGTGCAGGAGAGCAGCGACAATACCGGCAGACAGGCCAGGGCTATTTTTAGCAATAACTTCATTCAGTGTTCATTAATTTAATTACCAGGGGTATCTGTGTAACGCAATACCAGCGGTAAAGTTACAAGATAAAAAAAACTCCCGCAGAAAGGACTGCGGGAGTTTCTTTTTATGGTAATAAGACTGATTAGTAGTCCATGCCCATACCGTGTCCACCACCTGGCATAGCAGGAGCAGCGGATTTAGGTTCTGGTTTGTCAGCGATTACGCATTCAGTGGTCAGCAGCATACCAGCGATGGAAGCAGCGTTTTCGAGTGCGATACGGCTCACTTTAGTTGGGTCGATAACACCGGCAGCCAGCATTTTTTCATATACTTCTGTGCGGGCGTTGAAACCGAAGTCACCTTTGCCTTCTTTCACTTTCTGAACAACGATGGAACCTTCGATACCAGCGTTAGCGGTGATTTGACGCAGCGGCTCTTCGATAGCGCGTTTGATGATAGCGATACCGGTTTGTTCGTCGTTGTTGTCACCTTTCAGTTTTTCGAGAGATTCGATAGCGCGGATATAAGCCACACCACCGCCCGGAACGATGCCTTCTTCCACAGCAGCGCGGGTAGCGTGCAGGGCGTCATCTACGCGGTCTTTTTTCTCTTTCATTTCCACTTCGGTAGCAGCACCTACGTACAGTACAGCCACACCACCGCTCAGTTTAGCGAGGCGTTCCTGCAGTTTTTCGCGGTCGTAGTCGGAAGTAGTTACTTCGATCTGTGCTTTGATCTGACCGATGCGGGCCTGAATGTCTTTTTTCTGACCTTTACCACCCACAACGGTAGTATTGTCTTTATCGATGGTTACGGATTCAGCTTTACCCAGGTAAGTGAGGTCAGCATTTTCCAGTTTGTAACCTTGTTCTTCGCTGATAACGATACCACCGGTGAGGGTAGCGATGTCCTGCAGCATGTCTTTTCTTCTGTCACCGAAGCCAGGAGCTTTTACAGCAGCTACTTTCAGGGTACCACGCAGTTTGTTTACCACGAGGGTGGCCAGTGCTTCACCTTCCAGATCTTCGGAGATGATCACCAGCGGAGCGCCTTGTTGAGCTACTTTTTCCAGGATGTGCAGGATATCCTTCATGGTGCTGATCTTTTTGTCGTAGATCAGGATGTAAGGGTTCTGCAGTTCAGCCTGCATTTTTTCGCTGTTGGTGATGAAGTAAGGAGACAGGTAACCACGGTCGAACTGCATACCTTCTACTACTTCTACAGTAGTGTCGGTGCCTTTAGCTTCTTCTACAGTGATCACACCGTCTTTGGTTACTTTCTTCATGGCTTCCGCGATCAGTTTACCGATTTCGGAGTCATTGTTAGCGGAGATAGAAGCAACCTGTTCGATTTTTTTGTTGTCGTTACCAACTTTTTCGGACTGTTTTTTCAGGTTTTCAACGATTGCTTTTACAGCTTTGTCGATACCACGTTTCAGGTCCATTGGGTTAGCACCGGCAGCCACGTTTTTCAGGCCTTCGCCAATGATAGCCTGTGCCAGTACGGTAGCAGTGGTAGTACCGTCACCAGCCAGGTCAGCGGTTTTGGAAGCAACTTCCTTCACCATCTGAGCGCCCATATTTTCGATAGCGTCTTCCAGTTCAATTTCTTTCGCAACGGTAACACCGTCTTTAGTTACGCCGGGAGCGCCGAATTTCTTTTCGATCACTACGTTACGGCCTTTAGGACCGAGGGTTACTTTTACTGCATCAGCCAGGGTATCAACACCCTTTTTCATTCTGTTGCGAGCTTCTATATTGAAGAATAATTGTTTTGCCATAATGCTCTAAGGATATTTAAAAGATTAGTTTTTACAATAACACAAACCGGCTGTTATTAAACGATAGCCAGGATATCAGATTCTCTCATGATCAGGTAATCTTCGCCATCGATCGGCAGTTCCTGACCAGAGTATTTGCCATACAATACAGTGTCACCTACTTTTACAGTCACCGGCTCGTCTTTTTTACCAGGACCGGCGGCTACCACGGTTCCTTTTACGGGTTTTTCTTTTGCAGTATCAGGGATGATGATACCACCTGCGGTTTTCTCTTCAGCGGCTGCAGGTTTTACGATGATCCTGTCAGCTAATGGTTTAATACTTAATTTCTTAGCCATAGTAGTTTTTATTTAAAGAAAGTAGTTTGAATTGTGAATGCACCTTGCCACGAGAATTATGCCAAGGCGTTTTTATGGTCAAAATTGCAGATTGCAAATGTAATACAGGCTTTCGTTACTGACAAATTATGACAGCCAGCAGGAAAAAATGACAGGTGGATCATTTTCGAATTTAGATATTTTGATATTTTATTATTTGTTTTCATAACACAGGTTCCTTCCCGACTCAATGATCAAATGTCCAAATGATCAAATATCCAAATTTTTGTCTAGTTTTGCGCCCTTATACCAGTTCTTTTTTATACGATGATCAGTAGAAGAAATATCCGGGTTAAAGTAATGCAGACACTTTATGCCCTGGAAACGATGGAGCAAAGCAATATTAAGCCGGGCACGGCTACAAAGCTTCTGAACGAGAAGCTGGACCAGACCTGCCAGATCTTTACCTACTTACTTTATTCAGTGGTACAGGTGGCACAATACGCGGAAACTGATGCTCAGACCCGTGCTTCCAAACACTTACCCTCTGCCGAGGACCTGCAGGTGAATACAAAAATCGCAGGTAATGAATTCATTTATCAGATAACGAACGACCGGGGCTTTCAGGTAAATCTGGAACAGTGGAAAATGCGTCAGCTGACAGACACTGACCTGATCAGAAAGCTTTATAATATACTGGTAGCCACCGACACCTATAAGGCTTACATCGCGGACGAAAGCCGCACCAAAGCCGGTGAAAAGGAAATACTGGAATATATCTATAAGGAAATACTGGCCAAAAACGAGCTGTTTATCCAACATATGGAAGACACCTTCCTGCACTGGAGCGACGATGAGGAGATGATGGCCATCCTGCTGGGCAACTATTTCAACAAGCCGCACCTGTTCAACTTTCTGCAACTGATCAGCAAGGAAAAACTGGACTATGCGCGGGAACTGCTGCTGACGGTGATCGACAAAAAGGAATATTGCCTGGAGCTGATCAAACCTAAGTTGCAAAACTGGGACCCGGAGCGTATCGCGGCGGTAGACATGCTGCTGATGGAAATGGGCGTTTGTGAATTCCTCTATTTCCCGACCATCCCGACCAAAGTGACCATCAACGAATACATCGATCTGGCCAAGGCGTACAGCACGCCACAAAGCGGTCAGTTCATCAACGGTATCCTCGATAACATCCTGAAAGACCTTGAAAAAGAGTCGCTGGTGCAAAAACAGGACCGTCCGAAAAAGTAAGTGGAATGCAGTATTTTTAGGCCAAAACAACACCATTATGAAAACACTGCTCTGTTTCCTTACCTGTGGCACCCTCTTAATGGCTGCCTGTAATAACCAACCGGCAAAAGACAAGACCGCTGCCGCTGGTCAAACCGCTGCTTCCGGCAATACGGCTGAAGCCGGCAAAGCATCAGATCTTACTTTTGAAGAAAAGGTGCATAACTTTGGGGATATCACCCAGGGAGAAAAGGTGGAATATTCCTTTAAATTTACCAACACCGGCACCAGCCCGCTGGTAATTGAAGACGCCATCTCCAGCTGTGGCTGCACGGTGCCTGAATGGCCCAAACAGCCCATCAAACCGGGAGAATCCGGCTTTATGAAGGTTATATTCGACAGTCATGGGAAATCTGGCTATACCGAGAAAGAGATATCCATCAAAACCAACCGGGACGGTGGTTATCAGGTAGGCCCTAAAATCCAGTGTAATATCATTACAAAATAAGCGCTGTATTAGGCAAACTATTTAAATCAATTTATCGATGAACATCATGAACATTTTACTGATGGGGCCGTCACAAGGCGGTGCGCAAGGCGGTAGCCCAATGATTTCTATCCTGTTTTTTGGCGGTATGATCCTGATCATGTGGCTTTTTATGATCCGTCCTCAAACCAAAAAAGCCAAACAACAGAAACAATTCATTGACAATTTGAGAGAAGGTGATAAAATCGTGACCATTGCCGGCATCCACGGTAAAGTGAAAAAAATAAACGACAATAACACCCTGGTAGTGGAAGTTAGTCCTGGTACCAGCTTTACGATCGAACGCTCTGCCATCAGCATGGAGTACACCTCCGCTCAACAGCAGAAACCGGCCGAAACCAAATAAGCTATCAACAAACTATGATAAAAAAAATCCCGGCCATCATGTCCGGGATTTTTTTTATCGTAGTTTTCCGTATTGACTCATTCATCTGGACTTTATGTTAAAGGTAGGCATCACCGGTGGTATCGGTTCCGGTAAAAGCACCGTCAGCAAAATATTTGAACTACTGGGCATCCCCGTGTACTACGCGGACGATCGCGCCAAAGATATCCTGGTCAGGGACCAGGAACTGGCTGCGGCCGTACGCCAGCACTTTGGCCCGGAAACCTATGACGCCAGTGGTATGCTGAACCGCAAATATCTTGGCAACATCGTGTTCAACGATAAAGATAAACTGGCGTTACTCAACTCCCTGGTACATCCTGCCACTATCCGTGACTCCAACCTCTGGGCCAGCCAGCAACAAGCGCCCTATGTGCTGAAAGAAGCCGCGCTGCTGTTTGAATCCGAGTCGTTCCACTACCTCGACAAAATCATCGGCGTATACGCCCCACAACCCCTGCGTATCCTGCGGGTGATGAAACGCGACAACACTACCCGGGAAGAAGTGCTGGCCCGTATGCACAAACAAATCGATGAAAAGATCAAAATGCGTTTGTGCGATTACGTTATCCAGAACGATGAACAGCAACTGGTGATCCCACAGGTGCTGGCCCTTCATGAACAACTGCTGCAGCTGGCCGCCACCTGAGGTTACCTGGTGTATAGCAGCTCCCCTACTCCTGTGGCTTTTCCCTACCTTTGGGAAAAAATAAGAAGCCATGGCTACCACCTTTACCGCTCCCCTGCAACTCACCGACAATGCCGCTGCCGTCGTAAAACAACTGCTGCAGGGCAACGTGGAAGCGCCTTACCTGCGCATTGGCGTAAAAGGCGGGGGATGTTCCGGCATGGGTTATATGCTGGGATTTGATGCCCTCGGGGAAGATGATGATTTGTTCGATATTGCCGGTATCCCGGTGATCATTAAGAAAGCACATGGCATGTACCTCGTAGGGCTGGAAGTGGATTACCAGGAGCAGGAAGATGCCAGGGGGTTCGTATTCCGCAAACCGGAATAATGCGGCTCCTCACGGGTTCCCAGGGCTGAAGCCCTGGGCTACGATGTGATTCAGGCGTGTTTATGCGGCAGCATGCTGATCAAAAATGGCCCATGTTCTTCAGTAGTTTTTATGCCGCAGCATGCTGATCAAACTTGTTGATGTGCTTCTGATCTGTTTATTATAGCTTATAACTTACTACATAAAAAAGCCTGCTATGTAACATAGCAGGCTTTTTTGTCAAACATATTTTTCAGCTATCACTTACTTATTTGGTAGCGGGTGTTGCTTTCTTTTCAGTAATGGCAACAGCGTCGCTTTCGTTGGACAGCTGGTTTTTCTTGTCGAAGTCAACCAGTACCGGTGCAGCCACGAAGATGGAAGAGTAGGTACCGGTGATAACGCCGATCAGCATGGCAAAGGCGAAACCGCGGGTTACTTCACCACCGAAGATGAACAGTACCAGGATGGTCAGGAATACGGTGAGGGACGTCATAATGGTACGGCTCAGGGTATCGTTGATCGCTTTGTTGATCACGGTATCTCTGTCTCTGCCGTGTACACCGGTTTTGAAGTACTCACGGATACGGTCGAACACGATCACGGTATCGTTCATGGAGAAGCCGATAACGGTGAGGATCGCCGCGATGAAGTGCTGGTCGATTTCCAGGGTGAAAGGAACGATGTCTTTACACCAGGAGAACACAGCCAGTGTCAGCAACACGTCGTGCAGCAGGGAGAAGATAGTGCCGATAGAGTACTGCCATTTGCTGAATCGGATCAGGATGTACACGAAGATCACAAGGATAGACAGTATGGTAGCTTTTACCGCACCGGCGCGCAAGTCGTCGGAGATAGTAGGCGATACCGTCTGAGAGCCCACCACATAACGGGTATTGAACACGTCCTGTGTAACGCTCGCTTCGTAGTATGGTTTCAGGCCATGATACAGTTTGGTGATCACTTCCTGATCAACCGCCAGGCTCTGCTGCTCAATTTTATAAGCAGTAGTGATGCTCAGCTGGTTGGTGTTACCGATAGTTTTTACGAATACTTCACCATCAAATTCTTTCTTCAGCACGTCAGCCACTTGCTGTCTGTTCATTGGTTTTTCAAAGCGAACCGTGAAGCTACGACCACCGGAGAAGTCGATACCGTGGTCGAAACCATGGAAGAAGGAAGTGATACCACCTACTGCCACGATAGCAGAGATGATGTAAGCGTATTTACGTTTGCCTACGAAGTCGAAGGCAGCGTGTTTGAAGATTTTCTGAGAGATCGGCGTGAAATACTCGAAGTGTCTTTTCTTGTTAGTCCACCAGTCGGTGATCATACGGGATACGAGGATACCGCAGAACAGGGACAGGAGCAGACCGATGATCTGGGTGGTAGCAAAGCCGAGAACCGGGCCCAGACCGAAGTAGAACAGGATGAACGCTGTGAGCAGGGAGGTAACGTGACCGTCGAGTACAGGTGCATAAGAGCGTTTGTAACCGAGGGAGATCGCGTCCGGATAGCTCTTGCCGTGCGTCAGTTCGTCCTTGATCCTTTCAAAGATAATTACGTTGGTGTCCACGGCCATACCGATGGTCAGTACCAGACCGGCGATGCCCGCCATGGTGAGGGTAGCTCCGAGGGAGGCGAGGATACCGAAGGTGAACAGCAGGTTGAGTACCAGTGCGATGTTGGCAACCCAGCCGGCGCTGTTATAATACACCAGCATCAGTACGAAGATGATCACGAAGGAGATCATGAAGGATTTAGCACCGGCAGCGATAGATTCGGCGCCGAGGGTAGGTCCTACGATCTGTTCCTGTACGATGCGTGCAGGTGCAGGCATTTTACCGGACTTCAGGATATTGGCCAGGTCATTGGCTTCTTCCATGGTAAAGCTACCGCTGATAGAAGAACGACCACCGGCGATTTCGCCCTGGATGGAAGGTGCAGAGTAAACGATGTTATCGAGAACGATGGCAACGAAGTTCAGGGTGGAAGGATCTTTCGGGTTGGCAGGGGCCAGTTCACCGGTCAGTTTTTTCCACTCGTGAGCACCTACGTTGTCCATAGTCATGCTGATTTCCGGCTGGTTGTCCGGACCAACGTCCTGACGGGCGTCAACGATCCTTTCGCCGCCTACACGGGGTGCAGGGTTAGCAGGATTTACTTTCAGCGCGTAGATGGCCAGCGGGCCGTGTTTGTCTTCCTTGTTTTCCGGGCCGAAAGCGAATACCGCGTCTTTAGGCAGGATAGCCTGAACAGCCGGAATACGCAGGTATTGGCGGAAAATGGCAGTGTCCTTAGGCAGGATACGGCCGATAGAAGAGCTGGGGATCAGGGTGCCAGACTGCGGGTCGAGCATCGGGATCATGATCGCGAACAGCGGATTTTGTTTGCGTTGTTCAGCGAACAGTTGTTCCTGAGAGGCTTTAGCAGAATCTTTAACGCCTTTTCCGGTATCTTTTTTAGCCAGGTAGTCGCTCAGTTTACCTTCCTTGGCGGAATCAGCTGGAGTAGCTTTGGTATCAGCAGCGGCAGTAGCATTGGTGGAGTCGGTGGTAGCAGGAGTTGCCGGTTTGGCAGCATTACCGCTTTGTGCATTCCTGATGGCTTCGTTCATCGGGTTCAGCACGTTCTGGAAGAATTCAGGGCTGTTTTTGTACACCTCACGGAATTCCAGGTTGGCGGTAGCCTGCAGGTATTTGCGTACACGTTCAGCATTGTCCACGCCAGCCAGTTCCACAGAGATCAGGCCTTTATTTTCATCGAGGCTGATATTGGGTTGGGCCACACCGAATTTATCGATACGTTTTTGCAGTACGATATAGGTGTTTTTGATGGCAGCATGAGATTCCTTACGGATCATGTCCAGCACCTGCTGGTTAGAGGAGTTGAAGTTGATATCCTTCTGGTAGGCGTTGGCGAAGATGGTAGCCAGACGGCCCTGAGGAGCTACTTCAGCGTATGTTTGCCCGAACAAAGTAACAAAATCAGCCTGGTTGGTATTTTTGCGTTGTTCAGCCAGTTCCAGCGCTTTGTTAAATGCAGGATCCTTGGATTGACCGGCGAGGGCGCGGATAACGTCTTCCACGCTTACTTCCAGTACCACGTTCATACCACCTACCAGGTCGAGGCCCAGATTCAGTTCTTTTTCTTTAGCCTTGGTGTAGGTAACGTACCATGGAAACCCTGCAATCTGTTTATTGCTGGTGCTGTCCACGATCTCTTGTCTTCTTTGTTTGGTGAATCCTTTCAGCGTGTCAGAATAGAAGGCCTGCAGTTCTTTGCTACCCGGATATTTCTGTTCAGGTGTAGGGAATTGTTTGGCTACATCGGTCTCGGCCTGCCGCTCTATCTTCTTCTCATAGTTCCGCACCAAAAACGTGAAGGACAGTTGATACAAAGAGATAAGGATCAGTGCGATGGCAAAAAATCTTACCAGTCCTTTTAGTTGCATGTTGTTTGTTTCGGGTTTATAATAAAAAAATTTTAAGAGTTGCAAAGATAGAATTTAAATTGATATATTAAAGCCCTTGTTAAAAGAGGCGCAAAATCAATATGTGATTGACTTTACGGGCTTGGTGACATCCACTTTTCTAAATCCGCGATTCTGGTTTTTTCCTGTTTTTAGGAATATTTCTTTGCTTTACACTCATGTAATACCGACAAATATATGCAAACCCACCATTATCCGGCAACAGATAATTTCCCTGAGGCTTTGCTTAAAAGTCGAAAAGCCGCTGTGGCTAAGGTGTTCAGGGATGCAGCAGCTCACCGGCTGCAGCTAATTTACACCCGGATAGACCGGGATGCGCAGCACAGGCCGCAATTTACCGATTTTCACTTTGGTACAGGGCGGGGCTGGTACTGTTATCCGGCGTCCACCGTAAAGCTCCCCACCGCCATCCTGGCGCTGGAGAAGCTGAATGACCTGCAGATTCCGGGGCTGGACCGGCAAACGGCGATGTTTACCCGGCCGTTGCCTGGAATCAACCCGGGCGTGCTGCATGACTATTCAGCGGCTGGCAAGCTACCATCCATCTCGCATTATATCAAAAAAATTTTTCTGGTCAGTGATAATGACGCCTACAACCGGCTGTATGAGTTCCTCGGACAGGAGCCGCTGAACCGGCGTTTGTGGTCACTGGGATATACCGGCACCGAAATCCGGCACCGGGTAGGACTGCCGTTACATACTGCCGCCAACATGCATACCAATAGCGTGTATTTCCGGGCCGGCCGGCAACTGCTGTACGATCAGCCAGACCAGCGCAGCAACCTTCTGTTTGGCCTCCGGCAGGACCTGGCCGGCCAACAGCATATCAACCACCGGGGCAGGCTGGAAAACGGCCCGATGGACTTCTCCTACCGGAACCGGTTACCGCTCAACGAACTCCACCACATGATGCGGCAGTTATTTTTTCCGGAAACTGTAACAAATCCACTTCGGTTCCGTTTAACGGAAAATGACTACAATTTTTTGTATCGTTGTATGTCCCAATACCCGGAGGAATCAACAGATCCGGTGTATGATACGGGACAATACCATCCGGCATATGTGAAGTTCCTGCTTTTGGGCGGTCAGAAAGCAAGCCACATACCAGACCATATCAGGATTTTCAACAAACCGGGATGGGCTTATGGATTTTTGACGGATACGGCTTATATCGTGGACTATGCCAATCATGTAGAGTTTCTGCTCTCTGCCAGTCTGCTGGTAAATACACATGGTCCGCTGGGTGAAGACCGGGAAGCTTTTGAAACAACCGGGAAACCATTTCTGAAAGCGCTGGGAGAACTGATATATGAAGAGGAATTACAACGAAGAAAAATGTATCAACCAAACCTGGACCGCTTCAGGGTACATCGGGGAACGCAAATTTTATAAACACCATACTAAAAAACTGTGAGCTAATGCTGATCAAAAAAAATCGTGTTTGGGCGATAGCCGCCCTGCTGGGAGGAGTAATCGGATTTTCATCCTGTCTGAAACAAAGTGACCCTACGCCACAAAGGATGACTTATACCGGAGCTATCATCAACGGCGCCTGGCTCCCGTCCAGCCTGGACATCTTTAACAACGGTGCTAAAATGAACAGCAGTGCTTACAAGACTGCCGCCTCTGCCCCCTTCCAGGACCTGCCCGGAATTCACACGTTTTCTTTCCGGAACCTGAATGGTAGCGGCCTGGACTCTGTTACCCGTCAGTTTGATTCCACCAAGTATTACACCATCGTTACCTACAATGATGTGAACAAAAATTTCGTCTCTCAACTGATCCCGGAAGATTTCCGCTCTTTTCCCAGCGACAAGGTGAACTTCCGTTTCCTGAACCTCAGCCCCAACGCGGGTCCGGTGGATCTTTACATCGACAATAAAAAGGTACTGGAAAACCAACCGTTCCAGGTCAATGGAGCATGGAATGTGGCAGCCCCCTATAACAGCACCGTAGAATACTACGTAACGCTGACCGGCCAGACCGCTATCCTCGCAAAAGGTACTTCCCGTCAGAGTGCCGGTGCTACCAATGTACCGTTCCAGGCAGGATATGCTTATACCATTTACCTGGCCGGCGCTAAAGACAGCACTGGTGACAACAAACTGCAGTTGTACTACCTGTCACACAGCTCCAGCTACTAGTTCACGCGAAGACGCGAAGCAGCAAAGAGCGCAAAGGCTTTTGTAAGCGTAAATATTAAGAAAGCAAAGAGCGAAGATTTTTGTTTTTGTTTGTACTGTAAATAATTGATCTATAGATTATTTACAATATCAACAATAAATGTGGTCTTCGCTCTTTGCTTTCTTTTTTACCTTAAAAAACCCTTTGCGCTCTTTGCTGCTTTGCGTCTTTGCGAGAAATTTTATGTAGGTTTGTTCCGGTCAATCCAATGTTTAGATATGAATCAACTAGCAGAAAGGCTGTCACGGATTTCCGAGCCGCAAACCATTAAAATGGCCAAACTTGGCCGAGAGCTGAGAGCACAGGGAATAGACATCGTAGACCTGAGTATTGGAGAACCTGACTTTGATACGCCGGAACATATCCGCGAAGCGGCTAAAAAGGCTATCGATGACGGCTTTACCCATTACACCCCTGTAGCCGGTTATGCCGAAGTAAGACAGGCAGTTGTGCACAAACTGAAACGTGATAACGGTCTTGACTATACGCCGGAGCAAATAGTGGTGACCACCGGCGCGAAACAAAGCCTGGCCAACGTGGTGCTGAGCATCGTCAATCCCGGCGATGAAGTCATCATCCCTACTCCCTACTGGGTTACCTATTCCGAACAGGTAGCACTTTGCCAGGGTACCGTCGTATTTGTTCCCAGCACTATTGAGAACAATTACAAGATCACGCCTGCGCAGCTGGAAGCGGCCATCACGCCTAAGACCAGGCTGTTTATGTTCTCTTCTCCCTGCAATCCCACCGGATCTGTATATTCCAAAGAGGAACTGGAAGGCCTGGCAGCAGTATTTGCCAAACATCCCCAGATCTTTATCATCTCTGATGAGATCTATGAATATATCAACTATGTAGGGAAACATGAGAGCATAGCGCAGTTTCCCGGCATGAAAGAACGTACCATCGTCATCAACGGCCTCAGTAAAGGTTTTGCGATGACCGGCTGGCGCCTCGGCTATCTGGCTGCTCCACTGGAGATCGCCAAAGCCTGCGATAAAATCCAGAGCCAGTTCACTTCTGCTACCTGCTCTATTACGCAGCGGGCGGCTATTACCGCACTCACCGGCGAACTGACCACCGCTGAGGTAATGGTGGCTGAATTCAAAAAACGCCGTGCCTACATACATGAAGCGCTGCAAACTATTCCCGGACTGAAAGTGAACGATCCGGAAGGCGCCTTCTATATGTTCCCGGATATCAGTGCTTTTTTCAACAAATCTTTTGAAGACTCCCATATTAAGAATGCGGATGATCTGTGTATGTACCTGCTGCATAAAGCACACGTGTCTGTTGTGACCGGTGTTGCTTTCCAGCAGCCAAACTGCATCCGGCTTTCTTACGCCACCAGCATGGCCAACCTGGAAAAAGGCGTGGCCAGACTGAAAGAATGGCTGGGCAAACTGAAATAACAATTACTAATTATGAATTACGAATTGGAGCTGTTTTTACAGCGCGGTCAATTATTAACCTCTCCGTAAGGAAGCCCCGCATTCGTAATTCATAATTCGTAATCCGTAATTTATATATGACGTTCGTCATTGACAATTCGCAATTATTTTATATATATTTGCGATTCAAAACGTTCCGATAAGATGAATTCCCAACAGCTCTTGTATGTGGCGCTGGCGATTGGCGTGATTGCCATTCTGTATATGACCGTCCGTGATATGTTCTTCAGGAAGAAAACCGAGGCTCCCGCACCGGAAGCCCATCCGCAGACGGTAAATCCAACTGTGCTGCCGCTGCAGTTGCAAGCCTATGAAAGACTGGCGTTATATGTAGACCGTATCACGCCGCAAAGCCTGATTGGCCGTATTTATCAGCCCGGCCTCACCGCGGTGGACATGCAGATTTCGATGGTGCAGAGCATTAAAGCAGAGTACGAGCACAACATCACCCAACAGATTTATGTGTCGGCCATGACCTGGGAAGCGGTGAAAACACTGAAAGAACAGACGATCTCCGTCATCAACCAGATAGCGATGCAACTGCCTCAGGACGCACCGGCGCTGGAACTGAACCGGCAGCTGCTGGAAGTATTTCTGCAGGCAGGTGAGTCACCGGCGGAGCTGACAGCGCAGATCATCAATGCGGAGGCCAAAAGGCTGATGCACTAATTATTTCGTGCTGATTACTTCATTCAGCAGGTACCCTCTTCCATCAAACAACATGTAAAGTGGCGGCGCCTTGTACCAGGGCACGCCCGCCTGACGGGCATGTGCCTGGATATGCAGGTGTGGTTCCGTGCTAAAGCCGGAGTTACCTACGCAGCCGAGCGCCTGCCCTTTTTTCACGTATTGCCCTTCGTGCACCACCACGCTGTTCATTTTCAGGTGGCCGGCAAAGAAGTAACAATCGGCCCCTTCCAGTAACACCTGGTTGGTATTTTTGGGGCCTCTGTCCATATTGGGCGGGATATTATCGGGGTTATCACCATATGCCCTGCGTACTGTGCCATCACAGGGAGCATATACCGTATCATTAAAAATCCAGTAGTCGTCCAGTTTACGGGAGAACACGCTGGCGGCGCGGCACCCGCGGCTGTCCAGCTTCACGATGTCCATCGCATAGATGGCCCCTCGCAAACTGAAATGAAAGACGTTCGTCGGCAGCCCTTTCCCACCCTGCAATACAAAGTAACGGCCCGATTTCAGCGGGAATGCCAGATTCACCGTGCGCGGCGTGCCTGTTGTTCCGGTAAAATAAAAAAGCGTAGCCACCAGGAACAAACCTGTCAGCCCAAAGTTGGCATTTTTTTTCCAGGCAGGCAGTGCAGCCGTATTGCGCTTGCGCCCGAAAGGCAGCCACATAACGAACAATACCAGCAGTACGCCAAAAACATATTTGGAATAAATCGACAGGTACACCCAGGTACCATAGAGATAGAGGAACGCTCCCATCGACAAACCCAGCAGCAGGGTCGGATAAGAGCGGGACAACGGCCGGTGACCGGCCCGGAACAATAAATAGAGGCTATAAAGCGCCAATGCGAGGGTAATACATAGTAACAACCAGATGATCATAACAAAGCCGGACTTTCCTGCAAATATCAATATTTTTCCCGGCGGCGAAGTACCATAATAATTATGTAACATTGCAACGCTAGTTACAACAACCATGGAAAAGATCATTCAAACCGACTCCGGTATTACCATTGACCCGCTGTACACTCAGCCGGTACCGATGAACGAACAGCCTGGCATTTTCCCGTTCACACGCGGCATCCATGCCACTATGTACCGCGACAAACTGTGGACCATGCGGCAGTATGCCGGTTTCAGTACAGCGGAAGAATCCAACAAAAGATACCACTATCTGCTGAGTCAGGGCGTAATGGGCCTCAGCGTGGCATTTGACCTTCCTACCCAGATCGGGTACGACTCCGACCATGCCATGTCTGAAGGCGAAGTCGGTAAAGTAGGCGTAGCCATTGACTCCCTCGATGATATGGAGATCCTCTTCAAAGGTATTTCCCTGGAACAGATCTCCACCTCCATGACCATCAATGCCACCGGGTTTATCCTGCTGGCGCTCTACATTGCGCTCGCTAAAAAACAAGGCGCCGATCTGAAAAAGATTTCGGGCACCATCCAGAATGATATCCTGAAGGAATACGCCGCACGCGGCACCTTCATTTATCCGCCTAAACCCTCCATGCGGCTCATCACCGATATATTCGACTATTGCAGCCGGGAAGTGCCCAAGTGGAACACCATCTCCATCTCCGGTTATCACATTCGTGAAGCCGGCGCCAATGCCGTACAGGAACTGGCATTTACCCTTTCTAACGGTAAAGCCTATCTGAAAGCCGCACTGGAAAAAGGACTTGATATTAACGTATTTGCCAAAAGGCTGTCCTTCTTCTTCAATGCGCACAACCATCTTTTTGAAGAAGTTGCCAAGTTCCGCGCTGCGCGCAGAATGTGGGCCCACATCACCAAAGAGCTGGGCGCTACTGATCCTAAGGCACAGATGCTGCGTTTCCATACGCAAACGGGTGGCAGCACGCTTACCGCACAGCAGCCGCACAACAACATTGTGCGGGTAGCCGTGCAAACGCTGGCGGCCACTATGGGCGGCACCCAATCCCTTCACACCAACGGATACGATGAAGCCCTCTCCCTTCCTACAGAAGCAGCAGCACGCATTGCGTTGCGTACCCAGCAGATCATCGGTTATGAAAGTGGTGTAGCTGACACCGTAGACCCGCTGGCGGGCTCTTACTATGTGGAAGCGCTGACCAATGAAGTAGAAAGTAAAGCCTGGGACCTCATCCATAAAATAGACGCGATGGGTGGTGCTGTCAGCGCCATTGAACAGGGCTTCGTGCAGGATGAAATCGCGCGAAGCGCCTACCAATATCAGCAAGAAGTGGAAAACAATGAAAAAGTCATTGTAGGGGTCAACAAATTCGTGGTGGAAGATAATCAGCCGCCGGAAGTGTTCCGCATTGATGACAGCATCCGCCAGATGCAGTCTGACCGCCTGCAGGCGCTGCGTGCCCGTCGTGATAACGAAGTCGCGGCACAATGCCTGCAACGTATCCGTGAAGCGGCACAAACCACCGAAAACCTGATGCCGCTGGTAGTGACTGCCGTTGAGAACTATTGTACTTTAGGAGAGATTGCCGACGCACTTCGTCAGGTATGGGGAGAATATAAAGCGTAACAATTACGAATTAGATATTTATTTTTGGGGTCTAAAAAAATTGAACTTGATTTATTATCATAGCTGTCCGCTCTGTGGATCCTCACAAATCCATGAAGCACTTACCGCTAAAGACTACACTGTATCCAAAGAAACATTTCCCATATTCCATTGCGGAGGTTGTGGTGGCCGTTTTACCCAAAATGTGCCGGACAACGAGCATATCGGCCGGTATTATCAATCGCAGGAATATATTTCGCACTCAGAGACCAAACAGGGACTGATTAACCGTTTATACCACAGCGTGCGTAAAATCACGCTGCGTTCCAAACAAAACTGGGTACGATCTGCCGCCGGTATGAAACAGGGCAACCTGCTGGACATCGGCTGCGGCACCGGCGCTTTCCTACATTACATGCAGGTGGGCGGGTGGACCGTTACCGGTCTGGAGCCCGACGAAAATGCCCGTCATAATGCCAAAACACTTTACAACATAGATCCGCTTCCCATAGATCAGCTTTTTAAATTGCCGGCGCAACAGTACGACGCCATTACCATGTGGCATGTGCTGGAACACGTGCATGAGCTGCATGCTTACCTGGACCGTATCCGTCAGCTGCTGAAGCCCGGAGGCGCCCTGCTGATAGCGGTACCTAACTATACCTCTTCAGATGCTGCGCATTACGGAGAATACTGGGCTGCCTATGATGTGCCCCGTCACCTTTACCACTTCTCTCCTGCCTCCATGGAACAACTGCTTGGTCAGCATCAGATCAAGCTGGTGAAAAAACACCCGATGGTATTTGATGGTTTTTATGTGAGCCTGCTGAGCGAGAAATATAAGACCGGTAAAAGCCGGCTGTTCGCGGGTTTCTTCCATGGTTTCCGCTCCTACCGCAAAGGACTGAAGAAAGTAGATCAGTGCAGCTCCATCGTATATGAATGCAAGTTATAGGTAATTACGAATTATAAATTACTCATTACGAATTAGGGGTTCAATATGAAGCGATAGTTTAGAACTAAAGCCTAATATTGAACCCCTAATTCGTAATGAGTAATTCGTAATTTATAATTTATTTCACGAGTTTCATTTCATCCACCAGTCGGGTACAACCGGCAAACTTATCGACGATAAACAACACGTAGCGGATATCCACCATGATATTGCGGCAGATGGACGGATCGTAATTGATATCGCTCATGGTGCCTTCCCAGGTACGGTCGAAGTTGAGCCCAATCAGGTGACCGTTGGCATCCAGTGCAGGGCTTCCGGAGTTGCCACCGGTAGTATGGTTGCTGGCGATAAAACATACCGGCATTTTACCATTGACACCGTAGCGACCGTAGTCCTTGTTTTTATACAGTTCAATCAGTTTAGCCGGCACATCAAACTCATAATCGCCGGGCACATATTTCTCCATGACCCCATCGAGGTAGGTATAGAAGTCGTAATGTATGGCATCGCGGGGACTGTAGCCGTCTACTTTCCCGTACGTAACACGCAGCGTGCTGTTGGCATCAGGATAAAAACGTTTTTTACCTGCCATTACATCCATCTGTGCCTGCATATAGGTACGCTGGAGGTTATTGATATTGTTTTGCAGATCGTTGACCGGTTTGCTGACGTTGTCCACAAAACCTTTGCGCATAGCCATGATAAGGCGGGTGCCCGGGTCTTTCCACATCTGGGCCACTACTGCATTATACGGTTGTTGTACAAATGCTTTGAGTTTCTCCGGAGAAGTAAGCGCGGATGTCGCATAGATTTTATCAGCCAGTGCACGGCTGTCATTATTGTTCTCTGCGCAGATCTGTGCATATTCTGTTCCGGCGTATTGTTTCGGTACTCCTTTCGCATAGATCTCCAGCAGCTTCACGCTTACGTCGTGGTCTACCTGTGCATTATAGTTTTTATAAAACGGCTGCATAGACTCCAGGAATTGCTGGCGCAGCGTTTCATACTGTCCCTCCCCTTTGTCGCGCACTTCACCGAGGAAGCTGATCAGGCGATCGCCGGCGGTGAACAGCTCTACGTTTCTCACCAGTTCGCTGTAATAGTCGCGGGTTTGGGCATAAGGACGTATGCGGCGGTACATTTCATTCAGCGAGTCTAATACGCCGCTATACTGTACTTTCAGTTCCGGGTTGGCTGCGTCCAGCGTTTCGCGGTAGAGCGCCTCATATTGTTCTTTTTTATCGATGCCATGTGTTTGTTTAACACCTAACATCTCGCCTTTCCATTTTTTCCAGGCATTGGCGGTGTTAGCATATTTCGCTGCGTACTGGATTTTGATCTGTTCGTCTTTGCGCATGTAGCCGTCGATCACTTCGAGAGCCGCGTCGCGCATGCCTACTTTAGCAGGGTCCAGCGCTTCCACTGTCAGTTTCACCGCTTCAGAAGGCAGGTATTCGTTGGTACGGCCGGGGAAACCGAGTACCATGGTAAAGTCGTTTTGTTTCACGCCTTTCAGGGATACCGGCAGGAAATACTTGGGAGACAGCGGTACGTTATCCTGCGAATAAGGCGCAGGGCGACCGTCTTTGCCGGCATAAATGCGGAACATGGAGAAGTCGCCGGTATGGCGGGGCCATACCCAGTTATCGGTGTCAGAGCCAAATTTGCCGATGGCAGAAGGCGGTGTACCTACGAGGCGTACGTCGTTGAAAGTTTCGGTAACGAACAGGAAGTACTGGTTGCCCTCATAAAAAGGTTTGATCATGGTTTCCTGCCAGGACTCCTTACGGGCATTCTGGCGGATTTCGTGCAGGCGTTTATCGATGGCCGATTGACGCTCACGTTCGCTCATACCAGGTTTAACGTCCTGCAGCGCGGCTTTGGTCACATCGTCGATCCGGACGATGAACGTCACGAAGAGGCCTGGGTTAGGCAGTTCTTCGGTGGCTGTTTTAGCCCAGAAGCCTTTTTCCAGAAAGTTGTTTTGCAGGGAAGAGTGTTTCTGGATGGATTCATAACCGCAGTGGTGGTTGGTAAGGATCAGTCCCTGCGAAGAGATGACCTCTGCCGTGCAGAAGCCACCGAAGCTGACGATAGCATCTTTCAGGCTTCCCTTATTGATATTGTAAATATCTGACGCACTGATTTTCATCCCCATCCCTTTCATCTCTTTCTCATTGAGGCCGGACAGCAGTTGAGGTAACCACATCCCCTCCGTGGCATAAGTCAGCTGGGAGAGCAGCAGGAGTGCTGCCATCAACAGCGGCTTCACGATTCGTTGCAACATATCTGATATTCTTTTTATAGAACCGGCAATTTACTACAATTCGGGGAGGCGAGGAAGGATAAACCTGTGTTTCTGCGGATTCATCGACATAAAGACCGTATTGACAGAGATGTAGTGCGCTAAACAGGGGAATTGGCGCATATTGGAGCTAATTCCGAATATCTGTTGAGCATGTTCCGGTCAAAACTGATGGTCATAATGCTGCATATCACCGGCTGGGTGATATGTTTAAGCCTTCCGTTGCTTTTTGTTCGGGGGCAATACTGGTACAATCATGTGCTGGCCGTGGTCTTGTCGGTAGTACTAAGTGTGGCCATTGAGGTCACCTGTCACCGCTGGAGATTATCCGAGCAGGCGCTGCATACCAAAGCCCTCAAAGCAGCGGCAGAATTGTCTTTCCTGAAATCGCAGTTACAGCCGCACTTTCTTTTTAATACACTCAACAACATCTATTCGCTGGCGATGTCACAACATGAGTATACGGCTGCCAGTATCCTCAAATTATCCAACATGATGCGGTATGCCACCACTGATACCGGTCATGATTATGTTTTATTGCAACGGGAAATAGAATGTTTACACGATTATATTGACCTGCAACAGCTGAGACTTACACCGAGAACGAAGGTGAAATTTTCCGTTTCCGGCAATCCTGGTATTAAATGTATTGCGCCTATGCTGTTGTTGCCATTCCTGGAAAATGCCTTCCAGCGTGGCGTCAGCAACCAGGAAGCTTCTGATATCGTCGTCCACCTGCAGGCTACCGATAAATGTATCCGCTTTTATTGCAGCAACAGGCATTTTCCGGTGACAATGGATGAAGGCGCGGCTGCCGAGGATATACGCCATGCGCGCCAGCGGCTGCAACAGCTGTATCCGCACCGGCATCAGTTGCAGATACGGGAAGACAACGGCGTGCATGTGGTGAAGTTGTCGCTGGACATCTGATTATTTAGTCATTTTAGTATTTAATTATTTAATTATTGGAGTATAAAAGCATCTATTTATCATATACCAATCAATTTTGCGGTGCTTCAATTACGCAATACATAAATGCCTAAATGATTAAATGTCTAAATGTCTAAATGATTAAATGCCTAAATGATTAAATAATTAGCGGTAGAGATATCTTAATGCAATGATATCGTTGGCATTAAATGGACGGTTACCGCCATTGGAACAGGCCAGCATCCACGAATCCGGGTCGGGCCCCATAGGAGTGCCGGGGATCCACTGCGGCGTGATATCTTCACGAACCCGCGCGCCGCCGCAGCTAAAAGAACGGTCCATATAATCCGTATGATGCATTCCCAGACAGTGGCCCATTTCATGTTGAATCATAGATCCTGCAAACAGTACATTGGGATTAATACCAAAAGCAGCTGCGTTGTAGTTCAGCCTGATGGTCGGACAAGGATCGCCGGCGCTGGTGGGGAAACCAGAGCTAGCAAAGGAAACGTAACCATTGACAGGGGCCTGGTTAAAGCCTTCAATGGTAATACCCGCATTGCCACTTGTTATGCGCTGAAAGGTAATACGCAAACCCAGACTGTTATAACGCCTGATCGCCGTGTCAACTCCCGCCACAAATGCGGCGCTGAGGCCAACTATTTTTACCGTAATGGTACGGGGTAATCCCGTTACAAGCCTGGAGGAACGATATTGCTCCACTTGCCCTACCCGTAAGGCGGTGCTGTTGACTCCTTCTTTCAGTTGATCAGCAGTGAGCAGGATATCGCCTTCCACCAGATATCCGTCCGGTGTTTTCCGGACATTGTCGGTACTCAGGCCATAGGCATTTATCTGCGCCAATATTTCATCAGAAACAGGATCGGGTTGCACTTGCTGTTGTTTGTCGTTTTTGCTACAGGAAGCAATCATGATACCTGCGGCCAGACAGGCTATTACGGCGAGCATTTGTTTTTTCATCACTTCAGATTTTGGTTTAAAGAAAATATTTTCTTCCCGGCAGTATAGCTACCACCGGCATACAAATGACTGATTATAAAAACAACAATGCTTATCTGTGAGGCAACGTTACGGAGGGCGTGGGCAATGCTACCAACAAACAACAGATGGCACGGTGTTATGTGCAAAAATAAGGGGTTTCAGTGCTCTTCATTAGCAGACATGTGAGAGCGCAGATGCCTTATTCAGACATCTACGCTGTGTTCTCAACAATTTGGCTCACGCCAAATCTCTGCCAGACTAGTGGTAGAGATAATTTAATGCGATGATATCATTGGCATTAAAGGTGCGGTTGCCGCCATTAGAGCAGGCCAGCATCCAGGAGTTGGCATCCGGACCGGTAGGAGTACCCGGAATATATACAGCGCCAACGCCGCCATCACCTTCATTTACAGCAGTGCCACCGCAGCTGTATGCACGGTTCATGTAATCAGTATGACGCATACCGATACAGTGACCAATTTCATGTTGGATCACAGATCCTACATAAAGCACGTTGGGGTTAGAACCATAGGCATACTGGTTGGTGTTCATCTTAATAGTGCCATAAGGGTTACCGGTGCTGGTAGGGAAACCGGAAGATCCGAGCGTAATATAACCGCCGCTGGGGCCCTGATTGAAGCCTTGTATCGTAATATTAGGCGTACCCGTGGTAATGCGCTGGAAGGTAATGCGCAGGCCCAGTCTGTTATAGCGGGCAATAGCCGTATCGGTACCGGCAATAAAAGCGGTGCCCAGATTGGTGACTTTAATGGTAATAACGCGGGGCAGCGCGGAGACGAGGTTATTGGTGCGATATTGTTCATCATTGGCAACGCGCAAAGTAGGAGTACCGACTTTCTCCCGCAGTTGTTGTTCTGTCAACAGGATATCTCCTTCCACGAGATAACCGTCTTCTGTTTTTTGCACATTGTCAGTGCTGAAGCCATTGGCTTTTATTTGCGCCAGTACGTCACTGGAAACAGGGTTGGGTTGTGACTCCTGTTGTTTGTCATTTTTGTTACAGGAAGAAATCATTACACCTGCAGCCAGACAGGCAATTACGGCAAACAATTGTTTTTTCATTACTTCGGGTTTTGGTTTAAAAAGGAAAAAAGTGATTCCCTCCGGCTAATTGGGATACAGCCGGTATACAAATGGTTTCACCACAAAAAACAGCCGTCCTTATCTGCCGGCACCATGCCACCGTCGGAAGCGGGCAATGTTGCTGGCAAACAACCAATTTATGGTGTTACACATCCGGAAAATGCGGGTTTTTCAGTGCTCTTCTTTAACAGACATATTACAGCTTAGCCATGGCTATTTCAGACATCGGCAGGCAGTCTCCATGTCTGGCAATCATTAGTGATAGAGGTAATTTAAAGCGATGATATCATTCGCATTGAAGGTACGGTTGCCACCATTGGAGCAAGCCAGCATCCAGGAGTTAGCATCCGGACCAGAAGGAGTACCAGGGATCTGAACGGCGCCAACGCCGCCATCACCTTCATTTACAGCAGAGCCACCACAGCTGTATGCACGGTTCATATAGTCTGTATGACGCATACCGATACAGTGACCAATTTCATGCTGGATCACAGATCCTACATAAAGCACATTGGGGTTAGAACCATACGCATACTGATTGGTATTCATCTTAATGGTGCCATAAGGGTTACCGGTGCTGGTAGGGAAACCGGAAGAACCGAGGGTGATGTAACCGCCGCTGGGGCCCTGATTAAAACCTTTAATAGTAATGGTAGCCGTTCCGCTGGTAATGCGCTGGAAGGTAATACGCAGTCCCAGTCTGTTATAACGGGCAATAGCCGTGTCAGTGCCGGCGATAAAAGCGGTGCCCAGATTACTTACTTTCACCGTAATAACGCGGGGCAGCGCGGAGACGAGGTTATTGGTACGATACTGTTCATCGTTGGCAATGCGCAAAGTAGGAGTGCCAACTTTTTCTTTCAATTGATCGGCAGTCAACAGGATATCCCCTTCCACGAGATAACCGTCTTCTGTTTTCTGCACATTATCGGTGCTGAAGCCATTGGCTTTGATTTGCGCCAGTACTTCATCGGAAACAGGATTGGGTTGAGCGTCCGGTTGTTTGTCGTTTTTGTTACACGAGGAAATTAATACACCTGCGGCCAGACAGGCAATTACGGCGAGCATTTGTTTTTTCATCAGTTCGGATTTTGGTTTAGAAAAGAAAAAATATTTCTCTTCCGGCTGATTTGCATACAGCCGGTGTACAAATAATTTTACGACAAGAAACAACAGTGCGTATCTGCAGGGGCAATGCTACTGGCGGAAGTGGGCAGTGCTACCGACAAACAACAAATTGCATGGTGTTACACATCCGAAAAAAGCGGGCTTTCAGTGCTCTTCTTTAGCAGACATATTACATCGTTGACGTCACTGTTCAGACATCGGCATGCATTTTCAATGATTGGCTATGACTTAGTAGACCGGTGTTTCCGGGATTCAGACTTGCTCTTCAGTTAACCTTTGGTTATCGGTTCTCTCGTATGGTTTAATTAGATTTCGTTGCTCGTTTTCAATACAAATTATCGTGTTACCAATATTACAACTTTCGTTCAACTTAAAAAAAATATTTTGCGTGTATGCATAAAAAATTGCGTTGAACGATTTATTGCAGTAGTTTTAAGTAACATCGTCCAACACCAGGATCTATCGCCCGTTAGCATGAAAAAGAAAACCGTCAAAGCCTTATCAGCACTCATTTTGCTGTTATCCCTCCACCTTTCTGCCATGTCGCAGCAGCGTATGCGGGAAGTTGTGATGATCAAAAGATATGCGCTCGATACGTTGGCAGTATTCCCAACAAAAGCGCCTTTGTTTGTTAAATTCACTCACATCCCGGATGATAAAACACTGGCCCGGTGCGGCGTCATCAAGGCTTTGACCAGCCGCCATTACATTTTACAACAACTACCGGCAGACAGTACACTGCGAAAAAAAGTACAGTACAGTTATACCGCCGGTCCTAATTACAAAGCCGCAGATGCCCTGCTGGCGCAGCTGGAGTCATTGCAACCGATTGATAGCGTCGAGGTGCAGGTATCTTACAGCGGCGAACATTTCAGCGCGGCACATACCAAAACGGTCTATACGGTTGACCGTTACCATGCAGCGGTGATAAAGTTGCAGCAGCGGGACTGGCCCTCCCTGATCGCTATGCCAAACGTGATGGCGGCCAGCCAGGTAAGGCATGCATCACCGGAGGTGATCGTCAACACCATCAATCCGTATGTAAACCGCATCAATGTGGCCCAGCAACAGTTTCCGACGATACGTGGAAAAAGTATAACCGTTTCCGTTAAAGAAGATTTATTTGACACCACCGATATTGATCTGTTAGCGAGATACGTACGCTCTCCTCTTCAGTCGAACACCAACAGCGCACACGCCACTATTATGGCCACGCTGCTGGGTGGCGCCGGCAACAGTGGCGCTAACGGTCTGGGGGTAGCCCCCGAAGTGAGGCTGACGTCCAGCAGTTCCCGCGTGCTTTTCCCGGATGCCGATACTTACTACCGGGACTACAACGTCACCGTTCAAAATCACTCCTACGGTATCCCCATTGAATACGAATATGGCGCTGAAGCCGTCGCCTACGATCAGCAGATACGGGCAGCAGACACGTTACTACATGTTTTCTCTGCCGGTAATAGCGGTACTACGATCCCTTCCGGCGGCCGTTATCAGGGTGTTGGCGCCTTCTCCAACCTGACCGGCAATTTCAAACAAGCCAAAAACGTGATGGTAGTAGGTGGCACGGAAGCCAATTTTGATGTGGCCACGCTGGCATCGAGAGGGCCGGCGTATGACGGGCGCATTAAGCCCGAGATAGTGGCTTATGGGCAGGATGGCACTTCAGGCGCAGCAGCCCTTACCAGCGGCGTGGTAGCCCTGTTACAGGACGCCTACCGCCAGCTGCGCGGTGTGGCACCGTCTTCCGCGCTCGTTCGCGCATTGCTGATCAATAGTGCTGCGCTGCCAACCGGTGGCCGGCCAGCCTATACCTATGGTTTTGGCAGCCTGCATGCCGCAGGCGCGCTGACCACCCTCAGCGCCGGTCGCTACCGCCAGGGCACCATTCTCCCTAACAATACCGCCGCTTTTGATATTCCCGTACCGGCAGGCGTAAGGCAGGTGAAAGTGACTCTTTGCTGGAACGACCCCGCGGCAGCCCTCAACGCAGCTAAAGCGCTGGTCAACGATCTGGACATGCAGGCCGTTACCCCCGATGGGAAAACATGGCTCCCCTGGGTGCTCAACCCCTTTCCGGCAGCCGATTCGCTGCGACAGGCAGCCCATCGCGGCGTTGACAGTCTCAATAACACAGAACAGATCAGCATAGACCAACCCGCAGCAGGTAACCTGCACATCACGGTAAAAAGCAAAAACCTCAGCACGGCAGATCAACCGTTTTATATGGTGTATGATTTTATCCGGGAACCGTCCTTTGCCTGGCAGAACCCCGTGAACGGCGCCATCATACCGGCTTCGCAGCCCACTCCCCTGCAATGGGAAACTACGTATAGTGGTAACGGTGATATCTCCTACAGCATCGACAGCGGCGCCACCTGGATACCTATCGCCAGCCAGGTGCCCCTGCAGCAGCAGATGGCCTACTGGAACGTTCCGGAGCTGTTCAACAAAGTATTTTTTAAACTAACGTTAACGGATACCTCTTTTATCAGCCCACCCTGCTATGTCACGCCTCTGATTACGTTGTTCACCGGTTTCAACTGTTCAGATACCGCCATGATATACTGGAAGGGGCTGCCGGAAGCCCGCGGCTATCAGGCGTATATGCTGTCACAAGGCGGTGTCATGACGCCCTATAAACAGTTGACCGACACATTTCTGTTTATTCCCAAACAGGGTAATACTTCGATGTATTATGCTATCAGCCCCATCGCTCCTGCTGGCTGGGAAGGTCTCCGCAGCTATGCCAATAACTACGCGTTGCAGGGCGTTGGTTGTTATATTAAAGCCCTGCTGGCCGACAGAACGACGGACAATCAGGTGTCGTTATCGCTCTCGCTCGGATCTACCTATCTGCTTAAAAATATATCCTGGGAAAGGCGTTCGGCGACAGGCTGGACGAAACTGAGTACCAGCGCCGTAAACAGCGACTTTAACTTCTACGGCTTCCTGGACAGCAATCCCTATGAAGGAGTGGTACAATACCGCGTAGCACTGGAAAGGCAGGACGGGCAAATCATCTATTCTGATATCGCCTCTGTGAGCATCCTGTTGCAACATGACGTATTGATCTTCCCCAATCCTGTATTGAGCCAGCTGATCATTCTTGATAAGAACTACCGGACGAGGCAGGTGGTATTGACAGATATGAGCGGCAGAATTGTTTTACAGCGTACAATTAATGACATACAGGAATACCTTCCCGTTGACCGGCTGGCGCCGGGCGTTTACAATTGCAGTATTTTCCTGGGCAGCCAGCGTATCTACTCGAAGCAGATCGTGAAGCAGTAGGGAGAGAGAAAGGCATTATACGCAAAAGGCCTGCCGTAGCGGCAGGCCTTTTGCGTATAATGGAGTAAGTTGATTACAGGTGAATTGCTTCGCCGTAAGCTACTTCGATCGCGTCTTTTACAGACTCGCTCATGGTTGGGTGCGGGTGGATAGCATCCAGCACTTCCTGGTAAGTAGTTTCCAGTTTGCGGGCCACTACTGTCTCAGCGATGATTTCGGTCACGTTAGCGCCGATCATGTGAGTACCCAGCCATTCGCCGTATTTAGCGTCGAAGATTACTTTTACGAAACCTTCCGTAGCACCGGCAGCAGAAGCTTTACCGGAAGCAGAGAATGGGAATTTGCCCACTTTCACTTCGTAGCCTGCTTCTTTCGCAGCTTTTTCGGTGTAGCCTACAGAAGCGATTTCCGGTGCGCAGTAAGTACATCCCGGAATGTTCATGTAGTCGATAGTTTCAGGTTTGTGTGCGTATTTTTTCTCGTTGTAAGCGATAGCTTCCACACAAACGATACCTTCTTTAGAGGCAACGTGCGCCAGTGCCTGACCGGGAACCATGTCACCGATTGCGTAAACGCCCGGAACATTGGTCTGGTAGTATTTGTCGACAGTAACGCGGCCTTTATCGGTTTTAATGCCCAGTGCTTCGAGGCCCAGGTTTTCGATATTGGCAGCGATACCTACAGCGCTCAGTACCACGTCTGCTTCGAGGGTGATTTCGCCGGTTTGTGTTTTCACTTTCGCTTTTACACCGTTACCAGCTGCTTCCACCGCTTCCACAGAGGCGTTGGTCATGATTTCGATACCTTTCTTTTTGTATATTTTTTCCAGTTCTTTGGAGATGTCTTCATCTTCAACCGGTACGATACGTGGCATGAACTCAACGATGGTCACTTTAGTGCCCAGGGTAGCATAGAAGTAAGCGAACTCCACGCCGATAGCGCCGGAACCAACCACGATCATGGATTTAGGTTGTTGCGGCAGTACCATCGCCTGGCGGTAGCCGATCACGTTTTTACCGTCGATCTGCAGGTTAGGCAGTTCGCGGGCGCGGGCGCCGGTAGCCAGAATGATGTGTTTAGCGTCGTATACGGTCGCTTTACCATCTTTATCCGTCACTTCTACCTGGCCTTTGCCTTTCAGCTTGCCGGTACCCATGATCACGTCGATCTTATTTTTCTTCATCAGGAACTGTACGCCCCTGCTCATTTTATCAGCAACGCCACGACTGCGCTTGATAACAGCATCAAAATCTACCTTCGCATCTCCGATAGTGATACCGTAGTCTTTGGAATGCTGCGTATATTCATATACCTGTGCCGTTTTTAATAACGCTTTGGTCGGAATACAGCCCCAGTTTAAACAGATACCACCCAGACTTTCCCTTTCCACTACCGCGGTTTTAAATCCCAGCTGCGAAGCACGGATAGCAGCCACATATCCACCAGGGCCACTACCAATTACGATTACGTCGTATGCCATATTGTTTAATTTTAATTGAAACTTGCCAAAGGTATAACAATAATTACGAATTAGGAATTACGAATTACGAATTAAGGGCCCGCTTATGGGAAGGCTACTTAGTAACCTTCTGACAAGGGACCCTTTATTCGTAATTCGTAATTCCTAATTTGTAATTGCTTATCGGAGGTCCACTACTTCTACGCCCGGATATTTTTTAGCATCAAATGTAAAGATGGCATCTGTTACATTAGCGTTCGGCGTAAAGCTGGTGATCTCGTAAGTATAGTGGTTACCGTTTTTCTCGAACACTTTCATTTTAGCAATGCTCTGGTTCTTTTTGTCAACGGAAACGATCACTTTGAAGATATTTTTGGACTTGTCTGTTGGTGTCATTTCGATGTTCTGCAACACCTTGCCTTTTTCGTTGGACTCACCATCCAGACGGTACAGATAGTCTTTATCATAGAAGTTGGTAAAGAGCTTGGCCGGTGTCATGGCGCCGCTGCTCTGGTCCACATTATTGATGGTTACCTCATTCACATCTTTAGCGTATGTCCAGGAGGTTTTGTTGTCGCTGATGATTTCCTGTCCGGGCAGGGTCACTTTATATTTGGCCCCTTTCAGGTATACCGTTCCTTTTTTGGAGTCGTTTACGCTGTTGTTGGCGCCTTCCACCTTCAATACAAAGTTGGCCACCACGGTTTTGAGGGATTTAAATTTGCTGCTGACGCCGTCCAGGATCGTTTTCGCTTTAGGATCGCTGGCACCCTTAGATTGGGCCATACCACTGAAAACGATACCACTTAACAACAATCCTGTCAATACAAATTTCTTCATTGTAGATTTTTTTTGTTTTCTAACCCAGCCATGTCAAATGGCATGCCGGTATGATAGTTTGGTCTTTAGTCGAAGGGCAAAATTCGGTTTATTTTGTTAAAATGTGTAACGTATGCCCTATCCTCTTAATATATTATAACAAATCATTAAGAATTTCCTGTAGCTCCGAATCTGTTTTCACCAACACATCGCGGGCTTTGGAACCCATATTGGGGCCAACGATACCGGCAGATTCCAGCTGGTCCATCAGGCGGCCTGCGCGGTTATAGCCCAGTTTCATCCGTCGTTGCAACAAAGAAGTAGATCCCTGCTGGGTTTGAACGATCACCTGGGCCGCCTCTTCAAACAGCGGGTCTCTGTCTGCCAGGCTCAGCTCTTTCCCATCGGTATCTTTGTCGTCCACATATTCGGGCAGCAGGAAGGCATCCGGGTATCCCTTCTGATTACCAATGAATTCCGCAACGCTTTCCACTTCCGGCGTATCCACAAAGGCGCATTGCAAACGCACCAGTTCCCCGTTGAAAGACACCAGCATGTCCCCTTGTCCGATCAGCTGTTCCGCACCGCCGATATCGAGGATGGTACGGGAGTCTATCTTGGAAGACACCTTAAAGGCCACACGGGCCGGGAAGTTGGCCTTGATAGTACCGGTGATAATGTTTACTGACGGGCGTTGGGTGGCAATGATCAGGTGAATGCCCACCGCACGGGCCAGCTGTGCCAGACGGGCGATCGGCATTTCCACTTCCTTGCCTGCCGTCATGATCAGATCGGCAAACTCATCCACTACCAGCACGATAAACGGCAGGTAGCGGTGCCCTTTCTGCGGATTGAGGCGCCGTTGGGTGAATTTGGCGTTGTATTCCCGGATATTGCGGGTACCGGCTTCTTTCAGCAGATCGTACCGCAGGTCCATCTCTATGCAGAGCGCGTTGAGCGTATGGATCACCTTTTTGGTATCGGTGATGATCGCATCCTCTTCACCCGGTAGTTTGGCCAGGAAGTGTTTCTCTATCAGCTTATACAACGACAGCTCCACTTTCTTCGGGTCTACCAGTACAAACTTCAGCTGGGAAGGATGTTTTTTATACAGCAGCGACACCAGCAGGGTGTTGATGCCCACGGATTTACCCTGACCGGTGGCACCCGCCATCAGGAGGTGCGGCATTTTAGCCAGGTCGGCGATGAAGTTTTCGTTGTCGATCTTCTTACCAATGGCGATGGGCAGGTCCATGGTGCTGTTCTGGAATTTCTCCGATGCCAGCAATGCTTTGAGTGATACGATACTCTTCTTGACGTTGGGCACCTCGATACCGATGGTGCCTTTGCCCGGGATAGGCGCGATGATACGGATACCCAGGGCCGACAGGCTCAGCGCGATATCATCTTCCAGGTTTTTGATACGGGAGATACGAACGCCGGCGGCGGGTACGATCTCGTAGAGCGTTACTGTAGGTCCTACCGTAGCACTGATTTTCTGGATGGAGATATCGTAGTTTTTGAGGGTATCGATGATCTGGTTTTTGTTTTTCTCCAGTTCACCGGTATCCTGTACCACTACTTTATCAGCGTTGTGGTTTTCCAGCAGGTCGAGGCCCGGGTAACGGTAATCGCGCAGGTCCAGCGACGGATCATACGGATCTACGGGCACCACCGGGCGAACAGTCGCCAGTTCTTCCACCTCGTCTTCCTCATCTTTAAAAGTCTCTTTGATTTCAAAGGCCACTTCTTCCGGCTGGTTTCTCTTCTTAGGAGCCGGCGGCGGCGCTGGCAGCTCTTCTTCCACATCTTCCACGTACAGGAGCGGGCCCGGATCTTCTTCCTCCTCTTCCAGCTCTTCTTCTTCCTCTTCCGGCGCTGGTGCAGCCGCAACAGGCGGTACCGGTGGCACTACCGGCGGCACGTATGCGGCATGGGCAGCAGGAATAACCGTTACTTCATCGTCCTTTTCGATCAGAGTCATAGGAATTTCTTCTTCCGGCTCTTCCTCATGTGGCGGGATCACGACCACGCCGCCATCCCCTTTGAGGGCGTTACCTTTGGCCGGTTCAGGCGCAGGTGTGGCCTCTACCGGCGTAGGAACGGCTGTAGAGGCCACTGCGGGAGCAGCTGGCGCTACCGGGGCTACCGGTACGGGTTTGGGCGGCTTTACTTTTTTCTCCGGCCATTTGAAATCGAAATTGAATTTCCAGATCAGCCAGGAGAAACCCGCCACGAGCAGCAGCAGCGCGGTGCCCGTTTTACCGATGAACCCGGAAGTCCATTTGTCGAGGGCATTACCCAGCGCGCCACCCCAGGGGAAATCGGCCCCGTTGGTGACAAAAGCCATGGCCATACTGATAAACAGCAGGCCGAAGATCATATACTTCACATTGCGCCAAACGCGGAATACACGCCGGCCTACAATGAAATTGACGCCAATGATAAAAAAGAAGTAGCAAAACAGGTAAGCGGCGATGCCCACTCCGTTATAAAAGAAGTTATGTGACACGTAGGCGCCGAGGCGGCCGAGCAGGTTGTCCACTTTCACATCGCCGATCAGCAGCTCACGGGTAGTGTAGCGGAATACTTTGTCCTGGTCGTCTTCCCAGGTAAACAGGTAGGAGGTGAAAGCAATAAAGCAGTAGACAGACAGCAGCAGGAAGAACACACCCATTACTTTGTGGGTACGTTCATCCTTTACGAGTTCTTTTACTTTTACCTCAGCCTCCTTGTCTTTCTTCAGCACTTCAGGGTTGGGTGTGGGGGCTTTCGGTTTTTTGCTCTCCGGTTTTTCGTTTTTCAGTTTATTCTTGGACATAATTTAACTTCAAGTTGGGATTACCTGGGCCTGGGCGGCAACTGGAGTATCCAGTGTGCAATAAATTCCGGCACCAGTGGATCAATGGTCTGTTCCAGGTCGCCATATTCCGCTACAGTGCAGGTTTTACAACGTTGGAACAGGTGGTTTAATCCGTCGAACTTCCGTATGGTGACAAGCATATTCCCATTCTCGCGCAGGGCGCGTTCAATGGCGTTCAGGTTTGTAGTGGCATCTACCTGCAGGTCACGGGTGCCGTTGACAGCCATGAACGGGCACTTGATCTGCTTCAGGTAGTCGAGCGGTTTATATAACAAAATTGATGACAGTTCCCGATCGAAATGCATATCACTGGTGAACTCTTCCTCAGACAATTGTTTTTTGATTTCGTCCGGCGAGTTACGGTAGATATCGCGTAGCACTGTTTTAGCCCTGGTGGCCGCCAGTGTATAGTTGGTATCGCTGGCCAGCGCGTCCCAGTATGGTTTGAGCCGTTGCAGGCGGTCTTTTATTTCCTCGTCAGAAGCGCCGGACATCCGTCCGTCGAGGACCACTTTCTGGTCCACCATTTCGCGGCCGGTGACGCCCAGTCCTGCCAAAGAAACTACAAAAGCCACTGACTTATTGTTTGCCGCGGCAATTTGTGCCACGATGGCTCCTTCGCTGTGGCCCAGCAGGCCTATCGTATATGGATCTACGTCCTTTCGTGTTTTCAGGTATTCGAGTGCAGCTTTGGCATCTCTGGCGAAGTCGTATATGTTGGAATTGGCATATACGCCACCGGAGCCGCCTACTCCGCGATCATCGAAGCGAAGACTGGCGATACCGTTGCGGGCGAGGAAATCGGCCAGCACCAGGAAGGTTTTATGGCCGGCATTTTCATCGTCGCGGTCCTGCGGGCCAGAGCCGCTCAGCATGATCACCACCGGATAACGGCCCCAGTCAAACGGGCGGGTGAAAGTTCCGGCCAGCGACACATGATCGTGCTCATTGTTGAACTGCACGTTTTCAGTATGATAAGGGTACTTCGGTTTCGGTTCCTGCGGGCGGTTGTAGACGTCGCTTGCTTTGATCTCTTTCCTGGAGAGATTAAACGTGCCTTTCAGCCCACCCCAGGAGAAGATACCTTCAAACTGTTTTTCCGATGCATTCCAAACACCCGTGTAGGCGAACTGGATAGTGTCTATCCGGAGCAACAGCGTATCTCCGCGGTAGATAATATGATCGAGGGAGATAGCTTCCTCTTCGTGATCGGGGTTTTGCAGTTCCCCTTTGTAGCCTTCTCCTTCTTTTTCGAGTACGACGGTGAGGCGTTGTTTATCGCCGTAGTAGGATTTGGTTATACCGTACCATTTACCACTGACATCTTTTGTTTGTTGGGCCATGGCAACAGAGCACCAGGCGATACACATCCACAGCAACCAGTATCCTTTATGCATATACGATCTGCTTTTTACGCTTTAATTTTCAGGAGCCCCAACAGCAGTGAAATCCACCCGGCGATGAACACCAGGCCACCGATGGGGGTGATGATACCGATTCCTCTCAATCCTACATTGCCCGTAGCTTTCAGCATGGTCAGCGCATAGAGGGAACCGGAGAACAGGAAGATGCCGATGATAAAACATCTGCCGGCCCATTCCAGCTGACTGCCCGGAGCATTAGCAAAGAGGATGCCGGTTGCCAGCAGCGCAAACACATGATAGAACTGGTAAGTAACGCCTGTCTGAAAAGTAGATACTGTTTCCGGGGGCACCAGTTCTTTCAGTTTATGTGCGCCGAAAGCGCCTAAAATCACTGCGAGCGCGCCCAGAGCAGCTGCCCAAACTAAAAAGCCTTTATGCATGTTCGATATTTTTCGTAAAGGTATCCAATGTAATGTTATCGGATGAAATGATATGCCTGGATTGTTCGTAGAAGGGCCTGCGTTCGGCCAGTTTTTTCTCCACGAAGTCTGCCAGGTCCTGGTCATCGAGGTCCTGTATCAGGGGACGTTTATGTTTTTTGCGTGTGAGTCTTTCCACCATTGTTTCCAGCGGCGGGTTGATCCAGACGGTGGTGCCTTTATCATTCATGAAGTCCATATTATCCTGGAAGCAGGGCGTGCCGCCGCCGCAGGAGATCAGGAAATTCTCCTGGCGGGAGAGTTCACGGAGCAGCATACTTTCCTTTTCCCGGAAATAATCTTCCCCTTTGGTCGCAAAAATGTCGCTGATGGCCATTTCTTCCGCTTCCACAATCACCTCGTCCAGGTCGTAGTAAGGCACATTCCAGTGATCTGCCAGTTGCTTTCCCCAATAGGATTTTCCGGCTCCCATGAAGCCGAGCAAGAATATTTTCATAAGTCAAAATAACGCAACAGTTAGTAAAATGCCGTTCCTCACACCGGATGGGTCCATGCCAGGCACAAACCATTTTCCATTATATATTGCAAATATAACCGGGTATTTGAATCCGGCTTCACAAAATTAGCGGTGATAAAACCCGTTGTCTGATATACAAAGGGTTGTAACACGAGATTTTCCTTAAAATCAACGCTGCCCAGTCCATACCATTTAAACATGGCCTCTTTGGCGCTCCAGCAGATAGTTTTATGCGGCAGGGAGTGCCGGGGATCGATAAAGTCCCGTTCATCGGGCGACAGGAATTTATGGGATACCCTTTCTATTTTGTCTTTTACCTCTTCGATATCTATTCCCACCGCCGCTTTGGTGCTCACAATGGCGGCCACATGATCACCGCAGTGGGAAATGGAAAAATGAAAGCTATCGCACAGCAACAGGGGTTTACGGGATTCGCTGACTTTTATCTTCTCCAGCGGAAATTCCGGAAAAAGGGTCACCAGCAGGTACCTTCCGGCTAAATGCTGTAACCGCTTGTGTGGATGATGAATATCGGGACTGATATTTACCCGTTCCCGGAAGAAACTTTCCGGTTCTTCTATGCTCCACACGCCCAACCTGGTTTCCGGATCAATTTGTATGGTACGTATTAATGGCATATCTTGCCAAATTAAAGCAAAAAAGCAGAAATAACAGCAAAGGTTAAAGCTTTTTAACGCTTCCCTTAAAATGCCGGAACCTTTCTTGCTACTACTAAAACACCTAACATGATCCTGTCAGACAAACGGATATTGGAAGAAATTGAAAAAGGCACTATCATCATATCGCCTTATGACCGGAAATATCTGGGTACCAATTCCTATGATGTGCATTTGGGCAAATACCTGGCTACGTATAAAGACCGTATCCTCGATGCCCGCAAACACAATGAAATAGAACATTTCGAAATTCCGGAGGAAGGCTACGTGCTGCAACCCGGAACACTCTACCTCGGTGTTACGCTCGAATACACCGAAACACACGCCCACGTGCCTTTCCTGGAAGGTAAGTCCAGCACCGGCCGCCTGGGTATCGATATCCACGCTACCGCAGGTAAAGGCGATGTTGGCTTCTGCAATACCTGGACGCTGGAAATATCCTGCGCACAGCCGGTAAGGGTTTATGCCGGCATGCCGATCGGCCAGCTGATCTATTTTGTGGTAGAAGGCGAAGTAGAAACCATGTACAACAAAAAGGGCAATGCCAAATACAACGGCCGTACGATCAGGCCGGTGGAAAGCATGATGTGGCGGAATGATTTCTAGTCACGTCCAAGACGTCACGCAAAGGCGCAAAGCAGCAAAGACGCAAAGGATTGATAAGAATAATAAGAAAGCAAAGGATTGATAAGAATAATAAGAAAGCAAAGG
>NZ_JACVFB010000009.1 GCF_014529945.1 Chitinophaga varians
GTTAGCGCTTGACTGGCAACGTTTTTATCCTGGCGCTACACCCCAACGTATAGGCCTGCCGGTATATCCGTTTGCCAAAGAACGTTATTGGCTTGAAACGACTGGTAGGAACGTCGCGACGGTCAGCACCACGGCAGTGCTTCATCCGCTGCTGCACAGGAATACTTCTGACCTCCATCAGCAGTGCTATACCACCACCTTCACCGGAGCGGAATATTTTATCCGGGAGGGCCGGATACCTGCTACAGCCTACCTGGAAATGGCCCGCGCTGCCGCGCTGCTGGCTAATCCGCCACAGGACGCAGCGGCAGTCGTAGAGTTACACCATCTGGTATGGACGCAGCCGGCGGCGACAGCAGGCAATCATGACATCGTCACGGCGCTGTTTGCAACAGACGCCGCCACGACTGACATTGAAATATACACCAGAACGGAAGAAGAAGAGATGCTCCGGTTTCAGGGACAGGCTGTTTACAGCTATCAGCCGGAGACTGGCAGGCAGGATGTCCGGCAGCTCATGGCACAAATGAAGCCAGTGGCTATTGCGCCTCATGAAGTGATCACGGCTGTTTACCGCCATGACAGCCAGCTGCTGGCGGAGTTGAAGTGGCCACGTTCCGGGGCACACCGGGAGGGAGGCTGTATGCTTGATCCGGTTATTACCGAAAGTATGCTGCAGGCAGCTATCCTGGCGGTATCGCACCAGTTCAATCCTTCTTTGATGCCCGTTGCCGCTGACAGGGTACGTATAATGGGGGCCTGCACCGATACGATGGTGGCCTGGGTACATCATCTCTCCGGTAATACGCTGGACGTTGATTTGCTGGACCAGCAGGGAAAAATTTGTATGCAGATAAAAGGATTGATGTTACAGGGCGCTGTTGCTGTAAACCATCCGCAAACAAAGACCACACAGGAAGAAGCCCATCAACTAATGTTTTTCCGCGAACACTGGGAAGAGCAGGCCATGCCTGTGGTTGTTCCCCGGCAGGAAAACAGGACGGTCATCATTTTTGCCGATACGGACCTCCGGGAAAAGATCGTCAACGATCCGGCCGTCGGCCCGCTGGCCACCGCCATGTTCGTATATCAGGGAAACAAATACAAAGCGGTGGCAGATAACATCCGCCATTGCCGCTTCAACCATATTGCGGATATACAACAGGTACTCAGTGCTGTGACCGGACCAGTTACCCTTATCTACACCTGGGCGAAAGATCAACAGGAAACAGGCATTGATGCTATATTTAATTTGCTCCGCGTAGTGAAGGAATTAGCTTGTCCGGTAGATCTCCTGCTGGCAGGACATTATGATCCATCCATCCCGGCCACATGCTGGGATTACTCCTGGATTGGTTTTGAACGATCTTTGAAAATGCTGTTGCCTAATGTGGCGATATCGCTGTTGTACACTGATGCAGCGGCCTTTACACCGCAACAGCTGCTGGCCGCCATGCAACGCCCCGGTATCAGCTGGTATAAAGGACAACAGCGGTTCATACCGGCCATAGCGGCGGCAACGCCTGAGGATACAGCACAGCTGCCGGTATTGAAGAAAAACGGCTGTTATCTGATTACCGGCGGTGGCGGGAAACTGGGTTTCAGCCTGGCGCAATACCTCGCTGCAACCTATCAGGCTAAACTGATACTGATGGGTAGAACGCCGCTGACACCCGATATGGAGGAAAAGCTCACACAGCTGAAACAAGCCGGCGCCATCGCGGCAGATTACGCGTCAGTAGATATCAGCGACAGGGAAGCCATGACATCCTGGGTAAAACAGTTGCCTGGTGAACTGTCCGGTGTTATTCATGCCGCCGGCGTGGAAGGCTCTGCGGCCTTCTATGAGAAAACGACTGAAGAGATCAACGCCGTGTTGCGGCCTAAAACAACCGGCACCATGTTGCTGGACCAGTTGCTGGAACATCATCCGCTGGATTTTGTCTGTTACTTTTCATCATCGGCTGCGCTGCTCGGAGATTTCGGCTCCTGCGACTATGCTGTGGCCAACCGTTTCCAGATGGCTTATGCACAATACCGCCGGCAGCATACCGGTAAAACAACGGTCATCAACTGGCCTTTCTGGCAGGACGGCGGTATGGGTAAAGGTGATGAAGCGCAGGCCGCCTTTTATCTGAAGAGCAGCGGACAGGCGGTATTAGAGACCTCCGAAGGAATACGGATATGGGAAAAAATTATCCGCTCAGATAATACACAGACATTGGTGTTGAAAGGAAAACCTTCCCGCATGGAACAATTCCTGCACCGCCTGTATGCGGTGGAACAGCCGCGGCAGTCGTCCCTGGCCGCGCCGGCTGTACATATGGGCAAAGGCTGGAAACCACAGTACCAGGACCTTTCCGTAAAAGAGTGCGTTTATCATGATTTGATCAGGCTGGTGGCTGCCAGCCAGAAAATATCTTCGGAGAAACTGGACGGTATCACAAACCTGGCGGATTACGGATTTGATTCTATCAGCCTCACCACTTTTGCCAAACAGTTAAAAGAATATTTTGCCGTTCCGGTAACACCTGCATTGTTCTTCAACTACGCCACCATAGAAGCGCTGAGCAGCTACTTTGTACAGGAGCATGCCACGCATATGGCAGCATTTTACAACAGCCCGCAGCAAACAACGCTGCATCCGGAAAACGCAACTGCCGTCAACGGCGTACGCAACACGCTGGCGCTCCGAAAACAACGGTTGCAGCGGGCTTCCGGCGGAAGGGCGGCTCTTCGCGTAGCAGAAGAACCGATTGCTATTATCGGTATGTCCGGCCGTTTTCCTAAAGCAGATACGGTAGATCAGCTGTGGTCCTTGCTGGAGAAAGGAGAAAGTGGGATCAGTGAGATTCCGCTGTCCCGCTGGAATTGGACCGACTACTTTACAACGCCGGGAGATCCCGGTAATAAAATCAGTACCAATAAGGGTGGTTTTATTAATCATGTAGATGAATTTGACCCGCTGTTTTTTGAGATCACACCGAGAGAAGCAGCGGCCACAGATCCCGGACAGCGACTGCTGCTGATGGAAGCCTACCGGGCTATTGAAGATGCGCAGATAGATCCGTCCTCGCTGCGGGGAACATCGACCGGCGTTTTCGTAGGCATGGAAGAAAGTCAGTATGATGCACTGGCAGCAGACGAACAGGGGGTGGGCAACAGCGGCAACGCCATGATTTCCTCCCGGCTTTCGTACTACCTCGATTTACACGGCCCGGCCATTGCTACCAATACGGCCTGCTCCTCCGGGCTGGTGGCCTTACATCAGGCTGTCATGAGCCTGCGCAACGGCGAGTGTGAAGCAGCGCTGGTGGCGGGGGTGTCTTCTTTTATCCTGTCGCCCGTATTCTACGCCAAGATGAGCCAGGCGGGGATGCTGTCGAAAGACGGACAGTGTTTCAGCTTTTCGAAAAATGCCAATGGCATCGGCGCCGGTGAAGCAGTAGTAGTGCTCATGCTGAAACCATTGTCAGCAGCAATAACCGCCGGAAACCACATCTATGGCGTGGTGAAGGCAAGCGGTATCAACTTCGACGGAAAAACGAACGGCGTGACCGCGCCTAACGGCAAAAGCCAGGAAACACTCATCCGGAATATTTATACCCGGTATAATATCGATCCGCACAACATCTCACACATTGTGGCGCATGGTACCGGTACCAAACTCGGAGATCCGGTGGAACTGAACGCCTTGCAGGAAGCTTTCAAAAAACTCAGCAACGGCGCAACCACACCAACACCTTACTGTGCAGTGACCAGTTGTAAAAGCAACCTGGGACATACTATGGCCGCCTCCGGACTGGTAAGCGTAGTCAGTCTGCTGAAAGGATTACATCATCATAAGATACCTGCCAGCATTCATTGTGAGGAAGAAAATGATTACATCTCACAGGAAAACAGTCCTTTCTATATCAATAAAACCACAAAGGCCTGGGAAACAGCATCCGGCATGCCCCTGATGGGCGGCGTGAGCGCTTTCGGCCGCAGTGGCACCAATGCCCATGTGGTCATTGAAGAATATATATCGCCGGTTACGCCGGCTGCCTGTCCGGAAAATACTACGCAGGTGATGATCACCTTGTCCGCCAAAACATCGGAGCAACTATTGCAGAAGGCTGCGGACCTGCTCGACTTCATCCTTCACCCTGATCAGCCCTGTGACCTTATGGCGATGGCCTATTCCCTGCAGGTGACCAGAGAAGAGATGGACGTGCGGCTGGGATTCATTGTCAGCACTGTACAGGAGCTGGCAGCAAAGCTTCGCGCTTATCTCAGCGGCGAAAAAGAAATAGAAGGCTGCTACCGGGGAGAAGTGAAACATTATGATAACGCAGTGTCCATCTTCAATGCAGATGCGGACCTACAGGAGACGGTGGATAAGTGGATCGCCAACAGGAAACTCGCCAAACTACTGGAATTATGGGTCAAAGGGTTGCAGCTGGACTGGAATAAACTTTACGGAGAAGTGAAACCGGCGCGTATCAGTTTACCTAAATATCCGTTTGCCCGGGAGAAATATTGGTTCACGCAAACTGCCCCCAGGCCGGCTGTTACCGGTGGTGCTGCGAATACCGACCGGCATTTCGGCGCTATTGCAGACCTGATCAGCCAGATCGAAAATGAAACTATCGAAACAGATGAAGCCGTCAGCTTATTAAAACACATCGCATATACTAAATAAACCCTTAACATCTATCGTACTATGCAACGCATCAATGAAATGATCATACCCCTGCTGGATGAGGAATCCTCTACCATCATCAAAGGTGAAAACGGGATCACTACCATCACCTTTTACAAAGGAGACAGCGTGGCCGCTACTACCGCCTTACGGGCACGGCTGAAGGAAATAGCGCAGGCTAATCCCTGGCTGGCCGGCCGCGTGGTAAAAAACAGGCAGCATAAAAATCTGCAGCTGGCATATCCCATTGATCCATTATCTGAGGAGATGATAGGCCGGATATTTTTTGACAATCCTGCTGATGTAAAGATCAGTTCCGATATGGGGTATGAAGAACTGTTTACCGCCGCCAGATCTGCCATTGTACAGAAAGGCATTAAGCTGGTGAACAAACAGGAATGCATCACCCGCCTTACGGTTGTTCCCGATATGCATGCGCCGGAGAAAGGTTTCGCGCTGATCTTTTCTATTTCCCATGTGGCGGCCGATGGATATACCTATTACCGCATCTTCAACCAACTGTTTACCAAAGACCCGGTGGAAGCGCTGGTAGTGAAACGTAAACAGGCGGCGGCTAACCGTGTGGTGGAGGTTGTAGGGCAACAATCTTTTAAATTTTTCCATTCTGTGCCTTTCATTCTAAACCTGGTGAAAGGTGCGATGTTCGGTAAAAAAACAAAATGCCATGCCTTTTATGTGGCGCCCGAAAAAATCAGTCAGGCCAAGAGCCGCATTAACGGGAATCATGCGGAAGGAGTAGAATTTGTTTCTACCAACGATATCCTTAGTTCCAGTTTTGCAAAGGCTACCGGTTCCCGCCTTTGTATTATGGCGGTGAACCTGAGAAGCTGGATCAAAGACATCGATAGCAATGACGCGGGAAACTATGCCGGCGGACTTTTGTTCGATGATGAAACATGCGCGCGTCCTGCCAATATCCGCAAGGCGTTCCAGGCAGGCTTGCCTATTTCGGCCGCTGCAAAGCCCTATCCTAAATTTGGAGAAGCACTCAGCTGCCGGCTTAGCCTGATCAGCAGCTGGAATGATTTCCAGAAAAGTCACGACCTGGACGGGTGCGAACAGGTGCTCCATCTTCCATTATATGATGCAAAGGCTGCATTCCCGTTGGACTCCGCCGTCGTCTTCAAAGCAAAACCGGAGAAACTGGCAGTCATGTATTTCACGAAAACAGTAGAACGGGAGAAGATCCTGTCACATTGCGAACTGGGTGATCCGGTATCACCGCGGACTTTCGGCTGAGCCGCCGGCCACTTCCTCCGCTCCGCATTCATTAAAACAAGAACCCTATAGAAAGTGCTATTATGATCGATTTCATAGAATACGTAGTTGCAGAACTGAAGCATAAACGACTGTCAAAAGCAGATGCACTGGACCTTATCCGCCAGTTCAGCCTCCGCACTGCTACCCAAGGTCACACAGATATCATACATCCGCTGTTACATACCAATACGTCCGATTTAACCCGGCAGCGCTTTGCGGCCGTTTTTAACGGAGAGGAATTTTTTCTGAAAGATCATCAGATAGGAGAACGGCGTTTGCTGCCTGCTACCGCTTACCTGGAAATGGCGCGGGTAGCTTTCCGGAAGGCGATGCCCGTTGCGGAGGAATCGGTCATAGAGCTGCGTAATGTTATCTGGGCACAGCCTGTCGTGGTAGATGATGCGAAGGAAGTCAGCATCACCTTGTCTGCCGGAGAAAATGACTCAGATGAGCTGGAAGTATTTTATGAAGTGTGCAGTGCTGCTGTAGAAGGGGAGGATGAGATGGTCCATTGCCAGGGACAGGCGGCGTTTCTCAGTAAGTCTGCTTCCGTGAAACTGGATATCGACCGGCTGAAGGAGCAGTTGCACGGAGCGCGGCTGGAAGGGTCAGCCATTTACAACATCTATGCACGTTATGGCCTGCACTATGGACCTTCTTTCCGGGGAATAAAAACAATTTTCCAGGGAGATGGACAGTTGCTGGCCGAACTAAGTCTGCCTGTGACCGCAGACAGTCCGTATGTGCTGCATCCCGGTATGATGGACAGTACCCTGCAGGCAGCCATCGGTTTGTTCAGCGATCTGCATCAGTTGCCTGACCAGGTATCTTTGCCTTTTGCGCTGGATACGCTGCGGGTGTTTACGGCTTGTGCCGGCGAGATGCGGGCATGGGTACGTTACGCTGATAACAAGGGCGCCCATGATAAGGTAATCCGGCTGGATATAGACTTATGTCATCCCGACGGCACCGTGGCGGTACAGATGCGGGGATTTTCTTCCCGTATAGCCGATACCGTTGTATCCGGTGAGTTGCACCAGCCGTCACGGCATATACTGCACGCAGCGCCGGTATGGCAGGCGGTAACCGGTACTACAGATACGGGCAGATACGAGCAGGAATATCTTTTCCTCTGCGCCCTGCCAGCTGTAAATGCGGAAGCGTTGCAATCGCTGCTTCCGCAAATCCGCATCGTGACATTAAAAGCAGCACAGGAGGGAAGTATGGCGGCCCGTTTCAGCAGTTATGCAGTCGCCTGCTTCGAACAGATCAAAGATATATTGGCCGGAAAGCCGCAGGGCAACATACGGGTGCGTATCATCACGCCTGCCGACAGAGAACAGCTGGTTTTAACGGCACTTTCCGGGTTGATAAAAACCGCTGCCATAGAAAATCCTTTCCTGACAGGTCAGCTGATTACCGTTGATCCTACGATCTCCGCGCCAGGGCTGTTATCGCTGATGCAGGAAAATCAGGCCGTGGCCCCGGTAGAAATAATCAGGTATGAACAAGGTGTCCGGCAGGTATTACGCTGGGAGGAATTGCCGGCACAGCAATCATCTCCCATGGCGTTTAAGGACAACGGCGTTTATCTCATCACCGGAGGCGGCGGAATGCTCGGAGGATTGTTTGCAAAAGAAATACTGCAACAAACCAGCCATGCCCGCGTTATGCTGACCGGCCGCGCTGCGCTGACCGCCCGGCAACAGGCAGCCATGCAGGACATACCCAACAGTACGGACCGGCTTTTCTATCGACAGCTGGATGTCACCAATCTGGACGAGGTACAGGAAACGATCAACACCATTATAAAGACATTAGGACAGCTGAACGGTATCCTTCACAGCGCAGGTATGACAGCCGATAACTTTATGCTCCGGAAAACAACCGAAGCGTTCAGCCAGGTGCTAAGCCCTAAAGTGACCGGTACCTGTAACCTCGACGAAGCCAGTAAAAATATTGATCTCGATTTCCTGGTATTGTTCTCCTCCATCGCCGCTGTTACCGGCAACAACGGACAGGCCGATTACGCTACTGCCAATGCTTTCATGGACCATTTCGCCGCATACCGTCAGCAGCTGATGACAGCGGGATTACGACAGGGGAAAACAGTCGCCATCAACTGGCCTTTGTGGGAGGAAGGAGGCATGAAGCCGGATGTGGCCAGTCTGGAGGTAATAAGGCAACAGACAGGTATGCATCCCATGCAGACAACGACCGGGCTACAGGCATTTTACCGCAGCCTTCAGGCACCGCAGCATCAGCTGCTGGTAGCGGAAGGAGATCTGCATTTATTGCAACAGACCTTACTGATGAAGGCCGTTCCCGCAACAGCCGTTACGGAAGAGGTATGTCCTGTTGCCGATATGGACGCAGAAAGCCTGGAGGAGAAAACACGTGATTATATTAAGAAGCAGCTGGCTGAACTCTTCCGGTTTCCCGCCCATAAGATCGATCCTCATGCGCCATTAGAGAAATATGGCATCGATTCTATTCTGGCGGTGAGCCTGACGAATCAGCTGGAACAAACTTTCGGCGCGCTCCCGAAGACGCTCTTCTTTGAATACCAGACCATCGCTGCGCTGACAGCGTATTTTATAAAATCGCATGCCGCCAGGCTGACAGCACTCTTCACGGGCAGTAGTGGGAACAAGCCGAAAGCAGCTGTGGCCACCCCGCCACGGGTGCAGCAGCCATCGCCCGCGGTGATCAAACGGCGTCGGCAGACGGGGGTGGTGACCGACAGTAAAAAACAGACTGCCGCCGAGCCTGTCGCTATTGTGGGACTGAGTGGCCGTTATCCGGGAGCTGTCAATATAGAGGCATACTGGAACAACCTGCGCGACGGCAAGGATTCCATTACGGAAGTGCCGGCAGACAGATGGAACTGGAAAGAATATTACAGTCAGGATCGCAGTAAAAGCGGTCATCACTACAGCAAATGGGGCGGTTTCATCGATGGCGTGGATGAATTTGATCCGCTGTTCTTTAACATCTCCCCGCTGGAAGCAGAGATACTGGACCCGCAGGAGCGCCTGTTCCTGCAACATGCCTGGATGGCCGTAGAAGATGCGGGTTATACCCGCAGCACGCTGCAGGTGCCGCACGACCTCGGCCTGCCGGGACAGGTAGGCGTTTACGCCGGTGTGATGTACAGTGAATACCAGCTCTTTGGTGCGGAAGCCGCTAAAAACGGGCAACGTATGGGCGTTCCCGGTAGTTACGCCAGTATCGCCAACCGGGTGTCTTATATCTTAAATCTTCATGGCCCCAGCATGACGATAGACTCCATGTGTTCTTCCTCGTTGACCGCCATTCACCTGGCCTGCCAGGACCTACGGGAGGGACGCACCAGCATGGGCATCGCCGGTGGCGTGAATGTCAGCATACATCCCAATAAATACCTGGTGATCAGCGCTGGTCAGTATATCTCCGGCGACGGCCATTGCCAGAGCTTCGGAGAAGGCGGCGAAGGCTATATCCCGGGAGAAGGTGTAGGCGTGGTAGTACTGAAAAGATTGTCCGACGCAGTGCGTGACGGAGATCATATCTACGGCGTTATCAAAGGCAGTGCCTTAAATCACGGTGGTAAAACCAACGGCTACAGTGTCCCTAATCCACAGGCGCAGTCAAACCTCATCAGCCATGTGTTAAGGGCCACCAACACTGATCCGCGCCATGTCAGCTACATAGAAGCCCATGGTACCGGTACCAGACTGGGAGATCCCATTGAAATTGCAGCCCTCAGCCAGGCATTTCAACGTCATACATCGGATGCCGGATTTTGCCTGATCGGCTCTGCTAAATCCAATATCGGCCACTGTGAGTCGGCTGCCGGTATTGCAGGGCTTACCAAAGTACTGCTACAGCTGAAACACCGGCAGATCGTGCCCTCTCTGCATTCATCCCGGTTAAATCCCCATATCGATTTTGAGCAGACGCCCTTCGTTGTTAACCAGACCCTGAGAGCGTGGGAACAGCCGGTGGTAGACGGTGTGCCGCAGCCCCGGCTGGCCGGTATATCCTCTTTCGGGGCCGGAGGTTCCAATGCACACATGATCATCCAGGAGTATATAGCACCGGCAATGATCAGTCAACCGGTTGATTTCGCCGACCCTGACGATAAGGTCATCATCCCTTTGTCTGCCAGGACCCATGATCAGCTGAAGCAGAAAGCGCAGGACCTGGCTGATTTCCTGCAACCGGCCGCCGGCACACAGGAGAAAACAAGAGAAGCCGCTGACCTGCATGCGATGGCCTATACCCTGCAAACCGGCAGGGAAGCCATGGATATTCGTGCAGGCTTCCTCGTTAGTTCGGTGGAAGACCTGCTGGAAAAACTCCGGGCCTTCGTCCGCGGAGAAGAACATATCGATGATGTATACCATGGACATAGCGGCCAGGAGAAGGATACGCTGTCGCTCTTCCATGCCGACACGGCATTTGAGCAGACGGTTGATAAATGGATAGCCCAGAAGAAATTATCCAAGCTACTGGACCTGTGGACCAGAGGGCTGCATCTCGACTGGCGCAGATGTTACGATAACTATCAGCCCAGACGGATCAGTTTGCCGCCATATCCTTTCGCCAAAGACAGATACTGGATTGATATAGCCACCAAGGCGCCAGGTAACCGGCCCGCCATCGCCGCCACCGTGATTCACCCGATGCTGCACAGCAATACGTCAGATCTGGAGCGTCAGCGCTACAGCGCTGTCTTTAGCGGAGAGGAGTTTTTCCTGGAAGATCATCAGATAATGATAAACGGTGCTGCCAGCAAAGTATTGCCGGCAGTAGCCTACCTGGAAATGGCACGGACAGCGATAGAAAACGCTACCCCGGGCAGACAGGGCGCCGGTGTCCTGGAACTGCGTCATACCGCCTGGCTGCAGCCGCTGATCGTAACAGGTCCGCTACAGGTAGATATTGTGTTGCAGGTAAAAGATAACGATGCAATAGATTTTGAAATCAGCAGTACAAACGGAGATGAAGTGACCGTTCACTGTGAAGGGACCGCCGCTTTTGTTCACCATCCTGCGCCGTCGCAGCTGGATATAGCGCAACTGAAAGGCCGGATGGAGCAAGGCAGTATGGCAGGCGAGAGGCTGTATGGCCTCTTTGCTCCGATGGGACTAGCCTATGGACCAGCATTTCAGGGCGTCACTGCCGTGCATCGGGGAGAGGGGCAGTTACTGGCGCAATTGCATTTACCTGCAACGACTACAGATCAGCACCAGTTTATATTACATCCCGGATTGATGGACAGCGCCCTGCAAGCCGCCTTCGGCTTGGCAGACAACCTCGGGGCATTGCCATCATCACCTTCGATACCTTTTGCACTGGACAGCTTACGGATCTTGTCTGCCACCACCGCAGAAATGTTTGCGTGGATACGTACCGCAAAAGACGCCACCGGCGCTGTTGTACGGCTGGATATTGATCTCTGTAATGAACAGGGCAATGTCTGTGTGCAATGGCGTGGCCTGGCCTCCCGTCAGTTGAACGCTACCAGCCATCAGGATATTCATACGCTGATCGCGGGCCCGGTATGGGAAGCGGAAGTGCCCACAGCGTCGCAAACGACATCATTCCAACAACGACACGTCTTCCTTTGTGAGATGCCTGCTATATCAGCCGGTCATCTTGAAACACTGATCAGCGACAGTCGCTGTATACAACCCGAAGTTACACAGCAGCCTATCGCCGCGCGTTACAGCACGTATGCCCTCCACTGTTTTGAGCTGGTCCGGGAAATCATGAAGACCCAACCGGCAGGGGATATCCTGGTGCAGGTGGTGATGACCACCGGCCAGGAACAGGCACTTTTGGCAGGGCTGTCTGGTTTACTGAGAACGGCAGCGCAGGAAAATCCGCGGCTGCGCGGACAGCTGGTGCTGGTAGCGCGGGACATTGACACCGTTGGACTGGCCGCCAGGCTGAAACAGGCCGCTGCCGGACCAGCAGCTGTTGTCAGATACGAAAAAGACCAACCGTATGTTTTGCGCTGGCAGGAAGCGCCGGCATCCAGCGAAGACACGAAACCGGTATTCCGGGACAAAGGCGTATACCTGATCACCGGTGGACTGGGGGCACTGGGGCTGCTGTTCACCCAAGAAATTTTACAACGCACCAAAGACGCTACCATTATATTAACCGGCCGCGCTGCCATGACAGCAGCCATACAGGCCGTCATCAACGGATTGCCTGCCCATCCGGGCCAGATCGTTTATCACCCGCTCGATCTCACAGATATGGATCAGGTGCAATCCCTGATGAATGATATCAAAAACAAATACAAGCAGGTTCACGGTATCATTCACAGCGCAGGAATGGTATCGGATAACTTTATCCTGAAGAAAACAACAGAAGAATTCAGCGCTGTACTGGCGCCGAAAGTAGCCGGTACTTATCACCTGGACGAAGCCAGCAAGGACATAGACCTTGACTTCTTCGTGTTGTTCTCTTCATTGTCCGGCGTGATGGGCAACCCGGGACAGGCCGATTACGCTGCCGCTAACGCCTTCATGGATGCTTTCGCGGCCTACCGTCAGCAGCTTACTTTACAGCAGCAAAGGAAAGGACGCACCCTCTCCATTAGCTGGCCATTGTGGGCAGATGGACACATGCGTATCGATCAGCACAACCTGGAGATGCTGCGGCAGGCCACTGGCATCATGCCGATGCAGACAACTTCCGGCATACAGGCCTTCTATCGCAGTATGGCACAGGAAAGCAGTCACGTGCTGGTGATGGAAGGAGAGAGCCGTAAAATGCGCCATATCCTTTTCCCGCAACAACAAAAAGCGACAACTCCTGTACCAGTGGCCGCCCCCGTTCACCAGGCAACTTCAGGTCTGTCAGAAGATAAGACCATCGCTTTCCTCCGTACGCAGTTTGCGGGCGTGCTGAAACTGCCGGTGCAGGAACTGGACCCGAAAGCACCGCTGGAAAATTATGGGATTGACTCTATCCTGGCCATGAAGTTGACCAGCATGCTGGAAACCACCTTCGGCGTGCTTTCCAGGACATTGTTTTTTGAATACCAGACGATAAAAAGCTTAGCCGCATTTTTGGTGAAAGCTTATCCGCATATCATCCGGGAGAAAATAGATACAGGACAGACCATCACTGTATCCGCCGCCCCGGTACCGGAAGGACCGGGACAACAACCGCTGACGACCGCCGTACGCCGTCGTTTCAGGCAGGAGGCAGCAGCGCCGAGGGAAGTAGCCATTATAGGCATGAGCGGTAAATATCCCATGGCGGATAACCTCGAAGAATTCTGGGACAACCTGAAAAATGGACGGGACTGTATCACGGAAATTCCTGCCGACCGCTGGGATGCCGACCGCTTCTTTGATGCCAGGCGCAACCAGGCCGGCAAAAGTTATAGCAAGTGGGGCGGATTTGTGAAAGATGTAGATAAATTCGATCCGCTGTTCTTCAACATATCTCCCAAAGAAGCCGAGCTGACCGACCCGCAGGAGCGGCTGTTCCTGGAAACAGTTTGGCAGACCTTCGAAGATGCCGGTTACAGTAAGGCGGCTATTGCCGGACTTGGCCGTGTAGGCGTTTACGTTGGTGTGATGTATGGACAGTACCAGCTGTATGGCGCAGAAGCCATGCTGGCAGGGAATATGGTCGTTCCGGGTTCTTCCTATGCTTCCATCGCCAACAGGATTTCTTATTTCTTTGACCTGCATGGACCCAGCATCGCGCTGGATACCATGTGTTCTTCTTCTTTGACAGCCATCCATCAGGCCTGTGAGGAAATACGCAAGGGGGAAATTGATGCGGCGATTGCCGGCGGCGTCAATGTGTCGATACATCCGCACAAATACCTGCTGCTCAGTCAGGGTAATTTCGCTGCCAGCGATGGTAAATGCCGGAGTTTTGGCGAAGGCGGCGACGGATACGTGGCGGGTGAAGGCGTAGGCGCTATCCTGCTTAAATCGCTTGATAAAGCTATTGAAGACGGAGATCAGATCTATGGTGTCATTAAGTCCAGCGCCATTAATCACGGTGGAAAAACAAACGGTTACTCCGTCCCGAATCCGCATGCGCAGGGTGATTTAATACTCACTTCGTTGAAGAAGGCCAGGATAGATCCGGCTACATTGAGTTATCTGGAAACCCACGGTACAGGCACCGCGCTGGGAGACCCTATCGAAATCACCGGGTTGATCAGCGCTTTTGGCGCCGCTGCCACGCAGGCACAGTTTTGCCCCATCGGCTCTGTGAAATCCAACATCGGGCACCTGGAGTCTGCCGCGGGGATAGCTTCTGTCACCAAAGTATTATTGCAGCTGCGGCATAAAAAACTGGTGCCTTCCTTACATGCCGCTGTTTTAAATAGTCATATCGATTTTAATCAATCACCTTTCTACGTACAGCGGGAACTGGCTGCCTGGGAACGTCCTACGGCTTACCCGAGAAGAGCCGGCATCAGCTCTTTTGGTGCTGGTGGTGCCAACGCGCATCTGATTATCGAAGAGCATGTCCGCAACGAGGCACACGAAAACACCGCGCCGCTGCCTGTTCCCCGGTTGTTTGTACTATCTGCCAGGAATGCTGCGCAACTGCAGCAATATGCCACAAGGATGGTTACGTTCCTGGACAATCATCAAGACATGTCCCTGGCGGCGATGGCTTACACCTTGCAGGTGGGCAGAACGCCGATGCAGGAGCGCCTGGCAGTAATGGCTGCCACGGCGGAAGAGCTGCTCACGAAGCTGCAACAGTGGATTTCCCGGCAGGAGAAAAATATTAACGCAACGGAAGGTATCTGGCACGGCAATACGAAAGATGCGCCGGCAGACACCCGTGCTCTGCTGGAAGGGGAAGAGGGCAGGGCCTTCCTGGATGTGGTGATGGCCACCGGGAACCTGGAAAAGCTGGCGAAGCTCTGGCTGGCCGGCGCTGATATCGATTGGTCGCTGCTCTGGCAGCTTGGCCGTCCCCAACGGATGTCTTTACCTACTTATCCTTTTGCGAAAGAACGCTACTGGGTCAGCACGCCGATAGTGACCATGCCGTCCGCTGCGCCGCTGGCTGCAGAGCAAAAACAATCTCTTTACTATAGCCCTGAATGGGTGGAAGAAGATCTGCCGGTATCGCCGGCAGCAATCCCCACAGCAGGCATAACCCTGGTGCTGGATACATCCGGTGAGCTGTGTAATGAACTGTCAACGCAATACACCGGTGAACATACCTTTATCCTGGTAAAACCTGGTGCTGTTTACGAGGAGACAACGCCGGCCGTATTCACGATAGATCCACAGCAGGAAACACATTTCCAACAACTGGCGGCGTACCTCGCGGCCAGCGGACAACTTCCGGTACGGGTGATTCACCACGCCAATGCTTATAACGAAGAAGATACGGCACAGCAGCTGCTTCATGGCGTATACACCCTATTTAACCTGTGCAAGGCATTCATGGCACAGCCGCAGCGGATGGCACTCCGGATCGTGTCCTTCTTCGCAGGCACACAGACCGTGCCGCTTCATACCGCACTGGGCGGCTTCTTCAAAACCCTGGCGCTGGAAAATCCGCACTACCGCGCTAAAGTAGTGGCCGTACAAACAGAGGGCGAGATAGCGGTGGCGGACAAGGCGCGTATTATCCTGGAGGAGTGCCGGCAGGACAACTGGCAGCAACAGGAAATCCGCTATCAATACCATCAGCAGGGGCGGCGCAGCCAGCGTTGGGTAAGCAGACTGACAGAACTCCATCACCATCAGCATAACACAGACAACCTTCCGTTCAAACAGAACGGCGTGTATATTATCTCCGGCGGCCTTGGTGGACTGGGGCTCATTATCAGCGAGTACCTGGTGAAAAATTATCAATGTAAACTGGTGCTCTTCGGGCGCTCCGCATTGAATGCAGCGCTGGAAGAAAAGATAACCCGCTTACAGTCCGGAGGCAGTACCGTGCTTTATCTGCAGGCAGACGTATCCCAACAGGAAGATATGATGGCCGTGGTGGCCGCTGCCAGAGAACAGTTCGGACAAATCAACGGTGTCATTCACAGCGCAGGCATAAACAGGGATGCATTTATTCTCCGTAAGCAACCCGAAGAAATGACGCAAGTGCTGGCCCCGAAAATTGATGGCGCTGTCAATTTAGACCTGGCCACAAAAGATGAACAGCTGGACCTGTTTATCCTGTTCTCTTCCATGGCAGGCGTAACGGGTAATGCAGGCCAGTGCGATTATGCCTACGCCAATCACTTCATGGATGCATTTGCCACGCAAAGAGCAGCGCTGGTGGAAGCGCAGCAACGCTGCGGCAGGACCTTGTCCGTTAACTGGCCCTACTGGCAGGATGGCGGTATGCATATTCCGGATGCAGACGTTGCGCTGATGGAAAAACAAACCGGTATTTGTCCTATGCCGACCGTAGCCGGTATGCAATGCCTGGAAGTGCTGTTGCAGGCAAACGTGTTACAGGGATTGCCGTTGTACGGCTTCCCATCGGCCATCAGGGCTGCATTCAGCCAGCATGCTGCCCTGCCGGAAAAAAGCCGGCAGTCGCCCGCCAGTACAGAGGACACCGATTCGCTCTATGAACAAACGGAAAATTATCTCCGCATCCTGATCGGTAAAGAAATAAAGCTGGACCCCGAACGGATAGACCCGGCGGAAAAGCTGGAAGCTTTTGGCATTGATTCGATCGCTATCAGCAGCATCAATACCAGCCTGGAAAGAGACCTGGGCCCTTTACCCAAAACATTGCTCTACGAATATCCCGGCATAGCAGAACTGGCCATGTACCTGGTGCGCGAAGAAACGGCCGCGTTACGCAGACTGTTGCAGGTACCGTCACCGGTGAAGGATACCGTGGCGGCAGTAACGGTAACGCCTATACCGGCATCGGTGGCCGCAACGGCGACGCCGGCGGTTAAGGATGATGAAGCGCCGGAGCCTATCGCCATCATCGGTATCCATGGTAGTTTCCCGCAGTCAGAAGATCTGCATCAATACTGGGAAAACCTGAAACAGGGCAAAAGCCTGACAGACCTGGTGCCGGCAGACCGCTGGAATTGGGAAGAAAGCTATGATGCAGATCCGGGGCAGGCAGCAGCAGGAAAAATCTACTGCAAGTGGGGCGGCTTTATCAGCGACGCGGATAAATTTGATCCGGAGTTCTTCCATATTACACCGGAAGAAGCCAGGATCATGGACCCACAGGAGCGTCTGTTCCTCCAGTCGGTATGGACAGCTATTGAAGATGCCGGATATACCCGCGACAGTTTAAAGAAAAAACATCCCAAAGGTAAAAGTGCTGACGTGGGCGTTTTTGTTGGTGTCACCACCAACACCTACAACCTGCTGGCAGCCGAAAGCTGGCGTAAAGGGCAGTCGGTGCCGAGCGCACATCCCTGGTCCATCGCCAACCGCGTTTCCTACCTTTTTGATTTTAACGGACCGAGTATGCCGGTGGACACCGCCTGTTCTTCTTCTTCTGTGGCCATCCACCTGGCCTGTGAAAGTCTCAGAAAACAGGAATGTCAGGTAGCTGTTGCCGGTGGTGTCAACCTTTACCTGCATCCTTCGAAATATCATTCTCTTTGCAGGAGCCGGATGGTGGCCCGCAGCGGAAAATGCCACAGCTACGGCGCCGGCGACGACGGCTTTGTTCCCGGTGAAGCGGTAGGCGCCGTTCTGCTGAAACCACTGAGTAAAGCAATAGCAGATAACGACCATATCTACGGCGTACTGACCGGCAGCGCATTCGATCATAGCGGTAGGTCAAACGGATATTCCGCACCTAACCCCAACGCACAGGCCAACCTGATTGAACATACGCTCCGCAAAGCGGGCGTACATCCGGAAACCATCAGCTACGTTGAAGGACATGGCACCGGCACGCAGCTGGGCGATAGTCTTGAAATAGTAGCGCTGACCAACGTATTCCGGCAGCAGACGCAGCAAAAACAATTCTCGTCTATCGGGTCCGTGAAAGCCAATATCGGGCATCCGGAATCGGCCGCGGGGATAGCCGGTGTGGCGAAAGTGCTGCTGCAGCTGAAACACCGGCAGCTGGCGCCTACCATCCACTCCAACGAAGTGAATCCCAATATTGCCTTTGCAGACTCGCCGTTTTACCTGCAACATCGGTTGGCGCCATGGGAGCCCGCCCAGGGACATCCGCGCAGGGCGCTGATCAATTCCTTCGGTGCCGGCGGTGTAAACGCCTGTCTGTTACTGGAAGAATACCAGGCGGTAAATAATCATGACAACGGCGCGCAAGGCCCGCACCTGATCGTGCTTTCCGCAAAGAACACAGAACGGTTGCAGGAATGTGTCAACCGGCTGCTCGCCTTTGTAGGCAAAGAAAAACAGGTGGACCTTTCCGATCTGTCCTTTACCTTACAGGCGGGCAGGGAAGCGATGCCGGAAAGACTGGCGCTGGTAGTGGCTGACAGGGCCATGCTGATCAGTCGCCTGAAAGCCTGGCGGCAACACAAATCAACAGAAAACCTTTATCAAGGTCAGGCTGACCCGCGACAGGGAAGAAAATTAACGGCCGACAAACAGGCTGAGATCATCGCATATTTCGGGTCCGGTAACCTCGATCAGCTGGCACAGCTATGGGTGGCCGGGGTAGCCATAGATTGGGAGAGCCTGTACACCGGTAAGAAGCCCCGCCGCATGTCACTGCCCACCTATCCTTTTATGAAGGAAAGATATTGGGCAGATCAGGAGATAATGACCGTAAAACCAGTGCAGGAGCCACCCAGCACGCAACTGCATCCGCTGGTGTCCTATAATTCATCTACGCTGAGAGAAGTGAGCTTCAGCTCCTGGCTGTCAGACAACGCATTTTATGCAGTTGATCATCAGGTGAACGGAGAGAAAATTTTCCCGGGCTCCGGATTTATTGAAATCGCCAGTATCTGTGGTAGCCTCGCCGGAGAAAAGAAAGTAAGCAGTATTCGGGATATCGTATGGGTGTCCCCGTTAAGTTTCAGCAAAGGGCCACAGTTTATCCAGACCTTCCTGAAGCCCGGCAGCAGCGGTACGGCATTCAGCATCACCTCCTTCGACGGTCATAATGAAAGCGTGGTGCACTCCGAAGGAAAACTGTTCTTCCGCAACGGCAGCTCTCACGCCAAAAAAGCAGAACGTATCGCCATACAGCAGCTGAAAGCACAATGCCCCGCACCGCAGGATGGCGCTCACTACTATCGTCTCTTTCATCAGGCAGGCTTTCAGTACGGGGCAGCATTTAAAACCATCCGGGAGTTTTATGTCAGCGATTCCTTTGCGTTATCCAGACTGCAGCTGGCCGATCCGCTGAAAGCAGAGGCAGACCGTTTTATGCTGCATCCGTGCCTGGTAGACGGCGCCTTGCAGACCGTAGCCGGACTGGTTAGCAACATGGAATCCGACGTGCCCTATGTGCCGTTTGCCATCGATGAAATAGAGATATTCCGCTCCCTGCCATCCACTTGTTACGCCTATGTGGAACACGCCGATACACAAGGCAGTGTGCATGCTGATATTAAAAAGTTCAACATAAAAATCATCAGCGAAGGGGGAGATGTGTTAGCCAGCATCAAGAATTTCTATGTGAGAGCATTTGCCCGGATGGACAAAGTGCAGGATGTGTTGCTCCAAGATCAATACCTGATTAAATAACTCACTAAAATTTCCTTTATGAAAGCTATTAAAGACGGCTTAAAAGTACTATCCAGGGGAACCTGCGGCACCGCGTTTGTTTCACTGCTGAATGCCGAGTATGGCATTCCCAATGAGGTGGCAGAAGTGGCCGCCTCTCCGTTTGCGGGAGGATTATTGAACAAGGGCTATCAGTGCGGCATGATCGGTGGCGCAGTGCTGGCCGCCGGCGCGGAATCCTATCGCAGAAATAAAGATACCGGCACGGCCATTGCCATGGCCATTACCGCCACGCAGCATTTGATGGAGTCGTTCAGGAGCCGCACCAACACCATCAGCTGCCGCGACATTACAGAAATGGACCTGTCGGGCAAGCTGGCCCCGCTGAAAGTATTGTTCACCGGTAAAGCCTTTACCTGCCTGAAACTCGCCGGTAAATGGGCGCCGGAAGCCATCAAATCGGCTGAAGAAGGACTGACCGACGACACGGTCAGTTTCTGTCCGGGATCTGTTAGCTGCGCATCAGAAGTAGTGAGGAAAATGGGCGGTACGGAAGAAGAAATGCTGATGGTGGCCGGGTATGCCGGTGGCTTGGGCCTGAGCGGCAAGGAATGCGGCGCCCTCAGCGCGGCCATCTGGTATAAAATGGTCGACTGGATTAAAAAGAATCCTGGTAAATCAGCCTCCTCCTTCGACAGCGACGAAACAAAAAAAATGCTGAGGGCCTTCTATGTACAAACGGATTCCGAAGTGCAGTGCAGCAAGATCACCGGGAGGGAGTTCAAAGATATAGACGATCACTCCGAGTACATTAAAAACGGCGGATGTAAAAAACTCATCGACGCACTTGCCGCATTATAAAACTGATCTTCATGATAAAACGGTTATTGAGTAAACGGAACGTTTATTTCGATCATAACGCCACCACCCACATCGCCTCGCCGGTACGCAGTATTATGAACCGCGTAATGAAATCTTACTGGGGCAATCCTTCTTCCGGTTATGCTAAAGGGAAAATGTCGGCGCAGATCATTGAAAGGGCCCGGGAACAGGTGGCTGCGGCCATTGGGGCGCATTCGCATGAAGTCTATTTTGCCAGCTGTGCAACAGAATCCAACAACGCGTTGTTAAAAACAGTCAGCGACCATTTTTATCCGGAGAAAAATAAAATCATTTCTACTCCGATAGAACATCCTTCTGTTATCAATACATTGGAATATCTGAAGGGTAAAAACATAACGGTGCAGTACTGCCCGGTAGACCGCGCGGGACATATCATACTGGAGGAACTGGAAGCCATGGTGGATGACCGGACTTTCCTCGTCTGCTGTATGCTGGCAAACAATGAAATCGGCACCGTACAGGATGTGAAAAAAGTGGCTGCCATCGCCAAATCCAAAGGTGCGCTGGTTTTTTCCGACTGTGTGCAGGCGTTGGGCAAAATTCCTGTCAATGTAAAAGAACTGGGTGTTGACTACGCCACCTTTTCTGCGCATAAACTCTATGGTCCCAAAGGCATCGGCGCCTGGTACGCCCGGATCAGCAGCCCGCTGATACCCTTTCTGCATGGTGGTCACCAGGAAGAAGGTATGCGCGCCGGTACGGAGTCCATCCATAATATCGCCGGTTTCGGAGAAGCCTGTAAGCATATCAACAAACTGGTAACAGCCGCTGCGAAAAATCAGTCCCAGAAGAAAATATTTCTCAGCGAATTGAAAACAATGAAGGAAGATCTGATCATCAATTCCCCTATGGACAACTGCCTGACGAACACCATTAACGTGAGCTTTCCCGGTATTGGCAGCGGAGAACTGATGAAAATGCTGGATTATAATGGCATCGCTGTTTCTGCGGGCTCAGCATGCAGCACTTCCTTAAAAAAACCATCTCATGTGCTGAAGGCGATAGGCCTCACCGACGAGGCTGCGCAGGAATCTATCAGGATAAGTTTGGGAATAGAAACAAAAGATAAGGACATCAGATACGCATTAAAGGTAATTAAGCAATATATTGAGCAAAATAAATGATATTGTAACGTAACTGTACGTAGCATCCTCCCCGTTACAGTCATTGCAAAATAACCTGACAGATAATAACCTGTAAAACCCTCAGTATGGAGAAATCAGAAAAATTCTGGGACAAGAGTGCGCCCGGGTACGACAAAGAAGAAATGAAGGACAAGGAAGTCCGCATGAAAATCCTTTCCGGCACCAGGCAGTATCTGAAAAAGCAGGATGCCGTTCTGGACTTCGGCTGCGCCACCGGTATTTTAGCGAATGAAATTGCCGGCGATGTATACGCCGTGCAGGGTATCGACATCTCCGCTGAAATGATCCGGATAGCGCAGCGTAATGCACAGGCACGCAGTATCCGGAATGTAGACTACTCACAGTCCTCTTTGTTTGACGAGCAATTTAAGCCGGGCTCTTTTGATGTGGTCCTGGGCATCTACCTGTTGCATCTGCTGGATGATATGCCCGGAGCACTGAAAAGGATACACACTTTATTAAAGCCCGGAGGATTGTTCATTTCTGTCACTCCATGTTTCGGCAAAAAAAGCGTGACGGGATTCGCGTTGTCGCTGTTAAGCAAAACCGGAATGATCCCGGCACTCAGCCTGCTGGGTGTCGACGATCTGCAGGGGGCTATGACCGCAGCGGGATTCAGGATCGCCGTATCAGAATGCCTGCGGCAGCAGGGCCGGCAATATTTTATTGTAGCAAAGAAGTCATCCTAACCAAAATTACTCCTGTAAAATTGATTCGTTAAACAAATAAACAAACGAAATCCAAATGAAAACTACCAAGTACAACGCACCTGATCAGATCCGATCAGGCGGAAACGGCATGCCTGAAAGCAACAGGTCAGAGGCGGCATTCGCTGAACTGGAGCGCGGCATCTATGCAGCGCTGGAAACCTATTCCAACGTACATCGCGGAAGCGGGCACAACTCCATGGTGTCTTCGCATTTATATGATCACGCCAGAGATGTCACCCTGGAGTATATGGGACTGGACCCCAAAAAATACATCGTTATTTTTTGTTCACCCAAAAGGACCTACGAACTGACCTCGCAGCTCAACCCGAGCAGCTACCAGCTGCTGACAAGCCTGGAAGTAGGCCTGCCGCTGGGCATCACTGCTATCGCTATTGATAAGAAAGCCGTGCCGAAAGGAGCACCGTCAGAATGCGGCGGAGGAACCGCCCGGCTGGTAGCGGCAGGATGGATCATCTGGCATACCGGGCCCGATAAATTTGAAGCCGGCACGCCTGCCATCATCAATGTGATTGCTTTCAGCAAAGCCCTGCTGATGTTGAAACGCTACGGAAAAGATGTTTTCCGGAAACTTCCCCGTACAGACCTGAGCGTAGCCGAACTGCTGTATAAAGATGAACTGGAAAACTATGCAGGCCGGGAACTGCTGGAGCAGCTTCGCAAAACGCTGATCGGCCGTGGGCTGATCGTGCCCACCATGGAAGGCCGCAAACACTTTGTGAACCTGGATAACAGCGCCAGTACCCGCACTTTCCTGCCGATATGGAATGCCTTCCGCCAGGCGCTGCGGCTGCCGGAACAACGGAAACAGGAAACTATCCGTGAAGTAAAAGCGATCTGCAGCGATCTGCTGGGCGCAGATGCGGCAAACTACGATGTCATCTTCACCAAAAACACTACGGAATCCATCAACCTGGTATCAGAAAGCCTGAGCCGCGAAGTGGACGATACAGAACCGGCAGTGCTGATTTCCCTGCTGGAACACTCTTCCAACGACCTGCCCTGGCGGATGGCCTCCAATAATGCATTGGTAAGACTGCCTGTTGATGCCGACGGGTTTATTAACCTGACCGAGCTGGAAACAAACCTGCGGGAATACAACCAGGAACATAAGTACGGCAAAAAACGGATCAAAGTAGTGGCGCTGACCGGTGCTTCCAACGTACTGGGGACCTGCAACAGCATTGAAAAAATCAGTCCCATCGTACACAAGTATGGCGCCCGCCTCATGGTGGATGGCGCACAGGTAGTGGCACACCGTAAAGTGGAAATAGCGAAAAACAACATCGACTATCTGGCTTTCTCTGCCCATAAGGTGTATGCTCCCTTCGGCACAGGCGTATTGGTGGTGAAGAAAGGACTACTGAAATACAAACCGGAAGAAATCAGACAGATACAGACCTCCGGAGAAGATAACATCGGTGGCATCGCTTCCCTGGGTAAAGCACTGGTATTGCTGCGTCGTATAGGCCTGGATGTTATCCATGAAGAAGAACAGGTGCTGACAAGACGCGCGCTGGACCATCTCTCCAAAATACCAGGTATCAAACTTTTCGGCATCAGCGACCAACAGTCAGAAAAATTTGAGCACAAAATCGGCGTGATTGTTTTTGAAACGAAAGGTATCCTGCACAACAAGCTCGCAGAAGAGATGTTCCGCAGAGGTGGCATCGGCGTGCGTTACGGCTGCCATTGCGCCCACCTGCTGATCAAACGGCTGATAGAAATCACCCCGGTACTGGAGCAGGTACAGCGTTTTGTACTGACGGTGGCCCCCAAGACACAGCTCCCCGGCGTAGTAAGAGTAAGCCTTGGCATAGAAAATACCGAAGCAGACATCGATACCCTGACGCAGGTGCTGCAGAAGGTGGTCAGTCAGCTCAAAGCTAAAACAGACAGCAAACAGAAGAAAGTGATGGCACAGGCGGAAAGCAACCTGCAGCTGCAACTCGATGAGTTTTCACAGGCTGCCCTTCACCGGGTGTATGCTTACCCCCGATAATAACCTGTATCCGTCCACGTGATAACAGCCCTGCATCTCCGTCAGGGAAATTTTCTTTAACCCTTTAACAACAGACAACGTTATGATGCGCGTAGCAGGAATTGAAGCGATGAATGTTTTTGCAGGCACAGCATTTTTGAATGTAGAAAAGCTGGCGACACATCGCAACCTGGACACATCAAGGTTTAATAACCTATTGATGAAAGAAAAAACCGTTGCGTTACCTTATGAAGATCCGGTTACTTTCGGCGTAAATGCTGCCAAGCCGCTGATAGACGCGCTGAGCCCTGAAGAGAAAGACCGTATTGAACTGGTGATCTCCTGCACGGAATCGTCTTTCGATTTTGGCAAATCGATGAGCACCTATTTTCATGAGATACTGAACCTCAACCGCAACTGCCGCCTGTTTGAACTGAAAAACGCCTGTTATTCCGGCGTGGCCGGTTATCAGATGGCGCTCAACTTCATTCTCTCTCAGGCTTCGCCGGGAGCGAAGGCGCTGGTCATTGCCACAGACGTGTCCCGCTTTATGATTGAAGAAGGCGGCGATGCGCTCACAATGGAGTGGTCGTTTGCAGAACCCAGCGGCGGCGCCGGCGCAGTGGCCATGCTGGTCAGCGAAACACCCTACGTGTTCCAGTCCGACATCGGGGCCAACGGTTACTACGGCTTTCAGGTCATGGACACCTGCCGGCCTACCACAGACGGCGAAGCCGGAGATTCCGACCTGTCGCTGCTGTCGTACCTCGACTGCTGTGAAAACGCCTACTTCGAATACCAGAAGCGTGTGCCGGAAGCCAATTATGCCAGTACTTTCCGCTACCTGGCCTTTCATACGCCGTTCGGTGGTATGGTCAAAGGCGCTCACCGCAACCTGATGCGCAAGGCGGTAAAAGCTAAGACCAAAGACATCGAAGCTGACTTCGACGACAGGGTAGTGCCAGGCCTGGTCTACTGCCAGCGCATCGGCAACATCATGGGCGCCACGGCCATGATGTCGCTGGTCAGCACCATCGAAAACGGCAACTTCGACGCGCCGCAGCGTGTAGGCTGCTTTTCCTATGGGTCGGGCTGCTGCTCAGAGTTCTTCAGCGGGGTGGTCAGCAGCGAAAGCCAGCAGATACTGAAACGCCACAACATCAGAGAACAGCTGGACAAAAGGTATGAGCTGCAGATGGATGAATATGAAAACCTGCTGGTAGGCAGCAATGCCGTCAGGTTCGGCACGCGCAACGTGACGCTCAATACGGACTTCGTTCCGCAGGCAAGGAAAGCGCTCGGCAGGGAAACACTCTTCCTGAAAGAGATTAAAGAATTTAAAAGGATTTACGAATGGGTATCTTAAGTCATACAACCGGATATGAGACCATTAAAGTCAGATTGGAAGAAGACATCTGCTTTATTCAGATTCATCGCCCGGAAGCCAACAATGCGATCAATGATGACCTGATCAGGGAGTTTTCGGAGGTGCTGGAACAGTGCGAAGACAGGGCCAAAATTGTGGTCGTGGAAGGCACCCCGGAAGTATTCTGTTTCGGGGCGGATTTTAAAGAGATCCAGCAAGGCGTTGAAAACGGCGGGCGGTATCAGGAACAAAACCCTGAACCGCTCTATGACCTCTGGAAGCAGCTGGCCACCGGCCCTTATGTGACCATCGCGCATGTGCGGGGGAAAGCCAATGCCGGCGGCATCGGCTTTGTGGCGGCCTGCGACCTGGTGCTGTGTGAGGAGAAAGCTGTTTTCAGCTTGTCTGAACTGCTCTTCGGGCTCATGCCCGCCTGCGTGATGCCTTTCCTCATCCGGCGTACAGGCTTCTCCAGGGCTAATTACATGACATTGATGACGCAGCCCATACCAGCGAAACAAGCGCAGGAGTGGGGACTGGCAGATGCCTGTGAGGCCAACAGTGAAAACCTGCTGCGGAAACATCTGCTGCGATTGCGGTTGTTGTCCAAACAGGCCATCTCCCGCTATAAACGCTACCTGCAACGGCTACACGATTTTTCCGACAAAGCAAAGCCGCACGCGCTGGCCGCCAATATCGAAGTTTTTTCTGATCAGCAAAATCTGGACAAAATCGCCAGGTTCGTGAAAACAGGGCAGTTCCCGTGGGAAGGCAGTTGACACAGCATGGCTACCTTATCAATACCATCAAAATAACCACACAAACCGAGTAAATTATTGTAGAAGAAACTATGAAGATCCGCCCAGGCATCCGCAATGTTACCACTGTTATTGTTTTCCTGCTGCTCAATATTTCCTTTGGCTATGGCCAGGAACTTGTTGAAAGCGATTCTACCATCACCAGAGATCCTGATACGACCGAAGAAAAAATAACGGAAGAAGGGAAAAAGACACCGCCTTCTTTCTGGAACACCTACGTCTTCGGCCCGCTGCGTCTCCGGTTAAGTTACGAGGTGGCTTATAAGTTCACCAGGCCCGACAGGATCCGGAAAAACCGTTTCTCCCTGGGGCTGAAATACTCTAAATCACTCTCTGACCACATCTCGCTGCAGGCGGAAACAAAATTGTTCTCCTTCCTGAAAAGCGACCACCGGACAAGGCCAACGGAACTCTGGATGAACGATAAGTCAACTGCCGTTGACATAGCCTTCGGCTCTCTCACCAGAGATGCCTATATCCAGGCCAGTATCCGTAAAACGAGTATTAAGCTGGGAATGCAGACGGTAGACTGGGGCGAATCAGAATTTGCCATTGTAACGAATGAGATAAGTCCACTGGACTACCGCGAACCGCTAAACCTGAATGTCGATGAACTACGGTTTGCGCAGCTGATGCTGATGGTAGATCAGTATACCTCGTTTGGTAACTGGACCGTCTTTTTTAACCCGGCCCCGCGATTCAATCAGCATCCCAAGCCCGGCACTGCTTACTACATCGATCCTTTTAACGGCAGCGTTGAATACCAGATGGAACAACAGCGCGGCTTCTTTTTTGAAACAGGCTTTCGATGGAAAAAGACTTTCGGCAAAAGTGATGTAAGCGTTATGGCCGCGCGGCTGATCAACAATGATTATGCTGTTCGCCTGGTTAAACCGGGGCTGATGCTTCAGCGCAAGGAGCCGTATTTTATCAGCGGCGCTACTTTCAACTATGCGATCAAGAATTTCCTGATCAAAGGCGAGGCCGCCATGAAGTTCTCCAAAACCTTCAATGACGCCGCTTTTCAGGTCGTGAAAAGGAACGCCTTCGATGCTTCACTGGGAGTGGATTACACCGTCAACAGCACATTGACACTGGGACTGGAAGCGGTGAACTATCATATCATGGACCGGGATAATGAGGTGGTGGGACTGCCGAAGAACAACTATATGATACTGTTTGTCCTCAGCAAGAAGCTGAAGAACGATGACCTGTCGATCAATTGCGTGACGATGTACAACGGACCTTACTCCAGTTTTTTCAACCTGCTGACAGCATCCTATAACTGGAATGATCATGTCACCACAGACTTTTATCTGAACTTCCCGGTAACTAACAACGAAAAAAGCGGTTTTTACCGGTACCGCGATGAAAAGCTGCTGGGGCTTACCTTTCAATACCAGTTTTAATTCTACAACGCTGTTATCAGAAAAGCAATTTCCATGAACAAACGTATCATATTCATGTTTGGCGGCCAGGGCACCCAATACTATCACATGGGCAGGGAGCTGTACGAAAAGCACGCCCGGTTCAGGTATTGGATGGACCATTGCGACACCATTGCCGCTCCGCTGCTACAGACATCGCTGACGGCTATACTGTACCGGGGAAAAGGAAAGGGGGAACCTTTTGACAACCTCCTTCATACCAACCCCGCGTTGTTGTGTTTTCAGTATAGTTTATACCAGGTGCTCCGGGAGATGGACATACGTCCGGACCTGCTACTGGGTTATAGTATGGGAGAAGCTGTTGCCGCAGTGTCGGCCGGCGCTGTGTCCCTGGAAGACGGCATCCGGCTGATGATAGCGATAGCCAGGCTGGCGGAACAAACGCCCAAAGCAGAAATGATGGCCATCCTCGCGCCCAAAATGATCATGGCGGATTATCCGGAGCTTTTCAGCCAGTGCTGGCTGGCAGGCACCAACTTTCAAAACAATTTTGTCGTAAGCGGATTACCGGCTGCCATGCAGGCATTGCGGGCCGCGCTCAACCAGATGAATATCATATCGCAGCAATTGCCTGTGTGCAGGGGCTTTCACACGCCGCTGATAGATCCGGTGGGAGAAGCCTGCCGGCAGCTTGTCCGGGAAGTACCGATGATACCCGGCAGTATCCCTCTGATCTCTTCCCTGACAGCTACTGTCCTGAAAGAGCTGCACCCTGCACATTTCTGGGAAGCCATCCGCTATCCTGTAAGTTTTGAAAATACCGTCGTCAATACCCTGACAGCAGGAGAGGCGGTGTTCATTGATCTCAGTGCCAGCGGCTCACTGGCTACGCTGGTGAAATATATTCTGCCGGCCGATTCCGGTGCTATGTCCATCCCGGTGGTGAATCAGTTCGGGCGGGATATCATGGGGCTGGAGAAGATGCAGCATACCCTGGCGGGCCTGCACAACATGCCGGGAGTATATCAATGACAGAAAATTTCAGGAATATGGATATAAATTTTATTGACACAACGAATCAGCTGCAGGTGGCAGAAGTGGTGGTACTCCGGATGAAGTACCTCTCCTTTGTCAACTACAGCTACCTGGTGGTGGACAGGGTGACCAACCGCGCTGTTATCATAGATCCTGCCTGGGATATTGAAAAGGTATATGCGGCCCTTGCAGACACCGGCAGTACATTGAGCGGCATTCTGGTCACTCACGCGCATCCGGACCATATCCATCTGGCGCAGCCGCTGGCAGCCGCCTTCCATTGCCCCGTCTGGATGTCCCACGAAGAAATACATACCTCCGGATTTAACATAGAGCAGTTAAACGGCATACAGATGATGCCATGGTCCGTCGGTCGGATGATCATTCAACCTATCCTCACGCCGGGACATACCAAAGGAAGCACCTGTTACCTCATCGGCAATCATCTTTTCAGTGGCGATACCTTGTTTGCGGAAGGCTGCGGACTGTGCGCAGACATACCCGCGGCACATGCGATGTTTGACAGCCTGGAACGCCTTAAAAAGATGCTGACGCCGGAAACCAGGATCTACCCCGGTCATATGTATGGTAAACCACCCGGGCAACCATTTGAGCAGCTGCTGAAAGATAACATCTACCTACAGTTTAAAAATCCGCATGACTTTGCCGCGTACCGTCTTCGGAAAGGGCAGGACACCAGCGGACATTTCAAATTTTATTAACCACCAGATACCCCATCACCCCGCAGGACGACAGTAGCCTGCAGGATGCACACATTTTTATCAACAAAAAAAATCACTATGGAAAAGGAAAAAATTTATTCGATCGTAAAGGACGTCATTTTAGAAGTACTCCCTGATCTGCAGCCAGAGAAGATTACCATTGAAAAAAGTCTGAGGGAGCTGGGCGCCAACTCCATCGACCGCATGGAAGTAGTGACCCTCTCCATGGAAGCACTGGAAATGAAATTGCCACTGATGAGTTTTGCTGCCGTCAATAACATTGAAGGGCTGGTAGAAGTGCTGGCTGAACATTATACCGAACGCGCAGCGCAATAACTCCTTCTTTTCTTTCAAAAGGATGCCGGACCTATGTCCGGACACGTACACGCTTTTAACCCGGCAGTATTATGTTGGCACTCAGTAAAACAGGCATCACCGGAATGGGGATTATCTCTTCCATAGGCAACGACCTTGCGGAATTCAGCGCGGCGCTGCAAGCCGGTAAGTCCGGTATCAGAAAAGTACCTTCCGTGAGAGAACCGGCAGTATCCGTGGATATTGTCGCAGACATACAGCATTTTCATTTTCTGGGATCGCTGGAACGCCTACAGGACATACCAGCAGAAAAGCTGGAGCAGGCAAGGCGGCTGGGACGCCGGGCGCCGCTGACGATACAGGTTTCGCTGATCGCAGCCCTGCAGGCATGGCATAGTGCACGGCTGTTCAGTGACAGACCGTCCCCGGACCGGACAGGACTCATCGTAGCGGGGCAAAACAGCACACAGAACTACCAGTACGATATCATGCCCAAATTCAGGAAGGACCCGGAATACCTGTCGCCACGCTATGCGCTCGAATTTCTGGAAACCAACCAGGTAGGGGTGTTGAGCGAACTGTTTGACATCAAAGGCGAAGGCTTTGTCGTAGGGGGCGCCTCCGCTACCGGTAACGTAGGCATTATCAAAGGCTGCCAGCTGATACAGCTTGGATTGGCCGATGTCTGCCTTGTTATGGGCGTGGTGGCTGATCTTTCACCGATGGATATACAGGGCTTTGTCAATATCGGCGCTATGGGAGGGAAGCATTATGCCAACGAGCCGGAGAAAGCCTGCCGGCCGTTCGACAGCGCGCATGAAGGATTTATTTACGGACAGGCCGGCGCCTGCGTGATCATAGAATCCGCTGAAAGCGCCCGGAGGCGGGGCGTGCCGCTCATGGCCACCATCATGGGCAGCTCCCTGAACCTCGACGCTAACAGCTCCGCCGATCCGAATATCAACGGCGAAACCAAAGCCATGCTGTCGGCCTTGCGGCAGGCCGGATTATCCGCTACAGACCTCGGCTATATCAATACACATGGCAGCTCTTCTCCGTTGGGCGATAAAACGGAAGCGGCCGCGATCGGCCAGGTGTTCGGCGAGCATGCTTCCCGCTTATGGCTCAACGCCACCAAAGGACTGACAGGCCATTGCCTGTACGCTGCCGGCCTCGTGGAAGCCATTGCCACCGTGGAGCAGCTACGCAGCGGTTTTCTGCACGGCAATAAAAATCTGGAAACACCCATCTGCACCCATCTGCAGTTCTGCGGTGCTGCCGCTGTCCAGCACAGCACAGATATCGCCATGAGCAACGCTTTCGGCTTCGGCGGTATCAATACCAGCATCATTTTCAGACGGGAACAGGATGGAGAAAAATTATAACAACGTCTTAAAAATCAAATAAAATGAAAAAGACTTACGTATTTCCCGGACAAGGCTCGCAGGTAAAAGGAATGGGAGCAGACCTTTTCGGCCATTTTCCGGAGCTGGTAAAAAAAGCAGATGAAATATTGGGCTATTCCATAGAAGAACTCTGTGTGAACGATCCTGAACGCAAACTGAATCAGACACAGTATACGCAGCCCGCTTTGTTTGTGGTGAATGCGTTGTCGTATCTGAAAAAAATTGAGACGACAGGAAAACTGCCCGACTATCTCGCCGGGCATAGTCTGGGTGAGTATAACGCTTTGCAGGCCGCCGGCGTGATCAGCTTCGAAGGTGGCCTCGAAATGGTAAAGAAGAGAGGGGAACTGATGAGCCAGGCCAAAAACGGCGGCATGGCGGCTATTCTGAATACGCCGGAAGAGGCGATACGGGAAGTGCTCAAAGAGGCAAAACTCACCACCATTGATATTGCCAACCTGAACTCACCCAATCAGATCGTGGTATCCGGCCTGCAGAAAGATCTTAATAAATCACAAACGCATTTTGAGAAGGCCGGCGCAGTATTTATTCCACTGAATACCAGCGGTGCTTTCCACTCACGCTATATGAAACCCGCCGGAGATGAATTCCGGGAGTTCATACAACAGATCACTTTCTCCGCCCCCAACATAACGGTGATCGCCAATGTAACAGGGCTGCCTTATACCGCGGAAAATGTACGGGAGAATCTGGCCGGCCAGTTATCCAGTTGTGTAAGATGGGTAGATAGTATTACCTACCTGTTATCACAGGGAGAGATGGAATTTGAAGAGCTGGGAGTAGGAGATGTATTAACGAAGCTGGTCGCAGCGATCAAAAGAAAGTATGCGCCTGCCGCGCAAACCGCTGCCAAACCAGGCATTGAGCAGGCGGTGGCCGCAACACCTCCTGTGGCGCTCAGTGAAAAAGCGATGGCACGTCAGCAGCAACAGGCAGCCACAACGGCGCTCATCGACAGGTGGAATAAAACATGCCCGCCCGGTACCAAAGTGCTGTCGGCATACTATGACAATGAACTGGAGACCAGGACCGAAGCCATGATGCTTTTCGGCCATCGTGCGGTGGTATATATGAAAGGCTATAACGGTTATTTTGACCTGAGAGAAGTGAAGGCGGTCAACCAGTGACCTGATCGCTGAAGAAACGTACAAGCGTTTGATGCCTGTCCGGGGAATTCCTGCCCGGACAGGCATTGCTGTGCCACAGCTATGTGGGCACTGCCACGGGCCTTTTCTCAAATCCTTTCATCATCAGCCAGCCTCCCAGGATCATTTCCTGGAGGGCGGTCGGTGCATTCATGGCCAGGTATTCCGTGGTAATGATGTCCAGCAGCTGGAACAGACTGAAGATACTGGCCAGTGCAGATAATAAATTGCCGACCAGGCCCCATACTGAGAGCCATTGCGGGACCAGCTTTGCCTTCAGCAGCAGGGTATAAAACATGATGTTGCCTGCGCATAAAACCAGGATCATAAATACGTGGTTGATATAATCACGGGTCACCTTCAATACTTCCCCCATCGCTGCATAATGAAACGCAGCCTGCGCTTCATTTTCCCTGAATGTCTTACTAACCACCAATACCGATAGCAGCAGGATGATACCAACGATCACCAGCGTGGCAGCTATTATGCGCAGGCTGAGAAAGCCAATGGATAAACTACTGCCAAAATTTTTGATAACAGGATATAGCAGAATGCCAATCCCCACATACGACAGCGACATGATGAACTGAAAGATCGCTGACAGGATGACCCTGTTGTTGTTGGCGGCCGCCTCTGTCAGGTACCTTGCAGAGTCGATTGCAGGGGAAACACTAAATATCCCCGAAAGAATACCTACTAAAAATAAGAAACCTGCGAGTCTTTCCTTTCTTAGCATTAGATCCATAAGTTGTTTTTTTACAGGCCAGAATATTGTTTTGATGTTTCAGGCAGCAGAGCATCATTGATAATTTTACATCGCTGCGCGGTCAGCAGTTGTAGGTTTAAACGCCCTGTCCGGAATGTCTTGCCTGATACGGGTTTTCGTTATTACAGGTACAGCCGGAATGTATAAGCATGGATTGGGTTTACATGGCTTCCGGCACTGTGGAAGCGAAGATAAGTTTTTTTATCCGGTATACAAATGCCATTGCGTATTCCGATCTGTCAACTATGGTTGTGGTGAAGTGTTTTGTATAAAATCTTCAAATTTCCTCACTTCAATAGTGTCGGGGTATTGTCCGTCCTTTCTGTTAAGGAAGATGTATTTATCATTGAAATATATTATTTCCCGGGCTGGGGTGGAGGTGGGAGTTATGTTAGTAGTGTTTTTAAAATTCTCGGGAAGTAAAAATGAATTATGAAACACTTTCAGACAGAAAAGAAAGAGCATAATGGAAGGAGCAAGGGAAATCACAAGAACTATACAGATGATGATTTCTACAGCCGGGGAAAAATGCGCCCTGATTTTTTGGTAGATCAGTTTTAACATGAGAAATATTAGCGGGCAGAATACGGTAATTTTCATGATTCCCCATAAGCTGATTCTTTTACCTTTGAATGCAGCCTGGAGCGTGTCTACCCAAAAATAATGTGACAACATGATAACCGACAGGGAAAATGTGATAACCACTTTTATCTCATCCTTTCCAAACACAGGATGTACTGGTTTTATACCTTCCTGATCCGGCTGCTCTTTATTATTACCGGCCATGCTGCCTGATCCCAGAATGGTATGGACAGCCCATTTGGGTAACTGTATAATAAGCACGTTCAGGAGGCATATGAGCAAGAGGACAGATAGAATAAGCAGGCCGTCCGGAATTAACTGAGTTACGGAAAAAAAACGAATACAGGAAGGGTGTATACACAGCAGTTCTGCCAGCTGCCAGATTCCTCCCAGCAGCGTAGGTAGTAATACTATCATGCTTAAATTGTCTTTGATCCGGCCATAAATTCCGGGTGTGTTTGGAGTAGACATTCTTTTTTTGTTTGGGGGTGATCGACAATATTGAATCACAATCTACAACAAAACAGTTTTTACCAGATCATTTGTAGTTAGGATAACTTATTGTTTAAGTGGAGTGTGCCTTGGGAATTTGGAAGTGACCAGGCAGGGGAGTCAGGATATTTCAGTTTCGATGTAAACGGCGCTTTCCTTTAAGCAGGTAATTGCAATAACACTAATTTTTAGTATATTAATTATTTTTAATTAGTTGGTGTTTACACTGGTTACGGTCTTTGGGGGATTTTTGGGGCTATTCTTATGCGGATAATGCCTTATTATCCTTCTTTTTACTGCTATCATTTTGCAGTTATCTATTTTGATCTTAACTTTGCGCCCTCATTCACAACTTTAGAACAGAATTTTGAACAGAAATGTGGGATAGATTTTACTTTAGAGTCATTGGCGTTTTTATTTTACTGAACGGCGTATTATTTTTATTTAAGAACTGGATGTTGGACAATGGAGTACACCACAATGTGTTGCTCTTCGGAAACCTCGCACTGGCTTTACTGTCAGCATTTACCTACAACATGAGCCGCAAAGGCGTACAGGCAGAAAGCAATGCTGTGTTTATGCTTCGTGTATACGGAGCCATGATCAGCAGAATGATGCTTTGTCTGGCAGGTATCACCATCTATGCGGTAGTGAACAGAGCGAATACCAGCAAATACACCATATTTACCCTGATGTTCTTCTATGCGGTATATGCCGTATGTGAGAATGTTAGTTTGCAGAAAGTTGCCCGCCCGGGCAAATAAAAAGACCGACCTATGGCCGGTCTTTTTATTTGATTTTTTGCAGGTGATCTATTCTACCCAATAGGTTAATGTTACCACGATGTAGCCATCAGGGCCTACATTTCCGCTGCTGAGCGTTACTGTTTTGGAAACAGCGCCATCCCAGTTGCCAGGATATGCACCAAAGGTGTATGTGCCGGCAGGGAGGTTTTCAAATTTGTCTTCATCTTCCTGTCCACCGGGGTAATAATACTCACCGGTGGCTACATTCTGCGCCCAATAGCCGCGCAGGCCTGAACCTCCTGTAACAGGCGCCCCATGAATATCCACCAGGGTTATCCGGACATTAAATTCCTGTGAAATCTTGTCGGCAGGCTTCTCTGTAACAGACGACGGGTTTACTGTTTTCTCCGTAACGGAAGCGGCATGGCTTTGTACAAAAAATAAAGCTGACAGGGCACTTAAAACAACTGTTTTTCTCATCGGTTAAAATTTAACATTCAGGTTTTCAAAATAAAACTCAGGTTTTCGATTATCTATTTAAGATAGATTTTTTTTCCGGAATGAGATGTTATTTTATGATGAAACGAGCCGGATACGACCCCAATACCGGCCCCTGAGGCATAAACCCCTAAAGACTGCCATGGTGGCGGGATATACCGCCTGTTCGCAGTGATTTGCTTTATTTTAGTAGTCGCCCGATCTATCCGTTTCTCCTTTTCTCATATTTCTTAACCCAAACCCCTATTTATGAGCAAATACATCCTCTCTTTGTTGCTGTTGAGTGCCATGGTATTTTCTGCCTGTAAGAAAGAGCAGAACGGCACCTCAGCTGAGAACAACGCAGCCACGCCGGCCGACAAAGTACAAATAAACGATCACCAGGGCCAGGTACTTACGCCGGCAGGCTGGGTGGCCCAATCACAGGTACATCATATTGAAACCGGAGAATACCTCAGCGGTGAAGGTAACAGGCTGCGTAAATACGACCGCAATGGTAAGGTGCTGGCCGATTACGGCGCCATCGAACAGGATGCCGCCAGGGTGCCGTTCAATCCGGAAAAATCCAAAAAGCCCGGTGGTGGCATATTCCCGCTGGGTTCCGGCTGGATCACTTACACCTACTGGACGAACAACACCGCTTCGGCCATCTCTTATTTCGCTACCAGCTGGACGGTCCCTCCCGCTCCGACAGTGAATTCCGGCCAGACCATCTTCCTCTTCAACGGATTGCAGAATGCCAACAACATCCTGCAGCCGGTGTTGCAGTGGGGCCCCTCTGCTGCCGGCGGTGGTTACTATTGGGCCATTGCTAACTGGTACGTAGGTACGAACACGGTATACAGCAACCTGATACGCGTGAACCCGGGCACCAATTTGCAGGGCATCATGAGCCTCATTGGCGGTAGCGGCAGCACCCGCAGCTATACGTCAGTCTTTACCGGCTATCCTTCTATTAATCTTACCGTGAACAACATTCCCACCCTCTACTGGGCGGCGGAATCCATGGAAGCGTATGGAGTGGTTACCTGCTCCAACTATCCCAATACCGCCAAAACAAGGCTCAGTGGTATCGATCTGAGAGTGGGCGGCGCACAGGCGCCCCTGTCATGGTCTGTAGACAATGCTGTTACGGATTGCGGCCAGCATTCTACGGTGGTAACACAGGGTACGCCTAACGGCATCGTAGATATCTATTATTGACAACACCCGAAACGGTGACGGGCATAAAAGCCTTGCAGGAGTTATCTGCAAGGCTTTGTTTTTAAGTTTGTATTTTCTTTTCTCCCTCACACTTCCATCGTGGGAACAGTCCCATAATAATGGGAGCGTTCCCACGAAAAATATCTCCCGAAATATTTTGTTCCATCAAATTCTTTATCAAAATTTAAATCAATATTAGACAGTACTTTTAGCGACCAGGTATGATCACCGACCAGGACCAGGTTCCACCGTTATGAGAAAACATCTTCCTACATCCCGGGAATTTTCCCACGAGCAACCGGTAAACAGATGGACCATTTAAACAGACGTAATTTTATCCGGAACACCGGCCTGCTGGCGCTGAGCGCAGCTGTTCCGTTGTTGGGCTTGCAGGGAGCGGCTTTTCAGCCGGCGGCGGACGTATATGATATCGTCGTTTACGGTGGTACCAGCGGCGGCGTAATGGCCGCCGTGCAGGCTGCCCGCATGGGACGCAAAGTAGCGTTGATAGAGCCGGGAAGCCATCTCGGCGGACTGACAAGCGGAGGCCTGGGCTGGGTAGACGTTGGAGATCCGCAAACGATAGGCGGACTGGCACGGGAGTATTTCCACCGGGTTTGGCAACATTATCAGCAGGACGCCGCCTGGAAATGGGAGCAAAAGCACCACATGCCAGAGCAACATGTGCCGCTGCCACCAAACGATCAAACGATGTGGATCGTAGAACCTTCCGTGGCAGAACGGCTGTTCAATCAAATGACAACGGAAGCACAGGTGACCATTGTGCGGCATGAACGGCTTCATCGCGGCAGTGGCGTGAGCATGAAGCACGGAAAAATCACCGGCATCAAAATGGAATCGGGGCGTGTCTTTACGGCTGAAATGTTTATTGACGCTACCTATGAAGGCGATCTGATGGCTGCATCCGGTGTGTCTTATACAGTTGGGCGGGAACCTAATGACCGGTATCATGAAACGAACAACGGCATCCGCCCTTTGCCGCTTCCGGGCAGGTTTCCGGAAGGTATCGACCCGTACAAAATAAAAGGCCATCCCCAAAGCGGTCTCCTGGACCGTGTTTATCCCGGTTGGGGCGGGAAAGTAGGGGAAGGCGATGAAGGGGTGCAGGCTTACAACTATCGGTTATGTCTGACCAACATTCCCGAAAACAGGGTACCTTTTGAAAAACCGGCTGATTACAGGGAAGAAGATTATGAGTTGCTGTTCCGCTTCATCGAAGCAGGAGGGATGGAGAGCGAATTTTTCAAAACGGCATTGGGTGGCAGTTTTCTAAAGCTTGACCTGCTACCGAATGGTAAAACCGACACTAACAACAACGGCTATATTTCCACGGATTTTGTGGGCATGAACCACGATTATCCGGAGGCAGATTATGTTACCCGGGAGCGCATCGCTAAAATGCATGAACAGTGGCAGCGGGGACTGATCTGGACTTTACAACACCATCCGCGCATCCCTGAAGCCGTTCGTCGGCAATATGTTCCATGGGGACTGGCAAAGGACGAGTTTACGGATACAGGACATTGGCCGTTTCAGCTTTATATCCGGGAGGCCCGTCGCATGGTCAGCGATGTCGTGATCACTGAGCACACCACCCTGGGTAAGGAAGTGGCGGCGGACCCTGTAGGGCTTGGATCATATCACATGGATTCCCACGCCATCAAACTCTTCGTATCACCCCAAGGCTTCGTCACCAGCGAAGGTGGCATGTTCGTGCACATACCGGCGCCATTTGGCATCAGCTATCGTGCGATCATACCGCGGCGTGGAGAATGTGGCAATCTGCTGGTGCCGCTCTGCGCCTCCGTTACACACGCGGCCTATGGCTCCATCCGGATGGAGCCGGTTTTCATGGTGCTGGGCCAGTCTGCCGCCACGGCGGCGAGCCTGGCGATAGACCGTCAGACTACCGTGCAGGAAGTGCCTTACGACCTGCTGCGTGCCCGTTTATTGGAAGACAGACAGATCATTTTCAATCGGTAAATATGATGCAACAAATCAGGTCGGCATGGCTGGCCGTTTCTATTTTTCTATTCGCCGTATCAATGGCCGATGCGCAGGACGCTACCTTCCGTCCTGCTGCCCACTGGGTGTGCGTGAACCAGACAGGCTATAACACTTCGGCGCCCAAACGCTTTACTGTGCCCACGGCGCCGCAAGGCAGTGTCGATTTTTACATTACTACCGGTGCCGGCAACACGCCGTTGTATAAGGGAAAAACACATAACGGCATCGGTGATTTTACCGGCTTCAGGCCGGCAGATCCGACACAGACGTATGTGATACAGGTGAAAGGAGGCCGTTTGCCGGATGGCACTTCTTACCCTTTTCGGATTGCCCCGTTCCTGATAGAAAAAGAAGGACTGGCGCCTTCCGTGTGGTTCATGAATGATTGTCGCAGTGTCACAGGCGTTCACCATTCTGCCTATGGTGGCTGCCCCTGGCGCGATGGCACCTATTACGCTTATGAGGTGCCTTCCCTGATATGGATGTACCTGTCTAACCCCGCAGCCTATAACAACATGCCGGCCACCGTTTCTTATGATAGCCTGAAAGCGATGGTGATGAAACCGGATTTTAAACTCATAAAGGGACTGGCCGATGAAACAGCCCTGGCATCTACCCGGAAATACTTTACGACGGTGGACAAGCCCTTGGGCAAACAGATACCGGATGTGCTCATGAATGTGCACTGGGGCATCGGGTATTATCTCATGAACCCCGAAACAAAGGACCCCAGCGGCGATTCACTGCCCCGGCAGCTGCATCCGCAAACACTTGCGCAGTTCGCCTTTTTCCTATATGCGTATCCGTATGTCGATAAATGGTTTTCCCGGGAACTCTATCAGCAGGCATTATATTTCGCGCGCAGCAACTGGGAGAAAGTCGGTTTACTGGAAGTACAACGCGAAGTAGGCTCCTCCAAAGGCCGCCATGCACCTGGATTTTCCGTGCTGCCTAATCTGCTGATGTATGAAGTGGCTAAAAGAGAAAAGCTTCCCGGCGCAGCCGCGTATCTGCAGGCAGCGAACAAACAGGTAGCCTGGATCATAGATTCGCTGAACTTTGAAGATCCGCTGGTGACGAAAGGGCAACGCATGAGCGAACATATGCTCATGTCGGGCATTGCTATCTACCTGTTGCGTTACAAAGACCAGGCGCCTGCGGGACTACAAGCCAAAATAGAGCAGTGGGCGGATATTGTGGTCCGCCGCTCCGATAATGCCTGGGACTTCAGAAAGTACGATGGGGACACAGCGTGGGCCGTGCCGTCGTACAACGAAGTAGGCAACGTGGCCGGCTTTCCTGCGTCGGCGTTGTTGGCAGCATCGATCGTGAAAAATCCTGCAAAAAAACAACGGCTGGAGCAGATCGCGTATGCGCATTTTGATAACCTCTATGGCCGTAATCCGCTGAACGCTCATGCGGCACATCACCCTGAAAAAGGGTTCAGGGGCATCTCCAAAGGTTACCCCAACGGCTATATTGAGGATGTGACGGCACGGCTGGAACTGTGTCGTGGCTCGCTGAGCTGTGTGCCCGGAACAGAAATGTATCCCTTTCATCCGCTGGGGAAAGACCGGCACCTGGAAGGGTGGATTGCGCATAACACCGCCTGGAATATGAGTCTCGCCGTGTTGAGCTGGTATGATAACCACCCGGTGTCGTTTACCCGTAAGCAGGATGGCCTGTATATTTCGTGGCAGGCGCCGGTAACAGGGTTACTACCGCTTACGGTATTTGTTAACGGAGAGAAAAAAGGGGTGATTTCCCTCACCGCCGGCAGTCAGGAATTTAAAGGAGTACTGAAGGTGGCGCAGTCCTCCCTGCTGCTGGCACAGGACAGGGTGAAGATCAAAAAAGGAGATCGTATTGGCGTGGCTTATGGAGATGGTTTTTTGGAGAAGAAGATGGAGCTGGTGTATTGAGATGATATTTCCTGGCATATACAAAAGGCTTGCAGGCATTCCCTGCAAGCCTTTTTCTACATTACATACCGCTATTAGGGAGCGTAATAATAGCCGAAAGCGTCACTAAAATAACGACGATTAACATCAGTACAGTTTCTAGCAGTGTTTGGAGTTGCATATGCTACTTTTTTTAAGGTTTAATGATTATTTTTATAATAGAACAGATCAAATTAAAATAGGTTGACCTAAACTAAATTTTCCTGTTCTCCACGTTATTGCCGTATTCCCTCATTGTTAACGATCGTTTTAATTTAAAATCTATGTCAAACCCACAACGTCTGTTTATCAGGACCATCGCTGTGCTGTTGCCTTTACCGCTATTATTGACCATGCAGCTGTCCGCCCAGATTTCCTGGCCGGCGAATCAGGTCCTGCCTTCTTTCCCTGCGCCGGCACAAACGCAGGACTTAATTATGCTCCGTGAAACCACCTCCCGATGGGAAGCCGAAGGGCCGTCTCTCAGCCATAAAACCGGACGGCTGGAAACTGACGGGTGGCTGTGCCAGACCGGTATCGATGCACCTAATCAGCATATGGTGTATGGGCCTTACGACAACAGTCTGCCCGCCGGCCCTAACATCGCCGAGTTCCGGATGAAGATCGATAACAACACCGCCAATAATGACCCGGTGGTGGATATCGACGTAAGGAACGCTACCACCGGCCAGGTGCTGGCTTCACAGACCATTACGCGGCAGCAGTTTCCTATCGCTTCCAACTATACGAATTTTACGTTGCCCTTTACCATTCCGGCCGACAATCAGTCTATAGAACTACGAATATACTGGCGGGGCGCCGCGTACATAAAAGTCGACTGGGTGGGCGTTCAGCAGAACAGCTCCTCTGCCGAGATGTATTTGTTTGCTTCATTGAAAGGCATCGTTAACAGCACGCGGCCACGTATTTTCTCCTATGAAGGGGATGCTTTCGCAGAGGGGCCTTATACCTGGTTGCAGTCGTTGGGGCTGAACTGGTCTGAGGTCACCGATAAATGGAGCCTTATCGCCAAATACCGCAGTGAGATATCCGGTCTGATCGTGTACGATCCCGCACAGATACATACCGTTAACCTGGCCACGGTGCTGGCCAAAGACCGTCGCGCGCTGGTAGTATCACCATTGCTGCTTTCGCGGCTAACGGCCGCGCCTTATAATATCCCTATTGTGGTGGACCTGCGCGGGCAATTCACCAGCAAGCTACAGGTGTATCAAACGTTGTATAATACTTACTGGCCTCATCTCGATCATCGTTTGTTGATAGGGCTGAATCCTGAGGCGCACAAGGCAGCCTTGCGCGAATACGCTGCCGCGCTGGGGGCGGCGGTGATATGGCTGGACCCCGCCGTGCCGGCAGAAAGTACCCTGCTCAATAGTTTCCTCGCCGCGATGCCTGCCGGCGCCAACTTTATGGGATGGTGGCCGGAAGAAGGGCCGGGCGTGGAACGTTCTTCTACCTATGGCATTCCCACTATTGCGAGCGATTGGTGCACTAACCTGACATTGCACAGTGGCACCTCCAGAACGATCAACATCAAGCCCATGCCGCCTAAACCGCCGTTGCAAAATAAACTCTATGTCGCCTTTATCCTGAGCGATGGCGATAACCTGCAGTACATCGAGCACCTGATGCGTAAGCTGTGGAGCAATCCGGACCGCGGCGCTGTTCCCATCGGATGGACGCTGTCGCCCGCCATGGTAGATGCCATGCCCGGTGCGCTCAACTACCTGTGGCAGTCTTCCACCAATAACGACAACCTGATATCCGGTCCTTCCGGTTACGGCTATACGTACCCCAATAGCTGGCCTGATCAGCAGTTGCTGAATCAGTTTGTGGCCAAAACTGAAACGTATAATCAGCGTGCCGGCTTCCGGGTGGTAACGATCTGGAATACCATCACCGGTGGTATCAATCAGAACACGGGGCAGACTTTCGCGCTGAAAGCCCCGTCATTATTGGGTATGACAGCACAAAATACCGGTGGCGGCCTGACGATTTACAACAATAGCCTGCCCGGAATGGCACTATCCTGTAATTACTGCACCAATGAACAGGCCATGAAAGATCATATCGCCGCTGCCGCTGCCGGATGGAACAGGACCAGCCCGCGCTTCATTATCATACAGGCGCAACCGTGGCAGAACGTAACGCCTACCAGTTTTAAAAACGTTGCTAACTCACTGAACGCAGATTATGTGCTGGTGCGGCCAGATCATATCTTCCAGCTGATCCGCGAGGCCAATGGGCTGCCGGCAGGCGCCACCAGTGGGACGATGAAGTCTTCAGGGGCGCCGGTCCAGCATTTCAGGCATTAGTAACGGAGATGGATATACGTACCGTAGGTTAGTTGGATGTTACCTTTAAGGAAGACACCTTATCATTGAAGTTATTGTTCTTCAGGCAGCTGCCGTCAGCGGTTAATACCAGCGAATCGCCGGTGAAGTTGTCACCGTCGAACAGGGTAACTTTTAATCCTGCCGGTACTTTGAGTGAAGAGGCATCATTATCGATGCCACCTTTGGCAGCAATAGTGGCTGCGGTGTAGGAGCCAGTGCCGAAAGCGGCGGACCATCCGGCGTAGCTGCAATTCTGGTACAGGGTGGCGGACAAGTTACTGCTGCCGCCGTCCGGTGCGGCCTCTGCGTAGGAGGAGGCAATTTTAATAGCATGCACATAATTGGTGATGTCGGCCGGATCTCCGCCGTACACGCCGAATTTAGGATCGCAGTAGTCGGCATCGAGGGTGCGTGCGGGGTATCGCTGGGTACCGTTCACGAGCGTTTGTTTGACACCGTTGTACCAGAACTCGATGAACCCGATGCTGGCGTCTCTGGATACTTTGATGTGTAGCACCATGGAATTCCAGGTGTTGCGGGAAAGCGGTGTTACCCATACTTCGGTGCCTATCTTACCAGGGGCGTAATGCATCAGGTGAAGGTTGCCCGTGCTATTGGTGCTGACTACGATCGGGAAGTTCTGCGTCATGGGGAGGGTAGAGCCATACGCTTTCCACTGGAATATCGCATTGGTGTTCTGATTGGCGGGTATGTCCAGCTTAGACCGCCATCCGATGTAGATGTCATCGCCTTCCGCAGCCTGATAGTTTTTAGCGCCGTGTCCTTCGGTGCGGTGGCTGCCGGCAGGTTTGTAGAACTTCCATACCTGCCCGTAGGTGGGGTCCGTATCCACCGTGATGGTGCCTGAACCTTCCACGTTGAGTACTTTCCAGACGTTGGAAGCGCCTAATGCAGCGTCGCCATCAAACAGGAGCGACTGCACATTGACGGCAGCGACAGGATGGCCGTTAGCAGTAACAGCATTTTTACCGTCAAGGTCGCTCATGTTTTTGGTACAGTGCGTAAGGGTGAACAGGGCGCTGCTGGCCAATAGGAGGGTGGCAATTGCCGGAGGTGTTTTCATAACTGTAGTTTATAAGGGTTATAGAGAGATAACCAATATAATGCTCCGGCAGTGATAAAACAGATACCATCTTCTCCAAAACAGGTATTGGATTGGTCGAACGATACAGGTAGATCATACGGAAAACAGTAAAATACCAATAACGCCTCCCAGTTGCTGCATCATGTTATATAGCGCCACACCCTGGCCGATCTGTTCGCCCTTCAGTCTGGTAAGCATTAAAGTGCTCACTGCCAGCGATAGCGACGTAATAGCTATACCGCGGACAGGCAGTAGCCAGTTGAGGTCCACCGAAGCGAAGCTGGATGACATATAACAACTGATGGCCAGCAGTAATAAGCCCGCTGTGATGACATACCGCAATCCATTGGTATTTTCAATGACAACCGCGGTAACGACCAGTAGCACCACTACCGCCAGGACGGTAAACCATAAAATATTGATGGGGGCTGGTATGCCTGTTACCACCAAAGAGGTAGGGTTAATAGTAGACCCGGTGATGCCAACGGCTGTCAGGAAGGATAATACAAGCGCTGTACGAATGTGGACGTTTTGTATCAGCCCTGCCAGTGTGATATCAATAGCTGCTCTTTCATAAGATCCGTTTCTGACAAACGCCAGTACAAACACGCCCGCAATAATACCCGCCGGAATATTGGCAAAGAAGACAAAAGACCATGAATAGTTATCGGTGATATACCCTCCGATAGGCCCTGTCAATACTTTGCCCGCCAGGATGCCTGATATGACAAACACCTGTGCAGTAGCCCTCTTTTCAACAGGCCAGCTTTCTGTGATAACAGTATGCGACAACACCAACATACCGCCGCCGCCAAGTCCCTGCAGAAACCGGAAAATAATCAACCCGCCTATACCAGTGGCATGACCGCAGAAAAATGAACAAACCGTAAAAAGAAGGACCGTAATGAGGAAATAATTTCTTCTGCCCAACATCCACGAAAGCCAGGCACTGACTGGCATGATCACTAAGTTACCAACGAAATAAGCAGCCATGATCCAGTTCACCTGGTCAAATGAAATACCCAGGTTTGCTTTGATATCAGGGCCGGCCACATTGCTAACAGAGACATTCACAACAGATAAAAAGATACAGAAAACCGCGGCAAAGGTGATAAGGGCTCGTCGAAATCCATATTCAACGAAAGACGAAAATTGTTTCATAGGAATGCAGGAATGAGATATTGAAAGCGTAAAATTAATCAGATAATAAAAAAAGCCGGCTATTAGCCAGCTCTTTTTTATAGATAAGCATAATAGCTTAGTGTTCCCAGTTGAGTCCTGCTACGTCAAATTCCATCTGACGGAGGCCTGATTGGAAAAATTCTGCTTCTATCAATACTTTCTTTGCTTTTTTAAGATTGGCAATCAGCGATTTCTCTTTAGACAGAAACAGAGTTTTAGCACTGCCATCGCTGGGAGAAGAGGTCTGGATGGTCATGGGCGGGTTCTCGTCAAATCTCACTTTCACGGCGCCGCCGGTTACGCTGCTCATGAATTGTCCTTTAGAAACCATCAGCAGAATATTGTTTTCCCCGTCTTTGTTGCGAAGGAGCAAGGTAGCGGTAGAACCTCCGTTGTAAGGAAAGTCGAATTCCAATAGCTCTTTTGCGTCAACCTGAGCAAAGTACTTTTTCTTAGAAGTCATTTTATCTTCTTCTTCATTGTAGGCCCATGCTGAAGCTTTTTTCTCTTCCACCGGCTCCTTTTTTTCTTCGGTTGATGTAGGGCTTCCCTCTGGGGTGGTAGTGGTTGTGGCGCTTACTTTCTTTTTCTTGTCCGTTAAATTGGCGATAAATCCGAGTACCACCAGACCGATAAAAACATACAGGAAGATCTTTAGTCCTTTTTTCATTGATAGGGGAGATTTGTTTGATGTAAAATGTTGGAATAATAGAATATAGTTGGGTATCTGCTATTTGGGTTTATTTTCTGGCACAATATCAATCACTTCAATATGTGCTATTTGATAAATTTAGAATAAATTAAAATATTTTAAAAAATCAGACAACACAAATTGATGCAGCGCTCGGAGGAGGAATACTGCAATACAGCTACAGTAAAAGGGATGCTTGTTTTTCGTGCCGGCAGCACCGTGGGGGCTATTCTTTTCTTGTTACTGATTTAATACCTCCGGAAGCCTCTCAAACGTCCCGCTCTTCCGCACACCGCTTACAATACCCGGCTATCATCCCGTTAAAATCCGTGATCACATAGCCTTCCGGCAGGGGGATATGTATCTTGTGTTGCAGGCACTCCACCGTGCCACATTTCCGGCACTTAAAGTGAAAATGGTTGTGCTGATGTTTGTTATTCGGTTTATCGCAACCGGCGCAATAAGCGAAGTGCTGCTTGCCATCTTCGTCCATGACCTTATGGACCAGCCCATCTTCACAGAACCGGTTTAGTACGCGGTAGATAGTGGCTCTGTCAACTTTGGCTTCCAGTTCCGCCTGCAGCTGCTCATGGCTTAAAGCCCTGTCCGTGAATTTCAGGACGTTCAGGATGTCCGTCTGGGCTTGTGTATTCCTTCTTTTCATTTTTTGTTATTGCGACTTAGTTGCAATAATAAGATTTTTTGCTATTATTGCAAAAAAATAACCACCATGATCAGACCTATTCATGCATATGGAAAAGCGCTGTCAGCCATCATTATAGCGACAGCCCTGTACAGCTGCAACCAGGAAATGCCCAGGAAGGAGGCGCCCAAAACGGAGACAGCCAAACCGGAGTACTTCCTGCTTCGCCCGGAACTGGAGAAAATGTACGGCTACACGCAGGCGGTAAGGATGGGAAATATCGTGAAGGTGGGTGGCGTCATCAGCATCGATGATAAAGGAAACCCGGTAGGGAAGGGCGATTACGGACAACAAATGGCCAATTGTTACGCGAGCCTGGAAAAAGTACTTAAACATTATGGCTGCACTTTCGATGATGTGGTACTGGAGAACATCTATACCACGAGTATGGCGGCTCTGCAAAAGAACGCCGCCTACCGGCAGAAAATATATACTCATCATTTCCCTACCGGCAGCTGGATTGGCGTAAAAGAACTGGGATTGCCGGATGCGATGATTGAAATAGAAATAGAAGCATTGATTTCTAAAGAACAATAACAGGCTATGAAAACATTCTTCAAAGAATTATTTGAATATAACCATGGCGTCAATCAACAATTGCTGGAGGTATTACGTGCTCACACGGACCAGGCGTCTGAAAAAGCGATAAAGTTATATTGTCATATCCTCAACGGACATCTGATCTGGAATAACAGGATAGCAGCAAGGGACGCTGCCCCCGATATCTGGGAGGTACATACCATACAGCAATGTCAGGATATGGATAAAACAAGCTATGCACACACATTATCTATTATAGATGACTATGACCTGAATGATATTATCCGGCATGCTAAGATCAAAGGGAAGCCTTTCAGCAAAAAGGTGTCGGAGATACTTTTTCATATCATTAATCACTCCACCTATCACCGGGCACAAATAGCCACGGAGTTCCGGTTGAGCGGACTGCAGCCTGTGATGACTGATTTTATTTTTTATGAGAAAATATAACTGTTGCTGATCAATCTCCCGTAGGCCGGAAGCTCGGTGCGCCCGCATTGCTTTCCACCAGGGCCTTCCGGTATTCCCGGGGAGATTTGCCCTGGTAGATTTTAAACTGCCTGTTGAAATAGGAGATGTTGTCAAATCCGCAGGCATAGCATATCTCAGCGATGCCATGATCTGTACCGATCAGCAATTTGGTAGCGTGACTGATGCGCGTTTCATTGACAAATTGCGAGAATGTTTTGCTGGTCCGCCTTTTAAAGTAACGACAAAACGCGGCTTCGTTCATGCATGCCAGTGAGGCGGCCGATTTACTGTCCACGTGCGTATGATAATTCTCCAGCACGTATTTAAATATAGATTCCAGCTTCTTTGAATCTACGTCCTTATAGTGTATCTTTCTCGGGTCATCTGTCAGCAGCAATACATCGTCACTGTTTTGTTGAGACAGCCCATCCAGCAGCTGCAGCAATATGATGAGATTTTTCATTTGCTGATTCGCCTGGAACTGAAAAAACATCGTACTGAGCACCGGCGGTAGTTTCCTGAATTGAATGCCGCGCTCGGATAATTGCATCAGCTCTTTTATCTTCCTTAATTCCAGTTTGTCGAAAAAATCCTTGCCAAGGAAGTCTTCTGTGAATTGTACGATGATCGCGTGGGCTACTTCTTCACCACTGCCGGGAGGCGTATTGTCGTTGCAAAAACAGTGGACCAAACCGGGACCGAACATGTAAATCTCTCCCTCGCTGAAGTTGATGACTTTGTTGCCCGCATATACCTTGCCGGAACTTTTTACCATCAGGATTAACTCGTGCCCGTGATGAAAATGAAAAGTGTTGGTGAAGCGTGGCTGGCAAAATTCCTTGATCACAAAACTGGCATCTTCCGGAGTAGATATGTGTCGGTAGGCAACTTTCATAATTGGTGTTTTTAGTACACTATTTATTTTCTAACGTGGGAAATCGGAATTAAGGTAAATATAGTATCAATATTTTGCAAATGCAGTACTTTTATTTCAACGGTAGTCTGAATATGTTTGTGAAGCAATGATTCTTTTCCCGTTATGGACCCAACCAGTTGATGCACTATCAATGCCTTGCTATTGGCCGTTCTTAGAGATAAACCAAAATTTTTAATCACTCATATACTTCATGCGTTATGGAACTGGGAATACACAACTGGATGCGCGCCGAAACAATAGAGACCACCATCAGGAGAGTGGCTGCACTTGGATATACCCGGCTGGAAATCGCCGGGAATCCAGAACAATATGATACGAAACACATCAACCAGCTCATGAAGGACCATGGCTTGTCCTGCTGGGGGTCAGTAACGCTGATGCTGGGTGGGCGTAACCTGGTGGCCAGAGATGAGGCGCAGCGGGCACGGTCGGTACAATACGTAAAAGACGTGGTGAAGATGGTAAAGGAACTCAACGGGCACATGGTATCGGTCGTACCAGGCACCGTGGGAAAAATTGTTCCTGATGGCCGGCCGGAAGAAGAATGGAAATGGGCCGTGGACGCACTGAAAGAGATATATGACTACAGCGAGGCGGCCGGCGTACTGCTCGGCATAGAACCCATCAATCGCTTTGAAACTTATTTCATCAACAGGGCTGAACAGGCACTCGCTTTGGCGACGGCCGTAGGTCCCCACTGCGGCGTTTGTCTGGATACTTTCCACATGAATATGGAAGAAACGGATATGTATGCCTCCATCAGGAAGGCGAAAGGCAGATTGACCGGCTTTCATGTGGCCGATAACAACAGAATGGCGCCGGGGATGGGACATCTCAACTGGGAGAAGATCGTTGCCACGCTGAAAGAAGTAGGGTATGACGGCGTGCTTTCCGTGGAATTCTGCGCGCCGCTGGACCGTACACCGGCCAACCCTTATCCGGATTCCATCGATGAGCACCCGGAGAACCTTTCACCTGAACAGGCGAAGTTTCTCGTAGACCACGGCAGCACGTCCGTCACGGAAGCATTTTACACCATGCTCACTACTCAATCCTTTAATACTTTATCAAAACTTATTTAGAGAACTGATGAAAATAGCTAATGTAGAGGCATTTTGGTTGCGTTGTCCCGTCCCAAAAGAAAAACAACATACTTCAGATTACGGACTACTGGCCAATTTTGACATGACGTTGGTAGTGATCACCACAGAAGACGGTCTGCAGGGATTTGGTGAGGCCAAAGCAGCAGTGGGATCTTCAGGGGTATGCGCCTCGATTGTGAACTGTATCGAAAATGAACTGAAACCTGCCTTGATAGGGAAGCACGTGAAAGATATCACCCGTCTCTGGGAGGAAATGTATAATGGCACGCGCGACCACTATGCTTTATCGAGAGGCCGGAAATTCCCCGTCCTCGGCAGAAGAGGCCTCACGGTATCTGCTATGAGCGGTATAGACACTGCCTTGTGGGACCTGAAAGGAAAAATGCTGAATGTGCCGGTGATGGACCTGCTGGGGGGCGCCTGCAGAGACAGGATGCCGGCCTATGCCAGCGGTGGCTGGGCAGACGCGGACAACATCGGCGCACAGCTGAAAGGTTACGTGGACAAAGGTTTTGGCGGCGTTAAAATGCGCGTGGGCGTGATGGATAAGACGGTACAGAACAGCATCGACAGGGTGAAAGCAGCCCGGGCTGCCTTAGGGCCGGATATCAAACTCATGACAGATGCCCACGGCACTTTCAGTGTGCCGGAAGCGAAACAATTCTGTCGCGGTGTACGGGACTGTAACCTCTATTGGTTTGAGGAACCTATCAGTCCCGATAACAGAAAAGGAACGGCGGAAGTGCGGGCATCTACCCATATTCCCATCGCCGCCGGTGAAAGTGAATATACCAGTTTCGATATCAATGAGCTGCTGGATATACGGGCCATTGATGTGGTACAGCCGGATGCCGCTATCATTGGCGGTATCTCGGAAGCGGTGCGGGTAGCGCATCTGGCGAGCGTGCATCAGCTGGAGCTGGCGCCGCATTGCTGGGGATCGGCGTTCTCTTTTATGGCCGGACTGAATGTGGCCTTTGCATCACCGTCGGCGACGATCATTGAGTTTTCCCTCGGTGGCAACCCTATGATGTATGAACTGGTAAAAGAACAAATTACGGTGACAGACGGCCATCTGCCGGCGCCTACCGCACCGGGACTGGGAGTGAGCCCTGACTGGGATTTTGTACGGGATTTTAAACAAAAAGTATAGTGTAAATAAAGATATATGGCTAAAGCACTTAAAATTAACCACGTTACGCTGATCGTAGACAATCTGGAAAAAGCCGGGGCCTTCTATCAGCATGAATTGGGCTTAGCACAGCTTGCCGCCTTTAGGTTTGATTATCCTGTGATGTTCTTCAAATTCAATGAAGAACAACAATTGCATATCTCCGAATGGGAAGATAAAACCTCCTTCCGTGGGCATATCTGTGTGCAGGTGGATGATTTCAACAGCCTTTTCTTTCGCATGAAAGCGCTGAATGTGATTGATATCAACCCATGGGGAAAGGTGAGGAAACTGCCTGACGGGGCCATGCAGATGTTTGTCCGCGACCCTGCGGGCAATCTGGTGGAGATCTCTTCCACGCCAGGCGCAGACATCGATCCGCGGATATTTACGGATGAACTGTATGAAGAAGGACTATACGTTTCCAACAGAAATGATTTCAGAGGATACCGCTCCGATGATGCTACTTTATATCACGACAGATGAGAAAAAACGTACTACTGCTCGAAACGATTGCGGAAGAGGCATTGGCTGTTCTTCAGGACCACGTGAACGTATACACGGGATATAATGACACGGACGTAAAAGAAATACTGGCGAGGGAGGAGATCCATGCCGTTATTACCAGAGGGAAGGGGCTGATCAATAAACCGTTGATGGACGCGTGCCCGCACTTGCAGGTAGCTGCCAGATGCGGCGTGGGACTGGACAACGTAGACGTTGCGGAAGCTTCTGCCAGAAAAATAATGGTCATCAATGCTCCGGGCAGTAATGCCGCCACTATCGCGGAACATACGCTGGCGCTGATGTTGATGCTGATGCGGGATATGTACGGGTCGGTGGCACAGGTGAAACAGGACAACTGGAGCTGGCGCAACCAATATGCCGGCGATGAACTGCATGGTAAAACACTCGGCATACTGGGCATGGGCAATATCGGAAAACGGGTTGCCCGGCTGGGAGCGGCTTTCGGCATGGACGTGTGCTACTGGAGCAAATCCGCCAGCGACCAGCCTTATCCGTATCTGGCCATGGAAGCGGTGTTACAACGTTCAGATGTGGTGAGCCTTCATCTTCCTTTTAATAACGAAACGAACGGCATTATCGGCGCTACACAGCTCGGACTAATGAAAGCAGGCTCGCTGCTGATCAACACCGCGAGAGGCGCGTTGGTGGATCACACCGCCCTGCTGCAGGCCTTACAGGAAAAGAAGCTGGCAGGATACGCGGCGGATGTATTACCGGACGAACCGCCGGTGCAGTCGCGGGAACTGGTCCGGCATCCGCAGGTAATTGTCACGCCGCATTCCGGCAGCCTTACCGCTACTACGTACAGGCATATATGTATGACCACCATCAACAATGTGGTGGCTGCCCTCACCGGCAAGGGCCCGGACCCGGACAGCATTTTTAACCGGCACGCGATTCAATAAAAAAGCATCATCAGCAAAAAATGATCTTCGCTCTTTGCGTACTTAATTTAAAAACCTTTACGCCCTTTGCGAGAAAAAATCCGCCATACAATGAAAAAAATTCTCCTTTGTTTATTGCTGATCGCCGGCACTGCCGGCGCACTCCTTGCTCAATCTTCCGGAAAGGCGAAAAAGCCGCTGGTAGTTTTTGTGACCGGAGACCATGAGTACAGCAGCGAAGAAACCATGCCGCTCATAGCCGCTGCGCTGGAGAAAGACTATGGCATGAAAACAATTGTGCTCAAAGCATCGCCTGATTATAACAGCGAAGAAAATATTCCGGGCCTGGAAGTCCTCCAACAGGCGGACCTTGCGGTTTTCTATCTGCGTTGGCGCAGGCTTCCGGCTGAACAGCTTGCGCATATCGAAGCTTACCTGAAAAGCGGCAAACCGGTGATGGGCTTCCGTACTACCACCCATGCGTTCCATTTTCCGGAAGGTCATGCCAGCGAAAAATGGAATGCCTTCGGCGAATTCGCTTTAAATGCCCCTCCGGGCTGGGGCGGCGCCGCAAAACATACGCACTATGGCCATGAAAGCAGCACAGACGTTAGCGTGATACCCGCCCAGGCAGCCAATCCGATACTGACAGGCGTCGCAAAAAAATTCCACGTCCGTTCCTGGCTGTACCGTGTGTTGCCGGATTACCCTGTGAAAGGCTCTACGTGGCTGCTCATGGGCAAAGCGGTCAACCCCGATAAGGCGGCGATCGAAAATCCCGTGGCCTGGACAGGCACCAACTCCTTCGGTGGCAAAGTGTTTATGACCACCATGGGCCATCCGGAAGACTTCCGGCAGGAGCCTTTCCAGCGGCTCGTGATCAACGCCATCCATGATGAACTGGGACTGAAAGTTCCCCGCAAATGGAAAGGCAAAATAGACATCCAGGTGCCCTACCGGGTAGCGAAATAAGTACCCAACGTTTACTCATTCCCGTTAAAATAGATGAACAATGTCCAGACTATCTAAAATCGGTATGTACGTACCGCTTGTGCCCCTGGTATTGGCGATAATGATACTGGATGCCTGTAGTTCCGGCGGCCATGCGCCCCTTACGGTTTCCAACGGATCACATATCTCCCTGATCGGTAATAACCTGGGATCGAGAATGATCAACTACGATAATTTTGAAACGGAACTCTATGTCCGTTATCCGGAATATAACCTCTTCATCCGCAATATGTGCGATGGGGGCGAAACACCGGGCTTCCGCCCTCATTCCGGCAGAAATTCTCCCTGGGCTTTCCCGGGTGCGGAGAAGTTCCGTCCGGAGCTGGCCAAACAGGTGGAAACCATGGACAACCACAGCCAGGGCCGCTTTGAAACACCCGACCAATGGCTCACCAGACTCAAAACAGATGTGATCATCGCCTTCTTCGGTTACAGCGAATCATTCGAAGGCAAAGCTGGCCTGGACGCTTACAAAGCAGAACTGGACGCCTTCATCAAATGGACGCTTCAACAAAAATACAACGGTACGTCAGCGCCACAGCTGGCGCTCGTTTCACCGATCGCATTCGAAGACCTCTCTGATAAATACGATCTGCCCAACGGACAGAAAGAAAATGAAAACCTGGCGCTGTATACCGAAGCCATGAAAGAGGTGGCCAGGCAACATCATGTGTTGTTTGTAGATGCTTTTACGCCATCTAAAAAATGGTATCAGGAGACAAAGGAGCCATTGACCATCGACGGCTCCCAACTGAATGAAGAAGGGTATAAGAAGCTGGGAAGCCTGCTGGTAGACCAGATCTTCGGGAAAGCTTCCCCCAGGGCCGATGCCAACAGACAACTGGTGCACGATGCAGTGAAGGAAAAAAACTGGATGTGGCTCAACGATTATAAGATCCCCAATGGCGTGCATGTATTTGGTCGCCGGTACGATCCGTATGGCCCGGACAACTATCCGGCTGAAATAGAGAAGATCCGTGAAATGACGGCGATCCGGGACTCAGCAGTGTGGCTGGCGGCTTCTAAAGGAAAGAAAAAAGACATCGCGGCAGCCGACCAACACACCAAAGTATTGCCAACCGTTAAAACCAACTACAATCCTGCTAAAAACGGAAGTCTCCGGTATCTCACCGGCGAAGAGGCCGTACATCAGCTGAAAGTGCCGCCCGGATACAAGGTGGAGCTCTTTGCCTCCGAAGAGCAGTTCCCCGACCTGGCCAAACCCATGCAGATGTCGTTTGACAATAAAGGACGTTTATGGGTGGCCGTTATGCCCAGCTATCCGCACTATAAACCGGGAGATGCTAAGCCCAACGATAAAATTATTATTCTGGAGGATACCGACAACGACGGGAAAGCGGATAAACAAATCACTTTCGCCGACAGCCTGCACCTGCCCATCGGCTTTGAAATAGCGCCGGAAGGGGTATACGTGGCCCAGGGCACCAATCTTAAACGGTACATCGATACCAATGGCGATGATAAAGCTGATAAAGAAGAGATCCTGCTCAGCGGCTTCGATGACCATGATACGCATCATAGCAGCCACGCCTTTACCGTAGACCCTTCCGGGGCCATCTATTCCGGAGAAGGCGTTTTCCTGCATACGCACGTGGAAACATCTTATGGTACCGTACGTGCCACCAACGGCGGCTTTTACAGGTACGACCCCAGACGCCACCAGCTGGAGCGGACGGCTCAACTGGAAATTCCCAATCCCTGGGGCATTGCGTTCGATGACTGGGGCCAGCCGTTTTTTGCGGAAACATCCAGCCCTGATGTACGCTGGATGCTCCCCGGCACCGTCTTGCCCCGCTATGGCCAGCACACCCATAAATCGATACAGCTGGTAGAAGAGAAACATAAAGTACGGCCCACATCGGGCCTGGAGTTTGTGTCCAGCCGCCACTTTCCGGACGAGGTACAGGGAGACTTCCTGATCAATAACACCATCGGTTTCCTCGGCACGAAGGAACACACCCTGGAGGATGACGGGACCGGCTATAAAAGCCATCATCGTATGGACCTGCTCGTGAGCAGCGATCCCAATTTCCGGCCGGTAGACCTGGAGTTTGCGCCGGATGGCTCGTTGTATGTCATCGACTGGCACAACATCCTCATCGGGCATATGCAGCACAATGCACGCGATCCCCTGCGCGACCACTCCCATGGAAGGATATACCGCATCACCTATCCATCAAGGCCGTTGGTGAAACCGGCCCATATCGCCGGAGCCAGTATAGACGAACTGCTCGATAATCTCAAATTGCCGGAATACAGGACCCGCTATAGGACCCGCCGTGAACTGAGAGGACGGGACGTTTCCGAGGTACTCGCCAAACTAAAAACATGGGTGGCCCAACTCGATAAAAACGATCCTAAATACGACCATCATCTGCTGGAAGGACTCTGGGTAAGCTGGGGAATGAATAAAGTAGATCAGGACCTCCTGAAGCAAGTGTTGAAAGCAAAGGACTATCACGCCAGAGCCGCCGCCGTGCAGGTGCTGCGTTATACCGGACATCAGGTGCGGGACCAGGCAGATTTACTCCTGCAGGCCGCTAAAGATGAAAACAGCCGGGTACGCCTGATGGCTATTGTGGCCGCTTCCTGGATAGGCAAAGAAAAAGGTCTTCCCATTTTGGCAGAAGCAAAGAAAATGCCCCTCGACGAATGGATGGTCCACGCTTATGACGCCGCCGTCGCTCATTTAAAAGGAGAGAACGTAAAAGAAGAAAACGAAGCGGGAGGCAACGTCAAACTGAAAGGCGCTGAACTCGCCTTGTTTAATCAGGGCAAACAGATTTATTCGATAGAAGGTTATTGCAGAACATGCCACCAGCCGGACGGGAAAGGCTTGCCGGACGCTGGTTTTCCGCCACTGGCCCATTCACAATGGGTAACGGGCAGCGACGAGCGGCTGATTAAACTGGTGATGAAAGGCATGCTGGGACCAATAGAAGTCAACAATAAAAAGTATCCGGGCCAGGTGCCGATGACCCCCTTCGGCAGCCTGCTGAAAGATGAAGAGATCGCAGCCGTGCTGACGTATGTGCGTAACAGTTTCGGTAACACGGGAACAGCTATTTCTCCGGAGAAAGTAAAACAGGTGAGGAAAAAAATAGAAAGCAAAAAAGATTTCTATTCTCCCGAACAATTGCTGAAGGAGCATCCCATGGAAAAGAAATGACCAGTGCATAGGCAGACGGGCGCCGCTACTGCGCCCGTCTGTAAAATTATCCTTTTGTTAAATTACTATTTCACTTAGCGAAAATATTACAAGGAACTACCAGTATGGATATTTAATATTGTTAGGATATCTAATTATAATAGTCAAGGTATATATTTATCAACCAGAAAAAAAACGGTAAGCCAATCATCTCCCTTTGTTTTTAATTGTTTGTTCCGGTGGCATCCTCCGGCATGGGCAGCTATTGCCATTGCCTGGCCGACTTTAACAGATGTAGCCGGGGTAAAGAATGATCAAATTTAACCTGATAACTTTTTAACTATGAAACAGTTTTCCACGGTGAATCTTAAACTGATGGCGCTACGCCAGAAAATTATTTATGCCACTTTAGTCCTGCTGATAACGGTCTTCACACAGGCCCATGCTACGCCATTCAATGTGCTCATGGATGTGCGTGGTAAGGTGTTGGAAGAGAACGGGGTGGGCGTACCAGGAGTGAGCATTAAAGTAAAGAACGCCGACAAGGCGACAACAACGGACGGTGAAGGGAACTTTGTCCTTAAAGGTCTCTCTAACGACGCCGTTTTGATCATATCTTATATAGGTTATGTCACGCAGGAGGTGCCGGTTACCGCGGAGATGGTGATCAGACTGGTGCCACAGGTGAAAAAGATAGATGAAGTGGTGGTGGTCGGTTACGGGACCACGAAGAAATCAGATCTGACCGGAGCAGTGGGTACCGTGAAGGCGGAAACACTGCAGGAGCGCCCCGCTTCTTCGTTGAACCAAAGTTTGTCCGGCCGCGTGACGGGCGTGAACGTATCATCCAATTCTGGCCGGCCGGGCGGCAGGACCAATATCCGTATCCGTGGGTCCAGTTCTTTGAGCGTGTCCAATAATCCGCTGTATGTCATTGATGGCGTGATACTCAACCCGGTGGATTTGAGGAACGGCAGTACGCCCATCGATTACATCAACCCCAATGACATCGCTTCCATAGAAGTATTGAAGGACGCTTCCTCTACGGCTATCTATGGCGCCCGCGGCGCCAATGGTGTTATCCTCGTTACCACCAAAAGGGGCAACGCTGGCGGCGGAAGGGTGACCTACGATCCGGATTTCAGCATCGGCGTGTTACCCAGAAAACTGGAACTGCTGAACGCTAAAGAGTTTTTGGCAGTAGAAGACCTGGCTTATGCCAACGCGCAGAAATACGATCCGATCGGCTGGGCTACCGGAACAAAATATACCGATCCCAAAACCAAACGCACCAACCCCAAATTATTCGACTCCCAGGGAAATCCGCTGTACGACACCGATTGGCAGGATGAAAGCTTTCAGAAGGCGTTTACACAAAACCACCAGCTGGGTTTCACCGATGGCGATGAGAAAAGAAGCATCGGCGCATTTTTGAACTATCGCAGTCAGGAAGGGCTCGCACGGGGCTCCTGGCAGGACAGGTATGCCGGTCGGCTGGTATTCGACAGCAAAATAAAGGACTGGCTGAAAGTCGGCGGTACCCTGAGTTACACGGACCAGCGGGAAAAACAGGTCGATCAGCTCGACGGTGGCGGTATCACCATGATGCGCCAGGTGCTGGAAGCGCTGCCCATCATCCCGGTGAAATATGCTGATGGCTCCTGGGCCAGCAACAGGGACTATCCGGGCATGGAAGGCGGCGACAACCCGCTGCGTGTGGCCGCCGACAGGATATCTATCCTGCATACACAAACCTTTCTGGGTAATATGTACGCCAATATTCACCTGGCGCCGGGACTGGAACTGAAATCAACCCTCGGTACCAACATCATCAACCAACGGGAAGATTATTTCGCGGCGAAAGGCATGCAGTATATTTCTGATAACGGTAACGCTGCTGTCAATAACAACCGGTACAATTCCTGGCAGTTTGAAAACTATCTGACCTATAGCCGCGAATTTGCCAAAGTACATTCCCTGAATGCCATGGCGGGTGTGTCCTGGCAACATATTGATCGTTTTGAGAACCAGGCCAACACAGAAGGCTTCAACGATTCCTACTACAAATACAATAACCTGGGTGCCGGGTCCAGCCCACAGCCGCCATCTTCTGTGGCTACGGCCAACGGACTGAACTCTTACTTCGGGCGTGTCAACTATGGCTACCGCAACAGGTACTTGGTCACTTTCACCGGCCGTATGGATGGCTCTTCCAAATTCGGCAGGGACAATCAGTTTGCCTTCTTCCCTTCCGCAGCCCTTGCCTGGAGGGTAACAGAAGAAAACTTCATGAAGAGCGTCCCCGTGATTTCCAACCTGAAACTCCGCGCCAGCTACGGTGCTACCGGTAACTCCGAAATTCCGGCCTACAGAGCGCTGGCAGGCCTGGGCAACTACACCGTGATCTTCGGCGGCGCGCGCAACTCCGGCGTGGGTATCGATCGTATTGCCAACCCGGGTTTGCAATGGGAGAAAACAAAACAGATCGATTTTGGCATGGAGCTGGGATTGTTTGCCAACAGGCTGAATCTGGAACTGGACCTGTACCGCAGAAGGGTAGACGGCATGTTGCTCGATGCGCCGTTGCCGTACACCACTGGTCGGGATAAGATTTTCTCCAACGTGGGAAGCATGGAAAACAAAGGGTTTGAGTTTGGCATCAATTCCGTTAACATCAAAACAGACAACTTCTCCTGGAGCACTACCTTCAATATTTCTGTCAACAAAAACAAAGTACTGGCACTGGCCAATGGTGATATCTATTCCGGTAATGGCATTATCCGTGTAGGCGAGCCCGTTGGCTCTTTCTTCGGAAGACAGAGCCTGGGAACATGGAGCACCAAGGAGGCAGACGAGGCAAAGAAATACAACATGCTGCCGGGTGATATCAAATATAAAGACGTCAACAACGACGGTATCATCAACGACCTGGACAGGGTGATCATCGGTAAAGGTATCCCTGATGGATATGGTACGTTCCTGAACACCTTCCAGTACAAAGCATGGTCGCTGACCGTAGACCTGCAGTTTATGTATGGTAACGATGTGCTGGACAGGAGCATTCACTCTGCCGAAGACAGACAAGGCATCGCCAATAGCTACAAAACCGTGCTGAATGCGTGGACAGAGGCCAATCAGAATACGCCTATCGCGCAGATACGCCCCATCAATGCCTATTATACCACCAACAACGACAGCCATAAGGTAACCGACGGATCGTTTATCCGTGGCCGTAACCTGTTGCTGGGATATACATTCCCGTCAAAGACCGTGTCAGCCTTGAAGCTCAGCCGCCTGAGGGTATATGCTTCGGTGCAGAACTTTTTCCTGGTCACTAAGTTTAAAGGATATGATCCGGAAGTATCCAACTCCAGTTCTCCTTTCGATCAGGGGCTTACGTTGTACGACTATCCGAAACCAAGAGTGTTCATGCTGGGGCTGAATGTGGGATTATAGTATTGTGTAATTTTTTAATTAGAAATCATGAAAGCAACAATAATAAGATATGGACTGCTGGTATTAACAACAGGCACCTTATGGCTGACCGGTTGCCGGAAATTTCTGGATGAATCAGATCCCAGCAATTATACAGAAGACAGCTACTTTACAAAGCCTGAACACGCCCGGGCTTCGGTGAATGCCATCTATGCAGCCCTGCGTGACCCGATGAGCGGTGATTTTGGCGGCGCTGCGTGGACCATGACGGAATTTGCCACCGGTCAGGCTGCCACGGACCTGGGCCAGGCAGTAAACAGCTATTATATCAAAGACCTGCATAATACCGCCGATAACGGTTATGGGGAGAACTACTGGCGAAACTATTACAAAGGCATCACCAATGCCAACCTCTCCATCGCCAAAATTCCCCAAATCAAAATGGACCAGACAGAGCTGAAAAGGCTGCTGGGAGAGGCTCATTTTATGCGGGCATGGTACTACTTTAATTTAGTACAGCTATTTGCCAACATTCCGCTGGTGACGGAGCCGGTGGACTTAAAATCGGAACAGATACGCCCCAAACAGGCGCCTACCGAAGATGTGTACAAGTTGATCGTAGATGACCTGATCTTCGCCGAGAGTGCAGGCCTGCCCTGGGTGGACGCCAGCGGCAAAGCTTCCCTCGGCGCTGTGAAATCATTGCTCGCAAAGGTATATCTCACCATGGCCGGATACCCTTTGCAGAAAGGCGCGCCATACTACGACCTGGCCGCGAAGAAGGCAGAAGAGGTGTTGGATTCAAAACAATACAAACTGTTCGACACATATTATGATCTGCACAATCCGGCCAAGAAAAATGTGGAAGAGAACATCTTTATGATCCAGTACAAAACACAGGTCATCCCTGGCAGCTGGCAGTCGCTGATCATTCCTTACAACAAAAATATCTCTGCCTATTCTGCGGAAACCGGCGGTATATACGCCACAGAGGCCTTTGTAAAGTCTTATGATCCGGCCGACTTAAGAGCAAAAGAAGGACAGTTCTTTTTTACCGAGTTCACCAATCAGGACGACAGAAGCCAGAAAGTGGCGCTGGGCGGTTATTTCCTGTATAAACTATTTGATGTGGCTGCGCAGACGTCTACGGCCAACAGCGATCTTAACTGGTCACTGATTCGTTATGCAGATATATTATTAGTGTATGCAGAAGCATCCAATGAAGTGGGCGGACCCGGCGCAAAAGCTTATGATGCGGTGAATCAGATCCGGACAAGGGCCACGCTGCCGGCATTGACGGGGCTTACGAAAGATCAGTTCCGGGAAGCAGTATGGCGCGAACGCTGGTATGAGCTGTGCTTTGAAAATGTGACCTGGTTTGATATGGCGCGCTTGCGGAAAGCCTTTAACCTCACCACGAAAGGGTTTGATAACTATGTGGGGCATAAATTTTCCTATGGCCCGGTATTGACCGAAAGAGAACTCGTGTTCCCGATACCCAGTACAGAGCTGCGGAATAATCCGAACCTGGTACCAACGAAGGGCTACTAATACTATTTGTTTTTAACCCCATCGCCTTCCGGCAGAGATGCGACTCCCGGCGGGTAACAGGCTTATAAGTTTAATACTTATAAGCCTGTTTGTTTTACTACGCAATGTGTCCTGTTTCCTGCAGAATAGTGATCACCTTCTGGACGCTTGTCTGATGCATCCGTGCGGAGAAAAAAGCACTGCTGTTGTGTCCATATTTCTCTGTGATCAACCTGGATCCTTCTTCCATCCCGTGTTGGTGGAACATGTCGCCGAAATATTGTATGTATCGGTGGGTGGTGCGCAGGCTATGGCCGGCAACATGTGTAGCCTCTTCGCCGGTGAGCAGGCCATGATGTCCTACCGCTACCAGGGAGACCGGCAACTGTCCTAACCGTTCGATGCTTTGCAGGTATTGCGGCGGGCTCTGGAAGGGAAGGGGGAACCAGTCGTCCGGTTGCAGCAATTCACCGAATGCGTCCGCGGCGAACAGATATTGATGGTCGCTGTAAAGGGACAGAGAACAATCACTGTGGCCGGGAGTGGCCAGTACTGTGAATTTCCGGTCGCCGATTGGCAGAACGTCACCATCTGCCACGGGTATAAACTTTTTGGCGGCCAGGATGTCGTATGGGTTCACGGTATGTTCGTCTGCCCGTCCGGAGACAAAGCCGCGTTGAAGTTTGTAGACAAGGGCCCTGTATTTTTCTGTCATCAGGTTTTTGATCGTGGCCGCAGAGGCATAGAACGTGGCCTCCGGCAGCAAAGTGGCCAGCAGCCCGCAGTGATCGAAATGAGAATGTGTGATGAACCAGTGCCGGATGTGGGAAAGATCGGGGACGATTGTCTCCAGCTGTGACAATACCAATGCGGCATCACGTAGCATGCCGCCTTCGATAAGCAGCCATTCCCGGCCGGTTTTTAACAAATACAGCGGGTTGGCTTTGGTGCCTAACATATAAAGGTCGTTGTTGACCTTAGAGGGTTCGTATATCCACATGGGTGATCGCTGTTTTATTGGTTTAAAATCGATATAACATGGCGCCCCAGGTGGCGCCGGAGCCATAGGTGAGTACCAGTGCGAGGGTGCCGGCGGTTGGACGGCTGTCTCTGATGTATTCGCTGAGGGTGACAGCCAGGGAAGCGGAAGCCATATTGCCATAACGTTCCACATTGGTGACAAATTTATGCGGAGGTACATGGAGCCGTTCTCTAACAGCATCGAGTATACGCAGATTGGGCTGATGTGGCAGTACAATATCGATGTCGTCGATGGTGAGGTGGTGCCGTTCCAGTATCTCCAGCGCCACCTCGCACAGACGCTGCGTGGCGTTTTCAAACATCGGTTTGCCGTTCATTCTGAAATGTGGTATGGCCGTGTGGTCTGTATAGCTTGACTGCGCGGTGCCCGGTGCCGCTGTCCAGAGCAGCTCATAGCGGCTGCCGTCTGCCCGGATGATCAGGTCTACGATACCGCCGGAAATACCGGAGCGGTTGCTGAGCACCACGGCGCCTGCGCCGTCGCCTAACAGAATAGAGAGGTTTCTGCCTTCATCGGAGGTATCCATTCTTTTGGACAGTACCTCTCCGCAGGCTACCAGGATATGCTGGTATTGCCCGGAGAGGAGAAGGCTACGTGCCAGTTCCATGCCATAAAGCAATCCGGAACATTGTGCCCGGATATCGAAAACGGGAACATGTCCAAGCCCCAGCTGTGGCTGGATGAAGCAGGCCTCCGACGGATCATGATGATCGGGACTGAGTGTATTGACGATCAGCATATCAATGTCTGATACAGGGATGCCGGCGTGTTCAATCGCCTGTTCGCAGGCCGGCACCAGCAGGGCGCTCAATCCTTTTTCTTCGGAAACATGTCTTCGTGTAACCACTCCCGTGCGGGAGAGGATAAAATCTTCTGTGGTATTTATGCGGTCAACGATCGCTTTATTGTCGATGATCGGCGTAGGGAGGCAGTGCCCTACGCCTGAAATGGTAATCGCCATGCTAGTTATTTTTCGGTTGAAAGTATTGTTGATATTGGGACCGGAGCCAGGAGCGGGACAGCTTCCCGTTAGCATTACGGGGCAGTTCCGGTAGATAGAGAATGTCTCTCGGCCGGTAATGGCTTTCTGTTTGTTCGCGGATAAAAGTCATAATGGCCTCCCTGGTGTCTTCCCGCCCTACGAGCAACAGCAGCGTACAGGTAAGGGACGCGTCGTCGGGAAGGTCCAGCAGGACGCATTCTTCGATGTGCTCTACGGTATTGGTAAGTGCCGCTTCAAATGCCAAAGGGTTCACCCATCTGCCGTTAGACTTAAACAGTTCATCCTTACGGCCAACATAACGATAGGTGCCGTTGGCTTCGAGGCTGAAAAGATCGCCGGTATAGTACCAACCGTCGCGGAATTTTTGGTTGGTCCGTACGGGGTCTTCCCAGTAACCGGCTAGTGAATACGGAGTATGCACACATAGTTCGCCTACCTGTTGAGGTCCACCGATCGGCGCTGTCGCATATTCCAGCCGCAACTGATAACCCGGCACCGGTTGGCCCGTACTGCCTGCGGTATGAGACGCCGGTGAATTGCTGAGGAACACATGGCCGACTTCTGTGCTTCCGATGCCATCTAATATTGGTTTACCGGTGTAAGCCATCCATGCTTCGTATATCCATGCGGGTAGGGTAGAACCGGCAGAGAAGAATATACGCACTTGTTGCAGTACCTGCTGTAAGCCTGGCGGACGGTGTTTCAACAACATCGCATATATTTTCGGTACGCCAAAAAACACGGTAGGCTGATATTGCAGGATGTTGGCCGTGATGTGATCTATAGCGGGCCATGCATCGTCCAGTAAAACACCCGCTCCCGTAAGCAACGGAAAGAAAAAGCTGTTGCCAAGCCCATATCCGAAAAACATCTTTGCGATGGAGTATATCCTGTCCTCCGGACCGATGCCCAGCGTTTCCACGGCAAAATGCCGGGTGGCGGCGAGCATGGCATCCTGACTATGTTGCACCGCCTTGGGTTTTCCGGTGGTGCCGGACGTGTACTGCCAGAAAGCAACGCTGCCGGGTTTGCGGCGATAGTAAGCCAGCGGCTGCATATCTGCAACGTAGTCCGGCAGGCTATCGTCCGTAAATATTCGTTCCGGCAACAGGAAAGGTGATGCCGCCAGCGTGGGGCGGATACGTTCCATTTCTTCAGGGTCCGCTATCACCATGGCGGCGCGGCTGTCGAGCAGCATGTGCTCCAGCGTGGGCAGGTCTGTTTTCGGGTTGACCGGCACCGGGACAATGCCCATGGCAGATAAGGCCAGGAAGCTGTAATGAAAGGAAGGTTTATCTTTTAATAATAATAACGCCCTTTGTTCGGGTGCAATACCGCTGAATACAGTGGTGAGTTGCTGCACACGCTTTGCCAGCAAGGCTGCGCTGATGGTCTCATTCCGGTAGACAATCTGAGCGGGATTGGCATGACGCTCCAGGGCGGAAAGCATGGCTTCCGCAAAATTATAAAACATGACAAATGGTTATTGTGAGAAGGAAATATTTTCAGTTGATCAAAGTCGCTTCCAGACAAGCCGGAAGACTACCTGTTGGTCTCTGACAGGCAGTGGTGGGGTGATCAATGTCAGCTCATCATCCACCAGCTCCGCATGCCGGACAAACCGGATACCGATAAAGTTGGGAAAAAGACTTCCTTCCACCACGTGCAGGATTTCGCCAGGCGTTTCTTCGTGGTAACGGCCGTAGTAGGCGTTGTAACCATGGAAGGCAGCATGGGTCTCTTCGGGCGTGCCGGTACCGATGGCGGCTGAAGAAAATAATGCTCTGTCGGGAACCATCATCTGAACGCTCATGTTTCCTTTGTCATCATAGATAAGCATGCCTGTAGTAGCAGTGCCGAAAAAATTAACGGGATGTCCGTGCTGGTCCTGGTCTGTGCAGCCAATCAGGCGCCAGGCACCAATAAGGTGTTTGCCAATGAAGGTTTTCATTCGGTTATGTTTGAGGGTATGTAAATATGGTGGTAACGCAAAGGTTTTTCAATAGGAATCGTCGTGCACTACCGTTGTTATTTCTACTAAAGTAAAACTACTGATTTATATTTGCAAGGGATTTTTTTTAAATTCCGGCATACGGCTTATCTGATAGCTGGATAACTATCTCCTCTTTTAATAACAGAACACAATAACCGGATTATCAGTTTGTTGCCAGCTGTATTCTAATCTAGCTGCGTTTTGTCCGCACTGCCTTCAATGGAAGTATTATATTTAAAACCGTATATGTACCCCTTAGTTCCTGACTCCCTTATCCCGGTTTTTCATGTCTCCAAATTTCCAAATTACGTTTTATGAAAACAAACAAACTGTTTAACCTCCCATCATGTGCAGTGTTCATGGCGGTTATTTTATTTTACAGCTTCACTGGCGTAGGTTGCCGTAAGAACATACAGGCAGATGATGCGTTGCAGAAAGATAAAAACAAGAATGGCCTGCTGCTGACCGGTCGGGAATTTGACCTTGTCCCGGATGCCTACGGCTATTTGGTCGTGAATAATGCCAACAACTACTATCAACCAGGGGATATACTGAATCTGGTAGGCAATTTCACCAGTATCAATCTTTCCAATTTCAGTGGTTCTGCTGCTGCGCCGATTATTATCCGGAATGGCTCATCTGCTGCGACGACCATTGGTAATCCTTCCTGGAACGGTGGTTCCTGGGCAGAGGGAATTATATTTGACAACTGTCACTATATCAAAGTTGGTGGCCGCAACAGTAAGTCAGATTTTGTTATCAACGGTTCCTCTCAACCCTTGCGGGAGGCGTATTTCGACCTGGTGCTGCGGAATCATACCGACAACATTGAAGTCACCAATCTGACGATCAACAACGGTGGTACCGGCATCTGGGCCAAAACAGATCCTTCCCTGACTGACACTGCCAGCTGGTATCCCAACTCTACCATGAACAACCTGCGTATCCACGATATCACTATCAGCGGTACGCTGAACGAGTCCATGTACATCGGTCATACCGCCACCTACTGGAACCTGACCACCAATCAGCCTAAATATGATACGCTGTTTACACCCGGCCAGTTCTACGTACAGCCGATCAAGTGGTACAATGTTAAAATCTATAACAACTATGTGACCGGCTCCGGTGCTGATGGCATCCAGACATCCGCCATCGATCTGCTGGAAGTGTATAACAATGAAGTCACCAATTGGGGGCTGCAACAAAATTTTGGTCATAACGGCGGCATCCTCATCGGTGGCCGTACTACCAACACCAATACGCACGACAACTACGTTCATGACGGATGGGGCGAGATGTGCCAGTTTTACGGTGCCGGCGGTGGTTATCATATTATCCATAACAACCTGTTCAGGGATAATCAGACAGAAAACAGTGGTATCAGCATGAGAGGCACAGACAATGCCATTGTACAAATTACCAATAATACCGTCGCCAAGTCCGGAGGCTCCCTGTTGCGTATCAATGGCTATACCGGCCAAACGGGCGCACAGATCGTCAATGCCAATGCCTTTATCCAGCCGAGAACAGGTGGTGGCGTCATTTATCCTTCTGCGTATATCTACCTGGAAAATGGCGGTGCTGTTACCGAAGGTACCGGGGCTAATGCCAACACACGTTTCCTGACAGTGGCTGCGGCCAATGTGGATGTCAACAATTATTACCTGCCTAATCCGGGATCTCCGATGGGCGCATCAGGCTACAGGAAAATACCCTGATCATTTGCCTGAATAATAAGGGGAGGGGAACAAATAAAAAGGGGATTGCTGTTAATCCGATATTACACCACGAAGCTGAACTATATAAAAGGCCGCACGTTTGTAGGTGCGGCCTTCTTTATGTTTGTTATTTTTTTCCATTGACTTTATCGAACATATCAAGCGTGAAGCTGTAATGTTCTTCTATGGGAACTTTGCTCCGGGAGACTTTATTGACATCCTTGCCTTCTGTTGTATAGAGCATTGGGAAGAAATTAAAGACCTGATTGCCATCCAGTGTCGATACGTCCTGTTGCCAGTCTTTCCAGCGGAGGTCCTGATAGAACGCTGCTAAATCTCCTTCAAAACAAAACAGCAGAAACTGAGTATAGGTAAGATCGAGGGGCTCCCACGCTAAAGCTGCCGGATCAAAGTAGTAGGTCTTGCCCATGTCTTTACCAAGGCCGCCGCCGTTGATCGCAAAAAATCCGCCGGCTGCATCGTCAGCCACTAAAATAAAGCCTGCGTTGCCTTCTTTAAACAATGTTTTGCCAACATTCCAGGTATGCAGCGTCCTGTTTAGTTTAGGATGACCGGAGCCTAAAATCCTTATCCAGCCATGGTCTACCAGGATGCCGCCACTGTTGAAAACGATAGCGCCCATAGGAGAGCGGGTGGTGACTTGTGCTTCGTATAAGGTTTCCCGGGCTTTGCTTTCCGTAACCGGCAAGACTTCCACCTTATTCGTCGCGCTGTCGATCCAGGCGGTGACGTGTTCCCAGCCGGGTTCCCGGGTGTTAATCAATTCTTCCAGCGGTCTTTTGGGCGTTTGCGCGGCAACGTTGGTGGCCAACAAACAAGCCACTCCGAGTAATTGTAACGGGCGGTTCAAACGATGATCATTCATCATGGCGTAAAAAAAAGCTGTTCTGTTTCACGCAAAGTAAATGAATCCTGTTTACAGTCCGGGATTATTTTCTTTCATGCGGAACAACACCACTACGCCCGATAAGAAGGTGATGATACCGGCAATATGCACGGCCCACATGAGGCCGAAGAAATTGGCCACAATACCGGCCATCAGTGCGCCTGCGGCATAACCGATGTCCCGCCAGAAACGATAAACGCCCAGGGACGAGGCCCTCCAGGAGGGATGCGCTGCATCGCTGACCGCCGCCAGCAGCGCGGGATACACCATGGCAGTACCGATACCGAGCAATACGGAACCTACCAGTCCGGATGTCAACGGCGGCAAGAATGCCAGTCCAATAACTACATGCCCCAACGCCTGTACGAACATGCCCCATACGATCAATGGCTTACGGCCCATCTTATCAGCCAGTGGACCGGTGATGACCTGACCGAAGCCCCACACGAACGGATATACGGCTTTTATCCAGCCTACGCCTTCCAGGCTAACGCCGGCGGATATAAACAGCAGCGGGAAAACACCCCACGACATGCCATCGTTCAGGTTATTGATCAGTCCTGCCTGTGAAACGGCAAAGAGGTTTTTGTTTTTAAGCGATGTTTCCCGGAACACCCACCACAAATCGGGCTGATGGAATTTTTCTCCGGGGAGGTTTTGCTGTGCTACCTGCGCGGATTCCAGGCGGGCATGCTGCCTGGTGTCCCTGATCACCAGGATGGATAATATCAACCCGGCAACCGTGTAGAAAATGCCGATATAGAAAGGTGCAGGCCTTAGCCCGTAATGCGATGCGAGGTACCCTGTCAGCAGGGCGGTGAGCCCCACGGCGCCGTAGCCGGCCGCCTCATTCAAGCCCATGGCCAGGCCTCTCTTTTTCGGGCCTACGAGGTCTATTTTCATGTTCACCGTCATGGACCAGGCCAGTCCCTGGCTCACGCCCAGCAGCACATTGGCTGCAATGATCCAGTTCCACGATGGCCCCCAGGCCAGCAGGAAAGGCACTGGCAGTCCCACCAGCCAGCCGGTCACGAGGATGCGCTTCCGTGTGTATTTGTCGGCCAGCACGCCCGAAACCAGGTTGGTAAAGGCCTTCACCACACCAAATGCGATGATAAAGGAAAACACCACAATGTCTGATCCGATCTTAAATTCTTCGGTGCCCACCAGCGGCACCACCGTCCGTTCCAGCCCTACCATGCCGCCTACCAGCATGTTGACCAGCACCAGCAATGTAAACTGTTGCCAGTTTTCCTTTAATCCTAATTTGATGCCCATGACTATCTCCGGTGATTGTTGATCAGTAAAAACCTTCACTAAACCGCAAAGATATTAAATACGCCCGTCTATTCAATAAATTTATTGAATAGATGGGCGGCCGTCATGGATGTAACAGGATGGTCTTTATTTAATCTTTCGTTTTTACCGGGTAGTACCAGTATCTGATCATCAGCGCCACAGGTATGCCCAGCGCTATCCAGGAATATACGTCCCAGATGCCGTCGCCCACCAGCGCGGCAATGAGCCCGGAGAGGGAGAGCACAGCGATAAGTATGGGCCTGGACCATAATCTGGAGAAACTATTCATTTTCTGCTGCAATTTTTTCGAGTCTGCTCCACTGTAGCCTGGAGGCATTTCTGCGCTCAAACCACAAATACAGACCGGTCACAAGAATAACGATGGTGGCGAAGTCGAACAACGCCCAGATGATTTTCAGCGGCATGCCGCCATAGTCGCCGAAATGCAACGGTTCCGAGAGGAACAGCGTGTTTACATACCAGGGCATCTTCCGGTGATCGGTAAGCTGACCGGTCTGGGCATCCACCAGCGCCGGCGTCAGCAGTCGGGCTGTCAACGCCGTATTGCCTTTCATGAACACGGCATAGTGGTGTTTGCTGGAGAACATAGTGCCGGGGTAGGTAATGATACGCGGCTCCATGTCCGGCGCTGCGGCCTGCGCCACCACCAGCGCGCTGTCCAGCGATGCCAGTTGGCCCTGGTAGGGCGGCTGTTGCGCATAAGGCGCCACCATCTCCTTCAGCTGTCCCTGTTGCCACATCCATAACACCACATCGGACATGCCGTTGATGATGCCGGTGAGGCCTACAACGCTTGCCCATGCCAGGGTAACAATACCCAGCAGGTTATGCGTGTCCAGCCATTGCAGCCGTTTGGATTTGTATTTGCGTACCATGCCGAAATCATATTTCTTCATGATACGGCCATACAGCACGATGCCGGAAAGAATGGCCACCACAAAGAGGATACCCATCAGGCCGAGGAACAGCTTACCGCCGATGCCCAGGAACATATTGGTATGGACCTTCAGTATCACGGCCATCACGCCATCGGTAGCGGGTTTGTCCAGCAGGCTGCCGGTGTATCGGTTCAGCATGGCATATTTGCTTTGCTCCGGCGGCGCGTCCGGTGCCGGCGCCAGATCAAAGATCACTTTGTTACGGTCTTCTTCATCCCAGAAAACATAACGGACATGGTTACCCGGGTACTGCGCGGAAGCCGCAACAGCCAGGGAGTCGAGCGACAGCGGCCTGGCGTCGGGTGGTACGTCGGCCACTACCTGTTTTTTCAGTACTTTGTCCAGCTCCTCGTGAAAGATAAGCGGCAACCCGGTCACACACAGCATCAGCAGGAACAGGGTGCAGATCAGACTGCTCCATTTATGCCAGCTGAACCATCGTTTGGCGGTTTTAATATCCATATAATATGAATTGTCCCTTTGGAAGAAGCCGGAAATCAGCGCTCCATCATGAATAGGGATATATGCTGCAAAAATGCAGATCTGATCAACGCTGGCGGTAACGAGATTGGGAAAATAATTTATCCAATCGGGAAATTTAGGTATCTTGAAAACAGGTTGATCACCTGGAAACCGCAACTACAAATGGTTTTGTCTTGTGACACATTTTGTCGTTTTTTTCCAAACAGGCAATATCTCCCTTTATATATTTTTACAAAAAACACGCTATCCATGACAGCAAACAAATTAAAACACGAACAGGTACAGTACCTGGAGTTTCTGACGAAAGACATTGAGCGCGCTAAAGAATTTTATCATAAAAGCTTTGGCTGGAAGTTCGTCGGCTACGGTCCGGACTATACGGCATTCGGAGGAGACTATGTAGACGGGGGCTTCACAACGGGCGAACCGGTAAAGGGATCGGTGCTGGTGGTGCTGTATTCTGATGACCTCGAAGCTACCAAAGCAAAGGTGATAGCTGCAGGAGGGAAGATTGTAAAAGATGTCTTCAGCTTTCCCGGCGGACAGCGGTTCCATTTCTCAGACCCTGACGGATATGAACTGGCGGTATGGGCCACGGTTTAATCACAGTAAACTAATGGAAAAAGGGTTGTAGGTCAGTGACTTACAACCTTTTTTGTTGGTGGGGGCGGTTTTCATATCTTCCACCACAGATCGGTACATTTCCCCGTTTCATCGACACTTATGAAAAATAACCCTGCTGCTTCCCTTAATTTGTATATGTTATCCTGGAAAGCCCCTCAAATCTGTATTCACATCGTCTGTTGCTTGTTGTTTATGATATTCCCGTTGTTGTTTATGTCTAACGGGAAGGGGTATACTGAACTGATAGCGCCTGCCACTCATTACAGCTATTGGCTGTTCTGCAGCTGTTACATCTGCCTGTTCTATTTCAATCGCTATTACCTGATGCCCGGATTTTTTATGCCGGGCAGGTATGGTGGTTATGCCGCCATGGCTATGCTGTTGTGTGCGGGTATCTTTTTCCTGCAACCGTTCGACCGGCTGCTGCGGCAGAAATGGGCGGTGCCGCCGGAAGGCGTGAAGTGGGTGTACATACCACCGGTCATCGATATCACCAGTCTCTTTATCTTCTTTATGATCATGGCGCTGGGCGCTGCCATTACCACTACGCGCCGCTGGCAGTTGACCGAGCAGCGGGCACTCACCGCAGAACGGGAGAAGATCAGAGCGGAGTTGTCTTTCCTCAAAGCACAGGTACATCCGCATTTTTTGTATAACACCCTCAACAATATTTATACCCTTGCGCTGACAAAAAATAATCACACTGCGGACAGTATTCTGCGCTTATCGAATATTATGCGTTACATTACGGACGATGTGATCGCCGACTATGTGCCGCTTCCGCAGGAAGAGGCCTGTATCCGGGATTACATCGCGCTGCAACAGCTCCGTCTGCAGCCGGGAACAGTAGATTATCAGGTTTCCGGGGAGATGGACTATAAGTTGATCAGCCCGCTGATACTGATGACGTTCGTGGAAAATGTATTCAAATACGGCATCAGCAAACACCAGCCGGCGCCGGTTACTATCCGCCTGAGTATAAAGGACCATCAGATTGATTTTTTCTGCTGTAACCGCATCTTCCGGGAACCCGCGCCGGTCAACGGCTGTGGCGTGGGTATCGCCAACACCAGACAACGACTGGCATTACTGTATCCACAAAAACATGTACTGGATATCACTACGAATAACAACCTATATACCGTCAGACTGACATTACTGACAGATTAACCCGTACGAAACCATTTACTTCATTCACCCATATGAAGATAAAAGCCATCGCTATAGATGATGAACCGCTTGCACTGGAGCTGATCAGGAACTACGCCGCGCAGTTCCCCGCTTTGCAGCTGCTGCAGACTTTCGACGATGCGCTGTCGGGCGCAGAATTCCTCCGTTGCCGCCCGGTAGACCTGCTGTTCATCGATATCAATATGCCCGATATTACCGGCATCGACCTGGTCCGCTCACTGGATGAAAAGCCCATGGTCATTTTCACGACTGCGCATAAACGATTTGCCCACGAAGGGTTTGAGCTGGAAGCCCTGGACTATCTGCTGAAGCCCATCAGCATGGAGCGGTTCTCCAGGACCATGCAGAAAACCATGGCGCAATACCACTACAAACATGTTGCTGCTGTGCCGCGGGAGCCGGAGTCTTTTTTCGTATATGCGGAATATAAGCAGGTACGGATATGGCTCGACGAAGTGGAATACATAGAAAGCCTGGAAGACTATATCCGTATTCATCTGGTCAATGCGCGGCCGGTGCTGACGCTCATGCCGCTGAAGAAAGTGTTGGAAAAGCTGCCGCACGACCGCTTTCGGCGTATCCACCGCAGTTATATTGTGGCCGTACGGAGTATCTGTGCTATTGCTTACCGTAAGGTACTGCTGCATTCCGGCGCCACCTTGCCTGTCAGCAGTACCTATGCCGACGGTATCCGGGAGTGGAGCGGCAAATGATACATCGGTACATCACGCGCTTTTACCGATACCTGCTTGATAAAAAAATAGTGTTAGCAGATCTTTAGCTAAACAATTTTTTTATCTATGGAAAGGAAAAATTTTCTCAGATCACTGGCTGTTACAGCCATCTCTGCCCCTGTATTGCTGGAAGCCTGTAAAAAGGATAATACAGATCCTAAGGCTGCCGCCGCCGGCGCTCAAACGGAAGCCGCCTGTCGCGCTACTGACTACGACATGGACGGTCCTTATCCGCTGTACAACAGCCGCGGCTCCGCTATCAATCGGGTAAATATTACCGACAACAAACCCGGCGTACCGTTGAATATCGACATCAAAGTTCAGAGCGTGGCCAGGGGATGCGCGCCTGTGACCAACGCACGGGTGGATATCTGGCAGTGCGACAAAGACGGTTACTATTCCGGTTATGTTAACAACGGCTATCTGGGCGTACAAAACAATGTCGGCCGTCTTTTCGGCAGAGGATTGCAGTATACCAATGCCAATGGCCTGGTGCATTTCCTGTCTATCTATCCCGGCTGGTATCCTGGCCGTTGCGCCCACCTGCATGCGCAGATATTCATCGGCACTACGCTGTACCTGACCACACAGATTGCTTTCCCGGACGCGATCAACGCTGCCGTGTACGCCTCCCCGTTATATGCGGCACACGGACAAAACCCCACTACCAACTATCTCGACACTATCATTAACGACTCACTGGCTACTGAACTGGCTACTGTAACACCTGCTTCCGGCGGGGGATATAACCTGTATCATACCATCAATATCTGATAATTTCTTTTCAACCAATTTCTTACCAGTCGATTTTAATTTCTTTTTATGAAGATGCAGCCAGCGCAGATTATCCTGTGTTTCAGACAGGTCATAGATGCAGCTTCCACAGGGGATTTGGAGAAGAAAATATTCGAAGACTCCTATGTGGAATTCCTGATGCAGTCGCAGGCATATAATCCTGATAAGCAGTTCAGGACGTTCACCGAGCTGAAGGCCCATAATCCGAAATCCAACTCCCTGCATTACAAAGTAGGTTTTGCGGTAGGGTTATATTTACAGGAGCTGGGCAACAGGATCCCGGGTGTAACGGATTGCCTCGGCAGCAAAGAACTGCCCTTTGAATTGTACCACCTGGAGCTGATCGAGTCTGATACCGAAGATCGCAGCCAGCACCGTGTTGCGGTAAATTACGTGACGCCGCCGCTCACGCTGTTGCATATCATCGGTGACCGGCTGTTGCTGGTATCTCCCGAACAGACCGGTCAGCCAGACGCCTACGATACGTTCATGGTGGCCTTGCAGCCGCAGCTGGCCATTACCAGCTACAAGCCGCTGCCGCAACCGCAGGATGTACATCACATTGCACAGGTACTTTAGAATAAATACAGGGTTGGGTAAGTTGTAAGCCTGGCTTACAACTTACTCTTTTTTGGCGGTGCTGAAGAGGAACCGCAGTTTTATCTTTAATGCCAGCCATCCCAGGAGGGCATAGGTCACCAATAAGATCCCCAGATGCTGCATATAAGGGTAGGTCAGCTCCACAGAGCCCTTTTGGATCAGCAGTATTTTGAATGCCTGGAGGAAAGGCGTCAGCGGAATGATGTTGGCCAACACCTGTACAAATGCCGGCATGGCACTGAGCGGCCAGGTGAAGCCGCTGATGATAAATGCCGGCGAAGCAATCACCATTAATACCTGCGTGGCTTTTAAGGCGTCCGGTATCAGGATGCTGACAAACACGCCCATGAAAGATACCGAGCCCACAAAGAAAGCGGTCAGCCATAGGAAGCTGAGAATACCTTCCGGCATAGGCACGTTAAAGAACATGTGCATCAGGTAATAGATCGAGACGATCAGGATAGAGAATATCCAGATAGGGATCACTTTGATCAGCATGATCGGGAAAGCCCGGCGCCGCATGCCGGCATACTCCGTTACAAAAGAGCCCCGCTGAAACTCCGCTGCAAAACTGATGGCCATGGCCAATAGTATCACCTGCTGCAATACCACGGCCAGCATGGCAGGCCACATAAAGATGAGGTAGTTGCTGGTGGTATTAAACAGCGTGATATAGTTGGTCTTAAACGGCTCGTACTGTGTGGCTGCCCTGACAGCGGGCATGCCCATCTTCTGTAACCCTTTGATGGAAACACCGGCGGAGAACGTGCCGATGGTCAGCTGCAATGCTTTGGAGGCGAAGTTGGCGGTCAACACGTTACTGGTGTTCACATACACATTCACTTCCGGATATTTTTTCTGCAGGATGTCGGCCTCAAACCGCGCCGGGACCATCACTACGGCGGCAGCTTCTTTTCTGATCACTTCATCATTTACGTTGGCCGGTTCCTGTAGGTACTTCAGCGTTTTAATGCTTTTATTGTCGCCCAACATCTCCACCAGCTGCGCGGATAGCGGCGTATTATCTTTGTCGATAACGATCACGGGTATATTTTCCACTTTCCCGGCTTTATATACAAAGCCGATCAGGGTGGCATACAACACCGGCGCCAGGAAAAATACCGAGCGCAGGGTGGAATTGCCGAGGAACAGCTTAAACTCCCGTTTCAACAATCGGAAAAATTCTTTCATGCCTGATTATTTCAGTATAACACTTGCGTTTACCAGTATGTCTTTTGTCCTGCCCGCATCTTTAGGCTGCACTTTGATCTCGTAGATCGCGTCCTGTGGCTGATAGTCGGGGAAGGCAGTGGTAATGTCCGCGTAGCGGGTCAGCTGTTTGATGTAGGCGATAGTACCGTCCAGTTCTTCGTTGTTGTACAACACTTTCATTTTTACGTCCTGTCCTTTTTTATAGCCGGCAATCTTACTTTCCGGAACGGTAAAGCGGAACCAGGTACTGCCGGGGATGTAGCCGTTGAACAGCGCAAAGCCGGCGGTGGCCAGCTCTCCCGGGTTGAGGCTGATAGTTTCTATGTCCATGTCGTTGGTGGCGATGATATAACGCTCGGAATAGGCCACGTTGGCTTCCTGTAACGCGCCTTTGGCTTGTGAAGCCTGGCCGGCGGCCATGTTCACTTTCTCCACGCGGGTACCTCTTTTCACATCGTCCAGTTCCGCGATCACGGCGTCGTACTGTGCTTTGGCGCCCTGGTATTTGGCATATACTTCATCATACGACTGTGGAGACATGAGGCTGTCGTTGAACATATTAGTAGCCCTTTCATATGATTTCCGGGCGAACTCATATTGTTCTTTTAGCCCTTTGTATTTGGCCTGTAACTGTTTCAGCTGATCGGCGGTAGCGCCGTTGCGGGCCATCTGTTCCTGCGCTGTTGCGGCGTTTACGGCTCCCTGTGCCTGTGCTATCTTCGCGGAAACTTCCGGCACGTCCAGCAGGGCAAGGGTATCTCCCTTCTTTACCGTCTGGCCTTCTTTTACATAAATGTTCAGAATTCTGCCGGTAACCTTCGGCGCAAAAGACACCACATCTTTTTTGGCTTTGCCCTCGAAACGATCGCTGTTGGGCTTTTTGGAAGAGCAGCTTGCCAGGGCCAGTGAAGAGATCAATAATATGGATGTAGCTATTTTCATCTTATCGTAATTAGTTTGAGTAATGGGGATGGCTTAATACAATTTGCTGATGTCCAGCTCCTGGGTGGACCGCATCAGTTCAACGGCCGCCCTGCGTTGATTGAAGATGGCATTCTGATAATCCAGTTCAGCTGCCTCGAGATCATTTTCTGCTTCTATCAGCTGGGTCGATTTGGACATGCCATACCTGAATTCTTTTTCTGCCTGCACCAGCGCATTATCCGCCATCTCTTTCTCTTTTTTCTTCAGGGCTATCTGCGAATTGGCGATGTTGTAATTGGATTGATTATTGGCCTGATTTAAGGTCAGCTTGCGCATGGCATCGTATTTCTGATTTTGCAGCAGCTCCCTGTCGATGCGGGCTGTTTCGATGGCATGTTTGCCTTCGCGGCCGTCGAAGATCTCCCATTTAAAACCAACACCGGCTGTCAGCATCGGGAAGATATTGAGGTTGGTAGGCTTCCAGTCCAGTTTGCGGCCGGGATAGCCGATGGCCGGAATAGGAGGGATGATATTGTCAGATGACTTGATCCTGGCGCCATACAGCCCTATATAATAGGAAGATGCCATCAGCTGCACTTTAGGTATCCACCAGGTTTGTTCTGCTTTTATTTTGAAGCCGGATGCGTTGATGCCGTGGTCCAGTGCCCGTATCTCGGCGCGTTGTTCGATCGTTTTCTGCGGCGCGTTGAGTGCTACAGGCGCCAGTACGGGCGCTATCAGCCGCAGTCTCTCTTTGTCGATGCCGGTCAGCACTTCCAGCTGCGTCAGCAGCAGTTCTTTTTTTCCTTCGTATTCCGCTATTTTGGAATCGAGGGTGGCCTGTGCCAGCTCGATCTTTTTATGGTCGTAAGGCGTGATCAGTCCATATCCCAGCGCTTTGTCGGCTGTTTTGCGGTTGGCGTCCAGCCGGCGTTTGGCCTCGTCCAGCACTTTTTTGGACTGATGTACCAGTGCCAGCTGATCGTACGCCCGGGAGATAACGGCGGCTACTTCATCGGATGTTTTTTCCAGCAGGATATTTTCGGACTGCCGCTTTTCTTCCAGCGCTTTGTTGAGCTGCCGCACCTTACCGCCGGAATACAGCAGCATTTTGGCATCTGCTTTCGCCAGCCCTGAAAAACCCGATACGTTGATATTGTTATTGTACTTGCCTTCGGGGATGTTAAGAAACGGTTGCAGGTTAAGCTCCGGGGAAATAACACGCGCGGTGGCGTTCAGGTAACTGGCCATACCGCTGACTTCCAGGGTGGGGAGGTAAACATCTTTCAGCTTATGCTGGTCCAGTACAGTAAGTTTGTTTTTGGTCAGTTGGGCTTTGAGGTCTGCATCCCGAACCATGGCACTGTCAAGCAGCTCTCTGAAACCGGGGGCCGTTTGTGCATTGGCGTAGTGGTAAAATAACAGTGAAAGTAGTAGGAATGACAGCTTGCTTTTCATTGATATACACGTTTTTAATCTACAGAAGGTTGCAACATAGCTTATTACTTTGAATTAACACATAAAATAAGCCAATGTTTAGTTTTTTCTTCCCCCTCAGCAGGAAAATCATACGTTTGGCTACAACAAAAGTAGATTTGGCTTCGTGGGGCCGGTACCGGTATAGGAACTTTGTCACAGCAAAAAAACATACAACATGAACATTATCGTAACAGGTTCCCTGGGAAATATCAGCAAGCCATTGACACAACAACTCGTGGAAAAAGGTCATACCGTGACCGTTGTCAGCAGCAGCCCCGAAAAACAGGCCGCCATTGAAGCTCTCGGCGCTACGGCCGCCATCGGCTCTCTTGCCGATGCCTCCTTTCTGGAAAAGACTTTTGCCGGCGCCGATGCGGTATACTGTATGACCCCGCCCAACTATGCCACGCAGGAAACACCGGTGGAATACTATACCCGGATTGCCAATAGCTACGCACAGGCGCTGGGCAAAGCCGGCGTAAAACGGGCCGTGTACCTGAGCAGCTTCGGCGCCCACCTGGACCGCGGCACCGGTATGATCCTGGGCTCCCACCACGCGGAAAAGATATTGAATGGCGTACCCGGACTGACGGTGACGCATATACGTCCTACCAGCTTCTATTATAATTTATACAACTTCGCCGGCATGATCCGTGACCTGGGCTTTATTGCCGCCAACTATGGCGGAGACGATAAAGTGCTCTGGGTATCTCCGTCAGACATTGCAGATACCGTGGCAGAGGAACTACTTCGCACCGGCAATGCACCGAAAGTGCGTTACCTCACCAGCGACGAACGGACCTGTAACGAAGTCGCCGCTATACTGGGCAAAGCTATTGGTAAGCCGGACCTGACCTGGAAAGTGATTCCCGGCACCGTGGTAAGGGAGCAGCTGGACACCCACGGCGTGCCCGCAGCCACCGCCGCCGCACTGGTGGAGCTGTATGACGCCATCCACTCCGGCATACTGGCAGATGATTTCTACCAAAACCCACCCGCTACCAACGGAAAGGTAAAAATGGAAGATTTTGCCACAGAGTTTGCTGCGGTATTCGCAAAAAGTAACTAATTTAAACCCATGGCAGGCACACAACCCTATCAGCTCAATACCATCAGCGCATTGCATCAGCTGCGGCGTTTACCCAGCCCTGAGCATCCACTGATCAGCGTCATCAACTTCGAAGACCTGAAATGGCTCGACGACGAAGAACCAAAATATATTGTACAGGGGTTCTATTCCGTAGCCCTGAAACGCAACTTCGCGGGCAGGATGAAATACGGTCAGCAGCAATATGATTTTGATCAGGGGACGATGTTTTTTGTGGCGCCTGGCCAGGTGTTTTCTATCGAAAGTGATGGCCAGTTTAATCATACGGGATGGCTGTTGCTGATCCATCCCGATTTTCTCTGGAATACGCCACTGGCGAAAAAACTACAGCGGTGTGAGTATTTCGGATATACCGTGCATGAAGCGCTGCATCTCTCTGAAAAAGAAGAAACGATCATCTCCACCATCATGCAGAACATTGCACAGGAGTATCACGGCAACATGGACCAGTTCAGCCACGAGGTGATGATAGCCCAGCTGGAGCTGCTGTTTACCTACTCCGAACGGTTTTATCACCGCCAGTTCCTGACACGCAAGATAACCAACCATCAGGTGTTGGACAGGATGGAAGCGCTGCTGGTGGAGTATTTCAACAGCGATGACCTGATGGGCAAAGGACTGCCTACGGTGCAGTATATCGCTGACCAGCTCAATATGTCGCCCAATTATCTCAGCGGGCTGCTGAAAGTGCTGACAGGAAAAAGCACCCAGTCGCATATCCACGACATGCTGCTGAAAAAAGCGAAGGAAAAGTTGTCCACCACCCGTTTGTCGGTCAGCGAAATTGCCTATGAGCTGGGGTTTGAGCACCCACAGTCGTTCAGCAAACTGTTTAAAACCAAGACGAACCTTACGCCGCAGGCGTTCCGTCAATCTTTCAACTGATGGTAGATAACAACAAATAAGGTGCAACCGATGTCTGCAGAATCTGGCATTAAATTCGCATTAACAGCGGTATAAACCGTATTTTTATGAAGAAGCTTGCTGTGATGGCCTTCCTGCTGGCCGCTGGCATGTACTATGCACCAACAACACAAGCCCAGGTCCGTGTTAATGTCAACTTAAACGTAGGCAGCCAGCCGCTTTGGGGCCCTGTTGGCTACGACTACGCTGAATACTATTACCTGCCCGATGTTGATGCTTACTATTACATTCCCCGCCGTCAGTTTATTTATTTCGACCGTGATGAAGGTGATTGGGTATTCGCTCCCGCGTTGCCCCGCTATTATCACTATGACCTGTACCGCGGATATAAGGTCGTGATCAATGATCCCAGACCGTACCTGAATGCAGGCTATTACCGGGACCGCTATGGCAGATACCGCGGCTGGTACGGCCGTCAGGACCTTATCCGCGATTGCCACGATGACCGTTACCGGCGCTACCGCGATCATGACGACGATGACGATGATGATCACGGAAGAGGCCATTGGCGCGGACATGGCCGTGGACACGGGCATCATGGGGATGACGACTGAGATATTTTAAAAAGGGTTGCAGATTTCTCTGCAACCCTTTTATGTTATCGTTCCTGCCGGATGGACAGCGTATTTTGCTTGTCTTCCCCGACGATGATCTCAAATTCACCTTGCGGCAGCATCAGGTATAACGGGCCTTTGCCGTCATACAACAGCTGGTCCACCGGAATACCGTCTTTCTCTTCTCCCTTGAAATAAGCCTGTACCAGCCGGTTTTTAAACATAGCCTCCGGCGTTAGCGCCTTCGGTATCCTCGACGGGTCCAGCTTAAAGTAGCCCGGCCGCCCGGCATTCATCCTGAACCGGGGATGGAACACTTCTATGTCGAAATATCCGGCCAAACGCGGCTCCACCCATATACTGTCCTGCTTCACGATCACCGAAGGGCGATCTATACGAAATAGCTGTTGCGCTGCTACGTAATAGGAGTTCTCATGGGAGATCGTATCCTGCTCGCACATTCTTTCCTGATTGATGGTCAGCGGATCGATGCCGGACATCTCTGTAAAATACATCGCCATTCTTTTGAAGCCGTTGCGTGGTTGCTCCATGATATGGTCATAACCGGCATGGACCAGTATTTTGGCGGTCGGGTCCTTCTTTAAGAGGTTGATCAGATTTTGCGCTTCGGCTATTTCACGTTGTTGGTAGCAGTCTGCGCCACTACAATCGGTGGTGTCTTCATAGGCTACCACCCGAAAGCCTAAACGGGTGGCTGTTCTGATCAGATCACCGAAGAGCGGTTCGGCGGAATAGAAGCCGTCGCCCTGCACCGGGTATTTTCGTTTGTTCAGTGCTTCAGCATGATAAGCGAGGGTTTCCAGTGCGAGATACCGGAAGCCCTGTTGATATAATTTCTGCAATAGAGATTTTGTAAACAGCCGGTGGTAGGGGATATGGTGCGCTTCGTTGATCATCACCACCCGGCGTTTGGCCGTCAGCGAGAGTATCTTCGTGACCGCATCTTCCGCATGAAATCCGGTGAAGGCTTCTTTACGTTTGGCCACGGTGTCCGGAGGGAGCGTGCGTGGAGGATACATGGCGTTATAATCTTTTAACGCGGCGGCATAATCGCCGATAAAAGAGCGATAGGTGGCACTGAGCTGGTAATAGGCGCCACGGAGCGCTTCATCGTTATTGAACGCGCTTAAGCTGTCCAATGGCTTCATGTAGTCGTATTCCTTCAGGAAAAGGTCATTGATGCGGCTATAGTAAAGGCCCGGGTCCATGCTTTGCGCATTCGTCAGGCGGCACAGGAGGGTCAGTACAATCAGGGATAAAAAGTGTTTGCTCATATCGCTAAATGTAATCAAACAAAATCAATGCCCAAACCGGATGATTAACATGATAAATTAAAGACTGGTTACCGCTGGTCCCATAAATCTTCCCGGAGCATGGGAAAAGGAATATATTGTAGCATGGACAACAGAACAAGCTGGATAGATAATCTACGTTCATTCGTTACCGTATTGGTGGTAGCACACCATTCCTCGCTGGCCTATACCACCTTTGCCTGGTTTGACAAAACCGCGTATATCCGTTCCACGCATCCGGTGGTGGATGTGGCCCGGAGCAGGGGACTGGATATTTTTGAAGATTTCAACGATGTGTTTTTTATGTCGCTGATGTTTCTGATCAGTGGCATCTTCGTATTTCGCAGCCTGCAAAACAAAGGCGCCGGCAAATTTATACGCGACCGGTTTTACCGCTTGTTTGTCCCTTTTCTTATCGGGGTCACGCTGTTGATGTTGCTGGCGTATTATCCTCCTTATTATCTCGCGCATGGGAAGCATGATATCCCTGCTTACGTGGTTGATTTTTTTACCGTAGAGGCGTGGCCGGTAGGCCCACCCTGGTTTATCTGGGTATTGTTTGTATTTAATCTGACGATGGCGGCATTATTCCCGCTGCTGCGAAACGTGGAGCGTTGGAGCCAATGGCTGGCCAACCGGCAACAACAGCCGGGAAAACTCGTGTTGTATTGGTTTCTCTTTAGCTGGATATTATACGTTCCCATAGTGCTGCTGATAGACGCTGGTACCTGGACCGGCATTGGTCCTTTTGATTTTCAGGTGAGCAGGGTGTTGCTCTATTTCGGGTATTTTTTCCTGGGGATGCTGATCGGAACGCCTGGTTTGGGCCGCAGTATTTTCGCCGATGGTTCAGCGTTGGTGCGCTACTGGTGGTGCTGGGTACTGGCGGCTCTCGGCGTATATACGTTACTGAAAGGCAGCGAGGCGCCGCTGACGGCCATGATGGCCCGGCAGGAGTTGAGCCTTGTGCAGGCCACGCTCGTATATCGGTCCGTCTGGATACTGTCCTGTACGCTGAGCGGTATCGCTTTCCTGACTACTTTCAGAAGCCTGATGAACCGTAGCAGCGCCTGGTGGCAGTCGCTTTCCGCTAATGCCTATGGCATCTATCTGGTGCATTATATTTTTGTATTGTGGTGCCAGTATTTGCTGCTGAACATGCCACTGACGGCATGGCCTAAATTTCTCATCACCTTTGTGTCCAGTTGGTGGCTGAGCTGGGGTGTGACGGCCCTTGTCAGAAAAAACAAGATAATCGGCAAATATTTGTAGAACCCCTGGCGGGTTTTGGTTGTTATCCTGAAGAAACATCAGGATTCATCATGCAGCATACACCTTTGTCATCCGGTCAATGGCCGGTCATCGATTATAACAGCTGGAAAGACACGCTGGCCACCGTGCACCTGTGGACGCAGATTGTAGGGAAAATACGCCTGCGGCAGATGCCGTGGCTCAACCATTCCTGGCACGTAACCTTGTATGTCAATCCCTATGGCCTGAGCACCGGCAGTATGCCGTATCGCCATGGTATCTTCCAGATAGAATTCGATTTTATACATCACCAGCTGGTGATCACCACCAGTGGGGGAGAGAAAGAGGCGCTGGGCTTGCGGCCGCGTACCGTGGCTGATTTCTACGCTTCCCTGTTTGACAAGCTGCAGTCGCTGAATATCGACGTGACGATCCACCCCGTTCCCAGCGAAATGGCTGATGCCATTCCGTTTACGCAGGACCAGCTGCATCAGTCGTACGACCAGCACCAGATGGAGAATTTCTGGCAGGCGCTGGTGCGTATGCATAACGTATTTACCCGCTTCCGTGCCGGCTTCACCGGCAAATGCAGTCCCGTGCATTTCTTCTGGGGGGCTTTTGACCTGGCCGTGACCCGCTTCTCCGGCCGGGATGCGCCGGAGCATCAGGGAGAAATGCCGAATATGCCGGCCGTCGTGATGCAGGAGGCCTATTCCAAAGAGGTCAGCTCCTGTGGTTTCTGGCCGGGCAATGATCAGTTTCCCCAGGCATTCTTCTATTCCTACGCCTATCCGGCCGCACCCGAATTTGCCACACAACCGGTGCAACCCGCCGCGGCTTTTTACAGTCCCGAGATGGGCGAGTACCTATTGCCTTATGCCGCCGTGCAGCAAGCGGATGATCCGGAAGCTGCGCTGATGGCCTTTTTGCAATCGACCTACGAGGCGGCGGCCAATACCAGTCACTGGGACCGCAAGGCGCTGGAATGTGATCATTCTGATCTGGAGGAGGCGTACGGGTGTTATAAGACGAGTTGACGTGGGTGGGGGGAATAGTACTTTTTCATGGAGATGGATGTTTAGAGAGGTACTATATCCCCTGTGTTCATCGGACAATGGATGAATTGAAACCATAACATTGTTGTTATTGATCTTTAATTGGACCAATTGGAATTAGAATTTTTACCTTCTTGTTTTCCCCAACAAAAAAATATTCCTCCCATACCACTTCTGTCTCATAAAAGTGTTGTTATAACAAATGCAACAAATTTCGATCAAAATGAGAAGGGAAGTTTTATCAGCGTTATACCTGGTCGATGATTTTATAAATAGATTATCAAATAGAGACTATCAGGTAGATAGTTATTGTGCTGTAAGGCTTTCAGCGCAACAGTTGCCATTCGGTTATATCAGGAAATCCCTCCACTCCTTTTAAGACAAACCATACTTAACAACCTTACTATGAGATTACTGCTTTACGTTAGCGGAAGCCCAAGTATCATCTATTTTAATCAGCATCAGGTTTTTTTGACAGGTGCCCTGCACAAATGGATCGGCAGGAAAAATGACATCCATGGAAAGTTAAGCCTGTATAGCTTTTCCTGGCTTCAGAATGTAGATATCATGTCTCATGGAATCAGAGCCAGGGATGATTCCTATTTCTTTATCACCGCCTATGATACCACGCTGGCGAAGAGGATTGTTCAGGGGATTCAGGATGATCCCACTATTTGTTTCGGGATTGAAGTGAGAGGCATCGCGATCATGGAAACGCCGGTGTTTCAAAGCAGGCAAGAGTTTTACCCGGCCAGTCCGGTGTTTGTCAAGAAATACCTGGAGCCCGGAAAAGACAAGCACCTGCTGTTTAACGATCCTGACGCAGGAGAGCATATGACCACTGTGTTGAAACGAAAACTTTGCCAGGCAGGCCTTTCTGACGAGGGTGTCACTGTTTCCTTTAATGCAGACTACCCGAATGCCAAAGCCAAAATGATCACCTATAAAACAATAAATAATAAAGCCAGTATGTGCCCGGTGGTAGTGGAAGGCACCCCGGAGCAGGTAGCATTTGCCTGGGAGGTAGGGGTGGGCAACTGCACGGGTATTGGCTTTGGCGCATTGAAATAAGCACGGTATGCAATATTATGTAGTGAAATATAGCGGTCCTTTTGGGTTTATCAAGCCATGGACGGCCGTCAGGGACAGCGAAACATTCAGTCAGCAGTTTTTAACGCCATCTGTTATAGAGGGGATGGAAAAGAAGTTGTTCCCTGAGTTACTGGAAGAGACCGGAGGAGGAAGGGTAATACGCCGGCACCGGCTGAATTACTGCGGTGTAGATGTTCAGCTGGAAAGGACCTGGTCTAAAGGAGGTTTTAAATACACGAAAGAAAAAGGAATTTACAAGTCCAATCAGAGCACGCTCAAAAGAGGCGTACTGCTGATGCCACACTTATATCTGGCTTTCGATGAACAAACCTATGCGGAAAGAGCATCTTACCAAACCATCTGTCTTTGTCGCAATGAGGACCTGCTTTTTCCGGATGAGGTGAAGCAGATGCCCGAAGTCGAATTTAATGGCATCAGCGGCTTTGAATTGCAGCCAGCGGACGCTGCTACCGGCTTTAAGGTGGGGCATAATCGGTTTGGGGAAGGCCGCTCCATGTATGGAAAATTGGTGATCACAGGATATCCTATACGAAATGAAGGATAAGGTCCATTGGCGGGAAATAATGGCCAAAAGTAAGGGGTATGGAGAGGTGAAGCTATATCTGCATCTGAAGCACGTTGCGTGGGTGATAGATGTCATGTGCCGGCACTTTCAGCATCCGTTCTGCGATCAACTGGCACGCAAGGGCGCTATCTTACACGATCTGGGCAAGGCACATCCTCACTTCCGGCGTAAGCTGCAAAAGACGAAGTCTGGCACCCTGGCAGCAGAAGTGGATGGGGGATACGTTCATCGGCACGAGTTGTCGTCACTGGCTTTTCTGCCGGCGTTCCCACGGGAGGAATGGGACGTGCTAATTGACATGGTGGCCGGGCATCACCGCTCGGTTGTCTATGACCCGCGGCGCCAGGGGATTCTGGACCTCGACCATAACGACAGGCATTGGATATCCCAGCATCTGCACGATTGGGAGGAATGGAGCGGGTATGGCCGTAGCATTCTTCAATATTTCAACTATGATTGCCCCGTTATCACCCGGAAAGAAGCGGAAGGGGCCCTGCAATATGCCGTAGATTACTGCACGTGCAGGCCCGCAGGATGGTCCCGCTGGCGGGGCTTACTGAAGGCGGCCGACCATTTTGCCTCTGCCTATACTTTCAATACACAGCGGCGTTTGGACCGGTTGTTTAAAAAGCCGGACCTGACACTGGTAAACGCCCGCCGGGGAAACGACCTGTATCCCTTATCGACGCTGTCGGCCGACGATAAGAGGCCCCATACCATTGTATCGTATCCTACCAGCAGCGGAAAAACGGAGTTTTTGGTCCGGCGTTGTATCGGCAGGATTTTCTATATGCTGCCTTATCAGGCGTCGTGTAACGCTATGCAGCAACGACTGGGAGAACTGCTGCAAACTGTTGTGGACCTTCAGCATGGGACATCGGAACTGGCAGAAGGTAAAAAAGAGAGACTGGCGCCCTCACTGGCAGGAGCGGCGGTGAAGGTAATGACACCACATCAGGTGGCGGCTATCGTGCTGGGCATTGCCGGCTTTGAAAGCATGATGCTGGATCTGGAAGGATGTGACGTGATCCTCGATGAAATTCATACCTACGAAAATTTTACGCAGGCAATGGTCCTGGAAATCGTCAAAACCTTAGTGAGACTGAATTGCCGTGTTCACATCGGTACAGCTACCATGCCACGATGCCTTTACCATGCCATCCTGGAAATATTAGGAGGCCCTGAAAATGTGTATGAGGTGGTGGCGCCGCCAGAGGTACTGGATAGCTATAACCGGCATACTATTCACCGCATCCCGGATGACAGGACCGTTCCGGATATCCTACAAAAAGCAATCAACGAAGGGGATAAATGCCTGTTGGTTTTTAATACCGTTGGCGACGCGCAGGATGCTTACGAGAAGTATGCGCAAATGTTTAAAGACATCCCTGTACTGTTAATACATGGACGGTTCAGCTGGACGTTCAGGCATAAAGCAGCACAGAAACTGGAGAAACTTGATAAAGCCGATGCGCCCTGCATCGTCATCGCTACACAGGTGGTAGAAGTGAGTCTGGATATCAGTTTTGACCTGCTGGTCACGGAGTGTGCCCCGCTGGAATGCCTGATACAGCGGATGGGCAGAATACACCGCAGAAGGAGTGAGCATCGCCATCAGATGCGGAAGCCGGTTTATGTACTGGCGCCTGCCGGCAATTGCCGGCCTTACAACAGGGAGATAGTGGAGACGAGTTATGAGCTGTTACCCGATGGCGAACTACAGGAACGTGATCTTCAGCAGAAGCTGGATACGTTGTATCCTTCACTTACCCCCCGGGAAATAGATGATCACCTGATTTTTCGCAACGGCCGCTATGTGATCCGGGAATTGACGGATACCCGTAATCCCATCTTGTCTATGACGATGGACACTGATACGCTTACCTGTATTCTGGAAGAAGATGTGGCGCGCTACACTAAAGCTGGTTGGCGGCAGCAGCGCAGGATGGAGATCCCCATCAAGTGGGGGCTTGTCAAAAAGCATCAATTAAAGAACCAGTTGGAGGTTGGTGCTAAACCCTTTGTGGTAAAGCAGTCGAGGGTGTCCCACGCAGAGAAGGGATTGATGTTTAACGATGAAAAACCACAATAGTGTATGTATACGAGTTATATCGGCAGAAAGTTCCTCACGTATTATAACCTGCGTAAAAAGAAACGTTTTACAGCAGAAGAATTTTTCCTGCATGCGTTTTTCGATACTTTTTTTAAAGACGAAGGACACCTCATGCATGTGGCGAACTCCCCGTTTCACTATGCACCGGAAAAAGGTGCGGCTGCTTCACATGGAAGCCAGTCACAAGCCCAGCTGGCAACGCTCAGAGAAAGGATTCAGGGCAACCGGGTGTATATGGGCACCTATGTGGGCGGTCCTGCTGAAGATACGGATGCCACCACCTCAGGACAACTGACGGGCATGCGTCATAACATCGATCGGGAAGATATGTATGCATCATGGATCGGCGCAGCATTAGGCATCGGCGTGAAAGGTGGTTATGTGTTGCTCATTGATCAGGAAGAAGTGCTCTGGTTGTTGTATGAAGGTTGGGAACATTACCGGACCTACCTGGAACAAAGAGAGGGGCTAAAAGATAAACAGATAGAAACCTGGAATGGAAACTGGCTTTGTTATGGAAGGGAATTCCTTGAAACAGGCCGTCGACTCCCATTTGAACCGGAAAAGGTGATGGGGAAATGGAGTATCCCGACGCAACCCTGGGCGCAAATAACCTTTGAGCTGGCAAAGCGGTTTCGCCATCTGGCGTCTCTGATGATGTATGCCTACAATCTTTCTCAAACCAATACCACACTTGGTTTTATATGCCTGGTGCCTTCGGAGATAAATAAGCTGTTTGAGTGGCGGGAGAAAATTTTCCTGGGTGAAAACACCCTGCTAAAAGTGCCCCAGATAGAAAAGCTGGAAACATATTACGACTTCAGAGCTGCCTGTAAGCTGGGAGTTATTGGCCTGAAAGCGCTGGAACCAAAGACCCTCCGCATGTATATGCCGAAACCCTTCGGTGGTGGAAAGGAATTCGTTTACACAAAAGACACTGCATTTTATTTTTATACATTCAAAATTTGGTTGATTGCTATGTTAAACAAACGGGAATTATTGACGCTGGCCGATGAAGTAGCCGCAGCACTGATAGAGTTTGGCAGAAGTGATAAAAAAGGAAGGACCATTAAAGTCCAGCTGAGCAAAGAAATCCGGGAGTCCAGGGGCCTGACACAGTTTGTCGATAAGCTGACAGAGATGCTGGACGATGTGCCCGCAGTACGAGATACCCTTCAGCATGTGGTAAAGGAAGCGATCATTATGCCATCCGACCATTTCCCGTTGTTCCTTAGCCTCATCCGTTTTCAGTTTTCTTACCGCTCCTCCGAAAATTAAAATACTATGCATACACCATTTATCTATCTCAGAGGGCTCAGACATGTGTCCCACACCGTTTTTGCCGTCAATGACGGGCAGAAGTTCTACTATGATCCTCAAACCGGTAAGCGCATGGCTTATTCCAGCGGACAACAGATCAAACGCGCCGTCCTGGAAGGGCTCAATATGCCTTTTGCTGCCATTACTTTTAACTGGGAGATTGACAAAAAAGAGAATAAGGCGAACCAGAAAGAACCACATTCTCCCTGCGATCCCACCTTTGCAGATCAGCTGCTGGGAGGTTACATGAAGGCAGGCGCCAATATCATGGCGGTGAAACGCAGAAGCCCGCTGTCTATCTCACCGATGCGGCCATTGCATCCGTTACTGGGAGGTATCGCCAATCCTACCGAGAACATCTCCTTTGACCGTACCGCTCATACCGGCAATCACAAAGTGAAGGTACACTGGACATCCGGTAAGGAGCGAGGCCCGGAACTGAGTGAGGAAGAACTGAAAGAATGGCTGACTTCCAATACACGGACACTGCCCAACAGGGCTTTCATACAGGACCAAACCCGTGCATCCGGACTTTTCGTATATGATATGGCGATAGACCTCCGTACACTGTTTTGTGTTTCTACGAATAAGTTTGAACCGGAGCTGTATCCCGAAATGGAAGCCAAGCTTCGCGAAGAAGGCTGGAAAGAAGGGAAGAATATCTTCGGTAACTGTCTCATTTGTCCGAAAGACAGACGAAAAGAGATTATCCCCGCATTAGCGAAAGCCCTCATCAATTGGCGGATCACCACCAATCAGTCACGCACTTTTGATCCGATGGGTATCATCGCTATCGCCATCAGTGACAACGCTAATCAGATTACTTACGCCATCCGCGGCGATCTTCGTGTAGACACCGAAAGGCCGCAGGCTATGCCGGTCATTGATTTAAGTGCCAAAGCTGATTTTTTTGTGACGCCTACCGCGAAGAGTTATGTGCCCGGTGCAGTAGGAAGTGCGGATGCGTTGGAGAAAGCAGAAGAGCAGCTGATGAAGATGATGTCTGCCTATAAGTATGATTGAGTGTTCATTTTAATAAATCGTCGATCTGCGGGGCAAATCCTGCCATCGGAGGTCGGCGATTTTTTTGTTGGCGTAAACGGGTTATTGTATTTAGGGGAACCATGGTTTTAATTGTCCTGTATGGAATGGAAACTAATTATCGTCTTTACCAGACGCCTGGGCCTCATCAACGTTTTAATTGTCCTGTATGGAATGGAAAGCTATTGTTTTTAGTTGCCTGCTAAGCCTAATGATCTGATATTAATTGTTCTGACAGGAATTGAAATACGTGATCCCGCCCCTTATGATTGAGTGCAATTCGGATTTTAATAACACTATGCCGGGATGATGCTTTGAGGCGACCAATGCTCATAGTGCCGGGAAGGAATTGCAATGCGACATTTATGTCCTTAATTTGGCATGTTACCGTAGGCTTTAGTTGAACTGATCGGAATTGAAATACAAAAAAATCACCTGTATTTTGAATCCAGTCGTTTTTTTTCAATTGCACTGTTCCGGAATCTTGTCACTCTCCGTCATAGACGGAAGTCACCACCTGCTCCCAGCCATTCATCTCTTCCAGTGCGCCCCATGTCAATTGCCTGTCCTGCCGCAACCGTGCCTGGCAGAACATCTCCGCCGTCGCAGGTGCAGCCGTTTGTATCAACTCGATCGCCTGTATGGCCAGCGCCATTTTCTCTACAATGACTCTCGCCTTGCGTTCATAATCCGATGCTTGGGAAAGCAATTGTTGTAGCCCTTCGAGATGCCGTGTAAGCAGCGGATGCAGCTTTGTTCCCTGTTGAAAGTAATGCATCAGCGCCTCCATGCTTTGTGGTTCTTTATGCATGGCACGCAGCACGTCCAGCGCCTGAATATTTCCGGAGCCTTCCCAGATGGCATTGACCGGCACATCGCGGTAGAGGCGGGGCAGGATGGAGGTCTCTACGTAACCGTTGCCGCCGAGGCATTCCACGATCTCGCCCATGGCGAGCACCGCACGTTTGGTATTCCAGAACTTGCCCACCGCGGTAGCGATGCGGGTGAAGTGCCACGCTGCCTCGTCGGTTTTAGCGTCATCGAATCCTTTGGCAAGGCGCATCGCGAAGGTGGTGGCAGCGGCTGATTCGAGTGCCAGGTCGGTGAGCACATTCTGCATCAGCGGGTGACTGAGCAGCGATTGGCCGAAGGTTTGCCGGTGTTTGCAATGATGGATCGCTTCGGCCAGCGCGCGCTGCAGCGTGGCGGCGGAACCAACGGCGCAGTCCAGCCGGGTGTGGCGCACCATCTCCATGATATTGGCGATACCGCGGCCTTCGTCGCCGATAATCCGGGCCCAGGCGCTGTGGAACTCCACTTCGCCGGAGGCATTGGAACGATTGCCGAGTTTGTCTTTCAATCGTTGGAACCGTAGCTGGTTTTTGGTGCCATCGGGTAGGAAGCGCGGCACCAGGAAACAGCTGAGGCCTTTCGGCGCCTGTGCCAGCACGAGGAAAGCATCGCTCATGGGAGCGCTGCAGAACCATTTACGGCCGGTGATATGATAAATGCCGTTGCCTATGGGCTGCGCCAGGGTGATGTTGGCGCGGACGTCGCTGCCGCCTTGCGGCTCCGTCATGGCCATGCCAAAGGTGACGCCATTTTTTTCGGTGTAGGGAATATGGCGCTCGTCGTACCGGTTGGAAAGCACCAGCGGTAGCCACTCCTGGGCGATATCAGGTGCTATCTGCAGCGAAGGAACAACGGCAAATGTCATGGTCAGCGGGCAGCTGCTGCCTTCGTCTATCTGTTGCTTCAGGTAGGACAGCACGCTGTGCGCGAGATAACCACCTCTTTCTTTGGTCGTCCATGCAATGGAATGTACCTGATGCCGGATAGCGGCCGTCATCATCTGGTGATAGGCCGGGTGATAGGTCACGGTATCAAGCCGATTACCGAAACGGTCATGGGTATGCAGTACAGGTAGATAAGTATTGGCGAGCGTACCGGCTTCCTGGAATTCGTGGCTGCCCATCAGCTGCCCCAGCTCGGTGGCCAGCGGCGCTGCCCAGCCGCCGCCATAGGCCCGCAGCGTGGTTTGCAGCACAGGATGAGTGGTGAAAGTGTTATAGTTCTCCAGCACGGGCACCTGATTGCCAACATGCTCAAAATCGAAACCGGGACCAGACATAAACAACGGATTTGGTGTACTTTAAATTTAAGCTATTTACCTTTAAAATGTGGTTTGGGCATGTATGCTTATAATATGTGTGATCAGCCGTTGACAGACTATAAACGCTATACGGTATACGGACAAGGTAGTGCTGGAGTATGGGGCGGGGCGGCGGGGCCGCAGTGTTTCCCGGATGCGGGGGATTAAGAAAAGCAGCCGCTCCTGTAAATAGAAACGGCTGCTGAAAATATTACTGTAACAAAGAAGCGAGCTTCTTCTCTAAGGCTTCTCCACGGAGATTTTTACCAACGATTTTACCATCGGGGCCAATCAGGAAGTTAGCCGGAATGCCTTGCACACCGTACATTTTGGCGGCTTCGTTTTTCCATCCCTTCAGGTCAGATACCTGTGTCCATTGCAGTTTGTCGTCATGGATGGCCTGCATCCAGAATGACTTGCCATTTTCATTGTCCAGGGATACGCCGAGGATGGTGAAGTTTTTGTCCTTGAACTTATGGAAGGCTGCTACCACGTTAGGATTCTCCTGACGGCAGGGACCACACCAGCTGGCCCAAAAGTCCACCAGTACATATTTACCGCGGAAATCTTTCAGTGCTATGGGATTGCCCAGGGTATCGTTTTGGGTGAACTCCGGTGCTACTACGCCGATGGCGGTTCTGCGCTGGCTTTCTAACTGACCGGCAAAATGTTCGCCGGCTTTGCTTTTACGCACGGTAGGCGACAACAGCTTAAATACCGGTTCCACTACTACGGGGTCCGGATCATAGCCCGCCCATTCGGTCAGGGCATCGAGGCTGACAGCCGTATTAGGATGCGCTTTGATAAAGGTGGTCACCACTTTCTGTTGCGCAGCGGCAATTGCTTTGTTATCGGCCTGATACTGCTGTTTGAAAGCTTCCTGCTCCCGTTCTGCTACCGGCGTGGCGTAGTATTTCTGGCTGAGTGCATCGGAGCGTTTGTTAACGTCGCGGGATGCAGCTTTGTATTGCTGATGCACGGTATTGGCTGCGCCGCCTTTCACAGTGGCATTGGCGATGGAGTCTGCGCTCTCTACGCGGATGTTGCCCTGTTCCAGATAGAACACGAGGCGGTTGGCGGTGAAGGAAGAGGAGAGGGTATTACCGGTGAAAAGGAAGGCTCTCGCGGGGACATCTGTTTTACCGGTAAAGGTAAAGCTGCCATTGTTGATGGCCACGGAGTCAATAACCCTGCCTTTGCTGTTGCTGCTGTACAGGTACGCTTTCTCAAATTTGTTCTCTTTGCCGATGCTGCCGTTGATTGTGTAGGGACCTTCCTGGGCGAATGCCAGAACGGGCAACAAACAGACAGCTGTCAATGCGAATGTTCTCATGTAATCGTTGGTTTATGCTGATGTTGATGTATGAAGAAATGAATTAGTTGCCCAGTTTTTCCCGGTATTTGTTACCAGCAGCCTGAATATCCCAGTCGTAAGTTTTGAAGAAACGGACGATCACTTCATACTTACGGGCACGGGCTGGGCTGTTGTCCAGGTATCGGGCTTTGATATTTGTATATGACTCAGTAGCGAGTAGTTTCATCCATTCGCCAAAGTCATTTTCAAAAGAGGAGCTGCCAACAGAGGTAACAAAACCGCCATTGAGCGCTATAAGGTCCATGGCTCTGTCGCGGGCATCTTGATCTCTGTCTTTTTCATACTGTTTAAATACAATTTCTCTTGCTTCGCCGTTGTCATATGGTTTGCCTGCAATGGCAAATTCAGTGATGGGGGCATCAAACCTGGCAGCGCACATGTTGCCAAGAAAGCCCCAGACAGAGCGGGCCAGTGAAGAGTCTTTGTAATAATGATTGACAGGATCGGTGACGGGCAAAGTACCATATGACTGATTCGGCCATGTAATCACCAGGCGGCTTCGTCCCAGTACTTTAAAATCCTCCAGCCAGAAACTTCCACCATAGGTCTTTACAAAAAAAAGCTCCAGTGGGAAAAATTTCTTGGCAAATTTCTCAGAGACATTAGAGAGAAGTGCCTGTGTATAATTGGTGATCGCCTCCCGTTGGTCAGTATCTACTTTTGTAGCGCCCCAACGATTGTTGGGGTCTGTTGCTAACACCCCGTTGGTTACTTCTTTCCAGTTATTGAAGTCCATTCGTACCCATACGCCATACTTGCCGTACATCTCTTTTATTTCTGTGGGAGCATTAGCGGGGGGAGTAAATTGTTGTTCAATGCCTGGTTCTGGCGTAAACCCTGGTTGTGGCTCTTTGGAGCATCCCATGCAGCATGCTGCCAGGGCAAGTAGGGTAATGTATATTGGTTTCATCGTTTATCTTATTTTATGCTTGAGATCAGGGATTTAATGGGATTGAAGGACTGTTATTAACTTCAGATTGAGGAAGTGGCAAGAGATACCGCTTATCGTTTTGTTTTAAATCATACACCACTCCGTTTTTATATACGTGGGAGATAGCCGGCTTACCAAGTCTTCTGAGGTCCATCCATCGGAGACCACCCTCGAAGGCCGTTTCCAGGCGGCGTTCTTCGAGAACACGGTTAAGTAAAGTCTCGTCAGTAAAGTCGGTAGCTTTCAGTGGTACAAATTCTCCTTTTCGTATACGGCGTATCAACAGTGCATTGAGATCTGTAATGGCGTTATCTTTCTTTTTCAGCCTGGCGTAAGCCTCTGCGCGTATTACATATGATTCGCTCACTTTCAGGCCAATATAATAACAGGGATTTTCCTGTTTTGAGTACATATTGTATAACGTGGGACCGTTTGTTTTACCATCTGTAGTGGTAGGATCTGCAAAAGTAGCAAAGATATAGCGGCGGTAATCGCTCCCTCCTGTAGGGCGGTTGCATAATGCAAATAGCTCTGGTGATGGCCTGAACATATAATTGCTGTGATAATAAATATTCATATTGGCCTGGCCTCCCGTGAAGAACAACACTTCGTTTTTATTGTCTCCCGCATCAATGACACCTGTATTGCCAAAAAAGGCACGGGTACTACCTTTTTCGTCGATGTAAGCCTGCATATTGTTCATATCAGCTAAAGGCTTGTTTACAATCACATCGGTGGCTGCGGCAATGGCCTTTTCATAGTCGCCCATAAAAAGGAAGACGCGTGCGCGCAGTGCTTGTACTGCGTTGGCATCAAAGCGAAACCTGTTACGGGTATTTTTGCCTGCCAATAGTTCAGAAGCCTGTCCAAGGTCTGACTGTATCTGTGCATATACTTTTTCCAACGGCTCGCGTACGTTGTTTTGTGTATGTTGATGAACATCTTTCGCACTCAACGGCATCGGCACCCCATAGGCCTGTGTAGTAGCCGCACTATAAGGTTCCGCATAATAGTTCACGAGGTAGAAGTAACACCATGCCCGCAAGGCATAAGCTTCACCTTTTACAGTTTCATATTGTTCTTTTTCACTGGTCGCCGGTTGCCGGTCATTAAAATTATCCAGCACAGTATTGGCGTAATAGATAGAAGTATAAAGTTGTCCCCAATAAGGATCCGTTTCGCTGCCATCCGATTGTTTAGAGGATGACCACGTAAACCAGAGGTCCAGGTCTCGCTGTGGGGAGGCAACGATGTTCATGTTAGCGTAGATATTGTCTGTCATCAATTCTGACTTCATAAAATAATCTACCCGCGGATAGCCTCCCAGCAAAACAGATTCATAGTCTGATATGGTCACCGGCATCATCCGGTTCACTGGTTTGATGTCCAGCATTTTATTGCAACTGGTGAAAATCAGTGAAAATAATAGCAGAGGTGTCAGATATCTAAATTTCATGATAGCATCTGTTTTTAAAACTGTAAGGAAAAGGAGAAAGAATAGGAACGTGGTATTGGCAGGTAAGTATTGCCGAAAGACACGTTTGCCGAATTGGTAAGGTTGTATTTCATCACGGAACCTGTTGCTTCCGGATCTTGCGCTTTCAGGTCACTATTTTTCCATACATGGAGATTGTTACCCTGTATCATGAAGCGCATATTCTGGATGCCAATCCTACGCAGGCGGGGACTGAATAGATCATAGCTGAGTGAGAGGTTCTGCAGACGTATGAAATCTCCTTTGACTGTCCGGAGGTCGCTGTTATTATACATAGTGGCATTATAGGGGGGTGTATCGCTTAACCCCGCAACATTGGTTTCTCCCTCCAGTTTGGGTATATTGGTTCTTTGCTCATCACCTGGTTGCTGCCAGCGGTCCACCCACTCTGCAGGCAAGTTTTGGGTAGGCTCCGGAAATTGGAAGATACTGTTGGCGGACAGGTTACGTAACCGTATTACGTTGCCAAAACTACCTATAAACAATGCCGATAGCGTGAATTTTTTATAAGAGAAAGTATTAGTAAAACCACCTTGTATCGTTGGCATGGTAGTACCGGAATATACAAGACCTTCGATGTTGCGCATACCGTTGGAAACGGTTTCGCCAGGTTTGGCGGTGTAAAAGGTGGCGCGCCCGTCTTTATTGAGGCCGGCAAAACGGTAAGACCAGAGACCATTGATTGGTTTACCGACAACGGCAGAAGCGGCATAGTTGGAACGTTGCGCATTGGTCAACCCGTCAACTTCAGGCCGGGAATAAACATCCAGTACTTCGTTCTTGTTATAACCTGCGTTAATGTTGGTAGACCAGCGGAAGTCTTTTGTATCGATATTGATGGTGCTTAGGGAGAATTCCAGACCGGAGTTTTTCATAGAAGCCCAGTTCACCTGTAGGGTGCTGAAGCCGGATACCTGTGATACGCGTTTACTGCCCAGCAGGTCCACGCCTTTCTTATGATACCATTCTATAGTAGCCATCACACGGCGTTTCCACAACCCAACTTCCAATGCCAGGTTGGCGGTATAGTTTTTCTCCCATTTCAGGTTGGGGTTCTTCGGAGCGTCTATCACGAGGTAGTTGTCGGTATTGGCCAGATCGGGTTTGCCGATAGTAGCTACCAGATCAGAGTATGCCTGGGAGGCAACGTTACCCTGGCTGCCATAGGAAGCACGAAGCGTGAGGTAGCTCAACCAGTCCTTGTTAGCGAAGAAATTCTCTTCCTTCATTTGATAGTTGGCGCCTACTGCCCATAACGGCTGGAACAGCTGATTGGTGCGAAGACCAAAGCGGTTGGAGCCATCGGTACGGGCGTTGAAGCTAACCGTATAACGGTTTTTGTAAGTATAGCCGGTAGTACCGAAGTAAGAAACAGCAGCGCTTTGGTTCAGGCTTTCTGACCAATAAGGACGGCCTATCTGTTTCATCAGGTCAAACTGTGGCATCTGCTGACGGCCGCGCTCATGTACATAACCATATATCTCAGTCATTTCGTCTTCGTATTTGGATGTACGGATTTCCTGTCCGGCCATCACATCAAAACGGTGATTGGCGTTCAGTACGGGCATAAACGATACCTGATTACGGAGTGTAAGCGATTTATTATTGTTGTTTCGGCCTTTGCGGTAGCCGCCTTCTTTCCATAGCTGTACTCCTTTGTAATCTATAATGGTAAAGTAGTCACGCTGTCTGCTCTTTACAAAATAGCTGTTTTCAGTAGCGACGTCTTCGTCGGTGGTGTTCTGATTGGTGAAAGAGAAGAGGCTGCCGAAGATGAGGGAATTAATAGGTTTCCACTCAATATCTACTGTGCCGCGGATGCTGAAGTTTTGTGAGTTACGCCAGCCATAGTCGCGGTTTTCGAGGAAATTGTATTTAATGCCGTTGTAATAGAGATAGTTGTACTGCCCGTTTTGATCATAGGCGTTCTGCGCACGGGTGGTATAAATAGCCCATTCAAACGGGTTCTCGCGGGAGTCGGTAGCAAAGAAGCTGCTGTTATCACGACGGTTGAGGTCCAGCATACCGCCTACACGAAGGGTAGGATGCAGTTTGGTATATACTTTCAGGGAGCCGGTATAGGTTTTCATCCCTGTTTGCAGGGCGGTGGCCTGTTCGTCCATGTAGCTGCCGGAGAGATAAAACGTCGTCTTCTCGTTACCGCCGGAGATGTTCAGGTTCTGACGATGCGTGAACGAATTACGGAAGAGGTATTCAAACCAGTTGGTGTTCACCTGTTCCAGCTGATTTACTCTTTTTTCAAAATCGGCCCAACTCATTTTATGATCATGCACATCTATCAGGGCACGCTCGAAATCGGTGGCGGTGCCATAGTCGCCGGCGCGGGGAGAGGTGGCGGTTAATACGCCGCGGCGCATCATTTCCAGGTTTACGCCGGTCCGTTCCTGAGAGTTCATCATATAGGCGTCCTCTATCCGGGGGCGCATGCCTACGGTGGCGAAGCTGCTGAAATTGATACGGGTTTTGCCGGCGGTACCTTTTTTGGAGGTCAGTACAATGACGCCGTTGGCAGCTTTGGTACCATAAATAGCGGTGGCTGCGGCGTCTTTCAGTACGTTGATGGACTCGATGTCTTCTACGTTGATACCGCCGATGCCGGAGGCGATGAGGTTACGGTTGGTCATGATATCATCTACAGAGGCGTTGATAGGATCGTCGAGGATGATACCGTCCACTACCCACAGCGGTTGGGTGTTGCCACTTAAGGTAGACGTGCCGCGGATACGTATCTGCGGCATCGCGCCGGGCGCGCCGGAAGTGCTCATTACCACCATGCCGGGCACCTGGCCCTGCAACAGCTTGTCGATATTGGGCTGGTTGATGGTTTTGAGGTTCTCGGTTTTGAGAGAAGTGATAGAAGAGGTGAGGGACCGCCGTTCCACTTTCTGGTAACCGGTAACCACCACTTCGTTCATGCTTTTGTCTTGTTGCCTGAGTACTACATGGATCACTGTTCTGCCTTTGATAGGCTCTTCATGGTTGCTGTAGCCGATGAAGGAAAACAGCAGGGTGGTGGCGTCATCGGTAGCCTGTATGTACCAGGCGCCCTGTTCATCGGAGATGGTGCCGCCGTTGGTGCCTTTGATTTTGACGGTCACGCCAATCAGGGGCATGCCCTTTTCGTCGCGGACGGTTCCATTGATCCGTTGGAGGACAGGCGCCGGAACGGCCGTTACCGGCTTAGGTTTGATCAGGATCGTATTATTCTCTTCGATGCTGTAGGTAATAGGCTGGTTACTGGTAATATGGTCCAGCGCTTCTTTCAGCGGTACGTCTGTCAGTTGTGCAGAAACGGCATGTGTGTGCTTCAGTGTTTCGTTGCTGTACAGAAACAGATAACCTGTTTGTTGGCGGATGGTGCTGAAGAGCTGTTGTACGGAGGCATTCCGCTCCGTTAATGTCACTTTCTGGGAATATACCCGGGCGCTTACTTGCAGGCAAAAGGCGAGCAACAGCATTCCTGTAAGTTTCATCATTAAGAACACTTTTTTAAATCGGTTCCGGTCAGACTGGCTGGTGGTGGGATCTGACGGACTTTTGGTTGTTGGTATTGGTATACAACGGGGCAATAAACCCCCTTGGGAGAATAAACTTTCTCTCATATCTTCGTGTCGTTTGGATTTACGATGATGGTTTATAATAAATCATGATCCTGCCTGGCCATGGAATACGAGCCGGCGTCAGGCAATGTAGATCTGGCATGTACCGGGAACGCGCCAACGTTTCCGGTTTTTTAATGGTGGCTGTTTTTAGGTCGCGGTTGGTATTAATTTAGTATCATGGTGTGGCCCTCCCTGCCGTTTTTTTATTCCAGGATGATGATCATATCTTTTGCCTGATGTCCCTCTCCGGCCCTGACAAGCCTGAAACGGGCCTGGCCGGTTTGTTCCAGCATACGCACTACTTTGGACAACGGCTGGTTTCTGGCGATCTGCCCGGTGTAGTGTATATCGGGCTTCGCTTCATATTTTACTTCGACGTCATACCAACGTTCCAGGCAACGCATCACTGTTTCCAGGTCCGCATTGTCGAACAGGAATAGCCCGTTCTTCCAGGCGATAACATCGGGCGCAAAGGTGCGCGCTACCGTGAGCGGCTGGCTACCGTTATGTGCGGCGATCGCCTGCTGCCCCGGCTCCAGCATAACGCTGGCATCTTTTCCGGGTGTGTTCACTTTCACCCGGCCGCTGACCAGTGTGGTGACAGTATTCGCTTCATTCGTGTAGGCGTTGATGTTGAAACTGGTGCCTAGTACATGAATCTCCTGTGCGGCTGTTTTTACCCGGAAAGGCTGTGTGGCGTTGGTGGCCACTTCAAAATAAGCCTCTCCCTGTAACTCCACCGTCCTGTCGGTTCCGCTGAAAGCAGTGGGATAACGCAGGGCGGAAGCGGTATTGAGCCATACAACGGTGCCGTCGGGCAGTATTACCCGGAACTGGCCGCCGCGCGGGGTCGTCAGCGTATTATAGCTGGTCCCGGCGCCGGGCGATTGTACGCTGTATTGCAGCTGTCCACCAGACTGACGGATGGTGGTCTGCTGCTGACCGATTACCTGCTGGCCACTGCTGTCCAGTGCTACGGTACTGCCGTCTGCCAGTGTCAGCACTGCTTTATTGCTGCCAGGTGCTTTGTCGGCCAACGGGGCCACCACCTCATGGCGGGGCCGGGTGAGCAGCCACGTGCTGCTGCCTAATAACAACAGCCCCGCAGCCGCTGCCCACCAGCTGCGGCGAAGGTAACGAACGACGGACGAAGAGGCCGGCTTCCCGGTAATGTGCTGTAAAGTAGCCTGTATGGCTTTTTCAGACATAGTGGCTGTGCCGCTGGTGGTACGGAACAACTGATCGATGTTTGTTTTTAAGACGGTTTCATGTTCAGGTTGCTGCATCAGCAGGTCAAACTCCCGGAGCTCCCCGGGCGTAGCCTGACCGGCAACGTACCTGTTAAATAAATATTCCAGTCGATTTTGGTCCATATAAGCTGTAAGCGGGCGTAAATAGTAGGTGGTACGGTCCCGTTTATATAAAGACCCCGGAAGAAAAGCGGGTGGGGGGTGTCCCGGAAAAAAAATTAATTGAGGGATTGCAGGCTCCAGACGAAGATCAGCTCTGCCCCGATCAGGAAGGCATCATGGGATTCCAGAAAACCGCGGATGTTTTTAATGGCCAGCGAAAGATGTTCTTTAACGGTGTCCGGCCGGATCTGCATACGGGCGGCGATCTCCTCCCGCTTCAATCCTTCCTCGCGGCTCAGACGCCACGCTGTCTGCTGCCGCAGCGGTAACTGGCTCACCGCCTTGTTCACCAGCTCATGGTAATTGCGGTAAATGATCTGCTCATCGGTTTCGTTGGAAACAGGCAAGGGTAGTTCAAGCGTGTCTAATATTACTTTCAGCCGGGTACTGCGACGAAGGGCTTTGTATGCATCGTTACGCGCGATGATGAACAACCACGAAGGAATGTCCATGATGTCCGGCAGCTGCGCCTGTTGTTTCCATACTTTCACGAAAACATCCTGCACCAGCTCTTCGGCAACGGATTCCGTCTGCGTCAGCATCAATCCTACTTCATAAATTTTCTGGTAATGGTGACGGAAAAAGACAGCAAACGCGGACTCATCACCTTTGGCTATACGGGCAACGATCTCCCTTTCATTATATTGACTGCCCTTCATCAGTTAAAAGTATGTCCCCTGGCTCACAAAAGTTGGTATGGCTGGTTTGGGCGCTAAAGTATCAAAATCTTTTTAAAAACCCAAACACCGGCGCTTTCAGGGCATTTGCCAAACTTTAAGTAGCTTTAAGGATGGACAATATGTTTGTACAGGAACTGGACGGCAGACCACTCACTTTGGCAGATATGCCCGGAATGATGGCATTACAGTATGGTCATTTTACGGCTATGCAGGTACGACAACGACAGGTGAAGGGACTACGCCTTCATCTGGAAAGACTTGCTGGAAGCAGCCGTCAGCTGTTTGGTTGCCGCGTGCCGGAACAACATATTATCGATTGTCTGCATCGGATCACGGAAGAACAGGAATCCTGTTCCATCCGGGTAAATATTTTTACTACCGCCTTCGGACAAACGAACATCAGGGAAAAAGACCTGCACGTGCTGATCACTAAAACACCGGTGGTAGAGCCGGCCAGTCGTCCGCTGAGCGTAAAAACAGCCCGCTTTAAACGCCTGCTGCCGGAAATTAAACACGGCGGCATCGTTTCCGGAATTTTAGCCTATCGCCGTAAAGCCATGGCCGCCGGTTTCGACGATGTGTTGTATGTCGATGAACAACAGCACATCTCCGAAGGCTCCATCTGGAACGTCGGTTTTTATGACGGAAAAAGCATTGTATTACCTGCCACACCCGCACTGCCGGGCATTATGGTCCAGTTGCTTTCGGACAGCCTGTGGAACCACGGCGTGGCGGTCATCCATCGAAATATATCACTGTCGCAGTTACACGAATATAAAAACGTGTTTTATACCAACTCTGTTAACCATCGGGGGATGATTACGCAGATAGACCAACATATGTTCGACAATAATCAGGATACGTTGTCTGACATACTGGAACGGGCCTACGATGCGGTACCCTGGGATAACCTGTAAACCACCATGAAAGAAAATAAGTACGATGATCCCGGCTTCTTCGAAAACTACAGCCGGATGCCACGCTCCGTTGAAGGACTCAACGCTGCAGGCGAATGGGAAGTGTTCCGCAACCTGCTGCCTCCTTTGCAAAACAAACGCGTACTGGACCTCGGATGCGGCTTTGGATGGCATTGCCGTTATGTGATGGAACAACAGGCCGCGAGCGTTATTGGAATGGACCTCTCCGAAAAAATGCTGGAGCAGGCACGCCTGCGCAATGGCGGCCCTGGTATCACCTACCTGCGCGAAGCCATGGAAGACATTGATTTCCCGCCCGGCTCCTTTGATGTGGTGCTGAGCTCCCTCGCACTGCATTATTCGGAACATTACGATCTCATCTGCCGCAAAATATTTGACTGCCTGTCGGCAGGCGGCCATTTTGTATTCTCTACCGAACATCCGGTATTTACCGCCATAGCGGCGCAGGACTGGTACCTGGATGCTGCCGGTCAACGGTTACACTGGCCGGTAGATCATTATCAGGACCAGGGCCGTCGGACAACCCGCTTCCTCGATACGGATGTGGTGAAGTACCACCGTACTGTTGCCACCCTGATCAATGGCTTGCTGGATGCAGGTTTTATGATTACCCGCGTGGAAGAACCGAAACCTTCACCGGCGGTGCTGGAGAAATACCCGGAAATGAAAGACGAAACCCGCCGGCCTATTTTTATACTGATAGCAGCGCAGAAACCATCAACGGTATAGCAGCCAATCATAGGTGATAATCATTTCATATAGCTGTTGCCGGTAGTCGTGCAGCAGCACTTCCATCGTGGTCACGGCCTCCATAGAACGGAGCACCGTGGTCAGGTCCAGCCTGTTTTCCTGATATCGCGCAATATCAGCTTCCAGCGCCAGTTGCAGCGCCGGCAGTATTTTGCCGGTAATGCCATATATACGTTGCTGTTGTATATGGATATCGTGTTCCAGCGTCGTTAGCCGGGCCTGTGTTTGTTGGAGCAGGGCCGTACGTTGCTGCGCCAGCGACACAATGTTGGCGGCGATGGCCTGTGCCTTTCTGCGATGGTAGCCAGCGGCCCACGGCGCCAGCGGTATCCGGATACCGGCCATGATGTTGAAACTGTTGGGTACCAGCGGTGACACAGGAAAGAACTGATAAAAGCCGATGTTGAATCCCGGCTGCTGCTCCCACCGGAGCAGTTTCCTTCCCAGATATTGCCACTGTATGGCTTCTTCCAGCTGATAAATCCGTTTGTTGGCCAGCGCGAGCGAAGCCGTATCGGTGTGGCCGGGTGTAAACACCGGCATGTAATTGCTGTCGGTGGCCAAAGGTACAGAGAGAGGTAACAGGCTGCTCAACCTGGCTTCGCAGCCGGCGGCCAGCGCTTCCTGAGAAAGGATACGGTTATGCACGACGGAAAGCTGCACAACAGCGGTACTCACATCGGCTGGTTGTGCCTGCCGGTAAGGTAGCCTCGCCATCGCTATCTGGTGGAGGAAAGACAATATCTGCTCCTGATGCCGCAATGTTGCTGCTTTTCGCAGGGCCATCACCTGGCGGATATACTGTTGCCGGGCAGTGAAGTGCAACTGATGTAAGGCAATGGCCTTCGCGGTCAGCTCCATGTTTGCCTGAAAGGCAAGATATTGATAACGGCTCCGCAGCTGCGCCGGATGCGGTATTTCCTGCTCTGCCTGTATGATGCTGCTGCCCAGCGCAATATCGTTATACACGCGGCGGGCCGACCACGGGATCATAAACGTGCCGGCACCTACCACTGGCGGCGCCCACGCTAAAGCTGCGGCGGCGCTCAACCGGTAAGCCTGCGCTCTCAGCGTATATGCCTGCAACAGCAGATGGCTGCGTGCTATGCGGGGCAACATGCTGTCGGGCGGGAGCACAGGCGCCGGTTGTGCGTGTAACCTTTGCAGTGTGGCTATCAGAAATATGACGAGTAACCGGAATGCCATCAGTGGTGCATGTAGTGTGCCTTGCCCAGCGTACCTTCTATGGATTCGGGCAATAGCTGGTATTTGTTGCGCATGTCCACGGTGCCCAGCTTCTCACCCGTATGGATGTCCACCACATCGATCGTACCGGCATTGAGATTGGGCAGGTTAAGCAGATTATTTTGTACGGCTACTACGGAGCGGCCGGATTTAGTCTTAAAAAAAGCCATGTGATGCGCGCCTTTGTCGGCTGGCAAAGTCCGTATCAGCCTTAGTTCCGGAAGATAGTTGAGGTCAAAGACCAGAATTTTTCCCGGCTGCCCAAAACTCACATACAGCAGTTTGTCAGCTGCAATGTAAAACTCCAATGCCCAGCCCAGGCCTTTGGAGGAGCCTTTTAATACCCGCTTAAACTCGCTATACCGCCGGGCTTCATCGTTGAAAGTCGCCATCCATATATCACCGCCGATCATCGTGTTGGCCAGGGCATAGCGGGGGTACTCGTTGCGGAGCAACAGCACTTCCACGGGGCTGGACAGGTCCGTGGCGCTGTCTGCCACACGGTAGGTTTGGATGATATCGAACGTGTTCATGTCTATCAGCGTACAGGTGTTACCGATACCGCTGGTCAGATCAGGATGAATGGTCGACGTCACCATCGCGAGATTTTTATCTTCAAAAATGGAGATGCCATGCGGATACATAATGAATTTGTCAGGATGCTCCTCCACAGAGGAGGAGATGGTTTTGATCAGCTGATTGTTATGGGCATTAAAGACACCTACGCTGCCATCGCGGATACCACCCTTGCCACCCATGAAGGTCACCCAGTACTGTCCGCTGCGGGTGAAGAAAATATCTTCTCCCACCGTATTACCACCGGTGTTGATGGGATTTACCTGATAGATGACAGGGTATCCTTCATGGTTCCATTCCATTTTTAATTCATAGAGATAACTGCCGCCCAGCGCGGTCGTATAGAGCTTTTTCTCATCGCGGTTGAAATACAGGTGATGTGGTAAGACTCCCTTCCCCAGCTCTCTCTGGTGGAGGATCTTCCCGAAATCAGGAGATTCCGGGTCCAGCTCCATCACGGCCACGCCGTCATTTCCACCGGCCAAATGCCGGTAGTCGATGAAGAAAAGGGTTGGCTGCTTGTTGGCGGGGTCTTCTATTTTTTTACAGGCATGCAATAGCAGCAGGCAGCAACAGCAGGTCAGGGTTTTGGTCAACAAATTGAAGTGTATCATACGTGGTTCGTTTTAAAACGTGTATACAGGGGCTACTCTATCACTAGCATTACATAAGATCATATTCCGTACATCAGCTCCCCGGCGTTGAATTACGGATGACGCTGGTATCCGCCATAAGCCTGGGATGTAGCGTCGTTGTTAAAGCTGGCAGACAAGATAGGAATCCTCATTGCAGTTTAATACTGATGCTGTTTTGCGCTTGCAGGGACTATTTTTAGCGTTGCTTGTACCGCTTGCCGGTGCCGTAATTTGTTACCTATTTGTGAACCTTTAATTCCACCCACCATGGAAAATGCTTTGTACCCCGGCGATTATTGGGATAGTCGTTCGAGTGACCGAAAACAATGGGAAGCCGTAATTAACCTCTTTCTGAAACCTGTAACAACTGCCTTGTTGCAACATCTTCACTTAAAAAATCCATCGCGGATACTGGATGTTTGTACCGGTACCGGAGAATCAGGATTATCTATTGCACAGTTATATCCGGACGTGCAGGTAACGGGAACGGATATATCTCCCCGGATGCTGGAAATCGCCATGGCAAAAGCCAGAGAAAGGGGACTCGCTAATTTTGAAGTGGTCTGTTGTGATGCGGCTGCTATGCCTTTTGATGACCACCTGTTCGATGCCGTTGTATGCAGGAACGGCATTATGTTTTTTAAAAATATTACGGAGGGACTCAAAGAAATAAACCGGGTGCTGAAACCCGGCGGGCGATTGGCAGTTTCTGCCTGGGGCCTGCTGGAGCAGAACTTATGGATCAACCTTGTATTGGACACGATCGCTGCTGTTACCCGCAGAAAGCTGTATAACCAGCATGTGCCGGGCATGTTTCATTGTATGCAACCCGGTGTGATGGCCGACTGGTTTGAAACAGCGCAATTGCAATCCGTACACGAGGAGGAGCTGACGGGCATTGTACAGTTCAATTCTGTAGATGATCACTGGCATTACGTCACGCGTGTCAGTGCTGATGTGGTGAATGCATTAAGCGATATTCCTGCGTCCGTACAGGAGATCATCCGGTCAGATGTGGCTGCCAAAGTGGGGCGCCATGTGATTGATGGTAAACTGTATTTTCAGTGGAGCCTGCGGGTCACCTCCGGCGTCAGGGCTTGATGGCATTGGCGTATGTAAGGCCGCTGTTTTCCCGGGAGGCGGCAAAATGATATCCGCCAGGAAGGCCATTCTTAGACAGCACGATCTGCCACAGCTGGCTGTGACGCGCCCGGAAGGAAGCGGCGCAGGACAACAGGTAATATTTCCACATGCGGAAAAAAGTCTGGTCGTAACGGCTTTTTAGTTTGTCCCAGTTGGCGGTAATATTTTCAAACCAGGCCATGAGGGTTTTATCGTAATTGACGCTGAAGTTCTCCCAGTGCTCCATCACGAAAATGCCTTCTATGGCCTGGCCTATCTGCCGGATGGTAGGGATCACGGCACCGGGGAAAATGTATTTGTTGAGCCATTGATCAGTGAAGGCGACGGTTTCATTGCCGCCGATGGTATGCAGCAGGAACAGGCCGTTATCTTTCAGACAGCGGGCGGCCACTTTCATATATTCGCTGTAGTTATGCGGTCCTACGTGCTCAAACATACCGAGTGAAACAATGGCGTCGAATTTTTCGTTGAGCAGGCGGTAGTCCTGCAGCCGGATGGTAACGGGCAGGCCGGCGCACAGCTGCTGCCCAAGGGCTACCTGTTCTTTGGAGATGGTCACTCCGGTAACGGTTACCCCATATTTTTCCGCCGCATATTTCGCAAAGCTTCCCCACCCGCAACCGATGTCGAGTACATGCATGCCAGGCTTCAGCTGCAGCTTACGGCAGGAGAGGTCTAGTTTGTTTTCCTGCGCTTCATCCAGCGTGGCGGCGTTGTCCCAGAAGGCGCAGGTATAGGTGAGCCTTTTGTCCAGCATGTTCTGGAAAAGATCGTTGCCCGCGTCGTAGTGTTGCTGGCCGTTACGGGTGGCCCGTGCCGGCCGCTGGAAGTTAAACACCCGCGCCAGCAGGATGTCCATCTTCAGCCGCAGACTTCTGCGGACACGCTTGTCGAGGTTGGACCGCAATATTTTATAGAAAAATTCGTCGAGCCGGAGACTGTCCCAGTAGCCTTCCATATAGGATTCTCCCAGTCCGAGAGAGCCCTCATACAAAGCACGGGCGTAAAAATCATCGTTGTATACGTGAATGTCCCACGGGTCGTTTCCATTTACCGTGATACCCGCTGCTGATAACAACCGGGTGACAATGCCTTTTGTTTTTTCGTTGTTCATGGCTGTATAACAAGTTAACAGGCCAGGGAAGGTATTTGTTCCCGCTAAAATGATTTTTCTGGTGATTGATGGCCGGGCTATTGTGGTATCTGCCGGCTTCCGGCAGTATCCGGATAGCCCAATAACAACATATTTAAATTCCTGAGGTGTCGGGCCGTTTTGGGGTGCGATCGCCTTAACAAATGTAACGATATTCTGCCGGTAAAAATCATCCGGCTGCACACCTGTGGCAGCTTGGGCTGAGCCTGTTGCTAAGTTTTGGTAGCAGGCTTTTTTGAAATTTGAACAGTGTTCATTATTTTTGCAGGTATTAAAAATGTGTTAGGGTAATTATGAAGAACAAGGCCTTACAGGAACAACGCATCAGAGGGTATTTCATTGAAGCGACCAAAGAGATCCTGAAAAGTGAAGGACTGAAAAGCGTAAGCGTACGCAACATCGCGGAAAAAGCAGGATATTCCTTCGCTACGTTGTACAACTACTTTAAGGACGCGAAAGACCTGGTATTTCTTTGTGTACAGGATTTTCAGGAGGAATGCAACGTATACGTGACCACACGCACGGCCAAAGCAGCAAGAGGGGAGAAAAAGCTGCGCGCCATCCTGTTGGCCTGGCTCGAATATTTTGTACAATACCCGGGCATCTTCGAACTGTTTTTTATGGAGAAGTTGTCCGACCTCAACAAACAACCGGATACCGCTCCGATGATCACCGGCTTTCTGGATAAACTGTGTGAGGGAGAATGGAAATACCTCATCGCCCATAAAACCGTGAGCAGCGCTGTGGCGGCCAATAAAAAGGCAGCCTTGTTATATGGCCTTTCCGGCTTGTTGCTGTTGTACATCAACCGGCAAACCCCTTCGGGCTACCCGGCTTTCCTGAAAGCCGCCAACACATTTATTGACAGCCAGCTTAAAGAGATAACGACATGAAATCAAAAAAGGAATTAAAAGAGACTTACCGGCAGATGTCTTTTCGTATGGGCGTGTTTGGTGTGCGCAGCAAAGAGAATAACCGGATATGGATACATCACAGCATGGACCTCGACCGGGCATGGAACTCGGTCAGGCTGCAATTATCATCCAACACACATCCCAATGCGGCGTTGCAGGAAGACTGGAACCGGCTGGGGGAAGATAATTTTATCTACGAGATCGTAGAGGAATTGGCAGACACGAAAGATCCTGCGGTGGACTATAAAAAGGAAGTACAGGCGCTGTACAAACTATGCCTCGAAGAACTGCAACCGTACCACGAAAAAGGATATCATCAGCAGAAAAGCTGAACCAATACACATTTTAATTATATTGCGCCCGCAATAAGCTGTAGTTTAATGGAAAAACACGCGACTGCAAACCGCGAGATGTAAGTTCGATTCTTCCCGGCTTTATTGCGCTATCCAGGGGGATAGTTTAAAATGGAAAAACACCGAGACTGCTCGTCCGGAGATATAGGTTCGAGCCCTGTTCCTCCACAATTTTTGCTGATAACCTTCACGGGTATACGAAAAAGCGAAGCCTGGTAACATACCAGGCTTCGCTTTTTAAAATTCAGGTAAAAAATATTCGGAATTATTTCTATGTTTGCGCCCGTGACGGACCGTGGCTCAAGGGAAGAGCGTCTGCTCTGCAAGCAGAAGGTGGGAGTTCGATTCTCCCCGGTTCTGTCACATTTTCCTCCCTTTTTTAACGATATACGCTTTTAATCGCTTTGCTGTCCGGATGCGTGAAATTATCCGGTGATGCCGGAAAATCTTTCATCGCGGAAAGATGTAATGGTAAATTCCCTTTGGCGCCCAGCGCTTTGGTAGAGGGCGCGTAACTCAAATCCACCCATTTCAGGTATGGCCTCGTACGCAGCAGATCATGCAGCAGCTGCATCCCTTCGGCCTCAATACCGCAGCTTGACAAGCTGAGTTGTTCCAGTGTGGTATTCTGTTTCAGGCCACGCATCAGGTGCGCCACTCCTTTGTCGCCAATGTTATTGACGCTCAGGAAAAGAGACTTCAGGTGTTTGTTTTCCATGAGCATATCGCTCACCGGGACCATCATATCGGCGGTGAGATAGTTGCCGCTCAAATACAGCCTTTCTACGGTCGTGTTTTTCTTCAGGTATTCCAGCAGTGTCAGGAAACCTTCGCCGACACAGGTGTTCACCAGGTCCAGCGTACGCAGGTGCGGGTTTTGTTGCAGCAGCTGTACAATGTTTTCCATACTGTGACTGCCGATGGGATTTCTTTTGAGCCACATGCTTCTGACAGACTGATTTCCGCTGAGGGCTTCACAGAGCGCCTGCGCGCCGGCCTGCTCTATGTAGTTGCAGCCAAGGTAAACGGTTTCAATGGTATTGTTCACGGCTACCAGGTCTGCAACAGCCTGGGCACCGGGATTGCCGAAAGCATTGGTGCCCATCAGGATATGTTTGATCTGTGTGTTTTGCAGGAGCGCGGCAGTCACCAGCTGTGTGCCTTCCACGCCCAGCTGCTGTTTGCACATGTCCAGCCGGCCGTCGGTGGTAACAGTACCTACCGGAAATACCAGATTGGTAACGGGCAACGGCTCATTGTTTTCCAGATACTGCAACACAGGGTCCAGATCGCTCCGGTCGAAAGAGAAGGTCTGCTTCACATGATCAACGGGACATACAACGGTATTATTCTGCATATAAATATCTTTTACGGGTGATGATCAACATAAATTTTACCAGGCATAGGGCACATAGTCTTTCAGGAAATGCCCAAACAGCGGGATCTCCGGACTGGCAAGGCCGGATACTACCGGGTCGTAGATGCGGGCCATGCCATCTGTTTCATCCAGCGGCGGCACAAATCCGTCTTCTTCGTATAGCCGTTCTTTTTTGGGATGCGGGTTTTCCTGCGTGATCCAGCCGGTGTCTACACTATTCATATAGATGCCATCCAGCGCATAGTCCTGTGCAGACGTGCGCGTCATCATATTCAATGCCGCCTTGGCCATATTGGTATGCGGATGGAAAGGCGTTTTGGAGCCACGGTTGAACTGCCCTTCCATGGCGGACACGTTGATGATGAACCTACGCGGGAAAGGCGATTGTGTCAGCAACGCTTTTAGTTTGCTGTTGAGCATAAAAGGCGCGGTCACGTTCACCAGCTGCGTTTCCAGCATTTCGCCCGGTGGCACCTCGTCCAGGCGCAGGGTCCAGCTGTTGCTGGCGCGCAGGTCTATCTGCTGCCGGTCTTTATCATACTGTCCCTCCGGAAAGCACTGGTGTATTTCGGCAGGCAGTAGTTGTTGTTCCCAGGCATCGCCGAGATAACGGAAAGGCGGGGCGGGGGCGAGGCAGGGGCGCACTGCCTCCGGCAGGGCTTCCAGCGGCGCTTCTTCTGTGGCAAAAAGATGCTGGTAAAAGGCTGTCGGCCTTTTGACCGTCTGCGCGGCGTTGTGTATCAGGATGTCCAGATGACTTTCTTCGGCATACAGCTGGTGGATGAACTGGTTCACCTGTCCCAGGTTGCGCAGGTCCAGCGCTACTATTTTGAGGCGGTGGGCCCATTCGGAAAAATCCTTTTCTTCGCTGAAACGCAAGGCGCAGTCTTTGGCAAAGCGGGTGGTGACCCATACGCGGGCGCCATCGCGCAACAGCCGCAGGGTGGTCAGGTACCCGATCTTGATACGTCCGCCGGTAACTACGGCTACGCGCCCACGAAGATCGGCACGCTGTAATCGTTTGCTATAGTTCAGCTCCGCACAAACGGGGCACAGCATATGATAGAAGAAATGTACTTTCTGATAGGGCGCCTGGCAGGTATAACAACGCTGTGTGGTGGTCAGTGTCAGGTCTTCTTTTTTATCGGCCGGCAGGCCGGTGTCGGGCAACTCATATTTCCTGAAGAGCTGTGTCTGGGAAAGCACCTCCTTTTTATCGTACTGCCGCAGGATATCCTGCTTCTGTGATATCTGTTGCAGCCGCTGTAAGGTCATCCTCACGGCCGGTGGCGCTACAGCCGCCAGGGTGGCTGCTGCCACGGCAGCTTTGTTCTCCTTCTTGGCACGCTTGTACAGCTTGGTCACCAGCCCTTTTAACATCATATCGTCCGGCGACTGGTCCGGGTCTCTTGATAAGACCTGTAGTACTTTCATACAGGTGTCCCATTCTTCTTGTGTAAATGCTCGCTCCATCTTCCTCGTTGGGTTAAAAAATAAATTGGATGACTAAAGATAGATGTTATTAATTTATGTTGATATATTTGTGCCTGCACCCTATTAACATAACCACGATGATCTCACGCTTCCGCATACACCGCGCCTATGCTTTTCTCACACTGCTGGCAGTTATTCTCCTGATGGGATGTGCTAAAGAGCACTCTCAGGAAGGCCCTGCAACAGATCCTGTTGTGCCACCGGCCAATACGGCCATCTACGCGGTAGACCAAAAGGCGGGCGCCTGCGCAGACATCCTCGTGACGGGTACCTTTAAGGTAGGGGTCGCGGTGGCGGCAGACGCAAAAATAGAAGTACAGGTGACAGTGGCAGTACCCGGCTCCTGGGTGCTGACTACCGGAAAAGTCAATGGAATGGAGTTTATCGGGGCCGGAACTTTTACGGCGGCCGGCAAACGTGCCATTACCCTGATCGCCAGAGGTACGCCGGAAAAGGAGGGGACCTTTAATTTTCCGCTAAAAACGGCCGGTTCCTCCTGTAATATAGCTATAAAAGTAATTGGCGACGGACCGGAAGTACCGCTTCCACAGGCTGATTTTTATTATAAGCTGACGGCTAACGGGAAAGACTATTCGCAGGAAGTGACCACCATTAATAACTATATGCTCACCTCCGAAACTACCGGCGGCAATGATGTGCTGCTGGGCTCCGGCGTCAACTGGGCGGGCAACAGCCTGCCGGCCGGCAAAACGGAACTGCTCGTAGCGAAAGGCATGCTGGCTAATTTTGACGCCGCCAGCAACCAGGATTTCAAAAACTTCTTCCTGCCGGGCGACTACGGTTATATGATCATGAACAATCAGACCTTCGGCACCGGCGTGATACTGACCTGGACCGACGAAAACGGCAAAACCTGGTCTACGGTGAATGGCACTACCGTGCAGCCTACAGGCACTTTCACCATCGTCAGCACAGAAGATTGGGCCGGCTACAGCGGCTACTATGGCGTAAAAGTAAAGATGCGCTTCAGCTGCAAATTCTATGATGAAACGGGCGCCACGCTCAATATCACCAATGGAGAGATGGTAGGCGGATTTGTCAAAAAAAGATGATCCTATAGACAATCTCTATCACGGCGCATTCCCGGTTTGTCCTACATTTACAGCCGTTAAATGTTTTGACTCATGGGAATGACAGCTTCACCAACAGGCTATACCCGGAAGCAGGAAATCGTAAACGGACTGGTACATGCCATCGGTATTGTATTCGGTATCAGCGGCCTTCCGGTATTGACAAGCATCGCCGCCACACACGGTAACACGCCGGGAATAGTGGGCGCAGGGATCTACAGCTTTTGTTTTATCTTACTTTTCACCTGTTCAACGATCTATCATATTTCCCAGGAGTCGGCCGTCAAAAAAGTATTTCTCATCTTCGATCATATCAGCATCTATTTTCTGATTGCCGGTACCTATACGCCTTTTTTGCTGGTGTATATGAACAACGCTTTCGGTATCTCACTACTGTCGGTGCTATGGGGACTTACCGCCGTCGGTATTCTCTTTAAAGTATTTTTCACCGGACGCTTCGATATCATCTCCACCCTCATTTATCTGGTGATGGGTTGGATGCTGGTCGTTGGCGGTAAACGCTTCTTCACCGACCTGCCGCTATCAGTAGTGGTGATGTTATGTGTGGGTGGCGGCTTGTATACCATCGGCGTGATCTTTTATATCTGGGACAAATACAAGTACACCCACGCCCTTTGGCACCTGCTGGTACTTTCCGGCGCTGTATGCCACTATGTAGCCATTTTGTTATCCATGTAAATATTGTAACCTTGACGATTGAACAGTATAAGGAGTTAATCCACGAATTCGAACTGTCGGAGGTAGCAGATTATCTGCTCGCTGCCGGCCGCCCCATCATCAATCTCACCCTGGTGGAAAAAGAAAACTATCAGCTGACGGGTAATTCCCGTATAGCCGGTGAACCAGACCTGCCGCCAGGATTTGTGTGGCCGCTGACGGCCGAAGGTGAGCCCATGAGCTTCATTGCGCAGCTGGACCTCGAAGCCATCTATCCGCAGGATACACAACAATTGTTGCCCCCTGCCGGTATCCTGTATTTTTTTATGGGAGATATGCAACAGGCACGCAACATCGCGCACAAGGTGATATATGTGGCTGATAAGACAGGGCTGCGGCGCACCCCGCCTCCGGGCACTACCATCCTGGAAAAAGAGGAACGGTTTACCGGGTACCGGCTGTCATCCGCCGCGTCTGTCATGCCGCCCAACTATGCGTATGCAGACTACGACCAGCTCTCCGAAGACGAAATGGACGCGCTGGATGACCTCTGCATGCACCTCACAGAAGGCGTAGGCCGCATCGGTGGGTATGCTGATGGTCAACATGATGACCATAACATCGCGGCAGCGATGTACCTGGAGGCAGGCCAGCCTTATGACTATTTCCCCAAGAATGCCCGCAATACGCTGTTGAAACACTTTAAAGGCGACCAGCAGGCAGTGGAGGCCGCGATCGATGATATGACGCTGCTGCTGCAGATTGACTCAGACAGCGCCGTGGGTTTCTGCTGGTGGGATGCTGGCTGCATTCAATTTATGATGCCGAAAAAAGCACTGCGTGCCCGCGCATTTGACAGCACATATCTGAGCCTGTATAGCTCATAACGATGACAACCACGATTATCGCTGCTGATGCGGGGATAGATCGATGTTTGATCAGGTCGGTCTGCTGACGATCGCAGGTGGGCTGAATATGATGTTTTTGTGATGTTAATGATCAGGACATTACCTAACTTGCGTCCCTCAATATTTATAAAACAGCATCCAGATAAAACGATATTATATGTATTTGTTTAACTGTTTGTTATATAGATATATAATTTTATTTATTTAGTGCTGGATGAGCAGAAGGCCGTGTATAATGGATCATGGCCATCAGTAATAATCGGTATAATCAACGTCAATGTCCTACTTTAATAGTCTTCTTGAGCTGCTTCGGCAAGAGCGGGAAGAAGATAAACAATCCTGGCTTCGGCTAACGGCCAGCTCATCGGCTGCCGAACGCCGGGCGAATGGCCTCACCTGGTACCCGGTGGCTATCAGAGGCACAGAAATGAGCCGCGGTGATTATCTCACCGTGGAAGTGGAACGCACTACCCATCAGGACATCACCCACCAGCTACGCTTTGGGGTGTCTGCGGTATTGTTTTCCAATCATGATCCGCTGGAAGACAGGGTGGAAGGAACGGTCACCTTTCAGGGAGGCAACCGCCTGAAACTGACGCTGCGTACCGACGAGCTGCCGGAATGGGCCGACAATGGAAAACTCGGCATCGACCTGCTCTTCGATGATAACAGCTACGATGAGATGCAACAAGCCCTGAAACAGGCTGCTGCACTGGCAGAGAAACCGGAAGGACATCTCGCGAAAATACTTACCGGCGAAAGAAAACCAACCTTCGATACGGAAATGCCACCTGCGACAATACCGGGACTGAACACGGTGCAACAGGAGGCGGTCAACAAAATTTTATCGGCCAACGAACTGGCCATCGTACACGGTCCTCCGGGCACCGGCAAAACCACCACGCTGGTACAGGCCATCAAAGCGCTGATCAAAAAAGACCAGCAGAAAATATTGGTGGTGGCGCCCAGCAACACCGCGGTAGACCTGCTCAGCGAGAAGCTGTCAGATGAAGGACTCAACGTGTTGCGTGTGGGCAACCCTGCAAGGGTATCGGAAAGACTGTCATCGCTCACGCTCGATAGTAAGATGTCCGAACACGCCAGCATGAAGGAAGTGAAGCGCCTGAAAAAACAAGCCAGCGAGTTTAAAAACATGGCGCATAAATACAAGCGCAACTTCGGCAAGGCGGAAAGAGAACAACGAAAAGCCCTCTTTGATGAAGCACACAAGATCATGAAAGAGGTAGATAAAACGGAACAATACATCACCGACGATCTCATCGCCAAAGCGCAGGTGATCACCGCTACGCTGGTAGGGGCCAACCACTATACCGTGCGGAATGTGCGTTACCACACGCTGGTGATCGATGAAGCCGGCCAGGCATTGGAACCCGCCTGCTGGATACCCATCATCAAAGCGCAGAAAGTGGTCCTCGCCGGCGACCATTGCCAGCTGCCGCCAACCATCAAATCAACCGATGCCGCACGGCAGGGGCTTAACAATACCCTCCTTGAAAAATCAGTGGCCCTGCATCCGGAAGCGGTAGTGCTCCTGGAAGAACAGTATCGCATGAACGAAATGATCATGGGATATGCTTCTTCCGTTTTTTATGATAACAAACTGAAAGCGCATCATACGGTGGCTGCCCGCCGCTTGTTTGCAGACGATATGCCGTTGGCATTCGTAGATACTGCCGGCTGCGGTTTCGATGAAAAAGCAGAAGGTACCAGCACCTCCAATCCGGAAGAAGCCTCTTTCCTGTTCCGCCACCTGCTGCAATTGGTGTCCACGCTGAAAGCACAGCAGGGCGACGGCCCCTTCCCGGAAATAGCGATCATTTCCCCCTACAAACAACAGGTGTACCTGCTGCAGGAACAACTGCAGCATGCCGCTGAATTGCAGCCTCACGCTGCCAGCATCTCGGTCAATACCATCGATAGCTTCCAGGGACAGGAACGGGACGTGGTGTATATCAGCATGACCCGCAGCAACGCCGATAACAACATCGGCTTCCTCTCCGACATACGCCGCATGAACGTGGCCATGACGAGGGCCAGAAAGAAACTCGTGGTGGTGGGTGACAGCGCTACTTTATCACAACTGCCTTTCTACGCCGGCTTTATCGCCTATGCAGAGGCGCAGAATGCTTATCAGAGCGCCTGGGAATTTATGGACCTTTAGAAAAATAGTGTATGGTTGCAACTAGCCTTCAGCGGTGGGAATATCTGTGTGATATCATCCCTGCGCTATTAAAAAACATTGATGAAGAAACATTCTCCTTTAAACCGCTTCCAGCTAAATGGAGCAAAAAGGAGATACTGGGTCATCTGATCGACAGCGCGGCCAATAACCACCAGCGTTTTGTACGGGTACAGTTTGAAGATAATCCGAAAATCGGGTATAGCCAGAACGAATGGAACCACTACAGCTACCACCAACTTCAATCCGCTTCCCAACTGATTGCCAGCTGGGAAGGCTATAACCGGCTGCTGCTGGGCATTGCACGCCATATACCGGAAGACCTGCTGCAACGTACCTGCTATGCCGGCGGCGCCGGACCGGTAACGCTGGCTTTTGTGATCGATGACTATGTGGTACACCTGGAACATCATCTCCGGCAGCTGGTATCTTACTAGACAAATTCCCCGAAAAATAACGGCAACGCTACTACGTCAGCGCAGGATAATACGGTATATTTAGCAGGTAAAATACCTGTACCGTGAAATATTGCTTACTGTTGCTGTTAATACCCGGCTACCTGCATGCGCAGGAACGGCTCCCCGTAGAACCCATCACCTCTCCGGACTATCAGATCCTGCTCCGCAGACCCACGAACGTCCGGCAGGATAGTACCCGGCATGCTCCTGTACAGGTATTGCGCTCCGCTGTACACGGAAGAAACCTTGATCTCTGGACACGTCCGGCCGATTTGGTTGTCCGTAACGGAACGGTCAGCCTCGTGTATATGCCGCGTTATGAACTCCGCCTGGCAGGCCGCATAGGGACCAGCGTAGAAGTGAAGACGGCTAACAGCACACCATCGCTGCAACAAACATATGCACAGGGAAGTGCCGGGAACAGCGTCCTGCAATGGAACGGCCCCGAAACAGGGGAAATGTTCAGTTACGGCCCCGCCTTGCGCTCCCTCGAGTTTGACGGGAAACCATATGCCTACGATCCTCATGGTAAGCTGGTGCCCACAGGCTCCGGAAACGGCAGGCCCGCTACGGATTATAACAACAGCATCCTCCGCACAGCAGTGTCCTGGAAAAAAAATCTGGCATTTAACGGGGTGATCAACCGCAAAGGGTGGGCATGGATCACCATGAACCTGGCATTGGAGCGGGAAGATGGTACGATGGTGGTGCGCCACAACGATCATCAGACCAATAAACTGGTGACGGGCGCCAGCATCCGGTTGAAAGACTTCTCCATACGCGCCGGCTATCAATACCGCAATACCCGTTTTACCACAGACAACAGGAACGGGCTGCTGAACAGAACATGGCAACAATCGCTGCTGACACCAACTACTTTCGACAATACCTATACCACAAAACCCTACGGCAGCCAGGCCGACAACCCCTGGGCATTGCTGAAAGACAACGGTAACAGTTACACGGCTTACAATCATGGTTTCTCCGCCAGTGTTAAATACCAGCAGGAAAAACTGGAAGCGATAGTGGAATATACCGGTACCACCGGCCGGCAGGAAGCTACAGAAGCCTATCCCGCCGGTACCTACGGATTTGCGCCGGAAGGCATAGCTACCGACCGGAATACCCGCCTGCAACAACATATCATCAACTCGCATGCTACCTATAAAATAGGTCATGGTGATACCTATGCGGATGTAACGGCAAGGCATATACTCGCTACAACGAATAATGTTTTCAGTTACTCAGCGCCGGATATACAATACCGCTCACAGCGTACTGTCAATGAACTATTGCTGGAAATACCTTTTTTCTTTCGGCTGTCAGACATAGTGAAAGCGAAAGTGGAAGTGGCCGACAGGACCTACCTTTCCAATACCGTCCGCCAACAACAATACTGGCTTCCCTCCGCAGCTTTCTCGTTATGGATTGCTCCGCGCTATACTGATTGGAAAATAAACCTCTCTTCCCGGCTGGCTTACACCAGCCATGAAACGCCGGTGGAAAAATCCATGGCCTGTCTTCAACTGGCCAACTTTAATTCCTATGATATCAGCGGATATTTTCCACTGGCGGAAGTCCGTTTCAACGACCTGGTCAGGCCGGTCAGGGCCCGTGAGTGGAACACCGGTACGGAAGTCAGTTACCGGCGCTTTTTTCTTAACGGAAACGTCTATGTTAAAAACATCATGGATGATCAGTTCCCCTTCTATGTTGGCCGTGAATGGATCATGGGAAATATCGCTGATCACCGGACGACCGGTTATGAACTGACCGTCGGCGTAACGCCATACTACTGGGGAGATAAAAAGCTGACTTATAGCGGGAGCATCAGCCTGAGTGGCTACCGGAACGAGGTGACAGACATTGCTCCCGGTAAAGACTATACGCCCGTTGCCGGTTTTCATGACGTGCATGCCGCCGTGGTGAAGGGCCAGCCCTTTGGCGTGATCGTAGGCAGTACGTGGCGCCGGGATGCGGCCGGCCGGCTGATAATTGGCGCAGACGGTTTTCCGCAAGCGGCAGCACCCGGTGTTATCGGTAACCCTAACCCGAATTTCATCCTGAAACACAACAGCAGGGTACAGTGGCGTAACTGGCAGCTGGAAGCAGCGCTGGAATGGAAAAACGGGGGAGAAGTGTGGAATGGCACCCAGGCCATGCTCGACTACTACGGCCGCTCTCAACGCTCCGGCAATGAACGGAATATTACCGGCTATGTCTTCAAAGGCGTCACGGAAGACGGGCATCCTAATACTAAGCCCGTAGCCTTCTATGATCCGGCAAAACCGCTGAACGAAAACCGCTGGGTAAGATACGGCCCCGGCGGCGTGGCAGAAGATTATGTGCAGCACGCCGATTACCTGCGCCTCCATACGTTGCAGTTGTCTCACAAATGGCGATTTAAATGGTCCCTCGTCAGGGAGCTGACACTGGCAGGCTATGCTAATAATCTGCTCCTCTGGACGCCCTATGAAGGCGGAGATCCCGGGCAACTGCTGTTTGATTATCCCGGCGGCGCCGGCCTGGACTTCTTTAACCTGCCATCTGTAAAAACCTTCGGCTGTAACGTTCTCCTTAAGTTCTGATTTATGAAACATCTGATAAAAATCTGTTGTTGCCTGTGGCTGTTCTTCATACAGTCGTCACTGTTATCTGCCCAGCAGCTCGATTATAAAACTGCCAAAGAGAAAGTATACCTGCATACCAACCATGTATTCTTCACGCCGGGTGAGGAACTGTTTTATAAAATCTATGTGGTGAATGCGCAGGACCTTCAGCCTAATATGGTCAGCAAACGGGTATTTGTAGAGGTGATTTCGCCGGCTGGCAGTGTGGTGGAAAAGCAACAATATAGTGTCACCGACGGATACGCACAAGGCGCTTTTGTTTTTGGGAATAATATGCCGGGAGGTATCTATACCGTGCGCGCCTATACGTCGTGGATGCTCAATGAAAAGCCCCGTACCATTTTTAAACGCGAGATAACTTTACTGAAAGTGATCGCGCCCCGCGTACTGATGAAGCTCGATTTCCCCCGGAAAGGCTATGGCCCAGGCGATGAGGTGGCGGCGGAATACAGCATGAAAGACCTGCAACAACAGCCCATCGACAATTTCCCCGTGCAATATACGGTTGCGATAGGCGGCAGCATATTGTCGTCCGGAAGCTTTACCACAGATACTGCCGGTAAGGCACGGGTGGTGTTCCGTTTGCCGGATACACTGCGTACCAACGATGGCCTGTTGAACATCACCGTGGATTACCGCAATAACAAAGAAGCGATCTCCAGAAGCATCCCCATCACCCTGAATAAAATTGATCTCCGGTTTATGCCCGAAGGTGGGACGCTGGTCAATGGTATCGCTACCAATATGGCCTTTAAAGCTGTCAATGAATACGGCAAACCGGCAGATGTGAAGGGCGTCGTGCTGGATGATCAGGGCAAACAGGTGGCTGCTTTTGAGAGCCTTCGTTTTGGTATGGGGGCATTTAAGTTTACCCCGCAACCCGAACGGCGCTATAGGGCCCGCTTATCGGCGCCCGCCGGCGCACAGGGAGATTATCTGTTGCCCGTGGCTGCCGGCAATGGGATAGTGATGAATGTGACACGAAAAGGCAGCCTGTTGCAATGGGTATTAAGGGCATCGCAACCGCTAACGGTAACGCTGGAGGGTAAAACCCGCAACGTTACACATTTCAAACAGGTAATACAACTACAGGCAGGGGAACAAACCATACCGGTAGACCCGGCGACTTTCCCCGCCGGCATTGCGGTGTTTACGGTGTCACAGCTCAATGCTCTCCCGCTGGCGGAAAGAATTGTCTTCCTCGGACAATCACAACTTTTACAGGTGAAGGTGTCGCCGAAGAAACAGGTGTACCGGCCCCGCGAGAAAGTGACACTTGATATTACCACCACAGGCGACCGGGGAATGCCTGTTCCCGCCAACCTCTCCCTGGCAGTAGTAGACGATAAAAAATGGACGCTGGCAGACGACCGGCAGGACAATATTCTGTCCTGGCTGTTGCTCAGTTCCGAACTGCATGGTAAAATAGAAGAACCATTCTTTTATTTTAAACAGGATGAATCCACGGCGCCGGCCGCGCTGGACCTGCTGATGCTCACCAATGGCTATCGGTATTTTGACTATGAGGATATCGTCCTGCAACAGAACAAACTGACATATGGACCGGAGCCGCAGCATCGACTGGCGGGCGTGGTGACCAGTAAAAAGAACCTGCCTGTTCCCTCGAAGGTATATTTCCTGCATAGCATGGTGCCGGAAAAAACAGTTATGATGGTAGAAACAGATTCCGCTGGCCGGTTTGAAGTAACAGGCCTGGCTCCTGATAAATATATACTGGTGGCGGTACCGAATCATAAAATCAACGACAGGGATGGAAACGAGCTTCGCATCACGGAAAACAGGGCCATGCTCGCCGAAAGTAAATGGGACCTCGCCAAACCGCTGATGGATACCGCGGTGAATGCTACAGAAGCGCCGGAAGTGCAGATGGTGCCCGAGGAAAACCAGCAACGCCCATATCCCGGAGAATTACCGGGCAGGCTGGCCGGGATGGAAGGCGACAGGGCACTGCAGGAAGTAGTGGTGGCAGGCTACCATCTCCTCCAGAAAAAATCACTGGCGACCGCACTCGTTCACACGTCATCCTCGGCCATAGTAAGCGTGCAAACTCCTAACACCGCGCTGGGCGGTCTCGGCACCGGCATCAGCGCTACGGCTAATGCCCCTGGCAGCGCTACCCATGTCGTGATACGGGGCATGAGATCAACCACAGGGATCAACGAGCCGTTGTTCATCTATAACGGTGTGCCTGTTGCCTCTGGTGAGTTGCTGGGCGGCCTCGGCGAAGTTACCGCTATCACCGTGTTAAAAGATGCTGTTGCAGTGGCCCTCTATGGCTCCCGTGGAGCAAATGGCGTTGTCGTTATTACCGGCGAAGGACCGTTAGGGGAATACCGCAAGGTGAGACTGTCGCCCGACTACAAACTGCCCTTCGCAGCCGTGCAGATAACCGGGGAAACCATTACGCCTGTACGTCGTTTTTATGCGCCGGTATACACCTCTTTGGATACAAAGGACCGGAACGATTTCCGGGAAACCATCTATTGGAATCCGGTGGTACAAACCGATAAAGATGGCAAAGCCACGGTCTCTTTCTACAACTCCGACGCAACTACCTCTTTCCGTGCTATCGCGGAAGGTATTGGCTACAACGGCCAGGTGGGCCGCACGGAAGCCACCTACGCCGCGAAGGCGCCGGTGAGCGTGGACGTAAAAATACCGCCCTATCTCACCGTGGGGGATAAGGCCCTGCTGCCCATGGTGATGAATAACAACACCCCCAACGGCATCACGCTGGAAGTAGCGATGACGTTACCCCCAGGCTTGAAAGCCGGCGAATATAAATCCCGAGTGGTATTACCCGGCAATGGTAGCGCCAGGATATTGCTGCCGGTGGAAGCTACTGCGGCGCTGAAAGATGAAATCTATTTTAACGTCAGTACCGGGAAAGGAAGTGAATTTATTACGCTGCCGGTAGAGGTGGCGGATAAAGGATTCCCGGTAAACCTGGCGTTATCGGCTGCTAAACCGGAAAGCTGGCGCTTCAATATGAAAAAAATGGTGCCAGGGACGCTCCGGGTGGACCTGAACCAGTACCAGGAACTGGAAGAGCTGACCATGGAAGTGATCACCGATATGTTGAGGGAACCGCACGGTTGTTTTGAACAGACATCTTCCACCACTTACCCCAACATTTTTATCCTGAAATATCTACAGCAAACCGGTAAACTGAATCCGGAGATCAAAAAGAAGGCCCGGGATTATCTGCGTAGCGGCTACATCCTGTTGAATAGCTACGAAACACCTGGCGGCGGTTTTGAATGGTTTGGCCATGTGCCGCCTCAGGAAGTGCTGACAGCCTACGGCCTGATGGAGTTCACCGATATGAAAGAGTTTATTAAGGTGGACGAAGCCATGCTGACGCGCACCAAAAAATTCCTGCTGCGCCGCCGCAATGGAAAAGGAGGTTTCAGCCTGGAAGCCTCCAAAAGTTACCAGCTCGGAGCCGTGCCTTACAGCGTGGCCAACACCTACATCGTATATGCGATGGCGAAAGCAGGCGTGGGACAGGAGATTATCCCGGAATATGAGGCGGCGCTGAAAACAGCGCTGAAAAGTAACAGCATGTGGCAATTGTCTGTGATGGCCAATGCGGCGCATTATATGGCACGCCCGAATGATTATCAGCAGTTGATGACACTGCTGCGGCAGGGCATAGCTAATAACACCCTGACGAAAAGCAGCGTGGTGGGCGCCTCCGGCACTTCGCTCACCGTGGAAACGATGGCCTGGTATGGACTGGCACTGGTGAAAGATCAAAATAACATCGTGGAACTGAGCCTCCTGATGCAGTCGATCATGAAGCAGCGTAACAGCTATGGTTTTGGGTCTACCCAGTCCACCCTGTTGACCCTGGAACTGCTGACGGCATATGCAAAAATGGTCACCTGGCAAAAAGGGGCCGCTGTAAATAGTTTTAGCATCAACCAGTCGCCGGTACTCCCCGGCAAAATAGACCCGGCACTGCTGCAGGAAGGCAATAATACCTTTACAGCAACCACCTCCGATACGATCGGTGTTATGCCATACTGCCTCAATGTCAACTACCAGGTATTCTTCCCGGAAAACGATGCAGCAGGACCATTAGCACTCCATACTTCACTGGGCGCTACGCAGGCAAAAGTCGGTGAAACCGTCAGGATGAACGTGACGGTGAAAAATGAAACGGATAAAGGCCAGCCGATGTCTGTGGCTAAAATAGGCATCCCGGCAGGGTTGTCGGTGCAGCCATGGCAACTGAAAGAATTGGCCGAAACGAAAAAGATCACCCACTATGAGATATTCGACAACTATCTGGTGATTTACTGGATGGACTTTAACCCGGATGAAAACAAAACAATCTACCTTGATCTCAAAGCTGAAATAGCCGGTACCTACAAAGGTAAGGCGGGCAATGTATACCTCTATTATACACCGGAATATAAACACTGGAACGCCGGACTGGATATCGATATCCGGGAGTAACAACAGATGAACAAAAAAAATATGCCGCGGAAAGCAACTTTTCCGCGGCACAGTCGTCTTTTTAAGAAAGCAACAGATTTAAATGTTTCGTTTTTGCTACATTCGTTTATCCGGAAAAAGTAAGCTCTGGAGAAGACCCTTTAACAATCAACCGCTTATGATGAAAAATGCTCTGCTGGCATTGTCATGCCTGTTAGCGACTCAATCCCAGGCGCAGGTGAGCGCCAGCCTGTTCCGCTACCCGGACGTTTCCCGTACTCAAATTGCTTTCAGCTACGCCAACGACATCTGGCTGGTGCCAAAAGAAGGAGGTACTGCTGTCAGGATTACTTCTCCGGCCGGGATGGAGATGTATCCCCGCTTTTCGCCGGATGGCAGTAAGCTGGCTTTCACCGGCAACTACGATGGTAACCTCGACGCCTATGTGATGCCGGTAACCGGCGGTGTGCCGGTCAGGCTTACCCAACACGGGAATCCTGATATCGTGATCGACTGGACGCTGGACGGCAAACAGGTGCTTTTCTCCTCCCGGCGTGAAAGCACCAAAGACCGGTTCAATCAGTTTTACACCATCCCTGAAAACGGTGGCGCCCCCACTAAACTGCCATTGGCTTATGCTGAATTTGGCAGCTATTCACCCGATGGTAAAAGCATCGCAGTCACTACCCGCTCACAAAGCAGCCGCACCTGGAAACGCTACCGTGGCGGTATGAAAGCGGATATTCACATCTATCATTTCGATACCGGCCTGTCTGAGAACATTTCTGCTAAAAGTGAAGGCGGCGATGAGTTTCCAATGTGGTACAAGAACAACATTTATTTGTTGTCTGACCGCGGACCGGAAAAGAGAATGAACCTCTGGCGATATAAAACAGATACCAAGACCTTTGAACAGGTAACGCATTATACGGACTATGACGTACACACCCCGGCCATCGGACCGGAAGATATTGTGTACGAAGCGGGTGGTAAACTGTATACGCTCTCTCTCGAATCTCAGCAATCCAAAGAAGTAAAAATTAATATCACTACAGACGTAGCCACCCTGAAACCCAAGACTATCAAAGCTGATAAGGATATTATGTACGCAGATATCAGCCCTGATGGCAAACGTGCACTGATCGGTGCACGCGGAGAAGTGTTCTCCCTGCCCGCAGAAAACGGTTTTGTGAAAGATCTCACCCGCACCAGCGGCGCGGCTGAACGGGATGCTGCCTGGTCTCCCAATGGTAAATACATCGCCTGGTGGAGTGATCAGACCGGCGATTATGAACTGTGGCTGGCGGAAAATGGTAAAGAAGAGGCAGCGAAACAAGTGACCCATCTCGGTCCCGGTTTCCGTTATCATACCTATTGGTCGCCGGACAATAAAAAGATTGCTTATATCGACCAGACCATGCGCATCAATATCATTGATGTGGCCACCGGTAAAGTGACCAACGTAGATAAAGCCCTGCACTATGCCGAGGATGGCCTAAGCAACTGGCAATGCAGCTGGTCGTCCGATAGCCGCTGGTTAACGTATAGCCGTGACTGTGAGAATATGCACAATGCGGTGTTTCTGTACAATGTGCCCGGCAATCAACGTCACCAGATCACCAGCAGCTATTACGAAAGCATAGAACCGGTATTTGATCCGGAAGGTAAATACCTGTACCTGCTCACCAACAGGACTTTCAAGCCTATCTACAGCGACGTGGAAAATACCTTCATCTATGCCAATACTACTAAGGTGGCGGCCATCAGCCTGCGGAAAGATGTGCCGCCGGTGATGTCCACCGAAAATGATGCGGTAGAGGTAAGTAAGGATTCTGCACAATCATCTCCCAAAAAAGAAGATAAAAAGAAAGGAGAGGAGACGGCTAAGAACAACAATGAGGTAAAGATTGATCTGGACAACATAGAATCCCGCTTGTATATGCTGCCCGTGGAAGCCGGCAACTATTCCCGTGTTGCTGCGGTAAAAGGTAAGGTACTTTATAATAATGTTTCCAATACCGGTTCTGCCGACAGAAATGTCACCCTTAAATATTTCGATCTGGAGAAACGGGAAGAAAAAGAAATTATCAAAGATCCGGGAAGATATCAGATCTCTGCTGATGGTAAAAAAATCCTCGTTACCGGTGAGCGTTATGCGATCATCGATCTGGCGCCTAACCAGAAGGTAGACAAAAACCTCCGCATCAATGAAATGAGCATGCAGCTCGATCCTGTGCAGGAATGGAAACAACTGTTCAACGAGGCATGGCGCATAGAACGTGACTATTTCTATGATCCTCATTTGCATGGTGTTAACTGGAATGAAGTAAAGGAGAAATACAGCCGCATCCTCGAAGGCGCCCGCACCCGCGAAGAAGTAAACTTTGTGATCGGTGAAATGATCGCGGAGCTGAACGCCTCGCATGCTTATGTTTTCGGTGGAGACCTCGAAACCACTAAGGAGATGAACGTAGGCTACCTCGGAGCCGACTGGGAAGCAGATGGTAAGTACTACAAGATCAAACATATTGTCCGCGGAGCTGACTGGGACGCGGAAGCCCGTTCCCCGCTGGCGGAACCAGGCATCAATATTCCCGAAGGCACTTATATCCTGGCGGTGAATGGTGTGCCGCTGACTACCGCTACTGAACCCTTTAATGCCTTCCAGGGCCTGGGCGGCAAAGCGGTGGAGCTCACCTATAACAGCCGTCCTTCTTTCGACGGCGCTAAGACAGCAGTGGTAAAAACCATCAGCAATGAATATCGCCTGCGTCACCTTGCCTGGATAGAAAGTAACCGTAAACACATCGCTGAGGTGACAAATGACCAGGTAGGTTATATCTTTGTGCCCAGCACAGGCATCGACGGGCAGGATGAACTGGTGCGCCAGTTCAGTGCACAGTGGAACAAAGCGGCGCTGATCATCGACGAACGCTTCAATAACGGCGGCCAGATCCCGGACCGTTTCATCGAGCTGCTCGCCCGCAAACCGCTGGCTTACTGGGCTACCCGCGATGGCGCACCACTGGCTGCACCACAGATCGGCCACTTTGGTCCCAAGGTGATGCTTATCAATGGCTGGAGTGGTTCCGGTGGTGATGCGTTTCCGGATTACTTCCGCAGGACAGGCCTCGGTCCGTTGATCGGTACCCGTACCTGGGGCGGCCTTATCGGGTATTCCGGTACGCCCGGCCTGATTGATGGTGGAAGTGTGACAGCGCCCAGCTTCCGTATGTACAGCCCTGAAGGCACCTGGTTCCGCGAAGGGCACGGCGTAGATCCGGATATCCTGGTGGACGAAAATCTCGGTGATATGGCCAAAGGAATAGATCCACAGATCGAACGCGCTATTACAGAAATCAAAGCGCTGTTGCAGAAAAAAGGATATAAAGCCCCGGCTTTTCCGACATATGAAAACAGATAACGTATATCTTTAACCGTTATGTTGTCAGCCCGTTTGGTACACCGCTACCGAACGGGCTGATACTTTTAAAACTGTCCACATGAACACAACCGCTCCTTACAGGGTAGCTTCCATCGACGTGCTGCGTGGCCTGGTGATGGTGATCATGGCGCTGGACCATACCCGCGATTTTTTCCACATCACGGCCATGACGGCAGACCCGCTCAATCCGGCCACTACCACAACGATGCTGTTCTTTACCCGTTGGATCACCCATTTCTGCGCGCCAACTTTTGTTTTCCTCTCCGGCGTTTCCGCTTTCCTGGCAGCGCAAAAGAAAACAAGACAGGAGGCAGCCCTCTTCCTGATCAAAAGGGGACTGTGGCTGGTGGTGGTGGAAGTGACGGTGATCACACTGGGCCTGACGTTTAATCCCTTCTTTAACTTTGTGATTCTACAGGTGATATGGGCCATCGGATGGAGCATGGTAATATTGGGACTGCTCAGCTGGTGGTCGTGGAATGCGGTGCTGGTAGCAGGACTGCTGCTGTTCTTTGGGCATAACGTGGTCGATTATATGAAGTTGCCCGCAGCGGGGCCGGCGTCTGTAGCGTGGCTGATGTTGCTCACTTCCCGCGGTGGCATCGTGCCGCTGAATGCTACCCATTTGATAGGTGCGTTCTATGCTGTATTACCATGGACAGGTATCATGCTGCTGGGATATTGTATAGGCCGGTGGTTTGCCCGCGATTTTCCGGCAGAGAAAAGAAAACAACGGTTGATGATCACCGGCGCAGCGTTGATCGTGATGTTTGTGTTGTTACGCTGGATAAACGGATATGGCAACCCTGTTCCCCGCAAAATATATCCCGATCTCTGGTCTAATGTCTTATCCTTCCTGGATACCAGCAAATACCCGCCCTCCCTGCAATTTGCCGGGATGACCCTCGGGCCTGCATTGCTGGCGCTGGCTGCGTTTGAAAAGATACAGCAGACAAAAAATAATGTGCTGGCGATTTATGGCCGCGTACCTTTTTTCTATTACGTGTTACACTTTTACCTGCTGCATACCGTGTTGGTCGTTGCATTTTTTGCGGCGGGATATCATTCGGCGCAGATTGCGCAGATACCTTTCTGGTTCAGACCGGCCGATTTCGGATATGCGTTGCCGGGAGTGTATCTCGTCTGGGCTGCTGTAGTGGCTGTTTTGTATAGGCCTTGCCGTTGGTTCGACCGATATCGGTCCACACACCGGCATTGGTGGTTAAGTTATTTGTAGAAGGTGATGGAGAAGAAAGTTGAGGTGAAAGGCAGTACAACAGAGCGCGTCAGGCCGGGTTGCTGCGTGCGCGTAGCCTGAACGCCGTGATAATAGGGAATAACAGCAGTAATAGCAGAAAGCCGACCGGTTTGTGATGATACACACCCTGTATCAGTCGCGCTATGCCCAGCAGGAGGCAAAGAAGGTTGACCTGACCGGCCAGCCGTGAATACTGCTGCCGCAGCAACAGTACGTTGCCCAGCGTGGCCAGTATCAGCAGGCTGTAAAAACCGAGGAACTGTTTTCCCGCCAGATGAAAAGGATTAAGCCGGTGATAGGAAAAATTCAGGAAGATAAGGATGGCTGCCACACAGGCCGCCAGTATGATGTAGCTGGTTTGTTTGGAGATGGTCCGCATAAGTTATTTGTTTTAACGTGAAGGAATATTGACTAAAGGCTCAGCTGCCACCGCAGCCGCCGCATCCTCCTCCGCATCCACCTCCGCAGCTGCTGCCACAACTGCTTCCGCAGGAACTGCCGCTGCTGCAGGAGCTGCCGGAGGAACCATCGCTGCTTTCGCCTTTGATGCTTTTGCGGGCGCTATGATAAGCGACGAGCGCGAGTACGATCAGTCCGAAAACGGTTTCTCCGGGAGTACAGCCGGTCAGCAGGATACTGAGGAGTAAGAGAAGAGGCAGAAGCCGTGTAAAGAAGCGGGAGCGTGGATTTTTTTTGGGAGAACGTGGGGTATGGTGCCAGATGTCGGCAGGGGGACTTTCGCCGAAAACGGTCTGATACAGCCGGAGTGTGTTTTCAAACCAATCGTGGTGCCTGGTTTGTTCCGGTGGCCCGCCCTTGGAAGGATGATGGTGCAACTTGCGGCCGAGGACATGGGGGCAGAAATGTTCCCAGTAATTTTCTGTGTAAAGCAGGTGTTTGTGCCATACCTGATCAATCACATACGAAGGGGAAGCGCCGGTAGGGGAGATACAGCAGAGATAGATAAACCGGCGGTACTCTGCAATGGCCCTGCTGGTAAAGTGTTCGTTCCAGTCGTTTTCCCGGGCCAGTTTTCGCGAGAAGGGAAGCGCGGCGGTGGGATCATCTAAATGAAAGGCGGTAATCCCCTGCCAAAGCGGGTCCTGTCTGAATGTGGTGCCTCCGCGGATACGAGGCGTGATGCTAATGGTACTTGTCATATGTTCGTTTTTTATTTGAAAGTAAATTCGCTTTTTCCCATAATACCGGAATCTTCTGATTATCTTACAGCGTCTTTTTTTCGTCTTAAAATCGTATTATTATGACTAGGGAAGAGTTAGTTAACCTGGAACGCCTGATGAATTATATCTCCTGGCATTTCCTTCGTAAAAAAGAATGGAAGGACGTCTCCAAAACGGAATGGGCGCACGTTGCGGGGGAATTTAATGCCTTGCTCGACAAACAACGGAAAAAGAAAAAGCTGTCGGTGGCGCCGCTCACTTTCGGAGATAATTATTTCTACGAACACCTGATCATCAAAAAACTCAAACCCTGGAAAAGCCGGACAGCCGCAGCAGCTATCAGCAGCCCGAACTTCGCCCGGTTAAATACCATCGCTAACGCGCTGGGATATACGAATTACATCGATTTTATCAATACCGCCACGGAAGGTTTTCCCTTTCATGAGCTGAAGATCAATATCCCGCTGGCGCCGGTCAACCATAAGCTGCTGGAGCACCTGGTAGGGTATTGGTATTGCTATAACCGCAACCTGCCCATGCGTGATCAGGACGAAGAAGACCGTATCTGGCGCTCTTCCCTGGAAATATACCGCTCAGGCGATGAATACCTGGTAGAACGTACCGGTCGCGACAACCACATGTATTACGGCAAAATCACCTCTTTCGCCAATTATCTTTTTATCATCATGAACAGCACCACTTTCATCCGGCAGCGCCATTTTGTGGGACGGCTGAAAGATGTGGAAGATAAAATGAAACGCCCCGGTTTTCAGGTCAACGAGCTTTCTTTCATCAGCACCTGCGTAAGCTTCACCGAAGAACCGATCGCGCTCTACGAAATCTTCGATCGGGTGCATCATGCCCGCGATTTCGAAAAAGTATCCATAGACCTGCCTTTCGACAGCCCCCTGTTGCCACAGCGTATCATGACGCACCTGAAAGATGTGCGCGAAAACCGCATCACAGAACACTAAGCCAATTACGAATTACTAATTACGAATTACGAATGGAGAAGTCACTTACAACGAGGTTCCTTATTGACCTTCGCAATCAACGACGCTCCATTCGTAATTCGTAATTAGTAATTCGTAATTCCCTGTGTGTGTCCGGAAACGAACGACGCATGCTTTAAAACCGTACATTTATCTTGAATCGCAAAAGTTAATGTGCTGGTTTTCAATGCGTAAAAACATGGCATTGTCTTTTTGCTGCACAGGCAAATACCAACTGTTCAATGATCAGGAACTACCTTAAAATCGCTGTCAGGAACCTTGCGCGCAGCAAGGGCTATGCTGCTATCAATATTTTCGGGCTGGCAGTGGCGCTGGCCACCTGTCTGCTTATCACGCTTTTTGTAATAGATGAACTGAGTTATGACCGGCACAATGAAAAGGCGGACCGCATCTATCGCGTTAATGCAGATTTTCTGGTAAATGGCAACGCTTTCCGCGAGCGGTATACGCCGGCACAGATGGGGGCCACCATGATGAAGGATTTCCCGGGCATCGAAAATTATGTGAGAATGCGCAGTTTCGGAGACCGCTCCGTACTGATCAAAAAAGGTAATGAAACCCTGATGGAGCACAACGGCGGTTTCGCTGATTCCACCCTGTTTGATGTTTTTACGTTGCCTATGGTGGCCGGAGATCCTAAAACGGCGCTGACGAAGCCTTACACAATGGTCATCTCTGAAAAGATGGCGGAGAAATACTTCGGTAAGGCAGATGCAGCAGTGGGTAAAATCATGCATGTCAATAATACGGATGATTATCTGGTGACGGGCGTGATAAAGAACATGCCGGCCGCTTCGCATATTCATTATGACTTTATCTGGTCTATGGCCAGCCTGGAAGATAGCCGTAACACCGCCTGGATGGCTGATAACTACGATACGTACCTGCTGGTACGGCCAGACGTCAGCGAAACCATGTTGCTCGGTTACCTGAAAACACTGACCAAAAACTATATGGACGGCCCGCTGAAACAAATGGTGGGCAGCAGTATCGATGAACTGGAGCGCAGTGGCAGCCATTTCCGGTATGATGTATTGCCACTGACCAAAATACACCTGTATTCTCCGTTCACCAATGAACTGGAGCCGGGAGGAAATATCCAGTACGTATATATATTCACGGTAGTGGCGGTGTTTATCCTGCTGATTGCCTGTGTGAACTTTATGAACCTCTCTACGGCCCGTTCTGCCGGCCGTTCACGCGAAGTGGGCGTGCGTAAGGCATTGGGTTCGCAGCGTTCCAACCTCATTACACAGTTCCTGACAGAGTCTATGCTGACAACGCTGCTGGCTGCGTCGTTGGCCGTGGTGCTGGCATGGCTGCTGTTGCCTTATCTTAACCAGATAGGGGGTAAATCCATTTTCGCCGGCATGCTGGCCAATCAATGGCTGCTGCTGGGCATTGTGGTCACCATTTTCATCGTGGGACTGCTGGCAGGCAGCTACCCCGCCTTTTTCCTCTCCTCATTTGAGCCGGTACAGGTGCTGAAAGGTAAACTAGCCACCGGTTTCCGGGGAGGATGGCTGCGCAACAGCCTCGTGGTTTTCCAGTTCTCTACCGCTGTTATGCTGATCGTGGGTACGCTGGTCATCTATAGCCAGTTGAACTACATCCGCAACAAAAAGCTGGGCTACAGCCGCGAGCAGGTGGTGGTCCTGCAAAACACGCAGGCGCTTTGGACGCATGCGGAAGCTTTTAAAAATGAGGTGCTGGACCTGCCGGGCGTGCAGGCCGGGACGATGACGGACGCACTGCCGGTATCTACCGTCATGAGCACCAGTATTTTTGCGAAAGAGGCAACAGGCGGCGCCGGCCAGGTAATGGGATTGTTTGAATGGAAGGTGGATGCGGACTATATCAACACTCTGGGCATGCAAATGGCCCATGGCCGTAATTTTTCGCCGGACATGCCTTCTGATAGCAGTGCGCTGCTGATCAATGAAACAGCCGCCAAACTGTTGGGTTATACGGACCTGAACAACCGTTTTCTCTATGCCAATTACGAAGGCAATAAACCGCTGCGGATTATCGGCATCGTAAAAGATTTCAACAGCGGCTCCCTGCGCACTAAAATACCACCTATTGTCATGCGACTGGCGAAGCGGCCGGATATGATGGCTTTCCGCGTCCATACCGGCAATATTCCGGCGCTGATCAGCAAAATAGAAGACAAGTACCACGGGGTGGCCGGTATGGAAGGCCAACCCTTCCGGTATACCTTTCTGGACGACGATTTCAGTCGCCTCTATGCGGCCGACCAGCGCACCGGTAAGATATTCATTTCCTTTACCTGTTTCGCCATCCTGATTTCCTGCCTCGGTTTATTTGGACTGGTGACCTATGCTGCCGAGCAGCGCACCAAAGAGATCAGTATCCGCAAAGTGATGGGCGCCAGCGTGACCAGCATTGTGACGCTGCTGTCCCGCGATTTCCTGAAGCTGGTGTCTATTGCTATCGTAGTGGCGTCACCGTTGGCCTGGTGGATGATGAACCGCTGGCTGCAGGATTTTGCTTATCGGATCAATATCGGATGGTGGGTATTTGCAGTCACCGCCTCGCTGGCGATCCTGATCACCATCGTCACCATATGCCTTCAGGCAATAAAGGCGGCGAGGGCTAATCCGGTGGTGGCGTTGCGTTAATACTTTTCGTATATTAAGGGTATGATGTTTCGCTTATACCGATGGGTCGGTTGTCTGCTGCTGTTAGGGCTGACAACCGGCTTATACGCACAACCCGTAACCCCGGCGGATTATCACCTGAACGCTTATACGCTGCACGATGCCGCGTTGGGGGATATCCGTTATTATATCTCTGCTGAAGGACTTACCTCGAAAAGACCGCTGCTGTTGCTCCTGGATGGCTCCGGTCACCTGCCGCTGGCGCTGCTGGTGAAGGAACCGCGCCGCATGGAGGTCATGAATACTTTCGACTCCGATCTGCTGAAGCTGGCCAACCGCTTCCATGTGGTGATGATCAGCAAGCCCGGTGTGCCGTTCTGCGATACCATACAGGTACAGCGGGATACGGTGACCATGGAAGATGTGGACCGGCTGTTGCCCATGCCGTATATCTACCGTCATAAAGGAGGGCTGGAATGGCGCGCCCAGGCGGCCGCCCGTGTGATTGACGCGGTGTGTGCGAAGTTTCCGGTAGATCCTGCCCGCGTGGTCGTATATGGCTATTCGGAAGGGGCGCAGGTAGCACCGAAAGTGGCGATGCTCAATAAAAAGGTGACCCATTGCGCCAGCATCTTCGGCAGTGGCCTCAATCAGCTGTATGATTTTATTGTAGATGCCCGTCAGCAGGCTGCCAAAGGCCATATTAGCTATGCTGCTGCCCAGCGGCGGGTAGACTCACTATTACAGCTATTTGAAGATATCTACCAGCATCCGCAGGATACCCGGCAGGAGTGGGAGAGCAATACCTACCAGCGGTGGGCCAGCTATGGCGCGGAACCACCGGTACAGCAGTTCACTCAGCTCAATATTCCGCTGTTTGTGGTGGCCGGCATCCACGATACCAATTCCCCCATTTATAGCCTCGATTACCTGCCGCTGGAGTTCCTGCGCCTTGGTAAGAAAAACCTGACCTACAAAGTATACCCCGTCGATCATTTCTTCCGGAATACCGCCAATCCCCAGGATACCAACGACTACAAGTCACAAATGCTCAATGCCCTGCTGCAGTGGCTGAAAGTACGGTAATGAAAAACAGCCATCTTATCTCCCGAAAAAAAATTGGATAAAAAAACATAAGTAAGCGAATATTCACTTATTTTTGGATACTCAAACGTTTGTAGAAAAAAATCATGCGGACCCGGAACACGGAAAAAATGGAACTCGTCAAAAGTATGACGATGCAGATGGTAGTGACCAATGGTATTGAAAACTTTTCGGTCAATAGTCTGGCAAAGGCCTGCGGCATCTCTGTCGCTACTTTGTATATCTATTACAAAGACAAGGAGGACCTGATCACACAGGTGGCCATTGAGGAAGGTGTTCGGTTGACAGACGCTATTTTAAAAGACTTTGATCCGGACCAGTCTTTTGAAACAGGCCTGTGGCAACAATGGACGAGCAGGGCAATTTACCTGAAGGCCAATCCGTTGTCTTCCTCGTTCATCGAAAGAATTCAGATGTCCAGCTATGGTGAAAAAGCAGGAGGCGTTATTAGTGCTATGTTCTATAACAGTATGCAACGTTTCGTGGATGGCGCGATTAAAAGGAAGGAACTTATCCCGCTTCCGGTGGAAGCCTGGTGGTCGGTGGCGTTTGCGCCGTTGTACAACCTGCTGCGCTTTCATTACAAAGGACGCGGCATTACTAAAAAGCCATTTGAACTCACAGACAAACTGCTTCGGCAAACATTTGAGGTCGTTGTAAAAGCTTTAAAACCATAATCTCTGCCCTTATTTTCAATTACTGAATACCATGCAAAAAGATACCACTAAGGTGCCCTTCACAGGGTATCAAAAATTTGTCGTGCTGATACTGGCGCTAACCCAGTTCACCGTCATCCTCGATTTTATGATCATGTCGCCGATGGGTGACCTGCTCATGAAATCCATGGACCTTAATCCCCAACAATTCGGTCTGGCGGTTTCCGCCTACGCCTTTAGCGCCGGGGCTTCCGGCCTGCTGACAGCCGGCTTCGCCGACCGCTTTGATCGTAAGAAGCTGCTCACATTTTTCTACAGCGGCTTTATCCTGGGAACTGTTTTCTGCGGCCTCGCCCACACGTATCCATTACTGGTGGCGGCCCGCATCTTTACCGGACTTTTCGGTGGCGTGATCGCTTCTATCTCCATGGCCATCATCACCGACTTGTTCGACATTCATCACCGCGGCCGTGTGATGGGATTTCTGATGATGGGCTTCGGCGCCAGCCAGGTGCTGGGCGTACCCATCGGCCTCTTCTTCGCCAATCGTTATGGATGGTGGATGCCCTTCCTGCTGGTAGCGGGTTTCGCTTTGCTCGTCATGCTGCTGATACAGGTGAAATTAAAACCGGTGAACCAACATCTGAAAGTGCAAAGCGACAAGTCGCCACTGGCCCACTTATGGAAAACCTTCACCAACAAACAATACAGGATGGGCTATACCGGTACCGCATTGGTGTCTATCGGTGGTTTTATGATGATGCCTTTCGGCAGCGCCTTTGCTGTCAATAACCTCGGCCTCACCGATGAACAACTGCCTTTCCTGTTCATGGTGTCCGGCGTGGTAGCATTGGTGATACTGCCGCTCGTGGGTAAACTGGCAGACCGTATCGATAAATTCAAACTGTTTGCCATGGGCGCCAGTTGGATGATCATCATTGCGCTCATCTATACAAGGCTTAACGTAACACCGCTCCCAATCGTTATGGCATGGAACGTACTGTTGATGATCGGTATCCTGGGCCGTAGTATTCCCAGTAATGCACTCATCAGCGCTGTGCCGCAAATGGAAGACAGAGGCGCTTTCATGAGCATCAACTCTTCTTTGCAGCAAATTGCAGGTGGAGTTGCAGCAGCGATTGCAGGGATGATTGTCGTACAAAAAGATAAACACAGTCCGCTGGAACATTATGACATTGTTGGATATCTGATGTCAATACTCACCCTGGTCAGCATCTGGATGGTGTATCGTGTAAGCGAAATGGTTAAAGCCAGAATGCAGACGAGTAATATTTAGTCATTTGGTTATTTGGTTATTTAATTATTGAGTGTGCCTGGACATACTCAATAATTAAATAGTCAAATAACCTGACAACTCAATACCCCAATATCTCACTACCCCAATACCTCAATACCCCAATAACCCAATAACCAAATGATTTAATAATCTGGTAACACGCTTCATTATTAAATCCTGTTTTCGCGTTCTAGTTTTACAAAATCAATTTTATTACAAACCTGCTTATCAATGAAGAAAGTCACTGCGGTCAGTTTGCACTCGCATGGTGGATCTTTATGTACATCATACTTTAGGCAATCGATTAAAAAACATATTTGTCACAACAGCTTTATCAACCGAAAAGCCTTACAGATGTACGATTCCACGAATTAATAACTGAAACGCACGTCATTTGAATTTCTTCACGGGCATACATATACGCCCGGTAATCAATCATCCTTTTCACTTAGCTAAATTAAAGCGCACTTTTATGAACAAATTTTATTTCAGTAGCCAGCTGCTGAATTTTTACGTAAAGGTTTTCTGTGCTTTTACGTGCATGGTCATATGCATCTGCCTCATGCCAAACGATGCGCAGGCCCAGGGAAAATTCAGTATCCAGGGTAAAATTACAGATGAAAAAAAACAACCACTCCCCGGTGTCAGTGTATCTGAAGCCGGCACTAAAACAGGTGTTGTAACAGACATTGAAGGGGTGTACAAACTCGAAGTAAGCAGCCCCAATGCCACACTGCACATCGCTTTCCTCGGATTCGACAGTAAAGATGTAGCGATCGGAGGACAACACACCATTCATGTTACCTTAACACCACAACTTCGCCAGTTGAATGATGTGGTGATTACCGGTTATGGTAAAACCAGCAAAAAAAATGTGGTGGGCTCCATCTCCTCCGTCAGCGCCGGTGAGTTTACACAAGGCGTGATCAGCAGCCCCTCCATGTTGTTGCAGGGAAAGGTGCCCGGTCTTACTGTAACTAAAAGCGGGAATCCTAACCAATCACCAACCGTGATACTGAGAGGTCCTTCTACCTTACGCTCCGGTGCGCAGGAGCCTTTTTATGTCATCGACGGAGTACCGGGTGCTCCCATCGATCTGGTGGCGCCGGATGATATCGCCACCATCGACGTACTGAAAGACGGCGCCTCTACCGCCATCTACGGCGCCAGAGCGGCCAACGGTGTCATCATGGTCACCACCCGCCGCCCTAAAACAGACCAGCTTCGCATCGCCTACAACGCTTACGTGGGCATCGAAAAAGTAGCTAAACGCCTGGAAGTGCTGACCGGCGACGAGCTCCGTAAATACCTCGCAGACAACGGACAGGTGCTGGCCCCGGCTAACAACGATACTATTCCGGGCACACAGAAACTGGTCAACACCGACTGGCAGAACGAAGTACAACGTACAGGCGTTTCACAAAACCATAACCTCTCTATTATGGGCGGCTCTAAAGCCACTACCTATGGTTTCAGCGTGAATTATCTCGACAACCCAGGTATCATCAAAGGCTCTGCCCTCAATCGGATGAGCATCCGCGCCAACGTTGGTCAACGTGCTTTCAACGATCGGCTGCGCCTCGATTTCTCTGTGTTCAATTCTTCCACCAAACAGGATAACGTACCTGACGCGGTATTATATAATATGCTCAACTACCTGCCTACGGTAGCGGTTACACGCCCCGATGGCAGCTATACGGAAGATTTTGCCGGCAACATCAGAGGCAGCAACAACCCGGTAGCACTCATCGCAAATAATAAAGACCAGACCAAATCTTCCCGCTTCCTGGCCACCGGCCTCGCTGAAGTGAAGATCCTGCCCGGTCTGACTTATACCGCCAGCCTCACCACCCAACGGGAACAGTTCAACCGCAATGTATATTACAACAGCCTCTCCGTACTCGCCAAAGGCAACGGCGGTAAGGCCAACCGTATATCGTGGGCGAATACACGTAATATCATCGAGTCTTATTTCAACTATGACAAGACCGTCGGTAAACACAATTTCAAAGTGCTGGCAGGATACTCCTGGCAGGAAGACCGCAGCGGCGACGGCTTTGGCGTTACCACCCAGGGCTTCGGCAGCGATGCGCTCTCCTGGAACAACCTCGCCCTCAGCAACCCGCCTGCGGGCACTGTCGTATTCGACAACTCTGCTCAGACCACCCTCACCACGCTGCGCCTTATTTCCTACTACGGCAGGATCAACTACCAGTACGCAGATAAATACTACGTACAGGCCTCCCTGCGTAATGACGGCTCTTCTGCTTTTGGTAAAAACAACCAGTGGGGCTATTTCCCGGCGGCGTCCATCGGATGGCGCATCAGCCAGGAGTCTTTCCTGAAAACAGTACGTGCACTGGACGACCTGAAACTCCGCGTGAGCTATGGTATCTCCGGTAACTCGCTCGGCTTCGATCCGCTCACGGCACAACTGCAATACAGCACCGTTGGCCGCTACTACGATAACGGTCAGCTGATCAACGCCATCGCGCCGGTGCAAAACGCCAACCCCGACCTGAAATGGGAACGTACCGCCATGTTCAACGTGGGCGTGGACTTCACCCTGCTGAAAGGAAGACTGAGCGGCGCGATCGACTACTACGATAAACAAACATCTGACCTCATCTGGAACTATCCGGTGTCCACTACCCAGTACATCGCTACCACCTTGCTGGCCAACGTCGGCAAAGTGAGCAACAAAGGGGTGGAGATCGTCCTCAATGCAGATGTGATCAGAGGAAAAAATTTCACCTGGAGGACCACCATCAACGCTTCTCACAATACCAATAAAATCAGCTCTCTGGCCAATGAGCAGTTTACCCTGAAAGATATCCCGACCGCTATCCTCGGTGGTAAAGGCCAGTCAGGCAACTGGAGCCAGAAAGTACTGGAAGGCCAGCCTATCGGTACTTTCACGCTGTTCCACTACCTCGGTAAAGATAAAGACGGCATCTCCACCTATCAGAAAGCCGATGGCACCGTTACCACTTCACCCAGCACTGCTGACCTGATGGTGGCCGGCTCCGCACAGCCTAAAGTAGCCTACGGATGGAGCAACACCTTCCTGTATAAAGGTTTCGATCTGACAATTTTTATCCGCGGCGTGTCCGGCAACAAAATCCTGAACGCTACCCTGGCAGCGATCAATACGCCTACCGACGCTAAAATGACCAACATTTCCAAATTCACACTGGGAGAGTCTTACAACGATAAAAATTCCTTCCTGATCTCTGATCGCTTCCTGGAAAATGGTTCTTACCTGCGTATGGACAACCTGACACTGGGCTATACTTTCAAAACAAAGAGCCAGTATATCCAGTCCATTCGTGTATACGGCAACGTTAACAACGTATTTACCATTACCAGCTATAGAGGTATTGATCCGGAAATAGACCTCGGTGGCCTGACACCGGGTATCGACGTACGTAACTACTATCCGAAAACACGCTCCTTCATTTTCGGTGTGAACGCTACTTTTTAATCATGAACGTTAAGCTACTGATGAATATGAAACTGCATAAATTACTGAATATAACCCTGGCAGCGGCCGTGGCCCTGTCCGGATGCCGTAAGCTGGACGTGGATGTGGAATCCCGCTACACGCCCGGTAACTTTCCTACCAACAACGCTTCCTACGCCGCTGCTGTCGGCGCGGTATATGCCCAGCTGGCCAACTCCAAATCCGGCGACCCTACCTACTTCATGAACGGTACCGGTTTCAGCTACGGAGTAGATTACTGGATGCTGCAGGAACTGAGCACCGATGAAGCCATCATCCCGGCCCGCGACGGTAACTACGATGACGGTGGTAAATACCGCTTCCTGCATCTGCATACCTGGACCGGCAACCTGCCTTTTGTGATCAGCTCCTGGCAATGGGGCTTCGGCGGCATCAATATCGCCAACAACGCCATGAACCTCGCCAAAGGCCTGCCGGAAGGAACCGCCAGGAATACCGCTACGGCCGAACTGAAAGCCATGCGCTCCCTGTTCTATTTTTTCATGATGGACTCCTTCGGTAATATTCCCATCGTAGATACGTACCCGGTATCTTCACTGCCGGAAACAAAGCCGCGTAAAGAGGTGTTCAACTTCATCGAAAGCTCGCTGAAGTCGGCCTTGCCAGACCTGCCTACCAAAGTAGACGGGTCTACCTATGGCCGCGCTACCAAATGGATGGCGTTCGCCCTGCTGCAGAAAATGTACCTCAACGCCGAATACTATACCGGGACGCCTCGCTACGCCGACGCGGTAGCCATGGCCGATAGCATCCTGATCAACGCGCCTTACGCGCTGGATGGTGATTATACCTCCATCTTCAAACCAGACAATGGCCCGCAGATCAGAGAGACCATCTTCGCGATCCCTTACGATGCTAACCTCATTCCTGGCTGCCACTTCACCCGCTTTGGGCTGCATCCCTATCTGAAAGCGAAATTCGACCTGCCGGACGCCTTCGGTCCCAGCGTGGCGCTCAGCACCATCGCCGACTTCTACGCTTTCTTTAATCTGCCTAACGACGTGCGTAACAACACCTGGCTGGCAGGCGGACAATACAATAAAGACGGTTCCAAAAATATCGTGCGCACCAGCACCAAAACACTGGACGCTTCCTCTCAGGGCCCGGACCAGCCCATCGACTGGTGGGTGACCATCACGCCGGAGATGAAACTCAAACCCGGTGGTGAAGGTAAACTGGACGTAGGCAACGACCTTCTCGGACAACTCAAAGGCGTTCGCTCCATCAAGTTCTATCCCGACAAAAACATTAATACGTCCACCCGCTTCCAGAACAACGATATGCCGGTGTTCCGTCTTTCTGATGTGCTGATGATGAAGGCTGAAGCGATCCTGCGTGGCGCTGCGCCTACCACCGTAAAAGGAGAGTTGCAAACCCCCGACGTGCTGGTCAGTAAAATCCGCACCCGCGCCGGCACCACCGCCGCCGCTGGTATCACCCTCGATGACCTGCTCGTGGAACGCGCCCGTGAATTTGCCTGGGAAGGATGGAGAAGAAATGACCTGATCCGCTTCGGTAAATTTGAAGGACAATGGGGCTTCAAACAGAAAGATAACGATGTGTTCCGCCGCATATTCCCGATCCCGGAAATAGAACTGGCGCTGAATCCTAAGCTGACCCGCAACCCGGGATATTAGGATATTTGATTATTTAGTCATTTAAATATTTAGGGGGCTGTTTATCATAAACAGCCCCCTAAATATTTAAATGACTAAATAACGAAATGATCAAATATTTTTGGCTTTACCCAGGCCCACCCTATATTTATCCGGCGTGCCGGAAATTCGTATATGCATGAAACGGCCCTTTTTGCCCTTGTCAACGCTTTCGATGGCATCTACCTGGTCAGCGTCCACTTCTTCCCGCTTACGGCCAAATAAGGCCTGAAAACCTACCTGCGTGACCATTCGCATGGGTACCCGGAGATAGTAATTCATTTGAAGGTCCAGCGATTGTGTGCCCGACACTTCTATATATCCGAGAGAGGAATTGATATTCATTTTCGGTATTTCCAGCGTTCCGTTTTTAAAAGTCAGTTTATTACGCAGGGTATCAAAACGTACCATGCGCAGGTTTTTGTCCTTGAAATAGGACGACATGGCCTGCATCGGCCCAAAATCCATCAGCACGCCGTTGTGGATCTCCACGTCCATCTGGGCGGCTGTTTCACGTAATACCGGCGTCATGTCCGGATGCAGCCGCACATGGCTTTTGATATGCCCGCTAAGTCTGCCTTTCAGGTTGTTGTTGAGCACCATGTCCTGCCCAAAGTTGTCGAATTTCAGCAGCATCCTGGTCATGTCCACACTATCGAGCCGGATACCGCTGCGGAAATAGAGTTTGGCCGGGTCGGAGGCATTGAGGATGCCACGCATTCCAATATGGCCGCCGGCCATCCGTACGGAAATAGTGTCTACCTTCACCCGCTGGTCTTTCTGCATATGTACATTGGCCAGCACCTCCTTCATCCATAGCTGATGGTAGCGTATTTTACCAATGCTGACCTGCGCGTCAAAATTGCTGAACGGGATTTTGAAGATATTGAAACCTGCGGCATGCAGACTGTCATTCTCCTTCACTGTAGTGGGTTTGGACGGAGCCTTGGCCTGCGCGGTATGGTCGGTAAAGTCATAGTTCATCAGCTCGTCCACGTTCAGGTATTGAGACTTGAAGCTGAAGAAATTGTTACGCTCTTTGCCTTTGCGGTCAGGACCGGCATACAGCTTCAGGTTCATATCGAAATCGGTCATGCCGATTTTGCCGGTGAGGGTATCCACTACCAGATAGCGGTTGGTGCCATAACGGATCCTTCCTTTGATATTCTCCAGCCGGATCGGATGTTGTTTGAGCGTACCGGAGACATTGGCAATATGAGCGTCTACCCGTTTGAAGACGGTATCATAGCGCATATTGAGTTTAGCTCTTAGCCAGAGTTGGCCCGCTTCTTCATACCAATAGCCCTGCGGGATGAATTTACGCCCCCGCGGGCCTATCAGATCATTAACGGCGATACGGTCCGACTTCAGGTCAAACGCCAGTTCAGTACGCCCTTTTTTGATCTTATCGAACCACAGCGGATAGTTGTTGAGCCTCGCTTTAAGTGCAAAGCCACTGCTGTCGATATGACCGGAGAAATTGCGTATCAGCAGGCTGGTATCGTTGATGGTAACGTCTGCGCCGAAATCATGCAGCGCATGCGGATATTGTTTGAAGGAGGCGCCGAGGTTGGTCAGCCGGAAAGTGCCTCTGGGTAAAGGGTTAGGATGCAGCAGTTCCTTTACGGAAGTCTCCAGCGCTACACCAATATGGAAGCCGGAAATCACTTCTTCACGCAACACTTTATGGGTGGTGTCTGCCAGCATCAGTTCCCCGGGATGTATGGCGTTGCCTGATGCCCGGAAGGTAATGGCGATAGGCTTTTGTTGCGCATGGAATATAGCTGGCAGGTCGCTGATGGAACCACCGGCCTTAATATCGGAATTGCCTATACGAAAAGCGACGGAATCGAGCAGCAGGCTGCCGTTACGGAGCTGTGCATGCAGGTTCATCTTACGCACCGGCAGGGGATAATGGGGGATACGGAATTCCAGATTGCTGACGGTCAATTCACTTTGTACACCTTCTTTCAGTTTAGCCAGCTGTTGTTCGGGGAGATGGATGTCCACCAGTTCTTTAAAGTTCATGTTCAGCGCGATCTGTCCCTGCAGCTGCTCCAGGTCTTTGATACCCAGGAACTCGCCTACGAACTTCAGGTCCAGCTCAGAATATACCTGCATCACGATCTGCGGATCGGTGAAGTCTTTCATCACGAAGTTGCCCCTGAAAACACCCTGTCCCGGTTTGGCGTTGATGCCCAGCAGATGCAGTTCGGATGTTTTGAGCGTATGGGCGTCGCCGTTGGTATAGTACCCTTTAAATCCAAGTGAATCTACCTTCCGGTCGATGTTTTTATTCTGGAACCATACGTTTTCGCAGCCAAAATTGACCCTGATGGCAGGTAGTTCATTTTTAGACAATTTTCCTTTGACGGTACCATCGAAGAAGATGCGGCCATCGCGGCGGTACTTTTCCATCATCGTGGCAATGTCATTCGGTACCAGCGCAAAAAGAAGGTTGAGGTCAGGCCGGTCGCCCTTCACCTGCAGGTCCAGCCATGTTTCCTTGCCCAGCACGGCGTTGCCGGCCAGCGAGAGACTGGCGTTCTCCAGCTTAATATTGCTGGGGGAGAGGGCCAGTTGCTTTTTATCGAGATCGTAATGGCCTTTGAGGTTCAGGGATACCTTCCGGTTGCGGAACAGCGTACTGTCTGTCCGACTGATAAAATCGAACAGCATTTTACTGTCCAGCTCCAACGCCATTTGATCGCCCTCCATTTTAAAGGAGGTTTTAATTTTATCTATATGAGACACCATTTTCCAGCCGGAAACAGCGTCCAGGTAAGTCACGTCGATATTTTTCAGGATCACCTTTTTCAGATCGAGGCTCAACGCTTCGGCGCTGTCGGCCACCGCAGTAGCCACACTATCGGATTTAAAAGCGTGTGCCTTGATCAGGTCCACTTCACCATTGGCGGCGCGGGCAATATGTACGTTGCCGTTAGCCACTACCACTATGCGTACCTGATAGCGTCCACGAAGGAGATCAGGGAGACTGAACCCCGCATATAGTTTCTCTACTTCATACAAAGGTTTCCCGTCCATGCGTTTGTTGGCATAAAAACGAACCTGGTGCAAAGCAATAGATACATAGGGGAAATTGCTGAAAGGGGAGATGCTGCTTTTCTCCAGCACCAGTTCACCGGCAAATTGTTTATTCAGCTCATCAACTGCCAGTTGGGTCAGGCGCTGCTGCTGACTGTATAAAATACCTCCTGCAATGCCGATCAACAGCAATAAGGCAGCCAGCGATATCAGCGCCACACGGATGATTTTTTTTCCTGCTTTCATGTTAAAGGCCACTCTAATGCGTAAAAATATTGAAAATATGCTCGGGGTGTATATGGGTGGGTGTTGAGGATGTGTTAAAGTTTTGCCGGATAAGTAAAGTTGCTTTATTATTTTTAGCGATGATGAAATCTTGCGGTATGATAAAAAAATGTTCTGCACTGCTGGCAGCTACCACGCTGGCTTTGACATTGCACGCTCAGGAAACCAGACTGCCCGGCCACGCCGGTAATCCGGTATTTCCCGGCTGGTACGCCGATCCGGAAGGAATGGTGCTGGATAAAAAATATTGGGTATTTTCCACTTTTTCAGCGCCATACGAACAACAGGTGTTCTTCGATGCGTTTTCTTCTGACGACCTGGTTCACTGGAAAAAACATCCGCATGTCCTCGATTCTGCTGCCGTCAAATGGGCTAAGCGCGCCATGTGGGCTCCTGCGGTGATCCAAAAAGGGAAACAATACTTTTTCTTCTTCGGCGCCAATGATATTCAGCACAATGGCGAACCGGGCGGTATAGGCGTGGCCGTAGCCGACAAGCCGGAAGGCCCTTACCGTGATTATCTCGGCAAACCGCTGGTGGATAGTATCTTTCATGGCGCTCAACCCATCGACCAGTACGTGTTCCGCGACAAAGACGGCGTCTACTACCTGATCTATGGCGGCTGGGGGCACTGTAACATCGCCCGGCTGAAAGACGATTTCACCGGCTTCCTGCCATTTGCGGATGGTACGGTTTTCCGGGAGATAACACCCGAAAAATACGTGGAAGGGCCTACGATGTTTGTGAAAAACGGAAAATATTACTTTATGTGGTCGGAGGGCGGCTGGACCGGGCCGGACTACTGCGTGGCCTACGCGATTGCCGACAGCCCTGTAGGGCCTTTCAAACGTATCGGTAAAATCCTCGAACAGGACCAGACCATCGCCAGGGGCGCAGGCCATCATTCTGTGATACATAATGCCAAACACGATCAGTGGTTTATTGTGTATCATCGTCGCCCGCTGGATAAAAAAGGAGCCAACGAAAGGGAAACCTGCATCGATAAGATGGAATTCAATGAAGACGGTACCATCCGCCCGGTGGTGATGACCAAAGAAGGCGTCACGGCACTGAAACTCTAAGCGATCAGGCGCGGGCGCTGTTACGATCGTCGGTCATCATCTTACCGGAAGACGGAAAGATGGGCGCTGTAGGATGGCTTTTTCTGCGATGCTGCACAAACACAATCGTGGCGGCAATACCAGTCAGCCCCGCGATACACACCGTGGCCCGCGGTCCTATCCACTGTGCCAGCAAACCTGTCAACAGGCTACCGATAGGGATCATCCCCTGATAAGCCATGATATAATAACTGATCGCTCTGGCACGCATAGCGGGGATAGCATGTGTCTGAATGTAGGTATTGATGGCAGATGTTTGTGCCATCATACCTACGCCTGACAACATCATGAACAACAGCGCCAGTGGCAGCCAGCCGGCATAGGAGAGCAGCACAAGGCTCAGCCCGAATATCAGGCTGGAAGTGATCAGGATTTTGACCAGATCCTTACCGGCTTTTAACTGCGCCATATAGATGGCCGAGGCTATGGAACCCACGCCGGCAGCGCTTTCAAACCAACTGAAAGTCCTCGCGCTGCCATTAAAAATATCCTTGGCAAAAATGGGCATCAATGTATTAAAAGGCATCACCAGCAGACTACTCGCGGTGAGCATCAGTAACAGAGAGGAAAGATCTTTGTCGTGCGAAATATATTCCCATCCTTCTCTCAGTTCTGACCAGATACTGCGCTCCGACTTTATAATCACCGGCAGGTCCATCTTCATCATAAACAAAGAAATCAATACCGGCACATAACTCAGGAAGTTACCGGCGAAACAGATATCTTCCCCGAAAGTACTCAGCACAATACCCGCCAGCGCCGGTCCGGCAATACGGGCGAAGTTGGCCACCGTGGAATTGAGAGCAATGGCGTTGGGAAGATCTTCTTTCTGTTCTACCATCTCCATCATCAGCGACTGCCGGCAGGTGACATCGAAGGCATTGATGATACCCTGTACCAGCGACAGGAAAATGATCCCGGGAATGTTATAGTATCGCAGGAGGATCATCAGCGCCAATGCGCCCGCCTGCACCATGGAAACCACCTGCGTAATGATCATCAGGCGGTAACGGTTATGACGGTCGATGTAACTGCCTGCATAGGGCGACAGGACAAGAGAAGGAATGAGGCTTACAAAACTGACCACGCCCAGCAGCACGGCGGAATTGGTTAACCGGTACACCAGCCAGCAGACAGCCGTTTTCTGCATCCAGGTACCTATCAGGGAAATAGATTGTCCGTAAAAGAAGAGCCGGAAATTCCGGGATTTTAAAGAGCGAAATACATCCATCAAAAATTTATTTATGAAAGCGGGAATGCAGGCATTCCTTTTAATAATCCGATGGTGCAAATTTCGGTCAGATCGATATATTTGTAAAATAGATTGTTTTAATGATATCCATTAGTAAAACCGATTGATCTATGGAGCTTCGTCAACTGGCATATTTTGTGAAAGCCGCGGAAACAGCGCATTTTACGGAGGCGGCAGCGTCCATGTACATCACCCAGTCCACCTTGTCGCAGCAGATCAAGGCATTGGAGACGGAATTGGGCATGCCGCTGTTTGATCGCGTAGGCAAGCATGTGCAGCTCACCGAAGCCGGTAGCGTGTTCCTGCTGCATGCCCGCCAAATCCTGCTCGACGTGGAGAAAGGCAAACAGGCGATAGAAGGCCTGCAAAACCTGCTCACCGGTGAACTGCGCATCGGCGCCACGTATGCTTTCACCTCGTTACTGCTGCCGGCATTAACCTCGTTTCCGGATAAATACCCGGGCCTGCGCATCTTTGTGCACTATGGTAATACCGAAGAACTGGAGAGGAAGCTGCGGTCGTCTGAACTGGATTTTATTTTGGCATTTCACCAGCTTACGCCGGGGCAGGAGTTTGAAAGCCAGGCACTGTTTACCTCCAAAGTGGTCATGGCGGTTTCCAAAAAACACCCGATGGCGCAACTGAAAGAGATCAACCTGAAAAGCCTTGACGGCATGGAGATGATCTTAGCCTCCAAAGGCTTTAGCTCCCGCGATTTCCTCAGTGAGGTGCTGGAGAAGCATAAGGTGTATCCTGCCGTGAAAATTGAACTCAATGACGTACATGCGCTGCTGTCGATGTTGGAAAGCGGGCATTGGGTAACATTGCTGAATGAACGGGCACTCAATGGCTGGAAAAACCTGGTGGCGGTGCCCATAGCCGGCAAAGCCTTGCTGCGTAAGGCATATGTTCTATGGCAGAAAGGTACTTACCGGAAAAAAGCGGCCGACCTCTTTGTAAAGGAGTTGCTGAAAGACATAGAAAAAGAAAAACAGTAGTCCTTATTGGGCGTCCATCACCTGTAGCGCGCCATATTTAAAGTATTTATCGAAAGTTGTCAGGAAAGTATTGAGACTGGTGAATCCCAGATGGTCCATAATTGTGGTCACCGGCGTATTGCGGGTGCTCAGCATTTCAAAAGCGACCGCCATTTTCTCCTGTAGTACCAGCTCCGGTATGGTCAGGTGGAACTCCTGTTCAAACGGGCGGCGTAACAACGCTTCTTCCACGCCAAATTTCTGTTGCAGCATTTTGTAGGTCAGCGGCTCATTCAGATGGTTCAGGATGTAGCGGAAAATCTCGTACAACTGCTGCCGCTTGGCTTCATTCATCATAATAGGGGCCGGAGCTATCAGCCGGCGGGTGTAGTTGCCGTAGAAGTCGGCCGCATTGCGGCGGAAAAAGCTGTAGGCGCTGTTACCGATGTATTTGGCCCGCAATATACGGTCGCGTATCAGGCGACTGACCGGGTTTAGCATAAAAGGCGCTTTATGGAGCGGCTCTGTCACATTGGAAATAGGAATGGCCGCCAGTGCGCTCAGCAGGGGAAACTCCCGCGCCAGCTCTTTCAGGGCATAAGGTTCAATGTTGATATGAAAGCTCAGTGGCTGTGAAGATCCCGGCAGGGGGGGCTCTGCTGAGCCCATCACGTTGAAGAGGCTTACTTCTTTCTCCAGCTGCTGCCGGTTGTTGACGGTGCCCCGCATGCAATCCACATCATCATAAGCGTGGAGGGTGATCACCTGGTATTGTGAATAGTGGCGGAGTTCCACGCCCGGCCGCATATGGATGCTGTGTACCCAGATGGAGAATTCACCCGCCCTGATGTTCTGATCAAGGATAGAGCCGTCTTTGTCCTCGTGGTAATAAAACCGCGCATACGGGATGAGTTGCCCCTGGAATGCGGTGGGAATATCCTGGTGCGGCGTAAACGTCGTGTCATCCCTTTCGATGTACAGGATTTTGGTAGTTGATTTCATTGGGAAATGGTTTTGATCAGGACCTATTGAAGCAGTTTCATACTATCTTCCGCCGGGTATGCCGGAGCGGGCAGCAGTATGCCGGCAGGAAGCGGTTCTCCGCCGGGGCTTGCGATGAATAACTTGTGAATGGCCCGGGAGGTGTCTATCACTCCATGAAGGCCATAATGACGGGAAGCAATTGTCTTCAGTCCGGCAAGGGTTACGCTGGAAAAATAGAACTGCCTTTTGCGCCAGGCATCTGCCTCCTGTTCGGTAAAGCGCTGTACGTCAAATGTGCGCGCGCTGTCGTTGTAGATGGCCTGTTGACCCGGTCGGAGCACTATCTGCCGGCTGCCGGCGGTCATACGGAGGGAGCCTTCGGTAAGGGATACACGAATATGTTGGGGATCTTTCGTACTTACATGGAAACTGGTGCCCAGCACCTGTACGGTGCTGTTGGGGAGTTGCAGCACAAACGGCTGATTGGCATTGGTGGCAATCCGGAAGTAAGCCTCGCCCCGGAGGAATGTTTCCCGGACCGGCTGGGTGAAGCTGAAGGGGAACTTCAGTTCGGAGCCGGCATTGAGCCATATTTCCGTGCCATCGGCCAGCGTTATTTTATAATGGCTGGCGTTTGGAACTGTCAGGGTATTGATGCCGGAGGGCAGGTCAACGGCGGATTGCAGGGAGAGACTGCCAGCCTGCACGGCCAACGACTGCTGGCCAACAGAAAGGGTGGCAGGGGTGGCGGTCAACGGGTGGACGGTCCCGTCGGCAAGGGCCAGCATGGCAACAGGTGGTGCCGGTATAGACTCCGTATTGGCCGCCACATTGACGCCGTACTTCTGATAAGCATACCAGTAGATGGCAAATACGGCTACAAATATGCCGACGGCGATACCCCACTTAAACATCGGCAGACGTGCCGACGCATCCGTGATACTGTATGTATTCCGCCAGGGAGCGTGGTCCTGCAGCTGTTTGCCGCTTTCAATCGCCTTCCACATTTCACGGGCCTCCGGTACTTCTTCCAGATAAGCATCCAGCAATGCCTCATCGGCAGCTGAGATGATACCGGCTTTTTTCTCGGTCATTAACTGAAATATGGTCGTGAGATTTTTCATCAATCATTATAACAGAAATATTATCGGGGCGGGGTATTTCAGAAGCGAATTTTTTCGAGTAACTGACGAAGTGTCTTCAGGGCAGAGGCAACATGCTTTTTAACGGTTTCTTCGCTGATGTCCATCACAGCAGCGATTTCCTTCCGGGTTTTGTGCTCCTGATATGCCAGCCGGAACACCTGGGATTGTTTAAGCGGTAACGTGTTGATGGCGCCTTCCAGTTGCTCGTGCAGCTCATTCTTTTCAAGTCGGCTGTCGGGCGTTACGTACGGAGGATGCTGTAGCCATGCCAACCGCTTCCTGCGTGTTTCGTCTTTTGAAATCCTGTTCAGACAGCGGTTCTTAATACTCACAAAAAGAAAATTCTTGAGCGTGGTGATGGTGCTGAGGTCTATCCGCTTATATAACGCCTGCTGCCAGAAATCAATAAAGAATTCCTGTACCAGCTCCTGGGCCTCTTCCTGGTCCTGAAGGATGGTCATAGCAGTAACCAACAGCCATTCACGATAAAGACGGTAGAAATGGTCAAACGCTCCCACGCTACCGGTCTTTAAGGCCGCCAGTAATTCAATATCGTCATGATGGGCATTCATGCGCTGTAAGCAGTTAGGCTGCCGGGGGAGGGTACATACCCCGGAAACAGCTGTTCCTCGCTGGTTTTCGTCATACAGTGTAATGATTGTTTGGATATCTGTTCCTGCCAAACTGATTTTCAGGTATATTCGATCTGTAACGGCTCGCCGGATTTTTCGGAAGATAATGAATTTGTTAATCAATTGTTAATCGTTAGTAAATTCACTCAGCGGCTAACAAGCCGTTAACAAAACCTGCAATTTGTTGATATATAAATAGATATGAAGTTGAGTAAGACGGAATTGACCCGGGGGAGGGTAGAAAAAAATACACAAATGAACAAAAAGAAATCCCTGTCTTAAAAAAGACAGGGATCGTGATGCTATCGGAAGAATAATTATTTTTTTGGCTTGCGTTTTTTCGGCTTACCATATTTGGCCATCATCTTATCCTTGTGGCTGACCTTACGGTTCGTTTTCATATTCTTGGCCAGCTTCTGGTGGAAGGCGGGACCTGCGTCCTCGCGTTTGGGCGCCTTCACCAGCGTATTACGCATAAATACTTTAGGCTTCTCATCTTCTGTCAGTACATCAGAAATCTCCAGATCTTCCGGTAATGGATTTTCGGGGATACTGTAGTTCATCAACGCTTCAATAGCTGCCAGTTCCTCGGTCTCCTGGTCCTTGGTCAGCAGAATGGCAATACCCTTTTTATCTGCACGACCGGTCCTGCCGATACGATGGATATAGTTTTCCGGTACTTCCGGCGTATCAAAGTTGATCACATGGCTTACCTCCGCAATGTCCAACCCGCGGGCAATGATATCAGTAGCTATCAGGAAACGGTAATTCCCTGCCTGGAACTGGTTAACCGTATTAAAACGATGATTTTGCTCTTTATTGGAGTGGATAATACCCACCTTATCGGGGAACTTGGCCTGTAGCTGCTCATACAGGTCGTCGGCCAGTTTTTTGGTGCCGGCAAAAATGAGGGTTTTGACCATGCTCTCATCCCGCGTGATCAGCAGCTCCAGCAGATTTACCTTGGTATTGAAATTAGGCACCCGATAAAGTACCTGATCGATATTTTCCAGCGGGGTGCCTGTAGGCGCCGCCTCTATCATGATGGGATTGTTGAAATGCGTTTGTATCATCGCTTCCACCTCTTCGGTGATGGTGGCGGAGAACATCAGGTTTTGCCGGCGTGGCGGCAGCAGGTCCATGATGTTGGTCAACTGCATGCGGAAACCCAGGTTCAGCATTTCATCCACCTCATCGATGATCAGCTTTTTGATGGACTTTACTTTGAGCGCGCCGCTCAGGATAATATCGTATAGGCGTCCGGGTGTGGCCACCAGTATGTCCACTTTATCCTGTACCGCCGCCATCTGCGGATTCATATTCACCCCGCCATAAACGCCCATTACTTCCACGCTCATATAAGAGGTCAGCTTTTTTACTGACTCCACCACCTGTACCACCAGCTCGCGGGTAGGTACCATAATGAGCACCTGCGGGTATTTCTCCTTGGTGAACTTAAACTGCCGCAGGGTGGGCAGCAGATAAGCAAAGGTTTTACCCGTACCGGTCTGGGCAATACCACAGACATCCTGTCCGGACATGATCACAGAAAAGGCACGTTGCTGTATAGTGGTAGGCTTTACAAAGCCCAGTTCGTCGAGTGCGTTGCGTAAAGGTGTACTCAGATTTAAATCCCCAAATGTCATGTTTCTACAAAATATGAACGGCGAAGGTAAACAATATTTTTGGCCTGTAGCCGTAAAGGCCCATTCCGCATGATTCCTGACAGCTTTTCGTTACATTTAAGCCAGCAAAAAAAATAATGGTATGAAGGATATACATGTACAGGCAATACGCGTGCACGCCTACGGCGGATCTGATCAGTTACGCCTGGAAGAGGTGCCCGTGCCGGCGCCCGGACCAGGGGAGGTGTTAATCAATATTGTGGCCAGCGGGGTGAACCCCATCGACTGGAAAATCAGAGAAGGCTTTATGCAAAGGCCTTTGCCCTATATTCCCGGTGTAGAAGCTTCCGGTGTGGTGGTAGCCCTCGGAGAAGGCGTGACTAACAGGAAGGTGGGAGAGGCGGTATATGGCGCGGTAGACGGCTCTTACGCCGCCTGCGCGGTAGTGCCTTCGGAGCATTTGTTCCCCAAGCCTACGCATTTATCGTTTGAGGAAGCTGCAGCCTGCGGCGGCGCCAAAACGGCCTGGGGTGCGCTCTTTGAGGTAGGCAAACTGGAGAAAGGACAACGGGTGCTTATTCATGCCGGCGCTGGCGGGGTAGGACACCTCGCTGTGCAACTGGCATACCATGCCGGTGCTTATGTCATTGCGACCAGCGCTGCTGAAAACGCAGCATTCGTAGCATCGCTCGGCGCTTCCGAAGTAATCGATTATAAAATTGCACCTTTTGAAACGCAGATAGCTCCGGTAGATGCAGTGCTGGACACGGTAGGCGGCGATACGCTCGACCGTTCCTATCAGCTGGTGAAACCCGGTGGCGTCCTCTTGTGCCTCGTAAATCAACCGTCACCGGAAAAGGCCGCTGCAGCCGGTATCCGCGCGGTATGGGCGGGCACCAAAACATTGCATGCCATGCAGGAAGTAGCAAAGCTGCTGGATAAAGACCTGATCAGACCCTACGTCCGGAAAGTGTTTGCGCCACTATCCAGCGCCGCGGCAGCACAGGATTACAGCCAGTTAGGCGGACCGGGAAGAGGCAAGATCGTATTGAAAATTGAGGAATAAAAAATCCCAAATCCCAGGGCTTCAGCCCTGGGATACGTTTGTTGTTCAGGCTGTTTTATGGCCATTGCTATATAGTTATGTGGTAATGGCTTGAAAGAAAACCACCTCTTCAGGGCGCTACAGATAAAAAAACTGAGCAACAATTTGCTGTTTCCAGGGCTGTAATATCAGTACAGAAATTCATCAATAACCTAATCGAAGGAGAAGGTCCTTAAATTACGAAGGCTGCATGCCCTCAAAAGAATTTGAACAACATCGTATCCCAGGGCTTCAGCCCTGGGACAACAAACGCGCACAAACGCAAACAGCCCGCATATAACGCCATTAATCCGCTCCATGCTCACGCGCCGCATCCGACGATCCGAATATCGTTTTACGATGCTCTGTACCCCAGGCGTATAAGGCGTCAATCACCGGATTGAGCGTAGCAGCATACGGTGTCAGGGTGTATTCCACGCTTACAGGCTGACTGTCAAACACGCTGCGTTTTAGCAGTTTATGCGCTTCCAGGTCTTTCAGCTCTTTGGATAACACTTTGGAGGTGATCTTGGGTATATTCCTTTCGATATCGCGGAAACGTTTATGGCCGCGGGAGATAGCAATAATGATGGGTAGTTTCCATTTACCGTTGATGACGTCCAGCGCATCCCTTACCGGCATGATCACACCCAGACAGTCTTTATGATCGCCTGTTTCCATACATTTCTCCTTCACGGTTATTGCGGGGGCCTGCTCCGCAGTCAGATCTGCTCTCATACAGTTTGGTATTTAAAGAATTTCTATCACTTATCTATTATATAGATATATAGTAGGTTAATAGATAGATATCTACATGATTAAAATTGTCAAATAGGCACTATCATTTTGTATAGCGCTATCCTAAAGGTAACTGCTAACTTTTGGATAGCAAATATATTAACTTTGTGGCAGGTTTTTAAATTAAAGATGAACACTATGAAAGTAGAAATATGGTCAGACATTATGTGTCCGTTCTGTTATATCGGCAAACGAAAATTTGAGGCTGCCCTGGACAAATTTCCTGATAAAGACAAGATAGAAGTGGAGTGGAAGAGCTTTCAGCTCAACCCCGACCTGAAGTCCATGCCGGGAACGAATGTGTACGATTATCTCGCGCAGAGCAAAGGCATCTCCCGGGAGCAGTCTGTGAATATGCACGAGCAGGTGACCCGGTCGGCCAGTGAAGTAGGACTGACTTATAATTTCGACAAAGCAGTGGTGGCCAACTCCTTTGACGCTCACCGGCTGATACAAATGGCGAAAGCCCAAAAGCTTGGTGACGAAGCGGAAGAAAAACTCTTTATCGCTTATTTCACGGAAGGTAAAGATATCGCGGACCATGACGTCCTGATGAATATTGGAGAAGCCATAGGCCTGGACCGTAAGTTGGTGGCTGATATGCTGGCGTCCGGCGAATTTGCCGGTGAGGTAAATATGGATGTACACGAAGCAGCACAACTGGGTGCCCGGGGCGTTCCTTTCTTTGTACTGGACCGTAAATACGGCGTATCAGGCGCTCAGCCATCAGAGGCGTTTACACAAGCGCTGACACAAGCGTATGGTGAATGGCGCAAAACACAGCCATTGACAACCCTGGAAACCACTGAAGGACCTTCCTGCGACATCAACGGGACTTGTGATTAAGATCAGAACGGAGATGACATTATCTTATTAGCTTTGTTGTTCAAACTATCTGATTTATGTCGCTCCTTAAAAGGATCAACCCTTTCTCTAAACAAAATGAAGATACCGGCTTCGGTACCAATCCCAATGGGTACGGAGGCCGGTTTATTAACCGCGATGGTACTTTCAACATCCGCCGTGAGGGCCGCCCGTTCTGGGACCGGTTTAGTGTGTACCATACGTTGCTCAATCTGCCGGCCTGGAAGTTCACCTGCGTGATCCTCCTGTTTTATTTCTCCATCAACCTGTTGTACACCGGTATCTATTGGACGCTGGGCGTAGAGCAGTTTCAGGGCATCATCGGACAAACGCCCTGGATGCGGTTGAAAGAAATCTTTTTTTTCAGCACAGAAACTTTTACCACCGTCGGTTATGGCCGGGTAAACCCGGTCGGCGATGGGGCCAATATGGTGGCGGCCATCGAAGCCATGTCGGGCTTCCTGTCCTTTGCCGTGGCCACCGGTCTGATGTATGGCCGTTTTTCCAGACCAAGGGCGCATCTTGTATTTAGCGACAATGCACTGATCGGCCCTTATAGAGACATGACCGGCCTTATGTTCCGCTTTGCTTCCTATAAAGACAATCACACCCTCACTAATGTAGACGTGACCGTCACCATAGGACTACAGGTAGTGGAAAACGGTTCGCCGGTATACAAATTCTACACGCTGCCGTTGGAAAGAGGCAAGGTAGAAAGCCTTTCCATGAACTGGACCGTTGTGCATCCCATCGATGAAAACAGCCCGCTGCTGGGCTTCACAGCCGACGATATGCGGAATGCGGATGTGGAGATCTATGTGCTGGTGAAAGGATTTAATGATGTATATGCTAACACGGTACTGCAACGCACTTCTTACACCTATGAGGAAATACAGTTCAACCGCAAGTTCATCCCCATGTACCGGGAGAGTGAAAACGGGAGAACTACCATTCTGGAATTACACCTGCTCAACAAATCCAGGGAAACCTGACCATTTGGTTATTTTGATATTTTGATATTTATGAAAATGCCGCGAACACTAATGTCTCGCGGCATTTTCATAAATATCAAAATATCAAAATATCAAAATAATCAAATCTTTCGACGGGAAATCAGCAGCAGGCCGATATAGGTAAAGGCGCCGTTGATGATCAGCAGCTCCAGTCCAATCTGGAACTGTTTGAAGAGCACAGACTGATTGGTGTCCACCAGGTAGCAAAGCAGTGGCGCCACCACACAGACGAATGGTACCACCCGGTCGTTGACAGTTCGTTTGCTCAGGATGCCGAAGGCGAAAAGACCCAGTAGCGGTCCATAAGTATAGGTGGCCACTTTCAGGATCACCCCGATCATACTGGGGTTGTTCACCCATTCAAATACCATCACAAACAGGAGGAAAATAAAGGCCATCAGCAGGTGGATACGCTGGCGTACCTGTTTTTTCCTGGCCTCGTCCCAGTCGGTGCGGCGTTGCAAATCCAGGATGTCTATACAGATAGAGGACGTAAGTGCCGTCATGGCGCCGTCAGCACTGGGGAACAAGGCAGATATCAACGCAATGATGAAGATCACGGAGATAACCGGTGGCATATGACGCAGCGCCAGTTCCGGGAACAGGGCATCGCCGGTGGCAGCTACCTGTTTCTGGGCGCCATAGAGATTCAACAGACCGCCGAGGAACAGGAACAGGCCGATGACCACTAACATGATGAAAGCCAGGGATACCATGTTTTTCTGGGAGTCACGCAGGGTTTTAACAGAAATGTTTTTCTGCATCATCTCCTGGTCAAGGCCGGTCATGGTAATGGTGATAAAGGCCCCGGCCAATATCTGTTTGACAAAAAACAGCTTGCTGTTGGGATCAAATTCAAAAATCCGGGTAAGCCCTTTTTCCTGCATGGCGCTGATGCTCTGAACCATGTTCATGTCCATGATATGCAGAATATAGAACACGCAGATGATCAGCCCCGCCAGCATACAGGTGGTTTGCAGCGTGTCGGTATACACGATGGTTTTCACCCCGCCCTCATAGGTATACACCAGGATCATAAAGAGAATGATGAGGGTCGTAAGCCAGAAGGGGACACCGAAGCTGGACAGGATGGCGTCCTGCAGGATCCTTACCACTAAGTACAGTCGGGCAGTAGCGCCCAGTGTACGCGACAGGATAAAGAAAGATGCCCCCGTTTTGTACGACATCACCCCAAACCGTGTGTTCAGATAGTTGTAGATGGACGTCAGCTGTAGCCGGTAATAAAGCGGAATCAGTACATAGGCAATGGTAATGTACCCGATAAAGTAACCGAGCGTAATCTGGAAATAGGTAAAGGCGTCTTTGCCGACCGCTCCCGGAACACTGACAAACGTGACACCGCTCAGCGAAGTGCCAATCATCCCGAATGCTACCAACATCCAGTTACTGTTGCGGTTTCCGATGAAAAAGGAGTCATTGTTGGACCCACGGCCGGTGTACCAGGCGACAATCAGTAAAATAACAAAGTAAGCAACGACGAACGAGAATAATAATCCTGGTGACATAAATGAGTTTTAATCAAGACCGCACGCAATATAAAGTGCTAAATCACAAATATAACATCTTACCCTATTGAGTGTATATGTACCGCAGGGGTGTTTTTTACACTATTAACCCCTGATTTAATTATTTGCTTTAGTCAAATAAAATAGTTGACAATGTCAAGTATTTTTGTATTTTTGATTGAAATACAGATTTATATGTCATCCAATGATGCACTGATAGCGGATGTTCGCCATTTTAACCGCTTTTATACCGGCGTGGTGGGCCTGTTGGACCAGCACATTCTGGAAAGTAAATATTCGCTTTCTGAGGTCAGGGTATTATATGAGATCGGGGAACAGGAAAAGTGTACCGCCGGCCAGTTGATAACTATCATGAAGATAGATGGGGGATACCTCAGTCGTATGCTGAAGAAGTTTGAATCCGCCGGATTGATTACCCGGCACCAGTCGCCCGCCGACGGCCGTACTTTCTTCCTGCAACTGACCGCCAGGGGAAAGAAAATGATGACCGGCCTCAATGAAAGATCATCAGACCAGATCCGGCAGATACTGGAACCGCTGGAAGAACCGCAACGGCAGCAGGTTGCCGGCGCCATGAAAACGATCGAAACTGTCTTGTCGGGTGGCGGCAATGCCGCGCCAACTTCGGATATCCATATCCGTTATGACCTGCAACCGGGGGATATCGGGTATCTGATATACCTGCACGGAGAACTGTACGCCAAAGAATGTGGCTATAACTTTGAATTTGAGTCCTATGTGTGTAAAACATTCCAGGATTTTCTGACCACTTACAATACCAACAAAGACAGGGTATTCCTCGCGGTAGCCGACAATCGGATCGTGGGAGCGGTGGCCATCCTCGGCTCTTCCCGGTACCTGGCCCAGCTGCGCTGGTTCATTGTGCATCCCGATTACCGGGGGCGTGGACTGGGAAAACGCCTGTTCGCAGAAGCCATCGCCTTTTGCCGGGAGAAAAATTACCAGAACGTGTACCTGATGACGACCAGCCTGCAAAACACGGCCATCGATATCTACAAAAAAGCAGGCTTCCGTAAAACGGGAGAGAAGTTCCTGCAACTGTGGGGGCAACAACAATACGAACAACGGTACGATATGGACCTCACACAGTGATTTTGGGATTTATTGATTGACGATTTTTTGATTTCGGGGATGAAGCCGATGTCTCCAAAATCAAAAAATAAAAAATCAAAAATCGTAAATCAAAAATTCTACATCACCTTGATCCCCAAAATCGTAAATCAAAAAATCCATAAATCAATAAATCCTCAAAGGTATTTCCGCAGTATCACTATCTGCCCCAGATGGTAGGCATCGTGTTCTGCGAGGCCCTGCAAATAATACACGGCTTTTTTATCGGTACCGGGGAAGGTGTCAAACAGGGCTTCTTCCGGGAACTTCCGGATAGTGGCGGCCATCTGATCGAAGGAATGTTCCAGCCGATGGATGGTGGCCTGCCAGTTTTCTTCTCCATGGTTTTCCGGCATATAAAAGTCCGGAAGGTCTCCGTCTTTTTCCGGCGGTTCGTTGTGCATATACCTTTCCACCCGCTGGTGCCAGAAGATAACATGGTTCACGATCTGCCAGATGTTATTGGAGCCGTTCAGGCTTTTTACTGCCTGACGTGCGTCTATACGGGAAAGATGTTCCCTGAAAGTTACATCCAGCCAGGGTTTCCCATTATATAATGCTTCTATGGAAGAAGCGAGGTGTTCTGTAAGCTGCATAATTCGTAATTTAACTTATTTGTCGGTATTTTTAAAGTAAAACCCAAACGTTATGAACCAAGTGGATCTGGAAACGAACAAGAACGAAGATGCCATGAGACTGGCCATCAGCACCATGAAACAGCGCCTCGGGACCATTGAGCAGGGCGGCGGGAAAAAAAGCCTGGAAAAGGTCCGCCAACGTGGCAAACTGACGGCCAGAGAACGTATTCAATATCTGATAGACAAAGACACCCCTTTTATTGAAATCGGCGCCTTTGCTGCTTATGAGATGTACCCCGAATATGGTGGTTGCCCTGCCGCCGGCACGGTGGGCGGCATCGGTTATGTAAGCGGCCGCCAATGTATGATCGTGGCCAACGACATGACGGTGAAAGCCGGCGCCTGGTTCCCCATGACGGGCAAAAAGAACCTGCGCCTACAGGAAATAGCCATGGAAAACCATCTGCCGGTCATCTACCTGGTAGACAGTGCCGGCGTATTCCTGCCTATGCAGGACGAAATATTTCCCGATAAGGAACACTTTGGCCGCATCTTCCGCAACAACGCCCGTATGAGCGCGATGGGCATCACCCAGATCGCGGCGGTCATGGGCAGCTGTGTGGCCGGTGGCGCCTATCTGCCCATTATGAGCGATGAAGTGCTGATGGTGGAAGGCAACGGCTCTATCTTCCTCGCCGGCCCTTACCTGGTAAAGGCTGCTATCGGAGAAGACGTAGATGCGGAAACGTTAGGCGGCGCGGTTACCCATACCGAAATCTCCGGCATCGCCGACTATAAATTCAAAACAGATGAAGAATGCCTCGATCAGATAAAACGGATCGTCAGCAAAATAGGACAAGGTCCCACTGCGGGCTTTGACCGCATCGGGCCGGTGGCGCCCGCCCTGCCGGAAGAAGAGCTGCGCGGCATATTGCCCTCCGACAGTTCCCGCCCGTACGATATGCTCGATGTCATTCACCGCATCGTGGACGATTCTGCTTTTGATCAATATAAGCAAGACTACGGCAAAAGCATTCTTTGTGGCTACGCCCGCATCGATGGCTGGGCAGTAGGCATTGTGGCCAACCAGCGTAAAATCGTGAAAAGCCGCAAAGGCGAATTGCAGATGGGCGGCGTTATCTACAACGACAGCGCCGACAAAGCTGCCCGCTTCATCATGAACTGTAACCAGAAAAAAATACCACTGGTATTTCTTCAGGATGTAACCGGTTTCATGGTGGGCAGCCGTAGCGAACACGCCGGCATCATTAAAGACGGCGCTAAACTGGTTAATGCCGTATCCAACTCCGTGGTGCCCAAAATCACCATCATTATTGGCAACTCCTACGGCGCGGGCAACTACGCCATGTGCGGCAAAGCCTATGACCCCCGCTTTATCTTCGCGTGGCCCTCAGCTAAAATTGCCGTGATGGGCGGTGAACAGGCAGCTAAAACATTGTTACAGATTCAGGTGGCTTCCCTGAAAGCGAAAGGACAGGAGATCACCCCGGAAGAAGAAGCCCGCCTGCTCAAAGAAATCACCGATAAATATAACAGCCAGACCACACCATATTATGCCGCTGCCCGCCTCTGGGTAGATGATATCATCGATCCTGCGGATACCCGCGGGCATATTTCAGCATGTATCAAAGCGGCTAACAACGCACCCGTAGAACAGGCGTTTAACGTAGGGGTGTTCCAGGTATAAGCATTTTGATATTTTGACATTTAGTTATGTTGATATTTAGTAGAACAGCCTTATTCCTAAGAAGTCCGACTAAATATCAACATATCTAAATGTCAAAATTTATAAATGAACGTTATATTTGCGCGCTATGGCAGAACTGCAGATATATACGGATGGTGCATCGCGCGGCAACCCCGGGCCCGGTGGTTATGGTGTGGTATTATTATGGGGAAGTGTACGCAAGGAATTATCGCAAGGGTACCGTAAAACCACCAACAACCGGATGGAGCTGCTGGCGGTGATCACAGCACTGGAAGCATTAAAAAAAGACGGACTGGAAATGACCATCTTTACGGACAGTAAATATGTGGTGGACAGTATCGAAAAAGGATGGATATGGGGCTGGGTGAAGACCGGCTTTAAGGATAAAAAGAACAAAGACCTGTGGATGCGTTTTATTCCGCTCTACAGAAGACACAAAGTCAAAATGCAGTGGGTGAAAGGCCACGCGAGCAACCCGCTCAACAACCGCTGCGATGAACTGGCCACGCAGGCGGCCGATAGTGGCAACTGGCTGATAGACCAGGGCTTCGAAAGCGGAAATTAACCATTGCCGAACCAACTGACAGCCCGGATTGTAATATAAACGGAAAAACTTCGTTTATGCTTACCTGGCTGATTGAAACGCTCCAGAAATACCCGGAAATCGCTGTCATGTTAACCCTGCTCATTGGTTTTCTCCTGGGTAAATTACGTATCAAAGGTTTTACACTCGGCACTGTCACCGGCGTGCTGCTGGTCGGTATCGTCATTGGCGGTATTCATATCCAGATCCCGGGCGCAGCTAAATCTATCTTTTTCCTGCTGTTCCTGTTTGGTACGGGCTACAGCATCGGTCCGCAGTTTTTTCAGGGATTGAAAAAAGATGGTCTCCCGATAGCAGCATTCTCTTTTATTGTTTGCTGCAGCAGCCTCTTCTTCTGCTGGGCCATCGCTTCTATCCTGCAATTTGATACAGGTACTACAGCAGGACTGATGTCCGGCGCTAACACCTGTTCCGCTATTATCGGCGTTGCTTCCAATACCATCAACGAACTGGACATCAGTATCGCCGACAAGGAGCGGCTGGTAAACCAGATCCCTGTTGCTTATGCGGTGACTTACATCTTCGGGACAGCCGGCACCAGCTGGTTCCTGTCGGTCATCGGCCCATGGTTCATGTCCGGTAGCAGAGAGAAACTGATAGAAGAAACCCGTAAGCTGGAGGCTACCATGACTGATACAAATGCCGAGGAAGACGGAGATATCAAAAATGCTTACGATCATGTGGCCTTCAGGGCTTATCTCGTCAACGGTGAGCTGGTGGGCGAAGAAGGAAAGTCGGTGGGAGAACTGGAAGCTTTTTTCCGTCGGAAAAAAAGAGTGCTGTACCTGTTGCGCGTAAGGCGGGGAGGGGAGATGATGGCCACCCCACAGGATTTTGTGATCCGTCAGGGAGATATTATAGCTGTCGGCGGACAACGGTCGGCCGCTATCGCTTCAGGCACTATGCTGGGCCGGGAAGTGGCGGACGCCGATCTGTTGACCTTCCCCGTACAGGCTATCAATGTCGTCATCAATAAGAACACCGCGATCAATAAACCCATCAAGGTGCTGGTACGCCGGCCTCAACTGCATGGTATCAGTGTCCGGAAAATTACCCGCGCCGGTATTGAGATACCGCTGGAAGCCAATACCATTGTGCAGAAAGGCGATGTGGCGGAACTAGTGGGTATACAGGAAGAGCTGGACCTGGCCGTGCCGATACTTGGTTTTAAGGAGCGGGCAGGTGTGGAAACGGATATTCCCTACCTGGCCGGCGGTATCGCGCTGGGTGCGCTGGTAGGGGCGATGAGCCTCAGGATCGGTAATGTGCCGATAGAACTGAGCACCAGTGGTGGTGCATTGATTGCAGGGCTTTTCTTCGGATGGCTGCGCAGCGTGAATCCCCGCTTCGGATATATCCCGCCTTCTTCCCAATGGGTGCTGACAAAACTGGGATTGCATGTGTTCATCGCTATTGTAGGCCTCACTGCCAGCGATGGTTTTTTACAGGGATTAAAGCAGGAAGGACTGACCTTGTTCCTCGCCGGTTTGGTATTAAGTCTGTTGCCGATGGTGGTGGCCCTGTTCCTGTCTAAATACGTCTTCAAATTTCATCCTGCCATTGGTTTGGGCGCCTGTGCCGGTGCTCATGATGAATCGGCCCCGCTGCTGGCCGTACAGGATGCGCTCAATAGTAAGGTGCCGGCCTTAGGTTATACAGTAGCTTACGCAGTAGCTAATATCACCCTCACTACTTCCGGAGTGATCATCGTATTGCTGATGCACAAAGGCTAAGATCAATATATGAGTCCCTTCAGTCCGATGTAAAACGATTTACCGGTCATCATAAAAAAAGAAGGGTGTGTCCCATTTTCCCAACTTTTTTAACAAATCTTTTGTTGTTTACATATAAACACCCTAGCTTTGCGGCTCCATTAGTCTATAGGATTAATAGAGTATTGTGAAAGAGATAAAATATCAAAGGAAACCGATTATGGAAAGGAAGAACCAGCCAGTTGAATGCACCAACCAAAGTTGTTGTTGCTGTTGTTAAAATCAAAATCGCTTTCTGCACAACAGATCTTCCGAAACAACCGGTTACAGCTACATTAGCTGCATCAGGAAGATAACTGTCACCGTACAAATAAAATATGGAGGCTAAGCTGGTGTTATCTGCTTTATAGCAGGTACAGGACGGTTATTGCCTTTATTCGTTCTCTAAACCAATCAACATAGAACTATGTTACAACGATTGCTGCTTTTTCTACTGCTGCTGGGACCACTGGCAGCGTTTTCGCAGGCACGTACTGTTACCGGTACCGTCCTGTCGGCCCAGGACAAAGCCCCTTTGCCTGGCGCTACCATCGTCATTAAAGGTACGACGAAAGGTGTGCTGACAGGGCCTGACGGCACTTTCCGGCTGGAAGTGACTGATCCGGCCGCCACCACACTGGTCATCAGCTATGTAGGCATGACACCGCAGGAAGTGCCTGTCAGTACTACGCCCCTGACCATCTCCCTGCAATCATCCGGTAAGAATATCGATGAAATAGTAGTCATTGCTTATGGTACTGCTAAAAAAAGTTCCTATACCGGTTCGGTATCACAAATTAAAGGCACTGAACTGGAAAGCCGTCAGGTATCCAGCGTCACCAAAGCCTTGCAGGGCCTTGCTCCCGGCGTGCAGAGTGCTTCCCAGAGCGGACAACCCGGTTCTGACGCGACCATCCGTATCCGCGGCGTTGGTTCCATCAATGCTTCTGCAGACCCGCTCTATGTCGTTGACGGGGTGCCTTATGGCGGTAACCTCAACGCTATCAACCCATACGATATCGAATCTATCAGCGTACTGAAAGACGCCGCCTCTGCTGCGTTATACGGTTCCCGTGGCGCCAATGGTGTGATCATTATCACCACTAAAAAAGGCAAAGCGAAAGGAAGTAATATAGACGTTCGCGTTAGTCAGGGTTTCTCTAAAAGAGCCGTGAAAGATTATGACCGGATGTCTACCGATCAATATTTCCCCACATACTGGCGAGCCTTGTTCAACGAGAACCTGGGCAGCCAGGACTCTATCACCGCTGCTAAAAACGCCAGCCGTGACCTGGTAGGAGAGTTGGGCATCAATCCTTATGGCGCCGCATTTCCACAGCCTGTAGGTACAGACGGCAAACTGGTGGCAGGCGCAAAACCCCTGTGGAGCGATGACTGGGACAAAGCGATGCAACGCACCGGTCACCGTACCGAAGCAAACGTAGCTGTCAGCGGTGCTACTGATAAAACCCGCTACCTCATCTCTGGTGGTTACCTCGATGATCAGGGTATCTATCTGGGCTCCGGTTTCAAACGTTACACCGTGCGTTCCAACTTCGACATAGACGCCCGCAAATGGCTGAAGATAGGCCTCAACCTCAATGCGGCCCACTCTGATCAACAGGCGCCTCCGTCTGAAGATAGCCGCAGCGACAACTATGTCAACTACGGTCGTCTGATGGGTCCTATGTATCCGGTTTATCAGCGTGACCTCACCACCGGCGCTTACCTGCTCGATGCAAAAGGTCAGAAAATATTCGACTATGGCGACTATCGCCCGGACCCGGCCAACCCCCGTACCAATCTGGTACAGACTTCCGGCATCGATAAACACGATGTGATGCGTGATGACGTGTCTGCCCGCTTCTATGCTGAAGCAACACTCTACAAAGGACTGAAGTTCAAAACCAGCTACAATGCTGACTACTCCTCCCGCGTGGGCCACGACTATACGAATCCTACGCTGGGCTTCGATGCAGAGGTAGGTGGTACCGTGACCAAAGGTAACTATCGCACTTTCAACTGGACCTTCAACAACATTCTGACCTATGAGACAACTTTCAATGAAAAACATCACCTGAATGTGTTGGCAGGTCAGGAAGCTTATAAATTCAAATACACTTTCCTGGAAGGTACTAAATCCGGTTTCTCCGTGCCTGGTATCGATGAGCCGGCGGATGCCGCGCTGATCGGCGGTTTTGACGGTTATACCGACAGCTATACACAAAGCTCGTACCTCGGAAGAGCTGAATACGACTACGCCGGAAAATACTTCTTCTCCACGTCCCTGCGTCGTGACGGATCTTCCCGTTTCGCACCGGACCGCCGCTGGGGTACTTTCTGGTCTGTAGGCGCTTCCTGGAAAATGACGGAAGAGTCTTTCCTGAAAAATAGTTCCTGGCTCAATCTGTTGACACTGCGCGCCAGCTACGGCGGACAAGGCAACGACAACCTCGGCAGTGCCCGTTATTATAACTATCTGCCGCTATATTCCGTTAACAGCAACCTCGGACTGGGTGGTACCTACCGCGAACTTTTGTTCAACGACAGGCTGAAATGGGAAACTAACCTCAATCTCAACGTAGGGGTGGATTGGTCTATGTTCGAAAACCGCTTCGGTGGTAGCGCGGAATTCTTTGTCCGTAAATCGCAAGACCTGCTGTATTCCAGACCCAAAGCGCCTTCTATCGGTTACAGTTCTGTAGACGAAAACGTAGGCGCGCTGAAAAATACCGGTATAGACCTCAGCCTGCATGGTACGCCTATACGAACAAAAAACTTCAGCTGGAATATTGATCTCAATATGACACACTACCAGAACAAGGTGACCAGCCTGCCGCAAAAAGAGATCATTAGCGGTACCAAAAAACTCATGGTGGGCAAATCCATCTATGATTTCTACATCCGTCAATGGGCGGGCGTAAATCCCAATACCGGCGCGGCACAGTGGAAATACACCAATCCTGATGGCAGCATCAAGGATACCAGCAATTACAGCCAGGCATCCCTGTACTACTCCGGTTCCTCACTGCCAGATCTGTATGGTGGCCTCACCAACACGTTCTCCTATAAAAACTTCTCCCTGTCGTTCCTGATCGTGTATAGCATCGGTGGTAAAGTACTGGACAATGACTACACTTTCCTGATGGGGCTGGGTGGCTCCGCGGGCCGTGCATGGTCTACCGAAGTGCTGGACGCATGGACACCGACCAACCGTAATACAGACGTGCCACAGCTAAGCACCGTAGCGCCAAGCTGGACCGGTACTTCCACACGTTTCCTGTATGACGCTACCTATGCCAGACTGAAAAGTGTGAACCTCAGCTACACACTGCCGAAGTCACTGATGGAAAAGGCGCACCTGAATAATATCATGGTGTATGTACAGGGCGAAAACCTGTTCACCTTGTACGGCCATAAAGGCATGGACCCCGAACAGACAGTTGGCGGTACTACCTACTATCGTTACCCGGCCGTAAAATCTTTGTCTGCCGGTATTAATCTGAGCTTCTAAAAAACTGTGTCATGAAAAAGAACAGACTATTATTCATCGCTATATTCGCCGCAGCTGTCTTTTCAGCCTGCAACAAGGATTTCCTGGACACGCGGCCTACCAATGCCGTGCCCGACGATCAGGTGTTTAACACCGTTGACAACGCAGAAACTGCGCTGACAGGGATCTGGGCCTATATGTTTGAAACCTACTTCACCTTCGCCGTTCCGGGCATCAAGTCGCTGGACCTTACCAGTGATGCGATGGGAAGCGACGTGGCGCTGACCACCTCTTATGGTTTCAGAGACTCCTACACTTTTATCGAGATGGCAGATAACACCAAAAACAGGGTGAGTGCTTACTGGACCATCCTGTATAAGACGATCGATAACTGCAACAACTTCCTGTCTAAAATAGATAAGGTGCCTGGCGACGATGCTAAACGTAAGCTGCTGAAAGGACAGGCATCGGCTTTAAGAGGATGGTGCTACCTGACACTGGCAGAATTTTATTCTTTCGGTATCACCAATGATCCGAGTGCTAAATCAGTACCCATCTATACAGATCCGGCTAACCCGACTACACCGGGCAAACCCAGATCTACCGTAACACAGGTATACCAGCAGGCGATCAGCGACCTGCAGGCTGCCGTGCCTTTACTGGCCGATTACAGCAGGAGCTCCACACAGAAATTTAAAATTGACGGCAACGTCGCCAACGGCTTACTGGCACGTGCTTACCTTTACAGCAACCAGCCGGACAAAGCCATCACTGCTGCCGTAGCGGCACGCAATGGTTATCCGCTGATGTCTGGTGATGACTACAACAAAGGTTTCAATGATGTGGGTAATGGAGAATGGATCTGGGGCCAGCCGCAGACACCGAGCCAGAACGTGGCTGCCTCTACGTTCAATTTCCTTGACGTGTCTTCACCGGTGGCCTACTACAAAAGCTTTAAGGCGGATCCATGGTTCCAGGGCTATTTCGATAGCACCGACGTACGTTTCCGTTTGTTCCAGTGGAGCACTAGCGGTCCCGGCGCTTTGCTGTATAAAAAATTCCGTTTCCGCGATCCGGGCGCCATGGTATCTGACGTAGTACTGATGCGTGCTGCCGAGATGTACCTGATTGAAGCGGAAGGATATGCCCGTAGCAATAATAACGCAAAAGCGGGAGAGGTGCTCAATGTGCTGAGAACAGCGCGCAACTCCCATCTCTACAATGGTGGCGGTTCTGTTACTGACACGATCCTGCTGGAAAGAAGAAAGGAACTGTGGGGTGAAGGTTTCTCTCTGGTGGATATTATTCGTACAGGCGGTACCGTAGTAAGAAAACCGTTTAAGTCTTACACCGGTGCAGACAGTATTATCAATGTACCGCAACCGGATGGTTCTGTTGTGCAGGTACGCGGGGTAGGACATCGTACGCTGAAACTGCCTGATGGTAGCGCTTTTGTGAAAAACAGCCCTTACTATCTGTTTGCTATTCCGATCAGCGAAATGCAGAACAATCCCAACATCAACAACTAGTTTTTACCCTTCATAAATCAAAAGCCTTTGGAAGTTTTTCCGAAGGCTTTTTTTATGTCTTTAGTAAATAAACGGAAGAATGCGACGGGTACGTTGGATGTAATCGGTGTACTCGCTGCCAAACTGCTCTGTCAGCACTTTTTCTTCGATATCCATCCGGTAAATAAAGGCCGCCAATACCGGAACAAACGCGATGATCAGCCCCAGCCAGTTGTTGAGCGACAGGCCAAAACCCAGAAAAGATAACAGCGACCCGGCATAGGAGGGATGCCGGAGCATACGATAGATGCCGTCTTTCTTGATACGATGATCTTTACGGATGGTCACCACGACGGTAAACAGCCGGCCCAGCGAGGCAATGGCATAAAAACGCAGTACCATGCCGGCCAGGATAACAGACAACCCGATATAGTTCATCAGGCTGCCCTGCTGTATTATAGGGAATCGTGTTTTATAAGACAGGTATACAGCCACATTGATGCTGATCAGAATGATGATCCAGATATAGGCCAGGCTGCCTTTGTCCTTTTTCTTTTTATCATCCGCTGCTCCTCCCCGCAGAATCCTGTGTAATAATATCTCTGAAAGAAACCAGATCATGTAGATGATGGAGGATAACGTGTTCATTGGCGGTATAGATTGAATGACAGATATACCTAATGTATGAAATGTTTTCAATGCCGTCAAGTGTTTCTTGCGGTGCTGTTTCCAACTCGTCCATTATCAAGTCTTTAAAAAAGATTATTTTGCAAACGGATTAAATCAGTGCGCTATGGAAAACCTGCAATCAATACTTCAGTCAGACACCCCGGTGCTGATCGACTGTTTTGCCGTCTGGTGCGGCCCCTGCAAGATGATGCCGCCTATCCTGAAAGAGGTGAAAGATAAATTTGGAGACAAAATTCGGATCATTAAAATCGACATCGATAAAAATCAACAGCTGGCTGCCCAATGGCAGATCAGCAGTGTGCCTACGATGCTGCTGTTTAAAAACGGGCAGCTGGCCTGGCGTCAAAGCGGGGTAGTACCGGCGCATCAACTGATACCGATGTTAGCGCCGATGCTGTAATGTTCCCATGGGGGAATTGACAAAGAGATTTTAAAGCGATATAAAAAGATCGCCCTCTGATATAATTATCAGAGGGCGATCTTTTTATCTTAAGTGAGATGTGATTCATCAATCAATGTAAGAATAATAGCTTCTCAAATCCCTTTCCAGCTGGTCATATATGGGTCGGGTGAATTCGATGAATAAATCCTGCGGCGGAGGCGGCGGTACGTCCTGGCCACCGATCATCTTTTGGTCTTCTTCGCTCAGGGCACGATAATCGCCGCGATAGGTGCCAAACTGGTTGAGCCAGGTGTAGCTGCCGGGGATGCGGTCGGTACGCAGTACCCGGCCGTTATTCGTATCCGTGATCTGATAGTCGAGCAGCCCTTTGGACACCACTGTTTTTTTGGTGATGAAGAGGGTGGCTTTAACGGTCGTGTATATATTGATGATTTTGCCGGAGGTATCCTTAGAGGTGCCGGTCACGATCTCTTTGGAGACATCGCGCTGGAGGCGGTCTACGAAGGTCTGGCCTACCACGAAGTCCTGAAAGCGCAGGGCGATGTACTGATCGGGCTGCAGGTTTTCGCTACGGGCAAAACGTTCGTCATAGAAGGCCACGAAGCGGTTGATGTTGCGTTGTTGCAGCGTACGCACGAGGTAGTCGCGGAACTGGTCGGCGCTGAACTGGAAGAAGGGGGAGCGTACATCTATTTCACTCACCACCACGTGTATAACGCCGGCCTGAAAAGCTTCTTCCATGCGCTCTTTGGCGTCGCGGTAGTTGCTGATCAGTTTGAGTGCGGTGCCAAACTCCTCATATGCTTTCCGGGCGCTGGCCTTATCGCCTCGTTGCATGAGGGCGATGCCCCGATCGTAGCGGCTTTCGGCAGCGTTTTCCTGGGCGCCGGTAATGGCGTCCCGATAATCTTTAGGGGTGACTACCTGCAGGGCGGCAGGGGCGCTGTGAATGAGGTCGTATAGCCGTTGCATGGCACGGTATTCATTGCGTATCGGTTCCCATTTAAGCTGATTGTTGGAGCGAAGAAAACCGTTGACGCGGTCATCATGCAGCCGTTGAGCCTGACGATAAGCTTCGGGGAGCAGTTGCAGTGCCGTAGCGTCTTGTGGCCTGCGTTGGAGTTTCTTGACAAAAGCAGCTACAGCATCATCGTATTTGCCTTTGTTGTAAAGCTTTTCGCCGGAGCGGCAACTCCATAACAGCAGGCAGGCCAACAGGCATAGCATTCCCCGTATGCCGGCAAAACGGATAGGTAAACTAATCGTATTCAAGGGACAGGATTTAAGCAGTGACGTTGCTTGCGGTGGCGGTTATTTGATCTGGCGGCGTAATTCCCTGTCAGACTCGCGTTGTTTGATAGACTCGCGTTTGTCGTACAGTTTTTTACCCTTGCCCACACCAATTTCCATTTTAGCAAGACTTTTATCCGTGATGAATATGCGGAGCGGAACGATGGTATAACCCCGTTCTTTGATCTTGTTCTCGATTTTTTTTAATTCCCGTTTAGTCAACAGCAATTTTCTTTCGCGCAGGGGATCGTGATTGGCGCTGGTGCCGTGAGAGTATTCGGCGATATGCAGGCTTTTAACAAACAATTCTCCTTTTGAAAAATAACAAAAGGAATCATTAAAACTGACCCTGCTGGCACGGATAGACTTAATCTCTGTTCCTGTCAATACCATTCCCGCAATAAATTTTTCTTCTATTGCGTACTCAAAATATGCTGATCTGTTTCTTAATTCGGCCATGGGGCTATGCTATTTTGGAATTTGGTTATTTAATCATTTGGATATTGTGTTGTCTGGCAACAGACATTCTGCTAGGCTCCAATATCAAAATGATTAAATAACCAAATTTCAAAATGATATTAGTTTTTGAAGAGACTGAGCAGGTTGGCCAGTCTTGTTTTTAATTCTTTCCGGTCCATGATGAAATCCAGGAAGCCGTGTTCCAGCAGGAACTCAGCGCTTTGGAAACCAGCAGGGAGGTCTTTTTTGATGGTCTCTTTGATGATCCTTGGACCGGCAAAGCCGATCAGTGCACCTGGTTCAGCGATGTTCACGTCTCCCAGCATGGCGAAGGAGGCGGTTACACCACCGGTGGTGGGATCTGTCATCATAGATACAAAAGGCAGTCTGGCATCGGCAAGCTGGGTCAGTTTGGCGGATGTTTTGGCCATCTGCATAAGCGAGAAAGCACTTTCCATCATACGCGCACCGCCGGATTTGGAGATGATCATCAACGGCATTTTGTGCACGATGCAGTAGTCAATGGAACGGGCGATTTTTTCACCTACCACGGAACCCATGGAGCCACCGATGAAGTTGAAGTCCATACAGGCTACTACCAGGTCCAATCCGTTTACCTTACCGGCGCCAACTGTCATGGCATCTTTCAGGCCGGATTTCTTTTGTGCTTCTTTCAGCCTGTCGGAATATGGTTTCAGGTCTTTAAAGCCCAGGAAATCGGTCGGGTAAATATTGGAAAACAGTTCCTCGAACTGATTGTCGTCGAAAATAATCTCAAAATACTCTTTGGAGTTGATACGGTTGTGATAGTTACATTTATCACACACATAATAGTGCTCCTTCAGATCCTTAACAGTGGTGGTTTTTTTACAGTTAGGACACTTGTGCCACAAACCATCCGGTGCTTCCTTCTTCTCACTGGTGGAGGTGGAGATGCCTTGTTTAATTCGCTTAAACCAGCTTGACATATTTTACTATTAGATTAGAAAATAGTGGTGCAAGATACGAATTAATGCATAAAACCAAACAGTTGTTCCGAATCTCCCTCTGGAAATGAGAGAAATAGTTCTATTTTAACTATTAATAATGAAGCGGAAACAAAAGCGATTATTTTAATATAAGTTCGCTTTGTTTCCGCTTCGGGCGGTTATACTGAAATATCAGTCCGGCAGGCGCCTTTGAGGCGTTCCTTTCGGAGAACCGGTATTAGTTTCTGTTGATGCAGTTCAGGTCGCGGAACGCCTCTTCCAGACGTTTTACAAAGGTATCTTCACCTTTGCGCAGCCATACACGTGGATCGTAGTATTTTTTGTTAGGTTTGTCAGCGCCTTCGGGGTTTCCCAGCTGGCCCTGCAGGTATTCTTTCTTCGCTTCGTAGTAGTCGTGTACGCCTTCCCAGAATGCCCATTGCATATCGGTGTCAATGTTCATTTTGATAACGCCGTAGCCCAGTGCTTCAGCGATCTGGTGTTTGGGAGAACCGCTACCGCCGTGGAATACATAGTATACCGGTTTAGCTTTGGTACCGAATTTCTGCTGGATGTATTCCTGGCTGTTCTGCAGGATAACAGGGCGCAGTTCCACGTTACCCGGGCTGTATACGCCGTGTACGTTACCGAATGCAGCAGCTACGGTGAAGCGGCTGCCTACTTTAGACAGTACTTCGTAAGCATAAGCCACATCTTCCGGCTGCGTGTAGAGCTTGGAGTTGTCCACGCCGGAGTTGTCCACGCCGTCTTCCTCGCCGCCGGTTACGCCCAGTTCGATTTCGATGGACATACCCAGCTTGTTCATGCGCTCAAAGTATTTATGAGAGATCTCGATGTTTTCCTGAATAGGCTCTTCGGACAGGTCCAGCATGTGAGAGCTGTACAGCGGTTGACCAGTCTGTTTGAAGAATGTTTCACCAGCGTCCAGCAGGCCGTCGATCCATGGCAGCCATTTTTTGGCAGCATGGTCAGTATGGAGCACAACCGGAACACCATAATATTTCGCTACTTCGTGTACGTGTTTTGCACCGGAGATACCACCAGCGATGTTTGCCTGCAGCTTGTCGTTCGGCATACCTTTACCAGCGTAAAACTGGGCGCCACCATTGGAAAACTGTATAATGACCGGTGAATTTACTTTGGCAGCTGTTTCCAGTACCGCATTAACCGAGTTGGTTCCCACTACGTTCACGGCAGGCATAGCAAATCCGTTGTCTTTGGCATCGTTATACAGCGCATCCAGCTCTTCGCCGAATAATACGCCAGCTCTGTATTTTCCCATACTTTAAAATGTATTTGTTTTTTTAGGAAAGCAAATATACACAGTAAAAAATAAGATTTATAGCGAAATGTATTTTTATCTCCGCTGAAAAATACAGGCAGAAAAATGTATTTTAACCCCTTATTCCTTACTGTTATGCGTAAAATCTTCTCCGCCGCATTACTGCTGCTATCCTTTAAAACACTGTTCGCCGGCTCGTTTGATCGGAATGCAAACGATTCCATCAATTACTTCACATCGTTCGACGGCACCCGTATCCATTACACCGTGAAAGGGAGCGGCGAACCGGTCATACTGGTGCACGGCTTTATGGGCAGTGGCGATTCATGGCCTGCCACACCTTTGTACGACTCGCTGCTGCGACACGGATTCCGCGTGATCACGCCAGACCTGCGTGGCAACGGGGCTTCCGACCATCCGCACGACAGCCTCGCCTATATGCAGGACGCCGAAGCCCGCGATGTCATTGGCCTCGCCCGGCATCTGCAGCTGCCGGCCTATAAAGTAGTGGGGTATTCCCGGGGCGCTATCATCACCGCACGGTTGCTGGTACTGGACCCGAAAGTGACCTGCGCGGTGCTCGGTGGCATCGGCACAGGGTTCACCGACCCGGCATGGCCGCGCCGACTAAAATTCTATGATGCGCTCTCCGGTAAAGATGTACCGGAACTGGCAGCTATGGTCAAAAACGTACAGGCGAGAGGGTTAGATCAGCGGGCACTGGCGCTGATGCAATGGGGCCAGCCAGCCACCACGCCAACCGAATTGGCAAAGGTCCAACAACCGGTACTGGTGATCGGAGGGGATAAAGATGAAGACAATGACAGCGGCGGTTCGCTCGCTGCCATGATGCCCCGCGGTATGCATGGCACCGTCGCCGGCGATCATAACAGCGTGGTACGCTCTCCTTACTTCGCCGGATGGGTGCTGGACTTCCTGACAAAACACTAAATCAATGACGAATGACGAATGGAGGAGCTCCTGGTACCACGGTTACTTATTAACCTTTCCAATAAAGAGCCCTACATTCATCATTCATCATTCGTCATTCGTCATTGGTAATTTGTAATTCAACTAACGATGAGGGAGTTGCCGTTAACAGTAATAGTATATGCTGTCAACGGTGCTGTAGCCGGACCGGTATTAACGGCGCCACTGGTCGTATACCTGCTGCCATGGCCGCAGGGCGCGTTACATTCTATCAGCTTTGAGGTGTTGTTGAACGTGGCAACGGTACATCCCTGATGGGTACAGGTGCTGGACAAAGCCGTGAAATCTGCTGCTGTCTTGCCGGTGCCGGTACGGATGATGATAACCCCATTGGAGATTTTAAAGTCACCGGGGTTAGGAAGGTCTGTGCCCAGATTAAGCGACAGTTTTGCGTTTGCGCCGCCGGGCGTTGGCTGCGGTGAGGCACTGTCCCCGCCTTTGCTGCAGGCTGCCAATCCGCCAACGCAGGCCAGTGCCAGCGTCATTCCGATGTTGGATACAAAATCCCTTCTTTCCATAAAAAGTGTTTTGTGAATAAAATGGAGATACTCTTGTTACGGAGAAGAAAACGGAAAGGTTGCTCAGCAACCATCAGAAACAAAAAAAAAGCCGCTCCTGGCGGCTCTTCATGAATATGCTGACCGGCGTGTTCGTGCATCGAAACCATCTCAATATTCGACAGCAACCAAACACCACAAGGACCTGAATCATAACCAGCCCAGGGCTTCAGCCCTGGGAAAACAGCGTTTGAAAATACGCCGGCGCTTCCAGTAGCCGGCTGCCATACCACGAAAACATTTCGCCGTCTACCAGCATCACATGGGCTTCGGGAAGGATCGCCTGTATTTCATGGATATGTTTTTCTTTGAACGGATAAGGCTCGGAAGATAGCAGCACCAGCCTGCAACCGCTGGCTGCCAGCTGTGCTTCTTCGATGGCCGGATAACGGGGGATGGCTGCAAACACATTTTGCAGGCCGCAATGTTGCAACATCTGGTGAATGAAAGTGTCTCCGCCGGCGGCCATCCACGGATCGCGCCAGATAAAGTAGGCGGCGGGGACCGGATGAGCGACTGGTTGTAATGCTGCGAAACGTTGCCGCACCGTGGCGGCCAGCTGTATGGCGGCTTCCGTTTTTCGGGTAATGGCGCCGATGCCGGTGATCATCTCACAGGCATCTTCCAGTGTCCGGATATTGCTCACCCACACGGGATAGTGCTCCATCAGTGCTTTCACGTCTTCGGCAGTATTCTCCTCTTTGTTGGCGATGATCAGATCGGGGGATAGCTCCCGGATCACTTCCATGCGCACGTTCTTCGTGCCGCCTACGCGCGTTTTGCTGCGGAACCACGTTTCCGGATGTACGCAGAATTTGGTGATGCCCACCACTTCCTCCTCCAGCCCAAGGGTATATAAAAGTTCTGTCTGCGAAGGCACCAGCGAGATAATTCGCTTAGGTGCCTCCGGCAGATGAATGGTACGGTTCAGTTGATCCCGGAACATAATACTAACGGCCCAGGGCCTGAATGATGTCGTATTTGGTTACAATATGATGATCGCCGCTTTCGTCTTTGGTCATGACGGCGCCGTTTTCACGATTGATGTAAACGGACAGCTTTTCTATCGGTGTGTCCTGATTCACCATGGGGAAAGGGGCGTGCATGACTTCCTGTACAGAGGCGTCTTTCAGATGTGGATTATCAATCAGTTTGTTGAACAGGCCACTTTCTGAAACAGCGCCGATGATGTCGTTGCCTTTGGTGACGGGGATATGTTCGATGTCGAATTTGCGCATTTTGGCAATGGCTTCGCTTACTTTCTCATCCGCATGGATGGTGACCAGCGGCATGTTCCGGCGGGCGCCCACAATGTCTTTCACGGTTTTTACATCGAGGAAGCCGCGTTCCATCATCCACTGGTCGTTGTAGACTTTACCTACATAACGGCTGCCATGGTCGTGGAAAATTACTACCACCACATCGTCCGGCGTCAGGGTGTCTTTGAGCTGCATCAGTCCTGCTACGGCGGATCCGGCGGAGTAGCCCACAAAAATGCCTTCTTCTTTGGTGATGCGGCGGGCCATCACAGCGCCGTCTTTATCGGTCACTTTGGTGAAGGCGTCGATCACGCCCATGTCGTAGTTCTGCGGCACAAAGTCTTCGCCGATGCCTTCCGTGATATAAGGATATACTTCACTCATATCAATTTCACCGGTCTCGAAATATTTTTTAAGCAGGGAGCCATAGCTGTCGATAGCCCACACTTTGATGTTTGGATTTTTTTCTTTCAGGAATTTGCCCGTGCCGGTAATGGTACCGCCTGTGCCGGTGGCCACAATGAGGTGGGTAACCTTGCCGTCTGTCTGGTCCCATATTTCCGGGCCGGTTTGCTCGTAGTGGGCATCGCGGTTGGCGAGGTTATCATATTGATTCACATAAAAAGAGTTGGGTATTTCGGTAGCCAGTCTTTTGGATACAGAGTAGTAGGAGCGGGGATCTTCCGGTTCTACGTTCGTCGGGCATACGATCACTTCTGCCCCTACGGCTTTGAGGATATCTACTTTCTCCTTCGACTGCTTATCGGTGGTGGTGAAGATACATTTGTAGCCTTTGATCACGGCTGCGAGGGCAAGTCCCATACCGGTATTGCCGGACGTGCCTTCGATGATGGTGCCGCCGGGTTTGAGCAGGCCTTTCTGCTCCGCCACTTCTACCATCTTAATGGCCATACGGTCTTTAATGGAGTTGCCTGGATTGAAAAATTCCACTTTGGCGAACACGGGACAGGGGAGGGAAGCGGTTACGCGGTTCAGTTTTACCAGCGGGGTATGTCCTATCGTTTCGAGAATGTTTGCTGCGTATTTCATAAAATGAATGAGGTTGTGTACAGTTGTAAATTACGAATTAAGCCCAAACAAACAGGTTGCTGCTGTTAATTTGCTGTAACCGGGGTTAGCCGGCGATCGGCAGAATCCCCTGATTTCTTTTTGTTTTTCTGATAATGATTTAGGTAGATGAATTTTTTTTAATAATAACTGCAAATTGATGGAAAACATCCAAGATTTAAAAAATGTTAAAATCTGATGTTCTCTCTGGTCATTCACCCTGAAAACAGCCTCCATTCGTAATTCGTAATTCGTAATTCATAATTCCTCCGTTATATTTGCCGTAGATGAATCGAATATTTGTAACCGGTATTGGTACCGGTGTGGGGAAAACCATCGTATCCGCCTGTGTGACCGCCGCCCTGGAGGCCGATTACTGGAAACCTGTACAATCAGGGTCTGAAGAAGGGACTGATACGCAGACTGTCAGGGCCCTGGTGCCGGAAGGCATCACGGTTTGCCATCCGGAAGCTTATGTACTCAAAGAACCGGCCTCGCCTCACCTGGCCGCCCGTATGGAACAGGTGACCATTCATACCGCTGAAATTGTAAGGCAGGCCGACCAGCTGCAACCGGCTCACCGGCCTTTGGTGATAGAAGGTGCGGGCGGACTGCTGGTGCCGCTGACCGACGACGTCCTGACGCTGGACCTGGTCCGCGATCTGGGTGCAGGCGTTATCATCGCCGCACAGAACTATCTGGGCAGCATCAATCACAGCCTGCTCACCGCACGGGTGCTGCAACATGCAGGCGTTCCCGTTATAGGCTGGATTTTCGGCGGCGATTACCATACCAACGAAGATGATGTGGTGCGGCTCAGCGGATATCCCCGTATCGGGCGTATCCCGCAGGCCGTGGAAGTCAATATGGCATTTGTGCAGCAACAGGCACAACTTTTGTCAGCTCCCCTAAAGGCGTTACTGGCATGATCACCAAAAAGGATATACGAAAACACTTCCTGGAACAGCGCCTGAACCTCCCAGACGCCATGGCGGCAGACCTGAACGAACGGCTGCTGGCCAATGCCCGCCAGCTGGATTATCAGGGAGTGCGTTATCTGCATCTTTTCCTTCCCATCTCGGAAAAAAAAGAGGTCGATACCTGGCCGTTGGCCCAATGGCTGCGGCTACAGTACCCGGACATACAACTGGTGCTGTCAAAGGCCGACATGAAAACCGGCGATATGCTCCACTATGCGTGGCACACCAACACGGTACTGGTGAAAAACCGTTTCGGCATCCCGGAGCCGGACAACGGGGAACTGGTACAGCCGGAAACGATCGACCTGGTCATGGTGCCGCTGCTGGCTTTCGATCAGCAGGGCCAGCGGGTAGGGTATGGCAAAGGCATGTACGACCGTTTCCTGAAATTGTGCCGCCCGGACGTGCGTACGGTAGGCCTTTCGCTGTTTGGCCCTATCGAGGGGATCAGTGATGCCGATCCCTGGGACGTGCCGCTACAGACGGTGGTGACGCCCGACCTTATTTATCATTTTAAACAACCTTAGCAGTGCTGAAACTACTGAGCTACCTGAAAATACTGTTATATCCCTTCTCCCTGCTCTATGGCCTCGTGATGTGGGTCCGTAACCGCTTCTATGATAAAGGCCTGCTGACCGCCGTGGAATTTGATCTCCCGGTAATTGCCTGTGGCAACCTGTCAGTAGGCGGTACAGGAAAGACGCCACATGTGGAATACCTGATCCGCCTGCTCAAAGATCAGTTCAGAACGGCCACCCTCAGCCGGGGCTACAACCGCCGCACCAGCGGCTACCTGCTGGCCGACGAACACAGTACGGCTGCTGAAATCGGTGATGAGCCGATGCAGTTCCATGCCAAATACCCGGATATCAAAGTATGCGTAGGGGAGGAAAGGATGCTGGCTATCCCGCAGCTGCTGGGCGATGAGCCGGATACGCAGGTGGTCCTGCTGGACGATGCTTTCCAGCACCGGTCTGTTAAGCCCGGCATGAACATCATGATTACCGAATACAGCCGGCTGTTTACCCGCGACCATGTGGTGCCCTTCGGCCGCCTGCGGGAAGGAAGAAACGGTTATAAACGCGCCAATTGTATTATTGTGTCCAAATGTCCGCCGGATATGAGCCTGGCGGAAAAAGCGGCGCTGGAAAAAGAAATTAATCCGTTACCCGGTCAGCGGTTGTTTTTTACTACCTTGCAGTACGGCGCATTATTTGATATGACAACGCGGCAGCCTGTGAATGTTCCTGCTTCGGCAGCTGTGTTGCTCGCTTGCGGTATCGCCCGTCCGGAACCTTTGCTGGAAAAGCTGCAGCAACAGTTTCAGCAGGTATACCTGCTGGCGTTTCCCGATCACTACTACTATTCAGAAAAAGATATTGCAAAAATTAAAAAGGAAAAAGATGACCTGCCTGGAACACAAAAAATGGTCATCACCACAGAAAAAGATGCAGTAAGATTACATCTCCTGCAAAAAGAACTGGCAGAACAAAACCTGCAAATTGCTGTTATGCCAGTGGAAATTTCGTTCCTCTTCGGGGAAGCGGAATCATTTAATAACTTTATTTTTGACTATGTGGCCCGGCAGTTGCCGGCCTTCGGTCAATAAGACTACAACCAAACATGAGTAAGAAAAAGAAAGATAAGAAACACCCCGGCCAGAAGAAAACCTTCAGAGGTATCGTGGAATTGACCAGGTCAGGAATGGCCTTCGTGATTGTACCGGGACTCGCCAGAGACATCATGGTAAAGCAGAAAAACCTGCATACCGCCCTCGATAAAGATGAAGTGCTGGTAGATGTGATCAAACATGCCAGAGGCGATGGTCGCCAGGAAGGCATCATAACTGATATCCTTAAACGTAGTAAGACTGAATTTACCGGCACCCTCCAGGTGAGCAAAAGCTTCGGCTTCCTGATCACAGAAAAGGGCATGTTCATGCCGGACATCTATATCCCCGCCAATTCCCTTAATAACGGGAAGTCCGGCGACAAAGCCGTGGTGAAAGTGGTGGCCTGGGGCGAGAAAACCCGCAAACCGGTGGGAGAAGTCATCGAAATCCTCGATGCCAGCGATACCAACGACCTCGCCATGAAGGAAATCCTCATCGAAGCCGGATTCCCGCTCAACTTCCCCACGGAAGTGATGCAGGAACTGGCCGAACTCAAAGAGGAGATAACGGAGACGGAAGTACGGAAACGCAAGGATTGCAGAAACATCCTCACTTTCACGATAGACCCCATCGATGCCAAAGATTTTGACGACGCCATCTCCATCCGGCCGCTGAAAAACGGCCTCTATGAGATCGGTGTGCATATCGCCGATGTGAGCCACTATGTGGTGCCCGGCACGGAACTGGACAAAGAAGCCGACAGGCGCGCTACCTCTGTGTATCTGCCCGACCGCGTACTGCCCATGCTGCCGGAAAAAATTTCCAATGAACTGTGCTCCCTGCGCCCGCATGAAGATAAACTCACTTTCTCCGCCATCTTCCAGATGAACGAGCAAGGGGAAGTGAAGCATCACTGGATAGGACGGACCATCATCCATTCTGACCACCGCTTCACTTATGAGGATGCACAGGAAGTGATTGAAACCAAAGAAGGCCCTTATAACAAGGAAATCCTGCTGCTCAATAAAATAGCCCAAACGCTGCGTCAGGAACGCTTTGCACACGGTGCTATTAACTTCTCCTCTCAGGAGGTGCGCTTCAAACTGGATGAAAAAGGCAAGCCGATCGGCATTGTAGTGAAAGAAAGCAAAGAAGCGCATCAGTTGATCGAAGAGTTCATGTTGCTGGCCAACAGGACTGTGGCCACTTACGTATCTAAAATCAAGGTCAACAAACAATCGGTGCCTTTCCCTTACCGGGTGCACGATACGCCGGACCCTGACAAACTCAAGGTGTTCGCCGCTTTCGCCGGTAAATTTGGCTATAAGTTCGACGTGAGTTCACCTGAAAACATTGCCCGTTCGTTTAACAGGATGTTGCAGCTGGTGCAGGGTAAACCTGAACAGCACGTACTGGAAACGCTGGGTATCCGTACGATGGCCAAGGCTATTTATACGGTCAATAATGTTGGTCACTACGGCCTCGGCTTTGATGACTACTGTCACTTTACATCTCCCATCCGTCGTTACCCCGATGTACTGGTACATCGGGTGGTGGCCGAATGTCTGGCCAATAATATCCATCCGGACAAACAGATGGAAACGAAATGTAAGCACGATTCCGAAATGGAGCGCAAAGCCATGGAAGCGGAAAGAGCAGCCAATAAATACAAGCAGGTGGAATACATGCAGCAGTTTATTGGTCATACTTTCGAAGGCGTGATCAGTGGCGTAGCACATTTTGGCTTCTGGGTAGAAACAGTAGATACCAAATGTGAAGGGCTGGTAAGTATCCATAACCTCAACCGCAAAGAAGAATTTGCTTTCAACGAGGCAGAGTATGCGTTGGTAGGACAGGCCAGTGGCCGCCGTTTCCGCATCGGTGAGAAAGTGACCATCCGGGTGGTGGCTGCCAATCTCGCCAAACGTCAGCTGGATTATGAGCTGGACAGCGAACTGGCAGTTGCCGGTCGTGAGTTCAGGCCCGGTCAGCGTGATGAACGCCGGGAAGGCCGCCGTGACAACAAAAAGAAAAAACAAAAACGCGGTCAGCAACAGCCATGGCAGCCAAGGGAAAAACAACCTTTCGCACCGAAAGCTCCTGCTGCTCCTGCCGTTTCTCTGGAAATACCGCCGGCACCGGTTGTTGACCAGGTGATCGCTGAAACACATGTGGTGGATATTGCCACGCCGCCACCGGCAGCAGTCGTTCCGCCGGTAACACCGGAAGTACCTGCGAAGAAAAAGAAGGCAGCGAAAAAACAGGCAACCGAAAAAGCGGCCCAGGCGGATGCCACACCAGCGCCGGTACCAGTGAATGTTGTACCGGAAGCGGCTCCTGCGTCTCCCGAAAAAATAAAAACAAACACCGGTAAAAAAGCGGCAGAAGCGCCCGCACGGCCGATCGTAGCAACACCAGCTGCACCAGCCGCTAAAAAAGCAGAAAAGAAAACAACCGCCGACCAACCTGTTGTCACCAAAGCTGCTGCTAAAAAGCCTGCTGCCGAAGTGGTGCCGGTAGAAAAGAAGAAAGTAGTCAAAGCCGCTGTATCAAAAGCTGCCGCTAAGAAAGCCACCAAAAAAGCGGCCGTGAAAGCAACACCTGCTGCCAAAACAACAACCGCCAAAGCCGCTGCTAAAAAGGCCGCCGTGGCCAAAGCGCCGGTCGCCAAAAAAGCTGCTGCTAAAACGACCACTGCTAAAGCAGCTGCCGGTAAAGTAGCTACCACCAAGGCTGCCGCTAAAAAAGCCGCTGTGCCGGCGAAGAAAGCCGCTGCTAAAAAAGCGACCGTTGCTCCTGCAAAGAAAGCGGTCGTGAAAGCTCCGGCTAAAAAGGCCGCGACGAAAGCACCAGCAAAAAAAGCTGCCGTAGCAAAGGCGCCGGCTAAGAAAGCAACCGTTGCCAAAGCGCCGGCTAAAAAGGCTGCGGCCAAAGCAGCTCCTAAAAAGGCGACGCCGAAAAAAGCTGCTGCTGCTAAAAAGAAACCCAAAAAATAACTAAATAAAGAAATAACTAAATAAAATCACCGTCTATTTGAAATGCATTCATTTAAAGAGTTAATAGCGCAGTTCAGCCAGCAGTTTGATCAATGGCATTTTCCGGAAGAACCTAAACGTTTATACAATGCAGCCTCTCATATTCTGCAGATCGGCGGAAAACGTATCCGCCCGGTGCTCTGCCTGATGGGCAACGAACTGTTTGACGACCTGCATCAGGATGCCTTTCAGGTAGGCAACGCAGTGGAACTGTTCCATAACTTCACGCTGATTCATGACGATATCATGGACAAAGCGCCCATCCGCCGGGGACATCAGACGGTACATATGATCTATGGCGAGCCCGCAGCCATCCTGGCCGGCGACGTGATGCTGATCAACGTGTATGAGATGCTTAACAAGGTACAGTCCAGATATAAACAGAAAATCATCACCGTGTTCAATAAAGCGGCCAAAGAAGTATGTGAAGGCCAGCAGATAGACATGGACTTTGAAACAATGGACCCGGAACAGGTACAGTATGATGACTATGTGCGGATGATTGGCCTGAAAACCTCTGTGCTGCTGGCAGCCAGCCTTCAGCTGGGTGCTATCATCGGCGGCGGCAGTGAAGGCAATCAGGAACATATGTACGCTTTCGGTAAAAATGTGGGTATCGCCTTCCAGATACAGGACGACTTCCTCGATGCTTTCGGAGATCCCGAAAAATTCGGCAAACAGCAGGGTGGGGACATCCTCGTCAATAAAAAGACGTTCCTGCTGCTGAAAGCGTTGGAACTGTGCAACCCCGCACAGAAGGCAGAGCTGAAAAAGCTGATGGAAACCAACCCGGATGATAAAGTAGCCAGGGTACTGGACCTTTTCCGCAGCTGCAAAGTGGATGTCTGGGCAGAAAAAGAAAAAGAACGTTTTCAACAACAGGCCTTCGCTCACCTCGAAGATATCGCTGTGCTGTCGGCCCGTAAAAAACCACTGATGGAACTGGCAGACTTCCTGTTAAACCGCCAGCAGTAATTTTTATATTCAAAATCGCATTATATTCGCGTCTTTCTCAGGACCGGAGGGGGAAAAATGAATAAATAATTAGATTGTTAAATGATTATTTTTCATATATTCATTTTCCCGGCCACCGGTCCTGGGCAAGATTTTTTTATTAAAAGACAACACTAAAACGTAATTCCGTCGCCAATGTCTAACTCGCTGTTTAGAAAGAAGTCCCTGACCACGATTATCAAAGATGCCAATGAAGGAATGACTGACAGCCTTGAAACAGGAGTAGGCATGCACAAAGTACTGAAGGTGAAAGACCTGACGGCGATGGGGATTGCAGCGGTAATTGGCGCCGGTATTTTCTCCACTATTGGGGAAGCTTCTTTTCATGGCGGCCCGGGCGTGTCCCTGCTGTTTGTGATCACCGCTATCACCTGCGGATTCTCCGCCCTCTGCTATGCAGAATTTGCCTCCCGCGTACCGGTGTCCGGCAGCGCATATACTTATTCATATGTGACTTTCGGTGAACTGGCAGCCTGGGTAATTGGCTGGGCGCTGATTCTGGAGTATGCCATTGGTAATATCGCGGTGGCCATCTCCTGGAGCGGCTATTGCAATAACCTTTTACGCGGACTCGGCATAGCGTTGCCAGACTGGCTCTCGAGCAACTATGACAGTGCTTCACAAGCGACCATAGAAGCTGCACCACATATTTTCGGGATCCCTTTTATCGTCAACCTGCCGGCTTTCCTGATCGTCATTCTGATCACTTACCTGGCTTATGTAGGTATCCGGGAAAGTAAGCGCAGCGCCAATTTTATGGTGGGACTGAAGATCCTGGTGATCCTGTTTGTGATCGCCCTGGGCTTTTTTTATGTGAATCCGGGCAACTGGAGCCCCTTTATGCCTAACGGTTTCTCTGGCGTTTTGAAAGGCGTATCGGCCGTGTTTTTTGCCTATATCGGCTTTGATGCCGTGAGCACCACCGCGGAGGAATGTTCAAACCCGCAACGCGATCTGCCACGTGGCATGATTTACTCCCTCATTATCTGTACCGTGTTGTATGTACTGATCTCTTTTGTACTGACAGGCATGGTGCCTTATTTCAAACTGAAAGTAGACGACCCGCTGGCGTTTGTGTTCAACGAAGTGAACCTGCCGGGTATCAGCTATATCATCTCTGTGAGTGCCGTGGTGGCCACCACCAGCGTACTCCTGGTGTTCCAGATCGGTCAGCCCCGTATCTGGATGAGCATGAGCCGTGATGGCCTGTTGCCCAAAAAATTCGCTAAAATCCATCCCCGGTTTAAAACGCCGTCCTTCGCCACCATTATCACCGGTATCATTGTGGGCGTGCCGGCGCTCTTTCTTAATCTGACGATCGTAACAGACCTCACCAGTATCGGAACGCTGTTCGCCTTCATCCTGGTATGCGGCGGTGTGTTGATGCTGCCTCCACAGGAGAAAACCGCAGAGAAACGGTTCCGGTTGCCTTACATCAGCGGCCAGATCATTGTGCCTGTGCTGGTAGTGGGACTGCTGGTGCTTTTCCGGGGAGAGATCGGCCGCAGATTGTCTTTTGAAGGCGGCTGGGAGGTATGGAAACACAATATTCCCTTCTTTTTCTTTGCCATTGTGACGGTGTTGATCACCTGGTTCTCCGCGGTACGTAAGCTGTCGCTCATCCCGGTATTGGGACTGCTCAGCTGTTTTTACCTGATGACCGAGATCGCGCTGAAAAACTGGATCGTATTCAGCATCTGGTTAGTCATTGGCCTCAGCATTTACTTCCTTTACAGCTACCGCCACAGTAAGCTCCGTCAGGCCTAAATCCGGGTTATTTTTCGTAACTTAATAGCCAGTTCTTTAAATGTCATTTTATGAACACGCTACAAAGAGTTGCACGATGGGGTGATGCACATCACCCGGTATGGTTGAGCGTTGTACGTATGGCGCTGGGCCTTTTCCTGATGTGGGTAGGTGTCCTGTTTGTGATGAACAGGGATGCACTGGACACTATGATCAATCAAAGCCCGGCGTTGGTTACTTTCGCCTTCTTCATTGCACACTACATTGTTTTTGTGCATATCGTAGGCGGACTGTTCATAGCGATGGGCCTGGAAACCCGGTTCTGCGCCGTGCTGAACATCCCGATATTGCTGGGAGCACTGTTCTTCGTGCATTCACGGACGGGATTGTTCCAGGTGTATCCGGTGTTGGGTCTCTCTGTGCTGGTGCTCATACTGCTGATCGTTTTTGCGATAACCGGCAGTGGACGCATCTCCGTGGACGAGTTTATGCGGAGGCATCCGGAAAGGAAGCGTAAGCATACCTACATCGATTTCTGAGCCGGCTGTTTAATATAGGCGTACCTGTGAGTACCACCATTTTAATGGCGCAGGAGAGGTACGGCCCCCACCAAAATCAAATCTTCCTGTCTCTTCGTCACTTTTTCCCCGTCAAAATTCTATTTTTGTGCCCAGAAGAATGCAAATATGAAATATCAAACTGGAGACAAGATATTACTGTTGAGCTCAAAAGAAGAAGGCACAGTAGTAGACATTGTCAATGACAATATGGTGATGATAGAAGTGAAAGGCACTACTTTCCCGGTATACCTTGATCAGATAGACTTCCCCTATTTCCATCGTTTTACCCAGCAGAAACTGGTAAAAGAAAAGCCCCGCCAGATTCCCGGGGATGAGATCAAAGTAGACAGAAAAAAATACGAAGTGTTTAAGACAGACAAAGGCATGTTCCTGTCTGTATTGCCGGTATATCAATTTGATGGATACGATGAAACCGTGAAGCTGATGAAGTTTCACCTGTTTAACGATACGCCGCATGCCATGCGCTTTTATTTTCAGATATGGCTCAACAATCAGATGGACCTGGAGATAAAGAATGAAATACAGCCGTATAATCATTTTTATCTGGCAGATCTGATATTTGAATCCCTGAATGATAATCCGCGGTTTGAGTTTACCTTTTTCCTGAAAGAGCCACAGCCTAAGCTGGCCACTTCTGTGAAGAAGACCTGGAAGATCAAACCCAAACAGATGTTCACCCAGTTGGAAGAGCTGCGTACCAAAGCAGAAGCTACCCTGACTTACACACTGTTTGACAAATTCCCGGATAAAGAACCAGAGCCGCCAGCGCCGGCAGAACAGCCAAACGCCAAAAAGGCCAAACCAACAGCTACTATTGGTTCAGGCAACTTCGCCAGTCTGCTGAGCAAAATACAGCTGCAGCCCGAAACGACCCTGGAGCCTAAACATGAGGTAGACCTGCATATTGAAGCCCTGGAGAAAAACTGGAAGGGGATGAGCAACATCGCGATACTGGCGGTGCAGCTCAATGCTTTTCAGCGTTACCTCGATTTAGCGATCAGTCATCATCAGCATAATCTGATAGTGATCCATGGCGTGGGCAAAGGCAAGCTGAAAGATGAAATTCACCAGATCCTCCGTCAGACGCCGGAGGTAGCAAACTTTGTGAACCAATACCATGCTAAGTATGGTTATGGCGCCACTGAAATCACTTTTAAATAACTGCGTACATCATAGCTGCATACGCGAAGCTCTTTAGCGCCTAAATATTTTGGCGCTAAAGGGTTTTAAGTTTAAAATATTTTGCACCTGAATGCCCAAATGCGGTACCTTTGCGCTCCAACTACAAACCGTGCTATCGTTCCTTTGGCTTGTCTGAAGGGAAGGAAAGTCCGGACAGCGTAGAGCAACACACCACCTAACGGGTGGGCTCCGGCTTGCCGGAGACAGAGAGTGCCACAGAAAATTACCGCCCTGCTTCGGCGGGGTAAGGGTGAAAATGTGGGGTAAGAGCCCACGGTGCAGGCAGGTAACTGTTTGTGCGGGTAAACCTTGTGTGCTGAAATGCCATGTATACGGACGTTTGAGGGCTGCTCGTCCGATGTCCGAGGGTAGGCAGATACAGGGGGCGCGCGAGCGTCACCGCAGATAAATGATAGCAACCCTGGCTTGCCAGGGGACAGAATCCGGCTTACAGGTTTGTAGTTTTTTTCTTTTTCTTTTCCCCTGCTTTGATATTACAATAAAACCTCCTATCTTCTCACCCTTATTAATCCTGTTTTTTATGACGTTAAGAGACGAACGTAACTGGGGCACTTTTATTCACCTTGGTGGTATCGTGGGCTCTGCTATTTTCAGGCCGGCCGGCAATGTAATCCTCGTGCTGGTATTATGGCTGATCAAACGCAATGAATCCCGTTTTGTGGATGATCAGGGCAAAGAAGCCATTAATTTTCAGATTACCATCAGTCTGGTCAGCGTGCTGATCTCTATACTGGCGGGTATTTTCAATGGCCTTTGGTCATTAGGCAGCTGGATGACCGGTGGTTTCTTTTTCTCCAATGGCTGGAGCTGGAGTTGGGGCGGGCTGCATGGCCTGTTATGGGTGGTGAACCTGATCTTTAGTATTATCGCTGCGGTGAAGGCGAATGAAGGCGTTTCCTATAGGTATCCGTTTTCGCTGAGACTGGTTAAATAGTCACGCAAAGGCGCAAAGCAGCAAAGAGCGCAAAGAAGATATTTAAGAAAATAAAGAAAGCAAAGGAGCGAATGTCAGATTCTGATATTCGCTCCTTTGCTTTCTTTTATTAATCTTAAAAACCTTTGCGCTCTTTGCTGCTTTGCGCCTTTGCGTGAGCTAGTTTTTTCTAACCGGTTTCATTTTCGCTTTGTTCTTCTTCTTCACGTTTTCGCCTTTGATGGTGGCAGCCAGTTTTAAGGCCTCATAAGTGTTCACCACACCACCGCTGACAGAAAGATCCGCGAAGTCAATTTTTTCGTCCTGTGTACCTGGTTTGTTCACTTCTTTGGTACCATCAGGGAGCGGTGTTGCACTCTTTTCGAGAATATATTTCAGTTGACGGGCGCTCAGCTCAGGATAATAGGAGAGCACGAGGGCGGCCACGCCGGCCACTACCGGTGCTGCCATGCTGGTGCCGCTGGCACTGCCGTACTTATTGCCACCAGGAATGGTAGAGTAGATCTGTACGCCGGGCGCAAAGAGGTCCACGTTCTTTTTGCCATAGTTGGAGAAGCCTGCTACTTTATCAGGAGCCTGGCCATTGCCGCTGGCGCCTACGGTGATGAAGTTGTCCGCACGGGGGCTGCCATCTGCAAAATCCGGGTTAGGGTAGTTCGGCACTGAGTCGTTGTTAGCGCCATCGTTGCCAGCTGCATGTACCAGCAATACGCCTTTCTTTTGTGCGTATTTAACTGCATCATCCACCCAGTCTTTGTGAGGAGAGTAGGGTTTACCGAAGCTCATATTGATGATCTGCGCGCCGTTGTCTACCGCATAGCGGATCGCCAGGGCCACGTCTTTATCCCTTTCATCGCCATCAGGCACTGCTTTTACCGCCATGATGCGCACGTTGTCGGCCACGCCGTCGATACCTGCCCCGTTGTTACGGAGGGCGCCGATAATACCACTAACGTGGGTGCCATGGAAGCCGAATTTACCCATCACGTCGTTGTTGCCGTATTTGGTATCGGTGATATCCTCGTATTTGTCGCCCACGATCTTTTCGCGGTTTTGATTGGGTGGCACTTCTGTGGCTTCAGCTTTTCTTTTCAGGTCGCCCATGTAGGCATCGAATTCCATTTTGAATTCACCGAAAGATGCAGGCTCTTCGCCTGTGCTTTTCAGCAGCCGGGTCATGAAGTTGCGCGCCAGGAGCACATCCTGATTGGTGGTTTGGATACTGTCGAGCTGGCCAACAGTAAAGTCTTCCTTATTGAGGTAGGTCTTCAGAATATTTTCGCATTTGTTGACGTTCTCCTGAAGTTTGGCCATCGATTTATACTGCAGCTTGGTCTGGGAGCTGGGTTTTTCTATTTTCTGTTTGAGGGTTTGCCAGATGGCATATTCCTTAGAATTCTTATCCAGCGTAGAGTCAGGATCACCGTACTTGTTTTTGTAGCGATAGTATTCGCGGGTAGCTTCATCGGAGTCTTCTTTCAGGCTGCTGCCATCTTTAGCGCCAAGGAAGTTCCAGCCGTGAATATCGTCTATGTAACCATTCCCGTCGTCGTCTTTCCCGTTGCCGGGTATTTCGCCCGGATTGGTCCACAGGATGCCTTTAAGGTCTTCATGGAGGGTATCAATACCGGAATCAATTACCGCGACAATCACCGGTGTGCTTTTTTTCCCTTTCAGTATCTCTTTGTAGGCTTTTTCGGTATTGGTGCCGTAAACACTGTCGGTCTCATAGTTCAGTAACTGCCAGTTTTTCGGTACCTGGGTTTTACTCTGGGCACTGGATTTTGTTGTAAAAGCAGCCGTCAATGCAACACATGCCAAGACTGCAACCTCTCGACTAAACAATTTCATGTTCTATAATTAATAATTAAAATATCATGATGCGAATAAAGGTATAGAAAAAGGCTTAGAACGGGCGAATTTTAATGATAAGCGCACTATTTGTTGGTTAACTGGAGAAAATTATATGAGTGGCCATTCTTATCAGGTAATGGGAGCTAAACAGCCGCGTTGTCCACCCATCACATTACTGCTATAATTTCGCGGGGAAAACCTACCTTTACGACGGTTCCTTTCTTTTCCTCTGTAACGTTCTCTTCCCCATCAGGCGCCCATTTCAGGGGAATATCCCCTTGTGATTTTGTTTTGTATTACCTCATCATTAAAAACTACCGTCATGCTGAAAACTGCTATTCTAGCCACCCTGCTGGCTGCCGGTAATGCCGCCTTTGCCACCGGCCCTGAAAAAGTGACCACCGTTATTTTCGTGAACGCAGCGGAAGAGGAATCATCACCATCCGCCGGCCTTAGTGATGAAGGGCGGGACCAGACCCGTTCCTTTACAGAGGCCTGCCGGCATATCGACGTGGCCGCTATTTATACCATTTACGTCAACAAGGCTGTACAGACAGTAACGCCATTATCAGAACTACGGCAATTACAGCCGGTTTATTACTGGGTAACGAAAGATCAGGAGACCAGAGACTGTGTATTGGACTGCATTGTCAGACAAAACAGGGGCAAGACAATCGTTATTTGTGGAAATCCGGAAAATATTCCTGCTATGGCCAGAAGCCTTGGTGTAAGGGCAAAAACAGTCAGAACCCTTTATGATAAAGGATCAGGTCAGTTTTTGATTGTCCGCGTACTTGGAAATAATACTGCCGTAGCACAAAAGTTGAATATGAATATTCAAAAAAAAGTCTAATATTTATAGTCGGAAGAATATTTGATGGCTTCCCGCTATCGGATATTTTTCTCATAAGCATGGTTTCCGTTTAACGAAAAGCGGGGTTCTCTAACCTCGCTACTTTTTTAAAAACTTTGAATCCGGAAATTGTGTAAGTCGATGTATGTAGAGGAAAGCCCTGTGTTTGCAGGGAAATTTTATCAACCGCTTTTAAATCTGATCAGGGAGGAGCGCATCCTGACATGAATGTTAAAAGCTCCGGGGCAAAGCCTCGGAGCTGGAAGAAGCCAGGAGTTTAACCACAAATTTGATTATCAAAAACTTTATCATAGAAGGGCTGGCCAGGATGGTCGGCCCTTTGGTTTTTTGATCTGATCCGTCTGATTCGTTTCGGTCCGCCTGTTTCCGGTCTCATCCGTTTGGGTTCGTTGTATTCCATCTGATTTGATCCCCCAGGGCTGAAGCCCTGGGCTATGTTGTCATTCAAATTCGTTTCCGGCTAAGATCTGTTATTTAGGGCAGTAATGCTCGTGGCTCAGCTCTTTGAGGGAGTATTTACGTAAACATTTAGACCCATCATCCCAAAGAAACTGAAACACAACGTAGCCCAGGGCTTCAGCCCTGGGAGGGAATGAAGACGGATACAGGCATAAAAAAGGGCACATCCTTTCGGATATGCCCTTTGGTTATTTGTTGTTGGCCGGTTACAGGTCAAATTTAATGCCCTGTGCCAGCGGCAGTTTGTCGGAGTAGTTGATGGTATTGGTTTGGCGGCGCATGTATGCTTTCCATGCATCGGAGCCGCTTTCTCTGCCGCCACCTGTTTCTTTTTCACCGCCGAAGGCGCCGCCTATCTCTGCACCGGAAGTACCGATGTTGACATTCGCGATGCCGCAGTCGGAACCGGCGGCAGACAGGAACTGTTCTGCTTCGCGGAGGTTCAGCGTCATGATGGCAGAGGAGAGGCCCTGAGGCACGTCGTTCTGCATAGCGATGGCTTCGGTGAGGGTTTGGTATTTCATCACGTAAAGAATGGGCGCGAAGGTTTCGTGCTGTACGATGGCGTAGGTATTTTCTACGGCAGCGATACAGGGTTTCACGTAACAGCCGGATTCATATCCTGCTCCTTCGAGGACACCGCCTTCCACGAGGAAGGTGCCGCCTTGTTCTTTTACCTGGGAGATAGTGCTCAGGTAAGCGTTCACTGCATCTTTATCGATCAAGGGGCCTACGTGGTTCTTTTCATCCAGCGGGTTACCGATGCGGAGCTGTGCGTATGCTTTTACCAGTTTGGCGGTGAAGGCATCGTATACGCTTTCATGAATGATGAGGCGACGGGTGGAGGTGCAGCGTTGGCCGGCAGTACCTACTGCGCCAAATACAGCACCGATGAGGGTCATGTCCAGATCGGCGTCTTTAGACACGATGATGGCGTTGTTACCGCCCAGTTCCAGCAGGGAGCGGCCCAGGCGTGCTCCTACGGCGGCGCCTACGCTTTTGCCCATACGGGTGGAGCCGGTAGCGGATACCAGCGGAATACGATGATCGTTGGACATCCATTCGCCTGTTTCACGGCCGCCGGTCACCAGGCAGCAAACGCCTTCCGGGACATTGTTGGCAGCGAATACGGTTTCGACTATACGTTGACATGCCAGGGCGGTCACGGGTGTTTTTTCGGAAGGCTTCCAAACACATACGTTGCCGCAAACCCATGCCAGCATGGAGTTCCAGCTCCATACCGCCACCGGGAAGTTAAAGGCGGAAATAATAGCGGTAATACCCAGCGGATGCCATTGTTCATACATGCGGTGGCCGGGGCGTTCGGAATGCATGCTCAGGCCGTAGAGCTGGCGGGAGAGGCCTACCGCGAAGTCGCAGATATCGATCATCTCCTGTACTTCTCCATAACCTTCCTGGAGGCTTTTACCCATTTCGTAGGAAACGAGGCGGCCCAGCTGTTCTTTATGTGCACGCAGCGCTTCGCCGATCTGGCGCACAATTTCTCCTCTTCTCGGAGCTGGCCACTGGCGCCACTCTTTGAATGCTTCCTGGGCTACAGCGATCACCGCGTCGTAGTTGCTGCGGTCAGCACTTTTTACGGTGGCAATGGTTTTATTGTCTACCGGTGATACGGACACGATGTCTGCTCCGCCGGCTTCCAGCCAGTGTTTGCCGGTGCTGACGCCGCTCTGTTGTGTGCTGATGCCAAAAGCTTTTAAAATATCATCTGCCATGGTGGGTGTATTAATAGACTAAATTAGGAACTTTTTTTCGTTTGGGTAGAGTACGTGCTTTCAAAGATCTTGTCGGCATTCCCCGCTTCAAAGCCTTCCCGGCGGTGCTCGCGACGGATGGCGGTAGCTGGAAGATCTGCAAATTCCGGCAGCACTTTCCTTTCTGCAAATTCCACATAGGAGCCGGCGATTTTGATGGTGTCGCCACCGGCAAAGGTGGCCGGTATCATGCCTGCTACTGTGGCGCTTTGCAGCAGTTTACCGTCGGGACTGGTCTTGATTTTTCCGCCGGCGTCATTGAGGATAAAACCGTTTTGTTCGAGGAACTGGTTGAACTCCGCAATGGTGTTGTATCCTGCGGGCAGATTATGTACGCTCACCGTAAAATGGTTCAGGTAGTAGCGGTTATAAATCACCCAGGCGGCATATTCGCTTTCAGCAGCCAGCGTCTGGAAATCCGCCAGCGTAGGGGTACGCCAGAGGCCACTGTGCAGGAAGGTGTCCACCGCTTTGCTGTCGTCCAGGTCCAGGAGCGTTACGGGGTCCACTTTTACTTCATCGGTGTAACTGATGATGATATCCTGCGCCGCCTGGCTCAGGTCTTTCACCCGCAGCTCACTGATAAAGATGCGCGGATATTTCGGCAATGGTGGCGCATACCACCATGCATCCAGCTTTTTGGACGCGAAATAGTAGTGGTCCATTTTCGTATAGCCGTAGTGGAGGAAGATCTTCTCCAGCGACTGTACGCCGAGTTGCGGTACTCCCATGGTACGGAAGGCGATATGATCGTTTTCGATATCGTCCGCTTTCCCGATTAATCCTTTGCTGACCATGGCAGCGATGACTGCTGACACGTCTGGCACCCGCTCCTGGTAACGGCTCATCAGGCCGTTTAATACTTCTTGTAACATGGCGTTTGTTTGAGCTTCCTGCGGCCAGCCTGTGGCTGACTGCTAATTATAATATTGAGCAAACCTGTTGCTGATCAGGTCTTTGAAAATCACGTCTTCCTGTTTTACAAATCCATTGCCGGGCAGCAGGCCTTTGGCATGGAGGTCTATCACCGCGCAGGCTGCACCGGCAGTGGTGAGCTGGATAGCGGTAAAGTCTTTGCCGCCTACTTCCTGATTGTAGATCTTACGGGAGTAGGAGCGCTGTACTGATCGACCGTTCACCATACCGGACACGGAAACGAATACCAACACCACGTCCTGCGGCGTGAAAGGTATGCTATCTTCCATAATTTCCTTCAGCACATCCCGTTTTTTATTGAGTTTCAGCTCGTTGAGCAATATTTTCATCAGCTGGCAATGGCCGGGATACCGTACCGTTTTATAGTCGAGGTTGTATACTTTGCCATCCAGTATTTCGGCGAGGGCAGAAAGTCCGCCGGACGTATTAAAAGCCTCATATTCTATGCCATCGAGGGCGAAACGTTCGTAGCCTTCGAGGGGCATTACTTCCTTGCGTTCGCCTTCATAGATGGCATCACAGGGATTGCAGTATTCGTTGATCAGGCCGTCTGTGCTCCAGGTGAGGTTGTACATCAGGCTGTTGGTGGGAAACTGTGGCAGGGCACCTACACGCAGTTTTACCGAGTCGAGGGTATCGAACTGTTTGGCGATGTCATAAGCGGCGATGCTGATGAAACCCGGCGCCAGTCCGCATTGTGGCATAAAGCTCACTTCCGCGTTCTGTGCAATTTCGCGGATGGCATTGGTGGTCGCCACGTCTTCGGTGAGATCGAAGTAGTGTGTTTTCGCTTTGGCGGCAGCGGCAGCGATTTTTACGTTCAGGAAGAAAGGGCAGGCGCTCAGCACCATGTCCTGTGGTTCCAGGGCTTTTTCCAGCGCGGCAGCGTCGTTGACGTCCAGTCTGGCTTTGCCGATGTTACTGTCGGTACATTTGTCCAGCAAGGCCTGGTTACTGTCTGCCAGTGTTACCTGGTAGTCACCAGACTGTTGTAACAGGAATGCTGCTGTTTCGCCGATCTTGCCGGCGCCGATAATCATTACACGTTTCATAATCTATTGGAATTATTAATAATAGACAGATACTGGCTGAAACGTAAGCACAGTATGCCCACTCTTATACAAGAGGACAGCACCTGGTAAAATTTACCAAGTTTGCAGGGCATAATATCGGCATTATATAAAATAAATGCCGGTGCGTCCGTTACAGCGCAACAGGGATCCCTAACAGAGAGGGACCTACGAAAAATATGTTCAGGGAAAAAATATTACCTGCCTTTCCAACTCATGGCACATGGGAGCAGGTGCTCCGCAGATAGGAGAGAAGAGAGAGTTGTATGTTTAACAGGTAATTCATTGGTGATAATGAAAGAGCTAATATAGGTAAAAAAGCGGAGAAATTGCACGCGGCGGCGTAAAGTTTTTTCACGCAAAGGCGCAGAGCAGCAAAGATGCAAAGAAAATGAGTAAGCAAACAGAGAAAGCAAAGGAGCGGAGACCAAATTTTGATCTCCGCTCCTTTGCTTAGTTTTAAAAAACCTATTGTTTGCGTCTTTGCTGCTCTGCGCCTTTGCGAGAACCCAGCGAGCACGCGAGCGTTAGTACTGTTCGTTATCGTTCGGGAAATCCTTCGTTTTTACATCCTTGATGTAAGCCTGCGTTGCACCATAGATCTCTGTATAGAGGTCGAGGTAACGGCGGAGGAAGCGGGGTTTGAACTCTTTGTTGATGCCCAACATGTCATGCATCACCAGCACCTGGCCGTCTACATGTTTACCGGCGCCGATGCCGATAATCGGAATATGTACCGCTTCTGCCACTTCTTTGGCGAGGGTAGCGGGGATTTTTTCCAGTACAATCGCGAAGCAACCGGCTTCCTGCAGCAGTTTGGCGTCGGCGATCAGTTTTTTGGCTTCGGCTTCTTCTGTGGCACGTACGGCGTAGGTACCAAATTTATAGATGGACTGCGGCGTGAGGCCCAGATGCCCCATCACTGGCACGCCTGCGGAGATGATCCTTTTGACGGATTCGATGATTTCTTCGCCGCCTTCTATTTTAATGCCGTGGGCGCCTGTCTCCTTCATGATGCGGATAGCAGAACTGAGCGCCTCCTTGGAGTTGCCCTGATAGGAACCGAAGGGAAGGTCTACTACCACAAAGCAGCGTTTGATGGCGCGTATAACAGATGATGCGTGATAGATCATCTGGTCGAGCGTAATGGGCAGGGTTGTTTCATGACCGGCCATGACGTTGGAGGCGGAGTCGCCCACCAGTATAATGTCTATACCGGCATCGTCAAATATTTTGGCCATGGAGAAATCATAAGCTGTGAGCATGGAGATTTTCTCTCCGTCCACTTTCATCTTCTGTAAAACATGCGTGGTAATACGCTTTGCTTCCTTGTGCACAGACATAGCAGTGTTATTTTATACCAAATAATTCCTCAAAGGTTATGATATAAAAAGAAAAAAGGAAAATTATTTTATGTGTGGTCACTGGAAACCATTTGCCGGAACGGCGATTTCCCTGTATAGCGCCTGTATCAGCCCGTCGGCGAGACCGATCTTGGGCACATATATTTCCTCGGCGCTGGCCCAGCGCATCACATTGATGTATATCTGAAGGGCGGGGACGATCACGTCTGCACGGTCTTCCCGCAGATTGTAGGCGTGGATGCGTTCTTCCACGGTGAAGGCACTGAATTCCTTGTAGTAGTCCTTCAGGGTATCGAGCGAAAGTGGCTTGCCTTCCTTGCGTTTGGAGAGCGAGAATATTTTGTTGATGTTGCCACCGGAACCGATAGCGATCACGGGCCCGATGTTTCTGAGTTGTTGTTTGAGAAAATCTTTCAGTTGTTGCCAGGCACTGTCAGGCACCTGCTGATGCAGCAGCCGGATGGTACCGATATTGAATGATTCCTTGAAAACGAGGCGGGTGCCACTGAAGAGCGTGAGCTCGGTACTACCGCCGCCCACGTCAATATAGAGATACGACTTTGTTTTGTCGAGATGTTCGGCGATGTGGTTTTCGTAAATATAGGAGGCTTCTTCCTGTCCGGAGATGATCTGGATATCGATACCGGTTTGTGTTCTTACTTCCTGCAAAATCATGTTGCCGTTGGAAGCGTCACGCATGGCAGAGGTAGCGCATGCTTTCAGGTATTTCACTTCGTAAACGTCCAGCAGCAATTTGTAGGCCCTGATGGTATCTATCAGGTGTGTGGCTCTTTTGTCTGAAATAGAGCCATGGTCAAATACGTCGAAACCGAGCCGCAGCGGCACTCTTACCAGGTTCACTTTGGTAAAGTCCATCGTGCCCGCACTGTTGGGTGATGCTTCGGAGATCAGCAACCGGGCGGCATTGGAACCAATATCAATCGCAGCTAACTTCATTAATTATCAGTCTGTTTTGAGACACAAAAATAACACTTCATTTGGCTATTTGGTCATTTGAATATTTGGTTATTTGAGCAATTTGATATTTAGTTACTTAGAGAGCAGTGTGGAGGCATGGCTTTATAAATAACTAAATATCAAAATAACTACGTCTTATTTGTACTGCTTGTCGTGCAGATATTTATAAATCTCGATTTGTGTGCGCACTTTTTTATCCCCTTCTTTCTTGTAGTGATTGGTTTGTTCGTTGTCCAGTATACGGGCTTTCACATTGCCGCTGAGCTGGATGTTCATGATGTCGGCCAGTTCTTTACGTATATCCGGGTCCGTTATAGGCACTGCTGCTTCCACGCGGTGGTCGAGGTTACGCACCATCCAGTCGCAGGAGGCGATGAACACTTTCTCGGCGCCGCCGTGGTGGAAGATAAACACGCGCGCATGTTCGAGGTATTCATCCACGATGCTGACAGCGGTGATATCTTTTTTCCATTTTTTATTTTCGGTATAGGCGCAGCAGATACCGCGGATCACCATCTTGATGTCTACGCCGGCTTTGGCTGCTTCGTATAGTTTGCCGATGAGGATGGGGTCGGAGAGGGAGTTCATCTTCAACACCATACCGGCTTTCTTTTTGTTTTTAGCGTTCTTGATTTCACGGTCAATCAGGCGGATATAGGTATCACGCATATTGAGCGGACTTACCGGCAATGTTTTACAGCCTTCCAGAATTTTGACATCGTGGCGGGCGTTTTCCAGGTAAGAGAAGATACGGTTGATGTCGGCGATCACCGAGCGGTTGGCCGTCAGCAGGCAATGATCGCCATATACCTGGGCGGTCCGTTCGTTGAGGTTGCCGGTGCTCACGAAGCCACACTGCACGGTTTTGGTGCCAATTCGTTTTTTGATGACGCACAATTTAGCGTGCACTTTCATATCCGGAATACCGAGGAATACTTTTACGCCTTCATCTTCCAGGCGTGTTTTCCAGTCGAGGTTGGCGGCTTCATCAAAGCGGGCGCGCAGTTCCAGCACCACGGTCACATGTTTTCCGTTACGGGCGGCGTTCACCAGCGCATTCACGATTTTGGAATTACGGGCAAGCCTGTACGCCGTGATTTTGATGGACGATACGTTCGGGTCGATGGCGGCTTCCCGCAGCAGATCGATGATCGTATCGAAAGAGTGGTAGGGGAAGTGCAGCATCACGTCCTGCCGTTGAATCACGTGCATGACGCTGGGGGCATCGGCAAATAGTGGATGGATAAAGGTTTTGCGGTGAGTATGTGGTGGGAAGATCGATTCCGGGAAATCCATAAAGTCTTTGAAGTTATGGATACGGGCGCCGGGAATAAGGTTGTCTTTACCGGAGAGGCCCATTCTGCGGATCAGGTATTCGAGCAGCAGGGGGTCGATGTCCTTGTCGTATACAAACCGTACCGGCTTGCCTTTCCTACGGTCTTTCAGGCCTTTTTCAATCTGATGGATAAGGCTGTCGGAGATATCGTTATCGATGTCCAGTTCCGCGTCGCGGGTTACTTTGATGATATGGGAAGAGAACTTGTCGTAGCCGAAGTAGGAGAAGATATGCGGGAGGCAGAAGCGTATCAGGTCTTCCAGCAGGATGATATCATGTTCGCCTTCTTTGGAAGGGAGGATGATAAAGCGGGGCAGCACGTTGGACGGTAATTCGATCAGTGCAAATTTCTGCCGTACGGAGTTGTCCTGCCGGGCCAGCACTACCGCGAGGTAGATGGATTTATCGCGCAGGATGGGGAACTGTTGGATACTTTCAATCATCAGCGGGATGATATTGGTGCGCACCTGTTCATTGAAGTAGTTGAGCACAAATTTTTGTTGTTCCCGGTTGAGATGTTTTTCTGTCCGCAGGAAAATATGCATTGTTTCCAGTTCCTGTGCAATGTCTTTCCAGATGCGGTCAAACTCGCGTTGCTGGTCTATAACGGTGGCCTGTATATCGTCCAGTATTTTTCCGGGGTTTTCCTCCAGGTGCATTTTGTTCGACTTGTTGATCGACATCATGCGTTTGAGGGTGGCTACCCTGACACGGAAAAATTCATCGAGGTTGTTGGAGAAGATGCCGAGGAAGCGGATACGTTCCCGCAGGGGCACGCTGGTATCTGCGGCTTCCTGTAGTACTCTTGCGTTGAAGGAGAGCCAGCTGATATCGCGGGCGATCAGTTTTTTTGCGGGGAGCACCGGCGCTTTGGGGACCAGGGGCTTTTTGGCCGTATTTTTCTTATTGGTATTTTTCTTTGTGGGTACTATAGTTGGTGTCATAATTTCCAGATTCTCCGTATGCGGCATCTTCATACAAACGAGTTTACATTCAAAAAATTCACGTTGTTTAATCCACGATAATACAGCTTTCGCGGATGTAATGCCATTAAATTAAAGTTAAGAAAAACCTGTCAAATCAGCGCAGTGGGGAACAAAACTTAATCATCCACCTAAAATAAAGGAGATTGAACACGATAACAGGGGGGACAAAAGCGGGTCATCAATCGATAGATATCCCGGCCCATAACAATAACGCCTGCGCTTATACGCCGGTGTAAATGTGTTGTGAAAAGTGTTTGATCAGGATTTGGCCGGCGCCGCTGTCTGTTTTTTGTTGAGGATGGGCAGGGCCACGAGACTAAGAAATCCTACGAACACGACGAGCAGTGTTTGTACTACCCAGATGATCCAGCCGAAAGCGTAGCCGATCACGTAGGTGATGCCGTAGAGTTCAAGGGCTTTTTGTACCAGTGCCTGATATGCGCCGATACCGCCGGGAGTGACGATCATGCCGATGCTGCCGATCATGAGTACGGCGAGGGCCGCGCTGATGCCGAGATGAGAAGTTTCCTGGAGGCAGTAGAAGCCGATATACACCTGAGAGAGGTAGCAGCCCCATATGAGGATGCTTTGGAGGATGAACGACCATTTGTTCTCCATTTTGCCGATCGATAAGATACCTTCCATAACGCCTTTGGCCAGTGCTTTTACGGTGATGGCCGCCTTAGAGCGGGCAAAGCGGCGCAGGAGCCAGAGAAGGGCAAGGACGGCTACTATCAGCACGGCCACCAGCAACAGGAGCTGCATGCCGTTGGCATTTGCTATTTTGGCGGCGATGGGGAGGTAGATATCGTGGTGCACATAGGCGCCCAGTACATCTATCTGTGTGAGGATGGTGACGGCGATCAACAGCAGGAGGCAGAGCATATCGACCGCTCTTTCCGCGATCATGGTGCCTACGAGTTTATCGGCCGGGATTTTTTCGTATTGTGCGAGGATGCCGCAGCGGGTTACTTCCCCGAGCCTGGGAACGGCCAGGTTGGCGAGGTATCCGACCATCACGGCAAAGAAGGTGTTGAGGGTGGAAGGTTGGTGCCCCAGTGGTTTCATGAGCAGTTTCCAGCGGGTGGCACGCAGCCAGTGACTGAGGAGGCCCATCACCACAGCGGGGATGGCCAGCCAATAGTTGCCTCTGCGGAAAGCAGCATTGATCTGGTCCCATTGTTCCGGAGTAAGGTCTTTGGTGACCAGCCATATCAGGAGCACCCCGATGCCGAAAAAGCATATAAACTTAATGACGTTCTTAAGCGTTTTGGGCATCATCCAAAGATTTTAGGGTGTTAGCGATATGTTAAAATGAAGGGATTATAATTTGTTCCCTTCTTTGGGGAAAATGGCAATAGGTGTATATTTCTTTGCTTCTTCAAAGTCCATTGTGGCATAGGAAATAATAATCACAACATCACCGGGAGCAACGAGGCGGGCAGCGGGGCCGTTCATGCAGATAACGCCGGAACCTCTTTTACCTTTGATGACGTACGTTTCCAGTCTTTCACCGTTGTTGACGTTCAGCACCTGTACTTTTTCGTATTCGATCAGGCCGGCAGCGTCCATCAGGTCTTCATCTATTGTAATACTTCCAACATATTGCAGGTTAGCTTCCGTTACAACCGCACGGTGGATCTTACACTTTAATATTTCTATTTGCATGATTGTTCTGAACTATAATTGCTAAATAAGCAGTTCGCAAAGCTAGGGAAAAAAAGTATTCCGGCAAAGGGTTTCACGCAAAGGCGCAAAGCAGCAAAGACGCAAAGTTTATACAAGCGGGCAGAGAAAGCAAAGGAGCGGAGATCAGATCTGATCTCCGCTCCTTTGCTTTTTTATAATTCTTAAAAATTTTCTTTGCGTCTTTGCTGCTTTGCGCCTTTGCGTGACTAGATCGCTCCCTGGAGGATCATGTTATCGATCAGCCGGACGCCATCGAGCCAGGCGGCTACGGCAGCGATGACGGTATGATCTCCCGGTGGTTCGTCCATGTGGCTGAGGTGGCCGTCTTTCAGCAGGAGGATGTCAACGTATTCCGGTTCAAAATCCTGCTGTTTCAGGGCATCGAAAGCTTCGCGGGCAGCTTCGAGGAGGAAGAGGCCTTTCCCGAATTCGTCGCGGAGCCTGAGCAGTGCCTGATAGATGGCGACGGCTTTTTTGCGGGCGGCGGGAGAGAGGCGTTCATTACGGCTGCTCATGGCGAGGCCAGACGGTTCGCGCAGGGTAGGGCAAACGACCAATTCTACTTTTGAATTGGTGAGTTGTAATAATTTACGTATTATTAAACATTGTTGCAGATCTTTTTGCCCCATAAAAAGCTTGTGGGGCTGCACAATATCCAGTAATTTGTGTACGATACGACCTACCCCCTGGAAGTGGCCGGGACGGAATTTGCCTTCGAGAATGGTTTCCAGGTCGCCGAAGTCATAATGTTCACCACCTGCCAGTCCTTCCGGGTACATTTCCTCAACAGATGGCAGAAAGAGTATATCTGTGGACGCATCATTTAATTTCTTAATATCCTCTTCAATAGTAATGGGATATTTTTCAAAATCTTTGGGATCGTTGAATTGTGTCGGATTGACAAAAATGCTGCAGACGACCACGTCATTTTCTTTTTTGGCCTCCTGAATAAGTGACAGGTGTCCGTTATGGAGGGCTCCCATAGTAGGCACAAAACCAATGCTTTTGCTGCTTTTTCTTACCAGGTCCAGGTGCTTCTTCAGGTCATTGCTGCGCTTAAATAGATACATAAAACATTGCTTAAAAGGATGTTAAAACTGACAGATTGGCCAATATTCCGTAAAAAATCCGTAATTTTGCAAGCCAAATTAAAAATTACTGCATTAATAATCAGCGTTAAATGTCCACAAAGAAAAGAATTCTTTTTATTGCCCAAGAGATGTCGCCATACCTGGAACTGAGTGATTATGCGGCGATGGTCAATAAAATGGCAATTAAGTCCAATGAGGCTGGCCTGGAGGTGAGAGTGATCATGCCAAGATTTGGAATTATTAATGAGAGAAGACACCGCTTGCACGAGGTGGTCAGATTGTCCGGAATCAACATTGTGATAGACGGGGATGATTACCCGCTTATCATCAAGGTGGCCTCCCTGCCGAATGCCCGTTTGCAGGTGTATTTCCTGGATAACGAGGATTATTTCAAGCGGAAGACCGTATTTGCAGATGAAAATGAAGAGTTTTTTGATGACAATGCGGCGAGGTCTGTATTCTTCTGTAAAGGCGCCCTGGAAACCGTTAAGAAATTCGGATGGCCGCCGGACATTATTCATTGCAGCGGATGGATGACTTCCCTGATCCCGATGTACCTGAAAACAGCGTACAAGAAGGAACCGGTTTTCGCCCATTCCAAAATTGTTTATTCTTTGTCCCCCAATAGCTTCAAGGAAAAGCTGGGAGCTTCCTTTATCAAGAAGGCAACCATCAGCAACCAGATCAAGGAAAAAGATCTGGAGCTCTTTAAAGAGGGCACCAACACAGCGTTAAACAGAGGGGCCGGTAAGTATGCTGACGCAGTAGTACTGGCCGGAGAGAAGGTGGAGAAAAAAGTTGTGGATGAACTGAAGGCGGAAAAAGGCAAAATCATCTTACCTTACAAAAAAGACAATGATGATCTTGCTGATTACCTGGCACTTTACAATCAACTGCTTGGTAAATAACCTATATTTGGTGAATTTTCGCCAACTTCATTTAAACTTACAATCTTAACGCGTGAAGATTAATTTCAGGAACCTTAGCTTTGTAGCCGCTTCTTTTGCGCTGTTGTACGGTGTTTCCGGATGCAACGAGTCTACTATCCTCGGAAAGGGGCTTATTCCTCCGGGCGACTTTGTGAATGGCCAGGACACTACCATCAATGGCATCGTTGCAAATAACATATACAAGTACGACTCGCTGTTTTTTAACGGTTATAACTTTTATGAGAAAGCGCTGGGCTCCATTACCACTGACCCTGTTTTTGGCAAAACCCATGCTTTTGTATTCATGCAGGTAGGCCTGCCTTCCAGTGCCTTTACCTTCACCGGTTCCGGACAAACCCTCGATTCTGTCGTATTGTCGCTCGCCTATCTGGGCTACAAAGGAGATTCTACCACTGCACAGACCTATCGCGTTTACAGGATGTCTGAACAGGGATTCAGAAGAGATTCCAACTACGCTTACAACAAACCGTTACAATACAACCCGGGTGAATTGCTGGGTACTGCCACCGTCTCTCCGTTATCAATACGTGACTCTGTCAGCGTTTACGGCACCAAAGAATCAGCGCAGCTGCGTATTAAGCTGTCCAGCGCTTTTGGTAACGACCTGCTGCAACAGAAATCAGATGGTGCTTTCACTAACGACTCCACTTTCCGGGCTTATCTGAAAGGTTTTGCTTTGGTCCCTGATACCACTTCCGGTGCCAACCGCAACATGTTGTTTTTCGATATGAGCGGTGCTAATACCAAGCTGACCGTTTTCTATAAGAATGCTGTTGATGATTCGCTGCGTGCTACCTTTGGCTTCGGCGCCAATAGCGGCCACGCTAATTTTGTTGCACGTAACTATAATGGTTCAGAGGCCAGCAGATTTATCAATACCGGCAACACCAACGGGGACAGTATTCTGTTCCTGCAAAGCACACCGGGACTGTATACCAACCTGCTGATCCCCGGACTGGAAAATTTCCCCAACGCTGTGATCAATAAGGCAGAACTGGTGATTACCCAGATCACTGTCGGATCCGGTGACATGAACAATATCTTCTCGGAACCAGCCAGGCTTATGCTTACGCAATACACCGGCGTTGGCGATACCCTCAAAAAAGTGATAGATGCCACTGTTCGTGGTGATGATTATTTTGGTGGTAAAAAAGTAGTCATCACTAATTTCGGCGGCGTACAGGTTTCCCAGTACTCCTTCAATATTGGAACCTTCCTGCAGATGTTAATTAAAAAGCAAGAAACCAACACTGGTTTCCGACTGCAGGCGCTCCGCACCAGTTATGCGGATATTGACCGCGTAAAAGCTGGTGGCAGCAATCTGTCTCAGTATAACATTAAATTGCGAATCATTTATACAAAACCTTAAAATCGCTAATCCATACTTTTATGCCTTATTTATTTACGTCTGAATCAGTTTCAGAAGGACATCCTGACAAAGTCGCAGATCAGATTTCTGATGCACTGATCGATCATTTTCTGGCATATGATGCGTCTTCCAAAGTAGCTTGTGAAACATTGGTTACTACCGGTCAGGTGGTACTCGCGGGAGAGGTAAAGTCAGAAGCTTACCTGGATGTACAAGACATCGCCCGTGAAGTAATCCGTAAAATCGGATATACCAAGAGTGAATATATGTTTGAAGCCAATTCTTGTGGTATCTTCTCCGCTATCCATGAGCAGTCTCCCGATATCAACCAGGGCGTGGACCGTTCTTCTCCGGAAGAACAGGGTGCAGGCGACCAGGGTATGATGTTCGGTTACGCTACCCGTGAAACCGAGAACTACATGCCGCTGGCACTGGACCTGGCACACAAACTCCTCCTGGAGCTGGCTGCCCTGCGTCGTGAAAACAAAGACATCACTTACCTGCGTCCGGACGCGAAATCTCAGGTTACCATCGAATATTCCGATGACAACAAACCTGTTCGTATTGATACCATCGTTATCTCTACACAGCACGATGATTTCGCTGAGGATATTGAAATGCTGGCGAAGATCAAAGCGGATATGATCAATATCCTGATCCCCCGCGTGAAAGCAAAACTGAAACCAGAACTGCAAAAACTGTTCGAAGGCTACGATATTCAACATCACATCAACCCTACCGGTAAGTTTGTGATCGGTGGCCCTCACGGTGATACCGGACTGACCGGCCGTAAAATCATCGTAGACACTTACGGTGGTAAAGGAGCTCACGGTGGTGGTGCTTTCTCCGGTAAAGATCCTTCCAAAGTAGACCGTTCTGCTGCTTACGCTACCCGTCATATCGCCAAAAACCTGGTGGCTGCCGGTGTATGTGACGAAGTACTGGTACAGGTATCTTACGCTATCGGCGTAGCTAAACCCTGCGGCGTATATGTAAATACTTACGGTACTGCTAAAGTGGGCCTGAACGACGGCGCGATCGCTAAGAAAGTAGAAGAAATTTTCGACCTGCGTCCTTATGCTATCGAACAACGCCTGAAACTGCGTAACCCGATCTACAGCGAAACTGCTGCTTATGGTCACATGGGCCGCGATCCGCAGGTGATCACCAAAGTGTTCAACAAAGGCAAGAAAAATGAGAAATCTGTAGAAGTAGAACTGTTCACCTGGGAGAAACTCGACTACGTGGATAAAGTAAAAGCTGCTTTCGCACTTTAATATTATTTCGCTATTGACCAAAGGGGCTGTCGGCATCACCAGATGCAGACAGCCCCTTTCCTTTGGATGCCATCTTCATTTTGTTATCTTTACAGTACAATAATATTATCCGGTATGAGTTTGGCCAAGAAGGCATTTTACCATGCGGCTGGTTTAATCCCGTTAAAGACATTGCAGCACCCGTTACCTATGCGCCTGTTGCTGCCTTATCATCATCTCGTTAACAATGCAGCGGTTCCCCATATCAAACATCTGTACCCCTATAAGAACGAGCGGCTGTTTGAAGAGGATGTTGATTACCTGTTGCGCCACTTTAAACCCGTTACCTTACAGGAAGTGATACAGGCATCGCGGGGGCAGCTCACCCTGCCGGACAACGCTTTTCTGCTCACTTTCGATGACGGACTGCGGGAGGTGGCGGAAGTCATTGTACCGCTATTGCGCCGCAAAGGCGTGCCTGCGGTGTTTTTCCTGAACAATGCTTTTCTGGACAACCGTACGCTCTTCTATAAGTTTAAAATCAGTCTGCTGATAGAAGCCTTGCAGACGAAGTCCTACAGTGCAGCGGTACTGCAGGAAGCAGCGGCCCTGCTGCCTTATGATGAGCGCGGACTGGCCGCAGCATTGAAAACCATTCGGTACAGCAATAAAGACCTGGCGGATGAGGTGGCGGCACTATTGCAGGTTTCTTTTGACGACTACCTACAGCAGCAACGGCCCTTTATGACCACAGCAGAGGTGAACGCATTACTGGCTGATGGATTTGCCATTGGCGGGCATAGTGTTGATCATCCCTATTATTCAGCACTGACGCTGGAACAGCAGTTGACACAGACCCGCGAATCCGTGGAGTACCTTGTCAGGGAATTTGGCATCGACTATCGTGTGTTCGCTTTCCCCCACAGCGATGCAGGCGTAAGCCGTGCCTTCTTTGACCGCTTGTTTCACGAAGAAAATCCGATGGATTTAGTGTTTGGGACAGGTAACCAGCGACAGGATATTTCTCCCCGTATTCTGCACCGTTTTAATTGTGAAAGGCCTTCCTTACCGATAGCACAAGCGGTAAAAGGTATCCTGCTTTATGGCCGGCTGAAAAAGATATGTAGACAAAACAATATTCAACGAAATTAATATTAAAATATTATATTCTATTTTAATCGCATAACAATATCTATTGTAATGTTTTATATATAAAATTTTTCATTGGATTATTCAAACATTTATATTTGTTTTTTTCTTAAAAAAACATAATTCTACCCTATTTTTGTTTGCATCAGTTTTGCAGTTAACTAGTCCTTATGAGGTATTTGTAGGCACCTTATTTAATTTTTAGCCAATCGTGAAGAACCATTTCAGTTACAGGTCATTCGTCAGCACCTGCCTTATACTTTGTGCGATTTGCTATGCTCATGTTGTGTTTTCGCAGGGAAACCAATCACAAAGCACGGTAAAGATTGCCCCCTCTGCTACCACAGGTGCCTGGTTGCACCTTCCTGATGACTATGCCCAAACTTCCGACAATTATCCGTTATTGATTTTTCTTCATGGCGTAAGCGATGGAGGCTCTCTCAATACAGTATTGGCCCACGGAGTGCCGCGTGTCATCAGCAAAGGCGCCAACATGCAGTTTACCGTAGGCGGTAAGCTCTATAAATTCATTGTGGTATCACCGCAGATTCCGGATGGATGGGCGAATGAAAAGATGGTGCAGAGCGTAATTGACGATATGAAAGCCAAGTACCGGGTGGATGCCTCCCGGATTTATCTGACAGGACTCAGCGCAGGCGGATATGGTGTATTGAATTATGTGGCCAGCGGCAGCAACTATGCTGCCAATCTCGCCGCTATTGTTCCGGTTTCCTCGGCACCGATCGACGTTCCGAAACTGGGCGGCCTTTGTAACATCGCCACGGCCAATCTGGGCAGCTGGATGTTGTGCGGCAGCACCGATAATTTCGCAGGCTATCAGACCACCTATACCAGCCGTATACAAAGCTGTAATCCGTCCAGCAAGCCGTTGTCTACTTTCTATGCCGGCGGCGGCCATGATGATGGCGTATGGGACCGTGCCTACGATGCCACGCATGCTTATCAGAATCCTAATATTTACGAATGGATGTTACAGTTCCGGCAGGGGGGAAGTACTCCCGCGCCGGTAGCGCGCGTAGCAGCATCCAATATTGCGGTCACACTGCCGGTCAGCACTGCCACCCTCGACGGTACCACTTCTTCTGCCTCCAACGGCAGCATCAGCGCCTTTGAATGGAAACAGGAAAGCGGTCCGGCCGCGGCTACCATCGCCAGCCCGGGCGCAGCACGCACCACCGTCAGCAACCTGAAGGCAGGCACGTATGTGTTCACCCTCACGGTAACGGACAATGCAGGTTTGAAAGCCAGCGCTAAAGTGACGGTGCAGGTAACAGCCGCCACCAGCGGCGGTTGCGGCAGTTGTAAGTTCCTCGTCACCAAAGGAGCCGACGGCGGCGCCTATATCAACGGTAATAATCTTAATGTACAGCCCGGCGATACGGTCTGCGTGCAGGCAGGTGACTACTCCTACATACAGTTCTTCAACTTCAGCGGCACCGGCGCCAAACCGATCGTGTTCATCAACTGCGGCGGGCAGGTGAAAATAGGGAACGGCGGTAACTACGGCCTCGTATTCAACAACGTCAAATATTTCAAAGTAACAGGTTCCGGCAGCAGCCAGAAATACGGATTTGTCGTCAACGGCGTCTCTAAAAAACTCAGCTCCGGTCTGGCTATCGGGAAAGGCTGTACGGACTATGAAGCAGAAAGGTTTGAAATTACCGGTTCTGAAGTGGGGGTGATGGCGAAGGTCAACCCCGACTGTGAAACGGAAAATCAGGCCCCTTATTTTGAAATACGCAACGTGAAATTACATGACCTGTACATTCACGATGTGACGGGAGAGGGGATGTATATCGGCAACACGGCGCCCGGCGGTACAGAAACTGTCTGCAACGGCAATACGCTCAACCTGCTGCCTCCGCGTATCTACAACCTGAAAATATATAACGTTACTACCCAGAATACAGGATGGGACGGTATTCAGGTAGCCTCTGCGCCGGAGAACGTGGAGATCTTCAATAACAAAGTTTACAATTTCGGTACCACCAACAAAGGCAGTCAACAGGCCGGTATCATTCTCGGTGGGCTGTCTAACGGTAAAGTATATAACAACACAGTAATCAAAGGTACCGGTAATGGCATAGAACTGTTCGGTACCGGCTTATCCTACATCTACAACAACATCGTGGTGGATGCAGGGAAGGATGGAACAGCGGTAGGGCAGGACGCTATCTTCATTGATGACAGACCTACCAAGCCCGACTACACGCCGTTGCAGGCCTACGTGTTTAACAATACCGTGGTGAGTGCCGGCAGGGACGGTATTCGTATGCAGAATTCGTTCTCCACGGTGGCAAAGGGTAATCTCTTCTACAACAACCTGACGGTGAATTGTGGCAGCCCGCAAGGCACGGCAGACTATCTGAATGTACAGGCCGGCATTGATGCGCAGCTATCCAACAACGTAGCGCTGGCGGATGTCAATGCCGCGAAATTCGTGGATGTTGCCAATAATGATTTTCACCTGGCTGCCGGCTCACCGGCCATCGACAAAGGGAAAGACCTCTCGGCTTATTTCAAAACCGATATAGACGGAGACGCACGGCCTTCCGGTGCGGCGTGGGATATGGGGGCAGATGAATATACCGGTGCTACACCGTCCAATAAACCACCGGTAGCCAGCGCCGGCAACGATATTACGATCACGTTGCCCGTTAGCGCCACAACGCTGGATGGTACTGATTCTTACGATCCCGACGGGAGCATCGCCGCTTATAAGTGGACACAGATCTCCGGCCCTGCTACTGCCAGCATTGCTGCAACAGACCAGGCGCAAACAGGCGTGAGCGGACTGGTGACGGAAGGGTCTTATGTTTTTGCATTAACGGTTACAGACAACAAAGGGGCTACCGATGCCGCCCGCGTGACGGTTATCGTAAAACCACGCGGTGCAGCAACGTTGATTGCCAATGCCGGCAAAAATCAGGAAATAAGATTGCCGGATAGTACGGTTACCCTGGATGGTACCGGTTCTTCTGTGTCATACGGCACCATCACGTCCTATACCTGGAAACTCCAACAGGGACCTGCCAGCGTGCAGATACTGGACCCTGGCGCTGCACAAACACCGGTTACCTTCACGGTGCCGGGGGTGTACTACTTCATGCTTACCGTCACGGACGACAATAACAATACTGCTTCTGCTGTGGTCATCATCACCGTCAAAAAAAGTGACGAGCATCCCGACAGCACCAACAAACTCGCCATCTTCCCCAATCCGGTCAATAATACATTGCAGCTGCGCCTGTCGCTGGCTTCACCGGCTTATACGGTGCTGCGTATCCTGGCAGGCAACGGTGCTGTGATGTCTACCATCAATCTCGGGCAGGTATCTGATCTGCAGCGAAGCCTCGACGTTAGTTTTCTGCCCTGTGGTGTTTATTTCCTGCATGTTACAGACGGAGATGCACTTAAAATCGTTAAGAAGTTTATTAAAATATATTGATGCATCAGGCAGCCACGCTGCCTGATGTTACTTCCCGCCCTGCTTGTATTGCAGCATCCACTCATAAATATTCATGCCGTTGTTTCTGTAACGGGGATCGTACAATTGTTTCCAGGAATGATGCCCGAAGTCGGGGATAACGCTGATCTGCGCCAGCCCTGACTGGTATTTGTTAGTACTGTCTACATACCGCTGACATTCTTCCAGAAAATGTTGTTCATCCGAACCGGCAAAATACCAGCAATGCACGCTGGCATCGGCCACCAGTTTGAACTGGTGCTCATTCTTTTTGTCGATGGAGGCCACTGACATGGGAACAGCTGCAGCGATGCGGCTGGTGAGCTGGCGGGAGTCGGTCAGGGCCATGACGGTGGCCCATCCACCGGCACTGTAGCCGGTGATGTAGATACGGGATTTATCGATCCGGTATCTTTTTTCGATATCATCGAGTATGCTGTTGATCTCGGCCGGTTTAAGCCCCCAGCTGGAAGCTTGCGGGGCTACTACGATAAATTTATAGAGTTTACCATCCGCCGGGTTTTTAGCCTGTATCCGCGCCCCGTTGTCGAGCCAATAGGGCACGCCTTCCAGGGTTAAACGCTTAAGATCTGTGCCTGCCTTACTTTTTCCATGCAGGCAGATGATCACAGGATAATCTTTGGTGGTCAGATAATAATCTTCCGGCAGGTGTATCAAGGCACCTACCTTTTTCCATTGACTGGTGGTAACGAGTGTGCTGTCCATATTGCGTTGCGCAGATAAAGACAAACAGGTAAGCACACAGCATAAGCTGAGAAGCGCTGTGTACGTCTTTTTAGTGTAATTCATGACATAATCATCTTCAGGCAGCACGCTGCGCTCATAAGACAAAATAAAAACCAATTAGTGTTGTGCCAATACATCGTCCAGCTTCATGCCGATAATCTCTTCGATTTCCAGTTTTACCACGTTGAGGTCTCTTTCAATGTTCATTTTCTTGAAACGGTCGTCATTGTATTTTTTGGACGCGGAGCTATACTCTTCGTAAGAGATGCCACCGGTGGCCAGTTTGGCTTCTGCCTGGGAGAAGATAGCGTAGTCATCTTCCACCACTTCATTCTGTATGGTCAGCAGTTCTTTATTCATCAGGTAGTCGTGGTATTTGGAAAGGATCATGGCTTTAATCTGACGGTGTGCGCTTTCCTGCTGTGCAGACGCGATATCCAGGTTTCTGCGGGCCACTCTCACGTCACTGCCTTTTTGTACAAGGCTACCCAGCGGTACGCTGATACCTACGTTCCACAGCGGGTAGAAGAGGGAGTTGCGGGGATCGGTGGTGCCGCGGTATTTACCCAGCGATACTTCGTTCAGGTTGGAGCTCACTGTTACGTAGTTGAGCCAGGAGGCGCCGGCTTTATTCAGTTCAGCCACGGCTTTATCTCTTTCGAAATCCCTGACTTTAATGCCGGGGTTTTTCAGGGCCAGTTCCACGAGACGATCTCTGATATCAAATGGGGCGTTGGTGGTATTGGCTGACGTAGCGGCAACAGGTGTGCCGGGTTTCGGTGCCTGTGCGAAGGCACTGGTGCTTGCAACAAACAGGCAGGCAAGGAGCATATTCTTTTTCATGTGTCTATTACTTTAAAACTGGTTTAAGGTTATTGTTATCTGTATTGGGATTTGCTGTTTCAAAATTTCGTAACCGGATAATGATGGCGCCGGCGGCATAGAAAAAGAAGGCGCCCGGCGTCTGTCCGATGGCCACCTGTGCGTAGTTGGCCACCACATAGGCATACAGGCTGGCGACGATGCCAACATAGATGATCCGTGTCTCCCGGTTGCGGGACTGATAGTAGTTCTTTACACCGAGGTAAAGCAATACAAAGAAAGTAAAGCAGGTGAGTGCCAGGCCTACCCATCCTGTTTCCAACGCTGAGCGGAGATAGCCACTGTCCGGCGGGAACCCTGCCAGCGGGTGACCGGGATTGTAGGTGATACCCTGCACGCCACTGGTGCTCACGCCACCACCGAGCGGATGGTCCCAGATATAAGGCTGAATGAATGCCCGGTTTTTATCCCGTACATCCAATGACTCATCATCGGAGAACTCAAACGCGCTGCGGATGCGATTTACCGTACCATTGCTATGGAAAGGCCCGAATATCAGCACACTGAAAAACATCAGGAAGCCAATGATAAACAGTAGCGTCTTACGGTTGGTGATGGTCATGATCGCAAACAGGACCAGGCCGGCGGGGATCATGATATAAGCGGTACGGGTACCGGAATAGGCCATGCCCAGTGCCATAAACAGGATGCCGGCCAACAGCATCTTCCGGTGTTTTTTATTACCGGTATTCAACAGCAGAACGATGGCGAAGATGATGCTGGTAGCCATTAAACAGCCATATGCAGTGGGGTCCGACAGGATGGAGAATTTCCGGATGTCGCCACCCTGGAAATAAAGGCGGTAACGAACAGGATCGCTGGTCACCCAATGTTCTTCAAAACCAAAGAGACCATGCCATTGCTGAAAGCAGCCATAGAAGCCGGCAAAAGCAGCCAGTATCAGCCACAGTTTCAGGAAGTCCATGATATCTTTCTTGCTGTTGAAAATATTCAGCGCCGTAAAGTAGATCATCACGAAGTTGAAAAACTTACGGGTGGTGAACAGCCAGCCTTCCACGGAAAACATGGAGGGGTTGAACAGCTGTATCAGCAAAAAGGCGAGGTTGATCAGATGCAGATAAGTGATCGGATTGGCGAAATGTTTCCAGGCACTGGTGCCACCGAGTTTCTTTTTATAGTAAGAACCGATGAAAGTAACAGCTATGAGCACATCTACCGCCACTCCGAAAGGTACTTCGTCATCTGTCATCCGCTTGAGGTAGAACATGAAGAACCCCAGCGCAGTGCTGATAAAGAACCCGGCTTTGGTATTGAAAAAACATACGAGCGTTATGGCGCCGCCGATCATACCACCCATCAGTAAAAAGCCCAGCCTGTAATCAATGAAGGTGAGAATATAACTGATGCCCACCCCCATCAGAAACATGCTGATATACGCCCATATGGTATCGGGCATGCGGGACCAGGAATCGAACTTAAAAATACTTGCCATTAAAGCACGCATGATGGATGATATTTCAGTAAAACAAAATTTTGAGATAAAGGAAGACCATGGTAAACGCGATAAAGGCTGTCACCATGATCAGCAGCAGCTTGTCATCCGAAAATTTATTTTCCTGCATAAGTTGTTTTTTTAGGTTGAATCACATTTTCAAATTGCCGGCCCATTTCAGCAACGCTGTTCTCCCAGGTGTGGGAAAGGGCAAATGTTTTTCTTCTTTCCTCCACATCCCTGTCTGGTGGCTCCTGCAAAGCGATGGTGATGCGGTGTATGTACCCGGCAACATCGCTGCACAGATAAACATAAGGCGCAAACATTTCCATCGCTGCTGTGGCGGTAGCGACCACCGGTTTTCCCAGTGCCAGGTATTCATCGATCTTCCGGGGATAATTGCCGATGGTCATGGGGTTGATGCTTTGCGGATTGATACATACATCGAAACTGTTGATGTAAGCCGGCAATGCATCAAAAGGTTTATTGCCGGTGAACAGCACGTTGGGCAGCTGGTGCAGCCGGCTGTTTTTAAAGTGGTCATCTTCCGGACCTACCAACACAAAATTCCATTCGGGCTTGCGGGCAGCGATTTCTTCCAGCAGGGTAACATCCAGCCGGGCTGACAGTAACGCCCCTACGTAGCCGATCACGGGTCCTTCCAGCTGTGCGATGTCTGCTGGTCTTGCGGCGGGTGGTACCCGTAACCAGCTAAGGTCGCAGCCCTGGCCTATATCGAAGGAGGAAGGGTTGTGCTTCGCAGCGTAATTTGCCAGCCACGCGGAATTGGCGGCCACCATGGAAACGCGCTGCATCAACTGTGGTTCCAGCCGCTGCCCGTGTTTTTTAAAGTAAGGCAGACAGGTGAGGTTGTCCCGGATGTAGTAGATCGTATGCTCAACGCCTTCCAGTAATTGCGGCAGATAATATCCTCTGAAAAAATCGTTGTCGATGAACAGGAGCGGTCTGTTAAATTCCAGTCGTCTGGCGGCCTGATTGATCTGTTTCGCCAGTCGTTTATTATTGATAAGATTAAGCTGATCGAAGAGGGAAGCTACCGGCATCCAGTTGATGGATTCCAGCATGGTCCTGGGGTCCAGCGTCCATAAGTTATCGGCCACCTGCTGCAGGTCGTTGGTGATACCTTTCAGGCTGTTGAGCCTTGTCTGTGTTTTGGCATCCTGCCGTTGCCGCAGGGCAGAGATCCTGTCCAGTGCCCTGTTCACATACAGCACACGGTTGTGGCGCGACAGTTCCATGGCGATGTTGCGGCAGTTGCTGCCTATCTCTATGTCCCATGGCTGCAGGCCGGTGACGATAATATCTCTGTTCCTGATCATCTTGTTTTCCATTTAGGGTTTAACCGTTGACGTGCTACAGAGAGCATATCGGGATAAAATGCCATCATGTATTGCCATACATTCAGCAGGTTGATTTTTAATCTGCGGTACAGGATCACCTGGGTAATGATGAAACAGATGCCGTAGGAAATCATGGTGCCATAGGCTGCTCCCATAATACCGATCTGGCGGGTTAATAGCATACAGATGAATATATTGCATATAGCCGTTACCGTTATAACGATAAAATTTGTTTTGGGCGAGCCGATAGAATCCATGATCGTGCCAAACTGTTTAATAAACGGAAGAAATATTCCGTAGCAGATGGTGACCTGTAAAACAGGCGCTGCTTCCTGGTAGCCTTTGCCGGCGATGATCGTCAGTATGAGCTTTGGAAACAACATGATAACAATGCTTGCCGGCACGGCAATGGCAAGGATAGCTCCGACGGCCTTTTCGTAGTAATACTTCACCATGCCCAGATTACCATCTTCCATCATTTTGGCGCTGCGGGGAAACAGGATATCTCCCAATACCTGAGAGGGCACATCTACAAGATTGGATATACGCATACATACCCCGTAAAGTGCTACCGCCGCCGTGGAGATATAGGAGGAGATCACCAGCTGGTCTGTATTACGGAAGACAGAAGAGCTGATGTTGGTACCGAATACAAACTTGCCAAAATGCCACAGCTGCAGGAACCATGCACGGTACTGTGCCGCCGGACGGTGTAAAAACTTTCGTGCAAAGAAGAAAGAGATGATGGTGCCGCCCAACAGGCCTGCATTGTAATACAGAATCAGCGCCGTGAGCGATACCTGTCCGGCTACCAGCAGGTGAATGATGATCAGTCCGAATGAAATACCCTGCCTGCTGAGGTATCCCCAGAATATTCCCCGGAAATCAGCGTTGGCATTTTGTATCCATTCAAAGTGGGAAAAGGGAATCAACAATAATAATCCCGGCAGGAAAAGATACATAACGGGAGCGAGGTCCGGCGCCTGCAACAGGTGGCTGACAGGGTAAATAAAACCGGTGATCAGGATTCCGATCAACAGGGTGATGGCAATATTCAGATACAGTGCAGCCGTCTGGATGAGGGGGTGTTCGGAGGCCGGATGCCCATTGATATATTTGATCACCGCGTTTTTAATCAGTGATTGGCGTACGATTTCAATAATGCCGGTGTATACCAGAAACAGATTCCACACGCCCATATCGGATTTGGGCAACGAGCGGGTGAGCACCAGCACGCTGCCGATGCCGAACAGCAATACGGCCATCTTCTGCATCCCGCTATAGATGCCGGATTTTAACCAATAGGTATATTTCGGTTCACTCATTAGTTGTTCAGTTGACTTGAGGTTTTAATGCCGGTCGCTCCAGGCTGTACAGCCACCAGGCGCCTGCGCGCATGGCCAGCTTGTACAGCAGCACCGGTACAACGGCGGCAAACAATAAACAGATTGCCAGTAAAGCAGGCAGGTAAACGATACCCAGCACTTTTACCAGGAACATGCGCACCGCTGATGCCACCAATACATGTGATACATAGATGTACAGCGAATGAAAACCGGCTATCCGTAATAACTTAAACCGGTTGTACCGTTGCAACAGAAATGAAATATTGATCATAAAAGCGCAGCCGCTCAGGGCAATCACAGCAAACAAAGCCGGCTGGTGCTCTTCTACAAAAAGGTTGTCCTGGTGTGCCAGATTGGTTTGCAGGAAATACCACTGGCCAACGGCAAAAACAGGCAACAGACAGGCAAACAGCTGCCATGAGCTAAAACGCGGCAGATACTGCTGGTCCAGGATAACACCGGAGATCAGTTCCCCGATGGCGAAGAATACATAGAAGTGGCAGATGTCATATACAAAACCAAGATCGATGTGTTTCACGGATACATAGCTGGATATGAAATACAGTATGGTACCGAGGACCAGCTGATGCCATACCGTGAAGCGCAGCCTTTCACGGGTGAGTATATACAACACCGTTACATTAAACAGCGCATAGAGATACCAGAACTGATCTATCCTTCTCGGGTACACGAAAACATAACCATAGTCGGCCCAACCGCGTTGCGCGTTCACAAATCCGCCCATCAGTATCTGTATGGTGATCTGTATGAAAGACCAGAGCAGATAAGGGTAGAGGAGGATATTGAACTTGTTGACGATCAGGTCACGAACCCCTCTTTTAGCCAGACTTTTGGCAATGAAAACTCCGGACAGGATGAAGAACAATGGCATCCTGAAGCTATAAAAGATAATATTGGCATTCTCCAGCCAGTCAAACCGGCCTTCTCCCAGGCCGGCCCGGGTGATGCCTTCGAAAATATGACGGTAGAGCACCAGCAAGATGGCGATTCCCCGTGCATAGTCTATCCAGGCCAGCCTGTTGGGCGATGGATGAAGTGTGGTGGCCATGTTAGATATTGATGTTTTTAATGTCAACAAAATTCAAAACAGCGCCGTAATATTTTCCATTCAGGCTGTTGAGGAACTGGATGGATTCCTTGTCGGTCTGTTTGATGGAAGATTTGGCAGAGGTGATATTGATAACGGCATCAGCATATTGCATCAGCTCTTTGGAGTCAGAGCGCTCATTGAGCGGCGCCCCTTCGAGGAGAATGTAATCATAATACTGACGGATGTTGGCAAGATGAGAAAGCAGGTTGCCTTCAGGCAGCACTTCGGAAGGCGTGTATTCGCCGCCCTGGCAACCGATGATGTCTACACCGGGCATGGGCGTATTGGTAATTACACCTTTTAGTTGCTCCATGGTGAAAGTACCCATATTCTGGAAGCTTTCCAGTGCAGGGGCGGCCTCAAACTCACGGGTGAGGGTGTTGTCCGGGAAGTTGGTATCAATGATCAGCACTTTCTTGTGGCTGAGACTTAAGGTATATGCCAGTGCTTTGATGATGGTGGATTTACCTTCATTGGGTTTGTTACTGGTAAACAGAAATACCTGTTTATTGCTGTTGGCAATTTCGTACCGCAGCTTACGTAGCAGTTCCCGGAAAAGGCTCTGTTGGTGGTCTTTGGATTCCGTGGAAATGATTTCGTCGACCTTGTTGTGTTTTAAATTGATATGATTGACAATGCCCAAAAGCTTCATGTCGGTAATGCGCTGGAAGTTGGACGGTGTTTTAATAGACAGGTCGATGTATTCAAGGAAAATAATGCTGATACAGCAGAAGATGAACATCGACATACCGGCCAGGCCGATAATGATAATTCTTTTGGATGGTTCCGGTTCTACTGCCGGTTGTCCGTAGAGGATTTGGCGGAAGCCATCCATCGGAGCGATTTTATTGTTTTGGGCTGCGTCGTAGCGGGACTTGATGCCTTCATATTCCTGTTGGGCCAGTTCCACTTCCTTTTGCAGGGCCAGGTTGTTGGCGCTTCTGGAGGCCACGGCGCCGATGCTGCCGTTCAGCTCACGGATTTTTTGCTGGTACACGGCGATATTCTGTTCGGAGCTTTTGATCTGCAACTCCAGATCGCTTTTCTTCTGTAACAGGTCTGCCTTGGTGTTGCCTGCGCCTGCGGCAGGAGAGGAGGACGCCATGGACACCAGTTTGTCTTTATAGTCCTGCTTCAGTTTCTGGTACTTGTTGTAGAGTTCCTGGTTATTGGAGCCTTTGCTGACATATTCTGAGTATACATCGTTCATCTGTTTTCTGAGGCTCGACAGCTCAGAGGTGATAGCCGAAGACGCGGCGCTGGTCTGGGCGGAAGTTTTTTCCGCATCTGCCAGTCTTGCGTTGACCTGTTGAAGGCTCAGGGTAGCGTTGTTAAGGAGACCTCTTTCATCTACCAGTCTGTTTTCGAAGTTGCTGATCTGTTCCAGTTTGCTGGTGCTTTCCACGGAAACGTCCATGGTGCCCAGTGCTTTGATATTACCAATTTTACTGTCCAGCTCTTGTTTTTTCTGGTCCACCAGTTTTTTCAATGTCTCAATATTCTGTACGGTCTGCTGGCTTCTGGAAGATTCATTGTTACGCATAAACTCTGTACAGAGCTGATTTACCAGGTAGGCAGACAGTTCGGGGTTTACAGAACGGTACTGGATATCGATGTAGTCGGTACGTTGGATACGACCGGTGTATAATACCTTGCGCAGTGATTCCAGGTCGTACTTATATATTTTAAGCAGTTCCAGTATTTTCCTTTCTTCCGGATCATAGGAACTGAGCATATTTTCTTCGTTGTATTTTTTAGTCAGTATTTCAATCGCCTTGGTTTTATTGATGGATTGATATACCGGGTTTTTGGTGTCTTCGGTTGTTAATTTCCGGAATTGTTTGGCAGGGTTCTGCAGGTCATGCAGCATCAGGTTGTACGATGTCATGCCCAGCACACGGGGTGATCTCAATACCTCGATAACGTTGTTGAATTTAGAGTCAATTTCATAGATGTTAAAACTTTCATCCTTCAGTTTTACCTGCTCGTTGCTGGTAAAACCGGTGGCAATTTGGGCTACGGATTTGTAGAGTTTTTCCTGTTTAAAGGTCAACAAAAATGCGGCGAGAACGGCCAGCACTGTGCTGATGATGATAAGCCATTTGCGCCTTAGGAGCGAGTTAAACAAATAAATCAGATCCATATGCACGGATTCTTTAAAGTGTAATAAAATTTAATTTGAAAAACCCGAAAAAATCCGGTATTCACCGGATTTTTTCGGTAATAACTACTATTGATCTTTCGGTTTCTAATTGTTCTTGATCAGTTTAATTGTTTTGATCAGTTTATCTCCGTCCATCACTCTCAGCAGGCAAGGGCCGGCAGGTATCTGCGCTGCGCCGAGGTCCAGTGTGATGCGTTGTGTTCCGCTTGCCATAGAACCGAGTACGCGGTTGTACAGTATTCTGCCGTTGATGTCGGTGACACTGATCAGCAGGTTTTTACTGGGTTTACCGGTATTGGTCAGTTCCAGGGCAACCTGGTTCACAAACGGATTCGGATATACGCTGGCAACGGTGACATTGGTGGTGGCGTCAGTTTTGGTCGGCACCACTGCGTGTCCGGCTTTCGCCATCATCAGGGAATTGTCGAGTGAACTGAATTCCGGTGTATAAGACTGGATCACCAGGGCGCCGATGTAACCATAGATGGAAGTACCGCCGGCGGCTACACTGATCAGCACTTCACCGTTCTGGTCGGGTGCCACATCGTTGATCTGTACCGTCTGATTGGTGTTGTAGGCAGCATTCAGGGAAACGGTAGTACCATTGATGGTGTAGTTGGAAGTCCTGTCTCCGGAACCGTCACGGCTGGCGAAGAATACGAAGTTGTATCGTTTGGCCAGGTTCAGTCCTTTGATCCGCAGTTGTCCGGCCTGTCCGATGTCTATCCAGTAGGTGCTGCTGATAACGTTATCAGGGTAGATACCGCTGTTGTTACCGGTATTCATACCGAATGGATTGTCGCCGGAGAAGGCTTTGTCGATGATCATGGTCAGACCGGTGTTGTCACCGTTGTCGTCTGTCAGGTTCGGGAATTCCAGTCCCTGTGCCGGTGCGGAGTTGGTGTTGTTCCAGGGGGCGCCGGCCGGGTTGAACACGTTCATGTTGATGTACACCGCGCTTCTGAACGTAGCTGCGCTGGTCACGTTGCTGAAATCGGAATAGCTGGTGTCTTTCTTCGCGCGTACTTTATAGTAGTAGCGGGAATCCATGGTCAGCCCGTTGTCCGTATAGGTGCTTACGTTAGAACCTACTGTTGTCAGCAGGGTAAAGTTGCTGTTATCGCGGGACCTCCAGATTTCGAAGCCGGTTTCGTTGGTGGAGTTGTCCATCCATTTCAGCTGGATGCTGGTCTTGGATTTGGCTGTTGCCACCGCGTTGCCGGGATTCATTGGCGTACCGTTGTCCAGATAGTACTGCACCACCACGGAGGTGATATAACCGTAAGCAGCGCCGGTGGCCTGTTGTACGGTGAAGTCAATGTTTCCGCTGCTGTCTGGTGCGATACCGTTGATCTGAACAGTATTGCTGTTGTTGTTGGCAGCGTTCAGGGTGACGGTCACCGCGCCACAGGTGTAGTTGGTGTTTTTGTTGTCATTGCCTTGTCTGCTGCCGAAGAAGATCAGGTTGTAGCGATAGTTCGCCGGCAGGTTAGACAGTCGCACTCTTCTGGCAGTGGTTTCGCTGGTGTAGTAGTTGGTCGCGATCACATTGTCAGGATATACGCCGCTGTTGTTGCCGGTGGTAGCGCCAAGGGCGTTGGTACCACTGAAGGCATCGAGCAGCTGGATTTTAACACCGGTTACAGTGCCGGCATCATCTTTCAGATTGTTGATAGCGGCATTGAGGCTCGGGTAACTATTGAAGTTGTTCCACGGCGCGTCAGCAGAGGGTGTCTGGTTGAAGTTGACATACAGGGAGGTGACGTTCTTATCCCTTACATAGATGCTGAAGGTCCTGGTAGCGCTGCCGCCATTGTTGTCGTTGATGGTAACGGTGATATTGTTATATCGGCCAACGTTGCCGGCGGCAGGTGTAATGCTGATGCTGCCGGTACCGTCGCCGTTGTCTGTGAGACGGGCAAAGGAAGGCAGGTTCGTTGCTTTCAGCGTGAGGACATCGCCTGCGTCGTCGGTACCATGGAGATTGAGCGTTACGCTTTCGTTGTTTTTCATCACCACAGACACGATGCTGTCCAGCTTCGGATTGTTGTTGCCGGTTTTGATACCGATGGTATCGGTATAAGCAGATGCCCCGTGGGAATTGATGGCGCGCACAGCGTAGTAATACTGCTGATTGGCTTTGGAAGACGTATCCGTGAAGGATACTGCATTGACGTTGACAGGCGCCGGGTTCAGCAGTGTGAACGGACCGGTAGCCACGCCGCCGCGATATACTTCGTAACCTGTTTCATTGAAGGCCACATCTTTCCAGGTGAGTTTTACGCCGCTCGGGGTAGTGGTAGCCGCCAGGTTAGCCGGAGCAGCAGGCGGGTTGCCATCATCATAGCTGATGGTCACTACCATAGCGTTCAGGTAACCGTAAACGGAGCCGGTACCATTTTGCAGATCGATGGAGATCTCATTGTTGGCATCCGGAGACACGTCGTTGATAGAAACGGTGTTTTGTGTGTTTTTAGCAGTCTGCAGCGACACGGTACGGGTGCCAATGGTATAGTTGGTCATCCTGTTATCGGTCACGTCCGCACGAGCGCCGAAGAAGGTGAAGCTATATCTGCTGGTAGGATTGAGGCCATACAGTTTCAGTGTCTGTTTGGTGGTGTTGGTCCAGTAAGCAGTACGCATCACGTTATCAGGATACACGCCGGAGTTGTTACCGGTATTGGTACCGTAGTAGTTGGAGCCATTGCTGAGCGCCTGCCATGCAGATACGATCTTGATACCAACTGTGGTGGCGGCACCGGTCTGGTCTTTCAGGTTGGGGAACAGATCGTTCTGTACCGGTTGTTTGTTGGTATTGTTCCATGGAGCGGCGGCAGGATAAGAGCCGTCGGTGAAGTTGACATAGATCATGCGGTTCGGGTCAATATCATTGACCGTGATCACGAATGTTTTATTGTCAATACCACCGCGACCGTCGCTTACCTGTACGGTCACATTATAAGTGCCTGCATCGATATAAGTCGGGTTCAGGTTGAGCTGCGCAGTGGCGCCGTTGGGCACGAGCGTGGCAAAGCGTGGCAGGCCCTGAACAGACCAGATGGAGGTGTCGCCTGCATTACCATCGGTAACGGTCAGGCTGACTGCTTTCGTGGTGTTTTCATCCATGCTCACATTGCTGATGTTGCCGATAGCAGGAGTGTAGTTATCATTAACGGTCAGGGTGAATGAGGTGGAGGTTACGCCGCTATGCTGATCGGTAGCGGTAACGGTGATATTCGGATACGTGCCCTGAGTGGCCGCAGAAGGCGTGAAGGTCAGGGTAGCGGAGCCGTTGCCGTTGTCGTTGAAGCTACCGAAGGCCGGGATGTTCGCGGCGGCGAGGGTAACCGCTTCTCCGTCAGGATCGGTGGCGGTGATGTTAAGCACCAGCTGTGCGTCATATCTCAGCGAGCGATCTACCAGCTGAGTGATGACCGGTGGCGTGTTCAGTGTGCTCACACCGGCCGTGTTGGAGTAGCCGGAGTTTCCGCCTTCATTGACAGCACGTACTTTGTAGTAGTATTTCACATTGGCAAACAGCGCCGTGTCGGCATATACCACTGTTTGCGCGGTATCGTTGGCCGGCAGGGTGGTCAGCAGTTTGAAATGGGTAGAGTCGTTGATGGACTTGTACACTTCAAACTTGTTTTCGTTGTTGGCATTGTCTTTCCAGGCCAGCTGGATTTTGTTGGCGCTAAGTGGCGTGAGGGCCAGGTTAGTGGGCGCCAATGGTGCCGGTGGCATGGCCAGCGTGGTAGCCCGTGCGTTCACGTTGATGAAGGCGCTGTCAGGTATCACCCGTTTGGTGAGGCCGCCGGGGCCCTGGTATCTGATCGTCAGTTCCTGACCGCCACCTATCTGGAAGTAGGTAACGTGGATAGGATAACGGCCAGCCGTCAGGGTTTTGCTGCCGCTGCGCTCAGTGGTGCCTTGTACATAGTTGTTGTTTACAACGAGGTTGCTTTCCTTGAAGTCGCCGATATACAGCTTGCTGCCGTCATCGGAGGCGGTATAGAAGGTGTAGGTACCTGTTGTGGGGATATTGATATATCCGGAGAATTTCAGGGCATAGTTTGCTTCCCTGTCTCTCACATCGAGCGTCACGTTTTGAGACGTACCGGTTTTAACAGGCGTGAGCGTGTTAAAATTAGGCAATGACGTAGCGCTGGAAGATATCGGATATAAACCATATTGGAAGCCGCCGCTTTCTAATGCATTGAAGCCGGAGTCACCAAATTTGTTAATGGCTTTTACGCGATAGTAATAAGTCGTTTGTGCGACAAGGTTACTGTCAACATATGCTGTTTTGTTAGCAGCAACGGTGGTAACGATGCTGTATGGGCCAGCGGAGCTGGAAGCGCGGTACACTTCGAAGCCGGTTTCGTTGTTGCTGCTGTCGGCCCAGGTTACATTGATCTTGTTGTAGGAGAGGGTAGTAGCCTTAATATTGCCGGGTGCTTTGGGGGCAGCTCCTGTAGAAGAGGAAGCGGAGTTGTCCGTGAAGTACTCAGCAGGGATCTGTTGCTGGCTGGTGACACCGCTGGCGGTGTTTTTCCAGGAAACAGTCATGGATTGACCGCCACCGGCCTGGAAGAAGGCCATGGCTATCTGGTGCATACCTGCGGTGAGGTATACGGTGCCTTCCCTGTCCTGTGTGGCATGAAGACCGTCGTTGTTGACCAGCGGTGTGGCTGCGGCATTGTACTTGGTATCAATCCACAGTTTGCTGCCATCGTCGGAATTGGTAATAAAGGTATAGTTACCGGTAACGGGTATACGAATATAACCTTCCCATACAAAGCCGTAGTTCACATCCTGGGTCCTTACGCTCAGGTCAGGGATGGGAGAGGTACCGATCGTCAGCGGCGACAGGGTGTTGAAGTCCGGCAGGGTGCTCCAGCTGCCCAGGTAATAGCGGTAGTTAAGGCCATTCGCTTTAGCTGCTGCGCTTACCTGATTGCTGCGGGCAGAGGAATTGCCGGCAAGGTCCCTGGCTTTCACCACAAAGGTATACAGGGTGTCTTTGTTAAGGTTGTAAGCGGTAAAATCTGTTTCGTCGGCATCCACTGTATAGGACTTCACGCCATTGATATAGATATCGTATTTATAGACGCCTACATCATCTGTGGAGGGTGTCCAGTCAAGGGATACGGAAGAATAGGTAGTGCCGGTAACGGTAAGGTTGCCCGGAGGCGTGGGAGGATTACTATCTACCTGTGTTTGCGCCGTGGCTTCGTTGCTCAGTGCTGCCGCGCCGTTGTCGTTCACAGCCCTGATCACATAGAAGTATTTGGAGTTGGGCGCCAGGCCATTGTCCGTATAGGTGGTGGCGTTAGCTGCGGTGATATTCACCAGCGTATAAGGTCCGCCGGCTACTGCTGCGCGGTATATCTCATAACCGGTTTCATTGTAAGCCGGATTAGGATTGTCAGCCCAGTCGAGGGTGATCGCTGTTTTGGATATAGCCGTGGCCGATACACCGGTTGCCGGAGCGGGGCCATTGGCGCCGTTGGCAGGGATCACGGTGAACGGTGCGGAGAACTCGCTGGAGCAGCCATACTGTTCTGTTACTTTAGCGTGATACAGTCCGGCTGTGGTGGCGTTGAGTGTTTTAGCGGTACCTAAAGTAGTGGTGTCGCCTACTTTCTGCCACAGGTAGGACGTGTAGCCATCGGGCAGGGACAGTGTCACATAGTTTTTGCCATCCGGAGCGGGGATTACTTTGCTCATCAGCGGCGGCACGGTGATCGGTGGTGTCTGGGTGGCCGCTTTCTGTTTTACGACCACAGGGGTGCGGGACCATTCAGACCAGGTGTCGCCACGTTTGATACGGGCGTCGTAGGTGCCGAATTCGGTTACCAGCAGTTCGTTGCTGTTGGCGCCGGTAATAACGTTACCATCTTTTCTCCATTCGTATCCGTCGAAACCTGCTGTGAGGCCGAGTGTGGCGTTCACGGCTTCGCCCGGACAAAATTCGTTGTGACCGAATAGTGTCCAGGGATTGGATTTAAACTGACGGTTAAGGAAAGGCCAGAAGTCAACCTCGTCCCAGGCATTGTTCCAGACACCGTGGCCGGCGTCAGGGTATATTTTTTCCTTTACGTTGGCGCCTACGGCTAAAGCCGCATTCATTACCTGTTCGGTGGTGTTGGGGTGGGGATTGTTGTCCAGTCCTCCCTGGAATATCCACATCGGGATATATTTAAACACCTCCACCTGGTCTTTGTAAGCAATGGAACATCCGCTGATAGGGAGGAAGCCGGCTACGGTTTTGGGGAAGCGGAACATGAATTCCCATGTTTCCGTACCACCTGCGGAAAGGCCGTTGACAAAGATCCTGTTTTCATCCAGTTTGTTGCTTTGAATAAGCGTGTCAAGAATCTGCTTGATAAAATCGTAATGAGGGTTACCAAAAAAGCCGGTAGTACTTTGCGGCACAAGGATGAAACCATCGAACTTGCCATTGTCAACAGCAGCGCAGAATTTGCCGCCACCGTGGTACAGGGAGTATTCGTTGTCATAAATTCCGCCGGATTCTCCTCTGCCATGCAGGAAGATCATGATGGGGTAAGTTTTTCCGTCCGCTACGCCCTGTTGGTAGGTTTTAGGGAACTTCAATCTGAATGGCATCCCGTTCAGATAGTAGCATTTGTAAGAACTCTTGTTGGTGAAATTAACTTCATTGCGGACAGTTCTCACCCATTTGGCGATTTCCCCCCAGGGCGGTGTGGGCTTGGGGTTGTTTGGGTCATAGTTCTCTATCGTATCGCCAGGATCGAATACCTGTGCGACAGCAGAACTGCCCCAAAGCAGAAAAAGTGCCAGGCACATTAAGTAAAATTTACGCATACGGTAAGTGTGTTTCAGTTGTGAACCGATATTATGATTACTTACCCAGCATTAACATGACATTACAGGAGTGAACAACTCGTTGCCAACTCAGTGCTGAGTGGCTTTTGATAGGAGGACGGTTAAAAATATGTGTGAGGCTTTAAAGAGGATTGGTTGAAAGGAAATTCCTTTTGGAGTGTAAAGGTATACAAAAATTCATTCCTTGCAAACCTTTTTTAATACCATCTTCGTGTAAGCCTGCACTATATAGTAGCGGTTTTTTTCTTTCTGGACCCATGCAGATAATAGCCCACCAACGTATATCGTACAAACCATTGGTAGGTGAGTAATGATACGCTTAATGGAATTATCACGCACAACATGAATTTTAACGGGCCAGGAATGGGCAACTGCCCAAGGCACAACTGTGTGGCGTTTACCATGGCCACATGTACCAGATATACCCAATAGGAAGCATCGGAAAGATAACGCACGGTGGCATTTTCGGCATTCACCCACTTCAAAAACACCCCCATCAGGCCTATGACCAGCGACAGCGTGGTGATGGTCGCCAACACTTTTATCCATAACATAGGCGTGGTAGTGCTATCTGCCTGTAATAACCTGAACAGATATACGCCCGTTGCCGTACCCAGCATGATAAACAGCAGGCAGTACCGGCGAAGCAGCGGAAACCAGGCACCCATATGTTCGTGCAGCAACCAGCCGGCGAAAAAGAAAAGACCGTAATACGCCATGAAGGACGGCTTAGGGACCAGTCCCGGCGCATATTCCACCGTGGCGGTGGAAAAAAGCAATAAGGTGATAAAAGAACCTGCTGCCAGCAAAGGCAGTATGATAGCTGGTTGGGATAAGCTTTTTACAAAGCTGTCCAACCATTTTATTTTTTGTATGACATACAATCCCCACTGGCGAACACCCAGTCCAAGGAGGTAAAACATCATCAGGTAATAGAGGAACCATAGATGCAGCGGCCCTCTCCAGATAAAAATATCGTGGAGTATCAACTGGAAATCAGCCAGCGTAAAATGTGTACCGCCATCGGTTACACGATAGAATACAGCCGGCAGATAGGTGAGTGGAAGAATGGTGAAAAGACCTACCACTAAAGGAATGAGTATTCTCTGTGTACGGTGTTTCATGAAGGCGGTCGCGCCAATGCGATAATAAAGCAACCGGAAAAAGAAACCCGCGATCACATAAAACAACTGCATCCTGAAAATATGAATACCAAAAAATACAGCGTCAAACACACGGCTGCTGTAATCCGGCACATGATAGAAGCCTTCAAAAGGAGACTGCATAAACGCCATGCTGGCGTGAAGCACGAGGCCCAGGAACATGGCCAGGGCTCTTAATGCATCCATGCTGGATATACGACCGGTATTAGCTGTAGTTGACATATCTATAAGGGGTTACTGAGGTTGATAGTTCGCTGTGCCTTCTCCCATACGGCGGACTGTCCTGAGCTGACAAACCGCAGAAAGCCATGGTAGAGCGCAATATTCATGAACACAAAATAAAACGGAACATAACAAGGCTTGAACCGGATGCGTACCAATGCCAGTCCAAAACCAATAATCGCCAGCAGATAAAAGAATAGCTGCGCATACAACAGGTACAAATAAAACGTTCCCGCGTTTTCGGCCACCAGCGCGATATTGGTACATAATATCAACAACAGCGCCAGCGGGCACAGTGTCCATCTCAATACCCTGTGGGAGATATACTGAAAGGAGAGGAGCGGTTGCCGGAAAATATTCAGCAACGTTTTCAGCATCACGATAGACTGAAATCCACCTGCACTGATGCGTACCTTCCGCTTGTATTCGTCTGCCAGCGAAGCGGAGGGCGTTTCCATCGCATAAGCGTCGGGCGCATAAGCGATGCGGTAGCCCCGCATATTTATCTTGAGGGAAATGATAAAATCATCCAGGATAACATTGCCCGCCACCGGTTCAAATAATTCCGTTCTGATGGAGAACAGCTCTCCGGCTGCGCCCACAACGGAATACAGCCTGTCGTCCAGTCGCTTCAATGCCGATTCGTATTTCCAGTAAATACCTTCTGTAGCAGCGGCGCCATGTTCCCCTTCCTGCCAAACCCTTTTCTCGCCTGCCACACCGCCTGTCCTCTCATCGCGGTAGTGTTGCATAATATTGCGGATGGCGGCTGGGTTCAATAATGTATTGGCGTCACAGAAAACAACAAACGGTGTGGTCACGGTCCGCATCGCTCTGTTGAGCGCCGCAGTCTTCCCTTTCCGTTCCGGTTCATGCAATAACGTTACCCTGCCATATTTCCGCACCTGCTCCGGTGTGCCGTCCGTGGAGCCGTCTGTTATAAAGACGATGTCCAGCTTGTCAGACGGATAATCCAGCGACAGTGTGTTCCAAATTTTTTCTTCAATGAAGTCTGCTTCATTATAGGCTGCCACAATTAAGGTGACAGCGGGGGTGAATTCTTCCGGAGCATCCCCCTGCGGCTGTGGCGCACGTTTCCTGAAACGGAGTAAGATCCACACCAACACACCATATCCGATGTAGCTGTAGCATAGTATAAAGAGGCTGAAGAACAGTATCGACTTGATGACAAACATGCGTTCCGGGATTAATTCGAGTGCCAAATTAATTAACAATTCCAATTCGGTTTTTAATTATAACTGCATGTAACTGACGGAACTGATCATTCACTTACCAAATTTTATCATTCACGAGGAATTTTGCATCACTGACAAATTTCAAAATATTAAGAAATGATTGTTTATATACTTTTGCACCGGATGAAGATCAAACGCTACCGAAAACCAAGCTGCGATCGCCCGAAGATGACTGATTTGTTATTTTTGTATTATTCAGGAATAATAGATAATTTTATCCGGAAATTCATCCCAGCCAACGACCATCTCCTCTGAAATTCTCAATGCTAAAACCATCACCCGGATTGAACCCCGTCGTTCCCTGGACTTGTTATGTCCGCGGATGTACGAAACCCTTTCTGATGGTGACCTTATAACCTTATCCTCCTGGAAGATCAAAAGATGATCATGCACTACTGATAAAGTGGTAATTGTGGTCGCTGAATAAATCTTTTATTTTCTAAAACGGAGTTAAATGAAAAAAACAGTTTTAATAGTAGACGACAGCGCGCCAATGAGGTTTTTGCTGGAAGCAATGCTTGGACAACGATTCAGGGTCTACTCTGCTATTGATGGTCTGACTGCCTGCAAATGGTTGTCTGCCGGTAATGTGCCGGACATCATTGTATCTGATGTACAAATGCCAAATATGGATGGCGTGGAGCTGACCAAAAACCTCTCTGCCAACCTGCTGTACAGCGACATTCCCGTAATCCTGCTGACGGCTATGCAACTGGAGGAAGTAACCCTTTACCCCAACGTAGTACAACTCGTAAGCAAGCCTTTTGATCCGCTTGTTTTAATGAAAATTATCGACCAACAGCTGACTGTCTCACCAACAGTAATCGTGGCTGAATAATATATGGGAACCGTTTTTACCATACTTAATTGTATACTATAAACCGAAGACACATGAGTTCGAATCTACCCGTTCATTTGACTGTAGAGAAAAAAAGGAGGAGCGGAAAGGTGATAGAGTTGCAGGGGACTGCCCATTCATTTATACTGTGCATAGGCGACAGTAACTGTATCTCTCGTGTGACAGAAAATAAAGACAAATGGGTTATCTGTGTGGAGACCGTCATGCAGGCCAGAAAGGTGCTGAGAGAGCGGCTGCGCATGAAACTGAAACCTGAATTTGTTATTTGTAACATCAGCGGCAATACCGTTGACCTGGTGAGCCTGCGTCAATTCCTGCAGGAGACCAAAGAATACGAAGAAGTACCGCTGTTTGTTTACACCGATTTCCTCACGGTAGAAGTACGGTGGGAACTACAGAAAACCGGCGGCATCGATGATTTGCTGACAGCTTCCGTTACCCCTGAAGTATTTGCAGAGAAACTGGCTATCGCCCGCAGACTCCGCGAACTGACAAAGAAAGCAGCAAACACCACGAAGACAACACGTCAACCCCTAAAATATTATATCAATCATTTCTTCAAACGTGCCATGGACATCGCTTTCGCTGGTACGCTGCTGCTGTTGTTAAGCCCCGTTCTGTTGTTGGTAGCACTCCTGATAAAACTGGAGTCAAAAGGCCCGGTGTTTTATATCTCACACCGTGCAGGCAACGGATACAAGATCTTTAATTTCTACAAGTTCCGCACCATGGTGGTGAACGCCGACAAACTGGTGTCCCAGATGTCGCACCTCAATCAATACGATACCAATGGAAAAGATCCGGTGTTCTTTAAGGTAAGCAACGATCCGCGTGTTACACGCCTCGGCGCCTTCCTGCGTAACACCAGCATGGACGAACTGCCGCAACTGCTCAATGTATTACTGGGGCATATGTCGATCGTAGGCAACAGGCCGCTGCCGTTGTATGAAGCGGCCACACTGACTACCGACGACTATGCCGGACGTTTCCTCGCACCGGCCGGTATCACCGGTTTGTGGCAGATCAAAAAACGCGGCCAGAAAGATATGAGCGTGAAAGAAAGAATTAATCTCGATATCAGCTACGCAGAAAACCATTCTGTACTGTACGATATGTGGATACTGGCCAATACACCGAATGCACTGATACAAAAAGACAACGTTTAGCATCAATATGGACATCACGCAAAAGAAGGATACACCACTGGTCTCCATTATAGCGCTTAACTATAATCAGACCACCGTTACATGTGAATTCCTGGAGTCAACAAAAAAACTCAACTACCGGAACTTCGAAACAATTGTTGTCGACAACGGTTCAACTGTTGATCCAACAGCACAAATTGAAGCAGGCAACTACCCGAACCTGAAACTGATACTGAGCCCCGTTAACCTCGGTTTTACCGGTGGCAACAACCTCGGTATTGAACAGGCAAAAGGAGAGTACCTGTTTATTGTCAACAATGATACGGAAGTAACCCCCGATCTGCTGGACCATCTGCTGGCGCCTTTCGCCAAAGATCCTGCCATTGGTGTGGTATGCCCCAAGATCCGTTTCTTTCACCATCCGGACACCATTCAATACGCCGGCTTCCATCAGATGAACCTGCTCACCGGCCGCACCTGGGCGGTAGGCAGTAAAGAAGTGGACAAAGGCCAGCATGATATCTCCGGCCCAACCTGGTGCGCACATGGCGCCGCCATGATGGTGAAAAGAGAAGTGATAGAAAAAGTAGGCCGCTTCGCAGATAAGTTCTTCATCTATTATGAAGAGTCTGACTGGTCTGCCCGTATACTGAAAGCTGGTTTTAAAATATATTATAACGCGGATGGGTTGATCTTCCACAAAGAATCCATCACCATGGGAAAAGAGAGCGCCATCAAAGTGTACTACCACACGCGCAACCGCATCCTTTATATGCGCCGTAACACCAATAAAATGCAACTCACCGCATTTCTGTTGTTCTTTGGTTTTCTCACGTTCCCCAAGTCAGTCGGTACCTATTTGGTAAAAGGACAGTTCACGCACCTGAAGTCTTTCCTGAGAGGCGTAGCATGGAACCTGACTACCTCCAGTTATTCACCCGTTTAAAAATTATGTAATATGTCAAAGATAAGATCTCTTGTTACCGGCGGCGCCGGATTTATTGGCTCACACGTTGTGAAGCATTGTCTGGCTATGGGTCATGAAGTAGTAGTGCTGGATGACCTGAGCGGTGGATTTGAAGACCACATTCCGGAAGGAGCTGTTTTTGTACAGGGTTCTGTGTACGATGAAACATTGGTGGCTAACCTCTTTGAAGAATATCGTTTTACCTACGTATATCACCTGGCAGCTTATGCGGCAGAAGGACTGTCCCATTTTATCCGCCGCTTTAATTATAATAATAACCTGGTAGGTAGTATTAACCTGATCAACGAATCCATCAAGCATAAGGTGAAATGTTTTGTGTTCACCTCTTCCATTGCAGTATATGGAGCCGGTCAGCTGCCTATGCGCGAAGACATGGTGCCGATGCCGGAAGATCCATACGGTGTTTCCAAATATGCCGTGGAGATGGACCTGAAAGCAGCGCATGAAATGTTTGGTCTCGACTACGTTGTGTTCCGTCCGCATAACGTGTACGGTGAAAACCAGAACATCGGTGACAAATACCGTAACGTGATCGGCATCTTTATGAACCAGATCATGCAGGGCCAGCAACTGACCATCTTTGGTGATGGTGAACAGACCCGCGCTTTCAGCTATATCGATGACGTGGCTATTCCGATCGCTAACAGCGTAAACCTGCCAGCCGCCTATAATCAGGTGTTCAACATCGGCGCCGATAAACCTTACACCGTGAATGAACTGGCCAATGTAGTGGGAGCGTGTTTTGGTGTAAAGCCCGATATCAAATACCTGCAGGCCAGAAATGAAGTGATGCACGCTTACTCAGATCATAGCAAAGCACACAGCGTATTCGGCGAAGGCTCCGGTATCGGTCTGGCGGAAGGTATCCGTCGCATGGCTGCCTGGGCTCAGGTAGTAGGCGCCAGAAAAAGCAAGGAGTTCGAGAACATCGAAATTTATGAAAAGCTTCCGCAGGGTTGGGAAAGAAAACCTGAAGGTGCTACTTCAACCACCGCGTAATGCCTGGCAGCAGAAAAATAAAAGTTCTACAGGCAATCCGGCAAGGGCAGATAGGTGGTGGTGAATCGCATGTGCTTAGCCTCGTGGGGGCGCTGGACAGAAACCGGTATGAATCGCTGGTCCTGTCATTTACAGACGGCCCCATGATCACCAGTCTCCGTGAAATGGGTATCCGCAGTATCGTACTGCCGTCCCTCAGGGCATTTGATGTGTCTTGCTGGAAAAAGGTGAAAGCGCTGATGGAAGAAGAGCAGATAGATATTGTGCATGCACATGGTTCCCGCGCGGCAAGCAACCTTTTTTTGCCGGCCCGGCTGGCCCATCGTCCGCTGATGTATACTATTCACGGCTGGTCTTTTCATGAAGACCAGCCATTCCTGCAAAAGCGGTTGCGCATCTGGTCTGAGAGAATGCTTACCAGCGGTGCAAAGGCGAATATCTCTGTGTCGGCCTCCAACAGGGAGACCGGCGTAAGGTACTTCCGGCGCTTCCGGTCGACCGTTATTAATAATGGTATCGACCTGGATCGCTTCAATCCCGACAATGCCCAACCGGATGTCCGTCGCGAACTCGGTATTCCGGAGCACCACACGGTAGTAGGCTATATCGCCCGCATCACCCACCAGAAAGATCCGCTGACCATGATACAGGCTTTTGCGCAGGTGGCGGAAAAGGTAAAAGATGTTACCCTGCTGGTAGTGGGAGATGGAGATATGAAAGTAGAAATGATGGACCTCGCGCAATCACTCCAACTGAACGGGCGGGTGTTATTTCAGCCTTTCCGGCAGGATGTTCCGGCCGTGCTAAAAGCGATAGACATTTATTGTCTTCCTTCCCTCTGGGAAGGGATGCCGATCGGTCTGCTGGAAGCGATGGCCATGCGCAAAGCGGTGGTGGTTACCGCAGCAGACGGCTCCTGCGAAATCGTCAAAGACGGGCGGAATGGCCTGGTCATCCCGGTGAAGGAGCCGGTAAAACTGGCGGAAGCGATACAGAAGCTTCATGCAGATGCGGGCCTCCGGCAGCAACTGCAACAAGAAGCAGCGGCCACTGTGGCCGACAGCTACTCCGTTCAACAGATGGCACAGCAGGTAGCCACTTTATACGAACGAATTTTGAAAACCGGAAATTAACAGAAGATCATGACAGACAACAAGCCTGTAACATATGAATATGACCGGATTGCTGACCGGAAGCGGCTGGACTTTATCAGTGCAGCGGTAGCGGAACGGAAAGGCAACCAGGTAACGGTGCTCGACGTAGGTTGTGGCAATGGTGTTATCAGCCGTCACCTCGGCATGTTAGGGTTTAATGTGCTCGGCATAGATGTCAGCGAACCGGCGATCGCCCGGGCGCGTGAACTGAATACATCCCCCCGGGTCAACTTCAAAGTGCTCAGTGCAGAACAGCTCGTGGCGGCAGGAGATACTTTCGACGTGATCGTTTGCAGCGAAGTGCTGGAACACCTGCAGCAACCGGGTGCGCTCCTGGCCACCCTCTATCAGTCACTGCGGAAAGACGGCATTCTTATCGTGACCGTTCCCAATGGTACCGGCCCGCGTGAATTGTTGGTGACAAGACCCGTCCTCAAAATGCGGGAACAAAACAACTGGCTCTGGAAACTGGTACTGAAAACAAAAAAGGCGATGGGCTATAGCGGCACCACTGTTCAGTCAGCAGCTGATAACCTCGACCACATCCAGTTTTTCAAAAAGTCAGATCTCGAAACCCTTTCTACAGAGAATAATTTCAGGATCGTCCGTTTTGGCAAAGCCAATTTTATCGAAGATGTTTTCCCCTTCTCTTTTTTCGCCAAAAGGATAAAGGCGCTTCAGTGGCTCGATTGTAAAGTCGCCGATATGTTGCCCTACCGCTTTACCGGCGGGTTCTTTTCTGTGTGGGAAAAAGCCAGCTAATATTATATGATGTTGAACATACTTTTTTATATCTGGATGGCTTTTCAGCTGATCGTTGCCAGTTACCTGCTGCAACCGCTGTTGCTGCTGCTGTTACATGGCTGCATAAAACTGTTTAGGTCATCAAAGCAGATAGCCGCCACCGTTAGTCATGACCACTCCTTTGCGGTGGTGATCACGGCACATAAGAACCTGCAACTGGTACCGCCACTGGTAGACTCCCTGCTGAAGCAGACGTATAATAACTATACTGTATATGTGGTGGCAGACAATTGCGGCGACAGCGACCTGGGCATGGAACATGTCAAAGTGAAGTTGTTAAAACCAGAGACGCCCCTGAACGCAAAAATCCGTTCCATCGATTATGCGATACAGCATTTCGAAACACCGCATGAGGTGATGGTGATTCTGGATGCCGACAATCTGGTACATCCGCTGTATCTGGAAACGCTGAACCGTTATTTTAATAAAGGGTACGAAGCGGTGCAGACCAATATGCTGGCAAAGAATAACGACACCGTGTATGCGCAGCTGGACGCGGCAGGCAACTACTTCAGCAATTTTATTGACCGGCGCATGCGGATGGAGCTGGGGCTTTCCGCCAATATCTGGGGACTGGGCATCGCGCTCAAGACCAGCCTTTACCAGCAGGTGGTGTACAATAACTTCTTCGGCGGGTTCGATAAAAAGATCCAGGCCGATATCGTGAAGCTGATTCCTCAGCTGGCCTACGCGGAAGATGCGATTGTGTACGACGAAAAAATTGATGACGGCAATGCGCTGGAGACGCAGCGGACCCGTTGGATCAATGCCTACTTCAAATATTTTAAATATGGATGGGATGTGCTGAGCACCGGTTTACGCCGACCCAGTTTCAACCTCGTCTTCTTTGGTTATAATTTATTGAGACCGCCTTTGTTTCTACAGGTGCTCATGGCACTGGTATTTTGTCTGACAGATTACTGGTTGGTGCCGGCGCTGTCCTGGGGATGGTTAGGAATACTGGTTGCGTTTCCCCTTTCTTTTATGGCTATTGTAGCCTTGATGAGTGAAGATTCCCGGACGGTGAAGGCATTGTTTTATTTACCGGTCTTTTTCTTCCGGCAGCTGAAAGCCTTCCTGCATATGGGAAAAGCCAATAAGGCGTTCCTGCAAACGCAGAATAATAAAATTGTATATATCGAAGAGGTGATGAACAAATAATAAAATAAGCAAATATACAGGTGTTAAGTCCTGCTTCTCTGCAAAGGGAACGCAGGGCTTTTTATTTTGAATTGGGTTATATTACAGATAAAAGGACCCTATCATGTCAGAAACAGTTGAAATCAGGAATATCACTGCCGCTGATTACCTGGACCTTCGCGAATCCATGGTGTCTGCTTACCCCGATATGGCAGGAAGTTACTGGGGAGAGTCTACCATTCAGCGGTTGATTAAATTGTTCCCCGAAGGGCAGATAGCCGTTACCGTTAATGGCCGGGTGGTGGGCTGTGCGTTGTCGATCATTGTGGATTACGACAAGTTCGGCGACACGCATACCTACGAACAGATTACCGGTTATTATACCTTTAATACCCATAACCCGAAGGGAGATATCCTGTACGGCATAGAGGTGTTTGTTCATCCTGATTTCCGGGGACGACGATTGGCGCGCCGGTTGTATGATGCCCGCAAAACACTCTGTGAGCAGCTGAACCTGGAGGGGATTGTGGCCGGAGGCCGTATTCCTAACTATGAGAAGTTTGCCGATAAGATGACGCCAAGGGAGTACATCGAGAAAGTGCAGGACAAGGAGATTTATGATCCTACGCTGACCTTCCAGTTTTCCAACGACTTTACCGTAAAGAAGATACTGAAAAACTACCTGCCCAATGATGAGGCGTCCAAAGGGTTTGCGACCCTGCTGCAGTGGTTCAATATTTATTATGAAAAGGACAGCGATACGATCCGTTATAATAAGTCGACCGTCCGGATTGGACTGGTGCAGTGGCAGATGCGGGATTATGGTGGCTTTGAAACCTTCATGCAGCAGGTGGAGTTTTTCATTGACGCGGTGAGTGATTACGGGTCTGACTTTGTGGTGTTCCCCGAGTTGTTCAATGCGCCATTGATGGCCGAGTTCAACCAGCTCGACCCCGCAGGGGCCATCCGGGGGATGGCTAAGTACACCGAAACCATCCGCGACCGGTTCCTCGAGTACGCGGTGTCCTATAATGTGAATATCATTTCCGGGAGCATGCCCATCGTGATAGATGAGGTGCTGCATAATATATCTTACCTGTGCCGCCGGGATGGTACCTGGGAACAGTACATCAAGATTCATCCCACACCGGGGGAAGTGTATGCCTGGGGGATGAAGGGCGGTTCAGAGATCAAGGTGTTTGATACTGACTGTGGAAAGATAGGTATCCAGATCTGTTATGATGTGGAATTTCCGGAGCCTTCCCGGATTCTGGCCGAGCAGGGAATGCAAATTTTGTTTGTGCCGTTCATGACAGATACCCAGCATGCGTATAACCGTGTCCGTTTCTGTGCGCAGGCCAGAGCAATCGAAAATGAGTGTTATGTGGCCATTGCGGGCTGTGTGGGTAATCTGCCAAAAGTTAATAATATGGACCTCCAATATGCACAATCTTGTGTATTTACGCCATCCGATTTTAACTTCCCGGTAACGGGGATAAAGGCGGAGTCAACTCCCAATACGGAGATGGTGGTAGTGGCAGATGTTGATCTGGTATTGCTGAAGGAACTGCATGCATTTGGCAGTGTACAAACGATGAAGGATATACGAAATGATCTCTACAAGGTAATTAAGCAATAACGCAGAGAGGAGCGGGGTAGATGATTTTAATTAGATAATTACTTGATGTCTTATTTTGTATTTTATTGGTATATAGACTGTTGTGTTATTTATTTAATAGAATAGTTTAACTTATTTCGGGAGATTTTTGAGTAGATCGATAAATTATTGTTTAGTTTAGTGGTGGTTTTGCTTCAAGTTACATGGTAGTTGATTTTTATAAAATACTGATAATCAATTTTAAAAATAAAGACTAAAAGATGAACAACAAGATTAATTTAGCCCTTCAGATCCTGCCATCTGTGCCATCTGAGCAGGTATATGCTGTAGTGGACGAAGCTATTGCCGTGATTCGTGATTCAGGTGTGAAGTACAGGGTGTGTCCATTTGAAACGGTCATGGAAGGAACCTATGATGAGCTGATGGAGGTAGTCCGCAAAACGCAGGAAGTGTGTTTTAAGGCGGGTGCATCACAATTATTGGTGTATATAAAAATGCAGATAAAAAAAGATCAGGATGTGACCATCGAAGAAAAAACCGGTAAGTACGATTCCTGATATAGTTAATTTTCATTATCTTTCTTGATAAACCAAAGGACAGGGCTTATGAGGTATGCCGCAACATTGGATGGGAACTCCAAAATCATTACTAATCTTATTATCATCATTACGTTGATCATTTTATGCCGGCAAATCACCGATGTAAATCATGAGGCGGTAAAAACCAGCATATTGTTGATCATATTGATACCGGCTATTGTGGTGGCAGGCTGCCTGAGTCCCCGGTACTATAAAATTACCGCACAGGGCCTGGTGATCCAGCGGGCGCTGTTTCCCATCACCATTCTTTTTGATGACATTGTGCGACTACGCAGCATCACGGAAGAGGAGCTGGGTACCAGCAGCCGCATGCTGGGCATCGGAGGCATATTCGGTTACCTGGGTACCTACCGCTCCGCCGAAATCGGCAAGTACCAACGGTGGTGTACCAACCGCGAAAATCTCGTCCTGATAGAATCAAACTCCCGGAAATGGGTGATCAGCCCTTCCGCCGCAGACGACTTTGTAAAGACAATGAACGGTATTATCAATACCGCCAAATAAATTACCGCTGATCTGAGGGCGTCCGCCTTCAGATCAGCCGGTTATCTATCCCCCCAATTGCATCTTCCCCAAGCCTGCATCAATTTTACCTTTAAGGGTCATCTTTATCGAAGCCATCTTTGAAGCCTTTCCCGTCAGCCGGAAAACTGGCAGGGACATTAAGAACGGTACGTTTCTCCCGGTGGCCGTTAGGGTGGTGGCCTTTTCCTTAGCAACAGTAAGCGCTGATGGTCCCCGTTTCATCTCCCGATAAATTGATTTGGAACAATCGGTTTAAAATACTTATTTTTGTTGTATGCCGAGAAACAAGGAGTTTGAATACGAAGAGCGACTGGAAAAGGCCAGAGACCTTTTCTGGGAAAAAGGATATCACGCCACCTCCATCCATGATATCGTGGACAGGATGGGGCTGAACAGAAGCAGCGTGTACAACTCCTACGGCAACAAACAGGAGCTGTTTCTGAAGTGCCTCGAAAACTATGCAGCGCTGAAAGCCGCCCAATATCGCCACGCCGGCAAAAATACCTCCTCCGCTTTTGAAGCTTTGGCTTTTACCATCCGTGACGTGGTGGAACAAACCATGAAAGACAAAAAGGCCTGTATGATCATACGTACCATTTTTGAACTCGGGAATGAGGAGCCGGCGGTTTCCTCCTTCATCAGGAAAAACGCGGGCGTCCTGGAATCCATTTTCAGGGAGCTGGTCATCAGGGCAAAGGCAGAAGGGACACTGAAAAGGGACGCTCCGCCGGATATGCTTGCCCGTTATATACTCACTTCATGTGGTAGCTTTTATACGCGGTACCTCCTCAATGGTCATAAAAAGGAGGTCGATGAGATGGTCGATTTTTTAATTGACTCCCTGCGGGCATAATTTTTTTGCTTTATTCTGGAACGATCGGTTTAAAATAATCAGATAAAAATAAAACATATGGATGCTCTGACAGCAAAAACAAAGGCAGTAGTAGAAGCATACTTCAACAATGCTTCCGTCAAAAATTATCAGGCAAATGAAAGCTTGTTTGCCGACGAAGTGGAATGGCGCATACCAGGCAACAAGGAAAAGGCGCCCTGGCTCAAAGACCGCAATACCAAACTGGAAGCGGTATCTTTCTATCAGGAGTTGTTTACCTACCTGGAAGCTGTCTCGTTTGATATCACCGGCAAATTCTATGATGGCCATCAGGCAGTGGTGACCGGGCACCTGGTGTCCCGCATGCTGAGCACCGGCAAATTGTTCGACAGTCCGTTCTCCATTCAGATAACCGTCAGGGACGGACGGATTACCAGATATCTTCTTCTGGAAGATAGTCTCGGACTGGTAGCGGCATTAACGGCCTGAGTTTATGAGGCTGACCGGATGCCCGGTCAGCCTCCTGAAAATTTTTGTTTCTGCGTAACAATTAGCTCTCTTCCAAAATTCTTCTTCCAAAATTCTTCTTCCAAAAACTTCCTCCGAAACCGGTCCACTATATCTTTCCGCTACATGGTCCCTCTGTTTTTCGTATAGCCCTTAGCGGTACTCCTTTCTCTCAGCACGAGAAGAGGATAATTCATAGACTATTAATTTACAGCATAATATAATTAACATTAAATTTTATGTTTTTAAATTGACATAAATGCAGGCATGGCGCATTGACTTTCGGGTTTCCTTGATGTATCTTTTATATACATTAATCAAAACCAAAGTCTAAATCTAAAACACCATGAAATCAATCTGCACATTGATGTTGGTGGTGGGCGCTTTCCTATTTATTCCCTTTTCTCATCTGCACGCCCAACCCCGTATGCTTAAAGGCCGCGTGACCGCTGCCGCTACCAACACTGCATTACCCGGTGTCACGGTCCAGGTAAAAGGAACAAACCATGGCACCACTACAGACCCCGATGGTAATTTTCGTATTGAAATACCGGTTGGGCCCAGTTCCCTCGTATTCAGCTTTATAGGATACCTGACACAGGAAGTTCCCATGAGAGGGCAGGCTATCGTCAACGTGACCCTGCAACCCGATACCCGTAGCCTCGATCAGGTAGTAGTGACGGCCATGGGCATCAAAAAAGAAAAGCGGGCCATCGGTTACGCTATTCAGGACGTTTCCGGCGCCGACCTCGCACAATCCAAACAGTCCAATGTAGTCAACGCCCTGCAAGGTAAAGTCGCCGGCGTACAGATCTCCAGCGGCGGCGGCGCCCCCGGTCAGGGCTCCCGTATCCTGATCCGCGGCATCAACTCACTGGACCCTACCCGCGATAATCAGCCCCTTTTTGTAATCGATGGCATCACCATGGACAACAATACCTACACGACCGGCAACGCGGACACCCGCGGCATGAGCAACCGAGCGGCAGATATCAACCCCGACGATATTGAGAGCATCTCCGTGCTCAAAGGTGGCGCCGCCACCGCACTGTATGGTCTCCGCGCGGCCAGCGGCGCTGTTATCATCACCACCAAATCCGGTAAGGCCGGTCGCACCCGCGTTAGTTTCACCACCACCGCCGGATTCGATAAAGTAGGCAAAACACCGGACGTGCAACTGCAATACAGCCAGGGCAACAACGGCCAATACGATAACCAGAGCTTCTGGCCTGCCTGGGGCCCCTCGGTGGAAGATGCCCGCAAACTGGACCCCACTCATCCGGCTTCGTTATACAATAATTACAAGCAGGCATATAATACCGGCTCCCAATACCGCAACACACTGGCTATCAGCGGCGGCACGGAAAAAGTCGTATATGCGGCGTCGTTATCACAGTTCAATCAGAACGGGATCATCCCTTTCAGCAACTATCAAAACTATTCCGCCCGGGTAAGTGGTGACATCCGCTTCAGCGAAAAAGTTAAAATGGGCGTTTCCCTCAACTATATCAATTCCGGCGGCAACCGCGCCAATTCGGACCGCTACGGTGAACAAATGATCTATTGGTCGCCCCGCTGGAACATGCGCGATTATCTTAAACCGGATGGTACCCAACAAACCTACGGCGCTACAGACAACCCGATCTACACGCTCTACAGCAACCGGTTCGGGGACAACGTGAACCGCCTGATCGGGAACATCAACTTCACCTATTCACCGTTTAAATGGCTGGACATCCTGTACCGCGCCGGGACCGACTTCTATACCGATAACCGCCGACATACCGGCCCCGGTCCAAAAGGCATCGCCGGCGAAGTGGTCAATACCGACAACGGCTTCGGCTTCGTCAATGAATACACGCTCAATCAACGCGCGCTCAGCTCCACGCTCATCCTGAACTTCAAAAACAACATCACGCCCAAACTCACGTCCGACCTGAAGCTGGGACATGACCTGTTTGACCGGCACCTCAACCGCCTCTCTACGGAAGGGGATACCCTCGATATCCCGGACCTGCTGATCATGCAGAACGCTAAAAAGATCGTGTCTACCCAATACATTGAAAAATATTATCTCATCGGGTTGTTCGGCGACTGGACCCTGTCGTGGGACCGCTGGCTGTACCTCACCCTGTCGGGCCGTACAGATATCAGCTCCTCACTGCCTGTTGGCCACCGGGCTTTCTTCTATCCGTCTGTAAGCCTGTCTTACCTCTTTACCGAGCACCTGAAGATGCCGGAGGAGGTGTTGTCTTACGGTAAAGTAAGAGCTTCCTGGGCCAGGGTGGGTAAAGACGCGCTGCCTTACAATACCGGCTCCGGCTACGTTCCGCTTACTGATGGCCCTATCGATAATAACGTGATTGGCTGGACCCGCGCCGACCGCTACGGCGATGCCCAGCTGAAACCGGAATTCACCAACACCTTCGAGGTAGGCGCCGAATTGCGCTTTCTGCATGATCGTATAGGCGTTGACTTTGCCTGGTATACTTCCAAAAGCACCGACCTGTTGATCCCCGTGAAGTTATCCAGCGCCACCGGCTATGAAGACTTTTATACCAATGCAGGGTCCATCCGCAACCGTGGTGTGGAAATAGCTTTTAATGCCACGCCCATCAAAAAGCCAAAGTTCCAATGGGACATGCGCATTAATTTCTCTGCCAACCGCAACGAGGTGTTGAGCCTCGGAAAAGGCCTCTCCGAAGTAGTGGTCGGCAATCAGTTTGGCTATGCCGGTTCCACCGCCACCATGAAATATCTTCCCGGTTACCCGGTGGGAGCTATCTTCGGTACCAGCTACCTGCGTTACACCGGTGGTCAGCCGGATAACGGCATCGAAATTGATTACAGCCGACCTATACAGATTGCGGCGAGCGGCAGCCTGGCCGGTTTCCCCATGATCAACTCCGGTCAGAAATACCTGGGCAATTCCCAACCTAAATGGATCGGCGCTATTACCAATACCTTTACGTATGGACCGCTCAGTCTCTCTGTATTGATAGATACCCGCCAGGGCGCCAAAAAATATAACCAGCTGGCCAACTTCATGTCGGCCTTCGGTGAGTCGGCCGTTACAGCCAACCGCTTTACCAGCAAGGTGTTTGAGGGGGTGTTGCCCGATGGCACTCCCAATAATCAGGTGGTTTACCTGCAACAGGCCAAAGGCCCGGACGGACGTAACTATGGCGGTGGTTTTTACCGGAACATCTACCGGGGGGTAACAGAAAATTTCGTGGAAAATGCTTCCTGGATACGGTTGCGCAATGTCAGCCTTTCCTGGCAACTGCCTTCGCGGTTCCTGTCGCGTACTCACCTGATTTCCGCGGCCAGTCTCACCTTCACCGGCAACAATCTCTGGTTGCATACCAAATACACCGGCTTCGATCCCGAGTCCAGCTCGCTGAATGCCGGCAGCAACATAGACGCTTTCGCCGGTTTCACGTACCCGACTACACGTAGTTATATGGCCTCTCTGAATGTTACCTTCTAAACTGCTTCGACCATGAAAAGGATACACACCATATTATATATAGCTTTACTCGCGTTGCTGACCGCCGGTTGTAAAAAAGAACTGGATATCAATGATAATCCCAATCAGGCAGTGGTACCCCCTATGAACGGGCTGCTGGCGTCCACCACCTATTTTACTGCGTATAACGTATACCGTGTGGGCAACACCACTTCCTATTTTGTACAATACCTGGCTTCCCCCAATGCAAACGGCGCCAGCGATACGTATGAAGTCACGGATTACACCAGCACCTGGAAAGCACTGTACGATAACATGACCGACCTGCACGACCTGATCGCGCAGGCCCGCACCGCCGGGGCAGACTATCACGTTGGTGCTGCCGAAGTGATGATGGCCCTCAATCTCGAAATGCTGAACGATATGTGGGGAGCGGTGCCTTATACGCAGGCCTTTAATACCAGCTTCCTGCAACCAGCCTATACGCCGGACGACAGCGTGTTTCTGCAATGTATCGCCCTGCTGGACGACGGCATCGCGCGGTTAAAAAGCACCAGTTCCAAATATGAACTGGATGCCACCAAAGACCTGATCCACAGCGGGAAACCAGCCGCCTGGATTAAAACGGCGTATACCGTCAAAGCCCGGCTGCTGAATCATCTCACCCGTAAACCCAACTACGACCCGGGGGCAGTGCTGGCGGCTCTCGCCAACGGCTATACGGACAACACAGATGATGCCCAGTTGGTCAGGTTCCAGTCGCTCAGTCCCTGGAACCAGGCCGCGGTGAATAACGTCAACAACCTGCTCGACGGCTGGCTAAGCGCTCATTTTGTAAACGCGCTCAATGGCAAGAGCTTCGGCGTGTTTGATCCCCGGTTGCCGCTTATTACCGACACCACCCGCTTCGGAGACTACCGGGGTACCGTCAACGGGGCCGGCAGGGTAGGCTCAGGTACCAACCGCGAAGAATGTTACCTTTCACAGAAAGGTTTCTATTCCAAACCCGGCGCCCCGCTGCTGGTGGCCAGCAATGCGGAAGCACGTTTTATACAGGCAGAAGCAGCCTTCCGCAGCGGCGATAAGGCCCAGGCTTATCAGGCCTATCTGCAGGGTATTACAGTTCACATGAATAAACTGGGCGTGGCTGCAGGGCTCCGTGATGCCTACCTCGCCAATCCCGCTGTCGGCGTAGGCGCCGCCAATCTAACGCTGGCGCTTATACTGAAAGAGAAATATGTGGTGCAGTTCCTGCATCCCGATGCGTGGAGTGATGCCCGTCGTTACGATTATCAGTATAAGGATTTTAATCTGCCTGTTAATGCACAGCTGCCTACCTTCATCCGCAGGGTGGCTTATCCCGATTCGGAGAAAAGCCGCAATGGTGCCAATGTGCCGTCAGTAACACTGACCGATAAGGTGTGGTGGGACCGTTGATCAACATTTTTAAAAAGAGAGATGCCCGTCTGACATCAGGCGGGCATCTCTCTATATATAATAAAGTATGAACAGTTACCTAAAAACAAGATAAGCTACAATCAATGTAAAGAACACATTAAATAGCTGCGCAATAATAAACGCCATGGCGGGTCGGCCATTTTCTACCTTAAAGATATCGGTGAATTTTGTTTCCAGACCAATACAGGTGAAGGCGAGGGCAAACCAGTAAGTCTGAATTTCCTTCAGGGAGCCTTTGGCGGCAGCCACTACCGGCGACGGCAGTACGAAAGAGAACAGGAGAGAGGCCACAATAAAACCCAGCACGAATTTAGGGAAACGTTCCCAGATGGTGCGAATGGTAGGCTTTTCATAATTGGCTTTCTTTTTTGTGTATGACCAGTAAAGGGAGATGATGAAAGCAGCCAGCCCGAGCAGCACGTTTTGTGAGAACTTCACGATGGTGGCATATTTCAGGGCTTCATCCCCCAGTTTGGTGCCCGCAGCCACCACGGCACCGGACGTATCGATGGTGCCGCCCAGCCATGCACCCGCCACTGCCGGCGACATGCCGGCCCATACCGCAATACCGGGCATAAACAGCATCATCGGAATGGCGACGATCATCACCAGCGAAATGACATGGGAGAGTTTTTTATTATCACCTTCAATAGCGCCGGAAGTGGCAATAGCCGCTGACACGCCACAAATGGATACGGCGCTGGAAATCATCATCCGGAACTCATCGTCGAGCCCCAGCATCTTACACAACCAGAAAGAAAAGTACCATACGGTAAATACCACGACCACCGACTGAAGAATGCCGAGCATGCCAGCTTGCAGGATATCTCCGAAAATGATATTGGTGCCCAGCAACACTAAACCTATCTTGATGTACAGTTCCGTTTGCAGGGCCGGTTTTATCCACTGCGGCAAACCAATAAAGTTACTAATGAAAAGGCCGAGCAACAGGCTGAAAAGCACTACTTCAATGCCCAGGTCTTTAATAGCTTTATTAGCGGTAATGATCTGCGCCAGCAGGGAGATCAGCACAATGGCCAGCAGTCCGGATACCAGCGCGGCCGGTTTAAAGTCCCCCGCCAGAAACCGCGCTAACAAAAGGCTTCCCGCTACCCAGAGAAACAGGGTGCCGATATGCATCAGGTTGGAGGCGTTTGTCAGCTGGTTCCATAATTCAGTTCCTGAAGACCAGCTGTATTTGGGGAGTGCCGGCTTCAGTCCCGCTACCACCAGCGTGATGGTCAGGAATGCGATGATCACCGCAATCCAGTCTTCATGAATTTTCTTAGGTTGTAACATAGGTTTATAACTTATACGCGCGATTGAATGCTAGTGAAAAAAGAGGTACCCCAGGAGGATAGCGGACAACAGCCCGAAGAAGTCGGCAATCAGTCCGGCTGTCAACGCATAACGGGTATTTTTGATATTCACGGAGCCGAAATAAACGGCCAGTACATAAAAAGTGGTTTCCGTAGTACCTTGTATCACGCTGGCCAGTTTGCCCTGGAAAGAATCCGCGCCGTAGCGGGTCATCACTTCAATCATCAGGCCCCTGGCGCCGCCGCCGCTCAATGGTTTCATGAGCGCTACCGGTAACGCAGGTACGAAATCGGTGTTGAAGCCCATCCAGGAAAACAGGCTGGCGATGGCATTAATGAGATAGTCCATACAGCCGGTGGTGCGGAATACGCTGATAGCCACCAGAATACCCACCAGGTAGGGGATGATCCTCACCGATACCTGAAACCCTTCTTTGGCGCCTTCTATAAAATGATCATATACATTAATTTTTTTGATGATACCTGCTCCCAGGAAGAGGATCACGATCGAGAAGATGATACCACCACCGAGGTTGCTCATGGTGGGACCGATCTTTTCGGCCGGCATGTGCCTTACCCAGTAATAGAGGCCTGTCACCACCGCGGCAAAACCGCTCAGGAACACCAGTACCGGGAGTTTGAACAGGTTGATGCGTTGGTAGGCAGATACGGTGAACATACCTATAATAAACGCTATAAAGGTAGAAATCAGTGTGGGCACAAAAATATCAGCAGGATTGGCGGCCCCGGCGGCTTTACGGAGTGCGATCACCGAGGTAGGGATAAGCACCACGCCGGCCGTGTTTAGTACCAGGAACATGATCTGCGGATTGCTGGCTGTGTCCGGTTTGTCGTTCAGGTCCTGCAGCTCCTTCATGGCTTTGAGGCCCATGGGGGTGGCGGCGTTATCAAGCCCCAGCATACTGGCGGAGAAATTCATCATCATAGAACCCATGGCCGGATGGCCTTTCGGGACCTGGGGAAACAGTTTGGAGAAAAAGGGATAAACCAGTTTGGAGAAGCGATTGATCATCCCGGCAGCCTCGCCCACCTTCATAATGCCCAGCCAGAGCGTCATGATACCGGCCAGTCCGATGGAGATCTCTGCTCCGGTTTTGGCGCTGGCGAGCATACCGTTCATAATATCGCCAAAAATAGCGGTATCCTGTAAAAACACCGACTTGAAAACTGCTACTACAAAAGCTATCAGGAAAAAGCCCAGCCAAACGTAGTTTAATGCCATTAGATTATTGGTTTATTCTGGCAACAAATAAACTAAAATAAACTTATCTTTGCGCAAATTTTAAAAAATGGCTTTGCAAGTTGGAATTGTAGGATTGCCGAATGTAGGGAAATCGACATTATTTAACGCGGTGAGTAACAGCGCTAAGGCGCAGGCCAGCAACTACCGCTTCTGTACCATAGAACCGAACGTCGGACAGGTGGACGTGCCTGACAACCGTATGGACAAACTGGCCGAGCTGGTGCAACCCCAGCGCACCGTGCCTACCACCATCGAGTTTGTGGACATCGCCGGACTGGTGAAAGGCGCCAGCAAAGGCGAAGGTCTCGGTAATAAATTCCTGGCCAATATCCGCGAGGTGGACGCCATCGTGCACGTGATCCGCTGCTTCGAAGACGAAAACATCCTCCGCGAAGAAGGCGCCATCAACCCGGTGAGCGACAAGGAAATCATTGACACCGAATTGCAGCTCAAAGACCTCGAAAGCGTGGAACGTAAAGTGGCCCGCACCGAGAAAATGGCTAAAACCGGTGGCGATGCCAAAGCCAAAGCGGAATTTGAAGTGCTGAAAAGATGCCAGGAACACCTGGAGAAAGGCCGCAATATCCGTGAACTGGGCCTGAGCAAGGAAGACCGCGTGGCTATCGCCGACCTGTTCCTGCTCACGGAAAAACCAGTACTGTACGTAGCCAACGTAGACGAAGCGTCTCTTCATACCGGCAACAAATACTCCGAAGCCCTGAGAGAAGGGGTGAAGGCTGAAAATGCCGAAGTAATCGTGATGAACAACACCATCGAAGCACAGATCTCCGAAATGGAAGATCCGGGCGATAAGGAAATGTTCCTCTCCGAATACGGTCTCACTGAACCGGGCCTCAATCGCCTGATCCGCTCTGCTTACAACCTGCTGGACCTGATCACTTACTTCACTGCCGGCGTGCAGGAAGTACGTGCCTGGACTATCCACAAAGGCTGGAAAGCACCGCAGGCTGCCAGTGTGATCCACACCGACTTCGAAAAAGGCTTCATCAAAGCCGAAGTGATCGCGTACGACGACTACGTAAAATATGGCTCTGAATCTTCTGCCCGTGACAACGGCCGCCTGAGGATCGAAGGCAAGGAATACATCGTGGCCGACGGCGACGTGATGCACTTCCGTTTCAACGTGTAATCATTTCCGTTACAATAAGTCCTTTCATGATATTCAAACGCATGGAGGTTACAACAAAAACCTGGAGCGTCTCAGTACTGAGATGCTCTTTTTATTTTATTTTTATCAAGTTCTATTCTGTCGTTATGATGCGGTACACCTCGCTAATGTCCGTCACTATTGACTTTGATCGCGTATAGGCGATCGCGTAAGTGCATCACCCTAAAAAAAATATACTTGGCAAATTGGAGTTATTTATTAGCTTAGCTCACTATTTTAATGTTAGCTCATGCGATTAGTCAGGAATGTAAAACTGTTTTTCCGGGAAGGAAACTCGGACAAAACATATGAAATAGACCTTTGTGAAGTTGGCCCGGAACAATATACTGTTAACTTTAGATACGGAAAACGCTTCGGAACCCTGAAAGAAGGCACTAAGACTGTAAGCCCCGTAGCCCTCGCAGCAGCCACCACTATCTTTGATGCACTGGAGAAAGAAAAGCGCAGCAAAGGTTATCTCGGTGAGCAGGAAGCTGTGCAGGATTTATCTTTTGTACCAGTAGACACTTCCGTGGTGGCAGACCCGCAAAATGCCGCTATTCTCAAAAGGTTGCAAGGCGCGCTGGAAAACAAGCCTGCGTATAAAACCGTCTGGAAAACATCGCGTGTGATCTGGAAAGCGGGAGAGCGCAAAGTCAAAGAAGCGGTCCCTTATCTGATCAAACTGATGGAAAGGGGAGACGCTATGCAGCGCTATGCCGCCCTCTGGGCGCTCGGCAGATGCGCCGACCCCGCAGCGGCGCCTGTACTGCGCTCTTATGCCGACAACGGCTCCTATGCACAGAACATCCGGATGCTGGCGGCCAACGGCCTGCTCATGGCGCTGCCGGAAGAAGAACGCAACGCGCACATACAAAGCCATTTGCTGCGCCTGCCGGAGCAATTGCAGCAAATCATCGCCGGCGACAATGCACAGGCCATCTTCGATATGGTGCAGCAGCTGGTGATGGTAAAAGCGGAACTCAACTACCCGATGCTGGAAGACCTCTACATCGTGGCATATAATAATAAGGCCGTCAGAGATGCTATCATCGGCTTCCTGGTCCACATGCCTTTACGCCCCAGCTACTTTCAGCATATCCGCCATATTTTCAAACAGGCTGAACTGCGTGACGATCAGGGTATCGTAGGTACGCTGGCCGTCAGGTTTGAAAGGGAACTGCCCATGTTCAACCATCCGGGTAAAAGATTGGATTACGATGGCAACGAATATCATCCCAATGTGTTCGTACCGGAGTTACAGGAGTCTTTTAAAATAGCGAGAGAAATAAAAAAGCCAGGCTCCCGCCTTGCCTACTCCAATAAAACAAGGGGCTATCTGAAACGCAGGGTGCTCCGTAATCTGCGTGCCGCCGGCGCAAGAGGCGACATGGAATATGTACGCCTCGCTACCGCACTGCTGTTGCAATACGAAGAGCAGCGCGACGCCCGAAAGGAATATCAAACCACACAGTACACCTGGATCAACGGCCGTTATACCACCTGGTATAAACAATATCCGGCCCATGCCCAGGCCGTGTTCCTCAACTACATTCTGCGCGGTAATACGCCCAATTTGCGGCTGGATGCCAACGGTACGACCTGGTATTTCGAAGCGCACAAAAATGAAAATGGGGAGATCACCCGCGAAGCCACTATGCTGCGGGACCACCCTGATACCATAAAAGCACAGCAGAAAGGCACACTGCTACAGAAGCTGTTCGGCTGGCTGGGAGGCGACAAACAAACGCCGTCACCCGGAGCAGTACCACCGACTTACAAGCCGGAAACCGCGCCGGCAGCGCCTGCGAGTGATGTGCCCTACTTAGAGCTGTGGCAAAAGATGCCGCAGGCTTTTATGCAGCTGCTGATCGCCGGCAAAATGGAAATGGTGCACCTCTTTGCCATGGAGCAATTGAAGTCGCATCCTGACTATGCAGACCTGAAAGCCAAAATGGATGAGAAAACGATCTACTATCTGTTGATCAGCCATTTTAATGTACCCGCGCTCTTCGGCCTGGAACTGGCAAAAGAAAAATACAATCCGGCCAGCCTGTCGTTCTTCCTGTTGTACGCCGTTACTATGAGTCCTCTGGAAGTAGCCAGGATACAGGGCCTCGACTGGGTAGACCAAAATAAAGCTGCTTGTTTCGGTGATACCGATTTCCTGATGCGGTTGATATTTAACCCGTACAAGGATGTCCGTAATTACGTACGGCAGCAACTGACACCGGAGCATCTGCCTGCCGACAAGGCGCGCGCACTCGTAGGTAAAGCCATTGCCGCGCTGCTGGCATCCAACAGTCTGGCAGACGATGTGAACGAGAATCTCAACGATGGTTGCCAGATCCTGGAACAGTTCTGTGCCGGGGCTCTGCATGAAGTGGACATGAAAGTGATCACGGACCTCATGAACGCAGCAGCACCGGCCTGTCAGGCATTTGGGGTGCGGCTGATGGTCATGAAACAGGGGCAACTGAATTTCGCCGAACTGTCTGATCAGCTGTTGCGTAACCTGGTGGCCAGTCAGCATGCATCGGTGAGAATGGCTGGCGTATCCGTGGTGAAAGCCATGCCGGAGGCTGAATTGCTGAAAAGGGCAGAGGTATTGCTCGACATCGTGCTGGCACCGTATGCGGACGTACGAAAAGAAATACGCCCGCTGATCGCTGCGCTGGTAGCGAAAGACAGCCGTCTGGCTGTTTATCTGGTCAACGAACTGGTGCCACGCCTCATGCGAAAAGAAACCGCAGAAGGTATCCATGATGATATCGCCGCTATCCTGAGCCATGAGCTGGTAGGGCATCTGCAGGACGTAGATACCGCTACCGCATTACGTTTATTATATGCCAACTATCGCGCTGCACAGGAATTCGGTGTGGTAGTATTGAATAAATACATCCCGGCAGAAGCACTTACCGTAAAACAGGTGATTGCTGCCGGTAGCCACGAGCTGCTTGCCGTACGCGAATGGAGCTGGGGTTTCTTTCATCAGCACGCCGCCCGTATGCGTTATGAGCGCGAAGCGGCCATCGGCCTGCTGGACGCCAAATGGGACGATACCCGCCATTTTGCCCGGGAGTTTTTCCGGACGCAATTCACCGAAAACGACTGGACACCGGAAACACTCGTGGCGATCGCCGACAGCGTGCGTCCGGATATTCAGGCATTTGGCCGTGAGATGCTGATGCGTTTCTTCAAAGATGCAGACGGACCCACTTACCTGCTGAAGCTCAGCCAGCACCCAAGTGTGGCCATGCAGTCTTTTGCCACCAATTATCTGGAGACTTATGCCACCGATAATCTGGAATATCTGCGCAGCATGGAACATTATTTCCGTTCAGTGCTGAGCCGCGTCAACAAAGCGAGAGTGGCCAAGGAACGCATCTTTGGCCTGCTGGAAAAAGAAGCGTTGAAATCTGCCGAAGCGGCGGCTTACATCGGAGAAGTCATCGCTCATATATCCGCTACCGTATCTATCGCTGACAAAGCACGTTGCATACAGATCATGCGGAATATTCAGCAGCAGTTCGATATTCCTTTGCCGATAACGTTAATGCCCGTACGAACACAAGCCATTTAGAAATTTGGTTATTTGTCTATTTAGTTATTTAAGAAGGGCGTTGCTTCCTTCCATAATTAAATAAACAAATAACAAAATCTGAAAATAGATTTATGTTATTCAACTACAGATATAGCGGTAACTCCCAGGTGTACAGCAATGCTACATCTGCCGGTATTTCCTTTGCCCCGGATACCCGCCGTGACCCGACCTTTTTTGTTGGAAAACTCCATAAAAAAATTGCATTCCGTGAAGCCATATCTGCCCTGCATGATGTCGTAGTGTCGGACCTGCGTTTTAAACCCAAAGACAAAACAGCCTATAAAGAGTGGGCCGCCCAGCAGGAGTCTGTATGGCTGGCGGAGCATATGAACGGCTACGACGGAGAAGCTGCCAATCAGCGAATCGCGGCACTCTCCGAAAGTTTGAAACAGGTAGGCGCGGAGAAAGATAAAGTAATGGGGCCCTTTTATAACGCCCGTAAACAATATTTTGACTATCTGTACCAGAAAGACAGGGATGCCTGGTTTGTACTGGACCCGGTTATCACGGTTCATCCGGATGAAATGTTCTTCGAATGTTTTAGCCAGGATGAATCTACCTATGGTAAGCTGAGCGCCAGTTACAACGTTTTCAAAGAAGTAAATGAGTTTGAGTGTGGTACGACCAATATCGATTACTCGGCTGCTTTGTACGACGAGTTCCAGAAAATCCGTGACTATAAGGAAACAGATTTTAAAGTAGATCCCGGGGGCTTCCAGATACAGACTTCACAGGAAGAAATGTATCACGAAGTAAAAATCGATCTGCCGGACAGCTGGGTGAGAGGCTTCTTGCAGGTGAGTTCTGCGATGACATTACCCGCTGCCTCTTTTGATCTGCATCCGATGGACGTGTATAATTTCTGCCTGTGGCTGCGCCGTTTCAAGGAAAAGAACGGTCCGCGTTCCATCCGTTTTAAGCTGGAACCGGGTAAGCCTGTTCGGGCGGTATTTGAACCATGGAACCACGAAATCGTTTGTGCGAGATCGATATATAAAGGTGGCCAGAGCCGTGAAATCAGGATATGGGGGAGAAGAAGACTGTTGATTCTGGAGCGCCTGATCCCTATCGCTAAAAAATTCACTGTACATCTTACCGGTAACGGCTTGCCTTCTTTCTACGTGGCAGACCTGGGAGATATGCAGTTCACACTGGGACTCTCCGGATGGACTGCCAACGACTGGTCCCGTGCCGGTCAGTTCGATCTCATGGCGCCCCGCGCTATCGTGGACGACAGCGCCAAACTGAAAGTGTTTGCAGACCTGCAAACCCGGTGGATGGCCAAACCGGAGACCATCGCTACCGCTACAGGGTTGGACAAAGCCACGGTACTGGGTGCGCTGGGCATCTATACACAAGCCGGCAAAGTGATCTTTGACCTGCACAGTGGCATGTACCGCCTGCGGGAGCTGAGCCGCGACCCGCTACCGCTGGAATCCCTGCGTTTTGCCAACCCACTGGAGGCAGAAGCCTCCCAGCTGGTACAGGAAAAGCGGGTGACCTTCACCGCTCAGGATATTCCCGGAACCGGTGTTCAACTAAAAGGAAATGTAAAAAGCACGCATCGTGTATACCATCCCGTTATTGTCATCGACAACGATGAAAGATTGAGTGATGCACACTGCGATTGTAGTTTTTATAACACCAACAAATTATACAAAGGGCCGTGCGAACACATGCTGGCACTACGTATGACGCATGCTGAAAATAATTCTGCACAATAAAATTTTGTTTTTCAGAATTATTTTCTAACTTGCCTGCTCGTTAATAAACACAGATCTTTGTAAAGAGGAATTGATTGCACTTGCGCCCGTAAAAGGGACGAATGATGTTTCGTCATTCAGGTATCATGACTATACATGCTTCACTAAATGCAATCTTTACTTTGGGAGGGGCGTACCTATAGCGAATTTACGGTACAAGCCCCGGGGGCTGAAATTCGCTATAGGTACGCCCCTCCCTGGAGTTGATTGATTTAGTCAATGGCTTGCACGAAGGCCTTTTCCTCTTTACAAAATCCTGTTTCTCTTCGCGTCAGGCATGGCTTCCGCAGCCACTTCAAAGCCGGACCTTTTTACTCCGCTTCAGTTTAGCTGCTTAACATTCATTAAAAAAGTAAACGCCAACACTATGGCCGAAGGCTTAACCCGTCAACAGCTGTACGACAGAATCCGTGCATCCTCCAAAGAGGAATTTATACTGGAAGAAATGACCCGTCTGGGTTTCTGGGCACGTAATACCTCACAGCCATCCTTACCGGAAACACTGATACGCAAGGAAGGAGAACTGCGCCGCGAATTGAATGAACTGCTGGCTGAAAAACAAAAATACCGCAACAAGGAAAGATTGTTGGCCGACATGCGTAAAGAACGCATGGCCAAAGCAAAACTGAAACGTGCGGAAACAAAAAAACGTAACGAAGAGAAAAGAAAAGCCCGCGCCGCTGCCTGGGACGAGAAAAAACACCTCGATATTATTTACCTCGGTGAAGAAGTATCCGCCGGCCTGAATAAAGTTACGCCCGACGAAACACAACTGGCTAAATTCGGCCTGCCGGTGTTTAAAGATGCCACTGCGCTGGCGACGGCCATGGGCATCACCCTCGGCAAACTGCGCTTCCTGGCCTTCAATCGCAAGGTGGCACACACTTCCCACTATCAACGTTTTGAGATCGCCAAAAAATCCGGTGGTACCCGCGTGATCTCTGCACCAATGCCGCAACTGAAAGCTGCACAACACTGGATACTGGAAAATATCCTCTATAAAATTAAAAACAGCGACGCTGCCCATGGCTTTGTACCAGGCAAGTCCATCGTCACCAACGCTGCTCCGCACGTGGGACAGGACATCGTCATTAATATCGACCTGCGCGACTTTTTCCCTTCTGTTCCCTACAAAAGGGTGAAAGGCCTCTTCTGTAAACTGGGATATGCCGAACAGGTAGCCACAATCCTGGGCCTGATCTGTACCGAACCGGAAGTAGATGAGATACTGCTGGACAACCGTAAATACTACGTCGCCAAAACAGAAAGACACCTGCCGCAGGGCGCACCTACCAGCCCGGCACTGACCAACCTGATCTGCTTTAAGCTGGACCGTCGTTTTGAAGGACTGGCGGCTAAATACGGTTACGCCTATACGCGATATGCGGATGATATGACTTTCTCTGCGAAAGGAGAGGCGGTAGATAAAGCAGGGCAACTGTTGTGGTCCGTTAAACAAGTGGTAAAGGAAGAAGGCTTCACCATTCACCCGGACAAACTGAAGGTAATGCGCCGCGGTGATAAAAGGGAGGTGACCGGCATCGTTGTCAATGAAAAGGTGAGTCTCGATCGTGATACCCTGCGAAAATTCCGTGCGCTGTTGCATCAGATCTCCAAAACAGGTCTGGCTGGCAAGCGCTGGGGCAAAGGCAAAAATATCATTAGCAGCATGGAAGGCTTTGCCAACTACGTGTACATGGTGAAACCGGAACAGGGCGCTAAGCTGAAAGATACGCTGGCTGCGCTGCTGCAAAGGGAAGACATCAAGGCCGAAGCCCGCAGTCTCTGGACTACCGGTTCTACCGCCGCCACGCCTGCTGACACCGCTGCGCCGGCCAATACACCGGCGGCGCCGCAACATCCGGAAGGCGTTCCTATCGCTAAGGACACACCGGCCGCCACCAGCAAGCCGGAGAAACCCTGGTGGGACGTTTTGTAATGACGAATTACGAATGACGGATTACGAATTGGTAAGTATAGATTTAAACGAATATAAAAGCGAAGACCTGAGCAGTGATATTGCTCAGGTCTTCGCTTTTATATTCGTAATTCGTCATTCGCAATTCGTAATTGATCTTAGAGGTTGTATCCCAGTGAAACATACCATTGTGAACCAATGGTGGGGTTGCCCCATGATTGCACATAAGATTTGTTCAGGATATTTACGCCGCCCAGCTTAACGGTGGTTTTGGCTTTCGGGAAGAATTTGCTGATCATGGCGTCCAGTGTGCCGAAGGCCGGGATTTCGCTCAGCGCCAGTGCATTCACATTAGGTCCTACAAAGGAAGATTGCCAGATGTAAGACTGTTGCCATTTCCATACAACGTTAACGGCTATATTGGAATTAGCGATGTTACGGTTACCTGCATTGAGGCTGTAGCGTACTTTAGGTGTGTTGAACATGGCCAGGAAGCTGCCGAGGTCTTTCTCGTTGCTCAGCTCATTGTAGGAGATATTACCACCGGCCGTAAAGTTCAGTGGCAGGCTGTAATCCAGTCCTAACGCCCAACCCCATGATTTAACGGTTTCTTCTGCGCTCACCGGTACAGAGAATATCTGCTGTGGCGTTGTGCCGCTGGCAGGTTTCACGAGTACCTGGCTGCCGTTCATGTTATTAAAATCATTTTTATAGATGTAGGCGTCTACCAGCAGTCTTTTTGCGATCAGCGCTTTATAGCCAAGTTCATAAGCCTGTATACGTTCCGGTTTGAATTCGCGGAAGGTATACGCCTTGGGAGCGCCGGCCAGTACGGACTGCAGCGTAAATACAGGGCCGTTGTTCAGGCCATAGCGTTCGCGCAGGAAGGGCAGACCGCCGATCAGGTGGGCCTGCGGTGTGTTGAGATCTATGTACTGGTCCTGGTTGTTGGGAATACGGAAGCCTGTCTGGTAAGATACACGCAGGTTGTGCGTTTGCAGGAAGGTGTATACGGCAGACAAACGGGGGCTGAACTGACCATTAAAGTTCATGTTTTTATCGTAGCGTAATGAACCGGTCAGTTTGATATGATCATCTACCAGTTTTTTCATGATCTGGACATAACCGCCATATTCATTGATGCGGAACTCCTTACCATTGTCGTCTACGGCGAACAGGGTTTTTTCAGAGTTAAGCGTATAGCGGCGATAGTTACCACCCACCAGTATTTCAGCGAATTTGATCAGGTTATGGAAGTTGTACATGAACTCCAGCTGATAGAGGTTGGTTTTATCCGTGAATTTCGCACCAACGCCTTTGGAGTCGCCGGGGATAGGCTTGCTTCTTACTTGTGCCGCCGCGTTGTTGAAGTCAGCGGTGCCTGGCATAAAGCGACCGGAATCGGCTTTGGCGCGGGCATTCTGGAAGAAGAGCGGCATGCCGGTGGTAACGGCATTTTGTGCGGCTGCATAGGCAGCGGCATCTGTAGCGCCGGTTTGTAATGCTTTGCCATATGCCTGTGCGAAGGTGCCCAGCGCCTGGGTAGCATAAGTGCCGAAGTATTGGGAATACCATACAGTGCTGGGTTTCCAGGCTTCGTTGATACCTGCTGCAAGCGTGCCGCTGGCGTAGCTGTCACCGGATCTTTCCTGTGTGGTATAAGCTCTTACATAGAAGTCAGGGTGGCGTAATTCCACTTTGTACTGGCCCATGTTAAAGTCCTTCAGCGAGTAACGGTCGGCGCCGGTATATACAGTGGTGCCGGAGCCATAGCTGCCCTGGATCAGAGCTTCCAGGTTTTCCGTGATTTTATAGTGAAGGGCGCCGTTCAGTTTCAGGTTTTTGGTGTTATAGTCCACCACGTCAGATTCGTTGTAGCCGGTGCGGGTGATGGTAGCTCTGTTGGGAGCCGGCATGGCAGCATTGAAGATCTGATCGGGCGTTACTTTACCACCAAACATCGCGGAGATGCCGGCCAGTTGTTGGCTCAGCGAACCGCCTGTTTTAAGGGTGTTGTACATGTTAACGGAGTTTTCATCACCATAGGTGTTGACGCCGTTATATCCTTCGTTGTTGGCGCGGGTGCCATCCTGCAAACCATGGCCATTGGCCAGGCTCTGGTCGCGGTAGTCGTGTGCCTGCCAGTCATCTGCCTTGATATAGCCTACATTCAGTTTAAATGCCCATTTGTTGTTGAAGGCATGTGCGTAACGAACGGCCACATCATAGAAACCGGTAGTAGCAGAAGTGCGGCCACCGTCGTTAAGGATACCTGTTTTCACCTGAGCGCTGAGGCCCTGGTACTGGAACGGGTTTTTGCTGGTCATCAGTACGATACCGTTGAGTGCATTGGGGCCGTAGAGGGCGGAGGCTGCGCCGGGAATCAGTTCCACGTTGTCGAGGTCCAGTTCCGGGATGCCCACCATATTACCTACGGAGAAGTTGAGGCCTGGGGCCTGATTGTCCATACCGTCATTCAGTTGCAGCACGCGGGTGTTGCCGTTGCTGTTGAAACCGCGTGTGTTCACGGACTTGAAGGTGAGGCTCTGGGTGCTCATTTCCACCCCTTTCAGGTTGGCGAGGGCATCATAGAAAGAGGGTGCCGGAGACGCTTTCAGCGCGCGGGCATCCAGCTTTTCGATGGATACCGGCGATTGCAGGATGCTTTCCTGTACGCGGCTGGCGGCTACTACCACTTCCTGCCCGAGTATTTCGGTAGTGCTAAGGGTAATGGCGACTTTCTCATTGGCATTGTTGATCACCTGTTCTGTGGTCTGATAACCTACATAGGTGAAAACCAGGGTCAGTGGCAGTGCATGGTTGGTTTTGAGCTGGAAGTTACCGCCGTTGCCTGTGATAGTGCCGGCTGTGGCACCTTTCACAGCAACCGTAACTCCCTGCATACCGTTTCCGGATGTTTTGTCTGTTACAGTACCGGTAATAGTTGTAGGCGTTTGCGCTGTGAGTACCAGGGAAAAGGACATCAATAGCAACAGGGAGCCCAAACATACTTTGAATAGAATGCTTTTCATACGCAGTGGACGTTTTTGATTTAGACTCGGTTATATCTAAATATAGCGAAAAATCAAATACAACTGCGAAACTGAAAATATTTCCTGCCGGAGGTAGTTACTGCCAATCCTGCAAGATCTTCCCGATCTTCTCAAACTCAATCAGGAAGCCATCATGGCCGTAAGACGAGTCTATTTCATGATAGGTGGTATTGGGCAGATAGGTGGCCAGCAGGCGTTGCTCTTCCGGTGGACAGAGCAGGTCACTGCTGATACCGATCAGCAGTACCGGTTGCTGTATGTGGGAGAGGGAAGTGGTGATGTCTTCGTGACGGCCGCGGGCAATGTTGTGGCTGTCCATCGCTTTGGAGAGCAGCCAGTAGGACTGGGCATTGAAACGTTTCACCAGTTTATCGCCCTGGTAGTCGATATAGGAAGAAGCGCGGAAATTGTCTGTCTTCTCTTTGTCGGGATCAGACTGGGTGCGCATGAATGTCTGGTAGTTACGATAGGTGACCATCCCAATGGCCCTCGCAGCTTTGAGGCCACGGGCGCCGGCATGGGGAGTGGCGTCCTGCCAGCTGGCATCAGCCTCAATAGACAGGCGCTGCGCGGTATGAATGGCAATACCCCAGGCACTTTCAGCAGCGCCGGTGCAAAGCAGGAACAGGCGTCCGATACGCGCCGGCTCCGTCAAAGCCCATTCCAGTACCTGGTAACCGCCCATAGAACCACCCACGAGCAGGCTTATGTGTTGTATCTGCAGGTGCTCGCGCAGCAGGCAATGCGCCTGCACCATATCACGGATGGTGATGGCCGGAAAGGTATGGTACCAGGGCTTACCGGTAGCGGGATTCACGGTATGCGGACCCGAACTGCCGTAGCAGGAACCGATGATATTGGCGCATACAATAAAATGCCGGGCCGGGTCAATCACCCGGCCATGGCCGATAAGGCCGCTCCACCAGTCAGCTACGTCGCTGTTGGCGGTCAGTGCATGACATACCCATACCACATTGCTGCCGTCAGCATTCATGGTACCGTAAGTATGATAGGCGATCTGTAATTCAGGTAATACCTGGCCGGACTCCAGCCGGAATGGTGCTTTACTGTAAAAAACCTGTGCAGACAATAATCCAAAATTTTTGCAAATCTACAATACGAATCAGGAATTACAAATTACGAATTACGAATTACGAATTGAGGGCCAACAAGTAGCAGTGGTCCCCTAAAGAAATCTTCAATCATAATTCGTAATTCGTAATTCGTAATTGAATTATTTATCTTTGTTGGAAGAAACCCACCTAATCATGAAAATAGCATTACAAAGAGTAGACGACGGTTTCAACATGGAAGCCGTTGATGAAGGCGGTCACAAAGTGTTGATGGATTCATCCCTGGAAAACGGGGGGAAAAACAACGGAGTAAGACCTATGCAGATGGTCATCATGGGCCTCGGAGGTTGCTCTGCCATTGATGTGCTGATGATCCTGAAAAAACAACGTCAGGAAGTGAAGGATTTCCGCATTGAAATAGAGGCGGACAGGGAGAAAGGCAAAGAACCGTCTTTATGGGAAACAGCCCACATCGTATTTCATTTTACCGGTAACATCGACGCAGATAAAGCTGCCCGCGCAGTAGAACTGTCGATGAACAAATATTGCTCCGTCGCTGAAACGCTGCGTCAGGCCAACACGAAACTGACCTGGGAAGTGAAACTGAACGCTTAATACGGAGAAACCACCATGTCCATGAGCAATAACAAGCAATACCAACCGGAAACCAATGCGGTCAGAATTCAGACGGCACGTACCAACGAAATGGAACACTCCACGCCGATGTTCCTGACGTCCAGCTTCTGCTTTGATAATGCGGAAGAAATGAGGGCCACTTTCGCGGATGAAACAGATTTTAATATCTACAGCCGCTTCAGTAACCCCAACGTGGATGAGTTTGTACAGAAGATGTGTGCCCTTGAAGGAGCAGAGGCAGGTTATGCCACCGCTTCCGGCATGAGCGCTATCTTCGCCAGCTTCATGGCCCTGCTGAAAGCAGGCGACCACCTGCTGAGCGCCCGCTCTATCTTCGGTTCCACCCATACTGTTATCACCAAGTTCCTGCCTAAATGGGGGATTGAGTGGTCTTATTTCGACGTCAATGACCCGGCAAGCATTGAAGCGATGATCAAACCCAATACTAAGATGATCTTCGTGGAAACGCCTTCCAATCCCGGACTGGAAGTCATTGATATCGCCTATCTCGCCGGCATCGCCAACAAACACAATGTCATCCTCAACGTTGACAACTGTTTCGCCACGCCGGTGCTGCAACGTCCTATCGAAGCTGGCGCCCATATCGTTACCCACTCGGCCACCAAATGGATCGACGGGCAGGGACGTGTGCTCGGTGGCGCTGTCCTCGGCAAAAAAGAACTGATCAAAGAAGTGCATACTTTCTGCAGAAGCACCGGCCCGGCCATGTCGCCATTCAACGCCTGGGTGCTGAGCAAAAGTCTGGAAACGCTGCATGTACGCATGGAGCGCCATACTGCCAGCGCGCTGAAACTGGCACAGTCGCTGGAAAATAACCGGCACCTGAGCGGCGTGAAATATCCTTTCCTGGCCAGCCATCCACAGCACGACATCGCCCGCAAACAAATGAGCGGTGGCGGTGGTATCGTATGCTTTGAACTGAAAGGCGGCCTCGAAAGCGGCGTGCGTTTCCTCAATGCCCTGCAACTGCTGTCCCTCACCGCTAATCTGGGCGACAGCCGCAGCATCGCCTCCCATCCGGCCAGCACCACCCACGCTAAACTCAGCGATGAGGAAAGAGCCAGTGTAGGCATCACGCCCGGCCTGATCCGCATCTCTGTGGGACTGGAAAATGTAAACGATATCCTCGCAGATATAGAACAGGCACTGGAAAAAAGTGCACTGTAACGATATAGGCATCTATTATAACAATGCCCGGAGCCTATGCTCCGGGCATTGTTATAATAGGCCGTTTTGGATAACTTACGCTGGCCGCTTCATGAATCCGGCCAGGGCAAAAGCCGCCGCCGCCGCGGAGAATACGGAAAAGTCGAGCGGCGCTTTGATGCTCCGGGAAAAAGCCATCGCCAGCGCAAACAGTATCAGCAATATGCCACTACCTTGCGCTACCACCCGGGTTTTGAAGTTGAATAATAAAGCAATGCCGAAAAGCAGCTCAAATGCGGTGGCCACCGCCCCTGCAACGGCTACCAGCGGCGCCGGAAAGCCGGGGAGCAGCGCCGCGGTGTATTGAAGAAACTTATCCCAGTTGCCCCAGGCGGAATGTGCCGCACCCCACAGACCAAACCGGTCGGCCACTGCGGATAAAAAGCCTGCGCTGAGGGCTATACGTAAAAACCACACTGTTATTTTCTCTTCTGTGAACTTCATAACTGTTTAGATGGATCGTGTTAAGTAATGCAGAACAGTAACAAAGGTATCTACCCCTACAGCATTCCTTCTTAAGATAGCTTAAGAAATGAAAAGGCTTATGTTTTTCGGATAGTGCTCAGATGTTCAGGGCTGATATCCAGATACGAAGCCAGCATATATTGAGGCACCCGTTGGGCAAATCCCGGAAAGCGCTGTACGAGATTCAGATAACGGTCTTTGGCGCCCATCTGCATATAAAAATCGTTCCTGCGCTGGATGGCAATCAGCATGTTCTGCACGATGATCCTGAAAATCCGCTCAAACTTTGGTGCTGACACATATAATGCCTCCAGATCTTCTTTACGGACCCTGGCCGTTTCAGTGGGCTCTATCGCCTGGATATATAGTCTGCTGGGACTTTCATGAACAAAACTCTCCATTTGCGTTACCCACCAGTTTTCGATGGCAAACAGGGTGATCTTCTCTTTCCCGGTATTGTCGATATAATAACTCCGTACCAGTCCTTTCAAAATAAAATATTTGTACCGGCAAACAGCTCCCTGTTCCAGCAAATGTTCCCGGCGCTCATATGGTTTGTATTCCATGACCGACACCAGCATGTTGAGCTCCGCTTCACTTAACAGGGCGTACCGGCTGAAGTATTTTTTTAACTGCTCCTCCATGGTGATTTTTAAGGCTGTTTAAATACGAATGAATATTTAAGATATTTTGTTATATTAGAATTATGAAATCCTTTTCTCATTTTCTGTTGATCCTTGTGCTGGCATATCTGGCCGGTACGGTACTTCCCTGGTGGAGCGTAGCACTGGTGGCTTTTGTGGTTACCCTGGTGCTGCCACTGTCGCCGGGCAAGTCTTTCTTCAGCGCCTTTCTCTCCGTTTTTATACTGTGGCTCGTGCTCGCATTTTACATGGACGTGCGCAACGATCATCTGCTGGCCAACCGGATGAGTGAAATGATCCTCAAGGTACGCAGCGCGCCGCTATTGGGCGTGATCAGCGCGTTCATCGGGGCTCTGGTGGCCGGTTTTGCAGCCAGCAGCGCCGCATTTGTGAGAGCGCCTAAAAAAATAGTTTCCTAGCTTATCATGTGCTGTTAAATTTGTGGTAAAACGGTAGGTACTCCATTTGCGTACATACCTGGGAGTTATTTTTGACATATGATGAAATACTTACCGACCCTGTTTTTATTCCTGATTACTACGTACTGTGAAGCCGCTACCGTCAAAGGTCTGGTGACCGATGACAAAAACAATTCGCTACCCTTTGCCACTGTTCTGATTAAAGGAACTTCTACCGGTACTACCACCAATGCTGCCGGCCAATACCAATTGGACGTCCCCTCCGGCCAACATACCCTCGTGTGTCAGTATATTGGTTACCGTAAGACAGAAAAAGTGATTCAGGTAGAGGGTACCTCCCAGACCATTAACTTCACCCTGTTGCCCGTCAACCTTCAGATCAAAGAGGTGGTGGTAAAGGCAGGAGGGGAAGATCCCGCTTATGCGATCATCCGGCAGGCTATCAAAAAAAGAGCTTTCTATCAGCAGCAGGTAAAAGAATATACCTGTATGTCTTATATCAAAGGTACCATCAATATGACTGGCGCGCCCAACAAGTTTCTGGGCCAAAAAGTCGATAAAGATGACATGGGGGTGGACAGTGCCGGCAAAGGCATGGTTTTTCTGTCAGAATCGGTGACTAAAATCTCGTTCCGCATGCCGGACAAACTGAAGCTGGAAGTGATCTCTGACCGCAAAAGCGGAGGAGGCTTCGGTATGAGTTTCCCGGCCTTCATCAGCTTTTATGATAACAACGTATCTGCCGTCATTACACAGATGGGGCCCAGAGGCTATATCTCACCCATCTCCCAAAATGCGTTGTCTTACTATAAATACCGGCTCGAAGGAGAGTTTCAGGAGGACGGCCGTACGGTCAATAGAATACGCGTGATACCTAAAAGGAAGCAGGAGCCGCTGTTTTCCGGCTACATCTTCATCACCGACGACGATTGGCGTATTCATAGCACCGATCTGATACTGACCAGCGAATATCAGCTCGAACTGATGGATACGCTGCGTATCCGTCAAACGCATGTATCGGTGTCCGGTGAGGTATGGCGTATCAAAGATCAGGTGCTGTATATGTCATTCAACAAATTCGGCTTCGGCATGAAAGGCAACTTCGTGAATGTATATTCAGACTATAACCTGCAGCCGAATTTTGGGCCGAAGTATTTTGATAACACGTTCATGAAGTACGACTCGGCGTTCGATAAAAAAGAAGCCGTGTATTGGGACAGTATCCGGCCGGTACCGCTGGAGGAGGCCGAATCGCGCGACTACCATCAGAAAGACAGTACCGCCCGGGCCAACAGGCTGGCCGCTATGCGGGGCAATACCCTCGATTCGCTGCGTAAAAAACAGAAACGGATAGAAGTGATGGATGTGCTGTGGGGCGGTGTTAACCGTAAGCTGTATTTCCGCCGCGACAGCGCCGTTGAATCGCACACCCTTTTTGTGAAAGGGCTGGCGCAGGCTGTTAAATATAATACCGTGGAGGGTTTGGCGCTGGCGCTGGAACCGCGGCTACAGTTAAATCTCGGCAAAGAACAGGAACTGAGAATATCTCCGTATATCCGTTATGGTTTAAGCAATACTCACCTTAATGCTTATACGTTTTTAACCTATAGTGCCAATAGCCGCGTCCGTCAACGCTATGGCCGTAACGATTTTACCATAGGGGGCGGTAAACGTATCAGCCAGTTTAATCAGGATAACCCGATAGACAATATCGCCAACGAGTTTTATACGCTCGTGCTGAAGGAGAACTACATGAAGCTGTATGAGAACTGGTTTGGCCAGTTGCGCTACAGTCGCACGTTTCAGACGAACGACCGCTTAACTGCCGGCGTGCGTTATGAAAGCCGTATACCGGTGGAGAACACCACCGATTTTACCTTCTTCAAAAACGATAAAAAGCAGTTTATGCCTAATCATCCTGAGGACCTGGCGCAGACGCCGTTCGACCGCCATCAGGCGTTTATTGTGGACCTGAGCTTCCGTTATCAGCCTGGCCAGCAGTTTGTTGAATTGCCGGACCGAAAGATGCCGCTGGGTTCCAAATACCCGACCTTTGAACTGGCCTACAGCAAAGGGATCCCGAACGTGGCTAACAGTGTGGTGGATTTTGATAAATGGAAACTGTCAGTGTTTGACAATATGAACTTCAAATTGTTTGGAGAGTTCCGCTACAGGGTTACCGCCGGCGGTTTCTTAAATGATCACAATGTGCAGATACCGGACTTCCAGCATTTCAATGGCAACCAGACTTTTTATAATACCAAATACCTGAACAGTTTTCAGCTGGCGCCTTATTACCGCTACAGCACCACCGCACCGTTTTTTGTGACGGCCAATGTGGAACATCATTTCAATGGGCTGCTGACCAACAAGGTGCCCTTGTTTAACCGCCTTAAATGGAATCTGGTGGCTGGTTCCAATGCGTTTTATGTAAATGATAAAAACAATTATCTGGAAGCATTCCTGGGGTTGGAGAATATCCTGAAAGTACTGAGGGTAGATGTGGTAGCTGGTTATCAGAGCCAGGATAATACACGCATAGGTGTCAGAGTGGGAATGGGGGGCGTGTTCGGTAATTTAATTAAGCTGGACCAGTAGGAGCGTAGACAACATATTTGGTTATTTGGATTGGCCTTTATCGGGGAAAACAAATAACCAAATATCCAAATAACCAAATTTTCGATGTCTTCTTCATAGCCTATCTCTTTTTGCTTCTCATTTCCTTGCGTTCATCGAAGAAGTAAGCCAGCAATCTGTAGACCCAGATGCCAACGATAGCGTACATAAAGTAAGTAAGGTAAATACTCATAACATAACATTTTCGGGTTAATCAATTTTTTGTCAGAACGATATTTTCAAAAAGGGTGCCAACTCGGGGTTCGTAACGTTGCAACAAAGATATATACAATAAATATCAAATAGTTATAAATCCATAAATAAATTTTTCACACTTTGTGAACATTTGGCAGTGACCGTGTGTTGTAAAATTGATACTCAACCAGATACACTTTTTGTGGATTTTATCACACTGAAGTGGGATTTTGACCATTACCCATGAAAACCAATGCAATGAAAAAAATAGCCTGGACTGCCTTAGTAGCGGGCATCTTGTTAGCCGCCGCTGCTTACATCACCGAAATCAACGACCTGCCCGGCGCAGTAGAATTACGGACATTTGGATTTATCGGTTATATATTGATTATCAGTGCGGTTGCCTGGTTTTTGCTTCGCCGTCTATACGAATGGGACAAGAAGACGGAAGCGCCCCGGGCGTAAAAACAAAGAAAACTGACGACTGTTTTGTGTGATCTATTAACCCCAACCCGCTGTTTCCCATGCATTTCCGCTCCGTTTCCCGCCAGATTTGCCTATCTTTGCGCAGCCTGACAAAAAACAGGTTTCATTGACATTCTTTTAAGACAAATCGATCAACCACCTGGAAGGACCAGGGTATGATTGAAATTTTGTTCACAAGGCAAGTGTCCTAAAAATTTCAAACAAATGGTATTACACAACAGAGTCTCTGCAGATGAGCTCAGGAAGCGGCTATTGCAGGAAACATTTAAGCGCGTCACTATCTCCTTTTATCAGTACGCGAAGATTGAAGACCCACAGGCTTTCCGCGACCAACTCTACGAGTCCCTTTTTAAACTGGACGTTTTTGGACGTATCTACGTGGCCCATGAAGGCATCAATGCGCAGATCAGCGTGCCGGAACATCATTTTGAAGCCTTCCGTGAGACGCTCTATGCGATCGATTTCCTGAACGGTATCCGCCTGAACATTGCGGTAGACGATGACGGAAAATCATTCTTCGTCCTTAAAATCAAAGTGCGGGAAAAAATCGTGGCCGATGGTATTGAAGATCCCACCTTCGACATGGCCAACCGCGGCAGGTATGTAGATGCCCAGGCATTTAATACGCTCACGGACGATCCGGAAACGGTGATCGTGGACATGCGTAACCACTACGAATATGAAGTCGGACATTTTGACGGTGCCATCGAAGTACCGTCGGATACTTTCCGCGATCAGCTGCCTATGGCGGTTGACATGCTGAAAGATCAGAAAGACAAAAATATCATCATGTACTGCACCGGGGGAATCCGCTGTGAGAAAGCATCTGCGTACATGTTGCACCATGGGTTCAAAAATGTTTTCCACCTTGAAGGGGGGATTATTGAATACACCAACAAAGCCAAACAACAGGGACTTCCTGTTAAATTTAAAGGCAAAAATTTTGTTTTCGATGACCGTCTGGGGGAGAGAATAAGTGAGGATATTATTAGCCAATGTCATCAATGTGGGGAACCTTGTGATACCCACACCAACTGTTTAAATGACGGCTGTCACCTTTTATTTATTCAATGTGAGTCCTGTGCCACAAAATACAATGGCTGCTGTAGCGATGCCTGCAAAGAAGTACATGCATTACCGGAGGAAGAAAAAGCAGCCCTGCGTAAGGGCGTAGACAAAGGACTTATGTTCAACAAATCCCGCAGGAAAAGAATAAAATAAAAAAAACCGCCCCGCGTGGTTTCCTCTCGGCAGGGCGGAGTAGATATAATTATAAAATCAGTATGGGCCGGACCGTCGTCCGGCCTTTTCCTTTTTCATAACCATTCTATCAACCTATATGCGAACTAAAAGTTGATCATCTCCCGGTTAATCATTCGCCGGAAGGCGATATAATATCTTTATTCGATGGCTGTCTTATTTCTGTACGCCCGGTAAAAAATAATCGGGAATACCAGCAATGTCAATACGGTTGCCGTGATCAAACCTCCAATCACCACAATGGCCAACGGCTTCTGTGTTTCTGAACCAATACCGTGTGAAAGCGCTGCGGGCACAAGGCCTATGGCTGCCATCAACGCTGTCATCACTACCGGCCGGATACGGCTCTGAACACCCAGCTTAATCGCCTCATTCAGATCGATTTTCGCCTGCAGGTTTTTATGGAACACTGAAATCAGAATAACACCATTCTGGATACAGATACCAAACAGGGCAATAAATCCTACGCCGGCAGAAATGCCGAAGTTCATACCTGTAACGTGCAAAGCGAGAATTCCCCCTATTAATGCGAAAGGAACATTCATTAAAACCAGTCCGGCATCCTTCACACTGCCCAGCATAATAAACAGCACCATAAAAATGGCAACAAGGCTGATAGGCACTACCTGTCCGAGTCTTTGGGTGGCGCGCACCTGGTTTTCGAACTCACCGGTCCAGCCTACACTGTACCCTTTAGGCAGTTTAATTACTTTATTAATTTTTTGCTGCGCTTCGCTGATGGTGGAACCAAGGTCACGGTCACGCACGGAAAACTTGATACCGATGAAACGTTTATTGAGATCGCGGTAAATAAATGCCGGTCCTGTAATGGTCCTGATCTCCGCGATTTCTTTCAGCGGCACCTTGTTGTTATTGATCGTTGGCACCATCAGATTGGCCAGGTCTTCCTCGTTTTTGCGGTAGTTGGCATCATAACGGATACGGATATCGAATTTTTTCTCGCCTTCATACAGCTGCGTGGCGGTCTTACCACCAATGGCCATTTCAATCACGGCTTGTGCATCGCCGGTAGACACGCCATACTGGGCCATCTTGTTGTTGTCCAGGTCAATGCTCATCTCTGGCTGACCGATATTGCGTATTACGCCGAGGTCTTTGATACCGGGCACTGTCTTCAGCTGGGTAATCACCTGCTGGGACAAAGATTCCAGTTGAGACAGGTCGGCGCCGTATATTTTCACACCATTGGCGGCTTTAAAGCCGGCCACGGCTTCTGATACGTTGTCGCTGATAGGCTGGGAGAAGTTGAGTATGATGCCCGGGTATTTTTTTAACCGGCCTTCCATCTGCGAAATCAGTTCATCCTGCGTGATCTTGCGTTTCCATTCATCTTTAGGCAACAGGTCTACCTGATATTGTACAAAATAAAATCCGTTCGGGTCGGTACCGTCGTTGGAACGGCCTACCTGCGACAGTACTCTTTTTACTTCAGGGAAACCGCCCAAATCCTCGCGGATGCTATGCGCCATGCGGGTGCTCTCGGTAAGCGACATACTCATCGGCAGCTCTGTGGTTACCCAGAGCGAACCTTCATTGAGCTGTGGCAGGAACTCAGTGCCCAGGAACTTGGCAGACAGGAAGGTCACTACCATAAACGCCAGCGCACAGGTAAGGCTCAGGCGTTTGTTACGGTAAGTCCAGTTGAATCCGCTGGTAACGATGCGGTCAAAGAAGTTTACCACAAAGTTGTTCTTCTCCTTCACGTTTTTGTTGAGCAGGATAGAACAGAGTACAGGCACCAGCGTTAGGGTGAACAACAGGGCGCCTAACAGAGCAAAACCCAGTGTCCACGCCAGCGGAGAGAACATTTTTCCTTCCACCTTCTGGAAAGAGAAGATGGGTATCAGGGAGATAATAATGATCAGTTTGGAGAAGAAAATGGCTTTGGCGAGCTCTCCACCGGTTTGTTTGATCCATCCCAGCTTGGCCATCTTGTTGAACCGCTCCATGCCGTATTTATGGGCTTTATGGTCCAGCATAACGAAGATCCCTTCCACCATTACCACGGCACCGTCTATGATGATACCGAAGTCGATGGCGCCCATAGACAGCAGGTTAGCGCTCATGCCCTTAATACGCAGGCACATGAAGGCAAACAGCAGCGCCAGCGGGATGATGATAGATACGATCACCGTCGTGCGCCAGTCGGCCATGAAAATAAATACGATCACGGTCACGAAAATGATCCCTTCCGCGAGGTTGTGCATCACCGTATGGGTACAGAACTCCATCAGGTTATCACGGTCGTAGAAGGTTTCCATTTTGATATCTTCCGGCAGTACGGTTTCGTTCAGCTCCTTTAGTTTATCCTTCAGGCGTTTGAGCACTTCGGAAGGGTTTTCTCCTTTACGCATTACCACGATGCCTTCCACGAGGTCGTCGGCTTTATCAAGGCCTACCTGTCCCACACGCGGGGCGGAGGATTCATGTACATTGGCGAGGTCTTTTACCAGCAGTGGCACGCCGTTGATGTTCTGCACAATGATGTTCTGGATATCGGAGATGCTGTTAAGCAGGCCGATACCGCGTACCACATAGGCCTGACCGTTTTTCTCGATCACATCGCCGCCAACGTTCACGTTGCTTTTGGTCACCACCTGATAGAGTTCCAGCGGGGTGATATCGTATTTGGCGAGGCGTACGGGGTCCGCTGAAATTTCATAGATCTTTTCCTGTCCGCCAAATGCCACTACGTCTGCTACGCCGGGCACGCTGCGTATCTGCCGGTCGATGACCCAGTTTTGCCAGGTCAGCAGATCACGGGAATCGCGTTTGTTGCTTTTCAGATAATAACGGAAGATTTCCCCGGTAGGGCCGTAGGGTGGCTGTACCTCCGGTTCTGCACCTTCCGGCAGACCAAGGCCAGCCAGCATATTGTTTACCTGCTGGCGCGCGAAGAAGTCTTCCACATCATCTTCGAAGATGATTTTTACAACGGAAAGGCCGAACATCGTTACAGAACGTACGCTGGTCTTGCGTTGTACGGCATTCATCGACACTTCGATGGGCAGGGTCACAAAACGCTCCACTTCCTGGGCGCTGCGACCGTTCCATTTGGTAACGATGACAATTTGTGTATTGGTAACGTCGGGAAACGCTTCGATGGGTGTGTGCAGGAATGAAAATACGCCTGCAATGATCAGTACGATCACACCGATAAAAACAAAGAGTTTGTTTTTGAGCGAAAAAGCGACAATATTTCTGATGAATTTATTCATAATTCCTCTTCTTTAGAGCCAGGCTGGTGTTTCATGCCATGACATACTTAGTCTTTCAGTGCGTCGTAAATCAGCAGCTGATTTTTAGAGATCACTTTTTCATCTGCCTGCAGGCCGGAGCTGAGGTAAGTCAGATCACCGGAAGTTTTGGCTACTTCTACCTGTCTTACGGCGATGTTGAATTTATCCTTGAACACCAGTACATAATTTTTACTGTTGTCAAAGATGACAGCGGCAGATGGCACGGCGATTTTCTCATCGTGGTCTGTGTACTTCACGTATACGGTGGCAAACATTTCCGGTTTGAGCAACATGTTTTTATTGTCGATCCGGATACGTACCTGCATGGTTTTGGTGGCAGGGTCGAGGAAATTATTGATCTTGTCTATCTTGCCATGGAAGGGCTCATCAGGATAGCTCACGGTGACTACGTCCGCTTCATAGCCTTCCTTGATTTTGGCGATATCTGTTTCAAACACGTTGGCCATGACCCATACATCGTCCAGTTCGGAGATGGTGAAAATATTGGCGCTGTTGTCTGTACGGATCTCCATGTTGTTATTGATGTTCTTTTCAATAATATATCCGGAGATAGGGGCGGTCACCAGGTAGGTGGCGCCTTTACCTTTACGGTATATTTTAAAGAGGTCGTTGAGACGATTGATTTCGGCGTTGTTTTTCTGTACTTCCCCTCTGGCGTTCACCACATCTTTTTCGGTGCTCAGGCGGCTGTCGTACAGGTCCTGCGCCACTTTCAGGTTCTTCTCTGCCACGCCGCGGTCGGAGCGGGCCTGCGCCAGTTGTTTTTCATAGTCGGCGATCTCGGCGCTGTGTATCACGGCCAGCACCTGACCTTTCTGGACATAGTCGCCCAGCTGCACTTTGATATCTTCCACATAACCACTCACCAGTGGATATACTTTGAGTACTTTGCCACCATTGGGGGCCACTTTACCGGAGAGCCGCACTTCGTTCATCACGGGTACCAAATGAGCGGTATCGATGCGGATATTTTTTAACATGGTATCGCTGAGCACAAAAGTGCTCTTCTCGGAATCTTCGGCCTGTGTGTGTTTGCATCCACTCCAGATAACTGCTGCCAGCAGCGAAAAGCCAACGATCAATATAGGCTGTTTCATGCGCTTAGTTTTTAAATAATTCTTGTCCTGTGGCGTAATTGAGTTCTTCGTAAGCATCTACCCGGTTGGATAAAAACTTATTGATGTTTTTAGCGTTGTCGCTATAGCTGTTGAAATAGTCGATGAATTGTAACAGGGAGATGTTGCCCTTGCTGAAGTTCTTGGCCACTTCGGAGATCAGGGTGTCAAACTCGTCCTGGAACTGGTGCAGGTCGAAGCTCTTGTAACGCTTTTCCAGGGCTACGATGCGCTGATAGGCGTTGATGACTTCTGTCTGGGCAACGGACTGCTGTTGTTGCAGTTGCTGCTTGCCGGCGCCGATCTGCAACTGCGCGGCCTTGATATTGCCCTGGTTGCGGTTCCACAACGGGAGGTCGATACCCAATGTAAGGCCCACGAAATTGTCGATGTAGCTGCCTTTTTTATCATAGGTGGCGCCCACATGCAAATCCGGTACGGCCATGGCTTTTTGCAGGCGGTAGTTCAGTTCGGCGGTCTGGTATTGCGTAGCGGCGATGCGTACATCCGGGCGGCTGATCGCTACGCTGTCCAGCAGGGACGATAATTCTATATGATCAAGCCGGTAGGCGGCGAGGTCGGCAGGTGTGACCACTGCTTCATAAAAATCCCTGCTATGGAGTAGCTGTTGCAGGTTTTTCTGCGCTTCCAGTTCTTCCTGCTTCAGGTCCGCATAGTCGTTTTCAATACCTACCTGTAATGCCTGTAAGCGCACCAGGTCGGCGTGCGCCACACTGCCTTTTTTATCGGCGGCAACATAAGCGTCCACGATGCGTTGCAGGTTTTCGAGTTGTTCCTTGAGCACTTTGCCGGTCTGGCGGCGGTAATACAGCGTGTAGAAGTTCTCGCGCAGTTGGAGGCGGAGGGTGCGCACCAACTCATCGAAGGTGGCTTCGTTCATTTTAGTGGCGGTGGCTGCCAGCTGTACATTTTTGTTGCGTTTGCCGGCCAGCTGAATCAGCTGATCAATGGTGTACTGCGTTTCTCCTCCTTTACCTACTTTAAAAGGCTGGAACTTATCGGTGCTGCCGAAGCCCAATACCGTGCTGAAGGAGGGGTTGCTCCACATTTTTGCCTGACGCACCAATGCCTTGGAAGCGTCAATCTGATAACGTTGTGCCAACAGTACATAGTTTCTGACCAGGAAAGAATCCTCGACGGCTTGTAAAGTGACCGTCTGGGTCGGAGTTTGCGCCTTTATCGGTTGAATAAAGCCCAGGCTGGCAACGCATACTGACAGTATCAGTTTCGTTTTGGTTCGCATAATGCCTATTTTCATAGTACAAAGCTCCCCAAGTGAAATTAAAGGCGGCTTTAAGACATATTAAAAACGCATTAAAAATGGATTAGGACAAGATGAGGTCAGAGGTGGGGGAGGATAATAGTAAAGGTAGTACCTTCTTCTGCAGTGGACGTTACCGTGATATGGCCATTATGTATCTGCACAATCTTTTTGCAGATAGACAGACCCAGGCCATGGCCGCGGGTTTGGTGAGCATTGTCACCCCGGTAGAAAGGCTCGAAAATTTTATTGATCTCTCCGGAAGGAATAGCAGGCCCCTGATTCCTGATCTGTACCGTAATGTATTGGGTAAAGAAATCGATAGACACATGCGCGCTGTTGTCGGGAGAAAATTTGCAGGCGTTGTCGATCAGGTTCAGGAAAAGCACTTTCAACAGGCTTTCATTACCGAAACAGGTGACCAGCAGATCGATGTCGGGCACTTTCACAAACTGGATATCCACCTTGGCGGGCGCTTTGTGTTTCAGCCGGATCAGGTTGGCCATGTCCATCAGCAGCTCGTCGATGCGAACGCTGTTGAATACAAACTGCTCCTGGTTCAGCTCTGACTGTGCCAGCTGTAACAGGCCATTGGAGAGGTCCGACAGGTTTTCTGCATCTTCCAGTACGGATATCAGCAGCGCCTGATACTCTTCTTTGGTGCGTTCTTTGGAAAGCGTCACCTGTAACTGGCTGATAATAGCTGCCAGCGGGGTACGCAGCTCATGGGAGGCATTGCTCACGAAACTTTTCTGGAGGTCGAAGGAATCACTGAGGCGCTGCAGCATGGTGTTGAAATTGGCGCCCAGTGTGGCTATTTCGTCCTTGCCTTTCACCGCTACCTGGGCATCCTGCATGTTGCTGGCGTTGATCTTGTCTACCTGCTGTACCAGCTGATCGATCGGCTGCACCATTTTCCGGGCGAAGAAATAACCGACGCCCACCAGTATCGCTACGGCGGTGATCAGCTCTATGAGTAGTATCTGGCGGAGGTTTTGCAGGTTCTGGAAACCGTACTTGTCAAAAGAAGAAACGATCACGATCACGGACACGTCCCCTTCGGTGTAGTAGACGCCTACCTGTTCACCGCTGCTTTTGATATTACTATATAATTTATTTTGTTTGATGTAATCCAGCAGGCTACGATGCGTACGGATGGTGGTGTCTTTGAGGTTGCTGTAAAGCAGGTCGTAATCAGGGTCGTATACGAGAATAGTCTCTTTGTAAAGGTCCTGGAAGGTAGTGCGGTCCAGTTTCCGCAGCAGGTCCACTTTTACATTGCCATCTTCAATGATCACATTGGCGATGGAGCGGGCGCGGTATTCCAGCCTTTCCAGGTATTCGGCACGCCTGGATTTGGAAGAGAAATAATAAGCCAGCACGGCGAACGCGATCAGCATCAGAGAGGCCGACAAGGTGTAATACAGTGCTATTTTATATTTGATCTTCATGCAGGATTACTCTTCAGAGAGATAATATCCCATGCCGGTTTTGGTATGGAGCAGTTTCTGCTCAAAGTCTTTGTCGATCTTTTTACGGAGGAAGTTCATATATACTTCGATCACATTGGTACCGGTATCAAAGTCGATGTCCCACACTTTTTCAGCGATCGTCAGTTTGGAGATCACCTTGCCTTTGTGCAACGCCAGAAAATCGAGCAGCTGGTATTCTTTTGCGGTGAGGGCAATTTTTTTGCCGCCACGGGTGACTTCCTTCTTTTCCCGGTCGATCTCCAGATCGGCGATAGTGATTTTGTATTGGGTGCTGTGCGGGGCTTCCGAACCTGCCCGCTTCAGGAATACGCGTATACGTGCCAGCAGTTCCCGGAAATCGAATGGTTTTACCAGATAGTCATCAGCGCCCAGTTCGAAGGCCTGCATTTTGTCTTCCACACCACCCAGCGCAGTGAGCATGATCACGGGCACGCGGTTGTTTTTGCGGCGGATGACTTCGCACAACTCATAACCATTGTGATGGGGGAGGTTCAGGTCCAGGATGACAAGGTCGTAGTTATTGCTGGCAGCAAGGCTTTTACCCATGCGGCCGTCATAGGCCACATCTACCTCGAAGCCGTTTTCTTCAAGGCCTTTTTTAACGGCATTGGCTACTTTGACTTCATCTTCTACCACCAATATTTTTTGCATATAGGACTTTTAGAATGACGAACTAGGAATTACGAACTACGAATGGTGGACTTCCTCATTGAGCGGCTACTGATTAACCTTGCGAAAAGCAGGTCCTCCATGCGTAATTCGTAATTCGTAATTTCTAATTGGTTACCAGGGTGGCTTCCAGTTGCATGATTTTCTCGAAGAGCTGTTCGTATTGTTCGTTCGCTCTGTCGATGAATTTCTGCACTTCCTGATATTCGCTTTCTACCTGGGCAAATTTAGTTCGGTCGTTATAGGTGGCCGGGTCGCCTAAACTGGCTTCCAGGCGTGCTTTACGTTCTTTAAGACTGGCCAGCTGTCCTTCTACCTGAGAAAACTGCTTTTGTTGTTTTTGCAGTTCACGCTGCACCTCTTTGTTGATAGCGCCTTTAGGGGCCGCAGCATTGTTATTGCTGGCAGGGGCCGGTTTGTTTTCTTTTTTATGATCGGTGGTGGCAGCGGCTTTTGCCGGGATAGCCGTCTGCTGTGCGGCCATTCTCTTTTTCCATTCTTCGTATTCGGTGTAGGTGCCTTTGAACTCTTTGATTTCACCGTCAACGATTTCCCAGATCTTGTTGGCGGTCTGGCTCACGAAGTAACGGTCGTGCGATACGAGTACAAAGCTGCCTTCATATTTGTCCAGTGCGTCGATCAGCATCTGCACGGAGTTCATGTCCAGGTGGTTCGTGGGCTCATCGAGCATGAGGAAGTTCGCCTGGCTGATAATGGTCTTGGCGAGTGCCACCCTGGCTTTTTCACCACCGGAGAGGATACGGATTTTTTTGAATACGTCGTCGCCGGTAAAGAGGAAGCAACCGAGCAGCTGGCGCAGTTCCAGCTCGGTACGGCCGGAACCGAAGTTTTTCAGCTCATCCAGAATTTCGCTGTTGAGATCGAGTGATTCCAGCTGGTGCTGTGCATAGAAGCTGGTGACTACGTTGTGGCCTGGTACTCTTTCACCTTCCATAGGCTCCATACCGAAGATGATACGCAGCAGGGTAGATTTACCCTTACCGTTGGCGCCTATCAGGGCAATCTTATCGCCACGGTTGATTTCAGCGCTGGTATTTTTCAGAATTTCGTTCGCGCCATAGGCTTTGCTGATGTTGTTCAGCGTACACAGGATTTTACCCGGTGTTTTATCGATGGAGAAGTTGATCTTGATTTTAGACGGACCGTTATCTACCTGTTCCACACGTTCCAGTTTATCCAGTCTTTTGGCGATACTCTGTGCCTGAGCGGCTTTGGAGGCTTTGGCCTTAAAACGTTCGATAAACCGTTCCTGCTGGCGGATATAGTCTTGTTGATTTTCGTAGGCGCGTTGCTGCATTTCGCGGCGCAGTTCCTTTTCCACTTCATAGTCGGCGTAGGAACCGGAGTAGTGGTGCAGTTGCTGCTGATATACTTCCACGATGCCATTCACCATGCGGTCGAGGAAGTAGCGGTCGTGCGATACGATGATCACAGCGCCGTTATAACCAACGAGGTAACGTTCCAGCCATTCGATGGACGGAAGGTCAAGGTGGTTCGTCGGTTCATCGAGCATGAGTACGTCGGGCTGCTGCAGAATGAGGCGGGCGAGGAGCACGCGCATCCGCCATCCACCGGAGAACTCGCTATAAGGGCGGTCCAGGTCGGGCGTGGTGAAGCCGAGGCCTTCCAGCACCTGTGCCGTTTTGTGTTTCATGTTGTAGCCATCGAGGGCTTCAAATTCGTGAAGGGCGTCGCTGAACTGGTGCAACAGCTCTTCCGTCTGATCGTGTTCCAGCTCTTTGGTAAGCCGGTCGATTTCTTTTTCCAGTTCCAGCGCTTTGCCGAAGGCCATCATGCCTACGGTGAGGATAGATTCATCGGTTTCAAAGCTGAGCAGGTCCTGGTTGAAAAACCCGATCGTCAGGTTTTTGCTTTTATTAACGCTTCCTTTGGAAACGGAATATTCGCCGTTGATGATACGCAGCAGGGTGGATTTGCCTGTTCCATTCAATCCGATAAGGCCAACGCGGTCTCCCGGCTCAATATGCCAGGAAGAATTTTCCAGGATAACCCTGGACCCAAACTCAAATGTAATGTCCTGTAATGCGATCAACATAATTGTTCAAAAATTGGATAAAAAACGTGCAAAGGTAACCAGAACTTATGTCATTTTAATGTTTCCTATGCTTTTGTATTTAATGTATATGTTAATATTTGATAATCAATATTATTTAGATTAAACAATTCTAATGTAGATTAGAATTTTAACATTTTGACCGGTTTTCTCTCCCGGGCGATTATTATTACTTTTGCGAACGAAGAAAACAAATGCCCATGAATTTTAGATTAGGCGTTCCCGTAGGAACATTATGTATAGCGATCGCTTTGTTTAGTTGCCAGTCGTCCTCCACTAAATCCGGCGAAGACGAAGCTACTAAGCCCACAGTATCATTGCAGGCGCCTTACAACCAGGTATATTATGATTCCCTTCAATTGGTCATGCAGGCTTACTACCAGCTGTCAGATGCATTGGTAAAGGCCGATAGTCTGGCAGCCAATACCGCGGCGGCTTCCCTGAAACAACACATGGACAGCCTGCCGGTCAACACCCTCCAGATGGACAGCAGTCACCTGAGCATCATTACCGGCACCACCGGCAGCATCAGCGCTGAACTGGCGGGCTTTGAAGGTGAACATGACCTGGAAGGCAAACGTTCTTCTTTCCAGATGGTTTCTGATATGCTATTCGACCTAGTAAAAAACACCGGACTCAAAGGTAAAACGATCTATCATCAGTATTGTCCGATGGCCTTTGAAGATAAAGGCGCCTACTGGTTAAGCGACAAACCGGAAATTTTTAATCCTTACTTCGGAAATAAAATGTTGCATTGTGGAGAAACAAAGGATACGTTAAGTTACCAGTAAATTGTATTTAAAGACGCGTTAAGTTATCAGTAAATTGTAAATTACTGTCTATTGCCGGACGACAATAGACAGTATATGCAATTCTTCAGATATGTAGTTACTTTCCTGATGACCCTACTATGCTTGTCTGTAAAGGCACAGCATTATACTGTTAGTGGATATGTACGGGACAGCACTAACGGTGAATCACTTCCAGGCGCTACTGTCCACGTACAGGGCACCAGCAGCGGTCTCCAGACCAACGCCTATGGTTTTTACTCGCTCACTTTATCTCCCGGCACTTACACTATCGTTTTTTCTTTTGTAGGTTATGAAAGCAAATCACTGGAGCTGACCCTAACAGGCAACACTATACGTTATATGGAACTGTTGCCGCGATCTTATCAGGCGAAGGAGGTAGTGGTGACAGCCCGGCAGCAACATACCCATGTAAAAAGTACGGACATGGGGCGCGTGGAAATGTCTGCACAGCAGGTGAAAAAGCTGCCGGCACTGATGGGGGAGACGGACATCCTGAAGGCGCTGCAGCTGATGCCGGGTGTACAGGCCGCCGGGGAAGGCAATGCCGGTTTTTATGTACGCGGCGGCGGACCGGACCAAAACCTGATCCTGCTCGATGAAGCGCCGGTATACAACACCGGTCACCTGTTTGGTTTTTTCTCTGTATTTAATGCCGATGCCATCAAAAATACTACGCTGATCAAAGGCGGGATGCCGGCCAATTACGGAGGCCGCCTGTCGTCGGTAGTGGACATCAACATGAAAGAAGGCAACAATAAGACCTTTCAGGGAGAGGGCGGGATAGGGCTGATCGCCTCGCGGTTGTCGCTACAGGGGCCTATTAAAAAAGACAAAGCCTCTTTTATCGTCTCTGCCCGGCGTACTTATATTGATCTGCTGACCAAACCTGTTGTCAACAATTCGTCCTACAAGGGCACCGGATATTATTTTTATGACCTGAACATGAAAGTGAATTACATCCTGTCGGACAAAGACAGGCTGTATCTCAGTGGGTACATCGGTCGGGATGTCTTTAGTTTCTCGAGCAACAACCGTAAGTTCCTGGTGAAGATCCCATGGGGCAATAGTACCGCCACCCTGCGCTGGAACCATGTGTTCAACAGTAAGCTGTTTGCCAACCTGTCCCTTATTTATAATGATTATAAATTCCAGTTCAGCGCCCGGCAGAATAATTTTGATCTTCGCCTGTCATCCGGCATCAGCGATGGCAACGCGAAACTGGATTTTGATTATTACCCCAGTCCCCGCCACCATATTAAGTTTGGGGGCAATTATATTTACCATGTGTTCACGCCCAGTACTGTCAGCGGCGGACAGGATTCCACGATATTTGCGCCGCCGGAAAATGCCTACAAGAAATATGCGCATGAAGTGGGGGCGTACCTGATGGACGACTGGGAGATCTCTCCACATCTGCAACTCAATGCCGGTGTGCGTTTCAGCGGATTTATGCAGATAGGGCCTTATACCCGTTACATCCGGGATGCTGCCGGTCAGAAAACAGATAGCGTGAAATACGGCCGTGGAGCGCCGGTAGTCCGCTATGGTGGTCTCGAGCCACGGCTTATCCTGCGTTATTCCTGGAACAATGACAATGCCGTCAAGGCGTCGTTCACCCGTAATTATCAGTTCATCCACCTGGTGTCCAATGCCGGTACCACATTGCCGACCGATGTGTGGATGCCCAGTACCTACCGCGTAAAGCCACAGGAGTCGTGGCAATATTCCGCCGGCTATTTCCGCAATTTTAAAAACAACATGTACGAAGCCTCTGCCGAGGTATACTATAAAGAGATGTACCACCAGGTAGAATACCGGGAAGGTTATACGCCATCGTTGTCTGATCCCGAACTGGATTTTGTATTTGGCAAAGGGCAGGCCTATGGGCTGGAGTTGTTCGTCAATAAAAAGAAAGGGGCGTTGACCGGCTGGCTGGGATATACGCTGGCATGGACCTGGCGGCAGTTCCCGTTATTGAATGAAGGCAAGCGCTACCCGGCAAAATACGACCGGCGGCATGATTTCGTGGCAGTAGCGATGTATGAATTAAATAAACGGTGGACTTTTTCCGGGGTGTTCATCTATGGTACCGGCAATACTACTACGATGCCTGAACAGTTCTACTTCATGGAAGGGGCATTGGTACAAGGATATGGTAAGATCAATTCCTATCGCATGGCGCCGTATAACCGGCTGGATTTGTCTGCTATCTATACACCGAAACCGAAGCGGGAGAACAAGCGGTTCAGGGGCAGCTGGGCCTTTTCGATCTATAACGTGTACAGCAGGAAAAATCCTTATTTCATTTATTTTGATCAGGAGGGAAAGGCGGTGGATGGGTCGCTGAAAGTCACGGCCAAGCAGGTGTCGTTGTTTCCGATTATTCCCGCGGTGACGTATAATTTTCAGTTTTGAAGGTTATAGTTTCACGAAGCGCATTAGTACGCCTATAATGCCAACGGCGATAGTCATGAATATTGCTATCCTTGTAGAAAGGTGGCCAACAAGTCCTTTTACCTCTGTTTTTATTTCTGCGAGTTCTTTGGTTACAAATTCCAGTTTGAGGGAGACTTCTTTAACCTCGCTTTTTGAAGCAAACTTATCTGCCTGGGCTTTATTAATTGCAGTATCCATTTTTGAGACCAGTTGCCTGGTTTTCTCCTCACTGAGATGAAGATCTTTTCTGAAAATGTTATAGATTTCGTCGTTGCTGGCGATCATAGTAGATGTTTTTTAGTGGTTTTAAAGGTTACTTAAACTTGAGAAAGGCCCATGTTGTAATCATGCTCAGAATTGTGCCTGTAATGGCTATATATTGTAAAAGCCCGGTTGTACTCATCTTTGAATAGATTTTTTCAGCGTGGTCTTTATCGACTTGCTAACACTACAAGGAATACCATCATAGCAGCCCCTATGACAATCAGAAACCAATGGAGCCAATACATGAAGCCTGGATTGAAAGGGTCTTTGACTTCTGCCTCAATCCGGTTCAGTTTGTCGGCGGTACTTTCTATTCGTTTGCCCAACAGCTCAAGATTTTGCTTATTTGTTTTATCTATTTGGTCTGTTTTATGTTCAATTCGATTTAGTCCTTCATTGATATTCCTTTCATTGATTTCGGCTACGGCTTTAGCATATCGTATGATGTCCTGAAAGCGATCATTGACGATATTGTCGATTTCCGCCAGCAACTCCCGGGCATTGGCGGCATCCATTTTAAGTTCATCTTTTAAGATGTTATAAATCCGAAGATTGCCACCGGCTAATAAAGGATTACGTTTTGGTTCTGATATATATACTATTTTATGATTATTAATTATACAAAAAGAATAATTTTAAGATATAAAAACAAATTTATTGCACCTGCTTTATTAACCCAATTTATTGCACAACAAATTTTAAAAATCCTGTTTTCGGGAGATGAAAAATGAGGTAGGGAAATTGTCTTTCAGAAAAAAGTAAATGAATGTAGTTGGCTGTGGTGGCTCTGTATGGGGAGTTGGCCTGTCAAAGGCAGGTATATCGCCGGATGACAATCAAATTCTCGTCAACCCACCATCCGCAATAACGATTTTGTCAACTTTCTGATCATTCGCCGATCATCAGTTTTGTAAAGTGGGGTAATTTCATTATATTTACAGGCTTTGTTGACTTTCCGGACTGATACCCCACCGCTGCGCGGACCATTATTTTTAAATTCCTTGGAATTCGCTGGCGGACTAAGCAAAAAGCTAACAAACTATTTCTTAACTTCGCAAACATTTTATAAAGGAAATATAGCGCATATGAAAAAGTATGACGCTAATAGTAAAACGTATGATAAATATCACTTTTCCGGATGGCGCAGTTCGTCAGTATGAACCAGGAGTAACTGCATTGGACATTGCCAAATCCATCAGCGAAGGATTGGCACGTAAAGTATTGGCTGCAAAAGTTAATGGGCAGGTAGTGGACGCTACACGCCCGGTTACAACGGATGCTACGTTACAGCTCCTGACGTGGACGGATACAGATGGTAAATCCACCATGTGGCATTCTTCCGCTCACCTGATGGCCGAAGCTCTGGAAGCGCTGTATCCCGGCGTGAAACTGGGTTACGGTCCCTCTATTGAAAACGGTTTTTACTACGATATTGATCTGGGCGACCGCACCATCTCCGAAGAGGACCTGAAAGCGGTAGAAGCCAAGATGGTAGAGCTGTCCAAAAAGAACAGCGAATACGTTCGCAAAGACGTGAGCAAAGCCGATGCACTGGCTTATTTCACAGAGAAGGGCGACCCTTACAAAATAGAAACCATCAATGAACTGCCCGACGGTAGCATCACTTTCTATACCCAGGGTGGTTTTACAGATCTGTGCCGTGGCCCCCACATCCCGAACACCAGCTTCATCAAATCCATTAAGCTGACCAGCATCGCGGGTGCTTACTGGCGCGGTAATGAGAAAAACAAGATGCTGACCCGCATCTATGGTATCACGTTCCCGAACCAGAAAGAACTGGACGAATACCTGACACTGATCGAAGAAGCGAAGAAACGCGATCACCGCAAACTGGGCAAGGAACTGGAACTGTTCATGTTCTCCGAGAAAGTGGGACTGGGCCTTCCTATGTGGCTGCCCAAAGGCGCTATGCTGCGGGAACGCCTGCAACGTTTCCTCCAGGAAGCGCAGCTGGCCAGCGGCTATCTGCCTGTGGTCACTCCACACATTGGCAACAAAAACCTGTACGTGACTTCCGGTCACTACGAGAAATATGGTAAAGACAGCTTCCAGCCTATCCACACACCGGAAGAAGGCGAGGAGTTCATGCTGAAACCCATGAACTGTCCGCACCACTGCGAACTGTATAAAGGCTCTCCGAAGTCTTACAAAGACCTGCCGGTACGTTTCGCGGAATTCGGTACGGTATACCGCTACGAGCAGCACGGTGAACTGCACGGCCTGACCCGCGTAAGAGGGTTTACTCAGGACGATGCCCACCTGTTCTGCCGTCCTGACCAGGTAAAAGAAGAATTTCAGAAAGTGATCGATCTGGTGATGTATGTGTTCAACAGCCTCAGCTTTACGGAGTACACTGCTCAGATTTCCCTGCGCGACAAGGAAGACCGCAGCAAGTATATCGGTACAGAAGAGAACTGGAACCTGGCTGAGCAGGCCATCATTGAGTCTGCGGCGGAGAAAGGACTGAACACGGTGATTGAATACGGTGAAGCGGCTTTCTACGGCCCGAAACTGGACTTCATGGTGAAAGATGCCCTCGGCCGTAAATGGCAGCTGGGGACGATCCAGGTGGACTACAACCTGCCGGAGCGCTTTGAACTGGAATATATCGGCGCCGACAATCAGCGTCACCGCCCGGTCATGATCCACCGCGCGCCATTCGGTTCGCTGGAAAGGTTCATCGCCGTACTGATCGAACACTGTGCGGGCAAATTCCCGCTGTGGCTGGCGCCTACACAGGTGAAAATCCTGCCTATCAGCGAGAAAACCCAGGCCTACGCAGAAAAAGTGGCAGAATTGCTGAAAAAAGCGGAAATTCGCGCTGAGATTGACGACAGAAGCGAAAAAATAGGTAAGAAAATCCGCGATACAGAACTCGCCAAAGTACCATATATGCTGGTCCTCGGCGAAAAAGAAGCGGCCGACAATATCGTCGCTGTTCGCCGGCAAGCCAAAGGTGACCTCGGAACCATGACCCTGGAACAGTTTACCACACTGGTAAATGAAGAGGTGATCAACCGCAAGCCAATCGAGTAACATACTTAAATGTGGAAAAGAAGTATATAAAACAATGAACATTCCTGAATTCAGGTATGTTAATTGCACAGAATTTTCCCCTTATTTTTGTATAAGTTGTTTTTGGTCCATGTGTGGGATATGGACCATGGACTATGAACAATAATTAATAAATCTTAATTTTTTTAATGCAACAAAAACCCAGACCAAATTTTGGCGGTAATAATCGGGGCAGAAACCCGAATTTCCGCAGGGAACAACAACAAGAACACCGGACCAACAGAATGATCCGTGTTCCTGAGGTCAGACTGGTAGGTGAAAATGTGGAGGTAGGCGTTTACAGAACGGAGGACGCCCTGCGTATGGCTGAGGAACAAGGCCTCGACCTCGTGGAAATATCCCCTAATGCCGCGCCCCCCGTATGCCGTATCATCGACTACAATAAATTCCTTTACGAAAAGAAAAAGAAGGAAAAGGAAATGAAGGCGAAGGCGCACAAAAGCGAGGTGAAAGAAATCCGCTTTACGCCTAACACCGATGATCATGACTTTGACTTTAAAGCCAAACATGCGGAGAACTTCCTGAAAGAAGGTAACAAGGTGAAAACCTATGTACAGTTCAAAGGTCGTGCTATCATGTTTAAGGAGCGTGGAGAGCTGATCCTGCTGAAGTTCGCTGAAAGGCTGGCTGAAGTAGGCGGCCTGGAAAGCATGCCTACCATGGAAGGTAAACGCATGATCGCCATCTTCGCACCAAAGACTGCCAAGAAAAAAGAAAAGGAACCAAAAGAACCCAGAGAGCCAAAAGAGCCGAAGGAACCTCGCGTTGCTGAAAGCAAACCGGAAGACAAAGCTTAATTGGTACCCAACTTATACAGCGGCACCAGCAGGTATCATCTACCTGTTGTGCCGCTTCTTTGTTTGGTAAAAAAGGCTGCTACGATAATGCAGAAGGGGCAATTGCTTTCAACACCTTTTTCGCGCGTGAACGGATGCCCGGAGAAGGCTCATGCTCCAGCAGGTCTTCCACCAGGATCCGTATTTCATTCTTAATATCCGGATAAGCCACCGCGAGATGGGATAATATCGTCATGGCGAAGGCTTTAATGGCGATCATCTCTTTAGGGTCCTCGAGGTATTGAAAGCAGGCGTTCATGATAGGTCCGTGCAGATCGGGCGGCAGGGTAATATCCTGCAATACCCGCAGCACGTTCCGTTTCACCGCCGAAGGCAGTCCATCGGTTTCCATACGGGCCACCATTTGCGGCAGGTGAGGGACCATCAGCTCCGGATGTTTATCTGCGACCAGACTGATGATCCAGGCACTTCGTTGCACTACCCGGTATTCGTCTTCCAGAAAAAGCTGCATCAGTTGCCGGAACCGCGCGGCATCGCCGCCAATCCAGCCGGCTATGTAAAGGGAATGTTCTTTGCTGTGGGCCGATAGTATTTCTTCTCTGAGTTTCATACCATGGCAATATAGAATTAATCTCCCAGTTGTCCATATGCCAGCAGGTAACGGAGCATGCGGGTTCGCATCCTTTCCAGGTCTGGCTGCGCTACCGGCATGTCCGGGTCTTTCCCCATATCGTCCCAGATCCTTAACTGAATGTACTGTTCAAACAGCGGATCGGCACGGAATATCGTGGCTTCGGCGGCTGTCATCGGGCCACCCTGGTATCGTAATGTTTCCTTGCTGGCGTCTGAAAGCGTATCGTAGTAGGCGCTGTCTGTCCATGTGAGGTATCTTTTGGCGGCAACATGACTGGCTACCAGCTGTCCCATTCTGGGAGGGAATCCGCAGGAGGTGAGATAACGGTATCCCACGGTGTCGTGTGCCTGCGCACCGTAGATGTCCATCTGGTCGCCACTTTCAAAGAAGTGGCCAATATCGTGCAGAAAGGCTGCCAATATCATTTCATCATCGAAACCGGTCTGTTCGGCTATGAGGGCGGATTGCATCATATGCATCAACATAGTCACCTGTTCTCCATAGGCATGATGGCCATATTGCTCGTACAAACCAAAAAGTTCGTCTACCACAGCATTGGCCCGGATTTCTCTACTGTTCATTTCGTTTATGGGTTTACGTTAGGGGGCGGTTATTTAGTCTATTAATTTCGTAAAATTTTGGCGGGCCGGTGTTACGGGAATATTAATTTTCACAGCGACCGCAGTGGGAGCGATACAGTAATAACCGTACCTTTGTACTTTCACACCCATACAATCTGATCTACTTGCTAAGAAGAGAATTACGCGTCATCCTGGTGTCGCTTATTGTTAGTTTCATCCTGACCGTGGCCAAGTTCGTGGCCTACTATCTGACCCATTCCGTGGCTATCCTCTCTGATGCGATGGAATCTATTATCAACGTGGTGGCCGGAGGTTTTGCCAGTTATAGCATATACCTGTCCGGTAAGCCCAAAGATGCCAATCACCCTTACGGACACGGCAAAGTGGAGTTTTTCTCCATCGGCTTTGAAGGCGCCATGATTTTCTTCGCGGGGGTACTCATCCTTTTTAAAGCGGTACAGTATTTTATCACGCCAAAGGAGCTGCATGAAATGAGCAGCGGCTTGTGGCTGCTCGGTTCCACCACACTGGCCAACCTGTTGCTGGGCCTCTATCTGATCCGCTCCGGCCGTACGCTGGGCTCTATCACGCTGAGTGGTAACGGCCAGCATATCATGACAGACGTATACAGCAGCGTGGGCCTGATGATTGCGCTGGGCGTCATCCACTTCACCGGTTGGAACTGGCTCGACCCGGCCGTTTCCGTGCTGATGAGCATCCTCATTCTTACCAAAGGTTATCAACTGATGCGCCGCTCTATTTCAGGCCTGATGGATGAAACAGATATGCAGGTGGTCGATAAGGTGATCGCGATCCTCTCTGCAGCGCGCGTGCCCAACTGGATAGACATCCACAATATGCGGGTGCAGCAGTACGGCAACAACTACCACATCGACTGTCATATTACGATGCCTTACTACCTCACGCTGACCGAAGCCCATGATGAAATGAAACGGGTGGAAGTGCTCGTCAATAAAGGGTTTGAAGGAAGTGAGGTGGAGTTCTTTATTCATATGGACCCCTGTATTCCTTCCTGCTGCCACTATTGTCTGAAAGAGGCTTGCCCCGTCAGGAAACATGCTTTCACCGGAGAAATTACGTGGACGAGGGACAATGTGTTGCCGAATAGAAAGCACGGGTAGTGCCCGCCAGCTCGGAGGGTTCACGCAAAGGCGCAAAGCAGCAAAGAGCGCAAAGAAAATATATTAAGACAACAAAGAAAGCAAAGGGGCGAAGATCAAATGTTGATCTTCGCCCCTTTGCTTTCTTTGTTGTTAGTCTTAAAAAATCTTTGCGCTCTTTGCTGCTTTGCGCCTTTGCGTGAAACTATTCCGCGCCGGCTTCTTCACCATCACCATGGCCCATCATTTCGCGGATGGGTTTTACCGCCTGATAAATACCGCGGTTGTATTTGTTGCCCAGAATGATGAGGGTAGTAGTGTCCTGCACAAAGCGATAGAACACGGTGTTGTTACCATGCCACCAGCCGTTATGATAGACAATATTTTTAGTGCTGTCGGGGTATACCATCAAACGCCAGCCCAGTCCATAGTTACGGATGCCTGGCTTTTCGTGGCTGTAGGGAGTATAGGCCGCTTTCAGCGTGGCAGAATCCAGCAGTTGACCGGAATACAATGCCTGGTCCCATTTAAGCATATCGCGGGCCGTGCTGTAGATGCCTTTGTCGCCCATCACACCATCGAAGTAGGTGTCTGGTTCGGCCTGACCATTATATTTATGGCTTTGGGTCTGGTGACGACGCGGCGTGGAAGCCGGGTCATAGACGAAGGTATTGACCATCTGCAGGGGTTTGAAGAATGTTTGCTGCATGAAGTCCGCGTATTTCTGTCCCGTAGCTTTTTCAATAATGGAGGCCAGCAGGAGATAGTTCGTATTACAATATTGGAAGTGGGTGTCCGGCAGGTGCTGGATAGGAGGCTTGTGTTGTTCCATCAGCCGGATCACCTGATCGTTGGTGATGAAGGCCGCCTGATCTTTCCAGAGGCTGTCGCAGAAATAAAGATAGTTGGGCAAGCCACTGCGATGATTGAGCAGCATGCGTACATTGATTCCTTTATACGGAAATTCGGGGAAGAATTTCTGAACGGAATCTTCCAGGCTCAGTTTCTTTTTCTCTGCCAGCCACAGCACAGCTGCGCCGGTAAAGGTTTTGGAGACGGATGCCAGTTGGAATGCGGAACTGTCTACCACCGGTGTTTTAGTCCGGTAGTTCTCCAAACCATGATATTGTTCAAAGATGATAACGCCTTTTTTAGCTACCAGGATAGCGCCGTTAAAGCCGCTGCGTAATAGTTTCCCGGTATAAAATGCATTCAGTTCCCGTTGTAATTGTACGGTGTGTGGTGCCTTAAGGATGGCTTCCCGCTGTGCTTCTGTTAAATTAAGCGTATACAGGGTACTGTCTGATATGGCTTTTTTTCTGTTAGCTTCCCTGCGTGCTGCATTGCCCTGGCAGCTGGAGATAATGGCAATTCCCGTGATAGATAAGATGATGCTTACTGCTTTCAATCGCTTCATTAGAGGTGATTCACTGACTTACTTAATGCTTATTCTCTCTCAATATTTTCAAGGCGTTAAAATTATACTCATTGTCAATGTGTACCAAATATTACCAGGCATCCAACCCGCTTTTAATACATTTTTAAGCCTGTTGATCATTAAATCATCAAAAAAAACAGGGGTAGATGCCTGTTTTTTTGATAAAAATCGAATTTGACTATGACAGTATTTGATTATTCCCCAACATAGAGTAGGTTTGTGGCCTTGTTAGTCCCGCGTAACCGCAATTATTAAGCCAATTGCGAGTGTGAAATATATATATAATTCTTAATAATATTATGGAACAGGTAAAGTCTACAAGTTATCCGAAGGAAAAGATCAGCATTTTATTGTTGGAGAATATCAGTGACGCCGCTGTGGCGGAATTTACCTCCGCAGGCTATTCGGTACGCAAAGTGGCCGGAGCGCTCAGTGAAGCAGATCTGATCAACGAAATCAAGGATGTTCATTTATTAGGTATCCGTTCCAAAACACAAGTCACCCGCAAGGTGCTGGAGGCTGCGAAGAAACTGCAGGCAATCGGGTGTTTCTGCATTGGCACCAATCAGGTAGACCTTAAAGCAGCCACAGAACATGGCGTAGCTGTTTTCAATGCCCCTTATTCCAATACCCGTTCAGTAGCGGAACTGGTGATTGGGCTGTCTATTGTACTGATCCGCCGCATTGTTGATAAAAACGCCGCTGCGCATAACGGTATCTGGATGAAAGAGGCCAAAGGCAGTTATGAACTGAGAGGCAAAACGCTGGGTATCGTTGGTTATGGTAACATCGGTAGCCAGGTGAGCGTGCTGGCCGAAGGCATGGGCATGAACGTGATGTATTATGACGCAGAGACCAAACTGCCGCTGGGCAATGCGGTGCAACAGCGCTCCCTGAAGGAACTGTTTGAACAGGCAGATATCATCTCCCTGCACGTGCCTTCCAACAGGACCACCGAGATGATGATCAACCGGGAAACCCTTTCCTACGTGAAGAAAGGCGCTATCTTCCTGAACTATGCAAGGGGAGAAGTGGTGGACCTGGAAGCACTGAAAGAATCCCTGGAAAGCGGCCAGCTGTCCGGCGCCGCCGTAGATGTGTTCCCGGTAGAACCGGAAAAAAACGGCGCTGCTTTCACCACACCATTGCAGAAACTGTCGAACGTGATCCTCACACCGCATATCGGTGGCAGTACGGAGGAAGCGCAGCATAACATCGGCCTCGATGTGAGCGCCAAACTGCTCAACTACCTTGAAAAAGGCGCCAGCTTTGGTTCTCATACGGTGCCCGCCATCAGCGTGCCGCCGATCGAAAATACCCATCGTATCCTGCACGTACACCAGAACGTACCGGGTGTGCTGTCTGCCATCAACACGGCCCTGTCTGAAAACAAAATCAATATCCTCGGACAGTATCTTAAAACCAACGATCAGATTGGTTATGTGGTGCTCGACGTAGATCGTCAGCTGTCTCAGGAAGCCCTGGCATTGCTGAAAGACGTGAAACATACGATCAAAGCCAGACTTCTTTATTAGTCAGATATTTTACCATTTTGTTATTTGATTATTTATAGACTGTTTTTCATAGCAGTCCGTAAATAATCAAATAACAAAATTTCAAATGAGCAAATACCGATTCTATCTTCCCGGCAACCCCTTTCATCGATTCTTTTTCCTGTCTTCCCCACTTTTTATGTAAATTGTTTCAGATTTGTTTGTTATCCTTGCAAGCGTAAACAGCAATCAAAACAAAAGCATGAACAGTATCAACGTACGCATGGCAGGGGTAGCATTAGCAGCCGCACTGCTATGGCAGGTAAATGTCAACGCGCAGGATAGCGAGCCCAATAAATGGGCCCCCGAAAACATCAGCATTGATGGCCAGGCAACAGAATGGCCTAAGCCACTGCAGTTTTATAACAACGATACCAAACTCTTTTATACGATCGCCAATAATAAGGATACCCTGTTCCTGATCGTGAGCGTGCCTGATAAGATAAGCCAGCAACGTATTCTTCGTTCCGGACTGAGTGTGTCCATCAACCCCACGGGGAAAAAGAAAGGAGGTGCCATGATCACCTTCCCGCTGGTAGGGGAAATCAATAATACCCCTGACGTACCGCAGGAATCCCGCCAGAAGCTGGCGGAAGAATGGAGACGACAGGCCCTTGCGAATGTGAAACAGATTAAAGTAGAAGGGCTTACCGGCGTAGCTGACGGTAACGTCCCGGTCGCCAATACCAATGGTATTCGTACCGCCGCGGCTTTCGACGCAGCAGGCAACCTGGTTTGCGAATTGGCCGTACCACTTTCAGTGGCAGGTATACCTGCCGGATACGATAAACCGGTGGCTTACCGTTTTAAAGTAAACTCCCTGAGCGCGACCGAACGTCGGGAGCAGGAGAAAATTCTGCGGGAAAAACAAGCCAAAGCCAGCAAGGATGGCGGCGCACCGGCCATGCCGGATGAAGAAACCCGCATGAAAATGATGCTGTTCTTTTCCACAGAATTCTGGACAAGACAGACATTGGCGGCGCACCCGTAGTATTTCAAATAGTCATAACCGTTATTATGCATACAAATCTGTTTACCTCAGGAGCCAGGATCGCCCTTACCGGCATTGCCTGCGTACTTTTATGGACGGCCTGCCGCAAAGACAATAAAAATTCGGGGCCTGCACCGTCCGGTATAGATACCACCAGTAAGCCGGCATCTGCCTACGAAGATTCCCTGAAATACCTGATGTATCAGATCATGCAAGTCTCCTATGCAGACGGCGGCCGCAACGCGTCTGCCGGGTTACCTACCTACTACTGGTACGCCAATGTGCAGTCCCTCAACCCGATGGATGCCAAATATGCCAATGCCGACAGCCTGCTGTCTGTCATGAAATCATACGCCATTAATCCGGTGACGACGAAGCCCTATGATCATTACAGCTTCCTGGACCGCAATGGGGTGTTGACCAATAAGCTGATGAACGGTATCTCGGCACAGACTTTTGCGGCTACCAACAACGGCGATTTCGGACTGGATTATGGTGTGGCGCTGGACAATAGCAACAACGCCCACATCTTTATATTGTATGCTGATAAGAACGGCCCTGCCGGACAAATCGGCGTTACCCGCGGCTGGGAAATCATCTCTGTAAACGGTAACAGCAATATCTCTACCAATCAAACTTTCCTGCTGTCATTGTATAACGCTATCTTCAACAGCACCTCTGTAACGCTCGGATTTAAACGCCTGGACGGAAGCACCATCACGAAAACGCTTACCACTGGCAGCTACAATATCAATCCTGTTGTATTTGATACGGTGTTTACTGTAACAGACAAAAATAACATCGCGAAGAAAGTGGGTTATTTTTCGATGTATACTTTCTCCAGCATTATCAACAGCAACGGCCAGGATACCTATACACGGACGGTGCTGGACCAGCTATTCGCCAAATTTGCGTCGCAGGGCATTACCAACCTCGTAGTGGATTTCCGCTACAATGGAGGAGGTGCGGTGTCCACGGCAGAATACCTTGACAATGCCATTGCGCCTGCTGGCGCAGCAGGTCAATTGATGTACAATACGATCTTTAATGACAAGCTGATGGCCCATATCTCGGAAGTTAAACTGACCACCACCACCAAATTTGCGGCGACTACCAGCAAGCTCAATCTGGACAATGTGTTCTTCATTACCACCGGTAATACGGCGTCCGCCAGCGAGTTGACGCTGAACAACCTGAAGCCGTATATGTCCGTGAAACTGGTAGGGGCTAAGACATACGGCAAGCCGGTCGGCTTTATCGATTTTAATATTTCTGTGTTTGATCAGAATCACAATCAGAAATATCTGGCAGACCTGTATGCTATTAACTTCGAGACAAAAAATGCGAATGGAGAGGGAGGATATTTCACTGGTATTGATGTGAATGCGCCTGCTAATGATTACGTGAATGTGCCGTGGGGAAATACACAGAAAGATGACAACCTGAAAGCGATCGTTAATTATCTGACTACCGGTAGTTATACCTCCAGCGCCCGTGTCGCCAGCAGTGAATTGAATGACCTGCGTCAGGCGATCCCGTCACTGAAACCGGTGAGCGGCTTTAACGGCATGGTGGACTACGAACGTAGCCGCATCATACGCAGCAGCCACTAAGAGAATTTAAAATTATATATCCCCGCAAAGCCTTTCGTAGCGCTTTGCGGGGATTTTTTTATCAGTAGATAATGATCTCGTCGGTAAACATGAACCCACGTTGTTCGTTCTTTGCGTGGATGCGTACGTAACGTGCCTGCTGTTGACCAAGATTGAATTTGAAATCTTTGAAAGCCAGTGTAGACAAGCTAACAGGGACGTCATTGTTGATCTGTTGTACTGTCCGGAAATGTTGTCCGTCGTCAGATAACTGTACCTCCACCCATGCCGGAATATAAACGCCCGGGCCGGTCAGCTGCATAAAATTGACAGACAGTGTATGCAGTGGCGTTACTTTTTCCAGGTCCACCGTAACGTCCATGTCGCCCAGGAACCCTTGCCACTGGCCATCCCCATAGGTTAATGAACCCCGGTACCCGTTCACCAGCGTGGCTTCCCGCTGCGCTGCATATTTTTCGTTGTAAGGTCTGTTATAGATCACTTTTTTGCCCAGAGCAATATGATCGTCTACCGCAAGCACTGCTGGTTTGCCTTTCAGCAGCGTGTCCTGGAAGATGGCCGCTGTTACAACCGCAGTGCCTTTTACCGCAAATCGGCCGTTGTACAACGTTGACTGCGGGGTGGGCGTGGAGCCGTCCAGGGTGTAACGTATCTGTGGACGATACTGCTCTGAGCTGAAGGTAATGGCCGCCTCATGCTGTGTGGTAATGATTTCCGGATGGATGCTCACTGCATAGGAAGGGCGGTAGTAATTTACGTTTAGCCGTTGGAGTAAGAGATAATGGGATTGTATCCGTTGATGGAAATCGTCCCATTTTTTGTGCAAGGTATCAGACCATACGACCTCAGACAGGGCTATCATCCTGGGATAGGTCATGTATTCGAGGTGGTAGGAATTAGGAATGTATTCTGTCCAGATATTGGCCTGCGCGCCCAGTACATGTTTAGCCGCGGCGCTGTCGAGCTCCCGCGGAACGGGTTCATAGCTGTAGACTTTTTCCAGCGGAAGGAATCCTCCGATCGCTTCCGGTTGGGTAACCGGGTCGGCCTGATAGCTGTCGAAGTAACAATAAGCGCCGGGCGTCATCACGACATCGTGGCCAGCTTTGGCTGCCGCGATACCGCCGCTCTCGCCGCGCCACGACATCACCGTGGCTTCCGGTGCGAGGCCGCCTTCCAGTATTTCATCCCATCCGAGCAGTTTGCGATGACGGGAAATCAGGAATTTTTCCATGCGGCGGATGGCGTAGCTCTGCAGCTCCTTTTCATCTTTAAGATGCTCCGTGTGGATGCGCTGCTGGCACTTGGGGCATTGTTTCCACGCTTTGGTAGACGCTTCATCACCGCCAATGTGAATGTACCGGGACGGGAAGATGGCCATTACTTCATCCAGGACATTTTGGAGAAAATAGAATGTAGAATCATTGCCGAGGCAAAACTCTGAATTTTTATAAGGAATACCGGAGCAGGACAGGTTGGGATACATGGCCAGGACTTCTTCTGAGTGGCCGGGCATTTCTATTTCCGGAATCACGGTAATACCCCGGGCGGCAGCATAGGCTACGATGTCCTTCGCTTCCTGTTGTGTATAGTAACCGCCGTAGGCGTTAGGGTCTCCTTCATGGGAATAGTGGCGATCGCTTTTCCACCATTCTTTCCAGTTGGCGGTGTTGCGCCATGCCGCTTGTTGGGTTAGCTCCGGATATTTTTTGATTTCCAGTCGCCAGCCGGCTCCGTCGGTCAGATGCCAGTGGAAGGTGTTCATGCGATATAGCGCCATCAGATCGATAAAGCGTTTAACATAAGTCGCCGGGAAAAAGTTGCGGGACACATCGAGGTGTACACCGCGGTAGCCGAAGCGTGGCTGATCGGCAATATCTGCACAGGGGAGCAGCGTACGGTCGGGCTGCAGCCAGCTGAGTTGTACAATCGCCAGTGCGGCATTGATGGCGCCGGCGTTGCTGCGGGCGTCGATGGTTATCGCCGTGGGCGAGATGCGGATGCGGTACCCATCGGGATGTGGTATGGTGGTGGCGTTAGCCTGTCTGAAGAGGATCGTGGAGCGGGTTTTCCCGTTGGCCGGGAAGGCGCCCATTTCCTTCAGCAGTTGTGAGGCTGGCCGGAAATCCTTTCCCGGGAAAACGAGCGCTTGCCCGTTGAGATGAAAAAAGCCGCTGCCGGCTGTAAGCTGCGTGGGGCGCGGAATCAGGTCCAGATTACCGGTATACTGCGCTTTTCCCGGGAGCACGCTGCATGCTGTCAACAACAACACACTGACACAATACTTAAACATAAGCTTGACAAAATTAAAGGACAATGATAGGGAAAGAATCACAAAAAAGAGCGTGGCAGAGGGCTTAAAAAGCAGAAAGCATAAAGCCCGGAGGCCTTATGCTTTCTGCAACAGGAGTATTCGATTACACTTTTATCTTACCACGGTCACTTCGCCTTTGATAACATTGGAAGCGCCGCCGGCTACTTTTTTGTAGGTGAGCCACCATACGTAGGTGCCGATATCTACCGGGCTGCCCTTGAACTTACCGTCCCATCCTTTGTGGCTGTCGGAGGAGATGAAGATCAGTTCGCCCCAACGGTTGAAGATCCGCAGTTCGTAGTCGAACATAGGTCCGCGTACTATTGGTCTGAACACATCGTTCCGTCCGTCACCATTTGGTGAGAAGGCGTTCGGGAACTGCGGTTTCGGTTCGCACTGGGTGAAGTTGACTCTGATGTCGTCTGTTGCGCTGCCGCAATCATTGAACACGGTCACTGTGTAAGTGCCACCGTTGGTAACCTGCAGGGTGGGCGAGGTGCTGCCGTTATCCCAGCGTACGCTGGTGATGCCGTTGCCCTCAGCGCGGAGTGTCAGGGTTTCACCTATACACATCACGGTATCGTTGCCCAGGTTGATTTTCGGTACACCGGTGATGTTTACGTTCACGCTGTCGAGGTATACTCGTTGGCAGAACCTGTCCATCACGGCCAGTTTGTATTTGCCGGCCTGGCTTACCTGTTTGATCGGGTTGGTATCGCCGTCGTTCCAGAGGTAGGATATTGCGTCTGTGTTGGTGCCGTTGAAAGTAACGGTGCCGTCAGGGCAGATATTCCTGTCAGGGCCGAGGTCTACCTGGATACCCGGTTTCATTCTTACGTTAACGGTATCTTTTACCACGCAGTTGTCTCTGCTTACAGCCACCCAGTAGCCGCCAGGTTTGTTGACGATGATGGAGTTGCTGGTTTCGCCTGTCTGCCATTTGATGCGGCCGCCGTTAGAGGTAACGGTGAGCATGATGGACTGGTCAGGGCAGATCGCCGTGTCGCGGCTCAGGGTGATATCCGGTGGCGGATTTACGCTCACTTTCACGGTGTCGATGGTGATACAAGCGCTCTTCATCACTTTCACCCAGAATTGTTCCTGTGTGCTGACGAGGATAGAAGAGGTGGTAGCGCCATTGCTCCAGAGATAGGTAGCGCCGTCTACATAAGCGTCCAGTTTTACGGATTGGCCACGGCAGATGGTGGTGTCCGGAATGCTTACCAGCGGAGTGGGGATGAGCCCAACTTTAATGGTATCGCTGGTGATACACTGGCCGTTGCTTACGCTGACCCAGTAAGTGCCTGCCTGGGTGATCTTGATCCGTTGAGTAGATTCTCCGGTAGACCACTTGATGGTGTAGGCAAAGTTGGAAGCGCCTGCATCGAGTACGAGGCTGTTGCCGCCGCAGATGGTGGTGTCTTTGCCGAGGTTGACTACCGGTTTCTGAATGTAGTTCAGCTGGTAAGTCATGGTATCGGAAGAGCAACCTGTTTTACCATCCGTCATGATGAAGGAGGCAGATGTAGCACCGTTCAGGTTGAACTGGTTGCTGCGTTGTGTTAACGGCAGGCCGGTCACAGCGTTGGCAGGTGTTACGGCTACCAGGGTAAAGGTTGGCAGGTTCACGTTACCTACCGGTTGCAGGGCCACTCTCGGATTATCGGAGCAGTTGGCCGGCAGGGTAGCGCTCAGCTGCGGTTTCGGACAAGGTTTGATGATGATACGTTGGATAACATCGTTGGCTTTGTTGCCGCACGCGTCTGTGATGCTCCATCTTCTAACGATCGTATAGCCGTTACAGATATCTTTCACAAACGGATCTTCGCTGTATACTGCTTTTTTCGGGAAGGCCGGGTCACAGTTGTCGGTGGCGGTTAAGGTCACCGGCGCAGGGATCGGGTCCTGACAGTATATGGTCACATCTGCCGGAGCAGGCATGATCACTGGTCGGGTGGTATCCTGTACGGTTACTACCTGTTTCATGGTGGCGATGTTACCGCAAGCGTCTTTCGCGGTCCAGGTCCTGATGATGCGGTAGTTGTTACCACATGCACCCGGAATGGTTTCCGTAATGGTTTGACGGGTTACCGTCAGACCGTTGCCATTGGTGCTGCAGTTATCCGTAGCTGTTACATTGGTAACAGGGGCAGGGATAGCGTCGCAGTTCACCGTGGTATCTCTCGGAGGCAGTACGGTGAATACCGGTTTAGTGGTATCCTGTACGCGGATGGTCTGCTGCATGGTGGCTTTGTTGCCGCAATCGTCAGTAGCTGTCCAGGTACGGATTTCCAGATAGTTACCTGCACAAGCTCCGGGTGTTCTTTGTGTTTTGGAGCTGGTGAGTACCTGGATGTTACCGGAGCAGTTGTCGGTAGCGGTGATCACCGGCCATGCTGGTACTTTATCGCAATCTACCACGGTGTCTTTAGGTGCAGGCATAGAGAATACAGGTCTGGTGGTATCCTGTACGCGGATGATCTGCTGTACAGTGTTACCGTTGCCGCATTCATCCAGTGCTGTCCATTTACGGAAGATGGTGTAGTTGCTGTTACACATACCTGATTTGCGAACGATGGAGTCTCTGGAGGCAACGGTGATGATGCCCGGAGTACAGTTGTCGGTAGCGGTCAGGTTGATGCCGGCCGGTACTTTGTCGCAATCCACTGTAGCATCAGCTGGTGGCTGCATGGTGAATACCGGAGCGGTCATGTCTTTTACGGTAATGATCTGTGTTAGTGTCACGCCGGTGTTGCAGGCATCTTTCGCTGTCCAGGTGCGGATCAGTTGGTAGTTGTTGCTGCAGTTGCCCGGAATGTCTTTCCGTACTTCCACCACCGGAATGGTGATGTTGCCGGCACAGTCATCTTTGGCGATCAGGTCTACTTTAGCCGGGACCTTGTCACAGTCAACAGTGATGTTGGCCGGAGCAGGGGTGATGAACACCGGAGCTTTTGTATCCACTACGGTGATGGTCTGGGAGGCAGTGACAAACAGACCGCATCTGTCGGTGGCTGTCCACGTACGGGTGATAGTAGTGAGACATGGTGAGGTGACTACGGTCACGTCATTATATGTCACACTCAGGGACACGTCATCATATGGTGCGTGGCTGAATACCGGTTTACCGAAGAGGGCAGTGTAGTCTTTACCCTGTACGCATTCGGTGGTGATAGCTGCTGGTTGAGACACAACTATCGGTGCTTTATTGACAACGGTGATTTTCACCACGTTGCTGATGTTGTTGATACATGCACCGGAGGATACCAATCTTCTGTACCAGATATCTGCAGACTGCAGGCCCGGCTGATAGGTGTCGGTAGTAGCACCCGGGATGTTGGTGAACGGTCCGGCTGCACCCGTAGTGCTTTGTTGCCATACATAAGTGTAGGTACCATTACCACCGGAGAGCGCGTTGCCGCGTATAGCCGTTGGCGTTTCAGTCATACATATTGTCTGGTCGGCCAGGATAGTATTACCCAGAATTGGTTTACGGTTGATCAGTGTTACGCTGGAGCTGGTAGCAGCACATTTACCGTTGCTTACTACCCATGTCAGCTGTGCTGTTTCACCGGCAGGTACGGTAATCGTTGCCTTTCTGTCTGTAGCGTTGCTGATACCGATCAGGGAAGCATTGTTGCTGGTCACTACCCATACGCCTTTAGCGCCTGGTACACCCGGATCGCTGGCGTTCATGATGAACGTAGCATCGTTACAGTGTTCCTGATCAGGACCGGCATTGGCGGCCACTGGTGTCAGGTAGTTGATGAGGGTTACATCGTCCCAGGTGGAGCTACATACACCGTTGGTGATGGTCCAGCGCAGGGTTACGGTATCACCCGGATTTACTTTCACTTTTGAAACCGGGCTGTTGATAGACCTGATAACGGCAGTGCCTTTGATGATAGACCAGAAGCCTGTTGCACTAGGCACGCTTGGTGCGTCGGCAGCGAGGGTGAAGTCTGTCAGCTGGTTACATGCTTCCTGATCAGGTCCGGCGTTGGCATCGAGTGCTTTTGCGTAGTTGATCAGCGTTACCTGGCTGGAAGTGTTGGCACATTTACCGTTGGCGATGGTCCATTTAAGGATAACGGTATCGCCTACGGGCACTTTCACCCTGGTAGCCGGATTGTTAGGCTCGTAGATAGTTGCTCTGCCTGGTACACGGCTGATGTCTGTCCAGGTACCGGTTGCGCTGGAGGAGCCAGGTTGATTGGCATCCATCACAAAGTCGGCATTGGTATTACATTTTTCCTGGTCAGCACCTGCGTAGGCAACGGCAGCTGCTTTGTAGTTAATAATTGTTACTCGGCTGGAAGTGGTTTTACATACACCGTTGGTGATCGTCCATTCCAGTACCACGGTATCGCCAACAGGCACTGTTACAGCAGTCAGCGGGTTGGTAGGTTGTTTGATCACCGCTCTTCCAGGTATACGGCTGATGTCTTTCCACAGTCCGGTGGCAGTCGGTACGCTTGGTGCGTTGGCATTCATCACGAAGTCGCTGGCCTGGTTACATGCTTCCTGGTCCGGACCGGCATTGGCGTCTGCTGCGGTAGCGTAGTTGGTGACAACCACGTTGTCAGAAGTAGCAGCGCAGGTACCGTTGGTGATAGTCCAGGTGAAGGTAACAGTAGTACCAGCTTTCACGGTCACCGTCGTTTTAGCGTTGTTAGGCTGGTCGATGGTCACACCGGTGGTAGTGGAGGCTGTCCATGTACCGGAAGCGCCAAACTGCGTAGGTGCGTTGCCGTCGAGGGTGAAGTTTTCATTATCGCAATGTTCCTGATCAGCACCGGCATTGGCCACAACAGGTGTTTCGTAGTTGGTCAGGACCACATCGTCGCTGGTCACTGCGCAGACACCGTTGGTGATCGTCCAGGTGAAGGTAGCCGTTTCTCCGATTGGCAGGTATACATTGGTTACCGGCTGGTTCGGATTGCGGATGATCGCTTTCGGGTTGTTGGTCGTCCACGTACCGGTTGCGCCGGCAGCTTTCGGATCATTACCTTCCAGCTTCAGGTCCGTTGTAATGTTACAGAAAGTTTTGTCTTCTCCTGCATTGGCTTTGGCAGGCAGTTCGTACACGATTACTTTGGCGGAAGCGCAGGCAGTATTACCGCAAGCACCGGCGCTTTCAGCGCGTACAAACCAGGTTGTGGTGGTAGATACATTTTTAAAGGTAACGGTTCTGCCATCTGCGCTGATCACATCAGGCGTAACCGCTGTGCTGCTGGCAGTTCCCGGGCAACCGTTGATGTACCATTTCCAGGTAGCATTGGTAGCACCGTTTTCATCGGTACCAAGGCTGCCACCCTGGAGGGTGAGTACCACATCTCCTTTGTCGCAAATTTCTGCTGCATTTACACTGATGCCGGTAGGCGGTGTGGAAGGCTGCATGATTTTCACGGAGAACGGTACA